>CAWBLT010000033.1:0-6417 GCA_963789665.1 uncultured Acidobacteriota bacterium | reverse complement strand
CCTTTGTTCCATCCCTCGCCTCCGAACCCAATTATGCCGCGGCGATCGTAGCAGAAGGCAAGGATTGGACGGCGCGTTATTTCGCATGGAAACAATCAGATGGAGAAGGGTAAGTCGAGGAGTGAGGCTGATTGTGCTATTGAGATGTTACGGCCACTGGAAAGCGGAACGGAGTGGAAGTGGATGCAAAGTGCACCAGGCGGAGATTGTGGATTCGAAGGGAACATCACGCGCTGCTGATATTTTCATTCCGTGCAAAGTCGTCCGGACTAGCTGACGGAGCGTTGCGTCAAATTCATCAATCAGTAGCCGCGTTTGATGGCTAGATAAGGAAGCAGGGCCACCTCCGCCAGACTGGGAACGATATCCTCAGAGCTGAAGACTGATTCGATCTTAAAGTCCCTCAAAGATCGCATATATGCCTTAGGCGTGAGGCGACCGGCGAAAATATCTCCAACACTCGTCGGAACGTCGGTGACCATCCGTATCCATCCGACTCCGGAACGGCCGCGGCACGTTTCGACCGGATCTCCGATCTGATCGGCATACAACAGGTAGGAAAAATCGACTCCTGCTGGGTATCCCAGCGCGTGGAACCCCCAAGTGCGGGCATTCACATCCAACAACTTGTATTTTCCGTCCCTTGGATCAAGCTTGTATTCAACTTCTGCCAGGCCGTAATAGTTAATCGCGCGCAGAAACTTCAACGTCAGCTCCTCCACAATTGGAAGGTCGATGCTTTCTACGAAAGTAGCCGCGCGGCCAAACTCGGGAGGATGTTGGCGCCAGCGCTGCGCCTCCATACTCCCCAGTACGATGCCATTCTTCATGAACACGCAAGACGAGAACTGGCGAGTACCGTCTCCGGGGATAATCTCCTGCACCAGGACCTCGTTTGTTCCGACATGGCCCGAGGCCCTCTGAAACATTTCCTTAAGCTCATTTCTATTTTCCGCCCGCCAGGCTTTCGCCCTCGTGGCGTAGAAGAAGTCCTCCTTCACGGACGGTTTGATGGCCAGAGGAAATTCCGCGTCGATCCGGTCCAGCTCCTCAACCGTGCGCGGGCACCAGGTGCGGGGAATGGGGATGCCCAGCTGCTGTGCCATGCAGTAGGTATTCCATTTGTTCCAAGCCCACCTCGTTATTTCCCAGTCGGGTGTAGGAACGCGAAAAACTTGCGACAGCGCCTGCTTATGGCGAGAGAACGCAGCCACATGTTCGTCACGAGTGGGGAATAGAACCCAGCCGTTCAGGTTCATTTTGTGCCCCATCTCGATGAGGTAATCGACGGTCTCTTTTTCCTTGCGGAGGCTCGGAGAGTGCACTGTAAAGGTTGTATATTTTGAAAACCGCCCGATGGAGTACTCGTCGTCAACAACGCAAAGAGGAATGCCGCGGCGTCCGAGACTGCGAATAATACCTAAGCCGTGGAAGTCACCGCCGACGATGACGGCGCCGACGCGATTGCCGGACGATTGCCCCGGCGCTGCTATGTTATTCAGCACGGCGCTTTTCACAGTGGAGCCACAGAGGTTCGCTCAGATCCGTTGCGCGATGCACCAGCGGCGATGTGGCGGGCCAGCCTTCGGGCAGCGTAGTCAGTACCGCACACGAAAAACATTAACGGACCAAAATTCCAAGATGAGGGCGCGCCCATAAAATGAAGGCCAGGGATCGATGATTCGAAATCCGGCGCGAGTTTCGGGAACCCGTTGACCTGCGCCACCCCTGCGCTCAACTCGGGTGCTAAGAACGGATAGCGCGTAACATCAACGCGATAACCGGTGCCGAGCAGAGCATGGTCCACTTCTCGAAAGCTCCCATCGTTCAGACGCAAACGCAATCCATTGCCTGATGGCGTTGCGGACTCCACCAAGCGGCTCCTGGAAATGCGAATATCCTTGAATCTATCCACGAGCCAACGGGCACCGGCTGGACGAAGGGCTCGCCTGCGAAAAGCATCTTGCACACTTCGCGGGAAATACTTTACGGAATCTGGAACGGCGACGATGCGGCTGACGCCCGCAGGTCCGATGTCGAATGGGGAATAGAGCAGCTTCGCAATGGGGCCAAGTTTTTGCAATCTGGCGCGCCATCCGAGCCAGTGCACGTCCGAGGCTCGGACGATCACTTCGACCTCTCCGCCAGCTTCGTGAATCAGAGCGGCGGACTCAAGCGCACTTTGCCCGGCGCCAATGATTGCAACTCGCTTCCCAACGAAACGACGCACGTCTCTTTGATCTGAGACGTGTGTGACGAGTTCAGATGGAAGTCCTTCGAATGGCTGTGGCCGGCGAGCAAACGACCCAATCCCCGCGGCGACTACCACCCTGCGCGACTGCAATTGCTCGCCGTCAGCGAGAGTTACTCGGAAGCCCTGGGAACTTTTCTCGATACGGGCGATTCTACGGCGATCGATCTCCGGGACAGCCTTGCGGTGAAACCAAAGACCGTACTCAACAAATCGATCGAGCGGAATTGGCGTCGGAATTCGAACGCCGAGCTCAGTGGCAAACGCGTCCATGGTGAGCGCTGTGCCGGGATCTGAGATATGCGACGCCGCCCACGGCGACCGCAGGAGCATACCCTCCGGCATGTGCGCCTTCCAAAATTCCATCGGCTCACCGAACACGCGGACGTCGAGGCCTGGGATGGCTCGCAGATGTGCACCGGCTGCCAGTCCGTATGGACCAGCTCCCAGGATCACCACGTCGCAAACCGTCATCGCAACCTCGCAGTACCGGCCAGTCGTGCTGGAGCCACGCTGGTCGCCTGGATCGTTCTATTCTGTCCACCGTTCATAATTCGCCCGCGAAGCTGCTTTCTGTTTTTGGTGGAACCAATACTGAAGGATTGGCACTACGTTCTGATTTCTGCAGCAACAGCAATACGGGGAAAAGAATTGCGAGCGCCAACAGAAAGAAGACGAATCCTCCTTTCTGGTGGAGACTACCGGTCAAGAAGCTCGGGTCCACGTAGACACTGAGCAAGGTGAGCGTCGCTATGCGGATGCCATTCTTGATGATTGCCAAGGGAAAAGCGAGCAACACGAAAATCAACATCCGCCATTTTGTTCGCAGAAACAGATGGGCAGCGAGCAGACAAGTAATGAACAGTGCGACGCTGGAACGGATGCCGCTACATTCTCGCGCGACTTCAATGGTCACGCCCGGTACGGTCAGGAGGAACCCCTGGCGCAGCACCGGAACACCGAGGGCCTTGAAAAGCAAATACGCGATTTCAGTCGATCCTTGCTGTAGTAAGTAAATGCTGCGATCTAGAAATGCGGGGGGTAGCGGCACCATGAGTAATAGAAATAACAGCGAAAAAGATGCTCGGCGCCAGGCTGTGACGCCGTAGCACAACAAGAATCCGCCGAGCCACAGCAGAACAATTGTAAACGTTGCGCCGGGCAAAAATTGTTCCGGATCCTGAACGGACCAGCGGCTTGCCATGAATAAATACAGAGCGATTGCTGCCAGAACGAGTGGGGCGCCCGAAGCGGGGGAAGCTCGCACCACCTGGAAAATGCGCGATCGCTCTGTCCATAATAGATAGATGCTCACCAAGGGAATCAGCAGAATGTGCGAGGAAGATTCATGGTCTAAGGAAAAGAGCGCCAAAGCATGAAACGTTCTCCAGAAAATTATGACGGACAGGATCACCAAGCCGACGAACGCAATGTGCGCTCGCGCATGCCGATTCACCGTGACTTGCAAAGCCTCGATGGTCAAAACGCGTGCCTCAAGGTTGCTCGAATCTTAGGCAGATTGCTCATGTCAGAAGTTCGTGTGTTTCGCATCGAAGCGAGCACAGGTCAATCGCGATCGGATGCCGCGATGCTCACAAACCATTTTCCACCGTGTACTTGATGCGCTCTCCATCCAGGGTCGCATAAGCGATGCGCGCGCGATCACTGTCCGGCCCCTCAATCTTCCAACCATCGCCGGCCGGGACCAGCTTCATCTGGCTTCGAGCCCTCCACCATTGATCGACTTCGCCGGGCAACGCCATCCAGAGTTTGTCGTGTTCAACGATTTGTCGCAGATAGGCGAGCAGCGACTCATACACTCTGCGCGCCTGAGGGGCCGTCAGATAATCGGGATGCGTGATGAAACTGATCAGTCCGTTTCGTTTCTGAAGCAGGGCGATCTGCTGCTTCCAGAGGTCAATCGAATATTCGTTCAATATCTGAAAGAGCGAATAGTCCTGGCAGGTGGTGAGAGGTATCTCCAGAATCTTGCCGACAAAATACGGGAAGACCGTACAGCAACCGCCGCGCTGCGGTTCCAGATGCGCTACGTTAGGCATCGACATATCGTAGGAAAATTCGTACGCATCGTACCAATCGAGATTGCGATACATGACTCCCGCTCGAAACCCCTGGGCGCCAAATTTCTTAATGTACTCATTGATCTTCTGGGCCCGCTGCAGGAACAATTCGCGCTCTTGGTACAGCTGCCCGTCATGATTCAGGTCGTGTATGTTGAACTCAAACCCGCGACTGCGCATGTGCCGCACATATTCATCGGAAACTTCGTAACGTTTTTCCGGGATAACCTGGAAAGAGGCTTTAATTCCGTACGAATGATCAAGAGCGATTAAGTCGGGTGTGAAGTCCCGTCCGGCCGCGGTTTCCACGTCATGCGTCATGATCAAGCAACTCGGCGCACCCTGGGGCCAGAACCAGATAAACGGGACGCGCCGCAAGCCGCCAGCCTCCATCGCAAGGCGAAGAACCTCCTCGTGGATGGTGTCCACCGAGAAGTCCACCGGCCAGTTGGGGAATTGCAGTTTCCGCCATCCGCCAAGGTAGACTTTCTGAAGGTGCTTGCGAACGGACACGGGCAGCAGGTCGCGAATGGCGTAGTAGGCCTTGCGAACCAGGGGATGATCGACAATTCGACCCTGCTTCGCACCCGTGTGGTTTACATAGCGCTCTCTGCGAAGGTTTTCGACGATCTGGCCAGGATCAAACGGCAGATGAATCTCTGAATCTTTCACGCGGGCGCTCTTTAAGGCGTCGTGGAGCGCGGGATTCTCGATACCGATTGAGACGCCTGACTCACATTGTCCATAGCAAGTCGCCGGTCCGAATCGAAAAAATCCCACTTGTCCCGATGGCTGTTCCGCGCACACCCGCCCAAGCCCATCTTCCGGGACGCGATAATAATCAGAGAGAATGTGATTCAAGGTCCGGTCCAACCTCATCGTTTTGCCGCGAGAAATCTGCCGTTGCGACTGTTCCCTTCCAGTCTTCCGCCAAGCTCTCCAGATGACCGCGACGCCTGTCTGTTACCCAATGTGGCGGTAAACGAGCTTTCCGGTCGCCACCAACAGACTTTGCGGCATAAGAGAGAATATGCGCTTCGCTATTTTCAGCTTCCGTCCCTCAGCCACGTCAACTGAGGGTGTACCGGGAAATTTCCAATAGGTCAATTCTTTGTGGCGCGAGACCCAATTGTCCTTGAACACCAGAAGTCCCGCGTTATCTTCCTGCGTCCGTCCCATGTCAAATTCCAGCAAGCCGTTTGATTTCGCGGCGACGATGGCATTCCACAACAGCCACGGCGTAGCTGCAAATTTGTTGAATCGCGCGTCGGAACATCCATACTTGAAGTAACAGCTGTTCCGGAAGCGCAAGGTAAGAATTGCAGCGATCGGTATTTCATCGAGATATGCTACGCGGATCTCCAACGCCTTGCCTTGGCATTGAACTAAATTCTGAAACCACGCATAGGGCGGCGGAGGAAGGTGATGGCGGCTGCGAGTAATCACGAACAAACCGTAGAACTGACGCAGAAGTTCTTCCGAGGAACCGCATCTTTCGACCAGGCCAGCCTTCTCCGCGCGCTTGATCCGGCGTTGAACTGAATCCTTATCGAGCCCTCGAAATAGAGCGTCGAGATCCGGGCGCAGATCCATCACATGCAAAAAGTATCTTGCCGCTGGACGGAAGCCCATCCCGGCGCCCGACCGGCCAAAATCATCGCTGGTGGGACGAACCTCCAAGTATTGACCATGCTTGTAGTCGAGCGAAGCTTGCGAGCCGCAGATCAGGCTGTTCATTTCTTCCGCTGAATCGCAGATCGGCTCGCAGTGATCCGAAAAAGGCAGAGACACCAGGCGGTTTCCAGTCAGCCAGCTCTTGATGCGACAGAATACCAGCCCGTTCTCGAGTTTGGCGGATGGAGCCGAGGTCGTAAACACCAGGGGCTCATATCCGTACGTACGAGCCAACGCCTCTAACCAGCTTCGCTGGTGAAATGCCGACGCTTTCGGGTGCCGATCTACGAGCTCGTCCCAGCGTCTATCCGAAAGTGGATTTACTATGCTGATACCGATGCCCTTAAGCTGAGATTGCACCTTTTGTAGGCCGCTTGAACCCGCACCGCTGAAAGCGACCGAATCCAAGTT
>CAWBLT010000032.1:0-517305 GCA_963789665.1 uncultured Acidobacteriota bacterium | reverse complement strand
CTGCCTAAGAAGACAAGGGCTTCACTGATTCTTCGGACAGACACCATCAAGGGATCGAGCCGATGGTGTCCTGCCCGGAGACCAATGCTTTACTGTTCTTTTCGATGAGCGACTTGATGGCGTGCATCTTTCGTATGACCGAATGGCAAGCCTGCTAGCTCCCTATGGCAATCCTAATACTCTGGAAGTGGTCCGCGAATTGGACGCCAAAGTCGAAGATCTTTTGCAAAAAAACGGTCCGGCTGAGCACGATATTCTTGGGAGAGGACCATAACTGCACACATCGCCCTTCCAATGACCAAATCCGCGACAGCCTGGCGAGCTTCAGGCAGGACGCAGAACGTTCGCTTGCGGCAGTCTACTGCTGTTTTCAGGAAATTTACGGCGACAGAGCAGCCCGGATTGCGGCAGAAGTCTGCCTGCGAATATTTGTTACCAACCTAGATGCAACGGGTAAGGAAGATCGGCTTCACCATCGCTTCAATCTTGGCAGCCATCTCTTCGGCGGGAATGCGATCTGGTGTTTGCAGCCAACGGCGCGCGGCCCCGAATATCGCCCAGGCGGCCGTGGTCCCAAGCAGCGCGGGATCGACGCCGGGCGCGCCCTGCGTGATGTGCCGCGCCTTCCCGGAAAATACCCTCCACCACGGGGATGATTGAGCCTTCGAGGGGCATCTTCATCAACTGGCTCGGACAGCCCGTGGTCTCGGCCAGATAATCACAGACGCCCAGGCGCAATTGCTCGCAAAGCCCCATCGCAATCTGTGAAGGAAAGCCCGCGACGGCCAATCAGGTCGCGGAAGCGGGCGGCTGTCATTGCCTGGAGGAGGGCGTTTTTATCCGCGTAATGCAGGTAAAAGGTCGCCCGGTTAAGGGTAGCTTCATCGGCGATCTCCTGGACCGAGATGTCGTCGAACTCCTTACGATCCAATAATCTGGCTAACGCCTCCATCAGCATCTGACGGCTGCGTAGAATGCGGGGATCGGTAACTTCCTCCGCAATGCTCCCGTATTGGATTGCGCCTTAACCATTTGACTCCAAGCATACGCCTCTTCCACTCCATTCGATGCGAACAACAACAGTTGTCGATTTATTGAATCAACAACTGTTTATTAAGCGTCAATTGTCGTATTGGAGGTTTTTGAAATGTCCACGCTACTTACATCGATTCCAGCCCGCTTTATGGGCGGTCGGTCTCGCGCCAACTGACGGGTGCGTTTGTCGCCCAATGGAAGTCTTCGCACCCGGACGGAACGGTCATCTACCGCGATCTTAACGCAACCTTGATATCACCTATCACCGCCGAGTGGGTGGGCGCCTCGTATACGCCGGAAGAGGCGCGGACCCCGCAACAGGAAGGAACTGCTGGCACTTTCGGACGCGCTGCTCGCTGAACTGGAGCAGGCCGATGAGTACGTGTTCGGGGTTCCGATGCATAACTTCGGGGTGCCCTCGGTGCTGAAACTCTGGATCGACCAGATCGTGCGCGTGGACAAGACTTTTTCCTTTGGGATCGGAGCCCCAAGGTTGCCGCGGGCAAGAAGGCAACCTTCCTCATTGGACGGTGGTATCTATGACGCACAGATCCAGATGGCCTCTTTCAATTTTGTCGAGCCGTATCTGCGGTCGATCTTTGGCTTCCTCGGCGTGACGGATGCGACCTTTCTCACGATGGGTGGAACCGCGGCACGAACCAGGGGCGGGATCGCGATTGTTTCTAGCGCCACATCTTCAAGGCTGTGCAGGCGCACGCTCAGGGGATCTAAAGGAGACGCATATGAAAATTGTGTCCATCATTGCGCGCTATATGCTTGGGCTGATCTTTACAGTCTTCGGCCTGAACGGTTTTCTCAACTTCATCCATCGACCACCGCCGACGAATCCGCTTGCGATTCAGTTCCTCGTTGCCATCAGTGCGTCACATTTTGCCGCGTTCCTTTTCGCGGTGCAGTTGATCGGCGGGCTGCTTTTGCTTTCGGGTTCTTTGTGCCGCTCGCGCTTACGCTGCTTGCGGCGGAGCTCTATAACATCCTCGCGTTTCATCTGACGCTTGCGCCGCGAGTATTGTCCGGCATTGGTGGCATCGGTGCTCTGGATCCTGGTTTTCCTGCAATATCGCGCCAGCTTCAAGGACGTTCTAGCCGTTAAGCCTGCGCCGGAGGAATAGTCGCTCCTATCGGCACGGGCAAAAGATAAGGCGCCAGGTTTACCTGGAAATCGCTGTAGCTCCTAACCGGAATGCAGACTCGGATTTTATGAAGAAAATCAGACTTCTCTCATTCGGTCATTGGACACCTTCGCCGCAGTCGCGAACGCAGTCGGCCGCTGACGCGCTCTTGCAGTCCATCGACCTCGCTGTAGAGGCCGAGCGCCTGGGAATGGACGGAGCCTACTTCCGTGTCCATCACTTCGCGCAGCAACTGGCATCACCGTTTCCATTGCTCGCGGCGGTTGGCGCCAAAACCCGAAAGATCGAAATTGGCACCGCAGTGATCGACATGCGGTATGAGAACCCTCGCTACATGGCGGAAGACGCTGGCGCTCGGATCTCATCGCTGGCGGACGCCTGCAGTTGGGAATTAGTCGCGGTTCTCCCGACAGGTCATCGATGGTTGGCGCTATTTTGGCTACCGCCCGATTCAAGGCGAAAGATGCGACATCGGCCCGGCGACACGCCGAAGAATTTCTCGAGCTGCTGCGCGGGAAGGGCTTTGCGCGGCCGAACCCGCGCCCGATGTTTCCCAATCCGCCAGGGCCTCTCCGTCTGGAGCCGTCTCCGAAGGGTTGCGCGATCGGATCTGGTGGGGATCTGCTTCGAATGCGACAGCTGCCTGGGCCGCGAAACTGGGAATGAACCTGCAGACCTCAACCCTCAATTCGACGAGACCGGCGAGCCGCTCCACATCCAACAAGCTGCGCAGATTCGTGCCTACCGCGCGGCCTGGAAAGAAGCTGGTCACACGCGCACTCCGCGCATTTCGGTCAGCCGCAGTATTTTCGCGTTGCTCGATGACCGCGATCGGGCCTATTTCGGACGGGGTTCTGAGGACCAATCGGTTTCCTTGACGAAAGCACACGGGCGATTTTCGGCCGCAGCTATGCTGCTGAGCCGGATGTTCTGATTGAGGAGCTTAGGAAAGACGAAGCAATCGCCGAGGCCGAACTCTCTTGCTTACGGTTCCGAACCAATTAGGCGTTGCGTATAACGTGCATGTCATCGAGGGAATTCTGACTACGGTCGCTCCCGCGCTCGGTTGGCGCTGAAGGCGAATTTTGTGATACAGCCGACAGCGTCCGTTAGGTAAGGCAACGGGGTCGGTGACAGGTCGGATTCTACATCAGAGTACAGGGCAGTTCGATTTCGAAATCAGCGGTGGGCCTGACTTGGTGCCGACGATGAATCCGATCACATCTCAGGCGAATCTGTACTGTCAAGGAGAGGCGAAGATGTTTCTGGCGATATCGATCACTTGCGCTGCTGTTCTGCTCTTGGATTTTGGGGGATTTTAGATGCTTTTCGGTGCCACCGATGCTCCCGAAATCGACAAGTTACGACCATGGTTTTAATTGTCACGGCATTTAGCGGCATTTTGGAGACGTGCCCAATAGATCGATCACTTTAGCGAAGCCGATTTTTGTCACCCAACCGCGGTGTAACCATCTTGCCGATGTGATCCTCGCTAGCTTTTATGGACGACCTCGAACGAATACCCGTCCGGGTCAAGCACATCGGCGGCGTAGTATCCCGGATAGTATTCCATTCGTGCCCGCGCGGAATTCTCGTCCCTGGCGCCGGCGGACATTGCCGCCCTGTAGAATTCATCGACCTTACCCTTGTTTTTGGCCACGAACCCCCAGTGAATGGACGCTGGATCAGGCTTTCCTTGTTTGATCCAGAAGAACGCCCTCTTGCCATCACCAAATCCCCACAGATCAGGATGATCGCCTTCGCCCTTGTAAGGTAGGAAGAACCTGATATTAAGAGGCTTCAAGGCCGCCTCATAGAACGCCAGCGAACGTTCGACATTGCTGACAGTCAGAATCATGTGATCGAGCATTGTTCTCTCCTTCAAATCACGAGTACCTTAACGGCCGTTCCGCCATCGGATACCGCATGGATCGCAGGCGCCGGCATGTTTGCGGCCCGGCCCTTGGCTTGCCCACGTAAGACCGGATTCAGATACGCCTCGATTAGAGACTGCGAAGGCTTGCGTTGCTGATACTGGGTGCGCTCGCCGGCGCCATGCAATTCTTGGATGCCGGAATCGGTCTGTTTGAGCATGATCTCGGAAAATGCGCTGGGCCGCTCTTTATCGCCGTCCTCCAATTCTTCGTGTTCTATCTGCTTCACAGTTCCGTGCGGATCACACGGCAAACCACGAACGGATAGCGCAGACACAAGCTATCAAACCTGCCCGACAATCCTCCAGGAGAAATCCCCACTGTGTGCCACGTAGATGAAATGTCTATGCACTGACAATTACCCGGATTCGACCATCGCCCGGATGTCGCGGTTCTCGAAAACCCGGCCTCCGGTCTCTCCTGTTTTCCGGAAGACGACATCGATCATCGCGCGGGCCAGGTCGTCGGCCGGAATCACCAGATTGGGGAACAGCAGCTGAAAGGCCGGGTAGATCGCGCGCAACAAGCGGTAGTTGAAATTCGGTTCCTTACGCGGCTCTACGGGGTAGATGTACGCGGGCCGGAATATGTAAACGCGGGGAAATCCATCCGCGAGCAGCGCCTTCTCGGCCTCTCCCTTGTAGCGCGCGAATGCCATCCGGCTTCGACCCGTTGGGTCGGCGCCGTTCCCACTCAGGAACGAGAACGCCGCGTTGGGACTGCTACCGTGGAGAACGCGCGCGAATTCGACGGCGTAGTCGACGGTTATTTTACGGAGCTCTGTGTCCGGGACCGAACCGGTGTACGTACCGAGGCAAAAAATCACCGCGTCCTGGCCTGAGAGCGCCCCCGTGAGTGCCGAGCAATCTGCGAAGTCCCGATGCAGAACCTCGTCCAGCTTGGGATTCGACAGGCCTAGCTTCCTACGGCCGATCGACGTCACCCATCCAACCGCCGGGTGGTCTAAAGCGTAGCGAAGGGCGTATCCGCCGACCATTCCCGTCGCGCCGACGATTACAAGACGTTTCTGGACCACCGCCGGAACGCTCACGACAGTTTGCGCTCGTCCACCCAGTCCACGTAGCAAGCAAGCCTCCCGCGAACAACCATACATCGTCCAGCTTCACGAATGTATCCTTGTAGCGGAGCGAGGCGACCATCAACCTTCGCTTCCCCCGGCCGTTGCCGGTCACGTGATGCGCCAGGCAGTAGGCCTCACCGGTTGCCACGGTTCCAGTTAAAGTGAAGAATTGTGCTTTGACCGCGAAAGTGGGTGGTGGCTACGTACTGGTTCAGATCCGCGAAACGGAGCAAGCTCCTCGCGCGAGTGCAGCTCCTGGGGGGCGTTCGGATCTTTGGCGTTCATAAACACCACGAAATGGGTGTCTGCGGTGAAGAGCGCCATCTGGCCCTTTGCTCGCGACGGTCGGCGCAGTGCGCGTAGGCCTCGACGAGCTCCCGGATAGCGAGGCGGTCGCGGCTTCTTCAGGTGAGATGCTGGTGTGTTTACTCATGATTAATCTCCTTGGTTTACAGTGTTTACACTATTCAGGAATTAGATGCTTCTAAGATGGCTCGAGTTTCGAGAAATGCCTCGATCCCGTATCCGCCATACTCACGGCCAACCCCGGAGTATTTGAATCCTCCCCAGGGTGCCTGCGGATCATCTGTCATGCCGTTGATCACCACGCGCCCGGCTCGTATTTGTGAGGCCACGCGGCGCGCGCGCAAAATCGGTCCCGAGGACGGCGGCGTGGAGACCATATCTGGAGTCGTTGGCGATCCGTATCGCGTCTCCTCGGCGTCGTAGGCGATGACACAGAGGACGGGCCGAAAATCTCTTCTTGGGCGATCGCCATGTCGTTCTTCACATTCACGAATACCGTGGGCTTTACGTAGTAACCCGCTTCTAGACCTTCCGGATGACCCTCGCCCCCGACGAGGACCTCGGCACCTTCTTCGATGCCTTTGCGGATGTAGGATTACAGCGTTCGTACTGCTTCTGCGACACCATCGGCCCAATGCGGTCTTGGGATCAGCCGGATCGCCGACGGTAAAGGCGCGCATCGCCTCCACGAATGCGCGCTTCACCGCTTCGAGCCGGCTCCTGGGTACGAGCAGGCGCGTCCCTGCGGCGCAGGCTTGCCCGCTGTTCAGAAAGGCCATGATGAGGGCCGCCGGAATCGCCTTGTCGAGATCCGCATCATCCAGCAGGATGGTTGGCGATTTGCCGCCCAGTTCCAGAGTGACGCGCTTCATCGTCGCGGCGCCATCGCGCATATCCCTGCCAACACCAACCGATCCCGTGAACGAAATCTTGGCGACGTCAGGATTGCGTGCAAGCTCGGCGCCGACGATGTTTCCGAGGCCCGTCACAACGTTTAATAGACCCTTGGGGAGTTCGGCTTCGTGCAGGGCCTCGACCATACCCGCGTCTGGAGGGGACTCATCTCGCTGGGCTTAAGGACGACCGTACAGCCGGCGGCGACAGCCGACGCCAGCTTGAGGCAAATGAACAGCGCGTTTGCGTTCCACGCCGTATCAGACCGGCTACGCCGACCGGCTCAAGGGTGACTGTCGTCTTGCCCCAGCTTCGTGTAAGTTGCAGATCCTTGGAGCGCCTGCTCCGACGCCAGGAATGCGTTGACGCCCGACTCCACGATCGGCCTGGCGAACTGGACGACTCCGCCGTATTCCTCGACCATCGCGGCCGTCAGATCGTCGATACGCGCCGAGGCGGCCTCGTGCAGCCGGCGCAGATCTGCGCTCGTTCTTCCTTCGTTGACCGGCCGTAACTCGCAAATGCGCGCTTGGCTGCGGCGATGGCGCGCCGCGTGTCCTCTTCGTCGCCCAGCGTAACACGGGCAATCACTTTGCCGTTGGTCGGCTTGATGATGTCTATGACTTCGTGCCCGTGAGATTCAACGAATGCGCCATCGATATAGTGGGTGGTGATCGTTTTGATTTGTTTCTCATTGTGGAGTTCTTCGTTGCCGGGAGTCTCCTTATATTTTTCTGTCAGAACGAAGTAACGACTACCGGTTAAGCGAGCCGTCCTTTAGCGCCGCGTAGCCGTCATTCACGTCACGCAGTGAAATTCTCTTCGACACCAGATCGTCCAGGTTCATCCGGCCCTGCAGGTACAGTTCTGCATAGATCGGGATGTCGTGCTTCGCGTTGGTCGACCCATAATTCACGCCCTGGACGCGCTTCTCCACCTATCGCGCCGAAGATGTTCACGGCGATTTCAACTTCCGGCCTCGACACCCCGACCAGGTAAAGGCCGCCGCCGGCGGCGAGCATCTCGAGCCCCTGCTCGGCCACGGACTTCAGGCCGACAAAATCGAACACGTGGTCGGCTCCTTCTTTGCAGCAGCTTGTTGGAGGGCTTCCACGGGCTGGGTCCCCATCAGAGAGTAATTGTGTGTGTCGCGCCGAAGTCGGCGGGCCCTTCGAATCGTTTAGCATGGATATCGATGGCGACGATTCTTGACGCACCAGCGATGAGCGCGCCGCTCACTGCATTGAGTCCCACTCCCCCGGCTCCGAAGATCACCACCGTTCCCCCGCGCTAGCCAGCCGTGTTTAGAACGGAGCCGGCGCCGGTCAACGCCGCAGCCTAGTAGCGATGCCTGCGCGAATGGAAGTGCCTTGGGTACAACGCGAGTTGGTTCTCGTGGACGAGCGCCCGCTCGGCGAAGCCGCCGAGGCCAAATCCTTGGACAGCGCCTTTCCGTCTCGGCTCGGCCGGGGGGGGATCGGTTGGTCGGCGGAAGGTCGACTTGGGATTTAGGCACTGGAAGGAACGGCCGGTGAAACACCGCTTGCACGCGCCGCACGCCTGAGCAAGGGAGCCGACGACGTGGTCTCCCGGGCGAAACTGCGTCACCTCAGGACCGACCTCAGTCACAACGCCCGCGACCTCATGGCCCAGCACCGATGGCCTCGGCACAATGTACTTGCAGAACAGCATGTCGGTATGGCACAGCCCGGACGCCTGGACGTCAACGAGAACTTCTCGTCCTACGGGCAAGGCAATATCCACTCCTCGAAGTCGAACCCGCGGCCGACCGCGTTCATACAAGCGCCTTCATCCTGGCCTCTTTACTTGACGCTGCCGCTTCCCCGTTCGACCCAGGCGCCAGGCTGTTTTTTTTATGCGCACACGTCGCTTTACCGGTTTCGAGGTGGACCATCCATCCTGAGGCGGTCTTTACCTCTGACTTCGTCTTGCCTGAAATCTTAGCCTTTAAGCGGACGAATTTACAAAAAAAAAAATACGTCCAAGACATCTTTACTATCGGTTCAATCGCGATAAAGTATCGACATGGAGCTACGGCATCTAAGATATTTCCTTGCCGTGGGGGAGGAGCAGCACTCAGGGCGTGCAGCGCGCAGGCTGCGCGTGGCGCAGCCTGCGCTCTCGCGCCAAATTCAGGACCTGGAGGAGGAACTCGGTTTCAAACTGTTCGAACGACTGCCGCGCGGCGTGAAATTGAGCGCAGCCGGACAGCTATTCCTGGCAGATGCGCGGCGTATCCTTCACGAGGTAACCGAAGCGGCTGCGCGTGCCGCGCGCGTCGCGCGCGGTCAATCGGGAACGCTGCGCGTAGGGTTCACCGAGAGTACGTCATGGCGGGGCGTGGTCCCAGAATCCTTCCGTCGGTTCGGGAGATGCAACCGGACGCCGAACTGCAACTTCAGCCGGAGCCGAGTCTGGTGCAGTTGGAAGCCATCCGGTCCGGCCGTCTGGATGCAGGTTTCGTCTTCAACATGCCAAAAGCCGATCCGGAATTGGACGCACCGTCCGGTCGACGAGAGAGCGAATCGAACTGGCCGTCCCCACGAGCCACCCTCTGACGAAGCTCAAGCGGGTTCGCCTGCGCGACCTGGCGGGTGCGTCGTTTGTCTGGTTTCCAAGGCGCGAAGCCCCCGTGCTCTACGACCGCCTGATACGCGAGTGCTTTCGCGGTGGCCTGAAGTCGCCCCCGTATCGTTCAGGAGGGAAAAGACGAGGCGACAATACCTCAGTCTGGTTGCGACCGGCCTGGGCGTGGGATGGGTCCTTCGGAACCGCACCCGTCGGCACCGTCCTAGAAGCGTCGTCCTGCTGCCCGTGGTCGATATGGACTTGCCGCAGGAGCTGTCTCTGGCCTGGCGAAAGGACAACAAGTCCCCTTTTTGCTCGCACGTTTTATTAGCGAGGTACAGCGCTTGCCAGATGTGCGAGCGCTCAAGAGACGGTAATCGCTTCTTGATGAGAGCTGACGGGGGGGAGCGCAATCGCTCCGTGCAGCTATACCGCGATGCGGTCCTGACTCACCCAACACTGGTTGAAGGTCTCTTTCCTCTTTTCTCATCCGCGGCGTCAGCGCGCAACGCTGTCGAGACCGGGGGAGCCCAAGTCTCGGCCGCATGAGGTGTCTGCGGCTCGGCAACGTCTGGCTTACCTCCAACGGTGGAGGCGGCCCGACGGCCGACAAGCCTGAAGTCGTCGCTTCGCCAGCCCGCAATCCAAATCTCGAGAGTGGGAAAACCGCTCAACCTGCGCCGCGCTAGTGAGGAGAACGAAGATTGCTATGCGCATACGATTCTGATTCGCACGACGAGCGATCCCGCGAAGACGATCGCGGACTTTCTGAGCCGCTGTTGCACAGGTTGACCCAAACCTTCCCGTTCTGCGAGTCACCACAATCCATGATCAGGTTTCAAACCTTATCTCGCACGACGAGCTCATTTCAACTCTCACCAGTCTGTTCTCACTGCTTGCGCTGCTGCTGGCGGCCATCGGGCTCTATGGCGTGATGAGCTTATGGATAGCTTCCGTGCGGGCGACAATCCGGGAGCTTCGCCGGGCGACTCCAGTCGAAACCAAACGCAATCACGTTATCCACGTCGGAATCATCCCCATTCTTGACCGCTGGTACTTCGAAATTGGCGCTTGACAATAGTTCGATGATTAGCTAAATATAGACTCGTGAACAGCGTGTTCAAAGCTCTTTCCGATCCAACGCGCCGCCGCGTGCTGCAACTGCTCCGCCAACGGCCGATGTCGGCCGGTGAGTTGTCCGGCCATTTTGCCGTCTCCAAGCCGACCATGTCCGCCCATTTTTCCGTGCTCCAGAATGCGGGGCTGATCGAAGCCGAAAAAAACGGCAGAACAATCGTCTACCGGCTCAAGATGTCCGTCCTCGAGGAGGCGCTGCTCGGCTTCGCGCAAACCGTGGGTTGGGACATGAAGGCACAGGGCGGTGCGCGCCGGGCCGCATTGAAGAGCGGGCCAAGATTGCGTCCACTGAAGCAGGAGGGCTAACGATGGCAGCCAAACCGATCTGGAACTACATTGCGCCGGCGTTGATCGTGCTCAACACTTTGCTCGTCGCCGAGAACTGGTATCTGCGGCCCCAGAGCGTGGGGGTCTGGTTCGTGGTCCTGCTTGTTCTCATCGGAATGACGCTGGCTCTTGTCCTCGTTTCTCGCGAGCCCAAGGAAGCAGCAGCGCGCCCCGATGCCGGGGGTTCCGTCCGACGCGGGATCGTGACAGCCGGTCTGGTTCTCGTGATTTCGCTTGGCGCGAAACTTGCCGTGGCGCTCGGCGCGGTCCACCCCGGCGATATCGCGCTACGCGTGACGATGGCGATCGGGGGCGCCTTCCTGGCCGTGACCGGGAACGCCATACCGAAAACCCTCACGCCGTTGGCGGCGCTGCATTGCGACCCCGCAAAGGTTCAGGCCGTTCAACGTCTCGCCGGCTGGATCTGGGCGCTGGCGGGTCTCGCGGTTGCGATTGCATGGCTCACGCTGCCGATCAATCTGGCAGAGGCGATGTCCTTCCTCTTGCTGCCGAGCGCCATCCTCGTCACGGTCGGGCAAGTGGTCTGGCCGCGACGGGCGAAGCCGAGCGCACTCTGAAGCGCCGCGAAGACTAAGGAGCAACCATGTTCGCCCGATTGATGGGCCTCAACGTCATCTCGCCCGGCAAGCTGCAGCAATTGATGCAGAAGCAGCCCGTGAGCGTCCTCGATGTGAACTCGCGGCAGAGCTGGCTCACGGCGCGTGTGCCGGGTGCGCGGCCTCTCGACCCGATGGGCTACGACGAGAGCGATCTCCCAGCAGACAGAGATTCCACGCTGGTGTTCTATTGCTCGAATTTCATGTGTAGAAAGTCGCCGAACGCGGCCCGCCGCGCGAAGGACATGGGATACCGGAACGTCTACGTAATGTCCGCGGGAATCAGCGGCTGGGTCGGCGCTTCGCTGCCGACGGAATCCGGCGAGAAGCGCGACACTTAGATTTTCAAAACGCTCAGCGGGAGATCCCTCGGCGTTGCTCGGGACAAGTTAAGCGTTCCCAGGAATTACTCCTGCTTTCGCACAGCCAGCTTTACGGTCGCGGTGTCTTCGCGGTGCAATTTCAATCGGACAAGTGGAATCCCGCTGACTTTCCAGTAGTCCGCGTCTGGGAGGTTCCAGCGTCGCGTAATCGGAAACTGACTCGTTACCTAAGTTTCACGCCTGACGTCCCCACGTTCAAGGATGCTCGTAGCCTTGCGTCGGCGGCGGGACGTAATCCTCTCCATACTTGTTCTTGTGCGCGAAAGTATAATTGGGGTTATCAACCACATGAATCGGCCCCAGCGCTCGGGTTCCGTCGGAGATCGTGACCACCCGGCTCAATCCTTTCAGGTTTTCCGGCAAACTTCGTTCATACCACACGTGCATCTGGTAACGCCCATCGGGAACGTTCGGAATGGTCACATGTCCCGCGTGGTCCGACTGTGCGAAGTACGGCGTATCCACCACAATCACCACCGCGCTCATCTCCGCGTGAATATTGCAAAATAAAAAGCTCACTCCCGGCCGGTCGAATCGCACCGACCGGCTGGTGCCCGCTTCGTACAGCCCCAAATCAAATCGTTTGCCGTCGTACATCGAAAAAATGTTGTGGAAGAACGGATCCTTGTTGGGAAACTGAATCAGCGAGCCTACCTGCACCACAATCACGTGCGGCTCGAACGTCTTGTTGCGTTGCATTAGTTCCGGTGTCTTCGCCGGCGCAGGCGTGGCCGGATCCTTCGCAGCTGCTGCATCCAAAGGCGTCAGCCACACCACCACCTGCGATTCATCCGCGCGGTTGCCGATGGTTCCGTGCTGATGTCCTGCCGGCGCGGGCTTCGACACCGACACCTCCGCGGTAACGGCGGACGTTTGCGCCGCAACCGCCGCCGGAAGCGCACCCGCGAACGCGCACGCGCACCACGCGACGAGCCAGCCAGCTTTGACGACGCTCCGGAATCTGTGCAGCATCCACCTCAAAATATGTACCCCACGCTCAATCCAATCTGATTCGCCGTCTCCACATTGCTGTCCAGATTGGACGTCTGCAACCGCCGGTATTCCGCGGAGAACAAAACATTCGACCGCACGTGATAAATAAAATTCACAAACGGCGTCAGGTTGCGCGAAATCAGCTGGCCGTAATACGCCTCCGTCGCCGGAAAACTCCTGAGCTCGCCCGCGAACGGACTATCCTGTCCCAGCGCAAAATTCACCTCGAAGTTTGCCTTGGGCTTGTATTTCAGTTGCACCCACCCGCCGATCGAATCCAGTCCGCGAATCGTCGTCGTGGGATCCATTTCCGGCCCGGACAGCAGCACGCTCTGCCCCACGCCGCCGCCGAATCCGCCCACCGCGCGCCCGCGATAAAATTCTCCGCTGAAATCAAAATATTTTCCCAACGGGATAGTCACGTCCGTCGTCCCCGCCCATCCGTCCACGCCGCGGCTGAATCCCCAATTCTGCCGCCCGTAGTAGCCGCCGATTCCCACCGTCACATCTCTGCCAAATGCGCGATGGCTCCACGCCACGCGCGCAGCATACGCCGGCTGGCCCGATTGTTCACCTTCGCTCGGCACGCGGTCTTCCGGATCGGGATAATCGCCCGACAGCGAGTCCAAAATTCCCGCCTGCAGCAGCAAACTCGAATCCTCCGAAAGCGCCACCCGATGTTCGATGCGTATCTGCGGCGTCCAGACCCACAAATTTCCCGAGTACGAAAGCGCCGGAATCGCCACTGAAGCGAGCGAAGTCGGCAGCAGCGGCGCGATGAACAACGTGTCTTGTCCGGCCACAATCGAAGTGTCCGCCCAATCCATTCGGATCGTCCCGGTACGCAAGCGCACCACTCCCATCACCGCACCGTTCCCGGTGTCCACCTGCCCGCCCGCAAAATCGAATTTCACATTCGCGCTGGTGTGCGCTCCGGCCACGTCCGGCCCGAACACTTCCACTCCGATCTGCGATTGCCGCAGCGATCCTGCAAACGCCCCGGAAGTCCCCGGCACTTCAGGCGCCGTCGCGATTTCAGGGAAGTCGAGATTGTCCACTGCGCCGCGCGTCTCAAAAGCGTTCAATAAAACCATTCCCGACAGGCGCACGCGATACTTCGACCCGCTTTCCACTTTCGTTTGGCTCTGCTCCTGCACTTTCGCGTCCGTCAACTCCACATCGTCTTCCAGCTTCGTGACCCGCTCCGCAATCGTCGCTCCTCCGTCGCTGCCCGCCGGGCCCGCTGGTGCAGGACCCGCAGCAGCCACAGCCGCCGCAGCGTTCGGCGCCGTGTTCTCTGGCGACGCGGCCGGCGCCGAAGCATACGCGTCATGATTCACCCCAGGCGTCACCACCAATTTCGCGCTCGCGCGATTCAGCTCACTGCGCAGCGCTCGCGCCTCCGCATGTTCGCGTTCTTCCGCCGCGCGCAGCTCGCTCACCTGTGAATTCAAACTCTGCACCTGCGCCTGCAGCGCGCGCACCGAATCGGCGAGCGCCCGGACGTCCGGCGCAGACTCGACCGGCACCGCACCGGCAGCGGAGGGCGGCGCGGCGTTTTGACTTTTGGCGAGTGGGGAATGCAGCAGCAAAGAACTGGCGGTCAGCAACACTTGTACAAATAATTTTCGGCGCCCGTTGCTTGGCATGGCGGGCCTCCTTGATGATTTTGGTAGGGCCTGTCTGCTCGCCCCGGGCCGCGCCGCACGCCTGTAGATTTCTCAGCGTTTCCTAGAGGACGCGGCATTCCTTGGCATCGCTCGCCTGCTCGCTGGCCTTCCCCGCGAGCACGGCGCGAATCATGTCCGCCAAAGAAGTCGAGGAAAATGGTTTCTGAAGTATCGAATCCTGCTGATTGGAAGACGTTTCGCTGCCAGAGGTTGCATATTCGGCGTAGCCGGTCATGTACGCCGCCCGAATGTCTGGCCGGATACCTTTCAATCGCCGCACCACTTCCGTGCCGTTCATCCGCGGCATGATCATGTCCGTCAGGATTACGTGAATTGGTCCCTCATGCCGCGCCGCAATTTCCAGAGCCTCAATGCCATCCTTTGCTTCCAGCACTGTGTAGCCATGCGCCTTCAGAAACTCACCCGCCAGTTCGCGCACGCCCGCTTCGTCTTCCACCACCAGAATTGTTTCGCTGCCGCGCCGCAGCGCCGTGGCCTTGGCTTCCGCTTCTGCCTTGGATGCGGGTCCGGAGGCCAACGGCAGATAAATTTCAAACGTTGTCCCCCTTCCAAGTGTGCTTTCCACCCAGATAAATCCGCCGCTCTGCTTCACAATCCCGTAAACCGTCGCGAGGCCCAGTCCGGTGCCTTTGCCAACCTCTTTTGTAGTGAAGAACGGCTCGAAAATATGCGTGCGCGTTTCTTCGTCCATACCCATGCCCGTGTCGCTCACCGAGAGCAGCACGTACGATCCGGGCGTCATGGATCCGTGTCGCGCGCTGTCCACCTGCGTCATCTGCACGTTTGCGGTGCGCACCGTCAGTGTTCCGCCGTCAGGCATCGCGTCGCGCGAGTTCACCGCTAGATTCATCAGCACCTGCTCGATCTGTCCCGGGTCGGCCGTCACCAGTTTTAATTTCGGCTCCGGCACAAACACTTGTTCGATGTGTTCACCAATCAGCCGCGGCAGCATCTTGCCCATTTCCGCCACCACCGCATTCAAATCCAGCACGCGCGGTTGCAGCACTTGCATGCGGCTGAACGCCAGCAATTGCCGCGTCATGGATACGGCGCGGCCGGAGGCTTTCTGTATTTGTTCAATGCAGCGTCTGTGGAATGCGTCGGCGCCGTCCCGGTCAATCAGCAGGTCGCTGTTACCGCGAATAATCGTCAGCAAATTATTGAAGTCGTGCGCTACCCCGCCCGCCAGCCGGCCCACCGCCTCCATCTTGTGCGCCTGACGCAGCCGCTCCTCCAGTTGCCGTTGCTCCGCCTGCGTTTTCTGCAGGTTGGTGCGCATGCGCGAGAACGCGCCCGTCACCTCGGACACTTCATCTCCACCCGTGCTCTCCAGTGGAAAGCCGTAGTCGCCGCCTTCCAGCGCGCGAACGCCGGCCACTAAATTTGCGAGAGGCCGTGTGAACGTGTCCGAAATAAAAAACACCAGAACGCTTCCGGCAATCACACTGAGCAATCCCAGTCCCAGTAAGGTGCGATTCAGTCCGCGCAGAAACGACGTGGCCTTATCCAGCGATTTCAACACCGTCAGAGTGACGCGCGGCTGCGCGTCGGGAGGCAGCTCCACCGTCGTCGCCAGATATCGTTCCTTGCCGATTTGCGTTTCCTGCGCTCCCGCGGAATCGCGCTGCGGGTGCCGCCCCAGCTCGGCTTGCTGCGCCGGCGTCAGCGTGCTCGCCACAAAAGTATCGCCCCAGCGAAATGCCACGTCACTCGAAGCGATCTTGCTGAAATCCCTGGCCGCGCGCTCGTCAATTTCGTGGCCTACCGCCAGATATCCCAGCGTCGAATCTTTCGACTCCGCGCCAAAATAAATCGGTTGGATCCACACCTCGTACAAATTGTCGCCGCCGAACCACCAGTCGCGCGGCTCCTGTTTCCGCAGCGATCGCTGCATGAACTCCTGCGCCGCGGGGCGCTGGAAGCTCGTGGTATTGGCGCGCATCGCCATCACCTTGCCCGAGCGATCCGCGAAAACCATCAAATCGCTTCCACTTAGGTTCCACACATCCGCGGACGCGTCCTGAATCGTTGCGGAGTCCTCGGTGGTCATCATCGCGCGCACATTGGGAAGGTTTGCCAGCAGTTGCGTGGAGCGCCGCAGAGTAGCTTCGCGCTGGCGCTCGAAGCTTTCATAGACGTCCACGGAGTTGCGCAGGTCTTCGCGAATATTTTCGCGCACGCGCCGCTGCACGCTGTAGCTGACAATCAGAAGTGTGGCGCTACTCAGTCCGGCGGTGATCGCCAGCAGGGATAGCAGGAACTTCGTCCGTAAGCGAGCTTTCCGCACCCAGTCTTCCCCTCAGGAAAGCCGCCACACGCGGCGGATTTGCCTCTGGCAGGACAATTCCTTCGCCTATGGTTAATGTAACAGCGGCTCGCGGCGCCGCGCGGCGACTCCACGGCATCCGTGTCGAAAAGGGCATGTGAAGTTGCTCGAGCAGGCAACTGGGCAACGTGCAAGCTGCGAAACTGCCCATCGTGTGCGGATCAGGTCTCGCCGCCACGCTCACTCTCCGCCACGCAATTCCTGAACGTAACGGTGCCGCACACCGGCGCATCGCGGACATTGACGTTCTTCGCCGCGAAGCCTAGGATCGAATTGTAGTTCCCCCTTCCTGCTGCTGCGCTCTACCGCGTGGCAATAAACCCAAAAAATAATCGGCGGCGCTGCGCTTGCACCAGCCTCGCACCGCGCACAAGGACTGTTCCTTGATCTCACGCCAGCTTCGCGACGAGCCGCAACCGAAATTGAACATTCTTCTCGCGGAGGACAATGCGGTCAATCGCGTGTTAGCGCAAAAATTGCTGCAGAAACAGGGTCACATCGTCACTTCAGTGAACAACGGCAGGGAAGCCCTGCAACTTTGGGAGCAAAATCAGTCGGGCCAATTCGACGTCATCCTGATGGACGTACAAATGCCGGAAATGGACGGCCTGCAAGCCGCCACGCTCATCCGCGAAAGAGAACGCGTGACCGGCACGCACATCCCGATCATCGCCGTCACCGCGCACGCCATGAAGGGCGATCGCGAACGCTGCCTCGCAGCCGGAATGGACGGCTACATAGCCAAACCCATCAATCCGGCCGAACTCGCCGGCACCATCCGCGCGGCTTTTCCCGGCGCCGCGAGACCTCCCGCGATTCCCGTGAAGCCGATCGCGGAAGGACCCAGCGACGCCGAATTGCTGGCGCGTTTCGACGGTGACAGCGAATTATTGAAAGAGCTTGCAGGCATATTTCTAAAGGAGTGCCCCAGAATGCTCGCCGAAATTCGCGAGGCCCTGCGCACCAGCAATCCCGAAACTCTGGAAAGAGCGGCGCACACGTTGAAAGGTTCCGTGGGGAATTTCGCCATGCCGGGTCCGTGGGAAACCGCTCAGCGGCTGGAATTGCTGGCAAAGTCGGGGCAACTCTTCGGCGCGGAGGATATTTTTCACACCCTCGAACAGGAGCTCGCGCAGTTCAATCAAATTCTGGTGCGAAACACCGCCGAACCCGCCCATCAACCGCGCTGAATCATGTCCAACGTCGCAGAGCACGCGTCGCAATTCGATAATCCTGCTAACTCATCGCGTTACCACGGAACTTGTCATCCCGAGCGGAGCGAGCGATCTGCTTTTTTCTTGCGAGCCATCGGTCTGTGTGACAACGCGGGAATCTATGTAGGTCGTGGCTTTAGTTCATCCTGAGCGCCTGCCTGTGGCAGGCTTGAACGGCCACGACATAAATCCCGCAGAATCCGAACGGCTTTAGCCGCTGAAGTTCCGATTTTGCAATTTTCATCCGAGGGAGGGAACTGCCAACACTCGCGCGCGTGAATTACCCCAGAATATTCTTTGCCGCCATCAATTCCGCGTTCAAGATCGCCGCGCCCGCCGCGCCGCGAATCGTGTTATGGCTCAGCAGCACGAATTTGTGGCTCAGCACCGGGCAAGCGCGCAAGCGCCCCACGTGCGTCACCATTCCGCCGCCGCGCTCCACGTCCAGCCGTGGCTGCGGGCGGTTCGGCGCGTCGTGATACACAATCGCGGGCTGCGGCGCCGTCGGCAATTCCAATTTCTGCGGCTCGCCGGAAAAATCGCGCAACGCCGCCAGTATTTCCTCGTGCGTCACGCTCTTTTCGAATTCCACGGATACGCTTTCGGTGTGCCCGTTGATCACCGGCACGCGCGTGCTGGTTGCGCTCACCGTCACCGGATGAAACTCCACGGAATCCCCAACCAGGCGTCCCAGAATCTTGCGCGTTTCCGTCTCGATCTTTTGTTCTTCGCCGTCAATATACGGAATCACGTTCGCCGTGGCATCCAAGGACGCCACGCCCGGATATCCCGCTCCGGACAATCCCTGCATGGTGGTGATCAGCACGCGCTTCGGTTGATACATGCGCAAAGCCGCCAGCACAATTGCCAAAGGCATTGCCGCGCAATTCGGGTTCGTCACGATCGCGCCGCTCCAGCCCTTCACCTTCCGTTGCAGCGGCAGCAATCCCAGATGTTCCGGATTCACTTCCGGAATTAGCAGCGGCACCAGCGCGTCCATGCGGTGATTGCGCGAATTGCTCACCACGACGTGCCCGGCCGATGCAAATTCCACTTCCGCTTCGCCCGCGATCGCAGAATCCAGCGCCGAAAATACCAGCTGCGGTCCTGCGCCGGCCTTCAGCGCTTCCACGGAAAGTCGCGCCGTATCCGCAGGCAATTCCGTTGGCAAACGCCAGGTCAGATCGCTGTAGCGTTTTCCCGCCGAACGTTCGCTAGCCGCCAGCCACGTGACGCGGAACCACGGATGATTCCCGAGCAACGCAATGAATTGCTGCCCCACGGCCCCCGTCGCGCCCAGAATTCCTACATCAATTTTCGCGGAGCCGGGACGCCACGCGCTTGCGCGCGCCGCTGGCTCCACTCCCGCAGTCTTAGTGGGCACTGGCCGCTACCGCCTTCTGTGTTTTTCGCTGATGATCGAGCAACGTAAGCCCCTCGAGCAAATCTTCCACCAGATCTTTCGCGTTCTCGCAACCGGGCGACAAGCGGATCAGCGAATCCGAAAGCCCCAGCTCCGCGCGCGTTTCCGCCGGAATCGAAGCATGGGTCATCGTCGCCGGATGGCACAGCAGAGCTTTCACGCCGCCCAGACTTTCACCCAGCGTGAAGTAACGTCGCGAGGAGCAGAACGCCACCACTTCCTCGATCGTGCCTGCTAATTCAAAAGATACCATCCCGCCGAACCCGGTCATCTGTTTTTTCGCGATCTCGTGTCCAGGATGTTCCGGTAGCCCCGGGAAATAAACCTGGCGCACCAGCGGATGGCCCTGCAGCGAATTGGCGATAGCGATGGCATTTTCTTCGTGCCGCTGCATTCTCAGTTCCAGCGTTTTCAAGCCGCGCAGTGTCAGCCAACAATCAAAAGGTGAAGGCACCGCCCCCGTGGCGTTCTGCAGGAATTTAATCGGCTCGAAAATTGCCGCGTCTTTCGCCAGCGCGGCGCCCTGAATCGTGTCCGAATGTCCGCCCAGATATTTTGTGACGCTATGCACCACGATGTCCGCGCCCAGTTCGAAGGGCTGCTGGAAATAAGGTGTCGCAAAGGTATTGTCCACTACCACCAGCGCCGATTTCGCGTGCGCCAGCGTACAGATGTCCACAATGTCGTAAACCAGCAGCCGGGGATTGGTGGGCGATTCGATCCACACCAATTTCGTCTTTTCCGTGATCGCCGCTTGCAGCGCCGCGCGATTCGCAATATCCAGCTGCTTGATCGTCACGCCAATCGGCGCGTACACCTTATTCAGGATGCGGTACGTTCCACCATAGACGTCGGTGGGAATCACGATTTCATCGCCGGGACGCAGGTAGGCCTGCAAAACGGCGTTCTCCGCCGCGAGTCCGGACGCGAACACGGCGGCGTATTTTACGCCTTCCAGTTCGGCCAGCACCGTCTCCAGCCGCTGCCGCGTGGGATTATTTGTGCGCGAGTAGTTGAAGCCCTTGTCCTGCCCGGGCGCGTCCTGCTCGTACGTGGAAGTCTGGAAAATGGGCGCGATCAGCGAACCAGTCTCCGGTTCCGATGGCTGCCCCGCGTGAATCGTTTTCGTCGCAAAATTCATGGTCGTGCTCCTTAGCTCGTCAGCTTCCTCGTTTTTGATTCTCTTCGGCCCCGTCGCGTCGCGGTGTTATGCATTATTCGTTGCACCGTTTTCGCAATCGCCCAAATCCAGCTCCACGCAACCTCGCGGCATGTGCTCCGCCACCGCGCCATGGTCGGGTTCAGGCCCATAAAAATGTGTAGAAATAGGCCCAGCCCAGCGCTCCATGCGCTGCAATAGATATTGCGAGCACTCGCTTTTGCGAATGCAGGCTTTAGTTCGACTTCAGCTTGGGAGTTGAATCTTCAACGACCGGTGGCCGGTCTATCGAGGATCTTATCTCTCCCCACTGGGCAGGAATTAGCACCTTGGCAGTTGCACCAGGTTGCTGTGGCGTCGCAGGGCCTGTCCCCTCAACCACTCTTGATAAGCGCTGCTGGTAAGGCAGCCCCCGCAGAATAGCAGAAATATTTGTCGGGTCAAGCAAAGATTGAGGGGATAGGTCGCTGCTCGGGCCGGTTCGATTGCGCAATCTCCATGGGCCGCCCAGAGGCGCGTTTCTCTGCAAACTCCGTGCGCCTGTGCGGTGAATTCCTTGCGCCGTTCGGGCGATTCAAGCGGTGGCCGACGGACCAGTCGCAGCTGATTCCAGGCCTATTGGCCTAGCTCCGGACTGTCCCGGGGAACAGGGTTATATCCAAGCGGCACGCACAATCACAGCTGTAGACAGCCCCTTTGGCTATCCCTCAGAGTTAGAGGGAAAGTAGGTAGCGCATTCCTTCGTCTGGGGGAAATAGACGATGAAATACATCTCTGTTCTATTAGGCGGCCTGCTCTTGGTGGCCGTGAATGCCGGAGCACAATCGAACTTCGGGGATTCCGTTTCATTAGCGGCCCCTTCTTTCATGACCTACGCTGTCGCACCCGCTACGCCGGCCACTCCGGCAGCAAATCCCCCAGCCGTATTCGCGGCCCCAGCGTTCGCCAGTCCAGCGGCACCGGCGTTTCCAGCGGCCATGCCGCAAGACGTGCAAGGCGTCTTCAACAAATACAGCTGGGACGTGTATGCGGGGTACACATTCTTCCGTTTCTACGAAGTTCCCGGCATCGTCTCGAATATGAATGGCGGCAATGTGTCCGCGGTTTATTACTATCGGGATTGGCTCGGGGCCGACGCGGAAGTGATGGCAGCTTACGGGAGCCAGCCCGGACAGAATTCCTGGATGGTCTTTGGGGGCATCGGGCCGCGGGTTCGCTACGTGGGGCCAAAAGGGATAGACCTCTGGGCGCACATCATGATCGGCGGAATGTTCATTGACCCTCAGACGCCGTACGGCGGGCAGGGCGCGCTCGCTGGACTGGGCGGCGTGGGCGCGGATTTGAACGCCCATCATCGTCACGTCGCTCTCCGAATCGCCCTGGATGGAATAGCCAGCCGGTTTTTCAACACTTATCAGATCAGCCCGAAAGCATCGGTGGGCATCGTTTACAAGTTCTAGTCGTCGCGGCGTGACACGATTGCCTGAAAGCGGCCTGTGGGAGCTGCCACTTCCTCTTGCATGCGGTCCCGAATTGCCACTAATCCGGCAGAAACTTTCCATTTGTGGTCACGTTGCGCCGTGACGCGCGGATTCGAGCGTTGACGCGTCTTGCAAACCCACTGTTGTCCGCACAGCGGCCAGAATTTTCATCGTTGTCGAGTGCTTTGCGATGGAAATCGGCGTGCATGACGAGACGTAACTGGTTGAGCCGCATCTAAGAGGGAAAGCGGCGAGTAAAGCGGCCACGAGCGCGTGCCACTCTCGTGAAGCGAGACTTTTGGTGCTGATTAATTCGTTCCAGCAGGCGAAACGGATCGTCAAGGTGCTCATCGGATTTACGCTGCTCGCACTGGGAATCGTGATGATCGCCACTCCCGGGCCAGGATGGCTCACCATCATGCTCGCTTTGGGCATACTGGCGGCTGAATTCGTCTGGGCGCGGCGGCTGCTCGATCGCCTGAAAGAGCAGGGCGTGCGCATTCGTGACACCGTGATGCCCCGCGAAAAGCCAGACAGCGTCTGAACCTTGCCTGCGGCATTTCCTCCTTTGGTGCCTTCCTGAATTGTGGCTTCATCCCATTTGGTAGTTCGGATTGCGCGGCCTGAATTGTGTGCCCGGCGCTGTGATAGAGTTTCGGCTGGCGGCGTTGCGAGCTGGCGGTTGGCCGATCGGAGGTTTCCGTGGCGGAAAAGTGGCAGCAGGAATGGCGGGGCAAGTGGGCGCTGATTACCGGGGCGAGTGCGGGCATCGGTCTGGAACTGGCCAAGCTGCTGGCGGCGGGCGGCGCGAATCTGGTGCTCACGGCGCGGCGCGTTGACCGGCTGCAGAAACTGGCTGCTGATCTGGCATCGCAGTACGGCATCAAGACCGAAGTGTTTGCCGCGGACCTGACGCGCCCCGAAGCGCCGGGCGAGATTTACGCGTTCACGGCCAATAAGAAGATTGAGGTGGAATTCCTGATCAACAACGCCGGTTTTGGCGCGTACGGATTCGTGCATGAGATTCCCGTGCAGAAGATGCTGGAAATGATTCAGGTGAATTGTTCCGCCGTGGTGCATCTTACGCGGCTGTACATGCCGGCGATGGTGCAGCGGAAGCATGGCGACGTGATGATCGTCGCATCGCTCGCGGCGTATCAGCCGCTACCATTCAGTTCCTGCTACGCGGCGACCAAGTCTTTCGATTTGCTGCTCGCGGAAGGAATTGCCGAGGAAGTGCGTCCGCTGGGAGTGCGGGTTTGCGCGCTGTGTCCGGGTTCGACTGTGACGGAATTTCAGGAAGTGGCGCAGCAGCCGGACCGTCCATTCAGGAATGCCGAGACGGCGGAGAAAGTGGCGCGCGTGGGACTGGAAGCGCAAGCGGCGGGAAAGCCGTACGTGATTTCCGGATTCATGAATCGCCTGATGAAGGAATCGCAGCGCATCGCGCCGCGCAGCCTGGTAACCAGAACGGCCGCGAAAATGATGCGGCCTGATAATTCGTAACGAGCTCGAAGACTTCGCGTGCGCCGCGCAAGATTTTCGCGCAGACGCTCGCTCCGCCTCACGGAAGCACCTGCGTATCGAAGATGCCGGTTTCGATTGTTCCGCCGCGTTTCATTTGGACGAAGAGACGGTACTCGCCTGCCTTGGGAAATCCGTAGGGGAAGGAAACTTCAGCGGAGCGCGGGTCCATCGACATGTCCATTCCGGACATGCCCGTGCCGCCCATGTCGCCGCCCGCGTTCACACCTGCTGGCGCGTTCGGTGCGGCTTTTCCCTGCGCTGAATTTTTCTGCGCGAGTTCCAGCGCGGCCATCGCTACCGAGCCGTCGGGGTGGATGTGAGCGAAGACCGAGCGATCGGAATTTACGATTTCGGCGTGTCCGGCCATTCCCATGTACGGCTCGGAATCGTTGACGGGTTTGCCGTCCGGCGTTTCGAGGCGAAAACGCAGCCAGACAAAATGATTGGCGGTGAAGGGCGCGTTGCCGCGCTCCCAAATCATGCGATAGCCATCTGGCAGAATCGCGGCGATGCCGTCTGGCGTGACGCTGACCGTCGCCACCGCTGTGCCGCTTGGGCCACTCGCGCCGCTGGTGCCATTCGTGCTGCCGGGATCGCCGTTACTGTTTGCTTTCGCGCCCGCGGGGAGAAGCGGCGAGGATGTGGCTGCGGAATTATCGCCGGTGAGCGCGACGCCGGGAATATCGGGCAAATCAATTTCGGCAATCATGGTATCGGGGAAGCCGGACACGCGCACCACGTCTGCGAAAACCTGATAACGCCCGGCGGGAATTGCGGGCAAATCAGTTTCGAACGAAGGTTCGCGATACGGATGAAGCCCGGGCTCGGGGAGAACCAACTGCGGATGAAGGTGATAAAAGCGGTCCATGCCGGGTTCGCGCAGCAGAAAAAGATGCATGAGGTGGCCGTGATCGGGCATGAGAGTGGTCATCACGGTTTCGGGGCGAGTGCGATGCCATTCGGAGTTGCCCATTTTCAGCAGGAGTTTTCCGCCGGGTTCGAGAGAGACATCGAGCGGCGGCGGTTTGTAAATCATCTGGCGTGCTTTCGCGCTGGCTTCGGAATTCCACCACCAGTTGCCGAAGTATAGAACGCCGAAAACCACGGCGGCTGTGCCGAGCATCATCCAGCGGCCGCGGCGGGACCGTTCCGCCGACGGATATTCGCCAGGGGTGAGTGTGGCTTCGCGGCGGGCCGCACCCACGATGGAAATAAGCGCGACGACCAGCAGCGCCATCAACGCGAAGAGCAGAATGCCGAGCGACCGCTGCATTGGCAGGGTGCGGCGCGCGGCGGCGGGCACAGGGACGGCCAGCTCGCCCGTGCCTTGCGCGCCTTCCACCTGCACGCGCACCTGCCACGAGCCGGATTCCATCAGCCAGATTTTGCCGGAAAAATATTGCGGGTCTTCAATGGATTGGGCGAGCAGATCGCCGACGGGGGGATATTTCGCACCGGGGCCGACAATGTAGAGCGGGACGACGGTGATTTTTGAAATGCCGGGAGTAGCGCTGAGAATTTCGACGTCCGCGGTGCCGGGAATCATTTGCGGCGTGCGAATCGTAATAATCAGATGGTAGGGGCCGGCGGCGCCTTGAAAATAGACGTCCGGGTTTCCGACGTGCGCCCATACTGGCGCGATCAACAGGAGAACAGCGATGCACGCCATTGCAAGCTCGCGGACGCGCGAGGGGATTCCGGGCCGCGGCATGGCATTCACCGGCGCAAGCCGCGCAGTGCGTCACCGGCGGCGAGCCCGATGCGCGAGCCGATGATCGAAGTTACCAGAGCGATGCCGATTCCGTAGAGGAAAAGTCCGGTGGTGGGCGCGAGGTCCACGAATTCCCAGTTGAAGTGATATTCGGAAGGCGATTCCATATACGGAAAATAATTCTGGCCGAAAACCCAGTTGCGCGCGGCGGGCGAAATCAGGAAATCGCCCAGGGGCCAATGCACCAGCAGCAGCACGGCGAGATAGGCGGAGCCGAGCATGACTGCGAGCGCCCATTTATTTTTATGGGCGAAGCGATTCAGCAAAAAATCCAAAGCAATCGCGGGAAAGATGAAGAGCGTGGGAAATTCCAGCGGCACCATGTGCGTGATGTTGGTGAATACCGGCCCGAGCTTGGGCGTCGCGGGAAATAGCGGAAGCAGCCAGAGCTGGCCGAGCACCCAGGCGGTGTAAATTGCCGCGACGAAGGTGGCGCCCCAGCGATAGCCGCCGGCACGCGAGAGCGCGACGAGGATGACGGGCGCAGCCAGCGACAAGGCGCGATAGAAAGCGGGGCCGTGCATCTGCGAGCCGCCGGTGTATTCCGAGAGCAGCAGCCAATGGAGCGAAAGAATCACGCCGCCGAGAAGCAGATATAAGCGGCGAAGCTTGGTTTGCGCAGCGCCTGCGGCGCGATTCATCCAGCTTACGAGTAAAAGCAGCGCGCCGATGGCGACAGCCAGAATTCCGGCGCCGAGGACCATGTGGGGCGGGCTGACGATGGCTACGTCCAGCCCGAAGGAATTGTGCCACCAATTGTCGAAGGGAGCGGAGGTGACCATGACGACGCCGCCCCAGCAGGCCAGAAACGCGCCGAGCGGTCCGCGGAATCCCCAGACTTGAATGGAGGCTGCTTTGGCCGCGGGATTATTTCCCCAGGTGGTGGAAAGGATCAGATAGACGCTGGTGAGTGCAACCAGGATGCCGCCCAGCTGGATGGCCATGTGCGCGGGGGTCCAGAAAGTGTCGCGACCGACGCTCATGTGCCAGGAAATATCCCAGTAGAGGCCGAAGACGATGGAAATGACGCCGGAAAGGCCGCACCAGATGTACCAGGGGACGGGAGCGTAGGCGTCGTGCTGAGCCGTCGAGTAGGGGATTGCGGGGGATGCGGCTTGAGCCATCAGCGCGACCTCGGTGAAATAGTTCGGGGAAAGGATAGCAGCATCGGGGGCGGCGGGCTATCGTTCTCGGCTGTGGGCGTCGGTGGATCTACGGATGCACTGCGTACATTCCGCGGAGCTGGGGATGCCAATTTAGTGTCGATTAGAAAAAATGTCGCTGTTTGTTTTCTGGCAGTTACGGGGATTTCTAATCGCCGTTTGTGTCGATTAGAGGTTCGCGGAGTGTTTTGGCGGCGCACAGCGGCGGGCCTGTTGCAGGCAGGGAGCGGGGAGGGCGCCGGTATAGTGGCGCCCGGCGTGTTGCTGGCTCCCGTAACATGAGCGAATGGCAGCATAGCCTAGTAACCATTATATCATCATTGAAAGGTGGTTAGCAAGCGCTTATTGGGGCGCGGCGTCCCAATTTGGGAAATAGCTGGCCGAGGCCTTGCGGTGGATTCGGTGCAAAGTTAACGTCCGGGCAGGCAGGCCCTTAGATTCCGCGCAGCGGGATCTGAGGATGAATCGCGCTGTAGCGCCAATCCTTCGCACCGGCACTGCCGGTCCTCAGGATGAATCGCGTTGTAGCGCGATTCGGAGATTCAACGTCAGGGCTCCTGTGGCGACAATCGCGCCGCACAGCCTGAAGGCTATGCCACGAAAACGGGGCTTGGCGCTGTGGGAGTAGAGCGCCAATCGGGAGATTGGCGTTCCCAGGGGCATGGGTGGCAGGCGAGGGTTGACGTGATACACTTTCGTCAACGTGACGTTCGAGCGCAAAATCGTGGTGGGGTTGGAAGAGATTCGCGCTATCTCGTTCGAATGCCATCAATGCAAGTCCCGGCTCACGGTTTCGCCTGACGATATCCGCGATATCCCCGCTGCTTGCCCACACTGTAATTTTCCATGGAGACTGCCGGAGGATCCGCAAGCAGCTTCGGCCGGATCCCCGCCGAAGAATTTTGCGTTTGGCATTAAAGAACTCAAGATACGGTTTGGGGCGGATGTGATTGGGTTCAAGATACTGTTGGAGTTTGATGAGCCGGGAAGAAGCGCGCTTTAGTAGCGTCGCTTCGATTCCATTGCGTCCACTTCGAATACAGACTAGCGTAAGGCTATGGCGATAGCCCAGAAATTCAACTTCGAGAATCCGGCGTCTGTTGTGGGTGACGAAGACGACTTGACGCTCGCCGGCCAGCTTTGCGAAGAAATAAGCGAGGCGCTAGCAGGGTGCGGCGTCACCTCGGAACAATTACTAGCTACGCTTCCACAAGCCCGCAAACGCGTTTCCACGCGCTACTACATGAAGCGCGCCAAGCCAACGAAGTTCTCCACTCGCCGCCAACGCAAAAAGTAATTTACCGCAGAGACGCCCCGACTTCGCCGGGGTAAACGCCGTGCGCAGAGAAAGGCGGGAGAGATCCTTCGCTGCGCTCAGGATGACGATGCTTGTCGCATCGTCAGAGGCGCAGAGAAAGGCGAAAGGCTTTACACAGAGAATACGGAGGAAAGGCGGAGGTAAATCGGAGACGGCGGGAGAGATCATTCGCTGCGCTCAGGATGATGGCTTATCGGAGCGTGGTGGGGAGTGAGTGGGCGAGGCAAGCCTCGCCTGGGTCGTTTTGTTGCCATGCGCGTAGGGTCGGCGAAGGCGGCGGCAAGCCGCCGCACTCCCAGAAAATGGGTGGCGAAGGCTGGACTTGCGAGCCGCGCCAGCGACGTTCGAAGGTACGGGCTCCGGCGGATTTTTCCTCGCGTTGAGCCTGGAACTACTCCTCGTCGTCGGCTTGGGCTTTTAGCAGGCGCTCGATTACGGCCATGTCTTCTAGCGTGGTGGTGTCGCCGGTTACCGCGCCTTTGGTGGCCAATTCGCGGAGGAGGCGGCGCATGATTTTGCCGCTGCGGGTTTTGGGCAGCAGATGCGTGAAGCGAACGTCGGAGGGGCGGGCGATGGAGCCGATGGTGTTGGCTACGTACTCCATCAATTCCTTGCGCAGTTCTTTCGAGGGCTCGTGGCCGACGCGCAACGCGACGAAGCAGACGATGGCTTCGCCTTTGATTTCGTCGGGACGCGCGACGACCGCGGCTTCGGCTACTGCGGCATGGCTTACGAGGACGCTTTCAATTTCCATGGAGCTCAGCCTGTGGCCGGCGACTTTGATTACGTCGTCCACGCGACCCAGGACCCAGATGTAGCCGTCTTTGTCGCACTGCGCGGCGTCGCCGGCAAAATAAACGCCGGGGATGCGCGTCCAGTATTCGCGGGCGTAGCGTTCGTCGTCGCCGTAGATGGTGCGCAGCATGGAGGGCCAGGGTTTCTGGATGGTGAGGTATCCGGTTTCGCCGGGGCCGACTGGCTCGCCTTTCATGTTGACGACTTTGGCGATCACTCCCGGCAGCGGCAACGTGGCGGAACCGGGTTTTGTGGGTGTGGCGCCGGGCAGCGGAGAAATCAGGATGGAGCCGGTTTCGGTTTGCCACCAGGTATCCACGATGGGGCAGCGGTTTTTGCCAATCGCCTCGAAATACCATCTCCACGCGGCGGGATTGATGGGTTCGCCGACGGTGCCGAGCAGGCGCAGGCTCGAGAGTTTGTGCGGAGTGATCCAATCCATGCCCCAGGCCATGAAGGCGCGCACGGCGGTGGCGGAACTGTAAAAGATGGTGACGTTGTAGCGGTCAATAATTTCCCAGAAGCGATCTTTCTGCGGGAAGTCTGGCGCGCCTTCATACATCACGATGCTGGCGCCGTTGGATAGCGGGCCGTACACGACGTAACTGTGGCCGGTGACCCAGCCGATGTCCGCGGTGCACCAGTAGATGTCGTCTTCATTCAAGTCAAAGACCAGCTGGGTGCTCCAGGTACATTGCAGCAAGTAGCCGCCGGAAGTGTGCAGGACGCCTTTGGGTTTGCCAGTGGTGCCGCTGGTGTAGAGGATGTAGAGCGGATGTTCGGAATCGAAGGGCGCGGCGATATGATCCTTCGCGGCTTTTTTCTCCTCTTCGTGCCACCAGAGGTCGCGGCCTTCTTGCCAGCCGACTTCTTCCTTGGTGCGTTGCACGACGATGCATTTTTCGATGGTGGGGCAGCTCTTCATAGCGGCGTCGGCGGTTTCTTTCAGGGGGACGATTTTTCCGCGGCGGAAGCCGCCGTCGGCGGTGATCAGGATTTTGGCTTTGCAATCGGCGACGCGGTCGGCGATGGCGGTGGCGCTGAAGCCGCCGAAAATTACGGAATGCACGGCGCCGACGCGCGCGCAGCCGAGCATGGCGATGGCGAGTTCGGGCACCATGGGCATATAGATGGCGATGCAATCACCGGGCCTGACGCCCAATGAGCCGAGCACGTTGGCAAATTGGCAGACGCGTTCGTGCAACTCGGCGAATGTGTACTGAATGGCGGAGCCGTCTTCGGCTTCCCACATGAGCGCGGGCTTATTGGAATTCTTTTCCAGATGGCGGTCGAGGCAGTTGTAGGAGACGTTGAGCTTGCCGCCGACGAACCATTTGGCGTGGGGCGGATTCCAGTCGAGGACTTTTTTCGGGGCTTCGAACCAGTGGAGGAGTTTGGCTTGTTCGCCCCAGAAGGCTTCGGGGTCGGCTGCCGCGGCGGCGTACATTTCGCGGTAGTCTTCGAGCGAACGCACGCGGGCCTTTTTGCTGAATTCTTCCGGCGGCGGGATGGGCTTCTCTTCCAGGACATGCGGATCGAATTCCTGCATGATGGCGATTCCTCCGTGGCTTCTGTGCGGCGACGCGCTGGGATAAAGGTGGCTGTTTGCCGGCCCCTACGTTATTGAACGGGAGGGATTTGGTCAAGGAGGGGATTGTGGGAGGTGGGGCGCAGCCCTTCGATCCCGCGCTGCGGGATCTCAGGATGAATCGCCCCGTGGGGCGATTCACAAGCAGCGCCCCTACCCTTCCGCGCAGAAGCTTAGAGGGGTTGACGGGTGAGCGGCTGGCGCAGCACGGGACATTTTCCTGGAACTTTCGGGGGGTGGGGGCGGAATATGTAACGAGAGTTGCGCCGGGCCGTCCAACCGTCTGAGATGAATAGGGGCATGGAAACCATAGATGAGGGGCTGCTGCTGCGGCGGATGGTGGCCGGGGACGAGGCTGCGTTTACGCTGCTGTATCGCCGGAAGCATCCGGCGATATACCGCTTTGCGCTGCACATGAGCGGCAATGCGGCGATGGCCGAGGACGTGACCCAAGAGGTTTTCATGACATTGATTCGCGACGCGAAGAGATTTGATCCGGTGCGCGGTACGCTGGGCGGATTTCTGTTTGGCATCGCGCGGAATCATTTGCGGAGGCGTTGGGAACAGGAACGGAATTCGGTGCCGCTGCCGGAATCGGCGGACGAGTTGGATGCGATGATGGCGCGCAGTGGCACGGGGCGCGTGGGCGGGAAGAACGGCGGGTCGGGTTATGGCAACGGAAGTGGAAATGGTCATGCGAGCGGGAATGGAAATGGTCACGGGGTGAGCGCGTACCTGCTGCAGCGTGACGATTTCGCTTCGCTGGAAAATGTGATGCGGGTGCGGCAGGCGATTGCCACGTTGCCGGAAAATTATCGTGAAGTCGTGGTGTTGTGCGAGCTGGATGAATTGAGTTATGAGGACGCGGCGGCGGCGCTGGATTGCCCGGTGGGCACGGTGCGTTCGCGGCTGCATCGCGCGCGCGCGATTCTGGTGGAAAAATTGCGCGACGCACGGCCGGTGCGGCGCGCCTCGGCGGTGGGCGAATGAAAGAGGATAAGGGCAAGGACAATTTTGCGGAAGTGAAGAGGATGGATCGTATGGACTGCGCGCAATTTCAGGAAGTGTTGCATGAGCTGGGCCGGCCCGGGGCCGAGGGCGATGCGTTGTGCGAACGCGCGCTGGCGCACGCGGAATCGTGCAGCGAATGCGCGACGCGGCTGACGGAAGTGGAGTCGCTGGATTTTTCTTTGCGGCAAATGTTGGAGCAAGCGGCGGAAGCGCAAGCGCCGCCGCGACTGGAAACTTTGTTGCTGCAGGAATTCCGCCGGGAGAAAGCCGCGACGGCTTCGCGCGGGGTGCGCTGGCAACTGGCGGCGTTCGGCGTGGCTGCGGCGGTGTTGCTGGCGCTGGGGCTTACGCTGCACCGGCAACATTTGGTGACGCCGGGTAGCGTGAGTCCTGCGCAGAGTGCTTCGCAGAATGCGGCACAGGCTGCTGGACAGACTTCCACGGAGGCGCCTGACAATTCGTCCGCGACGAAAACACCGGCGGGTGCGACGAATTCTAATTTGCAAGCGGCGAGCGATTCGGCTGTGAGTGATGACGGCGAATATGCCACCGCGTATATACCGCTGCCTTATGCGTACGATCCATCGGAACTGGAAGGCGGCGCGGTGGTGCGCGTGGTGCTGCCCCGCGCTGCGCTGGTTTCTTACGGGCTGGCCGTCGAGGGAATGGGCGTCGGGGACCACGTGACGGCGGACATGGTGGTTAGCCAGGACGGCACGCCGCAGGCGATTCGTCTGGTGGCGCAGGCCAATGCGAATTCTGATACGGATGCGGATTTTTAGAAGGACCAATGATTTTTTCGGAGGAGCTTGCGATGAGGAACAGGGCAAAAGTTTTTGCGATGGCGGGAATGGCCATGATTCTGCTGCTGTCCGGCGCTGGATTGAGAGCGCAGGATGCGGCGTCAGCGCCACCTCCGCCGCCACCTCCAGGCCACGGGTTTGGGCACGGGCCGGGGCGCGACGAGATCCGGTTTTTGGGTTTCGAAGCAGGGCTCGGCGATAAGACTGTGACGGGCGCGCCATTCAGCGCGAGTTTTTCGACGGAGACCACGGAGACTTTGGCCGATGGAAACCAGATCAAGCACACTTCGACGGGAACGATCGCGCGCGACAGCCAGGGACGCACGCGGCGCGACATGACTTTGCCGGCTTTCGGGCCGATGGCTGCGGCGGGGCAGGCTGCGCCGCACGTTACGTTCGTGAACGATCCGGTGGCGGGCACGCGTTACATTCTGGAAGCGGATACGAAAACTGCGCGGCAGATGCCGCCTCCTCCGGACCGGGCTGAGTTCACGAAGGGCGCGCGCAATGGCGGGCACGGAGCTGGAGCAGCGGCGTTGGATAAGGAAACCGTGACCACTTCGCTGGGCACGCAGACGATTGGCGGCGTTGCGGCGGAAGGCACGCGCTACACACGCACGATTCCCGCAGGACAGATTGGCAACGTGAAGCCGATCGTGATTGTGACCGAGCGCTGGTATTCCGCGGAATTGCAGATGGTGGTGATGACCAAGCGCAGCGATCCGCGTTCGGGCGACACCGTATTTCAGATGACGAGTATTGCGCGGACGGAACCGGCGGCGACTTTGTTCCAGGTGCCGGCGGATTTCACAGTAGCTCAGGCGCCCGCGCACGTGCGTGGCGCGGCACGGATGGCTGGACCGCCGCCTCCGGAAGAATAAGCGGCACCACGACGATTGCACGGCCCCAGTTGCTCAGCCTCAAGTTGCGGGCGGAAATCTCCCCCATGCGCCGCCCGCAATCCCCTCCTGTTTGAACAATCCCGCGAAGTCAATTTGGTTAGGTTTGCGTGTGCGAGGATGGTGCGGAGACGTACGTCAAAGGCACCACAGATGAACGCAGATGAACACAGATAAAGGCACACAGATAAAAGCGAGACGAAGAGGAAAGATTTGACGCTGAGGACGCGGGGAAAGGAGCGCAGAGGGGGCGGAGAAAACCTGAGCAGAAGCAAGGATGCCCGCTTCGTCCCGAAAGGCGCGGGACGAAGCGGCCGCTACACGGGCAAAGTCAAAAGCAAAAACGCCAATCGGGAGATTGGCGTTCCCCGGAATATCAGAAGCAACACCGAGATGCCCGCTTCGTCCCGAAAACCACGGGACGAAGCGACCGCTACACGGGCAAATTCAAAATCCAATGCAACAGAGCCGGCGGGACGCCTGCCTACCGGCAGGCAGGCCGGCGCTACGACGACACGATTGCGCGGTCGAGGAGTTCTACTACGTGCAAGACTTCTTGGTTGGTGCGGCGCATCGCGGCGCCGGCGCGGAGTTGCAGGATGCAGCCGGGGTTGGCGGTGGCGATTATTTGGGCTTTGGTTTGCTGCACTGAGTCCATTTTGCGGTCCAGGAGTTCTAGCGAGGTTTCGGTTTCGGTTACGTTGTACACGCCGGCGGAGCCGCAGCATTGGTCGGCCAGGGGCATTTCCACGAAATCGAGATCCGGGATAGAGCGGAGTAATTGGCGCGGAGCTTCACGGATTTTTTGCCCGTGGACGAGGTGGCAGGAATCCTGATAGGTGACGCGTACGGGCAGTGGGCGCAGCGGGGCGGTGAGGCCGAGGTCGGCCAGAAATTCGCTGATGTCGCGCATTTTTGCGGAGAATTTTTCTGCGCGCGAGTGCGAGGTACTGTCTTCGTTGAAGAGGTGCGCGTATTCCTTCAGAGTGGAACCGCAGCCGGCCGCGTTGGTGATGATGGCGTCGAAATCGTCGGAGAGAAAGGCGTCGAAATTTCTGCGCGCTAGTTCGCGGGCGGTGTCGCGCACTCCGGCGTGAGCTGCCAGCGCGCCGCAGCAGGTTTGCGCGGCTGGGACGACTACTTCGCAGCCGTTGGCTTGCAGGACGCGGATGGTGGCGCGATTTAGATCGCTGAAGGTGACTTGCGCGACGCATCCGGCGAAGAATGCCACGCGGGCGCGGCGGGCGCCTTTTGCCGGGAACGTCTTGCCCAGCTCGCTGAAGAAAAAATCGGAGTCAATGCGCGGCAGGAGTTTTTCGCGATTTTGCAGGCCGAGCAGGCGGAGGATTCCGGTGGCGCGGGCTACGGCTGCGAGTCCGGAGCGCTGATAGATTTTTAGGGCGCGGGCGGCGGCGGCGATTCTGCCGGGGTAGGGAAGCAGCCGGCGATAGACGAAATCGCGGGCGAGGCGCGAGGCGAGCGGGCGTTTATATTTTTGTTCGATCTGCGCGCGGGCGAGTTCGAGGATTTTTCCGTATTCGACGCCGGAGGGGCAGACGGTTTCGCAGTTGCGGCAATTCAGGCAGCGGTCAATGTGCAGGACGAATGATTCGCCAAGTTCCAGGCGGCCTTGATCCACGAGGGCCATTTGCTTGATGCGTCCGCGGGGGGAATCGGCTTCGCGGCCCCAGAGGCGATAGGTGGGGCAATTATTGGCGCAGAGGCCGCAGTGCACGCAGCGGGAGTAGTCTTCGTACTCGGGCTTGTCGATTGCGGAGAAGCCGCTGAGCGTGAGCTGAAATTCGCGCTGGGCGTCGTCGTGCGATTGCGGTGGCGCGGCGGGTTGCGCGGGATTTGGCGGCGGCGTTTCTGAAGCCATTGCGTTGAGGGCCTCGTGGGAATTCGATCCAGGCAATATCTTACGTTATTCGCGGTGCGGAGCCGCGCTGAATCTAAGGACCGATCCAGACTCCGAGTACGGCCTGCATTCGGCGGCTTTGTGTCTTATCCTACGTTCAGATGGTGAACTGGGAGGGCGCGATGCCGCCGAAAAGCGATGGCATTCTGGAATCTTCATTATACGTGAGCGATGTGGCGGGCTCCGTCCGCTTCTACGAACAGACCTTCGGGTTCCGCGTGATCAAGGAGTTCGGCAAGCGTGGTTGTGCGATGCAGGCCGGCGCACGTCAGGTGCTGCTGCTGTTCGAGAAGGGAGGGTCGCGGACGATCCAATCGCCGCACGACGGAGATGGCGAATTGCACATCGCGTTCGCGATTCCTGCGGACGAACTGGCCAACTGGGAATCGTGGCTGCATACGAGAGGAATCGCTGTGGAAGAAAAAAAGCAGTGGGAGCTGGGCGGCTGGAGCCTTTATTTCAGAGACCCTGACCGGCACTTGATCGAACTGGCGACGCCGGGTGTTTGGTCCGTGTATTGAGACGGGCGTTACCAATTTGAGGCGAAGCGGCCGGGGCTTAGGATATTTTGTGGGTCGAAGACGGATTTTACTTTTTGCATTTGGGGGAAATCAGGGCGCTGGGGGCCCCAGATTTGCAGCGTGGATTTCCATTCGGCGGGGGCCCAGGGGATGGTGGCGTGGCCTGCCAGTTTGGCGCAGGCTTCTTGCATCGCGGTGGCGGCGTTGGCTACACGCTGCCGGTATTCCTCGGTGTGATCGCTGGGCAAGATCGCGAAATAAATTATGCCCAGGCCGCGGGCCATGGCGGCCCAGCGGAGATTGTTGGTTTCGGCTGCTTTTTGCGCGGCGGCCAGGGCTTCTTTCATGCGCATTGGCAGGACGCTCATTTTCACGATGGTCGTGGCCGGTGAGGATGCTAGCGCGATGGGGATGAACTCGCGTTTGCGGGCCCAGGCGGGGGGCAGATTTTCGGCAAGGATGGTGACTGCGGTAGCGCCAGATTCCTTGGCGATGCGTTGCAAATCTTTGGCGTAGCGCTCAAGCACTTGCTCGTTTCCTGCGTAGCCTGTGGTGAGTGCCCATTCGGTGTTGGAAATCACGTTGGCTGGCATGGCGGCGCGTTCGTAGCGGGTGGCGGCGTCGCTCGCGAAAAGTTCGGCGACGCGCGGGCTGACGATTTCCATTGTTAGCGGCGTGAGGGCGGATTGCGCGATACGGTGGCGCATGTCCAGCGCGTTTTCGGCGGTGGCGAAGCGCGCGATGAAGCCCCGGGTGGCGAGCGGCATGGGGAACGTCTTGAAATTTACGCGCGTGATGACGCCGAGGGTGGCGAGCGCGCCGATCATTAATTTGTGGATGTCGTAGCCAGTGACGTTTTTCACTACGCGCCCGCCGCTTTTCGTGGCCACGCCTTCGCCGGTGACGTATTCCATGCCGAGCAGAAAATCGCGCGCGGTGCCGTAAAACTGGCGCAGCGGGGAATCGACGCCAGAGGCGATGAGGCCGCCAATCGTGGTGCGGTTCACGAAAGGGACCGGCAGCGGCAGAAATTGGCGATGCTCGGCGAGAACTTGCGCGAGTTTTGCGAGTGGGACGCCCGCTTCGACGCTGACGGTGAGGTCGCCGGGATCGTAGGCGATCACTTTGTTGAGCCGCGTCATATCGAGCGCCAGATCGTAGCGGCTGGGCGCGTAGCCGATGCCCAATTTTGTGCGCGCGCCGGTGGGGACCAGCGCCAATTTTTCCGACGCGGCAAATTTTACGATGGCGGCTACTTCTTCGCTGGAGGCGGGGCGCACGGCGGCGGCGGGCAGCTTGCGGTCAATTTCATAGGCGGCGAGTTGCGCGAAGTCGCTGGCGACATTTGCGGCGCCGACAATTTCGGCGAGTCGCGAGGTGACGCTCGGGCTGATGGCGGAGGAGGTCATCTTTATTATGCGTTGGGCGCGCTGGGCGCTCCGGCCAGGGGCAGCGGGCGGATGTGAATTTCGCCGCAGCCTTTTTTCGTGGGGAAAATTTTCTCGGGATTCAGCAGGCCTTGCGGATTGAAGGCGTCGCGCACGGCGCGCATTACGTCGAGATCCGCTTCGCTGAAGAGGAGCGGCATCAGGCGATCTTTCTCCATGCCGACGCCGTGCTCGCCGGTGATGGAACCGCCCATTTCGATGCAGAACTGGATGATTTCGTCGGCGGCGGCGACGACGCCGCGGAACTGCGCTTCGTCGCGCGCGTCGAAAAGAATCAGCGGGTGCAGATTGCCATCGCCCGCGTGAAAAATATTGCCGATCTGGAAGCCGTATTTTACGCCGATTTCATTGATGCGGCGGATGGTGGCGGGAAGTTTGGTGCGGGGGATGACGCCGTCCTGCACGTAATAGGTGGGCGAAAGGCGGCCGACGGCGCCGAAGGCGTTCTTGCGGCCTTTCCAGAGCAGGTCGCGTTCGCGGGCGTCGCGGGCCACGCGGACTTCGCGGGCGTGATGGGCGCGGCAGATGTCCGCAACTTCTTCGGCGTGTTGCTGCACGGCTTCACTGATGCCGTCCACTTCGAGGAGCAGCACGGCGGCGCAATCGAGAGGAAATCCGGCGTGGACGTAGGCTTCGACGGCGCGCAGCGTCCAGCCATCGAGCATTTCGCAGGCGGCGGGAGTGATGCCGCGCGCGGTGATGTCCACGACGGTTTCGGTGGCGTCGTCGAGGGATTCGAAAATCGCGAGGAGAGTTTTTACGGCTTCGGGGAGACGCGTGAGTTTCACGGTGATTTCAGTGATGAGCGCGAGCGTGCCTTCGGAGCCGACAAACAGGCCGAGAAGATCGTAGCCGGGTGCATCAAGCGCGGAGCTGCCGATGCGGATGAGTTCGCCGGTGGGGAGAATGGCTTCGAGCGCGAGGACATGATTGGTGGTGACGCCGTAGGCGAGCGTGTGCGGGCCGCCGGAATTTTCCGAGACGTTGCCGCCGATGGTGCAGGCTTTTTGGCTGGAAGGATCGGGGGCGAAATGGAGGCCGGCGTGGGCGACGGCGGCGCTGAGATCGGAATTGACAACGCCGGGTTGGACCGTGGCGCGCTGGTTTTCGATGTCAATTTCCAGGATTTTATTCATGCGCGAGAAAACTGTGAGGATGCCGCCTTTGCGGGCTAGCGCGCCGCCGGAAAGGCCGGTGCCGGCGCCGCGGCCGACTAGCGGAGTTTGATATTGGTTGGCTAATTTTACGATGGCGAGGACGTCGGCGGTGGTGCGGGGGAAGACGACGCAATTGGGGCGGGCTACTTCGACCGAGCCGTCGTATTCGTAGAGCATCAGCTCCTCGGGGCGATGGAGGACGGCTTCGGAGCCGAGGGTCGTCTTCAGGGCTTGCAGTAGTTGCGGATCCATGCGCGTGTGGAGCGGCGGCTGCGTCGTGTGAAAGGAATTGCGCGCGCGCTCACGATCACTATAGCTGTGTGCGTCGATGGGCGTCAACGAGTGGGGGGCTTGGTGAGCCGTGGCGCGATTAGAGGCCGCGCAGCTTTCTGATGCGTTTGATGATTTCTTTGGCGGTGGCGTTGGCGGCGGCGTCGGGTGTCCAGCGGCCGTCGCGGGCGAAGGTGAAGAGCTGGGTGCCGCTGGGGTCAAAAACTTTTGTAACCGAGGCGCTGGCGGCGGCTGGGCCGTAGGGAGTCATGACAGGGCCGGCGACGCCGTAGGCTACGCGGTAGTCGAATCCGGATTCGACCAAGATGAATTGGATGTGGTGCGTCGCGGCGCGCTCGTTGAGTTTGGCGAAGAGCAGTTGGCGCTCCATGGGCGAGGTTTGAATTTTTACTTTCAGCGTGAGCTGTTGGCTCATGGCGAGCGGGGCGATGCAGCAGCTGAGGAATAGAAGTACGATGGTTCGGCGTAGATGCGTCACCAGTTTTTCTCCCTCTACATTTAAAAGATGCTTCATCGCGCCGCTTTGCGAGCAGCCCTCCGAGCCCGTCCCGCTTCGCAGGGCGGGATCTCAGGATGAATCGCGCTGTGGCGCGATTCACTAAAGTGGCAGTATATGTTACAAATCCTGCGCAGGGGCTTTTTGCGAGGGGTGCATTGACCAAACCGAAAATACTCTCGACGCGGCCGCTTTTTCCCGCGGCGCGGGCTGTGCTGGACCAGCATTTCGAGGTGGACTACTGGGCTCCCCCGGAACGAATTTCGCGCGAGGAGCTGCTGAGGCGTGTGGCGGATAAGGAAGGCCTGGTGTGCCTGCTCACCGAAAAAGTGGACGAGGAGCTGCTGGCGGCGGCGCCGAAACTGCGGATCGCGGCAACCGTGTCGGTCGGCTACGACAATATTGATGTGGCGGCGTGCACGCGGCATAAAGTGGCGGCGACGCACACGCCGGGAGTGTTGGACGATACCACCGCGGATTTTGCCTGGACTTTGCTGATGGCCATCGGGCGGCGGCTGCTGGAGGGCGACGCGTGGATGCGCAGCGGAACATGGCCGGGTTGGGACCTGGATCAGCTGGTGGGCGGCGACGTGTGGGGAAAAACTTTGGGCGTGCTGGGATTTGGGCGCATCGGGCGCGGCGTGGCGCGGCGGGCACTGGGATTTAATATGCGCGTGATTTATAGCGACGCGGTGCGCGCGCACGAACACGTGGAGCGCGAACTGAAGGCGGAATTCGTGGATCGCGACACGTTGTTCCGCGAAGCGGATTTTATCAGCCTGCATGTGCCGCTGCTGCCGGATACGCGGCACCTGATTTCGCGCGAGAACCTGGGGAAAATGAAACGCACCGCGTATCTGGTGAATACTTCGCGGGGGCCGGTGGTGGACGAGGAGGCTTTGGCGGAGGCGCTGGAGAATAAGATAATTGCGGGGGCGGCGCTGGATGTTTACGAGCACGAGCCGTTGGTGCATCCGGCGCTTTTGCCGCGGCGTGATGTGATTTTGGCGCCGCATATTGCGAGCGCGTCGCTGGATACGCGCACGAAGATGGCGGTGATGGCGGCGGAGAATGTGGTGGCGCTTTTTGCAGGGCGGCGGCCGCCGAACGCGTTGAACGCGGATGCGTTGGGATTGAAATGACGGCGTGAAAAAAACGGCTGAACACGTTTTTCGGCACACGCTTACTGCGATCGATATTTCCGCGGCGATCGGGCGGAAACTGGCCCGGCGCGGTTCGTTGATTGCTGCCGGTGGTTCCTCCGACATTGACCTGCGCGGTTTTCGTGAGATTGTGGCGATCGCGTTCGGGAAAGCTGCGCTCGGGATGGCGCGGGGTTTGCACGATATTTTGACGCCTGAATTTCCTCCTGATGGAATTCTTGTGGTTCCTGCACCTCCCGCGTTGCCGCTGCCTGGTTGGAAAACATTTGTGGGCGGGCATCCGGTGCCTACGGTGGAAAGTTTTGCGGCGGGGAAGGCGATTCTGGAGCGTTTGGCGCGTTGCGACGAACGGTCGCTGGTATTTTTTCTGATTTCTGGCGGCGGATCGGCGTTAGTGGAGCTGCCGCTTGGATCCCAGCGTGACGCTTGCGGATTTTCAGCAGCTACATTCGGCGCTGGTTACTTGCGGGGCGCCGATCGAAGAGATCAATGTCGTACGGAAGCATCTTTCGGCTACCAAGGGCGGGCGGTTGGCGGCGGCTGCAGCGCGGGCGATGAAAATAACTTTTGCGATCAGCGATGTGCCGGACGGACATGAAACGGCATTGGCTTCCGGGCCTACTGTGCCGGACCCAACTACTGTGGATGATGTCGAGCGTATCGTGCGGAAATATGGGTTGCTGGCGAAATTGCCGGCTTCTTTGCGTGGAATGATTGAGCGGCGGGCGTGCCCTGAGACTCCCAAGGATGGCGATGCTGCATTTGCGCGCGCGCGATTTGAAATTTTGCTGGGGGAGCGGGAATTGTTGCACGCGGCGCATCATTGTTGCGAGGCGGAGGGATTTACGTGCCTGGTGGATACCGAGACGGACAATTGGCCGTTGGAAAAAGCCGCGGAACATTTGCTGACGCAGCTGGAAATTCTGAAGCGTGAAAATCCGCGGCGTCGTGTGGCGATATTTGCCGGCGGGGAGGTGAGCAGCCCGGTGACGGGGGACGGCGTCGGCGGGCGGAATTCGGCGTTTGTGCTGGCTTGCGTGCCGAAAATTGCGGGGAAGAGGATTACGGTTTTGAGCGCGGGGACGGATGGAGTGGATGGGAACAGTCCTGCGGCTGGGGCGGTGGCGGACGGCGAAACTTTGGCACGGGCGCGCGCGATTGGTCTGGACCCAGGAGATTTTTTGCGGCGTAGTGATGCGCATCGTTTTTTTGCGCGTTTGGAGGATGCGGTGGTTACCGGGCCTACGGGGAATAATTTGCGGGATTTGAGGATTTTGTTGGCGGAGTGAGGCCGGTACGCGCAAGTTTCTTGCGGCGAAACAGCCGCGAAGGCAACTGCGAAGGATTACCGCAGAGGCGCAGAGGGCGCAGAGAAAACCGGCGCTTCGACAATGTTGACGCCTGGGCAAGCTGGGGCGCAGCGAGCAGCGCCCCTACCGTATATTAGCGAGCGCGGCTGGGCCGACGCGGGCACGGCATGCCGTGCCCCTACGAAGTCAATTTCAAAGGCAGAGGCAAAGGAGCCGGCGGGATCCCGGCGCTACGCCGTCAGCGTCAACGGCGCCCGCCTAAAGGCGGCCGCTACAGAGTCAAAGGCAAGGACAGATTCGATGGCGGGGCGCGGCGGATCCTTATTTTTTCTTGGTTGAGCTTATTTGCGATTCGATTTTTGCGAGTACTGCGTTTACTTCGTCCATTTGTTGCTGGAGCCGTTTCAGCGCGTCCAAAGTATTGTCTGCAGGCGCGGCGGAGGCTGGCGGCGGGTTTGTAGACGCGCTTTGACTCGCGCCCACATCCGTTCCGGTGCCTGCGCCCGTCCCAGCTCCTGCGCCCGTTCCGGTGCCTGCACCGGTTCCAGCGCTTGCACCCGTCGGGTGATTGGCGGCGGTTTTGGCTTTGAGCGCGTCAATTTGCATTTGGATGTAGGGGGCGGCGCCTAGATTCAGGTCGCCGGCCTTGAGCATGGCTTCGAGGGGGGCGATGGCGTCCGGGTCACCGCGTTTGCTCAGGGCGAAGAGCGTGGCGTACTTGATATCAATATAGGGTTCCTGCAAATACGAAATCAGCGTCTTGGTGATGGTTTTGTTTTTTGTGTCGAGGCCGGCGATCGCGCCAATCGCGGCGCCGCGCGTATCGAACGGCTTGCCGGTGGCGGACCATTCCAGCAGCAGGGGAACGGAGCGATCGTCGGCGAGAGATCCGAGGCCTTCCAGAGCGCCATTGCGCAGGGTATCGTCCGGTGAATCGAGTTTCACCGCGGCGGTGAGAACGTCGTAGGCGTTGGGCGCTTTGATTTCACCGAGGGCGTTGAGCGCGGCGGCGCGGACGCGATAGGCCTTGTCGTTGGTCGCGATGGCGGTGAGCTGCGGGCCGAGCGACGCATCATCCGTGAAACCACCAAGCTCCTGCACGGCAACCTGGCGCACCCACGGCTTGGGATCGTTCACGGCAGTGAGAATTTGTTTTTCGGATGCAGCACCGCCAATTTTGCCGAGAGCTTTCAGCGATTCGGAGCGCACGCCCCAGAACGGATCGTGCTGCGCGGCGTTGCCCAGGGCGGCGACAACATCGGGATTGTCTTTAATGATGCCCAGCGCGAGGGCGGCGTCGGCGCGGTCCGTGATGGCTTCCGCGTTTTTTAATTGATAGATGAGCGCGGCGGCGTCTTTTTTGAACTCGAGAGTTTTCAAAATGTTGTCGCCCTTATCGAACAGCACCATGAGCGGCGCGCTGTCGGCGGGCAGGGTGAAGGTTTCTTCGGCTTTGCTTACCTGAATCGTGGAGGTCTTGCGTCCGCTGGCGGTGGCAATTTCAATTTCGACGGGCATGTCGAACAGGTCCACCATGCCTTCGACCTTCTGGGTTTGCTTGACGTTCAGTTTCACCTGGTGCGCGGCATCGTCGTAGGTGTAGCTGACTTCATACTTCGGCGCGCCGGCTCGCCAGATCCATTGATGGAAGAAATGGTCAACGTTGGTCGCAGTGGAATGGTCAATGGCTTTTTCCAGGTCGGCGGTGACGACATTTTGTCCGCGATTGGTTTCGAGATAGTAATGCAGGCCGCGGAAAAAATCGTCGTCGCCGAGTTTGGTGCGCAACATCTTCAGCACCCAGCCGCCTTTGTCATAGACGTTGCCGGCGTACTCGATGCTGTCCTCAAAATTGCGCGTGACGATGGGCACGGGATACAAACGCTTCTGCCGGAACCATGAGGCTTGATCGCGCCAGTACTCGTAAGCGGCTTCATCGGCGCCGTAACGCTGCTCGGCCCAATAATGCTCGAAATAGGTGGCGAAGCCTTCGTTGAGCCAGATATTGGCCCAGTCTTTGCACGTAACCAAATCACCGAACCATTGGTGGGCGAGTTCGTGCGAGTCGAGATCGTCGGAACCGCGGCGAAGTTCGGGCGCGAGGCCGGGAGCGACGAGGCCGCGCGTGGTGAGCGTGGTGGCGCTGGTATTTTCCATGCCACCTTCGACGAAATCGTTCACCGAAGCTTGCGCGTATTGCGCCCAGGGATATGGCACGCCGAGCTTGTCTGAAAAAAGATCGAGCATCTGGCGCGTGCGCGAAAATGTGGAGTCAATGGTGTCTTCCTCGCCGCGCGGGACGACGTAGCGCACCGGTATTCCGCGCCAGGTGTCTTTCTTTTCCACGAATTCACCGGCCACGGCGGTGATCAGGTACGTGGAGAGCGGCTCGGACTGTTTCCAGTCCCAGGTTTTCATGCCGTCGGATTCGTCTTTCACGCTGACGAGGCTGCCATTGGAAATGGTGAGCCAGGTGGTGGGGACGGTGAGAATCATTTCGGAAGTGGTGCGATCGTTCGGGTAATCGTAGATGGGAATGTAGTAACGCGTGTCCTCGGCTTCACCCTGGGTCCAGACTTCTTTAGGGCGATTGGGATAATTTTTATCGGGGAGGACGAAGTACAGGCCTTTTTTGGGCTGGCCGTCGTAGCGGATAAAGACTTCGTGATGTTCGCCGCGGCGGGAAGGGCCGGGCAGCGGGACGACCAGCGCTGTGGCCGTCGTGGAGAACTTTGCGTCCTTGCCGTCGAGAGTAACCGCGGAGATGTGCAGCTCGACGGAATCGAATTGGATTTGGGTGACGTCGTCACGCAACATCGCGATGGTGTGGGTGACTTCGCCTGAGACTTTGCGCTGGTCGGTGTCGAACCAGAGATGCGTTTTCACATTCTGCAAATCGTAATCGCGGCTCCGGGCGTAGGGTTCATCGGCGCGGCCGGCGCGGGTAGCAGCAACGCCGCGAGCAACAATAATACGGCGCAGCAAGAGCGCGGGCACGAGCGGACGAGCAGCGTCCGGAAATCTGAGTCATTCGTATCTCCTGTAGAGGATGCCAAGGTGGCGACAAGGCCCGACAGTATAGAACGCAGCGCGGCACTTTCGCATTTCGTATTTCGGCTGAAGCTCCAATTATAGAAGTCCCTTCGTGCTGCCGCCGTCCACGGCGATCGTCGTGCCGTTGATGGAACTGGCGCGCTCGGATGCGAGAAAGGCGACCAGCGCGGCCAATTCTTCCGGGCGCGCGAAGCGGCCGATAGGCACGTTCGCTGTGGATTGCTTCAAGATCTCGTCGTAGGCGACGCCTGCATCTTGCGCGCGCTTTTCGAAAAGTTCGGTGAGGCGATCGGTGAGCGTGTAGCCGGGGCAGACATTGTTTACGGTGATGCCGTCGGCGCCGAATTCATTCGCGAGCGTCTTGGCCATTCCCGTGACGCCGGCACGCAAGGAATTAGATAGCATCAGGCCGTCAATCGGTTGCTTCACGGAGATTGAGGTGATGGTGAGCAGGCGGCCCCAGCGGCGGCGTTGCATGCGCGGGAGAACTTCGCGGGCGAAATAGACGCTGCTGAGGAGGACGAGATTCACCGCGCTGCGCCATTCCTCGAGCGTGATTTCCATGAATTTTTTGGAGGGCGGGCCACCGGTATTGGTGACGCAGATATCAATGCGGCCGAATTTCTGTTCCACGGCGGCTACGAAGTCGCGCACGCCGTCGGCGTTGGTGACGTCGAGGGCGCGCCAGAAGATTTCGCGGCCGGCGATCGAGCCAATTTCTTGCGCGGTGCGTTCGACGTCGGCGGCGGTGCGCGCGCAGATCGCTACTTCGCAGCCTTCCTTGGCCAGTTCCGTGGCGATGGCGCGGCCCAGGCCTTTGCTGGCCGCCGCTACGATGGCGACGCGTCCTTTTAGTCCCAGGTCCATGGGTTCAGTCCTTTTTTTGCGGCTCGCCGGTGCGCAGGTAGGCGTCGGTCTTGTTGATCCAGTCTTCGCGGCGCGGGGCGAAGAAATCTATGTCCACGGTGTCTTCCAGGGCTTCAGCTTTGTGGGGAAGGTGCGCGGGGATGAGCAGGATTTCGCCGGCGTGAACGATGGTGGTTTCGCCATCGTCGAAGAAAAATTTGAGCGCGCCGGAAAGGATGAGCGAAAACTGCTCGCTGCGGTGCGAGTGGCGCGGCACGATGCCGCCTTTGGCGATGTAAATGCGGGCGAGCGTGGCGTCTTCGCCGCTCATCATCTGGCGCGAAATATGCGCATTGAGTTTTTCGTGCTCTACCTTTTCAAAGGATGTGGCTGCGGGCATGCGGAACCTCTTTTTTTGCGTGAATGGGTGACAGGGAATCCTCTACCGAAAGCGGGGAATCGTCAATGGCTGGGGCTGGGTGGCGAAGTGCGGGTCGCCATCCTGAGGAGCGCAGCGACGAAGCCTGCCCGCCGCAGGCAGGGTTCTCTGTTCAGTTGGGCTAGCGCCAAGCACATGACATCTAAGAGAGATCCTTCGCTCCGCTCAGGATGACGGCGCGATGGGAGTGGTCACCAGGACGGCGATGAAAGGCGAGCTACGCCGTGATTACAGCTTGGCAAGTAGGGGCGCAGCGAGCAGCGCCCCTACCGCGTATTCGTGTACGGGGTAGTAATTGCTGCAAGTGGGAAATGCATATCGTGCTGCGGGCACGGCGCACGCGTCTGAATCGCGGGACGGCGCAACGAAAAGATTGTGGCGCGGGGCGCCGTTCGACTAAGATGCGCGCGTTGGACGATGGGGCCGGCTCGCGGCGATGGGAGTTTACGGACGCGACGAAATTCTTGGAGGTGCGGTATGCGACGATTCATGGTGTGCGCGGCGATGTGCGTGACGTTCCTGATGGTTGCAGCGGGCAGTGCGACGGCGCAGATCGGCAAGACCGTTTCGGTGGCGGCGGGCACGCCGGAAGATAAGGCGCTCACGGATATTTATGCGGCGACGGACGGGCCGGACAAGATCGCGCTGCTGGATAAATTCATGGCGGATTACGGCAAGGGCGATATGGAACTGCTCGGCGATCAGCTGTACGTGCAATCGTACCTGGCGCAGAAGGATTACGGGAAGGTTTACGAGTACGGCGACAAAGTGCTGGCGCTCGATCCCGACAATTTTTCCACGGCGGTGATTATGGTGCACGCCGCGGAGGAGCAAGGCGACAGCAAGAGGCTTTTCGACGCCTGCCAAAAAGTCGCGGCCATTGTGAAGCGCTATAAATCGGCGGCGCCACCCGAGGGCACTGCTGCCGACGCCTGGAATGCGCAACGAGACGCCGTTCTGAAAACCGTGGAAGGCGACGTGGGCTACGTGCAATACGCGCTGCTGAACGCCGCGTATAAGACCACGGACGCCACCGCGCGCGCCGCGCTGCTGGAAGGCTACGCCGCCACATTTCCGGATTCCACTTACACGGTGAGCGCGCGCGAGCAGACCGCGATCGCTTATCAGCAAGCGCAGAACGCGCCGAAAATGGTGGCGGCGGCGCAAAGCCTGCTGACTTCTAATCCGGACGATATTTCCATGCTGATTTTGCTGGCGGATACGTGGTGCAACGATCCGGCGCATCTGGATAAGGCGGCGGCGTACGCGCAGCATGCGCTGGACCTGCTGGCGCAGGCCAAGAAGCCGGACAACGTGGACGACGCGCAATGGCAAAAACAGGTCGCGATCCAGAAGGGCCTGGCGTATTCCTCGCTGGGAGAAGTGAATGTGAACAAGGGAGGCGCGCGCACCGGGCAAGCGATTGACCAATTCAAGCAGGCTGCGCCGCTGCTGAAGTCCGACACTTTCAGCTACGCGCAGAATCAATACCGGCTGGGATTCACGCTGGCGAAATTGCAGCGGATTCCGGAAGCGCGCGTGGTGCTTACGGAAGTGATTGGGTTGAACAGCCCTTACAAATCACGCGCGCTGGACACGTTGAACAAGATCGGCGGGCCGGTGACATCAGGGAGGGCGAGCAAGAAGAGTTCGTGAACCGCAGATAGTTGATCAACGCTTCCGTTTTTGATATTTGAACTTGGTGCGCTGTGGCGTGCGATTGCGATCGCTGGGGCTGTTCGCCGCGGTGAAGTGCAGCATGGCGCGGCGCAGGAGCCAATTGGCTTTCGTCTGATAGCCGCGGCCTTCGGTTTTGAGCCACGCGATTACGTCGGAATCCAGGCGCATGGTGACTGGCTTTTTTGCTGGCCGATAGAATTGGCCGATCGCAGCGGCGCTCCAGTCCAGAACCGGGGGCGCGTCGGAAAAATTAATGTTCCGGTCTTTTTTTGCGGCGATGGCGCGAATGTCTCGTTTCTGCTGCTTTGTGAGATTCCTCATCGGCTTTTCCCCGAATTCAGCCTAGCGCTGCGCCAGTTTTTGCGTCAACACATTTGTACGTACAAGTGCTTTGCGGGGAAATGGCAAACCGAGGGCACAGAGACGCTGAACTCGATGTAAGACCCCTATCGGTCCCGATTTCGCGGCCAACGGCCTCAGTGGTTCGCGGTGGAAACGAAGCGGAAGGCGTCTTCGACGGCTTTCAGGCCGGCTTTGGAGCCGAGCGCGCCGGATTCGACTTGAGAGAATTGGTAGCGGCGGCGCGGCGAGAAGTTGGCGGGGTCGAACGTGCCGGGCGCGAAGCGGAAGATCCAGACGTATTGGCGATGGGCTTTGTCCGGGTCGGATGCCGAGGTCAGCCCGGCGTCCACCGGCGTGAGCGCCTGGAAATCGGAGAAGCCTTCGGTTTTGTGGACCGGCGCGGGCATGGTGACGTTAAAAAAGTCCACGTCGTGCGTGAAGATCATCACGAAATCCACTTTCGCAAGATCGGGCGCGGGACAAACGTTGGCGAAAAGTTTTTTGCGATTTTGCGCGATCCATTTCATCTGGCTGGGCGCCAGGCCGTAGGCCGAGAAATAGTCCTGGCAGGCGGGGTCCGCGCTTTCGTTTTCCGGCTGTGGAGCTGGATTGTCGTCGGAATTGGCAGCGGGCGCGGCCGGCGATGCGGTTGCATTTGCAGCCGCGGGCTGAGCGGCAGGCGCAGCAGGCGTCTTGTCGGAAGAATCTGCGAGCGGCGCGGGAGCCGTCGCCGGACTATTTTCCGCGTAGGTGGTGTTCGGCGCTGCAGGTTCGCTGGCAGGCCGCTTTTTCTGGGCCGTGTTTTGCGCGGGAGCCGGCGTGACGGAGACAGCGTTTGCGGCTGGGTCCGGGTGATTCTCGAAGGTTGGAAGACCGGCGAACAAGTTTTCCGGCACGTAGCCCTCGACGCCATTTTGCGCGCGAATTTTTACGTAGTCCTGCACGCGGCCGATGATTTCCACTTCCTCGCCGCACTTCAGTTTTGCTTCGACGCCGCGCGTGCGCAGCGAATCATAGACGGAGATCTGGTCCTGCTGCGCGACGCAGCGCACGGTGGCGGTATTGGCGGACGCGTCGCCCGCGAGAAGAGAAGCCATGATTACGCCAATGAGGATGGAGAATAATCGAATCGTGCTGTGCATATGGACCTCCCGCTTGCGCTGCTCGAAAAGCTTGCCCGGAGCCGAGTGACGTTGGCGGCGCGACTCGGCTGAACTAGTTCGGCTGAGCGAGCGACGTCCGATCTGCGGAGAAAGGACCGTTCCCGGTGGACTGGGATGCCGGGAATCGCGCTGCAGCGAAACGTATCCCGCAAAAAGAAATCCAGAAAAAAGCGTAGCGGCTCTGGGGCTTCTTGCGTGCGTGCGTTTGCGTGCGCGGTGAGTGTCGCCCGAATGCCGGGGGCATCGTACTCGCAGATCGGGGCGTCCAGCCAAGTACTGATTACTGCGGTACCCTGCCGCTAGAGGTACTGGTACGCCCCCCCGGAACGAGCGCCTTGGAAAAGGTTGGAGGCGAAAGATAGCCAAAGGTATGGCCCTGCCGGCGCAATTCGGATGATAATTTGCGACGGCGTGAGGTTCGGCTGCATGCGCCAGATTCCTTAGCTTGGAGGCAAACGTCGGCGATGCACGAACATCGGAAATGGTCCAAGGGCGTGCTGGTTTTTCTGCTGATGCTGCTCGGAGTCGGCGGCTCCGCCACAACAGGGCGCACCGCGCCTGGTGCGATTCCGCCACAAGCCACGCCGCCGTCGCGAATCTCCCGGTTTCTGAAGGATCTGGCGCGGGAGTTCTCGCTCGAGCATACCGACCGCTGGAAACATACGGTGGCCCGTTTTGGTGAAGTGACCACGACGATCTCCGTGGTGCCAATCACCTTTGATGGCTGCACTGTTGTTTGGAACCAAATGCAGGAAGGGACCGCGGCCAGGCAGCTGGTTTACATCGAGACGCACCGCTTTGAGGTTCCGCTGGCTACCATGGACGCGAAGAAAATCACCGTCGAAGCGGTGCACGCGGGGCAGGGCGATCGTCCGGGGATCGAGGCGGGCGATTACTATGTGGTTTCATTGCAATCCGCGGATGGAAGTAAAACTGTGAACGTGGTGGGCCAGGACATCGTGTTCAACGAGAAACGAGGGCCGATCGCTTCCGTGGAGCAACTCAAGGTTTCGGGAGCGTGGGTCAGGGTGCGCACGGAAGAAAAGGCTGAAATGCTGAAGATGCAATTTCAAGAGGCGATCGCAGCGTGCGCGGCGGCGGGGCAATGATGGATGGCGGAGAGGGTGGGATTTGAACCCACGGTCGAGTTTCCCCGACACTCGCTTTCGAGGCGAGCTCTTTCAACCGCTCAGACACCTCTCCGCGGTTTTAGCTCTTGTAGCTTAACAAAGGCGGCGCGGGGTCACAACATCGAGTGCGGCGACGATGGGCATGCTTGTGTCGCACCTACGGCGCTGGGGATTATTTCGCGAATTTTCCCGGGCGTTCCGGGCTGGGCTAAGCAGTGCCGCGCCTGTGGTGCTGAGTTGGTGGCGTGGCGGGGTGCATAGCGGGGTTGACGCCTGGGCAAGCTGGGGCGCAGCAAGCAGCGCCCCTACCATGGCTTGCGCGTGGCTGTTTTACCAGGCCGCAGGCGACAAGTACAAAGTCAAAGGCAACGGCTAAGAGCCGGCGGGACGCCGGCGCTACGACGCGCGGCGATCAGATGCTTACGATGGCGGCGTCAATCCATTTCGAAGGTGACGTAGAGATATTTTCCGTCGCGCTCGACTTGCAGGACGCCGGGTGCGCCGGTCGGCAATGCTTTTAATGCTGCGCGCAATTCTTCCAGCGTGACCAGCGGCTTGCCGTTCAGCGCGTGAATCACGTCGCCGGGCTGCAGATCGGCTTCGACGCCCATGGAATCGGCGGCTAGCGCAGCGACGATGACGCCGGTAGGCTCGCGCAGGTCTTCGAGCTGCTTCGCGAGTTGCTCGTCAATTTCCACGCCGTAAATTCCCAGCTTGGTGACCAGATCTTTTTCCGGATCGACCAGGTCGCCCAGTTGGTCCACGTCGTTTTTCTGTTCGCTCACCGGAATCGTCAGCGTAAGCCGCTGCGTTCCGCGCAGGACATCAGCCTGCATCACCGCGCCTGCGGGACGTGTGGAAATAATCATTTCGGCGAGAGGCACGCTGCCCATGGCGCGGCCGTCGAGGTTCAGCAGAATGTCCTGAATCTGCAAACCGGCTTTATCGGCGGGACCGCCCGGCAGTACATCGGAGACCACCACGCCGCGTTCTTTTTTCAGCGAAAGTCCGGTGGCAAGATCCGGCGTGATGTCCTGCAATTGCGCGCCGATGACGCTGCGATGCACGCGGCCGTATTTGCGCAGCTCGTGGTAGACGAATTCCACCACGCTGCTGGGAATGGCGAAGCCCAGGCCCTGGCTGCCGCCGGATTCCGTGAGGATAAATGTGTTAATACCGACCAGCTCGCCATTGGTATTGACCAGCGGGCCGCCACTGTTGCCGGGATTGATGGGCGCGTCGGTCTGGATGTAAACCGAGGGGATATCTGGGTCGGCCTGCCTGCGCCACCGCGCTGACCACTCCCATGCTGACGGAATTCTCCAGGCCTTCGGGACTGCCGAAGGCGAGCACCAGCTGGCCTTTTTTCAGCTGGGTGTAATCGGCGAAGGCCATCGCCGGCAAATTTTTCTGCTCGATTTTCAGCAGCGCCAGGTCAATGGTGGGCGCGATGCCGATGATGCGCGCGTCGGCCGGCGGGCTGTGGTCGCCCAAGCCCAGGCTGGCGCGAACTTGGGAATCACCGGCGGTGCTGGGCGTGAGGACGACGCGCACGCGCTGCGCGCCTTTTACCACGTGAGCGTTGGTGATGATGTAGCCGTCGGGGTCCACGATGACGCCGGAGCCCAGGCTACGCTGGCGGCCGATGGTGCTGGACTCGGTGTCACTTTTATCGTTGAGCGCGCGATAGCCGGTGACTTGGACCTGGACGATGGAAGGCGAGACGCGCGCGGTGAGTTCCTGCAGCGATTCGTTGAATTGCGCGAGCAGGTCTTTGCGGGTGGCTTCGGCTGGAGTTTGCGCTTTTTGCGGAGAGGCGGCGGTTTGCGCGGGGAGGGAAGTGGCGCAGAGAACGTAGGCCGCGGCGATTGTGAAGCAGAGCGTGGCGCGCGCGCCGTGCAGCCGAATATTGCGAGTCATTCTTGCGTTCATTCGAATTATTCCTTTACCATGATTATTATCAGGCGCGGCCTGGGGGCGTGTGCTTAGCGCCGTAAACGAGTGTAAACAAATCCGCCGGAAGTGGCGAGAGTTCAATCGAATCCGTGGTGGGTGTTCAAGTCGATATCACGGCACGGGTAGGGAGCATCTCGCGGCCGCGGTTCCCGATGCTACCTCGGATCGTCTGGGCAGGGAGTCGTCACTGTACCGGGTTCGACTGGATACCCGTGGACCGGATCGTATGTAAGAACCATCAGCAGCATTTCGGTGAGATCCTGTTGATTTCGGATGTGACCCCGGAAGTTGACGGCCTGCATTCGGTTGCTGACAATGAGGTCGTTCGAATTCGTGTAAACACAAATCAGTCGCTGGCCATTTACGACTTGTTCCTCCCTCCAAGCTACATCCTTCTGGTCGATCGAATCAGCCTCAACGCCGACGTGAAGCCCCTGGAAGAATTCAATGGTGACGCCGCCGTCCTTCGAGATCTTGGCACCCCAGCTATCGATGCCCCAGCCCACGTCAACCTTGTAGCCGGCGAGCAACTGGAGCATGGATTTTGGCGATTCACACTTATGGCGAGCTTGATTCTGCGCGGTGGTATTTGCCGAGACAGCAGAAAGAAGGAACGCGACTGTGCGTACCCAGAGCTTTTTCATCAGAAGCACCTCGCGGACGATTCCTTCATCTATCGGCGTGCGGCGAAAAAATCTTTTAGGGCTGCTGCTGCGTCTTCGGCGAGGACGCCGGCGGTGACTGCCACGCGATGATTCAGCTGCGGATGATCGAGTACTGCGAAACAGGAGCGCACGGCGCCGCCTTTCGCGTCCGGCGCGCCGTAAACCAGTCTCGCGATGCGGGCTTGGATCATGGCGCCGGCGCACATGGCGCAAGGTTCGATGGTGACGTAGAGTGCGGCGCCTGCGAGACGGTAATTGCCGATATGCTTTGACGCTTCGCGCAGCGCGATTATTTCGGCATGTGCGGTGGGGTCGCAATCGGCGATGGTGCGGTTTCCGGCGCGGGCGATGATCTCATCGTTCAGCACCACCACCGCGCCGACTGGCACCTCTCCGTGTTCGGCCGCCGCGCGCGCTTCCTCCAGCGCGGCGCGCATGAAGCGGGCGTCATCGTCCGCAGCAAGAACATTTTTATCGCCGGCGCTCATTTTTCGCAGGATAACACGGAACCGCAGCGTCGCTTCACGCGGTGGTCGTGACGCCTTTCTAGTGCGTCGATGACTCAAATCTCAAAGAGTCCTCGATCAAGCGTTTAATGTCAGGGTCGGTTTCGCGTGGCAGGCGGTACTTTAGCGCCTTCCGCGCCGCGCGGGAGTCTATGTTTGCGAGGATTAAGACCGCACGCGATCGCATCAGTGCATCCGGCCTCTCTAGTAGATTCGCAACGGAAGGAATTGCGGGATCACCGATTTGGGATAGCGATTTTGCGACAATGTCATTGTCTAGATGCATCGCGCCAAAAGATGAGATGTATGGCACGGCGGGGAACGGCCGGCGCGACATCATCGCCTCTTGCAAAGCGGGAATCGCCTCCACTGCCTTCAAGTCGCCGGCCAGGTGGACCGCGTTGAGCCACGGCTCGTCGGTCGAGGATTTGATCATATCAGGCAACATCTGCACTACGAAGTTGCGTGCCTCGGGATTCCTCCTGGCGAGTTGCAAGATTTGGCTATAGGTCTCGCGACGTATGGTTCTGATGTCGCTCAGCTGTCCCATTAGCGTTTGAATATCAGACGTGGGAGGCGTTTGAGCGTTTAGCGCGCCTCGCCAAGCCACCGCCAACGTGGCGAGGACGGCAGTCACGGCGAAAATCCAATGTGTACGAGTCACAATTTACATCCTAACGGCTTCAGGATCGCTCTGCGAGGTTCTGCTCGCGATGATTCCAGGAGGGCAATGCTTCCGGCTCGAGTGAGCCGCGCTCAGTGACATTCTGAGAAACTGGCCGTCAGCGGCGGCACGCGTCTATTGACTTCCACTGGGAGGGAAGTCACAATTCACGCGATGAGAGAACTTCTGCGGCGCGTCTTCCTGGTGGACCTCCTCAAGGGCATGTGGGTCACGTTTCGTTATCAGGCGCCGAAGAATATTTACACCGAGCAATATCCCCAGGAACGGCCGATGGTGGCGGAGCGCTATCGCGGCGCGCCGCGGTTGAACATGAATCCGGAGACTGGGGAGTCGCTGTGCATTTCGTGCAATTTGTGCGCGCTGGCTTGCCCGGAGAATTTGATTGTGGTGGGCTGGCTGCGCGACGATGCTACGCGGCGCAAAGTTCTTACCACTTTTACGTACGATACTTCGCGCTGCATGTTCTGCGGATTGTGCGAAGACGCTTGCCCCACGGATTGTCTGGAACTGACGCAGGATTTCGAGATGGCCAGTTACAGCCGCGAAGGCGCGATTTGGGATCGCCATCGGCTGGAAGCTGGGCCCACGCCCACGCATTACACCCGCTAGTAAACCTGCGAGCGCAGTTAACTTCCCGGTCACCATGCATTAGCGTTGCTCATCGTTTGCGGTAACATCTCCTCAATTCTTTGGATTTCTGGGAGGTCCATTATGAAACGCTTCGCGTTTGCCGTCCTCGCTTGTTTGCTCTTTGCATCCATCAGCTTTGCTCAACAGAGCGCTGCCGATGCGCCGGCCTCCAAACGATATCGAGAAATACCTGGACGCGATGCATTACCCGGAGCTGATGAAGTCAACCTTGGACGCGATGGCGAAGCAGATGCATCAAATGACTCACGCGCAGCTGGAAAAGCAGCCGAACCTGCCGGCCGGTTTTGAAGCGCGCGTGGATAAAATGATGGATGACATGATCAAGGACTTTCCCGTCGACGATTTGATGCAGGCGATGATTCCCGCCTATCAGAAGCACCTGACGAAAAGCGAGGTGGATGCGTTAACAGCATTTTATTCGGCACCCACCGGCCAAAAAATCCTGAAAGAAATGCCGGCGATGAGCGCGGACGCAATGCAGGCCGCGTCGGGAGTCATGCAAAAGATGATGGCTAACATGCAGGACCGCCTGCAGAGCGAGCATCGCCCAGGCGCTCAAAGATGCGGACGGAAATTCCAAGCCGCACCGCAATCCACGCCGAACTGAATTGGTCCTCGTATTCACCGAGAAGCCCTGCGGGAGAACTGCAAACCGGTACTTCAGCGGCTGAAGCCGCCTTCACTTTGTTGCGTTTGCGTCGTGGCTGAAGCCACGACCTACAAAGATGCCCGAGTTCTCCCACGGACTCTCCTGCTCGCATGCAGGTTCTGAAGACCGGCGCTACGAAATCTCTCCTGTTATGTTTTGCCCTCGCAGTTGCCACGTTATAAGATGACGCGTTTGATTTTGTGCCTGGGGACTGATGGAACTTCGCAAAGATCCGATCACGCGCAGTTGGGTGGTGGCAGGGCATCCGGAACGCGAAAAAGTGCGGCCGGATCCTTGTCCGCTGTGCCCGGAAAATCGGCTGGAGATACACCCCTTGCTGGATTTGCCGGGCGACGGCAAATGGCAAGTGCGCGTGTACCCACATTTTCGTCCGCTGTACCGCATCGAAGGCGAGCCGGGGCGCAGCGCGGATGGCATCTACGACCGCATGGCGTCCATCGGCGCGCACGAAATTGTGGTGGAGACGCCGGAGCACACGCGCACGCTGGAGCAGATGAGTGACGAGGAAATCGAGCGCGTGCTGGATGCCTGGGCGCGGCGCATCGCGGATCTAAAGCGCGACGCGCGTTTCAAATATGTGACGGTGTTCAAGAATCAGGGCGCGCAGGCGGGAGAAGAATGGCCGCACGCGCATTCGCAGATCACCGCGACGACTTTTGTGCCGCGGCGGATTCTGTACGAGCTGCGTTCAGCGCGCGAATGGTATCGCGACCGCGAGCGCTGCGTTTTTTGCGACATTCTGCGCCAGGAAATGCGCCAGGCCAAGCGCATGGTGGACAACGCCGGTGATTATCACGCGCTCTGCCCCTATGCTTCGCGCGTGCCTTATGAGATATGGCTGCTGCCGCGCACGCACAATCACCAATATGAAGCGCCGCTGCCCGGGGAACAGCGCCGCAATCTGGCCGCGTTGTTGGGGCGCACGCTGCGGCGTTTGCTGCAAATTGCGCCGGGCTATCATTTGGTGGTGCACACGGCGCCCAATACGCAGCAAACCAAAGGCGAGCTGAGCGATTACTGGCGCACCCTCGGCGGAGATTATCACTGGCACATCGAAATTCTGCCGATCGTCGAGCAGCGCAGCAAGTCCTACAGCATCAAGGAAGTTTATTTCAACGGGACTTTGCCGGAGTACGCCGCCGAACGCCTGCGCCAGCTGGACCCCGGAAAATGAGCAGCCTCGCCGCCACGTTTTTGGCCGAACCGGACGCGCAACGCGGCGGCATCATCTTCAAGCTGGTGTTCCTGATTTGCTTCCTGGTTTTTCTGGTGATTTTGTATTTGGTGCGCGTGCCGCTGTTGCGTTTTGCCGGGGAATTCTGGATTGTGGATGATGCGCCGGAAAATTCGGACGCCATCGTGGTGCTGAGTGGCGACAATTTCGATGCGGTGCGCGCTGCGCGAGCGGCAGCGCTATTCAGGGCGGGCGAGGCGCCGCGCGTGGTCGCTACGGGGCGGTCCTTGCGTTCCTATGCCAGCACCACCGATCTGATGAAGCGCGATCTGGTGGACCACGGCGTGCCGGCCGCAGCGATTATTCCGCTGAATCACCGCGCGGAGGATACGAGTGAAGAGGCGGTGGTGGTGAGCGAACTGGTAGCCGCGCACGGCTGGAAAAAAATCCTGCTGGTGACTTCGAATTACCACACGCGCCGGTCGGAATATATCTACGAGCGCACTCTGCCACCAGGCACGCAGCTGCGCGTGATCTCCGCGCCTGATAATGATTTCGACCCGCAAAGCTGGTGGCGCACCACGGAAGGCGTGCGGATATTTTTTCACGAATTGGGCGGCTACGTGAAGGCGCTGTGGGACATGCGCCATAACGATGTGCGGACCACCTGATTGATGGAAGCTGCGTAGTGGAAACGGGTGGCGATCTGGAGCGAACGCCGAAGCAAGCTTCGGCTAAAAAAGGGCGGCGGCAAGCCGCCGCACTCCCAGATGACGGCTTTGTCAGAGACCGTGCGAGCGATATCACGTCGGGGCTGGCGGATTGGCGGCGCGTTGTCGTTTAAGTACGCCGGCCTCTATCGTTCCCACACAGCTCTGTAATATAGTTCGTGCATCACATCAGGACCCCTGCCACCCCCCGCGGGAGTCTCAGCGATACAGGGGAGGAACCCATATGTGGCGTAGAACCGAAGAACTGAAGCCCTCTTCGCCGGGGGCCGATGCAGCAGAACCGGCCGCAATCATTCCGAATTTCAATTCGCCCGCGAGTTCACCTGCGGTTATTTCAACTTCTTCCGTGCCCACTGCGCCTGCCACAGCGGTGTCCACGCCAGCGACCGCTTCGGATGTGGCGTCGGCGATTACCGCCGTCTCCACCATCGGGCCGGGGCTGAAAATCCGTGGCGACATTACCGGCAATTGCCATTTAGTGATTGAGGGCGAAGCGCACGGGAAAATTCACCTGGCCAACGGGCGGGTAACCGTCGGTAGCAGCGGCCGCGTGAATGCGGATATCCAAGCGCCGGAAATTTCGATCGAGGGCAACGTGCAGGGAAATTTGCATGCTCGCGACAACGTGCGCCTGGGTCCTGCCAGTCACGTGCAGGGCAGCGTATTGACGCCGCGCATCCGCATCGAAGATGGCGCGCGTTTCCGCGGCAAAGTCGAGATGACTCGCCCCGGCCACGCAGCTGATTCTCCCAATGATTCGAAGACGGCGATGAGTGATGCGGATGCCGAGTCGCGCAAAACCGCCCTTGCTGTCGCACCCAGGAGTTAGAGCGTTTCATGGACTGGATGGCCAAGCAAAGACCGAACTCCGCCGCGACGGCCCGAGCGCCCGTAAAGCCGGGGCCGGAAACGGCGGCGCCCGCTGGCGCGAATATGCGGGTCTCGAACGGGCTGAAAGAATTTCTGTGGCTGATCAGCGATAACGGGCAGGGCAAGATTCTGGACCTGGGCGCCGTGTTCCAGTCCACGGTGATGTTTTTCATCGAGAGAGGCTTCCGGCTTTCCACCGAAGATCTGCTGCGTTCCTGGAAAGAATTCCTGCACGCGGAGGAAGAAGGCCTGCGCAACACGCCCGTGGGCGACGCGAACGGCCGCGTCTCGCAAGGAATGCTGGCCGGAAAATTTCTGGACACCGCCTTGCAGTATCCCGAAGATCATTTTCACGGCGTGCTGGCGTGGGATCTTTTTGATTATCTGGACGCCGAACTGCTGCCGCGCGTGATGGAGCGGGTTTACTCGGTGATGCGGCCCGGGGGCGCGGTGCTGGCTTCGTTTCACAGCCGCGCGCCGGAAAGATTCAATCGTTACAAGGTGGTGGATTCGCAGACGCTGGAACTGGTGCCGACTCCCACGTTGGCCGTGCATGCGCGCGTATTTCAAAATCGCGAGATTCTGGATATTTTCGGGAAGTTCCGCTCGTCGAAAACTTTTGTTGGGCGCGATCAGGTGCGTGAAGCTCTGCTGCTGAAGTAACCCGCCGCTTGCGATTTTCTTCCCGCTGTCAGAAATGCTGCGGCTATTTTTTGCACGGTCGCTCGCGCGGTTCCGCGGTGCTCGCCAGATTTTCCAGTTGCATTCAGGAATACGCGGGAGTAGAAGGGAATTGTAGTGGTAGTGCACGGAGGAATTTGTATGACTCCACCGGGCAGAGTTGTTTGAGATAGACGCCGTTTTCACACCGCTCTTGCGGTGCGCGCCGCCAGCGCTGCTTTCGGCATCGCGGTGGCTACGGAAGAAGCAAGCGGGGAGCCGCCAGGCTCCCCGCTTTGCGTTTTAGCGTATGGCTGGAAAACCAAGCGGGGAGTTTGCAGAAGGTCGAAGAACGTGGCAAAAGTAAAGGAAATGACGAGCAAAGCTTCAGAGCCCGCGAAGGTGGATGCCTACATGGGCGAGCTCAAGCATCCACTGGCGAAGCTCGTTGCAGATTTGCGACAGATTATTCTAAGCACAGATAAGGAAATCGGAGAAGAGATCAAGTGGAATGCGCCGACTTTCTTTTACAGCGGGCTGATGAAGCCGACACCGGGCCATACGTTTACGTCTTGAAGGTCATGAGTGTTTTCGTGAGTATGCATCGGATTATGGGTAAGCATTTCGAGACCGGCCTGGAAAAGCTGAAGCGCGTCGCTGAACGATAGGCTGGTTGCTTCCGACGTTGCAGCCCGACTGGCCACGATGCAAAAAACACGCCGCCCGCCCTTTCTTAGCGCCGTTCGCGGCGCGCTCCGTTTGCGCTGCCCGAATTGCCAGCAGGGACGCGTGCTGGCGCGCTGGCCGAATAAAATCTTTCCGGAGTGCGCGCGCTGCGGGCTTTCGTTCTTCCGCGAGCAGGGTTATTACATCGGTGGGATGATCGTCACGTACGGGCTGACGCTGGCGGTGGTGATCCCCGTTTTTCTGGTCTCGCTTCTTCTGCCCGACTTGAGGAGCGTCTCCCACAACGGTCGCTTCGCCCTCTGGGTACTCTTTACCGTTCCGCTCTCGTTCCTGCTGATGCCTTACGCCTACAGCCTGTGGCTGCATCTGGATTTCTGGCTGGAACCTTGGCCGCCTAAAAGACGGTTGTAGTTCGTCACAACTGCCGAGACAATCGGGCGCCGTGTTAATCGGGCGCGGAGATCTGCGCATGGCCGGAGCAAGCGCGGGTTCGCTGCAAGCTTTGGCTATGATGACGACGTGCGATGGTTATAGAGAGCCAGGAACAGAATCAGCAACGGCGTGATGATTTCGGCGTAGAGAAAAATCCCAGAGTTGTTTGCGGCGTGATTGTTGTGGAGCGTCACTTCTCGTAGGTGGCCGATGGCATCTCCGAGCAGCCAGACAGCATTTGCGATGGCCGTGGCCAGCCAGAAATTTCCGCGAAACCAAAGACACAATATGCCCAGAACGCCTACGGTGAGGTCCGCCATGCCAACTTCGTATTCATAGGGGCTGGTGGTCCAGCCGATGGAAGCGGAGGTCTGCATCGGTCGAAACACATGAGCGTACGCCGTGAACACGCCCATTACGCCAACGTAGAAAAAAAGAAAATAAATCAGGTAGGTTGCGGCGACGGCGTGTGCACTGCTGCGCCGCTGGGACGAGAAGAGCAGATGGATCGAAGCGGCCACAACAGCCAGCAAAGCGAAAAAGAGGTTGAACATGTGGATGCTCGATCGTCCTCAGGTCCGTGGCGCGAGCGTCTCGCTCTAAACGCCGGAGAAACGCACCTGGCGTTAGTTTGCCTGCGGTTGCGCTGATTGCTTTTGCGGCGCGGGCTTGGACTGCGGCTTTGGCTGCTGGCTCGGCTTTGGTTGCGGCGCAGGTTTAGGCTGCTGCGGTTTCGTACCAGCGTTCGGTTGCGGCTTGGGTTGGGGCGCGGGTTTTGGTTGTGGTTTCGGCTGCGCAGGCTTGGGCTGCGGTTTTGTATCAGGATTTGGCTGCGGCCGTGGCTGTGGATTCGGCTTTGGTGTTGGGCTCGGCTTTGTACCCGGATTTGGATTTGTGCCCGGATTCGGTTTTGTGCCCGGATTTGGGTTGGTACCCGGATTCGGTTTTGTACCTGGATTTGGTTTCGTACCGGGATTTGGTTTCGTACCCGGATTTGGTTTTGTACCCGGGTTTGGCTTCGTACCGGGATTTGGATTCGTACCCGGGCTTGGTTTTGTACCTGGATTTGGTTTTGTACCCGGGTTTGGTTTCGTACCGGGATTTGGGTTTGTACCCGGATTTGGCTTCGTATCGGGATTTGGCTTCGTACCCGGGTTTGGTTTTGTACCTGGATTCGGTTTTGTACCCGGGTTCGGCTTCGTACCGGGATTTGGGTTTGTACCCGGATTTGGTTTTGTACCTGGGTTTGGCTTCGTACCGGGATTCGGTTTCGTACCCGGATTTGGCTTTGTGCCGGGATTCGGCCTTGTACCCGGATTTGGTTTGGGCTGTGGCTTCGGCGGCGGGTTTGGATTGGGCCTCGGGCGCGGTGGGGGATTCGTCGGTCCCCACGGTTTGCTATTCGGTGGCCGGTTGTACGGACGATTCGGCGGGCGATAGTTCGGGGGGCGATAGCCCCAATTGCCGCCGTATCCGGGACGGTTGTTGTAGTACACGGGGCGCGGACGATACCAAGGGTGCGGAGGATGATACGGATTTCCCCATCTCACCCAGACGGTGTGATTGTAATAAGCGTGGCTCGATCCCCAATTCCATCCCCAACCGCCCCAACCCCATGGCTGATTGCTGGCGATCATCGCGCCAATCGCGATTCCCGCTCCGAAAGTAATCAGAGTTGCGGGGACGACGCTTGGTGCGGGAGCGACATAAACTACCGTGGGATCGTAAACCGGAACGTAAACCACTTGCGGATTTGCCGGCTGGACGACGTAGATCGTCTGACTCGGGGCGGGCTGCTGTACTTCTACCTGATATTGCTCGTTGGTCCGCAACGCGCCCGAGGCATAGGCTTGTGCGCGCAAGCGCTGAATCGAAGCGGTTACGGACGCCTGGTCCGCCGAAAATGCAACGCCGATAGCGGAGTAATCGTCAATATTTTCCGCCATCATGGTCACGACTTGCGGAAAATTCACCAGCGCGATAAACGCGGGATCGAAGCCCGCCGCCTGTGCCGCATCGGTGAGCGCGGTGCCGCTGAGATTGGAATTTTGCTGCAGCCAGTTATCCACGTCGAGAATTTCCTGCGGATTGGTGCAGGCAGTGGTGATTTGCGCCAGCAGCGAATCAGGATAGAGGGCGACGGGAGCGAGCAGCTGGTCCAGTTCTTCGGGAGTGGGAGGAGGAGAGTCCTGCGCGCGGACCAGTGGCACAAAGTCCTGCGAAAACAAAAGTGCGAACAGCAAAATTACGGTGGTGAAGGCGCGCTTTCGTAGCATGGAATTCCCCTTTCAACTGCGATGGCCAGGACGCGCAGGCATTGTAACACCAGACACGCGACCAGTTTTGTCGTGCGTATAAAATTTGTCCTGGCGGCTTGCGCTGTGCCCCGAAGACGGGCCAAGGCGTGGGTTCGACGGGGTGTGCGCTGCGATGCGTGTGTGCGGGAGGGGTCAGTCTTCTTCGGCCTTGGCGACTTTCAATCAGAGGGCGATGTTCTTGGTGCGGGCCTTCCAGGCGGAATAGATGGCGGGGAGCAGCGAAACGCCAATCACGACGGCCAGGACATAGTGGATGCGCTTATCAATATTAGGGACATGGGAGCCCAGGGTGTAGCCCAGCAGGATCATGCTCCAGACCCAGAGAAATCCGCCGACGATGTCGAACAGCAGATAGCGCGTGTAATCCATTTTCGCGGCGCCGGCGACGGGCGGGCAGAACGTGCGGATGATGGGCATGAAGCGCGCGAGGATAATGGTGCGCGAGCCGTATTTTTCATAGAACGCGTGCGCGCGCAGCAGGTGGCTCTTCTTGAAGAAGCGTGAGTCCTCGCGTTGATAGAGGCGCTGGCCCATGGTGCGTCCAATCCAGTAGCCTAGCTGGTCGCCGGTGATCGCGCAGAGCGTCACCAGGGGAAGCAGCCACGCCAGCTGCAGGCCGGAGGCTTTGTCCGCGGCGACTACTCCGGCGGTGACCAGCAGGGAATCGCCCGGCAGAAAGAAGCCCACGAAGAGGCCGGTTTCGACGAAGACGATGCCGCAGACCATGACCATGCCGCCGAGTGCGACTAAGGCGCGGACGTCGGAGAGCCGGTGCAGCAGTTCCTTCAGTAACTCGAGCATTTAGTAGGGTACCTCGCCATGCCGCCGGGTGCTTTCGGGCCTTAAACCACTGTAAACACAATAACATAAAAGGCTCTGGCCGCCACCCCCGGAACCCGGTATGTGGCTAGTACCACCCGACTACTGTTTATAGCCCGCTGTACCATTGGCCAGGTCGGAGCCCTGTCCGAAACTGTACTTGTACGAGGAACCCGGTCTCATGAGGGGGGACAAATGGTAGGTGGTTACGCGATCTGGATGGGTCAGTCCGTCATTCTCCGAGTGGTAGCAGGAAACCTGCGCGTACCGCTGCGCGGGCGCCTGGTTTCGGAAACCACCGAAGTCGTTCGCTTGCGCATCGCGGACAGCTGGGACGTGGACATCTTCAAATCCATGGTGCTGGCCGTCGAACATGACAATCCGGTTTACGTGTTGAATTAAAGGGGGCGGGGCATGAGCACTCTGACGAGCACGGTATGGAAGTCACAAAGCCGCACCACTACGGCAATGGCCCACGCGCTGCCTTTTCCCGACGCCTCGGAGGTTTCGGCTATGCGCCTAAGAGCAATGGCATTTCGCGACACACTGATCGTAATCGCCATTCAACTTGTGTTTCGCGCGTCTCTGGCAATGCGCCGCTGGAATTACTAAGCGCGGCAAAGTTTAAATAAGTTTTCGGCCCAGCGTCCCTCACCCCCGTCCTCGGGTCTGCGCCCCCAGACCCGGGGATTTTTTTCTTCCGGCGTTTTCCCCTTGCACCAGGAAATATTCAGCTTTCACCCGCAAGCGCCGCTTTGGCTGGCTTGCCGGTGCGCCCTGGCGCCCGCCGCCCCGAATAGGCCTCACTTGACACTTACATAGGTTTTTACAAAACAACCTGTTGAATTGGCCGTTCTCGCGATACTATCCTTCGGAACCAATTAGTCCCAAACCAGGAGCCTAATCGATGAGGATCGCCAGCGTCGCGAGCGCCTTTCCAGAGTACTACTACAAGCAAGAGATTCTGACGGAGGCGCTGAAGAACGACTGGCGTCATCGGTTGTCGAATCCGGACATCCTCGACCGTCTGGACGAGAGCATGCAGGTGGAGGGGCGTTATCTGGTTGAACCAATCGATTACTACGAGAAACTGACTACCTGGGGGCAGGCGAATAATACCTGGATCGCGCACGCGCTGGAACTGGGCGAAGAATCCCTGTGTAAGGCGCTGCACAAGGCCGGACTCGGACCGAAAGATTTGGGCGCGATTTTTGTGACCTCCGTCACGGGTATCGCTGCGCCGTCGCTGGACGCGCGGCTGGTGAATCGCATGGGACTTTCTCCCAACATCAAGCGAATTCCAATTTTCGGATTGGGTTGTGTCGCGGGCGCCGCGGGAATTTCGCGCGCTGCGGATTATGTGAAGGCTTATCCGGACCAGGCTGCCGCGCTGTTGTCCGTGGAATTGTGCTCGCTCACTTTGCAGCGCGACGACCTCTCGATGGCGCACCTGATTTCCGCGCTGCTCTTTGGCGATGGCGCCGCCGCGACCATCGTTACCGGCGACAATCGCAAGGCGGACGGCCCGGAAATTCTCGCGACGAAATCCAGCTTCTATCTGCACTCCGAGAAGGTCATGGGCTGGGACATCTCCGAGAAGGGTTTCCGCATCGTACTGTCACCGGAAGTTCCAGAGATGGTGACCAAGCATCTGGGTAAGGATGTGGACGCTTTCCTCGCCGAGAATGGCGCCAAGCGCTCGGACATCAAATCCTGGATCATGCACACCGGCGGCCCGAAAGTTCTGGAGGCCACCGCGACCGCGCTGGGAATCACGGCCGACGATCTGGCGGCATCATGGGCTTGTTTGCGCCGCGTTGGAAATATTTCATCCACGTCCGTGCTGCTGGTTCTGGAAGATGTGTATACCAATCGTCGTCCGGAGCCGGGTTCGCTGAGCATTCTGGCGGCGATGGGTCCTGGCTTTTGTGCGGAGCTCGTTTTGTTACGTTGGTAAGAAGTGGGGGCCAGTGGCTACAGGCGCGGAAGTCCTGATCGTCGGAGCGGGGCCAGCAGGCATCGCGACGGCGATAGCGGCAAGTCAAAAGGGACTTCGCGTAACGTTGGTGGACGCGCGCAAGCCCCCGATTGATAAGCCCTGCGGTGAAGGTTTGCTCCCCGAAGGCGTCTCCGCGCTTCATTACCTGGGCATCTGGCTGGATTCCTCTGTAGCGTTCCCGATTGCAGGATTGCGTTTTTCCGATGAGTGTTCCTCCGCCAGCGGCAAAATTACGCGCGGCGCCGCCTTTGGCCTGCGTCGCAGCGTGCTGCACGATCTACTGGTGCGGCGTGCGCTCGAGCTGGGCGTTTCCTTCCGCTGGGGAACACGCGTCACCGAATTAAATTCCGATCATGCGCGGCTGGATGGCGTGCTGTTTCCGTTTCATTGGCTGGTGGGCGCCGATGGGCAGAGATCCGTCGTCAGGAAATGGTCGGGACTTGGTCCGCGGCGCGTGCGTTCGGCGCGTTTTGGATTTCGCTGCCACTACGCTGTGGCGCCCTGGAGCGAATTCGTGGAAGTTTACTGGGGCGAGCGTTGCCAGATTTATGTGACGCCGACGGCGGCGGACGAAGTCTGCGTGGCGGTGCTTACCAGCGATCCGCAGATGCGCGTGGAAAGAGCGCTGCAACATTTTCCGGAGGTGGCGCGGCGCTTGGGTGACGCTGGTCGCAGCACTGCGGAAAGTGGCTGCCAGACGGTGCTGGAATATCCGCGCAGCGTGGCGCATCGGAAATATCGCGCTGGTGGGCGATGCGTCTTTTTCGGTGGACGGAATTACGGGGCAGGGAATGAGCCTCGCCTTTCAGCAGGCGCTGCGTCTGGGTGACGCGCTCGCGTGCGAAGATCTCGCTCCCTACCGCGTGGCCCATCGCGAATTGATGCAGGAGCCTTCGCGCATGGCGCGTTTGCTGCTGCTGCTGGATCGCCAGGCGTGGCTCAGGCGCAAGGCGCTGCGCATGTTCGCTGCGAATCCCAAGCTTTTCTCGAGGATGATTTCGTCGCACGCCAATTGCCCTAAGCCCGCGCCGATTCGCGCCAGCGAAATGTTTGATCTCGGATGGCAGGTATTGCGCGCGTGACGGTGGTGCGTGCGCTGGCGACCTTCGTGGTCGCATGTTACGCCGCGCTCGCGTTTGCGCCGGCGGCTTGCGCGCAGGCCTACGCCGTTAACCTCGACCCCGCGCAGACCAAGATTACATTCACGCTCGATACCACGCTGCATGAGGTCCACGGAACATTTCTGCTGAAAAGCGCGCAACTTCATTTTGATACGGCCACCGGTAAAGCCAGCGGCGCGATTATTGTGGATGCGCGCAGCGGCGACACGGACAACAAATCCCGCGACAAGAAGATGCATCAGGAAATTCTGGAGAGTCCCAAGTATCCGGAGATTGTTTTCACTCCGGTGCAGGTGCGCGGTTCATTCGATCCGCAAAAAGCGTCGCAGGTGGATGTTGCAGGAACTTTTCGGATTCACGGGCAGGACCACGAAATGACAATGACGTTTGCCGTGCAGCCTGCGCAGGGAGCGCAGTTGCAGTGCGACACGCATTTCACGATCCCGTACGTAAAATGGGGAATGAAAGACGCGAGTACTTTTCTGCTGCACGCGAACGACACGGTAGTACTCGAAATCCACGCCACCGCTCAGTTCACTCCGGACCCGCCCGCGCATTAGTTTCCTCGGCGCCCGCTGCGGTAATCTTTTCTACTCTGCTCCGTAGGTGAACCAGCGCGCGCTAACTCTCTTTGTCGGTGAACAGCAATTCCTTCGCCCGCTGCGAAGCCTTCACCACGGCCTTGATCAAAGTCACGCGCAACTTGCCCTCTTCGAGTTCCAGAATGCCGTCAATCGTGCATCCCGCCGGCGTCGTCACCGTATCCTTCAGCAGTGCCGGATGGTGTCCCGTCTCCAGCACCACTTTCGCCGCGCCCAGCATGGTCTGCGCGGCGAGCAACGTAGCCAGCTCGCGCGACAAACCCATCTTCACGCCGCCTTCCGCCAGCGATTCCAAAATAATGTAGAGAAACGCCGGACCGCTGCCGGAAAGTCCGGTGACTGCGTCCATGTGCTTTTCGTCCACCACCACCGTCTTGCCCACGGCGTCAAAAAGTTTGCGCGCGAGCTCCAGGTGTTTCGCCGTCGCGTGCTTGCCTTTGCAAATCGCGGTGATGCCTTCGCCGACCATCGAAGGCGTATTGGGCATGGCGCGCAGCAGCGGGACATTTCCGCCCACGCGTTTTTCCATATATTCGGTGGAGACTGCCGCCGCGATCGAAATCACCAGCTTCTGCTCGTTCAGCTCCGGACGGATTTCGTCCAGCACCGCGCCCACCGCCAGCGGCTTCAGGCAAATCAAAATCACGTCGGCGTTTTTTGCCGCCGCGCGATTGTCCGTGCCCAGCGTGATTTGCGCGCTGGAGATGCTGCGCCGCTCCGAGCTGGTCTGGCGCACGGTGGCGAACACTTGCGCGGGCGCGACCAGGCCGTGCTTCAAAAACGCTTCCAGCAAAATCCCGCCCATCTTGCCCGCGCCAAGCACCGCGAGCCCCTTTGCTGTGGAAATGTCGGTCACGTTAGCCTCTCCCGTGCGGTTTACTCGCTGCCGCTGGTCCATCGGAAAGGGAACAGTTTACATGAATCGAGTGCCGTCGTTCGGACTGCTTCGCAACCGAGGATTCGCGAGGCTGAGCTGTTGCGGTCGCCGCGGGAACGGAATCGCCGGTAGTGGTATCATCGTTCCGCAACAATGAGTCCACATCGCCGAGCCGATCTTTCAGGCTCGCGCCCGAGGCATACCCTGTGGTCGAAATACCGCATGAATGGTTGGACGGAGTTGTCGGCATCCTCGAATCGCTTAATCAGGGCGTGCTCATCAACAACGATTGCGGCGAGGTGGTTTACGCCAACGCTCTGTATCTGAAAATGGTCGGGTATTCCGCCGACGAATTCATCGGCTCGAAAATCACCAGCTGGTATCCTCCCGAAGGCGCGCAGGAACTGCAGCGGCAAATCGAGCGCCGCCAGAGGGAAGGCAGCAACCTTTTTGAATTCTATGTGCCGTGCCGCGATGGCAGCCGCCTGCCGGTGGTGATCACCGCGCGGCAGATCGAAGATCCGGATGGACAGATCTTTTCCCTCGTAACCCTCACGGACATTTCCGCGCAGAAGCGCGCCGAGAACTCGCTGCGCGAAGTGAATATCCAGCTGGAGCAGCGTCATCGCGAAATCGAAGAGGATTTGCTGCTGGCCGCGCGCGTGCAGCAGAGCCTCGCTCCGGGAAGCCTGGTGTGGGGAGGCGCCGCGGTGGAAACTTTTTACCAACCGGTGCGCAGCATCGGTGGAGATTTTGGACTGGTGGCGCCGCGGCCCGATCATCTTTCATTGATGATCTGCGATGTCTCCGGCCACGGCATCGGCTCGGCCCTGGTAGCCAATCGCATTTACACCGAAACGATGTCGCAAATCGAGCGCGGCGCCGGGCTGGCCCCCATGATGGAGCATCTGAATCGTTTTGTGATTGGCAGCCTGCGCAGCTCGGTTTTCTATTTCACGGTGGTCGCGGCGCGACTGGATCTCGCCGCGCGCAGCCTGGAATTCTTCGGCGCCGGACATCCTCCGGCCATGATCGTCAAGCCCGGAGAGGCTCCGACCCTGCTGGAATCGCGCAGCGCCATCCTGGGCCTGATGCCCGACGCCGTGGACCTGGAAACCGCCATGAAGATTCCAGTCGCCGCGGGCGATCGCGTGATTCTGTACACCGACGGGTTCACCGAATCCTTTAATAAGGGCGACGACATGCTGGGCGTCGAAGGTCTCGCGGAAATTGTGCGCGAAACTTCCAAGCTGCCTCTGCCCGCGATGACGCAAGAAATTGTGAACCGCGTCGCGGCGTTCCGCCACGGCCCTCCTGCGGACGATATGTCGCTGGTCGTGGTCGAAATTCCGTAGCGGACGTTGCGGCGTCAGGTCCGGCGAAGCGGGAGTACCATCAGTTTACGCTGGCAGGCGCGCCCCTATTGTTCTATGCTCCAGTGGCGAAGCGGCGTGGAGGGTTTTGATGCGGCGAATGACAAGCATGTCCGGTTGGGCCAGTCAATACAATCTGCGGGCTGCGGCGGTGGCTGCGCTGGTGCTTTTCGCGATTACCTATGCGATGGATGCGGTGTTGTACTACCTGCATATCGCTGCGGCCGAAACGATTCTGGATGATGCGGCGATTGCCATCGCCGGGGCAGCGGTGTTGATATTTTTCCTGGTGCAGAGCCACAAGAACCAGATTGTCTCCCGCGCCAAAGAAAGAGCGATTATGGTCGCCGAGGTAAACCATCACATTCGCAACGCCATGACTCCGCTGGCGCTGGTGATGGCTTCGCAGGATACCGGCGAAAGGCTGCGCATCCTGGATATGGCCACGGATCGCGTGGACCATGTGCTGACGGATTTGCTGCCGACTGTGGGAACCACGAGCAAGCCGCGCTTCTTTTAGTTCTTCAGTTCATTCTTCCGAGTTCCACGACCGCGACGGCGCAGAGCCTGATCCTGTTTTAGGTGCCGCACCAAGAGTTCCATGGCTGCGCGCACACCACCCCTTTGCAAACCGCAACTAAACCTCCATAATCGGGTTTCTTACATGGAGGTCGCGAGCCGCCATGTCAGACACGCGCATCGTAATTTGGTTCGCATGGTTCCTAGCCGCCAACTGGTTGCGCAGGATGGCGATGCTATCGCCACTCCGCGCCGCAAAGGGGTCCGCCTCATGACCAAAAAGCTCTCGCTCGTTCTGCTCCTGACGTTTCCGACGCTGCTGGCCAGCCTGCTTCTTGCGCTGCCGCAAATCGCAGCTGCCCAAGACCAGGATCCCGCGGCGCAAGTACAAGACCAAGCCCAGGTTGTTGATCCGCCCACGCGCGTCGCGCGCCTGAACTACGTCCAAGGTTCCGTATCTTTTCAGCCCGCAGGAGAACAGGATTGGCTGGAAGCTAACGTCAATCGCCCGCTCACCACCGGTGACAACTTGTGGGCCGACAAAGATTCGCGCGGCGAAATTCACATCGGCGCCACGTCCATTCGCTTGTCCAGCGAGACGGGAATCTCATTCCTGAACCTCGACGACCGTACCGTCCAGCTGCAATTGGCGCAAGGCACCATCGAAGTGCACGTCCGCCGCCTGGAACCCGGCAACGCATTCGAAATTGATACGCCCAATCTCGCTTTCACGCTGGCCGCTTCCGGCGAATATCGCATTCAGACCGACCCCGACGGAAATTCCACCGCGATCACGGTGCGCGAAGGCTCTGGCCAGGTGACCGGCGCGGGGGAATCCTACGACCTCGCGGCCGGGCAACAATATATTTTCAACGGCACCGATCAGTTGGCGTTCAACGCGCAAGCCGCGCCGGAATTCGACGACTTCGAAGACTGGTGCCAGGCGCAGGACCAGCGCGAAAATAGTTCGGCGTCGGCGCGCTACGTTTCGCGCGACGTGGACGGTTACTACGATCTCGATGGCAATGGCGACTGGCAGAACGATCCCGATTATGGCGCGATCTGGGTTCCCAACGGCGTCGCGGTTGGCTGGGCGCCGTATCGCTACGGCCATTGGGTCTGGATTGGCCCGTGGGGCTGGACGTGGGTCGAGGACGAGCCCTGGGGTTTCGCGCCATTTCACTATGGTCGTTGGGCGTATGTGCGCGGATATTGGGGATGGGTGCCGGGGCCGGTTGTAGTGCGTCCGGTTTACGCGCCGGCGCTGGTGGGATTTGTCGGCGGAGGATTCGGCGTTGGGGTCGGATTCGGCAGCGGATTCGCGGGCGTCGCATGGTTTCCGCTCGGCCCGCGCGATGTTTACATTCCCGGATATCGCGCCAGCCCGCGCTACCTACAGAACATTAACATCACCAACACGCGCGTCGTCAACGTGACGCAGGTGACCAACGTTTACAACAACTACCTCGTGAACCGGAATACTGGTGTGAACCGCGTTGACTATACCTACGCGCACAACGCCGTCGCCGTCACGGCCGTTTCGCGCGAAACTTTTGTTGGCGCGAAGCCGGTGGCTACCGGATTCGTGCGCGTGACGCCGGAACAATTGCAGAACGCGCATGTGATCGAGCAAACTCCGCTGGCGCCGACGCGTTCGAGCTACGTGGCGGCGACGGCCAAGCCCGCACGCGCCAAGCCGCCCGTTGCGTTCCGCGAACGGCCAGTGGTGGCGCGTTTGAACCCGCCAGTGCCGGTGACCAGCCATAACGTGGTGCACGCCGTGAATGCTTCGGCTGCGCCGGGAGCTGGGCAGGCCGGGGCGTCGGCGCCGCGCTCGAACAATGCCGCGCCCGCGCGTCCACCTGTGCCGATGTACACCAATGATGACGTGGCGCGCGCGCCGCAGTATCCCAACACCGACGCGCGCGCGAAAATCAACACGAACGCCAACGCCAACGAAAGACCTAACGCCAACGCCAACCAGCGGCCAAACACGAACGAGCGGCCGCCTGCGAACGACGCTGCGCAGCAGCACCCCGCGGTGAAATTCACACCGCCCACCAAAGCTAAGGATGACGACTACGACGTGCATCCTCCGCTGAACCATCACGCCAACACGCCTCCGCCGGCGGAGCATCACGAAGCGCCAGCGCCGGCATCGCATCCGGCACCGCCGCCGAAATCAGAGCCGCCGCCAGCGCGCCCGAAGAGCTGATTCTCTCGACGAGTGAAATATCGGGGTTGTCATTCCGAGGGCGCAGTTTGCCCGAGGAATCTGCTTTTTCTTTGCCGCGGGCACGAACAGCAGATCCCTCGCCCGCTGTCGCGGGTTCGGGATGACAGCCACCGCACTCCTGACGGAGACTCCTCAGCCACAACATAAATGATATCGGCGCGGAGCGCCGTACCTTTCGCGGCGCGTTTCCCGCGGGCTTTTGATTTGCTTGCTTCCACGATCCGGCTCGACTCGTCCGCCGCCCAACTTCAACGCGCACCCTCCTGGTGATATCATTTCCTTTCGCCGCGAAACTTTCAGCCGGGGAGGGCCACGCAACATGCCAGCCGCAAAAATCTTGATGCTTGTCGGTGATTACGTCGAAGATTACGAAGTGATGGTGCCGTTCCAGGCGCTGCAGATGGTGGGGCACACCGTGCACGCGGTTTGTCCGGACAAAAAGGCCGGGCAATTCGTGCGCACCGCGATCCACGATTTCGAAGGCGCGCAGACTTATTCGGAAAAGCCGGGGCACAATTTCACTTTGAACGCGACCTTCGCTGAAATTCGCGCGGAAGAGTATGACGCGCTGGTGATTCCCGGCGGGCGCGCGCCTGAATATTTGCGTTTGAATCCGAAGGTGCTGGAAATCGTGCGGCATTTTTCCGCGGCTGGTAAGCCCATTGCCGCGCTCTGCCACGGCGCGCAAATTCTGGCTGCTGCGCGCGTGATTTCCGGCAAACGCGTCAGCGCTTATCCCGCTTGCGCTCCGGAAGTGGAGCTGGCGGGCGGTGTTTACGCCGCTGTGGAAATGACGGAGGCGGTGGTGGACGGTAACTTGGTCACCGGGCCCGCGTGGCCGGCGCATCCTGCATGGCTGGCAAAATTCCTGACGGTGCTCGACCGCAGCCTCGCCGAAAAATCCGGCGCGAAGTCGGCCGCGGGCAAGGCGTAGGTGTAGGCGTCGGCGCAGGGGCAGGCGCAGGCCGAGCGCCGCTCGCGGCCCATCTTGGAGTGCGGGAGCTTGCTCCCGCCTTCTCTTGGCCGAGGCTTGCCTCGCCTGCCTTTGACTTGCATTTATGACTCGCAAGCGATGCAGAAAAATGGAAACATCCCCACGGTGAAAATTCTGGAAACAGATAGGCTGCTGCTGCGGCACCTCGCTCTGGACGACGCCGCTTTCCTGCTGGAACTTCTGAACGAGCCGGCGTTCCTGAAAAATATCGGCGATCGCGGCGCGCGCAGCCTCACCGACGCTCGCCGCTACATCGCCAGAGGCCCCGTCGCCAGCTACCGCAAGTTCGGTTTCGGCCTCTACCTGGTCGAGCTGAAAGATTCCAGCACGCCCATCGGCATCTGCGGCCTACTCAAGCGCGATTGGCTCGACGACGTGGACATCGGCTTCGCCTTCCTGCAGAAATTCTGGTCGCAAGGCTACGCGCGCGAATCCGCCGCCGCTGTGCTGCACTACGGCTGGACGACTCTGCGCTTGCAGCGCATCGTAGCCATCACCAAGCCCGCCAATCAAGCCTCCATCACCCTGCTCGAAAAACTCGGCCTGCGCTTCGAGAAAACCATCGCGCAGCCAGACCACGTCGGCGCAAACAAACTCTTCGCTTCAAGCGCACCGTGAACTGAGCTAAGGTTTCGCCTCCGCCGGATTCGGTGCATCTATTGCCGGTGCCGACGCCGGACACGGATAAGCGCTCTTGAGCGCCTCCTTCACCTGAAAGGTTTTCGATTCGCGCAGCGTGCGCGGGTGCGCCTGCAGCCAAGGGACTACCGCGCGAATCAGATCGGGAACCCGAGTTTGCGGCGTAAGACAAATGCTCATGTAATCTTCGTCGGCCATGAAAACCGCAGGAATCGGTTTGCCGCCCTTTTTGGCGATCACGTCCTCCGCGCGCACATACGTCATCCAATACGCAATGCGCTCAAACGTTGCCTGCATAAAGCCAAGGCACCAGCCGAATTTCATCGCCTTCAGGCCCGACACTTGCGCGGAGGGAGCTTCCAGCGCGCTGAGGGCTTCGCCGCAATAATCCAGTAAGCCGGTGCCGTCTAGCGGGATTTGAAATTTCGCTTCCTGCGGAACGACCGCAGGTGCAACTGCACCGCACATCAAAAGCGTGGCAAGCGCAAACGCGAAAATTCTCATGACGCCTCCTGAAATCGCGCCATTCTAACTGGCGAACCGGTTTTTGTGCGCATCGAATCAAGCACTCGTGACCTTAACCGATAAAATAGCCTCCGCACGGGATTCGGAGCATTTTGGGCCAGGCCGCCGATTGTAAGTCAGGCTCCGGGAGTATTCACAGAGTCAAAAGGAGGAGCACAGGCAGGATTGCCTGTGCTACCGCTACCTTCCCAGACGGTGGGCGCTTGACCAGGGCCATTGTTCTGGTTTGGAGACCAATCCTGCTCTTACTGGGTTCTTGGCTATGTAGTCGCGGATTCTTTGGAATTCGGCGTTGTCGCGACACCAGTGGTCGTAGGATTCTTGTTGCCAGAACGGTTGTTTGGTGCGTTGGAGGATTTGATTGCATTGGCGGGACGTAACGCCTTTCAGATTTCTGGTGATGCGTTGCAGTTCGACTCTTGGACTCAGTAGCGCGTGGACGTGGTTGGCCATTACCACGAAGGAGTACAAGTCGTATTGGTGGAATTTGGAATCGCCGAGTTCTAGGCAGTGGCTGACGCATTCGGCGATGCGGATATCTTTGAGCCACAGCGGGCCCGCCATGGCACGGTCGAGGTGCTGATCGGCTCGTGCGAATTCCTGCCCGGCTGTCAGGACTTTTTCGGCGCGCAATTTTTGCAACACGCAGCCAGGTAGCGAGCCGCAGAGGCGCCAGGTGAGAAAGATGGCGCGGCCCTCGGGTAGCCAGTGCGGCAGGTTGCGATGGTAATCGGACATGGGCACACGGATTTAGCATGAGGATGTATTCGAGGACAATCCGGATCAGTACGGATGACCGGTGAGGGTAGCATAGGCAATCTTGCCTGTGCGGTTCGGAATTTGAATTGCTGTTTGTTTTTGAAAATCAAATTCAACGTCAAAAGAAGGAGCACAGGCAAGATTGCCTATGCTACCTCGGCAAAAACCTGTCTGCACCGTACACCAATCCCAGCGTCAGGAATGCTATGACTACTTCTCCCACTGCCCCTACTACGAAGGGGCGGAAGCCTTGTTTGGCTAGGGCGCGGATGTTGGTGCGTAGGCCTACTCCTGCGAACGTCAGCAGAAATGCCCAGCGGGAGAGGTTGGCCAGGCTGCCTAGTTGGTCTTTGCTGAAGACGTGGGCTGTGGCTATGGCGCTGATTACCAGGAAGCCGAGGACGAACTTGGGGAATTTGCGCCACAGGAATGCGGCTTTGTTGCCGACGCCTTCGGTGTGTTCTTTGCGCGCCCAGTGGATGGCGTAGCCCAGGACTACGAAGCCGATCATGGCGTTGCGTGCGGTTTTCGCGAGGACGGCGACTTTTCCGGCGGCGTCGGAATAGAGCGCGCCGGCGGCGGTGGCTTCGGCGGTGTTGTCAATGCCGAGGCCGGCCCAGAGGCCATAGCTTAGATCGCTCAAGTGCAGCCAGTGGCCGACGAGCGGGAAAATGAAAAGGCTGATGGCGCCGAGCGAAAGGATGGCGGCGATGGCGTAGGAAGCGTCTTCTTCGTCGGCGTCAATCGCGCCTTGCGCGGCGATGATGGCGGAGACTCCGCAGATGGAGGAGCCGACGGCAAGCAGCGTGGTGAGTTTGGGATTTAGTTTGAAGGCGTGGCCGAGCGCGGTCATGAAGGCCAGCGAGATGGCGATTTCGACGACGACCAGCGCGAGGGCCACGCCGCCGAGTTTGGCTACGTCACCGAGCAGGAAGCGCGAGCCGAGCAGCACGATGCCGGTCTTCAGCCAGAATTCGTAGGTGGCGACGCCGGCCTGGAAAAGTTTGGGAACGCCGACGGTGTTGCCGATTGCGAGGCCGATGATGATGGCCCAGAGAACGTACTCGATATTCGGCAGCGTGAGGTGATGCGCTTTGCCGTAGGTGGCGATGGAGCGCTCGATGATTCTGCCGGCGTAGCCGACCGCGGCCAGGAGCAGCAGGCCGGGGATCAGGCGCGCGGCTTGTTTGAAGATGTTTTCGGTTGCGGGTGCTTCTAGTGCGATGGTGCTGGCCATGCGGTGATGTCCTCCTGAAATTTTTGGCGCCATCTACTGCGGCGCGAATTTTGAGGTTGGGTGATTGCCGTGCCGTCGATGGCGCACTGAAGTGCGCCGCTACGAAAGCAACGGCAAACCGACTGCAACTGCTGCCCGGTTCGATGAACCTGAACCGGCCGCTACGGAGTCAACGGCTCAGCGACGCGACCCTTCGAACCGGCGCTGCCGGTTCTGCATGGTGAATCGCGCTGTGGCGCGATTCACCACGGGACGTGCTTGATCCAGCCGAGCCAGATGGCTAGCGAGAGAGTTAGGGCTAGGATTACGGCCCAGCTGTCCAGGGAAAGAGTGGCGATGGTTTGGTCGGCTTTTGGGTGCGTCTTTGGTTCTTCGGGCATTTGCGATTCTCCTGTGGTGCGTTTGCTGCGAAATTTTGTGGTGTAAAAACACGAAAGCCCGCTCTGTGGTGAGGCTGTGAGCGGGCTTGAAATCCGGTTTAGAGGATTGCTACAGGATTCGGATCGCAGCTCCGCGCCAGCCGTTGGGGGTACAACAACACGGCGTACAGAGACAGGCTTGGGAGCAGCGATTCATTATCGGAAATCCTACATTGATATGGATGCATTCGCAAAGGGAAAGATTCGGGGAACATGCGCGGCAAGATTTTACTCAGAGTGCACAGAGAAAGGCGAAAGCAACAGTTGAAAGTTGACAGCTAAGAGTTGATAGCAAAGGTTCCGGCGTCCTTCCGCAAAATCACTCAGGGCAGGCAGGACGACGATGCTCGTCGCATCGTCAGAAAAGCGAGCACAAGCGAAGAGCACAGGCAAGATTGCCTATGCTACCGATGAGGATGCAGAGTAACGGCCTGGCGGCGCCTGCTTGCGCGCCGCCAGGCCGCTTTCTTGCTGGTCGCTGTGTTTGGTTAGAAGTTGAACAGCTCGAACAAGTCACTGATGGCCGGGCCGTTCACGGGCACGTAGGGGTTACCACCTGATGCCGTAATCGGGTTGGGGAAGTTGTCGCGGCTGCGGGAGCTGACCGGCTTCAGACTCCAGTTCCTCTCGATGAACTTGAGGATGGAGACGTGATCCGAGTAGTTGTGCTTGATGTGGCCGCCGGTGGAGTACTTGGACACCACGATGCACGGAATGCGCGTGCCGTCGCCGAAGAAGTCCAGCGGTTGCACGTAGCCGGAATCGTAGTAGCCGCCGCCTTCGTCGAAGGTGATGATGATGGCGGTGTCGGCCCACAGAGTGGGATTGGCCTTCACGGCGTCCACGATCTTCTTCACGAAGCCTTCGAACAGGTTGAGCTTCGAGGAAGAAGGATGGCCATCCACGAAACCGCTCGGCTTGACGAAGGAAACGGCGGGAAGTTTGCCGTCGGCGATGTCCGCGTACAGGTTCAAGGTGTCCTGGACGTGGGCGTTGCGAACCGCGGCGGTGGCCATGGTCGAAGTGTCGTACTGGAACGGGTTGCAGATGTTGCAGTATTCGTCGGCGTTGGTGATGGTCTGGCCCAGGAAGTTAGCCGAGCCCGCCGCTCCATAGTTGTTCTGATATTGGTCCTCGGGAATGTAGCAGCCCGTGGTCAATGTAGGAGGTGTGCAGAGCGGCTGACTCGATTTACCCACACCAGCGTAGGCGTTCCACTGGTCGCCGTAATACTTCCAGGAAATGCTCTTGGCGGTGAGGCTGTCGCCGATGCTGGGCACCGCGGACGGCGGAATCGTAAACACGGTGTTGAATCCGGATTCGTCGGCGAAGGCGTTTTCGCCCTGACCGAAGTAGCCGGGATTGTAATTGTTGAGCAGGTAGTAGTGGCCCACTTCGCAGTGCGGATCCACGGGGTGCGGGAGCGACTCGAGGTATTTCACGACCGCGGAAACGCCCGGTTGAGTGCGATCGGCGCAGTTGCTGTAGGAGCCGCCGCCGTAGGAAGCGGAGCCGAAGGAGCCACCGCCGTAACCGTCTTCCGAGTACCAGTTGTTGGTGCCAGCCGCTGGATTGGGATTTTCGACTTCATCCACGACACCAGCATTCGAGGTGCCGGGATCTACCGTCACGTTGTGCGGTGGTTCCTTGGCATGGCCGTTGCCATCGGTGAAGAAGATGGCATCGCCGTGGCCCAGCATGATGTGGTTGGCGCCCGTGCCGCCTTGCACAGACTGGTGGAAGTTGTCGCTCATCGAGTAGGTGTTGGCAAGATAATTGAAGTAGGGAGCGTCACCCTGCTGCACGTTGTAGAAACCGAGAGCGGTGGAGCCCTCACCGGTAGTGGTGGCGCCGGGGAGGTAGTTGGTGTCGAAATTCGCAGGTTGCGCCAGGCCGTTGGTGCCGGCGCCGACGGTGACTTCTACCCAGGAGAACAATTTAGAGTTGCAACCCGAGGGAGTGGCCGAAGTGATGTGCGAGCGGTCGCAATCGAGCTGCTGCCACATCTGGTAAAAGCGGTGCACGGGGCTGGCGGCATAAGCGTTATAGGTGAAGAGGCCGCCGTTGGTCAGCTGAAAGGGACCTGCGGGAAGCGTGTTGACGTTGCTGATGCGGGTGTCCGGAGTGTGCGAGGTCAAGCCCGTGCCGCCGGAAACCAGGAACGGATAGTAATCCGTGGGCAAGCCGTTTTCGGTCGCCTCGGCGAGACTGATGCTGTCGCTCGGGATGTAGGAATCCTTCGCGCCGCCGACGAGCGGAGCGGGCAGCACATCGCCGCCGAAATCAAGCTTGGGAGGACTGAGCAGGAAAGGATCGCCACCTTTTTTTTCGCCGAGGTCCACTGCGGAGCGCTGATGAGCTATTTCGAAGTTAGGTCCAGGAGTGCCATCCGCGTTGACGATGCCTTCCGAGAGCAAGTTCCAAACTTTATGGCCGTTACCTGGATTGTAAGTGGCGAAAACGTGGTCGAAGCTGCGATTTTCACCAATGATCACGATTACGTGTTTAATCGGCGTGGTGGTCTTGGCATCGTTGTCGTCCTGGGCCTGCGCGGTACTGGCCAAGGGACCGCCGAGCGAAAATTGAAACAGAGCGAGCGACGTCAACGCGATGCGGAAGCAGTGCATCGAGTTTGCAGCGAAACGCTTCAAGGACATGCATCCTCCTGTTGATTTTCTGCGAAATCTGCTCCGAGAGAGCTTGTGAGTTATAAATGCTATTTGTTGCGCCAGAGTGTTTCTTGTGTGAATGGTGCGAGACATTTGCAAAATCAGCGCGCGCGAATGCGATGGCTGAATCGAAGCAGCGTGCGCGCGCAAAAATCCGCGCGATGCGCGGGATCGCTGGCGGAGCCGCGACCGGTGGGTTCAGTTATTGATCGTCGAGCGAGCGGGAGCGCTACTCGTTCTAGGACTGGGAGTACTTTTTTCGGGAGCTTGTGCGCGGTCGGCTGGTTCGACGCGGATCAGGCCCATCATGCCTCCGTCTTCGTGTTCGAGAAGATGACAGTGATATACAAAAGTTCCGATGGTATTCGGGTCGCGAAAATCCATGCGCAAGCGGACGCTGGGATATTCTAGATCCGCTGTGCTGTGGAAGGGCACGTTGACGGTGTCGCGCAGGAACGGCTCGTTGACGGCGACTCCATCCCAAGCCACTAACATGAAGTGCAATTGGTGGATGTGGAAGGCGTGCAATTCCGTGGAGCGGTTTTCGATGATCCAGTCTTCCACGTCGCCTTGCTTTGCGATGATGTCCGGGATGCCGGAAGCGGGATCGAACGGCTTGGGGGTTTGGCCATCAACCGTGATGTAAAAAGTGGTGGCGCTATTGGGGTCGTTGGGATCGAGAAGTGTTTCTGAGAAATAAAGTTTGCGGACGCGGACGGGGATGACATTTCCGAGCCAGGGTTGCGCGGGCGGAGGAAGCGGCGTGGGCGATGACGCTAGCTTGGAGCGAGGCTCGGGCGCATCCTGTGCAGCTGTGATGGTCGCGAGCATGCGATTGGGATCGTTCTCACCGCCCAGCCCGGTATCCACGGTGCGCGTCACGAGGAGGCCTGGAATGCCAGCGGGAGGGCCGGTAACGATGAATTCCACGCGACCACCGGGGGGCACGCCGAGATGAGTTTGCCAGCTGATGAAATCTCCCGTGGTTCCGTTGGCGTTCAGGGGGACGCCGTCGATGGCCACCACGCCGAGCTGTTGCGGCGCGTGTTTGTATAAGACTGCCAGATTGAGGTAGGTGATCGCCGAGGCGTTCAGCACGCGCCAGAATTGGCGCTCCCGCGGCTTCATCTGGATTGTGGCGGGCGGGTAATCAGGGTAGGGAACCGGCACGAAATTGATGGAGAGATCTTTGGCGGGTTTGCCGAATCCGGTGCCGGTGTTGGCGGCGTCGCCGTCATGATCCACCAGGAATTTGGGGACGACGGGTTCGGATTTCGCGGGCGGGGAGTTGGGATTCACCAGGTCTTGATCGCGAATTATCAGCACGCGTTCCGGCAAGCCCGCGACTTCTTTATTGGCACGCTCGATTCCTTCGATGATCATTGCTCCGGACGCGCCGCCGAGCACTTGAATTTTGCTGAAGCCGTGAATGTGCGGGTGATACCAGTAGAGGCCGGGCGGCTCGTTTTCCGGAATGCGAAATTTGTATTGGAAGGGCGGGTCGCTGGGTTGGATGGAAGTTTTCAGGACGTCGTCTTGATGGCAAACTGCTGGGACGGTGAGTCCGTGAAAGTGAAGATTGGTGGAGGTTAACGACATGATGCCGCTTTCGCAGGGGTCCGAATTTTTTTCCGCGGCGGCAGCGTGATCGTGATGATGACTCGATGCGGGAACAGCGGCGGGCGAATCCGACAGATCATTCTTCAGATTCAGAATGAGCAGATCGCCGGGGCTAAGGCGCAGAGTGGGGGATTGGTTTCCTGCTGCGTCAAAATAGCAGAAACGTTTGCTGCCATCGGGTTCGGTGAAATTGCGCACGGTGAGATCGAGTTTCAGGACGCCGTTTTGGCTGCGCAGGTCTTCGGGTTCTGGGACCGCGGCGCCGGGAGATGGGCGCGGGCAGGAAGCGTTCGGCGATTCCTGCGCGCAGAGAGAGACGCGCCCGTGGACCAGCCACAAGCTTGCAAACATCAACAGAAAAACATTTCTAGTGACTACGAGCAATGCGTGAAAGACCTGCTTCGGAAGCTGGGTTCCGCCCTTGATTTTCCGCAATATTGCTGCAATTTAACGATTGTGATTTAACTTCCACTGCCGATTTTGCTGAATAGCCAGAAGAGGCTCGCCGCGAGGCAAATGGATGCCGGCAGCGTGAGCACCCAAGCCAGGGCCAGGTTGCGCACCGTGCTCATTTGCAATCCGGAATGATTGGCGGCCATGGTGCCGGCGACGCCGGAAGAAAGCACGTGCGTGGTACTGACAGGTAAGCCGAACCAATCGGCGGCGCCGATGGTGGCCATGGCGGTGATTTCCGCGGCGGCCCCTTGCGCGTAGGTTAAGTGATCCTTGCCGATTTTTTCGCCGACGGTGACTACGATGCGCTTCCATCCGATCATCGTGCCCATGCCGAGCGCGAGAGCCACGGCTACTTTCACCCATGTGGGAATGAATTTTGTGGCGTTATCAACGTGCTTCTTGTAGTTGGCAAGGACGGCGGCGTCGGCCGTGGAGAATGCCGGCTGGTGAGTCTTGTTCATCAGGCGCAGGGCTTCGCTGACGACGTACATGTCGTTGCGGAAGTTGCGGACTTTGTCTTGCGGGACGGCTTTGAGTTCGTGGTAGAGAGCCATTTCCGTGCCGATGCCGTTCACGAGTTCGCGCAGGGCCAGCATGGTGTTGGGCGTGAACTGTTTGCTGCGAATGTAATCGGTGACTTCCTCGCGTGCGTCGCCAATGACGGCATTCGGCGATACGTAATGACCGAGCATGTCCGCGGTCTGCGTGGAGACCGCGACGAAATCCTGCGTCTGCTGATAGGTGACGGCGTGGTTGACGGCGTACGCCGTGGGCACGGTGCCGATGAGGATGAGCATGATCAGGCCCATGCCTTTTTGGCCGTCGTTCGAGCCGTGGAAGAAGCTCACGCCCGTGCAAGTGATCATGAGCAGGACGCGAATCCAGAACGGGGGTGGCTCGTTTCCTTTTGGCGCTTGGTACAGTTCCTTGTTGGGGATCAGTTTTTTGCTGACGATTAGCAGAAGCGCGGCAAAGACGAAGCCGACGATGGGAGAGAGGACCAGCGACTTTCCGATGTTGGTGGCTTGGCCCCAATCCACGCCGCTGGTGCCGGACTTAACGGACATTAGTTGGTTGGCGATGCCGACGCCGATGATGGAGCCGATTAACGTGTGCGAGCTGGAGGCGGGAAGTCCGAACCACCAGGTGCCGAGATTCCAGATAATCGCCGCGACGAGCAGCGCGAAGACCATGGCGAAGCCGGCGCGTCCGCCGACTTGCAGAATCAATTCCACGGGGAGCAGGGAGACGATACCGAAGGCTACCGCGCCGCTGGAGGCCAGCACGCCCAGGAAATTCCACATGCCGGACCAGACCACGGCGACGTGCGGTTCCATGGTGTGCGTGTAGATGACGGTGGCGACGGCGTTGGCGGTATCGTGGAAACCGTTGACGAATTCGAATGCGAGGGCGGTGAGGAGCGCGACGCCGAGCAGTGCGTAGGGCAGCCAGCTCTCGGCATGTACGCCCGATAGGTCTCCGAGCAGGTGGCTCCCGACGTAGACGAGTCCGGCCAGCAGCACGAGCACGCCAATGAGAATGCCAATTCTTCCGGGGCCCGCCGCCATCTTGGAATCGAGAACTGAGGTTCCTGCCGCCATTCGTCACCCCTAATTGTGTTGGAGATTCAGGTGGCGAAACTAACGGGTGATTGTTACTGGAGCGTGACAGCGCGGTGAACAGTTCCGCATCGAGGGTAGGATGTGGATTTTGTGGGGCGCGGTGTTGCGCCGGCAAATACGGTTCCATGCCGGTGCTACAGCCTGGCTGGACTTGTTGCAGAACGGCCTGCGATGCGACGTCCGGTTAGTCGTGGTGGAAATAGAAGAGGTTCCCGTCCAGATCTTGTACCGTGAATTGCCGCAATCCCCAAGGTTTGGTTTGCAGGGGATCCACGATGTTCGCACCTAATGACTTCAGTTCCTGGTACGACGCCTCGATATCTTCAGCGTATATCCAGTGAACGGCAGGCTCGAACGGCGGCTGCCTCTTGCGCAAGAATATCGCACAATGATCGCGTGAGACGGCCCCAATCTCTTTGCCTGGGTAAAGCCATCCAATCTCAAAGCCGAGCGCATCTCTGTAATGCTGTTGCGCGCGCTCGACATCAGCTACCGGCAACTCCGGCACGGGCGGGCCAATCGAGGTCATTTTCACTTTTGCGTCCATGGGGCCTTCCTTTGCTCTTCTTTATGCAACAAGACCGCCAACGCGTCAACTTGGGACATTGCCAATTGCCGGAGGCTGTTGAAGTCGCGGGCCGTGTGTCGTAATCTAGTGGGAACGCATGTGTCGTCTCGGCGGGCCTGTAGCTCAGCTGGATAGAGCACCTGGCTACGAACCAGGTTGTCGGAGGTTCGACTCCTCTCAGGCCCGCCACTTTTCCTTTAAACGCCATGGTCATTGAGATTGACGGCACAAGTGTGCAAATCAAGCCCACCGCAGGACAGGGCTGCGCCCTATAGTGTCGCTGGGCCTATCCTTTTGACGAGGTGGCGCGATGAAAAATCCTGCATGGGGATTGGTGGCGCTTGCTGTGGCGCTTTGCTCTGGCGGGTGTGGCGGCAAGCCTGCAGTGGATGGGCGGAAGATTTTTTTGCAGTCGGAAGCGGAGTTGAACAAAGGTGCGCTCGTTTCGCGCGCACATCGTGACGGGCCAAGACGGCGGCACGGAGACTGACGCGCAATTTCAATGCGATAAAAACATCGCACATTACCTGGAAACAAAAGACAATCCCCCCAGCAAGACGGAGTTCATCGCGACGGACACACTGCTGTTCCATCGCTCCGCTGACGCGCTGGACGTGATGTGGAACGCGGAGCACCGTCCTGCGAATCTAAGGGCTTGCACGCGACTGCTGGATGGACCAGATCGAAAAAAAATGGGCGTGCGCTACTTCAGCGCCGACCAGGAACGCATCCTTCCGCCGTTTTCGCTATACGCCACCGAGGACGGGGCGATGATCACGCCGCTGGGCAGCGAAACGGTGGACGGAGTTTCCAGCGAAGTCTGGAAGGTCGAGGACAAAGCGTTGACGATTCCTCTGCATACCGTGTGGATCGGGACGATCGATCGGCTGCCCACGAAATATGTAGAAGGTGATTTGGCTAAGCCACGGGGAACGGTGACGTTTTCCGGTTACGGTGAGCAATTTGATATTCAATTGCCACGCGGGGCGTTGTTTCCTAAAGATGGGGCGCCGGAATTGTTGCGGTGATGTTGTATAAGGTTAGCGAGGATGCGATGAAGAACCTGGAAATTGCGCTGGCTGCCGCGGAACTGCTGCGGGGGGCGGGGATTTTGATCACGCCCGAAGAGCAGCAGCGGATGGAAGTGGCGGATTTTGGTTTGGGCGAGCTGGCGACGACGGGGTTGCAGATTTTGACTTATGTGAATACGGAGCGGGTGTGCGCGAAAGAGTTGGTGATGATTCCGGGGCAGACTTGTCCGGAACATTGGCACCCGACGATTCGCGGCGTGCCGGGCAAGGAAGAAACTTTTAGGTGCCGCTGGGGAAGTGTTTCGCTGTATGTGCCGGGGGAGAGGACTGCGGCGCCGCGATGTTTGCCACCGGCTGGGTCGGTGGCGTATTACACCGTGGGGCATGAGGTTCATTTGGAGCCTGGGGAGCAGTACACGATTTATCCGGACACCCCGCATTGGTTTCAGGCGGGGCCGCGGGGGGCGATTGTTTCGGAATTTTCCACGCGCAGCACGGATGAGGCGGATGTGTTTCGGGATCCGCGGATTCGCAGGATGGCGGGAAGGCCTTTGTAGCGGCGGTCTTCAGACCGCCATTGTTCCGTGCCCCGACAGCGATGGCGCACTGAAGTGCGCCGCTACCACGTCCAAATCCTGGTTTCATTAAAACGCTAGGATTTATCGGAGTTATCAGCAATTTGGATTGGACCTGGACGCTGGCGGTATCTACAGTGAAGCTCTCGCAACAGCTCGGACCCGGGCTACCACAGAATCAAGACAGATTTTCAGGGCACGCGGTACCGAGATTTCCGGGCGAGATGTTGCAGCACGGAAGGACTGATGACCGCAGCGGCCGTCCCATCACCGTACGGAAGTTCCCGCCCATTTGTGAAATACCAATTCGACACGGCTTATGACGAAATGTTCGGCGCGCCCGGCGTGCCGCGCGAATACTACCAGGCGCTGCATCGGACGCTGGTGGGGCTGCCTCCGGAAGAATTGCGCAAGAGCCAGCAGGCGGCCGACCTGACGTTTCTGCACGAAGGAATTACTTTCACGGTGTACGGCAGCAAGGAAGGGACCGAGCGGATTTTTCCAAACGATTTGATTCCCCGTATTATTCCAGCCGTTGAGTGGGCCAAAATCGAAAAGGGATTGACGCAGCGAGTGACCGCGCTGAATTTATTTTTGCGCGACATTTACCATGAAGGGCGGATTCTGAGCGAAGGGATTGTGCCCCGTGAGCTGATTTACAGCTGCAAACATTTTCGGCGCGAGATGCGCGGGTTGAATGTGCCGCGAGACATTTACGTGAGTATTTGCGGCACGGATCTGGTGCGGTTGCCGGATGGAAATTTCGTGGTGCTGGAAGATAATTTGCGGGTGCCGAGCGGCGTTTCGTACATGCTGGCGAACCGCAAGGCCTTGAAGCGCGTGTTTCCGAAAATGTTCCGCGATTACGGAGTTTCGCCGATTGATCACTATCCGCAGGCTTTGCTTTCCACTTTGCGCACGCTGGCGCCGGAAAATTGCGCTTATGCGCAGGACCCGGTGACGGTGCTGCTCACTCCTGGCGTTTCCAATTCCGCTTATTTCGAGCATACGTTTTTGGCGCAGCAGATGGGCATCGAGTTGGTGGAAGGGCGCGACCTGCTGGTGCACGACAACGTGGTTTATATGCGCACAACCGCGGGGCCGCGGCGCGTGGACGTGATTTACCGGCGCGTCGATGACGACTTTCTGGATCCGTTGTGCTTCCGGCGGGATTCGTTCCTGGGCGTGCCGGGATTATTTAACGCGTATCGCGCGGGGAATGTGAGTTTGGCGAATGCCATCGGCACCGGACTGGCGGATGACAAGGCGGTGTACGCCTACGTTCCGGATATTATTCGATTTTACATGAGCGAAGAGCCGATTCTGCCGAATGTGCCGACGTATATGTTGACGGACGCGGCGCAGCGGCAGCACGTGCTGGGAAATCTGGAGGAGATGGTGGTGAAGGCCGTCGGAGAGTCGGGCGGCTACGGAATGTTGATCGGGCCGCAGAGCACGAAGCAGCAGCGCGAGGAATTTCGCGCGCGGATTTTGGCTGACCCGCGGAACTATATCGCGCAGCCGACTTTGGCGCTTTCCTGCGCGCCTTGTTTGATTGATGGCGAAGTGGAATCGCGGCACATTGATTTGCGTCCGTACATTTTGATGGGCGAGAAAGTGACTCTAGTTCCCGGTGGCTTGACGCGCGTGGCGCTGCGCAAGGGATCGCTGGTGGTGAATTCTTCGCAGGGCGGCGGCAGCAAGGATACCTGGGTGCTGCGCGCGGGGAATGCAGACGAGCGCACGGCGCAGATCGCTGATGACGTGTGGAAAGGTGTGGCGGGAGGGCCGCTGGCGTAGACCATGAGACCTCCGCGAAATTATTTCGGGCGCAGCATGCAGCGGGACGCGGGGATGCTCTCGCGCGTGGCCGATAGTTTGTACTGGATGAGCCGCTATCTGGAGCGCGCCGAGCAGACGGCGCGTTTATTAGATGTGGAGATGCAGTTGTGGCTGGACCAATCGCCGGAAGCGGGATTGGGGCGCTGGAGATTTCTGCTGGAGGCGCTGCGCATGCCTGCGGCGCAGGGTCCGGTAGATCCCACGCGGCTGATTAATATGCTGGTGTTCAGCCGGACGAATGCTTCTTCGATTGTTTCTTGCATTGCCACGGCGCGGGAGAATTTGCGGCATGTGCGCGAACAGTGCAGCTCCGAAATGTGGGAACAGTTGAACCGCTTGTATCTGGAAGTGATCGAGACGTGGCCTGAAGAAGCTTGGATGCTGAAGTCGCACGCATTTTTTCAGACGGTGCAGGAGGGCGCGCATCTGTTCCAGGGGATTACCGATGGGACGATGAGCCACGGCGAAGGCTGGCAGTTCATTCAGCTGGGGCGATATGTGGAGCGGACGGACGCGCTGGCAGCGTTGATGGAGACGCATTTCAAGCGCGTGGCGAATCCGGCGGACCAGGCGGTGGAGGGCGCGGAGTATCTGGGATGGGTGGGATTGCTGCGGGCTTGCGTGGCGTTCGAGGCGTATTGCAAGGCTTATTCGGCGGAGATACGTCCTTTACGGGTGGCGGAATTTTTGCTGCTGAATCCGGACTTTCCGCATTCGGTGCGATTTTCGGTGGATCGCGTGAACGCGGCGCTGCACATTATCGGGGAGTTGACGGAGCGGCGGGAAAAATTGCCGACGCGCATTGCGGGGCGGATGCGTGCGCAGCTGAGCTACAGCCAGATTGAGGAAGTGATGACGGACGGCGGTCATGCGTATCTGGAGAATGTGCGCGGTGAGTGCGCGCAGATTCACGCGGCGATCCATCAGATTTATTTTGATTATTCGATTGAGTCGGAACTGGCGTCGTAGGGCGAGCCAGGGAAGCAGGGAACGCGTAACGGCATCGCGGACGGAGAAAATGGCTTATTCAGTGCGGCACATTACGAGTTTTCGCTACGAGCCCGCGGTGCGGGAAAGCGTGATGGAAGTGCGCATGCAACCGCGCACGGATTTCCGTCAGCGCTGTCTGAGTTTTACGCTGGAGGTGCAGCCGCGGGCGACGATGATGATGTACCGCGATTTTTACGGCAATGCGGTGCATCACTTCGATATCCCTCAGAAGCACGCGCTGATTGAAGTGACCGCGCAGGCGATTGTGGACGTGCTGCCGGCGCAGGATTTCGCGGCAGACGATGCGGGCGATTGGAGCGATCTGGACGCACGTGTGGCGCAAACGGATTATTGGGAGATGCTGCTGCCGAGCCAGTACGCGGCTCCCACCGACCTGCTGGAAAAGCTTGCGGGCGAATTGGAATTGCAGCGACGCGGTACGCCGCTGGCACTGCTGCAGGAATTGAATGCGCGGCTTTATGAGATGTTCGATTACGTCCCGAACACCACGAACGTGGATTCGCCGATTGACGATGCGCTGGAGGCGCGGCGCGGCGTGTGCCAGGATTTCGCGCACATTATGATTACGCTGGTGCGCGGGCTGAAAATTCCTTGCCGCTATGTGAGCGGGTATCTGTATCACGCGGACAAGGCGCACGACCGGTCGGCGGCGGGCGCGACGCATGCGTGGGTGGAAGCGTATTTAGGGGATTTGGGTTGGGTGGCGTTCGATCCGACAAACAATTTGCAGGGTTGCGAGCGGCATATTCGCGTGGCGGTGGGCAGGGATTATGCGGACGTGCCGCCGACGCGCGGAGTGTACAAGGGCGACGCGTCGAGCGAGCTGAGCGTGATGGTGGCGGTGTCGCCGATGGATGCGCCGGAACCGGAGGAGTTGCCGCCTACGACGGTGATTCGATCGAAGCCGTTGAGCGCAGAAACGATGGCGGAGTTTGCGCAGCAACAGCAGCAACAGCAGTGACGAAAGCAACGTCGAGAGCAAAGTCAATTACGCCCGCCTAGAAAGCAGGCGGCCGTTACCCTTCGATTCGGCACCGCCGAATCGAAGGATGAATCGCACTGTAGGGCGATTCACAAATTCAAAAGCAAGGGCACCTATTGGCCGGGGTGTGCGACGTGATGATGGTGGCCGTTGCCGTTACCATTACCGTTGGTGCTTGGTGTGGCTGCTGCTGGCGCTGCGGCGAATAGGCTTGTGTCGACTGGTTGCGGGGTTGTGGTGGAATCGTTGTAGAGGCGCGACATGAAGTTTTTGCGCGAGTCGCGTTCGAGCAGATGCAGGATATTTTTTTGCAGGTGGGCGCAGACGGTTCTGGCATCGGCTGCGGCATCCACCATTTGGAAATTGAATTCAGCGCTCAGGCGATCGAATTCGGTGAGCAACGCGGCTTGATAGCTGCAGAAACTGTCGAACATGTCGTGGCCCGGATATAGGTCCATTCCCGATTCCCAGTAATCGAAGCCGCGGCTGAAGACGACGCGCGGTAGCAGCTGATCAATGCCCAGGCGCAAATAGAAGACGGCGTCCGGCTTGAGCGCGACGCTATAGATGCTGCGAATCCAGCGCGGGTCCATGCCGCGCACGATGGCGCGAGCCATCAGCGAGTAAATGTAGCGGTCCGTGAGCACGATGAATCCCGCGCGCAATGCCGGCACGATTTCATTTTCCAGGCGGTCCACGAAGTCGGTCGCGTAGAACAAAGCCTGCGTGACGCGGCCGAGATTATTGCCTTCTTTCGCGCGGCGAATTCCATCACCGGCGAGCGGCGAGCGCGTCATGCCGGTATCCACTACCGCGTGGCCGAGCTCTTCCAGCCACGGTTTCAGCAAGTCAATCTGGGTGCTGCGTCCGGCGCCGTCGGTGCCTTCGATGACGATCAATTTTCCGGCGAGATCGCCCAGGCGCATCTCCGGCAGAAGCCTTCCGTAGGTTTCTCTCATGCTTGTACCCTCAATTCCTTGGCTTTATCCAAGTGTGCTTTCACGATTTGGCGCACTTGCGCTTGCTGGACTTCGATGGGGAGCGTCGCGTCCACCACGGTGAGGCCGAATTCCGGAATCATTTTTTCGTATTCCGACAAAATGCGGCCCTGAAACATGCGGAAACTTTCCACGGAATCGTCCGCCAGATTCAGATCCATGCCTGCTTCGTAGAATTTGAAGCCGTCGCGGCCATCGAGCAGGCGATGGATGGCGGTCTCGAGGGGAACGCGAAAATAGAACGCGATCGCGGGTTTCACCGCGAATCCGTAGAGTTCGCGCACCCAATCACGATCCATGCCGCGGGCCACGTCGCGCGCGAAGGCGGTATAGACGTAGCGGTCGCACAACACCACGGCGCCGGCTTTCAGCAGCGGCAGAATGCTGTGCTCGGTGCGGTCGGCAAAATCCGTGGAATGAATTAGAGAAAAAGTAGCGGGCGTGAGCAGCTTTTTCTTTTTGCCGTGCTTGGTGGTGTCTTTCACCAGTGGAGAGGAATTCCATTCGCTGAAAACCACGCCGTAACCTTTTGCTTCGAGCCATTTGTGCAGCAGGCTCAGCTGGGTGGATTTTCCGGAGCCGTCAATTCCCTCCACGACGATCAATCTGCCGGGGAAGTGATGCTCGCCGTAGTGGCGGACCATCGAGACGGCGGGTTGCAGCGGAGCAAAGACTTCGAAGGGGCCGATACGCACGCCTGAACCGAATTCCATTTATCTCCCTTGCGGTGATCGCAGCCGGCCGACGGCACAACTGGACGCTGCGCGCGGCGGCTTGGCGACCAAATTTGGGTTGCCGTCCACTGATGAGAGGCAGTGGAGGACGGAAGTAAAATCCTTCATCTGGAGGAAAGATGCAGCAGGTATTCGCGGAGAGTGTATCGAAATGAGAAACAGGCTGGGCTTTGCCGTCCTGCTCGCCACTAGCAATCGGCCGCGACAGTGTTGCGCCAGCCACTAGTTGCCTGAAGGTTTAGCGCCCGGTGATTCGCGTGAGCGGACAGCTGCTGTGCTCACGAGCCTGCTCTTGACAATGAGAATGAGCTGAGTCAGATTCGCACCCGCTGAGGGAGCGTGCACTGAATCCTTGGCGTCCTCCTTGGCGCCCTCTTCGGCATTCCGGCACATCAACCGCTGCATAAATAAAAACCCGCAAAACTATTCAGAGGGAGAGCAACCATGAAGGAAGCAAAAGCGATGGAAATTTCACGCCGCCGTCTCTTGGAAGTGGCGCGCATTTCTGCTGGAGCTATCGCTCACCCTGCTCGGTGGCAATGAAGGTAAATCAATCACAAAACTCGGGAGGCAATTATGAGCACGAACGCAGTCCCTGGCATGAACCCCGCCGTCGCGACAGGCGACATGAAGTTCGAGATTGTCGTCATCCCCGTTTCGGATGCGGACCGCGCCAAAACGTTTTACGTGAAGCTCGGCTGGCGGCTTGACGCCGACTATGACGACGGTAAAGGGTACCGCGTGATCCAGTTAACTCCGCCTGGCTCCGGCTCCTCGGTCATCATCGGCAAGAACGTCACCGCGGCCGCACCGGGCTCCGCGCAGGGCCTGTACCTGATCGTCTCCGACATCGTCGCCGCGCGCAAAGCATTGCTCGATCGCGGCGTACAGGTCAGCGAAGTGTTCCACAACGCCGGCGTGTATGCGGGCAGCGACGAGACCTACCTGTTTGGAAGCGTTCGCGTCAGCGGTCCGGATCCCGAGCATCGCAGTTATCGTTCGTTTGCCTCGTTCAAAGATCCGGACGGCAATGGCTGGCTGTTGCAGGAAATCACCGCGCGCCTGCCCGGACGCGTTGACCCCGCGACCACAACCTTCGCCTCGGTGAACGATCTGGCGAATGCCATGCGCCGCGCCGAGGCCGCGCACGGCGAACACGAAAAGCGCACCGGCGAGCGAGATGCGAACTGGCCCGACTGGTACGCCAAATATATGGTGGCGGAGCAGGCCGGCACAGAACTGCCGAAGTGAGCGGACGCGTAACTACACAAAGCGAGGAGCGGTGCTGGAAATTCTAAAAGGAGGAACGCGATGAAACGCATCGGTTTTTTGCTGCTTGCAGCCGCGACCGTGGCCGTGATTCTCACCCACATCCCCCACGCATCTGGACAATCCAACGGAGACGCCTCCCCGATTTACGGAGTGAAAATCCCCGCCGGATACCGCGATTGGAAAGTGATAGCCGTGGCCAACCTTCTAATCCCACCCAAGACCGACCAGATACGCGCCCAACTCGGCAACGAAATAGCGATCAAGGCGTTCAAGGAAGGGACGCTCCCGTTTCCAGACGGCAGCATCATTGCCGCGATTCATTGGAATCGTGTCGCGTCGGAATTCAACAACAAAGTCCTGGACGGTCCGTTCCCCGGCGCTCAATCTTTCGTTGTGGCGTCCCGCATGAACGTTCAGTTCATGGTCAAGGACTCAAAGAAGTACGCCGCGACGGGAGGCTGGGGCTTCGCTGACTTTACGGGCGAAAAGCCGGGTGACAAGGCGCTGCACGAGGCCTGCTTCCCCTGCCACATTCCCGCGAAAGATAACGACTACGTCTTCACCCATTACGCACCTTGATACCGGGGACGAAATGCGCGCGTAGCAGAACCCGAATCGTCCGCAGCGCATACGCAGAAGGCAAAAGGAGACTCACATGAAAACGGCTCGAATCCTGGCAGTAGCGTTGCTGATCGTCGCCAGCGGTTTGGCGCTGCGCGTGGCGCGCTCGCAGCAGACGGGCATCAAGCGCATCGAACTGCAGCGGCACGATCTCAGCATCCCCGGACGCGAGGCCGTCCAGGTGCGCGCCGATTTTCCCCCTGGAGCGGCGGTCCCCAGGCACACGCATCCGGGCGAAGAGCTCGTCTATGTCCTCGAAGGTACCCTGGACTTTCAGATCGAGGGCCAGCCGCCGGTGACGGTCAAGGCCGGCGAAGTCTTCTTCATCCCCGCCGGAACGGTGCACACCGCGAAGAATGTCAGCAGCGGCAACAGCGCAGCAGTGTCCACCTACATCGTCGAGAAAGGCAAACCGCTCCTCACGCTAGCCCAGTAAGCGCACAACGATCGACAATTGCGCCAAAGAAACCGCGGCCGCGCGGGCTTCGACAGTTTCGTCTTCTGGTGCCCAGCCGACGGCCAGACGACGACCATTTCGCAGGCAGCCGAGAAGGGAGATTGCCGCAATTTTGAGTTGTCAGTCGTTCTGGGATTTCCTAAGTCAACTACGCCCGTCCCGCTTCGCGAGCTGGCCGCTACAAAGTCAGAATCTCCTGGCAGATTTGAGCGACGCAAGCTTGTCTGTTCCAACCGAAAACCTGAGTGATCCACAACGAGAGGGGCGGGTGATTGACAATCGCGGGGGAGTGGTGGAGAATTCCCCTAGGCGAACAAAAAGCGAAGATTGCGACGCGCTTTTGCTCCCTGACAATTGACCCGACCATGGCTGCCAACTTTGCCGCGCTGCGCTCCCAGGTGGAACTCGCTCTGGCGGGCCGCGTGGTTGCACCGTTCAATTATCGCGACCGCCAGGAGGTGGTCACTGTTTCCAGCGGCATTCCGGAAATTGATTTATTGACCGGAGGCTTGCCGCGCGGCGCGCTGACGGAAATTTTTGGGCCGTCGTGTTCGGGGCGCACCAGTTTGCTGCTTTCGGCCCTGAGCGCGCGCACCGCGCAGGAAGAATCTTGCGCGTTGATTGATGGTGGAGATGCGTTTGATCCGCATTCGGCGGCAGCGGCCGGAGTGGAATTGCGGAAATTATTGTGGGTGCGCTGCCGGAATGTGGAGCAGACGCTGCGCGCGACGGATTTATTGTTGCAGGGCGGAGGCTTCGGATTGATTGCCGTGGACTTGAGCGATATCGCGCCGCGGCTGGTGCGCCACGTGCCGCTGGATTCCTGGTTCCGTTTTCGGCGCGCGGTGGAAGATACGCCGACGATTTTGATGCTGCTGGAGCAGGAATCGAACGCGAAGAGCTGCGCTTCGTTGGGATTGCGGCTGGAGGCGGGAGCGGCGGGTTGGTCGCGGATGCCGCTGGAGGGCGCGGCGGGAGGTGCGGGGGCACGTGCAGAGGATTATTCGCGGCTGCCTTGGGGATGGTTGCTCGAAGGAACGAGCGCGCGGGGGGAAGTGTCGCGTTCGCGCATGCAGAAAGGGAACGCGGGATATTTTCGCGGCGGTTTTGCCGCGGCAGCCGGGACAGCCAGCACAGGAATTTTTACGACGCGGATGGATTGGGATTTTTTCAGCCTGCCGATTGCAGCCAAGCGGAAATAATTTTTCACGGATGCATGGTGTATTGCTGAAAATGCTCGAACCTTTCCTCAGGGGCTAAAGCCCATTGCAAGACAGGACGGATTGTCGGAGCTAAAGCTCCGATCCCCTAAAGAGTCTGTGTGGCAACTCGGAAGTCTTTGTAGGTCGTGGCTTTAGTTCATCCTGAGAGCCTGCCGGCGGCAGGATTGAAGGGCCACGACGTAAACATAGCAAGGTCAGCGCGGCTTCAGCCGCTGAAGTACAGATTTTGCCTTTGCCACACAGAGTCTAAAAAAACGCATTTTTTACGCAGGGTAGAGGATTCCGATTGGTTTTCTGTTCGCTGGTGATTGTGAATAAAAAATATGGCGTTTGCTGCTATTCACGTTGCGAATTTCATGGTGCAGGCGGTGCTGCGCGCTGAAGCCGAACTGCATAACAAACCCGTGGCGCTTGTGGATGGCACCGCGCCATTGATCCATGTGGTGGCGGCGAACGATGCGGCGTGGCGCGCGGGAATTCAATTGGGAATGGCGCAAACGCAGGCGCAATTGTGCGCAGTGGAAATTCGGCGGCGTTCGCGCGCGCAGGAGCAGGCGGCGCATGCGGCGCTGCTCGATCTGGGATGGTCCATGTCTCCGCGCGTGGAAGATCACGCGCAGGACACGATCCTGGCGGATCTGGCCGGGCTGCATTCATTATTTGGCGCGGAAGAAAATATCGCGCGGGAATTTGCGCGGCGCGCGGCGGCGCTGCATTTGCGCGTGCATGTGGCGGTGTCCGCAAATCTGGAAGTGGCGGTGCACGCGGCGCGCGGCTTTGCGGGAATTACCGTGATTCCGCAGGGAGAGGAAGCGCGGTATTTGAGCGGCTTGCCGGTGCAGGCGCTCGCGCCTTCGGCGGAAGCTTTGCAAACGCTGCAGCGCTGGGGCATACGCACGTGCGCAGCGCTGGCGGCGTTGCCGGTGCTGGAATTGTCGGAGCGATTGGGGCAGGAAGGAGTGCGTTTACAGGAACTGGCGCGCGGGGCGCATGCGCGTGCGTTGGTGCTGGCAGAGCCGGCGGAAATTTTGCAAGAAGAGATGGAATTGGATGACGCGGTGGAGGATCTGGAGCCGCTGGCGTTTGTGCTGGGGCGATTGCTGGATCAGGTGTGCGCGCGATTGGCGGCGCGGGCTTTGAGCGCTGCGGCGATTCGTGTGCGCTTTGATTTGGGGGATGCATTCGAGAAGGAGGAGCCGGTTCGCGGGAAAAATGTTGTGGCGGCGGGAGTGGGAGTGGAAACGGCAGCGGCTGCGAAGACGTATGAGAAGGTTTTGCATCTGCCGGTCCCCATGCGGGATTCCAAGATGCTCTTGAAATTGCTGCGCTTGCAGTTGCAGGCGGATCCTCCTCCCGGCGCGATCGTAAAAATTACGCTGGGGGCGGACCCGGGGCGGCCGCGCTCGACGCAGCATGGATTATTTGTGCCCAATTCGCCGGACCCGGAAAAATTGGAGTTGACCGTGGCGCGGCTGGCCAAGCTGGTGGGCAACGCGAATATCGGTTCGCCGGAATTGACGGATACGCATCGGCCGGGGGAATTCCGGATGAACAAGTTTTTTGCGCAGCCGAATGAAACGAGGGCGCGGGGCAAGGCGAGCAAGAAATCCGCGCCGGGCGGCGATGGCGGGGCTGCTGTTGCGCGCAGGCCGGCGACGGGTTGCCGGATTTTTCGGCCGCGTTTGGCGGCGCGGGTGGAATTGCGCGAAGGGCGCCCGGTGAAAATATTTTTCCGCGCTTTGTATGGGCGCGTGGTGACGGCGTCGGGGCCATGGCGGATTTCGGGGGATTGGTGGCGTGGAGATGCCTGGCAGCAGGAGGAATGGGATTTGGAGATTCAGTTTGCTGGCGGGGATGCGGGCGGAAGTGTGGGTGGAAGTGCGAGTAGCAGTGCCGGTAGAAGTACGGGTAGAAGTGCGGGCGCGCATTTGAATGTGTCAGCGAACAGGCAGGCGATCGTGCCGGTGCCGGATGCGCCAGCGCACATGCGCGCGGGCTTGTATTGCGTTTATTACGACGCAACGTGCCGCAGTTGGTTTGTGCGCGGTATGTACGATTGAACGGTGTGGCAAATTCCATCGCCGCCCCATTGCGCACTCGCCGCACCGGCTCAAAAGCGGCGCCCTTCATCGGGCAGCAGGAATGTACACACACTACCTTTTGCTTTTCGCCCGCCACAAGAGGATGATGAATCTGTGAAAATCTCGAACATCACCGTCGGCCGATCCAGCACCCACTCCCCGGCGCTCCCAGCCGGTCGCCGCCCCTCCAGCGCCCTCTGCGCCTCTGACTATGCGACAAGCATCATCATCCTGCTTGCCCTGAGCGAATTCTGCGAAGGGCTTGCCCTGAACCATTTTGCGAAGGGAAACCGGCGCGTTTGCCCCATGCCGGCCGAAGCCTGCCCGCCGCAGGCAGGGATATCTCCTTCTTTCTCTGTGCCCTCCGCTTTTCTCCGTGTTCTCTGTGTAAAATCTTTTGCCTTCCTCCGCGCCCTCTGCCTCCCAAAACCCCAATTTCTATTCAATACAAATGAACCACTCCCCAATTTTGCAACTCACACAAAACAAACCACTTCATTTTTCCTATTCGATGCAAGCAAACGCCTTTCTCGCACCCCGGTTTTTGCAATTCACACAAAACAAATTACTTCGTCACAAATCACCTCACTTTTTCTATTCGATACAAATGAACGCTCACCAATCACTACTCACCAATGCGGCCAACGAGCCCATTTTTTAACGAGATGAATGCTCATGTACACGGAACTACATGCTCGCTCGGCTTTCAGTTTTCTGGAGGGGGCGTCTCTACCCGAGGAATTGGCGGAGAGGTGTGCGGAGCGCGGGATGGCGGCGATGGCGCTGCTGGATCGCGACGGCGTGTATGGGGCGCCGCGATTTTATCTGGCGGCAAAGAAAATTTCCGTGCGCGCGCATATCGGGGCGGAAGTGACATCCGCGGCGGGATGGCGCTACCCTTTGCTCGTCGAAACGCGCGCGGGATACCAAAATTTGTGCCAGCTGATTACGCGCATGAAATTGCGCGCGCGCAAGGGCGAAGGGCAAGTGTCGGACGAAGAGGTGGGCGAAAAAGCCGCGGGGCTGATCTGCCTGACGGGAGGGAAGGAAGGGCCGCTGGCGCATGCGCTCGCGCGCGGCGGCGTGGAAAATGGATTGGCGTGCGTGCGGCAGCTTTGCGAAATTTTCGGGCGCGAAAATGTGTACGTGGAATTGCAGCGGCATTTTGATCGCGCCGAAGAAGCGCGCAATCACGCGGCGGTGGAAATCGCGCGGAAATTGCGCCTGCCGCTGCTGGCGACGAACGGCGTGTGTTACGCGCAGCCGGAGCGGCGCGAAGTGCTGGACGTGTTTACCTGCCTGCGTCATCACCGCACTCTGGAAACCGCGGGGCGCCTGCTGGGGCGCAATTCGGAACGTTATTTGAAATCGCCGGAGGAGATGGCGCGTTTATTTGCGGATCTTCCCGAGGCTATCGCCAATACCCAGCTGCTTTCCGCGCGCCTGCAATTCGATTTGCACGATTTGGGGTACGAGTTTCCCAGGTATCCGGTGCCGGACGGCAAATCGCAGGCGCATTTTCTGCGCGAGCGCACCATGGAAGGAATGATTTACCGCTACGGATTTCAGAATGAAAAGGCGCGCGCGCAGATCGAAAAAGAATTGGGAATGATCGAACGGCTGGGACTGGAAGGCTATTTCCTGATCGTCTGGGACATTATTCGCTTTTGCCGCGAGCGCAATATTCTGGTCCAGGGCAGGGGCTCGGCGGCAAACAGCGCGGTGTGCTACGCGTTGCGCATTACGGCGGTGGATCCGGTGGGGATGGATCTGCTGTTCGAGCGATTTCTTTCCGAAGAGCGCGGCGAGTGGCCGGATATTGACCTGGATCTCCCCAGTGGTGACCAGCGCGAGAGCGCGATTCAGTATGTGTACGAGCGCTACGGAAAATTGGGCGCGGCAATGACCGCGAACGTGATCACCTATCGTGGGAAATCCGCGGCGCGCGAAATCGGCAAAGCGCTTTCGTTTAATTCCGAAACGCTGGATCGTTTGACCAGCCTGGTGAGCGCCTGGGAATACAAAAGCGAAAGCGACACGCTGGCGCGGCATTTCAAGGATGCGGGTCTGGATTTGACGCATCCGCAGATTCGCAAATTTCTGGAGCTGTGCGTGCAGTTTCAGGATTTGCCGCGGCACTTGGGCCAGCATTCCGGAGGGATGGTGATATGCCAGGGGCAATTGGATTCGGTGGTGCCGCTGGAGCCGGCGACGATGCCCGGGCGCGTGGTGGTGCAGTGGGACAAGGAAGATTGCGCGGACATGGGCATCGTGAAAGTGGATTTGCTGGGACTGGGGATGATGGCGGTGCTGGAAGAATCACTGGAGATTATTCGCGCGGATTACGGCGAAGAAATTGATTTGGGACGCCTGCCGTCGGACGATCCGGTGGTTTACGAAACTTTGCGCAAGGCCGACACCGTGGGCATGTTCCAGATTGAGAGCCGCGCGCAGATGTCCTGCCTGCCGCGGCTGCGGCCGGTGCGTTTTTACGACATTGTGGTGCAGGTGGCGATTATCCGGCCGGGACCGATCGTGGGAAAAATGGTGAATCCGTATTTGAAGCGGCGGCAGGGGCGCGAGCCGGCTACTTGTTTGCATCCGTCATTGGAACCGGTGCTGGCGCGGACTTTGGGCGTACCGCTTTTTCAGGAGCAGCTGCTGCGCATGGCGATGATCGCGGCGGGATTTAGCGGAGGCGAAGCAGAAGAGTTGCGCCGCGCGATGGGTTTCAAACGTTCGGAAAAGCGCATGAAGGATATCGAGCAGAAACTGCGGCGCGGGATGGAGAAGAAGGGCATCACGGGCCACGTGCAGGACACGATTGTGCAGTCCATCACTTCTTTCGCGCTGTATGGATTTCCGGAATCGCATGCGGCGAGCTTTGCGCTGCTCGCGTATGCCAGCGCGTATTTGAAATGCCATTATCTGGCCGCTTTCACGGCGGCGATGCTGAACAACCAGCCCATGGGATTTTATTCGCCGGCGACGCTGGTGAAGGATGCGCAGCGGCATGGGCTGCGGATCCGGCCGATTGATGTGACGTGCTCGGATTGGTTGTGCAAGCTGGAAAAGCAGAGTGAGGGCCTGAGCGTGCGGCTGGGGATGCGCTACGTGCGGGGATTGCGCGGCGAAATTGCGGAGGAAATCGTGCGCGGACGGAAAGCGCGCGCGTTCCGTTCGCTGGATGATTTGAAGCTGCGCGTTCCGGCGATACGGAAGGCGGAGTTGACGGCGCTGGCGGAAATTGGCGCATTGAATTTTATCAGCGGAGCACGCGGCGCGCATCGCCGGGACGCTTTGTGGCAAGTGGAACGCGCGGCACGCAATGCGGGACCGTTGCTGGAGCAATGCGAGGAGATGGAGCGTGCGCGCGAGCGTCGAGCAGGAGGCAGGCGGGCTGACAACGACCACAATGGAAAAGGCGATAACGCTGGGAAAAACAACCGCGAATTCACCTCTGCAGCCGATGACGCCGGAAGAGCGCCTGGTGGCGGATTTTCGCGGGACAGGGATGACCGTAGGCCCGCACCCGATGAAATATCATCGCGCGAGTATGAAACGGCAGGGAGTTCTTACGGCCAGCGAACTCAATCGTCTGCCGAACGGGACGCATGTGCGGGTGGCCGGCGGAGTAATTGCGCGGCAGAGGCCGGGCACCGCGAAAGGTTTTGTGTTCCTCAGCATCGAGGATGAAACCGGGATTGCGAACGCGATTGTGACGCCGCGTGTCTATGAAGAACACCACGTGACCATCGTGCATCAGCAATTTCTGCTGATCGAAGGCCAGCTACAGCATCAGGACAACGTGGTTTCCGTGAAAGTGCAGAGCGTTCAGCCGTTGTCCATCACGCGGGCGGAAACCACGTCGCACGATTTTCACTAAAGTGTTCAGGCGCCGGCAGCGCTCTTGCGAATAGGAGTCGAAGCAGGCGCGGCGTCGGCGCGCGATGCTGCAGGAGCTTCGGTTTCGCTCCGCGTTTTCAGTTGTTCTTCGGCTGCGAGCCAATCGGCAAGATCATTGCCGGGCTCGCCGCCGCGTTCCAGAAAAATTTGGTAAGCAAGAAATTCAATTTCCGCCTGCGAGGGGACTTTCTTTGTTGCGTCAGACATGGTGTGAACCTCCTCAGGACCGCATTATACGCCTGCCAAGAAACGATGGCGTATATAGAAGAAGGTAATTCCAGGGAGGATTCCGGTTACCTGGATTTGCGCGGCGTTGCTTTTGACTTCGACAGTTTGCGGCGTGTTGGCTTGCGGCGAGGTGGTTTTCGACGAGCTAACCGCAGGCGAGTTACCTTGGGACTGGTCGCTTTGCGCGCCGGGCGTTCGCTGCGGCGCGAAAGCTGGATCTCCCGTTCGATGGAATGGATGGCGTTCTCGGCGATGTCAATGAATTGCACCCCAACACCGACTCCAGGAATGGAGTAACGAACTTCGCCGCGCGCATGAACTTCCAGACCGGAGAGAGCTAGGCAGAAACTCAAGTTCAGCACCGCGCCTTCGATATAGGTGCGGCTGGTATTGATGAACATGCCGGTGGTGCTGACGTCCGGAACGCGCGAGATGATACGCTCTTCGGTGCCTTCGTATTGCACGGCGATTTGCCGGATGCTGTGGATGCGCAACGCCAGCCGCGCGGTCTCCCAGTCCTTTTCTACTCGGGTGAAAGTCATTCGTCCTCGACTCCTTGGATCACCAAGTTGCTGCGCCTGGCTTTCATGGTTTTGGCGGGGCTCCGTTCTGTTCCGCAGTGCGGGCAGAATAAGAAGGCGGGGGAAAGTTCCCGGCCACACGAAACGCAATGTACGGCGCTGACGGAGGCGAAGGGAACCACGCGCTGCACTTCTTCCAGAGTGGTGAGGCCGTCGCGCACGTGCTCCAGCGCGTACTCCTGCATAAGCCTCATGCCGCCCTGCCGCGCGAGGGTGCGGATTTCATCGGTGTTTCCGCCTTCGCGGATGGAGGCGCGGATGGGTTCATCCAGCGCGAGCATTTCGTAGATTCCGATGCGGCCCTTGAAGCCGGTAAGGTCGCATATTTCGCAGCCGTTAGGCGCGTTGTGGAATGCCGGAGGGTCGCTGATTCCGGCTTGCAGCAGTTGCGTGGCGTATTCCGGCGAGGTGGGCATGGATTTCGAGCAGACACAGAGGCGGCGGATTAATCTTTGCGCGATGATGGCGGTAAGCGAAGTGGCGATTTGAAAACCTGGGACGCCAAGGTCCAGCAAGCGGGTGACGGCCGAGACGCTGTCGTTGGTGTGCAAGGTGGAAAGGACCAGGTGTCCGGTCTGCGCGGCTTTTAGCGCGATCTCGGCGGTTTCCTTGTCGCGGATTTCGCCGATCATGATGACGTTGGGATCCTGGCGTAAGATGGAGCGCAAACAGGATGCGAACGTCAATCCGGCTTTGGTATTCACCTGCACCTGATTCAATCCGGCCACCGCGTATTCCACCGGATCTTCCACGGTGATGATATTGATCGAGGGCCTGCGGATCAGCAGCAGCGAGGAATACAGCGTGGTGCTCTTGCCGGAGCCGGTGGGGCCGGTGACCAGGATCATGCCTTGCGGCAGCAGCAGCATGGGGCGGAGGCGTTCTTCGATCCACTTTGGAAAGCCGAGCTTGGCCAGATCCTGCAGCGGGGCGTCACCCTCGAGCAAGCGCATCACGACTTTTTCACCGTATTGCGTGGGCAGCGTGGAAACGCGCAGATCAATGCGCCGGCCACCGATTTTCACCAGGAAGCGGCCGTCCTGAGGAGCGCGGCGCTCGGCGATGTCCATGTCCGAAAGGATTTTGATGCGCGAGGCGACGGAATTTTGCAGCGCTTTGGGAATGCGCTGGTATTCGCGCAACATTCCGTCCACGCGAAAGCGGATGGCGGTATCGTCGGAGTGCGGCTCGATGTGAATGTCACTGGCGCGGCGTTCGGCGGCGGCTTTGATCATGGAAGCGACGAGCATGACGGCCGGAGTGGTGCGGGATTTCTGCAGGAGCTCGGATTGCATTTCCCGCATGGCTTCGACGTTGCGTTCCTGCGAGCTGGAGGAGATGAATTCCATTTCCGCGTCCGCCGCGGAGAGGACGATTTCCTTCACGGAGACGACGGTAGCGGCTGCAGTGGCCGCCGCAGCCGCGGCTTCGGATGCCGCGGAAGCGTAGTTGATGGCAATGGCTGCTTCGACTTCGGCGCGAAAACCCAATCGAGGCGAGATTTGCATGCCGGCTTTGAAGCGCAGCTCGTCCAGAAAATGCAGATTCTGCGGCTCCGCCATCACCACTACCAGCTTATTGCCGGCTGTTTCCAGCGGAAGGGCGCAGCAACTGCGCGCCATGGTGGCGGTGATCAAGCCCAAAGTTTCGGCGTCCACCTCGACGTTGCTGCAATCAAAATAGGGAATTCGCGAGGTTTCGACGAGCGCGGAGACCAGATCGGACTTGGACACAGCTCCGCGCTGCAACAGCAACTCGCCCAGGTGCACGAGCTTGCCCTGCTGATCCTGAATGGCCTTATCCAGATTTTCAACGGAAACATGATTCCGTTCGCGGAGGATTTCTCCCAGCCGCTTCTTTTTCATGACGCAGGCCCCTCGCAGAGCCCCACGAGCAGACACAATTATGGAAACGGTTGTAAACGGAAGGGGTAAACTATCTCTTTTATAACACAGGATCGTCCGGGAATGGGGCAGCATCGTGATTGTTTCGGGGCAATTTCCATAGCGGTGCATCGGAGAGCGACGGCAGGATGCGTTCTACGCAGTGTTTGCGGACTGTTTGGAACAGGATGCGTGCGATGTTTGATGCTGGCGAGACGAAAGGCGATGGAACGCGTGACGTGACGCGGCGGATGTTTCTATTTGGAGCAGGGGCGGCAATTTTTGGCGCGGTGGCTTGGCGTTACACGGAATCGCGGCGGGTTGCGGTGAAAGCTGCGCCGGATAACCGGCCGGCGACCGTTGCGATCGTGGAATTTTCCAGCGCTGGAGCGAGGCAAGGACTGACGCAGGTTCCGAGAATCAGCAAGAGCGATGACGAGTGGCAGGCGCAACTGGGACGCGGCGTTTACGAAATTGCGCGAAAAGGTGATACGGAATTTGCGTTCAGCGGGGAATATTGGGATTTGGATGAGAAGGGTTTGTTTCGCTGCGTGTGCTGCGGGACGGCGTTGTTCAGTGCAGCGGCGAAATTTAATTCGGGGACGGGATGGCCGAGTTTTTTCGAGCCTATTGCGATGGAAAATATTGAGACGCGCGAGGATCGGAGTTTTGGAATGACGCGCACGGAGGTTTTTTGCCGCAGGTGCGATGCGCATCTGGGGCATGTGTTTGATGATGGGCCGCCGCCGACAGGGTTGCGGTATTGCATTAATTCCGCGTCGTTGAAGTTCTTTAAGCTTTCGTGACGTTTCCGCGGATGGCAGGCACGGAGCCCGCAATCTCGCCAGCGTTCAAGCGAAAAGCAGATCCCTCGCTTCGCTCGGGATGACAGACTTCGCCTATATTATGCGCTGGTGCGGCGACGCTGAAGCTCCGCCGTTCCGTCGTTGCTAGCGGTTTGTGCCGTTTTGTTCGATGAAGGTTAGCGCGTCCATCACGGTGCGGAAGCCACCGCGCGAGCCGAGCATATTGGTTTCGGCTTTGGAATAGAGCGGGCGGCGGCGCGAAGAAAATGTCGCGGGGTTGAATGCGCCGCGGTTGGTGTGAAACACCCAGACGTATTCGTGATGGCTTTTGTCCGCGTCAGAGGCGGAAATCACGGCGGTGTCCACGGTGGTGAGCGGAGTCCAATCTGAAAATCCGTTCAGATCGGTATGGACGGCATTGGGCATGGTGACGTTGTAGAAGGCAACGTCGTGAGTGAAGATCACCACGAAATCCACCTGCGCGGGCGAGGGAGCGGGGCAGACGCTGGGGAAGGCTTTGTGCCGGTTCTGCGCCAGCCACTTGTATTGATTGGCGGAGAGGCCGTAGGCAGAAAAATATTGCGTGCAGTTAGCTTCTTCGTTGTTGAGGGCGGCTACTTCGGAATCTTCATCGCCGTCTGGATCCACGGGCCGTTTCGCGGCTGGTCGCGTGACGCTGAGCGGCGCGCGAGGAGTTGTATCGGCGACTGGTTGCAGGGTTGCGGATGTTTCGATGGTCATGCTGCTGGCGTTGTTCGCATCGGAGGAAGCGGGTTCGGCGGCGGAGATGGGCGCGTGCGAAACCGTCGCGGCCGGAGCCGGATTGCTCACTGGCGCTGCTGCGACGTTTACGGGCGCAGGTTGTGATGCCGGCGACGGTTGAGGAGATTTAGCCGACGCGGCAGGCGTGTACGCGGATTTCGCGGGCGCGGCTGGTGCGATACTTTCCGCGACGACAGCGGTACTGGTGCTGGAAGCGGAGTTTGAATTCTTTGCGGTCACCGTTGGCGTCGGACGCATCGGCGACGGTTGGGCTGCGACAGCTGCGGGAGCAGGCGCTGCCGACGAAAGCGTGACGGTGGTTTGCGGCTGCGCTCGGCTGGGCGCGGCCGGCTTTACAACTGCGGGCGACGCGGTGCTGGCGACAAATGTGGGAGCGCTGGCATGCGCGCTTGCGGGGGCAGCAATGGACTTGTCTGGGGAGTTGTTTGGGGAGTTGTCTGGAGCGCGCGATCCGCGATGGGCGGCGAAGGCGGCGGCTGCGGATTCCACGTCGTTCGGTTTCTCAACTGGCGCGGGAGGCAGCACCGATTTTGGGAACGAGGTGTCCAGCACGTATCCTTCGGTGCCACTGGCGGTTTCGATTTTCACGTAGCCTTTCACGCGCTCGACAATCTGCACCGGCTTCGCCGCACTTCAGCTTGGCGGCGACGTTGAAATCGGTCAACGATTCGTAGACCCACACGCGATCTTCATTCGGCGCGCATTTAATGTTTGCGGTGCCGCCCGCTTTGGCGGAGGGAACCGCGGCGGCTAGGGTGACGAGTGCGAAGACGATTCCAGGGGTGCGAGTCATACGACCTCCGAATCTGCAAGACCTGCGCTTTTAGTATGGGGACAAGCGAAACTCCGGAACAACTGACCATACGTCTAGAAATGGGGCAGGGTAGGACAGTTCATCTTTTCATCGCCACTGGAGGCTGAGAGGGAGAGGAGGGAAAGGAGGTAGAGGAAGTAGAGGAAGGGCGGGGGTGGCGCCGCCTCGGTCGCGCAGGCAGAAGCGGCTGCGATTTATTTCTTGTGATGGCCGGCGCGGCGTTGTTTGTCGTAGCGGGCCAGGGCGGCTTCGATTACTGGATAGGCGACGGCGGCGGGAAGGATTTCGTCCACTTCGACGATTTTGCCTTCGAGTTGTTTGTAGTCCTGAAAAAATCTGCGGACCATGGCGAGTTTGTGGGGAGGGAGTTCGCTGGCTTCGTGATAGGAGTTGTACTCAGGGTCGGCGGTGGCGACGGCGATCACCTTGTGGTCGATCGTGCCGGAATCAATCATGGACATCAGGCCGATGGTGCGGGCGTGCATGATGGTGAGCGGGGTTACCGGGACCTGGCAGAGGACCAGGACGTCGAGCGGATCGTGATCTTCGGCGAGCGATTGCGGAATGAAGCCGTAGTTCGCAGGGTAGTACACGGCGGAGTACAGGACGCGATCCATTTTGATGATGCCGCTGGATTTATCGAGTTCGTATTTGACGCTGGAGCCGAGCGGGATTTCGATGATGGCCTGAAATTCGCGGGGAACGTGTTCGCCGGGGCTGAGGTCGTGCCAGGGATGCATCTGAATTCCTCCGGGAACAATTGTAGCGCACCTATGCTGGTGGTGTGTTGCGTGCGGACGGTGTTGCGCGAAGTCGTGTACCGCAGAGACGCAGAGGACGCAGAGAAAGTCAAAGGATTTACACAGAGGACACAGAGAAAAAGCGGAGAACACAGAGAAGGATAACGGCAACTGCAAAGAGTCGGCGAGGCGCCCTTCGATCCTGCCGCAGGCAGGCTCTCAGGCCGAGCCGGCGCTACTTAAAGCGGGCGCGACCCAGATCAGATGCGGGGATTATGGTTGGTGCGGGGCGGTGGGGGTGCCGCATTGTGCGTCGACTTGGAGTTGCAGTGTGTCGTCGAGGGTGGCGCCACGGTGGGATTTCGCGGAGCAGACCTGGTAGGCGGCTAATTGCAGCGCGCCGCGCAGGTCCGCGCCGTCGAGATTGGCGTCCTGCAGATTTGCGCCGTTCAGTACTGTGCCGTTGCAATGCGCGCCGCGCAGATCGGCGCCTTGCAAGTCGGCGTCAATAAATATGGCGGTGCCCAGCTGCGCATTCTGCAGATGCGCGCCGCTGAGCTTGGTGGACCACAGGTAGGCTTGCTGCAGATCGGCGCTATCGAGATTAGCGCCTTCCAGATGGGCTTCGCGCATATCGGCTTTTTCCAGATTGCCGCGAACCAGCGAGGCGTTTTCAGCGTGCGCGCCGTAGAAGCTGACGCCGTCGAGGCGCGCATCGAGCAGTTCGGCATTGGCCAGCGATGAATACGAAAGATTGGCGCCGCGCAGATCCACGCGCGTGAGGTTTGCGCCGTCCAGGCTGGCGCGGTCCAGGTTGGCGTGATTCATTTGCGCGCGGTCCAGCACCGCGAATTTCAGATTGGCCTGGCCGAGATCCGCGCCGCGGAAATCCGCCTCGGACATGAATGCGCCCTGAAAATCCGCGCGGAAGAGATGCGCGCCTGCCAGAAACACACCGTAAGCCTGCGCGTAACGAAAATTCGTGCCGTTCAGGTGCGCGCCGCGCACCGCGGAGAGCTGGTCATCGGCGCCGGTCCAATTGGGCGGGCGCAGCGAGATGGCCGCCTCGGTCAATTCCGCATACGGGTCGTAACCGACTATCCAGAGAACGCTGGGCGCCCAGCGGCGAATACTCGCGGACGCGTATTGCGGAGCGCGCTTCTGATCGTGCGGAACGCCGGCGATGGTGCCAATCGAGAAAAAGGAAAGCACCACGAAAAGAGCGATCAAGATGCTGGCGGGCTTGAGGCGCTTCATGCGTAGGAGCGCGGGGCTTTCGGGTTTTTCTTGCGTGACCCAGCGTTCGGCAGGACGGCCGGTGCTGGTGGTGCAGTAGAGGGCCGCGGCGACGGCGATCAGAATCAACGCCTCCTGCAAAATCGTTCCGTGCATTTCTTGCAGCGTGAGGTAGCGCGCCCAGAAAAAAAGCAGAACCAGCGGCACGGTCCAATAGGCGAGCAGGACGGAAAGGCTTTTTTCGATCAGGCGCGTGGAGGGAGCGTCGGGATTCATCCAGCGGAAATGAGTGCGCAGCAGGCCGGTGATGATGCGCGGACCTTTCTGGCCGAGCATGCGGCCATCGGGGAAAATCGCGGGGAGTTCGAGGACAGCGTCCCACACGCGTTGCAGGTTGTACAGAAACCAGAGAAACACAGCGAGCAGCGCAGCCGGAGCGATCAAGTAAATTTCGTCGGTGGGCGCGGCGGCAGCGGCGGCGGAGGAATGCAGGTACGGGATGATGGCGGAATCGGTGAGCAGTTGGACGTCTTTTGTTTTCCAGATGGTGAGGCAGGAGAGCAGGCTGACGGCGAACATGGTGGCGAACAAGCGCGCCGCGGTGAGGGATGTGCGCTGAAACTCCGCGAGCGCGTTAAATTCCAAAATCGTGGCGGGCAGTGAAGCTTCGTGCAGATTCGCCCCGGCCAGCTGGCGGGGCAACAGGCCCATGGCGGATTCGAGGGAAGCGCCTTCCAGATTCGCGCCTTCCAGATTCACGCCGACCAGGCACGCCTCTTCGAGATTGGCGCGCACCAGGCAGGCATCGCGCAGATCGGCGAGCAGCATGTCGGCAGATTTCAGGTTCGCGTCTTGCAGATCCGCGTAGCGCAGGCTGACGCCGATCAGCTCGCGGTCCTCAAGTTGCGCTTTTTGCAGATCGGCTTTGCCGCCGGTGGCGGCGTGGGAATCGAGCCACTCTTTGTGATTGGCCAGGGCTTCTTCGAGCGCCCATTCGGCCGTATCGATTTTGGGAGGGACTGGCGTCGAATCGGCGGCCATGAGTTCGGCGGCCATCATTTCGGAGCCTGGGACGACGTCTTTCTCGGGTTCTGTGAGCGTCAGGGCGATTGGATTGGTGTCGGGTTGCGCGTTCACGTGCGCGTTGGTGTGTGAGTTCGCGTCCGCGTTGACGTGCGAGCTGACGTGCGGGCTGGCCTGCGGGCTCGTCTCCGTGTGTGCTTCCGGACTGGCTTCCGCGATGGTGTCCGGGATGGCGTCCGCGTTAGACCTCAGCTCCGGAAGCGGATCAGGAATGTGCGCGTAGGCAGGTGGGGCTGGCGGCGCATACGGGGCTGCGGTTTGCGCGGCCTGCTCATCGAGCAGAAAATTTTTGAGCAGAAAATCCTGCAGTACGGCCGCTTCGTTGGGCGGTGGTGCGGCAGGCTCCGTGGCTGGTGCGACGGCCGCTGCAGTAGCGGCGAGGTCGGCAGATTTCGGCGGCGCAAGATTCAGTTCTGGAGAGACGTCGGGCGGAGGGTTGAGCACCGCCGTCTTCCCGCTGCTAAAAACGGACTTGAAGAGAAACTGCATTGGATAAACCACGTCCCCCAAAAATGAGCCCGAGCCACAGCGCGATCGCGGGAGCTAGTCCCACGTGCGCATCCACCATTTTAGTCTGATTTCAAGCCCGCCAGAGCAGATGGTAGCGCAAGCGTTTCCGAAAACATGCCTGTCCGATAGTTCAAGAGCGGTACAGCTGACCGCGGGTTCCTTGCGTTTTTTCCTGAATGTTCTGCCACGATCGGGAGCCGCGGCTTCAGGGGCTAAAGCCCCCTTCTTGGGGCGAGTTGGACGGCGGGGCTGAAGCCCCGCCCTTCCGTCTCAACCGTGCTTTCACAACAACGGCGAACACCGCGGGGTTTGCGCTAGCCCGGCGTTAGCGAGTTCGAGCAGCGCGCGCAGCGGCCGAGGCTTGCGCGATTGACGGCGTTGCCTCGAACTGACGGCTGCGTCGCGGGGGTTTCCGCAGTATCCTTATATACGCGGACATATCTATAGCGAGTGGCGGCGGGCGGATTGCCGCCTGCAGGGATTTTCGGGGAGGAAACGTGGACGCTAAAGCGTCGCCCGCAGTGAAGGCGCAGACACGCACGGAATCGGACAGCATGGGGAAAATCGAGGTTCCCTGCGACCGTTATTACGGCGCGCAGACGGCGCGCTCGCTGATTCATTTCGATATCGGGCGCGAGACCATGCCGCCTGAACTGATTCGCGCGTTTGGCGTGCTGAAAAAAGCAGCGGCGCTGGTGAATAAGGATTTGGGCAAGCTTTCGCCGGAGAAGGCCAAGTTGATCGTGCAGGCGGCGGATGAAGTGATCGCCGGAAAGCTGGACGAGCATTTTCCGTTGCACATCTGGCAGACCGGCAGCGGCACGCAGACGAATATGAACGCGAACGAAGTGATTTCCAATCGCGCGATTGAGATTGCGGGCGGCGTGCTGGGCAGCAAGAAGCCGATCCATCCGAACGACGATGTGAACATGTCGCAATCGTCGAATGATACGTTTCCGACGGCGATGCATATTGCGGCGGCATCACGCGTGGCCGAAGCGCTGATCCCCGCGGTGGAAAAGTTGCGCGATGCTTTGGCGGCGAAGGCGGGAGCGTTTGCGGATGTAGTGAAGATCGGGCGTACGCATTTGATGGATGCGACGCCGCTGACGGTGGGGCAGGAAATGGGTGGCTGGGTGAGCCAGCTGGATCGCGACGTAGAGCGGCTGCAGATGGTGCTGCCCGGGCTGTACGATCTGGCGATTGGCGGCACGGCGGTGGGCACGGGATTGAATGCACATCCGGAATTCGCGGAGCGCGCAGCGCGGAAAATTTCCGAACTGACGGGCTTGCCGTTTGCTTCGCACCCCAATAAATTTGCGGCGCTATCGGCGCATGACGAAATCGTGTTTGCCAGCGGCGCGCTGAAGACGCTGGCGGCATCGCTGATGAAAATCGCGAACGACGTGCGCTGGCTGGCTTCGGGGCCGCGCGCGGGATTTGGCGAATTGATTCTGCCGGAGAATGAGCCGGGAAGTTCGATCATGCCGGGGAAGGTGAACCCCACGCAGTCGGAAGCGATGACGATGGTGGCGGTGCAGGTGTTTGGCAATGATGCAGCGATTGGGTTTGCGGGATCGCAGGGAAATTTTCAATTGAATGTGTTCAAACCCGTGATGATTCACAATTTTCTGAACTCGGTGCGCCTGCTGGCGGACGCGTGCCGTTCCTTTGTGGACCATTGTGTTTTGGGAATGGAGCTGGACCTGGAGCGCATCGAGCAGAATGTGAAGAATTCGCTGATGCTGGTGACGGCGTTAAGCCCGAAAATTGGTTATGACAAGGCCGCGGAGATCGCGCATACCGCGCATCATGAACATAGTAGCCTGAAGGCGGCGGCGCTGAAGCTGGGTTACCTGACAGAGAAGGAGTTCGACGACCTGGTGAAGCCGGAGAACATGACGCATCCGTGAGGAAGCGGTGTGTCTTTCGCGCGCCGCCGATCGTGTGTCGAGCGCGAGCACGCGGCGTAGCTTAACGGAACACTTCGCGAGCGAACGGTGGCAATTGTTGCCTTAGCGTCACGATTTGTTTACTTGTTGGAATAATCTTAGTCTTCATCGCCGATTTACTTTGACACCTTCCTGCGCGTTCATTAGAGTTTGTTTCCCTACCTAAGTTTTCTTTTTTAGGTTTGCCCCCCTTCCTCTGGAGCAATCATGCGACTTTTAGTCGCTGAGAACGACCCTGCCCTCGCCACATTTCTGCATGAAAGTTTCGGCCATGAACACTACGCGGTGGACCTTACCGGTGATGGCGAGGATGCCAAGCACTGGGTGGAGGAGCGCGACTACGACCTGGTGATCCTGGACCTGAATCTGGTGCGCGTGGAAGCCACGCAAGTGCTGCAATTTGTGCGGACCAAGCGGCGGCACGTGCCGATTCTGGTGCTGTGCAGCCGCAATCGGGCTGACGAGCGCGTGCAAATTCTGGATATGGGCGCGGACGATCTGGTGCTGAAGCCGTTCTCATTTTCGGAGCTATCGGCGCGGGTGCGCGCACTGTTGCGGCGGGGCGGGCGATCGGCGCAAGCGGTATTGTGCATCGAGGACCTGGAATTGAATCGCGTGGAACATTCGGTGAAGCGCGCGGGGCGGGCGATTGAGCTGACGCCCAAGGAATTCGGGCTGCTGGAATATCTGATGCGCAATGCGGGGCAGCGCGTGACGCGTGCGCAAATCATCGAGCATGTGTGGAATCTTTCGTTCGATACGATGTTTGCCTTCTTCGTCGTGCTGTATTCTTCCGCGCAGATTGATAAACGCAAGGCCGGGCAACTGGCCGTGGCCATCCAGGTGGCGTTTCAGGAGATGGGCATATTCGATGCGTCCAACTCCAAAGTTGCGCTCGCCAGCACCGAACCCATCCCGATCCCAGACGTGCAGATCATTGCGGACGTCAAGCGCCTGCAGAATATGGGCCGCCTGCCCACGCCGCCCGGCTCACCCGGCGGCTCCGTGGATCGTCCCAAGATGGACGAGCTGCAGACGAAGCTGGAAAATGCGCTCGCCCTGCAAATTGACAACAGCATCATTTCCGTCCGGCCGAACAAGGAAGGCATCGTCGTAAGCCTGCGCGAAGCTGGATTTTTCCAGAGCGGTTCCACCAAGCTTGGCCCGCAGACCCTCCCGGCGCTCGCCGCCATCGTGAAAATCGTCGGCCCGGAAAAAATGAACATCCGCATCGAGGGCCACACCGATAATGTTCCCATTCACAATGAGAAATACGATTCGAACTGGGAGCTATCCACAGCCCGCGCCACCGAAATCATCAAACTCTTCATCACCAAATTTAATCTGGCTCCCAATCGCCTTTCCGCTTCCGGTTACGCCGAATATTATCCGACGGCCTCCAACGACACCGCCGAAGGCCGCGCCACAAATCGCCGCGTGGATCTGGTGATTCTGAATTCGCTCTCGGACGCGGGTGTGCCGACGCCGGTCGTCGTTACGCCGGAAACCATCCCCACAGTGACCTCGCCGCCGTAGCTGCGATGCGCGAGTCGGCACAAACTACTGCCGAACGCGGCTACCAAATTTCAGTTGATGGGATTCGATACGCAGAAAAGCGCCCAAAAGAGTGGCGCGCGAAAAAAAGTTCGCGCAGGCGTCAGTTCGGCTGCGCGGTAACGGGTGGCGCAACCGCGGGTGTCGCCGCGGCAGGCGCCGCGGCATTCGAGACAATTTCCTTTACCACTTGCGCGGCTAGCTTCTTGCTCACCGGGCACGAAGTGTCGTTAATCCGGCACTGCGCCAGCGTCAACGTGCAGCCGCAGTCACAGCTCTGGGAATTCATGCGTTTCAGCGCGGCCTTTTTCTGCTCGGGATTGAGGCCGGTAAAATCCACATCGGGAAGCTCGGTCGCCAGCACCGCATTCTTCAGAAATATCTGTCCGGTGTCTTCAAACGTCTCGATGGTCGCATCCACGGGCAATCCCAGGAGCAGGCGCACCTCAGCTTCATACAGCGCATTGGAAAAAAGCCCCTCGTGTTTCGTCACCACGTTGCCGTCCGGATTCACCACAAAAAGCGTGGGCAAAGCCGCTACGCCGCCATATTCCGCCACAATCGCGCGGTCGGCCATCACAATCGGGTAATTGATCCCGGCCTGTTTGGCAAATCGCTTCACGTCGGCCGGATCGCCGTCATCCACCGATACGCCCACGACCTGCAGACGGTCCTTGTAACGATTCGCCAAATCAATTAGCACCGGAATTTCCGCGCGGCAAGGCGGGCACCACGTGGCCCAGAAATTGATGAATACAACCTTGCCTTTCCAAGCTGCGGTGGAAACGGGATTGCCATCCAGATCGTTCACCAAAAATGCCGGCATCGGCTGCGGATGGCTCGCAAATCTTACGACGTGACTTTGCGGTGAGTTCGCTGCGGATTTTAACTTGCTTGCGATCAGTACGGATGACGCGGAGGACGTTGGCGTCGCCATCGCTTTCATTACATGCGGCTGCTCCGTACGACTCGCAGCCAGCCCGATGGCCAAGCCCGCCAGTCCAGCCATCATTGCCAACACCAGAATAAAAGACCGTTTCATTTGCGCCCTGCACCCGACTCTATTATGCGGCACACAGATTCGGCGGGCAAGGTGGGAAGCGAAGCGCATTGCGCAAAAAAGAGGGAGGTGCGGAAATGGGGAATAGATTCAAAGCGGGACGCTGATTCCCGAATCGGCGCGGCTCGCCGGATTTGGTTTCAGATGCGCCCCACTTTTGAAAGTTAAGTGCTTGATAATACGTTCCGTCTGATTCCCCTGTTCCTCCCGCACTTGGGTACTCTACTTGCATTAGGTACGGCGTGGGTCGCGCTCCAACAACGATCCGCATCGTCCAGTAAGTGGGGAGGAAGGGGCCCACTTGCAGGATGGTATGGGTCGCTGCCCACCTGCCTCTGAGAGGGAAGCTGGATGGATGACCCCATGATTCGGTCACGCCTAGGCCGAATCACCGGAGCGCGATCTTTGGGGCCCTGGATCCCAAGCCGGGGCCCCTCTTTTTTCTGCACTCTCCTCCCCTCCTTTTCCAATGACCTCCCGCTTCAATTCCTAGCTCGTTCCGTGATAGCTTCTCTCCATGAACACCTCACTTGTTTTGTGCCTCGCCTTGGCCATCGGTATAATTGCTGGTCTGCGCGCATTCACCGCTCCCGCGGTGGTCTGCTGGGCCGCGCACCTGGGTTGGATCAATCTCCACGGTTCGCATCTGGCATTCCTGGGATCCATCGTCACGGTCGTGATTGTCACATTGCTCGCGATCTTCGAGTTGGTTAACGACAAGCTTCCCAAAACGCCGAATCGCACCACTCCCGGCCCCCTGGGCTTTCGTATCCTAACGGGTGGGCTAAGCGGCGCGGCGCTGGCTATCGCAGCGGCGCAGGGCGTGCCACTTGGCGCAGTTGCTGGGATTGTGGGGGCTTTGATGGGAACGTTCGGGGGCTACCAGGCGCGCCACCAGATCGTCACACGGCTGAAAGTGAAAGACATCGGCGTGGCGCTGGTCGAGGATTTAATCGCAATCGGCGGCGGGCTGCTAATTGTTACCAGGTTCTAGCTTGCGCAGCACCGGAATGCGGGCCTCGCGCAGCACGTGCTCCACGATGTTTTCGTGCAACCGCGAAGCGTCGTAATCAATGTGCAAGTAGTTGGTTTTTTGGTCCAGCCGAAAACCCTTCAGGCCATAAGTGTTCGCGAATGCGCCCAGCGCGCGGAATTGCTCGGGCTTCAGCAGTCCTTGCAGCTCGTAGGTGACCGTCATCTGTGTCATGCGTGTGATTATAGCAGTGACGCGAGCGTTGCGAGTTTACAACTTGATCCTGCGCAGGCGCAGCGCATTGGTGATCACTGAAACCGAGCTGAACGTCATGGCCGCGCTCGCCAGAATCGGGCTCAGCAGCAATCCGAAAAACGGATACAGCACGCCGGCCGCGATGGGCACGCCAACAGAGTTATAAGCAAAGGCAAAGAAAAGATTCTGGCGGATATTGCGCATCGTCGCGCGGCTCAGCGTTCGCGCGCGCGCCAGGCCTCGCAGATCGCCTTGCAGCAGCGTGATTCCGGCGCTCTCGATTGCCACATCGGTGCCCGTGCCCATCGCGATGCCTACGTCGGCTTGCGACAGCGCCGGAGCGTCGTTCACGCCGTCGCCGGCCATCGCCACGATGTGTCCCTCAGCCTGCAGTTTCTTCACAATTTCGTTTTTCTGCTCCGGCAGCACGCCCGCGAAAACTTTTTCGATGCCCAACTTGTGCGCCACCACCTCGGCGGTCGCGCGGCTGTCGCCCGTCAGCATCACGATGTGGATTCCGTCGCGATGCAACTGCGCGATCGCTTCCGCCGTGGTTGGCTTTGATGGGATCGGCCACGGTGATCAATCCCGCCGCTTTTCCGCCAATGGCGATAAACATCACCGTCTCGCCATCCGCTTCGCGTTGGCGCGCTTTTTCTTCGAGCGTTTCGAGCGAAATTCCTAATTCCGCGAAGAGCGCGCGATTTCCCAGCGCCGCGGCTTGCAAGCCTATTTTCGCCAGCACGCCCTTGCCTGTGCGCGATTGGAACTCGTTGCTTTCGCCCGGGCCAATCCCGCGCTCCTTCGCGCGCGCCAGAATCGCCGCAGCCAACGGATGCTCGCTCGCCCGCTCCAGCGTCGCCGCAATTCGCAATACTGCCGACTCGTCGAATCCCTGCGCGGCAAACGACTGCCATTACCTGCGGCCGCCCCTCGGTCAGCGTTCCGGTTTTATCCACCACAACCGTGTCCACTTTTTCCAGCGTCTCCAGCGCTTCCGCATTCTTTACTAGGACGCCGGCCAGCGCGCCGCGTCCTGTACCCACCATAATCGCCATAGGCGTCGCCAGGCCCAGCGCGCAAGGGCACGCAATAATCAGCACCGCGACAGCGTTCAACAAAGCGTGGGCCATGCGCGGCTGCGGCCCGAAAATCGCCCACACCACAAAGGTGAGGACCGCGATCAGCACCACCGCCGGAACAAAATATCCAGCCACGCGATCGGCAAGCTTTTGCACCGGCGCACGGCTGCGCTGCGCCTCGCTCACCATGCGCACGATCTGCGCCAGAAGAGTTTCGTCGCCCACCCGCTCGGCCCGCATCACCAGCGTGCCCGTTCCATTGATCGTTCCACCGGTCACCCGCTCCCCGGCAGATTTTTCCACCGGAATCGGCTCGCCCGTCATCAGCGATTCGTCCACCGAACTTTCTCCATCGGTGACGACTCCATCCACCGGCACTTTTTCGCCCGGACGCACGCGCAGCATGTCTCCTACCTGTATATGTTCGAGCGGCACATCCAGCTCGGTGCCATCGGCGCGCACCAGCCGCGCATTTTTCGGTGCCAGCCGCAGCAGGGAACGGATCGCCGCGGATGTGCGGCTGCGCGCGCGCAATTCCAGAACTTGTCCGAGCAAGACCAAAGTCGTGATCGCCGCCGCGGCTTCGAAGTAAACCGGCAACCCGCCGCCCATCCCGCGAAACGTGGCAGGAAAGAGTTGCGGGAAAATCACCGCGACTACGCTGTAAAGAAAGGCCGTCCCCGTTCCCAACGCAATCAGCGTGAACATATTCAAGCTGCGATTCACCACGGACGTCCAGCCACGCTCGAAGAACGGCCAGCCGCCCCACAACACCACCGGCGTCGCCAGCGCCAGTTCAATCCAGCCCATCGCGCGCATCGATAAGAAGCGTTGCAACGGCTGCCCCGGAATCAGGTCAGACATCCCGAGCGCGAGCACCGGAATCGTCAGCGCGACGCTCGCCCAGAATCTGTGCGTCATCGCAACCAGTTCTGGATTTTCCGCTTCCTCCGCGATCACCGTGTGCGGCTCCAAAGCCATGCCGCAGATCGGGCAAGAACCCGGTCCAGGCCGCGCGATTTGCGGATGCATCGGGCAGGTATATTCAACGCGCGTGGCTGGAGCGAGCGGCACAGAAGGCTCGAGCGCCATCCCGCACTTCGGGCAAGCCCCCGGATAATCCTCGCGCACCTCCGGGTCCATCGGACAAACGTAAACGTTCACCGCCGCGGGCTTCACCGCAGGGCGCTCAGTCGCGAGCATATTTTCGTGGGAGCCCGCCAACGCAGGTGCCGCAGCCGGTGCACCCGCGCGGCGGAATTGCACAGCCGTGTTGTCCTGCTCCATCGCAGCCGGCGCAGTCGCGCCTAAATATCTCGCAGGTTCGGCGCGAAACTTGTCCGCGCATCCCGCGCAGCAAAAATAGTAGGTCTTGCCGGCGTACACCACCTGCGCTGCTGCCCGCGCTGGATCCACCGTCATTCCGCAAACTGGGTCGCGTTCCATCATTTCATCTGGCCACCTTGTCTCGCGCTGCCGCGCGCCACATCACCGCGCGTGTGTGTAAATCAATTTCATCAGCTCGTCGTACGTCGCTTCTGCCTGCGCCGGGTTTCCTTTGCGAATCGCTTGCGTGGCGCAGTGCCGCAGGTGGTTGCGCATCAATCCGCGGCCCACGGCGCGCAGTGCCTCCTGCACGGAAGAAATCTGCACCATGATGTCGGGGCAGTAGCGGTCCTCTTCGACCATGCGCGCCAGACCCCGCACCTGTCCCTCGATGCGCTTCAATCGCTTCAGATTTGCCGATTTGATCTCCGGGCTGACGCCCGCGGCCTTGCGCGCGCCGCCGTGAACATCGCAAGCGCAAGCCGCAGGGTGCGTGCGAGCCGTGCCGGGTCGCTTCATGGTCATATACCCCCAGGGGGTATTATCGCCGGCGCGTGCGAAATTGTCAACTGGAGCAGAATGGTGACGGCGAATGCGCAGGTGGCGAGCGAACTGCCGCAAACCGCGCCTAGCGGAGGGAAACTGCAGGAGAGAAGTCCTACTTCGCGTCCAGCAGCGAATCAATGTAAGCCGTCATCTCCGGACTGGTCCAATCCTGCGGCCCCACGATCTTGCGGTCCAACTTTCCATTGCGCCCGATCACGTATGTGTCCGGATACATGGACGTGCCGTACTGCGCGGGAATCTGCTTCGAAGTGTCGCGAAACGTCGGAAAGCGGATCTGATACGTCTTCAGGAATTCGTCGTAAGCCTGCTGATCGTCGTCCTCGCTGACGCCCAGCACCATGCCGCCGCGCCCCGCGATCCGGCGCTGCAGCTCGTTCAGCGAGGGGGTCTCTTCCACGCACGGCGGGCACCACGTCGCCCAGAAATTCACCAGCACCACTTTTCCGCGCAGATCAGAAAGTTTGGTGGGTTTGCCGTCCAGCGGGAAAGAAAAATCCTTAGGAGCGGACCCGCGCAAACTCGGCTCGCCCTGGCGGTAATCCGGATGCGCGAATAGCACCAGCAGGCCCACGATGAACGTGAGCACCAGGCCAGTATTCAGTTTCCGTTTCAATCCTTTGTCCAAGCACCCTATAATAACGGTATCGGCGAATCGAATGCGAGCGATTTGCCAGCCCCTAAATTGGCCTGATTGCGCTCCAGCAAGCAGGAGGTCGCACCGTGAACGCTGGAACGAAGACCGAAACCACGTCGAAAGTAAACGTACAGCAAGCCGTGCCCTTTTTCGGCGTGAAGAATATCGCGGAATCGGTCCGCTACTACGTCGCAGGCCTCGGCTTCCAGATCACCAAAAAATGGATTGACGAAGGCGAGCTTCGCTGGTGCTGGCTGCAACTCGGCGGCGCCGCGCTCATGCTGCAAGAATTCCGCAACGCAAGCCACGATTCCTATGTGCCGGCCGGCAAAGTTGGCGAAGGCGTTTCGATTTGCTTCCAATGCGTCGATGCCCTGGAAATCTATCGCGACATCACCTCGCGTGGAATCGAGACTTCCGAGCCATTCGTCGGCAACAACATGTGGGTCGTCGGCCTCAAGGATCCAGACGGCTACAGAATCGAATTCGAGAGTCCCACGGACGTGCCCGAGGAAACAAAGTTTTCGGAGTGGCAGTCAGCCCACGATCGTTAGCCCGCGGAGCGGCTTCGCGACACCAGCCACCACAACAAAATTATGGTTTCCGCCATCATTCCGGCACGCAACGAAGAAGCCTCCATCGCCCGCGCCGTCGAATCCGTCGCAGCGCAGCCCGAAATCACGGAAATTATCGTGGTGGACGACCAATCGACTGATGGTACAGCCGCAATTCTAGCCGAACTCGCCGCGCGCATCCCCAAATTAAAAATCCTGCATACACGCGCGCTGCCGCCAGGATGGGTCGGCAAAAATTACGCCGTCGCGCTGGGCGCGGACGTCGCGCAAGGCGAGTGGCTGCTCTTCACCGACGCCGATACCTTTCACATGCCGGGTTCGACGCGTCGCGCACTCGCGGATGCCGCGGATCACAACGCCGTGCTCGTTTCCTATTCGCCGGAGCAGGAACTCGGCTCATTCTGGGAGCGCGCTCTGATCCCTTTTGTGTATTGTCGCCTATCGGTGAAATTTTCTTTCGCGCGCGTCAATAATCCGCAACTCCCGGACGCCGCCGCCAACGGCCAGTTCCTGATGGTCCTGCGCGACGTCTATCAGAAGGTCGGAGGACATGCCGTAATCGCCGGCGAAGTTCTGGAAGATGTAGCTCTTGCCCGCCGCGTGAAGCAAGCCGGTTACCAGATTTATTTCAGCGCGCCCCTGGGAATCATTCGCACCCGGATGTACCGCAGCTTTCGCGCGCTCTGGGAAGGATGGACAAAAAATCTCTACCCGCTGATGGGCGGCACGACGAAGCGACTATTCTCCGAGCTTTTCAAGGTTTTTCCCGCCCCGGAGATCATCGTGCTGTCCTTGTTCTGCTTGCTCTGGACGCCCTTCGGACGGACCCATCGATCACCGCTTTTGCTGCTACTAGTGTTGCTGTCCATTGCGGTAATCCCGCCGTTTATGCGCTTCGGCCAGCAGCTTTACCGGAATCTCTATCCGGTCTCATACATCAGATACTATGTCCCCGGAATGTGCCTTTATACCGCCGCGCTCGTCGCCTCGTGGTGGAAAAATACGCGCGGTTCAGTGACATGGAAGGGCCGGAGCTACCCGTCTGGCGCTGAACCCATAACGCAGAAACCGCTGCCGCAAAGGACGCAATGATCCGAATCACACGTAAAGTCGAATTCTCAGCCTCGCATTTCTATAACAACCCGAATTTCTCGGCGGAAGAAAATCGCCGCGTCTTCGGCAAGTGCAATAATCCGCACGGCCACGGCCACAACTACACGCTGGAAGTGACGATCGCTGGCGAACCGGACCCCGCCACCGGCATGGTGCTCGACCTGAAAGAACTGAAAGACATTCTGCAGCGCGAAGTGATGGACCGCATGGACCATCAGCCATCTGAATTACGAGGTCCCCGAGCTCGCCGGCAAAATTCCGACGTGCGAGAACATTGCCGCCGTAATCTGGCAACTGCTCGAGCCGAAAATCACTCGCGGCAAGCTGGATCGCGTCCGCGTGTACGAATCGGCCAACCTTTTCGCTGATTGCACGGCCGGCTCGGCAATCGGGGCAGGGAAGCGCGCATGAAGATATCACTGACGCGCCGCTACGATTTCGCGGCCTCGCATCGCCTCCACGCGCCGAATCTGAGCGAAGCAGAGAACCAGCGCATCTACGGCAAATGCAATAATCCCTACGGCCACGGCCACAATTACGCGCTGGAAGTCACGCTGACCGGGCCGATAGATCCGGCCACGGGAATGATCGCGAATTTGGGCGACCTCGACCCGTTCGTCGAGCGCGAAGTGCTCGCAGCGTTCGACCAGAAGAATCTGAACGAAGAGGTCGCCGAGTTTCGCGCCACGGTGCCGACAACCGAGAACGTCTGCCGCGAAATCTTTCGCCGCCTGCAGAATTTTCCAGCAGCCCAACTGAAACGCGTGCGCATCGAAGAGACCAGCAAGAACAGCTTCGAAATCGGAGCAGAAGAGTTCGCATGAGGAGCAAATCAAACATGAGCGAAGCAGCAGGAATCGTAATCCCGGAGCCCGTCTCTGGAAAAATTGCCGAGCTGGTCCGCGAGATGCTCGTGCAGCTGGGCGAAAATCCCGATCGCGAAGGACTGCGCCGCACGCCCGAGCGCTTCGAGAAAGCGCTGCGTTTCCTGACCAGCGGCTACCGCCAGGATCCCGACAAATTACTCAACGGCGCCATGTTCAACGTCTGCTACGACGAAATGGTCGTAGTGAAAGACATCGAGCTCTACAGCCTCTGCGAGCATCACCTGCTGCCGTTCTTCGGCAAATGCCACGTGGCTTACATTCCTAAAAAGAAAGTCGTCGGCCTCAGCAAAGTCGCCCGCCTGGTGAATATGTACGCCCGCCGCCTGCAAATTCAGGAGCGCCTCACCAGCCAGATCGCCACGGCCATTCAGGAAAAACTCGATCCCGCCGGCGTCGGCGTCATCATCGAGGCCCGCCACCTCTGCATGGTGATGCGCGGCGTGGAAAAACAAAACTCCACCACTACGACCAGCGCCATGCTAGGCGACTTCCGCGAAAACAAACAGACCCGCGACGAATTCCTCGCGCTGGTCAATTCGCCAAGGCCGTAAACGCCGCGACAAAAACGCAAAGACGCCGCCGCCAAGCCGAATCAGGCTGACTGCGCCCTCCTTCGCGCCGCCGAAAATTCCTTTGTACAGCAATCACTGTATGTTAGCATTTTGAAGTCGAAGAGAGACCAAGAGCATAGAGCAGGGCACGACGTTTCAGGAGGGGTTAAGTTGAGCGTAGCCAAACTTGCATTGATCGAGCAGTTCCGGGTTCACACCAAAGACACAGGTTCACCGGAAGTGCAGATTGCTTTATTGAGCGAACGCATCAGCTATCTGACCACTCACCTTAAGTCCCACGCAAAGGATCACGCCTCACGCCGCGGATTGATCATGATGGTCAACAAGCGCCGCAGGCTGCTGGACTATCTGAATCGTCGCGACCCGGATCGGTATCGCGAGATTGTGGAACGACTCAGTTTGCGCAAGTAGCGCGGATTTCTTGAGCGGCCCTTCCGGCCGCGTCTTTATCCACCGCACAAACCATAATTTTCAGGCGACATGCGGGCCGCGCGGCGCGTTGTCGCTCGTCGCAAAGTTTTCCGCTCCGTTTTCTTCATCTGCTTTCTCCCTTCGCAGCTTTTCCCGAGACTGAAATCTCGTATCTGAATCAAGCGTCCCCGGTGAGCCGGGGCAAAAAGGATGTGCAGTGATGTTTGAACAAGTTAGTTTGGAAGTAGGCGGACGTACTTTGACCTTCGAGACGGGCAAGATGGCCCGTCAAGCGCACGGCGCCGTGGTGGCGCGTTACGGCGACACCGTGGTGCTGGCCACCGCGTGCATGGATAACAAGGCAGCCGAAAAAGATTTCCTGCCCCTTACCGTGGACTACCGCGAGTACACCTACTCCGCGGGAAAAATTCCCGGCGGATTCTTCAAGCGCGAAGGCCGCCCCTCGGAAAAGGAAATTCTCACCTCGCGGCTAATCGATCGCCCGCTGCGGCCGTCTGTTCCCCGAAGGCTGGTCCAACGAAACGCAGATCGTTTCCATGGTGCTCTCCGCGGACAGCGAAAATGATCCGGACGTGATCGGCGTCACCGCCGCTTCCGCCGCGCTCTATATCTCGAAGATTCCATTCACCACTCCGATCGCCGCCGTGCGCATCGGAATGGTCGAAGGCAAGCTCGTCGTGAATCCCACTGTCGCCGAACAGAAGACCAGCACCATGAATATCGTGGTGGCCGGCTCCGATAAGGCCATCGTCATGGTGGAATCGGGCGCGCTGGAAGTTTCCGAAGATGCCGTGGCCGACGCGCTGGAGTTCGCGCACGCCGAAATCCGCAAGATCGTAGCCGCCATTCGCGAATTGCACGACAAAGTGAAGATGCAGAAGGTCTACCTTCACGCCGCCGGCATTCGACGAAGCGCTCTACAAGCAGCTCCTGCAGCAATACGGCGAGAAGCTGCGCGACGCTTCCGACACGGCGAAGTATCCGAAATCCGAAAGCTACGGCCGCATTGACGCCATCAAGGCCGAAATCTACGCGGCGCTTCCGCCGGAAGACCTCGAAAAGAAGAAGCTCGCCGCTCGCGCTTTCGAGCGCCTGCGTGAATTCATCTTCCGCGACGATATGCTCACGCGCAAGCGCCGTCCGGACGCCCGCGCTTTCGATCAGGTCCGCGAAATCACTTGCGAGACGGGCGTTCTGCCCCGCGCTCACGGTTCCGCGCTTTTCACCCGCGGTGAAACGCAATCCCTTTCCACTGCCACGCTCGGCACCAAGGAAGACATGCAGCGCCAGGATCTTCTCTTCGAGAAAGATACCTTCAAGCACTTCATGCTGCATTACAACTTCCCGCCGTTCTCCGTCGGCGAAGTGAAATTCCTGCGCGGTCCCGGCCGCCGCGAAATCGGTCACGGCGCATTGGCCGAACGCGCTCTGGCGAACCTGATGCCTGCGGACGCGGATTTTCCTTACGCCGTACGTTGCGTTTCGGACATTCTTGAATCGAACGGCTCTTCCTCCATGGCCACCGTTTGCGGCGGCTCTCTCGCTCTGATGGATGCCGGCGTGCCACTCAAGTCCGCCTGCGCGGGCATCGCCATGGGCCTGGTTGTCGAAGGCGATAAATACGCAATTCTCACGGACATTGCCGGCGCCGAAGATCATTACGGCGATATGGACTTCAAAGTTGCCGGCACGCGGCAGGGAATTACCGCGCTGCAGATGGATATCAAGGTCGCGGGCGTCAGCATCGCCATGATGCGCGAAGCTCTGGCCCAGGCCCGCAAAGCGCGTCTGCAAATTCTGGACATCATGGACAAGACGCTCTCGTCCGCGCGTCCGGAAATTTCACTCTACGCGCCGCACCTCTTCATGCTCAATATTCCCACGGACAAGATCCGCGACCTGATCGGTCCGGGCGGCAAGAAAATCCGCGGGATTATCGAAGCCACCGGCGTGAAGATTGACGTGATGGACGACGGCAAAGTGCACGTCTTCGCCTCCAGCGGAAAATCAGCCGAAGAAGCGCTGAAGATGATTCGCGACGTCACCGCCACCGCCGAAATCGGCAAGACCTATCTCGGCACCGTGGTGCGCATCGCGGAGTTCGGCGCGTTCGTCGAAATTTTCCCCGGCACCGACGGGCTGCTGCACATCAGCGAAATTGCCGAAGCGCGCATCCGCGCCGTCCGCGACGAGCTGAAGGAAGGCGATCAAATCCTCGTGAAGGTTCTGGCCATCGAGGGCAACAAGATCCGCCTGAGCCGCAAAGCCGTTCTGCGCGACAAGCAGGCCGCCCCCAAGACCGAAGCCGCAACCTAACTTCTGCTTTCAGCGGAGCCGGCAAGGGTATCTTTGTAGGTCGTGGCTTTAGCCACGACATAAACACAGCAGAGTGGATGCGGCTTCAGCCGCTGAAGTACAGATTTTGCAGTTCTAACGCAGGCTCTAACCAGGGAGGCGAGCAATCGCCTCCCTTTTTTATTCTTCGCGGCCGCTAATCCGTTCGATATTCGCGCCCACATCCTGCAATTTCATCTCGATCATCTCGTACCCGCGATCGATGTGATAAACGCGATCGATCCAGGTAGTGTTATCGGCCACCAATCCGGCCAACACTAATCCCGCGCTAGCCCGCAAATCCGAAGCCGTCACCGGCGCGCCGCTCAAAGGAGTAGGTCCTGTGACCACCGCCTCATTCCCGTCAATCGCGATGTTTGCGCCCATGCGCACCATTTCGCTCGCATGCATATAACGATTCTCAAAAATAGTCTCGCGCACTCGCGACACGCCCTGCGCCTGCGTTGCCAGCGCCATGAATTGCGCCTGCATATCGGTAGCGAATCCGGGATACTCTTCGGTCGTCACGTCCGCAGCGACCAATTTCTTCGCCGCGCGCACGCGCACCTTACCGTCACCCTCGCATTTAATCTCCACGCCGCAAGCCCGCAACTTCTCGATCACCGCCTTCAAATGCCCCGGCTCGCAGTCGGTCAGCAATAATTCTCCGCCGGTGATCGCTCCAGCCACCAAAAATGTCCCGGTCTCAATTCTGTCCGGAATAATCGCGTGCGTCGCGCCATGCAGTTTCTCCACTCCCTGCACGCGCAATGTGGACGTGCCCAGGCCTTCGATCTTCGCTCCCATCTTGATCAGCAATTCCGCCAGGTCGGTGACTTCCGGCTCCATCGCCGCATTTTCCAGCACCGTCTCGCCCTCGGCGAGCACCGCCGCCGTTAAAATATTTTCCGTCCCCGTCACCGTGATTTTCGGAAAACGAAAAGTAGTCCCGCGCAGCCGTTTCGCGCGCGCTTCCACGTATCCGTGCTCCACGGTCGTTTCCGCGCCCAATTTCTCCAGCGCCTGAATGTGCAAATCAATCGGCCGCGCGCCGATCGCGCAACCACCCGGCAGCGAAACCCGCGCATAGCCGAAACGCGCCACCAGCGGCCCCAGCGTCAGCACCGAAGCGCGCATCGTCTTCACCAACTCGTACGGCGCCTCGCGCATCGAAACCGCCTCCGCCTGAATAATAAATTCGCTGGGCGGCAGGTCCGGGCTCTCCACGCGGCAGCGCATGTGCGCCAGCAATTTCGCCATGGTAATGATGTCGCGCACGTGCGGAATATTTTGCAGCGTCACGGTGTCGGCAGTCAGCAGTGCCGCGGCCATGCACGGCAACGCCGCATTCTTCGCGCCGCTGATCCGCACCGTCCCTTCCAGTTTTCGCCCGCCCTGAATCTTGAACCGATCCATGATTATTTCCCCCGGCCTTTCAAAATCGCTCGCCTCTTCGGGTGCAGTTCCAGCGCCGCTCGCGCATTTCCGCCGGACTTGCGCAGCGATCGCCGCGCCGCCACGGCATTTGCCCCTGTCTTCAACATCACCAGCGCCGCCGGCAAATCGTGTCCCGTCTGCCGCAGTGCGTGTTCCGCCGCAGACGCGCTCACACCGGCGGCCTCCGTCAAAATCCGCGCGCCCCGGCGGTGCAACTTCTGATTTGTCAGCGCCACGTAGATCATCCAGTTCTCATAAACTCTGCCCAGCCGCACCATCGCCGTAGTGGAAAGCATGTTCAGCACCATCTTCTGCGCGGTGCCCGCTTTCATCCGCGTGGACCCGGCAATCGCTTCCTGACCCGTCTCCGGAGTGATGGCAATTTTTGCTATGCGCGCCAGCGGCGATTGTGGATTGGAAGTCACTGCCACCGTCACGCATCCGCGCCGCTTCGCCCATTCCATCCCGCCCAGCACGTATCGCGTCGTCCCGCTCGCCGCGATTCCCACCACCACGTCTCGCCTTGTAACCCCGGCCTTAGCCAAATCTCTCGCGCCGTTCGACGCAGAATCCTCTGCGCCCTCCACAGCCCCGCGCAACGCCTTCGCGCCGCCCGCAATCAACCCCTGCACCATTTTCGGCCGCGTGCCAAATGTCGGCGGACATTCCGCCGCATCCAGCACCGCCAGTCGTCCGCTCGTTCCCGCGCCGATGTAAACCAGCCGCCCGCCCGCGCGAAAACTCTTTACGATCGCATCCACCGCCCGCGCAATCTGCGGCAGCACGCGCTGCACCGCAAGCGCTACGCGCTGATCCTCGTGATTCAGCACGCGCAAAATCTCTAACGTGGACTTGGTGTCCAGCCCGCGCGTCCGCGGGTTGCGCTGTTCCGTTCTGGATGGTGTCACCGCGCCCTCAGCCGTCTATCGGCCTGCAAACAGCCTTCCATTAATTATACCGATAGGCGAGTTCCAGTATGGGGCTTGTGGTGAATTCTGACAGGCGATGTGACGAGGGAGTTATCGAGCGGTAGTGGAAGCGTTCGCCAGGCCCAGGGCCTGCAGGATCGCGTCATGAATGGCCGGGCGCACCTGGCGAATTTGCTCGTTGGCGCGCGTGGGATTCACGCGATTGGTCAGTAGCACCACGAAAAGTCCGCGCTCCGGGTCAATCCACAGCGACGTTCCGGTGAATCCGGTGTGCCCATAGGCGCCAGGCGAGAGAAAATGCCCGGCGGCGGAATTCGGCGGTGTCGGCACGTCCCATCCCAATGTCCTCGCGGAGTCACCCACGGTCTGCCGCGCCGTAAATTCCTGAATGGTGGCCCGCGCCAGCAAACGATGATGCGCGTAAATCCCGCCGTTCAGGAGCATCTGCGCAAAAGCCGCCGCGTCGCCGGCGGTGCTAAACAATCCGGCATTCCCGGATACGCCGCCCAGTGCAAACGCATTCTCGTCGTGCACTTCGCCGCGCAGCAGCCGTTTGCGGAAATCCGCATCCAGTTCCGTCGGTGCAATGCGCGCGCGCAAAGATGCCGGCGGGTTATACATCGTATCGCTCATCCCCAGCGGCGCGAAGATGTGCCCTTTCGCGAATTGCTCCAGCGTCTCGCCCGTCAGCCGCTCGATAATTTCGCCCAGCAAAATAAATCCCAGGTCCGAATATTCCACTTGCGTGCCGGGCTCGTGCACCAGAGGCTCCGCCAATACTTTCGCGAGCACCGCGTCGTGACCCTTCGCGTCCTTGTAAAAATCGCGGTGCGCGGGCAATCCCGAATCGTGCAGCATCAGCATCCGCACGGTGATTCGCGCGCGCCACGTAGCGTTTGCATCGGTTTTCGCCGCGGCTGGAAAATTCCGGCAGGTAACGCTCCACCGGCGCATCCAGCTCCAGCCGCTTCTGCTGCACCAGCATCATCGCCGAAGTGGTCGTCACCACCACTTTCGTCAGCGACGCCATATCGTAAATCGTACTCGCGATTACCTTCGGCGCCTTCGCATCACGCGTCAGCGATCCAAACGGATGCACCGCCAGCTGATCGTGATACCCAACTGCCAGCACACCGCCAGGAAAAGCTCCATCCGTCACAAAGCCATCGAGCAGCCCGAAAACCGGATGCAGCTGATCTTCCATCTCCGGCGACGCAGGCTGCAAAGTCATCGGATTTGCCGCCACGCGCATTCCATCCCCGCGCTTCACCGTTCCCGGCACCGTCACGGGAATCTGTCCTTGGGTCGCCACCTGCCCGAAAAGCGCCCGCACCGCCGCCACCTGCGACACAGAATTCGTCGAAAATTCAGCGAGCCAAGTCTTCGCGCCCGGAAATCCCTCGATCAAATAAGGGCTGCCGAACGCAATCACTACGACCGGTTTTCCAGCTGCAATCATCTGATTCACAAAAGCGCGCTGCTCATCGGGCAGCCCCACATTCCCCTTGCGATCGGCGACGCGCACGAACAGCGCGGCCACGGCAACATCATAACTATCAGCGGACGGCAATTTCAGCGTGCTGACGTTCGCGAATTGCATGTCCGCGCGCAATGTCTTCAGCGAATCTACGCGCCAGCGAATTTCCGGCTCGATCGTCTCTCCCGGATAAGGATCGGCGTCGGCGGAAAGCGAAACCAGCAGCACCCTTAAGGGTTTGGTCGCGTCCAGCGGCAACAGATGCGCCGTATCGCGCAGCAAAGTCACGCCGCGATCCGCAATACTCTGCGCCTGCGCCGCGAATTCCGGCCGCGCGAACTTCTCGTCCAAATGCTCGATATCCGCCAACCGATTGCGATCCAGCCCCAAACGCGCCTTCGCCTGCAAAATCCGCCGCACCGATTCATCCACGCGCTTTTCCGTGATTCGTCCAGAACGCACCGCGCGCTCCAGGCCGGCCATCGCCGCATCCGGCACTGGCGGCATCAACAGCACGTCCGCGCCCGCCTCCACCGCGCGCACCGCCGCCTCACCCGGCGGATAGCGCGACGTCACCCCGCCCATGTCCATCGCGTCCGTAACCACCAGCCCCTTGAATTTCAATTCGTCGCGCAGCAATCCGGTCAGAATATTTCGCGAAGTCGTGGCCGGCACGCTGGCGTCCGGCTCAAACGCCGGCACCGCCAGATGTCCCGGCATCACCGAACCGACGTTCGCGCCAATCGCCGCGCGAAACGGCAGCAGCTCCGTCGCTTCCAATTCCTTGCGGTCTCCCGGCACAGTCGGCAACGCCAGGTGCGAATCCACGCTCACGTCGCCATGCCCCGGAAAATGTTTCGCCGTCGCCAGGCCGCCGTTTTCCTCGATGCCGCGAATTTCCTGCGCCACAAATTCACCCACGCTCTTGGGATTTTCGCCAAACGAGCGGATGTTGATGATTGGATTGTCGGGATTGTTGTTCACGTCCGCGTCGGGCGCGAAAATCCAGTGCACCCCGGCCGCGCGCGATTCCAGCGCGATCACCTTGCCGACTTCATACGCCAGTTTCGGGTCGTTGGTCGCGCCTACCGCCATCGCTGATGGAAACGACGTGCCTTCATCCAGCCGCATCCCAGTGCCACTCTCGAAGTCCGCGCCAATCAGCAGCGGAACTTTCGCGCGCCGTTGCAGTTCGTTCGTCAACTCCGCTGTGGGATACACCTGGCTGCGCTCAATCCCCAGCGGCCCGCGCGTCGTGCCCACAATAAATCCGCCCACATGATTTTCTTCCACCTCATGCATCAGGTTCTTGTAGTCCGCGCTTTCCGCCGAAGTGAACACGCCAAAATAATAGGGCATCAGCATCTGCCCCAATTTCTCGCGCAAGGTCATTTTCTTCAGCGTGGATTCAACCCATGCGGAATTCGCGGCAGCAGCAGGAGCCGCAGCGGTTTTTGCGGCTGAGCTTCGTGCTTTCGTCGCGGAAGTTTTTTGCGACCGGGCGTAGGCTGTCATCAATAAGAGCAGGAGCAGCGCGAAAATTCCGAGTTTACGCATCGCACCCATTCGGAACGTTCCATGTTGACGCTCGCATCCCGCGGCTGTATATAACACACGGTCGCATGGCGCACAACGAATCCTCCCCCACGATGTTTCGTATCGGTTTCGTGATGATTTTGCTCGCATTCGCTGCGATCATCGGCGCAAGCGAACTCGGGCTGCGCCCACACCACAGCGACGCGCCTCGTTCATCGCCCGCACAGGCAACCGAGCACACGAAAACCGGCATTGACGTCCTCGAAGAGCAAAATTTCGCGCCACTCCGCGGCAAACGCGTCGGCCTCGTCACCAATCAAACAGGCGTGGATTCGCAAGGCCGCCGCACCATTGACGTCCTCGCCCACGCGGACAATGTAAAACTCGTCGCGATCTTCAGCCCTGAACACGGCATCGCCGGCCAACTCGACGCCAAGGTCGGCAACGCCACCGACCCCGCCACCGGCCTCCAGATTTACAGCCTCTACGGCGACTCCCGCCGCCCCACTGACCAAATGTTGCAGGGCCTCGACGCGCTGGTTTTCGACATTCAGGGCGCCGGTGTCCGCTTCTACACGTTCATCACCACCATGGGCTACTGCATGGAGGCAGCGGCCAAGCACAAAATCCCGTTCTTCGTTCTCGACCGCCCCGATCCGCTCGGCGGTGAAAAAATCCAGGGCCCCATGCTAGATCCCTCGCGCATATCCTTCGTCGGATATTTTCGCTTGCCGCTCGTTTATGCCATGACGCTCGGCGAACTCGCCCGCATGTTCGCTGCCGAAAATAAAATGGGTCTCGATCTGCACGTGATCGCCATGAAGAATTGGCGTCGCAGCCAGACGTTCGACCAGACGGGCCTTACATGGATTCCGCCCTCGCCCAATCTGCGCACGCTCAACGAAGCGTTTCTGTACCCCGGCATCGAAATCCTGCAGCCTGCGGGAATTTCCGTCGGCCGCGGCACCGATGCTCCGTTCGAACAACTGGGCGCGCCCTGGGTCCATGCCGATGCCTTGCTGAACTCGCTGACACCGCGGCAAATTCCCGGCATGAGTTTTGCCGCCGCCAGTTTTACCCCGACCGATGGCCTCTACAAAGGTGAAGCCTGCGCCGGAGTGAAACTCACAATCACCGATCGCGACGCGTTCGATTCCATTCGCACCGGCCTCGAAATCTCGGACGCGCTGCATCGCCTCTATCCCGAGCGCTTCCAGGTGACCAAGCTGATGGATTTGCTCGCCTCGCAAACCACCGTGGACGCGCTCATCCAGTACCAAGCGCCCGCCAACATCATCGCAAGTTGGGCCAGCGACCTCACGCAATTCCGCGCGCTGCGCGCAAAGTATCTGCTCTACAATTGACCGGCGCAAATTGTCGCGCGGCGCGCAGCCGCAACCCGCGCTCGTCTGCGTTACCATAACTCCATGCGAATCGTCTCCCTGCTTCCTTCGGCCACGGAAATTCTCTACGCGCTCGGCGTCGGCGATCAAGTCGTCGGCATCACGCACGAATGTGATTTCCCGCCAGAAGTTCACGGCAAGCCCGCGCTGATTAAGCCGCGCGTGGACCCCACCGCCGCGCCTGCGGAAATCGATCGCCAGGTCAGCGAACTCGTCGCCCGCGGCGAAAGCATCTACGCCGTTGACGCCAACCTCCTCGCGTCCCTCGCGCCCGACCTGATCGTCACGCAGGATCTCTGCCACGTCTGCGCCGCGTCGCCCGACGATCTCGCCACGGCGCTCACGCGTTTCGTCCGCCCGCCGCGCGTTCTCACGCTCACTCCCCACTCACTCGACGACGTCTGGCAGGACATCATTCGCGCAGGCGATGCAACCAACACAAGTCCGCGCGCCGAAGCGCTGGCAGCCAGGCTGAAAGCAAAAGTGCAAGCCGTCGCGTCCGCCACCGCGCAAGCCGCCACCCAACCCGCCGTCCGTCCGCGCGTAGCATGCCTGGAATGGCTCGACCCGTTCTACGTAGGCGGCCACTGGGTTCCGGAGATGGTTGAAATTGCAGGGGGTGATGACGTCCTCGGCCGGGCAGGGCACCCGTCCTTCAAAGTATCCGCGGACGACATCGCCCAAAGCAACGCCGACGTGATCGTCGTGATGCTCTGCGGCTACGATGCGAAGCGCAACGCCCAAGAATTTACAGCCGCGAAACTCCCGCCAAGCTGGGAAAATCTCCCAGCCATCCGCAATCGCCGCATCTTCGCCGTGGACGCCAACAGCTACTTCTCACGTCCCGGCCCGCGTCTGGCCGATGGTGTGCAACTTCTAGCGCACCTTTTCAATCCAGGTCAGTTTCAATCACCCGTGCCCGCCGGCGGATACGTAAAATTGTAATTCGCGCAACTAACTGGGGCTCTCGACACTTCGATCCCGCCAAGCCCGATAAAACAAAAGCCCCGAAAGTATCAACGCCAGTCCAACCGACGACCGAACCGGCCGCTCGATCCAAATATTCACCGTAAGCGCCAAGGCCCCAGCCACAAACAATGCCGGCACCACCGGGTATCCCCAAGTCCGATACGGCCGCGGAAGTTCCGGAGAATTGCGCCGCAGCCGGAACATCGCCACCACCGACAGCGCATAAAAAATCCAAGCTGCAAACACAAAAAGCGATGTCAATTCCTCGAACGTCCCAGTTAAAGCCATCAATCCCGCCAGCGTCCCCTGAAAAATCAAAGCCCCGCCCGGCGTGCGAAATTTCGGATGCACGATTCCCGTAACTCGGAAAAATAATCCATCCCGCGCCATCGCATACGGCACCCGCGCACCGCTCAATAGCGACGAGTTCAACGTCCCCAGCGCGGCAATCACCATCGCAATCGTAATCCAGCCCGCCGCACCGCGCCCTGCGAAGCTGGCCACCACGTCCGAAGCCACGTGCGACGAACTTGCCACGCTAGCAAACGGCAACGCGTAAAAGCACACAGCGCTGAAAAGCAAATAAATGCCGCCCACCAGAATCGTCCCGCCGATCAGCGCCAAAGGAATGTTGCGCTGCGGCTGCTCCACTTCCGAGCCGACTCGATTCAAATCCTCCCACCCGTCGTAAGCCCAAAGCGCGGCCGCGAGCGCCGCAAAGAACTTGGCCATCGTGCCGACGCCGGAACCAGCCGGCCAAAAGGGATGAAAGTGCTCCATGCTGCCGTGCCCAAACCAAAATCCCGCCGCGACAATCGCCAGCACCGATGCAATCTTCAAAATCGTCAGCGCAATCTGCACGCGCCCGCCCAATCGCACGCCCAGATAATTGATGAAAGTGAAAAGCGCGATCGCTCCCACCGCCAGCGGCTGCGCCCAGGTGAACTCGAAATCATAAGGCTTGCCCGAGATAGGATTAATAAAGTGCCACGTGAAAATCGGCACGGCAATCACCGGAATCAGAAAACTGGAAAATCGCGCGAATCCCGCCGCGATGGAAGCCGCCGAACTCGATTCGCCCACTGTCGAATGCATCCACCCAAAAAGAAATCCCCACACCGGCCCGAGCCCTTTGCGCAAATAAGCATACTGCCCTCCCGCTTCCGGCAGCGCCGCGCCCAACTCCGCAAAAGACAGCGCCCCAAAAAGCGAAAGCAGCCCACCCACGATCCACGCGGCATAGACGACGCTCACCGACCCGCCGACCGCCGCCATTTCGCCCGGCTTCAGAAAAATTCCCGTGCCTACCATCGTGCCAATCACGATGGCGGCCGCGGCCCAAGGCCCCAGCGCGCGTATCAGGTCCAGCCTTTCACCGTTCTTCGCTCGCATCCCGAAAAAAGTCTCCCTCACAGCGCAAAAAACTAATCCGGCTCAGCGGCGCCCGCAACATTTCTCGATCCGCGGGCCAGTTCGCTGACAATCGTACCCACCGCAAACGTCACCATCGTCCCCGCCAGCACGTACCAGGTCCAAGCCAGCGGCGTAAACAACCGCACCGCGATCATCGTCGCCAGCCCCGCCGCAAATCCCGCCAGCGCTCCCGTTTCATTCGCGCGAGCGTTCCAGGTTCCCAACAAAAACACGCCCAGCAAAGCCCCGTAAGTGATGGACGCAATCGTCAACCCCGCCACCAGCACCGGCCCCCACGGCACCAGCGCCAACAATCCCAGTACGACGCCCCACACCAGCGTCATCCGCCGCGAAGCTCCCAGCGCTCCGGTATCATTTCCCGAACGCCGCGCGCCCATATCCATCATGCTCGATGACGCCAGCGAGTTCAACGAGCCACTGGCGTTCGACATCGCAATCGCAAGAATCGAAGCCAGCACGATTCCTGCCAGCCCCACAGGCATCCGGTGAACAATGAACGCCGGATAAATCCGGTCAGCATCGCCGCCCGGCACCACCAGTCCGCCACTCCGCATGTACACAAAAAGCATCACGCCGATCACCAGGAACAAAGTGAACTGCACCAGAATAATCACACCGCTCACCAGCAAAGCCTTTTTGCTGTCCCGCTCGTTCCGCGCCGCCAGCAATCGCTGCACCATGGTCTGATCCGTGCCGTGACTCGCCATCGTCAGGAACGTCCCACCCAGCAATCCGGACCAAAACGTAAAACTCTGCGTCAAACTAAACGCAAAATCGAAAACGCGCAATTTTCCGCCGTTCGCTGCAGCCACCTGCGTAACTTCCGCCCAGCCGCCGGGAATTTTATGCAGCAGCAAGAAGAAAGCCGCCGCCGAACCAGTCAAATACAAAAAGAACTGCACCACGTCCGTCCAAATCACCGCGCGCATTCCGCCCTCAAACGTGTAAAACATCGTCAGCACCGTGATGATCAGAATCGAAACACGATCCCCAGTGCCAAACGCCACGCTCACCACTTTCCCGATCGCCGATATCCGCACGCCCTCCGCCAGCGCGCGCGTTCCCATGAAAACCACCGCCGCCACCGACCTCATTTTCGTTCCGAAACGCTTCTCCAGGAGCTGGTAAGCGGTATAGAATTCTCCTTGGAAATATTGTGGTATAAGTACGACGCAGAGGATCACTCGCGCCACAAGGTAGCCCAGCACCAGTTGCAGAAATCCCAGGTTTCCGCCGTAGGCAATCGCCGGCGTCCCGATGATGGTGAGCGTGGAAGTCTCTGTCGCGACGATCGAGCAAGAAAGCGCCCACCAGGGCGCCGTGCGGCCGCCGAGGAAGTAATCACGCAGATTTTGCTGGCCACGCCGGAACCGCGCGCCGAAAAGCGTGATGCCCGCGAGATAGAGCACCAGAATGCCGATGTCAATTGGGCTGATTTGCATTGCGCAGATACGTATTCAGGTTGCAGTTGTAAGTCGCGCGATGCTAACCGCCCGCTTTGAACACTGTCAAGCATGGTGAAACGAATGACTGAAGAAACTCCTGCGCCGAACGCTTCCTTCTACCTGGGATTTGACGGCGGCGGCACAAAAACCGATTGCATCCTGGTGGACGCGGACTCGAACGTTCTGGCACGCGCCACCGCCGGCCCCTCGAATCCCCTTCGTGCCGGCTACGCCAAGGCCTGGTTCACGCTCAGCGATGCGGCCGACGTCGTTCTCGAGCGCCATCATCTGAAAGCCAGCGATATTCGCGGCATCTGCGCGGGCATCGGCGGCGCCGGCCGCGAATCCGTCGCCAAACGCATCGCCACTTTCCTGGAACGCGCTTTTCCCGAAGCAGCAGTCACGGTAACCACGGATCTTGCCATCACGTTGAACGCGGCCGTCGGTGAAGGCGAAGGCATCATCCTGGTCGTGGGCACCGGTTCCGCCGCATACGGCCGCGATGCTAAGGGCCACACTGCTCGGGCCGGCGGCCGCGGCCCCTGGTTCAGCGATGAAGGCAGCGCTTTTGACATCGGCCGCCGCGCGCTCGCCGCTGTCGTTCGCGCCGAAGAAAACCGCGGCCCGGAAACCGCTCTCTCCGCAAAGATGTTGAAGTGGCTCGGCTGCACCGAATGGACTCGGGTCCTCGACTGGGTGATAAAAAACCCAGATGACGTCTTTCCGCGCATTTTTCCTTTAGTCGGCGAGCTTGGCGACAAAGGTGATTCCGTCGCCTGCGAAATTCTCACCACCGCCGCCTCGTCTCTCGGCGACCTCGTACACAGCGTCATCGGAAAACTCGCCCTGCAGGACCGCGAAATTTCCATCGCCAAGGCCGGCGGCACCATCGGCCGCAGTAAGTTCTTCGACGCCGCGATTGACGCTCGCCTGCACGAACTCGCGCCGCACGCGCGCGTCGTTGCGCTGCAAATGAAGCCTGCCGAGGCCGCGGCGAAGATGGCGATTGGTCTAGGGAAGCGCAAGGCTCATGCCGGATGAACTTTCCGCGCGTGCGCAACGTGCGCGGTCCGCTCCCAAAGAAGATTTGCAAGCGCTGATCCACGAGCCCGAAGAAGAAACTCTCCTCGCTCTGCTGGAAAATCCGCTGCTCGAAGAACCGCATATCTCCCAGTTGCTCGAGCGCCTCGATCTTTCCGCAAACGTCCTCACCGCCATCGCGGAAAAAGGGAAGTGGACTGCCAGCGAGGGAGTGCGCCTGCGTCTCGCGCGCCACCCGCGCACGCCGCGCCGCTTCGCCATGGCTCTGCTGCGCCAGCTTTATTTGTTCGACCTGGTTCGCGTGAGCTTGCTGCCGTCCACGCCCGCGGAAATCCGTCGCCTCGCCGAAGAATTGATGGTCACGCGCGTCCCGCAGCTTCCCATCGGCCAAAAATTGACTCTCGCGCGCCGCGGTCCCGCGCGCGTCGTCGGCGCGCTCCTCGCCGAAGGTCAACCGCAGGCGATCAAGCTCGCACTGGCCAACGCGTTTCTCACCGAGAGCCAGGTCCTGAAAGTACTCGCGAAAGCCGGCGTGCCCGAACGTGTCGTCGCCGCCATCGCCCAACATCCGCGCTGGGCCGTTCAATACAATGTCCGCGTCGCGCTGGTTCGCAACCAGCACACGCCCATTCCGGTGGTGCTGGCGTTTCTCCCGAATCTCACGCTGCGCGACCTGAAAGATCTCGCCGCGCTAGAAGGTGTCTCGCCGCACGTTCGGCGCTATATTCAAAAGGAACTTTCGCGGAGGCCCGGCGCAAAGTAGCAGCACGAAAAAGCCAAACAGGTCGCGGCGAGGTGTTGACTTGGCCTTGGTAGCGCCGGCGTCTCGCCGGCTCTTTGCAGCTGCCCTCGTTCGAGTTTTGGATTGGTAGGGGCGCTGCTTGCTGCGCCCGCCTTCGACTTTGCCTTTGAATTTGTAGCGGCCAGTTCAGTTTCATCGAACCGGGCAGCCGTTGACTTGGTTTTCATCTTTGCCTTTGATGTAGCCTTCGTAGCGGCGCACTTCAGTGCGCCATTGGTGATGCGCCGCTCACCGATCGCAACGTGACAACTGAAGCAACGATTGTGTGAAAAAAAATAAAAGAGGCCTCATGCCAATTCGCAAAACCCAAATCCGCGCAATCATCAGCCTGGGCGCCGCCATTTTCGTCGGCATCCTCCTCTATTCCTCGTTCCAGCAAACCAAAAACCAGTACGAAGTCTGCCAAACTTTCAAAGGCGCGCTGCATTGCGCCACCGCCTCCGGAGCCACCGCGCAAGAGGCCATCCGCAGCGCTCAGGGAATTGACTGCGAAATGCTCGCCAACGGCCGCGACGAAAATATCGTCTGCCTCGACACTCCTCCCACCAGCGAGCGCCAGGTGAAATAGAACCAATTCATCGCTTTCCGGTGTCTAATAATTGCAGCGGACGTGCGTTCGGCGCACCCGGCGGCCTTGAAGTTCAACGCGCGCCGCGGCGAATTGACACTCAACCGCCCGCCTCATAACATCAAACTGTTGCACCACGGGGGACAGACTCTACGATGACGCGTTGTTTGAACTGTGGGGCCGAACGGCTCAGCGATACCTGCGACGCCTGTGGCCTGAGTTCTTCCGCTGCGGAATTTTCCCTGCGACGTTCGCTGCTCAATCGCACCGCATTATTTCTCGTCGGCGCGATCGCCTTCATCGTCGCCAGCGGCCGCTACCCGGCTCTGGAACTCGACGGCATCGTAATTTTTATCGGCGTGGTATTTTTTCTTACGCTCGGCCTCGCCATCATCGTCGAACGCCGCGCGCTTCGTCATCAGGAGGTCGAATCTCTGAAACGCATTTACTATGGCCTGCTTCCGCTGCCCTGGCTTCTCGCCGCGCTGCTTTACGCCAACGGCGCGCTCGATCGTTCGCCGGCCCACATCGAAAAAGCTCGCGTGATCAGCAGATTCTCGATGACCGGCCCGGTCCCCAGCCGCCGCCTCATCGTAAATTCCTGGCGCGCCGGCCATCGCTTCGAACGCATTCCGGTGGACCGCGGCGATTTCGATCGCTTCACCACCGGCGATATCGTGGACATCCAGGTAAAAGACGGCCTCGTAAGCATCCCCTGGGTAACCGGCGTCTCCCGCGATTGACGCCGCACAGCCCGCGTCGTGACTGCACCGGATGCCGCGCCCCATTTCACAAACATACCGCCAACCTAACGAACGTCGGTAGGGGCGCTGCTTGCTGCGCCCCTTCTCGCCACAGCGTCAACTCCGTCACAGTCGCGCTTTTGTCTTTCTCTGTGTTCTCCGGTTTTCTGACGATGCGATGAGCATCGTCATCCTGAGGACGGCGCCTTTGCCTCAAGCCGGACGAAGCCTGCCTGCCGCAGGCAGGGCTCTCCCCGCTTTCTCTGTGTTCTCCGTTTTTCTCTGCGCCCTCTGCGTCTCTGCGGTAATTGCTTGTGCTTTTTCCGGAAACGTAATCCCGAAACTAAACCCGCGCCGGATTCTCCCGCTTCAAAAATTCCCCCGCCCCAACCTTGCCCACAAACTTGCCATTCTCCACAATCACTCGCCCCCGCGACAAAACCGTCTTCGGCACGCCCTTCACCCGCGTCCCCTCAAACATCGAATAATCCACGCGCATATGATGCGTCTTCACGCTGATCGTCTGCTCTTCCTCAGCATCGAACACAATCAAATCCGCGTCCGACCCCACCGCCACCGTCCCCTTGCGCGGATACAGACCCAAACAATTTCGCTGGAGCCGTGGACACCAGCTGCACGAATCGGTTCGCCGAAAACTTCCCGCCATGCACGCCGCCGCTATAAACCAAACTCACGCGATGCTCGATCCCCGGCCCCCCATTCGGAATCTTCGTGAAATCATCCTTGCCCAATTCCTTCTGCTCCTTCATGCAAAACGGGCAATGGTCCGTCGAAACCACCTGCAAGTCATCCTTCGCCAGCCCCTGCCACAATTTTTCCTGATGCCACTTCTCGCGCAGCGGCGGCGTAAACACATATTTCGCGCCATCGAATCCCGGGCCGTCCATATTTTCCAGCGACAAATACAAATACTGCGGGCAAGTCTCCGCATACACGCGCAATCCGCGATCCCGCGCCTCGCGTACCTTCTCCAGCGCCTCGTTGCACGAAAGATGCACGATATACACCGGCGTCCCCGCCATTTCCGCCAGCGCAATCGCCCGCGAAGTCGCTTCCGCCTCCGCCGTCACCGGTCGCGTCAGCGCGTGATATTTCGGCGCGCGTTTTCCCTCCGCCAACGCCCGCTGCACGATCACATCAATCGCTCCGCCATTTTCCGCGTGCATGCAGATCATTCCGCCGCAATCCGCCGCCACTCCCATCGCCTTGAAAATCGAAGCATCATCCAACATGAACACGCCCGGATACGCCATGAACAATTTAAATGTCGGCACGCCCTCGCGCACGAACGCCTTCATCTCATCCAGCTGCGCCCCCGCAATATCCGTGATGATGCAGTGAAACGAATAATCAATCACTGCCTTGCCGTCCGCCTTCTTCATCCACGTATCGAAGGCGTGCCGCAGCGTCTGCCCCTTGTACTGAATCGCAAAATCAATCAAGGTCGTCGTCCCGCCGAAAGCCGCCGCCACCGTCCCGGTTTCAAAATCATCCGCGCTGGTAGTCCCGCCAAACGGCATATCCAGATGCGTATGCACATCAATCCCGCCGGGCATCACCAGCATCCCCCGCGCCTCAATCACTTTGCCCGCGCCCTCCGCCGGCAAATTCAACCCGATCACCGAAATCTTCCCGCCCACAATCCCCACGTCGCCCACATAAGTGTCCGTAGCCGTAACAATCGTCCCGCCGCGTATCAAAGTGTCAAAGCGCATAACCCGTCAGCCTCCTCAACATTCCAGCGAAGCGTTGTAGCTTACACCGCTTCGGCATTTCCTTGCAGGCCCAGAACGCAAGCCGGGTTCCGAGCCACACCCCTCACCAATCTCGAACTTTCTGTGCCTCTGTGACTCTGTAGCAAAATGTTTGGTTTCGAACTCTTACGCGAATCCCTTCACCTTCCACACAATTCCTAATGCTAGAATGGCGTCTCTTTTCCAGCCCAAGGAAACGACGGCAAGCTCATGACGCTGCGCGAGACGGCTCCCAAGCTTTCGCCCGAGCAATACGAAAAAAACTTCGCGGAAATTTCCCCGCGTATGACCTCGCGCCAGGCCGCCGTCGAAGCCGCCCGCTGCCTTTTCTGCTTTGACGCACCCTGCACCATCGCCTGCCCCACCCACATTGATGTCCCCTCGTTCATAAAAAAAATCACCACCGACAATCTGCGCGGCTCCGCCCGCGTAATTCTCGAAGCCAATATCCTCGGACACAGTTGCGGCCGCGTCTGCCCCACCGAGGTTCTCTGCGAAGGCGCATGCGTGATGCATGAAAAAGAAGAAAAGCCCATCGAAATTGGCCGCCTGCAGCGTTACGCCGTGGATCACGTCCTCGATCGCAACATCCAGCTTTTCCACGCGGGCGCTCCCAACGGCAAACGCGTCGCCCTCGTCGGCTCTGGCCCCGCGTCGCTAGCCTGCGCCGCCGAACTCGCCAAGCTCGGCTACAGCGCCACGATTTTCGATCGTAACGAACTCCCCGGCGGCCTGGACACCTACGGCATCGCCGCCTATAAACTCCGCGCCAAAGACACTCTGCGCGAAGTCGAACTGGTCCGCTCTCTCGGCGTCGAATTTCGCCAGAAGACCACAGTCGGCAGCGATATCACCTTCGCGCAACTCGAAAAAGATTTCGACGCCATCTTCATCGGTGTCGGCCTCGGCGAAACGGGTGCCCTCAAAATACCCGGCGAAGATCTACCAGGGCGTAGTCGGCGCCATGGAATTCATCGAGCCAACTAAAGTCCGTCCCTTCGCACAACTCACCATCGGCCGCCGCATCGCCTGCATCGGCGCCGGCAACACCGCCATTGACGTAGTCACCGCCGCCAAACGCCTCGGCGCCGAAATCGTGCACCTGATTTATCGCCGCGGCGAACAGGAAATGTCCGCGTTCCGCTACGAATACGACCTCGCGAAACTCGATGGCGTCAATTTTCACTGGCACGCGCAACCCGTCAAAATTCACGCAGACGCGACCGGCAAAGTCGCGGCAATCGAATGCGTTCGCACCCGCGCCGAATCCGCCGCCGACTCCGGCTCCGGCAAGAAACGCAGCCAAGTCGCCGTCATCCCCGGCAGCGAATTTCAGCTCCCAGTAGATATGGTAGTCCGCGCCATCGGCCAGGAGCCAGTAACGAGCTTCGCCCGCGCGGTGCAGGGGATTAACGTCCGCGGAAACGGCACCATCGCCGTCAGTGAAGGCTACCAAACCGGCAACGCCAAATATTTTGCCGCCGGCGATTGCGTCAACGGTGGCAAAGAAGTAGTGGACGCGGTCGCCGAAGGCATGGCCGCCGCCCGCGGCATTGACGCGTGGCTCGAACAGCCGCGCGCAAAGAATTAATCCCCCGTGCGCGTCCCCGAATCATGGTCCGAGCGCTTCCCAGTCCTCGAAGAACTAGAGCAACCCTGGGAGCCGATCCCGCGCGCCGTCCTGATCGTCTGGATTATTTTTTACGTTCTGTTCCTCTATCAGCGTGCCCGTGGCACCGGCCTGATGCTTCTCATGGACGGTGTTTTCGTTCCTATCCACGAAGGCGGCCATCTGCTCTTCCGCCTCGGCGGTGAATTCATCATGGTCGCAGGCGGCACGTTCCTGCAATTGTTCGCGCCCTTCGCGTTAGCCACTTATTTTTTCTTTCGCCGCCAATCGCAAGCCGTCGCCTTCTGCCTGTTCTTTTTCTTCGAGCAATTTATCCCCATCGCCACCTACATGGCCGATGCCCGCGCCCAGGATCTGCCGCTGCTAACAGTAGGCGACGCCGAATACGTCATCCACGATTGGAATTATCTGTTTGGCAGGCTTGGCGTTCTCGATCACGACATCCAGATCGCCGGCGCAGTTCGCGCCATCGGCTGGCTAGGCATGCTCACAGTAGTAATCTGGCTAATCTGGCGCGGCGTAAACGACGTCCCGGAAAAATCACCACAGATGAACGCAGATGAACACAGATAAAGTCGAAAAGAGATAAAAGCAGATGCAGGAAAGGAAGCGGATCACGGCAACATGCACGCAAAGGTTTTGACGTTGTAGCGGCCACCTTTAGGTGGGCGCCTTTGACTTTGCCATTGTAGCGGCCGGTCCCGCGAACCGGGACCGGGAAGGCTTTGCTTTTCACGTGGCGCACATGAACGCACAGGATGAACTCGATTCGCCTTTGACTTTATCTGTGTTCATCTGCGTTCATCTGTGGTGCCTTTGATTAGTCTTAAAGCGAGGTAATCCATGTCCGACCTATCCGTCAACTTCTGCGGCTTGCGTTCGCCGAATCCCTTCTGGCTAGCCTCTGGCCCGCCCACCAACACCGGCGGCCAGGTCATGCGCGCCTTCGATGCCGGCTGGGGCGGCGCCGTCTGGAAAACCATCGGCGACCCAATCCAGAACACCTCCTCGCGTTATGGCGCCATCGATCTGAACGGCGTAAAAATGATGGGCCTCAACAATATCGAACTGATCAGCGACCGCCCCATCGCCGTAAATCTGCGCGAGATCGCCGAAGTAAAAAAACGCTACCCGAAACACCTCGTAATCGCCTCTCTCATGGTCGAATCCAATCGCGAAACCTGGCACGACATCGTACGCCGCGCCGAAGATGCCGGCTCCGACGCGCTCGAGCTAAATTTCGGCTGCCCGCATGGCATGAGCGAGCGCGGCATGGGCGCCGCCGTCGGCCAGGTCCCCGAATACACCGAGATGATCACCTCGTGGGCCAAAGAAGTCGCGAAAACTCCGGTGATCTCAAAACTCACGCCGAACGTCACGGACATCACGCACATCGCGCTAGCTGCCGAGCGTGGCGGCGCCGATGCCGTCAGCCTCATCAACACAATCAATTCGCTAATGGGCGTAGATCTTGAAACTTTCGCGCCGCGGCCCAACGTGGCAGGGAAGTCCTCGCACGGCGGCTACTGCGGCCCCGCCGTAAAACCCATCGCGCTGCATCTGCTTTCCAGCGTCGCGAAAAAAGTGAAAATTCCCATCGTCGGCATCGGCGGCATCGGCGATTGGAAGGACGCCGCCGAACACATCGCTCTCGGCGCCTCCTGCGTGCAAGTCTGCACCGCGGCCATGCACTACGGTTTTCGCATTGTCGAAGATATGGCCGACGGCCTAGCCGCCTACATGGACGACCACGCCTATCGCTCCACCGAAAATTTCCGCGGACGCGCCGTCCCGAACGTGATGGACTGGGGCGACCTCGACCTCAACTACAAAATCATCGCCAAAATTGACGCTGGCCTCTGCATCGGCTGCCAGCTCTGCTACGTCGCCTGCGAAGACGGCGCGCACCAATGCATCGAACGCGCCCCGCAGCACTTCGCCAACGGCAAACACAATCCCAACGGCATGGATGTTCACGTCCCGCGAATCATGGAAGAGGAATGCGTAGGCTGCAATCTGTGCGCGCTCGTGTGCCCCGTGCACGGCTGCATCACCATGGAGGAAATTCACACCGGCCTGCCGCCGATGTCCTGGAAACAAAAAACCACCCGCGCAAGCTAACGTTTGCACCGCTTTGCGATTGTCTTGGAGTGCCGCGGCTTGTGAATCGCGCTACAGCGCGATTCATCCTGAGACCCCGCGGTGCGGGATCGAAGGGCCGCCGCCTTTACGGTGTTCAACACTTCACTCAAACAATCCAAGCGAGGCTTGCCTCGTCTGGTTTATGGCGCCACCTCAGCGCGTGAGCCCAGGTAGGGGCGCTGCTTGTGAATCGCGCTACAGCGCGATTCATCCTGAGACCCCGCGGTGCGGGATCGAAGGGCTGCGCCCCAGCTTGCCACCACCTTAGCCTCTCCGAGCGCTCGGTGGAGCAACCAACCAGCGCCGTAGGCGCGGCAGAAGTTAGCCCAGGCCGGAAGGCCTGGGAAAGGTCAGAAAACGAGTTCGGAGCGCCGTAGGTGCGACACAAATCTAGCCGAGGTTGCCAGAACCACCTTTTCCGTAATTGCTGCCTTGCCAGGCTCGCTCTAGTAAAACGCCCGCAAATCCGGCATGTGCGGCAACTCCACGTCCAGCGCGCGGCCATAATCGCCCAGCGTCAACTTGATCATCTCCGCCGGCCCCACGTCGCGCACGGACCACGCCGTCGTCGGCATCACCCGCGACCGCACAAATAAATCCCCGCTTTCAAAATCCGCTCCCTTCGCCTGCAAATCCGAAGGAAACACGTAGTAAGCGACCTTCCCCTTGAAATCCAGCGCAATGAATCTCCGCCCCAGCTGCACCAGCACCAGGTTCGCCTGTTTTTTCTTCTCCGTCTGATACACGTTCCAGGCCAGCGGAGTCTTATCTTCGAGCTTCAACTGCGCCCGCCCGATCGCTTTCCACAAGACTCGCTCATTGTCAGCCGCGCCGCTCGAGCGAGTAATAAACGAACCGGCTCCCGCGCCAGCGAAAAACGCAATCGCACAAATCAGCGCGCAAGCCATCGCAACGATCCGCAGCGCCGCGCGATTGAACGCACTCAGGACACTCCGCCGGAAGTATTCCGGTCGCAGCGATGCCCTCAGGATATTCATTCCCATTTCACGCGCACTTGTTTCGCCGAAATCACCACGAATCCCTTCGCGCGCCCGTGCTCTACCACGTCGCGCAAGATCGCCACGTCCTGCTCGCAATATTCCGCCACGCGATCTTTCTGGCCCGCGCGCCACCACTTCACGGCCTCCAGCCCATCGCCACTCTTCGCGGTTCCCAGCGTATCCTTCGCCAATTGGTCCAGCTTTACGCGATGCCCCAGCTGCTTGTGCAACAACTCATGAATGTCCAGCGAGCGCCGGCGCAAACCTTCCACCGGCGCATAAGCCCGCAACACCTCAATATCGAAACGATTGCCATTAAACGTAATCACGTGCGTAAACTGCTCCAGCTCCGTGATCAATTTCAGCGCATCCTCTTCATACCAGCGCCGGAACGCAAACTCCTTGTCCCAAGTCACCGCCACCGCCAACCCGAACGCGCGAATGTTTCCCCACCCGCCATCCACTTCGCTCGAAATCCGCAGCGTCTCAATATCCAGATAAATTTCGCGATCGAATAAACCAGCCAGGTAAGTGTCCTCTCGTTTCCGGTGGCCCGGAATTTGAATTTGTAGCGGCCGGTTCGGGTTTATCGAACCGGGCAGCCGTTGCTCTGGTTTTTGAATTGATGAATCATCCTGCAGCGCTATGCCCACTGAAAATCAGCATTTCCGAAGCCCAGAATCGCGGCGTCCATGTCACACCCCGCCTTAATATAGACTCGACTCCCGCTTCCGCCCCGTGTAGTCAATGTAAACGATCTTGAGGTCCGTATAAAAATCAATCGCCGCATGCCCCACCTCGCGCGGCCCTACGCTGCTATCTTTCGCTCCGCCAAACGGCACATGCGCCTCTCCACCCACCGTCGGCGAATTCACATGCGTCATTCCCGTCTCAATCTTGTCCACAAACTCAAAAATCTTGTTCGAATCCGTCGAATAAATCGAACTGGAAAGCCCATAGCGCACGGAATTCGCCACCTCCAGCGCCTCGTCAAACCCCTTTACGCGAATCACGCTCAGGACTGGCCCGAAAATTTCTTCCTGCGCCAGTTCGCTGTCCCAAGCCACATGATCGAACACCGTAGGCGCAACGAACCAGCCCTTATCGTAGCGCGCGCCCGTCAACCGCTCGCCGCCGCACAGCAGTTTCCCTTCGCCTTTTCCAATCTCGATATATTTCAGCACCGTGTTGAACTGGCTCTCGTCCACCGACGGCCCCATGTCCGTCCCCGCCTCCAGCCCATCGCCCACCACATATTTCTTCGCGCGCGCCGTCAGCATCTCGACGAATCTGTCCGCCACGCTCTCTTCAATCACCACGCGGCTCGTCGCCGTGCAGCGCTGCCCCGTCGAAGCAAACGCGCCAGACAGCACCGACTCCATCGCCAGCTGCAAATCCGCGTCCGCCAGCACCACCACCGGATTTTTTCCGCCCATCTCGCACTGGATTTTCTTCAAATGCGCCGCGCCCGAAGCGTAAAGCGCGCAACCCACTTCATTCGATCCGGTAAACGAAAGCCCATGCACGTGCGGATTCTGCACCAGTTCGTCGCCCGTCTCGCGCCCCGACCCCATCACCAGGTTCAGCACGCCTGCCGGCAATCCCGCCTGCTCGAAAATCTCCACGATTTTCATCGCGGTCAGCGGCGTCAATGTCGCCGGCTTGAACACCACCGTATTCCCGCACACGAGCGCCGGCGCGATCTTCCACACCGGAATGGCGACCGGAAAATTCCAAGGAGTGATCACGCCCACCACTCCCAGCGGCTGGCGAATCGTATAAGAGAAGTTCTTCGGCAACTCGCTCGTCAGCGTCTCGCCGTTTAGCCGCCGCGCCTCTCCCGCCATGAATTCCAGAATATTGATCGCCCGCTGCACCTCGCCCAACGAATCCTTCAGCGCCTTGCCTTCCTCGCGCGTCAGCAAACGCGCCAGCGATTCTTTCTGTTCCTGCATGATCCGCGTTGCCGCAAAAAGTATCTTGCCGCGATTCGGCGCAGGCATGTCCCGCCAGGAAGGGAACGCCGCCTTCGCCGCCACGATCGCCTCTTTCATTTCCTGTCGCGTCGAAAGCGGTATGCGCGCGACGACCTCGTCGGTGTTCGCAGGGTTCCGCCGCTCCACAATCTTCGTGGATTTCGACTCCACCCACTCCCCATTAATATAATTCCTGCAAAGCTGATCCGTCGTTATCGCCGTCGCCATCTAGCGAACCTCACTGAACGATTTATCCAGCAACCGTATCCCCTCATCCACATCCGCCTTCGAAATATTCATCGGCGGAGCCATGCGAATCACATTCCCATACATCCCGCCCTTGCCCACCAGCAATCCATTCGCGCGCGTGCGTTCCAGCACCTGATTCGTCTCCTGCGGCGCAGGCTCCTTCGTCTGGCGGTCCTTCACCAACTCCAGCGCCTGCATCATCCCCATCCCGCGCACGTCGCCAATCAAAGGATACTTCTGCTGCAGCTCTTCCAGCTTCTTGCGGAAGTATCCGCCCACCACGAAAGTATTCTCCCGCAGATTTTCTTCTTCGATCACTTCAATCACTGCCCGTGCCGCCACAGACGTCACCGGATTCCCACCGAACGTCGCGATATTCAACCCCTGGAATTTGTCCGCCAGCTCCGCCGTAGTGATCGTCAATCCCACCGGCACGCCATTCGCCATGCTTTTCGCCGAAGTAATAATGTCCGGCGTCACTTCCCACTGCTCGATCCCCCACCATTTTTTCCCGGTGCGTCCCCAACCTGTCTGCACCTCGTCAGAAATAAATTGCCCGCCGTAATTTTTCACGATGCGATAAACAATCTTGAAATATTCCGGCGGCGGAGTGATAAATCCGCCCACGCCCTGAATCGGCTCGGCGATAAACGCAGCAATCGACCCGCTGGTAGTCGTCTGAATCACGCTCTCCACATCATTCGCGCAAGCTACGTTGCACGATGGATATGTCAGGTGCAAAGGGCAGCGATAGCAATAAGGATTCACCGCGTGCGAAATCCCCACGCTAATCACTCCGCCCTTGCGCCATGCCGATTGCGCCGTCACCGACTTCGCCAGCGCCGATCCGCCCGAATAAGCATGCCGCAGCGCCACAATGTCGTAACTGGGCGACGCCATCCGCGAAAGCATGATCGCCGCTTCATTCGCTTCCGTCCCCGAACTGGTAAAAAAACTCTTCTGCAATTTTCCCGGCGTAATCTCGGCCAGCTTCTCGGCTAAAGCCACCACCGCCTCGTTCGGAAATAGCGTCGAAGTATGCTGCAGCTTATCCACCTGCGCCTTAATCTTCTCCGTCACCTTGGGATTGCAATGCCCCACGCCGATCGTCACAATCCCGCCAAAGAAATCCAGATACTTGTTGCCCTCGATGTCCCACAAATACTGCATCGAAGCGTGGTCCGCCACCAACGGATGCTGGTAGTAATTCGCCACCGACGGCCAAATAAACTCCTTATGCTTCCGCACCACCTCATCGCTCCGCGTCGGCACTACTTTCGGCGTAGTCGTCATATCAGTTGGCCCTCGTGAAATTCAAAATCACCACAGATGAACGCAGATGAACACAGATAAAGTCAAAATCCTAAATTGACGAAAACAACAAAACGCATCCATCGAATATAGCTTCACGGTCAACATACAAATCGTCGGTACTCCAGTTTAGGTCGCCCGAAATTTAGCAACAGTCCAACATGCACTTTAGCGGCACGCAGATAATTCATAACCTGGGCACTATGACCCGGATCCAGACGACGCACATGCCTTCAGCTCAACGATCACGCGATTGTCCACGATCATGTCAGCGACATAATCCCCAACAATTGTATCCCGATAGGTGATCTTCAATTGGCCTCTTGGACGCAATCAATCCCTCCTCGCCGCAATTCAATCGCCAGAGCGTTGGCATACACCCGCTCCAAAAATCCAGAGCCGAGGGTGTTGTGCACCGCGAAGGCAGCCTCAAGAATCTTCCCAGTAAGTTCACGCTCAGGGTACTCAGGCTGGATATCAATGTCGAAATTTGTGTCAGCTCTCATGGTCTAAAGCAGCCTTTATCGTCCTTATGAGCTCTCGTCATGGTTATCCTTGCCTTTATCATCCTTTATCGCCTTTATCATTGCCTTTATCTGTGTTCATCTGCGTTCATCAGTGGTGCCTTTGACTTAATCCGCCGCATCCACCGCTTTCGCGCCAGCATGCGTCCGCGTAATCTCCCCATAAGACTCGGGCCGCCGATCGCGATAAAACTGCCAAGTCTGCCGCACCTTATCCATTTCTTCTAAATCCAAATCAGCAACAAGCACCTCATCCTTGTCCCGGCTAGCCTGCGCCACAATCTTCCCCCGCGGATTGCAAAAATAACTCTTCCCGTAGAATTCCCCGATATTCCAAGGCGCTTCCTTACCTACACGATTGATCGCCCCCACAAAGTATCCGTTCGCCACAGCGTGCGCCGGCTGCTCCAATTCCCACAAGTACTCGCTCAACCCCGCGACCGTGGCAGAGGGATTAAACACAATCTCCGCCCCATTCAATCCCAAAACCCGCGCCCCCTCAGGAAAATGCCGGTCGTAGCAGATATAAACGCCAATTCGCGCAAACTTAGTCTGAAAAGTAAGATAGCCAGTATTCCCCGGCGTGAAATAAAACTTCTCCCAAAACCCCGGCGCCACCTGCGGAATATGATGCTTGCGATATTTCCCCAGGTATTTCCCGTCAGCGTCGATCACCGCCGCGGTGTTGTAAAAAAGCCCCGTCATCTCGCGCTCATACACCGGCACCACCATCGCCATCGAATATTTCTTGGCCAGCTTTTGCATCCGCTGCACCGTAGGCCCGTCCGGCACCGGTTCCGTCATCTCGTACCAGCGCGCCTGCTGCTCCGCGCAAAAATAAGGCCCGTTGAATAGCTCTTGCAAACACAAAATCTGCGTCTTCTTCTTCGCCGCCTCGTGGATCAGCTTCTCGTGCTTCTCCACCATCTTCTTGGAAATGTCGCGAATCGAATGTTTCTCCGGCGACCACTCGCAATGCACCTGAATCAGCCCACAACGCACCATACGAGACATCAAATTCCTCCCGCACACGGCAAATCGCGCCAATCGTCTGCAAAGTTTACTCTGCACCGCCAAAAGCGGCAAGCGAGCCCCCGCCTTTGCCGTTTGCCGCAATCAACGAAGGCGGTCATTCCGAATCCCCGCTGTGGGCGCGAAATCTGCTTTTTCCCTGGCGTTTCCGCACCATCACACCGCCTCAGAAAGTTCGTACGATAGGCAGTCACTAACCGTATAATCCCGCCGACGACCTCCATGGAGCGACTACTCAAAAATCTCTTCCGTGGCCTCGGCCGCATCTTTCCAGACTGCATCACCCTCAGCCAAGCCATCGCCTTCAACATGTTCCTCGCCTTCTTTCCCATGCTGCTTCTCGCGCTGGGCGTGATCAGCAGCACTGCTGCCTTCCACGGCGCTCTGCGCGAAGTCCCCGATCGTCTTCGCCTGATTCTTCCGCCGGGCAGCGAAGACGTCGTCACGCAATATTTCGTGCGCAAGGGCCAGCATCCCTGGAAATGGATTTTGCTCGGACTCGGCGGCACGCTCATCGCCGGCTCGCAAGTGATGGTCGGCTTCATCGAAGGTTTCCGCATCATCGAAGGCGATCCGCTCCACGCCGGCTACTGGCGCGTTCATCTGCGCGCCCTCCTCCTGCTGTTGCTCACCTTCGCTCCCACCGTCGTCGTGGTCATCCTCACCGTGTTCGGAAAACAAGCGCGCGCCTGGCTTGTTCGCCAATACGGCCAGCCACTTCTGATTCACCAACTGGAACTCGTCTTCCAGGCCCTGGTCGTGTTCACCCTCTCGATGGTCGCTCTGGTGCTCCTCTATCGCATCGGCCGCATCGGCCATCGCGGATTTAGGAGTTTGTTTCCCGGCGCCATTGTCTCCACCGTCCTCTGGTGGGTCGTTGACGTACTTTTCGGCGTGTATGTGCGCAAGATGCCTTACGACGTCGTCTATGGCGGCCTCGCCGCCGCCATCGGCTTGCTCCTCTGGATGTATTTGACCGCAGTAGTCGTCCTGATCGGCGCCGCCTACAACGCCGAAGCGTATCAGTCCGCGAAGTCCCTCGACCGCCTCAGCCAAACCCTCCTCGGCTAAAGCTGCCCACATCGCGAACGAAAATTTCGCCGTTCGATTTTGCAAGCCTTGCCCATTGGGGATTGCGGCGGCTTGCCGCCACTTTGCTTGGCGCGAGGCTTGCGTCGCGTGCTTTCCGCCACCAATTCCACCTACTTTCCCCCGCGCTTGTTGACCACTAGGCCCCCACCCGCAACTTTTGCGCATACGCCAGGGTTAAACTATTCGCAAGCAACAAAAGCCATTCGTATTTCTCAGCGCATCGCGCGCTCCAAGGCCGCTGCAGTGTACAAAAAACGAACCCTTCAGACCAGCAACTGCCTGGACGCACCCGGCGCCGCGCTCCTTGCTGGCCTCCTCGCCCTCGGCCTCACCATCGCCGTCCCGCACGCCCGCGCATCCAACGACTCGCAATCCACCATGAATCCCAGCGCCGCTTCCGAGCGCATCGCTCTCGACAAAAAGTTCAAAGGCAAGCTCCCCATCACCGAACTCACCGAAGACGAAGCCATTCTGCACGCCATGAATCGCCTCGCCTACGGGCCTCGTCCCGGCGACGTCGAGCAAGTCCGCCAAATGGGCCTCGAAAAATGGATCGAGCAACAACTCCATCCCGAAGCGATCAACGACGCGGACCTGAATCTGCGTCTGCAACGCTATCCCACGCTGGAAATGTCCTCCAAGCGCCTGCTCGAAGAATTTCCGCGCCCTGACCAGAACGCCAAGCAACAAGGCCTCACCAAAGAACAAGCCAAAGAACAATACGAGCAGCGACAAAAAGCGAAACAGCAACAAGCCGAATCGCAAATCATCATCACCGGCAACGACAATCTCGATAAAGCCCAGCAGCAACTTGCGAAACTCCAAGGCCCCAATCGCATCATCGCCGAGCTTTCCATGGCCAAAGTGGACCGCGCCGTTTACAGCAACCGCCAGCTGCAGGCCGTGATGGAAGATTTCTGGTTCAATCATTTCAACGTTTTCGCGAACAAGGGCGATGACAAGTGGCTGCTCACCGCCTACGAGCGCGATACCATTCGCCCGCACGCCATGGGCAAATTTCAAGATCTGCTGCTCGCCACCGCGAAAAGTCCTGCGATGCTTTTCTTCCTCGACAATTATTTGAGCGCCGATCCCGCCGCCGTCGCCCGCCAGGAAGCGCTGAAAAATTTCCGTCGCGCGCGTTACCAGGGCGGTTTCGCCGGCGGCTCCATGCCCACTCCCGGCACTTTTCCAGGACCAGCCACCAGCGGCCCCACCCCCGCGCCGAACGCCGCCTCCAAAAAATCCGAGCGCGGCCTCAATGAAAATTACGGCAGGGAAGTGATGGAGCTGCACACCGTCGGCGTGGATGCCGGTTACACCCAGCAGGACGTGATTCAAATGGCCGAGTGCCTGACGGGTTGGACCATTCACGAGCCGCGCAAAGATCCCGAATTCTTTTTCGACGAAAAAATCCACGACCAGGCCAAAAAAGTCGTCATGGGCCGCACCTTCAACTACGGCGGCGAAAAAGACGGCGAAGAAGCCCTGAAAATGCTCGCCGGCAAACCGGCCACCGCAAGATTTATTTCCACCGAACTCGCGCATCACTTCGTTTCGGACAATCCGCCCGCCTCTCTCATCGACCGTATGGCGAAAAGTTTCACTGCCAGCAACGGCGACATCCGCGTCGTCCTGAAAACCATGATTTACTCGCCCGAGTTCTGGTCCAAAGACGCCTACCGCGCGAAAGTCAAGACGCCCTTCGAGCTCGTCGCCAGCACTTCCCGCGCCCTGAACGCCGAAGCCACCATCACTCTGCCTCTCTCGCAATGGGTCGGACGCATGGGCGAGCCGCTCTATCTCTGCCAGCCTCCCACCGGATATTCCGACAAAGCCGAGACCTGGGTGAACACCGGCGCACTCCTGAACCGTCTGAATTTCGCCCTGGCCTTCGCCGGAGACAAAATGGGCGGTGCCACGGTAGATTTAAATCCGATGCTAGGTGAAGAAGCCTCCAAAGATCCCAGCGCAGCCCTGGCCCGCTCGATCCAAATTTTCCTGGATGGCCAGATCACGCCGTCCACCCAAGCAACGCTGGAAGCGCGCCTGAAAGATCCGCAAATCCTGCAAGCGCGCCTCGATGATCCAGTAAAGCAAGTAAACGAAGGCCTGATAGTAGGCCTGGTCCTCGGCACACCAGAATTCCAGCGCCGTTGATGTTGAATTCGTAGCGCCGGCGTCCCGCCGGCTCTCTTGCAGTTGACGTTGCCTTTGAATCTGTAGCGGCCGGTTCAGGTTTATCGAACCGGGCAGCCTTTGACGTCTTGCCTTTGTAGCGGCCGCCTGCTTTTTAGGCGGGCGTAGTTAATTTTGCTTCTGCCGTTGAATTTGACTCTGCTTTGTAGGTCGTGGCTTTAGCCGCGACATCACCGCGAAACTAAACGCGAGCGGCTTCAGCCGCTGAAGTACGGGTTTCGCACGACGCGCAACATAGGAGCACGACAATGACAATCTCCCGGCGCTACTTCCTGAAAAACGGCGGCGTAGCCATGCTCGGCATGGCCGCATTGCCCTCGTTTCTACAACGCGCCGTATCCGGCACTCCAGCCCCCAACCAAAAGAAAATGGTCGTCCTCTTCCAACGTGGCGCCATGGACGGCCTCAACGTCGTCGTCCCCTTCGGCGAACCGAACTACTACCGCATGCGCCCCACCATCGCCATTCCCCAGCCGCGCCAAGGCGGCGCGGATGCCGCGCTCGATCTCGATGGTTTCTTCGGCCTCCATCCCAGCCTCGCGCCCATGCTTCCTCTTTTCCGCAATGGACAACTAGCCATCGTGCAAGCCGTCGGCTCCCCCGATCCCACGCGCTCCCATTTCGACGCGCAAGATTTCATGGAATCCGGCACCCCCGGCCGCAAAGCCACCGACGACGGCTGGCTCAATCGCGCCCTGCAAACCATGCCCGAAGAAAAGCCGTCGCCATTTCGCGCCGTAGCCTTCGGTCCATATCTCCCGCGCACGTTGCAAGGCAGCGCCTCCGCTATCGCCATCCCCGATTTGAAACAATTTAAAATGAACGGCCCGCAGCAAACCACCGAAGGTGGCTTCGAAGCCATGTACGCGCAAACGGTAGATCATGCCCTGCGCGGCGTCGGCACGGAAACGTTCGAAGCCATTGACCAGCTCAAAAAAATCAATCCCGACAAGTACCAGCCGGATAACGGCGCGCAATATCCGAAAAATCGTTTCGGCCAAAGCCTGCAGGAAATCGCGGAGTTGTTCAAAGCCGACGTCGGCCTGGAAGTCGCCTTCCTCGATAGCGGCGGGTGGGATCATCACGTCAACGAAGGCGGCGTTCAAGGCCAACTCTCGAATCTACTGCGCGATCTAGGCCAGGGAGTCGCCGCATTTAATCAGGACATGGGCGACCGCATGGGCGACGTAGTCTTCGTCAGCATGTCTGAATTCGGCCGCACCGCCCACGAAAACGGCAATCGCGGCACCGACCACGGCCACGCCAACTGCATGTTCGTGATGGGCGGCGACATAAAAGGCGGCCGCGTTTACACCCGCTGGCCCGGCCTAAACGAAGCTCAGCTAAATCAAGGCCGCGACCTAGCCGTAACGACGGACTATCGTAGCGTCCTGGGCGAAATCATCAACAAACACCTGGGCGACCGCGACCTGAGTACAGTGTTCCCCGGCTTCGCCAACGACCCCCGTCAATTCCTGGGCCTGGTAAAAGCGTAGCGTTGTAAACGTCACGGAAAAAGTAGGCGACAGCCCGGTCTTGGTAGCATAGGCAATCTTGCCTGTGCTGAAAAGCCTTCAGTCCCCGATGGCAAGCCGCAAAGAAACGGCACTCGTTTCGTAAGAGTCCTCGTGGTCAACCCCGGCGAGGCTCGCCTCGCGCAAGAAAGCGTGGAAAACCGGGCGCTCCGAAGCGACCTCGCAGGTTCCGCTATTTTCGACGTATGATGGTTTGTATGAGCCGGGAATTAACCGAACTTCGGAACAAGGCACTCGCACTGTCAGCGGCCGAGCGTGCAGAGCTCGCAGGTTCTCTGATCGAGAGCCTTGATGACGGAGAAGACGAATCAGTCGAGAACGCGTGGGATGTCGAGATCGCCCGACGCATGGAAGATCTCGATTCAGGCCGCGTCAAGCCAATTTCTCACGACGAATTTCTGCGGCGACTCCGTCTCGCTATTCAGACCCCTTAATCCGCATCCCGTAAAACGACCGATAAACAAAGAAGAACGAAACCAAGAAGAACGCCGCAGCCAAAATATGCGTCAAATTCCCACCCGTGTCCTCAGTCAACTTAACCGCCAGCTCCACAGCCAGCAATCCAAATAAAGTAGTGAACTTGATCACCGGATTCAAAGCCACCGAGGAAGTATCCTTAAACGGATCGCCCACCGTATCGCCTACCACCGTCGCGTCATGCAGCGGCGTGCCTTTCTGCTTCATCTCCACTTCTACAATTTTCTTCGCGTTGTCCCAGGCCCCGCCCGCATTCGCCATGAAAATCGCCTGATACAATCCAAAAATCGCGATCGAAATCAAATACCCGATAAAAAAGAATGGCTCAACGAACGCGAACGAAAGCGTGCCAAAGAAAACCGCGATGAAAATATTCAGCATGCCCTTCTGCGCGTATTTCGTGCAGATGGCCACCACCTTCTTGCTGTCTTCCACCGACGCCTTCTCCACGCCCTCTAGCTTGATATTCGCCTTGATGAATTCCACCGCGCGATAAGCCCCAGTCGTAACCGCCTGCGTCGAAGCCCCCGTAAACCAATAAATCATCGCCCCGCCGGTAACCAACCCCAGAAAAAACGGCGCGTGCAGCAAAGAAAGCTTGTCCACGTTCTCCGTAATTCCATTCGTCAGCGCCATGATGATCGAAAAAATCATGGTCGTAGCGCCCACCACCGCGGTCCCGATCAGCACGGGCTTCGCCGTAGCCTTGAAAGTGTTTCCCGCGCCGTCGTTCTCCTCCAGCAATTCCTTCGCGCGCTCGAAATTCACATCAATATTGAAATCGCGCTTCAATTCCTGCTTGATGCCGGGAACGGTCTCGATCAACGAAAGCTCGTACACCGATTGCGCGTTGTCCGTCACCGGCCCATAAGAATCCACCGCAATCGTCACCGGCCCCATGCCCAGAAATCCAAACGCGACCAGCCCAAACGCGAACACCGGCGCCGCGATCATCAATCCGCTCAGCCCCTGCAAACTCACCAGGTAACTGATGGACATCAGCAGCACCATCGCCAGCCCAATGTAATAAGCCGAAAAATTCCCGGCCACAAATCCGGACAAGATTCCCAGCGACGCCCCGCCTTCCTCCGCCGACGCCACCACTTCCCGCACGTGCCGCGATTCCGTCGAAGTAAACACCTTCACCAGCTCCGGAATAATTGCTCCCGCCAAAGTTCCGCACGAAATAATCGTCGAAAGCTTCCACCACAGGCTGGTGTCGCCGTTCAGCACCGGAACGATCTTCCACGAAATCGCATAAGTCATCGCAATCGAAACCAGCGAAGTAATCCACACCAGCGAAGTCAGCGGCGATTCAAAATTCATCTTGTCCGCCGCGGCAAACCGCGCCTTGGAAATAAAATCATTCAAAAAGTAAGCCGCCGCGCTCGCCACCAGCATCGCGATGCGCATCACGAAAATCCACACCAGCAATTGCACCTGAATCGTCGCCTGCACCGCCGGGTCCGCATTCTTCACGCCCAGCAAAATAAACGTAATCAGCGCGACGCCGGTAACCCCATAAGTCTCAAACCCGTCCGCGCTCGGCCCCACCGAATCGCCCGCGTTGTCGCCCGTGCAGTCCGCAATCACGCCCGGATTGCGCGCATCATCCTCCTTGATTTTGAAAACAATCTTCATCAAGTCGGACCCGATATCCGCGATCTTCGTGAAAATGCCGCCCGCGATGCGCAACGCCGCCGCGCCCAGCGATTCGCCAATCGCAAATCCGATAAAACACGGCCCCGCGTAATCTCCCGGAATAAAAAGCAGAATAAACAGCATCATCAGCAGTTCCACGCTGATCAGCATCATTCCGATGCTCATCCCCGCTTCCAGCGGAATGTGGGAGATTGGGTACGGCTTGCCGCGCAGCCCGGCAAACGCCGTGCGCGAATTCGCAAACGTGTTCACGCGAATCCCGAACCACGCCACGCCAAAACTCCCCATAATCCCAACCATGCTGAACGCCAGAATGATAATCACCCGCGCCGCTTCGTAGCGCAGCAGCACGCCGAAATAAAGCACGATCACCACGGCGATAAACGCTTCCAGCAGCAGCAGGAATTTCCCTTGCGTGATCAGGTAGGTCTTGCAAGTCTCATAAATCAATTCGGAAATTTCGCGCATCGCGCGATGTACCGGCAGGTTTTTCAGCTTCGTGTAAATCGCCATCCCGAACGCCAATCCAAATACGCAGAACAATATGCCAAACAGCAGAAGCTTGTGCCCGTCAATTCCCAAGAAAGTTACCGACGACAAATCCGGCAACTTCAGATTCGCTTCACCGCCCGCCGTTTCCGGCGCCGCATGCGCATATGCAGCCGTAGCACTCAATAAAATCCATGTACACCCTGCTGCGCCCACCCTCCCGGCGCGACATCCCAGCTTCCACAGAATTTGCAGCACTTGCAGCATTAGTAGCCCCCCGCCATACGCACGTTCGCGCAGATGTAACCCCGTACTTGTACTGACATTCTTCCTCCGGATGAAGACTCCTTAATCGGGGAGCCTGCTGACAGCGAGAAGTTACAGACCAGAATGGCCTTTTGTATCAGGAATCTCAGCGCACGTCAAGAAATGAAGGAGTTACAGCCAGAAAGCCTCAAGGCGTCCTGACTCGCGACCTGATCTCGGGGAATTGCTGGAAGTGTTTCAGGTTCCAAGTGTAGATAACGTCCGCCCGGGCCTTAATTGCGCAACGGGCCAGCAAAGCGTCGCAAATCGTCGCGCCGGCGACTCCGTCTCTCGCGGCGTCCTGAATCGCCAACACGTATTCGTCGGTAGTCAACGCCACAATCGAGAGGTGCTCCAGAATGCTGCCTATGCTGACCAGAACGTCGTTGCAGTCCGCGCTGAGCTTATTCGGAAAACGTGTGAGTATGGCATAAAATTCGGCCAGGCTATGCGCTCCGCAGCTTCGATCCTCGCGGCGTCCCTGCTGAAATGCCGCTTTACTGGCGGCGTGGTGCATGTGTTTCGCGAGAAAGACGGGGACCAGGACAGAAGTATCGAAGAATAATTTCACTTCATCTTGCCAAGGATCTGCTCTTCACGCTCTCGACGGACAGCTTCCATCGTATCTTCCACCAGATTCGCCGGTAGCGGTTCACCGGTAGTGAAGACCCACATGCCGTCTTCTTGTACCAGACGCATCTTCGCGCGCACTGGTCTCAGTGTGATCTCCTCGCCCGAATCCGCAAGTTCCAGAGAGTCACCCGCCTGCAGCTGCAGCTTGTCGCGTAAAGGCTTTGGTACCACTATCCGACCTGCTTTGTCGATAGTTACCGTGGTATTCATAATGGCATTCTACCATACCATTCACCATTCTCAAATGCCACTTCTTGCAGCACGCTCTCACCGATTACCGCGCGCTTACGGCTGCGCCGCCTTCCCAAACCGCACCTCGTAAAACATCAGCGCCTTCTTCGACGCAATCACCGATGCGTCCGGCACATACAGCACCGCCGTATCCGCCAGCGCCATCTCATAATTCACATTGAAGTACAAAAAGCCGTGCAACGCTCCCATTGGCGGCACCACGTCCGCATCCAGCGTCAACGGCCGCAATATTTCCGCCAGCTTATCCGTTTTCTTGTCGCCGCTCGGCAAAGGAATCCCCGCAACCCGCGGCCGGTTCGAAGGAGTCACCCCCCCAGGATGCGCCACCAATCCAGCCACATCCTCCGCCGTCAGCCAGTCAATCTCCTGCCGTCCGCCCTGGCGCAACTGAACTTCCAACTGAATCGTATTGATGTCCACATGAATCGGCTCGTTCGTTTCGTTGCGCAGAAAAATTTCCACGGGCAAGATTCCCGCGTCCAGCGGATTAGCCTTGCCGAATTTTTCCTTACCGCGCGCCTTGTCCGTGTATGGATCGGCCAGCACGGTCAATCCGTCATGATGATCGTGCGCCAATGCTAACGCGGGATCCGGCGTAGCCTGTTTCCCCTTTGTCAGCCGCCGGATTGTTCTGCGCGACGGCGGCCGGGTCCCCGCAAACCAGCAGCATCGCCAGCGTCATAGCAAAAAATGTGAGTGAACTTCTCGTCATCCTGCTGTGCGATGCCTCCGCGGCGCCGGAAGTTGTGCGCGTTTTCTCGCCGCTGCCACTATAATACCGCGTCCGCATGCGGCAAAGCCTCTTTCCCGGCTCCCGCGCGCCACACCCACGGAATGTATTTTTTCTATCGCATCCTCACCGCGGCAGGCATGTTCTTCCTCGCGCCGTATTTCGCGCTGCGCGGTTGGCGTGCCGGCGAACCTTCCCGCGCTCTGCGCGAACGTTTGGGAAGCTTGCCGCCCGAAATCGCCGTTCGCGCCGCTACCGCAGCGATTGCCGCCGCCACGAACAACGGCCCCATCTGGATCCACGCCGTTTCAGTCGGTGAAGTGCTAGCTGCCCAGCCTTTAATTGACGGCTTGAAACGCCGCTACCCCGGCGCCACGATTTTCGTCTCCACCACCACCGAAACCGGCCAGCGCCTCGCCCGCGAACGCCTGCAAACCGCCGACGGCATTTTTTATTTTCCTCTCGACTGGGTGGTCCCCGTGCGCCGCGCTCTCCGTGCGATCAGGCCGTCCCTAGTCATCATCATGGAAACCGAAATCTGGCCGAATTTCCTCCGCGAAGCCCGCCGCGCGCAAATCCCGGTAGTTTTCGCCAACGCCCGCATCTCCGAAAAATCCTTCGCCCGCTTCAAGCAATGGGAGTTCCTCGTCGGCCCATTCTTCCAACGCACCATGCAGGACGCCGAACTCTTCCTTGCGCAATCGCCCGAAGATTCCGCCCGCCTCCAAGCCATGGGCGCCGCGCCAGACCGCATCGCCATCACCGGAAATTTAAAATATGACGCCGCCCCGCCCGCCATCTCCCGCTTCGGCCACTGGCTCGAGCAGCAAATCCGCCAGCAGGAACGCTGGCCAATCCTGGTAGCCGGCAGCGTCGTCGCCGGAGAAGAAGAATCCGTCCTCGCCGCCTACGATCTCGTGCAACGTCAATTCCGCCGTACCCTTCTGATCCTGGCCCCGCGCAAACCCGCGCAGTTCGACGCCGCAGCCGCCATTCCCGCGGCAGGCGGATGGAAAGTAATCCGTCGCAGCGAACTCGATCTCACCGCCACTCTCGACGATTCCGCCGACGTCCTCCTTCTCGATTCCATCGGCGAACTAGCCGGCCTCTATTCGCTCGCCGACGCCACCTTCGTCGGCGGCTCGCTCGTCGCTGCCGGCGGACACAATATTCTCGAGCCAGCCTGGTTCGCCCGCCCTCCTGTTTTCGGCGCCTCCATGGAAAATTTCAAACAGATGGCCGAGCAATTCCTCGACGCGCACGCCGGTGTTCAAGTCACGTCAGGCCCCGGCCTCGGCAAAGTCTGGATTCAGCTGATTGAAGACAACGCCATGCGCGAGCGCATGGGCGCAGCCGCACGCGCGATCAGCGAACGCAATCGCGGCGCCACCGAACGCTCCCTCGATCACCTCGCCACCGTATGGAACAACCGCTCAGCCGACGGCGCACAAGCGCATGACGCTGAAACAATCACTCCTCTGGCCGTTGTCGCTCCCCTACGGCGCCGCAGCCCATCTTCGCGCGCGCGCCTATCGCAAAGGCATCCTGAAAGCGCACCACCTCGATGGCACCGTAATCAGCGTCGGCAACTTAACCACCGGCGGCACCGGAAAAACTCCCATGGTCCTCTGGATCGCCGAGCGCCTGCTAGCCGAACAAAAAAACGTCGGCATCCTCACCCGCGGCTATCGCGGCGAAAAAATCGCGCCAGCGCACGGAAATAATTTGGCAGCAGCCGCCTCCACCACGACGAGCGACGAAGTCCGCCTGCTCCAATCCCGCCTAGGCAATCGCGTCCAATTCGGCGTCGGCGCAAATCGCTACCGAACAGGGCAGAGAACTAGCCAAGCACGGCGTGAACTGGTTCGTCCTGGACGACGGCTTCCAACATCTGCAACTCGCCCGCGACGTGGACATCGTCCTCATAGATGCCACCAATCCCTTCAGCGGCGGCCGAGTGCTCCCTGCCGGGCACCTCCGCGAGCCGCGCTCCGCTTTAGCCCGCGCCAACATTATCGTAATCACCCGCAGCACCCACGCCCCCGCCATCGAATCCGCCATCCGCCGCGATTCCGCTGCTCCAATTTTCTACGCCAGGCCGCAGCTCGATGCGATTCGCAATTTCAACGCTGACAAACCGGGCGACGCCATAGCGCCCGCGGAATTGCCAAAACTATTCGCCTTCTGCGGCATCGGCAACCCCGCAGCCTTCCTCGCTGACCTGCGCACCTGGGGCCTCGATATCGTCGGCCACAAATTCTTTCCCGACCATCACCGCTACACCCCGAAAGACGCCCGAGAAATTCTGCAGCAAGCAAGCGCCACAGGCGCAACCGCCCTGATCTGCACCGAAAAAGACCTATACAATTTTCCCGCAAATCCCCAGCAAAAGTTGCCGACGTACTACTGTTCCATCTCCATGCAACCAGACAACGCCGACGATTTCTGGCGCACCGTACTCTCCGCAGTCGAATCGCGGCGCAAACTCCCGGTGCAACCATAAAAACCTAGCCGGCGTCCAATTGCCGCACCAGACGCCCGTGTGATACGTTTCGACGCGGCGTTCAAACGCAATCACGAAGTTATCGAGGAGATTGGTTGACCAGTTCACGCAAGCAGCGCAGACACTCCACGCCACCCAAACCCTCCCCCGGCGCCGCCAACATATCCGACGTCAAATCCGACGCCACCGTGGACCTCACCCGCCTGCTCGACATCGTCGCCAGCTTCCCCCGCCAAACCATCGGCGTAGTGGGCGATTTCGTCCTGGATGAATTCGTCTCCGGCGAAATTTCCCGCGTCTCGCGCGAAGCCCCGGTGCTGATCCTCCGCCATCGCCGCACCGAATCGTATCCAGGCGGAGCTGCCAACGCCGCTTCAACCTCGCCGACCTCGGTGCCCGCGTCCTTCCCGTTGGCGTAGTCGGCGATGACGATCCCGGCCGCGAGCTCCTCGATCATTTCCGCCGCAAACGCATCAACGTTTCCGGCATCCTCCGCGCACGCGATTGGGTCACGGCAACCAAAACCCGTTACCTCGCAGGATGGACTCACACCACCGAACAGCAAGTCCTCCGCGTGGACCGCGAGCCGCAAACAAATCTTTCCGCAAGCACCGAAAACGCCATCGCGCAAAAAGCCAGAAAAGTCGCACAACGCTCCAGCGCCGTCCTGGTCTCCGACTACGGTTTCGGCGCTGTCTCTCCCCGCAATGATAAAAAAGCTCCACGCCAAGCTACTCACCCTCGACTCGCGCTACCGCCTGCTCGAATTTCGTGACGCCGGAATCACCGCCGCCACGCCCAACGAGCCCGAAGTCGAAGCCGCCTATCACGCTCGAGTCGGCACCGACACCCGCAAGCTCGAAGATCTCGGCCAACGCGCCCTGCGCGATCTGAATCTGCAAGCGCTCGTCGTCACCCGCGGCAAAGACGGCATGGCCCTGTTCGAACGCAGCCGCGTCCCGCGCAATATTCCCATCTACGGCTCCGATGCTCCCGTGGACGTCACCGGCGCGGGCGACACCGTAATCGCCGTTTTCACCCTCGCGTTAGCCTCTGGCGCGACGTATCTCGAAGCCGCGCACCTTGCAAACTACGCCGGCGGCATCGTGGTAATGAAACGCCGCACCGCCACCGTGACCAGCGCCGAACTAACCGCCGCTCTGCGCCAGGATGCCACCGCCACGGCGCAGCAGCGCTGAACACAGCATGGACACCCGCGAAAAAATTGTTTCACGCCAAGGACTCGCCGCCATTCTCGAAGAACACCGCCGCGCCAGCCGCAAGATCGTCTTCGCCAACGGCGTCTTCGATCTCCTCCACGTCGGCCACGTCCGTTACCTGGAAGCCGCCCGCGCCGAAGGCGATCTGCTGGTAGTCGGCATCAATTCCGATTCCAGCACCAGAAAATTGAAAGGTCCCGGTCGCCCAATTCTTACAGAACGCGCCCGCGCCACTCTCGTCGCCGCGCTGAAATCCGTGAATTATGTCGTCATCTTCGACGAGCTGGACGTGAACTCACTGCTCAAAGAACTTCAACCAGACGTCCACGCCAAAGGCACCGACTACACCGCCGACACTGTCCCCGAACGCGAATTAGCCGCCCTGCTCGGCATCCGCGTCGCCATCGTCGGCGATCCCAAGCAACATTCCACGCGCGAATTGCTTGCGCGCCTGCGTCACCCCGGCAATGCCTGACGCGCGCTTCCTCCTCGTCCGCCTCGGCTCGCTCGGCGACGTTATCCACGCCTTGCCCGCGGCCTCCGCCCTGCGCGATGCCTTTCCCGAAGCTCGCATTGACTGGCTCATCGAACCGCAATGGCGCCGCCTGCTCGAAGGCAATCCCGATCTCAGCGAAATAATCCCGCTGCAAAAGAAAAGCGCCGCAGGCCTCTTCTCCACCGTCCGCAAATTGCGCGCCGCCCGCTACACCTGCGCGATTGATTTTCAAGGCCTCTACAAATCCGCGCTCCCAGTCTTCGCTTCCGGAGCTCCGCGGCGCATCGGTTTCCCCAGCACCTACGCGCGCGAAGGATTCGCCTCGTTTTTCTACACCGATCGCATCAGTCCCCGCGGCGCCCATAAAGTGGACCACAATCTCACCCTTGCCGAAGCCGCCGGCGCGCGCACCTCCTCTCCGCGATTTCCTTTGACCCTGCGCCCGGAAGATGAGAAACAAGTGACGCAAGAACTCGCCCGTCACAACATTTCAGATTTCTACGTGTTAAATCCGGGCGGCGGCTGGCGCTCCAAATGTTGGCCCGCCGAACGCTACGGCGAGCTGCATCACCGCCTCGCGGCGCAACATGGCTGGCGAAGCGTAATCAGTTTTGGTCCTGGAGAAGAATCTTTGGCGCAAGAATTAGTCAGCGCGGCAGGCACTCCACCGCCCGTCGCCGTTCCGCTAGGCCTCGGCCCGTTGCTGGCTCTGCTGCACCGCGCGAAATTTGTAGTTTCGGCAGACACCGGTCCGCTGCATCTGGCTTCCGCGCTCGGCACGCCCGTGGTCGGTCTCTACGGTCCCACCGATCCCGCGCGCAACGGCCCGTACGGGGGCGAAGGCAAAAATATCGTCATCCGCAATCCCAGCAAGAGCGAAACGACCTATCGTCGCGGCGCATCCTATTCTTCGCCCATGCTTTCGATCACCGTGGACCAAGTCGCCGACGCCGTAGCGCGTCTTGGCACCGCAAAATCATGAGACTCCGCGCGTGACCACCAAATCAAACGAGCTCGTCGCTGCCCAACCCAGAAAATTCTGGATGCGCTGGCGCGTGCGCGTCGGCTATCCCGTCGCGGTCCTCTACTGGCTCCTCGCCAAGCCCACGCACCACTGGATCGCCATGGGCGCCGCCGTCGCCGGATTCGGCATCCTCATCCGCGCGATCGCTGCGGGGCATCTCAGCAAAGATCGCGAACTAGCCACCGCCGGCCCCTACGCCCGCACGCGCAACCCGCTTTATTTGGGCAGCGCATTTCTCGCCGCCGGATTCGCCATCGCCGGCCATTCCTGGTGGGCGGGCAGCTTAATCGTCATCTATTTTGTAGTGTTTTATTACGCTGTGATGCGCAATGAAGAGCAAGACCTGCACAACCGCTTCGGCACCGTCTTCGACGAATACGCCGCGAAAGTTCCGCTGTTCCTCCCGGATTTCTTCGGCACCGGCTACATGCAACCCGCCGGAACCAATTCCGATCAAGCTTTTTCCTGGGCGCTCTACCGCCGCAACCGCGAATACCGAGCCCTCATCGGCACCGTAGCCGCACTAGCCACAGTCTGGCTACGCATGTGGCTGCAACGCCGCTACGGCTACTAAGCCGTTGGTAGCGCCGGCGTCCCGCCAGCTCTTTGCTTTTGATTTCGACTTCGTAGCGGCGCACTTCAGTGCGCCATCTGTGAGACGGCTATCGCCGCTGCTGCTCGAATCGCCGCTGCTGTGAGGATTCTGTTAACGCGCGAACTTTACTGCAACCGGTAAACCGCGTGCATCACCCGCTGAAACTGCGGCCGGTAAATCAAATCAAACGCCCGCTCTTTTCCCGGAAACATATCCAGCGCGATTTTCCGCGTCTCCGCGATCATCTGCGCCGCGTCTTCCGCCGACAAATCTCCACCGCCAATCGTTTCCAGCGTAATATGCACCAGGATGCGCAGCCTGCGAATGCGGCGGCTCTCTTCGTCGATCTCTTGCTGCGTGGGCTGAACCGAAGGGTCGTCCATAATTGACCGTGGCTACCGAAAACTAGTATGGACCCAAGACCGGGAAGCGCACAATAGTACTGTCGCACTGTTTTTCAGGAGCCCCAAAATGGCCGAGGAATACTCCAACGAAAAGGTTGTCATCGCCCACGTCGCAGAAAACGCCACCGAGGCCCTGGTAATTCGCGGCCTGCTGCAAAGTAAGGGCATCCAGTCCCCCGGCTCCGTTTCCACCGATCCTTTCCCAATCCCAGAACAGCCCGAAGGCCCCCACAACGTCGAAATCTTCGTCCTCGAATCCCAAGCCGAAGAAGCCCGCAAAATCATCGCCGAATACCAGTCCGCCAACAACGTCACGCTAGAAGATTCCGACGACCCCGCCGATTCCAACACCTAGAAATCGCCGTGCAATGTTGATCTCCCGCGCCACCCGCTTTTCGTAGCGCCGGCGTCCCGCCGGCTTTTTTGCCTTTCCGGGTCACGGTTTGACTCACGACTCGAGGCTCCCATCGAACAAATTCGCACCACTTCACAAGGCGCGGCCCATCTGGGAGTGCGGCGGCTTGCCGCCGCCTTAGTTAACGCGAGGCTCGCCTCGCGTGCTCTTCCGCGCCACTTCCGCGCGCACCTCACTTCACCGCGCCTGCTCCTCCACAAAAGTCCGCACCACCAACTCGCGCCCATCCGTCACCGCCGTAACCGCCCCATCTCGATCCGTCCGCAAAAATCTCACCCCCGCTTGCGCATAACGCTCCACCACGCTGTCCACCGGATGCCCGAACTGGTTTCCCTCTCCCACCGAAACCACCGCCACCCGCGGCCCCACCGCCCCCACAAATGCGTCCGTCGAAGAAGTCTTGCTCCCGTGATGCGGCACCTTCAGAAAATTAGCCGCCAGCGGCGCATGCTCATCCACCAATTCGTTCTCCACCTTCTTCTCAATGTCTCCTGGCAACAAAAAACTCTCCGCACCATCCTGTATCCGCATCACCAACGAATTATCGTTCGCCGCCTTGTCCACCTCCGACACATCCGCCGGCCACAACACCTCGCCCTTCACGCCGTCCCAATCAAAAGTCCGCCCCTGTATTTCCTGCACAATCTGAACTCCCCGCGCACGCGCCTCCGCCAGCAGCACCAAAAATGCCGGCGTCTCCTCATTCCGTCCAATCCACAATTCCCCCACCTTGAAATTTGCAATCACGCTGTGCAACCCATCCAGATGATCGTGATGCGCGTGCGTCAACGCCACCACGTCCAGCCGCTTGATCCCCCGCGACCACAAATACGGCGACACCACTTCCTCCCCCACATCCGGCCCCGACCGGAAGCCGCTCACCACTTCCGCACCCGCCTGCCCGCCGCCATCCACCAACATCGTGCGCCCATCCGGGAACGCCACAAAAATCGAATCGCCCTGCCCCACGTCCAGCACGCTCACCTCCAGCTTCCCGCGATAAAGCGCAGGCGCAAACGGATGCCACGCCACCAGCACCGCCAGCGCCAGCACAATCGCCGCCGTGATCCACTCCACGGGCTGCTTACCCGGCAACGCGCTCCGCCGCGTCGCCGGATCGCGCCGTCGCGCCGCAATCGTTCGCGCCACCGCCGCCAGAAAGATAAACCCCGCGAAGAACAAAATCATCAGCCACACCGGCGGCCCCGGAATCCGATACGTCAGCCGCGGCCAGCGCGTGAACCACTCCACGGTTGCAATCAATAACCCGATGCAAAAACTAAGCGCTTTCGCCAGCACCACCCCCGCGCGCCCCCACACCATCGCCATCCCCAGCGTCGCGAATCCCAACGGCACAATAATCCCCGTCAGCAATACCGCCGGAATATTGCTAATAGGTCCCGCCAAACTTACGCGATGAAAATCCTCCGCCAGCAGCGGCAGCATCCCCCACTGAATCACCGCCGAAAGCAATATAATTTCCCACAACCGCAATCCCGCCCGCACCGGCAGCGCCAGCAAAGCGCTAGCTCGCGACGCCAATCGCCCGGGCATCCGACCAGCCAGCCATTGGGCCGCCGCGCGCATTTCAATCCGGAATTGCGCGATCTTCGGCGCGTGCGCCGGATCCCTCGTCACGTCCCCCAAGTGATTCAGCCCCGCGCGATACGGCGCGCTCGACCTCTCCATCCAAGGCAGCGCCAAACCCGCAATCACCGCCGCGGCCAAAAACGAAAGCTCGAAACTCGAATCTCCCAGCGACGACGGTTTCCAGATCAACAAAATCAGCGCCGCGATCGCGATCGTGTTCAGCAATTCCACGCGCCGAAAAAGCGGTCGCGCGCACAAATACAGCGCCGCCATCAAAGCCGCGCGCAAAATCGGCGGACGATCCTGCACAATCCCCACATATGCCGCCAGCGCCAGCAAAGTCATCACGCTTATCGCCGCCATCGAAAATCGCAGCCGCTTGCCCACCCACCACAAAAAAATCACCAGCGCACCCACGTGCAGCCCCGCCACCACCAGCACGTGGTATGCCGCCGTCTTTTGAAACGCCAGCACCACGCTGGAATCCACAAAGCTGCGGTCGCCCAGCAACATCGCCCGTGCCACCGCACCGCGTTCCGGATGCTCCGCAAAAAGCGAATCCAGGCGCGCCAGCAAAGTTCCACGCGCCCGCGCCAAACGCTGTGAAATAGTAGGGGGAGGCCGGTCAACCAACTGCAGCAATTCGCCGCTGCGCAGCGAACCCAGCACATCGATTTTCTCGCGCGCCAAAAAACCCTTCACATCGAACGCGCCCGGATCCAGATAATCCCGCGGCGGCCGCGCCTTCACCAGAATCTCCACACGATCCCCGGCCCGCAACCCCGCAGGCGGCTCCGCAACCCGCGCCCCCGGATAAAAATTCACACGCAATCCTCCGGAAGTGCTCAGCTCCGCGCCCGCCGCTTCCACTTGCTCCAAATCAATCTCGAATCGCTGCCCCCAAGGCAGCCGCAAAGGATCCTCGCGCAAACGTCCACGCCACCGCAAAGCAATGCCAGGATCCACACGCCCCGCCGCAAACAATCGTGCAATATGATTTGCAGGAACGGTCGCGCGCTCAACACTAAAAGCCAATCCGCCCATCGCGCTCCATGCCAGCAGCGCGCAAACCCAAGCAACCGCGGCGCAATATCGCCAAGATAAAAAACCCGCCGCCAGAATCCCGCCGAGCAAAATTCCCGATGCCGCCACCAACGCCCACAACCGCGGCGACCCCGGCCATCGCCCCGCAATCCCGATGCCCGCCGCAAACGCGCCCAGAATCCACAACGCCGGTAACTTCATAGGTATCGCAACCTGTGCAGAATGCCGCGTCTCGCCGCCGGTTTTCGTAGCGCCGGCCTGCCTGCCGGTAGGCAGGCGTCCCGCCGGCTCTTTTAGCACCGCGACTCACGCTGACACATTTGGCAAGTACGGAATACTCGTAGAAATACGGACGAGAGGACTCGGTAGAAAAGGCGGGGCGCCTGCCCTGCATTCAAAAATGGGCCAGGCGCGCGAATGCAAGTCGCGCGATCTTCAGCCCCGCCGACGCAGTCGAACGACAGTCTCCATGTGAAACGTCTGAGGAAACAAATCAAACAGGTGCACTTCCGCGCACTCGTACCCCGCCTGCACAAATAACGCCAGATCGCGCGCCAAAGTCGGCGGCTCGCACGAAACATACGTAATTCGCGCCGGCCGCAGCCTGGCCAGCCGCTCGATCGATTCCGGCGTCATCCCAGCCCGCGGCGGATCCAGCACCACCAATTCCGGCCGCTCCTTGTTCCGCTTCAAAAATTGCTCCACTTCCGCCGACCGCACTTCGATCGATCCCTTTCCGCGCGTGTTCGTTTCCAGATCGCGCGCCGCTGCAGGATTCGATTCCACCGCCAACACGCGCGCAAATCGCTTCGCCAGCGGTATCGAAAATAATCCCACGCCCGCAAAAAGATCCATCGCCAGCCGTCCAACCTCTTCGCGCTCCACCACCTCCCGCGCGAGTTCCTCCACCAAAAACCGGTTCACCTGAAAAAATGAAAAATGCCCCACGCGATACGAAATCCCTCCGGCCGCATATTCCACAAATCCCGGCCCGTACAATTCCATGCGATCGTGGCTCGGATCGTGAAACAGCAAACTGGCAATCTCCGGCACTACGCGCCGAAAAGTTTCCGCATGTTCCGCCGCCCGCGAAGGGAATCCCGCAAACGTCGCCGTCAACATCACCTTCGCGTCCGCCGCATCCACAAACGCCTCAATCTCCCGCAATCCCCGGGGCAAATTTCCCGCAGCCAATGCCGCGCGCAAAGAAAGCAGTGTCTTCAGCAAGAGCGGCGAAATAATCGAGCAATCTTCCACCGCGCACAGCGCCGTCGAATTCGCGCGAAAATATCCGATTCCCAGCTTCGCCCCGCCATCCGCTACATTTTCCGAAGTCGCCTCCCCGTCGTCACCCGCAGTTTCCAGCGGACGCACTTTCCACTGCGCCCGGTTGCGATAAGCCCACGGCTGCGACCCATGCGCGGTAATCTCCCCGGCCCACTCGATCTTCCCAATCCTGCGCAAAGTCTCGCGCAAAATCTCACTCTTGAATTTCAGTTGCGCTTCATAAGGAATGTGCTGGTAATCGCAGCCGCCGCAAACCCCAAAATGCGGACAACGCGCCGCCACGCGCTCCGGCGCCGCCGTCAAAATACGCTCCACCCGCCCCCGCACAAATTTCTTCTTCTGCTCCACAGCCTCCACGGCCACACGCTCCGCAGGCAACACAAACGGCACAAAAACCGTGGACCCCTCGTGATGCGCCAACCCCTCGCCGCCATAAATCAGTTTTTCAATCGTAATGTCCAAACGAAATCACCTCATTCGCCGCCGGCTGATCCGCAGCGCAGACGCCGCGCCGAATCTCGGTTCCAGCGCCGTTTCACCCTGAGACCCTGCCTGCGGCAGGGTCGAACGGGAGGTGCGACACATGCTCCCGAACAATTGTTGGATCGCGATTCGAAAAGTTCTGCAGGTTTTTTCTAGCCACTAGCCACTAATCACTAGCCACTGCCTTTTTCCCAAACCGCTGTATCGTGCAACGGCCCTACGTCAAATAAAAAAGACTCAACCGCGGCACCTCAAAATATTCAAACAACCGCTTCTGCGTATATTGCCTCTCCAATTGCGCCAATTGCTCCGCGGACATCTTACGCCGGTAAGGCGCAAGCGACCGGTCCATTTCGCGCCGGATCGCAAGCAACGCCTCTTCGTCCGCATCCGCCCCGAGCGCCGCCGCCAATTTTTCCTCCAGCACCGTCATCCGCCGCTCGAAATCTTCCAGATCAAGCGCCCCCGGCGCATCCAACATGGTCAACGATTCGTCGAGCTTCCGTGCAGTTTCATCAAACCGAACCGCCAACGCCGCCGCAGCAGCCGGCGCGCCCGCCTTCACGCGCAATTTTTCCGCTGCCGTCCGCAAGCGCGCCGCATTCCGCTGCAAATATTTCCGCAACTCCTCCCGCGAAAATGGCTCTGCACCCGCACGCGACGATTTCACTTCCGGCCCCGTACCCGCAGCCGCCTCCGCCGCCTCCGCCGCCGCGTCCAGCACCGCGTCCACGCAGTACGCCAAGCTTTTCAATTGCCGCCCGCCCGCCGCTCTCCGCGAGCGCGCCCAACTCTCAAACGCGCGATCGATCCCCTTGAGCACCGCCCCGATCGGAATCCCCGCCTTCTGCCATGTCTCCAGGATCGCCCAATCCAAAGGCGACACCAGCAGATGCGCCCCGCGCTTCCGCCAAAAATACTCCTCAATCTCCGTAAAATAATTGAAGTAGTTAAACGATTCCATGAGTGAGGAAAAACGGTCCCGTGTGCCTATTCCATCTTGGAGTGCGGCGGCTTGTGAATCGCGCTACAGCGCGATTCATCCTGAGATCCCGCAGTGCGGGATCGAAGGGCTGCGCCCCAGCTCGGCAAGGTATCAGCCCCGGGCTACTCGTCAGGGTCTCACTACTAACCCCGCGGTCCGCCCAGCCGGCGCCACCTTCTTCGCCGCCGCCTCCTGATTCCGATCCCAAATAATCCGCAACCCCTCCAAAGTCAAAAATTCATCCACCGTCTCAATATGCCGCGAAGCCCCGCCGATCAACGCCGCTTGGCCACCGGTCGCCACCACCTTCGTCTTCGCGCCCATCACCTTCTTCATCCGGTCCAAAATCCCGTCCACCATATCCGTGTACCCATAAAAAAGTCCCGCCTGCATCGAAGCCGCCGTATTCGTCCCGATAATTTTCCCCGGATCCTTAATCTCCACGCGAAATAATCGCGCCGCCCGCGCAAAAAGCGCATCCGCCGAAATCCCAATCCCCGGCGCCAGCACTCCGCCCAAATATTCCCCGCGCGCCGACACCGCATCAAAATTTATCGCCGTCCCAAAATCCACGATGATGCACGGCCCGCCGTATTTTTCGAACGCCGCCACGCTGTTCACAATCCTGTCCGCGCCCACTTCCTGCGGATTATCGTAATGCACCGGCATCCCCGTCTTGATCCCCGGCTCCACAAACAGCGCCGTCTTGCTGAAATATCTCTCCGCCATTCCCGCGAGGCGCGAATTCAATTGCGGCACTACCGAGCTGATAATCACGCCGCCAATTTCGCGTGGTTCCAGAGCCGCCAGCGTAAACAAATCGCGCGTCAGGATTCCGTATTCATCCTCCGTCTGCTCGCGCGCGGTCGTCAGCCGCCAATTCGCCACCAATTCTTTCCCGCGAAAAACTCCCAGCACCGTATTCGTATTTCCCACATCCAGCGTCAGCAACATCAATCGGCCTCCGCCACGTCGCCGGAAAGCACCAGCTCGATCCCGCCGCCGTCGTCGCGCATCACGCGCAACACGCCGCTGGGCTCCAGTCCCGCCGTGCTCCCCGTAAAAGTTTCCCGCGCCGTCGTGATGCGCACGCGCTTCCCCTGAAAATAACTGGATACTTCCGCAAAGCGCCGCAAGATCGGCGTCGCGCCTTCGCTGAGGAACTGATTGTAGTAGCGGTCCATGTGCCGCAGCAACCGTATCAGCACTTCCAGCCGCGAATGTATTTTCCCCGTCTCCATGCGCAGCGAAGTCGCGATCTCCTCGAGGCCCGGCGGCATCTTCGTCTGATTTACGTTAATCCCGATACCCACCACCGCGAAATGCATGCGGTCCGGCTCCGCGTGCATCTCCGTGAGGATCCCTGAAAATTTTCGCCCGCGTATTAGCAAATCATTCGGCCAACGAATATCCGGCGCGGCATCAAGTTCCTCCGCGGCCGCGTCGCGCGCCGCCAGGCCCGCCACCAAAGTCAGCAAAGGAGCATGCGCCGGAGGAATCGCCGGGCGCAGCAAAACCGAGCAGTGAATCCCCGCCGACTTCTCCGAAATCCATTTTCGTCCCGCGCGCCCGCGTCCCGCAGTCTGCTCTTCCGCCAACACCACGGCCCCGTGCGGCTCACCCTGCTCCCCCAACTGCATCGCCACCGTATTCGTCGAATCAATTTTGAAAAAATGATAAATCCGCCGCGCAAAAGGCGTGCCGTAAAGCCGGTGACTCAAAAGTTGCGCCGCTAAAATATCCGGAGCCCGCTCGATGTGATATCCCGTCGCCGCATGGCCCTTCACGCGCACACCCAGCTCGCGCAATTTCTCGATCCAGCGCCACACCTGCTGCCGCGTCACCCCAATTTCCTTCGCGATCTTCGCCCCGCTGATCACAATCGTCGAGTTCTCAGCCAGCAAAGTCAGCAACGCGTCCAAACGCCGGTCCGTAGTCCCCGGCAAATTAGCCATCCGTTTAGTAGCCATATCAATCAAAAAGCATACGCGACCGTAGCTGCGCGAACAAGCCGCGCAGCGGTAAAGCACATCGCTGGTAGAGGGTTCGTAGCGCCGGCGTCTCGCCGGCTAATCGATCGGTGTCACGAGGAAGCTTCAGTAAAATGACTGTGCGAACGAAGGCGCCCAAACAAACGGCGTAATCCCGAGACCGCGGCAGCGGTCGAGGAATCTGCTTTTAGCTTTCCTCCAGCTGCTTCAACCGCTCCAGCAACTTCTGATGCTCAATCTCGCGCCCAGCTAGCGTAGCCTTCAAATCCACCACAATCTTCGCCGGAGCCTTGCTCAAAAAAGTCTCATCCGCCAAACGCCCCTTCTTCGACTCAATATCCTTCGTCAGCCGCTCGGTCTCCTTCTTCAACCGCGCAAGCTCCGCCTGCTTGTCCACGGCGTCGTCATAGCCGATCCGTAAATCAAATCGCGCGGTCGAACGCACCGCCGCACCCGTCGCATCCAAATGCCCAGCAGAAATATTCAGCGCCGCAAGATTCGCCAACCGCAGCAACGGCTCCAGGTTCGAATCCACCAGCTTCCGCACCGCCGCGTCCTTCGTGGAAAAATCCGCCGCCACCTTCTTCTTCTGATCCACCTTCATCTCCGCGCGAATATTCCGCGCCGCCGCGATAATTTCCTGGATCAATGCCATATCGCCGTCCGCGCCAGCATCAATCCAATCCTCGCGCCGTGTAGGAAACCGATCCAGCGCAATAGACCGCGCACCGGCAGGCTGCGGCAACTTGTGCCACAACTCCTCAGTCAAAAATGGCATCACCGGATGCAACAACCGCAGCGCCGCATCCAAAACCGCGAAAATATTCCGCCAAGCCGCCAGCGCCACGCCGCGATCCGCCGCGGAAAGCTGCGGCTTCACCCACTCAATGTACCAATCGCAAAAATCGCCCCAGAAAAAGTGATAAATCGTCTGGCAAGCCTCATGAAAACGAAATTCATCCAACGCCTTGCCAGCTTCTCCCGCAGCCGCAGCCAATCGCGAAAAAATCCAGCGATGCACCAATTCGCCTTCGCCCTGCACCGCGTAAGGCGCCGCCGCGCGCACCTCCGGCGCCGCCAATTCTTCCAAAGTAAATCCCGCCGCCAACTCCGCCTTCTCCAAATTCATAAATAAAAATCGCGCCGCATTCCAAATCTTGTTCGCAAACGCCCGCGCGCCCAAAATCCGGTCCTCGGTCAACGCAATGTCCGTCCCCGGCGCCGCCATGCTCGCCAGCATGTAACGCATCGCATCGGTGCCGAATTCCGCCGTCAATTTCAAGGGATCCACGCCGGTCCCCTTGGTCTTCGACATCTTCGCGCCTTCCGCCGTCCGCACCAAAGAATGCAAATACAATCGCCGGAAGGGAATTCGCTCCGCCTCCGTAGCGCCCGACGCCAGGTGCAACCCCACCATGATCATCCGCGAATCCCAGAAAAATAAAATGTCGTAGCCGCTGATCAGCAAGCTCGTAGGATAAAACGCGCGCAAATCCGCAGTCGAGTCCGGCCAACCCAAAGTCGAAAAAGGCCATAGCGCCGAGCTGAACCACGTATCCAGCACATCCGGGTCCTGTACCAATTTCCCGCCGCCCGCCGCGCCACACTTCGGGCACTTCGTCGGCACGCCCGCCGCACGCGCGTGCCCATCCACAATTTCCACGCTCGAATCCGTCGCCGGAACCATCTCACCGCAATCCGCGCAATGCCATATGGGAATGCGATGCCCCCACCACAGCTGCCGCGAAATGCACCAATCGCGAATATTTTCAAACCACTGCAGCAGAATCGTCCGCTGATTTTCCGGCACCACTTCGATTTCCGCCGCCGGTCCGAACACGCCAGTCACCGCCTTCCGCGCGTCTTCCGCCAGCGGCTTCATCTTCATAAACCACTGCGTCGAAACCCGCGGCTCCACAATCGCTTTGCAGCGGTCGCAAGTCCCCACCGAGTGGGTGTGCTCCGCAATGTGATCCATCAACCCAAGCTCTTCCAGGTCGGCAATCACCCGCGCGCGCGCGACGAAGCGATCGAGGCCAGCATATTTCCCCGCCGCCTCGTTCATGTGTGCGTCGTCGGTCATCACATCGATCTGCGCCAACCCATGCCGCGTTGCCCACTTCGAAATCGTTGGGATCATGCGCCGGAGTAATCTTCACCACGCCCGTGCCAAACTCGCGATCCACGTACTCGTCCGCGATGATGGGGATCTCGCGATCCAGCAGCGGCAGCAGCACGCGCCGGCCCACCAGATGCCGGTAACGCTCGTCCTCCGGATGCACGGCCACAGCCGTATCACCGAGCATCGTTTCCGGTCGCGTAGTAGCCACCACCAGAAATTCCCCCGCCGCCGCGCCCGCCACCGGATAACGTATGAACCACAAATTCCCGACGCGCTCGTTGTGCACCACTTCCAAATCACTAATCGCCGTCTGGCAGCGCGGGCACCAGTTCACCATGTAGCGCCCGCGATAAATCAAGCCTTCGCGGTAGAGTCGCAGGAACGCTTCCAGCACCGCGCGGTACAACGCCGGCTCCAGCGTGAATCGTTCGCGCGTCCAGTCGCAGGAAGCGCCCAGGCGAATCATCTGCTGCTTGATCACGCCGCCGCTTTCGGCCTTCCATTTCCACACGCGGCGCTCGAATTCCTCGCGCCCCAAATCCTTCCGCGCCACGCCCTCCTTCGCCAGCATTCTCTCGACGACGAACTGCGTCGCGATTCCGGCGTGGTCCATTCCCGGCAGCCACAGCGTGCGTTCACCTCTCATGCGGTGCCAGCGCACCAGCATGTCAATCTGCGTGTGCTCCAGCATGTGCCCGATGTGAATCGAGCCCGTCACGTTGGGCGGCGGCAGCGCAATCGAAAAACGCGCCTGCTGGTCGCTGGGCACATCCGGCGTTCCGGAATTTTCGGCGCGAAATAATTTCTCGTCGAACCAGGCCTTGGCCCAGCGCTCTTCAATTTCCTGCGGCTCGTACGCTTTGGGAATTTCTCGCGCCATCTGCTCCTCAAGTTGAAATTGGCTTTGCGGTTGCGGTGCGACAGTGCTGCGAAACTGGATTAATCAATATACGGGGCGGGGAAGCAAGCCGTCAACGGAGGGCGTTGCTGCAGGAAGGAACGCGGAGAAGTTTGTGTCAATTAGAATTGGTCGCTGTTGTTTGTTTTCATGGAGTTAGGCTGGTTTCTAATTGCAACTTGTGTCAATTAGAAATGTGCGAAGGCGGTCCAGTGCGTAGAAATACTCAGTTAGGAGTACTGATGGAATGGCGCTTAGGAAGTGATGAGTGATGAGTGACGAGAGAACGGCGGCACATGCCTTGCAACAGGGCATTGCGCTGCGTCCCGCGCGTTGCTACAATTGTTATAACAGAGGGAGGAGCCGCATGATGCAGCTCAAAGTTCGCAAGATTGGCAATTCTCTTGGCGTGGTGCTGCCCAAAGAGGCTGTCGGCCGTTTGCGTGCCGGCGAGGGTGACCGGCTGTTCTTGATCGAAGGCTCCCAACGGCGCGTATCAGCTCACGCCGTACGATCCGTCCTTCGAAAAGAAAATGGAGAAGTCCGAGGAGATCATCGGCCGCTACCGCAACACGCTGCACGTGCTCGCGAAGTGAGCAAGCGCGCGCGGCCCAGGCGGCGCCGGCATGCGACGAACCCGGGGCGTCCGCCAATTTGGATTGACGAGCGCGACGCTCTCGCGATCCACGGCCGGCTGCTGGCGCTCGACGGAGGTCTCACCGGCTTGCGCGACCGCGGCCTGCTGCAATCCGCGCTCGCGCGACCGCAGCAACTGCAGGCCTATGGCGACAATCCGGACCTTGCCGCGCTGGCCGCCGCCTACACCGCCGGCATCATCCGCAACCATCCATTTTTCGACGGCAACAAGCGTACCGGCTTCGTCATTGGCGTGCTGTTCCTGGAAATCAACGGCCATAATTTCACGGCCAGTGAGGAAGCATCCGCGCAGGCCGTGCTCAGCCTGGCAGCAGACACCCTCGATGAATCCGCTTTCGCCGCGTGGCTGCGCGCAAACCTCAAACGAGGATAGCCAAAAGTTCGAGAGCCGACGGAATTTCAGACTTGCGTGGCCGTCACCAGAATGCGGCCGCGCTGGCGCGGTCGAGCTGTGCGACGGATGACAATGTGAACGTCGCGGTCGAGCGCGGTAAGAAAATTCATCAACCGTTCGACAGAAAAACCGTCCAGCTGATAATTGGACAAGGCGGACACTTTCGGCTGGTTCACTTGCAGGCGGCGCGCCGCGGCCGTTTGCGATAGTTTCCGGCCGTGGATGATCGAATTGATCGCGACCGCTAGCCGGACCTTCGCCTGTTTTTCTTGCGGATTGCGAAGCCCAAGGTCGGCGAAGACATTGCCGGAACTTGGAATCACGCCCGACTTATTTTTCGTCTTGGGCATAGCGCGCCTCATAGTTTGCTCTGGCCTCCATTCATCCTTGCTCGACCCCGTCCAGAACAGCGATTTCTCGCCGGGGACCCTGTTCGGCCTCATCATGTGATTATCCCAGTTCTAGGATATCGCGTCAAGGGCGGGCCCGCCGCATGCCCGAAATGATTTTGGGGATTTGTTTCGGCGTGTTGGTCGATGGGGGGGCGTCTAAAGCCCCACCCTTCGCAGGAAACAAAGGCGCGAAGGATGGGCCACCCGGAAAATCCAATGCGTACGTCGAGGTGGTGTGGAAGGGTGCGCCACCCGCCCAGAAGAAAATGTGCAATCAACTCGGTGGGCCTGGAACAGCGATCCCAAGATATTCCCTCTTCAGATCTGCGAGCAACTGTCGAAGATCTTGCTCCTTAGGATATTTGGCGCATCCTTCCTCAATCTTGCGAATTAACCCTTTCAAGAACGTTTCTTTCTCTCTCGTGATCTTGATTCCTCGACGAGCCCAGCTTAGACCCTGACTCCCGAGCATATGGTACGAATGGATGTCGCCCACTCTATTCGTTAGGGTCTCCAGTGTGTCGCTCGCTTCCTTTACCATTTCCGGTGCGTCCTTCGCAGACGGGTTTTCACAAGCTTTCCTGAACAAGAGATACGCCCACTCGGTTTGGAGCAAAATGTCGTCACTGTTGAGGCTCCGCGATGTGTTAAGAAAGTGTTCCGCAAGGTGCAGATCTCCGACCTCAACTTCCATGCTTCCACGCTGTAGCCAGAAGTGAGGGTCCCAAGAAAGAATTGTTTCGAGAGAACCATACAAATCGCGAGCCACCTCAAGCCCAACAGTTCTCAGCAGGAAAGCATGATTGATGAACGCTACCAACATGCGCCATGGTCGCTCGGATCGACGAAGTGACGGAGTTACCTTCGCTGCCGCCAGTCTCGCAAGTCCGATGACCGTCTCCCGCAATTGGCCGTGTTTTGCCAGTTCGTCTGTGATTATCTCTGCAATCCTTCGGTGCCTTGCCCAAATAAATCCGCCCTGCCGTTCGACTACAATATTTCTCGTCACAAGTTGGGCAGCCGCATTTAGGGCGGCATTCGTGAAATCAGCCGAAGCTATCAGTATCTCGTCGCGCGTGAGTCCGTACCGGAAAGATGTTGCCACCGCGATCAAAGCGTAGATTCGTTGAGCGTCCGGTTCCAATTCTACAAGTTCTTGGATGGCCTTCTCCTCGAACCGCTTTCCGGATGTCGCCTGAAGCATCGCAACGAGCAACTGACGTCCTGCCTGTTCTTGGAACGCATGTTCTTGCGCCTCGCGGGGCTTACCCGTGAGTATCCCGAGCCGCTTTTCGCGCTCAAGGAGGTCGAGCAACGCGGATATATCGCTGTCCGCCAAATGTGGCATGGCAATTTCTTCTTTGGGGATATCCTTCAAGACAATCGGACTGAGTACACGATCCACCTTCCCGGATCGCACCGCCGCGATGACCAGTGGCCTCGAATCTCCGAGCGCGAGGTCTCTGACCCACGATGCAGTTTCAGGGCCGTAAATATCTGCGTCGTCGATGGCGAGTACCAGAGGCGCTCCCTGTGATCTCATCGCTCCGCGGATCTGACGGGGTGCTAAATTTGCTTGACGGTCGACCCAGCCGACATGGACGCCGTCTGCGGCAAGACGCAGACAGAGGCGCATGAGACTCGCACTCTTGCCGCTCCCAGCAGTTCCCGTTATCACCAGCAGGCCCCTAGAACGCTCGCGCTTGATAGCCTCCGATACGCTCTTCCACAGAAGCTGATCGCACTCCCGCTCGATGGCTCGATTCGCCTGTATGTCCGCCCAGATCGGTTCATTTCCCAGCAGGAACTCGTTGTGTTGGGTGGGATTATCTGCGAGCTCCGAGACCTCTTTCAGGTGCGATTCCTCTGCGCTGCCTTCGGCAGCAGAGGATAAGAAGGCTATCCCAAGACGGGCTGCGGGCCGCATCGGTTCCAATACTCGCACGACGAATTCCTCGGCTCCCATCGCTATGTGTTCGACATTGAACTCCGAAAGCAATGCTGCACGTGCGCGATCAAGGCTGGGGGTAACTAGATACGACCGGTGACGGAGTTCGCGCAATTCCCTTCCGCCTCGAGATAAACGGAGCGTCAAATGCTGCCAAAGTGGAGATTCGTCCAAGCGCGTTCCGACAAACACGACCGAGCTTGTAAGGAGATCGGAGGCGAACCGAAGGTACCAGGGTTCTGCTCGAGTGAGCCTTTCCGCATATTGGGTTACGGAGAATGTTACGTTCTCTGGTACATCGGCGAGTGTTCCGTTCAAGTGAACGAACTCGAGTTGGTTTGCGTGATTCGAGACGCCGGCTGCGGGCGCAGTTTGGTCAGTGGCAGAAATTGGAAAAGGCTGACGAGGCAGGTTAAACCGCGATGAGGCTGCTGTCTCTAGGTCATCAATGTTCAGAGTGTAGCAACGCTGCCACGGCATGCTTAAGGCGGTCGAATACCAGTCGGGCACGGAACTTGGATCAATCGTTAGCTGACGAACCATCAGTTCCGCAAGCTTAGTTCGGTTTCGACGCAGCGCATGTTCGTAAAGATCCTGCAGCGAGCTTCCGTCTTCAATTGGCGCCCCAGGAAAGCACAATTCCCATAGCATTGACCGTAGAGCGTGCCCGGATGGGACTGGCTCACCTGCAATGTTTTTGGCGCTCCCGGAAAATCCCGCTCCCGTGAACAGAACCGGGCGGGCGCGCTCGAATTGTGACTGCAGATGAAGAAACCAACTGGGATTGATTGCTGGCGTGGCCGTCATCGCCGTACCTCCTCCGCGAGGGTACGCAACGCCCGTATGGCTTGTCAATTTCCGCTCGGGCGGGAAGCCCACCCGCCATTCAGCTCTCCGTCGACTTTCGCGTCAGGAGTCTGGTGACCGCACCCTGCAATTCGGCTTCGTCCTTTAGGGCATTGGATATCCGCTCGGCAAGTTCTGTGAGGACGACCCGTATGCTTGTAGCAAGCTCAAGGCAATACTCATCAGTATGCTCGTGAAGACCTTCACTCAAGGGGGTATAGAGCAGGGTCAACGGGTTATGGCCATTGATGAGCAAGCTCTCCGGTATCGCGGTCGTTATCGTTTCGATTGCTTTACTAAACTGAGTCTCAGCCGCTGCCTGTGCGAACAATTCCAAAATCGCTTTTGGTGCTCCCAAACGCCGGGCAACTTTCCCAATCTCTCCGATGATTCTGCCTTTTTGCTCCTCGACTACACGTCGGTAGTATGCAAACGCGCCTATGCCCAGGCCGCGTAGCTCGGCGCGGCGCCCCTTCAAAAACAAGTCGCGGTCCCGGCCGACGAGGGTCATTACACGAGAGGGAATGGGCGGCCCGAACGGCGGTATCTCGCCCAGTTTACAGATGCGAGCCGACGTTGTTTTTCCGTCGGTAATGATTACAAGCGCGAAAACCTTGCGAGTCTTCTCGCAATTCTTGCAAGAATATTTTACGAATTCATAACCCCACCCTTTAGCGAGAAGCATGTGGCCCGGAGGTTTGAATTGGCGTGCCCCATCGCAAACATCACAATGAAGGGTTATCTCAGGCGTGGCGAGGTAAGGGCTGCCGCTAGACGAACTAAAAAAGATTGCATCGGAAATTGATCGAAAGTTGTCGGGTGGATACGATTCGAGGAACTCGGCTAGACGCACAGACACCGGGGGCGCTAAGGGCACGTCGCCTTGCGGTGCGATTTTTTCGAGAGGGCTGTCCATTTCTCGCGATCTGCCACAATAACAACCGGTTCAAGAAACATATCATAACCGACCTGTGGCCGGTGGCCCACCCTTCCGTATCTCCACCAATGCCCTGGCTTTTGCTAAAGGGTGCGCGTTTAGACGAACCGTCGCGTCAGCCGCCCGGTGCGGCAGCCTTTGACTTAGTAGCATAGGACCGCCGAAGGCAATCCTGCCTGTACTGCTGTTCTAGTCCGTCATCCTGCCCGCCCTGAGCGATCTCGCGAAGGGAGCTAACGGAGGATCTCTCTTGCGGTGTGCCCCGCGTAGACGTTCTCTCGCAAGATTGAATCCGGATTGCTCAAGTGGTACAGTCCCATGCAAGGAGATACCGCCCGATGGAAAAAGAAGATCTAATCTTCCAGCAAATAAATAAACTCGAAAACCGTTGCGACGACCTCGACAAGCGCATGAGGTCCTTCGAAACGTCCGTGAAGGCGCTGGTGCTTTTAGCAATCATTCTAGGTATCGGTGCGGGATACGGAGGCTTGGTCCTGAAGGAATCGAAAAATCAGCTCAGCAGTTTTCAATCCACGTTGGCCCAGGCGCAGCCTGCCATAGATAGCGTTGCTCGCCTCCAAGAGCAAATCGCAATACTTAACAAGGAAGCCGGCCCACGTGCGGATAATCTCGATAGCCGTGCGGCAGACCAGGCGCTGCTCGAACGTATTGATCGGTTTGAATCCACGCCGGCGCCCAAACCATATGCTTGGGACGGCTACTTCGCCGATATGTCCGGCCTCCGGGATTTGGCCGTCGAATATGTCACCCTTGCAGCGCAAGATCCCAAAAAAGTCAGCGCGGCTGATCTAAACGCGTGCTTCGACGAACTGCTTAAAGCCGCGGACATCGTCAAGAGCCGCGCCAAAGACGGTTTGAAAACAACTGGCACTGAATGGTATGCGCTGCATTGGAATGACAAACCGGAAGACTTTAAGCACCTGCTGCGAAATCTGAAACAGGACGATGAATCCGGCGCTCTCACCAGTTCACAGATCGGTTGCTACCAGATCGCTTTTCCGAATTGGGTCGCTAACAACGGTGCGTTCGTGAATAGCCCTTACAACCTTGTACTCACCGACAATCCGCCGGATTGTCTTAAGAGGCTAAGGATCAGCCGATAGAACTTTTGTTGCTACGGGCTGGCGGGTGGCCCACCCTTCCACACCACCCAAACGAACGCCGTTGAATTTCCGGGTGACCCGCCTTCGCGACTTTGTTTCATGCGAAGGGTGGGGGTTTAGAGTCTCCACGATCGGCCAACGCAGTGAAGACAACCTATCTTTTCTATCGCTTACCCTTGTCCGTATTTCTACGAATATTCAGCGGCCGACGAATGTGTTAGCGTGAGTCGGGGCGCTTTTCGGCGCTGCTGAGGACGCGACATGGAGACTGCTGCACGGGCGAGGGGCTTGGCTGGCTGGGCGCGCGGGCGCGCGCTTGGCGATAGCGTCGCCGGGCGCAGAGTCGCGGCAGCCAAGGTGCCGAGTGGTTACGCGCGCAGGACGGCGCGGAGCGGGCGGGTCCCGCGACTGCGGGACACGCCCCTACGGATGCCAGCGAAGATGATGCGCAGCGGCGCGCAACGCGCAATTTTAATCGCTACCCAATTATTAGATATCGAGCTAACTAGCTCACAACAAACGAGAAAACATTTTCTAATGTGTACATTTTGGGGGTGTCTGGAACGCCGCACCTCGCCGAGCACCACCCACGAACCGCGCCAGTTCTATTCAATACAAATAAACCTCAAAGAATCATCACTCTCACGAGAACTCCGATGAAAACAAAGGACAAACGATTTTCTATTCAATACAAATTTGCCGCTACAAATTCGCAGGCTCAGGCAAGGCGCTGCAATGGAAGGAGCACAGGCCCTTCGAACCGGCACTGCCGGCCCTCCTGGGGCGGGCAGGTTCTCAGGATGAATCGCGCTGCGGCGCCTACCCTTCGCACCGGCGCTGCCGGTCCTCAGGATGAATCGCGCTGTAGCGCCTACCCTTCGCACCGGCGCTGCCGGTCCTCAGGATGAATCGCGCTGTAGCGCGATTCAGCGATCTTTTTTCTGCAGCTCGTTCTGGAGGAGATTTTCTACCAGGGGCTTTACGCCCTGGGAGAGGAGTTCCTGGAGATGGGGGCCTAGCTTTTCCATGACTTTGCGGACCATGTCGTCCACGGCTTCGGCGTCTGTAGAGCGCGAGGCGGCAGGCTGCTCGGAATTTTGCGGCGGCAGCAGCGGCGGCATCAGGAAGGGGATTTCAGAGAGCGCTTCGCGATTGGGCGGCGGCAGAGTGGGGATGCGCTCGAAAGAGTGCGGGGCCGGCGGATCGTCGTGCACGGGGGGCGCGGCGGATTCGGAAAACAGGGAAGCGCTGGACTGCGCGAGGATTTCGGCTTCGCGCGCGGCGGCTTCGCGGTCCCAATATTCTTCGCTGGGTGCGGGCTGCGGGAGCTGGCCGGGATGCGTATCTTCGGCGTAGGCTTCCTGTTCGCGGGTATCGGCCGGCGGCGGGACTTCATCTTCGTCGCGCGGAGAATAGTCTGTGGAGTCGTGATGCGGCGCGCCGCCGAAGAGCGGCTCGGCGGGCAACATGCCGGAGAGAGCGCGCGACCGTTTACGGGGAGGTCGGCTGGCGAAGATTCGACATCGGGAGAAATTTGCGGCGAAAAATCGCGCGGCGCTGCTGGTGACGGGCTCGGGCTGAGGCTCGGCTTCACCGTTGAGGCCTTCGGCGACTGTGGCGTTGGAGGAATAATCGCTGGGCGCGTCTGGCGCGGGCTGGTGAAATTCGTCGATGACGGCGTCGTGAGATTCGTTGGAGGCGTCGTCGGAGAAATGGTAGGACGAGCCGCCAAATTTTTCTTCGGACTGGCTGGATTCGCCGAACTGGCGGGGCTGGGCTTCTGCCTGGGCTTCTACATGTTCTTCTACGTGGACTGCGGCAGTTGCGTCGGCGTTCGCAGTTGGCGCGAAGTCTTCGCTGGGAGCGGTTGGTGATGGCTCTTCTGTTGCGGGGAAAGCGGTGGCTTCGACGATGGGTTGGGTTTCCGCGGCTTGGTCAACGAAGGGAGCGGAGGATGCGGGCGCTTCTGCGACGGGCGAAGATGCAGCCGTTGGTGCGGATGCGGATTCGGGCGCGGGCCGTTGGCGCGGACGCAGGCGCGGAGAGATTCGTCATCCAATGATTGTCGGCGGCGTCGTTGGACTGTGCCGCGGCAGTGTCGGCTGCATCGCTGGCCGAGGCCTCGGCGGCGGGCTCGGGCGAGGAAGGCGTGAGCATGTCCATCCAGCCGCGCATGCGGGAGACGAGCGTGGGGCGGGCGGGCGGCGGTTCGGGCGTCGCGTCGTGATGCTGGGCAGCGGGTGGGGCTTCGACTGGGACTTCTGCATCGCACTTCGGCACGCATGTCGGCACGCACGTCGGGCTGCGCAGGCTTGGCGATTTCGGGTGTGGGCGCGAGATATTTCGCTTGGGTGTCTGGTTCCTCGACGCGGGAGAAGGAGCCGGCGGCTAATTCGATTTCGGGCTGGTCTTTTACGTCCCAGGGATTGGATTTTGCCGCAGGCTCGGCGGAAACTTGCGCGGTAGCCGCGGATTTTTCTGGCGCAGCCGGAGCTTCCAGTTTCGCGGCGGTTTGTTCCGCGGCGGAATCTTCGGCGCCGGGTTGGTCGGTTTTGCGGCGGCGCGGGGGAACGTCTTTCTCCGAAGGAAAAGTGATGGGCTCGAAATTGCGGCCGTAGGAATAGACGGGATCGGCCGCGACATTTTCAGGAACTTCGAAGTCGGCGGCGTTGCGGCGCCAATCGTTGGCGGTGGCGGAACTGTCGAATTCGTCTTCGTCGTCATCAATGGCGGCGACGACCGGAGTTTTGGGAGCGGCAGGCGCTTTCGGGACTTTCGAATCTTTGGCGGACTCTTTGGGCGCTTTGGAATCTTGGGGAGCCTTGGCGGTTTTTTTGGACTTCCGAGTTTCTTCCTGGTCTTCTTCTTCGGGTTCGTCCAGATCAATCGCGCGAACGCCTTTGCCGAAGCCGTAGATCAGGGCGGCTTCTTCGGCGGTGGGCTCGGGGAAATCGGGCAGCGGTTTGGGTTCGGCCTTCAGCGGAACTTCCGGCAGGGCTGGAGGCAAGGCTGCAATGGCAGCGACTTCTTTAGCTTTGGCGAGTTCCGCGGCAACTTTGGGATTTTTTTCCAGCGCGGACATAACCATGGCGATCAGCGGATCGGGCGGGACGAAGGGCTTCTTGAGGACGCCATCGGCGCCCACGCGACGCGCTTCTTTTTCATCGAGCGGATCGAATGCGCCCACCAGCAGAATTACGGGAACATGGGAAAAACGCGGATCTTTTTTTACGAACTCGCAAACTTCGTAGCCGTTGCGCACGGGCATGAAGACGTCGGCCAGCACCAGGTCGGGATTCGCGTCGGGCAAGCGGCGCACGGCGGCTTCGCCATTGCCGACCGCGATGACTTCGACGCCGCGTTCTTGAAACGCGAGCACGACCATTTTCTGGATATTGGTGTTGTCGTCCGCAACCAAAATTCTGGGCACTGTAATCCCCCGGGGCGGCAGGCCCCCACACGAGACGCGCCTAGCCCTGAACATATCTATTGCAGCACCCCGGGGGATGGGCGTCAACAAAGTCGAAGTACAGGCGTGCTTGAGTTGTTAGCAGGGAGTCAATAGAGCTGGAGCGGGCCTGCCAGGGAGCAGACTCTTACCAGGGGATGATTTTCTTCAACCCCTTCTTCTTCTTGCTGGTGGACTCAGAGCTGGTGTCCACGGGAGTGGGTTTTACGGTAGTGGAGGCTTTGTCCGCGGATTGCGCGGCGGGCTGGGCGGAATTGGTGCCCGAGGCTGGTGCTGGGGTCGTGCTGTCGGCTGCGGTGCCGGAAGCGCCCGAAGCGCCTGAACTTGAGGAGCTTGCGGAGTCGGCGGCGGGATTTGCTGTGCCGGAACCGTTCAGGCCGGCATCCACGGTGCCGTTGGTGGCCGGCGGCGGTGCGGCGGGCGCGACGGCGGGGGTTGTCGCTGCGGGCTGTTCTGATGTGGGCTGGCCTTTGTCGTCGAGCGGCGTAAGAATTTGTGCGCCGACAGTGGCCCCCGTCGTGTCAGCACCGACCGGCGTGGTAGTGGCATCTTCCGGCGTGACCACTTCGCTGCCGACTCCGGAAGTTTGCGCGCTCGAACCTGCGGCGCTGCCCGTCACAGTGAATGACGGACCTGCGGCGCCGGGTCGCAGAACGTCGGTAGCCGAAACCGCATCGTTGGGCGGAGCCATCTGTGGAGTCCCACCACGGGCGGCGCTGGAAGTGTCTGGATTTCCCTTGAGCATGCCCATCGGGAGTTTGAGCACGATACTCTGGTGATGCGTCTTTTCGTAGAGCTGCTGCTTTTGCATGCGCACGATCGCATCGGGATCGGCGGAAGGGACGGGACGGCCCATATCTTTCAGGCGCGCCTTGGCGCCGGGAGCATCTTTGGAGAGGGGATAATCGCGCACGATGCGGTCGTAGCAGCGGCTGGCGAGATCGCTCCAATGATTCTTGTCGTCCTCGTTCTTGGAAGCTTGTTTGGCGCGCTCGTAAATATTTCCGAGCATCCATAGTGCGTCGTCATTCTGGCTGAAGAGCGGATAACGATCGGTGACTTCAACGAGGCGGGCGGCAGAGGCGCGGAAATCCGCCTTGGCATAGTAGAAGTAAGCGATTTTATAATCGCCATCGGCAAGGACTTCCTGCACGTCACGCAAATATTGTTCGGCTTTGGGGACCAGGGGGCTTTGCGGATAGGAGAGCAGGAACGCCTGGAAAGCGTCTTCGGCGGCTTCGCCGTGGGTGTTATCGCGGTCGGGTTTCTCCATCATCTTATAGTGCGCCATGCCGATCTGCATCTGGGCGTAGGCGGCTTCGTCGAGAAAGGGGAAGAAGGTGCGGAAATCGTTGTATTCCTGGATGGATTGGGTGAGGTTGGTGGTGCCACCTTCTTTGTAGTAAGAATCGGCGACGGCGAGCTTGGCTTTGGCGAGGTATTCGCTGTCCGGATAGGTGTTGATGAGGGTTTGCAGGGCGAGGCGGCCTTCGATGAAGCGGCCAGCTTTGAGGTCGGCTTGGGCGCGATCGTAGAGGACCTTGTCCGGTTCCGCTGAAGTGTTGACATCAATGGTGGACTTCTTCTGAGCGTTCTTTTTCTTGTTCGCGGCGGTTTGGTTGGCGGCCTTGGCCTTGGGTTTGGGCGCGGGTTTCGCTTTGTCCGCCGCCGTGGGCGTGGGAGGAGGCGCGTTTTCGCCGCTGCCGCCGGTCTGAGGAGTGGGCACTTGCGCCTTGGCGCCGGGACATACGATGAGCGCGACGCCGAGCGCAAGAGCTAGCAAAACTGCATTGCGATAATTCTTAAGTTTTTTCGCTGCCATCGGATTATTCCAGTCAGACGTTCGCAAGGTTTTTATGCCCTCTGGCTCAAAGCCTGGGTCGCGAGTTTTTTTAACTGGCGCGTTGCAGCCGCTGGATCAGCCGTGTGGAAAATCGAAGTCCCCGCTACGAACGTGTTCGCTCCGGCCTGCGCCAGCTCGGCCGTGTTTCCCAGATCAACGCCCCCATCCACTTCAATCCGGAAGCTGGCATTATAGCGCGCCCGCAGCTGATAGAGCTGGCGAATTTTCTCGTAGGAATTGGGGATGAATTTCTGGCCGCCAAATCCGGGGTTGACCGTCATGACCAATATCGTGTCCACCTTATCGAGCACTTCGCTCAGCATCCCCACCGGCGTCGCCGGGTTGATGGCTGCGCCCGCTTCTGCACCTAGTTCGCGGATCATTGCGAGCGCGCGATCCAGATGCACCGTGGCTTCCTGGTGCACCAGGATACGGTTGCCGCCTGCGCGAATGAAGTCCTCGATGTAGAGTTCGGGCTGCTCGATCATCAGATGCACATCCAGGGGCAGACGGGTTGCCTTGCGCAGTGAGGCGACCACGGGAATTCCCAGGGAAATGTTGGGGACGAAGTGGCCGTCCATGATGTCCACGTGAATGACGTCCGCGCCAGCTTCTTCCACCACGCGGATTCTTCGCCGAATTTGGCGAAGTTTGCGGCCAAGATGGAAGGCGCAATTTCAATGCGGCGTAGGTCATGAGCTCAGGCGAATTCTAGCATAGCGCGTTGCTGGTTTGCGGGTTTGGCGGCCGCGGACGCCGTCACGAAGAGGTCTCCATGTCTGCGTGGCAGTCGCCGCGTTAGTGGGACCGCGTCAGATGGACGCACGGATATCGGGATCGCGCTTCATGTAGAACTTGCGATCATCCTCATGTGTGGTGTGGAAACCGAGTCGTTCGTAGAGCCGTAAGGCAGGATTGATTTTCACAACGGCTAGGCGCACCGCCTGATTGAGGCGTGCGGCCTCGCCGATCAGGCGGTTCATTACCTCGGTGCCGATCCCTTGCCGCTGAAAAGGGCCGTCCACGAAGAGCTGCGCAACAAAAAGCCCATCGCCTCGCGTGGTGCCCTGCAACCAGCCCACGTCAGAACCGTTGGCGGTGATGATGCGAACTTCCGTCAGGATCCATTGTTCGCGGAAGGTGATCGTTTGAACGGTCATGTCCAAATGCAGTTCTTCAATGATTGTCTTCATCCCGGCGAAGTATAGGCGTTCGCAGTATTCGAAATCTTCAGTGACCGCGGGGCGCAGTGCGATCTGCATTGGCTTCTCCGTAGCAGCGACGATGCTGCTTTTCAAGTCTCGCGGCAGTGGCTAGATTTCAAACTGACGTTCTGTCGACGGGCCATTACTCCGCTAACTGCAGTTCGATCGTGGTGTTCGCGTCCAGGCGTGCGCCGCGGGAGGGTGTCTGGCCTATCACGGTGCCGTGCAGGCCGCCGGGGACTGGGGCGAACGTAAGCTTCGTGACTTTCAGGCCTGTGCCGGCGAATTTCGATTCTGCTTCGGCGAGTGAATAGCCGACCAGTTCGGGCATCACGTACGCGGCGGGGCGCGCGCCCAGCGAAACGAGCAGGTCCACGTGCGGGCTGGTGACGTCGGAAGTTCCGGGGGCGGGATCCTGTTGCAGCACGCCATCGGGATCAGTTCCTGGCACATACACCTGCGAAATTTCACCAACCTGCATTCCGGAACGCAGCAGCTCGATGCGCGCGGCGCGAATGCTGTGGTCGGTGAGGATGGGGATGGTGGCTTGCTTGGGGCCGAGGCTGATGATCACGTGCCCGTACTGGCCGATTTTTACTTTCATTCCGGGTGGAGGGGTTTGGCGCACGACGGTATCGGCGGGCAGGGGACTGAACATGCGGTCTTCGACTTTGAAGCCGACGCCACGACCTTGCATGATTTGCTGCGCTTCGACGGCTTTTTTCCCGACGACATCGGGCATGGCTACTTCGCGGCCTTGAATGGCGAAGCGCATGGCGGTGAGAGCGCTGAGGAATGCAACGGACATGAGGATGAAGGCGAGGAGCGCCATGCGGAAAATCCATTCGAGCCGTTCGCGGAAGGTCATTGATTTGCCTCAGTCGCTTTTGCGTTGAGCGACGCATGATGAGACTAGCACGAGTGGCTGGAGCGAAACTCCGTTGCATCGTGGCTCGCGCTCTCGGGGTAAACCCCCAGATTGCGGAAAAAGGCGCGAGGCGTTCGTGGCGGGAGTTCCGTTCCGCGACTGCGGGACGGGACCGCCATCGATGATAGCCGCGCCATCGATGGCGCACTAAAGTGCGCCGCTATATCTGCAAAGTCAAAGGCGCCCATCTGAAGCTGGCCGCTACAAAGTCAAAACCTCGGCCTACGTTCATTTTTCGGCGAGCTGTAACTCTGCTGCGTGGGCGGCTTTAGGACTTGGTGATGATTGCCGCGAAGAAGCCATCTGTTTCGAGTGGGCCGGGCGTGGTGCGGAAATAGCCTTGGTGATCGAAGAGAGATTCTGGTGCGACGGCTGGGACGATTTGATCTTTCAGGTTGCCGTGCGCGAAATCGTCTGACGCGATGCGACGTAAGTGGCTGGCGCCGCGCAGCGCTTCTTCGACGATTTGTTCGTTTTCTTCTGGTTCCATCGAGCAGGTGGAATAAACCAGGCGGCCTCCTGGCGCTAGTTGGTGCAGTGCTGATTGCAGCAACGCGATCTGCAGGGCGTGAAATTCTTTGAGCTGCTCGGGTTGGAGGCGCCAACGAATTTCGGGATGGCGGGCTAGCGTGCCGGTGCCGGAACAGGGGGCGTCCACCAGGATGCGATTGAATTCGACGCCGAACGGGAGCGAGTGGGCTGCGTCGAGTTCTACCAGACGCACGCGCGTTAGTTGCAGACGTTTGAATTGTTCACGCATGGCGCGGAGGCGGTGCGCGTGGCGGTCGGCAGCGACTACGATTCCTTGCGATCCTGCGGCACGAGCCAGCGGAGGAGTTTTGCCTCCCGGTGCGGCGCACAGATCGAGCACGCGATCGGATGGTTGCACGTCGAGCAGCAGCGGGATGGTTTGCGAAGCTTCATCCTGAATGGAAATTGCGCCGGAGCGGAAGGATTCGGTGCGCGTGGGACTGCCACCGCTTACGGCAAAGGCGGATTGCAGAATATTTCCGGGTGCGATGCGGAGGCCGGCGTGCTTTAGCGCGGTGAAGATTTCTGTTTGGCGCTTTAGGTCGTGCAGCGCGCAGGTTAGGCGCGGGGCGCGATTGTTTGCTTCGAGCAGGGCGATTGTTTGCAGCTTCGCCGCGTGCCGCGAGCCAGCGATCGACTAGCCAGGTGGGATGCGAATGCAGGATGCTGAGGCGCTCGGCGAGCGGGGTGGCTTGCGGCAGGAATTTTTCGGCGGGGACGCGCGCTTCGTTTGCCGCGCGGCGCAGGACGGCGTTCACGAGTGTTGCGGCGGAAGTTTTGCGCGCGATTTTTACTAGCTCGACTGATTCATTTACTGCCGCGCTGGGAGGAATGCGCTGCAGAAATCGCAACTGGTAGAGGCCGATTCTTAGCGCCAGGGCGACGGGCAGATCCAGCTTTGCGACTGGCTTCTTCAGATGCTGCTCGAGGAGAAAATCGAGAAGGCGGCGCCAGCGCAGGACGCCCATCACCAGTTCGGTTGCCAGGCCGGCGTCTTCTGGTTTTATGCGCGCGCCCAGTTCGGTGTGCAGCAGGTCGCTGGCGAATGCGCCCTCGGCCTCGACGCGCCGGAGTACTTCGTAGGCGATTTTTCTGGCGGGGCTGATCACGATCCGAATCGTTCGCCGGGAGCGAGGCGCGCGCCATTTGCGAATTCGCGGGCGGAGATTTTGTTGCGGCCTTCGAGTTGTGCGAATTCCAGGCGGAGATCTGTCTGTGCTCCGCAAGCGACATCCACTTCGGCCCCGTTGACGCTGATTGTGCCGGGGGTTTTTGAGCCAGTGTGGAGTGGGGTTGCAGGGGCGGCTCTGAGACCCGCCCCTACGGTCGTTTGGGATAGGACTGAGTGATCTGGCGCGGGCTTGCCCCAGAGGGCGCATTGTTTTCCGCGGAACGTGGTGAATGCGCCGGGCCAGGGTTGAAAGCCGCGGATGCGGTTGTAGATTTTTTGCGCTGGGAGCGACCAGTTGATGCGGCCGTCTTCTTTTTTTAGAGGAGGCGCTAGAGTTGCTTGCGAATTATCTTGAGGAGTTGGCGTGATCGTTCCGCGGTCTAGTGCGCGGAGCGTTTCGGACATTAGTGGGGCGCCGGCTTCCGCGAGGCGGGCGTAGAGTTGCGGCGCGGTTTCGTCTGGGGCGATTTCGGTTTCGTGTTTCAGGAGAATGGGGCCGGTGTCCAGACCGGCGTCAATCTGCATGGTGGTCAGGCCAGTGCGAGTCTCGCCGCTGGCGATGGCCCAGTGAATGGGGGCGGCGCCGCGATATTTTGGGAGGAGGGAGCCGTGCAGGTTAATCCATCCGAGGCGGGGGATGGCGATTAGACGAGCTGGGATTATTTGGCCATACGCGATGATGACGACTACGTCGGGCGCGTTGTTGCGGAAAAATTCGTAGGATTCTTCGGCGCGGATTTTTTGCGGCTGATACACGGGGATGCCGGCTGTTGCTGCGGCGTCTTTTACTGGGGAGCTGGCGAGTTCTTTGCCGCGGCCGCGGGGGCGGTCTGGTTGCGTGACGACGGCTTCGATTTTAAATTCCGGATGCGCTAGCAATTCGCGCAGTGTGGGCAGGGCGAACGCAGGAGTGCCGCAGAAAATAATTTTTAGCGGCGGCACGAAGGTCCTACCACTCGCCGGCTTTTTTCAGCTTGCGGATTTTGCGTTTGATGAGGTCGCGCTTGAGCATGCTGAGGTGGGTGATGAAGAGCACGCCGTTGAGGTGATCGATTTCGTGGCAGAAGGCGCGGGCGAGCAGGCCTTCGCCGCGGCGTTCGAACTGAGCGCCGGAGGCGTCTTGTGCGCGGACGGTGACGTACTGCGGGCGTTCGACGTAGCCGCGAAAACCGGGGAGGGAGAGGCAGCCTTCTTCTTCGCGCTGCTGGCCTTCGGCGTAAATAATTTCGGGATTGGCGAGGACCATTTTGGCTTCGGGAATTTTTCCGTTGGAGACGTCGATTACGGTTAGGCGCAGACCGACACCGATTTGCGGTGCGGCGAGTCCGACGCCGTTCGCGGCGTACATGGATTCGAACATGTCGGCGACGAGCTTTTGGAAGTCCTCGTCGAATTTTTCCACGCGCTTGCCGGGGGTTTCAAGGACCGGGTCGCCGTATTTCACGATCGGATGAATCATTTCTCGGGTTCGCCTTCGTCGCGGCGGAGTGCGTGACAGTTGCAAAACCGGTACTTCAGCGGCTAAAGCCGCTCGGTTTTTGCCGGCGGGAATGTCGTGGCTAAAGCCACGACCTACAAAGATTCCCGTTTCGCCACATCGGCTCTTCCGCCGCTAGTTCTTGTCCTGTCACTTTCGACTCTCGACTCTTAACTTTCTTTTTCGACTTTCAACTCTCGACTTTCAGCCCTTAACTGTCAACTCGCACGCTGCTACTAGCAACTAGAATTCATCGAGCTGCTTTTGGTAGCCGTCGAAATTGCGGCGGGTTTCGGAGATCGAGTCGCCGCCGAATTTTTCCAGGAATGCACCGGCTAGTTCCATCGCTACCATGGCTTCGCCTGCCACGCCACCGGCTGGAACTACGCAGACGTCGGAGCGTTCATAGGCTGCTTTTACTGCTTCTTTCGTATTCAGATCGGCGGTTAGCAGCGGGCGGCGCAGGGTGGAAATTGGTTTCAGATAGCCGCGGACTACTACGTCGCTGCCGTTGGTGATGCCGCCTTCCAGGCCGCCGGCGCGATTGGAGGTGCGGTCGAAGCGCTTTTTTGCGGCGTTGTAGATGATTTCGTCCTGGACTTCGGAACCGTAGCTTCCGGCGTTTGCGACGCCGGTGCCGAATTCTACTGCTTTCACGGCTTGAATGGACATGACGGCGCGGGCGATGCGGGCGTCGAGTTTTTCGTCCCACTGCGCGTGAGAGCCGAGGCCGGGCGGAATTCCGCGGGCGACTACTTCGAAGATGCCGCCGACGGAATCTCCGGCGCGGAGGACGTGATCCACTTCTGCGATCATCCGCGATTCGGTGGCGGTGTCCACGCAGCGCAGCGGGGAATCCAGATTTTCGCATACCTTGGCGATTTCTTCCCAGGTGGCGGGGCGTTCGAGATGGGCGTGGCCGACGGCGGTGGTGTGGCTGAGGACCTCGGCGGCGAATTCGCGCAGCAATAATTTTGCGAAGGCGCCGGCGGCTACGCGGGCGGCGGTTTCGCGGGCGGAGGCGCGTTCGAGGACGTAGCGGGCGTCATGGAAATTAAATTTCAGGGCGCCGGCTAGGTCGGCATGTCCCGGGCGCGGGGCGGTGAGCTGGCGCTGGGCGCTTTTGGGGTCGCTATTGTCCGCGCCTTCGCTGTCTTCCACGTTTTCTACCGGCAGCGTCTTCTCCCAATTTTTCCAGTCGCGGTTTTCGATGCGGATGGCGATGGGGGCGCCGATGGTTTTTCCGTGGCGCACGCCGGCGAGGATGTCGGCGGCATCTTTTTCGATTTTCTGGCGGCCGCCGCGGCCGTAGCCGAGTTGACGGCGGTGGAGTTCGCGCTGGATGAAGTCGAGGTCCACGCGCACGCCGGCGGGGAGTCCGGAGACCCAGGCGATCAGAGCCTGTCCGTGAGATTCACCGGCGGTGACGAAGCGCAGCATGTTTAGGTCGGACCTCGCGTGCAGGCACGAATGACAGATTCTACCGGAGGCTTCCACGCGCGTAAAGTCGCGGCGCGCGTACGGTGTGTACTAAGTTGAATGCGAGCCGATTTGGAGTCAGCGAGAAATGCTTCGCGACGACCGGCTGCGGCGCGCAACAGTCGCCGAAGCAAGCTTCGGCTCGTAAAGGCGGTGGCAAGCCACCGCACTCCAAGATGGGCTAGGCTTGCGAATTTGGCCGGATGAAAGCTCGGTCGCGATACGAGTGTCGGGATCGCTCGCTAGAGGGAGTAGTGCGACGGCGCATCGAAGTTCCGGCGCGATTGACGAATTCTTCCGCGGATGTTTGCTTGACGCGGCGGGGATGAGCCGTTACGCTTCCGGGGACTCGGCGCAAGCGGCGCATTCCGCGCGCCACGCGTCGCCCAAAATGCCCGAATCCAGCGCCAACCCATCGCTCACAACAGCTCTCGGCGAAGTACTGAAGGGCCAAGTTGCGGCCGTGCAAGATTACACGCTGCTAACGGTGCAGGCGTTGCGCTGCATGTTCTCCCCACCGTACTACTGGTTCGACACGATGGAGCAAATGGACATTATCGGGGTGGGCTCGCTGCCGATCATTATTGTTGCGGGGCTTTCGATTGGCGGCGTGCTGGTGCTGCAGACGGCGGCGCAATTCCAGCGTTTCGGAGAAACGGCGCTAACGGGGGATGCGGTGTCGCTGGCGCTGGTGCGGGAACTGGGGCCGGCGGTAACGGCGCTGCTGGTGTCGGGGCGCAACGCGTCGGGCATGGCGTCGGAGCTTGGTTCGATGGTGGTGACCGAGCAGGTGGACGCGATGCGCGCGCTGGGCACCGACCCGATTCGCAAGTTGATGATGCCGCGGGTGATCGCGACGGTGCTGATGGTGCCGCTACTTACCGTGGTTTTTGATTTTGTTGGGCTGTGCGGCGGATTTCTGGTCGCCTCCAGCACGTTGCGATTGGGAGCGGTGCAATTCTGGACGCGCGCGATCAATTCGTTGGACATTGGCGATGTGACGCAGGGCCTAACGAAGCCAATCGTGTTCGGTTTGATCATCGCGACGGTGGGATGTTATTGCGGATTGCGTGTGCGCGGCGGGACACAAGGCGTAGGGCGCGCGACGACGACGGCGGTGGTTATCTCGTCGGTATGTGCGCTGGTAGCGGATTTCTTCTTGTCGCGATTGCTGCTGTATTTCTTCCAGTGATGTCGTTACGTCGCGGGCGCAATTTTACGCGGAACTCTCCGCTGGAATCCACGGGTTTCCATCTATAATCGTGCGCATGACGCGCGACGTTCCGCCGCTCGGCCTTCCCGGAAATTCTGCGAATACGTTGCGCCCGCCCTTGCGCGAACCAAAGCAGCTGGAAATACAGACCGTGCCGGGCGAGGCGCTTATCTCTTTGCACGACATTCACCTGGGTTTCGAGGATCGCGAAGTTCTGGCCGGCATTTCTTTTGACGTAGCGCACGGCGAAACCAAAGTGCTGCTGGGCGAAACCGGCACGGGCAAGACGTTGATCATGAAGCTGGCGGCGGGACTGATTCAGCCGGACTCCGGGCGCGTGCTGGTGATGGGCCATGACGTGAGTGAGATGCCGGAACGCGAGCTGCTGAACTTTCGACGGCGCATCGGTTTCGTGTTTCAGGAAGGCGCGCTGTTTGATTCCATGACGGTGTCCGACAACGTGTCGTTCCGCTTGCGCGAGGAAGCTGTGGACGAGACGGAAATTGAGACGCAGGTGCGCGAGGCGCTGCGTTTCGTCGAGATGGAAGATGCGCTGGAGAAATTTCCGGCGGATTTATCGGGCGGGATGCGGCGGCGGGTTTCGATTGCGCGAGCGCTGGTGGACCGTCCGCCGGTGGTGCTTTACGATTCGCCGACGGCAGGGCTGGATCCGGTGACTTCGCAGACGATCATTACTTTGATTTTGCGCGGGCGCGATTCGCAGGACGTGACGGCGCTGCTGGCGACCCATCGCGTGCAGGACGCATTTGGTTTGGCGAATTTCCGGTTCGATCCGAAGAGCGGGCACGTGGTATCGCTTGCGGGCAACGGCAAGGCCGGCGACGGGCGATCGCTGGCTGAGCGCGAGAAAGACGCGGCGAACGTCGCCGATCAAAATGAGGCGCGGCCCACGAACGTGCTGGTGTTGCGCGAGGGGAAAATTTATTTTGAAGGGCGCGCCGATGAATTGCTGCGCACCAAAGACGATTATTTGAAGAAGTTTCTGGCTTCGGCGGAATGAGAGCGAATTTCACATTCACGGACGCAATCACTGAGGAGGCAAGATCATGGCGCAACGCAAGCAGATAACCTGGACGGAGCTGCGCGTGGGGCTTTTCGTGCTGGTGGGGCTGTTCATTATTGGCGTGGCCATTTTTTATATTACCGGCGCGGGAATGCTGGGGCCTAAGTATCGGCTCTATACCTATCTGCCGGAAGTGGAAGGCGTAGCGGCCGGTGCGCCGGTGCGTCTGGACGGCGTGGCGATTGGCAACGTGGAGAAGATCACGCTGAATCCGAAGCCCACGAATCGCACGCAGAGCATTCAGTTGATCCTGCGCATTGACGAAAAATTCAGGGAAGACGTGCGGACGGATTCGACCGCCAGCCTGGTGACCGAAGGATTACTGGGGGACCGCTACGTGACCATCAAGCGCGGACTGACCGGGTCGCCCCTGCAGGCGAACAGCACGATTCCCGCCGCACCAGCGGTGGCGATGACGGAGATGGTGGAGCGCGGCACCGATTTGCTGGATACGTTGAATGGGGTGGCTGGCGAGATGCGCGGAATTATTGACCAGGTGAAGGAGGGCAAGGGCACGGTGGGGAAATTGATCAAGGATCCGGCGCTTTACGACAACGTGAACGCTACTGTAGCGCGGTTGAATGCGATGGCCGGCTCGATTCAGGCGGGGAACGGGACGGCGGGGAAATTCCTGACGTCGGATGAGCTTTATACGAAGGTGAACGCGACGGTGGACAACGTGAATGATGTGATCGGCGCGGTGAAAGATCAGAAGGGAACTGCGGGAAAGCTGATTTACGATCCAGCGGTTTACAACAGCGCGAAGGGATTTCTGGATAATGGCAATGCGGTGTTGAGCGACGTGCGAGCGGGCAAGGGATCGCTGGGGAAATTCGCTACGGACGAGGCGCTTTACAATAATTTGCGTGATGCTTCGGCGCAGGTGCGTGATGCTTCGGCGAAGCTGAATTCCAATCAGGGGACGGCAGGGAAATTGTTCACGGATCCGGATCTTTACGACAACCTTACGGCGATGAGTGGGGATTTGCGTTTGCTGATTGGAGATTTCAGGAAGGATCCAAAGAAATTCCTGCATGTGAAGCTGGCGGTGTTTTAGTTTCAGGGCTGCGGTTTTGGCGCGATGGCAGGGATTCTTAGCCACCAGACTGTGCCGGCGTAGTCGGAGAAGCAGACGTGGCCGCCGGATTCTTCGAGGACGGATTTGGTGCGATCGTAAAATTGGATGGTGACGACCAGGCCTTGAGGCACCCACTCGTCCCAGTCCTGGTAGCGGGAGACTTCGGTCGTTTGGGCGTTCAGGACGGCGAAGATGCGCTTGCGGAGTTCTTCGCGGTCGGGTTTTTCCTGGCCGGGCCCGAGGCGACGGATGGTGATGACCTCGATGGGCGCGCCGAACAGTTCAGAGATGGAATAGGGGCTGTCGAAATTGCGGTAGCCGTCTTTGGCCGCGCCGGCTGCACTGCAAGCTTTGCCGAAAGGCCGAGCGGTGGAGGGACGCGGCGCGTCGTTGGGGCTGGCGGGGCTTTTCGCGTTTGATTCATCGGCGGGCGAGGGCTTTTCCAGGTCGAGGACGATCTTCGGATCTTTCGTTTTGTCCTGCGCGTGGTTGGGCTGGGCCGCTGCGGCGGTGAGCGCTAGGATCGCGAGAAAATATTGCAGGCTTCTGGGCATTTCGTTTTCCTGGACGCGACGCGCCGGGAAATCGGGATTGTACTGCAAATCGCTGCTTACTCCATCAGGCGGGATTGCGGCAGACGGCGAAGAGAGATCCTTCGCTCCGCTCAGGATGACGAGCGAACGCGTAAGTCGCGGATCAAAATTGCCAATCACTGATCACTGGTTACTCTGCTTGGCCGGAGTGTTCGAGGGCTATTTCGTGGACTCGGCGGAGGTCGAGTTTGCCGCTGCCCAGGTGGGGGAGCTCTTCGATTTGGAAGAATTGATTGGGGCGCGGGATCCAGAGATTGGGGAGGCCGGAACTTGCTAGTTTTTCCAGAACTGGCTTGAGCGCTTCGGCGGTCAGCGTGTGCAGGACCACCAGGCGCTCGCCTTTTTTTCCGTCGGGGACGCCGGTTACCACGAAAATCTTTTCCGCGGATTCGGCAAGCTCCTGGAGTTTTTCTTCGATTTTGATGTGCGGGACCATTTCGCCGCCGATTTTGCTGAAGCGGCTGAGGCGATCGGTGATGGTCAGGAAGCCGTCTTCATCTTCTGCGGCGATGTCGCCGGTGGTGTACCAGCCGTCTTGCAGAACTTCGGCGGTTTTTTCGGGCTTGCCGAGATAGCCGAGCATTACGTTGGGGCCGTGCACGAGGAGCAGGCCGGGCGTGCCGACTTCACGGCGTTCACGAGTTTCGGGGTCCACGATGCGGACACTAACGCCGGGGAGAGGATGGCCGATGCGTCCGCGCTTGGAGCCGACCTGGCGAAAGCCGGGGGCGCGAAAATCGCGCGTGTTGACGGCTACTACGGGCGAACATTCCGTGCAGCCGTAACCTTCCAGCGGACGGATTCCGAAGCGGTCTTCGAAGGCGAGCGCGAGGGGTTCGGGTAATTTTTCGGCGCCGACTACCACGAATTGCAAGCTGCCGAAATCTTCGGGGAGGCAGCGGCGCGCGTAGGCTTGCAGAAACGTGGGAGTGGCGAGGAGGAATGTGACCTGATAGTCGCGGACGAGTTCGCTGACGGCCGTGAGATCGAGCGGGCTGGGATGATAAGCGACGCCGACGGCGAGGACGGCGGGAAGCCAGAGCGTGACGGTGAAGCCGAAGGAGTGGAAGAAGGGGAGGACGCCGAGCAGGACGTCGCCTTTGCCGAGCATGAAGGTTTGGGCCATCTGGTCAACGTTGGACATGATGTTGTAGTGGGTGAGCATCACGCCTTTGGGTTCGCCGGTGCTGCCGCTGGAAAAGATGATGGTGGCGAGGTCGTCGAGCGATTTCGGTTTTGCGGAGCTGAGGGCGCGTTCGAGCAGCGTGCTGGGCAGGAACCACAAGAGCAGCGCTGCGATTTTTTCGCTGAGGCGCGGGCGAGCCGCGATTTCTTCGAGCAGGATTTGTTTTCCGGGGACTTGGAGCGGAAGTTTTTCGAGCAGCAGCTTGGTGGTGATTACGGTTTGTAGATTGCATTGCGCGGCGCAGGAGGCGAGAGTTTCGTTGGACGCGGTGTAATTCAGATTCACGGGAATTTTTCCGCTGAGGGAGGCGGCGAAATTCACCAGCGCCCCGGGAACGGAAGGCGGGAGCAGGATGCCCACCATTTCCTGTCCTGCCCAGACGCGGCGGAGGCGGCGGGCGAGAAAGATCGAGCTGAGCAGCGCATTGCCCCAGTTCATGCGCGGGCGGCGCTTGTCTCCCATGGCGAAGCGGAACGGATAGTGGTGCGCGGTCCGAATCAGCGAGCGCGGGAGGGTGTTCATGCGGCTTTTGTGGTGGCGATAGGCTTCGGACTGCAATTGCTGGACAGCTTCACGAACTTCGAAGGCGGTGGCGCTGGACGGCATGGGTGCGCCGAAGCTTACTGTGACGGGATACGGAATTTTGCGCGGCAATTTCCAGAGGAAGCGGCCGCGCTCGTAACTGAAGATGCTGCCCCAGACGCCGTCGAGGCTGACGGGGACGATGGGCGCGTCCACACCTTTCATGATTCGTTCCATACCGCGGCGGAAGGGGAGCAGCTGGCCGATGCGGGTGATCTGGCCTTCGGCGAAGATGCAGACGATTTCGCCGTTGCGGATGGCGTCGCTGGCTTCGCGCAGGGAGTGGATCATGTCGCGCGGGCGGAGCTGGGAAGAAATGGGAATGGCGCGAATCATTTTGGCGAAGGGCTTGATGTGCGGCTGGTCGTAGATGTCTTTAAACATGAGGAAGCGGATGTGGCGGTCGGTGGAGGCGAGAAGGAGAAGCGCGTCAACGAGAGACATGTGATTGGAGACGAAGAGCGCGCCGCCGGATTCGGGGATGTTGTCGCGGCCTTCGACGCGGATGCGATAGATGGAATGCGTGATCATGAAAAGGACTAGGCGGAGGAGGGAATCTGGTAGCAGATAAATGGAATAGGCGGTGGTGACTAGCGTGAGGATGGCGCCGTCGAGGAACACGCCGGCGGGGGTTTGATGCAGGATTGTGGAGAAGAAAAAATAGGCGCCGGCGGCTAGGAACACTCCTACGAAGGAGAGCAGATTGGCTGCGGCAATCACGCCGCCTTTTTCCGCGGGGCGGGGGCGATGTTGGATCAAGGCGTTGAGTGGGACGGCGAAGAAGCCGCCGAAGAAACCTAGAAGCCAAAGATCGGGGATGCGCAGTCGCACTATGGTGACGATGAAATTTGCGATGTGGTGAGCTAGCGGGACGCCGAGGTTCGACGTGGTGGTTTGCATCCAGCCAGCTAGCGCTTCGGCGGGGCGGTCGAAATACAGGAGCGCGCCGAACAGCGTCATGCCGACCGCGCCGAGTGGAATTAGGCCGTATTCAATTTTTCCGCCGGAGAGATAGCCCGCGGCGAAGCTGCCCAGGCCGATGCCGATTCCTACCGCGGCTTGGAGGTAACTGATGTGCGTGTCGTCAATGCGCAGGACGTCGTGGCCATAGACGACGATCGTGAATTGCAGCAGCGCGGCGAGAAACCAAAGATAGCTATTGCCGAGTACGGCCCAGCCCAGGACGCGATCGGCGCGAATGGTTCTTAGTTGCGCGGCGAGATCGGCGAATGGATTCCAGCGGAATTTTTTCGTGGGGTCGGCGGCAGGTACGTGCGTGATTCCAAAACTGGTCGCGAGGCCGAGCAGCGTGCAGCCGAGGAGCACTACTCCAGCCATGGCTTCGTGGTTGCGGTAATGTTCGGCGAGAAAGCCGGCAGCCATTACAGCGCCGATGCTGCCGACGAAGGTGCCGAGTTCGATGATGCCGTTGCCCCAGGAGAGGCGGCGCTCCGGGAGAATTTCGGGGAGCAGGCCGTATTTCGACGGGCCGAAGAGCGCGGACTGCGTGCTGATGAGGAAGACGGCGGCGCATTCGAGGGGCAGGTTCTGCAGCCACAGGCCGAGGATGGTGACGCCCATCACGAAAATTTCCATCAGCTTGGTGCCGATGACGACGTGCCGTTTGCTGTAGCGGTCTGCGAAGTAGCCGCCGGTGAGCGAGAAGAATACAAAAGGAAGAGCGAAGAGCGCGCCGACGATCAGGATGAGCAGATCGCGTTGCTTCGTCGCGAAATTCATCGCGACGACCAGATAGATGACGAGAAATTTTATGGCGTTGTCGTTGAAGGCGTTCTGGAATTGGGTGACGATCAGGCTCCAGAAGCCGAAGCGCCAGTGGGGTTTTTCCGGGCCGTGGCGGGGCGGCGCGGCGGGTGGGGTTGTTGGGGTGGAGGTGGCGTCAGACATTTTTTCTCGCGCGGGTTGCGGGCGCCGGCAGCCGGTATCAATTTGCCGGGAGTTGGGGTGAGATTCAATGGATTTCGAGAGGGAAGGTGCAAGGGCGGTGGTTGGTGTGGGCTGCGACAGCAACGGCAACGACAAAGGATTACCGCAGAGACGCAGAGGGCGCAGAGAAAAGCGAGGGCAAATTCAAGGGCGAGCTTCGGAGGGGAGTTGGTTAGTCGGTGAGTTTGCGGAGCCAGACTTGGTAGCCGGATTCGAGGATGGCTATTTTTTTTGTGTAGAGGGTCAGGAAGGCGTCTATGGCGGGCTGGGGGACGCCGTTTTGTTGTGTTGCGGATCGTTCCAGAGGTAATCGTCGAAGGCGATTACGGCGCCGGGTTTGGCGAGGCGGAAACTTAGGACGGCGTCTTCGAGGACGTCGGTGGCGCCGTGGCCGCCGTCAATGTAGATGAAATCGTAGCTGGCGAAGGGCAGAGTGCGCAGAGTTTCGCGGGAGACGCCGCGGCGGAACTCCGCGCGTTTTTCGCCGCCGGCCTTTCGTGATGTTGCTCCAGAGGAGTGGCTGGTCGTTGCAGTCGAGGCAGAGCAGGTGCGAGTCCGGCGAGGTGGCGATATTTTGGAGGAGCCAGGAGGAGGCGCGTCCTTCGAAGCAGCCGATTTCCAGAATGGAGCAGGCGGTGCCTTGCAGCGGTTGCAGATGTTTCCAGAAACTCGGGATGTTGGAGGAGAACCAGTCGGCGGTGAAGATGCAGCCCTCGGTGATTTGCGGTGCGGGGGCGCGGCTAGCGGGGCGGGCTGGATTTCGCAGAGAGCCAGCAGCGAATTTACATACGCGTGTGCGGCGCCGGTGGTGGTGGTCAGCGCCTGGCGGAGGAGGCCGGCGGCTGCAGCGCGATTGCCGATGCTGAAGAGGAGGATGCCGAGGTTGGAGGTGGCGTCGTAATGCGTGGGCGCGAGGAGCAGGGCGCGGCGGAAGGCGCGTTCGGCGACGCTGAGTTGGACGACGGCCCAATCGTTCCAGAGGTCGGCGGATTCGCCTTGCAGGATGGCGCCCGAGAGCAGAGTGGAGGCCTCGACGACATTACCTTCGCGAAAAAGGGCGAGAGCTTGGGAGCGTGGGCCGCGGGAATTCGGATTGGGGAACGGGATCGTGTTTTCGAGTGGCATTGGGTAGGCTCCGAGGATTTGGGGCAAGCTAGTGGCCAGGAATGGCGGGACATTATTAGAAATCGCACAGAGGCGGCGGTGGCTGGCGGCGTTCGCTGTGTCCCACAGGCGGGCAGTTGCGCGGTCGGCCGCGGGACGCAGCGATGAGTAATGCGCGGCGAATCAGGGGCTTGCATGGCGGAGAGCTTGGCACGGCGGTTGCAATTGAGTCCTACTAGCGAGGTGTGCCAATGAACATGAGTAGAGGCGAAGTGCAACTGGCGGGTCGCGTTGCGGGGTTGGTTGGGGCTTGCGCTTTCATTTTGGGAGCAATTGGTTTCGGCGCGGCCGCGTCTGCGCCCAACCCACGGCGGGATGTGAGCATGGATTATTCTGCGGAGGTTGGGGCGCCGACGTTCGCGGATCGGGCGCCGGTGGCCGATGCGCAGAGTGACTTGAAGAAGGATGAAAGCTTTACGAACGAGACGAAGGTTGTGGAGTACCGCTTCCGGTTGGACAACTCGTCGGAGATGGTGCACCTGGATGTTACCGCTGAAATAAGACACGGCTTACTGCGTTGGGAATTGGTCGATCCGACTGGGGAAGTGCGCGCAAGAATCGGAACCACCGAGCATGCCAGCATGGACACTACGGATATTCAGGCGATCAAAGGCGAATGGCTGCTCCGCATGACTTTGCAGGACGCGACGGGCCGCTATCACATTAGCTGGGTTCGCTAACGCGCGGATTTTTGAAATGATGCAGGGCTGAAATCTGGGAGGCGCACGGATGAATGCACTGTGGAAGAACATACGATACGGAATGCGGGTGCTGGCGAAGAGCCCTGGGTTCACTTTGGTGGCGGTGCTGACGTTGGCGCTGGGGATTGGTGCGAACGCGGCGATTTTTTCGGTGGTTTATTCGGCACTGCTGCGGCCGCTGCCTTATTACCAGCCGGAACGGTTGGTGACGCTGGGAGAAGGGCGCAGGCAGACGCGGGACAACGAACCGGCGAGCCGCAACACATCCATGCCGGATTTCGTGGACTGGAAGAAGACGAGCAAGAGTTTTGCGGCGTTGACGGCTTACGGCTTCGACAGTTTCACGCTGGCGGGGAATGGCGAACCGAAGGCGGTATTCGCGACGCAGGCGATGCCGAATTTTTTCGCGACGCTGGGAGTGAAGCCGGCGCTGGGCCGCGGATTTGTGGATGGCGAAGACGTGGGCGACGGGCCACATGTGGTGATGTTGACGTACGGCTACTGGCGCAGCGATTTCGGCGGCGATCCGCAGGTGATTGGCCGCACCATCACACTGGATAACAAGCCGGCGACGATCGTCGGTGTGCTGCCGCGCGATTTTCAGTTTGCGCCGTCGAACGATTTTCCGCTGTGGGTGCCGATGCATCCCTCGCAGGACTTGCTGACGCGGAGAAGTCTTCGCTGGCTGAATGCGTTTGCGCGCCTGGCGCCCGGAGTGAAGATGGCGCAGGCGCAGGCGGAGATGGACGGCATCACGGCGCAACTGGCGCGGGAATATCCGCAGCAGGATGGGTCCGTGTTTGTCTCGATGGGCACGCTGCGGCACAGGATCGTGGGGCAGGTGCAGCCGCTGTTGCTGGTAATCTTCGGCGCCGTGGGATTTGTGTTGTTGATTGCTTGCGCGAACGTGGCCAATTTGATGATGACGCGCGCGGCGGGGCGGCGCAAGGAATTTGCGATACGCACGGCGCTGGGAGCCAGCCGCGGACAATTGATCGCGCAACTGCTGACGGAAAGCGTGCTGCTGGCTGCGTTGGGTGCGGCGGTGGGATTTGTGGCGGCGCAGTGGGGTGTGAATGGATTGATCGCGGCGATTCCGCAGCCGGTGCTGAGCACTTTGCCGAGTTTGCGCGAGGCGGGGACAAATTTACCGGTGCTCCTGTTTTTATGCGGCGTGACTTTGCTGACCGCGGTGCTTTTCGGATTGGCGCCAGCGCTTGCGACTTCGCAGACCAGGGTGAGCGACGCGTTGAAGGACGAATCGCGCGGCGGGACCAGCACGGCGCACGCGCGGCTGCGCAACGCGGTGGTGGCGGCGGAGATTGCGGTGTCACTGGTATTGCTGGTGGGGGCGGGGTTGATGTTGCAGAGCTTGCACGCGCTGCTGCATCAGGATGCGGGATTCGACCAGCGCAAGCTGCTGACGTTTTCGGTGAACTTGCCGGATAGCTCCTATCCCAGCGACAAGAATTATCCGAACGACAGTCCGGCGGCGCGTTTGTTCGAACACGAGTTCAGCGAGAAGCTGCGCAATTTGCCGGGCGTGCAGGGCGTGGGCGTCACCAGCGCGCTGCCGATTGGCGGGAGCGGCGGGACGATTCGTTTTTTGGTGCAGGGGCGTCCCACGGCGCAGGGGCAGGAAGATGAGTGCGACATTATTACGGTGACGCCGGGATATTTTTCCACGTTGAAAGTGCCGCTGGTTTCGGGGCGCATGTTTTCCGCGACGGACAAGCTGGAGGCGCCGTGGGTGGAGATCGTTAACCAAGCCTTCGTAAATAAATATTTTCCGAACGAAGAGGCGGTGGGGAAGCGCACGCGGTTTACTTTTGACGCGCGGGAGCCGTATCGCGAGATTGTGGGCGTGGTGGGAAATATTGCGCAGGATGACCTGGCCGGGCCGCCCGTGCCGGTGATTTACGTGGCGAATGAGCAGGGGCCCTCGACGTATCTGACGTACATGGTACGCACCGCGGGCGATCCCGCGGCGTTCGCGGGCACGGCGCAGGTGGCGCTGCATCAGATGGATCCGCAGCTGCCTTTGATACAGCCGCAAACGATGGAGCATTTCACGGATCAGACAGCGTCGGTTTTCCTGCGGCGCTATCCTTCGTATTTGATTGGAAGCTTTGCGGGGCTGGCGCTGATTTTGGCGATGATTGGATTGTACGGGTTGATTTCGTACACGGTGCAGCAGCGGACGCGCGAGATTGGGATACGCATGGCGCTGGGCGCGCAGCCGGCGGACGTGTTGAAGCTGGTGATGGGGCAGGGGATTGGCGCGGTGCTGGCGGGCGTGGGGATTGGCGTGGTGGCGGCGCTGGCTTTGACGCGATTGATGGCTAGCTTGCTGTTTGGCGTGCGACCGACGGATGCGGTTACGTTTGCGAGCGTGGCGGTTTTGCTGACGTGCGTGGCGCTGGCGGCCAGTTACATTCCGGCGCGGCGGGCGATGCGCACGGATCCGTTGAATGCGTTGCGGCACGAGTGAGAGTTTTTGGGGAATGTTTTTTGCGCGGGGTGAATTGGTCAAGTTACAATGATGCTGAGGCCGTGGGCTTGCGTCGCGCCTGCAGCGCTCGCTAGAACCGGACTCGTAAATATTCAGCCGCAATAGAAAGGTTTGGCTTCAGGGGCCAAAGCCCCTTCTCTTGCGGGCTTTACGGCGGGGCTGAAGCCCCGCCCTTCCGGTCCAACGAATTTGTGAGAAGGCTGGTAGAAATTCTGGTCAAGTATCCGGCGTTACCACGCTGAGCTAACTTTTGCTGCGTCCGGCAGCTTCCCTAACGACTGCTCCTCGGCTATTCTTCTAGCGCCCGACACCAATTCTCGTGAACCGACTCTCTCCTCGACGGCTAATCGTCTTCCTGCGGCACACCTCGCCGCTGGACATCATCGCGCTTGCGATCGTCATCCTGTACGCGCTGGTGCGGATCGCGCTGGTTTTCCTTCCCGCAATCCCGTTCGCTGGATTGCTGGGCTTCCTGGCTTTTCTCGCGGCGGTGTACCTGTTCGTCCGGCTGATCCCGTGGCTGCGCGGCCGTTTCATGTGGACTTTGCGCAATCGGCTGATCGTGACGTACGTTTTCATCGCCGTGGTTCCGGTGATCCTGCTTCTTTCGATGGCGGGGCTCGCCACCTACGGCCTTTACCTGCAGCTCGGGGCGCACCTGTTTCACGACGATCTGCAAGAACGCGTCAGCACCATCGCCGCGGACGCTGACGCGCTTGCGGGCGCCGTCGAAATGGAAGCCGCGCATGGCGCTTCGCCTGCGGATGAAGCGATTCTGCAGCGTCCGGGCGTCGCCAATCTGATCGAAGCCGAACGCCGCGAGTGGCCCGACTTGCGCGTGTTTCCCAATCGCGGCGAGCGCTTGATCCAAGCGCAGTCCGAAGACGGGCAGCATTTCGCGGGCTTGGTGGAGATTGACGGAAAAATCTGGATCGCTGCGGCGGTAAGCAAGAACGGCCCAGCCGCGCCTTTTTCGCTGGTGGTGGCGACGCCGCTGAATTCCGCATTCCTCGATGGCTTCGCGTCCGAGTTCGGCCCCATTGCGATAATTCCGTTGCGTCCTGGCGGCGATAAAAACCCTCCGAGCATCTCGCTTAATTTCAACGGGCACGTTTTCGTTCCCGGCGAACAAATTGCGAGCCGGCGGCGCACGCTGGGACCGCCGCTAAATTGGGCCGACGTGCGAATCAATGGCGTTTCCACGATTGAGCTGGCGCACGTTGGCCCGCAGCCGCCGGACGCGCCGGCTGCGGTGTTCGCTTCCTTCGGGATTCGCGCCTCGGCGCTGAGCCGCCGTTTGTTCACCTCTGTCGGGGACGTCGGGCCGGTGCTGGAAATTCTGCTGATCGCCGCCGCGGTGATTTTCCTGCTGTTGGGGATCGCGGGCCTGGCCACCGGCTTCGTGCTCACGCGGACGATCACAAGTTCGGTGGACGATCTCTACAAAGCGACGCTGCACGTGCGCCGCGGCGATTTCACGCAACGCGTGCGCGTACATCAGCGCGACCAGCTCGGGGCCCTGGGCGAATCGTTCAATGAAATGACGAGCTCCATCGCCGAGCTGATCGAAGAGCAGAGCAAGCGCCAGAAGCTGGAAAACGAAATCGTGATCGCGCGCGAAGTTCAGTCGCAACTTTTTCCGCAAGTGCTGCCGACGCTGCCGGGCCTGGAACTTGCAGCGATCTGCCGGCCGGCACGCGTGGTCAGCGGCGACTACTACGATTTCATCCGGACCGGCAACAACACGGTGGGCATCGCGCTCGCGGATATCAGCGGCAAAGGCATTTTCGCGGCGCTGCTGATGGCCAGCCTGCAAGCCACGCTGCGCAGTCACGCGGGATTCGACGGGGTCACAGGCACCGCCGAGCTGGTAGCGCGCCTGAACCGCCATCTGTTCCGCAATACTTCCGACGATCGCTATGCCACTTTTTTCTACGCGGTTTACGATGTGGCCGCGCGCACTTTGACGTACACAAATGCGGGGCACCTGCCGCCATTTTTCGTGAATGGCACGAAAGTGCAGGAATTGAGTGAAGGCGGGACCGTAGTGGGTCTGATCGAAGACTGCAAATTCACGCAAGGGACTATCAAGGTCGAGCCGGGAAGCCTGTTTGTGGCGTTCAGCGACGGATTAACCGAGCCGGAAAATGTTTACGGCGAAGAATTCGGGGTGCAGCGGCTGCGTGACGAAGTTCTGCGGCAGCGCAGCCTCCATCCCCAGCCCATAGCCGAAAATCTGATCGCAGCCGCCGAACAATGGGCCGGCACGGCGGAGCAAGCTGACGACATCACCGTGGTGGTAGCCCGGATGGGATAGTTTTTTGCCGTCGATATCTCTGTGCCTGCGTGCCTCGGTGCGCGAACTTTTTCCCGCACTTACTGACGAAATCGCAAAAAATTCATTATACTTACTCACTAGAATTCCCAGGGTCACCAGAATTCCCAGGAGCTAGCGTGCCACTTCGCAATCGCACCGCGCTGATCACCGGCGGCAGCCGAGGCATCGGCAAAGGCATCGCGCAAGGACTGGCGCAGGAAGGCGTGCGCATCGCCATCTCCTACCGCGCGAATAAAACCGCCGCGCAAGCCACGCTGCGGACGTTACAGGCACAAGGCGCGGAATGTTTTGCGGTAGAAGCCGACGCCACCGATCCCGAAAAAGTGCAGTTCCTGCTGGATGCCGTGCTGGAGCGCTTCGGCCGGCTGGATATCCTGGTCAACAACGTGGGTGAATTTAATTGGAAGCTGGTCGCGGACACCTCGGCAGACGAATGGCAAAAAGTGATCGCCTCGAATTTGTACAGCGTCTTCCACACCAGCAAAGCCGCGCTGCCTGCGATGCGTCGCCAGCACTGGGGACGGATTATCAATCTAGGGGCTGTCGGCGCCGAACGCGCGTTCGGGCAGGGGACAATCTCCGCTTATGCAGCGGCGAAAGCCGCGGTGGTTTCGTTTTCGCGGTCGCTGGCGATCGAAGAAGCCAAAGCCGGCATCACCGTGAACGTGATAAATCCATCCAACATTGACGAGCGCGAGCTCACTGCCGACGAGGCGCGCCGCATCCGCGACGCGCGGTCTCCCATGGGCCGGCCACCTAGCGCCGAGGACGTCACCGCCGCAGTAAAATTCTTCGCCTCCGACGGAGCCGACTACATCACCGGTCAGGTAATCAACGTAACCGGCGGTTGGATGCTGTAGGGTGGTGCGGCGAGGTTGCAACCGCGCAGAGGTGCGGTCGAATTGAGCGGGACATTAAATTACTGCGAGAGGGTGCCCCACTGATCGGTATTAGAAGGGTGGGGTCTTTGATGTAATTCCATGCGCAAGAGACTCGATCGTTGGCATGGCAGTCAAAAGCGATCTCAGCTGAGTTTTTCCAGGATGGACTCGGTGGAAATTTCGCCTTCGATTTTGGGCATTGGTTCCGCGGCCGCGCCTACTGGTGCTGCGACGGTCTGCGCGGGAGGCGGGGTGTAGGCTTCGTCGCCGGCAAATGCGAATTCCTTGCGATCGAGGCCGCGGAGCATGCGGCCGCCGGTGCATTCGACGGTGAGGGTGAGCACGTCACCGATGGTTTCGACAGCGGTGACCACGCCGTGCACGCCCGAAGAGCGATGCATCACCTGATCACCGGGCTGCGCGATGTTTTCTTTGGCGCCGGTCTTTTCGGGCGTCTCGTTCTGGCTCATCGTTGAAAGCCTGCCCCAAAGTTTGCTCATGGCCGTTGCTCCTCGATCCCTATTTCAATTGCGAATTTCAGCTGCGCGAGCGATGGCGCGAGTCAGCAGTGCATGCAGCGCGGCCTTAGCACAGCAGGCTGAGCGCGACCCGCTCTCCGCCCAGAATACGTGTTTTTAGTGGCGAGTTTCATGCGTTCACGGGGATTCGTCCGTAAACAGCAACTGCGACGCCAATGAAAACGGGCCACGAGCGCGGCGGATGAAGGCAAACGAAGATCGCTCGCCCGCTTGGGCGGCCTCGGGACGACGGTGTGGCGTGGGGAAGTGGTCCCGGGCGTGGTATAAAGTGCTTCGCTTGAGATGCGCAGGGCGCCGAGGTGCGCCGAGATTATGATGAACTGGACTGGTGGCGCGAAATTTTTGGCGATGGGCGTGATGCTTTTCTCTGGCGTGACGGCTGCGGGGCAGGGCGCTCCTGGGCCGCACATCTATCACGTGGAAGGAGACGTGGAGGGCGTGCACGATCCTTCGATCATCGCGCAGGGCGGCACGTGGTATTTGTTCGGGACGGCTACGGAGAAGGGGCCGCACGCGCAGCTGCCGATGCGCTGTTCGAATGACCTGCAACATTGGAAACGCTGCGGCGCGGTGTTCGCTGGGATTCCCGACTGGATTCAGAAAGAGAGTCCGGAGACGAAGGATCTGTGGGCGCCGGATATTTCCTACTTCAACGGGAAATATCACGTGTACTACGCATATTCAGCGTTCGGAAAAAATACTTCGGGCATCGCTCTGGTCACGAACAAGACGCTGGACCAATCCAGCCCCGATTTTCACTGGGTGGACGAGGGCCTGGTGCTGAAATCGCTCGCGAGTGACGATTTCAACGCGATTGATCCGAACATCGTATTCGATTCCGCGGGGACGCCGTGGCTGAGCTTTGGAAGTTTCTGGAGCGGGATCAAAATGCGGCGGCTGGACGCGGCGACGGGAAAACTTTCGCCGCAGGACGGGAAGCTTTACGCGCTGGCGAGCCGCGAACGCCCGGAAAATCCTGCGCCCGCGCCGCCGGGATTGCCCGCGGATTGGCAGGCGATCGAAGCGCCGTTCGTGGTGCATCATGGAGATTATTATTATTTGTTTGCGTCCTTTGATTTGTGCTGCCGCGGAGTGAAGAGCAATTACCGCACGGTGGTGGGGCGCGCGCATGATGTGACCGGGCCTTACGTGGACGCGGATGGGAAGCCGATGTTGCATGGCGGCGGTACGGCGCTGCTGACGGGGAACGCGCGATGGTTTGGGCCGGGAGGTGAATCGGTTCTGCAGCAGCCCGGCGATGGCATCATTGTGTTTCACGCCTACGACGGAAAGACGGGCCATCCGTTCTTGCAGATTTCAACGATTGATTGGACCGGCGGCTGGCCGCGCGCCGCGCTGGAGGGAGATTCAGGACCGGCGAAACCTTGACGCGAAAAAGTGGCGCGAACTCTGGAAACGCGCTTGCGTCAGGCGCGCTTCCATATTTGCACGAACAATTCGCTGTGGATGGCGTTGGCCGCCTCGTAGGCAATGGTTCAAGTTTTGCCGAACTTGAAATCGTCCTTGGCGGCGGTGATGCGGTCCAGAGGATTTTCCCAGCGAAACCACTGCTGCGGAAAGAACCGCGCTAGCGTGACGCGCTGGATCTGCGCGAGAAAATTCACGCGCTGCTGGTGCCGCATCTGCATGAGTGAATTCACGTTGACGAACAGATCGAAGTATTTTGCGGGCAGCAACTCGATCTGGTTCGCGGTGAGGAATGCGAAGCGCGAAAAAAAGGCCCATCCTTCCCGGGAGGAGCTTGGGGAAGGATGGGCGTTTGTGGTGCCTAGTGCTGTTCGAGGCTTGCGGTTACGCTTGCGGATTAACGATGTCCGCCGCCATGGCCGCCGCCGCTGTGACCGCCGCCACCACCGTGGAAGCTGCCGCCGCCGTGGACCGCACCACCACCGCGAACTGCGCCGCCACCACGAGCTGCGGTGCCATGGAAGCCACCGCCAACCGCTACATGCGAAGTGCCGTGGTAGCCGCCAACTGCGCCGCGTCCGACCGTGCCGCCGTGCCAGCCATTACCACCGTGCCAGCCGTAGCCGCCGCCGTATCCAGGGCGCCCGTATCCCGGACGTCCGTAGTACCCCCCGTGAAACCAAGGGCCTGCGCCGATGAAGAGGCCGCCGGAGAAGTAGCTAGGGCCGTAGTAGCCGTAAGGAGCGCAGGCGTACGGGTAATACCCATAGTAGCCGTAGGCGCAGACGGGAGCTGGTCCGACATATCCCGGGCCGACGCCTACGCCCACTGCAAAGCGTTGGGCGTTAGCGTTAGGCGCGAGAGCCAATGCGGTTCCAAGGACTGCAAAGATCATTAGATATTTCACGAGGTGTTTCATATTTGGGCCCCTTCTGAGCCCGTGAAGCCTTTCTGTCTATAACTGCTTTGTTTCGGGCGCCGCCGGATGCTTTCGTTGGCGTCTGATAGTGAAACACGGGTGGTAGTGGAAAGTTGCGGTGGGGGCGAAGAGGAGGCAAAGTATGGAGGGCGTGGGAGATACGGTGTGACTGGTGAGTGGTGAATCGCGACCCGTGGCTCGCGACCCGCGAAAGGCAACACCCAAGGCAAGAACACAGTCATGAGTGACCAGCTTCGAGGATCGCTGCGCGTTGACGGGGTGCGCGGGAGCTTGCTACTCTGAATCTCCGGAAATTGTGCGGCATCCAATCTCGATACTGAAAAATTTACGAACGGCAGTGCTAATTTTACGGAGGAATACGCATGGCGACGCCAGCTAGGCCCAAGGTTTTCAAGAATTTTATTAATGGTGAGTGGGTGGAGGCGCGCAGCGGTAAGGCCATCGAAAATCGCAATCCCGCGAACACGGGGGAGCTGGTGGGGATGTTTCCGGCGTCCACGGAAGAGGACGTGAACCTGGCGATTGACGCGGCGAAGGGCGCTTACGATAAGTGGCGGCTGACGCCAGCGCCGAAGCGCGCGGAGATTTTGTATCGCGCGGCGGAAATTTTGATCGAGCGCAAGGAAGATTATTCGCGCGACATGACGCGCGAGATGGGCAAGGTGCTGGCGGAGACGCGCGGCGACGTGCAGGAAGCGATTGACATGACGTACCTGATGGCCGGGGAGGGAAGGCGGCAGTTTGGGCAAACGACGCCTTCGGAGCTGCCGAACAAATTCGCGATGTCGGTGCGCACGCCGGTGGGAGTAGCGGGGCTGATTTGTCCTTGGAATTTTCCGATGGCGATTCCTTCGTGGAAAGCGATGCCGGCGCTGGTGACGGGAAATACGGTGGTGATCAAGCCGGCGGAAGACACGCCGCTTTCTACTTACAATTTGATGCAGGCGCTGAGCGAGGCCGGGTTGCCGCGCGGAGTGATGAACGTGGTGTTCGGCGATGGTCCGGAGGCGGGCGGTCCGTTGCTGAATCATAAGGATGTGGGTCTGGTGAGTTTTACCGGCTCGACCGATGTTGGGAGGATCGTGAGCACGGCTTGCGCGCCTTCGTTCAAGAAGTGCCACCTGGAAATGGGCGGCAAGAACATCATTATCGTGATGGACGATGCGAATCTGGATTTGGCGGTGGATGGCGCGGTGTGGGGCGGGTTCGGGACCAGCGGACAGCGCTGTACGGCGGCGAGCCGCGTGGCGGTGCACAAGAAAGTGTACGGAGAGTTCGTGGAGAAATTCGTGGCGCGCGTGAAGGCGCTGAAGGTCGGGCGATGGCCTGGATCCCTCGACGGATATGGGGCCGTGCATCAACGAGCAGCAGCTGAATACGGTGATGAAGTACGTGCAGATCGGCAAAGACGAGACGGCGAAGCTCGCGGCGGGCGGACATCGGCTGGAGAGCGGGGCGTACGCGCGCGGGTGGTTCCACGAACCCACCGTCTTTACGGATTGTGCGCCGAAGATGCGCATCGCGCAGGAAGAAATTTTTGGGCCGGTGGTGGCGGTGATTCCGTTCGAGGATTTCGATGAGGCGCTGGATATTGCGAACGGAGTGCAGTACGGATTGTCGGCAGCGATTTACACGCGCAATGTGAATAATGCATTTCGCGCGCAGCGGGACTTGCAGACGGGGATTGTGTATGTGAACGCGCCGACGATTGGTGCGGAAACGCATTTGCCGTTTGGCGGGATCAAGAACACGGGGAATGGGCATCGCGAATCGGGCGAAGCGGCGCTGGATTTTTATTCGGAGTGGAAGACGGTTTACATTGATTATTCGGACCGGTTGCAGCGGGCGCAGATTGATAATGCGTAGGACCTGGCGCCGGCGTCCGAATTTCACGGCGCAAAGACTAAGGCGGAACTTCAGCGGCTAAAGCCGTATTGCTTTCGCTGGGCTTATGTCGTGGCCCTTCGATCCTGCCGCCGGCAGGCTCTCAGGATGAACTAAAGCCACGACCCACAAAGATAGAGCGGTGTCCGCGGCGGATCGTCACGCGGGCGGCGAATCAGGGCGAGCCTGAGACTCGCCCCTACAACCTCAAATCCGTTACACTTTCAGACCGATCAGGCGCATCAGCTCCAGGGCGTTGCTTTTGGCTACTACGCCGTCGCGTAGCTGGTGATCGAAGCGCATCTTTCCTTCCTCGACGTAATCCTGAAAATGCACGTTGCGCAGGGCGCCGGGTAATACCCGCGCGATATCGGTTAGAGCGAGATCGTGGGTGGTGACGATTCCTAGTGCGCCGCGTTCGAGTAGCGCACGCAGCAGACCTTCCGCGCCGATACGGCGATCGTTGGAGTTCGTCCCTTCCAGAAGTTCATCGAACAGAAACAGGACGCGCTGTGAATTTTCGGTCAACTCGAAGACATCGCGGATGCGCAGGATTTCGGTGTAGAAGCTGGAGCGGCGTTCCTGGAGCGAATCCACGCGGCGAATGCTGCTGCCGAGCAGAATGGGGGTCATGCGGAGAGATTTGCCGCGAATCGGCGCGCCGGCCTGCGCGAGCACCGCGTTGATGCCCGCGGTGCGCAGAAACGTACTCTTCCCAGACATGTTTGAGCCGCTGACGAGGAGAACGCGCGTCTGCGGATCGAGGCGCACGCTGTTGCGCACGCATTCCGCGGAAGGAATCAACGGATGGCCTAGCTCTTCGCCGAGGAAAATCGCGGGTGCGTTGGGAATTTCTGGGGCGAATTGCGGAAACGGATCTTCCGGATGCTCGTAGGAATAGGCTGCGAGCGAGAGAAGGGCTTCCATTTCCGCGGCGATGTCCACCCAAGCGCGCAGTTTTGCGCCGCAACGCCTGCGCCACGCTTCGGCGGCGAAGGCGCATTGCACGGTGTAGAGCACGGGCAATGCGAGGAGGCGGCCGAGCAAGTCTTCGCGCGCGTCAATCCAATAAACGATGCGCGCGAGTTGGCGCACGGATTGTGAGGCAGTTTGGCGGCCGGCGTTTAGTTCTGCGGTGAAGCCTTGCAGGCGGGACGAAGCGAATGATTCGAGTTCGAGGCGTTGCAGAATGTCCGCAAACAGGCCCAGGCCTTCGGCGTTGCAGGCGAGAGTGGAAACTACTTTTTCGGCGCGCAGGCGCAGCCAGAGGAGGACGAGTACTTCCAGCGCCAGCACGGTTGCCAGGGGCAAGATTTGCAAAGTAGCCAGCAGAAATATGGTGGAGGCCGCGGCGGAGAGCGCGAGAAGAGCAGCGATGATTCGCCAGGGGCCGGCGGGAAGCAGCGACGGCGCTTCCGCCCAGTTTTCGAGCGAGCGAGGATCGAGGCGGACCTTGAGGTCTTCGCCCAGCAGAGCCAGCTGCTCGCGCAAATCGAGTTTGTCGCGCAGTTCGACGATTACCTTTTGTCTTTCGTGGATTTCCGGCACGGGCGATGCGGCGCTGAGCCATTGCGCGAGGCGCTCTTCGCCCATGGGAAGGCGGGCGGTGGAGAGCAATTCGAAAAGACAGCCGGTGCCGAAGACGTCGAGATCGTCGGCGTAAACGTGCTGGGGATTGCGGAAGCGCTCGCCGGATGCGCCGGCGCCGGCCCAGCGGTCGGCGAGGCGCGCGAGACCGCGCTGGTAGAATGCGACGGCGGTGCGGGCGTGGGCTAGCGCGCGCAGAGCGAATTCGTGCGCGATAGCCAAGGCTGCGTAAATCACGATGGGAAGCGCGAGCCAGTAGGTGGAGATTACTTCGTCTTTCAGAGATAGCCAGAGGAGGACGAGGGCGGCGAGGACGACGGCGAGCTTGGCGTTGCCGATGCGTTGGTGCAGGGATTCTTTTGCGGCGACGGTTTGCTGGCGGGCGGCGAGACGTTGTGAGTATTCGGTGTGGGGTTGCGGCAAAATTGCCTCCGTGGGGCGTGGAGTTAGTTTACTACTCGGAGGGTTCGAAATTGACGTAGTGAGCAGGGGAGTTCTCGGCACGCACGTCAAAGGCACCACAGCTGAACGCAGATGAACACAGATAAAGGCGCACAGATAGAGGCGAGACGAGGAGGAAAGATGTAACGCAAAGAGCGTGGAAGAAGCGTAAGGCGAAATCATCTGCCACAGAGGCACAAAGTCACAGAGAGAAGCGCGCGAGGAGTAAAGCGGAGAGAGATCCTTCGTCGCTTCGCTCCTCAGGATGACGGCGCGCGGCGTGACGGCGCGGAAGGCAAAATTGAAGATCGAGGTTAGGGCTGCGGGTCGGCGGCGGCGACGGGTATGTACATAGGAGCGGGTGTCGGGGACCAGGCTGGTTCGGGGACTTGATTTGCCTGGTAATCGCGATACCAGATGGCTTCGCTGGCTCTTTGCCAGAGGCGCGTGGCGATCCAGGTGAGAATCATCAGCTGGCTTAGCAGAAACGCAGCGACATTCGATTGCGGCTTGAGAATGTGCGTCCAGGCGTACAGTCCGAGCGCGAAGATCAGCCAGGAGATGATGCTGACGCGCAAGTAGAGCCAGAAGAGCGAGAAGAAATTGCGGCGGAGTAAGCCGAAGGCGCGGCGGAGGGCGCGATGCATTTTCTTTTCGTCCTCGGCGACAGCGATGACCTGAGCCATATCAAACCACAGGCGCGCGACAATCAAGAGCAGCAGGATAATGAAGGCGGCGGCTTCGACGAAATGGTCGGCAGGGTAGGGAGAAATGGATTGCTGATTTATATGCGAATACATGGAGTTTGTGAAGGCCGCGAGCCCGGCGATGGGCAGCAGCACGATGGCAAAATAAATCAGCAGGCGGAAAAAGCGCCAGAAATGGTGGCCGCTGGCTTCGAAGAAGACGGTGGTGGTGGGCTTTTCGCCGAGGACGTAGGCGGCGAGGATGCCACCCGTCGCGAAGAGCATGAACACTACGAACAGCAGCGAGAAATGGACGATCGTGTGGCTTTGAATTTCCAGCGGCGATTCCGGCAGCTGCAGCAGCGCGGAGAACGTGCCAACATCGAAGCCATTGACCAGACGCTCTGCGGCCATGCTGTGATTCAGCACGGATGCAGCGCGCTCCGTCATTTCCTGCGTGGAGAAGAAGCCGAAAATCAGGCAGACGGCGAAAAGCCACCAGACCAGGCGCTGCCATTTCCAGACGAGTCCTGCACCTGCAAAAAATGTGCCGCGATTCGTTGCTGCCATTCGCGTTGCTCCTTCGATTGTGGTGATACTTGCCGCTCGTTCTTGCGTAAGCTGATGTCGTGGCCCTTCGACCGTGCCGCTGGCAGGCCCTCAGGATGAACTATAGCCACGACCTACAAGGATCTACAAACAACTGCAACAGCTGGCGGTCTGAAGACCGCCGCTACAAATTCAACGGCCCCGATCTTGCACGGCTAAGTGAGCCAGGCCAGCAATTGGGAGAGCCATTCGCTGGCGAAGACCCAGATGTTTCTGAGCTTGTGGACGGCGCGCGCGTCTGATTCCGCGACGAAACTGTTGTTGAACGGGTTGCGATCCATGGTGATCTGGTTGTGCGCGTCAATTTGCGCGGACTCGATTTTGGCTTTGCGATCGTACTGGTAACGCACCCAGCGGTCCTGGCCGTCCCAGTGTTCGACCGCGCTGGAGCCGTCGTCGAATCTAATATCCACGTCCACAGGAAAGATGAAATCGCCGTTGCGAGCTACGGTGATGTAGGTGCGGTAAACTTCGTCTTTTGCGCCGGCTTTGGAGGCGTGCTCCGGAGTGTCCCACCACCGCAACGGATCGGAGTGGGCATCCGCGAGCGAATAATCCAGGATTTGCGTGCCGTACACGGCCTGATTGAAATACCAGCGGAGGTCTTTACCGGAAACTTCCTCGACGGTCTTCAGGAAATCTTCACCGGTGGGATGGGTGAAGCGGTAGCGCATGAAGTAGGTGTGCAAGGCCTGGCGCACGGTGTCTTCGCCGATAATTTTTTCCAGAGTGATCAGGACGGTGGCCGTCTTGCCGTAGGTGATGCCACCGTAGGAATTGCTGGAAATAAACTTCCAGCCGAGCCGGGTGATGGGATCGCGGTCGGGTTCGGATAGGTAGGCGGCGCGCTGCTCGGCGGTTTCGCTGAATTGCAGGAACGGGAAATTGAAGAACGATGTGTCGTGGCCGTAGAGCGCGTCCATCACCTTCACTTCGGTGTAACTGTTGATGCCCTCATCGAGCCACGCTTCTTCGAATTCGTTGGTGGCGACCATGCCATACCAATATTGGTGGCCGAACTCGTGTTCGGTGACGAATTCAGGAACGAGCATTCCCGAGGGCATGTGCGCGGTGGTGTCTGCGGTAATCAGGGTCGGGTATTCCATGCCGCCGGCATCGCTGCCGCCGTGCGGCGGGTCAACTACCGTGATGCGATCGTAGGGGTAGGGGCCATACCATTGATCGAAGAGTTGCAGCGAGCCTTTCAGGGCTTTCATGTAGCGCGGAGCTGAGGCCATATGACCCGGCGACATCAGCAGATGGATTTTTACTGGAACTTGGCTGCCGCTGGCGGTCCAGGAGTCTTCGATGACGGTGAAGCTGGGGCTGGCGGTCCAGGAAAAATCGTGGACGTCTTCGGAGCGATAGGTGAGCGTCTTCGTGCCGTCGGAATTATTTGTGCTGGAAACCAGATCGCCGCCGGCGCCGACGATCTCACTTTGCGGGACGGTGACTTTCACGTCAAAGGTGCCGAAGTCCGCGAAGAATTCTGTGGTGGCGTGGAATTGATGGCAGTTCCAGGCGTTCTTCCACCAGACGCCGACTTTGGGGAACCACTGGCCGACCATATCGAAATCGTGGACGTAGCCGGTGCGCTCGACGACTTTGGGAAGCACGTCGTGGAAGACGATGCGAAATTGCACGGAGGCGCCGGGAGCGATTGGTTTGGGGAGAGTGATTTGCATGACGGTGTGGTCGTCGGTGTTTTTATCGTCGGGCTGAATGAATTCCATTTTGTTGGTGAGGTCGCCCGCGCCTTCGACTTCGAGTTTGTCCACGGTGATGGAACCGAGATGTTTGGGATCCCAGTCGGAGTCGGGGCCGTTGCCGCGTGTGCCGCCGCGGCGAACTTCGGTCATGAAAGTGGATTGTGGTTGGAAGGCGTTGAGGTAGAGATGGAAGGGGAAGGTCTGCTGCGGCTGTCCGGTGAGGTTTTTATAAGTTAAAGTTTCGCTGGCGGCGATGGTGTGTTTCGCGGGGTCTAACTTGGCTTCGATTTGATAGGCGACTACGCGCGTCGAGAGGGGTTTGCTCGCGGTGTCGGCTGGCGCGGGAGCTTGAGAAAAAACGGGGCCACAGGATATGGCCACGGCTGCAGCGAGCACAAACACTTTCGTCAATCTCATCCATCCTCCCACACGAAATGCGCTTTGAGGGGTAATCGTCAGGGGCGATAGCACGTACACGATATGATACGAAGGGAAGCGGGCGCAAGTTTCGTTTCGGGGAAAATCGCGGTTCGTTTTGTGCGTGGTGCGGACGCGAACCCCTCACACAAAACGAATTCTGCCGCGCGACGGTTCTGCATGAGGCGGGATTGACGCCTGGGCAAGCTGGGGCGCAGCAAGCAGCGCCCCTACCGCGGATTGTTGGAATTGCGGCTGTGATCGATGGCGGTCTGAAGACCGCCGCTACGAAGGCAACTTCGCGTGGCGCTGTATATTTAAGGATGTGCGTATTGCGCGACTGGGTTTTGGGGCGAAGTTGACGGGTTGCGGCGCAGCGACTACACTGAAAACACGGATGAAGTTTGCGGTCGCGCGCGGTTTGGCGCGGTGCTTGCTCGTTTTCGGCGGAAGCTTATGAGTCCAACGGTCTTACAACAGAAACGCCACCAGCAGATTTTGACGGACGTGGTGCGCGCGTACATTGAGACGGGCGAGCCGGTCTCTTCGCGGAGCATCGTGCACCGGCATATCGAGCCGCTCAGTTCGGCCACGGTGCGCAACGTGATGGCGGACCTGGAGGATGCGGGTTTGCTGTTTCAGCCGCACACTTCGGCGGGCCGAGTGCCGACGGCTGCGGCGTATCGGTTTTTTGTGGAGCAGGTGGCGGCGCAGGCGACGGCCAGTCCCGCGGATTTGCTGTGGATTCGGCGCGAGCTGGCTGCGGCGCAGACGCCGGAAGCGGTGATGGAGCGCGCCAGCCACGTGCTGGCCGCGGTATCGCGCGGGCTGGGAATTTTCATCGCGCCGCCGCTGGCGCGGAGTGTGGTGGAGCATTTGCGTTTTCTGCTGCTGCCGGATGGGCGCGTGCTGGTGATTTTGATTTCGGGCGGGGGAGTGACGCGCGACAAATTGATACGTCCGGAGAAGCCATTTCTGCAGGAGCAGCTGGATCGGACGTCGGAATATTTGAACCGGCATTATATTGGTTGGACGCTGGAAGCGATGCGCGCGGATTTGCGCAAGCAATTGGAGCAGGACCGCGAGCAGTACGGGCAACTGGCGGGGACGGCGTTGATTTTGTGCGACGCGAGCGTCCTGGGCGATGTGGCGGATCGCAAGATTTATGTGGATGGCGCGGCGCAGATTGCATCTTCGCCGGATTTTACGAATCCGGAGCAATTGCGCGAACTGCTGGAGGCAATTGAAGAGAAGGACCGCTTGATCGCGCTGCTGAGCGGATGCATCGAATCGCCGGAACCGGTGCACGTGGAGCTGGGTCTGGACAAGATCTCGAATGCGGGAAAACATCTGGCAATCGTTTCCGCGTCGTATTCATCTAAAGATCAGGTGCAAGGGACGCTGGGAATACTGGCGCCGATGCGCATGCACTACGAGCGAGTGATTACGGCGGTGGCTTTCATGGCGCAGTTTTTTTCTGAAGAGCAAGAAGGGGGCTGATTTTCTTGGCATCGCACAAACAACATAAGGATAAGGATTTTGCGGATAAGGGTTTTGCGGTGGTGCCTGGTCCGGCGGAGGAGTCCGCGACGGAGCAGGCTCGGGCGGAGTCTTTGCCGGCAGGTGACGGAACGGCTGCTGAAGAGATTCAGAAGTTGGTCGCCGAGAAACAGGATTTGCAGAATACTTTGGTGCGGCGGCAGGCGGATTTTGATAATTACCGCAAGCGCGTGGAGCGGGAACGCTTGCAGGAGCGGCAGCGCGGCGCGGAGCAGGTGATCGAGCAGGTGCTGCCGGTGCTGGATGCTTTCGACCTGGCGCTTTCCGGCCAATCGGGCGCGGCGAGTGCCGAATATCGCAAGGGATTTGAGATTATTCGCGCGCAACTGTGGAATGCGCTGGCGAAGCAGGGGCTGCAGCCGATCGAGGCGGTGGGGAAGCAGTTTGATCCGCATTTGCACCATGCGATTGAAAATGTGCCGACGGCGGAGCAGCCGGAGGGCACTGTGGTCGGAGAAATGCAGACGGGTTATATGTTGCACGATCGCGTGCTGCGGCCGGCGATGGTGCGTGTGGCGACAGCGCCCGCGAATTAGCGCGCTGATAGTGCGGCGCGGTGTGACTCGAGTTGAGCGATTCTTGCAGGAAATCAACTTTTATAATTTGGAGACATAAGAACGATGGCGGCCAGCAACGGCAATGACTTTTACGAAGTTCTGGGAGTGGAGCGCGGCGCTACGCCCGAGCAGATTAAATCTGCTTATCGCAAGGCGGCGCTGAAGTGGCATCCGGACCGCAATCCTGAAAAGAAGGAAGAGGCGGAGCACAATTTTCGCGCGGCGTCCGAGGCTTATGCCGTGCTTTCGGACGAGCAGAAGCGTTCGATCTACGATCGTTATGGCGCGGCTGGGCTGGGCAATCGCGGATTCGATTCGGGAATCAATTCGACGATCTTCGAGGAATTTCAGGATATTCTCGGCGATCTTTTTGGATTCGATGAAGTGCTGGGCGGCGGGCGGCGGCGCGGCGGACGTGGCGGGGCGCGCGGGCAGCGTGGAGCCGATCTTCGTTACGATATGTCGCTGAGTTTCGAAGAGGCCGCGGCGGGCGTTACCAGCAAGATTACGCTGACGCGGCACGAACTTTGCGAAGCGTGTAAGGGCACGGGCGCGAAGCCGGGTACGGGCATGTCCACATGCGTTACGTGCGCGGGGCGCGGGCAGATGTCCTACTCGCAGGGATTTTTTTCCATTACGCGGACTTGCCCGGCGTGCCAGGGAGCGGGGCAGACGATCAAGGATGCTTGCGCGAGCTGCCGCGGCGTCGGTCGGGTCGAGCGCGAACGCACGCTGGAAGTGGGAGTGCCGGCGGGAGTGGATTCCGGGACGCGTCTGCGCATGACGGGGCAGGGCGAACCGGGGACGAACGGCGGCGGCAACGGCGACCTTTATATTTTCTTGGAAGTGAAGGAGCATGCGTTTTTCGAGCGGCGTGGGTCGGATCTGATCTGCGAAATTCCGATTAGTTTTTCGCAGGCTACGCTGGGTGACAAGATTAGAGTTGCGACGCTGAAGGGCGAAGAGGAACTGGAAATTCCGGAGGGCACGCAGTCCGGGCAGATTTTCCGCAAGAAGGGCAAGGGCTTGCCGAATCCGCACGGCGGGCGTGGGGATTTGTACATCAGCATTCGCGTGGTGATTCCGGCGAAAGTTTCGCGCGACCAGCGGCGGCTGCTGGAACAGCTGGGGCAGACGCTGAAAGTAGAGAACAAGCCGGCGGAGCGGAATTCTACTTTCTTCGATAAGGTGAAGGATATTTTCGGCTAATGCTCCGCGCCCGCTGTGACGGGTCTATCGATGTCAGCACTCGCAGGGGGTCGCGATGGACGCTGCTCTTCCGCCTGACATTCGGAAAGGTGCGACGCTGCGTGGCAATGAATACGGCTGGGCCGTCTCCTCGTTTCCCAATGCATTAACCAAAGCTGAGGCCGGTGGTTACGCATGTTTAGGTGGCCAATTTCAATTTAGGCTCGATGACGGCAGCACGTGCGAGATGTACTGGCTCGAGGCCGACTCCGGTGAGCGAACGGCTGACGAACCTTGGGCGGATTATTCCCGTCGTTCTTGCGCGCAGGTCATGCGGAGATTCCAGCATTTAATGTCTGAGACTGTCTTCGGCAAAGAAGCCTTGAGCTGGCCAGTTCCAATAGATCCCGTGAAAAATCTAGTTTTCGTCGCATATTTCGTGCGTGAGACTGACTGGTCTGGCCTTCAGTCGCAACGATCCTCGTAATCCCGCGGTTACCGGACTCCGGGTGGACGGTAAGTCGCGTAATCGAAAATCAACTCATTGCCCGCATCTCCGTTCCTTAGCATTCCAGCTGCCGCCGGGATAGAATCTCAACAATGAGACGGCGATTCTTTGTGGATAAGTTCGAGGATGCTACGGCTACTGTGCGCGGCGATACGGCTGAGCATTTGGGGCGGGTGCTGCGGGCTGAGCCGGGGCAGCTTTACGAATTGAGCGATGGGGAGCGGGTGTGGCTGGCGCGCGTTGAAAGTGTGGGGTTGCTGAAGCGCGGGGACAATCGGGTGGAATTTTCGTTGGTGGAGCGGATTGAGGCGCGGGAGCCTGGGCTGCATTTGCATTTGTTGATCGCGCTGGTGAAGTTCGATCGGTTCGAGTGGTGTTTGGAGAAGGCTACGGAATTGGGCGTGAACGAAATCACTCCTTTGATTGCGGCACGGACGGACAAGGCTTTGGTGGCGGCTGCGGCGAAGCGTCATGCGCGGTGGGAGAGGATTGTGCTGGAGTCGGCGCAGCAATCGCGTCGTTTGCGGCCGCCGAAAATTGCGGAGGCTGCTGCGCTGGAGAAGGTTTACCGGGCATCGAGCGCGGAGTGCAAGATTTTGCTTTCGGAGCGTGGGGATGCGCCGCCGATTCATGACGTGCTGCGGGACGTTACGGCGCGGCGTGCTGAGATTTCGATTGGGCCTGAGGGTGGGTGGACGGATTCCGAGTTGAGTGCGGCGCGTGGGGCTGGGTTCCTGGAGGCTTCGCTGGGGGAGTTGGTTTTGCGGACGGAGACGGCGGTGTTGGCGTCGCTGGCGATTTTGCATTTTGCTTTGGATGCGTAAAAAGGATTAACCGCAGAGGCGCCCCGACTTCGTCGGGGTAAACGCCGTGCGCAGAGAAAGTCAAAAGACTTACACAGAGAACACAGAGGAAAGGCGGAGAAAAATCTGAGAAAGCCAAAGCCTGTTACCGCTTCGATTGTGGTTTATCTGTGTTCATCTGCGTTCATCTGTGGTGATTTTGACTTTACGTTTGTGTTCGCCGCTGCAACCTCTCGCGTGCGCATCGCATCTTGGCAGCGCAAACGGCGCGGACTTGGCGCGCGCCATCTGGCCGTGTTATAAATATTTGAGAGCGGAATGACGGAAAACACTCAGCCCGAGCCGCAAGAGCCGCAGAACAATTCCACCTTGCCGCGTTTGCGGCACGAATTGCGCAGTTGGACGCGCGATCTGGCCGTGGCGCTGGGTTTGGCGCTGGTCATTATTATCTTCCTGTATCAACCCGTAAAAGTGGAAGGGACGAGCATGGCGCCGCTGCTGAGCGATCAGGAGCGCATCTTCATTAATAAGTTTGTGTATCGGTTCGAGCCTATCGAACGCGGCGACGTGGTGGTTTTCTGGTATCCTCTGGACCATTCGAAATCGTTCATCAAGCGGGTGATTGGTTTGCCGGGCGAGACGGTGGAGCTGCGCGCCAGTCATTTATATGTGAACGGCAAGGAGCTGGTGGAACCGTACGTGCCGCCGAGCTATCTGGATGGTTCGAGTTACGGTCCGGTGCTAATTCCGGATGGAAATTATTTTGTGATGGGGGATCACCGCGACAGCTCGAATGATTCGCGGGTGTTCGGGCCCGTCAGCCGGCCATTCATTTATGGCAAGGCGGTTTTCGCATACTGGCCGGTGGATCATTTCGGTTCGCTTTCTTCTTCGTACACGGTGAACGCGGCATCGCGATGAAATATTCTGGAGGATACACTGACGGAGCAGGCTGCAACGCGCGCGACCCTCGCGCTGGAAGACGGACGAACATTTAACGGCCGTGCCGCGGGTGCGCGCACCCGGCGGGGCGGCGAAGTCGTTTTTAATACATCCCTCACTGGCTACCAAGAAGTTTTCACCGATCCCAGCTATTCCGGGCAGATTGTCTGTTTGACTTATCCGCACATTGGAAATGTGGGCGCGAATTTGGAAGATGAGGAATCGGCGCGTCCTTATATTGAGGCGCTGATCGTGCGCGAATTTTCGCCTTTGGCTTCGAATTGGCGGTCGAGTGAATCGGCGCAGCAGTATTTGGAGCGTTATGGCGTGCCGGTGATTTGGGATTTGGATACGCGGGCTTTGGTGCGGCATTTGCGCGACGTGGGGGCTTTGCGCGGCGTGGTTTCGACGGATGGGACTCCGGCGGAAAGATTGGTGGCGGAGGCGCGGGCTTTGCCTACGATGGCGGGGTTGGAGCTGGCGGGGCGGGTTACTTGCGCTAAGGCTTATGAGTGGGCGCAGGGATCGATTGATTTGGCTGCGCCGATTTCGGGCGCGGGAGCTGGTGCTCGAGCGGCGGCGGATTCGGGGGCTAAGGATGACGCGCGGCGGCGTGTGGTGGCTTACGATTTCGGGATCAAACAGAATATTTTGCGGCTTTTGGTGGATCACGGTTGTGAAGTTACGGTGGTACCGGCGCGGACTTCTGCTGCGGATGTGCTGGCTTTGAAACCGGACGGGGTGTTTTTGTCGAATGGGCCGGGGGATCCGGAGCCGGTGGAGTATGCGGTGGAAAATATTCGCAAGCTTTTGGGGCGAGTGCCGATATTTGGGATTTGTCTGGGGCACCAGTTGTGCGGGCTTGGCGCTGGGCGGGAAGACATTCAAATTAAAATTTGGGCATCACGGGTCGAATCATCCGGTGCAGAATTTGCGAACTGAGAAAGTGGAAATTACGGCGCAGAATCATGGATTTTGCGTGGATCCGGATTCGTTGCCGGCGAGCGATGTGGAGATTACGCACGTGAATTTGAACGATCATACGAATGAGGGGATGCGGCATCGGTCCTTGCCGCTGTTCAGCGTGCAATATCATCCGGAGGCTTCGCCAGGGCCGCATGATGCGCGGTATTTGTTCGATGATTTTGTGACGATGATGGATGGAGCGCGGCGGTGAAGAGGGGATCACAGGCGCGCAACTTGTCATCCCGAACGTAGTCCCGCGCTTTTTTTCCCGCCGCAGTTTGGTGGGCGCGGGACGCAGCGAGGGATCTGCTTTCACGGTTTTGAATTTAGTTTTGAGGGGTTGCAGTGGATCGACGCTATTTTGTTTACATTTTGGCGAATCGATCGCGGAATCTTTATACGGGCATGACAAGTCGTCTTATGGGACGGATACGAGAACATCGGGAGGGACGCGTTCCCGGGTTTCCGTCGCGGTACAGGATTCATCGGTTGGTTTTCGTTGAGTCTTTTCGCGATGTGCATGAGGCGATTGATCGCGAGAAAGAGATTAAGTCTTGGCGACGGGAACTGAGGGTGAGGTTGATCGAGGGGCAGAATCCTACGTGGAGAGATTTGGCGGAGGATTGGTTGGCGGCGTATCCGCGGCAAAAGCAGATCCCTCCGGCCAAAAAGCGGCCTGCGGGATGACAATTATTGTGTTTGGTGCGAATAGAGAAATCGTGGCGTAACGTAATGGGCTGCCTGGGATGCGCACGGCAAAAGCAGATCCCTCCGGCCAAAAGGCAAAGGCGGCCTGCGGGATGACGGTTGTTGTATTCGTGCGACATGAGAAATTGAGGCCTAACCTGGACTTAGTTTGAGTGGCAACGCGATCAAACGACACGGAGTTGTAACGAGAGCGAATGCCGAAACGGACTGACATTAAGAAGATTATGATCATCGGCTCGGGGCCGATTGTGATTGGGCAGGCTTGCGAGTTTGATTATTCGGGGACGCAGGCTTGCAAGGCTTTGCGTTCCGAAGGGTATGAAGTTGTGCTGGTGAATTCGAATCCGGCGACGATTATGACGGACCCGGAGATTGCGGATCGGACTTACATCGAGCCGCTGGCGAAGGAATATCTGGAAGCGATTATTGCGGCGGAGCGGCCTGATGCGCTTTTGCCTACTGTGGGCGGGCAGACTGGTTTGAATCTTGCAGTAGAGCTCGCGGAATCTGGAATTCTTGCAAAATATGGCGTGGAATTGATTGGGGCGTCGCTCAGCGCGATTAAGATTGCCGAGGATCGGCTGCTGTTTAAGGAAGTGTGCCGCAAGATTGGGCTGGAGGTTCCGGCGTCGGAAGTGGTGACGAGTGTGCCGGAAGGGGTGCGGCTGGCGGATCAGCTGGGGTATCCGGTGGTGATTCGTCCGTCGTTCACTTTGGGCGGGACCGGCGGGTCGATCGCTTACAACCATGAAGAATTTGCGGACTTGATCGCGCGGGCGCTGGACGCGAGCCCGGTGCATCAGGCTTTGATTGAAGAATCCGTGCTGGGCTGGAAAGAATTCGAGCTGGAAGTGATGCGCGATCACCGCGACAACTTCGTGGTGATTTGCTCGATTGAAAATTTCGACCCGATGGGAATTCACACGGGGGATTCGATCACCGTCGCGCCGGCGCAGACGCTGACGGACAAGGAATATCAGCGGATGCGCGACGCGGCTGCGGCGATTATTCGCGCGGTGGGCGTGGAGACGGGCGGGTCCAACATACAGTTCGCGGTGGACCCGGCTTCGGGCCGGATGACTGTGATCGAAATGAATCCGCGGGTTTCGCGCAGCTCGGCGCTGGCGAGCAAGGCTACCGGGTTTCCGATTGCGAAGATCGCGGCGAAATTAGCCGTGGGCATGACGCTGGACGAAATTCCCAACGATATTACGAAGAAAACGCCGTGCTCTTTTGAGCCGTCCATTGATTACGTGGTGGCAAAAATTCCGAAGTGGCAATTTGAGAAATTTCCGGGCAGCGATACCACGCTGACGACGCAGATGAAATCGGTGGGCGAAGTGATGGCCATCGGGCGTAATTTTCAGGAGGCTTTGTGCAAGGCGATTCGGTCGCTGGAGCCGAGTTCGGCGTGGCGTCCTCCGGCGGAAGTGACGACGGTGCTGCTGCGCGAAAAATTGCATGTGCCGGGGCCGGACCGTTTGCACTGGCTGTTTGAAGCGCTGGAGCGGGGGATGTCCAGCGAGGAAGTTTGCGATCTCACCAAGATTGATCCGTGGTTTATTCGCCAGCTGCAGGAAATGCTGGCGGTGGATAAGCGCGTGGCGGCGACGACTTTGGGAAAATGTCCGCCGGAATTGCTGCTGGAATCGAAACGATCCGGCGCTAGCGACGAGGAAATCGCGAAGTTGTGGAACGTGAAGGCTTCCAGCGTTCGTGCGCGACGAAAGGAATTGGGCGTGCAGCCGGTTTTTAAGCGCGTGGATACTTGCGCGGCGGAATTCGAATCGTTCACGCCGTATCTTTATTCGACTTACGAAGAGGAAGACGAATCGGGCGCGGTGGACCGGCCGAAAGTGGTGATTCTAGGCAGCGGGCCGAACCGCATCGGGCAGGGGATTGAATTTGATTATTGCTGCTGCCACGCGGCGTTCGCGTTGAAGGAGGATGGCTACGAGACGGTGATGGTGAATTGCAATCCGGAAACGGTTTCGACGGATTACGACACTTCGGACCGGCTTTATTTTGAACCGTTGACGCTGGAGGATGTGCTGGCGATTCTGGATCGCGAAAAGCCACAGGGCGTGATCGTGCAGTTTGGCGGGCAGACGCCGTTGAACCTGGCGCTGGAATTGAAGCAGAACGGGGCGAAGATTATCGGGACCGCACCGGAGTCGATTGATCTAGCGGAGGACCGGCGGCGATTTGGCGGATTGCTGGATGAATTGCGCATTCCGCAGCCGCGCAATGGCACGGCTTTGGCGCCGGCCGAAGCGGTGAAACTGGCGAGCGAAATTGGCTTGCCGGTGCTGGTGCGGCCGAGCTATGTGCTGGGTGGGCGCGCGATGGTGATTGCTTACGATCTGAAGACCGTTGAGGAATATGTGGCGCAAGCGGCGCTGATTGGTTCGGGGACGGATCCGAAGCGGCCGATTTTGATTGACCAATTTTTGGAAGACGCGACGGAAGTGGACGTGGACGCGCTGGCGGACGGCGAAGACGTGCTGATCGCGGGAATTATGGAGCACATCGAAGAGGCAGGGATTCACTCGGGCGACTCTTCTTGCGTGCTGCCGTCGGTGACCTTGAAGCCTTCGGTGCTGGAGCGGATACGCGATTACACTTCGCGGCTGGCGCGGGCCTTGAAGGTGGTGGGGCTGATGAACGTGCAGTATGCGATTCAGCGCGACACGGTTTATGTGCTGGAAGTAAATCCGCGGGCATCGCGGACGATTCCTTATGTGAGCAAGGCGACGGGCGTGCCGCTGGCTAAGGTGGCGGCGCGTTTGATGACGGGACGGAAGCTGCGCGATTTGCATTTGCCTTATACGGAAACGAACGGGATCAAGGAATTGGCGGTGCGGAATTTTTATGCGGTGAAGTCTCCGGTGTTTCCGTTTAACAAGTTTCGCGGCGTGGATACGATTTTGGGGCCGGAGATGCGTTCGACGGGCGAGGTGATGGGGATTGCTTCTACTTTCGGGCTGGCGTTTGCCAAGGCGCAACTTGCTGCGGGGCAGCGATTGCCGCAGTCCGGCACTGTGTTTCTTAGTGTGAACGATCATGACAAGCGGCATGTGGCGTTTGTGGTGCAGGATTTGCTGGCGGCGGGATTGAAGGTGGTGGCTACGCGGGGGACGGCGGCGGCTTTGGCCAGCGCGGGGATTGAAGTGGAATCGGTGTACAAGGTGAATGAAGGGCGCCCGAATATTGTGGATTTGATTAAGACGGCGAAAGTGGATTTGGTGATCAACACGCCTTTGGGGCGCGAATCTTTTTACGACGAGAAGTCGATTCGGCGTGCCGCGATTCGTTACAACATTCCGTGCATTACTACTCTTTCCGCGGCTAGTGCTGCGGCGCGGGGGATGCGGGCGATGGCGGGGCATGGAGTGGACGTGGCGGCGCTGCAGGATTTGCATCGGCGGACTTCGGCGGCGTCTGCTGAGAAATAGTGGTGCCGGCGGCTGCAAAGATTTAACACAGAGGATACAGAGAAACTGCGGAGAATAAAGAGAAAGCAGGAGAGATCCTTCGGCCGGCTTAAAACAAAGGCGCCGACCTCAGGATGACGATGCTCATCGCATCGTCAGAGACGCGGAGGACGCGCCCTTCGATCCCGCGCAGCGGGATCTCAGGCTGAATCGCGCGGCAGCGCGATTCAGAGAAAGGCGGGAGAGAATCGCGGCTCGCGATGCGTGTTTCCTTTTGGATGCTTTCGTATTTGATATAAAATGACTCGCATGAAACTTCACGGGATTTTTGCACCGCTTACTACGCCTTTTGAGGCGGACGGCAGCGTTGCGCTGGCGCAGGTGCGCAACAATGTGGCGCTTTACAACAAGACGAAGCTTGCCGGGTACGTGCCGAACGGGTCTACCAGCGAATCGGTGCTGCTGTTGTGGGAAGAGGTTTACAAGATTTGGGAAGCGGTGCGCGACGCTGCCGCGCCTGGGAAAATTCTGATTGCGGGCACTGGCGCGGAATCCACGGCGGAGACGATCGAGCATACGAATCGTGCCGCGAAGATCGGTTACGCGGTGGCGCTGGTGCGCACGCCGAGTTTCTACAAGCCTGCGATTGACGACCATATGCTCGCCGAACATTATCTGCGCGTGGCGGATGCGGCGCGGATTCCGGTGATGGTGTATGCGGTGCCGGTGTTCACGCATGTGACGGTGGGAGCCTCGCTGATCGCGCGCGTAGCAAACCATCCCAACATTATCGGCATGAAGGATAGCTCCGGAGATATGCAGGGCATTGCGGCGATCATTGCCGCGGCACCCAAGGAATTTCAAACGCTGACTGGCGCCGCTTCGACACTTTACGAAGCACTGGAATTGGGCGCGGTGGGCGCGATTCTGGGGCTGGCGGACGTGTTTCCGGATTTGTGCGCGGATATTTACGAGGCGGCGGGGGCGGGGGATCGCGCGAAGGCGCAGACGCTGGCGCAGAAACTGGTGGTTCCGGCGAAAATGCTGCTGATGGATTACGGCATCGGCGGGTTGAAATACGCGCAAGACCGCATGGGCTTCTACGGGGGCCTACCGCGCCTTCCATTGCAAGGCGTGAGCGACGCGGGCAAGGTAGAAATCGACGGGATGTTGGCGAATCTTATCTCCCAGCCAGCGCATCATTTGTAGCAGCGATTTGCGGTCGCTTGGGGCGCGCTGGGAGGACGTTATTCGCACGAGTTGCCCGAATGCAGGTTGTTTGTGCTTAATTGCGCGGCCAAGCGGGCGCTTTGTTTTGCGCTGTAACCGCTGTCCGGTCGAATCCTCCGCTGCTTGTTTTCCTTCGTGCGCGTCCTGCGCCGATTGCTGCTTCTCAGGGCCGCGTGTATCATGAACGCCTCGATGGAGTCTCTGTGTCTTTCCTTCCGCGATATACCCCAGACATCTAAACTGTTTGCGACTTTTTTGGAGGATTTTGGGCGGGTGGGGAAGTATTACGGGCATGCGCCTTCGATCGGGGGAGTTGCGGCGGCGGCGAAGGAAGTGGAGATTGATCCGGCGGTGCGCGCGGGCGTGGTGGAAGTGCTGCGCGAACAGAATTTGCGATTTGGCGGGGCGGCTGTGCTGGACGGGGCTATTGCGCGGAACCTCGAGCGACTGGCGAACGGCGCAGTGGCGATCGTTACCGGGCAGCAAGTGGGGCTTTTTACCGGGCCGGCTTACAGCTTGTACAAAGCGATTACGGCGGCGGCCTGCGCGGAGGAACTTTCGCGGCGCGGAGTGGACGCGGTGCCGGTATTTTGGCTGGCGACGGAGGATCACGACCTGGCGGAAATCAATCACGCGGCATGGACCACGCGCACGGGCCTGGCGGAATTTATTTTGCCGGGAAATGCAGCGGAAGAAGGGCACCGCGTGGGTGAAATTGCGCTGGGCACGGGGATTACGGCGTCGGTGGTGACGGCGATGGACACGCTGGAAGGGCCGTACTCTGCGGAAGTGGGGCGGGCACTGCGCGAATCCTACACGCCGGGCGATACGTACGGTTCGGCGTTTGGAAAATTGATGACGCGGCTGGTGGCGGGGCGGGGAATTATTTTTCTCGATCCCTTGGATTCGCGACTGCACCATTTTGCCAGCGGGATTTACCGGCGGGCCCTGGATGACGCGGAGCCGCTGGGTGATGCGCTGCTGGCGCGATCGAAAGAGCTGGAACGCGGAGGATTTCACGCGCAGGTGAAGGTGACGCGGGAATCCACGCTGCTCTTTTACAACCTGGATGGGGTGCGGCAGCCTTTGCGGCGGCGGGGCGAGAAATTTCACGCGGGCGGCGCGGCATTTTCGCTGGAGGAATTGCGCGCGGCGATTGCGGCTACTCCGGAAGCGTTTACGCCGAACGTCTTGCTGCGGCCGGTGGTGCAGGACACGCTGTTGCCGACGGCTGCTTATATCGGCGGGCCGGCGGAAATTGCTTATATGGCACAGGCGCAGGTGGTTTATAAGCATTTGCTGGGGCGGATGCCGGCGATTTTGCCGCGGGCTAGTTTTACTTTAGTGGAGCCGCCGATTGCGCGGTTGCTGAAAAAATATGGATTGGATTTTCGCGATTTGATGCGCGGTCGGCAGCATTTGCGCGGGCGGATGGAGATGAAGTCGCTGCCGCGGGCTTTGGCGGGGCGTTTTGCGGCGGATGAGAAGGCGCTGCGGAGGTTGTTGGCGGCGTATCGCAAGCCGCTGGCGCACCTGGACCGTACGCTTACAGGGGCGCTGGATTCTGCGGAGCGCAAGATATTGCATCAGTTTTTGAAATTGAAGGGGAAGGCGGGGCGGGCGGAGAATTTTCGCACGGGAATTTTGGACCGACATGAGCGGATTCTTGTCGATGCTTTGTATCCGCATCGTGGGTTGCAGGAGCGGACGCTATCGGCTTTGCCAGCCTTGGCGGCTTATGGACCGGAGCTTTTGGATGATCTTGCTAGCGTGTCGGTGATTAGCGGACCGGATGTTGAGCCGGTGGTTAGCGGCGACGAGGAGGCTTCGACTAAGGCGCAGCCTTGTTCGCATCAGCATCATGTCTTGTTTATGTAGGCGAGTCCTCTGTTAGAACTGCGAAACCCGTACTTCAGCGGCTGAAGCCGCTGTCGCTTTGCTTCGTTAATGTCGTGGCTGAAGCCACGACCTACAAAGATTTCCGCAGGCCAGATCGTTTCTACGGGGCGAGGAACAGCTGCTTGAGCTGGTCTAGATCGGCGAAAGCGGTGTCTGAGACTGCGGTGAATGTGAAACCGCCCTGCTGCCAGGATACCCAGTGATAGCCCTGTAGTTCACCTGAAGCTTCCTGCGAATCTCCCGGCTGAGCCTTCTCGACGAAGACATTTACGATGTGTTTGCGGCGGCCGTAGACCAGGGCGGCAGCGGTGCGGCTGTTAATGACATCGAGGCGGCCGCCCAGCAGCGGGAAACCGTCGTTTGCGAAATCGCGGACGGGCGGGGCGAAATCTATTTTGCCGTCGAACCAGGGTTTTACGGTGTGCTGGTCCGTGGAGATTACGTCTTCCAGGTGGCCCGGTTGCAGCGAGCGGAGATGGGCGTCAACGATCACGGCGGCCATGGCCTGTTGCTGCGAGTAGCGATTCAGCCTCTCCATGTACTGCGTGCCGAGGAACACGGCGAGGATTAGCGAGGCCGCAATGGCGAGCCAGCGCCAGGATTTTTCGACCGGCCTCCTCGTGTCCTTCAACGGAGGTGGTATGGCAGCTGCCGGCAGACTGATTTGCAGTTTTCTGCGCAGAGTTTCGGGGGCGCGCGCGTAGAGTTGCGCGCCGACGAGCGCGCTGCGAAGTTTTTCTTCGGCCGCGAGGCGCGTGTCGCAATCGGGGCAGGATTCGAGGTGGCGTTCGAAATCGGCGGCGCCCATGGCGTCTAGTTCGCCATCGAAATAGGCGTGCAGGCGCGTTTGCGAAAGCTCACAGGTCACGGCTGGCTCCCTTAGGAACAGGTTCGGTCAATATAGTTCTCAGCTGCTGGCGGGCGCGAGCGAGCGCGGACATCACGGTGCCGATGGGGCGCGTGGTGATGGCGGCGATTTCTTTGTAGGAGCAGCCTTCGAGTTCGCGCAGGACGATGATTTCGCGGAAGTGCGCGGGGAGATCTTCGAGGGCGCGCTCGAGGCGCTCGCGGTCGTAGGCGGCCATGGCCAGCGATTCGGGATTTTCGGCTTTTGGCGGCATGGTCTGTTCGTCGAACTCCGTCATTTCCTCGGCCACGTGATTCTGCTGCAGCCAGGTGAAGCAGCAATTGCGGACGATCTGCAAAAGCCACGCGCGCGCGTTGCCAGTCTGAAACCCGCCGAAGGAGCGGTAGGCGCGCAGGAAGGCGTCCTGGGTGACGTCTTCGGCTTGCGCGCGGCCACGCAAAATCCAGCGCGCCAGATTGTAAGCAGCGTCGCGATGGGGCATTACGTCGGCCTCAAAGCGCGCGCGGTCTTCCTGAGCTAACACGTCCCGCCCTTTTTACAGCTCCACATAGCGTTAACCGCGATGGGCCTGAGTTTATTCCCGCCGGGGGCAAATTTCTTGAAAAAAATAGTTGGCTGGGTCGCGGGAATAAAACCGCGGGTGGCGCGGTCCTGCACAGTGAACACGTCCACAGGTGGCGCGTTGCTCGGGAGCTCGCAGGGGGCGCGCGCCACTTTCAAGAGCTGGGCGGTGAGGGAGTTACGGCGCTCGGGTGCAGGCTGAGAGCGACCAAGGAGGCAGGAAATGCCGCAAAACAAGAAGGATGAGATTCTGCATGACCATAATCACGACGGGATTGACCGGCGGGGCTTTTTGAAGTGCATGGCCTGGGCGGGGACTGGGGCATTGTGCGTGATGCAGGGCGGAGTGCTGAAGTCTTACAGCATGAGCCGGGCGAACGAGTGGGACGCCGCAAAGATGGGAGAGGAGTTGAGCTTCGCGCAGATCAGCGACAGCCACATGGGCTTCAACAAGGCGGCGAATCCGGATGTGGCCGCGACGCTGCGGGCGGCGGTGGAGAAAATCAACGCGCTCGCTGTGCAGCCGGAATTTTTGTTGCACACCGGGGACATCAGTCATTTGGCGCGGCCGGAGGAATTCGACACGGTGGATCAGATCTTGAAAGGCGCGGTGGCGAAGGATGTGTTTTTTGTGCCGGGCGAGCATGACGTGATCGGCGACGAAGGGCAGCAGTACCGCGAGCGTTATGGGAAGGGAACGAAGGGCGCGGGCTGGTACAGCTTCGAAAAGAAGGGCGTGCATTTTATCGGATTGGTGAATGTGGTGAATCTGAAAGCCGGGGGCCTCGGGAATTTGGGCGGCGAGCAGCTGGAGTGGTTGGAAGCGGATGTGAAGCATTTGAAAGGGAGCACGCCGATTGTGGTGTTCGCGCACATTCCTTTGTGGAGCGTGTATCCGGAATGGGGTTGGGGAACGGATGACAGTGCGCAGGCGTTGAGTTATCTGAAGAAATTTGGATCGGTGTCGGTTCTGAATGGGCACATTCACCAGATCATGCAGAAGGTGGAGGGGAATGTGACGTTTCACACGGCGGCGTCCACGGCATTTCCGCAGCCGCAGCCGGGGAAGGCGGATTCGCCGGGGCCGATGAAAGTGCCGGCGGAGCAGCTGCGGAGTTTGTTGGGGATTACGGACGTGAATTTCGTGCGGGGACAGCATGCGCTGGCGATTGTGGATTCGCCGTTGGGGTGAGGTTGAGAGAAGCCATCGCAGAAATATTCGGCGGCGATGGGAAAGCAAGGCTTAAGGGGCTGAAGCCCCGCACTTACGGCATATGAGTATAAGCGTTGAGTGCTGTGCAGGGTGCGGCGTGAATTTAAATTTGAATTTCAAGGAGAGGAGAAAGTCATGAGTGGGAAATTCGCAAGGATTGGTTTGGGGGCAGTGGTTATTGCTTTGCTAGCGATGTTCGTGGCGGCGGGGCGGGTTGGAGGCGCCGCCGGTGTTGCGCAGGACAAGGTGGCGGCGACTGCGGAAGTGAAGATTGATAATTTCAGTTTTGGGCCGGCGACTCTGACGGTGCCGGTGGGCACGACTGTGACTTGGACGAATCGCGATGATATTCCGCATACGGTGGTGAGCACGGACGGGGTGTTCAAGTCTAAGGCGCTGGATACCGACGATAAATTTTCGTTCGTGTTCACGAAACCCGGCACGTATCCGTATTTTTGTTCGATTCATCCGAAGATGACCGGCCAGGTGATCGTGCAGTAAAGGAGACTGCGATGCATCCGTTTGAGTTGCGGCAGATGTTGATGGAAAAGCATGCGCAGCACGTGGTGCTGATCCATTTTCCGATCGCGTTGTTCATTGCGGGGGTGGGTTTGGACTTTGTGGCGCAGTGGACGAAGCGTTAGGCGTTGGGATTTGTGGCATACGTCAATTTGTTGCTGGCGGCGGTGATGGCGGTGCCGGCGGTGGCGACTGGGTTGCTGGCTTGGCAGTGGGCGCTGGAGGGGCATCGCATTAAGGGAATTTTACTTTTGCATATTGTGTTTGCCCTGGCGTCGGCGGCGGTGATCTGGATTGTGTGGTGGATTCATTTCCAGGCGCGGCGTAGCGGCGGAACTACTTTGCCGAATTACCGGTTGGTTTTGGAGATTGTGGGGGTGGTGCTTTTGGCGATTACTGGGCATCTTGGCGGATTTCTTAGTGGAGTGAATGTGTAGAGCGGTTGAAACCACGGGCGTGCCGTTGCAGAGAGTTTTCTTTACTGATCAATCATGCAGATTCAGAACACGCAAGATTGCCCGCCTGCGGCAGGCAGGCCTATGCTACCGAGCCTTCCGGCGTTCCGCGTGCTTGGGTCTCGTGCTAAAATGCCGCGTTCGTGTTTTACGGACCCTGCGGAGGGATCGATGAAGATTACGCCTGGCAAACAGAAGGGGATGAAGGCGGTATCGGATGCGCGTGGCGTGATTGCCGCGGCGGCGATGGACCAGCGCGGCTCGCTGAAGAGCGCGATTGCGAAGGACAAAGGAATTGATAAGAAGGACGTGCCGGCGCAGATGCTGGAAGAGTTCAAGACGATTGTGACGCGGGTGCTGACACCGCACGCCAGCGCGATTCTGCTGGATCCGGAGTACGGATTGCCTGCGGCACGAGCGCGGGCAAGGAATGCCGGGCTGCTGCTGGCATATGAAAATAGCGGCTACGACAATACGCGTCCTGGGCGCTTGCCGGATTTGCTGGATATATGGTCCGTGCATCGGCTGGTGGGAGCGGGAGCGGATTGCATCAAGATTTTGTTGTACTACACGCCGTTTGATCCGCCGGAGGTGAACGACATCAAGCATGCGTGGGTGGAGCGCATTGGCGGCGAATGCACGGCGGCCGACGTGCCGTTCTTTTTGGAATTTGTGGGCTACGTGGAGAACGGCGACGAGAAGGGAATTGAGTACGCGAAGCAGAAGCCGGAAATCGTGCGCGGGAGCATGGAGGAATTTTCCAAGCCGCAATATGGCGTGGACGTGCTGAAGGTGGAGGTGCCGGTGAACATGGCTTTTGTGGCCGGCACGAAATCGTGCAAGGGCGATTCGGCGTACACGCGCGACCAAGCCAAGGAACATTTCCGGCGCGCCGCGGCTGCCGCGAAGAAGCCGTTCATTTATCTTTCGGCGGGCGTAAACAACGATGTGTTTGCGGAGACGCTGGATCTGGCGGCTGAATCCGGCGTGGAATTTTCCGGCGTGTTGTGCGGACGAGCCACCTGGAAAGACGGCATCCCGATTTACGGCAAGCAGGGGCCCAAGGCGCTGGAAGATTGGCTGAGCGATCAGGGCGTGAAGAACATTAATAATGTGAACTCGCGGCTTACGGCGGCGAAACCTTGGTACAGTTTTTATGGGGCGACTTCGGCGACGGCGCTCGGCGATTAAGCTGGCAAGATCAGCTGGCCGCTAGCGCCTGATATTGTGCGGCCGTCAGCGGCACTACGGACAGCCTTCCTTGGCGCACGAGAGGCGAGCCGGCGAAAAGCTTGTTGGCTTTGATTTCCGCGAGTGAAATGGGCTTGGCGAGGGGTTTTCCCGCGGCAATTTTGACTTGCGGTTTCTTGGGATCGCTGGCGTCCACGGAAACGACTGTGGCGGTGCCGACGGCGCTGGTGAGTTTGCCGGTTTCGTAGATGATCAGTTTCGCGCCGGGCTGCATTTCGCGCAGATTTTTCACCGCGGCGGGGTTGGAAACGCCGTCCCACGTGGTGGCTTTGTCGCGCCGCAGGTCCGCGAAGGAATACTCGGAAGGCTCGGTTTTCAGCAGATAGGCTGAAGACATTTCATTCGCTCCTGTGTTTGGCGGCGTTCATTCTACACCGCACAGGCCGTGGCGCCCCGCCTGAAACCCAAAACGGCATAGTGATGAGTTAGCGCAATCCTTTTCGCCGACCTTGACTCCGGCGGCCAAAGGGTCACACTGGCGATACCCCTTCAGAACCACTTTTTTGTATCGGCTGAACCCTCCTTTCAGTCTGAAGCCGCACGCGCGAATGGCGCGGTCCGCTGCGTTGTGGCGATAAGTCTTCGTGCTGTTCACGTTCTAAAGGGGAAGCCATGAAACTACCCGCATTCGACGGAAAGATCTCCAACGTACTCTTGGTAGAGGACAGTCCGGGAGACATCCGGCTAACGCAAGAAGCATTCCGTGAAGCCAACCCTTCGGTTTATTTGCACGTGGCGAACGATGGCGTGGAAGCGATGATATTTCTGCGCAACGAGGGAAGCCATGCGCACGCGCCGCGGCCGGACATGATCCTGCTGGACCTGAATATGCCCAGAATGGATGGACGCCAGGTGTTGGCCGAGATCAAGAAGGACGACAAGCTGAAAACGATTCCGACGGTAATCCTGACGACTTCGGAGGCGAATGCGGACGTTGCGAAAAGCTATCAGCTGCAGGCGAATTGCTACCTCACCAAGCCGGTGCAATTGGATGCGTTCGAAGATCTGGTGAAGAGTATCAACGAATTCTGGCTGACCACCGTGAAATTGCCACAGACGCGGAACATTGCGTAACGCTGGCTCGAGAGACGTTTGCCGCGCAGACTACGGGAACTCAAGCGGGGAGTGTCGCTGCGGACGGGAATGGTAATTCGTCTTGTTGCGCGGGTGCCTAATTCATGCATGGAAACAAATTTACGAAAGCCCGAGGAGGATATACGGTGCCTACAGAGGTGCTATTGGTCGAGGACAGCTCTGGTGATGTGCGGCTGACGCGGGAAGCCTTCCGCGAAGCCGATCCTTCCATTAACGTGCATGTGGCCTGCGATGGCGTGCAGGCGATGGCTTTTCTGAGGCGTGAGGGAATCTATAACAACGCTCCCCGGCCCTGCCTTATCTTGCTGGACTTGAATCTTCCCAAGATGGGAGGGCTGGAAGTGCTGGGGGAAATCAAGAGAGATCCAGATCTGCAAGCAATCCCCGTGGTGATTCTGACGACCTCGGAACGGCAGGCGGACGTAACGAAGTGTTACGAGCTTCAAGCCAACTGCTATTTGAACAAGCCCGTGCAGTGGGACGGTTTCAGCGCGATTATTGCGAGCCTCAACCGGTTCTGGGCGCCGGAAATCACGGCGAAGTTGCCGGCGCAGCGGGTTTGACGCGGTTTGGCGCATCGGTTGCGACGAAAGCCTTTTATCTGCCGGGCGATTTCCGGTCACAAATTCAGTTTCGATTGACTATTGGTTCGGGGCCGTCGCGGATTCGCACGAGGCTTGCGGCTCTACGGTGAAGGCGGGGACCAGGTGGACGGCTTCTTCCGCGGGAAATATCCACGAAGATTGCGAGTTGAATTCGATTTTCAGGTTGACGGCTGTATCCGGGAGGACGCGAAAGAAGCCGCCGGAAATTTGGCCTGACGAAATTTGAAATTGCGACGAAAGGCTGTCCAGCACGAGCAGCCGGATTCCACCATCGGCGGTTATCACGCAGTTGAAACCCACACTCCCGCAGGCGTTTTCCGCTGGCACAGGCTCGTCCGTCGCGGGCTGATTGGGTGAGAGGCGCAGGCGGATTTGGCGGTAGGCGTCGGCGGGGATGGCGACGTCAGCGTCAGCTTCAGCAAACGTGTTTTGGTTGTGATCGCATGAATCAGGGTTGTGCGCGAGCAGGTCGAGTTGCGCGGGTTGGGTTGCGAGGTGCGGAGCAAGTTCTCGCCAATCGGGCGAATCGTCGTTGGGTATGGCGCTGGGAGTGGCTTCGATACCGCGCAGGGTCACGAAAATATGCTGGATGGTTGCTGGTGTCGGAGTCGCTTGCGCGGGGGGTGGGGGGGAGGCGGTTATGCGGAGGCGAACGGTGCCGGTGGCGGTGTTCAACTGGCAGCTGGGGGTGTTCGAACCTGTGGAAATCGAGCCGCCGGGATTGGAGACGAATACGAAGCAGTAGTTGCTGCAGCCGACGAAACTCAGGCAGAAGAGTAGGATTGTGAAAAAACATGCGTGGGACATGCTTTTTGCCTGCCGGAACGAGCTGCGATGCTGCATGGGAGGGCCTCGATGACGGGATTATGGGCGCGGAAAGCGGAGGCGTCAAGCGAACTGACGCAGGTAAAGGGAGCCGGCGCGGCAGGCGCTCTTTCTTGCGCGGGGTGCGGAACCAATGGCGGTCTAGGCGGATCCTGGTGTTACTTCCAGGCGAAAGTTTGCTTCAGGCCGCCGATTTGGACGTCGAAATTGCCCGGCTCGACGACGGGTTTGTTTTCGGCGTTGATGAACGACAGGTCTTCTTTGGTTAGTTCGAAGGTATAGCGGCGAGTTTCGCCGGGCTGAAGGTGGATTTTGGCGAAGCGCTTCAGGCGTTTCAGCGGGGGAGTGATGCTGGCGTCTTGCTGGTTCAGGTAGAGCAGCACGACTTCTTTTCCGGCGCGATCGCCGGTGTTTTTTATTGTTACTGCCACTTCCAGCTTCTCGTTGCCAGATCCCGCCGGTGGCGTTATCTGCAAATCCGAATACGCGTAGGTGGTGTAGCTCAGGCCGTGGCCGAACGCGAATTGCGGGGCGTAGAGCGGGGCGTTTGCGCCTTCTTCGCCTTCCAGAGTTTTGTGATCGTAGGTGAAAAGCATGTTGGCGTAGCGCGGATAGGTGATGGGGAGCTTGCCGCTGGGATTTACGTCGCCGAAAAGGATGTCGGCGATTGCTTGGCCGCCTTCATTGCCGGGATTGTAGGCCATCACGATTGCGCGGGTGTTTTCTACGATGGGGCGGATAATGCGCGGGCGGCCTTCGGTGAGAACTACGATTACTGGCTTTCCGGATTCGAGCAATTTTTGGGTTAGATGAATTTGCGCGTCGGGGAGGCCGAGGTCTGCGATGTTGCCGGGAGTTTCGGCGTACGCCCATTCTCCGAGGCAGACTACGATGGCGTCAATATTTGCCGCGGTTGCTGCTGTCGCTGCTTGCGCGATGTCTGTTTCCTTGTCGTAGCTGGCGCCGGGGACGTAGGTGACGTGGTCGGCGCCGATTTTTTGGCGGATGGCCGCGAGGATCGTCGAGTAACCCTGCGTCGGGTATGCGGAGGCTTTGTCGCCCTGCCAGGTGTAGCTCCAGCCGTTGTCGAGTGGGATTAGCGAATCGGCGTCCGGGCCGGTGACTAGCACGCGGGCGGTTTTCGCTAGAGGCAGGGTGCGATTTTCATTTTTCAGCAAGGTGATGGATTCTTGCGCGGCTGCGAGGCTGACTTGGCGCGACTCGGGCGATGCTAGCGTCGTATTCGCGTCGACGCCACGCAGCGGATCGCTGAACAATCCCAGCTGATACTTGAGAATCAGGATGCGGCGCACGGCTTCGTTGATGCGGGCTTCGGGGACCTGCCCTTCTTGCGCCAGTTGCAGCAGCAAATCGCTGAAGCGGTAGTCGAGGGGGACCATGCTCATGTCCACGCCGGCGAGAATGCTGATGCGCGTGGCTTCTTTTTCTGTGGCGGCGATGTGGTGCGCGGTTACCAGGCGCTCGATGTCCTGCCAGTCCGAAACTACCACGCCTTGGAATCCCAATTCATCGCGCAGGACTGTCTTCAGCAGATAGCTGTTGGTGTGGCCGGGGATGCCGTTCACGTCGGCGGAATTTACCATCACGGTGTGGGCGCCGGCTTTAATGGCGGCGGCGAACGTGGGCAGAAAATATTCGCGCAGAGTAGATTCGGGAATCAGAGCGGCGCTGCGATCGCTGCCGGTGGTGGGGTAGCTGTAGCCGATGTAGTGCTTCAGCGACGAGCTGACGTTCACGGGGCTGGAAATGTCGTCGCCTTCGTAGCCGCGGACGGTGGCTACGCCCATTACCGTAGCGAGATAGGTGTCTTCGCCGAAGGTTTCGTAGAGGCGCGGCCAGAGCGGCTGGCGGCCGACATCGAGCACGGGAGAGAACGACCAGGGGATGCCGGCCTTGCGCGTTTCGGCGGCGGAGATTTGGCTGCCGCGCAACATCAGTTCAGGATTCCATGTGGCGGCCATGGCGAGCGGCTGGGGAAAAAGTGTGCCGCCTTCGACGTAGGTGGTGCCGTGGATGGAATCAATGCCGTAGAGGACGGGGATTTGCAGGCGCGTAGTTTTCGCTTCGGCTTGGATGGCGCGCTGAATTTCGTGCCACTTCTCGAGGGAAAGAGCCTGGTCGTAAACGTTGAGGATGGAGCCGACGCCGTATTCCGCGATGGCTTTGTGCAATTTTTCGGGATTGATGTGGATGTCCTGGTCTTTGCCGTCAACAATCGTCTCGATCGTTAGCTGGGTCATCTGGCCGACTTTTTCTTTCAGGGTCATTTGCGCGAGGAGTTTTTCCACTGCGGCCGCTGATGCCCTGGCGGGCGGTCCTGCGGGCGACATGTGAGATTGCAGGAAGGCTTGGCTGTCCACGGCGTCTTGCGTGGCGGGGGCTGCGGCGCGGTTTTCGTCACGGACTTCGGCACGACTTGCGGCAAGAGGCAGTGTTCGCGCGCCGACGAGCAACGCAGCAATAACGATTATGTAGAGGCTCAAACGAGGCTTGGTCATCCGAATCCCCCGCCCGGAATGATACATGCGTGGCGAGACGAGTTCCAAGTGGGATTTCGAGCGATGCTGCGTTGCGATGGGCGAAATTTTTTAGGACTTCGCTTTCTTTGAGGGTTTCGCCTTGGTCTCCGGCTTGCTGGAACTATTGAGGACTACCGCTTGGCGAACCAGCGTCTGGAAGGCGGACTCGTTAACTTCTTCGCCTTCATGGATGTCTATCGCGCGGCGTACGTTTCCTTCGAGGCTGGAGTTGAAGAGACGGGCGGGATCTTTCAGAGACGCGCCTTTGGCGAAGGTGAGCTTGACGACATTTTTGTAGGATTCGCCGGTGCAGATGATGCCGTCGTGCGACCAGACCGGAATCGCCCACTTCCATTCTTCCACCACGTTCGGGTCCGCTGCCTTGATGAGTTTGCGCATTCGGCCGAGGGTTTTGCCGCGCCAGTCGCCGAGTCCGGCGATTCTATTCGAGATGAGTTCCGATGGTGGCTGGCTTTGGCTTGCGCCTGACTTTTTCATGTTCTTATCCTAAAAGCTCCAGAGATTTTATGCCGCGCTGCCGTTTGTCGCTGGAACGAGGATGCCGATGGTGCGGCTTGGGGGTCGCAGCGCCCACGATGCCACAGTGAGACCGGCAATCAAGAGCGGCGCGATTACGTGAAAGCCGTAAGCGCCGTAACCGCCGACTGCGGCACAGGACGCGGCCGCGCCCGTCAAGTCGAAGAAGATGCCGGCATACGCCCATTCCTTGAGCCGCGGAAAACGCGGCACGAGTATGGCGATGGCCCCGAGGACTTTCCAAAATCCCAGGATGGCGAAGAAGTACATTGGATATCCAAGGGCCGGGACCACACCATGTGGGTTACCCCGATATTGTGCCAGCTGCGCAACGCCCCCGCTCCCGATAAAAAATGCTACCAGCACGGTAGTCGTCCAATAAGCACCGTTTTTCGCTCTCATGGTCAGTCCAACCCTCCAACGACGCGCTCCATGTTGCCGATGAACTTCGTCCAGCCGTAGGTCGCGCCCTTGTAGGCGGCATCTTGTTCGGAGCGGAAACCGGTTTGCTCCATGCGGATGTGCGTGCCGGCCTTGGTGGGCGTCAGCGTCCAGGTGACAACGCTCATCATGCCCATCGTGCCCCAGCTGTAAGAAAGCCGTGAATTCGGTTCGATGGCGAGGACTTCACTGTCTATGACGCCGCTCCAATTCGGCACGGGCGTCGCGCGGAAGCTAAAATGGTGGCCTACGATCGGCTGAAAATCATTCTTCATCAGCCACTCTTCGATCAGCGGGCCTTGCGTGAGCGCACGCCAGATTTTTTCCGGGGGATGCGGCATTTCGCGTTCGATGACGAGGGAGCGTGAGGCTGCGGGTTCGGTCATTGGTCCATCCTTTTCAGAAGAGATTCGAGGCGATCGAAGCGCTCGTGCCAGAAAGCGGCGTAAATGCCCATCCAGTCGAGCATGGGTTTCAAGGCTTGCGGTTGGGCGCTGTAGTGGGTCTCGCGGCCGGCGCGGCGATCGCGTACCAGCCTGGCGTGTTTTAGGATGCCCAGGTGCTTGGATACCGCCGGTTGCGATACGCCGGCGCGGGCCGTAAGGCTGCGGACGTTTTGTTCACCATCGCGGGCGAGATGCTCGAAAATGGCGCGCCGGGTAGGGTCGGCGAGGGCAGCGAAAACGTGATTGGTTGCGACTGGTGCGACTTGAGCTTGCATGGCGGGAAGCATAACCATACGGTTATGGGTTGTCAAGAGCAAATTTGCGCGAGCTTTGCATTATTTTGCGGATCTCGGCTGAGAGATGCGGCGGCGGGGTCCGTTTATGAGTGTTTGCGGAAGTGTGCGCTTTCCGCTAAAATGAATGTTTCAGCATGTGCGCGCGAAGCGCCTTGTGGCGTTGCCCGCACATCGACTCGTAGGGCACCCGGACACCCAGAGGGAATGGCGGAAGAAAACCACAGCAGCACACTAGCCTTCGACGCCGCCGACGAGTACCGCCCGGAAGCACCACCGCCCCCTGAAATTCCCGCGTGGAAAGACGGCAGCATCCGCATTGGGATACACACGTCCATAGCAGGGGATATCAGCACGTCGCTAGAGATCGCGCACGGCCTGGGCGCGAACGCCTTGCAGATTTTTTCTTCCAGCCCGCGCATGTGGAATCGCGGCGGGATGCGGATTGCGGAGGCGGAAGCTGCTCGTTTTCGCGCGCGGCGCAAGGAGCTGGGGCTGGGGCCGCTTGTGATTCATGATAATTACCTGATTAACCTGGCTTCGCCCAATCCCGTGTTGCGTACGCGCTCGGTGCAGGCGTTTCACCAGGAATTGGTGCGCGCGATCGCTTTGGGCGCGGATTATCTGGTGGCGCATCCGGGTAGCGGACGCGAGAGCACGCCTTTGGCGGCGGTTGCGGCGATTGCGCAGGGATTGAAGCAGGCGGCGCGCGGGTTGAAGCTGGGCGACCTGAAAATCCTGCTGGAAAATACCGCGGGGCAGGGCACTTCGATTGGCTCGCGGTTCGAGGAATTGCGGGCGATTCTGGATTCTTCGCCGGATTTGCCGCTGGGAATCTGTATAGACACCGCGCACACTTTTGCCGCGGGCTGGGATCTGCGGACCGCCGAAGGGCTGGAGCAGACTTTGCAGGCGCTGGATCGAACGGTGGGACTGGACCGTGTGTTTGTGGTGCACGTGAACGATTCGAAGACGCACGTGGGTTCGCGGGTGGATCGGCACGAGCACATCGGCAAGGGCAAGATTGGGTTGGAAGCTTTTGGGCGGATATTGAATCATCCGTTGCTGGCCGCGCGCGCTTTTATTCTGGAGACGCCGATTGATGCGCCGGGGGACGATCGGCGGAACGTCGCAGCGCTGTGGAAATTGCTGGGGCGCGTGGTGACAGCGAATGGCGACGGGATGAAGCCGCGTCCACATCGCGCGAAAAAGGCCGAGGCCGCAACCGCGAAGAAGTCCGCATCCGCAAAAGCGAGCGCCGCGCGCCGCGCGAAGACCACTTCCAAAACGACGACAACTTCTTCCAAAATGAAGAAGAAGGCGAAAACGAAATCACGCTCGCGAGGGAAGTGAACTTGGCCGATTCCGACCACAAACATGCAAATTACGATCCCGCGCAAATTGAAGCAAAGTGGCAGAAAGTGTGGGAAGAGCAACAAGCCTTCAACGCCGTAGATAACGACTCCTCACGTCCCAAATATTACATGCTTGAGATGTTGCCTTATCCCTCCGGCACCATGCACATGGGACACATGCGCAATTACACCATCGGCGACGCGGTGGCGCGCTACAAACGCATGCGCGGATTCAACGTGCTGCACCCCATGGGCTTTGACGCGTTTGGATTGCCCGCGGAAAACGCCGCGATCAAAAATAATACGCACCCGCGCGCCTGGACGGACGCGAACATCGCCGAATTTCGCAGCGTGCTGCGCCGTTTCGGATTCAGCTACGACTGGCGGCGCGAAATTTCCACCTGCGAGCCGGAATACTACCGCTGGAACCAATGGCTTTTTCTGCGCATGTTCGAGAAGGGCATCGCGTTTCGGAAAAAGAGCAAAGTGAACTGGTGCCCGGAGTGCGCGACGGTGCTGGCGAACGAGCAGGTGATTGACGGCTTCTGCTGGCGGCATGAAACCACGCTGGTGGAAGTGCGCGAGCTGGAGCAATGGTTTTTCCGCATCACGCAATATTCGGATGAGCTGCTGGCGGACATGAAGCAGCTGGAGGACGGCTGGCCGGAGCGCGTGCTGGCGATGCAGCGGAATTGGATCGGCAAATCGCAGGGCGCGCGGGTGAAATTTGCGCTGTCGCAGATGGATGGCGTGGCGCTGGAAGTTTTTACCACGCGCATTGATACGATTTACGGGGCTGCGGCTTTGGTGATTTCCGCGGGGCATCCGAAGCTGGACGAACTTCTTGCTGGAGTGCCCGGACAAGGGACGCTGAACGCGCAATTGAAAACCATGCGGCAGAAAAGCATGCGCGCGGCGGACATTGCCGTGGCGGAGAAAGAGGGATTTTTTACCGGGCGCTTTGCGGTGAATCCATTTTCTGGCGCGCACATTCCGATTTGGGTGGCGAATTTCGTGCTGGCGGAATACGGGACGGGCGCGGTGATGTGCGTTCCGGCGCACGACGAGCGCGATTACGAATTCGCGGAAAAATATCATTTGCCTGTGAAAATTGTGGTGCAGCCGAACACGGGCGCGCCGCTGCGGATTGATCGCATGAGCGAAGCTTTCACGGGGCATGGGCGCGTGGTGGATTCCGGCCCTTACGACGGGCTGACGACCGAACAGGCGCAGGAAAAAATGACCGCCGACGCGAAAGCCAAGGGCTACGGCGCGGGCGAGACTACTTACCGGCTGAAGGATTGGGGAGTTTCACGGCAGCGCTATTGGGGCACGCCAATTCCCATCGTGTACTGCGAGAAAGACGGAATCGTGGCGGTGCCGGACGATCAGCTGCCGGTGCGTTTGCCGGAAAATGTGACGCTGACGGGGCAGGGGCAGTCTCCGCTGGCGGGTGCGCCGGAATTTGTGAACACTATCTGTCCGAAGTGCGGCGGGGCGGCGCGGCGCGAGACGGACACGATGGATACGTTCGTTGATTCCTCCTGGTATTTCTATCGCTACACCGATCCGCACAACAGCACGGCGCCCTTCGATAAGGAGAAAGTGCGTTACTGGTTTCCGATTGACCAGTACGTCGGCGGAATCACGCACGCCATTTTGCATCTGCTGTACTCGCGCTTTTTCTGCAAGGTGATGCGCGACATTGGCTTGGTGAACCACAGCGAGCCGATAACGCGACTGTTCACGCAGGGGATGGTGCAGAAGGGCGGCGTGGCCATGTCTAAATCGCGCGGCAATGTGGTGGGCGCGATCGAGATGGCCGATAAATATGGCTGCGATACCGGGCGTTTGTACACGCTTTTCGCCGCGCCTCCGGAAAAAGATCTGGAGTGGAGCGAAGAAGCGATTGAAGGCTCGGCGCGATTCCTGAAAAAGGTTTACCGGCTGGTGACCGACCACGCCGAAGGGCTGCGCGGCGTGCAAACGGATTTGACGCAGCAGACGGATTTGACGAGCGCCACGGCGAAGGAAAAGCTGCTGGTGCGCAAGGTGCATCAGACGCTGAAGCGCATCACGAATGATTTCGAGGTGCGCTGGCACTTCAACACCTCGGTTTCATTGTTGATGACGCTGGTGAACGAGATTCATGCGCAGGAGCCGCTGGACGTCGAGCTGAGTCCAATGATCCTGAAGCGCGGGCTGGAAATGCTGCTGCTGATGCTTTCGCCGATGGCGCCGCATATTGCGGAAGAGCTGTGGCAGACGCTGGGGCATACGAACAGCCTGGCGCGCGAAAAATGGCCGCAGTATCGAGACGATCTGGCGCGCGAGGAGCAGTTCGAAGTGATCATCCAGATCAACGGGCGGCTGCGCGGGAAGATTTTGGTGGAGGACGATCTAAGCGAAGAGGAAACTTTGAATCGCGCGCGGACGGATCCGCGCATCGCGGTGCTGATCGCCGGCAAAGAAATCACGAAGACCATTGTCGTGCCGAGGAAGCTCGTAAATATTGTTTTGCGATAACGAGAATTCGAGGAAACTAATGACCGCGAGTACCGGAACCGCAGCGCAGCAGCAAGCCGGAGGCACGGTGAGCACGCGACAGGGAATTGTGGTGCTGGATTTCGGCGGGCAGTACACGCAGCTGATCGCGCGGCGCATCCGCGAGCAGCAGGTGTTCTCCGCGGTTTTGCCGTGCACTGCAAAGCTGGAGGAAATCCGCGCGCTCGAACCCGTGGGCATCGTTTTGTCCGGCGGTCCTAGTTCTGTGTATGACAAGGATGCGCCGATGTGCGATCCCCAGGTGCTGAAACTGGGCGTTCCGGTGCTGGGAATTTGCTACGGCATGCACTGGCTCACGCATTCTCTGGGTGGCAAAGTAGTACCTGCCGACCGCCGCGAATACGGCCCTGCGCAGCTGGACATGGCGGGCGCTTCAAAGCTATTCGCTGGCATCCCCGACCATCTGAAGATCTGGAACAGCCATGGCGACCACGTCGTCGAAGTTCCCGCGGGTTTCGCCATCACCGCGCACACCGACAACGCTATCGCGGCCATCGAGCACGCCGAAAAGAAATTCTATTGCGTGGAGTTTCATCCCGAAGTAAATCACACGGATCGTGGCACGGAAATTCTGCAGAATTTTGTGTTCGGCATATGCGGCGCGAAGAAGAACTGGAATCGCGCCGGGTTTATCGCCGCGAGCGTGGAAGCCATCCGCAAGCAAGCGGAAGGAGCGCGCGCCATCTGTGCGCTTAGCGGCGGAGTGGATTCGGCGGTCGCAGCAGCGCTGGTGCATCGCGCGATGGGCGATCGGCTGATCAACGTGTTCGTGGACACCGGGCTGCTGCGCGGGAATGAGTATCGCGAGACGCTGGAGCTATTGCGTGACCGCATGGGCTTCACGGTTATTGGTGTGGATGCTTCCGAACGGTTTCTGGGGAAGCTGGCGGGTGTCACCGACCCGGAGCAGAAGCGGAAAATCATCGGCAACGAATTTATTTCCGTGTTTGTGGAAGAGCAGCGCAAATTGCTGGCTAATACGACGGGCCTGCCGGTGAAATTCCTGGTGCAGGGGACGCTGTATCCGGACGTGATCGAATCTGTGTCGGTGAAAGGACCGTCGGCCGTCATCAAGTCGCATCACAACGTGGGCGGTTTGCCGGCGGACATGCCTTTCGGACTGATCGAGCCGCTGCGTGATCTGTTCAAGGACGAAGTGCGCCAGATTGGTCGCGAATTGGGCCTGCCCGAGGAAATACTGGTGAAGCATCCTTTTCCAGGCCCAGGCTTGGCGGTGCGTCTGTTGGGAGCCATCACGCGCGAGAAGCTGGAAACGCTGCGGGCCGCGGATGCCGTGGTGGTGGAGGAAATCCGGCGCGCCGGGCTGTACGAAAAGGTGTGGCAGGCGTTTGCGGTGCTATTACCGGTGCAGAGCGTGGGCGTAATGGGCGATGGAAGGACGTACGGTTACACCATTGCTGTTCGCGTCGTGGACTCGCTGGACGCGATGACCGCTGATTGGACCAGACTGCCGCGTGAAGTACTCGAACGGATTTCGGTTCGCGTCGTGAACGAAGTTCCCGGCGTGAACCGGGTCGTTTACGACATCAGCTCGAAACCGCCGAGCACGATTGAGTGGGAATAGAGCCAAGCGCCGCGTTAGAAATCCGGAACAGCAGATTCTTAGCGGTTAGCCATTTTCTGGGCCATGTACATCAGCAAGCGACGATCGCCTTCGTCAATACGCCCAAGCAAGCGACGAAAGCGTCCGAGGGCCCGAGCATCTTTCCCACGGCTTCCCCATGCGATATCGTCGGCCGACTTCCGCTTGGGAAGGTTCGGCAGCACGGGCGGTTCTTCGCCGTCGTAGAAGAGCTGGTAGAGCGGGACTTCCATCGCCCGCGCCAACTTTTCCAGCGTTTCGATTGCCGGAACGGTGTGGCCGTTTTCGACGCGCGAAATGTAACAGCGGAGAAGACCAGTGCGCTTCTCGATGTCGCCTTGGGAGAGTTTCTTTGTTTCACGGAGCAGACGGATGCGTTCTCCAATTATCATGTGCGGTATTGTCACATGATAAGCTATCCCCCGCAACAAGCTATTTTCAGGGAACGGTAGAATTCCGGGTGTAACCAAAATCGCGTGCCTGACGTCCCAAAGAACATGGCAGCCACAGCTTCGGCGCTATCGCTCCCGGTGAGCCGGCGAGAGAAGGGCGAAGAAGAACGACAACTGGTCCGGCTGGCCCAGAGCGGCGAAGAGGCCGCGTTCGAGGAGCTGATCCGGAGGCACCAGCAACGGGTGTTCGGGCTGGTGAGCGGGATTCTGCGCCGGCGCGAAGACGTAGAAGACGTGGTGCAACAGGTGTTCTTGAAGGTATTCGTTTCGCTAAAGCGATTCGATCAGCGCGCCGCTTTTTCCACCTGGCTGTATAAGATATCGGTGAACGAGTGCTGGGATTATTTGCGCAAGAAGAAAGTGCGTCCGCTGATGTACGAAGCGGACCTTTCTGAGGAACAGGTTTCGCGGCTGGATGGCGTGGTTTCGGCGGATCAGCCGCCGGCTAGCGCGAGCGACCGGGCGGAAGCGCGGGATTTACTCGAGCGCATGATGGAAAAATTGCCGGAGCAGGACCGGGAGTTGCTGGTGCTGAAGGAAGTGGAAGGTTTTTCGGTGCAGGAGCTGGCGGAAATTCTCAACCTCAATGTGAATACGGTGAAGGTGCGACTGTTCAGGGCTCGTGCTCGTTTGATGGACGTGTATCGGCGTCGCCTCCATTCCAAGCCGGCTGGGGCAGCAGGGCCGGCGGGAGATAAGGAAGGATAAGGACAATGAGCATGAATGCAGAAAACAGCAACGCGGAAAATAATTATGCAGCTTGTACGCAGTACGAAGCGGCGCTGGAAGATCATTTCCAGGGTGCGCTGCACGGGCCGGAAGCGGTGATGCTGGCCGAGCATTTGCAGAGTTGCGCGGGATGCCGCGCGGCACTGGAAGATGCCGCCGCGGGCGCGCGTTTGCTCGCTGTTGCGGAGGCTTGGCCCGATCCCGGTGCGGGGTTCAGCCGGATGGTGATGGCGCGGATTCGTCAGGAACTGCAGTCGAGCGAAGGCAAATCCATTTGGAGGCCGTTCGTTTCGGTGGGCTGGCGGTTTGCGGCGACGGCTTCATTCGCGCTGGTGCTACTGGTTTCGTTTGAGCTGGGGCGGCACAGCCAGTGGCAATCGGATCAGTCCATCGTGGCGGAAAATCGCCTGCCGGAGATTGCAGTGGAGAGGCCGGCGCTGCCAACGAACCGCGACGAAGTGATATTAATGATGGCGGATACGAGCCATGGAAAACAATAAGACACGGCGCGAGGCGGCACTGCTGGTGCTGGTGGTGTTCTTGCTGGGCGCGCTGCTCGGCGGGCTGGGAAGTCATCTGTGGGGCGAGCGCGTGTGGGGCCGGCAAATTTCGCCCGGCGGACCAACGCGCGACCAGCTGGTGAACGATCTCACGCACGAACTACAACTCGCTCCCGATCAGCAGCAGCAACTTGGCGCGATCGTGGATGACACGCGCGCGAAAATCCATGCGGCCTATGCGCCGGCGGACGCGCAACGTGAAGAACTGCGGCAGCAGGGCCGGGCGCGCATTCGCTCTATTTTGACCCCGGAGCAACTGCCCAAGTTCGAAGCCTTCATGCAGCGTGTGGACGAGCAGCGCAAAAAAGACGAGGCGGAGCACCCGAAGCACTAGTTCGCGCCCTGGCGAGACGCCAGCCACGGTGTGGGCCGGCGAGCCGCGCGACTTCGCTGCACTGGAGCGACGCATGAAAGTACTCCTCGCGTTAATTCTCTTCGCATGACCCTGCTGGGCACAGAGCTATGTACCTCCTATTGATCCCGAGGCAGCCTGCGGCGCGAGTGACGTTAAATTCCGAGTGAAGAGCGATTTTCAAGGCCAGCATCTGCCGGAAGTTGGTGCAGGCAAGGCAGTGGTCTATTTTGTAGAGACGCAAAAAATTGACGCGATCAACAACATCACCTGAAAATCGCCTTGGACGGCGCCTGGGTTGGCGCTAGCCAGGGCGATTCCTATTTTTTCGCTACGCGGAACCCCGCAAGACTTATTATTTTCGAATTAGAATTACGGGAGATGGCTGGGCAGGGTATTCATTCGACCAGTTAAAGATGAATAGCGACGAAGCGCAACTGCTCATCGCCAGGTCGCCGTATAGCGTTTCGCGTGCGAAGAAATAACAATTCCCTCGCACGCGAAGTTTTCTACCCCGCGCCCTTGGCATCGAGTATTGCGGCGCAGAAGGCTGCTCTTAGAACGGAATATCTTCGTCGGAAATTTCCGGACCGTGGCTGGCCGATTCATCGCCCGACGGACCGCCTTCCATATCTGGATCCGCTGAACGGCCTCCACCGCCGAAACCGCCGCTTGTAGCGCCGGCTGCCGCTCCCGCCGCGGCGCCGTCGGCGCGGCCACCTAGCATGCGAAAATTATTGGCGACGATGTCGAAGCTGATGCGTTTCTGGCCTTCCTTATCCTGCCACTCGCGCTGTTGAATGCGGCCTTCAACGAAAACCAGCGAGCCTTTCTTCAGATATTGCTGCGCGATTTCCGCCTGTTTGCCCCACACCACGATCTTGTGCCATTCGGTGCGCTTCTGGCGCTCACCGTTCTTGTCCTTGTACGTTTCGTCCGTGGCCATCGAAAAATTGGCGACGGCTTGCCCGCCACCGGTAAAGCGCGTTTCCGGATCGCGCCCGAGGCGCCCGACGAGTATCACTTTGTTGACTGACATTTGGTTTCCTGCCTGTTCTTAGAGGATTTCCCTGAAGAACCGAGTATAGCTGAACTGGACCAGCGCGTCGCGAAAAACTCCGCGGCGGGCGGGTAATCTGCGATTTGCACCTTGGCGTGGAGCGATTGCGTAACGCAACCAGGCGAGCGCCAAAATTTGCTAGAATCCAGCTGCGTGCGCAAGTAGCTCGGCTTCGAAGGAGATCACGTGGCTCAAAACTTTCAGAATCACGCCAAGTACGTGCCGGTATTTCATTTTTTCGTGTTGCCGGTGCTGCTTTTGAATTTTGTGTGGGCGATTGTGCGCGTGGTGCGCGCGCCTTCGGGCGGATCGGTTGAGGCCATGGTGGTGGCGCTGGCGCTGGTGTTGCTGGCGCTGTACGCGCGCTTGTTCGCACTGGCTGTGCAAGACCGGCTGATCCGGCTGGAAATGCAATTGAGGATGCAAGGCGTGCTGCCGGTGAACCTGCAGCCGCGCATTCCGGAATTCACCGTGAACCAGTTGGTGGCGCTGCGGTTTGCGAGCGACGCGGAATTGCCGGGACTGGCTGGCAAAGTGCTCGGTGAGAATCTTAATGACCGCAAGACCATCAAGAGCATGATTCAGAACTGGCAGGCGGACGATCAGCGAGCGTAGCCCGGAATTGGGTGAGCGCGAAAGCACGCCGCCGCAAAGTCACGAGCGTTGGCGGAGAGCGTCAGCGACCGGGGAAGCGGTCTAGAAATTTCATAGCCCGCTGGTAATCCACGAATTTCTTTTCTTCCTTGCGAAATTCGGCGCCATGCGATTCCCGCCGGCAGCGCGCGAACTTCATCGGATGCTTCACGTGCAGCATCTCGTGGTACATCACGTAAGCCACCACGAATTCCGGCACGCCTTCGCGATCCAATTGTCGGTTGATCACGATCTGCTGCAACGCGGGATCGAAACAGCCCAGCAGGCTGCTCCAGACGCGACGGCTCCAACCCAGCCGCGGCTTGCTGAGCGCACCGTCAAAATAGCGCGCGTTGAGCCGCTCGAATAATGCATCGAGGTCATGATGCGCGCCGGCCGGCCGGTGCTCCACGCGGCGCGCGCGCGTCTGGCGCAACGCCAGCAATCGCCGCCGCGTCGCGCCGGCATAGGAAAACTCGCGATACGTCTGCAGCAATTCCTTGGGGGGTTCGCGCCGATACAAACGCCCCAGGAGGATCGCCGCGGTAGCTTCCACCACCGGGTGAGGCGCATCGTCCAGCGCGTCCGACAAACGCACGTAGGCCGTATCCTCCCGCAAACGTATGGTGTGGGTCAGGTCCGTGTAGGGATGAAATTCCACGACGAAGTGAGGGGGCCGCCCTTCGCAACCCAGGCGGGTATAAATCCGCTGGAAAATCCGTTCGCCACCCGGCACGGGATTTTTCGCGCGGCGCTTGTTCACGAGGGTTTTCTCCGCACCGGCGCGGGGTTCAATTCCTTGAGCGCTTTATCCACGTCGCGCAAAGCGTCCTGCGTTCCTTCGATGGCGTCTTGCAGAGTGTCCTTGTAAATATCGAACTCCGGCCCGCCCTGGTTGATCTTCTGCAGCGCCTCCAGAAATTCCTTGCCTTTGGACTGCATGCTTTTCAGGGCCGCGCGAATATCCACCTGTTTTTCACGCGCCACTTCGATCTGGTCGGCGGCATCGTCAATGCACCCGGAGTAAGCGTTCAGCAGGCCGTTCAATATTTCAGCGCGGCGGCCTTCCGGCACGCTGCGGGTCAGCTCGTATTGAAATTTCTTCAGCCGGTCGTCGGCGAAGATCACAAAAAGTTTCATGCGTTCCGGAGGAGTTACGGCGTCACGAATGCGATCGCCTTCCGCATCGGTCAGATAATCCTTCTTCTCTTCCTGCGCATGGACACAGCGCGCTGAAGCCGCAGCCGCCAGCAGCAGCATCGTACCGATCGCCAGCCTTCGTGCCTGCCGCAACATCGTGCGCTCCTAACTCTTGGGTTTCGCCGCCGCCGGCGGTGATTCCGGCCGCTTCGGAAAAAGCTGATGAATCATCTGGCGATCCAGCTCGTCGAGGTCCTTGCGAACCTCCGCCAGAGGCTTCTGATCGTCCTTTGCCAGGCTCACCATAATGTCGTCCAGCCGCCGTGATGGACTCACGCACCGAAATTTCCAGTTGTTTGTAGCCTTCGGGGTGGGCCTCCGCGTCACGGCTTTTCGCGTCGAGCAATTTCTTGCTGGCCTGCGCTTCGTCGCGCACGCGGCCGGCAATCTCAGCGGCGTCCGATAAATTTCCGTCGTCAATTTTCTCGTGCATGTCGCGGAATTCAGCATCCGCCAGCTGCGCCACCAGCCGAGCCTTGCGTACGGGATCGGTTTCCTTTTCGAACCGGGAACGCAACTCCGCCGTGCGGTCCTGGGCCAGCAACGCGCCCGCAACCAGCGCGACCAGAAAAACGGATGCCCAAAAGCCACGACGTGCCGGCAAGTTGCTACCTCTTTTTGTTCGCGAGCTCGCGAGTCAGTGTTCGAACACGTGCGGTTGCCTCGAAGTACATGTCGCTGTTTTCGTCCTTGTTCAATTCCAGAAATCTCTTGTACGCATCGAGCGCCAGGGCCACCTGGTTCAGTTTATCGTAACAAGTGGCGCGAACGAACCAGCTTCCCGGCGGCGGCGTTTCTCTTTGCGCCAATATGTCCAAGCCGTGCAGCGCGGCGGGGTAATTCTTGCTGAGATATTCCGCCGTCACCAGATCCTTCAGCACGTCGGTGGACTGCTGATTCATATTAAGCGCCGTCACCAACACGTTCACGGCATTTGCGTAATCTTTTTTCTCCAGATACACGTGCCCCAGTTGCGCGGGAAGGTCGGGATCCTGCGGCGCCAGCGCGATGGCCTTCAGCAGCACGGGCACGGCGCTGTCATATTGTTTTTTACGGAAATAAATCAGCGCGCGCAGCTTCAACACGCGCAGAGATTCGGGCGCTGGGCCAGCGGCTTTATCAAGCTCGGCCAGCGCGGCATCGTCCTGGCCCGCGTCCACCAGCCGGGAAGCGTACTCCAGCCGCATGGTCGCGTCGTTGGGATGCGCGGCGAGGTAAACGCCCAGCTCCGTCGCGGCTTCGTCGTTTTTTTTCTGTGCGAGCAGAGCCTGCAGCAGTCCCTTATGGGTCTGATCGGACGCAACGCCTGTGGGTTGCAGCGAAAGCGCCTCGCGAAACGCTGCTTCGGCGCCGCTTGCCTGTCCCGTCTTCAACAGCGCGAATCCCAGCGAATTGCGAATCTCCACGTTTTTTGGATCGAGTTTTTCCGCGGCTTGATACTGTTCGATGGCCGATGAATCTTTCTTCGTGGCCTCCAGCGCGATACCCAGCAGCCACTTGGTCCGCGCGTCCTCTGGCATCAAATCGGCCGCGTGCTGCAACGGCACGATCGCTGCCGCTGGATCCGTGGGGATCAGCGTCACGCCCAAGTTCTGGTAGGCCGCGGCCATTTTCGGATCGAGCGCAATCGCTTTTTCATACTCGCTCTTTGCATCCGCGGGTTTCTGCATCGCGGTGTACGCGTAACCCAAATCGTAATGGACCACGGCATCGTCCGGCTTCTTGGCCAGATAAGCCTGATAATCCAGCGCGGCGCCGGCGTAATCCTGTTTGTCGACGGCGTCTTGCGCCGCGGCCAGCAGACGGTTCAATTCAATGGCGGCAGGGTCTTGCGGGATTTTCGTGCGAGAAGTTCCCACGGTTTGGGGAAATGCCGGAACCGCGAATGACAGGAACGCCGCGCCTAAAAAGACGCTGCACGCGCCACACACCAGCGGCTTGCTCGAAATGCTCAGCCGTTTCATTCCGTCGGCAGATTTTGCGGCGCCGGAAGCGCAGCGCCTTTCTCCACCGCATGATTGCCATGATTCGCACCATTGCGCCCGTTCAACACGCGCGCCAAATATTTTCCGGTGTGGGATTGCTGATTGCGCGCCACCTGCTCGGGCGTTCCGACCGCCACCACCCGGCCGCCGGCGTTGCCGCCTTCGGGGCCGAGGTCGATCACCCAGTCCGCGGATTTGATGACGTCCAGATTGTGTTCGATGATCAGCACCGAAGCGCCACCCTCGATCAGCTTGCGAAAAGCCGTCAGCAATTTCTGTATATCGTCAAAATGGAGCCCGGTGGTGGGCTCGTCGAAAATATACAGAACGCCGGTATTTTCCTGCCGGGTAAGATGCGCGGCCAGTTTCAAACGTTGCGCCTCGCCGCCGGAAAGTGTGGTGCCGGATTGGCCCAGGCGCAGGTAACCGAGGCCGACTTCGTCCAGCACGCGCAGCTTGGCCGTGACTTTCGGATGCGCCGCGAAAAAAGTGATGGCTTCGCGCGCGGTCATCTGCAGCACGTCGTGAATATTCTTATCCTTATAACGGACGTCCAGCACCGCGCTCTTGTAACGCGTGCCGCGGCACTCCTCGCAGACCAGCTCCACGTCCGCGAGGAAGCGCATCTCCACCGTCACGGTGCCGTCGCCCTGGCACGCTTCGCAGCGCCCGCCGGGAATATTGAAGGAAAAATGTCCTGCCGTAAATCCGCGCTTTTTCGATTCGGGCGTGGAAGCAAACACTTCGCGAATGGGATCGAACGCTTTCAAGTACGTCGCCGGATTCGAGCGCGGGGTGCGGCCGATGGGAGACTGGTCCACCATTTCCACACCTGCCAGCAGATTATCGCCCTCGAGCCGGTCGCAGCATTCCTTCCAGTTCCCGCCCGTGCGCTTGGCCTGCAGGGCTTTGTAAAGCACGTCGTACACCAGCGTGGACTTCCCCGATCCCGAAACGCCGGTCACCGCCACCAGCAGGCCCAGCGGGATCATCACGTCCACTCCCTGCAGATTGTGGCTGTGCGCGCCAATGATTTTCAGGAATTTGCCCGTCGGTTTGCGACGCCGCGCCGGCACCGCGATTTTCAGTTCGCCGCGCAGGTAGCGGCCCGTCAGCGAGTGCGCGTCCGTCAGCATCGCCTGGCGCGTGCCCGCAAAAATCAGTTTGCCGCCGTGCTCGCCCGCGCCGGGACCTAAATCGAGCACGTAATCCGCAGCCATGATCGTGTCCGGATCGTGTTCCACCACCAGCAGCGTATTTCCCAGGTCGCGCAGTCCCTTCAATATTTCAATCAGGCGAGTGGTGTCGCGCGGGTGGAGGCCGATCGAAGGTTCATCCAGCACATACAACGCGCCCACCAGATGCGACCCCAGCGATGTGGCTAGCTGGATGCGCTGCGCCTCGCCGCCCGGAAAGCGTGGAAGTAAGCCGGTCCAGCGTCAAATAGTCGAGGCCGACATCGTCCAGAAACCGCAAGCGCTGCTGGGTTTCTTCCAATACTTTTTCGACGATCGCCGCCTCGGTTTCGCTCAACCGCAAGTTCTGAAAAAACGGCCGCGCTTCCTTCACGGTCATCTGGCAGACTTCGGTAATCGAACGTCCCGCGATTTTCACGGCGCGAGCTTCCGCGCGCAGCCGCGTGCCGCGGCAATCCGGGCAAGTGGCGTAGCCGCGATAGCGGCTGAGGAACACGCGCACGTGGAGCTTGTATTTCTTGCGCTCCAGCCAGCCGAAAAATCCCTTCACGCCGATATATTCTTCGGACTTGTCGCCATCCAGAATGGCGTGGCGCTGCGCGGACGTGAGATCGCGGAAGGGAACGTCCATGGGAATCCCTTTCGCGCGCGCGTATCGCCGCATGTCCATGGTCAGCTGCCGGTAACGCGGCTTGGTCCAGGGCTCGATCGCGCCTTCGTTCAGCGTCTTGCTCTTGTCCGGGATCACGCGGTCCAGATCGAAATCCACCGTATTTCCGAATCCCTGGCAGCGCGGGCACGCGCCATAGGGATTGTTGAACGAAAAAAGCCGCGGCTCCGGTTCCTGATAGACTGCGCCGCACTTTTTGCATTCGAACCGCTCGTTGAAAACCATCCGCTCCGGCTTCGCTCCCGGAGTTTCAGGCACAAATTCCAGAATCGCTTCGCCGCGCCCTTCGCGGTAGCAGATTTCGATCGAGTCCATCACCCGCGAGCGCACTTCGGGCGAAAGTTCCAGGCGGTCCACCAGCACGTACACCGGCTTGGTGAAATCCACGTCCAGCAAATCTTCCGGCGTGGAGAATTCGAATACGCGGCCTGCCTGATAAATCCGGTTGAAGCCGCGCTTGCGCAAACTGATCAACGCCTCGCGAATCGCATCCGCCGCAGGTCGCACTGCCTTGCGCGCGCGCGGCGCTTGCGGGGCGTTTGTCGCTAGTTCGGGCGTGAGTTTCAGTTCGTAGAGAACGTAGAACCGCCGCCCCGTAGGCAGCGCCAGCACGCGCGTGGCGATTTCGTCCAGCGTGTCCTTGCGCACTTCCTCGCCGCAGCGCAGGCAGATGGTGCGGCCGATGCGCGCGTACAGCAGGCGCAGGTAATCGTAAATTTCGGTTGCGGTCGCGACCGTGGAGCGGGGGTTGCGCGTGGAATTTTTCTGCCGGATGGAAATTGCTGGAGCGATTCCGGTGATCTCGTCCACGTCGGGCTTTTCGATGCGTTCCAGGAATTGCCGCGCGTAAGCCGAAAGCGATTCGATATACCTCCGCTGCCCCTCCGCATACAAAGTATCGAACGCCAAACTGGATTTGCCGGAGCCGGAGACGCCGCTGACCACGGTAATGGCGTTGTGAGGGATCACGAAGTCTATGTTCTTGAGGTTGTGCACCCGCGCCCCGCGCACACGTATCTCCTCAATATCCCCAGGGAGGGGAACTCCGGCCGCCGCGCCGCCAGGCGCAGTCGCAGCGGTGCGAACAGCCTCCGGGTTCGATTCGTCGCGGGGAAGCTTGTCTATGGGTTCTGTCGCCATGTGTGTAAACCAAGTATTATACGCTCGACCGTCAAGCCCACAAAATCGCCGACTGTTTGCTGTCAGGGCGCCCGGAATCACTGAGTTTCGGAGCATGCGACTTATAGCGAAGTAGCGGTGTCTAAACATGAAGCAAGTCCTGCGTACTTCGCCGGCGAAAAAGCGAGTGATGCAACCGACCGCAAATCAAAAACGAATTCGTCAGGGCTTAATGTGGGTGCCTTGCATCCTCGCTTCCTTGTTATCCATGTATGCGCCAGAAACAGCAGCTATCGTGTCGCGGCTCTCCTCAAATCGAACGACGCACTTCTCCCAGTACCGGATTCGAATGCCGCTAACCTGGTTCATTGAGTACGACGAGGAAACTCGTTTTTCAGCCATGACCGCGCCGGGGATCGCCCGCATCGGTATTCAACGGTATTGGCGCCGCGACGTTCCGGTGTCCGATATGGGCTTATTCCCAGTTTACTCGCCGGCCGTACAGTTCACGAAAAATGTGCCATTGGACGGTGACACCATTCTCGCAAAGCGTTCGTTTCCGCTCGGCAACGAATCGTTGAATTGCTGGGATCTCATCGAGCACAATAAATACGTCGGCCCGCGACCGAGTGATCGTTCGATCGCCTTAATTAGATGTACGAGCGACAGCGAGCATCTCTACGGCTACTTTAATGGTTGGAGGGGTGACACCGACGCGTTCTACTCCGCACTTGAACGATTGAATGACGGCAGGTAGTCGACGTTGAAGGCTGAACCACCAACTCGCATGGAGTACAATCTCCGTTCTGCAGCGCCAGCGAATTGCGAGGAGGCATCGTGGAGCAGGGCACCATGCACTTCGCGCGCGTGATCTGGATTGTCCTGGATAGCGTGGGCATCGGCGAACTGCCCGACGCCGCCGAGTATGGCGACGTGGGCCGCGACACCCTAGGACACATCGCGCGCTCGCGCCCGCTGCACGTGCCGAATCTCGTGCGCCTGGGCCTCGCGAATATCAAGCCGCTCGATCATCTCGCGCCGCCTGCGCATCCAGCCGGAAGCTACGGCAAAGGGGCCACGCGCTCACCCGGCAAAGACACGACGACCGGCCACTGGGAAATGGCCGGCGTCTGGCTCGATCAGGCATTCCCGGTCTATCCGCACGGTTTTCCGCCGGAGCTGATCGCCGAATTTGAGCGCCAGATTGGCCGACGCACCCTCGCAAACAAGCCCGCCTCCGGCACCGAAATCCTCAAAGAACTCGGCGCAGAGCATGTGCGCAGCGGCTACCCGATCGTTTACACCTCGGGCGACAGCGTCTTTCAGATTGCGGCGCATGAAGACGTAATCCCCGTGCCAGAACTCTATCGCATGTGCGAAATCGCGCGGAAGCTGCTGGATGGACCGAACCGCGTAGGCCGTGTGATCGCGCGCCCCTTCACCGGCACGCCAGGAAATTTTCGCCGCACTGAGCGGCGGCACGATTACGCCGTGGAGCCGCCGCGGCCGATGCTGCTCGACGTGCTCGCCGAAAACAAAACGCCGGTCTTCGGCGTGGGCAAAATTCACGACATCTACAACGGCCGCGGCGTGGACGATTACGTCACCACAAAAAATAATGCGGACGGCATGGCGAATCTCACCGAAGCGCTCGCGCGGCAACCAAAAGGCCTGATCTTCGCGAACCTGGTGGATTTCGATATGCTCTACGGGCACCGCAAAGATGTGGAAGGATTCGCAAGCTCGCTTGAAGAATTTGACGCGATTCTCGGCCCGTTCCTGGCAGCCATGCGCCCCGACGACTTGCTCCTGATCACCGCCGACCACGGATGCGACCCCGATCCGGTAAATCCCACCACAGATCACTCCCGCGAGTACGTCCCAATCGTCGCGTATAGCCCCAGCACAAGCGGCGGCACAAATCTAGGCACGCGCGACACCCTCGCCGACATGGGCCAAACCATCGCGGAAAATTTCCACACCAAAATCCCGCACGGCGTCAGTTTTCTGAATTTGATCACCCAACAAGGCAGGAATTAGCAGCACGCAGCAGAATCCCAATCGCCTGTACTCCACGATTGCAGCAGCGAGAAATCTGGGAGTGCGGCGGCTTGCCGCCGCCTTTTACGACGATTCCTTCATCATCGCACACGGCAGGCGAGGCAAGCCTCGCCTGGCGGGTTTTGTTGCTGAGTGATCGAGTTGCGAAGAAGGCGGCGGCAAGCCGCCGCACTCCAAGAGAAACCTGGGATGCGGCCGACTACAGTGGATTGCCACCGACCGGTGTGGCTGTCACAGCACGGGCAGGATTGCCGATGCTACGTCAATCGCCCTGCGAAGCTTTCTGTGCGTAATATCCAGTACGGGTTCGCACCGACAATTTCTCGTGCCCCTTCTGCGGCGCCAATTCGACTTTCACGCCGCGAAACGTTCCATCTTTCGCGGCATTGGTCGGGTAGTAGCCCAAGGTGTACTGGTTGCGAATATCGCGCGCCACCTGCACGCAAACCGGGTCCACATCCTCCAGCCGGTCCGGAAAGAAAGCCAAGCCGCCGGTAGATTCGGCGAGCGTGGTCAGTTCTTTCTTCGATTTGCGCACCATCTTCTTCTGGTTCTTGCGGTCTTCATCGCTGAAGACGCCGATGGCATAAATCACCGCGTTCGATTCCACCGCGGCTTTTACCGTGTACGAAAAATCCTTGCGACTCGCGTCGTCATCGCCATCGGTGATGACCAGCAGCACGCGCTTGTCCTTGTGTCCCTTCTTCAGATGGTCCAGCGAGCCGATGATCGCGTCGTACAGCGCGGTGCTGCCGCGGGTGTCAATGCGCTCCAGCGCCTCGTGCAGTTCCTGCGGATTGCTGGTGAAATCTTCGTCCAGATCCAGGTAATACTCATCGTTAAAATTCACCACGAACACTTCGTCCGCTGGATTGCTGGTGCGCACAAACGAAAGCGCCGCCGCATTCACCTGCGGCCGCTTCTCCTTCATGCTGCCACTGTTGTCAATCACCAGCCCCATCGTCACGGGAATATCTTCTTTTGAAAATACGGAAATTTTCTGCTCCACCTTGTCTTCGAAGACGCGAAAATCGTTGCCCGTCAGGCCCGGCACGAATTGCCCTTTGTCATCCACTACCGTCGCGTGCAACACAACCAAATCCACCACCGATTTCAGATGGTGGCTCTGATCCGCCTGCGCGTTTGAGCCGTTCGATTGTCCATAACCAGGAGGAGGGGGTGGCGAAGGGGGCAGGGTACTGGGCACTGGATTTTGCGCCAGAGCACCAGGCCCCGCGCACACCACCAGCACCAGAATCAACAGCGCAAAAGAAAGAAAATGCCTAATGTCCCGGCGCGTAATATCCGGTCTTGGCATAGACGGTAAGCGGCGGCAGTCCCTTCGGCGGGCGCAGCTTGATTTTAATCTTGCGCCATTTTCCATCGCGTTTGTGATCGCTCGGTCGGTATCCCAAGACATATTGATTGCGCAGCTCCATGCTGATTTTCGTCGCGACATCCGGCAAATCCTTCAGGTTATTCACCGCGAAAGCGCGGCCGCCCGTCATTTGCGTCAAATCCGCCAGCAAGGATGGCCCAAGTTGCTCTTCCGGCGTCGGACCGCCACTGGGATCAAAAAGCCCGATCGCGTAAATCTGCACGTCCGCTTCCCGCGCGTACCTGCGGATGTCCGTCTCGGAGTAGCGACTATGATTATCGCCTCCGTCCGATATGATGAGCAACGCCTTCTTTGTGTTGCGTGCTCCTTTCATCTCGCTCAGCCCCAGGTAGATTCCGTCCAGCAGCGCCGTCTCTCCGCGCGCCGCCGTGAACATCAGGTGGTTCTGTAATTCCTCGACGCTTCCGGTAAAGGAACTGGCCAGTTGCGCCCGGTCGTTGAAATTCACCAGCAGAAACTCGTCCTGTGGATTCGCCGTGCGGAAAAATTGCACCGCCGCCAGGCGCGATTTTTCGATTTTGTCGGTCATGCTGCCGCTCATATCGAAAATCACGCCGATCGAGATGGGCACATCTTCACTGGTAAAGCGTACGATTTCCTGTTCGCTGTTATCCTCGAATACGCGGAAATTTTCCTGTTCCAGCCCGGTCACGAGGCGCCCGTAAGGGTCCGTGACCGAAATGGGAACGAGCGTAATCTCCGTCTCCGCCTTCAGAGACTTACCTTTTTCAATTCTCTGGGAATTTTCCGGATGCGTTGGGCCTTGAATCTGTGCCCTGGCGGGAACTACGGCGAGAAAACCACAACAGAAAAGTAGCGACGCGCAAAATCCCACAACGCTTGAACTTCCAGCTGGCTGCGGTGCGCGGTATCTCAACTTGGCCCCCACCTCTGCCGCGGGACTCGCGTGGCTCTGGGCAGCTTTGCAGGTCGCTGGCGGCGATTCTACCACTCGCGTAAGTCAAAGCAAGCGCCCTTATGTAACTTCCATGTAACTTGTGCAAACCGTCCGAGCCGTGCGGAATTCAGCGCTGTCTACGTGTTAAGATGGCAGGGCTGGCGAAAGGTGAGCAGCCGCAATGCCAAATTCTGGAGCTCCCACGGTCCTGGTAGTAATCCCCGCGCGCTATGCTTCTACCCGGTTTCCCGGCAAGCCACTGGCGCCCATCGCTGGCAAGCCCATGATTCAGCACGTTGTTGAGCACGTTGGCCTGGCCAGCTTGCCCGCGCGGATAATCGTCGCCACGGAGGACGAGCGCATTAAGGCGGCCGTCGAAGCCTTCGGCGGTGAAGCCATTTTGACCCGCTCCGATCACCGTACCGGGACTGACCGCGTCGCCGAAGTCGCCACGCACATTCCGGCGGACATCTATATCAACGTGCAGGGTGACGAACCCCTCATTGATCCCGGCACGGTGGACGCAGTGGCCGCCGCCATGGCGGAAGACGACGCCATCCAGCTGGCGACTCCCTGCGCCGCGATCACCCAGCCGAACGAAATCATGGACCCCAACGTCGTCAAGGTTGTGCTGGACTTCGACGGCCACGCGCTTTATTTTTCGCGCGCACCCATACCCTGGGTTCGCGACACCGGCGATCGTGTGGCCGCGCGCCACTGGAAGCACATCGGCCTCTACGGCTATCGTCGCGACGCGCTGCTGGAATTTCCGACGCTCCCGCCCGGCGAGCTCGAACGCATCGAACAGCTGGAGCAATTGCGTTGGCTGGAAAATGGCTTCCACATGCACGTGGTTGAAACCAACTACAACGCGGTAAGCGTGGACGTTCGCGCCGACATAGACCGAGTAGAAAAACTCCTGCAAACCCGCGCCAAATCCTCCACCCAATCCAGCAACTAGCTCGGTAGCATACGCAATCTTGTCTGGCTGCCGCAGGCGGGCCTGTGCTCCTCGGTTTTCTCTGCGTTCTCTGCTTCTCTGCGGTAATACTCGCCTTTCGCCTTAGTCCTTCTCTGTGTTCTCCGCTTTTCCTCTGTGCACTCTGTGTTAAATCTTTCCGAGCACCGCCAGCAAACAAAAATTAAATCCCCCAAAAGAAATTCGCGATTTGACACCTGCCCCAATCCACCGCATAATGTTTCGTACGCAGATTGTCCCGGAGGATTTCACCCGACTTGCGCACCGCCCCAAAATACATTTTTGTGACGGGTGGCGTGGTTTCTTCTCTCGGGAAAGGCGTAGCGGCGGCTTCGATGGGCTGCCTGCTGGAAAGCCGCGGTCTTCGCGTTACCCTGCAGAAGTGTGATCCCTACCTGAACGTCGATCCCGGCACGATGTCTCCCTATCAGCATGGCGAGGTATTCGTTACTGACGACGGCGCTGAAACCGACCTCGACCTTGGCCATTACGAACGTTTCACTTCCGCGCACTTAACCCGCGACCATAATTGGACCACCGGCCGCTTCTACGAATCCATCATCACCAAGGAACGACGCGGCGATTATCTAGGCAAGACCGTGCAAGTGATCCCGCACGTCACCGATGAAATTAAATCCGCTTTCCGCAAAGTTGCCGAAGGCGTGGACGTCGTCCTCGTAGAAATCGGCGGCACCGTGGGCGACATCGAATCGCTGCCGTTCCTGGAAGCGATCCGCCAGATGCGCCTGGAGCTCGGCCCCGAAAATGTGATCTTCGTGCACCTTACACTGGTTCCGTTCATCCCCACCGCGGGCGAACTGAAAACCAAGCCCACGCAGCACAGCGTCAAGGAACTTCTCAGTATTGGAATTCAGCCGGACGTGCTGATTTGCCGCAGCGACCGCCCACTGGTCGCGGAGTTGAAAGCGAAAATCGCGTTGTTCTGCAACGTCGCCGAATCCTGCGTCATTTCCGCGCCTGACGTCGGCAACATTTATGAAGTTCCCATGACGCTCGCTTCCGAAGGTCTTGACGAACAAATTCTGCGCCTGTTGCGACTGGAAGCTCCGCCGCGTGATTTGAGCCCCTGGCTGGCGATGCTGGAAACGCTGGAGCATCCCGCCGGAGAAGTGCGCATCGGCGTCGTCGGCAAGTACGTCCAGCTCGAAGACGCCTACAAAAGTTTGCGAGAGGCTCTGGGTCACGGTGGGCTAGCCAATCGCCAGCGCGTAGTAATCGAATGGATTGAAGCGGAAGAAATTGACTCGCCCTCCACGGCCGAGCGCCTGCTGCGCCACGTGGACGGTATTTTAGTTCCGGGCGGTTTCGGAAAACGCGGCATCGCCGGAATGGTTCACGCCATCACCTACGCGCGCGAGAAGAAAATCCCGTTCTTCGGCATCTGTCTGGGGATGCAATGCGCGACGATTGAATACGCTCGGCAGGTTTCGCACATCGAACATGCCGATAGCACCGAATTCGATCCCTCCACTCCGAATCGCGTCATCTACAAACTCCGCGAACTTGCTCGGCGTGGATGAAATGGGCGGCACGATGCGCCTGGGCGCGTGGCCCTGCAAGCTTGAGCCCGGTTCCTTCGCGGCCAAGGCCTACGGTGCGCTTGAAATTTCCGAGCGCCATCGCCATCGCTACGAATTCAATTGTGAGTACGAGGAAACTTTAACGCGCGCCGGTTTTCGCATCACCGGACGCACCCCCGACGGCGTGTACGTCGAGATTATCGAAGCGCCGAACCACCCGTGGTTTCTCGGCTGCCAGTTCCATCCCGAATTCAAATCCAAGCCGCTGGCTCCGCATCCCTTATTCGCTGCCTTCATCCGCGCCAGCCTGGAAAATCGCCACCACCGCCTCGGTGCTGCGACGGAATCACGTGTAACCGCTGCCGAACCCGCCACCGATTAGCAGTAGCTTCCCAGTCTTTCTCTGTGTTCTCCGCCTTTCCTCTGTGCCTCCTGAGTCAAATGTTTTGCCTTTCTTTGCGCCTCTGCGGTAATAGCTTTCCCCCACGCGGAGCCTGACCGCGCGCCATCTTAGGTCTCCCGCCCAGCTTCCCATTCCGACGAGCCGCGGATAATTTCGCCGCGCTGCGCGATTTCCCTCCGATCGCACCAAGCCGCGCCGCCATCCAAGCCCGCGACCCCAGAAATCCCTGCAAAAGTCCCGGCAAATAAATATCCACATCCAAGCGCGGAAAATTAATCCCAAATCCAGAGGGACTAATCTCGATCTCGCGAAGCTGCGCAGGCGTAGCCTTCTCCAATCCCTCAGCATCGCGCGGCGAAAACGCCACGTCCAACCCAGAATTAAGCCGTATCATCACCCGCCCCAACCGTCGGTCATACCGCGCCGCAATCGCCGTCGGCATCGCCGACCGCAATCCCGTCCCTCGCCGCCCAGCCCGCTCAAATTCCTCACGCGATGTCATGAATTCTCTCCCACGCTCCACAGAGCGTCACCAAATGTTTCGTCAAAACCTTCGCGATTCGCGAAATCTCCGCCCGCGAAAACCCATAATTCTCCCGCAGCCGTACAGGCCCAATCGCGCAATTCAAATTGAACACCGCCTCACAGCCCCGACCCATCACGTGCACATGCGCCGGCCGATGATCATTGAGATAGACGGCCACGCGCAGGCCGCCAAATCGCAAGATCGTTGGCTTAACTCATCCTACCACAATCCGAAGCGCTTGGGTTATGAGGCTGCTGCGCTGTTCCATCCCCGCGTGGTCGCAGTCCAGTTGTGGTCTCATTAGTCTCTGTGTTCTGCGGTTTTCTTTGTGTTCTCTGTGTTAATGTTCTCGCCTTTCTCTGCGCCTCCGCGGTAAAAGCCGTCCACCCCCGCAATTCAAAGTTGAAATACCTCCCATTCCCGCATAGTCTGTTCCCTCAACCTATCGCCACCACATGCCACCAGCTAGCAGCTTTTCGATCGGTAACATCCGCTTCGGCGCCCACGCGCCCCTATTCCTGATCGCCGGCCCCTGCGTGATCGAAAGCGAAAGCCACGCCACCGGCATGGCCGAACGCCTCGGCGCCATCGCCGCCGAACTCGGCATTCCGTACATCTTCAAAGCGTCCTACGACAAAGCCAATCGATCGTCCGTCTCCTCTTTTCGCGGCCCGCAACTCGAAGAAGGCCTGCGCATCCTCGCTGCCATAAAAAAACGCACCGGTTTACCGATCCTCTCGGACGTTCATGACGTCTCCCAGGTTGGCCCCGCCGCCGAAGTCTGCGACATTCTGCAAATCCCGGCGTTCCTCTGCCGCCAGACCGACCTGCTCGCCGCCGCAGGCCGCACCGGCCGCGTGGTCAACGTAAAAAAGGGGCAGTTCGTTTCGCCCTGGGAAATGTCCAACGCCGCGGAAAAGATCGCGAGCACAGGAAACGAAAAAATTATCCTTACGGAGCGCGGGAGTTCCTTCGGCTACCAAAATCTGGTGGTGGACATGCGCTCGTTTCCAATCATGCGTAAATTTGGCTATCCGGTAGTTTTCGACGTCACCCATTCCGTCCAGCTTCCCGGGGGAGCAGGGAAGTCCAGCGGCGGCCAACCGGAATTCATCGAGCCGCTGGCGCGCGCCGGCACAGCGGCAGGCATAGATGGATTGTTCCTGGAAGTGCACGACAATCCCGCGCAAGCCCTCTCTGACGGCGCAAACGCGCTCCCGCTAGAAAAACTCCGCCCGTTGCTGCAAAAAATACTACGCCTCGCGGCCCTCACGCGGGAATGGGACGCTCCATGAGCCTGGAAACCGCCAAACGCGTCCTGCGCGTAGAATCCGAAGCCATCGCCGGGCTGATCGATCGGCTCGACGCGCGGTTCGAAGCAGCCGTCGAACTCTTGTACGCCTGCAAAGGTCGCGCGGTGGTTACGGGGCTGGGAAAATCCGGTCTGGTCGGACGCAAAGTCGCCGCAACTTTTGCGAGCACCGGCACGCCCGCGCTTTTCTTGCACACCGGAGAAGCGCTGCATGGCGATCTCGGTATGCTCACGGCAGGAGACATCCTGCTGGCGATATCGTGGAGCGGCGAAACCGGTGAATTGATCGAGCTTCTGGAATCCGTCAAACGCCTCGGTGTGCCGTTGATCGCGCTCACCGCGAATCCGAAATCCACTCTCGCGGCCGCCAGCAATATCGTGCTCGATATCGCCGTGAAGGAAGAAGCCTGCTCGCTGAATCTGGCGCCCACGGCTTCCACCGCCGCCGCCATGGCGATGGGCGATGCGCTGGCCATCGCACTGCTGGAACGGCGCGGCTTCAAGGAAGAGGATTTCGCCGCGCTCCATCCCGGCGGCCGCCTGGGCAATAAACTACGGCGCGTCGAATCCCTGATGCACTCCGGCGAAAACGCGCCGCGCGTGCTGCCCACGGCGAAAATGCCCGACGTGATTTACGAGATGAGCCGCAAGGGACTGGGCCTGGCCGCCGTCACGGAAGCGAGCGGCAAGCTGCTCGGCATCATCACCGATGGCGACCTGCGCCGCGTAATGCAAAAGCGCCAGGAAAACGTTCTGGCCCTCAGCGCCGCCGATTGCATGACCAGGAATCCCGTCACGCTAGCGCGCGGCGAGCTTGCCGCCAGCGCTCTGCGCGTGATGGAAGAGAGAAAGATTACCTCGCTACTGATCGTGGACCCTGCAGGCAAACTAGAAGGCGTCCTGCACATCCATGATCTATGGACGCTGCAATTGCTCTGAAGTTTTTCGCAACGCGAGTGTTGTTGCGGTCGCTTTGTAACTCGCAACGCGGCCAATAATAAGGAATCACACCATGCCCATCCACGAAATCAAATTTCCGGCAAAAGTTCTCCGTCGCGCTAAACCGGTCCGCGTCCTGCTGATGGACGTGGACGGCACGATGACCCCCGGCTACGTCTGTCTGCAAACGTTCCCGGACAACAGCGTCGCCGAAATGAAAATGTTCCACGCGCACGACGGCGCCGGCATCAAACTCGCCAGCATTATGGGCATCCGCACCGGCATCATCACCGGCCGCGATTCCCCTGCCAACGCCCGCCGCGCCCGCGAGGCTTCCATGGAATTTGTAATTCAAGGACAGCCGAAGAAACTGGAAGCCTACAAAGCGATCCTGGTCCGCGCCGGAGTCACCGACGAAGAAGTCGCCTACATCGGCGACGACCTGCCGGACTTGCCGATTCTGCAGCGCGTGGGCTTAGCCGTTGCGGTAGCCAATGCAGTGGTGGAAGTAAAACGCGCCGCGCACTACGTCACCACGGTTCGCGGCGGCGAAGGCGCGGTCCGCGAATTGGTGGAACTGATCCTGAAAGCGCAAGGCCGCTGGAAAAAAGCGATCCCGCAAGCCATCGCCTAGCCTGTCAGCCAAACTTAGGTAAGGCGTTGTCATCCCGAGCGCAGCGAGGGAGCTGCTTTTTGCAACGTCATACGACACCGAAGAACCCCGCCGCGCTACTCCTTCTGCCGCTCCTTGCGCATCTGCTCAAAAATCTGCTCGGCCCATGCCGGCGGCTCCGGCCCCTTGCTTAAATCCAATTTCTGCCCCAGCGCCAGCTTCCACCGGTCCATCCACAATATTCCTGTGCCCACATAAAGATCAGGCGTGGCATACACGGGATCGCTCATGGCCGCATCCAGCGACACAAATTTGTAGCCGCGTTTCTCCAGCTTATCCAGCAGCGCGTCCAGACATTCCGTATTCAGCGCGTTATCGTGAATCAAGAGAATCTGCGGAATCTGCCGCCCAAACATTTCTGAAGATTCCTTCTCCGCGTAGTCAAACACCGTATCCACGTACTCGAGATATTCCTTCTTGGCGCGCGCCGCCATTTTCTTGTCCTTTTTTTCCAACGCATGGGCGAGCGTGTCGTTGAAGACGTAATCCGCATCCTCGATCGTGACCGGCGCAATGGTGTATCCGCGGTCTTTTAGAAATGTGTCGAATGCGGTTTTCACCTCCATCGTCATTCCAGTGTTCAAGTACGGGTGCCGAAAATATTTTTCACTTTGCCCCGCGGCCTTCAGCAGCGCGCCGGTAACCACCTCGCCACGAATCGCGTCGTCTTCATATTTCTGCAAAGGCGTAGTGCTGAAATCGTCGTGCGCGTAGTTGTGATTCCCTAGCAACAGCCCCGCGTCCAGCCACAGCTGCAGCAATTCGGCACGAGCGTCGCGTTCGCCCTGCACTTGCAGCTTCCGTTCGTTCACGAAACCGATCGCCCAGGCATGATGGGCCTTCAGCGCTGCGGGTATCGCGCGATTGATCTTTTGCAATTCCTTCAGTTCGCCGTAAGCAAAATCGTCGCCGGGGAGCGCGCCGGGCAAATCGTCCACCGTGATCGCGATACTGCGTTGCGTGCTATCCTGCGCTGCGCCACGAACCGCTGTTGCGGATTTTCCCGCGTGCGCGCCCCAGGCCACTGCCGCGCACAGCAGCGCGCTAACGCCGACCAACCGCAATTCCGTCGTCCCAGTCATCAAGAAATCCTCGCTTCACATCAGGATAGAAAAATCACCGCCGCGAATCTGCCACACTCACTTCTTCCGCGCCGGCCGAAGCAGCGCCTCGGCGCGCAACGCTCCTTCCGGCGTATCCTCATGCTTGAAATAAACGAACACATCCCCGCTCTGCGCCAGCCTGCGCACCTTTGCTGCAACCGACCTCCGCGAATAGCTTTCCTTGCGCAGCCGGAGATAATGAAAATCGGCGGTCACCACTTCCGGCGTCGCCAGGTCCTCGCCCTCCGCCAGGCAGAGCGCCGCCCCAGCCTTCCGCAGCGTGGCATACACTTCCTCGCCAAACCACGATTCGTGCCGGAACTCAAACGCGGCTCGCACCCATCGCGGCAACGCCGCCGCAAATTCGCGCAAGCGCGCGACATCACACTTGAAATTCGGAGGTAGTTGGAACAGCACGGGTCCAAGCTTCTTTGCTTTGCGCAGCGGCTCGAGCGAATCCAGAAACTCCGCCGTAACCTCCGTCGCGTCGCGCAGCCGCTTCATGTGGGTAATTCGCTGATGCGCCTTCACTGCGAACCGGAAATCGTTAGGAGTTGCCTGCGCCCAACGCAGCAGCAATTCCTCGTCCGCGGTCCGTCGGAAAGTGTAGTTCACTTCCACCGAATTCAGCCGGCTAGCGTAATGATTCAGAAATTTCGCCGCGCTCAGCTTCGCCGGATAAAAATCCGGCTTCCAGCTCCCGTACGCCCACCCCGACGTCCCCGCATAGATTTCTCCCATAGGCAGGACATTCTAATCGTTCATCGCAGAGATTAGTAACAAGAGGAAGGAAAAAGTTGGAGCGGGCGATGGGAATCGAACCCACGTCCGAAGCTTGGGAAGCTTCTATACTGCCATTGTACGACGCCCGCTCATTCCAACTGCCGCGATTATACCTAATCAACGTGCCCTGTGAAAAGCTCCTGCCGCGCGCAGGTGATCAATCGCAGCTTCACGCGGCCGTGCGCTGCAAAATCTCAGGCCGTCCCCCGCGCCGCTCCTACCCGCATCGGACAAAACTCGAAAGTATTCATCCCCGCCTTAATTGACGGATCTTCAGCGGCGAACTTTTGCACTTGCGCCGCGTCCTCCATTTCCAATACCGCGATGCCAAACGCACCCCCGCTCGCCATCACCGGCCCATAAATCAATATCTTCCCCGCATCGAAAGCTTCCCGCGTATAGCGCACATGCTCCTGCATCAACGCCCTCTCCTCCGCGGTCATGTCCGCGCCAAAAGTCGGACGCGGCGGTATCAACTTAAAATAGAAATGTTGTTTGCTCATCGAGTGGCCGGGCTCCCTTGTGGCTGCATGAGATTTTCGCGATCGATCCTCACTCGCGAACGAAATTGATCGCGAAATAGTAACGCATCTTTCCCAAATCAGGGCGTAACGAATCTCCCGGCCTGGCCGATGAATCCAGTGTGCCGGAGCAGCGTCTCACCTATGCCGTGCTGGACGTACAAGACTTCCGCGCCCGCCTGCGCGCTGGCAGCGAAGCCCCGCACACTCAACTCATGCCCGCAAAACCTTCCGCTGCTGTACTGCCAATATGTTTTTCCGCGGATTCCATTCTGGGAGGGCCACGGCGTGGCTGAAAAATTGATCGTCGTGACTGGTTCCAAGGGCGGCGTCGGCGCCACCACCGTGGCGCTGAATCTCGCGGTGCAACTCGCCCAGCTCACCGCGAAGCGAGTCGCGCTACTGGAATTTGCGCGTCCCTTTGGCCAAATCGGCCTGATGCTGGATTTCCAACCGCGCTTCACGCTGCTCGACGCGCTCGAACGCATTGACCGCCTCGACGAAGCAGTGCTTGCCAGCCTGTTCACGCGCCACAAATCGGGAATTGAAATCCTAGCCGGCCCGTTGCACGTGGCTCTGCGCGCGGAGCAGCGCCAATCCGTCACGCTGGAAGCCCTGCTGCGCATCCTTGAACTGGCCCGCAAAGCGTTCGACTTCGTCGTCGTGGACCTTGGGTTTGTGAACGCCGCTGAGTGGTCGCGTGTGCTGCACACCGCCGACACCCTATTACTTATCGCCGAGCCCAGCGCTCTCGCCCTCGGCATGCTCGAGCGCTATCTCCACGCCGTGGATTCCGCCGGCCTCAATCGCGCCCGTTTTCAGATCATCATCAATCGCGCGCGTCAAAACGACGACGAGCCCGTAGCCCAATCCGAAAAAATCCTTAAACAAACTTTCTTCGCCCGCCTCCCCAACGATTACCGCCAGGTCAGCGAAGCCGTAACCCTCGGCATCCCCCTGACCTCCGGCTCCAACAATCCTCTGGTTGGCCGCTACCGCGACATAGCCGCACGCCTCATCGCCGCCGCAGCGCCAACCGAACCCGATGCGCGCGCAGATTCCCACTCCACCACCGCCGTACTGACCGGCGCAGAATAAAACGGCTCACGCCTTTCTCCGCGCCTCCCACGCTCACTCTTGCCTCTTCGCCTCGCCCTTATCTGTGTGCCTTTATCTGTGTTCATCTGCGTTCATCTGTGGTGCCTTTGACGTTCCCCTCCGCGCTTCGTCGCATCACCCCGAGCGCATCTCTAGCGCAATTTTCTCCTAGCCATTCCTCCATGCTAAAGTGGCAACGCCAAAAACAAGGAGTCGAAGTGGCGCACAAAGATCTCCGCGATTTCATCCACAAACTAGAAAAGCACGAAGAGCTTCGCCGCATCTCGGTCGAAGTTGATCCCGTCCTGGAAATCACCGAAATTTCCGACCGCGCCGTAAAAGCCGCCGGCCCCGCATTACTGTTCGAACGCCCCAGAGGTTCGCGCATCCCTGTCGTCACCAACCTGGTAGGCACCGAACGCCGTATGTGCCTGGCCCTGGAAGTTGACTCGCTGGAAGAAGTCGCCTCCCGCATCAGCTCGTTTCTGGACTTGCAATCCCCACAAGGCCTGCTGGAAAAAGTGAAAATGCTGCCCAAACTGGCGGAAATCGGGTCCTTCTTCCCGAAGTCAGTCCGCAACGGCGCCTGCCAGGAGGTCGTCCTCACCGATAATTTTTCGCTAGACGCGTTCCCCATCCTGAAGTGCTGGCCGCAAGATGGCGGCCGCTACATTACCTGGCCGATGGTCATCACCAAGAATCCGGAAAACGGAAAACGCAATGTCGGTTGCTACCGCATGCAGGTGTACGACTCCCGCACCACCGGCATGCACTGGCAAACGCAAAAGCATGGCGCCGATCATTACCGCAGTAGTCGGGCGAAAAATCCCAATGGCAGGCTGGAGGTCGCCGTCGCCATCGGCGCCGACCCGGCCACCGCGCTCGCCGGCATTCTTCCCGTTCCTCCGGATATGGACGAGTTCATGTTCTCCGGCTTCCTGCGCAAGGACCCGGTGGATTTGGTAGCCTGCAAGACAGTGGACCTGGAGGTCCCCGCCAACGCCGAGATCGTCCTGGAAGGCTACGTCGAAATTGGCGAGATGCGCACCGAAGGTCCCTTCGGAGACCACACAGGTTTCTACTCGCTCGAAGGCCAGTTTCCCGTCTTCCACGTGCAATGCATCACGCACCGCAAAGACCCGCTGTACCTGACGACCATCGTCGGTCCTCCACCGCAGGAAGATTATTTTATGGGCCACGCCATCGAACGCGTGTTCATGCCCGTGATGAAGATGCAGTATCCGGAAATTGTGGACGTGGCGATGCCCGCCGAAGGTATCTTCCAGAATTTGATGATCGTCTCCATTCGCAAGAGCTACCCCGGTCAAGCCCGCAAGATAATGAATGCGATCTGGTCGCTGGGCCAGGCGATGTTCACAAAGGTAGTGGTGGTGGTGGATCACGACGTGGACGTACAGAATTCGCGTGAAGTCGTGTGGAAAGCGCTCTGCGCCATTGACCCGGAGCGCGATATCCAGTTCGTTCTCGGTCCGGTGGACACCCTCGACCACGCCGCGCGCCGGCAGGATTTCGGTTCGAAGATGGGCGTGGACGCCACCCGCAAATGGCCGGAAGAAGGTTTCGGCGGGCGCTGGCCCGACGAAATAAAAATGGACCACGCCACAAAAAAGCGCGTGGACGCAATATGGCAACAACTTAAGCTCGGCCCCCCGAACAAAAAGTAAACGTCAGGCGAACGCCAAACTCTTCGCCTTTTTGGCCCTTTCCCCCAATATTCAAGGGCTTTAGCTCGACCCCACCTGTCCTTTTCACCTGTCCTTTTCGCCTACCTGTACCTTCGGACTATGTTTTACCAATAGCACACCATCGGAACACGTTGCTTGACACTCTGTGCTGCGGATGTAATAAACGGAGAAAGAGGAAAGGTACCGGACGTAGCAGTACTAACGGTCCTCTCCAGAGTTGCTGCCGTAGCCGGGGTGACGTGGCGAAGCGGTGAGCGGGTTTTGGGAAGTTTTCTCCAAGAAAATTTTTACGCACCAGATGAAGCCGTGTCCGTCCTGCGAAGCGGGATGGGGTGAGGAGTGAGGGGCCGCGCGATGTTCAATCTGGGTAAAACGAAATCATTAATCGGCCTGGACATCGGCTCGAGTTCTGTCAAGGCAGTCGAGCTGAAGAAGACCAAGGCCGGCTACGAGCTGGTCAGTTACGGCATCGAAACCCTCGCCCAGGATACCGTCGTGGACGGCGCGATCATGGACGCTCCTTCGGTTGCCGAGAAGATCATCTCGATCTTCGACAATCAAAAAATTAAAACGAAAGACGTGGCCACTTCGGTTTCCGGGCACTCCGTGATCGTCAAGCGCGTGAGCATGCCGCTGATGACCGAGGACGAGCTCTTCGACCGCGTACAGGCCGAAGCCAGCCAGCACATTCCTTTTGACATTGCTGACGTGAACCTTAGCCACCAGTTGCTGGAGGCCACCGAGAATCAGATGGACGTGCTGCTGGTGGCCGTCAAGAAAGATAAAATCCTGAACCACACCAATGTGCTGGCGCAAGCGGGGAAGACGCCGGTGATTGTGGACATTGACGCCTTCGCCCTGCAGAACTGCTTCGAGGTCAATTACGAACCAGACCCGTCGCAGGTGGTGGCGCTGCTGAACGTCGGCGCCAGCGTGATGAATATCAATATCGTGCGCGGCTGGACGCCGTTGTTCACGCGCGACGTTTCGGTCGGCGGCAATCAATATACCGACGCGCTGCAGAAGGAACTGGACCTGAGCTTCGAAGACGCCGAAAAACTGAAGATGGGCGGTACCTTGGCTGGCGTCAACGAAGAACAGCGCACCGCCATTCTGCGCTCCGTCTCCGACATTTTGATCCTGGAAATTCAAAAGACCTTCGACTTCTTCCGCGCGACCGCCAGCGGTGAAAATATCCGCCGCATTTACGTTGCCGGCGGCACGGCTCGCGTTCCCGGCTTGCTGGACCTGCTCAAGGAAGAATTTGCCATGCCGGTCGAGGAACTCTATCCGTTCCGTAAAATAGCAATCAATCCTGGGCGTCACGATGAAAGCCAGATCCGTGAGTTGGCGCCGCGCCTGGCGATCGCTGTGGGCCTGGCGCTGAGGAGCTTTGACACGCCATGATCCGCATCAACTTACTGGGCCAGATCCGTCCCAAGGCCACCAAGCAATCGGTGCCGCTAGAGTCCACGCTGCAGATTTTGCTGGGAGTCGCCGCCCTGGCTATCGCACTCATCGTGCTCTCGGTCACCTACTATTCGCAGAAGCACCAGCTGGATTCGACCAACGCGCACATCGCCGCCCTGAAAGCCGAACGCACCAACCTGCAGCAGATCAAGCAGGAGGTGGACCGCTTCGAAGAGCAGAAGGCGGCGCTGAAGACGCAGATTGACGTGATCGAAGGCTTACAGAAGAACCGCACCGGTGCTCAGGAATTGCTGCAGATGGTCGCCAACACCGTGGTGCGCGTGGATCAGCTCTGGCTCACATCACTGGACCGCACCGGCGATTCGCTCCATCTGACCGGGGAGGCTGGCAGCATCAACTCCATCGCTAACTTCATCACCCAGATGAAGCGCTCTGGCTACTTTGACAAGATTGAGATCGACGAAGCGAAAGAGGACGACGTGGCCAAATCCGTCACCACCTACGGCTTTATCATGACCGCCGCGATCGCTCAGGCGGCACCCGTTTCGGGTCAACCCCAGACGAAGCCCGCGGCTGGCACCAGCAGCACCACGCCCCCGCAGCCCGCGCCCAAGGGGAGGAGTTAGCGATGGCTACCGCTTTTCGAGATTGGCCCTGGCCACTTCAGGCTCTGTTCTTCCTGGGGCTCGCCGTTGTCTTGATTGCTGCAGGGTTCTACGTACCCGGTTCTCCGGTGGCCTCGGTGCGCAATGATCTGGAAGCCGCGCAGCAGGAGGAAAAGCCGCTCGAAGCCGACGTCGCCAGCTTGCGTGTTTACAAGCAGCGCCGCGCCGAACTGCAATCCGAAATGGATGCGCTTTCCAAGCAGCTCGCCACCCTTCAGACCATCGTTCCGGAAGACAAGAAGGTGGATGAATTCATCATCATGATCCAGAGCGCGGCCACCAGTTCCGGCGTCTCCATTCGCCGCCTCAAGGGTCTGCCCATCGCCCCGAAGCAGTTTTACTTCGAGGTGCCTTTTGAAATTGATTGCGATGGACCGTATTTCGCAGTGCTGGATTTCTTTTCCAAGCTGGGCAGGCTCTCACGCATCATCAACGTCGGCGATTTGAAGCTCACCAGCGCCGCCACCAAAGCGGGCGGCACATATCGCATGACTCCCGGAACTTCCGTTGTCGGGATCATGACCGTTACCACTTTCTTTTCGAAGGCGTCAGACGCTCCGGCTCCTACGGCGGCAGCTGCAACGCCGGCAAAGCGATAGGACGATAACAACGATGAGACTGCCAAAGGCATTCAACTTGTTCTTTACCGCGCTGGCACTGTCGCTTTGCCTCGTCCCAGGAACCTGGGCCCAGGCACAGCCTCAGGCGCAGCAGGCCAAGCCGGCGAAAAAGTCGGCGCACAAAGCGAAAGCGGCAGCTGCGGCGCCCAAGGCCGCTCCAGACGCCAACGCTGCGGCCCCCAATCCGGCGGTCGTCAAGATCGCCGAGCGCGATCCTTTCGTCCCGCTGGTCAATGAACACAAGCCGGGCGGTGGCCCGCCACTGCCTCCGGGAAAAGCCGGCCTCGTGGTCGCAACCATCCGCGTGGACGGCGCCGTTCGCTCCCCCAACGGCATGTTCGCGGTCGTCACCAATCCCGATCAACGCGTTTATTTCCTTCGTGAGGGCGACCAACTTTACGACGGCGATGTGGAAAAGATTGGCCTGGACGGTGTCACGTTCAAGGAAGTTTCTAAAGATGCTTTCGGGAAATCAGTCGAGAAAATCGTTACGAAACGAATCTACCCGAGTGCAGGAGAGCAGCAATGAGGATTATGCGGAGGGCGTGGGGCCTGACTGCGTTCGTGGCGGCAGCCCTGATGTTGACGAATGGAGCGCTATCGGCGAGTGATGCGCCGGTGGTGCATGTGAAGGCCGTGGTGAAGGATGGTGCCGTGACCCTGGATGCTCAGGCCAACGGCCCGTTCGAATACACCACGTACCGCCCCAGCGAGAGCCTCTATGTGCTCGACCTGTCTGGCGTCTCGGCCGGTGATACTTCCGGCGCGCGCGTGGTGCCCTCGGAGCTGGTGAAGAGCTACCGGCTAACCACGTATTCCGCGGGGCAAAAGCCCGTGGTGCGCTTGGAAATCCTGCTGCGGCCCGGCGTTACGCCGCGCCTCGCGCGCAATGGCAATCACGAGCTGACGCTATTTGTTTCCGCGAACGGTAACGCCGACGCCTCTGTCGAGCCTGCCGTCAGCACGGCTGCACCCATCGCGAAGCTTGCTGGCACGAAGCCTGCGCCCGCAACGCTGAAGCCCATCGCGGCGAAGCCCTCGGACGCCACGGCGCCCGCCACCGACATTCAGAATATTGAACAGGTGAACCTGGCGCAGGTTGGCGCGCAGACCGAAGTCAATGTGGTTGGCAACGCCAAGCTCACATACCACGTCAGCCGTCTGCATAATCCGGATCGCATCGTGCTCGATTTTTCTGGCGCGCGTCTGAAAACCAGTGAAAAACAAATCGCCAGCAATCTCGATCCCGTGAAGGAAATTCGCCTGGCGCAATTCACGCCGCAAGTCTCGCGCATCGTGATTGATCTGCGCACGCCTGCTCGTTATAACGTGAATGCTTCCGGCAACGCCGTCACCGTCGCCTTCCGCGCCGAAGCCGCTACCCCTGCTTCCGGTGGCTCCAGCGACTCTGCTCCGGCGGCCAATGGCCAGGCAGACGACGTCACCACCACCAAGGCGATCCGCGCTCCGGCAGTTCCGGCGAGCGCTCCGGAGAATATTCCGACGCCGGTGTCCGCTCTTCCCAGTGCGTTGACGCAGACCTCCGCGGCCTTGGCCGTGCCGGTCGCGCCCGTGCACCAGCCCGAACCAGCCGCTGCCAAACCGGTCTCGGCCAATACGGGCTACACCGAAATCAGCGACAACACCGCGGCTCCCGCGCCGGCAGCTTCCACCGCGGCGCAGCAGGCGCCCACTCCCGCGGCAGCCGGGCACTATTCCGGTGAACCCATCTCCGTCAACCTGAAAGATGTGGACCTGCGCGATTTCTTCCGCCTGATCCACGAAATCAGCGGCCTGAACGTCGTCGTGGACCCTGCCGTCAAGGGCAGCCTCACCATCGTTTTGGACGACGTACCGTGGGATCAAGCCCTGGACATCGTGCTCAAGAACAACGATCTCGACAAGCAGCTCGACGGCAACGTTCTGCGCATCGCCACCAAGGAAACCCTGAAGCGCGAAGCGGAACAGAACCGAGATCTCGCCAAGGCGCAGGCCGAGTCCGCCGACGTGGTCACCACCACGCGCGTGCTCAGCTATGCCAAGGCTTCGGACATGGTTCCCACGCTGAAGAAGTTCCTCTCTTCGCGCGGTGATATCCTGGCCGATAGCCGCTCCAACACTTTGATCATCCGCGACATTCCCACGGTTCTGCCGGTGCTCGATAACCTCCTGCGCCAGCTCGACCGCAAATCGCAGCAAGTGGAAATCGAAGCGCGCGTCGTCGCGGCCAACCGTTCCTTCTCTCGTGAAATCGGTACCCAATTCGGTCTCGGACTCGGCGCGCACGGCAGCACCATCGGTGGCGCGTCCGCTGTCGGCACCAGCCCGATTATTCACACTCCGGCTCCGCCGTTCGCGGTAGGCACCCCGCCGTTGACGTCTGGCTCCGCGCCGTTGCTCACCAACTTGGGCGCGGCCACGCCGACCAGCGGCTTTAGCTATTCGTTCGCAAACGCCAACTTTGCGCTCGATATGGTTATCACCGCGGCGGAAGATCGTGGCGTCGGCAAGCTGATCTCGAAGCCCAAGATCGTTGCCCAGAACAACCAGAAATCAATCGTCAAGCAAGGTACCAAGATCCCGGTGCAGACCATCGTCAACAACACGGTTTCAGTGCAGTTCGTTGACGCGGTCCTCGAGCTCGACGTCACGCCGCAGATCACCTCTGACGGCACCATCTACATGGACGTGGACGTCAAGAACGACCAGATTGACTCTTCCATCCCGCGCGTCGAAGGCATTCCGGCCATTGACACGCAGGAAGCCACCTCCAAAGTCTTGGTCGCCGACGGCGCGACCATGGTTATCGGTGGTGTGATCGTCACCCAGCAGCGCACGGACATTCAGCAAGTCCCGGTGCTCGGCAGCTTGCCGGTCGTTGGCAACCTGTTCAAGCACACCACGGTCAGCTCCACGGCCCAGGAACTTCTCTTCTTCCTCACCCCGCGCATTTTGCCGGGTTAGTCGCAGCACAGAAGAGAGGAGCTCGACAGCCGCAAGTGGCCCAAAAAACCGTGCATGCGAAATCAGCCCGGAGCCGGATCCATCGGCTCCGGCTTTCTTTTTCCGCCCTCAACTCCGACGCGCTTCTCGTCACCCACCTCCCCAACATCCGCTATCTCTGCGGTTTCACGGGCAGCGCCGCAATCCTGCTGGTCGAACATTCTCGCGCCACGCTGTTTACAGATAGCCGTTACACCCTGCAGGCTCGCCAGGAGGTTCAGGACGCTTCCACGGTCATCGCCGCGCATGGCTTGATCCGCGCTTTAGGAGAGGCTCTGAAGGCGCGGCGCAGCACCATCCGCCTGGCCTTTGCGCCGGCGCAGCTCACTGTGGCCCAGAAAACGTCGCTGCAGCTCGCGGCGGGCGCACGCTTGCGCTGGCTGGAGGCGCCAGATCTAATCGAACGGCTGCGCGCCGTGAAAGATGCCGACGAGCTAGCCCTTATGCGTCAGTCCGCGCGCCTGATCAGCGACGTCTGGACTGCCTCCGTCCGCAACGTCAAGCCCGGAATCTCCGAGCTGGCCGTCGCTGCGGACATCGAACGCTCCATGAAGCTGCGAGGAGCGAGCGGTCCATCCTTTGAAACCATCGTCGCCTCCGGCCCGCGCTCCGCGTGGCCCCACGCGCGACCCACGGCCAAGCTCCTCAGGAAAAACGAGTTGGTCGTCCTTGACCAGGGTGCTATACTGCGCGACTACTGTAGCGACATGACACGTACCGTCTTCCTGGGGCGGTCTTCTGCCGCAGTACGTGCTAAAGTGCGCGGCCTTTACGACGCAGTCCTGGAAGCCCAGGAAGCCGCTATGGCCGCCATCCGGCCAGGAGTTTCGGCCGCGTCCGTAGACGCTGCAGCGCGCAAGGTTTTCAAGCGTTTGGGTCTGGAACGTTACTTCACTCATAGCACCGGGCACGGCTTGGGCCTGGAAATTCACGAGATGCCGCGGCTGGGCCGTGGCGAGGAAACCTTGCTCGAAGAGGGAATGGTCGTCACCGTTGAGCCGGGCGTGTACGTTGAGCGCCTGGGTGGCATTCGCATCGAAGATGAAGTGCTGGTAACCTCGCAGGGCGGGGAAGTCTTGACCAGCGCTTCCCGGGAATTTCTAGAACTCTAAATGGCGAAAAAAACGACTCCCAAGGCAGCAGCCAGCTCGCCCGTGCACGGCGTGGACCTCCCCGAAATCGAAAAGCTACTGGACTTCATGCGCAAGCATGGGCTCGAGGAGTTTGAATACGAGCGCCAGGGCTTTCGCATCCGGCTGAAAAAACCGTCTTCGCCCGCTTACGGCTTTCCGGCGGCGCAGGCTCCGGAAATCGTGGTCGCGTCGGCAGCGCCGCACGCGAGCCACGCATCGTCCTCAGCGTCTGGCGCAGCGTCCGCTGCCGCGTCTGCCGCGGCACCGCGCGAGCCTGCCGCCGATGCCATGCGCGCCGAGGACTTGCACATCGTGAAGTCGCCGATTGTCGGCACGTTTTACGTAGCCGCCGGCCCTGATGCCGATGCATTCGTCTCCATCGGCTCGAAAGTGGAAACCGGCCAGGTGCTCTGCATCATCGAAGCCATGAAATTAATGAACGAAATCGAATCCGACGCAGCCGGCGAAGTGGTGCGCATCTTCGTCGAGAACGGTCATCCGGTAGAATACGGCGAAGCCCTCTTCGGCATACGCCCCCACCGGAAAAAATAAATATGCGGCCGGCTTTGCGTTCGCCGTTGCAGTTGAGTTTTCTCCGAGGCCCATGTTCCGAAAAATCCTGATCGCCAATCGCGGCGAAATCGCCCTGCGCATCCTTTCCGCTTGCCGGGAACTGGGCGTCAAGACCGTCGCTGTGTATTCCGAGGCCGACCGCAACTCGCTGCACGTGCGTTTCGCCGATGAAGCCATCTGCATCGGACCGCCGCGCAGCAGCGAAAGCTACTTGAACATTCCGCAGGTAATCAGCGCCGCCGAAATCGCCAACGTGGACGCCATCCATCCGGGCTACGGCTTTCTCTCCGAGAATGCCAACTTCGCCGAAGTTTGCGAAGCTTCGCACATCACTTTCATTGGCCCAGCTCCCGACGCCATTCGCCTGATGGGTGAAAAAGACAAAGCCCGCGAGGCCATGGCCGCCGCCGGCCTGCCCATCATTCCCGGCAGCGCCGGCGTAGTCCCTGACGAAGACGCCGCCAAGAAGATCGCCGCCGAAATCGGCTATCCCGTGATGATCAAAGCTGCCGAAGGCGGTGGCGGGCGCGGCATGCGCATTGTGCGCAACGCCCGCGAGCTGATCCCCCTGTTTCAAACCGCCAAAGCGGAAGCCCAGCAGGCTTTCGGCAGCCCCAACGTTTACATCGAAAAGCTCATCGAGCACCCTCGCCACATCGAGTTCCAAGTCCTTGGCGATAAGCATGGCAACGTCGTGCACCTGGGCGAGCGCGAATGCTCGCTGCAGCGCCGTCACCAGAAAGTCCTCGAGGAATCGCCCTCGATGGCCATGGACGCGGCCACGCGCAAGCGCATCGGCAAACAAGTTGTGGACGCGCTCAAAAAACTCGGCTACTCCAGCGCAGGCACCGTGGAATTTCTGCGCGAAGAATCCGGTGAACTCTACTTCATCGAAATGAACGCGCGCATTCAGGTGGAACATCCCGTCACCGAAATGGTTACCGGCGTAGATCTGGTGAAATCCCAAATCCGCGTAGCCGCCGGAGAAAAACTCACCGACATCCTGGGCCCAATAGAATTTCGCGGCCACGCCATCGAATGCCGCGTCAACGCCGAAGATCCCGAGACCTTCGTCCCCTCCGCGGGTCGCATCACCGCTTTTCGCGTTCCCGGCGGCCCCGGCGTTCGAGTGGACACCGCAAGCTACTCCGACGCGGTGATCCCGCCCTACTACGATTCCCTAATCGCCAAAATAATCGCCCACGGCAACGACCGCGCCGAAGCTATCGCCAGAATGAACTGTGCCCTCGAAGGTTTCATAGTAGAAGGCATCAAGACCACCATCCCGCTGCACAAAAAAATCCTGGCGGACCCGGATTTCATCGCCGGAAAGTTCGACACTCATTTTCTTGACCGTTCGCTGGCTGTCGCAGCGAAGTAGCGCGGAGGCCAGGTTGTTTCCGGCTTTGTACGCCATCCTCGACGCCACACCCGGCCAGCCAACCGAATCACTTTTAACGCTCGCCCGGGTGCTTGCTGCGGCCGGCGTGCAGCTGATGCAACTCCGCGCCAAACACCTCCCGCCGCGCCAATTCCAGGAAATGTCCCGCGTGTTGGTCGCTGCCGCTCCGGTCGCCGTCCGCATCATCGTCAACGACCGCCCGGACATCGCCAGCATCGCCGCAGCCGCTGGCGTGCACGTAGGCCAAGAAGACCTGCCCGTCGCCGCCGCGCGCCAATTCTGTCCCGCTCCGCAATGGGTTGGGATTTCGACACACAATCTCGAGCAATTGCGCGCCGCCCAGCGCACTTCGGCGGACTATATAGCCGTAGGCCCAATTTTTCCGACGGCCACTAAAGCGAATCCGGACCCGGTCGTCGGGCTCGAGTTTCTGCGCGCCGCCAGGAAATTAACGCGGAAACCGCTTGTAGCCATCGGCGGCATCACGGTACAGTCCGCCGGTGAAGTCTTTCGCGCCGGCGCCGATTCCGTCGCGGTGATCAGCGACTTGCTGAACGCGCCAGACCCTGCACAACGCGCGCGCGAGTATCTAGCCGTAGCGGCGCAGGCTGTGACGGCCCGTGGCTGATGCGGTGGATTTGAGATTTTTGGTCTTCATCCGTCCGCATCCGTGTTCATCTGTAGCGCCTTTGGTTTGGGTTAGGCGCCAATTTCGGGGAGGACGTACCGCATGAGCAATCCGCTGTTCAAAAAGAAGCCCATGGATATGCTGCTGCGCGAAGCGGCGGATACTGGCGAGCACACCCTGAAACGCACGCTCGGGCCGCTGTCGCTCACCGCGCTCGGCGTTGGCGCGGTTATTGGCGCAGGAATTTTCGTGATGACCGGCCTGGGAGCCACCTACGCTGGACCGGCGCTCACCATATCCTTCATCGTCTCGGGGTTCGGATGCGTCCTGGCGGGGCTGTGCTACGCGGAATTCGCGGCGATGATTCCACTCGCGGGCAGCGCGTACACCTACGCGTACGCTGCGCTGGGTGAGCTCCTCGCCTGGATCATCGGCTGGGATCTGACGCTGGAATATGCCATGGGTGCTAGCACCGTCTCCTCAGGCTGGTCAAACCACTTCGTCGAATTACTCCATATTTTTCGCCTGAAGATGCCGTTGTGGCTCGCTTACGACCACTGGACGGCGCTCGCCACCGCTGAAAACATGCTGGCGCGCGCCCAGGTCCACGCCGCCAACCCCTCTCTCAGCATCACCACGAGAGCATTTTCCGATAGCGTGCACGCGCTGACGGACATGCCCTCGCCGGATCTGCTCCGCCAAGCGCACGACCTGGTGGCCGCGCCGCGCATTTTCGGCTTCGATTTTGGCTTCAACCTGCCGGCCTTCGTGATCGCGCTGATCATCACCGCGGTTCTGGTGATCGGCATCAAGGAAAGCGCCAACTTCAACGCCACCATCGTGGTCATCAAGGTCGGCGTCGTCCTGTTCGTCATCCTCCTGGGTCTGAAGTACGTGGACAGCACCAACATCGGCCACAGCTGGGCCGAATTCGCGCCCATGGGCGTCGGCGGCATATGGAAAGCCGCCGCCTACATATTCTTTGCGTACATCGGATTCGACGCCGTTTCCACCACCGCCCAGGAAGCCAAGAATCCGCAGCGTGACTTGCCCATCGGCATCATCGCCTCGCTGGTGGCCTGCACCATTCTTTATATCCTCGTGGCTTTCGTGCTCACCGGCATGGTGCCCTGGAGGTCGATCAACATCGAGGCGCCGCTGGCAGTTGCCTTTCTCGATCACGGCTTGAACACAGCCTCCACCGTGATCACCGCGGGCGCGCTTGCCGGACTCACCAGCGTCATGCTGGTGATGTTGCTAGGCCAGACCCGCGTGCTCTACGCCATGGCCAACGACGGCCTCCTGCCACGCAAGTTTTTCGCCGCGATTCATCCCAAGTTCCGCACGCCGTACAAGACCACCATTCTCGTCGGCCTGCTCGCCGCGATCGTCGGCAGCATCACCCCCATTGACCAGCTCGGAAAAATGGTTAATATCGGCACGCTTCTCGCCTTCGTCATCGTTTGCATCGCCATTATCGTTCTGCGCTATACGAATCCCAATCAACCTCGCCCATTTCGTACGCCGCTCGTCCCGCTAATCCCTGGGCTGGGCGTTGCCATCAACGTCTATATGATGGTGAACCTGGGCTGGGTCAATTGGGCTCGCCTGGTCATCTGGCTGGTAATCGGCCTGGTTGTCTATTTCGCCTACAGCCGCCACCACAGCCGTGTGCAACAAAACGATCGCAACTCCCCATAGCGCCCCATAGCGTTTGGATCGGAATTGGACTTCGGTGTCGCCGTCGAGGCACGTTGCCGCACTGCGCGCAAATCATTGCGCGCGTGATTCCGGCGTCGCCGAAGTGGAACAGGCACGCGCCGCCCGGCGCGATTTACGGTGAGGCTGATTTTGCGACGAAGGCAGCGGCGACCCGCGGCGCTTGAAATGGCCTATGCCAGGACGCGGAGTGACGATTTTGCGGCTGCTGCGGCTGCGGACGGCGGCACGGTCACTTCGGGGAGCGGGTGCTCGCGCTTCGCGTATTTTGTCGAGATGTAATCGTCCACCAGTTTTTGGAAGGCGGCGGAGAGTTCGTCGTAGGTGCCTTCCAGCGTGTTGAAATGTTTGCCGTCAATATAGACGGGACAGCGCGGGGCTTCGCCGGTCCCAGGAAGGCTGATGCCGATGTTGGCGGCTTTGGATTCGCCGGGCCCGTTGACGATGCAGCCCATCACGGCGAGCTTCATATCTTCCACGCCTTCGTAGTAACGCTTCCACTCCGGCATTTTGTCGCGAATGTATCCTTGAATGCTTTCCGCTAATTCCTGGAAGGTGGTGCTGGTGGTGCGTCCGCAGCCTGGGCAAGCCGTGACGCTGGGCGCGAAACTGCGCAGCCCGAGCGACTGCAGCAGCTCACAGGCGGCATAGACTTCGTCGCGACGATCGCCGCCGGGACGCGGCGTGAGCGAAACGCGAATGGTGTCGCCGATACCTTCGTCGAGCAGAATGCCCATCGAGGCGGAAGACCACACCAGACCTTTTGCGCCCATGCCTGCTTCGGTGAGGCCCAGGTGCAGCGGCTGATCTGTCTTGGCGGCAAGGTCGCGATAGATGGCGACCAGATCGTGCGGCCGCGAAACTTTGCAGGAAATAATAATTTGATCTTTGCGCAGGCCACATTCCAGGGCGAGCGCGGTGGATTGCAGGGCGGAGAGGACCATGCACTCGTTGATGATTTCTTCGGACGACTTGCCAAGGTCTTTGTCGGTGTTTTCCTGCATCTTGCGCATGACTAATTCTTGATTCAGCGAGCCACCGTTCACGCCGATGCGCACGGGCTTGTTGTGATCGCGCGCGACTTTGCAGATGGTGGAAAATTGTTCGTCGCGGCGCTGCCCGGCGCCGACGTTGCCGGGATTGATGCGCAACTTATCGAGCGCGCTGGCGCAGGCGGGATATTTAGTCAGCAGCACATGGCCGTTGTAATGAAAATCGCCGATGAGCGGGACGTCGCAGCCGGCATCGAGCAGGCGTTTTTTGATTTCGGGTACGGCGGCTGCCGCTTCGGGAATATTTACGGTGATGCGGACGAGTTCGGAGCCGGCTTGGGCTAGTTCCAGGCATTGCTGGGTGGTGGAGGCGATGTCAACCGTGTCGGTGTTGGTCATGGACTGCACGACCACGGGGGCGCCGCCGCCGACCTGAATTTTGCCGACCTTTACGCCTACGGTTTTGTGACGCTTCTGTGTCATGTCCTGTCTATTGTAACGGATTTCGGGGAGATGCGGCTAGGAGCAGTCAGGCGTGAGTTTCAGGGCGTCTGGTGAGCGACCTAAAGCCAATCGCCAATGAAATCCAGCAAAGCGGAGGCATTACCAGCAAACCGACGGTCCCTGATAAGTATTGCCAGAATGCTGACGCCACATACACCTCGCGCGCAGCGAGTCGCTTTGCCGACTAATATTCGGGGCGTCGGCCGATGTTGGCGGATTTGCCGTTTACACGCGATGGGGGCGGGGTAATGGTGGCCATTTTGCGGATCATGGCCAGGACGAGCTTCTTGTCGTCGTCGGAGAGGGTCGTGGAATATTTTTTGATGTCGGCGAGGAAACGAATTTCTTCTTCGGAGAGTTCGCCTAGCATCTTCCGCGTTTCGCGGTCCCCAGGCGTATCGCTACCGGGGAAAAAATCGGCGAGGGAGATTTCCATGGCCTCGGCAATTTTCGCAAGAGTTTCGAGCGAGGGAACGGTGTGGCCGTTCTCGACGCGCGACAGGTAGCAACGGAGGAGGCCGGTGCGGCGTTCGATATCGCCTTGAGACAAGCCGCGGTCGGCGCGGTAGGACTTGATTACTTCCCCGATGTTAACCTTTGGTTTCTCTTTGGGCATGGTATCTTTCCTCTAACTAGGGCGTATCTTACGAGTAACCCTCGAAATGGCGCAAGCGATTTTTCGAGTATTGTTCCTCACCAGAACATTTTTGTTGTGAAACGCGCGTTTTGACGCGTCCCTGCACGAATCCGCGAGCGAAGTTACCGCGCCCGGCAGCCGGAAAGTGGACCGGCCGCTAGATCGACGACTGCGCGACGGGCGTTTGCAGCGTCGCTACCACTCTGCGTTTCCCGGCGCGTTTGTTCTCATAGAGAGCGGTGTCGGCGCGTTTCAGGAGTTCCTGTGGCGTTTCGCCGGCGGCATAGTCGGTCCAGCCGCGGGAATACTGTAGGCGCATCTTTTCATCATCGAATTCGAACTCCAGGCCCTCCAAGCGGCCCAGGACGTGCCGAACCTCCTCGGAGCGGCATTCCGGCAGCAGGGCCATGAACTCATCGCCGCCCAGACGCACGGCCAGATCGGAACCGCGAATGGCGCGCTGCAGGCGATCGGCGAAACCCTTTAGCACGGTATCGCCCGCGGCGTGGCCGTGCCGGTCATTAACTTGTTTCAGGCCGTCCAGATCCATCAGCAGAACGGTGAGCGGCCGGCCGTGGCGTTGCGCGCGGCTGATCTCCTGCGCCAGACGCTGTTCACCGGAACGGCGATTGTAAAGCCCGGTGAGCTGATCTAGCGCCGCGAGTTTGTAAACCTCTGATGCGAGAGTCTCCACCTTAGCCAGGGATTGCATTTGGTCCGCCACTTCGTGACGGAGGCGCATGAGCTGGACCTGCTGATAGATCAAATAGACGCTGAACACCAGAACGAGCCCCACCAGCGCGCGCACGGCCTGGTTCAAATAGAACGAATAGGAAGTCTCGTCGTGGCTGAGCATCGCGGGGAAGGCGAAGGACGCCACGGCTAGCGTGAGCAATAGAATCACGGCGACCGTAGTGGACCACAGCCACCATTGGCGGCGATCCAGATGATGCAAATGCTCGCGGATCTGTTCCGGCTCGAAATGCGGAGCGGACGGACGGTCCATCGGCGCCGAGCTCTGAGCATGAATATCCGGCATAGGTCCTCGCTGGTGTACGACTCGATCAAGAATGCCAGAGCTGGGAAAGGGGGGATATACGTATGTACCGCAGGGGTTCCATTGTGGTAACGGCATAAGGGCCTAGTAACCAGAGTAATAACTTGTGGTCTCCTCCGCAGGAACTACGGCTCAGACGATGCCGTCATGGACGGTGCGGTACGGTTGCCCGCCCTCCGTCTTCCCGCTGGTTCTCGCCGAATTCGCGTGCCACCGCGATTCCTGCTTTGCATTCCAAGCATTTCCCGCCGCGCGACGCTCGATCCGGTCTCGTCCTGTACCGTCGCAGCGCGCTTAAACGCGCCTAAGAGCAAAAAACAGGAGACTTCCATGAACCGGACGGCTAGAGCAGTTGTATTCTTTTTTGTGATTTCCGGCCTGGTGGCCAGCGTGGCCCCTTGTAACGTGCGGTCGCACAACATCTTGACGGCTATTCTTGACGGAACGCAGCCGCCGGTTCCACCCAAGGCGGCGTTTCTGGATGGCACGCAACCCCCTGTCCCGCCCAAAGTGATGGAATTGTCTGCGCGGATGCTGGATGGAACGCAGCCGCCAGTTCCACCCAAGGCAGCGTTTCTGGATGGCACGCAACCCCCTGTCCCGCCCAAAATGATGGAAGTGTTTGCGTGGATGCTGGATGGGACGCAACCGCCGGTTCCGCCCAAGGCAGCGTTCTTCGATGGCACGCAACCCCCGGTTCCGCCTAAGGCGGCGGTCTGACCGAGGGGTTCCATGCAGTGCTGGCGGAGTAAACAGGCGAACGGAACGTGCTGACCGGGAGGAGAAAGCGCTAATTCTCCTCCCGGTTTTGTGCTACGATTTGCGCCAGTGACAGACATGTTAAGTTTGCTTCTGTGGCTGGCCGGATTGTTGATTGAATTGCTGCTGCTGGTGCGCGCCGCGCGGACCAAAACGCTCATCAAGTACTTCTATTTTTACGCTTACATTTTCTGCATTTTCACCGTCTCCGCGGGACTGTACATCGGGCACTCGCTGTCCCTGTCATTCTACGAGGCATGGTATTGGCCCACGCAATTTGCGACGCTGGCGATGGGTTGCGCTGTGGTGCTCGAAATCGTGCGACAAGCGCTGGCTGATTATCCCGGAGCAGAACGAATTGCCCGGCTGGCAAGCTGCGCGGTGTTCGCCGTGACTTTTTGTTATGTGGAATGGCATGTGGCGCGGCGCATGGATTGGTCCACCGTAAACGCCACGGTGGAGCTGGAGCGGGATCTGCGTGTAATCCAAGCCCTGGTGCTGGCCACGGTTCTGGCGACCGTTTTTTACTATCGCATTGAGCTTGGCAAGAATGTCACCGGCATGATCGTGGGTTTCGGCGCGTATGTGGGCGTGAGTCTGACCACCCTCGAGCTGCGCTCTTTTTTGGGACCGCGCTTCAACGCTGGCTGGGGTAATTTGCAGACGATATCGTATTTTTTTGCTCTGATCGTGTGGACGGTGGCGCTATGGTCTTACAGCCCGAACCCGGCTCCCCCCGTCTCGGAGAGGAACGACGCGGGATACGACGCGCTGGCGCACGACACGCGGGCGCAATTGCAATCGGTGCGCTCCAGTCTGCGCGGGGTGGCGCGGTCATGATCGGCCTGCTGCTCTATCTACTGGTCGGTATCGGCCTGCTGGTAATCCTCTGGCTGCTGGCAAGAAGGGAAGGCGCGCCGGTGGAAGGATGCGGGCGGCAGTTCGTGGAGGCGCGGCAGGCCTTGCGCACGCTGCAATTGGGATTGCTGCCGGAAAATTTGATCGAACGAATATTTGACCGCGAGGATTTTCGTTACGTGATGGCGGCCAGTCCCGGAGAAATCGGCGAGTTATTCTTGCAGGAGCGTAAGCGGATTTCGTTGATGTGGGTGCGCCGGGTGCGCTGTGAAATTCGCAACCTGATGCAGTTCCACCTGGGTTATTCGCGTTTGCACGCGAAGCTGAGCCTGCCGACGGAAATCCGCCTGGCTCTGGATTTCACCTTGCTGCTGCTGGCGTGCCGCGCGTTGCGGATCCTGTTGAACGCGCGTGGACCGTACGGCGCGGGAGCGGTGGTGGGAATATTGACGTCTGCCGCCGGACGCGTGTGCGCGGCTTCGGAAAAATCTTTGGCGTTCCTGAATCCGCCGGCACTGGAATCGTTCCGGCACAATTCGGCCGGCGACGGAGCGGCGATTTAGCCTATGAGCTCCCCAGCCAAACACATGGACGTGCTGGCGGCGGCGGACGATCTGCGCCGGCGCACGTTGGCGGAAATGACGCAGCCGCTGGAAAGATTGATCTACCTGGCTTCCACGCGCGACTACAACACCGGTTTGTATTACCACCAGGGGCTGGCGCTGCGTTTTTCAGAGGAGGCCGCGTGCGAAGCGCTGGCGGGGTGCCACCGCGAGGCTTTTGAGGAACTGGTGGGTGCCTCGCTGGAAGAAATAGTCCACGAATTGCAAACCTACCTGGAAAGCACGCGCGTCGCGCCCAACGATTTCATCGTCGCGTGGCAGGGACTGGAACCGTATCGCGTGGCGGTTCCGGTGGGAATCGATTCATTATCCAGCGAGCTTGTTTTTTCCAACCTGAAAGTGGCCTTGGCTATTTTGGAGTCGCGTCTGGACGCTCGACCGAAACCAGGCGCATCGCGACGCCCGTTACCTGTCCAATAATTTCCGCCTCATCCGGGTAAGGGAATTGCCGGATGGCTGAGCCGGAAAGCGGGTGGGGAACCAAGGTGAGCTCCGAACCTCTCAATTCGACCCAGGAACACGCGTAGCTATCGCGCAATTCAATGAAGTAAATCGGCCGGTCAAATTCGGTCCGCCAGCGTGAAGGGTGCGTGCGGTTGACGTGACTATCAATCTGCACGAACGAGCCGGGGCGCAGCAGCGGATACATCGAAGAATCATCCGTTCCAATATATCCGTACTGGCAGTGCCGCAGGTCCAGCTTCTGAATAAACGAAATCGGAACTTCGCCCCACAGCTCCACCATCCGCGAAAGCAGGTTCGTCTTTTCCAGGTTGAAGCCGCGATCGAAGCGCACCGGAAAGTTCATCATCTTGCCGTCGGCGGGAGCTTCCAGGGTGGCGAGGTGTGTATTCTGCAGGGGGGTGGAAAGTTGGTAGCGCATCGTCTGATCCAGCAGAACGCCGAACGCGGCGAGCAAGTCGGTGAATTTGGTGCGGTAGATTACGCTAAGACTGAATAGCTTATAGATGCTGGGGACGGAATTCCGGTTCTCGATCTGCGTCAGCCAGGCGTTGGAGATGTAGAACTCCTCGTTCTCTGACTCGAGGGCAATCTTCTTGCTCAGTTCTTCCACTTCCCGCGTCGTTACGCCCAGACGGCTGCGGAGCTCCCGAAGTTGGTCTCCTGAACGTGTCCCTGGCTCCATGTGCGCGACCCTTCTCCGGAACCCCGCGGTTCCGGCAGCCTAAAGGTGCAGGGGGATGAAGCTACCCGCCTGCTAAATCATCTTGTGCACGACAATGGACGCGAAACTTGCGCGACGGTCCGCGGCGGCGTCCGTTTTTTGCGTCTTTGAGAGCCGAAAATACAGACGAAAGCCGAAAATTGCCCAGGTTTGCTTTCAATTGGAAGCAGTTTCCCTTTTCTGCAATACATTGGTCCGAAAACATGAGACAGTCCGAAGCCCCAGAATCCGCCGACGGAGCAGTAGCAACGAACCCCCCGCGCCAGCCATAGGTTATCTCAGGTCCAAGATAGAGCCAAGCGCCGGGCGCCGAGAAAGCGAAAGCAGGCGCGATGTGGCATGGGTATAAGTACGCAAGCTCGATGAAATCATACGAGGTTACGCCTTAGTATAGTATCAGGCAATGAACGCCGCGTTTGCCAAGCGGCCGGAGATTCGCCGGCACGCGACGAACTACCTGCGCGGATTGCCGGGCGCGGACCAGGGCGAATAGAAAGCGGCGGTTCATTTTTGGCGTCAAGGGGGCAGAGAAAAGTGGCGGCGGCTGCGGGGATGTGCCACTCTGGCACAGTATCCGCCATCGTCTTTTGCAAAGACTCTGGCGCGGTTGGGAGAAAACTTCATGGGCGCATTCTCCGGTACACCTGTCAACCCCGGCGGACCCTATCGCGAACATCGCGAAGTCCCGCGCTTCACACTCATCGCCAGCATCGAACTGCGCGAGCCCGAAAGCGACACGCGTATTTCCGGACGTATCTCCGAGATCAGTCGCAAGGGATGCTACGTGGATGTGCTGATCACGCTGCCGGAAGGCACTTGGCTCGACGTGCGCATTTCGCGCGATCAGGGCGTGTTCGAAACGAAGGGCAAAATCGTGTACGTGCAACACGGGATGGGCATGGGCGTGACGTTCGTGAATCCCGCGCCTGAGCAATTGCAGTTGCTGGACACCTGGCTGGCCGAAATATCATCATAGCTATACGGCATAGGATTTGTTTTCAAGCGCGCCGGCTGTGCTACGCCCGCCAAGCCAGTGATTCAGTTTCCGGTTACCTGACCCATCGAGGCTCACCAGACTGCGGGAGCTCAGTAACGAAGTCGTGTTCCATTGTCTGGTCCGTGGCTCATCGCCCTTGACACTCGCGATGGCCGTCGCGCTATCCGACAGGCCGGAGTCAGGTCGGTTGGCTTGCGTGTGGGCCGGTGGCCGACCGTCATGGATGCCTGAAGCAAGTCCGAGCTGCTTGAAAATCCAAATCGTGTACCAGTTGAAATCAATTTCATACCATTTCAACCCATGTCGGGCCGAAACCGGGTAAGCGTGATGGTTGTTGTGCCACCCATCTCCGAAACTGACCATCGCCACCCACCAATTGTTGGTTGAAGTATCGCGGGTCTGGAAGCGGCGCGAACCCCAAATATGCCCGGCGGAGTTGACGATCCACGTGGCGTGAAGCCCGACAACGGTGCGCAAGAAAACACCCCAAAGTACCAGGCGAAATCCACCGATAGCGAACAAAACAGCCGCGAGAACAGCCATAGGCGCAAGATGGTATTTTGTGAGCCAGACGTGAACCTTGTCCTCGGCCAGATCGGGGACGTAGCGTTTCAGTGTTGCAACATCCTGGCGCAACACGTTCCCAACCAGGACCCAACCCGCATGCGACCACCACTTGCCATCGCGCGGGGAGTGCGGATCACCTTCCTTGTCGGCGTATTGGTGATGTTTACGATGAATGGCCACCCAGAGCAGAGGGCCGCCCTCCATCGCCGCCACGCCGCAAATCGTAAGAAAGTACTCAAACCATTTGGGTGTCGCGAAGGAGCGATGGGTGAGCAGCCTGTGAAAACAGATGCCGAGTCCCAAGCCCCCGGTTACCCAGAATAAAAAGAGCGCGACGAACAGCCCAGTCCAACTAAAGAAGAAGAGTGCCGCCACGGCGCCCACGTGAAACATCACCATGACGGGCGCGATCGCCCAGTTCAACCGATTCTTGCCAGACCGACCGCTGTGCACACCATTACCCTGCAAGACGGTTGTAGTGGTCATAGTCTCCGCATTTCTTATGGCGAATCGCCAGGCTAAAAGCTGTTCAATATGACACACATTTGCCTTTTGCGTGAAGCCGCCAGCTAGAATGCCCCGCTCCTCTGAATCGCGCCATGCGACGCGGGCGCTCGGTCGAACCTCGATGTGCTAATTGACCCACCACCTCGAGCACGACGCCTGCCACCACGATTTCAGGATTTGCTTGGCTGTACGGTAAGATAACGGCTACATCTGTGGGGAGGCCATTAGTGGGTTTCAGTGCAAGCACACGTCAATTGGGAACCGTTACGGTGGTGGATGTACGCGGAAGATTTACGTTGATCGAGGGAGAAGCGGTTCACGAATTGCTTTTGGACCTGTTCGAGGACGGCCGCAAGCGCGTGCTGCTGAATTTTCGCGACGTCTCGTATCTGGACAGCTCCGGAATCGGGCAGCTGATTCGGGGATTGTATTCGGCGCGCAAGAATAATGCGGAACTGCATGCCGTGGATTTGAGCCCCCGGGCGCGAGAAATTCTGCATATGACCAATCTGCACACGGTGTTCACTGATTTTCCGGATGAACAGACCGCGCTGCGCACGATAGACACGCAGTAGCTTCGCAACGCTTCAGTAAGCTCTGCCCACACCAACGCCGGGTTTTACTTGCCGAATAGTCTGCGGAGAGAGTTGCGGGTGTCTGGAGTGCCGCCCCGCGACATCAGCGCGCCGATTTCGTTGCCGGCGCGCATCGCTTCGGCGCACAAGCGAGCCTGCAAGCTGGCCATCATCAGCGCGACGGATTAATTTCGCATGTCAGCGCTGCGTGGTCGTGAGTGCGATCGGCTGAACGCTCGGGCTTGGCGCGCTTGCGCTTGGCTGCATGGTCGCGGGCGCGGCGTTCAGCGTCGTCGCCGGCGCATTCTTCGGCAGGTGGCAGCCGGCCGCGGCGGTGGCGGATTTCAGCGGGTGCGCGACGTTGGCGCGGAACGGGCTGGTTTCCTTGATGCGCGTGCGCACGCCGTCAATGCTTGCGGGGATGGTCTGATGCGCTTTGCCCTTCAGCACAAAGATCATCAACGCCGGATCGCCGGGACTGTCCAGGCTGGCGCTCACGCCGACACCTATTACCGCGGGATCGCTCATCAGCTCCGTCACGTGCTGTTCTTTCACGGTTTTGGTTTGCTCGATGGCGCTGGCGGAGAGTTCAATCGCTTGCGCCTGCTCCGATTGCGACGCGAGCTGCGCGCTCTGCTGCGGGCTCAATGCGCCGCGCGCTGATGCGGAATTGGATTCGATGAGGCGCGTGCGGACACCATCAATCGTGACAGGAATGCCGGCGCGTGATGCGCCCGCCGCGACGAAGATCAGCACGGCCGGCTCTTGCGGCGCGTCGAGGCTGCCGCCTCCACCGTAAGCCGAGACGCCAGGGGTATTCATAATTTGCGTGCTGTAGCTCGCGGCGGCCGCCTGACCGCGTTGCGCGGTGCCAGCGGGAAGTGCAGCGGCAGATTGCGGCGTCACCTTCACGGAGCTGAGGCCTGGCAAACCACATCCGGGTACTGTGTGCTGCCCGCCGCCGACAAATGTGTAGGTGTGTCCGGTGCTGGTGTGCAGCGCGTTGAGGACATCGGCGACGGGATTTCCAATGGCACTATTTTCGCTGCCGGCGAACATTAGAGCCACAGGTTCCGCAGTCGCCGCATCCACGGCCAACGAGCCGGAATCTCCATCACCGATAAAATTTTGGCCGTTGGACATGTTCGCGACTTCGATCTCATCGTTATAGGTGACAGTGAAGGAGGTGCCAGTCGCGCAGCCCTCTGAATACCCCACGACTTGCCCGGTCAGATCGATGCTTTCAACGGTCGCGCAGGTCAGGCCCGTAGTGCGTCCGCTTTTCGCCAATAATTTCCCCACCGCCGTCGTGATTCCCGAGCCGGCCACAGGAGGAGCAGGCTGCGGGACGTTCGAGCCGTTCAGCGCGCCCAATTCCAAAATGCCGCCACTGAGGTCCACTTGTCCGGAGGTGATCTGCGCTGTAGTTACGTCCACGGGAAACGCCGGAATTGGTTGCGTCTGCAGACTTAGAATGTTTGTCACGGTTGCGACGTTGATCGTCCCTGCGAGCGAGCAGTTTGTTTCAATCACGCCCGGTTGTGTCACTTCTTGCCCGACGGTTGCGGCATCGCTCAAACCCAAAACGTGATTATTGGACAGGATGACGAGCGCAGGCGGAGTCGCATTGCTTGTCAGCAACGATCCCAACGTTCCGCCGAAACAGAATCCCGGAGCGGGAGTAAGGCAAATCGCGTTGGCGTTGCCTCCCGAAGTTCCAAGCGGAACGGGCGCGGTGTACGGCTGCATGTTCAGCGAGTCAATAGTGAATCCTACGGACTTCGAAACGGAAGTATCGGCCTGCGAAATGGCGGTGACCGTTAACATGGCCGGTTCAGTACTGTTTCCCCCGACAATTGGTACGTTGATCGTGGGCACGGTGTTAGGCGCCACGTACAAGCCACTGCCGGACATCGATCCGCAAACCGAGGCCGGCGTCGTACCGCAGCTGAGCTGCCAGGTGACGCCGGTGTTCGATGTGCCGCTCACGCTGGCGGAGAATTGCACGGTCTGGAACGTCTCGATATTCGATACATCGGTATTGATGGAGATCAGCACCTGACTGCCGCTACCGCACGACGTCAACCCAAAGGCCCCGGCTACAGCCAATATGCCTGCCAGACATGCACGCTTGTTCATGGGCTTATCCCTTCGCACCAGATGTGGGAACGGCAATCAGCGCTTTGCGCGCAGTTTTTGCACCGGCCAAACAGCCACCCGGCGTGACCGTACGGGCGGAGTTTCGCATTGCGCGATTAATAACCCGAGCCGCGAACTTTTGACGCGAGCTTAAATTGATAAATTTCAAATCGCATCTCGACGCATGTGTAGCAGATGCAACCGTAGCGAGCAAGGTTACCCGGGGCGATTTGATATGACAATATTCTAACAATTTCCAGCCACGAAGGAGTGGCGAGAATGCAAGGCGTTCCTTTTTGGCGAGGCGAATCGGAAGCGGCGGGATGAAGGGCGCGACCTTGGGGGGCTCGTACGCGCTGAGGAGAAACCATCAGAACCACGCCAAATTTACACGGTGCCAGACGGCGCGAAGCGTGGCAGATAGAGGCTGCGAAGAGCGTAAGTCCGTCTCCGCGTTCCACTTCGGAATTGGTGGTGGCGCTGGCAGGCGCATTGCGAGTGTACCCGGTGGATGTCGAACGCAGCGATCGAAGTCAATACTTGGGGCGAGTGATGGCGCAAGCGATCGCAAAGGGGAAAATCGAAATGAATGTTGATCAGTTGGAAGGGCGATGGAAGCAGGTTACAGGGCTGGTGCGGCAAAAATGGGGACACTTAACCGACAGCGATATTACGGTCATTGCCGGTAAGCGCGACGTCCTCATCGGACGCGTGCAAGAACGCTACGGCCTCGCCAAGGAAAAGGCCACGGCGGAAGTAGATGGGTTCCTGAAGACGCTTCATGATCAGCCCGAGCACGATTCTCAGAATTCATCCAGTGAAGAGCGCAACGAACGTCCCGAACGCACCAAGGCCCACACCGCAGGCCAACGCTAACTCCAACGTAGAGTGAAGTAGTGCAACGCGAACGACGCGGCGCAAGATAACTTCGAGTGCTTCGGCTCAGGACTGCGCGCGACCCAGGATCGCAAGCGGTCTTGGGCCGAGCGCCGGAGTTTTTTTCGCCGGCCGCTGGTTCGCGGCTGATTATTGATCGTCGTATTCAGTGGGCACGTCGTCTTCGGGAACTTCCTTCGTAGTTACTTCACCCTGGTCGGGATCGCGGGCATTTTGCACGCCGCTGACCACTTCCGCTTCGTAGTCCTGTCCTTCTTCGGCTAATTCTTCGACGCTCTCCGAATCAGCGGACTCCCGGCGAGAGAGGCCTTGAATGTCGCCGGATTGTCCGCCAGCGCCGGGACCCAGTCCGCGACGGTTGGGCGAAAGAATGGGATTCGAGACTTCGGCGGGCGAGCGGGGGGCGCGCTTTTTGCGGCGCGAGGCCTTCTTCTTTGGCGCGGACTTTTTCGGCGCCGGCTTTTTCTTCCGGATCAATTTCTTTTTTGGGCTTGCGTGGTTTCTTCGCGGATTTCTTTTTGCGCGTTGGTCTTTTCTTGGCCATGCGGGGCAGTTTATCACCCGTGCAGGGGCGGGACAACTGGGGGCGATGCTCTGACAGAAAGTCAAAGACTTAACACGGAGAACACGGAGAAACGCGTAGGGCACAGAGGAAACAAGTCTCGCGGATCTAGCAGCGTCCAAGAGCGCCCAAGAGCGCCCAAGATCGAAAGTTGCGTCGCAGCGACCGTCGCCCGCATCTCACCAGGTACGCACTTTATTCCAAATTCTTGGCAGGGAACTCGCCCCGTTTGCGCTGCGGCAGGTCGCGCGAGTTTCGAGGTATAGTGAGGAATGCTCGGAAGACAAGCCAGCCCCGGCGTCGAACGCATGGGCAACCGGATGGAGCGCCAGGAAAAGAAGAATAGCGGAGACGGCAAACCGGCCAAGGCGAAATTTGACTGGAAGCTGCTGCCGGACGTTCTGGCGCTGATCAGGCCGCGCCGCGGAATTCTGGCAGTGGGTTTCGGGCTGATGGTCATCAACCGCGTTTCCGGTCTGGTACTGCCGGCCTCCACAAAATATTTCCTGGACGACGTAATTCTGAAGCGCCAGGCGCGCCTGCTGCCAGTGATCGTGCTGGTGGTGGTGTCCGCGACCGTCATTCAAGGCCTTACTTCCTACGCTCTGACGCAACTGCTGTCGAAATCCTCCTGGCGCATGATTTCCGAACTGCGCGAAAAAGTGCAGGCGCACATCGGGCGCTTGCCCGTTTCGTTCTACGACGCGAACAAGACCGGCGTGCTGATCTCGCGCATCATGAGTGACGTGGAAGGCGTGCGCAACTTGATCGGCACGGGTCTGGTGGAATTTGCGGGTGGGATCCTGACCGCGATTTTCGCCATGGTGTACCTGCTGCGCACCAGCGTGAGCATGACGGCGCTCGCGTTCGTCATCCTTTTCATTTTTGGCGTGACGTTGAACCGCGCGTTCAAGACCATTCGCCCGATTTTCCGCGCGCGACCGAAAATTAACGCCGAAGTGACGGGCCGGCTGACGGAGTCCATCGGCGGCGTGCGCGTGGTGAAGGGCTATCACGCCGAGGCGCGCGAGGAAAAAGTTTTTGGCGCGGGGGTGCAGCGGCTGCTGGACAACGTGCTGCAAACCCTCACGGCGACTTCCTTGATGAGCCTTTCGGCCACCAGCCTGATGGGAATCGTCAGCGCCATGATTATGTTCCTGGGCGCGCGGCAGATTCTCGCCGGGACCATGACCCCCGGGACTTTCTTTTCCTACACCTTGTTCCTGGGATTTCTGATCGCGCCGGTTTTCCAGATCGTGGCCATCGGGCCGCAGATTACCGAAGCTCTGGCCGGCCTGGAGCGCACGCGCGAGGTGCTGAACGAAAACCCCGAAGACGAGGATCCCAATCGCCGCGAATCGCTGGAGCGCATTCGCGGAGAAGTGGCATTCGAGGACGTGAGTTTTTCCTACGACACCGGCAAGGAAGTGCTGCACGAGATCGCGTTTAATTCGCAGCCGGGCACGGTGACGGCGCTAGTGGGTCCCTCCGGCGCGGGAAAATCCACAGTAATCGGTTTGATTGCGGCGTTTTATGTGCCGACAAGCGGACGCGTGCTCGTGGATGGCGTGGACCTGGCGAAAGTGCGCCTGGATTCCTACCGCACGCAGCTGGGCGTCGTGCTGCAGGAAACTTTTCTCTTCGACGGCTCGATTCGCGAAAACGTGGGCTTCTCGCGGCCGAACGCGACCGAAGAAGAGATTCTGGCTGCATGCCGCATCGCGCGCGTGGACGAATTTGCCGAAGGATTTGACGGCAAGTACGACACGGTAGTGGGCGAACGCGGCGTAAAGCTTTCCGGCGGGCAGCGGCAGCGCGTGTCCATCGCGCGCGCGATTCTGGCCGATCCGCGCATTCTGATTTTGGACGAAGCGACCTCCAGCCTGGATTCCGAATCGGAGGCGTTCATTCAAGAAGGATTGCGCTACTTGATGCGCGGGCGCACTACGTTCGTGATCGCGCATCGCCTATCCACGGTGCGGCGCGCCGACCAGATTCTGGTGCTCGAAGCCGGGCGGATTATCGAGCGCGGCACGCACGCCTCGCTGTACGCCGCGCGCGGGCGGTATTTCGATCTCTACACCAAGCAGCACGGCCTCGAATCGAACCTGTTTCTCGCGCCCGGTGAAGGCGGCGATGGATCAGCGGACGCGCAGGACGCGAATGGCGCTGCGGCAGGACGCGGCGCGGGAAGCGGGACACAACGGAAGCGGCAGCATTGCCAGAAGCAATACGCCTGATTCGCGGCGGCAGCGGAAGCTAGCGGGAACACGAACTCGGGAGCCACCTCCGACGTTTGGTGGTTCGACGAAATTAGAGCGTGCGTGGGAAACGGGAAATCTTTGTAGGTCGTGGCTTCAGCCACGACATAGACTCTAGATCGTTAGCGCGGCTTCAGCCGCTGAAGTACAGGTTTTGCAGTTCGCCCCGACCCACTGCGGTCTAGAAGCAGCAGAGGCGTGAATGACGCATATTGTCAGACGCGTGCGACAAGCGGGTGTCTACTTCGTATCGAGCCGTACATGGCAAAGCCGCGCACTGTTTCGGAAACCAGAGATAGCACAAGTCCTGATCGATCAACTTCTCGATTGTCGTAGCCGAGGATTTTACAAATTACACGCGTTCGTCGTGATGCCGGATCATTTTCACGCGCTGTTGACGCCGGCCGGGAGCGAGAGCCTCGAAAAGGCAATGCAGATGATCAAGGGCGGTTCTGCGCACACCATAAAGCAAACCTTAAACTACGCCTCGCCGGTTTGGCAGCAAGGTTTCCACGATCGCTGGATTCGAGATGTAGCGGAATACAGAGCGAGGGTTGATTATATTCGTACGAACCCGGTTGCTGCAAAACTCGCCGCGACGCCCGATGAGTATTTGCTTTCCTCGGTGTGCCACAAATACCTGATGGATCAAAGCCAATATGATCGTGCGATCTTGCAAGCTGAGGAGGGTGCGTAGGAAAGACAAAATCTGTACTTCAGCGGCTAAAGCCGCCGACGTTCGGGAGAATTTATGTCGTGGCTGAAGCCACGACCTACAAAGCCCTCGAGTTCTGACGTTCGCTATGAAATTCAACCAATGCGGACGGTGAGCGACTACTCCAGCCACTGCGGATTCATTATCGTGCCGTCGAAATTGTGCGCAGTCTTGTACAGCTCGTGCTCGCCGGTCTGCGCGGCCTTTTCGGTTTTGGCTAATAGCGCAGCCACTTGCTCCTGGCTCAGCGGACGGAATGTACGTGCAGTCTGCAACGCCTGCTGCAGGATGGGCAGTGAGTCGCAACCGGTAATGACCACGCTGGTCGGCAAGTTCAGCGCGTACTGCAGGCATTCGACCGGCTCGGCCGTTTTACTCTTCAGGATCAGTCCATCACCCATCGGTTTCATGCCCAGCACGCCGATATTGTGCGCCACCAGCACGGGCAGCACCACTTTCTCGAAACTGTCGTAGTGCGCGTCCATCAAATTCAGCGGCATCTGCACGGAATTGAAAGTGAACTTGTGCGCGAACGCGGTATTCAACATTTTCAAGTGGATCTGCGGGTTTTTGTGGCCGGTAAAACCGATGTAACGAATCTTGCCCTGCTGTTTGGCGGCGAGGGCTGCTTCCAGCGAGCCGTTCGGCGCGAAAATAGCTTCAGGATCGGTGTCGCGAATTACTTCGTGGAATTGTAGAAGATCAATGTGATCGGTCTGCAGGCGGCGCAGGGATTCGTCTATTTGCGCCGCGGCGCCCTGTTTGGTGTGGCTGTCAATCTTGGTCATCAGGAACGCCTTTTGCCGATAGCCTTCCTGCAGCGCTTTGCCCATGCGGATTTCGCTGGTGCCGCCGTTGTAGTCCCAGCAGTTGTCCAGGAAATTGATACCTTCATCGAGCGCGGTGCGAATGATGCGAATGCTGTCCTGCTCGTCGCTCTGCATTCCGATGTGGTAGCCGCCAAGCCCGACGGAGGAAACCTTTTCGCCGGTGTTGCCGAGCGTGCGGTAGGGGATGCCGTTCCTGGCGTCCGCCGCCGCTGCATGTGCGTGCGAGTTCGCGTGCGGCAATAAACTTCCCGCCATGGCCGATGCCACGGTGGTGCCCACTGTCGTTTCCAGAAATCGCCGCCGCGTCAGGCCTTCGTTTGCCTTTTGATCTTCATTCTCCGGCGCGGGGTTTTTCATGATGGTCTCCTGCAGAGGAGGGGATAGAGTCGCACGCGATTGGCTCGCGCCGCGAACATACATAAATGGTGCTCGAGGAGGGAATCGAACCCACACGGCCTTGCGGCCACCGGATTTTGAGTCCGCTGCGTTGCCGCCGCATCCCTCGTGTTTTCAAGTACTCCGATAGACCGATAGTACCATTGTGGTATCAACTGTGACAAACCACGATGTATGTGCGGTCTAGGAGAGTCTTGCCGATGAATTCAGCCAACGTGCTCGCCATGCCGAAGCCCAAGAAGGCCCGCAAGAAAGCAGCGCGGGTTCGCGGTCAAGGCTCGCTGTTTTTGCGCGGGGCGACTTTTTGGATGGAACTAAATTGGAAAGGCAATCGGATTCGCAAGTCTCTGGAAACGGCGGACAGGGAAACAGCCCTGATAAAATTGGACACGGAAGTTGCCGCGATTCGTCGGGGCGAGTTGCCAAAGACTTTTGACCCCATCACCTGCCAGACGATGTTCGATGCGTGGATGCTGAAAGTTGAGACGGAGTGTAAGCCGCGCACCGTCGAAGATTATCGCAGCCGATGGGACGGGCACTTGAAAGCCCACTTCGGCGCGTTGCTGGCAACTCAGGTTACAACGGATCGGATCACCGAATATCTCAATCGGCGCAAGAAACAGGGCGCGGGCATTTGCACCCGTAACCGCGAGAACCGCGTTTTACAGATGGTGTTCGGTCACAACAGCGAGAAGATTCCCGCTGACAGGATGCCCCGCTTTCCCAAGTTGCAATCGGAACGTGCGTTGGTTCGGAAGGGACGGCTATCTGACGCGGATTATGCGACTCTGCGCAAACGGTTGGATGATCCAAAATTGTTTTGGCTGAGAGCATTTCTGACGCTCACGTTCAAGTATGGTTTCCGCAAATCGGAATTGCTCAAAGCGAAGTGCGGCTATTTCGACGCCAAGACCGCGACGTTCACGCTGCCCGCGTTCACTACAAAAACCAAGGAATCGCGCATTGTGGATGTGCTGCCAGACGGCGAAATTTTCAAGATGCTATCCACGCTCACGGCGGGAAGGGACGCGAATGCGGCTTTACTGACGCGCAATGGCAAACCTGTTCGGGATTTTCGCGGAGAATGGGCGAAGCAGACGGCAGGAATGCGCGGCGGATCGGGCAGGGATGGTGCTGTGACGATCCACGATTTGCGTAGGTCCGCTATCACAGCCATGAGCGAGAAAGGCATCACGTCGGCGCAAGCGGGCACGCATTTGACCGCCGATGTGTTCACGCGCTACATCACACGCAACTTGACGGAACGCCGTCAGACTGCCAAACTCATCGAAGGCTAAGCCCCGATGGTGGAATTGGCAGACACAGGAGACTCAAAATCTCCCGCTCTCACGGGCATGGGGGTTCGACTCCCTCTCGGGGCACGCTCAATTTTCGGCGTAATGTAAACTCGTAAAACCCCTAAAAGCCCTTGTAAAACATGCTGTTTTGTGCTATAATGTTTCTCAGGAAATGGATAGCACGGCTTCCAGCGGCGGGCAATCAGTCGCATGGGCTGCTGCAACCCATGCAGTAATCCCGACTTGGCGAAGTAGATGCGTTGACGATACCTGTATCGTGCAACTCAGCGCAGTAGATAGCCACGCGGAGTCCTTCCATCTTCTGCGGTGGGGACATTCCAGATCACATGGAGTGTATCCATCGTGGCTCAGAAAAAATCTAGCATCGAATCAGACCCATCCCTGCCCGAACCCTTGCTTGTGCCTTTGAAGGAAGCCGCACGGCTGCTAGGCGTCAAGGTGTACTCGATTCGTCGGCTGACTCGCAAAGGGCAGTTGGCTTACAAAATCATCGGCAACAAGTGGCTTGTTCAATACGCATCGCTCAAAACGTTTGCTGCGAAGCCAACGGCGTGAGAACGTTCTACCTGTTTCTGTGCCGTTTCGTACCGATTAGGACGCTTTCATCCAATACCGCTAACTAGCAGTGCGTGCTTCCAGTTGAACAGTCGGAAAGTGCAATCTTCAAGACTTATCGGCACACGGAAACGCGAAACATATATCCAAGCCGTGAATGATGGCGCAGAAAGTACTTGCTTTCTGAGTGATTCTGTGGTATAGTGGTTTGTACGATTGAAGTGGTTTTTTCGTCCCGCCGAAGCAGCATCCCTAGCAGGACAATTTCCACAAAGTAGAGTGAGCCGTTTCCGTCCACGGCTGTGTGTTTGACGGATGCGCATTGGCAAATGCGTGGTTTTCAGTGTGTGATATTCGGGCAGACTTCAGATTCCCATATTTCCCGAGTTTCATCGTCTTGCCCACGATGGATATCACACACCACGAAAACCCCACTTGCCAAAAGCAGGTGGGGTTTTTGTGTTTATAGGGACAAATTGTGACGGGAGCCGAAATGAACGAACTTGAGTTTGTATGCTGGATGAATTCTCAACGGTTGCTTTCCCGTGGGCATGTGCTCCCTTTGGACTTGAAGGGCAAGACCGCGCAACGTCTCACGCCTAACGAGTTGCTCGAATGGCGCAAAGCCGCAGCACACTTCCATATCGAAGCGGAAGTTGCTCAACCCGCAGTCAATCTCAAATCGGGACGCCAGCCAAAGTATGTCAGCAATGCCGCACGGGAACGAGCACGCCGCGCTCAGAATCGAAAGGCAGCCGCCCAACGCCGAGACCGAATTCGTGTCGCAAACGTCGCTACCCGCGAAACCGCCCCTGTCAGCGCATCTTGCTGATGCTCTGCGTCAGCAATAAACCCCCTAATAATCCCCGTTTTTATTGAGGTTCCGAGGGGTGATTTTCGCAGTCTGGTTGTAGAAGCCATCCGCAGGATAAGAGCCGCCATTGCGCGCCGTTGCAGCATAAGGATCGAACGATGAAAAGCCAGAAGCCCGCACCAATGAAAATGGCAACCGCACCATTCCAGCCAAGAACGGGCGCGTATGCCTCTGCCCGTCTGTCCGAGTCAACTCGGGCACTGGTAGGGGCGGTATTGGCTACTGATTTCGCAAAGCAGAAGACCGAAGAAGCACCGAAGTTGAAAGCCGAAGCAGTCAAATCGGACAGCGACCGTCCATAAGGGATCGCAAAATTCCTACTCACGTAGGGAATGCACGTTGGGGCGAGTGATTTTACTCCCGTGGAGTCACTCCCCCAGCCTGCACGGGAGCATTTCCATGAGTCCACAACCAAGTAGTAGCACTGTGTCCCGCGACAGCGAATGATTTCGAGAAAGAAGCGTTTTCTGTTTGATGCGCACAAAGTAGCCGCCGAGAGATTTCAAAATAAAACCGATGGACGCAAAGCCCGTCACCAAGCCGCAAAACGTCGCGCCTTACTGATTCAGTTAGCTAGCTTCGGCAACGCAGTCGGACAGGGTGCTCGCCCAAGCAACAAGACGCTGGCAAAAAGACTCGGATGGTCCGAACCCACGGTCGAACGGTTTATGAAAGACCTAAAGACGCTGGGCTTCGTCCGCAACACAGGGAAGTCGCGCTTCGGCGGTACGATGGTGCGCGAACTGACGCTGAATCCGACGCCAATGCCATCAGATTCAGGAAATGCTATACCATCAGATTCAAAACCAATGCCATCAGATTCGATTGCTATGCCATCACCTAATGATGGTCCTATGCCATCACCTAATGATGGACGAAGTGCTTTTGAACTGCCCATAAACATAAGTGCCCATAAAGCATCTGCAACGGCTTCGGAAAAACCCAAACCCGTCGCTTCGCTCTCTTCGCCTTCGGCGCAAGTCAAAGGCGCGGGCAAGGAAATTCAAAAGCAACGACCGTGGACGTACAAAGAGTGTATGCAGGGGTTTCAAGAGTAATGGGCAGACGAAAACACCGTGTGCCGTGTCCGCCGAAACCGCGCGGCAGACCGCGCAAGACTGCCGAGGAAAAACGTGCCCGTAAGACGGAGACGCAACGGCACCGAAGGGAAGGCGAGCGCATGGCGATAGAACAAGATGAAACGCTTTTCGGTTTCGTGCCGAAGATAACGGTTTACCTAGTCCGTTGCGCTGTCACTGGAATGGGTTACGTTGGACAAACGGCAAAACCAATCGAGAAAAGGTTTGAGCAGCACTGCCGCGCGGCTCGTACAGTCCAGAACCATCCGTTCTACGAAGCCATTCGAGAACATGGCGCGGAAAGTTTTACCATCACTGCTTTAGCGGAAACTGACGCACTGAACGATGCCAATAGCCTTGAGCAAAAATACATAGAGAGCGAGCGGACTTTATCGCCGAACGGGTACAACTTGTCCAACGGTGGCGGGCGTGGCTGGCACGGACGATATTCGTCTAGGGCTTTTGCGGTGCTGACGCCTGAATCTCAGTTTATTTAGTGGAATCTTAGATTTCGCCGACGCCGCGCAATCGGAATTCAGCCGAAGTGCCCGAGAGCCGATGATCCTGCCCGCCAAGCCCGAGGACAGGTAGAGATTGATTGAGTATACAGAACGTCACCGTTGGTGAAGGAAAACGATAGAGGACATGAGATTCGAGTTAACCTTACATTTTGAATTTGGAGCGTGCGAGGGGGTGCTCGTGTCTGATCGTGCAAAGCGTACCGCCGATTTGTTTCGGCACTCGAAAGACCTGGCAGCGTTGAAAGATGCAGCCGAATTGAAGCGTAGCGCAATACTCGATGAAGGCTTTTTGAGGATGCGGACGGGAATCAATGAAGCCCTAGAGAGGCAGTCTGCGGAGTTGAACGAAGAACCTAAGATTGGAGACCTACTGCGCTGCAAGGTGTCGGACGATAAATCAACAGTCACCCGCACTGACACTGGTGTGGTGCTATCTATAGTCTTCGATTCAACGCTTCGTACTGCTCGTTTTGACTGTCCCAAACCATCGAAGTTCAAATACTCCGTCGAGGTAAAGCATTCTCTTGGCGGGCTATGGTATTACGCAGACGGCAAAGGCACCAGCATCGGCACTGACCTTGGACCCGTCACAGACAAGGCATTGAACGCTTTGTTGGGAACTGCGTAGCGGTTCGGATCGTGATTTGGTGACAGTCCCATGCTACCCACCGCGCAGGGATCGGCTTGCGATAGCATTTCTCGATATTTTCCCATTTTCGGACACTGTTTACTGATTCTAATGCCTTTAGAAAATACAAAGGACTTAGCGGACGGTGTTCACAGGCAGGTTACGGCAGATCGTGCTCCTACGCTGCCCGCAGACGCCAGCAATCGGCATTCTCGTGGCACATTGGAACAGCTTGGGTTGCTGGCAGGCAGTGCATCACAGGCTGATGGGTAGAAATCACCCAAAGGCGAAAGGTGGCAGAAACAAAGCACTTCCAAATATCAATCAATATCTACAGAATATGCTTGACTCTCTGCCGAGAATTTGATACGATCCAAGCATGGAAAACGCCAAGAAAGCCTTCGGGTATCTCAGAGTGAGCAGCAAGACGCAGACGGATGGCGACGGCTTCCCGCGGCAACGCGCGGCTATCGAGAAATACGCAGCCGCGAACGGCATCATCATCGCGCAGTGGTTTGAGGAAGATGGTGTTTCGGGAACCGTGGCGGATCGTCCCGCGCTGCAACGGATGATGATCGCCCTAATGTCGAACGGCGTCCGTACGGTGATCGTCGAGAAAATGGATCGCATTGCCCGAGACTTCATGGTGCAAGAGACCATCGTTGCCGACATCACGAAGCGAGGGTTTGAGTTTCTAAGCACCTGCGAACCCGACCTTTGCAGCGATGATCCAAGCCGACAGATGATCCGCAAAATTCTCGGCGTCGTTGCGGAGTATGACCGCAATATGATCGTCACGAAATTGAAGGCAGCGCGCCAACGCAAGCGTATTCAGACGGGGCGTTGTGAAGGCAGGAAGCCCTATGGAACGCGCGACGGCGAAAAGGGCGTGATTGACCGCATCCGCGCGATGCACGCCAGCGGCGGCAACTATGAAACCATTGCCAAGAAACTTAACTCAGATGGCGTAACGTCACGCAGCGGCGGGAAGTGGTTTCCTGCGAACGTGCGCCGCGTCGTGATCGCGCAATAGCCGCCGCTCGATTGCCGCGTACAGATTTGGGGGTGCCACCCTCCGCCCGTCGTTTTCTTTCGGCGCGTTTTTCTGAGTGATATTTTCGCCCCGAGTATTTTCCCGCTGCCAATTCACAGAGCGAAGTGCGCGCGGATTTTTGCTCGTCGGGAAAAGCCAGACGAGGCTCCTTGATAGGGGGGCGAGAACCCCCGACTACGGGGTGGCATGTCATATCACCCGTGCCCCGTACCGCCGCTCTTTTCCGAAATATTTTCGCAAATGTAGAGGGACCCGCAGCCATCCCCCGTCTGCATTTTCAAAGTTTGGGACTCCCTGCCCGCGAACAAACGCGGACATGGAGAAAAGTTTTTCACAGGAGAGAACCACCATGGGAAGCGGAGTCACAATCGAAGCCCAAGACGATGAAATTCAGGATGCGCTGGAAGCCGTCGTTGACGGCGAGATTGGACTGGCAGAGTTAGCCTTGAAATTAGCCGAAGGTGTCACGCTCGTCGTCACTTTCGGAGATGGCAGCACCTACACCTACGAGCATGTTCCTGTCGAGGTCGCCGTCCAATGTCTCACTGACGGCGGTTCCGCATACAACTCGCTTTTGCGGGGGAAATACTGACGTGACTTGTAAGCCGAAATAATTCACCGATGCCGAGCGAGCGACGCCTCGCAAGCGATCATCCGCGCAACTGCAAAATGCAGAATCATCCCTGTCCGAGCAGTGTCGAAGGACTTCGCTCCGCAAGGAATCCCTGGAGATTCACAAGAGACGAAGAAAGCCGAAAGAGCAATTGCGAATCGAGCAGAAGGCAGCCGCCAAGAAAAAACGAGCCGAAGCGAAAGCAAAAGCCGCCAAACAAATTTCTGATTATCCCGCCAAGCCGACGCTCGAAGAGTGCGACGGCGACGCGGATGTCCACCGAAAAGAAGTCGAACTGTGGCAACTGGGCACTTGATGAACAAAAGGCGCAAAAAATTCTCGATTCTCCCAAGTACAGTCTTCCGTGTCGCGCGACAGTGCCAATCGCACGCTTCGCAAATGCGCTCAGAAACGCCATGAAATCTATCCCGATTATTACGGACCGAACGGCGAGCGATTGCCCCGAAAACACTCTCCCGTGAATTCAGCGAAGGCGGGCAACAACGCGATAGTGGACGAGCGTTCATACGCCGAGCGGGAACCATTTCAAGGCTACGAAAAACGCCATCCGAAAGACGCTAGACTTTGGAGCCGAGTATCGATCGTGGCAATCGAGATGCAAATTCATGGATTACGTTTGCCGATGTGCAAACTTCAGCGGGAAAATCCTGCGGAGTACGAGCGTCAACAGCAAGCGATCCGCGAAGCAGAAGAAAAACGCCGCGCGAATCTAGTCGAAGCATTGACCATCGTGGACGAGTGATTGAAAACGGAGCACCGAAACCATACCTGCCGACAAATCCCGATGGCTCTTATATCCGCTCACCGTTACAAAAGAAAGTTTGGGGCGAGCAGTCCCGAGAATTCGCACGGCTTCGTGGCGAAATCGTTGACCCGCCAGTGGCTTCCATTGTCGAGATGCCCGACCGCACAACCGCGTATCGTCTGACGCTCGACGGATTCATTTTCTGGGGCGACAACACGCCATGTGAAAGTCCCTTGCCCGCTGGCACGCGAGTTATCAACGCCCCTACACCGCCTCACTATCACCAAAGCGACCATCAAATTCCTTCAGGGATGCAGTTTGACCCGATAGCGTTTTATTGGATGCAAGTCCAATGAGCCACGCGACGGCGGCAAAGATACTCGCCACGGACAACGCCGTGAGAAAACCAAAGGCACCGCGTATGCGCACCGTCGAAAGCGAAAACCTTCGCAGCGTTCATTACAGCCCGCGATTGCTTGAACTGTCTGTCCGTTTTCACGGTGACCCGCTCACAGTTTATAGATTCAGAAATGTGCCCGCGCAACTCTACCAAGATTTTCTGCGAGCGGAAGCCGCTGGCGAATCGCTGAATGATTTTTTCGTGGCGAGAATTCGGGACAAGTTTCCATTTACAAAACGCAGCAAATAATAACGAGGAACAGGAATGATTCATTCGCAGCCGCTAATTCCCAGCAAGTTTGGACTCAATACCAACAAATTGAGCGGGGCACTGCCCGTGCGAACCGTGGAAGTTGACAGCGAGGAGCCGCTGGGAAGCAACGGATACGAGGAATCTGTCCGTCTGGCGTGTCGCGCAGCCAAGGCAGAAGAACAACGTACTGCTCGAAGAAATTTTCGGTACACGGATGCGCGGTAGAAGTGCATCCCGAACTGGCAGTAGCAGCAAAATCAAGCAAGGATGGCAAAAGAAAATGACTCACCCAACAGAGATGAATAAATTCCAACGTGATGCCGCGAAGCGCGGAGTTAAGGCGACAGAGCGAACGAAATCATGGGGCACAGAACAGAAGGAAAAAGCCCTCGCGCCTGCCGACCAAGGGCACAACCGATTCGGCGCACCCAATTTGCGCAAGCCCGTTGCCACTGCCCCGCAGACACTTCCGACTGTCCAGCGCACCGCTGGCGGCACACTCATGTCTCCCGAACTGATTGCCGCTCGTGATGCAGAACAAAAACGCCGAGCGCAAATCAAAGCCGACGCCGCACGTCCGAAATATCAACAGCCGAGCGTGATGGACTTCGAGGCAATCGCGGCGGCATTTGCTGCCCGACACTCCAATCCGCAGGCATCGGATTATTTTTTCAATAGCCTGTGGAATCGCACCATGCTTGACCGCTGCGTAGCGCACAACGTGGCGGCTGGAAATATCGGCTATGACAGTTTGGGACTCGAAGCAGCCCACAAAGTTTTGCTCGAAGGCGGCTACTATGAAGCGGAGCGACGAGTGCGAGGCACCGCCGCACCGCGTGAATATCCGCCGTTCGTTGGCGTGGAAGAAACGCAGGCACCGAAAACACTCAACGGCACTGTGACTGATTCCCAAGAGCGCGCTCGATTGCGCAGTATGCCGTTAGATGAACTGGCAAAGTTGGCGCGGGCAGGCTACAAGAATCCAAACGGGAGAACGGTATGAACACGCTAGCGAGTAATCCCGACGCTTGACCACTTTGAAGCAAGACGCTGGTCGCCCGAAGTTGAAGCACAGCGTGATACGTATGCGGCGGAACAGTTTGTTGCGGATACGCCGCAATTCTATCGCTCGCCAAGAAACAGAGATTTGCTGCTAGGTTGGCTTGACGGAACAGGGTGTTCCTATCACACGTCGAAATCTCACCGTGGCGTTTCGCGTCTTGCTCGCTGACGGTGTTTTGGAATCTTGTCCGACAGTGGAAGCACAACCCGAACCGCTCGACAATTCTCGGGGCGTTCAAAAAATGACTAGCACAGTGAAGTTGCACCACACCTGCCCAGACACGCCGCTAAATCGGCAGTTGCTTACCGAAGAAATTCTCGGTCGCTACTCATGGTGTCCTATCGGTGTTGACCCCAAGAAAACGGAGTTGGGACGGCAATACAAAGTGAGCATTCGAGAAGAAGCAGCCGCGAAGGGACGCCCTGCGGGATGGCTCGACGCGAGAGCCAAAGTTGCGATGGAGCACGCCAACGTCAAGCGAGATTCGGTGGAATTTAATCGTCTCGTAGCCTTGGAATTGGAGAAATTCCTAAAGTTTGGGGAGCCATCGGGCGGCAATTCCCCAAGGGCGGGATCGCCTTCTAAAGTTGCCGCCCAAATTTCGCAATCAGTTTACGTCCGTGCGAGCAATCGGCGGGCAGAATCAGAAGTGGATTTGCAAATCAACGCTGCCCGACGGGGTAGCACAGGACGAAACAAAATGGCAACAAATACCAAGGTGAAGTTTGAAGGCGAGACGCGCGGATTTTGCGACGGCGGCAACAGCGCGGGCGCAAAGTGCGGAGCCGAAAAGCACGACACTCCGAAGGCTAAGGGAAAAACATTCGGACAGGAAGCAAAGATAAGCCGCTGTCTGAATGGCGCGACGGATTCCACGCTGGCGAAAGCGAAGTCACTGGTACCAAGCGACGTGAAATCAGTTCCGCAGAATTGACGAGACGCAAAAACAATCACGCTCGCGACAATCGCACGGTGAGCGGAACGCATTTCCCCGCAGATATCACCATCGGGCAATAAGAAATCGGGGCGTGGAGCGAACGCGGTTGCCCCGTCGCCCTCGGATCGCGTTCGACCATCGGCTTCGCGTGATTGCGGATAGGCTCCCAGTTGCGCGGAGCGATGGCAATTCGTACTCTCGCATTTTCGGGAATCTCGCATGTCCGCAATAATTCAGTGCTTTGGTTTTACAGTCGAACCGTTGGGTAAGATTCCTAGTTTACTACCGCCCGCTCTGACAGCGCCTTGGGCACAAACCGATATATTTTCTAGTGCCCGCGTAGTTATCGAGGCTACGGGCGAGACTCAGATTTTCCAAGTGCTCGGTGATGACCAAAGCACGGCGAATCTGGTAGCGATGGAATACGGCAACAAACGCGCTGGGAACACTGTGTAGTGTTTTGCGTTGTAAACCGAGTCTAAAATTAAGGGGTATAGATAATGAGCAAACTAGATTTTTCAGCGGTCCACGGTCATAAGGAAGTTTCACCCGCACCAGAAAAACCCGCAGCCACACCATCTCTCGATTTTTCAAAGATAGCGGGTTGGCGACAGGAATCGCCAGCACCGAATCCCGACGAAGCCACGGAAGAAACCCAGATGGCTACGGCACCGTGGAAGCCGTCGCAGCCAACCATGAGCGGGCAGTAGATTCGTTCGTGCTGAACTAGAACAAAGGCGGACACAGTGGCTAGCACACCGAACCCGCCTTTGTGACTACGTTACAGCAAGGCTAGTGCCCGCTGACGCGGGCAACCAGTTGCTTGCCGTCCATAGCCATGTTGCAAGGTATGGGGGTAGCATGTGGCTACCTCCATCGGTCAAGTGTCTGTCGGCAGGCTCTGACCGCTCCTCACCTACCCGAGTTCTCCCGTTGCAGGGAGAAAACTTTGTTTCTCCGCTGCCGTCTCGTGAAGAGTTGCAACCAGCGGGTTGGGCAACCACGTCTTGCGTGGCTCCCTGTCCCCGTCAAGCTGAAACTTGGCGGGGAGTTTCTAGTTACCCTTTGCCTTTCTCGATATACTCTTTCAGATGCTTGGCGCACGCTTCCGCGATTGACTGCTCTCCGCGCATCCCGAGAGTTCCAAAGAGTAGAGAGCCGTGGCTGCTCTTGTGTACTTCGTATGCCCACAATACGCGGCCAGTTTGCTTGTCTATCAGCATCAGACTGGCTTCCAATCCTCGCGTGCTACCTGCGTTTGATGCGCCTGCCGCAGTGTAATTCGCGGACCCACCGTTGCGATTCCAATTCGCAGAACCATTCGCAGCGGCGGCGCTATTGGCGAACCAGCCATGCCATTCGTACTCTGAGCTAACGAGCAAGTACGCCGATTGTGCGGGGTCAATCGTGAGTTGAACTGGCGTCTTCTTTTCTCGAATGGCCGCCGCCAAGTACGTGTCGAATCCACCCATAGGAGCTATGGCAATCATCCCGCCAGAGGGTATCTGCCCTGATGAGGCCGAACTTGAAACTGGCACGGCAGGTGCGGGACCCGAAGCTGTAGCAGTCGGAGCAGGTGCTGGCTCCGATGTCGCCGCAGGACTTGAACCCGAGGCTACCAGCGTGGTTGTCCCAGCGTCTTGCCGTGGTACTGGCGTAGCCGCAGGAGCGGCGGTCGTAGTAACTTGCATCGGAGCGGCCTGTGGAATTGGACGGCAGGCTTGAGTACCGAAAATCGTTTCGCCTTGATAAGTGAACCCACCTGAGTCAGCGAGATTTCGGCACATCCACTTCGATGGGTCTGCGCTTTGAGCCGACGCCACGCTGGAAAACACCAGCAGGCAGAAGATTGCAGTGATTGTTTTCATTTCTTCCTCATAACCTCAGTTTTGTTCACAGCGCGAACGCTTGCGCCGTCTATCCACAGTGACGTGGGGGACAAAACGACGCAATGGGACTTTCACGATGAGTTACTGGCTGTTTGGCTAAAGCTGGGGACGCTGCGAGATCGCGGTTCCAACTGGGCTTTTCAGAATCCGTGTCAAGCCCGAATTGTGGTATCAACTGTGGCAGATACGACGGAAAAAGACTACTCGATTCAACACGGGACAGCACGACGAAAACGCCATAAACCCCTGTAAACGTGGTGTTTTTGTTGATTTTGTAGGGCTTGCGAAAACGCTTTGATTGAATTTTGAGTCCGGCGCGTCTGCCAGTTCCGCCACTCGAGCGTCTGACGCAGAGCAAAGGTTAGCACGGGCAGCAGCGTCGCTCAACCGAAGGATTTTCTGGCGGGATCCGCCGCGAATGACGTACGGCAAAAGCGCGAGAGCAGGTGATGCGCGGTTGGGTCGTATCCGTTGCTACGAATCCTTGCGCGCAGAAGCACGAGCGTGGAATGTCTGCGGCTCGATAATGGCGCGGAAGACTTTGCCGCGGCCGAGAACCAAATCGCCGGAACGCGCTTCCACTTCGAAGACCAGGAAGCGTCCCTGGTAACCGACCAGCCGCGCGGCGGCGCGCACCGTGGCGCCCTCTGTCGCCGCTTTCAAGTGATCCACTTCAATCCGTGTGCCCACCGTAATCGCGCCAGCCGGCAGTTCGGGTTGCACGGCTTGTGCCGCGGCGACTTCCATCATGCCGATCATTGCGGGAGTCGAGAGTACGGCCGGCAGGCGCGGATCGAATGCGGCGATGGTCCATTCGCGCGGGACCACGCGCTGGACGGCCGATTCCAGGCCCAGGCGCGGCATTCCCGCGGGTGCCGCGTGCGAAATTTTCGGCGAACGCCTTACTTTCTTCGCGGGAGCGGTGGCGCGCTTGCGCGGTTTGGCACGGCGCTTCATTGCGCGGGTTCGCGGTCCCTCGCCGGGGCGGATGCGGAAGTCCGCGCGCAGGCGATGCTGCGCGGAGCGAGAAAGCTGCGCGTGAATTCCGCGACGGTGATGCCCAGCTGAGCCCACAAGCGGCGTTTGAGGCTGCGATAATCCTGCGAGCCGCTGAAAACGTCGCGAATCAGATCGCGGAACGCGGGCGAATAATGCAGCAGTTGCACCATGCGCGTGGTGATGGCGCCGCCCAGAAAAGTGCCACGGAAAACTTTTTTGGCGATTTTGGCGGCGAATTCCAGGTCCGCGGAAAAAGCCGCGCGCATTTGCGCGGGGTAAAGTTCCGGCTGGCCCGCGACGATGGCCTGCGCCAGCAAATCGCCGGAGCGCAGCGCGTAGTAGAGGCCCTCGCCGGTGATCGGATCAACCGTAGCGGCTGCGTCGCCGGCCATGGCCCAGTTGCGTCCCATGATTTTGCGGTTGCGAATCGTTTTGGCTTGCGGCGAAGGCAGCACATGGCTGTAAAACTGCGCGCCGGCACGGGGAATGTTTTCTTCTTCAAAGAAGGCGTCGAGATGCCCGCGCAACACCGGCGTCGAGGTCTGGCCCATTTTCGCGCAGATGCCCACGGAAAGATGATCGGCGCGCGGGAAAGACCACAGGTAGCCTTCAAACTGCTTCAGAAATTTCACCTTGATGATGTCTTCTTCGGTGGGAACAAAGTAGCCCATGGTGACTTCCAGATCTTTCGAGCCGAGAGCGGTGGTTTCCGGCAGCAACTGATTGCGCGCTCCGGCGGCCAGCACGATGAAATCCGAAAAGCGCTCTTCGCCTCCGGCCATCAGGCTGACCCGCGGCCCGTTGGTCTTTACGTTCGTCACGCGCGAGCACACCGCCGTGCATCCGGCGGCGATGGCGCGGTCGAGCAGCAGGCCGTTCAGCACTTTGCGCGCATAGATCACGATGGGATGGTTCATTTCAAATTGCGCGCGGTGGCCGCTGCTGGAAATCAGCTCCGCCTTGCGCACGATCTTTTTCGGCTGGGGAGAATCGAGCAGGAAAGGATAAGCTTCGATGGCTTTATGAGTTAACCCGCCGCCGCAGGGTTTCTCCCATGCGAGGCGCTCGTCGTAAATCGTCACCTGAAAACCGGCGCTGGCCAGGCGCTCGCCACAAAGCGCACCGGCAGGACCGCCGCCGACAATCGCTATTTCTTTCATGTCCCCTGCTGTGACCTGGCTCAAGTTAGAGGGAAAACACTGGCAATGAACCAGGAGGCGAGTATAGCACCAAATAATGCCGCGGCTGTGGCGGACGCGGTGCGAGACCGTAACGCATCGGTAGCAAGCCTTTGCAGGATGGAAAATGCCGCCAGGTACACGAAAAGCAGCGGGATTAGGACCTGTCCGCTGGCGAATAAATACCATGCGAGCGTGCAGGCGAGGAACAGCTCCGCGCGCAGCAGCAGGAAGACTGCGAAGCGGACGGTGCGTTCCAGGCCGTGATGCACAGGTCCGAGCACCACTTCTTCGGCGAAACAGTAAATCCACGTCACCGGCAGCAGACCCGCAAAGCGCAGCCAGCGCGGCGCGTTCAGCCAGGCGTCGTCGAGCTGCCAATTCAGCCATGCGCCGATGGCGAGAAACGTGGCGAACCCTAACGCGGCCGCGACGGCGAGAGGTCTGAAGTGCAGCGCCGCATATTCCATCGCAAAGCCGAAATTGAAAATCAGCAGCAGGATGCCCACGATGAGCAACAGCGACGCGAGGTATGCGCCGGTGTAGAGATGCAGAAATTTCAACGGGACGCCGAGGACGAGGAGCAGCACGCCGAGCATCGCGAAGACTGCGCCTTCGGTGAGCAACAGGCGCGCGGACGGATGATTTCCTGGCGATTCGATTTGCGGCGATTCGCTTTGCAACGCCGCAGAATCTTTCTGATGCGACCGGCACGGCCAATTTCGCGGCCAAGGCCACGACCATCGGAAACAGCAGCAGAATGCCCAGGAATCCGAGCACGCCGCCGGCAAGACGCCTGCGCCCGCGGCCGAACGTCTCATACGTGGCCAGATCCAGATTCAACGTGAGCGTATCCGCGGCGATATCGGGAAACAGCGCCCGCATCGCCCAGCTTTCGGAATCGTGCGCCACGCGCCGGTCGGAAAGCATGCTGGTGTGAGTGGAACGTGGCAGGCGGCGCAGCTCGAACGCGCGCTGCTGCACGAAATCTTCCGGCGCGGTGCGCTGGCCGCCGGCGGAATCGGAAAGGCTTTGCGCCACGCGTTTCAGAATGCCCAAATCCGCGCTGGCGCTGAACACCAGCAGATTTGCGGGCATGCGCTGCGGCGTGGTCATGGGAGCAGGAGAAAGCGCGATGGTGGCGGCAAGCGGATCGCGATCGGCCATGCGTATGGCGATGGCCGCGCCCATCGAGTGGCCCAGCAGTATTGTGGTTTTGGGATCGAGTTGCCCGCCATGTATTAGGGATTCGACCGCGGCGGTCGCGCAATCCTGCGCATGCGCGAAGGAAAATGCATCGCGGCTATCGCCGTGGCCCGGCAAGTCAATGGCATACGCGCGGAATCCGTGGCCCGCGAAATCTTCAGCGAGATACATCATCAACCGGCGGTTCGCGGAAAGCCCGTGCAGCAGGACCACGCTTCCGGCCGGTTTCACATCTGCAGGCGGATCAAGGACCGTCATCGGTGTATGGCAACCGCCTGCGTCGAGCCACAGTTCCTGCTTAGGAAGTTCCGCCACGCGAATCCAGCGCGAGCCAAGCCCCAGAAATACCACGCCCACCACAGCGAGAATGATTTGCCAGAGCTTCATCGGGCGCTCCGCGACGTATGCACGCGCCATGATAGAATGATGCGTTTGTGCTTTTCCGCTGCGGCGGATCGAGGAACAGGCAATTGGCAGTCGTCTCGCAAACCGAATTGATTCTCCATCGTCAGGAGTGGAAACGCAACGGAAAGCGCGTGGTGTGCGTGGCGGGTGCGTTTGACCTACTGCATCCCGGGCACGTTCGTTTGCTGGAACAGGCGCGTGGGCTGGGCGACGTATTAATAGTAGCGCTGCAGAGCGACGAAAGCGTGCGCGTGGCGGCGGAACAGGGCGATAAGCTGGTGGGCGCTCCGGCTCCTATCGTCCCCGGAAGTTTTCCGGCGCGGCCGATCACGCCGGCCGCAGAGCGCGCTGAAATTCTCGCGGCACTCGCGGCTGTGGATTTCGTCGCGATCTTCAACGAGCCCACCGCAGGCGAATTCATCGCGCAACTCGCGCCGGAAGTGCTAGCGCAAGGCGGCGACCCAGGCTCCAGCGAAAACGCGTGCGTAGATGACGACGCTGTCACGGCAGCGGGCGGGCTCGTGGTGCGTCTACCGCTCGAACCCGGCTACTCAACCTCCCGGCTGGTGGAACGCATTACCCAACTTCAAGCATGATTCTTCCTCTGGTCAGCGAGCTTCTCGCGCGGGTGGCACGCCGCCCCGTTGTCGAGGAAACATTCCAAGCGCTGCGGCGCAGCGGCGGCGAAGTGCGCCTCGCCGGACTCACCGATTCCGCGAAAGCGCTGCTGATTCCGCTGGCGTTTGCGCAGCTCGGCCGGCCCACGGTTCTGCTCGTTGATACCAATCAGCGCGCCGAAGCGCTGCTCGAGCCGGTGCGTTATTTTTATCGCGCGGTCACGGGCAAGCCCGGACGTCGCGTGGCGCATTTGCCGGCGCACGAAGTGCTGCCCTATGAGAATCGTTCGCCGCACGCCGAAATTTCCGAAGACCGCGCCGTGGCGCTGTGGCGTTTTGCCACCGGCGACGCGGATTTGCTGCTCGTACCCGTGCAGGCCGCGGTGTGGCGCATGCGCGACCGCGAATTCTATTCGCAACTGGCGCGCACCATCGCGCGCGACGAATCCATTCCGCATCAGGAACTGATCGATTTCCTCTCCAGCGCCGGTTACGACAAGCAGATCACCTGCGAAATGCCGGGGCAATTCGCTGTGCGCGGCGGCATCATTGATATCTATTCGCCGGAATCGCCGCAGCCGGTGCGTGTCGAGCTGCTCGGCGACACCATCGAATCCATCCGCGCTTTCGATCCCAATACGCAGCGTTCCACCAATCCCGTGGAGCGCGCCACGCTGCTGCCGCTGACGGAATATCCGCGTCACGCGGAAGTGCTGGAGCGCGCGCGGGTGAGCGCGGCATCCTTACGTGATGATGATGCAGCACCGGGCGGTTTTTATCCCGGCTGGGAATTTCGCGAAGCGCTGCGCGAAAATCGCAAGTCCACCTTGTTCGATCTCACCGTCGAGCCGCTTATTATTGCGGACGAGCCTTCGCTGCTCGCTGTTTCCATCGAAAAATATCGCGCGCAGCTGGCGGAGGCGTTTGACGCGGTCGAGGACCCGCTGGCCGAGCCGCCCGACAAATTCATTTTCGATGACGAGGAATGGAATCTCGCCTTGCAAATGGCGCCGCGCCTGGCGATCGAGCATCTGGCGGTCGAGGCGGCAGAATCCGCGGAGTGGCGCCGCTATCGCCAGGCCACGACGGGGCGGGCGCTACCCGCACGCTGCACACGCAGCCCACCACGCGCTATCACGGAAACGTCGCGGCGTTCATCGCCGAAGCGCGCAACCGCATCGCCGCCGGCGAAAACGTGATGGTCTCCGCCGCCAGCACGGGAGAGCTGGAACGCTTCGCCGATATTTGCCACGAATTTGAATTGCCCTACCGCATGGGCGAGCTGGAAGAAAACGCCACGGTGACGCGCCTGGCCGAAGAGGGCAGCAACGCGCCGGGCTCTGCGATGTTGCTCACCAAAGCGCCGCTCTCCGAAGGCGTGGTCTTCACGGACGCGAAAGTGGTGCTCTACGGCAACGCCGATCTGTTCGAGACGCAGGCGCCGCCGTCGCAGCGTTCGCGCGCGCGGCCTAAAACCGCGAGTTTCTTCAGTGATTTCAGCGATCTGAAACCCGGCGACTACGTGGTCCACGTGGATCACGGCATCGGCCAGTTCGAAGGCCTGCGTCAGGTGGCGATGGAAGGCGCGAACGGCGAGTTCATGCTGTTGCGCTATGCGGGCGATGCCAAGCTGTACGTGCCGCTCGCTCGCCTCGATCTAATTCAGAAGTACACGTCGCTCGGCGGCGTCGAGCCGCAACTCGACCGCCTGGGCACCACGGTGTGGGAGGCGCGCAAGACGCGCGTGAAGAAATCCGTCAGCGATATGGCGGAGCAGCTTCTGGAACTTTACGCCGAGCGAAAAATGGCGGTGGGGCATCCCTTTCCGCCGGACACCAATTGGACTCACGAATTCGACGACGCTTTCGAGTTCGAGGAAACTCCAGACCAGCAGCGCGCCATCGAAGACGTGAAGCGCGATATGGAATCGAATCTGCCGATGGATCGCCTGCTCTGCGGCGACGTGGGCTATGGCAAGACGGAAGTGGCGATGCGCGCCGCGTTCAAAGCCATCGCCGATTCGAAACAAGTGGCAATCCTCGCGCCAACAACGGTGCTTGCGTTCCAGCATTACCAGACCTTCAAGCGCCGGTTCGCGGCATTCCCGGTGCGCGTGGAAATGATCAGCCGCTTCCGCACGGAAAAGGAACAAAAGAAAGTTCTGGAGGAAGTGGAAGCCGGCAAAGTGGACATCCTCATCGGCACGCATCGCATTCTTTCCAAGGACGTGAAGTTTCAGGACCTCGGCCTGCTGGTGGTGGACGAAGAGCAGCGCTTCGGCGTGGCGCACAAGGAACGCCTGAAGGAAATGCGCAAAAATGTGGACGTGCTGACCATGTCCGCGACGCCCATTCCGCGCACGTTGCATATGTCACTCGTCGGACTGCGCGACATGAGCGTGATCGAAACGCCGCCGAAAGATCGCCTGGCGATTCAGACTACCGTAGCGCCCTTCACGGAAACTCTGGTACAGCGCGTAATCGAAGAAGAGCTGGCGCGCGATGGCCAGGTCTTCTTCGTCCATAACCGCGTGGAATCCATCATCTCCCTCGCTGCCATGATCAAGCGCCTGGTGCCCAAAGCCCGCGTGGTGGTGGGGCACGGCCAGATGCGCGAGGCCGAACTGGAAAAAGTGATGCTGCAATTCATTCGCGACGAAGCGGACGTGCTGGTCTCCACCACTATCATCGAGAACGGCCTGGATATTCCGCGCGCCAACACCATCGTGATCAATCGCGCCGACCGCATGGGCCTATCCGAGCTGTACCAATTAAGGGGCCGCGTAGGGCGATCGAACCAGCGCGCCTACGCCTACTTGCTCGTGCCGCCGGATTCGACGCTGACGACGATCGCGCGGCAGCGCCTCGCAGCGCTAAAAGAATTCAGCGACCTGGGCGCGGGCTTCCGCATTGCCGCGCTCGACCTGGAATTGCGCGGAGCAGGGAATTTGCTGGGGCGCGAACAGCACGGCCACATCGAAGCGGTAGGCTTCGACATGTACTGCCAAATGATGGAGCGCGCCGTGGCCGAGCGCAAAGGCGAGGCGCTGACGCCCGAACGCCGCGCCACACTTAACCTGGGACAGGAAATCCGCATCCCACCTGAGTATATTGATAGCGAGAACCTGCGCCTGCGGATTTACAAACGCATCGCCGGCGTCACCAGCGACGCGGAACGCGCGGAAGTCCGCCAGGAGTTGGAAGACCGCTTCGGCCCGCCGCCGCCGTCGGTGGAGAATCTGCTGGATTACGCGGTGCTGAAGGCGCTGGCGGAGAAGCTGCTCGTGGCGACGATAGACCGTAAGGGTGACCAGGTGGCCATCAAGTTCTACGACGACACGCCGCTGGGGCCCGAACGGCTGGTAAAGCTGCTGCGCAAGCGCCGGGGCATGCGTCTGGACCCGTCGGGAGTGCTCTGGCTCGACTGGAAGAGCATCCAGGGCGGTCCGATGGGCGCAACGAGAAACGTATTGCTACAACTACAATCGTAGGGATAAAATTTGAGGCGGGTGAACCCCATGGAAAATCGCAATTGTGCATCTGTCTGGATACTCAGCGCCGCCCTGGTCGTAAGCGCGGCGCTCGTTCCTTCCTCCGCGCGCGCGCAAACCAAGGCGCTGGTGGTTGAAGAGATCATCGCGCGCGTCAACAACGACGTAATCACCATGTCCGATTATCAAAAGGCCGAAGAGCAATTGCGTGAAGAAGTGGCGCACGATTGCCAGGGGTGCGCGCAGGATAAGTTGATGGCGGAGTTCAAGGAGCAGCAGAAAGATCTGCTACGCGGGTTGATTGACCAGTCTCTGATGGTGCAGCGCGCCAAAGACATGGGCATCAGCGTCGAGTCCGACGTGATCAAGCGCCTCGACGACGTGCGCAAGCAGAACGGCTTGGCGAGCCTGGAGGATCTGGAGAAGGCGGTGGAAAGCTCCGGCCTGGCCTGGGAAGATTACAAGACGACCATCCGCAATGGGCTCCTCACGCAGGAAGTGGTGCGGCGCGAAGTGGGTTCGCACATCAACATTTCCAACGACGAAGTGAAACAATATTACGACGCGCACCCGCAGGAGTTCACCCGGCCCGAGCAAGTGGTGCTGTCCGAAATTTTCCTGAGCACCGACGGCAAGAGTCCGGAGGAAATTGCGTCCGTGCAGAGGAAAGCCGACGACTTGCGCAACCGCGTGATGAAGGGCGACGACTTCAACGAAATCGCCAAGCGCTATTCCGAAGGCAGCACGGCGAAAGACGGCGGGGACCTGGGCACGTTCAAGAAAGGCGAACTGGCGCCGCAGCTGGAAGCGGTTGTCTTCAAAATGGAGAAGGGCCAGATCACCGACGTGATCCAGACCAAGACTGGATTTGAAGTGCTGAAGGTCGAAAATCACTACCAGGCCGGTTTACAGCCCGTGGACAAAGTAGAAAATGAAATCATGAACCGGCTGTATATGCAGAAAATGCAGCCGCAAATGCGCGATTACTTGGCCACGCTGCGCACGGAAAGCTATGTGATGGTGAAGCCGGGCTATACCGACAGCGCCGCGGTGGCCGGAGCCAGCGTGATTCAGGAAGTGCAGCCCACGCCCGACGTGGCGGTGAAGAAGAAAGATAAGAAAAAGATGCCACTGCCCAAAGTCAACGGTCAATGAAATCGCATTACGTTTCCGACCTGCAGGACGGGCAAGCCGTCACAGCGTTGTTCCTCGTCGGCGCGAAAGAAATCCGCACCTCGCAGCGCAGCGGGAAATCCTGGCTGGAGCTGGCGCTGCGCGACCGCACCGGCTCGATTTCCGCGAAGATGTGGGACAACTTCGAGGCGCTCGCGAAAACTTTCGAAACGGACGACGTAGTGCAGATTCGCGGCCGCGTCAAGCTCTACAACGGCCAGAAGGAAATGACCCTGGAACAAATCGTTCCGGCCGCCGTGCGTGATTACGACCTTGCTGATTTCCTCGCGCACACCAAGTATGACGTTGCGAAGCTTTTTGGCGATTTGCAGGCGGCCGTCGCAGCGGTCAAGAATCCCTGGATCAAGCGCCTTCTCGAAAGCGTCGTGAACGACCCGGCGATCGTCCCCAAACTCAAACGCGCGCCCGCCGCGATGGGCATGCATCATGCATTTGTTGGCGGTTTGCTCGAGCACACCGTCAGCCTGATTGGCCTGGGGCGCGCCGTCGCCGAGCACTATCCCGAGCTGGATGCGGACGTGCTGCTCGCGGGCATAGTGCTGCACGACATCGGCAAAATAGACGAGCTCAGCTACGAGCGCGCCACCAGCTACACCACCGCCGGGCGCCTGCTCGGCCATATCACGATTGGCACGCTCCTGGTGCGCGAGAAGATCAAAGCGATCGCCGGTTTTCCGGAGCCGCTCGCGATCCTGATCGAGCACCTGATCCTGAGCCATCACGGCACGCACGAATTTGGTTCGCCTTCTTTGCCGCAGACCCGCGAAGCGATTGCGCTGCATTTTCTGGACGATATGGATTCAAAAATGGCCGCCATGCGCACCACGCTGGAAGGCGCATCCGGTAATCAAGAATGGACCGAGCGCAATCCGGCGCTGCATCGCGCGCTCTTGCGCACGGACAAGTTTTTAGCGGGCGAGGATGCCGGACGTTCAGCGGAGGCCGCTGCCGGCAACTCTGCGCCACGCACTGCGCCCGCCGCGCCGCGCAATTCCGGCGGCACACGGTGAACGCGCGCGCCGGCGCCAGCGCAAACATTCATGACTGAGCTAAATGCACGAGTTTCGTCGCCACGTCGCGCGCTGCTCGATCTTGCGCCGCTGGAGCTGGATTGCATGAACACTCTGTGGCCGATGGGCCAGGGCACCGTCCGCGAAATTCGCGACGGTCTGGCCGCGCGACGGCCGCGCGCTTACACCACGATCATGACCATCATGGATCGCCTGGCGCGCAAAGGCGTCGTCGAACGCCGCAAAGTGGGCCGCGCTTATATGTACAGCCCGAACCTGAGCGCCGAAGACGCCCGCACCCAGGCGCTGGGCCAGGTAATCGACAGTTTTTTCGGCGGCTCGAAAGAAGCGCTGCTCGCACAATTGAGCGGCGATGTCCCGCGCACGCGCGCGGCCGCTGCGGCGGCGGCCGTGGGTTCGGATGACGACGGTGCGGAAGAATTCGTGGCTGCGAAGCGGCGTGATGATCCCCGGTCGTAGCGCCGGCCTGCCTGCCGGTAGGCAGGCGTCTCGCCGGCTCTTTTGCCTTATGGTTTACTTGCAACACAAAACGGTTGATCGGCTGAAATCATGATTCCCGCTGAACTGAAAATTCGCGACAACGTGATCCGTCCGGCGACGATTCTCGCCCCCATGGCCGGCGTTACCGACACGGTGTTTCGCCGCGTGATCCGTTCGCTCGGCTCCTGCGGCCTGATCATGACCGAATTCACCAGCGCCGAAGGCCTGACGCGCAATTCCGCGCGCACACTTCACTATCTATACTTTGACGCCGACGAGCATCCCATCGCCGCGCAGATTTTCGGCTCTGATCCGCAGGTGATGGCTTCCGCGGCCGCGCTCACCGAAGATCTCGGCTTCGATCAGGTGGACATCAACCTGGGCTGCCCCGTGAAAAAAGTCGTGAAGTGTGGCGGCTCCGGTTTGCTGCGCGATCTGGTGCATCTGGAAAAATTGCTGCGCGCCGTGCGCGCGGCGGTGACCATCCCGCTGACCATCAAGATCCGCTCGGGCTGGGACGAAAATAATATTGTCGCGGTGGATGTCGCGCGCATGGCCGAGCAGGCCGGCATTGAAGCCATCGCCGTGCATCCGCGCACGCGCATGCAGGGTTACAGCGGCTCGGCCGATTGGAGCGTGATTCGCGCGGTCAAGCAGGCCGTGCGCATCCCGGTGATCGGCAATGGCGACATTCGCACGCCGCAGGACGCCGTGCGCATGGTGGCGGAAACCGGTTGCGATGCGGTGATGATTGGCCGCACGGCTTCTTCGAACCCGTGGATTTTTCGGCAGATTGCGGACTTCGTGGCCACCGGGCGGTACGACGAACCCACCGACGTCGATCGCTACCATTTACTCTCCGGCTATTTCCGCAGCCTGATTGCCGCCGAAATGCCGGACGCGATTGGCAAAATGAAGCAATTCGCCAGCCTGTTCACCCACGGCGTGCGCAACGGCGGCGAATTGCGCTACGCAGTGCACCACGCGCACGCGGCCGCAGAAATCCTCGATAAAGTGGACGCCTTCTTCGCGAGCAGCGCCGCACCTGCTGGCGATTGAGTCCTCACGTATGCCGCGCGTTTCCAGCCGTGAAATCAAAAGATTTAACGCAGAGAATACAGAGGAACTGCAGAGAAAAATCTGAGAAAGACGACTCGCGGCGCCGATTTCTCTGTGCCCTCCGGTTTTCTCCGTGTTCTCTGTGTTAATGTTTTGATCTCTGCTGCAACATCGCCACTCCATCACTCGTCGCGCGTGATCAGCAACTGCTTGTAAGCCTCGCGCCGCGTCAGTCCCCGTTCGCGCGCCACTTGTTTCAGCGCGGCCTTATTGTCCACGCCGCGTTCCTGCATGATTTCCGCCACCCGCCGCGCCAGCGGAATTTTCGTCAGCGCATCTGCCGCGGCGCTGTGCTGCGCCTCGCCGTCCGCCGGGCCGATCAGCAGCGTAATCTCGCCGCGCGGCGGTTTCGCGCGCGCGGCGGCCAGCAAATCTTCCAGATGCCCGCGCACGAACTCCTCGTACACCTTCGTCAATTCGCGCGCCACCACCGCCGGCCGGTTGCCCAGAATTTCCAGCGCGTCTTCCAGCGTATCCAGCAACCGGTGCGGCGCTTCGTACAGCGCGAGCGTGCGCGGTTCGGTGGCCAGCGCGCGCAACCGTTTGCGCCGCTCGGTCGGTCGCGACGGCAAAAATCCGATAAACGTAAATTCCTCGATGGCCATTCCTGATGCCGCCAGCGCCGCCACAAACGCACACGCGCCGGGAAGCGGCACCACCTGAATTCCGTGACGCAGCGCCAGACTCACCAGCCTACCGCCAGGATCGGAAATTCCCGGCGTGCCGGCGTCGGTCACCAGCGCGATCTGCGCGCCCTGCTCCAGCTCGATCACGATTTCCGCCGCGCGCGTGATTTCATTGTGCTCGTGATAACTCACCATCCGCTTCTGGATGTCGAAATGCGAAAGCAGCTTCAGCGTCTGGCGCGTGTCTTCGCAGGCAATCGCGTCAGCCTCTTTCAGCACGCGCAAGGCGCGCAGCGAAATATCCTCGAGGTTCCCGATAGGCGTCGCCACCACATACAAGCAGCCCGCACCCGGCTCGTTTGGTCTCGTTTTGGTCATGATAAGTTCGAAAAATCAGCGAACGAACGCAGTCTAACACATCGCATGTCTTGCTATTTTCGAGGGGCGGAATTGTAGCGGCGGTCTTTAGACCGCCATCGATCAGCAGCGCATCACCGATGGTCCCGCGGCTGCGGGACCGCTACAAGAGTTCCTCGCGCCGGGCGCCCATCCGTTTCTGAAGTGCGCTCCGCGCTGCCCCCGCAGCCGCAAGCGTGTTACTATTTTATTTACACTCAACGCAGGAAGGAGTTCCGCATTGCCGCTATACGAATACAAATGTGCCAAGTGCGCGCACCAATTCGAGAAAATCGAAAAGCACAACGCGCCGACGACGCAGAAGTGCCCGAAGTGCGGCAAAAAAGCCGAGCGCATGATTTCCGCGGCGGGAATTCAGTTCAAAGGCTCGGGCTGGTACGTGACGGATTACAAAGGCAAGAATTCCGGCGCCACATCGGTCGAAGGCTCCGGCGACGGCCCAGCCGGAAAATCCGGCGACTCATCCTCGGATTCCAAATCCTCGGACGCAAAATCGCAGGACTCGAAAGCGAGTGACGCCAAGACCGGCGAATCGAAATCCGGCGGCGGAAAATCCAGCGATTCGAAGTCCTCCAGCGAAAAAAGCGCGCCGAAGAAAAAGAAGTAGAGCGCCGAAGCGTCGCGCTGAAGTAACCCGTTAAAGCTCCAGCGTCTTCAAATATTTCCGAAATTCACTGCCGAATTTCGGATTCTTCAGCGCCAGTTCCACCGTGGCTTTCAAGAAGCCCAGCTTGTTCCCGGCGTCGTGCGTTTTACCCGGGTGTACGTGCGCCCACAAGCCTTCTTTAGCAGCCAGCGCGCGCAGACCATCGGTCAGCTGAATTTCGCCGCCTGCGCCAGGCTGAGTCTGTTCCAGATAATCGAAAATTTCCGGCGGCAGCACGTAGCGCCCCGAAACTCCCAGATTGGAAGGCGCCTGCTCCGGCTTCGGCTTCTCGATCATATCGTTCAACCGCAGCACGCTATCGCCCCAGCGCGGAATTTGTCCCGGGCTGGAGGAGATCACGCCGTAAAATTGCAATTCTTCGCGTGGCACTTCTTGCACGGTAATCGCACCTTGTCCGGTGGCTTCGTAGATTTCAATCAGCGCGCGCGTCGCGGGCACCGGACTGTCCATGATCACGTCGCCCAGCAGGACGGCAAAGGGTTCATCGCCGACCAGTTCGCGGGCGGTGAGCACCGCATGCCCCAGGCCCAGCGCTTCGTTCTGCCGCGTATAGCTGAAATGAATCCCGCCGCTGATGTCACGCACCATCTGCGCCAGTTCCGGCTTGCCGTGATCTTCCAGAAAATGTTCCAGCTCCGGCGCGAAATCGAAATGATCCTCGATCGCGCTTTTGCGGCGCCCGGTAACGAAAATCACATTTTCAATTCCGGACGCGATGCATTCCTCCACCGCGTATTGAATCAACGGCTTATCCACCACCGGCAGCATTTCCTTGGGCATCGCTTTAGTAGCGGGCAGGAAGCGCGTTCCCAGCCCGGCTACGGGCAACACAGCTTTGCGCACACGTTTTCGTTCGGAGCTCATAGTCCTCTTAGTGGATTGCGGCCGGTCGCCCAGACAGGCCAGGCGTGCCAGAACAAATTTATATTACCCTCTCGGGTCGGCTTGGTGGGGAAGCGCGATCGCAGGAGTTCGTAAACGCAACGGCTTTACAGTTTTCCGAAAAACGCTCAAATTGTCATCCCGCAGGCGCCTTTTGCCGGAGGGATCTGCTTTTTCCTTAGCATTCGCGTGAAAAGCAGATCCCTGCCTGCGGCAGGCAGGCCTCGCTGCGCTCGGGATGACAACTACTGCCCTTTTCCGCAAACCATGTTAGTAGACGCGAGGGCTTGGCGCGCAAAACGCTTTCGCGCAAGCGCTGCGCGCCGAAAAACCACTCGCACGCCTATGCTACCATATTCGTTGCGCACCCTGGCGCACCGAGATTCGAGGCATATTCTTGACCACGCAGCGCAAAATTATTCTGGGCATTGAATCCTCCTGCGACGAGACCGCCGCGGCCGTGGTTTCCGGCGGCGATACGATTCTCTCGAGCATCGTCGCATCGCAGATCGCGATTCACCGAAAATATGGCGGCGTGGTGCCGGAGCTGGCTTCGCGCGAGCATTTGCGCCAGATCGTTCCGGTGGTGCGCGAAGCGCTCGAACAGGCCGGCATCACGTTGCAGGATTTGGATGCGGTCGCGGTGACGCGCGGTCCGGGGCTAGTAGGAGCGCTGCTAGTAGGCATCACTTATGGAAAAGTGCTGGCGCAGGCGCTGGGCAAGCCGCTAATCGGCGTCAATCACCTGGAAGGCCACGTCCACGCCGTCTTCCTGGAAGCCCATGCCGCCAAACTACCACCACCCGAATTGCCGGCGGCCTGCCTGATCGTGTCCGGCGGACACACCGTAATTTATTCGGTGAAATCCGAATCGCAAAATGGCGCCGCGCATTTTTCCTACGCAGCGCCTGGGCGGCACGCGCGACGACGCGGCCGGCGAAGCCTACGACAAAGTCGCGCGCCTGCTCGCGCTCGGCTATCCCGGCGGCCCGGTGATCGATCAACTCGCGCAACACGGCAACCCGCGACGCGATTCGCTTCGCCGAGCCGAAAATGAAAGGCAACCCCTACGACTTCAGTTTCAGCGGAATCAAGACGGCAGTGCTGTACCACCTGAAGCGTCATCCTGAGCTGCAACCGGAAATTGACGCGCGCAAAGAAGCGCTGGCGCGCGGCGAACGCAGCGCGGACGCTTTGCGCAAGCTAGCCAGCGCCGCAACGCTGGATCTGATCGCCAGTTTTCAACGCGCCGTGGTGGATGACCTCGTCACGCGCACCATCGCCGCCGCCCAGCAAAATAATGTGCGCTCGATCCTGGTATCCGGCGGAGTCGCCGCCAATCGCGAGCTCCGAGCCACATTCGAAGCCGAAGCCAAGCGCCACAACCTGGCGGTATTTTTCCCCAGCCGCGCCCTCTCCACCGATAACGCCGCCATGATCGCCGCCGCCGGCTACCCCCGCTTCGTCGCCGGCCAACACGAAGACGCCACCCTGAACGCCGAGCCCAATCTTCCGCTGGCCTGATCAAGTCAGGCATTCAGCGGAATACTTTTCGAAGTAGTCGAGCGCCAGCTGGGTATATTGGCCGAGTTCGATCAATTCGACTCGATTGCGTTTGATCGGATTAGTTCGAAACTGGTTGTTGGCGAGCGTTGAATCGGTTGAACACTGCCTCCGCTGCGCGGCTCAGCAGGTACCACCAGAGCGTTCCGGCTACGACGATCCAGATTGCGGCGAGCGGGGCGTACTTTGGCGTCAGCGCGTACGCTGACCAGCGAAACGGGGAAGTCGGCGTGCATCACGAATTCCCAAATGACTATCAGGTACTGCAAGCCTGGCACGAAGTAGCGCAGCGTGCTCATCAAGCAGGCGCAGAAATGCAGGATGGGCAAGAAGTAGATCCATTCGGGATGCGCTTGACGAGTCAACGTGCCCGCTGCTTGCAATACGGCTCGCGGCCCTTCGTGGGTCGCTTCGATATCATGCGGAACATTTTTCATAAGAACAACCGTGCCCACTTTTCGATTATAAATTTGAAATCTAAATCAGTGGCGGCTCGTAAATGTAGGCCATGCCATCGCGCGTCATCGCGTAAGCTTTCGATCCGTCCTCGCTCCAGCGCAGGTCCACGATTCCTTCGGCGGCATACTCGTCGAACGTCGTCCCGCGGCCCAGGTCCACCAGAAACAACCGGCCCTTCGCGGAATTTTTCAGCCACGAGCTGTAGCAGATGCACAGCGGCAGGTGCGGATGGCACACGCAAAACTCCGCGCCAAAAGGCAGCGGCTCGAACGCCAGGCTTTCCACGTCCAGCCTGTAAGCCTGTCCCGCCGCGCAATAAATAATCTGCCGGCTGTCGGGAGTCCATGTGAGGTCGGTGATGTGTCCCTGCGCTTGAAACACATTTTGCGTGCGCAGCGCGGGCACATCGGCCAGCACGATGGAATCATCGGCCCAATCGCCGCGAATTTCGATCACGCTCGCAAGAATTGTTTCATCCGGGCTGAAAGCCGTGCGCCCGTAACCGCCAAACGCGCCTTCTTCGCCGAACTCTGCCTCGTAGGTTTGGCGCTCGAAACCGTCCGGCACGCCCATTTCTTTCGTCGGTGTCTGCGCGAAGGGAAGCGCGCCGCCTCCGACCGTCCCACAGCCGCAAGCTCGCGCCTTTTCCGCCCACTGAAGCCGCCGCGAAAAAACTCCCCGCGCCGGACCACGCCAGGCACGCTGGGAAATTCTTGAAATCGCCAAACGTGCCCAGCAGCATTTTCCCCTGCAGATCGAAAATGTGCAGCGCCGGCTGCCACGCGCCCCACGCCGTCACCAAATGACGCGCTGACGGCGACCACGCAAACGCAGCCTGAAAATCCTGCGCCGCGACGCCGGCCGCGGGACCAGCCGCTTCCTGCGGTACCGCCAGCGCCAAGGTCGGCCCGGTGCGTTCAATGTCATAGAGCACCACGCGCTGCGAGCCGCCGTGGTCCGGAGGAGCAATCAGACTCACCGCGCCGGTAGCTGAAATCGCGAGACGCGGCGTGGAACCAGGAAAAACTTTCTTGATCAGCCAGTTCGAATCGCGCGCCATGTCCCGCAGGCCGCGCACCACCAAAGCTGCGGAACGCAACGCCAAGCCGCGCGAGGCAGTGGGCACGATTTGTTGACCGGCGTGTTGCGTCGATTGCAACTCCGGCGATCGTTCGCGCGTTTCCATGCTCAGCGGCCCAGCCCTTGCGGATTTTCCAGCCGCCGCTTCGCCTGCGCGATCTGATCTTCCACTTTTTGCACCATTTCTTTCAGCACGTCGCGCCCGTGACTTTGCGCTTCGTCCAGACGCACTTTCAACTGATACAAATCCGAACGCAGCAATTCCTGCAATTCCGCTTCAATCTCCGCGAGGCGTCCGCGCGCCTGGCTGATGCGCCGAATCACGCGAATTAATTCCGCGCCCGGGCCTTCACCCTGCACGGCCTCGGCGCTCCACTCGTATTCCGTGAAAATCTTGCGCAGTCGGGTTTCGTCCCCGCGCTCATAGGCTTCGTTGGCCTCGGCCATCAATAGCTGGCGCTTGGCGCGGTCGGCGCGGTCGGAAGTGAGGTCCGGATGAACGCGCTTCGCGACTTCGCGATACAGCCGCTTCATTTCCGGCGACGATTCGAAAGCGCGCGGCGTCGCTTCGGATTTTTCTCCGGCGGTGGATTGCGTTTCGGCGGCGCGCGCGCGCGCCTCGCTCGCGCCGCTTGCTGCGCGCGTGCGTTCGCGGGCTGCTCCTGCGCCAGGCGCTCGGCCACAGCGGCTTTCAATTCGTCCAGCTCCGCGTAGCGCGAGCCCACGTGATGCAGATATTGCCGCTCGAATGCGCCCAATTCCGCGCGCAAGTTTGCGGAGCGCAGTTCGCGTTCGGCCAGCTCGCTCTCAATCGCGGCTTGCTCGTCGCGTTTGCGCGCCAGTTCCTGTTCTTCTGGATTTAGGGCGGGATTTAGTCCGGTGCTGGCAGCGGGAATGGGCCGACCGGCCGCGTCAACTTGCGGGCTCGCGGCAGGGATGTCCGTCGCCTTCAGCGCCATACGCTTCGCCTCTGAGAGCTGCGCGATTCGCTTCACGGCCATGCATTTGCAAAGAGTCCCAAGTTCCCAAGGTCCGGAGGGGATCGCTCCCTAAATTGTAAGATGCGCCCAAATTCCAAGCAGGAGCTTCCGTGCACCCGGTTTCCAGAAGATGACAACTGTACGTTGGTACAGGCCGCCGTTTACGCGACCCCGACCACGCCGCAGGATCGCGCCGCCGATCGCGCAGCCCCGAGTCTTCCGCCGTTCGACTATCTTTGTAGGTTGTGGCTTTAGCCACGACGTAACCCCCACGAAGCCAGCGCGGCTTCAGCCGCTGAAGTACCGGTCTTGCAATCACTCCGGCCAAATTGGCCGCCCGTGCAGCGCTCACCGCGCCTCGCTATCCTTTTTCATCCGTGCGAGTCTTTCTGCATTGACCCGCATCCAAACGCCTAAGTAAGGAGCAACCTCGATGATCGAGACAATCCCGCAGTACATGCAACGAATCCTGGGATACGCCGAAGGCCAAAAGCCGTTGAAAATTCAAGCCGCCAGCGCGAAAAAGCTCCAGCGCCTGCTGAAAGGCGTCCCAGCCGCGAAGCTGCGCAAGCGTCCGGCGCCGGACAAATGGTCCGTCGCGGAAATCATGGCGCATCTAGCCGACAGCGAAATCGTCACCAGCTTCCGCCTGCGCCAGATCCTGGGAACTCCCGGCACGCCCATCCCCGCGTATGACCAGGACGCCTGGGCCAAAGCCTGCCGCTACGAAAAACGCGACGCGCGCAAGTCGCTCGAGATATTCCGCGTGCTGCGCGAAGCAAACCTCGCGCTGCTGAAGTCGCTCCAACCCGAGCAATGGCAGCACCACGGCATTCACTCCGAGCGCGGCCCGGAGACGATCGAACGACTGGTTACCCTCATCGCCGGCCACGACCTGAATCATACGCAGCAGATCGAACGCATCGTGGCGGCGAAGAAGCACGGGAAGTAGCAGCGCACCAAAGCGGCGGGCAAACGCAGGGCGGGGAACGAAGCGGCGCAAAAAAAAGGGGCACAATCTTCGCAGATTGTGCCCGCCAGGGTTAATACGAAAAATTTACTCCGGAATGGGTGCGCCCTCCGGCATTTGCAACTTGGCTTTGGCCAGCGCCTTCACCAAGTTTGCTTCCACAGCCGATTCGGACGTATTGCGCACGGTAGCGAGTTCACTGACCAAAAGATACTTGGCCCGTTCCAGCATTTTCTTTTCGCGGAAGGAAAGCGGCTTGGTCCGGCTGAGGGCCACCAGACCTTTCAAAACTGCGGCGACCTCCATCAACGAGCCCGTCCGCATGCGATCCGAATTTTCCTTGAAGCGGTGTTTCCAGTCGTGGTGGGAAGCGGAGCGGCCTTTTTCCAGAAACGAAATCACTGCGCCCGCTTGCGTGTTGCGAATGATGGGGCGCAGGCCAACGCAATCCACGTTCGTCTGCGGCACCATCACTTTCAAACCGCTCGAAACGATTTTCAGCATATAAAATCGTTCCGATCGTCCATTCACGTAGCCGTAACTAATCTGTTCAATTACTCCGACACCGTGATTCGGATACACAACCTTTTCGCCGAGTTTAAATTCACAGGACATGGATGCACGACCCTCCCCGAAAAGCATATTGAAAGTTTAGGCACATGGGTCATAAACGTCAAGATAAATGGGTGGTTTGGCGCCCCGTCTCAAGTCTGAGAAACCGAATGTTTTCAGTAAGATTGGCCCCGAAATTGCCCTATACTGGTGCACGTGCTTATCCTCTCCCTGGACACCTCTTCGCCCGCCGGTAGCGTCGCAATTCTGCGTGACGATTTGACCCTGGGCGTCATCTCCACGCGCGCCGAGGAGAACTATTCCTCACGCATTTTTCGCCATCTGGACTTTCTGCTAAGCGATTTGGCACTGAAACTTGCCGATTTCGACCTGTTTGCTGTCTCTGCCGGACCCGGTTCCTTCACTGGGTTGCGCGTTGGTTTGGCGGCGGCGAAGGGCTGGGCAGAGGTTTACCGCAAGCCTGTGGTTGGAGTCAGCGCGCTGCAAGCCGTGGCGTTTCAGGCTTCCGCTGGCCGCGCGGTTTTAGTGCCTGCTTTGGACGCGCGGCGCGGGCAAATTTATTTTGGCGTTTATCGGACAGCAGCGGCAGGCCTCACCCTCGACGGCGAGGAATTCGTCGTCACGCCGGAAGAGTTCGCAGAGAAGCTCGGTGCGCTGGCGCACACTCGCGACGGCAATGGCGCTGCCGATCGCGGTGGCAATCAGCACGCGGACGCTGCTGGCGGATTTACCATCGTCACGCCCGATGCGCCGGTCGTCGCGGTCGTGTCGCGCTTGACCTCAAAATTGACGTCAAATTTGGCGTCAAATTTCACGGCAAGTTTCGCCGGACTCGAAATTGTTTCCAGCGTCCTCGCGCCATCCATCGGACGCATCGCTCTCTCGCGCGCGCTGCGTGGCGCAATTGAGCGACGCGCTTACTCTCGATGCGAACTACGTGCGGCGCACCGACGCCGAAATGCGCTGGAAGGACGGCTAACCAACTTGACGATTCGCGCCCTGGAAGCCCGCGACGTGGAAGCCATCCTTGCGATTCAAGCCGCCTGCCCCGAAATCGCGCAGTGGACCGCCTGGGATTACGATCGCGTAGCCCGCGGCGAAATGGCGGGATGGGTGGCTGAAGAACATCCGAATGGGGAAGCAGAATTCGCCGCCGAGGTCGCCGCTGAAGGTGGTGTCGAAGTCGCTGCTAAAGTTGATGTCGAAGGCGCTGCTAAAGTCGGTATCGAGGTCGCCGGATTCCTGGTCGCGCGCCGCTTGAGCACCGAACTCGAAATCCTAAATTTCGCGGTAGAGTTCAATTCGCGCCGCTGCGGCATCGGCGCCGCGCTGCTGGCCCAAGCGCTGCAGTGGGCGCACACATTCCAGGCAACCCAACGCCATCCTGGAAGTGCGTGCATCAAATCTCTCCGCGCTGCGCTTCTACGCCAGCCACAATTTCGAAGTAGTAGGCCGCCGCCCCCGCTACTACACAGCCCCACTGGAAGACGCGCTGCTGCTGACAGCGCCGCTTACGTAGCAGCGTGCGTTGTAACCTGGTGTTGCTTCCTCTGCGCCCTCTGCATCTCTGACGATGCGACGAGCATCGTCATCCTGCCTGCCCTGAGTGATTTTGCGAAGGGAGGCCGGCTTCTTTTCCTTATGCCGGCCGAAGCCTGCCTGCCGCAGGCAGGGATCTCTCCCGCTTTTCTCTGCGTCCTCTGCGTCTCTGCGGTAATTGTCTTTATCTTTCTCAGATTTTTCTCCGCCTTTCCTCTGTGACCTCTGTGTAAAATCTTTTGACTTTCCATAACCACCCCTATCTCGCAACGCCCCATCAATCTGATACTGTAACCGCATCAAAAAACGCACGAGGCCAAAAATGCATCTCGAAGAAACCACCCTGCAACTCCTGAAAGACTCATTGAAGCAACTCGACAGCGGCTTTGCCGCGCTCCCCGCCGCACAAGACGCGCCACCCCCGCCAGACCCGCGCCTAGCCGCCGTAATGACCGAAGTAGCCACCAAACTCCAGGACAACTACCCCTACTTCCACCCCCTCTACGCCGGACAAATGCTGAAGCCCCCCCACCCCATCGCCCGCGCCGCCTACGCTCTCGCCACCTGGATCAATCCCAACAATCACGCGCTCGACGGCGGCCGCGCCAGCTCCGCCCTCGAAAAAGAAGCCGTCGCGCAAATCGCCGCCATGTTCGGCTGGCAACAACACCTCGGCCACCTCTGCGGCGGCGGCACCATGGCGAACCTCGAAGCCCTCTGGGTCGCAGGCCAGCTAAATCCCGGAAAGAAAATCGTCGCCTCTGATCAATCGCACTACACCCACAAACGCATCTCCGCCGTCCTTCAATTGCCCTTCGCGCAAGTGCCCACAGACAATCGCGGCCGTATGGACGCCGCAGCACTGGAAAAAATCCTAGCCGCCGGAGACGTAGGCTGCGTAGTCGCGACAGAAGGCACCACCGGAACCGGCTCCGTTGACCCGCTACCTGAAATCCTGCGCCTGCGCGACCGTTACGATTTTCGCCTCCACGTGGACGCCGCCTACGGCGGCTATTTCACGCTAGCGTCGAATCTCGCCCCCGAAACCCGCGCCAGTTTTGACCTGATCACCCACGCCGATTCCATCGTAATTGACCCGCACAAGCACGGCCTGCAACCCTACGGCTGCGGCTGCGTGCTCTTCCGCGATCCGCAGGTCGGTGCCATCTACAAACACGAATCGCCGTACACCTATTTCACTTCGTCCGAACTTCACCTGGGTGAAATCAGCCTTGAATGTTCGCGCCCCGGAGCTTCCGCCGTCGCGCTCTGGGCCACGCAACGCCTGCTGCCGCTCACACGGGGAGGGGAATTCGCCACGATGCTGGAAGCCTCGCGCGACGCAGCAGTTCAGTTCGCCGAGCGCTTAGCAAACGACGGGCGCTGGCTCCTCCCCATCGCGCCCGAGCTCGACATCGTAGTGTGGGCCCCGCGCGCAAAAACAATCGCCGAAATCTCCGCGCTGTCGCAAAGCATCTTCGACGCCGCAGCAAAACAAAACCTGCATCTAGCCCTAATCCGCGTGCCGCATAAAATTCTTCAGCGCTCAAGACAATCTGCAAGCCTCCACCACCGACACAGTCCTCTGTCTCCGCTCAGTCCTAATGAAGCCCGAACACCGCGATTGGCTCCACCGCATCTACACAATCCTCTCTCGCGTCTCAGATTCTGTAGCGGGCCCCGTTTCGTAGCGGCGCACTTCAGTGCGCCATCTGCGTCGCGGCAGCAATCGCTGCGAATGGAATGGTCGCCGTGACAAAACCCCCTCGGCGTGTCGCACACGCCTCGCACCTCCGGCCTCGTACCCTACGCCTACAGCGTCTTCCCCCTTGGCATCCACACCCAGATTGTGATAATTGTTACTCCCATGTGAACGCTTCTGCACCCCTGGAGGGAATGGATGCCGATCACGACGCATGATATCCGGCAGTCCCTGTTGCAATCGAACCAGGAATACCGCCGGCTCTTCGAAGAACACTCCCGCTGTGAATCCCAGCTCCAAGAACTCGTCAGTCAATCCTACTGGAACGTCGAAGACATGGAACTGGAAATCGGCCTGAAGAAAATGAAGTTGCGCCTGAAAGACCTGATGGAAATGATCGTCGCGCGTTATCGCCACGATCACGACATGGTCCATCACTGAATCGTTTTTAGCGCCACGGCCCGCGCAGCACGCTCACTTCTGTCGTACAATACCGGTGCATTCGCCGTTCTTTTAAATCATCATGCAGCGCGCCACGGCCGCCGCGCGCGCCGTATATTCTCGCAAGCAAAGGATTTCGCCCAGGCCCATGATTAAAGACGCGTACCGATTCGCCCTGCCGCCGCTGATTGCCGGCTTGCTCTGCTTCATTCCCGGCTGGAAAATCTTCGGCGCGGTGCTGATCTTCCTCGGCCTCTTCATCTTTTATTTCTTCCGCGATCCGCAGCGCGTGATTCCCACCACCCCCGGCATCATCATCTCCCCCGCGGACGGCAAGATTGTCGAAATCGTGGACGAGATGCTGGACTCTGTGATGGGCCATCGCATCAGCATTTTTCTCTCCATCTGGAACGTGCACGTGCAGCGCGCGCCCGCCTCCGGACGCATCGCGGACGTCGTGTACCGCCCCGGCCTCTTCTACGCCGCGTTCCGCTCCGACGCCTCGCGTGAAAACGAACAGAACATTATTTATCTGCACACGCCGCAAGGCAGTGTCATTTTCAAACAAATCGCCGGAGCAATCGCGCGTCGCGTGATATGCTGGAAAGAGGAAGGGCAAGAAGTTTTAATGGGCGAGCGCGTGGGCCTGATTCGTTTCGGTTCGCGCGTGGATGTTTGGCTGCCCCTGGATACGCAAGTAATCGTCCAGCGCGGGCAGCACGTAAAAGGCGGCGAGAGCGTAATCGCGAAATGGAATTCAACGACATAGATCCCATCGGTCAGGAAGAAGAGCCACGCCGTCATTTCCGCAGCCATCGTTTGCGCCGCGGTGTTTATATTCTTCCCAGCGCCTGCACCGTCGCCAACATGCTCTGCGGCTACTACGCCATCCTTGCCACTCTCGACGGAAAAATTACCGATTTCGATAACGCCGCATGCGCCGTCGGTGTCGCCTACCTATTTGACGCCATGGACGGCCGCATCGCCCGCGCCATGAAAACCGAAAGCGCCTTCGGCAGGGAATTCGATTCGCTCGCCGATGTGGTCAGCTTCGGCCTCGCCCCGGCTTTTCTCGCTTACGCCTGGGGAGTGCGCGCCATGGCTGCGGCCAATTCGCCCGAAGCGCTGCATCTCACCCAAACCGGCTGGCTGGTCGGATTCTTTTTCGTGGCCTGCTGCGCGTGGCGGCTCGCGCGATTCAACATTCAAGGCATGGCGCCCGGTGGCAATCGCTATTTCGTGGGCCTGCCGACGCCGGCGGCAGCGGGCGTGATCGCCGCCACGGTGCATTTCTTCCACGGCCGCCCGATCGAAGACGTTCGCGGCTCCGTCGTCTGGCTGGCCTTGCTGGTTCTGCTCGGCGTGTTGATGTCCAGCACGCTGCGTTTTTTCAGCTTCAAAGATATTCCGCTCACCCGCCGCCAGCCCTCTCTCGCGGTAATCCTGCTCGCCCTGCTGGTCGGCGCGGTGGTGTACTTCTCGCACGCCACTTTGCTTCTTCTCACCGCCGCTTACATGCTGCACGGCCCCGTGATGCAGCTGGTACGCACCGTGCGCCATCGCCTGGCTTCGCGGCCCGCCTAGACCATGCCGTCCAGTTCCGCTAAATCCAAACGCGTCGCCATTGTGGGCGCTTCTTCCTTGCGCGGCAAAGAATTGAAGCTCGTCCTCGAAGAACGTAATTTTCCCGCCGACGATATCGTTCTCCTCGACGAACCTGCGCTGGCCGGCACGCTCACCGAAGCAGCCGGTGAACCCACATTCATTCGCGCGCTCGAAGAAGACAGCTTCGAAGACGCGCGCTTCGTGTTTTTCACCGGCTCGCAGCAGGACGCCGCGCGCAATTGGCCGGCCGCGCAGCGCTCCGGCGCCACTGTGGTTGATCTTAGCGGCGCGCTGGCCGCGAGCGGTGAATCCACATCCTGGATTCCGCTGCTGGATACGGCGCTGTTGCCTCGGCCGGGCCTGAACGCTGCGAAGGCCACTGCGGCGGATGGCGCCGCGCGGAAAACTGTCGCCTATTCTTCTCCAGGCTCGGGAGTGATCATCGCCTGCACGCTGGCAGCAGCGCTCGCGAAATTCTCGCCGCTGCGCACCGTGCTGCTGCTTTTTCCTCCCGTCTCCGAACGCGATCAGGCCGCGGTGGACGAACTCGAAGCGCAAACCACGAATCTGCTTTCGTTCCGTCCCATTGTGCAGCCGGTGTTCGACGCCCAAGTCGCCTTCAATCTGCTTGCCGGCTACGGCCCGGAAAGCAAACCCACGTTCGCGGAAGTGCGCAACTCGATCGCCAAGGACGTTTCCGAATATCTTGCCGGCCGCGTTCAAGCTCCCGCCATTCAGTTGGTGCAAGCGCCGGTCTTTTACGGATATGCTTTCGCCGCGTATGCCGAATTTGCTGCGCCGCAATCTAGCGAGCAACTCCAGGCTGCTTTCAGCAATCTAGGTGTGAAGGTTGGCGCGCCGGAAGACCAAGCGCCCACGAACGTGACCGTCGCGGGCGAAAGCGAAATTCACCTGGCGCGCATCGATCCGGATCCGAACGTCGCGGCGGGCCAGTGGATTTGGGGCGTCGCCGATAATCTGCGCCTGGCTGTAGTGAACGCCGTACGCATCGCGGAGGAATTGGTTGCAGAACCGCCTGTGCAGTAAAATGTGCAGTAAAAAATCTGGCCGCGCCCCACAGCTCACCATAATTGCCGCGCTGTTGCTCATCGCGAGCGCCAGCGTCACCGGCTGCGGTTACCACGTCGCAGGTCGCGCCGGAAATCTGCCTGCAGGATGGACTACCATCGCCGTACCCGCCTTCAAGAACGATACGACACGCTACCGCATCGAACAGCGCTTCACCGCCGCCGTAGTTCGCCAATTCGTGCAGCGCACCAAATATCGCATCGTGCAGGATCCCGCGAACGCCGATGCAGTGCTGCACGGCGAAGTAGTCTCCATCGAGACCGATCCGATAATCTTCAACGCCACCACCGGGCAAGTGACCATGATGATCGTCACCGTGCACACCAAAGTTCAACTCGTTGGCAGCAAAGACGAAAAGCCCGTGTACGAAAATAACGACATGGTTTTCCGCGACGAGTACCAGATTTCCAGCGACGTGCAGAGCTTCTTTGAAGAGCAAGACCCCGCGCTAGAACGCATGTCCCGCGATTTTGCCTCGCAGCTGGTCTCAAACGTCCTGGAGACCTTCTAATGCCCAGCCTCTCGCCAGAAAAATTGCTGGAGAAGCTGGCCAAAGGCAAGCCCGTCGGCGCCATCGTGCTCGAGGGCAGCGATCCCTACCTGCGCGACATGTGCCGCAACAAAATTATTGATTCCTACGTGCCGGAACCCATGCGCGATTGGGCGCTCGCGCGCATCAGCGTCCGCGGCGGCGACTGGAGCGAAATATTTCAGCGCGCGGAAACCATGCCCATGCTCGCGCCCTGCCAGGTAGTGCTGATTGATGGCGCTGAAACGATTCAAGGCCGCGCGAAAGATGGCGACTCGAGCGACGCAGATGACGACGATAGCGCCAGCGGCGACGACCCGCGCAAAGACACCCTGAAAGCCTTCGCCGAGTACCTCGAAAAGCCCGCCCCATTCACCGTGCTGGTCTTCGAAGTCCCCAAGCTCGATCATCGCCAGCGCCTCTACAAAATACTCGCGGAGAAAGCGCTGATCGTCGAGCTCACCCTCGGCAACGAATCCGCCGCGTCGTTAGCCGCGCAAATGGCGAAAGACCTCGGCGCGGAAATCGATCGCCCCGCCGCCACCCTGCTCGCCGACATTCTGAATAGCGAGCCAGCCCGCATTCAGTTGGAAATTCAGAAGCTCGCATCCTACGTCCAGGGCCGCGGCCGCATCACCGCCGCCGACGTCGAAGAACTGGTAGTCGCCGCGCGCAAGAATACCGTGTGGCAACTCGCGGACATGCTAGCCACGCGCCGCCGCGCTGCCGCGCTGGAATTCCTGGATAATTTGCTGCGCGAAGGCGAAGAACCGATCGGCCTCGTAGGCGTCCTCGCCTGGATGTATCGCAAATTAATCGAAGCCCGCGACCTGCCCGCCGGAACCAGCGGCTTTCAAGCCGCGCGAACCCTGGGCATGCGCCCCGACGCAGCCGAAGCAGCCGTGCGCAACGCCCATCGCATCCCCAAACAAGATTTGGTCAATGGCCTGATCGCTCTAGCCGATGCCGACAACCAACTCAAATCCTCAAACCCAAACCCCCGCGCCCTGATGGAATTTCTAATCACCCGCCTCACCTCGTCCGCATCCTCCAACGCGCCAGCCGCGTAACGCGTACCGCTGCAATCGCGTCGGCAATGCACGCCGACAATCTCCGCGGCATCAGCGCGTCCGCAGCATCAGTGCGTCCATGGCATACATCGTGTCCACCGTATCGGCGCATCCACGCGTCGGCGTCTCCGTCGGGGCGGGTCCCACGCCTGCGGGACCCGCCCCTACAGCCGCACCCAGCAAGCGTCGTCATCCTGAGGAGCGCAGCGACGAAGGATCTCTCTTCCTGCAGAATTCGTATACCCGTAAAAAAAGGCGCCCCGATTTCTCGGAGCGCCAAAATCTGAAAATTACACAAGACGCTCAACCGCAGACCGTTCCTCTTCCTCTATCAGCCTTTGAATTTATCTGTGTTCATCTGCGTTCATCTGTGGTGCTTTTGACTCTGCACTCCTCCTAGCCTTCTTCTTCGCCTTCAAAGCATTCAAAGCCAAAGTCAGCCGCGACTTATACCGGTTCGCCGTATTCTCCGTCAAAGTCCTCTTGCGAATCGCCTTATCCAAATCCGAAAAAGTCGCCGAAGCCAGCTTCTCCGCCGTAGCCGTATCGCCCGCCGTCAAAGCCGCCCGCATCCGCCGTATCGACGTCCGCACCCGCGTGCGATTCATGCGATTGATCGCCGCCCGGTGCGCCGACTGCCGGATATTCTTCAATACCGATTTCGTCTTCTTCTTATGCTTGATCGTCGTGCCCTGAGCCATTCAACAATCCTCCGCAGTCTATTTCGAATCATTGAGAATATCCGACGCGCCCGCTCCTGTCAATTTTGCCGCCGCCCGCCCGGCCACATTCTCCTGAAACATTTCCCGCCCCGGCGCGTATTCTAAGGTGAGAGGATTCCGGCATGCCCCAAAACGGCTACAGAAGGCGCAGCTCGATCGGCGGCGCACTTATCGTGATCGCTGTCGGCGTCTTCTTTCTAATCCTCAATCTCCACCCGGAGCTGAATGGTTGGGAAATCGCCGGGCGCTACTGGCCCTTCCTGCTGATCGCCATCGGCTTGGGCTACATCTGGGACGCCTGGCTGGACCGCACCTACCCACCCGCTGATGGACGTCGCCACCATTCCGGCCCCCCAGTAGCTGTAGTCATCATCCTGATCCTTCTGGGTTATGCGGTTTGGCACGGACGCAATTCCCGCTACACGCTCCACGACACCCAGGCCATCAGCCTGCAAGGCGCGCAATCCGTCACCGCGAATATTGACATCCCGTCAGGCTCGCTCGACGTGGCCGGCGGCGCCAGCACCAACCAATTGCTCGACGCCAATTTCGATTACCACGAATCCGACGGCCACCCGCAAGTGGTGTATTCGGTTTCCGGCACGCACGGCGATCTTTCCATCACGCAGGAAAATAAGCTGCATCTGCACATCGCCACTTCGCGCAACGATTGGCAATTGCGCTTCGCCGACAACGTGCCCATGGACATGAACGTGCAAATCGGCGCCGGCTCCAGCAATCTGCGCTTGCAAGGCCTCGGCGTGAAAAATCTCGACGTGCAAGCCGGCGTCGGCCAGATGAACCTGGACCTCACCGGCCCGCGCAAATCCGATCTGCACGTGGATATTCACGGCGGCGTAGGCACGGCCGTAATTCACCTGCCCAAAGATGTCGGCGTCCGCGTCCACGCCTCCGGCGGGATCGGCGATGTCAGCCAGCACGGCCTCACGCGCGACGGCGATGACTACGTCAACGCCGCCCTAGGCAAAACCCCCGTAACAATCGACCTAACAATCGAAGGCGGCATCGGCACCGTAACCCTGCGCACAGACCAGTAGCCCGTGACTACCGTCCTTTCCTCACTTGACCTTTATATAAGTACTTATATATAGTGAGGAATGGTTCGGCGCCGCGTCCGAGTCGTGTGGCTTGGCGATTCCTTGGACGTTCTTTCATCGTTTTCCGATGAAGCAAAGTTTCAGCTGGGAAAAGACCTCGAGCGGATACAGAACGGCGAGCGGCCGTTGGATTTCAGCTCCATGGCGCCCGTCTTGCCGGGTGTCATCGAGCTGAAAGATGAAGATAAGGATTTTTGGTACCGGGTTCTTTGTCTGGACTCGAAAGACTCGGTTTTCGTTCTGCATTGCTTCAGAAAGACCACGAACCAAACGTCAACGCGCGACCTGGAAGTTGGCAAAGCAAAATTGAAGCTGGCGCGCGAAATCATAGCGGAACAAAAGAGGGGAATAAAACGTGGCAAAAGCCGCTAAGTCAATCAGTCATATTTCCTACGGCAGTGCCTTGGATGATCTGGATATCTCCGCCGGAAAATTAGCATCCTTCAAGCTGCGCGCCGAACTCCACGCGAACATTATCAAAGTCGCTTCGCGATATTCTCAGGCCGAGCTGCAGGATCTCCTGAACGAATCGCAGCCCAGAGTCAGCGACCTCCTGCGCGGCAAAGTAACCAAGTTCAGCCTCGAAACTCTGCTGGAGTACGCGGAACGGCTGGGCATGCGCCCACAAATCAAGACAGAAGCGCCCAAGAATCAGAGAGAGATGCACGTGTAACTCGGGCCTAGTTCCTTCGGACCAGCGCTGAGCGCGTGTTCTCGTCAATCGCAAATCACCAGTCGCTACTCGCGAATCACCAGTCAAGAGTCACGAATCACGTCTCCTTGACACTTTCCCACTTCGCCTTTACGCTACCGCGACTGGCTGCCTGTGCCCCCGCACGCGCACACGCCGGATGGAGTGCGATGCAACGCGACGAAATTCTGAAGCTGCTCGAACAAGTAGGCGCCATCCGCACCGGACATTTCGAACTATCCAGCGGACGCCACAGCGCCACCTACATCCAATGCGCGCTGGTCCTGCAACATCCGCAACATGCCGAACAGCTCGGCCGCGCCCTCGCCGAACGTTTCAAGGATCACACTGTCGCCTGCGTCGTCTCGCCCGCTCTCGGCGGCCTGATTATCGGCCACGAAGTAGCCCGCGCCCTCGGCGTTCGCTCGCTTTTCGTAGAACGCGATCGCTCCGGGCAGATGGCGCTGCGCCGCGGCTTCGAGCTGAAGCCCGGCGAACGCGTCCTCGTCATCGAAGACGTCTGGACCACCGGCGGCTCCACGCGCGAAGCCATCGGCGTCGTCGAACAGGAAGGCGGCCTGGCCGTAGCCGCCGGCGCCATCATTGACCGCAGCGGCGGCCGCCTCGAACTCAACGTCACCGCCCGCGCCCTGCTCGAAATGGACGTCCCCAGCTACGAGCCCGACGATTGCCCGCAATGCCACGCCGGCGGCATGGCCACCCGCCCTGGCTCCCGCTTCTCGCGCACCCATCCGTAACGCGTCGTCATCCTGAACCCGCGAAGCGGGTGAAGCCTGTCTGCCGCAGGCAGGGATCTCTCTTCGATTTCCGAAGCACCCTCTCGCGTTCCGCCGCAACGCGTCGTCATCCTGAGCGCAGCGAAGGATCTCTCTTCGATTTCTGAAGCACCCTCTCGCATTCCGCCGTCCGCGCCTCTTCTCTTCGCTCGTCTTCATCAATGCCTTTATCAGTCCTCATCAGCGTTCTTCTGTGGTGCCTTTGACCTGTCGCTGCCCGCAATTCAACCATCCGCAATCGCATCCGCTCTTCGGCGGCCGCCAGCCCATCTGGGAGTGCGGCGGCTTGCCGCCGCCTCTCCTTGCGCGAGGCTTGCCTCGCGTGCTCTTGCCACGGGCTTCAAATCGTCTATATCAGCGTTCATCAGTGGTGCCGTTGACCTGCTTTTCGCACACCCGCCGTAATCTTTTCGCGGCTGCACCAAAACTGTTTACCTGCGATAGTGTTTAATACCTCAAGGCCCACGTGAATTCGCAAACGAGGGGTACCCGTGATGAATTCGAGACGCAGAATATTCCCCATCGTGGTCGCAGTCGTGTTGACGTCCATCGTACTGGCCGCGCTCTCCGGCCATCGCATCCTCCGCGCGCTTGCCTACAACGATCACGACGGCTCGATCGTCGTGGACGGCCGCACCCGCAACTACTTCGTGCACACGCCGCCCGCCTACACCGGCAAGACGCCGCTGCCGCTGGTCCTCGTCCTGCATGGCGCTACGGAAAGCGCGGACAGCGTCGAACGGCTGTCCGGCATGAGCGAGAAAGCCGACCAGCAAAATTTCCTGGCCGTCTATCCCTCCGGCACGGGCCGCCTGAAAAACATTCCCGACCTGGAATTCCGGCGCCTGCTGCGGCTACGCCATGGAAAATAAAATTGACGACGTAGCTTTCTTCCGCGCGCTGCTAGAAAAAGTGGAAAAAGATTACTCCGTGGATCCCAAACGCATCTACGCCACAGGCATCTCCAACGGCGGCATGATGTCCTATCGCCTCGCCTGCGAACTTTCCGAAAAATTCGCCGCCATCTCTCCTGTAGAAGGCGCGCAAGATATTCCGTGCCATCCCACAAGCCCAGTCTCAGTGATCATCTTCCATGGCACCGCCGATCATCTAGTCCCGTTCAACGGCGGCTCCACTCCCTATCAAATGGGCTCGATCCGCTCCGATACTTCCGTCGCGGACACGGTTGCGTTCTGGGTGAACTACGATGGCTGCGCAGCAACGCCCAAACACGCCGAAACCGAAGAAGTTCACACCGACATCTATTCCGGTTGCCGCGCCAACACAGCCGTAGCCCTATACGCGATCCAAGGCGGCCACCACATGTGGCCCGGACACCGCGCTAAGCCACAACAGCGTCCCCGCCACCGACCTGATGTGGACCTTCTTCAAAGCACACCCGAAGCAATAAAACCTGCGGCGCACAACGTGCGCGTGTCATTCCGAACCCGCGACAGCGGGTGAGGAATCTGCTTTTTCTTTGGTGGTGGTCTTTCCCATTTGCATTTCTTCTTTCGCTTTTATCACTGCCTTTATCTGTGTTCATCTGCGTTCATCTGTGGTGAATTTCAACTGCGCTCACATGAGATAATCCCAACCGGCACATGCAAACGATCAAGCTAACCATCGCCTACGACGGCTCGGACTTCCACGGCTGGCAACTCCAACCCGGCCTGCCGACGATCCAAGGCGCCCTTCACGACGCCATCCGCCAAATCACCCAAGAACCGATCACCATCCACGGCGCCAGCCGCACCGACGCCGGCGTTCACGCGCTAGGCCAGGTCGCGCATTTCAAAACCCACTCCACGCTAGACGCCCAAGAAATTCAGCGCGGCCTGAACGCGCTCCTCCCACCGACCATCCGCATCGTAGCCGCCCAAGAAGTCGGCCAGGACTTTCACGCCCGCTGGCTAGCCCAAGGAAAGACCTACCGCTACCGCATCTATCGCGGCGAAGTCCTGCCGCCCTTCGATCATCGCCGCGCCTTCCACTATCCCTGGCCGCTCGACGAAGCCGCCATGTCCGCCGCCGCCCGCCAATTCGAAGGCCAGCACGATTTCACCTCCTTCGCCGCATCCACCGGCTCCGAAGAAGACGACAAAGACCGCGACATGCAGCGCACTAATCCATTCCTCCGAAATCACTGCGCGACCACGAGCGCGAACAGGCGCGACGAAATCGCCTACGTAGTCCGCGGCCGCTCCTTCCTCCGCTACATGGTAAGAAAAATCGTCGGCACCCTGATCGAAGTCGGCAGAGGCCGCCTAGCCCCCACCGACATCCCAGAAATTTTCGCCGCCCGTGACCGCTCCCGCTCCGGCCCCACAGTCCCCCCCGAAGGCCTCTACCTCGTATCCCTCGAATATCCCGACCCCGCCGACTCCCTGGCCAAGCACGCCGCCCGCCGCGAACGAACTACGTAGCGCCGGCCTGCCTGCCGGTAGGCAGGCGTCTCGCCGGCGAATTGGCCTTGGTAGCATAGGCAATCTTGCCTGTGCTCGGGGTGGTTCGTGGTACGAACCTCTAATTCAAAAATCAGCTTCACCGCGGCACAGGTTTCAGCCGTTTGGTGTCACTATCCTGTAACCGTTTGTGCCGGAGGATAAATGCAGAGCGAACCAGCAGGATGGGACGCGCAAAGCGTCTACTATTCCTTTGACCTGACAACGAGGTTCACCGTCATCTATCTGGTGATATCGGCGGTGGTATTTCTCGTGCTCGCAATTCGTTTCCTCCCAACACTCAGGCGACTCAGGGCATCGGCAGCGCTATTGCGCATACAAACCGCCGAGCAGTCTAATGCCGATAGTCAACGGGACAACGGCGAAAGCCCAGCAGCGCTACGATTCAAAACGGCGTGTGCGGCGATTCAAGTTGCGCTAGTGGCAGTGCGGCGGTGGGTGCAAATGACCGTGCTAATTCTTCTCGCGTACTCCGCAACTGAAATTGCAGACGAGTTCCGGAGGATATCCATATCCAAAATGACAGGAATTAGTGCGCTTTCGGGGTTGCTTGGACAGATTGTTTCCATGTGGGTGGTCGCGCTTTGGTTCATGGTGGCTCTGTGCATTGCCAGCTGGATCCTCGGCGATCGGTTGATGCGTTGCGCTGATCTTCGAGCAGACTCCCGTCGCTGACGCTTCACGCAATCTACTTGCGGTCGTCTCGCCACATTTCAGTTACAATCACCAAATAAATGGCAGTCCCTTCACAGCTCGCTTCACCACCCCTGCGCGCGGTAGCCACGATTGACTCCATCAACCCTGCCACGCAGGAAATAAACGCCCAATTTGCCGTAACGCAGCCCGCCGACCTGCCCGCGATCTTCGCCCGCGCCCGCAGTGCGCAAAAAGAATGGGCCGCGCGCCCGACACGCGAACGCTGCGCCATGCTCCGCCACCTGCGCGACGCAATTTTCGCCCGCCGCGACGAAATCGCCGACGCAATCACGCGCGAAGCAGGGAAGCCGCGCGTCGAAGCCATCTTCGCCGAAGTGCTTCTCGCGCTCGACACCGCTGATTTCCTCGCCCGCCAAGCCCCGCGCTGGCTGCGTCCCGAAAAAGTGCCGCATCACAGCCTCGCCATGAAAGCGAAGTCCGGATGGCTGGAATTCGATCCGCTCGGCGTCGTCGCCATCATCTCCCCCTGGAATTATCCATTCTCGATTCCCATGGCCCAGGTAATTCCCGCCCTAGCGACAGGCAACGCGGTGCTGCTGAAGCCGTCGGAGCTGACGCCCTGGTGCGGTCAGTTAGTCGGCGAACTAGTCGAGCAAGCGAAATTCCCGACGGGCCTCGTGCAAGTCCTGCAAGGCCGCGGCGACCTCGGCGCAGCCATCATCGAAGCCGGCCCGGACAAAGTTTTCTTCACCGGTAGCGTCGCCACGGGCCAACGCATCGCCGAAGCCTGCGCCAAAAAATTAATCCCCTCGGTCCTCGAACTAGGCGGCAAAGACGCGATGATCGTCCTAGCCGATGCCGATCTCGAAATCGCCTCCAGCGCCGCCGTCTGGGGCGGCTTCATGAATTGCGGCGAAACCTGCATTTCCGTCGAACGCATCTACGTCGAACAGCCCGCAGCCGAACGCTTCACCCAACTCTGCGTAGAAAAAACCAAAAAGCTGCGCGTAGGCCCCGCCACCGATCCCGACGCCGAAATCGGCCCCATGATCCGCGTAGCCCAACTCGAAAAAGTGGAAGCGCAATTACACGATGCGGTCGAACGCGGCGCGCAAGTCCTAACCGGGGGCGATCGCCGCCCCGATCTAGGCGCAAATTTCCTGCAACCCGCCGTAGTGACAAACGTGGATCATTCCATGCAACTAATGCGCGAAGAAACCTTCGGCCCGGTCATCGCCATCCGCCCCGTTACGAACGCCGAAGAAGCCGTAGCGCTGGCCAACGATTCGCCCTTCGGCCTAAGCGCCAGCGTCTGGACCACCAACAACCGCCGCGGCCGCGAAATCGCCTCCCGCGTCCACGCCGGCTCCGTGATGGTCAACGACGTCGCCAGCTACTACGGCATCACCGAAGCTCCCCACGGCGGACCCGGCGCCAGCGGCTGGGGCCACACCCATTCCCGCCTTGGACTGCTCGAAATGGTTCGAGTAAAATATGTTGATGTGGACCGCCTCCCGCGCGTCGCGAAATCCTGGTGGTTCGGTTACACTGCCGAGCTGGCCGCAGCAGCCAGCGCGTTCGTCGAGACGCTGTTCGCGCCCAGCTGGCGCCGCCGCCTAACAGCGATGACGAAGAAGCGCGGAGCAAGAGGCGTAATTTTTCGGCGCGACCGAATTTGAAGCAGCGCCGAAGCGGGGAAGTAAAGAGGCAGAGAAGCAGCGAGGCAGGGAAGTTAAGGACGCAAAGGAAGTATAGGAGTTAGAGGAAACGAAGGAACGGAGCGCGGCGCCGTTTTGCTCTGCGCACTCTGCGTTCCTAACTCTGCGTCCTCTGCGTTGAATCTTTTGCCGTTGCGATCTCAGCTACACGGGAGCGAATCGAATGACCGACGCAACCCCAGAAACTCCAGCCCCACCAGCCGTTCCAGCAGCTGCGACACCAGCACCCGCAGCCACCGCCGCGCCCGCAGCCGAACCGGAAGCGCCGACAGGCCCGAAAATCAAACCCAAGAAACCCACCATGCGCGCCTGCGACGAAAAAGACGCCAAAGGCAAGCTCTGCTGCGGCCACCTAAAACGCTGGTACGACTACCCAAAAGAAATCGAAGCCCTGGTAGGCAAAAAAGCCGAAATCTATCGCTGCGAATTTTGCCAAACCATTTACAAGCCGGGCCACACGCAAGCCCCGCGCAGCTACACCATACGATATTAGTTTCAGCGGATCGCGGCGTTGTTCGTCGTCATCCTGAACCCGCGGCAGCGGGTGAAGGATCTCTCTTCGCGCCGTCGCTCGCAACGAGAATCATCGAATAAGCCACCATCGCACAAAATGAAACACGAACTCATCCACGACTGGAACACCTACACCGGCGCCGAGATCCCCACCGCCCGCCGCGTAGCCCTCAACGACGAAACCCTGCGCGACGGTCTGCAAAATCCCTCCGTTCGCGACCCCAGCATCGCCGAAAAAATCGAAATCCTGCACTTGATGGAATCACTCGGCATTGACACCGTAAATATCGGCCTACCAGGTGCCGGCCCGCGCGCCTATGCCGACACCGAAGCTCTCGCGCGCGAAATCGTAACGTCGCGCCTGAAAATCCGCCCCAACTGCGCCGCCCGCACCCTGAAAAACGACATTCAACCAATAATCGAAATTTCCGAAAAAGTCGGCCGCCCCATCGAAGCCGCCACATTTCTAGGCTCCAGCCCAATCCGCCGCCTCGTCGAAGACTGGACCGTCGAGCACCTCCAGCGCACCACCGAAGACGCCGTAAAATTCGCCACCTCTGCCGGCCTCCCGGTGATGTACGTTACCGAAGACACCATCCGCACCGACCCCGCCACAGTAATCACTCTGTACTCCACCGCGATTCGCGCCGGAGCCCGCGCCGTAGTTCTCTGCGACACAGTCGGCCACGCCACCCCACGCGGCGCCTACAATCTCGTAAATTTCGTAGTCCAAGAAGTTGTAAAACCTTCCGGCGAAAAAATCCGTGTGGATTGGCACGGCCACAACGATCGCGGCCTGGCCATCGCAAACTCGCTCGCCGCCATCGCCGCCGGAGCCGATCAAGTCCACGCCGCCGCCCTCGCGCTAGGCGAACGAGTCGGCAACACGCCCATGGAATTGATGCTAGTCAATCTGCGCCTGCTAGGCCTGATCGAACAAGACCTCTCGAAACTCAAACAATATTCCGAAGCCGTCTCCAAAGCCACGCACACGCCAATCCCGCCAAACTATCCAGTCGTCGGCCGCGACGCATTTCGCACCGCCACAGGAGTCCACGCCGCCGCCATCGTAAAAGCCTACAAAAAAGGCGACCAGGAGCTAGCCAACTCCATCTACAGCGGCGTCCCCTCGCATCTCTTCGGCCTGGAGCAAATTATCGAGATCGGCCCGCTCAGCGGCCGCTCCAACGTAATCTACTGGCTAGAAAAGCGCAGCATCGCGCCGAACGACGACCTGGTAGACCGCATCTTCAACGCCGCAAAACAAGCCGAGCGCATCATGACCGAAGCAAGAAATCCAAGCGATCATCGCCGCCGGCCCCAACTCCAGCCAAGACACGGTAAAAGCGATCACGGCGCGAAGCGTCACCGTACCGCCCACCCAGCCAATAAAGTGACACGTGTCATCCCGAACGGAGTCCCGCGCTTTTTCTTTCCCGTCCCGTCCCGCAGTCGCGTGACGGGACGGGCGCGGGACGCAGCGAGGGATCTGCTTTTCACGCATGCTCCACACCAAAAAGCAGATTCCTCGTGTCGACTTTTGCCTCCGAATGACAGCCCCCGCCGATGTCTGTAAACTGTACGACAGGCGCGGCGCACGGACCTTCGACCCAGCGCGTAATACTTCGCCGCACGAATCTCGTGAAACTCACACTGATCTGCGGTATCTTTTTAACGATGGCCACACTTTACGCGCGCGCCGCCGGTGACTCGATCGAGAAAATCGCCGACGATCCCGCGTGCGTGCGCGCTCTCGCCTGGATCGACAATAACGCCGCCTGGCTCAACGACCAGCAGATCCACCTAACCGAAATTCCCGCGCCCGAGTTCAAGGAAGCCCCCCGCGCCGAATACCTGAAAAAAATCTTCGAAGCAGCCGGCCTGAAAGTTCAGCTCGACAAAATCGGCAACGTAATCGCCGAACGCCCCGGCTCCGATCCGAACAGCGTCATTCTACTCGCCGCGCATCTCGACACCGTTTTCCCCGCCGGCACGGATGTCAAAGTCAAACGCCATGGCAATCGCCTCACCGCTCCCGGCATCGCCGACAACGGCGCAGGTCTCGCCGCGCTAGCAGGCCTAGCCCGCGCCCTCAACGAATCGCGCATCCAGACAACGAAAACGATCGTCCTGGCCGGCGACGTCGGCGAAGAAGGCGAAGGCAACCTGCGCGGCATTCGCGCGCTGGTGGAAAGTTACGGCGCGCGCCTCGCCGCCGTCATCGCCGTGGATGGCGCCTCCACCGAACACATCACCACGCAGGGCATCGCCTCGCACCGCTTTGAAATCGCCATCACCGGCCCCGGCGGACACAGCTGGTCCGATTTCGGGGCCCCCAATCCCATCACCGCGCTTTCCCGCGGCATCGTGAAATTTTCCGCCATCCCCGTTCCCGACGATCCGCGCAGCTCCTACAATTTCGGCATCATCGAAGGCGGCACCTCCATAAATTCCATTCCGTCGCGCGCCGCCGTGAAAGTGGACCTCCGCTCCGAGGCCGAAGCCGAAGTTAATAAAATGGAGCGCGCCTTGCGCGACGCCATGCAATCCGGCGCCCGCGAAGAAATGTCCGCCGCGCACGACGAAAACGAAACGCTCCGCGTTATTGTGCGCTCGCTAGGTTCGCGCCCCGCTGGAAAATTACCGGACAACGCCGCGTTACTCGAAACTCTGCGCAACGTCGATCGCTTCCTCGGCAATCGCTCGCGCCTCGAACGCAGTTCCACCGACGCCAACATCCCCCTCTCGCTCAACATCCCCGCCGTCTCCCTCGGCGGCGGCGGAAAAGGCGGCGGCTCGCACACCACCGCCGAATGGTACGACGCCACCGGCCGCGAACTGGGCCTGAAGCGCCTGTTCCTCGCCACGGTCGCGCTAGCCGGAGTTCAGCCCTAGAATGTCCCGCCGGAATTGGCCGAGCAGCGCTTCACAACAGCCCGTCAGCAAAGGCCTAAATTCTCGTGCAAGCTTTGCGCCGCGCTTCGTTCTAATGGCAGAGGTGAGTCCAGCGTGAACGCGCGCTTAGCAGCTTTTCTGGCAGCTATGGCCATGGCGATTTCGCTCCTCTGCGCAACGCAAGCATCGGCGCAGAAGTGTCCGCGCGGCCCCATGGACGTCGCGGCGCTAACTGCACAGATGGAATCAACGAAAGACCCCAACGTGATTCTGCGGTCCGCGGCGATCGCCGGACAAAAAGTAGTTCCCACGCTACGGAAACTTTCCATCCCGGAGACGTCGCCTGAAACTGTCGGCGGTATGGCCCAGGCAAGTTTGGCGAAGCTCGGAGACGAGGCTACTTACGCGGAACTGGAAATCGAACTCAATCGCAAGGATTTCCGGTACACGGTATGGACGCTCGACAAACTCCTGCTCGTCAACACGCCAAGGTCCATCTCCATGATCATGGCTTACCTGGACGCCCATCCCGGACCAATCACGCTCGGATGTGAACTAGATCACTGCTACGACGATGTTCCGCTAATATTCAGCGCTCTCGCGGATGTGGTCGAGAACGCGCCCATCCGGACCAATGGTAAATTCACCGGCTCGCCCGAGGATTGGATAAATTGGTCGAAGCACGAAGAGCCAATTCCGTTTTCGATCAGCGAAGATCTTCGGGACCCGTACGAACAATGTTTGGGGCGAAAAGTGGAATGGGGTTTCGATATGGCGCTCGTGGACCTGGGCGCCACGGGCGATCAGCGCGCTGTTCTGGCCATCAAGAAACTGGCAACGATGGGCTACCCATATGCAGGTTATGTGGGAACGAGGGCACCATTCATTTGGCTGCGGCACGATTACGTGGAAACCACGCTGGCGGAATTAGGCGATGCCGAGGCGTTTGCGATCATCGCGCACGAGCTTCACACCAACGCGTTTCAAACTGCAGTCCTGAAGATGCAAATTGTTGGCGGCCAGAAAGCTGTGTCGGCCCTGTTGGAGGCCGGCGTCAATCCCGATTACGCCATGTTCAACCAGGCTCTGTTCAAGTCCTTGTCGCAGATGGTGCAAGATCCTCCGTTGCCGCCCAGCGCAGATCCAACCGCCGCGAATTTTCAGAAATGGCAAGCGTGGTGGGCGAAAAACAGAGACAACGCGCGTTTTGTCAAAGCGGCGGCTTACGAATGAAAGCAGCCCACGAGGGAAGCACATAAATGAAATTTAGTCCCGCAGCGCAACGTTAGAATGTCTCGCGCCCTTCTTCCGCTGGTTTTGGCTCTCGGCGTTTGCATCGCGATTCTGGTCGAGCCCCACTCCGCCCGGTTGGCAGCTGTATCCAACGCTCCTGTGGCGCCACAGCCCGCGCCACTTTCTCCTGCGCAAGGTCCCGCCGATCTGGTCCTAACGAACGCGCAAATAGAAACGATGGATCCCGCCCACGAATGGGCCGGCGCTGTCGCCATTCGCGGCGAGTCGATCGTCGCGGTTTCCTACATTCTTCCCGATTCGTCCGACGCGCGAGGGGCCGACAGCGCAGACGCTCCAGAGATCAAACCGTGGCTCGGCCCCAACACGCGCATCCTTAATATGCAGGGCGCCTTCGCTCATGCCCGGATTCAACGACGCGCACGTGCACATCGGCCAATCCGCGCTCACCAAACTCGCCATAGATTTCACCGGCATACAATCGCTCGCCGAATTTCAGCAACGTATCCGCGAAAATATAAAAAGCCGCGCCCCTGGCGAATGGATCACCGGCTTCGGATGGGACCAAACGCTCTGGCCCGGCCGCCGCGATCCCACGCGCGCCGATCTCGACGCAGTTTCCACAGGCTATCCGATGTTCTTCGCGCGCGTGGATGGCCACGTAGCCATCGCAAATTCACTCGCGCTAAGAATCGCAGGCGTCACGAAAACACCGCGCAGCCCGCCGACCGGCCACATCGTCCGCGACGCACAAACCAACGAACCCACCGGCCTGCTGCAGGAAGACGGCGCCACCAACCTGGTATTTTCCAAAATCGCCGCGCCCTCAACGGCCGAACGTCGCCGCGGCATCGAACTTGTCCTCGCCGACGCCGCACGCGACGGCGTCACTTCGCTGCAAGATTGTTCCTATCTGGAAGTCAGTCGCGACGTTTCGTTCAGCAAGGAAAACTTCCTGATCTATCAGCAGCTGCGCAAGGAAGGGAAGTTGACCGCACGCATCACCGAGTGGCTGGATTTTACGATGCCACTTGCGAAGCTCGAAGCTCTGCGCAGCGAATGGGGCTCCACCGATCCGTGGCTCAAAACCGGCGCGCTCAAAGCGTTTCTCGATGGTTCGCTCGGCTCGCGCACCGCCGCGCTCTTCGCGCCATATTCCGACGCGCCCGGCACCTCAGGGCTACTGCACATGGATGAAGCGCAACTAGCACCAATGGCCATCGAACGCGACCGCGCCGGCTTCCAGCTCGCATTTCACGCAATCGGTGACCGCGCGAACCACGTCGCTCTGGATACTTTCGCAGCAGTCGTCGCCGCAAACGGTCTGCGCGACCGCCGCGATCGCGTCGAACACGCGCAAGTCGTCGCGCCCGAAGATTTCGCGCGCTTCGGCCAGCTCAATATCATCGCGTCCATGCAGCCGTCGCACTTGCTCGACGATGAGCGCTGGGCCAGCGACCGCCTCGGCCCCGAACGTTCGCGTGGCGCCTACGCCTGGCGCACCATGCAAAAAAATGGTGTGCGTCTAGCCTTTGGCACGGACCATCCCGTCGAGCCGCTCGATCCTCTACGCGGAATTTATGCCTGCGTCACGCGCGAGTTGCCGCAAGGCAGCGCCAGTTGGCAACCGCAGGAACGTTTGCCCATGAAAGATTGTCTCCGCGCCTATACCGCAGGATCGGCCTACGCCGAATTCGAGGAAAAACGCAAAGGCGCAATCGCCCCAGGAATGTTTGCGGACTTGGTGGTGTACGAAGTAAACCTGAATCAAATCCCCGCGCGCGATTTGCTAACCACGAAAGTGAAAATGACCATAGCCGGCGGCCGCATCGTCTATCTACAACCAGAGCCGCCAGTCGCCCACTAACGCCAAGAATTGCCTTCTCCGATTTACCTCCGCTTTTTCTCTGTGTCCTCTGTGTAAAATCTTTTGACGTTGCAGATGCAACCGCAATGAAAACGAGCCGCGAGATTCCGAGCCCACACGAAACTCACTTCAGCACCTCGACACCCTGAATCTCCCCGTCGTAAGTTTTGCCGTCCACCCCCACAAACGTGACCTTCGCCGCGTGCCCCTTCAACTGCGAACATGGCTGAAAATCCCCCGCGTCAAACGCCACATCCTGTTCGAACGGCACCCGCGTCGCGTCGCGCGCATGCAAAATAAACGACGCCTCCCCCGCCGCCAGATTCAAAGTCAGCTCGTTTCCGTTGCACGAGACCTGCGTCACGGTGCCTTCCGCCGAAGTCGTCACGGAGTCGCCGTGACCGGAGCCGACGCCCAGCCGTCGCGCGCCTCCGGAATTTGCGGCCGCGCTGCCGTTGCCGCTCGTCGCCGCAAGCACCGTCAGCAATTCCACCGCGCCGGTTTTTCCGTCGCTGCCGAAAGGCTGATACTCAACTGTCACGCGTTGGCCCTGGATCGCCGTGCATGGATTAAACGGTCCGCTCGGCCGGGTCGCCATCTTTATCTGGAATTGCGCGCCGGGCTTGATGTGCAGCGTCAGCGGCCCCGCGTCGGTGGCCAGTTCGAATTTCAATCCGCCCATGCAACTCAGCTTCGTCACCATGCCAGTCGCCTCGCGCAAATTTCCAGCGTTGACCGCGTCGCCTCCGCCCGCCCGCGTATGCGCGCCGTCAGAAGCATCCGCAGGCGAACCCGTCGTCGAACCCCCTGCAGCTGACTTGCTCGAAGTTTGCGCAGGCGCAGCGGACTCCTGCGGCTCGGAATCGGCATCGCTCTCCGAATATTGCCCGACCTGATCGAGGTATGCCAAAAACCTTTCGGCCTCCGCGCGCTCGTTGGGACTCGTCGCGTTGCTCTGCGCATGCAGAGCAATTTGCGCGCTTCCTGAAAACGATTCATGCGCGCCAGCACGCTCGCCAAATCAATCTGATAAACGGCGTTTCCCGGCTCCAGCGCCTGCGCCTTTTGCGCTAGCTTCAGCGCCTCCGGCAAATCAGTGCCTTGATTCGCCACATACATCGCCAGCACGCCATAAGGCGGCGCAAATTCCGGGCTCATCGCGATCGCCGCGCGCAAATCCTCTTCCATTTGCGCGTCGTCGCCCACGGCTCCGCCTTGCGTGGAAGCCAAATACGCGCGCAGAAATCGCGTCATCGCGTTTTTTGGATTCAACTCGATCGCTCGCGTGAAATCCGCCAGCGCTTCCGCCGGCTTTTTATCCTGATACTCCGCGAATCCCAAGTATTGATAACCAAGCGCCAGTTTCGGGTCGAGCTTCACGGCCTGTTCCAGAATCGGTATGGCGTCCTGCGTGCGTCCGCGCACCGCCGCGAATCCGCCGCGATATGCATCCATCTCGGCTTCGGAAAGTTCACGTACCTGCAAATCGCCAGCCGCAATTTCCGGAGGCGGCGGCGCTTTAATGTAATAGAACGCAGCGCTCTGGATATAGGCGAACAGCGCAGCTTGCAGTTGCTTCAGGTCGCCAAATGTCTGCGCAGCGGCCTGCTCCTCCGTCGCTCCCTTCGTCATCGCATTCACGTAGGCCTGCAGCGTCTTACGGTGCGCAGACTTGTCGCCCACCATCAAGTAGTGCGTCAACGCCCAGGACTCCGCATAGAAAACCGAAATCTTGTTCTGTTCGTTGTAGTACGGAGAGTTGTGATCCACCTTGAACAGCGCGTCCAGCGGCATCAACCCGCCCTGCCTCAGTTCGGCGATCAATTCGGGGTCCGGACGTCCCATGCCCACTTCGGAATCGCCGATCTGCGTATTGCCGTAAAATTCCGCGAGCCCTTCGGACACCCAGACCGGCAGGTTTGGATAATAAGGCGCGGTCAGCGAGTGGAAGTACTCGTGATAAATCGTATCGATAGGGATTCGATCCCGGCGCGTCGAGCTGGATCACGGCAAAATATTGATTCATATTGTCCAGGAACATTCCCGCGGGATGTGCGTGGCCCTTCACCCAATATTCCGGCAGCAAGGTCTTCATGGAATCCTCGTCCTTGACGGCCAGAATCGTGATCACCGGACTTTCGTGCTTGCTGGCAAGCTCCAACTCGCGCCGAAAAACCGCGCGAATCTGCTCGAAACGGATGGCCGTCTTGCGTGCCTGCTTTTCACCTGCGTTGCAGACCACGATGAAATTCGGGCTGCGCGCTTCGAACCAGGTTTCGTGTTTCGCGCCGGGCAGGGGACTGGCCATCAGAGCTACGAGGCCGAGGAAGGCAAGTACAATCGCGGTTAATGGACGAGACATGGGCAGCACCTTCTGTACTACACGTCGCCGTACGCGTCAATAATCATGCGGCGGTCTGTTGCGCGCGCGTTTCTCGTCTTGTCACTCCCGCGCGCAGCGCATAAACTCATCCGTTCATGCTCAGCAAACATTTTCGCGCCGACCTCGCTCTGGGATTCACGGCGCTCATCTGGGGCGCGACGTTCGTCGTGGTGAAAGACGCGCTCGCCGACGTTTCCGTCTTCATGTACATCGCCGTGCGCTTCGCGCTGGCCGCCGTGGTGATGGCGATATTCTTCCACCGCTCGCTGCGCGGCCTCACCCGCGGCTCCATCTGGGCCGGCGTGCAAATCGGTTTCTTCATGTTCGCCGGATACGCTTTTCAGACCACCGGCCTGAAATTCACGTCGCCTTCGAAGGCGGCGTTCATCACCGGCTCGAGCGTGGTGATCGTTCCGCTGCTGCTCGCCATTTTCAGCAAGCGTCGCGTCAACGCCTGGATTTGGGCTGGAGCTCTGGCCGCGCTCGCCGGTCTGTATTTTCTCACCGTGCCGCCCGAAGGATTCGGCGGCCTGAATCACGGCGATCCGCTGGTCTTCGGCTGCGCGGTGATGTTCGCCGTGCACATGATTTTCATCGGCCGCTACATTGCGCATCATTCCGTCGGCGCGCTCGCGGTGGTGCAGGTCGCGACCACTGCGATTCTCGCGACCGTCGCGCTGCCGCTGCTTTCGGTCACCGGCGTTGAACATCCGCGCTGGCATTGGAGCGGCACGCTGATCTTCGCCGTGCTCATCACCGCCATCGGCTCCACCGCATTCGGATTTTCCGCGCAGACCTGGGCGCAGCAATACACCTCGCCGACGCACACCGCGATTCTGATCAGCCTGGAACCAGTTTTCGCCGCGCTGACTTCCTGGCTGCTGGCGCGCGAACATCTCGGCGGACGAATTCTGTTAGGCGCCGCGCTAATCTTCGCCGGCATCCTGCTTGCGGAACTAAAAGGTCCCGCACCGATCGCGCCGGAATCTCCCGAGCCAATCATCCGTGCAACGGATTAATTAGAAATGAGCGGAGCTCGTCCTCGACGAAAAATATTCGGATTTACGAATTCGAATCGAGCGAGAAGACGCTAATTGTGACGCGCGGATTGCGGCGAATCGCTGTGATGCTTCACATCCACAGCTTCATACATCGCCGGATGCTTCAAATTCTTTTCCTCGAAAGAAGAAATACGCGGTTCGTGCACTAAAGTAAGGCCAATATCATCGAGTCCCTTCAACAAACAATCGCGCCGGAACGGATCTACTTCAAACGCATAGCGCAAACCAGCATCATCCGTCACCACCTGCTGCTCTAAATCCACAGTGACGCGATATCCTTCCTGCTTCTCCGTGCGCGCGAAAAGCTCGTCAATCTGTTCGTTCGATAAAGTCACCGGCAAAATCCCATTCTTAAAACAATTATTGTAAAAAATGTCCGCGTAACTCGGCGCCAGAATCGCGTGAAATCCATAATCCAGAATCGCCCAAGGCGCATGCTCGCGGCTGGAGCCACAACCAAAATTCGCGCGCGCCAGGATCACGGAAGCGCCCTTATAACGCGGCGCGTTCAGTACAAATTCCGGATTCGGCTTTTCCCCCGGCAAATATCGCCAATCGTAAAAAAGCACGCGCCCATATCCCTGCCGCGTCTGCAATTTCAAAAACTGTTTCGGCACCATCTGATCCGTATCCACGTTTACGCGATCCAGCGGCGCTACCAATCCCGTATGCTTGATGAAAGGTTCCATCGTTACTCCGCTCCGTCCACATTATTCCACTTGCGGATGTCCACGAAGTGGCCTTCAATCGCCGCCGCTGCCGCCATCACCGGACTCACCAGGTGCGTGCGCCCGCCTTTGCCCTGCCGGCCTTCGAAATTGCGATTGGAAGTGCTTGCCGAACGTTCGCCGCTCAGCAGCACATCATCATTCATGCCGATGCACATGCTGCAACCTGCGTCGCGCCACTCGAAGCCCGCCGCGACAAAAATCTTGTCGAGCCCCTCGGCTTCCGCTTCCGCCTTCACCACGCGCGAGCCCGGCACCACCAGCGCCTGTTTCAAAGACTTTGCGACGTGTTTGCCCTCAATCATTTTGGCCGCCGCGCGCAAATCTTCCAGCCGCGAATTCGTGCAGGAGCCGATGAACACGCGGTCCAGCGAAATATCTTCCATCGCCGTACCCGGCTTCAAATCCATATAAACCAGAGCGCGCGTAGCCGCCTCACGATCAACGGGATCCGTAAAAGAAGCCGGGTCCGGCACGCGGTCAGAAACCTGCGTCACCATCCCCGGATTCGTGCCCCACGTAACCATGGGCGCTAAGTCACGCGCGTGGAAGGTCAAGGTGTCGTCATATTGTGCGTCGGTGTCGCTCGGCAGCGTGCTCCAGAGAGCCACTGCATTCTGAAATTCCCGCCCGCGCGGAACGAACGGCCGCCCCTCCATGTATTCGAAAGTGGTGTCGTCCGGCGCCACCATCCCCGCGCGCGCCCCGCCTTCGATGGACATATTGCACATCGTCATGCGCCCTTCCATCGAAAGTCCGCGCACCGCTTCGCCGGTATATTCGAAAACGTAGCCGTTGCCGCCGGCAATCCCGATTCTTCCAATCACGGCCAGAATAATGTCCTTGGCCGTCACGCCGCGCGGCCGCTTGCCGCTGATTTCCACTTTCATCGTTTTCGATTTGAACTGCGTCAGGCACTGCGTAGCCAGCACGTGCTCAATTTCGCTGGTGCCGATTCCAAAAGCCAGCGCGCCAAATGCGCCGTGGGTGGAAGTGTGGCTGTCGCCGCAGACAATCGTCTGCCCTGGCTGGGTGATTCCCAGCTCCGGCCCGATGACGTGCACGATGCCCTGGTTCTTGCTGTTCATGTCGAACAGATGCACGCCCGTCTCCGCGCAATTGCGCTCCAGCGCTTCGAACTGCCCGCGCGCGTCGGCATCCAGCACTGGCAGCAGGCGATTCTTGGTCGAGACGGAGTGATCCATCGCCGCAAACGTCAGCTCCGGCCGCCGCACTTTGCGCCCCGCAGCCTTCAGCCCCGCAAAGGCTTGGGGCGAAGTGCCCTCATGAATCAAATGGCGGTCAATATAAATCAAGGTAGGCTGCCCCGGCTCTTCGCGCACCACGTGGGCATCCCAGATTTTTTCGTAAAGCGTGCGTGCAGCCATGCGTTTGGTTTCCTGCCTGGGGAGCTTCGTCCCGGTAATCTGGATGAGAGCCGGCCCGTTCGGCCAGCCGAGATATATTGTAACAATTCCATCATGTTCCGCCAATCCCAGTGAGGCGTGAATCGTGATTCGTGACTTGTGAATCGTGGTTCGTGGCCCGCGATCTTCGCGACGTACATTGGCGATCTTGCCCGCCTGCTGCGGGCGGGCCTGTGTGCATTTGGTTTGGTTCGAATGACGTGGCAACGGCGCGATGCAAAACCGAGAAGCACAGACCCTTCGATCCCGCGCTGCGGGATCTCAGGATGAATCGCCCTGCGGGGCGATTCACAAGAGTGCCCTCCGCGGCGGGCGAGCCTGTGCCACGAAGGGCAAATTTGTATTGAATAGAAAATTGGTTCTTCTTTGTTTTCAGCAGGGCTCTTAGCAGAGTGATGATTCTGTGAGCTTTATTTGTATTGAATAGAAATGGCGTGATGGGTGACTGGTACGTAGTTATCGCAGGGGCCCGAAGAGCGGGGGCGGGGTTTGGACTAAATTTGTGTTGATTAGAATTGGGTGCTGTTGTTTGTTTTCTGGAAGTTACGGACGATTCTAATTGCATCTTGTGTCGATTAGAGAGTGCGGGAAGTACGGATGCGAGCTGATGGTGGCTGATTTTTGCGCGGCGAGGGGAGGGTGGAGTGCTCGCGTGGAGGTGCGCCCTTCGACCCTGCCACAGGCAGGCTCTCAGGGTGAATGAAGCGCGAGCAGCGTGGAGCATGTATCCCCCTTGTGGTGATGAAATTAGCGCACGACTGATGATAGCACAGTAGTTACGGTAATGCAAGTGCAAACTGAGGGGTGGGACCTCGCGGGGACGGATACCTTCGAACCTGCCGGCGGCAGGTTCGAAGGTTAACCCCTTCGAGCATGCCACTGGCATGCTCTCTGGGCGAGGCGGCGCTGGTGGGTCGGCGGGATGTCGGTCGTGCCTTGTCCTGACATAATACAGTGGTTGTCACACAGGTTCCGGAGCGACGTTGCGTCTAAACCCGGACCCTTCAAAAACCGAAGGGATCCGGCACCCGTAAAAACTAATGCGTTCGCGTTACCGAACATCTGCCGTACTAGAACTTCGCATGTACGGTAAGGGCGGTGATCTCAATGGGTCGACGCAACACTAAGCTAGAACCCGCCTGGAATTGAAAACAAATGCCTAAATCGCTTGTTAGGGTTAGACCAGCCGGAACGTTGCCCTGACTACGTTTCAGCCGAGCACCGCCAAACAGTATGGTTCTCCCGCGCAAGCATTGCCGAATCAAGGCACTGGATGGTGTTGCATCGAACGGTTGAGCTGGCAGCGTTTACCAGGACTTAGGCCATAACTTCCGGTTTGCCGACCACTCACCAGGAAAAACAAAAGCTACTCGATGAGTGTAATCGGGGTTTATCTCGAATATCAGTGGGCCTTCATTTCTTTGAGGCTGCCAGTTTCTCCTCAACGGCCTTCCGCCAAGCGTCGTGCTCACCCCGCCACGGAGCGGGTAAGCCCATTGCGCGAGCGTAGGCGATGAGCTGTCCCATGTGCTCGTGGAGGTGGCATACGGTTCGCATATAGAGGCGGCGCAGTGTCGAGCTTTCCGCACCGAACATTTCCGGCCGTTCTAACTCGGCATCGGAGGTTTCCGCATACGCTGTGCGTACAGCGTTTAGCGCTGTCCTCAGCAAAGCAAGCACGTCAGCCTTGTCCGTCATGCTTTTTTCCAGGCTCTCGTTTCTCGCTAGCATTGCCATGTTCCGCGCCACGCCCTTGCCTTCCAGCTTGCCGTACAGATCCGGCTCTACTTTCACTCCCAGAAGGACCAGAAACGCACGACCGGAAGCTCCAACATGCACCAGAACTTCGCTTACTGAGCGCGCCGTTTCTGCCGGCCGCCACCCATATCGGTCCGCCGGGAAAGCCTCCGCCAATGCAAGCATCTGCTTTTGCGCATAGTCATATTCCCAAAGGTATTCGCCCCTGAAACCTGAAAGCATTGTGCTCATGGCGGGAAACCTCCTGTTGCGGGACAGTATACCTCGTCAGCCAAGAACGAGCGCGAAACAAGCCAACTGACGCAATCGGGCGAACGCGCGCATTGGGCGGACCACCTGCATTTTGGGCGTACTACGAGCTAACTGGAAGTTATTCCGAGTCAGAAGGCCCGTTAGAACATTCTGGCTTGATTAAGTCCTGGTTTGTCGCGTAATCGGAAACTGACTCACTACCGGCAATGCAAAGGCTTTCATTCGCGGGGCGCGAAAGGGTGGGCCACCAGTCCACAATCAGCCAGCCAACCCGCACTTTAATAATTCAGTCTTCGTCCGCCAATCCCTCACTCAGCAGTTCGAACAGCTCGTAAACTGAGTTAAACTGTCCGTCCGAATTGCGATGGATGCCCATCCCAAACTAACAGTTCAATACAGTCTGCGGCCCGCCGATGTGTACGACCCGTTCCAATATTCATGGCGGACCATTATTCGTTGGGTAGTGGTAGTGTTCGTCGGTCTTGTTATCTACGACCTTGGCCCCGATTGGTTCCCGGCGCATCTGGGAGCTGCGGCACAACCAGCGTTGGTAATCGCAATCGCGGTAAGCATTGTGCTTTTCGTTTTGTTCGTCGTGCCATGGCTTAGGATTAGATCAATGTTTCGTAACTATGCTACCGCGGGACGACTCCGTACCATTTCCTTCAGTAACGACGGAATGCACCTTGAATCGGAGGACTCGAGCGGTGATTACAAATGGTCTTTCTTTCACCGGATCGTGGAAACTCACAGGGCTTTCCAGTTCATCGTGGGGCCGCGAAGCGCGACCTTTCTTCCTAAACGATGCTTCTCAAATTCAGGCGAAATTCAAATGTTGCGCCAGCTGATTCACGAAAACTTTAAAGGCAAAAAGAGACTGCGCCCCGATTGAAGGATTTGTCTCCCCGTTGCACGCGAACAGCTTCTCTTCGTTGAGGTGGCTTTTGCCGCACCCTACTATGTGCAGCACATGCCTAGCGAAGCTGACGACAAAGCCTTCATCGCCATGGAATTTCTGACTAAAATGCGGGTGCGCCTCGCGATCGGCGGTTGTCCGGTCATGCGACTTAGCGCGACCTAATTGCGTCAGCCGCTTTATTTCAGGTCCTTGCCAGTGCTGGTGATTACCAGCTGGCCGTGTTTCACTCCGCGCAGGCTCAATATTCGATTGGCCAGGTCGCGGATGGTGCTGCTTCGACCTCTCATAATAATAACTTCCAGGCAGTTGTGATGGTCCAAGTGAACGTGCGTTGCGGCCAGCACTTGACTGCCAGCGTGGTGCTGCGCCTCCACCAATTTCTCCGTTAGATTCGGGCGATGATGGTCATAGACAATCGTCAAAGTTCCGACGATCTCTTTGTTCTGTTCGACCTCCACGGACACTAAGTGATCGCGGATCAGATCGCGCACGGCCTCGGAACGGTTGTTATAACCCTTCCCGGCGATCGCGCGGTCAAACTTCGCCAGCAAATCACGATCTAAAGAGAGCCCCGTTCTAGCTAACTCAGACATGTTTGATCCTGTGCTTTGGAGTGCAAAAGAATCCCTTCGTCGAACGCTCGTATATAGCACGCGCGGCCTGGGCGAGGCCAGTTGCCGCCGAGCGGATTCTGGCTTGCCGAGCTCGGGCTAGCGGGCCGGTACTCCACGCCGCATCGGGAAATCCCCGATAGCACGATTTATGAAGACGTGATACACACTCATCGGCAAGGGTAACACGTATTGCATAGTCGTATGTCGAGGACAAAATGCGGTCCATGCGTATTGCGCGCATACGAGAGCCGTTCATTGCGGCCCTGATCATGCTGTTTTGCGCTGCAGCTTCGTCGTGGGCAGCGGCAAATGCCCAGGGAATCCCGCAGCTATCAGGAACTGTCGTGGACACGTCTGGAGCGGTGCTTGCCGGGGCTACCGTGCAGGTTCGAAACGCGAACGGTACTGTACAAATCACGACACAGACGGACGCAAACGGCTCCTTTATTATTTCCGGACTCCCGGCAGGTAATTATCGGCTCGTGGTAGCTAACCCCGGATTGGAAAGCAAAGAAATCCCCGTAACCATCGGGACCACTGAGCCGCCGGCCCCGCTGCGCATCTCTCTGGCCGTGAGGTCCGTGAGCACTACTATAAACGTGCAGGGCCGGGCGGATAGCCTGATCGGAATTGCCGATTCCGCCAGCCAGGGAACGGTGGGCGCGAGGGAAATCCAAGATCGTCCGATACTTCGTGCGGGAGAAATTTTGGAGACGATTCCCGGCGTGATCATCACGCAGCACGCCGGCGGCGGCAAGGCCAACCAATATTTTCTGCGCGGCTTCAATTTGGACCACGGCACGGATTTCGCCATTTTCCTCGACGATATGCCGCTGAACCTGCCGTCGCACGCGCACGGCGAGGGGTACGCGGACATGAACGCCGTCATTCCGGAGTTTGTGGAGCGGATTGATTTCGAGAAAGGTCCTTATTACGCGAATATCGGCAACTATGGCTCAGCCGGTGCGGCGAATGTGGTGTTTTTCAAGACTCTGCCCGAGAACTTCGTCGAGGTCGAAGGCGGGATGTATGGCTACGGGCGGATTGTTTTCGGCGTATCGCAAAAGCTTGGTCCGGGCAATTTGCTGTACGGCGGAGAGGCGTATCACGAAGACGGCCCGTGGAAGCATCCGGATGATTATTACAAATTTAATGGCCTGGCAACTTACAGCCAGGGCGGAGAGGCCAATGGTTTCAGCATCACGGCCCGCGCTAACCATGGAAAATGGGACTCGAGCGATCAAATCGCTGCTGACGCCGTGCCCCTGGTTGGTTTCTTCGGAACACTGAACCCGACGGACGGTGGCAATTCACAGCGCTATAGCTTGCAGGCTGAATGGCATCGTCAAGACGCAAATTCCGCGACGAAAATCGTGGTCTACGGATTTTATTACGATCTCGATTTGTTTTCTGATTTCACTTACTTCCTCACCGACCCCGTTCGCGGCGACCAGTTCGAACAGAAGGACAATCGCTGGGTAGCGGGGCTGGACGCACAGCACACGATTTTCAGCACCTGGTTTGGTCACAAGGTGGCAAATACGTTCGGCCTGCAGGTGCGGAACGATTGGATCCACAACGGCCTTTTCCGGTCGGAAGACCGTATGCGCACGGACAAGAATGATAGCAACGCCTGCAATGCCCAACCCATCCCCGAGTGCATTAACAATCCGAATCTGACAGCAATCTTGCCCGCGGACACGGACTTGAATAAGTTTACCGACACGATGATCGGTTTTTACGTGGAAAATAAAATCCAGTGGGCGGAAAAATTCCGCTCGGTCGTGGCCTTCCGCGGCGACGAAGCAATATATAACGTCAACAACCTGACTCCGACTTATGTCGCCACCGAGTTGCCGGGCTCTCCGGTGGTTAACTTTGCGGAGCTCAATTCCGGCACGGCGACCAAGTTCCTGCCTAGCCCGAAGGCGAGCTTGATTTTCGGCCCCTGGGCCAAGACTGAGTTCTACGTACAGGCTGGTTTTGGTTTTCACAGCAATGACGCGCGCGGCGCAACGCAAAAGGCGGAGCCGATTTCGCCGGACTATCCTTTCCCTACGTCCAGCACCCCAATTCCTGCGCTGGTGCAAACCAAAGGCGCGGAGGTCGGGGTGCGCACTTCGTTCGTCCCACATCTGCAAAGCACCCTTTCGCTCTGGTATCTCCACAGCAACTCCGAACTGCAGCAGGATGGCGACACCGGAGGCACGGTTGCGTCAGCACAGCCAAGCAATCGCTATGGCGTCGAATGGGCGAACTATTACACGCCTCTGGAACATCTGGCTTTTGATTTTGACCTTGCGGACTCCGTCGCCCGATTTACCCAAATAGACCCAGATGATGCGGCGTACACCAACGTGGGTGGTGGCCAGTATCCTGTGCAAGGCCCGGGTGGCACGCGTGTGCCCGAAGCGGTCGAGTGGGTGATTTCCTCGGGTGTCGCACTGCACGATTACAAAGGCTTTTCGGCGAGTTTGCGCCTGCGCTACTTTGGCCCGCGCGATTTGACGTCCGACGGAATTTATCGCTCAAATTCGACGGCGTTGGTGAACGCGCAGGTCGGTTATCAAATCAACAAGAGATGGAGCGTTAAGGCCGAATTTTTGAATTTGCTCGACCGCCGCGATCACGACATTGACTACGCGTATATCTCCCGAATAACGCCAACCGGCGCGCCGGAATTCACAGACGTTTTCCACCCGGTCGAACCGTTTCAGGCGCGATTCGGGTTAACAGTACCGGTTCGATCTACCGCAGTGATTTTATGCGCATCCCCGCGCGACGACTGGCGAACGGTTTCTCCAGTCTATTCGTCTTCGTTGACTTGCAAGCGACGCGGCGTGACGTTTACTGTATTTTCCGGCCGGTGTGCACCAGCACCGGCGAGCCTTCGGCGATGAATGCGGAATCGGGCGCGCGGCGCAGTGCTGCGCTGAACTCGGAGCCATACAGCGCGCCGGCGTCGCCTTCGAACCTGGCATTGCTGCTGACCCATACGCGCCAGGGATCGTGCGAGACGCGGTATTCGATGCTTTCGTTCGCGCGCTTCGCTGAATAGCCCCAGTAATGTTCGGTGATGAAGTTCTCGAGCGTGCCTTCGGCCACTCGCGACGGCGCGCCGCTTGCCTGCGCGCTTAAGCGAAATTGCTGGCCGCGCCACTGCCACGCATATTCCGCCGTGAGGCCGTGCGCGTTCCGCTGGATGCGATGCTGCATGGGGCAGGAATCGTATTTCTCGCCGTACATCAGGCGAGCGAATCGCGCGATCGCCATGCGCGGCACCAATTCGCGCACAAACACCACGCCGCGGCGGATTTCGCTGCCCTCGCGACGGCGCACATAAAAACGCAAATTCACTTCGTCGAAATTGCTGTGGAAGGGAACTGCGAGGAATCCGTAAAGTCTGGTGCGCAGGAACTGAAACCCGACAAGACTTACAAATGTGCGGCCCTCGAACGAATCCAGCTCCACGCCGCGCGGAACGTACCGCCGCAGTACCGCTGGATCAACCTCGTAGTTCAACATCACCAGATCGCGCCACTCCGCCGACAAAAAGACCCGGCGCTCCGGCATCAGTACGCAACGGTGAAGCGCTTACCCTGAAATTGCGGTTTTTCGATTTCGTCCACGACTGCGACCGCAAAATCCTCGGCGGAGATGTAGCTCTTGCCCTTGTCGTCCACCAGCAACTGATCCGTCCCGGTGCGAAATTTGCCGGTACGCGTGCCGGGAGCGATCAGCGCCGCCGGACTTATTGCCGTCCAGTCGAACTCCGCCATTCCCGCTTTGCGATAAACATCCAGCGCCTCGCGATGCGCTAGCGCGATGGCTTTCCACTCCGTGGGAAAATCCGGCGCATCCACCAGCTGCAACCCCGGCTTGACTTCCAGGCTTCCCGCGCCGCTCACTACGATCAAGCGGATCGGCTCCACGCGTGTGAGCGCGTCGATCAACGCATGCGCCGCCTTCACCACCAGGCTGGGATCGCCCTTGCCCGGACCGTACGCGCTGACTACTACATCGTGATCCACCGCCGCCGTAGCGATGGTGTCCGGCTTGAAAATGTCGCCGGTGTGATAATCCAATTCCGCGCGATGCTCTCCGGTGCCCGAGGTGTCGCGCACCAGGGCGGTCACGTGGTGCCCGCGATTCAGCGCTTCATGCAAGATCCGCTGCCCGATCATTCCGCTGGATCCGATGACCATTATTTTTTTCATGGAAGCGTCCTTTGCACTGGAGTCTGTTCCGGTCCAGCATATACGATTCTGGGAATGGCGAATCGGTTATAAATATGTGGGCTGCAATCCACGCTCGAAGGCCGGCCTACATTTAAAGAACGGGAAAACCCAGGCCAGCGGAAGGGAATGGCGCGCTAAGCCAGTCCGGCTTCCGCTTCGCTGATCGAATCATACGTATCAAAAAGCGGCGCGATCCCCGTCAAGTGCAGCACGTTGTGCACCCGGTGATTCAATCCCACCAGCGCCAGCTTCCGCCCCGATTTGTGGCACGAAACAAACGCGCGCACCAGCGCGCCCACCGCCATCGAATCCACCATGGGCACCTCGGTCAGATCCAGGATCAATCGCGGCGCATCCACCGCCGCCACCGCCTCCACAAACACCGCCGACGCCGTGGACGTGAAAGCGCCCTTCAGCTGCAAAATCTGCTGCGCTGCACGGCTGCTCGGCTGCGAGACCACGCGGAACGTTTCAGGCGACATGTGGCGCATTCTATTCCACATTCATCGTGTGAAGCAACGAACCTCGCGCGCAGGTAGCCTGGTTCGATCCACGCGCTCACCCACACCACGCGCCGCGAATAATCAACGGTTGGAATCGCGCAACTTTCCGTTATTATTGTTCCGGAAAATCCCGCGCATCCTGCTCCGGCAAAGCGCTGGAAAAAAAGAGGGCGCATGAAATCGAGAATTCTGCTCCTGAGCATTCTCGGCCTGGCACTGGCCTTCGCCGCCGCGGCCGACACGCTCCGCCTCACCACTGGCCAGGTAATCTACGGCCAATTCGTCACCCGCACGCCAGCCGGAATTCAATTCACCGGGCCCGACGGGGTCACCAATGCGTATCCGCCCGGGCTAGTCGCTTCGCTCACCTTTGGCCCCGTGCCGGCCCCGGCGGGGCAGCCGCCGCAAGCCCCGCAAATGGTCACGATCCCGGCCGACACCCTCATCCTCGTGCAGACCACCGATGAGCTGGACACCAGCTACACTCAAACCGGCCAGGTATTTTCCGCCACGCTGGTCACCAATCTCGCCAATGGCCTGGTGGTCGCTAACATGGGCACGCCGGTCTATGGCCAAGTGACACTCGCAAATTCCGCCGGCCGTGCCACCGGCAAGTCGAAGCTGGAACTCCAGCTAACGCAAATCGTCATCAACGGGAATCCCTATCCCATCGTCACCAGTACCTACAGCAGCGAAGGCAAAAGCTCCGGCCGCCGCTCGGCTTTCCGCCTTTTCGGCGGTGCGGGATTGGGCGCGGCGATCGGAGCCATAGCAGGAAACGCGGGAATGGGCGCGGCCATCGGCGCTGTCGCAGGCGGCGTGGGCGCAGTGGTGCAAAAGGGCAATCAAATTCAAATCCCTGCCGAAACGCAATTGCAATTTACTTTGCAGCAACCGGTGACGCTCCCGGCGCTGCCAAATTCATATTAACGGCCAGCCGGCGCATCCGCGTCCACGGCACACGCGTGACGCAAGACACAAAAAAGTTTCGGAGGAACCCATGAGCATTCGATTCGCCGCACTCGCACTACCCCTCGCACTCGCGCTGGTAGCCACCAGCCTGCCCGCGCAGCAAACTCAAGCGCCGGGAACTCACGTGCAGAACTCCGCGCGCAGCAGGGAACTCAACACCGATGCGTACATGCAACTCCTGCGCGCCGACCTCAGCGCAAAAAGCGAACAGATCGTTCGCGAAACCATGCAGCTCGACGACCAGCAATCCGTGGCCTTCTGGCCGATCTATCGCCAGTACCAAGTCGAGCAATCCAAGCTGATCAGCGATAAACTCGCCATCGTCACGGATTACGCCAACAATTTCTCCACCCTGACCGACGCGAAAGCCGATCAAATAGCGCAGCAAGTGATGCAGCTAGACCAAAAGCGCATGGCCCTCCGCGAAAAATATTACGCCACTATGAAAAAAGCCCTGTCGCCCGTAGTAGCCGTCCGTTTTTTTCAGGTCGAACAGCAGCTCCAACTCATCGTTGACCTCCAAATCGCCGCCAACCTCCCCATCATCGAAGAAAACGATTCCCAGTAAGCGACAGCACGCCGCGCCGAGTACACCTTATCGTGGCACAGCCACAGGAGTGGCAGTGCGCGAAGGTTGCCGCATAACTTTCGTCGGTCCAGACGTTGGCATTGAATTTGTAGCGGCGGTCTTTAGACCGCCAGGCGTTGCCGTTGGTATAACATTTCGGTAGGGGCGCTACTTGTGAATCGCGCCACAGGGCGATTCATCCTGAGATCCCGCGGTGCGGGATCGAAGGGCTGCGCCCGCCTTTGATTTACCTTATAGCCGAGGTCGTGAGACGGATCGCGCCCTTCAGGGGGACGTACTCGGAGGAATTTACTTCGCTTCAGGGGGCGCAGGGTTCGCCGCCCCATTCACCGCTTCGCCTTCCGTATCATAAATCTCAAACACCTTAATCAACCGCGTCAATTCCAGCACTTCGCGCGGGTGCTTGTTCAAACCATACAGCGCGAAACCGCCCTTCAAGCTGCGCGCCAGTTTCAATCCTTCCACCAGCGAAGCCACGCCGGCGCTATCGATGTAATTCACGCCCGACATGTTCATCACCACGCGGTGTTCGCCCTTCTTATTCAAGGCATCCATCAGCACTTTGCGAATTTCGGGGGAATTATAAAGCGTCACGTCGCCGTTGATATCCACGATCACTGCGGTCCCGGATTGGCGAATAGAGATATTCACGAAGCATGGCCCGTACTGCCTGGCGCTGCCGCGGCTTCGCGGTTGTGCAGCACGCTGTAGCGAACTGCGCGCGGAAGAGCGTTCACTGGCAACTCCGCGGCGTCTGAATGCTTATCGGCAATCTAGGCCTTTTGCAGCATCACATCCGTGGACTGAACCACTATCGCAACCGTATCGCCGACTTGCAGATTCATTTCTTCCACGCTGCGGCGCGAAATTACACTTTCGACCTGGTGTTCGCCCACTGAGACGACTACGTGAGCCATCAGGTCGCCGATCTGCAATTCCTCGATCTTGCCTACCAGGCGGTTGCGTGCCGAAATTCTCATGCGGGGATGATACCTTGTGCGCGAGAACCTGTCGAGGCCGAGATTGCGCGCGAAATCAAAATTCCCGCGGCGCTTAATTCCCGGAATATTTATTAGAATATTCCAATAGTACGGTTCCGCCCTTGTACACCTTCTGGCCGGTCAGTTTCAGCTTGGTTAGTTTGGCTGGCGCGGGTAACAGCGGAGTCCCCGCGCCCAGCAATACCGGGATCACCGCGACTTCCACTGTGTCTACCAGCCCGGCCACGCTGCGGGCCGTGAATGGCGGGCTGGAAGGGCGGGCCTCAGGGCGTGTGTGTTAACCCCAAAATAGTACTTCAGCGGCTGAAGCCGCTCTGATTGCGCTGTGTTTATGTCGTAGCTAAAGCTACGACCTACAAAGATTTCCGAGCTGTCACACAGTCTCTTCGGCAACTGATGCCGGATACGCTGATCAACGCTGAACACTAGCGTGGTGGGGTGGTAGAAGCGAATTGTCCACCGGGTTCGCCGATTACCGTACATACACTGCCTACCAGCGCACTCCGGTCTGCTAGTTGGGCAGCACCGCCTCCCGCAATATCTCTCACGGCACACCCCGCCGCTAACCGTTGAGAAGCCAGCACATCCTTGCTACCGTTGTTGGGTGTCCATCCATCCAGACGACCTTCCACCGCAGAATCGGCGCCGCAGCAAGCGCCTGCATGTGCGCATTCCCGTATTGGTACGGCTGCAGGACTCCAAGAAGAATTCCGTCGAAGAAAAGACCCACACCGTCATCGTCAATTCTCATGGCGCGCTAATCCTTCTGGCCACCAAGGTAAACGTCCAGCAAATCGTGCGCGTCGAGAACGTCAATACGAAAGAGGAACTGCTTTGCCGCGTGGCCTGCCTGGGCTCCAGCTTTATGGGCAAGACGCAGGTAGCCATCGAATTCATCATGCCCGCGCCCAAATTCTGGAAAGATCGCCCCGCCTCCGAGCCCGCCCCCGCCCGCCGTTAAGCTTCAGTCTGCCGGACGTCAAAATTTACGTGGGTCCGTTTCTGCTTTACATCTCATCACTTACGCGCATAGTCTTCGGCGGGAGCGACAGAGGATTGCTTTCGCAAACGGCCGATCGGCGCAAATACTCAATCTCCGCGACGAGAATGTTGCGTCTGATGGCGGCAACGCTAGTCGCCGTCAGCTTCGTCATCATTCAATTCATCAACATCCCCGAAGTTGGATCGTTCGCCCAGATCAGCGACGGGAAAGCGGTGGTGTCGGCCGGGTCGCACCCGGGCATCGTCATTTGGGATGTCGTCGCAATACTACTGTTTATCACGTTAATGCTGAGGAATGCGAATTCGACAATTATGGGTGTCCCATCCAGAGCACGCCGAATTGCATCGTTCGCGATCGATTTTTGGTTTAGCCTTCTAATCCTCTCCAGCATAGAGGCTCTGGCGCCGCTAGCATTGGAAGCCGCACGTACTGGACATTTCGTATGGCATTTTCAGCGGGCTTACACAGTCGGAACTGACGCGGCTTACGCCTTGCCGGGAGTGCTGATTACCATGACGCTTATGATTTTCTATTTTGCGTTTCCGCTCACCCGGGGCGAACAGACAGTCGGCTGCTTCATCGTGCGGATTAAAACGACGCCACCCTTCGGTGATTCAGGGCGCTTTACCTTTCGTGCCGCTCTGCGCAGGACGTTTTATGAGTTCCGGGGTCTAGCCTCAATCATTAGCCGAGATTGGAAGCGAGACACTAGCGGTAGAACCTGGTACGACATAGAGACAAATTGTACAGTGGTCTTGATCGCGGACGACTGAAGCCCGATCGCCGCGACATCTTTAATAAATCATGTTAGAATGAGTCTTCCGCTCTTTGAGATTTGCAGTCCTTGCGCGCCTCCTTGAGCGTGTGTGGCGTCCCGGCACCGCGCGGTCCATTTTCCTTTCGTGCACGAAAGCAGCTTTAGTTTTGGGTTTGCGCTGGTTTTGGCTGAAGCGACGGTTGTGCTTTGCTCAGGGGAGAATCAGAATGAAGAATCTCTTTGTCGGCAACATGAGCTTTCAGACTACTGCGGACGATCTGCGCGCGCTCTTCGAGCCCTTCGGCCAGCTGGCGCGCGTGCACGTCGCCACCGATCGCGAGACCGGCCGCGCGCGCGGCTTCGGTTTCGTGGAAATGCCGAATGACGCTGAAGCAGCGAAAGCCATCGCGGCGCTCGACGGCAAGGACGTCGGCGGCCGCAATCTGAAAGTAAACGAAGCTCGACCGAAATCGGAATCCGGCGGCGGTCCGCGCGGCCCGCGTGGCGGCAGCGGCAGTGGCGGCGGAGATCGCGGCGGCAGCGGCGGTAAAGATGACAATCGCGGCAACAGCGGGGGCCCTCGCGGCAACACCGGTGGCGGCGGCCGCAAGGAAAGATTCTCGAACGAGGATTATCGCGAAGTCGCGCGTCAGCCGCGCGAGCCTCGCTGGTAGCAACCGCATCCACGTTTTTCGCTGGATGCAAAATCGTCCATAACTTCCACCCCTTCAGGAGATCGTAATGACGACAACATTCAAGAAACGGCAAAAGGAAATGAAGCGCCAAGATAAAGCGCGCGCCAAGGCGGAACGTCGCCTGGAGAAAAAAGTGGATGGAGTTCCCGGCGGCGTCTCCGACGACGGTATCGCCTGGGACGAGGGCGTGGGCACCCCCGGCGGCCTGCGCGTCCCGGAATTTCTGGATACTCCGGAAGACGGCACCGAGCCGGAAACCCAACAATAGCCCATCCCACGACCCCGAGCCCGCGCGCTCTGTCGCTCCCGTCGCAACATACGGATGTCTCTCGCAGTGTCCCCAGACGACCCCATGATTGATCCAGCTTCGAGCGGATTTTGATTTTGTGGCGGCAATCCCGTCCCGCAGCCGCGGACGGGACCGCTGCTACAGAGTCCAAGGCAACAGAGCTGGCGGGCCGCCGGCGCTACCAAAGGCAACGGCGGTTGCTCTTGCCTGCATGGACATCCCGCAACTCGCGCCGGGTTGCCGGGTTGAAGCGCGTGTTATACTCTTGTTTCGGCGCAATCCACGCGGTGCTGTTCTCCGCCGTCCAGGCAGTCAAAGATTCGCAGCGCACAAGGAGCACCGGAATGGGCATTGAATTTCAGGAATTATTCAGCTGGATGCGCCGCCGCAAAATTTTCGCCACGCTGCTGGTCGTCTGCACCCTCGGCATCGGCATCCTGATCGGCACGCTGATCTCCGGCCACGTGCAAGCCACCCATGACCAGACCGCCACCGGGGCGACGCTCCTGGCCGTGCCTGATCCCATCACACTCTCCAACGCTTTCTCCACCATCAGCAAAAAACTTGGCCCCGCCGTGGTCAACATCTCCACGACGCAAGTGATCGAAAAGCCCAAGGGCGGCAAGACCCCCAAAAAATTCGGCGACCCTTTCCAGGATTTCTTCGACCGTTTTTTCGACGCACCCGACAATAGCCCCGACGCCGAGCGCAGCTTGGGCTCCGGCGTAATCGTGGACAAAAAAGGGTTCATCCTCACCAACGATCATGTGATTGATCAAGCCACCAAAATTCAAGTGGCGCTCGATGGCGATTCCACTAAATACAACGCCCGGGTGATTGGCTTCGACAAAGACACGGACCTCGCTGTAATCAAAATTGATGCCGACCACGAACTACCGGTCGCCAAGCTCGGCAATTCCGACGGCGTGCAAGTCGGCGATTGGGTTCTGGCCATCGGCAGCCCCTTCGGCCTGAATTCCACGGTCACGGCCGGAATCATCAGCGCGAAAGATCGCTCCAACGTCGGCCACCAGTTTCAGCGTTTCATTCAGACCGATGCCGCCATCAACCCCGGCAATTCCGGCGGTCCGCTCGTCAACATGGCCGGCGAAGTGATCGGCATCAACACCGCCATTTACACAGGGAGCCGCGGATTCGAGGGAGTGGGTTTCGCGCTGCCTTCGACGACGGTGATCAGCGTTTACAATCAGCTCATCACCAACGGGAAAGTCACGCGCGGCTCCATCGGCATCACGTTCCAGGAGGATCGCAGCAACAATCCCGTGCTGCTGAAGGAACTTGGCGTGCCCTACGGCATCGTGGTCGAAGCCGTCGAGCCGGGCAGCCCTGCTGATAAGGCCGGCTTGCAACCCGGCGACGTCATCACCAACATCAACGGGCAGGCCGTGCACACCGGCGCCGACCTGGTAAATCCCATCGCGGAAACCGTCATCGGACAATCCGTGCAGGTGCGGTACGTGCGCAACAAACAGACGAAAGACGTCGCGCTCACCGTGGCCGACCGCTCGAAGATCTTCCCGCAGGTAGCGCAAGCAGCGGAGGATCAGCCCGACCAGTCGGAACTGCCGGGACAATTCGGTCTGCATGTGGAGGAATTGACGCCGGATCTTTCGCGCAAGCTTGGCATGGCCAAAATCACCGGCGTGGTGGTCACCGAAGTGGAACCAGCCAGCTTCGCCGAAGATGTGGACTTCGCCCGCGGCGACGTAATCACCGAAATCAATCACGTCCCCATTAACAACCTGGCCGACTACAAAGCCGAAATGGGCAAGCTCCATCCCGGCCAAGACGTGCTATTCAAAGTAGCCCGGCACAGCGAGACCGACCGCGTACTGACATTATTCTTGGCCGGCGCAGTCCCAGCAATCCTCGCGCAGTAACTGGCGTTGACGGTGCTTTTGAACGTGTAGCGGCCGGTTCGTCCCGCATTTTCCGGGACGAACCGGGCAGCCGTCGTATCCGCGCCAGTAGGGGCACGGCATGCCGTGCCCACGTCAGCGCGATCGCCTTTCGTAGCGGCAGCGTCCCACCGGCTCCTCGCATTTGAACTTGCGGCGCCCACCTTCAGGAAGGGGACGCTACTCTACGTCGCCCCCTTGGAACGCTTTGCTAGATGTGGCATCATTCGCCGACTTACAGGAACTGGATTCGCGACATGGATGAGTATTTATTTCAGGCTTTGGTATTTGCCGCGGCCGGACTATTTTTCCTCTGGTGGGCCAAGCCCATGTCGCTCCAGTACAACGCGTGGACCACCGGCCTGCGCGAACGTCATCCCAACTTCAATCCGCCTCCTACTCCCGAACAGCGGGCACGGAATACCACGACGATGACGGTACTTTTTCGGTTCCTTGGCGTGTTCTTCTTGTTGCTCTCGACCGTCCCGTTCTTGGCGTTTATCGGGAGCGTCGTCAAACCACACTGAGATTCAGATTCGAACGTCAAGCCGTTCGCCCCACCGCACTCCCCGGCAAAAGGTCCGCAAACACAAATCCATCACGCTCCACAATCTCGCCCACTGTAACGGGCACTTCCGCGCGAAACATCGGGCCCGCGCACGCGAACGTATGAAACTCACCATTCTCGCCGCAAGGATCGACCTGCCGAGGAAGCTCCCCCAGCAACTTCGCGTCAAATCGCCGCCCCGCAAACCGGGGCTCCAGCTGGCGCGGATCAACGCACGTTAAATATGCGGAAAGCCCGCCCGCGAGCATCGCCTCCGCCAGCGAGCGCGTCTCGATACCCCACAAAGGAAACACGGGGGTCATCCCGCAGCGCGCAAGCTGCTGCTCCCGATACGCCCGAATATCCTGCAGGAAAAGATCGCCGAAAATCACATGGCGAATTCCCTGGGCCGAAGCCCGCGCCATCGCTTCGCTCATCGCCGATTCGTAAACCTCATTCGAGCACGGCGAAGGAATCGGCACGGTCACCAGCGGCAACCCCGTCGCCGCGGCCTGCAATTCCAGCAAACTCTCCCGTACCGCATGCATCGCCACACGCGAGTGCGTGCGATTCACAGTAGTCAGCAATGCCACCACCTCAAATTCCCCAGCCAGCCGCACCGTATGCAGCGCCCAAGCACTATCCTTCCCGCTGCTCCATGCCAGCCAAGCCTTCGGCCGAGCAGCGCCATTCCTCGATTGCGCATCGTCACCCATCAAGCTCTCCCATGGTTCACCACAATTTCACCGCGTCATGATACGGCCAACTGGTGTTTTTCGCGCGCGCCGCAAAAAAATGGCGAAGACCAATCGAACGACGCGTGTCTCCCTCACTTGTACCAAAGTACAGTAACCGTTTGAATCACCGCCGCCGCATTGCCATCCCCACCGCGCACCAACTCCTCTACTCTATAAGTCCAGCCTTCAAGGGGAATTTATGGCGAACCCTTCAGCTGCCGGCAAGTCGTACCGCGCAGCTCGCCGTAGCACACGTCGCGATGAAGCTGTGATGGTCACCGTGTCCGGAGTTGACGCGCGCCGCGGACCTTACACCGAACAGGTCTCGACGCTGACGATCAGCTGCCACGGCTGTAAATATCCGTCCAAATATCAGGTCCTCCCAGACGCGCTGGTAACCCTGGAGCTGCATCCCGTAACCGACAGCTCCGCCAAGATCTCCACGCGCGGCCGCGTGAAATGGATTCAGCGCGACTCCGAATCCGGCGGCCCGCTCTTCACCGCCGTGGAATTCGAAAATCCGCAGAACATCTGGCAGATCCCCGCGCCTCCGGAAGATTGGCAGCAGTTCGCGGAAGCGCAAGAACGCAAACGCGGCCCCGAACCCGTGCAAACCAAGCCGGTAGCCGTCCTGCGCCCTGAAATCACCGTGGCCGCGAAGAAACCCGAACGCGCCAGCATCATCGCCGCCAGCGAACCGCCGCGCACGCAACCTCTGCCCGCCGGAAATCGCTCCATCGTTCCATTGATGGGCGAATTCCAGCAGCAGATGGAATTGATGATCTCCGAAGCCGCCGCTACCGCCGTGCGCGAAAAAACCGCATCCCTGGTAACCGAGATTCGCGCCGGCCTGCGCGAAGACGCCAAAACCATTCTCGTCCAGGTAGCCGCGCAGCAAGCCGGCGATTGGGCCACGCAATGCCTCAAGCAAATTCAGCAAGCCAGCCAGGAAAGCGCGCAAACGCTGCACTCCAAATGGACGAAAAAAATCGCAGCGGACTTCGGCGAATCCCTGCAGCGCATCGGAACCCGCCAGCGCGAAGTCGAGGTACTGTCTGAAACTCTCTTCGCCAATTCTCTGGAGCGCCTGCAACGCACGCTCGAAACATTTCACCAGGACGCCGTGGAGCGCCTGGTCGTCCGCCTGAAAGACCGCATGGCCCCGGCCTTCAAAGACGCCAAAGAAGTCGCCGGCAGTATGGCCAAGCGCTCCGAGGAGCTGGAAAAAGCTCTAGCCGGATCAGCGGAGAAATCCGCGGCCAAGATCGCGGAATCCTGCGAGCGCCTGGAAAAACAATTTGAAATCGTGATGCGGGCGCGATTAGACGCCGCGCAGGAAGAACTCGAGCGTCTGGCCCGCGGCGTGGCCAGCTCCACGATGCAAAATATCAACGCCGCCGCGACGCGTCACGAAAAAGAAGCACAAGCCCGTCTGCGTCAAGACTCCGAGCGCGCCGTCGAGAGCGCCAAAAAGTCCCTGGAACAAAAGGCTGCGGCCACCTCCAGCGAATTCGCGAACGAATTGACGCACTACAGCTGCAGCCATTTGGAGTTCGTCAGCGGTGCAATTTCTGATTTAGCCAAAGGCATCGGCAAGCGATCGAAAGACTAATGGGGCAGCGGCTGGAAGCTCAGGCCGCAACAATGCCGGAACTATCGAAGATCGAAATGCAGGATCAGCTAGCTTCATCAAACGAAGTGCGACTCGTCCTCGAGCCCAGCCGCTGCGCCGGGGCGTCCTGCGATGCCACCGCCGCAATTGAGTTCGACGGCCGCTCGCTATGCCTCGAGCATTTTATCCCCACCTGTATCGCGGAACTCGAAGCGCGCAACGAGCGACTGAGAAATCTTCCGTTTGACGCCGCCGCCACCGACGCTTTCAAAACTTTCATCACCCACTGCGCGAAACAAGCGGAACAGCTCGCAGCAGATCCCAGATTCACCCAAGCCCACACCAAAACCGCCCTGCTCGATTTCCTGCTGCGCGTCTCCCGGCTCACCCAGCAAATTCGCCGGAGCCAGCGCAGCGATTCTTCCATAGCCGTGTGGTTGCGCCGCGAAGACCCGCACCAAACCTGGCACGAAGAAACCTGGACCGTAAGCGTCAGCCAACATGGCGCCGCGCTGCTCTGCCGCCGCCCCGTGGAAAAAGGCGGCACGGTGGTCCTCTGCCGCAAAGACAAGGGCTCCCGCGCCACCGCCCAGGTGGTTTACAGCCGCCGCGATTCCGAAGGCCGCAAACAAATCGGCATTCAGTTCAACGACCCCGTTAATTTCTGGGACCGCGACTAAGATTGAACCCGCTGCGCCGCATGAACTCTACTGCGCGCGGCTGGCCGGCGGCACGATTCCATTCATGCGCAAATATTCCACCATCTGCCCGTAATGATCGTAGGCGTGCGCCACGCCAAATGTAGCCAGGCGCAGCCGCGTGGACTTACTGTGCTCCGCGTTCTGCAACATGTTGTCGGCAGTCAAGGTAGCCGCGGCCTTATGTCCCAGCGCAAACGAATCCTTCAGCAGGGCGATGATCTCCGCTTTGCTCTTCACGTTCTCGCCGCCGTTATCACCCTGCAAAGTTTCCGGCACCTGGCTCGCCGATGATCGGCGCCCAGATAAAATAATTGGAAATGGCCACGTGCTTCACCTGCCCGGCAAACGTGCGCACGCCCTGGTACTCGCTGCCCGGAATTTTCAAACTTTCCGGAGAAAAGTTGAATTTGTCCTCCGGCATGGCTTCAGCCGCAGCCACAATTTCCTTTTCGATGCCGCTGATCTGGCCGTCCACCACGGAAGCTACGCTCGGCGCAGGCGGGGCAGCCTGTTGCGCCGGTAAAGCCGGCGAAACCGCGGGCGGACTCGATGCCGCGCCGCTGGTCGCCCCAGATCTGAAAGCGGCCAGGGTAAGGATGAGTATCGCCAGCGATAAAACGATCGGTTTTCGATTCATTAGCGTGAGTCTCCTCAATTGTGTAGTAGTTGTGTTTCCGATTCGTGGGCCTTTCATATTCAAAGCACTCGCGCGCTTCGGTTACTGCGGCGCGATGCCTTCCACGATAAATAGGCGGGTCGTCGCTGCGCTTAGCCGGAAAGGCTTGACCGCCGCGTAGGCCGGCGATTCGTACCACTCGCGTGCTTTCGCCACGCTGTCGAATGCGATGATCACGATGTGCTGCGCCGGTGGACCCTCCAGAGACTGAGGATTGCCTCCAATTACTACGTAGTGGTGATTAAAAGGTGCAAGCGTTTCCGGCACCTTCTCCCCATATTTTTGCATGGTAGCCGGGTCCGTCACTTCCACCTCCGCGATCACGTAACCCGGCGCCACTTTTGCCTGCTGCGCGTGAATCACTTCCGCGCCGACAACCCCGATCGAGACCCCCAGAAGCACAGCCAACACCAGTTTGGGATTTTTCTTCACAGGATTATTCTCCTTGCAGGCTATTGCGAAAAAATGCAAGCCCGCAAAATGCGATCAGCGAAACGGAACAAAACGCGCGCGGCGACATTACTTTTCCGCATCCCTTTGTGATCATTCATATCGCAGCGCCACCAGCGGATCCACGCGTATCGCGCGCCGGGCCGGAATATAGCAAGCCAGCAGCGCCACTCCGATCAGCAGCAGCGCCACGCCCACGAACGTCGCGGGATCCGTCGGCCGCACGCCGTAAAGCACTCCAGCCATCAAATGCGCCACGATCAGTGCGCCCACGAGCCCAAACGCCGCCCCCGCAATTGCCAGCCCCAATCCTTGACGCAGAACCATGCGCAAAATGCTGCGGCTCTGCGCCCCCAGCGCCACGCGAATCCCGATCTCGTGCGTGCGCTCGCCCACGATGTACGAAATCACGCCGTAAATTCCCATCCCCGCCAGGAGCAAAGCCGTCAGCGCGAACAGCCCGACAATTTCCATCGAGAATCGTCTCTGCTCCAGCGACGCCGTCACCGCATCGTTCAGCGTCTGCGCCCCGTAAACCGGTAGCTCCGGGTTTACGGACTGCACCATCGCGCGCACCTCTTCCGGCAGCGCACTCGCATTCAGGTCTCCGCGCAGAAATATGGCCAGCTCCTTGGGCGTCTCCTGGTACAGGCTCAGATAGATTTGCGGAACGCCCGCGTTCGCCAGCGACTCGGTTCGAGCATCCGCGATCACCCCCACGATCGTGATCCAGGTCTTGCTCGCACGTTGGCCAACCCCAGCCCTCCCAGCGCCAAGCCTCAGCCGTTTCCCAAGCGGATCCTCGCCCTGCCAGTAAGTCTCCGCCATCGCCCGGTTGATCACGGCGACCAGCGGCGCATGCTCGTCGTCGCCGTCGTTGAACAGACGGCCCCGCAGCACCGGAATCTCAAGCAAATGAAAATATTCCGGCGTAACTTGCGACCGCTCCACCAAGGGAGTCTGCTTGCTCTGTGTCTGGCGTCCTTCTGCGATCAGCGCGCTGCGGTTGCCGTCGTGGTGCAGCGGAATCGACGGCTCCGCTCCCAGCGCCGCTTCCTGCACTCCTGGCAGCAACCGGCTGCGCCGCAGCAATTCGCGCGCAAACACTGCCTCCTGAGCAGCCGTTCCATAAATGTCCGTCTTGGGATCGTTGGGGCTCGGCAGCCACAACTGAACCGACATCACATGCTGCGGATTGAATCCCAGCGGCGCCTTGTACAAATCCCAAAAACTGCGCAGCAGCAGGCCCGCGGCCACCATCAGCACCAGCGACAGCGCAAACTCCGTCACCACCAGCACGCGCCGCGTGCGCGTCTGGTCCGTGGAACCTTTCGACCCACGCCCCTCCACCCTTAGCGTATTTGCCAGATTCAACCGCCCCGCCTGCCTCGCGGGCGCCAGCCCGAAAATTACCCCGGCTGCGATCGAAGCCGCCAGCGCAATCAGCATCACGGTCCAGTTGATCGACAGGTCGTTCAGCCGAGGCAGGCTCTCCGGGATCAGGCGCAGCAAGAATCCCTTCATGCAGAACAGAATCACCAACCCCGCGACTCCGCCCAGCAGCGAAAGCAGCAGGCTCTCCGTCAGCAATTGCCGCACCAGCCGCCTGCGGGCCGCACCCAGCGCCTGGCGCACCGCCATCTCCCGTGATCGCGCGCTGGCCCGCGCCAGGAGCAGATTCGCTACATTCACGCAGCCGATCAGTAGCACCAGCGCCACTGCGCCCAACAGCAGGATCAGCGACTGCCGAACGTTGCCCACCACGTTTTCCTTCAGAGGCACCAAGCGCACCGTCCACTTGCTCTCGGCCGGATAAACGTCCGGAAATTGCTCCCGCAACGAAGCAACCAAGGCGTCCAGCTGGCTCTGCGCCACTGCAACCGTCAGCCCCGGCTTCAGGCGCCCGACCGTTTCCAGGGGCAACCGCAAACTGCGGTTCGGGGCCCGAGCCGGATCATCCGAAAAACCCAACGCCGCCCACTGTTCCGTATTCCTCTCGCCCACGGTTCGCCCCGGGTCGTGAAAACCCGGCGGCATCACCCCGATCACCCGATACAAATCGTTGTCCGCCCGCAAACTTCTTCCCACAATGTGCGGATCGCTCCCGAAAGCCCGCTTCCACAACCCGTCACTGATCACCACATCCAGCGTGAACCCCGGCGTTTGATCCTGAGGATCGAACGTCTGCCCCAGCTCCGGTTTCACCCCCAGCATCGCAAAATACGCCGGCGACACCCCTTCATACTGCATCCGCGATGGCGGCGATACACCCGTCAGGTTCGCCGACCCGAAAATCTCCAGCACAACATACTGAAAAATTCCCGAACGCTGCAGATCTTTAAACTCCGGAATCGAGATGCCCGCGTCGGTGGTGCCCGCACCAGGCAGAGCGTCCTCGATGCGTACCAGTTCCTCCGGGTGCGGATAGGGCAGCGGATGCAGCAGCGTCGCATCGACCAGGCTGAAAATCGCCGTGGTCGCGCCGATCCCCAAAGCGATCGTCAAAATCGCAACGGTCGTAAAGCCCGGAGACTTGCGCAGCATTCGCGCTGCATAGCGAACGTCTTGCCAGAGGTGGTCCCACCCCGGCCAGCGGCTGGATTCGTAGAAACGTTCCTGCACTCGGGTTACGTTTCCGAATGCCACGCGCGCCGCGGTTCGCGCGTCTTCATCGCTCAGCCCCTGTTCCTTCAGGCGTTCGGTCTCCAGCTCGATGTGGGCGGCGATTTCAGCGCCGAAGTCGCTGGCCTTGCGCGTGCGTCGGAACATAGCCTAGCCCTCCTCAGACTCCAGAATGCGTCCGATCGCTGCCGTCAGGCGATTCCACTTGCTGGTTTCTTTCACCAGTTGCTTGCGGCCCGCCGCGGTCAGGGTATAAAACCGTGCTTTGCGGTTGTTAGTCGAGGTTCCCCACTTTGCGGAAATCCAGCGGCGCTCCTCCAGCCGTTGCAGCGCGGGATAAAGCGCTCCATGCTCCACCAGCAGTTCCTCATCCGACGTCTGCTGGATGGCGCGGGCGATGCCTTGGCCGTGCTGCGCGCCGAAAATCAGGGTGCGCAGAATCAGCAGATCCAGAGTGCCCTGCAGCAATTCGAGGCGTTCTCTCGCATCTTGGGTAGACATATAACCCGAATAGTACCGCGTCCGGGTAAGATGTCAACCTGAAAAGATCGGTCCGCCCGAGATGGTCCCGTGCGGCGCCCACGCAAACCCCGCGCGCCCTCCGGCATCCAACTTTGTTCCGTGCCGGTTGCTCGATACGCGCCGCAACGGATGTCCCGGCTTTGAGGCCGCGCGGAAAATCACGATAATAAGGATGTACCCGCGCGGCAAGCTTCGACCGCAGAAGCCCAGCGCACCCAGCAGGGAACTGAGCGGAGAAAAATGACCAAGCTTTTCATCGTGGCATCACTGGTCCTGGCGTCGCTCGCGTACGCGTCCTGCGCGTCCGCGCATCCCGTGAGCGTCGCTACTGCGGCGCGCAGCCCGCAACAATCCAGCGCCGCGTCCGCGCCAGCAAATTCGGCGGCCACAACAACCACCACCGGCGCCACGAAAAAGAAATCCAGCAAAAAACACCACGCGTCTAAACGCGAACCCACCCAGAAAGCGCCGACTCCACAACGCATCTCGGAAATTCAATCGGCCTTGGCGCACGGTGGCTACTACCAAGGCACCCCCAACGGCAAATGGGATGCAAACACCGTAGCAGCCATGCAGAAGTTTCAATCCGACAACGGCCTGAGCAACAGCGGCAAAATCGATGCCACGAGCCTGGAAAAGCTGGGCCTGGGCTCCGGCACCGCCGGCGTTGACGCCCCCAAACCCGTAACCCCTCCCACCGCCGCACCGAGCGGCTCATCCGCAGCGCCGCCAGCCAACACCACGACGTCTGCTTCCAGCGTCACGCCCGCTGCCAATGGATCGCCTCCCTCTCCAAAGCCCTAGCAGAAAGCGATCGGTATCGGCTTCTCGATAGCGCGCCTTTCCGCAATGGGTTCGTCAGGATTTAAGCAGTGTGGGGTCTCGGGCCGTGAGTCATCGCTTGTAACCCACAGAATCCCGGTTACTTCTCCGCATTCCGGCTCAGACGGACCTATTGTGCGCCAACGTACAAAGTGTGCAATTGTGAACAGATTCGCCTGCCCCGCCCCATGTTATTGTCCGTTATGGTGTCCCCGGCTAGTCGAAGTGTATCCGTGAAGGTTCGTCGCGTCCCGCGACGAGCGAACTCAAAAAAACGCGCCTTCGATGTGAAGCAGTTTCTCGACTCCACCGGACTGGGCAGAAGAGTCGCCAAGTTTGAGAGGAAAGAGCTCGTCTTCGCTCAGGGCGATGCCGCCGAGCATGTGATGTACATTCAAGAAGGCGGCGTGAAGGTCACGGTAGTCAACGAAACGGGCAGGGAAGCCGTGGTAGCGATTCTGGGCCCCGGCGATTTTTTCGGCGAAGGCTGCCTCGGAGGCCAGCATGTTTGCATGGCCACGGCCACCACGATCGCGCCCACCACCGTCCTGGTGATCAAGAAAAACGAAATGATTCGCGTGCTCCACGAGGAACACCTATTCTCCGACCGCTTCATCGCCTACATGCTGGCGCGCAATATCCGCGTGGAAGAGGACCTGATCGACCAGCTCTTCAACTCCAGCGAGAAGCGCCTGGCCCGCACTCTGCTGCTCCTCGCGCGCTATGGAGCTCCGGGCGATCCGCAAAAGTCGCTGCCCAAAGTTTCCCAAGAGACCCTGGCGGAGATGATCGGCACCACCCGCTCGCGGGTGAATTTTTTCATGAACAAATTCCGCAAACTCGGCTTCATCCGCTACAACAGCCGCAAGATCCACATAGACAATTCGCTGCTAAGCGTCGTTCTCCACGACTAACCCCCTGTAAAACGACCGATTTAGCACCCGCGCCAGCGAAACCTAGGCCGGCCCGAAAGTAATCGCAAAAGTGTGCCAAATTGAACTGTTTTACATCCGCTCATTTCCGTACTCTATCCGAATGAAGAAACACGACCTAACCCCCGAACAGTTATCCTCTGTCCCGTGTCCCACCTGTGGTGTCGGGATCGGCGAACGCTGCGTCCTGCATTCTGGCGGTTTACGTTCGGAGCCGCACGTGGACCGAAAACTCGCCGCCGCCGAGTCCGCGAGCAAAAAATGAACTGCTCCGCGTGGACGACGCCGCCCGAACCGCCCACCATCAGTAAATCTCCCCCGCAGCACCCGCCCAAATCCAGATAACTACAAAAGTCGGAGAAGCAATAGCGCCGAAACAAACAAGTTGATCTCCTTTGTTTTCGTTTTATCAGTGTTCATCTGCGTTCAGCCGTGGTGCCTTTGAACTCCTAACCCATCGCGGGCCCGCCGCCCCCCGGCCCTCCGCGCAAACCACTTCGGGAAAGTCCCATTTTGGCAGAGCGAATAAAAGTAACACATTCTCCGTAAGTACACTCGCACCCCATATACCGTACTAGTAAATAATTATCACATTTCTCTCGCCCTGCACTTGCGCCGGTGGCGCCTTACCTCCACAAAAAGAGGCTGCCCACTTTTTCGCTTTCGTTCCGGACAACCTCCGCAACAAATTCACAGCAAGGAGAAAACATGGTCCCTAGAATCGGCCGGTTCCTGCTCGCCATCGCTGTGTTCCGACGTTGCTGCCGTCCACAAGCAGCTCCCAGGCGCAGTCCTTGTAAAGCGCTAGCGCGCCAAACGTCGGCGCTAAAATCTGCGAGGGCCCGGTCCCGCAAAGCGGGACCGGGCCCTAACAGCGCAATTCCACTAAATTCGTGCTCTGAATTATCAGTCTTAATCGCAGCCAGGTTTTATCTGCGTTGATCTGCGTTCATCCGTGCTGTCTTCGAGTTCCGCAGACGAAGCCACGCAACTAGCGGAACCAGCCCGAATCCGCTCCAGCCTTGCGCCCTTCTTCCGCAAGTTCCTCCAGCTGGCTCTGCAACCCATCCTTCTGATGCTCCACCTGCTTGATCTGCGCGTTGCGATCCTCCACGAAAATCACGCCCGCCTGCGCTCCGCTCATCGGGTCCACGCTCACCGCGCCGTGCTTGGCGATCTCGTCCTGAATTTCGCTGATGCGCTGGTCGCATGCGGCCATCTGGCTGCGTATCGCATTCGCTCTGCCACGCCAATACGCTTCCTGATTATTTCCCGCGGCGCTCGGCGGGACGCCAGCATACGAATTCCCGCCGGACGACGCTCCGCCGCCTGCGCCGTTCCCGGCTCCCACTACCGAAACTCCGTGCCCCGACAAAGTCGTCACCGAATCATCAGTGAATACCTTCGGCTTAGCCGCTCCGGCTTTCTGCGCCCGCGCCCGCCGCGCCGCTTCGCCCAACGATTCCGCCACCGGCGCGGACTGGTCCTGCATCTGCGGTTCCGTTTGCGCGCTAGCATCTGTCGGTTTTTGCGCCGAATTCTCCGTGGACGTCTGCCCAGCCGCCGCCGGCTGCGCCGCCGCGCCCGCCGCTGGTTTTGTTGCGGCAGAACTCTGCGTTTGCGCCGGAGCCGCGCCCGAACCCGAAGTCGCAGCACCCGCCTGGCTCTGCCCATGCGCCACCGGCGCAAAAGTCGCCGCGCACACAGCCAACACCAGCGGCAAAAGGGAATTCCGCGCGGCATCCTTCTCGAGTCGTTCGCTCATGGCACACCTCCGGCTGAAAAGCATCATCATCCCAAGGTAGGCTGCACCGCATAACCGGTCAACAGTACGAATTCCGCCGATATCCCAGCGGTAACCTGTACGAACGTCCAGTCGCGCCACTGTGCGACTGTGCCGAATCGAACAGTTATCCCCGCCCCGCTCCGTTACTGTCTCCCTGGCCAAAAACAGCCGGCCTCTCAGCAAGACCATCCGCGCTGCCATGGTCCAAAAGGCGGCAGCATGCAACGTCCCATCGGCGTCACAGTCGTCGCAATCCTGATGTTCCTCGGCGCGGCTTTCCTGGCTTTGGGTTCAGCGGCGTGCTTTTTCGTAGGCGCGATGAATTTCACCGGAACTGACGCACACGACCCGGTCACCGTGGCAATCGTCGGCATGGCGCTGGCAGCCGGATTTTCGCTGCTGCTGCTCGCCGGCATTTACAGCACGCTGGGAATCGGCGTGCTGCAATTGCGCGAGACCGCCCGCCAACTCTGCATGGCGTCCATCTCGCTCGGCGTTGCCCTCACGCTAGCCGCGCTCTTCATTTTCGTCCTGCACCCACCAGCCCCAATAATCGCGGCGCAATTGCTGGTAATCGCCGCGTACATCGGCACCCTGGCGTACCTGGTGAGCCCCGGCGTCCGCCGCGCCTTCACCCCAGAGCTCGTCACCCCGTAGTCGGCAGCACAAGCGAAAACCTCCGTGTTCATTTTCGCGGGCCGCGCCCGCGCCGATTCGCCGCGAGCTTTGAAGTGCGTACCTATTTCTTCGCATAAACCTTGCCAAAATGCGCCGCCAACATCACGGCCATCAGCAACCCTCCCGCTCCCACCGTCAAAACGCTCGACGTCTCACGAATAAAAAACTCTCCCACGCGAAACACCAGCAAATACCCAATCACCAAATTGAACGCTCCCCACAGCACGTTCACCAGCGGCGAAGATTCTCCTTCCCCCGGCGGCGAAGCAAATGGTGAAGGAAACTTCCGCCCGCACACCCCGCTAACGAAGTGCGGCACCGCGTTCACCAGAAATGCTCCCCCAAAAAAGAACGCTACGTACTCATGCCATCCCATGATCCCTCCCTTCGCTGCAGCACTCCGCAATTCACCTGGCCGCAGCGCCCTCGGCAGCATACCAACCCGTTCCCAAAACTGTGCAAAATTGAACAGCTGTATGCCTCCGCTGCTTTTAACATGCTGCTACCCCGTGCGAGAGGTCGGGCTTGGGCCATGGGCAAAGCATCGTTTGTGTTGCTTCCGTCCCGGGAGGGCTTTTGCGTTCCCGGCGACTCAATCCACATCAAGGAGCATCAAGACTCATGCGCCCGGACGAACTCCTCAGCCACTGGAACCATTACGTCGCAATTCTCAGAAGAAAATGGTTCGAATTCAGCGGTGGAATCATAGAAGCCATTTCGCAAGAAGAAATGAGGATTTGCAGAGAAGAACTGGACCAGCGAATCAGCAGCGATAATCACCGCGAGGGATCGCGCGGAGCATGAGGCCAGGGGGTGAACATCATGTCTGACCAGTCACGCACCAAGCGCTCGCCCGCTGATTTCCAGTTCCATCGGCAATGCACGGACAACCGCCGCGCCCAGGTCGTGGGCGAGCGCCAGATCCTCGAATTGATTTCGCTAGGCGCCCCGCTGCCTGGGATTCTGAACAAACTCTGCATGATGCTCGACGTCCGTATCGGCGATGTGGTTTCCATCGTTTCGCTGGCGGACGCGGAGGAAAATCATTTTGCCTCGATGACGCGCAGCGCCCTGCAAGTAGGCCTGGATATTTTTTCTTGCAGCGCCATTCTGGCCTCCGATCGGACTGTCCTGGGCATGCTAGAGATTTTCGGATGCGACCCGCGGCGTCCTACGCTTCCCGAATGTCAGCTCATCGATCGCGTCGCCTATCTGGCGTCCCTGGCGCTGCAACGTACCGAAGCCGAAGCTGATGCCGATGTCGAGACGTCCGCCGTAAAGACGCGCGGCAGGCTGGGCGGTCTGCTGGAAAAAACACCATTCATCAATTGAACGAACGCACGCGAAATTTGTGAAATTCAGGCAACCGCAACAGAGGCACCGGGCCGGCGACCCGCACATGTATAACCAATTTTTTGCGTTGCGCGAAAACCCCTTTAACGTCAACCCCGATCCGCGTTACCTGTTTCTCACCCGTCAGACGCGCGAATCGCTCGACGGTCTGACCCATGGGATCAAGACCCGCAAGGGCCTGCTCCTGCTCACCGGCGAAGTCGGAACCGGGAAGACCACGCTGCTCAACCACCTGCTCGATTGGCTGCATCAACAGCACACCCCCACCGCGTTTATCTTCAATTCGCATCTGGAAGTGAGCCATCTCTTCGATTTTGTGCTGGCGGATTTTGCCGTGAAATTCGATTCGCGATTAAAAGACAACGCGTTGATGCGCCTGCAGCAGTGGCTCCTGGAACGCTATCGCGCGGGCCAAACGCCCGTGGTGATCGTGGACGAAGCGCAAGGCCTTTCCGATCACGTCCTGGAAGAAATTCGTATGTTACTGAACGTTGAGACGTGCAACGAAAAGCTGTTGCAGATCGTCCTCGCCGGTCAGCCTGAACTGGAAGACCGGCTGCAGCAGCCTGCGCTGCGCCAGGTGAAGCAACGCATCGCGCTGCGCTGCAAGACCGCCGCTCTGTCTCTTGAGGAAGCTCACCAATATATTCAAGCGCGCCTGCACATCGCCGGAGCCGGCGGCGCACGAATCTTTTCGTCCGAGGCCATGGATGCCGCGCACTTTTATTCGCGCGGGATTCCTCGCGTCATGAATCTGCTCTGCGAGCACGCCCTGCTCAACGCCAGTGTCGAGCAGATTCAGCCCGTCCCGGAACACTTCGTGGCCGAAGTAGCCCGCGAATTTCAATTTGACGACATTAAACCGGTCACTTCGTCTTTCCGTTCCTCCGGCGCCCCACAGCCCGAACCTATTTCTGTGCAATCCAGATTCATGAACGCGTTGGTCTCTCTCCACGCCACAGCCGAACCGCTTTTGCAGGAATACCCGGACCCTTCGGCGATCCGCGAAACCGTCTGGTCCGCTCCTGAAGAGAATGTGTTCAGTCCCGTGAAAGAGCCCGCTGCGCCGGTTTTGCACCGCGCTGACTTTCCGGACGACGAAGAGGACGCCGCAACTTCCATAGGTTCGCCTGAGCTGCTCACTCCGCCCGTGGCGCCGTGGCAAACAGAATTACAGACAAGATTGCTCTCGGACTGGACCGCATTTTTTGTAGAGGTGCGCAGCTCGCTCGCCTCCGAGGCGGCAGTCGAACTGGCACTGCAGCCGCAGGCGGAGCGGGCACCACAGCCAGGCATGCAGCCGGCCGCGCCCACGCACTCTCCCCGCCTGTATTTGGTCGAAGCGAAACCAGCTGCCAGCCATTCGGCGGCTGCCACTCGTAGCCAGTTGCCCACTTCTCAAGTGCTTTCACCGGCTTCGTTCAAAGTTGGCGTGGCGAAATCAGCTTTTCTGAGGTCCGGCATAATGAAGGTTGCTGGCCTGCGTCTTATTCTCGTCCGCTGGACCATGAAGTGGATTAACAGCCTCATGTCCAGCGCCGCCACCACAGCCTGGGCACCACCGCCGGCAATCTTGTTTCAGCTCCCCGCACGCTGGCTTCTCCAGATGAAGACTTGGTGCGGGGAGTCGCTCGCGCGCGGCGAAAAATTCGTCGCCGCCATCGCGTCCATCGATTGGCAGCAACTGAAAATCACCACGGCTCGTTGGTTACGCCAACCCTGCGATCCTACGCGGTGGCGCCCGCTGGATTTCCGCCTCTTAGACGAAATGTTCCGCTTCAATCACAAAAAACTGTAATTGCTGCCGCACGGTCCAGCGAAATTGGGGGATTAACAGGTGCGGGAAGGCCGTCAAACGTTCGGGAAGGGAATTCTGGACTAGCTCGACGGTTCAGTCTCGGATTGCGTTCCGTCCGTCGGCGAAACGAACGCATAAAACCGCCGGTCGCAATTCTCGCACCGGAACGGCCGCATCGGTATAAAGCGCAGCACCGATAATTCGAACACCCCTCTGCGTTTCGATCGTCGCACGCAGGTGCTTTGGCAATGCAGACACGAGACGCTCACAGTAGTTCACCTCTGAAACCCATCCGCATCCGCGCATTACCGTTGCAAGGATTCGGAACCAGAGCGCACTGCCGCGTCCCCAGTTCGGTGGCCAATTCGCGTCGTTGCTTCAAATATCTTGATGGCAAGGAAGGAAGAAAGTACCCAGCCCCCAGCCCTGGTTGCTGGATGCTCTCTCCCTACCCTCGCCATTCGCGCACCATTTTATGTGTCGCACCAACTTGAAACTGTTCTCTTTTGCACACTGCTGCAAAGATTGTTCGAGTATTTTTGCCGTGCGAGCCGCTCCGGATTCCTGTTCTGCCGTTCACCCCGCGGTGCCGTATCCCCTCCGCTGTCTCGCGCTTCGGCGCGAATTCAAAGCGAATTTGGCGTTGTGTGCATAATGGAACAGAATTCGTTTCTCCCACCGCTTAATATTTCGCCTGAATGGAATCCCCGCCATTCATCCTTGGGAGAAAGCATATGAAGTTCAGACCAGCTTTTTTGCTTTGCGCAGCGTTCCTGATTTCCGCGCTTCCCGTTTGCGCCGACAGCGTCTTTTACAGCGGCGTCACGAGCGATTCCCCGAACGTCGAAAATGCCGTACCAGAAATGCGCGCGCACTCCGCGAAGCTGAGGATCCCCTCAGCGGTATCCATCACGTCGCAGCCTCTTGCGGCCTTAGCTCCAGTCTGGGGTCATCAGCTCGCGTACCTCGCGCTTCCCGGCGACTCGCCGGACTCCGCGCACCAGACAAAATCCGCGCGCGCCTCCGCTCTGCAAGGAAACGCGCCGCAGTTTGATGGACAACTATCGGACCCCACCCCGGCGATAGTGTCCATCGGTGGCTTTGAGCCGAGTAGCTCTTTCGCTGCCTGGAACTCAGAGCCTTCCTTTATCGTAGGCAACCTCTCCCCGCTATCATCGGACATCGGCGTTCAGTCAACCGGCCTCGTTGAAATCGGCCTGGGCGATCCCGGTTCTTTCCTCTTCGACACCGATCGCGGGCGCCACAGAATTGGACATGATCGCGGCAGCAGCGAAGACGGTAAGACTCCAGGTGCTAGCGGCTCAACGGCAGTTCTCGTCCCCGAACCTGGCGCGTTTTCGCTCGCACTTTTTGGATTGGCAGCGGTTGCAATTTTCGGCCGCCGACGCCCGGTGCCCGTGGCAAGCGCCTAGCCGCGCGCGCATTCGCACTCCGATTGCGCCGAAGTCCAGCGCCTCCGCGCGAATCGCGGAAAAATCTGAACACCAAGCAAATGAAATTGCAAAAGTGTTCATAACGGAACAGACCGCCGCTCCTTTACCAACTATTGTGTCTCACGTGCAGTCTGCTTCCGCACCGCCGCCAACATCAGCGCCGTTCGCAACCGCAACATCGCCGATGTTCCAGCGTCCGGAAGCCAGGAGATGAAAACATGCTTGGGATAATCGCCGCAGTCCTCATCGTTCTCTGGTTGCTTGGGTTTTTCGCGTTTCACGTAACCACAGGCCTGATCCACATCGTGCTGGTCGTCGGCCTGATCCTGCTCCTGCTGCATTTCCTGCGAGGCAGCTCAAGCTAGCGCGTGCACCATCCGCCAGCCGTTCAAGGAGTTCGCTATGGCTCTCGTGCTCCGCTTCAGTTTCGCTGCGCAAATCATCGCGGCGTTCGTGATTTTTGTTCTGGGCTACATCGGCCTCTTCGCCACGCTCATGCTCGGCCTAGTCATCGCCAGATGCTTGTACGAGGCCGTGAAATGGATGCGCGCCTGCGCCGCCGCTGCAGGGCGCCCCGTCCCCAGCCGTTTCCCGTTGTCGCCCGGCGACCAAAGCGAAAGAAGAATCCCGCTTTCCTCCACGCAGCTCGCGATCCCCACTGCGCGGCCCGAAATCACCTTTCACCCGGATCTTAACCGGCGTCGGGTACCGCAAATCGTTCGTTGAATCACTCAGGAGGCACACCGTGATGAAAGACAGCACCAAAGACACCGCCGCCGGAACGTTTCACGAAGTAAAAGGCGCGATCAAGAGTCAGGCGGGAAGGCTGACCGACGATCCCGACCTGGAGGCGGACGGCATCGTGGAAAAAATCAGCGGCAAAATCCAAAAGAAAATCGCGCAAGTAGAAAAAATCATCGAAAAACCCTGACGCCGTCGGGCCGTCGCAGCGCTGGGTCGCCATGCGCGCCAGCGATAGCGGCGCATTCTGGCAATGTGTTCATTTCAGTACAGAACCACTTCGTCCCGCCCGCTACGATGGCAGTTCGGATGTATCTCTCTCAGTCCGCAAACAGGAGAACAACTTGGCCCCTGAAAAATCCCAGAAATGCGCTCATCCCGTTTGTTCGTGCAGCACCATTTCCGGCAAATACTGCAGCACCCAATGTGAAGCCATGGAAAAAACGCCGGACATTGATTGCCACTGCAATCATGCGGTATGCAGCGGCAAGACGTCGTAAGAATCGCGCCATCGCCGCACCGGCAGCGCAAGGAGTCACCATGTCATTCGGCCTGTACGCCACTGGATTCGCAATCGTCATCGCCGGTCTGATCTACGGCGCCTACCTGATGCACATGCCCGCGCACTGGATCGCGGTCGGCGCCATCATCATGTTAGGCGTTGGCATTCTGAGCGCCGTAAAAGCCACGCGCCAGAAAGATCCAGCGGGTTAACGCTAGCGTCCGCCGCAACCGTCCGCGCAGCGGCCCGAATGCGTTCCGGTCGCAAGCAACGCGCGTAAATCAGACGTCACAAATAACAGGTCACGAATCACAAACTACAAAACACGAGTCACAAGTCACAAATCACGAGACACAAAAAAGGAGCCTTTCCATGTTGCTACTAATCATTATTCTGGTTCTACTGTTCGGCGGTGGCGGCGGCTACTACGGCTATTCCCGCTGGGGCGCCGGCGGCGGACTCGGCATCGTCGGCACAGTGATCCTCATCGTTCTGGTCGTTTACCTGCTCGGCGGGCTACGCTGACGAACCCGTAAGCAACGTCATCCTGCCTGCCCTAAGTGATTTTGCGAAGGGACGCGCCGCCTTTCCCGGAAGCCCGCCGAAGCCTGCCTGCCGCAGGCAGGGATCTCTCCTGCCTTCTCCGCTGTACCTCCGTGGCTCCTCCGTGACCTTTGTGTCAAATCGTTCCACCTCCGCCGCGCGCGAGCCCCTGGTCGTGTCCGGAAAATTCAAAGTGAATCCCCGCACGTTGCAGAATTGGGTGAGCGCACGTAGCAGAGCTGAAGTTGGGCGACTCGCCATCGCTTTAGTGGTTGCGGTCTTCGCGCTGGTGGCGGGCGTGAAAGACCAACTCGCGAAATTGGAGGCGCTGCCGGGCCTTATCGCGATTTTTGTAGCCGGCTATGGCGTGGACGTTCTGAAAAATCTGATCAATTCGGGGAAGAGCTCAACGTGAGGGATCTGAATTGAAGTCGCCGCGCTGCGTGCGCCTTGCAGCGATCAGTTCGGCGGATTGTATTTTGCCAGCCAGTCGATCAGTTCCTGAAACACATTACGGCGCTGTTCCGCGAGCCGCGGAAAATGCGGTGAGCCGGGGTAGGTGACCATGCGCACGGTCTTGCCGCGTTCGGCGAGGAGCACGAAAAACTCGCGGCCCTGCAGCACGGGCACGCGCTGATCCGCTTCACCGTGCAAGATCAATAGCGGCGTGGTTACGCGGTCGGCGAACATCACCGCGGAAAACCGCAGGAATGGTTCGGCGCCCTTTTCCTGCAGGCGCATATCGTAATCCACTTGCGAGAGGTCGCTGGTGGGAATAAAACTCAGCCAGTCGGTAATTCCCGCGCCTTCGATGGCCGCTTTGTAGCGCTGCGTTTGCGTCACGGTCCAGGAAGTCATAAATCCGCCCGCGCTCCATCCGAAAATCGCCAGGCGATTCGGATCAGCCCATCCCTGCGCGATGGCAAAATCGGTGGCGCTATCAACATCCTGGTAGGCGCGATCGCCGAAGTGTTGATAGATGGCTTCCAGAAATTCCGAGCCGTAACCTGTGGAACCGCGGTATTCCGGCTGCAGCACAACGTATCCGAGACCGGCGATGATGCGCGAAAAGGCATCGAAGCGCAGTTCGTCGCTCGCTTCCGGACCGCCGTGCGGCAACACCAGGAACGGATATTTCTTGCCGCTTTCATAATTTGCCGGCAGCGTCAGAATGCCTTCGAGGTGCGTGCCGTCTTTCGCGGTCCAGTTCACCACGCGCACTTCGCCCAGGGACACGCTGGCAAGCGTGTCGTCACCTTCCTGCGTGATTTTCTGCAGCGCATCGCCATGCAACACGGCGACGTTTGTGGCATGTGTCGGATCCGCAACGCTAAACGCCATCACTCCGGAGGACGATGCGAGCCGGCTCACAATCGGAGGGCCGGCGACAATTCCTTCGGACCAGCGGAACGCCGGCGCGAGCTTTCCTTCGCGGTACGAATAAATTTCTTCGCGCGTACCTTTGTACATTTCCACCCATACGGTGCCTTGGGGATCGTTCGCCACGCCCACGATGGATCCCACGAGATTCGGCGTCTGGTCCACGGGAGTTCCGCCCGTCACCGCGACAGTCCAAAGATGCTCGGGAGTGAGCACATCCGCCGTGCTGCTGGCGAAGGCGAGAGCTTTTCCGCCATTGGCCCAGGCGATTCCCGCGACCGCATTGCTGATCTCCGCCACTCGGCGAGCGCCCGTCGCATTGCAGACGTAAATTGCAGCGCGCTCATCGTGATGCCCGATTTTCTGGAATTGGGTGACGACGGCAAGCTGCGCGCCGTCCGCAGACCACGCGAAATCGGTGACGTCGCGCAGCTCCGGGCACCACCAGGCGCCTTCGCCACCGCTCGCGCTCGCGACATAAAGACTGGCGACGTCGTTCTGCACCACATGGCGAACTTCGGCCAGGGGATCCGGCGCATGAGGATCGGAGACGGCTGCGAAGCGGTTGCCATCCGGCGAAAGCGCCGCGTGCCGCACACCGTTGGCCAGCGAAATGATCTGCGTCGGCTTCGCGGGCACCAGCGGCACAATTGCGAGTTGATTTTTTTTGGCTACCTCGAAAGATCCGTAGAGCGCCGCTCCGTCTTTCATGAAACCCTGCGGTTCGAATGATTCCGGCAGATCGAGCTTGCGTTTGTTGTCGCCGGAAGAATCCATCAAGTACCATTCGAGCTTGGTGGGGCCTTTGTCGCCGTCATAGCTGACCACGTATAGAATGGTTTTTCCGTCAGGAGAGATAGCGACGGCGCGCGCAGAACGAAGAGCGGAGTAATCATTAATTCCGAAGGGATGTTTTTCTGTTCCAGCGCCGCGCACGCTGCTGAGGGTAGCCAGCAGCGCGCAGGCGAGAACGATTGCACGGAACAAGATTTGCGGCGAGCGAACGCGCGGCATAGATTTGGTCCTCTTCACCTGGAATTGCGCTTGCGCCACAAGATACCACAACTTGTATTTCGGCAAACTGGATTGCGCAGGCCGGCGCGGAATGCGTTTTGCAGCAAGAGTGCAAGAAGATGCGGTATGCTGCGCAGCGATGCGCGGCGCAGCGGCGGAAAATAGGATGACAAATCGAAATCTTGCGAGGGAGCTCGCTGCGAGGAAGCTGGTTGAACCGGCGATGGCGAGCGGGCGAGCGGCTGCGACGGTGCGCAAGACACTGCTTAGCTCCGAGGGTGCCGATTCACGATGCGGGCGGCGCGGTGATTGCGAGCCTCGTAGCGTGCGCGCAAAAAAAACGCCCAGTGCCTGTCCCCGGTCGGGCACTGAGCGTTCTACACAGTGTTTTGCACGGCACTGTCTGGCACCCTTACGCAGGGGAACGCTAGCCGTTTGGCTGCAGTTCGGTCCTGGCTCGGATTGGCCGTCGGCATAGTTGCGCGAAGCGAGCCGCGTAGCAAAGGGCAGCACGGGACAAATCGGGACATTTAAGGAATTCGGGCCAGAAATGGTGAGCCAGTCTGCATGTGAGCGTCCAAAATCGGGCGTTTGGTACAGGACTCTGAGAGCGGAGGAGAGCTAACCATGAGAATCGCGGGGCTTGGTTGTCTTGCGTTATTGCTTCTGGGAGCCTATCCAGCCGCGGGGCAAACGAAGCATTCGGTGCGATGGGAAGAGCTGACGTCCGCGGATTTTCGCGATGCGATCGCGCAGGCCCAGGGAACGTGCCTGCTGCCTTTCGGAATCCTGGAAAAGCACGGACCGCATTTGCCGCTGGGCACGGACCTGTTGGACGTGCGCTATGCAGCGTTGCATGCGGCGGAGCAGAACTACGCGGTGGTGTTTCCGGAATATTATTTTGGGCAGATTTTTGAGGCGAAACACGAAGCCGGAACGATCGCTTACAGCGCGGAACTGCAATTGAAATTGTTGCAGGAAACGACGGACGAAATGGCGCGCAATGGCTGCAAGAAAATCATCATCGTGAACGGGCACGGCGGAAACGAAAACCTGCTGCCGTATTTCGCGCAGAGCCAGCTGGATAGGCCGCACGACTATGTGGTGTACGTACAGTGGGGGCGCGAGGAGCCCCAGGGTGGCCCTGAGAAAAAAGATCACGTGGACATGCACGCGGGGGAAACGGAAACATCCACGATGATGATTGCGCGGCCGGATCTGGTGCATCAGGACCGCGCCGCGAGCGAATCGGGAGCGGATCAGAAACGGGTAAGTCTACCGGACGACGTATACACCGGAATCTGGTGGTACGCGCGGTTTCCGAATCATTATTCGGGCGAGGGAGCGCTGGCGACGAAAGAGCTCGGCACCTTTGAAATGAATGCGTGGATCGCGGCGATTAACGAAGCGATCCGCGCGGTAAAGGCGGACGAGGAAAGCCTGAAATTGCAGAACGAGTTCTACGAGAAGAGCAAGCATCCGCTGGATACGCAGCCGTGAGCGTGGCGTCTTTTATGCGCGACGGCTGGGCAATCGTGCTACGGTAAATCGTCATGCTTTTAAATGTCTTGGAGTTCACTGCTGCAATCACACGGTGCAAACACCGGCTTTTGGAACGGCTGCCATGAAAATTCTCAGCGCTGCTGAAATGCGGGAAGTGGACCGCCTGACGACCGCGCGCTTCGGGATTCCCGGCCTGACGCTGATGGAAAATGCCGGAGCGAGCGTGGCGGAATTCATCGCGCAGCGCTGGGCGAAATTCGCGCAGCGGCGCATCGTGGTTCTATGCGGCAAAGGAAACAACGGCGGCGATGGATTTGTGGTGGCGCGGCGTTTGCGGGAATTGGGCGCGAAGCCGGAACTGTATTTGTTCGTGGCACCGGAGGAAATGCAAGGGGATGCGGCGACGAACTGCAAGCGCTGGCAAGAAGTTTCCGGCGAACTGCATCTCGTACGCAATTCCGGCGATTTGCAGGACGTAAAGCCGGTGCTGGATTCCGCCGACATTATAGTAGATGCGCTGCTGGGCACCGGCACGCGCGGCGGCGTGGAGGGACTGTTCGCGGAAGCGATCCTAGCGGTGAACAAACGCCGCGGGCCGGTGGGTTCGGCGGTGGTCGCGGTGGATATTCCATCCGGGCTGGTGGCGGACACGGGCGAAGCGATGGGCGCGTGCATCAATGCGATGTACACGATCACTTTTACCGCGCCCAAGACTGGAATGATTCTCGGCGTGGCCGGCGACCACACGGGACAAGTGCTGGTGCGCGATATCGGCTCGCCGCCGGAACTGATTGACGAAGTGGGGAAGGGGAACGTTCGCTGGATTGATTGGCGGGAGGTGAGCATCTTCGCGCGTCCGCGCCGCGCCGACGCCAACAAGGGTAGTTACGGCCACGCGTTGATCACCGCAGGAGCCGTTGGTAAGAGTGGCGCAGCGGTGCTGGCGTCGTGGGCGGCGTTGCGCGTGGGCGCGGGATTGGTAACCGTGGCAACGCCTGAGCCAGTGCTGCCGATCGTTGCGGCGCATACGCCGGAAATAATGACCGAACCGCTTCCCGCCACGGATGCCGGCAGCATTTCGCTGCGCAGTTTCGAATACCAGCGCTTCGAGAAATTGTTGAAAGGGAAGCGCGTGCTGGCGATTGGACCGGGGCTGAGCACGCACGACGAAACGCAGCAGTTTGTGCGCAACGTGCTGGGAACGCGAACGGTTCCGATCATTCTGGATGCCGACGGACTGAATGCGTTTGCGGGCCGAGCGCAAGAGTTGAACAATGGGAACGGCGCGCTGGCGCTGACGCCGCATCCAGGAGAAATGGCGCGCTTGTTGAGCTGCGGAATTCCGGATGTGCAGGCGCAACGGCTGGAAGTCGCGCGCAAGTCGGCGGCGGACTGGAACGCGATCGTGATTCTCAAGGGGCAGCAAACCGTGGTTGCCGCGCCCGATGGGCAAGTGTTTGTGAATTCCACGGGAAATCCGGGGATGGGCACGGGCGGAACCGGAGATGTGTTGACGGGAATGCTGGCGGGGCTGACGGCGCAATTCGGCGCGAGCCCCTGGGTGCGCGTGCTGGCGTTCGGCGTTTATCTGCACGGCCTGGCGGGCGACATCGCGTATGCGGATAGCGGCGAAGCTCCCTTGCTGGCTTCGGATTTAATTCGCGCGATTCCGCGCGCGTATCAGCAATTCTATGCCGAGTGCGGCCGTGGGTAGGCGCGAGATCGAAACGCATTCAGCGGAAGAAACCATCGCGCGCGGCCGGGAAATTGGCGCGGAGTTGAAGCCGCCGGTGCTGGTGCTGCTTTCCGGAGATTTAGGGGCAGGGAAGACCACGCTGACCAAAGGAATTGCGGCGGGAGCGGGCGCGGCGCGGGAAGACGACGTCACCAGTCCTACGTTTACCCTGGTACATAAATACCAGGGCGAAAAGCGCGTTTATCACGTGGACCTTTACCGCGTGGGGGATTTGCACGATCTGGAGACGCTGGGCCTGGAAGACATTTTCAGCGAGAACGCGATCGTGATTGTGGAATGGCCCGACCGCTTGAAGTTGCGCACGGATTGGCCGGTGGTGCGGGTTGGGCTGGAGCATGTGTCCGAGGAGGTGCGAAGAATCGTGATAGAGGATGGCGCTGCGGCGCCGAGCAAGAATTAATCTTCAGGGTTTTTCTTTCGGGTCCTTCGGGGCTTGCGCGTCCTTCGGTTTTTCGATCACCTGTTGCGTTTGCACGGAGAAGAGCTGGAAGTCGGAGAAGGTGTGCTCGATGATGGTGCGGCGCTTGCCGTAGTCGGTGTAGGCGATGGCGGATTTGGGCAGCCAGAGTTCGAGATTGCGCGACGGAAACGCCACCGGCGCGTAATCAATGGAAACTGCGTTCGCGCGCAAATCAATGATGGGAATGCCATTTACGAGATTGGTTTCGAGGTGCATCACTTGCCCGGAGTCCGCGGTGAGCCAGGCGCGGCCTTTGAGGCTGACCGGGAAAGTGTTCGCCGCAGTCGTCATGGAAAGCGTGCGCGGACGCATGCCGCTGACCTGGCGAAAATAAATAACCCAGGCTGGCTGGTTGTTCCACTCCGCGGCGCCCTCGCAGCGCATTTCGTAATCGCCTTGCAGTTCGGGATAAAAAATCAACGCCAGGACGGGAAGACCTCTATCTACGATCGCGGCGACGTGCGCGTCGTCGCTGCCGGCGAGTGGCGTGCGGGTTTCATGGACGCTCAGCGGGCCGGATCGCGCGCCGAAATCAACGAGGTAGTCGAACTTTTCGGCCATGGCCATGGTGGGAATGCCCAGCCCGTCCGTTTCCGTGTAGCGGACCCGTTCGTGCGCGTCGAAATTCTGCAGATGGTCGATGAGTTCAACGGTGCGGTGCGCGGCGAGTTTCAGGACGTCGGAAAGTGGGCAGGGCGGAGTGGCGGAGATGGATGGAATAGGAGCGTCAACCTGCGGCGGATCCCAAAGATACGCGGGCACCTTCTTTTGTTTTTCTTTAGGCGGGCTGGCGGATTGGGATTTCGCGGGAGTGAAAGCTGCGAGCATCACAATCGCAGCGAGAGCGGCAACAGCGACGGATTGGGTGATTAAGGATTCCCGGATTGTTCCGCGGGCGTGAATGAACGCGCGTGGTAGGCGGTGGCTCATTTCGGCGGTGCCGGCGGCTCCAGGCCCATGATCTGGAATCCGGCGTCAACGTAGAGCACATTTCCGGTGACGCCGCGGCCCAAGTCGCTGCCCAGAAAAACGGCGGCGTCGGCGACTTCGGCGATGTCGGTGTTGCGGCGCAGCGGAGCATGTTCCTGCACGAAGTCGAGAACCTTGGAGAAATCCTTGATGCCGCGCGCGGAAATAGTTTTGATGGGGCCGGCGGAAATGGCGTTGACGCGGATTTTGCTCGCGCCCAGTTCGGCGGCCAGGTAGCGGACTTCCGCTTCGAGAGCGGCTTTGGCGATGCCCATAACGTTGTAATTTTTCACCACGCGCGTGGAGCCGAGGTAGGTGAGGGTCATGATGGCGCCGCCGTTGGTCATCAGCGGAGAAATGGCGCTGGAGACAGCGACGAGCGAGTAAGCGCTAACGTCGAGTGCGAGTTTGAAACCGTCGCGCGAAGTTTTCAGGAACGGTTGATTGAGGTCTTCGTGATTGGCGAAGGCGAGGCAGTGGACCATCACGTCAATGGTGCGGCCTTCTCGTTTCAGGGATTCCGCCAGGCCGTCAATATCCGATTGCTGCTGGACGTCGCAGGGGTAAAAACCTTTGGCGCCGAGCTCGTTGCCGAGTTCTTCGACGACGGGCTTGGCGCGGTCGTTCTGATAGGTCAGCAGGAGCGTGGCGCCTTCGCGGGCGAAAGCTTGGGCGATGGCGTAGGCGATGCTCCATTTATTCCAGACGCCGAGAACAATGGCGGTTTTGCCTTCCAGTAATTTGGGCATGGCTGGACATTTTACGCGAAAATGTGGATTTCGGGGTTGTGGAAGTCAAAAGATTTACGCAGAGGGGATGGGAGGAAAGACGGAGGAAAATCTGAGAAGGACAACTGCTTCCACCGCAGAGGCGCAGAGTGCGCAGAGAAAGGCAACAGCGAGTCCGCGACGATTCTGAGATTGTGGCGAGCTGGGGCGCAGCCCTTCGAACCGGCACTGCCGGTTCTCAGGATGAATCGCGCTGTAGCCCGATTCACGGCAGCGCCGCTACCAGGAAAACCCGGCGCGAATGCGGAGAGCTCAGTGCGCGTGAATCCAGCGGATTATTTCGTGGAGCAGGTCGGCGACTACCGGCCACAGGGCGGCGAAAATGGCTATGCCAATGGCGATGATGCGTCCGAACGGCTTGGAGCCGAGGGAAGCGCCGCCTGGTCGTTCGGGAGATATGCCGGCGTCTTGAGCACGCTGACCGAGTTGCGCGGGGAGATGCCGCGCGCAGAATCCGTTAGCGAGGGCGCGGCGGTCGCAGCGTTGACCTTGCGGACCGAAGTACAGGCAAGGACCCTGATCGCCGGAATTCTTGCGGCTGGTGGATGCGACGCCGTAGCGAGTGGATGAGACGCCGTAGGAAGCGGCCTCGCTGCCAACGGCGCTGGGTTCGACGCCGTAGTCAGCCGCTGCGACGCCGAAGTCCGGCGCTGCGTTTGCATCCGGATCAAAGTTCACGTCTTGACTGCCGCGCGGAACCGGTGGGCTGGCTGAGAAACCATTAACGGTTAGGAACCGTGCCATTGCGCTGCGCATTCCGCCTCGCTAAAGTGAAAGTTCGTGGTCTTGCTGCGCCCGGATGCCAGACTCCCGCATTGCGCCTTCGCCCGCCCATCCCGCCCGGATGAAGCTGGAGCCTTACTCCGCCGAAATTCGGCTGAGCAACCTTACGCTGGGCGTGGACAACATCCATTATGACGTTTTTCTCAGCCCGCGGTTCGTGGATTTTACGCGCAAGTACCTGCTGGATCTGGTCCGCCAGAAGATCAACCTTAGCCTGTTCTACGGGAAAGACCGCAAGCAATCCGGCGCGCCGGAGCATGGCGCGTTCCGCAAGCTGCTGACCGAAGTTCTGCAGGCGTCGCTGACGCGCGCTAAATTTCAACAATCCATCGAGACGGACATACTGCACCAGTTGGCGCTGGTGAAGCATCTGACCTCTGAAATCGCCAGCCAATTTTCCAGCATCGTGGTGGAATGCAAGGACTGGATTCGCGCGCGCGGCGAACTATACGAGCACAGCGAACAGGCGCACGTGATGCGCGCGAAAATCGCGGAGATCCAGGCGGACAAGAAGAATACCTACCGCGAAGTGGGCGACACGCTGTGCCGCATCTGGCGCGAAGTGGAAGAAGGCACGCTTTGCAAATCGCGGCGGGCGCTTTTCGGCGAGGATTTCCACGAGACTTACGAGCTGCTGCAGAACCGTTTTCTTTTCGTGGAGAACGGTAACGACGATCATCTGTTTCTGGAGCACTACGTCCTGCTGGCGAATTTCGTAAACGACCCCGACCGTTTTGAAATTTTCGATGGCATCCTGCTCGATTTCGTGCGCGACCTGATTCTGACGGGAGACGACGCGGACGAATTGAGCAAGGCGCGCAAAATTCACGAACGGCTGTTGGAACAGGCGCGGCAGATGCGTTCGGAGATGGCGCGCATCGAAGACGAGCTGGAAGAGGCCACCGGGCGAGCGGGAGAAGGCGACGGACTTTTCCCATCCATTTTCAAGCGCAAGGGCGGAGCGAGTGCGGAGTCGCGCGCGGAGTTGGAAGGGTTGCGCAAGAAATCCGGCGAGAGCGAGAAGGCGCTCGAAGAGCTGGGACCGCAGATTGACGCAGCCAAGCAGCGCATGGATTTCCTGATCGAAGAATATCGCAGCCGCCTGGGCGATTATCTGAACCAGCCGCAGAACGCGCGGCGGCTTTTCGACGCGTCGGCGCCCGCGGGTGAGGGCGAGGCCGATCCAGAAACGCGCGCACAACTGCTGGAAGAATGGATGCACCGGCTGGAGGAGCGCGACCTGCTGTTTCACATGCTGGCAGGATACGAATTGCGCCGCATCTATGCGGACTACTGCCCGCCGATCCACTTGCAGGCCCTGAAAAAGGCGCTGGTGAATCGCGACGAGGCCAAACGCGTGGAAACGATTCTGGAGCAATTTCCGGCGCGCAAGATTTCGATGAAGAGGCTGGACGACGCTTCCCGGGCCATCCGCCGCCGCACGCACGAGGAACAATTATCCATCACGCTGCAATTCGCCGAGGATTTCATGCGCCTGCGGCGCGACCGGCGCAATTACCAGCACGTGGCGGCGTGGATGGAGCGCATCAGCCTGGTGCGTTCGGAGCGGGCGCGCGAGCTATCCCGCGTGAACAAGAGCCTGTACGAATTTCTGCACGCGGACGAAGGCCGGCCAACCGACGATCCCGTCATCAATCACACGGTGATCAAGGCGGACGTGCGCGGCTCGACGGGCATCACCAAGGATTTACTGGCGAAGGGCATGAATCCAGCGTCGCATTTCAGCATGAATTTGCACGAGCCGGTGAAGCGCATGCTGGAGCGTTTTGGCGCGGCCACGGTGTTTATCGAGGGCGACGCCATCATTCTGGCGATCTACGAGACCGAAGCGACGCGGGCCACCACCCGCGCGGTGGCGCGGGCTTGCATCCTGGCACGGGAAATTCTGGCGGTGACGTCGGCGTACAACGCGCGGACGAAAACCACGGAATTGCCGCCGCTGGAAATCGGCGTGGGCGTGGCCTTTCAGGATTCGGCGCCGTCGTTGTGGATGGATGGCGATTCGAAGATTATGATTTCGCGCGCCCTGAATTTGTCGGACCGGCTTTCCAGCTGCACCAAGATTACCAAGCGCTTGTTCAAGGATAATCCTTCGCCATTCAACGTGTTCGTGCTGCAGCCGCTGATGGAAGACGCCGCGGAAGACGAAGGTGAGGAATTGCTGGTGCGTTACAATCTGAACGGCATCGAGCTGAACGAAGAGGGCTTTCAGAAGCTCAGCGCCGAAATTTCCATGTCGCCCATGGGCGGAACTTTTCCCATGCCCTGGGGCAAAGAGCGCGTGCAACTCTATTTCGGTGAAGTTCCGCTGGGAGAATCGCTGGAGCCGGTGGTAGTCCGCAAGGGATTCGTGCACCAGCTGCTGCCCGGCGCGAAAGTGGGAGCGCAGGGCCTGCGTCCGTACTACGAAGTTTGCACCGATGCAAAACTGCTGGACTTGGCGCGCAAGAAGTTCGCCGCCAGCTCGCCGCGAAGTTGACGCCGCACGATTAGTGAACCCGCAGCAAAGTTCAGGCCGCAGGAAAGTTGTAGCCGCAGCGCCGCGACACTATAATCCAATCACGGAGGCGCCAGGGGTCCGGTGGTCCTCGTGGCCTTCAAAGCCATTGATTCTGTCCTTCGCGGCCAGAATGGTGGGTTCGACTCCCACACGCTTCCGCCATGTTTGTCTCCATCGCAGCGTCCGGCCGGGCGCCGCGCTGCCAGCTGTCATTTCTAACAGTACCAATCGAATCACAAGGAAGTTACCTTCCGCTGGTGACGGCTTGCGCATTAGTGCGCACCACAAATTCTCGAGCGACACAGGAAGCTCGTGGAGACGCAAATTTTGCGTGTGAGACAAATTCTTAAGGTTGCGGCGGGGCTGTTGCTGGCATCAGCGCTTGTTGTGGGAATGGCCGGGCCGACTCCGGCGAACCACGCACAGCATTTCACTCCGCCGCAACTTTTCGCAGCGACATTTTCGCCGTATCCCACGAACGGACTAGGGTCTGGCGCCGTCGTCCTGGACGTCACTGTCTATGGTCAGGGCAAAATCGCCACCGTCGCAACGATTCGCGGCGTACCGACGCTGAGGCGACGGCTGCAGCGGCGCTACAAAGCTGGAGCTTCAGTGCGGCGATTTACGGAAATACGCCGGTACCATCGAAGGTGGTGGTGGCCATGGCGTTCCGAAACCCGGCCACGGCTCTGCCGGACTTGCGCGCTGTGGACAGCAGCGGGACCGCACTGCCGGCGTCGGGCTCTCAGTCGAACGAGGTATCGCTCTGGACGTAGATATCTGTGAATACTTCACCGTGATCTTACAGGTAGAAAGGGAGGTCGCCCATGCAGAGACAAGGGAGTTGGTTCGCGGGCCTTTTGGTCTTCGCGATGCTGCCGTTGGCAATCGCTGGCGTCAGGATTCAACCGCACGCCTCGCCTCGGCCCGCATTGCGGATGTCCGCACTCCAGAGCCAGATGTTTCAAGATCTCCAGAATCTGTCGCAGGAGATGTCCATTGACCATACCGTGCACTGGAAACATACCGAGCCCCACGGTAACGAGGTGATCACTTCAATGTCGGTCGCGACTACGAACTTCGATGGCTGCTCTGTGGTCTGGAGCCAAACCCAGGAAGGAACCAGACCCGGTGAACTGTTCTATATCGAGACCCATCGGTTCGAGGTTCCGCTGGCAACCATGGACGCGAAGCAAATCACCGTAGAACCGGTGGGCGCGGGGCAGAGTGCGCGGCCCGGAATCGAGCCGGGTGATTACTACACGGTTCTTCTTCATTCCTTGGGTGGAAAGAAGTCCGTCAACATGGTGGAACACAACATTGTCTTCAACCAAGAAAAAGGCCCTATCGCTTCGGTGGAGCAGCTTATGGTTTCCAGCGCGTGGGTGCGGGTCGTCCGCGAAGAGAAGGGTGAGAAGTTGAAGACGGAGTTTCAGCAGGCGATCGCGTCGTGCAGTGCAGCGGGTCAATGACTTGATTCGTAGTTGGCCAGCAGAACGAAAATTCTATTGCGCTGCGTGCCCGGCCTCGCATTGATTTGCGGGCCCAAGACGATGCTCAGCGGGCGTTGTCACTGGCGAAGTGCAGGCGGCGCCAACAACGTAAAATGGACCTTACGGTGATCGATGCGGCCGGAATCGGCCACGATCTCCAGCTAACGACGCTCAGTCCGCGGGGAGCTTACCTGCGCCGAGACCAAGCGAGCCACTAGCACCGCTAAATAGAGCTGCCCCGTCACTGCTTCTCCGGAGCCAAGAGTATGCGCAATCGGGTGGACTGGGACGATTCCCTCATAGCCCAGTGTAGTTAGCATCCCGAAGCTATAGTTGACCCAAGTGCTCGCGGTCGAAACGTTGCTCCCTGCTGCCATGAAAGCGCCGGGATCCAATAATGCGGCGAGGTGGTAGGCATGTGACCAGGCAAAACCAAGGCACAGATAAGCCGCAATCGCACCTTGGATGCGCATGACGGTGACTGGCCCCGGGCGGAACACGCGCCAAAGCAAAACACCCGTGATGGTAAGAATGGCCGCGAGCCCCGTCGCGACACTCCAGAGTACAAGCGTGTTGGTTGGCGTCCACCACTTCGCCCACCGCACGATAATCGCCACGAGAGACACCAGGGATGCCAGCACGAACAGTCTTCGGTCTTCCCATGCGATTGCAATACCAACGAGCAAAACGACGGAAAACGCTGTGTCTCCGTAGAGTGGCAAATTATTCTTCTCGACGCCTGCCGAAGGGAGCACGAACCCCACGACGACGAGAAGGAACAAAAACAAGGAGAGCACGGCCTCCGACTGCCAGCGGAGAGTCAAGAGATCACGGGTTTTGGCGTGCATCAACGGCTCCTTGGAATCTTCGTGGTAAGCGCGGGCCACAACTGCATAAGCCCCTTATCCCGCATAGCGAATTGCAAAACAATGGCTTTTCCAACGGGCGTTTTGTCGTCATGTGGGGATCGCGTTACGGGGCCAGCGCAGTTCGTTTCGAGACCATGGGAAAAAGCCGGAAACGGCTTCCAGAACTTTGCTCTTCAGATTTGAAAATATTCGAAAATCGGCGATAAATAGTGATTCGTAAGCATGCAGTTAAGTTGCCGCAACTCGGAGTATAGGAGAATCACCGGGAGACTTGCCCGCACAAGCCTTCCTGGCCCAGGTGTATGCGCAATCAACCTGCCTACTCGCGGGTACTAAGCGCGGTCGGTAGGCAGCTGGTTCCGTTTAATCAGAATGGACGCGAGTTCTACTCTTTGGAGCCAGCTTTATTCCAATCAATGATGTTGACCAGATTCCAGTGATTCTTTCTGAGCTGAAACTCGAGCTGGCCTTCTTTGTTGATGATCAGCTGCGCCGCGGGATATAGCACACCCACACTCTTGTCCTTGTCGGAGTTGTCCAGGACGAATTCGCCAGCGGTCAGATTGTAGGCCTTGCTTTGTGTGTTGTGATAGGCCTCGCCGAATTGAATTTGGCGGTTCGTGGCGAAGCGAATTCTGCGACTATTGTCGGATTGGACCAGGCGAATGTATGCGAGATCCTGGCCAAGCGTGCCGGTGATAGCAATACGGCCAACGGGCTTCATCTTTCCCAGCGCGTCAACCAAACCCTGATTCTGGCCCTTCTTAAAGGCCGCGACCAGCACTGCCCGGTCTTCGTCGGTGGAGTACTGGTAAATCGTTACCTTGACGTTGACCATCGTGCCCAACTGCGTACTTGTTCCCGTTGCGGTTGAGTCAATCGTCTCGATTTTTCTGTCCTCTTGGGAATTAACCAGGGGGACTGCTGCCAAGAGCAAAGCGGCGAACAGAAGGCTGCCGAAGCCGAATTTGCGAACTGTGAGCTTGGAATCCGTGCCGTGTGCCACTGAATTGTCCTTTCCCCAGAAACAGGGTCGATGCCTGAAACGTGTGAGACTGTCACGCCAGAGTTTAACCGATTTCGGCTAGGGGGTTACGACGAGTTCCGCATTCGAAGAGCCGCACATTCCGTAAATCGTTCCGGAGGTGCAAGCTCCCACGGAATACTTGTAGCATCCGGGCCGCTTGGCGACGACGGAGATCGGCCGGTCCGCACCGCCCATGATCGCGCCATCGGGAGGATCGAACGGAGAGGAAGTGCCAAAGTCGAGGACGAAGCCCGTGTTTTTGGATGAGCTCTGCCAGGTTACCGTAGTTCCGACCTTCACGCAGAACGACATGTTTCCCTTAGCGTTCGGAATGTCCGGCGTAGCGGATGCGGAAGTACCACCGCTGCGTTTCACGCCCACAGAGCAAGCACTGGTAGTCGAACCGCAGGTCGTGTTGGCATTACACAGGCTCCCCGGATTGGACTCCGAGCAAACGTACTTATTGGTGTTTTTCTTGCTGTCAGCGTTCAATCCCCTGGCGGACATGTACGTCGCCATCACCGCTACCGGGAACACCATCAAACCGCAGCAAATCGCCACATATCGTTGTATGTTCATGACGTGCCTCCAAAAAAAAATGACAACTTGTCAACGTGGGCCTGGAATGCGAGCGCGCGATCCGATCTCCAGCTAATTGACGCCGGGTGTTCCTTTCCAGTCGAGCACGTCCACCAGCTTCCAGGGGTTTTGAGAAAGATCAATTTGCAGCTGCCCTTGCTTGTCAATGACCAGTTGGGCGCGGGGATACAAGACGCCGGTGCTCTTGCTCTTGTCGGCGTCGTTGATATCGATCTCGCCGCCGCTTAGGTCGAAGGACTGGGATTGGGAGTCCGTCCAAGCCTCGCCGAATCGGATGGGGCGATTGGTGATAAAGCGGAGTTTTCGGCCCGTCGGAGTGGGAATCATGCGAATAAAGCTGACATCGTAGCCCACGGTGCCGGTGAGCGAAATGCGACCCACGGCTCTCATCTTTTGCAGCGCGGTGACCAAGCCCTGGTTCTGGCCTTTGGCGAATGCGTCCACCAAGACCTGCCTCTCTTCCATGGTGGAGTAATCGCTAATGACCAGGCGGATCTCAACGTTCTGTCCCAATTGAGTGCCAGTGCCCATCGCGGTGGCCTCAATGGTCTCCGCTTTCTGGCCGAAGGCAGAAGCGCTTCCTACGGTGAGCAAGACAATCGCTAACAGAGTGCCGATAACCAAATCGTGAATCTTGAGAATCGAGTTCGCTGTGTGCCGCATTTCACTCCTCTTTCCGCTGGAAGCCACCCGGCAGGGGCCTAACTGCTTTGCGGCACGGATATTCACGCTAGCGGGGAGTTAAGGGAATTGGCAAAAGTGACAGGTGCCCGGCAACTCGGATCTTTATAGGATGGTTCACGTGAGTGGCATGCTGCGCCCCCTACCGGCAATTGCGCGTTCTGGCTTCCGTTTGTGCTTCTGCTGCGCGGTGGTGCTTTCTTGTTTTGGTTTGCAGGCACAAGAAAACTGCAATGTGGAAGTGAAGCTTCTCCTCTCGGCGACTGAGACTCAGGCCGCCGTCGGAGCTTTTAGGGGTACCAAGGAAACGCCGGGTCGCATCTATTTCTTTGATACGGACAAGCTCGAGCTCCTGTCGCAAGGGGCAATCGTGCGGTTGCGCCAGGGCGCTAAGAACGATCTGACCATCAAATTCCGAGCCGCCCGACGGGAAGAAACTCCTTGCTGCCAGGGAGGGAGGAAACGACTTCAAATGCGAAGTTGACCTGACGGGAGAGGGGGCGATTTCCTCCTATTCGGTTACGACGCCACTCGCAGTGGTGCAGCTTCCTCAAACTGGAACTGACGTCTCCCACCTGCTGAGCTCCGCGCAAATCAAGCTGTTCGAGGACGCACACGTTTCCATTGATTGGTCCCGCGTAAAAAAAGTTGCCGAGGTCACTGCAACCGGCTGGCGAACGCAATCGCAGCCGCACTTGGGGAAACTCACATTGGAACTGTGGGAGTGGCCCGGGGGAAAAGTGCTGGAGCTCTCGACGAAGGTCTCATCGGATGCTGGGTCTTCGGCCTACACAAAATTACAGCAGCTGGTAAACGCGAAGCAGCTCGCGATGAGTGCCGATCAGCGAGTCAAGACAAGTATCGCTCTGGAAGCTATCGCGCATGCTGCGCCACACTGACCAGAAAACACAATTACAGGCTTGCCTCAGGGGTGGCTGAGGCCCAGGGAGCGTCCCGCTGGCGGCATCTGGCAAATCACAGCGAGACTTCGAGTTCGAGGGATTGGGACGTTTCTCAAACTGTCAAAACTGACAGTTACACGCGGCGAGTGAGACTCGTAGTGTAACGCACACTATTCCGATCTTCGAGCTCGCACGCGGGGGCTCTCGGACGTGCCGTTAGACGGTTTCGGGTCGCACTTTTTGTCTCGGCGTTGAGGCGAGACGACAGCAGAGCCCGTAGCGCCGATGTCGGCGGGGAATCCAGAGGCGACGTCCAGATAAGGAAGGGTCGATTGTTTCGTCTGATCCGAAGTCTTGTGCGCCCCTATCGGGGCACCCTGATCGTTATCCTGCTCGCAATGCTCGTCCAGACCGCGATGAGCGTGGCAGGGCCGTGGCCGCTGAAAATCATCCTCGACAACGTCGTGGGCAGCCACAAGCTCTCTCCCTGGCTCGACGACCTGCTGAAACCTGTTTTGGCGGGCGGCAGCAAGATGCAGATCGCGGCCGCCGCCGCAATCGCAGCGGTATTGATTGCCGCGTTGGGCGCGGTCGCTTCCTACGTCGCGAACTACTACACAACCAGCGTGGGCCAGTGGGTGGCTAATGATCTGCGGGTGCGTACCTATCATCAGCTGCAGCAGCTTTCGCTGAGCTACTACGACAGCCATCAAACCGGCACGCTGTTGAGCACCATCACTTCCGACGTGCAGACGATCCAAGGCTTCGCCTCTTCGTCCACATTGGGCATCGTGGTGGATATTTTGACCATCCTGGCCATGCTGGTCATCATGTTTTGGTTGAACTGGGATTTCACGCTGATTGCTGTGGCGGTGACGCCGTTCATGCTGCTGCTGGTTTCCCGGTTCAAGAAAGTGGTCAAGAAAGCGACGCACGAAGTGCGCAAGGAGCAGAGCAAAATCGTTTCTGTAGTTGAGGCGGGGCTGCAATCCATGAGGGTGGTAAAGGCCTTTGGGAGACAGGACCTGGCCGAAGAAGAACTCGCCGCGGTCAGCGAGGCGACGGTAGCTGCCTCTCTGAAAGCGCGAAAGGTGAAGGCCCTGTTGTCCCCGATCGTAGCGATTACTGTGGCACTTTGCACCGCCGTCGTATTGTGGAGAGGCTCGGCGCTGATTTTGGCCGGAGCGATGACAGCGGGAGCGCTGACTGTCTTTCTCTCCTATCTAAATAAGTTCTTCAAGCCTGTGCAGGACCTTGCCACGATGACCAACACGATCGCACAGGCCGCCGTGGGCGTGGATCGCATCCGGGGAATTCTTGACGCCGATGAGATTATTCCGGAACATCCCGACGCGCGCGAGGCTGGCACAATTGCTGGTGATATCGAGTTCGAGCATGTGGCTTTCGCGTACACCGCCGACGCTCCCGTGCTTAAGGACGTTAGTTTCAAGATCAAAGCGGGCCAGCTAGTGGGGGTGGTGGGCCCGACGGGGGGTGGGAAGTCCACCATCGTTAGCTTGATCCCGCGATTTTACGATCCATCCGCCGGTGTGGTTAAGATTGACGGCGTGGATGTTCGTGAATACAAATTTCTTTCCATGCGCGACCAAATCGGCTACGTACTGCAGGAAACGGTGCTGTTCGAGGGGACGGTGCGCGATAACATCGCTTACGGGCGGAAGGGCGTTACGGAGCAGCAAATCATCGAGGCGGCCAAGCTGGCGAACGCCGATGAGTTCATTGCGCGAATGCCGCACGGATACGACACCATGGTGGGAGAGCGCGGCGAGACGCTTTCCGGCGGCCAGCGGCAGCGCATCGGAATTGCGCGTGCAGTGATTCGCAATAATCCGATCCTCATCCTGGACGAGCCGACAGCGGCACTGGATACGGAATCGGAGAGGTTGGTTATCGACGCTCTGGAAAAGCTGATGAAGGGCCGAACGGTAATTACCATTGCGCATCGGCTGAGCACGATTCGCGATGCAAATAAGATCATTGTTCTGAAAGAAGGAGTAGTTGCAGAAGAGGGCACGCACGACGAATTGATCGCTCGAGGCGGAGTGTATGCCGAACTTTATAAAATACAGTTCAGCGCACCACCTGCCAGTCCGGTTTCGAAGTAGCAATGCGCATCGCCGACGAAAGACCGCGCTGCTTCTCGGCGGCCATTGGTGAGGTTCGCAAGGATCTTAAGGAGGCTCCATGTCACGTTCTGTAATCGTGATGCCCGACGATACATCCAAGCCGATTTTAGACGCCATCAATGGGGCGAAAAAATCGCTGCGCGTCAAGATGTTCATTTTCTCGGATCCGTCTCTTTTGAAGGCGGTGATTGACGCCAAGCGCCGCGGAGTGGACGTCCGGGTGATGCTGAATCCTGCCCGCCGTGATGGTGAATCGGAAAACAAGGAGTCGCACAAGAAGTTGGCGACCGGGGGGGTGACGGTCAAAGACAGCAGCCCAGACTATGACGTGACCCACGAGAAGTCGATGGTGGTGGATGATGCGACGGCCTTCGTGAAATCCCTAAACTGGGAAACGAAGAACCTTACCGAAACCCGCGATTACGCCATTGTTACATCGCATCCGCATGAAGTGGGCGAAATCATCGAATGCTTCGAAGCGGATTGGTCGCGCAAGCCATTCAAGGGCGACGAACATTCACACATGATCTGGTGCTGCGGCAACGGCCGGGAGCGTATCGCGCAGTTTATTGACGGCGCGAAGGAATCCCTGTTTGTGCAAAACGAGCGCTACCAGGATGCCGTGATTATCGAACGGTTGGTCCGGGCAGCGCGCCGCGGAGTGAAGGTCCACGTCATGGCCCGGCCTCCACATAAGCTGAGCAAGGAAAAGCTGGTCGAAGCCGTCGGCGGAATGCGCATCATGCAAGATGTCGGCATCAAGATTCACAAACTGAAACACCTCAAACTGCACGCCAAGATGCTCCTGGCTGACCATGCGCGCGCCATCGTGGGATCCATCAATCTGGCACCCGGAAGCTTCGACAGTCGCAGAGAGCTGGCCATCGCGGTGGACGACAAACAGGTGATCGAACGGCTGGCGAAAGTATTCCACCACGACTGGAAGCACTCGCACCCATTGGATTTGACGGACGAAGGTCTGCTGGAGGAAATGAAGGCACATAAGATGAAGGGCGCGGAAAAGCTGGTGCTTGCAGGCGATGGCAAGAAAAAGAGCAAGAAAGACGGCAAAAAAGACGGGAAGAAGCACGGCAAGAAACACAAGAAGAAGAAATAAGGACTGAGAAATCCGGCAGGCTGCGACGGTACTCGGTCCTGGAGTCATCGTCGCACTTGGGGAATGATATCCGCGCGACATCTCGGGATGTTCCTCCTCGCATTTCTTTGCGGCAGCCGGCTTCTTGCACAAACCGAAGGCAACAATGCACCGGCCAAGACCGCACCCACCAGCCCCGCACCAGCCAACCCCGCGCCGGCTAACCCGGTGGCGCCGCCGAATCCCTGGGAGTTCAATTTGAGCTTAAGCGGAAATCTCGGGCCCCACGGGCAATCCTACTTTTCGCCGACATTCACGGCGGACCGCGATACGCTGCACTTGGAAGCAAGATACAACTACGAAGCTCAGCAGACAGGATCGTTCTGGGTCGGCTACAACTTGAGCGTGGGGAAAAAGCTGGTGCTGGAGGCCACGCCGATGATCGGCGGGGTATTTGGAAATGTGAATGGAATCGCGCCGGGCGTGGAAGTTACGGCTACCTACAAGAAATTGCAGCTATACAGCGCGAACGAATACATTTTCGATACGACCACAAAAAGCGGTAATTTTTTCTATACCTGGACGCAACTGACGTACTCACCGGTGCCGTGGTTCATGGCAGGGTACGTGGTGCAACGGACCCGAGCCTATACTACTTCGCTCGCTATTCAGCGCGGACTGTTGCTGCAGGTCACGCACAAGAACGTTACGTTCAGCACGCAGATTTTTAATATGGGAGAGACCGATCCGGTTGTGATCTTGGCGCTCGGATACAGCTTTAGCGTGGACCCGAAGAAGGCAAAGTGAGTCCGCGAGTCGTAAAACCACGGGGAGCGGCAACGGACCCTTGAACCCACTTCATCTTTCCGGCCGTTGCTGGATGTCAGTTTTGCCAATACCGCGCGAAAAATCGAACATCTATTGTTCGCTGGTAACGACTGGAGACTGGTCTTCCCAAGTACCACGAGGTCTGAAGTTACCGCCGTCGGGACCGCGGCTTTTGGGCGGGCCCACGGAACAAGGGGAACGAACTTGAAAAAGTACGCGAGGTTGATGCTGATTGTGTTGGCTGGTTTCTCGATGGCGGGTTTCGGATCCACGAAGCTGGTCTATTCCTGGAGAAACCCAAACGCTCCCGGCGGTCCCTTCAAGAACATCATGGTTCTCGCGTTGAACGGGCAAGCGGCTAACCGCGCACAGTTCGAAGACGTACTAACCGCGGCAATTACCCAGTCCGGCGTGCAGGCGGTGCAAAGCTACTCGTTAATACCGCGGCCAAACTTGACGCCGATTAACATGGATAACTTGCGCAACGTCGTCCAGGGTCAAGGTTTTGACGCCGTCCTGGTTTCGCGCATTGTGCAGTATCACAAGACAGTGCACGAGGTTCAGGACCCGATCTTTCCGCTCGAACCGTATTACGCAACGTTCTACGGCTTTTATGGCTACGCCTCTCCGATGGTTTATACGCCCACCTATCTTCAGACCGAGCAGAAAGCGCAAGTGGAAACAAACTTCTATGCGACGTCAACGCCCGATGGTGTGCTGGTGTGGACTGGAACCAGCGACACGGTGAATCCTCACTCAGTGAACGATGCGATCAACGCCATCGCCAAGCTGGTGGCGCAAGAATTACAAAAGAACAACTTGATTTGACGGTGTCGGTCAAATTCCAGATCCTGGTGGAAAGGCGCTGTAGATGAAAAAAAACTCGAGAGTCTGTACGTTGTTGATGCTGGGCGGCACATTTTTGCTCGCTAACGCGTTTGCGATGCCGCAAAGCGCGCCAAAATCCGGTTGGTACACCGCTGCGCAATCTGCAAACGGCGCCAAGGCCTACCAGAAGACCTGCGCCAGCTGCCATGGCGCCAAGCTGCAGGGCGGTATGGGGCCCGCGCTGGTCGGCAGGCAATTCTGGCTCACCTACGCCGGCAAGAAGGCCTCAACGCTATGGTCTGCGGTGCACACGACGATGCCGATGACGGCGCCTGGCTCGGTCGCAGCCAAGAATTCGATCAACATCATGGCATTTTTGTTGCAGAAAAATGGCGTACCTGCCGGCACGACACCACTCGACGACACAGTGGATCTGTCCAAGGCGCTTCCAGCGAAATAGTGGACTGCTTCCGAGAGCGCCGGCCTAAGAAATTCAGCGCCATCCGCGAGACACGGCCGCCGATCAGCAGGCGCGCCGATTCGCAGGGAGAGTCCAATGTCCAGCGACGAATCGAGCGGGCCCAGCACATCCGAAACGCGAAGAAATGCCGGCTGGCGCCGCATTCTCTGGATTTTTTCTTGGGCTTTGGTTTTCGTATTCTTCGGCGTGGCGCTCGCAGCGTTGACGAACCACGCGGTGATGTGGTCAAGCTCCGACAAGTTCTGCGGGACGACTTGCCACTCAATGGTCTGGGCCTCTGCGGCGTACCGTCAGAGCACGCATTACATCAATAACGTCGGCGTTCGCGCCAGTTGCGGCGATTGCCACATTCCCTACGACTCAGGCCATGCCACCGCGGTGGAATATGTAAAGCTGCTATTGTTCAAGGCCGACCGCGGAGCTAAAGATTTCTGGTATGAATCTCAGAAGAGTATCGCCACGAAAGAGGAATGGGAGAAACGCCATCCTGCCCTGAGCGAGAATTTTGAAAATTATCTGACGCAGCACAATTACATCACCTGCCGCGGCTGCCACTCGCTGTTGTCGTTCGGAGGCCCGAACAGCCATATGAAGCTGGTGATTCATCAAGGCATGGTGAAATCGGACAGCTACAATTGCCTGCAGTGCCACGCGAACATCGGGCACGTCTACGTGCAACCGTCCTCCCATGTGGTCGGCCGGTACTCCGTGGAACAGGCCACCGCCGGTGAGAAACTTTTTCAAGATTCGTGCTCCGGTTGCCACGGATTAAAACTGCAAGGCGGTGCCGGACCTGCGCTTACCGGAGTCACCTGGACGCAGAAATTCGGCGGCGCAAAACTTTTGACGGTGTGGGGAGAGATCAAGGGCCCGATGGCGGATTACGCGGGCAAAACCTTCACGACACAGCAATCGCTCGATATACTCGCTTACCTGTTACAGCAAAACGGACTCGCCGCAGGAACGCGGCCTCTTACTGATACCCGGGAACTCTCCGACACCCTTCCAGAGAAGTAGGGAAGCATTTCCGAGAAGCGCTTCGAGCCTCACGGTTTCTTGGTCGACGAGCCGTCCCTCGGTCAAGTTCTTGCTGAGGGGCTGAACGGATGCTATGTCAGTTTTGACATTACACCACGTGATTCACCGCGTAGCTTATGCCCAAGACGGACTGGGTCTTCGTTCCGAATATGCCGAAATTCCGGCTCAATGAGGCCTCGAAGGGATCTTTTAATCCCCGGAGAAGCAACAGCAGGACGCGTATGAAGCGAATTCCGCGTGTGGCGGAAGCAATTTCGCGAAATTCAGAATTTTTGCCCGGACTGTTAATTTTGCCAATTATAACTACTGGTACGGCGCGAGTAGCGTAGGGACCTGGGTGGGAGTGGGTCAGGACAAACGGTCGAGGGACGGCGGATGGGTTACAAAATTGCGCTTCCACTCCTGAACAGCGATGTCGTTACAAAGTTTCCATGATCCGCTAAACAAAATGCAGAACTTGCCGGACGCGATCACCCGGCAACGCAAATACTCGCAGGAGGAAACAATATGCGCGGTGTAGCGTGGGCAAAACAGAGTCTCGCCCTTGGGCTGAGCATCGTCTTGGTTGTCAGCGTCGGGCCCGGGGCCGCAACCAGCCTTGCATACCAGACCGGAACCGCAACAACCGACAGCACGGCGTCGAGTTATACCGGCCAGGGCGTGCCGGCAACAGCCGACGAGCTGCAAGCCCTGGTCGCGCCGATCGCTCTTTATCCGGATGCGTTGGTTGCGCAGGTCCTAAGTGCGGCGACCTTTCCTGACCAAGTGGCCATCGCCAGCTATTGGCTGGAGCAGAACAAGTCGCTGACCGGGAGCGCGCTGGTGACGGCGGTTGATGCACAAAGCTGGGATAACAGTGTTAAAGCGCTGACCCAGTTTCCGTCCGTACTCAACAACATGGCTACAAACCTCTCGTGGACGTCGCAACTCGGTGAGGACTACCACAACCAGTCGGCCGAGGTAATGACGGCTATCCAGACGTTGCGCACCAAAGCGAAAGCAGCCGGCAATCTGCAAACTACTCCGCAAGTTACGGTGGTACAGCAGTCGCCCCAGGTCATCGTGATTCAGCCAACAAATCCCCAAATCGTCTACGTTCCGGAATACAACCCGGCAATCGTGTATGGCTACCCGTACGTAGTCCCTGCGTATGTCTATGTAGCACCTCCTCCTAGCACAAGCGCTGTGGTTGCCGCAGGTGTCATTGGATTCGGCCTCGGAATCGCCGTCGGTGCCATGATGTCCAGCAGTTGGGGATACAGCACTTGGGGTTGCCACTGGTATGGAACTTACGGGGCTTACTACCACGGCTCAGCCTACTACGGAAACAGTGCCTGGCACGGCGGATACTACGGTTCCAGCGCTTCCGCATATGGAGCCTACGGCAGCGCCCACGCGTCGGAGGGCTACAATCCCTCCACCGGTACCTACGCGCGCGGCGCGTCAACCTCGACCGCGTATGGCACCCAAAAAGTAGGACAGGCTTACAACCCATACACGGGGGCCTACGGCGCAACCCATCAAGGTTCCAACTCGTATTCGCAGTGGGGAAGCTCGACGATGTCGAAGGACGGCACGACGGTTGACTCGCAGCATTATTCGGACGCAAACGGAACCGTGGGTACCGCCGAGAGTTCAAATGGCAACAAGTATGCGACCGCGAACGGCAACGTCTACAAGAACTCCGGGAGCGGGTGGGAGGGCGCCGATTCCAATTCTAGTGCTGCGCACGGTTACCCAAGCAGCAGTGAATCGGACTATCACGGTAGCAGTGGATCGGATTATCACAGCAGCGACTCATCATCTGCGTTCAGCGGCTGGGGCAGTCATTCTGGTGGCGACTCTGGCTGGGGGTCCAGATCCTCGAGCTCCCAGGGCTGGGCCAGCCGAGGCGGTGGCGGGGGCTGGGGCGGGGGAGGGGGTCGTAGTTGGGGCGGGGGCGGGCGTCGTTAGGCCTAAAGACTGGACTGAGGCAGCGTGAGAATCCGAAGCGAACGGAGGAGTGAGATGAACGAGTTACTCCGCAATCGTACGAGTTTGAGATTGCGTTTCCTATTGCTGATGGCCGGCGTCGTGGCGCTGTTTTCGGTTTGGGGATGCGGCAACAAAGCGCAGCCATCTGCTGCCCAGCCATCTGCTGGCCAGTCCGGTCCGAAAACCTTTGCTTCACCAGATGAAGCCGGCAAAAGCCTGTTCGACGCGGCCAAATCGGGCAATCAAGACGCGGTTCTGGCGATCTTGGGCCCAGGTAATAAAGCGATCATTTACACCGGTGACGCGGCTGAAGACAAAGTGTCGCTGGACGGATTTGCGCGGGCGTACCAGGTGATGAACCGGTGGCGGAAACTGGGCGACGGCAGCGAGTTGCTCCTGGTCGGCGCGGACAATCAGGCATTCCCAATCCCGCTGAAGAGCGCGGCCGGTCAGTGGTACTTCGACGCCGCGGCCGGGAAAGAGGAACTCATCGCGCGTCGTATAGGCCGCGACGAGATTGTGGCCGTTGACGCATGCGGGGCATTGGCGGAGTCCCAGAAGCAGTACTTCGCGCAAAAGCATGGTGGCGTGAAACAGTACGCACAGAAATTCATCAGCGATGGCGGGCAGCAGAACGGTTTATATTGGCAATCCCCGGCAGGTTCTCCGCGCAGCCCCATTGGGCCGCTGGTGGCATTCGCCACACAAGAGGGACTGACCCTCACGCCCGATGCCGCCAAGCCGTTTTACGGTTACTACTTCCGCCGGCTCGATAGTCAGGGCGCCGCTGCCAAAGGTGGCGCGAAAACGTATGTTGTCAACGGAAAGGCGACCGCTGGATTCGCCTACATCGCATACCCGGCGAAATACGATGACAGCGGCGTGCAGACGTTTATCGTCAATCAGGATGGGGTGATCTATGCGAAGAATCTGGGCAAAGACACCGCCAATCTCGCAAAAACTATGACTGAATTCAATCCGGACAAAACTTGGACCGCAGTGCAATAAGTCACGGCAAGAATCATCAGCAGGAGTCGTAAATTGCCACAGCTCTGCTGCCGCTCAGCGATCCGTACGGCAATCGAAATCAGATGAGCAGAGCGGAGCGAATGAAATCCAAGCCAGAACGAGGCGGCGAAACTGCGGGGCAGATGCGCAGTCTGTTGGCGCTTGCTCTGCTCGCACCCATCGCGGGGGCGGCTGCGGGAATTCTAGGAGCGATCTTCCGTTTGGCGCTGGCGCACGCGGACCGATTGCGCGACGCATTCGTTGTCTGGACGCATGGCCAGCACCTCGCTGGTTTTTTCCTCGTTGTTACCGTCTGCGCCTCGGCAACGGCTATCGCAGCTTGGCTGGTTCGCCGTTTCGCTCCGGACGCGTGCGGAAGCGGCATTCCTCACGTGGAAGCAGTGCTCGCTGGACGCGCACCGCCGCGGTGAAGATACTTCCGAAAACGTTTAGTTGGTGGAATGCGCGCGCGCCCTGCCATAGTACCGATTGGTACCGATTGTCTGAGGTGAGTGGGGTGCAACGCCGATAAACACTGGGGCTTTTGAAAGTAGTGTTAATTCGACTCCCACACGCTTCCGCCACAATTGTTTGCACTAGAGCGCGGCTTTCTCTGCGGCAACGTGCCGTTCTGAAACGTGATCGCGGCGTGCGACCTTGGACGCTGGCGGATGAATCGCGGCGGCGCTGACGGCTTGGCGATTCGCTCCTCTGCGAGCGGCTACTTCGAAGTGAATCCCCCGAACCTGTCTGCGCAGGAGAAGTGTGACTGCGGCGCAGGCGTCAGCTTGGAACACCAGCCGAACTTGCGATGCGCACGCTTGCGATTGAGCTCAAGAAACGAAAGGAGATTGCCGATATTAAGGCTGTCAGCGGTCGCGCGACGAACGCTTGGAAGCGGGCCGGTGCGGGTGGGCTTGAGTGTGATTGACGTGCGGCAGGCGGGTTCCGAAGCAGTGCGTTGCCATTCCGGGAATTGATGCACATGCTTCGTCGTTGCAGAGTGCTTTCCCCTCCAGAGGTTGAAAATTCATGAGCGATGAAATCGTGCGCGAGTTTCTCGTAGAAGGTAACGAGAATCTCGACGCGCTCGACCGCGAACTCATCCAGCTGGAGAAAGATCCGCGCAATCGCGCGACACTGGCGAGCGTATTCCGCACGATCCACACGATCAAGGGCACCTGCGGATTTTTGGGATTCACCAAACTCGAGGCTGTGGCGCACGTCGGCGAAAATCTCCTGAGTCGTTTGCGCGACGGCGAATTGGTGTTGAATCCGGAGATTACCACGGCGCTGCTGCAGATGGTGGATGCGGTGCGGCAAATGCTACAGAGCATTGAGGCCAGCGGAAACGAGGGCGAGCGCAACGACGATGAATTGATGAAGATGCTGACCAGAGTGACGCAGGGCGAGTCGCTTGCGGCAGCCCCCGCCTCCGCTGTGACCGAAACTCCTCGCGCAGCTCCGCCTGCAGCGTCGTCTGCTGTGCCGCCACCGTCGGCGAGCAAGACCGCGAAAGCAGTTCCGCCAGCTTCGCACAGCAGGCCGGACAAGAAAAAAACGCAGGCGCAGCGTGACAGCCCGCAGCAGCAAATTCCCGCCGCGGAGGAAGCCGTCGCCGCGCATACGTCGGCGACCATCGCTCCGATGGCAACGACAATCGCAACAAACGACGCGGCGGACACGAAGTTCGTCTCCGCGGAAATCGAAAAAGCTTCTCCTGCGCAGGAAAACGACCCGCCGCCAGCGCAAGCATCCAGCCGCGGCGGTGTGGGCGAGGGTTCCATACGCGTGGACGTAGTGCTGCTGGACAAGCTGATGAATCTGGTGGGCGAGTTGGTGTTGGCGCGCAACCAGGTGCTGCAATTTTCAAACGCGGCGGAGGATCCGGCGATTGTGGCGCCGAGCCAGCGCCTGAATCTGATCACCACCGAGCTGCAGGAAAGCATGATGAAGACGCGCATGCAGCCCATCGGAAATATCTGGAGCAAGTTTCCGCGCACCGTGCGCGACGTGGCCACCAGCTGCGGCAAGCAAGTGCGCATCGAAATGATCGGCCAGGAAACGGAGCTGGACAAGACCATCATCGAGGCGATCAAGGATCCGCTGACGCATCTGGTGCGCAATTCGGTGGACCACGGCATCGAGCGTCCCGAAGCGCGCGTGGCGGCCGGCAAACGTGCCGAAGGCTGCCTGACGCTGCGTGCGTATCACCAGGGCGGGCAGGTGAATATTGAAATCAGCGACGACGGCGCCGGCCTGGACCAGGAAAAAATCCGGCGCAAGGCCGTGGAACGCGGACTGCTGAGCGCCGAGAAGGCCGCGCAACTGAGCGAGCGCGAAATACTCAACCTTATCTTCCTGCCGGGATTTTCCACCGCGGAGAAAATCACCAACGTGTCCGGCCGTGGCGTGGGCATGGACGTGGTGAAAACCAACATCGAGAAAATCGGCGGGACGGTGGATGTGCAGTCGGTGGTCGGCGTAGGCACCACGGTGAAAACGAAAATTCCGCTCACGCTGGCGATCATTCCGGGGCTGGTGGTGCGCTCGGGCGGCGAGCGATTCGTGATTCCGCAGGTGAGCTTGATCGAGCTGGTGCGGATTAACCAGGACCCCACGCGCCCGGGAATTGAAATGGTACACGGCGTCCCGGTGTATCGCTTGCGCGGACGTTTGCTGCCGCTGCTGTACCTGGACCGCGAGCTGAACATTGCGCAGCGACCTTCCGACGCGGACTTCGAGGATGACGCGGTGAGCAACATGGTGGTGCTGCAGGCGGACGGGCGGCAGTTTGGATTGATCGTGGACGAAATCAAGGACGCGGAAGAAATTGTGGTGAAGCCGCTGGACCGGCGGCTGAAGGCGCTGAAGTCGTTTGCCGGCGCGACGATCATGGGCGACGGCTTGGTGGCGTTGATTTTGGACGTGCTGGGGTTGGCGCAACGCGCCGGCATCATCTCTGAAGCTCACGAACGTACAGCAATGGCGCCCGCCGCCGAAGAAACACGAGAAAACGGCGAATTGCAGACGTTTCTGGTTTTCGTCGGGCCGGATGACGCGCGCATGGCCGTGCCGCTGGGGGCGCTGGCGCGGCTGGAGGAGTTTCCAGCCTCGCAGGTGGAGAAATCAGGCGCGGAGCGCGTGATTCAATACCGCGGCAAAATTCTACCGCTGGTTTACTTGCACGCGGCGCTGGAAGAGCGGCGGCAGAGCGCGCGTCACGCGCATGTGCCTGCGGCTGGAACTGATGCTGATGCTGAGGCGCTACGTTACAAGTGCTGGTGTGCAATCACGAAGGGCGCGCGGTAGGACTGGTGGTGGAACGCATTGTGGACATTATCGAGGACCGCGCGGAGGTGAAATCTCCGGCGACGCGGAAGGGTGTGCTGTACGCGGCCGTCATCAAGGATCGCGTGACGGAATTGCTGGACCTGGAAGTAATTCTGGGCGGCGCGGCGCTGGCGTCGGCACGCGAAGAAGATCTTGCGCGAGTGGGTGGCTGAAATATGGCCAATTCCCGCCAGTTCTGCACTTTTTATCTGGAGAACTACTTTTTCGGAATTGCGTTGTCGGACGTGCAGGAAGTTCTGCGGCACCTCGAACTCACAGCGGTTCCGCTGGCGCCACCTGCCGTGCGCGGCCTCATGAATCTGCGCGGGCAAATCGTGCTGGCCGTGGATCTGCGGCGGCAGCTGGGGCTCCTCGAGCGTCCGGCGAACAAGCCGGCGATGAATATTATCGTGCGCACCGGCGAAGACGCGGTGAGCCTGCTGGTGGATGAAATCGGGGACGTGGTGGAAGCGGGCGAGGACAGTTTCGAACCGCCGCCGGAAACTTTGCGCGGCACGGTGCGTTCGGCGATTCGTGGCGTGCACAAGCTGGAGAAGCAACTGATGCACGTGCTGGATACGGAGCGGGCCTGCACGGTGGAGGAACCGCCGACACTTGCGGTGGCCGACCGTTGAGCGGTGTTCGGCGAAGCCGGCCGCGCTACGCATTGATTCGCGGGTGTTTTTTTCACTTTTGACGGGAGAGGCAAGATGAAGCTGACGCTGGGAAAAGAACTGGGGCTCGGTTTTGGAACGATTCTCGTGCTGATGCTGATCAGCGCGGGAATGAGCTACTTCAAGCTGGCGGACATTCGCGAGGCGGAACAAAACATTCTGGAAGTGCGCGCGCCGACGATCGAATCCTGCAAGGATCTGCAAGCGCATCTGCAGGAAGCCGCCAGCGAAGCGCGCCGCGGGATTCTGGCAGGAGAAGATCCAGCCAGGCGCGCGCTGGCCGCCGCGAGCTTTCCGGTCCGCGTGGGACGCCATCGAGAAGGATACCGGCGCGTTGCAGGAACTATCCCCCAAGTGGGCGCACCAGGAAAATCGCGACACGCTGTTGAAGATAAAGGCGCGCCTGGCGGGCGTCCGGCAGGGCCAGCAAGCGCTGATGGATAGCGCGGCCGGCGGGGAACACGAAGCGGTGGTGCGCGCCGGCAATGAGTACGCGGACAAACTGGCGCCGGAAGTGGAGCAACTCACCAGCGCCGTGAAGGATTTGACAGATTCGTTTGATTCGTTGCGCAAGGAAAGCTCCGATACGCTGGCGACCGCGAATTCCTCGCTGATCTGGACGATGACGGTGACCACGCTGGCGGCGCTTTTAATCGGCGTGTTTGTCGCGGTGTACTTGAGCCAGCGCATCGGCGGCACGGTTTCCGCGATTCTGGCGCAGGCAGACGCCATCGCCGCGGGCGACCTGACGCATGAAGACGTGAAAGTGATCAGTGCGGACGAGCTGGGCGACCTGACCACCGCCGTGAACAAGATGCAGAGCAAGTTGCGCGGCGTGATCGATTCCATCAGCCTGAACGCGCAGCAAGTGGCGACGGCGAGCGAGCAATTCTCCGCCACCAGCCAGCAAATTACCGCCAACTCCGAAGAGACTTCCGCCCAGGCCAACGTGGTTTCCGCCGCCACCGAACAAATCAACCGCAATTTGCAGACGGTCGCCACCAGCACCGAAGAAATGAGCGCCAGCATCAGCGAGATCGCCAAAAACGCGGGCGAATCGGCCAAGGTGGCGGGCGAAGCGCTGCAGGCGGCGATGGAGACCAACGCGACGGTGACCAAGCTGGGAGAATCCAGCGCGGAAATCGGCCAGGTGATCAAAGTGATTACCTCCATCGCCCAGCAGACCAACTTGCTGGCCTTGAACGCCACCATCGAGGCCGCGCGCGCCGGAGAAGCAGGCAAGGGCTTCGCGGTGGTGGCCAACGAAGTGAAGGAACTCGCGAAGCAGACCGCCAAGGCCACCGAGGATATCAGCCAGCGGATCGGCGCGATTCAGACGGACGCCAAAAGCGCCGTGGAAGCCATCAAGATGATCAGCGAAATCATCGGCCAGGTGAACGACATCGCTTCGACGATTGCTACGGCGGTCGAGCAGCAGTCGGCGACAACTTCGGAAATGTCGCGCAACGTTTCGGAAGCGGCCAAAGGCTCGGGCGAAGTGGCCAAGAACATCATCAGCGTGGCCACCGCGGCGCAGAGCACTTCTTCGGGGGCCAGCGACTCGCAGCGAGCGGCGCAGCAGCTGGCGCGGATGTCCACGGAACTGCGCGCGCTGGTGGGGCAATTCAAGACGAGCTCCAACGGGCATGAAAAGCGCGCGGTGTGAACGCTTGCGTGCGAACGGGCTGAGCAGCAGATGGAAATAATTCCGCAGTGAGCTGAAAGGATCTATGCCGCCGATTCGCGTTCTTGTTGTGGACGATTCCGCAGTGGTGCGAAAAGTAATGTGTGACGGGCTCGCGCCGGATGCGGCGCTTGGAAGTTGTCGGCACGGCGGCGAACGGGCGCATCGCGCTGGCCAAGATACCGCTGCTGCATCCGGACATCGTGACGCTGGACGTGGAAATGCCGGAAATGGATGGGCATCGAAGCGCTGGCGGAAATCAGAAAACTATACCCCAAGCTGCCTGTGATCATGTTCAGCACGGTCACGGAGCGTGGCGCGGCGATCACGCTGGACGCGCTGGCCTTGGGTGCCAGCGATTACGTTACCAAGCCCAGCAACACGGGCAGCCTGGAGGCGACTCTGCGCCAGCTGCGCGCGGAGCTGATTCCGAAAATCAAAGCGTTGTGCGCGGCGCGGGCGAGTCTGCCCGCTGCGCCAAGCTCCGCGGCGGCGGCCGCGAGCGCGCGAGCCGCCAGCCAGCAGACCGCGCGAGAATTTGGCCGCGTGGACGTGCTGGCCATTGGCACATCCACAGGCGGGCCGAACGCGCTGGCCGATCTGCTGCCCGCGATACCGGCGAATTTTCCCGTGCCCATTGTGATCGTGCAGCACATGCCGGCGTTGTTTACGCGCTTGCTGGCGGGGCGGTTGAACCAGAAGTCCGGGCTGAATGTCCGCGAAGGGGTAGGCGGCGAAGTTCTGAAACCTGGCGACGCATGGATTGCGCCGGGCGACTTCCATATGACCGTGGAGAAAAAAGGCGCCACGATAGTGCTCGTCTTGAACCAGAGCGCTCCCGAAAATTACTGCCGCCCGGCGGTGGATCCCATGTTTCGTTCGGTGGCGAATGCATTTGGCGCGAGCGCGCTGGCGGTGGTGCTCACCGGAATGGGCAGCGACGGCACCAGCGGCGCGCAATTGATCCACGAAAAAGGCGGACAGGTTCTGGTGCAAGACCAGGCGAGTTCCATCGTGTGGGGCATGCCGGGGCAGGTGGCAGCCGCCGGCCTGGCGGACGGAACTTTTTCGCTCAAGTCCATGGCGGCGGAAATTTGCCGCCGCGTGGGGCTGAAGAGAAGTTCGCCTTCCGGCGCCGCGCGGCCCAGCGCAGCCGGAGCGGGAAAAGGCGCGATGCCGCAAAGGCCGTGATGAGCACAAACAGCGTGATCACGCGGAATCATGGAGCGACGGATGAGGACCTGGCGGATCCGGCGCTGGTGAAACTGCGCGACCTGGTGTATCGCATCTCCGGAATCTTCCACGCGGAAAATAAATTCTACCTGCTGGCGCTGCGCTCGCGGCGGCGCATGAAGGAAATCGGCTCGAATTCCTTCGCGGATTATTTTGACCAACTCACCACCCGGGCCACGCGCGACGTGGAAATGCGCAGTCTTCTGAACGAAATCACGATTGGGGAAACATACTTTTTTCGCAGCCAGCCGACCATTGACGCCGTGAGCAAGATCATTTTCCCGAAGATCGTGGCGCAGCCGGGGAAGCAGGCGCTCAAGAAAGTGCGGGTGTGGAGCGCGGGCTGCTCGACGGGCGAGGAATCCTACACACTTTCGATTCTGTTTCTGGAACAGATCGCGCCGCGGTTCAAGGATTGGAAAATCGAAATCGTGGCCACCGATCTGAATGACGATTCCCTGGCCAAGTGCCGCGAAGGACTCTACGCCGAATATTCGGTGCGCAACCTGAGCCCGCAGACGCGCGAAAAGTATTTCAAACAACAGGGCAATCTCTTTCGCGTGAAGGATGCGGTGCGCGCGCCGATCAAATTCGACCGGCTGAATCTGCAGGACCAGGCCAAGATCGTGTTCATGAAGGGATTCGACCTGGTTTTCTGCGCCAACGTGCTGATTTACTTTGATAGCGTCGCGAAAAAAAGAACCGTCGAGCATTTTTACAATGGCCTGGTTCCCGGAGGGCATTTTTTCCTGGGAGAGTGCGAAACACTGTTCGGGATTTACGATCAGTTTCGCCTGGTGCATTTTCCAGGCTCCACCGGATATTACAAACCCGTTCCGGGCGAGGATGCCGGAGGCAAAAAGTGAAACCCGAGATGAGCAAGATGCTGCAACGCAGAGTCAGCGAGCTGGGAAGCCTGCCGGTCATGCCTTCGATCCTGCAGTCGCTGGGGACGTGCCTGAGCGCCAGCCCGGACGACCTGGACATTTCGCGCATTGTGGAGCTGATTTCCTACGACAAATCGCTGGCGGCGCAATGCCTGCGCGTGGCCAATTCCGCGATATTCTCCCGGCAATCCGGGGTCGAGTCCGTCCGTCAGGCGGTGATCGCGTTGGGAATTCAGCGCATTCGTGACATCGTTTATTCCTGCAGCTTGCCGCAGCTTTTTGCCGGCGCGCAACGCGGCATGGCACAGTCCACTTTCTGGCGGCACGCGCTGGGGACGGCGCTGGTGAGCCAGCATCTGGCCGAACTACTGATGGTCGGCGACGTCGAAAAGCTGTACCTCGCCGGCCTGCTGCACGACATCGGAATACTGGTGAACTCATTGCTATATCCCGAGGAATTTCAGCGCGTGCTGGAGCAGGCGCAAACTTCGGAGACTCCGCTGTGCGAAGTCGAGCAGCAGGTTCTGGGCTTCACGCACTGCGATAGCGGCCGCGTGCTGGCAGACATCTGGAAGCTTCCCCCAGACGTTGCCGCTACCATCGAATTTCATCATCATCCTGGCGGCGATCGCGCGGGCGGCGAAATACCGTGCGTCGTTTATCTCGCGGATCTGCTCTGCCGCTTGCGCGGGCTGGGATACGGATACTACGAGGCGCGCGAATTCGATCTGGCCGCGGAGGTGCCCTGGCAAATGTTGCAGAAAAATCATCCGGACGCGGCGGCGGGATTGGATTTGGCGCGATTTACGTTTGAGCTGGATCAGTATGGCGTGGAAGTCCAGACCATGGTGGATTCGATCTTTTCAAATGGCAGCGGTCCGCACTGAACCCGGGAACGACGCAGAATTACGCATCGAGTGCTTCCTCAATGCGAACCGATACTGACTCCGGCCGACTATTTTTGCGCATTCCCGTTGCTGTTGTGATGTGCGCCGTGCCGCTAAGTGCCTTCCGTTCTTAGCCTTGCACCCTCTACAGAGAAACCCCAACTCTCCGTGGCCGCCCGTGAAACGTTCGTTCCCCTTGCGTCACTATTATTAAGCAGTAAAGTAACACTCAAACACAAAATGGCTAGGGGATTCGTAGCGTCCCGGGAACGATTGGGTATGCGCGAGGCCCCGGCTCAGGAGGATGTACCATGCCACATTATGGATGGGTTCCCGATTTACCCGATCAACGAGATTTCCTTTACGCCGCGCCCGTGGAAAACATGGCTGCGCTCCCGCCGAGCGTGGACCTGCGCGCGGAGTGCCCCAAAACGGTGTACGACCAGCTAACGTTAGGAAGCTGCACGGCCAACGCGATTGCCGGAGCACTGGAATTCGATCGCATCAAGGAGGGGTTGCCGGACTTCATCCCGTCACGGTTATTTATCTATTACAACGAACGGGTGATGGAGGGCACGGTCGGGACGGATAGCGGAGCGCAGATTCGCGACGGCATCAAGAGCGTCGGCAGCATCGGCGCGCCGCCGGAAACCGATTGGCCGTACGACATCAAGGAATTTGCAGTGAAGCCGCCCGTGAAGGCGTACAAGGACGCGCCGCTGGACAAAGCGGTGCAGTACCAGAGAGTCGCGCAGGTGCTGGCGCAGATGAAGGGATGTCTTGCGTCCGGCTATCCGTTTGTTTACGGATTCACTGTGTATGCAAGCTTCGAAAGCACACACGTGGCTCAGACGGGCATCGTGCCGATGCCTGCTACGGGCGAAAAAGTGCTGGGAGGCCACGCGGTATTGGCTGTGGGATATAACGACAACTCACAGCGCTTCATCGTGCGCAACTCCTGGGGACCCGGCTGGGGAATGGGCGGCTATTTCACGGTCCCTTACGCGTATCTGACGGACAGCAACCTGTCGGACGATTTTTGGACGATCCGATTGGTGGCGAAGGCGGCTGCTACAGTCGCAGCAGAGAGAGCCAGGTCGGCAGGATCGCGTTAATCCCATAGTTGCGGAACAGTCAGGCTGATAGTCAGTCTGATTGACGCGCCGCGTCGTTCGCATCTTCGGCGACGCGGACCGAAACCGTAAAGGTGCGTGCGGCTGCGGCCGCACGCGCCCACGGTCGGTCGTACTCGAAAACCAATTCCGTCGTGCCCGCCACTGCGGCGCGGAAATCCCAGTGGTGGGGCGCCGCGCCGCCCGTCGCGGAAGTCGTAGAGTCCAGTTCATCGCCCAGCGGCACCAGAATGTGCTGGCTGGACGCGCGCAAATTCCAACGAAAGCCGGCCGTGCGGACTTCAGGCAGCGTGACGCGCAGGGTCTGCTGCCGGAGCAGCTCGATCTGCTGGCCGTTCTGACGTTCGCTTACTTCCACGATTCCACTCATGTGTTGCTCCGGACTTTCTGCCGCGTGTGGGTCGCGTATCGGTCGAATGCTCCGATAGGTACGCCGGGAGATCAAGCTCCCGGTTTCATTTTCTTCCGTTTGCGCCGCGATGGAGATTGCGATTTCGCGCTGATTACCGGCGCAGCGGGACGCATGCGCATCTGCGCCAGGCGCTGCATGGAGATTGCCAGCAGCAGCAGGACGATCGGATCAATGGGCAGGCGATAGCGCGGCAACGCCAGCGTCAGGTAGTACGCCCAGGGATAGATCAACGGAAAAGCGGCGAGCGGGATGGCGAACAGGCTGCGCTCAAGGAACAGGATGATGATTCCGCACAGCGCGCCGAGCGCCGCCACCAGGTTGAACGCCAGCACGCCGCGAAACTGCAGCGAGGGCGTGCCCAGAAAATCCTGCAGCGGATACGGCGTGCCTCCCGACCAGATCGAAATCACGCGATAGGTGATCAGGCGGGCTTCGCGGGCCGGATGCGAAATCATGTAGGCGATGGCTTCCTGTTTTTTCTGCTGCATGTACGGGATTTCACCCATGGCGATGTATTGTTCGCGCTCCGCGGAATTGTAGATGGGGTGCAGATCGCCGCGGAAAATGTCCTGGGTGTGGTCGTTGTTGCCGAGCCAGAGTTGCAATCCGAGCACGGAGCGTAGCGGAACGAATTGGTGGAACACGCGGTAATTGCGGATGGTCCACGGCACACAGCAGAGGATGATGATCACGACGGCGGCTGCGGCGTTTTTGAACCACTCGCGCTTTTCTTGCCGCGCGCGGTACACCAGCCAGCCTGCCAGAAATGGGAACAGGGCGGCGAGCGTCGCGTTGAACAGCAGCGCCACGCCCCACAGCAGGCCGTAAGCGCACCAACCGCGCAGGCGCTGGGATTCAGATTTGGATTCAAATTCGGATTCGGCGAGCGCGAGCGTGGCCCACAGAATTGTCGCGACCAGCAGCGCGGAAATGGATGCGTCCCACATGCTTTCCACCGGCAGCAGGATGGCGTTCGGAAAAACCGCCCACAACCACGCCGCGCCCGCGCCCAGAGCGATCCCTCCGATGCGTTTGCCTGTGAAATAAATCGGGATGCAGGTGAGCGTGCAGCAGCTGATGTTGAACAGCACGGTCGCGGCCCAGGCATGAAAAGTGTAAGCGCCGAAGAGGCGAAAAATTCCGGCGAGGAGCAGCGGAAACAGCGGCGTCATCCAGGCGGTAGGACCGGTGTCCACGCGAAATGGCGAGCTGAATCCGTGGCCGGTGGCGAGGGAGTGCGCGATGTTCCCGGACTCGAACAGGAAAGGAATCACGCTGACGCCTTGGCGCGGATGAATATTTTGGAATTGCCACATGTAGCCGAGGCGAAGGCCGAGCGCCACGAGCATGATCAGCCACAGCGAGGTGGCGGCAGCGCGAAAGGTATTTGTGAAAGGGCGAGTCATGCTTGGGAAGCGTTACATTCCTTGGCTTTGGACGCAAGGCCGGCGGGATTGGGTGCGGATGCGAATGAACGAAGGCACGACCGGCCGGCGATGCGCGCGCCATGTGCATTACGCGGACGGGCGCGGATTTGTGGTAGTTTCTGTGGCAGCAATCATGGCCAAAAAGAAGAAAGACCGGCTGCGCGTGCACAAAGAAGCGCGGCGGCTCGCCCGGCTGGGCTTGGGCATGCCTCCGACCGAGCGCACCATCCCCGATAAGCGTGCCAAGGCGCCGAAACACAAGAAGAAGTTGGTGGCTCCAGAATTGAGTTAGATTGAGCGTCGGTGGCGCGCGCCATTTCGGGACTGGCCGCGCGCGCCGCGATTCAATTTGGGACGTCCTGCCGGCCGTTTGCGCTCGCGCCTTCCGCTAAATTCAGTGCTGCCAGTGAATTTGCTTTCCGCTGGAAATTTGCTTGCGGCACGCGAACCGGAACAACGCGTGCAATACGCTCTGCATGAAAATCACGCGATGTGGCCTGCAAGCTGGTACCGCGGTATTTGGGATGCTGATGTTTTTCGTCGCGGCACCACCTGCGGCGCGCGCGCAAATTCTACCGGTGAGCTTAGTGCATGACGCCACGGCGGACGCCAAAATTCCCAGCGGCGTGGTGCTGGCGCCGCTCCCGCTGTTGCCGCGCGAGGTGCGCAGGGCGGTGAAGCCGGCCTTGCCAAAATCGTTTTTCGTGCTGACCGTGGGGGTTTACGCCGCCGCCGGGCTGGACGTGCAGCGCTCCGAATCCATGTTGCCGAATTTCGACGAGAAGGATCCTGTGGTGCGGCCTTTTCTGCGGCTGCCCGCGCCGGCGTATTACGCTTCCGCGGCTTTGTTCGCCACGGGAATTAACTTTCTAGGATGGAAGATGGCCAGGTCCGAGCGCTGGCACAAAATCTGGTGGGTTCCGCAAGTCGCCTCGATGGCAGGGAACTTCGCGGGATATGGATACACTCGAGCGCATCCGTAGCCACATTGAAGTGTCACGGTGCCAAAATTCATGTTGCGAAAATGTTGACGGCGATTATTTTCTGACGTGCAAGGTCCAGACCGAACCTAGTTTTTGGAGCCTCAACCGGGCTTGAAATCCGGAATCACCTCGCCGGGCTTGAAAAACGCCGTCGGCGGCGTGCCGGTGGCGCGGGCGGCCGCGGCGGCGATTTTCTCGAAATCTTTTTTCGAGAAGCCCACGCAGCTTTCCTGGATTTTTCCGTCGGGCGCGATCAGAAATACGGTGGGAACGTTGGTGATGCCGTATTGATTGGAGACGGGGTACCCGTCTCCATCAATCAGCGCGGGAAATTCGGTTTCAAATTCCTGGCAGAATTCGCGCGTGTCCCGGGCGTCGTCCTGCGAAATTCCCCAGAGCGTGAAATGTTCGCCACCATAAGCTTCGTGCAGGCGCTCCAGAAACGGGGCGGTGAACTGGCAGGTCGGACAGCTCACTTTGAAGAATGCCGCCACAACGGGGCCTTTTTTCAGCGCATCCGCAAGGCTGGATTTTTTTCCGTCCGTGCTTTGCAGCGCAAATGCCGGAGCTTTGGCGCCGGCTGTCAATGCAGCCATTTTGCTTCCTCCCAGAAACTCACGCATGCGCCGTTTCAGGCTCATATCTCAATTCTAACAGGCAACAATTGGATGCCTTCTCACGCGCGTGGATTCAGCGCTGAATTAGGCAATGACCGGCGGAAACTCCTGAATCTAGTGAATGTTGCGGGTCTTTTTGCCGACGTAATCCATCAGCAGGTACTGGCCGAGGGTGTACGGAGTGGTGAAGTACGCTTTGCCGCGGCAGAGCTCAGTCACTTTCTGGACGAAGTGAACCAGGCTGTAGTCGCTGGAGAGCATGAAAGTATTGATCAGGATTCCGGCGCGCTTGCATTTCGCGACTTCTTCGAGCGTCTGCGTCACCACCAGCGGATCAAGGCCGAAGGCGTTCTTGTAAATGCGGCCATCCTCCAGAGTGAGCGCGGACGGTTTGCCGTCGGTGATCATCACGATCTGCCGCATATCTTTTTTCTGGCGCGACAATATGCGTTGCGCCAGGCGCAAACCTTCGCGCGTGTTGGTGTAGTAGGGGCCCACCTGCACGCGAGCCAGTTTGCCCAGCGGAATTTCTTCGGCGCTATCGTGAAACAAAACGCAGTGCAAGGAATCGCCCGGATATTGCGTGCGGATCAGGTGCGACAGCGCCAGGGCCACGCGCTTCGCGGGCGTGAAGCGATCTTCGCCGTAGAGAATCATGCTGTGGCTGCAATCCAGCATCAGCACCGTGGCGCAGGAACTCTGATATTCGCACTGATGCACCATCAGGTCGGGATAATCCAGCTCGATGGGAATTTGCGCGCCGTTGCGCTGCACGGCGTTGAATAGCGTGCCGCTGATGTCCATATTCAGCGTGTCGCCGAATTCGTATAACTTTGACGTCCCGCCGGATTCAACCCCAGTGGCAAGGTCGCGCGTATCGTGACGGCCGAAACTGCTCTTGCCCAGCGATGCCAGCAAATCCTTCAGCGTTTTGAATCCCAGAAAGTCCAGCGCTTTATCGGTGATCTCAAAGCGCGCTTCCACGTTTGGCTGCGCTTCGCCCGCCTGGCCGCCGGGAGTCTGCGAAGGCGGCGGTGTGATTTGCGCGGGCTGACTGGGGCGTGAAATAAAACCTTCTTCTTCCATGCGTTGGATGATCTGCTCGATGACGTCGCTGAGCTCGGGATTTTCCGAGAGGTTGGGATTGTTCAGCATCTGCTCCATCAGTTCGGGCGGGAGCAGTTCGCCTTCCTGCAGCGCCCGCAGGATGGCCTCGCGCAGCTCGTCCATCATTTTTTCGCGGGAGCGCTCCGGATCCATTTCGTAGATGCCGAATTGCGATTCGTAACCGCTCTGCAGAAAAAAATCAGAGAGGCGGCTCATCAGCTCCTGAAGATCAATGTCTTCAGCGGCGTCGGGCGCGTATTTCGAATATTTCGTGTATTTCATCTGCTAGCCAAAACTCCGTAAGCCCGCAACGCATGCAACCGAACGCGTCTAGTTGAACTGGCGGCGCGGCATGCGGCCGGAAGGCTCGCGCGGGTCGCGTGGTTCCGGAGTCTTGCGCGCGTCGGCGAAATAACCGCGTTCTTCGCTGCGATTAATGCGCTTGTGCGCCCACAGGCCCTCCAGGATGAATTCCGCGGCGCTGGTAACGATTGCCGCGTCGTCCTTCTGGCTGACTTCCAGCACGCTGAGGTTGTCGAACAGGCCCTGGATTTTCTTCAGCTCCGCCAGCACTTCGGAACTGGAGGCGTTCGCGGAAACTTTCAGCTCGCCGCCCAATTCGAACCACTGGATCACCGGCTGCATATTCGCGCCCGTAAAATACTGCGTGTAGGTCTTGCCGACGGCGGCGCGAATCAGTTCGCGCGCGATGTTTTCCGCTCCGCGCAGTTCGCCTTCGTATTCCAGTTCGAACTTTCCGGTCATGGATGGTATCGCCGCGTACACATCGGCGACGCGCGCAACAATCGCCGAATCGCGGCTGCGTACGGCGCGCTGCTCGGCGCTGCTCAGCACATTTTCCAGCGTGCTGATGGGCAGGCGCTGGCTGACGCCGGAGCGGCGATCCACGCGCTTGTCCTCGCGCGCTTGAAACGCAACTTCCTCCACGATTTCGCGGATGTACTGCGGCATTTCCACGCGCTTCTTCTGCTCGCGCTTGGTCCAGGATTCCTGCGCGGTGATGGACATGCCTTCGGCGACCGTGGCGGGGTAGTGCGTGCGAATTTCCGAACCGATGCGATCCTTCAGCGGCGTGATGATTTTTCCGCGCGCGGTGTAATCTTCCGGGTTGGCGGTGAAGACCAGCAGCACGTCCAGCGCCATGCGCACCGGATAGCCTTTAATCTGGATATCGCCTTCCTGCATGATATTGAAAAGGCCCACCTGAATCTTTCCCGACAAATCGGGAAGCTCATTGATCCCGAAAATGCCGCGATTGGCGCGCGGCAGCAGGCCGTAATGAATTGTCAGCTCGTCGGAAAGATTGCGCCCGCTGCGCGCGGCTTTGATGGGGTCCACGTCGCCGATCATGTCCGCGATGGTGACGTCGGGTGTGGCGAGTTTTTCCACGTAGCGCTGTTCGCGCGCCAACCAGGCAATTGGCGTGGCGTCGCCTTCGGCGGCAATGCGCTCGCGGCAAGCGCGGCAAATCGGCGTGTAGGGATTGTCGTGAATTTCGCAGCCCTCGATCACCGGGATGTGCGGGTCCATGAAACCCACCAGGCCGCGCAGGATCCGCGATTTCGCCTGCCCGCGCAAACCCAGCAGAATAAAATGATGGCGCGACAGAATAGCGTTGACGATCTGCGGCAGAACCGTATCGTCGTACCCGTGCACTCCGGGAAAAAGTTCCTCGCCCCGCTCCAGCTTGCACAGCAGATTTTCGCGCAGTTCCTGGCGCACGCCGCGCCGCGCAACTCGCTCTTCCGACCACTGACTGCGGCGAAGCTCACCCAGCGATTTCGGCATTGAATTCATCAGGCCCCACTTATGTATGAGATGCCGCGGCGCCCGGCAGCATGAGCGTCTCGACACCATTATAGAGGAAGCGGGGCTGCGGGGATACTTTCCTTTCGCTGGGCTAATTCAGGTGGTGGCCATTGCCGGCGGCGTTGCGCCGGGCGTGCTGCAACTGGCCGAGGCGGGGAAGCATATCGTTCAACCGCTCGATCAGGAATGTACGGCGGTCGGGCTCAGCGCGGATCTCCAGCAGCGCTTGTTTTTCCTCGAGCTCCAGCGGCAGGCGCGCCGCCATTTGAAACGAAAGCGGCCACGGGGATTCGAGGCCTGAGGTCACCCACAGTTGGCCGTAGATCAGCGTATGGCACTCCTGAAATAATCCCAGGAGCGCGCCTTCTTCCTGGTGGCTCGTGACACTGTGCTGCGCTGCAGCATCATCGGAGAGAAATTCCACCAGCGCTTCGTGATAATCCCTTTCGTGGAGCAAATTCAGCGCGCGAAAGACAGTGCGGCCCTGCGTGAGAATGTCCATGCGCCCGTCGTCGTATTCTTTCAGCTTTTGCGTGATCGCGGCGGTGCAGCCCACCGTGGCGACGCCTTTTTCCCCGGCAAGAATCACTCCGAATTCGCGGTTGTGCGCGATGCAGTGGTTAATCATCAGCTTGTAGCGCGGCTCGAATATGTGCAGAGGGAGCGTGGCGCCGGGGTACAGAACCACGTTGAGAGGGAACAGCGGTATGCGCGAGTCTGTCATGTTCCTCGAGCGCGTGCTCGGCCAAACTGAAACTGAACTTGAATCTGAATCCGAATCTAGCGCAGCAGCGCCAGGGCTGCTTGCATTTCGTCGCGCGCGTGCATGTCGCCGGCATTTTGCGCCACCAGAATGCCGTCGGACAATAGTTTGCGCGCTTGCTCGAGCTGGCCGACGCGCGATAGATGCTGGCCGAATTGGAAGTAGCCCGCGACGTATTGCGGATTCGCTTCCAGCAGCTTCTGGAAGTGGGTTGTGGCTGCGTCGTTGTCACCCAGCTTCATGCATTCCAGCGCCAGGCCGTAGCGCGCGAATGCGTCGCTGGGTTTTTCGGCGACAAATTGCTCCAGGACTTCGCGGCGCGGCTTCTGTGTTTGGGTCATAGGTTGAAAACGCGTATTATAGCGGGCTTGAGGCGGCGCGCCAAGAGCGCACATTTTGCGGCGAAGGTTTGCCGAGCGAACCAACGAAGCGATTGAGGCGAATGTCCAAGACCACCAAGTCGGGCAAGACCACGAAGTCCAGCAAGACCACGCAGAGCCATAAAAAAGTGCCGCACAACGCGCCTGGTGCGACGGTTGCCGCCAATTTGTCCGCTGCGCCCGCGCCGGGAAAACCCGTCAGCGCCTCCACTTCGGAAATAGTGGAAATTGTGCTGCCGAACGATGCGAATTTGCTGGGCAATATGCTCGGCGGGCGCGTGATGCACCTGATTGATATTGCCGGAGCGCTGGCGGCGAATCGCCACTCCAACAGCCACGTGGTGACCGCCTCGGTGGATTATCTGGATTTTCGCTTTCCCATTCATGTGGGCGAATGGATTGTGCTGAAGTCCAGCGTCAACCGCGTGTTCCACACTTCGATGGAAGTGGGCGTGAAAGTTTTCGCGGAAAATATTCTCACCGGCGAACGGCGGCACACCAGCACCGCGTACGTGACGTTTGTCGCGCTGGATCCCAGCCAACAGCCGCGCGCGGTACCTCCGCTGATTTTGAAAACGGAAGACGAGCGGCGGCGGTATCGCGAAGCGGGGGAACGACGCCGGATGCGCCTGGCCATGCGCCACAAAATGCCGCTGTCGGATTCTTAGCGCTCGAACCTGCAGACGATGCCCGGCCTAGCGCGCGGTTTGTAAGTAATCTCGCACAGCTTCCGCCGTTTGAAAGCCGTTCTCGACGCATTTCCCTACAGCTGGGCCTTCCAGGTAATTTCCCGCAAAATATAGTCCTGGTGCAGCGCGCTCCGCGTCGCGAATCGTTTCCACGATGAACCCGTGTCCCAGATTGTATTGCGGCAGGGCGCGCGGATATTTCCACACCGCCAGTTCCACGGGCGGCCCGGTGATGCCCAGAATGCGCGCATTTTCTTCCGCGACGATTGCCGCGATCGTTTCTTCCTGCAGGTTCATGATGTCCGGATCGGTGGCGCCGCCGATGAAACTGGTGATGGTGACGCTGCCTTCGCGCGCGCGTCCGGGAAAGAGCGACGAATTCCACACCGTGCCGAGCGTGCGAACTTTCTCGCCACGCGGGACCAGGAAACCGAAACCTTCCAGCGGATCGCCGACTTGCTGGCGGTAATAGGTGGAGGCGACCACGGCCACGGGAGCGTAGGGAATGCCCGAAAGGGTGTGCGCGAGCTGCGGGGAGAAGGTCTCCAGCAAGTGCGCCGCAGCGTAGGCGGGCGTTGCGATAACGACGGCGCCGGCGAAAGCAGATTGTTCCTGGCCATCACGCACGATGCGAATGTCGCAGGCTGCGCCGGCGGCGGAGGGCTGGGTCGGGAAATTAACCGCCACCGCGCGAGTTTCGTACTGCAGCGCGTCGCCGAGTTTTGCGGCCAGCGCGCGCGGAAGAGTTGCGGCCCCGTGCGCGAACGAGCAGAGAGGCGGCGGCGCGGTGCGCTGTTCCTTCGCAGGCCGCGATTTCATAGCGCCGCGCACGACGCTGCCGTACTGGCGTTCCCATTCGTCGAGAGTGGGAAAGGCGGCCTTGAGGCTCAATTTTTCCGGGTCTCCGGCATATACGCCGGAAACAAAAGGCGCCACAAGATATTCCAGAATTTCGTGCCCGAATTTCCGGCGCACGAAAGCGGCGACGGATTCTTCTTCGCTCGGCGGCTGCGATTTCTTGAATGGTTCGGAGGCAATCTTCCAGCGCGACATGGGGTTAAGCAGAGTCGAGACGAGCAATGCCTGCGGCGACATCGGAATTTTTCGCAGGCGGCCATGCAGCAGGACGTAGCGCGGCGCGCGCGGATCAGCAGTTTGCAGCTGGGGTTCCAGACCCAGTTCGCGGATCAACTCGAGCAGCGCGGGAGTGCCCTGAAAGCTCTGCGGCCCGGCTTCGAAAAGGAAGCCATCCTTTTCCACAGAGTCAATCATCCCGCCGGCGCAGTCGTTTGCTTCGAAAACGGTGACGTCCAGGCCCAGCTGTTGCAGGCGATACGCGCAGGCCAAGCCGGAAATTCCCGCTCCAATCACCGCCACTTTTAAGGAATTCTTCATGAGCGCCGCACGTCAGAGCGTCTTCGAAAAAAGCGGCCGGTGATCCATTTGCTGCTCGTGCAAATAGCGGTCAAAGGCCATGGCAACGTTGCGGATGAAAATGCGGCCGAGTGGAGTTACGCGAATTTCCCCAGGATCGAGAATCACCAGGCCTTCGTCGCGCGCTTCTTCCAGGCGCTGCAGTTCGGGCGCGAAATATTCATCGAAGTTTATCGCGAATTCTTTTTCGATTTCGTGTTTCGGAATTATCGTGTGGCAAAGCAGGCGGCCAATCACCGCGCGCCGCAGCAGGTCGTCGGCCGAAAGCCGGTAGCCGCGCATGGTGGCGATGCCGCGCGTGCCAATCGTTTCCTGATACGCCGGAACTTCGCGGCGATTCTGCGCGTAGGCCGCGCCGATGGAGCTGATCGCGCTGACGCCCATGCCGTAAAGGTCCGCGCCGGCCTTGGTGGTGTAGCCCTGAAAATTGCGGTGCAGCGTGCGATTCTTTTGCGCCACGGCCAGTTCATCGCCGGGGCGCGCGAAGTGATCCATGCCAATATAGAGGTAGCCCGCGCCGAGAAACCGTTCGAGGCCGGCGCGAAAAATGCGGAATTTCTCCATCCCTTCCGGCAGATGCTCGGCAAACGAGCCTTGCTGCTTTTTCAGCCACGGCACGTGCGCGTAGCTGAACATGGCGACGCGATCCGGCGCAAGCGTCAAAGTTTTGTCAATCGTATCCTTGAAACTTTCCGCCGTCTGGTAGGGCAGGCCGTAGATCAAGTCCACGTTGAGGCTTTCAAATCCGAGCTCGCGTGCGGCGATGATCAAATCGCGCGTCAATTCGTACGGCTGCACGCGGTGAATCGTTTCCTGCACCTTGGGCTGGAAATCCTGAATGCCCATGCTCAGGCGGTTGAAGCCGAGGCGGCGCAGGGATTCCAGGTGCGCGCGATTGGTGACCCGCGGATCAATTTCGATGCCGATTTCCGCATCGGGCGAGAAGGAAAATCGCTGGCGCGCGTGGCCGAAAAGATCTTCCATCTGCGCGGGAGTCAGATAGGTGGGCGTTCCGCCGCCCCAGTGAAATTGAATCACCGGACGATTCTTCGATACGCGCTGGCTCACGTGCTCGATCTCGCGTTTCAGGGCGTCCAGGTAGGGAAGCGCGACTTTTTTATCTTTCTGAATCGAAACATTGCAGGCGCAGAACAAACAGAGGCTCTCGCAGAACGGAATGTGCATGTAGAGCGAAAGCGGCGTGGCTTCTTTCTCGGCGCGCGCGTAAAAACTTTCCAGATCGTCGGGGCCGAAATCATCTTTCCACACGGGCGCGGTGGGATAGCTGGTGTAGCGCGGGCCGGGCCGATTATATTTTTCAAGAGTGGCGTCGGTGATTTGGGCGATCTCGAATTGGTCGGTTGGTTTCATCTTTACGTCTGCCGTCGCGCTTCCGGCGGCTAAGCGATCCCGGCCCGTGCTGGAACGCGCGCGGATTTTCCCGCCGCGACAAAGGCTTTGGCGTTTTCCACCGGAGTCGCGGGCAGGATTCCGTGCCCCAGATTCAAGATGTGGCCCAGGCCTCCGGTTTTTTCCACGGCGGCTTGCGCGGCTTCGCGCACGGCCTTTTCGGGGCCTAGCAATATCGTAGGGTCCACATTACCTTGCAACGCGACTTTGCGGCCGCACTTCTGATCGAGCGTCGCGCGCGCCTCCGCCAAATCCGTGCGCCAATCCACGCTGATCACGCCTGCTCCGGATGCCGGGAGACTCTCCAACAAGTGAGACGAACCTTTGGCGAATAGAATCTTCGGCACTTCGGGATGCCCGAGCAAATCGTACACCATTTTCGTAGCGGGCAGCTCGAACGCGTCGTACTCCGCGCGCGTCAGTTCCCCCGCCCAGGTGTCGAAAAGTTGAATCACCGCGGCGCCCGCGGCAATTTGCGATTTCAAATATTCAGCCGTGGCGCGCGCGATCCGCTCTAGAAGTTCGCGCACCATCTGCGGTTCGCTGCGCAGCATTTCTTTCGCGCGCGAAATGTCGCCGCGCGTTTGCCCTTCGATCATGTAGCAAGCCAGCGTCCAGGGAGCAGCCGCAAATCCGATCACCGGTACGTCCGGCCCGGCGTCCTTGCAGATCGCGCGAATGGCGTCGCCCACAAAGCCTGTCTCGCGCGACGGATCAAAATCGCGCAAGCGCCGGACCGCGGCCAAATCGCGGACCGGATTCGAAAGCACGGGTCCCGAGTCCGGCACGTCCAGCGGCAAGCCCATGGCTTCAGCGACAATCAAAATATCGGAAAAGACGATGATCGCGTCCACGCCGAGTATGCGAAAAGGCTGCAGCGAAACCTCCGCGGCCACTTCCGGCGTCTTGCAAATCTGCAAAAAAGTGTGGTTTTGCGCACCGCCTGATATTCCGGCAAATAACGCCCGGCCTGGCGCATGATCCACACCGGCACACGTTCCACCGGTTCAAATCGGCAAGCGCGCAAAAACAGTTCCTTGCGGTTTTCCACAGGAGTCATAGCTTCCGTGTAATGATAGCAGAAGGGGTTAGGGCTCGCACGCCGGGTGCGCGGAGCAATCTGATTCGGGTGTTCCGCGCCGGGGCAGTTTCAGCGTTATAATTGATGGGCAAGCTTGGGAGTTTTCGTACTTCATGCCAAACCATCTGGGCTATTTGAGCCTGGCACTCTACGTGGCGAGCTTTATCTGCTACGCCCGAAATTTGTCCGTGCCCAATATCTGGGTGGCGCGGGTGGCGTCGTTGCTGCTCGCCGGCGGAATTTTCGTGCAGTATTTATCGTTGTACCAGCGGTCGCTCGCGCTGCACACCGTGCCTTATGATGACCTGTACGGCTCGATGTCGTTGTTTGCGTGGCTGCTCGGTATCACTTATTTAGGCTTGGAATTGTTCCACCGCCAGCGCTCGGTAGGAGCATTCGTCACGTTGCTGCTGGTCTGCTGGATCGTGCTGCTCGGACTGCTTACGCCGCGCTCGCTGCCCGTGCCTTCCGTGCCGCGCGGGGCCATCTTCGCATTTCACGTGACGCTGAACACCTGGGCCTACGCGGCATTCGCGCTTTCTTTCGTGCTCAGCGTGATCTATCTGGTGCAGGACCGCGTGCTGCGTTCGCGGCGCCTCAGCGTCGCGTTCTGGCGATTTCCAGCGCTGGACGTGCTGGAGCGCATGGCGCGCAGCAGCGTGTACGTGGGATTAGTGGCGCTGATTTTCGGCGTGGCCATGGGACTAATCTGGGAGCACCGCCTGCGTGGCAGCTATTCGTTCGGCGATCCGAAGGTGATTGTCACGCTGGCGATACTGGGCGTGTACGCGGCCTACCTGCTGCTTTCGCGCAACGCCAACTGGCGCGGCGCGCGCGCGGCGCTGCTTTGCGCGATGAATTTCCTCATCGTGCTGTTCAGCTACACATTTGTAAATTTATATCTTACGAAATTTCACCGGTTCCTCTGATGCCCACTGCCACCAACCCGAACCGCGCCGGCGCGATCCGCATTCAAGTCGCGCTGATCGGCTGCAATCATCGCACCGCGCCCGTCGAGCTGCGCGAACGGATCGTTTTCACTTCGCAGCAGGCGCTGCAAGCCGCGGATGAATTGAAGGAGCGCGGAATTCTGGAAGAGGCGGTGGTCGTTTCCACTTGCAATCGCAGCGAACTGTATGGCGTGCCGGGAGATTTCGCGCCGTCCACCGCCGCGGCGATGGAAGAATATTTCACCTCGTTCCACAAAATTCCGCATGACGAACTGCAAGGCCGTTTTTATCGCTGGGCCGGGCCGGATGCTGTTCGCCATTTGTTTCGCGTCGCCGCAGGCCTGGATTCCATGCTGCTGGGCGAAGCGGAAATTCTGGGGCAGCTGCGGACGGCCTACAATCAGGCGCTCGATCACGGCGCCACTGGCCCGGTGCTGAACCGCATTTTCCAGGGCGCGCTGGAAGTGGGCAAGCGCGTGCGCAGCGAGACGGAAGTAGGCGCGCGCCCGATGTCCGTGGCGCTGGCAGGCGTGAAGCTCGCCGAACGGGTTTTCGGCAACTTGAAAGGGCATTCGGCGCTGATCCTGGGCGCCGGCGCGGTGGCGGAGCAGGTCGTCGAGCACATGCGTAATCGCGGCATCGGAAATTTGCGCGTGATCAATCGCTCGTTTGACCACGCGGCCGAACTGGCGCAGCGTGTCGGCGGCGAGGCTGTGGCGTGGGAATCGCTGGAAGCGGTGCTGGGCGTGCCGGATATTATCGTCACCTCGGTGAGCGCGAAGGCGCCGGTGCTGACGCGCGAATTGCTGGAACGAGCGATCGCCGCGCGGTCGGGCCGGCCGGTGTTCGTCGTGGATCTGGGAGTGCCGCGCAATGTGGCGGAATCCGCCGCGGGCCTTTACAATTTGTATCTTTACAATATTGATGACCTGGGCGAAATCGTCGAGCAGAACAAGAAAGCGCGCCAGTCCGAAGTCCCGCGCGCCGAAGCAATCATTGCCGAGCACATTGATAAATTCGAAGCGTGGCGCGGGGCGCTGGAAGCCGGATCCATCGTGAACGACCTGCGCGAGCAATTTCATCAGCACCGCGAAATGGTGATACGCGAGAAGCTGAAGGAAATGGACGACGTGACTCCACAGGAGCGCGACCGCATCGCCCGCATTACCGAGGAATTAATCGAGCGGCTGCTGGAAGAGCCGCAGCAAAAATTGCAGCACGGCCGCGGAATGCGCGGACGCCTGGCCGGGCTGGAAGCGATACGCCATTTGTTCGGGCTCGAGGGTGGCAAAAAGTGACGCCGCTGCGCATCGGCACACGGGGCAGCGCGCTGGCGTTGTGGCAGGCCAATCATTTCCGCGAGGCGCTGCAGAAAACCTGCGGCCTGGACTCTGAAATTGTGGTGATCAAGACCTCCGGCGATCAAAATGCGGCGGTCCCCGCGCAACAAATCGGCGTGATCGGAATTTTCACGAAGGAGTTGGAAGATTCGCTGCTGGATGGCCGCGCGGACCTGGCCGTGCACAGCATGAAGGACGTGCCCACGGAGTTTTCCGCCGCTTGCCGGATCGCCACGATTTTCAAACGCGAAGATCCCCGCGATGCTCTGGTTTCGCATCGCGGCGAACCCCTCGGGCAATTGCCGCAGGGCGCGCGCATTGGCACCAGCAGTCTGCGGCGCGCGTCGCAGCTGCGTTTGTTCCGGCCGGATTTCCAGATCGCGGAGCTGCGCGGCAACGTGGATACGCGTCTACGCAAAGTTGCAGCAGGTGAATATGACGCGATCGTGCTAGCCAAGGCGGGCATCGATCGCCTGGGTTTGTCGTCGCGCATCACCGAAGTGCTCTCGCCGGAGGTGATGCTGCCGGCGGTGGGGCAGGGCGCGCTGGGCGTGGAATTCTGCGAGCGGCGCCGCGAGGAGTTCAAGATTTTGGATCTGTTGATGGATCAGGATACGATGCGGGCAGTGAAAGCCGAACGCGCCCTGCTCGCCGAGGTTCAGGGCGGCTGCCGTCTGCCGCTGGGCGCGTGGGCGCGCATGGAAAATGGCGCGATGGTCCTCGATGCCCGCGTGCTGTCTGAAGATGGCGCGCAATGCATTCGCGGGCGCGCCGAAAAAGTTTGCAACTCCGCAGCCGATGCGGAGAATCTGGGACGCGCAGTAGCGGTGGAGTTGCTGGCTTCCGGCGCCGACCGGCTGCTGCGAATGGTGGGAAGATCCGTTGGACAAGCCTGAAAAATCTTCGAGCAGCGAAAAACACGCCGGCGAGCCTCTCGCAGGCAAGCGCGTGGTGGTGACGCGCGCGCCAGAACAATCGCAGGAGCTTATTGACGCGCTGGAAAATCTCGGCGCGGAAGTGCTGCTGATGCCCACGGTAAGCTTCGCCCCGCCGGAAGATTCCACCGAGCTGGACGCCGCGATGAAAAACAAGAAGGACTTCGACTGGATTCTTTTCACCAGCCAGAATGCGGTACGCTTCGTTTTTCTGCGCGCCTGTGAGTTGTCGCACGTGCAGCCCGTGCAGGCGCTGCGGCCCAAGGTTGCGGCCGTGGGTTGGGCCACGGCGCAGGCCGCCAAAAACTTAGATTTGCGCGTGGATTATGTGGCGCAAACGCAGACCGGAGAATCGCTGGCTGCGGAACTGCGCGATTCAGATGGTGGGAAAGAGCGTGCTGCTGCCGCGCAGCGATCGCGTGGACGATCGGCTTGCCCGATGCTTTGCGCGAAGCCGGCGCGCAGGTGAAAGAAGTGGTGGCCTATCGCACGCTGCGGCCCGCGTCGCTCGACCCGGAAATTCTCGGTGCGCTGCGCAAGGCGGAAGTTGCCGCCATTGTTTTTGCCAGCCCTTCGGCATATCACAATCTGGCGGCGTTCGTGCCCGCGCCGGAATTGAACGCGCTTTCCGAACGCGTGCAATTCGCGGCGATCGGCTCCACCACCACGCGCGCCTTGCGTGAGGCAGGCGCGCGCGTGGCCATCGAAGCGAACGATGCGTCTTCGGCCGGCCTGGCGGACGCGATCGCCAAATATTACCAGCGGCAAAAATAGCAACCGAGGAGCGCATGACATTTCCCATTCACCGGCCGCGCCGTTTGCGGCGCAACGAAGCTTTGCGCGGGTTCGTGCGCGAAACGCGGCTGAGCGCGAGCGGCATGGTCTATCCAATGTTCGCTTGCCCCGGAACGAACGTGCGCACGGAAGTAAGCTCGATGCCGGGGATCTATCAGCAATCCGTGGATCAAATTGTGGAAGAATGTCGCGAAGTCGCTGGCCTGGGAATTCCGGCGGTGATTTTGTTCGGCTTGCCGGAACATAAGGACGAGCTGGGCACCGAAGCTGCCGACGCTCATGGCGCGGTGCAACGCTCGATTGAAGCGATCCGCAAAGCAAAGTTGAATTTGTTGGTGATTGCCGATGTCTGCCTGTGCGAATACACCAGCCACGGCCATTGCGGCGTGATGAAAGATGGCGAAGTGTTGAACGACCCCAGCCTGGTGCTGCTCGCCGATGCGGCGCTTTCGCACGCGCGCGCCGGGGCGGACCTGGTGGCGCCTTCGGACATGATGGACGGCCGCGTGGCCGCGATCCGGCAGCGGCTAGACGAAAACAATTTCGAGGACGTGGCCATACTTTCTTACGCCGCGAAATATTGCTCCAGCTTTTACGGACCGTTCCGCGAAGCGGCGCAATCTTCGCCGCAATCCGGAGATCGCCGCAGCTACCAGATGGATCCGGCCAACGTGCGCGAAGCGTTGCGCGAAGTGGCGCTGGACCTGGAAGAGGGCGCGGACATTATCATGGTGAAGCCCGCGCTGCCCTATCTGGACGTGGTGCAGCGCGTGCGCGAGCGCTTCGATGTGCCGCTGGGCGCCTACAACGTGAGCGGAGAATATTCCATGGTGAAAGCGGCGGCGCGCAATGGCTGGATTGACGAAAAACGCGTGGTGCTGGAAATTCTCACGGGGATTCAGCGGGCGGGCGCGGATATTATTCTCACTTATCACGCGAAAGATGCGGCGCGCTGGCTCAAGAATTGTTGAGCTGAGTTGAACGCGCAGCAGGAGTGCCACGGGAAATCATGGCGAGCGAGACGGTAAAAAGCGCGCAGGAAAAATCGGCCGGCGGCGACGGCGTGGCAGCAAAAGCACACGCCAATGCGCGCCCGCGTTCCACCGAAATGTTTGAGCGCGGCAAGAAAACCCTAGTCGGCGGCGTGGATAGTCCGGTGCGCGCATTTCGCGCCGTGGGCGGCACGCCGCTGGTCATCGACCATGCGCTCGGCACCCGCCTTTTCGACGTGGACGGCCGCGAATATCTCGATTACGTCTGCTCCTGGGGCGCGCTGATTCTGGGCCACGCGCATCCGGACGTGGTCGCGGCGGTTTCCGATCAAGCGGGGCGCGGCACCAGCTACGGCATGACCTCGCCGCTGGAAATTGAGCTGGGTGAAAAAATCACGCGCGCAGTTCCGTCCGTGGAGATGGTGCGCTTCGTAAGCTCGGGCACGGAAGCGGCCATGTCCGCGGTGCGCTTGGCCCGCGCTTTCACCGAACGCGACCTGGTGATCAAGTTCGAGGGCTGCTACCACGGCCACTCCGACGGATTTCTTTCCGAAGCAGGCTCGGGGCTCGCGACGCTGGGTATCTCCGCTTGTCCAGGAGTGCCGGAAGCGTTCGCGCGGCTCACTTTGAACACGCCGTACAACGATCTGGCCGGTGTCGAGAAACTTTTTCGCCAGCACCAGGGAAAAATCGCCGCGATCATCGTGGAACCGGTAGCCGCAAACATGGGAGTGGTGGAGCCGGCGCCCGAATTTCTGCAAGGTCTGCGCGCAATCAGCAAAAGGGAAGGCGCGCTGCTGATTTTCGACGAAGTGATTACCGGATTCCGCATGGCCTATGGCGGCGCGCAAAGCGTTTACAAAATTGATCCCGATCTCACGGTCATGGGGAAAATTATCGGCGGCGGGCTTCCGGTCGCAGCCTACGGTGGCAAGCGGCACATCATGGAGCGCGTCGCTCCTCTCGGACCGGTGTATCAGGCCGGCACGCTTTCAGGCAATCCTCTGGCGATGCGCGCGGGACTGGCGACGCTGCCAAAATTGGAAGCGCCCGGATTTTACGACGCAGTGAACCGCAGAGCGCAGCGGCTGGCGGAAGGTTTCCGCGCCGCGATGCAGGAAGCGAGCATCACCCGGGCAAGTGAACGTAGCCGGATCCCTGCTGACGCTGTTCTTCTGCGAGCACCCAGTACGCAACTACGACGACGCCAAAAAATCCGACACGAAAAAGTTCGGCAAGTTTTTCCAGGAAATGCTGGAGCGCGGAATCTTCCTGCCGCCTTCGCAGTACGAAGCCTTATTCGTTTCCGCTGCCCACACCGACGCCGATATTGACCGCACGATCGCCGCGGCGCGGGAAAGCCTGGCAGCGCTCTAACTCGCCGGGCAGACCAGCAGCACGCGCAGCATCTCCCACTCTGCAAGGTCGCGCCGCACTCCCTGCACGCCTTTCATTAGCAATTTCGCCCGCTCGGACAAGCCCCAAAACCCTGCGCGCACGCCCACAAAAGCGAAAGTGACGCGAAGCGCGCGGCCATAGGTTTAAGTGATTCAGCGAGTTAGCAGGGTAACGGCAGTACTGGTCAAGGGAAAGGGATTTCCTTTCCTCGCCCGCAAAGCGATGGTCAAACCGCGTCACTTCCCGCGGAAGCCGCTGTAAAGACGTGGGATACGCTGCTGCGCCACGTTGGTCCTGCCCGTGCACTCCTGTACCGCGTTAGGCGATTACAGGAGACCCCCTCCATGGTATTGGCCGTCGCAGCGCTCTTGCTTCAGTTTCAATCTTTTGCTCCACCGGCTCAAACGGTTGGCGCGCAGATGCCTGTGCTTCACGCAGTCTCTGTCAACTCTTTCAAGGAGAGCGCCCCTGTGAGCTCACATCCACCCGTTGCGGTTGAGGAAGATTACATCGCCTCCACCACAGAATCGTCTTCCACCCACATCAATCTCGACCAGGTGCACCTCGTCACTTCGGATTCCAAGAGCCAATTCTCCAGCAGTCTGAAGACCGTGGCGTTTGAATCGTCTGGCGATGCGCAGTCGTTTTCCACCGTACGCATTCCCGAACCTGCCACCAAAGAAAATAGATTCCGCGAGGCGCTCTCGCAGCCTTCACGGCGCCAATGGTTGGCGCTGGCGCTAATGCAACACGGCGCGGCAGCTTTCGATGCGTACAGCACGCGCCAGGCGGTAGGCCACGGCGCCGTGGAAGATAATCCCATGCTGCGGCCGTTCGCCGGCTCCGCAGCGATCTACGCGGCGACACAGTTGACGCCGCTGGTCCTCGACTTGGTGGCGTACCACATGCAGCGCAGCGAATATTCCTTGCTGCGGCGTTTCTGGTGGATGCCGCAGACGGTCAGCACCGGCCTTTCGATTTTCTCCGGCGTGCACAATTTGCATGTGGCAGGCAAGCTGTAGTTCGATCAGCTGTCGCGGGGCGTGACCACAAAATCTTTCTCTGGTGCGGAAGATTTCAAAAAGGCATCCGGCTCTCTCCCCGGATGCCTTTTTTTTGCGTCGTGAGTCCTGACGATCACTTTGGCGCGGCGGCGGCCGATTTTGCCGTCGCACGAGCATGCGCATGCGACGTGGCCGGCGCAGCCATCTGTTTTTCCGTCCACTCCACGGCCTGTTGCGCGGCCTCTACCGCTCCGGAAATATCGGATACCGGCCCCACCGAATCAGTATTGGCGAAAGCGATGCGCCCGAAAGGCTGGTTCGCCACCGGAATCACTTTCGTGAATATTCCCGGCGTGGGCAAGAACATGGGATGGCCGCGGCGATACATGTGCACCTCAATGGGTTCGGCGCCGCTGAATTCGGGTGCCAGCTTCTGAAAATCCCCCAGCACTCGCTCCGCGATTCTCTGGCAGCCGTCCACGGTGAGCAGCCGGTCACGATGCAATTCCGAAATCGGCGTGTAGAAAGTGAGAATATTATTTTTCTGCACGTAGCCGGGCTGTTTTTGCATTACCCAATCCGCGACGATGAAATCGGTGAACGCGTTTCCGGGGCACCAGGTGTCGTAAGCGCGATTGTAGATGGGCTTGTCGAAAATCATGTTGATCACGGGATAGGGGCAGTACCGGAACGACATCATGGCTTCATGCTGCGCGTCGGGCAGCGAAGGGATCAGGCGCGCGGTGATGAATTTCGGCGTGGCCATGATCACGTATTTCGCGGCGACGGTGCGCAACTGGCCTGCCTGCATGAAAGTGATGTGCACCGCATCTTTTTGCGGGTCCACGGACACAATGGTCGCGTCGCTGATCATCTGCTCCCCGTATTTCGCTTGCAGCGTATTTGCCAGTTGGCGTGCCAGAGCGCCGTTGCCGCCCGGCAAAGTTCTGCGAATGTCCTCGTCGGCGGTCATGTCCTGCAAATCACCGGCCGCGACCAGCGCCGAGGAGTCCTCCGACTTTCGCGCCCCAATTCGACAAACCGTAAGCGTCCCACCATTGCTTGATTTCCGGCGCGTGGCCCTTCAGATAATTCGTGAGCGGCACGCTGTCCAGCTGTTGCGCGTTTTTCCCGGGATCCAGCGCCTTCATCTCCGTGCGGAATTTCTTGAAGCTTTCGCGCACGGCTTCGGAGTAGGGAAGCTGATCCAATCCGCCGCGCCACGTGTCCGGCACCCACTTTCCCTCGACGATCGTGGGATCCGGGGAATTAATCGCTAATTCGATCAGGCCGATTTCGCGCGCCAGTTTCTCGCTGGCGGAATCCTTTTCGTCAAAGGCCGAGCCGACGGCGAACGCTTGGCCTTGATATTCCTCCAGGTACGCGTTCCCGCCCCAGTGCGGTTCCTTTTCCAGCAGCAGAAAATCGCGGCCGCGCAGAAAATAGGCGGCGCTCATGCCACTCACCCCGCCGCCGACGACCACCACGTCGTGACGGCTGGATACCGCCGGCTTATCGAACTGCTGGCCGTCGCGCACTTCATGGCAGATTGCGAAATGATCGCCGTCCACTTGCGCTTTCGGCCCACTTTCCGCCGCGAGCAGCAAATGATTTACAGGACATCCCGCGGCGACCGACCCGGCCACGACAAATTTCAAAAAATCCCTGCGCGTTTCGGTCATGCGGTTTCTCCTTCGATGGAGGCGGGCGCGAGCGGCGCGGCGGCTTCGTCAGCGCCCTGCAAACGAGTTCGCAAGCGGTACCACAGCAAAATCATGCCGATGGAAAACACCAGAATCAGCGTGGAGATGGCGTTGATTTCCGGTGTGATGCCGCGGCGTAGCCGCGACCAGATTTCCAGCGGCAGTGTGTTGTCTCGCCCAATCAGGAAAAAGCTCACCGCGATTTCGTCCAGCGAAAGCGTGAAAATCAGCAACCCCGCCGCGACCAGCGATACGCGCAAATTTGGCAGCGTTACGCGCCAGAACGTCTGCCAATGATTCGCGCCCAGATCCAGCGAAGCCTCTTCCTGCGCGCGCTCCAGCTTTTGCAGCCCCGCGAAAATTTCCGTCGTGGCTACTGAAATCAGCGCGGTGCCGTGGCCCAGCGTGATCGTCACCAGGTTGAGTTTCGTTCCCATGGCCACGAACAGCATCAGCAGCGAAAGGCCGGTGATGATGCCCGGAAGAATCAGCGGCAGCAGCACTAAGCGGCGGAAGATCGCCTTGCCGGGAAAATCCGTGCGGTCCAGCGCCAAAGCGGCCGGCAATCCCAGTCCCAACGCAATCGCCACAGCTACCGCGGCAACGACCACGCTGTTCCGCACCGCTTCCCACAGCGCGCCATCCCCGAAAAGTTGGCGATACCAGTCAAGCGTCCAGCGCGCGGGAGGAAAGCCGCCGACGCCGGAGCCGTTGAACGAATAAACGACCAGAACGATGATCGGGAAATACAAGAACGCGTACACCAGAAACGCATAGGCGCTCAGCAACAGCGGCGCGCGTCGTGACTGCGATCCTGCACTCATGAAATCGCCAGCCTTTTTTCCAGGCGTTCAGTGATGAACAGCAGTGTCACCACCAGCAGCATCATGCAGAAGGAAATCGCCGCGCCCAGCGGCCAGTTGTAGGCCGCGCCGAACAAACTCACCACCACATTCGAAATCATGATCCCACTCGGTCCGCCAACCAGCAACGGCGCCAGAAAATCTCCCAACGTTAATACGAATGCAAATGTAGCGCCGGCGAGAACTCCGGGCAGCGAGAGCGGCAGAATCACGCGGCGAAACGTGGACCACGGCGAAGAGCCCAGATCGTGCGAAGCCTCAACCAGATTGCGCGGAATATGTTCGAGCGAAGCGTAAATCGGCAGCAGCGTAAATGGCGTATAAATGTGCGTCAAAGTAATGATCACCGCGAACGGGCTGTACAGAAAAAACTCCACCGGCCGGTGCGTGATGTGCAGGTATTGCAGAAATCCGTTCAGCACCCCATCGCTCCCCAGAATTGTCTTCCACGCATACCCGCGCACCAGGTAGCTCGCCCACAGCGGGATGATCACCAGTTGGTACAGCAAATCCTTGCGCTTCGCCGCGTGGAAAGAAAGATAGTAAGCCAGCGGGTAGCCCAGCAGCAGCGCCAACACGGTGACCGAACCCGCAATCCGCATCGAACGGAACAGCACCTGCAGATAAATCGGATTGCGCACCAGCTGCAGATAATTCTGCAAGTTCCAGTTGTGCACAATTACTTGCGCGGAAGAGACGGACCAGAAGCTGTAGCAAAATAGAATCGCGTACGGCACCAGCAGAAAAACAGTCACCCACAGCAGCGGAGGGATCGTCACGCCGGCTTTGTACGCGCGCGAGTACATGGCTAGTCGGCCTCTCCCTCGCGCACGCGCACTGCATCGCTCGCCGCAAACTCGAATTCGCGCTCGCCGCTGAGGATTCCGGGATTGGCGATGCGCGCGCGCACCGCATGAGCCCCGCCGCAATCAATTTCGATTAAATCCATCGCGCCGCCAAACGATTGGTTGCGAATGCGCCCACGAAAACGCGCGACGGCAGCGTCCGCGTCGGCGAAAGGCGTCCCGGCGGAATCATTCACCAGCCGAATGCATTCCGGCCGCAGCGAGTAGGTCGCCTTTCCAGACGCGCCGAACGCGCGCCACACGATGGTGCCGGCGCGGGCGATTCCGTCGTTCACTTCCGCGCGCAGCAGGTTGGTCTGTCCGATGAACTGCGCGGCGTAGGCGGTCGCTGGCTCTCCGTAAATCGCGCGCGGCGCCGCAACCTGCTCCAATCGCCCGGCGCGCAGCAGCGCCACGCGGTCCGACAAAGCCATGGCCTCTTCCTGGTCGTGCGTAACAAAAATAAAAGTAATGCCCACTTCGCGCTGCAGCGACTTCAGCTCTACTTGCATCTGCCGGCGCAAATTCGCGTCCAGCGCCGAGAGCGGCTCATCCAGCAGCAGCACGCGCGGGCGATTCACCAGTGCACGCGCCAGCGCCACGCGCTGCTGTTGCCCGCCGCTCAGTTTTCCCGGAGCGGCTTGCGCGAATTCGCCCATCTTCACCATCGCCAGCGCCTGCGTCACGCGCGAAGGGATTTCAGATTTCGCGGTATTTTTCGCGCGCAGGCCGTACGCCACGTTTTCGAACACGGAAAGATGCGGAAAAATCGCGTAACTTTGAAAAACCGTGTTCACCTGGCGACGATGCGCAGGAATTCGGTCCAGCCGCTCCGCGCCCATCCAGATTTCGCCGCTGTCCAGATCTTCGAATCCGGCTATCAGGCGCAGTAAAGTAGTTTTTCCCGATCCGCTTTCACCAAGAATTGTAAGAAATTCTCCGCTGGCCACGTCCAGACTGATCCCGCGCAGCACCGGCCGCTGCCCGAAACGCTTTATGACCTGGCGCACGGAAAGGATCGGCGCCGCAGCCGCCCCGGCCGCCGCCGTGCCCGCCGGACCCGCAGTAAAAGCGGCGTCGTTCACTGCGCCGCCTTTATTTCGTTCCAGATTTCGTTGTACTTGTCGCGCCGCGGCACGTTCTGCCAAAAATAAATGCGCGTCATGTATTCGTCCACGTTGTCCAGGTGTAACGACTTCCGCTGTTCGTCGGTCATTAACTCCGCGGCGTGCGGGTTGGCGGGGTCGTATCCGGTGACGTCCGTCACCATCTTTTGCGTTTTCGCCTCGATCATGTATTCCAGAAATTCCGTGGCGAGCGCCTTATGCTCGCTCGCCGTGGTGATCATCAGATGGTCAATCCATCCCGTGGTGTTTTCCTTCGGGATCGTTTCACCGATGGGGAATCCGGCTGCGCGCAGCTGGTTCGTGGTAAGCGGCCAGCCCATGGCCGCCACAATTTCGTGATTCTGAAATAAATTCGTCAGCTCGCCGCCCGTGGACCAGAATTTGCGAATATTCGGTTTCAGCTCGATCAGTTTCTTGCGCACGTTGTCCAGTTCCGCGTCGCTCAGATTGTAGATGTGATTGGGATCGGGCTGATCATATCCAAGCACCTGCGCGGCCATGTACATCGTCGAAAGCTCATCCCACGCCGAAATTTTGCCTTTCAGTTTCGGGTCCCACAGCACGGCCCAGCTTTCGGGCGGCTTCGCGAAATAAGTGGTGTCGTAGAGCAGGGGATTCGGCCCCCACGTAAACGGCACCCCATACACATTGCCATTCACGCGCACCAGCGGCATGTTGCGCAACCGTTCGGACAGCTGCGCGTACGCTGGCAGCTTCGCCAGATCGAGCGGCGCGGCGAGCCCCGCGGAAGCGATCATCGTCGCCACGTCGCTCGAAGGCGAAATCACGTCGTAATTGCTGGCGCTGCCGCCGCGAAGCTTGGCCACCAGCTCATCGCTCGAACCCATATACGCTGCGCTGATCTTGCACTGATGCGCTTCCTCGAACGCGCGCAGGTAAGAAGGATCGGCGTAGCCTTCCCAGACCAGCAGGCTGAGGCCCGGCGTCTTCTTGGCGCAACCGCCCGCCGCCAGCACCACCACCGCCGCCAGAATACTAAGCGAAAATATTGTTCCGCCCCATCGTCTGTCATTCACTGGTGCGCTCCCGCGGGCGCGTTCAAAGTGCACGAAACCACCACGCCGCCGCGATTCAATCTTTAAATCAGTTGCCACCGTTTTTTGCATCTGCCGCCCCGCGCGCATCAAAAAGTCGGCGGCGTATTGATCCACAAAACCAAAGTTTCCTTCTTGCCCGGATTTTTCCAGCGATGCGCATTATTGCTTTCAAAATAAAAACTATCTCCTTCCTGCAATAATTGCCGCTCGCCATCCGCCAAAGAAATCTCCAGCGCCCCTTTCAGGATGTGCAGAAATTCCTCGCCGTCGTGCGCATACGATTCGCCGCTGCCGGAGGAAGGCGCGATCCGAAAAAGATGCGGCTCCATCAAAGTATTGCCCCACGCCAGCAATTCCATGCGCACGCCCGGTCCGGCATCCAGCACCTTGCGATCCGCCGGCCGCACTCGTCCGGGATTTGAATTCGAAGGATCAAACAGCGCCAGAATATTCATGCGATAAAAACGCGCAATTCGCCGCAAAGTAGCCACAGATGCGGTCATTTGCCCGCGTTCCAGCGCGCTGAGAAATCCCACCGAGACGCCCGCAGCCCGCGCCACCTTCGCAAGCGAATATCCTTTCCGCAAACGCATTCGCCGCAGCCGCGGACCGATCGGAGCGGCTTTGGGCCGCGCTCCGGAAGCCGGCAAGACGCCCTCGCGCTTCAGCAGATGCACGATGGCCGGCGCGTTAAGCCCGCGTACCCGTCGCAAGTATTGCGCGCGTTTCAGTATGCGCACGTCCGCTTGCGTGTAGAGCCGATACTGGCTGCGCGTCCTCTGCGGTGTCACCAGGCCAAGATTTTCCCATGTTCGCAAAATCGACGGCGACACGCCCACGCTGCGCGCCACGTCGCTGATCCGCAAATATTCCTGCGCCCGAGCAGCCTTCACCGGGTGCGTCCGCGTCCGCTTCCTCGCCAATCCAGTTTCCCCTTGACAACCCGCTGGCCTTCTTCTAACGTTCGCGGATTATAGTAAGGTTTTTTCTCAAGCTGCAACCGAAAAACTCAAGGTGAGGCGTCGGGGGCCGGGGGTGGCGCCAGCTTTTCTCAAAGGAGCGGCGATGAAAACGACGGGCCGGTTAGGGGTGTACCTATTGGCATTGCTGGGGCTGTTCGGTGGCGGCTCTGCCTGGGGGCAGACGAACGGCTCGATTCGCGGAATCGTGAATGACCCATCCGGCGCCATCGTGCCGGGAGCGACCATCACGGTAACGCTGAACGGCACCGATTCCCAGCGCTCGGTAACTTCCGACAAAGACGGCGCCTTCGATATTCCCGAATTGGTCGTCGGCACCTACGACCTGAGCGCCGAAGCGCAGGGCTTCAAGAGTTTCGTCGTCAAAACGGTGGTCGTCTCCATCGGCCACGTCAATTTCATCACCGTCACCCTCACCGTCGGCGTCAAGAGCGACACGGTGACCGTCGAAGCCAACGCCGTGCAAGTGGAAACCACCAGCACGCAGCTCGGCGCGGTTATGGACAGCCAGTCCATTCGCGAACTGCCCCTCAGCACCCGCAACGCCTACCAACTCCTCCAGCTACAGCCCGGCGTGCAATCGCAACTCGGCGCGGATCTTTTCTACGGCAGCAGCAATCCCGGCGTTGTCTCGGTCAATGGCGGCCGCGGCCGTTCCAACAACTATATGGTGAACGGTGGCGATGCCAACGACCTGTTCGTCAACGGTCCCGCCATTCAGCCTTCGCCGGACGCCATCGAAGAGTTTCGCGTACTCACCAACACGTTTGACGCCGAATACGGCCGCAACTCCGGCTCCGTGGTCAACGTCGTCACCAAATCCGGCACCAACCAATATCACGGCGACGTTTACGAATTTCTGCGCAACAACGATCTCAACACCCGCGGCTATTTCGACACCACCGTCGCCGCTTATCACCAGAATCAGTTCGGCGGAACATTCGGCGGGCCGATAAAGAAGGACCGCACCTTCTTTTTTGCTTCCTACGAAGGCAATCGCCAAATTATGGGCGAATCGTCCGGCACGGTGAACCTCCCCACAGCCGACGAAGCCGCCGGCAATTTCGGACCGGGTGGCGGGTTCTCAACAATTAACACCATCAACGACCAGGCATTCGCCACGCAGCTCGCGAATCGCACCACGGGCGGCGGCACCACAACTTGCCAACAAGCTGTCACCACCGAAGGAGGCGCCCCCATCGCAGCGGGCACGCAATACAGCGCGATCTTTCCTGGTGGCGCGGTTCCCATCCAATGCTTTGATCCCACGGCGCTGGCCATCTACAACAAGTACGTCGCACCGTTCGGCACCGGAACGCTAACCACGATTCCGAGCCGGCCCGATTACGTGAATCAATTCACCGTTCGCGTGGACCACAAGCTCACCCCCACGCAACAACTTTCCATCTACTATTTCTTCAACAACGAGTCCGTAACCGAGCCCTTCGCTCAGTTCCAGGGCGCTGGCGATAACCTCCCTGGTTTTGCCGGCCTCACCTCCACGCGCGCTCAGCAATGGAACATTACCCATACCTGGACTTTAGGTTCTACCGCCGTCAATGAATTCCACTTCGGCTACTTCCGCGAAGGCCAGGGCAGCTTCAACCATCCCATTAACACGCTGCAAAGCGTGCAAGACTCCTGCGGCGCCGCAATTCCCGCGGCCAATTGTTTTACCAGCCCCGGCAATCCCGGGCAGGGCATCACCACCAACCTTCCCGGCCACGTCGGATTGCCATACATCGGCGTCAGCGGCGGCTTTGAGATCGGCAATAACTGGGAAGGCGAACTTCCTCAGGTCGGCAATTCGTTCCAGTGGACGGACAATTTCACCAAGACCGTTGGCGCGCACACCCTGAAGTTCGGCGTGGATGTAAGCCGCCACCAATTCAATCAATTTCTCTATTTCAACGTGAACGGCGAGTTCACCTTCATCGCCAATCCCGATTCCACCGGATCGAATGACGTGGGCTACGGCAACGCCTATGCCGATTACTTCCTCGGCGTTCCCAACACCTATCTCCAGGGCGCCGCCCAAGGCGAGTATGTTCGCAATACGGCTTTCTACTTGTTCGCGCAGGATAGCTGGAAGATCAAACCCAATCTAACGCTGAACTACGGTCTGCGCTGGGAATTGAATACTCCTTTCTACGACACCGAGAATCGCTTGCAGACGTTCCGTCCCGGACAGATCACCACACAATATCCCTGTTGGATTACCACGAGTGGTTCGGAAGCCGCCGGCTTCAATCCCGGCGATTGCGGTCCCAACAGCCCCCAGAACTCCGCGTTTCCCACCGGGCTGGTTTTCCCCGGCGACAAAGGCGTTCCCCAAGGGCTCACCTCCACGGACTACAAAGTCCTTTGCTCCGCGCATTGGAATTGCCTGGAGTCCCAACAACACCGAAGGCTTTCTCGGCAAGCTTTTCGGCGGACCCGGAAAATCCAGCATCCGCGCTGGCTTCGGAATTTTTTACAATCCGATGGAACAACTCGTCCTGGAACAGTTCAGCGCCGAGCCGCCCTTCGGCGGCAGTTCCTCTCTGAACGCCCCCAACTTTAATTTGCCGTTCGTGCCGCAGTCCGTCGATCCCGCTAGCGCCGGCCCATTCTCCCCGAATCCTTTCGGTGGCGTGAATCACCAGACGCCGACCACCCCATGTCCCGATTCAGCCGGTCCCAAGGGCTGCGTGGACTGGGCTTCGTTCCGTCCGATTCTTCTCTTCGGTGAATTCGATCCGCACCTGAAGACTCAATACGCCGAGCAGTACAACCTCACTATCGAGCGCCAGGTTTCCAAATCCATGGTGTTCCGCATTTCTTACGTGGGCACGCAAGCTCACCATTTGCTCGCGACCCACGACCTCAATTACGGCGCTCCGGAGACGTGCCTGGAACTCAACAATATTTTGGGCCCAAATACCTGCGGTCCTTTTGGTGCCGATAGCTCCTACTTCATCCCGGCCAACACCGTTATCCCCACGTTCACGGCTGAACCGGGCCTCGCGGGTTACACCGGCTGCACCGGCCTTTATCTGCCGTACAACGGCGCAGCTGGGCCCACTTGCCTTCCCGGCGGCACCAACGTCTCCAACGTCATCACGCCCGGCAGCGATGGCATCAACCTGGTCGGCACGCGCAAGTACTCCTCGCCGAATTGTTTGCCGCTGGCGGGTTCTGCAGCCGTCAATCCCACCTGCCCGCCTGACCTCGTCCCGGTTTTCAGCAACATTTTCGCCGAAGGCACCATCGCCAATTCCAATTACAACGGTCTGCAGCTTTCGCTCGACCGCAGCTTCGAGCACGGATTCGGATTCCAGGCGTCTTACACTTTCAGCAAGGCCATTGACCAGGGCGCTTCCTTCGAGAATGAACTCAACCCGATCAACTTCAATGCTACGCGTGGAAATTCGCTGCTCAGCGCCAAGAATCGGTTCGTGTTCAGTCCCATTTGGCAGCTGCCCATTCCCAAGTACGAAGGCCTGAAAGGCAAGATCGCCAACGGTTGGCAGGTCTCGGCCATCATCACCTATCAAAGCGGCTTCCCGATTCGCGTGCAGGATGAGAACGATTCCGAGCTGATGACCAGCGCCAATTTTGAATCTGCCAACACGCCTCAGGTCACGGGCAAGGTTAATTTTCTAAACCCTAAAACCAATGGCGGCGTGCTGATCGACTCATCAAATATCAACGACCCGGATCCCGGCCTATTCGGAAACGTTCCGCATGCCTTGTGCTGCGGCCCGGCGATCAGCAACACCGACCTGGTGATCGCGAAGAACACTGCCATCAACGAGCGCTGGAACACCGAGTTTCGCGCGGAGTTCTACAATGCCTGGAACCATACGCAGTTTGCGAACCCCGACGGGGACTTCAGCGACGGCAGTCCCGCTAGCGGCGGTACGTTTGGCCAGATATTGAACCTCCGCGAAGGTCCGCGCGTGCTGCAGTTTGGTTTGAAGCTGTTCTTCTAGACGTTCGGGTGGGCAACAGGAGCGAGGGAGTCCGTCCTGGCGGACCCCTCGCTTTGTTGCGTAGGGACAGGTTGCTGCGCCGCTGCGGTCGTACGGCGTACGGGGTATAGTAATAAAGGTGGGCCAGTGCGGCTGCGTGCGGTCCGCTGCAGGGGCGCTCATCCAAGGGCGCTGTTACCGGGCGCTGCTAGCGAGCGCTGGCACAAGGGGACTCGAACCGAAATGAAGATCGTAGTACTAGGCGCGGGTCTAATGGGTCGCGCAGTCGTTTACGACCTCAGCGGCGCCCGCGAAGTAAAAAGTATTGTCGTCGCCGATTTCGATCGCGGCCGCGCACACGAAGTAGCGCGAAAATTCGGGCGCAGCATCACGAGCGGAGCCTTTGCGGACGTGCGCGCCACCTCGCAACTGGCGAAACTCCTGCACGGCTGCGACGTGGTCGTGAATTGCACCCAATACAATTTTAATCTGGACGTGATGCGCGCCGCCCTCGCCGCTCGCGTCAATTACATGGACCTGGGCGGCCTCTACCACATGACCCGCAAGCAATTCGCCCTCGACCGCGATTTTCGCCGCATCGGCAAGCTCGCCATCCCCGGCATGGGCGGCGCTCCCGGCATCACCAACGTGATGGCCCGCGCGCTGGCCGACCCGCTCGATCGCGTGGACGCCATCAAAGTGTACAACGCGGGCGCGGACCAGCAGCAATACGCGAGCCCGGTCGCGTATTCGTTTTCGATTGCCACCATTCTGGACGAGCTGACCATGCCGCCGATCCATTTCGTCGGCGGGCACTACGTCGAAAAAGAGATGCTGTCTGAGCCGGAAACCGAAACTTTTCCCGCGCCCATCGGTAAAATCGTGCTGCGCCATTCCATTCATTCCGAACTGGGCACCCTGGCCGAGAGCTTTCGCAAGAAAGGCGTGCGCGAGGTATTCTTTAAGATTAATTACGATCCGAAGTTGGTGGGTCTGGTGCGCTCGCTGGTGGACGTCGGATTCACCGACCGTGCTCCGCTCGCCGTCAATGGCACGCAAGTGGCGCCGCGCGCCGTGCTGCTGGCGCTGCTGCAGAAAAAAGCTCCGGCGCAGACTCCGCTGGACGTGGAAGCGTTGCGTGTCGTGGTTACTGGCCGCGCCGATAAGCGCCGCGTCGCTGCGGCCATGGAAATGTGGGCCGATCACACCGCGCGCCCGCAATTCTCCGCCGTCGCCCGCGACACCGGTTTTCCCGCCGCCATCGCCGCCGTGATGCACGGCCGCGGCGAAATTCCCGGCGTGGGCGTGCAGGCGCCGGAAAATGTCGTCCCGCCCAACCCGTTTTTCGGCGAGCTCAGAAAGCACGGTTTCACATTCAGACGTTGGAACGTAAAACCTTAGGTCAGTAGCGGCAAATCTCAGGGCCGTGCGTCGGCCAATGCAACAGCATTTGGAGGCAGTTATGCACGAGGGGCTGCAGCAGGAAATTAACACTTACGAAAAGCGCACGCCGCGTTCCAAAGCGGCGCACCACAGAGCCGAAGGCCGCTTGCCACTGGGCGTCGCCAGCAATTATCGCGCCTACGATCCCTATCCGATTTTTGTCCGCGATGGAAAAGGCGGACACATTCACGACATCGACGGCAACGAGTATCTCGACTTCAATCTTTGCTTCGGCGCGCTGCTGGCCGGACATTGCCATCCCGCGGTGGTCAAGGCGGTGCAGGCGAAACTCGGCACCGGCACCATGTTCGGCATGCCGCATGATCTCGAATGGGAACTCGCCGAAGAAATCTGCCAGCGTTTTCCCGTCGAGATGGTTCGTTTCAGCAATAGTGGCACGGAATGCACCATGCACGCGGTACGCCTGGCTCGCGCCGCCACCGGCCGCGATCGCATCATCAAGATGGAAGGCGGCTATCACGGCCTGCATGATTCCGTCCTCGTTTCGCTGAAGCCCAAGGCCAGCGAAATTGGCGACCCCAATTTCCCCACGCCGGTTCCGGGCGGCTCCGGCATCCCCAAAGCTACCGTACAAAATACTCTGATCGCGCAATTTAACGATATCGCGGGCGTCGAGCGCCTCTTCGCCAAGTATCCCGGCGAAATCGCGGCGGTAATCGTCGAGCCGATCATGATGAACGTGGGAATCCTGATGCCGGCCGACGGCTATCACCAGGCGTTGCTTGAAATTACCAAAAAGAATGGCGCCCTGCTGATTTTCGACGAAGTGAAAACCGGCGCCAAGCTCGGCTACGGCGGAGCGTGCGAATATTTCGGCGTCAAACCGGACATCGTCTGCCTGGCAAAATCCATCGGCGGCGGATTTTCGCTCGCGGCGTTCGCCTCCACGCGCCAGGTGATGGGCCAAATTTCTGATCACAAAGTTTTTCACGGCGGCACCTACAACACCAATCCCGTCGCCATGGCCGCAGGCCTCGCTACCTTCCGCGAAGTGTTGACCAAAGACGCCTACACCCACGTCACCAAGCTCAACAAAAAATTGCTCGATGGCTACAACAAGGAAATCAGCAAGACCGGCCTGAATGCCTACACCATCGGCGCCGGTTCCAACGGCGCCCTGATGTTCTTCGATAAGCCCATCCGCAATTATCGTGATTGGCTCAACGCGGACAGCGAATTGTGGCGCCACTACTGGTTCGCCATGGTCAATCGCGGCGTCATGGCCCAACCTTATTGGTGGGACGAGCAGTGGACCATTTCCGTCGCCCACACCGAGGCGGACATTGACCGCCACATCGCCACCTTCGCCGAAATCGCGCCGGCTCTCGCGAAAGCGCAGCAAGAGCCGCACGTCGCAGTCAGCGCCGGCCACTGAGTTTTGCATCCGTCGCCTGCGCGCATTGTACGAAGTTGACGAGGAGTCCCGTTGGCCGATCCAGCCGCAGCCGCAACTGAAACGGTTCATCTGAAGCGTTCGCTCGGCCGTTGGGACCTCGTCGCGCTCTTCGTCGTCGCGGTGTTCAATCTGAACGTGGTGCCGAGCATCGCCGCGAATGGTGGAGTCACAGTTTGGCTTTGGCTGGTTTCGCTCGTGCTTTTTTTCTGGCCGCAGGGAATTGCCGTGATCGAGCTGGCACATCGTTATCCCGGCGAAGGTGGCGTTTATTTGTGGGCCAAGGAAGTTTTCGGCGACTTCCACGGTTTCCTGTCCGGTTGGTGCTACTGGACCAACAACATGATGTATGTGCCGACGGTGATGCTCTATTTCGTGGGCGTCTCGGTTTTCGTGCTGGGCCCCGGCCACCAGGCGCTGGCCGAAAATACCACGTTCACCGTGGTGGCGTCGCTCTTGCTCATGGCGCTGCTGGTGATTCTGAATATCGTGGGCCTCGGCGTTGGAAAGTGGATCAATAATCTCGGCGGAATCGGCACAGGCGTCGCTGCCGCGGTCTTGATCGGCCTGGGGCTGATCGTGTATTCGCGTTTTGGCACCACGGTGACGGCCGCGGATTTTCGCATCCCCGCCAATCCGCGGTTTGTGCTGAATTCTTTTGGCGTAATTTGTTTTGGACTGGTGGGGCTGGAACTGGCGTCCGTGATGGGCGACGAAATCAAAGATCCGCAGAAAACTTTGCCGGGCGCGGTAGCCTGGGGCGGAATACTCTCCGGCGTGATGTATATCGCCACCACGTTGACTCTGCTGATCGCCGTCAGCAAGAGCGACATCAACGTGCTGCAGGGAATCGTGCAAGCCGTTAGTCACATGGCCAGCCGCGTTGGCGCAAATTGGATCGTCGCGCCATTCGCGCTGATGCTCAGTATTTCCATCGCGGGAATAGGATCGGCGTGGCTGGCGGGTTCGGCGCGCATTCCGTTCGTCGCGGGTCTGGATTCTTACATGCCCAGCTGGTTGGGAAAGACGCACCCGCGCTTTGCCACGCCGTATGCCGCGCTGATCGTGCAAGGCGTGGTGTCCATGATTCTGGTGCTGGTGAATTCTTTCGGCTCGGGCGTGCAGGAAACGTTTCAGCGCTTGTTGTCGCTGGCAGTGGTGCTGCAGCTCATCCCGTTTCTATATATGTTCGGCGCGCTGCTAAAAATCGCCGCGAATCCCGCGGAATCGGGCAAAGGCCTGTATAGCAAGACCACGCTGTTTCTCGCAGGAGGTAGCGGCCTGGTCACCACTACGCTCGGCATCGTACTGGCGTTTTTTCCGGCGCAGCAGATTAAATCACTGCTGTCCTACGAGACTTGGATGTTCGGCGGCACGGCATTTTTCATCGGCCTCGCCGTATTTTTCTTCTACGCGTACGGCCGGCGCAAAGTCGCACAAGCCCCGGCAAGCGGCATCTAATCCAGAAGACTGGCACCAGCAGGGAGGCTCCGTGGCAAGCAAGGCCAAGGCAATCGCGGCAAAGCACGCGAAGTCAAAAGCAACCGTGCGCAAATACAAAATGTACATCAACGGCGAATTCGTTGACGCGCGCAGCGGCAAAGTCTTCCCGGTGATCAATCCTTCCACCGAAGAAATCATCGCCGAAGTTCCCGAAGCCGATGAAAAGGATGTGGACCGCGCCGTCGCTGCCGCCAAAGCCGCCTTTAATTCCGGCGCCTGGCCGCAAACCACCGCGCAGGACCGCGGCCGCATTCTCTTCCGCCTCGCCGAACGCATTCGCAAGGAAGCCGCGCACCTGGCCGATCTGGAGTGCCGCAATTCCGGCAAGCCCATCGTCGAAGCCGAGTACGACATCGCCGATACCGCCACCTGCTTCGAATATTACGGCGGCATGGCAACCAAAGTTTTGGGCCACGTAAATCCCGTGCCGGACAATGCGCTGAGCCTCTCCCTTCGCGAACCCATCGGCGTCGCCGCGCAAATCATCCCGTGGAATTATCCGCTGCTGATGGCTGCGTGGAAACTCGCGCCAGCCATCGCCGCGGGCTGCTGCTGCGTTCTGAAACCCGCCGAGCAGACTCCGCTCACAGCACTCGAATTCGCCGGATATCTCACCGACGCAGGCCTGCCGCCCGGAGTCGTCAACATCATCACTGGCTTCGGTGAAGGCGCAGGCGCGCCGCTGGTAAAGCATCCGGACGTAAACAAAGTCGCCTTCACCGGCAGTGGCGCGGTGGGCAAAGCCATCGTGAAGCTCGCCGCCGACACGCTAAAACGCGTCACCCTCGAACTCGGCGGAAAATCGCCCAACATATTTTTCGCCGACGCCGACTTTGAAGCCGCGATTGACGGCGCGCTGTTCGGCGTCTTCATCAATCAAGGCGAAGTCTGCTCCGCAGGCAGCCGCATTCTGGTGGAAAAACCGATCTATTCCAAATTTGTCGAAGCCATGGCCGCCAAAGCCAAAAAAATCCGCCTCGGCCCGCCGCTCGAACGCGAAACGAAAATGGGCCCGCTGGTCAGCAAAGAACAGTTCGATCGCGTCAGCGCCTATCAGGCCATCGGCAAGAGGGAAGCGAAGCTCGCAGCCGGAGGCGGCCGCCCGTCGAACATGAAGCACGGCTTCTACGTTGAGCCCACGATTTTCTACGATGTGGACAACTCCGCGCGCATCGCGCGCGAAGAAATTTTCGGCCCGGTAGCCACCGTGATTCCATTCACCAACGAAGCCGACGCCATCAAAATCGCCAACGACACCCCCTACGGCCTGGCCGCCGCAGTCTGGTCACGCGATATCTTCAAAGCCTTTCGCGTGGTGAAAGCTTTGCGCGCCGGAATCGTATGGGTGAATCACATGCAGCCCACTTACGTTGAAGCGCCCTGGGGTGGCTATAAACAATCCGGCTTTGGCCGCGAGCTCGGCCCCTGGGGCATCGAAGAATATCTCGAGACTAAGCAAGTGCACATCAACCTGAACGAACAACCTATCGGATGGTACTAACATGCCCACAATCCAATTGCGCACTGCGATACCCGGCCCCAAATCCCTGGAACTGATGCGCCGTCGTCAGGCCGCTGTGCCGCGCGGCGTCGGCCACGCCACGCCGATTTTCGCCGCGCGCGCCGAAGGTGCAATTCTGGAAGACGTGGACGGCAATCGCTTCCTCGATTTCGCCGGCGGCATCGGCGTGCAGAATGTCGGCCATCGCGCGCCGCGCGTGGTCGCCGCCATTCGCGAGCAGCTCGACGCTTTCATCCACACCTGCTTCAGCGTCGCTCCCTACGAGAAATATATCGCGCTGGCGGAAAAGCTGAATGCGCTGGTGCCCGGCAATTTCGCCAAGAAAACAATTCTGCTGAATAGCGGCGCCGAAGCCATCGAAAATGCCGTGAAAATAGCGCGCGCCTATACCCACCGGCCGGCCATCATTTGCTTCGAAGACGCTTTCCACGGCCGCACCATGCTGACCATGTCGCTCACCAGTAAAACGCATCCTTACAAAGCGGGCTTCGAGCCTTTCGCCACGGACATCTACCGCATTCCCTACGCCTATTGCTACCGCTGCTCCTATTCGCTGCAATATCCGGACTGCAATCTTTTCTGCGCGCACCATCTGGAAGATACTTTCAAACGCGTGGTCGCTTCCGAAGCCGTCGCGGCCGTGGTGGTCGAGCCAGTGCTGGGCGAAGGCGGTTTCGTAGCGCCGCCGCCGGAATTTTTCTCCGTGCTGCAGGAAATCTGCAAGCGTCACGAAATTCTCTTCATCGCCGACGAAGTACAAACCGGATTCGGCCGCACCGGCGCGATGTTTGCCTCCGAGCGTTACCACATCACTCCGGACATTCTGGTCAGCGCGAAATCCATTGCCGCTGGCATGCCGCTCGCCGCGGTCACCGGCCGCGCGGAAATCATGGACGCGCCGGGAGTAGGCGGCCTGGGCGGCACCTACAGTGGCAATCCGCTGGCGTGCGCCGCAGCGCTGGCCGCGATCGAAATCCTCGAACGCGAAAATCTCTCCGCGCGGGCCGAACAATTAGGCGCAATATTCGACTCCCGCGCGCGAGGATGGAAGAAGCGCTGGCCGCTGATCGGCGACGTGCGCGGACTCGGCGCCATGCGCGCCCTGGAGCTCGTTCGTTCCGCGGACCAACGCGAGCCTGCCAAGGAAGAAACCGAACAGGTGCTGCGTCACTGCCGCGAACGCGGGCTGATCCTGCTCTCCGCCGGAAGTTACGGCAACGTCTTGCGCGTCCTCGTGCCGCTAATCATCACCACCGAGCAATTCGAAGAAGGCCTGAACGTTCTGGAATCCGCGCTGGCCACCGTCGCTGAATCGCAAGTGGAAACAGCTCCGCGCCACGCCTAAGTTCGCTGGACGCATTAGAATTCGCTGAGCGCGTTAGAGTTCCGGGAGCTTTGTAGGTCGTGGCTTCAGCCACGACACAAGCTTGGCAGAGAGTGCGCGGCTTTAGCCGCTGAAGTACAGGTTTTGCAGTGGCCGCACGAACGTCTCAGTTCGTAACGGCCTGAGTTCGAGGACCACTCATGGGAACCACAACAAAAACGCCAGTGAAAACCTGGGGCTTCTATCTCGACGGAAAATGGCTCACCGAAGGCGAGCGCTTTGAAGTATTGGCGCCCTACGACCGCGCCGTAGTCGGCGTATCGTATCGCGCCAGTGCCGCCCACGCCGAAGCAGCCGTCCGCGCCGCCCAGCGCGCATTTCAAATCACGCGCAAGATGCCGGGGTATGAAAAGCAAGCCATCCTGCGCGCCATTTCCGAAGGCATCGGCAAGCGCCGCGAAGAATTTGCGCGCCTGATCGCGCTGGAAGCAGGCAAGCCCATCCGCACCGCGCGCGCCGAAGTCGATCGCGCGATTTTCACCTTTGCCGTCGCGGCCGAAGAGGCCACGCGCATCGGCGGCGAATGGTTGCCGCTCGATTGGCAGGCTTCCACCGCAGGCCGCGCCGGAATCGTGCGCCGCTTCGCGCTCGGGCCCATCCTGGCCATCACGCCGTTTAATTTCCCGCTCAATCTCGTCGCGCACAAAGTCGCTCCGGCCATCGCCGCCGGTTGCACCACCGTGCTCAAGCCCGCTCCGCAAACTCCGCTCACATCGCTGCTGCTCGCTGAAGTCGTCGAGCAAGCGGGCTTGCCGGCCGGCGCCTTGAATGTCCTGCCGCTAGCAAATCAAGAAGCAGAAAAATTGGTCGGCGACGACCGCCTCAAGATGCTCACCTTCACCGGAAGCGTCCCAGTAGGCTGGGCGCTGAAAGGGAAGTCCGGCAAGAAAAAAGTCACCCTGGAACTGGGCGGCAATGCTGGAGTGATCGTGCACTCCGATGCGGACATAGATGTCGCCGCCGATCGCTGCGTCGTTGGCGGATTCTCCTATGCCGGGCAGAGCTGCATTTCCGTGCAGCGGATTTACGTGCAGCGCAGCGTGCAGCAGCAATTTCTCGCGCGCCTGCTCGAAGGCGTCAAGAAATTGCATGTAGGCGATCCGCTCGATGAAGCCACCGACGTCGGCCCCATGATCAGCGAGGCCGCGGCGCAACGCGCGGCCTCCTGGATTGAAGAAGCCGTCGCGGCCGGCGCAAAACCGCACGCCGGAGGCGCCGCGCGACGAGGGTGCGGTATTGCAGCCCACCGTGCTGACCAACGTCCGCGCGGACATGAAGGTCAGCTGCCAGGAAGTTTTTGCGCCGGTGGTAATCGTCGAGCCCTACGACGACTTTGCCGACGCCATCCGCCGCGTGAACGATTCGCCCTTTGGACTGCAGGCCGGCGTCTTCACCCGCGATTCGAAGCTGCTGTTTTCCGCTTTCGAAAATCTGGAAGTGGGCGGCGTGATTGCCGGTGATATGTCCGCCTTCCGCATTGACCACATGCCCTACGGCGGCGTGAAGGATTCCGGGATCGGCCGCGAAGGTTTGCGCTACGCCGTCGAGGAAATGACTGAGCCGCGCATACTTGTTCTTAACTTGGGATAGTGCGCGCGCATGCAGCGGATCATTTCGCCGGTCCGCCCGCCGCTGGCAACAGCATCGACGTAACCACGGTAATCGCCAGGATTCCCACAATAACTCCCAACGAAACCGCCGCCGAAACCGGCCACCATTCGCTCAAGCTCATCTTCGCGCCCACAAAAACCAGAATTGCCGCCAGGCCCTGATGCAGGAAGCGCAATCGCGGTAGCAGATCCGCCAGCGCGAAATACAGCGCCCGCAAACCCAGAATCGCGAACACGTTTGACGAATAAACGACGAACGCATTACGCGTGATCGCCAAAACCGCCGGCACCGAATCCACCGCGAAAATAATGTCCATCGCTTCCACCGCCACCAGCGCCAGAAACAGCGGCGTGGCAATCCATTTCCCGGCCTGTTTCACAAAGAAGCGCTCGCCCTCAAACTGCTCCGTCACCGGAATAATCCGCCGCGCCATCCGCACCAGCGGGTTCCGATCCGGCCGCACCACGCGCTTGCCGGGGAAAAACATCTTCAAGCCCGTCAGCAGCAGCAGCGCCCCGAATACATACAGCACGGCGTGAAACGATTGCAGCAGTGCCACTCCTGCCAGCACAAACACCGCGCGCATCCCGAGCGCCCCCAGCACGCCCAGGAACAAAACCTTGTGCTGCGATTTCGCCGGCACGTGGAACGCCTGAAAGATCAGCAGGAAGACAAAAATATTGTCCACGCTGAGCGATTTCTCAACTAAATAACCGGTAAGAAATTCCACGCCCACCTGCGGTCCCTGCGAGTGGTACAGCCACAAGTTGAAAAGCAGCGACACCGAAATCCACGCCGCACTCTCCAGCAAGGCTTCGCGCAATCCGATGGTATGGTTCTTACGATGAAATACGCCCAGGTCAATCACCAGGGCCGCGGCCGTCGTGACCGCGAACACTACCCAGACGTGTAGAGGCGTTCCCAGCATGGGCCTTTTGGAACTCGAAAAGCGGCGCTGGCAAGCGACACTCGCATGCAGTGCGCGCCAGCGGTGCACCAGTCTAACCGGGCAGCCGCCGCCAACGAAAACTGATATTGCACATCTTCGCTACATAATAGTTGCAGCCTTTCCAAGGATGCACGATAATTCGCCATTGTAGTCCCCGGTTCGGAGCCGTCTTGGCGGCTTTTTCGTGATCAATTGCCCTCACTGCAGCACGGTGAACCCTGACTTCGCTGAATCCTGCTCGCGTTGCGGGACCCCCATGCCATTGGGGGAGTCCGAAACGATTCAGATGGTGGACGCTACCGTCATCGCTCCCGGCAGCGATTTCGGTCCGCGCTACCGCATCGAAGCGCTTTTGGGCCAGGGCGGCATGGGCCGCGTTTATAAGGCCTACGACAAAGACCTCGACCGCACCGTCGCCATCAAAGTGGTACGCGACGGCGCTATCGGTGAATCCGACGCCCTCAAACGCTTCAAGCAGGAATTAGTCCTCGCCAGCAAGATTTCCCACAAAAATATTCTGCGCATTCACGACATGGGCGACGTCGGCGGCCTGCGTTTCATTTCCATGGCCTTCGTCGAAGGCAAGGACCTGCAGCACGTCATCCGCGAAAATCCCAAGATGCCGCTGGAGCGCCTGCTGAATTTTGCGCGGCAGATTGCCGAAGCGTTGGCCGCGGCGCACGCCGAAGGCGTGGTTCATCGCGACCTGAAGCCGCAGAACCTGCTGGTGGATAAGAACGACCAGATTTTCGTCTGCGATTTCGGCCTCGCAAAATCCTTTGAAGAAGGCGCCATCGGCATGACTCGCACCGGCGCCTTTCTCGGCACCCCGCGTTACATGTCGCCCGAACAGGTCGAAGGCAAGCCCGCCGACGGCCGCGCCGACCTCTACGCCTTTGGCTTGATCCTCTACGAAATGGTGGTCGGCGACGTCCCCTTCACCGGCGAATCCACCCTGAAAGTGATGTACCAGCGCATTCAGGAAAAGCCCAAGAGCCCCAAAATTTTGCGGCCGGACCTTCCCAACTGGCTCGTGAAAATTATCATGCGCTGCCTGGAACGCGATCCCAACGATCGTTACCAGAACGCTTACGAAATTCTCGCCGATCTGCAGGGCGGACAATCCGGCAGCGGATCCTCGCGTGTCGGCATGTCGCGCATCGGTTCCGGCTCGCAGAGCGTCATCATCCAAATCCCGGATTTTGCCAGCCATCGTTGGGTCTGGATCGTGGCTGGGGCTGTGGCGGCGCTCCTGCTGGCCTTCGCCATTCCGCCGGTGCGGCATCTGATTCCCGGCTTTCGCGTCGAGCCGACTGGCACGGGCGGCTCGGCAGCTTCCGGAATTCCTCCGCTCTCCAGCGGCCGCTACGTCGCCATTCTGCCGCTGCAAGTTCTGGGCGACCAATCCCAGCTCGGTTATCTCGCCCAAGGCATTCAGGAAGCGCTCGCGGCGAAGTTATTTCAATTGAAAGGTGTGCACGTTACTTCGTCCGACGCCGCCGCCAAGGTCGATCCCAAGCAGCCTCTGCAGAAAATCGCGCGCAGCCTGGGCGCGAACATGCTCGTGACAGGGATGGTGCAGGGCAATGGCGACAAAATCCGCATCATTCTGAATTTGGAGGACGTGGTTAACGGCAAGCGTATATGGAGCCAGCAATTCGATGGCGTTCCGGCGGACCTCTTCACGCTGGAAGATCATATCTACGCGCAAGTGGTCTCAGCGATGGATGTGAATCCCACCAACGAAGAAAATGCCAACGCCGAAGCGCGCCCGACGCGAAACGTCGCATCCTATGACCTGTACCTCCGCGGCGAAAGTTCGCTGCGCTGAAGCCGGACATCAAGGACATTCAAGCTGCTCTGGAGTATTTCAACCAGGCTCTAAAAGTGGACAACAAGTTCGCGCTAGCGTACACCGGAATTGCGAACGCCAGCTTGCACATGTTCGGATATAACAACGAAGGCTTCTGGACCCAGAAGGCTCTCGCCGCCGCTCAACAAGCCTAGCAACTGAACGACAAGCTTCCCGAAGTCCACTCCACTCTGGGCGGGGTCTATCAGCGCCACAGGTAAGATATTCGGAGGCCATCGCCGAACTTAACCGCGCCATCGCTCTCGCTCCCAACTCGGACGAGAGTCTACTGGCGCCTTGGCAATGTATACTTGGCAGCAGGCCAAGCAACGCCAGCGATTCAAGCATTCCAGAAGGCGATCCAACTCAATCCCTATTACTGGGTGAACCAAAATGTGTTGGGCGACGCACACTACCAGTTGGGTAATTATCCCAAGGCCTTGGAGGCGTTCCAGCAAGTCACGGTCCTTGAACCTGACATTGATGTCGGATACGAGAACGTGGGGAACATCTATCTTCAGCAGGGCAAGTACCAGGAGGCAATTCCGTACTTTCAAAAGGCCCTGCAAATTCAGCCTTACTGGTCCACCTACGCAAATTTGGGCACCGCTTACTTCTTCCTGAAGCAGTACGCGAATTCTACCGGGATGTACGAGAAGGCCGTTGAACTTAACCCCAACGATACACTGACCATCGTCAATCTGGCGGATGGCTACCGCGCGGCAGGGCAAGCGGACAAAGCGCGTGCTACCTACGAACGGGCGATTTCGGCGGGCTTCAAGGAGTTGCAGACCAATCCGCAAGATGCGTCCGTGCTGGACCAGATCGCCGGCTCATATGCGAAGACTGGGAACGCTGAGCAGGCGGACGTGTTCATCCGCCGGGCACGCGCCATAGACAAAGAGAACGTCAACTACATATACGATGAAGCGAAAATCGATGCCATCCTCGGGCGCAAGAGCCAAGCCCTAGCGCTGCTGCATGAGGCGTTGGAGACGCATTATCCTGTTGAATTCGCAGCTGCCGATCCGGATCTTCAGAATATTCAGAGCGATCCTTCCTTTGCAGCCATGATTAAGAAGTATTCGACGGGAACCAAGCCGTAGTCGCCACTCGCTCGTCTGTGCATCGACTCGCGGGCTCGCGCTAGCCGTATACTTAGTTCGCCATTGGCACCGAGTTTCGCGGACCACCAACCTGACGCGAGCGTCGCAACACAATTGGGTATGTTTCTGACGGAACGTGTATTGAAGGCTTGCTTGGTGTGGTTCTACTGGATCGTTGGCAATCCGACCCGACTATGGTGCTGGGCAGGTGACTTACAGCACTGCATAACACGCGCTCCCGCGGGGCACCAGGAATGACCACTCACGGGGTCTCAAGTGGGTTTTAGGAGGTGCTAACTTCCCGACGCCGCATACCAAAAGCAAGGAGGGAAACCAGTCCGACAAAAAGGAGCGCGATACCGCTGGGTTCGGGCGCCACTTCAACGCCGACTATGTCACCCGCCTGCATGAAATTCGCGAACACCGGATCACCATCGCTATCCGGGTCGCAGTTTTCGATGCATTTGCCGTCGAACACAAACTCTACGGCAGGCACTCCCGGAGGCCCCACTGTCGAGCACGTCGACGCCTCACCCGGGACGCAGCTGAACTTTTCCTTGTCGAATTGCGCAGCAGTTTCGCCTTCCTGCGGAACAACCTCTACGAAAACCTCGGCAATTCCGGAACAATCGAGGAGGGGACAATACTCGAAATTCGAGTCGGCCGGCATGTCTGTGACGATTAATGGGTTCGATTCTGAGTTCGAATCATCAAAATCACCAAGGTCACAGCCCGTGGTGCATTTGTGGATGGTCACGACCGGATCGCCGGGCGCGCTGTCCGCCTTGGACGCTTTTGCTCCGAACATCGCCAAGGCAGCTACCGCCCCGACAGCCAACATCTTGTAAATCCGCATCTAACCACCTCCGCGCATTTAACTACGCACGGGACAATAGCACGTTCACAGCCATGTGACAATCAAATCCAAAAAAATAAATCCCCTGAAATCAGCTACATCCCGAGCGCTGATTTTCCCGGCTTTTTCTCAATATGCAACACTTTGCACAACTCGGGACTTGTCCTATCTCTATGTCGCACCTGGTGTTGTGCCCACTTCCGTGCCCCAAACCCGTACCCTGCATGTACTTGTACCGCATCCACCCCTTCTTGGTCCATAATCCCACCGCGTTCCTAAGGGGAAAATGTTGAATACCTCGGCGGCGAATTTTCGACTGGCAATCAAGACGGCTCTCGCCGGCTGCTTAGCCATGTATCTTGCTTCGCTCCTGCGCATGCCCCAGCCCTATTGGGCGTGCATCTCCGCCATGATTGTCATGCAGGCGAATCTGGGCGCCGCCGTAAAGCAATCCTGGATCCGCTTCGCCGCCACCGCGGTGAGCGCCGCCGTTTCTATACCGTTTGTTGCGTACTTCGGGCAGAATCTCGAGGCGTTCGGCGTGGCCGTGTTTGTCACCGTCCTGCTTTGCACCGTCTTGCACCTCCAGGACGGATTGCGGCTCGGAGCCGTCACCATTGCAATCATCATGCTGGTTCCGCATACCGGCCACGCCTGGCAGCCCGCGCTGAATCGCTTCTTGGAAGTTTCGCTCGGAATTCTTGTTGCGCTACTGGTAGCGGAGTTCGTCTTGCCTACCACGGCCCTGGAAAGTCTCCGGCATGCGCTCGCCGAAAAATTCTTGCAGCTCGACACCTTCCTCTCGGCGCTGCTGCTGCGCTTTCGCGGCGAGAATGTGGTTGATGTCGAAGCGTTGCGCACCAGCCTCGCAACTCTGGGGCGTCAAAACACGGACTTCTACGCGCATGGCCGCTATGAACCGGCTCGTTGGTCCGCGCGCCGCATCACTCTCGTGAAATTGCTGCAGCACGAAGAGCGCATGTCTCAAGCGGTGGAAACTCTCGACGCCGCTTGCGGCGGAGCTTTTTGTGGAGGAATTGACCTGCAGTGGGAACCGGAGTTCAGCGAGCTATGCGCCGGAATTTCCACAGCCTTGCAGCGAATCGCGGAAGGAATTTTGACCGGACGATTTTACACGCCCGAATACGATTTCACAGCCGCGATCGAGGCGTTGGATGCCAAAGCAAGCGCAGCGCGCACTTCGGTCACTCCCGCCCCGCCCGCTGCGCAAACATTGGAAGGCGTTCTGCGCTCGCACACCATCTTCTTCGCGTTAGAAACCCTCGCCCGTGAACTCGCCGCCGCGCAAATCACCGCGCGTGAGCTAGTCTCCCCAAGCAGCGTTCCAACCGGCGCCAAATAAAACTCACGAATCGGGTTCGTCATCGCGCACGCGCCGGCATATCGTGCCTGGCATCACGCGAAGTCCTGCTCAGCGCAAGCAGTTCGCGCCCCAACGAACTCACCCTGACGACGCTGCGGCTGCCGCCATCCTCTCTCGCCACCAACCCGCGATCGTTGGCCTCTTCCCACACCGGCAGCTTCGGACACGAAGTACGCCACGCCTCCATGACCTCTTCATAGCTTCTGTCTCGCCTCGCAAGCCATTCCAGCAAATCCAGGATCAGTGCATCCACCACGATGTCAGCCATGAATCATTCCTTCCAGTCCTTGGGACAACAATAGCTGAATGTGCTGCAGGGTTTCAGGGATTTGCTCGCCGCGCTTCCTCTTCGTGCTGTTAAACTCCAAGCTAATCTATTTTCTATACGCGATCAGGAAGGGAATTGCCCATGGGCGAATTACTAGACTTGGCAGTGAAAGCGCACGGCGGCCTCGCGCGCTGGAACGAAGTGACCACTATCAAAGTCGCCGCATCCATCACCGGCGCCATCTGGTACGTCAAAGGCAAACCAGATTTTCTCAAGAACGTGATCGTAACCGCGGAAACGCGCCAGGAACGCGTCACCCTGGACTTCCCGGGTCAAAACAAGCGTGCCATCTTTCAGCCCAACCGCGTGCTGATAGAATCCGCGGACGGTATCCTCATCGAATCCCGCGACGATCCGAAAAAATCTTTCGCAGGCCAGCAAAGAGAAACTCCCTGGGACGACATTCAGGTCGCCTACTTCGCCGGCGAAGCTCTGTGGACGTACCTCAACACTCCGTTCCTATTCACTCACGAAGGATTCAAGACGGAAGAGATCGCGCCGCTAAAGCTCGAGACCGAAACCTGGCGCCGCCTCAAAGTGACGTTCCCCGACAACGTGACCAGCCACACTCGCGAACAAATTTTCTGCTTTGGGGCCAACGGCTGGCTGCGCCGTCACGACTACACCGTGGACGTTCTCGGCGGCGCCCCCGGCCTCAACTACGCCTTCGACTACCGCAATGTGGACGGCATCGTTTTCCCCACCAAACGCCGCGTCTTTGCCTACGAAGGCGATTACCAGCCTGTGAAAGAGCCGCTGCTGGTCGCCATTGACATGGGCCAGATCACTCTCACCTGAGGTCTTCGCACTAGCTCAGCGCGTTGCCGCACCCAGCCACCGACTTTAAGGTACGCGTTCAACCGGCACGTTCGTCGTCGAGTGCTTCGGAAGAAATTCGCGCAGCAAATTCCCACCTACTCGCCCCGCCAGGCCGACTGCCGCATTGCTGAAGACCAAATGCACGCCGCGGTTCGCCGCGGGATAGTACAGATTAGAAAGCGCTCCAGAGCACATATCGCCCAGCACGTAAGAATAGTTCGGCTGCGTCTGCCCGTTGTCACCGCGTGTGAAAAACGCAGAACCGATCGCATGCATCGCGCGGGATTTGATTGAACCGGTACCTTGGTAGTAGTAGCGCGGATCCTGATGCAGCAGCGAGGGGAAAATCGCATGCGTCAGATAATCACTGCTTCGTCCGTCCGCAAATTTCGCCGCAAAGCGCTTGCCGTACCCTGCCGCGCCTTGCCCGTATCCAGCGAAGGAATTGTTCGCCTGCTCGATGCCTGCAGCGAAGCCGACACCAACCATCGCCACCGGATCAAACGTGCCGCGCGTAGCGAACGAGAATTTCTGTTTCCAGGTTAGCGGCGCCGCATCATTCACGTAGCTCGTATAAAAATTTGGCAGCACGCCAAGCAGGCGTTGCTTCTCTTCGGCCTTGATCTGTTCCGCGGCAATCACCTCGGTGGGCCGCACAATCACTTCCATATCCGTCGCCGCAAGCGAAAGTGAAATATCCGGAACCTCATATGCCTGCTGCGCCGCCACAGCGAATTCCGCAGATGTGAAGACCGCAAATCCCTTAGCGCTGACCATCACAAAGTACGACCCCGGAAGGATCTCGATAAAATTAAACTCGCCGTTCGCTTCAGACACCATCGCGCGCGGTGCCGTGCCGTCCCTGGGCAGCAACGTGACCTCCGCTCCGGAAACCGTTCCTCCGCTAACATCCAGCACTGTTCCGCCAACGCTGCCAGACCCCTCCGGCCGGGGCGTGCTTGGGAGAAGTTCGCGGGATAGGGAAGTGGGGCGAAGCGCTGGCGCAGAATTTTGTTCTTGGCCTCGGGCAATTCCAGGAACCAGAGCGTGCAGCAGCGAAGCACAAGCGAAAACGAAAAAAAGACGCCGTTTCACCGGCGTTTTGAGCGTCGCGTGGACGACGCTAGAGCGGCAGGCACGGCGCAAACTTCGCTTGAGCTGCGGGGAGTGGTGCGGCTCGCGTCCAGCAATGTAGTCGCACAGATCACGAAGTCCTGATGCGTAGGCCTGCGCTGTTTAAGCTCTTATCGTGTCGCGGATGGTGCTAGTGCCAAATTGCAGCGGCAAGGCTCGTCAATTAATTATTAGCGCACAGGCAGGATCGTGAAACAGTCCCGTATTGCACACATCGGGCGTAGCGGCCAATAACGAGGTAAACACAAAAGGGTGCTCGTCGGTTTTCGTCGCGTCTTCGCTTTTATTTGTGAAGTGGAATCGCGTCGCGCGGGTGTTCCAGTCAGCGCGGCCGCGCCCTAAGGCCGGCCTGTTTCCACAATTTCTCCCAGTGCCACACGCCGGGAGTTGTATGCAGCATGCGGAAGCCCAGCTGGTGCGCCAGCATCAAGATCTGTCCGCGATGATGCGCCTCGTGCGAGAACATGTAAGCAAACATCGTGCCGCCCGCCGGCCAAGTCTGCGCCCAACTTCCGCGCGCGAATTTCGCCACACGCCGCTTCGGCGAAGCCGAAAGCGCATCGGTCAACATGCGCAAACACTGCGCCCCACTTTTCTTGTGCGCGGCCGAAGCCTGCTTCATCGTGCAGCGATCCGGATCCAGCGGCGCCGGACACTTCAAATGCGGCGCCGAATTCTTCAGCCACGAAAGACGGCAGTTGTGCAGATGCGCGAAGATCGCCGCGATCGTCCGCCCGCCGCGCTTTTCACCCGGCAACTGCGCCCGCCACGCTCGCGTGTCCAGCTCTGCCAAAATCAGCTGGTTCATCGCGTCGTTGCACGCATAAGTTTCCAGCAGCGAATCGCGAATCTCAGCCAGCGCCGCGTGCTCCCCGCGGGCCCCATGCGATTGTCCTGCCATCGAAGCTCCCCAATTTATTTCTAACGGGAATCAATTAAACATGAGGTCGGAGCGAGCGCGCAGCAAAGCGTGCGCCCCGTTCCCGCCGATCCGCGCATATAATACTACTGTGGAGGATGCCAAGCTCATCGTTGTGGAATCGTGCGGCAGCCGCCCCGAGGCGGAATTGGTCCGAGGCGCGCTCGAAGAAGCCGGCATCCCCGCGATCATTCAGGGTGACACCGCAGGAGGCATGCGCGAGCACCTGGCCTGGTCCGGCGCTGGATTCAAAATTCTAGTGCGCGAAGACGACGCCACCGCAGCCCGCGATTTTCTCGCTGAACTCGCCAAGGGCGGCGCGGACTCTGACGCGGATTCCGAAACCGACCCCGATACCTCGCCGCCTTGACGTCGCTTCACCTGGCAGCCGCGAATGTGCAACGTCGATTCGCCTCCGATTCTTCCTCCGCGCCGATTTCGCCTCACTCCGTTTTCAGCGAAGCCATATCAATCGAGAAGCGGTACTTTACATCGGATTTCAGCAGCCGCTCGTACGCTTCGTTCACCTTCTGGATCGGGATGATCTCCACATCCGACGTAATATTGTGCTTCCCGCAGAAATCCAGCATCTCCTGAGTTTCCGCAATCCCGCCAATCGGCGAACCGGAAATGCTGCGCCGTCCCATGATCAGTGAAAACACCGAAACGGCCAGCGGTTTCTCCGGCGCGCCAACCATCACCACGTGCCCATCGCGGCGCAACATATTGAGGTAAACGTTGATGTCGTGATTCGCAGAGACGGCGTCCAGAATGAAGTCGAAGCTGCCCAAGTGCTTTTGCATCTGGTTCGCGTCGCTCGAAATCACCACCTCGTCGGCGCCCAGCCGCAACGCATCATCCTTCTTCTTCGGCGAAGTCGTGAACACCACCACCTGCGCCCCCAGCGCGTGTGCAAACTTAACCCCCATGTGACCCAGTCCGCCCAGGCCAACCACGCCAACCTTCTTGCCTTTGCCCACATTCCAGTGGTGCATCGGCGAGTACGTCGTGATTCCAGCGCACAACAACGGAGCCGCGCCAGCAGGCTGCAGATTCGCGGGCACGCGCAGCACAAAGTGTTCGTCCACCACGATGCTTTCGGAATATCCGCCGTAGGTGACGCCTCCCAGATGCTTATCGGGGAAGTTGTAAGTCAAAGTGAAGTTCGGGCAGAACTGCTCCTGTCCCGCCTGGCACTCCGGGCAGGTGCGATCGGAATCCACCATGCACCCGACGGCGGTCAGGTCCCCGGCCTTGAACTTCTTGACGGCGGAGCCAACCTTCGTCACCCGGCCCACGATTTCGTGTCCCGGAACGCACGGGTACACCGTCGCCATCACGTCGTGCCACTCGTCGCGCACTTGGTGCAGATCGGAGTGGCACATGCCGCAGAATACAGAATTTCAATCTGCACGTCGTGTTCCGTCGGGTCGCGCCGCGAAATCTTCGTGGCGGCCACCGGCGATTTCGCGCTGGCAGCGGAATAAGCTTTTGCGTTGTACACAGGATTCTCCTCAGTCGGATTGGATTACGCAGTCTTGTTTGAAGATTCGAGTTTCGGTTAGTCCCACGAAGATTAGCGCGGGCGAGGCGGCACGCTCTCGCCCATCACAAACCAGTCATTTTCTGCAGCGCTTCCGGATATCGCTCGCCTTCCACCGTGATTTTCGCGGCCGCGCTGTCAATTTCGCGCAAGTCGCCTGCCGTGAGTTTCACCTCGAGCGAACCATTGTTCTCGTCCAGCCGCGACAACTTCGTCGTCCCCGGAATCGGCGCGATCCACGGCTTCTGCGCCAGTAGCCAAGCCAGCGCAATCTGCGCAGGTGTCGCGTTTTTCTGTTTGCCGATTCTGCCCAGCAAATCCACCACCGCCTGATTCGCCTTGCGCGCCTCCGGCGTAAATCGCGGCACTCGATTGCGGAAATCGTTTTTGTCAAACGTCGTGTTCTCGTCAATCTTCCCCGTCAGAAATCCCTTGCCCAGCGGGCTGTACGGCACGAACCCAATTCCCAGTTCCTCCAGCGTCGGGATCACTTCCTCCTCCGGCTTCCTCCACCACAAAGAATATTCGCTCTGCAGCGCCGTCACCGGCTGCACCGCATGCGCGCGACGAATCGTCTTCACCCCCGCCTCAGACATTCCGAAGTGCTTCACCTTGCCGGCTTGAATCAATTCCTTCACCGTGCCCGCCACGTCTTCGATCGGCACATTCGGGTCCACGCGATGCTGGTACAAAAGATCAATCACATCGGTCTTCAGGCGCTTCAGCGAACCTTCGACCGCCCGCTTGATAACTTCAGGCCGGCTGCTTACGGGAGCCGCTCCCGGTCGGTTGTCGGCGCCACTCAAATCGAACCCGAACTTGGTGGCGATCACCACCTGCTTACGAAATGGAGCCAGCGCTTCGCCCACCAGCTCCTCGTTTGTAAACGGCCCATACACTTCCGCCGTATCGAAAAATGTGACGCCGCGCTCCACCGCAGTCCGCAGCAGCGCAGTCATTTCTTGAATGTCCTTCGGCGGCCCGTAAGAAAAACTCATTCCCATGCAACCGAGCCCCAAAGCCGAAACTTCCAATCCACTACCACCAAGTTTGCGCTTTTGCATCGCGTCTCCCTCCCAACCGTTTCTCTCATCCCAAGGTTAAGACCAACCACCCGCGATCTGGTAGCCCGATCCTTCCGATTTATTGCCTATTCCTCTCGCCACGTGAAAAAGTATTGCCATATCCGCAGCCAGGCGCATATCCTGAACAAGCACGAAGGAAGCCATTATGCCCACAAAACTCAATGGAAACTCGGTTTCATCGTCACAGCGAACTACCGAATTGCGCGGGGAACTGGCGCGCAAAATTGCCTTTTTTGCTGGGTCGGGAGAGATTGTAACAACCCCGGTTCCCGGCCTGCGCTTGAGCCGCCGTACCGCACCCACCGCCCCGGCCTGCTGCACCTACGAGCCCAGCCTGGCCGTAGTCGCGCAAGGCCGCAAGCGCGCCACCCTCGCCGGCACCACTTTCATCTTCGACCCCTCCCGCTACCTGCTCACCTCGCTCGATCTGCCCGTCATCTGCAACGTGTTCGAAGCCAGTGAACGCCTCCCCTACCTCTGTTTCGTCCTCAAACTCGATATGCAAATCGTCCGCGAACTTCTCAGCCAGGAAGAAATTCAACCCAGCGCCGCGCCTGCGGATAGTCCCGGCATGGCCACCGGCAAGACCACCGCCGAACTGCTCGATGCCTGCTGCCGCCTGATAGACCTGCTCAACAAGCCGCAGGACATTCCATTCCTGAGTAACCTCGTCCAGCGCGAAATCATTTACCGCATCCTCCGCGGAACCGGCGGCGCTCGCCTCCGCTCCATTGCCACCCTCGGAGATCAAAGCCACCGCACGGCAAAAGCCATCGCCTGGGTCCGCACCAACTATGCCAAGCCGCTGCGCGTCGAAGATCTCGCAAAAATGGCCGGCATGGGCGTCTCCACACTCCACCACCATTTTCGCGCGCTCACCGCCATGAGTCCTCTGCAGTATCAAAAACAACTTCGCCTGCAAGCCGCCCGCGAACGCATGCTCATGGACGGAATGGACGCCGCCAGCGCCGCCTTCGAAGTCGGCTACGAAAGCGCCACCCAATTCAATCGCGAATACAGCCGCCTCTTCGGCCAACCACCCATGCGCGATATCCGCACCCTCCGCGCCCCCAACGCTCTGCCCTTGGAACCAATCGGTAATCGCCAAATCGCTGTCTAATCGAGGTTATTGTCGCGCCTGCGGCAGGCTATTTAGAAAAAACTGAGGTCTTTCAGGAGAACAGACCCGGACGCTTGACGGCCAATGGCCGTCGGACTTTTGCTAGCTGACCGACGCATCGGGCCGATTGGGGTATTATTACGGCGCAATGCCCACAGAATCCGTAACAGGCGGAAAGGCCCAGGCCAACAGCGAATATGCGCGAAGAATTAATCGGGTCATTGACTATCTTCGCGGGAATCTCGATCGCCAGGTGAAACTCGAGGAGTTGGCTAAAGTCGCCTGCTTCTCGGAATATCATTTCCATCGCATCTTTGGTGCGATTGCGGGCGAGACCGTAAACAATTTCACGAACCGGCTTCGTCTGGAAAAGGCGGCCCGTCTTCTTCGTTATTCCGGCCAAAATTTGACCGATATTGCCTTAGACTGCGGTTTTTCATCATCGGCCACTTTTGCGCGCGCCTTCCGCTCCGGCTACGATACTTCGCCCAGTCAGTTTCGGAAATCCGGCGAGATCAAAAAGAGCAAGATTTGCAAAGAACTCTTCCCGCAAGATGAATATGGTCTCCCCATGAGCGCGGAGGAAAAGAAAGCCGCGTTTCCAGTGAGATTGATCGACATTCCCGAAAGGCAAGTCGCCTATCTTCGGGTGACCAATGCCTTCGATCTGGACAGAATGCTTGCCGCCTTCGTGACCGTGATCGAATGGGCCAAATCCCAGCATGTATTTTCGCAGGGAATTCTTTTCGGAATGACGGTGGACGATCCCCACGTCACGCCCAAGCATCTCTACCGCTATGAGGTCTGTCTGGCGTCGTCTCTGCCCTTCGAGTGCATGGCAGGAATGTCGAAATTGAAAATGCCGGCCATGCGCTACGCCGCCATAAAAGTTTCCGGCGATATCCATAAGGTCGCCACGGCTTGGGACTACCTTTACAGAGATTGGCTTATCCACAGCGCCTACGAGCCCGAGCATGCGCCGGCACTTGAGATTTTCCTGGACAAAGAAAGCGCCACGGATTGGTCGCATTTCGAATTGGACCTCTGCCTGCCGGTTCGGAAACCGGTACAGCTGAGGAGTTCGAATTCTGCGAGCCGAAAGTCTGCGATGATCAAGACAAAGCACAATAAACGAGTCACTGCTTAACGGAGGAACTTATGGTCAACGGAATTGGCGGCGCTTTTCTGTTTTCTAACGATACCAAGAGATTGGCGGCTTGGTATCGCGATTGCCTCGGAATCGTTCCCGAGGGCGAAGATGCGGAGTGCAATTCAATTTATGCAACGTTCGTATATCGGGATCTTGCAAATCCGGAGATCAAGCGAACGATAGCGTGGGCGATCATGCCCGCCGATCAAGACATCAAGGATAAGCCACGCACGGGTAAGATTAATTACACCGTGAAAAACATGGCAGAAGCCCTCAGCCATCTGAAGAGTAAAGGCGTGGCAATCGAAAAGACCCAGGAATATCCCGGCATGGGGAACTTTGCGTGGCTTAAAGATCCAGATGGCAATTCGATCGAGCTTTGGGAACCATCCCAGGAGTGAATAGTAATACCCGCTTCCCGAAGCCCCAGGGGGCCGAAAGAAATGGCGGCTTCCGGATGACGAAAGGCAAATTGGGCATAAAAAGGCCGCGCAAAGTGCCCTGTCCGTGCCCTCAATGGTCTAAGTTAAATCCGCCCAACTGCTTTGAAAAGAATGGCGGGGACGACGGGACTCGAACCCGCGACCTCTGCCGTGACAGGGCAGCGTTCTAACCAACTGAACTACGTCCCCCGCGCCTAACGAGTAAAACGATCCGATGGTGGGCGGTCACGGATTTGAACCGCGGACCTTCCCGGTGTAAGCGGGACGCTCTAACCGCTGAGCTAACCGCCCATCGAGCCGCACCATCGTAACAGACTCCCGCCGCCCCGCGCTAGGCCCTCGCGACCCTCGCGGCAATATTTTTTCTCGCCGCGAACGTGCAAATTTCTACCCAATAATCGCCGCGAATCGCCGCCCTTCCCCGTCCAAAATTTCGGCGAAATATTTCCCGTTTTCCCGCGCCGCGCAACTCCGCCCCACCCCCGCTAACTCATTCACAGCAATACACCTGTCCCTTGGTACAGGAGCAAAAATTAGCCTGTCCTTTGGTACAGGTTTCCCCGCGCCCTATCGGCTGTTAGCTGATTCACTACGAGCGTCGCACCCGGTGACTTTTTTCGGCACCCTCCCATGCTACGCTGGCTCATCGGGTGGGTTCTAGTACCACTCTCGGACACTCATGTCTTCTCGACTTGGCGAAATTCTTGTCAAAGACAGTCTGATCACTGCCGATCAGCTCCGGCAGGCGCTCGACCACCAGAAAAAGACTGGCGGCCGCCTCGGCACCTGCTTGGTCAAGCTCGGTCTGGTCAGTGATGACGACATTACCGCCGTCCTCTCCCGTCAATACGGCGTGCCTTCCATCAATCTCAAATTCTATGAAGTAGATCCCGCGGTCATCAAGCTCGTGCCGCAGGAAACCGCTATCCGCTATCAGATCGTCCCGCTATCCCGCGTCGGCTCTACGCTCACCATCGCGATGACCGATCCGACCAACGTCTTCGCGATGGACGACATTAAGTTCATGACCGGCTTCAACGTCGAGCCCGTCGTCGCCTCCGAAACCGCCATCAGCGAAGCCATCCACAAATTCTACGGCGATGTCGAAAGCGTCGAACAACTCGACAAGGTAATGAAAGACCTCGCCGGCGACGAAGCCTCCCTCGAGCTTTCGGCCGAAGAAGCCGAGATGGACTTGGCCACCCTCGAGAAAGCCGCCGAGGAAGCCCCCATCATCAAGCTGGTCAACCTGATTCTCACCGACGCCGTCAAGCGCGGCGCCAGCGACATTCACGTCGAGCCGTACGAAAAAGAATACCGCGTGCGCTTCCGTGTGGACGGCATTTTGCAGAACGTCATGGCGCCGCCCATGAAACTGAAAGACGCCATCACCAGCCGCGTCAAGATCATGGCCAAGCTGGACATCAGCGAAAAGCGCCTGCCGCAAGACGGCCGCATCATGATCAAGTATCTGAAAGACGGCAAAAAGAAAGAACTCGACTTCCGCGTCTCCACCGTCCCCACGCTCTTCGGCGAAAAAATCGTTATGCGCTTGCTCGATAAAGAAAACTTGCGCTTGGATATGACCAAGCTCGGTTTCGAGCAGGAATCGCTCACAAAATTCGAGCGCCAAATTCTGAAGCCCTACGGCATGGTGCTGGTCACCGGCCCCACGGGCTCCGGCAAAACCAACACGCTGTATTCTTCGGTCGCGCGCCTGAATACTTCGGAAACTAACATTATGACCGCCGAAGACCCGGTCGAATTCCAGCTCCCCGGAATCAACCAGGTCCAAATGAAGGAACAGATCGGCCTGAACTTCGCCTCGGCCCTCCGCGCTTTCTTGCGGCAAGACCCCAACATCATCCTTGTCGGCGAAATCCGCGACTTCGAAACCGCCGAAATCGCCGTAAAAGCCGCGCTCACCGGTCACTTGGTGCTTTCTACGCTACACACCAATGATGCTCCCAGCACCATCAGCCGATTGATGAATATGGGTATTGAACCGTTCCTGGTGGCCACTTCGGTGAACCTGATCTGCGCGCAACGCCTGGTCCGCCGCATCTGCTCGGGCTGCAAAGAGCCTCTGCAGATTATGCCCCAGGCGCTCATCGACGCCGGCTATACCAAAGATGAAGCGGACAAGACCGTCATCCAGCATGGCCGCGGCTGCGGCACCTGCAACAACACCGGCTACAAAGGCCGCGTCGGTCTCTACGAAGTTATGGAAATCAACGACGATTTGCGCGAGCTCATCCTGGTCGGCGCATCCGCCCTCGAAATCAAGAAGAAGGCCTTGGAAACGGGAATGATCACCCTGCGGCGCAGCGGCCTCATCAAATGCGCGCTCGGCCAGACCACTCTCGAAGAAGTCGTGCGCGAAACAGTTCTCTAAGTGGAGGAAACATGGCAGGCATCACATTAAGCGAACTCTTGAAGAAGATGATCGAAATGTCCGGCAGCGACTTGCACCTCTCCACCAACAGCGCGCCGCGCATTCGCGTTCACGGCAAGCTGCGTCCGCTGGACATGCCTCCACTCACCGCGGCAGACACCAAGGCCCTCGCCTACAGCGTGCTCACCGACGTCCAGAAGCACCGCCTCGAGGAAAACCTCGAGCTGGACTTTTCTTTCGGCTTGAAAAGCCTGGCGCGTTTCCGCGGCAACATCTTCCATCAACGCGGAGCCGTCGCCGCCGTCTTCCGTACCATTCCCTGGGAAATCAAGACCTTCGACGCTCTCGGTCTGCCCAACGTCGTGCGCGGCCTCTGCGACAAGCCCCGCGGTCTCGTCCTCGTCACCGGCCCGACAGGCTCAGGCAAATCCACCACGCTCGCCGCCATGCTCGACAAAATCAATAACGAGCATGAAGAGCACATGATCACCATCGAAGACCCCATCGAATTCCTGCACAACCATAAAAAATGTCTGGTCAATCAGCGCGAAGTGCACTCCGATACCCACTCCTTTTCGAACTCACTCCGCGCCGCGCTGCGCGAAGATCCAGACGTCGTGCTCATCGGCGAAATGCGCGACCTGGAAACCATCGAATCCGCTCTGCGCATCGCCGAAACCGGCCACTTGACCTTCGCCACCTTGCACACCAATTCCGCTGTCTCCACCATCAACCGTATCGTGGACGTTTTCCCCGCGCACCAGCAGCCCCAAGTGCGCGCCCAACTCTCCATGGTGCTGGAAGGCATTCTTTGCCAATCACTGCTTCCCAAAATTGACGGCCGCGGCCGCGCCATGGTGATGGAAATCCTCATCCCCACCGCCGCCATCCGCAACCTCATCCGGGAAGACAAGATTCACCAGATTTATTCAGCCATGCAGACCGGCACGGGAACGTCCGGCATGCAGACCTTTAACCAGAGCCTGGCGAACGCTTATTTCCAGAAGCAGATCACCCTGGAAGTGGCGCTGGCGCGCTCTTCGCATACAGATGAATTGCAGGACCTGATCAACCGTGGGGTCACCTCGCCGCAGCAGGGTGGCGGCAAGGTTCCGGTCCGCCGCTAAGCGGGCTCGGAAACGATTTCGTAAGCGACGCAGTACCTGAAGAGGATTAGAGGAGGTAACCAGTCATGCCGGTATTTACTTATCGCGGAACCAACAAGACGGGCGCGAACGTCCAGGGGGAACGCACGGCGGGCACCAAGGCCGAGCTGAAGGCCACCCTGCAGCGCGAGCAGATCTCCGTCAGTAAGCTCTCCGAGAAAGGCAAGGAATTCAATATTCCTTCCTTTGGCGGCGGCGTGGACTCCAAAGAGCTGGCGATCTTCACCCGCCAGTTCTCGGTGATGATTGACGCCGGTCTGCCTCTGGTCCAGTGCCTGGAGATTCTCGCTGGCCAGCAGGAGAACATCACCTTCCAGAAGATTCTCAATGGCGTGCGCGCTTCCGTCGAAGGCGGCGCCACTCTTTCCGCCTCCATGAAGCAGTACGAGAAGGTCTTCGACCCTCTCTACTACAACATGGTCGAAGCCGGTGAGACGGGCGGTATTCTCGACACCATTCTGCAGCGCCTCTCCAGCTACATTGAAAAGAACGTCAAACTCAAGCGCGCCGTACAGTCCGCGATGATCTATCCGATCGCCGTCATGAGCATCGCCGGCGGCGTCATCGTCTTGCTGCTGTGGAAGGTCGTCCCGATCTTCACCGAGCTTTTCAACGGCTTGGGTGTGGACTTGCCCCTTCCCACGCGCATCGTGATCATGATGAGCAAATTCGTCGGCAGCATCTACGGCTTCATCATCGCCTTGTTCTTCGCCGGCGGCGTGTTTGCCTTGAAGGCCTGGTATGGCACTCCGCAGGGCCGCATGGCGATTGACACCGTGATTCTGAAGATTCCTCTGATCGGCCCGCTCATGAGAAAGATCGCCGTCGCGCGCTTCACGCGCACCCTCGGCACCTTGATTTCCAGCGGCGTGCCCATCCTCGAAGGTCTGGACATCACCGCGCGTACCTCCGGTAACGCGGTCGTCGAACGCGCCATCAGCCAGACCCGCAAAGCCGTCGAAGCCGGTCGCTCTCTCGTTGATCCTCTGAAGGACACAGGCGTGTTCCCCGGCATGGTCACCCAGATGATCGGCGTCGGCGAACAAACCGGCGCCATGGACGCGATGCTCCAGAAAATCGCGGACTTCTACGAAGATGAAGTGGACGCGGCCGTGAAAGACCTGCTCACCGCGATGGAGCCCATCATGATCGTCGTCCTGGGCGTGGTTGTCGGCGGCATCGTCATATCCATGTACCTGCCTTTGTTCTCGTTGATCGGCAAACTGGCAGGCCACTAGAACCCGTGCGGCGCTTGCCGCATGCGCATCCAGGCGCCCTGCTTCTAGGGCGCCTGCCTGTACTTGAAGTTGATGCGCTCGGCAGCTTGCGCACCGCGGCAGGGGATCGGGAACCAGACGCAAGTCGCACAGCGCAGCGCGGTTCGCGCTCGTAGCGCGGTGAAGAATCTGACATGAAGTCCACACCCAATGTGAACGAATGGCTGTCGTGGCTGGGACGGGTCCGCTTCCTGGCCATCACCTTCCTTGTGGGCATCGTCATCGCCGCGCGCCACTTCACCCCCATGCCTGCGCCGGTGCGGTCCTTCGCGCTATTGATCGCGCTCTGGTACACCCTCGCCATTTTCTACGTGACCCTGCGCCGCTGGATGCCGCAGGCGCGCTGGCACGCTCCGCTGCAGACCGCCTGCGATCTCCTGATGGTCACCGGCGTCGTGTACTCGACCGGCGTGCAGGACAGCTATTTCGTCTCGCTCTACCTTCTTGCCATCCTGATGGCCAGCGTCCTATTTTCGCGCCGCGGCGTCTTCATCGTGGCTGGATTCGCTTTCGTTCTGCTGGGTGGTGCGCTGGAGCTCACCTTTTACGGCTTCATCCCGCGCACCGCCACTTCCATGCCCACGCTGCGCGTGCTGGATTCCTGGCTGGCCAGCAATCTGTTCGCTTTCTTCGCCGTCGCCTATCTCGGCAGCCTGCTCGCCCAGACTCTGCGCAAAAAAGGCTTCGAGCTCGAAGCCAAGAGCGAGGAACTGAAAGATCTCCAAACCTTTAATCAGGACATCATTGAATCCATGCGCGGCGGTTTGCTCACCACCGATATGGAGGGCCGCATCCTGGTCATGAATCGCGCCGGCGCTGAAATCACCGGCTCGGGCCTCGGTCTGCATCGCGGCGAAAAAATCGCCGATCTATTCCCCGGCTTCTGGCCCGTCGAGCGCGACGAACAGGGCAACCCCCTCGCCGCGCGCAAGGAAATCGAATACAAGACCGCCGAAGGCAACTCCCGCTTCCTGGGTCTTTCCATTTCGCCGCTGCGCACCGCGCAAAACCAGAATATGGGCTTCGTCTATAACTTCCAGGACCTCACCGAGCTGAAACGCCTGGAAAGGGAAGTGGTCACCACCGAACGCATGGCCGCGCTCGGCCGCCTCTCCGCGGCCATCGCCCACGAAATTCGCCAGCCTTTGACGGCCATGACCGGTGCGCTCAAGGAACTCGCGCGCCTCGCCCCGCTCGATGAAGACGACAAAAAACTCGTCAACATCGTCAGCCGCGAATCGCAGCGCCTCAATCAGATCATCACCGACTTCCTCGACTACTCGCGTGTCAAGACCTATCACTTCGCCGACATCGACGTCGTTCCCTTGCTCGAAGAAACTCTGCTGCTCCTCGAACACGACGCCCACGCCGTCGGTAAGCTGCGCATTGTCCGCCAATTCAAAGTCCGCAGCCTCCGCGCGCGCGCCGATCGCGACGCCCTCAAACAAGTCTTCTGGAATCTCTGCAACAACGCTCTGCGCGCCATGCCCGCCGGCGGCGTCCTCACCGTCAGCGTCGCGGCCGACGAAAACTGGGCGCGCATCCAGATTGGCGACACCGGCATCGGCATTGACCCCGCGCAAGCCACGCGCATCTTTGAACCGTTTCAGTCAGGTTTCACCGGAGGCACGGGATTGGGTCTGGCCATCGTCTATCAAATTTTGCAAGCGCACCGCGGACGCATCCGCGTGGACGGCCAGGAAGGGCCCGGCGCTGAATTTATCGTCGAAATTCCGCGCGCCCTGCGCGCCCGCGCCGCCGCGCCCCAGCTCCAGGACGTCCGCGAACATGACGAGCACCTGCGCGTCGTAGGGAAGGGCTAGCGCGCCATGGCCCATCTGCTCATTGTTGACGATGAACCCTCCATCTGCGAATTGCTGGAAATCAGTTTCCGCAAGGAGGGTCACAAAGTTGAAGTTGTCTCCAACGGTCAAGCCGCCAAGCGCCGCCTGGCCGCGCAAATCTTCGACATCGTAATCTCCGACATCGCCATGCCCGATATGAATGGCGTCGAACTCCTGCAGTATTCCAAGGAAGTTTCGCCCAACACCATCTTTATCCTGATCACCGGCGTCCCCACCGTGGACACCGCCATTGACGCCGTCAATTTCGGCGCCGATCGCTACGTCGTCAAAGGCGATCGCCTGCTCGACGAACTCCGTCCCGCCGTCAAACGCATCGCCGAAAATCAGGCTCTGCGCAAGGAAGCCGGCGAGCTCCGCCGCCAGCTCCGCCGCTTCACCGGTTTCGACCACATCATCGGCGCCAGCCCTAAAATGCGCGATCTCTTCGACCTGATCGAAACCATCGCCCCGCAATCCAGCCGCGTGCTCATCACCGGAGAAAGCGGCACCGGCAAGGAACTTGTCGCCCGCGCCATCCACGAAAATAGCGCGCGCGCCAAAGCCCCGTTCATCACCATCAATTGCGGCGCCTTCCCCGAAACCCTGCTCGAATCTGAACTCTTCGGCTACCTGCGCGGCTCCTTCACCGGCGCCAACGAAAATCGCCGCGGCCTCTTCCAGGCAGCCGATGGCGGCACGCTCTTCATGGACGAGATCGGCAACATGAGCCTCACCATGCAAGTGAAGCTCTACCGCGTCCTGCAGGAGGGCAAAGTCCGCCCGCTCGGCAGCACCGAAGAAAGCGACGTGGATGTCCGCGTCATCGCCGCCACCAACAAAGACTTCGCCAAGGAAATCGCCGAAGGCCGCTTCCGCGAGGATCTCTACTATCGCCTCAGCGTGATTCCCATCCACCTGCCCGCCCTGCGTGAACGCCGCGAAGATATCCCGCTCCTCGCGCGCTCCTTCCTGGACCGCTATTCCAAATCCATGGGCAAAAAAATCGAAGCCATCGAGCCCGAAGCCATGCGCCGCCTGGAAGTTTACGACTGGCCCGGCAACGTCCGTGAACTCGAAAACACCATCGAGCGCGCCGTCGCCCTGGAGGCCTCGCCGCGTATTTCCGCCGAGGCTTTGCCCGCGCGCATCCGCGATCACTATCAAGATGCGGTCTCGAATCATTCCGGAAACGGGAACGGCAACGGCAGCGGCTCCATTCTTCCCGCCGAAGGCCTCGATCTCGAAATCTACATCCAGAAACTCGAGCGCTCCTTCCTGCTCGCCGCCATGGAGCGTTCCGGCGGAGTGCGCACCCGCGCCGCCGACACGCTGAAAATGTCCTATCGCTCATTTAGGCATTACGCGAAGAAGTACGGAATTTGAAGCTAACCAGAAGTGGCCGGGGACAGTCAGTTTGGAATGACAATATTCGTCGGCTTCTGAGGTTTTCGGGGCACGGTCGCCGCCGCCGTTGCCAGAACCAGTTTCGTGAGCCTTGTATCGTGATGAATCTAAGGGTTATAATGCCAAGTGTCGGGAAAGTGACCCAATCGCTCCATCATGGCCCCAGGCTTGCACTATGCTGGCTGTACCCCGCCAGGGTGTATGACACAGATTCCGGAGCTAACGCTCCCAGGAGATACAATGAATAAGAAACAGAAGGGTTTTTCACTCATCGAGTTGCTGATCGTCGTGGCGATTATTTTGATCATCGCGGCCATCGCTATTCCCAACCTGCTTCGCGCCCGCATCGCGGCCAACGAAGCTTCCGCAGTCGGCTCGGTTCGTACCGTCACCACCGCACAGGTAACGTATTCGTCCACGTGGGGACAGGGTTTTGGCGCTAACCTCACGGCTCTCGGCGGCGCGGCTGGTTGCGTTGCGTCCGCTGCTGACGCTTGCTTGATCGACCCGGTTCTGACCTTGGGCACGAAGTCGGGGTATCTCCTGTCTACGGTTGGTGCGACGGGCGCTGGAACGACTGCTTCTCCGTTCCAGACCTTCGAAACCAACGCCACGCCAGTCAACACCTCGACCGGTACGCGCGCTTTCTGCTCGGATCAATCGGGTGTGTTGCGTTACAACACGACCGGTGCGGCAATCGGCACCGCCGTGGGTACCTGCGCTGCAGTTACCACGATTCTGCAGTAACTGAGCAGCTAGCTTTAACGGGGGGAGGTGAACATCCTTCCCCCGATTTTATTCGCGGCGACACCGCGAGCGAGTTACAAATCATGATCACGAACACACAACGCGGCTCCTCTTCCCAGCACCGGGCATCCAACCAGGGATTCTCGCTGATCGAACTTCTGGTCGTTGTTGCGATTATCCTGATCATCGCTGCTATCGCTATCCCCAATCTCTTGAATTCCCGCATGGCCGCCAACGGCGCCGCCGCGGTAGAAAACGTTCGCACCATCACCACCGCGGCCATGGCCTACAGCTCCACCTACGGCAACGGGTTTCCGGCTACACTCGCTGTGATGGGCGGCCCTTCCGGCGGCGTGTCCACCTGCGACGCCGCGATTCTTCTCGATCCCGTCATCACCACGCCGCCTTATCAGAAGAGCGGCTATACTTTCGCGTACACGGCTATCGGCGCGCCAGTCACTGCTCCCGCGGGCTGTTCCCAACCGGGCTCGAACGCTTATCTGGTGACGGCTACGCCCATTACGGTCAATATGTCCGGCATAGACAGCTACTGCACCGATGAGCCGGGCACCATCCATTTTGACACCACGGGCGCCCCCGCAGCGGATCAGACCGCCTGCGAAGCGCTGCCCGCGCTGCAGTAACTCGTCGAGCCCGCTGCGCCACGCCGATAAACTCCACATCTTTGACCCAGCAGGCCCCATGGTTTCGTAACCCTGGGGTCTCTTTTGTTGCCCTTACCCATCCTGGGCGCACCATGCCACCGTTGACTCTTTTTGTCGCTCCCCAAAGTCAAAATTCGTCAATTTTTCAGGGGGGGCGCGCTTCGGCGAACACCGCGCCAGCCGCCCCGTCAGCACAATGGCGCGTATCCCATGCTTTTTCAATGGGTACGGCAATGTCTCCAGAGAGTAAACAGGGTGTGCCGGAATGGAATCTTTCTTGCCTCATCTCTCAGTGCATCGGTAGGGAGCCACCACCGCCCTCACCCATCCAATTCTGCAAGGAGAGAGACTCAAATGAAGAAGAATCAGAAGGGCTTTTCACTCATCGAGTTGCTGATCGTCGTGGCGATTATTTTGATCATCGCGGCCATCGCTATTCCCAACCTGCTTCGCGCCCGCATCGCGGCCAACGAAGCTTCCGCAGTCGGCTCGGTTCGTACCGTCACCACCGCACAGGTAACGTATTCGTCCACGTGGGGACAGGGTTTTGCGGCTAACCTCACGGCTCTCGGCGGCGCGGCTGGTTGCGTTGCGTCCGCTGCTGACGCTTGCTTGATCGACCCGGTTCTGACCTTGGGCACGAAGTCGGGGTATCTCCTGTCTACGGTTGGTGCGACGGGCGCTGGAACGACTGCTTCTCCGTTCCAGACCTTCGAAACCAACGCCACGCCAGTCAACACCTCGACCGGTACGCGCGCTTTCTGCTCGGATCAGTCGGGTGTGCTGCGTTACAACACGACCGGTGCGGCAATCGGCACCGCCGTGGGTACCTGCGCAGCGGTCACCACCATTCTTCAGTAACTGAGAATGTTGCTGCGACGGGGGGAAGCCCAAAGCTTCCCCCCGTTTTTTTTTGCGCCGCTCCCGCGAACTAATTTCCAGCCGCGCTCCACAACCCGCAACGCACAAAAACACCACTCAAACACCGCGTCCATTCCACCCGCGCGTGATTCTTGCCACGCAAATTCCTGCTAAACTGTTCGTATGCTCCTGGCGATCTGGGTCGCTATCATCTCTGCTATCTCGCCCGCGCCGCGCGACGCCCAAGCCGCCCTCCGCGCCTTGCAATCCCGTTATCATCACGCCCAGACCCTCAAAGCCGTCTTCTACGAACGCTACAGCGATGCCGGCAGCGGCGAAGGCGGCTCGGCCGAATCCGGCACCGTTTATTTTTCCCAGCCGGGACGCATGCGCTGGGAATACGAATCCCCAGAACAAAAACTCTTCATCGTGGATGGCGCCAACGTCTGGTTCTACGTCCCCGCCGATCGCACCGTCAGCCGCGCCAAAGTAAAAGAAAGCTCGGACTGGCGCACCCCGCTCGCCCTGCTGACAGGGAAGTCCGATCTCTCGAAGCTCTGCCGCACCATCGAAATTGTGGACCCCGCCAAAGACCAAAATCCCGAAGACCATCCGTCGAGCCCGGATAACGACGTCCTCCGCTGCGTTCCCAAACGCGAACCCGCGGACGCCGATCAGGAAATTCGCGAAATCCTGCTCGAAGCCGATCCCGCCGCTCACTTGGTGCGCTTGGTCATCCGCCAACCAGGAAATCTCGAAACCGAATTCCGCTTCGCCAATTGGCAAGAAAATCTCCCCATCGCCGAAACCATGTTCCATTTCGCCCCGCCCCCAGGCGTCACCGTAGTTGACGAATCCTCCCTCGCCAATCAAATTCACTAAATGTCGCAAGCCTCCGCAGCAGGGCGGCGTCTGATTTCGCGCATCACCTTCACGCGTCAGCCACGGTAGGGGCGCTGCTCGCTGCGCCCCAGCTCGCCCGAGCGCCAACATCTCCGCGGCGTCGGTTTTCTCTGCGGCCTCTGCTTCTCTGCGGTAAAAGCCTCTTCTTGCCGTTCGCCTTTGCCTTTAACTCTTAACTTTCAACTGTTAGCTCCGTCTTTCTCAGATTTTCCTCCGCCTTCCCTCCGCAACCTCTGTGTTAAATCTTTTGCCTTTGTCTTCGCCAGCCTTCATCACTGCAGTTATCAGTGTTCATCCGCGTTCATCAGTGGTGCCTCTGAACTCCCCACCTCAACTCCGACTCCCCCCGTTACTACAGTATTAATTCTAAACACCTTTTCTCCTCTCCCCGTTTCCCCCACAAAGGGTATGCTAAACTTTGCAAGAGACGTCCCACCCTCCGGGCCGTCTATACACTCGTGGGCCAATACGTATGTAAAGTCGGAGATACTTCCGGCCGGATCTTCCAACAATTGGAGACGGCCCAGTCCGAGGGCGAAGCCCGCCAGCGCCTCGCCGATCAGGGCTTCCACGTTTTCTCCGTACGCATGCATTTCGATTTTCTCTCGCAGCTCAGCGGCACGCACCGCGCGAAAAAAATCGTCGTCAACGATTTCCTCATTTTCAACCAGCAATTCATCACGCTGGTAAAAGCCGGACTGCCCATCCTCAAAGCTCTCGATCTTTTGGCCGAACGCGCCGCCGCTCCGCGCCTCCGCCCCGTCCTTCAAGACGTCCGCCAACGCGTCCGCGAAGGCGCTCTGCTCTCCGAAGCCCTCGCCGCCCAAGGCTCCTTCCCTCCGGTGTACGTCACCGCCATCACCGCCGGCGAACGCAGCGGCAATCTCACCGGCGTCCTCGAACAATATATTTCCTATCTCCGCGTCAGCGCCGGCTTCAAGAAAGCGCTCACCACCGCGCTGATTTATCCCGCCATTCTGGTCTTCGCCGTTATCGTCATCATGACCTACCTCGTCACCTATGCCATGCCGCAATTCTCAAAGTTGTATCAAGACCTCGGCATCCAGCTCCCGCCCATCACCCAATTCATGCTCGACCTCGCCGTCCCCCTGCGCGATTATTTTCTCGTCGTTCTAGCCGTCGCTGCAGGCATCGTCACCGCGCTGTACATTTGGACGCGCTCCGATCAAGGCGCCCTCGCCATCGATCGCCTGAAGCCAAAAATTCCGGTCTTCGGCGATATCTGGCTGAAATCCCAAATCGCCCAATTCGTGCGTACGCTCGCCACTCTGTTAGCCGGTGGCACGCCGCTGGTAGCCGGCTTGGAAACTGCCGCCCAAGCCATTGGCAGCCGCCTCATCGCCACTTCCGTCCGGGGCGCCGCCGGCAGAGTCCGCGAGGGCCGCACCCTCCATGAAAGCCTCGCCGAAACCCGCCTCGTTCCCGACCTCGCCCTGGAAATGATCGAAGTCGGCGAAGCTTCCGGCGCGCTCGCCGCCATGCTCACCAGCGTCGCCGAATTCTACGAGGAAGAAGTCAGCACCCGCCTGCAACGCACTTTGATCTGGGTTTCACCCGTCATTTTGGTCATTATGGCCGTTGTGGTAGGCTTTATTTTGATCTCCCTTTATCTGCCGCTTTTCTCCCTCCAGGTGGGCACTGGGGGATAACACTCGATGGCCACCACCACCAACAATCCGGCCAACAATCCTCTCGTTCCCGGCGGCACAGACGAGGCCGCCGAACGCGAACAGGCGCGCCGCCTCGCCGAACGCTATCGCTGCCCCTTCGTCGATCTACGCGAACAGCGCATTGATCCCGACCTCTTCCGCAGCATCCCCGCCGAATTAATGTTTCGCTACAAATTCGTCCCCCTCGAAGCTCATGACACCACCTTGATGGTCGCCATGGCCGATCCTAGCCAGCTCCAGCTCACCGACGAGCTATCGCTCCTGCTGGGCAAACGCCTGCAAATTAAAGTCGCCACTACTTCCCAGATTGACGACCTGCTGAAACGCACCGAGCAATCCCAGCGCGTCCTGGACCAGGCCACCGAAGGCTTCACGCTCCAAGTCGTCGGCGAAGATGAGGACAGCGACGAAAACATCTCCATGGACAAGCTCACGCGCGATTCCGGCGTCAGCCCCGTCGTCCGCCTCGTGGACACCGTCATCTTCACCGCCCTCGAGCGCCGCGCCAGTGACATTCACATCGAAACCCGCAATACCGAAGTTGTCGTCAAATATCGCATCGACGGCGTCCTGCAATACGCCATGCAGCCCCTCGCCAAGGAATGGCACGCCACCATCCTCTCCCGCATTAAAGTCATGAGCGAGCTTGATATCGCCGAGCGCCGCGTCCCCCAGGACGGCCGCTTCCGCGTGCGCTACAAAGGCCGCTTCGTGGACTTCCGCGTCTCCATCATGCCCTCGGTGCACGGTGAAGACGCCGTCCTCCGCGTCCTCGACAAAGAAACCCTCAGCGAAAAATTCCGTAATCTAACCCTCGACGTGGTCGGTTTCGACGGCCCCGACAAAACCCGCTTCCGCCGTTACATTCAGGAACCCTACGGCATGGTCCTCGTCACTGGACCCACCGGCTCCGGCAAAACTACCACCCTCTACGCCGCCATCAACGAAATCAAGAACGACGAAGACAAAATCATCACCATCGAAGATCCCGTCGAATATCAAGTCCGCGGCATCACCCAAATTCCCGTCAACGAAAAAAAAGGACTCACCTTCGCCCGCGGCTTGCGCTCCATCCTGCGCCACGACCCCGATAAAATCATGGTCGGCGAAATCCGCGACCAGGAAACCGCGCAGATCGCCATCAACTCCGCGCTCACCGGTCACTTGGTCTTCACCACCGTGCACGCCAACAACTGCACGGACGTCATCGGCCGCTTCATCAACATGGGCGTCGAACCCTACAATTTCGTCTCCGCGCTGAATTGCATCCTCGCGCAACGCCTGGTTCGCGTCATCTGCGAAAATTGTAAAAAACAAGTGCAGTACGCTCCCGAAATTTTGAAAGAATCCGGCCTCGATCCCGCCGAGTGGTCCAAGGTTCCTTTCTACGAAGGCGCCGGTTGCCTGGAATGTTCCGGCAGCGGCTATCGCGGCCGCTCCGCCATCACCGAGCTGCTCGATCTTTCCGACCACATCCGCGAAATGATCATCAATCGCCGCCCCACTTCGGAAATCAAGCGCGTCGCGAAAGAAGAAGGCATGTCCTTCCTGCGCGATTCCGGCCTCGCCAAAGTCCGCGGCGGCACTACCACACTCCGCGAAATCAATAAGGTGACGTTCCTTGACTAGCTCCGCCACCTTGGCCAGCCAATTCTTCGACCTCGCTCCGGTGAAGCGCCTGGAGCGCTGGCTTAACGCCATGCCCCATCCTTCGCTCGTCGTCGAAATTGCCTCCACGCACGTAGCCGCCGCCCACTGGTCCGCCGCTGGCCGCCATCTGGAATCGCACGCCATCGAACCGCTGCCCCCCGGCGCCGTCATGGCCTCGCCCGTGGATACCAATATCGTCCAGCCCGATGCGGTCCGCTCGGTGCTGCGAAAAGTTCTGCATCGCGTTCCCGCGCAAGGCTCGCCGCTCGCGCTTTTAATCCCCGATCCCGTCGTGCGCGTCTTTATCCTTCCCTTCGATACTTTGCCCCGCCGCGCCGATGAAGCTCTTTCACTCCTCCGTTGGCGCCTCAAGAAAAGCGTCCCTTTCGATGTGGACGAAACCGTGGTCTCCTGGATGCGCCAGGCCAGCCGCCAGGGCGCCCTGGAAGTCGTCACGGCCGTCGGCCGTCAGCGCATCATCAAGGAATACGAAGAACTCCTGCAGCCCCTGGGAGCTACCGCTGGCGTCGTTCTCAGTTCCACGCTTGGCGCCTTGCCTCTGCTCGGCGACGAAGGCTCCACTCTGCTCGTGCGCATCAGCGGCAAAACCCTCACCACCGTAATCGTCAGCTCCGGAAATCTCTGCGTCTATCGCTCCACCGAAATGTCCAGCGAAGCGGCCGCCCTCGATCCCCAGCACATGCTCGATGAAATCTTTCCGGCCGTCGCGTACTTTCAAGACACTTGGGGAGGCGCCCCCGACCGCGCGCTTATCGCCGGTTTCGGTCCGCGCGAAGAAGTCTTTCGCCGCGCGCTTTCCGCGGAATTGAAATGTCCTATCGCCACCCTCGCGGAATCCGACAAGGCCCATGAACTCGACTCCAGCGCCAAAGATTTGATCCATCAGGATCTCGATGCGCTGGTAGGCTGGATGCTCAACGGAGGTTCCTGAGCGGCGCGTTGCCGCGAGGATACATGAAACTTCGGCTCAATCTCTCCACCACTCCGCTCGATAACAAGCGGCCGTTCCTCGCCGCTACGGGCGCTCTGGCTGCCGTGGGCCTGCTCACGTTTCTATTGCTCGGCCACGCCGCCTACAGTTCCTGGCGCTCCAGCCGCCAGCTGCGCTCCGAAATTTCGCGCTGGCAAACCGAAATCCGCGCCAACCGCGAAAAACAAGCTACCCTCGAAGCCTATTTTCAGACCGCTGAGGCCAAACAAGTCCTCGATCGCGCCGGCTTCCTGAATTCCCTCATCGGCCAGCGCAGCTTTCCCTGGACCAAGGTCTTCATGGATCTGGAACAGATCCTGCCTCCCGGCGTCCGCGTCGTCAACATCTCCCCCAAGCTGGAAAGCGGCCGCGCCCAGGTCGAACTCACCATCGGCGCCGAATCCGACGAATCCAAAATCAAATTCCTGCAGAGTCTGGAACGCTCCAAAGTTTTCTCGGACATCCAGGTAAAAGATGACCGCCGTTCCGACCAGCCCGGCAGCGATAAAATCACGGTGCAGTTGACCGCCTGGTATTCCACTACCTGACCATGAACATGTCCTGGACAGTTTGGAAAAAAGTGATCGTCGTGGCTCTCGCGCTGCTCTTCGCGGCGGACTTGGCCCTCGTCTATCAAGTTTGGCAATCGTCCCGCGAGGGCGCCGAAACTTTGACCGCCCAGCGCGACCGCCTCAAGCTGCAGGCCAGCTTGCTGAAGGGCGATGTCGCCCGCGGCGACTCCATTCGCAAGGACCTCTCTGGCGAAGGCAAGGAATACGATAATTTCTATCACAATACTTTTCTGCCCGCGGACAACGGTTACTCCACCATTGAAGACGACCTCGGCTCCATCGCCGCCAAAGCTAATCTGCGCAGCTCCGGCATCACTTTCAAACAGAAGGAACTGAAAGGCCGCGACGTCACTGAAATTGACATCTCCGACACCGTCGAAGGCGATTATCCGGCCATCATTCAATTCATCAACGGCCTCGAGCACTCTAAAAATTTCTATCTCCTGAGCAACTTGCGCTTGCAATCGCCCAGTACCCCCGGCGGCGGAATCCGCTTGCAGCTTGATTTGCAGACTTATTTCCGGACCTGAGCATGTCCAAACGAAATCAAATCTACGTCCTCGTTGGTCTGCTGCTCATCGCGGCCTACACCTTCTATGCCGAACGCAGCGAAGGTCCCGGCATGGCCGGAGTGCTCGCTTCCGATTCGTCGTTTCATCCGCTCAGCGTCGAGGAGCCGCACCTCCGCCTCGATCTCCTCGATAAAATCAAGAAGCTCGATTATTCCGGCTCCCATCGCAATATTTTCATCTTCGGTCCTCCGCCGCCTCCGCCGAAAACCGCGGAGCAAGTCGCTCGCGATAATTACCGCGCGCAGGGTCCGCAGAAGCCGCCGCCCCCGCCGCCCGTCACCGTCCCGGCGCAGCTCTTCGGTTCGGCGCTGATGTCCAGGTCCGGTAAGCGCGTGGCATTTTTCTTGCAGGGTGACGACGTCCTGGTCGTCGAAGAAGGCTCCGTATTTCTCAGCCGCTACCGCCTGGACAAAATTGGCAATGATTCCGCCGACGTCGAGGATACTTCCTCCGGACGCCACGCCACCGTGCCCATGATCCAGCCCGCGAACAACGGCGAACCCGGTGGGGGCCCGTCGAATCAATGAAACTTCGACCCATCCTCGCCTCATTCCTGATGGCATCACGCCGTCGCCGCACTTCCCGTCGCAACCGGCCGCGCCCTCACACTTCGCGCCGCCTCGGTCAGGAATCCGGCTACGCTTTTTTATTTGTCCTGGGCCTGATCCTGCTCATGATTGCCGGCAGTCTGGTCGCAATGCAGAAGGGCGCCACCATCCGGCGCCGCCAGATGGAACAGGAAACCATTTGGCGCGGCAATCAATATGCCCGCGCCGTTCGCCTCTACTACCACAAGACCGGCCACTACCCGCAAACCCTCGACGATCTCGAGAAAGGCGCGCCGGATCTCCACTTCCTCCGCCAGCCCTTCAAGAATCCCACCAATCCCGCCGACGGTTCCTGGCGTTTCATCTACGTCAACGCCGCCGGACAAATTATCGGCAGCACGCGTTACGCCACCCTGCAGCAAATGGCGCTGATGGATGCCAACGGCGGAGTCCTGCCCACGATGATCGGCCAGCCAGGTCAACCCGGCCAGCCCGGCGTGCCAGTCTCCACTCTCGCCGATTCCAGTTCCGCTTCGCAGGCACCCACTCCCGCTCAGGTCGCGGCCCAGGGCAATCCCAACGGCGCCACTTCCGGCGGCGCGTCCCCTGGCAATAACGGACCGGACGTTTCCCCAAATCCTTCGCCCGACGGACAGGAACCTCCGCCCCCGACCGGGCAAACTTCCCCAGACGCGCCCGGCCCGCAAAATCTGCAGAACCCGCCGGCGACTCCGCCCGGCGCGAACAATATAGGGAACCCTCAAGCTCTCGCAGGTCTCGCCCAGGCCGGCCTCGCCGTCAATCCTGCAACGCTCGCCGCCATGGCCATGCTGAAACCCACCGGCCCGGTGGACGGCCCCGTTCTCGGCGGCTTTCTCACGGGCGTTGCCTGTACGCAGGACACCAGCTCGCTGAAGTATTACCACGGCGGAAAAAAATATATTAATTGGGAATTCATTTGGAACCCCCTCGAAGACGCCGCCGCCGCAATGCAGCAACAAATGGGCGCCGCAAACGGCGCCACCAGCGGCTCACTGGGCCTTCCCATCGCCAACCCCTTCGGTGGCGGCCCCACAGCAAATCCCAATGGAAATTCCGGCGCAAACCCCAACGGCAATACGCCCCCGCAGCAAAATCCCCACGACAAAACAACCAGTTTCCGCAACAACCTCCGCAGCAGTAACTACAACTGTGGTGTTGCGGTGGCCGTTGAATTTGTGAATCGCGCTGCAGCGCGATTCATCCTGAGATCCCGCGGTGCGGGATCGAAGGGTAGCGGCGGACTTCAGACCGCCAGCCGGTGCCTGTGTTTTTTTGCCTCAATTTCGCACAGAAGAAAATCCCGCGGAACTTCACAGCGAAGTCTAATTCTTAACTGAAGTATTCAATCCCTGCCCAACCATATGCCCCGTAATCAACCGCACATACTTCTGCGTCTCCGGAAAAGGCGGCACCCCTCCATATCGCTCCACCATCTCCGGCCCCGCGTTATAAGCCGCCAGCGCCAATCGCAAATCCCCGCGATACCGCCCCAGCAGATCCTTCAGATAACGCGTCCCCGCATCAATATTCTCTGCCGGATCAAAAATATCAGAAACCGCGTAAACCGCCGCCGTAGCAGGCAAAAGCTGCATCAACCCCTGCGCCCGCCTCCGCGATACCGCCCGCGGATTGAAATTAGATTCCGCCGCAATCACCCACGTGATCAAACTTTCATCCACCCCATGCTTCTCCGCCGCGGCATGAATCAAATTCCCGAACGGCCCGGGCGCAATCACGCCGCCGCCGGCACCGCCGCGAAATGTTCCTCCGGCTCCACCGCCACCAAATCCGCAGCCGCCACGAAGACCGCCCCGCCTTCCACCGCTAAACGCACCCGCTCGCCCTCGCGCTCGTATCCCGTAATATGCAACCGCGCCCCCGAACGCAAAACCGCATAATCCGCCCAGGCCGCCGCAGGAAAAAGCCCCGCCGCGCCAAGCGCGAACAAAAATCCCAGCCCCGAAAATAAACTCCGCCGCATCACAATCCGCTCACCACCCCAGCTCCCAATCCTTTTCTAGCCACTAGCCACTAATCACTAGCCACTGCCTTTTTCCCGAACCACCGTTCCCAAATCTAGCCCAATCGCAACCACCTAGCTCCTTATCTTTCAACTCTCAACCGTCAACTCCGTACTCCGAACTCGCCCTCAATTCTCATCGAACGCATAATTCCGAATCGCCGCCGCCACTCCGTCCTCATCATTCGACAAAGTAATCGGCCACCCGCACGCCTTCAATTCCGCGATGCAATTCCCCATCAGCACCGGACTCCCCGCAAACTCCAGCATCTGCCGGTCGTTCCAATTATCCCCGATCGCCAGCACATGCTCGCGCGCAAACCCGCGCTGCCGCGTCCACTCCGCCAAAGCCTTACCCTTAGTCACGTCCCGCCGCAGCACATCCAAAATCGAAAAATCCCGATCCTCGTACTCCGTCAAAGCCAAGGTAAAATCCCGCGCCCGCGAAAGCGCCTCCAGACTCTTCATCGCCGCCCGCATCGGCGCGCAATTTCCCGCGTACATCACCTGGATCGGATCCTCGCTGCCGCTCAAACAATCACCCAGCGGCGCCACCTCCGCAATATACTCGCGATTCCGCCGGAAATATCCGCCACGAATCGGATCGTCCCAATCCACCCGCTCCATAATTACTTGCCGCGCCCCTGGACGATCAAAAATCACCGCCGCGCTTCCGCGAAATTCCACAGTAGCCGCCAAAACCTGCCGCGCCGTCTCCGCCGGCAACATATACCTCAAATGCGTAGTCCCGTTCCGCGATTTCGCCAGCGCTCCATTATTCACGATCAAATGCAAATCGCAGGGCAGGGCATTCGCAATCGGCAATGCAAAATCGAATCGCCGCCCGGTCACCAGCACGATCTCAATCCCGCGCGCCGCCGCTTCCGCAATCGTCTCCGAATTCCGTTCCGATATCTCGGACTTGCTGTTCAGCAAAGTTCCGTCTATATCCATGGCAATCAGTTTGATGGGCACGTCCCAATTCTACCGCGTCCCGGCGCTCGCCGTCACACCCTCTATGCTATTCTTGCGCTGCACCAAAAGGGAACTGACCTGACGGACAGGCTCTACTACCTCGACTCCTTCCTTCGCGATTTCGACGCCACCGTAGTTTCCTGCACGCCCGATGGCCCCCGCTGGAAAGTTATCCTTAATAGGACAGCTTTCTACCCCACCTCCGGCGGCCAACCGCACGACCTGGGCACCTTAGGCGATGCCCAGAGTAGTAGAAGTCATTGACGAGCCAAACGCCGCCAGGCCCGACGTCTCCGATCCCAGGCGATCCCCATCACGTAGTCCACTTCACCAGCGCCGAAGTTCCCCCAGGCCCCATCCACGGCCAAATTGACTGGCCCCGCCGCCTCGACCACATGCAGCAACACACCGCGCAGCATCTTCTCTCCGCCGCCTTCATCGAACTCTTCGGCTTCCAGACCGTCTCCTTCCATCTAGGCAAGGAAATTTCCACCATCGACCTCGCCGCCCCCTCAATAGTCCCGCGCCAACTGGAAACCGCCGAGCGCCGCACCAACGAAATCATCTTCGAAGATCGCCCCGTATTAATCCGCTTCGGCACCGCCCAGGAACTAGCCGAATCCGGCATAAGAAAAAAAGTGGACCGCGAAGGAATCCTCCGCGCCATCGATATCGAAGGTTTCGATCGCCAGCCCTGCGGCGGCACGCACCTGGCCCGCACCGGCCAAGCCGGCCTGATCCTGCTCCGCAAACTGGAACGCACCCGCGAACACTCCCGCATCGAATTCGTAGCAGGCTATCGCGCCCTCACCGCCGCCCGCGCCGACTTCGCCACCCTAACCCAAGCCGCCACGCAACTAAGCTGCGCGCTGCAAGACGTCCCAGCCGGCATAGCAAAAAATATCGAAGACCGCCGCGCCACCACCTCAGCCGTCAAACGTCTCGAAGAACGCCTCGCCGATCTCGAAGCCACCGCGCTGTTGCAGCAAAATCCCGAAACGCCGAACGTTGTCCGCCTGGTCACAGCCACTCCGCCCGACGCCACGCCAGCCTACCTGGCTCTGCTGGCCGCAAAACTAACAACCGAAAAAAATGTAATCGCGCTGCTCGTCAGCCGCGCAACAGGCCACGTAGTAGCAGCCCGCTCCGTGGATCTAACGCAAGACATCGGCGCCACCCTCCGCGAATCCCTAAAAGAATTCCAAGGCAAAGGCGGCGGCGCCAAGCATTTCGCCCAAGGCGCCCTCCCCGATCCCACCCAAGCCGACGCCTTCCTCGCCACCGCGAAGTCCCGCCTGCTCACACCCTAACGCCGCCCCCTGCAACCACGATCGTCATCCTGAGCAGAGCGAAGGATCTCTCCTTCTTTCTCTGTGTCCTCCGCCTTTCCTCCCTCCCCTCTGTGTAAAATCTTTTGACTTCGACATCTCGCAATCGAAACTCGCATTCGCATCCAACCAACGCCCCCCACCAACCATCCAAACCACCGCAACATCAACACCCGTACCGCTGGCGCACAGACCCCCGAATATGCAATTCTTACCCGGTCTTTACGCCTCGTTTACGGCAGCGGTCATCTACTGCAATGCACTCATAGATCTGAGGGAATTGATGAAACGCGCGGGCATCACCACATCACTAGCCGCAATCCTCGCAGCCGCATCACTACTCCTAGCCAGCTGCAGCAACGACCCAAAACAAAACGCCTCCGCCGAAGCTCCTCCCCCCGCCCAAGTCGTACACGAAGGCGACGCCAACATCGTCCAAGTTGATAACGCCTCCCAATTCCCGCTCGCCACCGCCGCCGAATACAAAGCCGCGTCGCAACTTACCGTCACCGGCGTGGTAAGCCCGGATATTTCCCGTACCGTCCCGGTAATCTCCATCGCCTCCGGCCGCGTAGTCGAAATTCAGCGCCCGCCTTGGCGACACAGTAAAAAAAGGCCAGCTCCTCCTTCGCGTGCAAAGCGCAGACATCGCCGCCGCCTACTCCGACTATCGCAAAGCCATCGCCGACGAAACTCTAGTCAACACCCAGTTCGAGCGCGCCAAAGGCCTCTACGACCACGGCGCAATTTCCCTCAACGATTTTCAAGTCGCCGAAGACACCGCAAACAAAGCTAAAGTTGACGTCGAGACCACCGCCGAACACCTCCGCGTCCTGGGCGCTCCACTCGATCATCCCTCGGGCATAGTGGACATCGTCGCCCCCATCTCCGGCGTCATCACTGACCAGCAAGTCACCAACGCCGCCGGCGTCCAAGGCCTCTCCTCCACCAATCCCTTCACGATCTCAGATCTCTCCGACGTCTGGATCGTCTGCGATGTTTACGAAAACGATTTGTCCAGCGTCCGCCTCGGAGACACCGCCGACGTCCGCCTCAACGCGTATCCCGATCAGGTCGTAACCGGACGCATCAGCAATATCGGCGCAGTGCTCGATCCCAATATCCGCACCGCCAAGGTTCGTATCCAGGTCCATAATCCCGGCAATATGCGCCCCGGCATGTTCGTCACCGCCACTTTCCGCGGTCAGAAAAAAGAACCCCACGCCTCCGTCCCAGCTTCGGCCATCCTGCACTTGCACGATCGCGATTGGGTGTACGTGCCGGCGGAAAAAAATAAATTCAAGCGCGTCGCCATCGTCGCCGGAGAAACACTTCCCAACAACATGCAGGAAGTAATCTCCGGACTGCAACCCGGCGACCAGGTCGTCAGTAACGCGCTCGTGCTGCAGAACACGGTGGAGCAATAAGTGCCCCTCCATCCTTCCAATCCAAGAGCGATGCCCTAGATGCAACGCCTCATAGACTTCGCGCTCAATAGCCGCTTCATGGTTCTGGCGCTCACCGTCCTCTTCCTCGTCTGGGGCGCCATCGCCTTCCATAGCCTCCCCGTCGAAGCCTATCCCGACGTCGCCAACAATTACGTCCAGATCATCACCCAGTGGCCCGGACGCGCCGCCGAAGAAGTCGAGCAGCAAGTTACCATCCCCATCGAAATTCAGATGAACGGCCTGCCGCACCTCGCTCACCTCCGCTCCGATTCGCTCTTCGGCCTCTCCAGCGTCATGCTCATCTTTGACGACAGCTCCAGCGACGATTGGAATCGCTCCAAGGTTCTCGAGCGCCTCTCCCAAGTTACCCTGCCCAACGGCTTGCAGCCGCAGATGGGCACGGACTGGAGTCCCGTCGGCCAGATTTATTGGTACACGCTACGCAGCACCAATCCCAAATACGACCTAATGGAACTCAAATCCATCGAGGACTGGACCCTCGAAAAACAATTTAAATCCGTCCCCAACGTCGTGGACGTCTCCAGCTTCGGCGGCATCACCCGCGAATACCAAGTCCGCGTCGATCCCAATGCCCTCGTCTCCCACGGCCTCAGCATCAGCCAGGTCGAACAGCAACTCGCGAACAACAACGCCAACGCCGGCGGCAGCTTCGTCGAGTCGGGCCTCCAGCAAATCAATGTCCGCGTCGTGGGTTTGTTCAGCACCGTTGCAGACATCGAGCAAACCGCCATCGCCACCAAGAACGGCACGGTTCTGCGCGTGAAAGACATCGCCACGGTTACCCAAGGCTCGCGCATTCGCCTCGGACAAATAGGGAAGGGAATTCACAAAGCCGATGGCACCATCGTTGACAACGATGACGTCGTCGAAGGCATCGTCCTGCTTCGCAAAGGCGCCAATGCCGACGAAACTCTCCTCGCCATCCATCAAAAAGTTGACCAGCTGAACAACCAGATCCTCCCCCCAGGAGTCAAAATCGTCCCGTTTCTCGACCGCAGCGAGCTCGTACAGCTCACCACTCACACCGTTCTCGAAAATCTCACCGAAGGCGTCCTGCTCGTCTCCATAATTTTATTTTTCTTCCTCGGCAATTCCCGCGGCGCGCTCATCGTCGCCCTCACCATTCCGTTCTCGCTGCTCTTCGCCTCCATCTGCCTGGACCTAAACAAAATTCCCGCGAATCTCCTCTCGCTCGGCGCCCTCGATTTTGGCATGGTCGTTGACGGCACCGTGGTCATCATCGAAAACATCGTCCGCCATTTCAGCCTCTCCTCCAGCGCCCAAAAATCTCCCCTGGAAATCATTCGCGATGCCGTAATGGAAGTCCTGCGCCCGGTTTTCTACGCCCGCGCCATCATCATCACCGCCTATCTCCCCATCTTCACTCTGCAAAGCGTCGAAGGCCGCCTCTTCAAACCCATGGCCTGGACCGTTTCCTTCGCCCTGCTCGGCGCGCTGATCTTCGCGATCCTCATCGCTCCGGTCCTCGCGTTGCTGGTCTTCCGCCACGGTGTAAAAGAATGGCCCAATCCCGTGATGATTTTCCTGCGCGATAAATATCGCGTCGCCGTCCGCTGGTCGATCCACCATCGCGTCTTCACCGTGGCAGTCGGCGCCGCCGCCTTCGCCCTCGCCGTCTTTTTGATGTTCAGCGGCTTGATCGGCTCCGAATTTCTCCCGCACCTCGACGAAGGCGCCATATGGGTACGCGGCACCTTGGCCCCCAGCACCGGCCCCACCGAAGGCGTCCGCGTCGCCAACCAAGCGCGCGGCATTCTCGCCTCCTTCCCCGAAGTTACCCTCGTCACCAGCCAGGTCGGCCGCCCCGATGACGGCACAGACACCACTGGCTTCTTTAACACCGAATATTTCGTGCAGCTCCTGCCCAAAGACAAATGGCGCCCCGTTTTCCACGAAGATAAAGACGAGCTGATCTCCGCGATGGACACCCAGCTCAGCAAAATGCCCGGCATCCTCTGGAACTTCTCGCAGCCCATCGCGGACAACATGGAAGAAGCCGTCAGCGGCGTAAAAGGCGAGCTCGCCATAAAACTCTACGGCGACGATCTGCAAATCCTCGAAGAAAAAGGCGACGAAGTCGTGAACGTAATGCGCGGCATCGCCGGCGTAGAAGATCTCGGCCTCTTCCGCGTCCTCGGCCAACCCAATCTGAATATATCTGTTGACCGCCAGCAAGCCGCGCGCCACGGCATCAACGTCTCCGACGTGCAAGACGCCGTAGAAACCGCCGTGGGCGGCAAAGCGGTGAGCCAGGTTTTACAAGGCGAACAGCGCTACGACCTCGTAGTCCGTTACCTACCCAACTATCGCGACACCAAAGAAGCCATCGAAAATATTCGTCTCCTCGCACCCAGCGGCGAACGCGTCGCGCTCTCGCAACTCGCCACCGTGAACGTCCGCGACGGCGCTTCCGAAATCTACCGCGAAGAAAATTCGCGCTACGTCGCTATTAAATACAGCGTCCGCGGCCGCGACCTCGGCAGCGCCGTAGAAGAAGCCATGAAGTCAGTCAAATCGCGTGTGAAACTTCCGGTGGGCTACCACATCGATTGGGCCGGCGAATACGAAAGCCAGAAACGCTCCCAAAAACGCCTCATGATCGTCGTCCCCATCACCCTGCTGGTAATTTTCATAATTCTCTACACCATGTTCAGCTCCGCAAAATGGGCCGGCCTGATCCTGGCCAACGTAGCCGTAGCCCCATTAGGCGGCCTGCTAGCGTTACTCCTAACCGGCACGCACCTCAGCGTTTCTTCCGGCATCGGCTTCCTAGCCCTCTTCGGCGTCTCCGTTGAAACCGGCGTCATCATGCTCGAATACATCAACCAACTCCGCGCTCACGGCCACTCCATCGAAGATTCCGCCATCGAAGGCGCCGTACTCCGTCTCCGCCCGATCATGATGACCATGCTGGTAGCCACCCTGGGCCTGCTTCCCGCCGCCACCAGTCGCGCGATTGGCTCCGACTCCCAGCGCCCCTTCGCCATCGTAATCGTCGGCGGCCTGATCACCGCGCTGATCATGGGCATCTTCCTTCTTCCCGCCATGTACGTTTGGATAGCCCGCGAAAGCGACAAACTGCCCGACACCGAAGAATCCTTCGAAGTCTAGCGAGGCACGCACAAAATGAAACGCGACGAAATCCACGCCCGCATCGAAGCCATCGGCATCATCCCCGCCGTGCGCCTCTCTTCCGCCGAAGACGCCCTCTTCGCCGCCGAGGCCGTCTCTCGCGGCGGCATCCCCATCGTAGAAATTGAAATGACGGTCCCCGGAGCTATAGCCGTCATCGCCCACCTCGTCAAACACGCGCCCAAAATGATCGTCGGCGCCGGCGACGTTTTCGATTCCGACATCGCCCGCCAATGCATCGACGCCGGCGCGCAATTCCTCACCAGCCCCGGCCTCGACCTGAAAATTATTGAATTCGCTCTCGGCGCCGACGTCGTCGCCATGCCCGGCGCGCTCACGCCTACAGAAGTCACTCGCGCCTGGAAAGCCGGCGCCGATTTTGTAAAAGTTTTTCCCTGCGCTCAAGTTGGCGGCGACACTTACATCCGCGCCCTCAAAGCCCCATTCCCGAATTTGCCGCTAGTCGCGAGCGGCGGCGTCAATCAACACACCGCCGCAAATTTCATCCTCGCCGGCGCCGCAGCCCTAGGCATCGGCAACGAACTAATTCCCAAAGACGCCATCCACCTCCGCCAATCCGAACGCATCTTCACCCTCGCCCATCGCTTCGCAAAATTCGTAGCCAACGCCCGCGCCCTGCTCCATCAATCTCCCACCAACCCAAAATAACTACGCGAGTAAGTAGGGAAGCGCCGAACCTCTAGTGCTGGCCGTGCCGCCAGGCATAATACTCCTTCTTCTCCGCATCATTCCGCTTCGCAAAGTCCACGTGGTCGCGATGCGTCTCATGTTCCCAATTGTTGTAGTACACCACCTCGCCATGATTCCACGTGTGGTAATCGTTGTAGCCGGCATCGTAGTAACGCACCTGCCCCTCGCACCCGCCAATCACCACCGCCGCGCTCAAACCCATTGCCAAGGCCAGCACTGCAACGTTCCCAAGTAAATTTCGCATCAGAAGTTCCTCCCGCGCAAATATTCCCAAATTCCCCCAAGCCAAGCTACCCAGACAAACAATGATTCCGCCCCAGAAAATCCTGTACGCCGAAATCGCGTTCGCGCGCACGCAGACTGCTTCCCAGAAACTAATTACCGCCCAGCGTTTGGCGCTCCCACCAGCCTTTGCTAGAATGTTTCCTGCAGCAACGTCACTCGATGGGCGTGTAGCTCAGTTGGGAGAGCGCCTCGTTCGCAACGAGGAGGTCAGGGGTTCGAGCCCCCTCACGTCCACCAGATCCCCGCGCGGTGTTGCAGTTGCCGCTGCCTTTTTCTGCGCGCTGTGCGTTGCTGCGGTAATCTCTTCTGAATTCCACTCGCCGCGCCGCGCAGTCCCATCACTCAATTGTTCGAATCGCGCAACAAATTTAAAACAGCAGCAATAAACTATTCGGGAATCGGCGTAAACTGTGTTTTGATTTATGCGTGGCCTGTGACCCCTTCCCACACAGCCAACAGGGGAGGAGTCTGTGCACGGAATTGAGTTATGCGCGATTTGCGCCAGGCCAAACTGCGGCGCCACGGTCATTGTTTCCAGACTCGGCTCCGACAAGAAGCGTTTTGACGCCGAGACTGCTTCTATCGAGATGATCTGTCCTGCCTGTCAGAAACCCTTCGAACTATCAATCACAGCCATGGAACGCGTGAACGTCTCCGACGATCAACTGCGCACCGGTTTTTTCGGCGGCCGCAAAGCCGCGCGCGCCGGCTCCGCAGTCACCAGCAGCCGTTAGCCCGCCTCACATAATCTCGAATACCGATGCGCCGCTAGTGACTCTCCCTCCCGCGCGATTCGCCCTCCCCCCGCGTTGCGAACTCGGTGCGGCGTCGGGCGGCGCTGGTTTCTGCAAATTAGTGTCGATTAGAATTGGGCGCGGTTCTTTGTTTTCAGTTAGTTGCGTCATTTTTTAATCGCCGTTTGTGTCGATAGGGAATTGCGGATTGGGTTCCTCGGTGGAAATACTGATCGGGGTGGAAAGTTGCGGATGTGGGGCGCTTTCGGGAGTTGACAGCTGGAACGCTGATTCGCGCCGCGACGTCGGCTGGTATTGGGGCTCGTATCGCGGCTCGTATTGGGACGCGGGCTCGGGCGCCGAGACATTGCCGCCGGAGCTAAAGATGACGCGCTTGACCGGTTCGACCCATTCACCGCTGCCGTTGAGGCGGGCGCAGATCTGGATGGCGCGGAGGACGGCGTCCGGGCTGGGTTCGGCCTGGTCGGCGTGCTCGATCAGGAGCTCGGCGGCGAAGCGCAGGTTTTCGCGGCGGCGTTGGTAGAGGCCGGTGGCGCGCGCGTGGCGATAGACGCCGCGGAAATTCGGGAGCTGGTAGTCTTTTTGGATCAGCTCGACATTGCGCCAGGAGACGAAATCCTCTTCGAGGTCGGCGCGGTCGGGATGATTGCAGATGACGCATTTGAGGGCGTGGTGGTCGAGGGAGGCTAGTTCGGAATCGTCGCGGCGCGAGATGGAAGCTTTGGTGATGGGCCCGTCGAACGCTTTGGCGACGTACTCGGCGGCATCACCGCTTGGGGCGACTTTGGCGAGGCGGCGCGGCGTGGTGTAGCGCTTGGGTTTCCGTCGCGGCTTGGGTGCGGGGGCCTTCCGGACTGGCTCACGGAGCGAGAGACTGGTCTTGGTGGTGTGGGGCGCCGAGGGCTGGGGCGTGGCGGCCTTCCGGACTGGTTCACGGAGCGGGCGGCTGATCTCGGTGGTGTGGAGGTTCGGCTGCTCGGGCGTTCGGTCGGCGGGCGGATTTTGCGGGGCGAGGGCTGCGGCGGCGGCCGGGTTCGGCGCTTGTGGCGGGGTGATGGTGGCTAGCCGTGGTTGTGGAGCGGCTGGCGGCGGAGTTGCAGGGATTTCGGCCACGTCCGGCTTTTGTTGGAGAGCTTGTTGAGCGGCTTGGATTAATTCGGCGCGGGTGCGGACTTCACAGAGGGGATTTTGCAGAGTGGTTAGCGCGAAACGATCGTCGCGAAACCTTCGAAAATGTTTCATGTTTTTTTTCTCCCGCACTACGGTAGCAGGTGGCGAGAGAAAAAACAGCTGTACGA
>CAWBLT010000031.1:0-5027 GCA_963789665.1 uncultured Acidobacteriota bacterium | reverse complement strand
ACGAACAAACGCGGTACAGAAAAGGGACAGTGCTAGTACCACCTATTCGAAATTTATTTTGGGGGAGACGATTGAGGAGTGAGGTGCGACGTTGGAAATTCAAAGGCTCCCACCCTTCGCATGAACCAGAGGCGCGAAGGATGGGCCGCCCGGAAATTCTAAGACCTTCGTTAGGGAGGTGTGGAAGGGCACGTCACCCGCCGATCTTACGGTTCCATTTCTCCGGTCGCTTCCTCACGGTTTAGCTCGCGGGTCGCATCGAGTTCTTCGTACGCGGCGTAGGTGGCACCTTGCAACGCGTTAAGGAGTCCGTCCATGACTTCGCAGAAATCAAAAACATTGAACCGAAAGTCTCGCTTGAGCGAATCACGTCCTTTTGTGTCCACCGGATACCGGAACGCGTACGACCCCGCGTCGATTTCATTTAGCTCGGCAATCGTCCTCCGAAAATCATCCAGCGAACGGAATTGATCCGTTCCGAGATCCCATTTCCATTCATAGGCGTGAAACACCTGCTCTAAGAGTTCCCCGAGCTTTTGGAGACTGTGAGTAGTCAAAAGTTGCTCGCGTTCCACAGCCGCCAGTCCCGCGATGGATAGCACGGGAGAGCCGGTGAGAATCACCGTCTTCATGTACAGCTCAAGCGCATGTCTATAGAGAAAGACGATCGGATACGCCCGGAAGTCCTGGATGGGAATGCCGTCAAGCCCGAAGTGGGGGTTCTGCCGCAGCGCCGCGACAGCTTCCTGGCCAACGAAATGAAAACTCTCAGCAAAAAGCGCGAACTCTAAATCAGGAGTACCGTGCCAGTTCAAAACAACCATCCCGTCGGCCTGCGCTTTGCCGGCGAACAGGCGCTTCTTTCTGGTGGCGTTCTCCATCGAGACACTCCGTAAGCCATGATGCGCGCGATCGCGCGGAGTGGCAATCAAGACGAATCGGCTTCATGGTTTTTTCGAAATCGGCGCATGAGTTGCCTTGGATGCCGGGAGATCCTGATCGTAACAGCCGGGCTGTCGATTGGGCCATTCGATCGACTGGTCTTTCTTTAGGACCGCAATGTCTATCGGGCCTCCAAGCGAATCGTGTTCTTCGCCAGTCGAATAATCAATTGCAAATTGAATGGATTTGCGGGCGATGGTTTCATCTTCCGCAACATCCATTCCCATTAAAGTCCATGGACGGACGGGACCAAACGCATGGATCGCCCGGAGAGTTTTTCCGTCCAGAAACTCCTGCACTAGCGGTCGAGCTAACCCCGCCATCCCCAGCTGGCCGAGTCCAGGTGGCTTCTCGTTGAGATGGCGACTCAGCTTTTTCGTCGCTCTAAGGTAGCGGATTTCTTCACTTTGCACTGATGGAATTCCGTCCGTAAAAGTGATAAATCCTCCTGTCACAATAACGTCTGAATTTGGGGGTTCGTCCGCACTCAAATTTTCCTGTGACTCGCCTTTAAACCTACGAAGGGCTTGATCTTTCCAGGCGGACGACAAACTAAGCGCATCGCGTTTGACGGCTTTCGCGTAAATCTTCCGGGCGGTTTCGCGAGCATCCCACGTCGTGCGTGTGCCCTCGCCAGTTTCGACGTTGCCAGTCGCAAAAAACAAGGTGTCTCCACCGAGAGAAATTATTTTGCATCCTTTATTGTCAGGGGCTTCGTCGCGACCTCCCGTGTTTCGGCTTTCCGCGGCGGCGACGACATAGTCTCCTTTTTGGGACACTATAGACACGACGAGAGAGCCGCGCTCGCTCTCCCGCGGTAAACGCGACGCGAACGCCAGAACGATTCCCAGGAGAAAGACCGCTATTCGCATTGAGCATCACCCTGGAGCCCAGCAATGATGCGCCCGGTTACGCAGAGCAGCGCTACCATCGAGCGTCGTTGAGGGATCCCCGGGGGCAGGATCAGTGGGTTAGGTACGCGACCAGGATCATCACGGCGATGGCGATGACGCACAGAACGATTCGTAGCCAGCGTGGGATGTATTCCCAGCCATTGCCCCAGTTGCCTTTTGAGTGCGGTTCGGGGGCTACGATTTCGTGAGTCATGTAGGCCTCGCGGCGGCTAGGATCGGGGCGATTATAAGGGCCGGTGGGCCACCCAGCAAGTCACCTAACCGCGTAGGCTCGCCTGCGTCGAGAGTGCGGCACCCGCAAGTTCAAAAGCAAGGGCAAACGCAAGAACCATTCAACTTCAACGTCAAGAACCGCACTGGTATCATCGCCCGCGACGATGCGTGAAACAATACCAGCCGAAAAAGGAAAGTTAATGCCGCGCGAAAGGGTGCGCCACCCGCCGCTCGGCAGGAACTTTGCGGTGTTCGTTTTCATCGCAGTGCTTTGTGGGATCGCTTTTGTTGTGGTCCTAGTGGCCTAGTATTCAAACCACTGGCTGAGCGCCTTGACCTTTTCCTCCGTGTAGGGCGGGAACAAATGTTCGATGGCCACGTCGGGCGGCGAGATGAAAACCGATTTAGCGTGTGTGAGAGCGTCAAAGCCATCCTTGCCGTAATAGTGGCCGATGCCGGAGTATCCAACACCCCCAAAAGGCATGGTCTCGACAAACAGGTGGATGTTCACCTGATTGATGGCTCCGCCGCCGAAGGATAAGCTCGCGAGAAAATGATCGATGGCCTTCTGATCACGGCTGAAAAGGAAACCGGAAAGGGGCTTTGGACGCTTCTTCACCTCACGAATGGCCGCGTCCATGTCTTTATAGGTGAGGATTGGGAGAATCGGCCCGAAGATTTCGTCCTCCATGATCGGGTCGTCCCAGGTGACCGGATACAAGATCGTGGGATCGAGGTAGCGCGCCTCGCGGTCGGCAGAACCTCCAGCCACAACCTTGCTCCGATCAATTAAAGATACGAGCCGGTCAACGGCTTTCGGGCTGATGATGCGCGAGTAGTCGTCGGACCTGCTCTTCGGGTCGGTTCCGTACAACTCGATCACGGCCTTCTGGCATTCCTTTACAAACTCGGTGGCAATCGATTCGTGCACATAGGCATACCCGGGAGAGGTGCACCACTGCCCACCCCAGGGCGGGTGGCCCACCCTTCCACAGCACCCAAACAAAAGCCGTTGAATTTCCGGGTGCCGCACGCTCGCCTGCCTGCCGCAGGCAGGCCGCAGGCGCGGGTGCGAGTTTAGACGCAACCTCACCACAGTCGTTCCGCGAAACTCCTACTTCGGTTCGCGATCCGGCGTACCCACGCTCTTTTCCCCGCACCACCGCCGCAATTTGTTGACCATCTCAGTAGCGCCACAGTCGCGCGCCCTCGCCCGCCAACCCCGGGCAGTCGAGAGCGCGGCACCCGGAACTGCAAATGCAACAGCAACCCCCAAACCAATCAACTTCTAAGGCAACTACCGCAGTGGTATCATCCCCGTCGCCATGCGTCAATCGCAACCGCACGAATTAGACAGTATGACGCCCCGTGAAAGGGTGGGCCACCCGCCCATAAACTGGAGACTTCCGATGCGTCGAATATGCGCGCTTCTTGCGTTCATGCTGCTTTTATTTGCGGTCGGGCAAGGCGCCCAGCAGGCGAGCAAGACACTCGTGGCAGTGGATCCAACCGGTTCCATACCCCCATTGCCGATGCTTTACTCTTGTGTCGGTGAATTGTACGGCAAACTCTACCAGCCGATTGAAGCAGATTCCTGCCTGCATTCGATTCTTGCCTCCGGTTATTTTGAAACGGGCCGAATCACCTCGAAGCCGATCGGCCCAAACATGGTCGTGCACTTCAGGCTTAAGGCTAAGTCGCTTCGTATGGCGGACCTTAATTACGACATCGAAGGAGCCCTAAGTGAACGAACGTTGGCATGGATCCACCAAACCCCAGGTCTAATCAGGGCCGGTGATGTGTACCAGCCCCGGCTTGACGACAAAACCAAAAAGGCGCTCGGTTTTTTCTTCGGCGATGTCGGAAAGCGCGCGAGCATCAGTCGCGTCGTCAACCTTGACTACCGTTCGGGAATCGCGACACTGACTTACAAAATTAGCGTCGGCCCAGATATGATCCCGATGCGGGCGCCGTCGCCATATCAGTCCCCATGCGACCAACCTGTCGTGGACTTTGCGGTTACCGACATCGATGACTACGTCCCGATCAACCTGGTCGAAAAAATGACAAAGACTCATGCCTTCGGATGTTTCGATGCAAGTGCATTAGCTAACGACAATGCGACGTTACAAAATTCAAATCTATTCCTAGAAGCTCGCTACGACGTGCTGGCAAAAGGACTGGGTAGGGACGTGTCAGTGCACATCCGTGGGAAGCAGTTGAAAGTTAGTCAAGCGAAAGTCGTGGGATACGGGCTGCTCGCGGGCCGGCCATTCGAGAATGAAACTGTGCCTGATCTAAAATCCGGTGATATATATCGCCGATCCGCGGCCGGCGCTTCGCTGGTATACCTCCAAAAAAAGTACGCGCAGCCCAACGAAATTGTCGAACTTTTCGAGGACGATCAATTGACAAGCGACAACCAACTTCTTGTTACATTCCAGATTCTCGCCTGCGACGAGGACACGGTCATTCTCGATGGCAAGGAATTTCGAGTCGCTCCCGTTGTGATCTCGGGCACTTCCGAAGCTCGCTAGTGGAATTGGTTGATCGGCGGGTGGCCCACCCTTTCACACCACCCAAACGAACGCCGTTGAATTTCCGGGTGCCGCACGCTCGCCTGCCTGCCGCAGGCAGGCCGCGGGCGAGGGTGCGGGTTTAGATGCGACCTCGCGACAGCCATCCCGTGAAACTCCTACTTCGGTTCGCGATCCAGCGTACACACGCTCTTCTCCCCGCACCACCGCCGCAATTTATTGTCCGTCTCAGTAGCGCCACAGTCGCGCACCCTCGCCTGCCAACTCCGGGCAGTCGAGAGCGCGGCACGCGCAAGTTCAAGAACAAGGGCGAACGCAAGAACCAATCAACTTCAACGTCAACTGCTGCACTGGCATCATCGCCAGTGACGGTGCGTGAAACAATTCCAGCCGAAAAAGGAGAGTTAATGCCGCGCGAGGG
>CAWBLT010000030.1:0-36137 GCA_963789665.1 uncultured Acidobacteriota bacterium | reverse complement strand
CGTCTGTACATCTTGATCAGCTAGTCTTTCAGTTCTGACTCCGCTTTAGCCAGCTCTTCGAGGACCCCATCGAGAAGGCCAGATGCCATAATCAGACGGGAACCTCCTTTCGAGTTGCGGCTGTGCTCGATAATCCTAGTCAGGTCCAATTTAAAAACGCGAATTTTCTGGACTAGTTCGGCGAGGCGCGCTGAGTCCGGTTGCGATCTTGATCCCGCGTTGGTCATATATCCGACCTGATGCCTCAGCGCAATCCGCGAAAATTCCGAGCTGGGTCCGGACCGACGGATTTCATTAATTTTGCGGGCATCTCTTGACCTGGGCAATACACGATTTACCCGACGCAATCACCTAGTTTGTGCATAGTGGATTGCCAATCGGTACAGCTTGACCATATCAAACAGGGTTCTAGGTCCGTTCTTAGGATGAATAAACACGTCCAGCGTGCGTCTTGAGCCAAGGCGCTCGAATCCGCGTAATTCAGTACAGAGCAGGTGATGCTTTAACGCGGCGTGAAGCACCGTGCTTGACGAGACCACGCCAAGCACGCGAATCGGACGAGTGACCGCTGCGGGCCAGAAACGTGGTTGTGGGAAGTAGAAGACGGGGCTTTGGGCGAACTGTCACGTATTTGGAAGTTGCGCGGAACCGTGCCTAATTTGATTCGCGGCGTTCGCGTGAGCGCCCAAAAACAGTTCTTTTTGAGGCGAGCCTGTTGCACTTCTGGGCAAGCGAATTTTCAACGTTTCCGATAGTTGAGGGAGTGGGGATTTTGGGCACGGAGGGTTTTTGGGCACTTGATTGCATAACAATGTCGGCCCCCTCGACTCGAGTGGGCTCTTGTTGATAGTCTCGGGAAGACGGAGCCGGAATTCGGTTCGCACGCGGGACAGCTCGGTACCGGACATGGCGTGAACGAGAACGTCGCGCACTTGAATGGGCATCCCGCTCCCTCGCGAGAGGGAGTTCGAAAAACTAATCATGGTCTGAAGTTTACGATCGAAGAGATGTATGGGTCGGACTGCAGCCTACCGCTAGATTACGAACGAGCCGAAGTCGTCAAGGCCGACAAGAAAGACCACCCAGCAAGGGGAAGAAAAAACTCTTTTGAGTGATTGGAGAGGTCTGCTCAAAAATTGTTTGACAGGACCGACATTGTTAGGGATGTCCGGTAACGCGTGCCAGCTCAACCGGTTGATGCAACACCATCCAGTGCATTGATTCGACGTAAATGTCGCAGACTTCGCCGGGATGCTCGTGTTTGACAAGTGGACGGGGAACGTGGACAGCCGCCAAGTCGTCTTTGTCCGCGACGGTTCCAGTCAAGCCTATCGGGCGGTGATGATCGACAACCGGTTCTGTTTCAACGGCGCTGAATGGGACTTCCCGAACGCCCCTCGATCCGGCCTATCCGCGCGTCCGTCCGCGTATCAAGCCATTCGGGGAATGGAAGCCTTCGAACATTGGCTTGAGATTCTCGAAAGTATCTCCGGGGTCCACTTGCTCGATGACCTCGCGGACGGGATTCCTGCCGAATGGTATGGGGGCGAGATGAATACTCTCCGCCGTTTGCTACAGGAGCTAGACCGTCGACGCAGCCACGTGCGAGCGTCGCTTTGGACGACTCGATCTGGTTCGCCTCAGTGTTTTCCGAATTGGACTCTTTGCCGTCTGACGCATCGCCAACGCGGACAATCGGAGGCAGTCAGCGATCAGCTGAGGTACGTTGCGTAAGACGTGATTTCTCGGCTCTTTGGACTCTATGCGGATTTGCGCACCTTTGGCGCAGGGTGAATTGTCCTCAAGAGGCCAACAGCTTCGTCAATGTGTGCTTCTGCCAGCAAAACTTGAGCGACCGAGCGCCGAGTGCCCGTGTTCTCAACGCGATGCCGGAGGTCCGTAATTAGACCCATTAGGCCGTCTGTTGTGAGTCGAATGAAGAAGTCTTCGTCGGTCGGCGCGGAGAGGACGCGCCTCACGATTGCAGGCCTTCGCATATGCAGCCTCCTTACCTCGCCATTGGCAGGAGCGGTAGCCTTGAGTGTTGTCAGTGCTCGGGACATCAACCAAGAGAGAGAGCGACGTTCTAAGGTTTTTTGCCGTTAGAGCGGAGCCGTCGGAGTCTGACTAATGCACTCGGGAGTTTTAGTAATACTAGAACGATGCTTCAATCGTCAATTCGTAGTGATCGCGTCGCACGTCAGTATTGATACCGAAGGACGACGGAGATTGAATCGCAACGTTCGCAAGTCCCCTCGATCTACCTCGTCTCTCTGTTCCGACGCAGCGTTGGACAACTCCTCTAAAACTCCGTCGAGAAGACCAGATGCCATAATCAAGCGGGAGATTGCTTTCGAGTTGTGGCCGCGTTCAATGACGCTTTTCAGGTCCGATTTGAACAACCGAAGTCTCTGAATCAATTCGGCAAGGCGCGTTGAGTCTGGATAGGGTCTGGAGTCCACGATACTCATTTGCCCATCCTCCTGCGTTCAGCACAAGTCCTTACATGAATCTAGGTGGATTTGGATCGTCCAATTTTGACGGCGGATACGGGCGTCGCCTGATTTTGGCAATACATGTGTAGGGAAAACTGATTGCGAAAATGTTTCAGCGGGCGGCTCTGGGGAGTCGGGGATCGGGAATCGGTCGCGGAGGCACGGGGCGAGAAATCGTGAGCGGGCGAAAGATTGCATTGGTTCCGGATTGTCCACCGCACGGGCCACCGACGATCTCGTAATTCACGGCGTAGGCGCTGTTCGAGCCGATTTCGTTTGCGACTCCTGACAAGCTAAGCGAAGTGCCCACTGCATCCTTCGCATACACGAAGAACAGGCTGCCGGATGCGTCGTTGGTGTCGATGCTGGGATCTTGGACCACGGATAGGCTGGTTGAGCTAAAACACGGGCTCTTGATCGGCTCGAAGGTGTTAGCGCCGGTCCGGGGATTCCGAAGTTCTTGGCCGGTTGTAATATTCCCCGTCAACGCGCCGTAGTCGCCTTGAATAAGTATGAGTTCGGCCCCGAAGCTCGGTGCTGTTGCCTTAGTTGGCAAAAGGCGCCCAACGTATGCGCCGGTGATAGGCGGATACCAGTTCGCAACGAACGTTCCCTGGTTAACAGTCGTGCCATTGTTGCACCCGCCCGCGGTTGAACCGTAGGTTCCGGTTATCGTGGCACTGGCGACGGTGCTTACGCTATTTATCGTCGTGTAAGTTTCGGCGATCGTTCCGACGAACGTATAGATGAAGAATCCGTCATTGCCTCCTGAGACTGCGAACTGTAACGCCGCGCTCGAACCATTGATGAAAAGGCCTGAACTGATGTTCTGGAATCTCACGGTGTCACAGATAGAGGAATCGTATATCGAAATCTCTTTACCGCCGCACGCACCCGTCAAGCAGTCGAACGCCGCATCAAAGACGACAGGGTTGCCGCTTGCCACTTGTGCCGGTTGGTCCCCCGAGGTCGTTTGCACGTGCCAGCGTCCTGCCGCAATTTGGGCCTGTCCGCCGGAGGCGAGAACGACGATTAGTGCCGCCATTACGAAGCAGTATTTCATGGGGCTCCTGAGCTGCACCTTTGCAGGCCTCATAGCTTAATCGGCCACTTTGGTTACGGGAGTACACCTCCTGTTTCGACGGGGTCGGACGACTGTTTCAAAACGAATCAAATCTCTGGATCATGAGGACCGTGCCAATTCCGCCGCGTGGAGGAGAATCGGACTAATTTGGAAGTATGGAATCTGAATTGCACCGTTGAAATGGGAATAACAAAATGCACGCGTTTCACAAAAGGACGTGCCCTCACTGTAGGAGCTTGGAAACGTCTCGTTCACGCCGACATGGTGGTGTCGAACGATATTTTTTCAGGCTCATCGGCGTACTGCCCTACCGGTGTCTGGATTGCGGCACCCGGTTTTGTGCCTTTTGCCGGCTTGGCGCCGGCCCCTCGGCTACGAACTGGGCTTTATAAACTAGTGCGCCAAATTCGAGGACAGCGGACGTGAATGGCGGTTAGCGCGCAGGATCCAATTTTAGAGGTGTAAGGTTTGGATGAACGTAACACACCAGGAAATCTGCGGGAAATGCAGTGCCGAGATCGACCCGAACCGACGCGTCGATTTCACTCTGCAAGACGGTACTCGCGTTTGTGACGCCTGCTTCGTCAAAGGGACTCCTCGGCCAAATCAGGCCGGGAATGACTGGCCGAGTTGGGTCAGGCAGGAGCTTGGAAGTTTGTCCAATTCAAACAAACACTGAGTACGCGTTGAGAGGCACAAACTCCAGATGGACTACCCGCCTCGCCGCGCCTCGCTCATCGGCACACGCACTTGGTCACCAAATCCAAATCACCCCGTCCGTAACCTACGTGCCCGCCCGTGAAGTTTGAAGCGAATTCGATGCCAGACTCACTATCAGGATGAACCTTGAATGTGATGGGTCCCGGGAGGCCTCATGCGAACGATTGCAGGTCAAATCGAAAACTTTGACTTCAACAGTGTTGATTCGGGTGTGAATGATCCTACGTTTGGCAACGACGTTGAATCGATTTTTAAGGCGCAATGGCAAAAACAAATCGAAAATTGGCTTGCTACATCTGGTGCGCCCGTCCTGATCGATATCGTACCGGTGGATGCTGGGAATTTCGGCGGAAACGAGCATCTCGGTGCGAATCTCGGAGGAACCAGCACTTTGCCAGACCTCGAACAGGATATTTCGTTTCCACCAGGTGCGGCCTTCACTTTTCAATATTCGATCGATGCGGTCGTCGCCAAGACGAATGGACTATGGATCATCGCCACGGGAGATAACGGACGAGTCGGCACCGACGGCAAGCCGAATCCAAAGGGGCCGATCGAACTAAAAACGATATCCATGGTGAGTTCGTCCAACACGTGGACCACTACGGTCACCGGAACCTATCACACTCCCTACGATCTGCCGGCCGTTCCCTTTACGATCACCCTTATAGAAACAGTTTCAATATTCCAAGCGTCCAGCCCGGCCAGCTTTACTCTTAACTACACGGCAAGCCGAGCGCTGGACGCCAACACAAAGGATCTCCAGGCGGCCATCACGGCAATTGAGGTCTTAGGCGTCGGAGCTATTGCGAACTTGACCTACGGACCATTCATCAATTCTACGCTCGCACAGCTCTTCGATTCCGTTGAAGGGTACATTCGATCTCAAATCAGCGCCTTGCAATCCGTTTCATTGCCGCTTACGCCTCTGGCCGACGCGATGAAGAGCATGCCACAACGACTGCAACTCCCTGGAACGGTTGACGACGTCTGGTTCGATTACGACACCGTTTCTGCGCCGCAAGGACTGATCTGCGAGGGTACAGCGGAGGCTAACGAATTAACTTTCTATATTAAAGGCGGAGCAGTAGTGTTTTCGGGAGATGCCAAGCCGACACGATCGAGGCGCATCGCCTGGGCGCTAATTTCCGGACAATCGAGCGTCGTTCTTGTAATTCCCACGGGGTTGCCGGGTGTTAGCGCTCCGCTTGCACAGGCGGGGCAATATATGGCCATCTTCAGCGACGAACTCGAGAGCCCGACGTTCTCTTGGGCGGTGACCACGCTCAACGGGGCGTCCCTTCCTTCGGTACAAATTCTCAACCAGCATTCTCAGACCGCAGAGATCGTTTTCAACGCCAATGGCCGAGCTACGCCGTCTGAGACCATACTCTTGACTCTGCACATGGATGACAGCCAGCATCTGAAGGATCAGTCGGGCCATAGTCCTTCGGCTTCCATGTACATTGCGATATCGCATAAAATGGTAGCGAGCCCCACGATGGGTCGCGGCCCGATCATCAAACCCGTCCGGTCAAAGGCGCAAACTGTCTAGTAACGGGAACCCGTGAGACATACGGGACGCTTCCCCGTTTTTATAGACTTCGATGTGCCACCCGCCTGAATGCGAGACTACTTCGGCTCGCGCGGAGCAGGGGCAACTAGCTCGGGGGCGACTGGATACCCGTGGACCGGCTCATATGTGAGAACCATTAGCAGCGTCTCGGCAACGTCGTGCTCATCGCGAACATGCGCTGTGAAATTTGCTGGGTAGGAGTTCTTGTCGTCAGTAAAAGTTATCACCAAATCCTGATCTTTTGTATAGGCGAGAGTCGCGCGTCGCTCATTAATTTCTTGTTCCTCCCGCCAACGGAGTTGGTCTTTTCCTATGGAATTCGCTTCGGCGGCGAAGCAGCAGCCCGTGCTGCCGGAGATGCTCAATCCGCCGTCTTTCCATACGCGAACGCCGTACCCACCTTCAATCCCCTGTGTAAGCTCAAACTTGTATCCTGGCAACAATCGGACAGGAGAACGAGTAGCGGTTTGTTGTTTCCTTGCGCCGGTCTCTTGCATCATCGACGACCGAGGGCCAAGTAACACACAAAGTGAAAGCAGAGGAACAATTAACTTTTTCATCTGTAGCCCCTTCCTGGAATCAATTCGACTGCCACTGACGAATTCCTCGGATCGCGGTACTTACTTGAGTGGGATTCAAAAAAGTTCCCTCTTGGGACACCGTAGGGCAGTACACGCTGTCGCCCGAACACATCAAATTATTGCCCGCCGAGTTGCCAGGAGCTGGTGGCCCAGCGGCGGCTGGACCCGCAAGGTCAGGCAATCCTAGGACGTGCCCAATCGAATGAGCCAAAACATAGTTGTACGCTTGATTCGACATTACAACGTCGTTCCCAATTAGACAGGATGGCAGCAACGTGCTGTTCGGCACAATCTCAACCGCAGTGAATGGGCCCAACGTGGGAGGCGGATCAAAAGTTATGCTATTCGTAAAAAGAGTGGTTACACCTTTGTTGTTAGTGCCAGCTTGATTGGGAAAGCGAATCGTAAGCGCCTCCCACGCAACGCTATCGATACAGCCGTATGCTGGACGATAGTTTGTCAAGTCCGCGTCTTGAGCGACCCCGGTGCACCCACCCGTGACCGCGCATCCGGGCGTGGATGTTACTTGGCCATTCCAAGGGAGCGTTAGGCCCGGGATGTAGTTCGCCCAAACTTTGCTGGCCTTTCGAATTTGCGAGCTGATGCTATCGTTCGAGTTGACCGTCGTTCCGGTAATCTGAAAAACATTAATCGGGACGGTTGCAGCCAGTGGGTTGACTGGCACGGGCATCGGAGATTGCGCGAACAGTATTGGATTCCCGATTATGCCGGCGGCGGGACCTGCGGGCGGCGGATCAACCCACAGGTTGCTATATATATAGGACAACCCACTCCCGCTCAGGGGATCAGTCGTGGGATTGCCGTCGGGATCAAAATCAATGACGGTATCGATGCCGTTGCTTGTTGATTTGGCAACGAGGCCGCCGGCGTCTGATGCCGCAACGATTGTGATGCCGTCGCCGTCTTGCACGTAGCCGCCTGGTGGCTGCGAGTATGTCCATTTTACCGCTCCGCTGTTCACATCAAAAGCAACCAGACCAGTCTCGCCCGTACCGAACGCGGTTCCATTGTCACCCAAGACCATGCCAAAAACCACAGAACCGGGAGACGAATACGAAGTTGCGCTGCCACCGCTGACGTGAGTCATCATATACTGCGGACTAGCTAACGGCTCCCATTTGCTCCATGATGCGAGCAGCCCGCCCTGGCCATCCGGAATTATTTCACCAGGAATGTAATACAGATTCGGCTCGGTGTAGAGACCGGACAGCGGGCCCGCGATGGAACTCACCACTATGTCTGAGCTATCGAGGACCTGCATGGTCGAACTTCCATCAACTTGGATGGTCATAAGGTAGAGCTTTGCGTGCCAATTCGCGGATGCGACGCACGCGGAAGAGCACTCATTGTCGGATACTTCGTCCTGCCAGAAAACTTCGACCGTCGTTGAGCCATCGGGCATGATAGTAAAAGGTCCAGTTAGCGAAGCCACGACATCCGCGCCAAAGTCTGGAGCACCGAAATATGTTACGAGGGAGCGAGATTGCGGAAGAGTCACTACAAACTTGGTCTGACCAGTTGTGTCGTCGATCCCGAGAATCTCATTCGTCGAGTCACACACATCCGGGTAGAAGCACCCCAACGCCGTTTCTTGATCGGTGAAAATTGTGCCATTCGGGTGAGCGGCAAGCTGGTCAAGCCCTTGGGCTGAATTTACCGAATATTCCCAATTCTGCTGACCCGTCGATGGGTCCAACTTGATGATCTGAGAGTCCTCCGTCAAGGTTACAAGCCCTCCCGATGAATCTGCCATCCAAGTCGAGGAAACCGTCGCTGGGACTTGGGCTGACCAAACGGGACTCCCGTCGATCGTCGTTGCTCGCACAGTGTAAGGCACTCCGCCAGAGCTGCTTGCTTCTACTGAGAACAGATCGGCAGCGCCGCCGGGAACTGGGAGGGCCGGAATGATCTCCTGTACGATCAAGCCGTCGGCAGGAAGCGACCACTGCACCGTTCCGATGGCAAGCGGAGCGCCCGAGATCGTCCACGTCGCTTGCGCGGTAACACTTTGGTATGTCGCGGTGAGCGTGATTGAACCCGCACTCAGCGCAGTTAGAATTGGAGGTACATCCGTAGAAATTGAAGCCAAACTAGAGTCGTTGACTGTCCACGCAGCCCCCGTGACGGTATTGCCGTTGTTGTCGACCGCGAGCAAGTTACGCGTGTCGCCAACAAGCATAAACGCAGAAGTAGGCTGGACGGTAATCGCAGTTAGGGGATTCGGCGCGGACAACACGCTGAAATTGATTGGGTTTGTCTCAATCCCGGAGGTAGTCAAAACGACTGGCCCGGTTGTCGTGCCGGAAGGTACTAGTGCCGTCACCGTGGTGTTTGTCCAGCCCTGAATTGATCCTGACATGCCGTTAAATGTAATAGACCCCGAAGTCCCTAGGGCGGTGCCGGAAATTGTGACGGTCGCGCCAACTTGACCAGCCGCTGGCGAAATGGTCGTCACTCCAGGAGTGACCGTGTAGCTTACCGAATTAGTCGTGATGCCACCCGTCGTTACGGAAACCGCAACAGGCCCTGCCTGTAGCGACGCGGGAACTTGGGCAACTACTGCTGTCGAGTTCCAATCGACGATTTGAGGAGCCAAGCCACCAAGACTGAGACTTCCCGATCCTTGCGAAGCGCCGAGATCGGCGCCCGAAATCACTAGATAACCCCCAGAGCTGGCTCCCGCCGCAAGGCTTAGGCTGGGAATCACAGTAAATGGAAACGAGTTCCCCGCAACCCCACCTAGCGTCACGGTCAGGGTTCCAAGTCCAGGTGCCGCGCCGCTTGGCACCTGAGCAACAATATTTCCGTCACTCCAACTCGTGATTGATCCATTTGCTCCGTTGAATACGACGTTCCCCGCCGCCGCCGACTGGGATGAGCCGAATCCAGAGCCATTGATTGTGACGGATGTGCCGGAGATGCCGGAATTGACGGTAATGCCCGATAAGCTAGCGGGTGGGACGACCGCAAACAGTTTCCCCGCACTCGAGGTCGAGTTGCTGGTCACCACGACGTTCCCTGAACTGGCACCCAGGGGAACTGTGGCTAAAATGAGAGAGGAACCCCAACTTGTCGCCGTCGCAGAGACACCGTTGAATGTGACGATGCCAGACGAACCAAAGCTGTTTCCGCTAATGACGACCCTGGCCCCGATTGGCGCGGAAAACGGAGACAAACTCGAAATGCTTGGAACAATGGTGAATTGAACTGCATTGCTTGATGCAGCGGGCGTGGTGACAAGCACGGATACCACGCCCGGATCCGCCGTAGTTGGAATCTGCGCGGTAATAGAGGTGGAAGTCCAATTGAAGACTTCCGCCACCACCCCGCCGAACGTTAGCGTGCTCGAGCCTTGGACTTGACCGAAATTTGTGCCGGTTAGAATGATTGTCGCGCCCCCGATGCCGCTTGCGCTGGAAAGCATCGAAATGTTCGGTGCCTGGACAGGCGGCACAACCGTCGCTGTCGTCGAACCGCAGACCGACCCCGCACACGCGCTGATCGTTGCTGATCCGATTGCCACTGCATAAGCTGTGCCGTGATCGCTCGCGTCGTTGGTCACTGTCGCAATCGTATTGTCGGACGAACTCCATATCACAGACGCTAGCGTTTCTGTACTGTTGTCACCGAACGTGCCCATGGCCGTAAAGGCTTGGACCGAACCCACAGGCACTGACGGTGCCGCTGGGCTCAATGCGATTGAAATCAGATTCCCTGGCGTCAACGCACCTGGTTGGTATAGCTCGGCTGAAGCTAAGGCGGCCGAATTGTTATTACTGCCTGCTGCAATGAGCACCGCACCGTTCTTCAGCAGCGTCTCGGTCGGTAGGTAGCGCGCAACATTCAGACTACCGGTGACGGTGAATGTGCCAGCGACGGGATCGTAAAGTTCTGCAGTGTTGGAGATGGTGACGGAGTTCCCAGCGTTGCTCCAGCCGTCGAGCACAAGCACCATTCCATTCTCCATCAGCGCGGCGGTCGGTTCACCAGCGATTATCATGCTACCAGTGGAGGTAAAGCTCCCCGTCGCCGGGTTGTACAACTCCGCAGCAGCCAGGACGTTGTCGCTGCTGTCAAGGCCGCCGGCAACCAGAACCTCGCCGTTGTTTAAGAGCGTTGCCGTGTGCGCGAATCGCGATGTGACCAGAGTGTTGGTGGTAGTGAAGGTACCCGTCGAGGTGTTATACAACTCTGCGCTGCCTAGGACATCGCTAGCGCTGTCTATCCCACCGGCCACGAGGACCGTTCCGTTGTTCAGCAAATTTGCAGTCTGAAACCAACGTCCAGTGTTCAAGCTTCCGGTGGTAGTGAAGGTGCCGGTCGAGGGGTTATACAATTCCGCACTGGCGAGCGCACTATGGTTGGCGTCGAGTCCGCCTGCTACGAGGACCATCCCGTTGTTCAGGACGGTGGCCGTTTGGTGCCCACGCGCCGTGTTCAGGTTACCGGTGGCCGTAAAGGTTCCGGTAGACGGGTTATACAGCTCAGCGCTCGCTAGGGCATTGTAATTACTGTCGAATCCGCCCACCACAAGCACCATTCCGTTGTTCAGTAAGCTCGCTGTGTGGTAGACACGTGCTGTGTTCAAGTTACTGGTGACCGTAAAGGCGCCGGTCGATGCGTTATAAAGCTCCGCGCTGGCTAGGACATTGGAGTTGGCATCGAATCCCCCTGCGACGAGGGCCGTCCCATTGTCTAGCACTGTGGCCGTCTGATTGGTGCGAGCAGTGTTCAATCCTCCCGTTAAGGTGAAACCAGCCGACACTGTAAAGGAGGATCCGTTGCTCGCTACTCCTCCCACCGTCACCACGATGTTTCCCGTCGTCGCTCCCGTCGGCACCGTCACGTAGATCAACAGGTTGCTCCAGCTACTGGCCGTCGCAACCGTCCCATTGAAGGTCACCGTGCTGCTGCCCTGCGTCGCTCCGAAGTTCGAGCCTCCAATCGCGATCGTCACTCCCACCCCGCCGCTGCTCTGGCTCAACGCCGTGATGTTCGGCGTCGTCAGCACCGTGAAGGCGTACCCGTTGCTCGCTACTCCTCCCACCGTCACCACGATGTTTCCCGTCGTCGCTCCCGTCGGCACCGTCACGTAGATCAGTGTGTTGCTCCAGCTACTGGCCGTCGCAACCGTCCCGTTGAAGGTCACCGTGCTGCTGCCCTGTGTCGCTCCGAAGTTCGAGCCTCCAATCGCGATCGTCACTCCCACCCCGCCGCTGCTCTGGCTCAACGCCGTGATGTTCGGCGTCGTCAGCACCGTGAAGGCGGATCCGTTGCTCGCTACTCCTCCCACCGTCACCACGATGTTTCCCGTCGTCGCTCCCGTCGGCACCGTCACGTAGATCAGTGTGTTGCTCCAGCTGCTGGCCGTCGCAACCGTCCCGTTGAAGGTCACCGTGCTGCTGCCCTGTGTCGCTCCGAAGTTCGAGCCTCCAATCGCGATCGTCACTCCCACCCCGCCGCTGCTCTGGCTCAACGCCGTGATGTTCGGCGTCGTCAGCACCGTGAAGGCGTACCCGTTGCTCGCTACTCCTCCCACCGTCACCACGATGTTTCCCGTCGTCGCTCCCGTTGGCACCGTCACGTAGATCAGTGTGTTGCTCCAGCTACTGGCCGTCGCAACCGTCCCGTTGAAGGTCACCGTGCTGCTGCCCTGTGTCGCTCCGAAGTTCGAGCCTCCAATCGCGATCGTCACTCCCACCCCGCCGCTGCTCTGGCTCAACGCCGTGATGTTCGGCGTCGTCAGCACCGTGAAGGCGGATCCGTTGCTCGCTACTCCTCCCACCGTCACCACGATGTTTCCCGTCGTCGCTCCCGTCGGCACCGTCACGTAGATCAACAGGTTGCTCCAGCTACTGGCCGTCGCAACCGTCCCGTTGAAGGTCACCGTGCTGCTGCCCTGTGTCGCTCCGAAGTTCGAGCCTCCAATCGCGATCGTCACTCCCACCCCGCCGCTGCTCTGGCTCAACGCCGTGATGTTCGGCGTCGTCAGCACCGTGAAGGCGGATCCGTTGCTCGCTACTCCTCCCACCGTCACCACGATGTTTCCCGTCGTCGCTCCCGTCGGCACCGTCACGTAGATCAACAGGTTGCTCCAGCTACTGGCCGTCGCAACCGTCCCGTTGAAGGTCACCGTGCTGCTGCCCTGTGTCGCTCCGAAGTTCGAGCCTCCAATCGCGATCGTCACTCCCACCCCGCCGCTGCTCTGGCTCAACGCCGTGATGTTCGGCGCTTGGGCTTGAACTCCAAGCGGGGAGAGGGCGAGGAAAATGACTGACGCAACGAGTAGAATCGTGAGCCGAGTCGTTAGGCGCATGCGTCCACCTCATTGGCTCCGCGGTCTGTAACCTGCAGCGACGGAGTGGACGGTCGAGCGGCCAGCCGGCGCGGGGACAAGGAGAACGGAAAGGATAATGCAATAAGCGACAGAGCAAGGGTCCGGCGCACGGCGCCTCCGAGCGAGATAAGATGGCGGACTGTATAGCTATGGATGCGCCATCTGTCAAGTAGATATTACGATATTTAGGTTTCTTCTTAGGTTGGTTTTGGAGAGAGCAGAGTCGAAGCATTGCGAAACCACCTCTCCACGGAACAAAACCAAACGAACCAATCAGATAGATTTCTTTCCCCGTCTTTGCAAGCAAGGAGTCGCCGGTTTCGATCCGGTCATGCTGGATTCGGCGATCGATTGAGTACATGGCGGAGCATTGGGTCGTTACCCGAATGCTCGCCTTCTACGAAAAGTAACGGTAGTTGCGGCAATTCGCGATTAATTGCGAACAGAAGGTGAATAAAGAAGAGAAGTTGACTCGTGCCGTTTCATCGCAACTTTCTGATGCTGCTCGGAAAACTCCCACTCCGGCAAATCGTGATTAAATTACTCAATTGCGGTTAACCGAAGGGTTGCTAATTCGAATCTAGCCCGAGAAACCATTCTTCTTCCTGAAACAAAATCATCTCAGCAACGGTTGACAAAAGCTCTGTGTGAGTGCGATAGGGTGCAACCCCGGGCTGGTCGGCTGGGAGCACAAACCCAACCGCTATATATTCGGCGACTTCCTTCAAGATCTGACCGCTGTCGGAAAGGGCGGAGAAAACGTGTTCAGCCTCACCGTCACTATCCACTCTCAACATCAGGTACGCACTGCGCATCGGCTCGGCATTTGGAATGTCCGCCGCCCAGACTTCCGTGTCGCCAATCGAAATGCGCGCGTGCAGCACTGCGTCCTTCCTCTGTCCGTCCACGCAGCGGAGCACGCGTTTGAAGCGAATATTCTTCTGGAGCTGTCGCGCGGCTTGATATTCCAGCCTGTAGTGCATTACTACATGAATTGCGGAGGCAGTTCTCGAAACGCCGTGGTTCTACGCTTTCATACAAAGATCGATTTTTGATCAGGAGATCTTATGCACGAAGATGCTTCCACACTTCCGCGACTTCAACTTCCATCAAAGCCGGGAGGCTCGAATGTTTCCTCCATGGAGGTTCCGGATGTCTCTGCTCTTCTAGTGATTGCCTGTGTCTTCGCAACGGCTGGCGGATACATGGATGCGTATGCCTAGTGAGCAGAGGCTCAGCCTTTGTAAGGATTCTGAACGGGATTCACAAGAAGCCGATATCGTCACGTCCCCTAGTCCAAGAACGAAATGCCAGAATAGGCCATCGACAGGACAACCTTGTTGGTCGAGTGGCCGATGGGCTGTCAAACCTTCAGGATGTCCGGATGGGTAGCCGAATAATGGGTCTGAGAGGCTCGAGCTGCGTGCGATACCGTTGAGCGATCCGATTGTAAAGATCCGCAACGTGTTTACCATGGACGGTCACGACCAGGGCATACGAAATTGGTTTTCCCTGGCTCGACTGCGCGCCACCCAGACGCGCATTGTAATGCACGTCGAATGCGGGATCCTTCAAGCTCGCGGCGAAAAAGGTCCTTGTCGCCTTCAGGCACGTTTCCCATTTGTGCGCGTCGAGCCGCAATTCCTCCTCGCTTGCGAAGGCTTTGCACGAGAAAAAGGTCTTCGACGACGGTTGCTTGGATGTTCCAAACGAAGTGTCGGAAAACCGGTCGCTGTTTGGGCGAAAGGTAATGTCGAGACCGGCCCGAGTGTAATTCAGCGGATCTTGAGGATCGATCTCCGTCGCATAGCAAAAAGTCGCGGCGATTGTGATTTTTCCTCTGAGACCGGCAGCCGGTAGCGGTACGCGGAGACGGAGATAGCTGCTTGCGTCCAAGGTTCCCTGATATAGAACGTGCGCCGTGTCGTCCGGACAAGTGATTAGTTCTTCCACGTCGACCGGAACCTTTCCCCATCCTACTTCCCGCGCGTCGAAGTTACCGTCGTCGCTGTGATGGACAAGGAGCGCCTTCAATCCCACCGGTTGCACAACAGGCCCGAGGTGAGCTCGAACTCCGAGAGCAGCCCGCAGAGCGTTTGGTGAGGCGAAGCTCGTCCCCTGAATAGGCGCGGCGTAACCCACTCGATCCTTATTCAGAACCCAGAACGGAGCTGTCGTGGACCCACCGAACGCAACAATATCGGGCTTGATGAACCCGGGTCGTCTTCCCGGCCCGATCGAACTGTAACGAGCCCTCTTCCAATGTTTGCCGTTCCTGTCCGCGGCACCGACCGCCAAGACATTCACACCATCCGCGGGTGCTTGAATGCGCGCGTTTCCCGAAGCCCAATCGTTTTCTCCGGCATTTCCTGCGGCAATCGTGACCAGGGTCTTGCCAGCGGAAAAGTGTGCGTCAAGACATGCGGTCCACACATGGATTTCATCGTCTTCAATCGGCAGGTCGGGGCCCAGGCTGAGATTTACAAAATCGAAGTGGTTTTGATTCAGGACATCCATAATGCGATTGATGACCTCGAAGTATTCGCCCTGCGGATCGTGAAGTGTGTTTTGGTCAATTACCCGATAGTGGTCGACCGCGGCGTAGGGCTGGGGCGCCGAGCGGCCTTCGGTCAAAGAGCCGTACAGTAAAGAAGATGTCACTCCGAGACCGTGGGTCTGCGCCGCGGGGACGGCCTTACCAATTCCTTTGGCCTTCTTCCTTCGGACCAGAGTGGCAGGCAGAATTCCCCTGGGGACTCCTCCGTCAAAAATTCCGACGCGGATGTCCGGATTGAGCGGGTCGGTGTGAGAAATGTCCGCTTTGAACGCGGTCGCGGAGCGGAGCATCGAAGACCAGCCGGCAGGCCGGAGTTCCCGCATGGCCGGCATTTCCCTGGCAACGCGGAGAAAGGAAAACTTTGCCATTTCCTCCTGCAATTCCAGCGGGACGCGTACCGGCAGGAAACATAGATTCTGAACGACGATCCGCTTGTCCAGATTGAGGCGTAACCCGAGCGACGACAGGTAATCCCGGAAACCTTCGAGCACATAGGCATCGGCCCGATGAAGGACTACCTCAAGAAGCGGCGACTCGTTCCGGGTGCGCATGGGTTTCAAGCGTTCCCCGGGCGGAATCAGCCGGACGTCTTCAATCCGGATGATTTCTTCTGCAATGCCGTGTTCGGCTGGCCAGTCGGGAATCTCTTCGGCCCACTGATCAAATGAGCTTCTGCGACCACGGACGAAAACGTCGATGGTCGTCGGGTTCAGAGACGTGTCGCTTTTTCGTTTGGCGGCCATTTGTTTCTTCGTGCCCTTTTCCGGGCGGATGCGTCGGGGCCGGCTGCCGACAGGATCGAGATGCAGTTGCCGCAGCAGATCGCTGGGGAAAAAAGTCTTCGCAAGATAGGATGGGTGTAGGGTAACGGCGGCGACGGCCTCGTCCCGCGGGCATGCGATCTCTGGCAATTCGTCGATCGCACTCGCAGCCTGTTGAATGCGTGGCGTAAGTCGCTTTCGAGCCTCGGAGACGGTGTACGGATGGAATTTATCGATCGGCCGACGCGGGGGCTCGAGCGGCTCCCTGAGGCGCTCGCCGTAACCGAACAGGTAATTTCGAGCTTCTGCCATACAGCTCCTTACTGCTGGACGGCCTTACGAATCGTGTCGCGGCTCACTCCCGTCCACTCATGCGCTTCCCGTTGCGAAAGCCCGCGGGTCAACAATTCGAGGGCGATTCCTGTGCGGCCGTCGCGGTCAAGAGTGCGCACACGCTCCTGAACAATTCGTTGCAGAGGAACAAGCGGGGACTGTCCATGCACAACCGCATTACGTCTTGCCCTCGTCAAGTCGCGGCGGATTTCAGCATAGGACGCTTCGGAGAACGCCCGAGTAAGAATGCCAGCCCAGCTCTTTTCGTCGGCACCTTCTCCCAGGAATAGTTCGACTGCTTTGCGGGTCTCCGGCTCCGAGGGCATGGGGAACTCAATGATTAATTCAAACCGTCGCCATACGGCTGGGTCGAGAAGACCGGGATGGTTCGTCGCTGCCAGCAGGAGACCGGACGCTGGCCATTCATCAATTTCCTGCAGGAGCACCGTAACCAGCCGCTTCAGTTCTCCAATTTCGACGGCATCGTCTCGCCGTTTCGCAATGGCGTCGAACTCATCCAGAAGAAGAATGCAATTCAACCCTTTCGCGTAATCGAGCACGTTGCGTATGTTGTTTCCAGTTCTCCCGAGAAAACTGCTCATCACCGCCGACAAGTCCAGGACGATCAGCGGACGGTTCAGTTTCTTTGCAATCCAGCGTGCAGCTAGAGTTTTGCCCACACCAGGCGGGCCCACAAAAAGAGCAGATTTCGTAGGATGTAGGTCGGCGTCCGCGAGCTTTGCTTCCATCTCGCGTTCGATAACGATCTGGTCCAGATCCGACCGAACCTGGTCTCCCCAGATTGGTTCGACGTCAAGCTCGACCGGGTACTCGGGTCTGGCGAGCTGGAGCCGCGAATCCTGGTCGACGGGCATGCTCTCGACGAGTGAGCCGCGCAACACGGACGAAGACTCCGGGGCTTGCCGAACGACGGACGTCAATTGATCCGCAAGCTCCGGAAAAGACGAGCGGTACTTCTTCGCCAGTCGCCGAATATAGAGGACAAGGTCAGGTCGCCTGCCCGTGAAAGACAGGCGAGCCAGCTGGACTAGTTCCTGCGCTTCGACCCTATTGTTGTCCGTTTTCATTCTATCCTTTTGATTCATAAGCAGCATGGCGGTGGCCTAGTTTCATGATACAATCGGATTGTAGTCCATTCCGCTTTTCGCGGCAAGGCCAAAATCGGCCGGGAGGACCAAAATGGGAAGACAGGATCGATCGTGTGATGTGGGCCTGGATTCGCGATGCCAAGACGAAGACGGAGAGATCCGCCGGAAACGTGGCGATACGCTGGTGGGTACGCTTCGCAATACATACGGCGAGGATTTTGCGGCTGGGTATCGTTCGGACACGAAACTGGAAACGCTGCTCGAACGGGAAGGGGCAGCTTCCTTGTCGCAGTTACTCAGACGGGAAAGACGGTAAATCGTCCGGCAGGGCTGAGCTTGAACTACTAAAAATGGACGAGTGGCCTGCGACGATGTTGGTGTCTCGGAAGCGCGTAAATGCTGTCGTGATCGCAAATAGGATCGCCCAACATTTCACTGGTTCGTCACCATCAGTTAGTTTTCGCGAATGACCTTCAATGCTTTTTGCACCTTTTTGGACGCTTTGCTCCCGTAGTGTTCGGCGAGTGCATCTGCCAACGGTCGAGAAATGCCGATTCCAGTGTTCTGAGACCATAGCGTGGCGCGCACGATCACGTCACCACGGAACCAGCACTCGCTCGGGAAGCCCTTTCGAAAACCGTCGACTTGGTGGATCGGCTCCTTGATTTCTCCCCCGTCCTCATCGATGTACTGATAAACACAGCAACTGGTGGCCGCAGGCGCGTCCCGGACGTACACGACCATCGGATATCCACCCTTTTTCTTCGGCTTATTCTCAGGATCAAAGTGGGCCAACAATTGAGGTCCTCGGATGACGTAAATATCCCGAGGATCCGGTGCTTTGGGGCCCTTGCGAACGACTAGTTTGGGTTTCAGTTCATCGCTCAAGCGCGAAAGCTTCGTCTCGTAAATCGCCAGTTCCATTGCGTCGTACACGCTCTTGCCGATTGCTAGGCCACGATAGAATCCAGCCGCGAACGAAATTGCGGCTAGATCAGAAACGGTCGATCGCATACCAATGACGCAGGGAACCTGTTTTGCGATGGCCTTTGCCTGACCGCTTGAAAAACACGAATTCAAGAAAACGCAACGAACGGCAGGCGCCAACTGAGCGAAGGCCTCGGCCAATAGTCGGGCGGGAATCTCGCTCCCACGGGGGCTGCCGTCTTCCAGAAGCAAATCTCCGCCTCGTGATCCGTGTCCACTAAAATGCACAACATCGGGCTGGTAGTTGTGAAACAGAGCAGGCAGGTCATGAGGCCGAACTGCACCAGCCACAATCAAATCGGTGGATGGCGCATGCGCAAGTAACTGCTCACGGATTTGTCGGGTCTCCTCAGCTAAACGCAACACCGTCGAGTTCCTGGGATTCGCCTGAAGTGCGAGAATCTTCATTGTTGGGCTCGTCGAGCAAACGTTGGAGAACGACTGCGCTCGCGGATTATACATGAGCATCGAATGACTTGTGTTGCTTCGCCGCTGGATACGTTACTTTCGGTCCAAAACGCCCGTACCCCAAGCTTGGCCAGTAAACTATTGACCCATTACGTATTCTAACAATATCGTGTAAGCCATCACCGGACATATCGGCGAGAAAGATGGTTTCGGTTCCGTCGGAAACAACCACCTTGGGCCCCAGATTCTCATCCCACGGCGTTCGGACCTGCGTGGCCTGGTCATAGCCTGCATCTCCCAAAGAAACATACAGCGTGTATATCCCGTCTTCCGTAATCAGGATGTCGGCTAGTCCATCGCCGGTGAGATCCACAAATCTCAGATTAGGCTCCGACCAATCAATATCAGGCCAGGACTGGAACGTCTTGAAGTGCTCCCAACTACCATCGGACGTTCGCTTGAAGAATCCAGGAGCTGGCCGCGCAAAGTCGACGACGTCGAGACGCCCAGCGCCCGAAATATCGACCAATTGTTGGGCAGTTTCCAATCCCAACCGTGATGGCAGAGCACTCACAGACTCGAGTGGCCCGAACTCCGCGCGAGTTACCACTTCGCCGGTAGATTGCACTGTTTGATTTTTCGGGCTTAAATTGGCCTTGTAACCCCAAGCTCCGTCCCATTTCGCCAGGATTCCCGATAGCCCTTCCCCATCCAGATCGACCCAATGAATTTGCGATCCAGAAATTCCCTCGGGCGCGTTCGAGACACTTTCGAAATCGAGTTTCACAACATCGGGCTGAATTTGAGGCTGACTGTATGCGAATTGCAACGCTGGCATCGCGGCGCTGGTGTAGCTATTGCCGTTGCGCCGATACCTGTTCTCGTTGACGGATTCGACGAAGGTGTAGATCGGATTGTGGGGATCGCCTGGATTCTTTTCGTCGGAATAGGTGAAATCGGTCGAGCGCACCAGACAGTCCGCTCCGACTTTGCTCTCTTGCGGGAAATTGTTGAAATACAAGAGCCGTTTGGCTCTACGATAGGTGCGCACCTCGAAACCGGCACGATAGGTCGAAAATGGATCGGGACGCACCGGCCATACCTGGTCTGGTGCTACAAGCGGAGATGCTTGATTGTGGTTTCCGTAGTCGACGACCACCATAAACATCCAATCAGCCGGCAGCGCAGCTTCTTTTCCGCCTTCGCTCCAATCCGGAAAATACGGTTGAACATTGCCGTAACGAATCATGCTTAGATAACGTTGCGTGCTGCGGACAGCGGCGTCCCTGTTCGCTTCGTTCGCCTGCGAGACGTCAACACTGCGAGGATCGTCCGGAAGATAATCGTAGACCGCGAGATTACCGCGATCGTCCCACGAGCGCGAAATCAGATAACTGAAGATTTGGACGGGATTTGTTGGGTTGCTTACACAGCTCGACGCGTCATAACCGTATAGCGTCGTGACGTTGTCGGTTGAAATCGTGCGCCAGTAACTGACACCCGTCGCGATGTTCTCCCAACGCTCGATCCGGGCATATAGCCCCTCGATTCGAGGGCGGTAGGACGCTACTAGATAGTTCGTACCATGAACCGTTCGCTCCCGGCGCACCCGTGACCCACTCGCACCCTGCATCGGAACGAGATCCTCGGATCCGGAAAGAATAAACACATCCGATTCGTTCTCATCGTCGTACTGCGGCAGGCCCTTGTCTGTCTTGCGCGCGATGGCCGGAAGAGATAATTTCCATCCAAACCCGAACACTCCGTTGCCCGAGTCAGAATCGTAGGAAAGCTGGTGAGCCGGAGTGAATCCCGAACGTCCGGGGCTCAAAGGCAAAGGAACGGACAAGCCAGCCGAGCCGGTGACTTGCTGCACCGAGAATTTCTCGCCCAACCCGCGAATCGCACCGCCGCCCTTCGGCAGACTCACGCGAGGAAGGCGATCCACGATCGACGGAGCGGCGTCGTTGCCAATCGAGCCCGAGCCGGTCGACACAGTCCGGCCAGTAGATTCGGTCACTCCCTCCCGGCTAGGTTGCGACCGCGAGTATTTCTTTTCTCCGTCATTCATCGCGAACTCGGATACAGAATCAGTGCGATTGAAAGCGTTCAAGTTTACGCGAACGACATAACAGGAAACATACCGTCAACGATCGCGCATACCTTATTGACCGCAAAGCTTAGTCTCGACAACTGGGAATGTCCAACGAAAATCGAATCGCGCGCATATTTGTAAGCCGCGGTAAGACGACTCCACGCTGCACGGAGAAGTAATCCTCCGACTGACGTGCCAGTCTTCTCCTCTTGGTTCGTGGAAGAGTTGCCCAAGATCCCGGACCTGAGCGACGTAGGGCTACGGTGGACGGGACAGTGTCAAACTGTTATCTTCCCGGCAGGAATCTTGAATGCAACGTTCCCGTTTGATCATCGGTGTCATGGGGGGCGACGGACCAAAAGACGCCGCGCAACGGCTTGGCGCTGCAATAACCTCGCGTGGGCATATCGTCTTAACGGGGGGAAAGAACCAAGACAAAAGTGAAGTCAAGGATGCTGCCCTGTTCGGTGCGGCCCGCTCAGCCGCCTCAAGCGGCGGCGTAGCACGGCTGGTGGGGATACTGCGGGGCGGGATTCCAGCGTGGGAGCCCCATATTGCCGCGAATGAGCAGTCATTTTTTCTTCACACGGGCCTGACGAGCGCGGAAAGGGACTGTATCACCGGGACAACACCGGATGCGTTGATCATTTTATGTGGCAGCACCGGTACCCTGACGGAGACAGCGTTTGCCGAAATCGCCGGTAGGCCTGTGCTGTTCTTGGCCTCGAAAAGCCATTTGTTGCGAAAACGCCGAGAGCATGGCGAGGAGTCGGGTGATGGCAAACTCGTGGCTTTCTTCAAAGACGCTGGCTCGGTTTACGAGAGATTGATGGGGCGTTCCTTCACAGTTTCGGACCTTTCGTCTGCCCTCGACCGTTCGTTGGCGAATGGCCCGGAGTTTCCGGAAGGGAGCGAAATCGACGTTGTTGAAGAGGCCATTCGGTGCAGCGCAAAGATTTCCCCATATCAGTCATCATTCCCCGGTTTGCCCGACGAACCAGAATTGACTAGGCAGAAGTTCAATGAAGTGGTCCGCAGGATTGAGCAATGAGCGGTTTAGGGGCTCGACTTGGGGGCCGTGCGTTATGTTAAAGAATGTTCGAGAGGAATGGTTCTACTCCGTGCTCGCCGTCGTCGTTGTAGGAACCGCCCTGGCCAAGTTTCTTTGGGTCACCTCAGGAGGTACGCCATTCACATGGGATCTTAAAGGAGTATGGGATCTGGCTGAAGCGGGAGCGCTTGGTTTGACTGTCTTCGTTTTCGTTTTTTCGAAGTGGCTCTGGAGACTCGACCTTCTCCGCCAGATTGGCCTCGTCAAGTATCCCGATCTGTCGGGGACTTGGAAGGGCGAGATGGTTAGCGCACGAACGGGCGAAAAATTGCCCGTCAATTGCACAATTGAGCAGGATGCCTGGGATCTGAGTTGGAAGACGTGGCAACCCGAGAGTGAGAACATCAGCTTTGTCGCTCAATTCACGGGCAACGAGAAAACACAAGATCTAGCGCTAGCGATTGTGTACCGCAACAGGCCCGACCAAGGTACCAGAGCCGAACACGGTGTCGCGCATGACGGCGCGTGCCTTCTCTCTCTGCAACAGGTTCCAAACGAAAAGGCAACGAAGTCTGGGATTCCTTGGAAGCTCACCGGCGACTATATGACCAATAAGGAAATCAAAGGCATCGGCGGAAGCACGGGAGCCTTGACACTTGCTTTTCATTCGCGGACCAAAATACCAGGCAAACCTTGATAGCTGGCGACGGCTCCTCGAACCTGCGCCCGAGGCGCGGCCAAACCCGATGCTAGAGGGCAATTAGATTGAGCCACTCCACGTACCGTTAGCGATTCCGGCATTCAGCTGTACCAGAACTGTACCAAAACCCTACGTGATTGCGGTCTCGGGGCTTACTTCGAGCGAGAAGCAGATTCCCCGAAATTGTTGAAAACATTGAAAACCGAGGGCAAAGGATGGAGTGTTTGGAGTACCCGAACGCGCTTGCAAAGCAGGTGCTCTCCCAGCTGAGCTACACGCCCATCGTTGGCTACTCCAATCATTTTCCATTACTTAGGCCGCCACCGCAACCGCTTCTGCTCCGGAAATCTTGGAGCAGGTAGAGCAAATCCAATGCCGACCTTCTCCACTTCTTCTAGTCGCACGGACAAATTCTCTTTGAGCGACTTCGCATATTCCGACGTAATGACCTGACCGGGGTTTTTATACCAGCGGGAGTGAGAGAGAATTCACTCGGGAGGGGAGCTGGAATGCCGATGAAGAAATACAAGCCGGAGCAGATCGTGACTTTAGTCGAATAGGCGGCGAGCCGCCGGGGCGCCGAAAGCAAAATTTAGTGTCGATTCGAATTGGCCGCCATCGTTTGTTTTCATGGACTTGCATGGCATTTCTAATTGCAGTTTGTGTCGATTAGAAATTGCGATCGTTCGCGTTGTGGTTTGCGTGGAACTTCGTCGTGGGGCGATGGTTGGGATGCGGCTGGGGCGTTGGCGCGGGGGTGCGGAGGGCGCTGGGCGGATTTTGTTGCGGCGGCCGGGGGTGCGAGGCTGGCGGCGTCGCGCGAATTTTGGAGATGCTTCATTTTTTTGACTCCCGCACAACGTTATCATGCATGAGTCGAGAGCGCAGCTGTACGTCTGGACAGATTTGGGGCAGGACCGATAATTACTGGCCGAAATCATTTGGGGGATGTGCTTTGCTGTGGTGGTCGAAAGTGTAGCGTCATCGAGCGCAGCCTTCAAGAACCGAAGCGATGCGGTACCCGGAGATCCTAAGCCGTTCGCTTGGATAGTGTGGAAGGGTCTGACACCCGCCCACTCGACAATTTCCTGAGTTCGAGGCTTGCTCGTTTGCGTATATCTCTATCGTCGTTGATTACCGCTCTTCTGTACCACGTGTAGGCGGTTTTGAGATTTCTGCGAACAAGCACACCGTCGACGTAAGTTCGGCCGAGTGCCAGTTGCGCGTCGCCGTCATCAAGAAGTGCGGATTTTCTGTACCATGCGATGGCTTTGGCGGGATTGGGTCGAACTCCCTTTCCGCTTTCATAATAGTAGCCGAGATTGTATTGTGCGCCAGCGTGACCTTTCTGTGCCGCCTTCATGTACCAGCTAAATGCCTTCGACGGACTGCTCTTCACGCCCTCGCCACTGCCCAAACAAAAACCGACTCCGAATTGTGCATCTGCGATTCCATGCTTGGCGGCTGCAAGCTGCAATCGAAAGCCACGTTTGCTGTCTTTTTTGAGCCCGCGCCCATAGCGGTAGTTGTATCCGAGGGCATCAAAGGCATCCGGCACTCCGTTCTTAACGGCACGTCGAAACCAGTCGTTCGCAATATTGAAAGCTCGTCGAGTACCAATGCCGTCCAAGAAACATACACCAAGATTGTATTGAGCGTCCGGATACCCCGCGATTGCCGCGCGCTGATAGTGTGCGAATGCGAGCGCGGGATTTCTCTTGACCCCTAGACCGTAGTCGTAAGCTGTGCCCAGAGCATTTACAGCACGCGCGTCCTGCATCTTCGCTGCGATCTCTAGCAATCCCACAGCCTTTTTCCTGTTGCGAGGGCTCGAATGCCCCATCATTAACCGCAGGGCCTTTCTGTAGAGTGAATCGCTATGGCGTTTGCGGATATCCTTCATGCCTATGTCGCCTCTTGTTCCGTCGATTTTCATCGGACACGGTGCCCTTCGTGGAATCGCTAAAGCTTGTCGGCCCTAACCCCCCTGCCCGCTCGGTTCTGGCGATTTGTGGCCTGCGGGTGGGTCAGTTTGTGGATCCAACGATCCGCTATTTTTATCCTTTTTTGGCTTCGGTGGCCAGCCCCCTGGTGGGTTCTTGCCCCCTGGCGGCTTCCGTTGCCACATCCCTTTCTCTCGGGCGGGTGGCCCACCCTTTCGCGCGTCGATATTGTTGTTGCGTGATGTGGATGCGATGGATGCATGGCGACGGAGGATGATACCACTGCGGTAGTTAACTTAGAAGTTGATTGGTCTTGGGGTTGCCGTTGCTTTGGCAGTTCCGGGTGCCGCACTCTCGACTGCGGGGTTGGCAGGCGAGGGTGCGCAACTGTGGCGCGGGCGATGAGTGACAAAGTGGAGCGGCGGTGCGATGAACGGCACTTGTATTTTATCGCGTGCGGTTGTTACTGCTGGCTGCGTTCCCTAAGAACGGCGCGGAGGCGTGACGGGTTCGTAACGCTGCGTCTAAACCCGCACCCTTCGCGTGAACCAAAGGCGCGAAGAGTGCGGCACCCGGAAAATCAACTGCATTCGTTTGGGTGATGTGGAAGGGTGGCCCACCCGCCAGGCTTGTGTGCGATTGTTACCTATCGGTATCGGTCGATACACTCCATCGCAGCGAAACGTGCTACTCACAAATCCGTCGTCGTAGCGATACTCTCCGTCCGCCAAAGTTGAAATTGTGATTGCCTGGTCCTGAAAGCTACTTTTTGGGACATTCAGTTTCCATGTACCGTTCCAGTCCGGGGAGAGTACCCGACAACCCGATGCGACGGCTAACGCGCAGAAAATGATGCAACCAAACCTTACGTTCCTCACTGATTTCGTCCTTGGCAACATACAAACTAGCATACTATTGCAAGTGTCCCATATCCCGCACCTTTGTTGACTTGCCCGAGGAGCCGAAAGTGGTCAGTCTTGCAGCTCGATCTTGTATACGGCGCACGCGAGTCTAACCCACGAAACGCGGCGAGTAGAAGCCGACGCTGGAGAAGGTCAGTTCAGTTTCCGAACGAGTTCTCGTACAAAAAAAGCCCAATCAACGCGAGACCGAGGAGGTACGACGACGCAACTTCTAACCAAAACCCTTTTGGGTTCTCGGCGCGATAGATCGTACCGTGACCGCGTGCATATGCTTTTCCTGTGCAGGTATAGAGCACGCCTAGGGCAATCAGTCCGATCCCACCGGCAAGCAAGCCATATCGGGGACTCCGAAGGCCGAACAGATCAGCCATGAACCACCCCTCCCTTTTCCCGACGTGAAAGGAGCCCGCAGTTGTCAGCACGAAACTGAGTATATCAACAGTCATTTGTGAATTTGCACCCCTCCTGAGACACCCCCCCACCCGTCCCGGATGCGCCGGATGGCGGCGGTGCTCCTCCGGCGGGTGGCCCACCCTTTCGCGCGGCGTCGTTGCGTTTGATGCGCGTGGATGCGTGCGATTGACGCATGGCGACGGGGGATGATACCACTGCGGTAGTTGACTTAGAAGTTGATTGGTTTTGGGGTTGCTGTTGCATTTGCAGTTCCGGGTGCCGCATTCTCGACTGCCTGGGGTGGGCAGGCGAGGGTGCGCGACTGTGGCGCTACTGAGATGGGCAATAAATTGCGGCGGCGGTGCGGGGGGAAGAGCGTGTGAACGCCGGATCGCGAACCGAAGTAGGAGTTTCGCGGAACGACTGTGGTGAGGTTGCGTCTAAACCCGCACCCTCGCCTGCGGCCTGCCTGCGGCAGGCAGGCGAGAGCGCGGCACCCGGAAATTCAACGGCTTTTGTTTGGGTGGTGTGGAAGGGCGGGCCACCCGACGCGTAGCAAACGCAATGCTGCGCGTGCCAGTGTTGCATTGACCCGCGAGGTAGGTAACGCTGTTGGGGACGTCTGTTGCGGTTACATTCCGATGCGGGAGGCGATTTTGAAAACCTGGTATTTGTATGCGGTGTTGACCGTAATCACTTGGGGATTGTGGGGCGTCTTCAGCAAGCTGGCTTCTAATTATTCGAAACCCAGGCAAGCGCTGTTGTTTCAGACCGCCGGAATACTGGCGTTCGCGGTCATCGTGCTAATCATGGAAAAATTTCACTTTGAGTGGTCGCTGCCGGGGTTCAGCTGGGCGGCATTGGGTGGATTTTTCGCGTTCGTGGGATTTTTGACATTCTTAGCGGCGCTGGATGAGGGTAAGGCATCGACCGTGGTGACGCTATCCGCGCTGTATCCGCTGGTGACGATTCTGCTGAGCATCGCATTTCTTCACGAAAAACTGACGGCGCGTCAGGGAGCTGGAATCGTGTTTGCGTTAATTGCCAGCGTGTTGCTCGCGAGCTAGAGACGGCGCCGGCTCGTCGCTGACCGTAACCGCAGGGAGGTTCCGCGGCTAGTTTTTCGGAGTCAGGTTGTTGATGTGCAGCGCGACGGTCTTGAGATGCGTCATGTCGTCGAAAGTAAAACGGCCGCCGAGCCGGCCGTAGCCGCTCTTGGTGCCGCCTCCGCCTCCAAATGGCTCATGCGCTTCCCAATAGTCCGTGGTGTCGTTGATAACCACGTTGCCGCTGCGCAGGCGGTCCGCGAAATAGAAAGCTTTATCAATGTCCTGCGTAAAAATCGCCATCTGCAGGCCGTAGCCGGTGGCATTGGCAAGTTCGATGGCCTTTTCATAGCCGTCAACTGTGATCACCGGAACGACGGGACCAAAGGTTTCTTCGTTGTTGAGCAGCATCTCGGTGCTTACGTTGTCAATTACCGTTGGTTCGAAAAAGAAATCCGTGGGCTGTTTCGCCAAGCGCTTCCCGCCGAAGACGACGCGAGCGCCTTTTTGCAGCGCATCCGCCAGATGACGTTCGGTTTTTTCGATCACCGGAAGATTGTTCATGGGGCCCATGTGGACGCCTTCCTGGAACGGATCGCCCACGCGAACAAGTTTGGCCTCCTGCACAACCAGCTCAAGAAAGTCTTTGTGCACGCGGCGATCCACAAGCACCCGTTCCGTTGCGCAGCAAACCTGTCCCGCGTTGAAATACGCGCCGAAGGCAGCTGCCTTCGCGGCGCGGGCGAGATCCGCATCCTCCAAAACGATTTGGGGACCGTTGCCACCGAGTTCCATGAGAAGTTTTTTTACGCCGGCGCGGCGCTGGATGGTGTCGCCGGTATGCGTTTCGCCGGTCAGTCCGATGCCGTCGATTCCGGGATGACTGACGAGGGCGTCACCCGTGCTGGGGCCCAGGCCGGTGATCAGATTGAAAACGCCTGGCGGCAAATCCGCTTCTGCCATACATTGCGCGAGGAACAGGCCGGAGAGCGGGGTCTGTTCGGCCGGCTTGAACACAATCGTATTTCCTGCGGCGATGCCCGGGCCAAAATACTCGGAGGGGATGACGGTGGGAAAATTCCAGGGCGTGATGATTGCCCACGTGCCGATGGCGACTTTGAAGGTGAAGAGGCGCTTGTTGGGATCGCGCGCGGGAATGATAGGAGTCTCCAGGCGCTTCACATCTTCGGCGGCGATGCGGAAATTTTCGGCAGTCTCTTCGACTTCCGGCAGGGCTTCAGCGAAATACGGCTTACCTTGTTCGAGTGAGATGATCGCGGCGATTTGTTCTTTGTGGGCGAGGATGCGGTCGGCGATGCGGTGACAAGCGGCAGCACGCTCGAAAGGCGGCGTGAGCCGCCAGGCGTCCCCGGCTGTGCGTGCCGCTTCGACCGCGCGGTTAACATCTTTTGCCGAAGCGTGTGGAACTTTCGCGAGTAGCTTGCCAGTGGACGGGCTGTGAACCTCCAGAAGCTCTGCGCTATCGCTCTCCACCCACTTGCCACCGATAAAAAGTTTTTGTGGAGGAAGCGCTGCAAGTACATGGTCTGCCGTTGTTGGAGCCGCACTCATTGGATCCCTCGCGTTGAAGAGCGCATCTGCTTTTTGTTGCGCTTGCAGCAGGGCAGCGGCGCGATTTGATTCAACTTTTTCCATCGCGTCAGGTTACCACAAGGCTGGAACGATCAGAATCACCTGTAGGCCGGACTTCCGCTCGCCAACGAAGTCTTGTAGCATGGCCGCGACGATTTGCGGGGAGCGTGACGTGGGGTCTTTCGAATTCGAGAAGCAGTCGCACCGGCGGTTGAATCCGCTGACGGGAGACTGGGTGCTGGTTTCCCCCGGACGAACCGCACGGCCGTGGAAGGGGCAAACCGAAGCCGCGGCGCCGGAGAACGTGCCGGCCTACGACCCGCAGTGCTACATGTGTCCTGGAAATAAGCGCGCGAGCGGGAAACACAATCCGAATTACACGGGGACGTTCGTTTTTGAAAATGATTATGCGGCGCTGCGGCCCGGCGGCGAAGCCTACGCGGAGAATATTTCCGGCTTGTTGGTGGCGCGGGGCGAACCTGGGACGTGCCGGGTGGTTTGTTTTTCGCCGCGGCACGATTTAACGCTGGCGAAGATGTCCGACGCCGAACTGCACGCGGTGGTGGATGTGTGGACCGAGCAGTACCAGTTGCTGGGAAGCGAGGACGGGATCAATTCCGTGCTGATTTTTGAAAATCGCGGCGCGATGATGGGCGCGAGCAATCCACACCCACACGGGCAAATCTGGGCAAACGCCACGCTGCCGAATGAGCCGGCGAAGGAGCAAGCGTCGTTCGCAGCGTACCAGCGGCAACATACGGCTTGTTTGCTGTGCGAGTATCTGAAGATCGAAAAAGAAAAGAAGGACCGTATCGTTTGCGAGAACGATGAATTCGCGGCGATGGTGCCGTTCTGGGCGGTGTGGCCGTTCGAGACGATGGTGATCAGCAAGCAACACGCGGGTTCGCTGGAGCAATTTTCGGATTCCGGGCGCGACGCACTGGCGGACATCCTGCATCGCGTGACGGCGCGTTACGACAACCTGTTTGCGACTTCCTTTCCCTACTCCATGGGATTTCACCAGCGGCCTACCGACGGCGAAGCTCATCCCGAGTGGCATTTTCACGCGCATTTCTATCCGCCGTTGCTGCGTTCGGCAGTGGTGCGCAAATTCATGGTGGGCTACGAACTTTTGGGCACTCCGCAGCGGGACATCACTCCTGAAGAGGCAGCTGGGCGTTTGCGGGAGGCGGGCGAGGGACAGTAGGGCGCGCGATTTGCACACGACTTCAGCGGCCGGTACGCTTGCGGCGTGGCGCTTTGCGTTTTTCCGCGGCGGCAGATTTATGCGCCCAGCGGAGCAGATCGCGCAAGGCGTCGGCGTGAACGCGAGCCATGCGGACCAGAATCCACTGGTAGTTAACGTAGTGGTCAGTGATGTAGTACGCGGAAGGATCGGCGGCGAGCAATTCCTGCCGCTGCTCAAAATCCGTGCGCACCACCAGCGATTCGCCGTCCTGATGGAAGCGCAGGAAGAGCACACCGCCGACGCGGAAACCGGGCGTGCCGTAGGACGGGGCCTCTGCGACGTTGTCCAGAGACAGCGCGAATTTACGAACCGCGGCGGAGGTTACGGGCATATGCAGCGACTATAGCGCGTATATTTTTTGAGTACACGCCAAAAGACCCCGCTGTTTTGCGAGTTGCTTTTCGGAAAATAACGGTTGGAGACCGGTCGCAGCAATCATCCTGGTGGGTTGCAATCGAAAGTGTTGTGGTGCGCCAATCGTTGTTGCGCGACGGAAGCGGCGCGGCTGCCGCGATTTTCGTGACGTTCACTGCGCGGTTCAACAGCAGAGTGTGGGTGCCGCTCCAGATGAGCTGCAATCCCGCGAAGATTGCAATCGTGGCGACGGCCAGCTTGAGTTTTCGCGCGGATACCTTGCGAGCCAGCGCGCAGCCAACCAGCACGCCCGGAATTCCGCCAGCCAGGAACTGCGAGAGCACCGGCCGGTTGATGGCGCCGAATTACCAGGCTGCGCTTACTTAGATTTTTGGGTTACCCACCCGCTCGGCAGACACAAGTGCGCAGCGCTGTACAACAACCGGTACAGACGCACAGAGCGTTCGCGGAATGGATGCTAACCTTCACAGACGACAGGCTGCACAAACCGCGGGGCAATCACAAGGCGAGATTTCCACGCCGATTCCCTGGCACACGCAGCAGCGGCAATAAGGCCTCGTGGATATTAGTGCGCCCAGATCTTCGCTGGATCCGATTCGTAGGGATAGACGTGGACCATCCAGCTGAAGATCTGCGGGAACCAGCGCCCGCCGGCCTGCTCGCAGGCTTCCTCGGTTACGATCGAGCCTTTAAGTCCGAATTCCTTGAAATTCGCGTTCTGCAAGGAAGTGCCCTTGGGAGGAAGGCAGAGATTGGTGTGTTTATGCCAGCGCGCCACGCTGAGAGGCACGCGGGCGTTCAAATCGTCTTCGGTGGCCAATTTGCGCGCGGTGTACATGGCGCCTACGAGCTCGTAGCCGTCCTTCGTTTTTTTGTAGAGCAAGGATGTGGGATGCGCCGGATTGAACTCAAAGGCAGCTTCGAAGGCGTAGGCATAATTCGTGAAGTGATACTGCGGTTGCGGCACGTTGGGCCCGAAAATCTTGAAGCCGTCGGCGAGGGCCACGCGATAGTCTTTGTATTTTTCGATGGCGGGCCGCAGTTGCGCGACTATTTCGGCGGCGCGCTTTTCGTCGGCTGGATTTTCCGGGCGCAGCGCGGTCATGTACATGTGCGCGCCCATGCTCTCGTCCATGTCGTGATCGGACATGGCATCATTCGCGGCCCTGGCGGCGTCGGGGTTTTTGTCCGAATCGTGCTGGCTCATGTCCATTCCGGGCATGGAATCGTGAGTTGGCGCTGGAGAGGACGGGGGATTCTGAGATTGCTGCGCGGACAGAGACGGAATCACGAAGGATGCTGCCGCGGCCAGCAGAATGATTGCGAAGTTCTTGACCATTATCTTACCGAGTGCTGTACGAATGATTTGGCTGCTCATTGTGTAGCTCCTATTAATGATACGTTGCAGGCGGCGGAAAATTTCGCGCGAAACGCGCTGTGGAGCGAATGAACAACGTTGCGCAGCGGCTACTCAAAAAAGAGAGAAGGCTCGGGGGCCCAAGCCTTCTCATGGGGTGCAATTGTTAAGACAGATATGGCGCGTCAGCATGGAGTGTGTCCCAAAAGGCACGCCAGGCTATCGGCCATAGCAATGAAACACCCAAGACGCCAGAAAGTTGCGAAGATGGGGGACAGGTCTTGCGGAAACGCCCGGTTCTACCGATGGCGCATTGATTCTATTATGTTTGCGGGAGGGTGGGTTTCCAGACTGCTGCGCCCTCTCCATCAGGCGATTCGCCGGGCACAGTCGCCTGAGCGATTCGAGAAAGGCCCTGAAATTAGGAGCAACTTTCGTTCCACAAGCATCGTCCAATGCTGGAACACGCCGAGAGATTTATTTGCTATTTCGCGCCGTGGACTCTTGACGGCAGCGTTGAAATCTGTAAACTGCGATTTTCCATTATGGCGACGCTAGCAAACCCGATCGAAGACCCGCTGCAGGAATTTGAGTACCCGCAGCGTGAGGCGGCCTTTTTTTATGGGCTGTTTCTGCGCGGGCATTCGGCCGAGGAGCTGCGCAAGGATATACAAGTGCCGGCAATGGTTTTGGCCAAATGGGACAAGGAAACGGTGCGCGAACCGCAGCTGCGGCCGTTGCTGGAAAGAATCGTGCAATACCGGCAGCACGTGTTGGCGATTTTCGAGAATCTGATCTGCCACGACGCGGCCACGCAGAAGCTGCAATAACCCTCGTTACTGAAACAACCGCCCGGCAACAGTCCCGTTGACATCGCTAAGCTCGCGGGTATCATCGAACAGGTGGCGATGGAGTTCGCCCTTAACCGCTGTCCTTCTTTTGCCGGGGCAGATGATGACTCCTGACAAGAATCTTGTCGCGGAGCCATGTCGCCGGCAAGGTTCCCTGAAAAAAGTAGGCGGTACTCAGCGCGGCTGCGATTCGGCGGCGGGAATTTGCGCGCGTGCGAGGGAGAAAGACGCTACGCCATGATGAAATATGTGATGGTCGGTATAGGCGGCGGCATCGGATCGATGCTGCGCTTCTGGGTAAGCAGCTTTTTGGGTGAGCGACTCGGCGGGCGCTTTCCCTACGGAACATTTGCCGTGAATATCACGGGTTCGTTTCTGATTGGTTTCATCGTGACGCTGCTGGCGAGCAGGGCGGACTGGGATCCGCATTGGCGCTATCTGATTCCGATCGGTTTTATCGGAGGCTACACGACATTTTCCGCATTCGAGTATGAATCTCTGCGGAGCATGCAGGACGGGAAAATACTGGTGGCGTCCTTGAACGTGATTCTGAGTGTGACGCTGGGGTTTGCCGCCGTGTGGCTAGGAACGGTTGCGGGGCGATCACTCGAATAAAGCGCTTTCGCTGCTACGCCGGCGGCTGCGCATCATGATTTCTTCACGTTCAGCGCCTTCACGTAAAACTGGCGGACGTATTCCTTCAACATGCGCCGCGAACTGAATTGCGGCGCCACGCTTTTGATGGCCGCTTTCATGACGCGCACATATTCGTGAGGAATTTCGTCGTCCGGGCGCCGGTAGTAGAGTGGAATGATTTTTTCCTCGAGCAGGCGATAAAGCGCATCGGAATCGGCCGCGGTGCGATCTCCTTCGGCCGCGTCACCCCCGAAGGCCCAGCCGTTTGCGCCGTTGTAACCTTCGAGCCACCAGCCGTCGAGAATGGAAATGCTGGGAACGCCGTTGGCGCCGGCCTTCATGCCGCTGGTGCCGCTGGCTTCCAGGGGAGGCAGCGGATTATTCAGCCACATATCCACGCCCCGGACCATGCGGGCCGCGAGATGTTGGTCGTAATTTTCGACGAAGGCGATGCGCGCGGCGAAGTTTGGATCGCGGGCCAGCTGAAAAACTTTTTGGATCAGCTGCGCGCCGGCAATATCGGAGGGATGAGCTTTTCCCGCGAAAATAATCTGCACCGGCTGCAAGGGATTGGTCAGCAGGAGCTTCAGGCGATCCAGATCATGAAGAATAAGGTCGGGGCGTTTATAGCTGGTAAAGCGGCGCGCGAAGCCGATGGTGAGGATTTCAGGATCGAGCAGGGCGCCAAAGGCAATGACGCTTTCGGCGCGGACGCGTTTTTTTTGCCATTCTTCGCGGGCGCGCTCGTTAATTTCGTCAATCAATAAAACTTTCAGGCGATTGTGGGACGACCACAATTCATTATCCGGAATATTGTCAGCCGCCTCCCACATCTTCAATTGGTCCTGATCGCGGATCCAGCCGGGGCTCACGTATTTAGCGAACAGAGGCTGGAGCCACTCGGGGTCCATCCAAGTAAGCAGATGGACGCCGTTGGTTATGGCGGTAATCGGGACGTCCTCGAGTTTTTTCTCTGGCCAGACGCCTTTCCACATTTCCCTGGCCACTTCGCCGTGTTTCTTGCTGACAGCGTTACAAAAGTTTGACATGCGCAGGGCGAAGACCGTCATGTTGAATCCGGCATCGGGATTCGCGGGATTGATTCCCAGCTGCAGCAAGCCATTACGGTCGGTGCCGAACTTATCGTAGTGGCTGCTGAAATATTTTTCGAACAACGGGAACGGGAAGACGTCCGTGCCGGCGGAAAGCGGCGTATGCGTGGTAAAGACGGAAGTTTCGCGGATTTTAGAGACGGCGGCTTCGAAGGTGGCGCCGGTTTCCACCAGTGCGCGCGTGCGTTCTAAAAATGCGAATGCGGGATGGCCTTCGTTGATGTGCACGGCCGCGGGATGAATGTCCAGCGCCTTCAGCACGCACATGCCGCCGATGCCCAGGACGATTTCCTGGCGCAAGCGCTGCTCCGGGTCATTGGTGTAAAGGCGATGAGCGATGGCACGGTCCCAGGGTTGATTGGTTTCCACTTCGGTATCGAGCAGGTAGACGGGAACACGGCCGATATCCGCGCGCCACACGAGCACGTGAACAGGAGGCTCGAAGAACGGAACCTGAACTCTGAGAGGTTCGTTATTTCCGTTGAGCACCAGCTTGACGGGATCGTAAGTGCGGTCGAGAGTTTTTTCGTCGTCCTCTTGCCAGCCGTCATCGCGGATTTTTTGCGAGAGATAGCCGCGGGAATAAATGAGGCCGACGGCGACCATGGGGATGGCGAGGTCGCTGCACTCCTTGATGTAATCACCGGCCAGGACGCCGAGGCCGCCGGCATAGAGCGGCAGGGAATGATGGAAGGCATATTCGGCGGAAAAATAGGCCAGAGGAGCTTGCGGAGTGCCGTATTCCGCCGTGAACCAGCCGGTCTGCGATGCGATGTTGGCGTCGAACTCCGCCATCACGGCGTCGAAACGATTCAGAAATTCGGGATCGCGCGCGGCATTCTCGATGGTTTGCTGCGGCACCAGCGCGAGCATGCGCAACGGATTGTGGTCGCTTTCGCGCCAGGCTTGTTGATCCAGCGCGGGGAACAGCTCGCGCGCTTCGCGGTGCCAGCTCCACCACACATTGTAAGAAAGGCGCGCGAGGCCGCGAATACGCGGCGGCAAATTCGGGAACTGTTGCGCGGGGTCTGAACTTTCAGCCATCAATTCGTGCACCTCGTAGTATGCGCCGGGTCGTTGCGCTCTTCTAGCGATGCCATTGTCCCGCCGTGAATTGCTTCAGGCAGAATCGGAGCGAAGCCATCTGGTCCCGCGCGTTGAAGAAAGAAATCGTACACGTTCCGCGGGCACAATCCACGCATATTCAGCGCGGGGTGAAACCAATCGTGCAACGGAAACGCGCTGCATGGACCGCGGAAAGACATGCGCGCCGCGCAATGATTCCGCGGAGAGCACGCAGTATTGTCCCTTACGCGGCGCGATTTTGGGGAGCGGATTTTGCTGATTCTGGCAGCGGGGCGAGCGCCGTGGTGGCGCTTTCGAATGGCGGCGCGTGGCGAGCAGGGCGCGCGCAGCCGTGATTTGCGCAACAAGCAGCGCTGTCGTAAGATGTTGGGTCTTGGCCGACCACAAAACAGTTCCCCGGTAGCTCAATGGTAGAGCATTCGGCTGTTAACCGAAGGGTTGCTAGTTCGAATCTAGCCCGGGGAGCCATTCTTCCTCTTTAGAGTCAGCGCATTACGCGAACGTTGATGCAGAGTTAGGTTGGCTGCAGATGGATGTTCTCCGGCATCACCACATAACCGATCAGCCAGAATTGATAGCGCTCGCGCACTTCATGCAAGATTCTCAAGAACGCATCCCGCTTCCGCGCCGTTCCTAGCAAAGGTCGCCTCCGGTAACAACTGCACGTAATAAAGTGCAAGTGCCGCTGGCCATACTGCCGCTCCAGTGTGTTACTTATCGCCTGTGCCACAGTTGCGCACCCTCGCCTGCGGCGAGAG
>CAWBLT010000029.1:0-49308 GCA_963789665.1 uncultured Acidobacteriota bacterium | reverse complement strand
TTTGCAATCCGTGTTCCTCCCCGTTCATTGTGCCGCATTTATCTTAATCCAGCTAAATCCGATACGCTCGATCACTGTGAATACCGAAGCCGAAGGTTCCTGGGGTCTTACGACACCTTCAGGATTGGCCCGCTGGTTCAAAAAGAATAATCGGCGACGCTAGATCAATCGGATGGCGATAATCAATTTGTACAATTGTTGCGTTAAGATTGTCAGTCATCTTGAGATCGTGGGCACCTTCGAATCAGTGTAAGGAGCGCTCATATTGGAGGCTTCGCCTTCAGGTCGGGGATGGATCGAGACATCGATTTATTTTCGATTGCAGTTTCGCAGCGCTGAAATTCAGAAGCCAAGTTATGGCGCCGAGCGCACTCGCGAATGCCATCGGTCCAAACCCCGCAACCTTGCGGTCCCATCAGTCGCCCATATTCATTGCGTCTTCACCGAGAACGGAACTCTTCCAAAAGCCATCAGAAGAATAAACCCCTCAATCTCTGCCCTGCCTTGATCGGCGTTGCGGAAATAGGAACTGCTTGGTTTTCAGGGAGATAGTTGGGTTCGTTTTGTAATTTTATCTTTGGTTATCCCTGAACTGGGCACGCTCCGCTTAGCCAGGTAGGCACTCGATCCGAGTGCTTGCAAATCGGGCATCACTTGCTTACGCTCAGAATGAAGGCTGGCGTATTGTGTTTGACGACCAGCGGGGAAATCATGACTAACAACAGGCATGCTGCGAACCGCAAGAACGCCCTCAAGTCGACGGGACCCAAAACGCCGTTTGGAAAAGCCGTGTCTTCGAGGAACGCAGTAAAGCACGGGATCTTCGCAGCAGCTCCTATCCTCTCAGGAATAGAAAGCCGCGACGATTGGGAAAAGCATCGAGATGGTGTACTTAAGAGCATCACGCCCGTTGGCTACCTCGAGGAGTTACTCACGATGCGACTTGCCCTCCTGTCGTGGAGACTGTGGCGTGTGGTCCGGTACGAAGTGGAGGTGTCTACCGCTGCTGCCGCTAGAACGGAGGCGGACATGGACGAACGCGACGAAGACGGTTATCAAAAACCGCCAGAACCTGCAACTGCCCGCGAGAAAGCTCGGAGCGCGTCTGTGGTTATCAAAACGCTCAAGGAATTGTCCAGATTACCGGATGAAAAAAGCCTCGACAGAGAATCCGCCGTAACCACACTTTGGGCATTGTCGCGAGAGCTTCCCGACGATCGCGGGAGCATTTCCGTCCCGGGTATTCCGGACGAAGACGCGGAATTCGATGCCTTCGACCAATGGACGGCTGGCCTACTGCGCAAGGCTACTGAAGCATATGCTGCCGTGGCACGACTGACCGTCGAGGCTCTCCTTTATACATGCATCTCGTCCGCTTATAGCAACAGCATAGAGGCCGACGAGGAAGAGCGGGACCTCGTCGAGCGGGCGCGACGTTGGAAGTTACTCTTGGATCGGGAAAACTGTAGTCGAACGCTCTTAGAGCCGGAGGTCTTAGACAAGGTGGCGCGATACGAAAGCGGTCTTGAGCGATCGTTTTTTCGCACCCTCCACGAAATCCAGCGACTCCAGGCATCCCGGTCTGGCGTGGTAGTCCCTCCCGTCGCAGCCATTGATGTGGATATGACGGTCCATCCAAAACGTTTCACTTAACCCCATTTGCAGAAGGACACGCGGCTTAACCCGGCGTTTTATTGTCTGAGCGTTCTCCCGACCATCTAGCTTTTGCCGCCCTGCTGGCGATTTCCTTCCGTCGCTCCGGTGTCAACTTATTGCGACGGGCTTTCCCGCCTTTCCGCCCTAATGCCACTGCATTAGAATCTTTGTCCCTTTTCTTAGCCATGTTCGATCTCAGAAGTTATCTCGGGCAGTGCTGGAAAGCAAGAAATGGCTTGACAATGCTTAGCGCTAAGCATATGCTTAACGCTAAGCATAATGGCGAGGGCGCGCATGAAACACACCGTCAACTCAATTCGACAAGAGATGAGAGTTGCAAGACAGACTTGGAGCGATCTAGGGGTATCTAGAATGAAGGATCTCCGCTCTTTGCTGGTGAGATATAAGTTTTCGGTTATTCTCGGAGAAATTACTCGGATCGACAGCCGTTGGTATGTTACGCACTCTGGTCTTCTGCAACTGGCTTCGCGGAGAAAATGCCGTGGAATTAGCACATCGGTGCAGGAACGACTCTCTGATCCGGCAGCGAATCGCTGGGTATTTCGAGCTGTCGTTTACAAAGGTCAACATTCGAGGGGCTTTGTCGGATACGGCGATGCCGATCCGTCCAACACATCTCCCCTCGTCCGTGGAGCCGAAATGCGTGTTGCCGAGACGAGAGCCGTTAACCGGGCCCTCCGAAAAGCTTACGGAATCGGGCTCTGCAGTGTCGAAGAGCTCGGATCGTTCTCGGCACCGCAAAAGCCCTTAGCCGCAACGCCGCATTCGAATGGCCACCCCGGATCGAACGGCTCACGCAACGGGCAGCCCAGACTGCGAGACAAGTTGTGCCGCTTGATTCGAAAATACGAGCTCGATCCCAACCTGGTGAAGCGCTATGCGACAGATTTCTGTGGAACGGAAGAACTACGCGATGCCGGCCGAGACCTCGTCGAGGCCTTCGTTTCAACCGTCACCGAAGAGGCCGCGAAAGATCGTGCTGCTCTAGTTTGCAAGTTGAATGGCTACAACCAGCCTGCGGAGGTGAAGTCATGAAACGACATTTTCCAGGTTTACACGCGGAGCCAACGCAAGCGAACGAATTCCTCGAAGGCGTCTTTCTCGTGCGAGTGGACCGAGCCTACTATCGCTGGCACCCGCAGAAGCCCTTTTTCATCCTCAGCTTCACAGTCACGGAGCCTAAGGACTTCGCCTCTCGCAAGATTGTGGGACGTCTCTATTGCACCGCCAAGTCCTTGTGGAAACTGAATTGGTTCCTGCGGGATTTCGGCTATGACCCCGACCTGCTCGGCCGAGACGAGGTTGATGAGAAGGCCCTGCTCGGTCTCACTGGCATTCTGCGAACCAGCCGCAAGTCATTCGCCGGGCGAACTTTCCTCAATCTCGAAGCATTTGCACCATCGAGTGAATGGGAATTCATCTCCAAGGATGCTCGGGAAGGTGTCGTGGCGGGAGGCTCCAATGACATACAGCTTCACGCAGATTAGCCAGTATCTGCGCTGCCCGCGGCAGTATCGCTACCGCTACCTGGATGGCTGGCGCGAAAAGGAAGATAAAGCCGCCATGGTGTTCGGCCGCTGCTTCGAAAACGCTTTGGCTGCGTATTTCGCTGGAGAAGACTCGACTGCCGTGTTCTTCCAGGAGTGGCGCAAATACCAGGACGCCTCCCTGGCATATACCAAGAACGACTCCTGGGACCGGCTCTATCACCAGGGCATTCACCTGCTCGAACGGTTTGCCCAGGACGATCGGGTTCGCATACGACGTCCAAAAGAGAATCTTCAAGTGAAGTTGATTCGCTCGCTTCCCTCCGGGAGCCAATTCCTTTCCTACATCGACGCAATCGGCGAACTCGACGGGACGAAATGCATTATCGACTGGAAGACGACTTCAGCTCGCTACGCCGAGCAGCCACAGGGTCTTTTGGCCCTCGATCCACAACTGATTTGTTATTCCTGGATGGCTGGGATCTCCGACGTTGCTTTGGTCGTCTTCGTACGAAAGAACGCACCCGAAATTCAGTATCTGAAGACAACGATTGACGAGCAGCAGCGCCGCGAGTTTGGCCAGCTCGTTGAGACAACCGCAAATCAGATTGAAGCCGGCCACTTCCTTGCGCACAGCGGGATTCGTTTCCCCCAGAATGGATGTGTGAGTTGCTCTCATCTGGGGATTTGCTTGGGAGATCAGCAACTGCTGGATGCAAAACTGATTCGCCGGCCGGGAGCGAGCGACCTTGATTGGATTGACCAATTTGAGGACTAGCGGGCCGCTGTCAATGGCACCCAAGCTGAATCACCGTCGCGCCTTGTTCGTGCTGGAGAAGATCGACGAGATTCTGCACTGGGAACGGACGACGGAGCGGGAGCGAGACACGCGCTTTGTGGAGCTGGGTCGTTATCTGTGTGAAGTGCGGGCAGGGCAATATTGGCGAGTCGACAATCTGAAGTCGTTTGATGAGTTTCTGGAGAAGAAATTCCCCGAATCCAGGAGGAAGGCGTACTACCTGATGGCAATTCACGAGCAGTTACCGCGCCAGACTCATCGCGACCTAAAGGAGATGGGATGGACCAAGGCCCGGGAGTTGGTCAAAGTGGCGCGGGCGGAAAGACAGAACTTCGATTGTGCACCCTGGGTGCGCAAGGCGAAACAGATGCCGAGGGAGGAGTTTAAACGAGAGGTGGAACGACACCTAACAGGCAAGGAAACCGAGCCTTGGGAGATGCTCTATTTCAAGGTCTACAAGAGCCAACTGGCGGTCATCGAGCAGGCGCTGGAAGTTGCTTCGTTGATGCTCGGTGGTCAAAAGGCGCGTGGCTATTGTCTGGAGATGATCTGTGCGGATTTTTTGGCTGGCGCAAACCTGGACACCTCCGGCAGCTCGGACTCCCTTCTCTTGGCACTGAGTCGGATTTACCTGCTGCTCACGACCTCCCAGCAGCAGGAGTTCTTGCTGCAGATCCCGAAGGCGTCATGAATTCTCGCTCCTCAAGACAACCTAGGCTTCGCTTGGACCGGGATTCCTATCACGCGCTTCGCCAGCAAGTGCTCCAGCGCGATGGCTGGCGATGCCAACGATGCGGAAGTTCCAAGGAGCTTCAGATTCATCATGTGCGGCCGCGCAGCCAACTGGGAGGGGATATAGCTGAGAATCTGACTACCCTTTGTAGCGCGTGTCATCAAGAAGCCCATCTCCGCGCCGCGATTTTGAAATAGGCACTGACGATGTATTTCCCTATTGCAAGCTCGCCGTCGGGATCACTTCATTGACCTCACCGAGAACTTCCTGCACGCGCTGCGGTGGCCTGTCGAACTCCGGAGCCTGTTTCTCGAGTCTCGCTAAATGGCGAGAGGGTGATTGACAAGCGGAACCGCCCCTCAATGCCTGGATAGTGGCAAGCCGGCACCGATACTGGTGAATACTTCGTTCAATTTATTCGGGGAGACTCTGTGGTTACGCCGCGCGATGCGGTGCGGAATTATTTCTGTTCGGGAGCGGATGCTGTGGTGGCGAGAGATTTTCTTTTGGAAAAGCGGTAGGGTGCGGGTGGTGAGTCGCGATTCATGGCCTCAGCGGCCAAAGCGCCCTCCATTATGCGAGGCCTGCGGCACGGCTGAAGGCGTGCCCCGACGAAAACAGTCGTACGTACGCTCGCTGTGAAGCCTTAGCCTGATGTCACCGGCTCGTCGTTAAGGAATGATGCCGAACACTGACAATAGTCCGCTACGCGTTTCGGGGCGACGACGCCGGACGGGGATTGGTTTTTTTGCGATTTTGGCGCTGGCGGGTGATTCGCGTGGTGGTGTCTCGCAACGCTGGGCACTGCCTGATGTGCGAGGATCCGGTGGGCAAGGCTGACGTGATTGCAGTGCTCAGCGGCGGGTTGCCGTTTCGCGCGGAAAGTGCTGCGAGCATTTTCAAATCCGGATATGCTCCGGCGGCATGGGTGAGTCGGCCGGGCGGACCGCAGGAGGAATTGGCGACGCTGGGATTACATTTTGTTGGCGAAGGGGAATATGACCGCGAGACTCAGGTGAACGAGGGCTTGCCGGATTCCGCGATACAGATTTTTCCGGGCGCCATCGCCAATACGCGGGAGAAAGTGCAGGAGATTTCGCGGGAAATGAGGCGGAACGGACAGCATATCGTTATCATTGTTACGTCGCCGCAGTATACGCGCCGGGTGAAGGCGTTGTGGCGAAAACTGCTGGGAATGATCCGCGGTTGATTGTGCGGGCGGCGCCGGACGACCCGTTTGATGCGGACCGCTGGTGGAGGAATATGCAGGATGTGCTGGCGGTAATGCGCGAATCCCTGGGATTGCTGAACGTGTGGGCGGGATTGCCGGTGCGGCCTCATCTGCGGTGACCGTTGGGCATAGGCAACAAGAGCCGCGATTCTCATAAAGGTCCCTTCCTCCGCGTATAGCATTGATTGTTTGGACGTGTGTGCGACAAGGCAGGTGTTTGGAGGAGCGGAAAGTGAAGATCTCGGTGATAGGCGCGGGTTATGTGGGGCTGGTGACAGGCGGGTGCCTGGCAGGGCTGGGCCATGAAGTGGTGTGCACGGACAGCGACGCGGAAAAGTTGAAAGTTCTGGAATCGGGCAAGCTGCCGATTTACGAGCCGGGGCTCGATGTGGTGATAGAGCAGGCGCGCAAGGAATGGCGGCTAAGCTTTCGCGCGAACGCCGCGGAGACTGTTCAGTTCGGTGAAGCGATTTTTATTTGCGTGGGGACACCGCCGTTACCCAACGGTAGTGCGGACCTGAGTGCTATTGATCATGTGGCGCGGCTGGTGGCGACCGAGGCACGCACGCCGAAGCTGGTGATCGAGAAAAGCACCGTGCCGGCGCAGACGGGGCAGGAATTGAAACGGGCGCTGGGGGTCTATGGTCGGAAGTCCGGCGTGGTTTTTCGCGTGGCGTCGAACCCGGAATTTTTGCGCGAGGGGACGGCGGTGGAGGATTTTTTGCATCCCGACCGGATCGTGGTGGGCGTTGAGGATGAAATGGCCGAGAAACAGTTGAAGGAAATTTACCGGCCGGTCCTGGAGCGGACTTTTGCGTGCCCGATTCACAAAGGGAAATGCCCGGACGCGCCGCTGCCGGCGTGGCTGGTGACGACGATCAACAGCGCGGAATTGATCAAGCATGCGTCGAATTCATTTTTGGCGGTGAAGATTTCTTACGCGAACATGGTGGCGGACTTGGCGGAAAAGCTCGGCGCGGACATTGGGGAAGTGGTGCGCGCGGTGGGATTGGATCCGCGCATCGGGCCGAGGTTTTTTCACGCGGGGATTGGGTTTGGCGGATTCTGTTTGCCGAAAGATTTGCAGGCGTTCGTGCACCTGGCGGAAAAATCGGGCGTGGATTTTTCGATGTTGAAGGAAGCGGAAAACATCAACAAGCGGCGAATTTCTCTTTTTGTAGAAAAGATTCGTCGGGCGTTGTGGGTGGTAAAAGGCAAACAGATTGGGGTGTTGGGATTGGCGTTCAAGCCTAATACGGATGACATACGGTTCGCGCCTGCAATTGATCTGATCCACGCGTTATTGAAGGAGGGGGCGGTGATTCGCGCGTACGATCCGGAGGCGATGGAGAAGGCGCGGCCGGTGCTGCAGATTGAGTATGGAAAAGACGCTTACGAGGGCGCGGAGGCGTTGCTGATTGCGACGGAGTGGGAGCACTTTCGCAAGCTGGATTGGGGGCGGCTGCGCGATTCGATGGTGCGGCCTTTGATTTTGGATGGGCGGAATTTGCTTTCGGGGAAAGAGATGAAGGGGCATGGATTTGAGTATCATTCGATGGGAAGGCCAGATTAGTTTTCGGTGCGAGTAGGCGCGTCCTGATGTAGTGGCGCGGAAGCTCGGGGAGTTGTCGCGGCACCGGCAACGGAAGTGTCGCAGCTACTGCGAGCCGACAGAGCACTGCGAGCGATAGTGGAACGACACCTGACAGACAAGGAAACCGAGCCTTGGGAGATGCCCTATTTCAAGGCGTACAAGAGCCAACTGGCCGTCATCGAACAGGCGCTGGAAGTTGCGTCGTTGATGCTCGGTGGTCAAAAGGCGCGGCGCTATTGTCTGGAGATGATCTGTGCAGATTTTTTGGCCGGCGCAAACTTGGACGCCTCCCGCAGCTCGGATTCCCTTCTCTTGGCCCTCAGCCGGATTTACCTGCTACTGCCGAACTCTCAGCGGAAGGAGTCTCTGTCGCGGATCCCCAAGGCATAATAAGACCAGCCGTTCCAAGACATCCCAGGCTTCGATTGGACCAAACTCTTATCAAGGTCTATAACAGCAGGTTCTCAAACGCGATGGTTGGCGCTGTCAACGATGCGGAAGTTCCAAAGATCTCCAGGCCCATCACATCCAGCTGCGAAGCATTCTGGGTGGCGATACGGAAGCAAACCTCATCACCCCTTGCAGTGTATGTCATCGCGAAGCCCATAGTGCCGCGCCTTTGAAATACAAATTAGCGAGATATTTCCGCGTGGCGACCTCCTCAGAGTGATGCATTGACCTCGCTGACAAACTTCGTGCCCGAGTTGCGCTGTCCTGTCGAACTTTGGAGCCTGTTTCTCCCGTTTTGATATATTCCGACAGAGTGCCGCGACAAAAGCGGCGCGCGATGATGATCGATCAGTGCCAGGCCGAATCGGTTCAAAATCTTTTGTAAACGATCTCCGGGGGCGGAGCATTCATTAGCATTATTGTCGCTATGGAGATGACGACCAGCGCGGTGTCCCAAACTATGCGGAAGTAGCGAGACGCCAATGCGGGCTGATTTTCAAACTGAAACGAGAGTGCCCATTCACGAAGCGATTCCCACAGAGCGAGAATTACGCTGGCCCCAACAAAAATTGCAATCCACACGAGGGCGATTTCCTCTGGACTAACGGGCCGCGCCAAGGAGCGCAGCTCGGTGGAATTCGACCAGAACCACAGCGTCGTGAATGCGCACCAGAGGAATGTGAGACCGCGAGCTGCGGCACCGTAAAGCCAATGAGTGCTCAGCTCCGTATAGCGTTTGAGACCGAGGCACTTCGTCATCAGCAACTGATAAGCCTTGGTGATGCTCACGCCCAGGCCCAAAAGGAGGCCGAAAAGGATAAACGCAGAAGTCTGGCCATGCCATACGCCGACAAGGAGGAAGGTAACAAACAACGCGAAGATATTCAGAAATGGTTCGACGGCCGGCGAGGGCCACCGGCGCATGCCCGCCAGCATCAAGGGCGCGTAAACATAAATTTGCAACCACGTGGAGAGGGTAATGTGCCAGCGGCTCCAGAAAATCAAGTAGCTTTGAGAAGAAAAAGGACGATTGAAATTTTCAGGGAGTGTGATACGCAGAAAGCGGGCGATGCCGATCACGATATCTATATAGCCAGAAAAGTTGCAGTAGATGTAAAACGGATAAACCGCGACGGCCGCAACGACCGTGAATACGCGCCCGGCGCTGGTCTGGGCTGAGGGAAGTGAATGCAGCGCGTTGGAGTGGATCAACAACAGGAGAGGCGAGAGCACGTTCACTTTGAAAAAGCCCACGATGATGCGATGAAGCGCTTGGCCGGCGATGGGCAGGTTCAGCGGCAGCGGGACCGGAGCGAGTTGCATGGAGGCAAACCGGTTGTAACGTTGAATGGGACCGGAGACCAGCGTGGTGAAATTCAACGTGAAGTTCAGGTAAGAGACCAGGCTGATTTTGCCGAGCAGAGTAGCGGAACGGGAGCGCGCGTCAATAATCAATTGCAGAACCCGGAATAAGATGTAAGACAGACCGAGCGTAACGTAGGGATGGTGGAGAAGCAGCGAAGGCGGTATGAAGGCATATTTCTTCAGCCACGCAAATGCGATGATGCCAACAATCAACAGCGGGGCAAACAATCCTGTCGCGCCGGCTTGCATGAGGCGCAGGCTTACGAATCCAAAAAATAGAAAAACCGCGAGAGGGACAAACGAGACGGGACCGAGAGAAAAGAATGCGAGAAACCCGATACTGGCAGCGAGCAGAACGAACTGTCTCCACACAAGGGACGGGCTGAAATTGAATATAATTACGACAGCCAGCGCATAGGCAAGAAACCAGAGCGACGCACCTCCCACGATTATTGGCTCCGATCCGTGCTTGGCCGCGGGGCGCAATGAGAAAAAGCCGGCACACTTCCATCCAGCAACTTTCGCACCAGTTCCTCCGCAATTACCTTGTGTCCATCAGACTCAACGTGGCCATCCACCGTGTAGTACAAGTTTTCGGCATCCGGGATGGCGCTGATGGGTTTCATCAGGTCCAAGTAGCCCGCACCGTGCTTGGAAGCAAGCGCCTGAATCTCGCGACCGAATGCGTAGGGATCAACATGCGGTGGCAACTGGGGTGAACTGAGTAAGGCGGCCTCCACGCGGGATGGCACCGGGACGATGATGAGTGGAACTCCGGCGGCGCGCACTTTTTCCTCAACGCTGCCGAGGATTACGTCGAAATCGGAGAAGCGTTGCTGCCAGGCAGGAGTAAAGGGCTGGCGAAGAAAGTCGGCCCGGTCGCCATACACCATGAACATTCGAATGAAAGTTTCCCTGTTCTGAAAAATGAAATGCTGAGCCATCAGGACGGTGCGACTTTGAATGAGCAGGTGTTCAAGGTCCCTTAAGGGATTCGGGGCTATCTTCGCGGCGAGCGTAGGTGAAACGCGCGTGGGATTGTCACGCTCCGCCAATTCCCCGGGCAGGATTTTTTGTTCGAGGTCGAAGGGTGTGACTAGATACAAAATAACGTCGGGCTGAAGCGATAAGGCTTCCGGAATGCGACGATATGCATAGATCGGACTTAAGCCCGGCACACCGAGATTTTGCACGTCAACGGGACGACCGCAGCGGCTCGCCAGTTCGCGAGCTGCACGATCAAAAAACGTGTCTTCGTAGGGGACGTGGAGCGCCTGGCTCATCGAGGATCCGGTGATGGCAATGCGAATCGCGCCAGCAGGCTTCGGTCCGCAGGAGGTGATACTGCGGTATCCGCAGTCGTTATAGCTGTAGGTAACCCAAGGGCCCTCTGCCAGCTTGGTGCGTTCGGTACAGTTTGGTTTGAACCTGTCGCCTTCTACTGGATCTTCGATCACGCAAGCGTAGCTCTTGTGCTGGACCCAGAGCAGGCGAGTGAAGATCTCGGATACGGCAAACATCAGGACAATGGTGAGGAAACTGAGAAGCGGCAGAAGGATATAATCGCGTTTTGGCAGCGGGGTTGGCTCGGAAATAGAGGTACGGGTCTGCTTATCTGGTGGTTCCGTCCCACGTTCTATGGGCAAGCGTGTACTCAAAGATAGTCAGCCGGTGAAACATCTGGAGATTTACAAACGGGATTATGCCCGAATCGCGGCGTCAATGCTCGCGACTTTTTAATGGAAATTGACGTAACGATGCGTGCAACGAACGAAAGCTTTTGGTAAGGCGAGCAGGTTGGGCGACAGCGGGAGCAGCGAGATTACTTGCCGTCAACGGTACCCGTACTACTATACGTGACCCGAGCGGAGCAGCTGTGACATGCTCCGCCCTGGTTAGAAGTTTTCCAGGAGGATGGGCTTGAGGCCGATGGTCACCTGGTGATTGCTGGGAACGATGGTGACGTTGCCCGCAAGATCGCGGTAGTGGAGGTAATTGCTCGGAACCGTATAGGTGCTGTTCCCTTCCGTATTCCAAACAGCGATAAATTGAGATCCGCCGGCTCGCGTCAGTTCACAAGTGTAGATCGCGCTATAGGGAGAAGCCGCGCCGTTGTCCGAGCAGGGTTGAACGAGTACGGCACCGTGCATCCAGCTATAGACCTGTTGATACGCGATTGCGACCGTGGACTGAGAGGTACCTGGGGTGAATAAGGTGCCGATATTCGGATCATCCCAGGCATACCAATAGAAGCGGGATATGCCCATAGACCAGTGAAGCAGATAGTCTCGAGCCACGAAGGCGGCGCGCAGGTCGGGGTCGATTATCGCGCCATCGCTTTGGTAGCCCCAGCCTCCCTCGGTATTCCACATGGGCTTGCCGGCGAGACCGTACTTAGCCATTACAGTCCGCAAAGTCGAAGTCGCGGTGGTGGTGACAGTTTCGGCGATGTCATTCGAGGTGTTGGGGTACAGGTGGAATGCGATGGCGTCAATATCCTGAGTTCCGCCAGCGGCGAAATAGCTGTCCAAATACTGATAGCCCCAGGCAATCATCGAGGGCGAGAGAATCGTCGCAGATGGGTCGAGGGTGCGAATAATGTCGTGTGCGTGCTGCGTGAGCACGACCATTTGCGGGATCGTTCCGGTGAAGGCGTTTTGCGGCTCATTCCAGAGCTCATAGATCTGAATTTGGCCCTTGTACCTGGTTACCAGAGCTGTGACGAATGCGTCCCAATCGGCGATATTGGCAACGTTTCCAGTGCAGCTCTTCACGCCGACAAAGGTAGTGGCAGCGCAGGTTGACTGGCTCGCAGCAGCCCAAGGAGGAACGCCGGCCGAGCTATACATGACGCCGATCCCGTGCGCGTTGGCGTTCGCAATAAACTGATCCAGGAGCGCCCAATTATATTGCCCATCGGCGGGCTCCAGATTAGCCCAACCCGTCCCCGGCATCTTACCGTTGGCGCCGAAAGAAACGGACGGATAGCTGTTGGTGTTGATGTAGTGCATGCCGAAAAAGGTGGAGGGTACAGGGCCGTCATAGCCGGCTATTGACGTGGCTACATTTGCGACGATCTGGGCGGTTGCGGTTCCAGCGACGCTGGTGGCCGTGCAAGAAATGGTGTCGTGGCCGTTTGCAGGAACGTTGTTCGGCGCAGTATAGGTTGCGGTCGAGCCAGAGAGTTGAACCGCGCCTTCGCCTTCGACAGAACATGCAACGGTCGGCTGAGGGGTTCCGGTGCTGGTGAGAGCCACGTTAGCAGCACCGCCAGCAGGTACGGTGATGCTAGGCGGATTTGCAGAAATCTGCGGCTTCACGGGCGTCGCTCCCGTCACTTCTGCGTTCAAGGATGCGGACGTGGCAGATCCAGGGTTCGGGTTCGTAACATCGACCGGCACGTTGCCTGATTGCGAACTCGCAGCTGTTCCCTCTGCGGTGAGCTTCGTGGAGGAGACGAACGTCGTCTGCAAGACAGTGGTACCGAAATTCACGGCCGCGCCAGTGACAAATCCACTTCCCGAAGCGGTGATTGTGAAAGGGCCAACTCCCAACTGAGAGGGAGAAATCGCAGCGAGCTGCGGCATCGGATTCACAACGGTGAGCGTCGCGGTACTGCTCAACGACGACGCGGAGCTGACAGTAGCTGTGACAGTCACCGAACCTGGACTGGGAATCTGAGATGGAGCTGTATATTGCGCTGCAAGCCCGCCTGTCGAAGCGATCAAGCCAACCGAGGAATTGCCATTTTGAAGACCGTTTACGAGCCACGTGATCTCGGGATTGGTGACTCCGGTGACGACCGCGGTGAACTGCTGCGCGGCACCCGCGCGCACAGTTATGGTAGCGGGCGAAAGCGTGATAGTTTGGGTGGCCGGTCCCGAGGGAGGCAGGGTATCTTTCGGGCTTGTAAAGCCTGCACAGCTAGCCATGAAGCCGATGGAGAGAAGGGCCAGCATCAGTCTGAGCCGAGTCTGCAACTTGTGCCTCCGCGACGGCGCCAAAGATTGAATGGATTCGCCCCTGGACAGGGGAATTGATACCGCTTGTCACTAATCTTCGATTGCAGGCTACCAACCCCGAGGGCGGGTGGATACTGGCCGAAGGGACGGATTTGGTCCCTGTACCTCCGCGGTACCAATTTCGTGGTGACGCCTCGATCAGGCTGGTAATGGAAGGGGATTCAACGCGATGGCGGGCGAATATCGAAGAGGATGACGTTGTGTCGGGCGGGTAAGGGGTAAGGCGGCTGTCCAGCATATAGAAGGACGATTAGGCAGGAGATAGCTTTCAGGTGACTGCAGAGCGAGAGCGCTGCGACGTGGGGACGACTGCCTGGAGGTGGGACAGTGTTGGGGCAGGCCTGCCTGTTACACCATTTGGTTAAGGAAGAACGAATTACAAGAAATGAAAAAAGCGAGCGACCCGCGAAATGCTCGCGAGCCTGCCCGCTTTTTGGTTCGCGGAGGTGTTATTCCGCGCGACAACTTTGGTTGTGTAGTGACCGGATTTGCCTTTGGAATATTCAGTGCGTGGCGGAGGTTTCGCGCACGACGCTGGAGTCTCCTCGTTCACGGGCCAGGAACTGATCGTAAATCCAGGCGTAAGTTTTCTCGAGACCACCACGCAAGGTGGTATCGGGTTCCCAATTGAGATACTTCTTGATGAGAGTGTTGTCGCTGTTGCGGCCGTTGACGCCTTTGGGAGCGCTGAGGTCGTAATTTCTTTTTAGCTTAATGCCGGCGATGCTTTCCACGATGTCCACCAATTGATTGATGCTGACGGCTTCGGTGGAACCGAGATTGATCGGCTCAAGGATTTGCGAATTGGCGATCAGCTGGATTCCCTTGATGCAATCTTCGGCGAACATGAAACTGCGAGTCTGTTCGCCAGAACCCCAGATTTCGATTTCATGTTTGCCGTGGACCTTGGCCTCGATTACTTTGCGGCAAATCGCGGCGGGAGCTTTCTCGCGGCCGCCGTACCACGTGCCCCAGGGTCCGTACACATTGTGAAAACGCGCGACGCGAGTGTAGAGGCCGAAATCCTCGCGGAAATGGCGGCACATGCGTTCGGAGAAAAGCTTCTCCCAACCGTAGCCGTCTTCGGCTTGGGCGGGGTAGGCGTCTTCTTCCTTGAGTGAAGGAGCTTCGAAAGTCTTTTGCTTATCTCCGTTATAGACGCAAGCCGACGAAGAATAAAAAAACTTCTGGCACCCGTGGTCTTTCGCGGCCTGGAGCATGTGGGTATTGATGAGCACTGACAACATGCACAGCGCTTTATTGTGCTCGATGAAGCCCATGCCGCCCATGTTGGCGGCGAGATTGTAGATTTCGGCGGCGCCCTGGGCGGTGCGATAGCAGTTTTCTTTGATATTCAAATCGAGGCATAGATTTTCGATGTCGTCGAAGCGCTGATACCATTCGGCGAGCGGCTTTTCGTCAACCGCGCGAACGTGCTTGTAGCCTTTTCTGCGGAACTCGGCGACCAGATGACCGCCGATGAATCCACCAGCACCGGTAACTACGGCAATTTTGTGACTCTCCACTGTGTGCCTCCCTGTATAGATCTAAATTCGGAAAACCAGCAGATTTTCGCGCCGCTCTTTTGCGGACGCGTGCGCTATGGCGTGGGACTCGGCGCCCGGCCGCCTAGTATTAGTTCGTTTGAGACTCGGGCAGCAACCCGTACGCGTAAACGTGACCACGGGTACCAAAATACACTTTTCCGTTCGCGACCATCGGCGTGTAGAACTGCACTCCATGTTCGGCCGCATCACGGCCGCCCGGCGCCTGTTTCCCATTATAAAGCTCATGGGAAAGATCGGCTGCGGAGTAGGCGTGGAGCACGCCGGTGTAGTTCTCGAGGGCCCATAAAATTCCGTCGGAGTCGCCGTTCGAGGAAATGACCGGAGTCGCGCCGGGGTAACCGAAAATCGTGGAAGTTTGGGCGACCGAGGTGGATGAGAGGCGCCCCTGCGAAAGCGAAAAAGCCATCAGGGGACCTTCCACGCCGCTTACGTAAACCCATTCGGAGGTGGCGTTGCGCCAATATGCGGGGCTGACGTGAATTTTCGTCTGGGTAGCGCGCGGAATGTACTGCACGATCTGATTGTTACTCGAGGACTGAAAATGCCCCATGTTGTCGCGATTGAGCAGGTATAGGGAACTCGTCTTGGCCGCACCGAGTAGCAGATGCGGGTAGAGGCCTGGCTGGTCCGGCAGTACTAGGGGCCCACTCGCGCCCAAATCCAAATTCTCAACGTTCATCTCGTTTTGATCGAATGGAGAGAAATAGTCCATGGGCGCAAGGGGATCACCTGGCGAAAATCGCAGCTTCAAAATCGTGTCGCCGTAATCCGCGCCACCGTCGTACACGTCAAACTCTCCATCCCCGGTAATGAAATACAGAAAACCTTGAGGGTCAACGACCGGCGTCCCCCCGGCCTGCCAGATACCGCCGTGGGTTCCATTCGGGGTGGTGAGAAAAACTCCGGTCATCGCGAGACTCGCGGCATCGTACCTGAAGACCCAACCGTGGAAATTACCTTGATCGCAGAACGAGCCGAACGCGACGATCAGTTGTCCGTTGGTAAGCACCAAGCCAGGCCGTTGCAGCTGCGGTGTGGGATCGAAGACGGAGGTGGCATCGTGATCGCTGGTTCCGGTGCGCGGGACCGTTGCCGCGATTCGAATTGGACTTCCACTTTTCTCTTGGCCTGACGCGATGTCGAGCGCGTGTAGAGAGAAGAGGTGGTGCCCATTCTCGAAGGTCTTGGCTGCTACATAGAGCGTTTGGGTCACAGGGTCAATCACCGGAGTGCCCGTGATTCCGATTTGCGGGCCCATGTCGGGGCAAACCAACTGGGTTTTAGGCACGGCGGGACCTAAATTCGTGTGGAACAGCTCTTTCCCGGAGTCGGCATCAATTGCGAATATGGTGTTGTTCTCGGTGGCGACGTAAACAACGTTGTGAGTGCCCTTCCCTGAAACGGCAACATTGGCAATGTACAGTGGCTGCGCGTAGACATAACCGTCCACCGGTGCGGCAAATAATTTTCCGAACGTTCGAGAATTGACATTTTGTGGTTTCAAAATTGTTTCAAACCTGTTGCGGCCTGTGCCGCGATCGTCGTAGCGATAAGAGTAAACGCCGCTGAGCGGGCTAGTGGCTGAAACCACGCTGAGTTGGGCGGCGGTCCGAATTGTTCCAAGCGAAGTCGCCAATTCCGCGACGATTGTGGAACGGCCTTGCGCGAGGCCTCGCGCCACGCCCCCAGTCGTGATGGTCACAACAGTGGGAGTCGAAGAAGTCCATTGCACACGACGCGTAACGTCTTCTACGTGGCCGTCTGAGCTCGTTGCCGAAACTTTCAACTGCAACTCTCCACTCACAATGATGGTTTCGTCGGTCGGCGATACTGCCAGAGCCACGACCGTCGCGGGAACTACCGTGACGCTGGCGGACGCGCTGGTCTTCTCTAGCGTGGCTTGCAAGTTTGCAGTCCCCTGGTTTGCAGCCGTGGCCATGCCTTCCGCTGTAGTCGGCAAGACCTGTGGATCAGAGGAAGTCCAAGTGACACCAGAAACGAGTTCCGCTTGGCTGCCACCGCGGTAATGAGCGATGGCGGTAAATTTTCTGCTCGCACCCATGGGCAAAGGCGATGGCAGCGGCGAGATGCTGATGGTTTCCAGACTCCGATGCCGGAGGTCAAGATGAAAATGTTCGATGCGATGCCGGAATTTGTACGCCACACCCAGAAGGAGTGCGCCAATCACGGCTAGGGCGAGCAGCTTGTACGCGATCCCGGCTTTCATTCGGGAGCGGGCAAGGTCCGCTTGGGGGCCCAAGACAACAATTTGCGGCCGTAGGTATCGACCTCATCCACACCCAACAGTTTTGCGAGAAAGAGGATCAAAGGGAAACCGATGGCGGTCACAATCACCAGCAACTCCAGAGCGCCCAGAGTGGTGCGCCATGCGAGACGCGCTTCGAGCCACGTGGTGAGTTTGTAACAGAGTAGAGCCACCAGAACTGACGACACTAACGTCTTGGAAAGGCAGGAAAGCAAATCTTTCACGTTGCGATTGTGAGTGAGGCGGACCAGCACGGCGAACGAGACGGCTACGAACACGATCGCCACGGCGGAACTGGCGATCGCCAGGCCCTTGAAGTCCCACCTGCGTGCGCAATACCAGTAAATTGGCAAGCTGACGAGCGTGACGGAGGTTCCAATCACAGCTGGCATGATCGTGGCATGGACGGCGTAAAAACTGCGGGCCATGAGATTTTGCGCCGACCTGGCAAAAATGCCGAATGAGAAGAAGGCGAGGGCCGCACCGGTGGCCTGAAAATCAGCCGCACGCAAGCGCGTGTGAGAAAACACGAAATAAACAACCGGCGTGCTCAACACTACTGCGAGAGCCGAAAGCGGAAGAAGAAATAAAATCAGGCCCTTCAAAGTGGTATTTAAGGTGCGGTTGAGCGATTCAGAATCGCCCTGCGAATGAAGTTGAGCAAGCAAAGGAAAGGACGCAGTGCCGACGGCGCTGCCGATCAAGACCTGGGGAAGCCGCATGAGCGTTCTGGCGTAGGTGAGCCAGGTGATTGACGCGGGCATCAAATACGATCCAAACCAGCGGATGACCCATTCATCGGTGATGTCAAAAGAGAGAGCGAGCATCATGGGTATGCTCAACTTCACGAAGAGGCGAAAACCCGGATGATTGAGATCAAGATTGGGGGTGAATCGCGCGCCGATGGTGCGAAGACCGAATAGTTGGAGGACGAAGTATCCGCAGAAGGCGCCGCCGACTACTCCGACTGCAAATCCGGTGACGCCGATCCGCGGAGAAAGCAGCCAGCCACCAAGAATGATTCCGAGGTTATAGACCACCGTGCCGAGGGCAGGAATCAGGAATTTTGATTTTACATTTTGGACAGAGCCCATCATGCTGGCCAGAAACAGGAAGAGTTGCGAAGGTAGCATCAAGCGAGTCAAAAACACGACTCGGGCCTTCTCCGTGGCGTCAAATCCCGGAGCAAGTAAGTGAACGAGGTGGGGAGCGAAGATTTCGCCAAAGATAATCAAGACGATGAGAACCACCGTCATGCAGGTGATAATGGTGGAGTATACGTGCCAGCCTTCTTCCTCGCGCTTTTCTGCAACGTATTTTGTGAAAACTGGAATGAAGAACATGCCGAGCGTGCCGCCGGCAACGAGATAGCTGAGAAGATCGGGAAGCGTGAACGCCGCGTAGTAGGTATCAGTCACGGAGCTGGAGCCAAGTTGGTGAGCCACCGTCCAATCGCGCATGAATCCGAATACCCTGCTGAGCAGCATCACGGCCATGACGATACCGGTGAACTGCAGAAGGTCGCGATTACGAGAGGTAGTTTTCATGCTGATTGCCGACCGAGGGAGGAGGCGGTATAGCCGTTTGCTGGAACGTCTCTGAAGCCGGCATGCGCGATCTGGCTGTGGCACGTGACGAATATCTTTTCAATCGCGGCGAATGCTCTGGCAGACGGAACGCGCCAATCGAGCGCACGCATAGGAAGGAGGCGCTGCATGAACTTCGCCTGCGGGATCCACCGGAAAAGTTCTGTGGCGAACGGATTATCGAGCACGTGGGTGATGGGCCTGTGGATATGTCGGGACTGAGTTCGATTATCGGCTTATGGTCAAGCGCCCGAAGAATTCAGCCGGAGTCGTCAAATTCGTTTCACGCGGGCTGAACGCAGGCGTAAGCAGCGACCGTTTGATCGTAAATGTCCATCAATTGGCGATAGGCGATTTGCGGCGTGTAGTGAGCCTGGTACTCGCCGCGAGCCGCTCTTCCCATCGCGGCGATTTCGGACGGATGGCCAAAGGCCCATGCGAGCTTGCGCGCGAGGTCTTTGGAGCTGCCTGGCGCAAAATGCAAGCCAGTGCGGGAGTCAGCGATGATTTCTTCCATCGCTCCCAGTTTCGAGCATATCACCGGGGTCCCACAGGCCAAGGCTTCGGCAATGGTCATGGGGAAGCCTTCGTACCATTCGCTGGGCAAGACCAGAAAACTTGACCTCTTTATCGCCGCGAGCGTTTCGGAATGCGAGAGCCGGCCGCGAAAGTATACGGAGGAGATGCCGTAACGTTGCACCACTTGCTCCAGCTCTTCCCTCTGTGGACCATCGCCAACAATTTGAAGCGAACATTCCTTGGGGAGCTGCTTCCAGGCGTCGAGCAAAGTGAGCAGGCCCTTTTCCTTGGAGAGGCGTCCGACGAAGAGCGCGCCTTCGCCGGGACCTTGCTTCGCGCCGGGGTCAGGATCTACGAAATTGGGCTTTACGACGATCTTGTCCGCGGGAAAGCCGGATGCGATGAACTTGTTGCGGGCGAAGTGGGTCAGCGCGATGTAGCGATCAATGAGTTCATCCCAGGTGCCGGAGCGCCGATGCCATGCAAGCATCAGAGCCACCGAGGCGGTGGCAGGCCGCGATTCGCGGTAGCAGCCATGCCGGATGCTGCGCCAAAGGCTGTGATCTACGCAATCCTCGCAGATCTTTCCGTCGCGAAGGAACTGCGCACCGGGGCACAGAAGGCGAAAATTATGAAGCGTCTGCACTACCGGAACGCCTTGTCTGCGGCAGGCGCTGTATATGGATGGCGAAATCATGATGAAGGTGTTGTGAACATGCACGATATCGGGATTTTCGCGGACGAGGAGGGCGCTGAAATCACGATGCGTGTCACTGGCCCATACGGTCCGCACCACGAGTGCGGACCGGCCGATGACGGAGAGTTTTTCGATCTCATGGTTGCCGCGGCAGTAGGCAACTACCGTGTGCCCCATGTGTTCCAAGAGCCGCCGTTCCTGTTCGAAGACAGTGTCTTCGCCGCCCGGCTGTTGATAGGTGTTATGAACGAGGACGATTTTCACGGACGCGTCTCAAGCCAAACGCTGCTAGGAAAATCTCCCGGCGGCAGGTACGAGGCCCACATTCCTTCCATGTTGTTCTGCGGCTCGTAATCGCTGAGAACGCTTTTCATCTCGCGCGAGCGGTCATAGTGCAGCGCGGAAAGCGAAGCAAGCACGGAGAGCCGAGCATTGCCACTCAACAGCGCGGCGAGCAGAACGCTCTCCTGCGAATTTTGCATGAAGAAAGAAGTCAGGGTACTGCGATTGTAGAGATATGGGAAATTGATATCGTGTATGTGAACGAAGACTCCCGGAGCAAGGCTGGGAATAATGTCCATATATATGCGGATAACGTCCGATCCGATTTTGACGGCATGGCTGGAGTCTATGAAGAGCAAATCGCCTTCGCGCAATTGGGAAAACAAAGTACCCGGAACGGACTGGCATGGCTGGTTCAACAAGCGCACGCCCTCCAGGCGCCGAAGCGCTTCGCGAGGATACGGCTCGATGCAGGTAACTTCCGAAGCGCCGCGGCCCTCGTTGGCATTGAGCTTGGAAGCGTGCAGCGTGCAAACAGTCGATTGCCCGCTGCCGATCTCGAGAATGCGCGCCGGAGCTTTGCTCCTGACAAAACAGTGAAGAACCTGCGACTCGATGCGTCCGAAGCCGGGCCCCCAACTCTGCTTGGCGCTTTCGTTGAAGAACTCGAGGCCCGCTACTTCCGAATAGTATGGCGCGCAAATCTGATTCAGCCAGGCGAGTTGCCGGTCTATTTCCCAGTTAATTCCGATCAGGGGACTGCGCGCGGTCCAAAACTGTTTATGATCTTTGAGCCATTGATAGTTCTGGACGGAGGTATAGAAGTTTGCCGGCAGAACGTGCACACCAATCTTTTCAAATAGCTGAAAGGCCTTGAACCACAGATCCCGGAGCAACCCGCGCGCTTCTCTGCGGAGTCCAAGTGCCGGCCGTTTGGGGACCTTGTGAGTCTTCGCGGTTATCATTTGCGTGCCCTCAGTGCCCATCGCTTGGTCCGACATTTCGTCTTGGAGACAGCACGGCTAGTCAGCCGCTGGAGCCCTCTGCACCATTGTTTGAAGCGCTACGCTGATCACCAACAATGCCAGAAACATGGTGAAAGCACTGTCGGGTGTTCCCCCAAAGGTTACCTTCAGCATGCCGTTGATGAATAGACAGACATAAATCGAGAACGCGCCAGCGGCTAAGTAAAACGTCTCTTGATCGGCCGGATTTCTCAAGACCTTGACAAGATTCCTGATGATGATGATATTCATGAACAAGACCAGCAGAAATCCAGGAATACCATTGTTGTATAGCGGCTCCAGGAAAGAATTGTGGGTGTGCGGCGGCTCCCAGCCGGCGGCTACGTCCAGGTCTATGGATAGAAAACGTGAAGCCACGTAGCCGTGACCGACAATTGGTTTTTCCAGAATTGCCGGCCAAATAGTGGCCCACAGATCGGTCCGGCCCGTGATGGTGGACGCTTCGCCGGATTGACTGTAGTCCTGGAGATATTTTCCCAGCGGTGTGGTAGCGAGGAGAACGCCGCCGATAACGAAGAAAATCAAGAGCAAGCCTAGCGCGTAGCGGACTTGTTTCTGCAAAACGAAGAATAGCATCGCGGCGAATACTCCAGCCACCATGCCGGTCTTGCCGCCAGCAAGCAAGATCACCAACATTCCGCAGGCAATCGGAATCAGGAGCCAGCCGCGCTTGCGAATGGCAAAAAGCGTCAGGGATAACAAACAGAGAATTCCGGCGAGAGTGGATAGGCCGGTTGGGGAGGCGTAGTCATTCAGTCTGCCACCGCGAAAGAATGGCTCGGGAGCCGTGGCCGCGAGTATGAGTCGAAGGACCATAATCACGAAGATGCCGGCCAGGAAACTGTACAGGAAAGAGACCAAGTCCTCGATTCCTTCCATTGAAACCGCACAAGCCTGAAGCAACAAGACGGTAAGGACGAGTTTGAAGGCCCATGCGAGAGAATAGCTGGGCGACGGGGAAAGTGGAACAGAGGCCACTGCGAGCAGTGCGAATAAGGTGACCCACTTGTACGAGCCGGAGAACATTTTTCGCAAATACTGAGGCCGGCCGAGCGTCAACAGGAACAGAACAGCACCGGCGAGCAGCCACGCTGCGACTTCCTGGAATGCTTCCACACCGAAACTGCCTTTGGATGCGCTGGCGGTGGAGTTGGCATTGTGAACGAAGACCTGCTCAGAAATGAGGACGAACCAAAGCAGCATCGTCACACACTTCAGGAAGGTTCTCCGCGCGTCAATGCCTTGAGCTCTGGCTCGAGACAATGCAACGAAGAGCGCTACCGCAAGAACTCCAGCAGCAAACAGCAAAGTAGAATCGGTCCACAACAACTGGCTGCCGGCTGCGAACTGAGCGAAGGCAAAGAACACTGCCGCCAGCGCGACGAGCCACAAGCCAGTATGCAGCCAAGGCCGAGCCTTCGGAGCTGCCAAGATTGGGGGATTAGTAGTCGCCATTTGACACCTCGTACGAAATTCGTTCTGTCATTTAAACCTCGCTCCTGGCAACCGCCAACAGCGTTCCACCGCGGTCCGGCATCGCCTTGAAAAAAGGGATGCCCAACGCGAACGCGAAGCGCTTATTCCAAGATTGCGGCGGGCGGTTAAAACAAGTGTACAACTCGGTCATCTTAAATTGATGCCTCTCGAGCAGGGCCGGCAGGGTGAACTGCGAATACGCGGCAACATGTTCCTTGCCATCGCGGAAGCGCCCGAGAGTAAAGCGGATATTCGCGGGCAGGCCAAAAGCATTGGGCGTGGAAATGATCAATTCACTATCCGGAGTCATGAAACGCCGGATTCCCTCCAGCGCGCGTCCGGGGCAGCTGAGATGCTCAATGAGATCGCCGAACAGGATCACGTCGAAAGTACCGTGCAAAGGCAACTGTTCAAGGTGTTCGACGTCCGCAACCATCAGTTTGCTTCCTCGAAATTTCGACTGAATGGTTTGCACCGCGCGCTCGTCGCGGTCCACCCCCACGACTGCAGCGGCCGCCCGAGTCAAATGAGCATGAAGAACTCTTCCGTCGTCGAAAGCTTGCAACTTTTTTTCCAGGGAGCAATCGGTCTCGCCCACGAAGCCGAGGTGCAAGACGGAGCGTCCCTTGCAACGGTCGAGGATGAACCTCCAACGCGAGCAATAGCCGCTTGATCTCCAAATTTGTGGATCCCGCGCTGTGCGGGGCGAGATGGCCATGGGCTCCATTTATGAGGACTGTTGTGCTGGTCGACGCTGAAGTTGCCGATTCACCGTTCCTGAGCGGCGACGACAGCGTCCTCAATTCGATCACTTTGGATGACACTTTTTTCGTCACCCAACAATCCTTGGTAGATACGCGCCAACTTTTCGCCGGTTCGTTCCCAATTGAATTCCTGATCAACGCGCAGGCGACCTGCCTGTGCGAGCTGCGCGCGGTGGATTGGATCGGCCTGAAGCCGCAGCAAGGCCGCCGTCAAATCGGTTACCGCTTGCTCGGGGTCAATCGCCGCAACCTTGATGCCGGTGGCATCGGTTACGCGCACGGCCGGACCGCCGAGATCGAGGCAAATGACTGGCCGGCCCGCAGCCATGGCTTCGAGAGTCACCCAGCCGCCGGAATCATGGAGACTGGGAAACAGCAGCACGTCGCACCGTTCGAGGTTTTCGAGGACGCGACCGCGGCGAACGTTGCCCCATAAAACGACCTGTTTCTCGATTCCCAACTCGATTGCCAAACGCTGCAGACGATGGCGCTCTTTGCCATCTCCGAACAGCCAATATTCCGCATCCGGAACGCGTGCTTGAAATCGCGCAAAGGCGCGCAGGCCGAGTTCAAATCCCTTCCAATGCAGGAGTCGTCCTATGCTGGCGACGCGGAATGGAACGCCCGCAGAGGGAGGAAACGCGCGAAGTTTAATGATTTCCTTCTCGGATAGGGCGCCTTCGGCCAGGATGGAGACGTTCTTGCAGCCGAGAGCTCTTAGGCGCGCTGCGGTCTCCGTAGTTGTCGCCAATGCGATTGCGGCGCGACGCGCGGTGAAGCGGACTACCGGACTGAGTTCGCTGAGAGCCCGCGCGAACTCGCGCAGAGCCTCGCTCGCCCTGCCGTACGTACTGAACAGGCCGCGAAAACTGCGCGGCGTGGATTCCCCACCGCCAACCGGGCCCCAAACGAAAGGAATCGGAAGGAATGCCATAAACGTGGGAAGCCAGTAGCTAACGATGGTGACGTGATGCGCCAGATCGAGCCCGACATCGCGATGAAGCTTTCGCGCCTTCCAGAAAGCAACAAATTGCCACAGTGAATAATAAAGCCGAATGCCGCGCTGGCCTCTCTTCCAGAAACCCACCCAACGCGGAAGGTCAATGTAGATCCATTGGACGTTTGGCAGGGGTTCCGTGGCGAGCGCTTCTTCGATGGCAGCGCGATTGTTGGCTCGGGTCATTACCCAAACGTCATGGAACCGGGCGGCCTGCTTCACGTGGTTCCATCCGACGCCGGGTTCGGAACCTCTGCCGGGCTCGCACGCGTAAGCCGAGAGGAGAATTCTCAGCGGACGATTCACTTGTTCCTCCGGGAAAGTTCCCCGATATTGGGCGACTTAGTCATGGATAGCGACTTAATCATGAACTGCGATGCAGTCGAGCGTCTCGTCGCTGTCTGCTGCGGATCGTCCCTGGATGGTGACGGTGAGTGAATCGGGCAATTTGCTGGAAATTTTGACGACGCGCGCGTTGCCGCGCGGACCCTCGAGAGAGCAAGTCGCAGTGTAACTGCTGTCCGTAAATGGCTGGTCCCACGTGACGCGCGCGTCGCAGGAATCGCTGGTCTGGGTGGAACAGGCCGAAGTGCGGTTATGCTTCAAACTCGTGTCGGTGGAGCGAGCGTCGTCTGCCGAAGAATGATGCCCCGGAAAAATGTCGGCACCGTAGAGTCCCGCCGCTGAATTGGGGAGCTGACGATGCGCCACTGTGTCGTTGATGGTGTAAGCCCAATTTTTATCGTGGCTAAGCCCGAAATAATACAGCAGGGCCGAAGCACCCTGAACGCGAACGATCGCGTCCGCCTGCTCGCCCGAAGTATTCTGCGCGCCGACGCCCAGGATTACGACGGGACTGCCGTTCATATTCTCCAGAAGAATCACGTCGTTCTGTTTTCCTGGCGTGTGTTTTTCGGCTTTGACGCCTTCGATCAAATAAGATTCCGCGTCGAGTAAGCCACCGGACGGCCCGATGTGAATCAGGGAAATGCCATTGTCATCGCCGGAAATCATGGACAGTTTGACCAGTTGATTCGCGTCTCCACCGGTCCGGTTGATATCAATGCCGTATCTACCGTTGCGAAAGAAGTGGAGGTCATCCCCGTAGAACGGCTCTGCGCCCCGAGATACTGAAACACCGCACTCGGGAAATCCGATGATCAGCAGGTGTTCGAGTTTCGTTCCTTCACCGGTTCGCGCGTTGAAACGAATTCCGCTGCCGCGACTGCTCCCGCTCGCACTCGCTACGATCCGAAGGTTGGAAATCCTGGACCAGTGTTGGTAGCCGCCGCCGCTGAGCTTCGGATCATTCACGATGAAGTCTGCATCGGCGCCCGGAGCCTGTTCGAGAGTAGTTCCCTCTCCGTGAGGAGGCGGATTCATGCCCAAACCCATGAGACTGACGCCGTCTCTGAGGACAATTTGATTGACGACATATCTGCCCGAGGGCACCAGGACGACGCCGCCACCCTTGGTGGCAGCGGAGTCAATCGCTTCCTGAATGGACGGATAACCTCCGGCACTGTTGACGACGATGAGACCCTTGACGTTTCCCAATTGCGGGGTCTGTTGATCTTCCGCTGATTGGGTGTGACCGATCGCCGGAATCGAGAGGACGAAAATCCCGAGCAGCGCGAGATACGCGAGAGAATTCGTCCCGGTCTTAATTCTCGGCGTCGAAAATCGTGGGAATCGCATTTAATCCGCTACGGCCGTCTGCACAGGCTTCGAGATGTGCTGCAGGATTTGGCTTTCGCGATATGTGAGAGAAAAGGCGAGGGACTCCTCGTCGCTCAACTGGGCGACGGAATTAAGAAGGTAGAGCAAATACAGCGCGCGATTGCCATGACGAACATCCTCAATCGCGGATTCTTTGTGGTTGACGTTCAGGTGGCACTCGGTTTGCGCTAGAAAATGGAACTTGTCCCACATGACGGGGGCTTCCCACGCAGCTGATTCCCAATCGAAGACGAACAGGTTTTGCGGACCGACGCGCGTATTCCAGGAAACGAAATCGCCGTGATGGATGCCGCAAGCGATCTGCGCGGTATCGAGGTCGTGGGAAGCAGCATTCAGGGCATCGCGCCCCAAGCGCTGCCAGTTCGTCCCCAAACGTGGCGCAATCGTATCCCAGCGTTGCGCGACTCTTTGAACTACCTTTCGTCCGGGCAGCAAGACGGGCTCACAATCGTAAAGAGCATCGAGGAAGTCCTCGTGCTGTTGCGTCAGGCGGACCGGACCAGGCTCGCCTTTGACGGCGGATTGGAATAAAACGTACTGCCCATCCCAATCGCCCGCAAAGAGCACGGTCGGTATGTGGGCGCGCAGCTGCGGGAAGCTGCGAAGTTTCTGCAAAACTTGCGCTTCATGGCGCAGTCGGCGTTCGGCAGGCACCTTCAAAGGCATCTTCATGTAACCCAAAGTTTCGCCTGCACCGTTCATCAGTTGGATCGTCAGCTTCTGAACGGAGCCCGGCGTACCGACGGAAAACGCAAAAGTGATGCGTTTTTCGCCGGTAACTTCACTGGCGAGTTTTTCGATGGCTAGCGGAGCGCGGGCCGCAACCAGCACGTGGTGCCGCGCCCATACGTGCAATCCGGTCGCGCGGACGCGAACCACAAGCGCTTTCAACACCCGCGCCAAACTTGAATAGGGGGTGTAGAGTTCGAATCCGTCAATCGCACGCCGGCCGGTGGTGAGAGGTAAAAGCCAGCGAGGCTGATTTCGCGAAGGCAATACGGCGAAACGATGCTGGCGCGTGTAACCGCGGCGCGCCAGTTGCCTGGCGCTAGCGGACGTCGCATTCATCGAGATCACCGCGTTGGTCAGCACGGCACCGTTGGCGCGAACTGGCCCTTCAACCGGAAGCGGATCTTCCTGAGCGCAACCCAGAAAGATGCGGAGCACGCGATCGAGCGTTTCCCCTGATCCCTGAAAACGCGAAGCTGATTCTATGGCCACTGATGCGCTTCGCACTATGCCACCTTCATCCAATTGCCGATCCTCTTGTCGAAACGTTCTTTCATAAATTCCGCAAGGGCAGTGGACGATGCCAGCAGAGTCGGCTGGATACCGGCATCGGTCGCGACATAGACTTCTTGAGCTCGCCGGAATCGCAAATTACGATAGGCGATGCGTTGGCGCTGAATTTCGGCGCGAGGCAGTTCGGTCTTGCGCGCAAAAATCAAATCCTCATTCGCATCGAGAAGGATGACAAGGTCTGGCTCAGGCAGCAGCCGGCAAAGAAACCGCGCGTACCATGTTGGTCCGCCGTACCGGTAGCGCAGAGGATCTACGAGCACGTCGTGGAAGTAGCGATCGAACTGCACAAAATCGGATTTCACCAACCGGGCCCAGATTACGAAAATATAGCCAGCCCAGCAATCAGCAAAGAACACCGAGAGATAGGCCATCGAAGCCAGCAGGCCGCGTGGAATTTGGCCGTGCGGTTCGGTGACCGGGCCTTTACCCTTGCGTCGAGCAAGCAGTTCGGGTCGCCAGTGAAAAAGAATTTGCCGACGCATTGGGATGACGAAGTCCCGGGAAAGTCCTTCGATGACAGTGCTCTTCCCCACACCGTCCGGTCCCATAATCGCAAGCAGAACTCCGGCTGGATTGGACGAACGCCAAATGGCGCGGCGAAGTTCGCCGATCCGGTAGCGGATCCAGTTAGACACAAAGCTGGAACGGGAGACTCGCCACGATTTCTTTGTCAATTTGCGAAGTTCTTGGTCGATCGAGCCTTGGGCACACGCTTCCACGATTCGAACGTTGAGATCCCCGGCGAAAATATCTCCCGCAATCTTCTCTGCATTCTCGCGCCGTAAGGTCTGCACCAGCTGCTTTAATCGCAGCGATTGAGAAGCCGATGCTTTGCCTTTGGCAGCTTTTTTCGCGAGAAGGTAGGAATATTCAATGTCAGGCGCGGCAATCCAGATGTCGCCTTGTCGCATGCGGGAGGAAACTAGCTCTTCGCCGGACGCGAGGATCATTCCCGCGCGGCGGTGTTCAAAAATGATATCAACGGCGGCGGTGTGCGCGGTCGAGCCTGTAGTCCAGTAGAAATAGAAGCTGTGTCCCTTCGTTGCATAGTTTTTCCACTGATAGGGGGTGTAGCCATTCTGGCGCATTGATTCCAGAATCGCAGGAATCGTCGGCTTGTCGGCTGGATGTATCGCCAGATCCAGATCACTGGATAAATGATCGGGAAGCGCATCCCAGCCATGAAGCACGCAATAACGAATGGATGATTCGTCCAAAAGGCGGAACAGGGTGCGCACGAAATGAGCGACGCTCGGAGCGCATGCGGCGTTGCCATTTCGCAACGCAGTTTTCCCCAGCGCTGGGACTTCACCTGCCCATGCGACTCTGGAGACATTGTCGGAAAGGGTTACTTCGTTATCCATAAATCTGAAGGCATCCACTCAAGGTCATTCGCTCGCAACGGTTCGTGGCGTCAACTCGTAGCGTTTAATACCGGAAATCTGCAGCGCGATCCGGATCAGAAACTCCGAGTTATTGAAGAGATATCGCCGCCACAGACGCGATGGCTCCTGGCACAGGCGATGCAGCCATTGCAGGCCGGCGTTTTTTATCCAATGTGGAGCGTCGCTCAAATGCCCTGTATGGATGTCGAAGGCGGCCCCGACCCCGACCATCACCTTGCAATGCAGCGAGTGGACATTTTCGTGCATGAACCACTCTTGCTTGGGAGTGCTGAGACCAACCCAGATGATATCTGGCGCAATGACGGACAAGCGGTTTTGCAGGTCGGTCTTTTCCTGCAGGTTGAGCGGACGAAATGGCGGCGTGTATGTGCCCACGAAGCGAATGCCGGGAAAGCGGCGTTCGAGGCTTTCGCGAAGCTCTTCCGCGATTCCTGGCAATCCACCGTAGAGAAAGTGAGTATGGCCGGATAATACGGACCTGCGGCAAACCTCCAGCATTAAATCGGGGCCGAACACGCGGCCCATGTTCTTGTAGCCTTCCCATCTCCCGACCCATACGGTGGGGACGCCATCCGGGACGACCAGCATCGCTTCGTCGAGTATTTTTTTGAACTTAGAATTACGCTGCGCCTCCATGACACCGTGCACGCCGGTGACGCACACGTACCCGCCGCTGCCAGACTCGACGGCCGTTTCGAGCATTTCGGCAGCGAGTGACAGATTTACCGCGTGAACTCCAACACCGAGTACATTTGCGCGTGTCATTTTAGATTTGTGCGGGCCCGCGTCGTGAAAGCTCTCGAGCTTTAGAGTCTTGATGCAGATCAGGACCAACAGAACCATTTGCTCGAATCGCAAGAATTCGAGGTAACGACAACCCAACCAGTTCCTATTGGTTGGGGATGGAAATCGCGATCAGCTGAAACGGCCAGGGAGAGATTTTTCGGTGATGACAGGCGCGAGTGCCTCTCGACTAGCGCGAGCGATATAAAGTTGCGAATGCGGACGGCCAGCGAATCGCGATCACGCCGCGCCCGAACCTCGCAGCACCGCCGGGATAGTGCGGGCCAGGATTTTTATGTCGAGCCAGAGCGACCATTCGTCCATGTACTGCAGGTCGAGCCGCATCCACTGCTCGAAAGGAATCGAGCTGCGGCCGTTCACCTGCCAGAGACAGGTGATGCCGGGACGAACGCTGAAACGCCGCCGCTGCCAATCTTCGTTGAAACCCTGGTAGTCGCGCACGGGAAGCGGACGCGGGCCGACCAGGCTCATGTCGCCCTTTAAGACGTTGAAGAGCTGCGGCAACTCGTCAATGCTGCTGCGGCGCAACATTCTTCCGAGATGGGTGATGCGCGGATCATCCATGATTTTAAATACGGGGCCGGAAACCTGATTCTGGGCTTCCAGCGCGTCGATTAATTTTTCGGCGTCGGGAACCATGGTGCGGAATTTGTAAATGAGAAAGGTTCGTTTATTGACCCCCATACGTTCCTGCCGGAAGAAGACAGTACCCTTCGACGTGAGCTTAATCAGCGCGGCAACCACGAGAAACAATGGAGTCAGAAGAAGGAGCAGCACCAAGGAAAGCGCCACATCGAGGACGCGTTTGAACAAGAGTGGCCACCCATCGCGCACGCCCGTGTATGCGGCGATGTGCTGATCGCCATCGAACTCCTCAGCGCGAGAGTGGGCTGTCTTCAAGCCAAAGATATCGGATGCGAAGCGCATGACCATCCCATGTTGTTCGCACAGAGCAGCGACGTGGGAGGAATGTTCGTAGAACGAGCGCAGTGGGAGATAAATCGCCACCTCATCTACGACGTTGCGGCGCAAAAACTCGGCCAAGCCCGCGTAATCGCAGCGAATTTTGTAGCCGGTCTCTTTGAATGCGTTTGTGCCGGCCCAATCCTGGTCCACGAAACCAAGGAGTTCATAGCCGCGTTCCGGGGAGGCTTGGATCTTGCGCGCAAATTCGACGGCGCGCGGGTTGGTACCCAGAATCAGCATGTAACGAAGGTTGCGGCCGTGCCGCCGAACTACCGCGAGCCAGTATTGCAGCGAGAGTCGTGAGGCGATTACCGCAAAGGAGCTGGTGAGCCAGAATACCAGGAGAAATTGAGGGGTGATCATGCGCACGGAGAACAGCGCCGACACCAGAGCCAGGCACGCAGTGGAAAAGGCAGTTGCTTTCACCGCGTCGATGGATTCCGCAAGCCTGGTGGAGAGTCTCCTGGATTCGTATAACCCGCAAAACGAGAAGGCGGTGTGGCAAAGAAATAGCGCGAAGCCGAAAATAAAGAAGTTCGACAGCTTGACGCGCATGGCCAGGAAGTTATGCAGAGAAACATTGTGGGCGGCGTGAACGAGCAAGAATGTGGCCAAATAGAAAGATACCACTATTAATCCGAGGTCATATAATTTCAGCGAATTCAGAAGAAACCGACGTCTTGCTTCGTTCACTGTTTCTCTCTCTTCGGGCTGGGTGTGTCCCAAGGAAATTGTTTAGCGCCGCTGTTCCTCAACAAATGCCAGTACGAAGCGAAAATCCGCTCCCGCAGCTAACTGCCCGCTGCAATTAAAATTCGGGATACTGCTTAATGACTTTGGATGTCGAAAGGAAAAATGCTCTTCTCAAACCGGCTCGATCACAAAGCCCGCGATACGGATCGCCAGGGATCTTTGGATGAGATTGACCGATAACACCAGGGTCTGATCGCCGTTCACTGCAGTGAGAATTCCCTGGAGCCCATCCAGGGCACCTCCGCGGATGCGTACGCGCTTGCCCACATTCAGAAATACGTGAGGTGAGACCGATATACCCTGCGCGACGACTCTTTGTATTCGTTCGATTTCCTGATCCGGGATCGGAGCTCCGATTCCGCGGGAACCCACAAAGCTTGTGACTCCGTTGGTCCGTAACACCGAAACTCGCGTGGGCAGCGTCTGTGCGATTCGCACAAAGACGTACTGCGAAAATAACGGCAGCTCCACAACACGGCGGCGGTCACCCCATTGCCTGAGTGTGGAGACGACGGGCAGAAAAGCGTTGACGCCTTTTTCTAGCAGCTCTGCCGAAACTCTTTTCTCGTGCCGCGGCCGGGTCTGAACAGCGAACCATGCTTGCCGATCTGGCAGCGAACTCTCAGCGGCATGGCTCAACTCTTGATTAGCAGACTCGAGCAGAATGGAAATGGGTAGGGCTCCGCCATCCTCAGTCACAGTGCCGCTTCACTAAAATGCCAACCGGCCTCGACTGCTGCTGCCGGCCCTTGCTACAAATCCGAAAGTGAATTTCACCCTGCACCAAAATCCTTGCTGGGTCCTCGAAATCAAAACGGCAGACGTTACAACTTGTTATACAACGTCTCCGGAATCGGGAAGGTGCGCTGATTCAGCACCGCGCCCAAAATTCGCACGTTCGACGCTCGCAAGTTCTCAGCCACCTGACTGGCCGCCTCACGCCGCGTCGCATTCGCTTCCAGCACCATCACGAATCCGTCGGTCAATCGCCCCAAGGCAATCGCGTCGGAGTACGGAGTAAGCGGCGGCGCGTCAATGAGCACGAAGTCAAATTCCTCGCGCAATTCCGCGAAGCGCGTCTTCAGCCGCTCGGAGTTCAGGAGTTTCGCGGAGTCTGCCGCCAATGCGCCGCTGGAAAGCAGCCACAGATTTTCGCCGCGCACCAGCTTCGCGAAAGAGCGGATTGGACCGTCGTTCAGCAAGGCATCTGTCAAGCCGTGATGATTGGTGGTGCCAAACATTTCGGGCAGCGCGGGCGTGCGCAGGTTCGCTTCGACCAGGCAGACCGATCCGCGAATATTTTTCGCGAGAGTCTCGGCCACATTTACGCAGATCCGGCTGCAGCCGTTTCCGTGGTCAATGCCGGCGAACACAACCATGTGCGGCGGCTCTTGGGCCTGCAGCAAGAACACTCGCTGCACAAGCCGCAGAGCTTCTTCGCCTGCGAGCATGTCCAGATCGAGACCGTGCGCATCGGGATGGCGTTTTCCGTTGCCATTACCATGGCCGTTGCCAAAAGTTACTTTGGACACGGGCCCCGGCGTGGGACTCGGACGCAGGGCTTGCTCTTTACCTGCTTGCTGCATCAATTCAAAGTTCTTGCTCATGGCTTGCCTGCCTCTGTGGGTGCAGCATTTGGAGACTGCTGGCCCGCGTGCTGCCCGTCTGTAGATAGTGTTGCCGTTGCTGGAATACGAATCTTCTGGCCGGTGCGAATACGGTTAGGATCACTGAGCGAAGGGTTCAGCCCGCGCAATTGATCGAGAACCTTGCCGTCGTACTTGCCAAATTTGTTCAGGCTGATCTGATAAAGAGTTTGACCGGATTTCACGCGAACGTCTTCGGTTGTTTGCTTTACCGTGGAAGTCACTTCTTGCGCGGGCATCAGCGAAACCTCTGAAACGACAACTGGAGCCGGCGCGGAATTCGGAGCGGGATCTGCAGCAGAAGGCAGAGCAGCCGCCGAGGCGGAAGGTTGAGGAGCAGCCGGAGGTGGCGCGGCCGATACGGTGGCAACGGCGTCCGGCAGCGCAGACGAGTGAGCGGCGCTGCGGTTCAGGTTGACGAGGAGCGCGCCCGCAGACAGCAACAGAGCGCTCGTGATCGCGAGCTTGGGGATCCAACCGCCGGAAGCTGACTGTTTCTGCGCGGCGGCAACCAGGATGGGTGGAACGGCCACCGATTTCATTTTCGGCTTGGGAACGGCTACGTTTTTCTCGCGTAACGGCTCGAGATCCAGATCCGCAATGACGTCGCGAACAATGTCGCGATCGATCGTTTTGCGCTGCAGGGCGCATGCCAGCGACATGGCGTTGAAGCACAGGTTATTGATGTTGCGCGGAATGCCTTCGCTGTGGTCGGCGATCAGCTTGCGCGCGCCGACAGTCAAAAACGCGGGTTTTTCGCAGCCCGCAATCCACAGGCGATGATCAATGTAGGCGTTCACTTCGTCCGGCGTGAGCGGCTCGATGCGGATCACCATGGAAACGCGTTGCCGGAGTTGAGCCATGGACGGGCTGGCCAAGCGATCGGCGAGCTGCGGCTGACCGGCGAGAACGATCTGCATCAATTTTGTCCAGGGCGTTTCGAAATTGGAGAGCAGGCGGATGGACTCGAGAACTTTTTCGTCCAAATTTTGCGCTTCGTCGATTACGAGTACGAAGCGCCGCCCGGCACGCATCTCCTCGGTGAGCAGGCGATTCAAGGCGTCGTGCATGGCGGGTAGATCCATGCCGGCGACGTCCACGCCGAGATCCATCATGAGGTGGCGGATGAACTCCCGCGCATCGCAATCGGTGCGAAAGACGAAAGCGGTGCGAGCCTTATCTCGGAGGTAGGAAAGGTAGTGGTAGAGCAGCGAAGTCTTGCCCATTCCCGGCTTCGCGATCAGCGCCAGGAATCCACGATTACTTTCCGTGCCATAAACGAGCGAAGCGAGTGCTTCCCGGTGCTTCGGTCCCAGATACAGGAACCGGGAGTCTGGGGTCACGCCGAAGGGCTGCTCCGCGAGTTTGTAATACTCTAAAAGCATCGGCGTTAAGCGACCTTCTTCGGCATCGAAGCCAGCACCGGTATTTTCAGAATATCCATCACTTCGTCAGGAGTGCGGAACGAGGGATCCAAGTACTCGGCAGCGAAAGCCGCACCCACGGCGACAATCACGGCGAGCAAGAATCCGATGAGCAGAACCAGGCCTGCACTGTAGGCAGGCAATACCGGCACACTGGGCGGAACTGCAATCGCCACATTTGCGATGCGCTTCTGATCGAGTGCGTCGGAAGTTTTCTCTTGTTCCCGCTTGGAGAGGTAAAGCAGGTAGTTCGCTTCGTTCACCTTGGTTTCGCGAATCAGGTCCGACTGCTTCACGGATTTCTGATCCAGATCGACGAGTTGGTGATTCATTGAGTCGACGCTAGTGGCAACTGCGGCCGCGGTCGCCTTCTGCGAAGCAAGATCTGCCTTCGTCTTGGCGATATCTGCCCGCAAAAGCTCGTAGGTTGGATCACGATCGGTGGTCTGGTTCAGGTACTTAGTCTTTTCCGCGTCCTTAATCGCAGCCTGGGTCTGAGCAATCTCCTGGTCGGCTTCCTGGACCAGTGGATAGCTGGGATCATATTTCATCGCGAGCTGGGTACGCTTAACTTGCGCTGCGAGCAGGTTGGCTTGGAGCTGCTGTAACAGAAGGTCCGCGGCATTGGAGGCTTCGAGGGTGGCCGATCTTGCCGGCGTTACCTTGAGCTGTGCCTCTTCGTCGCGAATCCTTTGTTCATCCGCGGCAGCGGCTTGCTGAGCGGTGTGCATCGTTCCAATCGAAGTGGCAACTTGCTGGGCTAGGTCTGTACGCACTACGTCCGGCGCCGCCGAGCCTTCTACGCGCCCGAAATCCGCGAGCCGAAGCTCCGAGTCTTGCAGGGCCTTCTGATACTTGTCGGTTTCCTTTGCGAAGAAATCGTAGGAGCCTACCGGACGATGTACTGCGACGTGCTTTTCGAGGTAACCGGTTGACAGAGCACTCATTACGCCAAAAGCGAGCTGGGGATCAGGCGATTGATAGCTCACTTGGATCATGTTGGTCTTCTTCACCGCATCAACTTTCAGCTTCTTGCCCAGACGTTCTACGGCTTTGGCAACATAGGTGTCTTCGTCTTGCTTGGGCATTATTTTCGCCCAAATCGAATCCTTCTCGACGTCCTGAAGCTTGTTGGCGAGCACAACTTGTTTGAGCAAGTCGCCGCTCTGGAGCAATTGAACCTCGGAATTGATCTCTTCTTCGGTTACGAGCGGCGCGACCGGGGCGGTCTGCGAAAACTGCTCGGGCGTAACCATCGGGTCCATGCGGTCGCGATTAACGAGAATGTCCATCCGCGCCTCGTAGCGACTCGAGAGGAAAACAGCCGCAACGACAGCGCCCAGAAGAATTCCACAGAAAGTGAGAATCAATAGCCGGCGTCGCCGGAACAGCGGCATGACGATGTCTCGCAGGGTAGCCTCCTGCGTGGCTTTGCCAGATGCGTTTCGGTAATTTTGCTCGCTCATATCCGCTCTCTCCCTCGCATTACGAATTCAGAAATTGGTGTGATCGCCCAGTGTTGCAGCTGCCCGCGTGAATCTCTAGAACCAGCCTGGGGTTGGAGTTGCGTAAAGCCCCAAGCTATATGGAACGTATTTGCGAAAGTTGGTAATTGCTTTTTCGGGAATGAAGATCATGTCGCCCGGCTTGACCTCGGCGTCCTCATTGACGTTTTTGCCGTTCAAGAAGTCGTGAAGGTTGTAGCGCTTCACTTCCATCCAGCCAGGAGAGACGCGGTGGTAGATCAGCAGCTGAGTCCTTGCCGTCGGCAACAGGCCGCCGGAAATCGCGATGGCTTCCGAGACGGTGGTGTCATAACGCAGATCATACTGACCGGGCTTGGCTACCTGTCCGGTGACGACGAAGAAGGGCTTCTGGAAGTCCTTCAGGTCCACGTTGATGATGGGATCGTGAAGAATCTTGGCGTAGGCTTTGATGATGGCGTCGGTAACTTCCGGCACCGTCATGCCCTGCACATAGACGCTTCCAGCGTTGGTCAGCGTGATGTATCCGTCGGGCTGAATCGTCACGGTCTGGTTAAGTTCCGGGGAGATCGGGAAAGAGACGTTGAGGACGTCATCCCTCATCACCTTGTAGCGCGGGTTGCGCTGTTGCAGAGCCGGCCGGTCATCATCGAAATGAGCATTGCCGGGAGCCGATGCATCGAGAGGTCCTGACAGGGCCGAGACCGAGTTATTCTGTTGGCCCCACAGAGTCAGGGGCGCCACGGTAAGAAGAATCGCCAATCCCACTGCTTTCATCGTGACCATCGTTTTCCTCTCCAACCGAAGTCAACTCCTCCCTACTTCTCGGGACACCAGTACATTAAGTACTCAGGCGGGTAACACATAGCTCGCACGTGGCGGGCCATTTTGACACGAACCTAAATCCTTAATTATCAGCGCACTGCAGAAGTGCCGAGCATTCGCGGGAGCAAGATTTCCACAAATACTCCAACAATTTTCACTGTTTCGTCTCTCAGGGTTAATACTGCAGTAATGGTACCGACGATCAGCGGAACTGCGCACACCGACGAATCCTCGTCGAGAGATATTCGTCTCAACACGAGACGGTATGCCGCATGAGTTAATACGATAGATTGGTACGATCAGATCGGGACGAATGGCGTGCGGCACAGCTTGAGTTTTCGCCCGCTGGTCCCGAGCATTCGCCAGCTCGCACGCGTTGACCGGTAAGAAACCGAACCCCGAGCGATCCATTGCTGCCATTTTCGTTCCTCTTTGCCGGCTAGCGACACCCGTTCCCGACTTGGCCTGCCCTCGAGAAAAACGCGGAGAACCCTTTTCCTCCGGAGCTGCGTCCTCAGCTCTGGTTCGCGAAGCTGCGATGTTCATTCGCACCCGCCTAAAAATCTATGGCGGTTTATCGCTGCCGAGCGACTTTCATTAATGGCGGGATAATACAAGATGAACGATTCTTTACTTCATCGAATGTTTGATGCAACTGTATCGAAAAAGCGGATGCGTGGCGCGAGATAATGCGTGCGATACTTGATGACACTAGAGTAAATGCGGAATAGGACGGCGCGGGGCTTTTATTGTGCTGCGTGATGGCGCGACAGACGCGCCAGTTATCTTTCCGTGCCGGTGTTGAGCAAAACTTATGCGGATACGACGCCGAGAGAACAGCCGCTCTTGATGCAAAGATTCGCGAGCTGCGAATTTCCGCACATGGAGCTGGCGCTCGTTTGCAGCGCTGCTACCCGCAGCAGTCGTGAATTGAGAAATCTAGAGTGAGTGGTCGGGGCGTGAGATTTGAACTCCAGACCTCCTGCGCCCAAGGCAGCGGGTCACCCTCTAGAACCTCAATAGTTTCTAGAACTCATCTCATAAATACCCCAGGGCCAGCAAAATCCTTGAAAATAGGACCATTTGACCCGGGCCAAACCATTTATGAGATGGCTTCTAGTCACAACACTGAAAACTCAGCTCTTAGTCATCCGCGGAGATTGTGTCGGCGCGTGTGTGGATTTGCGCGGATAACCGTCGGAGAGGCGATCGACATGAGCATCGAACAAACTTTTCGGCAAAGCGTCGAAGCGGCCGACGTTTTCTCGGCCAGGGCGACGGAGTTGTCCATTTTGCAGCCGTGCCGTCCATATTTGTCAGGCCGGCCTTGCTTCTTGGGCGAATCTGCAGCGGCAAACGCATGTTGCGCGAGCTGACGCTCTCCACGTCGCGGCGTTGCTGGGTCATGGTCGACAGGATGTCGTCGCGCTCGTATAACAGGGGAAGTTTGTCGCGAACTTTTTCCAGCCGTGACGCAACGGATTGTGCATTCTGCGTCTGTGTCATACCGTGAATATCTCCCTGTAACTGAATTTCGTGCAGCGCGGTGAATTGCCGTGAATCATCGTTGCGCTGTCTTTCCGTGCCGCCCGGAGATTCCGAGTGTGCGCGCCATGCGAAGCTTCGGCGGATGTCCCCCTCGGACGCATGCTCTAAGAATTAAATATGTCATCAGGATCCGGCGGTAACTCCCCTGGTTCCTGGTCGCCGCGAGCCCCTGTCTCCCGCCCAGTCGGAGTACAGTTGTTCGCCCCCGCTTCGACCTGCACTTCGGTACAGTTGAACTATTTCTCCAGATCACTCATCATCGAATCGCTGCACGACGCAATAGCTACAGGAAGCAGGAATCGGATCTAAATACGAATCGCTGTGTGCTCGCGCGTATCCCCCCTCTACGCGGCAAGCACTCGCGAGACTTCACAATTGGGGGATTACCGTATGAATGTCTGCAAAACTCTTTTCGTAGGGGTGATTTTGCTCGACGCGATTCTCGCTGCTCCGCGTGCACATTCTCAAACCACCTCGACAAACTGCACTGCAAGCCAGCAGGCCGCCGTCGAATGTTTTGTAGCCAATGCGGTAGCCACTAATCTGACCAAACCTCGCTACGGAATGACGCTCGCACAGTTCGAGACCTACGGCTTCGCCGTCTCACAGATACTGCAAACTCAACGCACCTACGTCGTGCTTGTTGGCATCTCCAGCGCCGTCGCAGACGCCATGCCGCCGACTAATGCTGACGGCACGCCCAACGCGACCGCGCAAGACGATGCAATCACGCAAATGATCGTCGCCGCTAATCATGATGGCTTCGCATCGCCGCCCACCGGCGTTACTCTCACTGACCTCGAACACTTCTCGATGGACGTTGCCGGCGCCATGAATAACAACAACGGCGCCCTGGAATTGCTAACTCCCGGCATTTCCCTGCGCATCGTCGACTCCTACCTCATCACCGCCACCACCAACGGCAAGGTCAACTGGAGCGAAGTTGATTCCAGCCTTACCACCGCGATTACCAGTTACATCAACGCCGGCCTCGTGAAAATCCCGCCCGGCATGTCCTTGACCGGCGTGACTTCGTTCGCCCAGTCAATGGCGCAGGTCATTTACAACTATAAGGTCGCGACCCATCGCACGGTTCTTAGCGCGAACTAATGCGTCTAAACGCTCCCATCGGCACGCATCGGTTCGGAATAAGCGGCCGAGGCTCGACCACTCGCGACAGATCTTTTGACAGACGCGAAGCCTTGTCTTGCGCCGCCGCCCGAATTTACCGGCGCCGCTTTTCTTTCGCGGAGACGTTCGTTCCTGTCCCACTAGAGTCATCCGCCCCCGGTCGTCTTCTCGACTTCAGATCAGTTGCGCCCTTTCGCGTCGCGCCTGATGACTCACGAAATGAAATCAATTCTTTTCGCCGCATTCAATAGTGGGTGCGCGTGCCCTGCCCTTTCAGCAGTTTACAGTCGGCGGGAAGGTGGGGATTTTGCCACCGCGTGCTAAGGGCACGCGCTGCCGACCGGTCGTCCGGCGTACTAGAACTTCGCTTAATTTCATAACAATGTCGGCTCCTTAGACGCGAGTAGAATTTGGTTGTTGACGACCAAAGGCTCGGAAGAAAGGAGCCGAACCTGATCATTATAGGCGTGGATTACCACCCGAGCGATCAGTACATCGCGTTTGCCGATACCGAGACGGGAGAGTGCGGCGAGAGGCGATTGAGTCATAGCGATGGAGAAGCCGAGAAGTTTTATCGCGATCTGCAGCAGAGGGCGACCAGCGTGCGCGTGGGAATGGAGGCCACCGGATATTCGCGCTTGGCATTTTCGCTGCTGGCATTTTCGCTCCCGTTCGGCGATGGCCTACACCCGTTCGCCGATCGTGGCCTGCCATCGAGAAAAACGTGAGGAACTCCTCTGTTTCGAGCTGCGCCTTCAGCTATTGCTGACGACGCTGCGATCTTCGCGACCACCCGATTGCAAAAACCTTCGGCGCCGCAGAGCACCTTTGTTAGTGGAGGATAATATAAGAGGAAACATCGTGAAGTTCATCGAATGTTTGAGGCAAGTGCATCGAAAAATGCGATGAGGTCGGGGCAGTAAAACGTGTTAGAAGTGGTTGGTTGGGAATAATTCCTCGGTACTACGAGTACCGCTCTGCAATGTAGCTCTTCGCCGGAGAATTCCACCTCAATCACAGAAGCGATTTGGAAGTCTCGTTCACGGGACAGGACGGCAAACTTATCCGCTTGAATCTATCCGCGTGAATTTATCGGTCACTTCCCCACCGGGACGTGCAACCGATCGCTGGCGAACGCGACTGGCCCTGCGTAGGATGCGCGAATTGATTTGCGCACGACATCTTCCTGCCCTTCCACGTCCGGCGCGAGATGGCTGAGCAGCAAACTTTTAACTGCGCTATCGCGCGCGGCTTCGCCGATTTTCTTTGGCGGTGTGTGGAGATCGTAGAGCTGCGAAGGCGAATTCGGAGGGTCCAGCACCGCGCAATTGAAAATGAGCAAGTCCGCGTTTTTCGCGAGCTGCACGAGATTGGGCAGTGCCGATGCGTCCATGTCTCCGGAGAAAACCAGCACAGCATTTTTATAGGAAATGCGGTAGGCCACGGACGGGCAATCGCCGTGATGCGTGGCAATTTCATCCACGACCAAACCATTTTCATCCACAATTTTGGTGAGTGGAGAATCGAGGTTGATGGCCAGATCGCGAACCTGGAACGATTCGCGGGCGCCAAATGTCTTTTGATATTCGAACGCACCATCTTTACCGACCAGCAAATTCACGAAACGCGAGGTCTTGGGAAATAGTCCGGCGCCATCCGGCCCGAAAATGCGATAGACGATGGGGTCGTCGCTGGTGAGCGCTCGGGCATTGAAGAAAGCCGCCAGGTCCCCGCTGTGATCAATATGCAGATGGGTCAACAAAACCGTATCTACATTGTCCAGGTCCAGGTTCAATTCCCCGATGCGCAGGAAGGCTCCTGGCCCGGCATCCACCAAAATCCGCGGAACGCCGTCGAGCAGGACGATAAAGCTGGAGCCGCCCCGGCCGAAGGGACGCGGCCCGCCGGAACCGAGCACTACTACCTCGAGCGCAGTCTTTGCCGGGGCGCTGCGCAGAGATGTGGGAAATAAAACTGAAGCGACGACGGCCAATCCCAGCATAAGCGTCTTCATCGCTCTTAATATTTCTCCCCGCGAGCGACTTCAGCGTGTTCTCGCGCGGACCAGACTAATACTCAAGATGCGCTGAGTACTACTGAAATTAATTAGACTGCTCGCGCGGAGATTGCCAGTACGGGCCTACGTCCCTGGCAATCCATGGCGGAAGATTCGCGGCTTGCGATCTACACTGGCGACGTGGGCTGACGAATTCACCAGAGCGACGGAGACGCGCCCGCGCCATTGGTAGTAATGACGATATGCTGCAGCTCATTTCGCGCGTAAGCTTCGTGAGTGGTGTCTGTGTCCGGGCTACAATGCGGGGACCAGCCCCTTCGACGGGGGACGCACGAAGCCCGATTGCATAGGTTCGTAGGGCGCACACGTTTTCACGTTTAGCTTAAGCGAATGTTGGAGCGCACTCCGATGGGCATTTTTACAAATTTGAGGCTGCGGCGGAAACTGCTGATTGCGATGCTTCCGCTCGCTTTGATGGTGGTGGCGGCGGGTATCTATTCGTCGGTTGAAAGCAAAATGATCGACACATGGTATAGCGTGTTGATCGCCAACCAAGTGGAAGCGCTCCGAAGCGTTGGGGAGGCGCGAGCGCATACCAATCGGTTCGGGCTGTTTCTGTTTGAGCTGGCTGACGAGAGCGATCCCGATCGCAGACAGGTGATTGACGGACAACTGACACAGGTTGCCGAGGACTTCCACAACGTGATGGCAGCGGCGCTGAAACAAAGCCCCGAGCGCGCGGCAAAGATCAACGCCGCATCCGCTCTCTTCGAGCAGGCGGAGGATGATGCTCGGCCTGCGCGTGCGGCGGCCCTGGCCGGCGACAATACCAAAGCGTTGAATCTGTTGCGTGGAGGCGTGAACCAGGAACTGCAGCGGTCGCGCCAGGCCACCATTGAGATCATGGAGGATTTGCAAAAATATATTGACCAGCGCTCCGATGAGTTGAGCAGAAATACGCGCCGTGCGATTCTGATCACTTGGCTGGTGATCGGCTTCGGCCTGCTGGCATCGTGGGCCGCCGCCTTTTATGTCGTGCAGACAGAAGTGGTGGACGAACTCGTGTCTCTGCAGGGAAGCATTCAGGATTTGGCCGATGGGCGGCTGGATCAGATAATCCCCTACCTGGATCGCAGCAATGAAATCGGTGAGATCGGGCGCGCGCTGCGTACCCTGCAACTGGGCGCACGCGAGCGCGAAACGCAAGGATGGGTGAAGGCGGAAGTGGGCGCCACGCTCGGGGCCTTACAATCGGCGCAAGATTATCCGGGATTTGGGAAAGCATTATTGTCGCGGTTGTCGCAGCCCATTCCGCTGATTTACGGAGCGTTGTACATCGCAGACGAGAGTGGCAAGCGTTTCTCTCGCGCGTATTCGTTTGCAAATACGGATGTGGGTAGCCCCAGCGAATTTGCGCTAGGTGAGGGACTGGCCGGGCAAGCTGCGGTGGAGCGGCGCATGCTCGAAGTTACCACCGGGGAGCAAGTGCGAATCTCCGCGGGCATGGGAACCTTGACGGTCGGGAAAATCCACTTCATGCCGGTAGTCAATAAGGACGAAGTGACCGCCATCATCGAATTGGCGACGAATTCGGCATTGTCGGAGCGGCAACGAGCGTTGCTCGACTCTTTGCTGCCTTCGGTCGCTCTGAGCGCTGAAATATTGTCCGGCAACATCGCCACAAGAGAGCTGCTCGATCGCACCCAAGCGCAGGCTGAATCTTTGGCGGCTTCGGAACGCCAGCTGGGCGCGCGCAAACAAGAACTGGAGAACATCAATCAGGCGCTGGAGGCGTCTGGGGAAGAATTGCGGCGAGCCAAAGAAGTGGCGGAGGAAGCCACCAAGGCCAAGTCTGATTTCCTGGCCAACATGAGCCACGAAATCCGCACGCCGATGAACGCGATTATCGGGATGTCGCATCTGACGCTGCGCACCGAGCTGAATCCGCGGCAGCACGACTACGTAAGGAAAATTCAACTGGCCGGGCAGCACCTGCTGGGCATCATCAACGATATTTTGGATTTCTCGAAAATCGAAGCGGGCAAGCTGACGGTGGAAAATATTGACTTCGATCTGGAGAGAGTGCTGGAAAACGTGAGCAATCTGATTTCCGAGAAGGCGTCCGCGAAAGGCCTGGAGCTGATCTTTGACATTGACTCTGCGGTACCCACGCAACTTAAGGGCGACCCGCTGCGGCTTGGTCAAATCCTGATTAACTTCTGCAACAACGCCGTGAAGTTTACCGAACAAGGCGAAATCGTGGTTCGTGCGCGGATTCAGGAAAAAGATGATCAGGGCCAGTTAGTTTACTTCGCGGTGCGCGACACTGGCATCGGCCTCACCAAAGAACAAATGGGCAGACTGTTCCAGGCGTTCGAGCAGGCGGATGCATCAACGACTCGCCAACACGGTGGGACCGGGCTGGGCCTGGCGATCTCAAAGCGGCTGGCGCAGCTGATGGGAGGAGGTGTCGGCGTCGAGAGCGACGAAGGCAAGGGCAGCACATTCTGGTTCACCGCAAGGCTGGGCAATGGCGAGGCCACCCGGCGGCACACTGTCCCATCCGATCTTCGGGGTCGCCGAGTGTTGATTATTGACGATAATCCGCAGGCGCGTGCGGTACTTTCCAGCATGCTGGTCGGCATGACCTTTGAGGCGGATGAAGCTCCTTCCGGGCTGGAAGGAATCGAAATGGTGCGCCATGCTGCGGAAGTTAACAAACCGTACGAAATTGTTTTTGTGGACTGGCAGATGCCGGGCCTAGATGGATTCGAAACGGGCAAACAGATTCGCGCGCTGCCCAATTTGCAGGTTCGTCCGCAGCTGGTGATGGTCACCGCCTACGGCCGTGAAGAGGTTTTGAAGCAGGCGGACGAGAACGCGTTTGCAAATATTCTAATCAAACCGGTCACCGCCTCGATGCTGTTCGATTCAGCCGTCCAGGTCCTGGGCGCAAGCAGTTCCAAGACGTATGAAGCTGCGGCGGCTCCAGCCGCCGAACTGAAGCGAATACACGGCGCGCGCGTCTTGCTGGTCGAAGACAACGAGCTGAATCGCGAGGTCGCGCTCGGCCTGTTAGAGGATGCGCACTTGGCGATTGAAACTGCTGAAAACGGACAGATCGCGGTGCAGATGATCGCCGAACACAATTACGATCTGGTGCTGATGGATATGCAAATGCCGGTGATGGATGGTCTGGCGGCTACAAGAGCGGTCCGCTTGAAACCGCAATTTCGGTCGCTGCCCATCATCGCGATGACCGCCAACGTGATGGAGAGCGATCGCGAGAAATGCACCGAGGCGGGCATGAACGACCATCTCGCCAAGCCTATAGACCCCGATGCTCTTTTCGCTGCATTGTTGCGCTGGATCAAACCGCGAGCGGACGTTATCGCGAAGGCGCCACCAGAATCCGCGGCAGCAACCGCAGGGTCGCCGGAATCAGCCGGCCCTCTCGAAATCGTTAGCGTGCACATCGAGGGTGTGGACACCCAGTCGGCGCTGCGGCGGACCGGCGGAAACCCCAAACGTTATGAGATGTTGTTGCGTAAGTTCGCGGAGTCGGCAAACGTGGAGGAAATTCGCGAGGCGCACGCTTCGGGAGATACAGCCACGGCAGCGCGTGCCGCCCATTCGCTGAAAGGCGCGGCCGCGAACCTTGGTGCGACGGCGGTGGCCAACGTCGCAGCTGAAGTAGAGTCGGCGATTAAAGCGGGACAGAGTGTGCAGAGCGTGCAGCCCTCGCTGGATTCGCTGAACACGAAACTTCGCGGGGTTGTGCAGGCAATCCGTTCTGCCCTTCCCCACGAGCAAGTGGCAGAGAGCGCCAATGGCGCGACTGCCGACCCATCCTCCGTCGCTACGCCGTTGCAAAAGTTGAAACAACTTCTATCGAACGACGATGGCGACGCTGCCGATTTCATTTTGGAAGCACAGCCGGAGTTCGTGAAGGTGCTGACCGGATCCGAAATCACCAGCCTCCGTGATTTCGTCGGCAATTATGATTTTGTTGGCGCGCTAAAGTGTCTTTCGGCGATCGCCGGTCGTTTAGGCCTTAGATTGGAGTGAAATCATGACTTCGCCCTCGACCCAAAAAACGATTTTGATTGTGGATGACACGCCTATCAATATCGGAGTTATTTCCGGCGCCCTGAAAGACTCGTTCGCGACGAAGGTGGCAACGAGCGGCGAAAAGGCTCTGGCAATCGCTTCAGGGAAGGAGAAGCCGGATCTTATCCTGTTGGACATCATGATGCCGGAAATGGACGGATACGAAGTCTGTCGCCGCTTGAAAGCAGATCCCGACACGCGCGATATTCCGGTGATTTTTCTTACCAGCCAGACGGAGGCTGAGGACGAAACCAAAGGGTTCGAGGTGGGAGCTGTTGACTACATTCACAAACCATTCTCGGCCGCCGTCGTAAAAGCGCGTGTGCGCACTCATCTGATGCTGCGCGAAGCACATGCGCAGATCGCGCGACAACTCGTGGAAATAAACACGGAACTGGAAATGGCGCGGCAGATTCAACTATCCATCCTGCCCAGCAGCACGCCAAAGATCACAGGCATGGATATTGTGGCGCGCTACATTCCCATGACTTCAGTGGCCGGCGATTTCTACGATTTCATCGTCGTGGACGAACGTCACGTGGGCATCCTGATCGCAGATGTGTCGGGACACGGATTGCCCGCCGCCCTCATCGCATCCATGCTGCAGGTTGCCCTCACCGCACAAGCCCGCCACGTTTCTGAACCGGGCAAAGTTCTGGCAGGATTGAATCAAGCGCTGTGCGGCAAATTTCAGCATAATTTCGTCACCGCCGCCTATGTGTATGTGGACTTGGAGAAAAACGTTATGAAATACGGCGGTGCGGGCCATCCGCCGCTGTTACTGTGGCGCAAGTCAACCGGCAGCGCCGGACAACTCATGGAAAACGGATTGGTCATGGGGCAGTTCGAGGAAGCCACATACGATTCGCTGGAAGTACCGATCGAAGCTGGTGATCGGTTCGTCCTATATACCGACGGAATCCTTGAAACGAGCAATCCAGCGCAGGAGGAATTTGGAACGGAACGCTTCATGAAGTTCATGGAGACGAACAACAAACTTCCAGCAGGCCCATTTGCGGACGCGTTGTTGCTCGAGTTGGCGCGCTGGCTGGAACAACCTCCGGGCGAGGGACATAAAGACGATATTTCGCTTCTGGCCATTGACTTCACGGCTCGCTCATAACCAAGCTCTTGTCCTGCAAGGCGTTGATAATTCGTCTTCCCGCCAGCAATCGGTTCGGGATGAACGGGCTAACTTCTGATGAGTAGGGTTACCGTACAAGTAACGTACTAGAACTTCAAATGTCCGCTCAATGCGTTAATCAGGACTTAGACTCCGAGTCTGCAAAGATTTACCTGATCATCGAGTAGAAGAGCTGCTTGAGTGCTGTGGAAACTTATTCTGCCTGTAGATTTTTCCAGTCCTTGATTGTCACGGCGCGGCCGTTTCGAACGATTGTTGCGTACACTGCATTGAGCCCGTTGTGGCGCTTCGGTCCGTAATCCAAGAGAAATTTCGGCCCGAGCCCAATGTCCTGCTTATGGATCGACTCGATTTCACTGATGAATCTTTCGCGCGTAAGATCCTTTCCTGCCCGCTTCAAACCCTCGGTCAGAACCATTGCGTCCACAAACCCTTCCAGACTGACGAAGCTGGGTGCCGCGGCTCCCATGTATTTTTCGAGCGCGTCGCGGTACAACTTGATCGTCGGGAGGTCTGTGCGGTCATAGGGGGGCACTACCTGCGTAATGATGACGCCCTCGGCATCGTTGCCCGCCGCGCGAATGAGCGCTTCCGTCCCCGCGAAGGAAAGCGAAAGAAATAGCGGATGCCAGCCGCTGGCATGGGCCCTTTTCAGAATGGCGGCCAGCGGAGCATACGGCCCGGCCAAAATCACGGCTTCCGGATTTGCCTCGCGAACACTCTTGATGGCCTGGTCTACGTCTACAGAGTTGTGCGGAAAGCTCCCCACGGCGACGGGGGTTGCCTGATGCTTCGAAATCGCCCGTAAAACCCCGTCAAGCACGACTTGACCAGCGGCGTCATCCTGATGGATCACGGCGATCTTGCGAACTCCGCGGCCCTCCCAAAGGTTGTCCACCTGCTCCCGACTCTCTTCGAAATACGACGCTCGGACGGTAAAGATGTAATGCCGGACTGGATCGTAGACGACCTGCGCACCAGTGAAAATGCCCAGCAATGGAATTTTCTCGGCTTCCGCCAGGGGCATGTATTTGGACGCAGTGGGAGCGCCCACGAAAAATCCCAGTGCGAAAAAGTTCTGTTTCTTCAGCCGGTCGAAGCACGCCGCTGCCTTATCCGGGTCATAACCATCATCGAAAGTCTGCAATGTAATCTTGCGACCGTTTACGCCGCCCTCACTATTCACAGAGCTGAAATACGCGAGCGCGCCCATCTCTGACTCCATTCCCAAGAAGGATGCTGGACCAGTGAGTGCGGAGCACGAACCAATTTGAATAGATGTGTTTGTAACCCCCGGATTTCCTTCATTGCCCAGCGAGGGAATCACAAGCAACAAAGTGAGTGCTGCGAACGCACAGATTGTCTTCGACTGATGGTTTTGCAACGAACATCCTCCGTAGAATTATTCTCTCCGTAGAGGAGTGCCTGGATTTCTGGAGCCGCTAGTAATCTGATCATAGAACATTAGATCGATCAGCCTCGTGGAATTGATTTCATTTGTGCTCATCTCATCAATCGAAACCGTGAATTTCAGCGAAAAAGTCATGGCGACAGTGTTAGAGATGTCCGATTACGCGACGATTGAGAGATCAGGTTCGAGCGGCCGCAGCCTTGCGAGCGATCAGCGCGAATCCTTTAGCGTGTGCATCCCTTTCGAGAGCGCTCAATTGAGCTCGTGCCGCCGCCGCGTTGCCTGACTTTCTCTCCAAATCCGCAAGTGCCAGGCGACACTCAAATTCGATGGCGAGGTAACCATGCTGTCGCGCCAGTCGCAGCGTTTCGTCCAACTTGGGATGTGCGGTTTGCGCACTGCCTGACGCCACCAACGTGCGTGCGGTTGCCAGTTCAAATTGAAGGCGCGCCAGGAAATTCTGGCTCTTTGCCGAAAGCGGCGCGGCGCGTTCCAGTTCCAACTTGGCGTCGGCTGCTTTGCCTTGCGAGAGAAGTGCCTGGATCAGGACAATGGTCGCCGCGAGTTCCTCGTCGGCCTGTTGTTCCTGGTGGAATTGCGCGATCGACGTGCGCAGCGATCTTTCGGCGTCGGAAGCATGGTCTTCCTCGATCGAGACCCTGGCTAAGCTGACCTGAGTATCGGCTTCGGCTTGCTTCTCGCCCGTCTGCGCTCGCAAAGCCAGCGACTCCTCGTATGCCTTCCTGGCACCGGCAAGATCGCCGCGATCCCTGCGAACATCACCGAGTCCGGAGTCCACATAGGCCAGTGCGCTCTTGTCGCCGACCTCGTGCGCGGCAGCCCTGGCCTGCTGATAGCTGGTTTCGGCAAGCTCCAGATTTCCTTGAAGCGTCGATAGGTCACCCAGGTCGTTCAGCACCAGCGCCAATCCGCCTTTGTCGTCCGCGGCCTGATAATTTGGGATCGACTCTTGGAACATTTTTTTCGCTTCACTCAGCCGGCCTTCCTGGAGGAGAGCGTCTCCGATGTTGTTCGCAGTGGCGGCGAGCCCTTCTGCTC
>CAWBLT010000028.1:0-93925 GCA_963789665.1 uncultured Acidobacteriota bacterium | reverse complement strand
CTTGCTCTCCGTTAACAACATCACGATGCGCTTCGGCGCCAGAGTCTTGTTCGAAGAGGTCAGCACCACTTTCTTCGCAGGACGGCGCTACGGCATCACCGGCCCCAATGGCGCCGGCAAATCCACACTGATGAAAATCTTGACCGGCGAAATTGAGCCTACCAAGGGCGACGTCACGCGCCCGAAAAAGCTCGGCATCCTGAGCCAAGACCAGTTCGCGTTTGACGATCAGCGCGTCATTGACACGGTCATCATGGGCAACCGCCCGCTCTGGAAAGCTCTGCAGGAACGGGAAATTCTCTACGCCAAGCCGCACGAAGAGCTCACCGACGCGGACGGCATGCGCCTGGGCGAGCTCGAAGGCATCGTCGGCGAAGAAGGCGGCTACACCGCCGAAGCCGACGCGGCCATCCTGCTCGACGGCCTGGGCCTGGAGGAGCCGCTGCACGATCGCAAGATGCGCGAACTGCAGGGCGGACAAAAAGTCCGCGTGCTCCTCGCGCAAGCGCTCTTCGGCAGCCCGCCTGCCCTGCTGCTCGACGAACCCACCAACCACTTGGACCTGGATTCCGTCCACTGGCTGCAGGACTATCTGCTCGAATACGAAGGCGTGCTGATCGTGATCTCGCACGATCGCCATTTCCTGAATAGCGTCTGCACCCACACCGCGGACATCGATTACGAAACCGTGATCATGTACAACGGCGGCTACGACGATATGGTGATGGCCAAGACTTCGATCCGCTCGCGCATCGAATCCGAAAACGAGCAGCGCGAAAAGAAAATCGCGCACCTGAACGAATTCATCGCGCGCTTTTCCGCCGGCACACGCTCCGCGCAAGCTACCTCGCGCAAAAAAGAAGTCGAGCGCCTGCAGACCACCGAGCTGGCCCGCTCCAATATCGCGCGACCCTACATTCGTTTTCAGATGGACCAGCATTCCGGCCGTCATCCGCTGGAAATCAAGAGCATCGCGAAATCCTACGACGGCGTAAAGGTCTGGGCGCCTTTTTCCGGCAGCGTGGCGCGCGGCGAAAAAATCGCGCTCATGGGCCGCAACGGAACCGGCAAGACCACGCTGCTCCGTTCCCTGCTGCGCAATTCCACCGGCTTCATTGACGACACCGACCACCAATTCCCCGTGGACGGCGGGCAGGTGATCTGGGGCCACAACGTCGCCGTCGGCTATTTCGCGCAAGACCACAGCGAATCCATCACCCACGGCATGAACGCCATCGAGTGGCTGCATCAATTCAAGCCGCAAGCCACACAGGAAGAATTGCGCGCCGTGCTGGGCCAAATGCTTTTCAGCGGCGAAGAAGCCCTGAAGCAGACCGCCGCGCTTTCCGGAGGCGAATCGGCGCGCCTGATTTTCTGCCGCCTGATGCTGCAGAAACCGAACTTCCTGGTTCTGGACGAGCCCACCAACCACCTCGATCTCGAGTCCATCAACGCGCTGAACATCGCGCTGCAGAAATACGACGGCACAGTCCTTCTCGTCACCCACGACCACGACGTGATCGACGAGGTCGCGACGCGCATCTGGCACTTCCACTCCAACAAGATTGAAGACTTCAAGGGCCCCTACTCCGATTTCGTCGCAGCCGCCGAAGAAAAAGCCTCCTGAATCGCGAGTGCCACAGGCAATCCTGCATGTGCTCTGTTTTTTGATCTTGTATCGGCGGTCCCGTAACCCGGCACCGCCATCAAAGATCGACGCATCGCACCTCCCACAAAAATCTGCCTCCGAGTCCCAGTTGCTTTGCTCTGCGCCTTCTGCGGTAGTGACGTCTGGACTTGAACTTGAGAATCCAGGCTCGCTCGCGCCGCCACAAAACAATCCTGGGAATAAAATCCTCGCCTCTCCGGTCTACACATAGGAACGAAGCAAGCCAACGCCACACCGCACCCAGGCTGCCCAGTTCCAAGGAGAAACGACAATGCAAGAAACCTCGATCCGCAATTCCGCGCAGACTTTCCGCAGCGCCGCCACAAAAACCGCGCTGGCAATCACGTTAACAATCGGCGCAATCAGCATCACCGCAACACCAGCCGCGCAAGCCGCGGGCAACTCCAGCAAAAACTCAGACACTCCCGCCAATGTAGTCAGCCACGTCGCCATCACCGGCGGCAACGTAACCCGCATGCTCCTCGTCAAGCGTAACGGCAAAGAATATCTCGTCCTCGGCCTGGACTCTTCTGCGCAAGTCGCCATGATGGACGTCAGCGATCCGCGCCGCCCGCGCAATCTCGATTCCGCCGCGCCGGCTCCCGGAAAACCCGCCACCGAGCTCAGCATCGTCGCCGACACTCTCAACATCTTCGGCGAATCCGGCGCCGCAACTCCCGCGTCCAACCACGACCCCAAAGAACTCCGCAACCTCCCCGGCGTCACAGCATTCCTCGTCGACAACGCCCACGGCCTAATCTACGCCGCCACCAACAATGGCCTCTGGATCGTAAAAACCAGCCGCCAAGCCAACGAAGACGCCCAGCCCGATTACTTTGGCAGCTAGTCACCATCCCCACGCGCAACCAAGGGTCTCGGCCGCATCAATTAAAGCCGAGACCCTGCGCCATGAAAATCCCTTGCTCAAACGAACATTTTCTCAACGGTCGCGATAGGTAGGAACAATTTCAACGGACGGCTTGGGAAGGCCTCGAATCCGAACTTCTCATAAAAAGCAGCACCGCGCTCAGTCTTAGCCTCTACCACAACCGCCCATGACGCGGCCTGCCTGCTAAGAATCAAGCATCGCTTTAACGCATCCACCAGCAACAAGTCCCCCGCGCCAGTTCCACGATACGCCATGTCTCGTGCCAATCTTCCAATCAAAGTTGCCGGTATTTGATCGTGCTTCGTCAACCGGCGCGCTATCTCTTCGCGAATCTCGCCGCTCCGAATGGTGTACTGGGACAGTGTGTAGAACCCCGCGATGGCTCGTCCGTCCACCGTCATCACGAAGACGGCTGCCAGCTTCTTGCTCGCATCTTGGCGCGCTTGCGTCTTAAGGTAACTTTCCAGCCGCGGCTCTTCACAAGAAAAAGCCGCCCGGTCATGTGCAGACCCGAGCGGCTCGAAGAAAAACCGTGATCTCTTCTTGTTCTCTTCCAATTAGGGCCTCGTCTGTTTTTTGTAACGAGCCACCGCGGCCTTCGCGTATTCCCTAGGTGCTGGCGGATGCATCAGCGCATTGAAAAACACTTTACGATCCTCTTCGCGCAGCCGCAGGGACTCGGTTTCCTGCACGATCTCCTGCGCCGCCTCTTGTAGTTTGTTCACCACAAAATCCGTAACCGACGTTCCGCGTATCTGCGCCGCCCGCTCGATAAGCCTCTTCTGCTCCGGAGTAGCGCGAATCTCCAGCCGCTGCGATCTCACTGGCACTCTCAAAGTCCGCGACATGGCCTCCTCCTAACCTGATGCCAATGTACGGCAAATTGCCGGATAGGTCAAGGCCGATGTACGTCAAACCGCCGTACACTTCATCGCCAAGATCTTGGCCGCTGGCCGCCGGTTTGCCCCAACGCCAGGCCAGCGACGTCGCCTCACCGTTGCACCCTCCCTCCGTTGAACCGCCTCCCCACCTGCGGTATGCTCCGCCCCGAATTCTCATTGCTTCTGCATCCTAGTGTTCGAAAGTTTCGCCAGTCTCAACACGGACCCAGCAGTGACTGCCATCGAGCCCCTACACCTATCGCCACAGCGCCGCCTCACGCTGCTCGGACTGATGTCCGTCGCCTTCTTCACCACCTGCGGCGGCCCCTTCGGACTAGAACCACTCCCCGCCGCTGTCGGCCCCGGCTGGGCAGTCATCTTGATTCTCATCGCGCCGTTTCTTTGGAGCCTGCCGATGGCCCTGATGGTCGCGGAACTTTCCACCCTGATCCCCGCGGAAGGCGGCTACTACATTTGGGTCCGTCAAACCATGGGCCGCTTCTGGGGAGTGCAAGAGGCCTGGTGGACCATGGCATATTCCATCGGCCTGATGGCGAGCTTTCCGGTCCTGTTCGTAAGCTACGTATCTTTCTTCATTCCGGAGCTTGCGCCCGGCGCCACCGTGTCGCACCCAGGCCTGCTGGCGCTCATCCGCTGGGCGATGGCCGTGCTGTTCATCTTGTCGGCGATGGCTGTGAATTTACGCGGCGCTCGCGATGTGGGCCAATCGTCCAAGCTTGGCGCCGCTTTCGTGCTGGGCGCGTTCGCCGTGATGGTCATCACCTGGCTGCTGCGCGGTCCATCGCCGCACGCCGTCATCGGCATCGTTACGCGGGATCTCGCCGCGCACAATCCCAGCGCGTTGCTTCTAGGCATATCCATAATTTCATTCAATTTTTCCGGTTGGGACAATGTTTCCACTTTCGCCGCGGAAGTTGACCGCCCGCAACGCAACTACCCGCTCGCCCTCGCCGGAACCATGCTGGCGCTGGTGCTCTGCTATCTGCTTCCCATGCTCGCCGGCTTGAGCGTCACCTCCAGCCCGGAAATTTGGAACACCGATGCAGGATGGCCCGTGCTTTCGCGATTGCTCGGAGGCGCGTGGCTAGGCGCGCTGGTGGCCGCTGCCGGTGTCGTCTCCATGTGGGCGCTATTCAACGCGCAACTGCTCTACGTCTCGCGCTTGCCTTTTGTGATGGCGCGCGATGGCTGGCTGCCGCGGCTGCTTTCGCAAGTTTCGCCCGAAACAGGAGTCCCCAAGGTCGCCATTCTGATTTTTTGCGGCATCACCGCCGTATTTGCCGCGCTGCCATTCGGCAGCCTGGCCGTGATCACCTGCTTGCTCTACACCCCTGCATTAGTCCTGGAGTTTCTAGCGCTGATTATTTTGCGCGTGCGCCGCCCGAACGCCGCACGCCCCTTCCGTATTCCCGGTGGCTGGTGGGGCATGACCGCAGTGAGCCTCACATTTTTCGCCGGCGCATTCCTCGTGCTAGCCGCAACCCTGCGCGAATGGCAAGCCTATCCCGGTCAACTCCTCGTAGTCGCATTCGTAGTATCCAGCGGCGTCGCACTCTATCTGCTCCGCCGCAAAGCAGCCCTGCCCCCCAGCATCGAGTAGCCATCTAGCTCTGTAGATATCATCCGTAACCGCTCGGTTTTTAGTAGCGCCGGCTCGTCCTGAGAACCTGCCGGCGGCAGGATCGAAGGGCGTCTCGCCGGCTCTTTTACTCATCAACGCCGCCGCACCAGCGCCGTTTTACCCTGAGATCCGCCAGCGGCGGGGTCGAAGGGAGGCGCGGCATAAGCTAGCCCAGGCCGGAAGGCCTGGGAAAATTCGCAAAAAGAATCCGGAGCGCCGTAGGTGCGACACACGTTTTGCTTCGCGCGCGCCAAGCTCTCGCCGTTAATTTCGCTGCTGCCAAAACTTGGGATGTCAACAGATCCAAGCGTTCTCATGAACGGGTTGCCACGGAAGGGCGGGGCTTTAGAGTCTGTGCGAGAACTCGGGAATCTTTGTAGGTCGTAGCTTTAGTTCATCCTGAGAGCCTGCCGGCGGCAGGATCGAAGGGCTACGACATAAACACAGCGAAATCAGAACGGCTTTGGCCGCTGAAGTACCGATTTTGCGGTAGTCACACAGACTCTTCAGCCCCGCCGTAAAGCCCGCAAGAGAAGGAGCTTTAACCCCTGAAGCGTCGCTCTTTGGTTGCGGCCGAATATTTATGAGATTGCTTATACGCACCTCGTTTGTGCTTGCCGCGGGCCGTGATCCTAAGAGGTTTGAAGGCTGATTAAATTCGCTATCGGTATCGCGAACCGAAGTGCGCAAAAAAAGCGCCGTCTCGGTTTCTCCCAAGCGGGGCAACAAAGTCAACATCCGTGCTATCGTGCTGTTTGTCTCGGGAAAGGCTTCTGGCCGGGCTTTTTCGATGATCGGAGGCCGACCCATACCATTGCACCGCAAACTAGGCTGAATACCGCCAGCGCAAATATCATGTTCGGTCGCCTCCTTTCTCGTCAATCAAAGCTCGCGCTTCAATTATGATTCCAAATGATAACAGAAGGATTCCCGACAACGCGAAGAATACCGTAACGAAGTGTTGCGGGGATAACCACCGCATCCAAGACATCCACGGCGGATAAGCCAAAGCTCCCTCAGCATGCCAACCTACGATCACGTCGAGCGGCACAAAAACTAGAACCAAGACACCGATTTCCCTCACCGACTCGCCCAATAATTTCCGGTGCGTGCAGTCCATATCGATGTTTGTATCATAGAAGGGTAAGTACGTCAGCCGTTAACTCGGTATTAATACAGAAGACTGACCATATTCCTTAGCTCTAGAATGCGCGGGTGGCGCATCCTTCCACAACACGTCGACGTACGCATTTGGTTTTCCGGGTGCCTGCCTGCCGCAGGCAGGGCCCATCCTTCGCGCCTTTGTCCCATGCGAAGGGTGGGGGTTTAGACGCTCCACCACCAACCAACCCGGCGAAATAATTCCCTCAAATCAGTCCAGCCATAAAGTACCAGAACTGTACTTCGTCCGTCCAAACGGACGGGTGGCCAAGCCCGCCGAGTCACCGCAGCCGGCGCATTCAATTTTAAGCGCGCCGCTCGCCGCGTCCTTGGAAGTGTGGCACAGCCACTCTTGGCCGTGTTGTTCCTCTGGCACGTCATTCCGAACCCGCGACAGCCAGTGCAGGAACTCTCTGCTCTTTTAGTTGGCGCTCGGCGCTCGCCACCTGATTTATTCTTGACAAAATAGTCCCTCTAGGCTATATTCCCTCCATGGCATGGGAGGTTGAATACTCTGCAGAGTTCCATGCTTGGTGGGACGGTTTGACAGCGCAGGAACAAGAGGACGTGGACGCCACGGTTCAGGTTCTTGAGGAAAAAGGCCCCAGTTTGAGACGCCCTCTTTCCGGTCAAATCCGCGGTTCGAAACACGCGAATATGAAAGAGCTAATCATTCAACACGCGGGCAAACCATACCGAGTGCTCTACATTTTTGATCCCCGAAGAAATGCGCTGCTCTTGCTCGGTGGAGATAAGACCGGCGACCAAAGATGGTACGAAGAAAACGTGCCGCGAGCCGACAGGATTTACGATCAACATCTCGAGGAACTTCACAGGGAAGGTCTAATCTAATGGCAAGAAACTTCAAAGAACTTCGCGCTAAAATGTCACCAGAATCTCGCGCTCGTTCAACCGAAAAAGCAAAGGTCCTTCTGCGTGAAATGGCGTTAAGCGAGCTTCGCGAGGCGGTGAGTCTGACGCAAGAGTCTCTAGCTGACGCTTTGGGTGTCAAACAATCGTCCATTTCAAAAATGGAACGTCGCTCTGATGTGTATCTAAGCACTTTGCGCAGGATCATTGAGGCTATGGGTGGTGAATTGGAAATCATTGCGGCTATGCCGGACGGCCGCGTGTACATTAAGCAGTTCAAAGACCTGCGAGATGACCGCCGAAGCTGAGGCCGCACAGACTCCAGACGCGACTTCTGCCGGGCGGGCGGCACACCCTCCCGCACCACCTCGACGCCCGCATTCGGTTTTCCAGGTGCCTGCCTGCCGCAGGCAGGGCCCATCCTTCGCGCACTTGTTTCATGCGAAGGGTGGGGGTTTAGTCGCTCCACCACCAACCAACCCAACGAAATAAATCCCTCGATTCAGTCCAGCCACAAAGTACCAGAACTGTACTTCGTCCGGCCAAATGGCCACCACGTTTTCGCACGTACCCATCCTCACGTACAGCTGTTTTTCTCTCTCGCATTTGTTAGCCTGCCGTGGGAGGAAAAAAATGAGACGCTTCCGAAAATTTCGCGACGATCGTTTCGCCTTCACCACCCTGCAAAATCCCAACCTCGAACTCCGCACCCACGCCGAACTAGTCGCCGCCGCCGAACGCGACCGCGAAATCCAACGACAAGCCTCCGCGCCGCCCGCAGCCAAACCGCCAGACTCCGCACCCGCTGTCATCGAGGCCATTCCGCCTCCCCCGCCCAGCCCCCAACCCCAGCAATCCCAAGACTCGGACACCGCAAAAGCCGCACCCTCGCTCGAAAAGAAACTCACCCCCAGCCCCAAGCGCAAAGCCCGCCCCAGAAAAAAATCCACGCCCCATCGTCACGCAAAGCGCCGCCGCTACGCCGCGCGCCGCCGCAAATCCGCGCCCAATCCCGCGAATCAGGATGCCTCTCTCCCGGCGGACTTGGACCCCGCCGCAGCTAATCTCCTGCCCGTCGCCGCTGTGCCCGACGAGGACTTCGACTCCGACCCCGAGCCGGAATACGAAGATCCCAACCTGCCCGCGCCCGAACGTCACGCCCGCAAATGCGCCATCTGCCACCATCCCGATCGCGTCCGCATCGAAGCCGATTTCCTCAACTGGCGCAATGCCGATCTCATCAGCGACCACTACGACCTGCATGATTATCGCCCCATCTATCGCCACGCCCACGCCACCGGCCTCTTCCAGCGGCGCCGCGCTAATCTTCGCTTCGCCGCCGAACTCATCATCGAGCATGCCGATAGCGTCGTCCCCACCGCAGAAGGCGTCCTCCGCGCCATCCGCGCCAGCGCCCGCATTAACGACGACGGCCAATGGATCGAGCCGCCCTCGCACGTAATCGTCTCCACCGGCGGACGCGTCACCGCACCGCAGTACGGCCCACTCCCCCAGATCTCCATGACGCAAGTAGTCCTGCCGCCGCCCATCCCGCCACCACCCGACGCCCAGCCGTCAATCCACCAACCCCAAGCTATGCATTTCGATTTTGTCCCAGCAGAAGTTGCACAATTCGAAGTCCCAAGCGCAGAGCTCGCCGCGCCACAGCCGACAGCGTCCCATTCCTCCGCAAAATCGCAGCTCGGTTCCGCCGATCGCAGCTCAGAAACGCACCCGAATCTAATCGGTCACACTGCGATTAGAAATCGCCGCAAAATTCTCAAAACAAACGGAGTACTCCAATTCTAATCGGTCGAAAATCGCATGTTTCCAGCGCCAATTACGCGCCCCGCCCGCCGCAGCGGCGCCCGCGAAGCGCCGGTAGCATAGGCAATCTTGCCTGTGCGAGTTCTGAATCGCGCGCAAGCGCGATTCACCCCAAGAACCGGCAGTGCCGGTTCGAAGAGTTGCCCGCAAGCACAATTCATCCTAAAGATTGCCGATGCTACGTGGGTATGATCGCAGGTCGCAGGTCAACCAGGCGGGTAGCGGAACACAGTTCGCGAAACACGAATCACGAATCACAAGTCACGAGTCACACCTCGCTACTCATCGGTCGCTCGTCATGCATCATTCATCACTCGTCACAGCTTCACGAATCGCTTTATTTTTGGGGCGCATGGGTATACATTGCTGGCCTTCAGCGGCTACGTCATGGCCCCGAGCAAAAAACGGAGCACGATGCACCAGACGAAAACAAGCGCCCGTGTGACCTTCAAATTGTTTGGGCAAGCGCCGATGCAGGCGACGCTGCTGAGCCGCAATCGCGCGGGATTCTGGATACAGGGCGGCAAGCTGGCGGAGTTCCTGGGCGGCTGCGATTATTCCGGAATCGAAGTGGACGTGTGCTTCCTTTCGGCGAACAAGGTGGAGTGGTACAAGGCGGCGTCGGCCCATGCGCATGGCGCGGAGCCCGGGAAGTAGCACGCGCGGACGAATTCGGGGCGAACTGCAGTTTAATTTTTGATTGCAATCCAGCCACTGGCCTTCGTGGTGCTCATGCTGGCCCGATCGTTCATTTGGCGGCGCGCGGCATTCCGCTGGTTGATGCACTTTTTCTGCAACCTGGGCGGCGGGCGCGGACTCTAACCCTGCGAACCTGCACGACAGCGATTAAGGAGAAAATCTTATGCCTACAATCACGACGAAAGACGGCACGACCATTTTTTACAAGGATTGGGGGACGGGGCAACCGATTGTGTTCAGCCACGGCTGGCCGCTGAGCGCGGACGACTGGGATGGGCAGATGTTGTACTTCGGGAACCTGGGCTATCGCGTGATCGCGCACGACCGGCGCGGTCATGGGCGCTCCGACCAGACGTGGGGCGGCAACGATATGAACACCTACGCGGACGATCTCGCGGTGCTGTTTGAGAAGCTGGATCTTAAAGATGCGATTATGGTGGGACATTCGACCGGCGGCGGTGAAGTGGCGCGTTATCTGGGACGCCACGGCACGAAGCGCGTGGCCAAGGCCGCGCTGATCAGCGCCATCACTCCGTTGATGCTGAAGACGCCGAACAATCCGCTGGGCGCGCCGATTGAAGTGTTCGATGGTCTGCGCGCGGCGCTGGCGGCGAATCGTCCGCAGTTCTACCAGGACATCACCATGCCGTTTTACGGCTACAACCGCCCGGGGGCGAAAATTTCCGAGGGCATCCGCGAGCATTGGTGGCTGCAGGGGATGGTGGGAAGCATCAAGGCCCACTATGACTGCATCCGGGTTTTCTCGGAGACCGATACCACCGAAGACCTGAAGAAGATTGATATTCCGGTGCTGGTGATGCACAGCGAAGACGATCAGATTGTGCCGATTGCGGCGGCGGGTCCGGCGGCCGCGAAATTGCTGAAGCATGCGACGCTGAAGGTATATAAGGACCTTCCGCACGGCATGCCCGCGACGCATCCGGACGTGGTGAACGCTGAGTTGCTGGCATTCTTCAAGACGCAGCGGTCGGCGACGGCGTAGCTGAGACCACCGAATGACTCGAGCGAGAGCCGGCACAATCCTGTGTGATTGCGTGCCGGCTCTCGCTTTTTTTATATTGCTGGTTATTGCGCCTGGCGCGACTAATGGACAGGCCGCGACGAATGTGGCTGACGCGGGCGTGGCGGTGGGAGCGCAGTATGATTCGACGCACGTTTATGTTGCGCCTGGGGATTTGGATGCGTTCGTCAAGAGTGTGAACGCTACGTTCGGCGGGAACGCTTCGAAACTTTTGGTGACGAACGTGTTGCCCGTGCCGAGCAGCACGGAATTTCAGTATGTGTGGACGCCGGTGGGGACGCTATCTGTGTTTGCCTTCCAGACGCCGATTCCCTTCCCCTTTGGTGAGGAGCGGACTGGATATCTGGTTACGGATATGGACCAGGCGATCCGGGATGCGCGCGCGGCGGGCGCGGAAGTGATTGTGGAGCCGTTCAAGGATCCGATTGGCCGAGATGCGGTGATCCAGTGGCCGGGCGGCGTGAAGATGCAGCTGTACTGGCACTTCACGGCGCCGAAATATGCGCCGCTGGAGAGGATTCCGGACAATCGGGTTTACGTTTCGCGCGATGCGGCGGATAAGTTTGTTGCTGCATTTGTGCAATTCGCGCACGGCAAGGTGCTGGCGGATGATGCGCACGCGGATGCCGGGGAGATTGGGCGCGCGGGGGAGGCTTACCGGCGCATCCGGATCAGTTCAGGGTTCGGGAATATGCGGGTGATGGTGACGGATGGACGATTGCCGTATCCGTTCGGGCGGGAGATTACGGGATACGAGGTGCGGGAGCTTGGCGCGACGCTTGCGAAGGCTAAGGCTGCGGGGGCGACGATTCTTTCAGCGCCGTACGCGACAGACGATGGACGGATGAGCGCGATTGTGGAGTTTCCGGGCGGGTACATCGCGGAGATCCACAGCGGGGGTGCTCCACGCGATTAGAAATGGAGGGCGCGGATCAGCAGGCCTGCTGCGGCGCCGCCGATTAGCGGGCCTACGATTGGGATTCCGGCGTAGCGCCAATCTGACGTTCCCTTCCCTGCGATGGGGAGGATGCTGTGGGCTATGCGCGGACCGAGGTCGCGGGCGGGATTGATGGCGTAGCCTGTGGTGCCGCCGAGCGAGAGGCCGATGCCCCAGACGAGGCTGGCTACCAGGTAGGGTGCGAGGCCGGATGCAAGGCCTGGGCCTACTACAGCTTTCGAGAAAATGGCGCCGACGACGAAGACCAGAACGAAGGTGGCGATGATTTCGCTGATCAGGTTGCTCGCGGCACTGCGGATCGCGGGGATGGTGCAGAAGCAGGCGAGTTTCGCGGTTGCGTCCGGAGTGGCGGGCCAGTGCGGGAGATAATGGATCCACACGAGGATGGCGCCGGCGAACGCGCCGAGCAACTGCGCGGCTAGATAGGGCGCGAATTTCGAGAATTCGCCGGAGCGCACTGCGAAGCCCAGCGTGACGGCGGGATTCAGGAAGGCGTCGCTGCTGCCGCAGGCGATGGCGGTGAAGACGCCGCACATCACGGCGAAAGCCCAGCCGGCGGTGATGACCATCCATCCGGAATTTTCGGCTTTTGATTTTTTCAGCAGCACTCCGGCTACGACACCATTGCCCAAGAGAATCATTACGAGCGTGCCCATGAATTCGCCGAAGATTGCTGGAGTCAATTGGTGAGTCCTTGTCGGGACATTTTAGAGAGAGATGGAGTTGAAAACCGGGGTTGAATCTATCACCACGAGTGTTCAGAAGCTACGGAGCGGTGTCGACATTCTTAATCCGTGGCAGGAATCAATTTGTCGCCTCGCAGCCGCGGGAATATGGGTACAGCAAGAACTGTGTCGCACCTACGGCGCTTAGGATTTTCTGGCAACGTTTCCCAGGCCTTCCGGCCTGGGCTAACTTATGCCGCGCCTACGGCGCTGGTGTGTTGTCGGGGGACAGCATACGCAGAACGCAGGCAGCACGAAAACCTTACCTCCAGTGGAGGACGTTGGCAATCCCACGCTATGTGAGCAGCGCGGCGGCGCGGATGTCTTTGATTTCCAGGATGTGTTTGGGGTAGGGGTGGTTGACCAGGTTCAGCATGGCGCGAGCGATTTGTTCTGTGGTTAGGATTTGATTGGGGAATGCGCGGCGGAGCAGCGGGAGGAGCGGTCTGACGACGGTGAAGAGGACGCGATACAGCTTGTTGCGAGAGATTTCGCCGTGGGCGGGTTCGATGAAGCCGGGGCGGAACATGTATGCGGCGGCAAAGGGCAGGCGCAGAAGGGCGTTTTCGGTTTTGCCCTTTACGCGAGCCCACATCATGCGGCCTTTTTCGGAGCTATCGGTACCCGTGCCGGAGACGTAGATGAAAACCATTTTCGGATTCAGGCGCGCGAGAGTTTCTGCGGCGGCGATGGTGATGCCGTAGGTGATGCGTTCGTAGTCTTTTTCGGCCATTCCTGCGGAGCCGATGCCCAGGCAGAAGAAGCAGGCGTCGAAATTCTTTAGATTGGATTCGATGGTGGAGTAGTTCGAGAGATCCGGGTGGACGATCTCGCGCAGTTTCGGATTTTGCACGTTGGTGGCGGTGCGGCCGATGGTTTGCACCAGTTGCACGTTGGGATCGAGGAGACATTCGCGGAGGACGCCTTGGCCGATCATTCCGGTGGCGCCGAAGAGCAGGATATTCATGGAGTGATTATTCTATTTTTCTGGTGGGGTGGGAAGGGTCGAAGCGTTGGAGTGGCGGCGCGGTACGTGCAGCGGCAAGGGATTAGCGCAGAAACGCAGAGGGCGCAGAGAGAGCCAAGAGATCCAACATAGAAAACACAGAGAAAACCCGAGAACGCAGAGACAGACAACCGCGACGGCGATGGCGCACTGAAGTGCGCCGCTACGAAGGCAAGGTCAAAGACGCCTGCCTAAAAAGCAGGTGGCCGCTACAAATTCAACAGACAAGTTAAAAACAGAGTCGAAAGAAGGAGCACAGGCAAGATTGCCTATGCTACCTGTCTGGGGACTGGCTACGAAGCGGCGCCTTCGGTTAGGCCGACTAGTTTCTGGAATTCGGGGTCGTCGTGGAGGCAGGACAGGTCGGCGTCTTTTGCGGCCCAGAAGCGATTGCCGAATCCGGCGGCGAAAGCTTTTCTGAGCGTGTCGAGAGATTCGGATTTTCTTCCCAGCACGCCGTAGGTGCAGGCGGCATTGTAAAGCGTGTTGGAATCTCCGGGGCGCAGGGCGATGGCGGTCTGCAAATGGCGAATGCACTCGTCGGCTTCCTGACCGAAGTGGGCGAGGTTGGTGGCGAGCAAAACGCGGGCGCGCACGTCTTCGGGCACGAGTTCGAGTTGTTGGCGAAGGACTTTCATCATACGGTCGCGGATTTGATCCGCTTCTTTCTTGCGGCCCAGACGCTCGAAAGACTGCTCGTAGGGAATAAACATATTGTAATCGTCGCCGTTGAATTCCAGCGCGCGCTCGGCGGCAGCGGCGGCCTCATCGTAACGACCGGAGGCGAAGTAGGCGCGGCCGAGGATGTTCCAGGCGCCGTCACAATCGGGTTTGCGCTCGATGGCGCGCAAGGCGAGCAGGGCGGATTCCTCATTTTTCTTCTGCGCGTAAAAAATCCGCGCGTGCGCGACGAGCACTTCGGGCAATTCGGGCGCAAGGGCGGTGGCGCGGTCGCAGGCGGCAAGGCCGCGCTGCATCCAACTGGGATTCTGGTCACGAACTTCAAAGATGACTCCGCAGAGATGCGCGATGCCGGCGTGCGCCAGCGCAAAATTAGGATCCAGTTGAATGGCCTGTTCGAACATCTGCAAAGCGTAGTCGAAATCCTGGCGGCGGGAATAGTTGCGGCCGCGCAGGTAGAAGTCGTAGGCCAGCGGATTTTCCGTGGGCTTGCGCGCGATGAATTTATCTTCCTGGGGCGTGAGGGTGATGCGCAAAGCCTGGGCAATGCTGCGCGCGATTTCTTCCTGGATGGCGAATACATCGTCCATCTGACGGTCGTAGCGGTCGGCCCAGACGGAATGCCTGGTGGATGCTTCGACGAGTTGCGCGGTGATGCGGACGCGGCTGCCAGAGCGGCGTATGGAGCCTTCCAGAATGTATGCGGCGCCGAGCTGCTGGCCGACTTGCTGCGCGGTGACGGGTTTGTCGCGGAAAGCGAGCATTTCCGAGCGCGGGAAAATTTGCAGTTGGGCGATTTTGGAAAGTTCGGTGACAACGTCTTCGGTGATGCCGTCGCGAAAATATTCGTCCTCTTTCGCGCCGCTCTGATTTTCAAAATAAAGCACCGCCACGGATTTTTGCTTTGCGGGAACGGCACGCGGCCCGGAGCCCGAATCGTCCTTGGCGGCGGATGCGCGGCGGCCGGAATCGAGATCGCGGCTAAGGCGCTTCAGATCGGCGCGCAATTCGGCGGCCGTCTGGCAGCGCAGATCGGCGTCCTTCTCGAGTGTCTTCTCGAGAATTTGCACCAGGGCCAGAGGAATCGCAGGATTAACGTCTTTCGCATTCGCCGGCGAGGAATGCAGAATGCCGTCGAAAACGACGGCTGCGGTAGCGCCGGTAAATGGCGCCGAGCCCGTAGCCATTTCATACAGCACCACGCCGAGCGAAAACAAATCGGAGCGCGCGTCGAGCTCTTCGCCACGGGCTTGTTCTGGTGACATGTAGGCAATCGTGCCCATGGAGCTGCCGGGACTGGTGAGCTGCTCGACACCGAGATTGTGGGATTTCGTGTGGATGGTGGCGGTGCCGACGGATTCGGATGCATGCGCGAGGATCGGCGTCAATTTCGCAAGACCAAAATCGAGAATCTTGGCGGGCCCGCGCTCCACCAGAAAAATATTCGCGGGTTTTATGTCGCGATGGACGATTCCCTTAGAATGGGCGGCATCGAGGCCGTTGGCAATCTGTATGCCGATCTCGAGGAGCTTGGAAATATCCAGAGGCTTGCCGGCAATGCCGTGTTTCAGGGTTTGGCCTTCGAGAAGTTCCATGGCGATGAAGGGGCGGCCTGCGAATTCACCGATGTCGTAAATGGTGCAGATATTGGCGTGATTGAGTGAGGAGGCGGCGCGGGCTTCGCGGCGGAAGCGCTCGACGGCCTGCGAGTCCTTGGAAATATCGTCGGGGAGAAATTTCAGAGCGACGCTGCGGCCCAGGCGCGTGTCTTTGGCTTTATAAACGACGCCCATGCCACCACCGCCCAATTTTTCCAGGACGGTGTAGTGGGAGACGGTTTGACCGACGATCGAGGGAGTGTCTGGCACTGGGCGTGAATTTTACGCGAGCGATGGGTTAGATGCAAACGAGTGCGGGGTGAATCCGATCGGACCCTGGTTTTCACTTCTCCGATTACGCGACGCTCGGTTGTCTGGATTTCAGAATCACGGCCTGGGCACTTTGCGACGCTTTGTATCGGGCCGCCGTTTGCTAAATTGATTCGGGGTGGCTGGTTTGCTAAGGTCGTCGCCATGCCTGAACGTTCCAGCGAGCAGGTACGCGAATTGCTCGACTCGCTTTATCGCGTGGATTCGGGACGAATCCTGGCAACTCTGATCCGCTTGCTGGGTGATTTTGATCTGGCCGAGGAGGCGATGCACGAAGCCTTTGCAGCTGCGCTGAGCGTCTGGCCAAAAAGTGGAGTGCCCGGCAACCCGCGGCCATGGTTGATTTCGACGGCCCGGTTCAAGGCCATTGATGGTCTGCGTCGGCGGGCAAGATTTGATGCGTCGCAAGGCGAGCTGGGGCGATATCTGGAAGCGCAATCTGGTGCGGCGGAAAGCTCCAATGAAGAGGACAGTCTTGAGGATGATCGGCTGCGCCTGATTTTTACCTGCTGCCATCCATCGCTGGCGCCGGAAGCGCACGTTGCGCTCACCTTGCGTGAGGTATGCGGGCTGACGACCGAGGAGATCGCCAAGGCCTTCCTGACCACTCCGCGCACGCTGGCGCAGCGCATCGTGCGCGCAAAAGCAAAGATTCGCGAGACAAAGATTCCCTACGAAGTGCCGACGCCGCAGGAATTGCCGGAGCGACTGGGCGCGGTGCTTCAGGTGGTCTATCTGGTCTTTAACGAGGGTTATTCGGCGGCGGCGGGGGCGGAGGTAACGCGGGCCGAGCTAACTGGCGAAGCGATTCGACTGGGGCGGTTGCTGACCGAACTGCGGCCAGAGCCGGAAGTGCTTGGGCTGCTTTCTCTGATGTTGCTACACGAATCGCGTCGCGCGGCGAGAACATCGCCGGCCGGAGAGCTGATTTTGCTGGAGAACCAGGATCGCTCGCTGTGGAACCGGGAGCAGATCGCGGAGGGAGTGGGGTTGCTGGAGAAAGCGCTGAAGTCGCGCCGCTTCGGTTCTTACACACTGCAGGCTGCGATTGCGGCGGTTCATGCGGAGGCGGAATCGGTCGCGGTGACCGACTGGCGGCAGATTGTTGCGCTTTACGACCAATTGGCGGGAATTCAACCTTCGCCCGTGGTTCAACTCAATCGCGCCGTGGCCATTGCGATGCGCGATGGTCCTGAGGCTGGCCTGGCGCAGATCGACGCGGTGTTGGAACATGGCGAATTGGCCGATTATTACCTGGCGCATTCCGCCCGCGCAGATATGTGCCGCAGGCTCGGCAGGACGGCTGAGGCTCGGTCCGCTTATGAGAAAGCGCTGGCGCTGACCCAACAAGAACCGGAGCGGCAATTCCTGCAAGAGCGGATTCGGCAGTTGAAATAAAAAAAGACTGGTCAGCGGCCGATGCGGATATTGGGTGAAGATGAACGACCGTCAGAAGAACGAGCAGTATAGTGGAGTGCGCGATCGGGATGCGCCCCCCTGACCGCAATGTCCAACCAATACTTTGAGCGCCGTATCGAAAGGAGTCGTTAATGAACGCCGTACAAATCGAACAGAAGAGCTATGAGATGCCCCCGCTCGAGGGGATGAGCATCGCATATTTTCTCACCGTCGCGGACAAGGAGCGCTCGGCGCGCTGGTACGAAAAGGTCTTCGGCGCTCGCATTCTGACCATGGGTGACGGCAACGCGCCGCCGTACCTTCAGCTTGCGAATATCTGGATGATTCTGAACGTGGGGGGCGGGCCGACCCCGGATAAGCCGACGGTAACGCTCAGCGTCCCCGACCCGAATCACATCAACAGCTTTATGAATTTCCGCGTTGCGGATATTCAGGCGTGCTACGAATTGTGGAAAAGTCGAGGAGCCGAGTTCCTCACGCCGCCGATCCCGAAGTACGGCGAGATTCGCTGCTACATCCGCGATCCTGACGGATATATCATCGAGGTCGGACAAAGCACCGCCCTTAAGTACGGTTAACGCTCGGCGCGGGCAGGATGCCGACTCTGCGCCTGCACCGCCTCCTATTGATATCCCAACGGGCCTCTCGATCTTCTGTGTGGTCCTGACCAAGCGTAAAGCATGGTTCTAAAGAGCGGAAGGATTAGAATTTCTCAGACGATTTGTCGAATTTCGGCCCGGCCGTTCGACTATGTGGTGAAGGCCGGGCAACTGGCCCGCAGGAGGTGTTTCCGGGGCGATACGCTACGCGAAAAATCTGCCAATCGCGTGTCGATTCCCATCACCGCGTGTGACTAGTAAGTGGATCCGCACCGCGCACCCGGCACCTCGCAACTTTCCAGGCCTAGCGCGGCCCAAGCTCTTATATATAAGTAGCGGCCCTGATACGGTGTCCGCAGTGCGCTCAAGGAGAAGAAAATGCGCTTTATGATGATCCATTTTCCGAAAGAGTACCTAAGCGCGAAACCCGGCTGGGTACCCGACTTCAAAGAAATGGAGGAAATGGGCAAGTATAACGAGGAACTAGGGAAAGCCGGCGTGCTGCTCGCGCTCGACGGGCTGACCCCGCCCGCGACGATGAGCGCGCGCGTGACCTTCAAAGGCGGAAAGGCGAAAGTCACCGACGGCCCATTTCCGGAAACGAAGGAAGTGATCGGCGGCTTCTGGATTATTCAGGTGAAGTCGCGCGAAGAGGCGCTGGAATGGGCCTCACGCATTCCCGCAAAGGATGACGAAATGGTAGTCGAAGTCCGCCGGCTGTTTGACTTAAGCGACTTCGATCCCGAGACGCAAACGGAGATCCGAAAGAAGTTCGGCGACGACGTCGCCGACGAGATGAAGCAATAAAGAAACTCTCCGCGCTTTGTCGAATTCCGGTCGGGCCGTTCGTCTATGTAGTGAAGGCAAGGCCAACGCCCGGCCCCAAGACCGCTGCAGGCAAGGGAGAAATCATGCCGCAATATCTAGTTGCGATTCACCACCCCGACGGCTACGACGGGTCGCTCGAAGGCGAAGCGATGATGCGCGATATTCGCGCGCTTAACAAAGAGATGGCGGCTGCCGGTGCCAGGATGTTCGCCGGCGGCCTCTCCGCGGCCAGCAGCGCGAAGTCCTTGCGGGCGCAGCCTGATGGCAAGGTGCGCATCACCGACGGGCCGTACCTGGAGACCAAGGAGCACATAGGCGGTTTCTGGATTCTGAACACCGCGAACCTGGAGGAGGCACTGGCGTGGGGGCGCAAGGCCGTCGTCGCCTGCCGGGCGCCGGTCGAGGTGCGCGAGTTTCTCCCCAGCCCGGGCAAATAAGCGGCAGGGGCAACACCGCCGGTGATGCCGGCTTGACGGCCTTGACGACTATTAGGTGAATGATCCAGTGCGCAAGGCCACACAGACACTGATACATACAAGGGAGGCGTAGCCAAATGAGGAAGGTAATTTACGCGATCAACCTTACGCTAGATGGCTGCTTCGACCACACCAGTGGACTTCTTCCCGATGACGAAGTATTTGAATATTACATACGCCTCGTGCGAGATGCCGACTTGTTCGTCTATGGGCGTAAAACCTACGAATTGATGGTTCCTTATTGGCCGGATATCGCCAAAAGCGATTCGGAGACCAAAGAAGATAAAGATTTTGCCGAGGCGTTTGTCTCCAAGAAGAAGGTTGTTTTCTCACGATCATTAGCGAGCGCTGAAGGAGACGATACGAGAATTGTTCGCACGAACCTGCGGGACGAAGTACTCAAATTGAAACAGGAGCCAGGCAAATATATTTTAGTCGGCGGCGTGGATGTTCCCTCACAACTTATAGCGCTCGGCCTGGTTGATGAATATCGTTTTGTCGTTCAGCCGATATTCGCAGGAAAAGGGAGACGGTTGTTCGAAGGTATTAGCCTGGAGAAATTGCAATTAAAACTTGTGGAGTCCAGGGTTTTTAAGTCATCAGGAAGTGTTCTGCTTCATTACCTGAAGCAGTGACCGAAAAGAGACGCTTCAATTTCAGAAACGGGAGTCACGATGAATGAGTTCACGCGGCGTGATTTTGTTCGCGGCGGTTTGACGGCGGGAATTGGGATCGGCATTGCGCCTGAATTGCTGCGCTCCGCCGTCGCCGGGCAGGCGCCTCCGCCTCCGCCTGCAGTCGCGGTGGACCCCTATGCCATGGTCGATCCGGAACTGCTTGCCACCATCAAGCAATTCCCATTTCCCACGCAGAGCTTCAGCAGCGAAACTCTCGCCGTCGTACGCAAATGGCCAGGAGTTCCTCCGCTGCCTCCGCCGGCGCCGCAGCCATTTGAACGGCACATACCCGGTCCATCAGGCGCGCCGGACTTGCGCCTGGTGATTGTCGATGCGGCTCCCGGCACGAAGGGGCGTCCTGCATTGCTGCACATGCATGGCGGCGGGTATGTCTCCGGCTTTGCCGGACAATTCAATCCGTTTCTGCAAGCAGTGGCGCAGAATTGCGGATGCCTGGTCGTTTCGGTGGACTATCGCCTGGCGCCGGAAACTCCTTTCCCGGGATCGCTCGAAGATAATTACACCGCGCTGCGCTGGCTCTACAAAAATTCTGCCGAACTCGGAGTGGATCGCAAACGAATCGCGATCGGCGGAGAAAGCGCCGGCGGGAGCCATTCTGCGCTGCTCGCCATTGCCGCGCGCGATCGCCGCGAAATTCCCATCCTGTTTCAGTTGCTGATTTATCCGGCGCTCGACGATCGAACCGGCAGCACGCGCCAAGTTTCGCCGTATATCGGACAGTTCGTTTGGAACGCGGGCTCGAATCGTTTCGGCTGGACTTCTTTCCTCGGCGTCCCGGCCGGCTCGCCCACGGTTCCGGCAGGCGCGGTTCCTGCGCGCGTCGAAAAACTCGCCGGACTTCCTCCCGCATTCATCGGCGTCGGCGCCCTCGATCTGTTTGTGGATGAAGATGTGGAATATGCCCGCCGCCTGATCAATGCTGGAGTTCCGACGGAACTCCTGGTAGTTCCAGGTGCGTTTCACGGCTTCGATGTGTTCGTCCCCGACGCCGCAGTTTCGAAGCGATTTACGGAATCGTGGATGATTGCCCTTCGGCGAGCATTTGGCACCGGCTAGTCCGCGATTTGTCGCACGGTTTCTGACGGAGGAATCGATGAAATACATCTGTTTGGGCTATCTGGAGCCCGGCAAGTTCGAAAACATGTCGGAGAGCGAGCGCAACACCGTGCTGGACGAGTGTTTTGGCTACAACGACGAACTGCGCAAGAACGGACATTTGGTGGCTGAGGAACCTCTGCAGCCCGCCAACACGGCAGTGACCGTCTCTTGGCAGAACGGAAAGGTTGCTGTGACAGACGGTCCGTACGCGGAAACGAAGGAGCAATTGGGCGGTATTCAGGTGCTGGAAGCGCGCGATCTGAATCATGCAATTCAGCTCATTTCCCAATCTCCTGGAGTGAAGTTGAACTGTGGCACAATCGAGATACGCCCAGCGGCGGATATAAACGAAATTATCAAGGAAAGCGAGCGCAGACGCCGAAAGGATGCCTCGCGAGCACAATGACTGCCGAGTCGGTGTCCGAATTTGGACATTGGATCTGCCGAAAACGAACACCGGGCGCAAAGCAAAGCGCTGAAGAAGCAAAATTTGTAGGACGATTTGTCGAATTCCGGCCCGGTCGTTCGTCTATATAGTGAAGGCAGGGCAACCGCCCGGACCCCAGACGGTTGCAGGAAATTGTAACTGATTTACAATGTGGGTCTTTCAATTGGCAAGCGCGGTGCTGATAAACGCCAGAGGGGAGAAGAAACATGTCATTTTTCCGCGATCTGAAAGTTGCATTGCACTCGCTGATGCGCAGCAAAGGGCTTGCCACTATTGTGATCCTCACGCTGGCGCTCGGCATCGGCGCGAACGCCGCGATCTTCACGCTGGTGCGCGGAGTCCTGCTGAAGCCGCTCGTGAACCGTGACGAGAACCGCCTCGTCTACATCCGCCAGAGCGCCCCCACCGCTGGACAAGACAACACCACTTTTTCCGTGCCCGAAATAAAGGATATCGAGAGCAGCGTCCACTCCCTGAGCGAGTTCGGAGATTTCTCGGAGATGGATTTTACGATGGTCGGACTCGGCGAGCCTCGCGTAGTCCACGGCGGGGTGGTCAGCGGCAACTACTTTGACGTAATGGGTCTGCGTCCTGTTCTCGGCCGTCTCGTCGGACCTGGCGACGCCGGTGCCGACGCACCTGGCGTCATCGTGCTCACCTATCGCTTCTGGACCACCGTTTACAAAAAAGATCCTAGTGTGATCGGCAAGACCGTCCGCCTCAGCAGCATTGGCGATCGTTCCGCTACAGTCATCGGCGTCCTTGAACCCTCAGTTCCATACCCGGCGGAGACGGAGATCATCGGCAACCTGGTCATCAGCCCGCATCATCTTTCCGCCACCATGGTCACCGGCCGCATCCATCGCATGACCGAGCTGTTCGGGAAGCTTGCTCCCGGCGCCACGCTGGACCAGGCACGCAACGAGTTGCGCACGGTATACGCCTCGATGGAGAAAGACCATCCTGATGCGTATCCCGATAACGGCGGCTACCGCATCGACGCGAAGATGCTCCGCGACGAGATTACTTCCGGCGCGCGCACCGTTCTGCTCGTCCTGCTCATAGCCTCCGGCTTGGTCTTCATCATCGCCTGCTCGAATGTGGCCAACTTGATTCTGGCGCGGACGGTTCGCCGCGAGGGCGAACTCTCGATTCGCGCCGCGCTTGGCGCAAACACCTGGACGCTGCGCCGCATGTTGCTTGCCGAAAGCCTGCTGCTCTGCGGCGCGGGCGCGGCGATCGGCGTATTGATCGCGCAGCCATTGGTCACAATTTTGGCTCGATATGCCTCGCGCTTCTCTGTCCGTGCGCTGGATTTAACGGTTGATTGGAGCATGCTCTGGGTGGGAGTGGCGCTGGCCGTCATCGCCGCGGTGATTTTGGCATTTGTGCCGCGCCTGCCGTCGCCCAATGCTTCGAATGGCATGAACCTCGCGAGCGGCAGCGTTCGCATCACCAGCGGCACGGGCCGCCGCCAGCGTGCCTTTGCAGTGACGCAAATCGCCGCGTCTTTCGTCCTGCTCGCGGGCGCATGCATGTTGATCACTACGCTGATCGCGTTGCAAAGGACCCAGACCGGTATTGATACGCGTCGCGTCCTGGTCGTTGACGTTCCGGCGCCGTCCGACGGAAGAACGCCGCAGCAAGTTACCGATTTTTATAGGGAATCGGTGCGTCAAATCAATGCGCTACCCGGCGTCACCGAGACGGCGGTCGCTATGATCGCTCCGTGGCGTGATGCCGACGGCGGCTTCGGCATAGGTTTGCAATTCTCTGGCGACGGTCACGTCCATGGCAAAGACGATCCTCGCGCGCTGTGGCGTACCATCTCTCCAGGCTTTTTCAGCGCGCTGGGCGTTCCCATTCTCGCCGGGCGCGATTTCAACGCGCTCGATGACCAGAGTCACGAGCCGGTCGTGATCGTCAGCGCCACTCTCGCGCAGCAGATGTTTCCTGGCCAGGATCCGATCAACCGGCATGTCTATTGGACCGATCCGGTGCTCGAGTATGTTAGCGGCACTGCGGAGGAAAAGGCGCGAGTCACTGCTCCGCACCGCATTATCGGTGTCGCCGCCGATATGGACGACGAACACATCGTCCCGGTGCCCGCCTCCACCATATACGGCTCGTTTGCCGACGGCGGAATGTTCGGCGGCCATTTGTTCATCCACACCACCGGAAATCCTTATGCGCTGGTAACGCCGGTAACGAAAATTATCCGCCAGATGGCCGCCGATGAACCGGTGGAGAACGCCGCCACTCTGGAAGACATTCGCGCAAAAGTGCTGGCGCCAGACCGCCTGAACTCCCTGGTCTTTGGCGTGTTCGCAGCGGTCGCGCTGTTGATCGCTGTCGTTGGCGTCGCGGGCGTACTGGCGTTTTCTGTGAGCGCGCGGACACGGGAATTCGGTATCCGTTTGGCGCTGGGGGCACAGCCGGAAAATCTCCTTAGACGTGTTGTGACGGAAGGTGTCGTGATGGCTGCGTTGGGCGTTGTGGCGGGCGCGGCGTTCGGGCTCGCCGTCGCGCGGGTGGCTGGCAGTTATTTCGGCGACCTGAAAATGCCCGGCGCACTGCCTGTGATCGTTTCTGCGCTGGTGCTGTTGGGCGCGGCGGTGGTTGCTTCGATGATCCCGGCGGCACGCGCTGCACGCGTGGACGTGATACAAGCGCTTCACTCCGAATAATTTTCGCGGCGCGCCCCGATTTCGGGGCGCCGACCGCGTAAGCCGAAGAAATCGTCGAAGTGGAACGATGGTGCTGCGTTGACTTGGGTGCGGGCGCATCCTAGAATGGCGCCTACATGACGGACTTGAACCTTCCTGCCGGACAAATCATCACGCATTACCGCATCGTCGAAAAAATTGGCGGCGGAGGCATGGGCGTGGTGTATCGCGCGGAAGACACCAAGCTGAAGCGGCAGGTGGCGCTGAAATTTTTGCCGCCGGAAGTTCTGAAGGATGAGGCGGCGCTTTCGCGATTTCAGCGCGAGGCGCAGGCAGCTTCGGCGCTGAATCATCCCAGCATTTGCACGATCTACGACATTGACGACGATGGCGGGACGCCTTTTATTGCGATGGAGCTGCTGAAGGGCGCGACGCTGAAGCACCGGATCAATGGCAAGCCGCTGACTCTGGATTCCCTGCTGGAAATTGGCATTGATGTGGCGGATGCGCTGGAAGCGGCGCACGCCGAAGGAATCGTGCACCGCGACATCAAGCCGGCGAATATATTTGTGACGGAGCGCGGGCAGGCGAAGGTGCTGGATTTTGGGTTGGCGAAGCAGATGGTGGTGGCGCGCGGAGTGAGCGAGGCGGTGACGGTCGGCGGTGCAGCGCTGGATAGCGATCCGAATCTCACCAGTCCGGGGATGGCGCTGGGCACGGTGGGATACATGTCTCCCGAGCAGGTGCGGGGAGAAACTTTGGATGGGCGCAGCGATTTATTTTCGCTGGGGCTGGTGCTTTATGAAATGGCGACGGGGCGGCAGGCTTTTGCGGGAAATACTTCGGGGGTGATTTTCGCGGCGATACTCGAGCGGCAGCCCGCGCCGGCTTCGCAGGTGAATCCGGACTTGCCGGCGGCGTTCGATCAGATTGTTGCCAAGGCATTGGAGAAAAATCCCAAGCTGCGGTATCAGCACGCTTCGGATTTGAGCGCGGATTTGCAGAGGTTGAAGCGGGATACGGATTCGGGAAGATCGGTGGCGACGCTGAGTGTGAGCGCGGGCGCGCAAACTGCGGGTTCCGGTTCGGGCGGACAGGCGACTCGGCCTGGTTCTGGGGTGTCTGCGGCGGTGGCAGCTGCGCCGGGTTCGGGCAGCTCGGCGATTGTGCAGGCGGCGCAGGAAAATAAGGGCAAACTGATTGCCGGTGCGGTCATTGCGCTGCTGATTCTGGGCGTGGCGGGCTACGGGGTGTTTTCGATGCTGCGCGGGAAAGCGGCGAGCGTGCCGTTCCAAAACTTTACGATCACGCAGGTGACGAACTCCGGCAAGGTGCGGTTCGCGGCGATCTCACCGGATGGCAAGTATGTGATGAGCATCGCGGAAGACCTGGGAAAGATGAGCCTGTGGCTGAGAAATATTCCCACGGGCAGCAACACGCAGGTGCTGCCGCCGGATGGCGCGCTGTATCAAAACCCGGGATTTTCGCCGGACGGAAATTACATTTATTACAGCAGGGCCTCGGACGCGGCGGGAAACGTAAATAATTTGTACCGGATTCCGGTGCTGGGCGGCGAGGCGGTGCTGCTGGTGCGCGACGTGGACGTGGGGCCGACATTTTCGCCGGAGGGCCAGCGGATGGCTTATTTGCGCGCGAATGATCCGGTGGTGGGCAAGTATTTGATTTTGAGCGCGAACATGGACGGCAGCGACGAGCGCGTGATTTACACGGCGCCGACGCCTTTCCCTTCCTGGCTGGCGTGGTCACCGGACGGGAAGATGATTGCGTACATTCAGGCTGCGGGGCAGGAGGCGCAAGGCGCGGTGCGCACGCTGGACATTGCGACGGGGCAGGACCATGCTCTGGCGACGCTGGCGGAGAGGTTTGCGACGAGCCTGGCGTGGATGCCGGACGGCCGCGGCCTGATGGTTGTGTATTCGGACCGCTCTAGTGGATTTAACCGTCAGCAGATCGCGTTCGTTTCGTTTCCCGACGGGCAGTTTCACCCGCTGACCAATGACACCAGCGGTTATCATTCGGTGAGCATTTCGGCGGATGGGAAGTCCATTGCGGCGATGCAGCGACAGGTTACGAATTCGATCGCGTTGCTGCCGGCTGCAGGGCACGGAGATGCGCGGGAGGTGGCGGGACTTCCCGGCGACGCGCAGGTACGCGATATCTTGTGGGACAAAGACGGAAACCTGCTGGCGGTGACGCGGCACGCGATTCTGCGGTTATCGCTGGACGGAAATCACCAGAGCACGATATTGAGCGATCCCAACGCGGTGCTGGTCGATGCAAATGCTTGCCCGAACGGCGGGCCGATCCTGGTGGACTGGGCTTCGCGGGACAACAGCGGGAAGTCCAATGTGTGGCGGGTGGATGCGGACGGATCGCATGCCAGGCAACTGACGCACGGAGTGGACGACGAGGCGCCGGTGTGTTCCGCGGACGGCAAATCGTTTTACTACGAGGATCAGGATAAGAAATCCGTGGTGAACCGCGCGCCCATTGACGGTGGAACGGCGGAATTGATCAAGGCCAGCGCGATTAGCAATGGATTTCTGGCGGCGCTCAGCAGCAATACTTCGCCGGACGGACGATGGTTGCCGGTAATCGTCACCAAGGTGGATCCGGCGACGCAGGCGGATATTCACGCGCTGGGGATAATTGACGTGGCGGCCAACACGGAATCGTCCATGCGGATTTTTCCTTCGCAGCCGACGATTACGCAGCCGCTGCAATTCGCGCCGGACTGGAAAAGCGTGGCGTACCGGGTGATTGACAACGGCACGGACAATATATGGATGCAGCCGGTGGACGGCTCGGCGGGGCATCAGGTGACGAACTTCACTACCGATCACATCCGGACATTCGGGTGGTCGCCGGACGGCAAGACGCTGGCGGTGGCGCGCACGCATACGGTTTCCGACGTGGTGCTGCTGCGCGAAGGCAAGGCTGCGCAGTAGAGTTCGGTTTGGTTTAGCGTGGCTGGCGGCGTACTCCGAACAGCAGCAGATCCCTCCGGCCAAAAGGCGGCCTGCGGGATGACAATTTTTGGTGTTTGGCGCGAGTCGAGAAATCGTGGCCTAACGAGAATCTCGGTTGTGAATCTGGGTTGTAACCCGTTTCAATCGGCGCTGGATTCTGCTTCGGTTTCTTTTCCTACCAGCAGGCTTACATCTCGCAGGTTCTGGTAAATCTCCCGATAGGATTGGAAGAGCGACGTTTCGTGATAAGGGACGTCGTGCGAGCGGCAGTACGAGCGCACGATTTCTTGGACTTTGCGGAGTTTGTTGGCAGGCATCGTCGGAAAGAGGTGGTGCTCGATCTGACAGGTGAGGCCGCCGGTGCAGAAATCGATGCCGGGATGATTTTTGATGTTGCGGCTGGTGAGGACTTGTTCGCGGAGAAAATTTACAGCGGTGCTGCCTTGGGCTAGAGGCATGCCTTGATGATTGGGCGCGAAGATCAGCGTGAGATACAGGCCGAGGAACGCTTGATGAGCGATGATGAAAAGAATGGCGTGCGGGAAACCGAGCAGATAAGCGAGCAGGCCGACGTACCAGATGGCGTGCAGGATGAGAAAGCTGACTTCGAGGACGGGATGCGCGACTTTATGGCGCTGGAGGAAGCGAATGCTGTCGTATTTCAGGACGAAGGCTTCGAGCAGCGACAGCGGGAAGAAAGAGAAGTGCTGGTATTTCACGGAGAGGCGCGCCCAGCCGTGTTTGGTGGCGGCCTGGTCTCTGGAAAAGGCGAACGGAATCAGATCAACGTCCGGATCGGCGGTGACGTGGTTGGGCGAACAGTGATGGTGATTGTGTTTGTCCAGCCACCAGCTATAGCTAAAACCGAGTATGAGATTGGAATGAATGAGGCCGAGGACTTCGTTTCCCGCAGGGCCGCTGAAAATTTCCTGATGGCCGGCGTCGTGCACGATGAAGCCGAGTTGTGCGAAGACAAAAGCCAGGAACGCGGCGTTGCAGAGCTCGATCCAGGGATTGTTGTGAAATGTGGCGATGAGCACGAATGCGCCGACGAGCATGACGACGTTGAGGAGAATCTTGCGGAGGTAATACCCGGGCTGCTTGGCGAGCAGGCCGCTTTGCCGTACGAGAGCCAATAAGTCGCGAAATTCGTCGCCCGCCGTTGACGCCATCATTTCCCCTGGACGCCGGAACAATCGTGCCCATGTCCTGGCGGTATTTTTGATTAATGGTTGATGCGAACCGAGCGCATGGTCCGCAGAGGCGATACCCCGCCAACTAAAGCGCCGGCAGCGAATGGAAGGAGGACTCAATCATAACGAAAAGCGGAGCAATGTCACTGGTTTATTACAGGAACTTTTCTTGGGGGAGCGGGTGGCGGTGGCCGTAGCGGCTATGCCGCGACTTTTGGGAGCGTTTTGCTGACGGAGGCGGCGAAGCGTTGACTCTGCTGGCTTGGCGATGTACTTTCAGGCCGTCATTCGGACGGCGCGTCCAAATTCAGCGGCAGGAACCGAAGAGGAGAGCGGCATGGTGAAATATATCGCGGTGACTAGTTACTGGCTGGGAGTGGTGTGCTCGCTGGTGGCGGTGGTGGCGCGCCTTTTGAGCGCTATGGGTTTCGCCTTCTTGCGCATTCTCACGAAGGGCAACACCATTGATGTGCGCAGCTTTTTGGATGCGGGGCTGCTGTTCTTGTTTATCGCGATCGCATCGGCGAATTTTGAGTGGATGCAATCGCGGCAGCGGGGTTCGTGAGCTGCGGACAATTCGCGATTATTCGGCAGGCTGCTTAAGCTTCAGGCGCGACTTGTTTTCCTCGAGGAAAGCGCGGAGATCGTCGGCGACTCCGAGCAGGCGATTCCATTGTTCGTAATATAAGGTGACCGGGAAACGGCCGAGGCCGTAAACGCTGACGCCGCCTTTTTCTCCCACGCGAAATTCGAGCGCGCCGCTGCGTTTCGAGCCGGCGGCTTTTTTTTCGAGCTCGGCGATACGCGCGAGTAGTTCTTCTTTGGTTGGTTCGGTCATGACCCTTCCCCCAGTTGTATTGGTGATTCGTAATTCTACCACTGGAAGGCTTCCCATCTGTTATTCGACGGATCGGAACGGTGGGCCTGCAATCGGTTTGTTCCCAAGATATGCGCCGGGAGCCGGCTTGCGGTCTTGAAATTAGAGGTGCGACGCGGGCGTTATATCCGTTTCCTTTGCCGGTGTTACACTCCCGCCATTTGTGCACTGTGCAAATGGCTTCAGTTTGAGTTTCGAGCTGGTTGGAAGGTCGATCCGGTACGAGTTGGTTTGGTCAAAGAGAACGAAGCCTTGATTTTCCGCCAGTCTGGCGTCCTTCAGGGCTCTGATCGATTTGGATTTGGCGGGATCGCACGCAAACGTTGGAAGACAGGAAAACGTAACGTGCACCGCAATTCGCCCGGTCTCATGTGACGGGATAAATGGTGGCGTGTCGACAGCTAGTTCTGATGTGAGGTCGTGCGCATAAAACCTTGCGAGAGACGCGTCGTCTCCAGTTCCCTCAGCCGGATTCTCGTGCTCCGACACTCGCGCCGCCTTTGCCATGACGACCCAGTCTGATCGATTCATTGCATAATCAGCGGGGGTAAGGTTTGTAACGTCGTATTCAAAATCGATATAGAACAGTTTCCCATCTTCGGCGTAGTCATAACATACGGGGGTGGCCTTTGTAGCATCTCCGTTCCATGATCTAGCCTGCGTCTTGTACTGCAAGAGTAAGCGGGGAGCTACTATCACTACGCAGGCAAACGCGATACCGAACGCTCCTCCGATAATTGCAAAGCGATGCCATGGCGAGAAATGCCGTTCTCGTTTCTCTGCCCGCGAGGAAAAAGACATTCTGTCCTCCTGCATGCCTGCTCCCGTAAAACGGTGCTAGGCATAGGTTTTGCCAACGGTGTCCAGTTCCGCTTCTGGCCTAAAACGCTGCTCCATTCTTGTTGATCTCAGCGTCCTTCGTCCCGGTCATGGGCTCTTGCCGATTCGTATCGCGCCTTTAACGCGGTCATGTTGTCCCAGAAATCTGGCAGGCCACGCCCCTTATGGAACCAGTTAGTCGTTTGGATCTCTTTTCGGAAGGCTTCTGTGCGGGACCAAAACTCGTCTGGAAAAGGAATCGTTTCATAGACAAGGTCGAAATCTACGTAATCGAGCTTCACAAGTGTCGCAATTTGCTCGTAGTGATGACCTATTTCCCTAAGATCTGCCAGTTCGTCGGAATCGTACGCCGCTTGACCGCTTTCATACTTTGCAATTACCTGCCGTAGTTCGTCTGGAGTCTTGTACTTGCGTAAGAAAACTGTGGTCTCCTGCCGGATTTTGGAATCGGAGTCAACGAAGTCTTTCAGAACGAGAAGTGACGATAGCCTGACGGACCTGACAGCAAGGTTTGCTTTCTGAAGCGTGTCATAGACACCCCAGACACTAAGCATAATTCCAAGAATAATGCTAATGCCACTCGCGGCTTGCACGACTTGGGTGAAGACTTCTAGTCGAGTATTCTGTCGGGAGCCTTCCATGATTGATCCCTCCTAACGATTATCCCGACATCACGCGCGCAGTAACGAATCCGCCGTTCTGTGCACGTTGGAACGCGTACGTCTGCACTCAATTGCGAAAACTCAAACTGCGGGAATTAGCGAGCGGATAATACCATCATGGTAGTTAACTGTTGAAGAGTTTTTGTCGTTTCGCGGGCCGACTACGCTCTTTCGCGAGAAAACCAACAATGGTCAAGATCAACGCATAGATTATTGGCGCCCTACTTTGCCGCGGAGGCTCTGATAGATTGCGCCGGAGTCGTAGCCTACGCCGGCTTTGAAAACTACTTCTGGTCTTTCAATTGTGGTGATGTCTTTGGCCAGGTCGCCGTCGAGCAGCACGAGGTCGGCTTGCTTGCCTGCGGCAACTGTGCCGATGCGTTCTGATTCGCCGAGAAATGCGGCGCCATTTTGCGTGGCGATGTGGATGGCTTCCGCTGGCGAAAATCCGGCCTCAGCCAGGAGTTCGATGTTGCGCTGATCGCCGAGGCCCGCGAGTGTGTGACCATCGCCGGTGGGATCACAGCCGGCCATCAGCAGCCCGCCGGCAGCGACGAATTCACGCTCGAATTTCATTTCTTTTTGCAGCAGCGCCTGGAAAAACGAATCCGTGGCTTCCCTGTTCGCGCGACCGGTCATGACCTTGGACCACGCCTCCGGGACCAGGAGCATTCTGGTACGAGTCATGAGGCCGTTACGATCCATCGGGGGACGCAAGCCGCCTTCGAAAACGGCGAGCGTGGAGGTAATCGCGACGTGATGCGCGACGAGATTTTGGATGGTTTGCTTCAGCTGCGGGCTGTCTGGCTCGACGTTCATTACGATGTCTTTTAGTTCGGCGAAATAATCGGGACCGCAGAGGCCGGGCTGGCGTTTCGAGTAGAGTTCGCCATCGGGGGCGCCGAAGGGGCCGTGCTCGAGGTTATCGATGCCCATCTCGGCGGCTTCGTTGTAGCCGACGGAGCAGAGATGCCCGGTGACTTTCATATTTAGTTTGTGGGCTTCGTCAATTCCGGCGCGGAGCTCGTCGGGAGTGACGTCCACGTAAGCTTTGACGGAGGTGAAGCCAACCGAATGCCAGTAACGGACGAAGGCGCGGGCTTCATCGGCATCTTTTAGCTCATGCATTTGCGGAATGAGCGCGGGGGCGCCTTCGAGATATGGAGTGGTGAGATAAAAATCGGGGCCGAGCATTTTTCCCCTGTCCACGCGAGCCTTTACGGCCAGATCGCCGTAGGGATCCATGGAGCCGGTGGTGCGAGCAGTGGTTACTCCGCTGGCGAGATAGAGCGGCGGGAAGGAATAGAATTGTTCAACGGCGGTGAGTGGGCCATCGCCGGACGCGGGATAGAAAATGTGTTCGTGCATGCCGACGATGCCGGGAATCAGGGTTTTGCCGGTGGCGTCAATGACTTTTGCGCCGCTAGGGACTGGTACGCTTGCGGTTGCGGCTACCGCGGTGATTTTTGCGTGGTCAATTATTACGGCTTGATCGAATTGCGGCGCGGCACCGGTGCCGTCAATCAGTTCGACGTGCGTCAGGACGATGACGGGGGCGCTCTCGGTGATGAAATTTGGAGATGAATTTGATTGCTGGGCCGCGACGCTGACAGCGGCGAGAGTGGAGGCCACACAAAAACCTAACGCCGCGATGCAACTGTTCCGCATTCGAATTCTCCTGACGCAGGTAACGCGACCGCGCTGCTGCCACTGCCGAGTGAACAGCCGCGCGGATTATACATGCTGTGCCGCCGGGGGCTACAGAGCTTCGTGTTAGTATGTGCCTCGAAAAATTCCGCGGCGCGTCTGGTTGATTTGCCGCACGGAGAAGAGGGGCGTTCACAATGTTTGAGCTGCACTCGGTGCATGGCGGCGGAAGAAAAATCAAGTTGTTCAGTGTGGCGATGATGTTCGCGGGGTTCTGCTGCTTTGCGCCAGCGGTGCTGGGGCAACAGCACAGCGAGCCGAAGAAAGTGATCCTCGATACGGATCCCGGTACCGATGACGCGTTGGCGATGCTGCTGGCGTTTAATTCGCCGGAGCTGCGCGTGGAAGCGATCACCGTGGTGGCCGGGAACATGACGGCTGATGCGGGCCTGGAAAATGCGCTGAAGATCGCGAGCCTGGCGGGCCGCTGCGATGTGCCGGTGGCGAAGGGGGCGATTCGTCCGCTGCTGCAGGAACTGAACACGGGTAAATTCTGGAATGGGGCGAATGGGCTGGGCGGCGCGGAGTTGCCCGCTACAAAATGTAAAGCCAGCGCGGAGTTTGCTCCCGACTTGATCATCCAGCTGGTGCACAAGTACCCGCATCAGATCACGCTGATACCGGTGGGGCCGCTGACGAATATTGCGATTGCGGTGGCGAAGGATCCCGCGATCGTGCCGCTGGTGAAAGAAGTGGTGCTGATGGGCGGCGGAATTACGGGCGGAAACGTGACGGCGGTGAGCGAGTACAACATTCATAGCGATCCGGAGGCGGCTGCGATCGTATTCAATGCGGGGTGGCCGATCACGATGGTGGGGCTCGACGTGACTGAAATCACGCTGGTCACTGACGAGGACGTGGCGCGCCTGGAAAGCAAGCCCGGACCGGAGACGACATTTGCCGCAGCGGTGGCGCGATTTCAGATTGGGACTTACCAGGGGACCGGAATTTTCCACGGCGGGGCGGTACATGATGCGCTGGCCGTGGGACAGGTGATTGACGCCACGATTTTGAAGACGCAGGACATGCGCGTGGACATCGAGACGGACGGAAAATTTACGCGCGGGATGACCGTCGCGAATCGCAAGAATGCAATTGAGCGCAATGTGCCGGAGGGGGACCATTTGCAGTCCATGGGGTTGGAGGCGGTACAACCGAACGTGCATGTGGCGGTGGGGGCGGATTCGCGGAGATTTGTGGATATGTTGATTGGAAGGATTAGCGGGAAGTGAGGGCGGTGCGCGGCGTGGCAAGGTGCACCACGCGGGTGGGCGCAGTTGTTGAACGGGTAACCGCGGCGGTATAGTCTTCGAGCAGAGGGCACCGATGACCACCGCCAGCGAAGTTGACGATAAGAATCCGACGCCGTATGTATTCGTTAGCGGCGACGCCGAACAGGAACATCAGGACGAGATCAATCGTTTTGCGAGCAAGGGTTACCGCGTGATCGGGATGAGCCAGAACTCCGCGTCGGTTTCCTATGGGAAGTCCGTGGTGGTGCTGATGGGCTTTGGAAACTACGCGCCGCACTAGGCCACGCGGAAACGATGCGAGCGGAGGAACAGTGAGATGAGTGCAACGATTGCGCGCGCGGCACAGGAAGATTGGCCGGAGCTGCCGCTCCCGGCCTGGCAGGATACCTACGCGACGCTGCACATGTGGTCGCAGATCGTGGGCAAAGTGCGCCTGGCGCTGAGCCCGCGAATTAATCATTGGTGGGAAGTGCCGCTCTACGTGAGCGCCAGCGGGCTGACCACTTCCGCGATTCCCTACCCTGGCGGAATTTTCGAGGTCGAATTTGATTTCATCCATCACCGGCTGACCATCAAGACCAATCAGAACACCGCGGCGACGGTGGGGCTCAGGCCTCGCTCGGTAGCCGATTTTTATGGTGAATTCATGGCGGCGCTGGCGTCACTGGACATCGCGGTGAAAATCTGGCGGATGCCGGTGGAGATTGCGAACCCGATTGCGTTTGACGAGGATACGCAGCACGCTTCCTACGATCCGGAGTACGCCAACCGTTTTTGGCGGATTCTGGCGAGCAGCGAAAAGGTATTTCAGGAATTTCGCGCACGATTTATAGGTAAAGCGAGCCCGGTGCATTTTTTCTGGGGGAGCTTTGACCTGGCGGCGACGCGATTTTCGGGGCGGCGCGCGCCGGAGCGTCCTGGCGCGGATGCGATTACGCGCGAGGCATATTCGCACGAGGTGAGCAGCGCAGGATTCTGGCCGGGAGGCGGCGACATCAAGGGCGCAGCGTACTATGCGTACGCGGCGCCGGAGCCAGCGGGTTTTGGGCAGGCGCCGGTGCGGCCGGCACAGGCGTATTATCATCCGCAAGTGAAGGAATTTTTCCTGATGTACGACGATGTGAGAAATTCCGCCTCCCCGCGCGCGACGCTGCTGGAATTTTTGCAGAGCACTTACGAAGCCGCGGCGAACCTGGCGAAGTGGGACCGTAAGGAATTGGAAAAAGCCGCCACGTAGCGACGTTTACACATTCGCGTGGAAATAAAATGCCCCATCCGTCCCGCGTGCGCGGCGGATGGGGCATTGTGTTCTTGATGATTCGCTGATTGCGGGTTACTGCGCGGCCTTTTCGGCTTTCTTCTTGGGTTCACCGGCCGGCGCAGGCTTCCAGAAGGTGGGATCGGCCTTGATCATTTCCGGGCCCACGTAGCTAATGGCCGGATTCAGGGCGAAGAGATTGGTCTCGGCCTGGTCCACGGATTCGGCGAGCAGTGCGTTGAGTTTCTTCATTCCATCTTTGCCCATGGCTTCCACAAATTTCGGCGCGTTGGCGAGACCGCGGTCGATCTCCGCGGCGGTCTTCATCGGAACGATGTAGATGAAGTAGCCCTCGGAACCGCCATAGGCGCGTTCGTACATCGCCCAGTGCTGGTCGGGATCCTTGGAGGAGGCGTCCTTGACCAACTTCATGATGGTGCACCAGTCTTCGTCATGGCCAGGCTTCACGTGGAACACGCCGATCTCGAAATAGCGGTCGTGCGCGAGGTCGGTGGAGGCGTTGAGACTGAGGTCTTCGCGCAGAACGAAGGCGCTGGTCTCGTAGGATTGCAGCAGGTCACCATCGGCGACCTCGGCGCGATCGAGAGCGGCGGAAAGAGTGGCGTTCTTCTGAGTGGCGATGGCGTCCTTTTCCCAGTCGGCGAAAGAATCGTAACCGGTGAAGAAGAGCGAGCGGCTGGGCCCACTGAGAGAATCCATGCCAAGGTAATGCGTGTCGTCCTTAGCGGCGGCCATGGCGCGCACGAAGGCGCTTTCGGTCTTCTGATGCGGTGCGCCACCTTTGCCGGGTTTCAGGACTTCACGGTTGATCACGAGAACTTTGGGCGGCGTGTTCATTCCCGCGGCATTTTCCTGCGCGCCGGCGGCGGTGGCGAAGCTGACGACGCTGGCGCCGAAGCACAGACAGGCGCCAAGCAATATGGTCACAACTCTTTTCATTTTGTGCCGACCTCCTCGGCAGAGACTGTTGAGCGGATTACTAGCGTGGAAGGGCCGAACGGAGATCCCCGCGCGGGAAAATATAAATTGGCTGGGATCGGCGGAAGGTTACTCGCGCTGCGGAGTGAAGTCAAGCGAGGGAGTCCGCGATTCTATTTGTCGAAGAGCGCGTTGGCTTCGGCGAAGGGCATGGTGCCGTCGAGGAGCGCGGTGTAAGTGCCGGATTGTTTTAGCTCTTGGGCGATGCGGCGCGTCAGGCCGAGGGTGGCGCGCATGATGCCGGAGCCAACGCTGACGCGGGCGACGCCTAATTCGCGGAGGCGCGGGATCGTGGGCAGGTTCGTGCCGGCCAGGATGTTCAGCGGGAATTTCAGGGTTTCGACTACGCGGCGAATGATGTCTTCGTCGGCGAGGCCGGGGAGGAAGACGCAGTCGGCGCCGGCGGCGATGTAGGCTTGCAGGCGCTCGCAGGCCCGATCGAAGCGCGTCGCGGGTTCGCCGATTTGCGCGAGGTATACGTCGGTGCGCGCGTTGATCACTACTTTCACATCCAGGCCGGCTGCGACGCGGCGGATCGTGGCGATTTTTTCAACCTGCGCGGGAACGGGCGCGAGCGAATTCGACTCGTGGTCCATGTCTTCGAAATTCAGCCCTACGGCTCCTGCGGCGATCAGCCCGGCGGTGGTTTTCGCGACGTCACCGTAGCCGGCTTCCAGATCTGCTGTGACTGGAACTTCCACGCTCTTGCTGATTCGGCTTACCGCTGCGAGCATTAAATCCTGGGGGATTTGCTCGCCGTCGGAATAGCCGAGCGAGAAAGCAATGCCGGCGCTGGTGGTGGCGATCGCCGGAAAGCCGGCTTGCTGGAAGATGCGGGCGCTGGAACAGTCCCAGGCGTTGGGCAGAACGAGAATTTCCGGGCCGCGATGCAGCGTGCGAAAGAATTCCGCTTTTTGGCTTGGCGTTTTCATGGGTGCATTATATTCGAGGGTGCGCGTGCGTGGGTGGCTGAAGTTCGGGCTGAGATTCGCGGTACAAGCTAACCGTATAGCCGATGAAGCTAAGGCCAATCCCCGTCGTAGGTGAGGGACGCGCGGCGGCCTCTTTTGCAAATGGCGGGCGAGCGGTGATGTTAATATAAAAGTTAAATGAAAGCATCGCTGCAATTTCCCATGCCGGAAGAACGGCAGCGGCGAATCGAAAAGGCCTTATTTCGCGGGGGAAATCTGACGCTGGACAATCCTGCGTACCGGTGCGTCTTGCGCGCGCTGCTGGATGCCCTGCTGGCGCCGGACCTGGCGCCGCGCGATTTGACGGTGGCGGCGCTAGGGATCAGGAGCCGAGCCGCGGTGGCGCACGTGCTGGCGCGCGAGCCGGGCGTGGCGGCGGGACTGGAAGAATATGCGTACCTGTTGCGGCACCGCGGGGTGAAGGTTACGTTGAAAAAAGAAGACGGCGACGTGTTCCAGACAGGCGACGTGCTGCTGCGCGCCGAAGGCGGCGAGAATAAGCTCTTAAGTCTGGAGCGCGTGGGGCTGAATTTATTGCAACGCATGTGCGGAATCGCGACGGCCACGCAGCGTTTGCAGGAGCGCGCGCGGCGGCAATGCTCTGCCACCCGAATCGTGGGCACGCGGAAAACTCCCTGGGGGCTGCTGGACAAGCGCGCCATACATCTGGGCGGCGGAGGCACGCATCGGCTGGGCCTGGGCGATGCCATCGTCGTGAAGAATAATCACCTGGCATTGCTCGCGCGTAACGAACAGCAGGCCGCGCCGCTGGCCGTGGAGAAAGTGTGGAAGTCGCGGCGTCGCGCGGCGTTCATCGAAGTGGAGGTCCGCAGCCAGGAAGGAGCGCTGGCCACCGCCCACGCTTTCAAGCGCTGGCGCGCGGAAGCTCCCTCGGCTACACGGGAATATCCTTGCCTGGTAATGCTGGACAACATGATGCCGGACGACGTGCGGCAGATTATCGTGGCGATGCGCCGGGAAAAAGTGTGGGAGGGCACGCTGGTGGAAGCCAGCGGCGGAATCTCCGAATCAAATATGGAGCTGTACGCGGCCGCAGAAGTGGATGCGATTTCGCTTGGCGCACTCACGCATTCGGTGCGCGCGCTGGATCTTAGCCAGCGGATTGATTAGCCGTCAGGCAAGCTCCGGCTGTGTGTGCTGCTTGTCATGGCGTGGCAGGCCACCCCTTGCGGCGATTTTGCATCTGGGATTAAAATCGGGGCGAGCGGTTCCGCAAACGAAAAATTACCGCACGAGGTGGGACGATGACTAACCCACGGCCACTTCTTCGAATTCCCTGGTGCTTCGTGTTTCTGCTGGCGGCAATTCCCTTCGCTTCGTTCACGATTGTACCCGCGGCGCGCGGGCAGGCGATGGCGCTGGCTGCCGTGCCGGATTCACAGCTGGAATTGGTGACGGGAGGGGCGCGCGCGCTCATCACTCCGGAGGAGCGCGAGGACGCCATGGCGCTGCTGGACCGCGCCCGGCTGAAAATATCGTTGCACGCGGCGGGTGTGCCTACTTACCAGATGAAGGTGTCGTTCACCGCAACCGGTGGATCACAGTTCGAAGGTGACGGATCGATGGAGGAGTATTATGCCGGCCCGGTGCTGCGCTGGACGGCACGATTGGGGAGTTCTGCGCAAATGCACATCGTCGCGGGCGGGCAGACGTTCGCGACGAATCCGCAGGAACCGGTTCCACTGCGCGTGCAGATGGTGCGCGGTGCGATTTTCCAACCGATCGGGCCCGCGCCTGGCACGGGAATGATCCGCGCGCAAACCGTGCAGCGCGATGGGCAGCAACTCACGTGCCTGCTGCTTTCGGGCAATGTGCCGACGATGCCCATGGCGCGCCAGTGGGTGGAAACTGAATTTTGCATTGATCCGGACACGGCGTTGCTGCACTCCTGGTCGATCGCGCCGGGAATTTACGTCAACTACGACTATACCAACGCGATCCAATATCACGGGCGGACGGTAGCGCGGCAAATCACCGTGGTGGAGGGAAATAACCCGGTGCTGCAGATTCACATTGACAGCCTCAAGGAGTGGGACAATCTCGATCCACGCATCTTCGAACCGACGCGCGAAATGACGAGCGCGGGGCCTGCATTTGTGCTCGGTTATCCGCGGCGATTCCCGATGCGCGCGGGACAGCTGGAGAATTCCGCGGCACAGATGATTCAGCCGGTGATCGTGCATGCCACGTTGAGTAATGTGGACGGGCGAGTGATCGAGGCGGAGGCCTTGCAGAACACGAACCCACAATTGGCGCAGGACGCGCTGGAGTTAGTGGAGCATTCGCAATTTCCGGCCACGGGACTGCAGCAGGAAGTGTTCATCAACGTGCAGGAGCACGTGGCGCAGTAGGGCGTGCGCCGGATCGTTGGGCTTCCAGCCGACGACGGTTTTATTTCGAATGCGTCTTTGCGAGTTCGGCGGATTCCGCAAACGCTTGCAGCGTGGCTTCGTGCGCTTTGTTGGCGTGCTCCATGGCTTGCCGGGAATGCTCGTTGCCGGTGAAGTGATCCTGTTTGTCGTGATGCACGGCGGCGGCGCGGTGGGCGTGCGCAGCCATTTCGTGGAATTCGGCAGCTCTCTGGTGCGAATCGTAGTTCATGATGGCTCCTTCTGCTGATGAAAGGTCTTCCGTAACACCCACTGCAACGTTAGCGCTTCGCGGTTTCGCTGTCTATCGCGGCGATTCCCTTGCGGCGCCGGTGGCGTAACACCATCGTGCTTGAGCGCAGTTCGCCATCGTGGTGCGCGATTGCTTCTCGAACCAAAGAAAAACGGCTGGAGCATCTCGTAAAAATCGACGCGCGCCAGCCGTTTCCGTTATCGCGCGAAATGTTGGGCGCGAATTAATGTTGGATGGCCGCGATCTGGCCGGTGGTGGTATCCAGAAACAGTCGATCGTGGCGCTTATTGTTGAAGTCGAACAGAGTGTTGACCGAGCCGGCGATCGCGTCGAACGAGCCGCCGCCAATCCGACCCAGTCCCCAATTGTCTTCTATGAAACGCGTGAGGGAGCTCTGGTCGAGCACAGTGCCATCCACGTAGTTTTCGCGGGCGTAGAGCGAGACCAGTACGAGCGGCAAGCGCGGCCCGTATCCGCATCGCGCTTGAATGCCCGCTAGTGAATCTGCACCCGTGCCGCACGCGCCCGGACCGCTGAGCGCGTCGGCAGAGGTGGCCGACTGATTGATGATCGGACCGATGGCGTGATCGTACCAGCCGTCGGAATCGTCCCAGGCGATGAATACCGCGGTTTCGTTCCACTCCGGCAGCGACTGCAATTTATTCAGCGTGTCGGTGAGCCACTGTTGCTCATCGAGCGGCGAAGAATTGCTGGGATGGCCGTCTTGCGCGCGGGCGGCTTTCAAGAAACTGACCGCCGGCAGATTCCCGGAGAACGCGGCCTTCCAGAAATACGGAAGGTCGTAGATGTGGTTGGCCGGGCCATGGTGCCCAACTTCCGCGACGCTGGCGGGGGCGATGTGATGTTGATTGTTGGTGCTGGCGTAGAACTGGAAGGGATTGTGATAGCCGGCGTAGGCGGTTTCCGCCATGCCATCGATCCGGTTGGTGGTGTTGTTGCATTGCGCGGGCGTGGCGGGGTTGCCGTCGGTGCCGGGATTGTATGCGACGGAAGGAGTGAACCCGCCCTGAAACCAGCCCCAGGAAATATTCTTGGCGTTGAGCAGGTCGCCGATATTTTTTCCGGCCAGTCCGGCCTGATCGTAGGCGACGCAATCTTCGTACCAGGGATCGGGGTCGCCGATTACGGTGTTGTTTACGACGTCGTAGGCCAGATCACCGTAGGAGTCATCCACGCTGAGGTTCACGTTGCCGGTCATGCCGGAAGCCAGGTTGATGGCGCCGACAGCGGAGGGCCCGAACGTGGAGCCGTGGAAATTATCACTCATCGAAAAATACTGTGCGTAATTCCACAGCGCGGTGATCGTGTTGCCATCGTAATAGCCCATGACCACGCCGGGACCAAGCGGCTCCAAGCTGGGATAAATGAGCGCACCGCCGGACGTGGTTTGATTGCACGTCTTGCCGGTGAATTGCGGGAATTTGTCCATTAGCCCGCTATCAAAGGCTTGCTGTTCAGGTGTGTAATTGTGAGTCTGGTCGCACGTGTAATTTTGGCTGGGATCCAAACGGAAGGGCTGGTAGGTGGGGCCGTTGGGATTCTTGGTTTGCAGGCCGTTATTCAAACCGTTCACGGCCGGGGTGCCGGGGCGCGCGTGAAATAGCGTTTCGCCCCTGGGATTGGTGGCGTTCGGGTAGGTTCCGAAGTAGTGATCGAAGGACTCATTCTCCTGAAAAATGATCACGATGTGCTTGATGGGCGTTGTCGTTTTGTATTTGTCCGCGGGATCGTTTCCACCTTGTCCCTGGCCCGCGAACAAACCTGCGGGAAGCGCAACTACCAGGTTCGCAGCCAAAAATAGTGAGGTGAGCCAACGAAAGTTTTCTTTAACCATCAATCCTCCCAATCCCCCCAGATTTTGCAGCTAAGAATTGAACGCTCGATTGCGTTTGCCGATCTTTCTTTTTGGAAATGCGGAGGCCGCTGCAGCACCCCACGGAATTGCGTGAATATACACGCGCCATTCATCGAAATGAAACAATAAAAGCGATGGGAACGAAATAGTCTGTGGAAAACGCTGGAAGCTCGTACTATTACCCGGTCATTCCGCGGACCGAGCGCTGAGTGGTACGCGCGACCGCTGCTACGGTTGCGGGGTGGCGAGCGCCGCTACCGCGGAGGTTGCGGCTTGGGAGGCGAGGACTTTATTTTACCCGCTGGTGGCACGGCCTTGTCTTGCGATTTTTCCGCAGGGTCCACGCGAATCAGACCCATCATGCCGCCGTCTTCATGCTCGAGCAGATGGCAGTGAAATGGAAACAGGCCTATCGCATTGGGATCGCGGAAATCCATGCGCAGGCGGACGGTAGGATATTGCACGGTCCTGCCATCCCAGAAAGGAACGTTGATCGTGTCGCGCAAGAATGGCTCGTTGATAGGGATGCCAAACCATTCCAGCATCAGGAAATGCACCTGGTGAATGTGGAAGTCGTGCACTTCTTGCGAGCGGTTTTCGATGATCCAGTCCTCAACGTCGCCCTGGTGCACGACGATGTTGGGAACGGAAGACTGGGGATCGAATGGCGCGGGGGTTTGACCTTCGACGGTGAGATAGAAGGTGGTGGGACCGTTGGGGTCCTGGGGATTCTGGAGCTTTTCGGAAAAATAAAGACGACGAGTGCGGATGGGTTGGACATTTCCAAGCCAGGTGGTTCGGGATGCGGGAAGACTGGGGCTCGCGGCCTCTGCGAGAGTGGAACGAGGCGCGGGAGCGTCCGCTGAGGCCATAATTTTTGCGATGGGGCGCGTGGGATCGTTCTCGCCGCCGGGTCCAGTGTTCACGGCGCGGGTGATGAGGGTTGCTGCGACGCCCGCCGCGGGACCCGTGACCACAAATTCCACGCGGCCGCCGGGCGGAACGCCAAGATGATTCTGCCAGACGACTAGATCGTTGCCCCCGAGGCCGTTCTGATTGATGGGAATGCCGTCCACTCCGACGATGCCGAGTATTTGCGGCTTACCCGCGAAGAGCAGCTGCAAATTCAAGTAGGTGATGGAGGAAGCGTTGATGATGCGCCAGAACTCGCGCGAGTGAGGCTTCATTTGAAGGATACCGGCGCGGTACTCGGGGTACACGGAAGCGACGAAGTTTACGGAGAGATCCTTGGCGGGCTTGCCGGAGCCGTCGCCGGTGTTGCGGGCGTCGCCATCGCGATCGAGCAGCGCGGCGGGCGCCTTATCGACGGCACCGGCTGCTGGCGCGTCCGGGTTCAGCAAGTCCTGATCGCGAATCACCAGGACGCGCTCCGGCAATCCGGCCGCTTCGCGGTTTGCGCGCTCGACGCCTTCCACGATCAGCGCACCGGAGGCGCCCCCGACTACTTGTGCCCTGCTGAAACCGTGCAGGTGCGGATGATACCAATACAAACCGGGTGGTTGATCCATTGGAATACGGAAACGGTATTCGAAGGGCGGATCACCGGGCTGGATGGAAGTCCGCAGCACGTCATCTTGATGGCAGACGGGCGGGATCGTTAAGCCGTGAAAATGCAAGTTGGTAGAAGTGGCAGTCATGCGCATGTCGCCGCAAGGATCGGACGACGTCGAATGACCCACCGGCTGCGCGGGGATGGAGACGTTCGCGGCCTTGGAGCTCGCGGCGGACGGCAACGACAGAAGAGGAGTGAGCTCGTTCTTCAGCGTGAGGATGAGCAGGTCGCCGGGGTGGAGGCGCAGACTGGGAGATTGCATGTTGTCGCCGATTAGGTAGCAGTAACGGATGTGGCCGCTGGCGTCGAGTTCGTTGCGGAAGGTGACTTTCACTTGCAGGACGCCGTTTTCGCTGCGCAAATCTTGCGGCTCGGGGATCACGGTTCCCGGTGCGGGACGCGGGCACACTTCATTGATTGACGATTTTGCCGGAACGGCTGCCGCAGACTGCGCGGAGGACGTCGCTTGCGCGGCGGCGTCGCGCGCAGCGGCGAAAAATGTCGCGATTATAAATAGTAGGACGCGGGCTAAGAGCATGTGTATTTCAGGCCAGGCCTCGAACAACGCGCTGTTGCCGTGACGTGCGGCGATACCAAGAGCGAGTATAGCGAATTCGGCGGTCATGCGATGTTGCGGCGCCGCAGATTCGCTTTTGCCCAATCATCTAGTTCAATGAATTGCCGCCGGCCGCGGGTGTTCTAACTACTTCCAGCGCAATGATGGGCGTTGCGCCGCAGGGCAGGTTGGTGACGAAGCGCAGTGTGCCGTCGCCGGCTTCGAACGCGAGGCCTGCTTGTGAGGAACCGCCGCGAAATTGGCCCCAGGAACGCGGAACGGCGGAGACGCACTGCGAGTCACCGAATTGCGACGCGCTTGCATTGGTCGGAGCGGGTGGTGTTGCCGCCGTCACTGTGGGGACATTCGCCGCAGTCGCTGCGTGCGGCTTCCCTGCTCTTAGCGCCAGCGTGGCGCATCCCAGGATGGCGAGAGTCGTTACAGCGACCTGCCAAATTAAATTCTTCATCGTTGCTCCTCCGAAACACTCCGAAACGTATTGTAACGCCGCCTGCGCACGCGTTGCATCGATGGGGGCTGCAGCTTGTGAAAAAAAAGTCGAGATCGTCAGCGTTTCCAGCCGCAAGCCACCGAAGTGTGCCTGCGTTTCAGCACAGGCAAGATTGCCTATGCCACCAAAGGCTGAACCGGTTCCATCTCCGCCTGAGGTGGGCCGCGGCGTCTCACTGCGAAATATCTTCCAGGGCCAGGCCGCGGGTGCGCGGGCCGAAGATGCCGATGGCGAGGATCACGACGGCCATGGCCGCGGCAATGAACGCGAAGACGCCGCGCGTGCCGTAGTGGCGCAGAAAGAAAGCGATCAAGAAGCTGGTGAAGATGGCGCTGAGGCGGCTCCAGGAATAGACGAAACCGACAGCCTGCGCGCGAATGCGCGTGGGGAATAATTCCGCCTGATAGGCGTGGAAGGCGATGGACATGCAATTGTTCGCGCAGGTGAGCAAAATGCCGCAGATGATGAGCCACACGGGATCGCGTTGGCGGGCAAATAGCAGGCCGAAAATTGCGATGCACGCGGCGGTGAAGACAATTTGCCATTTGCGTTCGATGCGATCTGCGACGCGATAGGCCAGCAACGGGCCGAACGGCGCGCTGAGGGCGATGAGGAAAGAATATTGCAGGCTGCTGGTGGTGGTGATGCCGGCCGAAATCAAGAGCGTGGGAACCCAGGACGCGAAACCGTAGTAGCCGATGGTCTGAAAAAAATTGAAGACCATGAGCATGAGGGTGCGGGTGCGGTAGGGTGGGCGCGAAAGTTCGAGCAGATTGCCGCGAGATTCCGCCGGGCGGGATGCAAGAAGCACGGCGCGGGGGAATTGCGGCGGTGCAGAGCCGCTGGCAGCCTGGCGCGCGAGGTCCAGCCGAACGCGTGTTTCCATCGCGGCGGCGACGCGTTCGGCTTCGTCGAAGTTTCCGCGCGACATGAGCCAGCGCGGACTTTCCGGCAAGCCGCGGCGAATGAACCACACGAAAATCGCGCCGAGCGAACCGGCGAGCACCACCCAGCGCCATCCGTCCAGGCCGAGCGGCTTTTGCGGCACCAGCCACCAGGAAAGCAGCGCGACGGCGGGCAGCGCGGTGAAGCCGACGATCTGGCTGAGGGCGATGGCGCGGCCGCGCAATTGTCGGGGCATCAGCTCGGTGATGTAGGTGTCTATGGTGACGAGTTCAACGCCGATGCCAACGCCGGCGATCATGCGCCACAACACGATGCCATGCGCGGTGTGCTGGAAGGCCATCACTACGGTGGCGGCGGTGTACCACAACAGCGAGGTTGTGAAAATCAAGCGGCGGCCGAAACGGTCGGCCGCGAAGCCGAAAAGCAGCGTGCCGACGAGGAGTCCGGCAAAGGTGGCGGCGACGAAGCTGGCGAGGCCGTTGAATCCGAAGAACGCGGCAGAGGTGCTGGTGAAGAGGCCACTGCGCACCAGACCCGGTCCGACGTAGGCGGTGAAAAACAAATCGTAGTATTCAAACCATCCGCCGAGCGAAAGCAGCAGCACGAGCGACCAGATGTAACGCGTGACCGGCAAACGCTCGAGGCGCGCGCGAATGGCCACGGCTCGATAGCGCGCTGGGTCACGCGGCGGCGCGGCGGGCGGAATTGGTGGTGGAGACGGCGGAGGCATCGTCGCCAGCGTAAACACTCGTAGGCGCCAAAACAAGTCCATGTCGCGGCTGCGGGATCAGGATGACGGCGCTCACGGGGAATGGCGCGCACCGGTGTGGGGAGAAAGCACACGAGTGGTGGGGAGACCACTCGGTGTGGAGCGACTACTCGGAGGAAGGTGAGGAAGGGAGCAGAGAGCGCAAGCCGGGCCCAGCCCTTAGAATTTTACTAATAAGGTCCCCCGACCTGCGCTCTCATTGTCCCGGCTGGCATAATCCTCGAAACTTACGAATTCGGCCATACAGTAAATACCTGAAATTCGCACCGGGGAATTCCCGTATCTTGCTGCTGCGCGCCGGCGGGCGCGGCACGCATCGCGAGAGCTGCGAAGGCAGCGGCAATTGCCAGGGACAATTGTACTAACGGGATGGAAACTTCATGGGAAGCGCCTCCGGAAAATATGCGTGAGAATTCCTGAGCGTTGCTGAAAAATGAAGAGCGAGAGCGTCGCTTAGGCCGAGACTCCCGCGGCGGATTTCAGCCAGCGCTCCATTTCGTTGTGGTCCACCACGCCGGCTTGTTGCATTACGGTGCGGCCGCCCGAGAGGACTACGAAGTTCGGGATGCTGCTGACCTGGAAGCGCCCTGCGAGCTGCGGGTATTTTTCCGTATCCACTTTCAACACGATCGCTTTGCCCGCCATATCCGCAGCGGTGCGGGAAACCTCCGGCGCCGCCGCAGACACGGCCTGCACCATCCGGCCCAGAAATCCACGAGCACCGGCACAGTGGCGTTCTGCATAATTTCATCGAATAGTTGCTCGTCTGCCGCAAGAGGTTCCGCGATAGGCGGCAAGGGCGATTTACAGACACCGCAGCGACCCGTGCTGGCGAGAAATTTGGCTGGAATGCGGTTCTGCTTTCCGCAATGGGTGCAGGCGCGAATCACAGGCAAGCGAAACCTCCGTTGATGCTGTTCCGACCTTAACCGTAGGATGCCACGAAGCAGGGGCAAACTTCTGGAAATCTCACAACGCCGACCGGCGGTGCGAGAGCGGCTCGATGGGAGCGGAGCGGCGGGCCGCAATTGGGGGTCGGAGGCGGTTCTGGTAATTATCCCTTGACAACAAGTAAGACATTTGATAGACTTTTAGCATCATGAACATTGACGGCAGCAACGGCAAGGTAAAACAGCACATCAAGAAAGAACTCCGCTATTCAATGCGGGACTTCAACAACGAATTCCCCAATGATTCAGCGTGCTTGGACTATATCGCCGCGCAGCGTTTGCCAGAGGGCATTGGAATGTGCCCAGCGTGCAAGCTGGAGCGCAAGCACCATCGCGTCGGCAATCGCACAGCCTATGCCTGCGATCATTGCGGCCATCACTTTTACCCGCTCGCGGGCACTATCTTTGAGAAGTCCAGCACCTCACTCAAAACATGGTTCTACGCGATGTATTTGATGGGCTCAACACGCTGCGGAATATCCGCGAAGCAAGTCCAGCGCGAAACTGGCGTCACCTACAAAACTGCATGGCGCATGTTCAATCAGATTCGGACTCTTCTCTCCGAAGGCGATATGCAATTGGAGGGACCAACGGTTGAGGTTGACGAAATGTATCATGGCGGAGTCCGCAAATATGGCACTGGCAGGCCGATGCGCGGCGATAAGAAGAAAACTCCGGTTGTCGGCATTGTACAGCGCCGGGGATTGGCAATCGCTAGGGTAGTCAAAGACGTGCGAGGTTCCACATTGCTAGGCCAGATTCGCAAGCACGTTGTACCCGGAAGCACCATTTACACCGATCAACTGCGCGGATATGACGGCATCGGCACAATGCGTACCAGCGACCATAAGCCCGCGAAGTATCGCCACTACACAATCAAGCACGACCGCAGAATATATGTGCGCGGCCACGTTCACACCAATTCGGTCGAAGGGCTTTGGAGCTTAATCAAACGGGGAATCGGTGGGGTTTACCACTCCGTTTCGCCAGAGTATTTGCAGACCTACTTGGATGAGTATTGCTTCCGCTACAACCGCAGGCACGAGGGGAATCTTCAGTTCAAAGCTATTTTGGAGAGGGCTTCGCAGCTTTCTTGAGGATGGCATGGAATTGCGCTCGCGTGATGCCGCGCAATTCCTTTTGCGTTTCCACTCGCGGCTTTTTTGTATCCGTCACTTTCGCCATTCTAACACAATTCCATTTGACGATTAATCAGTGTGTGGATACACTTCTCCCGTCGGCTCTCGTAACGAGGAGTCTGGTGGAGCTGGAGGGAATTGAACCCTCGCGGGTTAGTTTTGGAGACCGCTCCGCGCGAACCTGCCAGCCCCAAGTACCTACTCTTAAAGAGAATCAAAGGCCGCGCCTCAAACGCGGCCTTTTTTGTTTTTACCCCTCCGTACTAGTGGTTAATAGTTCAATAGTCCGAAAAACAAAAAACCCACTCAAATCAGGGCAAAATGCGCCCCATTTTGGTGGGTCATTGTGGATGCTGAATTGTAGTTTTGCGCCGATTCTACGACGCGAGAATTATACAGCCAGGGGGGCATGCAAATCAACCTTCCTAATGTTTATCGATGATGTCCGCCGGAAGAGTTTCCGAGGTATCCTTTGGATAGCCATCCTCGAGCCGTCGTTCCATTGCGATGGTGCCAGTGATACGATTGATGCGCACGACAACTTGCACCCAGCCATCTCCGCACCCGCAATCCGATGGCGAGAATTACATACAGATACGGCAGTCGACCAGCCAAAATGTAGAATCTTCGATAGAACTCACGCTCAGGATGGATCAATTGGAATATCAATTGTATCGATATTATCTAACCCGAATCCTCACTCCGAGATCCTCGCCGTCATTGTAATGCTTTCAAGCACTGGTTTACGTCCTTCTCGGTCCCACATTTCTGATTCAAGTCGGTGCACTTGGTCCGCTGCAGTCTGAATAAAACCGCAGATCTTTCAATCTCGCGTGTTCCTCTCGATAGCGAATGCGCCATCAGTGAGCCTTGGATTTTATCGCGTTGATAACTTTGTCGCCAGGCCAGCAAATTGGCTACTAGCCATTGATGCTTCCACTGTGTGTCCGTCAACTTGCACTCCGACTTTTCTGGTGATCTCCTGGAGATCCGAATCGTTGTCGCGCTACGCGCAAGAAATTTTAAAACGCAGGCAGTAATCTTTGCTCGCAAGGCGTAATAGTCAATGGCTCTCTGATTGTCTTCTTGTGGCTTCGGGAAATTTCTTACCAAATTCCGTCCCAGTGAAAAACAAATTTATCATGTAGCAATGACTTCGCGCGTGGTGACGAATGCAAATCGCCGATAGCACAATTCAGCGTGAATCGCTTCGTGTAGAACCTGAGCTTGATTTCGCAACTCAGACCAGGTAATCCCTTGCCGAATTTCTCGATTAAAGTGTGGCATCCTAGCCAGGGCGCTCCGAAGTTCTAAGTATTCAGCACTGGGCTTGCACGTATTTGGAGCCCTCGGACGTAAATATGTATTCATGTGCACTTCGGTGGACATGCAGCCGTTCATCCCCTTAAGACGGATTCACAGAAGCCAACATCTCCTTGCGCTTCATTTCTAAAAGAAACGCAATCGCGTGCGCTAATTGCCAAACGTTATAGTGCCGCGATGACTTCACAGAGTCTCCAAAGGCGAAGGGTCATTCAACACCCCCACCCAGAGACGAAAATACCCCAAAACGGCCTACTTGTCCACAAGGGATAATTACCGCGGTTCTTGACTTTCGCTTTTTCTTCGCCTACACTTTGCGGCGTTGTGACCCCAACCACGCTAAACACTTTGGAGGCTTTATGGCACTGAACGCAGCGCTGCTCCCCGAGTTTGACGCCGAGATGGCCAATACGCGCAAGACGCTGGAACGCGTGCCGACGGACAAGTTTTCCTGGAAGCCGCACGAGAAGTCCGGAACGATGGGCTGGCTCGCGAATCACCTGGCGGACGTCCCGGAGTGGGCGGTGTACACGCTGCAGCAAGAGTCGCTGGACATGGCTCCTAACGGAGTTGCGCCCACGCCGCCTCCACCGCCCAAAACCACGCAGGAGCTGCTGGTGAAGTTCGATAAGAACGTAGCGGAGGCGCGCGCGTTGCTGACAAAGGCGAGCGACGCCGAGATGCGGAAAACATGGTCGCTGCTGAGCAACGGGACGACGATCATCGCCATGCCGCGCATCGAATGTATGCGCACGTGGGTGATGAACCATGGGATCCATCACCGCGCGCAGTTGGGCGTGTATTTGCGGCTGAACAACATCGCGGTGCCGGCGATTTACGGACCGTCGGCGGATGAAGGCGGGATGTAGGCGATCGCGTGGTCTGTGACGGTTGGATTTCATGCTAGCGACCGGCAGGCGGCAAAGCGCCGATCTTAATTTCGTGCGTTCGAGCGAACACGCATGAGACGTGAGAGGTGCTTAGCCGTCCACCGGAGTGGGTGAGCGTCTCTGATCGCGCCCGCGCGCGCTGATACAGGCGCTCGCGGACGCGAAACACCCGGCAAATTCGGTACTAATGGCCTATTTTGCTGCTTCGCCATGGCCGCTATCCTTTAGGCTGGTCATTCATCCCCGACACAGGAAGTAGCATGGGCATCCGGATTCCTTCGACCTATCTTCGCTCGCTAGAGGGATTGAATTTGGGGTTAGCGAAGGCACGCCTGCGCACGAAATTCCTGGTCTCGCTGACCCTGCTGATTGCCACGCTTACTTTCGCCACCTTGGCAGTGGTACACCACGCCGCCCAAGAGCAGGTGCGCGCGGCCGTAGAGCAGGATGCTCGCAACTCCGTATTGACCTTTCAAACTTTGCGCGCGGAGCGCCAGATTCAACTGGAGCGCACCGCCGAATTGCTCGCGACGCTACCCGAGCTGAAGGCAATGATGGCGGACGAGCAGCTTTCCGGCATGCAGGCTGCTTCCGAACAAATGTGGCGTTCGGGCGACACGGAACTTTTCGCCCTGGCCGATTGGACCGGAAAGATCGTCGCACTGCACACGCTGGCCTCCGGATTTCCGCGTGAGGCCGCCGAAAAAGCGCTGGCCCATTCGGCTGGATCGAACGGGGCGGGCGGCTGGTGGTTTGGCGAGGGCCATCTATATCAGGTTGCGGTGCGCCCGATTCAACTGGGTGGAACGACATCGCAAATGTATTTGGGCACGGTAATCGTCGGGCGGGAGATTGATTCGGGCGTGGCGGCCGACGTGGGCCGAATCGCGTTGTGCCAGGTGGCGTTCCGCTACGGCGATGAAGCGGTGGTGAGCTCGTTATCCACGTTGGATGACGCCATGGCGGCAAGCGGGCTGAAGTCCGCCGCCAGCAGAGACAAACTTCAAATTGGCGACAAAAGTTACCTGGTCAGCTCGGTGAATTTGACGCCCGGGTCTTCCCCACCGCTTACTCTAACGGTGCTTAAGCCGTATGACGACGCGATGGCGTTTCTCACGCGGCTGAACCACACGCTGATGACGCTGGGATTTCTGGCGGTATTCGCGGGCGCGGGGCTGGTGTTCGTGCTTTCGCGCACATTTACGCGGCCGCTGGATTCGCTGGTGCAGGGTGTGCGCGCGCTCGAACACGGCAATTATGACTATCCGCTTGGTCCGGACGGCGGGGATGAGGTTTCCGAGGTGACCGCGGCGTTTGAGCGCATGCGCGGCACGCTGCTGAAAAATCAGGAGCAGCGCACCTCGCTGGAAAACCAGCTGCGCCAAGCGCAGAAAATGGAGGCGGTGGGCAGGCTGGCCGGCGGCGTGGCACACGATTTCAACAATCTGCTGACGGTGATCAAGGGCCACAGCGATCTGCTGGAAATGAAATTGGGCACGCTGAGCCCGGCGCAACAGAGCATCGCGCAAGTGCGCAAGGCCGCGGACCGCGCCACGGCGTTAACCCGCCAGCTGCTCGCCTTCAGCCGCATGCAGGTGTTGCAACCGCGTGTGCTGGATCTGAACGCGCTGATTTCCGACGTCGGTAAAATGTTGCCGATGCTGATCGGCGAAGAGATTGAATACACATTCCGCCCGGGCGAATCACTGGCTCGAGTGAAGGCCGATCCTTCGCAGATCGAGCAAGTGCTGGTGAATCTGGCGGTGAACGCGCACGACGCGATGCCCAAGGGCGGCAAGCTGACGATCAGCACGCAAAATGTGCTGTTGGATGCCGCCTACGCGCGCAGCCACCCGCCTACGGTCGAGGGCCGCTACGTGTTACTGACCGTCGCGGACACCGGCTACGGCATGGACGAATCGACGAAAGCCAAAGTGTTCGAACCATTTTTCACGACCAAGGAGCTGGGTAAGGGCACGGGCCTGGGCCTGGCGACCGTGTACGGCGTCGTGAAGCAAAGCGGCGGATATATTTGGGTGGATAGTGCACCGGGCCAGGGCACACGCTTTGAAATTTTTCTGCCGCAAAGCACGTCCGCGCCGCAGCTTCCTTCTGAGGATGAGCCTGCCGCTAAATATTCGCGCGGCGTGGGAACCGTGCTGCTGGCCGAAGACGAAGAAGCAGTTCGAGAGCTGGCGTGTGAATTTCTGCGCTCGAGCGGATACCAGGTGATCGCCGGGAAAGACGGATTGGACGCACTGGAAAGAGCGGAACAAGAAACAGGCGCGATTGACGTGTTGGTGACCGACGTGGTGATGCCGCGGATGCGCGGCACGGAGCTGGCACTGCGGCTGAAACGGGCGCATCCGCGGATCAAAATTGTGTATATGTCCGGCTACCTGGAACATAACTCCGATGAAGGCTTCGTGGCAGATTCCGCCCATCTGCAAAAACCCTTCTCACGCGATTCGTTACTGAAAAAAATGCGCGACGCGCTGGGACAGGAAGCAGAGCAACCGCTCCAGACGATCTAGCCGGTCCGTGCGGCGCAGGTCCGACGCACTCCACGTTAGCAAGCAGTATCAAAAGCGGGCGGCAGAACTGCTGACGCTGCGATTTCCTTGGCCTACCCGAAATTATTTCTACCATAGAGCGTATATATAAGACGGGAGGGCGCGCATGCTGCCCGTGCCGTTTGCCGGTCATCTGGGTACGACGCGGTCTTCATCGTCACGTATGCTGCGTGGCTGGTGTTTGAATTCGTTACGGGCCGGTCGCGAAAATCGACGGATCCCACCAAGGCGCGGGACCGCGGTTCGTTCCGGTTTCTGATCGCGATGATCTGGGCCGGTCTTGCGCTGGCGTTTACTTTCTGTTTCGGTCTGCAGCAGGCGGCCATTCCCTGGATGCGCACGGAACTTTTCTTCTTGGGAATCGCGCTGATGTGGGCGGGCATGGCGTTCCGCTACTACGCGATGCGCGTGTTGGGAAGCTATTTTACGTTTCAGGTTGACGTGCATTCCGGACAAACGGTAATCGAGGCGGGGCCGTATCGCTACATCCGGCATCCTTCTTACACTGGCGCGCTGATTACTGTGCTGGGCCTGGGCCTGGCGCTGGGAAATTGGACCAGTATACTTGGGATGCTCGCCTGCGTTGGAGTCGGCTACGCGTATCGCATCCATGTGGAGGAAGCGGCTCTAGTCGGTGCGCTCGGCGAACCTTACACTGAGTACCAGCGGCGCACCGCGCGCCTGGTGCCGTTCGTACTTTAGCGCATTTGTTTTTGCAATCCGATTTTCCCCAGGCCCGCAGTCTCAGTTTCGATTTCACTTCCTCGTGTTCCGCGTGCAATTCAAGCCGCGTTTCCCGTCAGCCGCGGGATTAGCAGTCGGAAGAAGCGATCGGGATCGACCCCTACCGCGACTAGCGCGTTTGGTTTGTAGGGTATTGCCGCGAGCGGAGGCTCGGGCGCACTGGTTTCCATCGGTGGCGACTTGCGCACGGGGCCGTGGCCGTCGTAACCGAGCGTTTGGCCTGCGGTCCATTCGCCGAAGGTTTCGATTTCGACATAGTAGTCCTTGCGCGTGATCACATCGTGGTCAATCAGCGAGGCGACCGTCAGCGCGTCGTGCAGAGCGATGTCCGTGACTTCCCCGCCGTGGCGCATGCGTTCGTAGGTGGCGCGCATGATTTTTCCCGCCGCCTGGCTCACCGGATTGTTCGCGGCCTCCAGCTGCTTGATGTGTTGCTCGCTCACCAGGCATTTGCGGGTCACGTCCAGGCCGACCATGGTGAGGGGGATATTGGCGTCGAAGACGATGCGCGCCGCTTCCGGGTCCACGTACAAATTGAATTCAGCCGCGGGCGTGATGTTGCCGCCGGAAAGCGAGCCACCCATGATGGCGATCGCCGGAATCATGCCGGCGAGTTCAGGATCCGCGCGCAGGGCCATGGCGACGTTGGTCAAGGGACCGACCGCGACGATGGTGATCTCGCCGGGATTTTCGCGCACGATGCGGCGGATGATTTCCGGCGCGGTTTCATGGACAGGTTTAATTTTCGGCTCGGGAAAATCCACGCCGGCCAGGCCGTTGACGCCGTGAACGTGGCCGGAGGTTATCAGGCGGCGTACCAGCGGATGGCTGGCGCCCGCCGCTACCGGAATGTCGGGGCGGCCGGCAATTTCCACCAGGCGCAGAGCGTTGGGCAGAGTCAATTCCAGCGGCACGTTGCCGCACACCGGAGTAATCGCTTCGACCTTGAGTTCCGGCGAGCGCAGCGCCAGGAAGATGGCCATCGCGTCGTCAATACCGGGATCCGTATCAATAATGATGCGGCGCGGTTTGCCCGGCGCCGACGCTCCGACTGATGAGTTCGCTGGACTGACGCGTGCCGGCAATTCGCGCGCGGACAGCGTATGAGTTCCCCCCAAGGTGCCAATCGCGCCGGCCACTGCGAGGCCCGTAGAGTTCGCCAAAAACTCGCGGCGACTGCAAGCGGATTGCTTGCGAACGCCTGATTCGCCGCCGCTTGTATTCTTCTCGAATTCGAACTCCTGCTCTGACGTCTGGACGCGATTCATAGCGATCGTGCCTCCCGTTGCGAATAATGGTGCCGCGGGATTCTAACGCGACGCGGAAGCCGCGCCATAGAGAAAATTACTTTCCGGCGCACCTATTTCCCCGCTGCCCGCGAGCGGCGCGATTGACGGGCACGTACAGGGCGAGTAAACTTCCGTGCAAGAGTGACTGAGTTGTAATCGACGGAACACGCGGGTTCCGCACAGAGGCGGCGGGCAGGAGTGGCCGAATGAGTACTGTTGCGGGCAGATGTGGATTGGGTGTCGCGGCCAGCAGGCGTATGACCCGCCGGGGCCGCGCTTTGGTAATTTGCGCGGTCCTAGCCTTCGTTTGCATGTGGATGGAACGACCTTGCCAGGCTCAAGCGGCCGGCGCAGCAGAATGCCGCGCCTCCTGCAACGTCCGATGATCCTCCGCCTTCCCTGATCAAGCACCCGAAACCGCCGCCGGCACCGCAACCGCAACCGGCTGCCACGCCTGCCCCGCAATCCGGTTCGACGGCAACGCCTCCGGAGCAAGCGCCTGCGGCACAATCGGGCGGCACACAAACTGTGGCGGGGCAATCGAACACTGCCTCCGCGCCGCCTCCGCAAGCCACTACTCAGCCCGCGACCACTCCGGCCGCGGCGCTGACAGTTGGAGGCGATACATCCGGGAGCGCTGCGCAATCACCCAACAGCGTGCAGACACCCGCTGGAGCGCCATCGCCCGAGCCGCCACCCGCTTCGCCATCGTCCACAGAAGCGGCATCTGCGGTGCCAGTCTCCGCAATTATGGCATCCACACCAGAGATCAACACCAGGACTTCGCCGGTACCGCTGGAATCGCACGCGAATTTGGTGCCAGTGCGCGTGGTGGTTCATGATGCATCCGGCCACGCGGTGGAAAATCTGCAAAAGGACGATTTCCAGATCAAACAAGACGGGAAACTACAATTCATCACGCATTTTTCAGTGGTCACGCCCGGGACAGCGGAGAAAGATGTGGCACGGGGCGAGGCCATCCCGCTGCCGACGGACTCCACATCGTATGCGATTTCGGCTTCCGCAGGGGAACCAGCGGGAAAGCCAGTAGCTTCAGCGCCTGGTGCGCTGCAAATGCCGTCGCGATTTGTGGCCTTGCTGTTCGACGACGCGCATCTGGATGTGGGCGACCTATCGCGATCGAAAGTGGCGGGATTGCGGTTCATCGAAGCGTCGGTAAAGCCGAATCAGCGCCTCGCGGTGTACACCGTGTCCGGACACAACGAGGTGGATTTCACCGATGACCACACGAAAATCCGTGACGCGATTGCGCACCTGATCGCCAGCCCGGTGGGCGCCTACGATCCGGCAACGCAACACGACTGCCTGCAGATCACCTACTATCAAGCGGACTTGATCCAGAACAAGAACGATCCGCAAGCCCTGGCCGCAGCGACCGCGGATGCGGTGGCCTGCGCTGTAGCGATGACCGGAACGTCGCAAGGCGCGCAGCAGCAGGCGACTGGAATGGTTGCGTCCACGGTTGCGGAAGTCAGCAACGCCGGCGAGATCAATACGCAATATGCGGTGCGGCGCTTGGCGGACGTGGTGCGCCGCGTGTCGGCGTTGCCCGGCCAACGCAGTATTGTGCTGATTTCACCCGGGTTCCTCACGTCAACATTCGAGTACGATGTATCGGACCTGATCGATAAAGCCAATCACGCCAATATTTTCATAAACACGCTGGACGCACGCGGACTTTACACCGTGGATCCCATTGGGGACATCACCCAGGACCCTCCGCTGCGCGCGAACGCCACCACTACCGGACTTTCGCTGCAATACCGGGTCACAGAGCAACAGGTGGATTCCGAAGTGCTGTCGGACCTGGCGTACAGTACCGGCGGCTTTTATTTTCGCAACAACAACGATTTGGACGCGGGCTTTCGCACCACTGCCGCCGAGCCGGAAGTTTCCTACCTGCTGGCGTTTGTGCCGTCGAATCTGAAGAACGACGGCAAGTTTCATACTCTGAGCGTGAAATTAACGACCAAGCAAAAATATACGGTGCAGGCCCGGCGAGGATTTTTTGCGCCCAAGCGCGGCGAGACTCCGGAGCAGCTGGCCCGCCAGGATATCGAGGACGCGTTGTTCTCCCAGGAGGAGCAGCAGAGCTTGCCCATTGAGCTGCACTTGCAGTATTACAAGGCCGACGCGCAAAACGCGAAGCTCTCCGTATTGACGCACGTGGATCTGACTCACGTGGGATTCGAGAAATCGCAAGGTCGCAACTGGGACGACCTGACGATTGTGGCTGCACTCTTCGATCGCAACGGCAATTTTATTACCGGCACGGAGAAGACCTTGGAATTGCGATTGAAGGATTCGACGCTGGAGAGGTTGAACCAGACGGGCGTGACGCTCAAGACCAACTTTGACGTGAAGCCCGGCGGATATCTGGTTCGCCTGGTGGTGCGCGATAGCAAGGCCGCGCAGCTCTCTGCGCGCAACGGCGTGGTGGAGATTCCGTAGGCTCTGGCGGAGCAACCGCCGATGGTTAATCGTTCGATGCAGGAAGGTGAAAAATGAACCGGCGACGCATAGCGACCACTTTGACGATGCTGCTTCTATTTTTGGCTGCCGGCGCGCTGGAATGGCGCGCAATCCATTCTCCGGGGATCGTGCGCGCGCAGCAATCGTCGTCAACTGCGGCGGCACAAGCGCAGAATCCTGCCCCGCAGGCAGCGGCGCCAGCCACGGCTTCGCAGCAGGCGCTGACGCCGCCGGGAGGCTCGATAAAGGCGGAGACTCGCGAAGTGCGCGTGGACGTGGTGGTGACGGACAAGAAGGGCAACTACATTCCAGATTTGACGACCAATGATTTTCGTCTCTATGAGGACGACAAACAGCAGCCGATCAATTCATTTTCTTTCGGCGCCGATCCCAAAGCTCCCATCGAGGCGAAACGCCATTACATGGTGCTGTTCTTCGACAATTCCTCGATGGATCTGGGAGACCAGCCGCGCGCGCGGGCAGCGGCCGGAAAATTCATTGATGCCTACGCGGGGCCTGATCGCGTGATGGCGATCGTGAATTTTGGCGGCACGTTGCAGTTCGCGCAGAATTTTACAATGGATGTGAATCGCCTGAAGCAGGCGGTCTCCGGTATCTCCAGTTCGTCTGTTTCCCCGAATGCCAGCGCATCCGGTGGTGGAAACATCGCTTCCACGCCAGGAAGCGCCATTAACGCCGACCTGCCGACGGCTGGGCTGCAAACCGGGCTGCCGAGCTTGGGAAACGCCGAAGGCGATTTCGGCGCGTACACCTTGCTGCTTTCGCTGCGGCAACTCGCGAAGGGCCTTATGCCCATCCCTGGAAGAAAGAGCCTGATTCTCTTCACCGCGGGATTTGAACTTAACCCCGAACGTTTTTCGGAATTGACCGCAACGATTGATGCCTGCAACAAGGCGAACGTCGCGGTGTATCCGCTGGATGTGCGCGGGCTGGTGACGCCGATGTCGCAAATGCTGCGCGACGGAACGCAGCGGACATGGGCCAGCGAACAGGGCCTCGGATCGGGCTGGAACGCGGGGCGGCCGGAAGGAGCTGCGTCGTACGCAGCGCCCGTCGCGGCGGCAACGCAATCGTCACAGCCTGGATTTCAGTTTGCCGCATATCATCCAGCCGCGGCTGTGCTAGTTGCTCCGCTGCAACACGCTGGCGGGGGCGGTGGCGGGGCCGGCGGTGGACACGGCGGTACAGGGGGTGGTGGCACCGGCGGCGGGACGGGAGGCGGAGGCACGGGTGGCGGCGGTAAGGGTGGAACGGGGGGCGGGACCGGCGGCACTGGAGGTGGTAAGGGCGGTACGGGGGGTGGCACAGGAGGCGGCACAGGCCGCACGTCCTATGGCAATCCGAACTACAATCAGGCACGGCAGATTGTTCCGCCGTTTCCTCCGTCGGCGTCCACCAATCAGCAAGTGATGTACGCGCTGGCGACCGGGACCGGTGGATTCCCCATCCTGAATACGAATGACCTGATGGCGGGGCTGGAAAAGATTGCGCGCGAGCAGAGCGAGTATTACTTGTTGGGTTACTCGCCCGCGGAATCGCCGGCGGGAAGCTGCCACACGCTGAAAGTGAAAGTAGAACGCGGCGGCATGAATGTTCGGGCGCGCAGCGGCTTCTGCAACGTTGTTTCCACCGATCTGCTGGCTGGGAAACCAATCGAAAAGGAAATGGAATCGCGCGCATCGGCGTCCGGGGCGGCTGGTGCAATCGCGGTGGCCGGCACGAAGGCGAGTGCCAGCGCAGGCTCGCTGGAGGCGCCATACTTTTACACCTCGCCGAACGAAGCGCGCGTGCACCTGGCGATGGAAGTTCCCGCGGCGTCGATCGACTGCCCCAAGGTCAAAGGAAAATATCACGCGGATGTGAATGTTCTGGGCATCGCCTACCGCCCGGACGGCACCGTGGCATCGCGTTTCAGCGATGAAGTGACGCTGGACATGGAAAAAGATCAGTGGGAAAAATTCACGCAAACTCCCATGCAGTATCAAAATCAATTCTCGGTCGCGCCGGGACAATACCGCCTGAGCGTAGTGGTCAGCGGAGGCGGCGACAAATTCGCCAAGTTTGAGACTCCGCTGGAAGTGGATCCCTATGACGGCAAGAAATTCAGCCTCAGCGCCGTGGCGTTGAGCGACCAATTCCAGCCTGTTTCCGATATGGGCAGCTCGCTGGATGCCGATTTGCTGGCGGACCGCGCGCCTTTGGTGGTTCGCAACCTGCAATTGACGCCTTCCGGGAGCAATCACTTCAAGAAAACCGACAAGGTAGCGGTGTATGCGCAAATCTATGCGCCGCAGCTCGCGGATGCGAATCCGCCCACGGTGAAATGCACGTATTTGGTGATTGATCCGAAAGACCGGAAAAACACTCGGTTCGATGGCGGGGATTGACATGGCCAGCTACATCCAAAAAGGCAGCTCGATGATTCCGGTAGCGCTGAAGTTGCCGGTGGAAAACATGCCTCCCGGAGAGTACCAGCTGAAAATACAAGCCAGTGAATCCGGCGGCGCGCTAACGCAAATTCGCAGCGTGAATTTCGTGGTGGAGTAAACGTCCGCGGGACGGGCCGCAGGAAGCGGTCGTAAACAAAGAACCCCGCCCGAGAGCCTTGCGGCTGGTCGAACGGGGAGCAGCTTCGACCAGAGTGTAGATCGCGACGGGGACCGAGCCTGGAGCGCATCGGTTCCCTGCCTTGTTCCTCCCGCACAGCGTCGCGCACCGTGGTCAGAGCTTCTTGCCGTCGGAATGGACTTACGTAGCCGCGGCCTCGCAAAGCGGGACCGCCCGTTGAGCCGTGACGCACCACAGATCCGTAACACACCACACGTTTGCACCGTAGCACCGATGGCGCACTAAAGTGCGCCGCTACGAAGTCAAAACCAAGAATGAAACCGCAAACGCCGCGCTTATCGCGCGCCATTTGAGCTGTGGCTTCTCGTTATTCCGCGGTGAGCATCACGGTTGTGGTGTGAGCGACTTGGCCGGTGGTGCTGGTGCCGGTGATCGTCACTGCCACTGGCTCGATTGCGGGCGTGGTGCCGCCGCCACCGCCGCCGCCGCCTCCGCCACCACCGCCGCCTCCTCCGCCACATGCCGCGATGCCTACCGTCATCAGAAACACGGCGCAGGCTGCGGCGGTGCTCCAGCGGCGATTCTTGCCGCGGGTGATTAGCAAAATAATTGCGATCGCGAATGTGCAGGCGAGCGATACAAACGTGCCTGTCGTCCAGCGGCCGAACCCTAGCGGACGGACTGACGGAGGCGTGGCCGCCGCAGCGCTCGTCGTGATCGTGAGGGTCGTCTTGCCGCCCGCATTTACTGGCGAGGCGCTGAAGGCGCACGTGGCGCCTGTCGGCAAGCCGGAGCAACTAGCGGGGCTGAAAGTGACCGTGTCGTTAAAGCCGTTGACGGCGACGACGGTCAGCACTGTATCGCCGGTGCCGCCCGCGGTGGTGACGGTGAGTGCTGCTGGATTCGAAGAAATTACGAAATCCGCTGCACCACCGCTACCGACATTCCATTCCTTGACGAGGTTATAGACGTTCAGCGAGCCGAGGCCGGTCGCCAGGTTGTAGCCGGGGCCGGCGTTGTAGGCGAGTGTGCTGTTGGCCTGATAGGTTTCGCCGACCGCGTCGCCGTTGTCCACGATGTTGCAACCCGTCGCGCCGTTCCCAGCCGTCCCCGCGAAATCGCAGGGCATCGCAATCGTTCCAGTGGTCACCTGGTTGAAAATGCAAGCGCTGGTCTGCGCACCGCCGGATTGACAATTGGCCCAGCTCTGGCCAGCGAGCGCATAGAGATTCGTGTTCACCAGACCCTGCGGGGTGCCGGTGCTCTGGTTCAGCAGCGCCACCATCCCGGCAAAAACTTCGGCGGAAACCGAGGTGCCGCCCACACCTTGAATGTTTAAGAAAGGAGACGCGAGGCTGCACGCGGCGCCACTGGGGTTGCCACTGGAGTTAAGGTTAGCGTCCGCTTCGCAATACTGGTAGAAATTTTGGATGGTGCCGTCGCCCGCGAAAATTGCAAAATCCGGCAGATCGCGCTTGCCGTCCGCGACGGTGAGTGCGGTTTGCCACGATGGCTTAGCGTACCCGCCCGTGCAACTCGAGAAAAGCCCAGTCCCAGTCGTGGTGACGAAGTCGGAGGTGGTACAGGCACTGACCCCACCGCTGCCACCGTCCGGTTCCACGAGAAAGCTCAGGTTGCTGAGGTTGGGGTCCAACGCGAGCTCGTTGCAGTCGGTTTCAATATCACCACCACCCAAATCAAGGATGTTCTCGATGATTGAGTTGGTGCACGTATCGTTGTAAGTGGTTTCCGGAATGTAGCCTTTAACGGACGCTTGAGTCGCGCCGGAAGCGTTCGTGGAATTCCAATAGGTGGTGGGATTCAATGCGTCGTTGAAATCCGTGCCCCCGACGGCAACATTGTACGGCGTGGAGGCGACTCCGCTCACGGCGACGCCCAACTCCGATAATTCCGAAGAAGGCGCGTCGCAAGAGGTTGAGCCATTGTCACCGGTGGAGACGACGACGGTGATGCCCTCCGCTGCCGCTTGTTTCCATTCGCCAACGGAGTCCTTTACCGTGGGGCTGCCGCCGTAGAAAGCATTTCCCGCGGTACCGAGAAAGAACTCGCATTCACCGTAGCTGTAGCCGATGATTTTCGCGTTGTTGACTTCGGAGGGGTTATCAATGATGAACTGCAGCCGAGATGTCCCCGCCGAATGTGGTGGTCGTGCTCGCCGAAATCACCAAATTGATCTCGGCTCCTGGAGCGACTGCGCCGGACCACTGCACGTCGAGAGCCGCTTCGCACTCGTCGCCGTCTTCAGCGCACGGCTGTATGCCCGGATTCGAACTGCTGAAGCCCGGCGTGTAAGTCCTGGTAAAGTTTGCCGCAGGCAGATCCGAACAGCGAGCGGAAATTGGTGAGGTCGGCAGGGTTAACGTCGCTATCGGAAACGATGGCGATGGTCTGGCCGGTGCCGGTGATGCCGGCATTCCAAAGCGGCAGCACATTGTAAATCGTCGCGAAATCTGACGGGGCCAGGCCGTAGCATACTGAACCCGTGGTGCCCTGGCAACCGCCACCATACGTAAATTCCGGATTGACCGCCTTTAGTTTTCCGGTGGCCATGTCGCGGGTGAACGTGCCGGCCAATTTATGCGCGGCCTTCCTGGGAAAATTGTTGAGCGAGGCTACGCCGGCGACGGCGGGCGTCAACGCCGCGGGAATGGATGGATCGCTCGCATTCGCCCAGTGTTGCTTGGAATTAATCAGGTAATTGTGAATGGTGGTGTGAAACGCGGACTGCACCTGCGAGGCGTTTCCGGAGAACTGGATGACGTTGTGGCCGTTTGCGACGTTGTCAATCTGGAAGCCTTGCGATTGCAGCCACGAAGTGATTTTCTGGATGTCGGATTCCGACGCGCCAAACTGCGCACCGAATTCCTGGGGCGTCAGCCACTTGTGATAATTCGGCGACGAGCGGTCCTGTTGCTGCGCGAGCAAAGTCTCCAGCGCCGCGCCTTGCGCGGACGTGGTTTTGAGCACGAGCATCATGCGGTCCATCGCCAGGCTGCCCGGCGCCGCGCCCTGATCGTATTTGGCGCGGGCGAGCGGATGGGTATTGCCCCGCAGGACGACGAGCTTGCCCTCGTCAATCGGCTGAGTGATCAGCGACGGCGCGACGGTGGATTGTGCGGCGCTGCGCTGCGAAAAAACGGCGACGGAAAGGACCGCTAGTACACAAGCGCACACGAGAATTGGTCTGATTCGCATACGTCTCCCCATGACATTGAGCTTCACGACATCACCCTTGGCTGACTATTAGGCCCGTACACGCCGATGCGCCGGCGATGCCAGACGCGGCATCAACCAGCGCAAGATCGCGCGCGTGTGAAATGCGCCGGCGCGGCCCGTTGGCTCCCTTGCAGGAGTTTAGGATGCGGCGGCAGGCACATACGGTAGCTTGCCGCAGGTCGCGCGTTTGTAAATTTTTATGCTCGGCGCTGCGAATCCGTTACGCGCTCAGTAGCCGGGGCCGGGGTCTCCCGGACCGCCTGGGGCGCCACCTTCGTCGCCGCCGCGCCCACCACGGCCACGCTGACCGCCGCGGCCCATGCCCATGTCTGCCTGCATCTGTGAGTATTTGGTGCGCTGGTCGGGCGTGAGAACTTTGTAGATCGCGGCGTCCGATTTGGCGCGGGCGAGCGTGTTCTGCGCGGTGAGGTTGCCGATGGTGGTTGCGGCCTGTTCCATCGCGGCTGAGTCACCCGCTTGCACGGCGGTGTTTAGACTGTCGCGCGCGGCTTTCATGCTGGCGCGGGAAGTGGATGCATTCGGGTCAGCGACGTTGAGGATCGCGGTGACTTGCGTTTGCTGGGCGGCGGTGAGTGACAGTCGGTCGGTGAGAAACGCTACGCGGCGCTGTACGTTGTTGCCGCCGCCAGGGCCGTCCGGACCTTGCGCGAAAATTGCTGGGGCGGAGAAAATGCATGCGAATAGAAGTATGATGGCTGCCTTTTTCATGTTGCAAGAACCTCCTGGTTCGTTCGATGGCCTGGAAAACGTTGCCGTCATTCGTTCGGTTGCGCCGAACAGCGATGGTGGGCCTGCACGTCTGCAATCCCTTACCGTACGCGCAGGTAATTCCCAATTGGAGGCGTAAAAGTTCCCGGAATTTAAAGCGAGGGGTGGGCCCTCAGCGGTTATTGGGCTAGAGGCGCCGGGCGAACCGCAACGCCGCAGGATAGTTGCGGCAGCGAGCATAGTTAGTTCAGCAGAAATTGCTGGATGAACAGGACTGTTGCGTAAAATTGGTAATCCACGTTTTTCTTTTTGCTGAAACCGTGGCCTTCATCCTTGGCCATCAGGAACCACACCGGGGTGCCATTCTTGCGTACGGTTGCGACCATCTGTTGGGACTCGGTCCAGGGAACGCGCGGATCATTTTTGCCCTGAATTACGAAAAGCGGTTTGGAGATTTTCTGCGCGTTGTTGGCCGGGGCGATGCGTTCCAGAAAGGCGCGCATTTTGGGGTCGCGCTCGTCGCCGTATTCGACGCGGCGCAGATCCTGGCGATAGCCGGAAGTATTCTCGAGGAACGTAACCAGGTTGGATGGGCCGACGACGTCCAGCGAGCAGCGCAGGCGGTCGTTGTAATTTGTTGCTACCGCCAGAGTCATGAATCCGCCGTAACTTCCGCCGGTGACCATCACCCGGCTGGCGTCGAGATCCGGTTGCTGCGCGATCCAATCGAAAAGCGAGTTGATGTCCTTGTAGGAATCTTCGCGCAGGAATCCGTTGTCCAGCGTGAGGAAGGTCTTTCCGTAGCCCGTGGAGCCGCGCACGTTCGGGAAAATCATGGCGATGCCCAATTCGTTCATGAAGTAATTGTAGCGGCCGACAAATCCAGGGCGGTACTGCCCTTCCGGGCCGCCGTGAATATCAATGATCACCGGACGCTTGCCGGTGAAACGAGCCGCCGGACGATACAAAAAGCCGCTGATGGATTTCCCGTCGAAAGTTTTCCAGTGCACCAGCTCGGCTTCGGAGAAAGTCTGCGGATTCAAGCCGCCGGTCTCGCTCGCGGTCCAGCGATCCACTTTTCCGGTCGTGACGTCTACGGAATACACATCGGCGGGCGAGCGCGAGCCGGCGGCTCCGAAGGCGAGGTCGCGGCCGTTGTGGTGCCATTTCACGTCGAAAATCAGTACAGCGGGAAGTTTTGGCGCCGGCTTTTCTTTTTCGGTTTTAGTGTCGAGCAAATGTAGGATGCTCAGGCCGTCTTCATTCGCGGTGAAAGCGATCGTCTTGCCATCAGGCGAGATGTCAATTTCTTCTACGTTCCAGTGAATGTGGTCCGAAAGAAACGTGTATTTTTTCGAAGCGAGGTCCACGTAGGCCAGGCGTAGAAATTCAGAGTCTTTGTCCGTGGTGAGGTAAATTCCCTTCCCGTCTTTGCTGAACTTCGCGCTGGCGTAGGAGATTTTTTCCGCGCCGCCTTTCGGAGTGAGCAGAGTCTTTTCGCCGGTGGCTGCGTCCATCAGCCACAGATACGTTTCATTCGCGGAGATTTCTTCCAGGATTAAAATCTGTTTGTCATCAGGCGACCAATCCAGCGCGGACCAGCCACCGCCGGTCATAGGCGCGAGGATACGATTAGTTTTGGGATCGTCGGGATGCGCGGGTTCGCTCAGCCAGATGTCCACGTCTTTGCCGTCGCGACGGGTCGAGCCATAAGCTAGTTGCTTGCCGTCGTTCGACCAGACTTCGTCGGTATTGCGGGATTTGCCGTCGGTCAGCAGGGTGACAGCGCCGGTCGCTTCATCGTATCGGTAGAGCTGGTAGAACTCCCCGCCGCCAATATCTTTGCTGAAGACGAAGGAATCGCCGCCTTGCGGAGGGTACTGCGCGCCACGCACGTCGTCCGCGTAGAAAGTGAGTTGTGTGCGCGCGCCTGCCGGCATTTTTAGTTGATGAATCTGAAAAGTGTCCGCAAAGCGCGTGGAGATGAGCATCTCGCGCCTGGTGGGATGCCAGCTGGCGAAAAACGCCGAGCGAAAATTCGTGTAGCGGTCCGCCTGAGCGGCCAGCGCTTGCGGAATCGGCGGCACGCCTTCCACGATGAGATTTTCGTTAGGCGCCACCACAGCCTCCTGAGCCGAGCCAGTATTTTGCGCGAGCGTCGCGTGCGGTGCGGAAACCGCTAGCGCGACAAGCACAATGGTCAGCGCTGCGCGGGCCGCAGCCCACCACAATTTTGCATGCAGACTTGCGCGCATACTCTTCATCGTCGTCATCCTTCGCGTGTTTCCGCGCACCGAGCCGCCTAGCGGCCACACTAACGCCGACTGCAGAACTGGCAAGGCTTCGCAAATCTAGGATTTCCGCGGGACGAAGGTTACAGCGAGTGCACGAGCAGTGTCAACGAAACGCAAGTTTTTCCCTGCATGAATCGTGTATAAAACCTAGCAGCAGACAACTCAGGAGGAGCGCATGCGAACTTTTTCGAGCCAGCGATTTCTTGCGATCTATTCGGGGGTTCTCACCATCGTCTTCGCCGTCACCGTGCTTTGCGGATTCGCGGCGTCGCGCAGCCAATCGTTCGACCAACTTACGGTGCACCGCATCAATTTCGTCGAACCGGACGGCACGCCGACGCTTGATTATCTCCGATCGCGCCGAATTTCCCGGAGCGTTCATGCGCGGAAAAGAGTATCCACGGCCGGACCGACGTGATGCTGCGGGCCTGCTGTTCATGAATGACGAGGCTTCCGAAATGGGAGGTATGATTTGGGGCGGGCTGAAGGACAAGGACGGCAAGGTCCAAAATCATTTCCACTTGAGTTTCGACCAGTACGAGCAGGACCAAATTTTTGCTGTTGATTCCGGTCGCGAGGACCAGGATAAGTTTTCCGCGATCCGCATCGGCGAACGCGGAGACTATCCGATTCAGGAAGCGTACGATGCTGGTTTGCAGATCGACAAATTGCCCAAAGATCAACAGGATGCGGAATGGAAGAAATTCTTCACCACTCATACCGGCGACGCAAACCGCATCTACCTGGGCCGGTCACCCGACAAATCCGCGTCTCTGCGGATTAAAGATGAACAGGGAAACGATCGCATAATTATCCGCGTCGACGCCGCGGGCAATCCCTTGATTCAGTTTCTCGACGGAGGAGGCAAAGTCAGCAAAGAGATACGCGCAGAAAACTAGACGATAGCGTCCGGGCACCGGGCTCGCCGTGGGAAACGGGTTCCAGGCACACCACTAGCGCGGCTGTCAGACGTCACTGAAGGTGCAAGCACGGGCTGGGGTCGCGCTTACTAACTAAATGATCGCCAGGTACTGCCACTGGCCGTCAACGGACTTCAGTTGATGCACGCGGCCATCATCGGCGTGGAGGAAATAGCTTCCGTCCGGGATCGGGTGATGGTGCGCCGCACGCACGGAGCACCGGGTCCACCGGCCACCGCGCGCAGCTCCCCATCCGCCGCCATGCTCTCTGGCTTCCTCGGTGAGTTCGATGCCGTACTTTACTTTGTACTCGACGCCGGTCAAGCGCGTCGGCACTAACCGCCCACTGCCCTTCAGCTGTTCTTTGCTCATGATCGAATTAGACGCGGCTACCTAGCGAAAGGTTTCGCCGGTCCCCTCAGACAATTAAAGTGTCACTTAAGATTAGACCGCTTTCCACTACGATAATAGCACAAGTTGTCAGGAATCGCTAGCACCGGTTTCGGGCAGGGTCTGGTCCTCGTGTGGCAATGTGGCAAGCCGCGTGGAGTCCCGTAACCTATTACCACAATGAGGGATAGCCTCCGAATTCGGGTTGGCCTCCAGTGGCAACTTGGGGACAACTAAAATATCCGACGGACCGGAGTCCCGGCCTTGCAGCCCTATTATCCCGTCGGCTTCGAAGGTTAGCCTGAGTCCTGGAGCAGAGTACGATGCGAGACGCCGAGCGCCGTGCCAATATTTGCTTCCCCGCGGGCGAGACGATGCGTACTGCAACGCTTTCCTTTTTCGCTGTTGGTCGCCGCCATCGTTATTCATGGAAATGCGAAACCGGCAAGCTCACTCACGTTTTCCGGGATCGCGCAGCCGACCTCCGCGCGCCGCGGAAATTCCGAAGGCGCCGCGGATTCCGCGCCGGCGGAGGCTCAAATCATCGTGATCGGGTTCGTCGGCGGATACCTGTACCGCCGTACAGGGTACCCTTGGGAGGGCACGATTCTACGCGGTACAGAATGCGGCGAGCGTCTCCGCTAAGATGAGGTATGAGCAGCGGTTCATCTTCGGGTCACAATGGCGGCAAACCGCCCGATGCAGCGCCCGCCGTAGCGCCGCGCGTGACGCTCGATCCGACACGTGCGCGACCGGACGCGAACTCCGTAGCTGGGAACTCCTCAGCTGCTGACGCCGCTGCGCAAGCCGCCGCACGCACGACCGGTACTCGCCAAGATAAAGTAGTTTCTGCGAACGCCTGGGACCCCACAGCAGCGCCAATTCCCCAGGCAACAATTCCCTGCCCCAAATGCGGCGCGGCGGTGCGCGAAGTCGCACGCTTCTGCCAACGCTGCCATATGACGATGCGTTTCGACTGCCCTTCCTGCGGCAACAAACAACGCACCGGCGTGAAGTGCGAAAAATGCGGAATCAACTTCGTGAAATATATCGGCGCGGTGGTTGCCGCCAAACAACCGGAAGAAGATTCGATCGAGGCGAAGCTGGAACGGCGCAGCGCGTTCCTGAAAAACATCTTTGCCATACCTCTCACTGGCGGGCTTAAGCTCTTCAAGCAACTCTTCCAAGCGACCAACCGGAAATCGTAGCTCACGAATGAAAATACCTGGACGGCGGAAACAAGCCGCACCGTGAATACTCGCGGCCCGCGGAGCGCTTTACTTCCTGCATCCAGTAATCGAAGGTCCCCTCCGCAACGCCTACCAGCTTGATCGCATCGCGGTATTCCATGCTGTGCAGAAAATAAATTTCGAACAGCTTGAGCCGGCCCTTCCATTGCGGCCGGCGCAACGATTGGCGACCGATCCGTTCGAAGTCCGCTAGGTACTCGCAGGCGCGCCCGCGCGCTGGACGCCAGGAGTATCCTGAGGAAGGCGATTCCAGATCAATTGCGCGCACTTTTCCTGTGGTTTCTTCCAGCCAATCATGCAAGCTGCGGTAGCGTCCGTAGCACGTATCGAAGATTTCCGTGGCTTTCATTTTTCCTCCGCGCGCCCTGCGTTCGTTGATCGGCAGCTGGATGTCCAGCCCGTGTCGCGCCTCTGCCAGAGACTGCGCTGGCCAGCATCGCGGTTCGCGATCCACTCGCCGCCAGTTCGTGCGGTTCCGATCTCAGTTCTCCGTGCTCAGTTATCCGTCCCGGGGGGCTTGGGCGCCGCGGGGAGAAATGATCCGACGTCCCACGTATCATCCACGCGGGAGATTTCCTCCTCCACCGCCGAAAGGCACGTCTGAAAACATTCGCGCCATCCCGCCATGTAACCGCGCGCGTACTCCTCCGCGAGCAGTTCCCTTTCACGATGCGCGCGCTGCATCTGGAACACTTCCGCCCGTTCGATCCCGGGCGCGCGCACGGCCGCGCGCACACGGTGCACGACTTCGCGAATCGCCCGCAGCAACCAGTGGAACGGCACCGGGTAATACACGCCGACCCGCCGGCGCGGTTCGTACCAGGCCAGCTGCCATCCCCGTGGAATCACACCTCCGTGGCTTACTTCCTTACGGAACTTCACATGATTCATCATGGGCGTCGCACCTCCGGGCCCGTTCCCACGGCAAGCTCGCGTCGCACTGCTTCGTCGCGCTCCGCGCGAAGCAAACGCATGCGTTCACGTAGCTGCCAAGGAAAAGTTTGCTGCGTGGGTGGCCGCGACGGCTGGCACTCGACGGGCCTCTGACTGTGCTTTCCAGTTGGATTTAGGGCGTGCTGATAATTTTCGTGCCCATTGCAGTTCCGGGTTTGCGTTGCGGTGTTGGTTTTTTCTGGATAGGAGCTTTTCAGGTCATGTTTTTGCAGTGCGTTGCGAAACTGTTGCTGGAATTCGCGCCGTTCGCAGTTTTGGATTTCTTCCGCGGCTTGGTCTTGATTAATCGTTCGGTCTTCCCGTGACCGGTCCGATTTAAGACTTTCGCCGATTTCCACAGCCCTGTGAATTTCTTGCTGCGCTTTTTCTTTTATTCTTTCTACAAATGAACTACCTATCCGCTCCGCAATTCGTTCCGCTCTATGGGTTTCAGGGCGAATTGCTACGCAAGTTTGCGGACCTCCCCCCGCAACTCTGCGTACCGTCTCCGCAACTTTGCGGGCCCTTTGCGCATCCACCGGATTGCCAAGGCGCGTTCCTTGCAGGTGCTTCTTCGCCTTCAAAATCCGCACGATCACGCCGCCCGGTGCTGCTTCGGTGGCGATGTAGGCGTTCCGCCGCAACAAGCTCATCCAACGTTCCAGCGTTCGCCGGTTGAATCCAGTCTCGCATTCGATCTCGCGATAAGTGACCGGCGCTCCGCCGAGCACCCAGCCAGTTGACCCGGTCTGATGCGTCTGTCGCAGCACTAACCATCCGTAGAGCCAGATCGCCGCACCCATCCGTGCGTAGTGACGCTCTTCGAACAGCACGCCTCGGAGTCCCGTGTTGTAATTCTTTTCACGCATACGCGATGCAGCGACCAATGGTGCTTTCCCAACGCTTCCCCAACGACGAACCTGCTGGCGCGCAAAACTGTGCATCACCTGATGCGAACGCCAATCGTCAACAACGCCCGCAGTACGGCAACCTCACTTGTACATATCCTCCGGGCGTCGATTCTGAAGGTTCGAGTCTGATGATTTCTTCTACTGCCGCACGCAGATGGCAGATCGCGCAGACGCGTCCCATCGGCTGAGACACGCTTGGCAAGACGGGCGCAGAACTCGCGGCCATTTTGCGCTGCCGGTATTTGCGTTTCTCTCGCTCTTGCGCACAGCGCGAGGGGTCCGCACGGCGGCGGCGCATGCATTCGCGATTGATCCTTCGTCGTCGCGCTAATTCCGCACCGGAATCTTCCCGCGCGCAACTTCCATCACTCACAGACTCTTGTGTGCGGTCGTCGAGCACGATCGCCTCCCCGGAATGATGTGTGCGTCTCTGTCCATTCACGCGCTCGCGCGCAATCGCGTGTCTTCGGGAACATCCGTGCAACGCGGCGGCGTGCATCACGCGCTCTGGTCAGCGCTCACCGTGCTTTTCCTCAAGTACTGCGACTGCGGTACTATCGCGACACGTACCTTACGTGTTACGGTCGCATCCCTGTCTTCGCCGCTGGGGAGACTACAATCCGGGGAGGGCCGACCCATGGGCAGCACACACCCGCCGCTCGAGTCTCTGTTGACGTTTTCCCAAAATTGCCTTGAAGGTTTTGAACACTCTCGTCTCAATCGCATATCGAATCTCCGCAAAGAATTTCACGAGATCGTCGAGGAATGGATCGAGTTCGAAATCGAAGCGCGCCTCGCGCGTTGGATACTCGAAGGTCGCCAGGCACCTGAAGCCGAGCCCGTACCGAATCAAGCGGCAGCGGGTGAACTTGTTTCACCGGAATTCGCTCTCCGCGGGCTCGCGGATGACCCTGGAGATCTCCTCCCGCCGATCGACGATGTACTTGCGCCCGAATGTTCTTACGGCTCGATGCTCGAACTTCACGATGGCGTGGCTCTCGAATTGGAATTGCCGTTTCGGCGCGTGCCAGTTTCGCACGATGCCGCCGCCGCCCTTCGCTCGCTGGAGCATTTCGCGCGTTGTAAAGCACGTTCCATTGGTGCCCACTCGATCGAACTGCTGAATTGCCGCGCGCCCGGTGCACACTTAGCCTGCCCGTTTCTGCCCTTCCCAGAAAGCGATGCAATGGAAGTTTCCGGGAGCGTTTTTTCGCAGATAGGTCACGCCGTATCCAGTTCGATTCAACCCGAGCATTACATTGTTCGCCACGCCTCCGCGGTTCTGACAAGTGCTCCGCCCTCGTCGCTCGCGCCGCTCGGTGTGAATTGGCCTCCACGCCTGCGCCGTAACGCGGCAAGCTCGGTCGGGCGATGTTCATTTGTGGTGGCCACCAGCCGGACTGATCTGCCCCGGCTGCCGCCAGTTCGCGTTTCGCTGCGACAATCTTCGCTGCGTCACGAAGCGGCTGTTCTGCGGAACTAAGAAATGCTGGGGGCCGTTGTAAACGCATCGTTGTTGCTTCCTTCGACTGGTGCGATCGATACGCAGATACCGCAACGACGCTTATCGCGCTCGGCACCAGTTCTATGAAATGCGTGTTGTTAAGCCGCGACGCAAATTCGCCGTGCGTCCGCTCATCACCGGCGCTGCCATTTTTTCCAGACCTTTGACTTCCGCGCCCGGCTTCTCTGTTCACGTCCATCCTCGATAGAACCATTGCTCAACTCCCCGATTGTTGCCGTCGCACGATTGTTGCTTTCTGAAAGTTTTCGTAACGCGCGTCGTAACGTGGGATTCCACGCCGAAACGTTTGCTTCAACTCAACCTCCATGCGTCAAGACGGTTCAGCACTCTCAAAATCGCCGACAACTTCAGATCTCGACAGGTTCGTTAGAGCGCTGTGCGTTTCGTCGCTCACAACTGACTCGGGACCGGCTCGGTGGCATAGTTCCGATAAACTGGCCACACGTGTTGCGTTCTTCGCTCTTCGCTCCCAAGGCCTTTGCCGAGGTTCAGCGTCGCAACTTCCACACCAACTCCGAATTATTTACACACTTTGGTGACTACTTTCGCTCGCCCGCCGCTTCGGCCGTCGCTAGCCACTTCTCGATATTCCTCCAGTCTGCGTCATGTTCGAGCGACGTCCGCACCATCGGTGTTGCACATTCTCGCGTTTCTTCGGCGCCATCGCGTAGAGCCGTCACACCGTTCAGTCTCACCATGCGCAAAGCCTGCACAAAACTTCGCCTGCCTCGCACTTCGCTTCTCGTGCAAGGTACACAACTGAAATCGTATCGGTGTTGTATCGGCGCCGCCTATGATCCATTTGCACGCACCAGTCTCCGCCACCCCAAGTTAAATTGTTCAGCGCTCGCCGCATCCCCCACAGAAGTTTCACTCCTGACGAAATCTCTCATCGCTTCACACCGCTCGATCAACCACATACTCGCCCACCTTAGCCTATCCATTCCCGGAAGATAGGCGTGCGCGCGCGCTACGAGAGCTAACTTGTTGTGGTTCGAGGCTTGCAGCGTGCCGGTATATCGGCGAGACGGCGCCGACCTGGCGTCGGGTTCGATCGGCGTGACTTGTGGACTAGAGCGCGCTGTAAACACTTGATCGGAATGATGGCGGGGATTGGCACGATGGCGGGGACTGGAATAGATAGGGTAGCCGATTGCCAGGGCGACTTGCGCACTGGGCGAGGAGAGGCCGTAGGCATGCGAATCCGCAGAGTTCGACGACGGCGCGGACTGCGTTGATCTTTGGGTTGCGAACGACCCTTGTGGGCGACTCTGCCTGAAGATCGACGCTTTAGGCGGCTACAAGTTCTGCGTGCACATGCCGTGAGTGCTAGCGCGACCGCGCTAAGTCCTAAGCTTTTCCTCCACTTAGCGACGAATGCGGCGAGCTGGCGCATGTGCGTCGAATGCGGGGCGCGGGCGCACGTGCGGCCAACGTGGGCTAACGATCGCCCGAGATACAGCGGCGTACGTGCTTGAAAATTAAGATTGTTTGGTGCGGGGGGGCCAGGGCTCTAGGAGCTGTTCTTTGCGGTAGATCAGGGCGTTGATGTTGTAGGGGGCCAGTTCGATGCTGTGGCCGTGGGTGATCGCGTCGGTGGGGCAAGCTTCTACGCAGTAACCGCAAAAAATGCAGCGCGAGTAATCAATGTTGTAGACCTTCGCATAGCGCTCGCCCGCAGAAATACGATTGGCGGCGGTATTTTCAGCGGCTTCGATGTAGATACAGTTCGCCGGACAAGCTGCGGCGCACAGAAAACAGCCTACGCACTTTTCGTAGCCGTGCTCGTCGCGCTGTAAAACGTGGATTCCCCGGTAGCGTGGTTGCACGGTGGGCGGAGCATCCGGGAAGCTTTCGGTGGTAGTTTTGCGAAACATCGTACGTAGCGTCACGCTGAAGCCCTTGTAAAGGGTGAAGAATGTTTCGCCGACTTCCTGGATGAGGGAGGACATCGTGTTTACTTTAGCAGAGTCGGTAGAGGCAGGCAAACGTGGCGTGAGCGGTCAGTAGTGATTGGTGATTGGTGATTTGTGATTTGAGATTTGTGCGGCGCGTCGAGTGCGCCAGGAGGCGAAATTAGTGTCGATTAGAATTTGGCCGGTGGTTTGTTTTCTTGGAGTTGCAGCCATTTCTAATCGCCGTTTGTGTCGTTTAGAAGTCTCGGCCTGTAGATGCGTGGCTCGCGACCCGTGATCCGCGACCCGTGGATGTCGGGGCAGGCCGACCTCGGGGGTCCGCACCTGAGCAGAACAGGGCCCGCCGCTCGGCCGCCGGCAAGTATTCGGCACACGAGCTATGGCGTGCTGGTTAGCGTCGCTCGATATTGAGTACGACTTCATTTTTGGTTTCCAATCTGAGGTTAGCGCAATTAACGCGGGAATACAGCTGTACGTGAGTACAGACGCGGTCCAGATTTAGTACAGAACTAGTACCACCTGTCCGAAATGATATCGGGAAAGTATTTCGCTTCGGTCCTCGAAAGTGTAGCGTCGAAAGCCGCACCCTTCGAAGACCGAAGGTATAGGCAACCGGCAATTCTAAGATGTTCCGGCGGGTGGCGTGAAAGGGTCTGCCACCCGCCAGGCTCAACTGTCTCGAATATCAGCCGGTCTAGAGCGACTCCAATGACTCGCCGACGTGTCGAACGTTGCCCTCGATTGTGGCCACAACTTCTTCGATGTTTCCGGAGAGAATCATTTTTCCCATGGCCAGCGCGAAGCCCACGGCTTGGGACCGGTCAGCATGAGAAGGTATGGAAAGAGCATTTGGATCGGTCACCACATCAATGAGCGCGGGCCCCGGATGCTGCAGCGCTTTCTTGAGGCCCGAGGTCACGTCGGCGGGGTTTTCGATTCTCACACCCATCATGCCGACGGCCTCGGCAAGCTTGGCGAAGTTAGGATTCTTGAGGTCGGTTTGATAGTCGGGAAATCCTCCAGTTTCCATCTCGAGTTTCACCATTCCTAGAGCGCCGTTGTCGAAGACAAGTATCTTAATAGGGAGGTCGTACTGCGTGATCGTCAGCAAGTCACCCATGAGCATCGCGAACCCGCCGTCTCCGGACAGGGAGATCACCTGTCGTCCGGGATAGGCGCATTGCGCGCCAATCGACATAGGGAGCGCGTTGGCCATGGACCCGTGGTTAAAGGAACCGATGATGCGCCGGTTCTTAGTAGGCTTAACATGCCGGGCGGACCAGACGTTGCACATGCCCGTGTCCACCGTAAAGATGGCGTCGGGAGCGGCAAGTTCACTGAGCGCGGCGGCGACGGGCTCGGGATGCATGGGCGTGCGTTTTCCCACGTGGTCAACGTACACATTCATTTTTCGAAGCTTCTCTTTGTGTTTGGCGACCGTGCTAGCCAGGAAGTCTGCGTTCTGCTTTCCATCCAACATGGGTAGCAGCGCTTTTAGCGTCTCGCGCACATCGCCCCACAATCCGAGATCGATTTTGCTGCGCCGTCCCAAATTCTCAGCCCGGATGTCAACTTGCGCGATCTTGCACTTTGTGGGCAGGAATTTGTCGTAGGGAAAATCAGTGCCGAGGAGCAGCAGAAGATCGCATTCGTGGATCGCCTCGTAGCACATCCCGAAACCAATCATGCCGGTCATTCCCATCTCATAAGGATTGTCGTATGCGACGTGCGGCTTGCCGCGGTAGGTATATCCAACCGGAGCTTTTACTTTCTCCGCGAGCGCGACCACGTCGTCGTGAGCGTTTTCGCATCCGATGCCGCAGAAGAGCGCAACTTTCTTCGAGGAATTGATCAGGTCCGCCAGCTGCGCCAAATCCTTTTCGCTGGGACGGACGCTCGGCCGTTGCTTTACCAGGGAACGCGAGCCGGCTTGCGCCGGTACTTCCAATGCAACCACGTCCCCGGGCAGTACGACCACGCCCACTCCACCTTTTGCAATGGCACTCTGCATGGCGATGTGCAGGACGCGCTCAAACTGAGCCGGATTCGTGATCATCTCGCAATAGTGGCTGCATTCCTGAAACAGATTTTGTGGGTGCGTTTCCTGAAAATATCCCGTGCCGATCTCACTGCTGGGAATATGCGATGCGATTGCCAGCACCGGAGCATTGCTGCGATGGGCATCGAAAAGGCCGTTGATCAAGTGCAGGTTGCCGGGGCCGCAGCTCCCCGCGCAGGCGGCGAGCTTGCCGGTGAGTTGTGCCTCGGCGCCGGCCGCAAACGCGCCGGCTTCTTCGTTGCGCACATGGATCCATTTAACTTTGTTGTTCAGCCGCAGTGCATCCGTCACGGGATTCAGGCTGTCGCCCACGACACCGTAGATCCTTTCCACGCCCGCTTCGGCAAGTCTCGCGATCAACTGATCCGCCAGTCTGTTTGCCATTGCCTCAGTCCTCCTTGGTAATTGCTTTATTTCTGCGCATCATGCGATTCCGGAAAAACGTGCAAACTTAAAACCAACTGCTACCTTACTGCAAGCTCATTTTGGAACCGCTTGCGGCTGCGCCGCGCGTCCGGTCTCACGAAGAAAAAAGCTGACCACAATTGCCATCGCACAGCAGGCAATCCAGAACATGGCACCCCTCTGAAAGTGCACCGCCAGGTTTGGCACGTTCCCGGTGCCCCGGCCGATGCGATGCGCGTAAACGGGGCCCAGCAACGCGGTAAGCGCGAAAACGAGGAAATTGATCCCGCCGGTCGCGCTGCCCTTGACATTGTCCGGATTAACTTCCTTGATGATGCTGTAGGGGATCATCGCGGCGCCGGATGCCACGCCGAAGATGAACATCCCCAGCCTCGCTGAAATCGGCAAAGGGTGGAACGCGATTTGCGCGCCCGCCAGCATCATCGCTGCCGCGCTCCCGATGATTACCGGTTTCCGCCGGCCGATGCGGTCGGAGAGCCAGCCGAGCAGCGGACATCCGAATACCCAGCCGAGAGGAACCATGGAAGCGATCACCACTGCGTTGTGGTAGGAAAACTGAAGATCCTTTTGAAATGCCGCGACTCCCCAGATCATGTCTCCGATCGTGGTGGGTGCGAATAGCAAGCCAGCAACAATTCCGCAGAGATATGACTGCGGATTTGAAAATACAACTTCGTATGGCTTGAGCAGCGAGCCGAAGCCGCCTTCTTGGAGGTGCGCTCCGATCTGCTCCTTGGGCGTGGAGATATAGAGCAGAACTGCAACCACCAAGATTATTATTCCTATTCCGACCCAAAAAACGTGAATAGCAAGACCACGCTCAATCATCGGCCCGACAACATTCTGTCCAGCCGAGCCACCGAGCATTCCGACGCATTGCGTGGCGCCAATAGCGGTGGCGAGGTAACGCGCCGGGAATCCGCGTGCCGCCAAATAGACGGCGCCAGTGAATGCAAATGCGGAGCCCGCGCCCTGGCAGAGGCGTCCAATATCGCCCGCCAGCACAGCCGGCACGCTGAACAGCAGGCAGCCTAAACCCAGAATCGCCATTCCGACGGGCACGGAGCGCTTGGCTCCCAGATGATCCAAAGCAGCCCCAGCGACCAGACTCATCGAGGAGTAGGTGTAGTAATACACTCCCAGAATCGTGGCGATGCCGAGTGCCGAAGTGCTGAAGTGGTCTTCCAATCCCGAAATCATTACGGAGGGCGAAGACCTCACCGCATATTCCAGGAAATAGAAGACGACGGTGAAGAACCAGGCAATGACAAACGCGCGTGTTTGGGCCTGAGCCTGCGGCTGGGCCTGGGTCTGGCTTGTGGCAGCTTGCGATGCACTCATGGCTGAATAAAACCTCCATTGAGGGGCAGAAAGAGACGAATCGCCCGGACTTGAAAATTCCTTGCTCGCGTTCGTGAACTGGACGTAATCATTTGGATCCCGGGTACGGAATGCGGAGTATGAAGCCTGACGTCGAAGGCAAGACGTAGCGAATGCCTGCGTACACCATGCTGAGATGCGCATTCTTCGGGTTGTCTGGAGCTATGAACCACGGAGCGCGCGTGAGGTAAGAATATTGCGAGTAATACTGCAGCGATCCGTGCATATCGCTTTTCCAGAAGGTCTGCAGCCAGTCGAATGTAATTTGCTGCAGGGCTCGGTTGTTGGTGTTCGGCGAGCCTGGGCCGCCGTACCCAATGATCGTGCCTGGAGCGGTGGTATTCGTGGTGTCCGTGAAAAAATTCCGCCCGAAATAATCCGCTCCGTAATAAATCGCGAAGGCAGACCTCGAATTCGCTATCCATTCGAAGCCGACGGAACCTGCTCCGGCGTGCACCAGCGAAGGAGAGATGTCGGTTCCCGCGGGATTCGGACGAATGACCAATTGCGGTCCGTCAGCCACCAGGTAACGCCCGCCGCCGTCGCTCCAAAACGCATTACCCAGAAAGAGGAAGTTGTGGAATAGCTCAAAGTTCCCGGCTATGGAACCACCGCCGCCCACGGCCGAATGCTTTGAGAATGTCGTTTCGCCGATCGGTTTGACGGCTTCCCTCACTCCCGTGACCAGTCCCACAGCTTCCAAATGGAAATGTCTGCCTGCAATTTTTGTGTCGTAGGTGACCTTGGGAAGGATGTCTGGAAAAAGGTTCGGAGTTCCTATTTGGGATCCATTGTCAAATTGCGGGCCAACCGTAGTGGCAAAGGCCGATGGCAGGGCGACGAAAGTGCCTGTGTATTGGTTGGGGTCTTCAATGCCTACGCCAAACGCCCAATGTTCGTTGAAGTGGTAGGCGACGCGGAGCTCCGCAGCACGGGTGTAGGGCAAGCCAACACCGATGTTCTGATCTTCGTTGTAGGTGATCGCCAATTCGGCGGGATTCGGACCGATTCCGATGCGGTTGGGGGTCAGCCAACTCCAGGTTTGTCCGCCGAGAATTTCCCACTTACTGCGCTGGAGACGCATAAAGCAAAGGCGCATACGCAGGGTGTGGCCGTTCACGGTCTGATAAACGTTGGTCGCATCGTTGCCGCTGAAGTCCGCTTCGCAATAGCCGGCCACATCCGTGTCGCCAATTTTGTCTGTGACCCGTATGTTGAAGCGGGAAAACTGTGCAGTGAGACGATACTCGCTGAGGTTGCCTTGGGGCGTGTTGTTGAACGGTATTGCGGCGTAGTTCGTAGCGATATTGTTCTGAGTGTTGGTGGTGCGAAATATATTTTCAATGTCTACGAAGCCACCAAGTCTAATATCCGCTGAGCCAAGTTTGAAGGTCGGGGTCCCTTCCTTTTCTTGTTGTATCGCACCGGGTATTTGCTGCTGGCCGGCATTCGCGCCGTTATAACTGCTAACGGGCTGGGGACTGGGTGTCGTCAGAGCCGCATTGATCACTTGAGGCGCCTGGGCTGGGGCGCTGACGGAGGCGGGCTGTCCGGCGCTCAATTGCTGCCGTAGCGCTTCAATCTCCTGTTGTTGCGAAGCCATCTGCTGCTGCGTTTGAGCTAGCGCTTCACGGAGAGCTTTCAGCTCGGTAGCCAGCTCGGTATCGTTTGACGAGGAACTCGTCTGCGGAGCGCTGACCTGCGCCCACATCAGCCCTGGTGCCACCAGCACCAGAAAAAGAGTGCGCAACGGTTTCATGCTCAGGCCTCCTTCCCGCCAAACCGAAACTTCCGGCTCAGCAGCGCTGGTCGTTTGCGTCCCGCGGTTCTTGGAAATTTGCACGCTGGCCTTAGAGGCAATTCATCCGCCAGACGGCGGCTCGTTCAAACCGCTGAGGAGTAATGACTTATATGCACGGCGTGGCGTTGGGCACGAATCAAGGTGTCAGCATTTTTGCGGCTGCGCAAATACTGACACCGGAGACGAACCCTCGGCGGGTGGGGCACCTTTACGCGCGGCGGCGTTGGGCGCCTTGGAGAACCAAGTTCGGAGTATTGGTGAGTTATATTTCGCCGGAACACCTGCGGCGAACGACGCTTTATTGTCAGCCGAGCAGCTGCCGCAAGAACAGTTGCCGGCTTATTCCCTGAACTCGGCAAACCGGGCTTGAATCAGCCATAGGATGAGCGCAAAAACCATCGCGGTGGATACTCCGAACAGCATCACCCCGTCGGCTGCCTCCAGTGGTCCCAGCATTCTCCACTGCGGCGTCATGACCAGGTCACCGTAACCCAACGTGGTGAAGTTGACTGCGGAGTGATAGAACGCGGTGCCGAAATCCAGAAATTCTCCGCAGCGCACGAACACCGCAGCCCACAAAGCGATCTCAATCAGGTGCGCCACGAACGTAGCCAGCATGGCCAGCACGATGATTCCAAAATCGCTCCCGAAGCTCTTGCCGGTGCGGCCCAGCCTGCGCGCGCGGCGCAGGAAGCCCAACGTCACGCTCACCGGCAGGGCGTGGACGAAGATGGTACCTAAGATGACGAAGGCACCGAGCGCCAACGGAATCAGAATCGGGATGCGCAGAACTTGGGTCATTGTTTTTGGTTTGTGCCGGCAGCCAGCGCCGAAACCGCCGCTCGCTAGTTCGCATTGCTGGCTATTCAGGAGTTTGACCCATCGCTTGCGTTACCTCGTCGCGCGCCTGAATGTAATCCAGCTGCGACTGCAGCAGCGTGGTCTTGGCGTCGAACTCCTGCGCGACGGCGCTCTGCGCCTGCGATTGCAGCGCCTCGCCTTTCTGCAGCTGTTGCGCGGAAACGCGGCTGGATTCCGCGCGCAGCGTATACAATTCTTCAGAGACTTGCACCATTTCCTTGGTGCGTTGCAGTTTGTTGTAAGCAATCTGCAGTTTCAGCTCCACGTCCTCGGTTACGCGCGCGAGGTTCTCTTTCGCTTCCGCTACTTCCGCGTCGCTTTCGTGCACCGCCGCGCGCCTCCGCCCGCCATCGAACAGGTCATAGGTAAGCTCAAGGCCGAACACGCCGAAGTTACGCGCGAGAAAAGGAACCTGGTTCTGGTAATCGTAATGGGCAAACGCGGTCACGTCTGGCACATAATCGGCTTTGCTTAATTGCAGGCCGGCAGTGGCTTTCCGCAGTTCTTCGCGCGCCGCTACGATTTCCGGATGCGATTGCAGCGCAACTTTGATGCATTCCCCGAGCTCGCAAGTGTCATGAACCCCCGGAACGCTGGGATCGAGCTCGAGCTGGGTATTCAGTGGCAGCCCGGTTACGTCGTCCAGTTGCATGGTGAGGTCCGAGAGCTGCAACTCGGTGGTGAGCAGATCCTGCTTGGCTTGCAGCGATTGCGCACGGCTTTCGATCACGTCCTCATCCAGGGCGCTGCCGTATTTCACTTGTTCGGTGCGCTCGCTCAGCAGGTCCTGCGCCGCTTTGATGCGGGCTTCGGTGGCGCTGTGGTGCAATTGGGTGATCAGAACGCGGTAGTAGAGCTCGTGAACCTGGAGCGCGACTTCGTTTTCAGTTTCGTGGGCGTTGGCACGCGTGGCGCCCAACTCCGCGCTCGCAGCGTCATTCTGAGGTTTGACCCTTGTGTAAAGTTGCGTAAGTGGTTGCGTCAGCTCGGTTCTGCTGGTCTCAACCGTTCTTCCGCCCTGATTGATGGTCACCGGCGTGGTAGGAATCGCAGTTCCGGCCGCCGTGCCCAGGCTGCCCGCGGCAATCTGGATGAACTGCGTGTCAGTTAGCTTGATCACACTGCTATCGTTCTTTATCGTGGGAAAGTAACCACTCTTGGCGACATCCTTCGCGTGCTGCTTCGCCTCCACCTGAAACCCGGCCATGCGCACCACATGGTTGTGCTTCAGCGCGAGCTGTACGGCTTCCTGGAGAGTGAGGTGCCGAGGAGCAGTCGCCGCCTGCTGCTGCGCCCGGGCGAAAGTCAGCGCGCCCAGGAATAACAGGCCGGCGGTCAGTGCCTTGCTACATGCGTTCATGATTTCGTCTCCTGAGGCGCGGGCGAATGTTGCTGCAGGCCGCTAAGGTTGCCATAACTCAACGGTGACTCGCGCAGCATGGCGATGAGCAGCAGAGCGGCGACGGACGCCCAAGCCACCAGGTAGAATCCGTCGTTTATGCTCAGCGTGTACGCCTGTAGCCGTAATCTGGCGCCTACGAGATCGACCGCCCGGCCCGCGGCGGCGGGCAGGCCCGCGGATTTCCCGTACACTCCCGCCGTCAGCGCACGGATGTTGCCGTCGGTGATCCAGTTCCCGCTCTGCACGTGCAGGCCGAGAAGATTCGAGTGGAGCTTTTCCCGCTGCGCAACGAAGTGGCCCATGTACACGGCGCCGAGTTCCCCGCCAAATAGCCGCACGGTATGAAAAAACGCTGAAAACGTCAGAATCCACTGCGGCTTCGAGAGTCCCCCCGAAAAAATCCCTTGCAGGATAATCGTTGCCACCAACCCGACAAACGCGAAGCATTGTCCAACTCCCATAAGTAATTCTGTGGGGTAATAATTCGAAGCGGACCATGCGCTGGTGAGGTCTGCGTTCAAATAACAGGCCATAGCGATGAGCACGAAACCTGAAGCCATGAGCAGCCGCGAATCAAGTCCCCACAAGAGCAGCAGCCCGGCGATAAAGGCCAGAAGAATCAGAGGAATTGCGCTCCAGATGATCGCCGGACCAATTTGATCGGCCTCGAACCCGTGAATTCCCAGCGACTGCGGGATCAGGATGATGGTTGCCACCAGAGAAAAGCGAAACAAAAACAGCCCTACGCCCAGCAGCAGCGTGTTCCACTGGCGCAGATACGGCATGTCCACCAAAGGATTGGCACCGCGCAGGCGCCGAATCGTCGCCGCCACCAGGAGGATTGAGCCGCCGAAGAACAATGCGTTGAACACTCCGGAGCGCCACCAATCGAGCCTCTCCCCCTGATCGACCGCGCCGTACAACATCGCGAATCCCAGGCTGCCGTACAGAAAAGCCATAAAACTCGGAGGCGCGCCCGACCTTTTCGGCGCGGGACTCGCTGGTATCCCGTAATAGATGCACAGCACCATCAACGGTGTGATCACCGCCGAATTCCAGAACATCCAGTGCCAGGAAAGATGATCTCGGTACCAACCGTAGAGCGATGGGGCGATGTTCACCGCGCCGTCAACGAAGGTGGCGTAAAGCGCGATCGTGAACGGCAGGAACCGCAGAGGAATATTTCGCAGCGCGAACGTCAGCGTCAGCGGGTAGAACGTGCCGGACGCCAACCCAGCCAAAACCAGCGCCACAATCAGCAAACTGTAATTGTGAATCAGCGGCAGGAACGCGCAGATCACCGTAAACGCCGACGCCGCATAGAACAGAATTTTCCGCGGTCCCATCAGGGCGCCCACATAGACAGTGAAAGGCCCGATGAACATCAAGGCCATGTTGAAGGCGCTGCTGATCCATGCACCATCGTCGAAGCCGATACCGAGGTGGCCCTTCAGATCCGCAAGCCCCAGCGAAATCATTCGGCCAGTGAGCGTCACTATTCCGGCGCCCATGATCACTCCCAGAATTCCGAGCAACGGACTCTTCGAGAGTTCCGAGGGCGCTACTGCTGCCAATCCGTGCGCGATTTGTTCTGGTGGCGGTAAACGTACAGCCGTGGTTGCTGCGGCCATCGTGCGCTCCCCTCAGTGGCTCGTGCGCACGGTAGCGACGACGGAGAGGCCCGGACGCAAGGTAGCTGCAACGCTCGGATCATCGAGCGCGATCTTGACGGGGATTCGTTGCACCACTTTCGTGTAATTGCCGGTGGCGTTGTCGGGCGGCAGCAGCGCGAATTGCGAACCGCTGGCTGGGGCGATTTCCAGCACCTTGCCGTGAAACACCTTGCCCGGATATTCATCCACGGCAATCTCCGCCACGTCGCCAACTTTCATATTGGTGAGCTGCGTTTCGCGATAATTCGCCTGCACCCATTTAATCTTGCTCACGAACGAAATCACTTGCGTGCCCGGAGAGACCAACTGCCCCGGCCGCACTTGCCTTTCGCCCACCGTGCCGTCACCGGGCGCCTCGATCGTCGTGTAGCCCAAGTTAACTTGCGCCACGGTGAGCGCAGCCTCCTTCGCGTGAAGGTCGGCCACCAGCTGCGCGTCCTGCGATTCCAGGACGGCCTTGCCGCGGCGTTCCGCCTCCGCCGCCGACTCATTGCTGCGCAGCTGAGTTTTTGCCTCCTCCAGGTCAGCCTGGCGGCTCGCGAGCGTCGCCGCCAGCCGCTCCTGGTCGGCCACCGCCTGTTCAACTTTCTGCTGCGTGGCGGACCGTGTCTGCAGCAGCGCCTCTTGCCGGGTGCGTTCAGCCTTGGTGCGCACCACATCCGCTTGCGCCGCGTCGATGCCCGCTTGCGCCGCCGTGATCTGCGCGTGCGCCTCATCGATTCCCGCCACAGCACGATCGATCTTCGCGTCCTGCAGCTCGCGCTGCCGCTGATTATTTACGATGGCAGCCTTAGCCGCTTCCACCGCCGCAGCTGCCTGCGCCACTTGCGCCTTGTAATCGTCATCATCCAGCGTAACGAGCAGATCTCCCTTTATGGACTTCCTGGTAGTCGGAGACTTTCACATCGCGCACCAGCCCGGGAACCTTCGTGCTCAGCGGCGTCAAATCGCCCCGGACGTAAGCATCGTCCGTCACTTGCTCGATGTGGCCGCCCTCCCAGGAATTCCAGTTGCGGGTGATCGTTAACACCACCGCAGCCGCCAACAACACGACCAGCAGTGGCGTTCCGTACCGCTGCCACTTCGGCCGTGGATTCGGTGGCTCTGCTGCGTGTTGCGGCGCCGCCGGTGGGACAGGCGCTGGCGTACTCGCGGACGCCATAATTGATAGACCTCCTCTATAAAGTGCGGGCATGAATTGGCTGCAATTCGAGCCCCGAATCATCCGGGCACGCATCTGCCTGAAAACGATGAGCCTTACGGCCTTGAGGATATACAGAGCCGGCGAGCGACTGTCAACATGTTGTCGCCTGCGTGGATTTTGACACCCCCGGACGACGCGCTCGCTCATTGCGCTGCGTGGTGATTGCGGGGCTGCGGCACGCGCTTGATGATTTCGTGCGAGGCGACATCAATTACGCCGAGTTCGGCGGCGAAACTGGAGCAGATGAAACCCTAACGGCCGTCTACACCGAACATGGTCATGCACGGACCGTTAGCCACAGTGGTGCGGCCGCCCGGCGGCTAGCGCGATGGCGGGAATCAAAATCGGCAGCAGCGCAAATCGCCTTGCATCTTTCAGCATCTTCCATCTCCATGTGCGTGTTCAGCGTCGCGGCAGAGGCAGAGGCAGCGCGCCTGGGGCTGCGTCCTCGCGTGAGAATTCCGGAGCTTCACGGTGCAGCCTTGGTGACTTCCTTCGAAAGATAAATCATTTGCCCGACGTGATGGTAGGCGTGCGCGGCCATGCGCAGGAATACGGTGAAGCGGTCGTGCGCCTCCGGCTCCAGCGCGGCGGAGTAGGGCTTGGCGAAATCCTCGGCGGACTGTTTGCGGATGGTGGCGGCGACCATGGCAATCGCGCGATCGAATTCGGCGAGCACCTGCTCCTTGGGTAGCTGGCGCGCTTCGTTGAACTCGCGCTCGCGGTCGCGCACGTAGCCGCTGCCCGCGATTTGCGTGCCAATGTAGTAGCTCAGGTTGCCGGTGAGATGCAGCAGCAAGTGGCCGATGCTGTTGCCGTAAGGATAGGGCTTGCGCCAAAGCTGCTCGGTGGAAAGAGGCGCGACCCATTGGTGCGTGCGTCCGCGAACTTCCTCGTAGTATCCGGCGAGAGAAGAGGCAACGACCGAGCTGAGGTCTGGCACTGGGGTCTCGTCTTTCTGGCGGCTCGCGCGATGGCGGCTGCCGATGGCATTGCTAGCGACGGGGCTGGTTCGTCCGCACGCCCCGATTTTGGCGAACGAGCGGGGCGCTGGATGCAACCTGAAGCCGCATGATACCACCGCGCCTTCGTGATCGGCGCGCCAATCCCAAGCGGGCCACAAGCGGCCCCAACCGGCGCGAGTTGCGCCGGTCCGCCGAGTCGAGTTTGTATGCGATGTCGCAATTCGCGCGGCGAACCCGAGCCACATTTTGTGCCGCGTTTGGTCCCGCATTTTCGCGCGGGCTGCTCCGAATCTACGCACTGCGCGCGTACCAATTTTCGCAACGTTGCGTGCCTGTACGGAATTTCACACACACGTGTGTACTTCGTAATGTTTTTTGCATCGCGCGCCGATAAATGAATGTGTGCGGCTTACTGATTATAAATTGCGGCGTCCTTACTAAATTATGCGAGTTCGCCGCTTCATCGTGTTTATCGCGCTGCTCTTTCTCGCAGGCACTTCCCTTCTCGCTGCCACAGCGCTCGATCGCGCGGACATTCTGTTCGCAAATGGATTTTTCCCGGAAGCGGAATCTGCGTACACCGAGGCGTTGCAGAAGCATCCGAGCGATCTGAAAGCCAGCACGCTGCTGGGCATGATTGATCTGTTCGCGAATCGCCTGGACGACGCGGAGAAAAATCTGCGACGTGCGGCGCAAGGTGGCCCGTTCGCAGCCGTGGCGCAGAATATGCTAGGCGAGGTGTACTACCGCCGCGACCAATTCCCGGAGGCTGCGCGCTGCTTTCGCTCCGCGGGCAGCGCCGACCGGGCCGAACCGCTGGAAGCATTCGGTAGCGCAGCGCCTTACACCGTTGACGGGCCGCCCGATGAAACGCGCGTGCCGTTTGTGGTGACCGATCCGCTGCCGATCGTGCGCGTGCAAGTGAACGGAGGCGAGTCGGCGCAGTTTCTGATTGATACGGGCGGCGCCGAAGTGCAACTGGACGCCGATTTTGCGAAGCGGCTGAATCTGAGCGCGGTCAGCGGAATTTCCACGACGCTTCTCGACGGCAGCCAGACGGAGATGCGCCGCGGGCGCGTGGCTTCGCTGCGCTTGGGCGACTTCGACGTGCAGAACGTCCCGGTGGGGATCCGGCCGCTGCCCGTTTTCGCGGGGCGCAAGCTCGACGGCGTGATCGGCACCGTGCTGCTGTATCACTTTCTCGCGACGCTGGACTATCCGCACGGCGCATTGATTCTGCGGCGGCGGTCGGCGGAAAATTTGCGCGCTTTTGAAACACGCGCGCAGGCGGAAAAGCAGATCGTGATGCCTTTCTGGCTGGCGAGCGACCACCTGATCGTGACGCGAGGGCGCGTGAACCATGCACCGCCGGCGCTGTTGCTGGTGGCGACGGGATTTGCGTCCGGGTTCACTGCTCCGGAGTCCACGATGGACCAGTCTGCGCTGTCGTTTGACCGCGCGGGATCGGTGCTGCCGGCGGCAGCGCGGGGCGTGAGCCTGGCGCCCTTTACCGTGAGTGAATTGTTCCTGGGCGAAGCGCGGCAGCAGAACGTTATCGGTGTCGCAGGCGCGTTCCCGGCGGGGCTGGAGCACGCTTTTGGCTTCCGCATCGCGGGCCTGGTGGCGCACCAATTTTTCCGCGCGTATGCAGTGACGTTTGACTTCACTGGCATGCGTTTGTACCTCAGCGGCGCAGCGCCCAGGCCGATCGAAAAGCGCACGATGGATGTGCAGACCGCATTGCTGCCGCAGTGACGCAATAAACCGCCCAGTGAATCCACAGAAGCACCAGCGCCCGCACCAACCCCCGCCCAGCACCCGGAACCAATATTGAATAAATCAACGCCTGTTGAACCATTCAGCACCCGCGCCGGCAGCGATTGACGTTTGGCTTTGCGCACGCGCTGCCTAAGTCCATGCGCATGTGTGATTGGCGGTGTGCGGATGGGATGAAACGTTCGGTCGCTGAATTGCACTATCCCTATGTGTAAGGCGAATGCCAAGGAGGACTGCGATGGCGGCGAAGAAAAGTAAAAAATCTCCAGCTCGTAAAGCGCTCAAAAGTAAGCCACTTTCGGCAGTGAAGCCTCTGCGGGCCTACCCGCCTGATCCTTGCGCCCAGTAGTAATGGAAGGCAGTTGGGCGCAATGGGAAACAATTTGGTGCAGGGACCGCGGTGCCAGCCCTCCGCAGACCCTGATTGGGACGCGACGAGGTACGGGGCTGGAAGCTGATCGCAGGCCGAAGGAACAGGAGAATAATAAGCCCAGATGAAACAAACCAAGGCAATGGCGGAAGATTCGTTCGAAAAAGCCCGCGCAGCCTTTTTCGGCAACGCCAAACCAACCTCAGCCCAGGCCGCCCCGGCAGCCGGCGCGCAAACACCCCGCATCGAGCCCATCCGCGAAAGCGCAGGCCAGCTAGTCTCAGCAGTCGCATCAAGCTAGCACCTCGCGCAACCGCCGGCGCTGCGCAATCTGCTTCACATCCCTCGCGTCGCCGCGACCCTCCCTCAATAGATGAGTTTTAGCGAAAACTGAATTTGCCGCGACGTTCCCGCGGTCTTGCTGATCATGCCAAACCCTGTGCCCTCGATGATGTTCGCAGGTAGTCCCATGTTGACGATGTTAAACACATTAAATAACTCTGCGCGGAATTGCAGGTCCGCCAGCTCCGAGCCGCTTTCGCGGTGGCCAATCGGAGTCGTCTTGATAAGCGCAAAATCAAAATCGTAATATGCCGGGCCGCGAAATGTATTGCGGCCGAGCGTTCCGAAGCGCCCGGAGTTTGGTCCGGTGCCGCCCGCGATCCCGATGGGAATGAAAAAGAAACTCGCGTTGTTCGCGCCCCGCCCAAAATAATCGTCGCGCGGTCGAGTGGAACTGCCGCCGCTCGATAGGTCCGGTATCCCAATCTGATCCGGCCGGTCCGCGCCAATCGTTCCCGCGCCCGTCTGCTGGATACCCGAATAAACCGTGAAGGGCGAACCACTGGTGATCGTCGAGATGCTCAGCAACTCCCAGCCCTTCGTTAACAGGTGGGTTCGATCCGGCTGATTTCCCAAATGCTCGAAGTGCAAATCCTGCGCCGCACTCAACGTGAAGGCGTGCGTTACATCAAAGCTTGACGGCCCTCTTTCCGCTTCCGTATCGAACGGGTCTTGCGGACTAAACTGCGTCACGGCCCCGGTAGATCCTGCTCCTCCCACGATGCCGCTGACATCATCGAGTGATTTGCCCCAGGTGTAGCCAGCTTGCAACGAGGGACCGCCGTGCCCAACATTTCCCGACAATGAAGTCTGCAAGGCGTTGTACGACGAGTGCGACGTTGCCGTCATCACGGACTCGAATCCGAAGCCCCCCGTCACCGCTCCGCTACCGTCGAAGTTTGTAAACCGCGCAAATTCCGAATCCGCTCCGGGATACGCGTTTGGATAGGACATTCTGGGAAGTCGAAACGCCGCTGTTCCCACATACGCGACGTCGGCCGTCAGGCCGCCGAAAGCCCGCTCCAGCCCCAGCGTCCACGTTTGCAGGTAGCCATTGCCGAAGCGCCGGTCGATCCCCGCCAGACTCAGCAGCGAGAGCTGCTGACTCGGCGTCAGCGTTGCCAAATCTTGCTGGTAGCGATTTACGTCCATCACAGTGTTCGCCGGCACTTTTTTCGGATCGCCGCTGGCCAAGACGTTCACGCCCGCGGTGTTATAGACCTGCGGCAATTCGTCCGGTGTGATTTGGAATCCGTAGGAAATCTCGCCGTTTTGCGCTGCATTGACGCGCGGATAGACAACGTAAGGCGTTGACCCGGTCAGAAGATTGTCCTGCCAGATATTCGGCGGAATCACTGTGATCGCACCGCCGATGTGCACCAGCACTGCGTGCGGCGCATTCCAGTCCACTTGCACACGCGGGCCCCAGCCGTTCCAATCGGTCTGATAAGTGGGCTGTGGATTGATCAAGAATTCCTGCCCCACGCCCGCGGGTGGGAACGAATTCAGAAAACCCGACGTCCGGTGCGCCCGCTCCGTAATCGGAGTGTAGAGCTCATAGCGCAGCCCATAATCGAGCGTCCATTGCGGATTGATTTTCCAGGTGTCCTCGATGTAGGCGTTCACGTCATTCCGGTTGATCGCCGCGGGCCCAATTTGCGCGCCACTCGATGCGTAGGGCGGCGCGACTGCGACCGTGTATCCATACGGATACCCGAGCAACAGACTGCTCAGCGTGTCTGGCAGAGGCTGACCCGGCAGCACATCATGCAGTCCACTCGCAGAAGGAATGAACACGGGCGAATAAACTGTTCCGCCACCGAAATCATACTCGCCGTTGGGACTTATACCGAAGTATGTCGTGTCCCGATTCAGGCGTGATTCCCCACCCCACTTCACGGCGTGCCGCGGGCTCGTCCACGTAAAATTCAATTGTGCCTGGAACAAATTCCCGAACGCCGAAGTCACCGAGCCCGCCGCACCATTGAACGCCTCAAAGAGGCCATCGATGAACTTCAAGCCCGGATCGGTGTGGTTCGGCGTCACAAACGAAGGTGTCGTTCGCGTGAAACTCAGCGACGCCGACCAGAGAAAGTGCGCAGACACGGCGCGCGTGTACGTGATCACCCCGTTCCGCTGCCGATCCACATACTGCACACCAAAGCTCGGATCAATCAGCGTCTGATCCGGATTTGTTGTCGGTCCCGTTAGATTGTCGTAATTGAACCGGCCAAACAATTGTCCCTGTGCGCCAACTTTCTGATCGATGCGGATGGAAAACTGATTTGCATCCGTGTTTACGTTGGAAGGTGCAGCATAGGTTCGCGCACCATACGCGCCGGTAGGGTTGTTGGGCAGCGGATAACGGTCCAGCACTGTCGCAATTGCCGGATTCACCGGTACGTGCAGCGTGTCCGTGCTGCCGTCCGGGTACGTCACCACGTCCTGGCCCAGCCTCTCTGCTGCCGTAGGTACAGCCAGCACCTGGGTCGTTCCCAGCACCTGCCGGAATCCCTGATACTGCACAAAATAGAACGTCCGGCCGCGTCCGTCATACACGTTCGGCAACACGACTGGCCCGCCGTTCGTAAATCCGAACTCGTTTCGCCGGAACGGAGGGATGCGGCCCGGGTCCGCAATCGACGGGTGATCGAAATAATTCCGCGCATCGAGGGCCGAGTTCCTCAAAAACTCGAAGAATGACCCGTGAAAACCGCTATTCCCGGACCGTGTCACGATGTTGGTGAAACCTGCCGCGCCGCGCCCGATGTCCGCCGGCATCCAGCCCGAGCTTGACTGCAACTCCTGAATCGCATCTACGTTGAAATTCGTGAACGTGCTCCCGCCCATTTCCGGATCGCTGATATCCGCACCATCCATCGCGAACACCGCCTCGACGCCGCGCTGTCCGTTGATGGCGAATTGCTGCGTGAAATTCGTCTGCCCATTCACGTCGGTCATCGTCCCCGCTGCTAACAGCAACAGCGTGCTGAAGTCGCGTCCATTCAACGGCAATTCATTTACCTTTTGGCTGGAGAGTTTGTCCGCGCTTGTTCCGCTGGCTGCGTTCGAAGTTATGCTCGGGTTCCCCTTCGAGACCCCTGCGGAAATTTGCGGAGTGGCTGCAATCGACAGCACGTTTTGATCGGACACCGTCAGCACAATTGTGACGCTGGTAATATTCACGTCCACTTGCGCTGTCGGACTACGCCCGGGCATTTTCACGCTCACGCGATGTGGCCCGAGTCGCAGGTCCGCAATCGCGAACCTTCCGTCGCTTCCTGTAACTGCGCTGCGGTTCTTTTTGGCGCCGGATGTGAAGACCGTGACCTTCGCTCCGGCCACAGGTTCGCCGGCGGCCGTGCGTACCACGCCAGCCCAGGCCTGCGCAGAGGGCGAACCTTGTTGTGCTTGGAGCGTGATCGCTACCAGCAGTGCAAACAGCAAATACTTGGTTATCCGTCGGAATGCCTTACGAAAGGTTCGCGCTATTACCTGTCCCTTTGCGTAGTGGGATTCATGCATGAAAAATTTCCTCGAGTGAAGCCGGAATACAATCTCCTGCATGAAGCCCGTGCTCGCGCAGCATGGACCCTTGTCCCGGTCCGTCCTATGTCCACACGGCGTACCTACGAAGTGTCGAACCGCTTCGCTTTACGTGCTTGTGACTTCTATGCCTTGGGAGCGGTAGGGATTCAGGACACCTTCGTCTGATGCATCGGTGATCAAACGTGTCAGTCGGGAAGCAGGACCGACCAGGTATGGCAGAGATGTCCCCATTTTCCCAAGTGAAACCAGGCCAATCACTTCCCTTGAAGCCCCTATCATCGCTTGCTTCACGTACGCTTCTTCTCGGTCGCCGACGGTTATTCCGACCTCCGGGTGCAAACTGCACATTCCCAGAAAGCACAGATCGGCGCGGATGGATTCGATTGCCCGAATGGTCTCGATGCCCGCCGTCACCCGCGCCTCTTTCAGTAAACTTCCGCCGAGCATCAGCACGCTCACCTTCGGATGATCCGCCAACGCCAGCGCCAGCGGTGGGCTGTTGGTAACAATCGTTGCTGAACGCTCTCTCGAGAGGTAGGAAGCAATTCTTAGATTGGTGGTACCTCCGTCAATCAGCACCACCTGACCGTCGCGGATCATGTCCGCCGCCGCTCGAGCGATTCCGGTCTTGCTCTCAATGTCCGTTTGTTCGCGCGACACGAAAGAAACAGCCACGGCACGGCGAGGCAGGGCGCCGCCGTGCACCCGTTGGATCTTTCCCGAACGCGCCAATTCGCGCAGATCTCGACGAATCGTGTCTTCAGAGACCCTGTATCGGCTGCTCAGGTCCGCGGCGAGGACTCGGCCCTCACTGCCAAGCAGCTCCAGGATGTACTGCTGGCGCTCTTCCTTCAGAGCGATTTGGTCTGCTTCAGCTTCCGGTTTCATTTTGCACCATATTGCACGCAGTCACTTGAATATGCACGTTTATACGTGTATTATCCGCTTCGTGCATGTTACTGCCAAACTCAGCGTCACGCAACGCCTTTCGCCAAAGCGCTCGAATCGCACGGAATCCGATTGATGCAGCAGCGCAGCCTGCAACAGGTACGCGTGAGCGTGTCCCTGATCTTTCTGATCCACGGACTGATCATCGCAACCTGGGCGTCCCGAATCCCCGCATTTCAGGCGCACCTCCATCTTTCTCCCGCCGTTTTGGGCAGGTCGCTGATGATGGCGGCAATCGGTTCCGTCTTCGCCATGCCTGCCGCTGGATGGCTCATTCACAAGTTCGGCAGTCTGAGCATCGTGATTGGGTCGACGTTGGGGTTTGGCCTCGCACTGCCCTTGATTGCCGAATCCAATACGGTCCTAACGCTGTCGGTCGCTCTTCTTTTCTACGGGGCGATGGGTGGTTCGATGGATGTAGCGATGAATACTCACGCCGTGATGCTCGAGAAGCGATACCAGCGTCACATCATGTCGTCATTCCACGCGCTCTTTAGTTTGGGTGGAATGGCCGGATCTGCGTTAGGGGGATTCGTCGCTTCACGCGCGGTTCCGGCCGGGGTTCACTTCTGGGTCGCCGGTATAGCGCTTGTCGCAATGTCCATGCTTGCATTCATGTGGCTTCCGCTTCCCTCCGCACCTGAGGACGCCGAGAAAGTGGCATCCCGAGGCACGATCACGTGGTCCGTTACCTTAGGCGCGCTCGCGCTTCTTGCATTTTCGATTATGCTCGTGGAAGGTGCGATCGCCGATTGGAGCGCAATTTATCTTCGTATTTCGGTTCTCACCGGGCCCGGACTGGCCGCTCTTGGATATGCGGTGTTCTCAGGCGCCATGGCCGCAGGTCGTCTGGCGGGCGACTATCTCACTGGGAAGCTCGGCCGCGCGCACCTGGTATGTTACGGAGCGCTTTTAGCTGCGGCAGGGCTCGCCTTCGTCTTGTTATTCGGCAATGCGGGTTCGGCGTTGGTGGGATTTGCGTGCGCTGGAGCAGGTCTGGCGACGATTATTCCCAATACGTTCGCCGCTGCCGGGAACATTGAAGGCAGCGCACCCGGTCCCAGCCTCGCCGTAGTCACGATGGCTGGATATGCTGGCTTCCTTGCCGGTCCGCCCCTGATCGGGTTTGTCGCGCAGCTTTCCACCATTCGCGCTGCGTTATGGATACTCGTGGTCTTGAGCGCGCTGAGCGCTTTCGCATCAAGCGCAATGAAAAGAACTTCGCCCCTCCGAAGAACGCCCTGACATCCAGTCCTCCACAAAGATGGCCGGTGGCGCAC
>CAWBLT010000027.1:0-219898 GCA_963789665.1 uncultured Acidobacteriota bacterium | reverse complement strand
AACGGGGTTCTGGGAAGTCGCTCGAATGCCCAACTCGAAATTAACGCGATGATCGGAAACTTACCCAGCGCTAGAATTTACAAGTTTTTGACACTTGGCAAACGCTGCGATGACAACGCCGTGGGGATTCGCTCGCAATCTACTCGATGGAAGATTACGGACCTCCGTTGGGATTACAATGCAGGGGGTGTTTGCAGCCCTGTGTGGGGCAGCAGAATCGGCCGGTGCGGGGGCGCGATCCTGCGCGCTGGCGACGGATTATTTTCTCGCGGATGGATGTGCCGGAGCGCATTTTGCAAGCAAAGGAAAAATCTGTGGATACGGTTTTGGTGGTGGAAGACAGCCGGGCGATGCAGCGCACGTTGCAGCGTCTTTTTGAAGCGGACGGACTGCGGGTGCAGATTGCGTCGGATGGCATCGCGGGCCTGGAAAGTTTTCGCAAGCAAGCGCCGAGCGTGGTGGTGCTGGACCTGAAGTTGCCGCGGTTGCCGGGAAAGGAAGTTTGCCGCGCGTTTAAGGCGCACGCCGCGGGGGTACCCATCGTGGTGCTAAGCGCGAACTGCGAAGTGGAAGATAAGGTGCTGCTGCTGGAGCTGGGAGCGGATGATTATGTGACAAAACCGTTCAGCCCCAGAGAATTGCTGGCGCGCGTGCGGCGGGCGATGCGTCGCGGCGGGCCCGCGGCGGCGGATGCGGCTGCGGCCAGCGTCGCCAGCGCACCGGCGGCCCATGAGTTGCTGGTATTTGGCGATACCAGGATTGATTTCACCAGCATGGTGGTCACGCGTGGCGGACGGACGTTGGCGTTCACCGCGCAGGAATTCAAGTTGCTGAAATATTTTGCGCGCTGCCCTGCCCGGGTGATTTCGCGGCAGGAACTGCTGAACGAAGTGTGGGGCTACGAAAATTATCCGACGACGCGGACCGTGGACAATCACATCCTGCGGCTGCGGCAGAAGCTGGAGCCCGACCCGGGCCGCCCGCGATATTTTCTGACGATGCACGGCACCGGCTACAAATTCACGCCCGGTGATAGCGCCACAGCTTTGCAGATATAGCGCCGCAGGTCGAGGAGCCTCTTGGCACGATTGCGATTGCGCACGCAACTCTTGACCGCTACGCTGGTGATCATTTGCGCTCTGTTGGGCTCGCTGCTCTTGATCGTGCGGCATACCGTGCGTTCCGAAATTGATGAAGGCGTGCGGCAGAGCACGAACGATTCGCTGCGCGCGTTCGAAAATGTGCAGCAGGAGCGCGAGCTGCAATTTTCGCGCACCGCCGCGATGCTGGCCGAACTTCCCACCCTGAAAGCTTTGATGACCACTGAGCACGCCCTGACGATTCAGGACGCGTCCGAACCGCTATGGAAGCTCGCCGGCAGCCAACTTTTTCTGCTCGCCGGGACGAATGGACACGTGCTGGGATTTCACGGCACCAGTCCGCGTTGGAAAACGGAGGTGGTGGAAGAAAACCTGGCGAGATCCCTCGAGCAGGGCGATGACGCGGCCTGGTGGTATGGCGAGAGCCAGCTGTATCGCGTATTCCTGCGGCCGATTACGTCCGGCACGGCGGCGGAGCGCAGACAGCTGGGGTCTATCGCCGTCGGTTACCAGATTGATGCCACCGTCGCCGAGCAGCTCGCGCTGGTGTCCGGCAGCCAGATTGCACTGACCACCGGCGACAAGATCATCGCCTCCACTCTTTCAGCCGCGGACCAGCGGGAACTGGAGCAGCTGATTGATAAGAGCGCCGGCGCGGAGGCCGGCACACGGGAAATGGATTTGGGCTCCGAGCAATACCAGACGGCATCGGTGGTAATCCACCATGGGCCGCCGGCGTCGGTGACGTGTTACGTGCTGATGTCCTTGCAGCCTGCGAACGCGTATCTGCGGCGGCTGAACCGGACAATTTTTCTGCTGGGAGTATCGGCGCTGGCGCTGGCTGCGCTGCTGCTGGGTTTCGTCGCGCAGACCATTACGCATCCGCTGGATAACCTGGTGGCCGGCGTGCGCGCGCTGGCCGTGGGCAACTATACGTACTCGATCACTCCGCGGGGAAGCAGCGAAGTGGCGGAACTGGGCGAAGCGTTTTCAAAAATGCGCGGCGAGTTGCTGGCGTTCCAGCAGCGGCGATTCGCGACGGAGCGGATCGCGGCCGTGGGCCGGGCGGCGAATTCCATTTCGCACGATTTGCGGCATTATCTGGCGGCAGTGGTGGCCAACGCCGAGTTTCTTTACGAAGCGGAAAAGTTGAAGCTGAATCGCGACGAGATCTACGAGGAAATCAAGACCGCTTCCGAGCAGATGGTGGATCTGCTGGATTCGCTGCGCGAATTAGCGCGCGAGGAAAGCTCCATCGCTCCGATACCGGCATCTTTGAATCAAACGATACGACGCGCGGTGGATGCCGTGCGTGCCAGGCCGGAACTCCGCCATCTGGAAATTTCGATTAGCACGGCGGGCGACATGGACGGAGTATTTGATCCCAAGAAGATCGAGCGGGCATTTTTCAATCTGGTATTGAATGCGTGCGAGGCCACGGTGCCGTCGCAAGGTTATGTGAAAATCGAGATTAGCTCACTCGGCGATTCTTTCGAGGTGCGCGTGGCGGATAACGGTACGGGCGTGCCGCCGGCGATCTCCGGCACGCTATTCGATCCGTTTGTCAGCCTGGGAAAACCGAACGGCACGGGGCTGGGCCTGGCGATAGTGAACAAGATTGTGCAGGATCACGGCGGTTCGGTGACTTTGGAGCGAACGTCGGAGAGCGGCACTACATTCTTGGTGAGGTTGCCGCGGGCGGCGCGGGCGGAAAGCGTGGCGGCCCAGGTGGTGATTTCGTAGAACGTGCGGCGCTGCGGCGACCAGTGCGGCTGACGCCTTGCCAAGCTGGGGCGCAGCAAGCAGCGCCCCTACCGTGGCTGACGCGCGGAAGCGGCGGCGGGATCGCCAATCTGGAGATTGGCGCTCGCAGGTGGCGATCAGTTGGGGCGATCGGTTTTGGGGCGCGGGGTTTCGCGCACGAAGCAGGAATCACAGACGCGCGTTCCGTCTTTGAGCGTGAAGTCCACCCGGCGATTGCTGTCAATCGCGGCTCCGCACTTTCCACAGACGTCAGCTGGCATTTCGCTCATATGGCTAACCTATTCTACTCCACAACGCCGAAGGTGTGTTTCGTTTTGGCGTGGGGCGGCGTGCAGAGGCGTTGTGGACGATTGTCGGCGGGCGATGGTAAGCTTGCCGCCCAAACAATTGCCGGTGAGGCGCGCGTGCTGCTGCGCAGGGCGAGTTTTCGCGCGCCGTCAGGATGAGAATCGATGGAGCCGAATCCGAAGAGTGCAGGTAGCGCGCCCGAGGGCGTGCGCTCGCTGGCGCAGCCGATCGCCGCAGGGCTGAGCCGCGCTGCAATATTTCTGGTGCTGACGGTAAAACCCGGCGCGGAAAATCGGGCGGTGCTGCGGTCGTTCTGCGCGGATCTCTCCGCGATCTTGCGCGCGGTGGAATTTCGCGACATTGAAGCGGGGCTTTCCTGCGTGCTGGGGTTTGGGTCCGAAACCTGGGACCGGCTATTCGGGGCGCCGCGGCCGGCGGAGCTGCATCCGTTCCGCGAGATTCGCTCCGGGGGGCGCCACGCGGTTGCGACCCCGGGCGATCTGCTGTTTCACATTCGCGCCAAGCGCATGGATTTGTGCTTCGAGCTGGCGACGCAAATCATGGCGCGTCTGGGGGATGCGGTAGAGCCAGTGGATGAAGTGCACGGCTTCCGTTATTTTGACGATCGCGATCTGATTGGCTTCGTTGATGGCACCGAGAATCCGCGGGGACAGGAAGCGATTGACGCGGTGACCATTGGCGCGGAGGACGCGGAGTTTGCAGGCGGGACCTACGTGATCGTGCAGAAATATCTGCACGATATGGCGGGATGGGAGAAGCTTTCGACCGAAGCGCAGGAGCGCATCATCGGGCGCAAAAAACTTTCGGACATCGAACTAGACGACTCCGTAAAGCCGACCTGCTCGCACAGCTCGCTGACTACAATCGAAGAGAACGGGCAAGAGATCAAGATATTGCGCGACAACATGCCTTTCGGGCGGCCGACGCAGGGTGAATTCGGAACGTATTTCATCGGCTACAGCAAGTCGCCGAGCACGATTGAGTTGATGCTGCAGAACATGTTTGTCGGGCGGCCGCCGGGAAATTACGACCGGCTGCTGGATTTCAGCCGCGCGGTTACGGGGAATTTATTTTTCGTGCCGTCGGCGACATTTTTGGAAGGTGTGAGTGACGAGACGGCAGCCGGCGACACGGCTTCCGACAAGCCCTGCGACACCTCGGACACAGCGGGCGCGGACGAGACGGGCCAATCCGCGGGGCCGAACAAAGACGGTTCACTGGGCATCGGATCACTTAAAGGAGACATCGGTCATGAATAATCTGCATCGTGAGCTGGCCCCGATTTCAGATGAGGCGTGGGCTTCCATCGAAGAGGAAACGACACGGACGCTCAAGCGCTACCTGGCCGGAAGGCGGGTGGTGGACATGCACGCGCCGGGCGGCACGGAACTCTCGGCGGTAGGCACCGGCCACCTGCGGAAAATCGCGGCTCCGGCGGATGGAATTCTTGCGAGGCAGCGCGAGGTGAAGGCGCTGGTGGAGTTGCGTGTTGCGTTCGAGGTGGATCGCCAGGGGATTGACGACGTGGAACGCGGCGCGAATGATTCCGATTGGCAGCCGGCGAAGGACGCGGCGCGCGAGATTGCGTTCGCCGAGGACCGCGCGATTTTTGATGGATATGCTGCCGCCGCGATTGGCGGCGTACGCCAAGGGACCAGCAATCCGATCAAGACGCTGCCAGCCGATGTGCGCGAGTACCCGGACGCCATTGCGCAAGGGTTGAGCCAGCTGCGCTTGGTGGGCGTGAACGGACCTTACGCCGTGCTGCTCGGCGCGGATGCATACACCGCACTGGCGGAGACGAGCGACCACGGATATCCGGTGCTGGAGCACGTGAAGCGGCTGGTGAAGGATCAGATTATCTGGGCGCCGGCGATTACCGGAGCTTTCGTGCTGACGACGCGCGGCGGCGATTTTGATTTGCATATCGGGCAGGATGTTTCTATTGGCTATCTCAGCCACACGGATACTGCTGTCCGGCTGTACTTGCAAGAGTCGTTCACCTTCCTTTTGCTGACGAGCGAGGCTTCGGTGGCACTGGTTCCTCCTGGGAAAGCAAGAAAGAGCTGAGTGGCATAAAACCGTTTGGGAAAAAGGCAGTGGCTAGTGATTAGTGGCGAGTGGCTAGAAATAGCTGTGCTGCGATTGGAGTGGGTGCGCGCCTAGAGAATGTTGGTGAGAAATTCAATCATGCGCCTGCCCAGGCGATCCTTCTGCTGTTCGATCTTCTTTTGCACGGCGTAGTTCGGGTTTGGAAAAGACTGCAAGGTATCCCATTCCGTTTTCAGCTTGGATGCTGCGTCGGATGCGTCCTGCAAATACGCGCCGGGATTGTCCGCGACACGCTGGCACATGGCCGCGAGTTGGGCTGGAGGGGTTCTCTCGAGTTCCTGCATGGACGGCATCAAGCCATTCTACGCTTTATCTCTGCCGCGTGCCGGGCTCGCGCGACCGGAGCATCCGGAAGGATCCGAGCGAGCTGAGCGATGTGATCGAGCTGAGCTACCAGTCCGGGCGGTCCTTGTGAAAACGCATGCGGATCGGCGTAATTCTCTCCGGCAGCCAGCCATGCACGGGACACTCGAGGCGTTGCGGGAATTTCAGCGCGCCCGGTACCGGCTTGACGACGAGCGGCGCGTTGCACTTGGGACAGGTCATAAGCTTTCAGCAGAGATAGTCAGCAGGCTCGCGAAAGCCAAGCTCGAGTGCAGTCTGGCAGGAGCGATCCGGCGATTCTGCGATCGAGGAGCGACTCCGCTGCTTGCGAGAATTACTCCTATGCGGCGTCGAGTATGCATCTCTGTCTCCATGTGAAATTTACGTTCCAGAACGGCAAGATTGTGCCCGCAGAGCTGAGGAGGTGGAATTGTCAAAAGTGACGGTGCCGGAGCTTAGGTTCTTGACACAGTTTTGCGGAATGACACCATTCCGGGAACAGAAGCGCATCGTCTATGGCTGGCATGCCGTGTGCGACTTTGTTGAGCGAAAGCATAACGGCGTGATGCTCGTCAGGCCATCTAAGCTCTGAAGGAGGAGGTTCGCGTCTACCCATGTGTTAGGTGGTACGCATGTTTGAGCAGCATCCGCATGTATCCACCCTGGAAGCACGGCGTTTCGCGATCTAAGTGCTGCATCCTCCAGGCGGATGAATCAAAGTGATGTCCGCGAATTGTGAACGGATGCCTGCCGCAATGCCGCACCTATTTACCACCTCAAGTTACTTTTTTAAACGCGTTGCGCCATCTTTTGGACAGAACATGCTGAGTTGCGGAAACCAAGATCGTCTACCCTGCATCGGAAGGAATGTGATATTCAAACCAATGAGGAAATGACGAAAAAATAGGGAGCGAGTCGTTTTGCCTTTGCAAGTGTTGCAGCAAGATGGCTCAATACGTGATTTGAAGTCGACTAGCAGCTTACCTGTCCGCATTTCTTGCTGGATCAAGGATTGCGTCGTGGTGCCGATTTTTAGCGATTATGCGCAAAGGCTCTCGGGAGAGAGTGCATGAAGGTCACCGCTTCCGGGCCTCCCAGACATCGGTTTTCGCTCTCCGTTTGGTCAAGTGTGCTATTCGGATTCCTTGCGATCAAAGCTATCCTCTCGCTTGGCCTGGGGCTGGGTGATAAGTTGGCCCCGTACGGGACTGGCATTTACTTTCTGCTGCTTCTTCTGGCGACCGGATTCGCTATCCAGAACGCAATCGAGAGAAGGCTGGGTCGCCGCGTTTTTTGGGTATTTATTGCGGTCGGTTATGGACTATGGGCGCTGGACCAATGGATTTATGTGTATTATGCGGTTTTGAGGCACAGCGACGTGCCAGACAGTTCAATAGCTGATCCGGCGCTTTTTCTTCACCTGGTTCCGCTCATGGCGGCGGTGGTGATGCGGCCACATTTGAATCGATCCGACCAGAAAGCCTACCGAGCGAGCTTGACTTTTCTTTTCCTGTTGGCCGCTTGGGTTTTTCTTTACGCTTTTGCGCTGTTTCCGTACCAGTATTTGCTCGCGAACCCGGCGATCTATAACCCGCGGTTCACAACGCTGTACGGGATTGAAAATCTGGCTTTGGTGCTGATTCTGTGCGTGGTGGTTCGTCGCGCGCAGGGTCCGTGGAATTCAATCTATTACCATCTATTAGGAGCATCCACATTGTACGCGGTGAGTTCGACGCTGGCGAACATGGCCATTGATTTGGGAAAGCATTACAACGGAAGCTTGTATTCTTTGGCGCAGAACGCGGCCGTTTGCTGGTTCCTGTGGGTGCCGCTGCACGCTCGATACCTGGCACCAGCTGGAAGCTCGGCGGAGGAGCCCGATGCGCGAGGATAGCAAGCTCACTTCGCTACTGGCCATGGCCGTGGTGGTGGCGGTGCCCGCCATCGGGGTATTCGAACTGCTTCGACAGGATGAACCCCCAAGCCTGCGGACATTTCGGTTGCTGGTGGTACTCGCTTGTGGACTGTTTCTGGCGGTCGTTGCACTCTTGGAGGAGCAACTGACCAAGGCCGGATTCAAGAGCGACGCGCGGAAGCTGGAAGTCCTCAATCGCGAGCTGGTTGAGTCGGTACGGGCGATCCTGCGGAGAGCAGAACCTACTACTTTCCGGACTACTTTTGTAAACAAGCACGTCGAAGACATCCTTGGATATCCAGTGAAAGGTTGGCTGAAAGATCCGTCATTTTGGGTAGAGCACCTGCATCCGGAGGATCGCGAGCGTACGGTGGCCTTGACTGCAATGGCCGTGCAGGAACAACGGAATCACGAGCTGGAGTACCGCATGATTGCAGCGGATGGCCGAATCGTGTGGCTGCATGAGATTGTCAACGTCATCGTGGAGAACGGGGTGACGATCGAACTGGTGGGGGTCAGCGGGGACATAACGGCGCGCAAGAGGACCGAGGAATCAATGGCGTTGTTCCGCAAATTGATCGACGGATCGAATGATGCGATAGAGGTGGTGGACCCTATGACGCTTCACTTTCTCGATGTCAATGAGAAAGCTTGTCTCGACCTTGGTTATGGCCGCGAAGAGATGTTGTCTATGACTGTCTACGATATCGATCCGCTGCTTGACCCGTCTCTGTATACACGGGTGGGACAAAAGATGCGTGAGACAGGGTTCGCGATCATGGAGAGTCAACACCGGCGGAAGGATGGGTCCACATTCCCGGTGGAGATCAATGCCAAATACATCCAGCTCGACCGGGAGTACGCGGTGGTTGTGGTTCGAGATATTAGCGAACGCAAGGTCGCCGAACATACGCTGGCAAGCTTGAGCCCCAGGTTGATCGAGGCGCAAGAAAAGGAACGCAGCCGAGTCGCTGGAGAATTACGCGACGATTTGAATCAACGGATGGCGCTGCTGCAAATCGGTCTGGGGCAATTCGAGCGGGATGTTGCGTGGCCTGTCTCCCCAAGCTCGAATACAACTGCACAGCCTCACGGAAGTAGCCATGGAAATTGCGTCGAGCATCCACAATTTGTCGCACCGGCTGCGGCCCTCCCTGCTCGACCTTTTGGGTCCGATAGCATCCATAGAACGCCTGTGCAGAGAACTTTCCGATCGGCATAACCTGCAGATTGAGTTTGTGCATGGGCACTTTCCGGAACAGATTCCGAAAGATGTGACACTCTGCCTCTATCGGATCACGCAGGAGGCTTTGCAGAATGTGGCGAAGCACAGCGGAGCGGCATTGGCCCGGGTTGAGCTATCCGGTGATGACGATCGAATCGAGCTTTGCATATCGGACTCCGGCGCGGGGTTCAATCCTGAATCTGCGAAGCGAACTTCCGGCCTTGGTTTAATCAGCATGCAAGAGCGGCTGCGACTGGTCGGGGGCGAGGTTTCGGTCGAATCCGAGGCGTCCCATGGGACGCGAATTCGAGTTCGTATTCCGCGGCGTACAGTTGATGCCTATGTTGAAAACCGGGACTGAGCATCAAGAGAGGATAGGTGTGGTGCGCAACAAAGGCGATCTGCCGCAACGACAACTCTTTTGGTGGTCACCGGTAAGACTGTCGCATGATCCGTGGATGATCGCTCTCACTGTAAAAAGTGACAGTACCGTCAGTTATCCGCACCTGCGATAGTATTAGGCTTGCGATCTGATCTAGTTGGAATTCGCGGGAATTGACTCCATGAATAAGAAGAGGCGAGCGGAAGAAGCTGTGAAGGCCACCCGGAAACGGAATGGTGTGAAAATCGCCGTGGGCGTCGCGGCGCTGCTGGCGGGCCTCGGCTTCTGGAAATTTGCAAGCCGCCAGGATGTTCAGGCGACTCAACTCCGCCAGATCACGACCGCGCAAACACTGCCCACTGCCACGAGCGGACCTGTGCCGACGGCAAGCTTGCCCGCGACCACGAGCAGTCCGGCGCCAGCGGAACGCGTGCCGACTGCCACGAACGGTTTCGCGCCGACGGTTGAAAACAAGACTGCTCCCGCCGGGTCCACGCCTGCGGGGATGGTATGGATCCCGGGCGGAGAATTCTCCATGGGTGCTGCGGATCCGCCGACGCAGGATCCGGTCGGCATGCAGGCCACGACCGATTCACGCCCGGTTCACCGCGTGTATGTGGATGGCTTCTGGATGGATAAGACCGACGTCACGAATGCGGAGTTCGCCAGGTTCGTCAAAGGCACGGGGTACGTCACCGTCGCGGAACGCAAACCCAAGGCCGAGGACTTTCCGGGGGCGCCACCGGAAAATCTTGTGGCGGGATCGGTCGTATTTTCAGCTCCTGACCACGCGGTGCCCTTGAACGACCACTATCAATGGTGGGCGTACGTTCACGGCGCGAACTGGCGCCACCCGCAGGGCCCGGCGAGCAACATCCAGGGAAAGGCGGATTTTCCTGTGGTGCAAGTCGCGTATGAAGATGCCGTGGCTTACGCCAAATGGGCCGGGGAGCGGTTGCCCACCGAAGCGGAGTGGGAATTTGCAGCACGAGGCGGCCTGACCGGAAAACCATTTGTTTGGGGTGATGCATTTCGCCCGCACGGAGCCTGGATGGCGAATACCTTTCAGGGTCATTTTCCGGACAAGGACACGGGTGAGGACAAATACATTGGCGTCACTGCAGTGGGGCGGTTTCCGGCCAACGGCTACGGGCTTTACGACATGGCCGGGAACGTGTGGCAGTGGACGAGTGATTGGTATCGCCCGGATTATTACAAGCAATTGGTGGCGGCCGGCCCCGTTGCGCGAAATCCCAAGGGACCTGAGTCGGCCTTCGACCCTGCCGAACCCAGCGAACCAAAGAAAACCCAACGCGGAGGTTCGTTTCTATGCACCGATCAGTATTGCTCGCGCTACATGGTGGGCACCCGAGGCAAGGGAGAGGTTAGCACCGGCACGAATCACCTCGGCTTCCGCTGCGTGAAACAAGTATCGCCAACCGTCTCTCAGTAGCCGACTCTCATCAGCCTGCATTTGCTTTCGGCGTCGCGTCCGTCCGGAAAAAGAGTGAGCGAAAGTTGTCCTCGCCCAGCACCCGCCGCAGCTCCCTAAATGCGAAAAGTGGAAGGAAAGCGCAAAATATGACGAGACTGCGGGCAAGCAGCTCGTCGATGCGTATCCGGTGGTAGGCGATCGCAAAATTTTCTCCGTGCCAGAGTCGTTTAATCACTTCCTCGACAATGTGAAAGGCGAACACCAACAAGCTGAACAGAAACGCCTTATAAGCTGCTGACAGAAATAGCGGCTTGGTCTCATGTTTCTTGCCCAGATGTGCGTATTCCCCGATAAGAATCACTTTGGCAACCACCAGGGCGTTGAGCAAAGCCGTGCCAAAAACGAAATACGAGACGTGAAACTCATTTAGCAGCAACATGCTGTAGGTGGCAACGGCGCAAAAGAAGAACGCCAGATACAAGAAGATTCCGACAAGTTCTTCTAATTCGTGGGCGACCTTTTGCTTGACGTTCGCGCGCTTGGAAATTTCGGCATTCATCAGACCACCTCATTTTGGCTGCGCCGGTTACGTTGTTTATCTCAGTCCCGTCGCGGGTCTCGGCTCCGCGCACTAGAACGGCTCGAAACAGGCGCGCGGAATACGAACCCTGGTCCGCCCCGCGTCATTCCGTGCAAATGGCGCGCGCAAGTGGCGTTGCGGACTTCCCCGCGCTTGACTGGAGAATCGGAGGCACACTTACCCTTTGGAAGTACCTGCATTGCCCGCAACGTCCCGACTATAACCTCGGAGTTGGAACAATCAGGCGATTCACGGCGCCTGTGCTAATTCTCGCCTGGCGTTCCCCTCCAATCGAGAAGATCTACCAACTTCCAGGGATTCTGACTGAGATCCAGCTGCAGCTGTCCTTGCTTATCGATCACGAGCTGAGCCTCCGGATACAGCAAGCCCGAACTCTTGCTTTTGTCCTGATCATTCAAGTCGAGTTCACCTGCTGTCAGGTTGAAGGACTGAGATTGCGTGTCAAAAAAGGCTTCACCGAACCTGATTTGACGGTTGGTGACAAAGCGAATCTTCCGTCCGGTCGGAGTAGGAATCAGCCGGATATAACTAAGATCGTAGCCAAGCGTGCCGATAATCGATATGTGACCTACAGCCCTCATTTTGGTCAGCGCGTTCACCAGCCCTTGGTTCTGGCCCTTCGTGAACGCGTCCACGAGGACCTGCCTGTCCGCCGGTGTCGAAAATTCATAGATAATCACACTGACGCCGATGTTTTGGCCAAGCTGTGTGCCGGTGCCCATGGCTTGGGCGTCAATCGTTTCCGCTTTTACTCTGTCACCTGAGGAAGTGGTTCCCACCAGCAGAATACCAACGAGCAGAGAACAGATAATCCCGAGCGTGCGAAAATGCAGGGCTGATTCCCGATTGACTTGGCGCATTTCATTTTCCTCCCCTCCGCAGCTAACAGGCTTGGCCTATGAGCCCGGATAGTCCAATAATCGGGGGGATGAGAGACTGAAAGGTATTGTCAGTAATGACAGTTTTAGTCAGAATCGACTCCCGGAGAATGAAGCAGTCTATCCAGAATGTCGAATTTGGTATGGAAACGCTACCGAACGCCTTCAATTTTCGCGTCATGCAGAACTACGATCCCGAGACTATTTTGATATAAAGCCGCAAGCTGCGGCAGCAGGAGCGGTACCCCCCCTGGAACTTCGTCCGGGCTCTCGTCCAGTGGTGCTTTTGGATTCCCGTTACGCGTGCCGCCAGAAGATGCTAGAGTCGAGCTCCCTGCTAGAACTCCCGGAGTTGAGCATGCCGAAAACTAGCCGGTTGCTGAACCGACAACTAAAGCCCCGGGACCCAACCGAGGTTTTTGATCCCAAGACCTTTCTATCGAGTGTGGGAATCGGCAGGACCCTTCATGAATATAAGCAGGGCCACGCTATCTTTACGCAAGGACAGCGCGCGGTCTCCGTGTTTTACATTCAGGCCGGGACTGTACGCCTTAGCGTGCTGTCCGCACAGGGGAAGGTAGCGACTATTGCCTTGCTCGGTGGCGGAGATTTCCTGGGTGAAGGATGCATCGCGGCAGAGCAGCCCGTGCGGATGGCAACCGCGACCGCGGCAACTGGATGCACCGCCCTTAGGATCGAAAAGAGCGAGCTGCTCCGAACGCTCCACGAGGAGCCCCGGTTCGCGGATATGTTTGTTAAGTACGTGGTCGGGCGCCACAACCGGACGCAATCGGACCTGGTTGATCAACTCTTTAATTCGACCGAAAAGCGCCTGGCACGAACGCTGTTAATGCTGACGCACGTTGGGAAGGAAGGCGATTCCGTAGCTCTGCTCCCGGGCATAACTCAGCGGACGCTGGCGGAAATGGTGGGGACAACTCGCTCGCACGTGAACGTTTTCCTGAACAGATTCAAGAAGCTTGGCTTCATTGATTACGAAGGTGGCTTAAGGGTGCATAGCTCTCTGCTGAGTGTCGTCCTCCACGAGTAACGCAGCATCGGTTTGCGGCAATCGAGAGGAGTGATTACTTGACCTTGGTGTGTGGACGAACGAGAATTTCGGGGGGTGTTCCCTTTTGAACACCCCCATTATTCATCATGTGGTACATATCCCTGCCAGCGCCAAACGCGACCCGGTGTCGTTTGGCTGAAATCGTGCTGACAGTCCAGTTCAGCAACGATGTGCGTCGGCTAAGACAATATGAAATCGCAACGACCACTGAGGACAGGAACGCCCGCCCGACGCGTCGGTAGCGAGCTGATGGCCCTGCGTATGGCGACGGCAGTTTTCGCTTTGCTCTCGGCTGCCGTTCGCATCGGGGGTGGGTGATGGAAATCGCCATCGGTCGTCCCTGGTGGGACGTTGGGCATTTGAGTTCCCGTTACCGCACACTGCTCTTGGTGTGCTTCGTCGCCATCCTTTCTTACGGGGCTTCCGCGCTCGGGGGCGCATTAGTGCTCCGTCCCCAGATGCTTTCGACGCTTTGGCCGGGTTGCGTGCTTCTGGTGTCGGTGTTGCTGCTGGTCCCACGAAAGACGTGGCCGGTGCTCATCGTGACAGCCCTTGCTGTGTTTATATTCGGCGACCTGCACAGCGGGGTGCCGGCAACTACGGCTGTCTTGCTGGCATTGGCCGACACGGTGGAAATTCTAATCGCCGCATTGTGTCTTAGCTATTTTTTTGAGGGTGTACCGCGGCTCAATAGTGTAATGGCGCTGGCTAAGTTTTCCCTCTTCGCAGTGATCCTGGCGCCGGCGTTGGGAGCGTTTATCGGCGCGCTTGCCGTCCCCGGGAGCTATTGGGCGAATTGGCGGACGAGTTTCTTTTCCGAAGCCCTGGGGTTTCTCACTCTGATGCCCGCTGTGCTGAGCTGGGTCGGCAAAAGTTCACCCGGGAAGCACAAGTTGCGTGCTCACTACCTGGAAGGCGCAGCACTACTGGCCGGGTTGCTAGTGTTCGGATTTGTGGTGTTCGTTGCTTCGGGGAACACCAGCCCGCCAGAAGTGTTCTATTTGCTCGTGCCATTTATGTTGTGGTCCGCGCTGCGTTTCGGTTCGACCGGCGTTAGCACGTCGGTGATTCTGATCGCATTCCTGTCAATTTGGGGTGCAACGCACGGTCGAGGTCCCTTCACGGAATCGCAACGCAGCCACAACTTGTTGTCGCTGCAGCTTTTCTTATTTTTCGCGGCAGCGCCTTTTATGGTCCTCGCAGTCCTGGTGGAGGAGCGGCAGCGGGCGGGAGAGGTGCTCGGGGAGAGCGAGGAAAAATTCCGCAGCGTCTTCCGGGATGCCGGCATCGGAATGGCGATCGTTTCACCGGAAGGCGTCTTTCTCGCGAGCAATGACGCCTTTTGTAAGTTTATTGGATATACGGAAGAGGAACTTCTCGGCAAGACTGTGCAATCTGTCACTCATTCGGAGGACTGGCCGATGTTTTCGCAGAGGTTGGATCAAGCGATCGCGGACGGCGGCAGCTTCCAGGGTGTGGAGAAGCGGTGTTTGCACAAGAGTGGAAAAGTGCTGCACGGAGAGTGCAGTGGTTCGTTGATCCGTGACGTCCAGGGAAGAGGTCTGTACTTCGTTGCCGAGGTGCTGGATATCACGGAGCGCAAACGCGCCCACCAAAATCTGATCGAGAGCGAAGAACGGTTTCGCCTGGTCGCCAACTCAGCCCCGGTGCTGATCTGGATGTCCGGGACCGACAAACGATGCACTTTCTTCAACACGTGCTGGCTCGATTTTACCGGTCGCAGCGTCGAACAAGAGCTTGGCGAAGGCTGGGCGCAGGGCGTGCATCCGGCGGACCTGGAGCGCTGCCTCAGTATCTACTGCGGTGCGTTTGATGCCCGGATGGATTTCGAGATGGAATACCGGCTGCGACGCTATGATGGAAAATATCGCTGGGTTGTTGACTACGGCGTGCCCAGGATTGGGTCCGATGGAACGTTTTGCGGATATATCGGAACGTGCGTGGACATCACGGAGCGCAAGATGAATGCAGAGTCGCTGGAAGAGCTGAGCGGACGCCTGATCGCGGCGCAAGAGGAAGAGCGCGGGCGCATCGCCAGAGAACTGCACGACGACTTCAGCCAGCGACTGGCGTTGCTGGGTATCGGGCTTTCGCGATTGTGGAAGAAGCGGCCCGAGTCAGAAGAAGAGGAACGAATCGTGGTGCGGGAATTATGGAATCGCACCCAGGAAATATCTTCTGACGTTCATCGCCTTTCGCATCAACTGCACTCCAGCAAACTGCAGCACGTAGGACTGGTGCCGGCGCTAATGGGACTGTGCGAGGAGATCGGTGAGAAATACGGGATTCAGGTACAATTCGCGGACCGCGGCGTTGCTTCGGAAATCCCGAAGGACGTGGCGCTGTGTCTCTTCCGAGTTACGCAGGAAGCGCTGAACAACGTGGTTAAGCACAGTCGGGCCAAGCAGGCGCAGGTGGGGATTTATATGGAGCGGAATGAAATTCGCCTGCAGATTGTGGATGCTGGCGCGGGTTTTGATATTGTTGTCCAGGGTACAGAGGTGGGAATCGGGCTGGTCGGAATGCGCGAGCGGCTACGACTGGTTGGCGGAAAGCTAGCGGTGCAATCCGCGCCCGGGCGGGGGACCGAAATTCTGGCCGAGGTCCCACTGGCGGCATCCGGCGACGTGGCACACGATAGAACTATGCGCGCGGGAGGAATGAAATCGTGAAACGGCCACGTGTGCTTCTGGCAGATGACCATCAGATGTTGGTAGATGCGCTGCGCAGCATTCTGGAACCACAGTGTGAGGTCGTTGGCACGGTGAGTGACGGACGATCCCTTCTGGCAGCTGCGGAGAAGTTGCGACCCGACGTTATAGTGGTCGATATTGCCATGCCGCAGCTGAATGGCTTGGACGCGGGCCGGCAACTAAAACAGAAGATGCCTGGCGTGAAACTTATTTACATGACTATGAACGAGGATCCTTACCTGATTGGAGAAGCTTTTCGCACAGGAGCGTCAGCATTTCTACTGAAGCAGGCTGCAGGGGTTGAGCTGATAGCCGCGATTGCGCAGGTCCTGAAGGGAAAGAGATACATAACCCCGCGCGCTGCAGCCGGCCTGTCGAAAATCTCGCTGCGAGAGCCCCAGGCCCGCGAACACGCCCCTGGGCCAAGCAACCGGGAGCGGGAGGTTATTCAGCTATTGGCCGAAGGTCGAACCATGAAGGAAGCAGCCACGATGCTGAAAATCACCCCCCGGACGGTCGCCGCGCACAAATACCACGCCATGGAGCTTCTGCAGATCAAAACCAACGCCGAACTGGTTCAGTACGCGATCAAACACGGAATCATTTCTGTCTAACGAATCCGCTTCCTTCCTCTGACTGTTAATTTTGCCAATATCTAGCCGATGGAATCGCGCTCAGGATGCGCGTGGGTGCCCGCCTGCACGTCGAGCGGGTTGAACTCACACGCCGAGATGACCGGGCCAACTCAGGTTGCATCGCCACCCAATTCTTCCTTGGAGGGCTGGAGAACGGCTCAGGGATGGGCTTTGATGGCTCGAAAACGAGTCCTGGTAGCCGATGATCTTGCTCCCGTCTTAGCCACTGTGGGCACGTTGTTGAGCCCGTCGTTCGATGTCGTGGATATGGTCTCGGACGGACGAGCGGCTCTGGAAGCAATCTTGAAGCTCGAACCCGACCTGGTAGTCCTAGACATCTCGATGCCGCTGATGAGTGGAATCGAAGTCGCGGAAGAGCTCACGAGACAAGGAAACAAAGCCAAGATCGTATTTCTCACGGTTCACGAGGATCGGGACATCCTGAACACCTGCCGGGCCGCGGGCGGGCTGGGATACGTGATCAAGGTGCTTATGGACACGGACTTGGTTTCGGCAATGAACGAGGCCCTAGCGGGCCACATGTTTACGTCTCGATTTCCTTCCGAACAGGACATGCCTTAAGCGGAAGAAAACAAAATAACCCAGATGCTTCGCGCTGATGCTCAGATGCGCGTCGCATGGATCAACAAAGTAGCGGCCCCTATCGCCAACAAAATGTTCGAACGCGGAATGATTCCCTCACACCTTCCGCAAATCTTGATTTTTAAAGGAAAGTCTAATGAAAACACGATTTCTTCTCTCTCTGTCGCTGCTGACTGGCCTGACAATTACAGTGGCTTCCGCACAAGATATTTATGTGAATTCGAGTCCCAATGCGACATTTTCTCAATACCACACCTATGCCTGGGGACAACAACAGAATCCCAACCAGATCGCCAATTCATTTCTGGCGCAGGAAGCGAAAACCCAGATCGAGACACAGATGCAGAGCAAGGGCCTCAAGTTAGTTCAAGAGTCAGAGAATCCCGATTTGATCGTGGTCGGCAGCGGCGGGATGAAGACGCAGACATCTTACAACGCTTGGGGCATGCGCGGGATTGGCGGTGGAATGGGAGGGATCACTCCGCAGCAGAGTTTGACCGGCAGTTTGATCGTAGATATTTACGACGTGAAAGCGAAACAACTGGTGTGGCGCGGCGTTGCGCAAGGCACCTTGAACGAAAAGAACGCGCAGAAAAATATGCAGCTGGTGGACAAAGCGGTCGCCAAGATGTTCAAGAAATATCCTTCGTAGCGCTCTGCTGGCTGTGGTCAGCCGCAGCAGGACTGTCAGTTTTGACAATTACAACGCCGGCGCTCTGAGACGAGTATGTCGGCGATGCTGAACCTGCGCCGTGACCCTTGGGTGGAGGAATCAGTCCGCTGGCTTTGTCCCAGGAAGAGATAAGCGAAGGTTGAGGAGAGCACACATGAAGCGTAGCGTGAATTTGATTGTTGTTGTCGCAGCGTTGCTAATGGTTCTGGGGTCGGCCGCAGCGCCGTCCACTTCGGCGCAGGGGAAGAAACCCAACATCGTCGTCATCATGGGCGATGACATCGGCATGTGGAACATCGGCGCGTACCACCGCGGCCTGATGGCGGGCAGGACGCCGAACCTCGATAAGCTCGCCAAGGAAGGCATGTTGTTTACGGACTATTACGCGGAGGCGAGTTGTACGGCGGGTCGGGCGAACTTCATCACGGGCGAGTTGCCGATTCGTACGGGCATGACTACAGTCGGCCAGGCGGGCGCGAAGATCGGCATACCAGCCGAAGCGGTGACGATTGCCACTGTTCTCAAGTCCATGGGCTACGCCACCGGCCAGTTCGGGAAGAATCACCTCGGAGACCTGAATGAGTTCCTGCCGTGCGTACACGGCTTCGACGAATTCTTCGGCTATTTGTATCACCTGGATGCCATGGAAGATCCGGCGCACCCCAACTATCCGCAAGATCTCTTGAATGTGGTCGGACCGCGCAACATGGTTCATTGCTGGTCCACGGATACGGTTGACTCAACGGTGATGCCACGCTGGGGCGAAATCGGTAAGCAAAAAATTGAGGACGCCGGCACGCTCTATCCCAAGCGAATGGAGACCGTGGATGACGAGATTCGCGACCTCTCGATTAAATTCATGGAAAAGGCAAAGAGCGACAACAAACCGTTCTTCGTGTGGCTCAATCCGACCCGCATGCACATCGTGACTCACCTCTCGCCGAAGTATGAAGCGATGCGCAATTCTGACAACGGCTGGTCCGAAGAAGAAGCCGGAATGGCACAACTAGACGATGACATTGGCCTCGTGATGGCCAAGCTGAAGGACATGGGTGAGGACGACAACACGATCGTCTTATTCACAACCGACAACGGGACCGAAGTCTTCACCTGGCCCGATGGCGGTCAAACGCCGTTTGCGCAATCCAAGGGAACAGTTATGGAGGGCGGCTTCCGCGTGCCAGCGCTCCTTCGCTGGCCCGGCCATGTGCCGGCAGACTCCGTGCAGAACGGAATTTTCTCTGGCTTGGACTGGTTGCCCACTTTCGCCGCGGCGGCCGGCAATCCGAACATCGCCGGCGAGTTGCTGAAAGGCAAACAGATTGGTGATCGAACTTACAAGAATCATTTGGATGGCTACAACCAGCTGGCCGCGATCACTGGCCAGGGACCGTCCGCGCGTCATGAAATCTTCTACCTGGGCGAAAGCACGGTCGGAGCGGTTCGGATTGACGACTATAAGTTCCGCTTCATAGATCAGCCGGCCGGCTGGTTGGGTGAAAAGACCCATCCTGACGTGCCATACATCACGAACCTACGCCTCGATCCGTTCGAGCGTACAGGCTGGCCGAATGACGGGACCAAAGAAGGCGGACAACAATACTTCGATTGGTTCAAGTATCAATTTTGGCGTTTCGTTTTCGTGCAGCAACTGGTGGCCAAGGAGCTCCAAACCTTTATCGAGTACCCACCAATGCAGCGTGGTGCCAGCTTCAACCTCGATGCAGTTAAGGCGGAAATGGCGAAAAGAATGGCCGAGGCGGAGAGTGCCTCCAAAGGCCCCAGCAATTAACAGCAATTACGTTCACGGCGGGCGGCTCGCAAGGGCCGCCCGCCGAACATACCCCGCAGGGCTGACGGCGGAATTGGATGCGCAGCGTAACAGCATCGGAAAGCTGCTGCCGGCCATCAAGGAGTCCAGGTGCAGAGGGGGTCGAAATGAAATCTGATACAGTTCGTGTGCGCTGGAGCCTGAGCGTTGCCTTGGCGCTGTGCCTGGCATTCCTCGCTACCGCAAGTGCGCAAGCGCAGCGAGATCCCTTGCCGTCGTGGAATCAAGGGCCGGCGAAAGAAGCGATTATCACTTTCGTGAAAGATACGACGGAAAAATCCAGTCCCAAGTACATCGAGCCTCAGGACCGCATTGCTACGTTTGACCAGGACGGCACGCTTTGGACGGAACACCCGTTGTACGCCCAGGCGATGTTTGCGCTCAGTCGCCTGGGCCAGCTCGCGCCGCAGCACCCGGAGTGGAAGGAGAAGGACCCGTTCAAGTCGGTGCTTGCGGGCGATCGCGAAGCGATGAGCAAATTCAGCGAGTCGGACTGGCTGCAAATAATTGCAGTGACGCATGCGGGGATGAGTACGGAAGAATTTCGGGCGCTGGTTAAACAATGGCTGGGCACAGCCAAAGCCCCGCGTTTCGAGCGGCCTTTCACCGATCTCGTATACGCGCCGATGTTGGAAGTGATGAAGTATTTGCGCGAGAAAGGATTCAGAGTTTACATCGTTACCGGCGGCGGACAGGAGTTCGTGCGCGTTTACAGCGAAGAGGTGTATGGGGTGCCACCGGAGCAGGTGGTGGGCTCGAGCATTGTGACCAAGTACGATGATTCCAGCGGCAAGCCGGTGCTGATGCGCGAGCCGAAAGTGTTCTTCATTGATGACGGGCCGGGCAAGGCCATCGGCATCAATCTGTTCATCGGCAAGCGACCGTCCGCGGCCTTCGGCAATTCCGGAGGCGATGCCCAAATGCTGGAATGGACGCAAGCGGGAGACGGCGCGCGGCTGATGATGCTGGTGCACCACGACGACGCGACGCGCGAGTACGCCTATGGCCCGGGCGGCGGCCTGCCGGATACTCATGTCGGCACTTTTTCCGAGGCTTTAATGACTGAAGCGAACAAGAACGGTTGGATCGTGATCAGCATGAAGAATGACTGGAAGCGTATTTTTTCGTTCGAGCAATAGCATGCGGGCGGAGAGCGCCGAACAAAAATGCAGCACTTGACGGCTCGCTGCGCGGCATGCGATTCCGCTGTGCCTTCCGGTTCCCGAAAAGACCAAGAGATGCCTTGCGTTCGTGGCCGATGGCTGATGGCAGCGCTGCTTCTGTTGGTCCCATGCTCGTCTGCGTTCGCACAAACATCCACAACGGAGTTCCTGCCCGAGATTGATGCAAATTTCAAACTGAATTCCTATGTGCGATTCGTTTTTCAAGCGAAGGAGACCAGGGAAGGCGGTGATCCTACTCAAGCCGAAATAGGGCCCAGCGTAGAGTTTTATCTGAAGCCCTTGCTGCGACTGAAGGACGTCACCCATTTCGATCTGGACGATGCAAAATCCAGGCCGTTTGTGTTGGCGGTCGGATACCGCGTTGTCGCCACACCCGGCAAGCCCGTGACAAATCGGATGGAACCCGTCGCCACATTTCACGTTCCAATTACGGCCAAGATTCTCATTACCGATCGAAACCGCGCTGATCTTGATTGGCAAAACGGCGAGTTCACCTGGCGCTATCGCAACCGATTGACGGCCGAGCGGCGCTTCACGATCAAAGACTACCATCCAGCGCCTTACGTCAGCGCCGAGCTCTTCTATGAGAGCCAATACTCAAAAATCAGCTCCACGAATCTCTACGCGGGTTGTTTACTTCCAGCGGGCAAGCATGTTCAGTTCGATCCGTACTATGAGCACGAAAACAACACCGGCAAGCGCCCGAATGAGCAAGTGAACGCAGGGGGTCTGATACTGAACATTTTCTTCTAGGCCTCGCAGGCGAGTGGAGCCAGTCGCGCACGATCACGATGCGATTGTTACTTCTGACAATTATCTCCACGTAATGCAAAGCACAGAATTAGCAGTCCAATGAGTCGGCAGCACGTTGCCTGACGAAAAGCAGAACAAGGAGTTTCTCTTGAGTTCAAATCAGAAATTCGCGGTATCGGCAATATTCTTGGGTTTCCTGTTGTTGGCGAACGCGTGCCCGTCTCGCGCTCAAGCGATTCCTACCCTAGGCGGCGATGATGTCGTTGAAACCGCCGGGTCAAGCTCCACGGCCTCAGCCGCGAGTGTCGCAGTCATGGACTCAGCTACGGCTTCTGCCGCCGCGCCCGCCGCGGCAACTCCTGGTGAAGGCGCTGCGGCGGCTGCCAATACCGCACCCGAGAGCGACTGGCACTTCGCGGTGTCCCCCTACCTGTGGTTACCCGGAGCTCACGGAAATATTGGCAGTCCAAACGGCGGGGAAATCCCCTTCAGCGCGTCCGCGGGCGACCTTCTTTCGCACTTCCGGATTGGATTAATGGGCGTGGTGGAACCACGTTACAAGCGGATCGTGATGCCGCTCGATATCTTTTGGATTCGGCTGGGGGATGATAAGGCTCTCCCGAACAGCCCCAACCAAGGCGTCGTGAACCTACACATGACCGAATTCTTTCTAACTCAGAAGCTCGGTTATCGGGTGATTGATACGGAAAGGCTCAAAATTGACGGGCTCGCGGGATTCCGCTACTGGCACTTCGGCGAGCGTGCGTCGTTTACCACCAACAGCTTGAATTTCACCGGTTCCCAGAATTGGGTGGACCCTGTGGTCGGGGGACGCATCACCGGAATTCTGACGCCCAAAGTGGAAGTTTCGATTGGGGGTGATGTGGGAGGCTGGGGTGTGGGTTCCCAAATTGATTACCAGGTTTTCGGTCTGCTGGGCTACCGCATCAAACCGGCGTTGGCATTGCAAGCCGGTTACCGCTATCTCTACTTTGACTATCGGCTCGGCTCATCAGGCGCGTACCTGGACACCACGACTACCGGGGTGGTGTTTGGTGCGACTCTTACCCTTAAATAAACGAATGGATTTTCGAGAGTTACATCCGGCAATTCAAATCGCAGAATCACGTGCATCCAGTGTGGCCTTTAGTTTTCGGCAGCGCACCGGCGATCCTGCGCGCAAGGCGTGAAAACCATTTCTCTAGTCGGTCGGGGATCGAAGATGGACGTATCGGTGATTTTTTTGCCAGACCTGTCAATCTTGACAATACACGGGAATCTGCTCGAATCGTAATCTGGTGATGGTTAGGGTAGAGGACCCGGGTGGAGACTACCCCACGCATCCTTCTTTGAGAGGTGCCCAACATCTCTCTAAAGACTCCTTTCCGGGTCCTCGAATGACTCAGTCCAGAGGTGATTTCATCGCGGCCTCTGGTGAATCCGTTCGGGATGGCGTACTGTCAGACGCAGCGAACCTCAGATAACGCATGTGTAATCGGTTGGTTTAAGGGAGCAGCCAGATGAGCCATGGACTTGCGATTTGCGGCAGGAAACGGTCTGTCGGCAGTTTCGTTGTTTCGACCAGCACGCGCCTGGCAATCATCGCGGCGCTCGCGCTTGTCGCCAGTGTCGCGACTGTTGCGCAGAATCCTGAAGTGCAGCAGAAGTTTGCAGCTGCGCAGCAGGCTGCTGCTCAAAACAAGGCGCGACTCCGCCAGTATCAATGGACGGAAACAACGCAGCTCACGCTAAAGGGAGATCCAAAGCCCGCAACCGAAAAATTGTGCCAGTACGGGCCTGACGGGCAGGTTCAAAAGACTCCGATCGGTGCCCCGCCACCGCCTCCCAGCGGCGGCAGATTAAAGCAAAGAGTTGTCGAAAAGAAAAAAGCGGAGATGGTGGACTACATGGATGACGTGAAGGGCGTCCTGAGCATGTACGTTCCGCCCGACCCCGACAGAATGCAACAGGCCTTTCAGGCGGGTAAAGTCTCGCTCAATCCCGCTGGCAGTGTGCTGAATATAGTCTTCACGAATTACGCGCAGCCCGGCGATAGCATGACGCTCGTGTTTGATCCCGCAATAAAAAAGATCATATCCCTGAGTGTTAACACCTACATGGGTCAAGCGAAAGACGCGGTGACGTTGCAGGTTCAGATGGCCGGTCTGCCGGATGGAACTAGCTACCCGCAGCAGACGATTCTTAACGCGACCGCCAAAGAGCTGGTCGTGACAACCACCAATTCCAACTACCAGAAGCTGGGCGGGTACTAAGACCCTGGAATAACTCGTCTCAGCGGTCCCGCGAATTGCGCGTTGCCGGAATTGTGCATATCAGGAAGGGAGCGCAAGTCGTCTCGCGCTCCGTTGTACGCGGTGAGATTCGCTTGCGATATGGACTTTGCTCAAAAACGCTTCGCCGGTTGTTTCAGAATTGGCGCGGCATCGTCTGATTCCAATCAACTGCAAGTTCTATTGTGCGCATGAAAGATACCGCGCCCTACCCGATGCTGCGATTCGTGCTGGGTATCGCCTGTACAGTCATCATCCTGGCGGGCGTCAAAACTGCCTCTGTGATACTGGCACCTCTACTGGTTAGCCTGCTGCTCGCCTACGCCGCCGTGCCGTTCCCCGAATGGCTCATGCGGCGTTTCAAGCTCCGCAAGAGTGTGGCGATCGTATTGACCGCTGTAGCGGTGGCGGCTTTTGGATTGTATTTGCTGCTGGCTCTTGATTTGGCCACGTTGCGGATAGCCGCAAAGCTTCCGATCTACGAAGAACGCTTGGCTGACCTCTATAAGCAGATTGACGTCTATCTAAGTGCCCACAACATTGTTGCTCCGAGCCTTTCGATCAAAAGTGTGTTCACGCCCGAGCGCCTGCGCGAGATTTCGCGCGCCGTTCTGCCGGAGGCGGGTGAGATCGTCTCCAACGGCATCCTGATCGGCGTGTTGGCGTTCCTTTTCATTATCGAAATGGCAGGAGAAATTGGGGAGCAGGTAGGCCCGCTCGCCGAGAAACTTGCCTATTACGGGTCTGACGCGCGCAGCTATGTGACGATCACTGCCAAAACCGCGGGCATCAACGCGCTGATCAACCTCGTTTTTCTGATCGCGATGGGCGTGGACACACCGGTCGTCTGGGCCTCCCTCTATTTCTGTCTCGACTTCATCCCCACGCTCGGTTTTGTGATTGCGCTGCTACCACCGACTTTGGTGACATTGTTGATGTATGGATGGAAAAGAGCCTTGCTGGTGGCCGGTGGTTTGATTCTTAGCAATTTGATTGTGGACAACGTGGTCACGCCGATTTTCATGAAGCACGCCGTGGGTATCTCCTTTCTGGAGATCACGCTTTCGCTGGTCGGTTGGGCTTTCCTGCTGGGGCTTACGGGCGCCATCCTGGCCATTCCCTTGACGCTGGCGTTGCGAAAGTTCGTGGCAAAAAACTCCGGTGAACCGGAGCTTGCGCCAAATCTCTCCGGATGACCGAGGGGTGGTGGATGGCTGCTGCTTGTCACGTTACTGCTGCAAGCATCCGGCCTGTTATTTCTAACACTTTCGCCGCGGCTTCAATCCATGTAACGTCCATACTTACCTTCGGAATGAAATTGAAAATCTGGAATCGCAGGAGTCGCACGATGCGAATAAGACGGTCGTTTGCTTGGTTGCTCGGGACATTCCTTCTCGTCGTCTCGGGCATTGCAGTGGCGCAGGATGCAAACCAGAACCGGACGCTTATCGTAAATGGTCAGTCGGCAAACGTGCCGGTGATCCAGGTCAACGGGCGCTCTTACGTCGATCTGGAAGCTCTGGCACGTGCGGCAAATGGCTCGCTCAGCTTTTCTGGAAACATGATTGCGTTGACCCTGCCCGGTCCACCCGCCAACGCGAACACAACTTCACCGAGCACGCCTTCAGCATCCGCATCTGCTGCGCCCCCGGCGGCGAATCCGGGATTTTCGCAAGCGTTTTTGCAGGCTGCAATAGAGCAAATGTCCACGGTCCGGGAATGGCATACGGCGCTCGCGGCCGCGATTCAAAATGGAACTCCTGTGGCGGCAAATTGGCTTCTGCCGTATCGCAATCAGGCCGCTACCAATCTGCGTTTGGCCTCGGTCGCAATCCAAACGAATTCGGATCGCCGGGCTTTTCAGTTACTCACCAACGAATTTCAGAACATGGCGAAATTGGCCGACAAGTATATCGCCGCACGCGCCAACTTGACCTACATTTCACCGAACGCGCTGCGGGACGATGACCTGAACCAACGCATCGTGACCTGCGGGCACTCGCTGGGAGCCATGGCCGCGAGTGGTCAGTTTGTGGACGATGGCTCGTGTAGTTGAGCCCCGGAATACCGGGAGCCAGCATTCATCGTGTTCGACCGGGTGCCGTCGATTGTTACTTCTGACAGTTACGTCGCATCATCGCTGAGAGCAGCATTGCGGTACCTGCGAAATTGCGTCGCGGCACCAGTTCATTTACGACCGCATCGTTCCATTTAACGAGGGTGAAAACGCGCAGAGATCGAAACACTCGCTGTTGCTTCACTTCATACTCACGTTAGACTAACGACTTGTCACAAACGCCCAGGAGGCCTTTATGGAAAGACGCGGCTCGGTAGTGCAACAGTTCCTGGCGGTGCTTCTCGCGATTTGCATGAATATCAGCCTGGCCACCGGAGCCGCGGGGTTCTCCCAGGCCGGAAACTCATCCGCGACGACGCCGGACCAACTCGATAAACTCCTTGCTCCCGTCGCGCTATATCCGGACGCGCTGCTCATGCAGGTCCTGGCAGCTTCCGTAAACTCCCAGGAAGTTTTGGATGGAGGCAACTGGCTGCTGCAGAACAAAAGTCTGGAGGGAGATCAACTCGATAGCGCCGCAAAAGCGGCTGGTTTCGGCGCCGCTATGATGGCGCTGTTTCATTTTCCCCAGGTCGTCGACATGATGTGCTCCGAAATTGACTGGACCAAGCAGCTGGGAGAAGCGTTCACCGCGAGCCAGAGTGCAGTTCTTGATTCGGTGCAGCGGCTTCGGCTGCAAGCGAAACAGGCCGGAAATTTGCAAACAACTCCGCAGCAGACTGTGGTGACACAACAAGCCAGCGGCCAACAGGTGATTGTGATCCAGCCCACAAATCCCCAGATTATTTACGTGCCGCAATACAATCCGGTGCAAGTGTACGTCGCGCCCGCGCCCAGCCAGCCGGCGACGGGGGTCATTATCGCATTCGGCGTCGGCATGGCGGTTGGAGCGATGTTTGCGAGCAACAATTATTATTATCCGCGCTGGGGATACGGCGGTGGAGTGTACTACCGGGGCGGTCCGTGGGTGGTCCATCACTATGTTTATCGTCCGGTGTATGGCCCCCACTATCACCGCGCGACCTTGTACTACCGCCCACCGAATTATGCTTACGCGTATAACCGGCCATATCCAGGTAACGCGCACTACAATTCGAACAACTACTACAACAATTACCGGGGCAATACGAACATTCAGAACAAGAGCAATAACACCATCAATCGCAACGTCAGCGGGAACAATGTCACGATCAATACCGGCAATCAGGTCAACAAGACGGGAAACACCGCGGTGAAGACCGGTAACACTCAAACCAATCAGAGTTGGAAGGGGCAATCCAGCTACAACGGCGGGAACAAGACTAGCGGTAGTCCAGCCAACAGCGCCTCCCGGAATCCGTCCACGCCTAACGCTCGGACCAATCCTGCCAATCAGGCCAATCCGCAGGCTGTGAAGCCGGATCGCGGCTATTCAACGGGCTCCGCTACTTCGTCTCAAACGCGGCCGGCCTCCAAACCGCAGGGTCAAACTCGACCGACCGGCGCATTCGAAGGAGCGGGAAACACCGGTAAAACGGAGAAGGCCGCAAGCCAGCGTGGGGCAGCGAGCACGCAAGGGAGAAGGGGAGGCCAATGATAATTCAAGCTTCGATTCGCATTCAGCCGCTTCTTTTTGTGGTGGGCCTTTTCTATCTAACGAACGTGACGCCAATGAATGCGCAAGCAGTCAGCGGACAGAAGACTTTCTCCTCGCCGAGCGAAGCGGTGCAATCTCTGGTGGAAGCGGCAAAGTCGGGGGATCCTGCGCAACTGGAACCGTTGCTCGGTTCGCAAGCGCCGCAGCTTATAGCGGCTGGCGACGCGGGTTCGGCCAAGGAACTTCTCGCGGGCTTCGTCAAGGCCTATGGCGAAAAACATTCGCTTTCGGTTGAAGCACAAGGATTCGAGTTCCTGCAAGTGGGCCAGAGCAATTGGCCGTTCCCTTTTCCGATCGTTCGCGACGGCAAGGTCTGGTATTTCGATGTTGACCGGGGCAATCAGGAAATCCTGGATCGCCGGATTGGTCGCGACGAGCTCGGTGCGATCGCCGTGTGTGAGGGGTTCGTCCAAAGCCAGGTCGAATATGGTTCCAAAGGACGTGATGGCAATCCCAGCGGCGTCTACGCGCAGCGATTTCACAGCAATCCAGGCAAACAAGATGGTCTCTACTGGCCCGTTTCCAAAGGCGAGGCCGAGAGCCCGATGGGCCCGTCTGTCGCGAGCGCGTCTGCCGCGGAACAAGCCGGGCAACCGTCCGAAAGCCCCGTCCCCTATCACGGTTACCTTTATAGGATTCTCACCGAGCAGGGGACAGACGCACCCGGCGGCGCGAAAAGCTACATCGTGGACGGAAAGCTGACCGGCGGCTTCGCTCTCATCGCCTACCCGGCGCAATATCGTTCCAGCGGCGTCATGACCTTCATTGTTAATCAAGACGGCGTCGTATATCAGCAGGATCTGGGTGACCACACCGATGACCTTGCAGCCAAAATCACTGCCTACAATCCTGACAGTTCTTGGGAGCCAGCGCAGCACTGATTCACCCGACAATACACGCACGACTGCTTGGAGCTCTGCTGTTGACGCGAGCGATTGCGATTTGTGTGTCGTGGTTGGAGCAAGCCTCGTCGTTCTTAGACCCGCAACTTAGACTGTCAGTTCTGACAATTACCGACCGCTGATTTCAAGGCTAGCATTCCTAATCCTGCGGAAGTATTCGCGCTGTCGCGCGAAGCGATGGGTAACATCGTCATTCGGATAAGGCTGGAATTCCAAGAGGAGCGAATATATGAATTGGATGGCAAAAACTACTCTGGTCACGCTGTCTGTCGCAGCGCTCGGACTGGCGGCATCATCAAGCCCAGCACAGGGCGTTCCGGTTTTCCAGATCATCAAGGCGGACAGCTCAATTAAATTCAACGTCAAGGCATCGGTGCCCATTGCGGGTATCTTCGACAAGACGGACGCCAGTATTACATTCACCTCGCCTGACTTGTCGACAGCAGTATTGGACGTCAAGATTCAGTCGGCCAGCGTGAATACCGGAAGTGGAATGAAGGACGGCAAGCTGCGAAGCAAAGACTTCTTCGACTCCGAACACGATCCATTGATCACTTTTCACTCGACGAAGGTCACCCAGACCGGTCCGAATACTGTCGTGTTCGACGGCAACTTTACGATTCGCGGTGTGACCAAGCCGGAACAGCTGACTTTTACAATTACCGGCAAGGGGACGGGCGAGGGCGAGATTACCGGCACCATGGCTTTCGACCGCAAGGACTACGGGATGAACAGCGGCATTCCGTTCATCAAGATCGCGGACCGCGTCGAGGTGATCGTGGATCTCAAGGGCAAGCGAGTCAGTGGCCCTCCGGTGGCCTTTAAAGATTAGTCGGGTCGACGCTGCAAACGGTGTCGCACCTCGTTTACTGCGACTACGCTGCACACAGCTTTCTCGGTCGCTTCAACTCGACACGGGGTTTCGGCACCCGCGGCAGTGCGATTAGAACATTGAAGGAGATGAATCAAAAAATGGCCGGTAAACTCCGCATATCCTCGATTATTTTGCTGTTAATGTCGGTCACAGCGGTCTGCGCCAACGCCCAGCAGAAGAAACCGAACATCCTCGTCATCTTCGGTGACGACATTGGTTATTCCAATATCAGCGCCTACAACCTGGGCATGATGGGCTATAAAACGCCTAACATTGATCGCGTAGCGCAGCAAGGCGCTCTCTTCACCGACTATTATGCGCAACAAAGCTGCACGGCGGGCCGAGCGGCATTTATCACCGGACAAAGCCCGTTTCGCACGGGACTGCTGAAAGTTGGACTGCCTGGCGCAGAGCTGGGTTTACAGCCGCAGGATCCCACCATTGCTGATTTGCTAAAGGGCCGTGGCTACCTGACCTACCAGAATGGCAAGAATCATCTGGGTGACCGGAACGAGTTTCTGCCAACGGTGCATGGTTTTGACAAGTTTTTCGGCAACTTCTATCACCTGAACGCGGAAGAGGAACCGGAGAATGTGGACTATCCGAAGAATCCTGCGTTCATGGCGAAGTTCGGTCCTCGCGGGGTGTACAAATGCGTAGCCACCGCCACCGAAAATCCGAGCGCCGCCTGATCCGCGTTTTGGGGCGTGGGGAAAACAGACTTGCGAAGATACCGGCCCATTGACCCAGAAGCGCATGGAGACTGCAGACGAAGAGTTCCTAGCAGCCACGCTAGGTGACATGGATAGCGCTGTGAAAGCGGGCAAGCCGTTCTTCATTTGGCATAACACCACGCGCATGCACATCTGGACGCATCTGCAGCCGAAGTATCAAGCAATGGTTGCGGACAAAGGTTTGTATGGCGCCGGAATGACGGAATTCGACGACAACATCGGAGTGCTGCTGAAGAAGCTCGATGATCTGGGCATTGCCGACAACACGATCGTTATCATCACGACGGACAATGGAGCTGAGACATTTTCCTGGCCGGACGGCGGCACGACTCCCTTTCGTGGCGAGAAGAACACGAATTGGGAAGGTGCTTACCGGGTTCCGATGATCGTTCGCTGGCCCGGCGTTATCAAGCCAGGGACGGTGATCAACGATATCGCGGCGCACGAGGACTGGGCGCCAACTCTGCTCGCGGCGGCCGGTGAACCCAATGTTAAGGAGAAACTGCTTACTGGATATGAGTCCAATGGGAAAACGTTCAAGGTACATTTGGATGGCTACAACCTGACGGACTTGCTCTCGGGCAAAAGCCCTTCGCCGCGCAAAGAGTTCTTTTATTGGACTGATGACGGCGATTTTGCCGGGCTCCGGTACGAAAAATGGAAACTGGTTTTCCTCGAACAGCGCGCGCACGGATTCGACGTCTGGGGCAATCCCTTGATTCCATTACGCGTGCCCTTGATCGAAGACCTGCACGCCGATCCCTTCGAGCGGGCTTCCTACGAAGCTTCGGATTACGACCATTGGATGATTGATCGCGTGTACTTGCTGGTGCCGGCACAGGCGATCGTCGGCAAGTTCCTGATGACGTTCAAGGAATTTCCACCGCGCCAGTCGCCGGCCAGCTTCGGTATTGATCAGGTGATGGAGAAGTTGCGTACGGGTGTGCAAGACAATAACTGAAATGCCCGCGCTTTCGCCGTGATCCAAACGTGTGCGAACTGGGAAATGCATGCGACTGTGGCGTGGCGTGGCGCGCCGTAGCTGCTCCATGAGGCCCGTGACCATTCCAGCCACGACTGGGCCCAGCGGATCAGCGCGGCGGCAACACATAGAAAATCGGAGTTCCGCATGCGAAAAAATCGAATTCTAATGGCACTGGGGGCCTTTTTCCTATCAACGGTGCCGCTGTTCGCACAAGATACGCCGGTCGGACCCGAGGGCACTCAGGTTGCCACCGACCAAACCCCTGCCGCAGCCGTAAATACCGACGCACTCCGAAATGCGGCGCAGAATCCGGTAGCCGCCCTGATCAGCGTTCCCATACAGGAAAACTTCAACTTCAACAACAGCCCGGGCGACCGCACCCAGAATGTCTTGAACATTCAGCCCGTGATTCCGATCAGCGTATCGAAAGACTGGAATTTGATTGTGCGCTGGATTACTCCGATCATTTACCAACCACTTCCGATACCGCAGGCATCCGGCCCGCCAACACTAACTACCGGTGTATATGGGCTGGGAGACATGAACCCTACATTTTTTATCTCGCCGAAAAAGAGCAAGGTGATTTGGGGCCTTGGCCCGACCTTGGTGTTGCCCACGGCAACCAACACGACTTATCTGGGACAAGGAAAATTGAGCATGGGGCCGTCGGTGGTTGTGCTGGTGCAGCCCAAGCCGTGGACGATCGGGTTTCTTGCAAACAATGTCTGGTCTGTCGCGGGCCATTCCGATCTCGATAAACCTTCGGTGAACCAGTTCCTGCTGCAATGGTTCGTGAACTACAACATGAAGAAGGGCTGGTACCTCACGACTTCGCCCATTATCACCGCCAACTGGACAGCGCCCAGCGGGAGCGTTTGGACAGTACCCTTCGGCGGCGGAGTGGGAAGAATCATGAAGCTCGGATTCCAGCCGGTGAACATCACCGCACAGTTCTACGGAAATGCGGTCCATCCGCCGGGAGCTTCGCCGTGGGGCCTGCGGTTACAGTTTGTATTGCTGTTTCCCAAGCTGACCAAGGAGCAGGAGAAGGGGTTGCTGGAACAAAAGCTGAAGCAGATGAATCAGGAGCAGCCGCAAAAGCAGTGAACGCGAATATTCGTCATGCGAGCACGGCCAGGCCGCCCGGCCTGTCTGAAGCAAGGACGCAACCGATTCGAGCAGCGCTTCTAGCGCCGGCAGCCTATCTCGAAATGGGCCTGGCGCCTGTACTTGTTAGTTTTGACAATGAGAAAATTCAGGGGCTTATTTGTGTTACCTTGCCGCAACGATGGCGACGCTGTGACGATGAAGGCTTCTGGGTTCGATCTTAAATGGATAGCCGGTGCGCCGATTACAGTCGTTCTCGCGATGGCAACTTTCAAAACTGGCGCGCAGGACACGCCTAAGCGGGAAACCATCCAAGCGCAAGCGATGGGTCAGAACAGAGCTGCGGGCAAGAACTTTAGCGTGACGGTGACAATCGCATCGAATTCGACGCCTGACGATCAAAAAGCGCTTCTTGATGTCTTCGCTCAAGACGGGCAGGCCGCACTTTCAAAAACCCTCTCGAAAATGAAATCGAAGGGCCGCGTAGCGGTCACCGGCACGTTGGGTTATGACATTGGGTACGTGAGGGCATTTCCGACCGCGGACGGCCGGAAAATACGCTTAATCACCGATCGCCCGATTAAAATAGCGGAAGCCCGCGAAGGCGGACGCTCGACGGACTACGACGTGGCCGCTCTCGAGTTGAACTTGAACAATGACAAGTCGAAGAATTCTGGAAGTTTGATCATTGGGCTGCGCGTCAAAGTAGATAAAGACGATCAGTTAGTTTTTGAAAGCTATGGCTCGGGGCCGTGGAACCTTGTGAATGTGATGGAACGATAAGGTCCCGGTTCATTGCTCAAATTCGGACTCCCACGTTTGTTGCAGTGAACTCTGGCTTATGTGAGCACCCAGCCGGTTTCACTGCGGCGGCGTGACCCTGATAGGAGGATTCAAGATGAAGAAACGAATCGCAGTGTGGCTTCCGCTTTTCATTCTCTTAGCGGCGTGTCCAGCGGCTCTGGCGCAGGCTACGCCGAAGTCGCCAGGAACTAAGAGCCAGTCCGCGCAAGCATCGGCCAGCGACACGCAGAAGAAGAACATTCAGGCTTACATCGAGCTGATGCGAACCAATGTACGTGACCAGAAGGCCGAGATCATGGGCTCCGTCATGGCACTGAACGCAGCTGATGCCGCGAAATTCTGGCCGATCTACAGCGAGTACGACACCGAATTGTCCAAGGTCAATGATCTGCGAATCGCAAATATCAAGGAGTATGCGGCGAATTACTCGCAAATGACCGACGAAAAAGCGGACGAACTGTTTCAGAACGCCGTGAACTACCGGAAGCAGCGTTCGGAACTTCTCGCAAAATACTACGGCCGCGTGAAGGACGCGTTGGGAGCAGTCACTGCCGCGCGGTTCGCGCAGATCGAGGACCAATTGCTCATGATCATTGATCTTCAGATCTCGTCTTCTCTGCCGATCGTTGGAGAGGGCTCGTGAGCGCAACCAAGGAGAGAAAAGACATGCGAAAGGCGTCCGTTTGTGCCGTGGCCATTCTGCTGGGAATTGTAACCCTGCAGGGAGATTCCTTCGCCAAGGTCTTCCCTGCACCGTTGGGCCCGGCCCGCGCCAGCGCTGCGGCTGCTGCGGCGCAAAGCTCGAAGAAAATCTACGTGCCCGCTGGAACGCGCATTTTGATCCGCACGGTTAACTCCATAGACTCGACCAAACAAAAGGCTGGTGACCGCTTCACCGCGAGCCTGGAAACGAATCTCGTGGTTGACAACATAGTAGTGGCGCCGAGAGGAACCACGGTGTACGGCCGCCTGGTGTCTGCGGAATCGGCAGGCAGGATGAAAGGCAGCTCGGAACTGACGCTCGAGCTGACCGACATCGTGATCAAGGGAACCGCGTATCCGCTCCTCACCAGCACTTATGAGATCAAAGGAAAAGGTGAGGGCGGGAACACGGCCAAGAAAGTCGTCGGCGGCGCCGGACTGGGCGCGTTGATCGGCGGAATTGCAGGAGGCGGAAAGGGTGCTGGAATCGGTGCGCTTGTCGGCGCTGGCGCTGGAACGGCTGTCGCCGCATCGAAGAAGGGCCAGCAGCTAAGTATTCCGAGCGAATCTCTCTTGGAATTTCGTCTGCAACAGCCCGGATCGCTGCCTGTACCTGCTTGATTCATGTAACTCGTGAAGAATGCCATTCGCGATAGTCGTTGCGAGCGTATCGGCCGATTGACGCAGCTCCGCACAATTCGCGAGCTCCCCGGCTAGCGCGAGTGTAGGGACTCAGCGAGGCTAATTAGATTTTGCGGCTTCACGCGAATAACACCTCTGCGCGGGCTGTCGATGTCCGCTACCAGAAAAAACGCGATGGCCAGAACAAGCGGGAGAACTAGTACGTGGATGACGCCGGCTTTCGTTCGCCGCGCGCCGTAGCCGAACATCAGGTTGGCGCAAATCGCAATCACGAGCATCAGAATCCACGCCGCTGTTGGAATTCGATTCCAAAAGGCAGCCTGTGTGTATCCCTGCGTGTTCAACACGTCGTTCATACCCGAAACGGCCAGGGCGATCACCGGCGTCGTCTGCGGAACGTCCGGAGCCCTGACAGCGGACCACAAATCGGTCTGTAGCTGAGCGGTAGCATTATTGATCTGCCGCAGCTTATTCTCATCGCGGGTTCCGTAGAACAAAACGCGTTGGTCGAGATACTGAACCAGCAGGGTGCGCACTCGCGCCGTATCGCCGGCAGGCAGCAGGTCTGCGCGCAGATATTCAGTGCCAATCGCGTTGGCCTCTGCTTCCTCGCAGCTTTTGCGCTGATCGTACCGGTCGGTGGCCATCGAGAAGCTGAATCCGATGATCAGGCCGAGGAGTGTCAAGGTCGCGGCCACGACAACATCGAGATCGTGGCGCGTGCCGTCTTCCAGGGACTGTCCCCTGCGAAACGCTGCACCAATCCGCGCCGAGAGCCATAGCACGACGAAAGAAATTAAGAAGACAAATAGGGGACGAGTCACAGGATTTCTCGTAACTCCTTGCCTCGAGTGCTACTCGAGTCGCTTTAGAGCTTAGGGCATATTGCCAAGGACGGGCCGAGTTGAGTTGCGTGGGCTGCGTGCCTGGGAATGGTTGTGTGTCCGTCTACTCCAACAAGGTCACGCTGCCACTCACGATATCGTAATTCGCTGCGACTACCTTGAGCTTGCCTTCTTTCACCAATCCTGCAATTACGGTAGATGCTTGTCGCAGTAGAGCGGCCTGGATCTTAGCATTCGCGTTGGTTGCTGCCTCGAGATTCGATCCCGCCTGGTCCACGGCAGGCTGAATATGTGGATACAGGGCGCTGATCTGTCCGGGGACTTCCTTCGCTTGAATCGTGGCCTTCACCGCTCCGCAGTTGCCGTGTCCCATCACCAGGATAACTTTTGTACCTAACACCGCGGCTCCATATTCAAGGCTCGCGATAATCTCAGAAGTGGCGACGTTGCCGGCGACTCGAGTAACAAAGATATGGCCTATCGTCTGGTCGAAAATCAACTCGACGGGTACACGGGAATCGGCGCAAGACAGTACTGCCGCGAATGGCTCCTGCTTTTCTTCCGTGTTTTGTTTGAGGATCCGAAGGTCCGCCTCGAACGAAGTCAGTTGATCAGACGTGAAGCGCTTATTCCCGCTCACTAGTTCCTGGAGTGCAGCATCAGGGCTGAGCGCGCTCTGAGCCTGAACAGAATTCGGGGCCGCTAACTCCACGCCTGTCGACGTGAGCACGCCAACCAGTGTCCCGCCCGCGGCTGTCTGCAGGAACTGTCGTCTTGAGGAATTCTTATCGGATACGTGGGTTTCAACATCGGCACTAGGACGGTGGAACAATCTTGGTGACATGTTTTAGATGTTTCCTTTCGCACCCGCTTTTTAATGGGGGCGCAACGTCGAATCATACTATGTCGGAGGAGCACGATGGCTCAAGTGGCAAAACTTGCAGGCCACGGCGAACTGCCGATGCTCAGCCTAAACTGCGCTACGTCGAATTCCGGGGACCCAGCCAGCTCTTAATCTGCTGAACCCGCGGGCTGGAATCAATCCTCATGCTCCCGCGAATGGAACTGGTAGTTTTGACAATGTTCAATGATGACGTAGGTGCCCGACTATCAATGGGTAATCATTAGATTGCGACGGTTTGCGTGCGTCCTGCCGGCTGCTTCTAGGGACCAAGATCGGGATCTCCGCACGCCAGCGGGGCACCGCGGTTCGCATTGCGATTTACGTGACGACTGCAACGTGGGCGGCGTCGCGCGTTAGAACTTCTAGATTGGGGCTGCAGCAAAGATTCGCGAAGCGCCTGTGTGCGTCGATAAAGCCAATCACATGGAAATTCAGAACGGGACCGCACCGAAATCTAGGATCAGCCGCAGATCGAAGACTTCGATCGAGCGCTATCTGAGTGTGTTGCTCGTCTGCGCCGGATTTCTCTCCTTCAGCATCCCCTGTCTCGGTCAAGAAAATCCGCGAGTGGAGCAGGTCTCGGCCAGTGTAGCCGCACAAGAGAATTCGCCGAAGCCGGCTGCGCAGGACCCGCAGTCAACCACACTTCCGAAGGCGGCAGCGCAGGACTCGCAGTCAACCGCGCCTGCGAAACCCGCAACCAAGCCGAAAAAAGAGAAGAAGCCCGAACGAGGGGCATTTGTCGTCGCGCCTCTTCCGATATCGAGTCCGGCCATCGGTTCGGGAATTGTTCCGGTACTTGGCTATATTTTTCCCTTCAGCACCAAGGACAAGGTTTCCCCGCCTTCCACGATTGGCGGAGCTGGACTGATTACCGACAATGGCAGCCGCGGCTTCGCCGTCGGCGGGCAGCTCTTCTTCAAGGAGAATACCTACGAGCTCACATCGGGTTACGTCCATGGCAACGTGGACTACAACTTCTACGGCACGGGGGTTGCCTCGAACCTCAAGCTGCCTCTGGTACAAACCGGCCAAGCATTCTTTGCAGAGTTCCTCCGCCGCGTCGGATGGAAAGTTTTCGTGGGTCCTCGATTTATAACCGGGCGTTCATTTGTGACAGTCGTGCCGAATAGCGGCAGCATGGTCCCAGTTCCCCCGGAAGTGGGGCTCCACGACAACCTTACCTCTATCGGTGCACGCGTGACCCGGGATACCCGCCCCAACCATTTCTATCCGCTCAGCGGCACTTACTTTACTTTTACGTCGGATTTCTTTTCCGGAAGTTTAGGCAGCAAGTACACGTTTCAGTCGTACCGATCTGAATTCGACAAATATTGGAGCTTGAACGATAAACAAGTCCTCGCCTATGACGCCTATTTCTGCGGAACCGGCGGCGCGCCTCCGTTCTACGGGAATTGCATCTATGGCACCAGTAACGAATTGCGAGGATACACGGCAGGGGAATACTTCACTCGCTACTCACTTGCAACCCAATTGGAATATCGTTTGGTCTTGCCGAAGCGGTTTGGGCTGGTTGTATTCGGCGGGCTTGGCGGCGTCATACCCGGCGGGAGTCAACCGTTACAGGTTGCGCAAAGCAGCCATTTCCTGCCCTCGGGAGGCGGAGGATTGCGATTTGAGCTGAGCAAGAAGTACCACGTGAATCTTCGAGCGGACATTGCCCAAGGGCGGGACGGCCACACGTTCGGTATGGGCGTTGGCGAAGCGTTTTGACGCGCCAGGATGCCATCGCAGGGCTGGAGTTCTCTGTCTAAGGGGGAGCGCGGTCGGATTTATCGGATGCCCTCAAGTTATCCCCGACTGCTGTTTCCTCTACATTTTCGAATCTGGGAAGCTTCATGCCGGGAAAACAGGCGGGTGCACAACCACCGCCGCTTCATGGAATTCGCGGTACCCACCTGGAACTGGACTGCATCGCGCTTTCGCTGGATCGCTCGACCGAGCGTAAACTGCACGATCGGATTCAGCAACGACTTCGCTTCTTCGTAGGAGTCAAAAATGATCAACCAAATTCTTCCGTTCTCTCGCGCCTGCCGCCTATTGTTCGTTCCGCTTTTCGCGGCGTGTCTGTGTCTTCCGGCGCAAGCAAAACGAAAAGACGTAGTCATCATGAACAACGGAGATCATTTCACCGGAGAAGTAAAGCGGCTGGAAAACGGGTTGCTGTACGTCGAGACGGATTATGTAGCCGATAATATTGGCCTCGATTGGAATCAAGTGCATTCGGTTCAAAGCACCGCCACGTACCGGATTGTCTTGAATAACGGTACGAGACTCGAGGGGAAAATCGAAAAAGTTGCCGGCGAAAAAACGCAGGACCATGACTTTGTGATTCAAGAAGCGACGGAGGAAGTGGATGTCCCGTCAGCGACGGTCGTAAGCATTGACACCAAAAAGCCCACGTTTTGGCGACAGTTGCAGGGTTCCATCGATCTTGGTTACAGCTTTTCCAGCGGGAATAGCCAGACGTCAACCAACGTCGACACCGACGTCGCGTATCGGACCACCGCATGGGAGGCCGCCACCTCTTACGACTCCACGTTTGGCGGCCAGGCAGGAGCTTCGAAGACAAACCGTCAAGACTTGCAGACTACCTTCGCCAAGTTTCTAAACAGAAATTCCTACCTCGTGGCTCTGTCCGATTTCCTGCACAGCAGCCAGCAGGATTTGACGCTGCGTACGACCCTGGGTGGAGGTTATGGGCGCTACTTGAAACGCACCACTAACAGCAACCTTTCCTGGTTAGCCGGCGTTGCGTTTGTAAACGAGTCGTTTGACACCACCGCCGGACAGCCTTCCGACCAGCAGGCCGACGCTTTGGTGGGATTGCAATACAGCTACGTACGCTTCAAGGTCGGCGATTTCAATTCTCAATTGCTTGTTTTTCCGGGACTGACGGATACGGGCCGCGTTCGCGTAACAACGAACAATTCGATCAACATCAAATTGGTCAATAATTTTCATTTTACTTTCACGTTCTGGGACAACTTCGATAGCAGGCCCCCAGTGACCGCAAAACGAAATGAGCTCGGAGTGAGCTCGGGGATCGGCTGGTCGTTCTAGGCGTCGCAGCAGCGGACGGCTCGAGCGATGGAACATCACAGAACTGTCCTGGAGCTGTCATTTGTGACAATTGAGGGACGTCGTTCGCGGGCAAAACATCGATGCCATCTTGGCCTCCAGGCTATTAAAAATAGCTAAGAAGGTTACATATATCCCAGGCCAGATTTACGCTCCCGATGCGTACTACGGCACGTTCTACGGCTGTTACGGCGCCATCTACCCGGTGGTCTATTCCCCTGACTATCTTCGCGTGGACAGGACCGCGCAAATCGAAACGAATTTTTATTCAGCGGCTAAGCCCGGTGGGGAGCTCATTTGGACCGGAACCAGCGACACTGTTAATCCTCAGTCACCGCTGAAGGCTATTGATGCGATCGCGAAACTGATCGTTCAAGAATTGGAGAAGCAGAAAATCATTTAATCGGCGCGCCAAATTGATCGCTTGCAATCGAAATGCTCGGAGAAAATCAGGTTTGAATCGTGCCGCGGGCGAACGCGGGCTCCATTCGTGGAATAATTTTCAGCGACTCGCTGGAGCCTACTTAGCGGAGCGGCGCTGCGTATGCTGCTTTAACGCTTCCTGTTTGAGGTGCTCTAATTTTGCTGGAGGCAAGCTAAGTTCTATGTGGCCACAATCCAGACAGACCGCAATATCCTGGCTAATGTAGAGCGGGGCTCGATCGACATTTTCGACTTCGCGAAAAGCAAGAGTCATTTCTGATTTGAAACTCCGCTCGTTACTGGACGTGCATTTCTTGCAAGACATAGAGCCTCCTCCGCGGCTCAATTCTAGCATCGGTTATTGTTAATCGGTACTTCGCTACTGGCGGCCCTCCACTGCAACCGCGGAATGCTAAGGCAGCTTGCGTTTCAAAACTCGCAAGGTGGACGACGCATCGTTCATCTCTCTTCGCTCGTCGCGAGAAACCCGGGCCTCACCTGAGGCACGCGCCTGAATGGCGTCTTCAGCAGCCTTCACCCGAGCCTGTAGTCGCTTCGGATCAAGCTCGAGAATCGCGGCTCTGTATAACTCCCGCCAACTACTTTCGACCATCTTCAACTCCAGGGGGCCAAGCAGCCGCCTCTGTTCAGAGTTCCAGATCGAGTTGACAATCTGAAAATACTGAACCACTTTCGAAAGTAAGAGCGTCGCATACGGAGATGTCCACGTCGTTGCCTCAGAACAACCGTGAACTTGCTCCAGCGCAATCACGGGACACGACAGCGAGAGGGATGTAAGAGTAATGTCTGGCGCGCGTTCGCTTGCAGGAAGACCGAATGAGGCCCTTTACCCGGGAGCTCTAGCGATCTTGCCCTAAGTCGCGCGACAGCGCTTTCGGCGTGAGGGTAACACCATCAGTCGCTTAAACGCTGACTGACAAACCGTTTACCTGACAGCACTGCTTCCACTGCATTCAAGAGATCGCTGTCAGCGTATATTTTCAAAACATAGCCTTCAGCGCCCAGACTGAGCGCTTCCTGCGCCACCGTCGCAGACGTTTCTGTGGTCAAGAAAATGATTTTAGATTCCGGAACAAGCTTGCGAATTTGTCTCGCGGCTTCGATCCCTCTCAAGCTTGGAAGGCTGATGTCCAATAAAATCAAGTCCGGTCTGACTTCTGCGGCTTTCCAAACTGCTTCAAGCCCATCGCTCGCAAAATCAACCACCCGCAAGCGGGGATTCTCGCGGAGTTTCTCAACGATACAGTCTCGCCAACCGCCAAAATCTTCTACAACCAGAACGCGCACAAGCGATTGATCGTTGATAACTTTCTCCTATTTGGGGTTCACGGCCACGCGGACGCACTGTGACCGAAATATGACCGCCAACAAAGAATCCCATGCAGGAGAGGGGATGTCGTTGTTCTGAAGCAAGCTGTGACTTGCGCTCGCGCAACCATGGAGGGCAAACCCACTGCAAAGAAAGGCGAACGGAACGGCGCTCAGGGTTCGTGCAGAAAAAATCGTGTAGGCTCGCGGAGTAATATTTTACCGCGGCTCTTTTTTACCACGCCGCGGCGTTGCCACGCACTCAGCAGACGGCTGGCAGTGAAAGTGGTCACATTCGCGGCATTCGCCAATTCCTCGTTGGTGACATCGATTTCGACGCCTCCGGGGACCTTTTGTCCGATCACCCCGCGCAGGCTACCCAACACACCCGCCAACCTTTGTTCAGCAGAGTGACAAGTCAGCGCGACATGAGCGGCAAGATACCACGCTAAATAGTTCGAGGCGGTGGCCAATGCGTTCTGCAGCAGGACCGGATATTGCGCCACAAAACCTCGGATGGTGGCTCGATCCCACACTAACAGGTTGCACTCTCTTACTGCTTCCGAGCCAAGAAGGTACGAAGCAGGATTTGCCAGCAGCGCCATTCCTCCGATAAGCTCGCCCACCGCGAGCCAGTGAAGAAGGATGTGTTGCCCTCCCTGCTCGTCGAAGAAATATCTGGCGCGGCCCTTCGTGAGCAAGAACAAACTGTCTGCAGGGTGGCCATGGTTCGTGATGACAGAATTGGCAGCGAAGCGGCGAGACGTTGCGGCAGCTAGGATTTTATCGCGCTCGTGCAGGGTTAGACCATCGAAAAAGCTTGATATCCAACCCACGGATGCGGCAGCAATTCTCGAAGAGGCCATAGGTCCCGCTCCCTGAGGGGATATTCCCTTCGTAGGCAGAGGAATAGCGACGTGATAGTTTCATATGCGCGCCAAACACGGAACTGTCAGAATTGACAGTGCAAGCGGCAGGGCTCCGTACTATCGGCGTTACCGGGGATTGAGAACTTGATGCCCTACTTCGCATTCGTAAAGCACCGTCCGTCTTTGATGGCGCGATGTCTCCTGCAGTCAGATGATCGCTGCTCGCGCGCCGATGATTGAGCGCCCGGTCTTGTTCTTGAACCAGCCCAACAGCCTGTCACTTATGACAATTGTGTCTCCGCACCGCTCGTGCCAGTCTCGTCGTCTGTCACGGTCAGCGGGCCATTACGCTTGCCCCATGTCGGCGCGACACGGGCTCAAGTGATATGAAATTGACTTCAACTGGTACACCATTTCGATTCTCAAGCGGCTCGGGCTTGTTTATTCCATCCATCGGGTCGAACTGCCCTCGGGAAATCCAACTCTCCGCGAGCGGAATGCTACCGCCGTGAGTGATTGAACGGTTGTACCAGGGAGAGTTTCGAGTGCGAAATATGTTTTGAAGAGGAACAACGACCCTCATGGAAACTCCTCGCCCAGTTGCCAGTCAAAATCGGTTTCTGCTGAAACCGAGGTCAATGCTCGAGCTTTTCGTTCAGAACGAGGCTTCCAGCTCAGTCCTTCTCTTTGGAGCAGCCGTTGCCGCGCTCATTTGGGCGAATTCGCCCTGGAGCGCATCCTATTTTGCTCTTGGGAAGCTTCCATTGCAGTTGGGTCGCCACCCTCTTTTTGCGATGGACCTACATCACTGGATCGATGACGGATTGATGGTGCTGTTTTTTCTGACTATCGGACTTGAAATCAAGCGCGAGATCGTAAAAGGCGAGCTGTCCTCCTTTCGCCAAGCGGCCCTGCCCATCATGGCAGCGCTGGGCGGCATGATCCTTCCGGCTCTTCTCTATTTCACTTTGAATCGAGCAGGGCTGGGCGCGCGCGGATGGGGAATCCCCATGGCAACGGATATCGGTTTCGCGATGGGCGTTCTCGCGTTGCTCGGCAAGCGCGTACCTTCGAGCCTGCGGGTATTCATGCTTGCGCTGGCGATCGTGGACGATGTCGGCGCGATCCTCGTGATTGCATTCTTTTATACTCCTACGATTTCCCTACCCGCTCTAGCGATGGCGGGCGGTTTGTTGGCGCTGCTCATAGCGGTTGCAATGCTGCGGGCTCCGATCTCCGTTTACGTGGTTGTCGGCCTTTTTTTCTGGGCCGCCGTTCTGAGTTCCGGAGTGCATGCCACGATCGCCGGTGTGATTCTGGGGCTCGTCGCGCCGATCAAGCCAAAATTCCAGCCGGAAGAGTTGGCTGAGAGTGCGGAGCCGCTCCTGAGAAATTTCCGAACCCAGATCTTGAGTCAGGACAAATCTTCGGCGGAAGCCACACTCACTGCACTGGATCAACTTCTCCGTGGCACGGATTCGATTGCCGAGCGCCTGGAAAGAACCCTTCATCCCTGGGTGTGCTTCCTCGTCCTTCCGCTGTTCGCTTTAGCCAGCGCCGGTGTCGTCTTGTCCACCGCGCAACTCAAACTGGCGCTCTCGAGCCCGATTGCGCTGGGTATCGTTTTGGGGCTGCTGGTAGGCAAAGCGGTGGGAATAACTGCGTTTTCCTTTCTGGCCGTTAAATCGAAAATTGCTGGGATGACCGACGGTTTGACGTGGGCGGGCATTTCTGGCGTCAGCATTCTGGCAGGCGTTGGATTTACGGTCGCTCTCTTTATTAGCGGCCTTTCCTTCGGGGACGAGACCTTAGTCGCCACCGCAAAGATGGCAGTTCTCGCAGCCTCCTTGGCCGCGGGCGCCATCGGTTACATCTATCTTCGTCTGTCACTCAGACGCAACTCGTAGGATCGTAATCCAGGACGGCACTCATAAGAGGAACGGGTCGAGAGTTCATGTCATCGGACAACTAGTCTTGGTGTCCCACAGAGATACGGCGCGGCTACTGTCTGTTCTGACAATTGAAAAGTTACCGCTGGTTTGGCTAAGCTGGCCTCCATTCTGAAATCGATTTTTAAACCGAATATGCGATTTCGTTTTTTCTTGACGGCATTCATTTCGCTTGCAGCAGGGGCTGCGCAACTCGCCGCGCAGGATTTGGCGCCGCGAGCATACCTGATAACGCCATTACACTCTAACGCAGTCACGATCACCGGGAGTTTTTTCGACGGCGGCGTGAACTTTAATGGAACCGTACCTATCGCCAGCGCAACCGGAACTTACTATGTTCCGACTCTCAGCTACTATCACTCGTTGAATTTCTTTGGGCGCTCGGCGAACGTCACCGTCTCATTGCCCTACGGCGTGGGAAATTTCAAAGGCGACGTCTCGGGGCAATCTCAAGCGGTGTATCGCTCCGGCCTGCTTGACTCCACCTTTCGACTTTCCGTGAATTTGATCGGCGGCCGCGCCATGCAACCGAAAGAGTTTGCAACATGGAAGGGAAAAAGGTTGCTGGGAGCAAGCCTCAAGGTGATTGCGCCGACGGGACAATACGGCGCAACGAAACTGATAAATTGGGGCAACAATCGTTGGGCTTTCAAGCCAGAGGTTGGATATTCCGAACGGTGGGGCCACTGGGTTCTGGACGGCTATGCTGGGATTTGGTTTTACACCAGGAACCCGGCATCGTACGATGGGCCCATTGTCGCCCCGCAGACCCAAGCACCCATAGGCTCTTTCGAAGGCCATCTGAGTTACGAGTTTAAGCCGCGTTTGTGGATGTCGCTGGACGGAAATTTCTGGGCCGGCGGCATCACCAGCTTGAGCGGCGTACAGAATGTGCAGACGAAGCAAACCGCATCGCGAATTGGAGTGACGGCTGCCATCCCAATCAACAAACACCAATCCATAAAAGCCAGCTATAGCGATGGCACCTATGTACGATTCGGCGGAGACTATCAGAGCGTCTCGGTGGCATGGCAGTACTCCTGGATAGGCCAGCCAAAATAAGACCTATAGAAGTACAAGCTCGCCTTGTCCAATATTTATCTGCGCTACGTACTCGTTGAATGGTTCGAGCACGAAGTGAACCCCCTCTGGCAGAGGACCACATACGAGATGCGTTTTACCGATGGGGCCGTGCGGTGCTTCCAGTTTCGGGAAGATTCCGAGGAAGCAATGGAGGTCTCATCGAAACGATTTGTAAAATACGGTTTGACGCCTCACCCGGAGAAGACGCGGCTGGTCGCCTTTGGGCGATACGCGGAGGAGCATTTGAATCGGCAGGGGAACAAGCCGGCCACGTTTCATCACCTCGGCTGCAGGCAGCCGGCGCATACAGCCAAGCAGAAAAGATTTACGGAAGGTTCTAACCTACTGATTCTAAAGAAATGGCGGAGAGGGTGGGATTCGAACCCACGGTAGGATTTCTCCTACACACGCTTTCCAAGCGTGCTCCTTAAACCGCTCGGACACCTCTCCGCCGTGGTGCAACGTAAGCAGCGTAACAAATCGAGGGCGAAGCAGCAATCGGCCGCGCGCGCTATGGGAATTTTGAGTAATCGCTGCTGGTAACAAATCGGCGGGAGGTCTGCTACACTTTCGTACCCCGTTCCGGGGTAGTGCAATTGGTAGCACGCCAGCCTTTGGAGCTGGTTATCCTGGTTCGAGTCCAGGCCCCGGAGCCACTCCTTACGATTTCGCGAACCTGTTGGAAACTCCTGCAATTCGAATATTTCCAGGTCGAGCTTTTGGGGATGGACCGTCACGGTCTTTAGGATGCATTGCGCGCTGATCTGATTCCAGCCCACCAATCTCGTTCTCTAACCGTTCGATCGAGAGCTTTCCCTGTCCAAGGGCCTTAACATAGCGTCCGATTTCGTGCTCGATCTCTTCTAACCGTCTCTCGATTTCGGCGGCTTCCCGTTCGAGAGGTTCCGTCTTCCGGCTCAGGTCGCCGTTCAGTTCTTCGACCGAAATCTGCAAAAAAGCTTCGCAATGGCTTAGGTCCGACAGCTCTTGCACCACGGTCCGCTCGACGATGTCAGCGTTTATGTGTTTGATCCGACAGAAGGAGTTGTCAAAGTGAATAATCTCGGTGCAGCGGTAGTACGGGATGCGGTAGACAGAACCATCATTATGCCACTTCTGGGTATAGTGCGGCGTTATCCAGGAGCGGCAATCGGAACAGCGAATCAGCCCTTTCAGCAAGAATACCCGGCTCAGTTTCGTGGAACCGTGGCGGCGATCTCGGCCACGCGCATGGCAGCGAGATCGTATCGTTCGGCGCGGGCAGCCAGTTCGCTTTCAGGTCGCCGGCAGGCGCGTCCTTTTGGATGTAGAGCGTCACGCCGCCATCTTTGTTTTTCCTCATCGTTGAAAGCATCGGCGAGTTGATCAGGCAGCGAAAAAAGCTATCCGGTCCAGGGTGTAGTCAATGCCCGAGTAATTCAGTGCTTCTGACCACGTCGCCACTTTGTTCATCAGACGACGAAACGCTCCGGGTCCCCCGCTCATGTCAGTTGTCGTGGTCATTTCCTCAGTGAATTGTTTCCGATAAGCCGTCAGACGCGCCGCGGCAGCAGCACCAAGTCGGCCGCTTCCTCAGCATCTTTGAGGAGCGTCTTGCGCGGCGTGCCTATCCGCGCACGCATGGTCAGGCCACGAGCAAAATCCGTGACTTGGATCGCGCGGACGGCCACAGGAAAGTCGGACGGGATTTCTCCAGCGGTGATCCCGTCCCGGAAACGACCTTCCACCAGCGCTGCCGCGCCGTTGGCCGCGTTTTGCAGGAACTTCCGGACCTCAGGGTCGTCCACAAGCGGCGCGACGCACACGAGAAGACATCCCCGAGCGCATCCTTTCTCGGTCGCAGTTTCGACGGCGTGCTTCAGGAAGCGGGTCAGCGAGTCGCGAAGCGTCTGCGGCGACAGCAGCGCCTTCGCGGCGAGAGCGCCTTTCTTCTCCGCATACGCCTTAAGGACGCGCAAGAACAACGTCCGCTTGTCGCCAAAGACGGCATACAGGCTCGGCCGTCCCACGCCCATCCCGGCGACGAGATCGTCGATCGTCACTCCGTCGTAGCCCTTCGACCAAAATACCTGGATCGCCTTTTCCAGCGCGTCCCTCTCGTCGAAGCTGCGCGGCCGTCCACGCGGTCTAGCGGCATTTTGAAACATTTAGTTCAAAACTCCTTGACACTGGTTATCGCACCAATATATAACCGAATAGTTCGAAATTAGCAAGTTGGTCCCGGCCTCGCGGGGCCTCACGACTCGACCTTCACCTTTTACCACGGAGACGCCCATGGAACATTCGATCGCACTCGTCACTGGCACCACCTCTGGGCTCGGTTATGCGGCAGCCAGCATGCTCGCCGCCAAGGGCTACCGCCAAGTCATCGTCACCGGGCGCAGGCTGGCCCAAGTCCAGCAAACGGCTGCTCAACTCGCGGCTGAAACCAAGAAAAAGGTCTTCAGCCCGCTGGAGCTGGATCTGGACTCGCCGTCCAGCGTTCAGTCCGCCCTCGCCGAGCTGGTCAAGCGGGGTCAGCCGATCGATTTCCTGCTGCTCAATGCAGGGATGGTCCCGGGTAAGAAGCGCGTGCTCACTGCGACGGGCGTCGAGGCTTCTCAGGCCCCGCTGATCGGCCATCATCAACTGACTGTCGGCTTGCTTCGCGCCAACCTGCTGAGCCCCAACGCGCGGATTGTTATCGCTGGCGCGGAGCCTGCCCGCGGGGGCGTCCCCATGTTCAAGTACACCGACGTGCCAGCCTTCGCGGCCAAATACCACCAGGGTGACCGAACCGCCGCTGTGGAAGCCCTGATTCGCAACGGGCCGAACGTGAAGTACGTGCCCAACAATGCGTATGCCGACGCGAAGCTCATTATCGCTTGGTGGGTCGCGGCGCTGGCGCGCAGGCTACCCTCCGGCATGGCCGTGTTCGCTGTCTCGCCCGGTGGGGCGACCGCCACCAAGGTGGTGCGAAACGCTGGCCCGTTGTTGAAGTATCTGTTTATCCCAATCGTGAACCTCATTCCCGGCATGAATCAGACGCCGGAGACCGCGGCCCGTCGTTACCTCCAGGCGTCGGAGTTCGGAACCGACGTTTCAGGGCAATTCTTCGCCTCGGCTCAAGGGAAGTTCTCAGGCCCAATTGAGGCGCAGCGCCACCCACACCTCCACGATCGCGCCAGCCAGGAAGCCGCGTGGCAGGCCGTCGTCAATGTCTCCGGCGTCGACTTGTCTAGCCCAGCATCCTTAAGCGCGGTGTCCTGAAGGAGCGCCGGTCGCGGCGAAATGGTCGCGGTGACTAGAATCAGCAGGCGATTGCGGAGCTACATGGTCGTCCACAGGGTCCTACGGATTTTTGAATTAAATAGTTCAAATATCCCTTGACCGCAGCCTCCGCCCCTGATTACCATACCAAACAGTTCAAAATCAGCAAAGCAACCCTAACCTCGCGAGGAGAATATATATGGAACGGTACCAAGGTAAAAAGGTGGTGATTATCGGCGGCACGAGCGGCATGGGGCTCGCGACGGCGAAGATGCTCCTCGATGGGGGCGCACGCGTTCTGGTGACGGGTCGCTCGACGGCCGGCCTGGAATCGGCGCAGAAAGAGCTTGGAAAGGACGCCATCGTGGATTCGAGCGACGCGCGGTCATTGACGGAAATCGACGCCCTCGCCTCTCGGGCGAAGGCCGAGTTCGACACCTTCGACCTGCTCTTCGTCAACGCCGGGTTCAGCATCCGAGCGCCTCTCGAGAGCATTACCGAGGCTGTCTACGACGAGATGTTCAACCTGAACGCCAAGGGACCGCTTTTCGCGGTGCAGAAGCTCGCGCCGCTAATCAACCGGGGAGGCTCTATCGTCCTCACGACCTCGATCGCCAACGTCAAGGGGATGCCCGGCAACGCCACATACGGAGCCGCCAAGGCCGCGCTGCGATCATTTGCTCGGACGCTCGCCGCTGAGTTGCTTCCTCGCGAGATTCGCGTCAACGCGGTGACGCCCGGTCCCATCGACACGCCGATCTTGGGGAAGATGTTCCCCGATAAAGAAGCGGCCGCCCAGCTTAGGGAGAAGATGATCGGCATGGTTCCCATGAAGCGCTGGGGGACGTCGGACGAGATCGCCAAGGCCGTCCTCTTCCTCGCGTTCGACGCGACCTACACGACCGGTGCCGAACTTCCGGTCGACGGGGGTTGGTCGCAACTCTGAAGGCAGTACGTGGCGGCCGCCGAACTGGACTATATCAGCAGCGTGTTCGCGCATAACGCCGCAAAGCTCAGCCTGGCGCGGGCTCTCGGCAGCGCGGCGGACGACGTAGAACGCTTCCTGAAATTGAAGTGATGTTTTGGACCTGGAAATGTTGAGTACCGGACCACGGGGGAGCGAGATCTCGATGAGCGGAAAGACGGTCCTCATCACGGGCGCGACAAGCGGCCTCGGGCTGGCCACTGCCCTGCTACTGGCGGAGCGAGGCGCGGAGATCGTCATGGTGGGCCGTGATCGAACGCGGGCGAATTTCATGCGCACGGAAATCGCGCAATATGCTTCCGGCAGCGAGCCCATCCTGTTCCTCGCAGACCTGTCGTCGCAGGCGGAGATCCATCGCCTGGCCGAAAAGCTTCATGGAAGTTTGTCACGGATCGATGTCCTGATCAACAATGCGGCCGCAGTGTTCGCAGAGAGGGAGACGACGACGGATGGCGTGGAGAAAACCTTCGCCGTTAATCACCTTGCGCCGTTCATCCTCACTCACCTTGTGCTCGATCTCGTCCGCGCCGCGCCCGCCGGAAGAATTCTAACCGCGTCCTCGGAGTTCCATAGCGGAGAACTAGATTTTTCCAATCTCCAGGGAGAGCGGCAATACAACTGGTTGGGGGCCTACAGGCGCTCGAAGCTTTGCAACGTGCTGTTTACCTACGAACTCTCCCGGCGCCTCGCAGGAACGACGCTTACCGCGAACTGTTTTAGCCCCGGACCCACCCTCACGCGCCTGGGCGACAACATGCGAGGTTTACATGCGGTATTCCCCTGGTTGTTAAAGCGCATTCCATCTTTGCTTGCATTTCCGGAACGCGCAGCGAGAACTCCCGTCTACGTCGCGTCCTCGCCCGATCTCGACGGTGTCTCCGGCAGATTCTTCCGGCAGTGCCGAGAGACGCACACCAAACAGATTACGTACAACAAGGGCGTTGCAGTCAGGCTCTGGGCCATGAGTCAAGCGCTGTATGAGAGCGGCGCCAGCGCCGGATCGCGAACAGAGTAAGAAAGGAATGCTGAATGGAAAACGATCTCAGCAATCTTCATCATGAAGACGAAGCGTCAACCCGCGAGCTAAATTCCCTCGTCCGGAGAAATGGAGGATAAGGAGGTCGTTCGACGGGCCGTAATCGAAATGTAGGTGATGTTGGGAAGCGATGCGGCGCTTGGGTTTTAAGTCCTGATTAGTGGGGTGGTCTCAATGGGTCAACGCAACACCAAGCTAGAACCCACCTCGTATTGAAAACAAAAGCTAAAAGCGCTGGCTAGGTTAGATCAGTCGGAGCGTCACTCTGGCTAGGTTTTGACTGAGTATAGCCAAACAGATCGGTTCTTCAGGGGAAGTATTGGCGGATCAACTGATTAGATGGTGTTGCATCGACCGGTTGAGCGGGCACGCGTTACCGGACATCTGCCTTTGGCCGGAATTCCACATGTGCGGTGACGGCGTTAATCAGGCGTTGGGTTTGATACGCAGAGTGCGCAACATTGAAAGTAAGGGGAAAAAAGCGGGTTCGCTAGACAGAAATGATTCCCTGCTTGATGGCGTACTGCACGAGTTCGGCGCTGGTTTTTATCTGCAAAATCTCCATGGCGTGGTATTTGTGCGCCGCGACGGTTCTCGTGGCGATTTTCAAGATAGCGGCGGCTTCTTTCATGCTACGACCTTCAGCCAACAGTTGAATGACTTCTCGCTCGCGGCCGCTTGGGCCCGGGCCATTCTCGCGGGATTTGGGCTGTCGCAGCGCGGTATTCGTCAGACCCTTTGCAGCGCGGGAAGTCAGATATCTATCTCCGCTCAGCACTTGCTCAATTGCGTCAATCAACTCGAGGCCTGCTGCTTTCTTCAGTAGAAAGGCCGATGCCCCAGCGCGGAAGGCTTCCCCTACCAGATAAGGGTCCTCATTCATTGTCATGAAGATAAGTTTGACCGCAGGGAGCTTGTGCCGGAGTTTTCGTGCGGCGTCCAGACCATTTAGCTTAGGCATGGCAATATCGAGCACGATGAGGTCTGGTACCAGCTTTTCGGCGACTCGCAGCAGCATGCACCCGTCACTTACCATGCCCACGACCTCGTAACTGGGTTCCAGGAGCCCCTTAAGCGCATCAAGCAACATCAGATGGTCATCTGCCAGGAGAATACGCGGGCGATTCACGATATTATTCCTCCTCCGGTCATTACCCTGTACGCCTTGGCGCGGAGCCGTTGGCGGCGACCACGCGCTTCCTCGCGCAGCTCTCATCAGAGCCCCAGGTTTGGACTCCATTTGTACAGTAATGGTTGGCCCAGAAGAGTGATGGGCCACCCCGCCTGCGCCGGTCACGCGTCGCCCGTCGTGGTGCAGGGTTCACCTGATGGCCGCCTGGTCACGGAGCCCTGATTGACATATTTAGGGCCCCCAAAAACCCGATTTTGGCTCTCCGAAGTTGGTCTTGGACGGTTCTGGGCTCCAGCGAAAAGCCGACGCTCCGGACGGATCGTACGTTCTGCTGGCGATCTGACCAGCGGCTAGGCACTGGGATGATCCCAGCCGCCGATAGGCGAGCGCAGAGCACTTTTCCCGGAACCTGGCCTGGGGGTCTCCGGGCCGGGACTGCCTATAGTTTTGGATGCTTAACTTTAGATCTGCCGGTTGCCGGCCGGACGAAGGAGGCCGGGGTCAATTTCCGGTTAGCGCGTTAATCAGAAGTTGGCCATCCTAGTTGACCGGAAATCCTGCTTGTTCGCGACTTTTGAGCGCGCGAGCGGGTGCGTCTCCAAGCGTTGAAAGTTTGCCTGTCAATTTTGACAATTCACGGCGAAACGTAGAACGTGTATCTTGCACCGTGGATGGGAGAAGTTTTTTCCAACGAGTCTTGGGATTCGAAATGCCGATGCGCGGCACGCTCTTCTCCTGTTTGTTGAAATAATGCGATGACTTCCATCTCAATCGCCTCAATCACGTTCGCATTTGTGTTTGGAGGAGCGGTGCTTGGGATGGTGCTTCGCTCCATTTTGCCTGACGATCACTTGAGTGGCGATTCAAAAGATGTTGTAAAGCTAGGAATGGGGCTGGTTGCGACCTTGGCCGCCCTGGTTCTTGGTCTGCTGATCGCTTCTGCTAAGGGATCGTTTGATACGCAAGGCAACGAGCTGACGGATATGTCGAGCAGGATCGTCTTGCTTGATCGTGTCCTAGCGCACTACGGGCCGGAGGCAAAGGAGGCGCGTGATGATCTTCGCTCCTCAGTCGTCCGCGCCCTGGAATGGGCTGCCGCCAAGAGTGCCGTTGACTCCTCCGAATTTGGACCAAATAACAGCGGCGAGGTTCTCTACGACAAAATCCAGGGACTTTCGCCGAAGGATGAAGCGCAACGGTCGATCCAGGCCCAAGCGTTGAATCTTGTGATGAGCCTCGGCCAGACACGCTGGTTGATAGCAGCGCAAAGAACCAATTCGGTTTCCGTATCGATGTTGGTGGTGCTGATTTTTTGGCTCACGATTATATTCATCAGCTTTGGCCTCTACGCACCTCGCAATCCGACCGTGGTGGTGAGCTTATTGGTCTCCGCGATTTCGGTGTCCGGCGCGATCTTTTTGATCCTGGAGATGTACTCCCCTTACGCAGGGCTGATTCACGTCTCCACTGCTCCGCTGCGCGCCGCCCTCACTCACCTGGGTCAATAGTCATGATCCCAAAGTACTTACTTTAATTCGCGCGGTCGCTTTCAAGGGGTGAGTCCTGATTAATCGTGCCGGCTCAACCGGTCGATGCAACACCATCCAGTGCATTGATTCGACATTGCTTCCGCGGGAGAACCATCGGTTTGGCTATACGTGGTCAAAAGCTAGCCGGGGCAGCGTTCCAGCTGGTCTGTCCCTAGCGAACGAATTTGGCTTTTGTTTTCAATGTGAGGTGGGTTTGAGCTTAGTGTTGCGTCGACCCATTGAGACCACCGGCGTAATCGGACGTATGAAGTAGCACTTCACTTCCCGGCACGAGCGCAGATCAAATTGCGGCCGATTGGGACGGCAGATCTTGCATGCGAGCAGCCCTTGGAACCTCAAGTCTCAAGGTTCGCGAATCGTACGGCTCGGGGAGCCAACCCCTTGAAGCGCCTCTGCGGCAAATTCAAGATATTGCTTCAGCCGCTAAAGCCCCACTCGAGTGCGCGGCATATGCGTCGTGGCTGAAGCCACGACCTACAAAGATAAACGCATTGTGGCGCAGGACCTAACCTTGTGGCTGCTAGGCTGCGGAATCGCGGCGAGGGAACGGCCGAACAATCTTGAGTGAGCTGGACTGGGACGAATCGGACTTAGGCGTGCCGGGACGCTGCGATTTAAAATGCTCTTCGCTGCGGCGGAGCAGCGTTTCAAATTCCTGCTCGGAGCAAACGTTGGCCTGGGAAGAATTTCTTTGATTCAGACTCACGGCCCCTCCTTGCGAACACCACCCCTTGAAACCACTGCGCGGAAACCTTGTTTTGGGAGCCTAGACCTCGCTGCGCGGACTGTCAAGAATATTTCTCAAAATTGCAGAAAGATTGGCCGGAGGTAGGGCGGCGCCGGTGGTGCCGTTCCAGCCCACGATCTCTGCGGCGGGCCTTGCGCAATGTGTGCGGACACTTTAGTCTGTGCTGCGGCATGACACCTCAATTCCTGATACTCGGCGTGATCTGGTACATCGTTTTCCTGTTTTCGACCACCTGCCACGAAGGCGCGCATGCGTTGATCGCGCGGATCGGCGGAGATTCCACGGCTTTCCACGGCGGGCAAGTGACGCTGAATCCCTGGCCCCACATCCGGCGCGAGCCTTTCGGCCTGGTGGTGGTGCCGATCCTTTCCTATTTCGTCGCGCACTGGATGATCGGCTGGGCCAGCGCGCCGTACGATCCCGCCTGGCAGCAGCGCTATCCGCGTCGCGCCGCCTGGATGGCGCTGGGAGGGCCGGCGGCAAATTTCACGTTGGTGATTTTCTCGGCGATCGCCATTCGCATCGGAATCCATTTTGGAATCTTCGGCGTGCCGGATGCCGCGGACTTCACGCATATAACCGAGCCATTGGTGCCAGGAGTCGCAGCCTTTGCAGCGACCTTCCTGAGCATCATCTTTCTGTTAAACCTGCTGCTGGGGACATTCAACCTGTTACCGGTGCCTCCGCTGGACGGAGTGACTGGGGTGACCTTGTTTATGAACGCAGCGACGGCGCAGCGATTCCAAAACTGGGTGCGCACGCAAGGGTTCGGGATACTCGGTTTAGTTCTGGCTTGGTATGCTTACGACAAAATGTTTCCGTACATTTTCAGGTTTGCTCTGGCGGCGCTTTATCCCGGGTACCACTGGGGATAACGCGCCAGCGACAGCTTCCCGCGTCGGTCGTTTCCTCCCCATGGGCATCTCGTTTCAATAACGCACAAGCGGCGCGTACGGAACAATCCGCGCACTTTGCTGTGCTGCCATCGCCGGGTTAAACCCTTCCGCGTCAATATCGGGCTGCCATCCTCGTTGGTATCTCTACTGCAATGAATCCCCCAGAGGTGGAATCATGGATCGTGGAGCAGGCGACAACCAGGCGATGTCAACCGGGGCGGATCGTGGCAACAGTTACCGCGTGGAAGTCTCGGGATGGGACGCCAAAGAGAATTTCTTTGTGGAGAAGACGTCGCTGGACTGGCGGGAACGAGAAGGAAAGACAGTGGCGCTGCACGCGACGGTGCGGCTGGATAGTGTGCTGTTTGTGCGCCTGCTGCGTCCGCTGGGCGGCGGGGCGGATTTTCCGGTGCCACATCGCGCTGTGCGCGTGGAAGATCGAAGCAAAGACGCGACGTGCAAAGACGTGGGACTCGAGCAGTTACAGCCGCGCCGCGGAGCACGGGACAGAGTGGAGGACGGGATCGATCGTCTGATAGAGAGTAGCGTGAACAGGTAGGAGAGGTGGCGGGAAGCGGGAGGAGCCGAGTAGAGGCAAATTCTATTTTGACACTCGGTTCCAGATTGGCACGCGGTTCTCGACAGCTTAGGGCGGTGATTTGTGGGTGAACGGTCTGGCTGGACCCACGGCTTGGTAGTTTCCTCGCAGTAACGCGAAGGATCGGCGGGAATTAGGTGGGGCAAGAAAATCGCAGCGCGCCGGAAATCAAAATCGCAGAGAAGACTAAAAGTTGTTCCGCTCTGGCCCCTTCCTTGCCTGAGTGTGTTTACTATGAGCGTCCTGCTAGAACGGCCATTGGTAGAATTGTCGCGTAAGAATCTCTCGATCTGCATTTTGGACGATGAGGTGGATCACGTTGAGCTGACCTCCAAGCGCCTGGAAGCAGCTGGCTTCCCGGTGACGGGAACAACCAGCGCCCAGGAAGCCCTGCAAAAAGTGCGTTCCGGGAGTTGCCGCGTGGTGGTGGCGGACCTGAAGATGCCGGGGATGGACGGGCTGGCATTTCTGGAGAAGGCGCTGCAATGCGATCCGGGAATGTACGTGATCCTGGTGACGGGGTTTTACGCGGTGGATTCGGCGATTGAGGCGATCAAGCACGGGGCTTACGATTATTTGTGCAAGCCCATTGATTACACGCGGCTGCTGAAGACCTTGGATGACCTGACGGATTCGTTCACGCGCGGGCTGCAGATACGCGACCTTGAGGATAAGTTGCTGGACAATCTGCTGTTCCACGGGATTGTTGGGCGCAGCCCGGCGATGCTGGAGGTTTTCGATCTGGCGAAAAAAATCGCGCGGCATTACACGAATGCGCTGATCACCGGGCCGACGGGCTCGGGCAAAGAGCTGGTAGCGCACGCGCTGCACCAGATGAGTCCGGTGTCGCAGGAGCGCTTCGCAGTGTGCAATTGTTCGGCGCTGGTGGATACGCTGCTGGAAAGCCAGCTGTTTGGACATGTGCGCGGCTCTTTCACGGGGGCGACGGAAACGCGGCCGGGATTATTCGAATACGCGAATGGCGGCACGGTGTTCCTGGACGAAATCGGTGAGACTTCCCTGCAGATGCAAGCCAAGCTGCTGCGCGTGATACAGAATCGCGAAATCCAGCGGGTGGGTTCGCCCGAAGTGAAAAAAGTAGACGTGCGGCTGATCGCCGCTACCAACCGCGATCTGCGCGCGGAAGTGCTGGCCGGGCGTTTTCGCGAAGATCTTTTCTACCGGCTCAGCAGCATTGAGCTGCGCGTGCCGGGGTTGGCAGAACGTCCCGGGGACATTCCGATTCTGGTGCAGCACTTCGTGAAGAAATACGGCGAGACGTACGGGAAGCCATTTCAAGGGCTGACGCGCCGGGCGCACATCGTGCTGCTGCAGCACGACTGGCCGGGCAACGTGCGGGAACTGGAGAACGTAATCGCCAGCGCGGCCATCACCGCAAATTCCGATTTCATTGACGTGGCTGATTTGCCGGAACATCTGCAGCGGTCACGCCGCCACACTTCGTCGTGCGCGGCCACGGTGTGGAGCCCGCTGCCGCTGGACGAAGTGCGCAGCGTGCACATCCAGCGCGTGCTAGAAATGTGCAACGGCAATCGGGTGCGCACCGCGCAGGTGCTGGGTATTGGCCGCACCAGCCTGTATCGCTTCCTGAAACGCTCGGACAAACCAGCGTCGGTGGCGGCGCGGCGCTCGGCGTGACGACGCCCACGGAACTTCTGGAGCGTGGCGGGCCGGTGGACGCCGGCGAAATGACCCGGAACAGCTCAAACCGTTTGCCACAGGACGGGACCATGAACAAACAACCAACGCCGTCGAATGGATCCGCAACGCTCGCCGAGCCGGCCGCGCGGCGGCCGGAGCGAATCGCGTTGCAGTTTGCGATCGAAGTCTGCGGGTTCGACCGTTGTGGACGATTTTTTACCGAGCGCTCGGAAACCTGCAACGTGAGCGCTGGAGGCTGCAAGTTCTATCTGCGCACGGAAGTGGACCGCGAAGCGGTGGTGGCTTTGCGGGTGATCGAACGCCTGGAACGTGGCGGGAGCAACGCGGCGCCGGTGCTGTTTCAAGTGGCGCACATGGAGCGCGAGTCGAGCGGCTGGACTTTAGGAGCTTTGAAGTTGCGCGCCGAGGACTGGTGGCCGATGCAAATGGCGCCGACTGGCGGAGCCGGCTAGTGGCGCGAGTTTCGTGTCGGGCGTTTCGTTTCGCGAGTTTCGGTTCGGGCGTTCGCTCGACTGACTTACTTCTGACTGGTTGCGTGCCGCGTTCGCGAAATCACCGCTTCCGCAGCTGATTACTCCGCGCAAGAACCCTCTAGACCGTTTCCTTACGGGCAAGACCCCGTCGCATGCCGAGCAGGTTACCCACCCATTGCGCATACCCCACAGCACGGAAGTGCGTGCGCCGCGGGCAGGGCGTCCTCAGGCGAGAGATGATGATTGACCGGCTGCATAATCCTTCCCCGGCAAGGCGGCCAGTCCCGCAATGCGGGACAGCCGCTCGAAATTCGAAGGCAATAGAGGCAACAACAGCAACGTCAACTGCGCCCAGCTGAAGCTGGCCGCTACAGAGCCAACTATCAGTTCAACTCTGCGCGGAAGAATTCACCGCGATTTGTGATTTGCGATTCGCCCGCTACCGTTTGCCAGCTACGATTTATGTGTCGCGGTTCCCTGCAGCGCACCGCTTGCGCTGTTCGCCCGGTGGCTAGTTGCCGGCGGAGTCTGGCGTGGTTGCTGGGCTGTGGAGCAGTGCTGGCGGCAGCGTTATGGTGGAATCCATACGAACCAACATTCCGGTTTGCGCGGGGAGTTCGACGTCCTTGCCTTTTTTCGTGCAGATGTAGGCCGAGGTGCCGACCAAGCCGAAGATTGTGCCGCGGGTGACGTTGCTGAACAGAACGCCTACGAGCGAGCCGGCTCCGGTGCCCAAACTGCCCAGCATAATGTCGCCCTTGATGTCGCGTTTTTGTTCGATTACGACGCCTTCGGTGGTTTTCAGGTCTTTGCGTTTTTTAGAGTCTTCGGGGCTGCCGCTATAGAGCGAAAGGATGCTCAACTGCACCGGGAAAATGCGGCTCTGCACTTCGACGGAATTGAAAACCAGGTTCATCGAGGCGCCGCCGCGTTCCATGGCGAACCATTTGGGACGCGTGACGCTGGTGATCGTGCCGTGGACTTTGGAACCAGCGGGCAGAATCAATTGGTTGCCGGAAAATACGGGCTCGGCAACGATGGCAATGAACGGGTCGCCATCGTGCGCGACAGAAGTGGTGAGGCCTGAGACCAGGGTGAGGCGTACCTGCGTTCCGGGTTGAACTACGGTGGTGGACTGCGCGTGTACGGCGGGAGTCAGCCACAACATGGCTGACAAAAGTGCTGCTATCGAAACGAGACGCTTCATGGATCCTCCGTGATCCTTGGCGGGAACCGGGAAGCGTTCCCGCGAAGGAGGGCTCGGACGTGCCGAGTTATCCCCGTTTCGTGGGGGTGCCGCTGGCGCCGCGGTGGAGTGCGGAGGATGCACTCGGTGGATAAGATACTCCAGGGTGTGGGAAGGTTGCGGCAAATTTGAGGCGGGGTGTTCCTAATGGGTACGTGCGAGGTTTGGGCGTGGCAGCAATGGCGCAGTGGAGCGCGCCGCTGCGAAGGCAAGGGCAACGGCAAACGGATGCCCGCAGAGAAGCAGAGAACGCAGAGAAAGGAGACGGCAAATTCAAAGACGGCGGCAACTGCGGAGAGCCGGCGAGACGGTGACGCTACGAAAGTCAAAGGCGCCCGCCTGAAGGCGGCCGCTACAAATTCAACGAAAGGTGCAAACACGCGGCGAAGGAGGGGCGAATGGGGTGTAGTGGAAGTTTTCGGCACTGCGCGTTGACTGGCGCGACACTTCATCGCCAGTTTGCCGAATGGCGTTCAGTCCGGAATGCTATTTTGTAATCAGGCGAGCTCCGAAATTTGCAATTCAGGTAAGCGTGCTATGCGAAACCGTCTGTGGATTGTTGGTGTGCTGGTGCTGAGCGCCGCGTCGGTCGCGTTCGGGACCGACTATGCGATTGTGGTGAATCCTGCCAATCCGGCGCGGGCCATGAGCCTGGTGGAACTGGGGAAAATTTTCAAGGCCAAGACCACGATCTGGCCGGATGGCAAGGGCATCACGCTGGTGCTGCGCGAGCCGAATTCACCAGGAACGAAATTCATCCTGGAGAAGGTGCTGGGCGGAACATTCGACGAAGACAAGGCGGTGCTGAGCGATCCGGGCCGCAAGAGCGTGGTGCCGGTGGTTTTCGCGGCGAGCGACGAGGAAGTGATGAGAATCGTCGGCGGGAACGCGGGAGCGATCGGCGTGATTGATGTGTACAACATCACCGGCGGCGTGAAGGTCGTGAAGATCGATGATAAGCAGCCCTTCGATCCCGGGTACGTGCTGAAGGGCCATTAGCCGGCACTGCAAAATCCCATGCGAGGAAAACCGTGAAAAACCGAAATCACTTCTCCTGGATGGTTATCGCCATACTGCTGAGCGGCTGCGCAGCAGTCGCGGGCGCAAGAAGCCGCGCCGGCCGCGAGCGCGACGGACACCATACCGGTGACGACGCAGTCCACGCTGGCGGCCAACGCTTACGAGATGGGGCTGGTGCAACGCGAAGATCGCCTGTTCGTGGACGAAGGGCTGGAATTTTTTCGCCAGGCGGTAAAGGCCGATCCGCAGTTCGCGCTGGGGCACGGGGCGCTGGGCTACTTCACCGCCGATCCCAAAGAGGCGAAAGATGAAAGCAAGCTGGCGGTAAAGTTTATCGACAATGCCTCGCCCGACGAGCAACTGCTGATCCGCTGGATGAACAGCACCAAGAACGGGGAAACGGTGGTGGCCATTTCCGCGATGAACGACCTGCTCGCAAAATATCCCAAGGACAAGCGGCTGGGCAACATGGCCGCGGAATGGCTCTGCGCGAATCAGGGCGCCTTCGAGCACGGCGAGGCGATTCTGGTGCGGCTGCTGCAGAACGATCCGCAATATTATCCGGCGATGAACAACCTGGCGTACTGCTACGCGTTGAGCGGACAGCCGCAGCTGGCGCCTCCGCTGATGGAGAAATATGTGGCGGCATTGCCCAACGAGCCGAACCCGCAGGATTCTTACGGCGAGATGATGCGCATGCTGGGCGATTATCCGGCGGCGCTGGAGCATTACCAGAAGGCTCTGGCGATCAATCCGCATTTCAATCCGTCGCAAGTGGGCGTGGCTTCGACGTACGCGTTGATGGGAGAGGAACGGAAGGCGCGCGCGCAATATTTGGTGGCGATCAAGGGGACCAAGGAGCGGTCCACACAGATCAATTATCGAATTCTGTATGCGATGACGTACTACCGCGAAAATAAACCACGCCTGGCACGCGAGGAATTCGAGATTATTGACCGGGAAGCGCATGCGGCCGGATTAACGGTGCAGGAAGCGGAAATTCATCGCGCGATGGCCCTGTTCAATCCGGATGCGGCGAGCGCGCTGAAGGATCTGGACGAAGCCAGAGAGGATCTTTCTGACACGCGCAAGAGCAACCTGCTGCCGGGAGACCGCGACAACGAGCTGGCTTTGATATTGCAGGCTCGCGTGTTCATCGCGGTGAACGCGGCGAAGAGCGAAACGGCGCAGGCCACGCTGAAGTTGCTGGAAAATATGGCGCAGACCAACCGCAGCACTCCGGTGCAGAATTCGTATCACTCGGCGAATGGAGCCGTGCTTTATTTGCAAGGCGACTACGCCGGAGCGATCGCGGAACTGCAGGAGGATGCGCAGAATCCTTTGTCGCTGCAGCTGCTGGCCGAGGCGCAAACGAAGGCGGGGCAGAATGCCGAGGCGCGGAAAACTCTGGAGAGTCTGGCGGCGATCAGCGATGAGCGCGTGGAGACGGCGTTCGCGGCGCCTCCGGCGCGACTGGCGCTGAAGCGGGATGCGACGCGGCCGGCGCAGGGCGGAGCGAACTAAGCAGTTCGCGTGATTGGTAATCGGCACGAGGCCTCTCGTGCGTCTAGGGCGGCAACGAGCGGCCGCGAGTCTCCTCACCTAACGGAGTTAACAGCAGACCAATCGCAAACGCTATTCCTGTGAGCGCCACCGGCGTACCCAGCGAGCCGAAGTGGCGCATGCCGGCTCCCACCAGAAACGTGATTCCAGCGCCGATGAAGCGAGCGAACGAAGTGGAGAAGGCGAAGGCGCTGGCGCGGCATTCGGTGGGATATTGCTCGGGCAGCCAGAGAGTGTAGACGGAGAAATTGGCGCCGCCTAGGCCCAGGAAAAAAAGACAAACAAAGAACCACGGCAGCGCGTTGCTTGTCAGGTAGAAAACCTTCCCGAAAGTCAGCACGATAAACACCAGCATCAAAGCGAAGAAGAAAGCGAGCGCGGCGCGGCGACCGAAGCGTTCGGCGAGCGCAGGCATGGCCAGGCAGCCGAGAACTGTGGCAAAGGCCACCAGCATCGTCGCGTAGGAGGCCAGATGCGCTGCTTGCGGTCCGACTCTTCCGCTGGCTTCGGCGAGAGCGGTGACCGCCGTGGGAACGTACACGGTGCCGGCCCAGAGTCCGCAGATGGAGACAAGCATTAACAAGGAATTCAGAATGGTGCGGCGGCGCCAGGTGGAACTGAAGAGCGTCGCGAGCGGACGCCACCAGGACAAGGCGTGGAGTACTTTTTCTTTTTGCACCCAGCGCGCGGGTTCGGTGACGCCGTAACGGATCCAGGCGAGCAGCAGCGCGGGCAAGCCACCGAATAAGAACATAAGGCGCCATCCGAAATGGCTGCCGATGCTGAGATTGGCGAGAGCCGCGAGCAGAAAGCCGACGTAGTAGCCGGTGTGCATGTATCCTGCGCCGCGGATGCGCCAGCTTTCGGGCCACTCCTCTGCAACGAACGTGCCGCCCATAGCCCATTCACCGCCAATGCCGATGCCGGCAAGCAGGCGGAGGACGGCGAGCTGCCAGACGTTGACCACGAACGCGCTGAGCAGAGTGAATGTGGAGTACCAAAGAATTGTGAACATCAGGGTGCGGACGCGGCCGAATTTATCTCCGACCGGGCCCCAGATGAAGGCGAGACCCCAGCCGAGCAGAAAAATTGCGAAGAGCAGGCCGCCGTAGTAGCCGATGTTGGCTTTGGTGGCTGCGATGCCGGAGCGCGGCAGCAGATCGCGCATCGATGGGACGAGGACGAGCGCGTAGATGAAGGAGTCCATGCCGTCGAGCGTCCAGCCGCCCCAGGCGGCCCAGAAGCCGCGGATTTGATTGCGCGTGAGGGGTGGGGTGCGATCGCTGCGGCCGGGTTGGGATTGGATCGGGGATAAGTGCGAATTCATTGGCGTTGCAAACCTCTTCGGTGGTTGTTTCTGGCGCCGCAGGATAGTCCGGTCGGGGATGGGAAGTCGAGCATTGAGCGAGCGCTGACTGGCCGCGTAATCTGACGACGAGTTGCGGCACGAAGCGCGGGTGGCTTTCGTGTGATGTAGCGCTGTGCTAGACTTCGCGGAGCAGTTTTGTGCGCGGAAATTTTTTGCGCGCGGACTGCCGATGGGTGGAACTTCGGGCTCTGTGCAACGATTCCCCGCAAACCCCGCCAGGCCCGGAAGGGAGCAACGGTAGCGGGTCAGTCTCGTGTGCCGCGGAGTACCCGAAGTTCCTCTAGTCGCGGCGAGTGGGTGGGTCTCAAAACTATTCCATGACATACAAGGTTATTGCCCGGAAATACCGGCCGCAAACGTTCAGCGAGATTGTGGGGCAGCAGCATGTGACGCGGACGCTGGCGAATGCGATCAATGCGAATCGCGTGGCGCATGCATACATTTTTTCGGGCGTGCGCGGCGTGGGAAAGACCACCAGCGCGCGGATTTTGGCCAAGGCGCTGAATTGCGTGAAGGGTCCGACGGCCGAGCCGGACGGGACTTGCGATTCTTGCCGTGAAATTTCGGCGGGGACGTCGCTGGACGTGCTGGAGATTGATGCGGCGTCGAACCGCGGCATTGATCAGATACGCGAACTGCGGGAGATGGTGCGTTACGCGCCGGCTTCCAGCCGCTACAAAGTAGTGATCCTCGATGAAGCCCACCAGCTGACCGACGAAGCTTCAAACGCGTTGCTGAAAACTTTGGAAGAGCCGCCGGAGCGGGTGGTGTTTATTCTGGCGACGACGCGCGCGGAAGATCTGGTGGAGACGATCAAATCGCGGGCGCAGCTATTTCAATTTCGGGCGCTTTCTTTCAAGGAGATTGCGGAGGAGATCGAGCGGATCGCGCGTGAAGAAAAACTGACGATCGAGCCGGGGGCCGTGGCGGTGCTGGCGCGGGCGGCCGAGGGCAGCTTGCGCGACGGGCTTTCGTTGCTGGAGCAGGCGATTGCTTATAGCGGTGAGGCGATCACGGACGCGCAAGTGCGCGAACTTTTGGGAGTTGTTGCGGAGAGTGTGCTGGACGCTTTGGTGGATGCGATTTCCGAGCAGTCGGCGGAGATGGCTTTGAGTCTGGTGCACCGGTTGATCGGCGACGGGCAAAATTTGCAGCATTTCTGCCGTGAAGCGATCCGGCATTTCCGGAATTTGCTGGTGGCGCGGGTGTGCGGGGCGGATTCAGAGTTGGTGGCGGCGCCTGTGGATGAGCGGCCGCGTTTGGCGGAGCAGGCGGCGCGATTCAGCGAGGAAGACCTGACGCGGTTTTTTAATACTTTGCTGGCGACGGACGCGGAATTGCGGCGGGCGCCGGACCCGCGGCTGCATTTGGAATTGGGGCTGCTGAAATTGATTAATGCGCGGAGGTTGGCGCCGTTGGAAGAAGTGCTCGCAGGACTGCGTGGGGAAGTTCGTGGCGGCGGTGGTGGCGGGGATATTCGCGGAGGTGGGACGCGCACGGCGAATTCTGCTGCCAGTTCCCTGCCGGCTCGCTCTATACCGCCGCTGACTGCGGCGCAGCCCGTTTCTTCTTCTGGTGCGGCGGTGCGCATGGCGCCTGCGGCAAGTACTTCTTCAGCCGCGGTTGGTGTTACTGCAGCGATTGCGCAGCCGATCAGCGCGAAGGCAGCGACAACTGCGACGAACCAAGAGCCGGCGCCCGCGCAGGAAATCGATCCAACGCGGAGCGCGGCGAGCGTTTCAGTTGCGGTGTCGGAACCAACGCGGATTTCGGCTGCGGCTTCGAGTGCCGCGCCGAATGCCATTGCGCGCGTTGCGGACGAATCTGGCAACGGCAACGCAATTGGCTCCGCGCAAGTGGAGGCGATCAAGGCGGCGCTGCAGGGGCAGAAATTTTTGTGGTCCATGCTGGATGCAGTGACGCGCTGGGAAGTAGAGAACGGCGAGTTGCGCCTTTTCTTCCCCAGCGAAAGCCGCTCGCTGGCGGAAATGCTGCAAGCGCGCGACCCGATGGAACGATTGCGCACAGTGTTGAATCAAGTGGTGGGCCAGCCGCTGCGCGTCTGTGTTAAACTGGATTCCAGCCGGGCCACAGCGCCGGCGGGGCGCAGTTCGGAATTGCGCGCCCGGTTTGAAGAGGATCCGATCGTTAGGGCCATGCTTGAAAAGTTCGGCGGCCAGATTTCCAACGTCAAGCGCCCAGGCGAGGAATAACCATGGAAGTGAAAGCGCTGCAGCAAATGCTTTCGCAGTTCCGCCAAGTGCAGGAGAAGCTCGAGAAGCAGATTGACGAGCTTTCCGTGGAAGCTTCGGCGGGCGGTGGCATGGTTACGGTGAAAATGAACGGCCAGAAGCAGTTGACGGAAGTACGCATCGAGCCGGACATTTTCAAGGGTAAGGATCAGGAGATGCTGCAGGACTTGATCCAGGGCGCGGTGAACGAAGCGACACGCCGCGTGGACGAAGAGCTTTCCAAACAGGTAAAGGAAATTTCCGGCGGCTTGCCTGGAGTCGCGGGCTTGAAAATTCCTGGATTGTTCTGAGCGGCTGTTCGTGCGGATTTGTGGTGGCTGAATTCTTGCAGGACTTTCCGGTTGTGGCAGTCTTGAGTGTTCCGATTCCCTTCTACTTCAGATTTCTTTCAGTGAATGGAGTTCCATGCCTGATTTTGCTCCTTCGGTCACACGACTTATAGATGAATTGAAGCGCCTGCCGGGTATTGGCCAGAAAACCGCGCAACGGCTGGCTTTTTATTTGTTGCGCGTGGATCCGGAGCAGGCGTTTGCGCTTTCGGATGCGATACGCGATGCGAAAGAGAAGGTGCGCGAGTGTTCGATCTGCAACAACATCACGGACGCGGACCCTTGTTTATTTTGTACGGGGCCTTCGCGCAGCAAGAAGATTATTTGCGTGGTGGAAGAAGCGACGAATATTCAAGCGGTGGAGAAGACGCGGGGGTTCGACGGGTTATATCACGTGCTGGGAGGAGCGCTTTCGCCCTTGCAGGGGATTGGGCCGGATCAGCTGAAGATTAAAAGTCTGATCGAGCGCTTGAAGGGCGGAACGGTGGAAGAGATTATTGTGGCGACTTCGCCTACGGCGGAGGGCGAGGCGACGGCGGTTTATTTGTCGAAGCTGATCAAGCCGCTTGGGGGTGCATGTGACGCGGATTGCGATGGGGATTCCGGTGGGCTCGGATCTGGAATATGCGGACGAAGTGACGATGAGCAAAGCGATGGAGGGGCGGCGGGATTTGTAGGAGAGTTCGCCAATCCCGCAACGCGGGTTTGGCGTTCTCCGCGGGCGCCGAGTGTTGCGTGCTCGGCTGGGTGGGGGTATATAGGGGTGGTTGGGCTGGGAGGTGGGCGATGCCGGTTTTGAATAAGTACATGGCGCAGTACGATCACGAGCACACCAACGTGTGGAACAAGATTTTGCACGGGGTGGGGATTCCGATCATCATTGTGGGGATGGTGCTGGCGATTTTGACGTACTGGAAGATAGGGCTGGCGCTGTTCGTTCTCGGGTGGGTGTTGCTGCTGGCAGGGCACCGAATCGAGGGGAATAAGCCGGCGTTTTTCCAAGGCATGATTTACTTTTTGGTTGGCCCGATCTGGGTGGCCAAAGAGATCAAGGATGCAATCTTCGGGACATCCCACCGGTCCACCGCAGCACACTGAATCTGAGCCTTGGCGGCAATGCGATTGCTCTTAGATACCCGGCTGCTGCCCTGAAACGGAGCAGTTCCGGGTTGGCTACGAGTTACTTTTTCGCACATTTGCGCGCAGCGGCCTGACGCTGCTGTGCCGTAGTGCTACCCTAAGAAATCGCTCTTGGGAGGAGTGCGTGACCGATTCCCTACAATCCGACTGATCCCGGCACACAGAAGCGCCGCAGTACGCGCATTGTGCAGGCCGTACCGATTACGGTGACGGGCACCGACGCGCTCGGGCAGCCGTTTAAAGAGCGCACCACGACGGTGATGGTGAATTGTCACGGGTGTAAGTACCAATCGAAACATTACGTTCCGAAGAATTCGATGGTCACGCTGGATATTCCGCGGCCGGAGGGTGGGCCGTTCCACACGCAGGGGCGGGTGGTGTGGGTACAAAGGCCGCGCACGGTGCGCGAGCTATTTCAGATTGGGTTGGAGTTTGAAGTTCCGGGGAATTTCTGGGGGATCGCGTTTCCTCCGGAGGATTGGGCGTCCGGCGTGGACATCCCGACCGGCGACTTGACCGGAGTGCTGGACGCGACGCTTGCGGCCGAGCCTGTGGCTGGGATTTCGCCGCAGCCGCTGCCTCCGATTGGGCCTCCCCCGATACCGGCTCCGGCTACGCCGGAAAAAAGGATCGAGGCGCCACCGTTTCAGATTCCCGCGCCGCCGCCTTCGAAGCCAGTTCCTGTGAATGTGCCGGCGGCACCGCCAGTGATGACGGCGAAGCCCGCGGCTCCTCCTGCGCAACCGGTGATTCCACCGGCGGCTCCTTCTGCGCCGGTCACGAGCCCTGCGGCTGACAACAAGATTCATGTGGTGCCGGCTCCTCCTCCGGCTGCGGTTGTGACCGCGGATACGCAAGCGGCGCTGGCGAAACAGATGGCGCGCATGGTGGCGGATGCCAAGGAGACGCTAGACAAGACTTTGCGGCGCGGCGCGGAAGAGGCGATCACCGAAGAGATGACGGTGGTGCGGCAGCAGCTGGACGCGCAGCTGCACGACACCGTGGAGAAAGCGATCAAGATCTCGATGGACCGGGTATCCGAATCCGCGGTGAAGAAAGTGGTGCAGCAGGCCGCGGACCGCACCAAAGAAATCGTGGACGAGGCGCGCAGGGCGAGCGAAACATCTGCTTCGCAGCTGGACGAAAAAGTGCGCAACGCCGTGCAGCAGGCGGTGAGCCATGCCGCTGAACAAGCCGCGCAGCAAGCGGCACAACAGGCGACGGCGCTGAATCTGAAGCAGTCTGTGGAAGAGGTGGTGGAACGCGCGCTGCGGGAGCGCGAAGCTTCGACGCCATCACTGGAAATACTTTCTTCGCCGGAGGCTGCGCAGAGTCATCTGGAGCAATGGCGCAAGAATCTGGAGGATACGGCGCAGTCTGTGCGCAGCAAGACGATCGAGCAGACGCAAGCCGAGGCTTTGATCGCCTCGCAACAGTGGAACGCGGAATTTGAGGCGGCGCTAACCGGGGCTTCGCAGAAATTGGGCGATAAGCTGACGGAAGTGTCGCGCGAGGCGCTGACGCAGGCGGAGCAAGAAGCGGTGGCGCGGTCCGTAGCGTTGCGCGCATCGCTGGATGAAACAGCGCGCGGCGTGCTGGCGCAAACTGAACGGGAGGCTTCCGCGCAGGCGCAGACGCTGCGTTCCTCACTGGACGAAGCCATTAACACGGCGGCTTCGACCATCGAATCGCTGGGCGCGGGGTTGCAGCAGGAACGCCATCGCGCGGAAGAAACCAGGGCGCAGCTGCAGGAGGCGGCGCAGAACGCGTTGCGGCAGACGCGGCAGCAGTTCGATGAGTTGCTGGCAGCGCAGCAACAGGAAATGAGCCGCAAGGCCGACCAGGTGATCGCGGACCGAGTGCAGCAGATCGAGCCGGCGCTGCAAGAATCGGCGCAAAAGATTCTGGATCAGGCTGCGAACGAACTGGAACAGAAACTGACGCCACGATTGGACCAGGTGCATCGCGCGGTTTCCGAATTACAGCAAGCTGAGCAACAGGCAGCGCATACGCAAAGCCAATTCCACGAACAGGCGCGCCAGGCGTCTGAGCGCGTCGGAGAGTTGCAGCACAGCGTGCACGCACAAGTGCGCGAGGCCGCCGAGCGCGTGGCGCAGTTGCAAAATTCGATTCTTGAGCAGGTGCAGCAAGCGACGGACCACGCCGACCGGCTGCACGATACGGTGCGCGAGCAGACGATACAGGCTTCGGAGCTGGCGATACAGGAATCGGTGACGCGGCTGCGCAACGAAGCGGAAAAGGTGCCGGCGGAAATCGAAAAGTCGGTGCGGGACACCGCTACCAAAATCGAAGAAGAGATCCAACAGCGCAGCACCGAGACCCAACACGCGACGTACGAAGCGCTGCTGAAGGCTTCCGAGTGGTATCAGAAGAAAGCGCACAGCACGATGCAGAGTTCGATGGAAAAGATGGTGGAGCAGTCGTCCACTGCGTTGCGCGACCGGGCAGCAGAAGTTTCGAGTTTACTGGCTTCCGAGCTGGATCATTACCGGCGCACGTATGTGGAGCACAGCACCGCGCAGATTGACGAGTCCGCGAAAGAAATTGTCAGCCGCGAGCGCGACAAGATGAGCGAGACAGCGCAGATGGCCACCGCCGGATTTACGGACCAGGTGCATCAAGTCACCGCCGATTCACTGCGCCGGTTCGAACAGGTTTCGCGCGAGGCGCTGGAAAAGGCGCGCGCGGACATGGAGTTTGGCCGCGAGGGTTCGCTGCTGGAATATCAGAAGACGGTGGACGAGCGCATGATGCTGGGCGTGGAACAGGCCACGGTGCACCTGCAATCGCAATTGGGGCCGCTGATCGAGCAGTGGGAGTCCAAGCGCGAATCCGAGAAGAAACAGTGGATGGAGCAGCTGAAGAAATCGAACGATGAGGCTATCGAGCTGTATAAAACGCGGCTGGAAAATGCTTCGAACTCCTGGCTGCTGGCTTCGGCGACTACGCTGGGGCAGCACTCGCAGACGGTGCTGGATACGATTGCCAAGGCGGCGGAGAAGCGGTTGCGCGAGACTTGCTCGGAAGTGCTGGGTTCGATGGGCGACACTCTGAAGGCGCGTTTGCTGGGGCTGTCCACTGATTTTGGCCCGGAACCGGACGACGAATTTCCTCCGAAAAAGAAATAAGCGGGCTTTCTGCGATTTTCTGCGGCGTGCCTTCCCTTTTCCCTGCTGCTTTTTCCCACTCCGGTATAATAGCGGCCATGGCGAATCAGGCTTATCTGAGCATCTGGCTAAAAGAATTCACGGAAGAAAACATGCTGGAGCGGTTCAGCGAATTTTTGGGGACGGTTCCCTTCTCCGCGAAGCAGCCGGGATTCACGCACCTGGAAATTCGCGCGGTGGATTCGACGGAGACTCCGGTGTACGAGCAGGACCTGCGTTCGTTTCCATTGGATGCGGCGGGAATGATGGAACTGGCGAAGGACTACGTGCACGACGATTGCAGTTGCGACGTGCGCTCGCACTGGGATTTGTGGGTGTTTGAGGGCGAGCCGCTTACAGCGCAGCAGTTGCCGCAGGCGCTCTCGCTATTGTGCAACGGCGAGCACTATGACGACGGATTTTGGAAGGATAATGGGCACCTGGAGGTGAGCTTCGGATTCGAGCATCTTTTTACGGGGCATGGCGGAGTGCTGGGGATACGGCAGATTGCCCGGCCAGCGCCGCAGAATCAGGAAGAAAGCGATTTTCTGGAATCCATGGCGAAGCCGGCGAATCTACTGCTGTATCAGGAAAAGACGCGGGAAAATATCAGAGCGCTTTTTGCCTGGGTGCGGCGGATTGAGCAGGCGCTGCCGGTGGAGCGATTGCGGTTGTGGTCGGAAGGAGAAGAGAACTTTGAGGCGCGCCTCGAGGAGATTTTGGCTGCTCGTTAGCGTGGCGGAAGCTGTGGCGCTGGGGGCGCGTGCATAGCGGAATTTTACAGCAACGCGGAATCGTGGACCCCTTCCTTGAAGGGCAGCGACAAGTTAGAATTGTATTTATACAAATTTGATTGGGCCGGGACGACTGTGCCGCAGGTGATGGAGGTGTCTTGCGACGCCTCATCGCAAATGGTGGCGCAGATTACGCTGGCGGCAATGCTTTAACTGGGAGTCCATGAAGAAATTGATCGCGTGTGCAATTTTGGGTGCGGTGGCGCTGGGCGCGTGGTCGTGCGGAAGCTCAGCGACAGCTCCGGCCACCGGCTCGGGTGCTGCCGCTGGTGCTGGAGAGACGACAGGAAAAAGTGGCGCGGCCGCGGCCGCTGCGACCCCTGGCGCGCCAGCCGCACCGGCTGTGCCGGACGATATACAGAAGGCGGCGGAAACGGCGCTGGGTTCCGAGACCGAAGTGCTGCTGTATGGCGACCTGGCGAAGAACGGCACGCGGCAGATTCTGGCCGTGAATCGCGCGAAAGCGACGCCGCAGATGACCATGCCAGGCACGGTGATCACGCGCGGAGTGATACTCGAAAATATCGGCGGCACGTGGAAGGAAATCCTGCGTTGCGACGAGCATCTGGAAAATCCCAAGGGATTTCTGGGGAATATTCCGCTGGCGCCAGTGAACGGCTGGCGGCTGCAGTACGAGCAGGATAGCGGCAAAGGCCTGCTGCTTTATTTCACGCCGGCCACGGATCCCAAGGGGGCGCGCATGCTGCCGGTGGAGGTGCGCTGGAACACGAAAGCCAAGCGCTACCAATCCCTGGATCGCAATTTTGAAAATTTCCTGTACGAGCTGCCTGCACTGGAGACTCCGGAGTCGCAAGTTCGCCTGTGAGCGCCATCGCCCAACCCGCCGCAGTAAACGCAGCCGCCGCCCGCCCGGCGAAGAAACCGTCGGGCTGGGAGCATCTGAAGACGCTGCTTCCCTACGTAGGTCGCTACAAGAGCATGACCGCGCTGGGACTGCTGACGAACACTTTGATGGGCCTGGTGGGCGCGTTCCCGCAGCTGATTATCGGCATGATCACCGATTGCATCAGCGGTTCAGCGCATACGCTTTCCACGCTGACGGGCAGCGCGCGCACGGCGCTGAGCCCGCTGCTTTCGCTATACGCGCCGATGAACCGGCACGCCCTGGGACTTTTCTGCTTGATCTTGATCGGCGTGATGCTGGTGAAGGGATTTCTTTCTTTCTGGACGCGCTGGATATTGATCGGAGTATCGCGCGAGATTGAATACGATCTGCGCAATGATTTGCTGGCGCGGATGGTGGAGCTGGAACCGGAATTTTACGTGCGGAACCGCACCGGGGATTTGATGTCGCGCGCGACGAACGATCTGAACGCGGTGCGCATGGTGCTGGGTCCGGGAATCATGTACAGCGCCACGACGATTGTGACGATGATCGTGGCGGTTTTCTTCATGGTGAAGCTCTCGGCGAGCCTGACGCTGTGGGTGCTGCTGCCCGTGCCGGTAGTGGCGTTCGCAGTGCGGTATTTTGGAGAGACGATCCACCGGCTTTCGGAGCAGATTCAGGCGGCGCTGGGCACTTTGTCCACGCGCGCGCAGGAAAACCTGACGGGCATTCGCGTGATTCGGGCTTATGCGCAGGAAAAACCGGAGATTGCGGCGTTCGATCTGGCGAATCGCGATTACGTGAATCGCAACATCAAGTTGATCGCTACCTGGAGCTTGTTCTTTCCGTTTCTTACCGCGCTGATTGGCATCACTTTTGTGCTTTTGCTGGGCAAGGGCGGGCGCGATGTGATTGATCACCGTTTCACGGTAGGGACCATGTGGGCGTTCTACTGGTTCCTGGGCCAGCTGGTGTTTCCGATGATTGCGCTGGGATGGGTGACGAATATTTTCCAGCGCGGCGCGGCTTCGATGGGCCGGTTGAATTATATCTTGCGCGCGAAGCCGAGGATTGGTGATTCGGCTGGAGAGATTGACGCCCACGGAAACGGAAGCGGGACTGGAGCTGGCGCTGGACGCAACGGGGACTCGGCGCCAGCGGCGGCGGCGGAGGAATCCGCAGTGCGCGGCGAAATCGAATTTCGCCATCTGACGTTTACATATCCGACGGCGCGGAACGAAGATGGGACTGGCGGCGGTCCGGTGCTGCGCGATATTAATTTGCATGTTCCGGCAGGCTCGTCGCTGGCGATTGTCGGGCCGACGGGAAGCGGCAAATCCACGCTGGCGGCGCTGATTGCGCGGCTGTGGGATGCGCCGCCGGGAACTTTGTTTCTGGATGGCCGCTCGGTTCGCGATTATCCGCTAGCGGAGGTGCGGCGCGCGATTGGGTACGTGCCGCAGGACACGTTCTTATTCAGCGACACTTTGCGCGAAAACATCGCGTTTGGCGTGAACACGGCGCTGGAAGAGCATATTTTCGAGGCCGCGGAGATTGCCAACATTTCCGGAGAGATACAGAGTTTCCCGCAGGGGTACGAAACGATGGTTGGGGAGCGCGGCATCACGCTTTCGGGCGGGCAGAAGCAGCGGACGTCGATTGCGCGCGCGGTGCTGCGCCAGCCGAAAATCCTGATTTTGGATGACGCGCTTTCGAGCGTGGATACGGATACGGAGGAGCGGATTCTGCGCCGGCTGCGCGATGTGATGCGCGCGCGCACGTCTATTTTGATTTCGCATCGTGTGTCCACGGTGAAAAATGCGGATCAGATCGTCGTGCTACGCGACGGGCGGATCACCGAACGCGGATCGCACGAAGAGTTGCTGGCGCAGGGCGGTTATTACGCGGATTTGAACCAGAAACAGATGCTGGAAGAGGAATTGGAACGGGAATGAGCGATTTCCGCGAAGAAGAGAAGCTAGGCAAGCTTTACGATTCGCAGATTACGCGGCGATTGATGCAGTACCTGCGTCCGTACCGGCTGCAAGTAGTAGTGGCCGTGTCGTTCACGCTGGGAATTACAGTAATGGAGCTTGCCGGACCGTACCTTTTCGCTGTCGGCATCGGGCACTACATCGTTCCCGGTTTCGAAGGCACAATCACTCGAGCAGCGGCGTTGGTGGGATTGCTGCGGGTCGCGCTGGAATACGCCGGCTCGATCCTGGCGAGTTTTGGATTGCAGTATGTGCAAGTGCGCATCATGCAGTGGATCGGGCAGCAGACGATGTTCGATTTGCGGCGCGAGATTTTTGAGCATCTGCAGCGGCTGCCCATGAGCTTTTTCGACCGCAGCCCGATCGGGCGCCTGGTGACACGCGCTACGACAGATGTGGACGCGCTGAATGATCTTTTTGCGTCGGGCGTGGTCGCGATGTTGAACGACTTCGTTCTGCTTTTTGCGTTAGCCATCGTGCTATTCAAGTGGAACCGTCCGCTGGCGTTTGCCGCGTTCTCACCGCTGCCTTTGATGATTTTGCTCACGTATTTTTTTAGAAACCGAGTCCGCGATGCGAATCGGCGGATTCGCACGGCGATCGCCCGCATCAACGCGTTTCTGCAGGAACACGTGACCGGGATGGCGGTGGTCCAGCTCTTTAATCGCGAACGAAAATCGCGCTCGAAATTCGAAGAACTGAATCGCATCCATATGGTCGCGTACAAGGACGCGATTGACGCCTTCGCTTTCTTTTATCCCGGCGTCGAATTCCTCAGTTTCGCGGGCATCGCGCTGCTTTGCTGGGTCGGCGGGACGCGCGTGATTAACGGGACTTTGGGGATCGAGGTCGTGATTGCGTTCATGATGTACGCGCAGCGGTTTTTCCGGCCGATTCAGGATTTAAGCGAAAAATTCAACATTTTGCAGAGCGCGATGGCGGCTTCGGAGCGCATTTTCCGGCTGCTGGACGAGCCGGTGACGATTTTTTCGCCGGCGAAGATTCATGCGCTGCCGGCGCCGCGCGGCGAAATCGAATTCCGCGATGTGTGGTTTGCGTATCATGGCGGCGCGACTCCGAAGGAAGAGGATTGGGTGCTGCGCGATGTTTCCTTCCGCGTGCAGCCGGGGCAAACGCTGGCAATTGTGGGCCACACCGGCGCGGGGAAAACGACGATCATCCAACTGCTGCTGCGTTTTTACGACATTCAGCGCGGCGAGATTCTGCTCGACGGCGTGGACATACGCGAGCTGGATGTGCAGGATTTGCGCCGGCTTTTTGGAATCGTGCTGCAGGATCCGTTCCTTTTCACCGGCACGCTGGAAACGAACGTGAAGCTCGGCACCACGACGATTGATCGTGCGGGCACGGAACGCGCGTTGCGCGAAGTGGGCTTGGGCGCGTATCTGGATTCGCAGGCGGCGGGAGTGGCGACGCCGGTGACGGAGCGCGGCGCGACGCTTTCCGTGGGGCAGCGGCAACTGGTGAGCTTTGCGCGCGCGCTGGCGCACGATCCGAAATTTCTAATTCTTGATGAAGCGACCTCCAGCGTGGACACCAAAACCGAGCTGATGATCCGCGAAGCGCTGGACCGTTTGCTGAAGGGGCGCACGGCGGTGGTGATCGCGCACCGGCTGAGCACGATTCAGCACGCGGACCGCATACTGGTGTTTCATAAGGGCCGGCTGCGCGAGCAGGGGTCACATCAGGAACTTCTGGCACTGCACGGAATTTATTACCGCCTGTACCAGCTCCAGTACAAGGAGCAGGAATTGATCGCTTCCTTTCCCACTGGAAATGCGCCGGGATTTTCGCAGCCGCTGCCCGCGGATGACTGACGTGTTACCCGCAGATTTGCCGTTACTTCCAACCGAGGCGTCATTTTCGGATTCTTCGCGCGAACGATTCTCCGCACATAATTTGTACGAGCCGGCTCGATGACTGAACGTCAGGTTTTGATTTCGGCGGGCGAGGCTTCCAGTGACATGTACGCGGCGCGGCTGGCGACGGCGCTGCGGGCGCGAACCGGCGCGAAGTTTTTTGGCATGGGCGGCCCGCGGATGAGCGAAGCGGGCGTGGAACTGATCGCGGACTACCATGAAGTAGCGGTGGTGGGCATCACCGAAGTGCTGCACAAGATTCCCACGGTGATTGGCGTGCAGAACCGGCTGGCGCACGAAGCGGCGAATCGCGGCGCGGCACTGGCCGTGCTGGTGGATTCGCCGGGGACGCATCTGGGCGTGGCACGGCGGCTGAAAAATGCCGGTATTCCGGTGGGATATTTTATTGGGCCGCAAGTGTGGGCGTGGCGTGCGGGACGCGTGCGCGTGGTGAAGCGCCTGGTGCAGCGCATGGTGGTGATTTTTCCTTTCGAAGAGAAAATTTACCGCGACGCGGGCGTGCCGGTGGATTTTGTGGGGCATCCGCTGGTGGACACGGTGCGGGCCACGATGTCGCGTGCGGAATTCGCGGCGCAGCAGGGATTGGATGCGGGGCGGCCGATCGTGACGATTCTTCCGGGTAGCCGCCCGAACGAGATTGCGCAGAATTATGCGCGAGTGATCGCCGCATGCGAACGCATCGCGCAGGCTGGAAACGTGCAATTCGTGCATGCCGCGGCACATGGGTTGAGCGCGGAATTTTTCGCGCGCTACGCGCGGCCCAGCATCGCGATCAAGCGAGTGGAGAACGCGACCTACAACGCACTGGCCGCGGCGGATTGCGCGATTGTGGCGAGCGGGACGGCGACCGTGGAAGCGGCGCTGCTGGGCGCACCGATGGTGGTGGTGTATCGCGTGGCGACGGTGACTGCCGCTATCCTGCGGCACATGATTCGCACGCCGTTCATCGGCATGGTGAATTTAATTGCCGGCAGGATGGTGGCGCCGGAATTAATTCAAGACGATTTCACGCCGGAAGCGGTTGCGACGGAAGTGCGGCTGCTGTTGGATTCATCGGACGCGCGCGAGGAGGCGAAGGCGGGGCTGGCGGAAGTGCGCGCGAAATTGGGACCTGGAGGAGCGATCGAGCGCGCAGCGGACATTTTTGCCCGGATGATGTAACCTTTTATGAGCGGGCAACGGGATTTGCATGGTTTGTATCTGAATTGATTGGGGCTGTCCCTTTACGAGTGAGGTACTCGTTCTTGTTCAAATTCTGGCTCAGGTTCAACCGATTTCCCGCCATGACTGCCGTCGTGCTGACGGGTCTGATTGCGTCAATGGTTTGCGCGAACACAACTGTGGCGCAAACTCCGCAAGGGTTTCCTTTCCGCGCAACATACTACGAAGTGGAAGTTCTGCTGCATCCCGAGGACCAGACGATTTCCGCGCAAGCCAAGGTGGAACTGATCGCGCTGCAGCCCGGGCGCACGGTGGTGGTGGAACTGCATCAGGATTTGCGCGTGAATTCGGTGAAGCTGTTGAACGGCGGCACACTGGAATTTGAGCGCGACAATCGTTCGCCGCTGCTGCTGACCGTGGGTTTGCCGGACGTGGTGTCGCCCGGAAAGACCGTCACGCTGGTGTTCGATTACACCGGACCGATTTCCAGCGAAGAGGACAGTCCGACCCGAGGCGTGCGCCTGGCTTCCGTGGATAAGACGGGAGCGTATCTGCTGCTGCCGGCGCGGTGGTTTCCGTTGACGAATTATCCCACCAATCGCTACACCGGAAAATTCAAGATTGACGTGCCCGATACGTTCGCGGTGGCCGGGACTGGCAAGGCCGATCCTCCGACCATGTCGCCCGGAATCGGCAAGGGCGCGCCGGGGCAGGCGTCTTACGTGTTTCACTGCGATCATGCCGGGCCGGTGGGTACGTTTGTCGCTGGGAATTTACAGCTGGCGCCGGTGCAATCGGAAGGATTCAACGTATCGGTGTTCACCCCGCCGGCGCAGGCGAACACGGCGAATTCTTATGCGACTTCTCTGGCGCACATTTTCAGTTATTTTTCAGACGCGTTTGGTCCGCTGGAGATTCACGAGAACGATCCGCCGCTGACGATCGCGCAACTGCCGGACGGTACCGTGCCGGGATTCGCGGCGCCGGGATTGATGCTGATCAGCGCGCGACAGTGGGGCACGCGCGCGAACGAGCGCTTGCTTTCGCAGCTGGCCGCGGAACAGTGGTGGGGCGATCGCGTGCTGCCTTCGACTGCTTCCGATGTGTGGCTGACGGACGGGCTTTCGCGCTATGCGGAGGCCATGTACGCGGAACAGAGCGACGGCAGCGCGGGACTGCACAAGGCGCTGGAAGATTTTGCCGTGGGTGCGCTGATGTACGAGGACACCGCGCCCATTTCGCAGGCGGCGCGGCTGCAGACATTTTCGAATGAATGGCGCTCGGTGGTGGCGGACAAGGGCGCCCTCGTATTTCATATGTTGCGCACGGAACTGGGCGATGACGCATTTACGGCGCTGCTGCGCGAGTTCTATAAGAAATACGAAGGCAAGAGCGCGAATTTGAACGATTTCGAAAAGATTGCGATGACCAAGATTCCGCCGCCGGTAAAGGGGCAGCCGCCGGTCAATTTAGTTTCGTTCTTTTCGCAGTGGCTGAATTCGACGGGCGTGCCGGAATTCAAGATGGAGTACATCGTCTATCGCACGCAGAAGGGATTCAAGGTGGTGGGCAAAATTCATCAGGACCTGGACACTTTCCGGATGCCGGTGCAAATTCGCGTGGATACGGAAGGAAATCCGGAGATCAAGACAATCCTGGTGACCGGGACGACGCAACCTTTTGAGGTTGATACCTTCGGGCGTCCGAAGCCGAATGGCATCATGATTGACCCGAACAATAATCTGCTGAAATCCAGCCCGCGTTTGCGAGTGCACGCGCTGATCGCGCGCGGCGAAGGATTCGCGGAGCTCGGGAAGTATTATGAAGCCATCCAGGAGTATCAGAAGGCGCTGGACGCGCAGCCCAGCAATTCACTGGCGCATTTCCGGATGGGCGAGGCAATGTTCTACCAGAAAAATTACCAGGCTGCGGCGAATGCCTTTCGCGCGGCGCTAGGCGGGGACTCCGATCCCAGGTGGACCGAAGTCTGGAGCCACATTTACATTGGCAAGATTTACGATTTGCTGGGACAGCGCGAGCGCGCCGTGAATGAATATAGTTTGGCGCAGCATCTGGGCGACGACACGGCCGGAGCGCAGCAGGAAGTGGCGCGATACATTCAGAAACCGTACACGGGTGATGATTCCGCGCCGGCGGCGGGTGCGGCGGCCTCGGCTGCTCCTACAACGCCTGCTGCGGCGCCTGCAGCGAGCGCACCGGCGGCAGATCCCAGCAAGCCGACACTCAAGCGGCCCTCGCCGGGAACGCAGTAAAAAGCGCGCCCATTTCTTTAGAGCTGACCGCAGTGCACGATCAAAAATTGGGCAGGAATTTCTACAGGGGATCGAGGCCGGAGAGGCGCGGGTGTTCGATGCCCCTGTGCTGGATGAGAATCTGGAATGTCTCGCCCATCCCCTCGGGATAAATCAGCGTCTTGAAGAGCAGCCGGGCGCGGACTTGCTCGGATTCGCTCATGGCCGGGGATTGCAGATCGGCGAAATCGCCGTGGCGCGCGAGGGCTAGCAGGAAATTTGATTGCGACGTGAATCCCGTGCGCTGCAATCCGGCCGCGCCGCCGTGGCGCTGGAGGGCGGTGAAATTCACATGGGCCGTCAGATCCTGTCGGCCGGGCGCGCGAAAGAAGTTTTCGCTGGTGCGGTGTTTTTCGTAGGCCAGCAGGGTGCCGCGCATGTGGCGCTGGTCGTAGAGTTCCTCTGCTTGGTGGCCGTAGTCAATCGTTAGCGCGAAACCGCGGCCTAGACGCGCGCCAATTTCGGCGATCCACGCGCAGGCTTCCAGATTTACTTCCGCCAGCTGACCTTCCTGCAGCGTAATTCCCTGTTGCTGCAAATATTCGGCGAGGGCGGGAGTGGAAAGCGGGCCGAACTGCTCACACAGGCCGTTGGCGCCGAGTCCAACATAAATTTCGCGCAAGTCATTCGGTTCGCGCGCCAGGCGATGGACCGGCAATGCGTCGAAAAATTCGTTTGAAAATATGCAGCCGCAAGGAATTTGCGCGGGCATATCGGACACCATCGCAAAATGTCCAGCGGCGAGATGCTTCGCGAGCGAGCCACCCGCCGCAGCGGCTGCAGCGCGGCGCACGGCCGAGCGCTCGACAGCGACGTATTGTACGGCGATGTAAAACTCCGGAAAGGACTCCGCGGTGAAGTCCAGAACTTGAGCGGCTAGAGCACCCGGCCCAGCGCCGAGTTCCACCAGCAGAAATTCCGCGGGCCGACCCAGCTGAACCCACATTTCCTGAAATTGGCGGGCGAGCAGGCGGCCGAAGATAGGGCCGGCGTCCACGCTGGTGAAATAATCGCGCCGGGGCGATTGCTCGGCACGCGTGTAGTAGCCATGCCGGGGATCGTAGAGACATGCGTCCATATATTTTGCGAAGGTGATGGGACCCCAGGCGCGTATGTGCTCGGTGAGGATGGTGGCCAGCGGCGTGGCTTCTTCAGGCATGGGGCGCGCCGAGCTCATGCGGGTCAATTCACCCGCTGCGGATTGCGCGTAAACATTTCAATGATGAAGTCGTGCAGGCAATCGTAAAGCTGCTTCTGAAATGTCCAGGGAAATTGGGTGTGCTCGATTTCGCGCGGGCGCAGCAGGAAGGTGTAGTCGTGGACCTCGGCGTTTTTGAGCTTGTAGCGGATTTCCACTTCGACGCCTTCTTCCGCGGGCCGCGCGGCGAAATCGAACAGCGGATGCTCGTAGCGGACGACTTCTGTCTGCACCTTTTCGAGCAGGTCCTGGGTCATGGGCTTGGCCTACACTTTCGATTCGAGCTCGGAGCGGACGCTCTGGAATGCCTCGAGCGCTTCCGGATCGAAAAGCACGAAATAGATTTTCTGCAGCGATGTGGGGCCTTGGAGGTGCTTGGCCGCTTCGCGCAGCATGATTTCAGCGCACTCGCGCATCGGGAATCCGGCGATGCCGGTGCCGACGGCCGGGAACGCGATGGTCTTCAGTTCCTTTTGCGCGGCGATGCGCAAGGCGTGCGCGGTGGAACTCCGTAAGGATTGCGCGGATGTGCGGCCGCCCAGTTGCATGCTGGCGGCGTGAATCACGTAACGCGCTTGCAGATTTCCGCCGGAGGTGATGGCTGCGCCGCCGACCGGCACGGGGCCAATCTCGTCGCATTCTTTTTGAATTTGGGCGCCGCCGTTGCGGCGGATTGCGCCGGCCACGCCGCCGCCTAGCTGCAAATCGTTATTGGCGGCGTTGACGATCGCGTCGGTGTCCATGGTGACCAGATCGCCCTGCAGGATTTCGATGCGGTCGGCGAGATTTATTTTGGGTGGCATAGTTGTGGACGCGGGAAGCCGGCGCGGTGCTGATGGTGGAGCGCCGCGCGATTATTTTTTGGTGCCGTCACCATTGTAATCATACACGCCGCGGCCCGATTTGCGACCCAAGCGTCCGGCGTTGACGTACTGCAAGAGCAACGGGGAGGGGCGATATTTTTCGCCGAGCGTCTTGTGCAGATATTCCAGAATCTGCAGGCGCACGTCGAGACCCACCAGATCCACCAGCTCGAATGGGCCCATGGGATGATTGAGGCCCAGCTTCAGCGCTTTGTCTATATCTTCGGCGGAGGCGATCCCTTCCTGGAGCATGTAGAAAGCTTCGTTGCCGATCATGGCGTTGATGCGGCTGGTGACGAAACCGGGGGAATCGCGAATCACGACAACCTCTTTGCCCATGCGGCGGCCGACCGCCACGCAAGCCTGGACCGTGGCTTCGGAAGTTTCCAGAGCGCGCACAATTTCGAGCAGTTTCATTTTGGGCACGGGGTTGAAGAAATGCATGCCGATGCAGTCCGGCGCGCGAAAAGTGATGGCTGCCAGTTCGGTGATGGAGAGCGATGAGGTGTTGCTTGCCAGAATTGCTCCGGGCCGGGCAAATTTATCGAAGATGGTGAAGATTTCCAGCTTCACTTCCATTTCTTCGGGGACGGCTTCGATGAGCAGGTCGGTTTCGCGGCAGACGTCTTCGACGGAGCGCGAGGTGGTGAGGTTCTTCAGCGCGGTTTCCTTTTGGTCGGGCGTCACTTTGCCGCGGGTTACGCCTTCGTCGAGGGCTTGATGGATGTAGGCGAGGCCTTGCTCGAGCATCTGCGGCGAGACGTCTTCGAGGACCGTGCGGTAGCCTCCGAGCGCCGCGGCGAAGGCGATACCACGGCCCATGGTGCCGCCGCCAATCACTCCGATTGTTTTCACGTCCATCAGTTCACTTCCATAGGCTTGTGTGACTCCTAAGCCTGCACAGGAAAAAGCCTCGCGGCGTTGTCGTATAGAATTTTCTGCTGGGCTTGTGGTGAAATCGGCAGTGCGCGAAATTTTTCGATGTTGCCGCGGATGTTGGGAACGCCGGGGCCGGGCCAGTCCGTGCCGAATAATACTTTGTCCGCGATTTCCTCGATACGCGGGAACGATTCCAGAAGCTTTTGCGGCGGAATGCCGGAGATGTCCATGTACATATTGGGATGGCGACGGACGAGGAAGAAGGCTTCGTTCATCCAGAGGGGGCGACCTCCGTGGGCGAGGATGACTATGAGGTCTGGGAAATCTACGCCGACGTCGTCGGCGAGAATCGGCTGGGCGTACACGTTGCGTGCGCCGGGAAAAATCGAGGTGCCGGTGTGAATCATTACCGGCAGATGCAGGGCCTGGGCGCGTTCGTACATCGCGCGCAGCGGGCCCAGGCCGTTGCGGTATTCGTTGGGCGCGAAGAGTTGATGCGAGGGATGGACTTTGAGGCCGCGAATGCCCAACTTTTTGAGGCGGTCCACCTCGGCGGCGGCGTCAGCGATGTATTTCGGATGGACGGAGCCAAATGGCAGCAATCTTTTGGGATCGGCGGAACAATATTTGGCGATCCAATCGTTCACTTCGGCGGTGAAGCCGATTACGTGCGGGCTGACGTAGTTGATCAGGCCAGCGCGTTCGATTTCGGCGGAGTCCATAAATTTCAGGAATGCGGCGGGGCTGGCGGCGTATTTTTCTACTTCATCATAATCGCGGCGGCCACGTTTGATCAGCTCCAGCGCGGCGGGATTGACCATTTCGTGCGGGTTGATGTGGATGTGAATGTCGATGATTGGCGGCAATTCCTGGCGCTCCTAACAGATTCAAAGGCGAAGTCAAAGGCTGGCGGTCTGAAGACCGCCGCTACGACGACAAAATCTCAGCCTAAGTTTATTATTTTCCGCACTGTCACAAACGGTCGATTTTCTCCTGGTCGAAGCCGAGGACTACGCGGCCGCCGGCTACGATTACGGGGCGGCGAATCAGATTTGGCTCGCCTACCATCATGCGGATGGCGTCGGCGCGGCTGGGCGGATTTTCTTTCATATTTTTCTGGCGGTATAGCTCGTTGCGCGTGTTCAGAAAGTCTTTGTGATCGCGATCACCGATCAATTTTTCCAGCTCCGCGGAGCTGAGGCGTTCTTTATCGAGATTGCGGAAATGCAGAGCGAAGCCGCGATTTTCCATGTAGGCGCGTGCCTTGCGGCAGGTGGTGCACGTAGGCTTCTGCAGGAATTGCGCGGTCTTGGCTGGCCGCTTTCTTGTTGCGGCAGGTTGCTTGGCCTTCTTTTTCGTCGTCATGTTCCCTTTCCCGATCAGTAGCGCGTCACGCTGGGATCGATTTCCGTGGACCAGCGCTCGATTCCGCCGGACATGGAGCGCGCACCCTCGACACCCTGCGCGCGGAGCCATGCGGCGGCGTCCAGGCTGCGCATGCCATGGTGACAGAAGAAAACCACCTGCTCGGCATTTTCCAAGCGCTGCAAATTCGCGGGAATATCGCCGAGGGGAATCAGCACCGAGCCGGCGATGCGAGCGGTATCGTATTCCCACTGCTCGCGAACGTCCACGAAGAGGACTTTGTCGTTGCGCGCGAGAAGGTCTTTCACCTCGCGCGGAGTGATTTCGATATTTGCCATCGGGTCTGCGCTCATCAGTATCCAAAGTCCGCAGCTGCGGAGAAAGCGTGTTCCTTTACGGCTAGTTTTTCGACGCGAGCCGGGCCGAGCTGCTTCCAATACTCGGCGCGATCGGTGGTTTGCACGACCCAGCGCGCCAGCCAATCCTCAAAATCTTCGAGGCGGCGAGTCTGTTCATGATACTCGGCAAAGAAGGCGTGATCGCGGCCGTAGTAACCCTGGACGGGCGAAGGATGCGCGCCGCCGGGTTCGTGCACGACGGCAGCGACCAAAAATCCCGGTACTAAAGTACGATTTGGGTCGGAAGCAATTACGCCGGGCTCGACAATTTCTTCGGCTACTACAATTACTTTGCGCGCGGCGCGCGCGCCATCCACGGCGACTCCGAGGCTGCCCCAGATATGGGCGTTGCCCTGCGCGTCGGAGCGCTGCACGTGCAGGATGGCGACGTCTGGACGCAGCGCGCGCACCGCCACTAATTTTTCTTCACTGACCGGCGAGGAGAACTCGCGCAGGTTGCCATTTTTCTTCAGCAGGTCGCTGCCGAGAGTCGCGTAAGTGGGCAGGAACGGCACGCCGAGCGCTCCGGCATGCAGCGCCAGCGCCATCGTGAAATTTGAGTAGTCCACCACTTCCAGGCGACGCGGGATGCTGCGTTCTACCGCGCGCCGGAAACAATAGCCGACGCCCGCGGACACGTTGCCCACCCAGGCCGCCATGACGCGCGAAACGCAGCCTGCGCCGATCAGCTGGTCGAAGAAAATATCGGAGATGGGCCCGACGAGAGTGAGGTCGCGGCGGCTCTGGCGAATCATTTCGTGGCCTGCCGCGAACGGAATCATCTGCTCGAGCTGCGCGCCGAGCAGGACCATGGAGCCCGAGGGTACGTGGCGGGCGATGGCGTCGCGCATGGTGAGCAATTTGGATTCGGCGGTCATTTTATCTTATCGCGTCCAGAAATGATTGGGATCGAGCTCGCGCATGACGTGCAACTCTTCATCGCTCGGCGGCGATGTTTCCATCAGCTCGTCCGCGACACGGAGCGTCCAACCGGTATTGGCGAGCACTTCTTCGACGCTGATGCCCGGATGCACGGATGCGAGATAGGCTTCGCCATCGTGACCGAAGCGCAGCACGCCGAGCGTGGTGATGACTGCCGATGGGCCGGACGCCGCCGGCAGGCCTTGCGCGCGGCGCCAGCCTTCGCCGCTGCCGAAGCCGGGAGACGTGATGTGCCCCACGCGGTCGCACAAACGCGCGCGATCGTGAGCGAGCAGCACTACGGTGCGGCGCGCGAGGCAGGCGATGTCACACGCGCCGCCGGAACCCGGCAGGCGCTGCATTTCTTTATTGCGATAGCCCCAGGTGGTGTTGAGATTGCCGAAGCGATCCACTTCCGCCGCGCCGAGAAAGCCCACGTCCACCCGGCCTTGTTGCAGCAGACGCCATCACATCGAGCATCGAGCCGCATTGCGTAGCGCCGCGCAGATTCGGCGGATCGCCCATGGTATAGAGAAGCTCGCTAGTGGGAGTTTCACGGAGCACGCCATTTTCAAACAAGCCGACGGCGCCCGGCGCGTGCGTGCGGCGCGCGACGAGGAAGGCGAGCATCGGCAGACGCATCCCGACGAACACCAGCTCGCCGTCGCTGATTTCTCGCGCGGCCGCGGCTACCATCAGTTCGCCAAAAGTATAGCCGCGCGCGGCGAGATTCGCTTCCGAGCGAGCCATTACGCTTGCGCCTTGTGGCGTCTTAGAGAGGGACGCGGGCAACCGAGGGTGTTGTTCAATCGAATTTTCGCGAATGGCAGCCTAGTCCTCTGAATCTGATAATTGCGCGCTGTGGAATTTCCACTGCTACTGTGGCGCCGAATGCGTCGCAGAAATTTGCCGGCCGGTCAGGCTCAATTTTATCGCCAGCATCAGTGGCCGTCAAAATTGGGCTTACGTTTTTCGAAAAACGCGTTCAGGCCTTCCAGACAATCATGTGATTCGAAGCAATGCCTCTGCAGGCGGATCTCTTCGTCGAGCGCGGCTTCCAGGTCCTTGCGCTGTTCGCTGCTCATGCGATGTTTTATGTCACGCTGCGCAAGGCCGGCTCCAGCGGCGATGCTTTCCGCGAGCTTTTTGGTTTCGGCTTCCAACTGATCCGCCGGAACCACGCGGCTGACGATGCCCAGGCGCAAGGCATCTTCCGCCGAGAGCATCTGCCCCGTATAGAACAATTCTGCCGCGCGCGTGGGGCCTATGATGCGCGGCAGGAAGTATGTACCGCCGAAATCCGGGAACAGGCCGATCTGCACGAACGATTCCGCGAAACGCGCCTGATCGGAAGCAATGCGAATATCAGCTGCGAGGGCCAGGTTCATGCCGCCGCCGGCAGCAGGGCCATTTACGGAGGCGATCACGACCTTCGGCATGGTGGCGATGGCGATGGAGATCTCTTTGCCGGCCGTCACCAGCGCTTCCACCTCGTCCGTCGCTTTGCGTTGGCGCGCATCGCGCAGCAGTTCCAGGTCCCCGCCGGCGCAGAAGGCTCGGCCTGCACCGGTGAGAACCACGCAGTGCACGGCCCTATCGCCTTGCGCGCGCAGCAATGCGTGCACCAATTCGTGGCCCAGCTGCAGGTTCAACGCGTTCAGTTTTTCGGGGCGGTTCAGACGGATAATGGTGATCGCGCCCGCGCGTTCTTCGATTACCAGCGGAGCGGCGGCAGCCGGTTGTGACGGGGTTCCCATGCGCGATCAGTCTCCCTTGTCCTTCAAAGCCTTCAGCAGCGCGGCTAGTTTTTTGAAATAGCGAGTCTTTACGCCGCGCTCCGTGCCGGCATTCAAGCCGCTGGTGGAGGGCAACACGAAAACCTGCGCGCCGTAGAGCCGTTCTTTTTGCAGGCCGAGCTTGCAGGGGCGGCCCGTGAATTTCTCGTAGGTCATTTTGCCATTGAAGGCGACGACGCGCGGCTTCAAGTCTTCCAGTTTTTGCGCGAGGAGCACGCGGCCTTCGGCGAATTCCTGGCGCTCGATTTCTTCCACGGCGCGGGTGGGACGCTTGACCAGGTCCGTCATGCCAATGCCGAATTCCAGAATGCGGCGATCATCTTCGTAGCTGAGCGGCTCGGGAATCACGCCGGATTCGTACATGATGGGCCAAAACTGATTGCCGCGGCCGGCATAGTAGTGACCCACGCGCGCGGAACGGTCGCCGGGATTGGCGCCGACCAAAATCATTCTCATTCCCTTGCGAAGATAATCCGGCAGTGTGCGCATTCAGTCCCTTTGAATTGCTGCTGGGGCCGGGCCTTGCCGCAGCGCAACTTAATGGAGCGATTATCCGCCAGCACTCGCCCAATCCGCAAGCGCAGCGCGACGAGTGTTGCTTGCGCGCTGACCCTGGGGCACGCGGATTCAAGCGGGCGCAAGCAGAATTTCGCGGGGCTAAATTGCTGAAATTCAGGGATTTGCCCGGCGGGCAACGCTGCGGCTGCACGGGGGAGACGCGATTTATGCTACTCTGATATGGAAGTTATATGAGCGCATCGAAATTAAATCCGCTGCCACCGCGCACGCCGCTGCCTTCGACGGTGGTGAAGGACGACGAAGGCTCGCTGGTCGCCGCAGCCAAAGGCGGCGACATCACCGCGTTTGAGACGCTGGTGGGCCGCTACGAGCGCAAGATCTTCCGCTTGGCGCAGAATATCACCCAGAACAAGGAAGACGCCGAAGACGTGATGCAGGAAGCCTTCCTGAAGTCCTACCAGCATTTGGGTGAGTTTCAGGGCAATTCGCGATTTTATACCTGGCTGGTACGGATTGCGGTGAACCAGGCGCTGATGAAGCTGCGCAAGCGCCGCCCGAACCAGGTGTCTCTGGATGAGGAAGTGGATACAGGCGAAGATACGATGCCGCGTGAGGTGGAGGACTGGGGTCCTTCGCCGGAGGAACGCTACAAGCAAGCCGAACTAGGCGGGATATTGAGCAGCACAATTGCGGAACTTGAGCCTCCATTCCGAATCGTTTTTCAACTTCGCGACATCGAAGAATTGTCAACCGAGGAGACGGCGGAAGCGCTGGGACTTTCAGTTCCGGCAGTCAAGTCACGGTTGCTGCGGGCGCGGTTGAAGTTGCGCCAGAAATTGAACCGTTACTTTCGACAGGGTGAGACTTCGTGAATTGCAAGAGCATCGTGAAGGAAATTTCGAATTATCTGGAAGAAGCGATGGAGCCGTCGCTGAAATCCTCGATCGAAAAGCATTTGGAGAATTGCGAGGATTGCCGGGTGGTGGTGGACACAACGCGGCAAACGATTCAGATTTTCTGCAATTCCGAGCCGGCGCCTTTGCCGGAAGATACGCGGGTGCGGTTGCGCGACGCGCTTTTCAAGCATTTGAATAAGCTGCGCACCGGGCCGCGCGTCTAGACCTTTCGCTGCCAGGCTCCGTCCTTCTAGACCCCGCGGGCTTCTCCGGCGCGGGCTTCTTTTTCCCACAGCGGAACCTGCCGTCCTATTCCCCGTTCACGCGCCAATTCGTAAATCCTGCCTGCTACGACGATATCTTCGCTGGCGATGCCGTTGGATTTGAACAGGGTAATCTGCTGGGGATTGCTGCGGCCGGGAGTTTTTCCGGCGACGACTTCGGCTAGCTCGGTGACGCTCGACCAGCGCCGTTTGTCATCACCATACATTTGAATCAGGTCGCCGGCCTCGATTTTCGATTGCTCGCGGGAATCGACGACGATGATGTCGCAGCGGCGGATGGCTTCGCCGTCGAGTTCGTGCTTCTGCGGGAAATTAGCGCCGATGGCGTTGACGTGCATTCCGGGAGCGAGCCAGCTGCCATCCAGAACAGGGTTGGTGGAGGTGGTGGAAGTGACGACGATATCAGCGCCGCGAACAGCTTCTTGCGCGGAGGCCACGGCAACGACCGGCAAGCCGAGTTGCTCGGTCATCTCCTTGGCGAAGCGCTCGCGATTTTCGGGATGGCGGCTGAAGGCGCGGACGCCGGTGACGGTACGCACGAGCGAAAGAGCCTCCAACTGCGTGCGCGACTGCAATCCTGTGCCGATGATGCCGATTTTGGCGGCGTCGGCGCGCGCGAGCAGCTTGGTGGCCAGGCCGCTGGCTGCGCCGGTGCGAATCTGGCCGAGGTAGTCTGCTTCGATCAGCGCGAGCAACTCGCCCGAATCTATGTGAAACAGCGGGACCAGGAAACGCAGACCTGCGCCAGAGCTGGTGTAAATCTTCAGGCCCATGTAGCCGCTGGTGGCGTCGGCCGCGGCCATGTAATGCAGATAGCTCTTGCCGGGAATGTGCAGGCGCTGGCGAGAATGGAGCAGCGCGGAACCATCGGCGAGGCGGCGAAAAGAATCTTCCACCGCCGCCAGCGCCAGCGGCATCGTTAGGATTTGCTTCACGTCCGCTTCGGAAAGCAGCAGGGCCATGGGATATACCTCGTGATTCGTTATTTCTGACCCGCAATGATAGCGCGTGAAGGGGAAATGTCAGAAGGTGATGCGGTAGCGCAGGACGCGCGATTCCGGCGCGTCGAGGACCAGCAGTTCGCCGTGGGGGCTGACGGCGAGCGCTGGCGCTTTGCGCGAGCCCTGGCCGAGTTCAGGAGCGAGATCCAGATCCAGTTTGCCCGCGCCATCGGCGGTGCTGGCGACGTGCAGCGTGCGTCCGTCGGAATCCATCACAAAAACGCAATTATTCCAGACCGCGAACCCTGCGCCGGGATTCCAGGTGACTCCGCTGGCGCCTCCGGCCGTCCCGGCGGCGGCCGCGGCGGTGATCTCCGTGATCAGATGGCCTTCGCGCGTGAGCTTCATGATGCCGCCCGAAGGCGTGCCGAGATACAGGAAATTATCGGGACCTTCGACGAGCGGACCGAAGGGGTGCGTGCCGGGGAAAGTTTCGCGCGGCTCCCAGGTCTGCACCAGGCGCATACGTGGCGTGTAACTGAAAACTTTGCCCGCGTGCGGGTCGAGCACGTGGATCAGGCCGTCATCGCCTACAGCCGCGCTGAGCACGTTGCCAGCGAGTGGACGGGTGCGCAGGCGCAGTTCGCGATAGGCATCGCCATTGGGCATGAATATGAAGACGCTGTTGCGCACGGGATCGGTGACGTAGAGCGCGCCGCCACGGTCCACGGCGACGGATTGCGGATGGTTCAAGCCGTCTTGCTGGAAGGAGAGCAGCGGCTTCCCTTCCGGCGCGAATTTGGAGATGAAGGCGCTGCCGGCGTCCACGATGAAAATGTCGCCCAGGGAATTCGTGGCAATTCCGGAGGGCTGCTGTAATTGCCCTGGCCCGTTGCCTGCGGTTCCCCACTGGCCGATGTACTGCAGGGTGGGCGTCGCAGGATTTACAGGCAGCGGCTCGGAAGTAGCTTGCGAGCAGCCGGAGACGGCAACCGAACAATATAGAAACAGGGCCGCGCCGAAAATCATCGCACGATTCGCCATGCCACAAATTTAGCGCAATCGGCGGCAGGCGCGGGTTCAAATGATGGCGGATGAAACGCGGTGATTAACGGGTGCGTTTGCGGGATTTCTGCTCGCTGCCATCCTTCACGCGGCGAACGACGGTCTGGTGCATTTGATAGGTGCGGCGTGCGGGCTCGCCGTTGCTGAAATCAAGGAACGAAAAGGTAATGTCAACTTCCGGCCCGGCAGACTGCAATCTTTGGATGGGCAACTTGCCGCAGACATTACTTTCGACGAAGGCGGTCTCGTAGCGGCCTTTCTGCTTGCCCCAGGTGTACACGCGAAGCGAGGTGAAATCGCAGGGCTGGCCTTCGGGTCCATGCGTGCCGAGAAGCAAATATTGCGCGACGGGTTTGCCAGATGCGGATGGGACGCGATTCAGCTCAGTCCAGGCAACGATGCGCATTCCCGCGGACGAGGCGTAGTCGGGCAGGGGAGATGGGACATCGAGTTCCACGAAGCGGCCCAGCATCCATCCGGCGAGCACCGCCTGATCGGTCATATGTGCGCGGACGAGCCACCAGTCTTCTTTCCTGGGCTCGGGCTTGTCTTCTGAATCGCGGTCGCTTGATTTGCGGCTCCTGGAATTGCGGTCAACCTTGCGCTCGGGCTTGCGGTCATCGGACTTCGCGGGCTCGGCTGCGGGCGCGTCGGCGGATTCTTCGTCGGGGCTGGAAATGGCGGCGGGCGCGACAAGTTCCGGCTGCCGCGCCAGCATTTCGATGGGAATGTCTTTGTTCAACTGGCGGACGCGCGGCGAATCACGCCCCGCTTCGATGTGCAAATTGCTTAGAACGCGGGTGTGACCGCGCGCCACTACCGGCATGGTGGCGGACTTCGTTTCCAGGTCCTTCAAAGTCTGCCAGAGATCCGCGGACAATAAATCGCTCTCGCCGATCCAGCCAACGATTCCCGTGGAGGTGCGCACTTTCACTTGATTCTGAAATCTCTGCAAGACTTCCAGGCGATCGCCAAAACTGACGGTAGCGACGGGCTCGCGAACTTGCGCCGAAGTGCTGAATAAGGTGACGGTGCGGCTGCCGGCGTAGGCCGTTTCCAGAGGCGGCGTGGAATGATGAAAGCGTACGTAGAGCGCCACCACCAGGACCAGAAGCAGCGCGGAACCTAGCAGGCCTTTCCGAATCACGGACGAGCTCCCAGAGGAATGCTCGCCGAGCGCACCGCGCTGGCGGCGCTTGCCGCGCAGGCGTAGTCGTTTCCTGTATCGATTGGCGTGGCTCGCGGCATCGTCAGAGATAGGTGATAAAAGATTCTACACTAATCACCCTGCGCAACTGCGCAGGGGCTCCGCGGAAAGTTTCCATGCGCCGCGGGCCGGAGCCTTTTTCGATTCTGATACAATGCGGGGCGCGCGGCGAGGGACCACCGATGGTGCCCGCGGGAGGAATGGAATGCAGAGTCTGGAAAAACTGAAGCCGCTGGCGCTCTTGTTGCTGCGCGTGGCATTGGGAGTCATTCTGGTGTTTCATGGCTATCCGAAGCTTTTCACACACACGCACGAAACGATGCAGGGCTTCGAGCACATGGGATTCCCCGGTTATTTCGTTTACATTGCCGGCGTAATTGAGTTTTTCGGTGGCTGCCTGCTGATCGTGGGATTGTTCACGCGGATTGCGGGATTGTTGGTGGCGGGGGAAATGGCCGTGGCGCTGGTGAAGGTGCATGGATTGATTTCGAATCCGGCGAAGGTGGATAGCTATCAATTTCCGCTGGCGATTGCGGTGGGCGCGTTTACGCTGGCGGCGCTGGGCGCGGGTTTGATATCGATTGACCAGGCGATTTACGGCGACCGGCGCGGATCGTTTTCGCGCAGAGCGAAAGGCAAGGAGCGCGATTGAATTCCGCAGCGCTCGACGACCGCCTAGCAACCCTTTCCGAAAACTTATACTTCTACGCCGTCTGTGCGGAGCCGTGTCCGGACGCGGATGGCGCGGCTGGCTGCGGCGCCACTTCCACGGGTATCGGCGGAGGCGCCTGCGGTATCACCAGCCAAGCGATGAAGTAGCCGAGCAGCGCCGGAATCAGCGGAAACGGGAAAATAACCAGCACCACCCATATCAGGCGCACGACGGTAGAATCTACATCGAGATATTCCGCGATGCCGCCGCAGACGCCGCCCAATTTGCAATCGGTGGAAGAACGCATCAGGCGCTTCTGGGGACGCGGCGCGGCGCTGGGCGTGGTGCTCGTGTTCTGTCGCGCGCCGCAGTAGTAGCAGAAATTCGAGTACTCGGCGATTTCCTTGTGGCAACTCTGGCAATTCATGATTTTAACCTCCCGAGCGGTTCTGCTCGAGCTTCACCCGCCTACTTTAGTATACGAATGGAGTGATGGAAAGGTTTCATGGGGGCTGCGCGCCGGCCGGGCTAGTAGGTCATCAAGTCGCGGATGGCGCGAGCTATGTCTTCGGTTTGCGGCAGGATAGCGTCTTCGAGCCTGGGCTGATAGGCGACGAAAGTATCGGTGGCGGCTACGCGGCGCACCGGAGCGGCGAGCTCGTCGAATAATTCATCGGCAATCCGCGCGGCGATTTCCGCGCCGTAACCCCACGACCGCGTGTCTTCATAAGCCACCAGGACGCGATTGGTTTTGCGCACCGTTGCGGCGATGGCATCCCAGTCGTAAGGGCTGAGCGAACGCAGATCCAAAATTTCAGCGGAGATCCCGTTGCGCGCAAGTTCTGCCGCGGCCACTTCGGCGCGGTGCACCACGGCGCCGTAGGTGATCACGCTGACGTCCGTACCTTCGCGCACCATGCGCGCTTTGCCGAAGGGCACTGTGAAATCCGGTCCGGGATATTCCGAGCGATTATAGGGCTGGCGATACAGATGCTTGTGCTCGAGGAACAGCACGGGATCGTCGGAACGAATAGCCGTGCGCAGCAGACCGCACACATCCAGGGCGGTGGAAGGCATCACCACGCGCAGGCCGGGGATATGGGTGAACGTGACTTCGCCGCACTGGCTGTGATAAATCGCGCCGCCAGTTAAATAGCCGCCAATCGCGACGCGGATCACCACCGGCGATTTGAAATGTCCGGCGGAGCGCCAGCGTATGGTGGCCATTTCGTTGCGCAGCTGCATCATGGCCGGCCAGATGTAGTCGAAGAACTGGATTTCGGGAACGGGCTTCAGGCCGCGAATGGCCATGCCGATGGAGCGGCCGACGATATTGGCTTCGGCCAGCGGCGAATTGAACACGCGCTGCGAGCCAAACTTGCGCTGTAAACCCGCGGTGGCCTTGAAGACTCCGCCCTTCCCTTTTACGGTGGCCAGGCTCTCTTCCCGGCTGCAATCGGCCACGTCTTCGCCGAAGACGACGATGCGCTCGTCGCGCTTCATTTCGTCGAGCAGGGTGATGGAGACCATTTCGACCATCGTTTTCGGATGGCCTTCTTTTTTCGGCGTGGATTCGAAATCGCGAGAGGCAGGATCCACATCGGGCGAATAAACCCATTTGTAAATCGAATCCGGCGCCGGAAGTTCCGCGGCCAGGGCGCGATCGGTGGCTTCGATGATTTCGCGGTCCACTTCGGATTCCAGGGCTTCGATTTCACTTTCTTCCAGGATGCCTTCGCGCACCAGGAACAGCGCGAATTTGGGCAGCGGATCGCGTTGCGCGTCGGCGGCGCGTTCAGGCTCGCACTTGTAAAGCTTTTCATCGTCCGAAAGCGAGTGCGAGTACGGACGGATGACGTGCGCGTGGATCAGCGCCGGACCTTTGCGCGTGCGGCAATGTTCGGCGGCACGGCGCAGCGCGGCATAACTTTCCAGAGGCTCCGTGCCGTCGCATTCCTCGACGTACAGGTTCGGATAGTTTCTGACGAGCTTGGAGATGCTGCCGCCGGGAGTCTGCACTTCCACCGGGACGGAAATGGCGTAGCCGTTGTCTTCGATGAGATAGAGCACCGGGAGGCGTTTGCCGCAGGCGGTATTCAAGGATTCGTAAAATTCGCCTTCACTGGTGGTGCCGTCACCCGCGGAAACGTAAACAATTTCGTCGGGGTGAAAGGAGGCTGTGGCGCCCATGGGGGCTTTGCGCGCCCGGTCGAAAGCCTTGGGAAATTTTTCGAAATACGAGGAACATTCCGCCGCGCCGATGGCCTGCAAAAATTGCGTGCCAGTGGGCGAGGAGCGCGTGACGACGTTGAAATCGCGGTTGCCCCAGTGCGAGGGCATCTGGCGTCCGCCGGAAGCGGGATCGGCTTTCGCGCCGACTCCTTGCAGCAGCATGTCGTAGGGCGTGACGCCGAGCATCAGCATCAGCGCGCGGTCGCGATAATGCGGGAAGAACCAATCATAGGCTGGTTTCAGCACCAGGCCGGCGGCGGCGAGGACGGCCTCATGGCCGGCGCCGCTAATCTGGAAGAAAAGGCGGTTCTGGCGCTTGAGCTGGATTTCGCGATCGTCCAGACGCCGCGATTGAAACATGGTGCGATAGACGCGGATCAGGGTGTCGCGCTCGAGGCCCTGGTACTTCGACGCGTCGTAATTCGCTAATTTCGTTTTCGTCTGGGTCGGCATCGGGCACTCTCGCCTTAGAGGCTCGCCGCGGGAATCAGGTACAGGCCATTATAGCGAAATGCGCGGCGCGAGGAGAAAAAACGCACGGCGAAATCCGCATAGTGATGCGTAATTGGTGAGTAGTGATTGGTAATTGGTGACCGTTCATTTGTATTGAATAGAAAAATGGAAGTGCTTTGTTTTCTGCTCGCTGAAAATTTAGTGTTGAAAGAAAAGGGTTTATTTGTATTGAATAGAAATTGGAGTTTTGGGGGGCAGAGGGCGCGGAGGAAGGCAAAAGATTTACCACGGAGAACACAGAGAAGAGCGGAGGGCACCGAGAAAGAAGGCGAGATCCCCGCTGCGGCGGGGTCGGCCTGAAGCGAAGGCGCCGGCCTTCCATTCGCAAAACCACTCAGGGCAGGCCCTTCGGAAAATTCGCTCAGGGCAGGCAGGATGACGGTGCTTGGCGCATGGTCAGGGGCGCCGGGCCGGTCGGCTGGCAGCGCCGGGGAGAGGGCGCTGGAGCGGCTGCGCGTGATGTTCGAGATTTTCACAGATTCATCATGCACTTGTGGCGCGCGGAATGCAAAACGTTGTGTGTGTACATTCCTGGGAACAGCTCTTCAGAATGGGGCGTCGCATCGCTGCTAGGACAGGGAGTCAAAGAGTTCCGCGGTTTCAGTGAATCCCGGTTGGCCTTGGCGAATGATTTCTGTTTTCGCTGATTTGAATGGTTCTTCGGTGGGGATGCGATCGAGCCAGCGTTGGTGCGAAAGCTTCTCGTGGTCGGAGAAATCCAGCCGGAGCAGGACGCGGACTTTGGAGCTGGGTTCAACGGCGCCGGATTTCGCGGCGGATTTCTTATTCGAGGCTGGCGGCTTTTCGGTTTTTGGGGAGTCCGCGGAATCGTCGGCGGCTTCGCGCTCGAACTTCAACAGCATTTTCTTGCCGAGGCGGAATCCTTGCGTCCAACTGTCCACTTTGTGACGAGCTTGTTGCGCTACTTCTTCGTTGGTGCCGAAATCGAAAATCAGGAAGTCATGGGCCATGGTTCATGTATAGCAAAATTTGGTGGGGGATGGCTAGGGGCTCGGTTGTAACTGCGGCAAGGCTGGGCAAATTCAAAGGCACCACAGATGAACGCAGATGAACACAGATAGAGGCACACAGATGAAGGCGAACAGATGAAAGATTCGCTCGGAGGCTCTTCGGCAATCAAAGAGAGATGCTTCGCCCGCTTCCGCGGGCTCAGGATGACGGCTGGGCCGGTGGATAGTTGTCAGTGGGTAGAATGAGCACTGATAAAAGCAAGATGGTGAAAACAGGGATCCGGCAAACTCCGCTGCGCCGATCGGAATGCGGCAATGGAACGCGCTGCTTGTGTGACGAAAAGAGCGCACTGGCGATGGAAATATTGGCGCAAGACTGGGGTTGCGCGGGGAGTGGCCGCGTGATAGCCTCAGCGAATAAAAGGCGAAAGCTTGGCGAACGGGCGGGAGCCTGGCATTTTTCGAGGGGGGTAGTGATGGCTGCGTCGCAACAGGGGTTGGGGGGGCTTGGCAGGAGGACTGGCGGTCCGGGCTCGCACGACCCTGGAGACGGTTCAGGAGGCTCTGGGAGCGCTGGTCGCGCGTTATCGCGCGGATGAAGTGCTGACCGCCGTGCGGCACATTCCGGCGCGCGAGGCGCAGTTTCGCGCGATGCCTGCGTGGGTGCGGCCCGAGCTGGCAGCGGCCTACCAGGCCAAGGGGATCGAAAGGCTTTATACGCATCAAGCCGCGGCGGCGGAGCTGGCGCACGCTGGCAAGAATTTCGTAGTGGTGACGCCGACGGCGTCGGGCAAAACGCTTTGTTACAACCTGCCGGTGCTGAATGCGGTCCTGGAGAATGCGGATACCCGCGCGCTGTACCTCTTCCCCACCAAGGCGCTGGCGCAGGATCAACTGGCGGAGTTGCACGACCTGGCGAAGCGGCTGGATGATTGCTTTGGCGTGTTCACCTACGACGGCGATACGCCCAGCGACGCGCGGCGAGCGATCCGCGAGCGCGGGCATGTGATCCTGACGAATCCGGACATGCTACACACGGGAATCTTGCCGCACCATACCAAGTGGACGCGCGTATTTGAGAATCTGCGTTACATCGTGCTGGATGAATTGCACACCTATCGCGGAGTCTTCGGCAGCCATCTGGCGAACGTGCTGCGGCGTTTGGCACGCATCGCGGAATTTTACGGCTCGAAGCCGCAATTCATTTGCTGCTCGGCGACGATTGCCAATCCGGGGGAATTGGCGGCGCAGCTGATCGCGCAGCCGGTGCAGGTGGTGGAGGAAAACGGGGCGCCGGCGGCGGAGAAACTATTCGTTTTTTACAATCCGCCGATGGTGAATCGGAATTTGGGAATTCGCCGCAGCTATTTGAACGAGACAACGCGCGTGGCGAAAGAGCTGCTGGCGCGCAAGCTGCAAACCATCGTCTTTGCGAATAGCCGCTTGCATACGGAAGTTCTGCTCACTTATTTGCAGCAGGCGAACCGGCCGGGTCCGGGAGAAGCTGAGCCCGTTCGCGGATATCGCGGCGGCTATCTGCCCGGCGAGCGCCGCGAAATTGAGCGCGGGCTTGCGCGATGGGCGGATTCGCGGCGTGGTCGCGACCAGCGCGCTGGAATTGGGAATTGATATTGGTTCGCTGGACGCCAGCGTGATGGCGGGCTATGCCGGCTCGATCGCCTCCACATGGCAGCGTGCGGGGCGCGCCGGACGAAGAAGCGGCACATCGTGCGCGGTGATGGTGGCGTCCTCAGCGCCGCTGGATCAATTCATCGTGCAGCACCCGGATTATTTTTTCGAACGCTCGCCGGAACATGCTTACGTGCAGCCGGACAATCTGGAAATTCTGGTGAATCATTTGAAGTGTGCGGCGTTCGAGCTGCCGCTGGGGCCCCGGAGAACGCTTTGGCGACGTGGATTTGCCCGGTCTGTGCGAGCGAATGAGCGAGGCCGGATTCCTGCATCGCAGCGGCGGGAATTGGCATTGGGTGCAGGAAGCGTATCCGGCGGATACGGTGAGCTTGCGTTCGGTGACGTCTGATAATTTCGTGATCATTGATGTCACCGGCGGGACAAATAGCGAGGAGGACGGCGAACCGGAAGTAATCGGCGAAGTGGATTTTTCGTCGGCGCTGACGACCGTGCATCCCAAGGCGATTTATCTGCACCAGGGGCAGCAATATCATGTGGAGCGGCTGGATTTCGAACAGCGCAAGGCCTACGTGAAAAGCGTGAACGTGGATTACTACACGGATGCGATTCGCTACACGCAGGTGCGCGTGCTGGAAATTGCAGAGGAAGAGCGAATCGCGGGGCCGGCGGCGCGAGCGCACGGCGACGTGCTGGTGCGTTCGCAGGTGGTGGGATTCAAGAAGATCAAATTTTTCACGAATGAAAATATCGGCGCGGGAAAACTGGAGCTGCCGGAAAACGAGATGCACACCACGGCGTTCTGGATCACGCTGGAACGCAAGCTGCTGGCTGAATTGCCGTATGCGCTGTCGGACCGGCAGAACGGGATTCTGGGACTGCTTTATGCGATGGCTTCGATGGCCACTTTGCTGTTGATGTGCGACGGGCGGGACTTGGGGACGGCGGTGGGCGAGCGGCCGGCTAGCCCGGGCGTCGAAACCGAGTGGCAGGAATTCTCGGCGGCGCTGGTGAATCCGGCGGAGATGAAGGAATTCTTCGAGCCGAATTTGTATTTGTATGATGCGTATCCTGGGCGGGATCGGTTTCAGCGAACCTTTGTTTCGGGTGCACGATATTTTGCTGCGGCGGACGCGGGAGCTCATTGTGGGATGTCCGTGCGAGCAGGGGTGCCCTTCATGCGTGGGACCAGCCGGAGAAAAATGCGAGAAGACGAAGGAAGCGGCGCTGGGGATTCTGGAGCGGCTGTGTGGTTGAGCGTGCATTCAAAATCGTTTACCGCAGAGACGCAGAGTGCGCAGAGAAAGTCAAAATCACCACAGATGAACGCAGATGAACACTGATAAAGGCGAAGGCAGAGGAAAGCAGGAGATTGACCGGCGATGAGCGTACGGGACCGATTGGCATCTTTGGCGGCATTGCGGCCGGCGCGGAAGGCGCGAGCTGTGGCGGAAAATGCGACGGCGGAGAATGCTGCCGTGGAATCTGCCGTGAGCCGCGTGCTCGGATTTTCGCCTGCGCTGCCAGATGGGGCGGAGCGGCTGGCGGAGATGTTGCAGGCGAAATTGTTGAGCAACTCGTTTGGCGAGCACTTGTCGGTGCGCAAATGGTTTTCGGAGGCTATCGGATGCGAGCCACCCGAAGGCTCGGTGAACGCGGAGGCGCTGCGGCTGCTCGCGCCGGGAGCCTGCGCGGAGGCGAGCGACCCGCGGCAGTGGCTTTTTCTGGACACGGAGACGACGGGGCTGATGGGCGGGACGGGGACCTATCCGTTCATGGTTGGCATCGCGTGGTGGGACGCGGGCGGACTGGAAGTGGAGCAGTTCTTCATGCGCGAACTGAGCGAAGAGCATGCACTGCTGCTGACGCTGGCGGAGCGAATGGCCGAGCGCCCGGTGCTGGTGACGTTCAACGGGAAATCGTTTGATTGGCCGCTGCTGGAGACGCGCTATCGCATGACGCGAAAAATCCGGCCCGCGGCGCCGCGCGCGCATCTGGATTTTTTGCATCCCGCGCGAAATTTGTGGCGCGTGCGGCTGGGCTCTGTGCGCTTGGCGGAGCTGGAAAAGCATGTTCTGGGATGGAATCGCGGCGCGGACCTGATTTCGGAGATGATTCCGCAATTCTATTTCGATTATTTGCGCGGCGGGCCGCCCGAGCCGCTGGTGCAGATATTTCTGCACAATCAAATGGACCTGCGGGGCCTGGCGGGACTTGCCAGCCGGATCGTCGCGGTGCTTGCTGACCCGCAAACGGACGGCACGGACGGGCTGGAATTATTCGGAGTTTCGCGCATTTGCGAACGGCGCGGCGATATGGCGCGCGCGCAGAAACATTACGCCCAGTCGCTCGCTGCTGTGCTGCCCGCGGAGACCGATCGGGCTGCGCGGCGGTCGCTGGCGCGGTTGGCAAAACGCGCAGGCGATCTGCCGCTGGCGCTGAAACTCTGGGAGAGCATCCTGGGGAGTTCGCGCGAGGGTTTGGAGGCCTACAGGCAGCTGGCAATTCATTACGAGCGCCAGGCACGCGAGCCGCAGCGCGCGGCGATGCTGGCGCGCCGGGCGCTCGCGGAGTTGCGCCCGCCAAACCGGAGCGCGGGGCTAAGCGCAGCCTTGCTGCGGCGTTACAAGAGCGATTTCGAACGGCGGTTGCAGCGCTTGGATCGCCGGGCGCGTCTGGACGCCAGCGCCGGCCGAGGCTTGCTGGACGGCATTAAAGCGGAGTCCCGGGCGCGAGATTAGGAATCCAATAGCGTCAGAATGTGACGGAATGGGGCGAAGGGAGTTCTGATGCCGGAAACGGATAGCGCAGTGGCACGCATGGCGCGACGCTCGGATGTGGAGGCCAAGGAAATGAACGGAGTGAGCGACCCATATATTCGTGAACAACTCGAAAAACGGCGCAAGGAATTGAATGCAGTGATCGCGTCGCCAGCGGCGGCCGCTCCAGCGGAGTCTTTGTTGGCGCTGCTGGGTGAAGTGGATTCCGCGCTGCATCGCATCGACGACGGGACCTACGGTATCTGTACCGAGTGCCATGATTCCGTGGAAAAAGACCGGCTGCTGGCCGATCCACTGGTACGCCTGTGTCTGGATCATCTGTCGAGCGATGAACAGCGCGCGCTGGAGCGGGATCTGGAACTTGCGTCGCGAGTGCAGCGCGGACTGCTGCCGCGCACGGATGTTCGTCACGGGGATTGGCGCGTGCACTACCAGTACAAGCCCGCGGGCATGGTGAGTGGAGATTATTGCGATTTAATTCCTGCGGCGGCTGCGGATGGTGAACTGGTTTTCCTGCTCGGCGACGTGGCGGGAAAAGGCGTGGCGGCTTCCCTGCTGATGACCCATTTGCACGCCATGTTCCGCAGCCTGGCGGGCGTGAACCTGGCGCTCGATAAGCTGCTGGAAATGGCCAACAGCGTATTTTGCCAGAGCACCTTCGCCGGACAATATGCGACGCTGATTTGCGGACGGGCGGGGCAAGGCGGCGAAATCGAATTCGGCAGCGCAGGACATTTAGCCGCTTTGCTCATCGCCAAGGACGGCGTGCGGCAGGTCGGCTCGACGGGCGTGCCGCTGGGAATGTTTTCCACCAGCCGTTACACGATTCAACGCGTGCGCATGGAGCGCGGCGACAGCTTGCTGCTGTACACGGACGGAATCTCCGAAGCGGTGAATGCGTCGGGCGCGGAATACGGCGCGGCGCGGCTTTCCAACATCGCGGGCGAGCGGCATGGATGGGTGCCGCAGGAACTTGCGGCGGCGTGCATGAAGGATGTGCAGAGCTATTCGGGCGGCAGGAAGCAGGCCGACGATCAAACGTTGATGGTGGTGCACCGCGCGGATACCGTGGAGCTTTCGCTGAATGATTAACCGCGTGGATGGTGCGGGAAGTTATTGCGCGCCAGCGCGGCTGGATGCCACGGGCGCAGACTGCTGTGTAACGTTCTCGTGCGCGGACGGCGCATTCACGGCCGGGGGAGCCAGCTCCCAAGCGATGGCGTGATTGATTTTGTCGAACGTTTCGCGCGTGGCGCTTTCCACAACGAGGCACTGCGTGGCAATGCAGCGCAGAAATACCCCGCCGGATTCGGACTGGAACTGAAAGAAACTGGGACGGCGAAAGAGCTCTGTGCGCGTTTTGTATTTGTGTTCCAGCGCTTCGCTGTACTGGCCGAAGAAATGCGCCGCGTCGTCAGGATTATCGAGCGCCACACGGAACACCAGCGGAGTGGACTTCGTTTTAGCATCCTCGAACACCGCGTAGCGATCGCCTTTCCATGCCGGAGCAAGCAGTTCCGCACGATTCTCGTCCAGCAGCTGTTTTAGAATCTCCTCCACGCCGAATTCTCCCATGGTGTTTTCTTCCAGCAGCTTCCAGTCGCCCGGAACCACGCCTTTCCATTCCGGCAGCGCGACGGGTTCGGGTTTGACGCCGTGCAGATACATCTCCGGATGCATGATCTGCTGCGTGGACACCGGCGGATTCTGAAAAATCAGGTGCAGGTCTTGCCATCCGCTGTGCGCTTTCAGGAATTGTTGGGTGAATCCCGTGCCGGCAAGATAGGGGAACAGCAGTTCGTCACGAATATAGAGCGGAGCTTTCGCGAGGTTGGGATCTTTATCCATTTCGCTGAGGGCGCCGGCGCGGATCAGCAAAGTGACGTCCGGAACATCGCGCACGCTGACTTTTTGGTCGAGCATTTCGTAGTCCACCATGGCGGCCATCGCGGAACCCTCGCTGACGGCGTCGCGCGCGAGCTCCGCGTCGTCATTGGGACGCGCGGCCTTGATCCAGGAATCAATGTGAAAGGATTGATCTTCGAGCGCGTGAGTGAGTTCATGAGACATCACGGTGCGTTGCTCGTCCGCCGGGATCCAATCCGCGATATAGAATTCCTTGGCTTTGGGATCGTATAGACCCGCGACCTGGTCGGTCAAAACATCGAGCATGAAAGAATCCAGCGGAAAACCCTTGGGAATCAGGCCGAAAGCTTCCAGCGTTTTGTCGTCGGCGTAGCGCTCTGCGTCATTCTTGTCTTCTTTATCTTCGCGGATCAGGTAGTCGCGTACTTCCTGCTTCGAGCGCAAAGTTTTCTTGAGCGGCTCCCTGATCGGAAGGTCCAGAATTTTGCTCATTTGCGCCAGAACTTCATCGGCGGCTTTAATGAACTCAGGGCTGGAGGGTGACGCGGTCTGCGGCGATGTTCTTGCCTTGGCAAATGCGACGGGCTTGAGCGAAACGGCCGGGCGCTGGGCGGCAAACGCTATGCCGCACGCCAGCAACAGCGCCACGGCGAGGTATCGCATGGCTCCGCTCCGACGCTGCATTCGCCTGAACAATTTCATTCACGCCTCCGAAAGTTTTGGCACAAGAACAAGAGTAACAGGTTCCGCGAGTGGGAACTTGGATGCCCCGGCTCGCTGCGCGCCGCCACGCGTCCATTTCACGCGACGCAGGACTCTCGCGAACGCATCACGCTCGCGCCGGTACAGTTCCCTTCCAGAACCACACCATGCCGCCGAAGCGCTGCTCTAATGTGAGACTCTGCAGCCCGGCGTCGGTGAGCAAGCTGCGCAGGTGGCCTTCCTCGAAGCGGCGATTGAGTTGCGCGGAAGTGGCCCAGGCGACGAGTTTCCGCGTGTCGCGCGCGTTGAGGCATTTTTCGCGGGCGTAAGCCAGGATCTTGGTAACGGACATGGAGGCGTGCGGATCGAGCGATGCCACGAGCCCGGAAGGACGCGTCACACGCACCATTTCGGAGAGAGTAGCGGCGAGATGTTCGACCCAATACACCACGCCGGTGGCGTAGCAATAATCGAAGGACGAATCAGGAAACGGAAGCCTTTCCGCGGGAGATAATTCGAAGCGCACCACAGTGCGTTCCCGCGATGCGAGGCGCCGGGCAATGCGCAGCAGGCTGCGGCTGCGGTCCACGGCCGTTACGTTGTAGCCATTGCGAGCGAGAGCGCGCGCCACATGGCCGGGCCCGCAGCCGACATCCAGAACTCTGATGGTGCCGTGACCATTGCCGGAAATCGGCAGCTGCAAGGATTGCAGGAACTCGCGGCGCAGGTCGGCTTCCGGGCCGGTAGCCAGCTTGCGCGCGTAGTATCCGGCGCCGATTTCGAAGAGCAATCGCTTGATGGGATCGCGGAACCATCCCCGCACCGGCGTAGTCACCATACTTCGATGCTAACAAACTTCGGAGGGTTTCCAGAGGTTTATGCGGGCAGGGCTAAGTGGTTACGCCGCGGAGTGGACCGCCGCTTGTTCTGCAACGACCAGCCCCAGGATCACGCGCATGTTGGAGCAGAAAAGATCGCGCAGATACGGAGGAGTGCCGAAGGGAACAAACAAGCGGAACAAATCCACTTCCATCCAGCGCTGTGCGATCTCTGCCGGCGGAGCGTCCATGCCTGCGAAGCACCTGCGCAAATCCCACTCCTGCTGTTCGAAATTATTTTCCAGGACCTTCTCGAAAAGTTCCTCGTGACAGTAGAGTAGGGATTGATGGACGGCGGGCTCGGAATAAGCGTCCTGCAAAATGGGATGATGATAGCGACCGGTGTAAATGTCGCGCAACATGGCTACGTGCGCGAGCCGGCCCAGGGCGGTGGGGATGGCCACGAGCCACTGCGAGACAAACTCTTCGATGATGCGCTGATTTTGCGCGAAGCGTTCGAGCGATTCCACGTCGCTCCCCTCCGACACCTAAGCCGCTTGGGTCGTGGCCATTGTCGTCGCGGCAGGCGCGAACCAGTTCCTGCCGCCCCGTGTGCCGCAATGAGCGGGATATTACTCTTAGTGAACCTCACCGTCAACAGTAATGTGGTAAATGGCAATATGGAGGCGGCGCCCCGGACCTAAAAATACCGGGAGGCGAGAGATCAGATGAGCCTGCTGGCGATTTGCTGCTTGACGATCGGCGCTGTTGGCTTGCTTCAGCTGGGGTGGACGGCGCTGAAGCCGCTGCCCCAGGAAATGCATGCGGGGCGCGGCGAGCGGATGGAAGACCTGCTGGCGCTGCACGCGCAGCATTTCCCGCAGCTACGGCAAGCGCTGGCTACCTTGGACGACGACTACGTGCGCCAGAAAGCGTCCGAAGAATTTGAACGGCACTTGCGCGCCGAACGCCGGCGCATCGTGGAGAACTTTCTGGCGGGACTGGCGGAAGATTTCGGGCGGCTGGAGCACTTGATGAAAGTGGTGCAGGACTTTTCGCCCGCGGGGCCGTGGATTCATCAAATCCAACGGGCCGTTGCGCGATTTCAATTCCGCATCAACTACCGGCTGGCGTCGCTGCAAATCCACTCGGCGAGACCGTCAGCAACGAATCGGCTGGCGCGGCTGACCGAGCTGGTTGGAAACCTTTCCGTGCAAATAGAGGCCAGCGTGGCGCGGCTCGTCGTTTCCCCCACCGAGCAGTCCTCGCAGCTAGGACAGAGGTCGCAGATTGATCCAGATTGAATGGAAATTGCCTGCCGCGATGCAGTCGGCGAGAAGGGGCGGCAGTAGAAACTCGCTGTTGTGCAATGCAGCACGCCAGTACGCGATTGGTCAATTAGACGTTTCCGGGCCGTGGGCAGGCCCTATAATGGAGACTCCCGGGAGCCCATCGTGGAAACGGAAAAGATTCTCGTAGTGGACGACGAAGAAGCGATTCGCGAAGTCGTCTCGACCCTGCTGGAAGCGCAAGGATACCACTGCACCGTCTGTTCGAACGGGCGCATGGCGTTGGACGCTTTTCGCAAGGATAACTTCGACATGGTGTTGAGCGACATCGTCATGCCCGAAATGGATGGGCTGAAATTGCTGGCCGAACTTCGCAACGAAGATCCGGACGTGCCGGTAATCATGGTCACGGCGATGCACGACATTTCCATCGCACTGCAGGCAATTCGCGCGGGCGCCTACGATTATATTCTGAAGCCATTCGAAAAAGACCAGCTGCACCTGAGCGTGCGGCGCGCGCTGGAACATCGCCGGCTGGTGATGGAAAATCGCACCTACCAGAGCGACCTGGAACACCTGGTGGCCGAGCGCACGCAGCAACTTTCCATTGCCTTGCAAGATCTGGAGCAATCCTACGATTACACGCTGGAGGCGCTGGGCGGCGCCCTGGACGCGAAAGATGCGGAGACGGAAGGCCATTGCCAGCGCGTGACGGCGTTTACGATCACCATCGCGCGGTCCATGGGCGTGGATCCGGGATTATTGCGCCAAATCGCGCGCGGCGCATTTCTGCACGACATCGGCAAGATGGGCGTGCCGGACAGCATTTTGCGCAAGCCCGGACCGTTGACGAACGAAGAGCGCGAAATCATGCGCAAGCACTGCGAGATCGGCTTTTCGGTGCTGGAGCGGATTCCCTTTCTGAAAGATGCCGCGGAGATTGTTCTGTCGCACCAGGAATGCTACGACGGGTCGGGCTACCCGCGTAAATTAAAGGGCGAGCAGATCCCGCTGGGCGCCAGAATTTTCGCGGTGGCGGATACGCTGGACGCCATGATTTCCGACCGGCCTTATCGCAAGGCGCTGCCTATTTCCGCGGCGCGCGCGGAAATAGAGAAATATTCCGGGAAGCAATTCGATCCCAAGGTTGTGGAAGTATTTCTCTCGCATCCCGACCGGGTGTGGATGGAGCTGCACGAAAAGATCGGCGACCCGTTCCGCATGACGCAGATGGAGCGCGCCTGATCGTTCCTGTGGTTTTTGGCGTTCTCGTCGGCCGCCTGGTGCAGTTCCCTTTCGCAGTCTTGCGCAGCGCGCGGTGCGTAGGTATGATTCTCTCGTAACGACCAGCGGAGAGGTTTTCATGGCCCTGATACCCATCAAGACGGCTTCGATCACCGGATATTGCGACTGCATCTGCGGCTGCTACGAGCTGGCCAGCCAGCGGGACGACGAAAACGGCAAGGGATATTGCCCGCGCTGCGCCAAGGAACATCTGGAATTGAATCGCGGCATTGGCATTCCTCAACCGGTGCCGTCGAAGATGCCGGAGAGCGCAGGGCCGGACTTGAAGATCGGGATTCCAGAGACGGCGGATCCGCCGGGAAGATTGCGCTAAGGCCGGGTTCATTTGCAATGTCTCTTCGTCGCTAGAACATCGACAACAGCAGTTTCGCTCCTGCAGCAAATTCCTCTTCGCGCGTTATCAGACTCACGATCAAGAATCCTTCGGATGGGAAATCGTAAAAATGGCCCGGATGGACGTACACATTTTTCTGGGTCAATAGTTCGATGGCCAGTTCTTCGTCCGAGCGCGTCGCCGGGACGCGCAGCACGGCGTACCAGCCGCCTTCCACCGCCAGCCGAGCGCAGGATTTCTGCTTCGCGAGCTCGCGATCCAGTTCCGCCAGATTTTTCCGGACACGCGCCAACAGCTGCGTTTGAAATGGCTGGCGCTGTTCGAGCAGCGCGGGAATGGCCCACTGCACCGGCGCGTTCATCGAAAGATAGGTATCCGCGATGACTTCCAGGCGCGCCAGAGCTTGCGCCTGCAGTTGCTCGGGGCCGCTGGTAACCAGCCACGCGGCTTTCATTTGTGGCAAGCCGGATATTTTGGATAGGCCGCTCATCGTGAACGTCAGGGAAGCCGGATTGCTCGCGAAGCTGAACGGCGCCTGCTCTTGCAGCGTGAAATCCAGGAAAACTTCGTCGGCGATGATCGCTAGATTCCGGGCGGCGCAAATTTCATTCAATTTTTCCAGCTCGTGAGGCTTGGTGAAATGGCCGGTGGGATTATTCGGATGCACGACGATCACGCCGCGCGTGCGCGGACCAATCCCCAGCCGCAAGGCATGGAAATTAATTTGCCAGCCATAATCGTAGTCCAGCGAATAGCGCACCAGTTTTACGTCCTGAATATCGGCGAGGAATGCGAAGAGCGGGTAGCTGGGCTCGGGGATCAGGATCTCGTCGCCGGGGTTGCAGAGCGTGCGGAAAACGAATGAGTATGCCTCGCTGGTGCCGGTGGTGAGGAAGATGCGGTCAGCCGGCACGGAAGCGCCGCGCGCGGCATAGTATGCGGCGACCGCTTGCCTGGCGCCAGGCAACCCGCGGGGATCTGGGTCATAAGCGAGGTTCGCTGGATTCGCGAGAGCTTGCAGGATGGCGCGACTGTCGTAGTCGAATCCGCATTCAGTGGGATTCGAAATCGTGAGATCGAGCAGCGGCTTCCCTGCCGCGCGATACTGGGCGAGAGCTTCGCTCAGAGGATTCGCTTTCAAGTTCCAATTCGTGCGATCGGCAAACACTTCGTCCGTGCCCCCGGTATGACTGACGAATTATAGGGAAAGTGCGGGGAAGGAACAGCGAAATCCGTGGTGCGCTCCTGGCGCAAAAATTACAGCGCCGTTACAAGCAAAATGCGGAACGCAGCTATAATCATGGCGTGCAGTCTGTAAATCTCACAAGGAGATAACCGATGAAAAGGATCGTCACTGCCATCGTCGGGCTTCTCCTGCTGCTGGGGCTGGCGGGGCAATTCTCCGTCGCGGCGCAGGAAGATGCCATTGCCAAGACGAATTTGAAGGTAGGAGACGTGGCGCCGGATTTCACTCTGCTGGCGAATGATTGGAAGCCGGTAAAGCTGAGTGATTTTCGGGGCAAGAAGAACGTCGTCCTGGCTTTTTACGTTCTCGCGTTTACCGGCGGCTGAACCAAGGAATTGCAGGCCTATCAGGCTGATATGGCCAAGCTGGAAGCGAGCGACACCGTCGTACTGGGAATCAGCATAGACAGCCCCGCAGCAAACGCCGCATTTGCAAAGCAGATCGCCGTGACCTTTCCACTTCTCAGCGACATGAATCGTAAAGTCCTGACCGCGTACGGAATTTTGAAACCCTACGATGTGCAAGGAGACAAATACGAGTGGGCGCAGCGGACCACCATCGTTGTGGACAAGGAAGGAAAAATTCAGCACGTGGAGCAAGGCGATGGCGCGGTGGATCCGAACAGCGCTGTGGCCATTTGCACCGATTTGCACAAGCCCAAAAGCAAGTAGCCTGAAATCCGGCGTCAATCGCAGCAGCGGATGCCAAGCGAACTTGGCATCCGCCGCTGCAGCCCCCCACCGGCGAATGGTATTGGCTCAGCGCGCCACGTTGCGGCGGCGGTAAATCAGGGCGAAGATTCCTACGAACAAGCTCATGGCGGGTATGAACAAGATCAAAATGCCGTGGCGCAGCGCCGCGCCGCCTTGCGCACCGGAAGCAGCCGCTCCCTGGTAACACATGGCGCAGCTTTGTGCGGAGACGTGCGGGACTGGCAGCGCAATCAGACCTGCGCAGCAACATAACAGCAGCGCCGCTCGAATTAAGACGTCTTTCTGCAATTCATCCTCCCGCGTTTCTGCCGCGCGCACCGCAAACCGGCCGTGTGCCTGCGACGCAGCTCTCACCAGCGTCGCCCGACCGCGTCAATGCGGCCTAAGGTTCATCAGACGGATGCTATCCGGAAAGAACATGATCAGCATCATGCAAATGCAGAATACCATGGCCGGGATCAGCAACAAGAATAGCCCCAGACGCTCAAAGCGCATGTGCATGAAGTACGAAATGATCAGCGCCGCTTTGACGAGCGACAGGCCGACCAATATTGTGATCATTATAGGGACTGGCAGGCGCAGGTAGGCCAGATAAACCTCCACGATCGTGAGCAGCAGCAGCCAGATCCAAACCGTGGCGAATAGCTTGGTGGTGCCTACAGCGTGCTCGTGCGTGAGCTCGGCGGTGTCTCCGTGTGCGCTCATCGGTTCGCTCGCTCCTTGGTATCGTTGTTACTTCGGATTCACGCTCAACAAATACACCATCGGGAAAATAAACATCCAGACCAAGTCCACAAAGTGCCAGTACAGGCCGCTGACTTCCACGTGTTCCGCCGTGTATTTCCCTTTGCCGAAGCCCCAGGCGATGATCGCGAGATAAACCACGCCGATGGTGACGTGCACCATGTGCAGGCCGGTGAGGCCAAAGAACGTGCCGCCGAAGAGCGGCGCGGCCGGATTAAAGGGGTTCGACCACGGCGTAACGCCTTCACCAAGGAGCGTGACCCACTCCGTGGCGTGAATTGCGACGAAGGCGATGCCGCAAACGATGGTGGCGATCAGGTAGCGTACGGTTTTCTTGCGGTCGCCGTTGAACGCGGCGTTGACGCCCAGAACCATGGTCAAGCTGCTGGAGAGCAGCACGAACGTCATCAGCGACGATTTGGCGATGGCCGGCCAGATTTCAAACGGGCGCGGCCAGTTTGGGGTCTCCAGCCGAACGTATGCGTAACTGATGAGCAGGGCCGAGAACGTAAGCGAATCCGAAATGATGAAGAGCCACATGCCCAACTTTTTCGAATTGATGGCGAAGGGAGACGCGCCGCCGGACCACGGCGATGCGACGATGCCTTCGTATTCCGTGTCACTCACGCTTCACCTTCCCAGGTAGAGGAGTAGAAACAAGAAGACCCATAGCCCATCCATGAAATGCCAGTACATGGAGACCACTTCGATCGCCGTGCTGCGCGTGACTCTGCGCGTGGCCCGGAATTGCACGTAGAGCAGCGCCAGAATTCCGCCCAGCAAGTGCACTCCGTGCGCCGCGGTGAAAACGTAAAAGAAGCTGCTGCTGGGATTCGTCGCGAGGAAGATTCCCTGGGCAGCGAGCTGGCGCCAGGCCAGGATCTGCCCGGCAACGAACAGAATGCCGAGAAACGTGGTGGTGGCCCACCAGTGGCGGAATCCGTCTTCGTCTTTCGCGGTGGAGCGATTGTGTGCGCGCGCGAGCGTGAAGCTGCTGGCGATCAAAATTAATGTGTTGAGCCACAGGAGCCGCGGGATTTGCAGCGGAACCCAGGCGCTGTTGGGCATGTCTTTGCGGACGATGTAGGCGCTGACGAACGCCATGAAGAACATCAGAATGCCCGCTAGCGCGATGAACATTCCGGTGATGTAGGCGCGCTGCGGAACCCCGGCTGCGCCTGAAGAATTGCTGTCACCGCCATCACCGCCGTCGCCGGAGAAACCTCCGCCGCCCGGGCCCTTGCCCGAATGAATCAGCTCAATTTCTTCGGTGATGATTGTGCTTGGCATTTCTTTACTCCGATGTGCCTTCACGCCCCGGCGATGCTTCGCGCGTCGTACCGGAACTTCCAGATTATTTTTCGCGTGCTACCTGCGACGGCTCCAGCCATTGTGGGACGAAGTCGTCCACCACGCCGGGAACGCTGTATTCATACGGTCCGCGATAGACGCTGGGATAGTGGCCGCCGAAATTATCAATCGGCGGCGGCGAATCCGTGTCCCATTCCAGAGTCGTGGCGTTCCAGGGATTCTTGGAGGCCTTGGGGCCGAATTTCAAGCTGTAGAAAAAGTTGAACAAGAAAAATAGTTGCGCGGCGCCGGTGATGAACGCGGCGATGGTCATGAATTCGTGCACGGGCTGCAGATGCGCCAGGAAACCGACGGCCGAAGCGTCCGCGTAACGGCGAATGCCGCCCGCGATTCCGATGAAGTGCATGGGCATGAAGATGCAGTAGGCGCCGACGAACGTAAACCAGAAATGAATCTTGGCGAGCGGCTCGTTCATCATGCGGCCGAACATTTTCGGGAACCAGAAATAGGTGGCGGCGAAAATTCCGAAGATGGCGGCCACGCCCATCACCAGGTGGAAGTGCGCGACCACGTAGTAGGTGGCGTGCAGCATGTTGTCCACCGCAGGCTGCGCGAGAAACAAGCCCGAAAGACCGCCAGAGACGAACAGCGAAACGAAGCCGAGCGCAAAAAGCATCGGCGACTTGAACTGAATCCTGCCGCCCCACAGGGTGCCGAGCCAGTTGAACGTCTTAATAGCCGAAGGTACGCCGATGGACATGGTCAGCACCGAAAACGCGAAGCCTGAATAAGGACTCATGCCACTGACGAACATGTGATGGCCCCAGACCATGAATCCCAGAAAGCCGATGGCGCAGATCGCGTAGGCCATCGCGCGGTAACCGTAAACGGGTTTGCGCGAGAAAGTGGAAAGCACGTGCGAGGCGACTCCCATGCCGGGCAGAATCGCGATGTAAACCTCGGGGTGACCGAAAAACCAGAAGAGGTGTTGCCACAATAGAGGTGAACCACCGCTGTGCGCCTGCAGTTGATCGTTCACCACCAAGCCCGCGGGGATGAAGAAGCTGGTGCCCGCGGAACGATCTAGCAAAAGCAAAATTCCGCCGGCTAGCAAAATGCCGAACGCCAGCAAGCCCAGAATCGCGGTGACGAACCAGCCCCACACGGTGAGCGGCATGCGCATCAGAGCTCATGCCCGGAGCGCGCAGGTCAATCGTGGTGGCGATGAAATTCAGCGCGCCGAGCAGCGACGCGAGACAGAAGAGCGAGATGCTGACGATCCACATCGTCTGGCCCCATCCTTCACCGGGGCCCGTGATTTCGCCGAGGCCGCTCAGAGGCGTGTAACCCGTCCAGCCGCTGATGGGCGCGCCGCCGGGAACGACGAACGCGGCGAGGATGCAAACGAAGGCCAGAAACGTGACCCAGAAGGAAAGCATGTTCAAGCGCGGGAAAGGCCATATCCGGCGCGCCGATTTGAATGGGCAGAAAATAATTGCCGAAGCCGCCTTGCGGCGCGGTGGTGAGCACGAAGAAGACCATGATGGTGCCGTGCATGGTGACCAGCGCGAGGTATTGCTCCTGCGACATCTGCCCGCCGCTGACGAACGGCAGCGTCGCATTGGGCCACACCAGGTGAAAGCGCATCAGCAGCGAGAGCACGATTCCGACGACCACGGCCGTCAACGCCAGCAGGAAATACTGGATGCCGATGACTTTGTGGTCCACGCTGAAAATATATTTCCGGATGAAACCGCTGGGCTCCGCCATCGGAGCGTGCACGGTGGATCCACCGGCGTGCGCGTGCGAACTCATGCGTGGCCTCCTGGAAATTGGGTGCGGCTTGCTGGGTGTTTCGTGGAGCGAATCAGGGGTTGGGTCATGATGGGTTGGATCACTGGCCCGCCGCCTGCTGCTTGAGGAAAGTTTCGTAGTCCGCGTCGGACACCACGTTCAGATAACTGTGCATGCGCGAGTGGCCCAGACCGCAGAGTTGCGTGCAGACCACTTCGTATTGCCCAATCGTATTCGCGGTGAAGTGCAGCGGAATCACCATGCCGGGCAAGGCGTCCTGCTGGATGCGCAGCTCGCGCACGTAAAAATTGTGAATCACGTCTTGCGAGCGAATCAGCAAGTTGATTTCGTGGTTCACGGGAACCGTGAGCGTGGGAACTACGATGTCGTCTTTGCCCGCAGGATCATTGGCATCAACTCCCACCGGATTTCCGGTGGAAGCGCTGATTTGCTTGGGGTCGAGCCGGCCGAATTTTCCATCAGGGCCGGGATAGCGGAAATTGAAAACGAACTGATTGCCGGTGACTTCAACCTGAATCGCGTCGGGAGCCGCCGGCGTGAAGCGGACTTCCGCCCAGGCTTTGTGGCCCATCAGACCGAGGCCGAGGAACAAGACGATGGTAGCGGTGGTCCAGACGGCTTCCAGGGTGTTGCTGCCGCGCGTGAAATGCGCTTTCTGGCCACGATCGCGAAACCGGAAAATGGCGAAGGCCAGGCCGAGCTGCGAGAGGATGAAAACCGTGCCGGTGACGGCGAGAGTTAGATCATATTGATGATCGATCTCGGCGCCAACCGCAGTGATCGGGGCCGGCCGGACTGCCCAGGGCAAATTCGACGCGAAAACGTAAACGGTGACTACCACGAGGACTACGATGATCAGCGACAGCAAGGCTGCTGTTGCCGCAGAACCACTATTCCGCTTCCTAATCCGCATCGCTCTTGCTCTCCTGACAGCGCCGGCAAAAAAGCGTTCGATAGGACCGTAGAGACAATCTGAAAACAGCACATCATATACAACGCAGTGCGAATATCAAGGAGGATTGTAGGCAGTGGTTTGTGTCCGGTCAGCGCGTGATTCAGGAGTTAGTGGGAACCAAGCCAATCAAAACAAGGTCCGTGGTGAGCGCGTCAAGACGCGCCTCACGCGCCCTTAGCGGCGCGGGCGGTATGCCCAGAAGCCACGCGCGGCAAGTGCCTTGGCGCCCGGAATTCTATGGTGACGTCCTGTTGCGCTTGGACAGGCGTGTTGTTCAAGAGAGTGGGTTTGAAACGCCACATGCGAATGGCGCTGATCGCAGCAGGAAGCAGGGAGAATGACCCGCTCACGCGTTTTACGTCCAGCACTTGGCCGGACTCTCCGATGGTGGTGCGGACCTTTACGGTTTCCGACGATCCATGTCGATCGCGCGGCCCTGGAAAACGGGGCCAAACGAAGGAGACGAGGTCACCGGCTTGCAATCGAGCAGGTTCCTGAGCCGCTGCGCGTCCGCGATCAGGAGCCACAAGCACAGAGAGTTGGGAAGTAATCGCGAACGTGGAGGAAGCAGCGATCGGTCTTTCCGGGAGAATCAGTCTGAATGGTTTGCTGCCGTCGCTTCGGGCAGTGAAAAGTATTGTTGAAGGCGATGTCAGGTGCGGCATCGCGCGCGTTGCAGGCAGTAGCGTGCGTGGGGCGGGGCTTGTCGGCGCGGGGCTTGTCGGCGCGGGACTTGTCGGCGCACTCTTCGGAACCACAGCTCGGGAAGACGATGCGGGCTGAGAATCCACAGGTGGCGGCGCACTCCGTGCGCTCAGCCCGGTCGAGCGGTCGCGCTCCGAACTGGCTTCGGTGTTATCGGAATCAGGAAACGACGGGCTCAATGTTGCTGAAGATGGCCCAATCGGCGCCACGCTCGGAGTTGAATCTTCGGGCGGTGCATTGGCGGATTGGGTGGCTGGCCTTCCTGGGTGCGATTCTGCCCTCGCCGGCGCGGGTGGATTCACTGTGGGTGTAACGGAGGAATCTGCCAGCGGCGGTGTGGAAGGTTGCGAGGTCCTTTCGCGTAGGCGATTCAGGAGTGCCTGTGAGGTGTGATCAGTAGTCGGCAACGATTTCTCGGTGTCCCGGCGGAGCAATCCGAGCGCACTGCGTCCAGCCGTGAGCCCCACGGCCAGGGTGATGAACGCTAACAAAAAAACCAGTGCGGCTATCTGGAGTCCGGATAATTCAAGCACAAATTGGCGTAACGGAGAGTTTTCAATGCGATTGGCCGACAACTCAGCTCCGGCAGTTCGTGCTTTCGGTCCAAAACCAGCGGCGGAATCCTCGCTGTCTACTACTATCGGGGATTCTTCCAGAAAGGGCGGCCGGCTTGCATCGCGAATGTCGGGCGTCACGAGCTCAGATGGCCGTGACGCAGCGCGCGCAATCAGTTCAGGAGCGAAGTGCTGGTCTTGCTCGGAGACAGCACGCCACATCGGTTCTTCTGGGACGCTCTTGAGGGGTGTGGGGACGAGGCTCTGGACTGGCGCCAGCGCTAAACCTTCAAATTCCGCGGATGGCTTTTCGGACGCGATCCAATTTGCAATTTGATTGCGGACCTCGGCGCTGAGGTCAACAAATCGGATGCCTACTGTTTTTTTCGATTCCGCTAGCCACACAACCTGAGCGGAAACCTTGATTCTCTGCTCCACGTTGGGCAATCGAAAGCGAATTTGCGGGAGGTCATCGGCTACTACCAGGGGGTCAGCCGCGGCTACGGCCATGCCCGTTTCACTTATATTGAGAACAACGCCGCCATTGACGTCATCGAGCGCGGTGTATGCACCGTAGGCAAGCGTGGCGCGCATCTGAAGCCGGCGCTCGCGCGGGGGTAGGATCGCCTCAACCGACATATTGCGTTCGGGGCTAGGTGCGGCGGCTTCCGCTCGCGCCAGTACGTCTGCCCGTACCTCGCCCGGTACCTCTGCCAGCACATCCGTTCTCTGTCCCGTTTTATTCCGCTGCGCGGCTTCGACGAGTGTCGCTAGTTTGCCGCCCGCCTTCGAGAGCGCGCCAAAGACATCCGCAACATTCTTCGGGTTGAACTGTAGCTGCCGAGCAGTAAGAGTCAATCGGATGCTGGCGTCAATTTCGTCTTGGTGGCCTTTGGAAAGGTATTCTAGCAGGCTGGAATAGAGTGCGCCGTTCTCGTAATTCTCTCGCCACTCACGGATAGCTTGCACACGACGACTGGCTTCCTTCTCCGATTCTTGTTCTTGCTGTTCTGCTGCGCCAGATTCGGCGGAGACTTGCGCATGACCGCGGGGTAATGCCATGGTTATTTCCGTCAATCCACCGCGCAGTTCCTTAACCATGTTGGAAGGTAACGATGTTTTGCGACAGACCCACTCACCGCGCGTTTTGTCGAATTCGATGGAGGCGCGATATTCATCTGTTTCACACTTGAATATCGGCAACGGTTTGAGCGCAGGCCACCGACCGGCCAGAAGTACTGCCATCTCGGCTAGTTGCACCGGAGACGTTAGTCCAGCAATGCTGGGCCTAAGGGCGGGCAGGTCCATGTCGTCACCTCTTGCAGCCCCACTTGGGTGTAGGGAGACGCCTTATTGATCAACTTCCTCTGGCCGTTATCGAAACTCTCCTGGGTGTGGTCGAACCTAAACCCCGGGTCGCCGGATTAGTTGCGTCCCCCGGTTCGACGAGACTCGCTTCCGCGATTTTCTGAGCCAGAACAGGGAATGTAGGCTTCAGATCGTTTTCGATTCGAGGTTGTGATGCGGCCGGGCTATATTACGGATTACAATAGAGATAATAGACCTGAGTTGACGTCGATGTCGGTTGTTACGGCGTTAGTCAGGATTCTGGCGGCGGGCTAAGGTTATCGGCACCGGGCAAGGGATTGAGGAGCAGGAAATTGTCGAGAACTTAGCGGAGCTAGAGCAGTTCTGCACATGAAGACTCGCGCACTCGCAGACTGACCCACTTCTGGATTGTGCGGGTTGTGAAAACCGTGCGGAGCAAGAAGTGCGCGCGAGCGGCCTTTTGCTTTTGCGCGAAAAATAATCCGGAACGCCCGGATTTTGGTGCGGTCGAGTGGATTCGAACCACCACGGTATTGCTACCGCCAGCCCCTCAAGCTGGTGCGTCTGCCAATTCCGCCACGACCGCATTCTGACGAGGACGAAACGAATTATAGCAGAAGCCCCTATTTCTTTGGAGCGGGGTTCTGCGCGGGTTGCTGGCTCGGCGCTGCCGGCTTCTGGGCTGGCGCGGACTGTTGCGCTGGCTGCTGTGCCGGCTGCTGCGTTGGCTGAATCGGAATCTGTATCGGCGCAGTCTGCGCCGGCTTCACGGGAACCGTGCCGGACTTCTGAGTCTGTTCCAGGACCGAGCCGGTGCTGCTGGACGTGTCGCTGGGGGCGCGCTTCACGGAGAGCGTCAGCGACGTCATCATGAAAACAATGGCGCACCAGGTGGTGGCGTGCGAAAGAAAGGTGGCCGCGCCGCGCGGACCGAACGCCGTCTGGCTGCCTGCGCCGCCGAATGCTCCGGCCAGGTCAGCGGCCGAACCGCTCTGTAGCATGATGACAATGATCAAAATGAAACACACCAAAACGTGCAGCGTCACCAGAATGAACAACACGCGCCAGCCCACGGCGATCAGTCCGACGGCTACCAGCAGCGCTAAACCCCATTTTGCCCACGACGGCATTGCTAACTCCCTGTGCGCGGGGTGCAATTTCCAGGCGCACCCGCGGCTATAAAATCCCTGCTAAATCCTAAAGTTACGCTCAGAAATTCACGAGAGCCGCAAACGACTTCGCGTCCAGACTCGCTCCGCCCACCAGCGCGCCATCAATTTCCGCTTGCGCCATCAGACCCTTTATATTGTCGGGTTTGACGCTGCCGCCATAGAGGATGCGAATGCCAGAGGCCTGCGCGGGCGAAAAAACCGTGGCGGCAAGCTCCCGGAGGTAGCGGTGAGCGTCCGCAGCCATTTCAGGCGTGGCCGTCTTGCCGGTGCCGATCGCCCAAACCGGCTCGTACGCAAGGAGAATACGCGAGAACTCGTGCTCGGTCAACGCGTCCAGGCCGCCTTCAAACTGGCGTTTCAGGATGGAATGGGTGAGGTGCGATTCGCGCTGCGCGAGGCTCTCGCCGACGCAGACGATGGGAGTCAGTTTGGCTTCGAGCGCGGCTTTCACTTTGCGATTCACCGATTCGTCGGTTTCGCCAAAAAATTGGCGGCGCTCGGAGTGGCCGATCAGCACGGCTTTGCCACCGGCGTCGTGAATCATGCGCATGGAAATTTCGCCAGTGAAGGCGCCTTCGCGTTCCCAATGCGCGTTCTGCGCGGCAATGGTGATGGGGCTGCCGTGCGCCGCGGCAGCTGCGGCCGCGAGAGCGGTGAAGGGAGGCGCGACGATGATGTCGCATTCTGGCGTCGCGGGCACCAGCGGCTTGAATGCTTCGAAAAATGCGCGAGTCTCCTCGATCGTCTTGTACATCTTCCAATTTCCGGCGATTACTGGACGGCGCAAGGGATTCTCCTGTCCACGAATGTGCTGGCTGGCGTGTCGGCTGGCATGATTATGCGCTTCATGGCTTGTCGGTGAGCGCTTCGACGCCGGGAAGCTTTTCGCCGGCGAGAAATTCGAGAGACGCGCCGCCACCGGTTGAGATGTGCGAAATTTGCGAAGCGAGGCCGGATTGTTCCACGGCCGCAACGGAATCGCCGCCGCCTACAATAGATGTAGCGCCCGTGCCGGAAGCGGCTGCCACGGCGCGCGCGATGGCCAGCGTGCCTTGCGCAAATGCTGGCTTTTCAAACATGCCCAGCGGCCCGTTCCACACGATGGTGCGTGCGGCGGAAATTTCCCGGCGGAATAGTTCGATCGTCTTCGGGCCGATGTCGAGCCCCATCCAACCGTCGGGGGTTTGCGCGATGTCCGTCGTGCGCGTCGCTGTGGAATCAATGGATTCAGCGAGAACGTGATCCACGGGCAAGCACCAGCCGAAACTTGCGGTGCTCGGCTTCGGCCAGAAGTTCGCGCGCGAGATCCAGCTTGTCATTTTCCACGAGCGACTTCCCTATCGGCAGGCCCTGCGATTTCAAGAATGTGTAGGCCATGGCGCCGCCGATGAGCATTGCGTCGGCCAGCTTCATCAGATTCTGCACCACTTCGATTTTGTCGGAAACTTTCGCGCCGCCCAGCACCGAAACGAACGGGCGGTCGGGATGCGAAATGGCCTTGCCGAGATACGCCAGCTCCTTTTCCATCAGCAGGCCGGCGGCGGACTGGCGCACGAACTTCGTGATGCCGACGACAGACGCGTGCGCGCGATGCGCCGAGCCGAACGCGTCGCACACGAACAGGCCGTCGCAGAGCACCGCAAGCTGGCGCGAAAATTCCGCGTCGTTGGCTTCTTCTTCGGGATGGTAGCGCACGTTTTCGAGCAACAGCACTTCGCCATCACGCAGCGCTTTGCTCTTCGCTTCCGCTTCGGGCCCGATGCAGTCCGCCGCGAACGCCACCGGTTTGCCGCCGAGCAATTCCTGCAGACGCGCGGCGACCGGAGCGAGCGAATACTTCGGATCAACTTTGCCCTTGGGTCGGCCGAGATGCGATGCGAGAACGAGGCGCGCGCCACGATCTGCTGCCAGCCGCAAAGTGGGCAGCGTCTCGCGGATGCGCGTGTCGTCGCCCACAACTTCCGTTGGACGTGGGCACGTTGAAATCCACGCGGATGAAGACGCGCTGGCCTTTCAGCTGCAGGTCGCGGATGGAGAGCTTGTTCATAGCGTTGCGAATTCACTCATCGAATGCATTTCTCCGAATGGAATCCAAGTGGGCCGGCACCACGCCGGCCACACCATTATCTTCACGTCGCCCGTTGGGACTATTGGATTCGTGCAGCCCGCTACTTTGCCAGGAATTTGATCAGGTCGCGGCAGCGTGAGGAATAGCCCCACTCGTTGTCGTACCAGGCCAGTATCTGCACGCAATTGTTGCCCACGACGCGCGTGTAGCCTGCATCCAGAATCGAAGAATGCGGGTTGCCGCGAAAATCCACGGAAACGAGGTCCTCTTCTGAGTATTGCAGGATGCCTTTCATGGGCCCTTCGGCAGCGGCTTTCAGAGCGGCATTCACCGTCTGCACGGTCGCGGGCTTTTCGGTGAACACGGTGAGGTCCACGACGCTGACGTTCGGCGTGGGCACACGCATGGCGTAACCATCGAGCTTGCCTTTTAGTTCCGGAATCACCAGCTGCAGTGCCTTAGCCGCTCCCGTGGAAGTGGGAATCATGGAAAGCGCGGCAGCGCGGGCGCGGCGCAAATCCTTGTGCGGCAGATCGAGCAGCTTCTGGTCATTTGTATAGGAATGAATCGTGGTCATCGTTCCGGCGTTGATGCCGAAAGTATCCGAGAGCACTTTCGCGACGGGCGCCAGGCAATTCGTGGTGCAGGAAGCGTTGGAAATCACGTGATGCTTGGAGGGATCGTAGGTCTTATCGTTCACGCCGAGAACCAAGGTGGTATCCGGATCGGTGGCGGGCGCGGAGATAATCACTTTCTTCACGGTGCCGCGAATATGCTTGCGAGCGCTCGGGCCGTCGGTAAATAACCCCGTGGATTCCACGACGATGGTCGCGCCCACGGAAGACCAGTCCAGCTCGCCGGGATCCTTCACGCGAAATACTTTGAAGCTCTTGCCATCCACGGAGATCGAATCGTCGGTGTGCGTGACTTTATTCGGCAAATTGCCCAGGATCGAATCGTACTTCAGCAGGTATGCCAGCGTCTTCGAATCCGTGATGTCGTTGACGGCGACGATTTCGATGGCGGGATCGCCCAAGGCCGCGCGAAAAATATTGCGGCCGATGCGACCGAAACCATTAATGCCGACTTTAATAGCCATGAATCCTCCGGGGATTGGAGCTGGCGCCATCGCGCACAGCATTCGTAAACCATTTTAATCAGTCGAGAAATGCTAGGGGTTGGCGAGAGAAAAGTCAACGCGCGATCAATCGAATTCCTTCACGCGCACAACTTTGTCACCGATAAATGTGACGAACGTGGTGCGTGCCGGCGGCGAGCCGTAAATCCAGTCCTCGGTTTCGCTGCCGTCCGGATCGCGCTCGCGCACTTTGTGCCCGGGACGGCCCAGCGCGGCCAGCACCATATCGTGATTCATGCCTTCCAGCGCCTGGTGATCCTGGATCGCTTCCTTGAATTGCGGGGGCAGCGTGTCCAGCCAGTTCACGGCGCCGGAATGCTCCTTGGTGAAGTCGAGAAAAACCTGCAGATCGGTCATCAGATCGTCCGCGCTCATATCCGGCACGGAGCGGCCGAAGTCGAGCACCAGTGTGCCGCCATTATTCTTGTGCGAGCCGGAAGTCTCCAGCGGAGACTGCATGTTCCCGCCGACCCCGACCTGGAGATGATCGCGAATATTAAAGCTGCTTCTTGCCGCCGCCGTTGATCTCCACCACGATTTCCTTGTTGCGAAATTCGATGCCGGTAACCTGCACCGTGTCGCCGGGGTTGGCGGCTTGGCCGTGCGAACGAAGCGCAGTTCTTAGATCGTTGTCGTCAAGTTTCTTACCGACTTCAATCTTGAAACCCTTCTTCCCTGCCGGGATGGGCTTCAGCACTTTGGCGAACTCACCGGAGACGTAGCGGACAATTTCCAGCCGGGATTGCGGTTGCAGCGGAGCTTGCTTGCCATTGGCCTGCTGTACGACGGAAACAAAAATTTCCGGCATAGGACCGGGATCGGGCAGCGAACCCAAGGTTGGCGAGCCCGCCAGCACCGGAGTGCGGTAGCGGTTCACGTCGGCAGTATCGGCCAAGAGCGCCAGAGCCAGCGCCGCGGCCAATACGATGGTAGTGCGAAAGTACATGGCGGTCCGCCTGCGCCTATTCTATTGCGTTTTGGGTCTTCCGTGAATATAGATTCGTTCCCGGCTTGGGGGGTTGCAGGGGAGGTGGGCTATAGCAGATCGGCGGCTGGCGCCGAGGGCTATGCGGATCCGCCCACACTGTATTGTTGTGCTGTCCGGCGATGCAAGGGGCCCGCTAGCTTGTCGCCGCCCGAACCTTTGCGGCTGCGGCGGACTTTTCTTCTTCAATCTTCTCGTGGGCCAGGTGCGGCTCGAAGCAGCGGCGGCAGCGCGCTTCGTACATATTGCCCGCGCCAACAATGATCAGTTCTTCGGACGCCACCAGGCGCTGCGTGTGCACAGCGGGATTGCCGCACTGCATGCAGATGGCCAGCAATTTCACAATTTCTTCGGCCACGGCCAACAGGCGCGGCATCGGCTCGAACGGGCGGCCCATGAAATCAGTGTCCAGACCGGCGACGATCACGCGCTTGCCCATGTCCGCCAGTTTCACGCAGCTTTCCACCACCGATTCACCCAGGAATTGCGCTTCGTCAATGCCCACCACTTCGGTGCGCGGCGCGACTTTTGCCAGAATGTCCGCGCCGTCTTTCACCAGCTCGGAATCGAGCTCCAGGCCGGAATGCGAGACGATGCCGTTCTTGGCATAGCGCTGGTCGATCACGGGCTTGAAAATCTGCACGCGCTGTTTGGCGATTTCGGCGCGGCGCAAGCGGCGAATCAGCTCTTCGCTCTTGCCGGAGAACATCGGCCCCACCACCACCTCGATCCAACCCATGTTGCCCTTGACGATGTCCACGCGTTCTCACCCCTTGGCGTTAGGCTAACACATACCATTGCAAAATTTCAGGCGCCCGCGCCGTGGCCGCTGGCCGCGTACAACTCGCGATTGAAAAACGGCGCGAAGGCATTGATCACCGCGATGCGAAAAGAATCCTGCCGCGTGGTCAGATTGCGCGTCAGGATGCCCCAGGCGCCTTCGGCGTCGCGAATATCGTGGCCGCCCGCGAAGGCGTCAATCGCTTGTGAAAGCTCGACGCCATCATCAACCACGGTTTCAGCTAGCGCTTCGGGCACCAGCACCGCGCCGGATTGCCCGAACGAGCCGCGGCCAGTACCGTCGGTAACATACGCCCAACTTTCCAGGAACACCCAGCGATTGCCGGCTTCGCTGACGACGTCAAGATCGGGCAACACGTCCAGGCTGGGGATCACGTCGAGGCCTGGGATTACGTCGAAGCCGCCTTCGAGGCCCACGAAATATTTCCAGCGCTCATTCTTCGCGCGGGCTATTTGCATCAGAGCTTCGGCGCGCTGGCGGGCGCCGGCCATTAAATCTTCGCGTGAGAGTGGAGTGTGCCGCACGCCGCTCTCCACTTCGACGCCCAAAATTTCGAACGCTGGCAGCAATTCAGAGACGCTGCGGATGGCAGCCAGCGCTTCGCTGACCGCATTCACTTTCGGGCGGCGGGTGCTGCCGACGGCGACCAGAATTTTCTCCATGCGCGGCGAATTCTATCAATCTTTCCAGAGTTGGTTCTGTTTTTCTCGCGCGAAGCGCGCCGTGAGGAATTGCTTCAGGTCTTCGATGGAGCCGAACAGCTGGTCGGAACAACCCAGCATCCAGCCGCTGATTTCGTTGGTGGGAAGTGTGGTTACCAGGTACACCGGGATTCCCTTGCGATGCGCGATGGTCAATTCTGCGGACGTGCCGCCGCTTTTGGCCTGCGCGTCCCAGTAACATATAAGGTAGTCGGCATGGTTTTCGATGATCTCCAGATCGAACGCGATGATTTTTCGCACCACGCGGCGGAAGCGTTCGACGTCGCTGGATTTCCACTCCCGGAAATGCGCGGCTTCTTCTTCGGTGAGGTTTTTCCGCTCATCCTCGGCGGGATCGTAAACGCGGTGGCCCAGCTGCTCGCGCAAATACGGCGTAAGCTTGCGGCGCCAAAGCTTGCCGCCGTCTTGCGCATATTCGATAGGGCCACTGAGATACGCGAGCATGGGGGTTGGGCGGGTGGGACTTTAACATGAGGTAAAGCGAACGGCTAGCAGGAGTCCAGCGCTAGTTCGTTACAGAAGTGGAGCGGGATAAGGGAATCGAACCCTCGCCTCGACCTTGGCAAGGTCGCGTACTACCACTATACGAATCCCGCGTACGCAAAACTTCGCGCCAGGCTTTTATTTATAGCATGGCGACCTGAGCCGGACAAGACCTTGCGCGCGATGTGTGCCCGACGCGCCTTTTCCGCGGGCGCAAACGGCATCTTCGGCACGGCAGTGCACGCCCGCGGCAGGATTTGGATTTGCAATCATCTTGCGCGGTAGTAGAGAATATGGCCCACTCGGTAGCGGCGAGGGTTCGGCATCGCCGCGCGGAGTCCCGTATGGCGTCATTGCCCAAAAAAGTGTTCATCAGCTACGTGCAGGAAGACGGCGCCGTGGCCTACGAAATTGCCGCCGGCCTGGAAACGCAAGGCTATAGCAGCTGGTATTACGAGCGGGACTGCCCCGCCGGCGCGGATTACTTCGAGGAAACCCACAAAGCCATCTCGGACTGCGAGGCGATGGTGATCGTAATTTCGCCGCGCTCTTTGCCATCCGATCAGATCACGCGTGAAATTGTGCGCGCCGTGGAAAGTTCCAAGGCCACGTTTCCCCTGCTACTGGAAGTTTCGCACGACGATTACGCGCATCGGCGACCGGGCTGGCATCAGGCCATGGCTGCGGCGAACGCCACGCGCATTCCGCCCGAAAGAGTTGCGACAGTGGTTCCTTCGCTCGTCGCGGGATTGGGCGCCAAGGGCATTCAGGCGCACGCGAATGGCCGCTGGGCGACGGCGCAACCTCCGAAGCAAACTACGGCGGTTCCGCAAGCGGTTTTGAACGGTCAGCTATCGCCCACCAGAGCAGCGGCGATTGTTGCCAAGCCCGCGACGGGCGTGCAGATCCCGGCTCTGCAGACGCCCGCTGCAACGACGACGGCGAGCACGACGGGGACGCTCGCGAAGCAACAACCGCCATGGGCAATTATCGGCATTGCGGCTGCGGTGGTTGTCGTGGCGCTGATCGGCTGGAAAGTCTTGCATCATCCTCCCGTGTCACCTCCCCCGCCGGTCGAAGCCACGGCCACGGTGATGATTCGATACGCGAGCGACCGGCACAAATGCACGCCTGACCTGAACGTGACGATCGCGGGGAAAGCGTTCCACCCTACGTCGAATGCATTTGCCGCGAGCGGAGTGAAATCTGGCGCGCAGGAATACACCATTGATGGCTTGATTTCGTGTCCGGGACGCAAGGCTATCCAAGCCAGTGGATCGGGCGCTATTGATATTCACGAGGGCGCGGTTTTTGATTTGGCCTGGCAGACCAAAGGCGCCAGCACCGGTAACGTGGATCTGATTCGAGTGACGGACGATTCTGCGCCGCCAGCAGCCGCTGATGAAAAGGGCGGACACGAATCGCAAAATGCTGCTCAGAATAACGCTCAGCGAAGTGTTGCTCCTGCGGCGGCTCCCGCGGCGGCGCCTGCGCCGGCTCCCGTTCCCGTGCAGGTCGCGGCCGGTCAGCAGCAGCTCCAAAACGCGCAAGCGGCATACGCGCAGGGACGCTACTTCGCTCCGCTGAACGCGTCGGCGCTCTTCTGGGCGATTCAATCGCGCAACGCTGGAAATCAAAACGGCCGCGCGCTGGAACTGCAGATCGATAATATTTACAAAACGCAGGTGACCCAGCTTTATCAGCAGCGGAATTATCCAGCGGCGATGCAATTGGTTGACGTGATGCTGAGTTATTATCCCGGCGAGTCTGGATTATTGCGCGACAAGCAGCTGATCATGACCGCAGCTAATGGCGGCGCGAACCAGGCGCCATTCAACGTGCAAATGCCGCAGCCGCAATTCCAGCCAAGGCCCACGACGCAACGCCCTCATCCTTAAGAGGACGAAATCGCGCGCAAGAGTTCGTCAGCGCGCCAATCGGCATTCTTCCCAGAACTCTCGGCCGCAAACACAATCCCCGAAATCGGCGCGGCGCAAGGTTCATGGCGCGGCTACGGCCGCGGCGGAACTTGCCTCCACTAGTTTTTGCACTGCCGGCGCGACGGCCAGAACCAGATCCCCCGTGGGCTTCGCAGCCTGCTGCATCATCGCGACCTGCTGCAGCCTCCACTGTGGCGGCGCTGTCTTGCGCGCGTCAATGTAATCGAGAGCTTGCAATCCCGCGGCGCCGAGTGCGGCGAGGTTTTGCGAAACCGGCATGATTTCTTTCAACAGGAACGAATTCTGCAGCAGCGGTTGTAATGCGCTGTCGTTGTTCCGCCACTTCGTCAATTCTTCGCGAATGTAGGATTCCGCGGCGGCGTCCTGAAACTTGTTCGCGATGAATTGGTCCACCGCGGCAGAGAATTTTCTGGCGGCCGCGCTTTCCGGCGGGATCGCGTCCACCATGCGATTCAAGGGAATGTCGCTGGTTTGGATTCCCCCGGCTTTTTCTGCTTCGGTCTCGCGAATGGTGATACTCGCCGGCTGCACCGCTTGGGCCAGCACCTGGAGCGCGGCGATATCGTCCGTCCCGGCGATGCGTGCGAGCATTACTTCGCTGCTTGACCGGTGCGTCAGGCCCAATTCTTCCAGCTGCGCGCTGACCGCCCCCATCCGGCGATACATCGAGTTCACGTCCTGCACCTGCTGCGGCGACCACAGGCGTTCGGCGATCGCCGCGGCGCGCGGCCAGATGCGCGATTCGACGCTTTCGTCGGACGCAAACTCTTCCCACATGCAGGCCTCGCCGCCCAGAATCAGTTTCTGCTGCGCGGGGGTAAGTGTGGCGTCGGCGCCGGCCAGCGGATCAACCAAATAATGTTGCGCTGCGGGCGCCATCGCGTCCAGGTAATAGCCGCTCGATAGAATTCCCCGGTACCCTTGTTTCGCGGCTTCGGCCAGCGAATCCTGGCCTCGCCAAGATTGGATTACGATGTCTTTCGGCATTCCGGGAGTCAAAATCTCGTCCCAACCGACCATGAATCTGTGATGTTTGCTGACAATCTTCTCCACGCGATCCGTGAAATATTGCTGCAGTTCCTGGTCGCTTTTCAGATTGTGGGCCTGCATGAACTCGCGGATTTTGGGGTTCGCGTCCCACTGTTTGCCGTTGACTTCGTCGCCGCCGATGTGGAAATAGCGGTCTGGAAAAATGGATACCATTTTGGCGATAAACCTATCGAGGAACTTGTACGTGGATTCGCGCGTCGGGTCCATCGCGGGATCGAAAATTCCCCAGCGGCGCTCGATCTGGTACGGTCCGGGGCCGCTCGAAAGTTCCGGATAGCCTACGAACCACGCTGTGCTGTGGCCCGGCATGTCAAACTCCGGCACGACGCGGATACCGCGGTCGCTCGCATAGGCAATCAGCTCGCGCATTTCACTTTGCAGGTAGTACTTGCCGTCGGAGCCCACCTCCTGCAACTTCGGAAATTCCTTGCTCTCCAAGCGGAATCCCTGATCGTCAGACAGATGCAGGTGCAGCACATTCATCTTTACCGCTGCCATCGCATCCACATTGCGCTTCAGGGTTGCCATCGTGATGAAATGGCGGCTGACGTCTATGGACAGTCCGCGCCAAGGAAATCGCGGTGAATCCTCAATGTGAACGGCAGGCACGGCGTAACCGTCTGGAGTCACTTCCACCAATTGCAGAAACGTTTGCAGGCCGTGCATGATTCCCAGCGGATTAGGCGCCGCCAACTTGGCGCCTGCACGGCTGACGTCCAACACGTAACTCTCGTCTTCACCCAAATCCTGCACGGGTTCGCTGCCATGATCGGCGTGGATCTGAAGAGTCGCATGGTTTACGTCCGCGAGCTCGGCGCTCAGAAAGTAACCGGTCTGCCGGCTCAGGTCGCGCAGAAACCGTTGCGCCGCGCGCTGCAGCCTTGGCTCGCTGTAGCCAGTAATCGCCACAGAAAAAGTTTGCGGCACCATTAGGCGGTCCACGCCGACCGTCACCGTCGCGGGCATGGGCATCACGTTGATGTCTTGGGGCGTTACTTGCGGCGCCTGCGCCGTCGCCGCAGAACTAATCAGAGCGAACACGATTACCAGCAAGTAACTGAAGCGCACCGCGTGCGTTCCGGTTCCAGAATGGGCACCCATGTCTCTCCCAAGAGTGAATTGAATTAAGAAGCATCGCCGCAATATTCCCAGCATTTTCCAGGCAGCCGCCGGCAAATTCGGCCGCGAATCAAAAGCTTCGCCGCGATTTCCCATTGCCTCGGCCGGGCGAAGTGTGCCATAAATCCGCCCCGCCATGACATTCACTTTATTGGATTGGTCCGCGATTATTGCTTACCTCCTGATTACCCTCCTCCTCGGACTCTATTTCCGCCGCTCCGCCGGCAGAAGTTCGGAAGATTATTTCGTCTCCGGACGCACCGTCTCCTGGTGGCTGGCGGGCACCTCAATGGTGGCCACCACGTTCGCCGCAGACACTCCTCTGCTGGTCGCGGGCCTCGTTTACACTCAGGGGATTTCCGGCAACTGGATCTGGTGGGCCTTCCTCCCTTCCGGAATGATGACGGTGTTTCTGTTCGCGCGTTTGTGGCGCCGCTCCGGCCTGATGACCGACGTGCAATTCGCCGAGATGCGCTACTCCGGTAATCCCGCCGCATTTCTGCGCGGTTTTCGGGCCATCTACCTAGGCGTGCTGATGAACTGCCTGATCCTCGGCTGGGTCACCAAAGCGATGATCAACATCGTCGGCACCACGCTGGGCGCAACCATCAGCCAATGGCATTTCTTGCAAACCATGTCCGCGAGCCTCACCGGGATTTTTGGCCCGGTTTTTTCCGGCACCGACGGCTCCGCGCTGATTATCTGCATTTTTTTTCTGATTCCCTTCACCGGTTTCTACGTTTCGCTCGGCGGACTTTCCGGCGTGCTCTGGACCGATCTTTTTCAGTTCATCTTGAAGATGGGCATCGTCATCGCCATTGCGTGGTACGCCGTCAAAGCCGCGGGCGGCATGAGTTCCATGCTCGGCCAAATCGAAGCGTTGCGCGCGAATAACGGCGGCGCCGATCCGCTCGCATTTCTGCCTGATTTTTCGCAGGCTTTTGCCAGCGAAACGCTTTGGACCTTGCCGGTAATTACTTTCTGCGTGTATCTCGGCGTGCAGTGGTGGGCGTTCTGGTATCCAGGGGCAGAGCCCGGAGGCGGCGGTTACATCGCGCAACGCATTTTCAGCGCGCGCGACGAACGCCAGGGCTTGCTCTCCGTGCTGTGGTTCAACGTGGCGCATTACGCCCTGCGGCCATGGCCCTGGATTCTCACCGCGCTCGCGGCAATCGTCCTGTATCCCGGCCTCGCGCATCCCGAAACCAGTTACATGATGATGGTGAACGACCACGTGCCGCACGCCCTGCGTGGAATTATCGTCGCAGGCTTCCTGGCCGCGTTCATGTCCACCATCGCGACGCAATTAAACTGGGGCACTTCGTACGTCGTCGAGGATTTCTACCGCCGTTTTCTGGTGCGCCACGCGTCGGAACGCCACTATGTACGCGCCTCGCAAGTCGTCACCGTGCTGCTGGTGATTGCCAGCGGCTACGTTTCCGCGCAACTGGCTTCGATTCGTTCCGGCTGGCAAGCGGTCCTGGAGGTCGGCGCGGGCACCGGCAGCGTTTACCTGCTGCGCTGGTATTGGTGGCGCATCAACGCGTGGAGCGAAATCTCTTCGATGATCACCGCGCTGTTTTTGACTCTGGCTTTGAACTCGGAAGGATTGTGGAACGCGCTGATCGGCCGGCCAACGTTTTACACCGGCTCGGCGACGGTGCTGTTCGCGAAAAACGTGCTGACCACCACGCTGGTGACGACGACCGTGTGGATTGTGGTCACCGTGCTCACCGCGCCGGAACCGAACAGCGTCCTGCTCTCGTTCTACCGAAAAGTTCGTCCGGATGTGACGGGCTGGAAGACCATTGCCTCCCTCGCGCCGGAAATTCCCGCGACGCACGATCTCGGCCGCAATCTGTGGTGCTGGATACTCGGCACAGTGATGGTGTACAGCGCGCTGTTCGGCGTCGGCAAATTGCTAATGGAAAAATGGAGCCTGGGAATTTGCCTGACGACGCTGGCCGCGCTGAGCGCCTGGCAAATGTCCCGCGAACTAAGCCACGGCCACGGCTCGCCAGAAAAAGTTGTGTAAGACGCGAAACTCGCAAGCGCTACCACTCCCGCGTTGCACGGTTGTACCGTGCGATTTCAGCGTTCTGACCAGTGCTCAGTCGCGCAATCGCAAACTCGCGTCTTCGGGCACGTAAATCTCGATCCTGGGCGGAAGCACGTACTTGACAAAATTGGCAGCCACCCACAAGACAGGCAGAAAAGCTACGAGGACGGCGCACAGCAGTGCGATCCCGCGAAGGCCAGCGGCAGCAAACACCAATACAGAAAACAGGACGCTGCCCCACCCAATCAATTGTGCGTAATAATCGGCTGCCTGCAGCATTGTGCGACAAGCGCCGCAGGGGAAAGGGCCTGCAGGCATTATCGTGCTAGGGGACAGCGCAGCACCACACTTGACGCATTTTCTTGCGAGTCTTTTCACGGCACCACGCGCCGGGCACGTTACGACGTATCTGCCCAACTATACCCGTGCGAGACATCGCGCGTCAGCGGAATCTGCGAATCACCAGAGTATGGCGGCCCGAACGGTACAATCCTAGCACGTACATACAGGCTCTTCCCTTCGTCGTGAAAATCAGCTGGTGAATGCGCAGCAGCGGAGAGCCGCGCCGCACGGCCAGCAGCGCGGCCGTTTTCAAATCCGCGGCGGTAGCGTCAATCTCTTCGTCGGCGTAAGCCAGTTCCACTCCGTATTCGTGTTCCAGCGTGACGAACAGCGAGCCGTCAGTGATACCGGAGGGCTCGCTGTGGTCGATTTTCTGATATTCGGGAGTTGTGGTTGTTGCGTGATCACCGAGCCTTTATAGCGGCATCGTGCGTCGCGAGAGCGATTGTCGCGGCGTGAACAGCCAGCGCGATTAAAATACCGGTTAACGTTAGCCCGATCAGAGCGATCACGATAGCAAGAACCCTGGCCCATTTTTTTGTAGGCCGGACGTCTCCATAGCCAACCGTTGTTGCGGTAATGAACGACCAGTAAAAACTTTCGAATGGCGACCATTTTTCCGTCTTTCCGACGATTTGTCCCAACGCGGTAACGACTGCCGCAAGGCACAACAGCAAAGGAGCAGTGAGCCAAAGACCAAAGAAAAATTCCTTGAGAAATGTCGTCGTCAAACCGGTAAACAACATATTAGTCACCTGGGGGCATGGGCGATTCACAGGAGTCTACACGCAATGCCCCTATCGGTAGACTAAAGAATGCTCCGGTCACAGTTCGTAGAGCGAATTAGCCGAGCGCATCAATCCACGATCGCGCGCGATAATGTCGAGGTGAACCGAAGTCCAATCCGCCAGAAAGAAGGCCTCGCTTCCCTCTCCATTATAGGTTTTGAGATAGGCTCGGCAGGACTGACAGTAGTCGATGCGAAGGTATTTCTCTCCCTCGATGGCCAGGGCAGAGAGCCGGTGAGCGTCCGCGCTTTCGCAGAACGGGCACCCAATTCGCCGGTATCGCCAGAGCGTGCCGCAACAACCGCAAGAAAGAAGTCGTAGGCGACCAGGATCGACGCCGACTAACTGAGCCATGGCGGGTGTCGACCCACAAGTGGGGCAGTAGGCGCGGAGCCAGCGCTCTTCGTCGCGCCAGCTCCCGAACCCCTCGACCAACGGGCTGAGGAAACGGGCCAAGGCACTCCAACCTAGGTAGCGAAGCAGACCTGGTTGCGCTGGCTTGAAATCCTCGCATTCGAGTAACCAAGCGACCGCGCGACGCGGCGCATTCGTCTCGCTGCGCAATTGATTATCCAAAAGCCGACACTCCGCCGCCAACGTTCCTGGCAATGGACTTGAAGCCAAGCTCTCGACGAGCGACACGAGCATCGCCGCGGCGGGATTCAAGTCGATTGCTACGCCGGAGCTCCGCAGAAGAGGAATCCCCGCCTGATAATCACTGAAGTAGTCTGCCCAATTCGGAATGTCCGCACCGGCGCTAGGGCTGCTGGCCGCAAGCGTCAAGACTTGCGCATGGAACTCCGCGACGGAACGCAAGTACGGATGGTTCGATAGCCAAACATCTTGAGTCATTGAATCAAGTTTCCTCTATTGATGTGCGGTCTCTTCCTTGGGGAGAATCGGCATAAGTCGTGCGCCGAGTCCGAAAAGGAAAATGCTCGCAGCGATGAGACCAACAGTTACACCCCACTCGAAGACGGACGGGGTGTAGGACGCCGGTGCGAACTGGGGCATCGCTCCTTTCAAGTTCATGGCGACGATAACGACATTCAATCGGTTGAAAACCACGCCACCAGCGGCGAGAGCGGTTCCCAGAAACAGCACCGCTGGGTGGGCTCGCAGCCGAGCGCGAGCAAGCAGGGCCAGAGGGAGCACGCCGCCAATGAGGATTTCGGCGGCGAAGAGGGCGCCCAATCTTCCCGAAAATGCGTTGGAGAACTGGCTTCGGATCGCCATGTCGCCCAGGCGAAAGGTCCAGTAGCACAAGAGCGACCAAAATGAGATTTTAGCCAGCGCCGCCAGTTGCGTGAGTCGAAGCCGCCTGCCCCACGCTTTCGCGATCCACATCTCGACCAGAACGACGACAGAGGTACCGGCTGCGATGGAGGACAAGAAGAACGAGATGGGCATTACGGGAGACCACCACTGTGGAGCAAGCTGTTCCGGCATCAGCAGGAACAATGAGCCGAGAGAACTCTGGTGCATCGTTGAGAGCGTTACTGCGGCGATAGCCAGCATGATCGGCTCAGATTTCTTGCCTCTGGCTCGAAAAGCCCAAGCAAGAAAAGAAAATAAGACGGCACTCGCCAACGCATAGGTCAGGCGGCGCGAGAGCAGGTAGACAAACAATGTGACCGCAAAAGCGACGTAATAGCCAGACCAGCGCTGCCAAATCTCCTTCGCCCTCTGCAGCCCCCAGCGTTCGAAGGGCACCGGCAGGAACTCCAGCAGCAAGATCGTGACATACAGTCCGACGCACCAAGAAACCTCGAACATCGCCGATTGCTCGGGAGATTGCATACCGAGCTGATAGAAGTGCCACGGCAAGCCAAGGTCAGCAACCAGCGTGACCGTAACAAACGAGTAGCTCAGCAGGCCCATAAGCACGGCTGAACGTCCCATCGAGTACAGGTCCTTGCGCTGAAAGACATAGATGAGGCCGGCAGTCGCGAATGCGCCGGCAGCCACGGCGATCCAAATCAAATCGAAGACGATCCAGAGTCCCCAGGCGTAAGTGTCAGAAAGATGCGTGCTGCCGCCCAAGCCCAAGGCGAATCGGGCGACAAGAGAAATCAGACCGAACAGCATGATTCCAAGGAGAAACCAGTTCCACGGAGTCAGCAGTTTTTGCTGAAGGAGTTCGAACTCGATGTGAGGGCCGTGAGCTTCCATGTCTGCCGCTGCACCCGACCCGTTAGCCATCGCTACGGCTCGGCGTTTTAAGAAGGCGTAAGTGGCACCGAAGAGTGCGCCCAGGGCGAGGACGGCAGGGGGAACAGCGTGAATAGCCCATCCGGAAAACCCCGGATACGCCTTGTTACCAACGTCAGGAAAACCGAGCTTCGCGAAGGGCACCGAAGATAGGTACAAGACAGTGGTGCCGCCAGCTTCTTTTTCTCCATAAATGTGATCTACATATTTCTCAGGTTGATCCGAAATCCGGTTGCGCGCCTCCTGTAGGATCTCGTCGCGCTTACCAAACAGCAGCGCGTCAGCCGGGCAGGCCTTGACGCAAGCGGGCTCAACGATATTTTTGAGGAAGCTTCTGTTCTCGTCATCCGTCAGTGCGTGCCCGTTGCGGGCCAGGGGCGTCGGCTGATCAGAGCGGTCGGCGCAGTGGGTACACTTCTGAATCTTGGGAGCGAGAGAGTCCCATTCCGCAGTCGGCACGCCCCACGGGCACGCCCATTCGCAGTAGCGGCAACCGATGCATTTATTGGCATCGTAAGTTACGGGTCCGTCAGATTCCGGGTGCAGAGCCGTTGTCGGGCAGGCTGAGACGCATGCGGGCTCCAGGCAGTGCAGACATCGCCGCATCGTGAAAAGGTAATGCAATCCCCCGGGTGCCTTGTCGTCAAGCACTTCATGAAACGAAATTAACGTTAGCGTTTTTGCGCTAAGGCTAGCGGGGTTCTGAAAACCAAGGTCCCACTCAAGATCTGTTGCTTCCCCATCGCGATCGTTCCACTGCTTACAGGCAACTTGGCAGGCGCGACAACCAATGCATTTCGTGATGTCGACCAGCGTCGTTTTATAAGAGTCTGTGTTCGCGGATTGACTCATACATTACCCTTTTGGGCGGTTCGCGATCTTGAACCGGCCTCGCGGACCTTTATCACATTCACCAAACACGCCTTGGTTTCTTGGGTTCCGGCTCCCGGATCGGCAGCATCGATCGTGAGGAAATTTACGCTGGGGCCGGTGGAAAGGCCTTTATAACCCCAGTTGTACGGCATCCAGACAACGTTGACCTGACGGTCGCCGATTTTCAGCTCCTTCATGCGGGGCGTGACGAGGGCCCTGACCTCGAGCTCACCGCGCGCCGACGAGACCCGGACCCAGTCCCCCGATTTCACCCCGAGCGTCTGGGCGAGCGCGACCGGGATCTCCAGCACCGGATCGGGGACAAGCTCGTTGAGCCAGGGAATGTTCCGAGTTGTCGAGCCGCCGCACCAGTGTTCAGCGACCGTTGACGTCATGAGCACGTACGGGAACTTGTCGACGGTTCCGATGGGCTGATGCGCCGCGACACGCGGGTACTTGAGCATCGGGTTGCTCTTCACGCGCGGGTGAAGCATGTTTTCCACCGGGCTCTCGACGGGCTCGTACATCTCCGGCAGCGGACCGTCCTTCGGCACGTAGGCCACGTCTCGCGGATACCCCGGATGCTTCGGATCCGGGTCCGAGTAGACGGCCGCGAACAGGCGCCCGACGCCCTCCGCACCTTGGTGGAAGGCCCGCTGGCCGTTCGGGGTGTTCGGCCCGTCGGTCAGGACGGGGACGTCAGGTAGGTCGTAACCCGTCCAGCGTTTAGCCTGCTCGTCCCACCACACGATCGGTTTCGAGCCCGGATAGGGTTTGCCGTTCCGATCGCACGATGCCCGGTTATAGAGGATGCGCATGTTGTTGGGCCAGGTCCAACCGAATCCCGGATAGAGGCCGAGGCCTCCTGGATCCGTTTGCGAGTCGCGGCGTTTCGATAGGTTCTCGCCATTGGCAAAGACACCCGCGTAGATCCACGCGCCGGACGACGTGGAACCGTCGGCCCGAAGATCGCTGACCTTGCGGATCAGATCGCCCGCCTTTAGACCGGTCTCCGGGTTGTCGCGCAGGGCGTATCCGTTGATCTCGCGCAGGACATCCTCGGCCGTGGTGTAGTTCCAGAAAGCCTTCTGGATGATCTCGTCCCTCGGCTCCTTTGAATCCTTGACCTGATCGCGCACCGCGCGGAAGACGAGGTCAACGATTTCGCCGTCGGGCTTGGCCTGCCCCGGAGGCTTCACGGCGGCATGGCGCCATTGCACCATGCCGCCCGAGTTGCTGATGGTTCCGTTCTTTTCCATGAAGAACGCTGCGGGCAGCAGGATCACCTCGGTGGAGATGGACTTCGGATCGACGCCGGGCCGGCGCCAGAACGTCGCAGTCTCGGTTTCCCAGATCTCCTGCACCACAAGCGTCTCGAGGTTCGCCATCGCGTCGAACGTCAGCCTAAGGTTGGGCACTGTGACCGCCGGATTCTGGCCGACGATCCAGAGGACCTTCAGGTTTCCGGCGAGGGCATCCTCAAACATCGGCAGAGTTCCGTAGTCCTTGGAAGCGTTCCGCTTGGGCAGCCAGGCATAGGCGTAATCGTTCTCGGCGGTGGCCGCTTCACCGAAGAACGCCTTGAGCGTGTTGACGAGATAGCGGCTATCGGCTATCCCGTTCTTGCGCACGTAGTCGCGAATGGTCGGCTCGGCATTCGACGCGGAGTTGAGATACCCCGGCATGTAGTTGTAGAGCACCGCCATGTCGCACGCGCCCTGCACGTTTGGCTCGCCGCGCAGCGCGTTGACGCCGCCGCCCGGCTTGCCGATATTGCCGAGCAGGAGTTGCAGGATCGTGAATGACCGGATTCCCTGCACACCGGTTGTGTGCTGGGTCATCCCGAGCGCGTAGAGGATTGACCCCGGCCGGTTCTTCGCCATCATCTCGGCGATCTGCTGGATCTGTGCAGCCGGGATGCCGGTGATCTCCTCGCCCGTCGCTAGCGTGTAGCGGGAAACGAACTTCTTGAGGTGCGCGAAAACGCAGCGCGGGTCTTCCAGGCTCTTGGCAACACGGGGCTTTGCCCCGGCATCGAGCTGATATCCCCAGGTCTCCGTGTGGTACTTGTGGTTCACCGCGTCGAACCCGCTGAAAACGCCGTCCTTGAAATCGAAGGCCCCATTAACCAAGTAGAGAGCGTTGGTGTGGGTAACGACGTAATCCTCGTCGTACAGCTTGTTGGCGAGAACGTAGTTGATCATCGTATTCTGGAACGCCGCGTCGGTTCCGGGCCGAATGCGTGCGTACACGTCTGCTGCCGCTGAGGTTCGAGTGAATCGCGGATCGACGTGGATGATCTTCGCCCCGTTCTCCTGTGCCTTCCGGATCCACTTGAAGGCCATGGGGTGGTTCTCGGCCACATTGCTGCCTTCCACCAGGATCGTCTTGCAGTTCTGCAGGTCGATCCAGTGGTTGGTCATCGCCCCTCTCCCGAACGAGGCCCCCAGACCGGGGACCGTGGGGCTATGTCAAAGTCTGGCCTGGTGCTCGACATAAGCCATGCCGAGCAGCCGCGCCGCCTTCTGGAAGAGGTAGCACTCCTCGTTGGTGTTCTGCGCGCCGCCCAGGAAGCCGATGGCATCGGTCCGATTGACAGGCACCTCCGTGTCGCCCACCTTCTCGGTGGCAATCCAAGTCGCGTCGCGCGTCTTCCGAATCTTCTGTGCGACTCGAGAGATCGCCTCGTCCCAGGAGATGTCCTCCCAGTGGTCGCTGCCCGGCGCCCGAAAACGCGGGGTTGTAAGCCGGTTCGGTGAGGCGTGAGTCGCGAACATGGATATGCCTTTCACGCATAAGGATCCGCGATTCACAATGTGGTCGAAGTCGCCCTCCATGGTAATCAACTTGCCTTCGCGCACCGAGGCGATCATGCCGCAACCGCAGGAGCAAAAATTGCAGGAGGTAGTAAACTCGGTGACGTCGGAGAGCTTCAATTTCTGCGTGCTAGCTCGCACGGCTTCCACATCGACGAGGGCGCCGAGCGCCAGCCCGGCACAACCGCCAGCCGCCACCCTGAACCACTGTCTCCGAGTAACCCCTGTCAGAGTCGGTGATGACTCGCCAGCAGTAACCCCAATCTGGCCATTCATTCCACGCTCTTCACTCTTGATGGGACCCATGGCGTGCTCCATACCTCATGAAACAGAAGTTACAATTGGGCGATCGATTCATTAACGGCCGCATCTTCCCAAAACAATCACGCAGTCAAAAACGATCATCGTAACGTTATCGGACACCCCGGAGCCTACAGCCCGTTGCCGGAGTGCCGGTCTGAGGCTAGGTCTTCAGACCGCCCGAGGGCAACTAGGGGAATCCCTAGGTGACTTCGGTAGCTCCTCGCAATATTCTCCCCTCCAGGAAAGCCTTTCAGAAATCTTGTTGACCCCAGAAATGTTGGCTTGGCCAGCCTGAGAGGCGGGTTCCCAAGCTTGAATCGGAAAGTCCGACGCGGCGACAAGCGAGTGTTGAAGTCAAGCACCACGAGAAGTCCGGACGATCCTGTGGGCGGACCATCAAGCATCGGTCGCTCACATCGATCTCTTTAGCAGGTTGGTAACGGCAGTGTTCGGTTGACGGGCCAAGTGTGAAAACTGAGGGATGGCCATAAATGCGTGGTACGGCACACAGAATTTCAATGGTGTTGCTTGTCTGCGGCGTAGTCATGGCTGCTGGTGCCAAGCCACTTGGTTCGCAAGCCGCCAAAGACAATCCCAAGCCGTCGGCGCAGTCGCACAAATATGTGCGCCCGACCGATCCGTCACTCTACGTTGGATCAGAAGTTTGCAAAACATGTCACGAAGATCTTTACAAAACCTTCGAGACGAATCCCCATTTTGTCACCACTATCGATTCGAAACTGGACGCGCAGAAGGGCCCGGAGTGGCACGGGTGCGAAGCGTGCCACGGCCCCGGCAAGGAACACGTCGAGGGCGGCGGCGACGTAACGAAAATATTCGCCTTTAAAGACATCTCGCCCGCAGAAAGCAGCGCCCGCTGCCTGGATTGCCACCAGAACAGTCACGAACAGAGCAATTATGGCCGCTCCCTCCATTTGCAGAGTGGCGTGGCATGCACCGACTGTCATTCGCCGCATCATGCAAAGGACGCGCAGTCATTACTGCGCGAATCGTCGCCGAAACTCTGCTACAGCTGCCACTTGGATGTGAAAGCACAGTTCGTGCGTCCGTTTCATCATCGTGTAAATGAAGGATTGATGCAGTGCAGTGACTGCCACAACCCGCATGGGGGATTCGAGCGGCACCAGCTGCGCACGGTGGCCGGTCAAGATGAAGTTTGCTATAAGTGCCACGCTGATAAACAGGGCCCCTTCGTGTACCAGCACGAAGCCAAAATCGAGGGCTGCCAAGCTTGCCACACGCCACATGGGTCCACCAACCAACGGATGCTTATTCAGAACCAGGTGAATCTGCTGTGCATTAGTTGCCACTCATCGGGCGGGAACGGTGCGCCCGCGACCCCGTCATTTCATAACCAGGCGAATGAATATCAGGCCTGCACCCTCTGCCACACCGCGATACATGGATCGAACAGCAGCAACGTGTTCTTTACACCTTAGCGAAAGGAGGCTGCGCACCGTGACCAGTCGGCAAGAGCGGAAATCGGAATCGAAATGCTACCGTCACGTTGCGGGCTCACTCCTGTTCCTGCTGTGCCTTGGATGCTTGGCGGCGCCCATGAGCCGAGCGCAGGAGGTCGAGGAACAAACTGGGATCAACGAGGGCAACTACAATATCAAGCAATCCATCGAATTCGGCTACCGATTCACCGATGTAAATGGGAGTCAGCAAACCTACGACACGATGGTGAATTTACAACAGGGTCCAAGGTTGCTGGGATTCACCACCGAATTTCGCTCGCTCGATCATCACGGCACATTTTTTGACGATTTTTATCTTAGCAATTTCGGCTACGGCGGCGATCCCAATGATGTATCGCAAATTCGCATCACCAAGAACAAGTGGTACTCCTTCAACGGCATGTTTCGCCAAGACCAGAATCATTGGAATTATTCCTTGCTGGCGAATCCTCTGAACCCAACCACACCCGTTCCCAACGCTCCGGCCAACTTCAATCCAATCATCAATGCGCCTGCAAATGTGCTGGGGACGTCCCTGATTGGAAACAGTCCACATGACTTCTTCACTCGAAGAAACATGCAGAATTACAACCTGACGATACTGCCGGACTCGAAAATTCGTTTTCGTCTCGGCTACGATCAAAACACCGTGTATGGTCCTGGCAACAGCACGATCCATGAGGGCGCCGAGCAATATCTGCTGCAGAACAATTCCTACCGTCTGCAACAGTACCGGCTGGGCGTCGACTTTCGTTTCCTGTTGCGAACGACCATCAGTTATGACGAGATCTGGAGTAATTACCGGAATGATCCGTCCAGCGTCGATACGAACCAGCAATTTTCTCCTGGTGCTGGATTTCCCCCTGTCGATTTGGGAGTGACCTTCAATCCTGGAACTAGCAATCCCTGTGCAGGCGCATTCAACCCTGGGAGTATCGTTAATCCCACCTGCAACGCCGCATACAGTTATTCTTCCCACGGACAAATCCGCATGGCCAGCCCCACGGAGAAGATCGGCCTGCAATCCACCTACTTCAAAAATATCGACATCGCTGGCACGTTCAGCTATACGGCTGGCGACCTGAACGTTAACAACTACCAACAGAATTTTGCGGGGCTCATATCAAAGTCGTTTCTTTCCAATTACGGGGAAAGCGGACCGATTAATGGCCGGCACGTCGCCAGTTTCGGAGACTTCGGAGTTACCTGGCAAGTCAACGACCGTATCAGCATCGTCGATTCGTTCCACTACAGTAGCTGGAAAGAACCGGCGCAATATGCGTCGTCTCAGTGCTCTTATTTCAGCGGTACGCTGCTGGTTCCTGTAAACATTTTTGCGCCCACGTCTACTCCCCCTGCGACGTGTATTCCGCCGGCAACCGGTATACCGAATAGCACGCCGAATCACTCATCGAGCTCCGATTTCGACGCTGCTCTGAATATCAACAGCGACTTCCTCAAGCAGCAGGACGTAAGCAACACAATCGAAGCGCGAATCAATTTTTCAACCAAAGTCGGCGCCTACCTCGGATACGAATATCGCAACCGCATCATCGCGGACAATTTCAGCAATTCGATCAGTGCCGTCTACTATCCCGGCCCCGCCCTCAGTAACGCCGCTCGCCAGAACTGTGAGGTCGTGGACCCCACACTTCCGCTCGCGCAATCGAATCTTCCGGCCGGCTGCACTTTGAATCCAGATGGTTCGATTGCGTACTCCGCTGCTTCTGCACCGGTTCCGCCCGATTTGACGCACATCCAGGAAAATCATGTCATCTTTGGCCTGTGGGCCCGCCCATCCCAGAAACTTCGGTTCAATGTTGATGGCGACATCATGGTCGCCGACCATGCCTTCACCCGCATCAGCCCGCTGCAGGCCCAGGAAGTGCGGTTCCGTGCAAACTACAAAGCGGCAAGCTGGATCAACCTGAACGGCCATCTAAATCTTTGGTACGGTCAGAACGACTCGGAGAACTTAAACGGCCATCAGCACAACAACAGTGTCGGTCTCGCCGCTCAACTCCAACCGACCGAGAAACTCTCACTCGACCTCGGCTACGACTATAACGATATTTCATCGCAGATACTGGTCTGCTTCGTCGCTACCGGTTCACTGGCTGGGTTACCGGCCTGCCCGGACTTTTCCTCACTAGTGGAGCAAGCCTCGCCCTACAGCAGCAAGGTGAGCACCACGTTTATCGATTTTTCCTGGACCCCGATCAAACCCCTAACGCTTCGCGGAGGTGCCAATCTTTTCTGGGTAAGTGGTTCTGAACTTAACCTAACGCCCCAGAACCCCATCGCGACATCGGTTCCGGGTCCGCTAAATTCTGCTTGGTATCAGCCGTTCGGCGGTTTCGACTTTCGGTTTGCGAAGCGTTGGACTGGGCGGGCGAACTGGGAATACTACGGGTACCACGAGAACGCCAGCACGGCCTATCAAGATGCCCTCGCGAGAAGAAATTTCCAGGGGAATCTGGTTGTACTGTCGGTGCGTTACGCGTTTTAGCTTAACGAGATTTGCGTGCAGTTGGAATTCGACTCTTAATCTAGTGTGGAGGAAAGTAACATGAAGAAGGCGATAAGCAAGCGGCGTGTGGCGGTACTGGCGTCACTTTGTCTTGCCGGTCTGATTTTGTTCAGTACGAACACGAAAGCCGATGCGCAGGCAGGGGCCGCAACATTCAAAACCAAGTGCGCAGGCTGCCACGGCGCGGACGGGAAGGGAAAGGCGGCGCTGAAGACCCAGGATATGGGCTCTGCAGCGGTCCAGCAGATGAGCGACGCCGAGCTCACTGCTATCACCACGGACGGTAAGGGCAAGATGCCGGCATACGGGAAAAGCCTGAAGCCCGATCAGATCAAGGATTTAGTGGCTTACATTCGAACGTTTGCAAAGAAATAGTTGCAACGAGATGCAATGGGCTGCGCAACTAGCAGCCCACGCGAAGGATGGATAGAGACCAATGCCTCCGGCGACAATCCTGATTGTCTGTCTCGTTTTGTTTAGTGCCGCGGTCATCGGGATGCTGGCGGCACGCCCTGGCTTCACGGCAGGTCGCGGTGGGAAAATCCTTGCCTTCGTTGCCATGTTTTGCCTGCCGATCTTTTGCGGCCTGCTGGGTTTTTCCAGCGAAATGCAACGATCCAAGACCACCGCATTTTGTTTGTCCTGTCACACGATGGAAGATTATGGCAAGAGCCTGCTGGTTGACGACCCCACTCATATTCCCGCGTCACATTATCAAAATCACCGTGTCCCTGTTGACGAAGCTTGCTATTCCTGCCACACGCAGTACGCGATGTTCGGCGGCCTCAAAGTAAAGGCTTACGGACTCAAGCACGTGTTCATTTACTATTTCGGAACGCCGCCTGCCCCTCAGGACATCAAGCTCTACGAGCCGTACAACAATCGAGAATGTCTGCATTGTCATCTGGGAGCTCGATCGTTTGAAGAGGGTGTGGTGCACAATGCCGACCCGGCGACACTCCCTGCGATCAAATCCAATCAGCTTTCATGCCTTTCCAGCGGTTGCCACGACACGGCGCACGATCTCGCGCATTTGCAAGGGGCAAAATTCTGGGAGAAGGGTAACTGATGATGAGCACAAGTCAGACCGAGAAAAGGATGAGGTTTGCCGGCATTTGCCTGGCAATCGGCCTCGTAATTGAAGCGCTCTGCTTGCTCTGGGCCACTCCAATCGCCTTCATCGTTTTTGTAGCGATGGGCGGTCTTCTGATGCTAATCGGCCTCGTGGTTTATCTCTATGCAGCGGTCTCGGCTCCCGTTGCTGGTGATTAGCTGATTTCACGGAGGCTGGGTGTTACTTGTCCAGCAGAGGTGGCCCGCTGACATGCCTTCCTTTGAGGTGGAAATTTACCTCAACATGGTCGGCGATCTTGATGAACGGAATGCCCTTGTTCATCCCGTAGTCTTTGCGGTTGAAGACCATTTTGCCTTTCACTTCGCTTGAGCCTGTCCCCCTGCCGGAGACTGCCAGTGTCAGCTTCTCCGGATTTGACACGCCGCGTATCGTGAAGTCGCCATCCACTTCGTAGGTGTCGTGGCCGGTCTTGACAATCTTCGTGGACTTAAAAGTGATCACCGGATTGTGCTCGACGTCGAAAAAATCTTTGCCTTTCAGCTTGCCGTTCTTCATGCCGCTTCCGGTGTCCACGCTGTCCGCTTGAATTATTAGCTCTAAAACGCCCGTTGTTACCTCAGGAGAGGTAAATGTTAATTTAGCGTCCCACTTGTCGAATCTGCCAGCAATATCCATCGAAGCCTTCACGTCAAATTTGATCCAGCTTTCCACTGGCGTAATCTCGACAACGGGAGCTTCTTGCGCTCGGCTCATTAATGGGAATGCGGCGGGCCCCAGCAGGCAAAAAATGGCTATTCGCATGGCGCTCGGTCTGAGTTTTTCCCACTCCATAGTCAATTCCTCCGGGCTCGTCCAATTTCTGATTGACTAATCCACTTTGTGTAAAATCCCCATTTCCCGCAAATAAAAGAAGTCTCGTTCTGCATCAATGGGCGGGGAAGTCCAATCGGCGACCCGACTTGCCCTCATTCGCGTCCTGCTGCGCGCACCCGATCGTCTTGTCGAACTCGTCGGCGGGAGCGCTCGCGATTCGAGTATCAGCCCTCCCATATTCAGGAGAGGGCAGAGCGGTCGGCCGGCTTCGGCTCTTGTTCAGCTGATTGATCGTAGCGTTCATATTCGCGGCCAAATCATTCGCAAACCCAGTGACGCGATCTTGATGCCATGGACTGGCCGCGGTTCGATGCGATTGTAAGTCCCGCATGCTCTGCTGAACTTCATTTAGGTTGCGCTTGATTCTTTCCAGCGCCGTTGAATACGGTCGCCAACTTACTCGGCCGTTTGCGAGTACGATTGCATCTCGGTGCACGATTTCTTCCGGCTCTAGAGAATGTTTTGCTTCGTCAATTCTTTCACGATCAATTTGACGAGTCCATCGATCACTTTCTTCGCTGATTTCGGATTGAATGAATCGCTCGTGCCGGTCCAAATGAGTTCGTCATCCGACGAAGTAGCAGTATAGAAATTGGTTTCCACACGAACCGTCGTGTCCTCCCGTAAGTAGTCGGGAGAATAGACCTGGTGATAGACCGCTCCATAATAGCCGTAGAACGAGTGGTAGTAAGGGTAAGGAACGGCAAAACTATGGCCGGGGACGTAGGTGGTCTTCTTGTCGATACTGACGAGCCGCGACACCAGGACGGCGTCGATCTTGAAGTCACGGATCTGAGCTTTCAAGTAGTCAGCGTCCAGTTCCGCAGAGTCAGGCCGAAACAGGATGTGGTTTCCGGGAACCGCCTCAAGGCCATCATTTGCAATCGCAGCTGAAAGATCGTCTTCGAAATCTGCGCGGATTGCCGGATTCTCGCTCATGCCGATGACCAGAACCCGATGAGGCCTCTGACCAGAATAGTCGGGATTTTTCCAGCTCAGCAGGAGTTTCACGCCCTTCGCATTCGAGACGGGCGGGGCGCAAAATACCAGCGCCCAGACCAGAGTGGCAGCGACGATAGTTTGTGTGCGCGCGATCTTCATTATCGTGCTATTTGCGATCAAGTCGTGTCCGGCGCATCGTTTCTGAAACGATACTCAACCCTCAACATTCTTGCTTCTTCGGTGGGCGCACTAAAGCTGCTGCTGTTTCCGTCCCTGTGAGTCTCTCCAGCTACCGCAAGAATGGATTTTACTCGATGTGAGCACAACTAGGGAATCCCCTAGGAATACCTGGCGCGGCGGCAATGGGCACGTGTGAAGGCTGGGGATTTGCTTCCGGTCCTCCGAGGACGAAGTTGCAGCGCGAATGTCTGGTGAATAAGTTGCAGGATGGGTGATGCTGACCCATACTAACTCTGCAAATTATCTTCAAAAGTTCAACGTCCAGAGTTCAGATCCTGCATACAGCCAACCTTGCCCTACGCCTCCGATCCGGCCGTGCTAGGGATTTCCCTAATTGAGTAGACAGCTAGCCAGTCCTAGGATCACTCTAGAACCCAGCCCCCTGGTGCGCGAAGCTTGGTCTGGATTCAATTCCTGACAAACAGGGAAGCGGAATTGAATAGAAGAACTGGGGTGCTAAGACTGGTGGCTTTGTCATTGCTTGTATCAGCATCTGCTTTTGGCGGCGACGTCCGCGCAATGATCACTATTCGGACCGGCGAGACGTTGATCGTGAAGACCGCGAACGGAAACGTTACCGTGGTTCTCACCGCTGGTACGACAACTAAAGATGATAGGGGCCTATTTGGCTTGGAGACCGATCATCTGTCCGACGTGGTGCTTAGGACGTTTGTCGCACGTTAGCTTGGAGCGAGAGGAAACCGCACAGTCAGGGAGAAGAGCGATGACTCAATGCAATTTGAGCAAATCTAGAGCCCGCAAAGCCGGCTACTGGGGTTTCGGACTCGTCGTGCTTTTGCTGGCGGCCACTCTGGGCATTTCCGCGGACGACAGAGGCGTAGAGGTTATCGACGCGACTGCGATGGGAACCAGCACGCAGCTCGGTAAGAAAATCAGCGTGAAGGTGACGATCTTTGAGTTCTCTACTGACGACGATCGAGCTATTCTCGTGGACGCCTTTAAACAAGGCCAAAATGAAGGATTAGTGAATGCGCTCACCAGGATGAAGTCGGTAGGTCGCATTGCCGTCACTGGCACAATCGGATACGACCTCAGTTACATTCGCCTGATCCCCACTCCAACCGGCCGCAAGATTCGCTTCGTCACCAACCGTCTGCTCAGATTCGGTGAACAGTATTACAACACCCAAAGCAAAGCCTTCAACTTGACCGCGGGAGAGATCGAGATAAACGACTCCGACAAGAACAAGAGCGGTGGCGTGCTCTATCCGGCATCCCAGTTGATAATCAACAAAGAGGGACAGTTAGAATTCCAGCTTCGCGAAAACCCCTGGAAGCTGGTCAGCATCATCGATTGGCACAACGCAGGCACTAACGAACAGCCTCGCTGAAACGCGAGTGCTTGCGCAGTCTTGCCCTTTCGATGGAGGGGTCGTCTTACTTCGACGGGTCATTTGCGTCGTGGCGGGACATGCGATTACGCCGATGAGCGAACCAAGGATGCATTAACGCCAGCGACTTCTTCCCAAGCGAGCTTTCCGTGCAGGCGAGCTAGCGGAGAGTACACATCTCCAGCGTGTTCGATCGGCTTAATATCTTTCCGGTATGAACTTGTGTCCCTTAATTGATTTTTGATCGTCGTAACTATGTTTTTCGGAACGCTTCGGCAACTTGACCCTCTCTCGGGGCACCTTCCCATACGGAATCGCGTTCAGAAAATGAGAGATGCAATTCAGTCGTGCCTTGCGTTTATCATCTGAGCGAACCAGGTGCCAAGGCGCGTGCTTGGAGTCGCTCGCATCGAGCATGTTGTCTCGGGCCCGCGAGTAGTCATACCAGCGGCTGAACGATTCTAAGTCCATCGGACTAAGTTTCCATTGGCGAAGAGGATCTTCAACGCGAGCCTCGAAACGCCGCTGTTGCTCCTTCTTTCCCACTTCAAGCCAATATTTAAGGAGGGTAATCCCGGCATCCACTACGTATTTCTCGAACGCTGGGCAAAGTTTGAGAAACCCGCGATACTGCTCTGCGGTGCAAAATCCCATGACATGTTCGACGCCGGCGCGGTTGTACCAACTGCGGTCGAAGATCACGATCTCCCCAGCTGCCGGGAAATGCGGAATGTACCGCTGCATGTACATTTGAGTTTTCTCGCGATCCGACGGAGCTGACAAGGCAACTAGGCGGAAGACGCGCGGACTGACGCGTTCCGTAAGCGCACGAATGGTACCGCCCTTGCCGGCGGCGTCGCGTCCTTCAAAGACGACCATCACGCGCAGTCCTTTATATTTCACCCAATCCTGGAGTTTGCAGAGTTCTTTCTGCAGCCGATGAAGCTCCTTCTCGTAGATTTTCCGCTTCAGGCGTTTTTCTTCGTGTGATGCGGCTTGCTGGGCCATTGGGTTTTATCGCTCCACCGCAATAAAAGTTCGGGTCGATTCCGTAATGTGAATCGAAAGCCGTTTCGATTCCCATTAGATTCATTCGGTGATCTAAATCCTAGTTTGGAGCACCCCCGCTCACAACTTGCCGGTCAATTTTTCTATGGGCTGGGTGAGTTCGCCGGCGCGGGCATCCCGCTCATCCACTGCGAATCGTTCAGGTTCCAGCTACCTCCAAGCGCTCGATACAAATTGACCAGGGCCACCTTGCGGCCGAGGTCATAGATGATCGCGGAAAGTTCCGCGGGATACATTTGGATCTCCGCGTCGATGATTTCAAGATAGCTGGCGAGTCCGCTGTCATACCGAATGCTAGACAGCTGGACGGACTCCCGGTAAGCGGCCACTGAGGTCAACTGATTTTCGTAGGCTTTGGCCAACTCCTGATGGGCCGAAAGCGACGACGAAACCTCACCAAATGCCTGCGTAACTGTTTTCTCAAAGGCAAGTGTCGCTTGGTCGTGTTGCGCCAGGGCTGCCCGATATTCGTTCTTCAAGCGGCCGGCCGTAAAAAGGGGGCCGGCCAAATTGCCGGCGAGGTTCCACGCTTTGCCGCTGGCCGTTAGCTCGGAAAGTTGCGGGCTTATTCCACCGAGCACGCCCGTCAAGGAGATCGTCGGGAAAAAATTGGCTTTTGCGACGCCGACGTTAGCGTTGGCGGCTATTAAGTTCTGCTCGGCCTCGCGGACATCGGGTCGGCGCTCCAACAACTGTGCCGGCAATCCGGTAGGCACGTCGGGTGGATCGAACTGCTCCGCCAAAGTACTGCCTCGGTCAATCGGGCCCGGGTTGCGCCCCAGCAGCAAATTCAACGCTGCTTCCTGGGCAACAATCTGTCGCTGGAGATCCGGGATAACTGCGGCGACGTTCGCGAGAGCCGCTCGTGCCCGAGCGACCTCCAGGCCGGACGCAGCACCACCTTCAAACTTGTGCTGAAAGATGTCCAGAGTGTCCTGGAACGTTTTGACTGTTCGGCGCGAAATTTCAATATCGGCATCGAGGGCGCGCAATTGAAAGTAGCCTTGAGCAACTTCTGCCAGGACCAGAAGACGAACGTCGCGTTTGGCTTCCTCGCTTCCAAAGTACACAGCGCGTTGTGCTTCATTCAGTCTGCGGACGCGCCCAAACAAGTCCATTTCCCAGATAGCGTTCAAGTTATAGGAATAATACGTATGGCTCGCAACGAGGGGAAAAGGGTCCTTCTGTCCGTAAATGCTTGCGCCGTATCCTACCTGAGGGAAATATTCGGAACGGGTTACACCCGCAAGTGCGCGCTCTTGCTCCACCCGCGCCAAGGCTGTTTGCAAGTCATAGTTGTTCTTCAGCGCCTCGCGAATGAGGCGGCGCAGGACGGGATCCTTGAACAGGTCCCACCAAGCCAGATCCGCCTCCGAACTTGTGGTTATTTGTCGCTCGGCATAAAAGTCGGTCGGGGTCTGGAGTGACGGGCGGCTGTACTTGGGGCCCACGGTACAGCCAGTTAAGAACAATGCCAGAACTGCGGTTGCGCAAGTTCTTCGCATCAGCCATGTCCTTCTTCGAGCGCAGTGGGTTGATTTACCGCTGCGTGAGGCTTTTTCTTGGCGATGCGCTCAACCACCACAAATAAAACGGGGACCAGGAAGATTCCTAATACGCTGGCCGCCAGCATTCCGGTAATGACGGAACTTCCTAACACCTTCCGACCGATAGCGCCGGCGCCCTTGGCCGTCCACAGGGGAACGCATCCCAAGATGAACGCAAAGGAAGTCATCAAGATGGGTCTTAACCGCAGGCGCGCTCCTTCGAGTGCCGCTTCCACCAGTTCTTTTCCTTTCGAGTGCTCCAAGATTGCGAATTCAACGATCAGGATGGCGTTCTTGGCAGTGAGCCCAATCAGCATTACCAGTCCAATTTGCGCAAATACGTTGTTATCGAACTTGCGCAACAGCAACCCGCCGTAGGCGCCGAGAACCGCAACGGGGACCGATAGAAGCACACTGAATGGCAGTGACCAGCTTTCGTATAACGCGGCCAAAATCAGGAACACGAACAGAAAAGACATGCCGAAAACCATCGCCTGGCCGCCTTCAGCCTTGTTTTCCTGGTACGACATGTCGCTCCAGGCATAACCGAATCCAGCAGGCAGAATTTCGCTCGAAACCTGTTCCATGGCCGCCATGGCCTGCCCGGAACTGTATCCCGGAGCGGGTGAACCATTGATCTGGATACTTCTGTACAGATTGAAGCGGTTGGTATATTCCGGGCCGGACACGCGCCTGATCGAAACAAGGGAGGCGAGTGGCGTCATCTGCCCCGTGGAATTTCGAACGTAGAAATTGTTGATTTTGTCGGCGCTCGTTCTATATTCAGGCTCTGCTTGGAGGTAAACCTTCCACTGACGACCGAAGCGATTGAACTGGTTGACGTAGGCGCCACCCAGGAAAGCCTGTAACGTCTGGTACACCTCGCTGAATTGCAAGCCCTGCTTTAGTACGCGATCCTGGTCAACTTCCACGTAGAGTTGCGGCACGGTTGGCCGGAACGTGGTGACAAGACGGGCAAGCTCCGGGCGTTTCCGCGCGGCTTGCGTCAACTTCTCGAGAGTATCCCAAAGTTGTTCAACGGTTCCGCCGCTGCGGTCCTGCAACATGAATGTAAATCCACCAGCCGTACCCAGGCCCGGAATAGCGGGAGGTCCGAACGCGAACGCAATAGCCTCGGGGATTTCCTTGCCCATTTTCTGGTTGAGACTCTGCATCAGTCCGTTGGCGGAGAGTTCCGGTGTCACGCGCTCTTCCCATGGCTCCAGTTGCAGGAAGTAGAAACCGGTGTAGGAGGCAGAGGTATTGGATAGCAGGCTGAAACCGGAAATCCCGCTGAAACTCTTGACCCCGTGCGTGTGCGCAAGCATGTCATCAAGCTTGCGCATTACCGCATCCGTCCGTTGCAGGGACGCGGCATCCGGCAGTTGTATCTGCACGAACGCGTAACCCTGGTCTTCTTCAGGGATAAAACTAGTTGGAAGACTTTTCCCCATCAGCACGGCGACGACAGAGATGCCCACGAGCAGAAGCAAAGCCACGCCCCAACGTCGAATCAGCAGATGGCTCCAGTTCACGTAGCCACCAGTCATTTTTCCGAACCAGGTATTGAACCAGTCGAAGAATTTTCCTAATGGACCCTTCGACTTCTTTCGCGGCCTCAGCATAAGAGCTGCGAGTGCAGGCGAAAGCGTTAACGCATTGAATGCGGAGATGAGTACGGAGATCGCAATCGTGATGGCGAATTGCTGGTTCAGCAATCCCTTAATGCCGCCGAGCGCTGCCATGGGGATGAATACAGAAGAAAGCACCAGGGCAATGCCAATCACGGGACCAGACACTTCTTCCATCGCCTTCAATGTGGCTTCTTTCGGCGCCAGGCCGTGCTCAATGTGATGCTCCACAGCCTCAACGACCACGATGGCGTCGTCCACGACAAGACCGATTGCAAGAATCAGGCCAAAAAGCGAGAGCGTGTTGATGGAAAAACCCAGCATGGGGAAGATCGCAAACGTGCCGATCAGCGAGACGGGCACCGCAAGCAGCGGGATGAGTGTCGCGCGCCAGTTTTGCAGGAACAGGAAGACCACAATGATGACGAGGAAAATCGCCTCCGCTAAAGTGGTGACAATCTCTTTCATCCCTTCGGTGATGGGGAGCGTCGTGTCCATGGCGACCACGTATTCCAGGCCTTCCGGGAACCGGGTTTTCAGGTCTTCCAGCTGCGCCTTAACCTGTTTTGCGACCGCCAGCGCGTTGGACCCGGGAGCCTGGTAAACGCAAATAATCGCCGCAGCGTTTCCGTTATATCGTCCGATCTGCTGGTAGACCAGGGAACCCAGCTCGATGCGCGAAACATCTTTCAGGCGCACGGTGGAACCGTCCGAATTTTGACGCACGATCACGTTGCCAAATTCTTCGGCATTGACGAGCCGCCCCGGAGCGCGGACCGCATAAGTAAACTGCTGCCCCTTAGGAGCTGGCTCTGCGCCGATCTGGCCCGCCGGATTGACAGAGCTCTGTTGTTGAATCGCATTCGTCAAATCAGAGACGGTCATGCCGAGTTTTGTCAGCTGATCCGGTTTCACCCAGATGCGCATGGCGTAATCCGCAGCCCCGAAGTTGGTGACTTGGCCCACTCCTGGAACGCGAAGCAGAGCGTCATTCACATTGATCGTGGCGTAATTCCCCAGGAACTGCCCGTTGTAGTTGCCTTTCGGCGAATAGAGGGAAATAACCAGAAGGGGAAGTCCCATCAACTTCTTGACCGTCACGCCGTACTGATTGACTGAGGTCGGCAGGTTGGGACTGGCCTGGGAAACCCGATTCTGTGTGTTGACCTGGTCGATATCCACGTTGGTGCCAACGTCATAAGTCACCTTGAGGGTCATGGTGCCGTCGTTGGCATTCGTGGACATCATGTAGAGCATGTTGTCCACACCATTCATCTGCTGTTCCAGAGGTGTGGCAACCGACTGCTCAATCGTCAGAGCATCCGCTCCGGTGTAGGTGGCAGACACGTTGATCTGAGGAGGAACGATATCTGGCAGTTGGGCAACCGGAAGCTTCAACATCGCCACGACGCCCGCGATCACCGTGATGATCGAAATGACGATCGCAACGATGGGTCGGTTGATGAAGAATTTTGACATCGCTACTTGTCACCACTCTGTGCGTTGGCCTGGGTATCCTTGAACTGCGCAGGCGCAACTGTCATGCCCGTCTTTACCCGCTGCAATCCATCGACGATCACGTTCTCTCCGGCCTGCAGTCCAGACTCGACCACCCACATGTCTCCGAATTGCGGACCTAGCGTCACTGTCTTGATCGTCGCCTTGTTGTCGGAGCCGACGACTCCTACCTGATAGATGCCCTGCAATTCGGAAACTGCTTGCTGGGGAATCAGGAGTGCATCTTTGCGAACCTCGGTGACGGCACGAATGCGGGCATATTGTCCCGGCCGTAGCACGTTGCCCGGATTCGGAAACTCGGCCCTCACCTGGATCGTTCCGGTCCGTGTGTCTACCTCGCGGTTAACAAGAAGCGCGCGCCCACGCTGCGGGAATACTGTGCCGTCTCCTAGAACCAATTGCAGAGATCGCCCTGCGGCCTGTCCAGATTTTTCGCGGGCAAATCGCATGTAGTCTTGCTCGGCGATACTGAAGTCAACGTAAATGGGATTCACATTCGATATCGTCGTCATGACCGTTGTAGGAGTCATGAGATCCCCGATGCCAACTTTGGAAATACCAGCAATCCCAGAGATCGGCGATGTCACGGTGGTCCAGCCCAGATTTAGCATCGCGTTGTCGAGGGCTGCCTGGTCCGCGTCCACTTCTGCCGTTGCCGCTCGTTCCATACTTGTTGCCTTGTCGAGTTCTGCCTGACTGACAGCCCTTTGCGCCACCAACGGTGTGTACCTTTTCACGTCGATCTGCGCCTGCGCCAGACCAGCCCGGGCGTGCTCCAGCTTTCCTTGGGCTTGCTGCACGGCAGCTTGTGTCTGGCGCTGGTCAAGCTGAAACATCGGTTCGCCTTTATTGACATAGGACCCCTCCGAGTAGAGCTGGGTCAGCAAAAATCCATCCACTTTGGGGCGGATATCTGCGTCGATGTTACCGAGCGTGGTTCCTACCCACTCCTTCTGAACGTTCACATCCTTTCGCACTACTGGTGCGACCGTCACACCAGGCGGCGGGGGGGCCGGCTTTTCTTCCTTGGACATACATCCGGAAAGAGTGCAGAAAAGCGTCAGGGATACGAAGAGAAGTCGCGGGGGACTAATTGCTCGCGTACGTGTGCGAGATGCAGCCGAGATCGAAGTTGTTTCACGCTTCCGACCCAGCGGGATGAGGCCTTTGGATTCTGCAGTCATTCGTTTCGTCTCCGGGTTCAGGCGGCTATGGTTCGTAAATCCCACGAAGCGGATCGTTCCAAGGATCGCAGTCAGCTCCGACCTTTTCGCGCTCGTGCGGCTCAACCACAACGACGGACCCCGTTGAAACTGAAACTTCAAATCGAGAGCTGTAGTTTACGGACACGCCGACGAATGTCCGCATACTGCGGTTACAGGATTGAATTCAACCCATGAATCCGGATAGCGGGCGCAGTGCTTGGTCCACTAATGTGCAGCGATTCTGTTGATCCCCTCCGAGGCCTAGTCAGCAAATGCATTCGGCGGCCAATTAGCGTCCGTGGGTTTCCACGACTTGTCCGGGTTATAAAGCTCCATTTCTTTGAAAATCTTGAGGGTGTCCGGACCCAAATCCTGCTGATAGACAATTCCTTCGTAACTGACAATGAATGTCTTGACGCCTGTAACGCGGTATTCTGCCGGAGCGGCCGCAAGTGCGAAGCCTCCGATCATCGCCCCCTCTACAACAAAATCCATCGCCCCGAGTGGCGCTGCGGAGCCTTGCCCTTTCAGGATTTTGAAGAAGTATCCGTGATATGGTTTGGCCTTATCCGTGTAGCCCTCTTGGAGGGCATCGGCGATACCTTCGGAGATTGGCCCGCCCAGCGTCTTATCCGGATTCCGCCACACCAGACCGTCGTGCTTTCCAGGGGTGCTGATGATTCTCTGTGCGTACTGATTTACCTGGGAGTTGTCATGCCTTTCCAAAGCATATTCCTGCTGGGCATCCACATAGCCGCGGCAGATTTCGATGGCATCCAATTCATTGCTTCCGATGCGACGGTACAGAATTTCCCTTCGGCCGGCAGGGGTGTCAAAAAGCCACATTCCATTTCGCTTGACGAGGGGGATTGGCAATGGCCATTCTTCGTTTCCCACCACGACGGTGGCACGGTCCGAATTCTTGGGGTCCACAACAACCGAACTCTTCTCCTTAGCTTCGGCGGCGAATGTAGCAGCTCTGGTCTTATCTCGAACCGGATCCTCCGAGGCGACCAGATCTTCACTGCCAGGGCCGAGAATCTGCTCGAGAGCAGGCACATCAAAGCTCCCCGCAGCCTGAACCAGTGCGTCGGCGGCCTCTTTAGCCGTCGCGAACGTCTTCTGGCTTTGCGACGACGTCTCGGTTGGTTTCTGTTGCGCTAGCAAAGGCCAAGAGCACGGCAGCGCAAGAGTCCAGGAAACGGCGATTAGCGCAAACCTCGCGAACACATTTCTCGCCAATAGATGTTTCTGTCTCGTTTTCATTTGAGTTTCCTTGTCCATGACTTCTCTACCTCCGCCGTCCGCCACCGCCTCCACGGCTTCCGCCACCCATGCTGGAGCTCCCGCGCGAACCGCTGGCTTTTGCGGCGCTCCCGCTTCTGGAAGACCCGCCGAAGGCGCCAGAATTGTTTCCGCCCGAACCGCCAGAGGTTTGTCGATTGCCTGCCCGGTCGCTTGCACCGCCGCGGTTGCTGGCACCTCCCTGTTGTCTACCGCCTGCGGCACCGCCACGGTCGCCGGCACCTCCCTGTTGTCTACCTCCACCAGCTGCGCCTCGATCAGATGTACCAGCGCGCTGTCGATCGCCCTGCTGCCGATTTTGTTGCCGCGCATTGTTTTGACGGTCAGAGACGGATGCCCCGCGGGACGTGCCACCATATTTATTTGCCGTGTCCCTGTTTCCATAAGGAGTCCCGCCTCGGTGCTGCGGATTGTGCTGCCAGCCGTTGCCGTTGCCTCGTCCACCACCGGGCTGTTGCGAGGGACGATTACCACTACCATTACCGATGTTGTTTTGGCGGTTGGAGTTGTTAACGAAGTTGTTATTATTGTTAATATTGATGTTGTTGTTTCCCCCGCCCCAACCGCAGTTATAGCCCCAACCGCCTCCCCAAGCTGCCCCTATCGCCAAGCCAACACCGAATGAGATTGCCATTCCCGCAGCGTAATAACCCGGCGGAGGATAATAGATTGGCGGATAGGGGTAAGCCGGAGCGCCGTAAACAACAACAGGGTCGTAGCTGGGAACGTAGACAACCTGCGGATTGGACTGCTCGATGACGATCACCTGTTTGCTTTCCACTACCTTCGTCTCTACCTTCATTTGCTCATTGGATTTGAGGTTTCCCTTATCCTGCGCCTTCACTCGCATGCGCTGCACGGCACCCATGACGTCGTCTTGTTGCGCCAGGAATGCGTTGCCGAGCTCAGCGGCCCACTGGATGTCATCCACCAAGCGCTTGACCACATCCGGAAGCGCAGCCATGGATTGGACACTTGGGTCCCAAGGCTGCTTCTGCACCGCATCAGCGAGCGCCTTGTCCTTCAAAGTCTTGTTTTTCTCCAGCCATTGCTGAAGCTGAACAAGTTCCAATGGGTACGTCGATGCGGCGAGCACTTGCGCGAGCAACGGGTCCGGGTACAACGCGATTGGCGCTACGAGCGAATCAAGTTGCTCTGGGGATAGGTTGGCAGCATCTTGCTGGCCCGAAGCGGCTGCCGGTTCCTGTGCCTGCCCCCCCGACATCGCAACTCCCGGCAGGAGCAGTGCGGAACAGAGAACAGCCACAAACTCTTGCGCAATCTTGCGGTAAGGTCTTGATCGAAGAGCTTTCTTTATCATGGCTGTTCCTTCCGTTGTAAATTCCACTTCGATTTTCCCCGCGCCTACTAACCATTTAGGCTGTTTCTATCGCCCCGACAACTAGGGAAATCCCTAGCGGAGAAATTCTTGTTCCTGTCACGTACCATTGAACCGTGTCCATCAAATCAGTGCATGACCTATTGCTACCTGCCGCGGCCACGCGAGCCTCAATGGCCAACGAAAATTCGGCCGACTACGAGGAGTTTAATGGAGAGACATACTTCAAGTTCTTGAGCGCGGCATCAATTGCCGGAATTAGGTGGGTTTTCATTCGGGACTTCCAGACATAGCCCAGGGCGCCAGCGTCTTGGCAAGCTTGAACAAATTCCGGGCCACTATTAACAGTCAAGAATACAAATCTAGCGGTAGCGCCGGACTTCTTCAATTTCTGGACGGCGTCAATTCCGTTCATCAGTGGCATAGTGACATCCACTACCACGACCTCTGGATTCAGTCGCTGGACCTCCGATACAAGCGACTTCCCATCGGTTGTTACGCCCACGATTTCAAAGTGGGGCAGCAACAAAGCAATCTCGGCCTCCAAGAGTTCGTGATGGTCGTCAGCCAGGAGTATGCGTGGGCGAATCACAGTTCGCCTCCGTCGGAGATTCACGTGCACTCGTTATAGTCGCGCTAGCGACCACGGTGAAAAGTCAAATCTCGCGGAATCGTAGGGAATCCGGACGTATTCCGCTACTGGGGAAATCCCTAGGCCAAGAATCCGAAACCTTGGAAAGTTTCACTTCGGGTGGTATGGGGATCCTGCAGGTGCGGACAGTTCTGGATCAGCAGAGATAAGCCCTTTTTTCACAGCATACAAAATCAATGCTGCATTACTTTTCAGATGGAAAGCTTCCATGACGTGATGCTTGTGGAATTCCACAGTCTTTTCACTTAGATCAAGCAACCCCGCGATCTCCTTTATGGGCCGCCCTTCGGCATATAGCTGAACGATTTCCCGCTGTCGTACTGTCAATTCCTTCGTAAACTGGCGGGCCCGAGACCTTGCTTCAACCCAATCATCTGTTTTCAACTGGGGACTCAGATAGGATTTTCCATGCAGTACGTGATCTATCGCCTTTAATAATTCCGACCCAGCCGAATGCTTGAGAACGAACCCGATCGCCCCAAGTTCGAGGGCCGCGGCGGCCAGATTTGGATCGGCACGCATCGTCAGGAAGACGAATTTGAAGTTGGGACTGTGTTCTTTAATTTTGCGGGCGGCGTCGAGTCCGTTTAAGACAGGCATCGCCACATCAATAATAATGACGTCAGGCGCAAGCGTGAAGGCTGCCTCAATCAACGCACGACCATCAGCTACCACACCGATGACTGGGTACGTCCGCTCCAGAAATACCTTTAGAGCTTCAGCAAAGATCGTGTGATCGTCTGCGATTAGCAACCGCGGCCGGGTTTTGTCAGTGGACACAGTTGCCATGGTTTAACTCCTTGTCTGAGCGTCAGAACTGGACTGGCCCGTGGCTTGCAACAGGCTTCGCAACCGAAGGTTCCCGTCAGCCGTCCGAACCCTACGCTTCACGGTCGGGGAATATAATTGTCAAAAGTAACAATCTATGTTCATGGCTGCCTCCACTGCGCTACCAGTGCTCGCGCCAGTGCTCCGCTTTTCTGTGACAGCTGTCACGCGAGTCCGTTACCTCCGTCACCGGCTCGTTGCGTAACTTACGTAGGAATTGTCTGGAGGAGAGTGGTTCGGCACAACTCCTAGCCCCCGCAAATCCCTTCTTTAGAAGGTCAGGACCCGGGGAAGCTTCGAGGGTGATATTTCGTTACGCGAGTCCTGTTGGAGTGTTACAAGCCGGTGAGGTTGTATCGACCGCGCCCATATGTGGGCTGTTCCTCGGCGTTTAGACCCAGCTCCGTTCACAAACAACTAGGGGAATCCCTTGATTCCCCCGGTTCGAGTCAAACCTATCGTGTGTGTGCGTTGAGAACTAGTCAGCTGGAATCTGAACAGTTGCAGCTCTAGTTCGCCGGCAAAAATTCGGTGCCAGCAAGAACGTGGCTACAGAAGTGGTTGGGCCGAGCCGAGCCAGATCCACCACGTCGAGACGAACAAGGAGCAGAAATGAAGGCTTTTTCTCGAGCGCTAGCGATCATATTGCTGCTCGTAATTGGGGACTTGGCGCACGAAGCCAGTTGAATCGCACCCGAAGATGTTCATATGCATAGGAGCCCGACGACACGCCTTTGGCCATTTCGGCCCAATTTCCGCAATGATGCGCAATGACGGAGTACCGCGCCGTAGAACACTTTAGATTCGGCACCCGATCGCATCGCGACTTCCCGCTTAGGTGAATCGAGTGTCTCCGAAGAATCGGGAAAGAGAAATTCCGCGCCAATCCGCGTGACTCCGGTGTGTTCGGCGACGATCCTCGGCCCCTTCCCGGGCTCCGAGTAAAAGTCGAATCGCCCACGCCACTGGCGGCCAAGTTCTGCCACGCTTCGGATTCCCAGACCCATTCGATTCCTCACCTCCTTCGTATCGACTCCACTTGCAGAGAGACGCACGAAACCAGGAACCGAATGGCATTTCCTTTGCCCGCAGGGAATCGCCCGCATGCGGTGTCAGCTCGTCTGGGTTGCGATGGATGTTCCTCGAAGCCATTCAAGGGATAATTTGTAGCCTGCGGACAGAACAATCGCCCCCACGAACAGGCCGATGACGCCCATGGCCATAAATCCACCAATCGCGCCAAGAAAAACCACGGCGACGGGAACCGCGACGCCACGTCCCAGGAGCAGGGGCTTGAGGATGTTATCGGCCAGCCCAACGATAATGCACCACACCAGGAATATTACAGCCTTGGTGACGCTCGCGGTCGCAAACACGTAGATCACTGCCGGAATCAGTACGAGAGCTCCCGCCTGAACAACCGCTGCAAACATAAAGACTACAGCCCACAATCCTACCGCTGGCATTCCTACAACCAGGAATCCGAGGGCGGCGAGAACCGATTGGATGAGTGCAACGCCGAGAATGCCGAACGTGACACTACGAATGGTTGCCCCAGCGAGTTGCTGAAACTCGGGCCCTCTCTCTCCGAAAAGGCGATTGGACAAAGCGCACGTAGCCTCACTGGCAATCTGTGCGTTGGCCAGCAGGACTCCGGCAACTAAAATCGAGAGCACAAGTTGCAGGACCATGAGGCCAATTCCCGCAGAAGCCGAGAGCAGGCCGGGCAAAACTATTTTGATTTGCGGTGCAAACGTTCTGACCGCCTCGGTAAGGTCCCTGGAGGCCAGACCCCAAACCCTATTCAGCGGTGCGCCGATAACCGGCCAACTCCTGATCGTTGGTGGTGGTGGCGGCACAATTGAGGTCCCGTCCTTCACATGCGCGGTCACCGATTGGATGCCAGCAACCAGGCCATTTCCCAACAGGATCGCGGGAACAATCAGCACCGTCAAAAGTACAAGCGTGCAAATGGTGGCGGCTAGCGTCGCATGTCCCCCCAATATGTTCTGCAACTTCCGGTAGCTCGGGTAAGTAGCGACAGCAATGATGATGCCCCATGCAAGCAGGGGAATGAATGGGCGCAGGATCAGCAGACAGACTGCGGCGAGCAAGAGCGCCAGGCCAATATAGATGGCGGCATCGAGCGCGACGCTTATTTGGGCCTTCTGGCGCGCAGACTGTTGAATCGTCACCGTCGAAACCTCCGGAGGACGAAAGCGCCCGGGTCAAAGTCCTCACCGTCGTGGTTTTGTGCGATTGCGCGAATACGCCTCATTCCTACACACTCTGATTTTTAGAACTTGATCGCAGCAAAAATCTGCAGAGTGTATCCATGATAGGTAGATCTACACCCGAATTCATGGAAATACTTAACGCCTACGCTCGCCTTGCGCCCCGGAAACTTTGCATTGGCCGGGAATCCGAGACTGTTGACCTTATAGTGTGCCGCAGCCTGCTCCGCCGTAATCGTTGGGCCGCGCTTGTCAGTGGTCTGCCATTGCCCGTACCTACACAACTAGGGATTTCCCTAAGGATGCCGCGAGCAGCGATAAATGACAATCCGTGTGGCGTGCGAAGTTCGGCCGCAAGTGGCCAATCGCACTAAGCGTTCCTGCTCCAAAAATGATCCTGATGAGTTCTATAAAAGGAGTCCGGTGTTTGACTTCAGCGGAAATAGCGGGCGTAGACCACTGGTAAGCTACAGTTTCGAAGCTGAATTCACCCCCCGGACAGAGATTAGACTGCCGGAGCCGCGGGGCCTGGCCGCTCCGGGTTTGGCCGAGCGGAGTATTGCGGAGAAAGTCTTATCCGGCGCCTCGCGCAGGGACGGAAAAGGTGAACATTTATGACGACGAGGATGTCTCCAAGCTTCCTACGCAGACTCAGCACTTCCTTCTGGTACACCCGGTAGACCTTCCGGTGGTTCACCCGCCAGATTTGAGCGGCAGATAGGCTCGAAGCGTTGTGCCTTTTCCAGGTTCCGAACGAACCTCGAATTTTCCACCCAGCGACCGTGCGCGTTCCTCCATGCTTCGAATGCCAATCCCCTCAATCGTGCGCTGGCCTTTTGAGTCGAATCCGAAACCTTCATCTTGTACAGTGACTTCCACTCTCTCGCCGTTCATTCGCACGTCCACCTTTGCCTCCCGACTACCACTGTGCTTTTTCAAGTTTCGAAGCCCTTCTTGCACGATCCGAAAAATACATAGGGCTGTGTCAGGATGTATCGCTCGGGGAATCTCAGTCGACGTAAAATCAATTCTTACGCCTTGACTGGCGGTGAATTCCTTGCACAACGCTGCGAGACCAGGAACAAGTCCGAGGCTCTCCAGCGTGGATGAATGAAGCTGGTGAGATAGGGAGTGGAGATCAGTGCTGAGCTCGCTCGTGGATTTTATCAGGCCGCGCAGTCGCTGATGCACATCGGTGAATGAAGCAGGCGTTGCTTCCTCCACGTTCTCCAAACCTAGCGAGAGTACTGCCAGTCTCTGGCTGAAATCATCGTGAAGTTCCGCGGCTATCCGGCGTCGCTCCTGTTCCTCTGCGTTCATCAGCTTGCTGCTTAGATCTTTTTCCCTTTTTTTTGCTGACGTCAAACGTCTGTGACTATTATCCAGGTAGGCGACAAAGACGGCTAAAGCTACCAGGAAAATGAGTGTAAGCACCCAAAACTGTTTGGCCATCTCCACAACAGTTGGCTTGCGAAATAAAATGACACTCCCTAAAGGAAGTCTACTCTCTGCAAGGTGCCAACGCTGCAGTTCATTCCAGTCGAACATAAACGTACTCGCAAGAGTCTCGATAGGAATATTTTCGGCTTTTTCCCCGTTCAGGAGCCTTGCAACAATCCGGGCCGTGATCTTCGCCTGTTCTTGAAAATTCATCACATCCCCGCCCACAATGCCATGTCCCAGATACGTGTCCGACATCCCAAATACCGGAGCGTTGGCAGCGGACGCAACCATCGGAAGAGCCTGAGTCGCATTTAGGAATCTGGTACCTGCGGAATCTTGGAAGAAAGAGATAAAGAACACAATCGAGTTCTCAGGCAGTTTATTTAGCTGCTTGAGGAGCGTCGCCATTTCCAAATCTTCTAGAAAGGAGAATTCCACTCCATCCTGAAACGCGTTGACAGATTCCTTCGTAGCGGCCATTACGATCTTGTCGTAAACAGAACTTCCTCCGACCACAAATACGTGACGGGTATTTGGAAAGAGACGCAGAGCTGCTTCGAGCGTCTTCCCAGGCTCCCGTTTTTGCCAGGTTCCCGTAAATCGGGAACCCAAATTCGGATTTCCGGCTTGGTCTGCGGCGGCTCCACAAATGACCACGGGAACGTGGGGGACGATGCTATCCGCATAGTCGGCGAGGAATTTGATCGTGTCCGGTCCTACGGCTACGACGGCTTCCAATTTGCTAAGGCCATATTTCTTGGCAATCCAATCCCTCGTCTCGGCAGGCGACGGTCTGCCGGGCAAGGAGAGCAAGTCGAGGCTTTCCGAGAAGAATTCCACGTCATGGCCCTTCGCGCTTTGTACGCCGCTGATGATCTCCCGAGCCATTACGTCGGATAGGGAATGCGAGCGGCCCACTTCGTTCAGAATCAGGACATCATTCTTTGGCGACAGTTGAGCTGAAGCTCGGAAACCGTTCATCAACGCGAAGGTGAGCAGAACCGAGAGCAGCGAAATCGGTTTCAGCACGCTTCCAAGGAGAAGTGTTGTTTGACTCGAGAGCCTACTATTATCGAGACTCTTTTGGCTGGAAATGGAGTGCTTCCTGCGATTGAACGTGTGCATTATCCTGCCTCTTCGAGAGAGTGGGCATTTCCGAATTCCTGAGTCCATCGTTATGCGCCCGATGGAAAACCATCAAGAAAGAGAAAAAGGCAGGCGCCGAACAGGTCGTCTGAAGCTTCTTCTGTCTGATAAGAGCCCCGATGATGTCGATATAGCATATCTGAATCACTATATACAACTACATGCAATAGACGTGTCTCCTGCATGTGGACGCCTTTTCGGTCACTCGCGTTTAATAAGGCTGTAGATCTTGGCTGTGACAGCTTATGTCCCGCTGAAGGTTACTCCTCCAAGATCAAACAACTATATTCTTGCGACTGCGTGGCATTTATCCGCCAGATCATTGGCATTAGATTAGGGATTTCCCTACTTGTGTCCGTCGTGGCAGACCAGAGTAGGCGGCGGATACGATAGGGGAGCTTCCCTTAATTTTCCACCACTCCGGTGGGCTCAACGCCTCATTAACGCTGCGGGTTCAAAGGGTCGGCGCAGGACTTGAGCAACAACCACACCGAGTTCCACGGCGTCTCCGACTTCCTAGGGGTTCCCCTAGTTGTGCAGACACGGAGTTACCCCTAGTATTTTTGCGGAAATCGCGCGGACGAACCGTAAGGTTCTTTGGTTGGTCTGCATGGGAGTTGAATCGCTCCCACTCGCCAGCCTATAGCAACGCGCCGAAGGCATGAAAAGGGGCTGAAAACGTGAACTCAAAGGCAAGACCCTTGGAGCGTCAGATTCAGAAAGTTTCCCCGTTCTCCTCCGCTGAGGTTGTAGAACAGAAGCGATTGAACAGCGCGCGTGAAGAGGGTGTGCCTTGGAAGAAGTGGGGGCCGTATCTCAGTGAGCGGCAATGGGGCACGGTCCGAGAGGACTACAGCGAAGGGGGTGACGCCTGGAATTTTTTCACCCACGATCATGCCCGCTCGCGCGCATACCGCTGGGGTGAGGACGGCATTGCCGGCATTTCCGATGACAAACAGCACCTTTGCTTCGCGCTGGCTTTGTGGAATGGCAAAGATCCGATCCTTAAGGAACGGCTTTTCGGATTGACTAACAGCGAAGGCAACCACGGTGAGGACGTCAAGGAGTACTACTTCTACCTCGACAGCACGCCGACGCACTCCTACATGAAGTATCTCTACAAGTACCCGCAGGCAGCCTATCCCTATGCCGATCTGGTGCAGACCAACCGCCGTCGTTCCAGAAACGAAATGGAGTATGAGCTCTTGGATACCGGCGTCTTCGAGGACGACCGTTACTTCGATGTCTTCGTGGAGTATGCCAAGGACGGCCCGGAGGACATCCTCGTGCGAATCACCGCAACCAACCGGGGACCGGACGCGTGCGAACTGCATCTGTTGCCAACAGCATGGTTCCGGAACGATTGGTCGTCGTGGATCGCCGTATCTAACAGAGCTGACCGGAAACCGAATCTCAAGCAGATCGAGGCGCTAGCCGGCACCAGCGCGGTCGCGGTCGCTCATCCACTGTTGGGTACCTACATCCTTCAATGCGAGGGCGAAGTGCCACTGCTGTTCACCGAGAACGAAACAAACCACGAGCGGCTTTTCCCTGGGCACAAGAACGAGAGCCCCTACGTCAAGGACGGCATCAACAATTGCGTGGTACAAGGCGATCTGGGCGCGGTGAATCCTGAAAAGCAAGGCACCAAGGTTGCCGCGCACTATCGGCGGGTGGTCGCTCCCGGCCAGTCGTCAACCGTGCGGTTGCGTTTGACTGGCCCAGCCGAGACAGAAAAAAGCGGAAAAAGCAAAACCACCGCATCCAGCTTCGGCACCGAGTTTGACAAGATCCTCACCGTGCGGCTCCAAGAGGCCGACGACTTTTACCGCTCGGTTACCCCGTCTTCGATTTCCCAGGGCGCAGCTAAAGTAATGCGCCAAGGCCTTGCCGGCATGCTCTGGAGCAAGCAGTTCTTCTTCTTCGACGGTGACAACTGGCTCGACGAACACCGCTCTAATCCGCTCCATACCGGATACCGAAATTCTCGGAACTCGGAGTGGTACCACATGTTGAACGAGGACATCATCTCCATGCCTGACAAGTGGGAGTATCCCTGGTACGCGGCCTGGGACCTGGCTTTCCACGCGCTCCCGCTATCAATTGTGGACCCTGACTTCGCCAAGGAGCAGCTAGAGTTGATGTTGTCCTCTGTCTACCTGCACCCCAACGGCCAGATGCCTGCCTACGAGTGGAACTTCAGTGACGTGAACCCCCCGGTACACGCCTTTGCCACTCTCTTTATACATAGAACCGACCAGGCCCTGCGCGGCGAGACGGACGTGGATTTCCTGAAGCAAACGTTCAACAAACTGCTCCTGAACTTCACCTGGTGGGTTAATCGCAAGGACCGCTTCGGCAAAAACGTTTTCGAGGGCGGCTTTCTCGGCCTCGACAACATCGGCGTGTTCGATCGCAGCGCGCCACTTCCCACCGGCGGTCACCTGGAGCAGGCGGACGGCACTGCCTGGATGGCCCTGTTCAGCCAGAACATGCTGGATCTAGCGTTCGAGATCACCGCTTATGACCCCGCCTACGAACCCATGATTATGAAATTCGCCGAGCATTTCTGCTACATCGGGTCGGCCATGAACCGGCCAGGTCAGGACGGCATGTGGGACGAGCAGGACGGCTTCTATTACGACCTGCTGCGGCTGCCCGACGGAAGATCTCAGAGGCTCAAGGTGCGCTCGATGGTGGGGCTTCTCCCATTATGCGCCACGACGATCATGGAAAAGTCGATGCGGGAGCGCATCCCGCAGACGATGGCTGGGTTGCATGAACGCCTGCGCCGCATTCCCGAGCTCCAAGCGACCATCCACCCCACAGGTCCGGGAAATTGGGGGGTAGGCGAGCGCGGGATTTTCGCCCTGCTAAACCCCGAGCGCCTGCGCCGGATTCTGACGAAGATGCTGGACGAAGACGAGTTCCTGAGCCCCTACGGACTCCGCTCGCTCTCCAAATTCCACGAGCAACATCCTTTCGTCGTAAACGTAGGCGGCCAGGAGCACCGCGTGGACTACCTGGCGGCCGAGTCCAATACTGGCATGTTCGGCGGCAATTCCAACTGGCGGGGACCGATCTGGATGCCGGTCAATGCGCTCATCATCCGGGCATTACTGAACTTCTACTTGTACTATGGTGATAACTTTAAAATCGAATGCCCCACCGGATCTGGCAAGCTAATGAACCTCTTCGAAGTGAGCAGGGAGATTGCGGATCGGCTTTGCCGGATATTCACATTGGACGAACGTGGCCGGCGACCCGTCTATGGAGGCACCGAGAAATTCCAGAGCGATCCCCACTGGCGCGATCACATTCTCTTTTATGAATACTTCCATGGCGATAATGGTGCCGGGCTGGGCGCCAGTCACCAGACCGGCTGGACCGGACTCGTGGCCAAGATCATCGAGCTGTACGGCTTTCTGGACCCCCAGCGGGCCCTGCAGGTGGGCAGGCAGGCCGCGTTCATTCAGGCGGGTCGCGCCACCGGGTAGCGAGGACCGGGGGATATGAGCCGCACCGCGGGCAGAGCGTCGCGTTTCGTAGGGCCGGGGACGTGACTCTGCGACGCGAGACTATTCTAACCACATTGGCGATTCTCGTGTTCGCCGCTGCGATACCGTTTGCGATTGTGGAGACCATCGAGACCGGCCGCGTGTACCTGTTCTCTCGCTCGCCCAGTGTAAGCGTTCGCAACGAGCGCCGCTGGACCGCCGGGACGATCCCACCATGACGCGACACCAGACAGCGAATGGACGAATGCTCCTTGCCGAACGCGCGCCCAATCTCATGCAATGGCGGTCTGGCCTTCCAACGGCGCCACAGATCGCTCTTCTGCACCGCCGAAAGCCCAAGCCGTTTCTCTTGGGTCATAAACACCACCTTTGAAAGCAGCTTTATAGTAGATGGTGTTGCATCCACCGGTTGAGCCCGCGGCGCTTACCGGACATTTGATGTCCTAGTACGGCAGTTGTCCAGTGAAAACAGAGCCGCAAACGTACTCGTGTAGTGAGAGTGAGCCGAGCCAATCAGCGTTCAAACGTAAGGCTCACGTAGGTGAACAGGCACAGTGACTCTCCGGACGCGCAGGTTGATCACCTCCACAAACACTGAGAAGGCCATCGCAAAGTAGATGTAGCCTTTTGGTATGTGCATGCCGAGGCCTTCGCCGACCAATGAGATGCCAATCAGCAGTAAAAATGACAGCGCGAGGACTTTTAACGTCGGATGGCGATTAACGAAGGAGCTGATGGGTCCCGCTGAAAGCATCATCACGCCGACGGCCAGGATCACAGCTGTAACCATGATTGTGATTTCGTCGACCATGCCGACGGCGGTAATGACTGAATCCAGCGAAAAGACCATATCCAGCACAGCGATTTGAGCAATGACAGCGGTAAACGACGGCCGCACTCGCGCCGAGCTGTGGCCTTCTTCGCCCTCCAAACGCTCGTGGATTTCGAGCGTCGCCTTCGCGAGCAAGAACAGGCCACCGCCGATCAAGATGAGATCACGTCCGGAGATGGATCGCCCCAAGATGGAAAAAAGCGGAGCCGTCAGCCTGACGATCCAGACCACGGAGAACAAAAGCACGACGCGCATCCCCATGGCGGCCAGGAGTCCCATTCGCCGCGCCTTGCCTTGCTGCGACTCCGGAAGCTTGCTCGACAGAATCGAGATGAATATTACGTTGTCGACGCCGAGCACGATCTCAAGGATCGTCAGCGTGATGAGCGCGAGCAAACCGGACGAAGTGAAGAATGCATCCATGGTGACCGCTCCCCCTTGGAGCTGAGCTGCATATTAAGGGAGGGTCTCACTGCTTTCAATGGAAAGCGGGGAGCACGCCGATTGCGTTTGCGAAATCTGGACCTGAGGAAGGAGGATCGGAGCAGTGTTTGAGATCTCGATTATGCGGCAGCAAGCGGGGCTCGTGAGACGGACCAAAACGAGCCGTCAAAGCTTCGCCGCTCTCGCTGGGGCCTGCTCGGCTGGTAAATCCGTTGTGTCAAGAGCAGGAGACGTGTAGGATGCGCGAGCAAGTGAGCCAAGCTGGAAATTCTGGTTACATTCTTTTCTACGGGTATTTTCATGGAGACAACGGAGCGGGTCTGGGGCCAACGATCAAACCGGATGGACGGGGCTTGTGGCACGCACGCTGGAGTTGTTCTCGCGTCTGTCCCCGGAGAACGCACTCAAGACTTCCAGGACAGAGCTTCTCGGCCGGATGACCCGGGAACAAGTTGCGAGGGAAGAGAACGAGGCAAGAATCTCCACTCGTACCGGCGGGTCGTGAGAAACCTAAGTGAAAGGGACGTTGAAGTTATCCTGGCCCGATCCGGCTTGCCGCCCACAGAAGGGGATGCAAACAGGATTGGTTTCGAGAACGCGGAGATCGAAATCACACGCAGCGACTGAATTCCATGACGTTTCCACTTGACCGCCGAAAGCTGTCCGAATGGAACATTCCCGGTTTCCGTGTGGGGCCAGGCCGGAAGCGAGTTTCCAACTGGCAAATTCCGACCTTGTATGCCCTGGCAGCTGTTCTGGCGGGAATGATCCTGCCGCGCCTGGAAAACCGCTGGCTGCCTTACGCGCGTTCTACCCTGAGCAGTGCCTCAGCACTCACACTCTTCGGCGCGATTGGGACCGGGATGATCGCGCTGACCGGAGTAGTCTTTGCCCTCGGTTTCGTGATGGTGCAGTTCAGCTCCATGGCCTATTCCCCTCGATTGGCGATGTGGATCGCGCGGGACCGCGTGCAGTGGCATTCCCTCGGGGTCTTCACCGCCACGTTTCTGTATTCGCTGGCTGGGATCGGCTGGGTGGATCGATATGGAGCTCGCGGGGTACCGCTGATCAGCTCGTTGATCGTACTCGTCCTTCTCTTCGTCAGTGTGGCGATGTTCATTGCACTGGTGCAGAGAATTTCACTGCTGCAAATCCACCACATGCTGGCATTCACGGGAACTCAAGGGCGCGAGGTGGTGGAGACCATGTATCCGCCCATCGAAGCGCCGGCCGCGCTGGCGGAACCCGAAGAGTATAGAAACTTGCCGGTGAAGCAGAAGCTGCTCTACACGGGAAGGCCACTTGTGATCCAGGCGATTGACGAAATGAAGCTTCAGTCCCTGGCAAGTTCCTCCGGGGGGATTGTGGAGGTGGTCGCGACGGTGGGCGACACCATGATGGAAGGAATGGAACTGCTGCGCGTGTACGGTTCGAAAGAAGAAATTAACGACCAGGCATTGCGAACGGCATTTAGCATCGGCGAGGAAAGGACGTTTGACCAGGATCCCAAGTACGCGATCCGCCTGCTGGTGGACATCGCCATCCGGGCGCTCTCTCCCGCGATCAACGACCCCACGACGGCGGTCCAGGCGCTCGACCAGATTGAAGACCTGTTGCGTCGCCTGGGACGGCGACGGCTGGAAATCGGGGCCATCCATGACGGACACGGTGACCTGCGGCTGGTGACGCCGCACCCCAGCTGGGAAGACTTCCTTGCACTGGCATTCGACGAAATCCGTGTGTACGGAGCGAGCAGCGTACAGGTGATGCGCCGAATGAAGGCCCTCGCCGGTGATCTGATTGATTTTCTGCCGGAAGAACGGCGCAAACCGCTCTTGCGTCAGCAAAGGCGGCTGAACGCGACCATTGCACGGTCGTTTGAGACTGCCGAAGATAAGCGCCAGGCTTCCGTCGAAGACCGGCAGGGGCTGGGCGTCACGCGCGAGGACTAACCAGCCGCTCGAAGCCCCCGCTCCCTTTTTCACCTGAACTGTGGCGCTGCTCGAGCTTCGGTACTTCGCCGGCGTAAAGTGTCGCCGCCGCATGGTCTCCTGGTCGTCACAGCGATCTTTGGTTCTACACGTGTGAATAGGAAATCAAAATGTACAAATATGCAGCAGGCAAGAACGTCGCAAAGCCAATCCCGGTCCTCACCAAGAAGGACACCTCTTCAGTGAAGGCCTTTGCACAGCTCCTTCCGGCTGCGTGGCGAAACGACACGCTGAGATCCCCGGATTGAGTGTCGCTCTCTCAGAATTGACAGTTTCTACGCGGCCCATTTTGGGAGATCATGACGCGGCAAAGTTGAAGTCCCGCGTATGGCGCAGAAACTAGAAAACTCGTTGAGTAGGAGCTGCACAAAATGTCGGAACCGAATTTTCATGAGAAGCCACACGATTTTTCACTGGTATTGGGCGGACCAACCTATCAGTTCTTTCGGAAGTCGCATCTTGCCGGAGATGCGTTGGAGATGTTGTATCGCCGGCTGCTCGTTATCACCATGCTCGCATGGTTGCCGCTGTTGCTCCTCGCCACGTTCAGCTCCTCGGCGTGGAACGTCGGCCTGCTTTCCTTCGTTCGCGACGTCGAAGTGCAGGTCCGATTCCTGATCGCAATTCCGGTACTCGTCGGTGCCGAGCTGATTGTTCACTCGCGGATACGTCCCGTTGTGCGCCGCTTCATCGAGCGGCGTATCGTATTGCCGGGGGACCTGCCCCGATTTGACCGTGCGATTGAGTCAGCCGTCAAGCTGCGCAATTCCATCCCGATCGAGCTGGGGCTTTTGCTGATCGCTTACACCTTCGGCCTGTGGCTATGGCATAGTCGGGTCGCGATCGTCGCACCGACTTGGTATGCCCAGCCGGGCGGACGCTGGCATCTGACGTCCGCCGGCATTTGGTACGTTTTCATCGGCCTCCCCATCGTACAGTTCCTCCTCCTGCGCTGGTACCTGAGGCTCTTCATCTGGTTTCGCTTCCTCTGGCAGGTTTCCAGAATCGATCTGAAGCTCATCTCGACTCATCCCGATCGCTGCGCCGGTCTTGCCTTCCTCGGTAAGAGCGCCTATGCGTTCGGCCCGGTCCTTTTCGCTCAGGGCGCCATGCTCGCCGGTCTGGTCGCCAGTCGAGTCCTTTACAGGGGAGAGAGCTTGCTGTCGTTCAAGTTACAGATCGGCGGCTTTGTAGCGTTCTTCGTCCTGGCCATTCTCGGTCCGCTCGTGATGTTCACTCCGGGGATGGCTCGTGCAAAAAGAAAGGGATTGGCCGATTATGGCCTACTTGCTCAGCGCTACGTCGAGAGCTTCGAAAACAAATGGGTCCTGCGTGATCCTTCCCCTTCCGAGGAGCTCCTCGGGTCGAGTGATCTCCAGTCGCTCGCAGATCTTGGCAACAGCTACGCTGTGGTGCGCGAGATGCGTACGATCCCCTTCGGACTGGAGGACATCACCCGTCTAGCCATCGCCACTGCAGCGCCTCTCTTGCCTCTTCTGCTCACGGTTTTCTCTGCGGAAGAACTCATCATGCGCCTCATCAAGATCGTGTTTTGAGGTCTAGATGCCTGATTGATGTCTCGCGCGTCGCGATATTATCCCGGCGATCGAAAAATGCGTGAAGTGCCGGAAGTCAAGGGCTGAACACAAACCGGAAGCGCATATGTTCGAATTGGACAAAACCCTCGCCTGGCACGGTTGGCATTCGTCTCGCCGAGGCCTAGCGACAAACCTTCACGCGCTAGGCGTGGACGATAAAACGATTCAGGCGATCTTGCGGCATTCGAACATCGGACTCACGATGAACGTCTACGTCAAGAGCGTCCCGGCGTCAGGCGTCAGCGCGATGGATTTGCTGGGGGCGGAGATGAGAAAAAACTCATCTAACACCAACGTTTCAACAAACGGCGGTTTCCTGCCGAACTAGAGCCTGGCAACTGCTTCTCTAGCTGAAGGTTGGATGGAGCCGAGGCCCGGACTTGAACCGGGGACCTGCCGATTACGAATCGGCTGCTCTACCAACTGAGCTACCTCGGCGCTAGCTCGACTGTAACATCGCTGCAAAAAAACTGTCAAACTTTGGGCGCGAATGGTGCGTTGCGCAGAATCGCCGTGCTGGCGCGCGCTACGCCGCTGGCGCGCGGCGAAAGCCTTCAGCGCGAGATGGGATACATCAGCCAAGCCACGCCCACACCCACCAGCACGAACAGCGCGAACGACCACAGCGCATATTTCACGCCGCCCGCGCGAGTGCGCTGCGTCAGGCACGCCAGCGCCAGCGAAACCAGCAGCGCGAACAGCAGCATCGCTCCCAAATGATTGAGCCGCAGGGCGCCGGCGATCAGTAGGCAGCAATTCACTCAGCGCCTCCTGCCCGTGGCGATTTCGATCGTGTCCAGCACCGCCAGCACGTTCACAACTCCTGCGGCAGCGATGAAGCGTGTGCCGTAATCTCCCGCGGCGCGCGAAACGTCTGGCCCGGCGGATTCGAAGAAGCGCGAAAAATAATAGAAGACGCCGGTGCCCGCGTCTGCCAGAAAACCAAGAGTGCCAAATGGATCGCCGGAATGCGGAGGAAATACATTGCCACGAAGCAGATAACCGCTGACCACCAGCCCGCCCACCGCGACGAAAAACAGCAGCGCCCGGCCCCAGCGCCCCAACAGCAGATGTCCGAGGCCCGGCACCAGCCACGCCGCGATTGCCGCGAACAGCGCCAGCACGGCGCGACCGGCACTTGCAGCAAAGGAATGTGGGTGGGCAATGGTGCGCGCGGCGGGAGCATCGCTCGCGGCCGCTTGGTTGCCGGATGCATGTTCACCGGCAGTCTGCACTTGGTTGACGGGCGCCTCGCCGAACGCCGCTTCCTTCCCGGGGACTTCGTTCACGGTCACCTAAGCCAGCAAGGGAAGAATTTCTTCCTGGATGGCGCCGGTAACGCGCGCTTCGTTCTCGCCGACGTACACGTTCACTTCGCTGCGCACGCCGAATTCCGGCAGGTAAATTCCCGGCTCGATCGAAAAACAGGTGTGCGGCGCGATTTTTCGGTCATCGCGCGTTTCCAGCCCGTCCATGTTCGCGCCGTTGCCGTGAACTTCCTGGCCGATGCTGTGCCCGGTGCGGTGCACGAAATATTTTCCGTAACCGGCTTTGCGAATCGTATCGCGTGTCACGCGGTCCACTTCCCAGCCGTGCACCGCGCGCTTCTTTGCCACCGCGTTCTTGACGAACTCGATCGCGGCGTTGCGCGCGTTCTTCACGATGCGGAAAATTTTGGCGTAGGAATCCGGCACGCGTTCACCCAGATAGCCCACCCAGGTAATGTCGTAATACACGCTTCCCGGCCGATTCAGCTTCGCCCAGATATCCAGCAGCAGCAGATCGCCCGCGCGTATGGGCCGCGAAGCAACGGCCTGCGGTTCGTAATGCGGGCTGCCGTTGTTCGGTTGCACGGCCACGATGGGCGGCTCGGCGGTGGTCAGCCCGCCCGCGCGAAATTGCTCGACGATCCACTGTTGCAGCTCGAATTCCGTCAGCGGCTTCCCTTCCCGCACAAACTTCGCGGCGCGCTGAAAAGCTTCGCGTGTGATTCGGTCCACGATTTTGCCAGCCTCGCGATGCCCCTGGAATTGTTCCTCCGACCAGCTGGCTTCAAATTTCTGCACCAGGTCCGCCGAGGTCACCACTTTTTTCTTCAGCTTGCGAATCAGCTCAATCGTGCCGGCGTCCACCAGTCCTATATAAGGGATATTGTTCTCCGGCGAATACTGCATCGCGATGGTCTTGCAGCCGGAAAGCAGCTTCGGCAGCATTTTGTGCAGCTCTTCCCAGCCCGCGTACAGAAATTTTCTGCCTTCCAGAGAGTCCAGCGTGCCCTGCTCGATTTTGTGCACCAGCTTGCGCGCTTCGCCCCTGGCGGGAATGAAATAAAACCAGCGCCGGGTGACCATCGCGTTCGCGTCGAGCCCCAGGATGTTTCCCGCAATGGGATCGCGATGATGGTGATCGCAAAAAAGCCAGCCGTCCAGCTTGGCGGCGCGCAATGCAGTTTGGATGGCCTTAATATCGGGCATTTCGTCAGTCCTTGGCTTTCTTCGTCGGGCGTTTTGCCGCTGACACCAGCGCCAGCACCTGCTCGCGCTTTACACCTGCAACCACCACCCGTTTTCTGCGGCTCTTTTCGCCGGCCACGATTCTAACAGCCGCGCGCGGCACGTTCAAACGCTCCGCAAGCAAGCGCCTGAGCGCTTCGTTCGCGCGATCGGCCACCGGCGGCGCGGTGAGACGAATTTTCAAGGCATCCGCGTGCTCGCCTTCGATAGCGTCGCGGCTGGCGCGAGGCTGCACCTGCACGTAGAACGACACGCCTCCCTCACTCGCTGCGATTTCCATTTGCTTCCGCGATTCCCTCGGTGGCGCGCGCCCGTCCAGCGCCTGCCACCGCCGCAAACTATAACTCCTCAGGAACGGGAAGTAGAGGTATACTCGCGCCCTTCGCACCTGAATCCTCGTCCGCAAAGGAGGGCGCCGCCCATGGCCAACACCGGTTTTGTTTTTGCCAATCCCCAACCGTCTCCCGACAACTTTAACACTTTGGACCCAAAGGATGTTTACGCCGACTCTTCGGTTGTAACTACCCCCGTTACCGAAGCGATTCCCGCACCGTGGAAAAATCCGCCGGTGATGGCGCTGGCCGACGTCCTGGGAAACGCCGCTGTACAGCAAATCCAGAATTCCGGACAAATTGTATTTCACTCCGTCGGCGATACCGGCGGCATCAAGGAACCCTCGCATCAATTTGCCGTCGCCGATGCCATGACGGACGATCTAACCGGTAAGGATCTCAGCAGCGGCCGCCCCGCGTTCTTTTTCCATCTCGGCGACGTCGTCTATTTCTTTGGCCAGGAACGTTATTACTACGACCAGTTCTACGATCCCTATCGCGATTACGCCGGACCGATTTTCGCCATTCCGGGAAATCATGATGGCGCGCTTTTTCCCCTCGAGCCGGTAAAATTCTCACTGCAGCCTTTCTACGAAAATTTCTGCTCCAAGACGCCGGGCAAAGATCCAGCCGCCAAAGGATTTGCACGCACCACCATGACGCAAGGCGGCGTTTACTTCACCCTCAACGCCCCCTTCGCAAAAATCATCGGTTTGTATTCGAATACGGGCGAATCGGCGGGAGTCCTCAGCGGCGGAGTGGCCGGCACGCAACAATCCGCCTTCCTGCTCGCGCAATTGCAGGCTGCGGTTGCGCAACGCAAGCAATCAGGCAGCCCGCCGTTCGCGCTGATCCTGGCCGTGCACCATCCGCCGTTCACAATCAGCAGCGAACATTTTCCCAGCCCGCAGATGCTCGCGGAAATTGATACCGCCTGCAAGACCGCCGGCATCTGGCCGGACCTGGTGCTATCCGGGCACGCGCACCTCTACGAACGTTACACCCGCGTGATGAAGGCGGACGGACGCCAAATCCCCTATCTGGTTGCGGGAAATGGCGGCTATTTCAATTTGAGCAAACCCAAGACCGGAAAAAATGGCGCGTTGCCGCAGCCGGGCGCCGTGGGTAACGATGGCAAGGGCAACAAGCTCACGCTCATCGCCTACAACGACAATGTCTTTGGCTTTCTGCGGCTCACCGTCAGCGCCAAATCGATTCAATGCCAATCGCTCGGCGTGGATGAAACCACGCGCGAGAGTTCGGTGATGGATCAATTCACTCTCGATTTGACGAAGCACGTGGTTAGCAATGGCGCGTCCGCTCACAAGCCTCGCAAGAAGGCAAAATCGGTGACCGTGATAAAGAGGCGAGTTCCGAAACCCGGAGTTCATTCGCGGATGGGGAAGAAAGAAGAATAGCTAGAGAAGGTCGAGGACGTTCGTGAGCTTTGCGTGACGATCCGCATGTCCCGCGCGCAATGGGAACGCGCCAAGCCAGCTACGGCCGCGCGAATCAGGCGGCCGATCCGCGCGGGCCGAACAGCGCCGTACCGACGCGAATTTCCGTGGCGCCTTCTTCGATCGCCACTTCGAAGTCGTGGCTCATGCCCATGGAAAGCACCGGCAGCGCGCGACTCAGCCGCTTGCTCAAATCGTCGCGCAATTCGCGCAGCTTGCGGAAATAAGGACGCACGCGCTCGGGCTCATCGAAAAACGGCGGAATCGTCATCAGTCCGGCGAATTCCAGATGCGCGAACGGCGCAATGCTGGTAGCCAGCGACAACAAGTCCGCTTCGGCGACGCCGCTCTTCGTCCCTTCGTCGCCCAGGCGCACCTCGATCAGCACCGGCAGGCACTTCCCTTCCGCGTCCGCCGCAGCGTGAAGTTTTTTCCCCAGCGCCAGATCGTCCAGCGAATCCACGCGACGAAAAAGATGCGCGGCGCGGCGCGCCTTGTTGCTCTGCAAGTGCCCGATCAGGTGCCACGTCGCGTCGAGGTCCGCCACCTTCGGCTGCTTCGCTTCCCATTCCTGCACGCGATTTTCTCCGAAGTGCCGCAGCCCAGCTTCGTAAGCCGCCACGATCGCTTCGGCCGGATGCGTTTTCGACACCGCTACCACAGTGATTTCATCCGCGCGGCGGCCACAGCGCGAGGCGGCACGCGCGACGCGTTCTTGAATGTGCGCCCAGTTCGCGGCGATGACCGACGATTCGTTTGCCATCGCCGCGATTCTAACATGGCAAAAAGCCACAACACCCGCTGCGCCGTCATCCTGAGGAGCGCAGCGACGAAGCCTGCCTGCCGCAGGCAGGGATCTCTCTTCGATCTCTCGCGCGCGCAGCTTTCACAGAGCACGGGTCACGAATCACAGGTCGCGAATCGCTACTCACCAATCACGAACCCCGCGCCACACCTGCCGCAGCGCCTCCCTATGCTAAACTGTCCTTCAACTCCATGCCCACCCGCGGCAAATTCATCGTTCTCGAAGGAATTGACGGCTCGGGAAAACGCACGCAACTGGAAATGATTGCGCGCGCGTTTTCGTCACGCGGCATCGCTTTCACCCAAGTGAGCTTCCCGCGCTACGATGGATTTTTCGGCAAGCTCGTAGCCCGCTTCCTCAACGGCGAATTCGGCCCGCTGCAATCCGTTGACCCGCATTTTTCAGCCTTGCTCTATGCCGAAGACCGCCGCGAGTCGCGCCCCGCGCTGGAATCCGATCTCGCCGGCGGTAAAGCCTTGCTGGCCGATCGCTACATCGCGTCAAATCTTGCGCACCAGGGCGCCCGCGTTTCTCCCGCCAAGCGCCGCGAATTTCTGACGTGGCTCAAAGAGCTTGAATATCAAGTGTTCGCGCTGCCGCCTGAGGACCTGGTGCTCTACTTGCGATTGCCCGTGGAAGAAGCTCACCGTCTCGTCGGCGAAAAGGCCAAACGCCAGTACACCCAGCTGCGCCGTGACCTGCAGGAAGCGGATCTGGCGCACCTGCGCGCCGCGTCGCTGGTTTACGACGAGCTCATGCGCCAACCCAACTGGGTGAAAATCGAATGTTACGACGCGCAGGCCCAAGCCTTGCGCGCGCCTGAAGAAATTCACAAGGAGATTTTGGCGGCAATCGCAGCGCGCGTCTTCCCCGCGCTGCACGCCGGCCGCTGATCCCATGGGCTTCCACGAATTTCTCGGCAACGAACGCATCGTCACCGCGCTGCGCGGAATGTTGCGCCGCGACCGCGCTCCTGGCGCTCTGCTCTTCACCGGACCGCGCGGGATCGGCAAATACACTTTGGCGCGTATGTTTGCCCAAGCCGCGAATTGCCAGCGCCTGCAGGATGATTTCTGCGGCGAGTGCGAATCCTGCCGGCGCATGGCCCCGCTCGCCAATCCCGCGGCGCTGATTGCGGCGGGCCTCACCGAGCGCGGCGAATCGGCCGATGCCGCGGCGGTCGAGCGCATGCCGCTGATCATCGAAACGCACCCGGACGTGTGGCTGCTGGTGCCCGATCCGGTGCGCCGCCTCGCTCCCGTCGCGCGCCCGATGATTCGCGTGGGCCAGTTGCGCGCGGTGCAACGCGCCGCGTATTTCAAACCGCAGGGCCGCCGGCGCGTCTTCATACTGGACGACGCGCATACCATGCGCTGGAACGACGCCGACCTGTTTCTGAAAATCCTGGAAGAACCGCCGGAAAGCGCGACGCTCATCCTGCTGGCGCCCGCTCCCGATTCCCTGCTGCAGACCATCCGCTCGCGCTGCCTGCAATTCCATTTCGCGCCCGTCGCCGTCGCGCAAATCGAATCGTTTCTGGGCGAACGCACGGACGCCAAACCCTCCGAACGCACGCTCGCAGCGCAGCTCTCCAGCGGCAGCCCGGGCATGGCACTGGCTCTGAATCTGGAAGAATCCGCGCGCCTGCGCCGCAGCGTTCTGAGCCTGCTGGAAAAAACTATCAACGGCGGAAAGACCGCGGAAATTTTCGCCGCCACCACGCAGCTCGCCAAACAGGAAAAGGAATCGTTTGAAAATATCCTGACGCTGTTCTATAGTCTGCTCACAGACCTTCTCGAACTATCCCAAGGTCCGAAGAGCAGTCTCGCTCGGAATCCCGATTTACGCCGTGAACTGGAAGCTCTCAGCAGGAAAATAGATTTCGAGTGGGTCTCGCGGGCTACCCAAGGGCTGGATCGCCTGGAAAATCGCCTTAAGCGGAACATTAGCCGCCAGTTGGGGCTGGACGCGCTGCTTCTTTCGTTGAGCAATCGCCAGGGCGGCCAGACGATTTGACGTTTTTTGCAAAATGTCTGCAACCTAAAGCGTTTTTCCACAGTCATAACTAGATGTAGTCACTGGAAGGAGCATTCATGGTAAACCGTAAACTTTTTCGTCCTACTCTTACCGATGTGAAGGAACAATTCCCGGCGCGTCCCATTCAAGCCGTTCCGGCGCAAGGCGCGCAGCGCAAGAAACCCGCTCCGCCGGAGCAGACTCACGCGGAAAATTTCTACTTCGTGAAGCAGATGCAATCGCGGACCCCTGTCGCAGTGGTGCTCACCGACGGCGAAATCCTGCGCGGCAGCGTGGAATGGTACGACCGCGACTGCATCAAGCTCACCCGTTTCGGCAGCCCCAACTTGCTCGTTTACAAGCACTGCATCAAGTATCTTTATAAAGAAGGTGACGATGCAGCGCAGGGCGGCACCAACGGCACGAACGGATCAGGCGGGTCTGACCACTCGGACGAATAACAGCTTGTGAATAATAATTTCTGAAGATTCACTGGTGATCTGGCGTGCGTGGACGTCGCAAGGCGCGACGTCCACACGCGCTACGTAGCCCTGTTCTTGCGGTTCTTCCTGAACGGTCCCACAAAGAAAGTCATTAGGGCTTTGCCGACCAGCCGGTGCGCATCATCGGTAATATCGCAGTCTACCACCGCCACATGCCGCCCAATTCGCACCACCATGGCTGCAGCGGTCACGCTGCCTCCCTCCACCGCCTCCAGATAATTAATCTTCATCTCGATGGTCGCAACTCGTGTGCCGCGCGGAGCCGTCATATATGTCGCCAGACCCCCCGCAGTATCCGCCAGCGCCGCCAGCACGCCGCCGTGGACCACGCCGTGCACCTGCAAGTGTTTCTTGCTCACGCGCATCCGCAGCACGACTTTACCCCGCTCTGCCACCACCAGCGAAAATCCAAAATGTTTGGTCGTTTCGTTTTCGCGCAAACGCCGCTGCATCTCTTCGGCAGCCAAGCGTTCGGCGGACTTGGACTTTAACGTTCGAGATTGAGATTGCGTCATAGCCATATCAATATGCCGTCAGGCCTCCATCGAGCGGGAACGATACGCCGGTAACCCACGACGCATCCTCCGAAGCAAGATACACCGCCATCATCGCCACGTCTTCCGGCTTGCCCAGCCGTCCGATGGGAATTTCGGCCACGCGCTTTTGGATCGCGGCCTCCGCGTTCCCGGCTTGCCGAATGGATTGCATGCCCAGCTCGGTTTCCACAATTGTAGGACAGATGCAATTCACGCGGATTTTCTCATGCGCGTGGTCCAGCGCCATCGCCCGCGTCAAGCCGGAGACTCCTGCCTTCGCCGCGCAGTACGCTGCCCGATCTTTGCGCGCCACCAGCCCAAGCACCGAGCCGATATTGACGATCGAGCCGCCGCCCGCTCTGCGCAGCGGCCCGAGCGCGGCCCTCGAGACGAAAAATGTTCCGGTCAGGTTCGCGGCGAGCACTCGGTCCCAATCTTCATCTGAAGTTCGCTCCACGGTCGCAACCACCACCGCACCGGCGTTGTTTACAATCGTGTCCAGCCGCCCAAAATGCTTCTCCGCCTGCGCCAGTGCGCCTTCCACCGATAATCGCTGGGTAACGTCGCACGCCAAAGCGAACGCCTTGCCGCCCCCCGCCCCAATTTCCCCCGCGACTTTGTCGAGCGGCTCCTTCCTTCGGCCCCCAACCGCCACCTGCGCGCCCTCCCGCGCGAACGCCAGCGCGCAAGCCCGGCCGATCCCGCTGCCACCGCCGGTAATGAACGCCACTTTGCCCGAAAGTCGTAGCATCGAGAAGGCCTCTTACTCCGTCTAATGTCGCACCGGAAGGCGCGAATCTAGCATCCGACCGCCCCCCGTGCAAGTTGGCGCAATCCACCGCAAGCGACCACCACTCGACGGCCACGCTTGCCGCTTGCGAGGGATGGCTGTTACAGTGCCGGGAGGTCCCATGAAAATCGGAATTACCTGCTATCCAACGTACGGCGGCTCGGGAGTGGTGGCGACTGAACTGGGTATCGAGCTGGCCGCGCGCGGGCACGAAATCCATTTCATCAGTTATGCGATGCCCATCCGGCTAAGCTCCGTACACGAACGCATCCATTTCCATGAAGTAGAGGTAACTTCCTACCCGCTTTTTGACCACCCGCCCTACACCCTGGCTCTAGCGACCAAAATGGTGGAAGTGGCCGAGCAGGCGCAGCTGGATTTGCTGCACGTGCACTACGCCATTCCGCACTCCGTAAGCGCTTTGCTGGCGCGCATGATGGCCATGCCGAAAAAGCTGCCGTTTATTACCACTCTGCACGGCACGGACATCACGCTCGTCGGCAGCGACCGCAGCTATTTGCCGATCACGCGCTTTTCGATCGAACAGAGCGATGGCGTCACTTCCATCTCCAACTATCTGCGCGAGCGCACCATCCGCGAATTCGAAATCAAGCGCCCCATCGAAGTAATCCCCAATTTTGTGAATTGCGATCAGTACCTGCGCTGCGCGGACCAGTCGGCCCGCAAGCAGTGGGCCAAGAACAACGAGCCCATCCTGATGCACCTTTCGAATTTCCGCCCGGTGAAGCGCATCACCGACGTGGTGGAAATCTTCGCGCTGGTGCGTGAAAAGATCCCCGCGAAGCTGGTGATGATGGGTGACGGCCCCGACCGCGGCGCCGCGGAATATATCGTGCGTAAAAAAAATCTCTCGCAGGACGTGTTTTTTATGGGCAAGCAGGACAACGTCCGGGAAAAACTCGGCCTGGCGGATTTATTTCTGCTGCCCAGCGAAGAAGAATCCTTTGGCCTCGCGGCGCTGGAGGCGATGGCCTGCGAAGTCCCGGTAATCGCAACCAACGTTGGCGGCGTGCCCGAAGTGGTGACCGATGGAGTGGACGGCTACTTGATTGCACCCCATGATGTGCAGGCCGGCGCAGAACGCGCGCTGGAAATTCTTACCCGCCCGGATCGCGGGCGCAGCATGGGCCAGAAGGCGCGCGTCAACGCCCGGGCGAAGTACTGCGCAAACGATGTGATTCCGATGTATGAGGCCTACTACCGGAAGGTACTGCAAGCCACGGAGCTCGCCGCTGGCGTCGTCAACTCCACCCGCTGATCGCCCGCCTTGGCACCCACTCGGTTCGCTTAACGATCGACAAAGGGCACGGATTGCAACGACTGCAGAATCGCGTTGATGTCGTTCTGCGTGATTTTGTCCGCGGCGGCGTCGGCGGCCGTGAAGATGAACCGGAACTGGTGGTCGCGATCGTCGAACGCGCGCACCGCCACGGGGACCTTCTTGTCAGGATCGCCGAACTGAAATCCCTTGGTGTTGCTCCCCTCGAAAGAATAAAACTCGCCGTCGCACTGCAGATCCAGCCCGAAGGACAGTTTCCACAGCAGCAGCACGTTCATTCTCATCGCTTCGGAAGGGCTCGCCAGCGGCGAAAGCTGCGCGGGCGTCGCCTGGTAAACCGCCTGATACATCTCGAAATTGGTATTCAGAGGTTTGTCGGCAAACACGGCCGCGAATTTTTGATACTCCGCGGGGTTGGAAGTCTTCAGCGTGCGCATGGTGTCCACTTGCGAATCGGGATCGAAAAAGACGATCACCTGCCCCGTAGCGTAGCGGAACTCCGTGTACGTGAGCGATCCCTTCGGCGTGGGATTGCCCGGCCAGGGAGATTTGAATTCATAGTTGTAAGCCCGCACCTGCGCGGGCGGCGGAGGCTGCGCTGGCTTCCCAGACTTGCCCGGCTTGGCGCTCGCGGCGGTCATTGCCATCATGGCCATCGGAGGCGCAGCCGCGGCCGGCTGTGGCAGCGCCTGCGGAACATTCTTGAGCCAAGGATTATCGGAACTCCATAGCTTCCCTTCGATCCACGTCATCGTCTGTAATCCGAATTTCACGCCGAAGCCGGCAACCAGGAACACCAATATCAGCAATATAATTGCAGGCCGCGCGCTGCTTGTTTCCTGATCGTCGATCATTCCACCTTTTCGCTGAGCGGGATTTTGGCCCCGCTATTCTACGCTATCCCCGCGGCAGCCCGCAAAATTTAGCGTTGTCCGCGGCCTGCACAACCTCCGGCGCGTTTCGCTCCCGGATACGATGTCGCTCGCCCGCTTTGCGGTTGTGCCGGCTTTAGCGCCTCCGGAGAATTGGTCGCACTCCCGCGCCGCGGCAAAAATATTCACAATTACAAACCGGCGAAGGGCTCCGCGGTAGCCAGCTCCGGAATCTCGATGTGAATCTGCGTCCCTTGCCCTTCCTGGCTGCGTATGTCCATTTTGAATTGATCGCCGTAGAGCAAGCGCAGGCGTTCGTGCACGTTGCTGATGCCAATTCCTCCGCCGTACACCGCCGCCAGGCGTTCCGGCGAAATTCCCATTCCGTTGTCTTCGATTTCGATCAGCAGCCGCCCGTTCGATTGGCGCGTCCGCAGATGTATCTGTCCGCCTTCCAGCCGCGGAGCCAGCCCGTGCTTGATCGAATTCTCCACCATCGGCTGCAGCAGCATGCTGGGCACGAAGGTCTCCAGCGTTTCCGCGTCAATTTCCTTGAAGATCTGCAGCTTGTCCCGGCCAAATCGAATCACTTCGATGTCCAGGTAATCGTCGATGAATTCAAGTTCCTCGCGCAGCGGCACAAACGTCTCGTGCTTGCGCAGCAGCCGCCGCAAAATATTCGATAGCTTCAGCACCACGCCGCGCGCCATGTCCGGATCGAAGCGAATCAGCGACGACACCGTATTCAGCGTGTTAAATAAAAAATGCGGATTGATCTGGCTGGTCAGCGCGTCCATGCGCGCTTTCAGCAGCAGCTGTTGATTTTGCTCCAGGTTCATTTCGATGCGCGTGTTGTTCCAGATCTTGATGGCCATCGCTACGCACATCATCGAGGACATCACCACCAGCAGCGAGTAGCCCCAATTGCTCGGACGATAAGTAAAGAGCCATTTCTCCGGCACGTGGCCGATGTCCGCGAGTTCAATCTCCCCCACCGTCACCGCGACGCACGTCCACAGCGGCAACATCGCCCAATTTCCCTTGCCGTAGCGAATCAATTTCCAGATCCACTCCGGCACGCTGAGAAAAAGAAATGGCCCGAAATGCCAGATGTCCTCTTTCTCCGGCATGGAATCGCGCACCGTCCCCGCAATCAGCCCGATCAGCGCCGCCAGCGGACTGGAAAGCCATTCGTGATTGCCAAATGCCGGCAGGCTGATCAGCGACCCGCCCAGCAGACCGACGATCCGTCCGCCGATCAGACCCATCAGGAACGAGCCTTCCAGCGTCAAATCGAAAAATCGGTAGCCCCCCAGCAGACGCAGAAACACGCCGATCGCCAGCGGCGGCGTCAGGAACAGCAGCAGCATCACTTTTTGGTCGGAATCGCGGATTTCGGTGAACAGCAGGTTGCGGAACGAACGGAAACGCACCAGCAGCGCCGCGAGCGACGCCGCGAAGCCTACTTTCAGCACCAGCGCGAATACCAACTCTTGTGCGCCAAAAATTGTATTCATTTTGCTCGCGGAGCGCCGCCGTCGCAGCGCACGAACTAAGTTAGCCAAAGCAGCCAGCGATGTAAAGGGACGCGAATGCTCGCCACGGTCGCGCATTGCATCGCGTCCGGTCGCCTCTAGCGCCGTTCTCTAGCCACTAGCCACTCGTCACTAGCCACTGGTTTTATAATCCAACCCGGACGCCGCCACATGGCCCACGCCGCCAATTGGGGCGGAATTCTCCGGACTCCCGCACTCCAGCCGATTCCGCGAACCCTGCTATAATCAAAGTTTCCCATGAAGCGCAAAAAACAACCCGTGAAGTCCAGCAAGGCGCGCATCGTCGCCACCGCGCAATTGCCCACGGGTTTTGGTGCGTTTCGAATTTTCGGCATCGAAGGACGCAAGCCCGGAGAAGAGGCCGTGGCCGTCCAGCACGGCACTTTGCAAGGCACCTCGCAGCCCGCCGCAAACGGCTCGTCGCGCGCCCCCGCGAAATCCCACAAGGCGCCGCTGGTGCGCGTCCACTCACAATGCCTCACCGGCGACGTCTTCACCTCCGAGCGCTGCGATTGCCGCGCGCAACTGGAATTTTCGCTGCGCAAGATCGCCAAGGAACCTTCCGGCGTGCTGCTGTATCTGCCGCAAGAAGGCCGCGGCATCGGCCTGATCAATAAATTGAAAGCCTACCAACTGCAGGACGCCGGCCTCGATACAGTGGAAGCGAATCGCCAACTCGGTTTTGCCGACGACGCCCGCGACTACGAATTTGCCGCCGAAGCTCTGAAGGCGCTGGGCATTCGCGACGTGCGCCTGCTCTCCAATAATCCGGACAAAGTAGAACAGCTCGAACGCTCCGGCATCCGCGTGGTCCAGCGCGTTCCCTGCCGCCCCCGCACCAGTCATCATTCCGCTTCATACCTGCGCACCAAGAAAGACAAGCTCGGCCACCTTCTCGCCGGCCTGTAGAAACCGTGTAACAACGCGCGAGTCATTGTAGGTCGGGGCTTTAGGGTGTGCGTGAGAATTCGGGAATCTTTGTGGGTCGTGGCTTTAGCCACGACATAAACCGCACAGAATCCGGGCGGCTTTAGCCGCTGAAGTTCCTCCAGCAGCTCGCTCTCGACCCAAACTTTTCCTTGACAATTTCAGACTGCGCGCCAATACTAAACCATATGGTTAACTATTCAAGCGCGCCCCTCGATTCCACCTTCGCCGCTCTCTCCGATGCCACCCGCCGCGGCATCCTCGCCCGCCTCGCACAGCACGGCGAAACTTCGGTCAGCGACCTCGCCGCGCCATACCAGATGTCACTCCCCGCCGTTTCGAAGCACCTCCGTGTGCTGGAGCGTGCCGGCCTGTTGTCGCGCCAGAAAGACGGTAGAGTGCACCGTTGCCACCTGCTCCCAGGGCCAATGAAAGACGCAGCCGCATGGATCGAGCACTATCGCCAATTCTGGGAAGCCCAGCTCGATTCCCTGGCGCGCTACTTGGAAGATTCCGTCGCCGCAGAGCGCCAGGTCCAACGCCGTAAGCATTCGCCGAAGCAACCGCGATCCAAATCCAGCGCCGCATCCAGGCGCCGCGGGAAATAGTCCGCATCCATGCATCAGTGAAGAGATTTTGAGGAGGCAACACCATGACGTCCACAACTCCAGGCCCCGCCTGCAAGCTCGAAATCCGCCGCACCATCGCCTCGCCGCGCGAAAGAGTCTTCGAAGCCTTCGCGCGCCAGGAACAAATGGACCACTGGATGTGCCGCGACGCCGCCAGCCACGTCATCAAGTACCTGCAGTTCGACTTCCGCGTCGGCGGAGGCTTTATCCTGGATATACGCACACCAGAGGGCGACATCTATATCCATCACTCCACCTACATTGAAATTAAGCGCCCGGAAAAGATTGCCTTCACCTGGAACCTCGAGCACACCGACGCTGCCGGCCACAAAGCAATGCTTCATCCCGAAGACACCATCGTCACCGTGGAATTGTTGGCGCGCGGAAAATCAACGGAGGTTGTGCTCACGCACGATCTCCGCGCCGCCGCGGCCAAAGAGCGCGCTGATTACCAACGCGGTTGGACCGGCTGCCTGGAAAAACTTGCCGAAGTTGTGGAGAAGTAGGAATATCTGAAAATTCGCAATCGAGACCGTGAGGAGGGAGCAATGCGCAAGATGATCGTCGTTTCGGCCGCGGCAATTTTGGCGCTGGGGGCTATTGCCGCGCGGGTTGGTTCACAACCGGCGCCCGCAAGCGCGTTTGACCGGTTGAAAACGCTAGTAGGCGAATGGGACGGCACGGATCACACAGGCAAGCATGTCGAGGACACGATCCGCCTGGTCTCGAATAACACCGCGCTGGAAGAGACATTTCAGTCCGACAAAGACAATCAAATGGTGACAATGTACACGCCGGACGGAATTCGCCTCGCGTTGACGCATTATTGTTCGCAGGGCAATCAGCCGCACCTGGAGACTCCCGCCGTGCCGTCAAGTTCCAATGAGTTTGTGTTCGCCTTCACCAGTGCCGCGAATCTGGCCAGCAATGACGATATGCACATGCACGGTATGACGCTGAAGATCGAGGATAGCGATCACTTCTCCGAGAGCTGGACGTTAATGGCCAACGGAAAGGAACAGACCGAAACGTTTCACCTCACGCGCAAGAAATAGCAGCGCGCGGCCACGGGCGACAGGCTTTCCGCGGCACAAACCACTGGAACTTCGTTCGCCATTTTGGATATGCTCACGCGCGAAACACGCTTTCGATGCGAGGACTGTACGCCATGAACCAACCGAGCTCAGCGGACGTAGCAATGGCCTTTGTCGCCAAGATCAACGCACATGACGTGGACGGCCTGGTTGCGCTGATGACGCCGGACCACCTCTTCGTGGATGCGCTGAACAATTCCTTTCGCGGCGCCGAACAAATGCGCCAGGGCTGGAAGTTCTACTTAGCCATGTTTCCCGACTACGCCATCGAAGTGACGGACGAATTCAATAGCGGTGAACTCGTCGCCATGTTCGGCAAAGCTCGCGGCACCTTCGCCGTCAACGGCAAGCTGGCGAGAGAAAATTTCTGGGAGATTCCGGCGGCGTGGAAGGCGCAAGTGAAAGACGGACGCGTAGCCGAATGGCGCGTCTACTGCGATAACGATCCCGCGCGAAAAATCATGGCGGCGAATTCCCCGCCCAAGAGCCCTGCCTAGTCCCCGGCGAACGAACGCCGCTAGCCGCCGCCAACAAAGTGCACGATCTCGAAACTGTCGTTGGGCTGCACCGGCGTCGCGTTCCAATCCGCCCGCGGCAAAATATTCAGATTGCGCTCAATCGCCACGCGCTCCCGCGGCATTCCCAGATGCTCCAGCAGCGCTGAGACCGCCATGCCGTCAGGCACCTCGCGCCGTTCACCATTGATCGTCACCGTCATTGCGTCGCGCCAGCCGTGGGATTCTTGGCGCGCGTTCTCATCGCAAAGCGAATCTCATCCTTCGCTGCATCCGCCTGCGCCTGAATCACCAGCGCCAGATCGCCCTTGCCCAGCGGCGGCAACGGGAAAAGGATGTGCACGCGTCCCTGTTCGTCACAAGTGCCGGAATGCGTGCCGTCCGCAAGCGCTCCTTCGATCACCGCTTTCACCGCGGCTCCAGCTTGCGGCTGACGATCGGCTTTCCGCGAAACCTCCAGCTCCAGTGAAACTTTCCCCGCCGATAACCACGACCCGGGATTCAGCAGTTGCACCTGAATGCCACTCGGGCGACTGGCCTGCGTCGCTGCTTCCGCCGAGGCAATTTCCGCGTCCAAAGCGCCGGAGCGAATTGCTTCAATCACCGCGCGATGCTGCTCCTCCACGCGCCGCCGTAGCTCTTCCGCACCAAAAGGCGCCGCATCGGCCCCCTGCTCGTAGTTCGAAGCGCGCCGGTGCAAAATTCTTCCCTGCTGGTACACAACAGTATCAATCACAGGATGATGCGGCCCGCGATCCTCAGTCTGCACGTGGAAGACTTGCTCTCCCACTTTCACGTCCGTATTGAAGCCAGAGCTCATTGAACTTGATTCCCCGCGCTCGCCATGCACCGTGGCGGAACATAAGAAAATCGAAGTCACCGAGAGTTCATTTGACCGGCTGCTCTCGGCTCGTTATTATAACAGCGCCACCAAAATGAACAGCAACTACCTCGACTACTATGGCCCGCTGTTGCTGATGTTTATACTCTCCTGCGGATTGGCCGGAGTCCTGGTGCTGGCCTCCGCCATCATCGGCAAACACAAGCGCTCGCGCGAAAAAGATCAGCCGTACGAATGCGGCATGCGGCCCACCGGCGACGCCCGCCAGCCTATTTCCGTGCAATTCTACATGGTCGGCTTGCTCTTTATTTTGTTCGACATTGAGGCAATTTTTCTTTACCCCTGGGCGCTGATCTACGGCGATTTGAAAGTCTTCGGCTTTGTGGAGATGCTGCTTTACATTATAATTCTGCTGTCCGGTTACATATTCCTCTGGAAGAAGGGCGCGCTCGACTGGACTCACTAACCTGCCGCCCTCGGGAACCGAACTCATAGTGGAACCACAGGACACTGACAAACATCCAGTAGTGCATAAACTCAGGGAGTGGAACGCCTCCGCGGTCGCCGAAGTTCTGGAATTTCGCGGCGAAATCACCGTCGTGGTCCCGCGCGAACACCTCTTGCGCATCTCCGAATTTCTCGCGACGGAACCGTCCCTGCGCTTTTCCTTTCTTTCGGACATCACGCCGGTGGACCGCTTCCCCATCGAACCGCGCTTCGAAGTGAATTATCATCTAGTTTCGCTGGATCGCCGCGAACGCCTGCGCCTGAAAGTGAAGCTGCATGGCAGCGACCCCACCGTCCATTCCGTCACCGGAGTCTGGCCCACCGCCAACTGGCACGAGCGCGAAAATTACGATCTCTTTGGCATTCGCTTCGAAGGCCATCCCGACCTGCGTCGCATCTTGATGCCCGATGATTGGGAAGGCCACCCGCTGCGCAAGGACTATCCGACCGAGGGATACCGATGAGCACCACCGTCGAAACAATCACCGGCGCTGCAGAAACAATGGTCCTGAACATGGGGCCGCAGCACCCGTCCACGCATGGCGTGCTTCGTGTCGTCCTCGAGCTCAATGGCGAAATGGTTGTGAAAGCTGAGCCGATCATCGGTTATTTGCACACCGGCATCGAAAAATCCTGCGAGGCGAAGACCTATTCGCAATGCATCACCCTCACCGACCGCATTGACTATCTCGCTCCGCTTTCGAATAACCTGGGCTATTGCCTCGCCGTGGAAAAAATTCTCGGGATCGAAGTCCCCAAGCGCGCGCAATACATCCGCGTGCTGCTCACCGAGCTAACCCGCTGCGCTTCGCACCTCGTCTGGGTAGGCACGCACGCCATTGACCTGGGCGCGATGACCGTCTTCCTCTACAGCTTCCGCGAGCGCGAAGAAATTCTCAAAATTTTCGAATATCTCTCCGGCCAGCGCATGATGACCAGTTATTTCCGCATCGGCGGCCTCGCTCTTGAGCCTCCTCCTGGTTGGCTCGACAAAGTCCAGCGCGTCGTGGATTCCCTGCCCGGCCACATTGACGAATACGAGGACCTGCTCACCAAGAATAAAATTTGGCTCGGCCGCACCCAGGGCGTCGGAATCATCAGCGCCGCCGATGCCATTGCCATGGGCTGTTCCGGGCCGATGTTGCGTGGCAGCGGCGTCGCCTACGACGTGCGCAAGGCCTTTCCGTATTCCAGCTACGATGAATTCGATTTCAACGTGCAGACGCAGACCGCCGGAGATTGCTACGCGCGCTACCAGGTGCGCGTCGCCGAAATTCGCGAGAGCCTCAAGATCGTGAAGCAGGCCATGCAGAAAATTCCCAGCGAAGGTCCGTTCCGCGCCGAAGTGCCGGGCATCATTCCTCCCTCGCGCGAGGAAATGAAGACCTCCATCGAAGGCCTGATCTATCACTTCAAAATTTTCACCGAAGGTTTTGCGCCGCCACCGGGCGAAGTTTATCAGGCGATCGAATCGCCGCGCGGCGAACTCGGAGTATTTGTGGCCAGCGACGGTTCCGCCAAGCCCTATCGCGTGAAGTTTCGCGCGCCGTCCTTCGTGAATCTGCAGTCGCTGCCTAAATTGGCCGAGGGCCGCCTGATCGCCGACGTGGTCGCCTGCATCGGCACCACCGACATCGTCCTGGGAGAAGTGGACCGCTAGAGCGTGCAGCTCTTGGAGTCAGGCAAGAACTCTGGGCTCTTCATAGGTCGTGGCTTTAGAGTGTGTGCGGGAACTCGGGAGTATTTGTAGGTCGTGGCTTTAGCCACGACATAAACCGCGCAGAATCGGAGCGGCTTTAGCCGCTGCAGTACGGGTTCTACGGACGCCACATCGGCGGGAAAAAGGGATTTATGCAATTGCCACCGGCACTGGAAGAAAAATTTACAACTCTGCTCGGGCGCTACCCCGTGAAGCGCTCGGCGCTGATCCCCATGATGATGTACTCGCAGGATTTTTTCGGCTCGCTCAGCGATGAACTGCTCGCGGACATCGCCCAGCGTCTGGACCTCAACATGACCGAGGTCACCGAAACTCTGGCGTATTACTCCATGCTCCGCCGCAAACCGGTCGGCAAGTATCACATCCAGGTCTGCACTAACATTTCCTGCATGTTGCGCGGCGCAAACGAGCTGTACGCCCACGTACAGAAGCGCCTGGGAATCGGCAATAAAGAAGTCTCTCCGAGCGGCACCTTTTCCCTCGAAGAAGTCGAATGCATGGGCGCCTGCACCGGCGCTCCGGCCATGCAGGTAAATTTCGATTACTACGAAAATCTCGACCCCGAAAAAGTGGACGTGATTTTCGAGCAGCTGCAGGACGGCAAGCGGCCCAAGCCCGTCCCCGTAATTTCCGGCGCGCTGCACGAGCGCAACCCCAATGAAGTAATAGTCATAAGCAAGAATTTCGGCATTCCCAATTCGCGCTCCATCGACACGTACATGCAGCGCGACGGCTACAAGGCCCTGGAAAAAGCGCTGCAGCAGATGACCCCCGACCAGATCATCGACGAAATGAAAAAGTCGAATCTGCGTGGCCGCGGTGGCGCCGGATTTCCCGCAGGCATGAAGTGGAGCTTCGTTCCCAAGGATCTTCCCAAGCCGAAATACATTCTGGCCAATGGCGACGAGAGCGAACCCGGCACTTCCAAAGATCGTCCGCTTCTCGAAATGGACCCGCACCAATTAATCGAAGGCATGGTGATCGCCGGCCGCGCCATCGGTGCGAATCAAGGTTATGCCTACATCCGCGGCGAATATCGCTACATTATTGACATCCTGGAAACCGCGATCGCCGAAGCCTACGCCAAGGGCTTTCTCGGCAAGAATATTCTTGGCAGCGGTTTTGATTTCGACCTCGCGGCCCACACCGGCGCGGGCGCCTACGAGTGCGGCGAAGAGTCCGCCCTGATGGAATCGCTCGAAGGCAAGCGCGGCTATCCGCGCATCAAGCCGCCCTTCCCCGCCGTCGTCGGCTTGTACGGCCGCCCCACCGTGATCAACAACGTGGAAACGCTCAGCACCGTGCCCGCCATCATTCGCGGCGGCGGCGATTGGTACGCCAGCCTGGGCACTCCGAAAAATGGCGGCACGCGCCTGTATTCAATCTCCGGACATGTCAACAAGCCCGGCATCTATGAGCTTCCCCTGGGATTCAACCTCCGCCAGCTAATCGAAGACGTAGCCGGCGGCGTGCGCGGCGGCAAGAAACTGAAAGCCGTGATCCCCGGCGGCAGTTCCTGCCCGCTGCTCGACGCCAGCGAAATTGACGTCAACATGGATTACGATTCCGTCGCCAAGATCGGCTCGATGCTCGGCTCCGGCGGCACAGTCATAATTGACGAAGAAACCTGCATGGTGGACCTCGCCCGCCGCATCATGCACTTCTATGCGCACGAGTCCTGCGGCTGGTGCATTCCCTGCCGCGAAGGCACCACCTGGCTGCGCAAAATGCTCGACCGTTTCCACGAAGGCGGCGGCCGCGCCGAAGATATTCCGTTGATCGACGAGCTTTCGAAAAATATGCTCGGGCGCACCTTCTGCCCTCTAGGCGACGCTGCGGCTCTACCCACCATCAGCATCGTCCAGAAATGGCGCAACGAATTTGAAGACCATCTACGCGGGAAATGCGCGCACAAACCCGCGGAAATGATTCTGGGAGCTCACTAGGAAACGCATGGCGGAACAAAAGCAAGTCACTTTCACTTTGAATGGCCAGCAGGTCGTCACGTCCGCCGGCACGCTGGTAATCGAAGCGGCCAAAAAACAGGGTGTCGAAGTCCCTTCGTTCTGTTATTACCCGGGAGTCACGCCATCATCCGTCGCCGCGTGCCGTATGTGCCTGGTGGAAGTGGAAAAGATGCCCAAGATGCAGACCGCTTGCACGCTCGTCGCCACCGAAGGCATGGTCGTAAAATCCGACACCGAGCAAGTGCACAAAGCGCGCAAGGACATGATCGAGTTCCTGCTTTCCAATCATCCGCTCGATTGCCCCGTCTGCGATAAAGGCGGCGAGTGCGAATTGCAGGACATGACCTTCCGTTACGGCCTCGACCACAGCCGTTTCACCGAAGAAAAATTGCACTACCCCGAAGAAAAGTGGTCGCCGCTGGTCTATTTCGATGCTCCGCGCTGTATCCTGTGCTTCCGTTGCGTGCGCGTCTGCGATGAAGGCATGGACGTAAAAGCTCTCGGCGTCGGCGCGCGCGGCGTACATTCCGTGATCATTCCCAACCAGCCGGGCCAGCTGGCCTGCGAAGAATGTGGCATGTGCATTGATGTTTGCCCCGTCGGCGCGCTCACCAGCGGCACCTATCGCTACCAGACGCGCCCGTGGGAAATGCAATACGTTCCCAATCCCTGCACGCACTGCTCGAACGGCTGCAAGACCACCCTCAGCGTGCGCAACAACGAAATCCTGCGCGCCAATAATCGCGATCAGTCCGGCGTGAACGGCGAATTCCTCTGCGGCAAGGGCCGCTTCGGTTTCGATTTCACCACCCACGCCGAACGCGTGCGCCAGCCGCTGGTGCGCCGCAATGGCAAGCTCGAACCGGCAAGCTGGGAAGACGCGCTCGAAGAAGTGGCGCGTCGCCTCAAACAGGTTCGCGACAAACATGGCGCGAATGCCATCGGTGTGATCGGCTCAAACCACACGACAAACGAAGAAAACTATCTGTTGAATCGTTTTGCCCGCGCGACCCTGGGTACGAACAACATTGATCATCACCGCACCGCCGATTACGCCGGACTCGCCGCAGCCCTCGGCCCGAACGCCACCAGCGGCCTAGCCACGATGTCCGACATTTACACCGCGCCGGCGGTGCTCCTGATCGGCAACGATGTCACTCAACAAAATCCGCTGGTCGCCTGGCAGATTCGCAGCGGCGTGCGCCATCACCAGACGCGCCTCTACGTCATCAACGGTCAGGAGAGCAAAATCCACCGCCAGGCCAAGCATCTGGTGAAAACTGCGAAAGGCGGCGAACGCGCCGCAGTCCGCTGGCTCACACACAGTGAAGGCACATTCGACGCGCCCACTACCGAAGCGCTCGTGCAACTAAAGGCCGCGCTCGAAGCCGAAAAAGACGTCGTGATCCTCTTCGGTGCGGAAATTCAAGGCCCCGCGCTGCGTGACCTGGTCTCGTTCGCCGCCCGCATCGGCGGACAGACCAAAATCATGGCGCTAGGCGATTATTCGAATTCGCGCGGCGCCGCGGATATGGGCGTGCTGCCTGATCGTTTGCCGGGTTATGCCTCGCTCCACGACTCCGGCGAACGCGCCCGCTTCTCGAAAATTTGGGGCGCCGAAATTCCCTCCGCCCCGGGTATGACCGCGCGCGCCATGATGGACGCAGCCGTAGCCGGAAAACTGAAAGCGCTCTACGTCGTGGGCGCCAATCCTGTGAAAACTTTCGCCACTGCACAGCCGGACAAGCTCGGCCGCTTGGAATTGCTCGTCGTTCACGAAATGTTCTTGACCGAAACCGCCCAGCGCGCGGATGTCGTCTTCCCAGCCGCTTCCTCCTACGAAAAAGACGGCACGCTGACCAACACCGCCGGCGAAGTGCAAATGACGCATCGCGCCATTGACCCGCAAGGTCCGCGCAGCGATTTCGACCTGATCCGCATTCTTTCGCATCAGCTCGGCATGTTGGGAGTCGGTGCGCCCATTCGCCTGCGCACGCCCGAAGCTGCATTCGATGAAATCCGTCAGAACGTCACGGGCTACGATCTGCCGGTTTCCAGTTTGCTCGGTGGTGGCGCGCCGCAATCCGCCGCCACTTGCAAGGCGTCGGAGCCGTCTTACGACGTGCCGGTGGGAAATATTTTTTCGGCCAATGATTTTCTCTTTACCAGCGGCTCTCTGGGCCGTTACTGTTCCAAGCTCACTTCTACCAAAGAGGCCAAAGATACGCCGTGGATTTCATCACCCAGCATCCAGTCCTGGTGGTATCGCTAGCTAAAATCGTCGGTCTCATGTTTTTGTTGATGACGACGCTGGCGTACCTGTCCTGGTTTGAACGGAAGGTCATCGCGCACATTCAATCGCGCTGGGGCCCGTACTACGTCGGTGCGCACGGATTGCTCCAGCCGCTCGCCGACGGCGTGAAATTTCTATTCAAGGAAGACCTCACCCCACCCGGCGCGGATCGCTTCGTGTACATCCTCGCGCCGGTGCTGGCCCTCACCCTCGCCATGACCACGCTCGCGCTGATACCCTTCGGCCCGCCCAGCGTGCAATGGCTCGGCGAATCCACGCTCATCGTCGCCAATAGCAGCATCGGCTTGATGTTCGTCTTCGCCATTACTTCCATGGGCGTGTACGGCGTCGCGCTCGCCGGCTGGTCTTCCAACAGCAAATACCCCCTGCTCGGCGGCCTGCGCAGCTCTGCGCAAATGATCAGCTACGAAGTTTCGCTCACCCTCGCCGTCGTCGGCGTCGTGCTCCTCACCGGAACGCTCAATTTCAACGAAATGATCGAAACGCAGCGCGGCTACTATCTCCATTTCATTCCGCGCTGGAATGTCGTTCCCCAAATCGTCGGCTTCCTCTGCTATTTCATGTCCGCCATCGCCGAAACCAATCGCGCGCCCTTCGATCTTCCCGAAGGCGAAACCGAGCTCGTCGGCGGCTTCCACACCGAATATTCCAGCTTCAAGTTCGCCATGTTCTTCATGGCCGAATACGCGAACATGATCACCGTATCCTGCCTTGCCACGATTCTCTTCTTCGGCGGCTGGCTCTCGCCCTTCCCCGATTCCTGGACGTTCATGCGTTACCTTCCGCCCGCGGGCCTGCTGGCGCTGGCAGTTTATCTTGCCTACGACGCCGTAGTCCTCGCGCGCGGCATTGCGCGCATCCAGCTCATCGTCGTCACTTCCGGAGCCCTGGTGATCGGCCTGGCCTGCCTGCATCCGGTGGTGCTCTCCATCATTCAAGGGCCGTTCTGGTTCTTGCTGAAAGTCGGCCTCATCATGTTCTTCTACGTGTGGACGCGCGCTACGCTGCCGCGCCTGCGCTACGACCAACTGATGTCCTTCGGCTGGAAGTTCTTGCTGCCAGTGTCGCTGGCAAATCTCGTGATCACGGCGCTGGTAAAGGTCTGGCCGCTGCTGGTGAACCACGGATGACGCTGCCCTTCATCGTCTTCTTCGTTTGCGCGCTCCTGGCCGTCATCGGCGCGGTCACGCTGATCCTCGCGCGCGAACCGATCCACAGCGCCCTGGCGCTGATTCTGGTCATGATCTCTCTCGCCGTCCTCTATCTGCTGCTGGGGGCAGAATTCATCGCGGCTGTGCAGATCATTGTCTATGCCGGCGCCATCATGGTGCTCTTCGTCTTCGTGATCATGCTGCTCAACGCAGGCGTCGAAGAACGCACCGACTACAGCAAGCTCGCGAAATATGCCGGTCTGCCGCTCGGAATGTTCCTGCTGCTCGCGCTCGCGCACTGGATGGCACACTCCCTCATCGGCCAGCAGATCGCCAACGGCGTGGGCGGCACAAACGCGTCAGTCTCCACGCGCGATCTTTCCGCGCAACTCTTTCAGAAGTATCTGTTCCCGTTTGAAGCCACCTCCATCCTGATTTTGATCGCCATTCTCGGCGCGCTGGTTCTGGCGAAGAAGGACGAATGAGCATAGTCCCCATTTCGTATTACCTGGTGTTGAGCGCCATCCTCTTTGGCCTCGGCATCGTCGCGTTCGTATTCAAACGCAACATCATCACCATCTTCATGGCCATCGAACTTATGCTTAACGCCGTAAATCTGGCCTTCGTCGTTTTCGCGCGCGCGCATAACCAGCTCGATGGCCTGGTGTTCGTCTTTTTCGTCATCGTCGTCGCCGCCGCCGAGTCTGCGGTGGGCCTCGCCATCATCATCACCTTGTATCAAAATCGCCAAACTCTGAACATCGAACGGATCAACCTACTCAAATTCTAATGTTCATACTCGACCATCTCTGGATCATCATCGCGCTGCCTCTTCTCGGCGCGGCCATCAACGGCTTATTGGGCAAGAATTTCTCCAAGACCGTCGTAAATTCGGTCGGCCATCGGCTCGATCGCTCTGGCATTTCTTGCATTTGCGGAATTGGTTCGCGAATTCGCACAGCTTCCCACCGACCAGATCCCCTGGGTCAAGACCTACTTCACTTGGATCACCGCCGGCCAATTCAAAGTAGATTTCTCCCTACAAGTTGACCAGCTCACCATCATCATGCTCGGCGTCGTCACCTTCGTCAGCCTGCTCGTGCACATCTACTCCACCGGCTACATGGCGCACGAAGAAGGCTACTACCGCTTCTTCAGCTATCTGAATCTGTTCGTCTTCTTCATGCTCACTCTGGTCCTCGCCGCCAACGTCGTCCTCATGTTCGTCGGCTGGGAAGGCGTGGGCCTCTGCAGCTACCTGCTAATCGGTTTCTGGTTCCTGAAACAATCCGCCATCAGCGCCGGCAAAAAAGCCTTCATCACCACGCGCATCGGCGACTTCGGCTTCACCATCGGCATCCTCCTCCTTTTCTGGACTTTCAAATCCGTGGACTTCGCCACCATTTTCAAACAGCTCGTCAGCGCGCAGCCGGAAGCTGCCGTCTCCACCGGCATCTTCACCACCATCTGCCTGCTCCTCTTCACCGGCGCCATCGGCAAATCCGCGCAGCTACCTCTATATGTCTGGCTGCCCGACGCGATGGAAGGCCCCACGCCGGTCAGCGCACTGATCCACGCCGCGACGATGGTCACCGCCGGCGTGTACATGGTCGCGCGCATGAATCCGCTTTTCTCGCGCGCGCCCGTCGCGATGTTCGTCGTCGCGCTCGATTGGCGCGCTCACCGCCTTCTACGCCGCCACCATCGGCCTGGTGCAGACCGACATCAAAAAAGTTCTCGCCTATTCCACCGTCTCGCAGCTCGGCTACATGTTCCTGGGCCTCGGCGTCGGCGCCTACGCTTCCGGCGTCTTTCACCTGATGACGCACGCGTTCTTCAAAGGCTTGCTGTTCCTCGCCGCCGGCAGCGTGATTCACGCCATGGGTGGCGACCAGGAAATGCCGCACATGGGCGGCCTGCGCACGAAAATCCCCATCACGTTCTGGACCATGTTCATCGCCACGTTCGCCATCACCGGAATCCCGGGCTTCGCTGGATTTTTCAGCAAGGACGAAATCCTCGAAGCCGCGCGCTCCGGCCCCCACGCCAACATCTTCCTCTGGCTGCTCGGCCTCATCGGCGCGGGCCTCACTTCGTTCTACATGTTTCGCCTGATTTTCCTAACGTTCTTCGGCAAGCCGCGTTACGACGAGCATGAAGTCCACGTGCACGAATCGCCGCGCAGCATGACCGTGCCCCTGATTCTTCCTCGCCATCCTATCGACAGTCGGCGGATGGGTCGCCGCGCCGCACCTCGTCGGCGGCACGGAATATTTCGACAAATTCCTGCATCCCGGTATTCACCGCGTACGCGCCGAACGAACTTGAACACAGGAATCTCCTTCGAGAAGCGGGCGCTCCGGAAATTCGTGTCCTCCATCCGGAGGAGCTACCGGTAAATCCGAGCCACGCATCGGAGTTGCTGCACGCGCTCGCGGGGCCGCCCGTGATCGTCGCGCTCGCAGGCCTGCTCCTCGCCTGGTGGTTCTACATCAAGAGCCCGCAAACGCCGAAAAAACTGGCGGAAAGCCTGCGCGGCCCTTACACGCTGGTGCTTCACAAATATTATGTGGACGAACTCTACAACGCCGCGATCATCCAGCCGCTGCTCTGGATTTCCACAAACGTGCTCTGGCACGTCGTGGATGAAGGCGTGATTGACGGCACGGTGAACGGTGTAGCCCGCGTCGCCCGCGAATCCGGCAGCGAGCTGCGCGAAATTCAATCCGGCAACGCCCGCAGCTACGCCACCTGGGTGGTGATCGGCGCGGTCGGCGTCACCGTATTAATGATCGGACTCTGGGGGATGGTGCGCTAGCGTGGAAATGCAATCTCATTTGCTCTCGGTGATTATCTTCCTGCCGCTGCTGGGTCTGCCGGCGCTTCTGATGCTGCGCTCGGACGATCACACCTGGATTCGCCGCATCGCGCTAGCCGTCTCGCTCGCGGAATTCGTGATTTCGCTCGCGTTCCTGCTGCCCACTTTCGATTCCGCCAATCCCGGTTACCAGTTCGTCGAAAATCACCGCTGGATCGGCGACGCCATCCAATATCACATCGGCGTGGACGGCATCAGCCTGTTCCTCGTCCTGCTCACCACCTTCCTGACGCCGCTCGCGATCCTCTGCTCCTGGAATTCCATCCATGAGAACGTCAAGGGCTTCTTCGTCGCGCTGCTCGCCATCGAAACCGCCATGATTGGCGTCTTCGTTTCGCTCGACCTCTTCCTCTTCTTCGTCTTCTGGGAAATGACGCTCATTCCCATGTATTTCCTGATCGGGATCTGGGGCCACACCCGCCGCATCTACGCCGCCGTCAAATTTATTCTCTACACCATGCTCGGCTCCATCCTGATGCTGGTCGCGATTCTGTGGCTCTACAACCTCAGCGGCACGCACGGCCTCGTCCGCACCTTCGACCTGCCCGAACTCGCCGCGCGCCTGCAACGCGGTTACATCCTGCTTCCGCCGCACACCGAGCTTTGGCTCTTCGGCGCCTTCTTCCTGGCGTTCGCCATCAAAGTCCCGCTCTTCCCGCTGCACACCTGGCTGCCAGACGCGCACACCGAAGCGCCCACGGCTGGCTCGGTGATTCTTGCAGGCGTGATGCTCAAGCTCGGCACCTACGGCATGATGCGCTTCTGCCTGCCGCTCTTCCCGGACGCCGCGCATCGCATGGCTCCATTGATCGGCGTGCTCGCAATCGTCGGCATCGTGTACGGCGCGCTCGTGGCCACCATCCAGCCCAATTTCAAGCGCCTGATCGCCTACACCTCCGTCAGCCACCTGGGATTTGTCGTCCTGGCAATTTTTTCCTTCACCACCATTTCATTTCAAGGCGCGGTTTTCCAGATGATCAGCCACGGCGTTTCCACCGGCGCGCTCTTCCTCGGCCTGGGCATGATTTACGATCGCCGCCACACCTACGAAATCAAGGAATTCGGTGGCCTGGTGAATCCCATGCCGGTGCTGATGTCCTTCTTCCTGTTCGTGTGCCTCTCCTCGCTAGCGCTGCCGCCTCTGAACGGCTTCATCGGCGAGTTCCTCATCCTCATCGGCGTCTTTCAGTATCACCACGCCTGGGCTTCGTGGGCTGCCAGCGGTGCCGTGCTCTCCGCGATTTATTTGCTGTGGTCCTACCAACGCGTCGCGCTCGGTGAACTCACCAACGAAAAAAATCGCACGCTGCCCGACGCCTCCGGCCGCGAACGCTTCATTCTCGTCACCGTCGCCGTCGCGATTCTTGTTCATGGGCGTTGCTTCGCCGCTCTTCACGCACCGCATGCAAGCCGCCACCAATAGCCTGGAGCAGCAGACGCAAGCCGGCCACCCCCAGAACGCCTTCACGCGACCTCAGCAGCAGCCTCCCGCGCTCGCCGCTGGACAAAAGCTGCTTCTCGCGCCGCCGGAATCGCAGCCGCAACCGTTGCCGCAATTGCTGCATGACCGCTCGCTCGCCTCCATCGCCGCACGGACGGTGCAGCCGTGATCCAGTTCCCCGCCGAGCAGGTCCAGAATCTTCATCGCCTCGCGCCAGAACTGGTCCTGTGCTTCTTCGGCATCGTGATCATGGTCGCGGATCCGTTCCTCGGCCCGGCGAAACAACGCGTCCTGGGATGGCTGGCATTCGCCGGCACGCTCGTGGCGCTCGCCTCCGTGCGACTCATGGCCCTCGATCCGGGCATGGCTTACAACAATCTGATCAGCGCCGATACCTTCAGCATTTTTGTCCACGTAGTCGTAATCGTCTCGGCGGCCCTCGCGATTCTCGGTTCCATGCAATATCTCCACCAGGAAGGCATCCAGCGCGGCGAATATTATTCGCTGGTCCTGTTCGCCGCGGCCGGCATGGGCATCCTCGCCGGTGCGAACGAACTCGTCACCGCGTTCATCGGCCTGGAAATGAGCTCCATCTCCACCTACATCCTCGCCGGCTTCCGCCGCCGCGCCGTAAAATCCAACGAAGCCGCGCTGAAATATTTCATTCTCGGCTCCTTCGCCACCGCGTTTTTTCTCTACGGCATCGCCATGGTCTATGGCTCCACGGGCACCACGCGCATTGACCAGGTGCAAGCCGCGCTCGAAAAACTGATCGCCGCGCAAGGACGCCTCGATTCCCTCTCCATCGTCGGCCTCGCGCTGATCTTCGTCGGCCTCGGCTTCAAAGTCGTCGCCGCGCCCTTCCAGATCTACGGCCCCGACGTTTACGAAGGCGCGCCCACGCCCGTCACCGCGCTGCTGGCCTCCGGCCCCAAAGCCGCCACCTTCGCGCTGATGCTGCGAATTTTTTACGTCGGGTTCGGCACCGCGGACCATCTGTGGTTCTGGGTCATCTGGATTTCCGCCATCCTCACCATGTGCATCGGCAATTTCGCCGCCCTGGTGCAGACCAACGTGAAGCGCATGCTCGCCTATTCCTCCATCGCGCACGCCGGATACATTCTGGTCGCCTTCGCCGCCGGCACCGTTTACGGCGTCGCCGCGGTACTTTTCTACCTCGCGGCCTACGCGCTAATGAAAGTCGGCGCCTTCCTGGTGATCGCGCACCTCGGCCAGCGCGACGAACAACGTCTGGAGATCACCGACTACGCCGGCCTCGGCACGAAGCAGCCCGTCCTCGCCGCCTGCTTCACCCTGTTTTTATTCTCGCTGCTGGGCTTGCCCGCCACCGGCGGCTTCCTAGGAAAATTTTTCGCCTTTCAAGCCGCGCTCGATTCGCGCATCGTCTGGCTGGTGGTAATCGCCGCCCTCAACAGCATCGTCGGCTCCTACTACTACCTGCGCGTGATCATCGCCATGTATTTCTGGGAGCCCTCGAAAGATTACACGCCATCGAAAGTAGCTCCCGCCCTGGTCCTGGCCCTGAGCATCGCCGCCATCGGCACCCTCTACCTAGGCATCCTCCCCAGCCGCGTCCTGGACTTCGCCAAAGCCGCCGCCGACTCCCTCTCCCTGCATTAGACCGTAGCCAATCGCAGCCATCCGTGCAGACTTTGTGTTCGTTGTGGCGGGTCTCAGACCCGCCCTCGCACGCGCCGGCGCCCCGTGAAGAGCCACACTTTTCGTAGCGCCGGCGTCCCGCCGGCTCCGTTGCCTTTGCAGTTGTAGGGGCGCTGCTTGTGAATCGCCCTACAGGGCGATTCATCCTGAGATCCCGCTGCGCGGGATCGAAGGGCTGCGCCCCAGCTTGCCCGGGCGTCAACCCCGAAGCACTCAGCGCCGGCAGCCATCCAACCGCGCCACAAATAAAAAAAGCCCGGAAGCTCGCTGCAACGCGAACTTCCGGGCCCCGAATTCCCCGCCGAATCGTTACTTCACTTTCAAAAATACAATCGCAAACGTGTACAGCGCCATCGATTCAATCAATACCAGCGCCAAAATCAAAGCAAAACGAATCGCCGCTGCCGCTCCAGGATTGCGCGCCAATCCTTCGCAAGCCGCCGCGGTAGCCTTCGCCTGTGCGTAACCGCCCGCCGCCGAAGCAATCGCCATCGCGAAACCCGACGTGATCGCCACCCAATTCGTCGCCACAGCTTCCCCTGCCGTTCCCTGCGCAAACGCCGCCGGGGCAAACATCGATCACCGCGACCACTCCCAGCAGAAACAACGCGTACCTCTTCATGGTGTTCTCCTCGTCCTCGTTATGAATTTGCCGCCAGGCGGTGGCTCCCGTCATCCTCAAGCAGCCGGGATCACACTGGCAGCGATAATGCCATCCTGCAAAAGTATGAAGTCGTGCAGAGTATTAGTGCTCGTCGCCCACCGCGCCCGCCACATAAATCACTGGCAAAATCGTAAAAACGAACGCCTGCAATACCGCCACAAAAATGTGCAGCAGAATAAACGGCACGGGCCCCAGCAGCGGAATAAGCGCGCCCACGTAGCCCCATTTTCCCAGATGCCCCATGAACAAATACATCTCCAGCATCAACCCGAGAAACAGAATGTAGAGCGTTTCGCTCACGAACATGTTCACCCAAAGACGCACGGTGAGCGAAAGCAGTCGCGCCAGGTTGCTGACGATTTCAATCGGCAGCATGATCGGCGACATCGCCAGCACCGGTCCCAGGAAATGCTTCCCGTGTCCCAGCGGCCCATGTTTCACGATCCCCACCCAGTTGTAATAGATGAACACCACAATCGCGCAACCCAGCGGCACAGACACCACCGCAGTCGGAGAGACAAAAGTGGGAAACAATCCAACCAGGTTGCAGAACAAAACAAAAATCCCGATGCTGCCCAGCATCGCCACGTACTTCTGTCCGTCATGCCCGACGTTATCGTCCAGCAAATCTCGAATTCCCACGCCCATCGAATTCGTCAGCAGCGCTTCCATGCACTGCTGCGTGCCGCCGGGGCGGCCCACCGATATCCGGCCCTTCAGCCACAAAAAGAAAACCGCGGCCAGCGCAAACACCACGATCTCGACAGCCACATGGTTGGGAATCGGAAATTCAGCGTTGGCCGGATGGATGTGCAGAGCCGCAAGCAATGCGCTCACCGGCTTTCCCAGCAAGTAGTTCAGCGCAATCGTAACCCGCAGTAATCCCTCGCCCATTTCCACCCTTTCAGGAACTCGCGTCTGGAGGCGGGCTGCGCCGGAAAAGCTGCCCCACCATTTCCACCAGAACTGCGGCAACCACGGAAAAAAAACCGGCCAGCAAACTTGCTACTGGAGGTCTAAAGGCCCGCAGAATAGCATACGCAGCGACGATCAGCAAAGCGTAGCGCCCCAGGAATTTCAGATACACACTGGCAGGAACCTGAGCCCGTTGCGTCCCCGCTTGTGCCGTCGAAAGCCGCGCCAGCGTGTCCACTCCCTGCTTCATCCAGCGATAATTTACCCAGGAGAGGATCGCTCCAGCTGCCAATCCTGCGGCAGCCCTGTTGCCCCAAAAGAACCAAGTCGCGGCCGTTGCCACAGCGCCGATCCCCGCAATCAGCCACTCGATCCGGCGCTCCGCGTCGCTATAAAATTCCTCATCCCCCGCCATTGGCGCCGCCGTCCGTCTTCTCCGCGCGTGAGAGCCGGCGAATCACATCCCACACACCCGCGCCGAAACCAAGAAAACCCAAAATGAGCGTGAGCAGCGGCGAAGTGTGCAGCCAGCGGTCCAGCAAATATCCCGCACCGCCGGCAATCACGATGCTGAATATCAGAATCACGGGCAGCTCCATAGCCATCGCCACTTGCGTCGCGCCGCTGCTGGGTCGTTTACGAGGAGCTGGACTTGGGGAGGACATTACGCGCTGCCGGTCAACTGTCTGCTGATCATTGGCCGCCCATCACTGTCCAAACGGCGTCAATATTGAATACGTCGCCAAGCGCAGGAACTGCTCCGGAAACATTCCCGCAGCCAGCGTCACAATCACCATCGCCCCCAGCGCAAATTTCTGCGCCCAGGAAATCACCGGCTGCACCTTGTCGCTCGACTCGCGCACCCACATCGCCGCCACCATCCGGAAATAGTAGTACACCGCCGGCAGAATATAGAGCACGCCCACAACCGCCAGCACCGTGTGATGCGTCTCGATCAGCGCCCAAAAAATTAAAAGTTTCGCCACAAATCCAGCGGTAGGCGGAATCCCCGCCAGCGACAGCAGAAAAATCAGCATCAGCACGGCCGCGCCCGGACTGCGCTCGATCAACCCATTCAAATCATCAATCTCGTCGCCGATGATCCCCTTGCGCCGCAACAAAATCACCACCGCGAACGCCCCGGTATTGAAAAACACATACACGAACAAATAAAACGCCATCGCCTGCAACCCGCGCTCGTGCAAAGTCCCGTCCGGATTCACCGCCGCCACAAATCCCAGCAGAATGTATCCCACCTGCGCGATCGAAGAATACGCCAGCAGTCGTTTAATATTTGTCTGGGTCATCGCCGCCAGCGTGCCCACCGTCAGCGACAGCACTCCCACCGCCTCCATGATCCGCACCCAATCCAGATTCACCGGCCAGAAGACCGTAAGAAACAATCGCAGCAGCAGCGCGAAGCTGGCAGCCTTCGAAGCCCCGCTGACGAACGCCGTAATTCCCGTCGGCGCCCCCTCGTAAACGTCCGGCGCCCACTGATGAAACGGCACGCCCGCAATCTTGAAAAATATTCCCGCAGCCACGGTCCCCAGCGCGAGAAAAGTCAGCAGATCGGTCCCCGGAAATTGCACGTGCCGCCACGCAATCGCTTCCTCGATCACCGCCAGGTTCGTCGAGCCAGCCAGCCCATACAAAATCGAAAATCCGTAAGCCAGAATGCCGGAGCTGAACGCTCCCATCAGCATGTACTTCATCGCCGCTTCGTTCGACCGCCGGTCGCGCCGCAAAAATCCACTGAGCACGTAAAAACTCAGCGCCATCGTCTCCAGGCCCAGGAACAGCACCACCAGATCGTTCCCGCACGCCAGAAACATCATCCCCACGGTGGCAAACAGCATCAGCGCGTAATATTCGCCGTGCTGCTCGTCCTCAATCTCCATGTAACGCACCGAAATCAAAATCACCAGCGCCGTGGAGGCGAGGAACAAGAAGCCAAAAAATATAAAAAACGGATCAATCACGATCGAATTGTAGAAACCCGGCGTCGGGCCGTAAGGCGCAGAGGCGTACGCCCGCAGCATGTAAAGCGAGCCGCCGCTGAACACCACGCCCAGCATCGCCGTCAATGCATTCCAGGATTTCTGCGGCTTGGTAAGCAGAAAATCGCTCAGTAAAATCGCCAGCCCGAAAAATATCAGCATCGCTTCCGGCAGCACCAGGAAGAAATCCCCGCGCGTCTGCTCGAAAATTTTCTGCCAGGGCATCTATTTCACCTCGGCCTGTGCGCCAGTCGGGCTCGCCGCCGGAGCCGTCGCGCCGGATTCCACCGCCGCAGCCGCAGCGTTCTCGCCGGGCGAATGTGTCTCCGCGTAATATCCCGGACGCACGCATTCCACCAGCCGATGCACCGGTTGCTCCACCACTTTAAAAAGCGGCGCCGGATAAATTCCAATCCAGAACGCCAGCACCACCAGCGGAATCAGCGTCGCATATTCGCGCGCATTCAGATCCGGCAGATGCTCGTTCGCGGGATTCGTCACCGAGCCGAACATCACCCGCTGGTACAGCCACAGCAAATACGCCGCGCCCAAAATCACCCCAAATACGCCCCACGCCGCCCATTGCCAGCTCACCTCAAACACGCCGCGCAAAATCGTGAATTCACCGATAAATCCGTTCAGCAGCGGCATGCCCAGCGAGCTCAAAGTAACAATCAAATACACTGCCGCGAAATTCGGCATCGGCGTCGCCAGTCCCCCGAATTCCGAAATCAGCCGCGTGTGCCGCCGCTCGTACAGCACGCCCACCAGCAGGAACAACGCGCCGGTGGAAATTCCGTGATTGATTTGCTGAATGATGCTGCCGGAAAGTCCCAGCGGCGTGAGCACGAAAATCCCCAGCGTGCAGAATCCCATGTGGCTCACCGACGAATACGCGATGAGCTTCTTCATGTCCTTCTGCATCATGCAAACCAGTGCCCCGTAAATAATTCCGATCAGCGACAAAACGATCACGATTCCCCGATACTTCACAGTCGCATCCGGAAACATCGGCAGCGAAAATCGCAGAAATCCGTACGTCCCCATTTTCAGCAGCACGCCGGCCAAGATGACGGAACCAGCCGTCGGTGCCTCGGTGTGCGCGTCCGGCAACCACGTGTGGAACGGAAACATCGGCACCTTGATCGCAAACGCGAAAAAGAATCCCCAGAATAGCCACTTCTGCAGCCACCCGGCCTGCGCCGTAAAAGGATGCGCCAGGATTTCGCGCACATCAAAAGTATTGCGGTAATAATAAATCGCCAGAATCGCCAGCAGCATCAGCACCGACCCGGCCAAGGTGTACAGGAAAAATTTGATCGCCGCATAAAGCCGCCGCTCGCTGCCCCACACTCCGATCAGGAAATACATCGGCACCAGCATCACTTCCCAGAAAACGTAAAACAACACAAAGTCCAGCGACATGAAAACGCCCAGCATGCCGGTCTGCAGCAGCAACAGCAGAATGTAATATTCCTTTTCGCGCTTGTGGATCGCCGACCAGGACGACAAAATCGCAATCGCGCCCAGCACCGTCGTCAGCATCACCATCAGAAAACTCAGCCCATCAATCCCCAGCGTGAAGTGCGCCCCGATCGAAGGAATCCAGCTCGCACTCTCCACAAATTGAAATTGCGGCGCGCCCGCTCCCGATTGAAACCGCCAGATCAGCGGCAGCGAGACCAGCAGCCCCAGGAACCCGAACAGATTGCCCATCCAGCGATGCAGGTCCGCCCGTTCGCGCGGAATAAAAAGCATCAATATCGCGCCAATCAGCGGCGTGAACAGGATCGTGCTTAAAATATGGCTATCGGAAAAGAGCATCCGTTCCCTCGCGTTCTTCTACTCCAGCAATTTGCAGCCCGTGCCCGCCCACATCAAAATCTAGTGCATCGCGTGATGCGCCAAATAAAAGTAATAGCCCAAGAATCCGATCAACCCAATCACGATGAACAGCATGTAACTCTGCACCAAACCGTCCTGAATCAAGCGCACCGGAAAACTAAGCACCCACACAATCCGCGCGCCCAATTTCACCGAGCCATCCACAATCCATGTGTCCCACCATATCGAAACGCGGGATATAAATCGCGTCAGCCACCCCGCGCCGTCCACGCCCACGCCATTGATCACGTGGGTATCGAACCAGCCCAGCGCCAATCCCAAATCTTTCGCCCGATTCACGAACAGCGCGTCGTAAATCTCGTCCACGTAATATTTGTGATACACCAGCTCGTAAAATCCGTTCAGGCTCTTCGCAATCTTCGCCGGCAATTCCGTGCGCTTGATGTACAAATACCACGCGAACAAAATTCCCAGCACCACCAGGCCTTCCGACATCAGCATCAAATTAATTTCACCGATGCGCGAGCTGGGCCCCTTTGGCGGCTCCACGCGCGCTGCGTGCGCCATGCCCACAACGGGCTCCAGAAAATGCACGAAGTGGCTGTTGCCGCCCAGAATTTCCGGCCAGCCGATCAAGCCTCCCACAATCGAGAGCCCCGCCAGAATCACCAGCGGCACCAGCATGGATTTCGGCGATTCGTGGATGTGATGCTCCACCTCGTGATCCACGCGCGACGTGCCGTGGAACGTCATGAAAATCAGCCGGAACATATAAAACGCCGTCATGCCCGCCGTGAAATATCCGATGGCCCACAGCAGCACATCTTTTTCGTAAGCCTTGCCCAGAATCAAATCCTTGCTGACAAATCCGGCAAACGGAAAAATCCCGGCAATCGCCAAAGTCGCGGCCAGCATCGTCCAATACGTCACCGGAATGCGCTTCGACAAAGCGCCCATCTTGCGCATGTCCTGCTCGCCCGAAAGCGCGTGGATCACGCTGCCCGCCGCAAGAAACAACAACCCTTTGAAAAACGCGTGCGTCATCAAGTGAAAAATTCCCGCCGTGAATGCGCCCACGCCGCAGGCCAAAAACATATAACCAAGCTGCGAAACCGTCGAATACGCCAGCACTTTCTTGATGTCGTTCTGCACCACGCCAATCGTCGCCGCGAAGAGCGCCGTAATCGCTCCCACCAGCGCGACCACTCCCATCGCTTTCGGCGCCAATTGATAAATCGCGTTCGTGCGCGTCACCATATACACGCCCGCGGTAACCATCGTCGCCGCATGAATCAGCGCGCTCACCGGCGTCGGCCCTTCCATCGCGTCCGGCAGCCACACATACAGCGGTATCTGCGCCGATTTTCCCGCCGCGCCTACAAACAGCAGCAGCGCGATCGCCGTCAGCCGCGGATCGCCCATTTGAAAATGTCCCGCCACCAGCGCCGGTCCAATATCGCTGAAGCGCACCGTCCCCAGCACCGCCGAGCACAGAAAAATTCCCAGCAAAAATCCCGCATCGCCGACGCGATTGACGATGAACGCTTTCTTCCCCGCGTCCGACGCCGATTTGCGGTGAAAATAAAATCCGATCAGCAAGTAACTGCAAGTCCCCACGCCTTCCCAGCCCACGAACATCATCAGAAAATTATTCGCCAGCACCAGAATCAGCATCGCGAACATGAAAAGGTTCAGATACCCGAAGAACCGGTAATACCCGCCCTCGTGCGCCATGTATCCCGTCGAATACACGTGAATCAAAAATCCCACGCCGGTGACCACCAGAATCATCACCGCGGTAAGCGGATCAATCTGAAATTCCCACCCAGCCACGAAATTACCGAGTCGCCCATCGAACATGTGATACGGCACCGCGGGTAGCCACTGAAAAAGCAGCTTCGCAAAAAATCGCTCGCCTGCGGGTCGAGCCACCAGCTGAAAAAACGCCCCCACGGAAAAAATAAACGAAACGAAAACGCTCCCCGCGCACAAATAACTCACCACGTTATTGGCGAGCCGTCGCCCGTAGAACAGCATCACCGCCGCCGTGAGCAACGGAAACAGCGGGATCAGCCAGATATGTTCCAGAAAATACGGCGCGCTCATCAGTAAGCCTTCACCATTTCATGATGTCCATTTCGTCCGCCAAGACCGTCTCGCGATTGTGGAAAAACGCCAGGATAATTCCCAATCCCACTGCAGCTTCCGCCGCCGCATCCGTAATAATGAAAATCGCGAACACCTGCCCATCCACCGTGCCCCACATCCGCGAAAAAACCATCAGGTTGATGTTCACCGCATTCAATATCAGCTCGATGGACATCAGCATGATGATCACGTTGCGCCGCGTCAGCACCCCGATCACGCCAATCGCAAAAAGCGCCAGGCTCAGAAACAAATAATAGTCCACTGGAATCACGAAACTCTCCGCTTGGCCATCACCACCGCGCCGATCATCGCCACCAGCAGCAAAATCGAAGCGATTTCAAACGGCAGCATGTAATGGCTGAACAGCGCATCCGCAACCGCCTCGGTATTTTTCGGCGAAATTTCCGCGGCCATCGCCGGCAAACGCAGCGCCCCTCGTCCCACCCAGATCGCAAACAAAAATTGCGCCGCCAGCACCAGTGCCAGCGCGCCCGACACGAACCACATCCCGTTGAACTGCACCTGGCGCATTGAAACGTCCAGATTCACCAGCATGATCACGAACACAAACAGCACCATGATCCCGCCCACATACAAGATGATTTGCACAATGAAAAGAAATTCCGCCTCCAGCAGCAGGAAAATTCCGGCTGTGGATAGCAGCGTCGTGATCAAAAAGACCGCGCTATGCACAATGTTCCGGCGCGTCACCATCAAAATCGCCGAAGCCACCGCCAGCACCGCGAAAAATATAAATAGCGCCTGATTCAGCGTCTGCATCTATCTATTCACCGTCCACCAAATGCGCCGCCACTGTCGGCACATCATCCTTCGCCAGCAACATCGCCACACCCAAAGTCCCCAGCGTCGTCGGAATCAACGACACAATCGGCCCCCAAGCAAACTGCTGCCGCAACACGATCGCCACGCCCACGCCGATCACATTTACCAGCGCCAAGGGAATCAAAAATCGCCAGCCCAGCCGCATCAACTGGTCAAACCGGTAACGCGGAAAAGTAAATCGGATCCACAAGAACGCATAAATATATGCGAACACCTTGGCCATGAACCAAAATGCCCCATGAATTCCCTGCATCACAGCAGGCGGCGCAAACAGCGCTCCAGCCAATACGCCAGCCACACCCAAGCAGAGCACCGCGACCAGCACCATCACAATCTTCTGAATTTTCACCGGCTGCTTCGGCGCCAGTGACAACGAATACAACGCCACGCCCAAAGTCAGCAGCGCCGGCAACGCGTCCAACCATTCGACGCCCGTTCCCGGAATATGTTCGTGATAACGCGCGCCCGGCCGCAGCCATCCGCCCAGAAATAAAGTCGTCGCGATCCCCGCCACAATAACCATGTTCGCGTATTCCGCCAGAAAATAAAGCGACCAGCGAAATCCGCTGTACTCCGTCATGTACCCGGCCACCAGTTCCGATTCCGCTTCCGGCAAATCAAATGGCGCGCGATTCGTCTCCGCGATCGACCCCACCAGATAAATAAAAAATCCGAAGGGCACCGAGAATCCGAACCACACGCCCTGATCCGATTGCGCCTGCACAATATCCTTCATCGAAAGCGAGCCCGCCAGCAGCAGCACCGAAATCAGCGCCAGCCCCGCCGCGGTTTCGTAACTCACCAGCTGCGCCGCGCTGCGCAAAGCCCCCAGCAGCGAATAATGGCTGTTCGAAGCCCACCCGCCCAGCACAATCCCGTAAATCCCCAGCGAGCTGATCGCCAGAATAAAAAGCAATCCAATATTCAAATCCGCGATCTGAAATGCCGGACCGATCGCCAGCGCCGAATAAGCCAGCAGCGCCATCGTCACGCTCACCAGCGGCGCGAACCAGAACATCAGCCGGTCCGCCTTGTCCGGAATAATGTCTTCCTTCAATAGCAATTTCACCGCGTCCGCAATCGGCTGCAGCAATCCGTGCGGACCTACGCGCATCGGGCCCAGCCGCGCTTGCATGTCCGCCATTACTTTTCGTTCCATCAACACGATGTAACCCGCCAGCAGCGGCAACACCGCCACGATCACCACCCCATAAAGTACCGGCAGTACGAACGGCATGATCGATGGTGGAATCAGATGTCCCATTTCTATCGATCCACTTCCCCCAGCACAATATCAATCGTCCCGATAATCGCCACCACGTCCGCGATCAACGAGCCCTTCGCCATTTTGTCGAACGCCTGCAAATTAATAAATGACGGCGGCCGCACGCGCACGCGATATGGCTGCGTAGTCCCGTCGCTGACGATGTAATACCCCAGCTCGCCCTTCGGCGCTTCGATCGAGTGATAAACCTCGCCCGGCGGCGGCTTCAGCACTTTACCGATGCGCGCCATGATCGGCCCGGTGGGAATATTTTCGATCGCCTGCAGGCAGATGCGCCGCGACTGCCGCATTTCCTCCATGCGCACCACGTAGCGGTCGTATGTGTCGCCGGTTTCGCGCGTGGGAATATCAAATTCGTATTGATCGTAAGCCGCGTACGGCTGCGCCTTGCGCAAATCCCATTTCACGCCGCTCGCGCGCAGCACCGGGCCGGTCACGCCCAGCGCAATTGCATCCGCCGCATTCAGAATTCCCACGCCCTTGGTGCGCCCCACCCAAATACGATTTTCCGTCAGCAAAGTTTCGTACTCATCAATCTTGTGCGCGAAATCGTTGCAGAAACGCCGGGTGTCCTCTTCGAAGCCGTCGTACGTCTCGTACTGCAACCCGCCAATGCGAAACGCATGGGTCGTCAGCCGCGCGCCGCAATACTTCTCGAAAATTTTCAGAATCTCTTCGCGCTCGCGAAAGCAGTAAAAAACCGGCGTCAGCGCGCCGATATCCAGCGCATGCGTCCCCAGCCACAGCAAATGGCTCGCAATTCGCTGCAGCTCCGTCAGGATCGTGCGCACCACTCGCGCGCGCGGCGGCGCTTCGGTCCCCAGCAATTTTTCCACCGCCTCGCAGTAGCCCAGCCCGTTCGAAACCGCCGCCACATAATCCATGCGGTCCACGTACGGCGCGAATTGCTGGTAGCTGCGATGCTCGGCGATTTTCTCCACGCCGCGATGCAGGTAGCCGATGATGCACTCCGACCCCGCCACCCGCTCGCCATCCAGTTTCAATTTCACGCGCAACACGCCGTGCGTCGAAGGGTGCTGCGGCCCCATGTTCAAAATGATTTCGTCCGCGCCCAGCACCGTAGTGTTGACGCTGTCCATCCCCGAAATCGTTTTTATCGTGTGCTCGTTGCTCATTCGCTCGTGGCCGCCGCGCGGCGCTACTGCCCGCTCTCGATTCCCAGATTTTCCCGAACCCAATCCGTATCCTGCTTCAAAATGTCGTAATCCTTGCGCAACGGATGCCCCTGCCACTCGTCCGGCAGCAAAATGCGCGTCAGATTGGGGTGCCCTTCAAACACAATCCCGAACATGTCGTAGCATTCGCGCTCCATCCAGTTCGCGGCAGGCCAGATTTCGCAGACGCTCGGCGCCGGCTCGTTCTCGCCCGCGTGCGCCTTCAATCGCAGCCGTTCGTTCTTCGCGAATGAATAAAGATTCAGCACCACGTCGAATCTCTTTTCGCGCTTCGGCCAGTCCACCGCCGTCAAATCCACCAGCATGTCGAATTTTTCTTCGTCGCGGCAATAACGCGAAATTTCCCGCAGCTGTTCCACCGCAATCAGCACGATGGCCTGCTTGCGGTCGAGCGAAGCTTCGCGCAACGCATCGCCGAAGCGCGCCTTCAGCCGTTGCACCAATTCGTTATCTAGCGGAACGGGCTTCGGCGGGGCTTCTTTCGGTGGCGCAGGAGGGGCGGCAGGTTTCGGCGGCGCAGCCGCTGCGGGCGCGCCGGGCGTTGCGGGAGTTCCAGGCGTCGCCGACGTTGTCGTAACAGCAGGAGGCTTCGCCGCAGGCGGCGCCACAGGTGGTTTCGCTGCGACTGGTTCAGCAGGGGCAGTGGGACTCGTTGGTTTCGCAGCAACGGGTTCAGTAGGCGCAGCAGGAACCGCCGGCGCCTCAGGCTTGGAAGGAATAGAAGACTTTTCCGCCGTTCCGTCCGGCGGTTTTGCGGCTGGACCTTTTTCCGAAGGGTCGTTGACCATCAGTTCGATCGGCTGCCCTCGCCCGGTGCGCATTACGAATCGCGCCCCGCAAACGGCTCGCAGCCCGCCTTTTTAACACACTCCAAAAAACAACGTCAATTCCACTCTATAGCACGCGAAATTGCCGGACCGCGTCGCGCGGTACCCAGCAACATCGCGATTACACCCAATCCAGCGCGCCCTTGCGATACAACCACACATACCCGATCAGCAAAATTCCCAGGAAAACCAGCATCGTCTCTAAACCGTACACGCCCAGCTGTCCGTACTTGATCGCCCACGGAAACAGAAATATTGTCTCCACATCAAAAATCACGAACAGAATCGCCACCATATAGAACCGCACCGAATAACGCCCGCGCGCATTCCCTTCCGGCGGCACGCCGCACTCATATGGCTCCAGCTTCGCGCCATTCGGCTTCATGTCCGGACGAATAAACTTGAAAACAATCAAGGTAACAGCGGGGAAAGCCGCGGCAAGCAGCGCGTAAATCAATATCGGAATGTATTGGCTCGGCATGGCCGGATCAACGCTGACCCACGAACAGCGCATCCTAGCACAGCGGCCAAGTCTCAGCCAGCCTCATCCGCCACAAAAATTTCGCTCCATCGAACACGCGAAGCGTCGAGATTTTGCAGTTGAATATGTAGCGGCCGGTTCGTCCCGTGCCTTTCGGGGCGAAGCGGGCATCTTCACTTAAGCGGGGTCGCGCGAATTCGTGTGGAGGTTTCGATTAGTGTCGTGCTCCGTGCAGCACATCCACGGCATGAGGCAAAAGCGAGGCAATAGCGTCGAGCGATTCCACAGCCCCGCGCGGACTTCCCGGCAAATTCACAATCATCGTACTCCCGCGAATCCCCGCAGCCCCGCGCGACAAAATCGCGCGCGGCGTTTTCTTCAGGCCCTCCGCGCGCATCTGCTCCGCAAATCCTGGAATCAGCCGCTCCGCCACAGAAATCGTCGCTTCCGGTGTCACGTCGCGCGGCCCCACTCCGGTGCCACCAGTCGTGAGGATCAAATCCACCACGTTCGCGTCCGCCGTCTTCCGCAAAAGCTCCGCGATGCCCTCGCGCTCATCCGGCAGCACCGCCGCGGACACGATCTCCCAACCCAGTTCCCTGCAGCGGCCCGCAACGGCCGGCCCAGAACTATCCTCGTGTCTTTCCGCCGGCAACGGAATCGCTCACTGTAAGTATGGAAACCCGCATGGCGTGGCGTCCCGCTTTTCGCGGGACTATCCTTCGCTGACCGGCGCGTCTTCGCTTTCGCCGTCGCGCTGCCCTTCATCCACCAGCCGCAGCGCTTCCATCAGCAGTCCGGTAGTAGTGCGCGAAATGGTGTCGCGCGTGGGCGCGCGATTGAAATCAATTTCGAATTCGCCTTCGGGCCAGCGCACCGCCTCAAAAACGGCCGCTTCGCCTTCCAGCGCTCCCAGCCGCGCATCCTTGCATTGCCCCGACGCAAAAAATAAATCGCCGCTCTCTTCGCCGCGCCGAATCGTCAGCTGGCACGATTTTTGCCCCATCTCCAGCGACTGCATCAAATCCATGATGGACATTTCTTCCAGCCGCCCCTGCACCACTCCAGGGCGCACCTGGCGATTCTGCAATTTCTCCAGCTGCAGCCGGTCCACCACTTTTTTCGCCCGCCGCACCAGATCTTTCAGAAAAAACGGCTTGGGAATAAATTCCTCGACGCCTTCCACGATCGGCCGCAGTTTCTCTTCAATGTCGCTGCGGCTAGCCAGAAAAATAAACGGGATCGCCTTGGTCTGCTGCCGCCCGCGCAATTTTTCGTACAGCTGGCGTCCATCCAGGCCCGGCATGCGGTAGTCGCACACCACCAGGTCCGGCGGATCATCCACGATTTTCAGCAGCGCATCGGCGCCATCGGCCGCCGCGCGCGCATCGCAATGCGGCAGCAAGCCTTTCATCAATAGGTCGAGGATCAGCGCGTTATCATCGACCACCAGGACTTTGACATCCTTCATCGGCGTCATCGCTTCACACGTTTCCCAGGACGCACGTACGTGCCGCTTCGCCCGCCCGCCTTCTTCACCACGTACACCTCGGTGATTTCCATGCCGCGTTCCAGCGCTTTGCACATGTCATAAATTGTCAGCGCCGCAACCGACACCGCCACCAACGCCTCCATCTCGACGCCGGTCGGGCCGGTAGCCGTCGCCTCGGATGTCAGCTCAATTCCATTCTGGCACAGCTTGGCGTTCACATCTACGTGAGTCAAAGCCAGGGGATGACAAAGTGGAATCAACTCCGCCGTGCGCTTGGCCGCGCCAATTCCAGCGATCCGCGCGATTTCGAGGGGACTACCTTTGGGCGATTTCAGCCGCCGCACGCTGCTTACCGTCGCTCGCTCCATGCGAATAAACGCGTGAGCCTGCGCCGTGCGCGACGTGGCCGCCTTCGCGGTAACGTCCACCATCCGCACGCGCCCTTTTTCATCGTAGTGCGAAAGTTTGGTCATGATGTTCTTCGCGCCGACGATTCGGGTGAAGTTGCGTTTGAATTTGTAGGGCGGGTCTAAACCCGCCGCTACACTGTCCAAACTCAAAACAATCCGCGTCGCGGCAGGACATCCGCCATCTCGCCGGCGGCGTACACCTGCCTCTCCTCATGCACCACTAAAAAACAATTGCCCTTCACCACGGACCCAATATCGCCCGACCCTTCCCAATGAATGGCCTCCACCACCGGCTCGCCCTCGGGCCAGCTCACACGCGCCGGAAGAAAATGCGCCAGCGGCGGCTTCTCATTCAAAGGATGGGCCAACTTGGCCTTCAGCAGCGCCAAAGGATGCGGCTTGTGCCCGCTCAGCAACTCGATCCCCGGCACCACGAACAGCTCGAACGTCACCATCGTCGAAACCGGATTTCCCGGCAACCCAAATACCGGCTTGCCCTGGCAAAAACCGAAAACCGCCGGCTTTCCCGGACGGATCGCCACCGCATCGAAATAAAATTCCGCGCCCATCTCCCGCAACACTTGCTCCACCAAATCGTATTTCCCCACCGACACGCCGCCGGTCACCACCACGATATCCGCTTCCAGCGCCTGCTCGATTCCGCGCCCGCAATTCCTCCAGACTGTCCGGCGCAGTTCCCAGCATCACCGGCTCGCCGCCCGCCAAAGCCACCTGTGCCGCCAGCGAAACACTATTGCTGTTGCGAATCTGATATTTCGTCGGCGTCTGCTCCACCGCCACCAATTCATCGCCCGTGGAAAGAATCGCCACGCGCGGCTTCTTCGCCACCACCAGCTTCGAGCGCCCCACCTGCGCCGCAATCGCCAGCTCGGCATAAGCTCAGTCGCTTGCCGCGCGCGATCACGCTCTCCCCCACGCGCGTTTCCTGCCCTTCCAGCACGAAATGCGCGCCCTCGCGCGCCGCTTCGTCCAGCACCACGTACTCGCCTTCGATCCGCGCATGCTCGTTCATTACAATCGAATTCGCCCCGCGCGGCATGGCAGCGCCCGTCATGATCTGCACGCATGTTCCCGGCTCCGACCATGCCGGCGAACGAAACTCCCGCGCGGCTTTCGCCGATCAGCCGCAGTTTTGCTCCAGGTCGCGCCGCATCGGCTGCCCGCAGCGCAAATCCGTCGCGGGTTGAACGATTAAACGGCGGATAATTGCGGTCCGCGCGCACGTCTTCCGCCACGATGCGTCCCAGCACGCGCGAGGGGTCTTCCGCGAATTCAATGGTTTCCGTAGGCGGAGGAGGCGCACAATGCCGCGCGCAGATTACTTCAATCACTTTTGCGCGAGCCGCTTCGTAGGAAAGCATGGCGCCTTAGAGCCAGGACGCGAGTTTCGTCCCTCGCGGAACAATCGTCGCATCGCGTTCCGGCCCGGTGGATATCATTCCGATCTCAACCTGCAGTTGTTCCGAAATAAAATTCAGATAATTCGCGCGCCGCTTCCGGCAATTCCTTCACGTCGCGAATTCCCGGCGTCGGCTTCTGCCATCCGGGCAAGGTCAAGTACACCGGCTCCACTTGCATCAGCGTCTCAACGTCCGCCGGCATATGTTCCAGCACCTTGCCCTTAAATTTATACCCGGTGCAGACTTTGATTTCCGGCTGCGTGTCATACACGTCCATCTTGGTCACCACCAGCGAATCAATCCCGCTCAGCATTTTCGCGAACTTCAGCACCACCAGATCCAGCCAGCCGCAGCGCCGCGGCCTGCCCGTCACCGCGCCAAATTCCTTGCCGCGCTCGCGCAAGGCCTGCGCGTCCAGGTCCGGCATCTCCGTGGGAAATGGCCCGCTGCCGACGCGCGTGGTGTAAGCCTTGGTCACGCCCACCACGCCGCCAATCCGCGTCGGCGCCACGCCCAGTCCGGTCGCCACGCCGCCCGACGTCGCATTCGACGACGTCACGTACGGATACGTCCCATGATCAATATCCAGCATCGTGCCCTGCGCGCCTTCGAACAGCACCGATTCGCCATTGTCCAGCGCGCGATTCAGCAGCACGCCCGTGTCCGTCACCAAGCCGTGAATGTGCGCGGCCAGCTCCATATATTGATCGTAGATTCCCGCGGTTTCCAGCGGATGCCCGTACGTCGCGCGGCTGATCGCGTTCTTTTCGGCGATCACGCGCTCCAGTTTTTCCTTGAACCCCGCCGGATCGAACAAATCGCACACGCGAATCCCGCGCCGCGCCATTTTGTCTTCATACGCCGGCCCGATTCCGCGCGAAGTAGTCCCAATCGCCGCCGCTCCGCGCGCCGATTCCGCGGCCTTATCCATTTCGCGGTGATAAGGAAAAATCAGATGCGCGCGATCGCTCAGAAAAAGCCGCCCGCGCACCTCAATCCCCGACCGTTTCAGATTTTCCAGCTCCGCCACCAGCGCCGCCGGATCCACCACCGTCCCCGCGCCGATCACCGCCTTCTTTTCCGGCCGCAGAATCCCGCTGGGAATCAATTGCAGAATATATTTGTGATTATTGAAAATGACGGTGTGCCCGGCATTGTGCCCGCCCGCGTAGCGCGCCGTATAGTCGAACGACTGCGCCAGGTAATCAACCACCTTACCCTTGCCCTCGTCGCCCCACTGCGCCCCAACCACGCAGATCGCCTTCGCTCGCGCCTTCTCAGTCACCGTCGCCGCTCCACCCTTCGTCAGGCCGCACCTTGCCCCTGTCGTTGACACCAGAAGCACTACAGGCGGGCTAACACAAATACAAGTACGACCAATTCTAGCCTCCGCCTGCCCCCGAAGCAAGCGTGAGGACAAAAGGGTAGTGGGTCGGTTTCCGATTACGCGACGCAATATAAAAGGGCGCCCCAATTGGAGTAGGTTTGGAGTGTTCGGCTCGAACCTAGCTCAGAAAGGAGCGCCCTCTATGGATAGCGTGAAGTATATCGGGATGGATGTGCACAAGGAAGCGATCTCCGTCGCGGTTCTAAATTCCGCGGGCAAGCGGGTGATGGAGTGCACGATCGAAACCAAGGCCAGCACCATTCTGGATTTTCTCCAAGGCCTGCGCGGAAGTTTGCACGTAACTTTCGAAGAAGGCACCTGGGCCGCCTGGTTGTATGACCTGATCAAGCCGCACGTAGCCGAGCTGGTGGTGTGTAATCCCCGCCGCAACGCCTTGCTCAAGGAAGGCAGCAAGAGCGATCGCATCGATGCGCGCAAGCTGGCTGAGTTGTTGCGGTCGAACATGGTGCGCTCGGTGTATCACGGAGAAAACGGCGTGCGCACGCTGCGCGAGCTGGCGCGGAGTTATCTGACGATCAGCACGGATCTAATCCGGGTGATGACTCGCGTGAAGGCGATCTACCGCAGTTGGGGGATCGCGTGCAGAGGAAAACAGGTTTACGCAGAACGCCATCGAGCCGAGTGGCTGGGCAAGATCCAGGAGGCCGGCGTGCGTCGCCGAGCGGAGTTCTACTACCAGCAGTTGGATGCGTTGCGGGTGCTGCGTCAGGAAGTGCGGCGCGAACTGCTCGCCGAAGCCCAGAAGCACGAAGCCTGGAAATTGTTACGCGAGATTCCGTTCATTGGCCCGATCCGGGCGGCGCTGCTGATCGCTCTGATGCAAACACCGCATCGTTTCCGTACCAAGCGACAGCTCTGGAGCTACAGCGGATTTGGGATCGAAACGCACAGCAGCGCCGAGCAACGTTTCGTACAGGGAGAGCTGCAGCGCGCGAAGAGGCCGGCTTCGATTCGCGGGCTGAATCGCAATCACCATCACGAACTGAAGAATCTTTTCAAGGGTGCTGCCACCGTGGCCGCTGCGAAGGCTGGTCCGTTCAAAGAGTTTTACGATGCGCTGGTGGCCAAGGGAATCCGGCCGGAGATGGCGCGGCTGACGTTGGCGCGCAAGATGGCGGCCATCACCTTGCTGGTCTGGAAGAAAGGAGTGCGCTTCGACGCCCAACATCTGAAACCACAAACAGCTTGAATGTCTCCAGTCGATCCGTTCCATCCTGGAATTTCTTCCGGTGGTGGCGAGTCGGGTTCTGGAGACATTCGGGTTCGAGGGCGAGTCTCAGCTGATTAGTTAGGCGCGGCGTGCCTCGGGCAGGCCGAGTCTCTTACGCGACCCTAGTCCCCCTCGGACAACCCGAAAAAGCTATGGGCCACGAGTCCCCGATAGAACCATGGTTGGCACCTGACAACCGTGCTGCTTGTGGTCTCCGAACCGACTGGCTTCGTCGCGCCAAAGGGATGAAAACCGCTGGCAAGGAAAACCCAAAGCGCTGCGAGAATGCAGCAGCGTCCCGAGATCGCGGAACGGAAGGCTACAACAATCCTGCTCAATGGGGCGGGCTGGAAGCAAATAAAACTTCCGGCCGCCGAAGAAGTGTTTTTTCCTTGACTCCTTTTATAGAACTAATCAGGCGTTAGCGTTTCTTACCGAGTCAATTAGTGACCAGAAGACTTTCTAAACACCGATTGGGAGATAGACATTTCGAAAAGAATCCTAGATGCTGCGGGATCGCGGAAACGGGGTGGTGATTTCGCCGTCGTCTGTTTCTGCCGGAGCGTTGGCGGATCAACTGATTAGATGGTGTTGCGTCAACCGTTTGAGCTGGCAGTGTTTGTCAGGTGTTAGCAAAGACGAAACGTGATCAAGAATTAGCCTGTGCAACTGTCGTAGGAAGCTAGACTCAATGATTAGAGTCGTCGGTTCGGGGGGGAGTAGAAATGCAGAGCCACCCATTGCCTACGCCGGTTGTGATCGTCACGTTGCTTTTTACCGCGATCGCCGGCGTTCTCTACCTGCTAGCGCTGCAAGAAACTCTGGAAAAATGCGCACCTGCTTCAAGAACGATTAAGCCGTGGAAGGTTTGGCTCGTACTTATTCCGCTTTTCGGCTTGGTTTGGCATTTCGTGGTTGTAGTCGACTTGGCGGACTCGTTGGCAAACGAGTTTGCAAGTCGTGGAATCCCGGGCCCCGAATCGGCTCCAGGGCGGACCGTCGGGTTGGCCGCGTCTGCTTGTAATGTCTGTATGTTTATTCCGTTCCTGTACCGGATCGCAGGAATACTAGGCTTCGTGTTATGGATCGCCTACTGGGTCAAGATCGCCCGCTACTCGCGGGTTCTCGATGCAAATCGAGCGACGAACCCGGCCTTGCCGACTCCCTGAGATCGGTCCCATTGACCTGGCGACTACGCAAAATTCGAGTAGAGCCGACGATGTAGCTCCAACTCCTGATTAACGCTCTTACCGAAAACTGATGTCATAACGACGTCGGCCTCACAGCGGCCCGAGTAAACTGTTCGGTGTTCACCCTAACAGCGCTCGAGCCGAAGGAGGCCTCGATGCAAATTATAGGCGTTGATTTACACACACGGCAACAAACGATCGCGATGTTGGATACCGAAACAGGAGAATTGGTCGAGAAGACCCTGCAGCACGAGGGCGAGGAAGTGCGGGAGTTTTATTCGGCACTGACGGGTCCGGTGCAGGTCGGGCTGGAAGCCAGCGGATCGATGCACTGGTTTCTGGAGTTGCTGGAGGAACTGGGGATCGATTATCGGGTGGGCCATCCATCGGAGATTCGCAAAGCGGAGACACGCAAACAGAAACACGATCGGCGGGATGCGGCGTTGCTGCTAAAACTCCAAGTAGAAAAGCGCTTTCCTTCGATTTGGATGCCTTCGAGCGAACTGCGAGATCTGCGCACACTGCTGAGACACCGTCATCAGTGGGTGCGTATGCGGACGCGAGTGCAAAACACGCTGCAAGCTATGGCGCTCAGTCACGGTCTGCGGCGAGGCAAGACGCTGTGGAGCCAGGCAGGCCAACATGCCATTGCATCCTTGCCGCTGCCGCTGCACACCGCCTATCGGCGCAGCGAATTGCAACACTTGTATGACCAGTTGCAGGGACAGATCGACGAACTGGACAAACGTGTGAGTGCTCAAGCCTGGCAGCGCCCCGGGGCCAGGTTGTTGATGACCCATCCGGGCGTGGGACCGGTCACAGCGTTGGCCACGGACGTGTTTTTGGGTGATCCGGGGCGTTTCGCTGACGGCAAAGCGGTGGCGAGTTATGTAGGAATGATCCCGCGTGAATACTCGAGTGGAGGTCGACAGCGGCTCGGCGGCTTGAGCAAACAAGGGAACCCGCTACTGCGTTTTCTCTGGTGCGAGGCGGCCATACACGCCGTACGCCGAGACCCGGAGTTGCAGCGTTTCTACCGGCGCAAGCTGGCACCGAAGGGATTGGGTAAAGCCAGAGTCGCTGCAGCGCGCAAACTCGCGATCCGGCTGTGGATCATGTTGCGCGACCAAATCGATTATCCAGAGTTCTGTCGTCGTGGCCAGTTGCGGCAGAAAAGCGGTGCTACCTGTGCGGGGATGCCAGACGTGGGTCATAGTCCTGCAATCTTGTGACTGTGAAACTGATTAGGCTACCCGCCTCCCTGAAGGGGAGGGAGTTCGAATTACTCATCATGGTCCACAGGGATCGAAGAGATGGTTGGTGGGCAACACCGGATTGATGAACTGACGCGGGTTGAGCGAGCCGGGTGAACACAGAGGAACAGGAATCGACGGCGAACCAATCGCCGAAGAGCAGGGTTCAGCTGCGCCCGCGTACGGGTGTGCGCGGACAGAGCAAAAAGCGGAAGAACAATCTCTTGACACGGTCGGCGTCGTTAGAGATGACC
>CAWBLT010000026.1:0-119063 GCA_963789665.1 uncultured Acidobacteriota bacterium | reverse complement strand
TAACGACGCCGACCGTGTCAAGAGATTGTTCTTCCGCTTTTTGCTCTGTCCGCGCACACCCGTACGCGGGCGCAGCTGAACCCTGCTCTTCGGCGATTGGTTCGCCGTCGATTCCTGTTCCTCTGTGTTCACCCGGCTCGCTCAACCCGCGTCAGTTCATCAATCCGGTGTTGCCCACCAACCATCTCTTCGATCCCTGTGGACCATGATGAGTAATTCGAACTCCCTCCCCTTCAGGGAGGCGGGTAGCCTAATCAGTTTCACAGTCACAAGATTGCAGGACTATGACCCACGTCTGGCATCCCCGCACAGGTAGCACCGCTTTTCTGCCGCAACTGGCCACGACGACAGAACTCTGGATAATCGATTTGGTCGCGCAACATGATCCACAGCCGGATCGCGAGTTTGCGCGCTGCAGCGACTCTGGCTTTACCCAATCCCTTCGGTGCCAGCTTGCGCCGGTAGAAACGCTGCAACTCCGGGTCTCGGCGTACGGCGTGTATGGCCGCCTCGCACCAGAGAAAACGCAGTAGCGGGTTCCCTTGTTTGCTCAAGCCGCCGAGCCGCTGTCGACCTCCACTCGAGTATTCACGCGGGATCATTCCTACATAACTCGCCACCGCTTTGCCGTCAGCGAAACGCCCCGGATCACCCAAAAACACGTCCGTGGCCAACGCTGTGACCGGTCCCACGCCCGGGTGGGTCATCAACAACCTGGCCCCGGGGCGCTGCCAGGCTTGAGCACTCACACGTTTGTCCAGTTCGTTGATCTGTCCCTGCAACTGGTCATACAAGTGTTGCAATTCGCTGCGCCGATAGGCGGTGTGCAGCGGCAGCGGCAAGGATGCAATGGCATGTTGGCCTGCCTGGCTCCACAGCGTCTTGCCTCGCCGCAGACCGTGACTGAGCGCCATAGCTTGCAGCGTGTTTTGCACTCGCGTCCGCATACGCACCCACTGATGACGGTGTCTCAGCAGTGTGCGCAGATCTCGCAGTTCGCTCGAAGGCATCCAAATCGAAGGAAAGCGCTTTTCTACTTGGAGTTTTAGCAGCAACGCCGCATCCCGCCGATCGTGTTTCTGTTTGCGTGTCTCCGCTTTGCGAATCTCCGATGGATGGCCCACCCGATAATCGATCCCCAGTTCCTCCAGCAACTCCAGAAACCAGTGCATCGATCCGCTGGCTTCCAGCCCGACCTGCACCGGACCCGTCAGTGCCGAATAAAACTCCCGCACTTCCTCGCCCTCGTGCTGCAGGGTCTTCTCGACCAATTCTCCTGTTTCGGTATCCAACATCGCGATCGTTTGTTGCCGTGTGTGTAAATCAACGCCTATAATTTGCATCGAGGCCTCCTTCGGCTCGAGCGCTGTTAGGGTGAACACCGAACAGTTTACTCGGGCCGCTGTGAGGCCGACGTCGTTATGACATCAGTTTCCGGTGGCTGCGTTTATCAGGCATGTAGAAAGCAGTCAGTCGGTGTATTTGCACTTGCACCACGGACGGTGTTTACCATCTTCGTCCAATCCAATGCCTCCATAGCCGTCGTAGACCATGCATAGGTGAGCGCTCTTGTAGTCTGCAAAGCGGAACAATAGGGATTCGATGGGCTTGCCGTGTGCGTCCACAACGGCGAGAAAGTGGCGCTCTTTCAAATCCAAGCCTTCAATCTTAAGGCTCTCTCTTTGCGGCCAGGGGACCGAGGGGCGCTTGTCGACCTTAACTTGGAGTCCGTGAGAATCGACTTCCCCGGTCGGCGGAATGACTTGGCCGCGGAAGGGATCCAGGGCTCGTGCAGCCACACAAACAGTTCCAGTCTCGGGATCTGCGGCACCAGATGCGGCGAATGTAAGCAAAAACATCAATCCGATCGCGGCAATTCGCATCGGCCACTCCTCGAATTCATTATAGCGATCCACTCGTCCGATAAATGCGTGAATTCGGCACTACTTTGAGGCACGTTGGAAGTACTCGGCAGCGACTCGCAAGATATCGACATCCGTCATGACGCCATATTCGACTCGTGGTAACTTTCCCGGTGCGATGAAGTAATACCCGACCGTCGTCTTTTTGGGGCGAAAGGTCGTTGTCTTTGCCTCGCATCGAACAGCGAACGACGATCCACTAATTTCTTCAAACTCAATTCCTACGTTATTAAGTTTCTCCCGTACTCTCGTCGCGTACAGTTGGAAATCGGCCAAAGACTCATTTGTGTCAGGGTCTTTCGACAATGCTGCGTCCGTCACTGGTGGGAAAAAAGCTACGACGGTGGGACCTTTGACGACAACTAGCTTCTCCTTCGGTGCCGCGCCTAATGCTACGCAAAAGAGAAAAGATACAGACAGAGTGACAATCCAGCCAAAAGGTCGCATTTCGCCTTGATTCTACGCCAAAGGTCAGCAGAATCCCCGTCAAGTCCTGACTAGTTCTATAAAAGGAGTCAAGGAAAAAACACTTCTTCGGCGGCCGGAAGTTTTATTTGCTTCCAGCCCGCCCCATTGAGCAGGATTGTTGTAGCCTTCCGTTCCGCGATCTCGGGACGCTGCTGCATTCTCGCAGCGCTTTGGGTTTTCCTTGCCAGCGGTTTTCATCCCTTTGGCGCGACGAAGCCAGTCGGTTCGGAGACCACAAGCAGCACGGTTGTCAGGTGCCAACCATGGTTCTATCGGGGACTCGTGGCCCATAGCTTTTTCGGGTTGTCCGAGGGGGACTAGGGTCGCGTGAGAGACTCGGCCTGCCCGAGGCACGCCGCGCCTAACTAATCAGCTGAGACTCGCCCTCGAACCCGAATGTCTCCAGAACCCGACTCGCCACCGCCGGAAGAAATTCCAGGAGGGAACGGATTGGCTGCAGACATTCAAGCTGTTTGTGGTTTCAGATGTTGGGCGTCGAAGCGCACTCCTTTCTTCCAGACCAGCAAGGTGATGGCCGCCATCTTGCGCGCCAAAGTCAGACGCGCCATCTCCGGCCGGATTCCCTTGGCCACCAGCGCATCGTAAAACTCTTTGAACGGACCCGCCTTCGCAGCGGCCACGGTGGCAGCACCCTTGAAAAGATTCTTCAGTTCGTGATGGTGATTGCGATTCAGCCCGCGAATCGAAGCCGGCCTCTTCGCGCGCTGCAGCTCTCCCTGCACGAATCTCTGCTCGGCACTGCTGTGCGTCTCGATTCCAAATCCGCTGTAGCTCCAGAGCTGCCGCTTGGTACGAAAACGATGCGGTGTTTGCATCAGAGCGATCAGCAGCGCCGCCCGGATCGGGCCAATGAACGGAATCTCGCGTAACAATTTCCAGGCTTCGTGCTTCTGGGCTTCGGCGAGCAGTTCGCGCCGCACTTCCTGACGCAGCACCCGCAACGCATCCAACTGCTGGTAGTAGAACTCCGCTCGGCGACGCACGCCGGCCTCCTGGATCTTGCCCAGCCACTCGGCTCGATGGCGTTCTGCGTAAACCTGTTTTCCTCTGCAGGCGATCCCCCAACTGCGGTAGATCGCCTTCACGCGAGTCATCACCCGGATTAGATCCGTGCTGATCGTCAGATAACTCCGCGCCAGCTCGCGCAGCGTGCGCACGCCGTTCTCTCCGTGATACACCGAGCGCACCATGTTCGAACGCAGCAACTCGGCCAGCTTGCGCGCATCGATGCGGTCGCTCTTGCTGCCTTCCTTGAGCAAAGCGTTGCGGCGGGGATTACACACCACCAGCTCGGCCACGTGCGGTTTGATCAGGTCATACAACCAGGCGGCCCAGGTGCCTTCTTCGAAGGTCACATGCAAACTTCCGCGCAGGCCTTGGAGAAAATCCAGAATGGTGCTGGCCTTGGTTTCGATCGTGCACTCCATCACCCGCTTGCCCGCGGAATTTAGAACCGCGACGGAGATCGCTTCCTTGTGCACATCCATCCCGATATACTTCACGCTATCCATAGAGGGCGCTCCTTTCTGAGCTAGGTTCGAGCCGAACACTCAAAACCTACTCCAATTGGGGCGCCCTTTTATATTGCGTCGCGTAATCGGAAACTGATGTCATAACGACGTCGGCCTCACAGCGGCCCGAGTAAACTGTTCGGTGTTCACCCTAACAGCGCTCGAGCCGAAGGAGGCCTCGATGCAAATTATAGGCGTTGATTTACACACACGGCAACAAACGATCGCGATGTTGGATACCGAAACAGGAGAATTGGTCGAGAAGACCCTGCAGCACGAGGGCGAGGAAGTGCGGGAGTTTTATTCGGCACTGACGGGTCCGGTGCAGGTCGGGCTGGAAGCCAGCGGATCGATGCACTGGTTTCTGGAGTTGCTGGAGGAACTGGGGATCGATTATCGGGTGGGCCATCCATCGGAGATTCGCAAAGCGGAGACACGCAAACAGAAACACGATCGGCGGGATGCGGCGTTGCTGCTAAAACTCCAAGTAGAAAAGCGCTTTCCTTCGATTTGGATGCCTTCGAGCGAACTGCGAGATCTGCGCACACTGCTGAGACACCGTCATCAGTGGGTGCGTATGCGGACGCGAGTGCAAAACACGCTGCAAGCTATGGCGCTCAGTCACGGTCTGCGGCGAGGCAAGACGCTGTGGAGCCAGGCAGGCCAACATGCCATTGCATCCTTGCCGCTGCCGCTGCACACCGCCTATCGGCGCAGCGAATTGCAACACTTGTATGACCAGTTGCAGGGACAGATCGACGAACTGGACAAACGTGTGAGTGCTCAAGCCTGGCAGCGCCCCGGGGCCAGGTTGTTGATGACCCACCCGGGCGTGGGACCGGTCACAGCGTTGGCCACGGACGTGTTTTTGGGTGATCCGGGGCGTTTCGCTGACGGCAAAGCGGTGGCGAGTTATGTAGGAATGATCCCGCGTGAATACTCGAGTGGAGGTCGACAGCGGCTCGGCGGCTTGAGCAAACAAGGGAACCCGCTACTGCGTTTTCTCTGGTGCGAGGCGGCCATACACGCCGTACGCCGAGACCCGGAGTTGCAGCGTTTCTACCGGCGCAAGCTGGCACCGAAGGGATTGGGTAAAGCCAGAGTCGCTGCAGCGCGCAAACTCGCGATCCGGCTGTGGATCATGTTGCGCGACCAAATCGATTATCCAGAGTTCTGTCGTCGTGGCCAGTTGCGGCAGAAAAGCGGTGCTACCTGTGCGGGGATGCCAGACGTGGGTCATAGTCCTGCAATCTTGTGACTGTGAAACTGATTAGGCTACCCGCCTCCCTGAAGGGGAGGGAGTTCGAATTACTCATCATGGTCCACAGGGATCGAAGAGATGGTTGGTGGGCAACACCGGATTGATGAACTGACGCGGGTTGAGCGAGCCGGGTGAACACAGAGGAACAGGAATCGACGGCGAACCAATCGCCGAAGAGCAGGGTTCAGCTGCGCCCGCGTACGGGTGTGCGCGGACAGAGCAAAAAGCGGAAGAACAATCTCTTGACACGGTCGGCGTCGTTAGAGATGACCTACTACCGGCATAAGCCAGAAGCGGACGAGCTAGCCGACCGATTTATAGCGGAAGCAATCGAGCGCATGATCATTAACCATGCCGACGGCCTGCATGAACGCGTAACAAATGGTGGTCCCAACGAAACGGAAGCCTCGAGCCTTCAAATCCTTGCTGAACGCGTCCGATTCTTCCGTACGCGCCGGAATCTTACGCGAAGTCGCCCAATCGTTTTTCTTCGGGCGCCCGCCCACGAACTGCCAGACGTAGCGGTCAAACGATCCGAACTCCTCGCTGCACCGCAAGAAACGCCACCGCATTCGAAATCGTAGCCGCAATCTTCAAACGGTTGCGCACGATCCCAGCATCGCCCAAAAGCGCCCGCACCTTGCGCTTGTCATAGCGCGCGATTTTCTCCACATCGAATCCATCAAACGCGCGCCGGTAATTCTCGCGCTTGTTGAGCACGATCTCCCAGCTCAACCCCGCCTGCGCGCCTTCGAGTATCAGAAACTCAAACAGCACCCGATCGTCGTGCACCGGCTTGCCCCACTCGCGGTCGTGGTACTCCACCATCAGCGGCGACTGCGCCCAATGGCAGCGTTGCTGTTCTTTTTTTGGTTTCACGAGACGTGTCGGGCTGCCGGGTTCGATGAACCCGAACCGGCCGCTACAAAATCAGAAGCAAAGTCAAAGGCGCCCGCCCAAAAAAGCAGGCGGCCGTGATAAGAGCTACTGCGAAGAGCCGGCGGGACGCCGGCGCTACGAACTTCAAAGGCGCCCATTCGGCAGAGCGGAAAGGGCGTCACAACGTCAAAGGCCTGCCGCGAGGCGCGCTTTGGGCTGCTGCGGCTGACAGACACCGCCGGCACAAACAATCCGCATAACGCGTACGCAGCGCAATCGAAACTTCAGCAGCGACCTGTACTTCCTCGCACCAACAACCCGCCGCCGGCGCCCCGCAGGAAAATACCACCCCGCAAGCCGCGCAGTTCTTCAAAGTCGGCGCGCTCCCCGGCAATGTCAGCTCTGCGTCGCCGCCGCTCATCGTCACCTGGCTTGGCTGGAAGTGAAATCGCGCCTAAGACTGAGCAATGTGGCGCTGGATGACTTTCTCGATCGATTCTTTCGGCTGGGCCCCAACGAGCTGGTCCGCCACCTGCCCGCCCTTGAAAATCAGCAAGGTGGGAATCCCGCGAATATTGAATTTGCCCGCCGCGTTGATGTTCTCATCCACGTTGAGCTTCACCACCTTCAACTTCCCCGCGTGCTCTTTCGCCAGCTCTTCCACCGTGGGCGTCAACATATGGCACGGGCGGCACCAATCCGCCCAGAAATCCACCATCACCGGCTGGGTCTTGCTGGCTTCCACCACATCTGCTTCGAAATTCGCGTCGTTCACCGCTTGAATGTTTTCTGACATGTTTCTATTGTCCCTTGTAGCGCCGCACTACGTCCCCAAAAAGCCTCCGGGGAACGTTACCAGCGCTATCCTTTAGATGTCCCAACCGCCCGCGGGATTCGTGCCCTCTTAGCCGCTTCATACAGTGTGACATAAGCCGCTGCCGAAGCCTTCCACGAAAAATCCTTGGCCATGCCGTTCTTCTGCACCGTGTGCCACGCCTTCGGATCACGCTGCAGTTTCAATGCCGCACGCAAGCGAATCCAGCAGCGCCCGCCCGTCATACGCCTCGAACTTAAATCCAGTCCCATGATGCGTTTTCGCGTCGTAGTTCTGCACCGTATCATCGAGCCCGCCCGTCGCCCTCACCACCGGCACCGTACCATAGCGCAAGCTGTATATCTGGTTCAAGCCGCACGGCTCGTACCGCGAGGGCATCAGGAACATGTCCGCGCCGGCCTCGATCTTGTGCGCCAGCGGATTGTCGTAACCGATTTTCACGCCCACGCGGCCGGGATATTTCTCCGCCATATCCTTGAACATCTTTTCATATTCCGGCTGCCCGGTGCCCAGCACCACCAGCGTCAGATTTTCCTTCATCAGGTCGCCGGCGATTCGCGCGATCAGGTCGAATCCTTTCTGATCCGCGAAGCGCGACACAATTCCCACCACTGGCCGCTCCAGACATTCCGGCTTGTCCGCGGGCAGCTTGAACTGCTGCAGCAAATCTTTCTTGTCCGCCTTCTTCGCTTCCAGATTGTGCACGGAATAATTCTGCGCGATGAAGGTGTCCACCTCCGGACTCCACACCGAATAATCCACGCCGTTCAGTATGCCGATCAGCCGGTCGGCGCGACCGCGGATCACTCCTTCCAGGCCATTGCCAAATTCCGGCGTCTGAATTTCCTGCGCGTAGCGGCGGCTTACCGTGGTCAGGAAATCGGCGTACAGCAGCCCGCCCTTCAGAAAATTCACCTTGCCGTAGAATTCCAGCCGGTCCATCGTAAAAAAAGTGTCGGGCAGGCCGATGGTGCGCATCACCGTCTGCGGAAATATTCCCTGGTAGCCGATATTGTGAATCGTGAACACCACCGGCAGCGCGCGCACCACCGGATCTTCGGCGTGTTGCGTGCGCAGCAGCACCGGCACCAGCGCCGTCTGCCAGTCGTGGCAATGAATCACGTCCGGCAGCCACACCCGCTTCATGAACTCGATTGCCACGCGCGAAAATTCCGTGAAGCGCTCGGCGTTGTCGGGATAATCCGCGCCCTTCTCGCCGTAAAGCTGCTCGCGGTCGAAAAATCCGCGGTCGTCCACAAAAAAATAACGCACCCCGGCGACCGCCGGGCCTTCGCCAATCGCGGGAAAACGCAGCTTGTCGCCCAGCGTCACCGTCACGCTGGAAACCAGAATCGAAGTGATCTTGTTCCCGCGATAGCGCGGCAGCAGCACCGCCACTTCATGGCCCATCTCGGCCAGCGCCTTGGGCAACGCGCCCACCACGTCCGCCAAGCCGCCCGTCTTCGAGTAAGGCAAACCTTCCGATGCGATGAACAGGATTTTCATAAGCAGTCAGCAGAAACGCAAACGGTATCGGAACGCCGCAGCTTCGTCAAGCTCGCACCTCTCCGTTCGCTCACACGCCACCGAACCATGTGGGAGTGCGGCGGCTTGCCGCCGCCTTTGTAAGCCGAAGCTTGCTGCGGCGCTCGCTCCGCTACGCCAATCCACCGCGAAGAATCTACCGCCATGCGCCTGCCGATTGTTAGTCCCCACCCCGCATTGCTACACTCGCACCACCCATGTCACGCCAACGCCTAGGTCAGCACTTCCTCCACGATCTCGGATGGCGCAATCGGATCCTCGCCACCCTGCCCCTAGCCGCGGATCAAACCTGGATCGAAATCGGCCCCGGCCACGGCGAAATGACGCAACTTCTGGTTGGTGACAACCGCCGCGTAATCGCCATCGAAACAGACCAGCGCCTAGCGGAAGGCCTCCGCGCCTCTCGCGATTCTGACCCCAATCAATGGCCCGGCCTGGAAATCGTCACAGCCGACGTCCTAACGACCAACATCGGCAATCTAGCCACAGAAAAAATTCACATCTACGGAAATCTCCCTTACTACATCACCTCGCCCATCCTCCATCATCTTTTCCGCTGGGCCGCCCAAATCTGTTCCATCCACATCGTCATTCAACTAGAAGTAGCCGAACGCATCGCCGCGCATCCCAACGTGCGCGACTACGGCTACCTCTCCGCGCTCTGCCAGTTTTACGCCCAACCGAAAATCGTGCTGCGCATTCCTGCCGGCGCCTTCCGCCCACCGCCAAAAGTAAAATCCGCGCTGGTGGGCATGACTCTCCCCGGCTTACAAGCAAACCTCGACATCACGGGAGTAGCGAGCGAAAAGCATTTCCTGGAATTCGTGCAGACTTGCTTCAGCCAAAAACGCAAAACCCTGCGCAACAACTTGCTAGCCATCTCCACCGACAAAAAAATTCACGAAGCGCTGGCGGCTACCGCCCTCCGCCCCGACGCCCGCGCCGAACAGCTCACACTGGCCCAATTCGCCGCGCTCTTCGGCCAACTCGCACGGTAGGGCCGGGCTCTGAAGCGAAGAGAGATCCTTCGCTGCGCTCAGGATGACGAGTGCGTAGGGGCGCCGCTTGCTGCGCCCCAGCTTGCCCAGGCGTCGACATTTCGACGGCGCGGTTTTGTCTGTGATTTTTGAAACGCAAGCGCGGAAACTACGACTCTTCGAGCACCGTCTGCAACCGATCAGGAAAATTCGACATGATTCCATCCACGCCCGCCGCGGCCACCGCACGCATCACTTCCGGATCATCCGCGGTCCACGTCGCCACCTGCAAATCCAGCCCGTGCGCCTCCTCCACTAATTTCGGCGTCACCAGATTTGCCTTGGGACAGAGCTGCCGCACACCCAGCTCGATTGCCACTTTCGCAAAGTCTTCCTTCGGCTCATCGAGCAGCAGCCCCATCATCATCGTGGAATCCACCTGCCGCAGGGCCGTAAGCGTGGACTGGTCGAACGAAATCACGATCGACCGCGGGGTGCTTTGCGATTTATGCAGCTCCGCCACCAACGAATGATGCATCCCCCACGCCGCGTCATATTTCACTTCCAGATAAAAAATCACGTCGTGCTCTTTCCCGAATTGCAGCACTTCTTCCAGCGTCGGGATGCGCTGCCCCATGAATTCCCGGTCGAACCACATGCCCGCGTCCAGCTGGCGCAGTTCCGCCAAAGTGAAGTCGTGCACGTTCCCCCGCCCATTCGTCGTCCGCTCCAGCGTCGCGTCGTGGATCGCCACAAACCGCGCGTCGCGCGTCAGGTGCAGATCCGTCTCGATAAACCCCGCGCCTAGCTGCACGGCACGCTCAAACGCCGCCAGCGTGTTCTCCGGCGCGTGACCCGATGCGCCACGGTGCGCGATAACCCAAGGTTTTCGCATAAGCACGGCTATCCTAGCAGAGAACGCAGACGCGACGGCTACCCGGTATTGAGGGTAGTGATGGAAGTTGCACCCCAAAGCAACGCAACAATCTTTGTAGGTCCTGGCTTCAGCTCATCCTTCGAACCCGCGGGCGGCATGATCGAAGTGTCATGACACAAACCGAGCCGAAACCGAGCGGTCTTGGCCGCTGCAGTGCAGCCTTTACTGTAGCCACACCCACCCCGCCGTGCTGCAAATCGTTGCCTAAATTGGACAATGTGTTGGTCAGCGGGCGAATTTAGCAGATGAAAGCTCGACCACCAGGACCTTCGTCACGTCCCGGCGCGCCCGAGCCAGCAATATCCCTAATCATTGCAACTAGTTAGCAACGCCCGCGCGATCTCCCCTTAATCCGCCCCTTTGGAATCCTGATTGCCCCTCCGTCTTCGCCCTTTCAGCGGCGTGGTGTCGTCGAATTATCAGCGTGGACGAGCCGCATCATCGGTTCCCAAATTGGATTTCGCGCTCGCGCGAATCACAAGGAGCAGATTTCGCATCTATGGCAAGCACGAGAGCTGAATTGAATCCCGACCTCGAGCCCGTTCAAACAATCAACACTGCGCCCAGCGGCTTCGACCCCACGCACGATCTCCCTGCCGGATTCATTGAGTTCTTACTGCCATTGCACCGCGCCTTCACACCTCGCCAGCGGGATTTGATCGGAAGCCGCGCCGCAGCGCTCGAAGCCTCGCATCGGGGCCAGCTGCCCAACTACTTGCCGGCTTCCCAAGCCACCCAGGCCGCCTGGCGCATCGAGCTGCCGGAATGGTGCCAGGATCAGCGCAATCAAATGACCGGCCCGGCCGATGACGCCGAACTCGTCGTGAAGATGCTGAACTCGGGCGCTCCAGGCGTCATGCTCGATCTGGAAGATTCCATCGCCAATACCTGGCCACACCTCACGCAAGGCATCACCAACATCCTTGCGGCGCTGCGCGGCGAACTCAGCTATTTCGATGCCAAGCGCGACCGCACCGTCACCATTAATCCCGGCAACACGGTCATCTCGCTCCGCCCGCGCGGCCTGCACCTACGCCAGGCTCGCGTGCTCAATGGCGAAAAGATGTCCGCGTCCCTGTTCGACGTCGCACTCATCGCCTTCCAGCTGAAGCCCGAAGAACTGAAGCACCCGCTCACCTTCTACATTCCGAAATCAGAATCCGCCGAAGAAGCTCTGTGGTGGCGCGATCTGTTCCGCGCGATTGCCCGCGCCAAGGGTTGGCCGCAGGACTACATCAAGTGCATGGCCCTGGTGGAATCGCATCCGCTCGCTTTTCAAATGGAAGAGTTCGCCTACAATCTGCGCGACCACCTCCTCGCGCTCAACCTGGGCCGCTGGGATTACATGGCCAGTCTGATCCATTTCAACCTGCATGATCCCCATTGGGTGCTGCCCGATCGCAATACCATCCCGCACGACGTCGCCTTCTTTCAAAATTTGCGCACCGCCATTCCCGACATTTGCCACAAACACGGCATGCTCGCCATCGGCGGCATGACCGCGCTTTTCCCCAGCCGCGAGGACGCCGAGCTCAACGCCCGCGCGCTTGCGGTATTGGAAAAAGATAAAAAGAACGAAGCCATGTCGCTGATGGACGGCGCGTGGACCGGCCATCCCGACCAAAACGAAATCGCGGTGCGCCAGTTCCCTGCTCCCAATCAATTGCAAGCGCGCCCGGCAAACCACGCAACTCATCCAGACCTGCGCTCGGTTCCCGCCGGAGTTGGCCAGCACACCGTCGCCGGCACCCGCGCGGCAGTGCGCACTGTGATTCGCTATCGCCACGGCGTGCTCAGCGGCCGCGGCGCCAGCCTGCTCGATGGCTACATGGAAGACCTCGCCACCGATCGCATCTATCGCCTGATGATCGCGCAGCGCATGCGCCATCGCGACGTCACTCGTGTGCTCAACGAGCACGGCGAGCCGGTCGTGCACACGCCCGAATTCGTGACGCGCCTTTTCGACGAGGAGCTCAAGCGCATTCTGCACGAGCTTCCCGCCGGCTCGTCCGAGGAAACCATCGAGCGTTACACCCAGGCGCGCATTCTGAGCGAAAGAATGATTTTGACGAACGAGTTCAATCCGTCGTAGGCTCGCCGCGGCGATTCAGCCGCAGCCTGCCTCGCCGCTAATGTTTTCAGGGTCCGCTGGAGGAGTTGTGGCAATCGCACCGAAAGGCAGCATCGTAATTCAAGCCATGCTAAGGCGCCTGGCGCAGGAAGAACTTGCTTTGCAGGAAGAGCATTGCAAAAGGGTAAAAGCAACGGGGTCTGTCGAAGCAGCAAAGCCGCTACAGGCAAAAGCGGCTGCGTACTGAGGGTGTGATTCGGCAGCAGCGGCCCTCGTGCCGTTTCGGCTCCAGGTCCAGCAACGGAACTTTCGCTCCGCAGAGCGAGCCGCCTCCGCTGCCGGGAAGTTTTCAGGGAGCAACAACGGTACGCGCTTGGGGAGGGGGACGTGGCGCTGTTCGTTTTGATGGTCGCAGCATTGGTAGTCGCACAGACGTGGTTGGACTGGCGCGACACGAAAAAAGACTGGGTCGTGCCGGAATGGGCAAAAGGCCTGGCGCTCGCGGGAGCCGTGGCCGTCTCGCTCACCGCCGCCACGTCGTTTGCTTCCTTCTGGATTCAGGATCCCGCCAACGCCTCGAGCAACGGTTTCAACTCGGCCACCTTCTGGCCCGAGCTGGGCTTCCTGCTCTGCGCCATGGCCGTGATAATCGTAGCGGTCCGCAAGAAGCGCCTGCGCCTAATGCTGCTCCTCACAGGCATCTTAACCGCCGCCTTCTGGATCGGCATGACCCTGTCGTAGAAGCATATATCTCGCGATAGTGGTCTAGGATGACATAGCGCCCGCGTAGTCAGCGCCTCGGCGTTTCTCCGCGCCAGCCTGTCTCTGTACCTCTGTGGCTCCGTCGCAGGTTTTCTCCTTCACCTCCCCCATCTCCTCTACGTCCTCCACCTCCGTCACACCGCTGTTCGCCGGTCGTCAGCCGCCATTCGCCGATTAACACAAGACGCCATCCCCGCACTCCTCTATTCTCGCCTCATGAACGGCAACGCAATTCGAATCGGAGAAAAGACCATGACCAGTACAAACGGCCAGTCGCCCATGACTTCCCTAATTTCCAGCTCGCGATTCCCGATAACGAGCGCGGCCGTGCTGATCCTGCTGGGCATCGCTTTCCAGCTCGGCGAACTCGGCTACGGCCATCTCCGCTTGGACAACCTCTGGCTCTTTTCCATGATGCTGGCCGACATTTGGAATATCCTCTCCGTGCGCCTGAATATCCCCGATGCGGGAGAGGTGCTGCGCTACTGGCCCCTGATTCTCGTGGGACTCGGTCTCGCAATCTTGCTGGCCACACAGGAAAATCGCTTCTCCGCATCCCGGAGGGGTTAACCGTCATGTCCGAAAACCGGTCCCACAGTTGGAGCTTCAGCTTCATCTTCGGCGTGCTCATCGTCGCCGCCGGAATTGTGCTGCTGCTCAGCCAACAAGGCCTCATCGATGGCGATCGCATTTTCAGTTACTTCTGGCCGGTAGTCATGATCGCCGCCGGCAGCACCATGCTCATTGATTGCCGCGGCCACGGCGGGCGAGGCTTGTGGGGCGGCATTCTGCTGGCCTCTGGAGTTCTGCTGGTTCTTGAAAATCTGGGTGTCGCGCACATCCGCTTCGATACCGTCTGGCCCCTGGTCGTCATCGCCATCGGCGTCCTGATGATCTGGCAAGCTGCCGGCCCGCGCACGCGTCCCGATGGAACTATCAGGCCGCAGTGGCCGGAGATTTTCAATCGCTGGAGTCGCACAGGTTCCCCGGACGCCGATTTTAACGGGATCGCGATTCTGGGCGGCTTCAAACGTCGCATCACCAGCAAGAAATTCAAAGGCGGCAGTGTTCTCTCCGTCATGGGCGGCTTTCAAATTGACCTGCGCCAAGCGGACATGGAAGGCGACTCGGCCACCATTGAAGCCATGTCCTTCATGGGCGGCGGCGAAATCAAAATCCCGGACGAGTGGCAGGTTTCCATGGAGGGCATCAGCCTGTTCGGCGCCTTCGTTGATGAAACCGATCAGGAGACGCCCAGCGTCGCCGGCACGCCGCAAAAACGACTGATTATGAAAGGCGCCAGCCTGTTCGGCGGAATCGTCGTCAAGAACTAAAACCCGATCATGCATCCCATACTCAGCCAACTCCGCCGCCTCGCTGTTTACCTCCTCGCTTGGATTCCCATCGCAGGGCTGCTGGCCTATCTATTCACCGTCTCTCACGAAATCAGCGATCACGAAGCAATCGCCCTCTCCGTGCCGCTCTGCCTCCTGTACGCGTTTCTGTGCCTCACTCCCTGGTATTCCTGCCGCGGCAATCCGCTCGAAAAATATGGCCTGGGCCGCTTGATCGCCACTCATCTCACCGCGGCGCTGGTCGCCAGCATCATTTGGGCTGTCGCCGCCGAGAGCCTCGCCAGCACTCTCTCGAAAATGCAATCCTTTCCCGGCCTGAGCCACCGCTTCCGGCCGGAAGTTCCGCTGGTAATCGTCACTGGCCTGCTGCTCTATCTCCTGTGGGTGACTCTGTATTACGTAATCATCGCCGTGGAGGCCTCGCGCGACGCCGAAGCCCGCGTGATGAAAGCCAGCGTCCTGGCCCGCGACGCTGAGCTCCGGGCGCTGAAAGCTCAAGTGAATCCGCACTTCCTCTTCAACAGCTTGAATTCCATCAGCGCGCTCACCAGTTCCGACGCATTTAAGGCCCGCGAAATGTGCATCCTGCTCGGCGATTTCTTGCGCCGCACCCTCGGCCTGGGAGAAAAAGCCGCGATTCCGCTGGAAGAGGAGCTTTCCCTAATCCGCGCCTTTCTCGCCGTCGAAAAAGTTCGCTTCGGCGCGCGCATTCAAATGGAAGAAAATATCGATGAATCCGCTTTGCACGTTCCGGTGCCGCCGCTGCTCTTGCAGCCGCTTGTCGAAAACGCGGTAGTCCACGGCATCGCCAATCTCGTCGAAGGCGGCTGGATCCATCTGGACGTCCACGCGCAAAACGGCACCCTCACCATCACCGTCGAAAACAGTTTCGATCCCGATGCCCCGCCGCGCCGCAAAAGCGGTGTCGGCCTGGTGAACGTGCGCCAGCGTCTGCAAGCGCGCTACGGCAATCAAGCCAGCTTCGCCGTAAAGACCGAAGGCGATCGTTACCGCGTGGCGTTGACTCTGCCCACCGAAAGCGAGGCGCAACCGTCATGACTCGCCCAGCCGCAGCGAAAATTCGAGCCGTCATCGTGGACGACGAAGAACTCGCCCGCCAGGTTCTGCGCGAATTCATCGCCGCGCACGCCGATATCGAAATCATCGCCGAGTGTGCCAATGGCTTCGAAGCCGTTAAAATCGTCACCGAACAGAAACCCGACTTGATGTTTCTCGATATCCAGATGCCCAAGCTCGACGGTTTCGAAGTTTTGGAGCTGATCGGTAAGGACACCGCCGTCGTCTTCGTTACCGCCTACGACAGCTACGCCATTAAGGCATTTGAAGTGCACGCTGTGGATTACCTTCTGAAGCCCTTCGGCGCGGACCGCTTCGAAGCATCACTGAAACGCGCCAAAGAGCGGCTCGCGGGCAAGCTGCCGGAAGCGGCGCCGAGTGCGTCAGATTTAGCTGTCGCCGCTCGGCCCCCGGCGCAATTTCTCGATCGCATCGCCGTGCGCGACGGCACCCGCGTCTTCATAATTCCCGTCGCGAAGCTGGAATATGCCGAAGCTCAGGACGATTACGTCGCCCTGGCCGCCGAAGGCAAAAAGCACCTGAAGCAACAGACCATCTCCAGCCTGGAATCCGCGCTGGATCCAACCCGCTTCCTGCGCATCCACCGCTCCTACATCGTCAACCTGGAACGCGTAGCCCGGGTCGAACCCTACGGCAAAGATAGCCACGTCGCGGTGCTTGCAAACGGCACACAGCTCCCAGTAAGCCGCGCAGGCTACGCCCGTCTCCGCGCCTTCCTCGACCGCTAAGATCATCGCCAAAATCTCATTTTGTTACACGCGCCTGTTCTAGAACTTCCATTACTCGACCCTCCCTCGTTTGTTGACCACCTGTATATTGCGGGCCGCGTCCATTCGTAGTAATGTCCGCCCATGCCCCGCCCTTCCTCGCGACGGTCCCCCCGGCATCGCGCTAAGGGCATGCAAAGGAGAGGTAGGAAAATGGCATCCCCCGCGGACGCAAAAATGCACAATTCAAACTCCAAGGAAAACGCGGAGGGCGCGAACGTAGACAAAATCCGCGACATCTTGTTCGGCTCGCAGATGCGCGATTACGAAAAGCGCTTCGTCCGCCTGGAAGAGACCGTCACCAAGGCCGTCGAGACTTTGCGCGAGGACATGACCAAGCGCCTCGACACCCTGAGCAATTACATCAAGGAAGAAACCGATTCCCTGGGCTCGCGCATCAAGGCCGAAAAGTCCGAGCGCTCGGAAGGCCTGAAAGAACTGACGCGCGAAATGAAGGACGGCGCGAAGATCGTCGAGAAAAAGCTCTCGCAGCTGGAGGACCAGATGTCCGACGGCCACGCGGAATTGCGCGCCAAGCTGCTGGAACACTCCAAATCGGTGTCGGCTGAAATCGACAAGCTGCGCCGCGATTCCACCGCGGCTCTGAATCGCGAAGTCGAAGTCCTGCGCGACGAAAAAACAGACCGCGCCGGCCTGGCCGACTTGTTCAACGAATTCTCGCTGCGGCTCAAGAATAAATTCGAGCTGCCCGGGGAGTAGCCGAAGAGTTGCCGGAGAACTTCCGGCGAGTGCATCGGTAACGCGCGGATGCAGCGGCTTGCCCTAGGAGCCCGCCGCCGAGACCTTCACCCTCCCAATATGCCCGAGCAAGCGCAACGCCGCGCCTTCGAGGCGCAGGCCCAGGAAAAACCGACGGACAACAACCACGCCTTCGAAGAGCTGCGCCACTTAATCGTCGCGCCCGAACAGGAAGGCATCGCCGCGATTCAGGACCGCCTCGAAAATCTCGAAAAACGCACGCAGGACGTCAGCTCCGTCGTAGCCGAAGCCATTCAGATGCGCCGCGACAAAGGCGATGACCTCGCTCTCGCCGCCGCCCTCGCTCCCACCATTCAGGAAACTCTGCGCGAATCGGTGCGCCGCGATCCGCACGTTCTCGCCGACGCCCTTTTCCCCGTGATGGGTCCCGCCATCCGAAAATCCATCGCGGAGACTTTGCGCGGCATGCTCGAATCTTTCAACGAAGCTCTCGAGCACAGCCTTTCCTGGCGCGGCATTCAGTGGCGCGTCGAATCGTTCCGCACGGGCCGGCCGTTTGCCGAAATTGTGATGATGCACAGCTTGCTCTATCGCGTCGAACAGGTTTTCCTGATTCATCGCGAAACCGGCCTGGTGCTGAATCATGTGGTCGCTCCGTCCGCTCCTGCGCAGGACGCCGACATGGTCGCCGGCCTGCTTTCCGCGATCCAGCAATTCGCGCGCGATTCCTTTCAGTCCGGCACCACCGAAAATCTCGGCAACATGACCTTCGACGAATTGCAGATTCGCGTCGTCAGCGGCCCCAATGCCGTCATCGCTGCGGCGATTCGCGGCCACGCGCCCGAATCCTACAACTTGGCAATGAATGAAACGCTGGAAGAAATCCAGCGCCTGTACAGTTCCGCGCTGGCCCATTTCACGGGCGATCCGGGCCTCTTCCGCGCGGCGGAACCGCAAATCGCGCGCCTGCTCGAAACGCAGTATCGCGAGAAGCCGCCGGACCGGAAAAGGCCGCGCGCAGCCATCATTGCCGGCGCCGTCGCCGCCGTGCTGCTGCTCGGTTGGGTCGGCTACTCCACCTACTTGCTGATCGAATGGTCGCGATTCCTTTCGGAGATGCGCAAACAGCCCGGCATCGTCGTCGTTTCCTACACTAAAGACGGCCGCACGGTTCACATCCAGGGATTCCGCGATCCGCTCTCCGAAGATCCGAAAAAATTAATCTCGCAAGCCGGCCTCGATCCCGATCACGCGGACCTGCAACTCGCGCCGTACTATTCGCTCGACGACGCCATCGTCGCCCGTCGCGCCGCAGCGCTGCTCCATCCTCCCCCGGGCGTCACGCTCACTGCAAAAGACGGCGAATTAATTCCCACAGGCAGCGCCCCGCAGAATTGGATCGCGCAGCTGGAGGAAAAAGCTCCTTGGATCGCGGGCGTCACCCGCCTGGATGAATCTCATCTGCAGAATTCGAATTTGCAGGAATTGAATGCGCTGAAGGGCGCGCTCGAATCCATCACGCTGCTCTTCCCTCTCGGTCGCGCGGAGCTGGAAGCCGGCCAGGAAACCAATCTCACCCAAGCCGAAAAGAATATTCGCGATCTCATCGCGCAGGCCGCGCCGCTGCGCCAGGCCGTCACCGTCGAATTGGTCGGGCACACCGACATTACCGGCGTCGAAGCCGCCAATCTTCCTCTCAGCCGCCAGCGCGCCGATCAAATTCGCGCGGCGCTGCTGCGCAATGGCGTCAAGTCCGCCAGCCTGTTGCCGCGCGGCGTCGGCACTTCGCAGCCGCTGCGCGATGAAGGCACCGAAGAAGGCCGCCGCCTCAATCGCAGCGTCACCTTCCAGATCACTCTCTCTCCCCTGCCCGCTGCCGGCGCTGGCGCCGCCAATTCCGGCGCTGCTCCCGCGAACTGAGCGAGAAATCGGAATGCTCCAGAAGAAAATCTGCATGCTCGGTACCTTCTCCGTCGGAAAATCCAGCCTGGTGCGCCGCTTTGTCGCAAGCATGTTCGACGAGCAGTACCACACCACCATCGGCGTGAAAGTGGACAAGAAAGTGGTGAGCGTCGGCGGCGCAGACGTTATGCTCGTCCTCTGGGATATTTATGGCGAAGACGCGTTTCAGACTATGCGCATGTCCTATCTGCGCGGAATGCACGGCTATCTTCTGGTTGTGGACGGCACGCGCCGCCAAACCCTCGACGACGCGCTGGCGCTGAATGACCGCGTGGTGAGCGAAATCGGCAAAGTTCCGGCCGTGCTGGCGTTGAATAAATTCGACCTTGCCGACCAATGGGAAATCGAACCCGCTCGAGAAACGCAATTGACCGCGGCCGGTTGGATGCTGCAGCACACCAGCGCCAAAACCGGCGACGCCGTCGAAAAAGCTTTTCTGCAACTCGCGCAAATGATGCCGGCCAAATAAATGCCCGCGAATTCCATCTTCGAATCTTTCCTCGCCGGCCAGGGATACGCCCTGTTCGAATATGTCGGCGACGGCGATTTCCGCTTGATCGGCGAATGGCCGCCCTGGTGCGCCAACATTTGGGGCGCCCAGCCCAGCGGCGATCAACTGATCGGTCTGGCGGACAAATCGCCCTTCCTGGAGAATTTCCTCGTGGATGCGGAAGAATTCTGGCGCGCCCACTTGCCGGGCTCGGTCAATTCCGGTAATTGGATCGAGCGCGGCGCGGATAGCCACGAAATCCCTCTCGAAGCTTCCGCCCGCTCGCTCGATGGAAAACGGATTCTGCTGATACAAAACCTTTCGGAAACATTTGGGCAGCAGCAGAAGTGGTTCCAGACCGCGCGGAATTCCCTTCTCGAACACGAAAAACTCCTCAAGGAAATCCAGAAGAAAGAAATCTTGCTGCACTGCATCGTGCACGACCTCACGCAGCCGCTCAGCGCCATGAATGGTGTGTTCCATCTCCTGGAGCGCGAAAACCTTCCCGCCGCGTTGCGCAAATACGTGAAGGCCGGCGAACGCGAATCGCAGCGCCAGGAACTGATGATTCGTGGCATCCTCGAAGCTTTTTCCGGCGACCTCGCCGCGCAGCAAGCGCGCGAAACCAAACCCTCCGAAGCTCCGGATCTGCTCGCCTGCGCCAAGCTAGCGATCGAGGAATTCACTCCCGCATTTCGCGAGCGGCAGATTCGCCTTTCGCTCGGAGCTCACGCAGGCGGTTCCCGCGGCTGGCGCGTGGCTGGCGATGTTTCGCGAATCGATCGCATCTTCGGCAATTTGCTGGAAAACGCGATGCGCTATGCGCCAAAAGGAACCTCGGTCACGATTAGTTTGCAGGATCAAGACGGCTTCGTGTTCGCCTTCGTGGATGATGAAGGTCCCGGCTTGCCGCTGGAGCAACGGCCGGATCAGCTGTTTGCGCTTTTTTCCAAGGGCAAAGCGCATGCCGGGAAAGCCGGGCTCGGACTGTATTTCTGCAAGATCACCGTGGAGCGCTGGGGCGGCGCCATCGGCGCGGAAACGCGCGAGCGCGGCGGCTCGCGATTCTGGTTCCGCTTGCCGCGCGCCACGCAAAGCGCGGAGAGCAAAGCGACCGCTGCAGCGCAGGGAAAATCCGCAGAGAGAGAAAAACCACAGAAACACAAGAAGGCCGAAAAATCACTGCGCATTCTTGTGGCGGAAGACGCGGAGCTCAATCGCGACCTGATCATCGAGCTATTGCGGAAGCGCGGACACGTCGCCGAGGGCGTCGCTGACGGCCGCCAAGCCCTCGCCGCGCTGGAAAAGCACAACTTCGATGTGCTGCTGCTGGACGAAGAAATGCCGCGTATGACCGGATTGCAAACCACCGCCGCGATTCGGCAGAGCGAAGCTACCACCGGAAAACATCAGATCATCATCGGCATTTCCGGCCACGCCACCGAAGATGATGAACGCCGCTTCCACGACGCCGGAATGGATGCAGCCCTGGCGAAACCCGTGGAGGTGAAGACGCTCTACAAAGCCGTCGAAGCGGCGGCGCAGAACTTGCATCCCGCTGCCCCACATTCTCAGCACGAAACGGATCCTGTCGCAGCGGCTGCGCCATCCGCCGCGGCACGCGCGTCAGCGGATCCCCCGCCGCATTCCGCGGCCCATTCGCCGGGCGAGGGCGAAGGTGTGGTCACGCACTTGCGCCGCACTACCGGAGGAAACGAAAAGCTGATTCGTTCGCTCGCCGCGACATTTCTGGCCGATGCGCCGCAAGCGCTCGCGCGCATCCGCAACGCCGTCGCGAAGAGCAATGCCGCGGAGCTCGCCGGCGCCGCTCACTTGCTGAAAGGCTCGCTGGCCATTTTTGGCGCGCCCCAAGCCGTCGCCGCCGCGCGCAATCTGGAAGCGCTGGGCCGCGCGGGCAGCTTGCGCGACGCATCAGACGGATTGCGCGCCCTCGAATCCGAATTCGCGCTGCTGCAAGACGAGCTGCGCGCGATTCACTCCACACCGCAATCGAAAGCCAAATCGCGGATCAAGCCGAAGGCCGCCCGCAAGCGCAAACGCTTACGCTAGCCACTCGATTCGGACCCAGCAATAACCGCGCCAAGCGCTCTGCTCGCACCTGCCAACTCTTGCTGACTAACCAAGCAACCACTTCGCGCCCACGCTTGCCGCTCGCGCGCTCCAGCGCGATACTCGAACGCATGAATCGAAGCATCGCATCTGTCGCCGGCCTCACCGCGCTCGCTTTTCTGCTGGCGGCCGCAGCCGCGCGCACCGACGAGATCAAGCTCAAGGACGGCTCGAAGATCAACGGCACCATCGTCGGCTTCGAAGACAATTCCTTCAAGGTGAAGACCAGCTACGGATTCGCCGTAGTGCAGAAGGATCAGGTCGTCTCCATCACGGTCACGGGCGACGCGAAGCAACCGGAACCGGACAGCGTGAAGAAACCGGATTCGGACGCAGGAAAGAAGCCGGAATCCGCGATCGCGAAGAAATCCGATGTGGCTGCAGTGAAGAAGTCTGAATCCGCAGCTGCGAAAACACCTGTTACCGCGCCAGCGCCTGCTGCGGCGAAGCCAGAGAAGGTCGAGCACGCTTCCGCACCTCCGACAACGACAGCGACGCCGACAACTTCGACGCAAGCTAAAACTCCGGAACCGGATTCTGGATCATCCGCAGACAATTCCGTCGTCGAGTATCCGCACGTGGACACTCCGACTTCGTCGGCAAAGAATTCCGCGCAGCCTGCGGCAACTTCGTCGAACGCGCCAACATCAGCGGCAGCAGCTGCGCCTGCGAAACCCGCCGCGCCCGAGCCGATGCGCGAGGAAGTGAGCGGCAACCTTTACACGAACGACACTTACGGTTTTCGGATGTACAAGCCGCCGACGTGGAAACTGATTGAGGGAGCGCGGACGATTCTGCCGGGATCGATTACGGCGCTGGGAACTGACGATCAGAATACTTATCTCTTAATTGGGCAGGAACCGAGCGGCAAATCACTGGCAAGCGATATCGCCGCGACGGAACAACGACTGCACGCGATCATGGATAATTTCCGTCCGCTGGGCGAGAAGCAAGTGATGATTTCCGGAGTGTCCGCGACGGAGCGGCGATTTCGCGGCAGCGTGGATTCGCGCGATTGGTCAGGAGTTGTGGTTTACATTCCGCGCGGGACACGCGTGTACACGATTTTCGGGATGACGCTTGCGGATACTGATCTGGTGCAGATTCAGGAGAACGTGATTTCCCGCACCATCACCAGCCTGCAATTCACAAAGTAATTCTTGCTCCTTAGAAATCAGAGAGCATCACCCGAACCACGTACAAAATCCACAGCAACTGACTGAAAACCAGTAGAAGCGCGGCGAACAACGATTCGCCATTCAACTCGCGCAGACAATCCACTAATCCCATTAAGTTGACGATGTTGCCCGCGACACCAAGCAAAACGAGAAATACATTCCGAGTGAGAAACGCTCCGGGGAAACAGAACATTAGTATATAGACCAACAAAACCGCCGCTGACGACGCTGTGCCCAGCCGAAGCCCTATCCGCAGCCTTTGAACACCAAGCTCCGACGCGTCCGGCGGATGGGATTTTATGTACGTTCCCATCGCAACGATCGCCGCCATCACAACAAAAGCGACAACTATCATTGTGCTCATCGCATGTCTTGAATTTTAGTTTCTGTCGCGCGTCAGAATTTTGTTACTTCGCTGAAATGGAAATTATTGATCTTCATGGCCGGGACCACCATTTCGAAGGATTCTTCGCCGGCGGCGCGCACGGCGGGGCCGAGCATCTCGACGTTGGCGAGCGCTTCGATGACGCTTTGATTGAAGCGGAAATTGCGGATGCCGCCGGCTACGCGGCCATTTTCAACGAGGAACGTGCCGTCGCGGGTCATGCCGGTCAAAACCTTTTCGTACGGGTCCACTTCGCGGATGTACCAGAGGCGCGTGACGAGGATGCCGCGTTCGGTGGAACGAATCATATCGTCCACGGATTTATCGCCGCCGGAAAAGACGAGGTTCATGGGCGCTTCGCCGAATTCGTTGGGCAGCGTGAAGCCGTGGCCGGTGGGTTTGGTTTTCATTTTTTTCGCGGTGGCGCGCGAATAGACCAGATTTTTCGGAGTGCCGCGATCCACCAGCAAAACTTTTTGCCGCGGCAGGCCTTCGCCGTCCCACGGCGCGCCGATTTGCAGCGGATGATAGACGTCGTCCCACAGCGTGATGTTGTCGCCGAAAATCTTCTTGCCCAGGCGATCGTTCAGGCAGGAGCGCTTGTCGAGAACGCCGGTGGCCGCAAAATCGTAGAAAAGCGAGCCAATCAGATCGAGCACAGCGGGCGGTTCCAGAATTGCGGTGTAGCGTCCGGGCGGAAGTTCCTGCGGCTTGCGCGAGCCCGCGGCTTTTTCGCTGGCGCTTTCGAATAATGCGTCGGGGTCAATATTCAAAATGTCCGCGGAGTTGGCTTTGGCCCAGCCCGAAGAATTGTCTTCGAGAATGGTGACGGAAAATTCCGCGCGGGTGTGGTCGTGCCGCGCAAAGAGTCCCTTGGAATTTGCCAGCACGTTCTGCACGAAACCCGTGGTGAAAATTCCGGCAGCGGTCTGGTCTGCGTGGTCCGCCATCTTGCAGACGCGCGCGACGGCGCGGGCGCGGTCTTGCGGAGTGGCCGCGACGGTGGAACGATAAAAATGCGAGACCTTTCTGATATTTCTGCGGGCCGAGCATCGGCAGCAGGTCGGGATTTTCCGGTTGGTTGCGCGCGAGGCTGACGGCGGCGGCGAGCACGCGGCGCAAAGATTCTTCGTCGGTCTTGTTGGTGGTGGCGCGGGCGGTGCGGCCATCTACTACGGCGCGGACGGAGATGCCCAGGGTGTGTTCGGCTACGTTTTGGTGGATGGTGTTGTTGGCGAAGCGGGTTAGCGCGTCTACCGTGGCGTCAATTTCGACTTCGGTTTCGTCGGCGTCGCTCCAGCGGATGATGCGGTCGGCGATGTGCTCGAGTTCGGCGGCGGTGAAGCGGGCGCCGCTGGGATGGTTTGAGGATTGGGCGGCGGGAGAGGTTCGCGGCTGTTTGGTTGCCGATTTTTTCTTGGCTTTTGCCATTTTTCGGTTTTTGGTCACGTTTCAAGTGGCGCACTGAAGTGCGCCGCTACAAATTCAACTGCAACAGAAAGAGCACAGGCAAGATTGCCTATGCTACCGGCTACTTCGCAAACGCTACTCCTACTTTAATATTTCTGAAACGCGCGGGGGAGGCGCCGTGGCCTGTGCCCATGGTTTGCATTGGTTGGCCTTTGCCGCAATTGGGCGTGCCCCAGAGCGTCCAGTGGTCGCGCGAGCAAATCGCGTCGCAGCTGTTCCAGAATTCGGTGGTGATGCCGCTGTAGCTGGGATTTTTTATCATGCGGCCGAGCTTGCCGCCTTTCACTTCCCAGCCAATTTCGGTGGAGAATTGAAAATGATAGCGGCGATCGTCAATGGACCAGGAGCGATTGGTCTCCATCAGGATGGCGTCGTCGGTATCGGCGATCAGATCGTCGTAATTCCAGGTGCCGGGATTGATGCTGATGTTGGTCATGCGAATCATGGGCAGGCGATTCCAGGATTCGGTGCGCATGGTGCCGCCGGAGCGAGTTTCACCGATGGCGGAAGCCAGCTCGCGATTGCTGAGGTAACCGGTGAAGAGGCCGTCGGTGATGATGGGAGTGCATTGGGCGGGGACGCCTTCGTCGTCGTAAGCAAATGTGCCGAGGCCGGGGCCGTGTTCGAGGCGCGCATCGGCGACGACGTTGACGATGTCCGAACCATATTTTAATTTGCGCAATTTTTCGATCGTAAGAAAACTCATACCCGCGAAATTTGCTTCCTGGCCGAGAACGCGGTCCAGCTCGATGGGATGGCCGATGGATTCGTGGATTTGCAGGCCGAGTTGCGAGCCGCCGAGAATTATTGTTTTGGTGCCTTCGGGACATTGCGCGGCGGAATGCAGCGCGACGGCTTCTTCGGCGGTGCGCTGAGCATTGCCCACCAGGTCGAGCGCTTCGACTAGTTCGTAACCCTGGAGAGCGTGCTGGCCTCCGAAACTATTTGGATAAGAGCGCTTCTGAATTTCCGTGCCCGCAAAACTGGTGGCCACGATGCCCGCGCCGGAATGCATTTTCACTTGATGAATCACGGAACCGACGCTGGAAACGAAAAGTTGATCGATGCGCTTGAAGGACATGGAGCCTTCGGCGAGCGTGACGCCTTTGACGCGCATCATTTCTTTGTCCGCCGCGAGCAGCACGGCAATCTGACGCTCGACGGGGATGCGGAAAGGGTCTTTCAGGAACGGATTCTGCCAGGTGTCCACGTGCGGTTTTTCGGGAGCGAGCGCGACGTCGGCGCGTTTCGCGAGCGCTGAGGCTTTGGCAATCGCTACGGCTTCGGCGGCGCAGGCTTGGATGCCTTCGCGCGTGAGGCGATCGGTAGAGGCGAATCCCCAGGCGCCGCCGGCGATTACACGGATGCCGATGCCGAGAGTTTCGGATTCGACCAGGGTGCCGACTTCGCCGTTCTTGGTGCCGATTTCGCGCTGGCGGATGTCCATGACGCGCGCGTCGGAGTAGGTGGCGCCGCGGCGTTTCGCGGTTTCGATGGCCCAGGCGGCCCAGTCTTGCATCATGCGCGGGGGGTCCTGGGGGCGGAATTTGCGAGTTTTATGGAGAGCGGCGGAGTGCTGCGAAGCGCCCATTTGTATTGAATAGAAATTTCGGCGCGCATTGATTTTGAATGAGTTACGGCGATGTTTGATATTTTTTCGGCTCGATTGGAATTCGACAGAAATACGGTCGTTTGTTTTGAATGAGTTACAGCGATGGCGGATTTGCTGAAGTGTTCATTTGTATTGAATAGAAATTTGGTGGTCGGGGGGGCGGACGGGACGAAATTCGGGGACTCGTCCGGTTTGTGATGACCGTTATCGCGGAAAAAAATCATCTGCGTATTTTAGAGAGACACGAGTGAGAAAGCAAACGATGGTGTGTGTACATGGCGCGGCGCAGATGACAAAGCAGTTAGCACGAGCGTACTGGCGGAAAACGGAGGCGCATCTGAGGGGGCCTCGCCTGACACGAACTCGCCCGGGGCTGGAGTCGCGTTGGCGCCGACAGAAGGCAAGAGAGATCCTTCGCTGCGCTCAGGATGACGAGCGCTGCGGCTAGGCGTCCCCGAACGGCTCACGCCTCGGCACGACTCGCAGAAGCCAAGAGAGATCCTTCACTGCGTTCAGGATGACGGGCGCTGCGGCTAGGCGTCCCCGAACGGCTCACGCCTCGGCACGACTCGCAGAAACCAAGAGAGATCCTTCGCTGCGCTCAGGATGACGGGCGCTTGCGGTGGAGTAGTTCAAGCGGATTTAATTTTGTTTTAACGGGAAATAAGCTTCGGCCAAATCTATCCAGCCGGGGTTCCTCGATTCGATTAGGGCGACTTTCTTTGAGCGCAGCCAGCCTTTGATTTGTTTCTCGCGGGCGATGGCTGAACGGATGTCGCCAAATCGCTCCCAGTGCACGAGTCTGGTGACGTTGTATCTTTTCGTGAATCCGTCTGCGAGCTTTTGGCGATGCTCGATGGTGCGGCGGGTGAGGCGGTTAGTAACGCCGATGTAGAGAACACCGGAATTGCTGGCGAGGATGTAGACGTAGCCGCCCTTCGTTCGCATGGTGCCGCCGCTGGTACATCGTCATTCTGAGCCCCGGTTTTTGGGGCGAAGAATCTCTCTGGGTGTTCGTGTGAGTGGCACCGAGGAGCGCGGGATTTGCATGCGCCGTCACGCCCTCAGAGGGCATACGCCTCGGTAGCACTGGCAGACAACAAGAGAGATTCTTCGCTGCGCTCAGAATGACGAGCGCTCCGGTTGTGTGCCTTCGGGCGAGGCGTCGTCCGTTTCAGACCAAGCGTCCTGGAACAGCGTACGTCTGAGTGGCAGCCGCAAACAGACGGCGTAGTCCTCGACGACACCGTCAGACTGCGAGAGAGATCCTTCGCTGCGCTCAGGATGACGAGCGCAGCGTTTATGCGCCTACGGCTGGCTAGGTGCCTTTGGACAAGCAGAAGGCTAGGTGCCTTCGGACCAGCTGGCTAGGTAGTGCTCTTGGTCGGCTGTAAGTTTGTCAACGTGGACGTTCATGGAGTCTAGTTTTAGTTTGGCGATTTGGCGGTCGATGGGTTCGGGGACTGAATAGACTTGCGGCTTCAGGTCTTTGGCGTTTTTCACCATGTATTCGGAGGCGAGGGCCTGATTGGCGAAGCTCATATCCATCACAACCGCTGGGTGGCCTTCGGCGGCGGCTAGATTGATGAGGCGGCCTTCGCCGAGGAGATAGATTTTGCGGCCGTCTTTCATGGCGTATTCGTCCACGAAGGGGCGGGCGGGCTTTTTGGAGCTGGCCAGCTTTTCGAGGGCGGCGATATCAATTTCGACGTTGAAGTGACCGGAATTGCAGATGACTGCGCCATCGTTCATTTTTTCGAAGTGTTCCTGCGCGATGACGGACTTGTTGCCGGTGACGGTGACGAAAATTTCGCCGATTCGGGCGGCATCGGCCATGGGCATTACGCGGAAACCGTCCATGATGGCTTCGAGGGCGCGCGTGGGATTGATTTCAGTGACGATGACGTCTGCGCCGTGACCTTTGGCGCGCATGGCGACGCCGCGTCCGCACCAGCCGTAGCCGGCGACGACTACGCGCATGCCTGCCAGCAGCATGTTCGTCGCGCGAATGATTCCATCGAGGGTGGATTGGCCTGTGCCGTAGCGATTGTCGAAGAGATGCTTGGTGAGCGCGTCATTCACGGCGATGACGGGATATTTCAGGGTGCCGTCTTTGGCCATGGCGCGCAGGCGGATTACGCCGGTGGTGGTTTCTTCGGTGCCGCCGATTACGCCTTTGACTAGCTCGGGATGCTTGGTGAGGAGCTGGGTGACCAGGTCGGCGCCGTCGTCCATGGTGATTTGCGGCTTGTGGTCGATCGCGGCGGCGATGTGCGCGTAGTAGGTGGCGTTGTCTTCACCTTTGATGGCGTAGGTGGGGATGCCGAAGTCCTTCACCAGCGATGCGGCGACTTCGTCTTGCGTCGAGAGCGGGTTTGAGCCGCAGAGGACTACGTCGGCGCCGCCGTCACGCAGAGTGATGGCGAGGTTGGCGGTTTCGCTGGTGACGTGCAGGCACGCGGACATGCGGATGCCTTTTAGCGGCTGGTCTTTGATGAACTGTTTGCGGATTAATTGCAGGACGGGCATTTGTTGATTGGCCCATTCGATTTTGCGTTTGCCTTTTTCGGCTAGGCTGAGGTCTTTTACGTCGCCGGCTAGTTTGGTGGTTGCTGTTTCCACTGGAGACTCCCTTTAGGTTTGAAGTGCGTTGTGTACCGCTAAATCTTTTTTACCGCAGAGACGCAGAGAAAGGCCAAAGCAAATTCTCCGGCCTATGCTCGTCTGGCGGTTTCCAGACTGCCACTCACGAGCCAGTCACAAGGCTTGCATCGTGGCAAGCTGGGGCGCAGCGAGCAGCGCCCCTACGTAATTCAACTGCGACGAGCGGCGGGCAAGCCTTGCCTACAAACAGGCAGAGCAAGCTCGCGCATTCAAGACAATCAACTGCGCGAGACTGCTACGGCGCCGCGGGTGCCGGCTTCTTTGCGGATGGCTTCGGCTTTGTCGGTGCGCTCCCAGGTGAAGCCGGGACCGGTGCGGCCGAAGTGGCCGTAGGATGCCGTCTGACGATAAATCGGGCGGCGCAGGTCGAGCGTTTCGATGATGCCTTTGGGCGTGAGCTTGAAGAATCCGCGGATCAATTCGGTGATCTGCGAATCGGCGATTGTGCCGGTGCCGAAAGTGTCTGCCATAACGGAAACGGGTTCAGCGACGCCGATGGCGTAGGCTAGCTGGACTTCTACTTTGGTGGCCAAGCCGGCGGCGACGAGATTTTTTGCGACGTAGCGGGCCATGTAGCAGGCGGAGCGGTCCACTTTGGTGGCGTCTTTGCCAGAGAGAGCGCCGCCGCCGTGGCGGCTGTAACCGCCGTAGGTGTCAACGATGATCTTGCGGCCAGTGAGGCCGGCATCACCCATGGGTCCGCCGGTGACGAAGCGGCCGGTGGGGTTGATGTGGTACTTGGTGTTTTTGTCCACCATGGCGGCGGGCAGGACGGGATCGATTACGTACTTGCGCACGGCGTGCTGCAGATCTTTGAGCGAAACTTTGTCGCTGTGCTGCGTGGAGATGACCACGGTGTCCACGCGCGCGGGACGGCCATCAATATATTCGATGGTGACCTGGGATTTTCCATCAGGGCGGAGGAAATCGACGACTTTTTGCTTGCGGACTTCGGCGAGCTTGTGCGTGAGGCTGTGCGCGAGTTGGATCGGCATGGGCATCAGCTCGGGGGTTTCGTCGCAGGCGAAGCCGAACATCAAGCCCTGATCGCCGGCGCCGCCGGTATCAACGCCCATGGCGATGTCTGGAGATTGTTTGTGGATGGTGCAGATGACGCCGCAGGTTTCGGCGTCGAAGCCAAATTTGGCGCGGGTGTAGCCGACGTCGCGAATGACTTCGCGGGCGAGATCGGAGAAGTCCACATAAGTGGTGGTGGTGATTTCGCCGGCGACGACTACCAGGCCGGTGGTGACGAGGGTTTCGCAGGCGACGCGGCCCATGGGATCGTCGGTGACGACGGCGTCGAGGACGGCGTCGGAGATCTGGTCGGCAATCTTGTCGGGATGGCCCTCGGTTACGGATTCCGAGGTAAAGAGAAACTTTTCATCGTGGTGAGCCAAAACAGTATCCTCCAGCGGAAGTATTGCAATTCGGGGGCCCCAAGTGCGCGTGCGGCTACTATGCCCAAAAAACGAGGCTAGCATGGGGGTTCTGGGGTGTCAAACTTTTGCATCGAAAGGCCTTAAATCGGAGTTGAATGGTAGAGAAATGCGGCGGAAATGCGGGGTGGCGGGCAGCATTTGGCGCGTGAGACGGGAAGTTTGCTTCCGTAATGTGCCCGGGAGGTTGCGCTAGGCCATGTCCCGGCGGTAGAGGAGGTAGGCGCGGATGAAAGGGTCGAGGTCGCCATCGAGGACTTTTTGGACGTCGCCGCGTTCCACTTTGGTGCGGTGGTCTTTTATGAGCTGGTACGGCTGCATGGTGTAGGAGCGTATCTGGCTGCCGAAACTGATTTCGGGCTTGGAGGCGTCGAGCTTGTTCAGGGCGTCGCGGCGTTTTTCCAGTTCGAGCTCGTAGAGTTGCGAGCGCAGAACTTTCATGGCGATTTCGCGATTCTTGTGCTGGCTGCGTTCGTTCTGGCATTGCACGACGATGCCGGAGGGAAGGTGCGTGATGCGGACGGCGGATTCGACTTTGTTGACGTTCTGGCCGCCGTGGCCGCCGGCGCGGAAGGTGTCAATGCGCAGGTCGTCGGGCTTGACGTTGATTTCGATGCGATCGTCAATTTCGGGAATGACGAAGGCGGAAGCGAACGAGGTGTGGCGGCGCGCGGCTTGGTCAAAGGGCGAGATGCGGACGAGGCGATGGACGCCGCTTTCGCCGGACAACATGCCGAAGGCGTTTTCGCCCTCGATCTGGACCGTGGCGGATTTGATGCCGGCTTCTTCACCGGGAGTGGAATCGAGGATGGTGGCGCGGAAGCCTTTTTGCTCGGCCCAGCGTAAGTACATGCGGAGGAGCATTTCGGCCCAGTCTTGCGATTCAGTGCCGCCGGCGCCTGGTTTTACGGTGACGATGGCGTTGAGGCTGTCGTTTTCACCGGCAAGAAGGGTTTTCGTTTCGAGGTCGGAGACGTACGTGTCGGTGGAGGCGATTTCTTTGGCGACGTCTTCGAGGAGGGAGTTGCGTTGGGCGTCGTCTTTTTCTTCTTGGGCCAGGCCTAGGTAGGTTTCGATGTCGCTCTTTTTGGTGTCGAGAGCTAGTTCGGCGTTGACGCGGTCTTCTACGGCTTTGCGTTGCTGCAGGGTGGCTTGGGCCTTTTCCTGGTCTTGCCAGAAATTCGGGTCGCTGGTTTTGGCTTCGAATTCGGCTAGTTGTTTGCGGGCGGATGCTGCGTCAAAGAAAGCTCCGCACGAGCTGGATGCGTTTATTCAGCTCGGCGAAGCGTTGTTGCAGGTCTTCGATGTGTTCGGCCATTTGGTCGTTATCATGGTAAGTGATTTTGGGCTTGGTGTCATCTGGGGGTGGGGCGGCGGAGCGTAGGATGAACGGAAAAGCAAAATCACCACTGATGAACACAGATGAAGACTGATAAAGGCATTGATGAAGGCTGGCGAAGAGACAGGCGGGCGCGGCGGAATGCGAGAGGGCGCATCGGAAATCGAAGAGAGGTCCTTCACCCGCTGTCGCGGATTCAGGATGACGGATTAAAGGCAAAAGCCAAGACAACGGCAACTGCAACAGCTAAGAGCCGGCGGGCGCGGTTTGGCATGGGGTCGATCGAGGCCAGCGAGGCGAGGCAAGCCTCGCCTGGGAAAAGGCGGGAGCAAGCTCCCGCACTCCAAGAAAATGCGCGAGTGGGCCCACGACTTGGCCAGTTGCGGCGCTGCCCTTCGATCCCGCACCGCGGGATCTCAGGATGAATTGCGCTGCAGCGCAATTCACAAGCTCCCGCACTCCAAGAAACTGCGGGCGGCGTTAACTTGATTGGCGATGCACGAAGGACAGGGCTAGCAGGGCGACGGTAACAGCTACGCAGAGCCAGCTGAACCAGTCGCCGAAACGGGCGTAGGGGGTTAGGTCGGTGCGAAAATCGTAGGGGGCGTCTAGTTGGCCGCGGATGTCCAGGGGGAGTTGGGCGGCGGTGCGGCCGTAGGGGTCTATGGATTCGGTGTAGCCGTTGTTGGTGTCGCGCAGGAGCCAGCGGCGATTTTCTACGGCGCGGACGCGGGCCATGGCCATGTGCTGTTCGGGGGCGGAGGAGCGGCCGAACCAGCCGTCGTTGGAGATGGTGACGAGGAGTTGTGCGCCGTTGGCGGTGAATTGGCGGACTTCGCTGGGGAAGATGGCTTCGTAGCAGATGAAGGTGCCGAATTTTCCTTGGGGGAGTTGCGCTACTCCGTATGTGGAGCCGGGGGTGAAATCGGAAATGTCCGCGGTGAGTTTTTTTGCGAAGGTCAGCCAGCCGCGCAGGGGGACGTATTCGCCGAAGGGCAGCAGGTGGATTTTGTCGTAGCCGAAGATGCGCTGGCCTGCGGGATTCAGCAGGACTGCGCTGTTGGATGCCAGCCACTTCCCTTCTGGAGTTCGCTTCCAATCGACCACGCCGACGAGGAAATAATTTCCGGAAGTTTGTGCGATGCGCTGGGCGCGCTCGGCGAAGGGCTGCTCGGTGAACGAAAAGGGAGCGGGGACTTCGGGCCAGATGATGATGCCGGGGATTTGCTGCGCGGCGTCCACGCTGATGTGTTCTAACTGGTCTAGCTCACCGGCATGCACTTGCAGCCAATCGGGGGGATAACTTTCGGACTGGGGGAAATTGGTTTGCACCAGATGCGCGACGTAACGCGGAGTCGCGGCGGGAATGAAATGCGGGCCGATCAGCGCGACGAGGAGCAGGACGATCGTTGCGATTGCGACGGAGGTCCAAGCTTGGCGCGTTTTCGTGAGGACTGCGTAGGCTACTAGCGATCCGAACGCGGCGATCAGGAAGCAGAGGCCGTAAATTCCGGTGACGGAGGTGATTTGCAGCAGCGCTATGCTGCGCGCGGCGGGATAGCCGGACAAATCCCAGGACGAGCCGATGATGGGGATGTTGGTGCGGAAGTACTCCAGCGTGGTCCAGAGGAATGGAGCGAGCGCGCAGGCGAGGAGCTTGCTTTTGCGCGAAGCCAGCGCGACGCCGGTGGAAAACGCCATGCAGATCAGGCCGCCGATGAAACCGATCAGGCCGACGAACGCGGCGGAGATCAGCGGGTCAATATTGCCGTACTGGCGCATGACGGTGTCCACCCAGGGAAGGCAGACTGGGTAGAAAACCTGGCCGTGAAGGAAACCGTAGAGTGGGGCTTCTTTCAGGGGCGCGCCGGCGGAGGCGAGGACGAGCATGCCCATGGCGATCCAGGCGAGCAGATACAAATTGTAATTGGGGAAAGAGAGGCCGAGGGCGACGCCGCTGCCGATGGCGAGCAAGACTCGCGCGTAACGAGGCAAATTCATTTACAAACTATCTCATAAATATTCATGCGCGATGGAATCCTGGATGTCCCGCGAAAGCAGATCCCTCTCGCGTCCCGCGCCCGTCCCGTCCCGCAGTTGCGGGACGGGAAAGAAAAAGCGCGGGACTGCGTTCGGGATGACAGTTGTCCACGAAGAAGCCGGCGCCTTCCGCAATGCCGGGCAACAGGGACCAAAGAGTCTGCGTCAGAGGTCACAACTCAGTCCCTCAGCGGCTAAAGCCGCTTTGGTCTGGCGGCGGTTGCGGCACGGTGAAGCCGTGCGCTGACGAAAATCAATCGTTCTCGGACACACTCTTCAGCCCGTCCGTTCCGGTTCAGCCATTCATAGGATTGCTTCTAGTGTTTGATTATAGGCTTGAAACCCAATTGTTCGAGGGCGCGCTTGGCGTTTTCGGCGGAGGGCATATCGGGGTAGGGTCCTACTTGTACGTGGTACAAGGTATCCGCGGGCGAGGTAGCGACGAAGGCTGGGAATTTTTTCTGTTGGATGGCGTCGGCCATTTCCAGGGCGTCACGCTGCAGCTTCACGGCGGCCACTTGCACGATGATGGAGTTTTTGCTCAGCGCGGGCGGCTGGAAGCGCGTGGGCTGCTTGGGCGTGGGTGCGGCGACGGTCTTGGTGGCTGCCGGGGGCGGCGCATTGTTTGATTTGGTGGCCACCGTGGGAACGGAGGCGGGAGATTTGGTCGCGGGCGTGGCTGGCGCGGATGTTGCTGGTGCGGGGGCGGGTTCCAGATGATCGCTTGCGGACTTCTTGTTGTCGTAGAAATCCCAACCGCCGTTTTCTGGCGGCGCGGGCGCGGTTTTCGCGGTGGGCGCCGCTTTTGATTTCGGAGAAACTGAGGCGGAGGGCACGTTGCTGTTGAAGCCGTCCGCCGCGTGCACCGCGCCGCCATATTGCGTGCGGCCCATTACGTAGCCGAGGGTGAAGAAAACTCCGCAGAGCAGGACGACGCCGAGAAATAGTCCTACCAGGTGCCGGCTTTCGAGAACCCGGTCGCCGCCTCCGCGTCTTGCGTTGCTTGCCATGTCTGTTTACTTATTTCCCCAGCGACTTCATCCACTGCGAAATGATGTCCACGGGCAGCGGGAAGACTACCGTGGTATTTTTCTCCACGCCAATTTCCACCAGCGTCTGCAAATAGCGCAGCTGGATGGCCGTTGGTTCCTTTTGCAGCACTGCCGCGGCCTCCGCCAATTTCGCCGAGGCTTGAAATTCACCTTCGGCAGCAATTACTTTGGCGCGGCGCTCGCGCTCGGCTTCCGCCTGGCGGGCGATGGCGCGCTGCATATTCTCCGGAATATCGACTTGCTTGACCTCAACCTTCGTTACCTTGATACCCCAAGGCTCGGTATCCTGGTCAAGGATTTGTTGCAGCTTGGCGTTAACCTTTTCGCGCTCCGAGAGAATGGAGTCCAGTTCGAACTGGCCGATCAGGCTGCGCAGGGTGGTTTGCGCCAGCTGCGAAGTAGCATATAGATAATTCTGGACTTGGGACAGGGCGAGATTGGCGTCCACTACGCGGAAGTAACATACGGCGTTGACCTTGACGGAGACGTTGTCGCGGGTGATGACGTCTTGCGGGGGGACGTCGAGGGTTTCGATGCGCAGGGAGATGCGCGTGAGCTTGTCTATGGGGAAAACGACGACTCGCAGGCCGGCGCCTTTGGGTTCCGGAAGCATGCGGCCCAATCGCAGAACGACGCCGCGTTCCCATTCTTTGATGACGAAGACGGAATTCGACAACCAGATGAGGATGATGACTACTCCAACCCCGACGAGAATCATTGCGAAATCCATTTTGGTTCCTCCGATGCAATGTGCGACGACGGCGCGCGCCATATAGAAACACGGGCACGGCATGCCGTGCCCCTACAACGTTGAGGCGATGTGGACGCCCGGGCAAGCTGGGGCGCAGCAAGCAGCGCCCCTACCTTCGCACGATTTGTTTGTGCAAACACTGACATGTAAACCTTCACGACGAGACTCTTGCTAGTGCGATTCTACGGGCTCGACTTCGAGGGTTAGGCCTTTTACTTTTTTTACGCGGACGCGGGCGCCGATTGGCAGGCTTTCACCCGCACGTACTGCTGCGCGCCACAGCTCGCCGTGGACGAATACGCTGCCCATGGCTCCGCCGGAACCTACTGGTTCGCGGACCTCGCCTACTTCGCCTACCAGCTCTTCCCTGCCCGTGGAAACTTTCCAGGTGCGCGAGCGCAGGACCAGGCGCATGAGGATGATGACGATTATGGCGAACGGAATCACTACTGCCAGGGCGGTCCAGAGGCTCACGCCCATGCCCGTTAGCGGCGATTTGATGAGGAAGAGCGCGCCGAGCACCATGGATATGACTCCTCCGACGCCGAGGACGCCATGCGTGGGAAATTTGGCTTCCATAATGAATAGCACGAAGGCGCAGGCAATGAGCAGAAGGCCCGCGAGATTGATGGGCAGCATGTGCATGGCGTAGAGGGCGAGCAACAATGCGATCGCGCCGAACACGCCGGGAGCGAACGCGCCGGGATGGGTGAATTCGACGTAGAGGCCGAGGACGCCGATGATCAGCAGTATGAAAAATACGTCGGGCTGGACGATGCGGGAAAGAAATTTTTCGCGGCCGGTCATTTCGCGGGCTACGACTACTGGATGCGGGAGAGCGAGCGCGAGCTTCGTGCCATCGAAGCGCGTGATGGTGCGACCGTTCAATTGCGCGAGCAGATCTTCTTTTGAGGCGGTGACGATTTCGATCAGCTTGCCGTCGAGGGCTTCTTTATCGCTGAAGGCTTTGGCGTCGGTGACGGCGGTGGAGGCTAGTTCCGGATTGCGATCGCGTTTGCTGGTGTAGCTGCGGAGGTAGGCGGTGGCGTCGTTCACGATTTTTTTGCGCAGAGTGTCGTCAATTTGCACGGGCGAGCCGCCGATTTCGATTAGCGGCGAGGCGGCGCCGGTTTCGGTGCCGGGAGACATGGCGGCGACGTCTGCTGACAGCAGGATGAAGAAATCCGGCGGAAGCGGCGCGCGAGCCGGTGGGGTACACGTAGGTGACGACCGGCACGGGCGAGCGCAGGATGGATTGGATGATGTCGCGCATGGAAGTGTCGAGGCCGCCGGGGGTGTTGATGGTGATCAGGATCAGACTGGCGTGATCGGTATTGGCTAGTTCGATTTCGCGGACCAGATAGTCGGCGAGGATGGGTTCGATTTCGCCGTCAATGCGGAGTTCGACGACGGTGGAATTCGCGGGCGAGGTGGGTGGCGCGGGCGGCGCGGTTTGCGCGGGAAGTGGCGCGGTGGCGATGAGCGAAAGTGCGGCGAGTGCGCACGCAAACAGCCAGAAGCGACGAACCGCCAGGAGGAACATTTCGCAAGTCATTATAGCAACAGAAACGGCTCGCGCCGTAATGTTCCGGTGGGATTCGGGGAGAAAGGGCGGGTCCCGCGCCTGCGGGACCCGCCCCTACGGTGCGTCTCCCGGCTGGCATCGTGGCAAGCTGGGGCGCAGCGAAAAAGACGAAACGAATGCTACCGCAGAGACGCAGAGGGCGCAGAGAAAACCTACCGCAAAGACGAGAGAGATCCTTCGTCGCTTCGCTCCTCAGGATGACGGGGCGGGTGGAGAGGGGCGAGGCAAGACTTGGCAAAGGCAAGACCGCTGGCGATTGACTAGCGGATCAGATTTCCGGCTGGTGGATGTCCATGCTGATGATCTGGGTGCCGTCGATAAGGTAGATGTGCTGGATCATTTGGTCGAGGATGATTTTGCCATCGAGATCGCGGACGACCTGATGGACGTGGGCTACGATTCTGCCGTCGGGCAGCAATTCGAAACGCTGCGGCTTGACGATGGGGTCAATCAGGTCCCACTGGCGCGTCCAGTATGCGCGCACGCCATCGTGGCCGCGCACCCGGCCGCCTTCCATGCCGTTGGGCCAATCGACGTCGGGATGCAGGAGCAGCATCATAAAATCGAGGTCGCGCTCGTTGAAGGCGTCATAGACCGACTGCAGTAGATCTTCGTGTGCGAGAGCTGGAGCTTCGCCTGCCATTGAATGATTCCCCCGGGAACGTCGTATGAGTTTATCAGTTCTGAATTTGTTTTTTGGTGGTGCCCGCGTAGGAGGGCGGCTCGTGCAGAATTTCCTGCAACGCGGGATCTTTGATGACTTTGGCGAATGCCGGATCGGTTTGGGCGGAGAGGAAGCCCTCGTAACCATCGTCGCGCGCGAGCTTCAGGTAATGCGCGGCGCGTTCGGCATCGCCGGCCTGGGCGTAGGTTTTGGCGACGAAGAAATAAAACAGGCCGGGATCGGTGGTGGTGCGTTGCTGCACGACGGTGCCGCCCAGGCCGCGGCGATCGAAGATGGTGGGATCCAGCGCCAGAGCCTTGCGGAAGGAATCCATCGCGGGCGGATATTGCTTGTCCGCGAAATAGGCGTAGCCCAAATTGCTATACACCGTGGCCAAATCGGCGCGCAGGTCGAGCGCTTTGCTGTAGAGGCTGATGGCCTTGGTGTAGTGCTTCTTCTCGTATTCGACGGTGCCGCAATTATTGGCGGCGCTGGCAAATTTTTTGTCCGCGTGCATGGAGCGCCTGTAGAATTTTTCGGAGCGTTCCAGGTCGCCCAATTGCTGGTAGGCGACGCCGACTTTATTCAGGAGCGGCGCGCTCTTGGGTTCGGTCACCAGGATTTGCAGGTAGGCGCTGGCGGCCTGGGAATATTCCTTGCGCGCCATGAGGATGTCGGCGCGCAATTCGGCGGCTTCGCGCGGGGATAGGGAGGAAAAAGGCTTGGCGCCTTCGGCAGGGCTGGCGGAGTTGGCAGCGCCGGCCGAGTTTGCAGACGGCGCATTCGAGGTGGTATCGCTGACTTTGGTTGGAGTTTGTTGCGCGAATGCGGGACAAGCTACAAACAAAACCAGCGGGATGGCAAAGAGAGTCAATCGGCTCATAGCCCGACTCCTTTTTTCCGCGCCCCTGAACCTACGGCTGAGGTTTCTGGCTGTCCGCAGGCTTCTTGCTTGACCCAAAGATACCAAAAATCTTGTCCAGAAGCCCCTTTTTCTTTTCGGCGTCGGCGTTGGCGGGGGGCGGGGCTTGCGCGTCGCCCGGAGCGGCGGGCTTGGCGCCGGGTTTGGCCGGCTGGCCGGGTTGATTCGCGGCAGCGGACGGGGGCGGCGGCGGATTGCTGCCTTTGCCGAAGAGATGCGAGAGCCAGTTGGAGGGCGAAGCCGCCACTTGGCCGCCGCACACTTCGGTGGGCTCGCTGCCCGCGATGAAATATTCCTGCACGCTGTCCGGGCAGGAGGAGTTTGCCAGCTGGCCGGATTTCGGATCAATCATTTCGGCTATTACGCCAGGAGGCGGATCGAAATCCGCGGTGTTCTTGTATTGCGGGAGGGCTGTGGCGCGTTTCATGAATTCCGCCCACAGCGGCGCGGCGGAGGCACTGCCGGAAAGGCCCAGGTCGCGATTGTCGTCGAAGCCGATCCAGACCACGCAGAGCAGGTTCGAGGTGAAGCCGGCGAACCAGCCGTCGCGCGACGTGCCGGTCTTCCCGGCGGCTACCGGCGTGAAACCCATGGAGCGAACGGTGACGCCGGTACCGCGGTTGATGACGTCTTCCATAATGCTGGTGGTGAGGAAGGCCACGCGCGGATCGAGCACGGCGCGCACGCGGGGCCCGGCGGTCTCTTCGACCGTGCCGTCGGCGGCGAGAACGCTGCGCAGGAAGAGCGGCTCGGCGCGAAAGCCGTTGGTGGCGAAGGGCGTGTAGGCGGCGGAGACGTCAATGGGCGTCATTTCATAGGCGCCGAGCGCGACGGCGGGAGTCGGCTGGATGTTGGCGCCCAGGCCCATCTGGCGGGTGAGGTTGACCACGCGCTGATAGCCGATCAGCTCGGCGACTTTCACGGTGGCGACGTTGAGTGAGTGGATGAGCGCGTCGCGCACGGTGACGGTGCCGTAGAATTCCTCGCCGTAATTGTCCGGGGTGTATTCCTTACCGTCGAATTCGAACGTGGTGGGCACGTCGTCCACGGTGGTGACTGGCGTGACGATGGGCGTGAAACCCTCGGCCGCGTTGTCGAACGCGGCGGCATAGACGAACGGCTTGAACACCGAACCTGGCTGGCGGTGGGACAGCGCGTGATTGAGCTGGCTTTCACCGTAGTTGCGTCCGCCGACGAGCGCGCGGATTTCTCCGGTGCGGGCGTCCATGGCGACGAGCGCGACCTGCACGCGCGTGGCAGGCTCGCCTTTCTTGGCCCAGGCGGCGTAGCGTTTGGCGAGTAGCTTGTCCACGCCCAGCACGCCGGCCTGGATGGCGTCGGCAGCGGCGTGCTGCAATTGGGGATCGAGAGTGGTGTAGATGCGAAAGCTTTGCGTTTCCAGATCGGCTTCGGAGAAATTCTCGAGGAGGTGGTCTTTGACCATGTCCACGAAGTAGGGTGCGGAGCCGCTATTTACGCCGCCATTGACGAAGTGGAGTTTCGGTTTCTTGGCGGCGTCGGCTTGTTCCTGGGTGATGTAACTATCTTCGACCATTTGCGGCAGCACGCGGTCGCGCGATTCTTCGGCGCGATCGAGGTGGCGCTCGGCGGTGGCGTAGCGATTGGGGGCGCGAATGATTCCGGCGAGAAAGGCGCATTCGCCCAGGGTGAGCTCGCGGACATCTTTGCCGAAATAGGCTTCGGCGGCCTCGCCGAAGCCGCGAATGGAAAAGCTGCCGCGATTGCCGAGATAGACTTCGTTGGCGTATAGCTCGAAGATTTGCTGTTTCGAGTAGCGCTGATTGATTTCGACGGCCATCAGGACTTCTTTTACTTTGCGGCGCCACTCGCGCTTGGTGGTGAAGAAAAAGCTGCGCGCGACTTGCATATCAATGGTGCTGGCGCCTTGCGCTTTCTGCCCGCGGCGGAGGTCCGCCAGAGCCGCGCCGAAAACGCGCACGATATCCAGGCCGCCATGCTCGAAGAAGCGCTTATCTTCGGCGGCGAGCACGGCGTCCACGAGATCTTTGGGGAGATCGTCAAAGCGCACCACGCGGCGCTTTTCACGCGAGCTGTCGAACAGGTTGGTGATGAGTTCCGGCTCGATCTCCGCTGAATCGTGCGGAGAGCTGTCGGATAGTTGCGCGATGCGTGAAATCGCGCCACCGGAAAAATCCACGCGCAGCGCGTTGCCGGCCTTGAAATAGGAAGCGGACGAGGGATGAACATCGACCACCGAACCTTTTACTTTGAACCAGCCGAGCGCGCCCTCGGCCTCGCCTTCCTGGTAGCCCGCGCGCAGCAGGTAGGTGGCGAGGTCGGTGGGGTGCATGGTTTCGCCGATGTAAATGTGTCCGGGCGCGGAAAAAACTCGGGAGGTGTTCTGGAAGACCTGGCCGGTAAGGCGCTGGTCAATCAGCTTGCCAAATTGCACGTAGTAATAGGCGAAGACGGATGTAGCGACGACGAAGACAAGCAGGACGCTGCCCAAGACGGCCAAACCGACACGCGAGGTCCAGAAGCCCGGGGCGATTCGAATCCGCAATCAGTTTCTCCGTGAAATACGGTCATACGAAATGCAATCAGCGATACATTCAGAAGATTAGACGCACGCCAGAGCCTGACGGTTGGGCGAACGCGGCGCTGGCGCGAGTGGTTCCGCGCGGCGTCGCTCAGAATGAATTGTAAAGCTAAATGGAGCGGCTGTCTGCGTAGAGATGAAATTGATGAGTGATCTGAGTAACGGCCAAATCGTAGGTAACGGCGTAATCCAGCGAAATGGTGACGAGGTTTCCTTCGAAGGTCACTTTGATGTCTTCCTTCCTGGCCGGAACGCCGAGATCCGAAGCCTTCTTGAAGACGTCGCCCTGGATATCGTCCGGGGTTTTCTTGGGATAGGTGGAGGTGGCAAAGCGCGCTTCGCTGGTCATGGCGTCCTGCAGCTGGTAATTGGCGAACCAGGAGGGTGCCACCTTGAAGGCGCAGAAGGCCATCGCGGCCAGGATGATTACGGTTATGGCAAAGCTGAGCTTCGCGCCGCCCCGTTCGCTGCCGTGAACACGCATCGCTTGCAAAGTGAAAAATCCTCCCAAGTGCAATTTCGATAGGCTGATGCTAACAGTATAGGTAACCCGCGAACGGCTGGGTTAAAGCGCGTGTTCTGAATGAGTAAATGGGCCGGTGCGTACGGACGAAGCGCTAGTACGCGCGGGCGAAGATGGCTTTTTCCGTGGAGGCCGCGCCGCAATGGATGCACTTGCCGGAGCCACCAGGCTGCTCGAGCGGAATGCAGCGCATGGTGGCTTTGGTTTCTTCCTTGATGTTGGCCTCGCATTCGGCATTGCCGCACCACCAGGAAAAAGCGAAACCCTTTTCCACTGCCCTCTTGAATTCTTCGTAATCGGCGGTGTCGTGGGTATTCGCTTTGCGGAACGCCAACGCGCGATCGAAGAGCGCCGTCTGAATTTCCGCGAGCGTCTGGATGACGGCTGCGGCGATTCCCTGCTGCGAGACGAACGCCTTACCTTCTTTGCCGGGCCGATCGCGACGGGCCAGGACTACTGAGCCTTTGGCGACGTCTTTGGGGCCAAGTTCCAGGCGCAGCGGTACGCCGCGCATTTCCCAGTCGTTAAATTTGAAGCCGGGGCTGGAGCCTTCGCGCTCGTCGAGTTTTACGCGGATGCCGGCGTCAACGAGTTCCTTGCGTAGCTTGTGCGCGCATTCGAGGACGCTGGATTTTTCTTCGTCCGTCTTGAAAATCGGGACGATTACGAGCTGGATGGGCGCCAGGCGCGGCGGGAAAATCAATCCCTGGTCATCACCATGCACCATGATGATGGCGCCGACGAAGCGCGTGGAGAGGCCCCAGGAAGTGGTCCAGCAGTGCTGCAGCACGCCACCTTTATCGAGATAGCGGATTTCGAAGGCCTTCGCGAAATTCTGGCCGAGATTGTGGGAGGTGCCGGCCTGGAGCGCTTTGCCGTCGCCCATCATGGCTTCGATGGAAAAGGTTTGGTCGGCGCCGGCGAAACGTTCGGAGTCGGATTTGCGGCCGGGGATCACCGGGACGGCGGCTTCCTTCACTGCGAAATCCGTGTAGATGTCCAGCATCTGGCGGGTTTCGAATTCGGCTTCGGGCAGCGTGGCGTGCGCGGTGTGCCCTTCCTGCCAGAAAAATTCCAGCGTGCGCAGGAAAAGCTTGGTGCGCAGTTCCCAGCGCACCACGCTGTTCCATTGATTGATGAGCAAGGGCAGGTCGCGATAGGACTGAATCCACTTGGCGTAAGCGTGGCCGACGATCGTCTCCGAAGTAGGACGAATCACCAGCGGCTCTTCGAGTTCTTCGCCGCCGCCGTGGGTGACGACCGCGAGCTCGGGCGAAAATCCGGCGACGTGCGATTTTTCCTTGTCGATGAAGCTGCGCGGAATCAGCAGCGGAAACGCGGCGTTCACGTGGCCGGTGGCTTTGAAGCGGCTATCGAGCGCGGCGGTGATGTTCTCCCACAGCGCCCAACCGTAGGGCCGGACGATCATGCAGCCGCGCACGGGAGCGTAGTCCGCCAGTTCGGCCCGCAAAACGACCTGGTTGTACCATTCCGAAAAATCTTCCGCGCGAGTTGGCAGCTTCTGGTCGGACATTCCTGGGTGGGCTCTTTTCTGCGCCGGTTGGAGTGCAGCACGCGCACGGTGGCGCGGGCGTCGGCGCGGTAAGCGTTTAAGGTTAGGGGAGAGTTGGGGCGAAGTCAATCACGGGAGGAGGTCAAAGGCACCACTGCTGAACGCAGATGAACACTGATAACGGCGAAGCGGATTATAGAAAAATAAAATGCAACGATGGCGTGAGTGCGTGAATCCAAGGGTCGAAATGCAATACAGATAAACACTGGTAACGCGACGGCAGCGCTTTTGCGGAAGTGTCCGGGGCTTGTGGATGGGTTGCCGGAATGCTAATTTGCCCGCTGGAAACGGCGTTTTCGGCGTGTTTAAATTACAAAAGCAGTGTAGGCTATTTTGCGCTGGTTTTCCGGAGTGGTTATCCAAATTCGAAGGAGATTTTTCGAGATGAAGATTCGCTTTCCCCTAACCGTATTGCCTCTATGCTTATGTGTAGTGATATTTTCAGTTCCGGTGAACGCGCAAGGCGCCGCAGGAGCAGGCGCGTCCTCGGGTCAGGAGCAGGCGACGGCCCCAGCGCAGCAGCCCAGCCAGCCAAAGATGATGTCGCCGAACGTGGCGAACGTGCAGCCGGGCGAGGTGTACCACCGCCCAACGCATAAGGAAAAGTTCCGCTCGTGGGCTTTCGTTTCATTCGGGCCTTATGCCTTCGTCGGTTCGGCTGCGGCAGCTGGAGTGCAGCAGGCAGAAAATGCGGCACCGGAGTGGGGGCAGGGATGGGACGCGTACGGCGTGCGTGTGGCCAACAATTTTGGCATCAACCTGGTGACACAGACGACGCGCTACGGCTTGGCTGAGGTTTTCCACGAGGACACGCTATTCTACCGCTGCGAGTGCGATGGGTTCGTCCCCCGTTTGAAGCATGCATTGATCTCAACCGTCACGGCGCGCCGAGGCGAAGACGGCCACCGCACTTTTTCGTTTTCATCACTGGTTGCACCGTATGCCGGCGGCGAAGTCGCGGCGCTCGCCTGGTATCCGAGCCGTTATAACGATAAGGACGGCTTCCGCATCGGCAATTACAACCTCGCGGTGCAGGCGGGGTTGAACGTGGCGCTGGAATTTATTTATGGCGGGCCGCACACATTTTTGGGCAGGCACCATGTGCCGGTGCTTTCGAACGCGACGGGTTCCAGCCAGCAGTAACTAATTTAATTGCAGCGAGCGCGGGGATTGCAAGCCCGCCGGTGAATTTTCATCGGCGGGCTTTTGTTTTTGTAGACTGCTTTGCTTCCTGGCGGATCCTTAGCGGTAATCCGGGTGATTGTGGCGCCAAGCCCAGTATTGGCGCTGCTCGGGCGGAGGCAGTTTGTGAAAATCGCGATACGGCCGGCGCGTTTCGCTGACCCACTGGCGGTAATAAACCACTTCGTGATCGTTCCAGGCGTGATAATCGTTGTAGTACGGATCGTATACGCGGACTGTGGCGTGTTCGGCGCAGCCCGTCAGGACCACCGGTGAAAGCAACGCCACTCCGAGTGCGATCGTTGCCAGCCAACGCGTATTAAGATTGAGTCGCATCGTTATGATTCCTCCCTGAACTGCCGCGCTCGCGCCGCCGCTTGATTGCAAACGGCGCGGCGCTCCGATAAACTCTTCACGAAATTACAAACACGCTGGCGATGGCAAAGTTGCTGGCAAGTATCGCGCCGTTGCGAATCCCGATTGGGTGCCCTGAAATGAAAAATGAAACCCCAGAATTGCTGCGCATGAGCCGATCACTCGATGAAGTAGATCCCGAGGTCGCGGAAGCGCTGCGCGACGAAGTCCGCCGCCAGGCCACCGGACTGGAATTGATTGCGTCGGAAAATTTCGTTTCCGAAGCGGTGCTGGAGGCGATGGGCTCGGTGTTCACGAATAAATACGCGGAAGGCTATCCGGGCAAGCGTTATTACGGCGGGTGCGAAAATGTGGACCGCGTGGAGCGCCTGGCGATTGAGCGGGCCACACAGCTTTTCGGCGCCGAGCACGCCAACGTGCAGTCGCATTCCGGCACGCAGGCTAACATTTCGGTATATATGACTGTGCTGGAGCCCGGCGCCACCGTGCTGGGAATGAATCTGGCGCACGGCGGCCACCTGACGCATGGGCATCCGCTGAATTTTTCGGGCAAGACGTACAAGTTTGTGGCGTATGGCGTGACGAAAGATACCGAGACGATTGATTACGACGAGATCGCACGGCTGGCGCAAGAGCATCAGCCGAAAATGATAGTGGCGGGTGCTAGCGCTTACGCCCGCGTGATTGATTTTCCGCGCATCGCGCAGATCGCGCAGTCCGTAGGCGCGCTATTTTTTGTGGACATGGCGCATATCGCGGGATTGGTGGCGGCGGGCGTGCATCCCAGCCCGGTGCCGCACGCAGATTTTGTTTCCACCACCACGCACAAGACTTTGCGCGGACCGCGCGGCGGCTTGGTGCTGTGCCGCGAAAAATATGCGAAGGATCTGGACCGCATCACTTTTCCGGGATTGCAGGGTGGGCCGCTGGAGCACATCATCGCCGCGAAAGCCGTGTGCCTGAAGGAAGCTGCGGCGCCGGATTTTCGCGCGTATCAGCAGCAGGTAGTGGCGAATGCCCAGGCGCTGGCGGCGGGATTGAGCGCACGCGGATTTCGGATTGTGACAGGCGGGACCGACAATCATTTGATGCTGGTGGACATGCACTCGCGCGGGATTACGGGACGCGACGCGGAATTGGCGCTGGAGCGCGCTGGCATGACCGTGAATAAAAACGCGATTCCGTTTGATCCGCTGCCGCCGATGAAGGCGGGCGGAATTCGCATCGGCACGCCGGCGGTGACCACGCGCGGGATGCGCGAACCGGAGATGGAGAAAATAGCGGCGTGGATCGCGGAAGTGCTGACGCATCTGGGCGACGCCGGGATCGAACAGCGCGTGCGCACGGAAGTCGCGTCGTTCGCCGCGCGATTTCCGCTATATTCGCGGCGGCTGGAAGCTGCTGACGCGATCGGCGCATTGCATTCCAAGGTTGCCGGTTAAGCTAGGCTGGCGGGCGAAGTTCCAGATTAACCCAGTTGTCCCGTTGCGGGACAAGTCCGAAACTGCGCAAGCAGAATTCACTCAGTTCCCCGCTCTAACTCGTGCGTGTGCCGCGCCGCGACAGCGAATCTGAAGCCCTCTTTGGAAGCGGATTTGCGAGTGCATCGTATCGGGGGCAATGCCCATTATGAGCACCGGTTCGACCGTAGAGCCTGTAGCCTGGCCGCATACTCTGGAAGCCGCAAGAGATGAAGCGCGGCTGATCCAGGATTCCCTGCTGCCGCGCGGGACCCTCGCCGGAGATGCCTTTGAGGTCGCTTTCCGTTTCGCGCCGCTGGGTGAAGTGGGCGGAGATTTCGCCGATTTTTTTCTTTTGCCCAACGGGTTGGTGGGCATGTACATGGGAGACGTGGTCGGCAAGGGACTGATCGCGGCGATGTACGCTTCGCTGGTGATGGGCACGATCCGCGGCATCAATAAGACTGGCGAGGATACCGCGGCGGTGCTGGGGCTGCTGAACAAGCGCCTGCGCGTGCGTCCGGTGCCGGGGCGTTACAGTTCGATGATCTACGCGCTGTTCAATCCCGCCTCAGGGGTGCTGAGTTTTTCGAACGCGGGCGTGCCGCTTCCGTTGCTGGTCTCCGCCGAAGGTTGCCGATCGCTGGGAGAAGGCGGGTTTCCTTCGGGGATGTTTGCCGACGCTTCGTATGAAATTCACACCGTGCAGCTTGCGCCGGGAGATGCCGTGTTGTTTGCCACCGACGGCCTGCACGAAATGCGCAACGCGCAGAACGAGGACTTGAGCTGGGGCAAGCTGGAAGAAATCTGGAAGCAGTGCCGCTGCAAGTCCGCGGACGATTGCCTGGATTTTCTGTTTGAGCAGGTGCGCGAATTTTCCGCGAGCAACGGCAGCCACGACGACATTACCGCGGTGGTGCTGAAGGTGCCTTCGTAGCAGTAATGCGCGGATCGCCCGCGGTTTCCCTCGAAGGTCGCTGCCCAACGATGGTCGTTCGAAACCCACCAGCGATCTCGCTTCTTGGGAATCAAAGGCAAATCCTCTGAACTTGCCAGGAGCTGCGGGATTTCTTGAAGACATCACATGGTTGGAGTAGGAGGCTACGCTGCCGCCTATTCGACCAATAGCGTGGTAAGCGGCTCTCGCGCCGCCTTTAATGCCGGAAGAACACTGGTCAGCAAACTTACCAAACACAAAACAGTAAAGGCTGCAGCTCCAGACAGGAAATCAATTCCTCGCAGGCCATAGAGGAACTGCGCATACACGTGAGCCAGGCCCAACGCGAAGCCAAGGCCCAAGAATCCGCCAAAAATTACTGCGATCATCTCGTTCTGCATTGCAACGCGCACGACGCTCCTCCGCTGCGCGCCAAGTGCTATTCGTATTCCTATCTCGCGCCTGCGCTGTACAACGGAGTCCGATACCAGGCCGTAGACACCCACGGAGGCCAGGAAAACAGCAAAGCCTCCGAACATGGCGAAGAGCAACATCGCGAAGCGGGGTCCAGCCTTGGCGTCGGCGAGTAGCTGTTCCGCGGTACGCACCTTGGACACCGCCAGAGTCTTGTCCATCCGCGCAACTTCCTGCCTCAGCACGGGGACGAAGGACGCTGGACTTACAGTGGTCCGTACGACAACGTAACGGAGGGGAACATTTGTCTGAAGGAAGGGAATGAAAATATCACTTTGCGTGACGCCGAGTTTTCTGTACTGCGCGTCCGCGACAACACCAACGGTGGTCCACCATCCACCGTCCTCATCGGGTGCCTCCGGGCGTCCGAGCCGGATCTGTCTCCCTATGGCTCGTTGAACGTCCCCGAATGATCTTCGGGCCAAAGATTCACTTACGATCATGACCCTCTCGTTTGGATCTTTGTCGTTAAGTGTGAAATATCGGCCCGCCAACAGTGGTGTGCCGACCGCTTGGAAGTAGTTCGGTGTAATAACCTCGAAATTCGAGATCGGGTTTCTGTTCGCATCGTACGCGTCCTGGCCCCGAGCTTGGTACGGCACGTCCCACCCGACGTCTCCTTCAAAGGGACGCAGCAAGATGGCGCCGGCGGCGCTCACCTCTGAATGAGATCGAAGCCGGTCCAACAGTTCCGTGAAAAATGCCTTTCTCTGCGCCGCATCTACGTTGGTAAGTCTGATCTGTGCAGTGAGTGTATTCCGAGGAATGAATCCAAGCTGGACGTGCTGCAGATTGGAGAAATTGTGAACAACCATTCCCGCGCTCGCCAGAAGCAGCACAGTGGCCATGGCTTCCGAGACCAGCAAACTCTTGCGCAAGAACGCGCCCCGCCGACTGCCTGCTGCTCGGCTACCGCCCTCATTTAGAGACTCGCGAACGTCCCGCCTGATCATCAAAACTGTCGGTGCAAGTCCGAAGGCAACAGCGATGGCAACGCTGACGAAGCACACAAATAGCAGGGAGAAAAGGTTTAGATTGACTGACGACAGCCTAGGAATTCCTGGGGGCGCAAGTGCGAGCGCCACCGCGATGAGGATGCGCGCAACGACGCAACCCGCCACGACCCCTGCGGACGACAATACCGCTCCCTCACAAACAAATTGTCGGAGCAAGTTCCCCCGCGTCGCTCCGAGAGCGAGTCTCACCGCTATCTCTTTCTCCCGTGCGACGGCGCGGGCGAGCAAGAGACTCGTGATGTTGATGCAGGCAATCGTCAGTAGCAGAAGCGAAGCAACCAAGAGCAAGAGGATGGCGGGCTTGTTGCTTCCGAACACATAGTCGGGCAGTGGCGTGACGACGGCAAATTCACCAGGCTCGGCGTATTGCGGGTACTGTGCAGCCACATGCGCCATCACGCTCGCGACGTCGTTCGTTGATTGAGGAAGGGAGACTCCGGACTTCAGTCTTCCGACGATCTGGAGAAACGTAGCGTTACGGTTCATCCACTTCGCTTCGAGTCCAAGCGGCGTCCACAATTCCGCGCCTGTCGGAAAATTGAAATCCGGAGACATGACGCCTATCACCGTATAACCCTCTCCGCTTAGACTGATGGTCTTTCCAATCACTGACGGATCAGCGTGGAACTGGTTCTTCCAGAGCGAATAGTGCAAGACAACTGCCGGTTCAGCGCCGGGTCGGTCATCCGATTCCTGAAACGTACGTCCCAAAGCAGGGTGCGCACCGAGCACGGAAAAAAAAGCGGCAGTGACTGGCGTCCTTTCGAGCTCGACGGGCTCTCCGTGTCCAGTCAGTGTCAGACCGTAGCCATACACTGTCGTCGGCATCCCAGCCATCATCTCGAATGCCTTGGATTGTTGCTGCCAGTCCTGAAATTCTGGATAAGAGAGCTCGCCAACGTGCGCGACATCGCTGTGATCACCCTTCCAAGCAATCACCAAACGATCTTGCTGTTGAACCGGCAGCGGTCGCAGCAGCACGCCGTACATGATGCTAAACAGCGCAGTGCTCATACCGATTCCAAGGGAAAGTAGGAGAATGGTGATCAGGAAAAATCCCGGCTGCCGAGTCATCAGGCGAGTAGCTTGCGAGAATTCCCGCACAAAATCGGAGATGGTATCTCTCATGCCGGCCCCCAGCCTGGGTATTTGCGGCCCTGACTTGCTGCCCGCGTCGAAGAAGTAGCCCTGCGCCGCATTGGACAGGCCACAGAGTAACCCTATTCCTTGTGCCTTGCGGCGGAAGTTTCCAGCATAGAAATCCGAGCCTCGACGCGACCGAGGTATTTACTGTACGGATAATTCAAGGAGCATTGAACCCTGCTGCAGCTCAGAGCACTACGTGGCGTCTGCAATTTTGATTTGCAATTCTGAAACGCTGCCATCGCGAATCGAGAACGCGCGCACGGGTTTTTCCTCGTGCGGCTGCGGTGAAATTATGAAATAGGCGGCGTCTGGATAGTAGGCCCGCTCGATATCAGCGCGCGACGGCTCGTTCGCGCCGTGCGGATGCGAATGATAAATTCCCAGCAACCGCAATCCGGCGCCGCGAATCTCCCGCATCATCTGGAATAATTCCGCAGGCGCAATCTCGTATTGCGTGGCGGGATCGCCGGCTACGTTGTGCGCGTGCAAGACGCGTGCGATCACGCCTTCGCAGCCCGCCAGCAGCCCGCAACGTTCATGTTCGGGCGCGCCCTGCGCATGGGCCTGCAGCGCAAACAGCACCCCGTCTTGAACCCGGATCAGATTTAACGCGTTGGGCACGAAGACCAGTCTATATCGCAACGAGCGGAAAAAGGAAAAGCGCGGCGCTGGTGTTACGGCGGGCGCAATTCGCGGCGGACCGTGCCGTTAGACGAGGTCTTGCAGCGTAACTACCGCGGTGCGGGGCGGCTTGCGGGCCGCCCCACCGAGCTTGAGGCTGTTACGCTTTTTGTGCTTGGCGGCGCAGGAACGTTGGGACGTCCAGGTCGTCGGCCGGGACTTCGCTGCGCACGTCGGCGACATTGCGGCTGACTTGCTGGACGACGTTGGTTTGTTGCGGCGCGATGTTGCCGCTGCTGGGTTGCTCGCGCGACGCTTTCCATGTCTTTGGCAAGTACGAGGGCTTCTGATGCGCTTTGCGGCCGGCTACGTCGCGGAAGCCCGCGGCGATCACGGTGATTTTCACGGACTCCTTCATGGCGTCGTCCATTACCGCGCCGAAAATAATATTGGCATTTTCGTGCGCGGCTTTCTGGATGATGGAGGAAGCTTCGTGAACCTCCTGCAAGCTGAGGCTGGAAGAGCCGGTGATATTGATCAGAATTCCCTGCGCGCCTTGAATGCAATTATCTTCGAGCAGCGGGCTATTGATCGCGCGATTCGCGGCGTCAATCGCGCGATTCGAGCCGGAAGCGACGGCGGTGCCCATCACTGCATAACCTTGGCCGGACATAATGGTTTTCACGTCGGCAAAATCGCGATTGATGATGCCCGGAATGGTGATGATGTCTGAAATGCCCTGCACGGCCTGGCGCAAAATATCGTCGGCGATGCGGAAGGCTTCGAAGAAGCTGGTGCCGTGCTCGACGCAGTCCATGAGGCGCTCGTTGGGGATGACGATGACGGTATCCACGCAGCCGATCAGTTCGCCGAGCGCCTGTTCGGCCTGCTCCATGCGGCGCTTGCCTTCGAACGCGAAGGGCTTGGTGGCGACAGCGACGGTGAGCGCGCCGAGTTCGCTGGCAAGATTCGCAACGACCGGAGCGGCGCCGCTGCCGGTGCCGCCGCCCAGGCCCGCGGTGACGAACACCATGTCCGCGCCGTCGAGCGCTTCGAGAATTTTTTCAGTGTCCTCGAGCGCGGCTTTGCGGCCGACTTCGGGATTCGCGCCCGCGCCGAGTCCTTTAGTGAGCTTCGCGCCCAGTTGCAGCTTTACGGGCGCTTGCGACAATTTCAGCGCCTGCAGATCTGTGTTGGCCGCGATGAATTCCACGCCCTCCACTTTCGCGCGGATCATGCGGTTGACGGCGTTGGAACCGCCGCCGCCCACGCCGATGACTTTTATTTTTGCTCCGTTGCTTGCTTCTTCTGCAAACGATACACGCATTGCCGATTCTTTTTGCGCCATGCTTCCTCCCCAGTCTTTTCCCAATTTCGTTTTTTGCATCTGTTGCTTGTTACGCCCCTGCAAACATGCTTTTCAACTTGCCCACCCAGCCGCTGGGACGAGAGCCGCCGGCGCGCCTGGTACGCGCGCCGTACAGAACCAATCCCACGGCCGTTGAATATTCGGGCCGGGAAACCTCTTCGCTCATTCCGGCGAGTCCGCGCGGAGATGCGACGCGCACCGGAAGATTGAAAATCCGCTCGGCCAGCTCGCACAGGCCGCGCAACTGCGCGCCGCCGCCGGTGAGCACGATGCCGGCGGGGATCATGCCTTCGCCGCCGCCGCGGCGCAACTCGTCGCGGACTAACATTAATAGTTCATGGGCGCGCGGTTCGACGATTTCAGAAAGCATGCGCGAGAACACGGTGCGCGGCGGACGATCGCCGACGCTGGCGATTTCGATGGGCGCGTCTTCCGTGAGGAGTTCGCGCAACGCGCAGGCGTGCAGGCGCTTGATTTTTTCCGCTTCGCTGCTGGGGGTGCGCAGGCCGACGGCGAGATCGTTGGTGAAATGATCGCCGCCCACGGGAACCGCGGCGGTGTGGCGGACTACGCCCCCGGCGAACGCGACCATTTCGGTGGTGCCGCCGCCGATATCGAGCAGGCAGGCGCCGAGCTCGCGCTCGTCTTGCGTGAGGCAGGCTTCGGCGGAAGCGAGCGGCTCGAGAACCGTGTCGTCCACGCGCACGCCGGCGCGATTTACGGCGGTGACAATATTTTGGGTGGCGGTGCCGGAAGTGGTGACGATGTGGACGTTGGCTTCCAGGCGCTGGCCGACCATACCGATGGCGTCGCGGACATTATCTTGCGCGTCCAGCGAAAATTCCTGCGGCAGGACGTGCAGCACTTCGCGGTCTTCCGGCAATTGCACGCCGCGCGCGGCTTCGATGGCGCGGCGGACGTCGTCGCGCTGCACGTCGCGCGGGCGCGAGCCGACGGTGATGCCGCCGCGGCTATTGACGCCGCGCACGTGGGTGCCGGCGACACCGATCAGCGCCGATTCCACGGGTACGCCGATGAGCGCTTCGGCTTCCTCGACGGCGCGGCGAATGGAGCTGACCGCGAGATCGAGGTTGACGATTTGGCCTTTGCGCCAGCCTTTGGATTCGGCCGCGCCGAGGGCGGCGAATTTCACGCTGCCGTCGTCATCGAGTTCGCCGATGAGGGCGCAGGTTTTGGTGCTACCGATGTCCAGCGCTACGATGTGCCGTTCCTTCTTCGTCAAATCAGGTGCTCCTTAATATTTGCACCGCGCCACAATTCCGTCGCACGGTTCCCGAGCAAAACCGAAACCAAAGGCTGCCCGTCCCGCTTCGCGGGACGACCGCTGCCCTTCGATCCCGCGCTGCGGGATCTCAGGATGAATCGCCCTGTGGGGCGATTCACAAATTCAACTGCTACCGCAAATTCGACTGCGAAGAGCCGGCGGGACGCCTGCGCTACCGGCAGGCAGGCGCGGCGCTCGCTGATGCTGCTGCTGTTGCGAACTTGCGTGCTGCGCCGAACTTTTTGCCGGGCTGTGCTGCGCGGCATTCGTTTTTGCCGGCGCGGCCTTCGTTGACTTTACGGGCGCGGCTGACTTTGCGGGCGCCGGCTTGGTGGCTTTCGTTGTCTTTGCGGGCGCAGATACCTTTACCGGCGCAACTGCTTTCGGCGGCGCAACTGTCTTCGCGGGCGCAGCCGACTTTACGGGCGCAGCTGGGTGCACAGCCGCATGCGGCGCTACGGCGATTATTGGCGGCGGATCTTTTTTCAGCGCGAGGATGGTGCGATCTGGATTCACGACTGCTTCGCCATTGAAGCGCAAGTCCACGGATTCGACGCGGCCTGCTGCGGCGCGCCATTGGCCGATGTCATTCAGCACCGTCAAATATTTGCTTTGGAAATCGCTGTCGCCGAAATGCACCACGATGGGCGCGTCGGCGTTGCCCCAGGCGTCACTTCCCGTGGCGCCGCCGGAGGAATTCCCCACCTGCAGACCGGAAATGGTGGCGCGCAGATCTTTCGCTTCGGTGAGGTCCACTTCGCTCACCTGTTCCATGGAGCCGGCGCGCGCCGCTTCCACCTGCTGCGTGAAGCCGGCAAACATTTGCATGCGCAGCTCGCGGTCTTCGATGGGCATATCCGCGCCGATGCCGGTGACCACGGGAAAATGGAAATTCGCTTTCAGCGGACGGTCGAGGATTATGCCGTGTACGTCCACGAGCGCGAGGTCGCTGCCTTCGCGCAGGAAGGCGATGGGCGTGCGCTCGGTGATTTCCACTTCGAGGCGATTGGGCAGCGCGCGGCGCACCGTGGCCTGCTCGACCCAAGGAATGGTTTCGATTTGGCGGCGGCGCTCGTTCAAGGGAATGCGGAGGACGCTGCGATTGCGGTCGGCGGTAGAATATTTCGAGAACGCGCCCGCGCGGGACGTACTGGTTGCCGGTGATTTGCACCTGATCGGAATGAATCAGCGCCATTTCGGGCGAGGCGAGAAGGTAATGACCGAGCGCGTAACTGGTGGCCGCGGCGGCGAGCGCGATCACGCACCAGAACGAGACGCGCAGATACGTCTTCCAGGCTTTTTTGCCGAACTTGCGCCGCTTGATTTCCAGCGGCTTCTGGCGACGGAGATACTTCGGCTCTTCGTCGGCCAGAACTTCCTGGGGGTAAGCGTCCGCGTCCATGGTTCTTAATTTTTCCAGAAAATTACCTCGTTCTCGAGTTCGGCGCCGTAGGTGACGCGCACGCGCTCGCGCACTTCGTCAATCAGGCGCAGCATGTCCGCGCAGCTGGCGTTCGCGACATTCACGAAAAAATTTGCGTGGCGGTCGCTGACCATGGCGTCGCCCACGCGGTGACCTTTCAGGCCCAGCTCGTCAATCATGCGACCGGCCGAGCCGCCCGGCGGATTTTTGAAAATGCAGCCGGCGCTTTTCTGGTTCAGCGGCTGGCTGGCGCGGCGTTTCTCGTTGCAGACTTTTATGATCGCCAAAATGTCCTTGAACGGTTTCCGCGGCAGCTCGAGCTTCACGCGCAGCATTACGTCATCAGGCGCGAAGGAAGTATGGCGATAATCGAAACGAATGTCATCTCCGCGCAGAGTTTCGAGGTTGCCGGTGGAGGCGCGATAGAGCTCGACTTCGCGGACGTAGGAGCCAATTTGCGTGCCGTAGGCGCCGGCGTTCATGCGCAGCGCGCCGCCGACGCTGCCCGGAACGCCGATGAGGCCTTCCATGCCGCCGAGGTCGCGTTTCGCGCAGAAGGTGACCATCCCGCCGAGGTCGGCCGCAGCGTCCACATAAGCGGCATTTCCTTCGACGCGCATTCCGGGCTGCGACGTGGGCAGATGCAGCACGACGTAGGGCAGCTCGCCATCGGCGATGAGCACGTTGGTGCCGCCGCCGAGAAAGCGATGCGGGATATTTTCGTTCGCGAGCAGATGCATGATTTCGGGAATGGTTTCGAATTTGCGCAGTAGCAGCTGGTCGGTGGTACCGCCGATGCCGAGTGATGTCTTTTCGCTGAGCGGCACGCTGGGGCGCAGTTCCACGCCGAGTTCTTGCAGGCGCGCGCCGAGTTTTTCGTTAATGCGCATCGGGTCCAGATTTAGTCCGCCACTGTCGTCGAAACTTTCGAGCCTAATAGCATTGCGAGCTGGTCGAGAGCGCGGCCAACGCTGCCTGCGCCAATGGTCAACACGGCATCGTGCGGGCGCGCTTCACGCAGCAGATATTCGATGGCCGCCTGCATGGTGCTGGTGAAGACGACGTTCTTGTGTCCCGCGCCGCGAATCGCTTCCGCCAGTTTTTCTCCGGTGATGGCTGGGATGGGTTCCTCGCCGGCGGCGTAAATGTCCGTCATCACCAAAATATCCGCTTCGTTGAAGGAGCGGCGAAAATCTTCCCAGAGATGCTGGGTGCGCGTGTAGCGATGCGGTTGGAAGAGCACCAGCAGGCGCTGATAATCGCAGCCGCGGGCGGCGGCGAGGGTGGCGCGAATTTCGGCGGGATGATGGCCGTAATCGTCTATTAAGGTTACGCCGTTGAACGTGCCCTTGATTTCGAAGCGCCGGCCCACGCCGGAAAATTTCGAGAGGCCCGCGCGAATCAGGTCCGCCGGAACGTTGAGAGAGAGCGCGACAGCTGCCGCGGCGGCGGCGTTGCTCACATTGTGAATTCCCGGCGGCGATGGGAGATGGAAGATTCCGAGATCATCGCCGTGATATTTCAGGCGAAATTCGCTGGCCAGGCCGCGCAGCTTGACCTCGGCGATGACCAGGTCCGCCTGGCTGGAAGTGCCGTAGGTGATCACCGGACGCTTGACGCGCGGCAGGATGGCCTGCACGTTGGGCTCGTCGAGGCACAAAATCACCGTGCCGTAAAATGGCACGCGATTGACGAATTGCAAGAACACATCCTGAATTTCCTCGAGCGAGTGGTAATGGTCCAGATGCTCGCGGTCAATGGTGGTGACCACGGCAACTACCGGCGCGAGGAGCAGGAACGAGCGGTCGCTTTCGTCCGCTTCGACTACCATGTATTCGCTCTGGCCAACGCGAGCGTTCGAGCCGGCATGATTCACGCGCCCGCCGACGACGAAAGTGGGATCAAGGCCAGCAGCCGCGAGAACCGCCGCGACCATCGAAGTCGTAGTGGTTTTTCCGTGCGCGCCGGCCACCGCGATGCCGTATTTCAGGCGCATCAGTTCCGCGAGCATTTCCGCGCGCGGGATGACTGGAATTTTCAGCAGGTGCGCTTCGACTACTTCTACATTATCCATGCGGACGGCCGAAGAAATTACCACGACATGCGCGCCATGAACGTTTTCCGCCTTATGGCCTTCGAAAATGCTGGCGCCGAGCTTGCGCAGCCGTTCGGTTACGGGCGTCTGCTTCAAATCCGAACCGGAAACCGCGTAGCCGCTGGAAAGCAGCACTTCGGCGATGCCGGACATGCCGCTACCGCCGATGCCGACCAGATGAATGCGTTGAAAATTGCGAAAAGGAACGTTCATGCGCGCACCAGCCCTTCGAGCAGGTCCACAATGTCTTCTACGGCGCGCGGACGAGCCACACGCCGCGCCTGCTCTTCCATTTCCGTGATTCTCCGGGGCTGGTCCAGGAGGGTAAAAATCTCTTGCGTCAAACGTTCCGGCGTCAGTTCGGTCTGCGGCAGCAGGCGAGCGGCGCCTGCGTTCTGCATGGCCTCGGCATTGCGCGTTTGATGCGCGTCCGTGGCCGCGCCGAAGGGGATGAAGATGGCGGCACGACCGGCGGCGGCAACTTCGGCCGTCGTGATCGCGCCCGAGCGGCAGAGGATTAAGTCCGCCTGGGCAAAACGCTCCGCCATATTCTCGATGAAGGGCACAACCTCCGCTCGGAATTCGCGTCGCGCATAAGCCACGCGCACAGCATTATAGTCGCGTTCTCCAGTCTGATGCACGATGAAAAGCTGATTTTTTCGCGTCGCTAGATATGTCCAGCGAGTCAACGATGGCGCGATTGATGGGCAAAGCGCCGCGGCTGCCGCCGGTGATGAGGATGTTGAACGGCTCGCGATGCTCCTTGCGCTTGATCGAGAAGAATTCGTGACGCACCGGAATGCCCGTGGAGACCGCTCTTTCGCCAAAGCGCCTGGCGGTTTCCGGAAAACCGCAGGCCACGCGGTTCGCCAGATTCGCGAGCACGCGGTTGGTGAAGCCCGGCTCCACGTTCGGCTCGAAGATCATCGCCGGGATGCCGTGCAGGCGCGCGGCGAGAATCATGGGTCCCGAAGCGTAGCCGCCGACGCCAAATGCCACATTGAAATTGTGCCGCTGCACGATTTTCTCCGAGTCCCACACTCCGGCCGGAAGCATGGCCAGGTTGCGCACGAGCTTCGCGCCGCCCATGCCTTTGAGGCCCGCCACGCGAATGGTCTCAAGGGGCAGCCCGGCTTGCGGCACGAGCCTGGATTCCATTCCGGATTCGGTTCCCACAATCACGACGCTCCGCGCTCCTTCCGGCCCACGCCGCAGCCATTCCCGCGCCACGGCGATGGCGGGAAATACGTGCCCGCCGGTGCCGCCGCCCGCGATCAGCAGGCTTTTACTTGCAGCGCTATTTGCCGCAGCGCTTTTCTTATTCGCGCCGCTGGCGCCGGCGCTTGCCGTCACGTCTCGTCCGCGTGCTGGCTGATATTTAACAGCACGCCCGTTGCCAATAACATGCTGAACAAGCTGGAACCGCCGTAGCTGATGAACGGCAGCGGAATCCCTTTGGTCGGCATCAATCCGAGCACGACACTTAAATTGATCAGCGCCTGCCCGACAACCATCGTGGTGATCCCCAGGCCGAGAAACTTGCCGAAATCGTCGGGCGCCTTCATCGCGGCGACGAAACCGCGCCAGCCGTACACCGCGAACAGCCCCAGCACGATCACCGCGCCGATGAATCCGATTTCCTCGCAAATAATTGCGTAGATAAAATCCGTGTGCGCTTCGGGCAGAAAGAAAAGTTTCTGGCGGCTTTCCATCAGGCCTACGCCGCTCATTCCTCCCGAGCCTACGGAGATCAACGATTGCAGCAGCTGGAATCCGGCGCCTTTGGGATCGAGCTCGGGATGCCGGAACGCCTCAATGCGCTGCAGGCGGTAGGGCACGCGCACGATCAACAGATAAATGACGGGGATGGAGGCCAGCACCGTGCCGCCGATGTATTGCAGCGAAAGTCCGGCGACGAACAGCATGGCGATGGCAATCACCAGGATCATGAAGGCCGTGCCCATGTCCGGCTCTTTCACTACGAGCGCCGCCATCAGCAGAGTGGCGCCCAGCGCGGGAGCCAAAGTGTGCAGCGGGTCGTTGACGCCGAAATTTCTGGGCAGGCGGCGCAGCTCCAGCAGCCAGGCGAGGTAAACGATCAGCGCGAGCTTGGCCATTTCCGACGGCTGAAAGCTGAAAGGGCCCATGCGGAACCAGCGATGCGTCTGGTGCGAGCGGTCCAGGAAAAATACGCAGACCAGAAGGACGAACGTGAGCGCGAGGCCGGTGAAAACCACGCGCGGCTGGCGCAGCTTGTGATAATCCACGTTCATCAGCCAGAACATTCCGGCGATGCCCAGCACCACGTAAATCAGCTGGCGCAGCAAGAAAATATAGCCGGCGCCGAATTGTTCGCTGGCGGTCATGGCGGAGGCGCTGAAGACCATCACGGCGCCGATCAGGCAGAGCGCGAGCGTGACGCCGAATAATTGTTTATCGGGTTGCAGACTGCGTGGCATCGCTATCCTTTTTCCGCGCGCGGCGGCTCGGCTGCGGCTGCGCCGGTTGCGCCGTTGGCTCGATTGAGTTTCGTAGCCGCGCAACCAATTCTTTGAATGCGCGGCCGCGTTGTTCGTAATTTTCAAATTGATCGAAGCTGGAGCAGGCTGGAGCGAGCAGCACGGTGTCGCCGGGTTGCGCTGCTGCGACGGCCAGTTGCATCGCGCGTTCGAGCGTGCCGGCCTGGCGGATTGCGACGGCGCCTTCCAGATCGGTCGAGATTTTCGCGGCGGCCTCGCCAATCAGCAGCACCAGGCGGGCGCGTTGGTGCAGTAGATCGCGCAGCGGGGTGTAGGGGCTGCCTTTGTCTTTGCCGCCGAGAATTACCACGAGCGGCCCGGGAAAAGCGTCGATGGCTTTCAGCGCAGCATCCACATTCGTGGCTTTCGAATCGTTGTAAAACTGCACGCCGGAAATTTCGCCGGCAAATTCCAGGCGATGTTCGACGCCGCTGAACGATTTCACCCCGTTTGCGATCGCGGCCGGAGTGGCGCCCGCGAGATAAGCCGCCGCGCAGGCTGCTAAAACATTTTCCACGTTGTGTTCGCCGCGCAGCGGAATCTGGTCGCGCCGCGCCAGCACCGCTTCCGAGCCTTCGTTGCGAAAAATGATTTCGTTGTCGCGCAGGAATGCTCCGGTGGCCACTCGTTTCTGCCTGCTGAACCAGAAAATGTGGGGCTTCGCGGGCATGCGCTTGGTGATTTCGGGGTCGTCCGCGTTCAGAACAGCCATGTCGCGCTCCAGCTGATTTTCAAACATGCGCATTTTAGCGTGCGCGTATTCTTCGAATGTGCCGTGGCGATCGAGGTGATCGGGCGTCAGATTCAGGAGCACGCCAATCTCCGGGCGGAATTTATCAATCGTTTCCAGTTGGAAGCTGCTGATTTCCGCGACGGTCACAGCCGGGTCGGTGGACCTTTCCACCAGCGCGAGCAGCGGCGTGCCGATATTGCCGCCCACGAGCGTGGGAATGTTCGACGTTTGTAGAATGTGCGCGAGCAGCGCGGTGGTGGTGGTCTTTCCGTTCGAGCCGGTGATGCCCACCAGTTTGCCGCGCAGAAAACGCCAGGCCAGTTCGATCTCGCTCCACACGGGAATGCCTTGCTTGCGCGCGAGTTCCAGCGGCGGAAGTTTTGCCGGCACGCCTGGGCTGACGACGATCAAATCCTGTTCGAGGAAACTTGCGTCCACATGGCCGCCGAGTTCCAGCTTCACTCCGGCGGCGCGGAGTTGCGTGGCGGTTTCGGCGAGCTCGGATTCGGGGCGCTCGTCGGTTGCGGTGACCGTGGCGCCGTAGCCTGCGCTGAACAGCGACGTGACGACACCTGTACGAGCGAGCCCCACGACCAGCACGCGTTTGCCCGATAGATCGAAGCCCAGTCGCAAGTCAGATCCTCACTTCAAATTCACGTGTGGCCGTTCTGTGCGGCGGCCACAAAACCTGTACTTCAGCGGCTAAAGCCGCGCTGAAATCGCGAAAGCTATGTCGTGGCTAAAGCCACGACCTACAAAGATTCTCCAGCAACGGCAACGTCAAATTCAAACCAACATCAACGGCTGCCCGGTCCCGCTTTGCGGGACCGGCCGCTACATAGTCGAAGGCAAATTCGACAGCGCGCTTCAGCGCAATTTCAGCGTCGTCAGCGAAAACAGTGCGAAAACCAGGGCGACGATCCAGAAGCGCACGATGATTTTGGATTCGCTCCAGCCCAGCAGCTCGAAATGATGATGCAGCGGGGCCATGCGAAATACGCGTTTGCCTGTCAGCTTGAACGAGCCGACCTGAATGATCACCGAAAGCGCCTCGAGCACGAACACGCCGCCAATCGAGAGCAGCAAAATTTCCTGCTTGATGATCACTGCGACGGTGCCGATAGCGCCGCCCAGGGCGAGCGAACCCACGTCGCCCATGAACATTTCCGCGGGATGCGCGTTGTACCAAAGAAAACCGAGCGAAGCGCCGGCCAGCGAGCCGCAGAAAATTACCAGCTCGCCCGCGTCGGGAATTTTCTGCAGGTCGAGGTAATCCGCGAACTTGGCGTTGCTGGAAAGATAGGTGAGCACCGTGAGCGCGGTGGAAGAAACCAGCACGCAGCCGATGGCCAGGCCGTCGAGGCCGTCGGTGAGATTCACCGCGTTCGAGCAGCCCACGATTACCAGGACCAAAAATAAAACGAACGGCACGTACGCCAGCGGCCAGATAAAACTCTGGCCGAAGAGCGAGGAGATCACCAGATTCGGATGCAAGCGCTTGAAAAACGGCACGCTGAGCTGCGTCGAGTAGGCGCCCTGGGTTTGCAGCGACACCAGAGCGACACCGACCAGCACGCAAGTGAGCACCTGCAAGGAAAATTTAGCGCGCGGGGTGAGGCCCAGATTTCTGCGGCGCACGACTTTATTATAATCATCCACGAAACCGATGGTGCCGAAAGCCAGAGTCGCGCCCATCGCGAGCAGCACGTAGGCGTTGCGCAAATCCGCCCAGAGCAGCGTGGGAATGATGATGGCGGCGACGATCAAGCACGCCGCCCATGGTGGGCGTGCCGGCTTTTTTCTGATGCGCCTTGGGACCTTCCTCGCGAATGTATTGCTTCACCTGCAAATCGCGCAGCCGTTCGATCACCCACGGGCCCATGAGGAGCGAGAGCAGCAGCGCGCTGGTGCTGGCCATGGCGGTGCGCACGGTGATGTAACGGAAGACGTTGAGCGGGCTGAAGTGCGGCCGCAGCAGGTAGAAAAATAGATAGTAGAGCATCTAGCTCCGGCCTTTTGGTTGCGCCGCGGCGTGCTCGGCGCTTGCGCTTGGCTGCGCGGTATTTGTTTGTGCAGCGCCGCTAGCGTGGCGCTCGTGGCCTGCGTCAATCGCTTCGAGAATTTTTTCCATTTTCACGCCGCGGGAACCTTTCAGCAGCAGCAGGTCGCTTGGTTTTATGAAGCCAGCGAGAAATTCACCGGCTTCGGTTGAATTCTGGAAAAATTTCGCGCGGTCTGCGGGATGCCCGGCGGCGACGGCTGCTTTCACGAATTCATCGGCTGGGCCTTGCACGCCGACGATCCAGTCAATCTTGCGGAGACCGGCGACATGGCGGCCGCACTCGCGATGCAGCTCCGGCGCGGATTCGCCCAGCTCGCGCATTTCGCCTGCGGCCAGAATGCGGCGTGCGAATCCTGGCGTTGCAGCGAGCAATTCCGCCAGGGCGTTCAGAGCCGTGGGACTGGAGTTGTAGCTGTCGTTGATCACCGTAAACCCTTCTGCGAACCTCACGACTTCGCCGCGTTTATCCGCCGGCTGCAGCCTAGGGAATACGCGCTGCGCGTCTTCCGCGCCGATGCCCCAGACGCTTGCAGCTGCCAGTGCCGCTATTGCATTCATCACGTTGTGGCGCCCGATCAATGGCAGCTCGAGCCACGCGCGTCCGGCTGGCGAGACGAAATCGAATGCGGAGCCGCTGACGCCGCGCTCTTCGATTTTCTCCGCGCGAAATTCCGCGCGCGCGGCGCCACCTGCAACCACGCCGCTTGCTCCCGCGCCACCGCTCGCGCCGGTGCTGAACCAGAGCACGGGGCCGCGGGCGACTTCGTCAAAGCGCGCGACGCGCTCGTCGTCCGCGTTCAACACGGCGGTCGCGTCCGGCCACGCCAAGTTTTCGATCAGTTCGCGCTCGGCCAGCGCAATCTCCTCGATGGACGAGAAAAATTCCAAATGCTCGACGGCGATGCGGGTGATTACGCCCACGTCCGGCGGCGCGATGCGTGCCAGGCGCGCCAGCTCGCCGCGATGCGACATGCCCATTTCGATCACCGCCGCGTCGTGCTCGTCACTTAATTGCAGCAGCGTCAGCGGCAGCCCGTACTCGTTGTTCAAATTCCCCTGGGTCTTCAATACGCGGAACCGCGCGGCCACCAGCGCCGCAAAGATTTCTTTGGTGGTCGTCTTTCCCACCGACCCCGCCACGCCACCGATTTTTCTGCCGGGTTTGGCCGCGCGCCAGATGGAACATGCGCGCGAGGCCAGGCAGTGCAGCGCGTCGAGCGTGTGGTCCACGGCAAAAAGTCTTCCGCGGATTTCTTCCGGGTACTGTGTGAATCTCGCGCGCTGGACCACCGCGGCTGCCGCGCCGCCGGCCAAAGCCGCAGCCACGTGATCGTGTCCGTCGTGACTCGGTCCGTGTATGGCGATGAACAGTTCTCCAGGCTGAAGCGTGCGAGAATCAATCGAGACGCCGGCCAGCCCGGCCAAGGCGTCAAGGCGCGCGGGAGCCGCGACACCCAGAGCTTCAGCCACTTGAGCAACGGTCCACCGCATTTCGTTTCCCCTGGACTGGGCTTCACTCTCAAGTTTGGACTCTCGAAAGTGCTCGATTTCGCTGCCGAAATCTGCTGCTACCATTGCGAAACATTACTGGGTGCTGCGAACAACGCCCCTACAAAGGCTTTTTCTTCGTGTAGCCACGGCGGCGCAGAATGGCGCGCGCTTTTTCGCGATCGTCGAATTCGTAGGTGCGGTCGCGCAAAATTTGCGTATGCTCGTGGCCTTTGCCTGCGAGCAGCACGATGTCTCCGGCTTTCGCTTCGTCAATGGCCATTTCCAGGGCCGTGTCGCGGTCGGGTTCAATGCGGTACTGCGCGTTTACTTTTTGCAATCCGACCACCACGTCGTTGATTATCAGCAGCGGATCCTCCGTGCGCGGGTTGTCGCTGGTGAGAATCACCAGGTCGCTGAGCGAGCCTGCGGCTTCACCCATCGGAGGACGCGTGGAGCGGTCGCGCTCTCCACCCGCGCCAAATAGCGTGATAATTCTTCCCGCGGGATTAAGCTCGCGCGCGGTAGAGATCAGATTGCGCAGCGCGTCGTCCGCGTGCGCGTAATCCACCACCACCAGGAACGGCTGGCCCTCGTCGATGCGCTCGAAGCGGCCCGGGACTTGTTCCAGGTTGGCGATGCCTTGTTCGATTTTTTCCACCGGCACATTTAGCGCGAGAGCTGCGCCGATGGCCGCGAGGATGTTGTACACATTGATGCGTCCCACCAGCGACGAACGCACTTCGATCTTTCCGGCGGGAGTCTGAGCGGTAAATTCCAGGCCCGCGAAGCTCAACGCGAATATGCGGGCGGTGAGGTCGGCCGCTGCGTTCAATCCGTATGTAAGCGTGCGCTTTGCGAGAGCCTGCAGGCGCGAGGCGAACGGGTCGTCAATATTAATCACCGCTACATCGGGCGCACCCGCGCCGGTGCCGGCAAAGAGCATGCGCTTGGCTTCGAAATATTCCTCGAACGTTTTATGAAAATTCAGGTGATCGCGCGTGAGATTGGTGAAAATCGCGACGGCGAAGTGGCAGCCCCACACGCGGTCCATCACCAGCGAGTGGGAACTGACTTCCAGCACGGCGTGCGTGCCGCCTGCATCGCGCACTTCCGCGAACATTTCCTGCAGGTCCAGCGATTCCGGAGTGGTGTTGGTCGCCGTGCGGCTGCCTCGTGGAGTTTGGTATCCGGTGGTGCCGATGCGCCCGGTCGTCCATCCGGCGGCGTGCAAAATGGAATCGAGAATAAATGTGATCGTAGTCTTGCCGTTAGTTCCGGTGACGCCCGCGAGCTGCAGCGCGTCCGCCGGATGGCCATAAAAATTCGCGGCGGCGAGTGCCAGAGCTTTGCGTTCGGTTCCGGCGGTCACTTCGATCCATGTCACCTCGCGCGAAATATTTGAGGGCCGCGCATTCGGACTGGCAATCGCCACGGCGCCGCGTTCGAGCGCATCGGCGACAAACTCGTTGCCGTCCGTTTTTGTGCCGGGCATGGCGAAGAACAGCGTGTCGGCCGCGACCTTGCGGCTGTCGCACGCGACCGCGGCGATGCGCAGGCGCGTCGCGCCCGTTACACGAACGCCTTCAATTCCCGCGATCACTTCGGACAATTCCATTGCCATCCCTGCGCGCTTTTTTTGCCGCCGCGTTGCCGATTGCACTTTCGGGCCGCCTTCTACTACGGATTTCAATGCACATTCCTTTGCGAACTCCCTGCGAGCGCCGTCGGCTGCGTCGTTGGATCCAATTGGGCCGCAGCGCGTCCGAAGCGCACCGTGACCGTGCTGCCGCGAATTACGCGCGAGCCGGCCTCGGGCGATTGTTCGAGAGCAACTCCGCTGCCAAGCAATGAAGGAATCAGTCCGAGCCGTGAGCAAGTCTCGGTGACGCCGCGCACGGTTTGCCCCGACAAGTCCGGAACCTCGACGGCATCCTCTTCGCTGAACGCAATCGTGGGCGCCGCGTCATTCGCTTCCTTGGCTGCGAGCTGATTCGCGGCCTGATCTTTTTTCGCGACGACAGCCTCGAAGCGCGCGACATTTTCACGATTCGCGGCTTCGTGATTTGCGGCCGCCTGCTGCGTGTCCGCGCGGAATTTGTCCGACCCTGGCGCGGGCACCGACGTCGGCTGCCCATTCTTCGCGGTCTCCGTTCCGGCAGGCGCAGTCATCGGCACATCGTGCGCCACGTCGAGATACGCCAGCACCTGCTCAGCAATGCGTTTGAAAACGGGTCCGCCCACCTCTCCGCCGTGATGCGCTCCCTCGGGCGAATCCAGGACCACTAAAATGGTCACCGCCGGCTCGTTCACTGGCGCGAAGCCCACGAACGAGGCGATGTACTGATTCGGCGAGTAGCGTCCTGTGTGCGGATCAATCTTCTGCGCTGTGCCGGATTTTCCGGCGGCCGTGTAGCCATTCAGCGCGGCTGGTTTGCCGGTGCCGCCGCCGAGCAGCACACCCTCCATCATCTCGCGCACGGTTGCAGCCGTCTCCGCGTCGGTCACCTGTTGCGGTTCTGCGCGCGCAGGCAAGGCCACCGGCGCATCGCCACGGATTTCCTGCACGATATGCGGCCGATACAGCGTGCCACCATTGGCAATCGCCGAAATCGCCGAAACAATCTGCACTGGAGTGACGCTGACTTCCTGCCCGATGGCCACCGAGCCGATCGAGCTGGCGGTCCAATTTTCCAGGGGACGCAACAGTCCGCGATTTTCGCCCGGCAGCTCGATTCCGGTGAGCTGGCCGATTCCGAAACGGCGCATGGTGTCGTAGAACCGCGGCGCGCCCAGGTTCAGAGCGATCTTGATCGAGCCCACATCGCTGGAATGCGCCAGCACGTCGCGCACGCTTAACACGCCGAACGGATGCCAATCGTGAATCAATCGGCCGGCAACCAGGATCGAGCCCATCTGGCAATCCACCAGCACATCGGGATTCGTGACGTGATTCTCGATCGCGCCCGTCATGGTGATGACCTTGAAAGTTGAGCCGGGCTCATAGGCGGCTGTCACCGCGCGGTCCATGCGTGTTTCGTCGGAAAATCTTCCGGCGTCGTTGGAATCAAACACCGGATAATTCGCCACGGCCAGCAGCGCGCCGTTGGAAGGATCCTGAATGACCACCGTGCCGGTGTGAGAGTGCGTTTCCTCCATCGCCCGCGCCAATTCCTTTTCCGCGATGTACTGGATGGTTTCATCAATCGTCAGCACCACGCTCGCGCCGGGATCGGCCGCGGATTCGCGGCGATCGTAAAAGCGGCGCTTGCCGTCGGCCATCAACATCACGCGGCCCGGCCTGCCGCGAATCTGTTTATCGAGCTCGTGCTCGATGCCGCCCATGCCTTTTTCGTCCGTATCCACCCAGCCCAGCACGTGCGCCAGTAAATCGTGCTCGGGATAGACGCGGCGGTTTTCTTTCTCGAAAAACACGCCTTTTAAATTCATGTCGTCAATGCGCTCGACCGTTTCCGGAGATAGTTTCTTGGCCAGGCGCACGGGCTTGCTGGCTTCGTTGATTTTTGTTTCCAGATCTTCGGCGGGCACGTCCAGCACGCGCGAAAGCAGCCGCGCGACCATCTCCGGATCCTTGATGTCGGTGGGGTCCGCGAAAACCGAGTCCATGGGAATGCTGACGGCCAGTTCCCGGCCTTTGCGGTCGTAGATCACGCCGCGCATCGGACTGATTTCAAATATGCGCTGTTGCTGATGCTGGGCTTTTGCGAAGTATTCGCTATAGCAGAAGAGCTGGAGGTAACTCAGGCGGGCCAGCACCGCCACCATCCAAACCACCGCCACGACCCAGACCACCAACCAGCGGAGACGCGGGCTGCGCTGCTCCATGGATTCCGCCCTAACTTGCGAGAAACTTTGTCCGGCCATTGTTCACGCCGCTTCGCCGGAATGGGCCCGGGAAACGGGCCGCCAGAAAATCTTCAGCCGGACTTTCAGGGCCGCTGCGGCTGAACGACCGCGCGCGCCTCAGCCAATACCGCTTCGCTGGGCCCGTCCGCCGGCATGGCCTGGCCCGGCACGGAAACCGTCAAACCTAATTCGTTGCGCGCGATGCCGTCCACACGGCCCGGCGCCTTCAGCGTGGCCACTTCCACGTGCAATTGTTGATTCAGTTGCGCGGACTGCGCGCGCAACGCGGAAAGTTGTTCGACTTCATATTGCAGCTGGATGCATGCGAAATGCTGCCAGGCGTAAAACAACAGGCAAGCCGCCATCGCTCCGCCCGCCGCCACGCGCCGCCAGAAATCCTGCAAACGCGCCGGCGCCATGGAGCGGACCAGCCGCGAATTGTCGATCCTCTTCACTGTGTAATATTCAGTCATCAGCAGACTTGCGGCGCCGTGCGTTCTTCGTCGAAACGAGTCTCCGCCGTCGCCACCCTCTCGATTACGCGCATCTTCGCGCTGCGCGACCGCGGATTACTTGCGATTTCCGGATCGCCGGGCTGGATCACTTTTTTGGTGAGTATGCGAAATCCCTCATGCGAGAGCCGCTGGAAAGCATGCTTCACCACGCGGTCTTCCAATGAGTGATAACTGAGGACGATCAACCGTCCTCCTAGATTTAAAGTGGCAGGGGTACGCGAAAGAAACTGCCCGAGTTCCTCCTCTTCTCGATTCACCGCTGTCCGCAGCGCCAGAAACGTTTTTGTCGCGGGATGCAGTCTCTGCCTTCCCCTTGCTTTTCGTCCCCCTGCCACAATCGTTGCCAGGTGTTCGGTGTCGCGTATGGGCCGCGCCCGTACGATCGCCCTGGCGATTCTGCGTGAATCTCGCTCCTCGGCGTTGTTGTAGAGGAGATCGGCCAGCTGTTTCTCCGGCCACTGATTCACAATTTCGTCCGCGGTCAGCGGGTTATCGGGATTCATGCGCATGTCGAGAGGTCCGGCCCAGCGGAAAGAAAATCCGCGTTCAGGGCTGTCCAGCTCGAGGCTTGAAATCCCCAGATCGGCGATGATGCCGTCGAACGGCGGCAAATGATTGGCTGCCGCCACTTCGCCGATCTTCGAAAATTCCGCGTGCACCAGAATCACCTGCCGCTCGTGCGGCCCCAACCGCTCCCGCGCAATTTCCAATGCTCGCGGGTCGCGATCCAAACCCAAAACTTGTCCGGTGGTCAGCAGCTTGGCGATCTCCAGCGTATGACCGCCCGTGCCGACCGTCGCATCCGCATACGTCCCTGCGGGCCGGATGCGCAGCCAGTCCAGAATCTCTGCCAACAGAACCGGCGTATGCAGTACGCTCAAAACTTAAATGCCCAGATCGTCCAGTGCCTTTTCGTCTTCCGCCGTCATCGGATTACGGTTCAACTGATCCAGGAACCGGCTGTGATTCCAGACTTCCAGGTACGTCAAGTTGCCCTGGACGTCCACTTCCCCCTTCATTTCCGCCGATTCTCTGAGTACAGGTGGAATCAGAATGCGCCCCGAGCCATCCACCTCGACCACTTGACCGTAATAATTCGTGCGCGATAGAAATTTTTGTTTCGCCGCGTTGTGTGAAGAAAGCTTCGCCAGCTTCTTTTCGATTTCTTCCCAGGCTTTCATGGGGTAGATGGTGGCGCGATCGCCCTTGGTGGAGGTGACGTAGAACTTGGTGCCGCTCTTGCGCAGGTCGGCCAGAAAGTCGGCGGGAATCTTCAGCCGGCCTTTCTCGTCCACCGTTGCTAGATAGTTGCCCCGCAGCATGAAAGCCCTCGAACAGCCCGCCCGGCGTGTGCGTCGTTGAAATCACTCGCTGGTTCGCCCCTGCTGTCTTGTTTCGAATTGAAACTGCTTAAGACTGGGTTCGCCGATGCTTGCTTCTAGGATCGCCCCTGCCCCACACTCTCTACCAAGTTCTACCACTCTGCGCCACTTCTTCCCACTTTGTGCCCTGATTGTAGATAGCTTCGCAAACATGTCAAGCGGAATTCTTCTGGAAATGGAAAATATTTGTGGATTTTCGGAGACGCGCGAAGACTTCTTGTGGTCGTCGCAACGCAAACCACAATTACTAGGGGAGGCAGAAGAAATCACTCATAGCGCTAGTCCCCACGTTGCAGAAAAAAATTCCAAAATGTTTTGTAACAGTTAACATCCGCCGAAAATTTTCCAACTTCGACGATCCTCTCACTTTTTTTCCCCGCTCGTCCCGGGGGTGAGGGTCACAAGCTGCGCAGCTCCAAGTCACGACTAGCGTCTAAATCGCTGGCCGGAGGACGCCAGGGCGGGCCGCCCGATGCGTGGGAAGTTCCGCATGTCCAAGACTCGCGATCCGCGCCGCAGCAAAGATCGCGTGGTTTCAATGAAGTTCAGAACCGTCGAGGAAGATTCGCCCCTCCGCCACGCGACATGAACCTCCAGTGCAGCTTGCGTTTCCCGGAGAGGCAGTGCAAGCAAACGATCGGCGAACGAGGGATGACAGGGACTCTTGCCGACGGCCAGGAATACGCCCTTCCCTGAGGCCGCCATCATCGCGCCGGCTTCGTCGTAAACCGTGGATTCGGTGAGAACGATGCGGGGACTCAGTCCTGCGTCGCGACACAGCGCGAGCGCGAGGTCGTGGAAATGGGGAGAGATGGACCGCTCAATGAGGAGCAACGTCTCGTGGCGCAGATCCTTCAGCCGGAGATGGGTCCGTTTGGCCAGTGGATTCGAGCGCGCCAGGACCACCGAGAGACTCTCCTTAAACAGTTTCTCCGACGCCAGTTCGAGCGAGCTCGCGGGCCCGTGCGAGAAGCCGACGTCAATGTTTCGCGTCAGCAGCGCCGGGCTCTGATGTCCCGAAAGGATGTCTCGAACGTCCACCTCAATCTTCGGGAATAAGCGCATGTGTTGATTGATGGCAAGACTGACGACATCGCCCAGGCCTTTTCCGAAGCCCACACGGACGGTGCCCAGTTCACCGCTCTTGGTTTGACGCGCAACATCCACGGCGAGTGCGACTTGTTCCAGCGCCAAGCGGACTCCGCTCAGGAAACGGCAGCCGGCGTCCGTTAGAAAGACTTTTCCAGACCGCCGCTCGAACAGTTGCACGCCAACCTCGTTTTCCAGGGAGCGGATCTGGCGGCTCAAGGGCGGCTGTGCCATCTTCAGGCGTTGCGCGGCTTTTGTGAAACTGAGATCTTCAGCCACCGCAACGAAATAACGAAGATGATGAAGTTCCATAAGCCCGCACAGTACAACGGGACGCGCCAGACGCCCATACCTTTTTAATATGAATACCTTTTGGGTATGCGAAATACATCGTTTTAGGTCTTGACACGCACTGCCGCACGGATTCAGAGTGCCACCGTTTTGATCACCGAAAATTTGGCCGGTCGCAAACTTTCGCCGCACGCGAACAATCGGCGCTGAAGACCGCGACGTCGAGTTGGCCGGTCCCAGTGGTTCTTGAGAGTACTGTTACCGCATCGTCCAGGAGGTGTCGCATGAACGTACAGCGAATCGCGTCATCCGTATGTGTGCTACTCGGGCTTGCGAGTGTGCCGTTTGGCCATGTTTCCGCACAGAGCGTACCGGCCGTGGCAGCAGCGCCAACGATGAGCTGCGCGAGCCTCACGAATCTGGCGTTGCCGAACACCCGCATCATTAGCGCGACCGAAGTTACGAGCACCAGCGGCAATTACTGCAACGTGATCGGAGTGGTCAATGAACGCGTCAGCGCCCAAGACCCCGATCATTTCGTTTACGGCATCGGATTCGAGGTGAACCTGCCGGATGCATGGATCGGCCGATTCGAAATGATGGGAGGTGGTGGCACGGACGGCTCGGTCGCGAGTCCGCAGGGAAGCGCCGGCACGGAATTGAGCCAGGGCTGGGCGGTTGCCGCTGACGACGGCGGGCATGAGGACGCGCCCGGAAATCCAGCGTTCAATTGGATTGACGACGACAACAACGCCGGCGGCACGGGGCACTTCGGCATTGATGAGCAGGCGCGGGTGGATTACGGCTATAACGGCATCGCGAAAACCACTGAAATCTCGAAGCTGATTATCGCGCGGTATTACGGGCAAGAGGCGCAGTACTCGTACCTGTGGGGCTGCTCGGACGGCGGACGCGACGCGATGGTGGCAGCGCAGCGCGAGCCTGACCTGTTCGATGGACTCGTCGCGGGGAATCCAGGCTTTGACCTGCCGCGCGCAGGCGTCGCGGAGGCGTGGAACGAACAGCAACTTGCGCCGCTGGCCACGAGCACGGACGGCAATGGCCAGCCGTATTTGCCGCCGACGCTTCAATCGCAAGATTTGGAAGTTGCCTCCGCGGCGATTCTCAGCGCGTGCGATGCCCTGGACGGATTGGTTGACGGCATCATTGACAATTACCTGGCATGCACCAATCAGAAGGTCTATCCCGCGCTGGCTGCATATACGTGCAGCGCGAGCGGCGCTCATGGAAACACTCCGCATGGCGGCTCGTGCCTCACGGCGGAACAGGTCGTCGCGCTCAAAAGGATCTATGCTGGACCGCGAAACTCGCAGGGCTTCCCGCTCTACTCGAGTTGGTTTTGGGATGCCGGCATTTGGGATCCGCCGACGGCTTTCGGTGCCGGTTGGCAAGCTTGGAACGTTTCGTTTTTTGGCGCCCCTAACACCAACACTGCAATTAATCTCACGCTGGGTGCGGGCGCAATACCCATGATTTTTACGAACCCTCCGGCCGTTACTCCTGTCGCCGGACCCAATGGGCAGGAAGCATTCATCTTCAGCTACAACTTCGATACCGACGCGCCGACGATCTACAAGTCGGCGCCGGGTTACCCGGAGAGTCCGATGGACTTCATGACCGGGACTCCGTTCGGTCCGTCACCTTTGCTCTTTCCATTCAAAAATCACCACGGAAAAATGATCATGTACGACTCTGTGAACGACGGCATCTTTTCCAGTGTTGATCTGGTGGAGTATTACAACTTGCTGGACTTGGTAATGGGTGGCCGTGCGCACGATTTCGCAAGATTGTTCATGATCCCGAACATGGCGCACTGTGGCGGTGGGCCGGCGACCAACAGCTTCAACGCAAACTTGCTCGGGGCGATTACTACATGGGTCGAGAAAGGCGTCGCGCCCGATCGAATCATCGCCGCCAACACAAATGCCGCCTCGCCCTTTCCCAGCGGTACGCCATTTGACCCTCGCGTCGCGGAGAACTTTCCAACCGGAGGCACGCGGCCAATTTGCCCCTTCCCGCAGCAGACGCGCTACAAGGGCACAGGCGCCACGAACGACGCGGCGAATTTCGAATGTGTCAACCCGATAGGAAGCGACAAATAGACCGTGGCTGGCTCTAGTTACTCGAGATGCACACGGAAATACGGCCCGCCCAATCTCAGCGTGGCCGCGGCGGGCCGCCGTCTAGTCGCTTGCTACGCGGCGAATTGCGGAGCGCGCATCGCATCGGAGGCAGCGACGCCGAGTGGAAGCAAAATCCTCGCTCCGCTCAAGACATCTGCAGAGCCTTGTTGACGTCGGTCATGATTGCTGCCGCGGTTGGCTCCGTTAGGCCTCCGGCTAGCGTGGTGGGCACGCCGCGCGCTTCGGCGTCCACGCGATAGGAGATGGGGCCGAGCTTGCTGACGGCCCAGTTCATCCCGGCGACGACGTTTTGCTGGCCGCTGTTGGGGTGGCCGTCGGCCACGATAATCACATCGCCGGCAGCCTGCAGCACGTGGTTGCGCACGATCACGCGATGGATGGTGTCCTTCGCAATGGTTGCGGCGCCCACTTCGATGCCGTTCTTCGAGACGCGGAATTTCGCGGGCGTGCGGTACAGCGTGGCTTGCTTGGAGTGCATCAGCAGGTACATCGCGCCGTAAACAAAGCCGGCGGCGACTACTCCGTAGATGAAGCCCGTCGCGAGCGCGATCAACACAAGCAGGCCGCCGGGAATCGCCACCAGCAGCCACGGCGCCGGCACCGCTTCCGGAGTCGTCGAGATTTCCGTCGCGTCGCCCATTTGTTGCGATTCGTATCCTGGCATGTCGTTCCTCCCCCTTTCTCTGGTTAATCCCAAGTGCTTGGTACTTGCGCAGTGGCCGACCGAGTTCCCCTGCTGACGTTGACGCCGCCCATTGCCAACGCAGGAAGTCGCGGCGTCAGGAAGGCTGGGCGAACAGTCCCCGGGCCGCTCGCCCCACCTTCCGGCCGCTGACATTCACTACGCTATGCGTGAAGGCGCAAAGAAAACCGTCATCCTGGGGCGATTAGGTGAGAGACGCTGGCACTTTGGGGGGGATCTCGGCCGCCGCGGCGGGCACTCGACATGCAATGAGTCCCTCCAGGAGTCGGAGGACCAGCCGGCGCGCAGCAAGGTTCCGTAACTCTCACAGCATGGGAGGCATACAGTACTATTGCCCGGTTGGAGGGCCTGTACCAATACTGAACATATCTACCTGCAGGGCGGGATTTCGTGGAAGACCAAGCAAACGCTCGGATGACTGCGGCGCGCGCCTTCGTGCGCAGCCTTAATATTCTGCTGAAGTTCGCCAAGATGTATGACTTCGGGCATCCGCGAACCACCACGCAATATGAAACCGCCTGGAGTGAGTTGCAGATGGCGCTCGGCCCCCGGGAAGAACAGGCGAGCCTGCTGCTGGCCGTCTCCGGCAACCAACTCCTGCTGGATGGAAAGCCCCTGGAAGGGGGAGCGGCGGAAAAAAGCTTCGCGAGGCTGTTTTCCAACGCGGGGATCGCCAGTCTTCATTTTTCTCCCAAGGTTACGAAAGCCAGCCTCGCCAAACTCGTGAAAGCCTTCCCTACCGGAACAGGCATGAAGGCCGCGCAAGTAGGGGAGCAGTTCAAGGCCGCGCTGCAAAATGATGCGCACATTCAAGTGAACGAAGTGTGCTTCGTCGCGGCGGATTCGGCGGTCGCCAAGTCCACGATGGCGGCGCAGTTGGCGGCGCGCACGCTGGGATTCAGTCCGGAAAGAACGGACCAGTTGTTCAGCGACCCCGAGAAACTGCTGCAACTGATTATGGCGGCGGAGGGGACGAAGAGGTCCGGGAACTCGGGAGCGAATAAAGGCGCGCCCGGCGGATCCGTTCTCGATCCGCAAAATTCAGCCGCGCGGGAAGACCAAAACGAGGCGATCCAATACGTCAGCCAGGATCCGGGGTTGATCGTCAGGAACGAAGCGCCGGGCGACTGGCAAAATAGCGGCGGGTCCGCGGCATTCGAATCGAACGGCGGCGATTTTGGCAGCTGGAGCATCGGAGACGGAAGCGGCGAGACGGCCGGCACCATTCGACCGCCAGGCAGCATCAGCGGATCCGGCGCGGCGACGCTGCGCACCGGGCAGATCGGGTTGAAAGCAGGCGAACTGAAAGGGATTCTGCAAGTGCTGGGGCAGATGGGGCGCGCGGGTGACGGCCCGACGGGAAAGCAGCACGCGCACGCGATCCAATCGCAGCTGGACGCGCTGCCGCAGAATGCGGAATTCACGGCCAGCCAGGTGCTAGCGGCGCTGGCGGCCCACGCTCCGGGTCAAACACCGAATCCCGGGGAGATCTTGAAGCTTGCCGAGCACATCGCGGTGCGCTTCGCGCTGGAAAGTTACGAGCGCGGCGACACGCAGGTGAACGCGGTGCAACAGACGCTGGGCGAGATGGAACGGGAGATCGATGGCCTGCGCAAGACGCTCGGCGTGTACGAAGAAAAGATGAGCGAAGCAGGCATCGAGCTGCAATCGGAAAACGAAGTGCTGGCGGACAGATTCTGGAGCCAGGTAACGGAAGAGAAGAAGAAGAGCGTGCTGGAATCCAGCGAGGCCTGGTGCGTGCCGGCGGCGAAAGTGCGGGATTACGTGGAAGTCCTGCGCCTGAGCGGCCAAGCCGAAACCGCGGAGAAGATTCTGCGCAATTACGCCAATTGCCTGGCGAGCAATAATCCTGAATCACGGCGGCACGCCGCCCTGGGATTGATCGAACTCGCGCCGGTATATGCCAGCTGCAGCGAGCCGCTTTTCCTGGAGGTGATCCGCCTGGCCGGGCTGCAGTTCGCGCAGGCCAGCGATGCGAATTTGCAGAGCGTGCTGGGAGCGGCATTCGTTCGCCTGGCACAAGAAGCGGCCAACAAGCGGTTGTATCCGGTGGTGCAGCATGCCGCGGAAATGACCAGCTTCATCGAATCCGAGAATCCAGATGCGGCCAAGAATCTACGCGCGCGGATCGGCCTGGAGGACCGCGTGCCGGACTTCATCGAAGGGGCGCTCAAAACCGGCGACGTGCCGACGGAGCTGGCAATCCTGCTGCGGCGCATGCCGCTGGCGGCCGTCGAGCACATCGCGGCGCGCTTTGGCCGCGCGGCGCTGATCGAGGACTCGGAAAGCCTTTTGTGGATGATGGAAGTGCTAGGTCCGGAGGTGATCGAGCATTTGCGGGAGCGCCTGGAACATGGCGAGCCCAGTGCGGCGATCGATACCGTGGGATTGCTCACGCGCATAGACTTTGAGACCGTCGAACGAGTCTTGCCGGGGCGGGTGAAAGAATGGAAACGCGCCGCGCACGACCGCGTGGTGCGGCAGATTGCCGTCAGCCGCGCGCCGGGCCGCGGACGACTGCTGCTTGATCTGTTCCCGCATGTGGACTCGCTGGTGCGTCCAGCGGTGCTCGATGAGATCGGCATGAGCGGCGAAACATCGGCGGATATGAGCTTGCTGCGTTTGGTCGAGGGAGACCTGCCAAAACATGGCAGCGAATATCTGCGGCTGAAAGCCATCGAAGCGCTGGGACGGCTGGGAACTTCGCAGGCCGAAGCGGTGCTGCGAAAAGTGGCGGAGTCTCGCAAGACTTTGCGCTGGGCGCATCCTTACGAAATGCGGCTGGCGGCAGTACAGGCGATGAACAACATCAATCTGGAATGGGTGCAAAATTTCGTTCCGCGCAGCGAGCTGAACGTGGCGGACTTGATGATCGAGCCGCTGGCCGCCGATCCGGATTCCCTCACGACGTGCCAGCGGCGCTACGTGCGATTCCGCATGGACCCGCCCGTGCCCGGTGAGGCCATCGCGTCGAAGAGGAAGTGCAAAATTGCGGTGCGCGCCATGAGCTTGTCCGGCGGCATGGGTGAACCGCAGCAGATTTTGCATCCCGGCGCTATCGTGGAGCTGTGCTTGAACCCGGGAAGAAAAACGATCCGGTTTCAAGCGGTGATTCGCAACGCCACGCCGCAGGAGGCGTCGTTCGAGATCGTGGACATTGACTTCGAAGAACGCACCAAGTTGCGGAAATTGTTGTTGCAGTCTGGAAAAGCTCCGCAGCAGCATGCGAGCGCCCCGCAGCAACAGACGGACCAGCAAACGGCGGTGATTGCCGGCTAGAGTATTTGGTATCACGCCACCGCCGCTTGGTTTGCCCATCGCTCATCTGAGCTGAAACCCTTGTTCGCGAGCCGCCGCGCGCTGTTGCGAACGCCAGCGATCACCCAATCTGAAATGCCGTTCCGTTAAATATCGCGTAAGAGGATTCGTTCGCTCGGCAAAAAGAGCGCATCGCCAGGCAAAAAAAATCCCCGGCCGGTATGGGGGTACCGGCCAGGGCTAAACGTTTGTTGCGTCTGGGTGGTCTGTTTCCAGCGTCTGCCAGGGCGCCGGATGACTGCCATGCGTGCTCAATCTAAAGAATCGGGCAGAACAACACAATAATGTAAAAGTACTACGGCCAAAATTCAGGGATTTTTCGGCGGAGAGGTTCGGGACTGATTACGGATTGGAAGGATTGCGCACGGAATCGAGGCCGCGCAACACCGATTGTTCGTCCGGGCTCAGCCCTTGCATAAATCGCGGATCGTTCAGCGCTGCCTGGCGGTCGGCCGGACCCATCTGCTGCAGCGTGTGCAGGCGGCCGGTGACCACTTGCTTGCGGTCTGGCGACATCTGCTGCCATTTCGGCAGCAGCGTTCGCTGCACGTATTGGCGCTGCTCGGGAGACATGCGCTGCCACGTCGCAGCGCGATCTTTCAGCGCGCCGCGTTCCGTGGGCGAAAGGCTGTTGTAGCGCTGCAGGTTCTGGCGAATCTGTTGCTGCCGCTCCGGAGGCAAACTCCGGAAGCGTTCGTTGTTCTGCAGGAAATGTTCCTGCTCTTGCGGCGACATCTGCCCGAGCCGCTGCGCCCACGGACCCGGCAACTTCGCCTCGCCTTGTCCATTTACGCCGGGGTGTCCATTGGCTGCTCCGTTCGCGGCTCCGTTCGCGCCCGCGCCGCCCGCGTTTGCTGGCGGGCGAAAATTATTGCCGTTGGGATGCTGCCCACCCTGATTCGCGCCGGCAGCGCCGCCTGGTGCGCCGTTCGGGTGATTCGCGTTCCCGCCGTGATTGCCGCCCGGATTCGCATTCGGGTGCGCGCCCGATCCCTGCGGATGGCCCTGCTGAGCATGCCCGGCTCGCGCCGCTTGCACGCGCTGCTGCCGGAACTGCCGCGCGGCGTACATGCCGCGTCCGCCGTAAGGCCGCTGCGCCGAGGCAGGCTGCGCGCTCAGCAACAGCAGGGGCGCCAGAAGCAGCCCCATCACCAGCGCGAAAAATATCCTGCGGGAACGCATTTTCATTTCACCAGGATTCAGCTGTGATTCCTCGTCCTGATTCTTTGCACTACTCTTCGCCCTATTCTTCGGTTGTGGGCTGCTGCTCAGTGCCCGGAGCCACCGGCTGCGCATGCTGGTCCGCGGGCGCCGCTGCTTCCACCGGCACTTCGGACAACGCATCGAACTTGCTCAGCACGTCGTAATTTTCCAGCACGCCCAGATCTTTGATCGCTTCAAAATCTTGCTGCTCGCCGCCCGCCACATTTCCTTCGCGCGGCAGCTTCGCCATCCAGACGCTCAGCGCCAGCAGCAGCGCCATCGCAAATGCCAGCCGGGGCTGCGGCACCAGCCAGCCGAGCCAGCCGCGCCGCGGCTCTTCCGCAATCCGCGCGCGAATTCGCGCATCGAAACCGAGCGAAGGCTCGACCAGCGGCACCTCGTCCAGCACGCCCCACAGCTTGCGGAAATCTTCCGCGCGCTGGTGGCAGGCGCTGCACGCGGCCAGGTGCTCTTCCACCTCGTGCCGCTCGGCCGAATTCGCCCGGCGATCCAGATACGCAATCAATTGTTTGGAAACGTCTTCACACTTCTTCATGATGGCCGTCCTTCCCTTGCCTGATTCGCGACCGACTGAGATACCAGTGGGGCCAGCTGCACTCGCAAGGTCTCGTAAGCGCGAAATAAAAGCGACTTCAACGCGCTTTCCGAGCATTCCAAAATTTTGGCGATTTCGCCGTAGTCCATCTCTTCGTACTTATGCAGCAGCACCGCGACGCGCTGCTTTTCTGGCAGCGCCGCGATGGCGCGGCGGATAAATTCGGAGCGGTCGCGCTCGACCATCAGTTCATCAATGCGCATTTCGCGCGCCGGCAATTGCAGCGGCGCGGCGTCTTCTTCCACCGGCGCGTCGATGGAAACGTCCATCTGGCGATAGCGGTTGTCGCGCAGCGAATTCAGCGCCAGGTTCGTCGCGATGCGAAACAGCCAGGTGGTGAATTTCGCGCTGGGAGAATACTGCTTCCGCGCGCGATACACGCGCAAAAAAACTTCCTGCGCCAGATCTTCCGCCGTCCCCGTGTTGCGGACCATGCGGAAAAGAAAGTTGACCAGTGGCGTGCGGTATTTCTGGAGCAGAAGGTTGAAGGACGCTTCGTCCCCTGCCTTCACGTCCAGCATCAATTGGACGTCAGACCTGGTCATGGCCTCCACATTGTATCTAACACCAGCCGTGCCATAAAGTTGCAGGGTTTGGGTGTGTTCCATGAGAGCGCTCCGGCCTCACTCTATGGAACCCGGTTGAAGGCAAAAAGTTGCCTGCAGCAGTGGCTGATCTGTGCGCCATATTGTCCAGCTTACCCTTTGTTCTTCAACAGGTTAGTCCCGGCAGCGCGCGCATGAGATGGAAACCGCTAGAGGTGGAAAAGGGCCTTCAATCCCAGCATGATCGCTACGCCGAGGAACACCAGCACGGCCATGCCAAACGCCGGCTCGCGGTTCACTTCGGGAATCAGGTCTGACGCCGCTACGTACAGCGTCACTCCCGCTGAGAGTGGCAAGGCATCCTGCACCGTGCTGCGCAGTGCGAACATCAGCGCCATGCCCAGCAACGTCGAGGCGCCGAGAATCACCGACGAGAGGAACGCGGCGCGGCGGCTCTGGCCGCTCGCCAGCATCAGCGACGCCACCGTAAAGCCTTCCGGCAATTTGTGCAGAAAGATCGCGAGGAAGATCAGGATTCCGAGCGAAGTCGAGACCAGCAGGCCTGAGGCGATGGCCACGCCGTCGAACAGCGTGTGGATTCCCAAGCCGAGCAGCGCGGCATAGCTGGCGTGCGCGTGAGAAATTTCTTCGTGGTGGGTTTCTTCGCCGAAATGGAAATGCGGCGCGAGCGTGTGTTCAAAAAAATGCACCAGGAAATATCCGGCCAGCACGAGGAGGAATACGGAACTGGTGTCGTGGAAGAGAAATGTTTCGTGGTCGCCGCGCAGCTTCAGCGATTCTGGAATCATTTCCAGCAGCGCCGTGGCCAGCATGAATCCCGCGCCCAGCGCGATAAAATATTTCAGATAACGCCGTGACCACTGCCCGTGCGCAATCAACGCCCCGCCCAGCACGTTCGCGCCCGCCGCCGTAACGCCCAGCAGCAGCCCCAGCAAAATCCGGTTTGTTTCGAGGGACGTCATCGAATTCGAGCGATTCCGGTCCGTTCTGGGGAGAATTGTCATCCCGAGCGGAGGCCCCGGAGGGATCTGCTTTTTCTGTCGGTCGCACCGCAAAACGCACTCTGCATCCCTCACCCGCTGACGCGGGTTTCGGGATGACACCTTACGTCCTCGGCGGCTTTCTACCCCGAATGCCGGAACAAAATCACATCGCCATCCTGCACGATGTATTCTTTTCCTTCCAGCTTCACCTGCGCCTTCTCGCGCGCCGCCGCAAAACTTCCCGCCTTTACCAGATTTTCCCAGTTCACTACTTCGGCCTTGATGAATCCGCGCTCGATATCGCTGTGAATCGCGCCCGCGGCTTCCTGCGCGTTCATGCCGCGACGGATGGTCCACGCGCGGCACTCCGGCTCGCCCGCAGTGAGAAAAGAAATCAGCCCGAGCAACTGGTAGCTGGCCTGAATCAGCCGGTCGCGGCCGGATTCCTTCAGGCCGTAGGCGCTCATCATTTCCGCGGCTTCCGCTTCCGGCAATTCCGCCAGCTCGGCTTCGATTTTTCCGCAGAATGGCACGACCGCTGTGTGCGGCTTGGTCGTCAATTTTTCCAGATGATGCTTTTCGATCACGCGATCAATGTCCGCCGCTTCGTCATCGCCCAGATTCAGCACGTAGAGCATCGGCTTGCGCGTGAGAAATTCGAAGCTGCTGAGCATTTTCAATTCTTCGGGCTTGAATTCCAGCTCGCGCAGGGGCTTTTCGGATTCCAGCGCCAAGCGGCAACGCGTCAGCAGCGCTAGTTCCGTTTCCAGGATGGTTTCCTTTTTCTTTTTCAGGTCTTTTTCCAGCCGTTCCACGCGCTTCGAAGCCTGTTCCAGGTCGTACAGCATCAATTCGATTTCGACGCTCTCGATATCGCGCAGCGCATCGAGCGACCCGCCTTCGTGCGGCACCGCCGGATTTTCAAACAGCCGCACCACCTGCGCCAGCGCGTCCGCCTCGCGCAAAGGCACCAGCGACGCGGAATTTTTCTCGCGATCTTTCTGCAAGCCGCCGACGTCCACGTACTCGATGGTTGCAAACGTGTTTTTCTTCGGCTTGAATAGTTCCGCCAGCTTCAGCACGCGCGCGTCCGGCACCTTCGCGATTCCAATGTGCGCCTGATTCGGCGTGCTGCGCCCTTCCACACGCGCACCGGTGAGAATGCGGAACAAGCTGGTCTTCCCTACTTGCGGCAACCCAATTATTCCTGTTTTCATGAGCCCACGATACTAACACATGCGCGCAGCGACGCCGTCGCTGGCGCGCACGACGCCTTTGCATTTGTAGCGGCGGCGACCCCCACGCGCGCGACTTATGCTAATCTCCCGGCAGGAGAGCGGCCATGTCGAATTTCATCCAGGTCACGCCATTCATGATCGTCGAAGACATCAATCGCGCGGAGAATTTCTTTACCGGCATATTGGGATTCAAGACACTGGTGCGCTACTCCGATTACGCCTACGTGCATCGCGAGACCGCGGGCTTTCGCATTTGGCAGCAGACGGGCAAGGACGCCGCGCCCCCCGGCACCCGCCGCTTCGCTTACTACATTGATGTTCGCGACGTTGATCAGCTCTACGCGGAACTAAAACCCAAGCTCGACACCTTGCCAAAAGGCGACGTTCACGGACCCGCGAACAAGCCTTATGGCCAGCGGGAACTGCTGGTGCTCGCACCGGACGGAAATTTGCTCGCGTTCGGACAAGCCATCGGCGAAAATTCCCGGGAAGCGCATGCTCATGACTGAAAATATTCCGCTGCCCTTCGATCACGTAAAAGCGCACGAACATATCACGCGCACGGACAAGCGCATGACGCGCCTGATCGCCAAGACTGGCGCGTTCCGTTTTCAGCTGGACCAATGCGACAGCGTTTACGAATCGCTGCTCGAGGCCATTGCTTACCAGAGCATCAGCGGCAAAGCGGCCGCCACGATTTACGCACGCGTCAAGGCGCTCGGCTCGAACGGCCTCTGCCCCACGCCCGCGGAAATCCTCGCAGTTTCGGTTCAGACTCTGCGCGAGGCGGGCCTTTCCGGCGCGAAAGCTGCCGCGATGAAAGACCTCGCGCAGAAGACGATTGATGGCGTGGTGCCCACTCTCGAGGCCGCCGCGCTACTGCCGGACGAAGAATTGGTCGAGCGCCTGATTTCCGTGCGCGGCATCGGTGCGTGGACCGTCGAAATGTTTTTGATCTTCCGCCTGGGACGTCCCGACGTGCTGCCCATCCACGATTACGGCGTACAGAAAGGTTTCGCGCTCACCTACGGCAAAAAAGAAATCCCCAAGCCGCGCGAGCTGGCCGCGTTCGGCGAACGCTGGCGCCCCTATCGCACGGTCGCGAGCTGGTACATGTGGCGCGCGGTGGAACACTACGGCAAAACGCGCAAAATCACGAAGAGCACCAAAGCGAAGAAGCGCAGCTAAGCCCGCGAAGAAATCCAGCAAGAAGTCCGCTGCAAAAAAGCACTCCGTAAAGAAGAAAGCGTCGCGAGCGAAAAAACGGTCGTAGAGCGACCACTGCAAGAGAGATCCTTCGCTACGCTCAGGATGACGGCGCGTGTTACGGGAGCGCGACGCGCGGCGCTACTTTGGCGAATTCCGCACGGTTAGGAATAGCGCCGCAATCCCAATCAGCAGCACCACCACCTCAATCCGCACCGACGTCTTGATGCAACCGATCAAACTCCACGCGCAAAGGATTATCCTTCGGCGTCGAGTCCACTGAAACCATCTCCGTGCGCAATTCCGCGAGGCGCGGCATAACCCGCGTCTGCGATATCACGAAGTGAGCGCAAACATCAAAATCGACGCCAATCGTCGCCGGCTGCAAAAAAGCCCTGACCGACTGCGCCAGTGCCAATCCCGCGACCAAGTACAAAACCGCAGCAACCATCCCCAAATAATGCAAACGCGCCAAGCGAATATGCCACCATCAATCCAGTCTGATCGCGGCTCTGCAACACGCCAAATACCCCCTGCGCAACCACAATAAAATAAATGATGGACCCCACCCAAGTGCCCAAAGCAATCACCTGCACGAAACGCAAAATGCTGTTCATCGCACGCTCCCTAAGCCCGCACATTGTACTTCCGAATCGCACCCAGTTGCATTACGCCGCCCAGCGCCTCCACTCTGACGCCACAAAACTTTTTGAACACACCTGTACCTTCCGCATTTCGCATCGTCTAAGGATTGGTGGTAGAACTGAACAGTAGGGTGAGTGGTGGGCGACCAAGGACTTGAACCTTGGACCTCTCCCGTGTGAGGGGAGCGCTCTAACCACTGAGCTAGTCGCCCACGCTGTGCGGCAGTTCCGGGGCCGAACTGAAATCCCCGAAAAATTAGCAAAGTCCGTTGCGGTTGCAGGCGCAACCTGCATGGCCGTTCCCTGAAGCAGCGGCAACCTATTTTTGTAGCAGAAGGCCACGCGAATTGCAAACAACCACGACGAACGCCAGCACGCGCCTCGCCGAACTTTTGCGCTCCATCACGCGCGTCGTAAAGGGCAAGGAAGACGTCATCCAGCTCGCCCTGACCACGCTGCTCGCGCGCGGGCATTTGCTGATTGAAGACGTTCCGGGAGTCGGCAAGACCACGCTCGCGCAGGCTCTGGCGCGTTCCTTCCGCTGCTCCTTCCAGCGCATTCAATTCACTTCGGACCTGCTGCCCAGCGACGTGATCGGCGTCAGCGTGTTCAATCCCGCGACGCAGGAATTCGAATTCAAGCCCGGGCCGATCTTCGCGAACATCATCGTGGCCGACGAAATCAACCGCACTACGCCCAAGACGCAATCCTCGCTACTGGAAGCCATGAACGAAGCGCAAATTACCGTGGACAATCACACCCACCCGCTACCCAATCCCTTTCTGGTGCTGGCCACGCAGAATCCCATCGAGCATCACGGCACTTACCCGCTGCCGGAATCGCAGCTCGACCGTTTCCTGATGCGCATTCGTATGGGCTACCCTTCGCGCGAAAGCGAAAAAGAAATTATCCGCAATAATGCCGGCCAAGCTCCGGTAGAAAAAATCACGCCGGTGATGGACGCAGCCGACGTGGTCGCCATGCAAGAATCCGTCTCGCGGGTGAAAGTGGATGAAAGCCTGCTGGACTACGCCCTCGAAATTGTGGAGCGCACGCGCCAGACCGAACAATTGAGCCTGGGTGTGAGCCCACGTGGCGCGGTGATGCTGCATCGCGCCGCGCAAGCACGCGCGTTCCTGCTGGGCCGCGATTTCTGCTTGCCTGACGATTTCAAGCGCCTCATCGTTCCGGTGTTCGCGCATCGCGTGGTGGTCAGCTCGCGTTACGTTTCCACGCAGAAAAAATCCGAGCAGGCCGAAGCCATCCTCGGCGAAATCCTCGATTCCACCCGCGTCCCTGTGTAATCACGATGGCCGACTCGCTCGTCCTTCGCCTGTGGCGCGACCGCGACAAACACGGCTGGCAAAACTTCGCCATCGCCATGCTGGTTTTGTCGGTGGCATTGCTGGTCGCGCTTTTTTCCGCCGCCGTCGCGCAGCAGGGCCGCGTCACGCTGGCGGCCATCAGCACCGCCATCGCTTTGAGTCTGGCCGGATGGGTGGCCATCACCATCGTTCCCAAACTCGCGCGGCGCACCAGCCTGCGCTGGGTCGTCTATCAAGTGGATTATCGCCTCACGCGCGAGGGCATGGTGTATCTCGCGGTGGTCGCCATCCTGATCCTGGCCTCCGTCAACACCGGGAACAACCTGCTCTTCATGATGCTGGCCTGCTCGCTTGCCGGCATTCTGATTTCGGGCGTGCTTTCCCGCGCGGTGCTCACCGGCGTCGAGCTGCGATTCGACATGCCCGAGCACATTTTCGCAGAGCAGCCGGTGGTGGCGGAACTGGAATTGCGCAACGAGAAGCAGGCGTGGCCGTCTTTCTCCCTGCGCGTGGTGGGCGAAAACAAAAAAGGTGCTAGCCAGATTCTTACGCGCCCGGTGTTTTTCCCTTACATCCCGCGGCAATCGTCCGCGCGCCAGAAAGTTGAGCTAACGTTTCCGCATCGTGGCAATTATCGCCAGGATGCTTTCGGCATCCGCACCCGCTTCCCTTTCGGCTTCTTCGAAAAAACCCGCCAGGTGGATTCGCAGCTGGAGATCATCGTCTATCCGAAAGTAGCGCCCACCGAACATTTTTACGAAGTGCTGCCGCTGCTCAGCGGGGAAATGGCCAGCAATTTTCGCGGCCGCGGCCACGAACTGCATTCCTTGCGCGATTATTTATACACAGACAGCGCCCGCTTCGTGGATTGGAAAGTCACCGCGCGCGCCGGACGCTTGATGGTCCGCGAATTCGCGCGCGAAGACGAGCGCCGCGTGATGCTGGTGCTCGATCCCTACATCGGGTCGCCGCCCGCGACGCCCGGTGAATCCGCAGCTGACGCGGAGCACGCCGCCACAGAACACGCCGCGCGTTTTGAACGCGCCGTCTCCATGGCCGCCTGCATCGCCTGGCACTTCAACGAAATCAATGCCGCGCTGCAATTCCGTACGCACCGTTTCACCACGCCCATGGCCCCCTCCGCCGAAATCATTTACGATGCGCTGCGCGAGCTGGCCACCATTCGGCCGGATGATTCGGCGTTGGGAGGCCAGTTCCTCGACGACCTCGCCTCCGAGCGCGAAGTCTTCAAAATCATCCTGACCGCGCGCCCGCAGAACACCATCCCTACCGCGCTATGGTCGTCTTCGTATTTTCTGTTCCTCAATTCCCTCTAGACGCGGCGTCGCCGTCGCGCCGGTTTTCTTGTCTTTGCCTTTCTCTGCGTCCTCTGCGTCTCTGACGATGCGACGAGCATCGTCATCCTGAGTACGGCGCCTTTGCTTCAAGCCGGCCGAAGGATCCCTCTTGCTTTTCTCGGTGTTCTCCGCCTTTCCTCTGCGGCCTCTGCGTCAAATCCTTTGACCTTCCTCAAACGCGCCGCGTACGCACCGAAAAAGTGCGAGAATGGCGCCGCATGAAAACGCCGCTCACCGGCCGTGCGCTGAAAACTTTGCAGACGCGCCTGCTCGCCTGGTTTCGCGCCCACCAACGCGACCTGCCCTGGCGCCGCAGCCGCGACCCCTATCGCATCTGGATAGCAGAAGTAATGCTGCAACAAACCCGCATCGCCGCAGTGATGCCCTACTACCAAAATTTCCTGGCGCGCTTCCCCACCGTGCAATCGCTCGCGCGCGCGCCAGAATCTGAAATCCTAAAACTCTGGTCCGGCCTGGGCTACTACAGCCGCGCGCGCAACCTGCATCGCGCCGCGAAAATTATCGTCGCTCAGCACAAAGGACAATTCCCGCGCGACCTGGACGCCGCGCTCGAACTCCCCGGCATCGGAGCGTACACAGCAGCAGCCGTGCTGAGCATCGCCTATGATGTTCCGCTCGCAGTACTCGATGGCAACGTCGCCCGCGTCCTAGCGCGCATCAAAGCCATGCGCGGCGACCTGCGAACCCCGAAAAAGTGGCGCGCTCTCACCGCCGTCGCGCAGAATTTCCTCGCGAGGCAAGCCCCCGGCAATTGGAACCAATCCCTGATGGAACTGGGCGAAGTCATCTGCACGCCGCAATCGCCACGTTGCGCCGAATGTCCGGTAGCGCGCCACTGCCGCGCCTACGCACAGGGCCTCAGCAGTGAAATTCCCGCGCCGCGCCGCAAACGCGCCCCAGTCCACTTAAAAATCGCCGCAGCAATTCTCCGCGACCCGCGCGGCCGCACCCTGCTAGTGCAAGACCCCGGCGCGCACGACACCGTGCTCTTCTCGCGCATGTGGCAATTCCCCGCCGTAGAAGTCACACGCCACGCGAAAGCACAATTAGCGGCGCACGTCCGCAAAACGTTGGGCATCACCGAAATTGCGCTAGAAGAATTGCCGACCGCCCGCCACGGCGTAACCTTCCGCAATATCATCCTGCTCCCATTTCTCGCCAACGTCAGCGAACTGCCCACCCTCCCCCGCACGCAAATCGTCCCGCTAAAAAGTGTAAGCAATCTCCCCATCTCCAGCGCCACCCGCAAAATCGCCGCCGCAGCCGTAAATTTCGCCAAGTCATGAACGCGTGCCGAACCCAAACCGCTATCTTTAATCTCTTGTCATTCTCAGTGCCTTTATCAGTGTTCATCTGCGTTCATCTGTGGTGATTTTGACTTCCGGAACTCCGCCACGCGCGCCGCACAACAGCCCCATGACACGATAGACACCCCGCAACCCACCCCACAATCCACCCAGCCTACCCGCTGCTATCATATAAACGTCCATGGCCTCCACCGCGCGCCTCAACGCTCCGCCGCTCCCGGCGGTGCAACGCTACTTCGAAGTGTCGCTGTTCCTGCTGGTCTCGACGGGCATTTTCGCCGTCGTCAGCACCGGCAAGCTGGACATTTTCTCCACAGTCATTCCCGTCGTGGTGCTCGTGTTCAAAGCCGGCCGCCTGTGGCGCGGGCGCGGCCCGGAACTTTCCGTGCGCACCGCCACCGGCCTGGTCCTGGCCTATTTCCTGTTTTTCCCGATCGATCTGTGGGTACTCTCGCGCACGGTTTCGCAAGGCGCGCCCAATCCCGCGCTTTATTCCGCGCTGCTGGCCGCCATCCACTTGATGCTCTTCGCCACGCTGGTGCGCCTGCTCTCCTCGCGCAGCAATCGTGATTACGCGTTTCTGGCCATGCTGGCGGTCACCTGCATGTTGGCTTCGGCGATTCTCACCGTCGAAACCGGCTTCCTGATCGCGCTGGCGATTTTTCTGGTGCTGGCCGTTTCCACTTTCGTCGCGCTGGAAATTCGCCGCGCCGCGAACGACGCGGTCTCGCCCCCGCTGGAATCCGGCTCGCCGCTCGCGCATCGTTTGAATCGCGCGCTGGGCCTCACCTCCGCGCTGGTCGCCGTCGGCACGCTGCTCATCGGCGCCGTGATTTTTTTCATGCTCCCGCGCTTCACGACCGGCTACCTGAGCGCCCTGAATCCGCAGCCGAAACTAATGACCGGCTTCAGCGACGACGTCACCCTGGGCGAAATCGGCGAAATTCAGAAGAGCAGCGCGGTGGTGATGCGCATTCACATTGACGGCGATCCCACCCTCGCCGAAGGCGTCCATTGGCGCGGCATCGTGCTCACCAATTTTGATGGCCGCCGCTGGTTCACGCCGCCGCGCGAACAGATTATCGTTTCGCCCGACGGCGCCGGCGCATATCGCCTGGACTCACCGCTGCTTCCCGCCGGCTATTCCATTCCGCTGCATTACACCGTGCTGATGGAGCCGATCGCCACGGACGCTATCTTCGTGGCGCCGCGCGTCGCATCTCTCGAGGGCCGCTTTTCCAACGACACCGAGCGCCTGAGCGGCGAGAGACATAACAGCTACCTGATCCTCGACCAGACCGGCTCGCTCTCCAATCCTTTCCACAACAACACGAAAATCCGCTACGAAGCTACTTCCAACCTTCCGATCATCCCCGCGCCGCAGCTGCGCCTGGCGTCTCCGGATTTTCCGGACTCGATCACCAGCACTTACCTGCAGGTGCCGCGGCTCGATCCGCGCATCAACCAGCTCGCCGAGCAAATCACCGCGGGCTCGGCCAACGAATACGACAAAGCCGCGAACATCGAATTGTATCTGCGCACGCATTATCGCTACACGCTGGACCTCACTGGCCCGCGTACCGCTGACCCACTGGCCTATTTTCTTTTCACCCGCCGGGCCGGGCACTGCGAATATTTTGCCGCGGCCATGACCGTGATGCTGCGCGACCTGGGCATTCCTGCGCGCTACGTTGGCGGTTTTCTTCCCGGCGAGTACAACGACGTCGGCGGCGACTGGATCGTCCGCGCCAGCGACGCGCACGTCTGGGTGGAAGTATTTTTTCCCGGCTACGGCTGGATCACTTTCGACCCCACGCCGCCGGGAAACGATCAGCGCGGCGGCATGCTCGAACGCATCAGCATGTATTGGGACTGGTTTCAATACGCCTGGGGCGAGTGGATCATCAATTACGATTTCGGCCACCAGATCACTCTGGCGCAAAGCGTGCAGAAAACTTCGCGCGATTGGGGCGAGGGCGCGCGCAAGTATTATCAGGAGAAACAGCGCCAGATTCTGCAGCTGATCGTCAAGCTCGACAAAAAGACTGAAGCCTCGCCGTATTTCCTGCCCAGCATCCTGGTTTTTCTGATGGCGCTGCTGATTTACCTGCGCGGCCGCAGCATGTTTGGTTACCTGATGGCGCGGTGGAGCTTGCGCGCGCGCTCGAGTGGCAACGTCAGCGCTTCGCTCGCCACGCTCGAATATCGCGAAATGCTGCGCCTGCTCGAACGCCGCGGCTGGAAAAAATCGCCGTCGCAAACCGCGCTGGAGTTCGCCGCCGCCATTCCCGCCGCCGAAATCGCCGCGCCCGTCGCGCAGCTCACGGCGCTCTATCAATCCGCCCGCTTCGGCGACCGCCCCGCCCCCGCGCAGCAAATGTCCGCGCTCCTAAGCGCCATCCGCGAAATCACCCGTGCCGGTAAACTTTCCACTCGATGACGTGGCGCTTGATCCAACTACTGATATCCCGTACCATAGGAATCTATCGTCGCCACCGATGAGCAGGAAATCTGTTTCGAAGAAAACTCAAAAGGGTCTGCGAACCATGACGCCAGCCGCCGTCGAACGCGCTGCGCTCGCCGATCCTGACGCGCGCCCGCTCACTCGCGCCGATTTGAAACGTATGAAGCGCACGCCGCAGGCGAAAATTATTCGACGCGCTCTGGGTATGACGCAGGAAGTGTTTGCCGCGCGTTATCACATTCCTCTCGGCACATTACGCGATTGGGAACAGGGGCGCGCCACCCCCGATCAGTCTACCCGAGCTTATTTGACGGTCATCGCCCGCAGCCCGCAAGGCGTACAGCAGGCGCTCGAGGATTAGCCTGCGCATTCTAGTTCCAAGCTTTCGTTCCAACCGCCAACTATGGTAGAAGGACCGCTGGGAGAGCGCCCGATGGCACGAATTCCTCTGGGAATTATTTGTGGGCTGCTTTTCGGCGGTTTTGATGCGGCAATGATGCTGCCGATGAGCTATCCGGACAAGCGCGCCGCCATTCTCGGGGCATTCATCGCGCGCTTCGGCATCGGATTCGTAATCTGCAATATTCGCCTGCCATGGCCGGGCTGGGCCGTTGGATTGCTGCTCGGCATCCTCCTCAGCCTTCCTGATGCGATCATCACCAAAGCTTTCGCGCCGATTGTCGGCTCAGGCGCATTGGGCGGCCTGATCATCGGATGGATCGCCTCTCGATACGGCCGCTAGATCCTCGACGAACTTCTCCTCGCTCTGAAGCGGGCGTTCATCGCCGCATGTTGCCTCTATGATAGAATTGTGTGTTTCCCAACGCGCCAAAGGACCGCTCTGCATGAAGAAAGTCGGATTTGTCAGCCTGGGATGCCCGAAGAACCTCGTGGATAGCGAGGTGATGATGGGCATTCTCGCGCGCGCTGGTTACGAGCTTACGCCGCGCGCGGGCGAAGCCGACGTCCTGGTCGTTAACACCTGCAGCTTCATCGAGCCGGCGCAAAAAGAATCGGTGGACTCCATCCTGGAAATGGCCGAGTACAAAAAATTCGGCCGCGCGCAGAAACTAATTGTCGCGGGCTGCATGGTCGAGCGTTTCCGCAACGACATCCGCGAGCAGATTCCCGAAGTGGACGCGGTGATCGGCACCGGCGAAATCGAAAAAATCCTGCAAGCCTGCGAAGGCCAGCTGCGCCCCGACGATTCTGAAAATATCGGCGGCGCCGAGCTGCCGACGTATCTGTACCACGACGCGACGCCGCGCATTCTGGCGACGCCGCGCCACACCGCCTATATCAAGATCAACGAAGGCTGCGACCACCCCTGCACTTTCTGCGTGATCCCGCAGCTGCGCGGAAAATTCCGCAGCCGCCGCTTCGAATCCGTGATTCGCGAAGCGGAAAATCTGGCCGCCGCTGGCGTGCGCGAAATTTCGCTCATCGGCCAGGACACTACTTTCTACGGCGAAGACCTCGGCCTGCGCGACGGCCTGGCCACGCTGCTCGAGCGCCTGGCGCAGATTGAAGAATTAAACTGGGTGCGCTTCCTCTATTGCTATCCCAATCGCATCACGCCGCGCCTGCTCGACACCATCGCCGCGCATCCGCGCCTGGCAAAATATCTGGACGTTCCGCTGCAGCACGCCAGCCGCAGTGTCCTCGCGCGCATGAAGCGCGGCTCGAACGGCGATGCTTTCCTGAAAATGCTGGAAAAAGCGCGTCAGCGCGATTCCTGGCGTGGCGATTCGCACTTCGTTCATCGTCGGCTTCCCCGGTGAAACCGAAAACGATTTTCGCGAGCTGTGCGATTTCGTGCGCGCCGCCGAATTCGATTGGATGGGCGTCTTCGCCTATTCCGACGAAGACACTTCGAAAAGTTTCGCGCTGGAAAATAAAGTGGATGCCAAGACCATCGCGCGCCGCCGCGACACGCTGATGTCCCTGCAGAAAAAAATCTCCGCGCGCAAACTGAAAAATAAAATCGGCCAGCGCTTGCAAGTCATGCTCGAAGGCCCCTCGAAAGATATCGACCTGATCTGGGAAGCTCGCCTCGAAGGCATGGCCCCCGAAATCGACGGCAAAGTGTTACATCACCGATTTCGCCGGCGTGAACGACGCCGCCGACCTCCCGCTCCCCGGCACGCTAGCCACGGTTGAGATCACCGAAGCCAAACACTACGACCTGATCGCCCGCGCCATTGAATTCGAAGCCCCCACGCCAGAATCCAGCCGCCGCCAAGCGCTCGCCCCAGCCTCTCCATTCGCAATCCTGGCGTAACCTCGCCGAATTGCACCTCGGCGTTCGATTTCTGCGTCCCCGCGTACTCCGGTGATATACTTTTGACATCAACGAGCCAGTTTCGATTTCTGCGGCTCAGGTCAAACGCTATGAACTACCGAGATCGGATCGTTCGAGACCCCCAAATCTGCGGCGGCCAGCCTGTCTTCAAAGGAACGCGCGTTCTCCTGCGCTCCGTGCTTGCTGGGTTGGCCGCCGGGGAAACGATTGATGCAATCCTCGCAGGCTACCCTACTCTACAGCCGGCAGACATCCAAGCGGCGATCGCGTTTGCAGCCGCGTCCGCTGAAGAAGACCTGCCCGTTCCGTCGACTCCGCACGTGCGATGAAAATTAAGTTGGACGAGAACGTCACGACCCGCGTCATTCCGGTTCTGAGAAAGCTAGGTCACGATGTCCACACGACGAGCGACGAAGGACTCACGGGCAAGCCCGACGGTGAGATATGGTCTGCGACACAATCCGAACAACGATTGCTTGTCACGCAGGATATGGATTTTTCTGACGCCAGGAAATTCACTCCGGGGACGCATCACGGCATCTTGCTTCTGCGCCTTCATTCGCCCAATCAAACTGAGATTATCTTGCGCCTCACTGAACTGTTTTCGAACGAAGATACGGAATCGTGGCGAAGCTGCTTCGTTGTAGCGACGGAGCACAAGGTGCGGGTGCGCCGCCGGTAACCTCAACATCTAATCTCGCTCATAGCTAGTTTGCGGTATCCTTATTCGCATGAAATTCCGTTGCCCCATCTGCAAGAAGCCGACGGACTCCGAGGCCAACCCGGAATTTCCGTTCTGCAGCGAACGCTGCAAACTTTTCGACCTCGGGAACTGGTCCAGCGAAAAATACGTAATCAGCGAACCAGCCAACGACGATACGCTTTTCGAAGACATCACCCGCGAATCGCCTGACGAACACAAAAACTAATGACCGCAAAAACCGATCCCGCCGCGTCCGACGATTCCGCCGCATCAGGCGCGCTAGCTTCATCGTCGCCCAGCGCGAACTCACCGAACGAATCCGCCACCGCCGCCAAACGCAAGCCCCGCTTCGCCATCTTCATCGCCACCGCCGCAGGCCTCGGCTACTTCCCCAAAGCCCCGGGCACTTTCGGTTCGCTCGCGGGCCTCGCGCTCGCGATACTTCCCATGTGGGTGCTTTTTGGGTTGGCTGGTGTGGATATAGCCGCGAAACACGGCGACGACGGCTTTTTCTTGATGGTGTCGCACTGGTATTCCGATCCATTCCTTTGGATCCAGACGATTCTCACAGTTCTCGTCTCAGGCGTGGGAATCTGGAGCGCCACTCGCGCATCTCAATTCTGGCAACAGAGCGATCCGCAGCGCGTCGTGATAGACGAAGTTTCCGGCCAGCATCTAACACTACTACTTGGTTGCGGGATTCCAATTTGGTGGAAGAACATGCCGCTTTCCTGGACATCAATTCCGCTCGGCCTCGTCACATTTCGCTCCGCCCTCAACTGGAAATATTTGCTCCTGGGTTTTATACTTTTTCGAGTGTTCGATATTTGGAAGCCGTTCCCGGCGCGCCAGGCCGAAGCCTTACCCGGCGGCTGGGGCATCATGGCGGACGACTGGATCGCGGGAATTTATGCCGCCATCGGCCTGTGGCTCGCGCGCGCCGCGGGCCTGTAGCAAGAATCCTTGTGGGTCGTGGCTTTAGCCACGACATAGGCCGCGCAAAATCCGTGCGGCTTTAGCCGCTGAAGTTCCGCCGTGGCGGTTGCCACCAAATTCTTAAGACCGGCCGCTCGGCAAACGCATGACGCAAACACACGCGCAATGACACGCGCCCAAATTTAGTGCAAGCTATCAGAGGCAGCACAAAGCACTCCGGCACATAAGCCTGAACGCGAAAATGACCGCCACTCCCAGAATCGAAAGCATCAAGCCCGCCGCCGCATTACCCGGCGGCGAAGTCGCCATTCACGGCAGCGGCTTCGGCACGCGCAACCACGCGCGCCCGCTGGTGCAATTCGGCGCCGCCGAAGCCAGCCTGGTCCTCGCCGCGGAAAATCTGCTGATCGCACGCGTCCCCGAAGGAGCCGCGGGCGGCGCCGTCCGTGTGCGCATGGCCGGAGTGGAAAGCCCGCCATACCCGCTCGCGCTTGGCACGCAAGTCGCCGACAATCTGCATCCCGTCGCCAGCCCCGCCGTGGACGCCGACGGCAACGTGTACGTCACTTTCAGCGGCCAGCGCGGCCAAAAAGTTCCCGTCTCGCTCTACAAAGTCACCGCCAACAACGCCATCAAGCCCTTCATCACCGAAATGATGAATCCCACCGGCCTGGCCATTGACAGCGAAGGGTTCCTGTTCGTTTCCAGCCGCCATGATGGCGCGATTCATCGCGTTTCGCCCGACGGCCGCTCCATGCAATGGATCGAAGGCATGGGCATCGCCACCGGCCTGGCGTTCGATAAAGCCGGCAATCTTTACGTCGGCGATCGCAGCGGCACAATTTTTAAAATTGGCGCCGACCGCGAAATTTTCGTGTTCGCCACGCTCGAGCCTTCCATGGCCGCGTATCATCTGGCGTTCAGCCCCGCCGACGAGCTGTACGTCACCGGCCCCACCACTTCCAGCTACGATCGCGTCTATCGCATCAATCCCGCCGGCGAAGTCAGCACTTTTTTCCGCGGCCTCGGCCGCCCGCAAGGGCTCGCCTTCGATCGCGCTGGCCATCTCTACGTCGCCGCGTCGCTCGGCGGCCAGCGCGGCATCGTCCGCCTGACGCCGCAAGCAGAGCCTGAACTGGTGGTCAGCGGCAGCAATATCGTAGGCCTGGCCCTGCTGCCGAGCCGCCGCGCCATGATCACCACCAACAACGCGCTCTACTCCCTCGATTGGGACGTGCAGGGCCTGCCGCTGAACGGTTAGTCCTCTTCAACCAGCGTTGGCAATAATAAGCTTCGGCCGGCATCCTGAACCCGCGACAGCGAGTGAAGGATCTCTCTTCGTTCGCCGCGCCGCCAAGCACCCGACATCAAAGAGAGGTCCCTGCCTGCGACAGGCAGGCTTCGTCGCTGCGCTCCTTAGGATGACGGCGCGCCGCCTCCAGCCGCTAGCGCTCAATTGCAATCTTCCCCGCTGCAATTTTTCCGCGCGCACCTTGCGTATCTATACATATCTTCGTGTATCTTCGGTGCGCGCATGACCAACAACCCAGCCACTCCCGCGCAAACGCTCGCCGCCCCACTCGCTCCCGCCGGCTGATTGCCGCGCCCTGGCACACGCTCTCCATCCTGCTGATCTTCGCGTACCTCGGTTTCCGCGCAAGCATGCCGTCGACCACCATCGCCCCGGAAACCGCGCAACCAGCCGCCTCACATAGCGCGATGCTCCTGAAATACGCGCTCTTGATTTTCTCTGGATGGGGCATGGCCTACTGGGCCTGGGCAGGAGTCCACTTGAAAGGCGGCCACCTGCGCGACCTCACCGGCGGCCGCTGGAAAAACTGGCGCAGCGTAGCGATAGACGTCGCCATCGCCATTCCCTTCTGGGGCGTCTGGGAATTAACCGCGTGGCTCGTGCACCTGGCCCTCGAACGCGTGCCCTGCAGCAACCGCGGCGTATCAACCGCCCGCAGGCTTCGCGGAAGTCTCACTGTGGATTCTTCTCTCCATCTCCGCCGGAATCAGCGAAGAAATTGTCTTCCGCGGCTATTTGCAGAAACAATTCCAAGCCGCCACCGGCAGCGTCGCGAGCGGCCGTGATTCTGCAAGGCACGATCTTCGGCCTGGCCCACACCTACCAAGGCTGGAAACAAACTGATCGTAATCGCCGCTCTCGGCATCCTCTACGGCGCGTTAGCCGCCTGGCGGCGCAACCTCCGCGCCAACATGCTCGCCCACGCCTGGTCCGACATTTTCGAAGGCTGGCTGCGTTCTCTCTGAAGCAATGATTTGCGCGCGGAGCGGCATTTCCCATCGGCTAGGCACTAGCGCGGGTGATCCGGATACACCGCTTTCGGAAATCGCAAATGAACCAGCAGCGCGCACAGCAGCAGCACTAAAAACGCGATGACGCTGCCCTCCGGCCCCGCCGAACCTCCCGTCAGCCACTTCGGACCCTGCACCGATGTGTTCAGGTACCGGCCCACGCCAAGCAAGCCGCTATCGGGCGTGCCGTAGAAAAAATGTTTCCGCCCAATCCCACGCTGCATGGAATCCCAAGGCGAACCACAGGCTGCCCGTGCGCCGGATCATCAGGCAGAAAAGCAGGCCGATCACCACCACCTGCAAAATGCCCAGAACATTTTCATTCGGATTGCCCAGATGCGCGACGCCAAAAATGAGCGACGTAAACAAAGCGGCGCGCCAGAACTGAAAACGTCGCGCGAAAGAAAAAAGCCAGTAACCGCGAAACGCAAACTCTTCGTGCAGCGCCACCGCCAGAAATACCACGCCCCAGCCCAGCGCGTAGCGGTACACCGCGCCCCCCGCCAGCGCCACTGAATCAATTTGAAAATGGCCCGTCATGCGGAGCACCAGCAGGATCGCGGAAAGCATCGCGAAGCCCCACAGAGATCCTTCCCAGAATCGTAATCCGAAAATCCCGCGCGGCGGAATTCCGTAATCGCCCAGCGGCCGCTTCTCCATGCGGGAAACGATCCACGTGGCCAGCGCGACAAAAAATGCCAGCAGGGCCTTGACCGGCAACTCGCTCCGCACGCTGAAGACTACGTCCGACGATTTGCCCTGCAGATGCAACGCAAAAATCAGCAGCCCCGGAAAGATGAACGCGATTCCCACCCAGATCAGCAGATGGGTTCGCTCCGCGCGTCCCCACGGCCGAGGCCTATCGAAATCTGGCGCGCTCAACGGCTCAGCACCGCCTGCTGGTGGACGCACGCCGTGCGATTCTCCTCCGCGCTCCGAACCGTTTTCGTCAGACAAGTGCGCGCCTCCTGTCAATTTCGTAGATTGTGCCAGCGTCACGTGTCGCACGCCAGCACCATCGCGCGCGACGCATCACAAATCTTCAAACGCTGGAATCTTCCGCTCGCCCGCATCATCCGATGTACTTAAAATGGAAAAGTGCGACGTAGTTTCTGAAAGAGTGCGTCGCCGCGCCAATACTCAAACCAATCGTCAAGAAGGAGCACCAAAATGTTTAATTCGAAGACCGCCAAGCAGCTCGTGCGCAGAACGTCTAAGTCCCTCGGCATCCTTATCTTGCTGTTCTCCGCCTCCGCGCTTTCCGCGCAGAACGACCAGCATCGCATTCACAATATTGTTCTGGTGCACGGCGCTTGGGCCGATGGCTCCGGCTGGCGGGGCGTTTACGACATTCTCGTCAAGCATGGTTACAACGTCAGCATGGTGCAGGAGCCGGAAACGACCTTCAAGGAAGATGTCGCCGCCACCAAGCGCGTGCTCTCCCTGCAAGACGGGCCGTGCATTCTGGTCGCGCACAGTTACGGCGGAGCAGTAATCACTGAAGCTGGAACGGATCCATCCGTCGCCGGCCTGGTGTACATCGCCGCGCACATGCCCGACGCCGACGAAAACGAAGCGGACGATGGCAAGCGTTTCCCCAGCGACCTCAGCAAGTCCACCGGCATAAAAAAGACCGCGGACGGTTTCACGTATCTGGACGTCGCGCAATTTCACGAATTTTTCGCGGCTGATCTGCCCGCCGAGCAAGCCGCATTCATGGCGCGCTCGCAAGTTTTCAACTTCGGCGAAAATTTCAGAGGTGTCATTACGACCCCGGCGTGGAGAAGCAAACCCAGTTGGATGCTCGTCGCCGGAAGCGACAGAACCATCAACCCCGACCTGGAGCGCTGGTACGCCGAGCGCGCCAAGAGCCAAAAGGTGGAAGTCGCCGGCGCCAGTCACTGCGTTTATATGTCACATCCGAAAGAGGTCGCAGCTCTGATCGAAGAAGCTGCCACACACGCTCGCTAGAGTAAGTCGCGGAACGAGTAATGTTTTGATTTTGTAGCGGCGCACTTCAGTGCGCCATCCGCAGTGTGGCCATTCACTACGGCGCGCTATGCCCTGTACACTGCAGCACGCCAAGATAAGCGCGCCACGGACCCACGGCCGCGTCGTATTGATACGCCATCACCCGTGAGATTTGGTGCAGGTGCGTCAAATCGTGCGCCGCCCAAGTCGCCAGCAGCTGCGACAACGTAACCACTCCTAGCGCCGGATGCCGTCCGCGCCGCGCCAGATCCTCCGGCTGCAGATTCATCGCGCGTAGTTCGTCCAGCCCCTGCGCACGCAAGCGCGCAAACTCATCCAGTAATTGTCCCAGCGACTTGCCCGCGCTCTCGCGCTCCTGTCCCCAGCGATCGAAAGGAGCAAAATCACGCGTCGCGCCGAATTCCAGTATCATCCTCGCTCGCGGCAGCCAATCGGTGCGTTCGCCGTGATTTAAATGCCCGACGACGTCGAACGCGCTCCAGGTGCCCGCGCCTTCGTTTCGCATCGTCCAAGCTTCCGGCAAATCTCGTAGCAGCGCATCGAGCACAGCCGGCGTGCGCGCCAGCAGCACCGTGGTATTTTGCAAATTCTGTTCCATCATGCCCTCCCGTCCGTACCAGCCGTCTGCCCCAAGTCGCCTCGACTCAGAATTCGCCGCCCCCGTATTCTAGTCCTGTCGCGAAACCTATTTCACCTTGCTCGCGTCTCAAGCCAAAGATGTTCATGCCCTTCGCAGCCCAGATCCGCAATCGCGGCCACGGCCCGCTTGGCCGCGTCCAACGGCGATCTCCTCTCCCGCGCGCAGCACACCTCCTCCCGCGATCGCTCCTGTTCTTCTCAGTTTTTCTGGTCAGCATTATCTCGGCACACGGTCAATCCGTTGGCAGCGCCACGGCTGAGCACCATGCGCGCACTTCCGCAGCGCAGCCGTCACTTGCGCCCACTGGCGCGAGCCGCTGCGTCACCTGCCACCCCGCCGAAGTCGCGGGGTACGCTCGCTCCGCCATGGCTAATTCCTTGCGCCGCCCGGGCCAGGAACCAGACGGCACCGTCACCGCCCACGGCTCGAAAATCACCATGTACTCCACGCCCGCCGGCTACTGGCAGCGCTGGGAAAATGCGGGCGACCAAAGTGAATACCGCATTGACTGGGTTGTCGGCTCCGGCAATCACGCCAGCGGTTATCTGGTGGACATCGGCGGCCATCTCTTCCAATCCCCGGTCGCTTATTACCAGAGCCGCCAGGCTTACGATCTCGCGCCCGGCTACGAAAATCAGCCCGATCCCGATTTCACCCGCCCCATCCGCGAAGAATGCGTCCTCTGCCATTCCGGAACCGAACTGCACGTCTCTGACACGCTGAACGAATACCGTTCGCCGGTCTTCCCCGCGTCAGCGGAAGCCATCACCTGCAAACGCTGCCACGGTCCCGCTGCAGAACACCTCGCCGACCCGCGCGCGGGCAACATCGTCAATCCTGCGAAGCTGGAGCCTGCGGCGCGCGACAGCGTCTGCGAGCAATGTCACTTGTTCGGAGTCGCGCGCGTCCCCAACCCGGGAAAACAGTTGAGCGATTTCGTTCCGGGCGAGCGCACCGAAAATGTATTCACCACCTATCACGACGCCAATCCCACCGGCGCGTTCAAAGTGATCAGCCACGTGGAGCAACTTGCATTGAGCGCTTGCGCGCGCAACAGCAACGGCCGCTTGTGGTGCGGCACGTGCCACGATCCGCACAATATTGCGAACGGCGAGCCGCTGCAGCGCGTCGCGTATTACCGCTCGGTTTGCTTGACGTGCCACGCAGCAAACTTTCCAGCCGCTGCGGCGCATCCCGCGAAAGATAGCGATTGCCTGAGCTGCCACATGCCCCGCCGCGACGCGAAAGATGGCGGCCACTCTGCCTTCACCGATCACAGAATTCAGCGCCGCCCTGAAACGCAGCCTGCTGCGCCCGCCGACAGCGGCATCGCAGCGTGGCGCGAGCCTTCGCCCGAGTTGCGCGCGCGCAATCTCGGCATCGCTTACATTGACGCCGGAATGCAGCGCAAATCTTCGCAGTTCATCGTGCAAGGTTATCGCACCCTCACCGCAGTACAGGCGCAATTCTCAAATGACAGCGATTTCTTCAAATGGATTGGCGAAGCCTTGCTGCTCGCGCAACAGACCAGCGAAGCCAAAATCGCGTTCGAGCGCGCGCTGGAGCTCGACCCCAATTCACCGCTCGCCGAAGCCAGCGCCGCTTCGCCCTACGTCGTGTCCGGCGACGCCGCTCGCGCCATCGCGCATCTCGAACGCGCCCTGACCCTCGATCCTCTGTACCTACCCGCGGCGAGCACCCTGATGGGCTTATACCAAAAAGAGGGCAACACCGCGCAAGCCGACGCGCTCGCCGGCAAAATCAAAGCGGCCATGGACGAAACGCCTGCCGCCACTCAATCCGCGCCGCAAGCTTCCGCCGGCGAATCAGGAAAAACCGCCGAACAGGTTTACAAGAATATTGAAGTCCTCAAAGCCGTGCCGGCCGGCCAGCTCATCCCCGCGATGCAATTCATCACCGCATCGCTCGGCGTCGAATGCACTTTCTGCCACGTCGAGGGCCATTTCGATAAGGACGACAAGAAACCCAAGCAAGTCGCGCGCGACATGATGCAAATGACGTTCGCGCTCAACAAGAATAATTTCGAAGGCCATCGCGAAGTCACCTGCTACTCCTGCCATCGCGGCGCGCCGAATCCGTTGACCATTCCGTTGGTCGGCGGCGAATCGCGCCCGGCCACCGCCGCAGCCAGCGCCAGCCCCGCCGCTGCCGATGGCGATGCCGCCGCGCCGAAATTTCCCGCGAACCTGCCCACCGTCAGCCAGCTGCTCGAAAATTACGTCCGCGCGCTGGGCGGTTCCGCCGCCATCGAAAAAATCACCACCCGCGTCGAAAAAGGCTCCGCCGCTTTCCATGGCCAACCGCAGTCTGTCGAAATTTTCACGCAAGCTCCGGACAAGCAGTCCATCGTCCGCCACATGTCCGGCACAGAAAGCGTCGTCACCACTTTCGATGGCCAAGCAGGCTGGTCCAGCGCCCCCAACCGCCCGCCGCGCGAAATGCACGATGCCGATATCGCCGCCGCGCGCATGGACGCCGACCTGCAATTCCCCCTGCACATCCAGCAAATATTCCCCGAGCTGCGCCTGGAATACCCCGAAAAAATAAACGACCGCGACGCCTACCTGCTCATAGCGATCCGCGAAGGCCAGCCCCCCGTAAGATTGTATTTCGACGAGCAATCCGGCCTGCTAGTCCGCACGATCCGCTACGCCGAAACCCCGCTAGGCCGCAACCCCACCCAAATCGATTACGCCGATTACCGCGAGGTAGATGGCGTGCAAATCCCCTTCCGCGTTACCACATCGCAACCCGGAAGCACGAACACAATCCAGTTCGAATCAGTGCAACAAAACATCCCAATAGACGCCGCCAAATTCGCCAAGCCCAAACCGCTGCCGCCTGCCGGCAAACAATCCGAGCAGTCAACCTCACACCCTTGACGCGCCATCGAGGCGCCATTGGCGCGTTTGACGAAACGGGAACTGCGCGGACGGGTTGCGACGGGTCTTGGTTCATACGTGCTGCAGGTGTGTGTCGCGGAATCGCGTTGGATATTTCAGACCATAGCCCAGCATCCGGTCCAAGCCTACGTGTGCCAGCCAGATTAGGGCGTAAGGCTCGAGCGCGGGCAGTGAAGCCACAATCGCGACGCCCAGCAACAAAATCGGTATAGCCGAAGTGTGTACAAGGTTGTAGGCGGCCGAGCCTATCTTGGGATTCGCCGCATAACCCAGCATGAACAGATCGGGTGTGAGCAGCAGCAGCGCAAAGAGCCACCAATGGAAGTGCCCCGCACCATACAAAACGAGCGTTAGCGCGAAAATACAAGCCCCTTCCAGATGCAGTAGCCAGCGAGGTTTCGTCAGCATGGGCAGAGACTCCTCAGATATTTAGAGCGTAAGAATCACAATTTCTTCTTCGCAAGCTTGGCGCACGACAATCTCACCTTCGGAAAACGTCGAACGCGAATCACAATTCTCGCAGCCGCGCGCATAATATACTGATACGAGGAAAACCATGATAACCGAAAAGGTAACGGAAAGCAGAACGTTACGATCCGTCCTGAGCGAAAAACCATTCAGAAGGCCAAAATCATCGCAGCGCAACGCTCCACTTCCCTCAGCGCCCTGCTAACGCATCAAATTGAGCTCCTCGTCGGCGACGAAGAAATCTACGAGCGTGCGAAACGCCAGGCGTTGGCCTTGCTCGAAAAAGGTTTTCAACTCGGCGGCAAAATTAGCGTCAGCCGCGATAAGCTTCACGATCGCTGAGTCCGCTATCGATGCTTACTACCGACGCCGATTTTTTCCAGTTCCAGTTATTCCCGCTCGATGGAGGCCCGCCGCAACCGTTTTCGCAGTTCCTGGAGGGTGATCGTCCGTTAGACTTCACTTCCGACGACTCGGCGTTGCTCGTCCAGCGTCAGGGCCAGCACGGCGCGGTCGAGATCTGGCGCGTCGAACTGTCCAGCGCCAAACGCACTCTGCTGCACAGCATCGCCCTTCCCGGAGTTCCGGCGATAAGCAACGGCTTCAACGTGACCGTCTCACACGACGGAAAGAGTGACGCGTACCAATCCCATCCCATCAATTCAACCGAATATTTAGTGCGCGGCCTGCGCTGAATCGCGCGACCGCGCGATTCACCCTTTGAACCCGCAGCGCCGGTTCGAAGGGTAGCCGCAGGCTGCATCCTCCGGTGGTGGGTCAGTTTCCGAGAAGCGCGTTTATCAGGATTTATCCGGGAAGTGATCGCACCATGCCAGGATTGCGGCGATCAAAGCGGTCGCCCGTGCTAATCTTCTGAATACTTGCATTAATGTGAATAGCACTCTATATTCGACACTCCTAAGACATTTGCATAGCAATGACTAACGCTGGGTTTCCGCACGCGATAGCTTACCCGAGCGGGAGAACTCGCGATGAAGAGACACCAGCAATTAACGTGTGTGACCGGCCATCCGTTCGACGTTCTTCTTTTCCTTGTGCCCGCAGTGATTCTTGCCGGTTTGCTGACGGGATGTGGTTCGGGTTCGCAGATGCAAAGTCCGCCTCCGCCCGCCGGAAATACGAATGTCGTCGTGCTACTCACAAGTACGGCGAATGATCAGCTGGTCTCTTTCAACGCATTGATCCAGAGCATCGCGCTGGTTGATAAAGCCGGCACATCGGTCACGATCTTTACCAACCCGCAGAGTTTCACCCCGCTCGGCGAGTGGATGCATCTGAACGGCGCTTCGACGCCACTGCCAGCGGTGAGCGTGCCGCAGGGCACCTACATCTCGGCGGTGGTCATGGTGTACGGTTGTTCTTTCACCAATATGACCTACACCGCCAATGGATTTCTCACTTCTACTTTCGCTGAGGGACTTTGCGCGGAAGGAACGGGTCTGACCACCGTGAATCTTCCCAATCCGATCACAGTTGGCGGTTCGGCGATGGCGTTGTCTCTCGACCTGCAGGTTTCGCAGTCGTATGCGCTGGATGCGACGGCGCAAACCTACACGATTGATCCGGCATTTACGCTTACGCCCGTTACGATTGCGGTCCAGCCGACGAACGAAACCAATGGCAAAGTAACGGTAAGCGATGCTCAGGTGACGTCGGTCGGCGCCAGTGGCAACACCTTCACGGTGCAAACGGTGGATAGCCCCCAGCCGTTAACAATCGTCAGCAACGCCAGCACGGTGTTTCAAGGAATTTCCGGCGCTTCGGCGCTGGATCCAAACATGCTTTTCAGTTTCGACGCCGCCATTCAATCCGACGGTTCGTTGCTCGCGACCCGCATCGAGGTGGATGGTCCCACAGCGGTCGCTGGTGTGGTTGGCCCTTTCACCATTCCAGCGGTCGCGCCGGGAGTCTTTGTGACAATACCTCTGGAGCAGAACGGCTGCACGACCGTCAACACTCCTTTTTGCGGCAACATTTATTACATAAATGGGACCGTCTTCAACGTGTCCGGAGAACTGACGAATTTGGCGAGCCTTCCGTTTGCGGCGTCCTTTGCCAATGCAAATTTTTTTCAGGGCCAAGATGTTCAGGTTACTTCGTCAGGAGTGCCTGACGGCCAGTCGATCGAAGTGGCCACCAGCATCACGCTCCTGCCGCAGACGCTTAATGGAACCGTCGCGGCAGTCACAAACGATAGCGGGTTTGCTGTTTATACCGTCACTCTCGCCCCTTATGATTTGATTCCGGTACTGCAGAACTACACCAGCAACACACCACCCCCGCATTTGACGAACCCTACAACGATGCTGGTTTACGCGGACACGAGCACGAGCTTCCTGAATTCCGGCATGGTCGGCGTTGGCAGCTTGATTCGCGTCAGAGGTGTGATCTTTGACGACAACGGTACACTGCGCATGGACGCCACCACGATCTACGACGGCGTTCCCGAGTAGGTCTGCCGCTGGTGAGGCAGATAGCGTTTCTCTAAGAGAGTGGCCTAAAGTGCTCTGAATGCAGAGAATCGTTTTCCTTGCCGCGACGAGCCGCGTTTTTCGGCAGGTTTCGGGTAGTCTCCGATTAGGGCTGCCAGCTCAACCGGTCGATGCAACACCATCCAGTGCGTTGATTCGAAGATGTTTCCGCGAGAGAACCCTCTGTTTGGCTGTACTCGGTCAAAACTCAGCCAGGCCAGCGTTCCGGCTGGTCTACCCCTAGATAGCGATTTCAGCTTTTGTTTTCAATGCCAAGTGGGTTCGAGTGTGGTGTTGCGTCGACCCATTGAGACCACCCGCGTAATCGGAAACTAACCCACTACCCATCCTCCCCCCCGACTTGCACACCCCACTCCTCATCGAGTACAACATTTGTAGATGAATGCGGAGATCATTGCCGTCGGTTCCGAACTGCTCACGCCCTATCGCCTCGACACTAATTCCCTCTGGCTCACCGACGAACTCAACAAGATCGGCATCCGCGTCATCCACAAAGCCGTGGTCGGCGATGCGCCCGACGAAATGCGCTCCTCCTTCCGCCACGCCCTCGACCGCGCCGACCTGATCATCGCCAGCGGCGGCCTGGGCCCCACCGACGACGACCGCACGCGCGAAACCGTCGCCGAACTTCTCGGCCGCAAGCTGCACCTGGACGAGGCCATCGTGCGCGAAATCCAGGAACGCTTCCGCCGTTTCGCGCGCACCATGCCGGAAATCAATAAACGCCAGGCCATGGTTCCCGAAGGAGCCACCGTTCTGCCGAATCCGCGCGGCACTGCTCCGGCGCTGTGGCTCGAAGCCGATGGCCACATCATCGTGCTGCTCCCCGGCGTGCCGCACGAGCTGAAATCCATCTTTGAATCTGAAGTCCGCCCGCGCCTCGCCAGAATTTCCGGCGACGAGCGCCTCTTCACCCGCGACCTGCGCACCACCGGCCTCGGCGAATCCGACGTCGAGACGCGCGTTCGCCCGCTCTATCAGCTTTATCCCGACACCGAAACCACCATCCTCGCCTCGCCCACCGGCACGCAACTGCATCCGCGCACCTGGTCGCGCAATGCGGCCAAAGCCGAAAAACTTCTCGACGAAATCACCGACCGCATGGCCCTGGCCCTCGGCGAACATCTTTATTCCACCAAGGGAGAAGCCCTGGAAGAAGTTGTCGCGCGAGTTCTCACTGAAAATCGCGCCACCGTCGCCGTCGCCGAAAGCTGCACCGGCGGCATGCTCGCCGAGCGCCTCACCAACGTTCCCGGCAGCTCCTCTTATTTTCTGGGCGGCGTAATTTGCTACAGCAACGAGCTGAAAATTTCGCTCGTCGGAGTTCCGCAAAGTCTGATCGAATCGAAAGGCGCCGTAAGCTCCGAAGTAGCTCTCGCGCTCGCCGATGGCATCCGCAAACGCACTGGTGCCACTCTCGGCGTCGGCATCACCGGCATCTCCGGTCCCGGCGGCGGCACGCCGGAAAAACCCGTGGGCCTGGTGCACATCGGCCTCGCCGACGAGCACGGCCCCCGCGAGCGCGCCTATCGTTTTCCCGGTGACCGTGAACGTATTCGCCAATTCGCCGCGCAATCCGCGCTCGATGCCGTGCGCCGCTACTATCTTTTTCCCGCAGCCGCCCGAGCCTGAGCCAAAACCATGCGCCTCTTCGTCGCCTTCGACTTGCCCAGCGCGGTACGCAACGCCCTCGCGACGCTCAGCCAGCGCCTGAAACCCGAATGCCGCGCCGCGCGCTGGGTTCGCGCCGAATCCATGCACGTTACTCTGAAATTTCTAGGTGAAACCGATCCGCAAAAACTCCCCGAAATCCGCGCCGCGCTCGCGCCCATCCGCTCCGCGCAGCCCGTCGCCATGGATTTCCGTGTCCTCGGATTCTTCCCCAACGAATTCCAGCCGCGCGTGTTGTGGTGCGGCGTGCAAGCCACTCCCAATCTCGCCGAACTCGCCGCGGCGGTGGAAGAGGCGCTCGAACCCATCGGCTTCGCGCGAGAAACGCGCACTTACTCTCCCCATCTCACTCTCGCGCGCCTGGAACCCGGCGACGCTCTGGAAAATCTCACTCGTGCGGCCGATGCTCTGAAGTCGTATGATTTCGGAGCGGCGCGCGAATCTGAATTCCATTTGTTCGAAAGCGTGCTAAAACCATCCGGCGCGCAATACAGCAAGCTCGCCGCATTTCCGTTCGTGGAAGGCATCGCTTGACCGTATCTCAGTCCAATCTCCTCTGGTTCACTCCGGTGATCGCCTATCTTCTCGGCTCGATCCCCTTCGGCTTGCTCATCGTGAAAGCGTTCGGCGGCCCGGACATCCGCGCCATCGGCAGCGGGAACATCGGCGCAGCGAACGTCGCCCGGAACGCCGGAAAATTCGCTGGTATCCTCACGCTCGTCCTCGACGCCGGCAAAGGATACCTCGCCGTCTGGCTCGCCGGCCATTACGCCCACGTCAAATTGCATTGGATGATGCTCGCCGCAGTCTGCGCCGTTGTCGGCCACATGTTTCCCGTATGGCTCGGCTTCAAAGGCGGCAAAGGAGTCGCCACCGGCCTCGGCGTTTTCCTCCCCATCTGCTGGCAGGCGGTGGCCGCCGCAGTCGTCCTCTGGCTGGCCGTGGTAATTTTCTGGCGCTACTCTGCGCTGGGCTCGATTTTCGCCGCGGTCGCGCTGCCTCCGTTCGTTTACCTGCTGTACGCTCCCGGCCATGCGCCTCCAGAACTCGTGACTCTTGGCACGGTAGTGATATCGGTGCTCGTGCTAATCAAACATCGTCCAAATATCGCGCGCCTGGTAGCCGGAGAAGAACCCCGCCTGAACTTCGGCGGCAAAGACGGCAGAGACGACGAGTAGGTTTCACGGAGCGCGTGCCTGCGCTCAAAATGCGGACCCGCGCTGTTTTCCGCATAGAATTCCGCTGCGGAACGTCCCGTAACCCCCAATCTCTCTGTAGCTTATTCGCCAACCCCAGTACTATCGTCCCGTTGTATCGCGTCTCCCACTTCGCTAGCATTTCACTGAAGAGATTCCTGTGCCCACGGAAGCCCTCAAGCAGCAGACGACTCGCCGCCTGCGCATCCTCTGGATTGTGCTGGGTGCCCTGCTGTTCGTAAGCATCACGCCGCTATGGCTTTACCATCGCCAGGTCTTGCGTCTTAGCGAAGAAAAACTGCAGGACACCGAGCGCGTGCAGCAATCCGAAATCACCCGTTCGCTCGCCAGCGAAACCCTGCAATTCGAACAGAACCTGCGCGAACAGCTGCTCAGCCAGCGCCAGGTCCTCGCCCTCACCGGCTGGATTGAAAACGTGGACGATCCCACGCATGCCCCGCTGCTCGCGCGCCTGCTGCAAAGCTTCGTCGAAAACAATCAGAACATTCTCTACGTCACCGCCGTCAACCAGCTCGCCAAAGGCCAGTCCGCCGGCAGCTTCAACGCCGACCAGGATCCTTTCGTCGGCGGCGCGCTCAAACGCGCCTTCACCGCCAGCATTCAGGGACTGAATTTCGTCAGCGAACCCTTCGCACTCGGCAAAAATAATCGCCCCGCGCTAGTGGTTTCCGTGCCGCTTTCTTTGAACGGCCAATTTACCGGCATGATCGCCTCGGTCGTCTCCATTGACCGCCTGCTCGAGCGCATTCGCGATGCCAGCGTCCGCGAGCGCACCGTCTTCATCGTGGATGGCCACGGCCACATCGTCGCCCACCCCGATGCCGCCGAAGTCGTGCCCGGCCGCGACGTCACTGCCACTTCTCCCATCGTCAGCCACTTGAAGGAATTGCCGCAGGAACTGCGCGCCACCGAAACCATGCATTTCGTCGAAAAGGACAAGAACAATAAGCCCGTCGAAATGATCGGCACCTACAGCACCATCCCGGAATTAGGCTGGACGGTCATCGCCGAGCGCAGCCTGGATAGCGCGCGCATCGACGCTGGCGTGAAAGAACTCACCGCCCAGGCGCTCAGTTTCGTCGTGGGCGTCACCATGGTGGCGCTGCTGTTCGGATACCTCTTCGCGCTGGGCATCACGCGCCCGATTCGCGGCCTCGTCGAATCCGTGCGTGCCATCAGCCGCGCCGAATTCCACGAACGCGTGCGCGTCGAAGGCGCCGCGGAAATCAGCGAGCTGGCTGAAACTTTCAATCACATGGCGGGCGACATCGAGGAATACGTTGAGCGGCTCAAGCAGGCCGCCGCCGAAAATCGCGAGCTGTTCCTCGGCTCCATCCGCATGCTCGCCGCCGCCATCGACGAAAAGGATCCTTACACCCGTGGTCACTCCGGCCGCGTCGCCAAGTATTCCATCATCATTGCCGAGTACATGGGCCTCGACTCTGAAGCCATCGACCGCCTGCGCATTTCCGCGCTGCTGCACGACGTCGGCAAAATCGGCGTGGACGATCGCGTCCTGAAAAAGCCCGGCAAGCTGACCGACGAAGAATTCGATCTCATGAAGCAGCACCCCAGCAAGGGCGCCAACATCATGCGCCCCGTTGCCCAGCTGAAGGACATGCTCCCCGGCATCGAGCTGCACCACGAACGCATGGACGGCGCCGGCTATCCCTACGGCCTCACCGGCGATCAGATTCCCATGATGGCGCGCATCATCGCCGTCGCCGACACTTTCGACGCCATCACCACCAATCGCCCCTATCAATCCGCCATGGACCTGGAATTCGCCCTCGGCCGCATCCGTTCGCTGGCCATCTCCAAGTTTGATCCCGACGTCGTCAAGGCTCTCGATGCGGCCGTGGCCTCCGGGCGCTTGCGCCTAACCGCTGCGCTAGTCGAAGTCTGAGTTCCACGGACCAATCTCCGCATCACCAGTCGCATCCGCATCCGCCGCAACATTTCTAGCCACTAGCCACTCAACACTAGCCACTGCCTTTTTCATCAACCCACCTCGCCGATCGCAGCGCCGAATCACGGGTCGCGGGCCACGGACCACGGGTCGCGGATCGCGAATCACGAGTCACAAGTCACGAATCATGCCCCGTTTGCTACAATCAAGTGCTCCGCGACGCGCGGCCAACATTCATGATCTCCCTCTTCGGACCACCCGAACCCACACTCCTCGAACGCCTCAAAGATTCCGTCAGCAAAACTCGCTCGGAACTTTCCGCCCGCGTCGAACAATTGCTCACCGGCGACCGCCCCGTTGATCCCGAGCTTCTGAAGCAACTGGAATCCGCGCTGCTCAGCGCCGACCTCGGCGTGCGCACCACCAAGGAAGTTCTCGCCGCGCTGCGCCAGCAGGTAAACGAACACAAGCTTGAAGAGCCCGGCTCGCTGAAGCGCGAACTGAAAAATCAAATCCTGAAAATACTCACCGCGCCGGCAGCCACTCAGCCCAATCCCAGACGGCAAGCCAGCCGATGAGCCGCGCGTCCTTTTCGTCGTCGGCGTCAACGGCACCGGCAAAACCACCACCATTGGCAAGCTCACCAACCGCTTGAAAAAAGAAGGCGTCACCGTGATCCTCTGCGCCGCGGACACTTTCCGCGCCGCGGCCATCGAACAACTCGAAATCTGGGCGCGCCGCTCCGGCGTTGAAATGATCAAACAGAAACCTGGCGCCGATCCCTCCGCCGTAGTTTTCGACGCGCTCACCGCCGCGCGCGCCCGCCACGCCGACGTGGTAATCGTAGACACCGCCGGCCGCCTGCACACCAAATCCAACCTGATGGCCGAGCTGGACAAAATGAAGCGCACCGCCGCCAAAGTAATTCCCGGCGCCCCGCACGACGTGCTCCTCGTCCTCGACGCCACCACCGGACAGAACGGCCTGAACCAGGCCCGCGAATTCTGGAGCCATGCCGGAGTCACCGGCATCGTGCTCACCAAACTCGACGGCACCGCCAAAGGCGGCATCGTCGTAGCCATAGCCCGCGAACTGAATCTGCCGATCCGCTTCGTCGGCACCGGCGAAAAAATCGACGACCTGGTCCCATTCGATGCCCAAACCTACGTCAACTCTCTCTTCGACTAACCGACGTAGCGCCGGCTTGCCCAGAGGCACGAAGGGCGTCCCGCCGGCGCTCTGCGGTTTTGAATTTGTAGCGGCGGCCTTTAGGCCGCCAGCTTTGTTTTACGCGCTGCCGAGCATTCAAATATGAAACCGACCGAAACAAACGACGACGTCTGGATGCTCCGCGCGCTAACGCTAGCAACCCGCGGCGCTGCCCTCGCCCATCCCAACCCAATCGTCGGCGCAGTCCTCGTCAAGAATGGAAAAGTGATCGGCGAAGGCTTTCACGATTACGATCAGCCGCGACCACGCCGAAATCGTCGCGCTAAGGCAAGCGGGAAGAAACGCGCGAGGCTCGACTCTCTACGTAACCCTCGAACCCTGCTGCACCACCGGACGCACCGGCCCCTGCACCAAAGCCATCATCGCCGCTAAAATAAAAAAAGTAGTCGCCGCCATGCGCGATCCCAATCCCGCCGTTTCCGGCAAAGGCCTGGCCGCACTCCGCCGTGCGGGAATCCAGGTGATCAGCGGCGTACTGGAAAAACAAGCGCAGCACATGAATGAAGACTTCGCCATGCTGGATAAACACCAACGTCCCGCTCGTCACCCTAAAAACCGCGCTAACGCTCGACGGCCAAATCGCGCAAACAAGCCGGCAGCGTCACTTGGATCACCACCAGCAATCACGCGATGCAGTCCAAAGCCTCCGCCATGAAGCTGACGCGCTCCTCACCGGCATCGGCACAGTCCTCGCGGACAATCCGCGCATGACCGACCGCACTGGCGAGCCGCGCCGCCGCCCGCTGCTCCGCGCCATAGTGGATTCGCGCCTGCGCACGCCGCTGCGCTCACATCTCGTGAAATCCGCGCAGAAGACGATGTATTAGTGTTCACCACGCAATCGCCGGATTCTCCGAAAGCCCGTGCCCTTATCCGCGCGGGCGTCGAAGTCGTTCCGCGTCCCCGAGCGCCAGGCCACGCTGATCTTCGCGCCGTGATCCGCGAACTCGGCCGCCGCCAAATTCTCAGCGTCCTGCTAGAAGCCGGCGCCGAACTAAACGGCGCCGCGCTGCAAGCAGGCATTGTGGACAAAATGATTCTCTTCTATGCTCCCAAAATCATGGGTACAGGCGGCGTGCCCGATGGCCAGCATCCCCTCGCGCTGGTTTCGCAAAATCGCCAGTGCTGCAAAATTTAACCGTACAGACCTTGCGGCCCCGATTTCGTCGTCCAAGGATATTTTCACGATGTGTACAAACGCAGCTCGTAACTTGTAGGTCGTGGCTTCAGCCACGACACAGGTCCCAGCGATTCGGTGCGGCTTTAGCCGCTGAAGCACCGATTTTGCGGACGCAACAACGCGCCGGAAGGGCGGGGCTTCAGCCCCGCCGCCAATCTTCGTCACAAGAAGGGGCTTTAGCCCCTGAAGCCAAAGCTTTCCGATCGTGACCGAAGATTTGTGGAATCGTCTTCGCGCAGAGGAACTGATCACAAATGTTCACAGGCATCACCGAACAAGTAGGAAAAATCGAATCCCTAGAACACGCAGCCGAAACCGGCGGCCGTCTCCGCGTCAACTTCCGCGCCACAGCCGCTCCAGCCTCCGCTCCTGAAAATGACTCCACAATCGCCAAAGACACCAAACTCGGCGACAGCATCTCCGTAAACGGCTGCTGCCTAACGGTAGTCGAATTCACTGCAACCCACTTCACCGCCGACCTCTCCGGCGAAACTCTCCGCCGCACCAATTTCGGCGAAAAAAAACCCGGCCACCTCGTAAATCTCGAACGCCCGCTAGCAGCCGGCGCCCGCCTGGGCGGACATTTCATGCAAGGCCACGTGGACGGCATCGGCCGCGTCACCCGCCTCTCACCCGAAGGCGAAAATTGGTGGCTCTCCGTCCGCGTCCCGCAAGATCTCCGCCGCTACGTCGCAGAAAAAGGCTCCATCGCACTCGACGGCATCAGCCTCACCGTAGCCCGCTGGCACGATGGCATCGCCGACATCGCCATCATTCCCTTCACCTACGCGCACACCAACGTGCGCAGCATGTCCGTCAACGACGCCATCAACATCGAGACCGACATCCTCGCCAAATACGTCGAGAGCCTGCTGCACAACGAAAAATCGCAGCCAACGTCGCATCTCACCGTAAAAAATCTCGTCGAGGAAGGCTTTTGATGCGCGATCAGTATTTCGCAGCGCCGGCTTGTCCTGACAGCCTGCCAGCGGCAGGCGGAAGGGCGTCTCGCCGGCTGGTTTGCTTTGGCGTCCGCGCATGACCGATCGCAAATCCTACGACGTCGCCGTAATCGGCAGCGGAGTCTTCGGCGCATGGACCGCCTACCACCTCGCAAAATCCGGCGCGACTCGGTCGCATTACTCGACGCCTACGGTCCCGCCAACTCCCGCGCCAGTTCCGGCGGCGAATCGCGCATCATTCGCATGGGCTACGGCGCAGACGATATCTACACCCGCTGGTCCCTGCGCGCCCTCCCGCGCTGGAAAGAAATTTTCGCCCAAGCCGGCCGCCCGGAATTATTTCAGCCCACCGGCGTCCTGTGGATCGCGCACGATAAATATCCCTACGCGATGGACACGCTAACGGCTCTGCAAAATCATAACATCCCGCACGAGCGCCTTTCGCTCCTGGGCCTGCGCAAGCATTACCCGCAAATCGCATTCGATGACAACGCCTGGGGCATCCTCGAAACCGAAAGCGGCGTCCTGCTGGCTCGCCGCGCCGTGCAAACCGTCGTCGCAGAAGCGCAGAAAATCGGCGTGCAATATCGCGCCGCTTCCGCTCTCGCGCCCTTCGGCGAAGGCCGCGTCACCTCCGTCATGACCACCCACGGAGAAAATATTTCCGCCGCCACGTTCGTCTATGCCTGCGGCCCCTGGCTCGCCAAACTTTTTCCAGATCTGCTAGGCCCTCGCATTTTCGTCTCGCGCCAGGAAATTATCTTCTTCGGAGTGCCGCAAGGCGAAATTCTCTTCCAGCAAAAAGCCCTGCCCACCTGGCTCTACTTGAAGGACGAATTTTACGGCATGCCCGACCTGGAAAACCGCGGCCTGAAAGTGGCCGACGACCGTCACGGCGCGCCGGTCGATCCCGACACGCAATCCCGCGTCGCCAGCGTAGCCGCCATTGAATCCGCGCGCGAATTTGTCGCCCGCCGCTTCCCTGCCCTGAAGAATGCGCCCGTCGTCGAAACGCGCGTCTGCCAATACGAAAACACTTCCAACGGAGATTTTCTGATTGATCAGCACCCGGATTTCACCAATGTCTGGCTCGCAGGCGGCGGCTCAGGCCACGGCTTCAAACACGGTCCATCGGTAGGAGAATACGTAGCAGCCCGCGTGACTGGATCCACCGCAACGGAAAACAAAATCGAACCGCGCTTCTCGCTCACCACCAAACTAACCACGCAAAACCGCGCCATCCACTAACACGAACTCCTCGCGCCTAACGCGCCCCCGCTTCCCGCGCCTTTGCCCGCGCCCCGCGGTAATAAAGCATCAACCCAAACAAAATCGCAAACGCGCTCCCGCCGACCAATTTCCCCTCGAACACCCATTTGTCGGTCGCCTCCGCCGGCGGGATCAACGACAACGCGATCCCCCCCACCACCACCGCCATTCCCAGCAAACTTGCGATCCACACGCCAACCTTCCCGCCCGGTATCAAAACCGCGTTCGCGCTCGTCTCGCGATCTTTGCGGTACGCCAGCTTGATCGCCGCCGCATACATGTAAATCAGCGAAATGAAATACACGATCGTCGTCGCGTCCACCAGGATCTGATACGCGCTATTGGCAGTCTCGTTGATCTGAATCGCCAGCAGAATCATCCCGGAGATTCCCGCCTGCACCAAAATCGCGACGTGCGGCGTCTTCCATCGCGGGTGAATCTTGCCGAACGCAGCGGGCAAATAGCGATCAATACCCGCCACGAATGGCACTCGCGAAACTCCCGCTACGGTGCTGCCCACTCCGCCCGCGTTGCCCACCGACACCAGCACGGCCGCCAGCACGCCCACGAATCCAATTTTCAGCATCGTGGATCCCAGGGTGATCGCCTGGAACACCCCGCTTTTCGGGTCCACTTGCTCCGCCGGAACCAGCGACAGCAGCGCGAACGTCCCCACGATATAAATCACCGCAATCAGCGCTCCCGACGCAAAAATGGCGCGCGGATACGTTCGCCGCGGGTCGCGAATCTCCTCGCTCATCATGGCGGCCACCTCCAGACCGGTGAATGCGAACGCGATCTGCGGCCAAAAATTGACGGTATCCCAATTCCAGCGGGGCATCATGTTCGCCCATGTAAAGTGCGTCACCGATCCGTGCGCGCGCCACAGAACGGCCGCCACCGCCGCCAACATCAGTAGCGGCAGGTAGGTCGAAACGCCGCCGGCATTTTGCAGCCATTTCCCGATGTTCAGCCCCACCAGGTTCAGTCCCACCGCCACCACCAGCAGCACGAACGATCCCGCCAGCAGAAACGTCCGGTTCTGCGCCAGTTCCACGCCGCGCGGTCCGATCACGTACGCGCTCATGGCCGCACTGGCTAGCAGTAACGCCGGAAAATAAAATATCGTGTAAATCCAGTACGTCCATCCCGCCATGAACCCGTGAAAATCCCCGAACGCGTCCTTCGACCACGCATACAACCCGCCCTCCGCCGGAAATCGGGAGGTCAGTTCCACGATCACCAGAGCCGTCGGCACAAAAAATCCCACCGCCGAGAGCGCCCACAGCGACATTGAGGAAGTTCCGTTGTGCCCCGCCGCCGCAATCCATCGCGGACCCAGCACCGTCACGATGTTGAACAGCAGCACGTCCCAGAATCCCATTACGCGCGGAAGTGTCGGCTTGGTTGGGGAAGACGCCGGCGTGCTCACTCGGTGGCGTCCAATGCGGGAATCATTTCATCTTGCGCCAGAAAATTTCGCAGGAACGGTTCCTTGGAATTCTCCAATTCCTTCCAGGTGCCGAAAAATCCCACGCGCCCTTCCTGCAGGAAAAGAATGCGGTCCGCCAATTTTTTAGCTAGGTGCGTATCGTGCGTCACCACAATCGACGTCTTGTGCAATCTCGCCTTCAATTTCACGATCAGATCGCCCACATGCGCGGCCATCAGCGGATCCACCATCGTGGTCGGCTCGTCGTACAAGATCGCGTCCGGATCTTCCGCCAGCGCTCGCGCGATAGCCACGGCGCGCTTCGCTCCCGTGCTCAAATCCGAAGGCAAACGATCCGCGAAATCCGCAACTTCCAGCTCCGTCATCAACTCTTTAACCGTGGCGTCAATTTTTTCCGGCGCTTCCGTCTCGCTGCGGCTCTCCAGCGGAAACGCCACGTTCTCCTCTACCGTCAGCGAATCGAATAGCGCGCCGGATTGAAACACCATGGTCACCCGCCGCCGGATTTTCGAAAATTGCTCCTCCGTCCAGTCCGTCACATCCTGCCCCGCCACAATAATTCGCCCCGAATCCGGCGCCAGAAATCCCAGCAGCAATTTCAACGACACCGACTTCCCCACGCCGCTGCGCCCCATAATCACGGCCGTCTCGCCCTGCTCCACGAAGAAGCTGACGTCCTTCAGCACGGCGTTATCGTCAAACGCCTTCGAAACATTTTTGAATTCGAAATAGTGCTCGCTCATTTTTTCGCGCGTCCGCCCAATTTTCGCTTGGCCTCTTCATAATCCGCCGGCGTGTTCACATTCTTGAATAGTAGCCCCTCGGAATCAAAGCCTTTCCATTTCGCAGGTTCTATCACTTCCACGCGCAATTCCGCCAGGCCGTCCGTCACCTTGCGCACGCCCCGTTCTAACGCACGCCGCAGCGCCGGCTCGCCGCCTTTGTGGTACACCGCGCAAAGCGGCTCCGCTCCGCGCTTGTTCGCCGGCACTGGATTCATCGGCACCACCGCCTCCAACTCGGAATCGCGCGCCCGCTGCAACAAATATTCCAGCCACTCGCGCGTCAAGTACGGCAAATCACACGCCACCACTAAATTCCACTCCGCCCCCGACGCGCGCAACGCCGTCGCAATCCCGCCCAGCGGCCCGCAGCCCGGCCAATCATCCGCAATCGCCCGCAATCCCAGCCCCAAATATTTTTCCGGCGTCCCCACCACCACGGCCGGAAGTTCCACCTCCGACTCCACCAATCGCGCCGTCCGGACAATCATCGGCACGCCCGCAATCTCCAACAGCCCCTTATCCACACCCATCCGCGAACTTTCCCCGCCCGCCAAAATAAAACCCGCCACCTGAATCATGCCGTCGGCCATCCCCGTTTCCGCTGCCTCCTCTATCTCCTTCACCTCGTCAACTTCCTCTACATCCTTCGTCCTCGCCTTTTCTCGCCACTAGCCACTCTTCACTAGCCACTGCCTTTTTCCCGAACCGCTCATTCGGAAGCCAGCAACCAGCCCGCCGTTTCCCATACCTCCTTCACTTCCTATATCTCCTTCACTTCCTTACTCTATTTCCCCGGTCGCTGAATCCCGAGCTCCCGCAATTTCTCCTGCAGACTCTGCCGGTGCAGCCCCACCTCCGCCGCCGTCTGCGACACATTCCAATGATGCTCTTCGAGTTTCCTCCGCAAATACACAATCTCAAACTGCCGCTTGGCCTCGCGAAAATCCGCTTCGCCCAAAAAAGATTCGTCTCCCGCCTTCTTCGTCGCGCCGGCCGCGCCGCGGTACTCGCGAATTTCCTCCGGCAAATCCGCCGAAGTAATTTCATCGCCGTCGCACAACACCAAGGTCCGCTCCAGCGCGTTGCGCAATTCGCGCACGTTCCCCGGCCAATCGTAGCGCCGCAGCAAGCTCATCGCTTCCGGCGACACATGCGCGCGATGCTTGTGCCGCGCCCCGAGCTGCCCCAAAAACGCATCCACCAGCATCGCCAGATCTTCCTTATGCGCGCGCAGAGGCGGCAGTTCCAAAGTCACGACGCGCAGCCGATAATATAAATCCTCGCGAAAACGCCCCGCCGCAATTTCCGCCGGCAAATCCCGATGCGTCGCGCTGATCACCCGCACATCCACATCAATAGTCTGCGACCCGCCCAGCCGCTCGATCTTGCGATTTTCCAGCGCCCGCAGCACTTTCGCCTGCGTCACGGGGTTCATGTCGCCGATTTCGTCCAGAAAAATCGTTCCGCCCGACGCCAGCTCGAATTTCCCCTTGCGTTGCTGCGCCGCCCCGGTAAACGCCCCGCGCTCATATCCAAATAATTCCGATTCGATCAAATTTTCCGGCAGCGCCGCGCAGTTCACCGCCACAAACGCCCGGCCGCGCCGCGCCGACCGCTCGTGAATTTCCTGCGCCAGCAAATCCTTCCCGGTTCCGCTCTCGCCCAGAATTAAGATCGTCGCATCTGTAGCCGCAACGCGCTCCGCCATTTCGAAAACGCGCCGCATCGCGACCGAAGCCCCGAGCAATCGTCCGAAGTGCCCGTCGGCCACCAGCTCACGCCGCAAACGCGTGTTTTCTTCAGCCAATTCAGAAAGCCGCAGCAAATTCCCCACGCGCCGGCGCAACTCCTCGATGTCGAATCCCTTCACAATGTAATCCGTCGCTCCACTCTGCAGCGCTTCCACCGCCGTCTGCGCCGTATCCAAAGCCGACACGACCAGCACCGGCACGTCGTGACCGTTTTCGCGCAACCACCGCAAGAACGAAAGCCCATCCTCCCCCGGCATCACCAGATCCAGCAAAATCAAATCCGGCATCGCAGCAGCGACTAAAGCCTCGCGCGCCGCCGCAGCCGACCCCGCCTCGATCACCTTATATTGCTTCTCGAGCGCCCGCCCCGTCCCATACCGCGCCGCACTCTCGTCATCCACCAACAAAATTGTCCGCATCAACCAGTCCTCTGCAACAAAAAGCCTTCGTAGCGGCGGTCTTTTTACCCTGAGTCGCGCGCAAGCGCGATGAAGGGCAGACCGCCATCTGTAGCCGCGGCAACACCGATCACCTACCGAAGCTCGCCGTTACAAACGCCTTGTGGGTCGTGGCTTCAGTTCATCCTGAGAGCCTGCCTGCGGCAGGCTCGAAGGGCCACGACAATAAAAAGACGGCGCGAAGCGCCTTCCGCTCGGCGGCCTTTTCGCCGAGCCTTTGACTTCTTCAGCCGCGTTCAGCCCGATCCGACGTCGCGCCTACCTCGTCCGCCAGCGGCAACGTCAAATGGAACCGCGTCCCCTTCCCGCGATGGAGTGGGCTTTCCACCGCCAGCGTCCCGCCCAATTCCTCAATCCTGCGCGCGACAATCGCCAGCCCCAGCCCCGTCCCCGTAGCCTTCGTCGTGAAATACGGCTGAAAT
>CAWBLT010000025.1:0-3873 GCA_963789665.1 uncultured Acidobacteriota bacterium | reverse complement strand
AGCTTCAATTGTAGCATGGTTGGGATTTGCGTGCAGAGTTGGGGTTGAGCCCGCAGCGTTAGTCGGGACCTCGGCGATTGGACCGGCACTTTTTCTATCTTTTGTACTCAATCCGAAGCTGGTGCGAGTGAAGCGTCAGATTGAATGATCGGGAATTTCTTGAACAAACAAAAGGTTATGAAGATCCACGCCGCCGTTTCGATCCAGTAGAGCCACCGAAAAGTGTAGTAGACAGTGTAGGCGGAGTCGCCAGCCCTGAAGAGAAGTATCGTACCGTGCATAAAGGAGACAAGCCACAGGGAGCGCGTCCGAGACCACAGCCACGCCAGCGGGACGTTGTAGAGAATAAGCGCGAGCAGATTCACGAGCACAGAAAGACCCGGTACCGCGATTCGCAAACCGGGAACAGGCCCAAATCCGCTGCTGAGCGGTAGGAGCCACCACAACAGGCCAATGAGTAAACAGGCGCGCTTGAAGCCGAACCTGTTTTCGAGCCGATCCTGCAGGCACGCTCGCAAAGTAAATTCTTGGAGTGCCGCGATAACAAAAACGATTAGCACCCAAGGGAAGGCTCCGAAACCGAGAATCTCATAGGGCACGTTTGATAACAGCGTGGAGAACGTAACTAGCGCTTTCATGATCAGTCGGGGGACGACCGCAATCGAGAGGGGCACCAAGACCGCAACGGGAATCAATGAGTGAATGGAACGCTTGCGCTGGGACGTGCCTGTCTGTCTGCCCGGGCGGAATAGGAGAATGGCGCAGGCGGTGACGACTAAGCCTTCGAGAAGCTCGGGAAGCCAGTGCCAAACCGGGAAAGAATGCGGCCAGGTGTCGTACCAGGGAAGGGGTGCTCCGGGCACCGGCACCATGGGCACAAAAATCCCCATTTGGATTACAGCGGCTACTACCGCTGTGACTACGACCAACACAAATAGGCGAGGGACGACTATTTCCTCCCTTGCGGATCCTTGGGGATGGGTTGGGCTTTCCCGGAACTGGATTGGCAGCGGCACACCGCGGACTGCAGCAACCCTGAGCGCAACAGCGCACAAAGCCATTCCCAGAAGGGTGATATAGAAACCAGTGCCCAGCTGAAACAAGCGCCCGAGGATAGGACGCAGGTCGTCCTGTAAGATTTGACCAGGCGACTCTAGTAGCGATGATGGCTGCGGACGGGACACTAGAACAATGGCTGTAAACCATGTAACGGCAAGCCCGCCAGGCAGCAACACCCACGCTGTGAGTTTCCCCCAGAGATTTCGCACGGGTAAGCACCACAAAGCGAGGCTACCGAGAAAGCTGAAGTGGACAGCGTAAAGAATCGCGTAATAGCGCAGCATCAGAATGCGCGTCGAGATATCGAACCACAGCGTTCCGTCTTGGTGTTGGTATTGCGGGCTGGACAGCACGTGCCTTGGCGGGAGCCAAGGATAGGATGCTCCGATGTAGAGCACCAAGCTCGCCAACGGGAACAATAGCTGAAGGTTACTTGCCGGCAAGAAATCCTGAAGAAACGAACGCAAGCGCCTTAACAACGTGCTAACAAGCGTGGTTGCATTCTTGGACATATAACGTCCAGATTAACCGCAGGCTCGCCCCCGCGAAAAGGGGATTCGAGGCAGAGATTGCCTCAAAGGAAATGGTCCTCGGCAACGTGAGCCGGGCTGAAATCCGATTACGGCGTGTGTCGAGATTTGACGTTTCGTCTTCGGGCAGACAGCTACTACAAACGTGAAACAAGCTCAAACAGTGTCAGTGCGTGGTAAGTCGCGTTACCGGAAACTGATCCACTACCTTGTGCCGGAACGCGACAGCTTTTCGGAAGGCGAATCGCGGCCTGCGGCTGCGGATGCTGACGGGTGCCCGGCTGGTGCGGCGGCGCGGACATCTGGCGTGCGCGGCACGTTCACGTCTCGCGGGGAGGGGCCGATAGAGCCTATGAAGGAACGGCACACACCGAGGAGGTAAAGGACAATGACTATCGCGATATCTGGTCCAGCAGGATCCGGCGGAACTGCAGCGGCGCCGGCGGTTCAAGTGCAGCCGACAGCGGCCACATCGTCCGCTGCGGCTGCCGAAGATAAAGTGACGATTTCCGCCGCGGCGCAAGAAATACCGCAGCCAATGTCGGTGCAAGTGCTGGCGTTGCACAACGAGGGCCAGTCCGTGCCGCAGATCGCGACGCAGCTGGAGATCACGCAGGGCGCAGTGCAAAGCTATTTGGGAACACCCGCGGCAGCGTCGAAATAATAGTAAGCGCTGCGCGAAAGTTAATCGCTCGAAGCCAGCTGTGAATTGCCCGCCAGTTTGTGTCACCGATAACAAAAAATGTCGTAATTTGCGCGGACTGCGCGAGTCGGAGGATGATTGCCGTTGCAGGGAAAATCCTTCGACGTACTGTTCGACGGAGCTTCGTAAGTCTCGTGTTTGCAGGGGGCTAGTTGGCTGGGCGTTTGCAATATTCTCCGTGTTGTTGACGATCGTTTGAGCGGCAATGTCGTTCCTGGTTCGCCGGAGGAAACAAATCGTGAAGAAATTCGCCCTGGTGATTCTGTTAATCGGAGCAAGTGGCTGCGTGCTGAACGCGCGCGCGGATTCGCAGTCTGTTGTGAGCTCAACCGCGACAACTAATTCGAGCAGCAGCGCGACGCAAGTGATTTCGCCCAATCCCGCGTGGGCAGGACCGCTGGCGGGATCCAGCTGGATTTCGTTTGCGAATACGGGCGATCCGTCGGTCCCGGGATTCATCGTGGTGCCCAACGGCACAGCCGTGACATTCACGGATACGTTCAATTTGACCGGGACAATTACTGGCGCGACGCTGGACGTGCTGGCCGACGATACGACGTCGGTGTGGCTGAACGGCATGGAGTTGGCGTCGGGAAATTTAGGCGGTTCTTATCCGACGTGTTCGTCGCTGCCGATCGGATGCCTGAGCAGCACGATGGGCGTTTTCGACTTCGCGCAATTGCAACCGTATCTGACCGATGGCACGAACACACTTTCGTTCGTCGTGTATCAAGAGGCGGGGAGTTCCTACGGCCTGGACTATGCGGGGACCGTTACTACCACGCCGGAGCCCGGCTCGCTGCTGATGCTGGGAACAGGCTTGATGGCTATTGTGCTGACGGCGCGACGCAGACTGCTGAGCTAGCTTTCCAGCTGCGCGCAGTTCGCTCCGCCCGTTTCAAGCTCGATGGCTTCAAAACGCCGCCCATTCGGGCGGCGTTTTGTTTTTTTGGCGTGTGGGCTGGAGCAAGCCCGCTGCGCGGGCAAGCCGCCAATTCCAAAGCGTCAGTGGATCTGTTCTTTTTTCGGCGACCGGTAAGTGTCCTCTTCGTCGAGTTCGCGCTCGGCTTCCAGCCAGTCTTCCAGCGTGTACCCGCCGTAGATTCCGCCATGCCGTTGATGGATCCGGTATGCGCGCCTTTGGACTTCGTTCAGGGTGTGCGTGTGCTGGCGTTTGGGGTCTGTTTCGGGATCGCGCAGAGTGAAAGTGGATTGGATGACGTTGGTGCTTACAACTTTATTTAGTTCGTTCATAGCGGGCCTTCTTTCTGTGCTGCATAGCCTTATTTCTGGCTACACCCATTAGACGAGTGATGTGGGCACGCGGTTTCGGAAATGTGGGGGATCATTTGCGGCACAATTGTCATGATAAAAATGGCGGGAAGGAAAGATAATGTGGTCCGGTGGTGCGGCGTCCTGCGGACGGCACGGAGAGTGTGAGATGAGCATGGGCAAGCGGAAGTGGATGAGCGGTCTGCGATTTATTTTTGTGTTTGGCTTGTTGGGCGCGGCGGGTTTGGCGCCGGCCATCGCGTGCGCGCAACTCCCGGCCGCGCAGCAGACGCCGGCGCTTGCTTCGCC
>CAWBLT010000024.1:0-7914 GCA_963789665.1 uncultured Acidobacteriota bacterium | reverse complement strand
GAAAGGAAGATGGTCGGGACGACTGGATTTGAACCAGCGACCTCACGCACCCCAAGCGTGCGCGCTACCAGGCTGCGCTACGTCCCGACCGCTTGCACCGTGTGTAGCGTATCACTCGCGTTCGAGAAGGGTCAAGACGGCGAGGAGTTCTTCGTGCAAATCGAGGAGGAATTTACGCTGCTGGCGCGTGGGAGCTTCGCGGCGCGATGCCGAGAGCATGAAGCGTGCGCGGCGGACCGGCTCGTGCGCCGCCATTCCCGGCGGAGGCGGCGCCGCTGCTGTCTGAATCTGCGCCAATCTCCTGGCCACGCTCTTCGAAATGTTTGCGCGCGCCGGCAATTGTAAAACCTTCTTCGTAGAGCAGGCGCTTGATTTCAAAAACCGTTTCAATATCTTCGCGGCGGTAGAGCCGATGGCCGCTGGGACTCTTCACCGGTTGCAGCATGGGAAATTCGGTTTCCCAATAGCGCAGGACGAACGCTTTGGTAGCCGTCAAACGGCTGACTTCGCCGATGCGGAATAGGCTCTTCTCTTCCCTGTCATCCATGGGCGAAGCATCCGGTGCTGGAACAGCGCTAGCCATCACAATTTGTATCGTAGGCCGATTTCCCGCCGTGTCAACCCCCGCGACACGATCGATTCGGGCGCGGATCACAGAATCGTAATTTTGTGATGAACGTTCGTCGGTCGCCGGCCGATTTTGCTCTGCGAACGATCAGCGACAACACACGGTGACGATGCGATCGCGGCGCGGTTCCAAACTATTTTAACGCGGCAAGTTGATCCCAGCGCGCGAGCGCCATTTTGGATCGGACGTGTATACGCAGGAAAACGATACGCCTGCGTACGCACGATTGCTAAGTTGAGCTTTTGGCGCAGATGGAAATCGCCGTGACCATTATGTGCAGGACTTTGCACGCTGTCACGCGCCGCGCGACGTCGTTCTGGCGGTATTAGTACTACCTAACACCTTTGTTTCAAATCGTTAAGCGGTCAGCGCCGTTGGAATTTGGAGCGCCGATGTTTGGATGGCCGATTGCTACGTTTCTCGCAGGAACGGTCGCGGTTTTTCGCGGCTAGCCCTCGGCACTTCCTCAGATAGATCGGCCCCCGGACGGCACAGGCTGTTTAAAAGATCGACGAGCCTGAATCCCCAAGATTCGCAGGCTTTGGCGAGGATGTAGAAGCATGCACAATTTCACCGGAGGAACTAAATGCAAAGAATTCTAACCCGATTGATGCTTGCGCTGTTGGCCGTGGGCCTGCTCTCCGCGGTGGCGCATGCCGACAACGTTCCAGTAGGGCTGTTTACCTACGACACGATTGTTACTGGCTCCGCTACCCAGCTTGACATCACGAATTTTACCGGTGTGGATTCGTTCCCGCCGGATTTCCCAATCTACGACCCCACTCACGATCACGGTTACGCAAGTAGTTGTGGATCTCCTGGGAGGGGGCAGCATTATCCTTCCAGGTAGCGATTTCACGGTCGTGGATCCTGAAGGCGACGTCGATTGCACCGGTTCAGACTGCAATCTCTTCGGCGATGCGATCACCAGTGCGACGCTGACGGGCACTCTGAGTCCGACTTCGGGCCTGAGCGGGCTTCCGGCGGGCGACACCGGAATACTGGCCGGGTTTACCACCGTACTCACGCCGGGTTGCGGCGGCACGACACTGGTGGATGACTGCGACTTCACGGTCATCAACGCCACCGGCGTTACCAGCGGCGGCGGTGGGACACCGGTTCCCGAACCGAATACGTGGGGACTGATGGCCATCGGAATTGTCGGTCTGCTAGTTGCGCGCAAGTCCTTGCTTGGCCCTCGCGCCATCTAGGGGCTTTGCGGACGGTTAGGCTAGGCCGGTTCAGCTCTAGATGTGCAATTGCGAGGTGCGGCTTCGATAGTGCCGCACCTACGGGTCCGGTGATCGGCTTTGGAAGCTTGCGCGGTTCGGACGATCGCTTGGACTCCCGGGGCAAGGGATTTGGGAGTTTTTCCGCGCGGGAGCACCTGCGCGCGATCAAACTTGAGGAGGGTCTAGATGACGCGTCGAAAGTTCTTGTCGGCCCGCGGTATCTTTACGGTAGCGCTTCTGGTGGTAGGAATCGCTCTCAGCCAATCCGCAGTTCAAGCGCAAAGACTAACGGGTTCAGCCAATCCCCCGTCGGGCCTGGCGGGTGTGAATGACTCATACGTCGCCGGTTCCGGCTTTGCGGCCGGCACCATCACTGGCGCCACGGCTAGCTTCAGCGCCACCTGCGGTTCAACAATCCTCGCGACGACTCCTGTAATCCTCGTCTCGACGGTGGGCGTTCTGCGCCGCTTCGAGTTCTTGATTCCGGCGTCGCTCGCCACCGGCTCCTACGAAATATCGGTAGCCGGTACTGCGGGTGCCACTCCATTTAACACAGCGGGCTCCAGTTGCTCCGCAATCAGCGTGACGGCATCGACCACGACGCTCGCTGCCTGCGTGCCCACCAGCTCGCTGGCCGTAACCGTCGGCACGAACGTGAATGCGTATGTGCCGTTTGGCTACTGGGAAAGTGGCGCGACCGGGATTGAAGAGGTGCCGATTGAGGGTTCAGGCACGGCCGCACATTTTGCTACCACCGGAGGCGTAAACTCTTGCGCGGCGAATTCGGTGACCGGCGAGGTAGTTTGTACGGAGAACTCCACCAACGTCGATCTCATCAACGGATCCACGCTGACCACCATAACCAGCGGGTCCAACACCTTCGCTGACTTCTCGGGCGGCTCTTGCAACAACTGCGGCGTGGCCATCAATCCCTCAAACAATACGGCCGTGATCGCGATGGGGCTTGTCGGTGGCGCTCCCGGCGAATACGGCGGTACCAGCGGCATTCAGGTCCTGAACCTCTCAGGCAAGACTTTCAACACCGCGTTTCCCTTGGCCCATGAAGTTGCGGAAGACATCTCCATCGATTCGGGCCGTAACTTGATCCTGTCCCCTGGCGAGTCGGGCTATTACGACCTGCTGAAAATCGGAAGCGGCAACTCCCTCACCGAGTACGGTAACGCCATCGGTGGGATTCTCGATTCCGCGGGCGAGGATTGCACCACTGGTATCGGCTTGGCTACCTATGAATTCAGCGATGAAATTTATATCACTGACTTGACCCAGGCCAGTTTTACGGCCGGTTCCCCGGGGACTTGGACCGCTCCAGGTCAATTCCTCAATCTTGCGGATGAAGGCTACGCAGCCGGCACTTGCGGAATGTCGGTTGCACCGGGCACGGGCCATCTGGGAGTCGTCACTGGCGAGTTCGGCGGCAGCGCTTATTCAGCACTCTTGCTTCCGAGCACATCCGGCAGTGGCACACCGACTCTTGCGGATTACGCCTATACGAATATGCCGAATACTCCGGACGGAGAAACTTTTTCTGCCGGATTCGATCCGCACACCGTCACCGCATACACCAGCCCTACCAGCAACAAGTCCTATGCGGTGTTTGTGAATTACCGCCCGGGCTTCCCAAACTATATTGGAGTCGTGGACTTGGCGTGTGTGCTGGCGTTACCTCGCACCGCACCGGGATCCCACATTGTCAGCGGGAGCTCCGCATCCTGCACTCGCTACATCTCGATTCCGTAAACCAACGGCAGCAATCGGGTCGATGTGGCTAAACCTTTAACCGCGGCTGAGAGGAAACCAGGAATGGACCTCTCAGCCGCGTTTCTTTTGTACGGCCTGTCATGTGGGTCAGCCTAAGACCGCAATCTTCGTATGCGACTTGTGACCATGCTTGGGGCCACCGGAACAGTTGCTTCGCGCACTGACTGGTGCGGTTGGCTCGCGCGTCGGGGTTACCCTTTCGACGGGACAAAATACGCCGACAAGCCATCGCTTGCAGAGATTCGTTTCGGGTGTGCTAGCCTTCTGCCTGGTTTTGGTATAGCCGCAGTTTCGGATTCGTTTAGGATTTGAATGATCTTGGAATCACCCGGAAACGAGGGGCGCGCAGATTGAAGGCTCTCACACCTGGAGGACTTGCTGTCGCCGTCCTGCTCGCCTTTTTTGCGCGCACGGCGGCTTACACGCCGGCGAAGGAAATCCCGCCACCCAAGGTCCACACCTACTACATCGCGGCGGACGAAGTTCAGTGGAACTATTTGCCGAGTACGCCGACCTACGCTCTGGGCACTGAGAACGAAATAAACCCCGCACCAATGGCGAAATCAAATCGCTACCTCAAAGCTGTCTATCGCGAATACACCGATGACACTTTCACAACTCTCAAACAGCGTCCCGCCGCATGGGAGCACCTTGGGATACTGGGCCCGCTGATCCGCGCCGAAGTCGGTGACGTCGTCAAAGTCGTATTCAAGAATAACACTCGACTCATATGCAGCATGCATCCTCATGGCTTGGCTTATGACAAAGATTCTGAGGGTGCTTACTACAGCAACGGACCGGGACTCCCGCCCGATTCCAGCAAGAAAGGCAATGCCGTTCAACACGGACAGGTGTTCGCCTACACTTGGACGGTGCCGGCGCGAGCAGGGCCGGGGCCAGGCGATCCCAGCTCGATCTTGTGGATGTATCACTCGCACTTCAACGAGTCGCGGGACATGAACTCCGGCCTGCTCGGGCCGATCATCGTCTCGCGAAAGGGCTCTACGAAGCCCGACGGCACGCCCAAGGACGTGGATCGTGAGTTCGTGGTGGCCTTCGCCGTATTCGAGGAGAACTCCAGCGGCTACTTCATGCAGAACATCGTCCACGACCAGCAATATCCAGCGACAACAATCACCAATCCAAACTTCAACAAGACGCTCGAGTACTACACCATGAATGGCTTTATTAAAGGCACGATGCCGCTGCTGACCATGAAAAAGGGCGAACGCGTTCGCTGGTATCTGCTGGCCAATAGCAACGAAGACGACGTGCACGCTCCGCACTGGCACGCGCAGACGGTTTTGCTCAACGGCATGCGTTCGGACACGCTCAATTTGATGCCCATGGGAATGATCGTGGCGGACATGATTCCGGATAATCCCGGCACATGGCTTTTCCATTGCCACGTGAACGATCACTTCGATGGCGGAATGTTCGCGCTGTTCCAAGTGACTCCCTGAAGTCCAATACCTTTGCTTTGAGGTGTTCTGATATGACTCCATGCAATTGCGAAAGCTTGCTGCAAGGTCGCGGCGCGCGGCAAGATTCTGGCGGACCGCTGCGCGCGGGCTGGTGGCGCTGGGCGCTGGCGTGCATTGTCGCCGCGCTTCTGGTTGCTCCGTTCGCCGCGGCGCAGCAGAAGAATCCGTCGCCGTCGCAATCGCAAGCGCAGCCGCTGGCAACTCTGGGCGGCGAACCGATCTACGAAAGCCAGTTTCCGCCGGCCGAGCAGTCGCAATTGCGCAGGATGATGCAGCAAGTATTTGGCGTGAAGCGCAGGGCGCTGCAAACTGTGCTGGAGCGAAAACTGGTGGAGGCGGAAGCGAAAAAGAAGGGCGTAAGCCCGGGGGAACTGCTCAAGACGGAAGTGGATTCCAAAGTTGCGGATCCCAGCGAAGAGCAAGTGAGCGCCTACTATCAAGCGCACCAGGGCCAGATTAATCAACCCTACGATGATGCGAAAGCGAAACTGAGTGAGGGATTGAAAACTCAGGAGATCTTAAAGGCGCGGCAGCTTTACGTCCAAGGCCTGATGCAAGTGGCGCTGAACAATGGCGAGCTGGTGATGATGCTGCGCCCGCCAGTGGTTGAGGTAAGCCCCGATCCTGCACGGCTCAGAGGAAATCCCAAAGCTCCAGTCACTATCGTGGAGTTTTCTGATTTCAGCTGTCCCTTTTGCCGGAAGTCGGAGGCGATCCTCACCCAGCTGCTGGCGAAATATCCGGACAGGGTAAAGATCGGCTATCGGGATTTTCCGCTCCGGCAACTTCATCCCCAGGCGCAACTTGCGGCTGAGGCTTCCCGCTGTGCCGGTGAGCAGGGCAAATATTGGGAATACCACGATGTGCTTTTTGCCAACAGTGAGAAGCCGAGCCGTGATGACTTGCTTGCGGATGCGCGCACGCTGAAGCTGGACGAGCAGCTATTCGATGCCTGCCTGAGCAGCGGCCGCTTCAAGCCGCAGATCGAGCAGGATATTCAGCTCGGAACGCGTTTGGGAGTGACTTCCACGCCGGCGTTTTTCGTGAACGGAGTTTTCGTGGACGGAGCGCAGCCGCTGGAAGTTTTTGAAAAGATGGTGCAGGAAGCGGAACAGCCCTAGCGGCTTTGGCTGCGCGCGCGGCCGCGCTTTGCGATGGACGCGGCGCGACCGATTACGATTTGCGCGGATCTTTGCGTTCACGGTGGCGCGTGCCGCGTTTTTTCAGGCGTTGGGTGAAACGGATGGGCGTGCCGAGAAAGCCGAATTCCTTGCGCAGCTCGTTTTCCAGGAAACGCTGATAGCTGAAATGCAGCGGCTTGAGCTGATTGGTGAACAGCACAAAAGTGGGCGGCGCGGTACTGGCCTGGGTGATGTAAAAAATCTTCACTTCGCGGCTGGCGGGCGATGTGCCACGCGTCAGGTCCACTTTCGCGACCCAGCGATTCAGTTCGCCGGTGGAAATGCGTTTGTTGCGCGCTGCGACGACTTTGTCAATCAAGTTGTAGAGCCGATCGATATTTTCGCCGGTCTTGGCAGAGAGAAAAACCACCGGCGCGTAAGAAAGAAATTTCAGCCGGGCGCGAACCAGCGGCTCGTAATCCTGCACCAACTTGTTGGCGTTGAAGGCCACGAATTTTCCGCCGCGTTTTTTCTTCTCCGACGATAAATCCTGCGCGGCTTCCAGCGCCAGGTCCCATTTATTCATGACGATGATCACGGAGCGGCCGGACTGTTCGGCGTAGCTGGCGATGGTGGCGTCATGCGAAGTGATGCCCTGCGCGGAATCGGCGACAAGCAGAGCGATGTCCGCGCGTTCGAGATGCTGCCGCGCCATGATCACGCTTAATTTTTCGGCGATGAGTTTCGTCTTGCCTTTGCGGCGAATTCCGGCGGTATCGAGGAAGCGGTACGCCGTGCCGTTGCGTTCGACGACGGTGTCCACGGCATCGCGCGTGGTGCCAGGCTCAGCGGAAACGATAGAGCGTTCCGCGCCGACGAGTTGATTCAGCAGCGTGGATTTTCCGACGTTGGGCCGGCCGATGATGGCGATGTTGACGTGTGGCGCTTCCGGCTCCGGCTCGCCCTTGGGAATTTCCTCGGTTAGGGCATCGAGCAGCACGTCCACGCCGAATCCATGTTCGGCTGAGATGGGAAAAACTTCGTCGCCCAGCTCGTAGAAGGGCGAGGAAAAATCCACGGCTTGTTGCGGCGTGTCCACTTTATTGACGGCGAGAATGGGCGGTTTCCCGGCGCGGCGCAGCAGTTGCGCGAGCTCCTGATCGAGCGGCGTGGGGCCGACGCGGCCGTCAACAATTTGCACGACGCGCGTGGCATTTTTAATTGCGACGCTGGCTTGGCGCAAAATTTCGCCGGGGATGCCGGCTTTGTCTTCGGGAACGATGCCGCCAGTGTCCACCACTTCGAAGCTGCGCCCTTCCCAGTTTGCCGTGCCGTAGATGCGGTCGCGGGTGATGCCGGGTTCGTTGGTGACGATGGACCGGCGCGTGCCGGTGAGGCGATTGAATAGCGTGGACTTGCCCACGTTGGGGCGGCCGACGATTACGATGGAGGGGAGCTTGGAGGTCATTTGAGTTGCACAGCGCGCGTGCGAGGCTTCTACATTAACACGTAAGGCGTCGGCGGCGAACGGGCGCGAGGGTTGGCAAAATAGCAGGCGGTCCGCCCGCGCTTCTCTTCGATCCCACAGCGCGCAGCCCTACTTGCGTGTAATATCTTAAAGTTCAGTGCGCACAGCCACTCCTGGCTGTGCCACCTCACTCCATGCCTAA
>CAWBLT010000023.1:0-29683 GCA_963789665.1 uncultured Acidobacteriota bacterium | reverse complement strand
TCGTGCCAGCTCAGATGGTCGATGCAACACCATCCAGTGCGTTGATTCGAAGATGTTTCCGCGAGAGAACCCTCTGTTTGGCTGTACTCGGTCAAGACCCAGCCAGGCCAGCGTTCCGGCTGGTCTACCCCTAGATAGCGATTTCAGCTTTTGTTTTCAATGCCAAGTGGGTTCGAGCGTGGTGTTGCGTCGACCCATTGAGACCACCGCGTTAATCAAGCCCTACCCGAAAAAGAATAAGCGTCATTGCACACCGACAAGACCTTTACGGCTGCCAGCATTTTGAATCAGCGGACCGTTAACCTGAAACTTGCACAAAAGCTCTTGGGCCATTCAAGTATCGACATAACGGCGGACGTTTACACACACGCGTCGCCAGAAGCAGAACGCGAGGCCGCAGTTGCCATCGAACGAGCGATTTATGGCGATTTGTTCCCAGTTGTTCCCGATTTGGGGAACAGGAACAACTCGGCGGTGATTAACTAGGAAGAGAATTGCAACAGGTTGGCTTATAACTGAAACTAAAAAGGGCGCTTTGAGGTTTAGCCTCTCAGCGCCCATGGTTGCGGGGGTTGGATTTGAACCAACAGGACGGATTGAAAGGAAATAAGTTGCTGTATTTTCAATACGACAGAACAGGCAAAACAGGCCAAAGAGGGAATTCTCCGTACAATTTTGTACAAAAAGCAGATTGAACCCCGCTATACTTGGGCCATGTTCAGCATCAAGCAGGCCGCTGCCAAGGCAGGCATCTCCGAAGGTCTTTTGTTGCTCTGGATTTCCACCGGCAAGTTCGTTCCATCGTTCGAATCATCGCTCAAGAGTACCGACTTTACAGGAGTCGCGCGCCGCGCACTGGAATCCTACGCGGGACCGGGCGAACAAGCTCTGGGTTGGGAACGCTTTTCCTTGTCCGATGCAGACCTTGAACGACTGCGCGGGATGGTTGAAGAAACGGCGCAACGCAAAGTCCGCGCAGAGTCCGCGCACAAAGCGGGCAGCCACTACTCGGTTCAAGAACTGGCCGCTGTCTGGGGGTTGGGCGTAGACAAGGTACGTGAACTGTTTGAGAGCGAACCCGATGTCATCAAATTGCAGAGTCCGCCCAAGAAAGGGAAGCGTGCGTATGTTACCTTGCGCATCCCCGAGAAAGTGGCCGACCGTGTTCAACGGCGGAATTCCTGATGGCCCTAGAACTGTATCGTCGGCACAACGCGCAGAAATGCAAAACCAGTTCACCCACCGATTCTTCATGCACGAACACCCGCAAGCCCTGTCCGATATGGGTGCGCGGTACGCAGGCTGACGGCACCTACGTCCGCCAGCCGCTCAAACTGCGCGACTGGAAAGAAGCACAGAAGATCGTCAATGCGTGGGACGCGCAAGGCACAAAACCCAAGAGCGCAGCCGCTAGAACGGCAATCGAACAGTTGAAAGATCAGTTCATCGAAAACATGAAATCCGTGCATCGTGCCCCGGCAACAATCAAAAAGTACGAAGTTTTATTCCGGCAACTGGTCGCATTCGCTCAAGACAAGGGACTCTGCTTTGTGAACGAATTAGACCTTGCGATGCTTGAACAATTTCGGGCGACGTGGAAAGACGGTGCGCTGTCCAAATCCAAGAAGCAAGAACGATTGCGTGGTGTCCTTCGATACGCGCTACGCCATCGAATGATTGAAGTTAATTCCGCGCTCGATTTGGACAAAATCAAGGTTATCGCTGCGAAGGTCGTTCCATTCACCGACGAGCAACTAGACCGCATCTGGATCGCGGCCAAGAATGACAGCAACCCCCGAATTTACGCACTGGCACTGCTTATGCGCTTTTCGGGACTGCGAATCAGCGATGCGGTTGGACTTCGCATTGACCAAATAAAGGACGGTCACTTGTCGTTGCGTACGCGCAAGGTCCAGACGGACGTTTCCGTTCCCTTGCCCGAGACTGTGGTGCGTGCGCTTCATAGTTTCAAAGCTGCCAGTGCAACGCATTTTTTCTGGAATGGTACGGCGGACCTTAACGCGGTCGCGGGTTATCACCGGGACTACTATTTCAGCCGTGTGTTCACCGCTGCGAAAATCGAAGGCAAGCCGCACCCGCACCAATTCCGGCACACGTTCGCCAGCAAGTTACTGTCCGCCGGAGTATCCATCGTTGAAGTGGCTGCGCTGTTGGGCAACTCGGTCAAAATCGTTGAAAAATATTATTCCGCGTGGATCAAGGCGCGTCAGGAACGCTTGGACAGGGCGGTCAAACGGGCAAATGGATACCATCGCCTGCCCGAAGCCGAACCCCGCACCAAAGCTGGGAAACCCATTCGCAAGCAGGAACACGGGCGAAAATAGGTAGTGAAAGGCGGCGGCATGCAAACACGAACGTTTGCACCAACTTGACGGCGGACGGATGCAATATCGTACCGTTTCCTGCATCTAAATGGACGCTTCCACCCAAATATCCTAAGTCGTTTGTGTGAGATGTCACAAAATAGCCCTTGACTTTTAAGTAACGCTTTGGTATAATGGTCGTGCGATTGAAGTGGTATTTGTTTCTAGTCCCGCCGAAGCAGTATCCCAAAGCAGGACAATTCCACAAAGTAAATTGACCCGTTTCTTCCTTGACGGTTTCAAGGGACGCTTGGCAGCGTGATCCTGTTTCTCTCATTTCTCCCCAACGACTCCTACAAGTTTGTTCACTAAAATCTCGTCGCCAGCGAGAAATGAGAAACCAAGAATCCCGACTATGCCAAAAGCGTATTCGGGATTTTTTGCGTTTCAGGAGCCAAGATGCGATACGACAGGCGCGACCCAGACCCCCAAGTCGTCCGATTGACTCGGGCTGGGCACTACCTATGGTTTCAGCTTCACGACGCGAAATTGACCCCCACGCATGAGCAGCAACAGGCATTGTGGGCAGCGCTCGACATCATCTGGGAAGCCAAGAGAACGGTCAAAGCAGAGCTGGCGGCAAAACGCCGAGCCGAATTCGCCGCGCGTGATCCATTTCGCGCCATAGCAGCATAAGGAAAGAGCAATCCAATCCGCCAACTGAGCAGCACTTGTTTTCCTGCCGCTTGCGGATCAATCCAAGAATGAGGTGAACATTATGGAAATTACAAACAATGCAGAGTTTCAAATCGGGGTTTTTAAAATAGACGATGCCCAGCTAAGGGGGCTGGTCGAATTTACGAACGCCTTCGACCTATCTTTTGAGATTGAAGCGCTCACCGAGCCTGTGAAAAATCGCCAATGTCTCCGCTTGCCATCTAAGGACGGGATGGTGATAACGATTAGAAGGGGCGACCTAAGAAGGTACGACCTATGAAAAGCCACAAACCCGCTTCAATAAAAATGGCAACTGCACCATTCCAGCCAAGAACGGGCGCATATGCCTCTGCCCGTCTGTCCGAGTCAACTCGGGCACTGGTAACGGCGGCACTGTCTAGCGATTCCACGAAACCAAGAGCCAACGAAGCACCGAAGTCGAACGTGGAAGCAGGGAAAGATTGATTTGGGAAGTTGACCGTCAGGGTTCGCAGTTCACCCCGCAACACGAACAACAAGTGCCGTATCACACCCGCACTCTAATCTCGAAGTGATCGCAGTCAAATCGGACAGCGACCGTCCATAAAGGATCGCAGAATTCCAACTCACGTTGGAAGTTAAGCATGGTGTGCCGGCGGTACTCCGATTCCGTCGTCACACCATGTCTTAATCGGAGAACTTCACATGAGTCAAAAACCTAGCAGTAGCCCCTTGTCCCGTCTGTCAGCGAACGGCGGTGCAAAGTGAATGCGTCGAGTAGAAGTTTCGTGCCCGTACGGACGAAGAACGGACAGTGCCCGAATGAGAGATACCACTTTCATGGTGCCGCCCGAGAGTTATTCGGATACTTGCAATGTCTTGGGAAGAATCACGGTGGTTTTGTGTTTGCCGCAGTCCCGAACATTACAAGGCATATGAAGAAGTGGAACAAGGGTGCAGTGCCTTTCACTCAACGACACTGTGAACGGCTGCTTAGAATGTTTCGAGAGTTGCACGTAATAAGCGACCGACGCACTTGCGTGATTCATGGGCGACAGTATAGCGGCTGGGAACTCCTGCCCCACGGTTGGTGGGCGGAAACGAAGGGCGGAATTTGTGACTTCAAGCATGTGGGCGACTTTGAGAAAATGAGCCAACAATTCATGGGGAACGCTAAGTGTGAATTACACCAACAAAATGTCGTGGAAAACGTCGGTGCTAACGTCGGTCCTAACGTCGGTGGTAGCGGCGAAACGTCGGGGAAAACGTCGGTGGTAACGTCGGTGTCGGTACCGACGTAACTGAGTCCAAGCGCAAGCAAGAACTACAGTTGCAAACCGCGCGGGGATGTTAGCCCGAGTCCTTAATCCTTTTCTTAGCCTTAGTCCGTGTGTCCTTAGTCCCGCCACGCATTCGCGGGCGCGGCGGTCGCACCCTGCGGAAAATTCAAAGGCAAAACCAAAGGCGTTCGCTTCGCTCACAGCGGGCAGGAAGATTCAAATCAAAAGCCGGAGTATCAAGACCGATGGGCAGACGAAAACGCTTTGTGCCGTGTGGTCCGTCGAAACCGCGTGGTAGACCGCGCAAGACTCTCGAGGAAAAACGTGCCCGTAAGACGGAGACGCAACGGCATCGGAGGGAAGGCGAGCGCATCGCGGAGGCGTTTGTGACTGACGCCATATAATCGCCAGTTATTCTGTGGAAACGGAATTTGGCGAGGTTGCGCGACCGAAATTCAACCGGAGTGCCCGAGAGCAGATAATCCTGCCCGCCCAGTTCTGAATTTTAGTGTGGTTTAACGATGGTGCCGAGGTAGCTCAAGAACTCGACGGTCGAGAGCAATAACAAGAACACACCGAACAGACGAATCATTACAGTCATAATCTTCGTGTTCCGTTCCCGCCATACAGGAGTCGGAGGCGGATTGATGTCGGGATGACGTTCACGGAGGCCAGTGGTCCAAGCGTTGTACCGCATTGAGAGGGGCTTGGCCCAACAGACCAGAGCCAATCCAACTACGGCGTACACCGAACCCAATAACAAATAGCCGTTCATGTCGCCACTCTCCGTACTGTAAGTCGGCGAATCATGCCACATCTGGCGAACCGTTCACAGCGGGGGGGGCAAAAAGCGAGCGCGGCGGGTGCCGGCCCATAGTTTCGTACTGCGTACCGTTCTGGCGTCAGTCGCCAGCACAAACTCTCCACGAAAATTTCCAAAATCTGTAAGTTGTTCATTTACCGTGTGGCTGAAAATGGCCAGCCTGCTAGGCCAAGCGTTCGACAAACTCGCTCTACGGGCTTCCCGGACCGTAGCAAATGGCATCGTCGTGGCGTGTGGTCGGAATCAAGGACATATCCAAACGGCTAGGTATTGGAGGGTAGTAAACAGCCCGAACCTAGCTGCTAGCTTTCTACCGGGTGGAATTTCTGAACGGCGAGGGCTACAGGCGACTCCCGGGCAAGAAAATGTGACATTACGTGGGGTTCAGCGGTTCAAAACCGGGGAAGGCGGCGTTGATTCCAAAGACCAAGCCGCCGGAGAATGCGACAGAATGCTGTAGATTGTCACATTCTCGAAAACAGAGTCTGCGCGGTCTTGGAAGCCATTTCATCCGTGGTGCCCAGATAGCGCAGCGTGCTGGACATCGAGGCATGCCCGCAGTGCTGCCGAACGGTAGCCAAGTCGGCCCCGTGTCGCAACAGGTAGGACGCGCTTGCGTGCTTAACGGCGTGTGGGTGCGCTGCTTCAAGCGGGATGCCCGCTGCGATGGCGTATCCACGGAACAATCGCCAGTAGGATCGTCGATCCATCTTGACCGCCTTCTGGGTGGGGAACAGGTATTCGCCCTCGGTGCGCTCCGCTAGCCACGCCTTGAGCATCTTGGGTTCGTCCAGCCGAGGGTTACCGCGATGGCAGTGCAGCGCCTGGACGGTCGTCAAGCTGCCTTTCTTTCGCCGGATCGTGATCGAAGACGTTTCCAGGCTCACGTCAGCCACTTTCAGCGAGCAGATCTCATCCGAGCGCATCGCATGAAAGAACTGCAACAGAATCATCGTGGCGTCCCGACGAGATTCAGCGTAGGCGACAGTCAGGATATTTTCGATCTCAACTTCGGTTAGACGACGCATGCGGTTTTTTCCTCGGACGACCACCGAGTTTGCCGTTCGCCCGAGAAGACTTTGCCTTCTTCTTGGACGTTCGGCTTCCCAGCAGCCGCATGGCTTTGGAGATTAGCTCTTTCTCGTTCACGCAGTCACAATATCCTAGTCGTTAGGTTATGTCAATTGAAAAGCGGAACCACCCTCCGCCCGCCAATTTCAGTTGGCTGGATTTCCTGCGAGTGATTTGTCGTCCCGAGAATTTTCCGCCAGTAATCTGCGAGCGTGATTGCTCACGGTTTGCTCGGGGTATTTTCTAGATGGGACCCAGACACTTCCACCCGCCCGCCAGAGCCCCAGCCATCCCCCGGGTGACCCAAAAAAAATCTGACCTTGGTAAAAATCGCATCGCGAATATTTTCGTCAGGGACCCGGACGTGCCCCGGCACTGTTTTTCAAAAGTTAGGGTTGGTTGCGATGGGACCCGTTCGCACGCCGCACATCTTTATTTTTTCAGGAGCAGTCATGCCCGACAAACCACCGACGATGCGAGTTCAGTACAAGAAGGTTGAAAAGCAAGAACGCTCGCGCCTCGAAGCCATTTTGATGGACCCGGCCAAGACCGAAGCCGACCGCGAGTTTGCGCGTGAAAGATTACAGGCCATCCGCGAAGCTGCCGTGACTCGCGCCAAGGTTCGCGCTGCCCGACGCGCCGACTACGTTGAGCCAAAGCCAGCCGAAGAGAATGCCAAAGAGGATGTCGTTGTTGAAGACGATTATCCACCCACCAAGCCGACGCTTGAGGATTGTTTCGGCGACGAAAAGATGCTCCGCGACGAAACGGAGTTGTGGCAAATCGAGTTGAACACCCGCGCGGCCCGCAGAGTTCTGTATTCTCCGAAGAGTTCGCTGATTCACCGCCAGAACGCGGAACGCACGCTACGAAAGGGTGCACAGCGCCGTCACGAAATCTATCCCACGATTTACGGTTTAGATGGCGAGCGAGTGTCCGCTTCGGCCGCATCCGCAGCCACGGAGCCGAACCACGGGGGTTCGTGGCGGTGCGGACTTTTCAAATCGCGCCACGCTAAAGGCACCCAAGCGTATAAGGACGAATACGCTCAGTGGCAGCAAAAACGTCGGCTGAGGGACGAGGAAGAACGAACCAAATTCCGAGGGGAAAATCCGGAGGAGTATGCCCGTAAACTGCAAGCCGACCGCGAGGCAGAAAGAACACGTCTCGCTGGTGTGGTCAGCATTGACCACTACGGACAGGCGTTCAACGGCTACGGACAAATGATAGGAAAGCGTCCCAGACCATCGGTTCCTACGAATGAAGATGGGTCTTACATCACTTCGCCGTTGCAGGAAAAAGTCTGGGACGAGCAATCGAGAGAGTTCGCGCGTCTTCGTGGAGAAACCGTTGACCCGCCGCCTCCCGTTATGTCTAATCGCACGACCGCCTATCGGCTGACGTTGGACGGCTTTTTGTTTTGGCCCGACAACACGCCATGTGAAATCCCGTTGCCGCACAATACGAGAATAGTCGGCGCGTCCACCCCACCGAATTATCGCGCGAACGACCGCTCGATTCCTGCTGGAATAAAGTTCGACCCAATCGCATTTGTATGGGTGGCGTACCGGTGAACGGCGGCAAAAGCCAAATTTGACAGCTGCGTGCGGGTTGGTCGCCACTGCCAAATTGACGAGTAGACAGAAACCTAAAGTGGTACTTCATTTGTCCGGTAACGCGACCGATTGAACCCACAGCGTTTATCGGGCACTAGCGAGCCGCAGTGTACAATTGAAGCGCACGCTCAGCGTCTCTAAATCGCCGTTCGCCCGTCGCGGTGCTCGCATCATCTTAGAGGCGAAACTCGTGAGACTCAACCGTCGCGGCAACCACGACTGGCATTCATTGACATGAGTGCGCTACGCAGTTACGATGCGCTGGTAGTTTCCCCGATAGTCAATACTACCCAGGTTTATCTTATGTAGATCTGTTTTTCAGTACGAGACCGCGGGTTCCACGATCAGCGCGAATGCCAATGATTAGCACGTATAACTACAGTCTAGTGGTGCTCTCGGTGTTCATCGGGATGTCCGCAGCGTACGCCGCGCTTGATCTTGCAGGACGCGTAACCTCCTCACGTGGTCGGGTGCGGTCGGCCTGGTTTGCTGGCGGTGCCATCGCGATGGGGGTTGGCATCTGGTCGATGCACTTCATAGGGATGCAGGCTTTTGGCTTGCCTGTCCCGGTGAAGTACGACTGGCCGACTGTTTTGGTTTCGCTCCTGGCCGGACTTATTGCGGCAGCCTGCTCGCTGCTTGTAGTGGGTCGGGAGAAGATGGGATCTTTCCGGATCGTGGGCGGCGGCGTCATCATGGGCGCAGCCATCGTAACCGTGCATTACAGCGGCATGCATGCAATGCGTACGACTGCCGATTGCCGTTACGACCTGCGTCTTGTGTTCCTGTCTGTAGTGCTCGCGGTCTTGACATCTATAGTTGGGCTGTGGCTCGGATTTCATTTTCGAGACGAAACCGCGGGCACCTTCCGGCAAAGGATTGCTGGGGCCATCGTAGCAGGCGCTTCCATATCTCTGATGCACTATACCGGGATGGCGGCCGCTACCTTCGTGCCTTCTTCTGCGGTCCCGGCACTATCTCACGCGATTAGCATCTCAACGCTCGGGGCCGCCGCGATTGCTATTGTCACGGTGGTCATTCAAGGGATCGCTATACTGACGAGCTACGTGGACCGGCGCTTCGCGGCACAAAAAGCAGAACTTCTTTCAAGCCAGTTACTGCAGATGCAGGACGAGGAACGACGGCGCATCGCCCGTGATTTGCACGACGATCTTGGTCAGGCTTTGTATGCAGCAGGCTTGAACCTTGGGCAAATATCCAATCTTGTCGTGGAAGTAAAGGCACTGAAGCTGCTCTCCGAAACGCGGGATATGATTCGAGTTTGCTTAGAGAAAGTACGAACGATTGCTCATTTGCTACACCCGCCCGAGCTTGAGCGACTTGGTCTCAAGTCTGCCATCGTTGTCTATGTGGATGGCTTTAGAGAACGAAGTGGAATTCAAGTGGACATCGACATACCCGCACAGCTCCCTCATTTATCTCGGCCAGTCGAGGTCGCGCTTCTTAGGATGACCCAGGAGTGCTTGTTAAACATCCAACGACACTCCAAGAGCTCGAAGGCGCAAATCCGGCTAGGAGCAGGTTCCAATCAGCTCACATTGGAGGTGAGGGATGAGGGAACTGGGATGCGTCCCGCTGTCTCAGAAACGACATGCGGAGATCAACCGAAGCTCGGGGTGGGGTTGGCGGGTCTGGCTCAGCGAATAGAACAACTCGGTGGTCGCTTAGAGATATGTTCGGGAAGTTGGGGGACTTCCGTTAAAGCCATTCTTCCGCTAAGCTCGTCAGAAGCACGCTTGGGTGTCTAGACTCATTGGATGCGGGCTTTTTCTAGTCTGGTAAATGTGTCGAGGAGGAACCAGCAATGACAGCGGAAATTCCGACTGCCAAGTCGTATCGCGTTCTGGTCGCAGATGACCATGCATTGGTGCGTCGCGGGGTTCGAGTATTGCTGGAATCGCAGGCCGGCATCGAGGTGTGTTGCGAAGCCGCAAATGGAGTGGAAGCGATCGAGCACGTGAAAAAAGCCAAGCCGGACTTAGTGGTTCTCGATTTGACCATGCCGAAGGCCAACGGGCTGGAAGTGGCGCGCGCAATTCGCAAGGAATCTCCTTCGACCGAGGTGCTGATCCTCACGATGCACTTCTCAACCGACGTTGCACGCGAAGTGCTTCGATGCGGCGCACGCGGTTATGTTTTGAAATCCGATGATGACGAGGAACTGATGACTGCGGTGCGCCATGTGCAGCAGGGGAAGCCCTTTTTCACAGGCCAGCTGACCGAAGCGATGCTCGATGGGTTCGTCTGCGATGACGCTAATTCTGACGCGAATCGTGAAGGGCCGTTGTCAGGCTCGCCGCTAACAGCGCGCGAAGTTGAAGTCGTGCGACTGCTGGCCACCGGGAAGAGTAATAAGCAGGTGGCTGCCGCTCTCGGGGTGTCAACGCGGACAGCTGAAAGCCACCGGGCCCACTTCATGCACAAAATGAAATTCACATCCTTCAGCGAACTGATTCGCTTTGCTGTGCGAAACAATCTTGTTGAACCGTAGGCCCGGCTGTTCTGTCAACTCTTAGCGCGCCCGTGAATAGCAGAACGGCGGAAAGGAGCTAAGTATGGTGACTGCGGACAGATTGCGTGCCTTGAGGGAACAGAAAAACCTCTCTCAGAGTGACATCGAAAAACGCACAGGATGGCTGCGCTGCTACATTTCGCGCGTAGAAAACTTCACACTGTTCATTGCGTCGAAACGCCAGAGAAGTTGACGCGAGCGATGGAAGTTCCGATGTATCAACTTTTTAAAGACGAGGAGGAGCCGCTATTCTCGTGCTTTGATCGAGTCTCTCGCATTGTCCAAGGTGGGACGCGTCTTCTTCTGCGACATTTTCTGCGCCACTCACGTACTCTATCGCGCGAGGCCCAACTCCTGATTAACGCCCTTACCGTACATGTAAAGTTCTAGTACGGCCAATGTCCGGTAACGCGACCTGTTGAGGTGTGAGGTCTCTCCGCTTCATTTACGCAAAAATACGTACTGCCCGACTGTAAATCTGTACCATATTGAACACTCCCGCAGAATCGAATACTTACGAGCACGCCCCCAGCGTTGACTCCAGAGGAAATTGCGTCGTTCTTGGCACGTTCGGAAATCAAAATGCAGGGTGAACCTGCGGTAATTATCGGGCGGGAGTAATGTTGGCCCGCGCCGTCGCTGAGCGTCACTAAATGGGGGAGGGGGATAATGCCGGACGATCTGCGTTTTTGCGCTTCCGGGTGCTGCCATTTCGTAAATAACCAGGCTGTAAGCCGAAGAGACTACGAGCTTGTCGCACAGGCATACGGGCCAAGCGTTGATTTATGTGGATCAGTGGAAATCATGATTCCGTGCCGCAAGTCTGCTGGCAGTATCCAGTATGAGACTGAGAATTCCGTGGGATTTTATCTGGGCGTGCACTTGCCCCGCACGACTGGAATTCCGCTTCTTAAAGACACCATCCGCTCAGTCTTCGACAAGGCCACCGGAGACTTCCTTCGCGTAGCAACTGATGTGGACCTTCGCCGATGGAATGCGGCGCGTCGTCAAGCTATAAAGGCAGCGAAAAGCATCAGCGACAGAACTCCCTCGTTGCTCCAAATACCGCTCGGCCAACCTAAATCGTAGTTTGCAGGCTCATTCAATTAGCGAATGTGAGAGGGCCCAAATTCGCACGGCCTGATTAACGCTGCCAGCTCAGATGGTCGATGCAACACCATCCAGTGCATTGATTCGACAATGCTTCCGCGGGAGAACCATCGGTTTGGCTGTGCGTGGTCAAAAGCTAGCCAGGGCAGCGTTCCAGCTGGTTTGTAGCTAGCGAGCGATTTTGGCCTTTGTTTTCAATGCGAGGCGGGTTTGAGCTTAGTGTTGCGTCGACCCATTGAGACCACCGCCGCTATTGTACAAGTGGAATCGCGCCGCGACGGTCATCCACTTTCCAGACTCGACGGCTGCGCGATGTGCGACGGCAATAGATTATCTCTCTATGTTAGATCTACGTACAATCACCTGGCATTATGTCCGAACTAATCCGGATTGACCGTTCGTGTCGGCTGTATTAAAAGGTTTGGGTCTCACCAAACTTCTCACAATTCGCGTGCTTCCGTTCACCAGTTCGTGGTCAAACGTCTTCGCAACGGAGAAAGACACAATGCCGCATGATCTACGCTTTTGCGCTTGGGGATGCTGCCATTTCGTAGACAACGAGCCCACAACCCAGAGCGGTTACGCACTTGCGGCACGGGCCTACACGTTGGGCGCTGGTTCATCGGAGCTGGTGGAAACGATCATTCCGTGCCGCCACGCTTCCGGCAGAATCCAATACGCCGTTGAATGTCGCCTAGGATTCTATCTCGGCTTGAGATTGCCTCGCGCGACTGGAATATCGGTTCTTGAAGACAAGAACCCCTTAGTCTTCGATCACGCAACCGGGGGCTTCCTTCGCGTAGCGACGGATGAGGATGTTCGGAAATGGAACGTGGCGCGCGGACAGGCTTTAAGGATCGTGAAAAGCGTCATGGACGAGATTCCATCTTTACTCCAGGTCCCCTTCAGCCAACCGAAGGCTTAGGTTAGGCCCTTATGCCATACCGTGCAGCCAACTTGCTGCGTATGTTTTTAGATGGCCTTGCGGTCAATACGAATAGACTCGGAACTAGCAGCGAGGGTACAACAGCCTCTCTTCAAACCGCTCTCCCAGGCCCTGACAAGATCCATTCCGAGAGGTGCCCTGACGATAGCGGCAGCTTCACAAAAGGCTAGGGGCATCTACGCCCCCCAGACGTGGGTGCTCCCGGCGACTCTTGGCAGCGATTGTCTCGCAATGAACCGGATATTCTAAAGGAGTGATAACGGGATGAGCGAGGAGCAGATCGATCTTTGCGGAAAATGCGGGTCTGCAGTCGATTCTAACCGACAAGTCGATTTCACGCTCAAAGACGGAACGAGAGTATGTGAATCCTGCTTCGTGAAGGAAACTCGACGACCAGAGAGCGAGTGGCCGAGGTGAGATTGCTCAGGGGATTGGCTGCCGTCTTCGCAGCACAACCTTATCCTGCCGCTACATGCGCCCTAGTCCGCCGCCGACCACGATTTCACATGAGTTATGTGTCGAAGTGATTCCTGCATCTCCTCTAGTTGAGAAGGCTGCCGACGTACTCAACGATCGCCGTTGTGTAGCGGACGATGAACTCTGCATCGGGCCGTTTGAAGCCGTCCGAGGTTGCCGGACGCACGGGTCTGGTGCAAACCCGCCACAAAGACTTCATTCCATCCGCCAAAAATCTCGCTTCCTCCTTCCCGAGCCTAGGTACTAGGTGGTCTCGAACAAAGGTATCGACTCTCAAGTCGAACTGATGCGGTCCATTCAATTGGAGCTGTCTGGAATCTGGAATGGTCTCAATTGCAATTCGGCAGTGAGCAACCGCCTTGTCCCAATCGCCATCGACGAGAAGATCCCGCGCCCTGCGAATTGCGCCGAGTGCCTTCGGCGATTCGTGGTCCGGCGCGATTGCGCGCGACAGACGTACTTCGAGCAGTTCGATCCTGCCGTAGCCGAGTTCGGGAAGAATTCTTTCGATCCAGTGAGATCTTGATATTGTGAACCCGCTGGTTTGTGACTCAGCGATAGCAAACCTCTGGACTCTCTGCACTGCTCCAGGCGCATGAATTGCAACCAGAGAGCGGAATTTAAGTGCCGCCCCAAAATCTCCTGTCCGGCCCTTCTCCATCCGTGCCACGGTCAGAATGTCGAACGGGAATTCCAAATACCCGCGTGACGCGATCTGCGAGCCAGGAACGGGAGCACAATACGCAAGCTCCTCCCGAGATTTCGCAGCTACTCTCTGTTGGGGCAGCGACCACAACTCGCCTGCGAGATAAACGCAAGTCACTGGGTGGACTGGCGTTCCGGGCTCGTTTGGATCTTCGTAAGCGTAAAGCTGCAACTCATAGGGGATCATCAGGACTGGGAATTCGGGGCCGTTCTTCGCGCTAATTCCCTGTGTCTCGAAGTTGAATACGGCGATGTTGAGACTATTGATCCGAATTTCGATCTTAGGCATTTTCGTTCCTCGGACTTCTGATGCTCGGAATTAATCTTCTCTGCCACGTCCTTGTCCGCATGCTAAGCACAGCGTACGTGTAAAATGAAAGCCCCACTCCTGACGCGTTCGTCGGGGTCCCGCTTGGATGGACGTGAACCACCCGGCTATCGCAGCACCACCTGAGGGTAGGCATCCCAAAGATCTCCTCCGGCATTATTAAGTAAGCTCGAACGGGCGTGTCTAGTTCAAGCTGAATGTCGCTGGAAAAGTACATCCCACCCGTCGAGAGGTTGGAGGATTCAACGCAGTATTCGATCGAGCTGAATTGGTCGAGCCGGCGAATTCTAACGGGGATGTTGATGTTAAAGCGTGGCGTAGCCCTATGGCTCGCATACATAAACCCTCCCGAGGTTGGGATAAGCTACGGAACAACCGTCACACCGTCGATGAACAGCGGTTGAACCAGAAAGGAAGGGGTGAATGAATGTTGCTCCTAGCGTCGCCAGAAAAACTGTTTCAAACAGCACAGTTCGGATTTTGATGTCCGAGCGTCTGCCGTCCAACCGGTCGAAGTATTAGGGCGTTCTTAACGGGGTACACTGGTGCAAACAGTACTGCCAAAGGCTTGAGGACGACGGGGCACCTGCAAATACTCTACGCATAACTCTAACGATCGCTGCCTTCTATGCGATAAGCACTGAACAGTTCAAGGGCCGGATTTTGAGAACTTGAAGTCTTGATGCGGCTGGACAGCGGGGCAGGTCCCTTCCATTGCAAAAGGTCCTTCAGCAACGCCTCGGCATCGCGGGCTTTGTTTAGGAGGTCTTTAGCGTAATGACTAAGTTTGGGCCTCTGGCGACGATCGTAACCTCGTTTCAACCGCGCCAAGATAAGCCCGCTACAGCGGTTGCACAATCCATTACCCTTGTGTTGACCTCTACGTGTGTTACACCGCAGACATCCATAGTCATCAAAGTAATTTCGCATTCTAATCTGATAATGCTTTGGAACGTTTGAGCGGATTGCCATCGTGGCTCGTTTAGTCAGAAACCAAGGCAGCAGGAGCGATTCATCGTCCTCGATCTTGTCGCGACGTTTGGCTGTCATCTTCGTGTCGAAGAACTTTCTCCTTTGACCGCTGAGGTCCTCTCCTAGTTGGAGTCCCCGCGGGGTGACATCTGTCGAACGTGCGTAATAACCGCTGCCGGCTCACCCGTACGTAATTCGCGGTGGTTTGGACGTAGGTGTGACCCAGCAGCTCTTGTACGACCGTGAGGTCAGCCCCGTGGTCGAGCAGGTGCGTCGCAAAGCTGTGGCGGAACATATGAGGAGTCGCGCGTCTCAACCCTGAACGACGTCCGATACGATGAAGAGTTGTACGTATAGCGTTGGTGGACAAAGGACCCTCGATCTTTGGCCTCTCCAGATTGGCCCCTTTTGTCAGGCCATGTAAGGCGGCCGTCGCGTCTTGGTAAGAGATGCGACGAGCACTTCCCAAGTATTTGCTCATCGACACATATCTTGTGCCGGGTCCGCGATAGTCTTTCCATTGACCTATGAAATGTCCATTGCTCTTCGCTACGCAAGCTTTTTGAACCGGCATGTCTGACTGGAAAACATACCCGTCCTTTCGCTTGCCAATATAGGCTCGAAGAGCCGATGCAGCTCGTTCTGTGATTAGCACGACTCGCCCGCGCGGGTCTTTTCCCGAAACTCTGGCTGTTCGAGCCTCGAAATCGATATTGTCCACACGAAGTGATACCACCTCGGAAACCCGACACCCCGTTCCATACAGAAATTCAACTAAAGCTACTTCTCTGGGCGTGTGCGCGGCTGCAAGGAACTGGCGGACTTCGAACTCGCTCAAGGTGCGAGGGATTTTTCTGGGAGCGTCGCGCATTTTTACCAGACGAGGAGCCACATAGCTAACCATGCCGCCCAGGTGCAGGAAGTCGTAAAATCGTCGCAGAACTTGGAGATTGTCAAACGATGTTGCCCAAGTGGCGCCTTGCTCGGAGAGATGAGCGATGTAGGACCGGACATCCATATGCGTAACGCTGGCGATGGACTTGTGTTTCAGGTACTCGGCAAACGTTCGCACCATTCGTCGATAGAGTTGTTTAGTTCTTGGCCGATAGTGCTGGACTACTAACCACTCTTCGTAGCGTTTCACCACTTCTTCGTTGAAGGCAGTGTAAGAGCGCATGACACCTGACCATTTGTTCTCGCTAGGAAACAAAAGAACATGCGGGCCGGACAGGCAGTGTCAATCCACGTGCCGGGCCTCGGCAAGGGAACAAACGTCTCTAGTCCAATAGAGACAAAAGTCTCTAGGACAACATTACCTACTACACGTGTGTCGGCAGGGTGCATCCCGGCTCTGCGCCTCTCCTTCCGTTGCTGGCTTGACGGTCGACCGCACCTGCAAGGAATTGAGAGAGTGGGGGTTACGCGCAACAGAGCCCCAGATAACGATTAGCCACCGATGGACCTGCATGCGCATACGCGATACGATTGCGTTTCGGAGTGACCTATCTTGCCACCCAAAAACGCGATAGAAGAGGTTGTTTCAGGTAGAAGGATTTTGTTGACCGGAGCCGGAGGTTCGATCGGCTCTGCTTTGGCCAAGACCGTGATCCGTCTGGAGCCGCGGCTACTCATTCTTCTCGACAACTCAGAGCGAAATCTACACGAAATCGACTCAGATTTGGCGACCGCGGTTGATCGCAATTCGTACAAATCTGTGCTCGGCGATATTTGCGACGCCAAGCTGTTATCCGAGCTCTTTAAGCGCTATCACCCAGAGGTCGTGTGTCACGCGGCGGCTTTCAAGCATGTTCCGCTTATGGAGAACAACCCTTTTGCGGCCGTTCGCAACAATGCCTTGGGAACCGCGAGTCTGGCGAGGATGGCTCAGGCTGAAGGTGTCACCAACTTCGTCATGGTCTCGACAGATAAAGCCGTCAATCCAATCAGCATTATGGGTGCGTCGAAGCGGGTAGCAGAACTTGCGCTAATGAGCTTGAACAATCCCAAGAACCGAATGAGCGCGGTGCGCCTGGCAAATGTATTGGGTTCTCAGGGAAGCGTCGTCCCGACATTCCTCAACCAAATTTCCCAAGGCGGTCCAGTGACCGTCACTCACCAGGATGTATCCAGATACTTCCTAACGATGGGCGAGGCAGTGGAACTGATACTCCTGGCGTCTGGATTGGAGGAAAGCGGAGGCATATTCGTTCCCCAAGTGAGCGCGCCGGTCAAAATTCTAGACATTGCTCTTGAATTGATAAGTCACGCCGAATCCAAATCGGGAAAGGAGATTCCAGTTACCTTCACAGGACTTCGTGCCGGAGACAAAATGTCGGAGGAATTCTTCTCCCAGAATGAATCCACGGAGCCCACGGTCGATCCGAGACTCCAGCGAGTCCAGACCAGGGAAACACCCGCAGACAGATTCGATGTTCAGATGGGGGATCTTTCCAGATGGGCTGACGAGCGAAACCTGACCGCCATGATCGAAACCCTTTGCCAACTCGTTCCCGACTATCGACCGACCGATTTGTTATCTCCTTCAAGGCTAGGATCTTCGGTTTAACCCCATGAAGCGAAAGATTGCGGTAATCACTACATCGCGAGCCGACTACGGGCATTTGTATTGGCCCTTAAGAGATTTGTCGGAGAACGAAAATGTAGATCTGAAAATCATCGCGCTTGGGTCGCATCTGTCACCTGAATTTGGGAACACTTTCCAGGAAATTGTAAATGATGGCTTCGCGATCGACTCCCGGATCGAATGTTTGCTCAGCTCGGATACCGATGTCGGCATGGCGAAGACGATCGGCTTGGCCACGCTGGGATTGGCGGACCTGTTCGGGCGGATGCGGCCGGACCTGCTTTTGCTGATTGCTGATCGTTACGAGATGCTGGCTCCGGCGTCGGTAGCTCTAGCGCTGCGCGTTCCCACAGCTCACATCGAGGGCGGAGAGGTGAGCGAGGGTGCGATTGACGATGCGGTGCGGAATGCTCTTACCAAAATGAGCCATATCCACTTTACTTCGACATTTGCTGCCCGCGAGAGAGTGATCCAGATGGGCGAGGAAGAATGGCGTGTGCACCGGGCCGGCGCTCCATCGCTTGACAATTTGCGCAGGCGAACGCTTCTCAGCCGGGAACAAGTAGAGGAGCGGCTGACGCTAGATCTCCGGAGACCGACCGTTCTAGTGGTATACCATCCGATGACCATCGCCCGCGACACGCTGCAAGAAGCAGACGCCGTGTTCGCAGCCCTGGAAAATCTTACTGACCAAATCTTGTTCTGCTACCCGAACGCAGATGCGGGAAGCAGGGCATTGATAGCGCGGACGAAAGCATTTATTTCCCACCGAGGCCACGGAAAGATCTTCACCAATCTCGACCCGGTGCGCTATTTGAGTCTTTTAAGCCAAGTCAATATGTTGGTTGGGAACTCAAGCAGTGGAATCATGGAATCCGCGTCGTTCGCGTGTCCTACCGTTAACGTTGGCATTCGCCAGCAAGGGCGCGAGCGAGCACGGAATGTGTTGGATGCCGACGCTCATCCGGGTGCCATTCTCGAAGCTGTGAACACGGCAAGAACGCCTGAATTTCGTCAATCCTTAGTAGGCATGGTCAATCCGTATGGTGAAGGGTTCGCTTCCGAGACAATCGTCCGAGTACTAACCACCGTTCCTCTCTCGCAGGAACTTTTGATGAAACGTCATTCAGGTATTTCTGCGTCTGTTGCTGTTTCCGGCCGTTCGCAACATTCATGAGGATACCGCTCTCAGCTCCGGAAATCACAGAGCAGGACATTGAGGCAGTGACTGGCGTTCTTCGCACTTCGAGCCTTAGCTTGGGTCCCAAGGTCGGGGAATTCGAGCGCGCCATCTCTCGTTACGTGGGTGCCTCGGATGCGATTGCCGTAAACTCTGGGACCAGCAGTCTGCATCTGTGTATTCGAGCCCTCGGTATTTCCGACGGCGACGAAGTGCTGGTGCCCTCTTTTACCTTTATCGCAGTCGCGAACGCAGTCCGCTATGAAAAGGCGACTCCAGTGTTCGTTGACATCGATCCGCAAACGCTCAACCTCGATCCGAGCCTGCTCGAACAGGCAATCACCCCGCGAACACGGGCGATTATTGTCGTGCACACTTTTGGCTGTCCCGCGGAGCTAGCGAGCATATTGCAAATAGCCAGACGCCACGGTCTATTCGTCATCGAAGATGCTTGTGAGGCCATCGGGGCAGAATACGAAGGACAAAAAGTTGGCGCTTTAGGAGACGTCGGGGTCTTTGCCTTTTATCCCAACAAGCAAATTACAACAGGAGAGGGCGGGGCTGTTGTCACCAATAACTCCGAAATCGCGCACAAGGTCAGAAAACTTCGCAATCAAGGAAGAGATGATTCACAAGAGTGGTTCCAGCATACGGAATTGGGGTACAACTACCGGATTTCGGATATCAATTGCGCCTTGGGAATCGAGCAACTAAAGAGAATCGATGCCATTCTGAATCGGCGGGAATCAATTGCTCGCGAGTACAGTAATGTACTGGGTTCAGTTCCTAACCTAATAATCCCGGCTATGGCATTGCCACGTCGCAAAATCAGTTGGTTCGTCTACGTGGTCCGACTGAGTAGTCGTTTTGACAAAGCGCATCGCGATTGGATCGTCAATGAAATGAAGTCGCGCGGGATCGCTTTGGGCAGATATTTTGCGCCGATTCACTTGCAACGTATTTATCAGCCGTCGGAGAACGGCAAGACCGCTCTCCCCGTGACAGAGTTCCAGGCGTCTCGCTCGCTCGCATTGCCGTTCTTCAATCGAATCCGAGAAGAGGAAATCAAAGAGGTCAGTCAGACGCTGGTCGAGCTGATTCGGCGGGTGTGACGGCATCGTCTCAAAATATCAAGTTTGAAATCGCAAATAGCACAAGTGCGAGCACAGTCCCGGTAGCAATAGCGATGAAAATCCAATTCCGAAGTTGTGGACGCGATTTCCGCAGTCGCAGCATGTATTCGGACACGTCTGGCTGATGGAAGCGATGCGGTGGTACTCGGTGACGGATCATGCGCGACATATCGAGATGTTACGACAAGTCGTGTATTCTCAATAGTATATATATCGCAGCTGTACACATGTAACAACTATTCCGATCATGCAGAGAATCCGCCTTTGAATCAATCCGTATTCTTACGGATTCGATCCGTCGTGGACCGGTTAAACCGATCCCGTATTGCTCCGGGCACGGCGTAATGCTGGATAGCGGCGCAACGCCAAAAGCTCGCGAGATCAGTTGGTATGTGTCAGCATCGCTATCGGAAAGGAGCGCGTTTGTTTTTCATTGCGGTCGAGCCAGCTGCATCTTGCCCTCAAGATACCGTCTTCATCCTCAATTCGGGCAACGCTCGTGTTAGGACCGCCCGACTTCAGTTGCACTATGTCTCCGGGCCTTATGTCATCAGTCATTGAAGCAACTCCTTTGAACGTTCGAACTGTCGCGCTACATGCAACGACGTCGAACGGATCGGAGGCTACATTTCCGTGAAAGCACGCTGATGCAGCCGGGAGAAATTCGCTCAAGTGCTCTGTGCGACACGGCGACGTGCTGTAACGTGGTCGCAAGCTCAATTTGGCAGTCGCTCAATTCGCAGCGATGAGTACGAGCAATCCTGGGGAATATCTACGAATATTATCTCCGTAGGTTTCCACTGTGTTTTGATGTCTTGCAAATGCCTCCATCGTAGTTCCGGAAAGGTGGTATACAGGTTGCGGTAATTCATCGTTCCAGAGTAATTTGCCTTTACCGGTGTCAGTTCTCTCACGGGAATCTCGCCCAAAGAATTCCCCAGCGCATCGAACAGAGCCAGTTTGCCTCGGAAGGCCCGGAGATTCTTACGTCCCGCCTTGAATGCGATTCGCGCTTCAAATCCGTTGATGAAATTGGGATCGGATTGTTTAAGTCCATCCAGGGTCACCGTCACAAATTCACGCAGGCCACGTTCTCGCGCGGCGATTTCGGCCGCCAATTCTGACTCTGCGCGATTTTCCTCCTGTTCCTGTTGTGTGTTCTGAGCCGTCCAGTTCCTTTGATCTTCAACCATCTCCCCAATCGTCCTACCCGTTGGGATGCTGAGCTTGTCACCTTGGAATGGATTCGAGAGACTTTGACGCACGATGTAGCCGTTGAGCAGGCGCAGTTCGTCGTCGGTGAGGTCACGGTTCGTCAAGATCCTACTGATGATCTTTTCTTGGTTTTGGTCGGTCACTCTTTCGCTCTTTATGTTTGTACAAGATGAACACACGCATAGAAGGGCGCAGAGAATTGGCAGATTCCAGGGCCTCATTTGGAACACCTCTCCCAACGCAGTTGACCCAGATCTGGTCTGTATCGCAGACACGGTCCTGATAAGCGCATGTTAGAGGCCAAATAGAGTTTCTTCGGGGAGCGGCGAACGCTCTCGGACGAGGTGCTTATATCGGGGATGTGCAGGGAACGAAAGGGATTGCGACGAGTTAAACGGAAACGAGTCGCTCTCCCCCTCAATCAGGCCAGGCGCAGTCTTCCCGTTTTTGTTTGCCTTTGCCACTTTGGAATTCACCGTCATTCGCTGTAGACCAATCCTCGTTGTCGCGCAAATCTCGAAATGGCGTTGAAAGAAAGCGAGTGATGTGACGGACTAGAACGCAGTCTGGTGGCGTCGGTGAATTCTTCCGAGATGCTGCATCTTATTGGCCGCGACACTGGTTCCTGAATCGAGTTTGGACAGCCTCTCTGAGCTCTTGCACGCGAAGTCGTCGATGCAATCAATACGGTGAGTCCAGTTGTGCGCCCTTAAATTGAAATCGAACAAATACGAGTTCCGTGCCCGCCCAGCGACAGGCGCGCCCGGCGGCGGGGTCGTTTTCGTTGCTTTGATCGCAGAAATGATAAATTCCCACTTCCGCTCCCCAACGAACGTGAGGTAGGAGCTGGAATTCCTGTCGAATCGAAGGGCCTTGCAATCGTTTGGATTGCAGCGTACAGGGATTTGAGGGTGTGGCCCACACGCAGCCCGTGGGAATCGTATAGCGGAAATAGAGTCTGCCTGGGTACTCGTAGTGTGTTCGGATCACAACCCCGAACGAAGGCGAGGTGACTGCTTCCGTGAACTGTGAGGTCCACAGGCGTCCGTAACCTACCTTGCCCAGCACGCCCACGCGCCAAGACGGCCAGACTATTGCCGTGCCGGTCACGGAAAACGAGTAGCCGTCATCGGTAATTTGCTTTTTGTCCGGAGAAAAGGAACCCGCTCCTTGTATCTCTAGTCTCCGCCACAGCGGGTACTCAAATGAAACGCCGATATCCGTGGAAGGCGGAATGAAGCCAAGTTGGGTCTGCAATCCGATGTCAGAGTCCAGGAAGATTCGTGGCGGAGGGCTGGTATTTGCTATCAGTCCTTGTACGTCCTGCGCCCCAGCGGGTACGGCCCATATGAACAGAACTAGCATGAGTTTTGAAACCGAATCGAATCTCATACATTCTCTCCTGGCGACTTTCAGCGGCCACGTCAGCAAGTGATCGTTCTCGCCGGACGCTAAGTGAGACCGCGAAGGAAGGGGGAAGGCTCCGCGGCGCAAAACGTTAAGTAGAAGGTGCAAACAAGCTGAGAATCTTGAGGCCAAATTCGATCGAGCGCTCGGCTTGGGGCTATTTGTTGGGTCCCGACGGGGATAGATATCCAGTTTCTTGATGGGCAACCGTTGGCGATGGCTCAGAAGAATTACGTGCCGTGTAGCGCGTCAGGTAGGGCACGAACGGTGTCAGCTCAAACGGCATCTTCTCCCGTGCCGACAGGAGCGGCGTGGGTCTCGTTTTGGTCAGCTCCACTTCGTCTGTCCAAGGATCGAGTTTGATTCGAGCACCCAGCGGAAGCGCGGCGACCTGATTCACATTTTCGGGTTGCAGGGGCGGACCGACGCCTTTCAGCTGAGGAGCGACATAGAGGCTGTTTCCCAAATGGGGAGAAACTAACGCGCGTAAATTGCGCGAATCGTGTTCAAACTGCCTCAAGAAAAGCCCAGCACTCGCTAGGTTGTCCTTGTAGGGCGAATTTTGCAGAAAAACGATCGCCTTCGCGTTGCTCGCTTCGCGATCTCGATTATTCAACTTGAACGACAAGCGTTTCAGTGCGTCGAGCGGTGGCAGTTGGGCGAGATCGTAGAACGCATATCGGTCGGTAACCGGTTGCGACACCACGATCGCTCCTAACTCTTGTGCCAGTATTGTGGCGAGGGTGGCTTCGTCCGGAAGAACATCGAGCAGTCCCCGGCTTACCACGATGACGTGCCCCACGACGAATAGATCGAATGTGGAAGTCGTGAGTACGCGGCACCGCACCGGAGGCTCTATATCCAGTTTGTTCGTAACCTTCAGATTGTTGACCACCGTATCGAGAGTCTTGTCTACTTCTCCGGCCGGGGCGAGTAGGCCCGTCCGCTGGAGCGCGGCGAGGACATTGTTCTCGGCCTGAGTCTGCCACTGCCGCTGCGCCTCCACCGGAGATTGATCGCGCTGTTCTCCATCCGCGATATCCTGGATGCCAGCCGATCCGTCCACCGTCAAATTGCTGAATTCTTGCGCGCGCGCGGTCTCTCTAAGGTCGTATCCCCAAAATCGTGTTTGGGCTTTGAAGCTGAGTCGTTCGTCGTCGTTGAGGTACTTGATCTCTAACTTGTGAATCTTGAGGTCTGTTTCCTCGGCGAATGAGTAGGCTGGAAGCCAAAGGTCCGGCTGAACGTTCACGCGCCAGCTGTCAAAATGCGAGCCCCAACCTCCTTTCTCGTGTACGGGTAGGTAGATACCGTTGAAACGCACCACCGTGTAGTTCTTATCCTCTGCCCAAATCCGACCACTGAATCTTCCGTTGCCGGCGTTTGGGAGCGGCGTCACGTCGAATGTCACGCATCGAATCTCACCCAAAAACTCCTTTCCGACATACTTGAAGCTATAGTGCTGCCTGTCAAATCCGCTGCGGTCGATGTAAGCCATCCGCACAAAACCCAACGGCCTGAAATTCTGCTCCGCGAAACCTTTCTTGGGTAATTGATCTTTTGCCGAAAGCATTGAGCGGTAACCCATCGGCTTGCCGCCCGACAGATCGGCCTGTCCGAGATAGTAATAATCCTTGGTTAGAATCGGAACCTCACTCTTCTTCGGGCTGAACATTTGGACGTAGGATTCAACGATAGGATGGTAAGAGTTGATGACCTCGATCTCGTGGTTTTCACGCGCAATGATGTGGTCTATGGCTTCTTGAATCGTCCCCTGCGCTCCATTCGGACTCCCGATTTCGGGCCATTGTAGTTCACGTGTTTCGGGCTTGCGCTGACTCGCTTGGGCCCGTGTGAGTTTCGCGGGAATCATCGCCATCAAGATCACTAAAGCGACTTGCAGAGCTGTACGCATTTTCTTATTCCTCCATATCCGTCAACTAGCGAGTTCAAGAACGATGTGTGCGACGGCAGTCGAGTTCGCCGGCTTGTGGTCACATTGTGGCGGTTTGAAATTCGGAAACAGAATCGGAACGACTGCGAAGCAGATTCCGGTCAGGGCTTGCGTATCCACACAAGTACTCAGAGCGCGCCATCGAACCCGCGAGTCCGGAACAAGAACCCCGCGAATGAGATCCGGTGCGCGCGTCGCTTCTCGAATTGCCTTGGCTCGATGCTTCGAGAAGTTATTAGCGAGCGTCCGTTCAACAAGGTCATTTCGCTTCGAGCGCGTGAGCGTGAATTGCTTCATTGGTTACTTCGGCACTTCCTTTGCACGACGGATGCCTCCATGTGCATTTGATACACCAATTCGTTTTGGCACATTTGAATGGGCTTAGAAGAATTGCGTGCCGGGAATCGTCCCATTGTGGATTCCCGCGATGCCAATACGGGAAAAGACGACAGGATTTGCGTGAGAACGCGTGGGAATGGTTTCCTCTGGTACAAAGGGCCCTAGCGGCAGGAACGAATGTCTTCTACCTATGTGCCGGCTAAAAGTACTCATTCGAGGCGGTACCGTTACTGGTAGATTACCTAACAGTATATATTGGTCTTGATTCAGCGGATAGGGTAGCTTATAAATCAGAGGCTACAGTTCCAGCGCCAGCTGGGAGCCAGCGAATGAAGTAGAGCAATTTTACGAAGCCGAACCAGGGCAACCTCCTTCGACCTCCTTCACTCGTCATACGACGACGGCCCAACGACCCGCCGCAACAGTCAGTCAAGAAATAGTCCGTCCGCAAGCGGAAGAAGTAGGCTCCGCTACTAGCAGTCAAGCGGCTAGATTCGATCGAAAAGTTACCGCATCACCGCGGCCACTCTTCAAGGTCTTAACGTCGCTTAGAGTGTCTTCGGAAAGGAGCCCCATGATTAACAGGGTTGTAGCCGTGGAGTACGTTCGCCGCATGCGGGGTGGCTCTCAAGCGCATCTGTTGCGCTGTTCGGATGGAGAATACTATGTCGTGAAATTTCAAAATAACCCGCAAGGAACGAGAATCCTTGCAAACGAATTGTTGGCCGCAGTTCTGGCGGGTCGCTTAGGTCTGCCGATTCCTGAAAGCGCTATCGTGGATGTGACCGAGCTTCTCACCAAGCATACGGACGACCTCACAATCCAGATCGGCCGAGGAAATGTTTCCTGTAGTCCAGGATCGTGTTTTGGCTCTCGCCTTCCTTCTGAGGCGGGACCATACGGTATCCGCGTTCCGATCGAAATGCAGAGTTTTCTGCAGGATTGCCCACCCCAGAGGGTGATAAATAATGCGGAATTTGTCCGGATGCTTGTCTTCGACAAATGGACCTGCAATAGCGATTGTCGCCAAGTCATGTTCACACGCGCTCATGGGGCACAAGACTATAGTGTCACGATGATTGACAACGGGTTCTGCTTCAACGGCGTCGAATGGACCTTCCCGAACCTCCCAAAAGGTGGACTTTCCCCACGACCATCTGCCTACGAGATGGTCCGGGGAATCGATTCGTTTGAGACGTGGATTCAGATTCTTGAGGATGACGCAGGCATACAATTGCTCGATCATCTTGCCGACGAGATACCTCCCGAATGGTATCAGCGTGATATGAAGGCGTTGCGTTGTCTGCTAGATGACTTAAATCGCAGACGCCATCACGTGAGAGCATTGTTGTACACAAGCCGATCGGAGTTTCCTCAGTGTTTTCCGAATTGGGTGAGCAAGCATCCGATGATCCATAGCCAGCTTGCGCAGTCTCGGACGCTGCGGGCGAAGGCCAAGGAAGCATAATCGGGGCGACCAATCAGCGCGAACGTTTTCGAACCTGCCGGCAGGCCTCGTGGCGCGTGGTTCGGACAGAACCGCCGTCAGGAGGCCAACTGCAAGGTTACCCTGCCCGTATGAGCGTGGACTTTGATTAACGCGCGCCGAGTTATTGCGCGTTCCGCGTGAGACCGCGAATCTAATTCGACACCGAGGAGCAGGTCTGGAGCGTGAAGCACGAAACCTGATTGACCGGTGTCGGCGGTTTCTGCTTCTGCAGGACACATTTCGGGGTGGCAACCTATTGGCGCTTGGGTCCGATGTTCACTGAATCCAAGCGTCCGATGTTGCTAACCGGCACACACTTGCAAGGATTTGAGATCACTTGTTCCGAATCATCACAGAATTATTGACGCTGAGAAGTACTTGTAACCGTGGTAGCGATTTGCTTTGACATAATCGCGCGTTTTCCTTAGAGTTTAAGTCCCTTCTAAGTTTTTCGCAGTTCTCCCCCTTCCTCAGGAGCAGTCATGCGTCTATTAGTCGCCGAGAACGATCCCGCCCTCGCGACATTTCTGCACGAAAGTTTCGCCCATGAACACTATGCCGTAGACCTTGCGGACGGCGGTGACGACGCGAAGTACTGGGTCGAACGGCGTAATTACGACCTGGCGATCCTAGACTTAGATATTGAGCGAGGCCAGGGCACGCAAGTCCTGCAATACGTCCGGGCCAAACGGAGTCAGCTTCCCATCCTGGTTCTCGCTAGCCGGAATCGTACAGAGGAGTGCCCTCAGGTTCTGGATCTCGGTGCAGATGATTTGCTTTTGAAGCCTTTCCTATTTTCAGAGTTGTCCGCGAGGGTGCGTGCATTGCTGCGCAGGGTCGCGGGTTCAGCGGAATTGGTGCTGTGGCTGGACGATTTGGAGTTGAACCGCGTGGAGCACTCAGTCAAGCGTGCAGGGCGCGTGATCGAGTTAACGCCGAAGGAATTCGGACTTCTGGAATGTCTCATGCGTAATGCTGGAAAGCACGTCACCCGAGCGCAGATTCTCAATCAAGTGTGGAAGTTACCTTATGACACGCTAACGAACGTCGTAGACGTTTATGTGAACTATCTGCGAAACAAGATCAACGGGCCTCTAGACCGCAAACTCATTCACACCGTACGAGGAATTGGTTACGAAATGCACGCAGTCTCTGACCCTGCCGGTCCGCAACTAGTAGAGGGCAAGGAATAAAATGGCCCAACACGTGAGTTACAGACTAATTGCATTCGACGAAACCCAGCGCGAGAAGGTCATTATCGAGCAACTGCCGCATGTCCGTTGTATCGCGCGTCGCATTCACGCCCGCGTCCCGCGCCAAGTGCTCCTGGAAGACCTAGTGCATGCCGGGATTCTGGGGCTTCTCGAAGCGGTTAATAAATACGATCCCAACAAGAACGTTCAACTGCGTCACTACGCCGCGTTCCGCATTCGCGGCGCGATTCTCGACAGCCTCCGAGAAGTGGATTGGGGCACGCGCGACCTCCGCCGCAAAGCGCGGCGAATCGAACGCGCGATTTCAGACTGCAAAGTCCGGTTTGGCCGCGAGCCGACGGAACTGGAGATTGCCGCCGAACTCGGTGTCACGCTGCAGCTCTTACAACACCTTCGCGGAGATCTGTATGCTCTGGACCTACTAAGCCTGCAAGAGATGGCCGGCGACGGTTGGTCGAGCGACGATGTGCTGACAGATCGTATTGGTGAAGAAAACGATCCGTTCTATCAGACCCTTCGATCCGAGATGATCGTCCTACTGGGGAAAGCGGCGCGCGAGTTACCGCGGCAAGAGCGACGAGTGCTCACTCTGTACCACTGTAAAGAACTTACGATGAAGAAAGTCGCCATCCTAATGGGGATCGGTGAATCACGCGTGTCGCAATTATACGGGAAGGCAATTTTGCGCATGCGAGTTCGGATGCACGAGTTGTTGCGAACTTCCGTGCCTAGTTGCGTTTCCGAATCCACGGACCACTGATGATCTCTCTTGCGCGAGATACACAATCTTCCAGCGCCGCAGAGAGGTTCTCGATTACTCCCACATGCTTGAGTCGTTTTTCTAGACAATTAGCTAAGCGGCCTCGCACAATAACGGAGCAGTTTTCACACATGCCGTTACTCCCATAGAGAATGTTTCGCCGTTCGCATCGCAAACATCCGTGGTCATCGAAGTAGTACCGCATCTTCGCAAGATGGATGCTGGGCAAAATCTTCCGCATCTGCAATGAAACTGACTTCGGCATGTACCACGGTTGCAGAAATATGTCGTCGTCGCCTGATGCGGACCGACGGCGACTAGATCTTGAGGATGGCGGAACTCTTGGTCGATGTCGAGACATGCTAACTCCTTGGGTGAAAGCGGCGATGTACCTTCGCCAGTTCGGTGTTCGCAACGCGTGTGTAAATCTGCGTTGTGATAAGAGACGTGTGCCCTAGTAAGCCTTGAATGTGGCGAATGTCCGCCCCGTTTTGAAGCAAGTGCGTCGCAAAGGAATGCCGAATCATGTGGGGTGTGACCTGAGCGAGCCCTGCGCGCAGGGCCGCGTAACGTAGGACTCTTGCCACGGCCTGAGTTTGCAGATGTCGATATTGAGGTGGACAAACGAGATTTGATTTTGGCACGAGCTGCCTGGCTCGTACTTTCGCTTGCCGCGAGTTCAAATTGATTCCGAGATATGTCGAAGTCTTGTGTGCGTGTACGGTTCCACCTGAATAATCTCGCCAGTGCAACCGCCAGACGCCATTGTGTGCATGAATGCATCCGGTCTGCTTTAGAAGTTCCGGCAGAAACAACGGACCGTTACGCCGACCTCTCAGGTGTTTCCTCAACAGTAGGCCAGCGCGCGAGCCGAAGAAAACGGTTCGCTCCTTTCCCTTACCCGCGACTCGAATGGATCTCCTCGACTGGTCCACATCCTCTACCCGAATCCGAACGAGTTCTCCGACGCGACAGCCCGTTGCATACAGTAGCTCGATCATGGTTTGATTCCGCACGGTTCCAGCGGCCTTGACGAGGCGACCAACATCACCAACCGACACTACTTTGGGCAGAGGGCGGTCCCGTCTCCTGCCACGGACCAGTCGGGGCGCGACTGCGTCCACCACGCCGCCCAAGTAAAGGAAGTCGAAGAACCTTCGAAGCGCGTAGAGATGGCGGTTAAAGCCATCAACGGTGAGATTTCGCTTCATCAAATCGATTAAGAAAAAGCGCACGTCCAGATGATTTGTTGTTCTGATGTGCCTCTGACCGATGAAGTGACAGAACGAAAAGGCCACTTTCGTGTAAGCCTCGTAAGCACTCCGGGAAAATCTCTGAGCAACAAGCCATTCACCGAACTTGTACGCGAGTTCTGAATTCGACGTGTTTCTTATGGGAAGAGGTGGATTCTGTGCCGGCGGCATCGCAGGATGCCAATGCGAAATGTTAGACGAGTTCATACATGTGATCTGTCACGGGTTCGGCCGAAGGGCACTTATTTAACGTTCGGATGTGGTTGTCAAGAAA
>CAWBLT010000022.1:0-10413 GCA_963789665.1 uncultured Acidobacteriota bacterium | reverse complement strand
CGTTTCGGAAAATAAAGGCTCCGCCAAATTTGCCGCGCGCTGCCAATTTTTCGATTGCAGTTCTGCCACGGCCGTCGCCATGACTAATCCAGGGTCAGCCGGCTCCAGAGCCAAAGCCTTTTCCATTTCCGAAGCAGCCGTCGGAGCATTTCCCAATCCGAGAGCTACAGAGGCTTTCAGCCGGTGGAACCCGATGCGCTCTTCATGTCCACTCGGCGGGGATAAGCCTGCCAATGCGCTTTGTGCTTCCGTGTACTTGTGGAGGCGCGCGAGAACTGCCGCCCACTCCATCCGGATCCGCGGGTCGCTGCGGATACTTTTCGCGGCATTCGCCAGCAAGGGCTCGGCCTTTTCGGTTGGCCTTCTCGTTCGTAAATCTCGCCGAGGGCTGCCAGAGCGGTGGAATCGTTGGGTGCGATTTGCAAAACTCGCTGCAACTCTTCCTCTGCCCGTTCGTTCTGCCCGATGCTGGCATACGCTTGTCCTAGCAGGGTACGTGCGGCGGAATCCTTGGGCCGGGTCTGAAGATAGCTCGAGAGAATTTGTATCGCTTCCGCTGCGTTTCCGCGCCCAAGAGAGGATTGCGCTTCAGCGAGTGTTTCTGAGACTCGAGGTGGATGAGCTTGTGGTGAGGATTGATTCTGCTGTGCGCCGGGAGTGAGGGTGAAACCAAAGAGCAATAATGTGCCGGCACCCAGAGCGAATCGCCTCAAAATCCCGCACTTCATCACGGCTGCTGTCTCTCCCGGCTTCATCACTTTGCGTTGCAATTCCCTGCTCTGTCCGAAGCTTCGCGCAAAACGACCGGCTACAGATTCCTGCCTACCAACTCCCCGGCACGTCGCCGTGTTTTAACCAGTTCTCGATGAGCTTCACGATACCGTCCTCGCTGATCTGAACCAGCTTTTTCCCCTTTTCCTCGGACGCTTCGCTAACGTGACCAGAATACCCCGGCCAGTCGTTTGCCGTGGACTTTTGCAGAAAATAAGGTGGCCCGCCGGAGAGATCGGGCGGTTCGGGAAGATCGCGGGCCTTGTCGAGATGAATCAGATCTGGACGGAAGGCTGCAACAGCGGAAGTTTCGAGGGGTCCACCATGGCCGTGGCCACCATTGGCCTGATGAAACATCCCCAACGTCTTCATCATGTCCTCGGGAAGAAACTCCCACCAATTCGCAAACAGCATCGCCGAATCTTTTATCTCATCCGCTACCTGGGCGATTGCGCCGCGTCCCGGTCCGATATTGCCGTCGTGACCGTTGAGGACGAAGATCTTGCGAAATCCGATCCGCAGAAGATTCCGCAAGACGTCTGCGTAATACATCGTCATTACTTCAGGCCGAATCGAGATCGTCCCTTGAAAATGCGCCGTGTACGCCGGAACTTGCGTGAACTTGATTACGGGAAACAGAAGCCCACGCGTCCGTGCCGCTACGCGGTCCGCAATTCCTGAAATGACAATGGAATCTGCCCCCAGCGGATTGTGCAGCCCGTGAAACTCCAGGCTTCCCAGCGGCAGAATCGCCAGGGGATGACTGGCCGCGACTTCGGCCACTTCGAATCCTACGATTTCCTCGAATCTTTTCGGTCGTAGCGGTCTATCGTCGTCCGCAGTGTCCCGGTTCGCTGCGTTGGTGATTCCGGGCAGAGCCAATCCCGCCAGCAGCACATCCCTTCTCTTGATCTGCGTCACACGCCCTCACTCGCAAAATCACTCGGAGGCTAGCCTACGATCTTGCGCGATGTCCATGCCTATTTTCTTTGCGAGATCTCCGCAAGCCCTTATCGCTTCCCCAACGTGGCCAAGCGCAACTCATGCCAAAACGTTTCAGTAAATTCGCGTCTTGGCTTGCCCGCGTCCGGCCCCGCTGCTATAGTCCACCCTCGGTATTCGAATCGTTTTTTTCCGGGACGCCTGCTTTGGCCGAAAACATTTCGCCCCATCTTCCCCCCGAGATCGCAGGCCCCTCCGAAAAACTTGTTCGCGGCATGGGCTTGCTTCAATCCGTCGCCGTCAACATGCTGGGGATGATTGGCGTTGGCCCGTTCATCACTATCGGTGTGATCCTTTCCGCGATGGGCGGCCCGCAGGCAGTGCTTGGGTGGTTTCTGGGCGCGGTATTTTCCGTCTGCGATGGGATGGTTTACGCCGAACTGGGCGCGGCAATGCCGGGAGCCGGTGGAGCGTATATTTATTTCCGCGAGGCGTTTAACCCTCGCACCTGGGGTCATCTTTTCTCTTTCCTCTTCCTGTGGGAAACAATATTCGTCGCGCCGTTGGCTATCTCGGCCGCCTGCGTCGGATTTGCCGAATATACCCATTACTTCTTACCGCGATTAAGCCACGCTGGAGTGGGCGCACTCGCCGCCGCCGTTTGTGTGCTCATCACGTTTCTACTGTATCGTCCCGTCAAGGAAGTGGGGCGTTACTCAGTCATGATGTTGGCCGTGGTGTTGGCTGCGATGTTTTGGGTAATCGTGTCCGGACTTATTCACATCAACACGAAGTTGGCGTTTGATTTTCCGCCTGGCGCATTTCATCTCTCCAAGTCGTTCTTTTACGGGCTGGCGGGAGCTACTTTAATCGCGATGTACAATTACGGCGGATACAACAACATCACCTACCTCGGAGGCGAAGTTAAGAATCCCGGCAAGAATATCCCCAGGGCCATTGTTTTCTCGGTCTTGACTGTTGCCGTCCTTTACCTACTCATGAGCGTGGTGATCATCGGGACCATTCCCTGGCGAGATGCCGCGGTCTCTCACGCAGTGGTGTCCGAATTCATCGGTAAGTTGTATGGCTCGCGAGCGGCTTCCGTGATGACGTGCCTCATTCTTGTCGCCACGCTCGCCGGGGCTTTCACCGGCAGCCTCGGTTATTCGCGCATCCTATACGCCGCGGGCGCCGAAGGTAACTTTTTCAAGGTGTTCGGCCGCGTCCATCCCACGGGACGCTTCCCAACCGTCTCACTTCTCGCCACCAACGCGTTGGCCATTCCACTCTGCTGGTTTTCGCTCGAGCGGCTGCTTTCGGCTCTGATGATCATTCAGATCGTTTTCCAGTTCATTCCTCAGATCATCGCCCTTTTTTCCGTCCGCAAGTATCGCAAGGAAATCAAGCGTCCGTACGGCATGTGGTTTTATCCCGTCCCGGCAATCGTTGCTCTTATCGGGTGGATCTATGTCGCGTGCACTCCGGAACAACGCCAGAACATCGGCACCGCTGTCATTCTTTTAGCGGCGGGATTAGGAGCGTACTATCTGCGTGCCCGGGCTCTGAAATCATGGCCATTCGGGCAAAGCGCCGGCCGCTCGTCGCCGATTGCCTGACGTGCCGCCAAAATATCAGTTACATTTTCTTGGGAGGACAGCAGGAGTCTCGCACGACAAGTTGTGTCTTGAGCAATGCTGGGGTAGGAATGCCTACCCTTCCTTCGATATGATCGATTAAGATTCTCGCCGCAATCATTCCGATCTCTCGCGCCGGCTGACACACCACCGTGAGCCTCGGCCGCAGCAGTGTCGCCCAATAAAAATCGTCGAACCCGAGCAGGCTGATTTCTTCTGGGCATGCAAGACCGATCTCTTGTATCGCCGCTAGGGCGCCCAATGCCATCATGTTGTTGGTGCAAAAAATCGCGGTGGGACGCTGCGCTCGTGTCAAGAGCTGCATCGCGTGAAAATGGCCGCTTTCCATGTCATTGTGTCCTGCATGTATCGTCGACCGGTCCAGGGGTATTTTCGCGCGGCGAATCGCCGAGATAAATCCCTGCAATCTATCGCGCGACGTTCCGCTGGAAGGATCGCCCGTAATAATCCCGATGTCGCGGTGTCCCAGGCTCAGCAAATAGGATGTGGCGCTCTGCGCGGCCTGCGCGTTGTCCACCCCCACTCTTCCGATATGGGTATCACCTTCACGAGGGTGGCGGTCCGCGTAAACCACCGGAAGGTTTCCCAGGACTGCTCTCGCTTTTCCCCCTGCTGCGTTCATGGCGGGAACCCGCACCACTCCATCCACGCGGCGCCGGTGAAACGAATCCAGATAGTTCCGCTCTTCTTCCCAACTTTCTCGAGAGTCTCCGATCAGCACCGTATAACTCGCCGAGGCGGAATAGTCTTTGACCCCGCGCACGAGCTCGATGTAAAAATTGTTCGATAGGTCGGGAACGACGATGGCGATGGAGTGCGTTGTCTGCAGGCGAAGGCCACGCGCGAGGTCGTTCGGGCAATACTTCAGGGTCTTGATTGCTACTTCAATTCGACTCCGCATGTCCGCGCTGACATAGTCGGAATTGTTCAGTGCGGCGGAAATTGTGGAGACGGAGGCCCCCGCGGCTTTCGCCACTTCGCGAATCGTAACGTGGCGGCCTGCACGTTTCGCTCTTGACTTCAACCTCGTTCTCCTGACTACGGTGTGCAAGCATGGAGTCAACGTGTCTTGCAAATCACTAGTTTACTAAGAAAACGTCACAAAGCAAAAACCAAAACGTTTCGGGACTTCGCTCTCCTGCTACGCGTCTGCCGTACATCCGGCTTGGACTGCAGAAATCTCGTCGTCCGCCCTGATTTCTTGCTTCGTGGTCGACCAACGCGTCCCAAGGCTCGGTTACATGGTGGCTGCCTGCGCAAGAGGCCCAGGAAATTATAAAGCAACTCGCAAATTCAATAGTCCCGCGCACGAAATGACCCACACTACTCCCAAGTGTCTCTGGAATGATTTGGCATCTCTTCAGAAATTAGGCTACGCGCTCGATCACGGGGCAGTCGACGACAAGCGACGCCCTCCGGCCCACGAAACGGCGCCAGCGTCCAGGGCCGTTCGGCGGTTTCCGCCGCGCGGTTCATCGAAAGATTATGGACGCAGCGAACGGCTCGTTACAATTGCGTCGGGACGAAGCTGTTGACTTCACGCTCCGCAGGATTTTGTCGCTCGTCCGACTAAGGCCCGGGTATTTGATCCTGCGGTGAAAACGGCCTGCGCCTTCTGAACAGTTGCTCTCCCGTGTATCATGCAATTGTGCGCCGTCTGGCAAGCCTGCCGGTATGACCGCTCCAACGCGATCGAAGCGATTAGTGTGGGCGGTGCAGGCGCTGTCTCAATCAGCGGGCCGCTGCAATGCAATAGCATGTTTCCTGGAGCGACGCTTGATTTCGATAAAACGCCTCAACGCGGCGACTTGATGAAAATGTCCCGTCGGCTGTTTCTCACGTCGCTTTCGCTCGGCGTGCCGATCCTCGGCGCGTACGGCCAAGGCGAAGCTTCGCGTAACGTAAAAGCCCAAACCAAGCTAGCGCCATCCGGCCGGCCCTTCGATGCCTATTTCCTGGATGTCGCCCGCCAGGCAGGTCTGATTTCGCCCACAATCTGCGGGGAGTTCGATCATGCAAACTACATTCTTGAAGTGATCGGTTGCGGATGCGCTTTCGTCGACTACGACAATGATGGCTGGATGGACATTTTCATTTTAAGCGGCTCGCGCATCGAGGGAGATCCTCCAGACGCAACAAATCGTCTGTATAAGAACAATCGAGATGGCACATTCACCGAAGTCACGGAAGAGGCTGGGCTGCGGAAAACTGGCTGGGCTTCCTCAGTGTGCGTGGGAGATTATAACAATGACGGCCACGAAGACCTGTTCGTCACCTATTTCGGTCAAAACGTTCTGTACCGCAATAACGGCAACGGAACTTTCACGGACGTGACCTTGCAGGCGGGTCTAAGCAATGATCCTGCGCGATGGGGCGCCGGGTGTTCCTTCGTTGATTACAATCGCGACGGCCTGCTCGATCTTTTCGTCTCCAACTATGCCCAAATTGAAGTCAAACACACTCCGAAACCGGGCTTTGACGCCAACTGCAATTGGAAAGGAATCCCCGTAAATTGCGGCCCTCGTGGTTTGCCTACCGGTTTCCATTCGCTTTACAGAAATAACGGCGATGGGACTTTCACTGACGTGAGCCGGGAGGCGGGCATTTCGGCCTCGCGTGGAAGCTACGGAATGACGGTCGTGGCAGCCGATCTCGACGAAGACGGTTGGCCCGATATCTACGTCGCCTGCGATTCGACGCCGAGTCTTCTATTCATGAACAATCATGATGGTACCTTTCGTGAAGAAGGAGTGGCGCGTGGCGTCGCGCTCAATGAAGACGGAATGGAACAGGCCGGCATGGGTATCGGCATAGGCGACTACGATCTTGACGGCCACCTCGACCTTTTCAAAACGCATTTTGCCGACGATTCCAACGTTCTCTATCACAACAACGGCAAGGCCGATTTTGACGACGTTACGTATGCCGCGCATCTCGGGGTTGAAACTCACTATATTTGTTGGGGCACGGGCATCGTGGACCTGGATAACGATGGCCATCCCGATATCTTTGTGGTGGCAGGCAGTGTCTATCCTGGGATTGAACGAAAGCTTCCGCAGTACACCAACAAGTGCCCGCGCATGATCTTTCGCAATTTAGGCAACGGAACCTTTGAAGAATTGATCGATGAAGGTGGGCCCGGTGTAGCGGCTCGGCATTCCAGCCGCGGCTGCACCTTTGGCGACTTCGACAACGACGGAGACTTGGACATTTTGATCGTCAACAGGGACGAACCACCGTCCCTGCTCCGCAACGATCTACGCGGCAATCATCACTGGCTCAAAGTACGCCTCATCGGTGTGAAGTCGAATCGCAGCGCGATTGGGGCGCGCGTGCTAGTGCACTATGGACGGAAAACCCAGGCTCAGGCGGTGCTCAGTCAATCCAGTTTCTATTCCGCAAGCGACCCGCGTCTGCATTTCGGATTGGGCGCCGAAACCACGGTAGGAATCGAGGTTTTCTGGCCGAACGGCTTCAAAGAAAGATTCAATGGGATTGCGGCGAATCAACTAGTTACCATTAAAGAGGGAGCCGGAATTTTGCCCGGTAACGGGCTCCCGATGAAATAGCCGAAGAGGCGCTATCTTCGCCAAGTCTTTATGGATTGATTCGATCCGGCTCAGTGTGACTTTCCAGGCATTCCCCAGATTGCGTTGACGAAACGACGCCGAATCATTCCCGAGGTCGTCCGGCAAGCATTCGCTGCAGATTTAGGCAACCTCGACCCCATCGATTGCCTGCGCTACGAGTAACGATCCAAAGGCAGAGCCGTCGTGATTCTAAGAGAGACGAAACTCCCGATAAGTCGGGTGGTCTCAATGGGTCGATGCAACTCCAAGCTCAAAACCACCCTGGATTGAAAACAAAAGCTAAAATCGATCGCTTGGGCCACCCTGGCCGGAACGCTGACCTGGCTGGGTTTTGACCGCGTACAGCCAAACAGATGGTTCTCTCGTGGAAGCATTGCTGAATCAACGCGCTGGATGGTGTTGCATCCACCGGCTCAGCTGGCACGCGTTACCGGACATCTGCCGTACTAGAACTTCGCTTCTCCGGTAAGCGCGTTAGTCAGGCGCTGACCCGAGTCGACACGATTCTTGGGCGTGGTGAACTTTATGTTAGCAGTTGATGTGCGCGATAAGGCACGTAATCGGAAGTCACGATTTCCGGCAGGAACCACGTTCGAGCTCGGTTTGGTCAAACCAGTCCTGAAGTAGCTCCTTATCCAAGCTCGCCAGTTAAAAACTGAGGTTCGCCGTTTCCAAAGCTCCAGTCCGCCGCCGAATTCTCGATGATGGCAACCATAACGTCGCTGGGAGCGATCGAAACGGAGCTTGCCAACTGCTCCGTTAATTCCTTGTAGAATCTGCGCTTCAGAATTTCGTCGCGCTTTTTGCTTATAACCGTAATGATCAGAGCTTTGTCGGTCCGAGAAATGTTTAGACCGGTGTCTTGAATGACCATGAACCCTTTGGGATGGGCTTGGTAGATCTGATAACGGTCTCGCACTGGAACATGAAACGCCTTCACGACGGCCCTGTGGATCGCGTCGAGGAGGGCCGCCACTTCGGATTGGCTTCTTCCTTCCAGAGCATCAATTTTGATCAATGGCATAGCGTAATCTCCCTCGCGGTAGTCCGCCTCGGATTCGGTTTGGACCCCCGCAAACGTCACGCAGCAGCGGCGCCCGTCAGAACCCTCTGTAAGATATTTACCTCGAACGGCTCGTGTACTAGTTCGCCGACAGTTTGTTCCAAGTGTTTAAAATGAGCGCTTGCCGCGTGTTGCTCAAGCGCGGCTTGGCTTTCCCAAATTTCGTAAAAATAAAAGCGCCCCGGCGAGTCAGATTCATAGAGTTCATACAACTTACAACCCGATTCAACCCGCGTGGGAGCCAACATCGCGCGCAGCAGCTCTCTGAGTTGATTTTCCTTTCCACTGCGTGCCACCGATCTTGCAATCACATACACCTCAGCCATAATTGTTTTCCTCCTCTATTCATCGTTGGTTTGAAATCGCGATACATTGCGCTGCTACTTCAAAGCCGGGTCAATCAGCGTGAGATCGGTCGCGGGATCAAAACGCTTCTGCATCGTTACCGGATCGACGGTGAGCATTACTTCCACCGTCGGTGATGCATATGCCTCCAGAACATGCCCGGCACGTGTTGTTCCGTCGGGCCCTCCCACCACCATGTGCGTGTGGACTACTGGCCTTCCTTGATAGAGCGCGATGTCGCCACTCATCCCGATCAATTCGTGCTGCCCATTAATGGCAATCTTCTTGTACATTTTGCGCTGCGGATCGAACCAGCCCACCGTTGCGTCGTCCAACGCTCCGATAGCTGTGAAATGCGCGCAGGTCACGTGATACTTCTCCGCAAACTCCTGCAGCCCGGAATAAACTTCGTCGCCCTGGTAGAAGATGACGGCATATTGTTTCGTCGGCTCTCCAGGATTCAGCAATTGCACCTTCATCTTGGGAGCTTTGCCCGTCGGAACGGCTTCCGCCGGCTTCACATATTCGCCTGCCATATTCTGCGAACGCACTATCACGGCGGCGATCCCAATCAATACAAATGCAACTCCCAGTCGTTTCATTTTGCTCATCGCTTTGCTCTCCTAATATTCTAGAAGCTTCGCCAAACCGAAGAATGCAACGGGGACACATTTCATTTAATTTGACTTACTTTTGCGATGCAGCGACGCCAATTCGAATTCGCCCCTGCTCCGCGGAACCCAAGTGAGCGCGCTTTTCCATCTCCAGAATCACAGCCGAAAAATCCTGCTCCGGCCCTTGGGCCCATTGTGCCGAATTGACCTCGAAAGCAGCTCGTGTGGCGGGCATATCCGCACCGGCCTCCGCCGCGTGGCTAAGCATCAGGCCAAAATCCTTGTGCATAAGACGAAGGGGAAATTGTGGGCTGTAGTCGTTCTTCATCGCTCTTTGCAGTTTGCCAACGTGCGCGGGAGCGACTACCGCAGTCTGGGACAACACCTCCAGCAAGCGATTGCGATCTAGGCCAGATTTCTCGCCAAACGCAACGGCCTCGGCAATCGCCTGCATTCCAATTCCCAGCAGGGCGTTCACGACAAGCTTCATAATCGCTCCGGAACCGCTGGGCCCGAGATAAAAATGCTTTCGCGCGATCACGCGGAAGATCGACTCGGCAGCGGAGAAACTCCCCGAGTCGCCGCCACCGAACAAGATCAGCGCCCCCTGCTCGGCGGCCGGGGTGCTCCCCGATATGGTCACGTCGAGGACGTCAACTCCACGCTCGCAACCTAGCTTGGAAAGCTCCAGCGATGTCTCCGGATTCACTGTGCTCATGTCTATAACCAGCGCGCCGCGAAGCGCATTGGCGAACACGCCATTCGGCCCTTTGTAAACCTCCAGAACAGCCTCATCGCTCGGAAGGCACGACAACAAGACATCACCAGTGGAGGAAAGTTGCGCAACGCTTTCCGCGACGCTACCGCCGTAGCGAATCAGCTCCTCGGCCTTGCTGCGGTCCCGGTCATAAGCAGTCACCTTGAACCCAGATTCGAGCAACCGCTGCACGATGGGACGGCCCATGTAGCCGACTCCGAGAAATCCGAGCTTATTTTTTTCCGAAGTGATTGGATTCATGGCGAATCTCCTTTCGTTCGAGGCTGAACGAGTTCTTTCCTACTGGTAGTCGGGTTTCGTTTTCGTAGTCTACAAACTCAATTTGATGGGCAGCGTGATGTATTCGAGTCGGAGTCGGTCTTTCTTGCCGGCGGCGCCGTGAATCCGAGGCCAACGGGCCTGGGGATCGCCTGACGCAGAATCTGACCGCCCGCCGCGAGCGCATCGGGGTCGAGCTTCCAGTCGAGGGTGAACGGTCGCTTTCTGAACAAAGGAGGCGAGCCACGAGTGCTGTTAGAGCGGTTCGGTACGTGGGCATGCGAGTTTCCACGCTGTGAGGATATGCGAGTCGCGGGGCCAACGATACACGCAACGCACCCGAGTTGTAAACGGTTGAGGGCGTCGTCCCGGTAGCGACTGGCCGACTCGTGATTAG
>CAWBLT010000021.1:0-58485 GCA_963789665.1 uncultured Acidobacteriota bacterium | reverse complement strand
TACTTGGGACTGCCTGGATTCTCCAGCCAATGAAAAAAACGGAAGATATAGGCCATGTGGGACAGGCAATGCGCGCTGCCCTTTTTTGCCTCTGTGTCTCCCAGCCTTGTAGCTTCCTCGAAACATGGCAGCGCCTTGCGATATTTGTGCATGGCTGCGAGCGACGCTCCTCGGTTGCACCACGCCCAGGCAAAGCTAGGATCGATCTCGATCGCGCGGTCGTTGCATTCCACAGCCTCCTTGTACCTCTTGAGGTCAATGAGCGAAACTCCCTTGTTGTACCAGCCGAGATGATCCTTCGGTGCCAGCTCGATCTGCCGGTCGCAGCACCGGATCGCTTCTTCGTGCCGCTTCAATTCGCGCAGAGCCCTTCCTTTTCGCAGCCACAACAACGGATTATTGGGCTCCAGCTCCAATGCTTTTTCGGAGTGAAACAAGGCCTCCTCGAATTTTCCCAATTCGAAAAGTGTTTCGCAAAGCCCGTGGCTGGCACGGCGATTCCCAAGCCGGAAAGCCTCGCTGAAAGCGCCGTTCGATTCCTCCGTCCGTCCCAGCCGCAGCAGCGCGACGCCTTTGTTGAACCACGCCTCATAGTTTCCGGCATTCAGTGCCAGTGCGCGCTCGCACGAAATTAGCGCTTCATCGTTCCGCTGCAAATAAAGCAGTGCGATGCCTCTCTTGAACCACGCTTGTTCCGAGCGCGGAGTCAACACCAACGCGGTGTTGGCGGATTCTACGGCTTCCTCATACCTGTCCAGATTGATGAGCTCCTGCGTCTTGTTCAGCCAGCTAGTGATCGATTTGGGAGCCAGCTCGATCGCGCGTTCGTGGCAGGCGAGAGCTTTCTCCTGTTGGCCCAGGTTCCCCAGGCACGCTCCCTTTCCCACCCAAGCATCTACGTTGTCTGGCTCCAACTCGATGGCATGCTCGAAACATGCCAGCGCCTCTGCATACTGCCGCGCTGACGCTTCGGCCATCGCCTTCCGAATCCATTCAGTCGCATTCATCGCGCGCGATCATAGGCCACCCCCCGCGCCTCGCGCAATATGCCACAGTGTTAGCCGGGTGGCCGCGCCTTCTGTACCGTCGTGCCAATTTTAGCGACTCGAGGATTTTCAGGCCGTAGGCTTGCAAACGATGAGCAGTTCATTATTATTCGAGGCCAGAGTTACAGCATACCGGGGATCTACGATCAATCTGAGCTGAACCATGTCGTTATCGAGTTCCCCATGAATGAACACTGCTCGGACCAGACCGCGATCAGCGCGCATGTAGATGGTCTGGTCAAATCCCGCATTGTCGGCGGGTTGAGCTAAGGGGGCCTTAATTACCTTGACCCTCGGGCAATTCTCGCCTGCTTCGATGTGTATCGAAAAATTCACAACTTCGGTGCCTTCAAGGTCCGCCACTTACTCCTCCGTTCAAATCGGATCTCTGATCATAAGCCAGAATTTTCTTTCACTCGCCCGTCCAAGGCTCCCGACACGGCCTGGGAAAAAATCCCCATCCTACACACAGTTCCTCCTCGCTATTTGCATCCTTCGGCTTGCCAGTGCTGACGGAACTTAGATAGACGTCTATTTATTTCCTTCTGGCGGGTGGCGCACCCTGCCACACCACCCAAACAAAAGCTGTTGAATTTCCGGGTGCCGCACGCTCGCCTGCCTGCCGCAGGCAGGCCGCGGGTTTAGACGCGACCTCACCACAATCGTTCCGCGAAACTCCTACTGCGGTTCGCGATCCGGCGCACCCACGCTCTTTTCCCCGCACCGCCGCCGCAATTTATTGCCCATCTCAGTAGCGCCACAGCCGCGCACCCTCGCCTGCCAACCCCAGGCAGTCGAGATTGCGGCACCCGGAACTGCCAATGCAACAGCAACCCCAAAACCAATCAACTTCTAAGGCAACTACCGCAGTGGTATCATCCCCCGTCGCCATGCGTCAATCGCATCCGCACGAATTAGACAGTATGACGCCCCGCGAAAGGGTGGGCCACCCGCCAGTACTGAGTGGCTTTAGCTGGAATGCAAGCGCTCAGGCTACCCCGCTTGAGGGTGTTCAAGGAGTTTGGAATAAAAACGGATCCTTTGCGGGTCCCACGGGGGGAACGCAGGGTGCGTCAGTGACCGCGAGCTACTCTTGGTGCCGGTAGGAGAAGGAAATATGTCAACATGGGTAATCATAGTCGCGATATGTATCGGGATATCTTTCGGCTGCGCCCACGGAATTCTGATGTTGATGTCCCCGACTCAACATAGAAGGTTCGTCGTTTGGTTGAATAGCGGGTTTAGGCGTTCCAGATCGCTTCGTGCCTCTCGCGACGTTTCCCGAGGCTTAGAAATTGAGTATCGTTTGGCAGGTTTGGGAATCGTTGTCATGTGCGGATGGCTCGCGTGGGAGCTTCTAGGCGACATCAGAGATCGGCTCTTCAATATACCCGAACATCAGGCAGCACCTTCGCTAACGTCGCGCCCCTACAGCCTCGGGGGAGCTTGGGCACCAGTTGCTATCGCGATCGCCACCGGATTGTCGGCATTTTATTTTCTGAGAAGCCCAGATGCGGCGGCACAATGGGCAACGAAAAGTTTACCTCTTCAGCAAGCCGAACCTGCGAATTCCAAACGGAGTCGCCGAGGGATGCAATTCTTAGGCGCTTGTTTTCTTTGTGTAAGTCTATACTTTTTTTGGGTTGCGATCAGTTGTCTGACGCACGGTTGTACGTAGGGCGGGCGGCACGCCCTTACAAACCACTTCACTTCGTCGATCCGACGGGTTTGTACTGCGTTAATGGCAACGGGCGGGTGGCCGACCCTTCCACACCGCCCAAACGGACGCGCGGGTGGCCCGCCCTTCCACACTACCCAAACTTGCGCACTTGAATTTCCGGGTGGGCGGGTGGCGCACCCTACCACACCACCCAAACAAAAGCCGTTGAGTTTCCGGGTGCCGCTCGCTCGCCTGCCTGCCGCAGGCAGGCCGCAGGCGAGGGTGCGGGTTTAGACGGAACCTCACCACAATCGTTCCGCTGGTCGCCACTAATGGCAACGTGGATAAAGCCGCCACAGCCGCCGCAATCGAGGGTATTGTTACTTCTAGCCCCAAGGATTTAGCAACAGGTGGAAACCTGGAACGCGCGGCCAAAGCAATTGATCTTATGCAGAACATTCATTCTGTCGAGCAAACCGTTAAGAGCTGGTTTCAGCCCAAACCGAATCCTTGAAAGTATGAGCACGCGCGCCTGCCGGCGCGAGGAGTGAACGAGCGTGGAGAGACGCCAAGAAATTCAACGCACAGTGTTTACAGCGGTGGCCGTAGACATCGCTGTCATATTGATTTTTGTAGTGGCTTGGTTGAACAAACCGCACGACCTCGTGGTATTTGCGACCATCTGCTTCCCGACCCTCTTCATCTTCAATTTTCTGTTTCTGCGTCGCAAACTGAAGAGAGTTGGGCCGCCTGCCGCAGAACAGGGCACGCGTTCTTCACCGAGGTTTTCTGTGTACGCCTGCTCGGCCATCTTCTTCGTGGGAACGCTTTACGGCGTCCTGATGATTGCGCAAGGCGACCTTCCGCGAATGGTATCGCCATTGCTTCTCGTTCCACTATCGCTCGCGGTTTATTGTCTCAAAACCGCACGTAGGGCCGGGAACTCAGAGCTGGATGAACCATGACGGAAGCCACGAATACCCGCGCTGACCAACCGGGGCAAGTGGGACGCGGTAAGCAGTTCCGCCTTCGTCAATTCGTACGGTCTCTAGTTTTTCGATCTTGACTGCGGGCGGGTGGCCCGCCCTTCCACACTACCCAAACTTGCGCACTTGAATTTCCGGGTGGCCCATCCTTCGCGCCTTTGTTTCATGCGAAGGGTGGGGGTTTAGACGCTGCACTTTCGACCACCACAGCAAAGCACATCCCTCAAATGATTTCGGGCGGGTGGCGCACCCTTCCGCACCACCCAAACAAAAGCCGTTGAATTTCCGGGTGCCGGACCCTTCGGTTCTTGAAGGGTCCGGGTTTAGACGCAGCGTCACCACAGCCATCCCCTGGAATTGTTACTTCGGTTCGCGATCCGGCGTGCACACACTCTTCTCCCCATGCTGATAGAACCGATAACTGCTCCACGCCCACAACCCCGGCTCCGCCACCAACCCGCGTTTCACCGGATTTCGATGCATGTAATTCAACTTCTCGATCCTCTTCTTCGCACTCCATACGTTGAAGTCATAAAACCGCCGCTGCCAGAAACTCCGCAGCGTCTCCGCCGGCGCCTCGGTCCATAATTTCAGCTGATCCTTGTTGGCGGGTGGCGCACCCTTCCGCACCACCCAAACAAAAGCCGTTGAATTTCCGGGTGCCGCACGCTCGCCTGCCTGCCGCAGGCAGGCCGCAGGCGAGGGTGCGGGTTTAGACGGAACCTCACCACAATCGTTCCGCGAAACTCCTACTGCGGTTCGCGATCCGCCGTACCCACGCTCTTTTCCCCGCACCGCCGCCGCAATTTATTGCCCATCTCAGCAGCGCCACAGTCGCGCACCCTCGCCTGCCAACCTCAGGCAGTCGAGAGTGCCGCACCCGGAACTGCAAATGCAACAGCAACCCCAAAACCAATCAACTTCTAAGGCAACTACCGCAGTGGTATCATCCCCCCTCGCCATGCGTCAATCGCATCCGTACGAATTAGACAGTATGACGCCCCGCGAAACGGTGGGCCACCCGCCCGGGGAATGTCACAACGATTCCCGGCACAGGTGGCGGGAGCTATACCTTCAACGCTGAGAACCTGATTACATCCACTGCAGGTGTCTCGTACACCTATGACGGCGATAACGAGCGCGTCGAGAAATCGAATGGCAAGATCTATTGGCGCGGCGTAGACGGCACGGTGCTTGACGAAACAGACCTCACCGGAAGCATCACCAACGGCAGCTTCAACGAATATGTGTACTTCAACGGCGAGCGCGTAGCGCGGCGCGATTCTTCTAACGACGCTTTCTACTATGTTAACGACCAAGTCGGGTCCGCCCGCTCCATCGCCGAAGTGCCCGCCGGCACACGCACGGCGACGCTGTGCTTCGACACGGACTACACTCCTTTTGGAAATCAGCGATCCCCCATCGTGAGTAGCTGCACCACGAACTACAAGTTCACCGGCAAAGAACGCGACACGGAATCCAATCTCGATAACTTCGAAGCCCGATATAAGTCCAGTACACTCGGACGCTTCATGTCGCCGGACCCCGGCAACGCTGGAGCCGATTCGACGAACCCACAAACTTGGAATATGTACGGCTACGTGCTTAACAATCCGCTGGCATTTACGGACCCAACAGGACTCGGCCCTTGCGACGACGATCCAACCTGTGAGCCAGGTACAGGAAATGGCTTCGGATATGGAACTTTTCCTCAATTGGATTCCGATCTTGAAGGACCGCCTCAGCAGAATGGGCAAGACCCACTGGTAGCTCCTGCTCCCACGTTGCCCCTGGGCACATCAGGAACGATCATTGAAGTCGTCACGAATCTACATCTGGATTTTTGCCAAACTTCCGATCAAGCGTGCGCGCAAGAACTTAGACGAATCCGCGATGCTTTTCAGTGGGGGAAAGTATTTGCGAAGAGCTTTTTTTCTCCGTCACAGATGGTAAAGACAACGTACCGAAGTTTCGCTGACGAGAACGGCTGTAATAGACTGATGGCCGAAACACTTGGCGAGGACCTTGTAGGAGTTCCCAGCGGTCCGGGTGCTAGGGACCTAGCCGATAACGCCGAAGGTGCTGCCTTCGCGACGGGCTTGGTTCGGGCTGGGGCATACAGTTTCAACAGGGGATTGATAAAGGCCGGGAGTTCGAGCACCTATCGTGCGATACGGGCGACTTCGGTCGATGGCGCTGAACTGGCAGGAAAGTATGCCGTTCCAGTGTTGGTCGTGACCGCGACCGCAGATGCTGTGCTTGCAAGTGCTGTAGCGGCCAGCAAGGGGGAATGCCATTGAGATTTGTCGGCAGCACGATCATTCGACGGATCGCTCTATACCTCGGCCTCGCGTTCGGCTTCTTGACTATCATAGGGTTGGTTGCCGCCGTGATTGTTCACACTGGTCTTGCTATCTCAAGTCGATGGGTAGCGTTGGCGACTTTCACCGGGGTTCTCATTGCAGCCACAGTACGTAGCTCTAGGAAGTACTGGAGGTTCATTGCCTTTTGGTTCATTCTGTCGGGTCTCCTGTGCCTTCATTTGGTCATTTTCATTCTCATCCTGCGGAATTTCCCGGATTTCAGGCTCGTTTGGTACGTGCCGGTGGTGATACTTGAGGCGGGAATTTTCGGCAGCGTTTACGATCTGTTGCTTGCGGACACCTCCCGTCGGTCACGGGTTTAAGTCGGACGGGCGACTGGCCCACACCCGTCCACGCCACCCAAACGAAAGCCGTTGAATTTCCGGGAGCCGCACTCTCGCGGCAGGCGAGGGTGCGGGTTTAGACGCCACGCTCTCGACCACCACAGCAAAGCACATCCCCCAAATGATTTCGGCCAGTAATAACCGGTCCTGCCCCAAATCTGTCCAGACGTACAGCTGCGCTCTCGACTCATGCATGATAACGTTGTGCGGGAGTCAAAAAAATGAAGCAGCCCCAAAATTCGCGCGACGCCGCCAGCCTCGCACCCCCGCCGCAGCAACAAAATCCGCCCAGCGCCCTCCGCACCCCCGTGCCAACTCCCTCAGCCGCGCCCCAACCACCACCCCACTACGTAGTTTCACGCGCACCACAACGCGAACGATCGCAATTTCTAATCGACACAAGATGCAATTAGAAACCACCCCTAAGTAATTGAAAACAATCACCCGAGCCACTTTCTAATCGACACTAATTTCCCAAAATTCGCGCCCCGCACCACGACGCGCTCATCGAACCCACCCAAGAAAAACTGGAGGCGGGGGGAGTTGCAAGGCGCGCCTCACGCGCCTTGTCCCGAGCGCAGTCGAGGGGAACCCCCAACCAAAGCATCCTTTTTGTCGCGGCTCCAGCGCTTCAACTGATTCTCGCGTTTGCGCGCCGCAGACAACGTGGGGTGCTCTTCCGTCCACACGAGGCGAACAGGGCGGCGAGCGGCGGTCCAGCTCGCGCCTCTTCCGTCGTTGTGATCCTGTACACGCTGGGCTGGATCGTCGGTTACGCCAACATAAAAAGAATCATCGGAGCAGCGGAGGATGTAGCAGTAGTACACAAGAATGCCCTTCGACGAGCCCGAAATGCGGGCTCGCTCAGGACGGAACTTCGCGTCGGACAATTTTGCCCTTCAACTCGCCCAAAATGCGGGCTCGCTCAGGACAAAATTTCCCTTCGCGAAATTTTGGAGGCGGGGGGAGTTGAACCCCCGTCCGAGAAACCTTGCAACACGAAGCCTACATGCTTATCCCGTTCCGTTGGTTTCGCTACTAGCGCTCAGAACAGGCAAGACGCGCTAGCAGCTAGTCCGATGATCTCGCCGCCGCATTGCGGACCGAAACGCGACAGCCAGCCTACTGTGTGACGCCCCGACCCACGCGCGTAGGTAACGCCTGGGGGAGCGCGTAGCCTAATTTAAGTTAGGCTGCGAGTGCCAACTGTGAGTTGCCAGTTGTGTTGTTCCACCATGTTTCGGGGAGGTGGGTCCCGGCATGCCTTCGAGCCGCTACAGTTTCCGTCGAAACCGTTGCGCCCCCGTAGGACCCTACTAGAATATCACTTCAGCGAATCGCGCGCCAAATCGCCGCGCCGTCCCGCAGCCTAACGCGTCAACGCCGCCACCATCGCGGAATGCCCCGGAAATTGCGCGCTGAGCTCCTGCCGCTTCCCAGTCTCGTAATCCTCATATTCAAAACCCGGCGCCATAGTCGTCCCCAGCAGCGCGTATTTTCCGCCGGCGCGCAGCCGCGAACCCTGCCACGCTCCAGCTGGCACAGTGTGCTGCAAACGCATCCCTGCCGCGATATCCTGGCCCAGCACGATTACTTCGCCGCTGCCATCCGCTCTCAATTGCAGCATCTCCACGGCATCGCCCAGATAAAAATGAAACATCTCGTCGCCCCGCACCCGGTGCATCGCCGAAAAAGTATCCGGCGTCAGCAAATAATAAATCGCTGTGGAGATCGCGCGGTCTCCTGGATAGTCTGGCAGCAAACTTTGCGGCACGATTGGCGAGCCGCGGTAAGTCTCCGCAAAGTATCCGCCCTCGATCGGGTGCGGCTGCATCTGCAACAATTCTCGTATCTGTTCCGCCGTCAGCATCTCTTGTTTTCTCCACCTTCACCGGCAATTATTTTTTGACAGAACCGGCACGCGTCCTTACACTGACAAGTATGGAAGTGCATCTTAAACCCGAAACGGAATCTCGCCTGAACAAACTGGCGTCCCAGAGCGGCCGCCCGACTGACGAGCTTGTGGAAGACGCCATGGCAGGATATCTCACCGAAGTCGCCGAAGTCCGCGACCTGCTCGACGCTCGCTACGAGGACATCAAGAGCGGGCGTGTGAAGCCAATTGACGGCGAGGCGTTTTTCGAGGATTTGCGCCAACACGAAGAAAAATTGCTCAACCGGCGCCCTCCCACAGCTGTACGGCGGGCATGCGTTTCTCCATCGTTGGACTTTTGCACGCAGTTGTAGCGCTGCGATCGGTGGCGGGGAACTTCAGTCCAGACGCGCTCGATTAGTTGGTCACGATGTCATGCGCGTCCGGACGCAGGCCAGCCGAGGTACCTAGTCTCTGACGCAAGCCCATCTTCCGCCGGAATCCTTGGCCGGATGTTGTCCTCGCGTACAGGATGGTGGTGGGCCTGCATCGTGATCCTTGTCCCGGTCCCGGTCTCTGTCGCGATCCCGGTCGTGATCGGCGTTCTGGCCCGCCGCGCCTTGATCTCCCGGAGGTCCTTGAGGTCCCGCTGGCCCCGCTGCTGGCGTGGTGGAGCACCCGCCGACCAGGAACATCAGCGACAACGCGCCCAAAAATAGCGATCTCTTCATTCCGATTCTCCCTTATGGCGTCGCTCGGGGCAAAACGCTGCCACCGCAAACAATCGCGCATAGCGAGAATGGTACTAACAGCGTACGAGCCCGCGCTGTTCCAATTCGCACAGTCGTCTAACATGGTGGAACCCGAAAGGGCCGCAACCTCGCCCGCTGCATGGCAGGCACGCACTTCCGTAATGCCAGTTGACACCCCTCGTTACCGTTTCCATAATTCAAAAGAGGCAGCTATTCCTTTGACTCCAAGGAAAACGTCGCTCGAGCAGGCCCTGGAAGAGGCGGTTTCCCGCGCTCTGCGCGACAATCTCGCCCCGCTGCAGCGCACTGCCGACGAACTACATCATGCCTATGCGGACCTGGTTGCGGCATGCGGTTCCAGCCGCCCCAGCAACGCATTGCCCGCGCTGCTACGTGCGCAAACTGCGGCCGCTGCGCTTGCTGCCGGACTTTCCGTCCTTTCGAACTTCGTTGCGGTAGCCCTGAATCCGCGGGATCAGCAATCCTCTGAGGAGAACGACTTTGTTGGCGCGGCTGCCGCTGTAGGTGTGGCAGAGGAGGCAGAAGCGCCTGAGGATGTGGCCAAGGAAGAAGCCGCTGCGGAATCAGCGCGCGAGACTGTGGAAGTGGAAGAGGCCGCGACGTTGGTCGATGCTCAGGTCGCCACCCCGGGCGCCGTGCAACCGCCGCCTGAAGCCGAGCTCGAATGGGTGGAAGAGCCCGAGGAAGTATTGAACGCAGCTCCCGAAGCAGCAGCAGTTCCCACGGTTGTTCCGCCTCCCGAAGAGGACGTCGCCGAAGAAGCCTTCGACCTGGCGAATCTTCCCAGGGAAGAGCAGGAACTGCATCGCCGCGCGAACCGCGTTGCGAAAGTGGCCATGCAAGACATCAAGTTGTTGCAGCCGAAAGAAGTTCGTCTCGGCCGCGAGCACAAAGACATCTGCGTCCGCCTGCGCGTGGATATTGATAAAGCACGCAAGGAATACGACCGCCGTTTTCGCGCGATTCAAGATCATCCTGTGGATTACTTCTACGATTGGATGGTGGAGATTCTTGCGGATGGCGATGCCAAGGCCCTCGGCGAATATCCGTATCCCTCGCCCGTTCTGCGGCATTAAGATAAATCGGGATGAAATTCTTCGGCCCTGCAATGCGCGCAGTCGCAGCTCTATCGGTCTTTTCCGTCGCGGTATGTTCATCGCCAGATGCCATCGCGCAGCACGCTTCGCAGAGTCAGATCCATCCGCCGGCTTCCACGAACGCGAAGAAGCCCGCCGCTTCGTCGGATTCCGCGCGCGCAACCCCCACGCCCTCCACACCTACCGCAGCCGCCACAAAACAGCTGGAGCAATTGACGCGCGCCCTGAAACAGAAAAATTCCGCCGCGCCGTATGCAAAGCTCAGCGCCCTGGCGCTGCAGAAATCGCCGGGCGTAGTGGGATATCGCGCCGCGCTGGCGCTGGGATATTACGATTACGGGAAAGCGCGCTACGCGCAGTCCGCGAAATGGCTGAAGATCGCGCAAAGTGATGCGCTGCTGCGCGACTACGCGCTTTATTGGAGTGCGCAGAGCAATCTTGCGCTCAATCACAACGCGGACGCGCTCGCGCAGCTGCAGGAATTTCGCAAGGATTATCCCGACTCGGTAATCACCGACCAGGCGCTGCAATCTCTGGGCGTCGCCGCGCTGGCCGCCAACCAGCCCGCGGAAATTCTCGCGGCCCTCGACAACTATCCGCAAACTGGGCAAAAGTCCGCGCTGCTGTTCCTGCGTGCCGAAGCCCGCGAACAATCCGCGCAACCGCTGCTGGCGGCCGCCGACTATCAAGCGATTTATCTGCGTTTTCCCTTGAGCGATCAGGCGCGCGAAGCCGGCGAGAAACTTTTTTTCCTGCGCAGCTCGCACGGCGACAAGCTCGCGGCGATTCCCGTCGAACAGCAGATCGACCATGCCGCCACGATTTTCACGGCGCATCAGTGGGGCGATGCGCGCAACGAATACTCGCGCCTGCTGCCGCAACTGAGCGGCGCGGATCGCGAACGCGCGGAATTGCGCATTATGGAATGTGGCGTCGCGCTGGGCGCTGGCATATCGGGAATTTCCGCGCTCAGCATCGCCGACCCCGACGTGGACGCCGAGCGCTATTACACCATCGCGAATTACTATCGCGACCGGCCGTCGGAATCGCAGATGATCGCCGCGGTGGAAGCGGCGGTGAGGGGCGCGCCCGCCAGCCGCTGGTCGGAATCCGCGCTGTTCCTGGCGGGAAATTATTATTGGGTGCAGCTCGACCGCGATCGAGCCGCCGCCTACTACAAAAAACTGTCCGACAATTTCCCGTCTGCCGCGGACGCGCTTCCGGCGCAGTGGCGCCTCACCTGGGCCGCGATTTTGAAACGCCAGCCGGAAGCCGCCGCGGACCTGGCCGATCATCTGCGCCGCTTTCCCGGCTCGCAATTTTCGCCCGACGCATTGTACTGGCTCGGCCGCTTGTCTGAAGAAACAGGGAACTCGGCGCTGGCGCGCACCTACTACGCGAAATTGCTGGAGCGTTTTCCGCAGAATTATTTTGCCACTACTGCCGTGAAGCGTTTGCGCGCGCTCGGCGCCGGCCCGGCGGCCGATGCGGACATTCTGGCGACGATTCCGCCCGTGCCTCCTGCATTGCCGCTCGGCGATACCATTCCCGCAACCGCCGCAAATCGTCAGATGCGCGCCGATGCGTTGCGCTCGATCGGCTTCGACGCTTCCGCCGAGCTCGAATTGCGCGCGGCCTTCGCTGCCACCGGCGAGCCCCGGCTGTTGTTGGAAGCCGCGCAGGAAGCGGTGAACGCCGGACACATCGGCGCGGCGATCGTCACCGTGCGCCAGATTTATCCGCAGCTGGAATGGCGCCCGTTCGCGCAAGTTCCCCGTGAAGTGTGGCTGACCGCTTACGCCATGCCTTTCGAATCTTCCATCGTGGCGCGGTCCACTACCGCGGGTGTTGATCCGATGCTTACTGCCGGGCTGATTCGTCAGGAGTCGGCTTACGATCCCGAAGCGCACTCGCACGCCAACGCCTTCGGCCTGATGCAGCTGCTGCCGAAAACGGCGCGGCGCTTCGCGAAGCAGGCCAAGGTGCGCTACTCCACGCCCATGCTTTTTGAGCCGGATTACAATATTCACATCGGCACGATTTATTTTGCCGGGCTGCAGCGCAATTTCGGCAGCGTGGAATCCGCGCTCGCTGCCTACAATGCCGGAGAAGATCGCGTGGCCTTCTGGACCACGGGGCAGAGCTATCGCGAGCCGGCGGAGTTTGTGGATTCCATTCCTTTCACGGAAACGCGCGAGTACGTGGAAATCGTTACGCGCAACGCGGATATTTATCGTAAGTTATACGGGACGCAACCCGTGCGAGGCGCGAAGAATGAATCCCGTAAAGCCGCAAGCAGCCCCGGCCACTAGTCCGCAACTTTCCTGGAAGGCCGCGCAGTTCACTGAATCCGTCATTCGCGAGATGACGCGCCTGGCACTGCAACATAAAGCCGTGAATCTTTCGCAGGGATTTCCTGATTTTCCCGCGCCGGCGCTGATTAAAAGCGCCGCGCAGGATGCGATTGCCGCGGACATCAATCAATACGCGATTACCTGGGGCGCGAAATCCTTGCGCGACGCCATCGCCGAGAAATTTTCGCACGCAAATGCCGGGATGAACATTGACCCGGAGCGCGAAATCACCGTTTGTTGCGGTTCCACCGAGGCGATGATTTCCTCGATGCTGGCGGTGATTAATCCTGGCGATGAAGTGGTGGTGTTCGAGCCGTTTTATGAAAATTATGGGCCGGACGCGATTCTTTCCGGGGCTGTGCCGCGCTTCGTCAGGTTGCACGCGCCCGATTGGACTTTCGATCCGGCAGAACTTGCAGCCGCGTTTGGACCTAAGACGCGCGCGATCATTCTGAATACACCGAACAATCCCACCGGCAAAGTCTTCACGCGCCCGGAGCTGGAAATGATTCGCGATCTTTGCGTGCGCTGGAACGCCTACGCCATCACCGACGAGATTTACGAGCGCATGCTCTACGACGGTGCCGAGCATATTTCCATGGCGACGCTGGAGGGCATGCGCGAGCGCACCATCACGATCAACGCGCTGTCGAAGACTTACAGCGTCACCGGTTGGCGCGTCGGCTGGGCGATTGCGTCGCCGGAGGTTTCCGATGCGATTCGCAAGGTGCACGATTTTCTTACGGTGGGAGCCGCGGCTCCGTTGCAGGAAGCGGGGGCTGTGGCTTTGAAGTTTCCGGCGGAATATTACACGACGCTTGCGAGCGAATACGCGCAACGCCGCGAGAGGCTGCTGGGTATTCTGACTGGCGCTGGATTCAAGTGCTTCAAACCGCGCGGCGCTTATTACATCATGACGGACATTTCGGCTTTCGGTTTTCCCGACGATGTCGCGTTCGCGAAATATCTCGTCACCGAAATCGGCGTGGCAGCTGTCCCGGGCTCCAGTTTCTATCGTGATCCCGGCGATGGCCGCACGCATCTGCGCTTCACATTCTGCAAGACCGAAAAAACATTCCAGGCCGCCGCCGAGCGATTGGCCAAACTTAAGAAGAACGCCTGAGCCGTTTGCGGAGCAGGGTGCGAGGTGTTGGTAGCGGCGGTCTTCAGACCGCCATCGGGGATGGCCGCGCCACAGATGGCGCACTAAAGTGCGCCGCTACGAAATCAACGGCAAATTCAAATACGCCCATCTCGCAGAGGCAGGATAGCCGTTACAGAGTCAAAACCCGAGGCCGCGCGAATTCTGCCACCGGAACCTGTGCTAGAATCCGCCAGTTCCTTTGGGAGGCCACTGCATGGCCGTGGAATTCGTCTTGATACCGATGGGCACGCGGCTGACCGCGAACGGGGAAGGCCAGCCGTTCGAGATTTCTTCCAGCAGCACGCGCACATTCCTGTGCTCGATGGAAATCACCGATCAGATGGAACAGGAATCCGTGGATATTTCCGTGTGGGGATCGGCGGACGGCCAGGACTTTGGCAAAATGCCGCTGCTGAAAATGCCGCAGCGTTTTTATCGGGGCGAGACGCGCCAGGTGCTGGATCTTTCGCTGAAGCCGGAAATTCGTTTCATCCGCGCGAAGTACGATTTGACGCGCTGGGGTCGCGTGGCACCGCATCCGATGTTCGTTCTGGGATTTCGCGCGATTGAGATTCCCGCATTCACTGCGCAGGCTGCCGCGCGTTGAATAGGCGCGAAGTTCAGCGCAGACGCGTTTGTCTTGCTGTGCTTCCTTAGGGCGTTTTTTGCGCAGCAGGCGTCGCTTTCGCCGTATCCACTTTGCGCGCCACCTGTTCGCGCAACTCCTTCGCGCGAATTCCTGCGGCGCTGTCCGGATCGAGCTTGATATACGAATCAATGTCCGCGAGCAGTGCCGGATAATCCTTCTGCCGCAGATGAATATTTGAGAGCAGGCGGTAGACGATGGCTGCGCTGGGCGCGAGGGATTTTGCCTGGTAGGCTGACTGCAGCGCTTCCGCGATTTTGTCCTGATTGAGCAGGGCGCGGCCCAATTCGTACTGTCCCAGCCAATAATCCGGATTCAACGTGACGCCACGGCGTACCGTGATCTCTCCCTGCGCAAAATCCCGGCGGTCCAGCATCATCGTTCCCAAGCCCACTTCCGCTTCGCAGTATTTATCGCCGCTCAGGTCGAAGGATTTCCTGAAACTGATTTCGGCCTCGTCGCGCTTGCCCAGCGAGAGGTTGGCCATGCCGACGTAGTAGAAAGCCTCGTAGTAACCCGGCGCGGCCGCGATGGCCGACTGAAAATCTTCCAGCGCGCCGGGTGCGTTTTTCTCCGTGTACAATTTCTTCTTGCCGGAAATCACCAGATCGCGAGCTTTTTCGGGCATAGAAAGCTCGTGCGCGGAAACGGAGCTGGCCTGCGCGGCCTTTTTTTCCGCGGAGGTAGATTTTAGCCGGATGACGAGGTCTTTCGCGGGCATGAACGAAAGATCCACCGTCGTGCTTACGCGCTCGTATCCTTGCACGTCGATCGCCAGCGCGTATGTGCCGGGACTCAAGCGCCGGAATTCGAACCATCCGGAACCGTTGGTTTCTTCCGTCAGCCTCGACTGTCCTTCGGGGTCGTTCAGTTGCACTAATACATTGGCGGCCGGCTCGTCGCCGCCCTCATAATAAATATTGCCGTTGATCGTAAGATTGTTGCCGCTCTGGGAGACGGCAGCGCCTGTTAGTGCGGACGAACGCGACGGGAGCAACAGGCAGGCAGCGAAGGCTAAAACTACAACGGGGCCGATATAAAGCCGGCTCATGGGGCACCCCCGGCTAACTTTAGCCGAGTATAGCACTGCGCAGCGCGGCCGGAATATGGCGTTGGTCTCCGGCAGCGCGCATGTGGAAACGATGCGCTGGTGCGGCTGCTCTTACGTATTTAGATCGAAGGTCTGCAAGTACGCGGGCACGACCACGGGCCAGTGAAAGCGGCTGGCGATGCCGGCGCGGAGGCCCTCGAGGCCGCTTGGTTCGCCGTGGACCAGGAAAGTTTGTCGCGGCGGCGCGGTAAAGCCTGAGAGCCAGCGGAGCAGTTCGCTTCTGCCGGCGTGCGCGGAAAGTTGATCGAGCGTCACGATCTCGGCGCGCACCGGAACTTCCTGGCCGTAGATACGCACGTACTGCGCGCCGTCCTGCAGCGCGCGGCCCAGCGTCGCGGCCGCCTGATAACCCACCAGCAGCACCGCGCTTCGCGAATCCGGCAGGCGCTTGGTCAGATGATGCAGCACGCGCCCGCCGGTGGCCATGCCGCTGGCGGAAATAATGATGCAGGGGGAAGTGACGTTGTTGATTGCCTTGGAATCTTCCACCGCGCGCGTCATGTGAACTTCCTGGAGATTCAGCGGGTCGCGATCGCCTTGCTGCTCCTGCTTGGTAAAATCCAGATCGTGATCTTCGTGGTGGCGCGCGTAAATATCCGTGACGCTGATGGCCATGGGGCTATCCACGTACACTGGCAGCCTGGGGATGCGTTGCGCGTCGTCCAGCTCGCGCAGGTAATACATCAGAGTTTGCGTGCGTCCCACGGCGAAGGAGGGAATCACGATCGAGCCGCCGCGTTTGGCGACGCGATTGATCACGTCGGTCAATTCATCGGGCACTGAGCCGGTGCCGTGCTCGCGATCGCCGTAGGTGGATTCGCACAGCAGGAAATCGGCGCGCGAGGGCGGCTGCGGGTCGTTCAGAATCGGTTGATCGTAGCGGCCAATATCGCCGGAGAAAACGATCAGAATGTTTTTGCCGTTCTCGGTGATGGTCAGTTCCAGCCATGTAGAACCCAGGATGTGCCCGGCATCGTGGGTGCGGACGGAAAATTCCGGGCTGATGGTGAAAACATCCTCGCGCGGAATTTCCTGGAATCGCGCCAGGGCCTGCTGTGCTTGCGCCACGGTGTATAGGGGCAGTGGTTGTTTGTGGCTGCTGTAGCCTTTGCGCGCCGCGAATAGCGCATCCTCTTCCTGCAGGTGCGCGGAATCGGGGAGCAGCAGATTGCAGAGCTCGCGCGTGGCGGCGTCGGCGTACACCGGGCCGCGATATCCGCCGGCCACCAGGCGCGGCAGGTAACCCGTGTGGTCAATGTGCGCGTGGGTGAGCAGCACCCAATCTATTGTTGCGGGATCTACCGTCAGTGGATTCCAATTTCGTTGCTGCAGATCTTTCGAGCCTTGAAAGAGGCCGCAATCCACCAGCAAACGCTTGCCGGCTGCTTCGAGGAGATACTTCGATCCCGTTACGGTTCCCGCAGCACCTAGAAATGTGATTTTCGCCATGGCCCGAGCATTCTAGACGCATCGGTGCCGTGATACCACGCTGTTTCTGGCTGCGCATTTTACGAATCGTGTCGCCGCGATTTCAGCTTGACCCGCTGGCCGTCCGCACGTAGGCTCGCCAATTCACGATGCGAGCGCAGCGCCGCCGCAAACTCGCAGCGGGTAGGAAGTGACATGAAACTGATCGCGACATTTCTTTGTGGTTTGATTCTAGCCGCAGCGGCTGCCGCGCAGGATGCGCCTGCGGGGCCGGCCGCGGCCGCCGCGCCCGTCGCGCAGGATTGGGTTGCGCAATCTCTGAAAAAGCACACGTGGGAACTGGGCGTTGTCGCCGGCGGCGGGACCGGACTTGGCAAATCCGACGGCACTCAGTTTGCATTCGGAGGCGGGCGCGGAGGCTGGATCCTAACCGGCGACCATTTGCCCGGCATCCTGCGCGGCAATTTCGAATGGGCCGTGGACGTGCTGCCGCTTTACGCCGTACTGCCGCCTGCTAGCGGAGTGTACGGCGCCAGCATCAGGCCCGCGATCTGGCAGTGGAACTTCACCAGTTGGAATAAATATGCGCCGTACGTTGGGATCGTTGGCGGCACGGTGTTCACCACCAGCAATGTTCCTCCGGGCAACACCGCAGCCGTAAATTTCACGGAGGGGCTGGCATTCGGCACGTACATGTTTGTGAAGCCGCGCCACGCGTTTTCCGCAGAAGCTACGTTTGGACATTTGTCCAATGCCAGCATCGGCAGACACAACCCGGGATATAACGCGACGTTCCTATTCACTGTCGGGTACAGCTGGTTCAAAGGCGGCCACTGAATCGGCGGTGTGTAACCGCGTGCAAATCGCGGAAGCGGGTACCAAATATCTTAGCCGCACCACACAATTGCCACCGCGTATCTTCGAAAAATGCTGTCCGAGGTGAGGACGACCATCGCCTCCATTTGCGCCTGCGCAATTAGCAACCGATCAAACGGATCGGCGTGATGCTTTGGCAGGTCGTAGACGGCAAGCGCATGCTGATGAAGTATTGGGAGAGGGGTAATGCCCTGTTCAGCCAAAACCCGGGGAATAAAACTCGGTGGCGGCCCCGGCAACGGCAGTTTTCCAGATGACGCTTTAATGCTAATTTCCCAGCTACTGGCGGCGGAGAGATAAAAATCCTGTGTTCCGTCCGCCAGCAGGTCACGGCCTAGCTGATTGATCTTGCCGACCGACCCGATGCTCCATAACCATATAGAGGTATCGAGCAGGTACCTCATTTTCGCTTCCGGCGTTTCGCTTCTTTTTTGCCGGGCTTTTCGGAAGCTCTGCTACTTCTACTCCCAGAAATTGCGCGAGCAATTCGGGGGGCAGGGGATCGTTGAAGTCATCAGGAACCACGACGGAGCCCTCATACATCCCCAAGGGACGAGTGGCTCTCTCCGGCTGAATTCGAACCAAGCGCGCAATGGGTTGGCCCGCACGCGCGATGACAACCTCTTCGCCCTCCGCCACGCGCTGCAGCAGTCGCGACAAATGTGTCTTGGCCTCATGAATATTTACTTCCATGCTCGTCACAGTAGACTAAGTCCATGGACTAAGTCAATGGTACGACCGAGCGGCGGTCAACGACGTCGCTGCTTGGAGAAAACCGTACTGCGAGCGTGTTTGACCCCGCGCCGCGCGGGTGCTATAAGTTAATGAGCACCGTGGGGCCGTAGCGCAGTTGGGAGCGCGCATCGATGGCATCGATGAGGTCACGGGTTCGAACCCCGTCGGCTCCACCAACCTTCCACCGCGAAATCGCTACCAGCATCAATCTAAACCGTTTACAGTCTCAAACCAAAGCCGGCCGCGGCAGTACCTTCGGCACATACTCGCTTCCGCATTTTCTGCTATGCTTGAAACGATTCAGGGCATCCGGTGTCTAATTATTTAGAAGGACACGCCCTGAAGCTCGGCGCTTCGGGAGGGAAACAGAACGGCATGTCCGACTTTGCGCAATCACTGCCGTGGGGCCGCGACGAATCTGAGTTGGTGACCGAGCTGCAAGCGGGCTCGGACGCGGCATTCGACTGGCTGGTCACCTATTATCACGCAGGCGTGTACAACCTGGTTTACGGCATTCTTTCGGATTCGGCCGACGCCGCCGACGTGACGCAGGAAGTTTTCCTGCGCGCCTTTCGCGGGATTCGCGGATTCCGGCAAGGCAGTTCGCTGAAGACGTGGCTGTATCGCATCTCCGTTCGTCAGGCCCTGAACCATCGCCGCTGGTGCTGGCGGCATCACCGGCAGCAAGTTTCGATCGACGCGGAAGAAGAAGGCAGAAATCCCGCGCTGGATCTGAAGGATTCGGAAGCGTCGCCTTTGGAACAGTGCGAGACGCACGAAATGCAAGCCACGGTTCGCCGCGCGCTGGCGCAAGTGCCGGATTCGTTCCGCAGCGCCGTGATCTTAAGAGACCTGGAAGGTTTGTCCTACGAAGAGGTGGCTGAAGTGCTGGAGGTATCCGTTGGCACCGTGAAATCCCGCATCCTGCGCGGCCGCCGGCTGCTGAAAGAAATTCTCGATCCGTTGGTGCGCGCTCCTGAACGGACCCCTGCCGCATCTCCGGAGCCTGCGGGCCTGTCGTATCCGGCAACTTCTGAGCTGCATTCCCATCAGCATCCATCGCCGCCCGTCACCACATCCGCGCCGTCACTTTCGCCCGTGGCCGCGCACGTTTCCGCACGGTCGTTGAGAGGTCTCCGATGAATTGCCGCCAGGCCGAACGCTATCTCCCGGGATATCTCGACGGCGCGATTTCGCCGCGGCAACACAGTCTGGTCCGCGAACATCTGGTGGCCTGCGAAGGTTGCAACGTGCAGCTGGAGCGCTTCCGCCGCTTGGCGGTTTGCCTGGCAACGGTTGCGCCGGCTCCGCCGCCTGCGGACCTTGTGGTGCGAATTCGTATGCGCGCTGTGCAGTCCGGTGCTCCTTGGGCAGATGTGCGGCGCATGTGGTCTCGCGCTGCGGTGATGTTTGAAAATATTCTGAAGCCTCTGGCAGTTCCGGCCACGGGCGGAATTTTGACGGCTCTGGTCGCCTTCGTTCTGATCGTGCAGAACATTCTGGTAGGCGTTCCCATGACCGGCATCGTTCCCAACGATCTGCCGCTGAATCTGGTGCAGCCGGCGCGCCTGGAAAGCTTGGCACCGTTCCCCGTGCCGGGCGTCGTGGGCTCTGCGGCACATTCCGAATCCGGCCAGCTGCTGCTGGAGGCCACGCTCAACGCATCGGGCGAGGTGGTCTATTACAAGATTCTCTCCGGTCCGAATGATCCAGCGGTGCAACGCCAGCTGGATCAGGTGATGCTCTTCTCGCGTTTCCGCCCGCAATTCAGTTTCGGGCGCCCGCAGGCCGGCGGTCGCGTGCTGGTCAGCTTCAGCGAAGTGCGCGTGCGCGGCTGAGGTTGCGCGTCGCGCGGGTCTGTTGCCATTGGACCGTCGCCTTGAGGCTACTGAAGCGTCTGTGTGACAACTGCAAAATTGGAACTTCAGCGGCTAAAGCCGCTCCGGTTCTGCGCGGTTTATGTCGTGGCTAAAGCCACGACCCACAAAGATTCCCAAGTTCTGGCACACACTTTAGAGCCACGACACACAAAGATTTTCGAGTTGTCGCACAGCTTGAATGCCTCCTCCCTCCTTGACTCTGCCCAAGCTGCCATTTAGAGTCTCTCTGCATCTTTTATACGAGACACGCGCTCTGCACGGGGCAGCGCGCGAGTTTCCGAATCAAATGCAGGCAATGCGACGAAATTGGTGAGGAGTTTCATCATCTCTAAGCATTCCCAGAAATTTTCAGCGCACGTTTTTCTCGCGGCCATGATCATTTTGCTCGGCACCGCCGTCACGCCGGCGACGCGCGGACAGGCTGGCCCTCCGGAGGCGCAGACCGGAGTGAGCGTCGAGGCCAGCCAATCGATTTTCTCGGTGATGTGCGCGCTGGATGCGGCCGGGATTTGCCGCCGACGAGAGCACGCTGAGCGAAATGCCTTCGCGCCTGGCGCTGCGCGGGGAAATGCTGAAGCTGCAAGGGCCTGCAACCGACGCGTTACGCCAGTTCTATCGCGATTACGCTTTGGCTGATCCCGGTGAGACGCTTTCGCGTTACATCACTTTTGCGCTGGTGATCGGCCCGCCGCCGAGCTTTACGTTCCTGCTGGGCCACGACGCCTTGCCGCCCGACGTGCTGGCGATCGAAGAATTTCAGGAAGTGCTCGCCAATTTTTATCACGAAGCGCATCTGGATCTGCGTTGGGCCGCGGTGGAACCGGAATACAATCGCGCCATCGAGCGCTACCAGTCTCCGGTGCGCCGCGTGGTCACCGTTTGCGACGGCTACTTGCGCGAGATTTACAAACCGCGCTACGCGCATTCCTTCACGGTGTACATCGAGCCGCTGGTCGGCAATCGCACCAATTTCCGCAACAACGGCGATCATTACGCGATCGTGGTGGACGGCGGCCCGCAATTTCCGGAGGCGGATGTTCGCCACGCCTATCTGCATTTCCTGCTCGATCCGCTGCTGCTGAAATACCGCGAGTCCGTGATGAAAAAGCGCGGCCTGCTGAATATCGCGGCGCGCGCGCCGCGCCTTGGCGCCGAATACAAGAACGACTTCATGGCCTACGCCGACGAATGCCTGATCAAGGCCGTGGAGCTGCGCATTCGCCATCTGAAGCCGGATAAAGAGGAAGCGGTGCTGGTGGAAGATGACCAGGCCGGATTCATCATGGTCCGGCTCGTTCGTCGTGCAATTGCAGAAGTTTGAGAAAGCGGAGCCTGCGATGTCGTATTATTTCCCGGACGTGATTGACGGGATCGACCTGGCCGCCGAACAGAAGCGGCTGCAGAATTTCCAGTTCGCAGCATTGCCGGAAGCCGGCACGGAAAAAGCAGCGCCAGGCGGCGCACGCGGGGGATTGCAGCCGGGGCAAACGGCCAATCCGCAATCGGAGCTGGAGAGCGCGCTGGCGCAGGGCGATCATGAGATCGCTTTGCAGGATGCGGTGGCGGCCGGCAAGACGTTTGAGAAGATCCTGGTGAAATATCCGGAGAACGCCCGGGCGAATTTCGGTTTGGCCGTTGCGTCGTTGCTGAATCATGACGCCGACCGCGCGCAGGAGTTGTTTGAAAAGTTGGTAGCCGCTGCGCCGGCGGCAGCCGCCGCAGGCCAAGCGCCCGCTGCAGCGAGTGCGGCTCCCGATCCGGGGATCGTTTCCTGGTCGCACGTGTATCTGGGACGCTTGCATGATTTCGCGGAAGAGCGCGACCAGGCTCTGAGCGAATATCGCGCGGCGCTGGGGATTGCCGGCGCGCCGGAAGCGGCACGCGTGGCCGCGCAGCGCGGAATTGACGCGCCGTACAATCCGCGCGGTGCAGGCGCCGCAGGTGACACGGGCGCGCCGCCGAAACAATAAGCTTCGACCTGTACCAGCAGCCAATACCCGGCGGCCGGGCGCAGGTTGGGAGTTATTCCAAAAAAGGAAGGCAACAAAAAATGACGCTCCGTTCAATCCGCTGTGGTCTCGCAGCTCTGGTGGTGCTCCTCGCCGTGTTCCTTGCCGTGCCAGATTCTTTCGCGCAGTCTCAGCAGGCGCCGCCGCCTGCTGCCGCTGGCTCTCAATCGCAGGCGCAACCGCAGACTCAGAAGGATGGGCAAACCGCCGCCGCGGCCGCGCCCACAGTGGCGAAAGCCGATCCGGAAGAAGAGGCGGCCTATAAAACCTTCAGCGATACGAAACCGGAAGACGCGGACAAGCGCATTCAGCTGGGCGAGCAGTACGTGCAGAAATATCCCAGTGGCAAGTATGTCGAGCAAGTCTATCAAGGGCTGACGACAGCGGAATATTCCAAGCAGGATCTTCCGAAAATGTATGCGGATGCCGATAAGACGCTTGCTCTTAATCCGGACGACGTCACCGTACTCGTACTGGTGGGTTGGGTGATCCCGCACAATTATGATCCCAACGATCTGGCGGCCGACAACCGGCTCGATAAGGGCGAGAAATACGAAAAGCATGCTTTGGAGGTTCTCGCGGCGCTCCCCAAGCCCGCGAATATGACCGACGAGCAGTTCGCCAAGGTGAAGGCGCAGGGCGAGTCCCAGGCGCACAGCGGCCTGGGCCTGATTTATTTCCGCCGCCAGGACTACGAGCAATCCATCGCCGAGTTGAAAAAATCCACGGCCGACGCCGCCAATCAGGACCCCACCGATTATTATGTGATGGGCGTGGAACTCACTCGCCTGAAGCGCTTCTCTGAATCCGCCGACGCCTTCGCGAAGTGCGCCGCGCTGCCCGGCGGACTGCAGGACCGTTGCAAACAAATGGGCGCGGACGCCAAGAAGCAGGCCGCAGCCACGCCTGCGCCGTCGAAGTAGGCACTGCGGTGATCGCGGCATGACACCAGAGGAGCGCGCCGAACTCGAGGCGATTCTCGGCCACCATTTTCAGCGGCCCGAGGAACTCGATCGCGCGCTCACGCACCGCTCGCATCGGCAGTCTTCCAATGGCACGGACAATGAGCGCCTGGAATTCCTGGGCGACCGAGTGCTCGGATTGATCGCGAGTGAACACCTCTGCCGTTCGTTTCCTGATTGGGATTCGGGCCAGCTTTCCAAGGGACTGGCGCGCGTGGTCAGCGCCACTTCGCTTCATGCTGCGGCGAAGAAGTTGAAGCTCGGGCACTATCTTCGTCTGGGGCCCGGCGAAGAGAAAACCGGTGGGCGCGACAAGAAAAGGCTGCTGGCCGACGCTTACGAGGCTATTTTGGCGGCGATTTACCTGGATGCGGGGCTTGGAGTTGCTGCTGCTTTCTTGCAGCGCACGGTGCTCGACCCTGTCTTATCGGGTCACGGCGAAGGGCTGGAGCGCGCGGACCACAAGTCGGCGTTGCAGGAATGGCTGCAGCAACGCGCGCGGTCGCCGGTCGAATATCGCATTCGCAGCGAGTCTGGCCCCGAGCACCAGAAAGTTTTTGAAGTGGAGGTTTGGCACGGCGGTGAACGGCTCTCCGCATCCACCGGGCGCAGCAAAAAAGAGGCCGAGCAGCAGGCTGCCAGCGCGGCGTTGGAGATTCTCGAGTCCCGTGATGCTCCAGGTCCCCTGTAGGTTTGAGCCTCAGAGTCTGTGTGAGAACTGCAAAATCGGTACTTCAGCGGCTGAAGCCGGCCAGCTTATTCTGCGTTGGTGTCGTGGCTAAAGCCACGACCTACAAAGATTGCCGAGTCGCGTGATACGACGTCATCCTGAACGCGCGATAGCGGGTGAAGCCTGCCCGCCGCAGGCAGGGATCTCTCTTCGATTTCTGCATGACCGCTGCCCCATCGATCCCCGCTTGCTGATTTTTTCCCCAAGCTGCTAAAGTGAACGCATGGCATCTGAAACCACTGCGCTACCTGCGCCCGCGCCCGAGGCCGCATCGCTCGCCGCTCCGGGCTTGCCCGCGCCGCCGCGGAAAATTGTGCTTCATCGCAGCGGCCTGGCGGAATTTCTGGAAATGCTTTTGGTGACGATGCTGCTGGCGCTGTTCGGCACTACCTTCATTGTGCAAGCGTTCAAAATTCCGTCAGGCTCGATGGAACCGACGCTGCTGATCGGCGACCACGTCTTCGTGAATAAATTTATCTTCGAAGGCACGGGCGCGTGGTACGACAAATTTCTGCCGTACCGTGATATCCGGCGCGGCGACATCATCGTGTTTAAATTTCCGTTTGACGATCATCCGCATTATGTGAAGCGCGTCGTGGGGCTGCCCGGCGATCGCCTGCGCATCGTGAACGGCGGCGTTTATATCAACGGGGAACTGCTGCGGGAGCCGTATGTGGTGCGCGACCCGGCCTATCAGGATCCTTACGGCGATAATTTTCCGCCCGCCAATCGCGAAGCGCTGGAATTCACGGCGCGGCGCGAATGGGCCGAACAACTTTTCGATTACGTGCGCGGAGGCGAGCTGGTCGTTCCTGCCAATCATTATTTCGCGATGGGAGATAATCGCGACCACAGCGCGGACAGCCGCTACTGGGGTTTCGTGGATCGCGACGCGATCATGGGCAAGCCGATGCTGATCTACTGGTCGGTGCGCGCCACATCCGATGATTATCGCTCGCGCGGCGTGCCCAGCGTGCTGCGCGGAATTGGCCAGACGCTGCTGCACCTGCGCGCGCAAACCCGCTGGAATCGCATGTTGCGCGAGGTCCATTAACGCAGTGGCCGCGCGCCGCCGTTAGTCATGTCGCAAACACTTTCAGAACCCGTGCCCCACACAGCGCCGCTGGAATCGGCGGCGCCGCGGCGTCGTTCCTGGACGCGCTGGCTCCGCTGGCTCGTCGCGCTGATGATTTGCGTGTGGCTCGCCGGTTTCGGCGTCTCGCTGCTGATCCGCCACACGCGCCTGCAACGCAGATTGACGGCGCGCCTGGAATCTGTTTTTGGCCGCAGTGTCGAAGTCGGCCGCTACGATTTTTCACTGTGGGGCGGGCCCACGCTGGAAGCGCAAGCGGTGACGTTCGGCGAAGACCCGCGTTTCGGGCACGAATATTTTCTGCACGCCGATTCGCTGACGGTGCGCCTGCGCTGGCAAAGTCTTTTCCGCGGCCACATGGAACTGGGCGCGATTGCGCTAGAAAGTCCCAGTTTGAATCTGGTGCGCAATGCCGAAGGCGACTGGAACGTCGCCGAGTGGCTGCCGAAATCCACGGCTTCCGCCGCGCCGTCGTCTTCAACAGCTCCTGCGGTGCGCTTCGGGCGCATTGATGTGACTTCGGGCCGCATCAATTTCAAACGCGGCGACGAAAAACTTCCGTTTGCCCTGACCAACGTAAACGGATACATGGAACCGGATCGCTCCGGGCGCTGGACGCTCAACCTCGAAGCGGTTCCAACGCGCGCCGCCGTGCTGCTGCAGCAGGCCGGCACGATTCGCGTTTCCGGTCACGTTGGCGGCACGTCATCGCGCCTGCGGCCTGCGGTTCTGGATCTGGCGTGGGACGATGCTTCGCTTTCCGATTTGCTGCACCTCGCGCATGGCTACGATTTTGGCGTTCGTGGAGGCTTGGGCCTGCTGGTGCATGCGGAGACTGAAGGCAGCAATTGGGTGCTGCAAGGCCGCGCCGAACTGCGCCGCTTGCATCGCTGGGATTTCGCGGTGCGCCCGGATAATCCGGCGCTCAACGTGAACGCGAAAATGATTCTCTATCCGCTCGCTTCGGGACTGGACATCACGGAGGCGACGATCGAGGCTCCGCATTCCTGGGCGCGTGCCGACGCGCATTTCGCCTGGCCGTCCGCGGCGGAGCCGGAACCAGGGCCCGCGTCGAACAGCCTCGACGGCAACGCGCCCGCGCAATTCGAAATCACGCAGTCGCAGCTAGATTTGAGCGACGTGCTCGCCTGGATTCGCGCGTTTCATTCCGATGTGTCTGCTGATGTTACGCTGCGCGGCTCTGCGAGCGTGCATGCGGGATTTTCGGCGTGGCCCTTGCATTTGGAGTCCGCGGCCGGCGCGATAGCGAACGCGAATCTCGCGGGACCTGCGCTGCGTGTACCAGCGCACCTGAGCCAGGCGCAGTTCCGCTACGAGCGCGAAATGTTTTCGCTGCTGCCCGCGACGCTATCCTTCGGAGCTGCGGATGGCTCGGCTCACCTGGAAGCCATTGCCGCCGCGGGCCAGCGCGATTTCCCCGTCTATCATCTATCCGGAAATCTAGCCCAAGTCCGCGATCTGATCTCTACTGCGGGCGCCCTCGGGTGGAATATTTCGCGCGGCTGGGATCTGGGCGGTCCGGTGCGCTGCGATTTGCATTGGCAGGGTGCGCGCTTTCCCTGGCAGACGCAGGCCGTGGGCAGCGTCGAGTGGGGCGGGGAACCGGCCGGCGGTTCGCTGCTCACGCCGTTCTTGAATCAACCGGTGAGGCAGATCAGGGCCCGCGCGGAATTGCGGCCGGGCTTGCGCCACATCGCACTCACGTCCGCCGAAGCATTCGGCGCGCATTGGACCGGCACGTTCGATCACCACGACGATCGCCTCGCCGACACCTGGGGCGCCGCCGCGTGGCAGTTCGCGCTCTCCACCGACGTGCTCTCCGCCGCGGACGTCGATCGCTGGCTTAATCCGCGCTGGCGGCAAAGTTTTCTGGACCGCATGTTGCCGTTCCTGAATTCCAGCTCGCCCGCGAACGCTGTGCCGGAAAATCTTCGTGCGGAAGGCCGCATCAATATAGAAGAATTTGCGTTAACGCCTTTGGCGCTGCGCCATGTGCAGAGCGGCGTAAAGATCGGGGGGCGGCACATCGCAGTTTCGCGGGCCACGGCCCAATTTTATGGTGGCGCGCTGGAAGGCTCGCTGGATGCGCAACTCACTGCGACGCCTGCCTATCGCCTCAGCCTCGATTACTCCGGCGTCGAACTTGCCGCGCTTACTTCCGCGTTTCCCGCGCTGGCCGATCTGTTTGCGGGCTCGGCTTCCGGCGAATTTGTTCTGGAATCCAGCGGAGCGACGCGCGCCGATCTGGTTTCTTCGCTGGAATGCCGCGGTAGCGCGCATATCACCGACGCCAAACTGCAAAATATCAGCTTGCTGGAATCCTTGCGCGAAGCGGAGCCGCGCCCGGGCGCGAGTTCGTTTCCCGCGGCCACGGCCGTCTTTGCATGTGGCAATGGGAAAGTCACATTCCAACGGCTGCGCTTTAGCGGTGCCGCGCAGGACGTCGCCGCCTCCGGCTCCGTGGATTTTTCGCATAACCTTAACCTCCAGCTCCGCGTGATTCCTGCCGCCAGCGCGAACAACGCACCTCGCCCAGCGGCCATCGCCGCGCAACTTTTCAATCTGACCGGACCGGTGCGCTCCCCGAATATCCAGCCAGTGAATCCGGCAGCGCCGCGCGCCGGCGAGCAAGAAACCACGGAGCAAAGGAATTGAAGCAGCGCCGTCTGACTGCGTGGGCGTGTTGCTTGGCATCCATTGCAACTCTGATGCTCGCGATGCTGTGCGCGGTCATCGGCGACGCCGCCTCGCCGCGCATTCATCTGATCCCGAATTTCACCATGGGCGAATCGTTCCGCTATCACATCGAATCGCGAACCACGACAACCGGCACGACCACCACGCCGATCGCCGATCCCGAAGGGGCCTCGCAATTGAAGCAGGTTGCGTACCTGGAGGTGCGCCTCGACGTCGTCGGCGTGCAGTCCCCATCGAGCGGCACTCCTGCCGCCGCACGCCTGCGCGCCACCTACGAAAAAGCCAGCGCCGCAACGGAAACCGACGCCTACGATCCCGCGGCGGCTGCTCTGGACGCGCAATACAACAATCTGCAAGGCCGCTCGGTGGAATTCACCATCGAAGCGGACGGAAAAATCTCGCACATCACCGGGCTCGATGAAGCCGTCTCCAATCCTTCCGCGGCAGCCGCCCTGCGCGCCTGGATCAACGGATTTTCGCCCAGCGCGAATCTGCCGGCGGAGGGAATTGCCATCGGGCAGAAGTGGGAAGCCGAGCGCCCGCTGGAAAATACGCCGCTCGCGAATCTGCTGTGGCGCACCGCATCGAGTTATCTGCGCGATGAACCGTGCCAGCTGCCGGGACAATCAACTGCGCTCGCCTCGCCGGGCCTCGTCTGCGCCGTCATCCTCACGAGCTTCGATATTCTGCGCCACGGTTCCGCGAACGCGGACGCCACACCGGAAGATTATCGCCACAACGGACTGCGCACCTCCGGCACGTGGACCGGCAAAGGCCAAAGCCTCGACACCATCTCGCTGCAGAGCGGCATGCTGCTGCGCTCCACGCAAAGCAGCGTGCAAAAAATGGACTTCGAAATCGTCAGCGCGCTTTCCGGCTCGAAAATGCACTATGCCGGCCAAGTGGAAACGCAATCCGAAATCACGCTGCTGCCGAACGTTGCTGCCGCGCCCTGACGCGTGTGTGTCGCGGGAACGAAGGCTGAACTTCCGCGGCTGAAGCCGCTCGGATTCTGTGCGATTTGTGTCGTGGCTTTAGCAGCCACAACCTACAAAGTTCGTTGAGCTGTAGCCACCTGACAAACTTCCGCGTTAAACGGATATAATCAATCGGCATGATTCCTGCATCTTACCAACCGAAAAAGAAGTTCATGGAGCTGGCTATTTCGGAGGCCAAGCTGGCGGGCGACCGTGGCGACTATCCAATAGGCGCGGTCATCACCCGGCTGGTGGGCAAACGCGAGGTGGTCATCAGCAGCGCCGGCAATCGCGTGAAAACTTCGGGCTCGAGCATCAAGCACGTGGAGATTGAAACGCTGAAATACGTGTGCAGCGGCTACGGCCGGTATCTGCCCGATTTCGTGCTCTACTCGACGCACGAACCCTGTGCGATGTGTGCCGGCGCGTGCGTGTGGTCCAGAATCGGCGCAGTGGTTTACGGCGTTTCGCAGGAAGACATTGCCGCATACGGCCGCAAGTGCGGTACGGAAGTGTATAAGTGGCGAGCGTGCCTCATCTCCTGCCAATACGTTTTCCGTAAGGGCAATCACCGAATTCCCGTAACCGGCGGTTTCCTGCGCAAGGAATGCCAGAAGCTTTTCAGTTACAAAACCACGCGCCGCTGACCAGCGCGAACCTTGGTAAATGATCCAAGGCAGTCTGATAGAGGTAGGGGCGCTGCTTGCCTGCCTACCGCAGGCAGGCTGCGCCCCAGCTTGGCAAGGTGTCAGCCCCGCGACGGGTCAAGACAACGCTTCGCGAGTCGTCGGCAGCCTCAAGCACGTCCCGCCCAAATTTGTTATAATTGGAGTTTTCAACATAGCGCGTTTTGCGCGCTGAGGACTTCTGCATGAATTTCAAGCTAGCCAGCGACTACGAACCCCGCGGCGACCAGCCCCAAGCCATTTCGCAGCTCCTTTCCGGCATCGCCGCCGGAGACCGCCACCAGGTGCTGCTGGGCGTCACCGGCTCGGGCAAAACTTTCACGATGGCCAAGGTGATCGAGGAGATCAATCGCCCGACGATTGTGCTGGCCCACAATAAGACGCTGGCCGCGCAGCTGTTCCACGAATTCAAATCGTTCTTCCCCGACAACGCCGTGGAATATTTCGTCAGCTACTACGATTATTACCAGCCCGAAGCGTACGTGCCGGCCAGCGACACCTACATCGAAAAAGAATCCACCATTAATGATGAGCTGGACAAGCTGCGCATGAGCGCCACGCGTTCGCTGTTTGAGCGGCGCGACGTGATCATCGTCGCTTCCGTTTCCTGTATCTACGGCCTGGGGTCGCCCGAAGCGTATTACGGGATGATGCTGCTGCTGGAAAAGGGCATGTCCATCAATCGCGAGACGATTCTGCGCAAGCTGGTGGAAATTCAATACGAGCGCGGCGAGGATTTGCGTCGCGGCACTTTTCGCGTGCGCGGAGACATCATTGAAATTTATCCGCCCTACGACGATCTCGCGGTTCGGATTGAACTGTGGGGCACGCAGATCGAAGCCATCCGCAAGATTGACCCGCTGACCGGCCAAATTCGCCTGACGCGCGAAGGCGACATCACGCGCCAGCCGATTTATCCGAAAACGCACTACGTGTTGCCCGCCGAGCAACGCGAGCGCGCCATCCAGAGCATCTACGAAGAAATGGAATGGTGGAAAGGGGAGCTGAGCCGCCAGGGAAAGATCGTGGAAGCGCAGCGCATCGTGCAGCGTACCAATTTCGATATCGAAATGATGCGCACGATTGGCTATTGCCACGGCATCGAGAATTATTCGCGCCATCTTTCCGGGCGCTTGCCTGGCGAAGCGCCGCCGACGCTGCTGGATTACGTTCCCTCCGATTATTTGCTGGTGGTGGACGAGTCGCACCAGACCGTGCCGCAGCTGCACGCCATGTATCACGGCGACCGTTCTCGCAAACAGACTTTGGTGAACTACGGTTTTCGCATGCCCTCGGCGTTGGATAATCGTCCGCTGACTTTCGAGGAGTTTGAGCATCGCACGAATCAAGTGGTGTACGTTTCCGCTACGCCCGGACCGTATGAGCTGACGAAAACCGGCGGCGTGGTGGTGGAGCAGGTGATTCGTCCCACGGGCCTGGTGGATCCGGAAGTGGAAGTTCGTCCGGTGAAGGGCCAGGTGGACGATCTGCTGGAACAAATCCGGCAGCGCACGGCGCGCAACGAACGCATTCTGGTGACGACGCTCACCAAGCGCATGGCCGAAGACCTGGCCGAATACTTTGCGGAAGTCGGCATACGCGTGCGCTACCTGCATTCTGAAATTGATACGCTGGAGCGCGTGCGCATCCTGCGCGACCTGCGCCGCGGCGAATTTGACGTGCTGATCGGCATCAATCTGCTGCGCGAAGGGCTGGATTTGCCGGAAGTTTCGCTGGTAGCGATTCTGGACGCCGACAAAGAGGGCTATCTGCGCAGCGCTACGTCTTTGATCCAGACGATGGGCCGCTGCGCGCGGCACGTGGAAGGCCGCGCGATTTTGTACGCCGATCGCATGACCGATTCCATGCGCCAGGCCATCGGCGAAACCAGCCGCCGCCGCGCGATTCAGGAAACGTATAATCGGGACCATAACATCACGCCGCAATCGATCATCAAGTCCGTGGATATGCAGCTGGCGCGCATTATCGAAGCCGATTACATCACAGTGCCGGCCGACGAACCGGTGATCGGCGAAATCACCAGCGAAGCGCAAATGGTGCAGGCCATCGCGCAACTGGAAACGCAAATGCGCGAAGCGGCTAAAAATTTCGAATTCGAACGAGCGGCGAGCATCCGCGACCGGGTGCGCGCGCTGAAGCAACGCGACCTGGGCGCTATTTTTTCTTCGCCTTCGATGGAGCCGCCGGTTGCGGCTGCCGCCGCCGCGAATGCCGGCGAGGATGTTGCGGTTGCCACAACCACGGACGCCACGCCGTCGTCGTCGCCTAAGCCCAAAGTCCCGTCCAAAGCTCGCAAACGATCTGCCAAGATTTAGCGCAGGGCGCAATGTCTTGGCGGCAATAACGGTGCCGCAGCGCGCGCATCACCGCCTTTCTCTGCGGCCTCTGCGCCTCTGCGGTACAAGCCTACCCAACATTGCCGGGTGCGGCACCAGGCGCCGCGTCACGCTGAAAATTTCTGCAATATCGACTAATATCTTTTGTTCCCATTGCCGAACAGAGAAAAGACCAGTGCGCAAATTTCAATCATTCATCGCTTGCACTCAACTAGCCCCGTGTCTGCTCGCGTTGCTTGCGATTCTTGCCGTGCCAACCGTCGCGCGCGCACAGGCGCCCCCACCGCCCGCGCCGCCGGCACCGTTATATCCTCCCGGCAACGAATTCGCCGTGTGGGGCGGCTACTCGCTCGGCAATTCCCACGTTTTTGGCATCGAGTCCAACCGTCAGCTCGGCGAATTTGCGCTGCGTTACGCGCGGACGCTCTACGACAAACCCAGGACCGCCCTGCAATATACGCTGGACGTCATTCCTGTCGAAACCGTGCGCCAGTACAGCTACGCAGTCTGCATGCCGACGCCCAACGAAACCGCGTATTGCGCGAATGGGCGTGAAACGGTGTATGGCGGCGGCGTAAATCCTATTGGATTGAAACTGAATTTCCGGCGCGAGCACCGTTTCCAGCCGTTCATCGCGTCAACGGCGGGATTTGTGGCATCTGTGAGGCCCGTGCCGGTGGATGTTCCCGGCGGCACGCAATTTAATTTTACTTTCGATTTTCAAACAGGAGTGGACTGGTTCAATTCTTCGCGCGATCGTGCCTGGCGCTTCGGCTACAAATATCAGCACATTTCCAACGCCTATCGCCACGACTTCAATCCCGGCGTGGACTTCCACTTCATCTTTTTGAGCTATTCTTTCTTTAAGTGAAAATGCCTTACCCTGCGTCTGCGGTGTTAAATGCTTTGGCGCCTTCAGACCACGCCACGCTTCAACTCCTCAATCGCATAAAACGTCCCGCGCCAGCGAATTCCGCCCTGCCGCAACGTCACAATTGTTGAGCGCACCAGCATCCACGCAAAAATCAAAGCGCCGAGCGGCTGCGTCACCGCATACAAAGGCGATTCACCAAATTCCAGCGCCGCTCCGGCCTGCGCCATCACCGGCAGTACGATCGCCGCAGCCGCGAATCCTCGCGCGAGCCCATGCACAAAAGGGAGAGCCACCCACGGCAGCAGGAACATCAACAAGATCCCCGCGACCTGCCCGCAGGCCGCCCCGAAGCGGAAACCGGTGGCCGCATAGAAATTTTTCGTCGTGCCGCGAATAATATTACCCAGCCCCGCGTGCCAATGAACGCTCACCGCGCGCCCCGCCTTCGCCACTCCGGAGACAAAGCCCGCTTCCTTCACCAATTTTCCCAGCTTCACATCGTCCACCACTTCCATGGCCAGCCGCCGGTGCGTTCCCATTTTTTCGTACGCGCTGCGGCGGATCAGCTGAAACGCGCCCACGCCCACGTACGCGCTGGATCGCGGATCACTCGCGCGCCACGGCCGGAAGCCCAGCAGAAACGCCATTCCAAAAAACGTCATGGCGATTTTTTCGCCCGCGGTGAACATTTCCGCGTGGCACAGCAGCGTCAAGTGGTCCCAGTGTTTTTCTTTGGCGAGGGCGATGGTGGCGCGCAATACGTCCGGCTGGAAGCGCACGTCCGCATCCGTGAAGACCAGCCACTCGCCGCTGGAATGTTCGAAAGCGGTTTGCAATCCGTGCGGTTTGCCGAGCCAGCCGGGGGGCAGGGAAGTGACGTGCACGACCTTCAGGCAGGAATTCGCGCGCGCCGCAGCGTCCAAAATTTCGCCGGTGGCGTCTTCGGAGCGGTCGTCAACGGCGATCACTTCATAGTCCGGATAATCCTGCGCCAGAAAAGTCTCCAGCGCCTTGGGCAATTTTTCAGCCTCATCCAGCGCCGAAAATAAAATCGAAACGCGCGGCGCGGCTGCCGGATTGCCATTGTGGCCGCCGCGTTCCGCCAAACGTGCTTGCACTTGCTGCAGCGCCGGAATGAGCAGCGCGCCGCGCGCCAAATCAATCGCCGCAAGCAGCCACGCCAGTGCGATGCAGCCGAGCAATCCCGTTGCGAACCAATGCAATTGTGAATTTCCTCCACCGCGGGTGGTACGAACACGCTATGCTATCACTTTGCATGTCGCGCTCTGTTTCCATCGTCGGCGCAGGACGCTTGGGCCGCGCGCTGGGCCGCTCGCTGCGCCGGCTCGGTTGGCGCATCGGCGCGGTGGTGACGCGCTCTGCCGCGCATTCCCGCGCCGCGGTGCGCGCGATTGGCGCGGGGCAGCCGTTCGCCACACTCACAAGCGCGGTTATGGATGCCGATGTTATTCTGTTAGCTACGCCGGACGATGCGCTGGAGGAAGTGGCGCGCCGGCTGGCCAAGCTTGCAGGCAATAAAAGCCGCGGAAAAGTGGTGCTGCACTCGAGCGGCGCGCTGGACAATTCGGTGCTGCGAGCGCTCGCGCGTTGCGGCGCGGCCACCGGCTCGATTCATCCGATGCAAACATTTACCAACAATTCGCGGCCGAATCTGCAGGGCGTGATTTTCGCCATCGAAGGCGATGCGCGCGCCCGCCGGACCGCTGGCGCGATCGCTCGTGCTCTGGGCGGCGTTCCCGTGCCGGTCGCAAGCGAGCAGCAAACCCGCATATCACGCCGCCGGCACGCTGGTTGCCGGGCACGCGCTGGCGCTAACCGAAGCCGCCGCGCAAATGCTGATCAAGCTTGGATTCACGCGGCCGCACGCGGTGCAGACGTTGCTGCCGCTGATGCGCCAGATGCTCGACAATTTTGAAAAGCACGGCGCGCGCGCCGCGTGGACCGGGCCTGCTTCGCGCGGCGATTACGCCACTGTAAAAAAACATCAGCGCGCTTTGCGGGGGCACCCGCGCGAATTCGGCGACTCCTACGCCGCGCTAGTGCGCCTTTCCGCGCGCGTGCTGGCGAAAAATCCAAATGCAACTCTGAAACAGTTCGATCGCGCTCTGAAAAATTCCAGGAGGAACTCGCATTGAAGAATCTGCACATCCCAGTGGAACACGCAACGCTCGCGAACGGCTTGCGCGTGGTGATTTCGCCGGACCGCTCTGCACCGGTGGTCACCGTCGGCGTTTATTATCAGATCGGCTTTCGCCTGGAGCCTCGTGGGCGCAGCGGCTTCGCGCATCTTTTCGAGCACATGATGTTTCAAGGTTCCGAAAACGCCGGCAAGATGGAACACATTCGCCTGATTAATTCCTCGGGCGGCATGTTAAACGGCACGACGAATTACGACATCACCAATTATTTCGAGTCTGTCCCGTCCAACGCGCTGGAACGCGTGCTCTGGCTGGAAGCCGATCGCATGCGCGCGCTGAAGGTGGACGACGAAAATCTGCGCAACCAGCGCGACGTGGTGAAAGAAGAAGTCCGCGTGAACGTGATGAACCAGCCTTACGGCGGATTTCCGTGGCTCGATCTTCCGCCGGTCGCGTTTCGCAATTGGCCGAACGCGCACAATTTCTACGGCGATTTTGCGGATCTGGATGCCGCGACGCTCGCCGACGTGCAGACTTTTTTCCACACCTACTATTCACCGAATAACGCCGTGCTGCTGATGGTGGGCGACCTGGATCCCGCGGAAGGTTTTGCGCTTGCGAAGCGGCATTTCGAAAATATTCCCACGCATCCGCTGCCGCCGCGCGCGGATGTGACCGAGCCGCCACAGACGGAAGAACGCCGCGGCGAGGTGGTCGAGAAATTTGGCCCGCTGCCCGCCATCGCCATCGGCTACACCGTGCCGGATCGTCACAATCCCGATTGGTACGCCGCATCGATTCTGGATCACGCCTTGCACGGCGGGCGCGTGGGGCGAATCTATCGCCGGCTGGTGCTGGAAAAACAAATTGCCGTGGAAACCGACGGCGGCGCGGACATCATCGAAACCAACGGTCCCACGCAAATGGTGACGCGCATTTTTCACAAGCCGGAATTCACCGCGGACGAAACCATCGCGGCATTCGACGAAATCATTCGCGAAATTCAGGAGCAGGGAATCAGCGAAGACGAGCTGGCGCCCGTGAAAGTGAAGCTGCGCGCCGATTACTACTCCAATCTGGAAGGCGGAATGGGAGCGCACATGCCACGCTTCGGCTTGATGCACTACCTTGCTTGCTTCACTTTGTTCGACGGCGATCCCGGCAGAATCAATACGGTGCTGGAGGGTTTCCAGGCCGTCACGCCGGCCCAGGTGCAGGCCGCCGCGCGAAAATATCTGGTCCCGGGGAATCGCGCGATTGTGCTTCGCAGTCCGGTTGCAAAGGAAGTGGCCGCATGAGCGGAACAACTACCAAACCCATGACTACGACAACAAGTTCTACCGCTTCGGCTGCAACGCCCGTCACCGCCGTGCCCGCGCTCGGTCCCGAACGCCCCGTTGCGTGGCCCAAACGCGCGGTGCGGACGCTTCCTAACGGAATGCAAGTGGTGCTGGCCGAGCTGCGCACGTTTCCGAAAATTTCCGCGCAGCTTTTCTTTCGCAGCGGCAATGCCAGCGTCGCTCACCGCGCTCCGGGCCTGGCCGAATTGACGGCCACCGTGGTGCGTACCGGCACCGGTTCGCGCAGCAGCCGCCAGATTGAAGAAGATCTGCGCCGCATGGGCGCGGACCTGGGCTCGCACGCCGGCGCGGATTCCAGCGCGATTTCCATTTCCGGCCTCGCGGAATTTTCCGCGGGCCTGTTCGATCTGCTCGGCGATCTGGCGCGCAATGCCTCATTTCCAACCGAGGAATTCGAGCGCGAGCGCGGCCGCAAAATCGAAGGCTTGCGCATCGAACGCACCACGCCGGGTTTTCTCGCGAGCGAACGCTTCCGCCGCGTGATTTTCGGCGAGCATCCTTACGCCATCGTCTCGCCCACCGAGGAGCAGGTGGCAGCCATCGAGCATCCGCAGCTCGAAGAGTTCTATCACCACAATTATTCTCCGGCGAATGCGCTGCTCATCGTCGTGGGCGATTTTTCTGCCGAGGCCATGTTCACGCAGATTGAAAAAGTATTCGGCAGCTGGACGGCGCCGCGGCCCGCGTCGCTGATATCCGTCGCGCCGCCGCACAATACCGGACGCAAAGTTCACTTGGTGCATTTGCCCGGCAGCGTGCAGACCCAGGTGCTGCTGGGCAATCTAGCGATCACGCGCCGCGATCCGGATTGGTTTCGCCTGGTGCTGGCGAATTCGATCTATGGCGGCGCGTTTCATTCGCGGCTGGTGATCAATATCCGCGAGCAAAAAGGCTACACCTACAGCCCGCGCAGCGGCCTGCAGTCGCTGCGGCAGCACGGATATTTCAGCGTGCATGCGGCGGTGCGTAACGAAGTTGCGGCTGCCACGCTTACTGAAATGTTTTATGAGATGGATCGCATGCGCTCGCTCCCCGTCACACCCGAAGAACTGGAAAGCGCGCGCAGCTACCTCACCGGCGTTTTTTCCCTGGGCGTGGCCACGCAGGATGGGTTGCTCGGCCAGCTCTCCACGATTTATCTGGACCACTTGCCCGAAGACCATCTGGAGACTTATCGCGAAAAGGTTCACGCGCTCACGGCGGACGACATTCTGGTGGCGGCGCGCCGCCACTTCGATTCCGCCAACGCGCAGATCGTGCTGGTGGGCGACCGCGCGCAAATCGCGGAGCAAGCGGCGCTTTTCGGTGAAGTGACGGAGTATGACGCGCAAGGAAATCGGCAAAATTAGACGCGAGCAGATGTGGCGATGAATGCGCGCCAATTCATCCGACTGCGGTCAGCCAGAGCCAAACGTGCCGTGAGAAACATGAAACAGGCCGCGATGGTGGTGATTCTTTTTGCCGTCTGTGCATTCGCGGCAACGGCGCAGAAGAAGCAGCCGCCGGCGCATCCGCTGGATCTGAACGCCGCGAATGTTAAGGAATTAGAGCAAGTTCCTGGCGTCGGCCCCAAAACCGCCCAAGCGATCGTGGATTTCCGGCATAAGAGCGGCCCATTCCGGCGCGTGGAAGATCTGCTGGCAATCAGAGGAATCAGCCAGCGCAAGCTCGATAAGATGCGCCCGTACTTGAAAGTCGTGCCGCCTCCGCCGCCGCACAAATCACCGTAACGATTGCGCGCACCGATTTTCTCTGCGCCCGGCGTTTACCCGGACGCGGTCGGGGCGTGTCTGCGGTAGTCTTGCTTTTCTTTATGTTCTCGGTCCTTTCTCTGTGAACTCTGTGTTAAATCTTTTTTTCTTGCCTTTCACGCTGTCAACAAAAGAAAATCAATGCCCGGAGCTACCCATGTTAACGAAGAAGTTTTGTTTTTCGATCACAGCAGCGCTGGTGCTGGCCCTAGCAACGCTCGCCGCGAGCAACGCAACGAAATTCGTGACACACAACGCATCGCTCGCGGCCACCACCATCGCGCCGCCTTCCGGCTACCATCTACTGAAGAAAATCCCGCTGGGCGGCGAAGGAGGCTGGGATTACCTGGCCTTCGACTCACCGACGCGTCGCCTGTTCATTTCGCGCGGCGCGAAAGTGGTGGTCCTCAACGTGGACACCGGAACCGTGGCGGGCGAAATCGCGAATACCGATGGTGTGCACGGCATCGCCTTCGCGCCGGAGCTCGACCGAGGCTTCACCTCGAATGGCCGCGCGAACACCGTCACCATTTTCGATCTGCAATCCCTGCAAGTAATCGGGAGCGCGAAAACAGGGATGAATCCCGACGCCATTGTTTACGACCCGGCATCGAAGCGCGTCTTCACCATGAACGGCCAGAGCAACGATGCCACCGCGATAGACGCCGCTACTGGCAACGTGCTGGGAACGATCGCGGTAACGGGCAAGCCGGAATTTGCGGTGGCGGATGGCGCTGGACACGTCTACGTGAACATCGAGGACAAAAGCGAGGAACTGCAGATTGATACGCAGAATCTGAAAGTGACGGCGCAGTGGCCGCTCGCGCCGTGTCATGGAACCGTCAGGACTCGCGATGGACATCGCGCATCGCCGGCTTTTTGCCGGGTGCCACAATCAAATGATGGCCGTGGTGGACGCCGACTCCGGAAAAGTGATCGCCACTCCCGCGATCGGTCTGGGGGTGGACGCCAACGCGTTCGATCCCGGCACCGGCTTTGCTTTCGCGTCGAACGGGCAGAGCGCGACGCTCACCGTGGTGCACGAAGACGCGCCGGATAAATTTTCAGTGGTGGAAAATGTAACGACGCAACGCGGGGCGCGCACCATGGCGCTGGATCCGAACTCGCACGAGATCTACCTGGTGACGGCCGATTTCGCGCCCGCGCCGCCGTCCGCGAACGAAAATCCCAAGCCGCGCATGATGCCAGTGCCCGGCACGTTCGTGGTGCTGATCTTTGGCAAGTGACAGCGTGCCGCTGAGAGTGCGTGGCAAGCTGGGGCGCAGCAAGCAGCGCCCCTACCGAGTATTTGGAGCGAGGGCGGTATTTATCGCAAACGGGCACGGAACGCAGTGCCCCCGCAACTGCACGAACTGTTTACGAAGAAACGCGGAAGAAGATCCGCTGACGAAGACCGCTAGCGCTGGTTACAAATTCTGGTGGCTCGATTTCGTCGCGTCAATCGCCAGCGGCACCTGGTCGGCAATCTCCAGGCCATAGCCTTCCAGCGCGACAACTTTTTTCGGATGATTGGTGAGCACGCGAATCCGGCGCAATCCCAAATCAATTAATATTTGCGCGCCGATTCCGCTTTCACGCTGTACCAGCCGCTGGCGTCCTAAATCGTGCTCCTTTTCCTCGCGCGCGTGAAAACGGATGCGCGGCAGTTCGCCGTTATCCGCTTCGCGCGGCGCGTCAATTTGGAATCCGCGCCCGGTGTGATGCAAATAGACGAATACGCCGCGGTCTTCCTTGGCAATCGCCGCGAGCGAGTGCTCGATGATCGGGTGGCAATCGCAGGCCGTGGATCCGAAAACGTCGCCGGTGAGGCAGTGCGAATGCACGCGCACCAGCGGGGGGCCGGATTTCGCGGCGTCGTTCAGTTCACCGCGCACCAGCGCGACGTGTAGCTCGTGATCCGCGTCGTTGGAATAGGCGATCATGCGGAAATTTCCGTGGCGCGTGGGCAGCACGGATTCGGCGATGCGGCGGACGTGGCGCTCGTGCTGCATGCGGTAACGGATCAGGTCCGCGACGGTCAACAGTTTCATGGAATGCAGGCGGCAAAATTCCACCAGCTGCGGAATGCGCGCCATGGTTCCATCGTCATTCATGATTTCGCAGATTACGCCGGAATGATCCAGGCCCGCGAGGCGCGCCAGGTCCACGGAAGCTTCCGTTTGTCCCGCGCGCACCAGCACGCCGCCATTGCGCGCACGCAAAGTGTAAACGTGCCCGGGCCGCGCGAGATCCTCGGGATGAGTGTTGGGGCTGGTGGCCGCCAGAATGGTGGTGGCGCGGTCTGCGGCGCTGGTGCCGGTGGTGGTGCCGCGGCGCGCGTCAATCGGTTCGCAAAAAGGCGTGCCGAACATGGAAGTGTTGCGCGGGGTGATGGGCGCCAGGGCCAGCGCGTCGCAGCGCTGTTCCGTCATCGCCAGGCAAATCAGGCCGCGGCCGAATTTCGCCATGAAGTTGATGGCTTCGGGCGTCACTTTTTCGGCAGCCATGGTCAGATCGCCTTCGTTCTCGCGGTCTTCATCGTCCACCAGGACGATCATGCGTCCGGCGCGTATATCTTCCAGCGCTTCTTCCACGCTGGCGAATGGTGGTTTTCGGTCGGTCATGTTGGGTGCCTCGCCTAGTCTTTAAATATACCATTGAGCCGCCGCGGGTAGTGATTGGTGAGTGGTGACACGCGACCCGTGATCCGCGACCCGTGAACTGCGAACCGTGGCCCGTGATTCGTGGCTCGCGACCCGCGACGTGTGATCCGTGATCTTTTGGTTCTTTGCAATTGTTGCTGGTAACTGGTGAGAGACAGTGCGCGATCTGATCGCCGCCCGCTGGCAATCTTGAATTACGATAACGCGGGGCCCTTCATTCGGCGTAATTTTCACGCGACTCCTGGAGACACGCACATGGCGATCTTCCGCGCTCGTTATTTTCTGCTGCTGGTCATCGTGCCCACTTTCGTCTGCGCTTGTGCGTGTTCGCATGCGCCCGATCCCGGTTATCTGGAATTGCGGCGCTCGCAGGAAGCCATACAGGGGGCGACCAGCTGGCAGTCCGACGTTGCTGCGAAATATCCTACTGGCCAGCCGGTGATCGTGGAGCTTTCCAAAGTGGATTGCCCGGGCCGCATGGAGCGAGTTGGCATTCTGCATGAAATGAACAACACGTCCGTGCGCGAGATTTGGCTCGACGGAACGTATTACAACAAAACTCAGGGTGTAGCGGTGTGGATCAGTCATCCGGCCAATCTAAATCCGTTTCCGGAGTGCGGCCGGGGGCCGTTCATGATTTGGGACGGCGTGCTGTACGGCGATCTGGATAAAGTTCACGCCACGGGCGAAATTCGCCGCGGAAAGAACGACAATTACGACGGTGTCCCGTGCGTCTGGTGGGAAGTGGCACCGGCGAAGGGCGCTGCGCCGCACTATTCGGCGTGCGTCGCGGAGAGCGATCATCTGCCGCGCGTCGTCACAACGCTTGAGCACGATCTGCATTACACCTACACGTTGACCCGTTGGAACGCCACGGTTGTGAATCTTCCTCCCGAAGCTAAGGTGTTTCCGAACTGACCATGGCGGGCGCAAAGTGAATGGTGAGGAGCGACCCGCAGCCCGCGACACGTGATCCGTGGCCCGCGACCCGTGATTCATGACTGGCGAAGCTGAGCGAATATCGAATTCGCTATACGAAAGGAATGTTTTTTTGCCCGCCGGCGCACCCAATGGCGAAGCAGCTCATATTCCGGCACAGCGGTCGCGGAGGTCTTGGTAATCCTGATCAGGGAGCGCCGTTTGAGCAGGCGAATCGCTGCCTGTACGGCCGATTTGGACAAGCCGGTCAGCTCGGCCAGCTGCTGCAGACTGATTGCCACGCTCCTTTCCTCGGCTCTGTAGAGCCGGGTCCAGAGGACCACGTACGTGAGGAACGCGGCGGGCGAATGGTCGTGTCCGGTGAGGTCCGGCAGCAGTACATCCAGAACGTAGTCATCTATCGGCACATGGAGCATAATCACTATACTAATTAATATCATAGGGGATTGCAATCGGGAAGCAGCTTGCGCAGAATCACCAATCGTGGAGGCCCTATGATTAAAGGCGTCAAGTTCGCCAGCATTCCCGTCAGCAATCAGGATCGCGCTCTCGCGTTCTACACAGAAAAGCTCGGCTTTCGCTTGCTCACCGACCAGCCGTTCAGTGCAGAACAGCGTTGGATCGAGCTCGGCATTCCCGGCGCGGACACGCGCGTCGTGCTGTTCAAATTTGGCGATAGTCTGAAGCCCGGCAGCCAGATGAACATCACTTTCTGGGCGGACGACGTGGAAGCTACCGCGCGCGAGTTGAAAAGCAAAGGCGTGGAATTCGTCATGGAGCCAAAACGCGAAGACTGGGGCACTGCCGCGGCATTCAAGGACGTTGACGGTAATACTTTCGTCCTGAGTTCCAAGTAATTCGCACGCCTGCTGCGGCGCGCAGGCCTCGGGTCGGGGTATAATCGCTGTCAACATATGCCCCTCCTTCCAGGGTCGCGTCTGGGACCATACGAAATCGGGACGCTGCTAGGCGCCGGCGGCATGGGCGAGGTCTATCGCGCCCGCGATCCGCGGTTGGACCGCACGGTGGCGATCAAAATTTTGCCCGCCGAATTATCCGCGGACGCGGATCACTTGCGCCGCTTCGAACGCGAAGCGCGTTCGGCCTCCGCGCTGAATCATCCCAACATCGTCACCATCTACGAACTGGCGCAAGACGGCTCCACGCATTTCATCGCGATGGAGCTGATCGAGGGCCAGACGCTGCGCCAGGTGCTCGCGGCCGGCTCGCTGCCTATCCGAAAAATAATTGAAATCGCGGCGCAGGTTGCCGAGGGACTGGCCAAGGCGCACGAAGCGGGCATCGCGCACCGCGACCTGAAGCCCGATAACCTGATGATCACCATCGATGGCTTCGTCAAGATCCTGGACTTCGGCCTGGCGAAGGTCGCGTCTCCGGCCGGAGAACCGCAGGAGGAGCGCACGCTCTCCTCGTGGCAGACGCAGCCGGGTATGGTGGTGGGAACGGTGCAATACATGTCGCCGGAGCAGGCCGCCGGCGGTCCACTGGATTTTCGCTCCGACCAGTTCTCGTTCGGCCTGGTGCTCTACGAGATGCTCAGCGGAAAACGCGCGTTTCCCAGAAAGACGGTGGCGGAAACGCTGGTAGCGATCATTCGCGAACAGCCCGAGCCCATCGCGGTGCAAAACCCGGACGCCCCGGCTCCTCTGTGCTGGGCCATCGAGCGTTGCCTGGCGAAAGATGCCGATAAGCGTTACGTCTCCACGCGAGATCTGGCGCGCGAACTCGCCGCCATCCGCGACCGCTTCTCGGAAAAGCCCGCCCGCCAGGCCGAGCTGCGCCCCGCGAATATTCCCGTGCAACGCACCGCGTTCGTGGGCCGCGACAAAGAAATCGCCGCCGCCAAAGAATTGCTGCTCTCGAAAGATGCGCGCCTGGTCACCGTCACCGGCCCGGGGGGAATCGGCAAGACGCGCCTGGGAGTAGAGATTGCCAGCAGCGTCCTGGAAGACTTTCCGGGTGGAATTCATTTCGTTCCGCTTTCTCCGCTGCGCGATCCCGCGCTGGTGGCTTCGGTAATCGTGCAGTCGCTGGGAATTCGCGAGGCCGGAGGCCAGTCACCGCTCGATTTGCTCAAGCGGCATTTCCAGGATGCATCGCGCGCGCCGATGCTGTTCCTGCTGGATAATTTCGAGCATCTGATGCCGGCCGCGCCGCTGGTGGCGGAGCTGCTGGCCATCGCGCCCAATCTGAAAATCCTGGTCACCAGCCGCGCAGCGCTGCACGTTTACGGCGAACAGGAATTTCCCGTGCCGGCGCTGGGCGTGCCGGAATCGCACGCCAAGCCGTCGCTGTCGGCGCTGTCGCAGTTTCCAGCCGTCGCGCTCTTCGTGCAGCGCGCCATCGCCGCGCGCCCGGATTTTGAGCTGAATCAGCAGAACGCCGCCGCCATCATCGAGATTTGCGCGCGCCTCGACGGTCTGCCTCTCGCCATCGAACTGGCTGCGGCGCGCATAAAAGTTCTTTCGCCATCCGCGATGTGCACACGCCTGGCCAGCCGCTTGCAATTGCTCACCGGCGGCGCGCGCGACCTGCCGCAGCGCCAGCAGACTTTGCGCGCCGCGTTCGACTGGAGCCACGACCTGCTCATTCCCGCCGAGCAAAAACTTTTCCGCAGGCTTTCCGTGTTCGTGGGCGGATGCACGCTGGAAGGCATCGAAGCGGTGTGCGACACCAAGGGCGATCTGGAACTGGATCTGCTCGACGGCATGGCCTCCATGGTGGATAAAAGCCTGCTGCAGCAGCTCGAGCAGGCCAACGGCGAATCGCGCTTCGCGATGCTGGAAACCATCCGCGAGTACGCCCGCGAAAAACTGGAAACCAGCGGTGAAGACGCCGCGACCAAGCGCGCGCACGCCGCTTACTGCCTGGTGCTCGCCGAAGAATTGGCCACGGCGCAGCCCGGCACGGAAGGGGCAGAGAGTCGCGAGCGCGTCGCACTGGAACACGATAATTTTCGCGCCGGCCTTGACTGGCTCACGGAATCCGGCGACGCGGTCTGGGGTTTGCGTCTAGGCACCGCGCTGTTTCGTTATTGGGAGTCGCACGAGTATCTTGCCGAAGGCCGCGACAGCCTCGGCAAAGTCCTGCGCATCCCGGCGGCGGCCGCGCCCACGAAAGCCCGCGCGCGGGCTGTGTTTGCCGCAGGCGTGCTGGCCAACGAACAGGGAGATTACGCCGCGGCGGACGCGCTGATGATGGAAAGTCTGGTGATCGGGCGAGAGTTGGGAGACACGCAGGGCGTCGCCGTCTCGGTGAACGCGCGCGCCGTTCTGGCTCGCGACCAGGGCAACGTCGCGCTGGCACATTCACTATTTCAGGAAAGCCTCACGCTGTGGAGGGAACTGGGCGACCTGAAAGCCATTGCGCGGGCGCTGAGCAATCTGGCGAGCGTGCTGAAGATGCAGGGCGAATACGATCTGGCGCGCTCGCTTTGCTCCGAATGTCGCGCCATATTTGAAGGACTGGGCGATCGCACCGGCGCCGCGTGGTCGCTGAACAACGAGGGAGACATTGCGCGCGATCAAGGCGATTCCGCGGCTGCGCGCGCGTTGTTCGAACAGGCGCTTGCGACTTTCCGGGAGCTGGATGACCGCTGGGGCATTGCCGGCACGCTCGCGGATCTGGGAAACCTGGCGCGCGAACAACAGGATTGTTCCGCGGCGCTGCCTTTGTATCGCGAAAGCCTGAAAATTTTTCAGCAACTGGAACATAAGCGCGGCATCGCGCGAGTGCTGGAATGTTGCGCGTGCGCAGCTTCGGCACAACAGCAAGCCGAGCGCGCGTTGCGGCTGGCAGGCGCGGCGGCCGCGCTGCGGCAGAATATCGGCACTCCACTGACCCATGCCGAACAGGTCAAGTTGGAAGCGATTCTGGAGCCGGCGCGGCAGGCGCTTGCCAACACCTCCAGCGCGACGGCGTGGCTGGAAGGTTGGGATATGCCGCTGGAGCGCGCGATTGAGGAAGTGCTGGCGCCCGAGGCGGCATCGCAGTCGGGTTAGCGGCCGAGTGCCGGCGAGTTTGCGCGCGGCGGCGTTTGCGGGGATAAAATTTGCGCGGCGCCGGACTTGGCTGGCATCGGCTACTCCGCGGTGGACGGGTCGATCAGGTGGCGCACTGCCGACACACGATTGCACGGTAGCCCCGTGCGCCGGGCGTGTTCTTGTACGGTGGCTTCGTCCGGAGCGAGATACACGCAGTACACTTTGTTGCCGGTGACGTAGCTGTGCAGCCACTGGATCTTCGGCCCCATTTCCTTCAAGACCGCGGCCGATTTTTGCGACAATTCGCGCAACTGCACGTCGGTCAGTTCTCCAGCTCCCGGCACTTCGCGTTCGATTACGAATTTGGGCATGAACATTCTCCGGATGCTTGGTCATGCTAGCATGCGGGTGCAGGCGCTTCAAGAACGCTGGACCGAAGTCTCGGCCAAGGTGGCGGCGGAAGCCGCGCCCGCTGCGCGCAAAATTTCGGCGAGAAATGAGGGAATCATGGATCTGCGAACGCTGCAAAAGCCGCTGAAAGAGCAGTACCGCGCCGACCCCACGTCTTCGCGCATCACCATTCGCGCCAAAGGCGCGCAGACTGGCGCGCCCATTGCCTGCTCGGTGGACATCGGCCGCGCCATCCATCAGGCCGAAGCGCACAAAGGCGTAGGAGGTGCCGGCGCTGGCGCTTGTTCGGGCGATCTGCTGCTTGGCGCTTTGGCTGCTTGCGCGCAAATCACCTGCCAGATGGTCGCCGCCGCCATGAGCATTCCCACTGATCGCATCGAGGTCACGGTAGAAGGCGACCTGGACCTGCGCGGGACGCTGGGCATATCGAAAGAAGTGCCGGTGGGGTTCGAGAACATCCGCTTGAATTTCGACTTCGCCGCGCCCGACGCCACGCCCGGAACAAATCGCCGCCTTGCGCGAGAAAACCGAGCAGTATTGCGTGGTGATGCAGACGCTGCTGCATCCGCCGACGCCGCAGAGCACGTGGGTGCGCCACGATTGACCTGGTGATTGGTGATTCGAGCCAAGGTGCATTTCCGTGTTGCGGTAAGAAAATCTTTTCTCGTTTAGTTTCAATTGGTTGGCAATTTTCTGAATCGGGGCCTGTTGCGGTTAGAAATATACGAAGGAGATTGTTGCGATGTGGCGCGGGAGCGGAAATGGCCGAAAAAGTAGCGATTAGAAAATGTTTTCTCGTTTGTTGTGAGCTAGTTAGCTCGATATCTAATAATTGGGTAGCGATTAGAAAAGTGGTGGAGACGCTACCGCCCAGCGCGCGCCCGCGCGTGCAGCCAGCCAAGCCCCTTGCCCGTGCCTCAGTCTCCATGTCGCGTCCTCAGCAGCGCCGAAAAGCGCCCCGACTCACGCTAACACATTCGTTGGTCGCTGAATATTCGTAGAAATACTTACGAGGGTAAGCGATAGAAAAGAGGGGTTGTACTTTGGCGTGTTGGCCGATGGCGGAGCGTCTAAACCCGCACCCTTCAAAAACCGAAGGGATGCGGCACCCGGAAATTCAAGTGCGTTCGTTTGGGTGGTGTGGAAGGGTGCGCCACCCGCCGCCTAGATGACCGGCTTCCAAGAGCTTGTCGGGTTGTATTCTTGGATTGCAGTTGCGACTTTCTCCGAATCCGCGCCCAAATCCCGTTGAAACACGATGCCTTGCTGGCTGATGATGAAGGTCATCACGCCAGAGTCGCGATACTTCACCGGGGTTGCGATTATGGCGAAGCCGCCCGTCAATTTGCCGTTGATGATGTACTGCTTGGCGCCGCCCGGCGCCTTGCTACCTTGCGCGGTGAGAATGCGGAATGAATAGCCGTCAATTACCGGCGCTTCGTTCGGCGTCAAGAGCGCGTCCTTGGCGAAATCTTCCACTCGGCCGAGCGGGCTTGATTCCTGGTCTTGCGGTGTCTGCCAGTAAAGACCGTCCTGTTTTCCGGGAGTACTGAAGATCTTTGTGGTGAACAGGCCCTTGGGATTTCCGTCGCGGGGCTGTTGCGAATAGACTTCCTCGGCGTTGGCAATCGCCGAGCAGGCGTCAATCGCCATGATTTCATTTCGTCCGATGCGCCGCGCGAGGATTTCGTGCGCGCCGGCCTTGGTATCGAAATACCATTGTGACGCGGAGTCGCGCACCAGAGGAATCGGGAACGGATAGTTGTCCGCGCCGATGTTGAGGATCTCGCTGCCGTCGGTCATTACCACCCAGCGGTTCACCAAATCGTACTTGGTGACGAAGTCCTTTAGCGCGGCCTTATCTTCGTTCGCGTCGCCCGAACTGAGAATCGCTTTCGAATCGGGGCCCAGAATATTCGCCAACGCTGCTTCGTCTTCGTTTTGTTCCGCGTTGCGCAATGCTTTCCCCGCTTCGTTGGGGCTCGCAAAGGAGGCTTGGGCGGCATCCTTCGACGCGAAAGTTGCCGCGTTGCTGCTGGCTACTGCTAAGCCCGCCAACACGGCTGCAGCGAGGAACCGGGAAATTCCGCCACGCATTTCGAAAATCTTCGATTTCATGACGCTCTCTCCCATTTTCTATCAATGACGTCTTCGTTCTTTGGCTCGCCGCGAAAATCCGCGCGCTGACGGCGAGAATTCATGCTGCGAATACTAGCGATGATGCGCACCGCCGCCGCTCGAGTGCGCCGGCGCGGAGTGATGAACCGGCTGTGGATGTGGATGCGGCGCGCGGTACATTCCGCCGCCGTGCATGCTGGAGCGCCCGCGATTGCTTTCGGCGCGGGTGCTACTGCCATCGTGAGCCGTGTGCGCGTGCTGCTCCGAACCTGGGTCGCTGGTGTGCTGGACGCCGCCATTGCCACCGATCAGCCCATGATCGCCATTGTGGCCGCCGTCGGGCTGGTGCTGGACGCCGCCGTTGCCACCAATCTGTCCGTGATCGCCGTTGTGGCCGCCGTCGGGTGGGTGCTGGACGCCGCCATTGCCGCCGATCAGCCCATGATCGCCATTGTGGCCGCCGTCGGGTGGATGCTGCACGCCGCCATTGCCTCCAATCAAGCCATGATCGCCATTGTGGCCGCCGTTCGGCTGCCAACCGTTGGGCCCGTAATGATGTGGGCCGTTCGGACCGTTAGGGTTCGGACCCCACGGGTGATAATGGTTGTAGTCTCCGCCGTGCCAGCCGCGATTGTTGATATAGGTGGTGTGGTTGTAGATCACCGTGCCGCCGCCTCCGCCGCCCCAATTGCAGCCCCATGCGCCCCAACCCCAACCAAAGCCGCCGCCGACGTAGCCACCGCCGCCGCCGATTACCGCCCCGATCGCGATGCCCGCGCCGAATGAAACTCCAACGGACGCGACCGCGTACGATGGCGTGTAGTAAGGCACCACGTACGGCGCTCCATAAATCACCGCCGGATTGTATTGCGGCACATAGACTACATTGGGCGTGGCCGGCTGAATCACGATCGTGCCGGGAGCCGGTTGGGTCACGGCGATCTGAGCTGTGGACTGCAGCGTTCCGGCCGTTTGCGCCTTCGCGCGCATCACTTGCACCGCGGCCATCACGTCCGCTTGCTGATCGTGCGCGGCTTGCCCCAGGTTGGACGTCCAGGTCATGTTCGATGCCAGGTCGTGCAGCACCGACGGAAATTGCGTCAGCGCTTTGATACTGGGATCCCAAGGCTCTTGATCCACGGCTTGGCCCAGCGCTGTGCCGGTCAAATTTTTATTTTGTGAAAGCCAGTAATCGGCAAACGCGACCTGTTCGGGGTAGCCGGCGGCCGCCAGGACTTGCGCGACCAGTGCATCGGGATAAAGCGCGATGGGCGCTACGAGCGAATCCAATTGTTCCGGCGTCAGGAGCGCTGGCGCCGGATCGGGATTGGCGTCCGTGCCGGTCGCCGTCGCAGCTTGCGTCGGCTCTTGCGACGCAGGCGCCGACGGTTGTGGAGCTTGCGCTGGTGGAGCTTGCGCGGGCTCGCTCTGGTATGTCGCCACTGGCGCGGGAGCGGGCGCCTGCACAGGCTGATACTGATCAGTGGTCACGGTTGCCTGCGGAACCGCCAGACCCACCACAGACGTGCGCGTCGCTTGCCACGCCGCGTGCTTGCCGTGCAGTCCATACATGCCGGACATGTTGTCGCCATAAATCTGTCCGCGGAAGGTGAGAACGTTGTTCGTCAGCGTGTGAAATTCCACGTGGTGTATGTTCACGAAGCCTTGTATCGGACCCTGCTGGTTGGGACCTTCGAAATAGCCGGTGAGCCGGTTACCGAGTTGCTGGATTTGTACGTGTTTCACTTCGATCGTGCCGTCCTGAATCCGATTGGAGTAGATGGTCCAGTTTCCTTCGATGTTGTCCGGCGGCTGCTGCGCTGGCGCGATGCGGCAGACGATCAGCGACACGAGAATGAGGCCAGTCAGCTTTAGCGCGGCGGTGAATATTTTCACGAAAGTCTCCTTACGGCATTCGCGACTAGCTTCCTTGCTTCCGTCGCTGGGTGTGAGCAGTGAATCGCATTTATCAAATTGAATTCGCAAACACAAGAAGTTTATCGCCAGCCGCCCGAGATTTTACATCGGTTGGTGAGCGGCGCACAAATTATCGTATCCAACCGGGCGCTCATCCGTACGAGGCGCGGGTGGGAAGATGCAGGCCTGCAAACGCCGGACTTTGCGCCGGTATTTTTCTTGCTCGTGCCCGACGCCGTATTTCCACGAATAGCGCGAGAAATCTGAATTTGTTAGCGTAAGTCGGGGCGCTGCTGAAACGCCCGAAGCACGCGACATGCTAGAGCTGGCCCGAACTCAGGCCTCCACCCTCCCCAAGCGCCTCCTTCCAGCCCCGATTCAATCGCTAGCGAAACATTATCGAAAGTTAGCGCACGTTACTGAAAACAATCATCAGCGGCCCGAATCAATCGCCAGATCTTGTCGTGTTTTCGGCGATAGTGCTAGGTCCAAACCGGGCCCGTCCCGCAGGGGCGGGCCCGGCCGCCACAAATGCAAAGACAAATCTAGAAACCGGTTAGTAGCGAACGAAAAAATAAGCGGACATGGCCAGGCCCACGGCTACTACGATCCAGCGGACGTGCTTTTGGTTCATTTTTTGGGCGTAGTGGGCGCCGGCGTAGCCGCCGGTTAGGCTGCCTGCGATCATGAGGATGGCTTGGGGCCAGAAGATCATTTTGGCGAAGATGAAGGTGATCATGGCGACGCCGTTGACGACGCTGACGAGCAAAACTTTTATTCCGTTCATGGCGTGAATATCTTCCATGCCCAGCAGGGCCAGCAGCGAGAGAACCAGAATGCCGACGCCGGCGCCGAAATAGCCGATGTAAATCGAGATGAGCAGCTCGAGAAAAAATCCAGCGATGGTGAGCGGGCGGGAAGGTTTTCCGGCGGCGGCGCGGCGGCGGACCCAGGCGCTGATGCGCGGTCCGGCGAGAAACAGCGCGGTGGCGGCGAGCAGCAGCCAGGGAACCAGATGCAGGAAAGTAGATTGCGGCGTGCTGAGCAGGATGCGCGCGCCGATGACGCCGCCGACGACTCCGGTGAGAAGCAGCAGCGGGAGGAGGCGGCGCGCGGCGGGAGTGAAGGCGTTGCGGTAAGCGACGGTGCTGGCGACGGTGCCGGGAAAAAGCGCGGCGGTGTTGGTGGCGTTGGCCGCGATGGGCGCCATGCCGCTGAAAAGGAGAGCGGGGAAGGAGATGAAGCTACCGCCGCCGGCTACGGCGTTGAGCAGGCCGGCGAGGAGCGCGGCGAAGAAGAGGAAGACTGGGTGAGAAAAGTGCACGCGAGAGAATAACATTGGGAGTGGGTGGGGAAAAAGGCAGCGGCTAGTGACGAGTGATAAGTGGCTAGAAAAATGCGCGGGCGGGGATTGGTGGCGGCGAGGCTGTCGGGCTGGCGCTGGCGCTCGCGACCGGCCTGGTGGAGAAGAAAAAAGAAAACGCGGTTTTGCCGCGACGTGCATCTAACGCTAAAGAGCTTGCACCGTGCGCTGAAATTGGGCATGCTGGCGGCAATCGGCCCGCGCGAAATCTCGATTGATGGTGCTGTGGATCGATTTATGACTTCCTCCACGCAACTCGTTTTGCAGCCTTTTCCGATCAAGAAAGCTTTGCTCATTGATGCGGATGAACCGACGCGCGCGTTTCTGGCCAACGCGCTGGATCCGGGCGAATGGAGCATCCGGCACGCGGCGAACAATCGCGTCGCGCTGGAGCTGGCGCAGGCCACGCACTTCGACCTGATTCTGACCAGCGAGAAAACTTCGGGAAAAGAAGACGTGGAATTGCTGCGCAAGCTGCGATCGGCGCGGCCGCACACTCGATTGATCATTCTGACGGACGAGAGCGCGCCATCTTATGTGATTGATTCGATGCGCGAGCACGCGTTCAGTTATTTTTCGAAACCATTTTCGCTGGACGCGCTGGCGGATATGGTGCATCTGGCGAGTGAACAGCCTTGCTGGGACGATGGCATCGAGGTGGTGTCTGGCACTCCGGAATGGATTCGCCTGAACGTGCGTTGCGACCGGCAGACTGCCGACCGGCTGATCCAATTTCTGCACGAGATCGCGGATTTGCCCGAGAGGGAGAGCAATGCGGTGGCGATCGCGTTTCGCGAAATTCTGCTGAACGCGATGGAACATGGCGGAAAATTTCAACCCGACCAGTACGTGCAAATTTCTTACGTGCGCGCGAAGCATATGGTGCTGTGCCGCATTAAGGATCCCGGCCAAGGATTTACGCTCGACGAAATACAGCATGCGGCGGTGGCGAATCCGGAAGACGATCCGATTCGTCACGCGGCGTACCGGGAGCAGAGAGGGATGCGGCCGGGCGGCTACGGAATATTGCTGGCGCAGAAATTGGTGGATGAGCTCATTTACAATGAAGATGGCAATGAAGTGCTGCTGGTGAAGTACCTCGATGGCGGCGAGATGACGCACTAAACTGCGATTGTGATTCTTCAGGGATTTCTTCCGCGAATTTGTTGCCACGGATACCGCTGATTTCTTCGTTTTTGTTGTGACGTGGAAGGCGCGTGCGGGCAGCAGAAGCGTTGCGAATTCATCTGATTTTGCGGCAGGGAAAAGCGTAGTATTTGACGTCGCGATTTCGCGGAGGTGGGGCGCGCGAACTGGCGGAGCGGTTTCGGGCGCGGATTTCGGTTGCAGTATCGAGCGCAAATTTCGGATCGAGGGGGAAGTCGGCGTGCGCAAAATTGTTGGAGTGTTGGTCTGCGTCATGTTGGCGTTGATGGTGATGGCAGTTTCGAAATCCGCGCGGGCGCGAATGGCGGCGCAAGCGGGTGCGAACGAGAAGCAAGCGGCGTGGGATAAGCTGGCCGACGAATATTTCGACGAGGTGTATTTCAAATTCGCGCCGAGCAGCGGCACGGCCGCGGGGCTCCATCAATACGACGCGCAGCTGGAGGATTATTCGCGCGCGGGAATTGACGCGAACGTTCTGGCGTTGCATGCGTTCGAAAAACGCGTGGCGGCCGTGGACCCGCAGGGACTGGACGAAACGCACGCAGCGGATCGTGCGCTGATGCTGACGAACATCCAGGGTTCGCTGCTGACCCTGGAGACGATCCGTCCGTGGGAAAAGAATCCGGATTTTTATTCGAGCGCGATCAGCGGCAGCGTGTACGTGATCATGATCCGGAAGTTCGCCTCGGCGGATGAGCGGCTGCGCTCCGTAGTGGCGCGCGAGGAGAAAATGCCGGCGATGTTTGCGGCGGCGCGGGCGAATCTGCAGAACCCGCCGAAGGTTTACACGGAGATTGCGCTGGAGCAGCTGCCGGACATCATCAGTTTTTTTCAGAACGACGTGCCGGCGGCTTTTACGAGCGCGAGCGATCCCGCGGTGAAGGCGGCGTTTGCGAAATCGAATGGCGCGGTGATCGAGGGCTTGCGCAGCTACATGGAATGGCTGAAGAGCGACGTGCTGCCGCGTTCGCAGGGGGATTTTCGGATCGGCGCGGAGGTGTTTTCGAAGAAATTGTTGTACGACGAGATGGTGGATACTCCGCTGGACCGGCTGCTGGAAGTTGGGTGGGCGGATTTGCGGAAGAACCAGGCGGAATTCAAGCGCGTAGCGGCGGAGCTGGAGCCGAATAAATCGTCGAGCGAGGTGCTGGCGGAATTGATGGCAGACCATCCGACGCCGGAACATTTGCTGCAGAGTTTTCGCGACACGTTCGACGGGCTGATCGCTTTTATTCGCGCGAAGCACATCATTACGATTCCTTCGGAGGTGCGGCCGACTTTGCAGGCGACGCCGCCATTCATGCGGGCGACGACGTTTGCTTCGATGGATACTCCGGGACCGTTCGAGAAGGTGGCGCACGAAGCGTATTTCAACGTGACGCTGCCGGGGGCGCGCGACACGGCGGCGGAAATCGCCGGACGCATGACGGCGTTCAACGTGGGGACGATCGTGAGCACCTCGACGCACGAGGCCTATCCCGGACACTACGTGCAATTTCTTTGGGTGCACGAGGCGCCTACAAAAGTCCGCATGATTCTGGGAGCGGCGACCAACTCGGAGGGCTGGGCGCACTATTGCGAGCAAATGATGCTTGATGAAGGATTCGGGCAGCCGGGAACGGGCGCGAAGGACGCGCGGGAGGCGAAACTGATCCGGTTGGGGCAGCTGCAGGATGCGCTGCTGCGCGATGCGCGTTTCATTGTGGGGATTGAAATGCATACGGGCAAGATGAGCTTCGAGCAGGCGGCGGAATTTTTCGTGAAGGAAGGGTACCAGTCGAAGGAAACGGGGCTGGTGGAAACGAAACGCGGGACGGGAGATCCGACTTATCTTTATTACACACTGGGGAAGTTGGAGATTCTGAAACTGCGCGCGGATGTGCAGAAGAAGGAAGGCGCGGCGTTTTCGCTGGAGCAATTTCATAATAATTTCATGAGGCAGGGGTTTCCGCCGATCAAGATCGTGCGGCGGGCGATGTTGGGGGATGACTCGCCGACGCTGTGAGCGGCTCGGCGGCGGCGTACTTTCCCGCGTAGTAACAGGAATTTGCGATGTCATTCGTCGCGCGGGCAGCTCCGAGCTGGTCGCCGGCGGACAAGTTGATCTTCTTGGCCTCTTCGCAGAGCGGGCGCGCTTTTTCCGCGTCGCCCAAATTCACTTGGGCAAAGCACGGCAAGATTCGCGCACGCGCCAGCAGAAGATTGGCCGAGTGTTTGCGCAGTGTCCGCCGCGGAAGTTGCCACGGTAAATTGCTGTTTGTAATCGGCAAGGTCGCCATGCGCGCGCGCCTCGACGAGATCCGCCTGAACGCGGAATCGGGGCGGTAGCGGCTGGCTGCGAACCTGGGCGATGGTGGTGAGCGCGTCGGGGCCTTGTCGGTATCGCACTGCTGAGGCGTCGCGCTTTGCAGTCGTAACACTTCCTGCACATCGCATCACTTGCGTCCACCTTCGAGTGGACGTGTGTGCGTGCATGCCGACTTTTCCGCGGAGGCGAGCTGCGGCGGGATGAGCCATGTTATCGTGGACGCGAACACGAATTTGCCGGTTCGGTGATGAGGCTGGCGGTGGACGGCGAAGAAAAATGTGCGGTTAGCGGGAAGCGGAAGTATGGGAGCGAAGGTGAAGCGCTGGCGACGGCGGCGCACCAGATTGCGAATGCCGGTGCGCCGAAGGACCTTCGCGCGTATCGCTGTTCGTGGTGTGACGCGTGGCATCTGACGAAGAATGCGGCGAAAGGCGGGAAGGAGCGCAGATGATCGGGCGGAGCTTGCTGCGAATTGCACGCGGAGTTTCCTGTTTTGTTGCAAGGAGAGTTGATCGGTATGTGATGCGGGTTGGGGCGATGGGCGCAGCGGTACTGATGGCTTTGATGCTGAGCAGCGGTGTGTTTGCGGCGCCCGCAGCCGCGCCAGCGACCGAGAAGTCGGACGCACTGCAGCTGATTGAGATGGCGAAGGCGAACCATCCGGGTTTGCGGGAGGCGATCAGCGCGACGCTAGATGCGAAGGAACTGAAGGAGGGAACGGCGTGGATCGCGAGCGGGCCGCAGTTTTTCTTTGCGACGGAGGCTGCAGCAAAGCCGGAGCTTTTCATAGATGGCGCGGCGGGGCCGGCGATGCGGAATATTTCGGGTTCTGATATTTGGTATGCGGCTGCGCACATCGAGCCGGTGGGCAGGCTGCACTCGTTCTACTACGTTGTGGGCGGCGCACATTTCGGCGGGCGGTTGGATTTGCCGGCGTTTGGGGCTTTGTCTTATTTGCAGCCGGGAGTGCCTTCGGGGAAGCTTTCCGAGAAGATCGTTCACACCAGCAAAATTTACGATGGGATGAAGAGCGAGTATTGGATTTACGTACCGGCGCAATACGATGCGCGGACGGCGGCGGCGTTGATGGTCTTTCAGGATGGCCAGGGGTACACGGATCGCGACGGCAGAAATCCGGCGCTGAACGTAATTGATAATTTGATCGCCGAAAGAAGGATTCCGGTGATGATTTGTGTGTTCATCAATCCGGGGGATATTGAAGGCTCGCCCGGGACGCCTACGTATAATTTCGTGAAAGCGTATGGGGAGAAGTGGCAGCGTTCGCTGAAGGATTCCATGCGCAGCACGGAATACGATACGGTGAGCGACCGCTATGCTCGTTATTTGCGCGATGAAGTGCTGGCGGACGTGGCGGCGAAATACAATATTCGCAAGGACGCTTACAGCCGAGGGATCACGGGGCTTTCGTCGGGAGGAATTTGCGCGTTCAATGCGGCGTGGCAGATGCCGGAGCAATTCAGCCGCGTGATTTCGTGGATTGGCAGCTTCAGCGGGATTCAATGGAAGGAAGATCCCGCGGTCCCGGATGGCGGGCAGGATTATCCGGACAAGGTGTTGCGCGGGGAGCGGCGGAATATTCGCGTGTGGCTGCAGGATGGGTCGAACGACATCGAGGGAAAGTATGGGAGCTGGCCGCTGGCGAATTTGCGTCTGGCGAATGCGCTCAAGTTCAAGGAGTATGATTTTCGTCTCAGTTTTGGCGCGGGGACGCACAACACGGCGCACGGGGCGGCGGAATTTCCGGAGGAGATGATTTGGTTGTGGCGGGATTACGATGCGGCGAAAAGCGCGCAGACGTACGAGATCGAGCCGAGTGAGAAAGCGCAGCCGCCATTTCGCGTGACGATTACGAATCGGGACGACCAGTAAGGTGGAAATCAGGCGAGGCAAGCCTCGCCTAGATCGTTTGATCGCTGTGCATTGACGTTCGACGAAAGCGGCGGCAAGCCGCCGCACTCCAAGATGGCCTCGGCTCCGTGAAATCGCGCCGAGAGGTGCTATGCGCGGGCACAAAAAAAACCGGGAGGCGGGTGTGCCTCCCGGTTTTTTTGCACTGCGCTTCTACAAACTCTGCTGCTGGTTATTTAGGTTTGTCTTCCTTCTTGTTGTTCTTGTCCTTGTGAATTTCCTTGCTGGTTTTGTTTTGTTCTTTGTTTACTTGTTTCTTTTCCTGGGGAGTCAGCTTGCCGCCGTTGGTTTCGCGGTCCGCTTTGGTCTGCTGATTGATGTGCTGCTCCTGCTTTTCTACGTGGGCCGTTTCGCCGGGAGTCATCTTGCCGCTTTCGACGCCGTTGCCGATACGCCGCTGCTGATTTTCGGCGCGTTCACCGACGTGGCTCATCGCGGGATTCGCGGGTTTGCCGTGGTTTTCGGAGGCGAAGTTGGAGCGATCCTGACTGGCTGCATGTTCGTGAGACATCTGCTCGGACGTCGCGGCCACGTGCTGTTCGTGTTCCGCGGAGCGTTCCTGGGCTGTGGCGACGGCTGTGGTGCCACCGGGGCCGCCGTTGAAGCTGGCGTGCACGCCGACGTTTTCGTGGACCACGGTGCGATCAACGAAAGTGTTGTGCACGACCGTGGTGTTCACGTTGACGACTGCGGTGTTGTACGCGAAACGTCCGCCGCGCCATTCGCCGCCTGCGAAGCCCACGCCGCCGTAACCGAATCCGTAATTCACGCCGCCGTAGAATCCGATGTGCGGTCCCCAGTAGCCGGCATGCCAGCCGTAAGCGCCGCCGGCGAAGCCCCAGTATCCGGGAGTCCACAGAACACCGACGCGCGGAGGGGAGACCCAAACTCCTGGAACCCAGTAGTAGCCTGCGTCACCGTAGGACCAGTAGCCGGGCGTCCAGAGATAGCCTTCGGTGGGGCAGGGAGGCTGAACGTAAACCGGCAGCGCCGGAGGTCCCACGTGCACGGAGATGCCCACCGCGATTTGCGCCGAAGCTGGGGACGGCATGCACGCCAGCGCGAGTGGCACGCAGAGAGCGAGAAGAATTGTTCGGATGAGATTGAGCTTACGCATTGCAAAATCCTCCCTTTATAGAGTTCGTTCGTCGCTAAAATTTCAATTTTTGCAGCGCTTCAGAAACCGAGCTGGGCTAGCTCCCTGATTTGTTAAACACGGGAGCGCGCCGAAGGTTTCGCACGAATTTCGCCGCGATTCCGGAGGCGGCTAAGTCCCGATACGACAATGATAAGGGGAGGGAACGGCAGGGAACTGGGATGTAGGGGCGTACTCCCCGATTCGGTAAACAGCGTCGGAACATTATAATAGTAAAGGGTTTACGCGAGCTGCCGAAATTGTCAATCGCAGGAGTGCCTGCACTTACGGACAGAGCGCCGCTGATACTTTCGGACAGGCTTTCGTTTGCCGACTCATATTTCAAAGCCGCAGGCCAGACGTTGGGCCCGTTCGGACTTAAGAAAAATGCGGGAGCATGGTCGCCAAAAGAAAAAGGGCGCTTCGGTTGTTACACCTAAGCGCCCTTTAGTTCACTGCGCCCGCGTAAAGGCGGCCGCGACCCTTCGATCCCGCGCTGCGGGATCTCAGGGTGAATCGCTCTGAGGAGCGATTCACA
>CAWBLT010000020.1:0-233210 GCA_963789665.1 uncultured Acidobacteriota bacterium | reverse complement strand
CTCCCGTCCTTCCGATGCGGTTAGTAACTTGATCGATCAAGGAATGCAATGTATATACTTTCTATACTGATGTTCCGAAAACTCGAACTGAGGTGAGGAGCGATGACCAAAGAAGGCGACGGCGAAGCCGAACACGAAAATCATGAACACGGAGAGCGTGGACATCATGAACATGGTGAGCACGAGCACCACGGCCACGAGCACCATCATCCTCCGAAACCACCGCATCCGCCTGGGCCTCCGGAGCCGCCGCATCCACCTCATCACCGACCGGTTGGCTAGTGACTCGCCCGTGGTGGGAAGTGTGGCCGGGGCGATTAGAGTTCGAGCTTAAGTGCTTCGACCATGCCGGCATCAAATACCGCCTGGATCAACAGGCTCGTGCGGAGGGGATCATGAAGATCTTCCTGCAACACCGATCAACGGGAAACTCCTGGACCTCGTCGCGATTTTTCCGGATCTCTACCCGTACTTCCGATTTGAGGTCCAGGCGCCAAACATTTTGCTGCCGCGGCATCAGGCGCCTGGGGGTAAGAACCTCTGTCTGATCGGTAGATCGACGGCAAATTGGCGAGGCAGCGACACACTCGCTGACTCGATTCAGAACCAGCTCCCACGCGTCTTGAGGGCGGCATGGGCTCCAAGCTGCTCCGAGACACAGGCGATAGAAGAGCACCAAGGCGAACCTGCCACCGACTACTATCAGTATACCAACGACCTCGCGCTTCTCGTCGACAGCGCTTGGTGCCTCGATCAGCAGATTTCCCGCGGCCGACTGACCCTTGATGTGAAGGCCAAAATTCAAGGTCACGCGGCACCGCGCCTCCAAGCGCTCGTGAAATTTGTATCAGATGACGCCGGTGCGCCTCTGGCCGTGGCTGATCCAGACTTGGCGCAGGGATTTCAATCCGAGATTCACGGTCGATGGTTGAGGTTGAATAAACGTCCTCCGCTCGCCGCTCCCGATGAACTGGTGCAATGGCTCCAGGTTCCAACCCGGCCCTCCGTCAAGCATCTTGGCAAGCAATTGGTGGCGCGCGCATCGATGTGATCGGAGTGGTTTTTCCCGAAGAGGTCGGATACCAGAAGTCAGCAGATGGCTGGTTGTTCATCGTTCGGGTCGCCAAGCCCGGAACTAACGGTCGCAAATGGAAATCTTATTACGCCAGAGCGGTGCGCGGAGGCCGGATCGAGCTGAATGGACGGATTCCAGAGCTCGCATCTCTTGCGAACGATACAGTTGCGGTGTTTGGTCTTGGAGCCATAGGAGCGTCGAGTACGCTAGAACTCGCTCGCGCTGGATTTCGCGAACTGCGCCTCCTGGACTTTGACTACGTCGATCCCGGCACGATTGTCCGCTGGCCGCTGGGACTCGAAGCGGCAGGCCTGCTGAAGACCACTTCCCTACCAGAATTTCTAGCTGCGAATTATCCGTATACGAAGGTCAAAGCTTACACGCACCGCCTCGGCGGGGTTCGGGACGTTCCTGACGCCATCAAGCCCGACCCCGTGGTGCTCGACGAGATTCTTAATGGCGCAAGCCTTGTGTATGACGCCACCGCCGAGATCGGGATCCAACATCTCCTCTCGGACCTTGCGCGCGCGAGAGGGATACCGTACGTCTCTGTGTCGGCGACCGAAGGCGCGTGGGGAGGGCTCATAACGCGCATTCGCCCCGGCAAGACCGAAGGCTGCTGGTACTGTCTTATGCACCATCTCGACACCGGCAGCATACCGACTCCACCGAGAAGCCCGACGGGAACTCTACAACCTATAGGTTGTGCCAATCCGACTTTTGTAGCACGGGTTTCGAATTCACCGAACTGGCCATCGCCGGTGTGAGACTCACGATCGCGACTCTTTGTTCGGAAAACGAGAAAGGATACCCAGACTACGACTGGGACGTTGGTTGTCTCTCGTTGCGCAACCCCGATGGCAAGCTGATAGCCCCGCGATGGGATACCCTTGCTCTGACTCGCCATGCCCAATGCGAATCGTGCAACGAAGCGGCTGCTTAGCGTGGGTATCTGAGACGTGCCTCGAATCGATGATAGCCGAGGCGCGGGACTCGACCCCTTTGGAAACAGGCGGAATCCTTATGGGATACTGGTCTGAAACCGGCAGCGAGGTTGTGATCACTCATACGATTGGCGCCGGTCCCGCCGCCATAATCGCCGCTCGAGCTTCGAACCAGACTCGACATATCAGCAGAAGCAAATCGAACAGATCTACGCTGAATCTGGGCGCCTATGTACGTACTTGGGAGATTGGAATTCGCACCCGATACCATGCGAGCAGTTGAGTCGCCGAGATAAGCGCACTTTGCTCCTGATCGGGACCGACCGACGCGCTCGCGCCTCAATACCGATCATGGGCATTGTAACAAAGCGCCACGAATGGGCCCTTGACCCTGTGGAAAGCCCGCCTCGGTAGGTTCACTTGGAGAGTGCCGGTGACTTAAGTTCGAGTCCAATCCTTTTCTCTCCAGTACTCTTGAGCAAAGGGAGACCATCACTTCGGCACACCGAGAACTATCAGATTCCACGTGCAACTTAGCGCGTCTCCAGACACGCGAGTTCGAAGCCAAGAACAATGGCCGCAAACGCCAGAAGACGGAGATCGCCGCATCTCGCGTCCAGTTTCTCGGCGCGCCTCAACCGGAAAAGAGCGAGGCGAGCGCCATTGAAGAGCCCGCGGCACCGACGACTGCCGTTCTGAACAGATGCTCGACACTCGATTGGGCCTGCGCAGTTCACGACGACGAATAGGTGTCGAAGCGAAGGAGATTGCGTCTTATATCGACAAGTGGGATGCTAAAGCACGCGGTTTGTTGAAAAGGGCAATCCCAGCTAGAGTAATTTAGCTTTCGAGGAGGGGGACTCTTGGCTGGTTCACTCAGTATATCGAACACCAATTCCGACAATGGCTACGCAGGCGATCCCGTCACTGAAGCCAACGCTGCGCTTCGCCTGTATACAGAAATAATCAGGCCCAAACTGGCAGAGCTGTCTCCGGAAGGTGCCGCAGATTTTGATCGAGAAGTTGAAAGGATCGAACGCAAAATCGGCGCTCAGAATGAGGAACGCGCGATATGCTTTCTCGGCAATTCCGGCGTTGGCAAGAGTACGTTGATAAATGCGCTTGTGGCCGGCAAAGAACGCATTTTGCCGCAAGGAGGGATTGGACCGCTTACCGCTCTCGCCACCAGTGTCAAATACTCGGATGAACCCTACTTCAGAGTAGAATATCTCCCCGCGAACAAGCTCAACAATTTGATCTTTGCGATCGACGCTAGCTATCGCGCCGAATTGCAGCGCCAAGGGAAGTCCGTTCCGCAAGGCGGACCGATCTTCCAATAGACACAGACGCCCACTGGGAAGCCGAAGCTATTTCAGTCTCCGAGCATGGAGAGCAGACGAAAGGCAGAGACTACAGGAAGCAGGCGCGGCTGCTGGTCAAGGGAAATCAAAACGGTGAAATCGACGTTGAGTATTTGATCGACTGTCTTCGTATTGCTGCTGGAAGTAAGCCGGCTTGGGGTAGGAGTCCCGAGGCGGAAGATCAGGCTCGAATAGATTCAATTAAGGAATGCTTGGCGGTAGCCAAAGCGGGGACCACGAAAGAGCGTCGTGACTGCAACATAAACCGAGCCGCCTTCCTTCGAGATTTTCGAGATCACGCATCTGGATTTCTGGCGCCGCTAATTAAGACTCTGGAGGTTGGATGGAATGCCGACGTTCTGCGCGACGGCATGGTTTTAGTCGATCTTCCAGGTTTGGGGGTTGCGAACGATGAGTACCGTGAGGTCACGCTCGACTGGGTACGAAGGCGAGCTCGCGCGATCGTACTTGTTACAGACAGATCAGGCTTGCGCGAGGCCGAAGCGGAGTTGCTTCGCAGCAGCGGCTTTCTGGGCCGACTCTTACATTCAACCGACGATCCGGCGCCGATCCTGTCGAGCTTATCGCGGTTATCGTCAAAATTGACTTGAGCGCCGACGACTCGTGGCGCGATGATCGAGATGCGAACGACACTGCTAGCCGCCCATGGCAGGAGCACTTTTCAGAAAAATGCGACGAAGCTCGTTCAATGATTGTCCCGCAACTGCGCGAAGAGCTGCGCAAGATTCAAGGAACGGTTGCAGAATCGATCCGAAGCGATTTTCAAGAGGTCGTTGATCGGCTACTGGATCAAATGGAAGTCCACGCGGTTTCAGCGCCGCAATACGCGAAATTGCTCGCTCAGGATGATGATGATCGTGCCCGCATTCGGGAGCTCGACCAATCGAATGTTCCCGAGCTTCAGTCAGCATTGGTTAAGGTCGTTCGTCAGCGACAGCGACGGCTCGAAATCGCTCTGACCAGTAGTACGCTAGATTTCAGACTGCGTCTGCGCTCAAACCTAGAACTGATCCGGAATCAGTGGCAGGACGACAGAAGAACGGCACAAGAGATCGCGCAACTTAGCGCTGATCTCGAGGAGTTTCTTCAACCGCTCCGCCAGGAGCTCAGCGCTCGCAAAGGCGAATTCCGGGAATTTCTCAGAGGGTCAGTCCTGACCGAGATTGAAGATCTCGTCGACAAGGCCGCGGCCGATGCAAAAGAACAGATCGCCATCTTTCTTGCGTCTCTTGGCGACGCTCATTGGGCGACTCTTCGGGCAACCGTGAGGCGTGGCGGTGCATTTGTCGGCGCAAGACAAATCGATCTACCGGCAGACTTCGCCAAGATATTCGAGGAGCCGGTAGCCGTTCTTTGGTCAAAGAAGATTCTTTCAAAACTTCGTAAACGCACTTCACAGCTTGCAGACGACTACGTCGCGCTGGTCAAGCAAGTCGCTGTGTGGGCCGAAAAGCAAGGCGCTCGAGTTCAGCCACGCGTAGTTCGCTCCTTAAGCGAAAAGATGGAAGCGGACTTCAAGAGTCTCGCTCTGGTCGGAAAGGAAGCCGTTGATGATCTTCGCGAGCAAGTCAAGAACAAACTTTTGAATGGCATCCAGAATCCGATCAGAAAGCGATGTGAACGATTTGTCACTGAAAGGCAGGATATAGGACCTGGAGTAAAAAGACGGATACTCGACTTTTTTCGAGAGTTGGTACCAGGGGTAATCGAAGTAGCCACGACAGCGTCCAACTCAATTCTGCAAAAAAATTTCCATGAAGTACAAGAACAGATCTCCGAAGCGTTTAAAGAACACAGCAACCCATTGGACACCGCAGCCCACGCTATTGTTTCGACTCATGAGGAGCGGCTAACGCGGTCCGACAAGAAAATACGCCAGCAGGTGCTTGAGTGGGTCGATACTGCACTGACCGGGTTTGGAGGCAATTCTGGCGCTGCGTAACGCTCGTGTAGAACGTCACATCAATGAAAGTCAAAATTTACAGGTGTGAAGATGGCTACATTCGGGCTGTCCTTCGCGAGACCGACAGCTTTGGAATCGCGGAAGTAGATCTGGTTTCACCCCCGCCGCGCTTCTGGGATGATCAAAGGCGTCAGCTCCAGGACTGCTCGAAATTGGACTCGACACAAGGCGGATCAGCGAAATTCCTACGCCAACCGAGCTTCTGGCCTCTTTACCCGATGGCGACAACTGGATGGCGATGAGCAGGCGCTCCTTGCAGCGTTTGGCTGCATGGTTTTTAGTTTGTGAAGACCCACAGAGTAGACTTCGCGCGCAGGAAGTTTCGTCGCTGGCCCATCAAACTACCTTGGTTCAACACCTGCTCACACAACCCAACTTAAATAGGACGCTTGTTGCGGATGAAGTCGGACTTGGCAAAACCGTAGAAGCAGGGTTGATCGTGCAGCGGTTACTAGCAAATTCTTCTGGGCTCAGGGTTCTTTACCTGGCTCCGGCTCGCCTGGTCCGTAACGTCCGACGCGAACTCGAGCGTCTGGACTTGCCTTTCCGGCAGTGGGTATCCGGCGACGATCGTGACGCGACCTTGAAAGACCCAAGAATCGTGGCAAGCATCCACCGAGCGGTCCACCAGACCCATTACAAATCGGTCGTTGAGACCGAGCCGTGGGATCTCATTATAGTCGACGAATGTCATCATCTTTCAGCCTGGGAACCCAACGGCGGCAAACCGGTGCGGCAATATCGATTGGTCGAGGAATTGGTAGCTCGGCAACGGCCGTCCTCGAGACTAATACTAATGAGTGGTACGCCGCACCAAGGGCATCGCGAGCGATTCAAGAACCTTCTGGGTTTGCTTCGGGCCAAAGGCGAAGATGATAAGGCGTTGGCCGGAAGAGTTATTTATAGGACGAAAGACGATGTGAAAGACTGGTTTGGCAACCCTGTATTTCCAGCACGTCAGGTCAATGAGCCGACGGTCATCGACCTAGGAGACGATCACCGCCAATGGCTCCGCAACATTCACGACTTTTATGTGCAACCGTCCGGTTCCGGCAAGGATAAAGATCCTCGAAAGCGCGCGGCTGGATGGCGGACGGCTCAGGCTCTTCAATGGGCGAGTTCCAGCATTAATGCCGGTCTTGGTTATTTGATACGGCAAGCCCTGCGCGCAGGCTGGAGCGTCGATGAGCCGTCTTTGCGCCGCGCATTGGAATCAATCCGACCGTATCGTCTTGGATCCGACGACGAGCCGATAGAATCATTGTACGAACGGATTCAGAAAGAGATCGGCAGACAAGCAGATGATGCTGATATCGACGACATCGAAGAAATAGAAGATGACATCGACAAGTGGGAGCCCGATCCGGTCCTACTAGCAAATCTCCTAACCGAGGGTGTCGCGCTGCTCCATGGAACAAGAGACCTCAAATGGCAAGCGATTTACGATAGGCTGTTGCGCACGGCCGGCCGTGAGAAGGTCGTACTTTTCGCGCAGCCCATCGAAACCGTCACGGCGTTAGCGCGGTATCTAGAACACGTTTCCGGGAAACGGCCGGCATTGATAATTGGCGATCAGTCTCAAGCAGACCGCGATCAGGAAATCGCAAATTTCTGGAAGCCCGATGGTCCGCAATTTCTCGTTTCATCACGAGCTGGCGGCGAGGGTATCAACCTTCAAGTCGCCAGGAGGCTCATCCATGTGGACGTACCATGGAACCCGATGGAGCTTGAGCAACGAGTTGGCCGAATCCATCGTTTTGGTTCTCGGCAGCTGATCTTGGTCGATACCGTCGTCGCTAAGGACAGTAGAGAAGTGGACATGTATCGGGTAGCCAGGGCTAGGCTTCATCTGATCGCAAGCTCATTGGTGCCTCAGGATCGGTTTGAGTCTTTATTCGCCAGAGTAATGTCACTGGTTCCTCCGGAAGAATTACAAACGATCCTTGGCGATGCTCCCTTGGCTCCTTTTTCTCCTGACGAAGAGCGAAGGATTTCTGAACTCGTTGCGGAGGGTTTTCAGAACTGGAGAGAATTCCATGACCGGTACAGCGACCAACGCATCGCCCAATTAGATCCTGGGTTAGCGTCTTGGGACGACGTGGGCATATTCGCGACCGCTTACCTCGGCGCGAAGCCGGCTTCCGGTTTCAGCTCCTTACAGTTTCGTTGGGAAGCGGGCGCGATAGAGGGCGTTGAAGTTGAAACACCTGTTTTTAAGTTGAGCGATGGCCAATTTTACGCGTGTGGTGATTTCGCCGGCATGCCCATCACAGGCCCTGACGGCCGAAGCGTTCAAGTTATGGGACTCAACCTGCCAACGATGGCTTCCGCGCTGAGGGAGGCGGTATTTCCAAAAGAGGCTTCCGGTGCAGCGCAGGTCAGATGGCCGAAAGACGCCGCGTTGCCAGAGGGGGTAACGACAAAGCCATTTGCAGTGTGGATCGCCGGAAGACAAACCCTTCGCTTGGATTCAGCGGCTCCGACCGAACTCGCTTCAACCCTTCGTGCGTACATTGTGACTGATACTGGTAGTGAATTGGAGTTAACAGGCATCGCGAAGGGTTTTGTATTTAGGCAACTGCTCTCAGCAATCATCAGGCGAGACGCCGAACCTGCCGCGTCTCTGCTCGCTGGGCTAAAGGAAAGCGAGGAACGGTGGTTCACAGATCTGCGGAGACCGACAGACGAGGAGCGGGAGAACCGGATTGTTCATGTAGTTACTCCACTGTTCGCTGCGATAGTGAGCTGACGGAGCGTCAGCCCCTATAAGCAGTTTTCAGTGTTACCATTCTCGCTGTTGCGACGTTCCCTACTTTAACCCTCTAGTCGATATGGATAGTGAAACCGGAGGTGAGATGGCCCCAAGCAGCGCGATTTTCGTAGCGCCGGCGTCCCGCCGGCTCTGTTGCCGTTGCTGTTGCCGTTGCCGTTGCCTATGTAGCGGCCTGTCCCGCCTTGCGGGACCGGGCAGCCTCTTCAAGTCCAACTCTAGTGGAATTTCTTCTGCAGCTCGTCCACGGATTCCAGAATCACGTAACCTACAATCGCCACGCTGCGCGGGCTCACTTTATCCATCGTGTCCTGCGGCGTGTGCCAGTAACCGGCGCTGATGTAATCATTCAGGTCAATGATGTCCAGCGCCGGAACGCCGCGCGCCAGAAACGGATCGTGATCGTCGCTGGTCTGGGTTTCATCCGCAATGAAAATATCTTTGTAACCGAGTTGTGCAGCTTTCTTCCACACCAGATCGTTCAGCCACTTCGGTGAATCGGATTGGCGCAGAATGTGCAAGTTGTACTGCCCAATCATGTCCGCCAGCAGCAGGGCCTTCACGCGCTTCAGATCGCCGGAAAGCGCCATGCGCGCGGCCAGTTCGCGGCTGCCGTAAGTGTGGTCGTTATCCTGGTCCCAATTCACGAAGGCTTCTTCGCCATCGAGAAACGCCATCCATACGGAGTTGGGGCCCTTCTTGGCGCAGAGCTGCCGCGCCATTTCGAGCATCATGCCGGTGGAGGAAGCGCTATCTTCCGCGCCGACGAAATTCGGGACGCTACCGAGCGTGTCGTAGTGCGTCAGCAGCAGAATAATTCCCTGCCCCGTGCCGGGAGCTTTGGCGATGATATTCTTCATCGCGATATCGCCTTTGGGCGTGGATGCGTGGAAGTCGTCTTGATCCACCGCGCAGCCCGCGGCTTTCAGTTGCGCGATGATGTATTCCTGCGAACGATGCAGCGCATCGGATGCGGGCGGGCGCGGGCCAAAGCTCACCAACTGCCCCACATGTTCGTAGGCTTTCGCGCCGTCGAAGCCGCCGGTTTGATCGGCGGGCGGCGCCACCTCCCCTAGTTTCGGCGGCGCAGCAGTCTGGCTCCCCGCACTCGCAGCGGGGGCGGCTGCACCCGGCGCAGCTGAGTTCGGCGACGCGGAAGATGCAGACGAAGGCGCATTGGACGCGCCGCAAGCCACCACGCCGGAGAGCACCGCAACCGCGGACGCCAACCAGAATTTGCCACACACTCTGCTGCACATTTGATCCACGCTAATGCGCCTCCCCGCCGGCAACAGTCTGCGACTCTTTTTTCCGCAGCACAACGTAAGAAACCAGCACGCCCACAAAATACAGCACGACCATCGGCAGCATAAACACCAACATCGTGGTAGCGTCGGGCGTGGGCGTCACAATCGCGGCCACCACGGTGATGATCAGCATGGCGTAGCGAAAATTCTTCAGCAGGAATTTCGGCGTCACGATCCCGAACAGCGACAATATGAAAATCAGCACCGGCAGCTCGAAAATCACACCCAGACCCACAAGGATAATCAGGATCAGCTCGAAATATTCGTTGTAATTGATCAGCGGCTTCACCGGAGAGTCCGTCGCGAAGCCCATCAGGAATCCCAGTGTGCGCGGCAGCATGATGTAATAGCCAAACGCAATGCCGCAAAGAAACAAAACCATCGAAGAAAAGATGAATCCGGAAACGGCGCGCCGCTCGTGTTTGTACAAACCCGGCGCGACGAACAACCACACCTGATACAGCACGAAGGGCATAGCCAGCACCACGCCTAGATACAAACCGATGTTGATGACCAGCGTGAGGTATCCGGCGGGACTGGTGAAGTACAACTTGTCGTCAAAATGCGCCGAGCGCAGCGCCTGTTGCATCGGCGCCACCAGGATCACGATGAAATGTTTGGAGACCAGCAGACCAATCCCCGCGCCCACCGCAATCGCCGCCGCGGAATAAATCAGGCGTTTGCGCAGGTCCAGCAGATGCTCGAAAAATGACATGCGCCCGCCGGCGTCTTCTTCGGCGGGCGGCGCGATGGCGGGCTCAGGCTGGACGGGCTCGACCATCGCTCACTTTCTCGGGATCCGGGTCCGATGCGGGAACGTCGGCAGCAGCTTGTTCAGCACGCGCAGGCTGCGGTGCTTCGTGATTTTCGAATTGCAGCTGTTTAGGATCCGGCAGATCGCGCGCCGCGAAGGAATTCGGCGCTTCCGTCGAAACCGTCCCCGGCGCAGGCGGCAGCGCATTCTCCGACGGCGACGCGTCCTCCGACGACGACGCCTCTGGCGTCGAAACAGGCAACGCCGGAGCGGGCGCACCGCCTCCGATCGTTTGAGTAGCCGGCTGCGCTTCGCGCACGCGGCGCAATTCGGCTTCGCGCTCCAGTTCGCGCATATGACCCTCGAACGTAGAGCGCAGATCGCCCGTCGCGCGGCGGAATTCACCCATCACCTTACCCAGGGTGCGCGCCAGCTCCGGCAATTTCTCCGGGCCGAACACCATCAGAGCGACCGCGAAGATGATTATCAGGTGTGGGATGCTGAACATGTGGCGTCTTTAACCGCGAAACGGCAGGGATGCGCATTTCGCCTGCATCCCCAGCGCCGTTTTTGAATCATAGAAGAGGGCCACAGGCCTGTCAAACTGCGCAAAAGTGTTGTGCTATAATTGGTCGCTGGGGCTTAAGCGAGGACGCATGGAATCGACGGGATCGTCAAGGCGTGGTGTCGTTGTCCTGGTAGTAGTACTGGGTATTTCCGCTGTGCTGGGCGGGTTGTATGGGCCGTCGGTGCGCGCCACAGCTGCAGGACAGAACGACATGCAGGACTCGGTGAAGAGCTTCACGCACGTCCTTTCCGTCGTTGAGCGCAATTACGCCGAACCCGTGGACACCGACAAGGTAATCTACGATGGCGCCATCCCCGGTATGTTGCGCGTGCTCGATCCCCACTCGAATTTCTTCGATCCCAAGCAGTACGCCCTCTTCAAGGAAGAACAGCAAGGAAAATATTACGGCGTGGGCATGACCGTGCAGCAGCGCGAGAATCAGACCGTGGTTCTGGCGCCGTTCGTCGGCTCACCGGCATACAAGGCAGGGATACGTCCGGGCGATATCATCCTGAAAGTAGATGGAAAATCCTGCGACGGGCTGACCACCACCGAGGTGGCGGATATGTTGAAGGGCGCCAAGGGCACCGTGGTGCACATTTCCCTGGGCCGCGAAGGCTGGGACAAACCCATCGAGGTCACCGTCACCCGCGATGAAATTCCCCGTCCCGGCGTCGAGTATTTCACGATGGTGAAGCCCGGGATCGGTTACGTGCGGGTTTCCACTTTTAACGAGACGACGGACAGCGATCTGTCGGATGCGCTGCGCCAGCTCGACGTTTCTAAGCTGGATGGCCTGATTATAGACCTGCGCAATGATGGCGGCGGCCTGTTGAATCAGGCTGTGGGCATGGCGGACATGTTCCTGGATAAGAACGAGATCGTCGTGTCCCACCGCGGTCGCGCTTCGCAGAACCGCCCCTACTACGCGATTCGCGGAAATCAGGGCATCGAAGTCCCGGTGATCGTGCTCATCAATGGCCAGAGCGCTTCCGCTTCGGAAATTGTGTCCGGCGCGATCCAGGACCATGACCGCGGGCTGATTGTCGGCGAAGTCAGCTTCGGCAAGGGTCTGGTGCAAACGCAATTTCCCCTCAGCGAAGATACCGCGCTATTGCTGACCACGGCGCGCTACTACACACCGAGCGGACGGCTGATTCAGCGCGATTACAAGAACGTCTCGCTGTACGATTATCACTACAATCCGCAACCGCCCACCAAGCCCGAGGTGAAGCTGACCGACAGCGGGCGGCAGGTGTTCGGCGGCGGCGGCATTACTCCGGACGACATCGTGGCGGCTCCCAAGCCGGACGATTTCCAGCAGATGCTGTATCGCCGCGGCGTGTTCTACTTGCAACAGCAGGGAGTTGGCGACTTCACGCGTTTCTACTTGGGCGAGAAGCCGGAAATCACCAAGGATTTCGTGGTGAATGACGCGGTCCTCGCGCAATTCCGCAAATACCTGGACAAGCAGAAAATCAAGTACAGCGACGCCGAGATTCAGGCCAACCTCGACTGGCTGAAGTGGCAGATCAAGCGCGAAGTCTTTACTTCTTATTTTGGATTGAACGATGGCTACAAGGTGGAACTGCAGGACGACGTCCAGCTGGAAAAAGCCATAGAGCTGATTCCGCAAGCCAAGGCGCTTTACCAGAACGCACGCAAGATACTGGCCGAGCGCGAAGCCGGACAGCTGACCCAACACCAATAACAATATCGTAGCGGCGTTCCCGTCCCGCGCCTGCGGGGCGGGAACGGGCGGCCGTTGGCGTGGCTGTTGAATCTGTGCGAGAACTCGAAAATCTTCGGCGATGTTTCTCGCCGCTAGCCACTCATCACTAGCCACTGCCTTTTTCCCCATCCGTTTTCGACACCCCACCGAAATTCCCCCGCTCACAATTGGTAACTATTGCACGCAACGGCACGCCGCACCGAAACGGATTCCACCGTCGCGCCGCGAGACCGTATCCTTAGTCCAGGCCGCACCAGTCCGCCAGAGGCCATGAGCGCCACTATAACGCCGTACAAAACGCTGGGAAGAGGTCTGCGGCAAATGTCGCCGACGGGCTGGACTCTGGCAGCCGCCTGGGTATTGCTGGTCGGCGGCTATTCCATTGCGGCTCTTACAGTTCCGAACAGCCGCGGTCTCACCGCTTTCGGCGATATCGTGCAGTGCCTGGCCGCCATGTTCGCCTGCGGCGGTCTGATCCTGAATTGGGGCACCACCGAAAAGCGCACGCGCGTCTTCTGGGTGCTGCTTAGCTTGGGCTGCCTGGCATGGCTCGCGGGCCAGTGCCTCTGGACCTACTTCGAAGTGCACTTGCGGCAAACCGCTCCCAATCCTTTCATTGGGGATGTGATCCTGTTCCTGCATCCCGTGCCCATGATCGGCGCTCTGGCGCTGCAGCCGCACGACAAGCGCGACGATCTGAACGTGCACATCGGCTACCTGGATTTCTCGCTGCTGCTGGTGTGGTGGGTTTATCTCTACCTTTTCGTGGTGATCCCGTGGCAATACATCGCGCCGAACGTGCTCACCTACGGCTGGAGCTACGATCATCTGGCCGCGGTTGAAAACCTGGTGCTCGCAGCGGGTTTCGCGGTGCTGATCACCAGGGCGCGGGGCGCGTGGAAAGAAGTTTACGCGCACCTGTTCAGCGCTTCCCTGCTCTACGCCGCAGGTTCCTACATCACCAACCGCGCCATCGATCGCATGGACTATTACACCGGCAGCCCGTTCGATCTGCCGCTGGTGGCATCTTTCGTTTGGTTTGGCACCGCCGGAATCATGGCCTACCGGCTGAAACCTCCGCGCGAATCGGTTCCCTTGCGCAGTGACCGTTCCAAGAAATGGGCCGCGCTGCTGGCCATGACCGCCGTGTTTTCCATTCCGCTGATGGCGCTGTGGAGCCTGTGGAGGAGCACCAACCCCGCGGACGTGCGCGTCTTTCGCATTGGCGTGACGCAGGTGACGCTGGTGGTAGCGGCGCTGCTGATCGCCATGCGCCAACGCCTCGTGGATCACGACCGCATCCGTTTGCTGGAGGCCTCGCGCGAATCCTTCGAGCACCTGAAACATTTTCAGGCGCAGATGGTGCAGACCGAGAAGCTGGTGTCGCTGGGGCAGCTGGCCGCCGGAGCCGCGCACGAAATCAATAATCCGCTCACCGGAATTTTGGGTTATTCCGATTTGCTGCTCGACGATCCTGCTCTCGGCGAGCGCCAGCGTGTGGTCGCTGAAAAAATTCGCACACTTTCGCGGCGCATCAAGACGCTGGTCACCAGCCTGCTCAGTTTCGCGCGCCGCGTGCCCACGGAAAAACTGGCGCTCGATTTGAACCAAGTGATTGCCTCCGCGCTGCATCTGAGCAACCTGGACCTGCGAGGAAAGCACATCCAGGTTTTTAACGACGTGGATGAGAATTTGCCGCACATCTTCGGCGACGCCAATCAGGTGCTGCAGGTTTTCTTCAACCTCATCAGTAATGCCGTGGACGCGCTGGAGGAAGTCGGCGGCGGCAAGCTGGTGATTCGCACCTCGCACGCCGATGGCAAGCTCTCCATCGAGTTTTCAGACAGCGGGCCGGGCATCAAATCGCCGCAGCATGTGTTCGATCCGTTCTTCACCACCAAGCCCGTGGGTAAAGGCACCGGCCTGGGCCTGAGCATCTGCTACGGCATCGTTCAGGAGCACGGCGGCCGCATCGAATGCTTCAATCGCCCCGAAGGCGGCGCCACATTTCTCGTCGAGTTCCCACTGAACGCGCTAGATGCCTATCTAGCTGACGCGCCCCTAGCCACCACCTCGCAATCCAATTAATCCCCTGGGAACGCCAATCTCCCGATTGGCGTATTATCCGCGTCGCGCACTCGCGAGCTCTCACCTCCCTGATTCCGTCATCCTGAGCGCAGCGAAGGATCTCTCCTGCTTTCTCTGTGTTCTCCGTTTTTCCTCTGTGTACTCCGTGTTAGATCTTTTGACTTTCTCTGAATCGCGCTGCAGCGCGATTCATCCTGAGATCCCGCAGTGCGGGATCGAAGGGTGCTCCCTCAGCGCCTCTGCGGTATCATCCCTGACTCAGGAGGCCCCGTGAACGCTCGCCGCGCGCCATTTCTTTTTTCCCTCATCGTCTCCCTGTCTGTGTTGGCGACTTCCCTCATCACCACGCACACGATCGCCAATGCCGCCGCAACCCGACTGAAAACCCGCGCCGTCGTCCTGATCGTCCTAGACGGTTTCCGCTGGCAAGAAGTCTTCAACGGCGCAGAACACGATCTAATGGACGTCAAACACGGCAACGCGCAAGACCCCACCCAACTCCGCAAGGATTTCCAGCGCGACACGCCCGAAGCAGCCCGCGAGGCGCTGCTGCCCTTCCTCTGGACCGTCGTCGCCAAACAAGGCCAGATTTACGGCAACCAACACAAAGGCAGCGTTGCGCAAGTCACCAATGGCTTCAAATTTTCCTACCCCGGTTACAACGAAATGTCCACCGGCTACCCCAATCCGCAAATCAATAGCAACGAATTCGGCCCCAATCCAAACGCTACAGTCTTCGAGTGGCTGAACAACCAGCCCGAATTTCATAATCAGGTCGCGATCTTCGGCACGTGGGACACCTTCAACGACATCTTCCGCGCGAAACAAAGCGGCCTGCTAATACGCGCCGGCTGGAATCTACCCTGGGCAGCGCAGCTAACGCCCCGCGAGCAACTACTGAAGAAACTATACGAAACCAGCACGCGCGTGGAGGACGACGACGCCCCCGATTCCTTCACCCACGAAGATCTGCTCGATTATCTGCAGACGCACAGCCCCCGCGCGCTCTTCGTCGGCTACGGCGAGACGGACGACTGGGCCCACGCCGGAAAATACGACCTGGTGCTGCAAGCCGCGCACGAAGACGACCAGCGCATCGCGGAATTGTGGCGCACCATGCAAGCCAAGCCGGAATATCACGATCAGGTCACATTCATCATCACCTGCGACCACGGCCGCGGCAGCGGCCTGAAACTCTGGCGCGACCACGACAAAAATATCAACGGCGCGGAAAATATCTGGATCGCAGTGATCGGCCCGGACACGCCACCCACCGGCGAAATGTCCAACGTCCCGCGCGTAACCCAAAGCCAAATCGCCGCCACCATCGCGCAACTGCTCGGCCAGGATTATCGCGCCGCCGTGCCTCAAGCTGCCGAGCCGTTGCCGATTCTGTCGAAGTAAACGCGGCCGCGTCCTTCTCAGCTATTTCGCTACGATCAGCCTGATGTTTAACGAGGTGTGCAGCGTTCCGCTGGTTGCGGTGACCCGTAATGGATACGATGTGCTCCTGGCTAAGCGGTCCCAGTGCATCCGCCACGACGCATCTGAACTAAAGCAATCCCAGGTGGTCCGGGTATCTGGCCTGCAGCGAACTCACCAGCAATTCAAATTCCGCGAGGCCACGCAGATTCCGCAGGCACGGGTCTTTCATGAAGAACGGCCAGCACGCGAAACCGGTGCTGACGCTGCGTTCGAGCCATGCAAACGCTTCCGCCGGCCGTTCCAGCAGGGCGAGAATGCAGGCGACTTGATAATAAGTATGGTGCGCGTGGCCAAATGATTTTGGATTGGCGCAGGCGCGGGTCAAACAATCGAGCGCGCGTTCGGATTTGCCGGTCAACGCGTAAAAGACGCCGCGCAAACTGACCGTGAGCGGTTCGTCGGGCAAAAGCTGCGCCGCTTCATCGAGCAGCGTCTTCGCCGCGTTCCATTCCTGCGTCATCAGCGCAAGCTGCGGCGCAAAATAGACGGGATATTTGTTGCCGGGGCTCTCCGCGCGCCACGCTTGGATTTCTTCGCGTGCCAGGTCGTACGCTCCGCTCCAGACATAAACCTGCACGATGCTGTGGCTCACCGCTTTCTGCGGATGGAACGGCCGGCAGCGCTCGTACATTTCGCGCGCGTGCTCTAGCTGTCCCACATGCGCCAGGATGGTGCCCAGACGGTTGTACGCATGCGGCAGATTCTTCTGCAGCGCGAGCGCGCGTCGCAGTTCGGCGATCGCTTCCAGGTGCTGAAAGTTTTTCGACGGCCCCCAGAGCAGAAAAGCGTTGGCCACGTGCCCTTCGGGCAAATCTGCATCGAGTTCCAGCGCCCGACGGCAGTGAAACTCGGCCTTTTCCAACCACACGCTGGCAGGATCCAGCTCGAAATGGCGCGACGCGCACACCAGCGAAAGCGTCGCGTGGGCCAGCGAGAATAAAGGATCGCGCGTGACCGCGTTGCTCAAACGCTGCGCCGCCTCTTCGAGCAGCGCCGGATCGCCAGACGAACTGAGCCGGTAGCCGCGCATGAATTCGGCATAGGCCAGCGGGTCGCGGCTATGTCGCGGGCGTCGCTGCGGCGGCGCGGCCGGCAATTTCCGGTTCAACGCGCCGGCGATTTGCTGGGCAGTCTCGTCTTCCAGATCAAAAAGGCGGCTCGCGTGCAGATCACATTTCCGCGCGAAGCAGGTGCGCTGCAGATGAGAGTCGAACATTTCCAGCGAGAGGCGTTGCTGACCCTTGGATTCCTGAATCGCGCCGCGCACGACGAAACGCACGCCCAGGCGCGCGGCAATGTCGGAAGTCGCTGCTTCGCTTGGCGTGCTCAGCACCGCGGACGTCGGCAGCACGTCCACGCCATGTAGATTTCCCAGGCGCGAAACCAGCGCTTCTGCGAATCCCAGGCTCACGCCCTGCTCATCGGATACATGCCCAAGCAGAAGCAGCGGCAGGACGGCGAGCGACGTGCGTTCGCCACGCGCTGTGGCTCGCTCTTCGCTGTTCGGGGGCGCCGCGCTTTGCGCGGGATCGGATTGCGGGAAGCGCGCATCAATCACACGCACTGGACCGATAAACCGGTAGCCTTTGCCGACAACGGTTTCGAGGTAACGCGGTTTCGTGGGGTTGTCGCCGAGTGCGGCGCGGATTTTGCGGACGATGTTGTTGATGTTCGGCTCGGCATCAATAAAAAGATCGGAACGCCACAGCCTGGTCACAATATCCTTGCGCGTAACCAATTGTTCGCGCCGCGCCACCAGGAATATCAGCAGCTCCATGGGCTTTTTTTCGAGTCTCACGCGGCGTCCGCGGCGGCGCAGCTCGTAGCGGCCCAGGTCCAGCTCGATTTCAGCGGTGGCTTGCTTAGCGGTGCTCATGAGCGCCCATGGCGGGGCATTATCCTATAAGCGTGAGTGATTTACGACGATATACGAAAGATATGCAAAGGTTATGTGGTTTCGATTGAATCCATCCCGCGTTAGGCGGATTATTCTCGGGGCTCGATACTTTACGTCGGAGGCAGAACCATGAAACGCAACATCTATCTCACGCTCATGCTGGCCGGGCTGTTATGCGCAGTCGGATTGGTGATCACGATTGGCGCTCACCCCGCAGCTTCGGAAAAAAATGCTTTCACTTCCGATCAAATTCCTTACGGACCGGCGCCAGCTTTCGTCGCGCCCGGCGCGCAGCTGGCCGTGCTGGAGGGCAACCCCGGCGCAACGAGCGGCGATTACACCATTCGACTGAAAATGCCGGCCGGATATCGCATCGCGCCGCACTGGCATCCGCAACGGGAAAACGTCACGGTGATTTCGGGGACGTTCAAAGTCGGCATGGGCGATCACTTCGACGAAAGCACCATGGGAACTTTTCCGGCCGGAAGTTTCGCGTATATGGATCCGGACATGCATCACTACGCGATGGCCACCGGTGAAGTGGTGGTGCAGGTCCACGGCACGGCGCCACTGCAATTCAACTACGTGAATCCGAGCGACGATCCCAGCCGCAAGAAATAATTGCTGGCCGATGTGGACGGTACGCGCGCCACATCAAATTCGCGGGCGGCGACGAGGCCGTGAGCCGCCTTTGGAGCAATCGCTATTGCCAGAATTCCCGCCAACACCCCGGTGCCGGCGACCATTAACATCCTCTTCGTGAATTTCATTTTTCCGGCTTTGCAAGAATCAGGACTGCACCAAAAGCTGAGTCGTGTTCTCGGCGGTGTCCCGCCAACTCCAAGAACGCCTTTGGTTTCGTCTCCGCGTGCTGGCCCATGTCGCCAACGGACCCGTTGTCAAATCACGGGTAACTGACTAAGTAGCCAGTCACGGCAAAATAGCAGTTGGTGCTTCCGGAGGTATCGGTGGTGGTCGCATGGAAATTAATCGGCGAGCCGGGATCCAGATAATAGTGGACCTGCTGATTCTGTCCAGACTCCACGAACACCCCTGCGTCTCCCTCAGAAATCAAGGCGAAGGGGTGAAAACCACCGAAGCCCGCCTCACTGAAAGTTATGTTAGCGGAATACACGTTGTTTCCTCTCGGCGTCGCGCAAACGGCCTCCAACTGTTGCAAGACAAGGCGCTGCCCCGCCGGGACAGTAAAGCCAACGTCGCAACCAATGGCGCCGTCGCCAGCAGACGAGAAGCCCTCACAACTGAGTTGCTGGATGGACGCACGGGCGGGGAGATCTACGTCTCTGTTAGGCACGGGATTGGACGGGGTATTCGAGATCTGTACGAGCGCGGCGACGAGGCCGTGAGCCGTCTTTGGAGCGACTGCTATTGCCAGAATTCCCGCCAACGCGCCGGCGCCTGCGAGCATCAACATCCGTTTCGCGAAATTCATATTTATTCTCCTAAGTTCTAGATTCGGCCCAAAGCTGTGTCGTGTTACGCGCCGCGTCGCGGCCGCCATCGGAGACGCCATTCGCGCAGCAAGCTCACATCTACATCGCGCCCGCGGCAAGAACGGTTTGTGTTTCACTGCTGCCTACCCAGGCACTGCACTAGCCTCGGGCGCCTCTCGAATCAGGGATAGCTGACTAAGTAGCCATTCGCGTAGTAGTTGCAGAATGTAATGGCGTTGCCCTCAGCCGTAGCGAAAATCTGTGTTCCAGGGTCCGCATAGTAGCGGACTGGTTGGGTTACGAATTCGAAGTTTTGCTTGCTGGTAAGGGCGAGCCGCGGAACGATCTCTGTGTTCGCCTCAATGATGCCGAATTCGACATTGGGAATGCTGTCGTCCGAACTCGATTGGCAGAAGGCTGACAACTGCTCGATAACCAGACGCTGGCCCGCCGGAATCGTATAAGGAGCGCCTCCGCCGATGCTTAGTGTGCATACCGCGGGTCCGCCGTCCTGAAGATTTACGAAACAACCCAGCGGCACCACGGTGGCGTGGGCGGCACTGTCAACGTCGCTGTTCGGAACTGGATTTGCCGAAGTGTTCGCGACCTGCACCAACGTGGCGACGATTGCGTGAGTCGCCTTCGGGGCAAGCACCGATACCAAGGCTGCCGCCAAAATCACATAACCGAGAGACGTCGCTACTCTTTTTGCATATTTCATGTTTTTCCCCTTGGCAGATGTTGGATCGGCCGAAAGATTTGCGCTGCTAGATTCCGCGACGCGACGAAAGTTGTCGTCGCTTGCAGAAGACTCCCAATAAGCCCGTGCCGAACAGAAGTAACGAAGCGGGCTCAGGTGTGGCGACTGCCGGTGTAATCGTGGTCACGTCGAGCGCGTAGTTCCCGGACGTGTTGGGGCAATCCACGCCATTGATCTCCAGATTGCAGAACTGGCCGCCGGTGAGGTCCGTGAAACCCTCGCTGAGGTTGCCGTTATCAAAGACCGCGTTGGGAATGTAGAGTGCGTCGCTGAGAACGATGGTGTAAGTACCGGCAGCAAGGTCGTCGAGCGACATCGTGACATCGCCGCATTGCGGCGCGCCGCCGATAACCGGGGCCACAGCTGTGGCGAGCGAACAGCCCATGAAGCTGGGGTAATTGCCCAGCGCGATCGATGTGCCGTATGGGTTCCCCATGCCGTCCGTCGCAATTCCGCCCGTGATATCAAAAACAGCCACAGACGAAGCTGTGCCACCGCCGGAAATCACCGTGCCGCCGGCGTTCGTGCCGCCGCCGAAGCCAAAGGACTGCAGGTCTACGTCGTCCCCAGCCCCCACCTTCACCGTGGTCTCAAATACGGAATCCGAATTCGCCAGCGTGCCGGTGTAGGACTGCGTGGAACTGCTGTCCGCCCATGCCGGCGGAACCTGCGCGATAAAAAACATCGCCATCGCGGCAAAAACGGAAAGTTTGAGTGCGGCGCTGCGTCGTGTAATCATTTTTCATGCCTCTTTTGAAGCTAGTATGTAAATGCAAGTGATAGAAAAAGGGGCTGTCGGGTGAAGAGCAGCTCCTTGAACCGCGAACGGTAACGGCCGATCAGCGCAGACAGCGGCTTGGATTTCTAATGCCTTTCGCTGCAACACAGAATCTCGGTCGGTTGCATCTTCTTCGCCTTCTTCAACGCTTTTGTCTCAGCCACTTTCTTCTCGTTCGCTTGTGATTGGAGCCCGCATCCGGGTCTCTACCTGAGAATGCGCAGCGACTTGGACGATTCGATCTTCTTTGCCTTCTTCAACGCTGTTTTCTTGGCCACTTTGTTCTCCTTCGCTTGTCATTGGAGCCCGCATTCGGGTCTCTGCTTGTAAATGCGGAAAGTCCCGACCAATTGGCTCATTTTTTTTGCGCTATGTTGAAGGCCACTCGCGGGGTTCGCATTGGTTTCGCCCCTCCGGTCGTTGACTTTCACCTGAAAACAACGATACCGTCCTTGAAAATCAGGCACTTCTGAGAAGGCGGGTGCGTGGACCAAGTACCACTCCAGCCAGTTACGGAACTTTTAATCAGGTGGCGACAGGGGGATTCGAAGGCGCTTGAGGCGCTCATGCCCCTGGTTTACAAAGAGCTACGCGTGATTGCGCATCGCTACCTGCGCCGGGAGCGTTCCGGACATACTCTGCAAAGCGCGGCGTTGGTAAACGAAGCTTACCTTCGTCTGGCAGATGGGAAACCTCCTGACGTGCAAAATCGCGCGCATTTTGCAGCGATGGCCGCGAAGCTGATGCGGGAGATTCTGGTGGATTACGCACGCGCGCGTGGCGCAGCCAAGCGCGGCGCAGATTGCCGCGTCGAACTGGATGAAGATTTGGCGCTAAAGAAGAAGCCGGGCGTGGATGTGCTGGCGCTGGATGATGTCTTGAACGACCTCGCCGCGATGGATGAACAGCAATGCCGCGTGGTCGAGCTGCGTTTTTTCGGTGGGCTGACGATCGAAGAAACCGCCTGCGTGCTGGAAATTTCGCCGGCGACGGTGAAGCGTGATTGGAACGTGGCGAAAGCATGGCTATCGCGCGCGATGAGAAAAGGACGAGGTGCAAAAACCAGAGCAGTGGAAAAGAATTAAAGAAATTGTCGGGGCTGCTCTGGAGCGCGAACCGGCCGAACGCGCGCCGTTCCTCCAGGAAGCTTGCGCGCACGACGAATCGCTGCGCGCCGAAGTCGAATCGCTGCTCTCAGAGTTTGAGAAATCCAGCGGCCTTTCGGAACATCCTCTTTCTGGTCAGTTGCTCGACCCCGTTCCGCTGGAATTCAAATCCATTGGCCCCTATCGTTTGCTCCGCAAACTCGGCGAAGGCGGCATGGGGCAGGTGTGGCTGGCCGAGCAGGCTGTCCCAGTGCGCCGGCAAGTGGCGCTGAAGCTTATCCGCGCCGGAATAGACGACCAAGCCGTCCTGCAGCGGTTTCAATCCGAACGTCAGTCTTTGGCGATTATGGATCACCCCTCGATCGCCAAAGTCTTCGACGCTGGCGCCACTCCCGACGGCCAGCCGTACTTTGTGATGGAGTATGTACAGGGCGTTTCGATCACTGCGTACTGCGACCAGCATCAGCTGAAAATCCGCGAGCGCTTGGAACTCTTCATAAAAGTTTGCGATGGGGTGCTGCACGCGCACCAGAAGGCCATCATCCACCGCGACCTGAAACCCGCCAATATCCTGGTCGTCGAAGTGGATGGCAAACCTACACCTCGGATCATTGACTTCGGTCTGGCGAAAGTCATCGGGCCGCAAGCGGCCGGCGAGACTGCGTTCACACAAGCCGGTGGATTCGTGGGAACTCCTATTTACATGAGCCCGGAACAGGCCGATCCGCGCGTTCATGACTTGGACACGCGTACCGACGTTTACTCGCTCGGCGTGGTTCTCTACGAACTGCTCACCGGCTCGCTCCCATTCGATCCCAAGCAATGGCTGGAGAAACCGCTGGATGAAGTGCTGCGGCAATTGCGCGAACAGGACCCGCCGCGTCCGAGCACGAAGGTGCAAACGCAGAATGAGTCTTCTAGCGCAGCCGCTGCGCTGCGCGGCACGGAGCCAAAACATTTAGCGAGCCTGCTGCATGGTGATCTCGACTGGATCACCATGAAGACGCTGGAAAAAGATCGCACCCGCCGTTACGGCACGCCATCGGAGCTAGCTGCCGACATCACCCACTATCTGCGCCACGAGCCGGTGGCTGCGCGCCCTGCCGGGACTGGTTACCGATTGCAGAAATACGTCCGCAGGCATAGCGTCGCGGTAGCTGTGGCTGCCGCGTTTGTTTTGCTGCTCGCAGGAGTTGCGGTTTTGCAGGCGGTGCAATTGCGCCGGACCACGCGCGAGCGCGACCGCGCCAACCGCATCACCGATTTCATGACCGGCATGTTCAAACAATCGAGCCCGAGCGAAGCGCGCGGCAACAGCATCACGGCGCGCGAAATTCTGGATAAAGCTTCGCAGGACATCGATACCAGCCTGACGAAAGACCCTGCGCTCCAGGCGCAGATGATGTTCGTCATGGGAACCGTGTACCGTAACCTCGGCCTCTATCCGCGCGCACAGTTACTGCTGCAGCGGGCTCTGGAGATTCAGCGGCATGTTCTCGGACCGGAGCATCCCGACACACTTAAGTCCGCGAATTACCTGGCCAACGTTCTGGATGAGCAAGGCCACTACGCCGAAGGGGAGAAGTTGCATCGCGAAACGCTCCAGGTACAACGCCGCGTCCTTGGGCCGGAAAATCCAGACACACTACTCTCAGCGAATAACCTGGCCAGCGCTCTGCAGCACGAAGGCCACTACGCCGAAGCGGAGAAGTCCTTTCGGGAAGCGCTCGACGTGCAACGCCGCGTCCTTGGCCCGGAGGATCCAGACACACTACTCTCAGCGAACAACCTGGCCAGCGCTCTGCAGCACGAAGCCCACTACGCCGATGCGGAGAAGCTCTATCGCGAAATCCTCGACGTACGACGTCGTGTTCTCGGGCCGGACCATCCGGATACACTAAAGACGATGAGCGCCTTGGCAGGTACTCTGGAGAGCGAAGACCACTACGCCGAAGCGGAGAAGTTGTATCGCGAAACGCTCGATGGACAACGTCGTGTCCTCGGGCCCGAGCATCGGGACACATTGGTGACGACCAGCGATTTGGCCATCGTTCTGCTAAACGAAGTCCACTACGCCGAAGCGGAAAAATTGTATCGCGAAACGCTCGACGTGCAACGTCGTGTTCTCGGGCCCGAACACCCGGACACATTAATGGTGATGATCAACTTGGCTGCTGTTCTGGATAGCGAAGGCCACTACGCCGAAGCGGAAAAGTTGCTGCGGGAAACGCTCGCGGCACAACGTCGTGTCCTGGGGCCCGAGCATCCGACCACATTGAGAACCATGAACGGTCTGGCCAACGTTCTGCAGGATGAACACCACGACGCTGATGCAGAGAAGTTGTATCGGGAAGCGCTCGATAAAGAACGCCGCATCCTGGGGCCGGAGCACAGCGATACGTTGGACACGATGGCCAATTTGGCCCTGGTTCTGAAGGACGAAGGCCATTCCGTTGAGGCGGAGAAGTTATATCGAGAAACGAATAACACACAACGTCGTGTCTTGGGGCCAGACAACCCGGACACCGCTCAATCCGCTTACAATCTTGCTTGCCTCATGGCCGTGCTTGGCCGGCGTGAGGAGGCGATTTCTCTTTTACGCGAAGCCGTGGATCACGGCCTGCGCCCCTCTGTCGATTTAGAGATGGAGAAAGATACGGATCTTAAATCGCTGCACGGAGACCCCCGCTTCGTCCGTCTGGTCGTGGACGCGAAAGAACGCGCCGCTGTATTCGCCGGAAAGCAATCGAACTAAGCGTTCTCGTGGCCCCTAAGTCGCGTTACCGGACATTGAGAATTGGCGGATCGGCACATGTCCGGTGCCGGCGTTGATCGGACATTTGACCTGAATTGCGGTATCCTTCGGCGGCGACGGACGAGCGGGTCTCCAGCGTATCGCGAAGAAAAAAGTGGGAGTGTAGCCTGGCCCGGATTTCCAGATTGCCACGAAAATCCCTGGAACGAGAGGAAACCGATCATGTCTGGCAGACGATTTGCCCTTGTTTTTCTGCTTTGCCTTAGTCTGCTGTGCCCACCAGGAAGCACCGTCGCGCAGAATGTAAAATCAACATTTGACAAATCCGCCGATTTCTCAAAATACAAGAGCTATACCTGGGGTTCAAACTACCTGCTCACTCAGCAGACGAAGGAAGTTCAAGAACGCGTCAACATGGCGATCGTTGATTCGATTAACCGGAATCTGCGCGCCGGAGGTTTCGTCGAAGATGATAAGCATCCAGACTTCCGGGTCACTTATGAGGCCGGAGGGCTCCCCAAAACCGACGTGGGCGCGCAGCGCTACTTGTACGCTGCGGACATGACCAACTATTATTGGGGCGAGCTGACCGGAATTTCCTCCGACGTATGGGTCTCCAGTCTCGTGAAGGTGGAGATTACCGTAACCGATGCCGCGACCAAGAGCAATCTTTGGCAGGCAACCGCGTCGCAGAAGATTCGCGACCCCAAAAAATTCGCGCTCAACCTCCAACAAAATGTGGACAAGTTCATACAAAAGACGATGAAGAGTTTCCCGCCCAACAAGTGATTGAGTTTCGACCGAAACCGACTGTTGGACATCCACCAGCGCGAGGTTATCAGGCGCGCCGTGATTCCCGCCCTTGTGCCTCGTCGACCGGCGAGAATTTTATATCGTAACCCCCACTCAACTCCGGATTAGCCGCGTCAGCGGAGCTGTGAAGTAGCACTTCACCTGTCCGAGTAGCGCGTTAATCAGGAGTTGGCCGTTGGGCTTGCGAAAACCGTTCAACCCCAAAGGCGCAGCTAAACTCCCTGGCATCGCGAATGCTTTGCGCACAAACGTCCGTATAACTCATTGTGGACTCCAGAGTAAGGATGTAGATTGACGCCTGACCGGGAAATCAAGATAGAGCTCTCGGCTTAAGCTTTTCGCGCGGGCGAGGTCGGAGTTAAATTCATTGTTCAAGTTCAAGCGGCTCGTTCAAATTATTCCGTTGCTGTCGATTCTTGCGTTGTCCGGTTGCCTCAGCTCTGCCGTAAGCAACCTGCTCATCACCGGAGTCAAGCTTACTCCGGCGAATCCTACGATTGCGCTTGGCGCAACGCAGCAGTTCGTTCTGACCGTGACCTATCTCGACGGCCAGACCACGAACGTAACGACCAGCGACTCCAGGTATTCGTCGGACAATGAGGCGGTGGCGACCGTAAATAATTCGGCTTTGGCCACGTCTGTTGCTGTCGGAACGGCGAATATCTTGGCCAGCTACCACGGCAACAATACCAAGACCCTCTTGACTGTGGTTGCCGCCGCGAACGTCGCCAGTGCAGTGCAAGGCGATTCACGCGTCCTGCACGTCACGAATCTACGCACGGGGCAGCGGATGACTTTCGCGGCGAATGGCTTGGCAGATTCGGTGACGATTTTGCGCGACGGCGCGGGCATGGCCGCCGCCGAAATATCCGTTCTTCCTGAGCGCGGCCCGGGTTGGTTAGCGATCGATCCCTCTGGCAACTACCTATATGTGGTGAATCACGCTTCCCAGAGTATTTCGGCTTTCACTATTAACTGGAAAACTGGCGAGCTGAACCCCATCGTCTCTTCGCCATTTCGAGCCGACGCGAAACCCTGGAGCATTGAAGTCGATTCGGATGGTGCAGGCCTCTCCTTGGCGCACTTGCAAGACTCCTCCATTTCCCGCTTCCGCATTGACCCCGCGACTGGGGCGCTCACGCCCGACCCGCAGTGACGCGGGCGAGCTTCATTCTCAAGTAAGCCACATTTGAAAAGCTTCAGAAAAAGTACTCCGGACGGCGCGGTTAGGGCACAGAAACTCCCGCATAGCCAGCCCCCAAACATCCAACCGTTGAATTACCCGAAAAGGGCAGCTGAGTGGCCGAATTCCGCAACGGATTGCATATTGAATTAAATTGCGCTGAAACGCTGGTGCACACAAAGCTGATACCACCACAGGTTTGCTGGCACGCCAATTGCTCTGTGCCGATACAACGGGATTCTCTGTCTCGGCACTAATGCTCACTGCCGTACCCGTAGCCGTCTCCGCTACAGGGGAAAGTCCATGAAGCTATTGCGTTGGTTGGCGTGTGTGGTCGTATTGATTCTGTTTGTCGGCGCAGCCCACGCCGATGGCACGTCCTATGTGGGCACTCTGGCGAACCCCGATTCCAGCGACCTGACGCAGTCCACCTTCCAGGTCACCCTGGTGCTGAGCGGTGAATCCGACGTCACGCTGCAGACCTACGGATTTGGTGGTGGCACCAATCAGGCCGGCACCGTAATCAGCCCCGGTGGAACGGACCCGTTCGTTGGTCTGTTCTCCGGCACGGGCAGTGGGGCACTGTTCATCAACGGCACTTCGCTCGACCTGGCAAACTATACGCCGGGCTGTCCGCCCGCGGGCACCGTCTCTAATTTCGGCGGCACCACCTGCGGCGACGTGACCATGACGCTTGACGACCTCGCCGCCGGCACCTACACCGTACTGCTTTCCGACGGCCAGTTCATTCCCAATGCCGCCGTCGGCGCAGGCTCCACTTTGGGGGACGGTTTCCTCGATCTCACCGGTGGGTCCAACGATGGCACCGGGTTCTTCTGCAATATTGCTGACTTCACCGGCGGCGTGGAAACAGATTGCCCCAACGCCTCCGGCGCCTACGCTCTCGACGTGGTCACCGCTCCGCTGACGGCCCCGGTCCCCGAGCCAACCTCATTGCTTCTGCTCGCCACCGGCCTCCTCGGAGTCGCGCGTCTGCGCAATCGGCGCAGTTAGCTTCGGCCCTTAAATTTGAAACGTCGACGCGGGCTGTAAGCTGCGCCGGCTCGGCCACGAACAGTTCGCTGCGGGGGCGGTGAAATGTTGTCCTTATTGCGACTTGGGCGACGGGAATAAACCAGTAGTCCGCATCCCGGTTGGGGCCATTCCTGGCAGTAAATTCAAACATAGGATGGACAAGAACATGAATTTCGCAAAGAGAGTATCGATGTTTGTCGGTTCTGGGGTCTTGGCGGCACTTTGCGTATCGCTGCTCGTCCCGAAAGCAACCCACGCAATCGCCGCCGCGTTCGTGCAGGTTGCGAACACTTCGGCAAATCCTGTTCCAACCGCACCCGCCGTACCCGGTTCGCCGTTTTTCGGCATCATGCAGCTATCAGGCTTCGGCTCGCAATCCGTCGGGCCCGGGACGGGAACGCTTGGCGTCACTCAGATCGTAATTACCAACTTCGATACGGTCGTCAACCAAGTCAACATCTATTCCGCATTACTCAGTGGTGGTACCTGCGGAGGATTCGGCAACGCTGAAGCAGGCACCAACCCTTTCCTTATTGTCAAGGTGCAGCCGAACTCAACCCTGGTGATCCCGGCACCAAGCCCGTTGGTATTCGGACCTCAAACGGGATTTGACGGTTTTGCGCATACCTGCGTGGCGGCAGGAATGCCCATCACTGGCGGCAACGTCGCCGTGACCATCAACGGTTTCATAAACTAGTTTGCTGTCACAGAAATGACTGAATTAAGTACTGGTCCCGATTCGACTAACATTGAACGAGATCTTAGGAAGAGGCACTCGCAGCGTTTGACGCGATGGACAAATCATCGCACTCCGGAGAGTAGTGGCCTAGGCTTCTACTGCCAAATCCCAGAGTTCCGATGCGCGTGCCCGTCAACTCCCGATTAGTCGCATCACCGGACCTCTGGTTTTTTGCCGTGCTTACACTCACTCGGTCAATGCGTCATTTTTACTCGCGATGGTTAATTCGCGTCGGTCACTTCGGAGGGGGAGGCAACGCCGTCAAATCTAGATTATGCATCACCGCAATTCCCCATTTCCCAGTGTCGTTCGTCATTACAAAATCCAGCGGTCCCTCTCGATCCCGTAGCGGATTCCCTTGAGCATCCGTTGCGACTGTCATTCCCCAGCGCACATCGCACCCCGCGTAACTCTTTCGGAAGCGTTTCACAGTGTTGCGAACCGGCGAGACGGGTGTATGATGGTGCCGTTTTTGAGGTCAAAAAGGAAATTCCACATGAAAAATAAAACTGTACCCTGTTTCATCGCATCCATGCTCGTGATCCTGCTAGGCCTATCTGTCTGGGCCGCCGATAAGGGCGACGACGAACAGACCCTCAGCAATGCCGCCACGGTGTTACAGGCAATGCTCACCAGCAAGGACGTTCCAGCCAGCGTAGTCGCGAAGGCCGATTGCATTATCATTCTGCCCAGCGTGAAGAAGTTCGCTATCGGCATCGGAGGAACCGGAGGTCGCGGTCCGATGAGTTGCCGCGCGGGCAAGAACTTCAGCGGCAGATGGTCGACACCAGCTATGTACACCATTGGTGGCGCCAGCGCCGGTTTTCAGATTGGCGGCACGGCTACCGATTTCGTTCTCCTTGTCATGTCGCCTGGGGCGGTTGACAAAATTTTGGACAGCAAAGTCAAAGTCGGTCAGGATTTGACCGCAGCCGCCGGTCCCGGAGTTACCAAGGCCGGTTCAGTGGGCGGGAGTGACATTTTGAGCTACGCCCGAGCCAAGGGACTTTTCGCGGGCATATCACTTAGCGGCACCTCGCTCGACCCTGACAGTGACGCCAATCAGCGCCTCTACGAGAAATCGGTCAGCGCGCGCGAGATCGTAACCGGCAACACTATCAAGGCTACGCCCGCCGGCATCGCCCTGGTTTCGCTGCTCAATAGCAAGGCCGCAAAGCACAGCGACTAAGGAGCAAGGTCGCTCCCAATCGCCAAGTGCGGTCACGCCGGTGGAAAGCTGGATTAAGTTTCGACGTGACGGCGTCGCTGGATATAGGCGGCTCGTCGACCGCGTCTGAATGATTGCACGAAGTAGCATGAAAGTCGTCGTCCTGAGGCCTGTACCCGAGCGGCCAATTCTTGCTAGCGGCGTTACTCGTCCCATTGGCTATTTGCGCGCAGTTATCCGGTCGCCGGTTCTATATGCCCCCTGCGCTGCCAGATATCCACTTACAACAGGCGTCGAACACGGAACGCTCCACCAGGAAATAGTGGGTGAAACCACCTCCCACTTCGAGAGTAAGCGTTGAACCGTTTCGTGCGGTGTCGCAAACCGCTATTTCGCCCGCCGCGAACTGTCGTTGCGCGCCAGAGATTGGTGCAAGGGCCGTGAACGGTCGGGTCACTTTATATTCTTGTTGCATATTCGCTTAACCGTCGGTATTCCGGAACGATATCAACTACATTTGCTTTTGTGTCTGGCCCTGCTAAGCCCTGACTAGTTCTATAAAAGGAGTCAAGGAAAAAACACTTCTTCGGCGGCCGGAAGTTTTATTTGCTTCCAGCCCGCCCCATTGAGCAGGATTGTTGTAGCCTTCCGTTCCGCGATCTCGGGACGCTGCTGCATTCTCGCAGCGCTTTGGGTTTTCCTTGCCAGCGGTTTTCATCCCTTTGGCGCGACGAAGCCAGTCTGTTCGGAGACCACAAGCAGCACGGTTGTCAGGTGCCAACCATGGTTCTATCGGGGACTCGTGGCCCATAGCTTTTTCGGGTTGTCCGAGGGGGACTAGGGTCGCGTGAGAGACTCGGCCTGCCCGAGGCACGCCGCGCCTAACTAATCAGCTGAGACTCGCCCTCGAACCCGAATGTCTCCAGAACCCGACTCGCCACCACCGGAAGAAATTCCAGGATGGAACGGATCGACTGGAGACATTCAAGCTGTTTGTGGTTTCAGATGTTGGGCGTCGAAGCGCACTCCTTTCTTCCAGACCAGCAAGGTGATGGCCGCCATCTTGCGCGCCAACGTCAGCCGCGCCATCTCCGGCCGGATTCCCTTGGCCACCAGCGCATCGTAAAACTCTTTGAACGGACCAGCCTTCGCAGCGGCCACGGTGGCAGCACCCTTGAAAAGATTCTTCAGTTCGTGATTGTGATTGCGATTCAGCCCGCGAATCGAAGCCGGCCTCTTCGCGCGCTGCAGCTCTCCCTGCACGAATCTCTGCTCGGCGCTGCTGTGCGTCTCGATTCCAAATCCGCTGTAGCTCCAGAGCTGTCGCTTGGTACGGAAACGATGCGGTGTTTGCATCAGAGCGATCAGCAGCGCCGCCCGGATCGGGCCAATGAACGGAATCTCGCGTAACAATTTCCAGGCTTCGTGCTTCTGGGCTTCGGCGAGCAGTTCGCGCCGCACTTCCTGACGCAGCACCCGCAACGCATCCAACTGCTGGTAGTAGAACTCCGCTCGGCGACGCACGCCGGCCTCCTGGATCTTGCCCAGCCACTCGGCTCGATGGCGTTCTGCGTAAACCTGTTTTCCTCTGCACGCGATCCCCCAACTGCGGTAGATCGCCTTCACGCGAGTCATCACCCGGATTAGATCCGTGCTGATCGTCAGATAACTCCGCGCCAGCTCGCGCAGCGTGCGCACGCCGTTCTCTCCGTGATACACCGAGCGCACCATGTTCGAACGCAGCAACTCGGCCAGCTTGCGCGCATCGATGCGGTCGCTCTTGCTGCCTTCCTTGAGCAAAGCGTTGCGGCGGGGATTACACACCACCAGCTCGGCCACGTGCGGTTTGATCAGGTCATACAACCAGGCGGCCCAGGTGCCTTCTTCGAAGGTTACATGCAAACTTCCGCGCAGGCCTTGGAGAAAATCCAGAATGGTGCTGGCCTTGGTTTCGATCGTGCACTCCATCACCCGCTTGCCCGCGGAATTTAGAACCGCGACGGAGATCGCTTCCTTGTGCACATCCATCCCGATATACTTCACGCTATCCATAGAGGGCGCTCCTTTCTGAGCTAGGTTCGAGCCGAACACTCCAAACCTACTCCAATTGGGGCGCCCTTTTATATTGCGTCGCGTTACCGGGCATGTGCCTTCGGGCGATTCGGCTGGACGGGTGCGCGCGCTAGTCATGGAACGTCGGGCCTTGCCCAACGGCGCCGCAATTGTGGTCGCCGCTTCGAGTGCAATGCCAAGGCCCTCGGCGGCGGTACAGAGCAGAAGTGTCAGTCACGCACAACAAATTCCAGCTCGACGCCTGCGACTTCGATCACATCGCCCGAAGCCAATTTCGTCGGATGCGTAATCGGGGTGCCGTTCACGCTGGGCACCTTGTCGGCCGGGCCGATGTAATACGAATCGTCTTCGCGCCGATTGATTTGTGCCGCGGCCTTCGGCTTGAACCAGCCTTTCAGCTTCACGGTGGCCATCGCGGATTTCCCGACGACCGTGAGCTTGTCCGAAAGCGTGTACTCGTGCCGGTCAGTGCTGCCTTTGAGCACCACCAGCGTGGGCAATTTCATGCGCCCCGGCGCAGGCTGCGCGCTTTCGCCTACCGCCGCGATCTGGCGCAGAAATTCACGGCGATCTTTCGTATCCAGCATCACGGTCTCGTTGATTTTCGGCACCGCGGGTTTCGCGGCGGCGTTATCCAGCGATGTGGCGCGCACTTCCACCGAATCCGTCACCACAATCGTGTGCTTGCCGATGCCCACCGAATCGCCGGGCTTCAGCATCACCATCTTCACGCGCTGCCCATTCACAAAAGTGCCATTCAAGCTGCCGAAATCCTGCAGCATCAGCCGGCCATCCTCATGAAAAACGCGCGCGTGATAGCTGGAGATCGCCGGATTATCAATCACAATACCGTTGTCCGGCGAACGCCCGATGCTCACCTCCTGCTGCCCCACCGCCACTTCTTTCAACACCGCAGTCTCGAATTTTAAAACCAGCTTGGACATGGGAACGCCCTCCCTATCAAGTCGGATCCTCGGATACTTTGAACCATCGGCCGATCTTGTTGATCGCGCCGTTCTGCTTCGGCGCGTGACGCAAGACAATTGCCGTAATGTTGTCGCCGCCGCCCGCGTGATTCGCCTGCTCCACCAGCGAATCGGCGGCCTGCTGCGCGCTGGTGGCTTCCTGCAAAATCCCGGCGATCTGCGGCTCGGAAAGCTCGCGAAATAATCCATCCGAGCAGATCAGGTAGGTGTCACCCTCGCGCAAAAGCTCTTCGGTGACTTCCACGTCCACGGTTTGCTCGACGCCGAGCGCGCGCGTCAGTACGTTCTGCATGCGGCTGCGGCCAGCTTGCTCCGGGGTCAAGATCCCGCGGCGCACCTGCTCGGCGACGAACGAATGATCCTCGGTCAGCTGATTCAATTGCTCATCACGAAATAAATAAGCCCGGCTGTCTCCCACGTGCGCGATGCAGGCGCGATCTTCAAGGAAGCGCACGGCGACAATCGTCGCGCCCATGCCGCCCTTCCCTCCCAAGTCCTGCGCCGCGTGAAAAATTTCCTGATTGGCCAGGCGCACCGCGCTGGCCAGGCGATTCGAATCGTCGCCCACGCCGTCAATGTGCTTGCCGAAAATCGCGAGCGCTGCGTCAGCCTGCGCGTCGCGGCAATGCGTCAGCACCGTTTCGGTGGCCATGCGGCTGGCCCGCTCGCCGGATTCCAGGCCGCCCATGCCATCGGACAGGACAAACAAATTCAACTCCGGCGCGAGCCGGAAGCTGTCTTCGTTGTTCTCGCGAACTCGCCCTGTATCGCTGCGCGCGCCAACTTCCATCGCACTTCCCTTGCGCTCCGCTGCCATGGGAGCGTCGGCCCTGCAAATTATTGCCTGGACCTCGAATCTTTTGCCCCAGCACTAAAATGCTCGAACCCGCTCTTACTCTTTTTGTTTCGAACCACTCATGGGATTGCTCACCTGCCGCACGTTCGAGAATCCCTTGGCCTCCAGCTTTTCGGTTACGACTACCGCACGCTTCGCGTCAATCGGCCCGCAAAACACCGCGTAGAATTTTGCGGCCCCCAAAGATCGCGGCACGATGGACGCCGGCAGTTGCAGGTCTTCCACCTTTCTTGCTGCGGCCTGCGCCTTGTCTTCCCGCTCGAATCGCCCTACCCACAAGTACATGGAGTTGGTGATTACAGAATCGGACGCCCGCCCTCTGGAAGAATTCGCCGCGTTGGCGTGGAAGTTCTTCCGCACCGGCCCGGTTTCCATGCGTGGAAACACGTCCGGCGGAGCGGGCTTGGCGGCTTCGGGCGCGGAGATTCTTGCATGTACAACGGGCTTGGCAACCGGCGCTTTCGGCTCCGCCACAACGGGCGCCACCGGAGGAGGCGCGGGATGCACGAACGCAAAATCCGGCGGCTTCGGCGGCGGCGCTACTTCCGGCGCGGAAATTCGGTTCGCTGCCTGCACCACGCCCAGCCAGTGCAGTCCGCTCAGCGCGCCTGCCACTAGCAGTGCGCCCAGCAAAATCCACACCAAAGGTGAAGTACGTCGCGGCGCAGGTCGCGCTATGGCAGCGGCCGCGGCGGAAGTGGCAGCGCGCGGCACACCCGTCGAGCTGTGCGTCAAATTTGTAGTCGTGGTGCCGAGCATGCGCGGCGGCGGCATCACCGGCGCGGCGTTGCGGAAATCCGATTCCAAATCAGCGACAGACTGAAAGCGTCGCGCCGGATCTTTTTCCAGACACTTCAAAATCAAGCGTTCGGTCCCGACTGGAATATTCGGCTCCACCTCATGCGGTGGCATGGGATCCTCGCGCATTTGCTTCAATGCCACCGCGATGGAATTATCCGCACTAAATGCCGGAGCACCGGTGAACATTTCGTACAGCATCAGCCCCAGCGAATAAATATCGGTGCGGTAATCCACCGGTTTTCCCGCCACTTGCTCGGGCGCCATGTACGCCGGTGTGCCCACCATCGATCCCGTCAGCCGCGTGCCCGCTTCCATGGAGCGCGCGATGCCGAAATCCATGATCTTCACGTTGCCGTGTCCATCAATCATCACGTTTTCTGGTTTCAAATCGCGATGCACAATTCCCTGCGCATGCGCCTCCTGCAATCCAGAGCAGATCTGCAACGCCAGGTCCGTCGCTTTGCGCTGCGGCAACCCGCCAAAACGATTCAGCACCGACCGCAAGCTTTCGCCTTCCACAAATTCCATCGAGGTGTAGGCGATCCCGGCCACGCGGTTGAATTCATAAACCCGGCAAACATTCTTATGCGTTATTTTGCGCGCGAAGAGCAGTTCATTTTTGAAACGGTCCATCATGGCCTGATCGGAGGCAATCTCGGGTTTCAAAAGCTTCAACGCTACGGTCTCACCGGTCTCGCGATCGCGCGCCTTGTAAACGTTGCCCATACTGCCATGGCCAGCCTCGCCCAGAACCTCGTAGCGCACTCCCAGCGCAACAAGCGCTGCCGGGCTTAGCGATGGGCTTGCAGCGGTCGACGCGGAAGCCTCTTCGGCGAGAACCGCCGCGGCATCCGGGACGTCGCTTAATAGGACAGTATCCCGATGGCCCGCCGTACGCGCCGGTGCATCCGTGCCCCGTGCCGGTACACCCAGTTTCGGATTGATTGGTTCAGTCATAGCTGCACCGTATAGAGTAAGAGAGAAGCGCGCCGCGCGGTGCGCGACGAAGGGCAGGTGTAGGGAAAGAGTATCGGGTAAGGCCAGGTCTGGATCCTCACGAATTGCTGCAGTTTTAGCGTATAAAACGCGGCATACACGCCGCCCCGCCGCAAGTTCAAAAAAGTACAGCTAATCGTTTGAGAACAGCGGCGCACTCGGCTCTGCCGCCGCGCGCGCGCCATGGTTCATACTGTGTAAGACCAGACGAGGTGCCGGCCCCTTTCCCGGACGGCTGGGGAAGGAGTTGACATGCCAGACCCAATGATTGCGCAGACGATTGCGTCCGTCACCGCGCCCTCCGCCGAGCAGACTGGCCCGGCGCCCACCGCTAACATCATCGCGTCCATGTTGCAGGCCGCGCCGAAGACCAGCGACCTGATATTTTCTCCCGGTCGCGCGCCCCAGGTAGAACTCCACGGCCAGCTGATGCAGCTGAAGATCAAAGGCGTGGGCGTGCTCAGTGCTGAAGATACCGCGCGCATCGCCGCGGACCTGATCGGACGAAACTCCTTCGCCGTCGGCAAACTGAAGGAGGAAGGCTCCTGCGACATTTCCTATAGCCTGGCGAGGCTATCGCGCTTCCGCGTGAACATCTTCACGCAGCGCGGCAGTTGCGCGATTGTGATGCGCGTTATTCCCAGCGCCGTGCCGGATTTCAAGACGCTGCATCTACCCGAGCAATTGACCGACGCGGCGCAGGTGCGCCCCGGAATCGTGCTGGTCACCGGGCCGACCGGCAGCGGAAAATCTTCCACTCTGGCGGCGTTCGTCAACAAGATCAACGAGGAAAAGGCCTGCCACGTCATCACCATCGAAGACCCCATCGAATTTCTGCATGCGCACAAGCGCGCCACCATTCATCAGCGCGAACTCTATAGCGACACGCCCAGTTTCGCGCTGGCCCTCCGCGCCGCATTGCGCCAGGCGCCGAAATTGATCCTGGTCGGCGAAATGCGCGACAAGGAAACCATCGAAGTGGCTCTCGAAGCCGCCGAAACCGGCCACATGGTTTATTCCACGCTGCACACCATTGACGCCTCCAAGACCATCGAGCGCATCGTCGGCGTCTTCCCTTCTTCCGACCAGCCCGCCATTCGCGGGCGCCTCGCGAAATCGTTCCGCTACATTATTTCGCAGCGCTTGATTCCCAAACCCGACGGCACCGGCCGCGTGGCTGTCTTCGAGATTCTGAAATCCACCCTGCGCACGCGCGAATACGTGCAAAAAGGCGAAACCGAAGGAAAATCCCTGCTCGACGCCATGCGCGACGGCGCGGAAGAAGGCATGCAGTGCTTCGACATCGAAATCGAAAAGCTCATCCGCGCGAAAGTGCTGGATATTGACACCGGGCTTTCCTACTCGACCAACGAGGGCAATTTGCGCCTGCTGCTGGCGGATATGCTGGAAGGCCGGGAAGGCGACATTCCGTCGGGCGCGCCACGCGCCGCGCAAAAATCCGGCGCCAGCGAAATGGAAGAGATGATCGAACGCTAGTTCGCAGTGCGCTTCGCGGTTGCCGGTGGTGTGGGCCGGAAAACCAAGTTAGAATTCCTAACGATGCCCGGATCAAACCCGAATCCTCGCGAAATAATTAACGAGCTCAACGCCCTTGGCTCCTCAGTCGCTTCCGCGCAAGAGCTGATGGAAGGCATCACCAAACTCCTGCACCAGAAAATGCTGCGTTACAACTGGGTCGGTTTCTATATGCTCGAAAAAGAGGGCAAGCAGGACATGCTCGTTCTCGGCCCCTTCCGCGGCACCATGACTCCGCACACGCGCATCCCCCTGAATCAAGGCATCTGCGGCGCCGCTGCTTCCACCGGCAAGACCATCATCATTGACGACGTAAGCGCCGATCCGCGTTACCTCGCCTGCTCGCTGGAAACCAAATCCGAAATCGTCGTCCCCGTCTTCGTCGAAAAGAAAGTCGTCGGCGAGCTGGATATTGACAGCCATTTCCTCGCCGCTTTCAGCGCCGAGGACCGCACCATCTGCGAACACGCCGCTACAGTCCTCGGCCGCTGGCTGGAAAAGCATCCCTCATAAAGTTGCGACGAAACACAGCAGGCAAAGGTGTGGAATTCGTAGCGGCGCACTTCACTGCACCATCGGTGGTGCACCACTTACTTCGCGGCGGCAGTTTCTGCCGTCTGTGGCTCCGGCTTTGCCTGCAACTCGCGCGCCTGCGCCAGCAGTTTCTTCAGCTTGCCTTCGATGTTCGCGTCGCCAATGTGTTCGTCTTGCAGGACGCCTTCGGCGTCAATTGTGAAGGTGTGGGGGATCGCCTCGACGCCGAACAGCTTGGAGATCGAGCCGGTGAATCCTCCGTCGCGGTATTGGGGCCAGGTCATGCCGTTCTCGGTAATAAACTTTTTCCACTTCTCCTCGTCGGAATCCAGGCTCACGCTCAGCACCACCAGCGGCTGCCCTTGAAACTTTTTGGCGATGTCCCGCAGGTGCGGCAGCGCTTCGCGGCACGGACCGCACCAGGTGGCCCAGAAATCCAGCAGCACCACTTTTCCCTGCAGATCGTCCATCGCAATGTGCTGGCCATCAAGCGTCTCTACGGCAAACGCCGGCGCCATACGCGCGCGCGCCAGGTCCGGATTGCTGATGTAGCGCAGCGCCCGCTGGTGATTGGGATCGTCCTCTTTCTGCATCTTCACGAATTCCGCGAAGCGCGCTTTCGCCGCGTCGTCCTGATGCAGCTGCGCGAGCACCCGGCCATCCTGAAACAGCGCATCCGGAAATCCAGGATAGGCCGCGAGCGCCTTGCCGAATTCATCGTGCGCGCGCGTGTAGAATTCCTCTTTGTGCTTCTGCATGGCTTCGCGCACCAGGATCACGCCATATTCATAGTGCGCGATGGCGGTGGCGCGGTCGCCTTGCGCTTCAGCCGCCATTTCCTGCGCGGCCAACTCGACGGCTTTCCAGTCGTCGAACTCGCTGCCCAGCCTGATCATCTGTTTCTGGCAGGCGTAGCAATGCCCGCCGTCCTGCTTGTCCGCTTTCTTGAATTCCCCCAGCGCGGCTACTTGCATCTTGTCGCGCATTAGCTGCACGGCGGCGTTGTACGTCTTAAGGGCTTTTTCATCGGTGGGCTTTACATCGTTGCTTTGCGCGCCAGCGGGCGAGAGCGCGCAGGCTAGAGCCAGAACCAGCGCCAGAACCAGCCTACGAGCCAGAGCCGTGAACGTGATGCGCATCTGCGGCCTCCCAAGACTGCGACGGTCGAGCGCTACGCACTGCGATGCACTGCCATGCACTGCCATGCACCGCGAAGTTAACTGCCGTAGTGGTATCACCCGCCGCAGAGGTGCGTCAAGTGCAGTTCCTGGGAACGCCAATCCCCCGATGGGCGGTTTTGACGCTCCGGCAACCCACGCATGCCGCAAAAACAAAACACCATTCCGTTGCGTGGCCTTCGCACGCCGCATTCTAGAATGGCACTGTTTCCTTCCCCATTTGACATCAAGCCTCGCAATAAAAGTGTGCCGTTACGGAAGCCTCCACCATTTGCGTTTCCCGATGAAGTAAATACCTTAGCTTGCAGCGCATCCGCGCTTCCCATCACTCGAAACCTCCACTCCGCTTTGGCAGCGAGTGTGCACAGATTCCCTCCCGCGTGAGCCATTTTGCAGGCCCAAATTCAAGTTTAGGTTTTCGCAGCAACGCCAGCGTGTGACTTTGCAACTCCGCGGCCACGAATACGAACAGGAGAATTATATGAGCAAGCTGACGCTTCGCACCTTCTGGATCCTCACGCTTTTCGCCACCGGCGTGATCGCCGGATGCTCGGGACAAACCTCCCTCCCCCCGAATCCCACCATCGTTTCCACCACGCCTGTGAACCGCGCCATGAACGTCCCGCTCGCGCAAGTGGTCAGCGTCACGTTCGACAAAGCGATGAACCACGCAACCATCACCAGTACTACATTCACGCTCACCGCCCCCGGCGCAATTGCCGTCCCGGGCACGGTCACGAGCAACGGAACAACTTCCTCGTTCACGCCCACTCTGCCCCTCGCGCTCGGCACGCTCTACACCGCGACGGTTACCACCGGCGTGCAGGACACTCTCGGGAACGCGCTGCGGGGCGCTGTTACCTGGACCTTTACCACCGGAACCGTACCGGCAGTCACCTCCACCAGTCCCAGCGACAAACGCCGGCGCCGTGCCGCTGAACCAGAAAATCGCCGTCACCTTTAATCAGGCCATGAATCCCGCGACCATCACCGCCGTGGGAGCATTCACCCTCGAGATTACGGCCGGCTCGGTTCCGGTTGCGGGAACCGTCACCTACGTCGCCGCGGCCAACACCGCTCTATTCACGCCCACGGCCAACCTCGCGCCCAGCACGCCATTCACTGCGGCGATTGCTCCCACAGTGCAGAGTGCCAGCGGCAATTTGATCGCCGGCAGCTACGTATGGAGTTTCACGAGTGGCATCAACGCGAACACCACGCCACCCACTGTCGTTTCCACGCTTCCCGCATCGGCCGCGCCATCCGCGCCCACCAACACCATCGTCACCGCCACCTTCAGCAAAGCCATGGACCCAACCGCCCTCACCGCATCCGGCACGTTCACTCTCGCCGTCGCCGGCGTTGGCGGCGCTGCCGTACCCGGCACGGTAAGCTACGCTGGCAACACCGTCACGTTTAAACCGAGCAACCCTCTCGCCGCCACCAAGCAGTACACCGCCACCATCACCACCGCGGCGGAGGACCTCACCGGAAATGCCCTCGCCGCAAACTACGTCTGGAGCTTTACCACCGGCGCCGGACCCAGCACCACCGCGCCCACCATCACTCTGACGAATCCAGCATCCGCCAGCAGCACCGCTCCGCTAAACGGGGCCGTCAACGCCACGTTCAGCGAAGACATGGATCCCAACACGGTGATTGCACCGGGAACATTCACACTGAACGTCGCCGGAGTTGGCGGCGCCTCCGTCCCGGGAACCGTAACCTACGACGTCAACAGCGATATCGCCACCTTCACTCCCAACGCAAATCTCACCGCCACCACCAGCTACACCGCCACCGTCAGCACCGCGGCCACGGACGTCTCCGGCAATCCGCTCGGCGCTGGCCTGATTCCGAATCCCTGGACTTTCGAGACCGGCTCAACCACCGAGCAGCTGCCGCCTGATCTGGGCACAGCCGCCACCTTCGCTGCGTTTGGCGGCGGTGCAGGCGTCACCAATCAGGGAATCAACACCGTAATCAACGGAGACCTCGGCACCACCGGCGCATCCACGCTCGTCACTGGATTCCACGATGCCGGTGTCGGCTGCACCTACACCGAAACCGGCAGCGACGTCGGCCTCGTGAACGGAAATATTGACACCGCTCCGCCGCCTCCCACGGGCGCGTGCCTGGAGGAAGGAACCGCCACCACCTTCGACATCGCCACGCTGGCCGCGTCTGATGCCAACACCGCGTTCCTCGATCTCAATCCCGCATCACGCCCCGGCGGCACCGATCCCGGCGCAGGACAACTCGCGAATTCCACGCTGCCTCCAGGCGTTTACAAAGCCGCGGGCGGCACGTTCCTCATCACTGGCGGAGATCTCACTCTCGACGCGCAAGGCGACACCAATGCCGTCTGGGTATTCCAGACCGCCACCTCGCTCACCGTCGGCGATGCGGGCGTTCCGCGCAATGTGCTGCTCATCAACGGCGCGCAGGCCAAAAACGTGTTCTGGCAAGTGGGCAGCGCCGCCACCATCAACGCGGCCGGCGGCGGCACCATGGTCGGCACCATCATCGCGTCCATGGGCGTCACCTTCTCCACCCCGGGCAACGCCGCAGTCTGCACGCTCAATGGCCGCGCCCTCGCGCTCAACGCGTCCGTCACCATGGTGAACACCGTAATCAACGTGCCAGCTCCGTAACGCGAAGCGCAGCAGCTTCGCGCAATTGGAATCAAGAAATGCGCGCCCATCCTTGCCAGGTTGGTTTCGCGGTAAGGATGGGCGTCGACTTCGTTCTTGAATTCGTAGCGGCGGTCTTCAGACCGCCAGCCTTTGCCGTTGCTTTTGAATTTGCCGTTGCCTTCGAATTTGTAGCGGCCACGCCCCCATCCTTTCCGCTTCTTGGAAGGGTGGAATGTCGCAGCGTGGCACAGCAAGCGTCAGCGCCGAGATCCACATAATCGCAGTCGAGGCGCTCGCGGCGGAACGCGGAGGATCACCAATTATGACCGCAGAAAACAATTCTACGCGCCATGAAAAATCGCTGCCCGCGCGTCTGATGGGCCTCGCCCCGACCAGTCGCTTCCGCATTCGCTCGTTGCGCGCGCCGCTGCTCGCACTAGGCGCGCTCGCGCTGCTGGTGAACCCCAGCGCCCACGCCCAGATCACCGCGCAATTCACCGCCGCGCAGCTCCCGGTGCCCACGAGCGGCCTGAGCTACCCGTACCGCGTCGCGCTCGATTCCAGCGGCAACGTGTACATCAGCGATACGCAAGATAGTCGCATCCTGAAGGAAACCCCGCTACCAAATGGCGACTACGCGCAAACCATCGTGGCTCAGGTCGGATTGGCTACGCCCTACGGCGTGGCCGTAGATTCCCAGGGCAACGTCTTCATCGCAGATAACGGGCACAACCGCGTCCTGGAGGAGACCCCTTCGGGTAGCACCTACGTCGAAACCGTAATGCCCACCAGCCCACTGAGCTACCCGACGGGAGTTGCCGTGGATTCGCTCGACAACGTGTACATCGTTGACACCGGCCACGGACGCGTGTTGCAGGAAGTTCCTGGTTGCGCCACCTTTTTCGAGACGGTGGTTGCCACCGGCTTCGACCAGGTAGTGGGAATCGCCGTGGATTCCAGCATGAATCTTTATCTGAGCGACATAGACGACATGGAAGTCTTTAAGGAAACTCTTTCGTCCGGCACCTACGCGCAGAGCATCGTCCCCACCACCGGTCTGAATTATCCCTACGACGTTGCCGTGGACCCGAGCGGAAATCTCTTCATTTCGGATTTTTCCAACATGCGAATCGTAGAGGAAAAGTTCTTCGCGGGCTCTTACTCGCAGGCCATTTATCCCACTTCCAACCTGGGGGGCGCCCTGGGCCTCGCGGTGGATACCACGGGCGACGTCTACATTGCCGATACGTTTGGCCAGCTAGTTTGGAAATCGTCACCCGTAGGCGGCAACTTCGGCACCGTCAACGTGGGTAACCAAAGTCATACCGGCTATGTGATCTTCAGCTTCGTGGGCAGCGGAACGCCGCTCAGTCTGGGCGGCTTGGCCGTGACCACGCAAGGCGCATCCGGCCTGGACTTCACCAACAGTGGCGATGGAGACTGTGCCGCGGCTACCCCCTACAACGCGGGCGACACCTGCTCGCTCGGCGCATTCATCATCCCGCAATTTCCCGCGCAAAGATTGGGCGCCGCCGAAATTTACGACACCAGCAACAACGTCGTCGCGGCCGGATACCTCAGCGCCACCGGCGTCGGACCGCAAGCGAACTTTCTACCTGGCGGCTTCTTCCCGATTGCCGAGTCCGAAACGCTGAACCCCAAGGGGCTCGCAGTGGACGCGAGCGGCAACATTTATTTCGCGGATTACGCCAATGATCAGGTGCTGAAGGTCACGCCACTGGGCGCGCAGACCACCGTTGCAGATTCCACCAGCGGCATGGTCGGGCCGGAAACCGTCGCGGTGGACGGCGCCGGAAACATCTTCATCGCCGATGCCTCCGGCAATCAAATCCTGAAGGCCACGCCATCCGCCGGCGCCTACACCTATGAGATCATCGCCAATTCCGGCTTCAATGGACTCAGCCCCCCGGGGGGCGTCGCGGTAGATGGCTTGGGCAACGTCTTCGTCGCCGACTCCGGCAATGACCGCATCTTGCAGGAAACACTTTTATCGAACGGTGAGTACACGCAAACCGTGATTCCCACCACCGGCCTGTCTGACCCCCTCGGCGTGACCGTGGATAACGCCGGAAACTTGTACATCCCGGATATCGACAACGACCGCATTGTGCTGGAGGCCCTCTCCGGCGGAGTGTACACGCAAAGCATCATCGTCACTGGCCTGAGCGATCCCACCAGCGTCTTCGTGGACGTGAACGGCAACTTATACATCATGGATTACGGCAGCGGTAGCATTCTGAAGGAAACTCTGTCCTCCGGCACCTACACGCAAAGCGTGATCGTAGACGCCGGCGTAGCCTTCTTTGGAGTGGCGCTGGACGGCGCAGGCAACCTCTATGGCACCGATGTAACCGGGAACCTGGTCTTCGGGCTGGATGTCGCGGACCCTCCGGCGCTGAGCTTCGCCTCCAGCAACGTCAGCGTGCAAAGCGGCGACAGCCCGCGATCTGTGACGGTGCTGAATTTTGGAAACGCCACCCTGACGTTTGCGGTTCCGGGCTCCGGCACGAATCCCACTTTTTCCACCGGCAGCTTTACGCTGGATGGCACCACCACCTGCCCGCGGATTGACGCGGTTGGTTCGCTCGGCACTCTAGCGGTGAACGCCACTTGCATTTACGCGATTGATTTTTCGCCAACCACCGTCGGTCTCAATAGTGACGCGCTCGCTCTGACCGATAACGCCCTCAATAATCCCGGCACTGTGCAGTCCATTACGGTGAGCGGCACCGGACTCGGCTCGTCTGAACCCCTGGCCACTGCCATTACGCTCACTGCTCTTCCCGTATCGCCCAGTCCCTTTGCTGCGTCCGTCACGCTGACCGCCACTCTCGCGCCGTTTGCATCCGGCGGGCTGTCTAGCAACGGAGACTCAGTCACATTCCTGAACGGTTCCACCTCGCTGGGCGTCGGCACACTCAGCGCGGGTGTCGCTTCGCTGACGCTCACAACACTCCCGGCAGGCGTAGATAGTTTGACGGCGCACTTTCCCGGTGACGCAAACTTTGCGGCCAGCACTTCCGCCGCGCTCAGCTTCACCGTCACCAAACTCACTCCGGCAATCACCTGGGCCACGCCTGCGCAGATCACCTTCGGCACCGCATTGAGCAGCACTCAGCTCAACGCCACGTCCGTGGTCGCTGGGACGTTTGTTTACACTCCCGCCGCGGGAACCATTCCCGCCGGCGGCATGGACGTTTTGTCGGTCACGTTGACTCCCACCGACACCTCCACCTACAACAACGCCACCGCCACCGTCACGCTGCCCGTGTACGATGTCGGCCTCAGCGTCAGCGGCGGCGCTGCTACTCAAACCGTGTTGCAGGGCGCGCCAGCCACGTTTCCTTTCACGGCGGGGCCTCAAGCAGCGCTGACTTTCCTCAATCCCGTTACGTTCTCCGTCACCGGCCTGCCGCCTGGCGCAACGGCCGTGTTCACGCCTGCGTCCCTTCCGGCGGGTAGCGCCATCACCCCGGTGACCATGGTCGTCCAGACGCCCAGTGCGACCGCCGCCGTGCTGCGTGGACCTTCGGCTATCGCACGGCTCCGCCGCGCGCCGCTGAGCATGTTCGCCCGGACCAGCGCTGTGATCGCCGCTGTGCTGCGCACACCTATGACAATCGGACGCTTCCACAGTGGGCCCATGGCACTAGCGCTGCTGTTACTGCCGATCCTGGGGCTGCAAGCATTCCGCAAACGCCTGCGTCTGGCAACGTCCACCCGCACCTCGGCGCTATTCACCACGCTGCTGCTCGCAACGCTAGCCGCGACTGCCGTCGCCGGCTCGATCGGATGCACCGGCACCACGCACATCAATTCCACCTCGTATCCGTTGGTCGTAACCGCGACGAGCGGCTCGCTGCACACCTCGTTCAACATGACTCTGATTATCGATAAATAGCCGCGCACAGTCCGCGCCGGTAGCATCGGCCAGCCCGCCGCAGGTGGGCAATCTTGCCTGTGCTCCTTCTTTCGACTTTGCTCCTGAATTTGTAGCGCCCATCCCGCTCTGCGCGATGGGCGTCATCGCCTTTCGCCGTCATCCTGAGCGCAGCGAAGGATCTCTCTTCGCTCCTCACCCGGCGCGTGACTCACCCAAGCCTCGGCACCCTGGATGACTTGCACAAACCCTCGCGAAGATATACAATAACGATGTATATCACGGAGGCCCAATGCGGGTATCCAAATGGGGAAACAGCCTCGCGGTGCGCTTGCCCAAGCCTGTAGTCGACGCGCTCCACCTCAAGGAAGGCGATCAGATCGAAATCCGCATCGCCGGTAGGCGCGTATTCGAAGTGAGCCGCGACCAAAGCAAACCTCAAGCCCTCGCTCGCCTGCGCAAACTCCGCCGCCCTCTGCCTCCCGGATTCGTCTTCGACCGTGAAGACGCCAATGCCCGTTAAAGCTTTCTTCGACACAAATGTTCTGGTCTATGCCGTAACGGAAGGCGATCCACGCACTGCGCAAGCGGAGGAATTGCTCGCCGCGGGAGGAGTACTCAGCGTGCAAGTTCTGAATGAATTTGTGTCGGTCGCTCGGCGGAAAATCGCGATGCCGTGGAGTGATGTCACTCAGGCGCTCGCTGCTTTTCGCATCCTCTGTCCTGCCCCGCTTCCCATCACCGTGGAAACACACGATGCCGCAGTCAGAATTGCCGCCACACACGGCTACAACATCTTTGACGCGCTGATTGTTGCCGCTGCGTTAGAAGCCGGATGCGAAACTTTGTATTCAGAAGATCTGCGCGATGGCCAGACGATCAATGGCCGACTCACGATCCGGAATCCCTTCGCTAAATCATCCGGCTAGCGGCTTCTCGAGCATTACTCCCCCGGAGGCGCCACCGGCTCCTGGTCGGGCAATTTCCCCTTCCCCGTAATCGCCGCAATAATCTGCCGCCCGTGAAATCGCCCATTCTCAATAAAAATGTGCGAAGTGTCGTTCCCGCCGATCACCACGCCCGCCAGATAAATCCCCGGAACATTGCTCTCCAAACTCTCCGGATCAATCGCGGGTTTCCTGTTCGTCGTCGCCAGCCGAATCCCCAACTTTTCCAGAAAAGCAAAATCGGGATGATACCCCGTGAGCGCAAACACCTGGCTCGCTGGCACCGCTTCCTCGCCGCTGCCGTCCTTGATCAATACGCGCTGCGGCTCGATCCCCACCACCCGCGCGTGAAATTTCGCGCGAATCTCCCCCGCCCGTATGCGGTTCTCGATGTCCGGCTTCACCCAATATTTCAACGTGCGCCCCATCTCCGCCCCGCGATGAATGATCGTCACCCGCGCCCCCGCCCTGAATAAGTCCAGCGCCGCCTCCGCCGCCGAGTTCCCTCCGCCGATCACCGCCACGTCCTGATTCCAATACGGATGCGGTTCGGTGAAGTAATGCGAAACGTGCGGCAAGTTTTCGCCGCGCACATCCAGAAAATTCGCATGATCGTAAAATCCCGTCGCCACCACAATTTTCCGCGCGTGATAGCTCTGCGGCTGCCCTTCTGCATCCTTTGTATGCACTGTAAAGGCTCCGTCGTGCCCGCTGACGCGTTCCACCCGCTCGTACTGGTGCACCTCAATCCCAAAGTGCTCCACCGCCCGCCGGTAATATTTCAGCGCCTCGGCCCGCGTCGGCTTGCCGCTCGCCACGGTCATCGGCAACGCCCCAATCTCCATGCGCTCCGGCGTGGTGAAGAACGTCATGTTCACCGGGTAGTGAAACAGCGAATTGCACAAGCAGCCCTTGTCAATCACCAGCGGCCGCAGCCCTTCGATTTTCGCTTCAATCGCGGTGGCCAGTCCCGTAGGCCCCGCGCCAATGCAGACAATGTCGTAAGAATCGCTCATGGCAGTAGTGTGCGATGGGATGCCGCCAAATTCAACTCCATCGCTCGCAAGTTTGATGCCGCAACCAGCCGCGCTGATTCACGCGCCGGCACATTAAAGGATCGCCGCTCGCTGATCATCTTCGTAGGTGGTGGCGTCAGAGCGTGAGTGAAAACTCCGGAGTCTTTGTAGGTCGTGGCTTCAGAGCGTGAGTGAAAACTCCGGAGTCTTCGCAGGTCGTGGCTTCAGAGCGTGTGTAAGAACTCCGGAGTCTTTGTAGGTCGTGGCTTCAGAGCGTGAGTGAGATCTCCGGAGTCTTTGCCACGACATCAGCCCCGCGCAAGCAGGGCGGCTTTAGCCGCTGAAGTACCAGCCGCGCGCTCATGATGGAAACGCCTCAGACCTGCGGCAGCATAGCAGGGCCACCACGTAAGCCCCCCACACGAGCGGAGCGGCTTCACAGCTTGCGCAAAAACGCTCAAATTGTCATCCCGCAGGCGCCTTTTGCCGGAGGGATCTGCTTTTTCCTCAGCGTCTGCAGAAAGAGCAGATCCCCCGCCGCGCTGCCATGACACCCGTTCCACTTTTTCCGCAAACGGTTTAGCCGCTGAAGTACCGGTTTCGCCGTTATAATGAAAACGAGTCAGACCTGCGGCAGCAGCGCTTCAGACAATTCCGCCGCAAACGCGTCCAGTTCCGCCAGCCGCACAGGCGTAACTTCCAGGCTCTCTTTCTTCCACACGAAGAATTCGCGCCCCTCGCGCCTGACACGCACGCTGAAGTTCCCGCCAATCAAATACGCCGCGGCACCGAAAATGCCAAAGCCGCCGCCCGCCGCCGGAGCCAGCAAAGCCGCGCAATTCCCTTTCCGCGTGCCCACGTAGTTCGCATACATAGGAAATGCCACGATCTCAAATCCAGCAATATGCAAACGCTGCAGAATCGCGAGTTGCTGCGGTGAGAGGTCCATGCAAGTTCACAATAGCAGAGCAGCGACTAGGTGTGCGCCTTTGCAGTCGCAGCGGCGCACTTCAGCTGCGCCATCGGTGTTGCGGCACCCACCCATCGTGGTCTCGCGCTGCGGGAACACGGCTACATAGCTTCTTCCACAAACTCGTGCGCTTAGCCGCTGCAATACGGATTTTGCAAATCGCGATGCAGACTCTTTAACGCGAAGTTGTTACGCCGCCGAAGAAGAAATCGTCCCGGACTCAATCTCGCGCAAAATCTGGCGCAGCACCGAAGCCAGCTCCTCGCGGCTCACCTGGCTCTTGCGGAATTGCACCCGCACGTGGAAAGACTCATCCTCGGCGCGATAATCAAACAGAAACGGCTGCGGCCGCGGCGCGGATCCCAGTCTCTTCCTGACGCGTGCGGCGCGCCTCATCGCGCGTCAAACCGCCCTGCGCAATGCGATGCACCATCTCCGTCATCTTCTTTTCAGTCGGCTGCCGCGCCACCTGCAGCAACAGCGATTTCGTCAGAATCCCGCGCTCGATGCACGCTTTGCGAATCTCGTTGGGAATCACGTGGAGCGACATGGTTTCGGTGACGCTGGAACGCGCCCGCCCGATTTTCTTGGCAATGTCGTCATGCGTGTAATCGAAATGGTCGGCCAAGCGCTGCAATCCGTCCGCCTCTTCAAACGGCGTCAAATCCTTGCGCTGCAAATTTTCGATCAGCCCCAGTTCCAAAGTCTCGGCATCGTCCGCGATTTTCTCGATGCACGGCAGCTCGTGCAAACCCGCAGCCTTGGAAGCGTGATACCGCCGCTCACCCGAAATAATGTAGTAAGTATCTTCGCGCGGAATAAAACGCACCAGCAAAGGTTCCAGCACGCCCTTCTCGCGTATCGAATCCGTAAGCTCGCGCAGATCGCCCAAAGCCTTGCGCGGCTGCTCCGGGTTCGGGCGGATTTTGTCCGTCGGAATCATGCGGCCAATGGACGCGCCGCTGAAACTGGTCAGCGTCTCCACATAATGCGCGTCATGCCGCATCTTGAGAGTGACGGGTAACCCGATCCTCTTGGACACGTTGTAATACCTCCTGAGCAAGCTTTTTGTAATCCTCGGCGCCGGAAGACTTCGGCGCGAAGGAAAATACCGTCTCTTTGTAGGCCGGACTTTCTTCCAGCCGCACGTTCTTGCTGATGCGCGTCTTGAAAAGCGCATCGCCAAACGTGGCGCGAATCTGTTCGTGCGTGTCGCGCGAAATGTTGGTGCGCTTGTCGAAGAGCGTGATCACCACGCCCAGCACCTTCAGATCTGGATTCGGCCGCGAACGAATCCGCGCGTAAGTCTCCAGCAGGTCGTCAGTGCCTTCGATCGCAAAATATGCTGCCTGAATCGGCACCAGCAGATGCGTCGAAGCCACCAGCGCGTTCACCGTCAGAATTCCCAGCGCCGGCGGCGTATCGAATACGATGAAATCGTAATCCTTCAGCACCGGCGTCAGCGCGTCCTTCAATTTGTACGGCGCGTCAAACTGCCCGGCCAGCTGCTGCTCCAATCGCGCCAGCGCCAGAATTCCCGGCGCCATAAATAGAAACGGATCTTTGGTCGGCCGGATCACCTTCGCCATTTCTGTAGGATGATCGGCAAACACGTCGTACATCGAACTCTGAATATCCGCCGGCTCAAAGAAAGCGATGGTAGCGTTGGATTGCGGATCGAGATCAACCAGCAGCGTGCGTTTCTTTTTCAGCGCGAGAGCGGCGGCCAGATTGATGGAAGTAGTAGTCTTACCGACGCCGCCTTTTTGATTGGCAACTGCGATGACGCAAGTCAAGCTGTGCCCCTCGTTCCCCGTTTGGGCAACCGTAGGCCCATATATGGCGGCCTTTGGACCCAATCCTACCACGAGTAGGCCCACTGTACCCACTTCATCATCCCCACTGCAAGCGAAAAATGCGCTTAGGGCTGGCGTTTGGCCAGACTTCGGGCCTGCCCGGACGCCCAAATTCCCGCGAATCCGTAGCGGCACGGCATGCCGTGCCCGCTCCCGAGGGCTTGGCAACGGAGGCACCGGGCCACGCAGAAGTGATTGGCGCAATCCGCCGACAGCTCACTCGCGGGTGACATTGCGCGCGATATCCTCCAAGTGACAATATATCGCTGCCAGTGGCAAACGAGTGACCGACGAAATAAAAATTCGCTGGGCGGAAGCACGCGACGTTGCTGCGATCGTGCGCGTGATCAACATGGCATTCCGCGCGGCGGAGAGTTTTTTTATCGAGCGCGATCGCATCAACGCCGAAACTCTGCAGCCGATGTTGCAGAAGGGCAATTTTCTGCTGGCCGAAGATCCCGTCGGCCTGGCGGGATGCGTGTTGGTCGAGCTGCGCGCTGAGCGAGCGTATTTCGGACTGCTCGCGGTGGACCCGGCACGGCAACATCGCGGTCTCGGGCGGCGTCTGGTGGACGAAGCTGAAAATCATGCGCGCGCAGCCGGTTGCCGTGCGATGGACATACGCATCGTAAGTCTGCGCGAGGAATTACCGCCATTCTATCGCCGCCTCGGCTACGTCGAAACCGGCATAGCCCCGTTCCCGGAAGAGATCAAATCGAAATTACCTTGCCACTTTGTGCTGATGTCCAAACCGCTGGCGTAGCGCGAGGGGTTTCGTAGCGGCGGTCTTCAGACCGCCATCGGTGTTGCGGCAACACGCGCCCGACGAAATGAAAATGCGCAGCCTTCCGTAACTCTCTGGCGCGGCGTTCCGCAATTCGCGCATCGCCACAGGCGCCCATGAGCTATCCTGAATCGCGAACGTATTCGCAAACACAAAAATGGCCACCACGCCCGCCGCATCCGATCTGCCGCTGAATCCCGGACGCAAGCTGATCGCACCGCTGTGGCACACCATCGTATTTGTGCTCTTCATCTTCGGCTACGCTTATTTCCAGCGCGACCGAGTGGGGCATTTCGAAAGCCAGCACGTCACCAGCAAAGTGCCGCTCTATCTTTTGACCATCGCGTTCGAGTTGATGCTGCTGGGGTATGTGTGGTTCCTGGGAGTGAAACCGGCGGGCGTAAGCTTTCGCGCAGTGATCGGCGGCAAGTGGAATTCGGCCGGAGATGTGCTGCGCGATATCGGCGCTGCCTTCTTGTTTTGGATCGTGGTGATTGTCGTCCTGCTCGGGCTGGGAATTGCGCTCGGGCCGAACACCCAGATGGCCAAGGCCGCGCAGGTTATGTCGCCACAGAGCGCCCCGGAAATGATTGCTTGGGTTTTCCTGGCGCTGACGGCCGGGTTTTGCGAGGAATTTATGTTTCGCGGTTATCTGCAGAAACAATTCCACGCGATCACCGGATCCGATGTGGCGGCGGTAGCGCTGCAGGCGGTGGTCTTCGGCGCGGCGCACAGCTATCAGGGCGCCAAAGGAGCCATCACCATCACCGTGTACGGTGCGCTGTTCGGAATTCTCGCGGTACATCGCAATAGTTTGCGGCCGGGAATGATCCAGCACGCGATGCAGGATTCGTTTGCAGGCCTTGCCTTCGGCCTGTTGAAACGGCTGGGCAAGGTTCCTGGAGTTTCCTTCTGAAATTCCTGCGCGTTACACCGACACGGTCGTCGCCCGCGATTGTGCTCAGGCAAATCTTTGACAATCAGGGTTTGGCGTAACGGTTCAGTGGCTCGCCTTCGGCTTTCACCGCGGCGTTGATCCGCTTCACCAATTCCGCGCTGATGCGCTGCGCGCTCTGTTTGATGTCTTTGTCCGTGACGTCCGCTTCCATCGAATACTTCACCGCGTCGGCGTTGGGATTGATCTCGATCACGGTTCCGAACTTCGCGTCACTCGTGTCCGCGGGATCGGCCGTGTACAGCGGCGGCGTAAAATGCGCCAGATCCTTCGCCGCCACATACAGCTGCAAAGTCTCAGCACCCCGCCCGGAGCCAATAACCGCGCGGCGCAAACGATTGTCCGCGCCGACCTGCGCGAACACGCCCGTAATCAGGAATCCATCGTCCGGCCGCGGATCGCCCGGACGCAGCAACTTCGCGGTGTAACCCGCCTTCGCGAAATCCTTCAGTAAATTCTCAGACATCAATTTCACGATGCGCTGCGCCTGTGCTGCGGGCGCATTCGAGTTGGGCGCCACGCCGACAGGCGGCGCCGCGCTCGCATCGGCGTTCACACCAGCAGAATCCAACTCAAAATCCGTGATGTAAATTCGTTGCGACCGCTCCGGCGCGGCAGCAGGCGCAGGTGCATCAGGAATGCTAGGCGGCCCGGCCTGCGCTCCGCCCGGATAAGCTCCAGGCGAACCTCCGGGCTGACGACCGGACATCTGCGCAAAGGCAAACGGCGAAAAGAGAAATACGGCGAGCAGCAAAAGAAGGAATCGTCGCGAGCGGCGCACGACTACATCTTGTAACGGCCAAGATCTTCGTCGTTCAAATTTTCCAGCCACTTGCGCAAATCTTCGCTGGAACTTTTCTCGGTGACGGCGGAGGACATGCGGGAATGTTTCAAAACCTCATCCTCCACGAATATCGGGCAATCCAGGCGCAAAGCCAGCGCCAGCGCATCACTCGGCCGCGAATCCATGGACATGGTCTGTCCATCGCGCTCCATCCAGATCAACGCGTAGAAAGTATCGTCCTTCAGATCGGAAACCACCACGCGCTGCACGTGCACGTTCAGCCCCGTGAGCACATTTTTCAGCAGGTCGTGCGTCATCGGCCGCGGCGTCTGCACTTTCTCGATTTCCAGCGCAATGGCGTTGGCTTCATACACCCCCACCCATATAGGTAGAACGCCGCTGCCGGAAGTTTCCTTCAGGACTACCACAGGCATGTTCGTTACGGGGTCCATCATTAAGCCTCGAATCTTTACTTCGAGTTCCATGGTGGCCTCCCGGGGCTTTAGGTGACGTGCTCGCCGGCAAAACTGTTCGGGCCCGCGCGCGTAACCTTCACCTGCACGTATTCTCCCAGAAGACTCACGCGCGGCGAAGTGAAATTTATTAATCGGTTGCATGAAGTTCTGCCGCCCCACTGCGTGCGCGCCGGATGACAACCGTCCACCAGCACTTCATAGGACTGGCCGACCAGCTTTTCGTTAGCGGCAATCTGAATCGCGCGTTGCCGTTCGTTCAGCACCGCAAGCCGGCGCGACTTTTCTTCTTCGGGAATCGCGTCCTGCATGTGCATCGCCGAAGTATTGGGCCGCGGCGAATATTTAAACGAGAAAATCGCGTCGTACCGCGCCACATCTAGCAGCGAAAGCGTCTCCGCAAAATCCTCTTCCGTCTCGCCGGGAAACCCCACGATCACATCGGAAGTGATGCTAATCGGCCGCCGCGCCGCGCGGATCCACGCAATCTTCTCCAGATACTCTTCGCGCGTATATGTCCGCAGCATCTCGCGCAGCACCCGCGTCGAGCCAGACTGCACCGGCAAATGCACGTGGTCGCAAAGCTCCGGAACCTCGTCAATCGCGTCCACGATCGAGCGGTGAAAATCATTCGGATGCGAAGTCGTAAAACGCACTCGCCGAATTCCCGGCACCGCGGCCACCGCCCGCAGCAAGTCCACGAATTTCCACCCGCGCGGCGAAGGATCGCGATACGAATTCACAGTCTGCCCCAGCAATTGTATTTCGCTGTAGCCCGCATCGGCCAGGCGACGCGCTTCCGCCAGCACCGCATCGCTCGAGCGGCTACGTTCCGGGCCGCGTGTATGCGGCACCACGCAGTACGAACAAGCGTAGTCGCATCCTTCTATGATAGTGATGTAAGCCCGCAGCAGATTGTCGCGCCGCGTGATCTCGGTCTCAAAAGTCTCGCTGGTATCCAGATCCAGCCCAGTAACGCGCCGCCCGCCGGATTCCAGCTGCGCGATCAACTCCGGCAGCTTGCGATAACTCGCCGAGCCGCACACCAAACTAACCCAAGGCGCGCGCTCGAAAATTTCTTCGCCTTCCTGCTGCGCCAGGCAGCCCAGCACTCCAATAATTTTCCCATCCGCCAGAGTTTTCCAGTCTCCCAGTCGCGCGAAAACCTTCTGCGCCGCTTTTTCGCGGATGCTGCAGGTGTTATAGAGGACCAGGTCGGCCTGCGCCGGGCTGTCCACAGCGCGATACCCGCGCCCTTGCAACACGCCAGCCACCTTCTCGCTGTCGTGATCGTTCATCTGGCAGCCAAATGTCTCCAGGAAAAATGACTTCCCCACCGCGCTGCCGGCGACGGCCGCATCGCCGCCCGATGTCTCGTCACCCAGCGCCGCCCCGCGAGCAGCACGCAAAGGCAGCGGGAGCAACCCAACCGAGGCGCCCGGGCGTCCCACCGGCTGATGCTCCGCCGGCGCACGCGTGCCGTCGCTCACCAGCGATTCGATTCGGACGTCGAACGATTTGACCATGGCTGAAATCAAAGTCTAGCACGGTGCGCGACAGGCCGCGCGTCGCGATTCATGTAGTGCAAGCGGCCCGCCCCCCGGACTGGCCTCAATCTGTCCCGTCGGACAGTTGTGACCGCGCCGCGCCAGACGCATGATGGCCTTAGCTGGCAGGAACCTGGCCAGCGCGCCCTTCACGGCCCCCAGGCCCACGTAGAACCGCGCCGCACGCATTTCATACTGAGGAGCTTCCTAAAATGAACCTGAAAAACATTGTCTTAGTAGGGGTGTGCCTGGTGACCTTCTCAGCCGCGCCGTCGTTGCTTGCGCAGGGCGGCTGCGCGTCCGCGCCGGACGCTGCCGTGCAGTGCTTCGTCGGCAATGCCGTGCGCACGAACCTGGTGACGCTGCAGTACGGCATGACCATGCCGCAATTCAAAGCCTACGGCGTCTCCGTTTCGAAGATCGTGCAGCAGCAGCCGACGGCGCTCGCAGTTGTGGCCCTCGCGAGCGCGGTGGCCGATGCCCTGCCGCCAACGAATGCTGACGGCTCCGCCAATCAAGCCGCGCAAACTGCCGCGATTGATTCCATCATTGACGCGGGCATCGCCGATAATTTCCTCATCCTTCCGCCGGAGACGACTTCGCAGGACTTGAAATGGTTTTCGCTCGATCTGGTCAACCTGATGAACACCAACAACGGGATACTGCTCTCCCCCGGCACCATGCTGCGCGTCATCGATTCCTACGTGGTCACTTCCACCGTGAACGGCCAGCTGAATTGGACGCAAGCCAACTCCGGCATCGCCACCATGATCACCAATTTCTCCACCGCCGGCCTGCTGAAGCTCCCAGCCACGATCTCAATCAATCAAGCCGTCCAGTTCGCCCAATCCTTAGCGCAAATCACAGCAACCTACAAGACGGCCACGGGTCGCACGACGTTGTAGCCGACTGTCTTGTGACTGGTGAGCTGAAAATGGGCCGCAGACGCACGCAGCACTGTGTCGTTAAGGGCATCGGGTATTTCCTGTAGGTTGTTGATTCGTTTGACCCTCCGTTGTGCGTGTGCTACGGTGTTTATGGGCTATTTTTCAAAACTTTTTCCTGGGGGGAGAACAATTTCTGTTCTGGCGCTGTTACTTTTCTCCAGCCAGCTCGAAACGCTGATCACACAAACGGGTTGGGTGGCGCGAGTTGTACTGTGCATCCTACTAGTCCTCTCTGTTTTCTCGTGGGCTATCATTTTCCAAAAATCCCGGACTCTCGGGCAAATCGAATCACAAACCAAGAAATTTCTGGAGATGTTCCGCGCGGGCCGCGGCCTTCCTGATCCGGCCACGCTGCGAATGGGCGCCGGCGGAACTCCCCTGGCCGTCGTCTATCAGGCCGGATATCGCGAACTCGAAGCGCAACTCGGCACGCGCGAGCGGCGCCCGGTGGCTCCTGGCGTTGCCGAAGGCGGCACAGCGGTAGCCAGCGCCCCGCGCGTGAAGAATGCCAACGCCGTCGGCGTGCAGATGCAAGTTGCAGCCGGCGACGAAGTGCGCAAGCTGGAAAAATGGATGTCCTGGCTCGCTACCACCGGCTCCGTTTCGCCCTTCATCGGATTGTTCGGCACGGTCTGGGGCGTGATGGACGCGTTCGCAGGCCTCGGCGATGCCGGCTCGGCCAGTCTGCGCGCAGTGGCGCCGGGAATCGCGGAGGCGCTGATCACCACGGCAGCGGGATTGTTTGCAGCCATACCCGCGGTGATCGCCTACAACTATTACCTCGGCGGAATTCGCGGCATCGCAGCCCGCATGGATAGTTTCGCTGCGGAATTCGTCGCGAAAATTGAAACAATTTACAGCGCGTAGAGATTGCGACCGTCGGATAAAAGAAAACCATGCCGCAGATACAACGCGAAACTGGATCATCACTCTCGGAAATCAACATGGTTCCGTTCATTGACGTCGTCCTGGTCCTCCTGATCATCTTCATGATCACCGCCCCGATTCTGCAGTCCGGAATCGAAGTGGACGTGCCAAAAACGAAAACCGTGAAAGAGCTTACCCAGGTGCGCATGGTCGTCACCATTGATCGCGCGCAACGCGTCTATCTGAACGACAAGCCGGTGAACATCCACGAAATCGGCGCCCAACTCCTCTCGCAGATGAAAGACCCACAGCATCAAGCGGTCTATGTGCGCTGCGACGAGACAGTCCCCTTCGGCAGTTGGGCCACGGTAGTCGATTCGCTGCGCCAATCCGGCATACAAAATATCAGCGTGGTCACCCAGCCGCTCACCGAGCGCTCCACCATTCAGTAAAATGGCTACACTCGCCGCCAATCCGCCCTCAGACAATTTAAAGGGACCGCTCTCAGCTTCGCTGGTGCTGCACGCCGGCCTGGTCGTCCTCTTCATCGGCTCGGCGATTTACAGCCATCAGGGCGATTCCTGGGGCGGCCCGGGAGGAGCAGTCACCGTCGGCGTCGTCGGAAGTTTGCCCGCCGTTCCCATGCCTCGCCCCGAAGTCGAAACTCCCAGCCGCGTGGTGGACGAATCCAAAGGCCTATACAAAGCCGAACCGCAGCCCAAGGCCGTGCCTCCCCCGGATGCCACGCCCATTCCAAAGTTTGAAAAAAATAAGCCACCGAAGTATGTAACCCGTCCTTCGAAGGTTCTGGAAAATCCCGCGCCTCCTCCACCGAACGCAGTTCCTTACGGTGGCGGCGGCACTCCCACAGTCCCCTACAGCTCGTTCGCGATGGGCGCGGGCTCCACCACGCAAGCCGGGATGGGTTTCGAAGGCCCCGGCGCCGGAAATTTCGGCGCGCGTTTTTCCTGGTACGTGGAAGCCGTGCAACGCAAGGTCAGCAGCACCTGGCTACAATCCACGGTGGACCCCAGCGTGCAATTTGCCCCGCGCGTGGTGGCCACCTTCGACATTTTGCGCGACGGCAGCGTTGCCAATATTCAGGTGACCAAATCCAGCGGCAACGCTTCGGTGGATTCTTCGGCAGTCCGCGCCATTCGTGACGCCAGCCCGATGCAGCAGCTGCCTCCGGCATATTCCGGCTCGAAAGTCAGCGTAGAGTTCTGGTTTGATTTCAAAAGGTGAGAGAGCGCAGCCGAGTTGAGGAGCTTGGCGACACATCGTTTTAGTTGTCATCCCGAGCGGAGCGAGGGATCTGCTTTTCCCGCACTCCGACGGAAAAAGTAGCACCGAGGATGGAGCGTAAGCGAGCCGCACGCAGTGCAACAAACGCGGCAGCAAACCAGCGCACTACAAAACGAATATGACAAGAAAACTGGCACTCATCGCAACACTTTTCACCGCGGCGCTGCTGCTCTGCACCAGCAACGCCTCCGCGCAGGATTGGTTCAAGACCGGCACCGGCCTCGGCGTCAGCAAAGCGCGCCTTGCCGTTCCGGAATTCGCCGTGCGCCAATCCGCCACGCCCGCGCTCGAAAAAACTTTTCACGACGTCCTCTGGTCAGACCTGGAATTCTGCGGCGTGCTGGACCTCGTCAGCCCCAGCTTCTATCCCCCGCAGATGCCCAGCCAGCCCAGCGAAGTCACTTTCGCGGAATGGGCAGCCCCACCGGCGAATGTGTACATGCTGGCCTACGGCAGTCTGTCCGGTGACGCCACAAACCTGGTCGCCGCGGGATATTTGTCCGACGTCCACAACCCCCAAGCGCCCATCGCGCTGCAGAAAATCTATCGCGGCCCAGCCACAGACGCCGGCGCGCGCTTGCTGGCACATAAGTTCGCCGACGATATCGTCGGGCTGCTCAGCGGCGGCTCGCCCGGAATCGCGCAAACGCAGATCGCCTACGTCAGCACGCGCAGCGGCAACAAGGAAATCTGGGCCATGGATTACGATGGCCAGAATCAGCACCAGCTCACCCACATTAAATCCATTTCGCTAACCCCCCGTTGGGCGCCCAGCGCCGACCGCATCGCCTTCACCTGTTACGTCCCGTTCCGCGGCATCACCTCGCCGCAAATTTGCCTCTACTCCACCATTTCCGACCGGCTGATTTCTTTTCCGCGCTACCGCGGCTCCAATAGTTCGCCGGCCTGGTCGCCCGACGGCACCCAAATCGCCTTCATGTCCAGCCAGAATGGCGATCCGGAAATTTATCTCGCCGATGCCAATGGCGGCGGCCTGAAGCGCATCACCTTTGCCGCCGGCGTCAGCACTTCCCCGGCCTGGAATCCGAAAACCGGCAAGCAAATCGTTTTCGTCAGCGACCGCGGCGGCGACCCGGTCCTCTACCTCGCCAATTCCGATGGCACCGACGTGCAAAAACTCGACATGCCGGACATGGGCTACGTCGTGGACCCCTCCTGGTCACCAAATGGACAATTGCTCGCATTTAGCTGGCGACGTCCGAGCGGTAACTTCGATATCTATATCATGGACATTGTCAGCCGCCAGCTGGTGGAGTTGACGCGCGACGAAGGTCGCAACGAACGTCCCAGCTGGGCGCCCGACGGACGCCATATCGTTTTCGAATCCACACGCACCGGCACGCGGCACATCTGGTCCATGCTCGCGGATGGCAGCCTGCCGCGCGAATTGACGTTCCAAGGCCAGAATGAATCGCCCAACTGGTCGCCCAAGTAGCCGTGGATGAATTGCAGATCGCGCGCAGCTTTGCAGTTTGCGGAAAAAATGAACGTAGCCCAAGCTTCTGACTTTGACGTTGTTGTTGTGAATCGCCCGACGGGGCGATTCATCCTGAGATCCCGCTGGGCGGGATCGAAGGGTAGCGGCGCACTTTAGTGCGCCACCGGTGGCACGCGAATCACCGATCGCGGTCCCGCGAAGTGGGACCGCCGCTACCAAGGAATCCAAAGATTTTTTTAAGGCCCAGTAGCACTAAAGAAAAGCACCAGCACTCAATATCCCGGCAGTTTCCTCAGGGAAACCCGGAAATCGCAGAAGGAGGCAACTTATGCAGGCGGGTACCATTCGGAAATTTACGCTCTTGTTGGGAGTCGCTACAGTTTTTGCATTTATCGGCGGCTGCAAAAAACAGGTGGCCACCGCGCCGCCCACTCATGCCGCGCCAGCGCCAGCTGCGCAGCCCACGGTGACGCTGTCTGCGTCTCCGGCGCAGATTAATAGCGGAGACACAACCACATTATCCTGGACTTCCACCGACGCTACCGACGCGGATATCGAACCAGGCGTCGGCAAAGTTGCCGTGCAGGGTACGACGCCTGTGAATCCCACCGGCTCGACCACCTACACCATCACCGCGACCGGAGCGGGCGGATCGGCCACCGCCACCACGCGCGTCACCGTGAATGCAGCCGCTCCCGGCGTGCCACCAGCCAACAATCAAAGCATGAGCGAACTTTTCGAGCAGAATGTGAAAGACGCTTACTTTGAATTCAACAAAGCCGATATTCGCGACGACGCGCGCGGCGCCCTCGCCAAGACCGCGGAGTTCCTGCGCTCCTATCCCCAGGTACGCGTGACCATCGAAGGCCATTGCGACGAGCGCGGTTCCACCGAATACAACATCGGCCTCGGCGAACGCCGCGCACAAGCTGCGAAAAATTATCTGATTTCGCTGGGCATTGGCGCAAACCGCATGGACACCGTCAGCTGGGGCAAAGAACGTCCCTTCTGCAACGAGCACACCGAAGAGTGCTGGCAGCAAAATCGCCGCGCGCACTTCGTGGCGGCGCAGTAAGCAGCTGATTTAAGTTTTGCGAAAACGCAGCGGCAGTCCCGCGCAGCATGCGGGACCGCCGCTGCTAACCAGGGCGCTTGGCGGTAAATGTTGCCGGCGTCGCTTCCAGCCCTATTCACGCGATTGCATTCAGTCCAGGAGGAAATCATGCGCGCACGATCGGCAGTGCTCGCCGCGGCGGCGGTGCTTTTTGGCGCAGTGGCCGGCTCGATGTTGAATCCTCGTCCCACCGGCGCCGTGTCCAAGGAAATTATCCAGCTGCAGGAAGACGTTTCGCAGCTGTTGCAGGGGCAACAAGCCATGCGCAGCACCATCGACGCGAACAACGCGTCCTTGCGCACGCTGCTGCAGCAATCGCTGGATTCGGTGAACGCGCTCAACCAGCAAATGGCCTTGCTGCAGAAGAACGTCCAGGAAGCCACCGCCAACAGCTCTTCCAAGATTGACACCATGTCCACCCAAACTCAGGGCCTTTCCGACAATCTGCAGGACGTGCAGGCGCGCGTCGGCAAAGTCGCGGCGCAGATCAACGACATGCAAAGCACGCTGCAAAGTATTGACGGCCGGCTGGCCGGCGGCTCCGCGCCCAGCGGCGCTCCTGCTGGCGCAGCTCCGAGCGGCGCGGGCGCGCCTCCCTCCGCGGACGCCTCGGACGGCGCGGCGGGAAATCCGGCCGGTCGCGGCGGACTCTCCTCGCTGCCGGGAGTTTCCTCCGACACGCTCTATCAAAACGCCCTGCGGGATTTCACCACTGGAAAATACGATTTGGCGCGGCAGGAATTCGGCGACTACGTGCTGCACTTCCCTTCCACCGACCTCGCCTCCAACGCGCAGTTCTATCTGGGCGAAATCTCCTACGCGCAAGCGGACTACAAGGACGCGATCGCGCAGTACAACCAGGTCCTGGCGAATTATCCGCAGAGCTACAAGCTCGCTGCGGCGCTGCTGAAAAAAGGCTTCGCCGAACTCGAACTGGGCATGAAGGCCACCGGCACCAAGGACCTGCGCGAAGTGATCCGCCGCTTCCCTGGCGCGGATGAATCACGCCGCGCGCAAGCCAAACTGCGAGAAATCGGCGCCACCGCCACAGCGCCGCGTTCTTCGGCGCACTGATAGAAATCCGCCACGTTCGTCGGCGCCTCGCATTCGCGGCGGCGAACTTTTACCTTGTGCAAAGCGCGGACAGGCTTCCGCGCTCCGCGCCAGCCGCGCTACCACATCACACCGAAAAAACTTCCGGGATTACTTCTTGGAAAGCTTCTCGATTTTCTCGTGAATCTTCTTCGCGTCGGGGGCGTTGGGCAGTACCTGCAGATATTCCTTGTAGTAGCGTACGGCCTCGCTCGGATCGCCTTTCTTCTCATACGCCTCGGCCAGTAACAAACGCGGCCTGGCGAAATCGGCGCGCAGGCGGATCGCGTCTTCGAAGCGTGCGATAGCGGCGTCCACGTCGCCTTTGTGCAGGTAGAACATTCCCACGTCAACATCCTGCTGCGCGTGGAACGGATCCCAGGCCGGATCGTCTTCGGGAGGGGTTACTCCGGCCTTGGACTTTTTTGCCGCGCCGGCCGGAGTCTTCGCAGGCGCGGCATCGTCTGGCGGCAGTTCCTTTTTCGAGGACGATTCCTGGGGGGCATCGGGGTCTGGGTCCGGACGCGGAGGCGCGGTGGCGGGCGGTTGCTGTTGTCGCGACGGAGCGACCGGTTGTTGCGCGGGCTGCTGGCCTGGTTGATTGTGCTGATCCTGCTGGTCTTGTTGTTGGGCGTGGCAGGTGGGAGCCGCGAGAAACAGCGCCGCGACGGGCAACATTCCCGCCAGCGTGACCAGCAGAATGAATTTTGCGACGCTGCGTTGCATCAGGCTCCTGCTGCAATTAGATAGCGTTTGCTATCATTAATGTTGTACGCGGCCCGGGGCATGATGCACGACCCAGGCCATCGCCAGATATTGTAACTCGCCGCCATGGAACTCCGCGAAAAAGTCGCGCAATTGCCTACGCAGCCAGGCGTGTACCTGTTCCAGGACGCCGCCGGCAAAATTTTGTACGTGGGCAAGGCCAATTCGCTGCGCAGCCGCGTGCGCTCTTACTTCCTGGAATCGCACTGGCAGGACGCCAAGACCGGCTCCCTCGTCCGCGAAATTGCCGACCTTGATTACATCGTCGTGGACAACCAGAAAGAAGCGCTCGCTCTCGAAAACAATCTGATCAAGCAGCACAAGCCGAAATTCAACGTGCTGCTGCGCGACGACAAAACCTATCCCTACATCCGCTACACCGCGTTTGAAAAATACCCGCGCGTGTACGTCACGCGGCGCCTGAATAAGGACGGCTCGATTTATTTCGGCCCGTATTTCCCAGCCCGCCTCGCGTACTCGATGGTGAATCTGATCCACAAACATTTTCTGGTGCCATCCTGCACCGTGGATCTCACCCGCGCGCATCCGCGCCCCTGCCTGCAATATTACATTCACCGCTGCCTCGGCCCCTGCGTCGCCGGACTCGTGACCGACGAGCGCTACACCGAAGCCGCGCGCGACGTGCGCCTGTTCCTGGAAGGCCGGCGCAGCGACCTGGCGCAAAGCCTGAAAGACCGCATGCAGCACGCTTCCGAGGCCGAGCGCTACGAAGAAGCCGCCGGCTATCGCGATCTGCTGCGCACTCTCCACGAAATGGAAGAGCGCCAGAAAATCGCCGCAGCTTCAGGCGACGACACCGACGTGCTGGCGTGGTACGCCGAGCCGCCGCAAGTGGCTGTGAATTTATTTCACTTGCGCGGCGGAAAAGTCGTGGACCGCCGCGATTTCTACTGGGAGGACATGGACGAATTCAAGCCCGAGGAATTTCTCCCCTCCTTGATCAAGCAGCTCTACCTGGATGCCGCCTACCTGCCGCGTTACATCCACACCCCGATGGAATTCGAAGATAGCGCGCTCATCGAGGAAGTCTTGACCGAGCAAGCCGGACACCGCGTGGAGATCGTAAATCCCCAGCGCGGGCAGAAACACGCGTTCCTCGAATTGGTGGAAAAGAACGCGCAACATTCCTTCATTCAGCGCTTCCGCATTCTGAAGCCCAGTTCCGCGGCCATCGTGGACGCGCTGCAATCCGCGCTGGGCCTGCCCGAGCCGCCGAAACGCATCGAGTGCTTCGACATTTCGCATATCCAAGGTTCAGACACGGTAGCTTCGATGGTGGTGTGGGAATCCGGCAAAATGAAAAAATCCGACTACCGCAAATTCATCATTCGCGGCGAAGCCATGCCGGAGGGCGCGGAAAAATCCGCCGGAATTCTGCGCGACGATTTCGCCAGCATGCAGGAAGCGGTGGAGCGCCGCTATCGCCGCCTGCAGCAAGAAAAGAAACCGCTGCCCAGCCTGATTCTGATTGATGGCGGAATCGGCCAGCTGCACGCCGCGGCCAAAGCGCTGGACAAGCTCGCGATCATCAATCAACCCATGGCCAGCATCGCCAAGAAAGAAGAAATCCTCTACGTGCTGGGCCGCGAAGACGAGCCCGTAGTCCTCGAACGACATTCGCCCGTGCTGCACCTGATCCAGCAGATCCGCGACGAGACCCATCGCTTCGCCGTCACGTTTCATCGCCAGCGCCGCTCCAGCCGCCGCTTGCGCACAGCACTCACGGAAATCCGCGGCGTAGGGCCGCGCACCGCGCAAAAACTCCTGCAGCGTTTCGGCAGCGTAGCCCAGCTGCGCCAGCTTACGCTCGACCAGTTAGCCGCCGAAGTTCCGCGCGCCCAGGCCCAGCGCGTGTTCGAAGCGCTGCGCGATGCCACTGCCGCGGCATCGCTCGCCTCGAACGGAATATTGCCGCACAAATAATTTGCGCCCGCCGCCCGCACAAAAGCGCTCGCTTCAGGACACCGCGTCATACCATCTCACCCCCGAACACGCACCGTGGCACAGCCACTCCTGGCTGCGCGACGAGAGGCAAATTTGTATTGAATAGAAAATTGTTTGTCCTTTGTTTTCAACAAAGCTCTCGGCGGAATGATGATTCTGTGGGTTTTATTTGTATCGAATAGAAATGGCGTGGTCGGTGGCTGGTGCGTAGTTACCGCAGACGCCCGAAGTGCTGGGGCGGACTTTGGGCAGAATTTGTGTTGATTAGAATGGGGTGCCGTTGTTTGTTTTCTGGAAGTTACGGACGATTCTAATTGCATCTTGTGTCGATTAACGATTGCGGGAAGTACGGATACGAGATGGTGATGGCTGATTTTTGCGCGGCGAGGGGAGGGTGGAGTGGTCGCGCGGGGGTGCGCCCTTCGATCCTGCCACAGGCAGGCTCTCAGGGTAAATGAAGCGCGAGTGGCGTTGACCATGTATCCCCCTTGTGGTGATGAAATTAGCGCACGACTGATGATAGCACAGTAGTTACGGTAATACAAGTGCAAAATGAGGGGTGAGGGCTCGCGGTTCTGGCAGTGCCGGCGCAGAGCCTCTGCAGCGCCGGACCCGCACGCGAGATAGGAACTCGACGGACCGGTTGTCGCGACGCTGCGTCTAAACCCCGACCCTTCGCATAAAACAAAGGCGCGAAGTTGATTGGATAAGAACGAAGGCTCCGTTGCTGGGCCGAGTATGCTTCTGGTTGGAGGACCGAAGCGAATCGGTCAAACGAAAGGAGCCTTCGATGCTGATTATAGGATGTGATTACCATCCCAGTTGGCAACAGATTTGTTGGCTGGACACGCTGACGGGAGAGACGGAAGAAAGGAAGTTGGATCATGCGTCGGGAGAAGCGGAGAAGTTTTACCGCGGATTGGCTGGTCCGGTTTTGATTGGCATGGAGTCGACGGGAAACTGCCAGTGGTTTGTAGAGATGGCCACCACGGCGGGGCACGAGGTGTGGATCGGAGATGCGGCGAAGATTCGCGCCAGCGAAGTGCGGCAGCAGAAGACGGACCGGCGCGATGCGGCGCTGCTTTTGAAGCTGCTGCTGGAAGGACGCTTTCCGCGGATTTGGACGCCGTCGGGTGCAGAGAAGGATCTGCGGCAGCTTTTGATTCATCGGCACAAGCTGGTGCGGATTCGCGCGCAGGTGAAGAATGAGCTGCAGCACCTGGCGATGAATCAGGGCGTGACGAAGAAGAATAAGCTGTGGAGCAAGGCGGGCGAAAAGGTGCTGCGCGAGTTGCCGCTGAAGCCGTGGGCCAGCCGGCGGCGAGAAGACCTGTTGCAGGTGAGAGAGATGTTGAACGGCCAGATGGATTTGCTCGATCGAGCGGTGGTGGAAGTCGCGGAGAAAAATGAAAAAGCGCGGCTGCTGATGACGCAGCCGGGCGTGGGGCCGATCACCTCGATGGCGTTCGTGCTGACGATGGGAGATGTTTCCCGTTTTCCGCGGGGCAAGCAGGTGGCCAGTTATCTGGGGCTGATTCCGCGGGAGTATAGTTCGGGCGGACATCAGCGGTTCGGATCGATCAGCAAGCAAGGAAACGGATTCATGCGGATGCTGCTGGTGGAAGCGGCGCAGGTAGCGGTGCGCTGCGATCCGCAGATGCGGCAGGAGTATTTGCATCGCTGCCACCAGAAAGCCAAAGGAGTGGCCAAGGTGGCGGCGGCCAGGAAGTTGGCGATTCGACTCTACTGGATGCTGCGCACGAATCGAGGGTATCCAGAGGTCGTTCGTGTCGAGAGCAGCTCGCGGGTGCCGCTGGTCAGCGCAAGCTAGACCGAAGGGTTGATTGGGCGCTCTCGTCCAGTGTGCGATGCAAATCGCAGGCTGGGTTCGGATAGAAGAATCATGGCCGCTGTTTAGGCCGTATCGATGGTTGGCGGAACGACCGCCGAAAACTGATTCACCGTGCGAGTTTCAGAGCTTGCCTGCCGCAAGCAGGCTTCGGTCCTCCACCTCTCTGAGATCCAAGCGGTGCTGCAAAGCATTGCGGCGAACAAGTGTCTCTTGACAACGCCTTCGTTCTTATCGACGGGCACCCGGAAAAACTAGGCGTTCGCTTGGGTGGTGTGGAAGGGTTGGCCACCCGCCCGGAAATTCAACAGCGTTCGTTCGGTAGTGTGGAAGGGTGGGCCACCCGCCCACCCGGAAAAACTAGGCGTTCGCTTGGGTGGTGTGGAAGGGTTGGCCACCCGCCGCTCGGAAAACCTAAAGACCTTCGCCTCGGCGGTTTGAAAGGGTGTGTCACCCGCCATGACAAATATGATATGTAATCCTGCGGCAATGGGTCGTGTCAGAATGCGTGCGGATTCGTTCTCGACAACGGATGCGCGGCGCTGCTCATCTGAGAGGATTGGGTAATGTTTGAACAAGCATTCAAGAACATCGACGACGTCCTGCGGAAAGAAGCCGGCTGCACCACCGAGCTGGATTACACCGAGCAGACCTCGTGGCTCCTGTTCCTGAAATATCTCGACGGGCTGGAGCAGGACAAGGCCGACCGAGGCCGCGCTGGAGGGCAAGAAGTACAACTTCATCCTCGACAAGCCCTACCGCTGGGAGAGCTGGGCCGCGCCCAAAGGCAAGGACGGCAAGCTCGACCACAACAAAGCGATGACCGGCGACGACCTCCGCGACTTCGTCAACGGCAAGCTCTTTCCCTATCTGCACGGATTCAAGCAGAAGGCCAGCGGGCCGAACACCATCGAATACAAGATCGGCGAAATCTTCGGCGAGATCAAGAACAAGATTCAGAGCGGCTACAACCTGCGCGAGATCATCGACCACATTGACGAACTGCGCTTCCGCTCGCAGACCGAGAAGCACGAGCTGTCGCCACCTCTACGAAGCCAAGATCAAGAACATGGGCAACGCCGGGCGCAATGGCGGCGAGTATTACACCCCGCGCCCGCTCATTCGCGCCATCGTCCAGGTCGTCAAGCCCAAGATCGGCGAGCGCATCTACGACGGCGCCGTGCGGCTCGGCGGGCTTCCTGTGCGAGTCGTTCGATTACCTCAAGGCGAAGCAGAACCTAACCACCAAGGACTTCAAGACGCTTCAGGAGCGCACCTTCTACGGCAAGGAAAAGAAGTCGCTCGCCTACGTCATCGCGATCATGAACATGATCCTGCATGGCATCGAAGCGCCCAACATCATCCACACCAACACGCTCACCGAAAACCTTGCCGACATTCAGGAGAAGGACCGCTACGACGTGGTGCTGGCCAATCCGCCCTTCGGCGGCAAGGAGCGCAAGGAAGTGCAGCAGAACTTTCCCATCCGCACCGGCGAAACCGCGTTCCTGTTCCTCCAGCACTTCATCAAGATTCTCAAGGCGGGCGGGCGCGGCGGCGTGGTCATCAAGAACACCTTCCTCTCGAACACCGACAACGCCTCGGTGAGCCTGCGCAAGCTGCTGCTCGAAAGCTGCAACCTGCATACCGTGCTCGATTGCCCCGGCGGCACGTTCCAGGGCGCGGGCGTGAAGACCGTGGTGCTCTTCTTTGAAAAGGGCGCGAAGACGCGCAAGATCTGGTTCTACCAGCTCGACCCCGGCCGCAACCTGGGCAAGACCAACCCGCTCAATGACGATGACCTTGCCGAGTTCGTGAAGCTGCAAAAGACCTTCGCCGACTCGCCCAAAGTCCTGGAGCGTGGATGCCAAGACCATCGACAAGCAGACCTTCGATCTCTCCGTGAAGAATCCGAACGGCGGCGAGGAAATCGCGCACCGCAGCCCGGAAGAATCATGGACGAAATCGCCGCGCTGGACGCCGAGAGCGCGGAAGTGCTGAAGAACATCAAGGCGCTGCTATGAAGAACGGAGTGGCAAACGAAAACGCTGGCGAAGTCTGCGAGATCAGGCCGCCCAAGATTGAAGCTCGCCGAAGACTTTCCGGACAAGAGATGGTCTCGTTCGTCCCGATGGAGGACCTAGGAATCGACCAGAAGTACATGATCCCAATCCGGACCAGGAGTCTGTCGGACATTGCAGGCAGCTACACTTATTTCGCAGATGGCGATGTACTACTCGCCAAGATCACCCCTTGCTTCGAAAACGGAAAGGTGGGCATTGCTCGCGAATTTAGTCAATGGCATCGGTTTCGGATCGAGCGAATATTTCGTATTTCGGCCGAACCATCGGCTTACAAATGAATGGCTTTATTACTTCCTATCTCGTGAGTCGTTCAGGGAGGAAGGCGGCGAGCAGGATGACGGGTGCTGTCGGGCACAAACGCGTCTCCAAAGACTTCATTGAAGCGTATTCCGATTCCTATTCCGCCCGTTGCCGAACAGCAGCGGATCGTCGGCGTACTCGATCGAGCATTTGACGGTATCGCTACGCCAAAGCCAACGCGGAAAAGAATCTTCAAAACGCACGCGCTGTGTTCGAAAGTTACCTGGACGCCGTGTTTACCCAGCGCGGGGAAGGATGGGATAGGTTGACCTTGGAGGTTCTCCTTGAGCGCGGATGGATTACGGAGCCACTTAGACGGTAACCACGGGAGTGATTATCCTCGGAAGGAAGAGTTCATTGACGAAGGTGTCCCATATATTTCTGCGAATTGCTTGGTGCACGACCGCGTAGATATGTCCCGCGCCAAATACCTTTCGCCGGAGAGGGCGACTCTTCTTCGGAAAGGTATAGCGCGAGACGACGACGTACTTTTCGCGCATAACGCTACTGTTGGCCCGGTTGCTATCCTTCACACAGACGAGGAAAAGATCATTCTCGGCACGTCACTCACGTATTATCGTTGTGATCCGAAACAGATTCTTCCACAATATCTCGCTCATTATATGCGCTCGTTTGGGTTCAAGACTCAGTATTTGACGGTAATGCGTCAATCCACAAGGAATCAGGTTCCCATTACGAAGCAGCGTGAGTTCTATCACCTAATTCCCTCCCTTGCTGAGCAGAAAGTCTTGGTAAGCCAGCTCAACTGCTCTAATCGAGAACAGCCAGAATCTTGAATCTATCTACCAGCAAAAAACTGACCGCTCTGGAAGAGTTGAAGAAATCGCTGCTTCACCAAGCCTTCGCGGGAGCGCTGTAGAAGTCGAGCTATGAACGAAGCCGAAACCAGAGCCGAGCACATTGATCCCGCCCTGAAAGCGGCGGGCTGGGGCGTGGTCGAGGGCAGCCGCATCCGGCGCGAATATCCGATCACGCTCGGCGCCTCGAAGGCCACGGGCGGCGCGGCAAGCCGCTCATGCGCGGATTACGTTCTCGTCTATCGCAACACCAAGCTCGCCGTCGTCGAAGCCAAGGCGTGGGACGAATCGCTGACCGAAGGCGTGGCGCAAGCCAAGAACTACGCCGGCAAGCTCGCCATCCGCTTCACCTACTCCACCAACGGCCAGAGGCATCTACGGCATCGACATGACAGACGGGAAGGAAGGCGAACTCGCCGACTATCCGACGCCGGATGAACTCTGGAACCTGACCTTTGCCGAAGCAGAACGCCTGGCGCGACCGCTTCGCCGCCGTGCCGTTCGAGGACAAGGGCGGCTACTTCCAGGGCCGCTACTACCAGGACATCGCCGTCGAGCGGGTGATGGAGGCCATCGCCGCCGAACAAGCCGCGCATCCTGCTCACGCTCGCCACCGGCACGGGCAAGACGTTCATCGCGTTTCAGATCGCCTGGAAGCTGTTCCACAGCCGCTGGAATCTGAGCCGCGAGCCGTCGCGCCGGCCGCGCATCCTGTTCCTCGCCGACCGCAACATCCTCGCCGACCAGGCCTACAACGCCTTCTCCGCGTTTCCCGAAGACGCCCTGGTGCGCATCGAGCCGGACGGACATCCGCAAGAAAGGCAAGGTCCCAAAGAACGGCAGCCTGTTCTTCACCATCTTCCAGACCTTCATGAGCGGGCCGCCGAAGGACGGCCAGCCGTCGCCCTATTTCGGCGAATATCCGCCGGACTTTTTCGATTTCATCGTCATCGACGAGTGCCATCGCGGCGGCGCGAACGACGAAAGCAACTGGCGCGGCATCCTCGAATATTTCGCCCCTGCCGTGCAGCTTGGCCTCACCGCCACGCCCAAGCGCAAGGACAACGTGGACACCTACGACTATTTCGGCGAGCCGGTCTATATCTATTCGCTCAAGGAAGGCATCAACGACGGCTTCCTCACGCCGTTCAAGGTGAAGCAGATTTCCACCACGCTCGACGAGTATGTCTACACGCCGGACGACAAGCTGATCGAGGGCGAGATCGAAACCGGAAAACGCTACACGGAACCGGACTTCAACAAGATCATCGAGATCAAGGAGCGCGAAGCGCACCGCGTGAAGATCTTCATGGAGCAGATCAACCAGAACGAAAAGACGCTGGTCTTCTGCGCCACGCAGGACCATGCGCTGGCCGTGCGCGACCTCATCAACCAGATGAAGACGAGCAAGGACCCGAACTATTGCCAGCGGGTGACGGCCAACGACGGCGCGCTCGGCGAGCAGCACCTGCGCGACTTTCAGGACAACGAGAAGACCATCCCGACCATCCTGACCACCTCGCAAAAGCTCTCCACCGGCGTGGACGCGCGCAACATCCGCAACATCGTGCTGATGCGCCCGATCAACTCGATGATCGAGTTCAAGCAGATCATCGGGCGCGGCACGCGGCTCTACGACGGCAAGGACTACTTCACGATCTACGATTTCGTGAAGGCGCACCACCACTTCAGCGATCCCGAATGGGACGGCGAGCCGCTCGAGCCAGAGCCGAAGGACCGAAGCCCGAAGCCTGCGCCGCGCCGGCCGCACCGAAGCCGACAGACGGAGCCGAGCCCGAATCCGGCCTCGCGCGGCAGAAGATCAAAGTGAAGCTCGCCGACGGCAAGGCGCGCACCATCCAGCACATGATGGTGCACGACGTTCTGGCATCCCGACGGCACGCCGATGTCCGCGCAGCAGTTCATGGAAATGCTGTTCGGCAAGCTGCCCGATTTCTTCAAGAACGAAGCCGAGCTGCGCGCCCTCTGGAGCGCCCCGGATACGCGCGCGAAGCTGCTGCAAGGACTGGCCGAAAAGGGTTTTGGCCGCGAGCAACTGGCCGAGATGCAGAAGATCATCGACGCCGAGAAGAGCGATCTGTTCGACGTGCTGGCGCATGTGGCCTACGCCTTGCCACCGCTCACCCGCGAGGAGCGGGCCGCACAACGCCAAAGTCGCGTATCAGCACGCAATTCAACAGCAAGCAGCAGGCGTTTCTCGATTTCGTGCTGTCGCACTACGTGAGCGTCGGCGTGGAGGAACTGGACCAGGAAAAGCTGACGCCGCTGCTCCGGCTCAAATATCACAACTCCATTGCCGACGCCGTGGCCGATCTTGGCAGGCCGGAAGAGATCGGCAAGGTCTTCGCGGGCTTCCAGAAGTATCTCTACCAGCAGGCGGCGTGAGCGAGTCAATGCAATATTGCAGTAGAAAGACGGCGCGATGCGCTTCCTCATCTTCGCTCAGCGGCTTTTCTTGCCTCGGTTAGGACGGCTGTGCTACTGTCGAGCTCTGAGGTGGACCATGAGCGACAATAGTGTAGGTTCAAAAGTTAGCGTATTTTTGGTAGGACTGGGAATTGGAGCGCTGGTAGGCATCTTATTCGCGCCGAAGTCCGGCGACGAGACACGTGAATATTTGACCGGTAAGGCCGACGAGGGCCGCGAATTCGCGCAGAAGAAGGCGCGGGAATTGCGCGAACGCGCCGAAGACTTGATCGAACGCAGCAAAGAGATCATGTCGCGGCAGAAGGATGCGCTTTCCTCGGCAGTGGACGCGGGGAAGGACACGTACCGCAAGGAATCGAAGGCTTCTTAACGCAGCACCAGGAGCTAAATGTCGGGCTGGGTCGACGCGTTCATCATCATCGCAGCCGTAGCTATCGTTTTGCAGATGGCTGTTCTGGTGGCGATGTTTGTGCAGTTGAAGATGTCCATGCAGGAATTTACGCGCATTGCGAATGACTTGCAGGGGCGCGTGGACCCGATCCTGTTGCGCGTGAATCGCATACTGGAAGATTCCGAGGGCCGCATCTCCAGCGTGATGGGCGACACCGCCGAAATCACGCGCCTGGCGCGCGGGCAGGCGCAGAAAGTGGACCGCGTATTTACCGAAGCGCTGGAGCGGCTGCGCATCCAGGTGATTCGCGCGGACCAGATTTTAACCGGCGCGCTGGAAGTGGTGGACGAAGCCGGCACGAAATTCCGCAATACTCTGTGGGGGCCGATCCGGCAGGCTTCGGCGGTAATGAAAGGCATCAAGGTGGGGCTGGATATGCTGCGGCGCCAGCAGAACAATAAGCCGGAAGCGGATTCGGATCCGGTGTCGCAGGACGAAGAACTTTTTATTTGACGCGTGACTCCGCGGTTGCGGCTTCAATTCAGTGGGATCTTCTACAATTTAATTTTTCCGCAAAATAAAATCTGAAAATTAGCGTGTGAAAAAAATCAGCGGATCCAGCCGCCGCCGAGAACTTTTTCGCCGTCGTAAAACACAGCGGCTTGGCCCGGAGTGATGGCGCGCTGCGGCTCGCGGAAAGTGACGCGCGCGGTGGAGGCGTCGAGCGGAGTGATTTCCGCTGCAGCAGGTTCGTGGCGATTGCGGATGCGCACCATCGCTTGCACCGGCGCGTCGGGGACGATGTACGGAATCCAGTTCACGTCGCGCACTTCGCACGTGCTGCGGCGCAGCTCCTGATCTTCGCCAACGACCAGGCGATTCTGCGCGCGGTCCAGCGCCACAACGTACATCGGCGGCGCGCCACCTGCGAGGCCCAGGCCCTTGCGCTGGCCCACAGTGAATTGATGCAGGCCGCTGTGGCGGCCGAGCACTTCGCCGGAAGTGGTGACGATGTCGCCGGGTTCCTTGGGAAGTTCACTTCCCTGCTCCTGCAGATAGCCTTCGATAAACTTCACGTAATTTCCCGTGGGAACAAAACAGATTTCCTGGCTTTCGGGCTTATCGGCGACGGGCACTTGCAGGCGGCGCGCGATTTCGCGGACTTCTTGCTTGGAGAGTTCGCCGAGCGGGAAATCGGTGCGCGCGAGCTGTTCCTGCGTGAGGCCGAAGAGGAAATAGGTTTGGTCCTTGGATTCGTCCACGGCGCGGAGGAGTTCGTAGCGGCCGGTCTGCGCGTTGTGTCGCACGCGGGCGTAGTGGCCGGTGGCGATGCGTTCGGCGCCGATCTGGCGCGCGGTGACGAGCAGCTGATCGAACTTCACGTGATTGTTGCACATGGTGCAGGGGATGGGCGTGCGGCCTTCGAGGTAATCGGCGACGAAGGGGCTAATTACGTTGAGCTCGAACTCGCGCTCGAAATTCACGACGTAGAAAGGGATGCCGAGGTGTTCGGCGACGCGGCGGGCGTCGTACACGTCGTCGTGCGAGCAGCAGCGATGCTGGGCGGGACCGTTATTTTCCAGTTGCGGCAGACGGCGCTGGTTCCAGAGCTGCATGGTTAGGCCGACGATGGTTTGCGCGCGGTCGTGCAGGATGGCGGCGACGGTGGAGCTGTCCACGCCGCCGCTCATGGCTACGGCGACGGTGTTCGCTGTGTTCGTGACTGCGGCGCCGGATGAAGCTTCGAGTTGAGTTAGTGACGACAACGAATTATTCCTTTAGGTTCACGAGATCACGCCGAGATTGCTGCGTTGGTGCTCAGCGGCGAGAGGGCGCGGAGGCGCTCGACTGCTTGCGGGATTACCGCAATCACTTGGTCAATCTCCTCGGCTGTGGTGGTGCGGCCGAGGCTGAAGCGCAGGCTGCTGCGGGCTTCGTCGGGAGAGAGGCCGATGGCCATGAGCACGTGCGAGGGACCGACTGCTCCGGAGGAGCACGCGGCGCCGGTAGAGCACGCGATTCCCTGCAGATCGAGCGCGATCACCAGCGCTTCTCCGCCTGCGGCGTGAAACGAAATGTTGGAGGTGTTGGAAACGCGTTGCGCGCGATTTCCGTTTACGCGGGCGTCGCCACAGGCGGCCAGCAGCGCATCCTCCAGACGGTTGCGCAGCGCGGTAATTCGCGCGCAGTCCGTTTGCAGATGCTTGCGCGCCAGTTCGGCGGCTTTTCCGAGGCCCACTATGCCCGGAACATTTTCCGTGCCGGGGCGGCGATCGCGTTCGTGGTGGCCGCCGTAGAATTGCGGCTCGAGGGGCGTGCCGGAGCGGACGTAGAGCGCGCCGACACCCTTGGGGCCGTAAATCTTGTGCGCGGAGATGGAGAGCAGATCCACGCCGACGCGGTTGACGTCGAGCGGCAATTTTCCGGCGGACTGCACGGCGTCGCAATGGACGAGGACGTCCGCGGCGGCGGCGATGCGGCCAATTTCCTCGATGGGCTGGATGGTGCCAAGCTCGTTGTTGGCGTGCATCACGCTGATCAGAATCGTTTCGGGCCTCAGCGCGCGGCGGATGTCTTCCGGATCCACGATTCCTTCGCGGCTGATGGGAATGTAAGTGACTGCGACGCCAAGCTTTTCGAGGGCTTGCGCTGAATTGAGCACCGCGTGGTGCTCGATGGCGGTGGTGATGATGTGCTTGCGCGGTTCCTGCAACGCGGCGACTACGCCGAAGAGGGCGAGATTGTCGGATTCGGTGCCGCCGCTGGTGAATACGATTTCAGAGGGCTTCGCGCCTAGCAACGCAGCGACGGATGCGCGGGCGGCGTCAACTGCTGAACGCGCGCGCTGTCCCGGCGAATGAATCGAGCTGGCGTTGCCGAAGGTATGGGCGAAATGCGGCAGCATGGCGTCGAGGACGGCGGGGTCCACGGGCGTGGTCGCGTTGTAGTCGAGATAGATGCTCATGACGAAAACCTGCGAGTATTCAGGATAACGGTACGGGCGGGAGGGGTCAGCAGCAGGCGTCCGCGGACATGGGTCGCGCGCCCGCAATCGCCTGCGCGGATATTGTTCGCGTTCGGCGATAAAGGCAGTGGCTAGTGATGAGTGGCTAGTGGCTAGACCACCGGCGCAGCAGCGAGCGGCGCTAGTACGAGTGCGTTACAGGTACGCGCAGGTTTCCTTGACAGGGTTGCGGGTGTCCGATAGCGTCGAAGAATGCGGCTTCCTAGATTTTTGTGTTTACGCCGCGCAAATCACGGGGGCAAAACTTGGCGCGGCCAATTATTACTTTGACGACGGATTACGGGACGAGCGACCACCTGGTGGGAGTGCTCAAGGGAGTGATCCTGAGCATCAATCCCGAAGTGAATATCGTGGATATCACGCACAGCGTGATCGCGCACGACGTGCTGGATGGGGCGTTGACGATCAGCCAGGCGTACCGGTATTTCCCTCCCAAGACAATTCACATGGTGGTGGTGGATCCTTCGGTGGGCACGCAGCGTCGTCCGATTCTGGTGGCCGGGGATCAGCATTATTTTGTGGCGCCGGATAATGGAGTGCTTTCGGCGATTTACGATCAATCGGAATCGCTTTTTGCCTGGCATATCACTTCGGAGCATTATTTTCGGCAGCCGGTGAGTAATACGTTTCATGGGCGGGACATTTTCGCGCCGGTAGCGGGGTGGTTTCGAAGAACTGGCAGACGGCTAGTTTTGGAGAATTGATTGAGGATTTTGTGCGGTTCAGTATTCCGAAGCCGAAGGTGAACGGGAATACGATCAAGTGCATCGTGCTGAAACTGGATAATTTTGGAAATTTGATTACGAATTTGAAGGGCGAGGAGACGCCGGGTTTGGTGGCGGCGGATGCGAAATTCACGATTCGGGCTGGGAATGCGGAGATCAAGAAATTGTTGGCGACGTTTGCGTTGGGGGCGGCGGGGGAACCTTTTGCGATTATTGGATCGAGCGGATTTTTGGAATTGTGCGTGAATAAGGGGAATGCGGCGCGGGTTTTGGGGATTGGGCGGGGGGCTGAGGTTACGGTGGAGTTGGGGTAGCTGAGTTTTCCTGGATTTTATTCCATTACAATTTTTCGATTGCGGATTGGCGGGGCGGGTTGCGGCGTGGTTGGGCGAGGCGGAAAGATTTAACGCAGAGGACGCAGAGTTAGGAGCGCAGAGGTCGCAGAGAAAGGCGAGAAGATTAACACAGAGCACACAGAGAAAAGCGGAGAACACAGAGACGGCGTACAGGCAAATCAGCCCGTCCCGCTTCAGTGGGATGGCGGCTACAAAATCAAATCAAAACAAGCGCAACGCGAAAGCGTGACGCCTGGGCAAGCTGGGGCGCAGCCCTTCGAACCGGCACTGCCGGTACTCAGGATGAATCGCGCTGCAGCGCGATCCACAAGCAGCGCCCCTACCGATTCGCGCTTGCGTGGCCGTTTGCTTAGCGGGCTAGCGAGGTGATGATTAGGTAGGAGCGCATGCGGGGGTCTAGCCAGTCGCGTAGGGCGTCGCCTAGGAGGTTGAAGGCTAGGACTGCGGTCATTACTGCGAGGGCTGGGAACAGGACCAAGTGCGGGGCGTCGAAGAGGTGGCCGCGCGCGTCGTTTAACATGGCGCCCCAGCTGGGCATGGGGGCCAGGACGCCTACGCCTAGAAAGCTTAAGGTGGATTCGGCCAGGATGGCGCCGGCCATGGCGATGGTGGCTTGTACGAGAATCGGTTGCAAAATATTTGGGAGCAGATGGCGCACCAGAATGCGGGCGTGTGACGCGCCCAGGGAGCGCGCGGCCAGGACGTATTCCATTTCTTTGGCCTGGAGAATTTGCGCGCGGGCGAGGCGCGCGTAGCCGGCCCAGCCGGTGACTACCAGCGCGAGAATTACTTTATCGAGGCCCGGGCCTAGAAACGCGGCGAAAGCGATGGCGAGAAGGATGCCGGGGAACGAGAGAAATGCGTTGATCAGGATGATGTTGACGAAGCGATCGATCCATCCGCCGAAATAACCCGCGACCGCGCCGATGGCCAGGCCGATTATTCCCGCACCGAAAACCACCGAGATGCTGACGAGCATGGAGACGCGCGTGCCGAAGATGATGCGCGAGAGAATGTCGCGGCCGAGCTCGTCTGTGCCCATCCAGTGCGCGGCGGTGGGCGGAACCAGGCGCGCGGGCAGATTTTGCGCGACGGGATCGTAGGGCGCGAGCCAGGGCGCGGCTAATGCGACGATGATTAAGAGTAGCGTGAGCGCAAATCCCCAGCGGCCGGGTGCGCTGCGGCGGAGAAAATCGGCGAGCTCGTGCAGAAGTTCGCGCAGGAGATTGCGCGGCGGTGATTTTTGCGCGCTGCTCATTCGACGCGTACCCTTGGGTCCACCAGCGCGTACACGAGGTCGGTGAGGAGATTTACGAACACGTAGGAGACGGCGATCAGCAGGATGCAGCCTTGGAGTAGCGGGTAATCACGCGCGCCGATGGCTTGGACGGCGAGGCGTCCGATGCCCGGCCAGGAAAAAATGGATTCAGTGACGATGGTTCCGGCGAGCAGCGTGCCGAATTGCAGGCCAAGGATCGTAAGAATGGGGATTAGTGCGTTGCGCAGCGCGTGGCGGAAGAGGACGCTGGATTCGGAGACGCCTTTGGAGCGAGCGGTGCGGACGTAGTCGGCGGAAAGTTCTTCGATCACGGAGGAGCGCACCATGCGCGTGAGGATGGCGGCGAGCGCGGCACCTAGCGTGAATGCGGGAAGGATGAGATGCGAGATGCCGCCACGGCCGGAAACCGGGAGCCAGCCGAGCACGACTGAAAAGAGAAGGATGAGCACGGGACCGAGCGCGAAATTGGGGACGGAGAGGCCGAAGAGTGTGAGGACGCCCACGAGGTGATCGGTTCTTTCGCCGCGTTTGTGCGCGGCCAGGACGCCGGCGGGAATTCCGATGAGCGCGCAGATCAACAGGGCTACCAGGGCGAGTTCGAGAGTGGCGGGATAGTGTTCGGCGACTACTTTCAGCACGGGCTGCTGGAAGCGGAAGGATTCGCCGAGATTTCCGTGCAGCACGCCCGAGAGGTAGCGGCCGTATTGCACGGGGAGCGGCAGGTCGAGGCCGAGCGCGTGGCGAAGCTGCGTTAAGTCTTCAACGCGGGCGCCTTCGCCGAGCATTTGCGCGACGGGATCGCCGGGAACGATGTGCGCGAGCAGGAAAACCATGGTGAGGATGAGCCAGAGCGCCGGGATCGCGAAGAGCAAGCGGATTGAAATGTAGCGAATCATTTATGGGCTGGCCCCGAGGAGGGCGAATCTGGGGCAGGCTCGTCGGGAGAGGGTACATCAGTTGTGTCCGGCGGCTTGGGAACTTTTTTGCGGGCTGCGCGGCGGCGGACCTTTGTTGCTTTGTGCGAATCGGCGTTGGGTTCTGATGAGGGCATCTGCAAAACTTCTGCGCGTGCATTCTGACGCGTGCTCGCGCCCTGCGTTTCGGCTGGCGCGAGTTCTGCAGGGTGTGGAGCAGATTCCCCCGCGGGCGACGGGACGATCGCAGGGGGCAGCGGTTTTATTTTCAGGCGCGAGACGCGGCGATGATCCATTTCCATCACGGTGAAGCGATAGCCATCGGCTTCGAAACTTTCTCCGCCGCGGGGGATGAATCCGAGGCGGGTGAGGACGAAACCGCCGACCGTTTCGTACGAGGGATCTTCGGGGAGGATGATGTTGTAACGCGCAGCGAGTTCGCGGATTTTTATGGCGGCGTCGAAGATCATGCCACCGTCCGGGAGGGTGAGCGGGCGTTCGACTACGTCGAATTCATCGTGAATTTCGCCGACCATCTGCTCGAGGATGTCTTCGAGCGTGGCGAGGCCGAGGATGCTGCCGAATTCGTCCACGATCATGGCGAGGCCGGTGCGGCGCGCGCGAAATTCCAGGAGCAGCTCGCTGACGGGCTTGGTTTCCGGAACGATGAGGGCGTCGCGCAGGACGGTGCGCAGATTAAATTCGGCGAGCGGTTGATGATCTTCGGCGCGGCGCGCGCGATCGAGGAGGACCCAGATCATGTCTTTTATGTGGACGAAGCCGAGGATGTGGTCGAGCGTGCCTTCGTACACGGGGATGCGGGAGCGCTGGGTGGTGGCGAACATGGTCATGGTGTCTTCGAGAGTGGCGGAGGCGGGGAGGGCGTGGACGTCCGGGCGCGGGACCATGACCTCGCGGGCCTGAATCTGGCCGAGCTCCATCGCAGCCTGAATGAATTTTACTTCGGCGGCGGGGAGTAGTCCGCGGTCGCGGGCTTGCTGGATCATTACTTGCAGTTCTTCGGTGGAACGAACGAGTGTGTGGCTGTGCGGCGAAACGACGCCGAGGGCGCGGACGATTTTTTCGGCGGCGTGATCGAGAAAGTCTATGGCCCAGCGAAATGTATTCAGGAACCAGGAGAAGGGGCGGGCGATGAGCAGGGCGACGCGTTCGGCGCGGGCGAGGCTGAGGCTTTTGGGGACGAGTTCGCCGAGGACGACTTGCAGGACGGTGAGCAGGCCGAAGGCGATGGCGAGGGCGGTGCCGTGGGCGATTACGGCGGCCCAGGGGCGCGGGATCGCTTGCACCAGCGGGCTGAGAATTCCGGCTAGAGTAATTTCTCCTAGGTAGCCGAGCGAGAGGCTGGCTAGGGTGATGCCTACTTGCACGCCAGAAACTACGCGGGTGAGGTCGGTGAGCAGGATTTCGACTACTTTCGCGCGGGCGTCGCCTTGTTCGACTAATTGGCGGACACGGGACTGGCGGACGGCAATTAGCGAGAATTCGGCGGCGGAGAAGAAGGCGTTGATGCCTACCAGCGCCAGGACTGCGAAGAGTTGCAGGGCGATCATTGCTGGTTGATTTTAGCAAGAGGCGCGGAGCAATGGGGGAAAAGCAGAGGCTTGTGTTGAGAGATGAGTGATGAGTTTCGAGTGCGTTGCACGCTAGTGATTTTGTGGGCTACACTGCGCCGCTGTTGTTGGTCGCGGGCGAGGGTTGGGACGGATGACACGGGCATCGCGGATTTTGCGAAATTTATTTGCTGCGCTTTTGCTGGTTGCTGGTGCGGCGTTGCTGCTGTGCTGGTGGGTGGTGCGGCGGCCGCTGGCGAAGCTCGATGGAAATATTGTGATTGGCGGATTGCAGGACGGCGTGATTGTGGATCGCGACTCGTGGGGACGGCCGTGGATTCGCGCGAAATCGCTGCAGGATGTGGTGACGGCGCAGGGTTACGTGATGGCGCAGGACCGGTTGTGGCAGATGGATTTGCTGCGGCGGGCTGCGGGCGGGGATTTGAGCGAAATTTTTGGCGAACTTGGATTGGCGTACGACCGGGAAAATCGGACTTTGGGGATGCGGCAGGCGGCGGAGCGGGCCGTAGCGGATGCTTCTCCGGAAATTCGCGGGTTGCTGGAGGCTTATGCGCGCGGGGTGAACGACAACATTGCGGAGCGCGGCGGGAAATTGCCGATTGAATTTGTGGCGCTGGGTTACCGGCCGCGGGCTTGGACACCGGCGGACACTTATTTGATCAGTTTGTATATGTATAAGACGCTGACTTCCACTTGGAAGGAGAAACTGAACCGGCAGTGGATTACGGATGAAGGTGGGAGAGGAGCGGGCGCGGGATTTGTTTGTTAGCGATTCGCCGCTGGACCATTTTATTTGGACTGCGGGGACTTCGCTGCCGGCGCGGGCTGGGGTTGCGGGCTTTCATTCGAGCGAGGCGATTGGACTTTGGTGCGGTTGGCGACGATGATCACGCGCCGGCCGCCGTTCGCTGCGGTTGCGTGGGACGCGGCGCGGAATTTTCTGGCGCAGTTTGCGGAGGAGTCGTCGGAAATAATCGGGAGTAATAATTTTGTGGTTAGTGGGGCGCATACGGCTTCGGGCAAGCCGCTGCTGGCGAACGACACGCATCTGCAACTTTCGACGCCGGCGCTGTGGTACATCGTGCATTTGACGGCGCCGGGATTGGATGTGGAGGGATTTGCGCTGCCGGGGGCGCCGCTGGTGATCATCGGGCACAACGAGCGGATCGCTTGGGGATTCACGAACAGCAATGCGGACGTGGAGGATCTTTACATCGAGAAGTTTTCTGCTGCGAATCCGCTGGAATATTCGGCTGGCGGAAAAATGCTGACGGCGGAGGCGCGGCACGAAGTGATTGCGGTGCGTGGGAAGCCTTCTGTGGAGATGGATGTGGTGGTGACGCGGCATGGGCCAATCGTGCAGCGTGATGCGGCGGAGGGCGGCGGGCGGGCTTATGCCTTGCGTTGGACGGCCTTGGAGCCTGGGGGACTGGATTTTGGATTTCCTTTGTTGGGCGAGGCGCGGGATTGGAATTCGTTTATCGAGACGACGCGGCACATTGCGGGGCCGGGGCAGAATGCGATTTACGCGGACGTGGATGGGAATATTGGATTCACGATTCCGGCGCGGATTCCCGTGCGTGCTGGCGGCGATGGCGCGTTGCCAGTGCCTGGGGATACGGATTTGTATGAGTGGAAGGGATACATTCCGTTCGAGGAGTTGCCGCGGGTGGAGAATCCGCCGGATGGGATTATCGCGACTGCAAATGCTCGGACTGTGGGGCCGGGGTACAAATATTATTTGTCGGATCGGCAGGCGGGACCTTATCGGACGGCGCGGCTTTATGAATTGCTGGCTGGACGCACGGGGTTGACCGTTGCGGACTGCAATGCGATTCAGAATGACATTGTTAGCTTGCCGAATCGGTTTTTGGCTGGTGCGTTGGTGCAAGCCGCGAAGGCGAAGCAGCCTGCCGATGCGCGGGCGCAGCGATTGATCGCTGGGCTGGCTGGGTGGGACGCGCGGGCTACGGCGGAATCTGTGGAGACTTCGTTTGTGGAATATACGCGGCGGGCGATTTTTGTGCGTTTGCTGCAGGCTTATTTGGGGGATGAGGTTACGAAGTACGAACTGTGGGAGCCACGGAGCGTTTATGGCGATGTGTGGTGGCGCGACAAAGTATTTCTGGAAAATGTGCTGCGTGAGCGGCCGGCGGCTTGGCTGCCCGGCGGATTTGCGAATTATGATGAGTTGTTGATGGCTAGCGCGGATGATGCGGTGACTGCGCTGCAGAAGCAGACCGGCCAAGCGACGGAGCCCGGGTGGAATTGGGGACGGCTGCATCCTTTGGATATGGTTCATCCGCTGGGGCGCACGGGATTGTTGCATCGAATGTTGAGCATCGGGCCTTACGCGCAGGGCGGGACGATTGATACGGTGCGGGCGATGGGCGTGGGGCATGGTCCAGCGATGCGTTTTGTGGCGGATTTGGCTGATTTCGATGGATCGCTGATGGAGATTCCTACGGGGGAGTCGGGGCAGTACGGCAGTCCTTATTATCGGGATCAGTTTGCGGAATGGTTCGCGGGGCGCGGGATTCCGGCGGCGTTTTCGATCGCGGCCGAGGATGCGGCGCGTGCGCACCGGCTGACGCTGTTGCCGAGTGACAAATAATGAGAGTCCTACAAATGCTTCGACGATGGAGGAACCGCTAAATGCCGCAGGAGCATCTCAGTCCCGAGGTAATCGCAATGCTGCAGCGCGAAACAGGTTCTGAAATCAAGCCGCCTGAGGTGAAGCACTTTCAATACGTCGTGGTGATCGCCGACGACACGTATCCTGAAGATGTCCCGGCAACGATCAGCAAGATAGTGGACATGATCGTCCAACGTCGTGCGACCGTTTCAGACATCACATCATCTCTTGTCGTCGGGCTACTGGGCGTCCCATTCCCGAAGACAATTCTGCAGAGGCACGCCGGGGGCTGGTTGACGCGCTATTGCGGGAGATCGGCAACCGGATCAGAATCGTTCACGGAGAATGTGACGGAGCCGTCGGCAACTTTGGCGGGCCTGAGCGATGGGCATACGGCGCGGTGATTCCTGGGTTTTCGAGAATCTTGAAGAAACTGGTTGAGGCTGAGTTCGGCACCGCTGTCGAAAGTTCTTGAAACATGCGGCGACTCCCGATTAGCGCGATAACCGGAAATCGACGCACAACAGGGGGCGGTGTGGCATTGCTGCAATAAAATCATCGCGATAGAATCCGGATGGCTGCTACAGTGGGGTGTGATTTGCAGCGCGCGCGGGTTGCGCAGAACGAGGCAGAATGAGTCCGACGCCGAATAAATCGGTTGTGCCGGTGGAAGCGCCTAAGAAGGGTGATTTTGAAAAGTCGCTTACGCGGCTTGAGGAAGTGGTGAAACGTTTGGAGAGCGCGGATTTGTCGTTGGATGAGGCGATGCGGCTCTTTGAGGAAGGCGTGAAACTTTCGCGCGAGTGCCAGAAGCAGCTGGAAGAGGCGGAAGGGCGCGTGGAAATTTTGCTGAAGAAGGCGGATGGCAAGATTGTGGCGGAACCGTTTGCTCCGGAAGACGAAAATAACTAGCATTTGCCGGTTGATTTTTGCGTGGCGGTACATTTCCGGATATCTGCACTGAGGCTATGACGATCCCCGATTTCTTCGAGCAGGACAGAACGACGGTGGAAGCGGCGCTGCAGGAACTGATGCCGCCGGAAGACGCGCTGCCGATTACCATCCATCGCGCGATGCGCTATAGCGTGTTTGCGGGCGGCAAACGGATTCGGCCGATTTTGTGCATGGAAGCGGCGCGGATGTTTTCGGCTGAGCAGAGTGGAGCGGTGCAGGTGGGCTGCGCGCTGGAATTCATTCACACCTATTCGCTGATCCATGATGACCTGCCGGCGCTGGACAACGATGATCTGCGGCGCGGAAAACCTACCAACCATAAAGTGTTTGGCGAGGCGATGGCGATTCTGGCGGGCGATGCGCTGCTGACTTTGGCGTTTCACACATTGGCGCTTGCTCCGGTGGAACCGCAGCGGCGACTGACGATTCTGGCGATGATCGCGGAAGCGGCGGGGACGGATCGCGGAATGATTGGCGGGCAGGTGGCGGATCTGGAAGCGGAGGGGAAAGCGCCGGACAAGGGAATGCTGGAGTACATCCACCGGTCGAAGACGGCGGCTTTGATTCGCGCTTCGATTGTGGCGGGAGCGATTGCGGGCGGTGCGGATCGCTCGGACGTGACGCGTTTGCTGGCGTTTGGGGAGACGATCGGTTGGGCGTTTCAGGTGGTGGACGATATTTTGGATGTGGAGGAATCTTCGGCGGCGCTGGGGAAGACCGCGGGGAAGGATCAGGCGCAGAAGAAGGCTACTTATCCGGGGTTGCATGGGTTGGAGGTTTCGCGGGATATTGCGGCGGATCTGGAGGCGAAGGCTTTGAAGGAATTGGAATTTTATGGGGAGCGCGGGGGGAGGTTGCGGCAGTTGGCGCAGTTCTTAGTGGCGCGGCGGGCGTAGGGCTGGTCGGTCGAGTTGCGGTTGTTAAATTCACCACTGATGAACGCAGATGAACACTGATAAAGGCACTGATGAAGGCGAGCGAAGAGAAAGGCGAGAAGATTAACACAGAGGACACAGAGGAAAAGGCGGAGAAAAATCTGAGAAAGACGGAGTCGACAGTTGACAGTTAAGAGTTGAAAGCAAAAGAAAACCGCGCGGAGAGGCTTTACCGCAGAGACGCAGAGGACGCAGAGGACGCAGAGAAAGCCTGGCTGATGAGTGTTCTGCATTTTACGCATGAAATCCAAAACTACTTCTGAGATGGTGCCTTCCGGTCAGGGCAATCCGAAAATTAAGCTTGGGAAAATGCGATTGGATGTTTTGATTGTGGAGCGCGGGTTGGTGCCTTCGCGGGAGCGGGCGCAGGCTATTTTGCTGGCGGGAAATGTGTTGGTGAACGGGCAGAAGATGGAGAAGCCTGGGTCGCAGGTGGCTGCGGATGCGCGCGTGGAAATTATTGGCGAGGCGTTGCGTTATGCCAGTCGCGGCGGGTTGAAGCTGGAGGGGGCGCTGGAGGATTTTGCGATTTCGCCCCAAGGATTGGTCTGCCTGGATGTGGGGAGTTCGACTGGGGGGTTTACGGATTGTTTGCTGCAAAATGGGGCCGCGCGGGTGTACGCGGTGGACGTGACCGTGGACCAATTGGATTGGAAATTGCGGCAGGATGCGCGTGTGACGACGGTGGAGTGCAATGCGCGTTATCTGAAGGCTGAGGATATTGCGGAGCGGCCTGGGCTGGTGACCATGGATGTGTCTTTTATTTCGGTGACCAAGGTGCTGCCGGCGGTTGTGCCGGTCGCCGCGGCTGGCGCGGATTTTTTGATACTGATCAAGCCGCAATTCGAGCTGGAGAAAAGCGAAATCGGCAAGGGTGGGATCGTGCGCGATGCGGCACTGCATCAGAAAGCGATCGAGCGCGTGTCGGCGGGGGCTGCCGCTTGCGGGCTGGCGATTCTGGGAGTGCGGCCCAGCCACTTGCCGGGCACCGAAGGCAACCAGGAGTTTTTTCTCCACGCCCGCGCTCGCGGGTAGAGTAGAATTCTGCCTCCAATTATGATTCACGCCGTCGGCATTATCTGCAAACCAATCCCCGAAATGGTCACGGCCGTCGTTCCGGAACTGCGGCGCTGGCTGGAAGCGCGCAAGATCGAAGTTTCCGTGGATCCGCGAACGCGAACGACGCTCGACCCCACCGGCCCGGCGATGACGCGGGAAGAAATGGCCGCAAAAGTTGACCTGCTGATCGTTCTCGGGGGGGATGGAACTTTGCTGGCGGCGGCGCGCGCGCTGGGCGGGCACAACGTTCCGATTCTGGCGGTGAATCTGGGTGGATTGGGATTTTTGACCAGTGTGACGCTGGATGAACTGTATCCCGTGCTGGAAACAATTTTGGCGGGCGCGCATCTGACCAGCGAGCGAATGATGCTGGACGCGGAGATCGTGCACAGTAATAAAGCGCCGGAGCGGCTGACCGCGTTGAATGATGCAGTGGCGAACAAGGCGGCGCTGGCGCGCATGCTGGATTTTGATGTGCATGTGGACCATCACCACGTGGGCCGCTATCGCGCGGATGGGCTGATTGTGGCGACGCCGACCGGCTCGACGGCGTATTCGCTGGCGGCGGGCGGGCCGATCATTCATCCGGATCTGGATGCGTTTGTGATTACGCCGATCTGCCCGCACATGCTGACGAACCGGCCGCTGGTGGTGCCGGACACCGCGCACGTGGAACTGGATTTTTCTGCTTCCGGCGAGCCGGTGTATTTGACGCTGGACGGGCAGATTGGATTTCAGTTGCAGCCGCAGGACCGCGTGGTGATCACCAAGGCTAAGACGAAGGTGCAAGTGGTAAGCCCTCCTAACAAGACCTACTACGAAATTCTGCGCAGCAAGTTGCGGTGGGGAGAGCGCTGAGCAGCGGGAGTTTCGTTCCTCGGAGGAAATGACATGCGATTGACGATTTATTTTGGGTTGGCGGGATTGGTGTGCGCGGGCTTTGGGGCGCACGGATTGCGTGCGCAGGGCGTGCCAACCGCGCAGGCTTCACCCGCCGCGCCGGAGCAGGCGGCGCCGCCGCGTCGAGTTCCGGTGGCGGATTATCCGATCCAGGAGGGTTACGTTGATTCAGGCGGCGTGCTGATTTACTACACGACGATCGGGCGCGGGGCGCCGATTGTGATCGTGCATGGCGGCCCTGGCGGTTCGCACGACTATTTTCTGCCTTACCTTCTGCCGCTGGCGCGGCAGAATCGGTTGATTTTTATTGATGAGCGCGGGTCGGGCCGGTCGCAGAAGCTGGACGATCCCGCCGGGTACACGGTGGAAAACATGGTGGAGGACGTGGAGGCGGTGCGGCAGGGCCTGGTGCTGGGGAAAATCACGTTGCTGGGGCATTCGTATGGAGGCGTGCTGGCGCAGGCGTACGCGCTGAAGTATCAGAATAATTTGAGCCATTTGATTTTGTGCAGCACATTTGCGAGCACCGCGGAGATGAATCAGGTGCTGGCGCGGATTAAAGAGGCGGCGCCGACTGAAGTGCGCGAACAAATTGAGCGCGAGGAAAAAGCGGGACTCTACGGGCACGGCAAGGATTACGAGAAAAATCGTTATACGAACGATTACATGATTGCGGCTTGGGGCGGGGGTTATTTTCCGTACCTTTATCAGAATCATCCGGACCCTAATTACGACCCGACGCAGACCGCCAATCTACCTTGGGATTTATATCGCGAGATGTGGGGGTCGAATGGTGAATTCGTGATTGATGGCAATTTGAAATCGGTGGAATACGTGGAGCGGCTGCACACGATTCACGTGCCTACGCTGATTATTGCCGGGGATCACGATGAGTGCGACCCGGCGCTGTCGCAGGAAATGCACGAGAAGATCGCGGATTCGCAGATTGTGATTTTGCCGAAGAGCGGGCATATGACGTTTGTGGATCAGCAGGGGATGTTCGATGATTCGGTGAATACATTTGTGCATTTGAAGAAGGCGAAGGCGGCTGCGGCTGTGACGAAGGTGGATTGAGCCGCTACGACGGCCCAGGAGACTACAAAGGATTACCGCAGAGGCGCAGAGGGCGCAGAGAAAGACACGGCAAAGGCAACGGCAAACTAACAGCGACGGCTGCCCGGTCCCGCTTCGCGGGACCGGCCGCTACAAAGTCAAAAACAAATTCAAAGGCAAAAGCGAAAGAGCCGGCGGGACGCCGGCGCTACCAACGTCAAAGGCGCCCGCCTCAAAGGCAAAAGCAGGCGGCCGCTACCCTTCGATCCCGCACTGCGGGATCTCAGGATGAATCGCGCTGCAGCGCGATTCACGGAGTCAAAAGCTGGAGCTGCGATTGTTGCGGCGGACTACTTCACTTTCAGGACGAGCAGGGTGCGGTCGTCGAAGGGGTGGGCGCCGCCGGAGAAGGCGTCAACTTCTTCCAGGATTTTGTCGGCGATGCCGTCGGAGTTGAGTTGGTGATTTGCGGTGATCAGATCGGCGAGGCGGGTGTGGCCGAAGAATTCGGCGGCGGAATTTTGGGTGTCGCCGATGCCGTCGGAATGGAACACGACGATGTCGCCTTCATTCAGGATGTAACTGCGCTGATCGTAGGTGGATTCCTCAAACATTCCTAGCGGAAAACCCGCAAGCATAATTCTTTCGCAACGCCCGCCGTGATACAAGAACGGCTCTTCCTGTCCGGCATTGGCAATGCGCAATTTGTGGCGGCCGCGGTGCCAGGTGGCAAAACAGAGGGTCATGAAGCGGCCTTCGATGCGGCGCTCGCCGAGAAATCCGTTGACGGCGCGAAGCATTTCGGCGGGGCGGTGTTTTTGCGGGCCCAGGCTGCGCAGCGTGCCGATGGCAACGGCTCCGTATAGCGCGGCCGCGCTTCCCTTCCCGCTGACGTCGCCCATGGCGATGGCCAATTCCTGCGGACCGTAACGGAGAAAATCGTACAGGTCGCCGCTGAGTTCGCGGGAGGAAACTACGCGCGCGGCGATTTCCAGGCCGAATTCCGGGCCGGGCAGGCGCGGCAGCAGGGCGCCCTGAATGCGGCGGGCAGCGCTGAGGTCGCGCTCCATGCGGGCTTCGTCGCGGGCGAGCTGTTCGTAGAGGCGCGCGTTTTCGATGGAAACGGCGAGATGCGCGGCAAGAATCGAAAGCGCCTGCACGTGGTCCGGAGTGAAATAATTCAGCTGCGGGCTTTCCAGATCCATGACGCCGATGACGCGATCTTTATTGAGCATGGGAACGGCCAGCTCGGAACGCGTTTCCGGATTGATGAGCAGGTAGCGCGGGTCGAGAGTGACGTCTGGCACGACGACGGCGCGTTTTAGGGATGCAGCGGCGCCGACGATGCCTTCATGCGCGGGGACGGCAAATTTTTCCTGTACGCGCTGGCCGAATTTTACGGTGACGCGATGACGGAAGACGTTGTCGCCCTCGTCATAGAGCAAGATGCTGAAAATCTGGTAATTGATGAGGCGCTTGGTGAGCTCGGCGGCGCGACGGAGGACTTCTTCGACGGAGAGCGAGGAGTTGGCTTCGCGCCCGACTTCGTTCAGCAGCAGCAACGTTTCGGACTGGCTGCGCTCGTGTTCGTAGAGCTTGGCATTTTCGATGGCCGTGCCGATGCGCGAGGCGACGAGAGTCAGGATGGTCTGTTGATAGGGAGTGAAATAATCGAGCTCGTTGCTTTCGATGTCCAGGACACCGATGACGCGGCCACGGACGATCAGCGGGACGGCGAGTTCGGAGCGAACGGCATCGAGCGCATTGAGGTAGCGCGGGTCCGAGCGAACGTCGCCAACGCGAATGGCCTGCCCGGTGGCGGCAGCGGCGCCGATGATGCCTTCGCCCATGGGGATGCGCCAGTGGTCCACAACCTCGGCGCGGTGCCCGATGGCGAAGCGGAAATACATCTGGTCGGTAGCCTCGTCGGGCAGCAGCACGGCGAAAATTTCGTAATCAACGAGGCGTTTGATTAACGCGGCGGCGCTGGGCAGAACTTCGTCGAGATTGAGCGAGGAGTTAATCTCCTGGCTCAGCTCCGCCAGGATTTTGAGAGCGTCCGCGGGGACGTCGATTTTGGGATTTAGTTTTGCCGCGTCCATTTGACTGTGTTTGGAACTCCCCGGCCCCCGCTGGGGAAATGCTGACGTCCACTCCGGATATTTTTATGGCGCCGGAAACAGCGCGCGGACGATCCATTCATTATAGCAGGCAGGCGCGGAGAGCTTGCCGCCGAGATAAGCCTGCATCGAAATTTTCAATATTTGTCGCCGGAAGAGGCGCCGGAGGCTGCCGGTGATTTTCCGGAGCGCAGCTGCTGGATGATTTTCACGCCGGCGCTGGCGCCGATGCGCGTGGCGCCGGCCTCGACCATTTTCAGGAGGTCTTCGAGGCTGCGCACGCCTCCGGCGGCTTTGATTCCGGTGTCTGGGCCAATCGTTTGGCGGATGAGGCGCACGTCGTCTGGAGTGGCGCCGGCGGTGCTGAAGCCGGTGGAGGTTTTCACGAAATCCGCGCCGGCATTTTTGGCTGCGAGGGACGCCTGGATTTTCTCTTCGCGGGTGAGCAGACACGTTTCGATGATGACCTTGCAGATGGCGCCGCCGTGATGGCTGGCTGCGACGACGCCATGGATATCCGCCTCAACCGCGCCGACGCGGCCGGATTTCAGCGCGCCGATGTTGATGACCATGTCTATTTCCTGGGCGCCGCGCTCGAGCGATTTTTGCGTTTCGAAGACTTTTACTTCCGGGAGCGTGGCGCCTAGCGGGAATCCTACGACGGTGCAAACTTTTACGGTGCTGCCGCGGAGAAGTTCGGCTGATTGCGCGACGTTCCACGGGTTCACACAGACGGAAGCGAATTGGTATTGCAGGGCTTCTTCGCAGAGCTTGCGGATTTCGTCCTGCGTGGCGTCTGGTTTCAGCAGGGTGTGGTCGATTAATTTGGCGATTTCGCGTTCGGTGAGGGGCATGGTTATTCCGGAGGGAGCGTCAGGATGCAGACGTCTTTCAGGTTGCGATAGCGTTCGGCGTAGTCGAGGCCGTAGCCGACCACGAAATCGTTGGGAATTTTGAAACCGATGTAATCGGCTTTTACTTCTTTGATGCGGCGCGAAGGCTTATCGAGCAGCGCGGCGATGCGCAGGGATTTGGGTTTGCGTTGAGCCAGGACGCGTAACAGGTAGGTTAACGTGATGCCGGTGTCGAGGATGTCTTCGACTACGATTACGTTGAGGCCCTCGATGCTGCTGTCGAGATCTTTTACGAGGCGGACTTGGCCGGAACTTTCTTTATTTTTGCCGTAGCTGGAGACGGCGATGAAATCGATGGAGGTTTCGAGATTAATTTCGCGGACCAGGTCGGAAAGGAAGATGCAGGCGCCTTTCAGGACGCCGATTAGGTGAATGCGCTCGCCTTTGAAGTCCTTGGTGATTTCGTGGGCTACTTCGCGCACGCGTTTTTGGATGGCGGAGCGGCGGAGCAGGACTTTGAGTCTTTCTTGTCCGGCGACTACGGGCATTTTTTGCGCGCTCCCTGAAAGATTGGCTACTTTAGCGTAGGGAGTGGCGGTTGACAAGGAGAGCTGCGGCAGACGACGAAAGAGAACCGCAGAGGCGCAGAGGACGCAGAGAAAAGCAACACCAACTGCGACGGCTGCCCGGTCCCGCAAGGCGGGACCGGCCGCTACAAATTCAAGGACGACGGCAAAAGAGCCGGCGGGACGCCTACCTAGCGGTAGGTAGGCAGGCGCCGGCGCTACCGACGGCGGCGGATTAGCGGAGGTAGCCCCAGGTGTGGAGGCGGTCGCTGTCTTCTACCCAGCGGTCGCCGATGTCGGTGCGGTAGTACATGTTGGGGATCAGGACATTTTTGATGCGGGAATAGACCTGGGTTTGGGCTTGCTTCATGGTTTGGCCCAGTCCGACGACTACGAGGATTACGCCGGAGGTTCCGGCTACGAGCCACTGGCCGTTTATTTGTTTTACGTCTTCGATGTGCATTTCGTCGGTGGGGGGCTTTTTGAAAACGATTACGGCGTTCTTGGAGAAGGAGTCGAAGGTTTCGTCGTCGTCGAAGGGGAAGGGCGGGACGACGATGCGCACGCCGATCTGGAATCCGCTGCGGACTTTTAGTTTGGGATCGTTGCCGCTGGCGAGGTCCCAGAAGAATTGGCCGATGGGAGTGATCATGCCGGCCTGTTGGATGCTGATGGTGGGATAGCCGAAGCGCGAAGTGAATTCCAGCGGGTAGATGCCGTGATGGTTGACGATGCAATTTAGATCGATGTATCCGATGTAGCCTTCTTCGGCGAGCTTGGTTTCCATCTTCAGCAGCGTCTGATCGAAGAGATGATTGGCTTCGCTCCAGAACATGGTGGTGCCCATCTCGCCGGTGGGAGGGCCATTTTCGCCGGGGAAAAGTTTTTTGTGCTCGAAATTGATGTTGATGGGATAGACGAAACTTTTGCCGTTGAAGAATGCGCCGACGGCGACTTCGACTCCGGTGACGCGGCGCTGCAGCTGGAAGACTTTAATTTCGTCGGAGAGCGCCTTCTTGTAGGCCTCGAGCACGTGGATTACGTCCTTGCCATCGTCCTCTTCGCCGACGAAGAGGCGGCGCTTGACGTTCTGCGCTTCGCCGCTGGGCTTGATGACATAGCGGCCGGGATTCTGCTCGACGTGCTCGATGGCGTCGTCGAAAGATGAAAATTCACCATAGGGAATGATGCTGACGCCGGCATTCTTCAGCTCTTCCTGGCCAAAGGAGCGGTCGTCTTCCAGGCGATCGGTATAGGGCGTGCCACCGATCACTTTTTTCCCGGCGGCGCGCAGGTTTTTGGCCTTTTCGCCCTGGCCCAGAGTGTCGTCAAAGATGAGGATGTCGGCCCACTCCGCGTCTTTCTCCCAGTCTTTCGATTTGGCGACGAAGCCGTCGGCGATGTCGCGTTCCTTTTTGTCGTGAATGTAGTAGCGGACTTCGTGGCCCTCTTTGGAGACCTGCCAGGCGATGTCGCTGATGAGTCCGGTAAGCGAGACAAAAAGGAAATTCCTCTTTTCCATCCGAAATTTTCTCCTCGAGTTTGGGTGCGGCGCTTACGAGCGAGCGGCCGCGGGCTTCAGCATACTATTAGCGGAGTGTTACGGGGGCGTGAATGGTGATTTGTGGCGCGCGCGGGTGGCGTAGCATTGCGTGAGCGGCGGAGCAGAACCGCAAACCGGTACTTCAGCGGCTGAAGCCGCTCGCTCTTAGTGCGGTTTATGTCGTGGCTAAAGCCACGACCTACAAAGATAGATGACTGCGCAGAGCGGCTCGGGCACTGCAGTGCGCCGCTACGAAGGCGACGGCAACGACGAGAGGTTAACGCAGAGGCGCCCCGGCTGCGTCGGGGTAGATGCCGGGCGCAGAGAAAGGCAACACCGACGGCGACGGCTGCCCGGTCCCGCTTTGCGGGACCGGCCGCTACAAATTCAAACAGGACGGCAAAGGAGCCGGCGGGACGCCTGCCTACCGGCAGGCAGGCGCTACCAACGGCAGATGCAGGAAACCCACCACATGCGGAGCTAAACTTGTGAGGGTTTTGACCGATGATTCAATATGGAGCCGTCCTATGTCTGTGTTTGCAGACCTTGAGATTTACCGAACTGTCCTGGAACACATGCAAACCGGCATATATATGGTGGATTGCGACCAGAAGATTCAGTTCTGGAACGATGGCGCGGAAAACATCACGGGGCACCTGCGTCAGGACGTAGTAGGACATTTTTGCCGGGATTTTTTCCCGCCGCAAAAAGAAGCAGGCAAGAACGGGGTTTGCGAGATTGGCGGGGCGCTGGCGAGCGTGCTGCGGGATGGAAGGCCAGCGATCGCGGAAGTGACGTTGCGGCACAAAGCCGGGCATCAGGTGACGGTGCGCGTGCGCGCGGTGCCAATACGAAACCAAATCGGCAATGTGATCGGGGCGGCGGAGTCCATGGACTCCGATCCGTGGGCATTCTACGCGGACCGGAGGCACCGAAAGCTGGCGTCGTTTGGCTGCCTGGACGAAGCCACCGGCGTGCTGAGCGCGGGCTACATTCACACGCACCTGCGCGAGAGCTTGACGACTTTTATGGAACACCGCATGCCATTCAGCATTTTGTGCGTTCAAGTGGATGCGATGGAACGGTTCGGTGCGGCCTACGGCGCGGCAGCGGTGGCGGCAGCGCTGCACGCGGTGGCGCAAACGGTGGAGAGCAGCCTGCGGCCGACGGATTTTGTGGGGCACTCCGGCGGAAATGTTTTCCTGGCGATTCTGACGGAATACACGGGGAACGATCTGAACAGAACCGCGGAACGTCTGCAAGCTACGGTGAACAACACGAAGGTGGCGTGGTGGGGCGACGAACTGCCGGTGACGGCGTCGTTCGGAGGGACCACGGTAATCGTGGGGGACACGGAGAAATCGCTGCTGGGACGGGCGGAAAGCGCGCTGGCGAAGAGCATTTCGGCCGGCGGAGATCGCGTGACGATAAGGAACTAGCGGTAATCGAAGAGAGGCCGGACGTGCGATGTTCATAATCATTGGAATCGTGGTGGTGTTCGGCGCGGTGGTTGCCGGGTATTTGATGGAACACGGCAACCTGCGGGTGTTGCTGCAGCCGGCGGAGCTGATCACCATTGGCGGCGCGGCGATTGGGACGGTGCTGATCGCGAATCCTCTTCATATATTGAAGAAGATAGCGAGCGGGGTGGCCAGCGCGTTCGGCGGATCAAAATACAGCAAGCAGAAATATATGGATACGCTGAAAATGATGTATGAACTTTTCACGCGCGCGCGGCGCGATGGGTTGATGGCGCTGGAGACCGACAGCGACAGTCCGGAGCAGAGCACGATTTTCTCGAGATACCCTAAATTCCTGGCGGACCGCTACGCGCTGGCATTCGTGTGCGATTCGATTCGCATGGCGTCCAGCGGAGGGATTGAGCCGTTTGACGCGGACCAGATGATTGAGAACGATATGGAAGTTCATCATCAGGAGGCTTCGACGCCGATTGTGTCGTTGTCCTCGGTGGCTGATTCCCTGCCCGGGCTGGGAATTGTGGCGGCGGTTTTGGGCGTGGTGATTACTATGGGATCTTTGGGCGGACCGCCGGAGGAAATCGGGAAAAAGGTTGCGGCCGCGCTGGTGGGCACGTTCCTGGGAATTTTATTGTGTTACGGATTGGTGGGGCCGCTGGCGGCGAACATGTCGAAGGCTGTGGACGACGAGCACGCTTACTACCAGGTGCTGCGCGTGATGATTGTGGCGTTCATGAAAGGCACCGCGCCGACTCTGGCGGTGGAAATTGGGCGGCGCGCGATTCCGGGGCGCGTGCGGCCTGCGTTCCAAGAAGCGGAAATGTACATTAAGGAAAAAGGCGGCGCGCCGGTGGCCGCGGCGGCGTAACGGTCCGGACGGTAATCACACTCATAAGGATATTTCCACTCACTCGTGCCAGGCAAAGCTCCCATCATCGTCATCCGAAAGAAAGGCGGCCACGGCGGCCATCATGGCGGCGCGTGGAAAGTGGCTTACGCGGATTTTGTTACGGCGATGATGGCGCTGTTCATCGTCTTGTGGCTGACCAACGCGAGCAAGCCAATTCGCGAAGCGGTGGCGGGATATTTCAACGATCCGCTGGGCACGTCAACCAAGGTCGGCAGCAGCATGGCGGGGGTGGGCGAAAACTTCGTGGTGAACAAAGAGAGCATGGACGAGCTGAAGCAGCAGCTGGAGAAAGCCATTCGTGAGGTCCCGAACTTCGACAAGTTGAAGGATCATATTGAAATGACGATTACGAACGAAGGATTGCGCATCGAGTTGATGGAATCCGCGAAAGGGACGTTTTACGATATCGGCAGCCCGAACCTAAACACGGATGGACGGGATATAGTGATCGTGCTGGCGCAAGAATTGGGGAAGCTGCCGAATCGGCTGGCGATTGAAGGACACACAGACGCGAAGGCTTATTCCAAGGGCAACAATTACAGCAACTGGGAACTTTCGGCGGATCGCGCCAACGCGGCGCGGCGGTTGATGCAACTGAATGGCGTGGGAGATGCGCAAGTGACGCAGGTGCGCGGATTTGCCGACCAACGATTGCGCAAGAAGGCGGCGCCGCTGGATCCATCGAACCGGCGGATATCGGTGATCGTGCAATATTTGGTGAAGCCGGGGACGGAGGATGCGACGGTTGCCGGTGCCGGCGACGCTGTGCCAGGAACGAAAGCGGATGCTGCGAAAGCTGCCGATGGAAAAACGAGCGACGCGAAAACACCTGGCGCGACGCCCGCTGCCAAACCTGCTTCGCCACCGCACTGAGAGCTTTCGGCTAGAACCTGTCTCACAGATGTTCAGTCGCAATAGAAATGCATGGCTTCAGGGGCTAAAGAGTTTGTGTGAGAACTGCAAATTCGTGGCCTCAGCGGCTAAAGCCGTCCTGATCTTGCGGCAGTTACGGCACGGCTGAAGCCGTGCCCTGACGAAAACCAGTAGTCGTCACCCACACTCTGAAGCCCCGCCCTACTGGTCCAGCGCATTGATGAGATGGCTTTTAATCGTTGTCGCCATTTCTCGGGTACGCTAATTCAGGTACGTTAGAAGCGGAGGCCCGCGCAAATGAGTGAAGCGAGAATTCCCGAGCCGTGGTTGCGTGGAACGCTGACGGACGTGGCGGCGGTGCCGCGCGCGGTGCTGCACGCGCTGGAGCTGGCGCGGGAAGACGTTGTGCGCTGGTGCGGCGGGCTGAGCGAAGCGGAATTGAATGCGCGGCCGGAGGGAATTGCGTCCGTGGGGTTTCATGTGCGGCATATTGCGCGCAGCGTTGACCGGTTGCTGAGTTACGCGGAGGGAAAGCGGCTGGACGATTCGCAGATTGCGGCGCTGAACAGCGAGCTGGATGCGAGCGCCACGCGCGACGAGTTACTTGCGGAATTGGATGCGGCTTTGCGGCGCGCTGCTGTGCGCATCCGACAGATCGATACGAATCGTTTGGAGGAACCGCGGCCTGTGGGCACGAAGCTGCTGCCGACGACTGTGGGCGGGTTGCTGGTGCACGTTGCTGAGCACACGCAGCGGCATGTGGGACAGGCGATTACTACGGCGAAGATTATTGCGGGGCGACGCGGCTGATGCGTAAGGACGGACGGCGCTGGATTTCGCGTGAGAAGTTACGATTCATTCCCCCAGCGGCTAAAGCCGCTCTGATTTTGCAGCGGTTGTGGCACGGCTGAAGCCGTGCCCTGACGAATATCGGCTGGCGGCTTCAGGGCCTAAAGCCCTTCTCTGTGCGGAGGTTTATGGCGGGGCTGAAGCCCCGCCCTTCCGATCGGCGGCTGGTGTCGCGATTTACAGTTAGGTCTGACTGAAAAGCGAAAGGGCGGGCTCGATGGGCTCGCCCGTTTTTTTTGTCTGCCCCCAAATTTGTGGGTGTGAGCGCGCTTCAGTCGGCGGAAGCTGCCTGGCGCATTTCTTTCTGCGGCGGCGCTACGAGATGCAGCGGTTTCGCTTCCTGGAATTGCGCGGCTTCGGTGGACCCGGCGAGCGCGGTGGTGGATGCGGTGCCGCTGGTGATCGCCTGCTGCACCGCGTCGAAATAACCAGTGCCGACGAAGCGCTGGTGCTTCACGGCTTCGTAGCCGAAAGCCTGCTCGCTGGAGAATTCTTTTTCCTGCAGGCGGCAGTAAGCGGTCATGCCATCCTGTTTGTAATTGCGCGCGAGCTCGAACATGGAAAGATTCAGCGCGTGGAATCCGGCCAGGGTGATGAACTGGAACTTGTAACCCATGGCGCCGAGTTCGCGCTGGAATTTCGCGATGGTGGCGTCGTCGAGATTCTTGCGCCAGTTGAAGGACGGCGAGCAATTGTAGGCCAGCATTTTGTTGGGATACTTGGCGTGAATGGCTTCGGCAAACTGGCGCGCTTCGCCGAGATGCGGTTTCGAGGTTTCGCACCAGATCAAGTCCGCGTAGGGAGCGTAGGCCAAGCCGCGGGCGATTGCGGAGCGGAGGCCGCCGCGGATTTTGAAGAATCCTTCGGGGGTGCGTTCTCCGGTGAGAAATTCGCGATCGCGCGGGTCAATGTCACTGGTGAGCAGGTGCGCGCTATCGGCATCGGTACGCGCCATGATCAGCGTGGGGACGCCCAGCACATCGGCAGCGAGCCGCGCGGCAACCAGCTTCTGAATGGCTTCGACTGTGGGGACGAGCACTTTTCCGCCCAGGTGGCCGCACTTTTTCGCTGAGGATAATTGATCCTCGAAGTGCACACAGGCGGCGCCAGCTTCGATCATGGCTTTCATCAACTCAAACGCGTTCAGATTGCCGCCGAATCCGGCTTCGGCATCGGCGACGATTGGCGCAAACCAGTGAATTCCGTTCTTACCTTCGGCGTGATGAACTTGATCGGCGCGCGCGAGGGCTTGATTTAGTTTACGCACCACATTTGGCACGCTGTCCGCGGGATACAGACTCTGGTCCGGATACATTTGGCCGGCGTCATTGGCATCGGCCGCGACTTGCCAACCGCTCAGGTAAATCGCCTGCAAACCGGCGGCGACCTGTTGCACGGCCTGGTTGCCGGTCAAGGCGCCCAGCGCGGCAACGTAGAGATCATCCTGGAGCAATTGCCATAGGCGTTCGGCGCCCATGCGCGCAAAGGTGTGCTCGATGTGGACGGAGCCGCGCAGTTGCTCGACGTCTTTCTGGGAGTAGGGGCGAGTGATGCCTTCCCAGCGCAGCGCGGTCTTCCAGTGATGCTCCAGATTGCGGTGATTGCCGTTGGTGGTCATCGGTTTCGTCCTCTGCGATGAAGAAAGGCGCTGCGGCGCTGGCTTTCTTTCATTCGAAATAACAGTGCTGGGACTTAGGGGCCTGAGCGGCCAGGCTGGAGGTGAGCGGGAATGCGAAGCGCTCGCGGTCCGTGGAACTACTGGCGACTGTTTGGAGTGTGGCGGAAGCAAGGCAATCAGTCAAACTGATTGTCCTTATCATATTGATAGAATATGCTTATCGGGTAGTTTCCAACGGCGGTACTAGATTGGGTGGTACGACCTTGGGGAGGCGACTTCCCTGCTATTGCAGCGAAGCGTTTCCGTCGCCGAGGCGTGGTGGTTTTGCGAGGCGCAGCGAGGTCACGTGGAAATTGATCAGTTGGAAACGTTTCTAGCCGTGCTGACGTATGGGGGCTTTCATCGCGCGGCGGCGGCGCTGAACATCAGCCAGCCGGCGGTAAGCGCGCGAGTGCGGGCGCTGGAGGACGGACTGGGCGTGAAGCTATTCGCGCGCGTGCGCGGAAATTTGTCGGTTTCGCCCGCGGGAAAGGCGCTGCGCCCTCATGCGGAACAACTGTTGCGCGATGTGACGCGCGCGCGGCAGGCCGTGCACGAATTGCAGCCTTCCGCCGGAGGCTCGTTGAGCATCGCTGCCGCGCTTTCGGTATGCACTTATTTTCTGCCGGACGTGATGAAGGACTACCAGGCGGCGAATCCCAAGGTTCTGGTGAACCTGCGCTCTGGCACTTCGGTGCAGGTGCTGAAAATGGTGCTCGATGGCGAAGCGGAGATTGGGGTGGCGCGCTCGTTGAACCATCCGGAAGTGGAAACGATGACGCTGCGCGACGATCCGTTGATCCTGGTGGGCCATCCCAATCATGCCGCGGCGCGAAAACGCCGGGTGCGCCTGGCGGAGGTGGAAGCGATGCCGCTGATATTTTTCGATCGTGGTTCGAGCGATTGGACTCTGAGCCAGGGACTTTTTCGCCGGGCAGGCCAATTGCCGAACACGGTGCTGGAAGTGGAGACGATCGAGGCGGCCAAGCGGATGGTGGAGCGGAAACTGGGGCTGAGTTTTCTGCCATTGATCGCGGTGACGCGCGAATTGCGCAAAGGCAAGCTGGTGGCGATCGAGATTGTGGATGAGGAGCCGCTGCGGCGGAATCTGGACGTGATTTATCCGCGCCACCGGGCGCTTACGCGGGATGCGCAGGCTTTGCTGCAGCTGCTGCAGACGGCTGCAAATGCGGAGGGGCGGGTACGCAGGACGCGCAAGCGGAAGCGTTGAAGATTTGCGGTGGTTCAAGGCGCGCGAAAATTTCGATTGTGGACGGATGCTTATCCGATGGGCTTCACAGTATTGCGGCTGGCATACCAGCAGGGGCGGTAGCCGGAATGCGGGAATATCGAGTGGACGCAGGTTTCGACCTGGGGTTGGTCGGTGAAAATTTGCATTTTGCCGTCTTTTAGAGCGGTGCCGTAGTAGGAGGTGACGGAGCCTAGGGCGTCGGCGCCGTGGTACTGGTTCATTTTGTGTTGCAGCACGGCGTAGTCGGTGGCGTAGGCGATGGCGAGTGTGCCGAGCACGATGATGGCGATTCGTTTGGAGAGCTTGTTGAAGTTTGGCATGGATTCTGGTCCGGTTCGATTGTAACGCGGAGTTGAATTCCCCGCCCTATTCTCGTGGTGCATCGGGTTGTGCGCCGCGATGAAAGCAAAACCAAAGCAACCGCTGCCCGGTTCGATGAAACTGAACCGGCCGCTACAAATTCAAAGGCAAATTCAAAAGCGAGAGAGCCGGCGGGACGCCGGCGCTACCAAAGTCAAGAGCGCCCGTCCCGCAATGGCGGGATGGCCGCTACAACTTCAACACCTGCGCGTCATGATTTTTTCAGCCAGGCGCGCGGGGGGCTTTAGCGCAGCTGCGGCCGTTGCGGCGTTATGGGAGCGATGCGCGGCTTAGTTGAGATTGGGGACGATGCGGTTGGGAATGCTATGCGCATGGCGGGGTCGCCGAAGAGGATCCAGGTGCGGCGAACGTCTGGGTCGGTGATACTTAATTTGGATGAGAGGATGGAGCGGCCAAGCGGCTGAGTGGGATTTGTGGCTAGCGTGCGCAGCAGGGCTTGGTCCATGGCGGCTTGCGGCGGCGCGGTGGTGAATCCGGACGAGGCCCAAACGGCTACGGCGCCGCCATTGGGGGCTAGCAGTAGCGCGCTGGACAGGCTTTCCGCGTACACGTCGTGGAAGAAGCCGTTGAGGCAATCCATGAGCAGGAACACAGGCAGGCGCCCGCCATTGCTGAGCGCGGCGGCCGAAGTGTTATCCAGCAGGTCGGAGAAGGACCATTGCTGCTCGGCACCGTGGCCGGTGTAATTGACGAGCAAGGTTCCGGTGTTGACCGCATCGAGAATTTGCTGCGAGACGGCGGTGGTGGACTGGCCATCCGCCAAAATTTTGGTGGCGACGAGCGAGGGCGGCAGCAGAGCGGCGGCCATGTCCGCTTCGCTGGAGAAATCGACGCCAACGTTCTGATCCGCGATGATGAGCGCTTGCTGGGTCCAGCTGCCCTGCGAAGTGCCGCGCTCGTAGTTCACGATTTTGGAGATCACCAAGGCTGCGTCCGCCGCGGTGCGTGCGGGAATGCGTCCCGTGGGAATGGTCGCGAAGCCGGTGCCCTGGAAGTCGCTGAGCCAGTCGTCAGAGGCCGTCTTGAATGCCGCCGTTTCGATAATGCGCGTGGGAACGAAATCGAAGTCGCCGAGGCCCAGATAGTCGCGCGGATCGAAGGAAGCATCGCCGAGCAACAGCACCGACTGGGGCTTTTCATGCCACTGGGCGGAGGCAAACTGCAAATAGCTCCGCAGCGCGAACGGGCTGCGCTCGCCGTAATTGAAGGCGTCGAATAGCTGGTCCACGGTGACGACCGCGACTTCGTGCTGTTGCGACTTGCGCAGGCTCACCAGCGGCCCGAGCGTGGACGCAAAATCCGGATGCGTGATGATTACAATGTCGGCGCCGGCGCGCTGTTCTGCGAGCGTGCTTTGCGGATGGAACGTAATCGAGGCGGGTGAGGATATTTCGTCAGCCGCGAAGACGATGAACGTGTGCGGCGCGGCGCTGGACGGCGGGCCGGGCACGGCGATGGTGATGCTGGAACCCGTGTTGTCAAAAGTGATGGGCCCGGCGAGTTGAATGATATTGAGCGGGTCGGAAATGTCGTAGGCCTGAATTTGCGAGCTGGAGAAACCGCTGATTTTCACGTGCGCGCCCGCCGGAGCTGCGGCGCGCAGCCAATCGGAATCCGCGGCGTAGGTGTGCGGGAAGTTCAGCACGATGGATTGCACCAGGCTGGTATCGGCGTCGCCGTTGAGGGCGGTGAGCGTGACGGCGTTCGACCCATCGTGAAGCAAACCCTGCTCGACCGGGAAACTGCTGGTGAAATTATCCTGGCCGTCGAAATTCAGGACGCCAACGGATGAACCGTTCACGGCAACGCTGACGCTGTGCGGCTGGCCGGCGGTGACTCCCTGCAGGGTGATGGTTACCTGGGCTGGAATGGTGGAGGACGGATCGTAGTGCTGGATGGTGAGGTCCTGGTCCACCGGTTCGGTATTGACTAGCGCGCCAAAGAAATTATCGGCATTGGGGCCGTTGAGCAACGCCGCGAAGTAGGTGGTGCGCTGTTCCAGGGTGACGGAGGACAAAAAGCTCTGCACGCTGGATGCGCTGGAACCTGCTGAAGCGGAGACAGGAATTCGCTTGCCAGACTGCGAACCTCGTACGAGCCAATAGACGCGGGTGCCGGAGAAGGGCGTGTCAATCGCGGTGCCGTAAAAGGCGATAGCGCCATTGCTCGCGAGGAATCCGCCCTGCTGACCGAGTATGGCGATGGGCTGTTCGACACCTTCGGCGAAAAGCTGGAGCGAGCGCGCATCGGAGCCGGGGTCGAAGCCCGCGGCGGCGAGTTGAGCGCGCGTAACCACGTACCAGCCCTCCGCGTTGACAGAAATTTTGGCGGCCGGTAGCGCGTCGAGATAAGCGCTGGAGACCTCTGCGCCGCCCTGCGGAACCGGCGGAAGCACCGGCGCGCCTGGACGCCACGGCACTGGCAGCGGCGTTGCGAACGGCGACGTATTCGTCAACTGATTCAGAAGCGTCGCGGGAGAATATGACGCGGCATCGGATACGGTGGAATCGGCGCTCACGGGCCCGTGCGTGCTGCGGACGCCGTTGAGATCCACGTCCTCGAGGATGTACGACGATTCCGGGCCGCCCTGCGGATCAATCCACTGATAGGTTCGCGCGGGGTGCTGGGGCTGTCCGCCGCGCAGCAGCAGCGCGCCGCCGGCGATCAGCGAGGGGTCGAGCTGGTGCCGGCCCTGCGCGTCTTCCCGATACACATGGAAACCGAGATTGCGAACTTCCTCACGCGTGCGCCATTCCAGCAGCACACCGCCGCCCGGGCGCGTTTGCGCATGGAAGGAAGAAAGCTGCACGGCCGTAGGCGCCTGAATGGTAGAGATGGTGGAGGAAAAATTGTTGTTGGTGTTCGGATCGCTGGTGGAAGAGCCCACGGTGGCAGTGTTCGGGACCAAGGACGACGAACTGAACGTCACCGCTGTGGTGTTGATGGTGATGATCACCAGGCCGCCGACGCTGAGCGAACCCAAACTGCAGCTGACCGTGCCAGCGCTCTGCGTACAGGTTCCTTGGGTGGTGGAAACGGAGACAAAGGTCACCTGGCTCGGCAACGGGTCAGACACATTCACATTTTGCGCGACCGCCGGGCCATTGTTGGTGACTTGCAACGTGTAGGTGAGAGTTGCGCCCTGATCCACGGGCTGCGGCGCAGCGGTTTTTAGAATGGCGACGTCGGCTTGCGACGGCGAAGCCACAATCGTCGTTGCCGTGGAGGTATTATTCGCGACGTTCAGGTCATTCGTCGTGGGAGCAATATTCGCGGTATTCGATATGACTGTTCCCGACGCGGTGCCGGAATTGACCTTCACGACCAGCGGAAGTTGTGCGGTGGTGCCGGACGGAATCGCCGCGCCGGAGCAAACTCCCGCGGTGCCGGGGCAGCAACTGATTGCACCGGTGCCGCCGACGGCCGGAAGAGTGGGGCAAGTAGCACCTGCGGGAAGCACGAGCGAAACGAAAGTGGTGTTGGCCGGGACGGTGTCGGTGTAGGTCAAATTACTGGCAGAGTTCGGGCCGTTGTTCGCGAAATTCAGCAGGAAGGTGATGTTATTGCCAGGCGTCACGGGATTGGGCGAGGCGGAACTGGTGACGCTGAGATCGTATTGGCCCGCGGACGCGACGGTGACGTTCACGGTGGAGCTGTTGCTGGAAGGATTCGGATCCGGCGTCGAACTAGAAGTGCTGGCTGTGTTGGTGATGACGGTGCCAGAAGCGGTGCCCGCCGTGACGGTGACGATCAAAGTGAAAGTGGTTGTAGCTCCGGAGGGAAGTGAGGCGATGGTGCAACTGACCGACGCGCCGGGAGCGGGGCAAACCCACGTCGTGCCGGTCTGCGCCAACGAAGTGAAAGTGGTGTGAGCCGGAATCGTGTCCGTAAGCGTGACGCTGCTGGTGGCCGCCGGGCCGTTGTTGTGCACCGTGATGGTGTAAGTGAGCGCATTGCCAGCCTGCACAGGACTAGGCGCAGCGGTTTTGGTGACGACGATGTTGGCGCTGGTCGCCGCGCCCACCAGAGTCAGAACACTCGCGGTGTTATTCGCGAGATTGGGATCATTGGTGCCGGATGAAACCGAGGCAGTGTCCAGAATCTGCGTGCCGTTGACGGTTCCGGGGATCACTTGAACAACGACGGTGAAAGTCCCACCGGCGGCGCTCGGGACATCGGGGTTCGTGCAGCTGATATTTCCGGCGGAGCCGACGGCCGGAGTGGTGCAGGACCAACCCGGGGCCACGGCCAGCGATTGAAACGTGGTATTGCCGGGAACGGCTTCGATGAACGTCGCGTTGACGGCATCCTGCGGCCCATTATTGGTGACCACCTGCGTGTAGGTAATGTTGCCGCCGGGCACGACGACGCTGGGCGTGCCGGCATTCGTGACCGAGAGATCCGCGCCTGCGCAATAGGCGCCCGACTGCGTTCCGGGCGTTTCGGTGATTGATAATCCGGAGCTGACGAACCCCGCTTGACCGACCGTCGCGCCATACGGATCGTTGGCGAGCGTGGACCAGCCGGGAATGCCGCCGGTGATGTTGGTGGGTCCGGGCGTGGCGGATTCCAGGATCACGCCGCCACCGCCGCCGCCTCCTGGTCCATGACGATTTCCAGGGAAAGGAGTTCCGGGAGGATCCGCAGGCCAAGTGACTCCGCCGTTGCCGCCCGCCGCGCTGGCTGTGAGACCGGAGAGAGTTCCGCTATTCGCAAAAACCAAAATCGTGCCGCCTGCGCCGGCTCCGCCGCCGCCGTCGTTTTCTACTTCGAGGGCCGTCAGACCGTTGGCGGAAATTGTGCCGGTGCCGGCGATTGAACCCGTGTGAATGATTACAATTCCGCCGCCCGCAGTGCCGCTGCTGTAAATGCCGGTGCAGTTCGCGCCGCAATCAGCGCCGCCGGCGTTTGTGACAGGATTCCAATAGGCGCCGTCGTTCGAAGTTCCAGCGCCGCCGCCGCCGCCCATCACGATCGCGCTCGTGGAAGCCGGGAAAGCCGTGCCGCCGAAGCCCCCGACGATGCCGGCGCTCTGCCAGCCAAAACCTCCGGTGCCGCCCGTGCCACCGTTTGCGCCGGCACCGCCGCCGCTGTTCTGATTGTTGGCCGTCGGGTTCGCGTCGGTTGATCCGCCGCCCGCGTTGCCCGGAGCGCCGCGCGCGTAGCTGCCATTCGGGAGGCCCTCGAGAACTGCTTGGGCAGTGCTCACAGCGGTGGTAGCTGGAGTGATGGTGCTGAGCGTGGGCGCGATGTAGTGCGGGGTTCCGGCAATGCCTTCGCCCTTCGATCCGTTGGTAGCTTGGGTGGATAAGGTGATTACGTCCGTCGCGAGCGTGCCAGCCGCGCCGGCCAGGATGCGCCCGCCGCCGCCGCGGAAGCCTTGGCCATCGAGACTCACCGTTCCGCCGAGAGTAAGCTGGGAGGCAACATCCACGGCGAGCACGCCGCCGACTGCTCCGTTCCATTGCAGCGCGGCGAGAGCGCTGCTGAATGTGGCAGAGGTGTATTGCGGCACGCGAATTACCTGGTACGTCTGAATTCCCTGCGTGGCTGTGGCCGCTGCGCTGGTGTACGAATTCAGCAGCCCGCCTCCGGAGCCGGTTCCGGTGAAGGTGAGCGCGCCTCCGGTCACTGGGACCGCCACGGTTGCGGTGACAAATTCAAATTGTCCTGAATTGGCGAGGCTGGTGGAGCCGGACGCGGGATCGCCTGGGACGCCATCGCCGTACAAGCTGGTGTTCGTGGAATTGATTTGCGCGCCTTGCATTTGAATTACGAGCAGCAGGTCTCCGACGCCGATGCCAGTCTGCGCAGCAGGAGCCGCAGCGGCGGCGCCCAACGTAATGGAGGTCGCGCCGGCAGCCACCGTTCCGGCAGCCGGTGGATAGTAGGCATTCACAACTCCGCTGAGCGTTGCGCCGGCGCCGTCTTTCCCGGGAATGGCGCAAACGAGCGGCTGCACGACGGTGACGACCGTGACAGTGTTATTCGTCGCGACGGGATCAGTGGTGGTGGTGCTGACCACAGCTTTATTCGTGAGAGGACTGCCGGTTCCAGGGGTGGTTCCAGTAACGGTGATGGTGATGGGCGTCGCGAGTGGATACGCCACGGTGCCGAGAGTGCAGGTGATGGTGCCGCCAGTTACCGCGCCGCAAGTTCCCTGCGAGGTGATCGCCGATGGACTGACCAGCGCCGCGGGAAGCGTATCCACGACGGTTACGCCTGCCGCGGCGGTGAGGCCGAGATTGGTCACTTGAATCGTGTAAGTGAGCGGCGTAGCAACGAACACGGGCGTGGGCGCGGCGGTCATGGACAGCGCCAGGTCCGCGTCGCCGGTAATTTCAACCAGCACGGATGTGGATGTCGTGTTGTTGGACGAAACTGGATCGGTGGTCTGGGAAGTCACGTCTGCAGAATTCACGATGGTGGTGCCCGCAGCGGTGGCTGCGGCAACGGTGACGACATACGTAAATGCGGTGGTCGTGGTGCCGCTACTCAGATTGGCGGCGGCAGTGCAAATCACCTGTCCCGTAGCGCCGACGGCCGGTGAGGTGCAAGTCCATCCTGTCGGAGCCGCAACGGAAGCGAATGTGGTGTTGGACGGTGTCTGCTGGTAGAGCACCGCGCCGGTGGCCGCGTTCGGGCCATTATTCGTGACGGTTTCGGTGTAGGTAATCGTGCCGCCCGGCGCTACCGCGGATGGGGAGGCAGCCTGCGTCATAGAAAGATCGGCGCCTTGCACAGTGGTGGCGAGCGAGATGGTGGTTGGGGTTCCCGGGTTCGTTCCCGTCTCGCTGACGGTTATTGGGTTGTTTGTGATGGTGGTTCCACCGGGCGCGCCCGAATTCACGGCCACTATGATCGTGAAGTTGACGGACGTGTTTGCAGCCATGGTGCCGGTGGCCGTGCAAGTTATGGTTCCGGTGCCGCCAACTGCTGGAACCGTGCCGCACGTCCATGTGCCGGGCGGAGTGGCGGAGACGAAAGTGGTATTGGCCGGTGTGGATTGGGTAAGCGTCGCGTTCACCGCTGCGGTGGTGGTGCTGCCGTTCGTGACTGTCTCGGCGTAAGTGATTTGTGCGCCCGTCGCTACGGGATTAGGGGTTACCGTCCCTGAGACGGAGAGGGCCGGGGTGGAGACAGTGATTTGAGCGGTGGCGTTCGAAGCGCCTGGATTCGCCGTGACGGAATCGGTGATGGTGCCGTTTCCCGTGGCGGCGCCGACGGTCATGGTGATTGTGAAAGTGGTGGTGTTGGTGGTGTGATAGGTCGTCAGGTTGCTGTTGTCCGTGCACGTGAGCGTGCCGGCTGCCGATACGCAACCCCAGCGTGTGTTGGCTGTTCCAGCAAATGCGGCACTCACATAAGTGAGGCCAGCGGGAATCGCCTGAGTCGTGGTTACCGGGTTAGCGGCCGACGGCGTGAAATTGGCCGCGGCGTTATAGGTGAGCACCTGCGTGTACACGACTGTGGCGCCGGGAGCGACGTTTGTTGGCGCGACGGCATCGGTAATGGTGAATTGCGCGGCTGCGGGTGCGGCGTACAGGCACAGTGCGAAAGCGGCGCACAGCAGCGGAGCGAGGAGCGAGCGCAAACGCGGCGAACGGCGCGCGCCGGCCTGAATCACGCGGCGATAATTTTTGCGGAGCGCGTGCAAAAATTTTGTGCCAGGGGTCTGGAGCGAAATTCTTTTTCCGTCGCGTTCGATGCAGACAGCTCTGCCGAGGACTAATTCGGCGGGAGTGTCATCCTGCTGGCCGGCGTCGCCGCGGGTGACGATTCTGTTGGTGGCCGGATCGCGGCCGATTACACGATGGAGCAGAACGCCGTGCGCGCCCAGCGTGAGGGCGATATCTCCGCGACGGAGCTCTTGCGCAGCGACCGGCTCGGCGATCACGGCATCGCCGCTCAGGACGTTGGGTTGCATGCTCTGCCCGTGCGCAAGGAAGCGCACCTGCAAGCCGCGCTGCAGCACGGCTTCGCAGAGCATTGCGAATTGCGACGTATCACGCCGCAATAATTTTGCCGACATCTTCACTGAGCAGGGCCTCCACGGCGGTAGAATCCGGGACAAAGGAAAACTCGGAGCAAGGCACGCAATCGGTGACCTTGCTGAAAAACTCCAGAATGAAAGCGATCGAATCCGTGGAGTGATGCGGCACGAAGCTGCGCGCGAATAATTCCGCGGACGCGGAGGTGCGGCTGAGCGGCCTGACTTCGTTCTGCCGGCCGTGAGACAGAATAAAAATTCCATCGAGCGGGGCGCGATCGGCTTCGGCAATTCCCGCGTCGCCGTGCCAGGGAGTTCCGTACATCCATATGCGGCCGTGTTCGCGACGCAGAATGATGCGGTCGTCGCTGAGCACGCGCGCGCCATCGCGCCGGGACCATAAGCGCGACGAAGTGCTTTTGCCCGCGCCGGAGTGGCCGGTGAGCAGCAGGCCGCGGCCATCGGGCGCGATCACTCCGCAGCCGTGGACTTCGACGCCTTCGCCCATGGAGAGGCGATGAATCCAGAGAAGTTCGTCCAGCGGATATTCCAGCGGATTTACGGCATGGCCTGGCGCGAAATACTCACGCGAAATTTCAATACGGCCGGATTTGAAGTCCGGCGCGACGATTGCTTGTTTGTACGGCCGGGTGCCGATGAAATTCGTGGTAAGGCGAAAGCAGAAGCCTTCTGCGTTGCGGAACAGCTTCCACAAGCCGCGCGAGTCGAAAATTAATTCTCCCGGAGCGGAATCGAAGCGCCCGCCGAATGCGACATCGAATTCCAGATCGCAGATTGGATCCGTGATGACGAAATCCTTGAGTTGCTGGTCCACCAGCAGCACCGGGCCGCCGGCGACGGACGTCGCTCCGAGCGAAATGCCGCCGATGCGCGCCGCGATTCGTGCCGACGGGCCGGTGGCGCGCAGTGGTTGCGATGGCGTTAGCAAGTTCATAGCACTCACGTCAGGAACCGAAGGACATACAGCCGCCCAGAGCGATGCCGCAGCCCGGTGATGCCGGACCAGCGGATGACGGCGTCTTGCAATGGCCCAGGACCGCTTCATCCGGGCGCAAGCTCACGCGTATGATCTTCGGAGCCTCATACGGCTTTGTGCCGCGCTGCGGATTTTGATTCTGATCCTGAATTTGATCGGGCATGGGCGCTTCACTACTCATGCATGAGCTCCGCAGGAACCGCAGCCGCTGCCGCAGCCGGAGCTCTGTTGCTGCAAAATTGGCAGGGTGGCGGCGGGAGGCATGGGCGTCCAGGAGCCGACGTCCACTTCTCCCTTACGAATGCGCTCGGCCGATTGCAATAATTTTGGGTGCGAGATGCCGCCCGCGCAGCATTCGCAATCGCCGTGCGTGGGAATTTCCACGCCGAGAGCCATGGTGCGCAGGTGCGCTACTTCGCACAGGAAATCCACGGGCGATTCGGCGTCGCCCTTTTCCAATTCGCCATTCGCGGCGCACATGCCGCAGAGCGTCTTGATGCGGCAGGCGTCACACTTGGTCTGGCGCGTTTTCTTTTTGGCGCGGACGCGACCGAGAAATTGGTCCCAGCCGGCGCTGAAGCTGCCGGAGCGCCAGTCGTAGCTTTCCTGGTGCGAAAGGACGCAAATGCTGATTTGGCCGTAGGGGTCGATGGCGCAGGAGGTGAGGCCTCCGCCGCACTGATAAACATTTTCCGAAGTGAAAGCGTCGGCGGGCAGCGCCATATCGCGCTCGATCAGTTTTAGAGCTTCGGCGCGGCGGCGGGCGTCGTGCAGATCCAGCGCCACGGCGTCTTCGGGAGTGAGCCGGACTTCGACAGGGCTTTGCGAGCAATCAATGCGCGGGTTCACCAGCGGATCGAATTTGAAATCAACGCCGAAATCCTCTTGGGCCATGCGCTGCATTTCATATACTTCGTGGCGATTGACGGTCGTGGGCACGGTCTTCAGTTTCAGCGGCAGTTTGCGTTCGAGCAGCAGGCGGATGCCGCGGAGGCAGCGGTCGTAGGAGCCGGGGATTTGCGTTAGTGCATCGTAAGTTTCGCGTGTGGCGCCGTACAGGGTGATCTCGATCGCAAACGGCCGGTATTCCGCCAGAAAATCAGCCACGCGTTCGGTAATCATCGTGCCGTTGGTGAAAAGCGTGATCAGGAAACCCTTGGATTTGGCGTACGCGTAGATGTCCAGAAAATCAGCGCGCGCGAAAATTTCGCCGCCAGTGAAAAGAATCCAGAAACAACCGGCGTCGGCGATTTGATCGAGCAGGCGGCGATATTCCGCGAGGGAAAGTTCGCGATTGCGGGCGGCGCGATCCGCCATGGGAAGATTGTTATAGCAGTGCAGGCATTCCAATGGACAACGGCGCGTGACTTCGATGGACACTTCCATCGGCACGCGCTGACCAGACGTGCGTTGATGCACGCCCAAGCTGAATGCGGAGTAGGTTGTCTCGTTCATTCCCAAGTGCCCAGCCGCCTAAGCTGGGGTGATGCCTGCGGTTAAGCAGGCTCGACCAAACCCTCCTGAGTCAGGTCTCTTACAAAAGCTTCCGCGTCCGCAAGGGCCTGGGTCTGAGTAAGCCCATATTCTGATTGGAGATAGGAGGCCAGTGCGGCGGCGTCCAGGCCGTTTTCGATCAGGGACCAGAGCTTCGTGCCGGATTCGTTGAAAGTGTAGATGGAGTCGAGGTCAGCTGCGCCGCGGCGAATGGGGACCACAATCGCCTCGTGCGCGACAACGCGTGAAACCACGTTGGAGCTTCGGCGAACGCGCGGCGCCGTCAATTCTCCCAAGAACGACATAAAACCGCCCAAATCCTAGATTTGTAGTTGCTTTCCAGTTAACGGTACAACGCCTAGTGTTAACCTAAATGGCATGGGGGGTGCGCTCAACCTTAATATCCGGACCGTGTGCTAAAAGGTTACCGCTATTGAGTGGGTACATTGCCGGGTGGAGTAATTTCGAGCAGCAAAAATAGGCCTGGCGGGGGCCTTGGAGTCGAGGATTTCGGGCCGGAGTCGCTTGGACGTCCGGGTCGGCGCCCTTGTGACGAGGCTTGGCGGCGAAACCGGAATCAGAAGAGGAAATAGCGCTGGGCGAGGGGCAGGACGCGGGCGGGTTCGCAGGTGATTAGTGTGCCGTCCACACGGACTTCGTAGGTTTCGGGGTCCACTTCGATGTTGGGCGTGGCGCTGTTGTGGATCATGTCCTTTTTGCCGATGCGGCGGCAGTTTCTTACTGTCGCGATGTGCTTTTTTAAGCCCAGGCGCTGCGGAAGTTCGGCGTTGAGCGACGCTGCGGAGAGGAACGTGATGCTGGTGGGAGCGATTGCCGCGCCGAAGCTGCCGAACATCGGGCGATACAGCACCGGCTGCGGCGTCGGAATGGAAGCGTTCGGATCGCCCATGGCGCTCCAGGCGATGAATCCGCCTTTCACAATCAGTTCCGGCTTGACGCCGAAAAATGCCGGCTTCCAGAGGACCAGGTCCGCGAGTTTTCCCGGTTCGATCGATCCGATTTCGGCGGCCATGCCGTGGGTGATCGCTGGGTTGATGGTGTACTTCGCGATGTAGCGCTTGGCGCGCGAATTGTCGTTGCCATTGGAATCGCCGGGGAGCGTGGCGGCTTGTTGCGCGGATAACGCGCCGCGCTGCACTTTCATTTTGTGCGCGGTCTGCCAGGTGCGCGTGACTACTTCGCCCACGCGTCCCATTGCCTGCGAGTCGCTGGAAATCATGCTGATTACGCCGAGGTCGTGCAGGATGTCTTCGGCGGCGATCGTCTCCGGCCTGATGCGGCTTTCGGCGAAGGCCACGTCCTCCGGAACTTGCGGGTTCAGGTGATGGCAGACCATGAGCATGTCCAGATGCTCGGCGATGGTGTTCACGGTGTAGGGGCGCGTGGGATTTGTGGAAGACGGTAGAACATTCGGAAACGACGCGATGCGGATGATGTCTGGCGCGTGGCCTCCGCCGGCTCCTTCGGTGTGATAGGTGTGGATGGCGCGCCCGGCGATGGCTGCGACTGTGGCTTCCAGGAAGCCGGCTTCATTGATGGTGTCGGTGTGAATGGCGGCTTGCACGTCGAATTGGTCGGCAACTTTCAGGCAAGCATCAATCGCTGCGGGCGTGGTGCCCCAATCTTCGTGCAATTTCAGGCCGCAGGCGCCGGCTTCGATTTGTTCGACGAGCGGCGCGGCGGTGGCGCTATTTCCCTTGCCCAGAAAACCGAAATTCATGGGCCACGCTTCGGCGGCCTGCAACATGCGGGCGAGATTCCATGCGCCCGGAGTGCAGGTGGTGGCGGCGGTGCCGGTGGCTGGGCCGGTGCCACCGCCGATCATGGTGGTGATGCCGTTCGATAGAGCTTCGTAAATTTGCTGCGGTGAGATGAAATGGATGTGGCTATCCACGCCGCCGGCGGTGAGGATCAGATTTTCTCCGGCAATCACTTCGGTAGAGGCGCCGACGACCAGGTGGGGATCGACTCCTTCCATCGTGTCTGGATTTCCGGCTTTGCCGACTTTCACGATGCGGCCGTTCTTGATGCCGACGTCTGCTTTCACGATGCCCCAGTGATCGAGGATCACCGCGTTCGTGATCACCAGATCCAGTGCGCCGTGTTCGCTCTCTCGGGTGGCGCTGGCGCTTTGACCCATGCCGTCGCGAATCACTTTGCCGCCGCCGAAAGTAATCTCGTCGCCGTAGTGCGTGAAGTCTTTTTCGATTTCGATTATCAGTTCGGTGTCGGCGAGGCGAATGCGGTCGCCTTTTGTTGGGCCGTACAGCTCGGCGTAGGTACGGCGCGGGATTTTCAGGCTCATGGGAGTTTTCCTGGGGCTATGGTGCGGAACCCGGCTTGTTGCGCGCGTGTGAGCGCCGCTTCGCGGGCTCCTGCGGCGTCGAGCGGACCTTCCACTAAGGCGTTGCAGCCCTGCATCACGCGGCTGCCGCCAAACGGGGTCAGTTCGATTTCTTTTTCTTCACCTGGCTCGAAGCGCACGGCGGTGCCCGCGGGTATATTCAAGCGCATGCCGTAGGCGGCGTCGCGGTCGAACTCGAGTCCGCGGTTGGTCTCGAAAAAATGATAGTGGCTGCCCACCTGGACGGGGCGATCACCGGCGTTGCGCACGAGCAAACGGGCTGTCGTGCGCCCGGCGTTGGCTTCGATGGGTCCGGCGGCTTCGTTCAGAAAATATTCGCCCGGTTTCATGTGGGTGCTCCCGATTGCTGCGACGGCTAGTGAATTGGATCGTGAATGGTGACGAGCTTGGTGCCGTCTGGAAACGTGGCTTCCACTTGCACTTCGTGGATCATTTCCGCCACGCCTTCCATTACGTCGTCGCGTTTCAGGATGGCCGCACCGAAGCTCATGATGTCGGCGACGCTTTTGCCATCGCGTGCCGCTTCCATTACTTCGGCCGAAAGAATCGCCATGGCTTCCACGTAATTCAGTTTCAGGCCGCGGGCTTGCCTGCGGCGAGCCACGTCCGCGGCGACTACGATCAACAATTTTTCCTGTTCGCGCGGGGTCAGATGCACCGTGTCGCTCCCAATCGAATTGCGCTGCCATTTGTGCGACGCATCATGCGCGAAGAATCCTCAATTCACTTTTCTGGGCGGCAGCGCGTCGCAGCCGTACAAGCGTTGCTTCGCCGTTTGCCACAGAGCTTGCAGACCGGGAAGCACGTGGCGCCCGTGAACGGCCACGCAACGCACCATCAGGCCGTGCGCGGGAAGTGTGCTGATGGACCACAATGTTTCGCCATGCTTCGTCAGAGGCATGGCCTGTTCGCGGAGTTCGTGTTCGAGCGCGAGCCATTCGGCGGCGCTGAGGCCCACGCGCGCGATGCAGAATGTCGCCCAGGTGCGATATGGCCCCAGACGACCGAAAGATTGCGTCGAGCGCTTGCGCGGCTCGATGCGCACACGTTCGCTGGCGATGGGCTGGCCGAGCGCGATAATGTCCGTCTTCATTTCCACGCAATCGTAGGCGAATGCTTCGCCGCGGGCTTCGCGTCCGGGCGCTAGAATTTCCCACCAGAATAATCCCGCGCCCTGCGCCAGTTGAATCGTGGTTGCTTGGGAAAAGCGCGCGCCCGCGAACGGAATGATCGCGTCCGGCACGTATTCCAGCAACGCGCCTTCGTTCACGGTGAATTCGTTGCATTGCGTCGTCGGCAGCGCTTCATGGCGGGGCCGGTAAATGCGCGTGGCGCCGGTGGTGGTCAATTGCACGCTGGCGCCCGCGCCAACATTTACTTTCAGCGCGAGGTGATCGCCACCGAGCAATCCGCCGGAAACATTGTGCAGATGGGCGAGAGCGGCGCCATTTTGCACGGCGAACGCGCGGACAACTTTTAGAGGAGGTTCCTGGCGGCTGGCGGCGAGCACGGTGTGGCCCGCGAATTCATCGCGCGCAAAATCCAGCGTGAGGGACGCTTGCAGCCGCGGCGGCGCGCAAGGTTCCGGGCTGATTTCACGCGCGTTTTGTGCGACGGATGCCATGGTGTCTGCCGACGCCTTCAACGAATAACGACTTAGCTGATAAAGAGCCGCGTGCTGAGCGCGGGATGTTCCATCGCGCCCCAATCGAGCAGCGGCATGAAGCAGCAGGCATCGTCGAGCGCGCAGGTTGCGCTGTGATTGGCTGCAGCGATTATTGCCGGCTTCAAATTCCACAAAATCCTGGCGGCCTCGGACTGGCCGAGCGGCAATAATCGTTGGCAGGACGACACCAGGCTCGCGACGGATTGATGGAGATAGACGAGCGCGACGCGATCTTCGGCAAAGCCGAGCAAGCTGCACGCGAGGCCGAACGCCGCGCTGTGATGGATGGGGCCCGCCGAGCGTTTTGATGCATCCAGGGCCGCGCGCACAAGCGGGAGGTCCGCGACGTTCTGCACGACCTGCAGAAAATTTGCGCCGAGCGATGCGCTGCCCGCGCGGCTTTCGCGCGCTGGTTTGCGCGCGCTTAATTGATGGTTGAGCGCCAGCCAGCGTGCCACGAAATCAGTTTCCACTTTCGCCGTGCTGGACAGCCGGAACGCTGCGCGACAGAACACCGCCTCCATCGCTCCGGCTTCTGCCAGATATGTCTGCAGAAAATCGGGCAGATCGCGCGTGGTGAGCATCTCGCAAGCAGTGAGCGATTCGAGGCCGAAGGAATGTGCCAGCGCGCCGACGGGCAGAGCGCTATCGGCCAAGTGAAGGAGCCGAAGGTCTGCGAGATCGTCCGCCTGCGTGAGCGTGTCGTTTGCCGAATCGCGTTCCATGTTCACGATTCCTTATGCCGCACAGTGAATGCACGCGCGCGTGGTTGCACCCTTAATCATTCCCCGCACTGCGCGCGCGGGTGTGGCCATCGTCGTGCGCGTCGCTGTGGTCCTGACTATGCTCGTCGGCATGCTCGTGGCCGTGATCGTGGTCGTGACTGTGGCTGTGCTCATCACGATGCCCTTCATAAGGAGCATGGGCATCAATCAGCGCGCGGCGCGCGTCAGCGGGATGATTCATCTTTTCCTGCAGCCAGTCCACGACGCGGTCGAGTCCCACACCATCGCGCAAATTCGTAAAGATAAATGGACGCTCGCCGCGCATGCGGCGCGAGTCGCGGTCCATCACTTCCAGCGAAGCCCCGACGTAAGGGGCCAGGTCAATCTTGTTGATCACTAGCAGATCAGAACGCATGATGCCGGGGCCGCCTTTGCGCGGAATCTTGTCGCCTTCTGCCACGTCAATCACGTAGATCCAGATGTCCACCAACTCCGGGCTGAAGGCGGCGGCAAGATTGTCTCCGCCACTTTCGACGAAAATCAGCGCGAGGCCCGGCAGCGCGTCTTCGAGCTCGGCAATCGCCTGCAAATTCATGGACGCGTCTTCGCGAATCGCGGCGTGCGGGCATGCGCCCGTTTCGACGCCGCGAATTCGGTCCGCGGGCAGCACGCCCTGACGCACCAGAAATTCGGCATCTTCCTTGGTGTAAATGTCGTTGGTCACGACGGCGAGATTGATGCGCGGCCAAAGCTGACGCGTGAGTTGGTCAACGAGCGCCGTCTTGCCGGAACCGACTGGTCCGGCAATGCCCACGCGGTACGCTCTGGGGGAATCAGTGGGGAGCATCGCGCTGGCCTCCTGTGCGCCATTCGTCGTGCGACGTGCCATGCCACTGCTGCGAAGTATTGCGGTGAAGTATGCGACAGGCGCGGGGAGCGTCAAGCGATTTCTGCGCGCGCGAATAATTCAGCAGGGCGAGTCGCTGGTCTGGCGCATGTTTTCGTTTTCCAGCGGCAGCGCACGGACTTCATCTGGAATTTCCGCCTCTTCGCGCGTGCTGGGACGCGTGAGGAAGGGCGCCCAGGTATCAGCAATCGAACACGGCAGGTGCACGGGCTCCAGGCGCACGAGCGGCAGCAGGTGAGTGGATTGCAACAAGCGGCGCGCGCGCTGGCTGCCGGTAAGCCGAAAATGCTCTTGCAGGATGGTGCGCAGCCAGCCTTCTTCCTGGTCGCCGACGCCGTCGCCAATTTCGGCGCAACGCACGAATTCGTGATTGCAATTGTCGCCGGTGAGCGCGTCGCGAAGAATGTAGGTGAGACCTCCGGTCATGCCGGAGCCGAGATTCATTCCCGCCGGGCCCAGAATTACGGCGATGCCCGCAGTCATGTATTCGCAGCCGTGCTGCCCGGCACCTTCGATGATGGCGAGCGCGCCGCTATTGCGCACGGCGAAGCGTTCGCCCACGCGCCCGGCGATGAAAAGTTTTCCGCTGGTGGCGCCGTAGAGCACCGTATTTCCAGCCAGCACGTCGCCACGCTTGGAAGCTGCAGCGCCCGCGGTGATGGCGATGGTGCCGCCGCTCAGGCCTTTGCCGACGTAGTCGTTCGCGTCGCCCACGAGGCGGAAACGAATGCCGGGAACCAGAAATGCGCCGAAGCTTTGCCCGGCGGAGCCGCGAAATTCGCAGCGAATGCTCTTCCCTGCCGCCAGGCCGTCGAAATTCGTGCGGCGCAAAATGTGTCCGCTGAGGTGCGCGCCGACGCTGCGATCGGAATTCGAAATGGAAAGCGAATGATGAACAAAAGGGAAAGATTTGAGTCCATCCACGCCGCGGAGAAGCTTGCGCCGGATGTCCTTGGCGGTTTCGGGCAGATGAATTTCGAGCGGCAAATCCTTGGCGGATTGTTGCGCGGGGTTGGTTGCGGCCTCGAGCAATCCGGCAACCGAGTGCGACGCTGCTTCGTTGCGCGGCCGCAATCTTTCCACCGAGCCAACTACTTCGGCGAGCGAACGAATTCCCAGCGCCGCCATGCGTTCGCGAACTTCGCCAGCCACGCCGCGGAAATAAGCCATCACCATTTCCGGATTGCCGGTGAAGCGCGCGCGCAGCTTTTCGTCTTGCGTGGCGATGCCCACGGGACAAGTATTCAGATGGCACTGGCGCGCCATCACGCAGCCGATGGCCAGCAGCGTGGCGGTGCCAAAACCGAACTCATCGGCACCCAGCAAAGCGGCGATCACCACGTCGCGGCCAAATTTGAAGCCGCCGTCCACGCGCAGACGCACCCTTTCGCGGAAGCCCGAACGCAGCAGCGCGGAATGCGCGGCACGCAGGCCAATTTCCCAGGGCAGGCCGGTATTTTTGATCGAAGTGAGCGGCGATGCGCCGGTGCCGCCGTCGAATCCGGCGATGGTGATCACGTCCGCGCCGGCTTTCGCGACGCCGGCGGCGATGATTCCCACTCCGGCGCCGGAAACCAGTTTCACACCGATGCGCGCCACGGGATTCACGGAACGCAGGTCGTAAATCAGCTGCGCCAGATCTTCGATGCTGTAAATATCGTGATGCGGCGGCGGAGAAATCAAGGACATCCCCGGAACCGCATGGCGCAGACGCGCGATATAGGAATTCACTTTGATTGCAGGAAGCTGGCCGCCTTCGCCCGGCTTCGAGCCTTGCGCCATTTTGATTTCGAGCTCGTCCGCACGCGCCAGATATTCGGCGGTCACTCCGAAACGCGCCGAAGCGACCTGCTTCACGCGATTGGCCGCTTCCGGCTCGAAGCGATAGACGCTGGGATCTTCGCCGCCTTCTCCCGTGTTGCTGCGCGCGCCCAGACGATTCATGGCGATAGCCAGAGTGCGATGCGCTTCGGGGCTGAGAGCGCCCAAGGACATGGCTTGCGCGCAGAAGCGGGTGAGAATCGCGCTTGCGGGCTCGACTTCTTCCAGGGCGATGGCGGAGCCCGGCGCGAATTCCAGCTGATCGCGGACGGAGACGGCTTCGCGGCTATCGGCCAGCTCGGAATACGCAGCATATTTTTCTGGCGTGGGCGATTTCAGATACGCGTGCATGCGGCGCACGAGTTCGGGCGAAGTGGAATGCCGTTCTCCCGCGTGACGAAAACGATAAAACCCAGCATCTTGCAACGGAGCATCGCTCGCCGCGAATGCGCGCACGTGAGAGTGGATGCTGGTCGCAAGGATGTCGTCAAGATTCCTGCCGCCGAGACTGGCCGAGGCGTCTTCGAAAAATTCCTCGCAGATATCTTCATCCAGGCCGACGGTTTCGAAGAGATGGCTATTGCGATAGCTCGCCACGGTGGAAATGCCCATGCGCGCGAGGACTTTGCGCAAGCCAGCTTCGACCGCGACGCGGTAGCTTACGGCGCCTCCCGGTTTCAGATTTTCCGAGAGCTGCATGGCGAGATATGGGAACACCGCGCTTGCGCCGACGGCGATCAGCAGCGCGATGTGATGCGTTTCAATCACCTGGCCGGATTCGACGATCAGCGGCACGTCGTGCGCGCCGGCGCGAACCATTTCCATCCACGCGGTGGAAAGCGCGAGCAAGGCAGGAAGCGCTGCACGCTGCTCGGTGGCTCCGCGATCGGTCAGCACAATCACGGCGGGTCTTTCATTGGCGCCTGCGCCGGCTCCGAGGGTGACGGCGGCGGAAATATCCTGGCGCACGCGTTGCAATGCTGCGCGCGCTGCTGCTGTGCCACCGGCCACGTCAAATGTGAAATCAATGCGGCGCAGCGGCGTGCCCAATCGCGATTCCAGTGATGCCAAATGACCTGCGTCCAGGACCGGGGAACCGGCCACAATGTTTGGATCCAAATACACGTCGAGAGACATGACGTGAACTTCGCGCAGCGGGTCAATCGGCGGGTTGGTCACCTGCGCGAAACGCTGCTTGCAGTAATCCCACAGCGGACGTTTCAGGGAGGAAAGGAACGCGGGAGGCGCGTCGTCGCCCATGCTCCAGACGGCTTCCTTCCCTTCCCGGCCGAGCGGTTGAAACAGCAGGCGGAACTGATCGTCGGTCCAGCCCATCGCGGCGGCCAGTCTTTGCGGATCAATTTCGGAAGCGCAGGGGACCGCGGCGCTTTCCAGGCGCGCCACGCGGGGCTGCGCATCGCGGTCGCGACTTCCAACGCGACTCGGTTCCGCGCCGAGCAATTCAGACACTTCATTATTGCCGCGGAAGATCGCGCCGGCCGTCGAGTCCACCAGAAAAATTTCACCGGGGCCCAGGCGATTGCGTTCGGCAATTCTTTTGCCGCGCAAATCGGCGATACCCACTTCCGAGCCGACTACGAGCAAGCCGTCGGAAGTAAGCGTGTAGCGCATGGGGCGCAGTCCGTTGCGGTCGAGCTTCGCGCCGACCATGCGGCCATCGCTGAAGACCAGCGCGGCGGGACCATCCCACGGTTCCTGTTCGCGCGTTGCTTTCTGCAGGAAGCGGCGCAGTTTCGGACCCGTTTGCGGATCACTCTCCCACGCAGGCGGGACCATGCGCAGCATCGCGGCGGCCACGCTGGAACCCTGTCTGAGACGAACCTCGAGCGCATTGTCGAAACTGGCGGAGTCGCTGACGCCTTCCTCCAGAACGCGAAACTGATCCGGTGCGCCGAATTCCTGCCGCAGCGTGCTTTCACGCGCGCGCGTCCAGCGGCGATTGGCGCTGATGGTATTGATTTCGCCGTTGTGGGCGACGAAGCGGAAGGGCTGCGCGAGCTGCCACGACGGACTGGTATTGGTGGAATAGCGCTGGTGAAAAATCGCGAAGGGCGCGATGAAATCCGGGGAGGCCAGATCCGCGTAGAAAGCGGCCAGCTGCAGCGGCGTGAGCAATCCTTTATATACGAGCGATTGCGAGGAGAGCGAACAGAAATAAATGCCGGAATTCGCGCCGGATTCCACGCGTTTGCGCATCAGGAAAAGCTGGCGCTCCAGATCGGCGGTGGAATTTTCGCTGACGAAAAAACACTGGCGGATCAACGGCAGCGTGGCCAGCGCGCAGGGACCGAGAAGAGACGGATGGGTGGGCACTTCGCGCCAGCCGAGGCAGCGCAGCCCAAGTTCTGTGGCAGAGGATGCAACGGAAGCGCGCGCGACGGATTCCTGGCCGGGCGGAATGAACGCCATGCCCATGCCGAACGATTCCGGCAACTCAATATTTATTTCGCGGGCGCGCTTGCGGATGAAAGCTTTCGGAATCGGCGTGAGGATGCCCGCGCCGTCGCCGCTGAGTCCGTCCGCGTCAACTCCGCCGCGATGACAAAGCCGCTCCAGCGCAGTGAGAGCGCGCTCCACGACGTCGCGCGAGCCGCTGCTGCCCAATTGCGCGATGAAGCCCACTCCACAGGCATCGTGGTCCACTTCCGGCTTGGAGCGCGAAGGCCGCATGATACATAACTAACTCATGCGGGGCCGCGCAGTACAACTCACAAAGCTGATGCATCGGATAGATATTTCATGGCATCGGTTATGCGGATGGGTTCGATAGATATTTCTTATGGGTGGCAGGAAAGCCAAGGAATCGAGGGATTTCGCGGTGAACGCATTGGCAAGCTGGGGCGCAGCCCTTCGATCCCGCGCTGCGGGATCTCAGGATGAGTCGCGCTGCGGCGCGATTCACAAGCAGCGTCCCTACCAACTGTCAGCCGCGCCACTTCTTCGAGAATCGGTGAATTAGCGAATCCGAGCCGCCACAGTTTGCGCCGAGCCTCAGCGGCCGTGCCAGTACGTGTCCCACTTCATATAGTTGGTCGCTACTTCGTGGACGATGCCTGCGACGGAGGCGAGGTTTGCGGCGACGTGATGCTCGAAGCCATTTTCGCAGATGTAGCGGAGCAGCTTCTGCATGTGCGGAATCTCGACGACCCCTGCGCCGCCGAAAGTTTCCAGGGGATCTTCGGTGAAACGTCCTTCGCCAACGTAGCCGCGAATTACGCCGTTCTTGTCGTCGGTGGAAAAGCGCGCGAAACTCATCGGCGCGGCCTTCACCTGGCCGACGCAAGTTCCGAAGGTGTTATCTTTGCCCACCGTTCCGGCGATGATTTGCTGATAGTCCATGCGCACTTCCTTAAAAAAGTGCTTGGGCAGATTGCTGCAATGGAAACATACGGCTTTGTCCGGATTTTCGCCGTAGTTGTTGTTCCAATCGAGCAAGGCGCTGGGCGTTTCGGAAGCAAGAGTCAACGCGTACATGCTGAGCGTACCGCAGATGTCCACTTCGCAGGCGCTGGGCAGCAGTTCGTTGCTCATCATGCTCATCACCGTGCAGGGAACCACGCCGAGATTCTCTTCGATGGAAGTCCAGCACTGCACCGCGCTGATGGTGACGTGCGTGGCCTGCATCCATTCGTCAATGACGGCGCCCAATTTCGCCATTTTCATAAGGGCGGCCGGGGGCACGCCGCTGGTGCTGACGTATTTGTGAATGGCCTGCAGCTTGGCTTGCGCCGCGTCGTTATTGTCCTTCATGCGCTCGATGCGGCCGATCACTTCGGAAAGATCCAGCGTCTCGACGGAGATGCCGGCGGCCTCCAGCAATTTCTCGCTGTAGCGCACGGTATTGAACGCCGCAGGACGCGCGCCGATGCTGCCGATGCGCAAGTTCTGCAAGCCGCGGTACACGCGGCAGACGCCGGTGAACCACGCCAGGTCTTTCTTGAATTCTTCCGAGCCAGGACTGACGGTGTGAGAAGTCGTCAAGGAGTACGGGATGCCGTATTGCCGCAAATTATTACAGGCGGACATTTTTCCGCAAAAACTGTCGCGGCGGTGCGCGATGGTCATTTTCGCAGGGGTATCGGGCGTGGCTTGCACCAGCACCGGAACTTTCAGCCGCGAAAGACGCATGGTGTCGGCGATGGCGCGTTCGTCGCCGAAATTCGGCAGCGTGACGACCACGCCGTCAATGCGGTCGGTATTGGCGCGGAAGAGTTCGGCGCAACGCATGGCCTCTTCGTAGGTTTCGATCGCGCCGTAATTGCTCAGCTTCACATCCAGAACCACCACGTCCACGCCGGAATCCTGCAGCACCTTCACCATTTCTGCCCTGCCCAGTTCGGCAAGGTGGCCAGGGAAAAAACCGCGGTTTCCCACAATCAGCCCCAACGTGATTTTCGATTTTTCCATGGGTCCCTTCATTCCGCGATTAACAGGAGCGACAGGTGCGAACGGGACGGACTTTCATCCGCCAGAAACTTCGCACGCGATTATTTTTTCAGCGGCTGGCCATAGTAGCTGGCGCTGCCGTGCTTGCGTAAAAAGTGCTTGTCATGCAGCCACGGCGAAATCGGCTCGACCGCGGGATTAATGGCGGTGCTGTAATAGGCCATGCGCGCCACGGCTTCCAAGATCGCGGAATTGTGCGCCGCGACGCCAGGGTCAGCGCCCCATGTGAAGGGACCATGGCTTTTCACCAGAACACCCGGGATGCTGTCCGGATTCACGTGTTGGAACAAACGCACGATCGCGACGCCGGTATTTTTCTCGTACTCTTTTTCGGTTTCATCCGCAGTGAGATCCGCAGTGACTGGAACCGCGCCATGAAATGTGTCCGCGTGCGTGGTACCCAGGCATGGAATCGGCCGGCCCGCCTGCGCCCAGGACACCGCGAACTCCGAATGCGTATGTGCCACGCCGCCGGCATTGGCGAAGGCCCGGTAGATAGCGATATGGGTGGGGAGATCAGAGGAAGGGCGAAGATCGCCTTCCACAATTTTCCCTTCGAGATCCGTGATGACCATATGCTCGGGCTGCAGTTCGTCATACGGGACGCCGCTGGGTTTGATGACGACCAAGCCCTCTTCGCGGGCAATTCCGCTGGCGTTGCCGAAGGTGTAGAGGACCAGCCCGCGGCGGACCAGTTCCAGGTTCGCCTCCAGGACTTGTTCTCTTAGGCGCTTCAATTTCATGGCCGATGCCCTCGCAGCGTTGCCGACGGGAAAACCGAGAAAACGCTTACTTGCCCATAAATACTACCCTATCTTAGCATGCGTTGGTCAATCTCGAATTGCACGAGGTGTCCATCTCCGCAGCGGTTAGATGCGCGCTCCTCAGGTAAGTTTCGCCTGGATTAAGGTTACGGAAGCGGGCGGAAACGTGTGCCGGATGCTCGATCCCGTGGCCGTCAGCGCCTCGGAACGCGGGTGGACCGCATCCGGATTCTCGAAAGTATTGTGCGCATGAATGTCCGTGTGCGTAAGCACGGTCACCGTGCCAGACTTTGCTTCGGCCGCGCGCAGTACAATTTCTGCTTCGCGCGGCTGGCTGACGTCTGGATTCACGACGGTGATCGTCAAGTCTTTATCCTTAATTGAAGCGGAACCCTGCAATCCCCAGAAGGATGCGGGCTGGTCGTCACGAGTGTAGCTGACCGAGGGGCTGGAGAATACCGCACGGACGCCTTGCGCTCCTTGATGCGCGGAGTACATCTGAAAGACGTGATACACCGGGGTGAGGGCGAAATGATCGCCGTGCGCGAGAAACAAACAATTCAGGCAGTTGATGAGCTGCGCGCAGGCGGCCATGGTCACTTTCTCAGGATGGCGATTGAAAATGTCCAGAGTTGCGCCGCTCATCACCGCATCGCGCAACGTGATCATCTGTCCGAGGATGTCCGTGGGCGAGACCTCGCTACCCGGCTTATACCATGGCCCCCATTCATCCACCACGAGCTTGATGCGGTGCTGCGGATCGAACTCCTGCATGATTTGCCAGTGGCCGGTGATCAGCGACTCCATGCGATCGCCTTCGCGCATTAGTTCATACCAATCCACGGGGGCGAAATTTACGGCGTCGCCCTTACCCTGAACCCAATCCTGCGTCTTGCCGCGACTCAGATTCCAGGAATAGTAGTGCAGCGACAATCCCCAGACGGAGCGCAGCTGCCGCGGCCCTTTTTCGAGCAATCCCTGCAGAAAACCGCGCGTCCAGCTCCAATCGTCTGAATTGGGGCCGGAGGCAATCAGCGACACATCCTGCATGCCGTAGCGCGGGACCCAGGCGGCGAAGCGCCGGAATTCCTGCGCGTATTCCGCGGGAGTGAAATCACCGCCGCAGCCCCAGGATTCGTTGCCCACTCCCCAGTAACGCACCTGGAAAGGGTCGCGATCGCCGCCGGCGGCGCGCAGGTCAGCGAGCGTGGTGCTGCCCGCCGGAGAATTGCAATATTCGATCCAACGGTAGAAATCTTCCACGGGCAGACTGCGCAAATTCGCGGCGAGGTACGGCTCGCTGCCGGCCAGCTTGCAGAAATGCACAAATTCGTTGGTGCCGAATTGATTGGGATCGTATTTCTGCGGAATATTTCCCTGGTCCCGCACCAGAGGTTCGCCCGCCCAGAAATTCGTGCGGCGAGGGCGCTGCGCCGCGGGGCCGACTCCATCTTTCCAGTCGTAGCCGTCGGCGAAGCATCCGCCGGGCCAGCGGATCACCGGTGATTTGATCCTGCGCAGCGCGTCCACCAGGTTCTTGCGCACTCCCTGGACGTTCGGGACTTTTGAATCTTCGCCGACCCATATGCCGTCGTAAACCACTCCGCCGAGATTTTCCGTAAAGTGGCCGTAAATATTGGGCGAGATGGTGCCGAGCGGCTCGTCGAGCAGGATTTCGATGCGCGCATCAGCGGTGGCCGCGAAACTGAATGGGCGTGCCAGCAGTGCGGAACCGACTCCCAGTGCTGCGTTGCGGATGAATCGCCGCCGTGCGATTGTCATAATTCCCCTTTGTACCACGGTTGCAGCTAACCCGGCGCAAGCCGCCGGTGCCCGTCGCCTGGTTCGGTTGCTTTCCGGTACGGCAGGTGGCAAGGCATTCTCCCGGCAATGCCCAGCTGGCCGGGACTGCATATCTAGCATTGAGAAAACGCTTACTGCAACTAAAATGTCCGAGGAGATTGCGGGATGATGGAAGTGGGCCTGTGCCGAACGGGCCCAGGTGGCTTAGACGTCCTCGGTTAAGTTGCACGAACGCGGGATGAACAGCGGGAGGAACTACTCATGCACTCTGCCAGGCGAGCGGCTTACTCCGGAATAAAGCTGGCGACGGCAATTGCGCTGCTCGTGTGCTGGGCTCCGCTCGCCGCGAATCCTGGCAACGTACGATCTTCGGCAAGCCGGCCGACCATGGGCTGGAACAGTTGGGATTCCTACGGCACGGCGGTGCGCGAAGAGCAAGTGAAGGCGAACGTAGACGCGATGGCGCGGGAATTGGCGCACTACGGTTGGCAGTACATCGTCGTGGACATTCAGTGGTACGAGCCGAATGCCGGCGGCCACGATTATCGCGCGGGCGCTCCGCTGACGATGGACGAGTACGGAAGGCTGTTGCCCGCGCCGAACCGCTTCCCTTCTTCCACTGGCGGGGCTGGATTCAAAAATCTGGCGGCGTATGTTCACGGTGAAGGCTTGAAGTTTGGAATCCACATCATGCGCGGAATTCCGCGGCAGGCTGTGGAGCAGAATCTGCCGATCCTGGGTACGAACCACCACGCCGCCGAAATCGCCGACCGGGTAAACGTGTGCGAGTGGAATCAAGATATGTACGGAGTGGACATGTCCAAGCCCGGGGCGCAGGCGTACTACGATTCGCTCGTTGCGCTGTACGTTTCCTGGGGCGTGGATTTCATCAAGGCGGACGACATGAGCCGGCCGTACGCCTTGCGCGCGCCGGAAGTGCACGCGTTGAGCAGCGCGATCCGAAAAAGTGGCGCGTCCATTATTTTGAGTTTGTCCCCGGGGCCTGCGCCCATTGCCGAAGCTGCCGATCTGCGCGCAAACGCGCAGATGTGGCGCATTTCCGACGATTTCTGGGATGACTGGAAGCTACTGAAGAAGCAGTTCGATTACACGCGCGACTGGGCGCCTTACATTGGAAAAGACAATACCTGGCCCGATGCAGACATGCTGCCGCTGGGAAAATTGCGCATCACGGACAAGAACGGCGCGCCGCGGCAGACGCGATTCACTCCGGACGAGCAGCAGACGGTGATGACGCTGTGGTGCATGTTCCGCTCGCCGTTGATATTCGGCGGGGATCTGCCTGCGGCCGACGCCGCTACTTTGGCTCTGCTCAGCAATCGCGAAGTGCTGGAGATCGATCAGCAGAGCAGCGGAAACCACCAAGTGCTCGAACGTGGGAACGTGCGCGCCTGGCTCGCCGATGTACCGGGAAGTCAGGACAAATACCTTGCCGTATTTGATTTAGGCGATGCGGCGGAGACGATTCATTTGGATTGGGCGGAGCTGGCGATTCAGGCCGCGAACCCGGCTGTGCGCGATTTGTGGCAGCACAAGGAACTGGGCCGCCAAAAGAATCTCGAGGTCACGCTGCGTCCGCACGCTGCGGCGCTCTATCGGGTATCCCCGTAAAGGCACATTTCCCTAGGAGGGCTTTCTCAATCTGCGATAGCGGCGGATCAACCCGTTCGTGGAACTGTCGTGCGCGAGCTTGGGCTCGGAGGCGCTTTCAATTTCTGGAATAATCCGCTGCGCCAGAACTTTGCCGAGTTCCACGCCCCACTGGTCGAAGGAATCAACGTGCCAGATCGTGCCTTGGGTGAAGACGCTGTGCTCGTAAAGCGCCACCAGCTTGCCGAGGGTTTCGGGCGTGAGCTTGTCGATCAGGATCGTGTTCGATGGGCGATTGCCTTCGAACACGCGGTGCGGGACCAGCCAGTCCGGCGTGCCTTCTTTCTTCACTTGTTCCGGGGTCTTGCCGAACGCGAGGGCCTCGGCCTGCGCGAAAACGTTCGCGAGGAGCATGTCGTGGTGATGGCCGACGGCATTCAGCGGATGCGCGAAGGCAATGAAGTCGCAAGGGATGAGTTCCGTTCCCTGGTGGATCAGCTGATAGAAAGAATGCTGGCCGTTGGTGCCCGGCTCGCCCCAGTAAATTGCTCCGGTCTGATAGTTCACCTGAGTGCCATCCAGCGTGACGTGCTTGCCGTTGCTTTCCATCGTGAGCTGCTGCAGATACGCGGGAAATCTTTTTAGATACTGCTCGTAGGGAAAGACTCCGCAAGTTTGCGCGCCGAAAAAGTCGCCGTACCAGATGGCCAGCAGCCCCATCAGCACCGGCAGATTCTGTTGGAACGGAGCGGTGCGGAAATGCTCGTCCATCTGATGGAAGCCGCTGAGCATCGCGCGGAAATTATCCGGGCCGATGGCCAGCATGGTGGAAAGGCCGATCGCGGAATCCATCGAATAGCGCCCGCCGACCCAATCCCAGAACTCGAACATATTCGCGGTATCAATGCCGAATTTCGAGACCTCGGCGGCATTGGTGGAGACGGCGACGAAATGCTTGGCGATGGATTTTTCATCGCCGCCCAGGCCTGCGAGGGTCCAGTCGCGCGCGGTGTGCGCGTTGGTCATGGTTTCGAGCGTGGTGAAAGTTTTCGAGGAGACGATCCAGAGAGTTTCGGCTGGATCTACGTCGCGCACGGCTTCGGCGAAATCGGTGCCATCAACATTGGAGACGAAACGAAACGTCAAGGCGCGCTCGCTGTAATGTTTGAGCGCTTCGTAGGCCATCACCGGGCCGAGATCGGAGCCGCCGATGCCTATATTAATGATATTGCGAATGCGTTTGCCGGTGTGGCCTATCCAGGCTCCGCTGCGGACGCGATCGCAGAAGCTGGCCATCTTGTCGAGCACGGCGTGAACGCCAGGCACCACGTTTTCACCGTCGACGATGATGGAGGAGCCTTTCGGGGCGCGCAGAGCGACGTGCAGCACCGCGCGTTTTTCCGTGATATTGATCTTTTCGCCGCTGAACATGGCGTGGATGCGTTCGCGCAGGCGCGACTCATCGGCCAATTGCAGCAGCAGCTTGATGGTCTGGTCGTTGATGCGGTGCTTGGAGTAGTCGAGAAAGAGGCCCGCGGCTTCCAGCGTGAGGCGCTCGCCGCGTTTGGGGTCAGCTGCGAAAAGCTTGCGCAGATGTATCTTGGAAATCTTTTTGTAGTGCGCCGTGAGAGCTTTCCAGGCCTTGCGTTTGGTAAGAGGCGTGATGGCTTTGGCCTTTGCTGCTAATTTTGCGCGTGTTGCCATGTTGGTGCTCCTTTATTAGTTCGTCGTGATGAGGACTTGAAGCTTGCGTGAGCCAGCCTGCGCAGTTGCGCTGGATCATCGCAGTATTGGATGCGCGGACCATTGCGTTAGGGCGCACCGGCGAAGAATTTTACCGGATTCACATGATTATTTATAGCGTGGAAGATTCTTGCGCCCGCGAGCGGAAATGCTCTGAGCCTCGCGAGGACGAGGCAAAAACATTCGCCAGCTACCCGCTCGTAGCGACTGTTCCGAGAGTGTCGTCACTGTGACTTGGGGAGCAGCTGTGCATTGATGAAGGTAACCACCGCAGCCGTTTCATTCGCTGTCCGGCGGGTAACTGTAGGTTGCATGCCGGCTTTTCCTGTATTGCCCCAACCGAAATTGCGCACGTCCCATGGGTCGTCGTGCAGCACGGCCGGATTGATGCCTGGAATACCCTTGAAGTTTGGAAGTTCCATGGTGAGTCGAGTCTCGGTGTGGCAGCTGATGCAATCGGTGTTGAAGAAGAAGCTTTTGGTGGGATCGGCGATGGTGTCGAGAATTTGTTTGGTTTGGTCGGCGGAGGGCGGCGGCGTGGCGAAGACGGTGAAGGTGGCGACGCCGTTGCGCTGCGCGATCGGCAAGCTGGTGGGCGAGACTGCTGCGTTCTTGCAGGTGATGGGGTTGAGATTGTTGGTGTGCGGCTCGGGGACCACGCGGGGATTGACGTTCGCCGCATTTAACATTTGCGCGAATTGCAGATTGCCGTCGAGAGTTGGCCCGTGTGCGGGGCCGAAGTGGCCGGCGTGGTCACCGAGCAGGGACAGGAAAATCCATGGGGCGGGGGCTCCGGCGGGAAGTCCGGCGATGGCCATCGAGCCCAGGCTGCCCGGACCTTGAGACTTGAGATGCCGTTCGAGGAGCGCGAGCATTTCGTTGCGCACGGCGTTGGCTGTGGCGGGATCGGCGAGGCCGGGATGAACTCCGAGCGGCGCGCCAGCAGTGGTTACGGCGTGCGCACCGAGTTGGCCGCTGCTTAATTTCGTGCGTAGCGCCGCGACGTCAGCAACGACGGGGCCGAACGAGTTCATATCGGCCACGAAGCGGGGAAAACAATCTGTTTGCGCGGGCGGGTCGGGCGTCGCGGTGATGAAATCGAAAATCAGGTGCCCGGCGATGTCCAGAACTTTCAGGCTCCCGTCGGGATTCTTGATGATGGGTTGAATGATCAAACGTATCTCCGGCAGCTGGCCGTACTGCGCGTGGATGTCGTTGGAAAAGCCGGGCGCGCCGGCGTCAATGCGGATGCCGGCGACGAACCAGGCGTCGGGAGTTTGCGCCGGCTGGGGCAGCGTGATTTTGGCTTGCGATCCGGCGACGACTTGCGAAAACTGGCTATCGACGATATCCAGAAATTGCTTGAATGCGGCGTCCGACCAGACCGGATCGCGCTTCGTTGGGTCCTGGGGATCGGGCGTGGTGATGTCGCGCACGGCGATCAGGTTGGCGAAATCGGCGGCTTGTGTGGGCGCGGGGAATAGCCAGGAAACGTCGTTCGCGGAGAGTGCTTGCACGGCCGGCGTCGGCCCGGGCTGTGGCTGCGGCTTCGACTTGCAGGACCAGGCACCGGCGCCGCACACGATCAAGGCTCCCACCAATCCAACTCTCATATATCGCCGAGAAAATGTTCCAGAGCTGTGCATGCGACTCTCCTCAGTGCGCGCGCCGATTTTCGGCCACGCATCCGTTCAACAATCGGAAATTCACAGGGTCTTGAGATATTCGATCAATGCGCGCCGCTCGTCGGGACTGAGGCTACGGCCGATGACGCCTTCTTTCGCGCGGTCGTCGCTGAACTCGTGGCCGGAGTTGCTGTTGCCTCTGATGCTGGTGTCGAATGCAAAGCCGCCGGGAAATGCGCCGGTGACATAGCCGAGATTCACGGGATCGTACTCGCGATTGCCGAGGTAGAATTTTTTCGGGCGCTCGGCTACCGGCGAAAGCAGCGCATAGACGTTGGGGACCGAGCCGTTGTGAAGGTACGGCGGGGTGGCCCAGACGCCATTCAGCGGCCGAACTTTGTAGGACGGCAGCGCGCGGACGTTGCTCGGACGGTTTCCGTTCATCTGCTCGCGCACGGCTGGAGAAATTGGCGGCTGTTGGCTGTCGTACCAGTGAGTCAGCGTCATATCCACCACTTGACCGAGAGCACCGCCGAAATCGTTGGTCGTAATTCCCAGGCTCGGCGGAGTGACGACGGTGCGGTTCCTCATGTCCTCCGCTTCGGCCGGATCGGTTCCCACATGCGTGACGTCAATTTGTTCCAGGTTAAGGAAGCGCTCCTTGGCGGAATTTGGCTGCGACCATCTTTCGGAGGCCCAGAAGTCCGCCTCCGTGATGGGAGCCATGTGGCAGCCCTGGCAGATTTCCTTGTAGAGGACGGCGCCTCTAGCGGCGAGCTCGGTATTGATGGGCGGCAAAATATTCGCCGGCCACTTTGGCGATCGCAGACCGCTGAATCCGGTGGCGGCATCCGGCGGGGGCGTTCCGGCGAGAAGTTGTTCGAGTTCGAAAAGCGTTTGTGGCCGCACGGTGGAAGTGAACAGATCATTCTTCGAGCCGGTGAGATTCACTGCCGCGCCCACGCCCAGAGCCTCGCCCGCGTTGCGCGTCATGGGTTGCTCGATCGAGCCGTTGTATTGCACCCAGCGGAACCAGGAGGCCTGCCAGATTCGCGGGAAATGGACGGGCGCGGAAAAGCCCACCCAGTTGGCAGGCTCATTGAGATCGAGTGCAAAGACGATGTCGCCGATGCGAGTGAGCGCGTCCAGGCGCGCGAAGCCTTCCGTGGTCGTCTGGCAGCTGCTGTTGTATTCGAGGCGAATGATTTTTTCGACCTGCGCCACCACCGGCTTGAACTGTTTCCGCAGATCGGACTTTGCCTGGTCGCTTGCGCCGGGACCAAGGATGCGATCAGCGAAGCGATTAAAGCGCGGCGGCAGATACCAGGTGTAGAGCATCGCCAGCGCAATTCCCTTCTGAAATTCATCGAGATTCGTGAGCGCCGGGCCGCCATCAATCAGCACGGTGGTGTTCTGATAGGTGAAACGGCCGGTGTGGCACGCGGCGCAGGTGAGGCCCATGGCGGTCATGTCCGCATTTGTCTGCGGATTGCGCCACGGCGCGCCACTGGCGTCGCGCATGGGGCCACCCTGAGCAAAGCCGATTGGCATTTCTGGTTTTCCAGGGTTTGTGGTGTCGGGAATGAATCCGTAGCGGTCGAGGTAGGTCAGGTCGCTCAGCAGGCCGGAACCGGTGGAAGAAATCGGCGGTTGTTCCAGAGCCATAAACCATTCGTAAGGTATGCCGAAAGTTTGCGTGCCCTGGTCGGCGTGGTGGAACCAGTCGCGTTGCGCCGCGGTCCAGTTTTGATCGAGCCAGACGACGTTGCCGAGCGGCGGATAGTTCGGCGGCTCGACTGTGAATTTATCGTGCCAGAGCTTTACGCCAACGACCAGCAGAATTAATGATGAATTACCGCAATGGCGAACCCGATTGTCTTCTTCATGTCCGCAGCTCCCTCAGGACTTGCCGGGTTTGCAGATGGGCCGCCGGGGATTTGCCCCAGTCATGCTGCGAAGCGTTCCTAGTGGGTTACCGATTTTGCAAGAGACTACTACGATTTGAAAGTCTGGGCAACGATAGTCTTCGCCAAGAAAAGCGCGCAGCCCTGCAAATCGCTTTGCGGCGGCGCGGTCGCAGTTCACTTCTTCGCGGGTTGCGGAGGCCGCGACGGAGTCTTCGGCGCGCAGCGCTGTTCGACCACAGCGGGCGGAACGATAGCGATTGCCTGGCACGTGGGCGGCGTAGAATCTGGCGAAGGCTTCAGAAACTTCTCAACTTCCGCGGCGAGCTTGGAATGCGTGTCGTCCCATGCTTTCTCGATGCAGAGCTGCTCTTTCGGCGTCAGATGCCAGGAAAGCGGCGGATCCAAGGGACAAGCAACGCCATCGGACATCTCGCCCGCGGGAGGGGGAGTGTAACGAACGCGCATCCAAGTGGTCTCGTAACCATCTGCATTGAGGAGTTTCTGCAAATCCTCGCCGACCGCTCGGTCGCGCACGATCTGGCCCTCGGAGCGAACGGTGAGCATCGTAGTGATCGGCGAACCCACCTGGTAATACCATTTCTTCACTTTGTCCGTAAGCGGCGGGTCAGTGTCCGGGAAGGCGTCGAGTTGCAAAATCAGAATTCTCTTCGAGCCGGGTTGAGAGGTGCTGACGGCTTCCTTCAGCCATTCGGAAAGCATGAACACGCCCGAATTATCAAAGTAACCGCCGTCACCAATATGCGTGCCGATCGGCATGTCGGACGGATTGTCCGGGCGCGCTTCGGGCGAGACGTATGGAAAAGAGGCGGACATGCGCGCGGCGGTCTCCAGAAATACGTCCCTGCCCGGGTTTGACTGGTGAAAGCTTCGCACAAAGTGGTGATCGCTCGATGCCGCGGGCTTGCTGACGGGAAATTGGCTGTTGGTGAAGACCACCGGATCACCGGTGAGAGCGTCGGTGGAATTCAACAGCAGGACTGGCCAATCGGGGTTACGGTGTTCGTCGGCCAGGCGCCGCTGCGTGTGTTCGAAATGCGCGCTCTTCAGCAGAGATCGTTCCAGCGCCCAGCCGCGGTCGGCGCGGCTCCAGGAAGTTTCAGGCCCGGGAATAAAAATGCGGCGCAGATCGGGATGCGTGAGCCCCCAAGCTACCGCTTCGAGACTGGAATTTTGCGCCCAGATTGCGGGAGAGTCGTCGTCCGCCGGCGCTTCGAGACAGCGCAGGTAGAACATCGCGCCGACGGACCCGCCGGATACTCCGCTGATCGCGAGGACGCTGTTCTGGAATCCGGCGACTGATTTGTCCGCGCGCAAGCCGCAGAGCACGCGGCTGGTCCATGCGGCGGATTGGATGCCGCCGCCTGCCGCGGCCACTACGATCAGGGGCTCCGGAGCATTTTGAAAGGCCACTTCCGGCGTCGGGAGGGGATCGTGGTTCTGTAGTTCCACGGTGGAAAAGACGTGATCCGAGCTGCCGAGGTAAGAAATGCCCAATAGGAAAGCCGAGAGCACCAGCAAGACCGGAAAACGAAATCGATCCACGAGAAAGGTGAGAGCCGCGAGCAGGCCGCTCCAAAAAATCAAAACCAGCAACAAGAAATTCAGCACCGTGTTGGGCGGGCCGCTGGTGCCCCAATCATGGATATCGCGGAGATCATGCAGCGTGCTCTTTCCGGAAAGCCAGTACGCGGCCAGAAAGATGAGCATAACGATCATCACGAAACGATGGCCCGAATGCAGGACGGCTGGATGCTCGGGTGTGGGTTCGCTTCCGTAGCCAGGGCCGAGGCGAGCAATGAGGCGGCTGAAGAAATCATCATGCGCCGCATAGCTGTTGGAAGCGGCGCGCGAGCGCGTGCCGCGTTTGAACGAGCGAATCCAAGCTCCGCCAAATATTTTGCGCAGAATCAGAAACGCGGGAAACGCGAATACTTCCAGCGCGTCGTCATTTTCCGGCTTGGCGAAACGCAAGGCACCCAAAAAGAAAATCATCACGATCAGCAGGCCGAGCAACCATCCCCAAAACGAATAGAACAAGAAGCCGCCGGCTAGCCCGGCGGTGACGCGTCCGGCCTTGCTCATGAATCCGCAGATGGAAACGAGAAAGAGAATCCAGCAAATCGCGCCGTACAAATACAGGAAAGCCACGCCCCACAGAGAGACGCGATCCTGCGGCGCGGGCTGTGTGATCCAGCCGTCCGCGCGCTCCTGGCCGTAGAGCAATATCATGAAGCTGCTGGTGATTGCCGTGCTCACCAGCAACGAGGCCAGACACGCGGCCGTCAACACCTGCGGCAGCGCCAAATCGGCAACGCCGTGGAACATGGACGTGCCAAAGGCCCAGGGCAAGCCAAACCCGAGCACGGTCAAAAAAAGCAGAGGGACGCGCATCATGTAAAGGAGAAGAAAACGCCGTCGCCAGATCTGCATGGCAACCTCCTGCTATGTACGGTGTGAGTATATGGCGCGGATGGTAACAGACTTTGCGGAATCGCAGGCACGAAAAAACTGTCGGCGCGCGCATCTCGCGGTGCGCACGGCGCCCGGTGGGCGCGCAGTCGGAGGGAGAGTATCACCACATCAAACTGACCACGAATCCGTGGGAATTTCCGTCCAGCGACTTCGAATCTATGATGTGGTCGGCTAACTTGTCTTAGCCATCGCAGAGGACTGTGAATTTTGCAGTATGAGTGTCATCAACAGGGGCGCGGCTCCGAGCATGCCGAGCGCCCTAAACCGGAGCACCATGGCCGCTCCCGTCCCCGCTCCCAACACGAAGGCGATCCAGATTCCGCAGAGCAGGCCTATTTTAGGAGCAGGAATCTGCGCAGGCGGAGGGACCACCGCGGACGCGAATTTGTCAGCTTCCGAAGAGATTAGACTCGTAATCATCCCGGTGAGATAGGTCGTGTGAACGCTAATTCCACCGGCACTGCGAAACGCCCCATTTTGCATGCCGAGCGCCAGAGAAACCAGAATCACAAATATTTCAATCCCGTGATTCACGGTTGCTGCCACGGCGACAGAAGCCCCCACGATTAGAATGACTTCAATCCCCATGATGGTGGGAAGCAGCGGCCACGATGACCACGCCTTGAGAGGCCGGACGATCAGCGTACTCAGGAGAACTCCGATCAAAAAAGTGGCAATGGCCGAGAAATGTGCGAGGGCGAGGCGCCAGTCGCGCGTGGCCACCGCGATTGCGCCCAGCACCATATTGCCGGTCACGTGTCCGGTGAACGTCCTGGCGAGAACGAAGCTGGCCGCGTCGCCATATCCGCCGACAAAGGCCAGGCCGAAAGAAAACCACGCGTCAGTGGAGCGAATGTTTGTGGGCACAATTTTCACCTGGAGCTTGCTCAGCTCGCGTCCTTTGTTTCGCAGCCATATTCGCATTCTTTGTACGTACCGCAAACGAGGCGTCCTAGCCGGAAGTAAATCCAATCTCCGAAATACTTACGGGTGTTCCGTTGAACTGGGGGACCTAGCCGGTTGGGTTTAGTGAAAAAGGCGCGCGGACCGCGGCCGTCACCATCGATTTTACGTAGACGTTGTGGATGGGGATGACGCGGACTTCCAGCGCCGGCGTCGAGGGAGGATCGAACGACTCGAGGTCCGTAAACAGATTGCGCAACGCGTACCCCATTGGCTCGAAGACGAAGGAAGCGGCGAAATGCTGGACTCCGTCATTGGGGAAAAGTTGGTAGGGGCGGTGGGGATCGAACCCACGACCTTCGGCTTAAAAGGCCGCTGCTCTACCACTGAGCTACGCCCCTACATGCGTCTAAACATCTTACACGGAAACAAATTCTCGGACCTAGGAGGAATTGGTGCGCGCGGAGCAATTTTTAGCGCGACCACGAGCGCGTTCAGCCAGCTCGCCACGATTCGCGAAGGCGCGGAAGCGGCAGAGGGACCGATTCGTCCGCAGAACTGGCCGCGCACGCAGAATACCCGCGAATCGCGGCGGACCCCTGATTGCGAAAATCCGCGCTCAGTCCCCTCTAGTCCGAAGACGGAGCTTGGCGCGGCAAGCCTAATCCACTAATTCCCGCTGCCTGAAAGGCTGATGGTTGAGGTGCTGAAAAGCGCGTTGTCTCCAATCGTAACGCTGCCTGTTTTCGAACCCTTCGTCGTTGGTGTGAATGTGATTTTCATCTGGCAATTGGCGCCGGGCGCGAGCGTCGAGCTGCTGGTGCAAGTGGTGCCGGAAGCGAAGGCGAAGTTTCCGTTGAGGTTCAGGACCGAGAGAATCAGAGGCGTGGATCCGGAGTTGGTCAGCGTGACCGACTTCGCAGCGCTGGTGGTTCCCGTCTTCTGATTGCCAAAATTCTCGCTCGTGGCGCTCAGAGAAACGATTGGATTGATGACTGTGGCCGACATCAGAATCATTTGCGGGTTGCCTGCGGCGTTGTCCGCGATCACCAGGTTTGCGGCGTGGGTCTTGGTGACGTTGGAGTCGGAGGTGAAGCTCATCAGAATCGTGCAACTCTTTCCTGGATTGAGCGTCTTGGGACACAACTCCACGCCCAGGAAGCCGGTGGAATCGTCACCCGAAATTGGCGCGATGGTGAAATTAGTGAAGGTGATCATCGACGTTCCGGTATTGGTGAGCGTGGTGGAGGCAAAAGCGGGAATGCCGACGTAAGCCACGCCGAAGTTCATAGCGGCCGGCGAGATTTTCAAAGTCGAGCCGGTGCCGGAGTTGACGGTCTGCGTGACCGCTGTTGAGGTGCTGCCGTTGAAATTGCCGTCACCGGCGTAGACGGCGGTGAGCGTCGGCGATCCCGCTGCCGCGAACGTGATGGTGCACGATCCCGCGCCGGAACTGAGCGTTGCGGTGCAACTGCCGCCCGCGCTGGCCGTGACGGTCACACTGCCCGTGGGAGTTCCGGTGCCAGTCACTTTGAAGGCGATGGTCACAGCCTGGTTAACGGCTGAAGGATTCGGGGTATTGGAAGTGATCGCGGTCGTGCTGTTGGCCTTGGTCGCCGTGGTGGATTGGCTTTTCGCTGGAGCCGCGCTGTAATTTGTGTTGCCCGCCTGCGACGCCGTCAGAGTACAAGTGCCCGTACTGGCGGTGATGCTCACGGTGCTGCCCGAAATCGAACAGACGCCTGAAGAAGTTATCGTCACCGCCAGTCCAGACGTCGCGGACGCGGTAACGGTGAACGAACTGCCGTACGGCGCAGACGTCGGAGCGCCAGTGAACGAAATTGTTTGGCTGGCGAGCGCGGCTGTCACGGTGCGCACAACGTTTGTTGCGGCACTGTAGTTCGCATTGCCCGCTTGCGATGCCGTCAACGTGCAGGTGCCGGTGCCGCTGGTCATCGTTACCGTTCCGCTGGAGATCGTGCAAACTCCCGATGCGGCAATCGTTACCGTGAGCCCTGAAGTTGATGTGGCGCTGACCGCGAACGTCGAGTTGTACGCAGCTGGCGACGCGGGAGCTACGAACGTAATTGTCTGGCTGACGAGCGCGGCTGTGACGGTACGCACGACGTTCGTGGCAGCACTGTAGTTGGCATTGCCGGCCTGCGATGCCGTAAGCGTGCAAGTTCCGGTGCCGCTGGTCATCGTTACGGTGCCGCTGGAGACGGTGCAAACTCCCGATGCAGCAATCGTGACGGCGAGACCTGAAGTTGACGTGGCGCTGACTGCGAACGTGGAGTTGTAAGCAGCCGGAGAAGTGGGAGCTGCGAACGAAATTGCCTGGCTCGCGAGCGAAGCGGTGACGGTGCGCACCACGTTCAGCGCAGGACCGTAATTCGCGTTGCCGGCTTGCGACGCCGTCAACGTGCAGGTGCCGGTGCCGCTGGTCATCGTTACGGTGCCGCTGGAGATGGTGCAAACTCCCGAAGCCGCGATCGTTACGGTGAGGCCTGAAGTTGACGTGGCGCTGACCGCGAAGGTGGAGTTGTAAACTGCCGGCGATGCGGGAGCCGGGAACGTAATCGTTTGGCTCTGCGCGCTGACAGTGAGCGTAAAGTTTTGCGTGGTGGTGCCGGTGCTGTTCGTCGCGGTGAAGCTGATCGGGAAGCTGCCGCTGGTTCCAGAGGCTGGCGTGCCGCCCAGAATACCGGTGAGGCTGTTCATCGTGATACCGCTCGGCAGGGTTCCAGTCTCAGTCAATTTCGGCGCTGGGTAACCCGTCGGCACTACTTGGAATGTTCCTCCCGTACCGACCGTGAAGGCGATCGTGTTTACAGTGTTCACGCATCCACTCAAACATGCGCCGCTGATCGCCGGCGCGCTCGCCGTCGGAGGCAGTACCACTGGATTCGAGCCTGCCAGCGTCGGCGGGAACGCGACCACCACGTCGTTGAATTGCTTGGTGGAAGCTCCAATCCCAGCATCTACTTTCTGCGTGGGATTGTAGAACGTGGTGATATTGAATTCGAATTGGCAGGAGTACGTCTGGTTCACTCCATTGACCGTCATCGGCTGCGAGCAGCTGGTGCCCACCGCCGACGTCGGAGTCGGCGCGTAATCGGGATCGTCGTACACCTGCGGCGTGCTGCCGGAATAATAAGTGGCGGGTGGCGCGAAGCTATCGTTGTTCCAGGTAATCTGCCAGTACACGCCTCCGCTATAGGAACTCGGATTGGGCTCGACGCCGGGTCCTCCGGCGGTGGAGTACACCAGGTAATGCACGCAATTGCCGTTCGCGTACGGATCGCACAGCGGCACGATCGTGTTGCTGTGCGTATCGGTGCCGTCGCTGAAGAACGTAACGAAGCGGCAGTCGAAATCGTTCAGCACGGTGTTGCCCGATTCGCAGAGGCCGTCGGCTTGTGATGGCGGAACTTCCGTCGCAAGAACCGTGACGGCGACTGTGGAGTTCACGTTCGGTATGGATAACTGCAAAGCGTGCGCGTCGGGATCGGTGCAGGGATTGGTGTTCGACGGGCAGTCAAAAATCGCTTCTTGCGGCGGAGGATTCGCTCCGGTTGGGAACGTCAGGTTGACCGTCTTCGGCGCCGGGACAAAATTCGCCGTCAGGGAAAATGTGGAACTCGCCAGGACCGAGCACGTTAACGAAGTTCCGGAACTGGCGCATGCTCCGCCCCAGCCGCCAAAGGTCGTCGGCGCGGTAGGCGTGGCCGTAAAAGTGACTAGCGTGCCGCCGGCGTAGCTGCCTGTGCAGGTGCCTGTGGTGATTCCATTCGCTTCGCTACAGTTTACTTGCGGGCCCTGATTGTCCGTAACGCCGCCGTTGCCGGTTCCGAGCAGCTGCACCGAGCCGGAGACGAACGTAGCCAGCGCATTGACGGTGAGCGTGGTACTGCTGTTACTCACGTTCGCGAAATTCGTATCACCGCCGTAGCTGTAGGTAATCGGGTACGGCGTCGCCGACGCTGGAATCGTCGCGGTGCTAAACGTCGCAGCGAAAACGCCGTTTGCGCCAATCGTGGCGGGTTGTGAAGCGCCGTTGATGGTAATCGTAACCGTCTCGCCGCTGGGTGGGAAAGCGGATCCAGCCGCAATCGTGCCGGACAAATTGATCGACGCGGTGCCGAACGGAATCGCTTGCGATGACGGCAAGGCTACAAACGCGGTCGTCCCTTTTGCCACGGTTAGAGTGAAGGATTGTGGAGTGGAAGCTACCGTATTGGCTGCTGTGAAGGTGACGTTGGAAACGCCGGCCGTCGTCGGCGTGCCACCCAGAATGCCCGTCACCGTATTCAAAGTTATGGCGGCTGGCAAAGCGGCGGCGCTGATCGTGGGCGTGGGGAATCCGGTGGCGCTCACGACGAACGTGCGCCGGCGTGCCCACGGTAAACGTGGCGCTCGGCGCGCTGGTAAACGCTGGAGCAGAATTCAGCGGTAGTTCCGAAGTGGGCGGGAAGGCGACGACGACATCGTTGAATTGTTTCGTGGAGGCGCCAATTCCCGCGTCCACCGGTTGCGTTGGATTGAAGAACGTCGTGATGTTGAATTCGAATTGGCAGGAATAGGTCTGGTTTACACCGTTGATGGTCATCGGCAGGTTGCAATTCGTCCCGATGGCTGCTCCGGGTGTGGGCGTTGCATCCGGATCGTCGTAAACCTGCGGCACGCTGTTGAGCCAGTGGCTCGATGGCGGCGTGAAGGTGTCGTTGTTCCAGGTGATTTGCCAGTACACGCCTCCGCTGTAGAGGCTTGGATTGGGTTCGGTGCCCGGCCCACCGGTGGTGGAATACACCGTGTAGTGCACGCAGTTGCCGTTGGCGTAGGGATCGCAGAGCGGGACGATAATGTCGTTCCCACTTGCGCCGCCGTTGAAGAACGTCTCGAAGCGGCAATCGAAATCGTTCAAGACTGTGTCACCCGATTCGCAGAGGCCGTCTTCTTGCGCCGGCGGAACTTCCGTGGCGAGCACCGTCATCGGGAGAGCAGTGTTCACGCTGGGTATGGTTAGTTGCAGTTCGTGGGCGTTGGCGTCTGTGCAGGGAGTGTGACCCGAGGGGCAGGCGAACCTGGCCACCTGCGTAGAATTTGTCCCTGCCGGGAACGTCACATTGATTGTGGTTGGCGGGGCGACGAAATTAGCCGTCGCGGCGAACGTCGAACCCACGGTGAACGAACAGCTGAGAGCCGTGCCAAAGCTGGCGCAGTCTCCTCCCCATCCTCCAAACGTGGTCGGCGCGGTGGGGTTAGCGGTTAATGTCAGTGATGTCCCGCTCGCGTAGTTGCCCGAGCACGTTCCGGCCGTGACTCCGCCGGCTTCACTGCAATTAATTTGCGGACCTTGATTGTCTGTGACGGCGCCGGTGCCGGTTCCCAGCAGTGCTACCGTGCCACCGAAGAATGTACTGACCGCATTCACGGTGAGTGTGGTGCTGCTGTTCATCCCGTTCGCGAAATTGGCATCGCCGGGATAGCTGTAGGTGATGGGATAAGGCGTTCCAGATGCGGGAATGGCAGACGTGTTGAATGCGGTGGCGAAAGTGCCGTTTGCGCCAATCGTCGCGTTCTGCGTCACGGAGTTGATGGTGATCGCAACCATTTCGCCGCTGGGCGGAAAATTTCCAGCGTTGGAAATCGTTCCGGATAGATTGATTGAGCTGGTGCCCACGGAAATGCTCTGCGATGGCGTGAGACTGCTGAACACCGAAGCCGCCACACCCGTACCAGTCAGGTTGATTGACTGCGTGCTGTCCGGAATGCCCAGCGAATTGTCGGTGAACGTAAGCGTTGCGGATTCTGGCCCGAGCATGGACGGCGAGAAAGTGAGGTCAACCTCGCACACGGAATTCCCCACGAGCGTACCGCTCGGCATCGTGCACAGCGGATAGGAAGGCGAAGGATAGTTGGGAATGAGTGGAAAGTCCGGGCTGTTCGGTCCCGTAATCGCGAACGAATAGGTCATGGGCGCCGGTCCAGCGTTGATCAGGATGGGATTGAAGACAGTCGACGTGGTTCCCACTCCGAAGGTTCCAAAAGCTCCGTAATAATTTGTAATGGCGATGGGCGGCGCGACCAAGAAACCATACGAAGCGATCGTGCCGACCAACGGACCGTTCTGCGCGCCGAAGGGCCCGGAATTTCCTGCCGCACCGTCTTCGCCGTCCGTGGCATACGCGTAGAGAATGTGGAAGCCCGGCGTGATGCCGGACGTGGCGCCCGTGAAATTTCCTCCGCCACTGGAGATGGCCACCGTCCAGGCGCCTTGCTGCGTATCCACCTGGTAATAAACGCCCGTGACCGGAGCGCTGCTGAGGCCGTTTGCGGTGGAAAACGTAAAAGTCGGCGAGGTTGTGTTGGTGGTATTTGCCGGCAACGGATTGATGGTGGTCTGCAGCGCATTGGGCAGCAGCACATTTTCCGTGATCACATCAATCGTGCTGGCCATCCAATCGAGCGCGTAAATGTTCCCGGTGACCGGGTTGGCGGCAATTTCGCCGGTGAAAGCGCCGGGCGCGAGCAGCGGAATCATGCCGAGGATCGTATTCGTCGCGCCATCAATGATCGTGACGTTGGGGGTATTGTTCTGGTTATCCTGACTGACCACGTAAATCTTATTCGTGGCCACGTTCACAGCGACCGCCACGGGACTTATAGCATTGGAAGACACGGATGTAATCGGGATGGTCGCTGCGACCGAGGCGTTCGCGCCGTTGATGACGTACACATTCGAGCTACCAGTGTCAGCAACGTACGCCATATTCGTGAGTGGGTTTACTGCAACGGCTTGTGCTCGGACCATTCCCGGAGGATTGAGCGTCACGGTATTTCCGGGTTCGAAACTGTCAGCCCCGTGCATGATATCCACCGTGCCGTCGCCACACGCGACGTAGATGTCATTGGTTGTCGCGTTTACGTCCATTGCTTCCGGAATTGCGGCGCCGCCGCATATACTCGTGCCAAATCCGCCATGAATGTCGCTTACTTGAATACCGGGAGTGTTGGCGACCACATAGACATTAAAGCCCTGGGCCGGGTTGGTAGCCACTGCGGATGGAGATGTGCCCGCGAACAAGCCGAACGGATCAATCGTTTGGCTTCCATCTTGCGAAAAGAACTGAAAACCCAAACCGGTACCCCGACTGGCTCCGTAGACACTATTCAGTACCGGGTTGAACGCCAATTCGTCCGGAGCGAGCGGCGAAGTAAATGTGATCGTTGACGTATTGAACGTGCTGTCGATCACCGTGATATCGCCGCCGCTACGATTCGCCACATAAACCAGATTGTTCACCGGATCGACGAGGATGGCAGCGGGCTGCGCATCGGCCGTCACCGTGGTTAGCAACGTATTGGTCGAACCATCAATCACCGAAACATTGTTGGAAACACTATTCGCCACGTAAATCAGGTTGGTCACAGGGTTTACCGCCACCACCGCCGGCTCCTGATTGGGAGGGGAAATAGGCTGCACCGTATTCGCGGCTCCGTCAATCACCGTAATCCCGACCGGGCCGCCGCTCGTATAATCTGCCGCATAAACTTTATGAGTTACCGGGTTGACGGCGATCTGCCCCGTATTAGGTTGCGCCGTCAGCTGCTGCGTCTCAGAAAAAGTGGAACCGTTAATCACGATGACGGTCCCGTTACCCGAGTTCGCCACGTAAGCCTGGTTTGTGGATGTATCTACCGCGACCGAAGTGAAGGTGGAGGTTCCTGCGGAGGTCTGCACGTCTGTGACGACATTCGTGGCCCCGTTTATGATCGTGGTGTTGCTGCTGCCGCTGTTGGCTACAAAAATTTGGTTGGTCGCTGGATTCACCGCAACCGCCACCGGACTATTTGCATTGGGATCGGTCAGAGTCGCGGAGACGGTATTCGTCGCGCCGTCTATCACGCTGACGCTGTTCGAGCCCATGTTCGCAACGTAAATCTTGTTGCTGGCCGCGTTTACCGCGACGGACTCTGGATTGGAACCAACTGTAAGTGTCGCTATTACGCTGTTGCTGCTGCCGCTGATCACCGAAACCGCATTCGTATCGCTATCCACCGCGTAGATCGTGTTCGTCGCGGGATTTACGGCGATGGAAACCGGCAGGTTCAGGACTGGCGAGCCTCCCAACGGCACCGTGGTCACTTCGGCGTTCGAACTTCCGTCAATCACAATCACGTAGCCATTCCCATCGTCGGCCACGTAAACCATGTTCGTTACCGGATTCAGTGCAATCGCATAAAGGTTCCCGCCGCCGGGGGTGATGGACGTCACGAAAGCCGCGGGCGCCGTCGCCGTGGCGCCACTGAACACGTCCACTGTGGATTGGGAACGGTCTGCCACGTACACGAAGTTGGTTACAGGGTTGACGGCGACCGCCCAGTTGCCAAGACCACCGTAGGACAAAGTTGATACCGCGTTCGTCGCGCCGTCCACCACCGTCAGCGTGCCATCGTTGTCCGCGAAGTAGATCTTATTGGTGACGGGATTGATCGCAATCCCATGCGGCTGATTGCCGTCCGGTATATTGGCGGTCACAGCTTGGCCTCGGGCGGGAGGCGTGATCAGCACGGCAACGGCTATCAGCAACGCGCAAAGCGCGGCTCGCAGTACTACCCGTCGCGTGTTTTGCCGCTGCGAGCCAGGCGTCGTGCGCAACCGCTCGTGTGCCGCCGAATCAGCCACTGGCATTGCCGTCCGCGCAAAGGTCGAGATCATTCATGCCTCCGATACAGGTTTTCCGCAAAAGCCGAGCTAGTACTTGAGCACCTACGAACAGCCGAAAGCGCAGGGAAAGGGCCCGCGTCGAACCAACGACGCCATCGTACGATTTTCGTTTCTGTTGATGGGCTGAGCCGCAAGCGAAGCCGGACTTTGGGGCCAAGTCAGCGAACGCTCGCCATGACAATTGCAAGGGCGACTACTGTTGCCCGAACTCTGCCGGTGGCGCAACGAACACTTAGGGACAAATCAGGACATATCAGGACGCTCGTCTAAAACGCGGCGCACGTTGCCGCGTGCGCGGCCGTTTCGCTGTGCCACTACGGCACTAAAGGTCGCTTCGTCGAGCACAAGCAAAGCCCATGGAAGGTTCACGCCGGAACAACGCGCCGGCTCAGACTGCACTTGGACACTTGAGTTTCCGCAGTCCAAGGCTCGCGACAAAATCGAGACTGATTGCCCTTTTTATTACTCTAGGTGCACGAATTTAGGCGCAAACACGCTTGATTTCGCGGCACGGAAGCTTTAGTGTTCTTTTGGCTCAGACCCACACAGCATAAAAAAAATGGAATGCTCTCATTGTCACACCGTCAATCCGCCGGCCGCTGCGCGGTGTTCCAAGTGCGACACCCCATTTGATTTCGAGGGCGCGACGATCGCGGTGGCCACGGGCGTATTGACGCCTGTGAGCGAAGTTGGCAAGGCCTGGTCCGTCGCGGCGCCCAATCCCGGCACCGGTGGCCTCGCCGCTTCCGGCACGTCCCTCGCACCCGGCACCATCCTCGGCACGCGCTACGAAATCATGCAACTGCTTGGTCAGGGCGGCATGGGCGCTGTATATAAAGCGCGCGATCGCGAACTGGATCGCTTCCTGGCGCTGAAAGTGATTCGTCCCGAGCTTGCGGTAAATCCGGAAATTCTGCATCGCTTCAAACAGGAACTCATCCTGGCGCGCCAGGTGACCCATAAAAACGTGATTCGAATTTTCGATCTCGGCGAAGCCGACGGGATCAAATTCATCACCATGGAGTTCATCGAAGGCCAGGACCTGAAACACATCGTAGACCAGCAAGGGAAACTGAAAATCGAAGAGTCCGTCCGGGTGATGGAGCAAGTGTGCCTCGCCTTGGAAGCCGCACATGCGGAAGGCGTGGTGCATCGCGATTTGAAGCCGCAGAACATCATGGTGGAGGCGAAGTCCGGCAGGATTTCGGTGATGGACTTCGGCATCGCGCGCTCCACAGAGATGGGCGGCATGACCCAGACCGGAGTGATGCTCGGCACGCCCGACTATATGTCTCCGGAACAAGTGATGGGTGAGCATGTGGATGCGCGCTCAGACTTGTTCACGCTGGGTGTTATTTTCTATCAACTGCTTACGGGCGATATGCCCTACAAGGCGGACACCGTTCAGGCGTCCATGTTCAAGCGGACGCGTGAACTGCCCAAACGCGCGGTCGAAGCCGATCCGACGCTGCCGAAATTCCTCAGCGATGTGGCGGAAAAGTGCCTGCAAATTGACGTGAAGTTGCGTTATCAGTCGGCCCGGGAAATACGGGAAGATTTGGAAGCCTGGCACGGCGGCACGTCCAAAACGGTGACGATCCACACGCCGCCGCAGCCCGTCGCGGCCCGGCCGAAGAAGTGGATGATCGTTGGCGCATGCGCGGCCGTGATTTTTCTCGCCGCGGCCGCTTTCATTTTTCGCGCGCGGTTGTTCGGAAATTTCGGGGAGAAGCCGGCCACCGCCCCCCCTGCCCTCTCGCTGGCGATTCTCCCCTTTCGCAATGCTTCCGGCGATACGTCGCTGGACTGGCTGGGCTCGAGCCTGGCCGAGATGTTGAGCACGGACGTCGGCCAGTCGGCAAGGCTCCGCCTCGTCTCGTCCGAGCGCGTTGGCCAGATTTTGCGGGATTTGCGGATTGCGCCGGACGCCACACTGGACGCGCCGACGATTCAGCGCGTGGCTGAATTCAGCAACGCCGAAACAATCGTGTGGGGTCAGTACGCGAAATTCGGAGACCAGATTCGCATTGATGCCACCGTCCAGGATTTGAAGCGCGGGCACACCACCAAGCTCAAGACCGAAGCCGCGAGCGACAAAGAAATCCTCTCCACAGTGGATCACTTGGCCACGGACATTCGCCAGAATCTCGATCTTTCCAGAAGCGCGGTCAAAGAACTTCAGGCGCAGTCGTTCAAACCCTCTTCCGCTTCCCTTCCGGCCCTGCGCGCTTACGGCGATGGCCTGCAACTACAGCGTCAGGGGCAGAATCTGGAAGCAGTGAAGTCGTTCCAGGAGTCCACCAAGGAAGATCCTGAATTTGCGCTGGCTTATTCGCAACTCGCCCACGCCTATCAGGACCTGGGCCAGGATAACGAGGCCGAACAGAATTCGCGCAAGGCCGTCGAGCTGAGCGCCAAGCTTCCGGACGTCGAGCGGTACTTGATCGCCGCGCGCAACGACGAGATTTTGAACAACTATCCGAAAGCTATCGAGGCCTATCAGAGCATTGTAAGAGTTGCGCCCGACAATGCGGACGTGCTGTTCGATCTCGGCCGGCTGCAAGAAAACTCCGGAGCTTTTGACCAGGCGCGCGAGACTTTTGCGAACGTGCTGAAGCTCGATCCCAAACGCGTGGACGGCCTTTTGGCCATGGGCCGCGTGGAAATCGAAGCAGGCGACGCACAAGCGGGACTCGATTACTTGAACCGCGCGCAAAGCATGGCCATCGAGCTGGGCAATGACGAGGAGAAAGCGCAGATACTGCAAGCCATCGGCGTGGCCTACTCCGTGCTGAATAAACCTCAGGATGCGTTGCAAAGTTTTCAGCAATCGCTCGACATCAAGCGCCGCCTGGGCCTGAAGAAAGGCATCGCCGACAGCCTGGAAATGATCGGACAGATGGAAGCCATCCTCGGCAAAAACGACGCCGCGCTGAAGGATTTCAACGAAGCGTTGCAGCTGCGCCGGGACATCGGCGACAAATCCGGCACCGGCGACGTCTTGAACGATATCGCCCGCTTCTATAATGACCACAGCCAGTTCGATAAGGCCTTGACCCTCTTGAAGCAGGCTTTGCAAATTCAGATGGACTCCGGAAACGAAAACAGCGAAGCGGTGGCGCTGAGCAATATCGGAAACACGTATCTGCTGAAGGGTGATTACGAGGATGCCCGCACCTATTTTTCGCAGGCTCTCTCGATTCGCGAGAAGCTTAACGTACCCAGCGACATTGCCGACACGGTGCACAATCTCGGCGAGACCTCCATGCGGCTGGGCCAATACGACAGGGCCGTGGAACAATATCTGCGGGCGCTTGACCTGCGCCGCTCGGCTAACGACAAGCGAGGCGCGGCGATCGAATCGGCCAGCCTGGGCGTGCTCTTCGGCTATCAAGGGCGCTTCGGCGCAGCTCTTAGCTCGGAGCAGGACGCGCTGAAAACCATGCGCGACATCAAAGAAACCGGCCAATGGCTCGCGGAAGTCTTGATTGATTACGGTCGCGCACAGGCGCAAATCGGCCGAAGTGACGACGCGCGCAAGAGTCTGAACGAAGCGCTGGCAATTGCGCGGGACACGAAAAACGAGATCCAGGTGGCCCAGGCGCTGAATGATGAAGCCGACAGTTTTTTCTATCAGGGAGACTTCAAGTCCGCTGCAGCAACCTATCAACAGGCCCTGCAATCGGCGTCGAAGACCAGCGATCGGCAGCTCACCTTACTTTCCAAGGTCGGCACCGCTAAGCTGGCCGTCAAGCAAGGCGGCGCGGCATCGGCAGCAGGTACGCTCCGCGGCCTCTCGGGCGACGCGGACGCGCTCGGCTTGAAATTCCTTTCCGTGGACTGCTCGGTTTATCTGGCGGAGGCGCTGATCGCCACAAAGAATTACGCGAAGGCGCGGGACGCGCTGAACGGCACGCTGAACCAGAGCGAAAAGCTTGGCCTTCGCGCGCTGCTGGCGCAGAGTCAGTACCTGCTGGGCCGGGCCTTGCAACTTTCGGGCAATGCAAAAGAAGCGGCCGGCCATTTCGCCGAAGCTCGCCGTGACCTCGACGACATCAAGAAGGAAGCGGGCAGCGAAAGCGTTGCAAAACGCAGCGACCTCGCCCCGATTTACGCGGTGGCGACGAACTGAGCCACATATCCACGCAAAGCTGGTAGCGCACGCGCGCATCGCAGCAGACCTATGGCTGCGGCGGCGCGCGCTTAGTCGCCCTTAGTCAGAAGACGGCGCTTCGCGCGGCGTGGGCAAGGCGATGGCCCGCTTCCGCTTCCAGACGTAATCCTTGCGCAGCTTGGCCTGATGCTTCTTCACCTGCACTTCCAGTTCGGCGAACGCGGCTTTGGCGCTGCCCAGCACGTCTGCTCCCACTCCGGTCGCGTGCAACGTGCCGGTGGGCAGGCTCAGATTCAGCGAATAATTAAATTCAATCTTGCGCGGCGTCTTTTCCAGCGAGCCGTGCAGCACCACCAGATCCGGAGAATAACGTTTCAGAATGCGATTTAGTTTTGCGGCGTGACGCGCGGTTTCGTGTTCAATGATGGCATGATATTCGGTTTCCACCTGACTGTAGGTTATTTTCATCGGGGCACCCTGGTCTTTCGCTGATTGCGGACGGAAAAAGTCTGGGCATCGAGGCAATTCCAGCATAGCGCTGCGCCACCGGAGTTGCAACCTCGCAGCCTACGGAAACGCGACGTCGAATTGAGCCGTTTCTTCCTGCGTTCCGCAACGGAACACGGTATCGTGTTGCGCTCCTGTGGCCGCATTTGACAGTCTCCGCGCCAGCGTCATACGCTCGACGAACGACGATGCAGAGGCGATAGGCCCATCATGATTGCGAAATCTAAAACAGTCGAACTCAACCCGGCGCGCATCCTGGTAGGGCCCGCGGGATGGTCCTATCCCGACTGGAAGGGCATCCTATATCCCAAGCGTCGCGCGAAAGGATTTCACGAAGCTGCGTACCTGGCGGATTTTTTCGACACCATCGAAATAAATACTTCGTTCTATCACCCTTTACAGCCGGAGTTCGCTGTACAGTGGCTCAAATATATCGCCGCGAACCCGCGTTTCCTGTTTACCGCGAAGCTTTGGCAGAAATTCACGCATCAAGACGACGCGACCGCCGAGGACGTTAAAATCGTGCGCGCCGGCTTCGATATCTTGAGCGCCGCGAACCGTCTGGGCGCAGTGCTGCTGCAGTTCCCTTTTTCATTCCACTACACGCCTGAAAATCTCGCGCGGCTGAATCACATCCTTGATGACTTTGGCGCCTATCCGCTGGTGGTGGAGGTTCGCCATGCATCCTGGGCGAAAAAAGAGTTCTACAATCTGCTGCACGAACGCGGTGTGGGTTTCTGCAACATCGATCAGCCGCTGATCGGCCGCTCCATCACGCCCAGCGAACGCGTCACATCCGCCATCGGCTACGTGCGCCTGCACGGCCGCCGCTACGACACCTGGTTCAGCGACGATCCGGCTTCACCCCCATCCGAGCGCTACAACTATCTGTATTCCGAAGAAGAGCTGGAACCCTGGGCGAAACGCATCGCACACGTGGCGGAAAATGCCAGAACGACGTTTGTCGTCACCAACAATCATTTCGAAGCGAAAGGAATTGTTAACGCGCTGCAGCTGATCAATCTTCTGACCGGCAACAAAGTAAAAGTTCCAGAAACACTCCGCTCTCATTATCCCCAACTGGATGCCATCGCGAATCAGCCTGCCGCCGAACCGACCCTGTTCCCCTTGCCTCCGAAATAAACGAAGCTCCGGCCGGCGAAAAAATCGACGAAACGAATTCAGAGGTTTCGTAGCGGCGGTCTTTAGACCGCCATCGAGCGGAAACGCTCCTCCGATGGCGCACTAAAGTGCGCCGCTACGAAGGCAAACCCGCGCCCGCAATAGTTCTTCCGCAAATTGACGAAACGAATCCAGATGCTCAGAGAGATGGGCAAAACCGCGTGGTTGGAAGCCGTTACTTCTTGAAGAGATCTTCGAATGCCTTGCGCGCGTCGTTCGGACGTCCGGGGTTGGTCGGCGCCGGAGTGGCGCTGGCGTAGGTCACTGGTGAAGTGTCTTTCTCCACGGTCATGCGAAATTCGAAGAACGTGCAATCGTTCTTGGCGTCTTTTTTGGCGATGCGCTCGGGAATCGGCTGCGTGCATTCGAATTGCCTGCCCGTATCGAAATGCACGCACTGTTTGCAGCAATGCAATTCGGTATGGCAGCGCGGGCATTCAGCGTTGGGATCAAATCCGGGCATCAGGACCGCACCGCAACTGGAGCAACGCGCCCTCATCACCGTACCAACCATGCGCGGCGTGCGCGGGCCCATGGAATCCTGCTTGGGGCGCGGCTCGCCGCTGGGGCGTTCGCTTCTTTCTCTTTTCTTTTCCTGGGAATCGCGGTCGCTGTAGCCCCTCTGCTTATACTTCCGGTCCATCGGACCTCCTAAGGGGTTAATTCATGCTACTCCGAATGTTTTTGTGCCTCTGACGATTTCACAATCGGGTGTGGAAAGGTCATCGAATCAAGCGCCGTAAATGGCGGCGGCCGTGGGAAGAATCGCTCCGATACGTGCCGCAGTGATTGAGCCGGCAGAAGCGCTTTCCATCCGCCGCGGGGAGCAGCTCATGCACACACTGGCTGAAACCGGGATGCCTGTCAGGTAGAAAATCGGCGCGAGTACCGCGATTCCGTGGCTGCCAGGAACGGCCGCCATCCTCTGTATAACACACCCCTGCGGCGGAAATTGCAAGATGCATTTTCATTTTGTCGTGCGGGTCTGGAACGATCGCGCGGCCGACCGCCCGCTGACGCCGCGCGACAGCCGCGAGCAGCACCACATTCCCACCGCGCCATTCACTCACGAGCGCACTCCATTATTTCGGCCTGCCCAGATCCTGCTGAGGCCTTCGAACGGTAAATCCGGCCGCAGAAAAGTACGTGGCTCTCCGCGATCCGCCAGCACCGCCTCCGCCGCCAAATATCCGCTGCGCACCGCGCCTTCCATCGTGGCGGGCCAGCCCGTACGCGTCCAATCGCCGCACAAATACAAATTCGCCAGCGGAATTCTCTGCTCCGGCCGCCAGTGGTCGGAGCCCGGCTCCGGCGAAAACGTCGCGTTCACTTCCTTGATCACCGTGGCCTTGCGCAATTGCGCTTCGCGCGTCAACGGCAGCACCGCGGCGAGTTCGCGGCGGCACAGTTCGATGATTTCCTGCCGGGAGCGCGGAATCAGATCGTAGGAGGCGCTGATCACCAGCTGCAAGTATTGCCCTGGATCCTCAACCGTCCTGAGGCCTGCTCCTCGCTTGGACGCGCCGCGCGATGATTCGTTTCATCCGCCTTGTACAAAAGCGTCTTGTTGAAGACCCACTGCGTGGTGTGATCCAGCAATGTCAAGAACGGCTCGGTCATCACCTGCCGGTCGAACCACAGGTGCACGCCGGTGATCGGCGAAGTTTTCAGATGCCGCAAGCCCTCGAGTGGCGTGTTCGCTTCCGTACACTCGGGCGGCAGCAGATCCAGCAGCGCGTCATGCGGCACCGCGGAAACGCAAGCATCCGCGAAAACTTCCGTACCATCATCGAGCACCGCGCCCGCGAAGCAATTTCCCTTCACGCGAATTTCACGGATTCCGCAGCGGAGCCGTACTTCCCCGCCCTGCCGCACAATCGCTTCGCGGCATCCTTCGTACAGATCGGCCAGCGGCACTGTGGGAATCCCCACGCGGTAGCCCGTGCTATTTCCCAGGAACGCCTTCCAGAACACTTCGATGCCGTAGCGCGCATCGGTGCGCGCGAGTTCCTCATCCAGCGCGCTCACCAGCACCACGCGCCAGAACCGCTCAATCGCGTCGCTGGTCTGATTCATGCGATGCAGCCAATCCAGCATCGAGATTCCCTCGATGCGCGGCGGATTGCCGCCCGAACGCGCGATGGCCAGCATGGCATTCGCGATAGAGCGCTTGTCGGCGAGCGTCAGCGCGCGAAACAGCAGGAACGACGGCGCCATATGCAGCGGCGCAGGCAACGGCGCGGCTTCGATGATGGAGCGCTGCCCGTTGGCGTCGGCAAAATACAGGCGATCGTAGAAGCGAATCTTTTCACTGGCGCCAACGCGCGAATAAAAGTCCGCTAAATTCGTGCAGCAGCCCAGCGTGACGTGCTGGCAATTGTCCACCTCGCTGCCATCGGGCAGCGTGTAGGAAGTAGCACGGCCGCCCAGGTGCGGACGTTTTTCCAGCAGCCGGACCTGCAGGCCCGCTTCAGCCAGCGCGACGGCGGACGACAGCCCCGCCAGTCCGCCGCCGATGACTAGAACGCTTTGCGAGGACATCACCCTTCCACCAGCCAGCCCGTCGCGCCGCGAGGCCCGCCGTCAGCAGATATTGGATTTTTTCTGCGCTTGAGAGCGAAATGCGTCCGGAAAAGACGTCGAATTCCCGCTCTTCGATGCGCCCCAGCAAACTGCTGTAGGTGCGCACCAACGCCCAAAGAGTAGCCCGGCTGTCCGCATTCACGCGGGAGACGAGAGGCGCGCCTTCCTGATACATCTGCCACGCGCGCTCCGCTTCAAACGCGAGCAATTCCTGCAGCTGGGGTGTGACGGGGCCGCGCAATTCTTCCGCGCGGATGCCGAAGCGATCCAGATCTTCCTGCGGCAGATAAATTCGCCCCATCGCGTAATCGCTGCCCACGTCGCGAATGATATTCGTCAGCTGGAACGCGAGGCCCAGGCGCTCGGCGAGATCAGGCGCTTTCGGATCGCTGAACCCAAAGACGTGCAGGCATGTCAATCCCACCGTTCCCGCCACGCGATAACAATATTCGCTCAGGCGATCGAACGTCGCATATGTCGAGACGGTGAGATCCATTTCCGCGCCCAGAATCAGATCGTGAAAATAGCGCGTAGGAATCTGGAAGCGCTCGATGGTATCGGCCAGCGCAGGAAGCACGGCGTGGCCGCTGGTCGCGCCGCCGATCGCCTGGTCCAACATCCCGCGCCAACGCGCCAGAGCCTGGCGCTTCGATTCCAGATCACCCGGCTCGTCCGAAACGTCGTCAATCAAACGCATGAAAGCATACAGCGCGCAAAGCGCATTGCGTTTTTCCTTGCGCAGCCCGAAGAACGCCAGATAAAAGCTGCTGCGCGCCGCACGCGCAATGCGATTGCATTCCGCGTAGGATTCGCGAACCGCGTCGGAATAGGACTGGAGCCTGATAACTCTGCGATTGCCCGGAATCGCGGCGTCCCGCGCCTCCGCGTCAGATGGTGGCCTGGATTCCGCATCGCCGCTAGCGGCCGCGTGCCGCGAATTTCGCCCGCGCGCAAATACGCTTACCGCCAGCGTCTTCCCCAAGAGTTTAGCCTGCGTCCATTTGCTCAGCGACGGCCGGTGCTCCAGCGTGTTGTGCCCAGACGCTTCAATCGCGTCGAGAATGGCGAGCCCCCCGCCGCTGAACATTTCCAAATCCACGCGCAGAAACCGCTCAACCGTCTGCGTCAGCGGCTGGCCCGCACGGAATAGCTCGCGTGTCTGCGCAATCAGAGACTTCATCAGCGCCGCATAGCGCGCATCGAATCGCTTGCCAACGATATCCGCTTCCGTCAAGCCATGCGCCGCGAGCGACTCCAACGGAATATAGATCCGGCCCTTCTCCAGGTCGCGCGACACGTCCTGCCAGAAATTCGCCAGCTGCAAGGCGGTGCAAGTGAAATCCGAAAGCTTCTGCCGCGCCTCATCCCGGTAGCCGCACAGATAAAGCACCAGCCTGCCCACCGGATTCGCCGAGTACACGCAGTAGTCCAGCACTTCGTCCCAAGTGGCGTAGCGCTGCACGGTCTGATCCTGCCGGAATGCGCGCAGCAAATCGCAAAAAGGCTGCAGCGGAATATCTTTTGCGCGAATCGTTTCACGCAAAGCGATCAGCACCGGATGCGCCGGCCCCGCGCCGTCCGCGTAAATCAGCCTCAGCTCAGATTCCCAGGCGTCCAACAGCAGCAAAGCGCGCGCCGGATCAGCCACTTCATCGCCCAAATCATCCGACCACCGGCAATACGCGTAAACATTATAGAAATGCTGGTGCAAATCCCGCGGCAAGAGCCAGGAAACCACGTTGAAATTTTCGTAGTGGTGCGTCGCCAGCCAGCGCGTATAACGCTCGGCTTCCGCAAGTGCGCAATTGGCCGGTGGCAAATTGCGCGCGATTTCTAGTTCCGGTGTGGGCAGCATGGTGCCCTGACTTGCGCAAAGGTCAGGGAATTACAGCAGTCTTCAACTCGCCGTTTCTGTTCTTCATGTCCTGAAATACTTTCGGCAATCCTTCCAACGCCACTTCGCCGGTAATGAAATCGCTGGAGCGAATTTCTCCGCGCGCGATGGTGTCCATCGCCTCGCGCATGAACTGCGGCGTGTGATGGAACGTGGACTTTATGGTGATCTCGGAATAATGCAGCGCCGCGGGGTCAATCTTTACTTCGGTGCCCGTGGGACAGCCGCCAAACAAATTTACGGTTCCGCCCTTGCGCACCATTTGCAGGGCCCATTCCCAGGTAATCGCGCGCCCCACAGCTTCGATCACGGAATCCGCGCCGCGCCCGCCGTCGGTCAATTGCCGCACCAACTCCACGGGATTTTCGATTTTGTCCACGTCAAACGCCGCTGTCGCGCCCAGGCGCTCGGCAGCCTTCATCTGGCTCTTGCGCTTGCCGATGGCAATCACACGCACCTTGCGCTGCGAAAGAATGCGGATAAATTTCAATCCAATGGGCCCGCAACCGATCACCACCACCGTATCGCCGGGATGCACGCCCGTCTCGCGAACGCCGCGCAGCACGCAAGCCAGCGGCTCGGCCATCGCGGCATCCTTAAACGAAATACCATCGGGAATCTCGATCATGTTCTGCCGCACAATGCGCCCCGGTATGCGTATGTACTCCGCGTAGGCACCATTATTGAACAGCAAATCCTCGCAAAGATTCGGCTGCCCCTTGCGGCAGAAGAAACACGCATTGCACGGCGCGGAATTCGCCGGCAGCACACGCATGCCGGGCTGTACGCCGCCATTCACATTCTTGCCGATTTCTTCGATTACGCCCGCCAGCTCATGCCCGAAAAGCGAAGGCGGCTGAATCATGCGCGCGTGATATCCGCGCTTCCAGACCTTCAGATCGGTTCCGCAGGTCAACGCCACGGCGACGCGCACCAGTACTTCGTCGTCGCTGATCTTGGGGATATCTACCGTCTCGATCTTCAGATTTTCGGCGCCGTACAAAACTGCGGCGTTCATATGTCCACTGCCCTGCCTATGAGTGCTCATTCGTGCCTTATGACTACTTTCAAAGTATTGTCCTTCGGATGCGCCGCCAATTCCAGCGCCTCCGCGATTTGTTCCAGGGGGAAGCGATGGGAAATTAATTCACGCACCGGCAGTCGCCGCTCGAATACCAGCGCCGCGGATTCCGCCTGATCGTCAACGGATGCGCTGTAGCTCCCCAGGATTTCTTTTTCTTCCACCCCCACCGCGGCCGCCGGAAATTCCAGCCGCAGAACCGGATCGTTATGAGCAAACAGTAACACGCGTCCGCCCGGTCGCGCGAGTGCCAGAGCCTCGGGCACCAATGATGGGTTGGGCACAGCCACGAGCACGGCGTCCGCGCCCCGGCCACCGGTACGCGCGCGAATTTCCTGTTGCAGATTCTGGCTCGTGGGATCGAAGACTTCTTTCGCGCCAAATCGCAGACTCGCCGCGCGGCGTCCCGGCATGGGATCGCTCGCGTAAACTTCCGCGCCTTCGTATTTCGCCAGAATCATCAGCAGCATCCCAATGGGGCCCTGGCCGATCACCAGAACTTGCTCGCCCGCCGCGATGCGCGCTTTGCGCACGGCTTTCAAGCACGTATTTACTGGTTCGACGAACGTGGCTTCCTCAAAGCTGACGTCCGCGGGCAGCGCGATCATCCCGCGTTCCACAATCCAGGGCATCGCGCGCACGTACTCCGCGAAACCGCCGCCGTTGGGATCGAATCCCGCCGTCAGGCCCGTCTTCTTATAACCCGCGCACTGCGAAAAAAGTTTCCGCTCGCAGTAAAAACAATTGCCGCACGGAATGTGATGAAAACTTACCACGCGGTCGCCCGCCTTGAATTTGGTGACGCCCACGCCGACTTTCACCACTGTGCCGGCCAGCTCGTGCCCCAGTATCTGCGGCGGTGGAACGAAACCGTGATGGATTTTCTTGATGTCCGTGCCGCAGATTCCGCAGGCTGCCACGCGGAAGAGCAGCTCGCCCTCGCCAATTTCGGGGATCGGCACGGATTCGAGGACCACCTGCCCCTTGCCGCGGTACACCCCCGCGCGCATGTGCCCGCGCTTGGGTTGCTGTGCCTGGTGCGATCCGATGTGTTCGATGGTTTGGCTCATCTTCTGCAAATTGTCAGCGCCTAGGACGCCGCCGCTCCCGTCCGCCGCTCCAAAATCTGAAATCTTCCCGATACCATCGTGATGTATTTGTCCAAAAATTGTGCCAGCGCTTCTGCGGCAAGCTTGCTGTTCTGCCCCAGTCGCACCAGGTCGGGAACCGACGTAGGATGCAGCGCCACTTGTCCCAGGACCCGCGGAATACTCACCTGCCCGTCGTCGGTAAAAATCCGGTTCATATCCAGGGGCAAATTGTCGTCCACCGAATCACTGATGGCGCGGACCGCGATCGCCGGAATCCCATACGCAGCCGATTCGAGCAGAATCTCAAAACTTTCCATCTCCACAGCGTCCGACCGCTCGCCCAAATGCCGCTTCTCTTCCGCGTTGCCCACCACGCGGACGGAGCTGAAGAACTGCTCCACCACCGTCGCGCCGCATTCCTCCGCGAACGAAAGCAGAGCCGCACTGCTCTGCAAGAGATTGCTGCTCGAATCCGTCAGCTCATTCTCCGTTCGTATGGAACGCGCCGCCAAAACCTGGCCGATGCGGTATTCCGGTTTCAGCGCTCCCGCCAATCCGGATGAAAGGCAAAGATGAATCGACTCCTGATCGCCCCCAAGCACTTTCGCCGTCTGCAGGTGCGCCTGCTTTGGTCCCGCGCCGGTCAACAAGACCACCACTTCCGCCGCACCAATCTGCGCGCGATACACTTCAGCGTCACCCCATTGCACCGTACGAAACTCGCGCAGCGCGCGCCACGGCGAAAATTCAGTTTCGAGCGCGAAAGTGACCAGTATTTTCATTGCATATCACTATGCCGCAGCAGCCTGCGTAACGCGCTTGCTTCCCGCGCGATTCGTGATGTAGCCGCGCTCTTCATACCAGCGCACCGCGCGTTCCAGCGCCGCTTCCACTTTCCCCGGCTTGTAGCCCAATTCCCTCGCCGCTTTATCGCTCTCCACAAACATCTTGTGGCGCGACATCTTCACGCCTTCCACCGGAATCTGCGGCTCGCGCCCCGCCAACCGCGAATAGAATTCATCCGCATAGCCAGCCGCCAGCGCGATCGCGTGGGGCAAGCGCACGCGCGGCGCCGGACGCCCGGTAATCGCCGCAAGCGCGTCCAAGATTTGCTTCAAGGTCATGTTGCGCGCGCCCAAAATGTAGCGCTCGCCGATGCGGCCCTTCTCCGCCGCCAGCAGATGCCCCGCGGCAACATCTTCCACTGCCGCTACATTCAATCCCGTGTCCACATACGCCGGCATCTTGCCCTGCAGAAAATCCAGAATGATGCGGCCGGTCGGCGTCGGCTTCCAATCCCCCGGCCCCACCGGCGCCGTGGGATTCACGATCACTACCGGCGCTCCCGCGCGAGCCGCGTCCATCGCCACCTGCTCTGCCAAAAATTTCGATCGCTTATAGTGCCCGATCATTTCGTCCAAAGTCGCCTGCGTCTCTTCATTCGGCAGAGCCCCATGGCGCGGTACCGCAATCGTCGCGACCGTGCTGGTATATACGATGCGCTCCACGCCCGCGCGTTGCGCCGCATCCAGCAATCGCCGTGTGCCTTCCACATTACTTTCGTAAATCTCCGCCGGCTTCGGCGTCCACAACCGGTAATCCGCCGCTACGTGGTACACGCGCCGCACGCCTTGCATCGCGCGTTCGAGCGACGCTCCGTCGCGCAGATCCCCTTCGATAGGCTCGACCCGCGAGCCGTCCAGCACGGCCAGATTACTGCTGCGCCGCACCAGCACGCGCACGGATTCCCCCGCAGCCACAAGTTGCCGCGCGACGTGGCTTCCCACGAATCCGGTGGCGCCGGTCACGAGCGTAGTCATAAGGATGGGCAAACCCGATTGTGCCGAGCCGTTTTCTCTTGGCAGATTCTGCGGTTGCGGCAGCGTGCGACGATCACCGCCGCGTAACAGGAAGCATTAAAGAGTATCGCGCCGCGGAAGCCGCAGCGGCGATTTACGACGAGCGAGGGGTGCATCGCCTAGGTCCGAAGCCCGTTGTGCTCGAGCAATTCCTCCGCCGCAATCTGCACGCCGGCGAATTTGCGCCGGCCCTGGCGCATGTTCTCATAGCGCGCCAAAGCGTAAAGCGGGAAGGCGTTGCGATAGATGTGATACTTCAAATAGAAAACGCACGGAAATCCCGTACCGGTGAATTCGTCCTCGTCCCAGGTCCCATTTTCATTTTGATTCGCCACCAGCCACGCAATGGCGTGCTCCACGCAGGAATCATGCGGCCCGCACACCGCCAGCAATCCAATAATGGCCCAGGCCGTCTGCGAAGCCGTACTCTTCCCTTTCCCTTTCAGCGCCGGATCGTAGTAAGAAAGAATCGATTCGCCGAATCCGCCGTCGGGATTCTGCACCGAGCGCAGCCAATTGGCCGCGGCCTGGCAATCGGCGCCCTTCGATAATCCAATCGTCTCCAGTGCACGCAGCACACTGCTGCTGCCGTAGATGTAATTCACTCCCCAACGCCCGAACCATGGACCGTCCGCAGTCTGATCGTGACGAATGAATGCCCGCGCCCGCTGTATCACCGGATCATTGGCCGACCAGCCCATCTGACCGAGACATTCCACGGCGCGCGCGGTGACGTCCGCCGTCGAAGGGTCCAGCATCGCGTTGTGGTCCGCAAACGGAATATGATTCAGGAATTGCAGATTGTTTTCGTGGTCGAACGCGCCCCAGCCGCCATCTTCGTTCTGCATGCTGACCAGCCAGGCGAGGCCGCGCTGCATCGAGCGGCGCAAGCGTTCGGAATCAGGATCGGCGACGCGCCCCAGCGCCAGCAACACGAACGCGGTATCGTCCACGTCCGGATAGAACTCATTCTTAAATTCAAACGCCCAGCCACCCGGCGCGGCATCCGGATTCTTGACCTGCCAGTCTCCCGGACCAAGAATTTGATTCGCGACCACCCAGCGCTCCGCGGCGATCAGCGATGGATGAGCAGGATCGAGCCCTGCTTCTTCCAGCGCCACCATCGCAATCGCGGTGTCCCACACCGGCGAAATGCAAGGTTGAACCCGCAGCGTGTCGCCTTCGGCAATTTCGTACCGCTCCAGAAAGCCGATTTCGCGCGCCACCAATGGATCCTGCGTGTCGGCGCCTTCGGCCAGCAGCGCGAAGATCGAATTCATCATCGCCGGATAAATCGTGCCCAAACCTTCGCTGCGTTCCAGGCGTTCCACCATCCAGCTGCGCGCGCGTTCCAGCGCTTTCTTGCGGAACGGCTTCCAGCGCAGCCGCTCGTGCAATTTCAATCCGCGGTCCAGCGCCAGAAACACATTGCGCCAGGAAATCACGCGCCGATCCCACCTGAAAGATTTCGGCTTCCCGCCCGGAGTCTTGAACAACTCGCTAACCGTCACGCCTTCAGGCAGCCGCCAATCCGGCTTGTGCGCGTAAACGATCGCCAGCGGAATCACAATCCCGCGCGTCCAGGAAGACATCTCGTGAATATTGATCGGAAACCAATCCGGCAAAAGCATCAGTTCCGGCGGAATCGAAGGGACAATGCTCCAATCCACTCCGCCCACCATCGCCAGATAGAACCGCACGTAGGAATTCGTTGCTTCCAAGCCGCCCAGTTCCAGCACCCGGTCTTTCGCGCGCACCAGGGCCGGCGCGGTCGCCGGTTCACCCGCCAAACGCAGCGCCACGTAAGCCTTCACCGTGGCATTCAGCTCGGATGGACCACCTTCGAAGATGTTCCAACCGCCGTCGGGCAGTTGTTTGCGGCGGACATAATTGGCAAGCTTGGCGGTTTTTTCCGAGTCTAGCTGCCCGAGGACATGCAGGTAGAGGATGTAGTCCGATTCCAGCGTGGTGTCCGCTTCCAGCTCAGCCCACCAGTAGCCGTCCTGGGTCTGCGCGGAAAGCAACCAGTTCGTGGCGCGCGCAACGGCCTGCTCGACCTGAAATTCTATGTTTCGGCTGCGAACAGTGGCCGTACCCTGCGAACTGCTATCGTTCGGGCGGTCCACCTGCAGTCTCACTTTCGGCGTCATCAATCCCTCAGTACTATTTGACTACATTCGCGCCGGGTTTGATGCACCCGATGCTCCTCAGGCTGCGAATCCAGCAACTGCGGGCTGCTGCGATCCCCCAAGGTATGATTGTTTGGATCTATCTATGGCCTACAGACCGCGTCTTACCGTGCTATATGCAGGCTCCGCGAAGGAGCCCCGTGGGAAATCGGCCTCCCGTGCCGCCCAACTTGCAGAGGATTCACGCTAACGCTAATATTATCTTTAGGTTTGCCCTTAGGGTCAACTAAAAACGGGCCACCTATTGCCTCCCATGTAGATGTGCCACGAGGCCAGATGGCTGCTTAGAATGTTTCAAAAAGGCAACGCGCCGGGAAAAATGTGCAAAAGTAGTGCCAGTATTTTCCACAGCCGCAGCGCAGGCTCCAACGAAAAGCGAATAGAAATCGAAATTGGTGCCCTGCATCGTCTGCAGATGACAGTGGATTTCTACCGCGATGGCTCCTGATGCGCGCGCGCCGCAGCTTATTCGCCGGTTTTCGTTTGCTCCAACTTCCGCACCCGTTCCGCCAGCTCGGGTAGGCGCGACAGCCAGCCATATTGCTCTTTGAATCGCGCGAAAGGCCTGGCCGGCGTTCCCCAAACCGTCTGGCCGCGACGAATTGTCTTACCGCTAGGTATGCCAGCCTGTGCGCCGATGATTGCGTCATCCTGAAGTGTGCAGTGCGGCGCGATGCCCACCTGCCCGCCTATCAGCACTTGAGCGCCAATCGTGCAGCTGCCCGAAATCCCCACCTGCGCGGCCACCACTGTGTTTCTACCGATGCGCACGTTATGCGCAATTTGCACCAGATTATCAATTTTGACGCCGGTTCCAATTTGGGTCGCGTCGAGCGACCCGCGGTCAATTGTGCTGTTGCAGCCGATTTCCACGTCGTCGCCAATTTCCACACTGCCGATTTGCGGGAACTTGATGTGACGCCCGTCACCGAACACGTAGCCGAAGCCGTCACCACCGATCACCGCGCCGCTGTGGACCTCCACACGATCCGCAAGACGAGCGCCGGCGTAGAGCGTCACGCGAGGATGCAGCCGGCAGCCTTCCCCCACCCGCGCGCCGCGGCCCAAAAAGCAAAATGCGTCCACCGCAGTCCCGGTACCGATTTCCACCTCATCCTCAATCACTACGTAGGGTCCGATGCGGATATTGGGAGCCAGCCGCGCGGTCGCTGCCACTATGGCGGTCGGATGAATTTCCGCACGCAGCTGTGGCCGGGGGAGCAGCCACGCAGCCGCTTTCGCAAACGCCAGCTTCGGGTTTTCGACTTCCAAGATCGTCTTGCCGGCCAAAATCGCACCGGGCGCAGCGAGCACGCAACGCGCCGCCGAGCCCGCCCCGCGTTCGGCCTGCCGCGGCGAGTCCACGTAGATCAGATCCTCCGCCGTTGCGCTCTCTGGATTCGCGAGCCCCGCGATCGGCGCGTGCGCGTCCCCATGCAATTTTGCGCCAAGATACTCCGCAAGTTCACCAGCGGTATGAGCCATCACTGCACCTCGTCTGGAAAAAATGAATCGCTACGTAAAATTCGCGCGCTGCGGAGTGCGCCAATCCAAATCTAGAACGGATAAATCGGCGCCTCACCGGGCGGGCGCGTTTTCCACCTCTTGTGCACCCAAAGCCACTGCTCCGGATGTGCGCGCACGTAATCTTCAATCACGTGTGTGAAACGCTGCGTGTTCTCCCGGACGTCCGCCTCTTCATCGCCGCTGCGCGCCAGCTCCACCGGCGGTTCGAATCGCAGCCGGTACTTGCGCAGAGAATCGTCCCAGAAAAGAAAGCCGGGCACCACGGCCGCGTCCGTGCGCAAAGCGATGCGCGCCAAACCAGAAGTGGTGGAAGCAGGTATGCCAAAAAAGTTCACGAACACGCCTTCTTCGAGCGCGGTGTTGTGATCCGAGAGAATCCCCACCGTGCCGCCGTCCGCCAGAACTTTCAAAATCGCCCGCGCCGATTTATTTTTATCAATCGGCCGATTCCCCGATAAACAGCGGTACCGATTAATCAGCGCATCCACGCGCGCGTTGGAAATGGGGCGCACCAGAAAATGCAAAGGGTGCCCGTAAAGCGCGTGCGCAAACGAAGACAGCTCCCACGCGCTCATGTGGCCGGTGAGGAACAGCACCCCTTTTCCGCGGCGTTGCCCGGCGTCGAAATTCTCAGCGCCATCAATCACCACCACGCGCGCGATGTTCTGCGGCGTATATCGCGGGAATTGCGAAAATTCGCCGGCCATCCAGCCGATTTGGCGGATCATGCCTCGGATGACGCTCTTGCGTTTTGCTTCGCTCCAGTCCGGAAACGCCAAATGCAGATTGAACATCGCGGCGCGACGCAGCGGCCCGCGAAATGTGTAGGCCACGGACGCGAAGGACGCGCCCACCCAGCGCGCCACCGGCCGCGGCAACAGTCCCAGTAATTTCAGCCCCGTCCAGGCGACAGCATATTCCAACCATTCCCGCATAGCGCGTCATTATGCAAGAGCCTGCGGAGCGTATGCCAGCAATCGTTCGCCGATTGTGCGGTGCGCCGTCTGTTGCGATTCCCCATCGCGATGGCGCGTGCGATGCCACGTCGTGCGTGCGCGTCGCGATGTCTCGCGATGATGACCCGTCACGCCCGGCGCGCGCGACACAGCACCGTGCTTCGCGAATCAAGATTGGCAGCGAGGATGTTAGACTCATCGCGCTTTGACCGAATCAGCAAAATCCCAGCGCAAGTGGAACTTCGCGGCCCTCGCCACGGCTGGCGTCGTGATTCTCATCTCGTTGTTCGCCAATCTCGGTGCCATCGGCCTGGTCGGTCCCGACGAACCCCGCTACGCCTGGATCGCGCGCGCCATGGCCGAAACCGGCGACTGGGTAACGCCCCGGCTCTGGGGCCTTCCCTGGTTTGAGAAACCCATCCTCTATTATTGGGCGGCGGCGATTGGATTCCGGCTCCACTTGCCAGCGGAATGGGCCGCGCGCTTGCCTTCTGCCATCGCCGCTCTCGCCGCCGCAAAAGCGATCGCCTGGTTCGCGCGGCAGCACTACGGCGAAGGCGAGGATTCAATCGCAAGCCCGACGCTGCTCGCGCCCGTAATTTTTGCCACCAGCGTCGCGGCCATCGGATTCGCGCGCGCGGCAACTCCAGACATGCTATTCAGCGCGGCGATCACTTTGGCGATGGTCTGCGCCGCAAGCATCGTGCGGCGAGCGGGCGCGCTGCGCGTTCAAGACCACGCGCGGCCGGAGATTCAAAATCACAATCTGCTGATCCTCGTCTTCTGGGGAGCGTTCCTCGGCCTCGGAGTGCTCGCGAAGGGCCCAGCAGCAGTCATACTAGCCGGCGGCGCCGTCGCGATCTGGACGCTCGCGACATCAAACTGGCGCGCCGCACTCCGCCTCGCGCATCCGCTCAGCATCGCCGCGTTCTGCATCGTGGCGCTGCCGTGGTACCTGCTCTGCGCGCGGCGCAATCCCGATTTCCTGCACATTTTTATTTTTCAGCATAATTTCGAACGCTACTTGACGCCAATGTTCCAGCACCAGCAACCGTTCTGGTTCTTCGCACCCATCACCATTCTCGCGCTGCTTCCCTGGTCCGCGCTCCTGATCGCCGCAGCGCAGGAAGCGAGCAGATTATGGCGCGAGAAGTCCTGGACGAATTCTCCCGGCTTCTTCGTCGGCTGCTGGGCCGCCTTCCCCATCGTGTTCTTCAGCTTCTCGCAATCGAAACTGCCCAGTTACATTCTCCCCGCAGCTCCCGCCCTCGCATTAATCGCTGCGATCGGCGCCAGCCGCTCGTTTCAAAGAAGTCGCACCAACGCGATCATCCTCGCCGCTGGAATCGGCGTCTTCTGGATTGTACTCGCCGCCATATTCCTCCATGCAGCGCACAAGTTTCCATTCGCGGAAATGGGCCGCGCCATCCCGGTATTGGCCGCGGTAGCGTTGGCAATCGCCATCGCCTTCGCCGCAGGAATTCTCTACGCCGGAACGCGCAGGGATCTTCGCCTGGCCGTGATTCTCTGCAGCATCGGAGCCGTCGCAACGCTCGAAATCGCAAACACAGTCGTCCTGCCCTCGCTCGATCGCTACGTATCAGCGAGGCCCCACGCCGGATTCTTTCGCAATGATCTTCATGCCGACAGAATATTCACGTACGAGCTACGCCGCAGCTGGAACTACGGCCTGGCATTCTATTTCCACCGCGAAATCCCGGAATGGTCGCCGCAGGATCCAGACGCAGCTCTGGTGCTCACTTCACGCGAAGGATTTGAAAAAATACAGAAGGCTGGAAGATTTCACGGCACCGAGGAGCCGCCGCGCCAGGGCATCCTCTACGTCCCCATTGCGGCCGCTCCGCGCTAGTTGCTCGGGGCCCGCGAACCCGCCGGCAGATTCAACAGGAAGAAACTCACCACCTGGCTCTCGTAGTTCTTGCGGTCATCATCGGACATGTCCGGATAACTGGTGCGATCGCGAATCATCTGCTTCGGCTCCGGCGCGTGCGTGAACAGGTTCGTCATGTTCCGCGCCAGATCCGGGCGATCATCGGACACAAAGAAGAGTTTCGGAATTCCCTTGGTGCGAATCAATTGCGCGGTGACGGGCGGCTGGTCCCGAAATTGATAATTGAGCATGCGAAATCCCAAATCGCAGAACTCGCCCACGTACGGCAGCACCGTCAAGCCGGAGCGCTTCACTTCGATCTGCACCATGTCGCGCGGATCGGCGTAGGCGTCATCCACGATAAACGCGGCAACTCGCGGATCGGAGACCGCATTCTCCAGCACCACATAACCGCCCATATCCACGCCCCACAGCCCGAAATGTTTCGGATCCACATCATCGCGCGTGGCCAGAGCCTGCATGGCCGCTTGCAGCTCGGCCACTTCCTTGTAACCAAGCGTGGTGAGACCGGGGCTGGTGCCGTGCGCGGCGAAATCAAATAGAAATACGTTGAACTGCTGGTCCTGCAGCGCCGTAACCAGCGTCAGCACGTCCGAGCGTTGCGAATGATAGCCATGACACACCACAATGGTCGGCGATCCGCGCAGTCCCGGGTAGAACCAGCCGTCGCGCGTGCCGCCATTGGCAACCGGAAATGAGAACGCCACCGGATGCCCCATCATCACATTCAGATCCACAGTTGAGCCGGCATGCGCGGTGCGTAGCACTTGATACAGCAGGAAGCCGGAAACAGCGGCAACAGACACAAATAGGAAGAGCGCAATCGCGAAGAGTCCCGAGAGGAGCTTGGCGATACGCGTTGTTGGATAGCGTAGTTCTGAGAGGAAAGCCATCCGGTAAGCGCGGGCGCACGCAATTCTCGCCTCGGCGAATTGCATGGTAGCACAATTTTCCACCACTGCACGGTACGCTGATTGCCCGGGACGTTACATTTCAGACAAATACCCTCAACCGCGTTGCCGGTCCGAATTTCGATTCCATGCCCCGGCAAGGTGGTGGTGGGTCAGTTTCCGATTACGCGACTTATCAGGACTTAGCTCCACTTCCGGTGAGCGGTTGGAGGATGTCGTTTCCGGGACACAAGCGACTCAAGCAGCTGGCTTGACCAACTGCACTGCCGAAGTAAATGCACTGCGGATGAAAGTTGTCGTACGCTCCAAATTGAAGCACACCATTCTTCTCAATCTGAACGTGAAGCACAGTTTTTGGAACTACGCCACCAAGGGCGGCATAAATCTTTTTGCTTGAAGATAGTTCCAGTGGAGCTACCACAAAATCTTGTTTTGGCCACACCGTGTTTCGTTTCAATGCGTCAGTTGGTTCGGAAGAAGCACCGGGATAGCTCAACAATGGAAGTGACCGCAGGTCTCCCTCAAACGAAACGTGCGCGTTTCCCTCAAGTTCGTCCATTAACGCAAGCAATAACTGTCCTTTCTTTCGGACCTTCCAGCATTTGCGTTTGTTTTCCATGGGCGGATTTTACCACCGCTACTCCAACCTGAGCAGTAAGGTCCCGGCTAACGCAGTTGTCGGAAGCTGATCCGCTACCGGCAAGGTCCACCAGTTGGGTTCTACCGCCGCCCGTGTTTATAATGGCCTGGGGGTTGTTTCTTTTCCTACATGCAAATTGTTGATCTCCGGCAAATTCAAGCGCGGACCCTGGACCCGCTCTTCCAGGAAGAAACTCGCCATTGGCGCGACGAGTTGCATTGGGACTACCGCTCCTCCATTGAGCTGATTCGCAGATTTATTGATTCGCGCTCGCTCGGCGGCTTCGTCGCCATGGAAGACGGCAGTCCTGCCGGATATGGCTTCTACGTTCTGGAAGATCACAAAGGACTCATCGGCGGACTGTTCGTCTCTTCGCGCTTTGCGCAGGAGCCGATCACTCGCGCGCTGGTCACCGAAATGGTGACGGCCCTGCACGCCACGCCGCGCCTGGAACGCGTGGAAGCGCAGCTGATGCCCTTCGGTACCGAGCTCGATCCCGTATTTCTTTCGCAGTATTTCAAACTTTACACGCGCCAGTTCATGTTGCTCACTCTCGCGGACGCCAAGCTCGGCGGCGTGCCGCTTTCCACCGGCCTGCGCCTGGAACCGTGGACTGATCGCGCATTTGAAAACGCAGCGCGGCTCATTCAACTCGCCTATGCCGATCACGTGGACGGCGAAATCAACGACCAATACCGCACCGAATCCGGCGGCATGAAATTCCTGCGAAATATCGTGCTGCTTCCCGGCTGCGGCCAGTTTTTGCCTGAGGCTTCATTCCTCGTTCGTCCCGCCACAGGCGAGCGCCCCATCGGCATGGTGCTCACCTCCACCGTGGCCGAGCGCGTCGGCCATACCACGCAGATCTGCGTGATGCCGGGTTATCAAGGCCACGGCATCGGCCGCGCCTTGATGGAAAGTTCCATCCAAGCCCTGCGCCGCCGCCGCTACGAATCGCTTTCGCTCACCGTAACCAGCATCAACACTTCCGCCGTGCGCCTCTACGAACACCTCGGATTTCGCACCATCAAGAAATTTGCAGCAGGAGTCTGGCAGGTTTAGCGGAGTTACTTCTTCACGCGATCTTTCAGCAACACTTTCAGCTCGTCCATGAATTCCTTCACGTCCTTGAAATCCAGATACACCGACGCGAATCTCACATAAGCCACCTTATCCAGCTTCTTCAATTTCTGCATGATGTGCTCGCCGATGTCTTTCGTGGTCCGCTCGCGCTCCGGCGCCTCGCTGACGAACTGCTCGGCCTCGTCCACGATCATTTCCAGCTTCCCCACCGGCACCGGGCGTTTCTCGCAAGCCTTTAGCAAGCCTTGCAACAATTTGGCGCGCTCGAATTTTTCGCGCCGCCCATCTTTCTTGATCACCATGTAGGGAATTTCATCAATGCGCTCGTACGTCGTGAAGCGGCGGCTGCATTTCAAGCATTCGCGGCGCCGCCGAATCAGATCGCCGGTGCGCGCCTCGCGCGAGTCCACCACTTTATCGTCCAGATTCGTGCAGAAGGGGCATTTCACCGCGTTTCTTCTCCCGGTTTCACAGACTGCGCGCCCAGCGCGATTTCTTCCGCCACCGATTCGGCTTCGTGCTCCGCAGCCGTCGCCATCTTCCGCAGCTCGCCCATCGACCAACCTTCGCGGAACAGCAGTGGCAATCCCGCCAGACTGCAAGATGCAAAAGTAAGCAGCCACACCACGATAGACATTGTGGCCGCCGGCACCTTTTCTACTCCAAAGATCAGCGTCAACACAAGGAACGTCGCCACCTGTGCTCCACCGCCCACGCCGGGAAATTGCACGGCCGACCCTACCATGGAAAACGCCAGCACCAGCGCCGCGCCAGCCAGAGTCAGTTCACCCAGCTTGCCGCCGAACGCATGAGCCACCCACCAGTAGCACAGCACAATCAGATACCAATGCACCACCGAAAGCCCAATCAACGCTCCCAGATCGTTCCACGTTCGTATGCCCTGCAAGCCCTCAGCGAATCCTTCCAGCAGCAGAATAATCTTGCCGCGCCAACCAATCCGCCACGACGGCTTCTGCAGTCTCCGCGCCAGCCACGCCGCGCCATGATAGCGAAAATAAATCAGAAATCCGACCGCCACCAGCAGACCCACCAGCAGCAAACTGCCCGCCGAACGGGTAAGCTTCAACAACGATTCATCTTCCGCATTCACCAGGCCCTGCCGCTCGAACAGCAACAGCGCAGATCCCGCGATGACGGCGGTAGCAGCCACGTCGAACACCCGTTCCAGGACGTAAACGCCGAACATCCGCGGAATCGAAAGCCCATCCTTCTTCGCGATGAGCACCGGTCGAACCGGCTCGCCCGCGCGGCCCAGCAGAAATGTGCAAGTAAATCCCATCAGAGTCGCGCCGTACACGTTGCCGAAGTGCGTCACGCCCAGCGTGCGCGAAAACCGCATCCAACGAAGCGCGCGAATCGCGAAACACACATAAATCGTCGCTACCGTGAGCACCAGAAAGGATAGCCGCGCATCGCGCAGCGACTGCCCCACCGTGGACCACTGAAACCCTTCCAGCGTGATCGAATTGCGAAACTTGTAGACCAAACCGCCAAGCGCAACCAGGGCCAGCAGCAGCAGGAAAATCCGTCGTGAAGTGCGCAACATTGATTTCGCACCGTAACAGCAAGCTTCCGAAAGTGTCAAGGCGGGTTTCGCGTTTCTTTCGCGGCGCACACCAAAATCCATCTCGGCGCTTGTGTTCCCGTCGCCAAGCTAGTTAAGATGCGGCACAATGCAAGTCTCCGCGGAACTACTTGGCCGCTGGACAGGACACGGCGCCCGGCCAGCGGAACTTTTTAGCCCGGGATTGCGTTACATCTTGTGAGGCTGAAAGGGAATGCAAGCTGCGAGGCTATTGACGATTGGAGCCCGACGCCCAACTGGTGCAGGGATGTCTCCGGGGCGAAGGGCCGGCCTGGGAGGAGCTTGTGCGGCGCCACACCCGGCGCGTTTTCAATCTGTGCTACCGGTTCACCGGCAACTCCACAGAGGCCGAGGACCTCAGCCAGGAAGTTTTCTTGCGCATCTACCGCACGCTTCCCAGTTACCGGCCGGCTTACGGAGCGTTTCCCACGTGGCTCACCAGCGTCACGCGCAACCTGCTGGTGGACCACTACCGGCGCACCCGGCGCGATCGCTTGACGGATTCAATCGAGGACGCCATGCCCAAGCTGGAAAACAAGCAAGCCGCGGCGCGCACTCCGGACAAGCTGGCGCTGGCGTCGGAATTGAGCGCGCAGCTGCAGCAAGGTCTCGGGCGCCTCTCGCCGGAATTGCGCGAGGCGGTGATCCTGCGCGATTTGCAAGGACTGGACTACAGCGAAATTCAAGTCGTCCTGGAAGTGCCCGAGGGTACGGTAAAATCCCGCATTAACCGCGGGCGCATCGAGCTGGCGCGCATCTTGGAAGAAATGGGGCTTCGGCCGCAGAATTGATCAGCGGGAGCAAACGTATGACGGACTGGAACTGCGCACGAACTGAAGAAAGGCTGAGCGATTATCTCGACGAGATTCTTTCGCCCGCTGAAGCCGCGGAATTTTCCGCGCACTCCAGCGGTTGCGACGCCTGCGGCAAGCTGGTCAAGCAAGTGGGCGGCCTCGTCCATCAGATGCGCGCGCTCGATGCGCTCGAAACTCCGCCGCAATTAATCCCCAAGATCCTGGAAAGCACGCTGGGTCCGCGGCGCACGCACAGCGCCGGCTGGCAACGCTGGTTTGCCTGGATTCCGCAATTATGGCAACCCCGCTTCGCGATGGGCGTCGCTACGGTCGCGGCCACCATCTTGATCGTCCTTTACACCACCGGAATGTCCCCGGCAAAACTGAAGAAGGCCGACCTCAGCCCCACCAATGTTTTTCGCACCGCCAATCGCCAAGTCCATCTCACCTATGCGCGCAGCGCCAAATTCGTGAACGACCTGCGCGTCGTGTACGAGATCCAGACGCGCCTGCAGCCTGATGCCGAGCCTTCGCCTTCCATCACTCCGGCGCCCGCGCCGCAACAAAATTCCACGCCGCCTTCCGTGAATCCCCAGGAAAAATCGCAGACCTCGCCGCATCCCGGCCACAGCCAGGCGCGCAACGGCATCATGCTGGCCACTCTGCTCCACGGCAATTGGGCGGAAAATGTTGGCGCGATTGTGATTGCTGACTTCAACAGGAGTCCTCGATGAACTGCGCGGTGCACACCAATGTGGAAGCCACCGGTTTCTGCCGCAATTGCGGGAAGGCGCTGTGCCCGGAATGTACGCGCGAAGTGCGCGGCGCGCTCTATTGCGAACAGTGCCTCGCGGGCTTGCTCTCCGCTCCATCTGCGCTAGAACCAGGCAAAGCAGAAGTGAATCCCGGACTCGCCGCCACCCTCGGCATCATTCCCGGCCTCGGCGCCGTGTACAACGGCGAGTACATGAAGGCCCTGATTCACGTGCTCATCTTCGCCGGACTCATCGCAGCCCTCAGCAGCGACCTTCCCGATTCCGCCACCGCCTTTGTCATAGTCGCTTTCATCTGCTTTTGTTTTTACATGCCGATCGAGGCCTACCGCACGGCGCGCGCTCGCCGCGACGGACAACCCGAGCCCGCGAATTTGATTGATGGTGGAGAATCCCGCAAACCCATCGGCGCGTTGATCCTGATCGGCATTGGCGTTCTAATTCTGCTCGGAAATTTCGGGCTCTTACAACAAGAGTGGCTTAGAAAGGCCTGGCCGGTAGCGTTGATCCTGATCGGCGGATTCATTCTTTGGGATCGATTGAAAAAGAATTCCTGAGGAAGCCCAAAATGAGCGATCCAACTCAACCGGTATGCCACTGCCCCTACTGCAAGATTCGCGGCCTGCTGGGCCCGCTGATGATCATCACCGTGGGAATTCTTTTCCTGATCGGCGAATACACGCGTTTCAGCTTCATGGAGCTCTGGCCGATTCTGCTGATCGTCGCGGGGGTCGTCCTGACGGCGCGGTCGCTGGCTTCCAAACAAGGCCATCTCGGTTCATGAGGCGCGCGTGAGCAACGGCGGACCGCAACGCAGTTCCATCTTCAGTGGCTTGCTCCTGATCGTCCTCGGAGTGCTGTTTCTTCTCGCGCGCTTCCATCCGGACCTCGGTATCTGGCGCCTCTTTTGGCGCTTCTGGCCCGTCCTGATCATTCTCTGGGGCATCGCCAAGTTGGTGGATCACATGAGCGCGCAGCATTCCGGCGACGCACGCCCGCCGCTACTCACCGGCGGCGAAGCGGCGCTGCTTCTGCTGGTCGTCTTCGTTCTGGCGGGCATGGGAATTTACACTAAAATCCGCGAGAAACATCCCGACATGAACATTGACCTGGACGTCTTCAACCACAAGTCCTCCCAAAGTGAGGAACTCCCCCCGAAAACAATTCCCGCCGGCGCACACGTCATGGTCACAACGACGATGGGAAATATCGTCGCTCACGTCGGCGATGGCAATGATTTGCGCGTGAGCGTCAGCGAGACAGCGGAGGCCTCGAACGAGGAAGCCGCCGGCAATCTATTGAAATCGCTCAAGGTAGTAATCGAGCAAACCCGCGACGGCTACAGCGTGCATCCCGTGAATCAAGAAGAGAAAGAAGGGCGCGTCACCGTGGACTTCGACGTGACTCTTCCCAAGAGTGTATCGCTTTCCGCGGACTCGCATCACGGCGATATATCTGTCTCCGGCCTGGCCGGAGCAGTCAGCGTCACCACTCAGATCGGCGATATCGAAGTCCACGACATCGGCTCGGACGTATCCGCCCAACTCGTGAAGGGCGACGCGCGCATTGACAACATCACCGGCAACGTCCGCATCACCGGCCGCGGCAACGAAATCGAAATGAACGACGTGGCGGGCGACGCCACCGTGCAGGGCGAATTCTTCGGTCCCGTGCGCATCCGCAACGTCACCAAGACCACGCATTACACTTCGCAGGCCGGCGACCTCACCCTCGCGCATCTCACCGGGCGCCTGGAACTGGATTCCGGAGACATCAGCGTGTCGGACGTGGGTGGCTTCGCCAAACTCGCCGCCCACGACAAAGACATCGAAGTGGAAAACGTCGCGGGCCGCTTGGACATTGCCCTAAATCACGGCGACATCAAGGCGACTTACGCGCAACCACCGCGCGAAGAAATCAACATCGCCAATGGCACGGGAGAAGTGGACGTGACGCTTCCGTCGAAATCGAGCTTCGAAATCTCGGCGATCTCGCGCTCCGGTGAAGTGCAAAGCGATTTCGAAGCGCCGAGTTTAAAGCCCGCGGACATTAACGGCACGGGAAGCCTCACCGGCAAAGTCGGCGCTGCGGGACCGAAAATTTCCATCGTCACCAGCTACGGAACCATCTACTTGCGCAAGTCTTCCTGATCTTCGCCGCCGCGCAGCCGCTCCAGCGTCTTGAAAAAATCTGGAAACGAAACGCCCACGCACTCGGAGTCTTTGATCACCGTGTCGCCCTCTGCGCCCAGCGCCGCCACCGCGAGCGCCATCGCAATGCGATGATCTCCCTGTGGATCCACTTTCGCGCCGCGCAGCGTACTCGTCACGGCCCCCGCGCCACCCGCTCGCCCTTCCACGCGCAATCCGTCTGGAAACTCCTCCACGTGCGCGCCCATCCGCCGCAATCCTTCCGCTAGCGCCGCGATGCGGTCGCTTTCCTTTACGCGCAATTCCTGCGCATCGTGAATTTCAATTCCCTTCTCCGTGAATGGCCCCAGAGCTGCCAGCATCGGCAGCTCGTCAATCATTTCCGCCACTTGCGCGCCGGATATGCTGCCGCCCTGGAGCGGCGCGTGGCGCACCGCAACGTCGCCAATCAATTCTCCATCGCGCAATTGCACCGACGCCAAATTGATCGCAGCCCCGATCGAAATCAGAAAATCCAGTACGCGTGAGCGCGTGGGATTCAGCCCGACGTTGTGCAGCATCAGCGACGATTCAGGCAGCACCAGCGCCGCGCCGATCAGAAACACAGCCGAAGAAAGGTCGCCCGGCACAATCAATTGCCGCGGCTGCAACTTCGGCCGCGGCTCGATGCGCACTTCGCCCTTCGCCACCGCAACACCAGCCCCGAATTCGCGCAGCGCCACTTCCGTGTGATCCCGCGTGCGCACCGATTCCCGCACAATCGTCACGCCCTCCGCGTACAAACCAGCCAACAAAATCGCCGATTTCACCTGCGCGCTCGGCACCGGCGTCGTGTAATCAATCGCCTGCAATTTTCCGCCGCGAATTTCCAGCGGCGCGCGGTCGCCATCCGTGCTGCGTATGTCCGCGCCCATTCGCCGCAGCGGGTCCACCACTCGGCGCATGGGCCGGCGTCGCAGCGAGCTGTCGCCCGTAATTGTGGAAGTGAACGTTTGCCCGGCCAGAACACCAGACATCATGCGGATCGTCGAGCCGGAATTTTCCGCATCAATCGTGCGGCGCGAAGCTTTCAGGCCGTCCAGCCCCTTCCCCGCGATGCGTACGTGCTCGCCTTTTGCATCCACGGCGATTCCCAGCCGGCGCACACATTCCAGCGTGCTGGCGCAATCCGCCGCGGGCGAATAGTTGCGAATCTCGCTCACGCCCTCCGCCAGCGCCGCCAGAATCGCGTAACGGTGCGAAATGGATTTATCCCCAGGGAGTTCCACCACTCCGCTGACGCTTCCGCCGGGCGAAATTGTCTTTTTTGCCATCGCAAGATTCTAGCATGGCGCGATTTGCTTCCCCGGTATGCGCCGGGTATCATGAACTTCTGATGCCCGTGGCCCTCCGGAAATTGCTTCCCACCTTTCTTGCCGCTCTGATTCTAATAACCGGCCTTCTTTCGGCAAGAGCGGACGACACCCCCGCGATTTTTCCGCTCAGCCAGGTGCAGCCGGGAATGAAATGCGTCGTTTACACGATTTTCACCGGCGACGAGATCGAAAAAGTGGACCTGGTCGTTCTGGGCGTGCTGCACAACGCGCTCGGTCCCAAGCAGGACATCATCCTCGTCCAGCTGCTCGGCGAAAAAGTGGAACACACCGGCGTGGTGGCTGGAATGAGCGGCAGTCCGGTCTATTACGAAGGTAAATTGGTCGGCGCGCTGTCCCTGAAGCTCGGCGTCTTCACCAAGGAAGCCATTGGTGGCGTCACTCCGATTGAAAATATGCTCGACGTCGCGAAAGCGCCGGAGCCCCCTGCGAATCCATCTACGCCTGCTTCAGGCGCGCAACAGACCAATACCGGAAACATGTTCTCCGCGTCACGCATTCCCCTCCCCGAAAATTTCGCACAGCAGACCAGCGCCGGCGCCGGCCAATTTCTGGTCCCCATCGAAACTCCGCTGATTTCCACCGGCTTGTATCCGGAAACAATCGCGCAATTCAGTAAGCAGCTCTCTGGCTGGGGCGTGACGATGATGGCCGGCGGCACCGCCGCCCCCTCACCCGAAGACGCGCAACTGAAACCCGGCGACATGGTCGGCGTGGAATTAATTCGCGGCGACCTCTCCATCACCCCCGGCTGCACCGTCACCACCGTGGACCACGGCAAAATCCTCGCCTGCGGCCATCCCATTTTTTCCTTCGGCAACGTTTCCATGCCGCTCGCCCGCGCGCACGTGCTCACCACGCTCGCCTCCGCCATGGCTTCCACAAAAATTATCACCACGGGCGGAACGATCGGAACGCTCACGCAGGATCGCGTCACCGCCATCGCCGGCCGTTTGGGCGACGGCCCTCCGATGATTCCCGTGGACGTGACTCTCGTAGCCGGCGACGCGCAAAAACAATTTCATTTTGAAGTCATCGAGAGCCCCCAGCTCACGCCTGTGCTGGTCGCGCTGGCCGCCTACAACGGGATCGTCGGCAACACCGCATACGGTGAAGGTTCCACGCTGCAACTGGATGGCGAGATCGCTATCAAAGGTCACACCACTGTTGCATTGAAAGATCTTTTCGCGCCGGCCGATGTTCCGGTGGCCGGCGGGTTTTCCGTCGCCACCGACATACAAGGTGTTTTCGCCCAGATTTACTCGAATCCTTACGAAGTTCCACACGTCTCAGGGATTCATCTGCGCGTCACCGCGCTGCCCCAGCGCCGCTCCGCCACAATCGACGACGCCTGGGTCGAAGCCAACGAAGTGCACCCGGGCCAGACCGTCAACGTCAAAGTCCAGCTGCGGCCCTATCGCGGCCCCGCGTTCGTGCAGGAATTTCCCATCACCATTCCCATGCAGGCCGCGCGCGGCCCGCTGCAACTCGTCATCAGCGACTCCGAAACAGTGAACCGCACCGTGGAATCGCTTGCGGCCAGCTCGCAGGGGCAGTTGCCCGGCCTGGAAGAGCTGATCAAACTGATGAACCGCGAGCATCAGAACGATCGGCTGTACGCGACACTCCTGCAACCCACACCCACGCTCCTGGTGGAAGACAAAGTGATGCCCAACGCGCCCGCATCTGCGATCAATGTTCTAGACCAACGGCAAAATCCCGGCGGTGCGCGCCTGCAGTACCAGTCCACCGCGGGAGAATGGTCCGTGGAAATGCATCAGGTCATTTCGGGCGAGCGCGCGCTTACGATTACGGTCAAGTGATGCATCACCTTGATGATGCCCGGCAGTAAAGGAGATTGGCAGCGATGACACGGCGACTCATCTTGACTGGCCTTCTGGCGATTGGGCTGCTCGCGCCCGCGCTCGTAAACGCCGAGCACACGCATTTCTGGCGGCAATCCGATTACGCGGACTTCGAAAAAGGCACGGCCAAAGGCGTGGCCATCCGCAGCGACGGTAAGCTCGTTCCGGCGCCGCAATTTGCAGCCTACTCCGATCCCGATTTGATGTATCTCTGGGCGCTGCGCACTGATTCCCGCGGCCGCGTGTACGCCGCAGGCGGCTCCGATGCCAAAGTGCTGCGTTTCGACGATCCGGCCAAGCCCACCACGGTCTTCGAAGCCCCCGAACTTTCCGCGCAGACCATCGCGTTCGACGCACACGACAATCTCTACGTAGGCACCTCGCCGGACGGCAAAGTGTACAAAGTTACGCCCGATGGACAGAAAACCGTCTTCTTCGATCCCAAAGCGAAATATATCTGGGCGCTTGCGCTCGATGCGCAAGGAACTCTATTCGTCGGCACCGGAGACAAGGGCGAAATTTTCGCCGTAACTCCCGACGGCAAGGGCCAACTCTTTTACCAAAGTGATGAACGCCACGCCCGCTCGCTCGCTTTCGACGCCAAAGGCAACCTCCTCGTTGGCACCGATCCCGATGGGCAAATTCTGCGCATCGAAATTACTCGCGCAGCCGGTTCCAAAGATTTGCAGACTCCCCCGAAAGCCGGCGCATCTTTCGTCGTGTACGAAACGGACAAGAAAGAAGTCACATCACTGCTCACTGATTCCACCGGCAACCTCTACGCCGCCGCCATCGGCGAAAAGCAGCGCCCCCCGACGCCCAGCGCCCCTCCGGCAATAATCACGCCGCTAACAAACGCTCCAGCGCTGACCGCACAGGGCGCCGTAACATTAGCGATCCAAGCCGCGGCCGCCGCGCAACCTCCTCCCGCGTTCTCGCTCTTCCCTTCCACCACCGGCGGCTCGCAGGTGGTGAAAATTTCTCCCACCGGCTCGCGCGAGACGCTTTGGACTTCGCGGGAAGAACTCGTCTTTTCGATGGGTTTTTCGCCCAAGCGGAAAAATTCTTCTGGGCACCGGAAATAAGGGCGCCATCATCGAGCTCGAAGGCGACGGAATTTATTCCATCGTGGCCAAGACCGCTTCCTCGCAAGTCACCAGCCTGATCGCCGGACGCGATGGCCAGCTCCTCGTCGGCACCGCGAATCCCGGAAAAATTTTCACGCTGGGCCCTGCCCAGGAAGCCGCAGGCAGCTTCGAATCCGATCCTTTCGACGCCAAGATTTTCTCGCACTGGGGACGCCTGACCTGGTGGGGTGAAAACTCTGCGACCCAGGGAAAGGTTTCTTTCTACGTGCGGTCCGGCAACACCTCCAATCCCGAAAAAGAATGGAGTCCGTGGTCCGGTCCGTACCAAAGCGCGAGCGGCGAATCCGTCGGCTGTCCGCCGGCGCGCTTCCTGCAGTGGAAAGCGGTGTTCCAGGTCGCCGACAAGCGCGATGCCCCGCAAGTTTCCTGGGTCAGCATCGCCTATCAACCGGAAAATGTGGCGCCCGTCGTGGACGATATTGCCATTCAGGATCCCGGCGTCCGCGTCCAGGGATTTTCAGCTTCTCCGGGAGGACCCGCAACGCCCGCATCCGTGCAGCTGAAGACGCCGCAGCGCTCCGGCGGCGCCAATGCGTTTCCCAATATTGGCGCGATGCTGGATGCTTCGTCCAAATCGCTGAAGCTGGACGTGCCGCCACAGGGCTTCGAAGAAAAAGGCTACCAAAGTGTCCTCTGGAGCGCGCACGACGACAATGACGACGATCTGGTTTTCGCGGTTTACTATCGCGGCGAGGGCGAACAATCCTGGCGCCTGCTGAAAGATAAACTGGCGCAGCGCTTTTATTCCTGGGACAGCACCACCATGCCCGACGGCGCGTACTACCTGAAAATCGTCGCTTCGGATTTGCCTTCGAATCCCCCGAACCAGGCGCTGGCGAGCGAACGCTCTAGCGAGCGCTTCGAAATTCAAAACACTCCGCCGCGCATCGAAAACCTCCGCGCGGACACCAGCGGCCCAAGCGCGAAAATCATTTTCGAAGCGGTAAGTTCCGGCCTCGCGATCACTCGCGCGCAGTACAGCGTGGATGCCGGCGACTGGCTGATCGTTTTCCCGGCAAGCGGGTTGTCGGACGGGCCAAGAGAAAGTTATCAGCTCGAACTCCCGAACCTCGCGCCCGGCCCGCACGCGATCGCCGTGCAGATTTCCGACCGCTTCGACAACACCACCGCGGCGCAAGTAAATTTCACCGTGGCAGCGCGGCAGGCCAAGTAATTCCGGCTGGTAATCCCAGTGGGCAGCGCGCTAGTTATCCCAACTGCGCGTCACCGCAGTGCGCTCAAACCGGTCAATGGCCGCGCCAATCGCGATCATTCCATGCGTGTCCGCATTCTTATCCACACGCACCACCCGCGCATTGCAGCGCACATCTTCCGGCGCGCGCCCTGTCAACGCCGTGGGCAGCGTAAAAAATATCTCCACGTTTTCACCAACGCTCAGATTTTGCCGCGTCTTGAATCCGATGCCGCGCTCCGATAGGTTCACGATTTCGCCTTGTTGCGGCAGCGGAATCGTCGTCAATATTTTCGCGTTCGCGCGTGCAGGCGTCGCGCTCGCCGCTCCCACCATCGCGTATTGCTCGGTGATCACATTGAACCGCACTGGGATTGCGTAGGATTTCCGCGGGGCAATTCGGCGCTCGTGGTTAGGCATGGACTCCTCCTGGGGAGCTTGCAATCTTGATTGGTCTCGAAGTTACTGCCGGAAGGGGGACGTCGAGAATCGCACTTGCCTCCGACCGCGTCAAGATTTTTAATGTTCGCTCGAAATCACAATTCAAATCGCCATCGCGCCAAATCCGCTTTTTCCCGGGATGTGCCATAATGCTCCAAGGCCTGCACCATGTCAGCTCATAGCAAATCCTCCGAAATTCACCCGAGCGCGCCCGAGCCGCTCAACTTTGCTGCGGCTAATCCTCAACCTGGACGCCATTCGCGCCGCGCATCGCCTCATCGCCCCGCGCATCCACCGCACGCCTGTGATTACCTGCGCGTCTCTCGATCACATCGCGGGCGCGCAACTCTTCTTCAAGTGCGAAAACCTGCAAAAGACGGGCTCATTCAAGATTCGCGGCGCCACCAACGCGGTTTTCTCCCTGACCGATGAACAAGCAGAATTTGGCGTCGCTGCTCCCTCTTCCGGCAACCATGCCGCCGCCCTCTCCCAGGCGGCGCGCTGGCGCGGAATTCCCGCCTATATCGTGATGCCGCGAAACTCCTCGTCCACAAAAATGGCCGCGGTGGAAGCTTACGGCGGGCAAATCACCGTAAGCGAGCCGAATATCGCGTCGCGCGATGCCGTCACTGCCGAAGTGATCAAGCGAACCGGCGCGCATCTGGTGCATCCTTACAACGACGCGCGCGTAATCGCGGGGCAAGGAACCGCCGCGCTGGAGCTGCTGGAAGATATTCCGGATCTCGATGTGGTGATCACGCCCGCCAGCGGCGGCGGCCTGCTCAGTGGCACGGCCATCGCGGCAAAAAGCCTGCGCCCAGGGATTCGCGTGATTGGCGGCGAGCCACGCAATGCGGACGACGCTTACCGCTCGCTCCAGTCCGGAAAAATCGAAGCCGCGGCAACCACGGAAACCATGGCGGACGGGCTGCGCGCCACGTTGTGCCCGCTCACATTTTCAATTCTGCGCGAAAAAGCAGACGAAATTTCGTTGGTAACCGAAGAAGAAATCGTTCAGGCCATGCTGCTGTTGTGGGAACGCACGAAACTCGTCGTCGAGCCTTCTGGCGCCGTGGCCGCCGCTCCGGCGCTCTTTCGAAAACTCAACGCCGCGGGAAAGAAAATCGGAATCATTCTGTCGGGCGGCAACCTCGACCTGCGCAAGCTTCCCTTCGCCTGAAAACTTCCACTCCACGCAATCTTTTCGCCGGCGCCAGTCTGCAAACTACAAATCGTCCAGCGGCCGCCAATCGTTCGGCGGAAATGCAATCCTCCAGAAATTGGGCGCGGGAGAATCGAATTCGATCGGAATCTGAAATCCGTCCGGCATTTCGCGCGATGGACGCACCACCTTGCAGGCCACCTTTTCTTTCGTTCCGGAATGCTCCAGCACAAAACGCGTGTCCGGCGGCAAACCCTGTTTCAGAATTATCATCGCGCCGTGATTGTTCACGCTCAGCGTTACGGTTTCAAATGTCTCCGGCTTGCCGTTCAGCGCCACGTGCAGGCTGGCGCGCACACGCACCAGCACGCGCTGGCTGCGCCGCCGGTCTTCTCCGGCCACCGTCTGCAATTCGCTGCCGAGTCCAGGCTTGGAGGTTCGCGCCGGACTCGCCGGTGCCACCGCCCGCATTGGCGCGTGCACTGCTTTCAGCGGTGATGCGTACGACCTTGCTGCAGGGACCCTTAACGGTTCGAGTTTCAAAGCTCCACACCCCAGAAATTTTGGTCGGCCGAAATGAACTCTACCCCCACATCCCATCCGTCCGGACGCCGCATTCCCTTCCACACCACATGCCCATCCACCGCGCGGCGCGTCGCCAGGTTCGTCACACGCAATCTTTGTTGCAATTCAACTTCCTTTGGAGAGACCAGCAGACAGCCGTAGGCGTTCACCACCCGGGTAATCGCAGGCTCCTGGCTTGGCGGCCCGCTCTGTCCGTTCCACTGGATCGTCACCGGTACGCGCGAATTCATCCGCGGACCGCGCCGTTTCTGGCGCATTCTGATATCTCTTGGCAGGTCTTGGGCAAAAGGCATCCTGATTGACTCCCCGCGAGGCTGGCACGAAACACGGGTAAGCAATCCCACATTCCGGGACGCATGCACGTCCTGAACTCATGCTAGGGAGACGGACTAGTACGGTCAATGGTACGAAGTGACAGGTAGAATCGGTACAGCTTGACATGTACACCTGTACCGTCGGACGACCAGACGAAGAATTTACGAAGCGGGGAAATTCGGCGCGGCTTGGCCGCTAATCTGCCGAAGCGTGGCCGTCTGCTAAATCTTCATTCCTTTTTCCGGTCAGTTTCCCAAAACGGTCCTCCAGCCACCCCTGGAACGTATCCATATATGTATAGAATACGGGCGTCAGGTACAGCGTCACCATCTGCGAGAAGATCAGCCCGCCGACGACCGCCAGGCCCAGCGGGCGACGCGCATCCGCTCCGGCGCCAAGGCCGAAAGCGATAGGCGCGGTACCCATCAGCGCTGCCATCGTGGTCATGGTGATCGGGCGGAAGCGAATCAGGCAGCCTTCATAGATCGCTTCGGCCGCGGTCTTGTGCCCGGTGCGCTCCCGCTCCACTGCGAAATCCACCATCATAATGGCGTTTTTCTTGACGATGCCAATCAGCATGATTACGCCCACAAAACCGTAGAGGTCCAGGCTCAGATGGAAAATTTGCAGTGTGAGCAGCGCGCCGAAAGCCGCGGATGGCAGCCCGGAAAGAATAGTGATCGGGTGAATAAAGCTCTCGTACAAAATTCCCAACACGATGTAAATCACCAGAATGGCCATCAGCAGCAGCAGTCCCAGCCCGGTCAGCGAAGCTTCGAACGCTTTTGCGGTTCCTTGAAATTGCGCCGTCACCGTGGGCGGCAGTTCTTCGCGCGCCAGTCTCTTGACGGAATCCACGGCGTCGCCGATGGCTGTGCCGTTCGCCAAATTGAATGAGATGGTCACCGCCGGAAGCTGGCCGAAATGATTCACGGTGAGCGGCCCCAGACTGGACGTCAAGCTGGCGACCGCGTTCAAGGGCACCAGCGTGCCGCTGCTGGAGCGAATGTAAAGCATGGAAAGAGCCGCGGGATCTTTTTGGTATTTATCCTGCAGCTCCATGATCACCCAATATTCATCGTTGGGCGCGTAGATGGTCGAGATCTGCCGCTGGCCGTATGCGGTGTAGAGCGCGTCCTCAATCTGCTCGGCGGTGACGCCGAGCGCCGAAGCTTTGTCGCGATCGATGTTGACGTTCACCTGCGGATTGGCGATCAGCAAGTCGCTGGTCACATCTTGCAGTCCGGGAAGCTTGGCCATCTTCTTTTGAAACGCTGTGGACTCGCGATACAGCTCCTGTGTGTCCGGGCTTTGCAGCGTAAGCTGGTATTGGCTCTTGGTGAGTTCGCCGCCTACCTGGATCGGCGGCAGGTTCTGCATGTACGCATTCATGCCGGTGACGGTTGCGAATTTCACGCCCAATTCGGCGATCACTTCATCAATGGTCGTGCGATGGGAGAAAACCGGCGCGATCGCGCGCAGCGCGCTGCCCACCAGCGGAACTGTCCCGTATTTTTCCTGCAGCGCAAGTATCGTGGGATTGGGAAGCAGCGGGCGCTGGGGACGATCTTTCAAGTGCAAGAATATGATTCCGGAATTGCTCGACGAAAAATCGCCCACGCCCGAAAAGAAATCGCGGACGTTGGGATCCGCCAGCGCGATCTTGTTCAGTTCCAGCTGGTGCGCGCGCATCGAATCGAAAGAAATTCCCTGCTGCGCTTCGGTAGAAATAAAAATCTGCGAACGGTCTTCCGGTGGCAGGAACCCTTTCGGAATCACCACAAATTGCCAAATCGTAACCATCAAAATCACGCCGGAAACCGCCATCACGAACACGCGGTGGCGCAGCGACCACTGCAGCGAAACATCGTAGTAGTGCAGCAGGCGGTCGAAAAATCGCTCCAGCGCCATATAGACGCTGCCGTGCTGCTGTTCCGCTACCGGGCGCAGAAAACGGCTGCACAGCATCGGCGTGAGCGTCAGCGAAACGAAGCCGGAGACCAGAATCGCGGTAATGATGACCACCGCAAACTCGTGCAGCAGCCGCCCCATGATTCCACCCATCAAAAACACGGGCAAAAAAACGGCCGCGAGCGACACCGTCATCGAAAGAATCGTGAAACCGATCTCGCGCGAGCCGCTCAGCGCGGCTTCCATCACGCCTTCGCCCATTTCCATGTGGCGTACAATGTTTTCCAGCATCACGATGGCGTCGTCCACCACGAAGCCCACCGAGAGCGTCAGCGCCATCAGCGAAAGATTATCAATCGTGTAGTTCAGCACGTACATCACGCCGAACGTGCCGATGATGGACATCGGCAGCGCGAAACTGGGGATCAACGTGGCGGAAAGATTTCGCAGGAACAGGAAGATAACCAAGATCACCAGAGCGATAGCCAGGAACAGCGTGAACTTTACGTCCGCCACGGAATTGCGGATGGATTCCGACGCGTCGTACAGCGTTTTCATCTCGATGGAAGGCGGAATGATCGCGCGAAATTGCGGAAGCAGACTGTTTCACCGCATCTACAACTTCCACGGTGTTCGTTCCCGGCTGGCGCTCGATCGCGAGTACCACGGATTCTGTGTCGTTCCACCAGTTCGCCACGCGATTATCTTGCACGCTGTCCAGAACTTTGCCGACGTCTTCCAGGCGCACCGGCGAGCCGTTGCGATAGGCGATGATCAACGGGCGATAAACCGAGGCATGCGTCAGTTGGCCGTCGGCCTGCAATGTGAATGCGCGATGGTCGCCGTACAGAGTCCCCACCGGAAGATTCACGTTGCCGTTCTGCACCGCGGCGTGAACCTCATCAATGCCGATTTGCCGCGTGGCCATGGCCTGCGGATCGAGCTGGATGCGCACCGAATATTTCTGCGAGCCGTACACCTGCACCTGCGCCACGCCTTTCACCATGGAAATCCGCTGGCCCATCAGAGTTTCGGCGTAGCGATCTACGGTATAACCGGGCAGCGTCTTCGAGCCCATGGCGATATAAAGGATGGGCTGGTCGGCCGGATTCACTTTGTTGTACGTCGGCGGCGTGGGCATATTCGGCGGAAGCTGCGAGGAAGCGCGGGAGATTGCGGCCTGCACGTCTTGCGCCGCGCCGTCAATGTTGCGGCTCAGGTCGAATTGCAGGGTGATCGAAGTTCCGCCGAGAGAACTCGACGAAGTCATCGAATCAATGCCGGCGATCGTGGAAAATTGCTTTTCCAGAGGAGTGGCGATCGCTGAAGCCACGGTGTCGGGACTGGCGCCGGGCAGCGAGGCGCCCACTTGAATCGTCGGATAATCAACGTTGGGAAGTTCGCTGACGGCGAGCGCGCGATAACCGAGAATTCCGAACAGAAGAATCGCCAGCATGACCAGTGTGGTCATGACCGGACGGCGAACGAATGGTTCGGCGATGCTGATCATGTTTTTGCCGTAAACTTCTTAGCTTCCCGCGCTGGCCGCTTTCACTTGAACTTTTATCCCGGGAATCAGACGCAGTTGGCCATCCGTGACCACCGTATCTCCGGGCGCGATGCCGCTCGCGATCACGGATTCGTTCTCGAGCTGGCGCGCTACTTTCACCGGGCGCGATTCCACGGTCGAATCTGCTTTCACGACGAAAATAAAATCGCCGGTCTGGCCCGTTTGCACCGCTTGCGACGGAACCACAATGGCTTTTTCCTCTTCCGCCAGGCGCAACGATACAACGGAAAATTGCCCAGGCCACAGGCGATGGTCGTCGTTCGGAAAAGTTCCTTTCAGTTTGATTGTTCCTGTGGTGTTGTCCACGTTGTTGTCCACAAAAGTGAGATAGCCGACTTCCGAGACGGTTTCGCCGTAGGGAGTGGCTTCGATTTGCAAGCGTCCGCCGCTCATATATTTTTTCACGACGCCCAAATATTGTTCGGGCACGGAGAAATCCACGAAGATCGGTGAAATCTGATTGATCACCACCAGAATCGGAACGTCGTTCTCTTTCACCAGATTTCCGGGATAAACCTGCAAAGCTCCGGTGCGGCCGTCGGTCGGCGAATAAATGGTGCAATATTGCAGCTGCAGTTTGCTGGATTGCACCGCGGCTTGGTCGGCGTGAACCAGCGCTTCTTGCGCGTCCGCGGTGGCTTTCATCTGGTCGAACTGTTCTTTGGGCGCGACGCCCGCGGCGTAAAGTTTTTCGTAACGCGCGGACTGCACCTGATTGAGTTCGGCCTGCGCCTGGTCTCGCGCCAGATTCGCTTCGGACTGCGCTAGCGCCGACTGAAACGGCCGCGCGTCGAGCGTGAAAAGCAGGTCGCCCTTCTTCACGAAGTCGCCCTGCTTAAAATGGACCTGCTCCAGAATCGCGTTCACCTGGCTTTTGATGGAAACCGTGGAAAACGCTTCGGCTGTGCCGATTGCCGTCAGATTAATGGGCACCGTTTTCTGCACGGCTTTCGCTACGGTCACTGGAACCGCCAGGTTCGGCGCGGTCTCCGCAGTCTTGGTGCTGCACGCAGCGAGGCAGAGCAGCAACGCGGGCAGAGCCGTCGCTACCGCGGCGCGTATGGACAGCTTTTGGAGTCGTTGGTTCATGAGTCGTTTGGGTCGCTGCGATAAATCTCGGCTATCCGCCGGCGCTTTGCGAAACCAGGACAGCAGCTCCGGCACGATTTCCGGACCTGGTTTCCGTTTATTTTACCGCCTGGCGCCAGATTCGGCCATAACTCTGCGTCGCGGGCTGCAGGCGATTCGATTTCGCGTCTGCGTCGGTCTTTGCGTACACCCCAGCAAGCGTTTAGACGTGCCACTATGCGGAAGGCTTCACAAAAATTTTGGGGCGAGATCATCCGGCGGCGGCTTGATCGAGAAACCAAAGCACCCGGCCATCGGCTGGGCGGATGCGGCCGGCAGGATATGCGCTGGGGCGCGAATCCGGTTCGGCGCGGAGGGCCGCCAGGATCGGGCGCTTACTTTCGCCGGCGACGAGGAAGTAGGTGTTGCGGCTGGAATTCAGGACCGGGAGCGTGAACGTGAGCCGGTTCGGGGGCGTCGCTGCGACGCGAACGGGGACGACCCAACGCGTTTTTTCATCGAGCGCGGGCGAATCCGGGAACAGCGACGCGGTGTGGCCCTCGGGGCCCAGGCCGAGCAGCGTGACGTCGAACGCGGGCGCGGCCGAGCCGAAAAATTTTCGCAGTTCCTGGTCGTAGGCTGCGGCGGCCTGCTCGGGCGTCGGCAGAGTCGTGGGGGCTGCATGAACATTGGCGGCGGGAATCGGCACGTGCGATAGCAGAGTTTCGCGCGTCATGCGGAAGTTGCTGAGCGGATCGTCCTGCGGAACGTAGCGTTCATCGCCCCAAAAGAAGTGCACGCGGTTCCAGTCGGTTTCGCTGCGATATTTTTCGGTGGCGGCCCAGAGCGCGTACATTATCTCGGGAGTGTGGCCGCCGGAAAGAGCGATGGCGCCGCGGCCGCGCTGGGCGATGGCCTCGCGCAGGTCGCTGAGCAATTCTTCGAGCGCGGCGCGGCTGAGTGCGTCAATATTTGGAAATACGCGAGTATCGAGATTCATTTTTCTTCGCCCCTCATTTTAAATTCGCGGACGTTGATTATTTTCGTTTGTGGACTATTTTGCAGCGGCGGTGATTCCCAGCTGCGCCAGATCCTTCCGCAACTGGTCAACATTCTGAAATTGAATGGTGTGCATGCCCAGCTCGCGCGCGCATTCCAGGTTCAGCCCGCGATCGTCTATGAAAATGCATTCCTGCGCTTCGCGCTGCGAAATTTTCAGCGCCAGTTTGTAGATTTGTTCTTCGGGCTTGCGCACGCCCAGATAGCAGGAGCTGAAAAACGCCTGAAAATAGCGGCGCAGATTAAATTTGTGCACGCGATATTCGTTGAGCTCGAGCGATTCATTGTTGAGCGAGGCCATCAAATAGCTGCGCGGCTGCACCAGCGTAGCCAGAAATTCCAGGGAGGGCGCGAAGGGCTGAGATTGGTCGTACATGAACTGCTTGAAATCCGCCGGAGTGAATGAGCGTTCGCGATAAAAAATAGTGCGGCGAAGATATTCGTCCAAAGTGGCGCGTCCGGTCTCGAAAGCGTTAAGCATCAGCTCGTGGCGATCTTCGAAATCGGCCCACTCCAGGTGAAACTTTTCGACGGCGGCGCGGCGCGAAGTACGGTCCCAACCATTGGTGAGGATTACGCCGCCGTTATCCCAGAACAAGGCGCTGATTTCGGTCATGGATTCCTCGGGCCGCAGCTAGCAGGCGGGACCATTATCGCTGTGAAGGGGTGCTGGCCGAAGCAGTATTGTTCGCGGGCGAAGAGCCGAAATTGGTGTCGATTTGAATGGGGTGCCACTGTTTGTTTTCTGTGAGTTACGGACGTTTCTAATCGCCGTTTGTGTCGATCAGAAATTGCGGGATTTGTGAGTGGTGCGTAGTTATGCGTAGGCGGCGCGGAGTTGTTGGTGCTGCGAGAAACCGTGATTCGCAATTCGTGGCTCGTGGCCCGCGACCGGCGTCGGGTGCCTGGGCGACGCTTCGCGGCAGCGTCACGCGGCGCCATGAATCTCGCAATTTTTGTGCACATTTTCATATTTTGGTTTCTGTTCTAGGGTAGCACTGAAGGGATTGGAAAACAGCTGTGCGAACGGACAGACCTGGTACAGAAATGGTACAGAACTAGTACTAGCTGTACGAAATTTGTTTGGGACTGTACTTTTTGCAGTGGAGCATACGCGACCGAGCAAATCGCCATTCAGAAGAGTGGCGTTCCCAGAGAAGCGTCGCTTCAACTACGGCGGCACGATAATCTTGACGCCCGGGGAAGCTGGGGCGCAGCAAGCAGCGCCCCTACCGACCGCCATGGAGACGGTGGTTATGATCAAGTTTGTGACGGCGATGAATTTGGCCTGCGGTTTCGTGAGCTTGTCGCAGGAGCATGCTGAAAATTATGGGGAGTTGGTGACACCATGAGTGTGCGACGCAAAAAAATGCGGGCGACGGTTTTTACGATTGGGCATTCTACGCGGACACTGGAGGAGTTTATTGAGATTTTGCGGGCGCATGGGGTGCAGCGTGTGGTGGATGTGCGCAGCATTCCCCGTTCGCGGCACAATCCGCAATTTAATCGGGAAAGCTTGGCGCGGCATTTGCGGGCGGCTCGTATTGGGTATGTGCATTTGAAAAAACTGGGCGGGTTGCGTCGTGCGAAGGCGGACTCTGTAAATTTGGGCTGGCACAACGCCAGCTTTCGCGGATTTGCGGATTACATGCAGACGGAAGATTTTCTTGCGGGCCTCGAGCGGCTGGAGAAGCTGGCGGCTGTAAAACCTACGGCAATTATGTGCGCGGAGGCGGTGCCTTGGCGGTGTCATCGGTCTTTGATTGCGGATGCGCTGGTGGTGCGGAAGTTTCCGGTGGAAGAAATTATTAGTGGGACACGGGCGCGGGAGCATGAGCTTACGCCGTTTGCGCGCGTCCGCGGACTGCGGATTACTTACCCGACGGACAAGGCTGTGAAGAGATGAGGCGGTGCGGGTCGCCGTCAGTTATCGCGTTCGCTCGGAAGCTGATGTTGCCGCGGCGGGCACGGCATGCCGTGCCCCTACGGAACAGTGGCGAGGTTGGCGCCCGGGCAAGCTGGGGCGCAGCAAGCAGCGCCCCTACCAAAGCTGAGCTACAGCGCCGGACTCGCTAGTGGAGGGAGGGGGCGGCTGCGCCTTTCGGGGGGCGCTTCATTATGAAGCAGAGGGGGACGAGGCAGGCGACGATTAGGGTGAGGGCGGAGATTACGTCTGTGTAGGCGAGAGTGGCGGCTTGTTGCCCGAGGAGGGCGGCGACGCGAGCGTAGGCTTGGTGGGCGGCTTCGGAGGGGCTGAGGCCTTGGCTGCGGAGGGTGGCGGTTAGGCCGTCGATCATTTGGCGGAAGCGGGGGTTGCCTTCGTTCATGTGGCCGGAGAGATAGGTTTGGCGCTGCTGGGTGCCGCGGGTGATGAAGGTGGCGAGCAGCGCGATGCCGATGCTGCCGCCGATATTGCGAATGAAACTGATCATGCTGGAGATTTGATTATTTTTTTCGGGTGGGACGTCCACATAGGAAAGGACGTTCGAGGGTACGAAGATAAAGGCGAGGCCAGCGACTTGGTAAACGCGGAGCATGGCGGCGGTGCGGAAATCCATACCGAGAGTCATGTGGGTGGTCATGTAATAGAGCGCGGCGGCGGTGGTTGCGAAGCCGATGGACATGAGGACGCGCTGGTCCATTTTAGAGGTGAGAAAGCCGGAGAGCGGCATCATGAGCATCATGATGAAGCCGCCGCCGGCGAGAGCTTCTCCTGCGCTGACAGCCGAGTAGCCCATTAAGAGTTGCAGGTATTGCGGGATTAAGACCGTGGTGCCGTACAAGACGGCGCCGAGAATGAACATGAAAAACATGGCGGTGGCGAAATTGCGCTTTTTCAGGAGCGTGAGCTCGACGATGGGATGTTCGTGGCGCCATTCCCAGATGACCCAGGTGACGAGCAGGATGATTGCTGCGGCCAGCAGTGCGGTGATCCAGTGGGAGGAAAACCAGTCGGCTTCCTGGCCTTTATCGAGGACCAGCTGCAAGCTGCCGATGCCCAAGGCGACCAGGCCGAGGCCGATGTAGTCCACGGGAATGCCTTTGCGGCGTTCTTTTTCTTGTTTTAGATATGGCGGGTCTTCGACCAGGCGATGGGTGAGGTAGAGAGAGATGAGGCTGATGGGGACGTTGATGTAAAAAATCCAGCGCCAGCTGTAATTGTCGGTGATCCAGCCGCCGATGGTGGGACCGATCGCGGGCGCGACTACCACGGCCATGCCGTACACGGCGAAAGCCATGCCGCGTTTTGAGAGCGAAAAAGTGTCGGCGAGGATGGCTTGCTCGCTGGGCTGCAGGCCTCCGCCGCCCGCGCCTTGCAGGATGCGAAAGAAAATCAACATGCCGAGACTGGGAGCGAGACCGCACAAGAAGCTGCTGCCAGCGAAGAGCGCGACGCAGGACATATAGAAGCGTTTGCGGCCCATGCGGGTGGCGAGCCAGGCGCTGATGGGAAGGATGATGGCGTTGGAGACGAGGTAGCTGGTGAGCACCCAGGTGGATTCGTCGGAACTGGCGCCGAGAGAACCGGCGATGTGGGGGAGAGCGACGTTGGCGATGGAAGTGTCGAGAACTTCCATGAAGGTGGCGAGGGTGACGGTCAAGGCGATAAGCCACGGATTGTGACGAGGGCGCCAGGCGGCGACGTCGAAGGAATGGTCAGCGGTAATGGAGGCAGTGGCCACGAAGCACCTTGGCTTGCGCGTGCAGGCGACTTATTATATACATGCATGTATGTATCTTGTAAAGCAGTGAACGATTTGAGTTTTGTTTTGGTTACATCAAAGGCGCCACAGATGAACTCAGATAAAGGCAGGGCGATGGGAAGCAACGGCAAGAGAGCTGCGGTTGTGGGTGCGCTATCGGCGTCAACGCCTTCGCGGCAGGCGGCGCGGACGGCGGCTACGCGGCGGAAGTTGTTGCTGGCGGCGGAGCAGACTTTTGCGCGCGATGGGTATGAGGCGGCGCGGCTGGAGGATATTGCGGCGCGCGCGGGATATACGCGGGGGGCTTTCTACGCGAACTTCGCAAGCAAAGAAGATATTTTCTTTGCGCTCTTGGAGCAGACCGTGGGGCGACGGATTGCGGAAGTAAACGAGCTGCTGGGGAGGCACGACAATCCGCAGCAGCGGCTTCGCGCGCTGCGCGAGCATTATGCGCAGATTGCGAAGGACCGGCGGCTCGCTTTGCTGTCGCTGGAGTTTAAATTATTTGCGGTGCGGCATCCGCAGGCTCACGCGCGATTGCGGGCGCGGCAGCGAGGGTTGCGGACGTGCGGCGGGGATATAGTGCGCCGGGTGATGAAATCGTTGGGAAGGTCGCTCGCGATTTCCAGCGCGGCGGCGGCTACGGCGCTGGGGGCTTTTTCTCACGCGATGTTGCTGGAGCATTTGGTGGATGCGAGTTCTTTGTCGGACGGAGAGATACGGCATCTTTTGGGGTTGTTTTTTGATGCTGTGGTGGCGGGGGAGAAATAGCGGGGGCGGGGTTCGATCGGACTGGGTGGCGAATAAAGCGGTTTGGGAAAAAAGGCAGTGGCTAGTGATTGGTGGCTAGTGGCTAGAAAGACCTTCGACGACTCTTCAGTTCGCACACTTTCAAGCGGTGTCTGGATTTAACGCGGCAGGGCGACCGCGAACGTTTACCGCAGAGAACACAGAACGTCAACGGCTGGCGGTCTGAAGACCGCCGCTACAAATTCAACGGCAAGATCAAAAGAAGGAGCACAGGCAAGATTGCCTATGCCACCGACGGCGGTGGGTGATTAGGGGATGTCTCTGCCCTCCCCTGCGTCGAGGGTCCAGAAGCGGTGCGCGGATTTTTCCTGGTCGAGGGCGCGCTTAAGTTCGGTTACCGGTTCTTGCTCGCCGTCGTCGGCCAGTTGGAACGTGCCGTGGTGGATGGCGATGCTGGTGGCGGCGCCCACTTCTTTGTGGGCGCGGACGGCGTCTGCGGGAGAGATGTGCACGGGACCCATGAACCATTGGGGGCGATAGGCGCCGATGGGCAGGAAGGCGAGGCGGATTTCCGGGAAGCGCTGACGGATGGCGGCGAAATGCGGGCCGTAGGCGGTGTCTCCGGCGAAATAAATTGTGCCGGAAGCGCTTTCGATAACGTAGCCGCACCAGAGAGTTTTGTTGCGGTCGGTGAGGGTGCGTCCTGAAAAATGGGTGGCGGGAACGGCGGTGACGGTAATCTTGTCGAAGGCATCGGCGGATTGCCACCAATCCATTTCCTGAATTTGCGGGTGGCGCGCAATGCCTGGCACGGTGAGGCGGGCGCGGACGCCGAGCGGGACGGCAAAATCGGGGCGCCAGCGGGCGGCGATGCGGCGCAGGGTGGGAAGGTCGAAATGATCGTAGTGGTCGTGACTCTGGAGCACGAGATCGATGGTGGGAAGTTGGTCGAAATGAATGCCGGGGGCGCGGTGGCGCGGCGGTCCGATGAAGGAGAGGGGGCTGGCGCGATGGGACCAGATGGGATCGCAGAGAATGTTGAGGCCTTCGAGTTGGATGAGGACGGTGGAATGTCCGACGAAGGTAACGTGGATTTTTCCGTCGTCAACGCGTTCGGGCGGAGTGGCGCCGGGAGGCGCGTCAATCCATTTGCGCCAGGAGCCGGGGCGGCGAGTGAGCAGCCATTTGAGGGCGGCTCCGGTACCGTGCATGGCGCCGACACGTGGATTGAAAAAATGCTTGCCGTCGAAATGGTCGGAGATCGGTCCGTTATAAAGTGGCATGGCGGGTCGTTGCTGCTATTTCTCCGTGGTGGCGTCCTTTATGGATGCGATGCGCGCGCGGCGCGATTCCGGTAATGCGCGCGTCACGGAGCGCCGGCCGGATTTCCGCCGTGGCGCCCGGACGCAAACATCGTTTCCTATTTGGAGCGCACGCGATTATCCTATGGGACTTCGGCGCGAGGCGCAATCGAGAGGTCGAGCGGTGGCGGAGATTATGACGCAGAAGGCTTCGTTGCAGGTGGCGGACGGCAGCGCGATGAACGCGTATGTGGCGCGTCCGGCGGATGGCGGCGTGCATCCGGGGCTGCTGGTGTTTCAAGAGGCGTTTGGGGTGAACGCGCACATCCGCGAAGTGACGGAGCGATTCGCGCGCGCGGGAGTGGTGGCGATTGCGCCGGAATTGTTCCATCGCACGGCGCCGGGGTTCGAAGGGAAATACGACGACTTCCCTGCCACCGTGCCGCACATGAAGGCGATGACCGTCGAGGGGCTGGCGGAGGATATTCGCGCGGCTTACGCTTGGCTGCAGGGCGATCCACAGGTGCGCAAGGACGCGATCGCGAGCATTGGATTCTGCATGGGAGGGCGGGCTTCGTTTCTGGCCAACGCTACAGTTCCTTTGCAAGCGGCGATTTCGTTTTATGGCGGCGGGATTGCGCCGGGGCTACTGCCGCAGGTGGCGAGCTTGCATGCGCCGATGCTTTTTTTCTGGGGCGGGCGGGACACGCATATCGGGCAGGAGCAAATTCGCGCGGTGATTGAGGAATGCAAGCGGGCGGCCAAGCCTTACGTGAACGTGGAGATTTCCGACGCGGATCACGGTTTTTTTTGCAACGCGCGGGCGAGCTACCATCCTGATGCTGCGAAGTTCGCCTGGAGTATTTGCGAAGCTTTCCTGCATTTTCACGTGCACAAACCGGAACTGCGGACGCGGGTTCGTTAGGGCGGACGCGGGACAGGGTCTCGTCGCTAGATGCGCTCGCTGGGTGCGCTGGCGCGCGTAGGCCCGGTTGTGATGTGGTGTGCGCGGTGGAGGGGATGGAATGGCGGCGTATGTTGGGGCGATCGATCAGGGGACTACCAGCACGCGGTTCATGGTGTTCGATCGTGCGGGACGAATCGTTTCCTGGGCGCAGCGGGAGCACCAGCAGATTTATCCGCAGCCGGGTTGGGTGGAACACGATCCGGATGAAATCTGGCGAAACACGCAGCGAGTGATTGCGGAAGCGATGCGGGCTGGCGGGCTGGGGGCTGGCGATCTGGCTGCGGTGGGGATAACCAACCAGCGGGAAACTACGATTGTGTGGGACCGGCGTACGGGCGCGGCCGTGTATAACGCGATCGTGTGGCAGGATACGCGAGTGGCGGACGCGGTGGCGGAACTGGCACGGGATGGCGGAGCGGATCGTTTTCGGGGGAAGACGGGGCTGCCGCTGGCGACTTACTTCAGCGCACTGAAGATTCGCTGGATTCTCGATCATGTTTCCGGGGCGCGTGCTCGAGCAGAGGCGGGCGACGTATTGTTCGGGACTGTGGATACGTTTCTTTTGTGGCAGCTTACTGGCGGCGCCGCGGGCGGAGTGCATTTGACGGATGTGACCAATGCCAGCCGGACGCAGTTGATGAATCTGGAAAGTTTGGCGTGGGACGCTGAGATTCTGGGGATTTGCGGGATTCCTGCGGGGATTTTGCCGCGCATTGCCTCGAGCAGCGAAAATTTTGCGTTGGCGCAGCTCGCGGCTATTAAAGCTGTGCCGATCACTGGAATTTTGGGCGATCAACAGGCGGCGCTGGTGGGGCAGACTTGTTTTGAGGCGGGAGAGGCGAAGAACACTTACGGAACGGGAAGTTTTTTGTTGATGAATACGGGCGAGCGGCCGGTGGCATCGAAATTTGGGTTACTTACTACGGTGGCTTACAAATTCGGCGGCGAGCGAGCGCGCTACGCTTTGGAAGGAAGCATCGCGATTACGGGAGCGCTGGTGCAGTGGCTGCGCGATAATTTGGGCATCATTCAGCAGAGCGCGGATATTGAGGCGCTGGCTGCGGCTGTGCCGGACAACGGCGGCGTCTATTTTGTGCCGGCGTTTTCCGGGTTGTACGCGCCTTACTGGAAGACTTCGGCGCGCGGGGTGATCGCGGGGCTGACGCGACATTCGAACAAGAGTCATATTGCGCGTGCGGCGCTGGAGGCTACGGCGTTTCAGACACGCGAAGTGCTGGAGGCGATGCAAAAGGATTCGGGCATTCCGTTGGCGGTGCTGCGGACGGATGGCGGGATGGTGGTGAACAATTTGCTGATGCAATTTCAGGCGGACATTTTGAATATTCCGGTGGTGCGTCCTGCGGTGCAGGAGACTACGGCGCAGGGGGCGGCGTATGCGGCGGGGCTGGCGGTGGGATTTTATCGGGACCTGAAAGATCTGCGGGCTAATTGGGCTGTGGATCGGACTTGGGAGCCGCGGATGGACGCCGCGACGCGGGAGGATTTGTATCGCTCGTGGAAGAAAGCGGTGGCGCGGTCGTTTGATTGGGTTGAATAGAGCTGGGCTGCAGGGGATTGCAGGGGCGGCGGGCGGGGCGGACGAAATTCTGGCGGCCGGATTGCAAAAAAATTAGCGGGTGAGTCTGTAAGCCGGATTCTGTCGCTGCGCTGTTGTTGGCTCGACTTGCGTCGAGATTTCGCTAGCGCGGCCGATGATCATTCCTCTAGGTCCCGGATCGCTCCGGGACTCCAGCAGCCTACCCGAGGGTCGCAGCAACTCCGCTCCTTCGAGCTCGTTGCATACGGGCTGGGCCAGCCCTCCCCTCCTATTTGGCCTTGCTCCACGCGGGGTTTTCCGTGCCCCGGATGTTGCCATCCGGGCGGTGGGCTCTTACCCCACCTTTTCACCCTTGCCAAATGCGCTGCGCCGAAACAGGCAGCCCTGTGGTTTCCCGCAGGCCTGCCGCCGAGGCGAAAGCATCACCGGCGGTTTAATTTTCTGTGGCACTTTCCGTAGCCGCGTTTTGTTTGCTTGCTTGCGCAAGCTGCAAAACGCAACCCCCTGGCGTTACCAGGCGCGTCGCCCTGTAGTCCGACACTCTTGCGAGCTGAGGACTATGGGAGTCCGGACTTTCCTCCCGTCTGCTCCGTTTGCACGGAACGGACCGGCGATCATCCGACTCACCCGCTGGATTTATTATACGGCATGCACGAAAAATGCAGCGAGCCCAATGTAACGGCGACACACCGGAGGTCAACTGTAAATTCTGTTTGGCTCGATTGTAATTTGGGGTAGTTATTCGCGGAGCGGTCCGAGCGAGTCTATCCATGCGAGCGATGTATTGGATGGCTTTTTCGTAGTAATCGGGAAAGACGTCCGGGGGAATTGTCTCGTCATAAAAATTCCTGTGAAGAGCATTTAACGCGACAAAATCCTTGTAGAGAGCCGCCTCTCTCGTTTCGCTGGATAGCTGTCTCAAGAAATCAAAAAACTGACCGTGGCTTGTGATCAGAATATTGCGGGTTGCAGCCAATGCCTTGAGTTGTTGCGTGATCAGCCCCCCAAAGAGCTCCGAAGCCTTTCCGCAGTTCGCCGGCTTCAATGGCATGCTCCGCATTCGCGCGGTACTGGTCGCGCATCTGATACAGAGTAGCCATGTAGCCATGCTCACTCAAACCCCACTACCTTTGCCGTGCTCCCATCAACTCGGACCTTCTTAAGTTTCTGCGCGGCAAGACCCACGTCAAAGGTTAGAACCCATTCGTTCCTGGCGCTGTCGAGATCCGCCTTGTCTAATCGCGCGAAGAAATACCCGGATTTCGTCAGGAAATCCCTGGCAGCCTCGGTCACGGAGAGAAGTTCAGTTGGCACGATTGCACCTCACCGGGTCTCTTGCCCTGTCCAATATAGCAGAATGAGCGCATCAATTGACCTGGTCGAGAGGCGAACACACGCTTGGGGCACGCCTGGTTGCGTGGCGCTTGCATGAGAATTACTTGGTCGAGACTAGCTTTTCGAATTGGGTTTCGGTGAGGATTGTTACGCCCAAGGCTTTGGCTTTGTCTAGCTTGGAGCCGGCGTCTTCGCCTACTACCACGTAGGTGGTTTTTTTGCTGACGGAGCCGCCTGATTTGCCGCCGTGGGAGACGACCAGGGCTTCGGCTTCTTCGCGGCTGCGCTTGGCCAGGGTACCGGTGAAGACGAAGGTCATGCCGGCGAAACGCGTCGACACCAGAGCTTGGCGTTCTTCTTTCATGTTTACGCCTACCGCGCGGAGATGTTCGATCAGCTTGCGATTGGCGGATTCGGAGAAAAATTCGCGGACGCCTTCGGCTACTTTCGGGCCTACTTCGGGGACTTCGATTAATTCTTCCTGGGTGGCTTCGGCAAGTTTGGCCATGGAGCCGAAATGTGCGGCGAGGAGTTGCGCGGTGCGTTCGCCCACGAAGGGGATACCGATGGCGTAGATGAGGCGGGCGAGCGTGTTTTTCTTGCTGCCGGCGATTTCGTCCAGGAGATTTTGCGCGGATTTTTCGCCCATGCGTTCGAGATTTTCCAAAGTTTTCAGGTCGAGCTTGTAAAGGCCCGCGAAATCTTTCACCAGATCTTTTTCCAGGAGCTGGTCCACGATTTTTTCGCCGAGGCCATCAATGTTCATGGCGTGGCGGCCGGCGAAGTGCAGCAGCGATTCCCTTTTGCGCGCGGGGCAGGAGACGTTGACGCAGCGATAGGCGACTTCGCCTTCGGCGCGGTGGACTTTGGTGCCGCAGACGGGGCATTTATCCGGCATTTTGAATTCTTTTTCTTCTTTGCCGTGCTTCACCACTTTCAGGACGTGCGGGATTACTTCGCCGGCGCGTTCGACGAGCACGGTGTCTCCGGCGTGGACGCCGAGGCGCTGGACTTCGTCCATATTGTGCAGAGTGGATTTGGTGACGGTAACGCCGCCGATTTGCACCGGCTCGAAAACGGCGAAGGGAGTGAGGACGCCGGTGCGGCCTACGCTGACTTCAATTTGTTTGAGCAGCGTGGTTTCCTGGTGGGCCTGATATTTGTAGGCGATGGCCCATCGGGGGGCCTTAGAAGTGAAGCCGAGTTCGTTCTGCAGGCCGACTTCGTTTACTTTTACTACGATGCCGTCAATGTCGTAGCCAAGCTTTTCGCGCTTGGCGTCCCATTTGGTGATGTAGTTTTCGACTTCGGTGATGCCGTGGCAGAGGGCCCAGTCGGCGCTGACTTTGAAACGCAGTTGGTTGAGAGCTTCGAGGATTTCAGAGTGGCGTTTTTTGGGCACGCGGCCATCCACCAGCAAATAGTAAGCGAAAAAACCTAGATTGCGCGATGCGGTGATGTTGGGATCGAGAACGCGGACGGAACCCGCGGCTGCGTTACGTGGATTCTTGTAGCGGTTTTCGCCTTTTGCGTCTTGCTGCTCGTTCATGGCTTCGAAAGCTTTGCGGCTCATGATGGCTTCGCCGCGGACTTCGAAGCTGCTCGGGAGGCCGGCTTTCTTCAGCTGGGCGGCGTCAATCCACAGGGGAATCGAACGGATGGTGCGGACGTTGGGAGTGACGTCTTCGCCGGTGGAACCGTCGCCGCGCGTGACGCCTTTGATGAGCGCGCCTTTTTCGTAGATGAGGGACATGCTGAGGCCGTCGAATTTGTGTTCGGTGACGTATTCGACTTTTTCGCGGCCGGTGAGTTCGCGGACGCGGCGATCGAAATTGGCGAGGTCGTCGAAGGAGAAAGCGTTGTCGAGGCTGATCATCGGCGTCTTGTGGCGGACTTGCTGAAAACCTTCGCGGGCGACGCCGCCGACGCGTTTGGTGGGAGAATCGGGCGAGGCGAGCTTGGGATTCTCCGCTTCCAGCTCTTTCAGCCGGTTCATGAGCTTGTCGAACTGCGGGTCAGTGATTTCCGGGTCGTCGTTGACGTAGTACAAATATTCGTGATGGCGGATTTTCTCGCGCAAACGTTCGATATCTTTTGCAACCGCGCTGTTCTTAGCCATGAACACTCCGTGCCAATGAGGTCTGTGAATTGCGCGGGGTATTATACAATGCCCGTTTAGTTTCACAGGATGAACCCAAACCTATGCCTGAAGGAATTCATGATGCACTGCTGATCTACAACCCCACTAGCGGGGGGAGGCGGCAGCGGCGTTTTCTGGAAATCGAGCAGGCCGTGCGGATTTTGAAGGATGCGGGAATCACCACGGAGATTGCCGCGACTACGGCGGCGGGATCTGCGCAAGGGATCGCGCGACAGGCGGTGCAGCAACGGCGCGGGATGGTGATTGCTTGCGGCGGCGACGGCACGATCAATGAAATTATCAATGGATTGGCGGGGAGTGCGGTGCCGATGGCGCTGCTGCCGGCGGGAACCGCGAATATTCTGGCGAAAGAGCTGCGCATTCCCTGGGATATTCCGCAGGCGGCGCGTTTGATTCACGATGGCGTGATTCGGCGCGTGGCTCTGGGCCTGGCGACTTCTTTGAACGGTAATCATTCCGCGGATATGCCTTCGGGCGGGCGCTATTTTCTTAGCGTGGGCGGAGCGGGGCCGGACGGCGCCATCGTGAATGCCGTGAATGGCGAATTGAAAAAGAGGGCTGGGGTTTTGGCTTATTGGGCGGAGGGTGCGCGGCAGCTGGTGCGCTACGATTTTCCGGAGATGCGGGTGCGTTCGAATGGGCAGGACCATTTGGCGTCTATTATTGTGATTGGGCGGACGGTGAATTATGGCGGGCCGTTCAAAATTACGACCGGCGCTAATCTGTTCGAGGATTCGTTTGAATTTTTGACGAACTCTACGCGCAGCAGATTGCGCTACATGGTTTGTCTGCCGGCTTTGTGGTTGGGGAAACTGCGCAGCATGGAAGGGATTGCGGCCTGGAAGCATACCGAGGTGATTTGCGAATCGGCGAACGGGGCCGAGGTGTTTGCGCAGGTGGATGGGGAACCGATTGGGCGTTTGCCGCTGGCATTCCGGATTGTGCCGGACGCGCTTTCTTTGGTTACGCCGGCTCATTTGAAATAGCTGGGATGCAGTGGAGCGGGTGCGATGGATTTGTTGAGTTAGCTGCGCGCTGAATACACTACCGTGGAGATTCTTACTCACGCGCTGGTATCGCTGATGCTGGCGCGGGCTGGCCGGAAGCTGTTGCCGCGCTACGGGATCGCGATGCTGGTTGTTTCCGGCGTTGCGGCGGATCTGGATTTTCTTAGCTATATTGGCGGTCCTTCCGCGTATTTGCAATTTCATCGTGGCGTGTTGCACTCCTTTGCTGGTTCGGTTGTGCTGGTGTGCGCGCTGGCTGCTGGGTTCTGGGCGATCGATCGGCGGCTCGGGGTAAAGAGTGTTGGGTCGAAGTTGCCTCCTTTGAGTTTTCTTGCGGCGGTTGTGGTTTGTGCGGTCGGAGTTGTGGTTCATGTGGTTCTCGATCTGACTAGCGGAATTGGCGTGCGATTGCTTTTTCCCTTTCGCCCGGGCTGGACGGCTTGGAATCTGCTCGGCAGTCTTGATCCTTGGGTTTTGCTGCTGCTGGCGTTGGGTTTGCTGTTGCCGGAGGTGCTCCGTTTAGTCAGCGAGGAGATTGGGGAACGCGGGAAAGGGCCGCGGGGACAGCGCGCCGCTGTCGTCACTTTGTTGCTGCTTCTGATTTATGTGGGCGCGCGAGCTGGGCTGCACAGCCGCGCTGTGAACGAATTGAATTCGCGCGAGTATCGCGGGGCTGCGCCGCTGGACGCGGGCGCCTTCCCTTCTGCGCTTTCGCCGTTTGCGTGGCGCGGTTTGGTTGCTACCGACAACACGATTGCTGTGATGGAGATTTCGCTGGTACCTGGCGCGGGATTCGATCCGGATCGCGCTGTGGCGCATTACAAGCCGGAAGATTCTGCGGCGCTGGAGGCGGCGCAAAATACTTTCGCTGCGAAAACTTTTTTGCGGTATGCGCGGTTTCCGCTGGCTGGTTTGGAGCGCGGTGATGAGGGTTACCGGTTCACGCTGCGCGATTTGCGTTTTGCGCCCGGCGACGGCAGTGCGGACAACATTATTGTGCGGGTGGAGCTGAGCGCGGATTTGCGGGTGACGCGGCAGGAATTTCGTTACGCGAATTCGGCGGATCGCTAAGTGGGATCTCGATTTCTGCTTGGCGCGTGTGATTTGCGCGTGGCCGAATTGGTGAGGCAACTGCGAAAGTCAACCGCAGAGGCGCCCCGACTTTGTCGGGGTAAACGCCGGACGCAGAGAAAGGCGGAGACAGAAGCGGGTGGGAATTACGGTTTCGCCTGGGAACGATGGAATACGAAGTGGGTGAGGACGTAGAGCAGGAGCATTAGCACGAGCACGGCTACCGCGAAGGTGCCGCCGTGCGATTTCAGGTAGCCCAGGGCGGCGTCGCCGTAGCGCACGGCGAGAATTCCTTCCAGGCCGTAGCGCAGGCCGCGGCCCAGGAAAATGGCGAGGATGAACGTTTTCGCGGGGACCTGGAAAACGCCTTCGGCTAGTACGAACGGCTTGAACGGAAACGGTGGTGGCAGGATCGCTGGAATGAAGGCGCTGAGGAAACCGTTTTTATCAACCCATTCTTTGATTTTTTCTGCTTTGCCGCCCGCGTGTTTGTGGAAGAAAGCTTCGCCGCCTTTTTTCGCGAGGAAATAGAGGACCAGGCAGCCGGAGAGCGAGCCAAGCGCGGCCATGGTGGCGTAGTAGGGCATGAGCACGGGCTTGGCGATGCAGAGCTCGATGAGGACCGCGTCTGGGAAAAATGGGAAGGAAAGAACCGACGAATCGAAGAACGTAACGACGAACAGGCCTCCACCGCCAAAGGCCATGACCAGGCCCTGCAACCACACTAATATTTTTCGGCGGCCCATATTTGCGGAATGCTCCTGGAAAATCGCACGATTGTAACAGAGTTTCTTTGTTGGCCAGGATCGGTGGCAATTTGGCTGGCTTGGCGAAAATTGCTCTATGTCTGCTGGTCGGTTAGAATTTGCGCTTGAACAATTCCACTTCATCTTCCACTTTGCTTGAGAAATTGAATGAGCGGCAGCGCGAGGCTGTGCTGACGACGGAAGGACCGTTGCTCGTGCTTGCGGGCGCGGGAACCGGCAAAACGCGCGTGATTACTTATCGCGTGGCGCACCTGATCGAGATGGGGGTGCCGGGCAGCGCGATTCTGGCGGTTACCTTCACCAACAAGGCTGCGGCCGTCATGAAGGAACGCATCGGCGATCTGCTGCGCTCCACGGGGCGCGATGCTTCGGACGTATGGGTTTCGACGTTTCATTCGTTCTGCGCGCGATTGATACGGCGGGAGTCGCAGCATCTGGGCTTGCCGCGCGATTTTGCGATTTACGATGATGATGACCAGACGGCGGCGGTGAAACGCGCTTTGGCGCAGCTGGAGCTTTCTACTGATGATTATCCGCCGCGCGGCATGCGGGCGCAGATCAGTTACGCGAAGAATCACGGACTTACTGCGGAGGAGATGGCCGCTTCGGCTGCTGAGGCGCGCGATGATGCGCGGAAACACGCCGCGGAAGTGTTCCGCGTGTACAGCGACATTCTGCGCAAGGCCGCGGCGCTGGATTTTGACGATCTGCTGCTGCGCGCGGTGGAATTGCTGCGCGAGCATGCGGACGTGCGCGCGGCTTGGAACGCGCGCTTCCATTATTTGATGGTGGATGAATTTCAGGATACCAACCGCTCGCAGGAAGAATTGGTGCGCTTGCTCGCGGGGACGCGCAAGAACGTGTGCGTGGTAGGCGATGAAGACCAGTCTATTTACGCGTGGCGCGGGGCGCGGGCTGGCAATTTGAAGCGGTTCACTACGGATTTTCCGGAGGCGAAGCTGATCCGGTTGGAGGAAAATTACCGCTCGACGCAGACGATTCTGGACGCGGCCGCGGCGGTGGTGAAAAACAATTCGGACCGGCTGGGGAAGACACTGCAGGCGACTTTAGGAGCCGGCGCGCGGTTGAAATTTTTCGAGGCGCCGGATTCTGCCGCGGAGGCTGAGTTTATTTGCGGGCAGCTCGCGGGGCTGGTGCGCAACGATGCGGATGCGCGCATTGCGGTGCTCTATCGCACGGGCGCGCAATCGCGTTCGTTTGAAGAAGTGCTGCGGCGGCTGGGGATACGCTATCGCGTGGTGGGCGGATTCAGTTTTTACGAGCGCGCGGAGGTGCGCAACGCGCTGGCGTACGTGCGCTTGATATTTCATCCGGAGGATGATGTGGCTTTGCTGCGCGTGCTGAACGTGCCGCCGCGCGGGATCGGCGCTGTGACGGTGGCTGCTTTGGAAGCCCGGGCGAAGCAAACTGCGCAATCGCTGTGGGCGGTGATTTCCAGCGGCGAATTCCTTACCGGTAAGAAATTCAGCGGAGCGCTGCGCTCTTTCTGCAAATTGATCGAAGACTTGCAGAAGGATTGCCAGGATATGCAGCCGACGCAGCTGATCGAACGCGTGCTGGGCAGCACCGGGTACCTGGATTGGGTGGAGCAACAGGACAATCTGGAGCACACTTCGCGCGCGGAAAATCTGCGCGAGCTGGCGAATGCGATGGCGGAAGCCACCGAGCAGGGTCAGACGCTGGAAGACGTGTTGGATCAGGCCGCGCTGGCTAGCGATTCGGATCAGTACGACGACACGATTCCGGTTTCGCTGATGACTTTGCACAGCGCGAAGGGATTGGAGTTTGACGCGGTGTTTCTCGCCGGGCTGGAAGAAGGACTTTTGCCGCACGGGCGCGCGCTGGGAAGCAATGCAGAGGTCGAGGAGGAGAGACGGCTATTTTACGTGGGGATGACGCGCGCGAAGCAGTCGCTGGTGCTTTCCCGGGCGGTGTATCGGCGGACGTACGGCGAAGAGCGTTTGCGGGCTGCGCTGCCTTCGCGATTCCTCGCGGAAATTCCTGGAGATTTGATTGAGGCGGCGCTGGGTTCGCAAGCGGAGCCCGGTGAAACGCGGCGCTACGAGCCTGATCCGGAATTTTCGGAGAATTACGCTTACCGGCAGAAGACGCGGACGCCTTATGGACAGGCGTCACGCGGTGCGCGGCGCGCGTCGAAGGATCCATTGATTGGCACGCGCGTGCGGCATGCGAAATATGGCGTTGGGACGATCATTGAAGTAGAGGGCGAGGGCGAAGATCGCAAGCTGACCGTGAGCTTTCAGGATCATGGGGCGAAGAAACTTATTGAGCGCTATGCCAATTTGCAGCTGGCTTGAGGCACGGGTTTGCGAAAAAGGCAGTGGCCGGTGATTAGTGGCTAGTGGCTAGAAACGGCTGCAAAGATTTTCGGGTCCTCTGGCGGATTCTGGTGCCCTTCCGCTTGAGGGCCTTGTCGGCGTTTCCGACCTTCCATTTTGTTAGATGACTTCTAGGACGAATGCTGTGTGCTGTAGGATGATGTCGCTGGCCGACGCCCTCGCTGCACTTGCGCAGGGTTGCGCGGTGGCTTCTCGCAAGGTAAAGTTTCGCTCTCTCCCGGGGAAGGTGACGATTGGGCGCACAGCTTTTCCGCAAGAAGGATATCGACCGGCTGATCTCCGATTCGGAGATTCCTGAAAAGCAGCTGAAGAAATCGCTGGGGTGGCTAAGCCTCACGTCGCTGGGAATTGGAGCGGTGATCGGCTCGGGGATTTTCACGATCATCGGCACGGCCATCGCGGGGCAAAAGCTGCAGTTCAAATCCGTGCTGAACGCTCCCTTGCTGGAATATTTGATTTATCACTCCGCGTCTTTCGGCAGACCTGGGGCTGGACCTGCGATTGCGCTGTCGTTTGTGCTGGTGGGAGTGGTGTGCGCCTTCGCGGCGCTTTGTTACGCGGAGCTGGCGGCGATGATTCCGATCGCGGGCAGCGCTTACACCTACACGTACGCGACGATGGGCGAATTGATCGCGTGGATTATCGGCTGGGATTTGATTCTGGAGTACGCGGTCTCAAATATGGCGGTGAGCGTGGGATTTTCCGCGCACGTGGTGAATCTGCTGGATTGGTTTGGAGTCCATCCGAGCTTAAGGTGGATTACACCCGCTTACTTGCCGGCGGGGCTGGCGGATCTGCAGGGAAATACTTTGTACCTGCCCGGCTGGCATTTCGGATTCAACTGGCCGGCTTTTATCATCGTGATGCTGCTGACGGTGATTCTGGTGCGCGGGATCCGCGAATCGGCGAACGCCAATAATATTATGGTGCTCCTGAAAATCGCGGCGATCATGGTGTTTGTGATTTTTGCTTCGCGTTACGTGCATCCGGCGAACTGGCATCCTTTCGCGCCGAACGGGTGGCCGGGGATTCTGACGGGCGGGTCGATTATTTTCTTCACGTATATTGGGTTTGATTCGGTTTCGACGGCGGCGGAGGAATGCAAGAATCCGAAGAAGGATCTGCCGATCGGGATTATCACGACGCTGGTGATTTGCACGCTGTTGTATATCGCTGTCGTGGTCGTGTTGACGGGGCTGGTGCGCTGGGAGACGTTGCTGGACGACGCAGCGCCGGTAGTGAACACGCTGAAGCGGCTGGGCTTCAGAAATATTCAGCTGATCGTGCTGCTGGGCGCGCTGACCGGGATGATTTCTTCGCTGCTGGTATTTCAGCTCGGGCAGGCGCGGGTGTGGTTTGCGATGTCGCGCGACGGACTGCTGCCCAAGGTTTTCAGCCGGGTGCACAAGCGGTTTCGCACGCCGGATTTTTCGACGATCATGGCGGGATTCCTGGTGGGAATTCCGGCGGGGCTGCTGGACATCGGGACTTTGGCGGACCTTTCCAACATCGGGACGCTTTTTGCGTTTGCGTTGGTGGCGGGGGGCGTGCTGATTCTGCGCTACAAGCAGCCCGACCGTCCGCGGGCATTTCGCGCACCGGGGGGAATTCTGGCGCCGGTGATTACGATTCTTACGTGCCTGCTACTGATGGCGGGATTGCCGATTACCAACTGGATTCGTTTCTTCGTGTGGCTTCTGATCGGATTGTGCTTCTATTATTTTTATGGCCGCCGCCACAGCCAGCTTTCGGACGCAAATATCCAGGCGGATGCCAAAAAGGGTAAACTGCGGTAATGCGCCGTTCGCTGCAACGCGCGGTGATTTTGTCGGCGGGGATTTTAATCCTCGGTTTGGCGCCGCTGTTTGGCTGGGGCGAGACCGCGGATCGATTAGTCACGAATCGGGCGGTGGACACCTTGCCGCAGGAGATGCAGCCTTTTTTTTATGCGAACCGGCAATTTCTGGTGGAGCACGTGGGAGCGGCGGAGGAAGCGGACCCGAAGACCGGGACAGCGCGCCACACGGATTTCATCCAGCTGGATCACTACGGGCCATTTCCCTTCTCCGCTTTGCCGCGCGAGTATAATGCGGCGATTACGAAATTCAACCGGCGGGTGCTGGAACAGTACGGAATTCTGCCGTGGGAGATTGGTTTTTACAGCAAGAAGCTGACCGACGCGTTCCGGGAGCACGATTGGAACCAGGTGAGGATGTCGGCCGCTGCTCTGGCGCATTATGTGAACGCGGCGCACGATCCTTTCAACACCACGATTAATATGGATGGGAAACTTTCGGCGCAGCCTGGGGTTAATGAGCGGTTCTCCAGCGGGTTGGTTGACCGGTACCAGCTATTTTTCTTTGTGCAGCCGAACGAGGCGGTTTTCATTCACGATCCGACCGATCATGCATTCGAGCTTTGTCTTACGGCGCATTCCTGGCTGGAGAATGTGCTGCTAGCGGATCGGCGGGCGCACGAAGGGCTTCCCGCCTATTCGCAGGACTATTACGACAAATTCTATTCGCTGGCTGGAGCGATTCTGGTCCGCCAGCTTTCGGATGCAGCGACGGATGTAGGCTCGTATTGGTTGACTGCCTGGATCAATGCCGGGCGGCCGCAATTGCCGCAACAATAGAATGAACCTGCCAACACAGACAGCTCGGCCACCCATGGCCATTGACGCGCTGCCGAAAGCGGAAGTGCATCTGCATCTGGAAGGATCGATCCGGCCGGAGACCGCTTTGAAGCTCGCGGCGGGGCATGGAGTGACGCTGACGCCGGAGGAAGTGGCAACGCGTTACAATTTTTCGAACTTCAACGGATTTTTGGAAACCTTCAAGTGGGTGACCTCTTTCCTGCGCACGCCGGATGATTATGCGCTGATCACCCGGCAGTTGTGCGAAGAGCTGGTGCGGCAGAAAGTGGTGTACGCGGAGCTGACGATTTCCGCGGGCGTGATATTGCGGCGGACGCAAAATCTCGAAGCGACGGTCACGGCCATTCGCGACGCCACGCAGTCCGTGCCATTTGCCCGCTTGCGCACCGCATTTATCCTGGATGCGGCGCGGCAATTCGGACCGGAGCCGGCGAAGGAAGTGGCACGCTGGGCGGCGAAACTGCAGCCATTGGGCGTGGTGGCCTTTGGCATGGGCGGCGACGAGCTGGCGTATCCCACGGTTAACTTTCGCCCGGCGTTTGACCTGGCGCGGCAGGACGGGCTGCATATCGTGTGCCATGCCGGGGAGATCGGCGGGCCGGATTCGGTGCGCGAAGCCATTGAATTGCTGGGAGCGGAGCGAATCGGACATGGTATCGCGGTGATGCGCGATACGGCTTTCGCGGATACGCTGGCGATGCGGCGTGTGGTGCTGGAAATTTGCCCCACCAGTAATTTGCGCACCGGCGCGCTGGCGCGGCAGGTGGAAAAAGTGGACGTTTCGCTGCGCGATCATCCGCTGCCGGATTTTCTGAAGCGCGGAATTTCGGTAACGCTTTCGACGGACGATCCGGGAATGTTTCACACCGATTTGCTGACGGAATATTCCAACGTGGCGGGGCTGGGCGTTTCCACGCCGCACCTGGTGCGGCTGATGGAACAGAGTTTTCACGCGGCGTTTCTGCCGCCGGATGAAAAGCGAAAATATTTGGTGGATTTTCGAGCGGCCGCGGATTCTGCGGGGCTGATATAATTTTGGCGATGAAAGCACACGTCTGGGTCATGCTGAAAACCACGGTTCTGGATCCTCAGGGTCAGACGATTCAACGAGCGTTTGTCGTCTTTGGGATATTCCACGGTGCAGGATGTGCGCCAGGGCAAGTTTTTTGTGCTGGCGCTGGATGGGCTAAGCCGCGAGGAAGCCAAGACGCAGGTGGAACGGATTGCCAAGGACGTGCTGACCAATCCGGTGATTGAAGAATTCCGCTTCGAAATTCTGGAGTGACGGGCTGCACGCTTCCCGGGCCGTCCACTTCCCTTCCCGACGTAACATCTGCTGCACTGGCGCCGTTCGCCGCCGTTGTCTGATTCGAGCGATGTGCTAACCTTAATATAGGCGCGGCTGCTTGCAGCTTCGATCCCGAGGCAGCTTCCAGGAGCAAATTCTCGTGTGCGGAATTGTCGGTTACATTGGCACCAAGCCCGTGGTGCCGCTGATTCTGGATGGGCTGAAGCGCCTGGAATATCGCGGCTATGATTCCGCCGGAATCGCGGTGGTGCAGAAGGACGGAAAGCTGGAGATTCGCCGCGCGCCGGGCAAGCTGCACAACCTGGAAGAATCCATTCGCGCGACGCCGCTGCAAGGCGTGTACGGCATTGGGCACACGCGCTGGGCCACGCATGGGCGTCCGACGGAAGAGAATGCGCATCCGCACCGCGATTGCAGCGGCCAGATTGTGGTGGTGCACAACGGAATAATTGAGAATTACCTCGAACTGAAACATCAGCTGATTGCCGAAGGGCACAAATTCCTCACTGAGACGGACACGGAAATCATCGCGCACTTGATCGAGAAATTTTCCGAGGGTGCGTCGCTGGAAGCTGCGGTGTTGCAGTCTGTAAAGGTGATGACTGGGGCTTTCGCGTTGGTGGCTTTATCCACGCGCGATCCGCTGAAGATTGTGGCGGCGCGGCTGGGACCGCCGATTGTGGTGGGGCTGGGTGAACAGGAATTTTTCGTGGCCAGCGACATTCCGGCAATTCTGCAGCATACGCGCAGTGTGTTTTTCCTGGGTGATGGCGAGCTGGCAGTGCTGACGCCGCAGGGCGTGAGCGTGATGGATTTCCAGGGTCATCCTGTCGAACGAAAGCCGCAGCATGTGACCTGGGATCCGATCATGGCGGAAAAGGGCGGCTTTAAACATTTCATGCAGAAAGAGATCTTCGAGCAGCCACGCGCGGTGCGCGACACGCTGCTGGGAAGAATTTCACAGGAGACCGGCAAGGTGTTCCTGGACCAGATGGACATCAGCGAGGAGGAATTCCGGAATTTTCAAGGCGTGAAGATCATCGCGTGCGGAACGAGCTGGCACTCGGCGCTGGCCGGCAAATTCATGATTGAGCGCCTGGCGCATCTGCCCGTGGAAGTGGATTACGGCAGTGAATTCCGCTATCGCGATCCGATCGTGGATAAGCACCACCTGGTGATCGCCATCAGCCAATCGGGCGAGACGGCGGACACGCTGGCGGCGGAGCGGGAATCGCGGCAGAAAGGCGCGAAGATTCTGGGAATTTGCAACGTGGTGGGTTCGATGCTGACGCGCGAGGCCAACGGGACAATTTACACGCACGCCGGACCGGAAATTGGAGTCGCGTCCACCAAAGCGTTTACGGGGCAATTAACCGCGCTGATGCTCACGGCCCTGTACCTGGCGCAAGTGCGCGGCAAGCAGACGCCGGCGGCTGCGCGAACGTTGATGCAGGAATTGACACGCATCCCGCACAAGATTGAAACGATATTGCAGCACGACGCGGAACTGGAAGAGCTGGGGCGGCTATTTTTCCGGCACACGGATTTTCTGTATCTCGGGCGCGGCATCCATTACCCCATCGCACTGGAAGGGGCGCTGAAGCTCAAGGAAATTTCCTACATTCATGCCGAGGGATATCCGGCGGGAGAGATGAAGCACGGGCCGAACGCATTGATTGATGAGGATCTGCCGGTGGTGGTGATCGCCACGCGCGACCAATCGGATCCCGGTTCGATGACGCGCTATGAGAAAACCATATCGAACATGCAGGAAGTAAAGGCGCGCGACGGAATCGTGATCGCGGTGATCACTGAAGGCGACCGCCAGGCGCGAGAGATCGCCAATCACGTGGTGGCAGTGCCGGCGGCGCCGGAGCTGCTGGCGCCGATTCTGGAGATTGTGCCGCTGCAACTGCTGGCGTATCACATCGCGGTGCGCCGCGGCTGCGACGTGGACCAGCCGCGCAATTTGGCGAAGTCCGTCACCGTCGAATAGCGGAATGGCGGCACGTTTCCACCGACTTCGCCGCTGACTTTTCGACTGACTTTTCTTTGTGGCGCGCAATTCGCGGGTTCCCCTTAGGGTTTCTGTGTTCTAGAATTAGTGGATGATGCGCCACCACGTCTTCCACAAGCTCTCGTCGTTCCTCTGGTCACTCTTCTGCGTGGGCTTCCTGTTCGGAATCGCATTCACGGCGTTGCCTGCATCTCGTCTGCTCGGCAGTGCGCAAAGTTCGCGCCCGGGAACGGCACGGCTGGATTCCGTGCTGATTGCAGGCTCGATGCGATTCACTTCGGAGCAGATCGCCACGGCGATTGGGCTGCATGTTGGCGCGAACGTGGGCCGCGAGGAGTTGCAAGGCGGCGCCGACAAGCTGGCTGCGCTGGGACTGTTCACTAATATCCAATACAAATTTGCGACAGTATTGGGCGGCGTTAAGGTCACTTACCAGGTGGCGGATGTGCCGGCGCTGCCGGTGACGTACGATAATTTTCCGTGGTTCAGCGATGAGGAATTGTCGGCCGGGGTGAAGAGCTCGGGAATTTTGTTCGATGGCGGCGCGCCGGTGAAAGGCTCGATTCTGGATGCGATCTCCGACGCGCTCGAAAAACTGCTGGACGCACACAACGTGCACGCGCGCGTGGCGCACGAAGTGGTCGCGCAACCTTTCAACAATCAAACCGTGCAGCAATTCCGGGTGGAGAACACGGATTTGACGATCCAGAAGATTGACTTCTCCGATCCGCTGGCGCAGAACGACCGATCGGTACAGGAACGTCTTCCGGATCTGATCGGCCAGCCGTACTCGCGCAGCCGCGTGGAACTTTTTGAGTTCGAACAGGTGCGCCCGGCGTATTTGACGCGCGCGTATTTAAATGTGCAATTCGGGCCGCCTGCGGCGCATTTTGCCGCGAATCCGACGAATCCACTCTCCGGGCAGTTGATTGTCACGGCGCCGATTAATGTTGGCGTCTCATACGTGTGGGCCGGCGTGGAGTGGAAGGGCAACGATTCCGTGCCGGTGCAGGATCTGAACAAGTTCTCCGCGCTATTGCCGGGCGACCCCGCGGACGGCAACAAGATCCAATCCATCTGGGAAACGGCGCGGGCGGCATACGCGCAACTAGGATATCTGGACGCGGCTCTGAATCCGGCACCGCAGTTTGACGACCAGACGAAACGCGTGAAGTATGTCGTCGCGGTGACAGAAGGCCCGCAGTATCACATGGGAAAACTGGTGCTCACCGGCCTTTCGATTGAGGGTGAGCGGCGACTGAAGAAGGCCTGGAATATCGCGCCGGGCGCGGTGTTTGACAAGAGCGTGTACGACGATTTCGTCAACACGGGAATCAAGGCTGCGTTTGTGGGGTTGCCGGTGCACTACGACAAGATCGGAAAATTTCTGCAGCTGGATCCGCAGAACGCCAAGGTGGATGTGCTGCTGGATTTTCAGTAGGCAGAATTCAGTTATACTGGCTCGTCTATGTCCAGCGCTTCACGATCGCCGATGGTTAGGGACGCCGTTGCAGCTACCGCTGCGGCGGTGGATGCGACGCAGGCGCTTGCCAAGCAGGAAAGACTTTTTGCGGATTTGCGGCGGATCGATTCGGTGCTGGTGGCGTTTTCCGGGGGAGCTGATTCGGCGTATCTGGCTTGGGCAGCGCAGCAAGCGCTGGGAGAACGTGCGCTGGCAATCACGGCGCTCTCTGCTAGTTTTTCACGTCATGACCGCGAGCAGGCGGAGGCTTTTATTGCCGCGCGCGGCTTGCGCCACGAATTCATCGAAACTCACGAGCTCGAAAATCCCTTGTACGTGGCCAATAATGCCGACCGTTGTTATCACTGCAAGGATGAGCTGTTCGAGCAGATGGATGCTCTGGCGCGCACGCGGAAGTTTTCGGCCATTGCATACGGAATCAACGCGGATGACACGCGCGATTTCCGGCCGGGGCATCGCGCGGCGCACGAACATCACGTGCTGGCGCCGCTGCTCGATGCGACACTTTCCAAAGGCGGAGATTCGCTTCCTTTCGCAACAGGCTGGGTTGGCTACCTGGGATCGTCCTGCTTCGGCGTGCCTTTCCTCCAGGGTGCCTTACGGGATTGCGGTGACGCCTGAGTTGCTGGAGAAAATCGATCGTGCGGAAGCGGTGCTGCGCGCGCTGGAGTTCCGGCAATTTCGGGTGCGCGCGCATGGCGAGCTCGCGAGGATCGAGATTGCCGCGGAGGAATTGGCGCGGGGATTGGAGCCGGGGATTGCGCGAAAGATTGCGGAAGGCGTGAAGGGTGCGGGATTTTCGTTTGTGACTGTGGATTTGGAAGGTTACCGGCAGGGTTCGCTCAATTCCCTACTGAAGATCAAGCCTTAGTTACCGCGCTCTTCGGGCTGGCATCGGCGATTGCCGTTCGATCGATGGCGCACTTCGGTGCGCCGCTACGAAGTCAACACCCACCGCGCGGGGAACTTCTGGTTGCTTATCCTCGTATATCTCTGATAGGAAGGGTGGCCGGGCGGAATCATTCGATGTGCCGGAGATGCCAGCCTGCCGACGGCGAACACAAAAATGACGCGCTCACACAGACACGGTTGGATTTCGGCTGGCGGCTTGCGCCGCCTTACTCTTGGCGGGGTTGTTGGCCGGATGCAGGTCGCAATCCAGCGCCGAAGGAACGTTCGACAAGACTTTTGCGGTGAATGGACCGGTGCGCATTGAACTTACGAATGGCAGCGGCGATGCGCATATCAGCGCCGGGGCTCCGGGCGAAGTGCGCGTGCATGGCGAGATCGAAGTGCAATCGTGGTCTGAAAAAAACAGCCAGGAGCGCGTGCAGGAACTGGCATCGAATCCACCCTTATCGCAGGAGAGCAACCTGATCCGCATCGGCGGTTCGAACCTGCATAGCAGCAACGTTTCGATTGACTACACGATCGTGGTGCCGGCTGATGCGGAAATTCACGCGGCCACTGGTTCCGGCGATGTGACGGTGGACGGCATCAAGGGCCCGGCTAATTTTGTTTCCGGCTCCGGGGGAATTACGGCGTCGAATATTTCCGGGGACGTGCAGGCCATGACCGGGAGCGGCGAGATCAAGTTCTCGCAGGTGCGAGGGCAGGTGCAAGCGACCACCGGCTCGGGCGATATCACGCTGGACGACGTGCGGAATCAGGTGCGGCTGCACAGCGGCTCGGGCGACGTGGAAATCACGAATCCGGCCGACGCGCTGGAAGCCAGCACGGGAAGCGGAGATATCACGATCCGTGGCGCGTCCGCGGATATTCGACTGCGAACGAGTTCGGGCGACGTGGTGATTGACGGCAATCCCGCGGGTTCGAATTACTGGGACATTCGCACGAATTCCGGCGACGTGGTGCTGCAAGTTTCGCCGTCGGCGAGTTTTCGGTTGATGGCGCATTCCAGCTCCGGAGATATTGATGCGGCGATTCCGATTGTGATGGAAGGGACCACGCAAAAACACGAACTGCGCGCGCGGCTGGGTGACGGGAAGGCGCGTGTGGATGTGCAGACTTCTTCCGGCAGCGTTTCGTTGAAGTGATAATTGATGGTAATTCCCCGTTGACTCGCCTGCTTTCGCGTTAGAATCCTGTTTCGAGCGCCGTGACATTTAACAAATCTGAGAGGGTTTCGTTGCTTTTCCCACGCCCCGCAAGCTGCATTGCCGTTCGCCGCCACTTTTGCCAGCTTTTCATTTTCGGCCTATTTTTCGCTGGAGCGCGGGGGGTGTGCGCGCAAAATACTCCGTCACCGGCCGGTGCGGCCAAGGCTCCCAGTGACGCTATTTCCAAGAAAGACGCGGATCCCGAGATGGAGCTGCAAAAAGCGATTGCGGATGCGGGCAACGATCGCGGAGCGCTGGTGCGCAATCTGGAGCGCTATCTGCAGCGTTTTCCGGACGCGCCGAGAAAGGCTGCGGTGTTTCGGGCTCTGGTGGAATCCTGCGAACAAGTGCAGGACGACGCTTGCGCGCTGAAATATTCCGAGCAGCTGATCGCGCTGCGTCCGGATGATTCAGAAATCATGATGCTGGCGGTGGGATTGCTGCAGAAGCAAGGCGACGAGGCCAGCTTGACGCGCGCCGCCGGTTACGTGAGCCGCGTGCTGGATCGCATTGATAAATCCAGCGCGGCGGAAAAGCCCGCGCGCGTTTCGCCGGCGGAATGGCAGCAGCATCACGACGAATTGCGCGCCGCGCTCTACAATCTGCGCGGGCAAATTGAAAAAGCGCAGCACGATGACGCGGCGGCAGAAAAAGATCTGCGCATGAGCTATTCCGTGCGGCCCAACGCGGTGGCGGCGGAACAACTTGGCGAGATTGCCGAAATGCGCCGCGACTACGCGACCGCCGCGCAGGAATATTTGCTGGCGTTTGCGCTGCCTGAAGACGGGCCGGTGGGAAAAGTGAACCGGCGCGAAGTGCGCAAGCGGCTGGGAAATGTGTGGCGGCAGTTGCACGGGAGCGAACAGGGCCTGGGCGAGGCCGTGCTGGCTCAGTACGATTTGCTGGGTGCGATTCCGGCTTTGGCCGCGTCGAGTCCGGCTGCGGGAAATAAGAACGCGAAGGATGCCTACGCGTTTGTGCTGCGCAAGCTGGATGGGGCGGCCGTTCCGCTGGCGGCGGATCGGGGAAAAGTGCTGGTGCTGAGTTTTTGGGCCACCTGGTGCGGGCCTTGCCGCGAGCTGGAGCCGCAGTTCGTGCAGGTGGCCAAGAATTATGCGGGAAATAGTGCGATCGCTTTTTACGCTGTGAATACGGATGAAGATGAATCGCTGGTGGGGCCATTTCTGGCGCATGAAAAGTGGGATGTGCCGGTGGTCTATGCGGATGGGCTGGATGATTTTGTGAAGGTGGAATCGTTGCCGACTGTGATGATTCTGGATCGCGCCGGGAAAATCACTTACCGGATTAATGGATATCCGCCGGAGGGATTTGCGGAGAATCTCACCAACGCGATTCAGGCGGCGGTGGGCTCCGCGCCATCCGCCGTGGCGCCCTGATAAATCTTACTCAGTTTTTCTCTTCGGCCGTCATCCTGAGCGCAGCGAAGGATCTCTCTTCTCATTGCGGCGCGGCGATAGCATTAATTTCCGACGTCTTTCGTTCCTGCTGCATCGCGGGCTGCCAAAATCGTGCCGACGTGAATTGTCACGGTGTCCTGCACGCGGCGCGCGTAGCCACCTGCCAGCGTGATCACGAGCGGGGATTTATTTTTGCGGGCGTAGTCCATCACGAGGGCGTCGCGGTGGGCCAAGCCCTCCATGGTTAGAGCGAGGCCACCTAGTTGGTCTTCGCGGTACGGGTCGGCGCCGGCTACGTAAAAAATAATTTGCGGCGAAAAGGCGGCGAAACCTTTTTGCAGATGTTCTTCGAGGATTGCCAGATAGTTTTCGTCTTCTACGCCGTCTGACAAGTTGATGTCAATGGTGGATGGCGGCTTGATGAACGGATAATTGTGCAGCTGGTGAATCGAGAGCGTGAAGACGTTTTCGTCTTTGGCGAATATTGTGGCGGTGCCGTTCCCGTGGTGCACGTCGGTGTCAATTACCATCGCTCGTTCAATCGCTTTGTCGAATTGCAGGCGGCGGATAGCGATGGCTACGTCGTGAAGCACGCAGAAGCCTTCACCGTGATCGGGGCAGGCGTGGTGAAAGCCGCCGCCGATATTGGCGGACCAGCCGTCTATTAGTGCGCGTTGGCCTGCGAGAATCGAACCGCCGGCTGCGAGCCAGCAGGCTTCGATCAATTCCTGGGAGTAAGGGACCTCGAGCTGCTGAAGCTCGGCGTAGGAGAGCGAGCCAGTCTTTAATTTGTGGACGTAATCGGGGGTGTGAACGCGCAGGACGTCTTCGTCTGGCGCGACGGCGGGCGCGAGGAAATCTTTGCTGTCCGCGATGCCGCGCTTTAGCAGCTCCTCGTACACCAGGCGATATTTCTGCGACGGGAATACGTGGTCGCCGAGGTTCAGGTCGTAGCGGTGATCGTAGATTAGTTTGAATGGGAGCACGGTGTTGCCAGCGTACCGCGATGTTTTTCTGGGCGCAAATTGCGTGTGGATACATTTTGCGGCGAGCTGCGGGTTGCGGTTTACCAGGCGCGGGCGGCTGTGGTAGAGTTTTCCGCGATGCGCCGGGTGCAAGCTATTCTCGTCATTGTCGCGCTGCTGGCGACGCCGCTGGCTTTGCTGGCGCGCGCCGTGGATCCGGGCATGCCGGATTGCGATGGCATGTGCTGCTTGCCGCATGGCTCGCATCACCACGCGCCGGCGCGGAATGAACGGCCGGCACCCGAGCAGGAGGGTATGGCCTGCCATCATGGTGCGGCGGGACACATGGTGGATTGCAGCATGAAATCCGATGGACAGCGCATGGATTACGGGTTGAGCGCTCCGTTTCCGCCGGCTCAGACCTCTGCGCTCGCGTTTATTGATCGGCCCAAAGTATCGCGTTTCTCCAATTCGCAGTTCCCTGCTGACGATTTGTCCGCCGGGTTCCTCGCTGGTCCTTTTCAACCGCCGCGTAGTTAGCCTCGTCCGCAACAGCTGAAAAATAAAAATTCAGGACGGAGGCTTTGTGCGCAAGCTCGCATTGGGTGTGTCTATCGCAGTGTTTTTGCTTTGTGGTTCGCTCGTGCGCGCCACTATTTTCGGAAAAATTCAAGGAATTGTGCACGACCCGCAGCACCGGCCGGTGGCTGGCGCAGCGGTGAAGTTGCAGGCGATCACTTCGGATTGGACTCAGTCAACTCAGACCGACGACAACGGCGAGTTTACGTTTACGTCGGTTCCGGTCGGCGATTACAAGATCACCGTCACGCAGGCAAAATTCCAGACCGCCGAGCAGAACGTTACGGTCGTCTCCGGCTCGACGCCGATCTTGCACTTTCAACTCGCCATCTTATCGCTGAATCAGACGGCCGTGGTGGTGGGCCAAGCACCCGATGTTGCCAACGTGGACTCGGTAACGCCAACCACACTGATTGCTCGGCAGGACATCGCCCAAACTCCCGGTGCTGACCGCACCAATAGCATGGCCATGATCACTGACTATGTGCCTGCTACCTACATGACCCACGACATGCTGCATATGCGAGGCGGCCACCAGTTCGAATGGCTGATTGACGGCGTCCCAATTCCCAATACCAATATCGCCACGAATCTGGGCCCGCAGATTGATCCCAAGGACATTGATTATCTGGAAGTGCAGCGAGGCAGCTATGAAGCGGACTACGGTGACCGCACGTATGGAATCTTCAATATCGTGCCGCGCAGCGGGTTCGAGCGGAACAATGAGGGGGAGCTGGTTACTAGTTTCGGCAACTGGTTCCAGACGAACGATCAGCTCAATTTCGGCGGGCATACGCAGCGCTTCGCCTATTACGTGAGCTTAAACGCCAACCGCAGCAACTACGGACTGCAGACTCCTATCGGGCAAGTTTTTCACGACGCGGAGAATGGTTACGGCGGATTCACGTCCTTAATATTCAATCCCAATTCCAGCAATCAATATCGCATCGTGGCGTCACTGCGCCAGGATTATTACCAGATTCCCTATGATCCAGATCCCAACTCAGCCGGTAATATGGCTTATCCCAGCTACGGGCTGCGCGATAGTGAAAGCGAGCCCGACGGCTACGTCGCGTTCACTTGGGTACACACGTTTAATCCGAATCTCCTCCTAAACGTTTCTCCCTTCTACCACTACAATCAGGCGAGCTATAACGCCTCGCCAAACGACGTTCCGGTGATCACCAACGTGAACCAGACGTCCAATTATGGCGGCCTGCAGGCTTCTCTTAATGCCCACTTCTGGAAAAACGACTTGACGGTGGGAACGTACGGATTCGGTCAGCATCAAAGCGAATACTTCAATAATACTTTTACGGTGTGCGAGCCGCCGGATAACCCGAGCTGCCAAAACTTCGGGCCCTCTACAGCTGCCGTCACTGGCGGCTTGGAGGAAATATTTGTCAGCGATAAATTCAGGCCAACCTCGTGGTTGACGCTGATTGCGGGGTTCCGTCAATCGCACTTCACCGCGGACGTTGTGGAAAATGCGGTGGACCCTCGCGTCGGAATCGCGGTGCAGATCCCGCGCTGGAACTGGGTGTTTCGCGCTTTTTGGGGCCGCTATTATCAAGCGCCCCCGCTATTGACGGCAACCGGGCCGCTGCTCGACTTGGCAAACGGCAATAATGTCGCGTTCGCGCCTCTGCCGGGCGAGCGGGATCAGGAGTATCAATTCGGCGTCACGATTCCCTATCGCGGTTGGGCCCTGGACGCGGATCATTTCCAAACAACCGCACAGAATTGGCTGGATCACAGCAACATCGGCGAATCGAACCTCTTTTGGCCGATTACGTGGGCTAACGCCCTGATACAAACCTGGGAACTAACGCTGCGTTCGCCACGCCTCTGGAACCGCGGCCAATTTCACCTGGCATATGCAAATCAAATCGCGCAAGCCAGCGGACCCATTACCGGAGGTTTGATTTGCCCTCCGCCCGTGAATTCAGTGACGTGTCCGCTGTATGTACCGCCGGGCTTGTCGCCGGTGGATCACGACCAACGCAACACGTTGAACGTGGGATTTAACGCAACGCTTCCTTGGCAGTCGTTTGCATCGGCGAACGTATATTACGGCTCTGGGTTCACCAACGGCGACCCGGAACCGGGTACGCCGTATCCCAATAACTACCTGCCCGCGCACACCAACGTTGACATTTCACTGGGCAAATCCTTCGGCGAGAAATACACCGTGGGGTTCACCGCGCTCAACGTAGGGAATCGCCGCGTGCTGCTGGACAACAGCCTCACGTTCGGCGGTTTTCACTTCAACGATCCGCGGGAGATCTACGTCGAATTCAAATGGAGGTTCCACTACTGAGGAAAAACAGCAACGACTTGGTTATCATCGGAGGCGGACCGCGAGGATCGGCGGCACGAGGCGCATGGTGAAAACGTTTGGCACGCGGCTAATTTTGTTGCTGGCTGTTCCGCTTATCGTGGTAATCGCGGCGATTTTCTGGCTGTGCGCGACGGGATTGAGCGCTCGCGAAACTCCCGGCAAGCTGGAGACTCGGTTAGCGATTACCCTGCAACGCTTGGCGATCCCGCGCAGCGCCCGCGAGCTTAACAATCCGATGCAAGCTACGCCTGAGTTGCTCGTGGAAGCGCGGCGGCATTTCGCGGACCATTGCGCGAGCTGCCATGGGAATGACGGCAGCGGCGCAACGGAGATGGGGCAGAAACTTTATCCGCGCGTTCCGGACATGCGTTTACCGCAAACGCAGAATCTTTCCGATGGTGAGATTTACTACATCATTGAGAACGGCGTGCGGTTCACTGGAATGCCGGCGTGGGGTACTGGAAGCACGAATGATCATGATACGTGGCATCTGGTTTTGTTCATTCGGAATCTGCCGAAAATGACTGAGCAAGATTTGCAGGACATGAAGGAGCACAACCCGCGCAGTCCTGCGGATATGAAAGAAGAAGAGATGGAAAACGAGTTCTTGAGTGAGCCGTCTGATAAGAATGGGCGGCCGAATCCACATTCGCATTAGAGGAGATATGACGATGCGCAGAATTGGTTTGGCAATGCTGCTGTTTTGGGCGTTTTCGCTGGTGACTTTGGCGACGCTGGCTCACGGCACAGACAAACATGTGCTCGGGACGGTGACGAAAATCGGCGACAGCGAAATCACGGTCCAGGCGCAGGACGGTACGTTGCAGGTGGTGAAGATTGCGCCGGATACTTCGTTCGTGAAGAGCGGAGCGAGCGCAACGCTGAAGGATTTAAAAGTGGGCGATCGCGTGGTGATTCATGCGAAGCCGATGGGAAGCGATTTGATCGCTCACGAGGTGCGTTTTGGGAAGCCGCCCGCGCCAGCGCCTGCTGCTGCTCCGGCTGCGAAGCCGGAGTAAACTGCGAGATTAGTTTTCGCGGTCGAGGATGAAATCGGGGACGGCCAGGAGCGCGCGGCGATATTCCGTGTCGGGCAAAACTTCCAGGCTGGCTTTGGAGCGCTGGACGTATTCTTTCGCGAGCTTCGTGGCGCGTTCCAAAGCGCCTGTCTCGCGGACGAGTTTGGCGATTTGGTCGGCGCGGACGCTGCGGAAATCACGCTCTTCCAGAACTTTTTCGACCAAGCGACGACCTTCGCTGTTTGTGTGCGCTTGGCCGTTGCCGTCAGATGCTATGGCGTGCGCCTGCGATTCCAGCGCGAAAATCAGCGGCAGGGTGACCTTGCCTTCCTTCAGGTCGCTGAGGACTGGCTTGCCTAATTTTTCCGGCGACGCGGTGAAATCGAGCAAATCATCAACTAGTTGAAACGCGAGGCCAGCGTTGCGCCCGTAATCCGCGAGGCCGTCCTCGATTTCTTTCGGCTGCTTGCCTAGGACGGCGCCGAGGCGCGCGCAGCCACTGAACAGGCAGGCGGTCTTGCGATAGGCGAGTTCGGTAGCTTCAGCTTCGTTCAGATCGATTTGGCCGAGGCGGGTGAGTTGCAGGAGTTCGCCTTCAACCATGTTCTGGGTGAGGTCAATCAGAATATCGAGCACCGCGAAATTGCGTTCGCGCAGCGCCATTTCGAAGGATTGCATGTAGAGCCAGTCGCCGGCGAGGACGCTCATGTGATTTCCCCAGCGGGCATTGGCGCTGGGACGGCCGCGGCGGGTATTGGCGCCGTCGATCACATCGTCGTGAATCAAAGTGGCGCTGTGAATCATTTCGACGACGGCGCCAAGGCGGATGGCGCTTTCGCCGCGATATCCGGAGGCTCCGGCGGCGAGGAGGAGCAGCGCGGGACGCAGGCGTTTGCCGCCGCCTTCGCGGAGGTAGCTGGAAATTTCGCAGACAGGTGCGATGGCCGCGCTGTTTTGCGCCGCAATTTCCTGCTCGACGAGCGTTAAATCCTCGCGAACGAGATCAAAAATTCCTTTTGCAAGTTGGACAGCGAAAGCCATCCTTGAGGTTCACCTTGGCTGGGCTGGAACTGCCTGGCTGCCTAGCCGGAAAAAACGCCTAAAATTCGCCGCGGTCGTGGCGGCAACTTCTTCGCGGCCCAAGTTTCTCACATTCGCGAGCGTCTGCGCTACCTCGACTACGTAGGCGGGCTCATTTCTTTTGCCGCGGCGGCCTTGAGGCGAAAGGAAAGGCGAATCGGTTTCGGTGAGGATTTGGTCGAGCGGGAGGTTTTCTGCTACGTCGCGGATGGGCTGGGATTTTGGGTAGGTGATGTTGGCGGCGAAGGAAACCAGGAAGCCCATATCCAGGCCGCGCTGGGCTTCGCGAAGTGTGCCGGTGAAGCAGTGGAGAATTCCGCCGAGGCCTGTCGGCTTCCAGTCCTTTTCGAGGATGGCGAGGCAGTCGTCCCAGGCGTCGCGGCAGTGGATGATGATCGGCAACTTTGCGGCGCGAGCTTGTTCCAGCTGGCGGCGGAAAACTGGTTGCTGGATTTCTGGGGGCGGTTCTTCGTAGTGATAGTCGAGGCCCATTTCGCCCCAGGCGATTACTTTGGGATTTTTGGCTAGTTCATCTAGTTGCGCGTAGTTTTGTTCTTGGGCTTCGGCGGCGTGTTGCGGGTGGATGCCGATGGTGGCGTAGATCCAGTCGTGGTCTTTGGCTACGGAGAGGGCGGCATCGAGGCGGTCCGGACCGGAGCCACCGCTGCCGATGGCTAGTATGTTTTGCACGCCTGCGGCGCGCGCACGGTCGAGCATTTCGGCGCGGTCGGCATCGAAGTCTTCGGATTCGAGGTGCGCGTGTGAGTCAATGATCTCCAATTTTGAAGCGGCTCCGTTTTTGCATTTAACTTTTGACTGTTAACTTTTAACTTCTTCCGCGCTTACTTCACCTTTGCGCCTGCTGGGACGTCTTCTGCGAAGGTGCAGAGGACTGGTTTGCCGTCTGGGGCTACTGATGCCGCTAGTAACATGCCGTTGGATTCGAGGCCGCGCATTTTTCTGGGGGCTAGATTTGTGACTATGACTACCTTGCGGCCTACGAGGTCTTCTGGGGCGTAGGAAAGCGCGATGCCTGCGAGGACTTGGCGGACTTCGTCGCCGATGTCCACCATTAGCTTGAGGAGTTTGTCGGCGCCTGGGATGCGTTCAGCGGATTTTACGACGCCGGCCCGCAATTCGACTTTGGCGAAATCTTCGATGGCGATTTTTGCTGGGGTCGCGGGGGCGGCTGCGGTTGCTGCTCCTGCCACGCCGACGATCGGCGCGGTCGGTGACGCGTCAGTGCTGGGCGCGGTGGGTTGCGCACTTCCCGGATTGCGAATTTCGTTTTCCATGGTTTCGATCCTCTCCAGTATTTCTTTTTTATCTGCGCGCGGGAAAACACCTTCAGGTTTTCCGATTCGCGTTCCGGGCTTCAATCCACCCCATTGCAAATCGTTGATGTTCACGTTCTCGATTTTTCCTGCCTGGCCAAGCTGCTCCCATATCTTTTGCGTTGCATCGGGAATCACGGGATGCGCGAGAACGGAAACGATCCTGAGTGACTCCGCGGCGACGTACAGCACTTGCTCCAGCCGCTCTTTCTGCGCTGGGTCCTTCGCAAGTGTCCACGGCTTTTCTTCCGCGAGGTATTTGTCGGCTATCGCCACCAAGCCCCAAATTATCGTCAATGCATCTGAGAATTCGAATTTCTCATACGAGTTGCGAATTGTTGTGTGAAACGCCGTCGAAGCGATTTCGTGCAGGTTCGACGGCGCGGCGGCTTGGACCGGGACTACGCCGCCGCAATAATTTTCGATCATGGTGAGCGTGCGGCTGCTGAGATTGCCGAGGCCGTTTGCCAAGTCTGCGTTGTAACGGGTGATTAGGGCTTCTTTGCTGAAATTTCCGTCTTGGCCGAAGACTACTTCGCGGAGGAGGTAGTAGCGCAGCGCGTCGTTGCCGAGAGCCTTCACGATCGGCTCGGCATAGGCTACGTTGCCTTTGGACTTGCTCATTTTTTCTTGTTCGAAGAGGAGCCAGCCGTGGGCCTGGATTCTGGCGGGCATGTAGTCGGATAGCTTTTTGTCTGGAAAGGCGGCCATGAGGAAGGCGGGCCAGTAGACGGCGTGGAAGCGGATGATTTCTTTGCCGATCATGTGGACGTCGGCGGGCCAGAATTTTTTGAAGCGCTCGCTGTCTTTTTTACTGTTGGTTTCGCCATCCACGAAGCCGATGCCGCTCATGTAACTGGTTAGCGCGTCGTACCAGACGTAGAAGACATGCTCGTGATCGCCGGGCCAGGGGATGCCCCATTTGATGGTTTTGCGGCTGATGGAAAGATCTTTGAGGCCGCTTGCGACGAAGCTTTTCACTTCGTTGAGGCGGAAATCCGGTTGGACGAAATCGGGTTGGTCCTTGTAGAGCTGCAGAAGTTTTTCCTGGTAGGAGGAGAGCCGGAAAAAATAATTTTCCTCGGAAATTAGCTCGGCGGGACGGCCGCAGATCTGGCAGTCGGCTGGCTCCGGCGTGTCGCTCACGTAGAGATTGTCGTAAATGCAGTAGCGGCCTTCGTATTTGCGTTTGAAGATCGCGTCAGGCGAAACGCGCTGGGTGCGGCGGACCAGATTTTGCACGGCTACGGCGTGGCGCGGCTCCGTGGTGCGGACGAAATCGGTGTAGCTGATGCCGAGGAGTTGCCAGAGATCACGGAAAATTTGCTGGTTGCGGTCCACCAGGTCGGCGGGGGAGATGCCAAGTTTTTCCGCAGCACGTTCGATATTGACGCCGTGCTCGTCCGTGCCGGTTAGATAGGCGACTTCGAAGCCGCACATGCGTTTGTAGCGCGCGATCACGTCGCAGACGATGGTGGTGTAGGCGGAGCCGACGTGCGGGCGGGAGTTCGCGTAGTAAATCGGCGTGGTCAGGTAATATTTTTGTTTGGGATTGTCCATTAGGGATTTGAGCCTGGATTGGTGATTTGTGATTGGTGAATAGTGATTAGTGAACCGCAGCTTGCCGAGTGCGACCCCCGATGGGCGGCCCGCGACGCGTCCACCCCGAAATGCGCGGCAGATGCGACAGAAGGCGGACCAGGCGAAAATCGCCACAGTGCTAATTTTGTTGCGGTTAGAAAATCGTTTCTCCTTTGTTTCCAAGAGGATGCGGATTTTCTGAATCCGGGTGTGTTGCGATTAGAAATTGCGCGGGTGGCACCAGGGCTGGCCGGGAGCGCCGACGGGAGCCCACTGGTTCGGCTGAGCGTTGAGTTCGACATTTTCACAGATTCATCATCCTCTTGTGTCGCACGAAATGCAAAAGGTTGTGTGTGTACGCGGCTCCGGGTCGGTGAAAGGCGCTGCTATGACTGCAAAACCAACGCAATGTCAAAGACGCCCGCCTAAAAAGCAAAAGCAGGCGGCCGCTACATACTTCAACTGCGACTGCAAAAGAGCCGGCGGGACGCCCTTCGATCCTGCCGCCGGCAGGCTCTCAGGACAAGCCGACGCTACGAAAGTCAAAGGCGGAACTTCGGCGTCTCTACCGGCCACGCTTCCCCTCTCCACCGGCCGCATCGGAAAATTGCGGTTGGGCTTCGAGCCATTTTTGAAATTGGTGGGTGGCGGCGGCCAGTACATCCTTCAGCGGGATGTTTTTTTGTTGGGCGATGCGGCGGCAGTCTTCGTATTCGGGCGTGGCGTTGAGGACTGAGCCGTGCAGGCGCGAAATTTTCATGCGGACTTCGCCGAAGGGCGTTTCAACCGTGACGGATTCTCGGGCCAGGGTTTTGCGGCGGACGTCGTGGGTGCGGACGCCGATGGTGGTGGTCTCGCGGAACAGGAGATCGATCAGGCGGGTGACGTTGTGCGGTTCGCTCAGGATGGTTACGAGCTGGCCGGGACGGTTCTTCTTCATCTGTACTGCCGAGGAGAATACGTCGAGGGCGCCAGCTTCCAGGGCGCGTTCGGCGAAATAGCCGTAGATTTGCGGGCTCATGTCGTCAATGTTGGTTTCGATTACGGTAATGGGTGCGTCCCAATATTCTGTTGGCTCGGTGACGGCGGATTCGCCGATCAGGAGACGCAGGACGTTGGCTTTCTCTTTCAGGTTGGCGCTACCGGCGCCGTAGCCGATGGCTTGCAAGGTCATTTCGGGGATTTCGGCGTAGCGGGTGGAAAGGGTGGTGGCGATTGCGGCGCCTGTGGGTGTGACTAATTCCTTGGCGATGCCGCTGGTGAACATGGGGGCGCCCTTCAGCAGTTCGGCGGTCGCTGGAGCGGGGACTGGGAGCAAGCCGTGCGCGGTTTTCACTTGGCCGGCGCCTACGTCGAACGCGGAGCAGGCGAATTCGTCGATGCCCAGTAGCTCGAAGCCGATGGCGGCGCCCACGATGTCCACGATGGAATCTACGGCGCCTACTTCGTGGAAGTGGACTTCTTCAATGGGTTGCTGATGAACTTTTGCTTCGGCTGCGGCGAGGCGGGTGAAAATTTTGGCGGCTCTGGCTGCGGCGCGGGGGGCGAGTTTGGCGTTTTCGATTCTTTGCAGAATTATGGAGAGGCCGCGGTGGTGATGGCCTTCGCTGGTTTCGACTTTCACGTGCGTGGCGAAGATTTCGCCGCGCTTTACTTTTGTGGCGGAAATTGACCAGCCTTCCAGGCCGAGCTTGCGCAGCTCGGCTTCGATCGAGCGGAGGTCTGCGCCAGCATCTACCAGGGCGCCGAGGACCATGTCGCCGCTGATGCCGGAAAAACAGTCGAAGTATGCGTGCCTTGTGCTTTTCATCGGATGAGCTGGTGCGAATAGCGTCGCAATGCGAAAAAACGATACTAGTCTGGCGTTTCAATGCTGTCAAATCCGGGCGAGCGAGCGGCTTTGACGCTTGCTGCGGGTTTACCTATAATCGCGGGATTCACTTTGCATAGGGAGCCACGTGTATAAAGCCGTCGAAGAGCGGTTTCGCAAGGCGCTGCGCCATCACATTCACGAACGCTACAAGACGGATGTGCCGATCGTTACGGAGCGGCCACCGAAGCTTTCGATGGGAGAGGCGGCGTCGCCGGTTTGTTTCGAGCTGGCCAAGCGATTGAAGAAGCCGCCGCGGGCTTTGGCGCAGGAAATTGCGAATTCCTTGAAACCGATTGCGGGGATTGCGCGGGTGGAAGTGGCGGGCGGCGGATATTTGAATGCATTTTTTGATCGCGCTGCTTTCTTTCGCGCTGCGGCGGAGGAAGCTGGACGGCAGGCGGTGACTGCAGAGGCTGGCGCTACGAAAACTGTGGTGGAGCATACCAGCATCAATCCGAACAAGGCGGCGCATATCGGGCATTTGCGGAATGCAGTGCTGGGAGATACGTTCGCGCGTTTGCTGCGGCATTCGGGGCGGCGGGTGGAGGTGCAGAACTATATTGATAATACCGGGGTGCAGGTGGCGGACGTGGTGCTCGGGTTTCTGCATCTGGAGAAAAAATCGCTGACGGAGGTGCAGGCGCTGACGGAGGCGCCGAAATTCGATTATTTGTGCTGGGATTTGTATGCGCGAGTGACGTTGTTTCTGGCGGAGGACAAGGCGCGGCTGGAATTGCGTAACCAGACTTTGAAGGAGATCGAAGAGGGTCACGGCGACGCGGCGAAGATGGGGGAAATCGTCGCCACGGCGATCAACTACCTGCACCTGCACACGCTCGACCGGCTGGGGATTGATTTCGATCTGTTGACGCAGGAGAGCGACATTCTGCATTTGAAATTCTGGGATGCCGCGTTTGAGCTTTTGAAACGCAGCGGCGCGGTGCAGCTGGCTTCATCGGGGAAGAATGCGGGGTGCTGGGTGATGCAGCTGCCGTCCGACAAGGAGGCCGCTGCGAAGCCGCCTGCGGAAGGCGCTTCGGGTTCGGCTGCGGCTGGAGAAGAGGCTGAGGAACCGCCGGAAGAAGCTGAGGCGAAAATTATTGTGCGGTCGACTGGGACTGTGACTTATGTCGGTAAGGATATTGCGCTGCATCTCTGGAAGTTTGGCTTGCTGGAACGCGATTTTCACTATCACCGGTTCTACGAGCATCCGGATGGACATCAGGCTTGGATTACTGCGAGCGAGCGGGACGATCCTGGGGCGCCGGCGTTTGGGCACGCGCACGAAGTTTTTAACGTGATTGATTCGAGGCAATCGTATCCGCAGCAGGTGGTGGTGGCGGGGCTGCGGGCGCTGGGTTACGGCGCTGAGGCGGATCATTTGAAGCATTTTGCTTACAACCGGGTGGCTTTGACGCCGCGGTGCGCTTTGGAGATGGGATACGAGATTCCGGCGGAGGATGCGAAGCGGCCGTACGTCGAAGTGAGCGGGAGGAAGGGGCAGGGCGTGAAGGCTGACGACTTGCTGGACCGGTTGGAGGCTAGCGCGCGGGAGGAAGTGGACTCGCGGCATCCGGATAGCGCCGAGGCCGAGCGGGCAACGATAGCTCATGCGGTGGCGATTGGGGCCTTACGGTATTTCTTGCTCAGGTTTACGCGGTCTACCCTGATTGCGTTTGATTTTAAGGATGCATTGAGCTTTGAGGGCGAGACGGGGCCGTACGTACAGTACGCGGTGGTGCGGGTGAACGGGATTCTGCGGAAGGGCGCGGAGCTGGACCCGAGTTTGGCTGTGGAGGATGCGGCAAATTTGGCGCGGCTGCGCAGCGGGGAGTTGGATGCTGCGCGGTTTCTGGGTTCGCCGGAGTTTGAGGATATTTGGGATCTGGTGTTGCTGGCGGGGTCTTTGGATGCGCGATTGGAACTGGCTTTGGCTGCGCAGGAGCCGGCTGCGGTGGCGCGATTTGGGTTTGAATTGGCGCAGAGTTTCAATGGGTTTTATCACCAGCACAATATCAACAAGGAGCAAGACGCTGAAAAGCGCGCGTTTTTGTTGTATGTGAGTACTTTGGTGCGGGAGCAGCTGGTTACGACGCTTGGGTTGTTGGGGATCACGGCGCCGGAGAAAATGTGAGCGTCGTCGCCGCGCACGGGTGAAGAGAGATCCTTCGCTCCGCTCAGGATGACGACGCTTGAGAACAAGCGGCGAGATAAAAATCTACAGCTTCATCGCAAAATCTACGATCGAGCGAATGGCTACGCCTGTGGGGCCTTTGGCTAGCCAGGGTTTGCCTTCATCTACCCAGCAGGTGGCGGCGATGTCGAGGTGGATCCAGGGGGTGTCTTCGGCGAATTCTTTTATGAACCAGGCGCCGGTGATGGCGCCGCCGCCTTTGCCGGAGCCGGTGTTGCGAATGTCCGCGATATTGCTTTTGATCATTTCCTCGTATTCGTCGTCCATGGGCATGGGCCACATTTTTTCGCCGACGGCTTTGGCGCTTTCGAGAAAGTGATCGAGGTATTCGCGCGGAGTGCCGAAGGCGCCGACGTGGACGCTGGCGAGGGCGACCTGGATGGCGCCGGTGAGCGTGGCAGCGTCAATCAGGTGCGTGCAGCCGAGCTTGCGGGCGTAGAACACGCCGTCGGCCAGGACCATGCGGCCTTCCGCGTCGGTGTTGATTACTTCGATGGTCTTGCCGGACATGGCGACCTGCACGTCGCCGGGTTTCTGGGCGCGGCCGCCGGGCATATTCTCCGTGGCGGGAATTACGGCGATTACCGGGACCGAGGGCTTCAGATAGGCGATGGCGCGCATGGCGCCGAGCATGGTGGCGCCGCCGCCCATGTCGTACTTCATTTTTTCCATGTTGTCGGCGGGCTTGATGGAAATGCCGCCGGTGTCGAAGGTGACGGCTTTGCCGACGAGGCCGAGAACCGGGGCGTCCGGGCGGGGATTTTCCGGGGTGTAGCGGATGACGATGACGCGGGGCGGCTCGACGCTGCCCTGAGCGACACCTATGAGCGCGCCCATTTTCAGCTCGGAGATTTTGCGCTCGTCGAGAATTTCGACGCCGAGGCCGACTTCCTTGGCCATGGCTTCGGCGCGGGCGGCGAGCATGCGCGGGGTGAGGCGATTGGAGGGTTCGTTGATCAAATCGCGGGCAAAATTTTGCGACTCGGCGATCACGCGGCCGCGTTCGACGGATTCGGGCAGATTGCCGTTTTGATTGGCGTCGAAACCCGAGAGCAGCACGGACTGGATTTCGCGATTGGTTTTCTTGTCGGTTTGATATTTGTTGGATTCGAAATCGGCGACACCGAGACCTTCGGTGACGGCCTGTGCGGCGGCAGGGCCGCGTTCGCCTTCGCGCGCGAGGAAGACGAATTTCTTCACGCCGCGCGATTTCAGGTAGCGGAGCGCGGTGCCGGCGATTTTGCGCAGGTCGGATTGCGCGAATTTTTCAGGCTTGCCAGCGCCGACGAGAAGGAGGCGCTTGGCGTCCAGACCTTCGGGAAAATGCACGAGAACGAGCTCGAGAGACTTACCGGTGAGTTCTCCGGTGGCGACGAGAGCGGCGAGGCGACCGTCCATGGCTTGGTCAATGTCGCTTAGGATGCCGTCAATCTTATTTTCTTGGTCGAAGATGTAGGTGACGATGGCGTCGGCTTGAATCGAAGAGTACGGCTGGTTCTCCAGTTGAATCTGCATGTCTCCCTTTCACTTTTAGCGCCGGCGAGAGCGGTACATGGCCTCGCTGGCTTCGCGTTTTGCTTCTTTTTGTTTTTCGGATTCGCGGCGGTCGTGGAATTTCTTGCCCTGCGCCACGGCCAGCTCACATTTGGCGATGCCGTCCCGAAAATAGATCTTGGTGGGGACGATGGTCATGCCCTTCTGCTGGGTCTGCACCAGCAAGCGGTCGATTTCCCGGCGATTGAGCAGCAGCTTTCGTTTTCGGAGGGGGTCGTGGTTACGGTAGCCTCCGGAGAGATACTCGGGAATGTGGCAGTTTACCAGCCAAGCCTCGCCAAGGCGAATTTCGGCATAGGCTTCGCGGAGGGTACCCTTGCCTTCGCGGAGCGTCTTCACTTCGGTGCCGACCAGGACCATACCGGCTTCCAGGCTATCCAGGAGATGGTAGTTGTAGGAGGCCTGGCGGTTCTGCGCGACAATTTTGACGCCTTCGTGTTGAGATTTATCAGGCTTGGATTTCACGGCAGAACCATCATAGCCGCCGGGGCCGAGTCGCCGCAAGTGACAGATGATGACGGCTTTCCGGGTGAGAGGGCTGGAATTCACGAAACTTTCACGCAGAACCGCTGCGGCGCTTCTGTTATTCATACGTCTAACACATCTTTGCGGATTCCTTGCCGCATCTCAGGACGGATGCTAGACTTGTCAAGAAATAGCCCACCCTTCGGAGGAGTACCTTTGCGCCGTTCCGGATGTTTGTCACTCTTGGTGGCTGCTGCCCTGCTGTTGGGCGGATGCCCTAAGGGCAATGAAGACTACGACGCGGCACGCAAGGCTGCCGCCCTCCAGGATTACGACACCGCGCTGGTGCACTACGAGCGCGCCCTCCGCGCCGACCCCACAAACGCCGAATACAAGCTGCGTGCCGCCCAGGCCCGTTACGATGCCGGGGAATTCCACATACAGCAGGGCAAAAAGGCGCTGAAGAATGGCGACTTACAGCTGGCGCTGGGCGAATTTCAGAAGGCGCAGCTGATTGATCCATCGAACGCGGCGGCCGACCAGTACGTGAAGCGCACGCTGGAGTTGATGAACGGGCAGAACGGGCCCAAGGCGCTGAATCCGGCGACGCAGCCGGACGAGCAGATTCTGGCGCAGCCTCCGGAACTGAAGCCGCTATCGCGCGACCCGATTAATGGGTTGAAGATGACGAATGATGCGCGGGTGGTCTTCGAGACGATTGCCAAGCTCGCGGGCCTGAGCGTGATTTTTGATCCAGACTTCACTTCGCGGCGGATTTCGGTGGATTTCCCCAGCGTCACGCTGGAACAGGCGCTGGACGCGGTGTCGCTGGAAAGCAAGGCGTTCTGGAAGCCGGTGACGTCTAATATTATTTTCGTGGCGCAGGACCAGCCACAGAAGCGCAAGGATCTGGAAGATGAGGTGGTGCAGACTTTTTATCTTTCGAACACGCTGACGCCGCAGGATTTAACGGAAGTGGTGAACGGGTTGCGCGTGTTGCTGGACTTGCACCGTTTGCAGCAGGTAAACGCGCAGAACGCGATTGTGATCCGCGATACGCCGGACAAATTGCTGCTGGCGGCGAAAATCATCCGGGACATTGACAAGGCCAAGCCGGAAGTTCTGATTCACGTGCAGGTGCTGACGGCGAGCATGGATCGTTTGCGCGATTTGGGAATATTGCCGGGGCAGACGGTCTCGCTGGCTTTCACGCCGCGGACTTCCCTACAACCTCAAACTTCGAGCAGCTCTTCGACCACCACGACGACTACAAGCGTCCCGCAGGTCTTATTGAGCCAATTGAAAAACTTAGGGACTTCGGACTGGGCGCTGACTTTGCCAGGGGCGACCGCGAACGCCATTCTGACCGACGACCGGACGAAGATTATTCAGGACCCGGAATTGCGGGTGACGGATGGACAGAAGGCTACGCTGAAGATTGGTTCAAAAGTGCCGGTGGCAACGGGCAGCTTTCAGGCTGGAGTGGGTGTGGGCGTGACGGGCAGTTCCGGCGTGGTGAACCCCCTGGTGAACACGCAATTCCAATACATTGATGTGGGCGTGAATATTGAAGTGACGCCACGGGTGCATCCGGATGGCGACATCAGCCTGAAGGGGACGGTGGACGTGTCGCAGATTACCGGGACGAGCAACATCGGCGGAATTAATCAGCCGGTGATCGGGCAGAAGAAAACTGAGATTGATGTGCGGTTGAAGGAAGGCGAGCCCAACATTTTGGCGGGATTGATCGAGCGCACGGACACGAACAACGTTAATGGGATACCGGGGCTCGGCGAAGTGCCGCTGATGAGGTATTTGTTCTCAGATAATAGCCATGAGATTGAAGAAGATGAGACTTTGATTGTGCTGACGCCGCACATTTTGCGGTTGCCCTCGCTGACGGCGGCGAATCTGCAATCGATGGCGGCGGGAACTGATTCGAACGTGCGCGTGTATCACGGAGAAGAGGAAGGGGCGCCTGTGGCACCGGCTGCAGCGCCGGTGGCTCCGGCTGCGCGACCGAATTCTGGAATGGGCGCACAGGCACCAGGTGTAACGCCGACAGCGATGGCGCAACCGGCTGGGACTGGAGCGGGGGCGCAGGGTGCGGCAGCGGTGGCGCAGCTTCATTTTGAGCCGGCCACAGTGGTGCTGAAGGCCGGGGACACGACGACGCTGGGCTTGGCGATTTCGAACGTGCACGATCTGTACTCGATTCCGCTGATGATTCATTTCGATCCGGGGGTGGTGCGCGTGGAAGAGGTGCGCGACGGCGGATTTCTATCCGGCGGTTCGCAGCAGGTGGCGGTGGTGCAGAGAATTGATCAGGCACAGGGACAAGTGATCGTTTCCGCGACGCGGCAGCCGAACACACCGGGTGTGAATGGGACCGGGACGATATTCGGATTCGTGGTGCGCGCGATCGGCCACGGAACAGCGCGGCTGCAAATTCTGCAAGTGAACGCCCATGATTCGCAACAGCAGACGATTCCGCTGGTTTCCGGAGAAGCCACGATCCAGGTGCAGTGAGGCGCGATGAACTGGAATCGTTTCAAGTCGAATTCCCTTCCCGTACGGCGCCGGTTCCCCGCTCTGTCGCTTGCGTTGATTGGCAGGCGGCGCGCTTCCGCTGCTGATTTTGCGTCTGAGTCTGGAATGTCGCTGCTGGAATTGGTAGTGGCGTGCGCGATCCTGCTGATTTTGGCGACGGCGTCGATTCCGCTTGTGCGCAATACAATCAAGTGGAAGAAAGAAGACGAGCTGCGCTGGGACTTGCGGCAGATGCGCGACGCGATTGACCGTTACAAGGATGCGTCGGACAAAGGGCAGATTCAGGTGAAGGCCGGAACCGAAGGGTATCCGGAGAGCCTGGATACGCTGGTGAAGCCGACTCCGCTGACCGGGACGGCTGCTGATAAACGGATCCGGTTTTTGCGGGAGATTCCGATGGACCCCATCACGAAGAACAAGGATTGGGGGCTGCGTTCGGTGCAGGATGATACGGATTCGACGTCGTGGGGCGGGCAGGATGTGTTCGACGTGTATTCGAAGTCGTCGGGAACGGCGATGGACGGGTCGAAATATTCGGATTGGTAGATGGGTTGAGGAAATGATGCGGGAAGGAATCAACACGAGAACGATTCTGGGGTGGCGACGGCGCGGCGTGGGATTGGCGCAGCGCGGATTTACGCTGCTGGAATTGATGGTGGTGATGGCGATCATCGTGATTCTGATGACGATTGCGACGGCGAAATTCGAGCAGATGGTGGTGCGGGCGCGAGAGGCTACGCTGGCGTCTGATCTGAAGGTGATGCGGCAGGCGATTCAGGACTACACGCGGGACAAAGAATGCGGGCCTTCTTCGCTGGACGATCTGGTGAGCAACAATTATTTGCGGTCGGTACCGCAAGATCCGATCACCAGGCAAATGGATTGGGTTACGAAGTCGGACGACGTCTCGCTGAGCCCTGAACAGAGCTGCTATGGAATTAGCGACGTGAATTCCTCATCGGACCGGCTTTCACCGTTTACGAGCACGCCTTATAGTTCCTGGTAGGTTGCGGGCTGATTGATCTTCTTCGCTTTTTTCTGTTGCGCTCAATTGAAATAGAATTTTCGCTGCAGGCGGTAGGGTTTGACGGGGCTGCGCGCATCCGCTATCATGCTTACGCGGGGTGGAGCAGCCTGGTAGCTCGTCGGGCTCATAACCCGGAGGTCGTTGGTTCAAATCCAACCCCCGCAACCATC
>CAWBLT010000019.1:0-43975 GCA_963789665.1 uncultured Acidobacteriota bacterium | reverse complement strand
GCACGCAATTCTTCTAAGCCCATTCAAATGTGCCAAAACGAATTGGTGTATCAAATGCACATGGAGGCATCCGTCGTGCAAAGGAAGTGCCGAAGTAACCAATGAAGCAATTCACGCTCACGCGCTCGAAGCGAAATGACCTTGTTGAACGGACGCTCGCTAATAACTTCTCGAAGCATCGAGCCAAGGCAATTCGAGAAGCGACGCGCGCACCGGATCTCATTCGCGGGGTTCTTGTTCCGGACTCGCGGGTTCGATGGCGCGCTCTGAGTACTTGTGTGGATACGCAAGCCCTGACCGGAATCTGCTTCGCAGTCGTTCCGATTCTGTTTCCGAATTTCAAACCGCCACAATGTGACCACAAGCCGGCGAGCTCGACTGCCGTCGCACACATCGTTCTTGAACTCGCTAGTTGACGGATATGGAGGAATAAGAAAATGCGTACAGCTCTGCAAGTCGCTTTAGTGATCTTGATGGCGATGATTCCCGCGAAACTCACACGGGCCCAAGCGAGTCAGCGCAAGCCCGAAACACGTGAACTACAATGGCCCGAAATCGGGAGTCCGAATGGAGCGCAGGGGACGATTCAAGAAGCCATAGACCACATCATTGCGCGTGAAAACCACGAGATCGAGGTCATCAACTCTTACCATCCTATCGTTGAATCCTACGTCCAAATGTTCAGCCCGAAGAAGAGTGAGGTTCCGATTCTAACCAAGGATTATTACTATCTCGGACAGGCCGATCTGTCGGGCGGCAAGCCGATGGGTTACCGCTCAATGCTTTCGGCAAAAGATCAATTACCCAAGAAAGGTTTCGCGGAGCAGAATTTCAGGCCGTTGGGTTTTGTGCGGATGGCTTACATCGACCGCAGCGGATTTGACAGGCAGCACTATAGCTTCAAGTATGTCGGAAAGGAGTTTTTGGGTGAGATTCGATGCGTGACATTCGACGTGACGCCGCTCCCAAACGCCGGCAACGGAAGATTCAGTGGTCGGATTTGGGCAGAGGATAAGAACTACACGGTGGTGCGTTTCAACGGTATCTACCTACCCGTACACGAGAAAGGAGGTTGGGGCTCGCATTTTGACAGCTGGCGCGTGAACGTTCAGCCGGACCTTTGGCTTCCAGCCTACTCATTCGCCGAGGAAACAGACCTCAAGATTCACAAGTTAGAGATCAAGTACCTCAACGACGACGAACGACTCAGCTTCAAAGCCCAAACACGATTTTGGGGATACGACCTTAGAGAGACCGCGCGCGCGCAAGAATTCAGCAATTTGACGGTGGACGGATCGGCTGGCATCCAGGATATCGCGGATGGAGAACAGCGCGATCAATCTCCGGTGGAGGCGCAGCGGCAGTGGCAGACTCAGGCCGAGAACAATGTCCTCGCCGCGCTCCAGCGGACGGGCCTACTCGCCCCGGCCGGAGAAGTAGACAAGACTCTCGATACGGTGGTCAACAATCTGAAGGTTACGAACAAACTGGATATAGAGCCTCCGGTGCGGTGCCGCGTACTCACGACTTCCACATTCGATCTATTCGTCGTGGGGCACGTCATCGTGGTAAGCCGGGGACTGCTCGATGTTCTTCCGGACGAAGCCACCCTCGCCACAATACTGGCACAAGAGTTAGGAGCGATCGTGGTGTCGCAACCGGTTACCGACCGATATGCGTTCTACGATCTCGCCCAACTGCCACCGCTTGACGCACTGAAACGCTTGTCGTTCAAGTTGAATAATCGAGATCGCGAAGCGAGCAACGCGAAGGCGATCGTTTTTCTGCAAAATTCGCCCTACAAGGACAACCTAGCGAGTGCTGGGCTTTTCTTGAGGCAGTTTGAACACGATTCGCGCAATTTACGCGCGTTAGTTTCTCCCCATTTGGGAAACAGCCTCTATGTCGCTCCTCAGCTGAAAGGCGTCGGTCCGCCCCTGCAACCCAAAAATGTGAATCAGGTCGCCGCGCTTCCGCTGGGTGCTCGAATCAAACTCGATCCTTGGACAGACGAAGTGGAGCTGACCAAAACGAGACCCACGCCGCTCCTGTCGGCACGGGAGAAGATGCCGTTTGAGCTGACACCGTTCGTGCCCTACCTGACGCGCTACACGGCACGTAATTCTTCTGAGCCATCGCCAACGGTTGCCCATCAAGAAACTGGATATCTATCCCCGTCGGGACCCAACAAATAGCCCCAAGCCGAGCGCTCGATCGAATTTGGCCTCAGATTCTCAGCTTGTTTGCACCTTCTACTTAACGTTTTGCGCCGCGGAGCCTTCCCCCTTCCTTCGCGGTCTCACTTAGCGTCCGGCGAGAACGATCACTTGCTGACGTGGCCGCTGAAAGTCGCCAGGAGAGAATGTATGAGATTCGATTCGGTTTCAAAACTCATGCTAGTTCTGTTCATATGGGCCGTACCCGCTGGGGCGCAGGACGTACAAGGACTGATAGCAAATACCAGCCCTCCGCCACGAATCTTCCTGGACTCTGACATCGGATTGCAGACCCAACTTGGCTTCATTCCGCCTTCCACGGATATCGGCGTTTCATTTGAGTACCCGCTGTGGCGGAGACTAGAGATACAAGGAGCGGGTTCCTTTTCTCCGGACAAAAAGCAAATTACCGATGACGGCTACTCGTTTTCCGTGACCGGCACGGCAATAGTCTGGCCGTCTTGGCGCGTGGGCGTGCTGGGCAAGGTAGGTTACGGACGCCTGTGGACCTCACAGTTCACGGAAGCAGTCACCTCGCCTTCGTTCGGGGTTGTGATCCGAACACACTACGAGTACCCAGGCAGACTCTATTTCCGCTATACGATTCCCACGGGCTGCGTGTGGGCCACACCCTCAAATCCCTGTACGCTGCAATCCAAACGATTGCAAGGCCCTTCGATTCGACAGGAATTCCAGCTCCTACCTCACGTTCGTTGGGGAGCGGAAGTGGGAATTTATCATTTCTGCGATCAAAGCAACGAAAATGACCCCGCCGCCGGGCGCGCCTGTCGCTGGGCGGGCACGGAACTCGTATTTGTTCGATTTCAATTTAAGGGCGCACAACTGGACTCACCGTATTGATTGCATCGCCGACTTCGCGTGCAAGAGCTCAGAGAGGCTGTCCAAACTCGATTCAGGAACCAGTGTCGCGGCCAATAAGATGCAGCATCTCGGAAGAATTCACCGACGCCACCAGACTGCGTTCTAGTCCGTCACATCACTCGCTTTCTTTCAACGCTCGTTGCATGTAGCGCGACAGTTCGAACGTTCAAAGGAGTTGCTTCAATGACTGATGACATAAGGCCCGGAGACATAGTGCAACTGAAGTCGGGCGGTCCTAACACGAGCGTTGCCCGAATTGAGGATGAAGACGGTATCTTGAGGGCAAGATGCAGCTGGCTCGACCGCAATGAAAAACAAACGCGCTCCTTTCCGATAGCGATGCTGACACATACCAACTGATCTCGCGAGCTTTTGGCGTTGCGCCGCTATCCAGCATTACGCCGTGCCCGGAGCAATACGGGATCGGTTTACCGGTCCACGACTGAGTCGAATCCGTAAGAATACGGATTGATTCAAAGGCGGATTCTCTGCATGATCGGAATAGTTGTTACATGTGTACAGCTGCGATATGTATACTATTGAGAATCACGACTTGTCGTAACATCTCGATATGTCGCGCATGATCCGTCACCGAGTACCACCGCATCGCTTCCATCAGCCAGACGTGTCCGAATACATGCTGCGACTGCGGAAATCGCGTCCACAACTTCGGAATTGGATTTTCATCGCTATTGCTACCGGGACTGTGCTCGCACTTGTGCTATTTGCGATTTCAAACTTGATATTTTGAGACGATGCCGTCACACCCGCCGAATCAGCTCGACCAGCGTCTGACTGACCTCTTTGATTTCCTCTTCTCGGATTCGATTGAAGAACGGCAATGCGAGCGAGCGAGACGCCTGGAACTCTGTCACGGGGAGAGCGGTCTTGCCGTTCTCCGACGGCTGATAAATTCGTTGCAAGTGAATCGGCGCAAAATATCTGCCCAAAGCGATCCCGCGCGACTTCATTTCATTGACGATCCAATCGCGATGCGCTTTGTCAAAACGACTACTCAGTCGGACCACGTAGACGAACCAACTGATTTTGCGACGTGGCAATGCCATAGCCGGGATTATTAGGTTAGGAACTGAACCCAGTACGTTACTGTACTCGCGAGCAATTGATTCCCGCCGATTCAGAATGGCATCGATTCTCTTTAGTTGCTCGATTCCCAAGGCGCAATTGATATCCGAAATCCGGTAGTTGTACCCCAATTCCGTATGCTGGAACCACTCTTGTGAATCATCTCTTCCTTGATTGCGAAGTTTTCTGACCTTGTGCGCGATTTCGGAGTTATTGGTGACAACAGCCCCGCCCTCTCCTGTTGTAATTTGCTTGTTGGGATAAAAGGCAAAGACCCCGACGTCTCCTAAAGCGCCAACTTTTTGTCCTTCGTATTCTGCCCCGATGGCCTCACAAGCATCTTCGATGACGAATAGACCGTGGCGTCTGGCTATTTGCAATATGCTCGCTAGCTCCGCGGGACAGCCAAAAGTGTGCACGACAATGATCGCCCGTGTTCGCGGGGTGATTGCCTGTTCGAGCAGGCTCGGATCGAGGTTGAGCGTTTGCGGATCGATGTCAACGAACACTGGAGTCGCCTTTTCATAGCGGACTGCGTTCGCGACTGCGATAAAGGTAAAAGAGGGCACCAGCACTTCGTCGCCGTCGGAAATACCGAGGGCTCGAATACACAGATGCAGACTGCTGGTCCCAGAGTTTACGGCAATCGCATCCGAGGCACCCACGTAACGAGAGATGGCGCGCTCGAATTCCCCGACCTTGGGACCCAAGCTAAGGCTCGAAGTGCGAAGAACGCCAGTCACTGCCTCAATGTCCTGCTCTGTGATTTCCGGAGCTGAGAGCGGTATCCTCATGAATGTTGCGAACGGCCGGAAACAGCAACAGACGCAGAAATACCTGAATGACGTTTCATCAAAAGTTCCTGCGAGAGAGGAACGGTGGTTAGTACTCGGACGATTGTCTCGGAAGCGAACCCTTCACCATACGGATTGACCATGCCTACTAAGGATTGACGAAATTCAGGCGTTCTTGCCTTGTTCACAGCTTCGAGAATGGCACCCGGATGAGCGTCGGCATCCAACACATTCCGTGCTCGCTCGCGCCCTTGCTGGCGAATGCCAACGTTAACGGTAGGACACGCGAACGACGCGGATTCCATGATTCCACTGCTTGAGTTCCCAACCAACATATTGACTTGGCGTAAAAGACTCAAATAGCGCACTGGGTCGAGATTGGTGAAGATCTTTCCGTGGCCTCGGTGGGAAATAAATGCTTTCGTCCGCGCTATCAATGCCCTGCTTCCCGCATCTGCGTTCGGGTAGCAGAACAAGATTTGGTCAGTAAGATTTTCCAGGGCTGCGAACACGGCGTCTGCTTCTTGCAGCGTGTCGCGGGCGATGGTCATCGGATGGTATACCACTAGAACGGTCGGTCTCCGGAGATCTAGCGTCAGCCGCTCCTCTACTTGTTCCCGGCTGAGAAGCGTTCGCCTGCGCAAATTGTCAAGCGATGGAGCGCCGGCCCGGTGCACACGCCATTCTTCCTCGCCCATCCGGATCACTCTCTCGCGGGCAGCAAATGTCGAAGTAAAGTGGATATGGCTCATTTTGGTAAGAGCATTCCGCACCGCATCGTCAATCGCACCCTCGCTCACCTCTCCGCCCTCGATGTGAGCTGTGGGAACGCGCAGCGCTAGAGCTACCGACGCCGGAGCCAGCATCTCGTAACGATCAGCGATCAGCAAAAGCAGGTCCGGCCGCATCCGCCCGAACAGGTCCGCCAATCCCAGCGTGGCCAAGCCGATCGTCTTCGCCATGCCGACATCGGTATCCGAGCTGAGCAAACATTCGATCCGGGAGTCGATCGCGAAGCCATCATTTACAATTTCCTGGAAAGTGTTCCCAAATTCAGGTGACAGATGCGACCCAAGCGCGATGATTTTCAGATCTACATTTTCGTTCTCCGACAAATCTCTTAAGGGCCAATACAAATGCCCGTAGTCGGCTCGCGATGTGGTGATTACCGCAATCTTTCGCTTCATGGCGTTAAACCGAAGATCCTAGCCTTGAAGGAGATAGCAAATCGGTCGGTCGATAGTCGGGAACGAGTTGGCAAAGGGTTTCGATCATGGCGGTCAGGTTTCGCTCGTCAGCCCATCTGGAAAGATCCCCCATCTGAACATCGAATCTGTCTGCGGGTGTTTCCCTGGTCTGGACTCGCTGGAGTCTCGGATCGACCGTGGGCTCCGTGGATTCATTCTGGGAGAAGAATTCCTCCGACATTTTGTCTCCGGCACGAAGTCCTGTGAAGGTAACTGGAATCTCCTTTCCCGATTTGGATTCGGCGTGACTTATCAATTCAAGAGCAATGTCTAGAATTTTGACCGGCGCGCTCACCTGGGGAACGAATATGCCTCCGCTTTCCTCCAATCCAGACGCCAGGAGTATCAGTTCCACTGCCTCGCCCATCGTTAGGAAGTATCTGGATACATCCTGGTGAGTGACGGTCACTGGACCGCCTTGGGAAATTTGGTTGAGGAATGTCGGGACGACGCTTCCCTGAGAACCCAATACATTTGCCAGGCGCACCGCGCTCATTCGGTTCTTGGGATTGTTCAAGCTCATTAGCGCAAGTTCTGCTACCCGCTTCGAAGCACCCATAATGCTGATTGGATTGACGGCTTTATCTGTCGAGACCATGACGAAGCTGGTGACACCTTCAGCCTGAGCCATCGTCGCGAGACTCGCGGTTCCCAAGGCATTGTTGCGAACGGCCGCAAAAGGGTTGTTCTCCATAAGCGGAACATGCTTGAAAGCCGCCGCGTGACACACGACCTCTGGGTGATAGCGCTTAAAAAGCTCGGATAACAGCTTCGGGTCGCAAATATCGCCGAGCACAGATTTGTACGAATTGCGATCAACCGCGGTCGCCAAATCTGAGTCGATTTCGTGTAAATTTCGCTCTGAGTTGTCGAGAAGAATGAGTAGCCGCGGCTCCAGGCGGATCACGGTCTTGGCCAAAGCAGAGCCGATGGAACCTCCGGCTCCGGTCAACAAAATCCTTCTACCTGAAACAACCTCTTCTATCGCGTTTTTGGGTGGCAAGATAGCTCACTCCGAAACGCAATCGTATCGCGTATGCGCATGCAGGTCCATCGGTGGCTAACCGAAGGGTTGCTAGTTCGAATCTAGCCCGGGGAGCCACTCCTTACGATTTCGCGAACCTGTTGGAAACTCCTGCAATTCGAATATTTCCAGGTCGAGCTTTTGGGGATGGACCGTCACGGTCTTTAGGATGCATTGCGCGCTGATCTGATTCCAGTCCACCAATCTCGATCTCTAACCGTTCGATCGAGAGCTTTCCCTGTCCAAGAGCCTTAACATAGCGTCCGATTTCGTGCTCGATCTCTTCTAACCGTTTCTCGATTTCGGCGGCTTCCCGTTCGAGAGGTTCCGTCTTCCGGCTCAGGTCGCCGTTCAGTTCTTCGACCGAAATCTGCAAAAAAGCTTCGCAATGGCTTAGGTCCGACAGCTCTTGCACCACGGTCCGCTCGACGATGTCAGCGTTTATGTGTTTGATCCGACAGAAGGAGTTGTCAAAGTGAATAATCTTGGTGCAGCGGTAGTACGGGATGCGGTAGACAGAACCATCATTATGCCACTTCTGGGTATAGTGCGGCGTTATCCAGGAGCGGCAATCGGAACAGCGAATCAGCCCATTCAGCAAGAATACCCGGCTCAGCTTCGTGGAACCGTGGCGGCGATCTCGGCCACGCGCATGGCAGCGAGATCGTATCGTTCGGCGCGGGCAGCCAGTTCGCTTTCAGGTCGCCGGCAGGCGCGTCCTTTTGGATGTAGAGCGTCACGCCGCCATCTTTGTTTTTCCTCATCGTTGAAAGCATCGGCGAGTTGATCAGGCAGCGAAAAAAGCTATCCGGTCCAGGGTGTAGTCAATGCCCGAGTAATTCAGTGCTTCTGACCACGTCGCCACTTTGTTCATCAGACGACGAAACGCTCCGGGTCCCCCGCTCATGTCAGTTGTCGTGGTCATTTCCTCAGTGAATTGTTTCCGATAAGCCGTCAGACGCGCCGCGGCAGGAGCACCAAGTCGGCCGCTTCCTCAGCATCTTTGAGGAGCGTCTTGCGCGGCGTGCCTATCCGCGCACGCATGGTCAGGCCACGAGCAAAATCCGTGACTTGGACCGCGCGCGCGGCTACCGGAAAGTCAGGCGGGATGTGTCCCGCACAGATCCCATCCCGGAAACGGCGCTCCACCAGCGCCGTGCCACCCGCGACCGCGCCCTGCAAGAACCGCTGAACCTCAGGGTCGTTCACAAGCGGCGCGACGCACACCACAAGGCAGCCCCGGGCGGACCCTTTCTCGGTCGCACTTTCGACGGTGTACCTCAGAAAGCCCGCGATCGAGTCGCGAAGAGCCTGTGGCGAGAGGAGTGCCTTCGCGGCTGATGCGCCCTTCCGTTCTGCGTAGGCCCTAAGGACGCGCAGGAATATCGCCCGCTTGTCCCCAAAGACGGAATACAGACTCGGACGTCCCACACCCATCCCGGCGACGAGATCGTCGATCGTCACTCCGTCGTAGCCTTTCGACCAGAACACCTGAGTCGCCTTTTCCAGCGCACCCCTCTCGTCGAAGCTGCGCGGCCGTCCCCGCGGCCTAGCGGTCTTCTGAATCATTTAGTTCAAAACTCCTTGACACTTTCCATCCCACCAATATATAACCGAATAGTTCGAAAATAGCAAGCTGGCCCTGGCCTCGCGGGGCCTCACGACTCGACCTTCACCCTTAACCACGGAGACGCAGAAAAAATGAACGAAAGTATCTTGATAACCGGAGCAAATGCTGGGCTTGGGAAAGAGACTGCCCGACAGTTAGCATTAAAAAGAGAAACAAAAAAGGTAATTCTTTTTTGCAGAAGTCAAGCGAGAGCAGAGGCGGCAAAAAAAGACCTTGAAGAGAAAACGGGGAACAAGGTTTTTGAAATTATTATTGGGGATGTTACGGATGCAAATTCTGTAAGAAAAGCAGTAGAAGGAATAAAGGAACCTGTTGATGCAATCGTTCTAAATGCAGGTGGAGTAGTTGGGAAAACGGCTGCAAAATCTACGTCTTCCGGTATGAATCAATTAGCTGCTACGAATATTTTGGGTAATGTAATTCTAGTGGAGGAATTAATTAAACGCGACAAGTTAAGGAAAACAGTTCTATCAGTCAGTGCGGAAGCTGTTCCAGGAGTAAAGATGCTCGGAGTAAAACCAGTTTCAATGAGGACTTCTTCTGTAGATGAGTTTGCTGCTGTTCTTGATGGATCATATTTTGGTAATAAGTTCAACGCATTGCAAGCATACGCATATGTCAAGTATGCAGAAACCATGTGGACGTTATCAATGGCTAGAAAATATCCTGAGCTCAAGTTTGTTGTTGTGAGCCCAGGGAATACAAAAGGAACTCAGGCGCCAGATAGCCTTCCCCCGCCAATGCGGTTTATGTTGAAGTATTTGATGATGCCTATTGTATTCCCATTGATGGGCGGAATGGTGCATACGCTGGAAGTAGGTGCAAAACGCTTTGTAGATGCCCTTTCGGATGGGCGGTATAAAAGCGGCGTTTTTTATGCCAGTAAAGAGGGTAAGTTATCAGGGGACATGGTGGACCAGAGCACTTTTTTTACCGATTTGAATAATACTTCATTTCAAGATAACGCCAACGAGGCAATTCGCCATTTCACAGATGTAGCAGTTCTTCATTTGTGAATCTGGACAAGAAGTTGACAAACAGAATCTTTAGGACTGCTATACAGACTGAATCTGCTGTGATAATTCTCATTAACCAGCAAGCATCAGCGTTCGGAACCGACGTCTTGGGCCAGTTCCTCGCCTCGCCGCCCAAGAGTTCACCGGCTCAATCGAGGCGATGCGCCGCCCACATTTTCACGATCGCGCCAGCCAAGAAGCGGCGTGCCAGGCCGTCGTCAAGGTCTCTGGCAGCGATTTCTTCTTCCGCAGCAACGTAAGAGCGGTCTCCTGCGGTATTTTGAAATAAATAGTTCAAAAAGGTCTTGACCGCAGCCTCCGTACCTCATTATCATACCAAACAGTTCAAAATCAGCAAAGCAACCCTAACCTCGCGAGGAGAATATATATGGAACGGTACCAAGGTAAAAAGGTGGTGATTATCGGCGGCACGAGCGGCATGGGGCTCGCGACGGCGAAGATGCTCCTCGATGGGGGCGCACGCGTTCTGGTGACGGGTCGCTCGAAGGCCGGCCTGGAATCGGCGCAGAAAGAGCTTGGAAAGGACGCCATCGTGGTTTCGAGCGACGCGCGGTCATTGACGGAAATCGACGCCCTCGCCTCTCGGGCGAAGGCCGAGTTCGACACCTTCGACCTGCTCTTCGTCAACGCCGGGTTCAGCATCCGAGCGCCTCTCGAGAGCATTACCGAGGCTGTCTACGACGAGATGTTCAACCTGAACGCCAAGGGACCGCTTTTCGCGGTGCAGAAGCTCGCGCCGCTAATCAACCGGGGAGGCTCTATCGTCCTCACGACCTCGATCGCCAACGTCAAGGGGATGCCCGGCAACGCCACATACGGAGCCGCCAAGGCCGCGCTGCGATCATTTGCTCGGACGCTCGCCGCTGAGTTGCTTCCTCGCGAGATTCGCGTCAACGCGGTGACGCCCGGTCCCATCGACACACCGATCTTGGGGAAGATGTTCCCCGATAAAGAAGCGGCCGCCCAGCTTAGGGAGAAGATGATCGGCATGGTTCCCATGAAGCGCTGGGGGACGTCGGACGAGATCGCCAAGGCCGTCCTCTTCCTCGCGTTCGACGCGACCTACACGACCGGTGCCGAACTTCCGGTCGACGGGGGTTGGTCGCAACTCTGAAGGCAGTACGTGGCGGCCGCCGAACTGGACTATATCAGGAGCGTGTTCGCGCATAACGCCGCAAAGCTCAGCCTGGCGCGGGCTCTCGGCAGCGCGGCGGACGACGTAGAACGCTTCCTGAAATTGAAGTGATGTTTTGGACCTGGAAATGTTGCGTACCGGACCACGGGGGAGCGAGATCTCGATGAGCGGAAAGACGGTCCTCATCACGGGCGCGACAAGCGGCCTCGGGCTGGCCACTGCCCTGCTACTGGCGGAGCGAGGCGCGGAGATCGTCATGGTGGGCCGTGATCGAACGCGGGCGAATTTCATGCGCACGGAAATCGCGCAATATGCTTCCGGCAGCGAGCCCATCCTGTTCCTCGCAGACCTGTCGTCGCAGGCGGAGATCCATCGCCTGGCCGAAAAGCTTCATGGAAGTTTGTCACGGATCGATGTCCTGATCAACAATGCGGCCGCAGTGTTCGCAGAGAGGGAGACGACGACGGATGGCGTGGAGAAAACCTTCGCCGTTAATCACCTTGCGCCGTTCATCCTCACTCACCTTGTGCTCGATCTCGTCCGCGCCGCGCCCGCCGGAAGAATTCTAACCGCGTCCTCGGAGTTCCATAGCGGAGAACTAGATTTTTCCAATCTCCAGGGAGAGCGGCAATACAACTGGTTGGGGGCCTACAGGCGCTCGAAGCTTTGCAACGTGCTGTTTACCTACGAACTCTCCCGGCGCCTCGCAGGAACGACGCTTACCGCGAACTGTTTTAGCCCCGGACCCACCCTCACGCGCCTGGGCGACAACATGCGAGGTTTACATGCGGTATTCCCCTGGTTGTTAAAGCGCATTCCATCTTTGCTTGCATTTCCGGAACGCGCAGCGAGAACTCCCGTCTACGTCGCGTCCTCGCCCGATCTCGACGGTGTCTCCGGCAGATTCTTCCGGCAGTGCCGAGAGACGCACACCAAACAGATTACGTACAACAAGGGCGTTGCAGTCAGGCTCTGGGCCATGAGTCAAGCGCTGTATGAGAGCGGCGCCAGCGCCGGATCGCGAACAGAGTAAGAAAGGAATGCTGAATGGAAAACGATCTCAGCAATCTTCATCATGAAGACGAAGCGTCAACCCGCGAGCTAAATTCCCTCGTCCGGAGAAATGGAGGATAAGGAGGTCGTTCGACGGGCCGTAATCGAAATGTAGGTGATGTTGGGAAGCGATGCGGCGCTTGGGTTTTAAGTCCTGGTAAGTTCTATAAAAGGAGTCAAGGAAAAAACACTTCTTCGGCGGCCGGAAGTTTTATTTGCTTCCAGCCCGCCCCATTGAGCAGGATTGTTGTAGCCTTCCGTTCCGCGATCTCGGGACGCTGCTGCATTCTCGCAGCGCTTTGGGTTTTCCTTGCCAGCGGTTTTCATCCCTTTGGCGCGACGAAGCCAGTCGGTTCGGAGACCACAAGCAGCACGGTTGTCAGGTGCCAACCATGGTTCTATCGGGGACTCGTGGCCCATAGCTTTTTCGGGTTGTCCGAGGGGGACTAGGGTCGCGTAAGAGACTCGGCCTGCCCGAGGCACGCCGCGCCTAACTAATCAGCTGAGACTCGCCCTCGAACCCGAATGTCTCCAGAACCCGACTCGCCACCGCCGGAAGAAATTCCAGGAGGGAACGGATTGGCTGCAGACATTCAAGCTGTTTGTGGTTTCAGATGTTGGGCGTCGAAGCGCACTCCTTTCTTCCAGACCAGCAAGGTGATGGCCGCCATCTTGCGCGCCAAAGTCAGCCGCGCCATCTCCGGCCGGATTCCCTTGGCCACCAGCGCATCGTAAAACTCTTTGAACGGACCCGCCTTGGCAGCGGCCACGGTGGCGGCACCCTTGAATAGATTCTTCAGTTCGTGATGGTGATTGCGATTCAGCCCGCGAATCGAGGCCGGCTTCTTCGCGCGCTGCAGCTCTCCCTGTACGAAACGTTGCTCGGCGCTGCTGTGCGTTTCGATCCCAAATCCGCTGTAGCTCCAGAGCTGTCGCTTGGTACGGAAACGATGCGGTGTTTGCATCAGAGCGATCAGCAGCGCCGCCCGGATCGGGCCAATGAACGGAATCTCGCGTAACAATTTCCAGGCTTCGTGCTTCTGGGCTTCGGCGAGCAGTTCGCGCCGCACTTCCTGACGCAGCACCCGCAACGCATCCAACTGCTGGTAGTAGAACTCCGCCCGGCGACGCACGCCGGCCTCCTGGATCTTGCCCAGCCACTCGGCTCGATGGCGTTCTGCGTAAACCTGTTTTCCTCTGCACGCGATCCCCCAACTGCGGTAGATCGCCTTCACGCGAGTCATCACCCGGATTAGATCCGTGCTGATCGTCAGATAACTCCGCGCCAGCTCGCGCAGCGTGCGCACGCCGTTCTCTCCGTGATACACCGAGCGCACCATGTTCGAACGCAGCAACTCGGCGAGCTTGCGCGCATCGATGCGGTCGCTCTTGCTGCCTTCCTTGAGCAAAGCGTTGCGGCGGGGATTACACACCACCAGCTCGGCCACGTGCGGTTTGATCAGGTCATACAACCAGGCGGCCCAGGTGCCTTCTTCGAAGGTCACATGCAAACTTCCGCGCAGGCCTTGGAGAAAATCCAGAATGGTGCTGGCCTTGGTTTCGATCGTGCACTCCATCACCCGCTTGCCCGCGGAATTTAGAACCGCGACGGAGATCGCTTCCTTGTGCACATCCATCCCGATATACTTCACGCTATCCATAGAGGGCGCTCCTTTCTGAGCTAGGTTCGAGCCGAACACTCAAAACCTACTCCAATTGGGGCGCCCTTTTATATTGCGTCGGGTGGTCTCAATGGGTCGACGCATCACTAAGCTCGAACCCACCTCGTATTGAAAACAAAAGCTAAAAGCGCTGGCTAGGTTAGATCAGTCGGAGCGTCACTCTGGCTAGGTTTTGACTGCGTACAGCCAAACAGATCGGTTCTTCAGGGGAAGTATTGGCGGATCAACTGATTAGATGGTGTTGCATCGACCGGTTGAGCGGGCACGCGTTACCGGACATCTGCCTTTGGCCGGAATTCCACATGTGCGGTGACGGCGTTAATCAGGCGTTGGGTTTGATACGCAGAGTGCGCAACATTGAAAGTAAGGGGAAAAAAGCGGGTTCGCTAGACAGAAATGATTCCCTGCTTGATGGCGTACTGCACGAGTTCGGCGCTGGTTTTTATCTGCAAAATCTCCATGGCGTGGTATTTGTGCGCCGCGACGGTTCTCGTGGCGATTTTCAAGATAGCGGCGGCTTCTTTCATGCTACGACCTTCAGCCAACAGTTGAATGACTTCTCGCTCGCGGCCGCTTGGGCCCGGGCCATTCTCGCGGGATTTGGGCTCTCGCAGCGCGGTATTCGTCAGACCCTTTGCAGCGCGGGAAGTCAGATATCTATCTCCGCTCAGCACTTGCTCAATTGCGTCAATCAACTCGAGGCCTGCTGCTTTCTTCAGTAGAAAGGCCGATGCCCCAGCGCGGAAGGCTTCCCCTACCAGATAAGGGTCCTCATTCATTGTCATGAAGATAAGTTTGACCGCAGGGAGCTTGTGCCGGAGTTTTCGTGCGGCGTCCAGACCATTTAGCTTAGGCATGGCAATATCGAGCACGATGAGGTCTGGTACCAGCTTTTCGGCGACTCGCAGCAGCATGCACCCGTCACTTACCATGCCCACGACCTCGTAACTGGGTTCCAGGAGCCCCTTAAGCGCATCAAGCAACATCAGATGGTCATCTGCCAGGAGAATACGCGGGCGATTCACGATATTATTCCTCCTCCGGTCATTACCCTGTACGCCTTGGCGCGGAGCCGTTGGCGGCGACCACGCGCTTCCTCGCGCAGCTCTCATCAGAGCCCCAGGTTTGGACTCCATTTGTACAGTAATGGTTGGCCCAGAAGAGTGATGGGCCACCCCGCCTGCGCCGGTCACGCGTCGCCCGTCGTGGTGCAGGGTTCACCTGATGGCCGCCTGATCACCGAGCCCTGATTGCCGTATTTAGCGCCCCTAGAACCCCGATTTTGGCTCTCCGAAGCTGGTCTTGGACGGTTCTGGGCTCCAGCGAAAAGCCGACGCTCCGGACGGATCGTACGTTCTGCTGGCGATCTGACCAGCGGCTGGGCACTGGGATGATCCCAGCCGCCGATAGGCGAGCGCGGAGCGCTTTTCCGGGAACCTGGCCTGGGGGTCTTCGGGCCGGGACTGCCTATAGTTTTGGATGCTTAACTTTGGATCTGCCGGTTGCCGGCCGGACGAAGGAGGCCGGGGTCATTTTCGGTAAGGGCGTTAATCAGAAGTTGGCCACCGTAGTTGACCGGAAATCCTGCTTGTTCGCGACTTTTGAGCGTGCGAGCGGGTGCGTCTCCAAGCGTTGAAAGTTTGCCTGTCAATTTTGACAATTCACGGCGAAACGTAGAACGTGTATCTTGCACCGTGGATGGGAGAAGTATTTTCCAACGAGTCTTGGGATTCGAAATGCCGATGCGCGGCACGCTCTTCTCTTGTTTGTTGAAATAATGCGATGACTTCCATCTCAATCGCCTCAATCACGTTCGCATTTGTGTTTGGAGGAGCGGTGCTTGGGATGGTGCTTCGCTCCATTTTGCCTGACGATCACTTGAGTGGCGATTCAAAAGATGTTGTAAAGCTAGGAATGGGGCTGGTTGCGACCATGGCCGCCCTGGTTCTTGGTCTGCTGATCGCTTCTGCTAAGGGATCGTTTGATACGCAAGGCAACGAGCTGACGGATATGTCGAGCAGGATCGTCTTGCTTGATCGTGTCCTAGCGCACTACGGGCCGGAGGCAAAGGAGGCGCGCGATGATCTTCGCTCCTCAGTCGTCCGCGCCCTGGAATGGGCTGCCGCCAAGAGTGCCGTTGACTCCTCCGAATTTGGACCAAATAACAGCGGCGAGGTTCTCTACGACAAAATCCAGGGACTTTCGCCGAAGGATGAAGCGCAACGGTCGATCCAGGCCCAAGCGTTGAATCTTGTGATGAGCCTCGGCCAGACACGCTGGTTGATAGCAGCGCAAAGAACCAATTCGGTTTCCGTATCGATGTTGGTGGTGCTGATTTTTTGGCTCACGATTATATTCATCAGCTTTGGCCTCTACGCACCTCGCAATCCGACCGTGGTGGTGAGCTTATTGGTCTCCGCGATTTCGGTGTCCGGCGCGATCTTTTTGATCCTGGAGATGTACTCCCCTTACGCAGGGCTGATTCACGTCTCCACTGCTCCGCTGCGCGCCGCCCTCACTCACCTGGGTCAATAGTCATGATCCCAAAGTACTTACTTTAATTCGCGCGGTCGCTTTCAAGGGGTGAGTCCTGATTAATCGTGCCGGCTCAACCGGTCGATGCAACACCATCCAGTGCATTGATTCGACATTGCTTCCGCGGGAGAACCATCGGTTTGGCTATACGTGGTCAAAAGCTAGCCGGGGCAGCGTTCCAGCTGGTCTGTCCCTAGCGAACGAATTTGGCTTTTGTTTTCAATGTGAGGTGGGTTTGAGCTTAGTGTTGCGTCGACCCATTGAGACCACCGGCGTAATCGGACGTATGAAGTAGCACTTCACTTCCCGGCACGAGCGCAGATCAAATTGCGGCCGATTGGGACGGCAGATCTTGCATGCGAGCAGCCCTTGGAACCTCAAGTCTCAAGGTTCGCGAATCGTACGGCTCGGGGAGCCATTCTTCCTCTTTAGAGTCAGCGCATTACGCGAACGTTGATGCAGACTTGGTTTGGGTGCAGATGGGTGCAACTTCGGTTTTTTCCGCCGGTAGCTCGAAGCCGATCCCAACCTGTTCCGTAACTTTCCTTCGGAATGCCACGTCGTCTTTCAACTTGCTGTACACGTCCGCGACACTCTTGTTGGACCAACCTAGCCAGAAACGAATGAGGTCTTCTGGTGCGTGTTGCTTTCTTAGCCAGGTGGTACGGAACCGGCGAAATGCGTGGGCAGACGTCTCGTTCAAGCCTTGACGGAGAAAAAGCATCTGTCAAAAGAAAAGGCGTACGCGAAGGTAGCAAAACGACTGAGAGTAGCTCCCCATACCATCAGAAGGGAATGTGAACCAAAGGAGCGAGAACGCAGCAGGCAGCGTAGGGATGGGTCGAAACCGATAGAATCTAAGCGCGTCAAGCATCTTACTGAGGATGCGTCTGATTTCGACTAGGAGTTCTGCAGACGTTACGCGGCAGCCCGCAAACGAATCTCGTCAAGCACAGAAAGCAACTGGCCCACTTGAACTGGTTCGAATACGCCCTCAACACCGCGAGGACTAAAATCCGTAAAAGGCGATTCATACAGTAGGGAGGGTTCCAGCCAACCGCGCTGCGTCAGATGATCGACGATCATGTTCACAAACTCGATCTGATTCGCGGACAGCGTTTTTCCGGTCAAGAACCCATCAAACGCCCTTTTTGCCGTCTCGCGGTCGAGCCCAACGAGAGAGCGCAAGAAAAGCCCTAACTTGTAACTCTCGTCCTTTGCCCGATTGATGTCGTCGACTGTTCCCGCGCCCGCTTCTAACAGCATTTTCTCAAGCTCACGGACATCCGTTGGCGTCAATGGTTCATTGAAGCGTAGTTTGTGGATGGCTCTGTAATCTTCGTGCGCCCGAAGAAACTGCCGCGCTTTGGCTCGGAATTTTTCAAAGTCAGCGCCCGCCCCGAGGCCACGCAACTCTATGGTCGTTTCATCTCCGAGCGTGTCGCGAAAATCGGTATAGACGGTTATCCGCTTGCCCTTCTCGATCAGTTTTACCAGTAATCGTAAACGCTTGCGCACATTCTCCAGCAATGGAGTTGTCACGTCCTGCCAGAACTCATCCGTTTGGATTTCTTGAATGATCTCCAGTTGGTGTTGAACCATCGGAATATTTCCCTTCTCCTCCAGCAAACCTCCAATCTCAATTACCTGCCTGCGCAGACGCTCGTAGGACACCTCGTGTCGCAGGATGGCCAGCTGCAGACGAAGCGTCAAGAGATCGAACTTCTTCGCGTCTTCGTCGTCGTCAATCAACTCAGAGGGAAGGCCAGCGACCTCCGCTGCAAGCTCAACCTGCTGGCTCATATCTAGTTTTTCCCACGCTTTCAGATCAGCATAGCGCTCTACGAGTCGGCGTTTGGGTCGCACGATGAAGTTGTTGATATTCATCGCTGCCACTTGGCCCCTAAGAAAATCGGCAGTCTCCTGCCGTAGCTCGGCTACCTTGACGCCAGCCTCGCCCTCTCCGATGTCTGTGTCCAATTCGGCGATCAGTTCGACCCTTGCCTTGAAAAGGCGTTTCCCAAGAGATTCTGCCGTTACTCCGTCGCTGGTTTCCGGATCCTGTCCGAAAAATTCGAGGTTCTGGCAATAGTCAAATATGTAGAAGAATTCCTTGTCTCTGCCTGGACCAAACAGATCTGGGCACAATCGCGTGCCGCGACCAAGCATTTGCCAGAATTTTGTCTTGGAACGGACGAGCTTGAAGAACACAAGGTTCAATACTTCCGGGATATCAATCCCCGTGTCGAGCATGTCCACCGAGATTGCTATGTGCGGTGCCTTAGCCGGATTGGAAAAGTCGTCGATCAAACTCTGTGCGTATTCCACCTGAAAATCGATGACGCGAGCAAACACGCCTCTGTACTGCGGATAGTTGGCGTCGAACCGCTCGGCTATGAAAACTGCATGATCGTGGTTCTTTGCGAATATGATCGTCTTGCCGAGGCGATCTCCAGCCGCTACCGTGGCACCCCGCGTCATCAAGTGTTTCAAGACTTTGTCTACAGTGTCCTTATTGAAGAGCCACTTATTGACGGCTGCTGCTTCGACGTGTTCCGGGATTTCGCCATCTTCACTCCATTCTAGGGCGTCCCACTCTTCCTTCTCTTCTTCAGACAATTGATCGTATCGTATCCCTTCACGTTGGAATCTCAGCGGCACGGAAACGGATTTTGGAGGGACCAAGAAGCCGTCCTCCACAGCCTCGTCGAGGCCGTAGGAATCCGTGGGAACGCCAGTCTCTAGTTCGAACAGGTTATAGGTGTTGCGGTCAACCTCGTCCTTCGGTGTCGCGGTAAGTCCTACCAGGAGTGAGTCAAAATATTCAAAGATGGCGCGATACTTTTGGTATACAGAACGATGCGCTTCGTCAATTATGACAAGATCGAAATGGCCCACTCCAAAACGCCTCTGTCCATCGTTCGCCTCGTCAATCAAACCCATCATCGTGGGATACGTCGAGACGTACACTCGCCCCTCGGCGTCCTTCTCGGTAACAAGATTCACGGGAGATGAGGCAGGCAAGTGCTTCTTGAACGCGTTGACAGCCTGCTTCACGAGCGCCACGCGGTCAGCTAGAAATAGCACTCGCTTCGCCCAGTTGCAGCGCATCAAGAGATCGCACAACGCAATGACCGTGCGCGTTTTCCCCGCCCCAGTCGCCATGACGATCAGAGCTTTTCTTTCATGGTCTTTTTCGAACGCTTCGCCGATTCGACGGATTGCTCGCGACTGATAGAAACGCTCGACGATATTCGGATCGATCTCGCCGGCGGCCAGGGACAAGCGCGTTTCTCGCCGCTGAATCAACAGCTCCAGTTCGTCCTTCTTATAAAAACCCTGTACGGGCCTTGGCGGATAACTCTGGTCGTCCCACATCCAATGTTCGTAGCCGTTGCTGTAGAAGATGACGGGCCGCTGTCCGAACTGTTTTTCTAGGCAGTCCGCATACAGCTTCGCCTGTTGCTGACCCACGCGGGCGTCTCGTTTGGTGCGCTTGGCCTCGACGAGTCCCAGCGGCTTGCCGCTATCGCCCCAGAGCACGTAATCGACAAATCCCTCGCCTTTTTCGTTGGGCATCCCAGTAACGGGAAACTCTCTGTCCCGCTCCTGATCGAGCGGCCATCCTGCTTCCTTAAGAAGCAAATCGATGAAGAAATCGCGAGTTTCTGCTTCGGAATAGTTGTGCTGATCCGGAGTCGCTTCGTTCCTCTTTTTGACCTCTGCAATTTCTGCACGAAGCCGCTGTAGCTCGGCATCGAGCACCAACTTGTCCGTAAGTAACGCTTCCAGCTTCGAATCCTTTTCCGCTAGCTGCGCCGCAAGTTGCTGTAGATGTGTCAGTGTCTGCGGCGGTACTGGAGAAGTCTTGGGGAGTTGATTCGGATCAAAAGCTAATCCATCGACTGGTTTGGCACCGTTCGCATAGTGACGTGCGAGCCAAAAGCATACGTGGAACAACTCGCGAACAGCGGTGAGGGAGTCGAATTGGCGAACGGGTTTGGTCGCATGGACCGCGAGGTTGCCGAGGTCTTTGATCACCCGCGCCTTCGCGTGTATCGCAGCTCCTACCGTGATCTTGAACGTCGGTTCATAAATCAGAGCGCTCAGGCTGTCTTGATAGGGAAGCTGTAAGCTACCATCGTGCTCATAGAGCCAACGAACGGCGAGTTCAAGCGTACGCCGCGCGTAAAAGCAGGAAGCACGCGCGTCGGGATACACTAGCGCTTCGGCCTTCGCTGCAGACTCGAAGACTTCGGGCCATTCGGCGTGAAGAAAACCGAAGATGCTCACGTTGTCCCTCGGTCCATGCGGCTGAAGTGGACCGCGAATGCGTTCAGGACAACAGCGAAGAGTTTTGCATCCAGCTCAGCCCGGCAATCGATCTTATTGATCACATTGTAGCCCGCCGCAGTCATCGCATCGGCGAGGGCTTTCTCCATCGCGCCAATACGATCTCTCCGTTGTAAGTGCTCGACGTGACTCGCGGCCTCTTCCAAAATCGGCCCATGTGTCACCAGCCGAAAAGCACAGGTTTCAGGATCGACACCTTTCGTTTCGAGACGCCGGCGCAGCACGTTGCTCTTGGCGTTGAAGCCGAGATGGTGCCCCATACGATTGAATGGCGACTGCGCGTTGCTGGTTGAACTGTCCCCGGTGCGCCCTACGTAATAGAACTGTGCTTTTTGTGTGGTCGAAATCTCCCAGACATAGAGCCAGAATCCGCGTTTCAGAATCCTGCCGTCGAAGGCGAGTTCATACGTGGCGGCGTTCACGGCACGTCTTGATGCGGATTTATCGGATCAATCACTGGTTCGTCAGCTGGGAGTTGGGGTGCTTCGCTAGTTTGACTCCGCAAGGTTGCCATTAATCCGGCATTCGAACCAAAATAGCCAGAAGCCGTCAAAAGGAGCAGGGGGACGATGATTGAATCTCGCATTTCTAACTGGCGCAGGCGACCTCTTCTTCTTGCAACGTTATGCCGAATGCCGGGATAGTCGGAGCAGAAGCCATAAAGTTTTTTCACAGCTTCTCTGACTGCCGCGTGTGGCCAGCATCCGATGCTGTCGCAAAACTCCGCGAGGGTAGCGCCCTTCGCATTTGGGCATGCGCTGGCGATGGCCTCGACCAGCATCGAGGCCTTCTGGATACAAGTCTTCATATCAGGCTCGGCCTGAGAGCAAACCAAAGCGCCGAACGCATGTTCAAACTCGGACGCCGCTTCACTTAGTTCCTGATCGCCTTCTGCCAAGGCGAGGACGTCGGTCATCAGCGCCGAAAACACGCCGGGTATATGCGGCCTTATCTGGAATGGGCTGACAAGCTTGTACCGAAGATTTCTGCCGTCAAGAAAGGTCCCTATCAGCTGTTGGTAGACTCTTGGCAATTCGGGATTACCCGTTTCAAGCAGTACGTCGTGTGCATTTTCCAGAAAACAGGCGATTGAATTCTCGCCGCGCAGCTGGTCGGCAACTGTCGATTCCAAGACTTTTCGAGCAAGCGCCGCATCATTGGCGACGGTATCAAAATCCTTGCGGCTAGGGGCTTTTCGATATGCCTTCGCTAACTCAACGTACAAATCACAGTACATATCCAGAGACACGTCTTCAACTTGTTCCAACGGGATCCAGACTTCGAGCCATATAAATTGCCACGTGTCTTGAAATCGACCGCCCATGATTACAGCTCTCCTCGGAACGCGCGATCTTGGAGGACAGCGAATAACGAGTCCAACTCGGCCTGGAAGGCGCGTTGCGCAGCCGTTAGTTTCTCTGCGGCGGCGACGCGACGCGCGAACTCGCGCTGCATCTCAAATGGCGGAAGTGGGACAACGAAAGATCGAATGTCGTCAAAGTTTAGGCCCGCTTTCACGCCGTGGCGGTTCCGACCTGAGACTTGATGCTGCCCAACAGGCGATGCGATGTAAGCCGACAAGAAGCGAGGCACGAGGGCCTTGGTGCGAAGAATCGAAAGATGTTGGTTGATGAAGGCGGTTCCGATTCCGTCCGGCACTACAGCTGTTCGCCCGAGGTCGGCTGTAATGCTCAAGAGAACATCGCCAGGTTGAACTCGGGTCCGCTTCGCCTCTGCGGTATCTGGAGGCGCCACATAAGCAACGTCGTCCAGTAGCAGCTCGTCATCGCCCACATTCTGAATGCGAAGAAACAGGCTTCCTGACTCTGAGTAGTGAGCCGCCCATCCCCGCGAGCCACTCGTGAGAAAATCCAGAATCTCACCAAGTTTCCCAATGGGCCATCTACTCAGAATGGTCGCGTGATCACCGAAAAGATCGGCGAACATGGACTGGCTGAGCGTGTTGAGCTGGGCGAGAGCGCTACGGCGCTTGGCCCGCAACGCCTCCGCGCGATCTAAAATATCGACAATCCGATGCTGCTCCGCTAACGGCGGGAGAGGAATGTGCAATTGCTTCAGTAGAGTGCTATTGAAGCCCGCCATAATCGCCCCTTGGGACTTTGCTTTTATTTGGGCGAGAACGAGCGGGCAAAAATTGAGCATCCACGATACGAATCGTGGATTCGCTGCATTTGTATTGAGGGTAACTTTAATCAGATGGCTTGAGATTATGGATTTCTCCAGATCCGTTGGTACGACGCACGTCCGTCCAACGGTTCCCATGTTGGTAACCAGCAGGTCATCAGACTTAACTATGTATTGACTGAGTTCGAGAAACTTTTGGTGTGGAATGTATTTTCGATTGTCGGATGCCAACTCGTTTGGAATAACATCCTCTATCCCAAGTACTCTGACGCCGCTGTCCGAATACTCACGCTTTTTCAGCGCACTGCCGAAGGGACCTATGCGAATAGCGTTTTTCTCTGGCGCTGCAAGTTCTTGCATCGTCGGGAAACGCCAGCCGACCGGAGGGTTGTAAGAGAGATTCACTTCAGTATGGCCTCGAGGTCCTTCATGTCTTGTTCGATCTCGGTCTCAAGTCTGACAAGATGGGCCAAGATTTCGCTCGGTGACCGATGGGTCACCTGAGCATGGACGACTTCCTTGTAGCGATTTAGAGAGAGATCGTAATCTTCAGCCACCAGGTCATCCTTGGCTACGAAGAAACTCTGCGCGGTGCGAGGACGCTCTAGTTCACTGCGGTCGCGCTGTCTCCAACGTACGAGGATGTCGGGCATGTTATTGTGAGCGTGTTCGTCATTGCTGAGTGGAGCTTTCGGCGCACAGCCGAGCTTCTCCTCCGGAAGGAGAGGGGTGCGCTTATCATCGAGTGACCAACCATCGGCTTGGCAATCATAAAACCATACTCGATCGGTGCCCCCTGAGTTGGTCTTAGTAAAGAGAAGGATTGCAGTTGATACACCCGCGTACGGTTTAAACACACCGCTCGGTAATGAGATTACTGCATCCAGTTTTTGCTCCTCGACGAGCGTCTTGCGGAGTGTCTGATGTGCCGTGCTCGAACCGAACAGCACGCCGTCCGGCACAATAACAGCCGCGCGCCCACCGGGTTTGAGCAGCCGAAGGAAGAGCGCCAGGAACAACAGTTCCGTCTTCTTTGTCTTGACCATCTGTAACAAGTCCTTGGCAGTGTTCTCGTAGTCAAGTGATCCGGCAAACGGCGGATTTGCGAGCACTAGCGTGTACTTCTCTTCCTCGCCCGCATGATCCTGCGAAAGCGAATCGCGATAGACGATTTCCGGATTCTCAACTCCGTGTAGGAGCATGTTCATGCTGCCAATGCGTAGCATTGTGTTGTCGAAATCGAATCCATGAAAAAGCGCGCGATGAAAATGTGCCCTGAGTCCCGGATCGGTGAGCGTCTCAGGGTGACGTTCACGCAGATACTCACCCACTGCCACCAAAAAGCCACACGTGCCGCAGGCGGGGTCACACAGGATGTCTTTAGGCTTCGGCTCGATCATTTCGACCATCAGCTTAATGATATGGCGCGGTGTACGAAACTGCCCGTTCTGCCCTGCCGTCGCGATTTTCCCGAGCATGTATTCATATACGTCACCCTTGGTGTCGCGGTCGTCCATTGGAACGTGGTCGAGCAGGTCGACAACCTTGGCAAGCAGCGCGGGTGTAGGAATCGTAAAACGCGCGTCCTTCATGTGATGCGCATAATTGGATTCGTCGCCGCCGAGGGTTCGCAAGAAGGGGAAAACATGCTCGCTGACAACGACGTACATCTCGCGTGGCTCCAGGTTCTTGAATCGCGCCCAGCGCAGCTGCTCGTATGGCATCTTCTTGGGATCTTTGCCTGTAGGGAAGATTCGCCGCTTGATCGGCATCTTCAGTTGTTGGGCCTTGAGTTCCTCAACAGTTTGCAGATCGTCGAGTCGTCGCAAAAAGAGTAGATAAGTAATCTGCTCGATCACTTCGAGCGGATTCGAGATTCCGCCCGTCCAAAAGGCATCCCAAATTCGATCTACTTGGTTACGCAGTTCGCCGGTAAGCACAGTAGTTGGTCGTTTCCTCTTACTCAGATTTGAATGCTCATTGTACAGCGGACCCGCAAATTTGCTCGGTTATTCCGCCGCCCAGTGACGACCCAATTAACATTTGACTCCCGCCTTCGCCCAGCCAACGCGAAGCGGCCGATGAACACGATCGCCCTAATTCGATTGGCTCTGCTTCCGTGTGGTTCGTCAGCTCGCGCCGGAATTGTTCCGCGTCAAATGTCCCGAACGTCATACCCGGATTTTAGGGCGGGCGTACAAAAAGCGAACGACCACTTCGCTTCACGGTGCCGGGTTTGCAGATATTACCGGATTTGTACTAAAGCGAGACAAAAGGTAACAATCAGGTCTGTTACCGCGCGCAGTCGCCCGATCGGAACCTACTCAAAGTTTTCTATATCTTGTTGCAAATAAGGCGCTAACATACATTTCAAGACAATACAGAAGAATGGTGCGACGATTGCGGGTAGTTTGATGCTTGAGGCGATGCATCGAATGTGCCTTGACACGCATCAAACCCAATGCTAAAGAAGCGCAGCAAAGGTGCATGGGTGGGTGTCCGCAAGCGGGCAGATACACAGGAGGAACCATGCCAGTAGCAGAACTTACTGAAAAGAAAGTGAGGACGACTGTAAGTCTTCCACGACCCGTCTACGAAGAAGCTCGTTCATTCGTAGAAAACCACGAAAGCTCAGCCAACACGATTGGCTCTTTCTTTGTGACAGCGATCGTTGCGTATCTCAAGCTTCTGAGACGCAAACAAATTGATGCGAAGTTTGCGGCGATGGGTGAAGATACCGATTATCAAAAACAGGCGAAGCTTATTTCCGAAGAATTCAGCCAAAGTGATTGGGAAGCGTTCGACATCCTTCAAAAGGACGCGTAATTGTGCCTAAGCGTGGCGACGTATATATGGCTCGGTTAGATCCGACGAGGGGCTCAGAACAAGCGGGCGAACGCCCCGTTATCATCGTTAGTCGAGACGTGATTAACCAAAACAGTCCCGTGGTGATCGTCGTTCCGACTACCGACTTCGATAAACAGACGCGGATTTATCCGAGCCAAGTCGTCCTGAAAACCGGCGACGGAGGACTAACCAAAGACTCTGTCGTTTTGGGTGAGCAAGTGAGGGCAATAAGCAAAGATAGATTCATAAGGCACATGGGCCAACTTTCCGCAAAGAATATCGCTGAGGTCGGCGCCGCGTTGAAAATCGCATTGGATCTGTAAGATTCAGCCTCGCCCGTTGAAACGGCGCACCGCTCCCAAACTAACTTTCCTAGAACAAGAAGCCGCGGCCCCGCCAATCGCAATTTCTCTCGCTTAGGCGGCATAGTCATCAAGCCCGCAATCAAACTGCAATCCATGCCCTACCAGTCGTACGCTACCTGCGTCAATGGCGACAACCGGGGATTTCTCAAACGATTGATAATTGTTGAGCCAGTCTGTCACATCAGCGACTGGCCCGAGGCGGATGGAGATTTTCCCGTTCTCGATTAAGCGGGCAAGCACCGGCAACACATTCCTAAGTTCGACTAATTCTCGTGGAGTCGCTTTTGTTTTTGTTTGCATAGGGGCGGATTTTACATCAGTGCCACGATCAGCGGTAGAATACCGCGCCACCTGCCTCATCACGATAATGATTTTACTGGAAGCCGCTTCAACTTGGAGACGAGATTATTGTCGGTCGTCATGATTGGTTCAGACATTATGAGCTTAACTTTAGTTGCTTAAGAAACGGGCGCAATGCCTGTTCCAGCCGAGTCATCGCGCCTATGATCCCGTCTTGGAGACGCGGCCACTCTTCCTCCGCGGAACGATATCCACCACCGGTTTGCGTAAACCGAATGCGGGAGGCACGCTTGCCTTCCAATCGTTCCCAACTTAATGGTCTGCCGAAGGTTTTTTCTACATCGGATTTGTGCGATTCCAATTGGTCGAAAATCGCCTTATTTTCTTCCTCTAAATCTTTGCCTCGATCTATATATAGCTCTGCTGAGCTTTCGTCCTGTGTGACGACGTAATTAAAATTTAGCCCGCGAACACCCGAGCTAGTCCCTATCCACGAGTGCTCCCCGGGCGTTATATGGGCATGAAGCCTCGATACTTTGGCGGACCGCTCTACCAATTGCGTCCACCACCGCTTCCGAATGACATACCGCTCAGCGATGTCTTTCTTTGTTTGGCCCACTTCCTTGGTTTCAGCTGATGGACCCACTATGAGGGTAAATAGTGCAGCAGCGGGAGAGTCGCCGATGCGCACAGCCTCCACCTTCACCATGTAGAAATCCGCACTGCTCGACTCATTTAACCAGGCAATGGCTGCGACGTGCTCTGGGCGAGGATCAGACACGATCCAGATTGCAGCGCGGGCACCCATACCGGTCAGATAAGTGATAATTTTTCCGAGATGGTCATGGTTGCTCTTTTCCAACTGGTTTTCGATAATGATCGTGCCGCCACCGTCGTCCTCCGCCACTAGGTCAATACTGAAGTCGCCCGTTATCCGTTCTCTATCTACGTTTACAAGATTGAGATCGAGCGCGTCGTTGAGAACGCCGATATTGGCTTGGAGCCACTGAGTGAAATCAATCGCTTCGTGCTTCCAGACTTCACGAAGTGCCACTCTTTCCAGTTTTCCGATTGGAGATACATCCATGCTCAATTTTGTCTCCGTCCTGATATGCCGGCTGGGATGATTGTACGTTCAAGACGAAGCTCTTTGGGATATGAGGAAGAGGAAGTTTAAGTATCTGACACCCATTTGAGTGCAGTATTGGGTGCAGGTAGAAGGGCAAGAATGGCTCCGATTTTCTTGTAAGCGACACCAGATAGGGCGTTTAGATTTTTAACCTCATCGGCTGTTAACCGAGAGCTCATTCTAAGGCCCCGCTGCCCCGTTTCCTCAATGTCCGGTAAGCGCGTTAACCAAGCGTTCGCCGCTTTGTAAAGTACACCATCCGCGTTAGAACATCGTAGAACGAGGTTTGCCTCCTATCTTCATCCCTTGAGGAGATGTGCGACATCCCTCCGGCGATGTACTCACTTCGAGGTATAGGGTTCATAGCGAGTACGAGAGTCCTTTTTTGTGGGACACGCTAAGTTAATAAAAGTTTCCTGGGATCCGTTCACAAGGTTGGTGCACACGGACACCATCTTAACGGCGAATTTCGCCGAATCCACAGGGATGGCTCCATTTACCAAACCATTGCAATTCTGGAATGTCGGTTTGGAAAACGTGAAAGTCTGATCCAAAACGCCGGGAGTTACTTGTCCCCATGAATTGACAAACGGAGCGAAGACGCCGTTATACCAAGCCCAGAAGTTCGGTCCTGTCTTGAAAACACAAGTGACAACGTAATTTGACTGCAGCGGCGGGGGTGGGGGCGGCTTCGGAGGGACTTCTGCGAGTGTATAAGACAATTCGTTCGATTCAGGACCATCTGACGGTCCAGCGACCGCGTGTACCGACCAGGTAAACGTTACCGTGTTGTTGTTCGCCTCCTTGGAGCAATAAATTTCAGTCAGTCCGCGCAGGCCATCGAGGGAGACCCCGTGCGGGTATCCTTGAAAAGGATGGATGTCCCAATTGACTCGAAAGCCGCACTTTCCATGGCTGCAGACGATAGTAGGGTCTGCATACACGCCGTCTGTGCCCGCCGAACGGGTAACCCCGAGTTGAGGAGGCGGAGGGGGCGGACACGTATACGTCGGCGTATGCAGCGTGATCTTGTATCGTTTCGCTCCAGGCACTTCGGTCCATAGAAATTGCGGGCTACGTGGACTCGGTCCGCTCGGAGATAAGGCATCAGGCTTGCCGAGTTTAGCTGGCACCGTAGCCGACTGAGTTCCGCTGCAGTGGCAATCGGGAGGAATCGAACCTGCCGAGTCGCTGCATGATGCGGTCTGACCGGCCGGACACGTGATACTACACCTTTTGTCACCATTGCCGCTCTTCGCCGAGCAACTGGACTGTGCCAAGACGGGCGAATGGAGCACGCACATGGGTATAGCCAGGCCCAAAAACATAACCAACCGAGAAGGTTTAATCATGGGTGCCATCCACAATGAGATTCTGCTTAACTATGTGAGAGGCCGACTACCGGAAGATACAAATTGCACTTCGTGCAATTAGAAGGACCATAATTGAACAGCAATTCCCTGTCAAGCTGAACTCATCACAACTTTGGCGAAAGTCCCGATAAGTCGGTCGGAGTGAAACTTGGGTGCGTGAGCTGTGGTCTGCTGCTGCGAATACTTTTTGGGTGCAGGATTGGGTGCAGGTAGAGGGGCAAGAATGGCTCTGATTTTCTTGTAAGCGACACCAGATAGGGCGTTTAGATTTTTGACCTCCTCGGCTGTTAATCGTTATATGGGGCTCTGTTGCGCGTAACCCCCGCTCTCTCAATTCCTTGCAGGTGCGGTCGACCGTCAAGCCAGCAACAGAAGGAGAGGCGCAGAGCCGGGATGCATCCTGCCAACACACGTGTAGTAGGTAAAGTTGTCCTAGAGACTTTTGTCTCTATTGGACTAGAGACGTTTGTTCCCTTGCCGAGGCCCGGCACGTGGATTGACACTGCCTGTCCGGCCCGCATGTTCTTTTATTTCCTAGCGAGAACAAATGGTCAGGTGTCATGCGCTCTTACACTGCCTTCAACGAAGAAGTGGTGAAACGCTACGAAGAGTGGTTAGTAGTCCAGCACTATCGGCCAAGAACTAAACAACTCTATCGGCGAATGGTGCGAACGTTTGCCGAGTACTTGAAACACAAGTCCATCGCCAGCGTTACGCATATGGATGTCCGGTCCTACATCGCTCATCTCTCCGAGCAAGGCGCCACTTGGGCAACATCGTTTGACAATCTCCAAGTTCTGCGACGATTTTACGACTTCCTGCACCTGGGGGGTATGGTTAGCTATGTGGCTCCTCGTCTGGTAAAAATGCGCGACGCTCCCAGAAAAATCCCTCGCACCTTGAGCGAGTTCGAAGTCCGCCAGTTCCTTGCTGCCGCGCACACGCCCAGAGAAGTAGCTTTAGTTGAATTTCTGTATGGAACGGGGTGTCGGGTTTCCGAGGTGGTATCACTTCGTGTGGACAATATCGATTTCGAGGCTCGAACAGCCAGAGTTTCGGGAAAAGACCCGCGCGGGCGAGTCGTTCTAGTCACAGAACGAGCTGCATCGGCTCTTCGAGCCTATATTGGCAAGCGAAAAGACGGGTATGTTTTCCAGTCAGACATGCCGGTTCAAAAAGCTTGCGTAGCGAAGAGCAATGGACATTTCATAGGTCAATGGAAAGACTATCGCGGACCCGGCACAAGATATGTGTCGATGAGCAAATACTTGGGAAGTGCTCGTCGCATCTCTTACCAAGACGCGACGGCCGCCTTACATGACCTGACAAAAGGGGCCAATCTGGAGAGGCCAAAGATCGAGGGGCCTTTGTCCACCAACGCTATACGCACAACTCTTCATCGTATCGGACGTCGTTCAGGGTTGAGACGCGCGACTCCTCATATGTTCCGCCACAGCTTTGCGACGCACCTGCTCGACCACGGGGCTGACCTCACGGTCGTACAAGAGCTGCTGGGTCACACCTTCGTCCAAACCACCGCGAATTACGTACGGGTGAGCCGGCAGCGGTTATTACGCACGTTCGACAGATGTCACCCCGCGGGGACTCCAAGTAGGAGAGGACCTCAGCGGTCAAAGGAGAAAGTTCTTCGACACGAAGATGACAGCCAAACGTCGCGACAAGATCAAGGACGATGAATCGCTCCTGCTGCCTTGGTTTCTGACTAAACGAGCCACGATGGCAATCCGCTCAAACGTTCCAAAACATTATCAGATTAGAATGCGGAATTACTTTGATGACTATGGATGTCTGCGGTGTAACACACGTAGAGGTCAACACAAGGGTAATGGATTGTGCAACCGCTGTAGCGGGCTTATCTTGGCGCGGTTGAAACGAGGTTACGATCGTCGCCAGAGGCCCAAACTTAGTCGTTACGCTAAAGACCTCCTAAACAAAGCCCGCGATGCCGAGGCGTTGCTAAAGGACCTTTTGCAATGGAAGGGACCTGCCCCGCTGTCCAGCCGCATCAAGACTTCAAGTTCTCAAAATCCGGCCCTTGAACTGTTCAGTGCTTATCGGATAGAAGGCAGCGATCGTTAGGGTTATGCGTAGAGTATTCGCAGGTGCCCCGTCGTCCTCAAGCCTTTGGCAGTACTGATTGCACCAGTGTACCCCGTTAAGAACGCCCTAATACTTCGAGCGGTTGGACGGCAGACGCTCGGACATCAAAATCCGAACTGTGCTGTTTGGAACAGTTCTTCTGGCGACGCTAGGAGCAACATTCCTTCACCCCTTCCTTTCTGGTTCAACCGCTGTTCATCGACGGTGTGACGGTTGTTCCGTAGCTTATCCCAACCTCGGGAGGGTTTATGTATGCGAGCCATAGGGCTACGCCACGCTTTAACATCAATATTCCCGTTAGAATTCGCCGGCTCGACCAATTCAGCTCGATCGAATACTGCGTTGAATCCTCCAACCTCTCGGCGGGTGGGATGTACTTTTCCAGCGACATTCAGCTTGAACTAGACACGCCCGTTCGAGCTTACTTAATAATGCCGGAGGAGATCTTTGGGATGCCTACCCTCAGATGGTGCTGCGATAGCCGGGTGGTTCACGTCCATCCAAGCGGGACCCCGACGAACGCGTCAGGAGTGGGGCTTTCATTTTGCACGTACGCTGTGCTTAGCACGCGGACAAGGACGTGGCAGAGAAGATTAATTCCGAGCATCAGAAGTCCGAGGAACGAAAATGCCTAAGATCGAAATTCGGATCAATAGTCTCAACATCGCCGTATTCAAATTCGAGACACAGGGAATTAGCGCAAAGAACGGCCCCGAATTCCCAGTCCTGATGATCCCCTATGAGTTGCAGCTTTACGCTTACGAAGATCCAAACGAGCCCGGAACGCCAGTCCATCCAGTGACTTGCGTTTATCTCGCAGGCGAGTTGTGGTCGCTGCCCCAACAGAAAGTAGCTGCGAAGTCTCGGGAGGAGCTCGCGTATTGTGCTCCCGTTCCTGGCTCGCAGATCGCGTCACGCGGGTATTTGGAATTCCCGTTCGACATTCTGACCGTGGCACGGATGGAGAAGGGCCGCACAGGAGATTTTGGGGCGGCACTTAAATTCCGCTCTCTGGTTGCAATTCATGCGCCTGGAGCAGTGCAGAGAGTCCAAAGGTTTGCTATCGCTGAGTCACAAACCAGCGGGTTCACAATATCAAGGTCTCACTGGATCGAAAGAATTCTTCCCGAACTCGGCTACGGCAGGATCGAACTGCTCGAAGTACGTCTGTCGCGCGCAATCGCGCCGGACCACGAATCGCCGAAGGCACTCGGCGCAATTCGCAGGGCGCGGGATCTTCTCGTCGATGGCGATTGGGACAAGGCGGTTGCTCATTGCCGAATCGCAATTGAGACCATCCCAGATTCCAGACAGCTCCAATTGAATGGACCGCATCAGTTCGACTTGAGAGTCGATACCTTTGTTCGGGACCGCCTAGTACCTAGGCTCGGTAAGGAGGAAGCGAAATTTTTGGCGGATGGAATGAAGTCTTTGTGGCGGGTTTGCACCAGACCCGTGCGTCCGGCAACCTCGGACGGCTTCAAACGGCCCGATGCAGAGTTCATCGTCCGCTACACAACGGCAATCGTTGAGTACGTCGGCAGCCTTCTCAACTAGAGGAGATGCAGGAATCACTGCGGTACATAACTCATGTGAAAACGTGGTCGGCGGCAGACTAGTGCTCATGTAGAGGCAGGATAAGTTGTTCTGCGAAGACGGCGGCCGAACCCTTGAGCAATCTCACCTCGGCCACTCGCTCTCGGGTCGTCGAGTTTCCTTCACGAAGCAGGATTCACATACTCTCGTTCCGTCTTTGAGCGTGAAATCGACTTGTCGGTTAGAGTCGACTTCAGACCCGCATTTTCCGCAAAGATCGATCTGCTCCTCGCTCGTCCCGTTATCACTCCTTTAGAATATCCGGTTCATTGCGAGACAATCGCTGCCAAGGGTCGCCGGGAGCACCCACGTCTGGGGGGCGCAGATGCCCCTAGCCTTTTGTGAAGCTGCCGCTATCGTCAGGGCACCTCTCGGAATGGATCTTGTCAGGGCTTGGGAGAGCGGTTTGAAGAGAGGCTGTTGTACCCTCGCTGCTAGTTCCGAGTCTATTCGTATTGACCGCAAGGCCATCTAAAAACATACGCAGCAAGTTGGCTGCACGGTATGGCATAAGGGCCTAACCTAAGCCTTGGGTTGGCTGAAGGGTACCTGGAGTAAAGATCGAATCTCGTCCATGACGCTTCTCACGACCCTTAAAGCTTGTCCGCGCGCCACGTTCCATCTCCGAACATCCTCATCCGTCGCTACGCGAAGGAAGCCCCCGGTGGCGTGGTCGAAGACTAAGGGGTTCTTGTCTTCAAGAACCGATATTCCAGTCGCGCGAGGCAATCTCAAGCTGAGATAGAATCCTAGGCGACATTCAACGGCGTATTGGATTCTGCCGGAAGCGTGGCGGCACGGAATGATCGTTTCCACCGGCTCCGATGAACCAAGGCCCAACTCGTAGGCCCGTGCCGCAAGTGCGTAACCGCTCTGGGTTGTGGGCTCGTTGTCTACGAAATGGCAGCATCCCCAAGCGCAAAAGCGCAGATCATGCGACATTGTGTCTTTCTCCGTTGCGAAGCCGTTTGACCACGAGCCGGTGAACGGAAGCGCGCGAATTGTGAGAAGTTTGGTGAGACCCAAACCTTTTAATACAGCCGGCACGAACGGTCAATCCGGATTAGTTCGGACATAATGCCAGGTGATTGTACGTAGATCTAACATAGAGAGATAATCTATCGCCGTCGCAGATCGCGCAGCCGTCGAGTCTGGAAAGTGGATCACCGTCACGGCGCGATTCCACTTGTCCAATAGCGGCGGTGGTTTCAATGGGTCGCAGCAACACTACGCTCCAACCCACCTTGCATTGAAAACAAAAGCCAAGATCCCTAACTATCGTTAGACCAGCCGGAATGCTGCCCCGGCTAGGTTTTGACCGAATACAGCCAAACAGATGCTTCTTCCGCCGAAGCATTGCCGAATCAATGCACTGGATGGTGTTGCATCAATCGGTTGAGCTGGCAGCCGTAATCGGACAAGTGGAAATCTCGCTGACTTTCCAGAAGTCCTCTTCTGAGAAGTTGCGGTTGGAAGATATTGCCGTGACACGGTACTCTGATCCGGAATTTCAAGGGCTTACGAGTATTGGCGGAAATTGAAAAGCACAACGGAGAATGCAGCTGCTTTGGAAGCACCTGCTCACAAAGCATCGGACTCGCTTCCATCCCCTCCATCCATTACTGCTCAGTACTAACGTTCGCAACAAATCGGGGAACTAGTTTTTCGCTCAAGGGCTTCCCCAATGCCATCAAAACGTTGGATTCTTGCACACCTCGTGCACAGTCACCCTCTGGTGGCACATTCGCTCGGAAGATCTCACAATTCAGAGTTTGATATACCCGAGCCCTTCGTCCGACACGAGTGGGCGCCCAGCAAAAGGCCTTTCTCGTCTCCGCCAACAAATTCATTGCGGAAACCTCAACTCGCAAGGAGCAAGTTCGATCGCGGCGAAGCCTTGTTCGCGAAAGTTTAAAGACTCGCGCCGGCCGCAGAACACCAAGAAGTCGATACGTTGACTTTGCAGGCTTTAGAAAAAAGTGGAGCCGAGGCCCGGACTTGAAGCGGGGACCTGCCGATTGCGCCAGACAATCTATGTTGTTGATTCGTCTATCTCTTTCTTGCGTCTTGCACCCTGGTTTTGCATGGTCTTCGGGCCTTGCTGTTCCCTCCCTGTTCCCAGGAGCCGCAGTCGTTTGCTAGGTGCGGTATCGGCTCCGTCGAAGCGATCTCGGTAGCTCTGGGTCATATCCTGACCATTGCGATTGAATAACGCCGCTCGGTAGAGATCCGCCGTCTACAAGAAGAATCTGTCCAGTCACGAACGATGCCTAATCCGACGCGAGAAACACGGCCGCTCCCACCAGTTCGTCCAGCCTCCCGAATCTTCCCATCGGAGTGCGCATCAACAGTTCATTGCCACGCGCCGCATTGTCCAGCAGGCCCGCATTCAGCGACGTGCGAAAAACTCCTGGAGCGATGGCATTCGTTAAGACGCCGTCTCTTGATCACTCCACCGCCAACGCCCGCACCAGCGCCGCCACGCCCACCTTACTCGCGGCGTATGCCGCGACTTCGTGCTGCGCCACAAAGCTGTTCAGCGAAGCAATACTGAAGATCCTTCCACTCTTACGGCTCAGCATGTGTTGTCCGAACACGTGGCAGGCGCGAAGCGTCCCAGTCAAGTTGGTGTCGAGAATGTCGCTCCAATCGCTTTGCAGGAAGTCCAATGTGGGAGCACGTTTGATCTTGCCCGCGCAGTGCAGCAGGATTTCGACCGTTTCAAAACGCTCCAGAGAGGCCGCCAGCAATCGATGCAATGAACGTTTGTCGCGCAGACCGTCCATCGCACTCTGCTTCGGGGAGAACCCATGTGGTGTGCCCGCGCGCTCAAAGCCGGTACGCTTTTCGCGCGAGCCCGTAGGCGAGATCCGCGGCAATTTCGTATGCTTCGTCCTCATCGATTCGATGTTCTGCGACCAGGCGCGCGAGGAACGAGCAATCGATTCGGCGCGCCACATCGTGCCTTGCGGGTATCGAAAGAAACGCCCTGGAGTCGTCATTGAAACCTACCGTATTGTAGAAGCCGGCGGTCTCCGTTGTATATTCGCGAAACCGCATCATCCCTTCCGGACTGTCATGGAACCACCACGCAGGACCGAGCCGGAGGCAGGGATAATGTCCAGCGAGCGGAGCCAATTCGCGGCTGTAAGTTGATTCGTCGAGAGTGAACAAAATGATAGTGAGGCGTGACTCGTTTCCGAAACGATCCAGCAGGGGTTGTAGCGCGTGCACGTAGTTGGTGGGCGTAGGAATGTCCGCGCCGACATCTCGTCCGAAGCGCTGAGATAACCGCGTATTGTGGTCGCGCAGGCTTCCCGGGTGAATTTCCATGACCAGGCCGTCGTCCAGGCTCATCGCGGCCATTTCGGTGAGCATTTGAGCGCGAAATAGTTCGCGCTCGTCTCGGTCGCCACCGCCTGAGGCTATTTTGTGAAAGAGACGAGCTGCGGAATCGGCGCTGAGGTCGGCAGTTGCCGCCGTGGGGTGGCCGTGATCTGTCGCGGTGCAGCCGAGAGCTTTGAACTCCAGCCGTCGCTGGCGTAACGCGGAAAGGTATCCTTGCCAGTTACTTGTATCCGCGGCGGTCATCTGCGCGAGACGCTCAAGATTCTCTTTGAACTCAGGAAAATCAGGGTCAACGACCGGGTCAGGGCGAAATGTCGGAATGATTCGTCCTTGCAAGGAGGACGCGCGGATCGTTTCGTGATGCGCCAGCGAATCCAGCGGCGAATCCGTGGTCGCCAGCACTTCAAGCCGAAACAGTTCGAAAAGTGACCGGGGTAGAAACGCCGGTGTTCTGAGTTTCTCCACGATGGATTCGTAATACTCGTCGGCATTCGCTGCTGTTAACCGCGCCTCCAGACCGAAGAGTTCCTGGAAGGCGAAGTCCAGCCAGAGTCTAGTAGGGGTCCCGCGGAAAAGGGAATAATGCTGCGCGAAAATGCGCCATATACGTTTGGGATCCTCCAGCGAAGTTGATCCGATTCCTAGCTGTTCTAGCGGGACGCCTTGGCTGTAAAGCATGCGAAAGATGTAGTGGTCGGGGACAACAAACAATTGGGTGGGCTCTGGAAAGGGCTCGTTATCGGCAAACCAGCGAGGATTTGTGTGGCCGTGCGGACTGATGATCGGCAAGGCGCTTATACTGGAATAAAGTCGCTTCGCGATGGAACGTGTGCTGGGCTCCGCCGGGAAGAGCCGATCCTCGTGGAGTATCGTCACTCATTCACCTCGACAGATACTGTGGGGTAGGGGAGATGATATTCGGCCAAGTGGCGCATGGGGAGGACGCTGCCGGACATTCTGCGCTCGTCATTCTCGACGAGCGGCATCGATGTCAGCAATTCGCAAATACTTATACCATGGCAAACCTCAATAGAATAACGATCGTCTAAAATTTTAGCGCGCGTTCTTGCTTGTAAGCCGAAGGATGTGGCCCGGGTTGAAACTCGGATTCCCCCTGCGCGCCACTCCAACTGAGTGCGCAGAATCTGCAGAAGTCCCTTGGAACACTAGAAAGTTGCCGCCAGACGAGCATTGCGGCAGAATGCGTCCCAACATGGGTTCCACCCACGATCGGCCGGTGGCGCTTCCGATTTCCTCTGCTGCACCCGTTGTGCTCCACGCGGGATATGTTGTCGCGGGTATCGTAACGACGCTGCTGGGTCCGATTTTGCCGATACTTATTGGCCGCTGGTCCTTAACCGACCAACGCGCCGGGCTTTTTTTCACCGCGCAGTTTTGCGGGTCGATGCTGGGAGTCTCTACGCTCGGCGCGCTGATCGGACGGGGATACCGATACGCGTTCGTGTGCGGCTTCAGTCTGATTGCAGCGGGAGTTGCGAGCTTAACCCTGGGAAGCTACCTCGCGAGCTTGGCCGCAGCGGCGCTGTTTGGATGTGGATTGGGGCAGGCTCTCTCTGCCACGAATTTGTGGGTGGCGGAAGTGGCAAAAGCACGCCGCGTGGCTGCGCTCAGCATTCTGAATCTGGCTTGGGGAATCGGTGCGATTGCGTCGGCCCCGGTAGTGATGCTCGCGCGAAGTCGCGAGGCCATACCATCCCTTCTCTACACAATCGCGTCCGCCTCGGCGCTTACGGCTCTGATCTTGGCGGCGATGAACTTGGAGCCCGGAGCAACGGGCGGAGATCACCAGAAGTCCACGCTGACGCGCGGAGAGAAGATCAGCATGAGAAGTTCGGTGAGTTTGGCGGGACTGTTTTTTCTGTACGTCGGATCAGAGAACTCGATTGCGGGTTGGGTTGCCTCGCTCACGAAACGTATGCATCCAGATTCTGGCGACCTGTGGGCCCTGGCGCCCTTGTTTTTCTGGGGGGGAATACTCACCGGACGCGCCCTTGTACCGCTGGTTCCGTTTCGGTGGCGCGAGCGTGCACTGCTGGCGAGCGGCTTGATTCTGGCGGGAGCTGCCATCGTTCTGCTGTTGCGGGCAAACACGTTCGCAAGCATCGCAACGTGCGTTGGCGCCGCGGGATTGGGGTTCGCGGGGATTTTTCCCATTCTGATTGCGTGGCTCGTGAAGGGCTATGGTCAGAGGTCCAGGCAGATCGGGGCGATTATGTTTGCGCTCGCGGGGATGGGCGGCGCCACAATGCCCTGGTTCGTGGGACTGATATCGACGGGAACGGGCAGTCTGCGCGCCGGTTTGTTGCTGCCGCTAGTGGGGTGTGTGGCGATGTTCGGATTGATAGCGTCCATGCGTGAGCCGATTTTTCGTGATGCTGGCAAATCGGGCGATTAGTTCGTGGCGGATTGCGCTCACGAATGGGCGGGCGCGTTTTATTGGGTGCTGCCGCTCTACCCTGACTGTGTTTCCCTGCAGGCCTGCGTGTCGAGGAACTCATATCGAGCGCGCAGGACATCCACAGCGGTCTGGGCTCCGGATCCGACTCGATACAACGGACGCCGCTTAATTATTTCCACGCTAAAGTGGTCAAGGATTTGGCCTTCAACGGAACCGAAGCCGCCGTGTTTCCGAGCTGCAATTGGACAGTCCTCGCGGCACCGGCATTGCTCACAACCAACACTTGTTGGCCGTCCGGATTTTCAAGCCCCACGTGGTACAGATCAACGGCGGTGCTCTGGGAGTCAAAGCGGCGAGCGCCCCGACGTACCAGGCGGGAAAAGTGCGCAAAGGCCCAGTATTGTCCGCTGCGCGTGATCTCCTTGGTTTGTGAGTTGATCGTCACCACGCCGCCGCAGGGAAATGGTCCAAGGTTGGGCCGGCCCAGCTCATCGAGAGCCAGGTTCCACGACGTGATGGAGCGGCACCAGTTGCGCAGGATGCCGCTGAAAGTGCGGCCCCACTTCCACCAATCCGTCAGATAGTCGGGATCTTTGTAATCCGGGCCACCCTCGGTCCAATGCATCTCGGCCTCCGGAAAGGCATCATGGACCCTGCTGATCATGTCGGGAGTTCCCACGTAGCCGTGCCAGGCCACCGCGTTGGTGTACTTGCGAAGCTTCTCGTCCTCAAGTGAGTCCATCACGCGGCCCCACAAATTGTAATTGTGGTCCAAAATCCAGATTTTGGTTGGTGTCTCAGTGCTTCCCAGAAGCGGGCCCAGATGATCGCGAACGAACTTAATTTCGTACTCCTGAGGCCAGCTGCACGCGGGCATTTTGCCGTCCTGATCGGTATCCACTTCGTTCTGCGTCGTGAGCGCTTGCACCGGCGCGCCCTCCGCCGCGTACGCCTGCAGAAACTTGAGGTAATACTGCGCGTAAACCGCGAAGTAATACTGACGCATCGACCCGCCCAACATTGAACCATTGAACTTCATCCAGCCGGGAGGGCTCCATGGGGACGAAAACAGGAACATCTCAGGATTAGTCTGTCGCGCCTGGCGCAGCATCGGAAGAATGTATTCACGGTCGTGCTCGATCGAGAATCGCGTCAGCTGGGGATCGGCTTCGCCGTCATCGAAGCTGTAAACTTTTGTGGAGTAGTCGCTCGATCCAACGCAGACACGGCCTACATTTAGACCCATCTCCGACGGATGGAACATCTCGTGGAACAGTTGTTCTCGCGCCGGGGGCGCGAGCTGGTTGAACATGTAACAGGTTGCGTCGGTAAACGCGCCACCGAATCCAAGTATTTCCTGGAACTTTGCGCCGGGGTTCAGTTGGATCTGGTCGGAACCGGGCGCCGTTGGTGACGGACTCCACGTGGCCTGAGGGGTAGGGGCAAAGCGTTCATCGCCAGACGTCACCCAACTGGAAATCGCAGAGCCTTCTTTCGATGCCTGATTTTCCGGCCCGGTGGCTGTAGCCGCCCGAGGTGGGAGCTTCTCCTTCGGTGTGACCGCTGCCGCCAGCCCCAGCGCTGAAATTCCCAGAAAATCCCGGCGCGAAGTTTCGTTTTTCATGGCCTTCTCCTTGAGTCTAAAGTTTCATTTACAATTGCCAAATGGCGTTCTCCCAGTGACGCGTGTGCCGAGCAACGTTAGTTCTTCGGAAGCACCGGCCTGATTTTTTCGTGCGCAACAATGCCTTCGCCTTCTTTCACATCGTAAATGTGGTCGGCAGCGAGGTCAGTCAGTACTTCGGTGGTTCCCGCGGGCCAGAAGATTTCCACTTTATCGACACGCTTACTGCTGCCGAGACCCACGTGAATTCGAAGATCGTTCTGGGAGAGATAACTTCCTCCGCTCAACACCGCAGATGTCTGCACTAGATCTCCCGCAGTCGCCTTTACGCGTGCGTTCAAGGCCAGTCGGTTGCTTTTCGAGCCGGCCAGCTCGAAGCCAATCCAGTGATTCGAAGGACCGCCTTGCGGCTGGAGGATTGTGGGACCGCCTTTTAGATTTTCGATGACAATCTCAATCCGGCCGTCGTTGAACAGATCACCGACGGCCACACCCCGGCTGACTCTTGGGAGTTGAAGGGCCGGCCCGACCAGCTTACTGACGTCCTTGAACGTGCCGTTGTGCTGGCTATAGAACAGTAGCCCCGGCTCGCGATACTTCGGTCCCGCTTCTGCAGTATCCACTTGCGGGTAAACATGGCCGTCCACCAGAAACAGATCGAGCCAGCCGTTGTTGTCGAAGTCGAAGAAGGCGTCTCCCCAGCCGACATACGAAGTCGTGCTTGGGGCAATTCCGGAAGTGTACGAAACGTCGGTAAAACTCAATCGCCCATCGTTCCGGAATAATGCCGCATATTCGTCACTGAAATGGGTTATCGCAATGGAGAAACGCCCGGTATGTAGATAGTCGCCCAGGGCAACACCCATGTTGGCCTGTTCCGCCCCATCTTGGCTGGCGGCCACGCCCGCGGCGAATCCGATCTCCTTGAAGTGTCCGCCGCCATCGTTCTGGTAGAGATAATTCCTCCCGGCATCGTTAGCTAAGAATAGATCGAGATGTCCATCGTCGTCGAAATCCGACCACACGGCGGTTAGTCCGAAAGCATTGGGAGCGTCGCGAATTCCGCTCTTCTTCGACACATCCGTGAATGTGCCGTCGCCGTTGTTGTGGTAGAGGTTCGACGAGGAACCCTTCAGCCCACGAGGGCCGCATTGCACATCGATTCCGCGATACTTGCAGGTCTGGCGGGAACCGAAGGCCGGAAGATCGTCCAGATGAAAATCCACGTAATGCGATACAAACAAGTCAACCCAACCATCGCGATCGTAGTCGCCAAAAGCCGCTCCCGTTGCCCACTGCGAATCGTTGCTCAATCCGGCTTCTTTAGAAACGTCCGTGAATGTTCCATCGCCATTATTGCGATACAGCACCACCCCTCCGAAGCACGTCACGAGCAAATCCGGCCAGCCATCGTTGTTGTAGTCTCCCACCACCGCACCCATGGCCCAGCAGGGATAACCGACGCCAGCCTTATCGGTGACGTCCGTGAAGGTCCCGTCATGATTATTGTGGTAAAGCGCGCTGCGCGCTTTTTTGCCGGCCAGAGCCATCTCCACGCTCTGGGCGTTGGTGAAGTAAATATCGGGCCAGCCGTCGCGGTCGTAGTCAATCAGAGCGACTCCTCCACTCATCGACTCAACGATGTATTTCTGCTCGGGGCTGGAAAGGTGATCGAATTTGATGCCCGTCGAAGCCGTGATGTCTACCAACTGGGGTAACGGGGCATCTATCACGGGACCAGATGCGGACTGGTCGAAACGATTCAGGGCGAGATGCAGCCCGTCTGACTTGCGATCGGGCTGATCAAATTTAGGCTGACGGCCCAGGGAAGACGGAGAGAAAGCCGAGAGACCAATTAACAGTACAGAGACGGCTGCAAACAACGCAGCCCTCGCATGGAAATTCGTGTATTCCGGTGGCCCTGGCAAATTTAGGATCCGCCCATTTCAGCGGCCTCGGTATCGGGTTTGTACGGCGTACAAGGAACTACGCGCGAGGACGAACAAAGTATGGCCGTCGCTGCCGCCGAACAATAACTGCGAGGGCCGCTCTGGAATGTCGATGGTTTCGATCAGATCGCCTGCCGGGTCGTACACGAACACCTGCCCCGCGGCGATATAGACGTTGCCTTTCTCGTCCACAGTCACGCATTCTCCGCCGCGATCGGCGAAAAGCCGCACGTTCGAGATCGCTCCGTCGTCACCAACAATGCCGATGTAGGTTTTCTCTCCAGATTCATTGGTGAGGTAGTAGGGCTGGCCCTCGACTGCGGATGCCAAGCCAAATGCTCGCAGCAAATCGTTCAACTTAGTCCCGTAGTACAGTTGCCCGCTGACGAAGTCCTCTCCTGCGGGCAGGAAAGTGCTTCCGTCCTGAGAAACGAACTGGTAAGGCTGTTTGACGGCGATCTTTTCGAGGAAATCGTTCTCATTTCTCCAGTACCCTGCGGGCAGGACCGGGGTCATTCCCGGGCGTGGCTGGGCTGGAACGGCTGGTAGCAGCGTGATGCCATCATCTTCGGCGTCAGGCTTAAAACTGTACACTGTGCCCTTTCCGGCGTACGAGATCACGAGTAGATCGCCAGCCTTATCAAAGATAAGCTGAACCGGATCCAGCGGATTATCACGAACCGTCGACAGTTGGCGCGTCGCGGCAGCCCAGCGGTAGATCGTTTGCCATTTAGCGTCCACGAAATAGACGTTTCCGGAGCTGTCCACCGCTCCTCCCGAAATATTGAAGAAACCGCCCGCGACTTTCTCCACCTTGGCGCCCTGGGCGAGAACAGGAGACGGCTCCTTCTGTTGGACTTGTGGCGCGCGGCCCGAAATCGTCAACCAGGCGAACTCACGTTGACGAACCTCAATATTGTAGGTTTGATCGTATAGAGCATTGTCGAAGGACACTTTGCTGTCGCTGTAGCAATGGACGTTGCGAAACCGTATATTCGTCGAGTTTGTAACTTTCACAGCGTACGGGAACGGCTGATAGCTGCTTACGACCCGGTACATGTGCAGGTTCGCGACGGTGATGTTGCTGGAATCCCGAATATCGAGCGGCAGAGCGAATCCGCCCTCGCCCCTTTCCTCTTCCGTCTGCAGCGCATAAATTTGCCAGTTGGATGCGTGGTCCAGCACTACCTCGTTGCGAACGTGATGCTCGCTCGACAGTTCATAAATTCGCCCTTCGCTCGAGGTGTTCGAGATATACAAGCCCGCTTGCGCGAACGTGCTGGGCGTCCAGATGTCGACGAAAGTCCCGCCGCCGGTGATCCACAGGCTGGGATACTGTCCGTCCCATCGGCGATTCAGATCGGAATCGGCAGAATGGGTATTGTTATAAATCTCCTTCCATACTTTGGAGCTTTCCGCCGCGGTTGCGTTCGGGTCAATCGTACCGTGGCCGCCTAGGAAGCGAACATCGTTCATCATCGAGTCGCTACCAGCCATCCACTTCGCGGCCACCGCTCGCGGGTTGATTCCGTTTGTGTACAAGCCGATGCCGGTGACGATATTCGTTCCGCCTCTGGGGGTTTCAAGCAGTGGCTTGGGACTGCCAACGCCCTGAAAGGCTGGTGTAGAATCGGCAAGCAATATGCGTGTCACGCTCGGATGAAGTCCGATAAGATTCGTATCCGGCCTTAGCGTGATCGTATCTGTGACTCGGTACTGTCCGGACGGCACGTAAATCGTGCGGTGCTGAGCAATGGCTTTTTTGAACGCGTCGGTATCATCCGCCGCGCCGTTACCGATGGCACCCAGGTCGCGGATATTAATCCACGTCTCCATTGGAGGAAGGTCCAAAATGTCGGATTTGACTAGTTCTGGCAGAGTATTCAGCGATGTGGAGTCGAATACGTCGCGCGTGACGGGTAGCGCTGCAATATCCTCATAATGCAGACCGTGAGAAAAGGTCTTCACCTGATATATCTGTGACGGACCTGTGACGCTCTTTCCACTCTCGCGGTAAGACACAAGAACAGGAACGCTTCGGCAGACAACGTTCTTCATATTGATCTCGGTCCGGGCGCTGTTCTC
>CAWBLT010000018.1:0-9437 GCA_963789665.1 uncultured Acidobacteriota bacterium | reverse complement strand
TGAGCTACACGCCCATCGTTGGCTACTCCAATCATTTTCCATTACTTACGCCGCCACCGCAACCGCTTCTGCTCCGGAAATCTTGGAGCAGGTAGAGCAAATCCAATGCCGACCTTCTCCGCTTCTTCTAGTCGCACGGACAAATTCTCTTTGAGCGACTTCGCATATTCCGACGTAACGACCTGACCGGGGTTTTTTGTACCAGCGGGAGTGAGCGAGAATTCACTCGGGAGGGGAGCTGGAATGCCGATGAAGAAATAAAAGCTGGAGCAGATCGTGACTGTGACCGAATAGTTGATAAGCCGCCGGGGCGCCGAAAGCAAAATTTAGTGTCGATTCGAATTGGCCGCCATCGTTTGTTTTCATGGAGTTGCATGGCATTTCTAATTGCAGTTTGTGTCGATTAGAAATTGCGATCGTTCGCGTTGTGGTTTGGGTGGAGCTTCGTCGTGGGGTGATGGTTGGGGCGCGGCTGAGTGAGTTGGCACCGGGGGTGCGGAGGGCGCTGGGCGGATTTTGTTGCTGCGGAGGGGGTGCGAGGCTGGCGGCGTCGCGCGAATTTTTGGGATGCTTCATTTTCTTGACTCCCGCACAACGTTATCATGCACGAGTTGAGAGCGCAGCTGTACGTGTGGACAGATTTGGGGCAGGACCGGTAGTTACTGACCGAAATCATTTGGGGGATGTGCCTTGCTGTGGCGGTCGAAAGTGTAGCGTCTAAACCCGCACCCTTCAAAAACCGAAGGGCTGCGGCACCCGGAAATTCAACGGCGTTCGTTTGGGTGGCGTGGAAGGGTGCGCCACCCGCCTTCTCCATTAATTCAATCTTCCTAGCGACGGAAAAGTTCTCGAATACCCTCAATGCTGGACAGTGCCGCCAGATTTCTGGCCGATGTGCCGCGGTTGTCTTGGATATCCGGATTGGCACGGGCTTCAACAAGAACCGTACAAACGCCTCCGTGCGATGACTCGACGGCACGGAAGAGAGCAGTTCTCCCGAGCCGATCACGCAGGTCTATGCTAGCGCCCTCTTTGATAAGAGTTCTTGCGCACTCAACACTGTTACCGTGTGCGGCTCCCATTAGGGCCGTGCTGCCACTCTCATCCTGGGCGTCCACATTAGCTCCAGCGTTCAACAACAGCTGGAGACAATCCTCACTGTTACGCCTGGAGGCGTACATCAGGGCCGTGGACTTGCGGTATGGGGGGGGGCCGTCTGCAGAAGCACCGGCCCGAAGCAATTGAGAGACGATTTCTACTCTGCCAAGCGCCGCTGACGAGATCAGAGGTGTGGCACCATCTTCATCCTGTGTTTCGAGATTGGCCCCATGTCGAATGATTTCGGCCACGATTTCTTCATAACCGAGCATCGCTGCAAAATGAACAGGGGTTTGCTCTTGTTTATTCCTACTTTCAAGCGAAGTAAGATTGAGCAGAGATCTTCGCACCCGTTCAAGGCTGCGCACTTGGATCGCTTCGAAAATACTGGTCACGATTTCGATCATTTCTCCAGCTTTCTATGCTCCAGAACTCCAGCGATCAGAACGGCGCGGAGGCGTGACGGGTTCGTAACGCTGCGTCTAAACCCGCACCCTTCGCGTGAACCAAAGGCGCGAAGAGTGCGGCACCCGGAAAATCAGCGGCGTTCGTTTGGGTGGTGTGGAAGGGTGGCCCACCCGCCACCCGGAAATTCCACGGCGTTCGTTTGGGTGGTGTGGAAGGGTCGGCCACCCGCCCACCCGAAAGTTCAAAGGCTGGCGCACCCGGCCTTCGTTCTTATCGACGGCACCCAACGATTCTAGAGGCGTTCATTTGGATGGTGCGAAAGGGTCGGCCACCCATCCGACAATTCAAACGCGTTCATTCGGATGACCCAATGGTTGGCCAGCCGCCCAGGGTGAAAATTACAAGAACTGATGTTATCCCAACTTCGATGGGTGACCATTTAATGCTTTTCGCCATCGCAGTGTGACTGCAGGAATTCTAAGTACATTTTGGCAGCCTCGATCTGCTCTTCAGCAGCTGTTGTTGTCACGTAGGCTAACCTCGCGCCACATACCGGTCCTAACTTTGCCAATCTAGAGCGCCCTATGGCCTCAGCCGAAATATCTGATTCAGAGTCCACGATCACAACGTCGGGAGGCATATCGCCAACGCGCTGCACAAGCTTTGAATAAGAATCTCCTTCGTTCGTTGCTACGATCACTGCGCTCCCACTCGTTAAGTGAGGTTTTGTCAGAGCAAACTGTGAATCGCCTTGCTGCAGTCGTTCAGCAAACTCTGCAGCAGGATTCCGAAGAACATGTATGGTAACGATATGAGGTGAACTCCTATCGCCGCACGAAGCACAAAATATCAATGCTAACGCCAAGGTCGAGCTACGATGCATGTGTCTACTTTCCTTTGTCACAATATTGGCAGCATGAGCAAGTCAGGATAGGTCCGTCGGGCCCGAGTGCACTCGAACCGCAGTACGGAACCGTGACCATGCCCGGCTGGCGGGCCGCTTCGCACTTGTGATTGAAACCCTCGCGCCACGCGTCAACCAAATTTTGGGTGTTTGGATTAGAATGCCCGTCTTTATCATTTCCGTAATAGGGATTTACTGGACTCGCTTCATTGAAGAGCAGAGTCTGCCCGGGTTCGCAAAGGTTATACAACGTGGGCCCGTAGCGAATCGTGCTAGGCGTTATGAAATCGCCGAACCATTTCCGAAACTTGTCCCACCACGACGGCGGCGGTTGATTTGGCTGCTTTTGCGGGTCTAGACCTGATGGGTCGGTCAATAAAGTGGGGCGGTTATGTGAGTATTTGTAGAATCCTACCCCGCCTTTGAATCCAATCGGATCTTCGGAAACGAACCTTCCGGCAGTCGGGTCGTAGTATCTGGGCGGGCGGCCCACCCTTTCGCGCGTCGATATTGTTGTTGCGTGATGTGGATGCGATGGATGCATGGCGACGGAGGATGATACCACTGCGGTAGTTAACTTAGAAGTTGATTGGTCTTGGGGTTGCCGTTGCTTTTGCAGTTCCGGGTGCCGCACTCTCGACTGCGGGGTTGGCAGGCGAGGGTGCGCAACTGTGGCGCGGGCGATGAGTGACAAAGTGGAGCGGCGGTGCGATGAACGGCACTTGTATTTTATCGCGTGCGGTTGTTACTGCTGGCTGCGTTCCCTAAGAACGGCGCGGAGGCGTGACGGGTTCGTAACGCTGCGTCTAAACCCGCACCCTTCGCGTGAACCAAAGGCGCGAAGAGTGCGGCACCCGGAAAATCAACTGCATTCGTTTGGGTGATGTGGAAGGGTGGCCCACCCGCCGTGGCGCGGTCTTTGCGGCGGAAAAGTGGGCGGATGAGGAACGCAAATCAGATGCGATTGTGGACCGAGGCACCAGCGGAAGCGCCGCGAAGTTTCTGGCAGCGGCGATTCTACGATTTCAACGTGTGGAGTGCGAAGAAGCGGATCGAGAAATTGAATTATATGCACAGGAATCCGGTGAAGCGCGGCCTGGTGGCGGAGCCGCAGATGTGGGCGTGGAGCAGTTACCGGTTTTATCAGTATGGGGAGAAGAGCGCGTGCACTCCGGATCGCGAACCGAGGTAGGCGTTTCAGCGGCCGACTGTGGTGAGGTTGCGTCTAAACCCGCACCCTCGCCTGCGGCGAGAGTGCGGCACCCGGAAATTCAACGGCTTTTGTTTGGGTGGTGTGGAAGGGTGGGCCACCCGCCAGTCGTACATACAGGTCAGCGCGTCCTAGGAGTAGCCGCCTTCTCCTGTGCACTGTCGAGGTCGTCTTGGTAAAACGCCAGGTAGCTGTACGGGGGTCTGATTCGGCTATTGTTCGGCACCGCGAGCCGGAAAGGAATCTCGAAATGCCAACTCTTGCTCACGTGGTTCGCGGGCACGCTGAAATAGACCTTTTCTCCTGGGGCAATTAGGGTGAGTACGAATGAATCAAAACCATTGCGGCTCCCGTAACCGCGGGGGCGCTCCACGGGACTGGTCGCGCTCTTCTGCCTTTCCTCGGCGCTTCTAATCTCCTCCTCAGTCAGGTTTGGAAAGCGGAAGATATCCATCAAGTTTTGCGCGTTTTTCAAGTTCCTGGGTGCGACGACCCCTGCCATTCTTGCGTCTTCTCCCGCGCCAAACACTTCAGCATTGGGCACCACCTCGTCTTCTAAGCTGAGTGCTGAATTGCCAGACTGGTCTCCAATTGCCAAAACCACGATGGGAAGTCTGCAGTTGTTCTTCAAGTGAAGCCAGATGCCCATCGTTGGCTCGTCATTCCGCAGCGGCTTTCTCGGGCCAACATGGTCGACTTCTAGATAAACATATGGCTTATTCGCATCAAGGAGAAACTTCGAGTAATCCTGTTCGTTGTCTTTGGTAGATTGCGCGCCGCTAAGCATATTGAGTAAGAGGCAGAGGCCCAGCAGGATAAGCAGGATACTGGCTCTCAAAAATTTCATGGCTGTAGAACCGCTCCCTTCGTGAAAGCTGGGGAAGTTAAGTTCTGGTAATTCTCTTTGATTTTCTGTTGTAATTCTGGCGTGATCTGTTTGAACGTATCGCCTTTATTGAAAGATAATTGCCCACCTTTTGGAAATGAAACCGAGCCACTGACGCATGTTCCGCCTCCGGCTGGCTTGAGTATGGCGGGTGGCCCACTCTTTCGCGCGGCGACGTACTCTCTGATTCGTGCGGTTGCGATTGACGCATGGGGACGGAGGATGATACCACTGCGGTAGTTGACGTAGAAGTTGATTGGTTTTGGGGTTGCTGTTGCATTTGCAGTTCCGGGTGCCGCATTCTCGACTGCCTGGGGTGGGCAGGCGAGGGTGCGCGACTGTGGCGCTACTGAGATGGGCGATAAATTGCGGCGGCGGTGCGGGGAACAGAGCGTGGGTACGCCGGATCGCGAAGCGAAGTAGGAGTTTCGCGGAACGACTGTGGTGAGGTCGCGTCTAAACCCGCACCCTCGCCTGCGGCGAGAGTGCGGCACCCGGAAATTCAACGGCTTTTGTTTGGGTGGTGTGGAAGGGTGGGCCACCCGCCTGTGGTGGTCGAAAGTGTAGCGTCTAAACCCGCACCCTGCATAAAACCGAAGGGATCGGCGCCCGACAATTCCAAGACGTGCAATTGTAGGTCGTGTGGAAGGGTGTACCACCAGCTTGGTCCGTCCGCCCTAAATCCGTGACCGACGGGAGGGGTCCGCGAGCAACAGATCGTAAACGGTGCCGAAAATTCCTGCCTCAATTATTACCGCCGGCACGTACCAAATAACCTTGAAGTCCGGGAAATTCCGCAGGACGAGAATGAAAATGACCAAATGAAGGCACAGGAGACCCGACAGAATGAACCAAAAGGCAACGAACCTCCAGTACTTCCTAGAGCCCTGGACCGTCGCTGCGACGAGGACCGCGGTGAATGTTGTCAGCATAACCCAACGGAAAGGCACAACGATGTGTGTGCGAACGCTTAGTGCAAAAACCAATGTAAAGACAATCAGAGATGCCAACGCCAGCCCCAAGTAGAGGAAGATACGCCTGACCATGTTTCCGACGCTCATTTTCAATGGCACGTTCCGTTATATGCTTCGCTGGCGCTGTTCCAGATCGCGTGCGCCGTTGAACCCACGACCAGCGCTGGGACAGCGTACGTTCCAGCGATCTCAGCGCCCTCGGCGGCGGTTCCGCGTATTGCTCGATAAGTGCTTGATCTCATTGCTACTGTCAAGCCTCTGTTGGCACTGTATGCCGCAGCCCGAGCCAAGCCCCCCGCGAACGCAGCACCTTCGGGCGGGTGGCCCACTCTTTCGCGCGGCGTCGTACTCTCTGATTCGTGCGGTTGCGATTGACGCATGGGGACGGAGGATGATACCACTGCGGTAGTTGACGTAGAAGTTGATTGGTTTTGGGGTTGCTGTTGCATTTGCAGTTCCGGGTGCCGCATTCTCGACTGCCTGGGGTGGGCAGGCGAGGGTGCGCGACTGTGGCGCTACTGAGATGGGCAATAAATTGCGGCGGCGGTGCGGGGGGAAGAGCGTGTGAACGCCGGATCGCGAACCGAAGTAGGAGTTTCGCGGAACGACTGTGGTGAGGTTGCGTCTAAACCCGCACCCTCGCCTGCGGCCTGCCTGCGGCAGGCAGGCGAGAGCGCGGCACCCGGAAATTCAACGGCTTTTGTTTGGGTGGTGTGGAAGGGCGGGCCACCCGACGCGTAGCAAACGCAATGCTGCGCGTGCCAGTGTTGCATTGACCCGCGAGGTAGGTAACGCTGTTGGGGACGTCTGTTGCGGTTACATTCCGATGCGGGAGGCGATTTTGAAAACCTGGTATTTGTATGCGGTGTTGACCGTAATCACTTGGGGATTGTGGGGCGTCTTCAGCAAGCTGGCTTCTAATTATTCGAAACCCAGGCAAGCGCTGTTGTTTCAGACCGCCGGAATACTGGCGTTCGCGGTCATCGTGCTAATCATGGAAAAATTTCACTTTGAGTGGTCGCTGCCGGGGTTCAGCTGGGCGGCATTGGGTGGATTTTTCGCGTTCGTGGGATTTTTGACATTCTTAGCGGCGCTGGATGAGGGTAAGGCATCGACCGTGGTGACGCTATCCGCGCTGTATCCGCTGGTGACGATTCTGCTGAGCATCGCATTTCTTCACGAAAAACTGACGGCGCGTCAGGGAGCTGGAATCGTGTTTGCGTTAATTGCCAGCGTGTTGCTCGCGAGCTAGAGACGGCGCCGGCTCGTCGCTGACCGTAACCGCAGGGAGGTTCCGCGGCTAGTTTTTCGGAGTCAGGTTGTTGATGTGCAGCGCGACGGTCTTGAGATGCGTCATGTCGTCGAATGTAAAACGGCCGCCGAGCCGGCCGTAGCCGCTTTTGGTGCCGCCTCCCCCTCCAAAAGGCTCATGCGCTTCCCAATAGTCCGTGGTGTCGTTGATAACCACGTTGCCGCTGCGCAGGCGGTCCGCGAAATAGAAAGCTTTATCAATGTCCTGCGTAAAAATCGCCATCTGCAGGCCGTAGCCGGTGGCATTGGCAAGTTCGATGGCCTTTTCATAGCCGTCAACTGTGATCACCGGAACGACGGGACCAAAGGTTTCTTCGTTGTTTAGCAGCATCTCGGTGCTTACGTTGTCAATTACCGTTGGTTCGAAAAAGAAATCCGTGGGCTGTTTCGCCAAGCGCTTCCCGCCGAAGACGACGCGAGCGCCTTTTTGCAGCGCATCCGCCAGATGACGTTCGGTTTTTTCGATCACCGGAAGATTGTTCATGGGGCCCATGTGGACGCCTTCCTGGAACGGATCGCCCACGCGAACAAGTTTGGCCTCCTGCACAACCAGCTCAAGAAAGTCTTTGTGCACGCGACGATCCACAAGCACCCGTTCCGTTGCGCAGCAAACCTGTCCCGCGTTGAAATACGCGCCGAAGGCAGCTGCCTTCGCGGCGCGGGCGAGATCCGCATCCTCCAAAACGATTTGGGGACCGTTGCCACCGAGTTCCATGAGAAGTTTTTTTACGCCGGCGCGGCGCTGGATGGTGTCGCCGGTATGCGTTTCGCCGGTCAGTCCGATGCCGTCGATTCCGGGATGACTGACGAGGGCGTCACCCGTGCTGGGGCCCAGGCCGGTGATCAGATTGAAAACGCCTGGCGGCAAATCCGCTTCTGCCATACATTGCGCGAGGAACAGGCCGGAGAGCGGGGTCTGTTCGGCCGGCTTGAACACAATCGTATTTCCTGCGGCGATGCCCGGGCCAAAATACTCGGAGGGGATGACGGTGGGAAAATTCCAGGGCGTGATGATTGCCCACGTGCCGATGGCGACTTTGAAGGTGAAGAGGCGCTTGTTGGGATCGCGCGCGGGAATGATAGGAGTCTCCAGGCGCTTCACATCTTCGGCGGCGATGCGGAAATTTTCGGCAGTCTCTTCGACTTCCGGCAGGGCTTCAGCGAAATACGGCTTACCTTGTTCGAGTGAGATGATCGCGGCGATTTGTTCTTTGTGGGCGAGGATGCGGTCGGCGATGCGGTGACAAGCGGCAGCACGCTCGAAAGGCGGCGTGAGCCGCCAGGCGTCCCCGGCTGTGCGTGCCGCTTCGACCGCGCGGTTAACATCTTTTGCCGAAGCGTGTGGAACTTTCGCGAGTAGCTTGCCAGTGGACGGGCTGTGAACCTCCAGAAGCTCTGCGCTATCGCTCTCCACCCACTTGCCACCGATAAAAAGTTTTTGTGGAGGAAGCGCTGCAAGTACATGGTCTGCCGTTGTTGGAGCCGCACTCATTGGATCCCTCGCGTTGAAGAGCGCATCTGCTTTTTGTTGCGCTTGCAGCAGGGCAGCGGCGCGATTTGATTCAACTTTTTCCATCGCGTCAGGTTACCACAAGGCTGGAACGATCAGAATCACCTGTAGGCCGGACTTCCGCTCGCCAACGAAGTCTTGTAGCATGGCCGCGACGATTTGCGGGGAGCGTGACGTGGGGTCTTTCGAATTCGAGAAGCAGTCGCACCGGCGGTTGAATCCGCTGACGGGAGACTGGGTGCTGGTTTCCCCCGGACGAACCGCACGGCCGTGGAAGGGGCAAACCGAAGCCGCGGCGCCGGAGAACGTGCCGGCCTACGACCCGCAGTGCTACATGTGTCCTGGAAATAAGCGCGCGAGCGGGAAACACAATCCGAATTACACGGGGACGTTCGTTTTTGAAAATGATTATGCGGCGCTGCGGCCCGGCGGCGAAGCCTACGCGGAGAATATTTCCGGCTTGTTGGTGGCGCGGGGCGAACCTGGGACGTGCCGGGTGGTTTGTTTTTCGCCGCGGCACGATTTAACGCTGGCGAAGATGTCCGACGCCGAACTGCACGCGGTGGTGGATGTGTGGACCGAGCAGTATCAGTTGCTGGGAAGCGAGGACGGGATCAATTCCGTGCTGATCTTTGAAAATCGCGGCGCGATGATGGGCGCGAGCAACCCGCATCCGCACGGACAAATCTGGGCAAACGCCACGCTGCCAAATGAGCCGGCGAAGGAACAGGCGTCGTTCGTCGCGTACCAGCGGCAACATTCATCTTGTTTGCTGTGCGAGTATCTGAAGATCGAAAAAGAAAAGAACGAGCGCATGGTTTGCGAGAACGATGAGTTTGCCGCGATGGTGCCGTTCTGGGCGGTGTGGCCGTTCGAGACGATGGTGATCAGCAAGCAACACGCGGGTTCGCTGGAGCAATTTTCGGATTCCGGGCGCGACGCACTGGCGGACATCCTGCATCGCGTGACGGCGCGTTACGACAACCTGTTTGCGACTTCCTTTCCCTACTCCATGGGATTTCACCAGCGGCCTACCGACGGCGAAGCTCATCCCGAGTGGCATTTTCACGCGCATTTCTATCCGCCGTTGCTGCGTTCGGCAGTGGTGCGCAAATTCATGGTGGGCTACGAACTTT
>CAWBLT010000017.1:0-12555 GCA_963789665.1 uncultured Acidobacteriota bacterium | reverse complement strand
TGAGCTACACGCCCATCGTTGGCTACTCCAATCATTTTCCATTACTTAGGCCGCCACCGCAACCGCTTCTGCTCCGGAAATCTTGGAGCAACTTGGAGCACGTAGAGCAAATCCAATGCCAACCTTCTCCACTGCTTCTAGTCGCACGGACAAATTCTCTTTGAGCGACTTCGCATATTCCGACGTAATGACCTGACCGGGGTTTTTATACCAGCGGGAGTGAGAGAGAATTCACTCGGGAGGGGAGCTGGAATGCCGATGAAGAAATAAAAGCCGGAGCAGATCGTGACTGTGACCGAATAGTTGATAAGCCGCCGGGGCGCCGAAAGCAAAATTTAGTGTCGATTCGAATTGGCCGCCATCGTTTGTTTTCATGGAGTTGCATGGCATTTCTAATTGCAGTTTGTGTCGATTAGAAATTGCGATCGTTCGCGTTGTGGTTTGGGTGGAGCTTCGTCGTGGGGTGATGGTCGGGGCGCGGCTGAGGGAGTTGGCACGGGGGTGCGGAGGGCGCTGGGCGGATTTTGTTGCTGCGGCGGGGGTGCGAGGCTGGCGACGTCGCGCGAATTTTGGAGATGCTTCATTTTTTTGACTCCCGCACAACGTTATCATGCATGAGTCGAGAGCGCAGCTGTACGTCTGGACAGATTTGGGGCAGGACCGATAATTACTGGCCGAAATCATTTGGGGGATGTGCTTTGCTGTGGTGGTCGAAAGTGTAGCGTCATCGAGCGCAGCCTTCAAGAACCGAAGCGATGCGGTACCCGGAGATCCTAAGCCGTTCGCTTGGATAGTGTGGAAGGGTCTGACACCCGCCCACTCGACAATTTCCTGAGTTCGAGGCTTGCTCGTTTGCGTATATCTCTATCGTCGTTGATTACCGCTCTTCTGTACCACGTGTAGGCGGTTTTGAGATTTCTGCGAACAAGCACACCGTCGACGTAAGTTCGGCCGAGTGCCAGTTGCGCGTCGCCGTCATCAAGAAGTGCGGATTTTCTGTACCATGCGATGGCTTTGGCGGGATTGGGTCGAACTCCCTTTCCGCTTTCATAATAGTAGCCGAGATTGTATTGTGCGCCAGCGTGACCTTTCTGTGCCGCCTTCATGTACCAGCTAAATGCCTTCGACGGACTGCTCTTCACGCCCTCGCCACTGCCCAAACAAAAACCGACTCCGAATTGTGCATCTGCGATTCCATGCTTGGCGGCTGCAAGCTGCAATCGAAAGCCACGTTTGCTGTCTTTTTTGAGCCCGCGCCCATAGCGGTAGTTGTATCCGAGGGCATCAAAGGCATCCGGCACTCCGTTCTTAACGGCACGTCGAAACCAGTCGTTCGCAATATTGAAAGCTCGTCGAGTACCAATGCCGTCCAAGAAACATACACCAAGATTGTATTGAGCGTCCGGATACCCCGCGATTGCCGCGCGCTGATAGTGTGCGAATGCGAGCGCGGGATTTCTCTTGACCCCTAGACCGTAGTCGTAAGCTGTGCCCAGAGCATTTACAGCACGCGCGTCCTGCATCTTCGCTGCGATCTCTAGCAATCCCACAGCCTTTTTCCTGTTGCGAGGGCTCGAATGCCCCATCATTAACCGCAGGGCCTTTCTGTAGAGTGAATCGCTATGGCGTTTGCGGATATCCTTCATGCCTATGTCGCCTCTTGTTCCGTCGATTTTCATCGGACACGGTGCCCTTCGTGGAATCGCTAAAGCTTGTCGGCCCTAACCCCCCTGCCCGCTCGGTTCTGGCGATTTGTGGCCTGCGGGTGGGTCAGTTTGTGGATCCAACGATCCGCTATTTTTATCCTTTTTTGGCTTCGGTGGGCGGGTGGCCCACCCTTTCGCGCGTCGATATTGTTGTTGCGTGATGTGGATGCGATGGATGCATGGCGACGGAGGATGATACCACTGCGGTAGTTAACTTAGAAGTTGATTGGTCTTGGGGTTGCCGTTGCTTTTGCAGTTCCGGGTGCCGCACTCTCGACTGCGGGGTTGGCAGGCGAGGGTGCGCAACTGTGGCGCGGGCGATGAGTGACAAAGTGGAGCGGCGGTGCGATGAACGGCACTTGTATTTTATCGCGTGCGGTTGTTACTGCTGGCTGCGTTCCCTAAGAACGGCGCGGAGGCGTGACGGGTTCGTAACGCTGCGTCTAAACCCGCACCCTTCGCGTGAACCAAAGGCGCGAAGAGTTGATTGGATAAGAACGAAGGCTCCGATGCTGGGCCGAGTATGCTTCTGGTTGGAGGACCGAAGCGAATCGGTCAAACGAAAGGAGCCTTCGATGCTGATTATAGGATGTGATTACCATCCCAGTTGGCAACAGATTTGTTGGCTGGACACGCTGACGGGAGAGACGGAAGAAAGGAAGTTGGATCATGCGTCGGGAGAAGCGGAGAAGTTTTACCGCGGATTGGCTGGTCCGGTTTTGATTGGCATGGAGTCGACGGGAAACTGCCAGTGGTTTGTAGAGATGGCCACCACGGCGGGGCATGAGGTGTGGATCGGAGATGCGGCGAAGATTCGCGCCAGCGAAGTGCGGCAGCAGAAGACGGACCGGCGCGATGCGGCGCTGCTTTTGAAACTGCTGCTGGAGGGACGCTTTCCGCGGATTTGGACGCCGTCGGGTGCAGAGAAGGATCTGCGGCAGCTTTTGATTCATCGGCACAAGCTGGTGCGGATTCGCGCGCAGGTGAAGAATGAGCTGCAGCACCTGGCGATGAATCAGGGCGTGACGAAGAAGAATAAGCTGTGGAGCAAGGCGGGCGAAAAGGTGCTGCGCGAGTTGCCGCTGAAGCCGTGGGCGAGCCGGCGGCGAGAAGACCTGTTCCAGGTGAGAGAGATGTTGAACGGCCAGGTGGATTTGCTCGACCGAGCGGTGGTGGAAGTGGCGGAGAAGAATGAGAAAGCGCGGCTGTTGATGACGCAGCCGGGCGTGGGACCGATTACCTCGATGGCGTTTGTGCTGACGATGGGAGATGTTTCTCGTTTTCCGCGGGGCAAGCAAGTGGCCAGTTATCTGGGGCTGATTCCGCGGGAATATAGTTCGGGCGGACATCAGCGGTTCGGGTCGATCAGCAAGCAAGGAAACGGATTCATGCGGATGCTGCTGGTGGAAGCGGCGCAGGTAGCGGTGCGCTGCGATCCGCAGATGCGGCAGGAATATTTGCATCGCTGCCACAAGAAAGCCAAAGGAGTGGCGAAGGTGGCGGCGGCCAGGAAGTTGGCGATTCGACTCTACTGGATGCTGCGCACGAATCGAGGGTATCCAGAGGTCGTTCGTGTCGAGAGCAGCTCGCGGGTGCCGCTGGTCAGCGCAAGCTAGACCGAAGGGTTGATTGGGCGCTCTCGTCCAGTGTGCGATGCAAATCGCAGGCTGGGTTCGGATAGAAGAATCATGGTCGCAGTTGAGGCCGAATCGATGGTTGGCGGAACGACCGCCGAAAACTGATTCACCGTGCGAGTTTCAGAGCTTGCCTGCCGCAAGCAGGCTTCGGTCCTCCACCTCTCTGAATCCAAGCGGTGCTGCAAAGCATTGCGGCGAACAAGTGTCTCTTGACAACGCCTTCGTTCTTATCGAGCGGCACCCGGAAAATCAACGGCGTTCGTTTGGGTGGTGTGGAAGGGTGGGCCACCCGCCCGCACCCGAAAATTCGACGGCGTTCGTTTGAGTGGTGTGGAAGGGTGGCCCACCCGCCCACCCGGAAATTCAACTGCATTCGTTTGGGTGATGTGAAAGGGTGGCCCACCCGCCAGTTACAGGTTTTATCAGAATGGGGAGAAGAGCGCGTGCACGCCGGATCGCGAACCGAGGTAGGCGTTTCCTGGGGCGGGTGTGGTGACGCTGCGTCTAAACCCGGACCCTTCAAAAACCGAAGGGTCCGGCACCCGACAATTCTGCGGCGCTCGCATGGGAATCGTGAAAGAGTGTGCCATCCGCCAACATTAATCTTGATCCTGATAGGCGTTGTAGATGAAGTTCCGAACCTTGCAGCCGTAATTCACACGAAACCCTTGGAATTCCCAAAGGGCCCGAGGTGTCTTCAGGGCAGAATCCAACGGTTCGAAGGTCTCACAGATTTTCTTCGGTTCGAGGCTCGCCTTGAAAGTTCCCTTCGTCGAGATGACGGTAATGACCATTGTGCCTGTGATTTCGAGTTTTCTTGAGGGGCCAAATTCTTCGACCTGTTTCGACCGTTGCCAGGACAACCTAGATCGCGCCAAATCCTGAAGTAGATCTTGCATCTCGGCGAATGAAACGTACACCATTCGACCCTCAGGTGCCATCGGAGCCTTGTTGATTCGGGTATCGTGTTCATCCACCGCACGGAACACCAAAGGATAGTGGAAGTAATCACCGTCTGCCGGTTGATCGAAGAATCGAACTCCTGTGTCTGTATCCACTGAATATTGCAGCACCTGCCCTGTGTCCGTGGCTTGCGGGCACGCTGGTGATACGGCGCCGACGAGAATCGTCACGCATATCCAACAGACCTGCATGATTGAATTTGTTGAAATCATCGATGCCTCCGTTGCGCTCGCCTCACTGAGTTATTTTCCACGCTGGACTGTCGCGTTTCAATGCAGCGACTGACCGATCTTGTTCGGCGCGCGTAGCGACTCGGGGCGCACTTAGCGTAACCGTTCCACTTTTGGATAACGTATAGCCCCACGTCATCGAGCCCAAAATCCTAAACGTTTCCGCATTCATGTTAGCGACACCAAGGGACGTCACAGCGGTAAACGTTCCGGATCCTCCCTTGTGAGTAGTGGGTGTGTCCGAGAAATTCTGGGCGTCGCCACCACCTCGATGGTATCCAGAAGGGTACAGCGGTTGGGCACCGGACTTTGCTTCGCGATCAGTCTGGGCCTCGTGAGCATCCGAGCCGGTTTTTGTCACCGTCTGCGCCCAACCGCAACTCCCGCAGCCTTCCGCGAAAGCGTCGATCGTCATGCCCTTATTTCCATCGCTCCATTCATATGCAGAAAAAGTGATATCGACAGTGATACCTCCGAGATTCAGTGTTGCGGTGGCCGTCAGGACAGTCTCCCACGTGTTGTTCCGAGCTAAGTAATCTTCTTCTTCCTTGCCGTGTGACGGATCCGAACAGGACCCATCCGAACTGCTCGCACAATAGCTGGGTTCGACGACGGGTCCACCGATGCCCCCGAGGTGCCCATCCAGGTCGGCGAATGTTTCGGGATTGTCGCTGACCATGGCGTAGAGGTTTAGGGTTTGTGGGTTCGTGAGATTAGCGTAGGGGACTGGCGCGGGGATGGCGGACCAATCGGGTGAGGTCCAGCGGCCAAAGGAGGAGGAGTAGTATCTTGCGCCGAAATCGTCGTTGTTGGTTTCGGTGTCGCGTTCTTTGCCTTCGAATTTGTACTTCTGTGACGCACGTGTCGGTGTATAGGCGCTCACCACCGAATGGATAGAAGTCGGCATCGTAGCAAATGGCGCTGGCAGAGGTGTAAATTTGGCGCGAAGCTGCCGAGAAAATCCTCGCCGTAATAGGAAATTACGTTGCCGCTGACAACGCGGTGGGCGACGCGCTTGCCACCGAAGAAAACGTACTCGTCAGTGATATTTCCGGAGGAATCGGATTCGTCCAGGATTTCACTGCCCGCGCCGTACCAATAGATTTTGCCGGTGGATTTCTGGAGGCGGTCACCGTCGCCATCGTACGTGTAAGTGACACCAGCAGCGGTTTTGATCTCGCTTTCGGCGTTCCAGGTGTACGAGTTGTGGGTGTCGTTGAGGGTGTTGCCGGAAGCGTCGTAGCTGAAGGTGGTGATCTGGTTCGTGGCGCTGGCCAAGACGCTAAGGCTTTCCTGTGTGCAGCCGTTGTAAGCGGTGGAAGCTACGTTGATGTTGGTGAGGTTGCCAAACTCGCCGGGGCGGTGGGGAGATGGTGGTGACGTTGTCGTAAACGTAAGTTTCGCCCCAGCAATGCGTGGGGCTGGTGGAGTAATTGGAGGTCGTTTCGGCGGTGAAGAGGCGATTGAGCTGATCGTAGGTGAATTGTTGGGAGCGCGTGCCGTCCACCAGGTTCGTGATGCCCATTACGTTGCCGTTGTTGTGGCTGCTGGCATCCACGAAGCTGTATTGCAGCTGCATTAGGTTGCCAGCTTGGTTGAGATATTGAATCTGGTTCGACTGGAGCCGGTCATTGTAGGACATCGCTGCTTTGAGCCAGGTCGAGCCGCCTGTGGGGCCGATGTTTGCTGAAGCGATCGCGCCTTGTGGCGCGTAGCAGACGCCGAGACTCGTGATCCCATTGGGCGGGTGGCCCAGCCTTTCGCGGGGAGTCATACTCTCTAATTCGTGCGGTTGCGATTGACGCATGGCGACGGGGGATGATACCACTGCGGTAGTTGACTTAGAAGTTGATTGGTTTTGGGGTTGCTGTTGCATTTGCAGTTCCGGGTGCCGCATTCTCGACTGCCTGGGGTGGGCAGGCGAGGGTGCGCGACTGTGGCGCTACTGAGATGGGCAATAAATTGCGGCGGCGGTGCGGGGGGAAGAGCGTGTGAACGCCGGATCGCGAACCGAAGTAGGAGTTTCGCGGAACGACTGTGGTGAGGTTGCGTCTAAACCCGCACCCTCGCCTGCGGCCTGCCTGCGGCAGGCAGGCGAGAGCGCGGCACCCGGAAATTCAACGGCTTTTGTTTGGGTGGTGTGGAAGGGCGGGCCACCCGACGCGTAGCAAACGCAATGCTGCGCGTGCCAGTGTTGCATTGACCCGCGAGGTAGGTAACGCTGTTGGGGACGTCTGTTGCGGTTACATTCCGATGCGGGAGGCGATTTTGAAAACCTGGTATTTGTATGCGGTGTTGACCGTAATCACTTGGGGATTGTGGGGCGTCTTCAGCAAGCTGGCTTCTAATTATTCGAAACCCAGGCAAGCGCTGTTGTTTCAGACCGCCGGAATACTGGCGTTCGCGGTCATCGTGCTAATCATGGAAAAATTTCACTTTGAGTGGTCGCTGCCGGGGTTCAGCTGGGCGGCATTGGGTGGATTTTTCGCGTTCGTGGGATTTTTGACATTCTTAGCGGCGCTGGATGAGGGTAAGGCATCGACCGTGGTGACGCTATCCGCGCTGTATCCGCTGGTGACGATTCTGCTGAGCATCGCATTTCTTCACGAAAAACTGACGGCGCGTCAGGGAGCTGGAATCGTGTTTGCGTTAATTGCCAGCGTGTTGCTCGCGAGCTAGAGACGGCGCCTGGTCATCGCTCACTGAAACCGTGGTTAGGCGGCTGGAACCCATCTCATAAATATTCAGCCGCAATGGAAAAGTGTGGCTTCAGGGGCTAAAGCCCCTTCTTTTTGCGGCCTTTACGGCGGGGCTTAAGCCCCGCCCTTCCGGCCAGGCCCATTTATGAGATTACTTCTAGTGTTTCGGAGTCAGGTTGTTGATGTGCAGCGCGACGGTCTTGAGATGCGTCATGTCGTCGAAAGTAAAACGGCCGCCGAGCCGGCCGTAGCCGCTTTTGGTGCCGCCTCCCCCTCCAAAAGGCTCATGCGCTTCCCAATAGTCCGTGGTGTCGTTGATAACCACGTTGCCGCTGCGCAGGCGGTCCGCGAAATAGAAAGCTTTATCAATGTCCTGCGTAAAAATCGCCATCTGCAGGCCGTAGCCGGTGGCATTGGCAAGTTCGATGGCCTTTTCATAGCCGTCAACTGTGATCACCGGAACGACGGGACCAAAGGTTTCTTCGTTGTTGAGCAGCATCTCGGTGCTTACGTTGTCAATTACCGTTGGTTCGAAAAAGAAATTCGTGGGCTGTTTCGCCAAGCGCTTCCCGCCGAAGACGACGCGAGCGCCTTTTTGCAGCGCATCCGCCAGATGACGTTCGGTTTTTTCGATCACCGGAAGATTGTTCATGGGGCCCATGTGGACGCCTTCCTGGAACGGATCGCCCACGCGAACAAGTTTGGCCTCCTGCACAACCAGCTCAAGAAAGTCTTTGTGCACGCGACGATCCACAAGCACCCGTTCCGTTGCGCAGCAAACCTGTCCCGCGTTGAAATACGCGCCGAAGGCAGCTGCCTTCGCGGCGCGGGCGAGATCCGCATCCTCCAAAACGATTTGGGGACCGTTGCCACCGAGTTCCATGAGAAGTTTTTTTACGCCGGCGCGGCGCTGGATGGTGTCGCCGGTATGCGTTTCGCCGGTCAGTCCGATGCCGTCGATTCCGGGATGACTGACGAGGGCGTCACCCGTGCTGGGGCCCAGGCCGGTGATCAGATTGAAAACGCCTGGCGGCAAATCCGCTTCTGCCATACATTGCGCGAGGAACAGGCCGGAGAGCGGGGTCTGTTCGGCCGGCTTGAACACGATCGTATTTCCTGCGGCGATGCCCGGGCCAAAATACTCGGAGGGGATGACGGTGGGAAAATTCCAGGGCGTGATGATTGCCCACGTGCCGATGGCGACTTTGAAGGTGAAGAGGCGCTTGTTGGGATCGCGCGCGGGAATGATAGGAGTCTCCAGGCGCTTCACATCTTCGGCGGCGATGCGGAAATTTTCGGCAGTCTCTTCGACTTCCGGCAGGGCTTCAGCGAAATACGGCTTACCTTGTTCGAGTGAGATGATCGCGGCGATTTGTTCTTTGTGGGCGAGGATGCGGTCGGCGATGCGGTGACAAGCGGCAGCACGCTCGAAAGGCGGCGTGAGCCGCCAGGCGTCCCCGGCTGTGCGTGCCGCTTCGACCGCGCGGTTAACATCTTTTGCCGAAGCGTGTGGAACTTTCGCGAGTAGCTTGCCAGTGGACGGGCTGTGAACCTCCAGAAGCTCTGCGCTATCGCTCTCCACCCACTTGCCACCGATAAAAAGTTTTTGTGGAGGAAGCGCTGCAAGTACATGGTCTGCCGTTGTTGGAGCCGCACTCATTGGATCCCTCGCGTTGAAGAGCGCATCTGCTTTTTGTTGCGCTTGCAGCAGGGCAGCGGCGCGATTTGATTCAACTTTTTCCATCGCGTCAGGTTACCACAAGGCTGGAACGATCAGAATCACCTGTAGGCCGGACTTCCGCTCGCCAACGAAGTCTTGTAGCATGGCCGCGACGATTTGCGGGGAGCGTGACGTGGGGTCTTTCGAATTCGAGAAGCAGTCGCACCGGCGGTTGAATCCGCTGACGGGAGACTGGGTGCTGGTTTCCCCCGGACGAACCGCACGGCCGTGGAAGGGGCAAACCGAAGCCGCGGCGCCGGAGAACGTGCCGGCCTACGACCCGCAGTGCTACATGTGTCCTGGAAATAAGCGCGCGAGCGGGAAACACAATCCGAATTACACGGGGACGTTCGTTTTTGAAAATGATTATGCGGCGCTGCGGCCCGGCGGCGAAGCCTACGCGGAGAATATTTCCGGCTTGTTGGTGGCGCGGGGCGAACCTGGGACGTGCCGGGTGGTTTGTTTTTCGCCGCGGCACGATTTAACGCTGGCGAAGATGTCCGACGCCGAACTGCACGCGGTGGTGGATGTGTGGACCGAGCAGTACCAGTTGCTGGGAAGCGAGGACGGGATCAATTCCGTGCTGATCTTTGAAAATCGCGGCGCGATGATGGGCGCGAGCAACCCGCATCCGCACGGGCAAATCTGGGCAAACGCCACGCTGCCAAATGAGCCGGCGAAGGAACAGGCGTCGTTCGTCGCGTACCAGCGGCAACATTCATCTTGTTTGCTGTGCGAGTATCTGAAGATCGAAAAAGAAAAGAACGAGCGCATGGTTTGCGAGAACGATGAGTTTGCCGCGATGGTGCCGTTCTGGGCGGTGTGGCCGTTCGAGACGATGGTGATCAGCAAGCAACACGCGGGTTCGCTGGAGCAATTTTCGGATTCCGGGCGCGACGCACTGGCGGACATCCTGCATCGCGTGACGGCGCGTTACGACAACCTGTTTGCGACTTCCTTTCCCTACTCCATGGGATTTCACCAGCGGCCTACCGACGGCGAAGCTCATCCCGAGTGGCATTTTCACGCGCATTTCTATCCGCCGTTGCTGCGTTCGGCAGTGGTGCGCAAATTCATGGTGGGCTACGAACTTTTAGGCACTCCGCAGCGGGACATCACTCCTGAAGAGGCAGCTGGGCGTTTGCGGGAGGCGGGCGAGGGACAGTAGGGCGCGCGATTTGCACGAGACTTCAGCGGCCGGTACGCTTGCGGCGTGGCGCTTTGCGTTTTTCCGCGGCGGCAGATTTATGCGCCCAGCGGAGCAGATCGCGCAAGGCGTCGGCGTGAACCCGAGCCATGCGGACCAGAATCCACTGGTAGTTAACGTAGTGATCGGTGAGGTAGTACGCGGCAGGATCGGCGGCGAGCAATTCCTGCCGCTGCTCAAAATCCGTGCGCACCACGAGCGATTCGCCGTCCTGATGGAAGCGCAGGAAGAGCACACCGCCCACGCGGAATCCGGGAGTGCCGTAGGACGGGGCCTCTGCGACGCTGTCCAGAGACAGCGCGAATTTACGAACCGCGGCGGAGGTTACGGGCATATGCAGCGACTATAGCGCGTATATTTTTTGAGTACACGCCAAAAGACCCCGCTGTTTTGCGAGTTGCTTTTCGGAAAATAACGGTTGGAGACCGGTCGCAGCAATCATCCTGGTGGGTTGCAATCGAAAGTGTTGTGGTGCGCCAATCGTTGTTGCGCGACGGAAGCGGCGCGGCTGCCGCGATTTTCGTGACGTTCACTGCGCGGTTCAACAGCAGAGTGTGGGTGCCGCTCCAGATGAGCTGCAATCCCGCGAAGATTGCAATCGTGGCGACGGCCAGCTTGAGTTTTCGCGCGGATACCTTGCGAGCCAGCGCGCAGCCAACCAGCACGCCCGGAATTCCGCCAGCCAGGAACTGCGAGAGCACCGGCCGGTTGATGGCGCCGAATTACCAGGCTGCGCTTACTTAGATTTTTGGGTTACCCACCCGCTCGGCAGACACATGTGCGCATCGCTGTACAACAACCGGTACAGACGCACAGAGCGTTCGCGGAATGGATGCTAACCTTCACAGACAACAGGCGGCACAAACCGCGGGGCAATCACAAGGCGAGATTTCCACGCCGGTTCCCTGGCACACGCAGCAGCGGCAATAAGGCCTCGTGGATATTAGTGCGCCCAGATCTTCGCTGGATCCGATTCGTAGGGATAGACGTGGACCATCCAGCTGAAGATCTGCGGGAACCAGCGCCCGCCGGCCTGCTCGCAGGCTTCCTCGGTTACGATCGAGCCTTTAAGTCCGAATTCCTTGAAATTCGCGTTCTGCAAGGAAGTGCCCTTGGGAGGAAGGCAGAGATTGGTGTGTTTATGCCAGCGCGCCACGCTGAGAGGCACGCGGGCGTTCAAATCGTCTTCCGTGGCCAATTTGCGCGCGGTGTACATGGCGCCTACCAGCACGTAGCCGTCACTTGTTTTCTTATAGAGCAGAGATGTGGGATGCGCCGGGTTGAACTCAAAGGCAGCTTCAAAGGCGTAGGCATAATTCGTGAAGTGATACTGCGGTTGCGGCACGTTGGGCCCGAAAATCTTGAAGCCGTCGGCGAGGGCCACGCGATAGTCTTTGTATTTTTCGATAGCGGGCCGCAGTTGCGCGACTATTTCGGCGGCGCGCTTTTCGTCGGCTGGATTTGCCGGGCGCAGCGCGGTCATGTACATGTGCGCGCCCATGCTCTCGTCCATGTCGTGATCGGACATGGCATCATTCGCGGCCTTGGCGGCGTCGGGGTTTTTGTCCGAATCGTGCTGGCTCATGTCCATTCCGGGCATGGAATCGTGAGTTGGCGCTGGAGAGGACGGGGGATTCTGCGATTGCTGCGCGGACAGAGACGGAACCACGAGGGATGCTGCCGCGGCCAGCAGGATAATTGCGAGATTCTTGACTATTGTTTTACCGAGTGCCCTAGGAATGATTTGGCTGATCATTGTGTGGCTTATTGTGTAGCTCATTGTGTAGCTCCTATTAATGATACGTTGCAGGCGGCGGAAAATTTCGCGCGAAACGCGCTGTGGAGCGAATGAACAACGTTGCGCAGCGGCTACTCAAAAAAGAGAGAAGGCTCGGGGGCCCAAGCCTTCTCATGGGGTGCAATTGTTAAGACAGATATGGCGCGTCAGCCTGGAGTGTGTCCCAAAAGGCACGCCAGGCTATCGGCCATAGAAATGAAACACCCAAGACGCCAGAAAGTTGCGAAGATGGGGGACAGGTCTTGCGGAAACGCCCGGTTCTACCGATGGCGCATTGATTCTGTTACGTTTGCGGGAGGGCGGGTTTCCAGACTGTTGCGCCCTCTCCATCAGGCGATTCGCCGGGCACAGTCGCCTGAGCGATTCGAGACAGGCCCTGAAATTAGGAGCAACTTTCGTTCCACAAGCATCGTCCAATGCTGGAACACGCCGAGAGATTTATTTGCTATTTCGCGCCGTGGACTCTTGACGGCAGCGTTGAAATCTGTAAACTGCGATTTTCCATTATGGCGACGCTAGCAAACCCGATCGAAGACCCGCTGCAGGAATTTGAGTACCCGCAGCGCGAGGCGGCCTTTTTTTATGGGCTGTTTCT
>CAWBLT010000016.1:0-14683 GCA_963789665.1 uncultured Acidobacteriota bacterium | reverse complement strand
GGGTGGCCCACTCTTTCGCGCGGCGTCGTACTCTCTGATTCGTGCGGTTGCGATTGACGCATGGGGACGGAGGATGATACCACTGCGGTAGTTGACGTAGAAGTTGATTGGTTTTGGGGTTGCTGTTGCATTTGCAGTTCCGGGTGCCGCATTCTCGACTGCCTGGGGTGGGCAGGCGAGGGTGCGCGACTGTGGCGCTACTGAGATGGGCAATAAATTGCGGCGGCGGTGCGGGGGGAAGAGCGTGTGAACGCCGGATCGCGAACCGAAGTAGGAGTTTCGCGGAACGACTGTGGTGAGGTTGCGTCTAAACCCGCACCCTCGCCTGCGGCCTGCCTGCGGCAGGCAGGCGAGAGCGCGGCACCCGGAAATTCAACGGCTTTTGTTTGGGTGGTGTGGAAGGGCGGGCCACCCGACGCGTAGCAAACGCAATGCTGCGCGTGCCAGTGTTGCATTGACCCGCGAGGTAGGTAACGCTGTTGGGGACGTCTGTTGCGGTTACATTCCGATGCGGGAGGCGATTTTGAAAACCTGGTATTTGTATGCGGTGTTGACCGTAATCACTTGGGGATTGTGGGGCGTCTTCAGCAAGCTGGCTTCTAATTATTCGAAACCCAGGCAAGCGCTGTTGTTTCAGACCGCCGGAATACTGGCGTTCGCGGTCATCGTGCTAATCATGGAAAAATTTCACTTTGAGTGGTCGCTGCCGGGGTTCAGCTGGGCGGCATTGGGTGGATTTTTCGCGTTCGTGGGATTTTTGACATTCTTAGCGGCGCTGGATGAGGGTAAGGCATCGACCGTGGTGACGCTATCCGCGCTGTATCCGCTGGTGACGATTCTGCTGAGCATCGCATTTCTTCACGAAAAACTGACGGCGCGTCAGGGAGCTGGAATCGTGTTTGCGTTAATTGCCAGCGTGTTGCTCGCGAGCTAGAGACGGCGCCGGCTCGTCGCTGACCGTAACCGCAGGGAGGTTCCGCGGCTAGTTTTTCGGAGTCAGGTTGTTGATGTGCAGCGCGACGGTCTTGAGATGCGTCATGTCGTCGAATGTAAAACGGCCGCCGAGCCGGCCGTAGCCGCTTTTGGTGCCGCCTCCCCCTCCAAAAGGCTCATGCGCTTCCCAATAGTCCGTGGTGTCGTTGATAACCACGTTGCCGCTGCGCAGGCGGTCCGCGAAATAGAAAGCTTTATCAATGTCCTGCGTAAAAATCGCCATCTGCAGGCCGTAGCCGGTGGCATTGGCAAGTTCGATGGCCTTTTCATAGCCGTCAACTGTGATCACCGGAACGACGGGACCAAAGGTTTCTTCGTTGTTTAGCAGCATCTCGGTGCTTACGTTGTCAATTACCGTTGGTTCGAAAAAGAAATCCGTGGGCTGTTTCGCCAAGCGCTTCCCGCCGAAGACGACGCGAGCGCCTTTTTGCAGCGCATCCGCCAGATGACGTTCGGTTTTTTCGATCACCGGAAGATTGTTCATGGGGCCCATGTGGACGCCTTCCTGGAACGGATCGCCCACGCGAACAAGTTTGGCCTCCTGCACAACCAGCTCAAGAAAGTCTTTGTGCACGCGACGATCCACAAGCACCCGTTCCGTTGCGCAGCAAACCTGTCCCGCGTTGAAATACGCGCCGAAGGCAGCTGCCTTCGCGGCGCGGGCGAGATCCGCATCCTCCAAAACGATTTGGGGACCGTTGCCACCGAGTTCCATGAGAAGTTTTTTTACGCCGGCGCGGCGCTGGATGGTGTCGCCGGTATGCGTTTCGCCGGTCAGTCCGATGCCGTCGATTCCGGGATGACTGACGAGGGCGTCACCCGTGCTGGGGCCCAGGCCGGTGATCAGATTGAAAACGCCTGGCGGCAAATCCGCTTCTGCCATACATTGCGCGAGGAACAGGCCGGAGAGCGGGGTCTGTTCGGCCGGCTTGAACACAATCGTATTTCCTGCGGCGATGCCCGGGCCAAAATACTCGGAGGGGATGACGGTGGGAAAATTCCAGGGCGTGATGATTGCCCACGTGCCGATGGCGACTTTGAAGGTGAAGAGGCGCTTGTTGGGATCGCGCGCGGGAATGATAGGAGTCTCCAGGCGCTTCACATCTTCGGCGGCGATGCGGAAATTTTCGGCAGTCTCTTCGACTTCCGGCAGGGCTTCAGCGAAATACGGCTTACCTTGTTCGAGTGAGATGATCGCGGCGATTTGTTCTTTGTGGGCGAGGATGCGGTCGGCGATGCGGTGACAAGCGGCAGCACGCTCGAAAGGCGGCGTGAGCCGCCAGGCGTCCCCGGCTGTGCGTGCCGCTTCGACCGCGCGGTTAACATCTTTTGCCGAAGCGTGTGGAACTTTCGCGAGTAGCTTGCCAGTGGACGGGCTGTGAACCTCCAGAAGCTCTGCGCTATCGCTCTCCACCCACTTGCCACCGATAAAAAGTTTTTGTGGAGGAAGCGCTGCAAGTACATGGTCTGCCGTTGTTGGAGCCGCACTCATTGGATCCCTCGCGTTGAAGAGCGCATCTGCTTTTTGTTGCGCTTGCAGCAGGGCAGCGGCGCGATTTGATTCAACTTTTTCCATCGCGTCAGGTTACCACAAGGCTGGAACGATCAGAATCACCTGTAGGCCGGACTTCCGCTCGCCAACGAAGTCTTGTAGCATGGCCGCGACGATTTGCGGGGAGCGTGACGTGGGGTCTTTCGAATTCGAGAAGCAGTCGCACCGGCGGTTGAATCCGCTGACGGGAGACTGGGTGCTGGTTTCCCCCGGACGAACCGCACGGCCGTGGAAGGGGCAAACCGAAGCCGCGGCGCCGGAGAACGTGCCGGCCTACGACCCGCAGTGCTACATGTGTCCTGGAAATAAGCGCGCGAGCGGGAAACACAATCCGAATTACACGGGGACGTTCGTTTTTGAAAATGATTATGCGGCGCTGCGGCCCGGCGGCGAAGCCTACGCGGAGAATATTTCCGGCTTGTTGGTGGCGCGGGGCGAACCTGGGACGTGCCGGGTGGTTTGTTTTTCGCCGCGGCACGATTTAACGCTGGCGAAGATGTCCGACGCCGAACTGCACGCGGTGGTGGATGTGTGGACCGAGCAGTACCAGTTGCTGGGAAGCGAGGACGGGATCAATTCCGTGCTGATCTTTGAAAATCGCGGCGCGATGATGGGCGCGAGCAATCCGCATCCGCACGGGCAAATCTGGGCAAACGCCACGCTGCCAAATGAGCCGGCGAAGGAACAAGCGTCGTTCGTCGCGTACCAGCGGCAACATTCGTCTTGTTTGCTGTGCGAGTATCTGAAGATCGAAAAAGAAAAGAACGAGCGCATGGTTTGCGAGAACGATGAGTTTGCCGCGATGGTGCCGTTCTGGGCGGTGTGGCCGTTCGAGACGATGGTGATCAGCAAGCAACACGCGGGTTCGCTGGAGCAATTTTCGGATTCCGGGCGCGACGCACTGGCGGACATCCTGCATCGCGTGACGGCGCGTTACGACAACCTGTTTGCGACTTCCTTTCCCTACTCCATGGGATTTCACCAGCGGCCTACCGACGGCGAAGCTCATCCCGAGTGGCATTTTCACGCGCATTTCTATCCGCCGTTGCTGCGTTCGGCAGTGGTGCGCAAATTCATGGTGGGCTACGAACTTTTAGGCACTCCGCAGCGGGACATCACTCCTGAAGAGGCAGCTGGGCGTTTGCGGGAGGCGGGCGAGGGACAGTAGGGCGCGCGATTTGCACGAGACTTCAGCGGCCGGTACGCTTGCGGCGTGGCGCTTTGCGTTTTTCCGCGGCGGCAGATTTATGCGCCCAGCGGAGCAGATCGCGCAAGGCGTCGGCGTGAACGCGAGCCATGCGAACCAGAATCCACTGGTAGTTAACGTAGTGATCGGTGAGGTAGTACGCGGCAGGATCGGCGGCGAGCAATTCCTGCCGCTGCTCAAAATCCGTGCGCACCACGAGCGATTCGCCGTCCTGATGGAAGCGCAGGAAGAGCACACCGCCGACGCGGAATCCGGGAGTGCCGTAGGACGGGGCCTCTGCGACGCTGTCCAGAGACAGCGCGAATTTACGAACCGCGGCGGAGGTTACGGGCATATGCAGCGACTATAGCGCGTATATTTTTTGAGTACACGCCAAAAGACCCCGCTGTTTTGCGAGTTGCTTTTCGGAAAATAACGGTTGGAGACCGGTCGCAGCAATCATCCTGGTGGGTTGCAATCGAAAGTGTTGTGGTGCGCCAATCGTTGTTGCGCGACGGAAGCGGCGCGGCTGCCGCGATTTTCGTGACGTTCACTGCGCGGTTCAACAGCAGAGTGTGGGTGCCGCTCCAGATGAGCTGCAATCCCGCGAAGATTGCAATCGTGGCGACGGCCAGCTTGAGTTTTCGCGCGGATACCTTGCGAGCCAGCGCGCAGCCAACCAGCACGCCCGGAATTCCGCCAGCCAGGAACTGCGAGAGCACCGGCCGGTTGATGGCGCCGAATTACCAGGCTGCGCTTACTTAGATTTTTGGGTTACCCACCCGCTCGGCAGACACATGTGCGCATCGCTGTACAACAACCGGTACAGACGCACAGAGCGTTCGCGGAATGGATGCTAACCTTCACAGACAACAGGCGGCACAAACCGCGGGGCAATCACAAGGCGAGATTTCCACGCCGGTTCCCTGGCACACGCAGCAGCGGCAATAAGGCCTCGTGGATATTAGTGCGCCCAGATCTTCGCTGGATCCGATTCGTAGGGATAGACGTGGACCATCCAGCTGAAGATCTGCGGGAACCAGCGCCCGCCGGCCTGCTCGCAGGCTTCCTCGGTTACGATCGAGCCTTTAAGTCCGAATTCCTTGAAATTCGCGTTCTGCAAGGAAGTGCCCTTGGGAGGAAGGCAGAGATTGGTGTGTTTATGCCAGCGCGCCACGCTGAGAGGCACGCGGGCGTTCAAATCGTCTTCCGTGGCCAATTTGCGCGCGGTGTACATGGCGCCTACCAGCACGTAGCCGTCACTTCGTTTTCTTATAGAGCAAGGATGTGGGATGCGCCGGGTTGAACTCAAAGGCAGCTTCGAAGGCGTAGGCATAATTCGTGAAGTGATACTGCGGTTGCGGCACGTTGGGCCCGAAAATCTTGAAGCCGTCGGCGAGGGCCACGCGATAGTCTTTGTATTTTTCGATAGCGGGCCGCAGTTGCGCGACTATTTCGGCGGCGCGCTTTTCGTCGGCTGGATTTGCCGGGCGCAGCGCGGTCATGTACATGTGCGCGCCCATGCTCTCGTCCATGTCGTGATCGGACATGGCATCATTCGCGGCCTTGGCGGCGTCGGGGTTTTTGTCCGAATCGTGCTGGCTCATGTCCATTCCGGGCATGGAATCGTGAGTTGGCGCTGGAGAGGACGGGGGATTCTGCGATTGCTGCGCGGACAGAGACGGAACCACGAGGGATGCTGCCGCGGCCAGCAGGATAATTGCGAGATTCTTGACTATTGTTTTACCGAGTGCCCTAGGAATGATTTGGCTGATCATTGTGTGGCTTATTGTGTAGCTCATTGTGTAGCTCCTATTAATGATACGTTGCAGGCGGCGGAAAATTTCGCGCGAAACGCGCTGTGGAGCGAATGAACAACGTTGCGCAGCGGCTACTCAAAAAAGAGAGAAGGCTCGGGGGCCCAAGCCTTCTCATGGGGTGCAATTGTTAAGACAGATATGGCGCGTCAGCCTGGAGTGTGTCCCAAAAGGCACGCCAGGCTATCGGCCATAGAAATGAAACACCCAAGACGCCAGAAAGTTGCGAAGATGGGGGACAGGTCTTGCGGAAACGCCCGGTTCTACCGATGGCGCATTGATTCTGTTACGTTTGCGGGAGGGCGGGTTTCCAGACTGTTGCGCCCTCTCCATCAGGCGATTCGCCGGGCACAGTCGCCTGAGCGATTCGAGACAGGCCCTGAAATTAGGAGCAACTTTCGTTCCACAAGCATCGTCCAATGCTGGAACACGCCGAGAGATTTATTTGCTATTTCGCGCCGTGGACTCTTGACGGCAGCGTTGAAATCTGTAAACTGCGATTTTCCATTATGGCGACGCTAGCAAACCCGATCGAAGACCCGCTGCAGGAATTTGAGTACCCGCAGCGCGAGGCGGCCTTTTTTTATGGGCTGTTTCTGCGCGGGCATTCGGCCGAGGAGCTGCGCAAGGATATACAAGTGCCGGCAATGGTTTTGGCCAAATGGGACAAGGAAACGGTGCGCGAACCGCAGCTGCGGCCGTTGCTGGAAAGAATCGTGCAATACCGGCAGCACGTGCTGGCGATATTCGAGAATCTGATCTGCCACGACGCGGCCACGCAGAAGCTGCAATAACCCCTCGTTACTGAAACAACCGCCCGGCAACAGTCCCGTTGACATCGCTAAGCTCGCGGGTATCATCGAACAGGTGGCGATGGAGTTCGCCCTTAACCGCTGTCCTTCTTTTGCCGGGGCAGATGATGACTCCTGACAAGAATCTTGTCGCGGAGCCATGTCGCCGGCAAGGTTCCCTGAAAAAAGTAGGCGGTATTCAGCGCGGCTGCGATTCGGCGGCAGGAATTTGCGCGCGTGCGAGGGAGAAAGACGCTACGCCATGATGAAATATGTGATGGTCGGTATAGGCGGCGGCATCGGATCGATGCTGCGCTTCTGGGTAAGCAGCTTTTTGGGTGAGCGACTCGGCGGGCGCTTTCCCTACGGAACATTTGCCGTGAATATCACGGGTTCGTTTCTGATTGGTTTCATCGTGACGCTGCTGGCGAGCAGGGCGGACTGGGATCCGCATTGGCGCTATCTGATTCCGATCGGTTTTATCGGAGGCTACACGACATTTTCCGCATTCGAGTATGAATCTCTGCGGAGCATGCAGGACGGGAAAATACTGGTGGCGTCCTTGAACGTGATTCTGAGTGTGACGCTGGGGTTTGCCGCCGTGTGGCTAGGAACGGTTGCGGGGCGATCACTCGAATAAAGCGCTTTCGCTGCTACGCCGGCGGCTGCGCATCATGATTTCTTCACGTTCAGCGCCTTCACGTAAAACTGGCGGACGTATTCCTTCAACATGCGCCGCGAACTGAATTGCGGCGCCACGCTTTTGATGGCTGCTTTCATGACGCGCACATATTCGTGAGGAATTTCGTCGTCCGGGCGCCGGTAGTAGAGCGGAATGATTTTTTCCTCAAGCAGGCGATAAAGCGCATCGGAATCGGCCGCGGTGCGATCTCCTTCGGCCGCGTCACCCCCGAAGGCCCAGCCGTTTGCGCCGTTGTAACCTTCGAGCCACCAGCCGTCGAGAATGGAAATGCTGGGAACGCCGTTGGCGCCGGCCTTCATGCCGCTGGTGCCGCTGGCTTCCAGGGGAGGCAGCGGATTATTCAGCCACATATCCACGCCCCGGACCATGCGGGCCGCGAGATGTTGGTCGTAATTTTCGACGAAGGCGATGCGCGCGGCGAAGTTTGGATCGCGGGCCAGCTGAAAAACTTTTTGGATCAGCTGCGCACCGGCAATATCGGAGGGATGAGCTTTTCCCGCGAAAATAATCTGCACCGGCTGCAAGGGATTGGTCAGCAGGAGCTTCAGGCGATCCAGATCATGAAGGATAAGGTCGGGGCGTTTATAGCTGGTGAAGCGGCGCGCGAAACCGACGGTGAGGATTTCGGGATCGAGCAAGGCGCCAAAGGCAATGACGCTTTCGGCGCGGACGCGCTTTTTTTGCCATTCTTCGCGGGCGCGCTCGTTAATTTCGTCAATCAATAAAACTTTCAGGCGGTTGTGGGACGACCACAGTTCATCATCCGGAATATTGTCAGCCGCCTCCCACATCTTCAATTGGTCCTGATCGCGGATCCAGCCGGGGCTCACGTATTTGGCGAACAGAGGCTGGAGCCACTCAGGGTCCATCCAAGTAAGCAGATGGACGCCGTTGGTTATGGCGGTAATCGGGACGTCCTCGAGTTTTTTCTCTGGCCAGACGCCTTTCCACATTTCCCTGGCCACTTCGCCGTGTTTCTTGCTGACAGCGTTACAAAAGTTTGACATGCGCAGGGCGAAGACCGTCATGTTGAATCCGGCATCGGGATTCGCGGGATTGATTCCCAGCTGCAGCAAGCCATTACGGTCGGTGCCGAACTTATCGTAGTGGCTGCTGAAATATTTTTCGAACAGCGGGAACGGGAAGACGTCCGTGCCGGCGGAAAGCGGCGTATGCGTGGTAAAGACGGAAGTTTCGCGGATTTTAGAGACGGCGGCTTCGAAGGTGGCGCCGGTTTCCACCAGTGCGCGCGTGCGTTCTAAAAATGCGAATGCGGGATGGCCTTCGTTGATGTGCACGGCCGCGGGATGAATGTCCAGCGCCTTCAGCACGCACATGCCGCCGATGCCCAGGACGATTTCCTGGCGCAAGCGCTGCTCCGGGTCATTGGTGTAAAGGCGATGAGCGATGGCACGATCCCAGGGCTGATTGGTTTCCACTTCGGTATCGAGCAGGTAGACGGGAACACGGCCGATATCCGCGCGCCACACGAGCACGTGAACAGGAGGCTCGAAGAACGGAACCTGAACTCTGAGAGGTTCGTTATTTCCGTTGAGCACCAGCTTGACGGGATCGTAAGTGCGGTCGAGAGTTTTTTCGTCGTCCTCTTGCCAGCCGTCATCGCGGATTTTTTGCGAGAGATAGCCGCGGGAATAAATGAGGCCGACGGCGACCATGGGGATGGCGAGGTCGCTGCACTCCTTGATGTAATCACCGGCCAGGACGCCGAGGCCGCCGGCATAGAGCGGCAGGGAATGATGGAAGGCATATTCGGCGGAAAAATAGGCCAGAGGAGCTTGCGGAGTGCCGTATTCCGCCGTGAACCAGCCGGTCTGCGAAGCGATGTTGGCGTCGAACTCCGCCATCACTGCGTCGAAACGATTCAGAAATTCGGGATCGCGCGCGGCATTCTCGATGGTTTGCTGCGGCACCAGCGCGAGCATGCGCAACGGATTGTGGTCGCTTTCGCGCCAGGCTTGTTGATCCAGCGCGGGGAACAGCTCGCGCGCTTCGCGGTGCCAGCTCCACCACACATTGTAAGAAAGGCGCGCGAGGCCGCGAATACGCGGCGGCAAATTCGGGAACTGTTGCGCGGGGTCTGAACTTTCAGCCATCAATTCGTGCACCTCGTAGTATGCGCCGGGTCGTTGCGCTCTTATAGCGATGCCATTGTCCCGCCGTGAATTGCTTCAGGCAGAATCGGAGCGAAGCCATCTGGTCCCGCGCGTTGAAGAAAGAAATCGTACACGTTCCGCGGGCACAATCCACGCATATTCAGCGCGGGGTGAAACCAATCGTGCAACGGAAACGCGCTGCATGGACCGCGGAAAGACATGCGCGCCGCGCAATGATTCCGCGGAGAGCACGCAGTATTGTCCCTTACGCGGCGTGATTTTGGGGAGCGGATTTTGCTGATTCTGGCAGCGGGGCGGGCGCCGTGGTGGCGCTTTCGAATGGCGGCGCGTGGCGAGCAGGGCGCTCGCAGCCGTGATTTGCGCAACAAGCAGCGCTGTCGTAAGATGTTGAGTCTTGGCCGGCCACAAAACAGTTCCCCGGTAGCTCAATGGTAGAGCATTCGGCTGTTAACCGAAGGGTTGCTAGTTCGAATCTAGCCCGGGGAGCCATTCTTCCTCTTTAGAGTCAGCGCATTACGCGAACGTTGATGCAGAGTTAGGTTCGGCTGCAGATGGATGTTCTCCGGCATCACCACATAACCGATCAGCCAGAATTGATAGCGCTCGCGCACTTCATGCAAGATTCTCAAGAACGCATCCCGCTTCCGCGCCGTTCCTAGCAAAGGTCGCCTCCGGTAACAACTGCACGTAATAAAGTGCAAGTGCCGCTGGCCATACTGCCGCTCCAGTGTGTTACTTATCGCCTGTGCCACAGTTGCGCACCCTCGCCTGCGGCGAGAGTGATTGGATAAGAACGAAGGCTCCGATGCTGGGCCGAGTATGCTTCTGGTTGGAGGACCGAAGCGAATCGGTCAAACGAAAGGAGCCTTCGATGCTGATTATAGGATGTGATTACCATCCCAGTTGGCAACAGATTTGTTGGCTGGACACGCTGACGGGAGAGACGGAAGAAAGGAAGTTGGATCATGCGTCGGGAGAAGCGGAGAAGTTTTACCGCGGATTGGCTGGTCCGGTTTTGATTGGCATGGAGTCGACGGGAAACTGCCAGTGGTTTGTAGAGATGGCCACCACGGCGGGGCATGAGGTGTGGATCGGAGATGCGGCGAAGATTCGCGCCAGCGAAGTGCGGCAGCAGAAGACGGACCGGCGCGATGCGGCGCTGCTTTTGAAACTGCTGCTGGAGGGACGCTTTCCGCGGATTTGGACGCCGTCGGGTGCAGAGAAGGATCTGCGGCAGCTTTTGATTCATCGGCACAAGCTGGTGCGGATTCGCGCGCAGGTGAAGAATGAGCTGCAGCACCTGGCGATGAATCAGGGCGTGACGAAGAAGAATAAGCTGTGGAGCAAGGCGGGCGAAAAGGTGCTGCGCGAGTTGCCGCTGAAGCCGTGGGCGAGCCGGCGGCGAGAAGACCTGTTCCAGGTGAGAGAGATGTTGAACGGCCAGGTGGATTTGCTGGACCGAGCGGTGGTGGAAGTGGCGGAGAAGAATGAGAAAGCGCGGCTGTTGATGACGCAGCCGGGCGTGGGGCCGATTACCTCGATGGCGTTTGTGCTGACGATGGGCGATGTTTCCCGATTTCCGCGGGGCAAGCAGGTGGCCAGTTATCTGGGGTTGATTCCGCGGGAATATAGTTCGGGCGGACATCAGCGGTTCGGGTCGATCAGCAAGCAAGGAAACGGATTCATGCGGATGCTGCTGGTGGAAGCGGCGCAGGTAGCGGTGCGCTGCGATCCGCAGATGCGGCAGGAATATTTGCATCGCTGCCACAAGAAAGCCAAAGGAGTGGCGAAGGTGGCGGCGGCCAGGAAGTTGGCGATTCGACTCTACTGGATGCTGCGCACGAATCGAGGGTATCCAGAGGTCGTTCGTGTCGAGAGCAGCTCGCGGGTGCCGCTGGTCAGCGCAAGCTAGACCGAAGGGTTGATTGGGCGCTCTCGTCCAGTGTGCGATGCAAATCGCAGGCTGGGTTCGGATAGAAGAATCATGGTCGCAGTTGAGGCCGAATCGATGGTTGGCGGAACGACCGCCGAAAACTGATTCACCGTGCGAGTTTCAGAGCTTGCCTGCCGCAAGCAGGCTTCGGTCCTCCACCTCTCTGAGATCCAAGCGGTGCTGCAAAGCATTGCGGCGAACAAGTGTCTCTTGACAACGCCTTCGTTCTTATCGACGGCACCCGGAACTACAAATGCAACAGCAAACCCAAGAACCGATCAACTTCAACGTCAACTACCACGGTGGTATCATCGCCGCCATTAGGGTCAGGCAATACGACACGAAGGAGAAAACAGTGATGGCGCGGGAAAGGATGGGCCACCCGCCACTTCTATCGCGCCAGATACTACGACTCCACAACGGGAAGGTTCATCAGTGAAGACCCGGTGCGCTTTCGTGCTGGCAATGTGAATTTTTACGACTACGTTGGTGGAAATCCGATTAACTACCGAGATCCATCAGGGCAAACATCGGTACCGATCGTTGTTCACGGAAACTGGTGCGGACCGAATTCGACCGGAGGGCTAATTGGGGAATACGATCCCATCATTGATGAGCTGGGGTGGTATAAGGAGCCTATCGATGCGGCAGACAGAGTGTGCCAGGCACATGACATCTGTTACTACCATTGCCGAATTACACACTCGTGCGACGCGGGGGCGCGAAGCGATTGCATGAGGAGCATATGCGATTTCACCTTAATCGGTGAAATGCCTTCTACGGGGATTGGTCCACTCATTGCGTTCGGAATTGACATCTTAAACGAGCACCCAGACGCTGGGCCGAACGCACCGAATTGCCCAGGCTGCAAAGCACCCGCGCCCTCACCGCACCCTAGGCGGTAAAGCAGATTTACGCGCCTTAACAAACAGATGAAGGTATCTACACGTGGCCGTATCGAACGACTTGGAGGGTATATGCTAGGTGCGCCGAAACGCGTCCGTCGAGTTTACCTTCTGCCAATCATTCACCTATTGGTATCCTTGATGAGTATGATCGGGATGATCGCGCTGAAGCTTTCGTTCCTGGGAGTAGTATGGGGTTTTATAATGCTAGCGGATCTCCCAATCTCACTTGTCGCATATTTGGTAGCTTGGAAGTACAGTTGGCTTGCGGCTCTATGGATCATAGTGGTTGGCACGTTGTGGTGGTATCTGCTGAGTCGTGGAGTTGAGTTCATTTTTGACATGTTCAAAGATCGGGGCACAGTAGTGCGGCCCTTGATACCTAGGGGCGATGTGGACGGCCCCGATCGCCAGAACACTGGCCGGCCAAATCGGTAGTCATCCGTGTCCACTTTTAACCGGCCGGGTGCGCCAGCCTTTGAACTTTCGGGTGGGCGGGTGGCCGACCCTTCCACACCACCCAAACGAACGCCGCTGATTTTCCGGGTGCCGCACTCTTCGCGCCTTTGGTTCACGCGAAGGGTGCGGGTTTAGACGCAGCGTTACGAACCCGTCACGCCTCCGCGCCGTTCTGATCGCTGGAGTTCTGGAGCATAGAAAGCTGGAGAAATGATCGAAATCGTGACCAGTATTTTCGAAGCGATCCAAGTGCGCAGCCTTGAACGGGTGCGAAGATCTCTGCTCAATCTTACTTCGCTTGAAAGTAGGAATAAACAAGAGCAAACCCCTGTTCATTTTGCAGCGATGCTCGGTTATGAAGAAATCGTGGCCGAAATCATTCGACATGGGGCCAATCTCGAAACACAGGATGAAGATGGTGCCACACCTCTGATCTCGTCAGCGGCGCTTGGCAGAGTAGAAATCGTCTCTCAATTGCTTCGGGCCGGTGCTTCTGCAGACGGCCCCCCCCATACCGCAAGTCCACGGCCCTGATGTACGCCTCCAGGCGTAACAGTGAGGATTGTCTCCAGCTGTTGTTGAACGCTGGAGCTAATGTGGACGCCCAGGATGAGAGTGGCAGCACGGCCCTAATGGGAGCCGCACACGGTAACAGTGTTGAGTGCGCAAGAACTCTTATCAAAGAGGGCGCTAGCATAGACCTGCGTGATCGGCTCGGGAGAACTGCTCTCTTCCGTGCCGTCGAGTCATCGCACGGAGGCGTTTGTACGGTTCTTGTTGAAGCCCGTGCCAATCCGGATATCCAAGACAACCGCGGCACATCGGCCAGAAATCTGGCGGCACTGTCCAGCATTGAGGGTATTCGAGAACTTTTCCGTCGCTAGGAAGATTGAATTAATGGAGAAGCCGCCGCCGAGTGCTACACGCGTAATCCAGTGGGGAAGTCAACCTCTGGCAGGCATGACAGGAAATCGCTCAGAAAAGTTCTGAAATCGTCCTCCAGGGCGAGCCATTCTTCCTCTTTAGAGTCAGCGCATTACGCGAACGTTGATGCAGAGTTAGGTTGGCTGCAGATGGATGTGCTCCGGCATCACCACATAACCGATCAGCCAGAATTGATAGCGCTCGCGCACTTCATGCAAGATTCTCAAGAACGCATCCCGCTTCCGCGCCGTTCCTAGCAAAGGTCGCCTCCGGTAACAACTGCACGTAATAAAGTGCAAGTGCCGCTGGCCATGCTGCCGCTCCAGTGTGTTACTTATCGCCTGTGCCACAGTTGCGCACCCTCGCCTGCGGCGAGAGTGCGGCACCCGAAACTACAAATGCAACAGCAAACCCAAGAACCGATCAACTTCAACGTCAACTACCACGGTGGTATTATCGCCTCCATTGGAGTCAGGCAATACGACACGAAGGAGAAAACAGTGATGGCGCGGGAAAGGGTGGGCCACCCGCCGAGGGTTTCAATCACAAGTGCGAAGCGGCCCGCCAGCCGGGCATGGTCACGGTTCCGTACTGCGGTTCGAGTGCACTCGGGCCCGACGGACCTATCCTGACTTGCTCATGCTGCCAATATTGTGACAAAGGAAAGTAGACACATGCATCGTAGCTCGACCTTGGCGTTAGCATTGATATTTTGTGCTTCGTGCGGCGATAGGAGTTCACCTCATATCGTTACCATACATGTTCTTCGGAATCCTGCTGCAGAGTTTGCTGAACGACTGCAGCAAGGCGATTCACAGTTTGCTCTGACAAAACCTCACTTAACGAGTGGGAGCGCAGTGATCGTAGCAACGAACGAAGGAGATTCTTATTCAAAGCTTGTGCAGCGCGTTGGCGATATGCCTCCCGACGTTGTGATCGTGGACTCTGAATCAGATATTTCGGCTGAGGCCATAGGGCGCTCTAGATTGGCAAAGTTAGGACCGGTATGTGGCGCGAGGTTAGCCTACGTGACAACAACAGCTGCTGAAGAGCAGATCGAGGCTGCCAAAATGTACTTAGAATTCCTGCAGTCACACTGCGATGGCGAAAAGCATTAAATGGTCACCCATCGAAGTTGGGATAACATCAGTTCTTGTAATTTTCACCCTGGGCGGCTGGCCAACCATTGGGTCATCCGAATGAACGCGTTTGAATTGTCGGATGGGTGGCCGACCCTTTCGCACCATCCAAATGAACGCCTCTAGAATCGTTGGGTGCCGCCGAT
>CAWBLT010000015.1:0-990762 GCA_963789665.1 uncultured Acidobacteriota bacterium | reverse complement strand
TAACTGACGAACTCCACCACGCCGGTCGCGAGGTTGTACATCGCACCGGTGATCTGGATCAATCCTTTCCTCTCCAGCAACCACCATCTTCCGGAGATATCTCACAGGATTATTTTGCAGAAGAATCCAACTGCTGACCCAGTGTGTCCAGCGTCGCTTTATTCTGCCCGTAATCGATCGTTGCAGCGATTTCATCTGCGAGATCACTGGCGATTCGGGTATTTGCCTTCAGATACTCCGGGTACGGCGGAGCAGTCGGTCGGCTCTTGCTCTTGTTCAGGCGATCGATGCTGGCGTTCATATTCGTGGCCAAATCATTCGCGAGCCCGGTTATGCGATCGATTGCTGCCTGTTGCCAGGGACTGGCGACGGTCCGGTGCGATTGCAACCCACGCATGTTTTGCTGCAGAGTATTTACGTCAGCCTTGATTTTTTCAAGCGCAGTAGAATGCGTTTGCCAACTCAGACCGGTGGTTTGCGCGTACGATTCCATCTGCACCGCATCTTTCTTGATTTTGGCGACGATCGTCTTCGCGTCGTTCAACTGGGGAGTGACGCTGGCGTTGTCGCTTGTGGCCTGCGCGTGCGACGTGCTTGGGATAACCGCACACATGATTCCTAGAACCAAACCGCAGCATGCCTTTCTTGTATTCATAGTCTCTTCTCCTTAGTGAAATTCAACGCAATGCCCAAACCCATGAGGTTTTTTACCCGCATCGCGCCAGCGATTAGTTCTTTTTGCTGCCGGCGCTTTCATTGGGAGCGGGGACCCAGACATTGTCCGCAGCAGCAATTTCGAAGCCCGGCGTTTCGGTGGAAATCTTGACGCGCTGCAATGCGGCCTTGTTTCTGGGGACGGCTCCGAACACCAAGTAATACTGGTTATCCAGGACTTTTTGGAGGCGATCGAGGTAAGGCTTAAAGCTGACTAGATTTTGCGTTCCGAGAGAATAATATTCTCCGCCGCTCTCGTCCGCGATCTTGCCTACACCACCTTGACCAAGCTGGGCCTCCCAGGCGTTGCGGCCCATGCGTCCGACGCCTACGGCGTAGATCCCGTGAACGATCACGCCATAGCGCTGCGCCGTCGTACTGGCGGTATCGACGTCTGGACTAATGGTAGACATGCCAGTGGACATAGACGTGGTGGGCATCGGAGCGCGAGTCGCGCGCCCGTAGCTGGGTGAGTATGCCGCGCGGGAGGTCGGATCGTTCCGCAGGCGGTCAATCCCATCACTCACCATCAGGACTTCACGACGAACTTTCTGTTCTGGCCAACTCTTGAGCAAGCTAATTAGCGACAAGTACGGACTATCCATGGAGGACACGCTGCCTCGCGGTAGGCGAATCGCCTTGACCACCGCCGCATGATCATTGGTGAAGTTCTGCACGATCTGGAAGCTGGCGTTGGACATGTAGGCGACGCCCACGACCGTCGTCGCGGGCTGCGCGTTGATGAAATCGCGGAGATCGTTGAGACTGTTGCCAATGCTGGTATCGCAGGTGTCGTCAATCAAAATAAAAAGCTGCAGGGCGGCACTGTCACCACGCGCGGGAATCAGGTGGTCAACCTTCAGCGCGGTCTTTCCTTGCTTTACTTGCACATTCTCTGGCCGAAGGATCGGCACTTCGCTATCGTCGCGCACGGCCTCGTCGGTGATGACCATGTGAACCTGAACGGTTCCCGAAGTGGCGGGATTTTCCTGCGGGGAAACGATTCGCGCTCCGAGTCCCAGTAGAACCAAAGCAATCAGCAATGCGGACCAGTGCCTGAACTTGTGCATGTCTGCTCCTAGAGTTGGACTTGGCCGGGAATTCCGGTTGGTACACGTCGCTTGGCGGATGCTACACCTGTCCTTCGAGGCTCACAACGGATTCTTCAGCAGGACAACTCCCTGCGAAATCGCGGATCAAATCCTAATTAACGCGGTGATCTCAATAGGATTTCACGCCTCGCGTAGTTCACCGGAATGTCACAGCGAACAGCCACCGTTGAACCTGCTACGGAAAAATGAAAGCTCGTGAAATTCGGTTCAGAAAGCGTACGCGAGATTTGATAAGTCGCACGATCGCTGCATCTCGCTGCAAATAGGAAAGATAGCAGAAGGATATACGGACAGAGATTAACGCCCATTTTCAAGAACCACAATTCCCATTAAACCTCGTGAAATCTCAGTGTGCACTGTTAAATATCGAATCGAAGATTAATTACGGGTTAACTCTTCCGCCCGCCGTCGTCTCCGTTAAAATTACGACCGTCAAAGGAAATCTAGATTTTCATCTCGTCGAAATCACCTTCGCCAACCGCCACCGGAAACGCACGCGCGGATCGTCGAACTTTTCTCGGTGCCGACGGGTGTATCACTTTTCCCCGCTCTGTAACCTATCCCGTCAAAGCCGCGACGAATTACCCAACCTCCGCACCGAACCGCCATAGGGGCTGGTCCCGCAGCCGCGGGAGCCGCCCGCTTTTCGCGCTGCTCCAGCCATCTCGATTGCCGATCAAGCGACTTCTGCCCGGCGCTGGTAACTGGGACTCAACTCCGCCACAATTCCCTCTCCCTGCAAATACACGAAATATTCCCCACCAGAGATTGCCGCCAGGCGCCCCATGCGGCTCTTCGCTTCCACCAGTCCTTCCACCGTGGTGATCCAAAGTGTGTTGCCATTCGGCAGTCTCTTGAATATGTCGAATCTGTAATTCATCGTCGCCTCCACGCCGTCTCCGAAGAGAATTCCAAACCAAGAACCCGCATTTCAAGCTCCGTTCGATCCCTGAAACGATTACTCCCATTCCGTCAACCACTTCGGACTCTATGAACGCTTCACGTTGCACTTGCGCGGTCCGAATCCACCGCGTAGTTTCTTCGGCAACATGAGCAAAATATTCCATCAGCGGCCGTTAGGCCCATAAGGTAAGTTCCCTACGCCTCTAAAGACTTTGCCGTATCGCCTCTATTTGTTTCTCCGCGTACATTTCAAGCGTTACAAGTTCTCTCAACGCTCTCTTAACGAGGTGACGCCGATGTACAAGCTCCATATTCGCCGTACGCTCCAATCGCTCGGACTTTCCACTTGCTTCGCACTCGCTGCGCTGTTGTTCGCGATTCCTGCCGCGAGTTCCACCGCGTCAGCGCAGGTTGTTCTCTCCGTCAGCATCGCTCCGCCCGCTCTGCCCGTTTACACCCAACCCGTTTGCCCCGGCGACGGCTACCTCTGGACGCCCGGCTACTGGAGCTACAGCGACGACGGCGGATATTTCTGGGTTCCCGGCACGTGGGTGGAACCGCCTACGGTTGGTTTTCTCTGGACGCCCGGCTACTGGGGCTGGTCCAACGGCGCTTATCTCTGGAACGCGGGCTACTGGGGACCGCAAGTCGGTTTCTACGGCGGCATCAACTATGGTTTCGGTTACGTCGGCACCGGCTACTACGGCGGCCGCTGGACCAACGGCCACTTCTTCTACAACACGCGCGTGAACAATGTAAACGTGCACGTCGTGCGCAACGTTTATCAGAAGACGGTCATCGTGCACAATTCGCACGTCAGCTTTAACGGCGGCCGTGGCGGCGTCGCCGCGCGCCCCACTGCCGCGCAAGAGAGATTCGCACAGGAACACCACACCGCGCCGACCGAAGTGCAAGAGCGCCACGTCAGCGAGGCGCGCTCCGACCGCAACCAGTTCGCCAACGTAAACCATGGACGCCCATCGGTCGTCGCCACCGCGAAGCCCGGCGAGTTCAGAGGTCCAGGCGTAGTTCAGGCCAAAGCGTCCGCGTCTGATCGCATCGGCAGCTCGCGCACGGAAGGCAAGACGCGGACCGAACCGAAAACGGAAGCCAAGCCTCGCACCGAACCCAAGAGCGAGGCCACGCGCGAACCCAGAACAGAAGCCAAACCGAAAACCGAATCCAAGCCGGCAACAACGCGCGAGCCGAAGACCGAAGCGAAGCCGAAGACGGAATCGAAACCCGCGGAGACGCGTGAACCGAAGACCGAGCCCAAGCCTCGAACTGAGACGAAGCCGGCGACGACTCGCGAGCCAAAGACTGAAGCGAAGCCGCGAACGGAATCGAAGCCTGCGACGACGCGTGAGCCCAAGACGGAAGCTAAACCGAAGACGGAATCGAAACCCGCGGAGACGCGTGAACCGAAAACCGAAGCCAAGCCAAAAACAGAATCAAAACCAGCAGTGACGCACGAACCCAAAACCGAATCCAAACCCAAGTCAGAATCGAAACCAGCGGCTACGCACGAACCGAAGCCTGAAGCAAAGCCGCAATCACAGCCGAAGCCGGCAGCGACGCACGAATCAAAGCCGCCGGCGCAGCACGAATCCGCTCCTGCTCACGAAGAAAAACCAAAGAAGGATTAACCCGCAGCAAACGCCAGTAGAGTCGCGCGCGGCAGATCGCATTGCCGCGCGCGACTGAAAATTGCGGGGCAGCGCGCGCGCAGCCACATCGCGACGCTCGCTCCGCTCATCGCGATGCTCGCTCCAGACATCGCGACGCGCGCGCGTCTAACTCCGTTTCTACGAATTCTCCAATTTTTTTCGCGCGGAAACGAATAGCGATATGGCTAGCAGCACGAACAGGAGCACGCCCACCTGCGGAGCGCCGCTAAATCCTGGAAACTTTTCGCCCAGCGCGAACATTTTTGCGGGCCAGGGCAAATGCAGCACGGCGCCTAGCCAATGCGGGACGTGCTTGCTCAGCTCCGGGTCCTGCAGCAGGTTCAGGACGATCGCGAGCAGGCCAAAAACTCCGCCTGCGGCGATCAATCCGCTGGCGTAGAGTGAGCCGGGACTTACTTCACTCTCCGCGTCGCTCTTTTTCGGTAGCCCTTGCTCCGCCAGCCAGCGCACCAGGCCGCCGGCAAACATCGCCATCGTCGTGGCAATCGATAAATACGATCCCACCGCGAAGGGCAGCGAGCGCACGCCGAGCAGTTCCACCGCGATCACCAAAAACACGCCCAGAAAAACGAGCCGCCACGGCAGGCGTTGATTCAAAATCCCGCTGATCACCGTCGCCATCAGCCTGGCCTGCGGTGCCGCCGCCTGGTCGCTGCCGATGCCTTGCACCCACTGCACTTCGATCTGGTGCGTTCCAGGATCGTACAAATATTTTCCGTCCGGCACCTCGTGCGACCCCAGCGCGTTCACCAGCGTGTACGTTTTCCCGTTATACGTATAGCCGCGCTCCTGCACGTCCACGCCCGGCTGCAGATGATCGATGTCGAGCGCGATCTGCACCGGCTTGTACTGCGCGAGGCCAATGTTCATCAGGATCAGTGTGCCGCCGATCGCAAAAGCTGAAACCATCACGCCGATTACCAGCGCCACTTGCTGCCAGTAAGGCGTCGCGCCCACCAGGTAGCCGGTTTTTAAGTCCTGCGAAGTGGCGCCGGCAATCGCCGAAGCGATGCACACCACGCCGCCAATCGTCAGCGCCAGCACCTGGTAAGAAGTTGAAGTCCAGTGAATCACCAGAAATACCGCGCAGGTGGCCATCAAAGTGGCGATGGTCATGCCGCTGATCGGATTCGAGGAATTTCCGATCAATCCGCTGATGCGCGACGCCACGGTGACAAACAAAAATCCGAACACCACCACAAACAGCGCGGCCAGCAAATCCGAAAAGCCGCTGGTCATCGCTCCCGGAATCGGTTTGAATTTCAACAGCGCCCACATCATCGCCACAATCACTGCCGACCCGATCAGCACCACGCGCATGGACATATCGCGTTCCGTGCGACTCACGGCCGTTGCCGACGCCGCCGCTTGCTTCGCGCGAATATCTTTGACCCCCGCGCTCAAAGCCGAAAATATCGTCGGCAAAGTCTTGATCAGCGTGATCAATCCCGAAGCAGCCACCGCGCCCGGCGCCGATCGAACGAATGTAGCTGCTATAAAGTTGATCGGGCGACATCTGCCCGATCGGAATCGTCGAGGGATACAGCGCCACGTTGCCCGAGAGCGAGCCGAAAAATTTGATGGCCGGCATAATCACCAGCCAAGAAATCACGCCGCCGGCAAACAGCGTTCCGGAAACGCGCGGCCCGATGATGTAGCCCACTCCCAAATATTCCGAAGTGATATTCGCGCGGAACGACGAGCCGGGCAGCCATTTCGGCTGGTAGTCCGGCTGCGAGGGCCACATGTGCAGCGTGTTCATCGCAAAGGTGTAAACGCCGCCGAGGCCGAGTCCCCAGAACACGCGGCCAGCGAACGAGCCGCCGCGCTCGCCCGCCACCAGCACGTCCGCGCACGCGGTGCCCTCGGGAAAAGTTAAATTGCCGTGCTCTTTCACGATCAGTTGCCGCCGCAACGGAATCATGAACAGCACGCCCAGCCATCCGCCCATCAGCGCCAGAAAAAAAATCCGCCAGTATTCGGCGTTCAGCGAAAATCCCAGGAAGATCAGCGCCGGCATGGAAAAAATCACGCCCGCCGCGGCGGATTCGCCCGCGGACCCGGTGGTCTGGACAATGTTATTTTCTAAAATGGTGGAACGCCCGAAGGCGCGCAGGATGCTGATGGAAAGCACCGCGATCGGAATTGAGGCCGACACCGTCAACCCCGCGCGCAGCCCCACGTACACCGAGACCGCGCCGAACAGTATGCCGAACAGCGATCCCAATATCACGGCGCGCAGGCTGAATTCCGCTACGCTCTCGTCAGCATCCACATACGGGCGAAATTCCCCCGGCGGTGCCGTCGAACTCCACTGTTTCGTCGCCATCAAGCCCCCGTGGCCATTGCACTGGTTTCATTCCGCGCCCACCAGCCAATTTGGCCCCACGCCGCCGGGCAAGTTAGCACCGCCGGCACTGCCAAGCAAGCGGTGAGTCGTGATTCGTGACTTGTGAATCGTGACTCGTGCTCCGCGACCCGTGGCACCGGTAGCATAGGCAATCCTGCCTGTGCCGATTTTGGTTTGGTTTGGTTTGGTTTGGTTTGGTTTGGTTTGGTTTGGTTTGGTTTGGTTTGGTTTGATTGATTTCGCAACGCCCCGATACAAAACCTAGGAGCACAGGCAAGATTGCCTATGCTACCAACGGCAAATTTGTATCGAATAGAAAATTGTTTCTCCTTTGTTTTCAGCAGGGTTCTCAGCAGAGTGATGATTCTGTGGGTTTTATTTGTATCGAATAGAAATGGCGTGATTGGTGACTGGTGCGTAGTTACCGCAGGGGCTTGAAGTGCGAGGGCGGAGTTTGGGCAAAATTTGTGTTGATTAGAATTAGGTGCTGTTGTTTGTTTTCTGGAAGTTGCGGACGATTCTAATTGCAAGTTGTGACGATAAGAAATTGCGGGAAGTACGGATACGAGGTGACGATGGCTGATTTTTGAGCGGGGGGAGGATGGGGCTGTCGCGTGGAGGTGCGCCCTTCGACCCTGCCACAGGCAGGCTCTCGGGGTAGATGAAGCGCGAGCAGCGTCGACCATGTAGCCCCCTTGTGGTGATGAAATTAGCCCACGACTGATGATAGCACAGTAGTTACGGTAATGCAAGTGCAAACTGGGGGGTTTGGGGGCTCGCGGGGCCGGATCGTGCCAGGTGCGGTGCGAGCAACTCGAAAACACGCGGCAAAAGCGCCGCGAAAGGCATGCCGCTCCGCGGCGTCGAGTTTATGTCGGAGCTAAAGCTCCGACCCACAAAACGTGAGGCGGGCGCTTCGCGCCGTCGTTTTACCCACCGCTTCCGCGGTGGGCTAGCTTATGCCGCGCCGCCCCTCGAACCTGCCGCCGGCAGGTTCTCAGGGTAAAACGGCGCTGGTGGGTTGGTAAGATGTCGGTCGGCACTTGCCTCTGACATAAGACAGTGATTGCCGCAAAAATTCAGGAACGACGCTGCGTCTAAACCCGGACCCTTCAAAAAACGAAGGGTTGATTGGATAAGAACGAAGGCTCCGATGCTGGGCCGAGTATGCTTCTGGTTGGAGGACCGAAGCGAATCGGTCAAACGAAAGGAGCCTTCGATGCTGATTATAGGATGTGATTACCATCCCAGTTGGCAACAGATTTGTTGGCTGGACACGCTGACGGGAGAGACGGAAGAAAGGAAGTTGGATCATGCGTCGGGAGAAGCGGAGAAGTTTTACCGCGGATTGGCTGGTCCGGTTTTGATTGGCATGGAGTCGACGGGAAACTGCCAGTGGTTTGTAGAGATGGCCACCACGGCGGGGCATGAGGTGTGGATCGGAGATGCGGCGAAGATTCGCGCCAGCGAAGTGCGGCAGCAGAAGACGGACCGGCGCGATGCGGCGCTGCTTTTGAAACTGCTGCTGGAGGGACGCTTTCCGCGGATTTGGACGCCGTCGGGTGCAGAGAAGGATCTGCGGCAGCTTTTGATTCATCGGCACAAGCTGGTGCGGATTCGCGCGCAGGTGAAGAATGAGCTGCAGCACCTGGCGATGAATCAGGGCGTGACGAAGAAGAATAAGCTGTGGAGCAAGGCGGGCGAAAAGGTGCTGCGCGAGTTGCCGCTGAAGCCGTGGGCGAGCCGGCGGCGAGAAGACCTGTTCCAGGTGAGAGAGATGTTGAACGGCCAGGTGGATTTGCTCGACCGAGCGGTGGTGGAAGTGGCGGAGAAGAATGAGAAAGCGCGGCTGTTGATGACGCAGCCGGGCGTGGGGCCGATTACCTCGATGGCGTTTGTGCTGACGATGGGCGATGTTTCCCGATTTCCGCGGGGCAAGCAGGTGGCCAGTTATCTGGGGCTGATTCCGCGGGAATATAGTTCGGGCGGACATCAGCGGTTCGGGTCGATCAGCAAGCAAGGAAACGGATTCATGCGGATGCTGCTGGTGGAAGCGGCGCAGGTAGCGGTGCGCTGCGATCCGCAGATGCGGCAGGAATATTTGCATCGCTGCCACAAGAAAGCCAAAGGAGTGGCGAAGGTGGCGGCGGCCAGGAAGTTGGCGATTCGACTCTACTGGATGCTGCGCACGAATCGAGGGTATCCAGAGGTCGTTCGTGTCGAGAGCAGCTCGCGGGTGCCGCTGGTCAGCGCAAGCTAGACCGAAGGGTTGATTGGGCGCTCTCGTCCAGTGTGCGATGCAAATCGCAGGCTGGGTTCGGATAGAAGAATCATGGTCGCAGTTGAGGCCGAATCGATGGTTGGCGGAACGACCGCCGAAAACTGATTCACCGTGCGAGTTTCAGAGCTTGCCTGCCGCAAGCAGGCTTCGGTCCTCCACCTCTCTGAGATCCAAGCGGTGCTGCAAAGCATTGCGGCGAACAAGTGTCTCTTGACAACGCCTTCGTTCTTATCGACGGCACCCGTAAAAACTAATGCGTTCGTTTGGGCGGAGTGGAAGGGTGGCCCACCCGCCCACATCCCACAAGTACAATCGCGCCGCGAAAGGCTCGTCCACCCAGCGCGCCGAACGTACCTTTCGTTACACGGCAATCCCTGATACATTGCGACGGTGACAAAGCCGCCTGCAGAGTTACGCGCCTCCAACGGCAGAGGCTTTCTGCTGAGATCCATGAAAGGCTTATAGCCGATGTCAGACTCACACGGAAAATATCCACCTGCTAAGGAAGCGGCGGCTGAAGAACGCCGTAGACAGATGAAGACGGTACTTCAGCTCTTGCATTTGCCATGGCACTTATTTATTGAGGGGTTACGCCTAATGGGGCTAACTGAAGGCACGCTCGAATGGGATCGAGCTGTTACAGCTTGGCGCGAGTACCATTCTTAGGACTGACTTTCTGAACAAACTGCTCCAAAGCCGCCCACCGGCGCCTTTGTTCCTGAGGTGGGAGCTTAGCCAGGTGCTTCTCAAGAACACCGTGCAGCTTAGCCACTGCTTCTTCCGGCTTCTCGGTGCTTCTTTCCAACTGGGCAGAACGTGCCATTAGTTTCTCCCTCTACAAGCCCGCTTGCTGTTTTTTAAGTATCCGGGAACCTTTTGTACTTGTCAATAGAGCCAGCCCCCCAGCTGTGAGTTGAGAGGTTTACTATAAACGCAACGCGCCTCCCTAGAGACAATACGGCACCCACGCCAGCGTCCCACCTATATTAACTTCCAGGTAGCCAATCACGGTTTCAGGCGTAGTCGGCGCTGTACCAGTGCTTTTCGTAGTTGTAGTCACCGCGGTCCCGCTAGAACCGTTAAGGAACCCGTAGTTGCTCCGATGCCTAACTGACCAGACGAAGCAGTCGGGCTGATTAGATGATGTTGTCGGCTCCTTCCTCCGGGTAGACCTGGTAGCGCTAACGATCAAGGCACGGAAGAAAGGAGCCGAGCGACGATGATTCTAGGATGTGATTTTCACACGCGCTACCAACAGATCGCGACGCTGGATGAGGCCAGTGGGGAGTTGACCGAACGACGGTTGGATCACCAGACGGGAGAAGCCGAGCCGTTCTACATGAATTCGCAAAGGCGAGCGGCCCACCCCTTCGGTTTTTGAAGGGCGCGGGTTTAGACGCGGCGTCGCGCGGGACGAAGGGAAGGCAAAACCTGCGCCGCTTGTTTGGCGTTGCGGTTCACGAACGGCTCACCGTCGGCGACCCCAGAAGCGGCGTTGACAGCGGCGTTGAGTAGGGGTACCGTGGCGCTCACGTCACCGCTTGAGAACTGGGTTCCCAGGCCCGCGGCTCAGCGCATCCCCGCAGCCCGGCCACCCGTTCTCTCTGGCAAATTGGGAGCGTGCTTCGCCATGAATCGAACCCAGCGATTCTTTTGCGGCAGTGCCTTTGCGTTCATCGTGCTTTGCGCGGTGGCCAGCGCGCCGCGGCCCTCCTTCGGCCGGCGACGATTGGCTGCCCGTCCCTGCCCGCGGACCTGGCGCTGAAGGACAATCCCGCGAGCCCCGGCGCGCACGCCATGATCCTGTACCGCGCAAGCGACATGGACTCCAAGGAGTCGTCGGTGCGGGAATACGTGCGCATCAAGATTTTCACGCAGGAAGGAACCAAGGAAGGCGACATCGAACTACCTTTTAACCGGCAGCAAGTAAACATCATGGATATACGCGGCCGGACGATCCACCCGGACGGCAGCATCGTGAATTTCGAGGGCAAAGCGTTCGAGAAAACCATCGTGAAAGCGAGCGGGTTCAAATATCTGGCGAAGACGTTCACCTTGCCGGACGTGCACCCGGGCAGCATCATCGAATACAAGTTCCGGGAACAGAGCGACGCGAATTTTTACGTCAACGAAAGCTGGACGATCACCGAGAACCTCTACACGCGCGATGCGCATTTCGTCATCCGGCCGGACACCAGCGCCAACGCGGCTCCGATGTACTATCGCCAGTACGGCCTTCCCGCGGGAGCCTTGCCGGTGAAGCAGCCGAACGGCACGTTCGTGATGGACATCCACAACGTGCCCGGTCTGGAGGAGGAAGAATACATGCCGCCGGAGCGGATGCTGCAGGTGCACGTGGACTTCTATTACGTGAATCCGCTCGATCCGCGGAACGAGACGCCGGAAAAGTTCTGGAACCGGAAGGGCAAAGCCTGGTCCGATGAAGTGGACCGCTTTGTAAGCAAAAAAGGCGCGCTGGAGAGCGAGCTGGGGCACACGGTGAGCGCCGATGATCCGCCCGAGGTAAAACTGCGGAAAATATACGCGCGGGTGCAAAAAATCCGCAATCTTTCGCAGGAAGATGCCAAATCGGAAAAGGAACAAAAACAGGAACAAATCAAGCCGAACAACAACGTAGAAGACGTCTTCAAACACAACTACGCCAACGGCCGCGAGTTGAACTACACATTCGTGGGCCTGGCGCGCACGGCGGGGTTTTCCTCCAACGAAGTTTTCGTCGCCCCGCGCCATGTGGTTTTCTTCCTTCCGGAAATGATGGACACTTCGCAGATTACCTACGACATTGTGTGGGTGCACGCCGGCACGCAGGATTATTATCTGGATCCCGCCGCCAGCGCTTTCCCCTTCGGGATTCTGCCCTGGTACGAAACCAACACGCGGGGTATTCGCTGCAGCAAGACCGGCGGCGAAATCGTCACCGTGCCTCCCGCGCCGCCCACGGAAGCCACCGAAGTCCGCACCGCGGAACTGGAAATTGACTCCGACGGGGAGGCCAGCGGAAAGCTGAGCGTGGACTTCACCGGCCAATTGGCCGCCGCGCGCCGCGGAGAATCGCGCGAAGAAGATGAAGCCGGCCGCCGCAAAACCATTGGCGATGAAATCCAGGGCTGGTTGCCCGCCGGGTCCACGTATGAAGTGACCGCGATCACCAATTGGGAGAACAAAGACCTGCCGCTACATGTGGAAGGCACAGCCAAGATCCCCAATCTGGGAACAGCCGCCGGACGCCGCATGCTCGTGCCGGCTTCGCCGTTTCAAGCGCGGCAGACGGCGGCGTTTCACGCCGAAAAACGCCTTTACGCCGTTTATTTCAACTGCCCGTACGAGGAAATTGACGACGTGAAACTGAAAGTTCCCGCGGAGTACAAGGTCGAATCCGTACCGCCGGCGAAGCAGGCCAAGCCGGGCGTGGTGTCTTATGAAATTTCCGCGGCGCAGCAGGGAGGCGTGGTTGAGGTGAAGCGCTCTGCTGGTCCTGGACGGCATGGCCTTTCCGGTGGCGAGCTATCCAGCTTTGCGTAATTTTTTCAACACGGTGAAAACCGATGACGACGCGCAAATTGTTCTGCAAAATGCCGAATCAGCGAAGAATAACTAGAGTCGTCGCCGCCGCTGCTCTCGCTTCTCTGGTCGTGGTGAGCCTCGCGTCGGTCTGCAGCCGGTTTTCTGCCCGGGTGCTGGCGGACAACGCGCCGGACTGGCTCCGCGCCGCCGCGCACCAGACTCTGCCGGAATATCCGAAGGACACCGTCGCGGTCATGCTGCTCGACGAAGAACAAACGACCGTGAAGGACAATGGCGAAATCGAAACCAGGTATCGCCGCGCCTATAAGCTGCTGCGCCCCGAAGCTCGCGACACGTATGGTTACGCGGCCGTGGACTTCGATAACGAGACGAAACTTTCCTTCTTTAAGGCATGGACCATCACTGCCGACGGCAAGGAAATGGAACTGAAGGAAAAAGATGCAGTCGAGTTTAGCTTGACCAGCTTTGAAGTCTTCAGCGACCAGCGGGCCAAGGGCATCAAGTTCTCCGCCGCGGATCCTGGCAACATCGTCGGTTACGAGTACGTGCAGAAGCAACGTCCGTTCGTGTTTGAAGACGACTGGGAATTTCAGCACGCGATCCCCACTCGTCGCGCGCGCTTTTCGCTGCAGCTGCCCGTGGGTTGGGAGTTCTCCGAATACTGGGCCAACTTCCCAAAGCAGCAGCCGCAATCCTCCACGAATAATTTCTACGTCTGGGAAGTGGAAAACATTCCGGCCGTCGAAGTGGAGCCCGCCATGCCGCCTTTTCTGACCATCGCGAGCCGCATGGCCATCAAATACTTTCCGCGCAACCCCGCTCTGCGCGCCAAGACCACCGGCAGCTGGAACGACATCGGCGTGTGGTATGCCAATCTCACCGTCCGCCAGCCGAGCTCCTTCACCCGCGCTGCAGCAAAAAGTTAGCGAGCTTACCGCCGGCATCTCCGATCCGCTGAAAAAAATGCAGGTGCTCGCCGCCTACGTGCAGCAACAAATCCGCTACGTGGCCATCGAAGTGGGCATCGGTGGGCTGCAGCCGCATCCAGCCGCGGACGTTTTCAAGCATCAGTACGGAGACTGCAAGGACAAAGTCACGTTGCTGAGCACGATGCTCAAGCAAATCGGGGTTGATTCCTACTACGTGATGATTGATACCCATCGCGGCATCGTCAATCCGGATTTCCCTTCGCTTCGTGGCAACCACATGATCATGGCCATCCGCCTGCCGGAGGAAGTGACCGCCAACAATCTTTACGCCACGGTTGACGATCCGCAACTGGGGCGCCTGTTATTTTTCGATCCCACCGATCCCTACGTGCCGCTGGGATACTTGCCCTCGGAACTCCAGCAGAATTACGGCCTGGTGGTGACGGCCGATAGCGGCAAACTGTTCCTGCTGCCCACGCTGCCGCCCGCCACCAATCGCTTACTGCGAACTGCGACGCTGACGCTGAGCTCCTCCGGCAATCTTGGCGGCGACGTCAACGAACTCCGCTGGGGCGCGCCGGCCGGGGATAGCCGCGCGCAGTTCATCGGCTCTTCGCCCTCTGACCGGGAGAAGATCTTCGAGAAATTCCTGGGAACTTTCCTGAATAATTTCACGCTCACCAACGCGTCGCTCGGCAATCTCGATAAATACGACGAGAACTTCATACTGCACTATCAATTCGTCGTGGAGGGCTACGCCAAGACCGCGGGCAACCTGCTGATTCTGCGCCCGCGCGTCGTCGGCGATAAAGGTTCCAGCATCCTCAGCGGCAAGCCGCGCAAATACCCCATCGAATTCGAGGGCACCACGCTGCAATCCGATGTGTTTGATATTACGCTGCCTGCGGGCTACGTGGTGGACGAGCTGCCGCAATCCGTGGACGCCAAGTGCGACTACGCCAGCTACAAGAGTGACGTGGAGGTGAAGGACAACGTGCTGCACTACAAGCGCATCTACGAAGTTAAAGGCGTGGTAGTGCCCACGGATAAACTTCCCGAAGTGCGGGACTTCTTCCACCAGGTGGCTGCGGCGGAAAAATCCAGCGCTGTGCTGCGGCGCGCCAACCCTTAGCCTGCTGCGCCCTGATTCCCCATCATTTCCTGAGTCGCTCCGTGCCGGCGAATCATCTCTGCAACATCAATCTGAACATGCATAATGCTGCAGGAAATTTTGTGCTCAGCGCGGGCTACACGGCGCACTGGGCCGAGGCCGAACGCCACGGGAGAACTTCATGAGAGCGACGATCAAATCTGCTGTGCTGACCAAATTCTTCGCGACATTCGCACTCACCTGCACCGCGCTAACCTGCGCCGCGCTAATTCTCGCCGCGCCGCAAGCATCGGCGCAGGCCGCCGCGCAAACGCCAAAACAATACACGCCGCCCACCGGCGAGCCCGTCCCGCAAAGCAGCACGCTGGAAAACGCACCGGCGGCGCCTGCGTTGCCTGCTGACTGGACGAAGCAGCTTGCCGACCGCCACGAAGCCATCACCACCGATCGGCTGCGCATCCACGTCTTCCGGCTGCGCCCCGGCGACGACCTGCTCGGCGGCATCCGCGCCTACGTGAACGCCAATCACATTCAAGCCGCGGTGCTGCTTAGCGCTGTGGGCAGCCTGACGCAAGCTTCGATTCGATATGCCAACCAGCCCGAAGCGCACATTCACAGCGGCCATTTCGAAATTGTCTCTATCACCGGCACTGTGGAAGAAGGCGGCGAACACGTTCATCTTTCCATCGCGACCGGGCAAGGCACCATGATCGGCGGACACCTGATGACCGGCTGCAAAATCTATACTACTGGCGAGATTACCTTGGCCGAACTAGTTGGCGTCCAGTTCACGCGCGAAACCGACGCCCAGGGTAGCGGTTGGGACGAACTGAAAATCTATTCAGCGAAGCCGTAACGAAGAGAGATCCTTCTCCCGCTTCTGCGGGATCAGGATGACGGGCGCTACCCTTCGAACCGGCACTGCCGGTCCTCAGGGTGAATCGCGCTTGCGCGCGATTCAGAAAGAGCACAGGCAAGATTGCCTATGCTACCGGCAGATTTTGAACGCCGTACCTTTCGCGGTGTCGTCCCCGCGTGTTTTCGAGTTGCGTGCGACCCGCGTGGCCCTCAGCCGCCATCACGTCACTGCGCTGCCGGCAATGTGTAATCAAACTCGTAGGAATGTTTTCCCGCGGCAATAATAATATTCATCTTCCCGGTGATGCCGACCAGCTGGCCCGTTCCGGAATCCGGCACCACGGTAATAGACAGCTGCGGCTCCCCGCGCGTCATCGTCGCACTATGCTGCAGCACGAAACTCCCACTCCGCCCCTTCAAACTACCCGTGACCCGCTCCATCGCCACATACCCCGCCGAACCTTTCACCTCAGTCCCAGCCGCCAACATTATTAGCTTTGCCGTCCCGTCCAGATCGCCGTGATACTGCTTGTCGCCGGAATAGCGGGACAGCGTGATCCCGTCGGCCTTGTCCGGCTCACCCTGCGGCTGCATCGTCACGTCAAATGGTCCTACAGCATGTTCCGCCACGGTCTTCTCCTTTTGCGCGACGCTGGGAGCCGGCTGCTGTGCCTGCGCGTGAGCTACAAAACCCAGGCCAGCTGTCGCGCTGCTCCTAATTGCTGAAAATATGCAGATAGCGGCGAGCGTAATGACTGCAATCAGCACAAAACGCGCCAGATTAGCGCCAACCCCCTTCGAGAATTGCTTTTTCATTTTTGCTCCAGGAGACGGCCGCGGATACCTATCGTTTCGTTTGCCGCTCATTTGCCGTTCATTTCACTGGCACGCTGTAGTGCGATGCAATCACTTGCCAGCGGCCGTCAATAAACATCCAGGTGTCGGTGAGCCGGTCGTGATATTCGTAGCGCTTCCCTTTTTCGGTTCCCAACTCGTGATACTGCCCGGTGACGACCGCCGTATTGCCGTGCAGGCGCACTTTCATATCCAGCAATTCCGATATTTCCACTTTCGTCCGGGTGTCGCCGGCATGGGCGATATATCCGGACTTGCTGTAGGTGTTGCCGTCTTCCACGGTGATGATGAAGTCATCGGCGAGCAGCGAGCTCATCGACGCGACATCCCGCTGCTGGTAGGCGACACTCCATTTGTTCTCCAGCGCCAGGATCTTCGCCGCCGCGTCGGAGCCTTGCGCCGTCGCGGGAGACGCAGCGAAAGGGACAGCCAGCAGAATGGTAAGTACCATCACAGCGAATAGCCAGGAACGGGTTTTCATGGGCGGGCCTCTGGCACGCATTGTGCCGTCCGCCCGCCTATATTTCAACGCTTAGAATCGTGCGCGATGCCTGCGCCACATCACTTGCTCAGCGCAGCGCGAACTTTTCCGCCCACTGGATGCGTGCGGTGGTTTGCATGGCGATGAACAGGGTGAGAATCGCGCCGATGGTGATTGCCAGGCCCGTGAAGCCCTCAAAGAAGAAAGCGTAGGAGAACAGCACCAGATATACAAATTGCGCCAGGCCCGCCTCCAGTAACGCGGCGCGCATCCCCGCCACCAGCCGCAGATAGCTCAGCAGCAGCGCTATCGAAACGGCGGAGCAAATCAGGAACGCCACATGAATCGAGAGGTGATCCACCAGATAGGCCAGCAACAGGTGAAAGGAAAAAAACGCGCAGGCCAGAAAGAAATAATTCATGGGGTGCAGCTCGATGCCCCGCACCGTCGTCAGCAGAAAAAGCGCGAAAAAGAAAAACAGCAGCGAAACCGGCGCGAAATAACTGATCCGTCCGGCCAGCGGCCCCGGCTGCAACTTTTGCGGCAGCGCGATGCCTACGTGGTAGCCCGACACCAGGTTTTTATAGGTCCACACCAAATCCCATCCGTCCGCCTGGCGGATCTCTTGCGTCGGCGAAAGTGTGTTTTCCAGCAGGTCGAAGCCGGGGAAATTCGTGGTGACGTGCAGCTGAAAATCCTTTACCTGCGTGACTTCATCGCCAAAGCCGTAGCTCCAGTTGTCCAGCCCGTGCGAGCGATAGGCGACGCGCAGCGCCGCCGTCTCGCGGGGTTGCAGCAGGACCGTCGCCACAGCGTCGTTTTTCTCGCTGGTGGTGGCCACGGAAACATCGTTGACGGAAAAATTCAAATCGTCGTACACCGCCTGGCTCGCCGGCAGATGCATTCGGAACGTCACATCTTGCGGCTGGTCGCTGGGATTGCTGAAGCGATACACTCCGGAAAAATCCACCTGATAGGTGCTGTACCAAAGCAGCCCCTTCTTGCGGTAATCGAGGCGCAGGGCGGCGTTCGCGCGGGTTTGTTCCAGCGGCAGCGTGACGCCGGTCTTGTGCTCTACCGTGCGCACCGTGGCCGTTCCGTTTTCCGTCTCGGTGACCTGCTTTTGAGAAGTAATTTGGTACGCGGCGGTAGGAGGGGTTTGCTCCTGCGCCGTTCCCCAAGCCGAGGAGACGCGGCCTTTCAGCTGCTCGTCGCTGTAATTGGTGCGGTAAAGAATGGTGCTGCCCAGGATGGCCCAGGCTATGGAGGTACAGACGACAATGAAACCGATGGCAGCGATGCGCTTAAACATGTTCGATCACTCCGTGATTTAAGGACTCCGTCCCCGCCGCAAAGTTATTCTCTGGGATTTGATTCATTCTGTCAAGTACTTTGCTACACAAAGTTACACAGCGAAGAGAGATCCTTCGCCCGCTTTCGCGGGCTCAGGATGACGGGGCAGGGAAAATAGACACGATGCGGCGGGGGGGTTAATGGGGCTACGGGGTTTTTGCTGCTGCGGGCTGCGCGAAGTCTTCCAGGCGGCGGGCTAGGGATTCCGGCAGCTCGGCTTCGAGGTGCATGTGGCCGTCGGTCACTTCGGAGTGCAGCACGCGGCCGGTGGCGTGGACCAGGGAGAGATTGCGGCCGTCGGAGAGAGGGATGCGCAAATCCACGTGGACCAGCGGATCTACCGGGAGCGCCGCGTCCATGCGCGCGAGTAAGTCTTCCAGACCCGCGCCGGTGACGGCGGAGGTGAAAACTTTATTTTCACTGCGGCCGTTGGCCTTCACGAGCGCCGCGAGCTCTTCGGGTGATAGGCGATCGGTCTTGTTGAACACTTGGAGGCGCGGGCGATCTTGCACGCCGAGGTCGGTCAAAACTTTCAGCACGTCCGCATCCTGCTCGGCGTGATGAGGATTGGAAATATCGCTGACCTGCACGATGAGCGCGGCTTCCTGCACTTCTTCCAGAGTGGCGCGAAACGCGGCGATCAGATCGGGCGGCAAGTCGCGCAGAAATCCGACCGTGTCCGAGAGCAGCGCGCGGCGGCGCGAAGGCAGGCGCACGGCGCGGACTGTGGGATCGAGCGTGGCGAACATTTTCGCGGAAGTGAGCACGTCCGCATGAGTGAGCGAGTTGAACAGCGTGGATTTTCCCGCGTTGGTGTAACCCACCAGCGCGATCATGCCCAGCGGCACGGCCTGGCGCGCGCGGCGGCGGGTGGTGCGCTGGCGGCGCACGGTTTCGATGGCTTCTTTTATTTTGCTGACGCGGTCGCGAATGCGGCGGCGGTCGGTTTCCAGTTTTTGTTCGCCAGGGCCGCGCGTGCCGATGCCGCCGCCCAGGCGCGAGAGTTCTTCGCCGCGCCCGGTGAGCCGCGGCAACAAGTAATTCAATTGCGCGAGCTCCACCTGCAGTTGGCCTTCGCGAGTGCGCGCATGCATCGCGAAAATATCCAGAATCAGCTGGGTGCGGTCAATCACGCGCGTGCCGATGCCCTTCTCCATGTTGCGCAGCTGCACGGGTGTGAGGTTGTGGTCCACGATCACCAGCGGCACGTGGCGAAGTTCGGCTTCGGCGCGAATTTCGTCGAGCTTGCCGCGGCCAACGAGCGTCGCGGGATCGAGCTGCTCGCGCACCTGCAAAATGCTGCCGGCAATTTTCGCTCCGGCGGATTCCGCCAGCTCGTGCAGCTCTTCCAGCGAATCGCGCCCGGCCGCAGATGGATCGCCGGCGCGCCCGCGCGGAGCTTTTTTCAGGCTCACGCCGACGAGCAGCACGCTTTCACGATTGTCCACCGATTGTGCGGTCTTCATACGGATGGATTGGCCCTGGCCCCGAGCAAAGCGCGGGAAATTTTATGCATTGGTAATTCAATTATACGCCGAATGTTGGGGCGGCGCGAATGGCAGGCTGCGCCGCGCCAGAGGTTTCGTAGCGGCGGTCTTCAGACCGCCATCGTTCCGCAGCGCAACACCGATGGCGCACTAAAGTGCGCCGCTACAAAAGCACGCAATGCGCGCGCCTAGATTAAGCGTCGCGAATTTCAGCCCGCGTGGGCGGCGGAAGAACGCGCCGAAGCAGCGAGAATCAGATCAGAGAGGAACTGGCTGAGGCCGCGGCCGGAAACCTGAAATTCGAGATCGCGCGTGGCGCGGTCCAACCAGCCGAGATAGACGAGCAGCGCGACTTCCGCCCACGATTCCGCAGCTTCCGGCGCGAAGCCGATGTCGCGCAGCACGCTGGAAACATGCGCGGAGCGTTTTTTCTCGATGCCGGAAATGCGCGCGGCCACACGCTCGTCGCGGCGGGCCCATGCGCGCAGCGCGGCTTCGCGACGCGCGCTGGAAAGATCGGCGCAATGTTCGACGAAGCGCGCCCAACGCGCCGCAGCCTGCGGGGTGACGACCGTATCGTCGAGCCACGCAGTTTCGTCGCCCTCCCAGCGGTCCAGCATCTTCGCCAGCAGCTCTTCGCGATCCTGAAAATGCCAGTAGAAGCTGCCCTTGCTGACGCCGAGATCGCGCGCCAGCAATTCGATGCGCACGGATTCAATTCCTTCGGTGGAAAGGCGCGCAAACGCGGCGCGAATCCAATCGTCGGGCTGCAGTGGAGAAGATTTGAGCGCAGTTGCGGTAGCCATGTGGTGTTCTATGTGTGCCGCGGAACGATACCGGAGTGCAACGAGCGCGTCAAGTTACGGGAATGTTACGTCGCGTCTTCATTTGCGGCCAAGGAAATCAGGCGCTCGCGGTGGGTGCACGACGGAGTATGACTATGCTGCGGAGCGAGCGCCGAAGCAAGCTTCGGCTAAGAAAGGCGGCGGCAAGCCGCCGCACTCCCAGATAGCCTGGGCTGGCGAGATTGGGCGAAGAAATGTGCGGGGGCGTCGCCGATGCGCGATTGCCGGAAGATGCGTTTGCGAGACGAATCAGGGCACCAGCGATGGCCACGATTTTGCGATGGCGAGAGCCGCGGCGGAAATTTCTGGGGCGTCGCCGAAGCCCGCGAGCCAGTGCACGCCGGCTTCCTTGCGAAACCAGGTGAGCTGGCGCTTGGCGAAGCGCCGCGTGGCTTGCTGAATTTGCTGCACGGCGACTTTTTCGCTGAGGCGGCCGGCGAGAAGTTCGCGCAGCTGGGAGTAGCCGATGAACTGGAACGGCTTGGCGTCGGCGGGAACGCCGCTCGACGATGCAGCGCGCGGACTTCTGCGAGCCATCCGGCGGCGAGCATCGCGTCAGTGCGCGCGTGGATGCGCGCGTAGAGCGCGGCGCGCGGCGGCAGCAGGCCGATTTTGATGATTTCGTAGCCTTGCAGCGCGTCGCGGCCGCTGCGATGGATTTCGCCCATCGGTTTTCCGGTGAGCAGGCGCAATTCGATGGCGCGGATAACTTTTTGCACGTCGGCGGCGGAAATGCGCGCGGCCGATTCAGGATCGAGACGCGCGAGCACGCGATGCAGATGCGCGGAGCCGTGCTGTTCGGCCCGCTGCCGCAAGCGCGCGCGAATTTCCTCGGAGCGCTGCGGGGCGGCGGCGAGCCCTTCGAGGAGCGCGCGCAGATACAGGCCTGTGCCTGCAGTGAGGATCGGCGGAATCTGGCGCGCGCGCAAGTGGTGCAAAGTTTCCAGCGCGCGGCGACGGAAATCTCCCGCGGTGAAAATTTCGTTCGGTTCGACGATGTCCACCAGGTGATGCGCAATGCCCTGCTGCTCGGCCGCGGGAACTTTCGCGGTGCCGATATCGAAATGGCGATATACCTGGGTAGAGTCGCAGACCAGTATTTCGCCGCCGAGTTTTTCGGCGAGATGGATGCCCAGCGCGGACTTGCCGGAAGCGGTGGGGCCGAGGACGACGACGAGCCGCGGCAGAGCGCTCATCCGGAAAATTTCCAGTAGCGCAGCAGGAGGGCCAGCAACACCAGCGCGGCTAGTAGCAGAGCGCCGATCACCTGCGTGCGATTGAGTTTCATGGGGTCGTCAGTTGATACGTTATCACCGCGAGGCACAGCAAATGAAGGCCACATGCGCGCGGATGCCGCTGCTCACGGATGGGAAGGACGACGAGCGGAGTTCTTGGCGGGAAAAAGGCGAAGCGAGATCCCTGCCTGCGGCAGGCAGGCTTCGCCCGCGGTCGCGGGCTCAGGATGACGGCGAGGTTCGACGGGCGACGAAAAACGCGGCGCGGCTAGCACCGCGCCTACGGGACCCGCCCCTACGGATGCGCGGACGCGGGCGGATCGGGCGCGCGCGGTGCCGCGCGCTACTGCGTCGCGCCATCAGGGCGAATGTTGTAGTAGAAGCCGATGCGCAGATCGATGAACGGGCCTTTGAATTGCGGGGGAAGCGGCTCGAAGGGGCTGGTGGCGCGGATCGCGGAAGCGGCCGCGGTGTCCAGCGGCTCTTTGCCGGAAGTACGATCCAGGCTGAGGCTCTCACCGGGAAAACTGCCATCGCGATTGATGCGGAAAGAAATCGCCACGATGCCTTTGTCACCCAGATAAAAAGATTCCGGCATCACCGTCACCCAATTCTGTTTTAACTTGGCGAGCAGCCGGTTGATGTAACTCTGAAAATCCACGCCCTCGGTGGGAGTGAGAATCGTGACCCCGTTGCCGGCCTGCGCGCCGCCTCCCCCGCGGCCGCCATGCCCACCACCGCTGCCCCCACCACCGGAAACTGGGCCCTCGGAAGTGTACGTTCCGCCGCTGGGGGCACGCCTCACCGCATCCTGCAAGTCATCCTGCATCGCTTTGCCGGGAGACGCGTTATTTATCCCAAGATCTAAATGGCTCGGTGGCCCCTTCGGAAGGACCGGCAAAAGTCTCGAGGTAGTGTCAGGCGGAGGAGGCGGCGCCGTCGCGGTATTCGGGTGCGGGTCAGTGTTCACTTTTGGCGTGGGCGCAGCGGGTAAATCCAGCGGCGGGCGCTCCGATGCCACCGGAGGCGCTTCGATGCGATGTTCTTCGGCGCGCGGGGGCGCCACTTTATTCAGCGTCTTCGGGTTAATTTTCACCACGGGGCCCGGCGGAGGCGAAGGCCGCCGCGAGACTTCACCCGCATCCGGCGGCAAGTAAACCACGCCAAGTTCTTTGCTGGCGATTTCGGTTTCCTCGCGCGTGGGCACATGAGTGGGGAAAATTTTCGGCAAGAAAACCAGAAAAATAATGAACGCGATGTGCGCGGCGACGGAAATCACGCGGGTGATGGCGTCCCACTTCGCGTCTCTGCGATCTTCCGGCTCAACCAGTAAATTCGCTTCGCCGGTATTGAAAATATCCGGCGAGACGATCTCGCGCAGCTGCGCCGTCATCTGCGGCGGCTGATCGAATTTATCGATCTCGCGCTGCTCCGGCGGCTCTACGTATGCAGGAACCACCACGCGCCGGTCCATAATCGCCAAAGGCACGTATTCCGACGGCGGCAGAAATTGCTCGAAGGGCTTCACGCCCATTCCGCGCGGCACCAGGCTGCGCTCGATCAGCACGTCCAGTGGAAGGTGTTCCGGAATGCTGGTCTTACCGGTGAGCGGCGGCGCGTCGGACAGATCCGAAGGGACGACGGTGCGATCGTCCATATACGTCGTCAGCCGCCGCGCCGGCTTCTTGCCGGGCTCTTCGGTGTACGGACGCACATCGGTGGGAACGAGGGTTCGCGGAATCATCTATTTTCCTGGGAGACGACGGCATCCAGTTGGACGCGCCGCGCGTGTTCCTGGATGCCTGCCATCACGCGGTCGGCCAGCTCGAGCGCGGCGCGCCCGGCGGCGCCATCCACGCGCGGCGGGCGGCGATTGCGCACGGAACGCGAGAACGCGCCCAGCTCGGCGCGCAGCGGCTCTTCCGGAGACGTCGGAACTTTTTCAAAATTGATCTGTGGCTGCGGCGAACCCGGCTCCACGCGCACGCGCAGCAAATCCTGACGCGTGAAATCCAGCGAGAAATATTCGTGCGCCTGGAAAAAACGCATCTTGCGCACGCGCTCGGTGGAAACGCGGCTGGCAGTGACGTTCGCGACCGTGCCGGTGGAAAATTCGATGCGCGCCTGCGCGATATCCACTTTATCGGTGATCACGGGAATGCCGACGGCTTTCAGGTCCACCACCGGCGCGCCCACCAGCGCGAGAAGTATGTCCAAATCATGGATCATCACGTCGTACACCACATCAATATCCAGACTGCGCGGCGTGAAAATACCCAGGCGATGCACCTCGAAGAACATCGGCTTGGAAACAATTTTCATCGCCGCCACGACGGCGGGATTAAATCGTTCCAGATGCCCGATCTGCAGAATGCGATTGTTGCGCTGCGCCGAAGCGATCAAGCCGTCCGCTTCGCCGAGCGATGACGCCATCGGCTTTTCCACCAGCACGTCCATGCCGGAATCGAGCAAGCGGCAACCGATACGCGAATGATCTTTGGTGGGGACGGCGAGGCTGATCGCGTCAATTTTTTCCACGGGCAGCGATTCGAAATCGCGAATCACGCGCGTTTTGAATTCCGCGGCCACGGCGGCAGCGCGTTCGGCGTTGGTATCCACCACGCCCACCAATTCCACGCCTTCCATTTCAGACCACACCCGCACGTGGTTGCGCCCGAAATCTCCGACGCCGACTACCGCGACACGTATGGGTTTTTCAGTCACGATTTCCTTTTGGCGCTTCACTTAGTGTACGGGAAAATGTAAGAAACTGATTCCTCAGGGGCTAAAGCCCGTTGAAAGGCCAGCACTGATTGTCGGAGCTAAAGCTCCGACCCCCTAACCGTCTGATTGCTGCGCCGCGAAAAAACTTTGGCTTCAGGGGCTAAAGCCCCTTCGTTCGCTTGGCGTTAGCGGCGGGGCTGAAGCCCCGCCCTTCCGAGGCACTCGTTCGAACGGCGGTCCCGCATTGCGGGACCGCCATCGTTCGGCGCCGCCACAGTTGCCAAGTCTAAGGCAAAAGAGCCGGCGAGACGCCGGCGCTACTAACTGCAAAACCCGCACTACTTCCGCTTGGCGTCTGCTCCGCTGGCGCGTTCTGGCGCGAATGCTTCGATCGCGATTCCGGCTTCGTCTGCTGAACGAATCATAGCATCACGATCAAACAGCAACGTCCGCCCGGCATCAATCGCCAGCGCCGTGGCGTTCGACCTTTTCATCACCTCGATGGTTTTCAATCCCACCACCGGAACATCGAAGCGCATATCCTGCCGCGGCTTGCTCACCTTCACCACTACCAGGCGCTGGCCGCCGGCGATGCGCGCGGCGCGCTCGATGGTTTCGTCGGTGCCTTCCATTGCTTCGATCGCTACGCAGGCGCGATCGCGCACCACCAACATTTGTCCCAGGTCCAGGCCCGCGATTTGCGACGCCACGCCGCGCCCGTAAGCAATGTCCGCGGCTTCGGATTCATCCGGTGCGCGGCGGGTGAGCACTCCCGGCGCTGGCAGAAGCGGCCCCAAGAATTTGGTGGAATCCACCAGCTCGATGCCTTCGTCTTCCAGCACACGCGCCACCGCGCCAATCAGCGAATCTGTATTCTTCGATGGCAGCGAAAACAGTAATTTCGCGAGGCGCCAGTCCGGCCGTATCGCACTGAAAATTTTGTTGTGCTTCACTTGCCCGGCCATCACCGCGCGCTTCACGCCTTCTTGGTGCAGCAGCTCGATGGTGCGGCTCAGTTCGCCCAGGCTCACCCAGTGCAAGCGCTTCGCTACGCGCGCGAGGCCCGGCGAAGCTTCTTCCTTGATCGCGATCACCGCCATTTCGATGCCGCGGCTGCGCGCGCCTTCCAGCACCAGGAACGGAAAATCACCGTTCCCGGCGATCAATCCCCAGTTCGCGGAATTCGCGGGAATCGCGGCCGCTGCATTCATGTCCGTAGCAGGCAACGTCATGCTATTTCGTCAGACCTCGGTCGGAGGACGCCGCTTCGATGAATTGCACTAAAGTTAGGACGTCCTGCGAGTCCGCCAGGGTTCCACGCATCTTTTCCAGCGCCTGCGAAGTATTCAACTTCGAGCGCAGCAGCAGCCGGTACGCTTTTTCAATCGCTTTGATGCGCTCGGCGGAAAATCCCTGCCGCTCCAGGCCGACGCGATTCACGCCGAAGCAGCGCGTGCCGCGCGGCGCCACAATTTTGGAAAATGGCGGCACATCCTGAGTGATCACCGTATGCGCCGCGATGTAGGAATGCTTGCCGATGCGGCAGAACTGGTGCACCGGGCAGAACGCGCCCACTTGCGCGTGGTCTTCGATGATGACGTGGCCGGCAAGCGTCGCGCCATTCACCAGAATATTGAAATCCCCCAGCTGGCTATCGTGCCCCACGTGCGCGTAGGACATGATCAGATTGTTGCTGCCCACGCGCGTAACGCCGCCGCCCTTTACCGTGCCGCGATTCACCGTGGAAAATTCGCGGAATTCGTTGTGGTCGCCCACTTCGATGGAAACGCGCTCGCCCTTGTAAGTGAGGTCCTGCGGATCGCCGCCGACTACCGCAAACGAATAGACGTGATTCGCGCGGCCCAAGCGCGCGGGGCCGCGCACGATGGCGTGATCATCCACGATGCAGCCGTCGCCCAATTCGACTTCGTCGCCCACGACGGCGAAAGCGCCGATTCTTGCGTCCTTGCCAATTTTCGCGCTGGACGCAACGATGGCGCGGGAGTCAATCTCACTCATCTACTTCTTCACCGGAACGTGCGTGACGGAATTTGTGGAGCGTTCGGGCGTGCCATCGGCTTTGACGTCCACCATGGCGCACATCAGTGTGGCTTCGACGGCCAGTTCGCCGTTCACCCGCGCCCACGCGGCTATCTTACAAAATGGCCCTTTAAAGCTGAGGACGTTCGCTTCGACTCTTAGTTGGTCGCCGGGAATCACCGGGCGGCGAAAACGCGCGTAGTCAATTCCAGCCATGTAGAGCAGCTTGTTGTCGCGATCTTTGATGTCCAGCAACAGCAGCAGGCCCCCGATTTGCGCCATGGATTCGATGATCAGCACGCCCGGCATTACCGGCTTGCCGGGAAAATGGCCTTGAAAGAAGTATTCGTTGATGGTGACGTTCTTGATTCCCACAATCCGCTTCTTAGGTTCCATTTCTTCGATGGCGTCCACCAAAAGGAACGGGTAGCGGTGCGGCAGGATCTTCTGGATCGCTATGCTATCGAGGAGCATCGTGTGTTGGCCTCTGCCTTCGCATTCATGTGTATTGATTGCGTACGAAGCGCCTATTGGTCGCCTATCAGTCGCTTGTATTTCGAGCTGGGCCCGTTGTTGCGCTGGGCGGCTTTCAGCCGCGCACTATTTTCGCAAGCGCACAATCGAACAATTCTATACGAAACGCAGGCGGGTGGGAATCAGATGCCGCCGGCGGTGGCGTTCTAAACTGCGGGCACGCAAATGAAGAGTTCGCATCCAATGTGCCGCGGAAACGGGTTGCGCTACGGAGCGAGCGCCGAAGCAAGCTTCGGCTTGCAAAGGCGGCGGCAAGCCGCCGCACTCCCAGATGACCTCGGCCGGCGAAATTGGACATCAGCCTGTGTATGAGTCAGTTGGCCGACTGCAGAGAAATTGAAACGAGGTTGTGAACCCAGCGGGCGGGGCGCTTGTCTTCGGAGATGATCAGCTGGAATGGGCCGGATTTGCCGAGCGGCTGGCCGTCGCGTGCGTCGGCTACCAATATTTCGCCACCGTGAAAACTGGGATCGGCTTCGGCGATAGACAGCACCACGGAGTATCCATCCGAGCCTGAGGCGACGATGTAGCTCGCGAGCGCTTTGCCGCGCAAATGGTCACCGAGCGGCGCATCGAGTTTCGCGAGCAACGCGGCAAGCGGCACGCCCGAGTAAGTTTCATCAACGTTGGCGTGCGCGTTGTGCACGGTGATGCTCACCTGCGGCATGCGCGCGAAATTCCGCGAGCGAAATTGATACGGGAGCGTGATTCGCGCCGGCAGTCAGCAAGAGCGTATCTTTCGGCTGCGCGGGCTGTCCCGAGCCCGCAGCGTTTTGTTCGGCGGATGGCGCGACATTCTTCGCGGCGCCAGCATCCTGGGCGTGAATGGCGTGAGGAACGAGCAGCGTGAAGGCCAGCAGCAGGCCGGTACCGGGGATTCGCGAGCGCATTGCGGAAGCATAACGCGAAAGAAGATTGCTGTCAGCCTCACGGCGTGCCGCGGCTCGGCATCTCTGCTAGCATGGCGGCGGGTGAAACGCGAATGGCTTCTGTGATGCATTCGGAAAACGTGCCGATGAAGCAAATCCTGCGCGAATTGCGGGGGCGGCAGGGCGAGATGGTGAAATTGCTGGGGGAATTTGTGCGCTGCGAATCGCCGAGCCATGTGAAGGGCGCGGTGGACGAATGTGCGGCGATGGTGGCGCGGGAATGGCGGCGGCGCGGGGCGAAGGTGCGGATTTTGCGGCAGCGGGAACGTGGGAACCATGTGCGCGCAGAAATTTGGGATGGGGCGGGGCGGGCGAGCGGGCAAATCATGGTGTTGGGGCACACGGACACGGTGTACCCGCTCGGCACGCTGGCGAAGATGCCGTTTCGCGTGGCGAGGGGCGGGCTTGGGGGCCGGGAACTTTTGATATGAAGGGCGGCATCGTGCTGGCGCTCTTTGCGGTGGATGCTTTGCGCGCGCTGGGTGTACAGCCGAAGAAACGGTTCGTGTTTCTGTGGACTTCGGACGAAGAGATTGGCAGCGAAAGTTCGCGGCGTGCGATCGAGCAGGAAGCGCGGCGCAGCGATGCGGTGCTGGTGCTGGAGCCGTCGTTCGGCAGCGAAGGCCGACTGAAGACGCAGCGAAAAGGCGTGGGCGGCGCGGAAATACTTGTGACCGGGCGCTCGGCGCATGCGGGAATTGATCCGGAGAAAGGCGTGAACGCGGTGCACGAGATGGCGCTGCAAATCGCGCGGCTGATGGAGATGAACGATGCGCGACGCGGGATCACGGTGCAGACTACCGTGGTGAGCGGCGGGACGATCACCAACGTGGTACCGGAACACGCGCGCGCGCTGGTGGATATTCGCTATGCGCGGGCGGCGGATGTGCCGCGGATTAATCGCCAGCTGCGTGCCTTGCGGCCGATCTTGAAAGGGGCGCGCGTGGTGGTGCGCGGCGGGGCGGATCGTCCGCCGCTGGAGCGCACGGCTGCGGTGCGGAAATTATTTGGGGTGGCGCAATCGTTGATGCGCGAGATGGGAGTGGCGCTCGGTGAAGCATCCACCGGCGGAGGATCGGACGGAAGTTTTACAGCGGCGCTGGGCGTGCCGACTTTGGATGGACTGGGCGCGGTGGGGGATGGAGCGCATAGCCCGCGGGAGCATGTGGTTATTCGCCGGCTGCCGGAGCGTGCGGCGTTGATTGCGGGGTTGCTGGCTACGCTGTAGTTGCCGCCTAAGACAAAAGATTTTACACAGAGTGCACAGAGGAAAGGCGGAGGTAAATCTGAGAAGGCGGGAGGATTTACCGCAGAGGCGCAGAGGACGCAGAGAAAGGCAGGTACAAGTCTGCGATGCGGCTGACGGGGTGGCAAGCTGGGGCGCAGCAAGCAGCGCCCCTACGTACGACGTAAATTTCCGCGTTATCTGGACGTGTGCCTGCTGATTCGAAACCGCGAAGAGCCGGCGAGACGCCGGCGCCACGACGGCTAGCGCACATCCTGCTGGTGAAGATATGTGATGGCTTGCTGCTGCAAATCGGCGTAATCGGAGTGCAGCGACTCACGCAGGGCCTGTTCGGCGTCTGGCGCAGTGGAAATATCGCCGAGCAGGCGCGTGATGTCGCCCATGCCACCGGTCTGAATGATGGATTCCACCACCGCGAGCGACCAGGCATATGCGAGCGAGGCCTCGCCGCCGCCCAATCCCATCCACGATCCCTCCAGCCCAGCCAAGAGCCGGCAGTTCTCCCTGGCCTGCAGCGTTCAGCAACGCGCCAGCCGTGCCCGCGCTGCGCCGCCCTTCCATATACTGGGCTACGCCCTCCTGCAACCAGGTGGGCGCGCGATTGTGCGTTTTCTGGCCGATGAAGCTGTGGGTTAACTCATGTTTTAACACGCGTGCCAGCTCCGGCGTGACGGCCGTCAACCCCTGCACCGGAATGCGCATGCGCCCATCGTTCAGCGCGCCGACCCAGCTGGGCGCGCGGGTGATGTCCGCAAAAGATTGGCCGGTATAAAGAATCACGCCAATCGAATCCGGCGGCGTGTAGTCCAGCTGCGATTCCAGATCGCGAAAATCATCTTCCAGGACGCGCATGATGCCACGCGCCAGGTCCGGCGTGGCGCTGCCGTTATATTTCAGATCGAAGTGCGCGGTCTCGCCTTCGCGGTAACTTTCTTCCTCGGCTTTGTCGCGCTCGGCTTTTTCCAGCGCGCGTTCCACGTCCGCATCCGGCCGCAATTTCTGCGCGCGATGCCATTCCGCCACCGCCAAATCCATTTTGTTCGCGCCGTAGTAGGCCCAGCCGGTGAGCTTAGCGACGTCCGGCGAATCCGGCGCGATGCGCCGCGCGCGTTCCAGAGGCTCGAGGGCCGAAGTGAACTGGCTCTGGTGCAGATAGAGTACCGCCAGATTCAGCAGCAGGGGCAGATTTTCCGGCGCGAAGCTTAAAGCCTCGCGGTAATGGTCAATTGCGCTGGCGGTGTCGCCCTTGCTTTCCAGAAATTGCGCGGCAGCGTAATGCGCGGCGGCCACTTTTTCGATGGCGAGAGGCGCGTGCGAACGGGCGTCCGTTTCGACCTGCGAGATGTAGCCGAAATCGATCGCGTTGTCGTGGATCACCAAGCGCGCGATGTCGTCGTAGCCGCGCACCGGATCCACGTGCGGCGCCGTAACCGGCGGATCGCTTGCGGCGCTGGAGGCACCGGTGGTGGAAGAATAGCCGAAGCCGTCACGATCAATGCGCGCGACGATGGATTTCGGGATGGACATCGTGCCGGCGGAAGTTTCGTAGCGGACGCGGTCGCCATCTTCGGTGACGCTGGAAGCCACAATCCGCCGCCCGTTCTTGAGCACGATGGTATCGGCGGCCGCCGAAGACACGACCAGCAGGACAAGCGACGCAATGGGCGCTGCGTGACGCACACCCAAATTTTACAAGCGCGTCAGGCCACGCGGGCGCGCTCCTTCGGCGCTGATGCCCTAAGTAGTACAGCCTGTCCCACCGAACAGGGAGCGCGGGGCGACCAGGCCACGATTTGTCCGCGGCCTGCGTCAAACAATCAAGACAGAGGACAGTGTCCTAATTTACGGGCAAGCAAATCAAGAGGTCGCAGAGGATGCAGAGCGCAGCCGGGTCGCGCTGCGGAGCGAGCGCCGAAGCAAGCTTCGGCTAAGAAAGGCGGCGGCAAGCGGCCGCACTCCGAGATGGCCTGGGCCGGCGAAATTGGACAGTGAAATGTGAAGCTGCGGCGCGGGATCACCGTGCAGACTACCGTGGTGAGTGGCGGGACGATTTAGGGCACGACCAAACAGAGGACCGGGAAAACGTGGCTTTTACTAGCGCCAATCAAAGTTGTACAGTCCAATGCGTGCGCAGATTCATGCGATTTTCTCTGGCCGTTCTGCTGCTGCTCGGCGCTGCATGTATCGGCATCACCCCCCGCAGCACTGCAGCGCAAAGTCCCACGCCACAACCGGCCTACACCCAGCAGCAGGATACCGCAACCGCAACCATTCCCACCGATCCGCGCGCGCTCTACGAAGCGCTCAACGCGCTGCGGCCGGATGGAGCGCACGTTTACTCCGTAAAGGACCTGGCGCTCCGCCGCGACGTAGTGAGTTTCACATTCACGGAAGGCAAGCTGGCATTTCTGGAGCCGCTCGGCGGCCGCATCACCGGGGCAGTCTTTTCCGGTCGCGGCCACGTGATCGCCACGCCGCACGAACGCGGCGAGCGCCGTTCGCTCGCGCAGTTCATCGGCGTGCCCATCCTCGATCAGCCGTTTTCAGACGCCTACATCCGTTTCACGGACGACACCGCCGCCGAGCTGCAACGCCAGCTCGCGCAAGACGGCGTCGAGCCCGCCACCGATCCCGATTTCACCGCGCACTGGACTCCTCTCGCCGCTGGACTTGCACCCACGCATTCGCTGCGCATCATGGTGGATTGGCTGGCCGACGCCGCAGTTCCCTACTTTTACATTTTGCTGCAAACGGATACCGCGGGAGCGGTAGAAGTATCCCTGGATACCCGCCGCGAAGAACAGGTGACCATCGGACAGCCGCGTTTCAGCGACGGCGTCCGCTCCTACGACGTGTGGGCTTCGTTCCCCGCCGCAAATTCGCCGCCCGCGCGCACCGAGTCCTTCATCCCGCTGGATTATCGCGTCGAGTCCACCATTGCCGACGATCTATCACTGCAGGGCAAGAGCACGCTGCACCTGCGCGCCGGCCGCTCCGGTGAACGCGTGGTCGCCGTCGAGCTTTCGCGCCACCTCACCGTGGACGATATTCAGAGCGAGGACGGCCAGCCCCTCCCCTATTTTCAAAATGAAGAACTCAGCCGCCGCGACGCCGCCCGGCGCGGCAACGATTTCATTCTGGCAGTGCTGCCCGCGGGAAAGCCCGCCGGCGCGGATTTTCGCCTGCAGATTGCCTATCACGGCAACGTGATCACCGACGCCGGGAACGGCGCCTATTTCGTCGGCGAACGCGGCGCCTGGTACGCGCACATCGGCGGCGAACATTTCACGCCTTACGACCTCACCTTTCACTGGCCCAAGCGCTTGACGCTGGTTGCCACCGGCATGGAATCCGAAGCGCGCGAGGACGCGGAAACAAAATCCGGCCGCTGGCGTTCGGAGACGCGCTTTCCCACCGCGGGCTTCAACTTGAGCCAGTACCAGATGGCCAGCACCGCGGGACAACCGAAGATTCAGGTGTATGCCAACAAAGAACTCGAAGAAGCGATCATGGCCCGTCTGGAGACCGCGGCGCCGAACGCCCTGCCGCCGCCCTCCATGCTCGATCGCTTTAAGGATACCGACCCATTGTCCGGCGCCGCGGACCAGCCTCCCCCGCCGAGTCCCACGTCGGCGTTAAAGCAACTCGGCGCGAGTATGCAGGACTCCATCCATTTTTTCGAAAATGTGAACGGCGCGTTTCCCTTCGAGCATCTGAGTGTGGCGCAAATTCCCGGTTCCTTCGGACAAGGCTGGCCCGGCCTGGTGTATCTCTCGACGCTCGCTTTCCTGGCGCCGGAAACGCAGGAACGCGCCGGCCTGGATGAGTGGGCGCAGAGCGAAGCGCGCGACCTGATGCCCTTTCATGAAGTGGCGCATCAGTGGTGGGGCAACGTGGCCGGCGCGGAGAGCTATCGCGACGTGTGGATTGAAGAGGCGATGGCGAATTATCTGGCGCTTTGGTATGCGGACAGCAAGAAACCCGCGCAGCACCGGCTCACAAATTGGCTGGAACATTATCGCGCGCAGCTGACCGCGAAAGTTCCCGGCACGGAGCATTCCATCGAAGCGGTTGGCCCGCTGGTGCTGGGCCCGCGTCTGGGTTCGCTAAAGGTCCCGGACGCTTACAACACTTTGATCTACGGCAAAGGCACATGGGTGATCCACATGTTGCGCGAAATGCTGCGCGAGCCGAACGCGAAAGACCCGGACGCGCGCTTCCGCCAGCTGCTGCACGCGATTCTCGCCGAGCATCAGTTCCGCCCGCTCTCCACGGCCGATTTCCAACACGCCGTCGAGCAGCACATGACCCCCGCCATGGACATCGAAGGCACGCATCGCATGGATTGGTTCTTCGACCAGTGGGTGCGCGGCACGGACCTGCCGCGCTACACGGTGAAGTTCGAAGTGAAGCCGCGCGGCAGCGCTTTCGTCGTGAGCGGCAGACTGGAGCAACTGGGAACCGAAGATGCATTCACGGCTCCGGTGCCGCTCTATGCGCTGCGCATCGGCGGCAAACCCGAGCGCCTCGGCGTGGTGGTGACGACCGGGGCGGAAACGCGCTTTCATTTTGAATCGCGCATTCGGCCGATGCGCATTGTGATCGATCCTAATCTGACGCTGCTGTGGAACAAGGGGTAATTCAAGGGCACCACAGATGAACGCAGATGAACACAGATAAAGTCAAAAGATCTTACACAGAGAAAACAGAGGAAAAGCGGAGAAAAATCTGAGAAAGATAGAGGCGTTTACCGCAGAGGCGCAGAGAAAACCTTTGCCACAGAGGCACAGAGTCACAGAGAGAGGCGCGCGAGGAGAAAAATCCAAAAGAGATGACTGCCTGCGGCAGGCAGGCTTCTCCCGCTGTTGCGGGAAAAGGATAACGGCGCGGCCAGCAATTGCTGAATGTTGCGGCGGCAATTCTCGAATTGCGCGCGACCTTCCGGACGAGCACGATATTCCGCCGCGGGCAACATTAAAACTTCACTGAAAAACATTTTCTTTCAACTTGCGTCAGCGCGCCTCCGGTTTTATGCTATCGGGTCTTAAGTGTGTCCCCGGGGGCGGCGTGTTTTTGCATCGCCCCGCGTGTGTCCCGATTTTTTGCAACTCACAACAGCCATCAACCGTAAGTCGCCGGCATCCTGGGGTCGAGCAAGCGGCGATTTCGTAATCTCTAATGCCCCGGATTTAAGCTCGCGAGCATCTATTCTGTTCTGAGGCGACCGCGTGGACCCGGAAGGCCTGCAAAGTCCGAACGAAGCGACCTCGGCTCATCCGATCATTGAGCCGGGCTACACGCTGGGCACCGTCACCGACAAGATCAGCTCAATTGTGCTCGGACGCGGCACGTCCAAGGGCTGGGTTATCGGTTTCGCGTTTTCCTTCTCGCTGTTGATGCTGCTGAATTTCACGCTTGGCTACCTGCTCATCAAGGGCGTAGGCATCTGGGGCATCAACATTCCCATCGGCTGGGGCTTCGCAATCGTCAATTTCGTGTGGTGGATCGGCATCGGCCATGCCGGAACGCTGATTTCCGCGATTTTGCTTTTGTTGCGGCAGCAGTGGCGCACCTCGATCAACCGTTTCGCGGAAGCCATGACGCTATTTGCAGTCGCCTGCGCCGGAATGTTCCCGCTGCTGCATATGGGGCGCCCGTGGCTCTTCTATTGGCTGATGCCCCTGCCCAATCCCATGTGGCTCTGGCCGCAATTCCGCAGCCCGCTGGTTTGGGACGTTTTCGCGGTGTCCACATACGCCACCGTATCGCTGCTGTTCTGGTTCGTGGGCTTGGTTCCAGACTTGGCCACGCTGCGCGACCGCGCCAGAAACCGCGCGGCGAAAGTGGTTTACGGCATTCTGGCGATGGGCTGGCGCGGTTCCGCCGTGCACTGGTCGCGTTACGAGACTGCCTCCATCCTGCTGGCCGGACTGGCGACGCCGCTGGTGGTTTCCGTGCACACGGTTGTGAGCTTCGATTTCTCCGTGGCGCAGGTGGCCGGCTGGCACACTACGATTTTCCCGCCGTACTTCGTCGCCGGCGCGATTTATTCCGGCTTCGCGATGGTGATGACTCTCGCCATCCCCATACGGAAGTTCTACAACCTGGAAGATTTCATCACCATGCGCCACCTGGGCAACATGGCCAAAGTGATGCTCGCCACAGGGCTGATCGTCGCCTACGGCTACATGATGGAAACTTTCATGGCGTTTTACAGCGGCAATCCCTTCGACCGCTTCGTTGTCGTTGATCGCATGACGAGCCCGCCATACGCTTATTTCTACTGGATGCTGATCGCCTGCAACATCGTAATCCCGCAAATCATGTGGCTGCGCAGCGTGCGCAACAACGTGATGATCCTGTTCATCATTTCGCTGATCGTGAACGTGGGCATGTGGCTGGAGCGCTTCGTGATCGTGGTCATCAGCCTGCACCGCGATTTTCTGCCCTCTTCCTGGGGCATGTACTACCCGACAAGGTGGGATTGGGCCACCTACGTCGGCACCATCGGACTATTTTTGACGTTGCTGTTCCTGTTCATCCGCTTCCTGCCGGTGATTTCGATTTACGAAATGCGCACGCTGGTGGAAGAAACGGACGGGGAGAATCCCAAGAAATAAACGCAGTCACGGGAACTGATGCAAATTTTTCATCACAGCACGAACACCATCTCGCGGGTGAGCATCTACGGCGCCGTCTTCATTCTGGCGTTGCTGGGTGGGGTGCTGTATGCGATCGAGCTTTCGCCCATCTACACGCGCGTGAACGAAGCGCGCGAGCAACCCGTGCCCTTCAGCCACAAGCATCATGCCGGCGAGCTGGGCATTGATTGCCGCTACTGCCACACGACGGTGGAGAAATCCTCGTTCGCCGGAGTGCCGCCGACACAGACCTGCATGACCTGCCACTCGCAGATCTGGACGAAGGCCCCGATGCTCGAGCCGGTGCGCGCCAGCTATCGGGACGACAAATCCATCGCCTGGACGCGCGTGAACGCGCTGCCGGATTTCGTCTATTTCGATCACAGCATTCACGTCAGCAAAGGCATCGGCTGCACCACCTGCCACGGACAAGTGGCCGAAATGCCCCTGACCTGGAAAGCCAACACGCTATACATGGAGTGGTGCCTGGATTGCCACCGCGAGCCGGAAAAATATGTGCGCGAGAAATCCAAGGTATTCGATCCGGGGTATGTGACGCCGTCGAATCAGCTGGAACTCGGCGCGAAACTGGTAAAAGAGTACAAAATTCACAGTCTGACAACTTGTTCGACGTGTCACCGCTGAAGGCGAAAAAAAGAAAACGATGAGCTCCGACCTCAACCCGAAAGTTCCGCAGGCGATGGACCTGGCAGCGCTGCGCGCGAAGCTGGCGCAGGAAAATGGCAAACGCTTCTGGCAGAGCCTGGAAGAATTGTCGGAAACGACGGAATATCGCGAATTCCTGGAAAATGAATTTCCACACGACCCCGCGAAAGATTCCGAGGGCTTGAATCGCCGCGACGTGCTGAAACTGGCGGCGGCTTCGGCGGCGCTGGCGGGGCTGAGCGCCTGCACGAAACTGCCGACGCAAAAAATCGTACCGTATGTGAAAGCGCCCGAAGAGATTGTCGCCGGCAAGCCGCTCTTCTACGCCACGTCCATGCCGCTCGCCGGAGTCGCCGCGGGCCTGCTCGTCGAAAGCCACATGGGCCGGCCCACCAAAATCGAAGGCAATCCCGAGCATCCCGGCAGCCTGGGCGGCACGGACGTGTTCGCGCAAGCCGCGACGCTGGGCCTTTACGACCCGGACCGCTCGCAAACAATCGTGCTCCAAGGACGCATCAGTAGCTGGGCCGCGTTCCTGACGGCGATGGGCAACGAGAAAGCCGCGATGTCCGCCGACGGCAGCGGCCTGCGGATTTTGACGGACACCGTGACCTCGCCAACGCTCGCCGCGCAGATCGCCGCGATCCTGAAAAAATTGCCTGCCGCGAAATGGCATCAGTATGAGCCTTGCGGCCGCGACAATTCCCGCGAAGGCGCGCGCCTGGCTTTCGGCAAGCCGGTGAACACCGTGTATCGCATGGACCAGGCCGACGTGATCGTCTCGCTCGATGCCGATTTCGTTTCCTCCGGCCCGGGCCACGTGCGCTATGCCCGCGAATTTTCTTCGCGCCGCGTGATTGACGGAAAGAACGCGAATTTGAATCGCCTGTACGTGGTCGAGAGCATGCCGTCGAGCACCGGAGCGGTGGCCGATCATCGCAAGTCGTTGCGCGCTAGCGACATCGAAGCGTTCGCGCGCGAACTCGCCGCCGCCACCGGAGTTGCAGCAGCGAACAGCGGCGCGTCCAGCAGCGCAATTCCCGCCGAATGGACTCGCGCGGCAGCGAAAGATCTCGCGGCGCATCGCGGCGCATCGCTCGTGATTGCCGGCGAAGAACAGCCGCCGGCCGTCCACGCACTCGCCCACGCCATGAACGCAGCTCTCGGCAACGTCGGTAAGACCGTGTACTACACCGAGCCGCTCGAAGCGAATCCCGTAAACGAAATGGAATCGCTGCGCGACCTGGTGAACGACATCAACGCCGGAAAAGTGGACCTGCTCTTCATGCTCGGCGGAAATAATCCCGTGTACGACGCGCCGGTGGATTTCGACTTCGGCCCCGCGCTGCTGAAAGTGAAAACGCGCGTGCATTCCGGCCTGTATTACGACGAAACCGCCGAGCTGTGCCATTGGCACGTGCCCGCGGCGCACTTCCTGGAATCCTGGGGTGACGCGCGCGCGTTCGACGGCACGATAGGCGTGATTCAGCCGCTGATCCAACCGCTGTACGACGGCCACTCTCCGTACGAAATCCTGGAAGTGCTCGCCGGAAACGCTGGAAAATCCGGCCACGATATCGTGCAGGATTATTGGAAAAGCGTGCGTCCGGAAAAAGACAAAGCCTTCGATGCCTACTGGGAACACTCGCTGCACGATGGCGTAATGGCCGGAACCGCGCTGCCCGCAATTTCTGTGGCGCCGCGCGGAGACATCGCCAAGCAAATACAGGACACTCCGGGCGAACAACTGCAAATCGCCTTCCGCCCGGACCCCACAATTTTCGATGGCCGCTTCGCCAATAACGGCTGGCTGCAGGAATTGCCCAAGCCCAACACAAAATTAACGTGGGACAACGCCGCGATGGTCAGCCCCGCGACAGCCCAGCATTTGGCGCTCGCCGACGGCGATTACGTAAAGCTGCAGCTCGCGGGACACGAAACGAAGGCAGGCGTCGTAATCGTTCCGGGGCACGCGGACAATGTCGTGACGCTGCACCTGGGCTACGGACGCCGCCGCGCCGGCAGCGTCGGCACTGGCCCAGGCTTCAACGCCAATTTCATCCGCACCTCCAGCGCTCCGTGGATCGCCCCCGGACTGAAAATCGAAAAGACCGGCGAGAAATATTATTTCGCGGTGACGCAGCATCAGTACGTGATTGACCAGGACGGGCATCAGGTGGAAAAAGAAGGCGTGGAAGCGGCGCGCCGCGACCTGGTGCGCATCGCTACGCTGGAAGAATGGCAAAAAGACCCGAACTTCGCTAAAGACCCGCACGAAGAAGCTACGAAGGGCCTGACGCTTTATCCCGGCTTCAAATCCGAAGGTTACGCCTGGGGCCTGGCCGTGGACCTGAACAAATGCGTCGGCTGCAACGCGTGCGTGGTCGCCTGCCAGGCCGAAAATAATATTCCGGTGGTTGGCAAGGAACAGGTGATGAAGGGCCGCGCGATGCACTGGATCCGCGTGGACACCTACTTCCGCGGCGGCATTGATAATCCCGAAACGTATTACGAGCCGGTGCTCTGCATGCACTGCGAAAACGCGCCCTGCGAAGTGGTCTGCCCCGTGGGAGCCACCGTGCACAGCCCCGAAGGCCTGAACGAAATGGTTTACAACCGCTGCGTGGGCACGCGCTACTGCTCGAACAATTGCCCCTACAAAGTGCGGCGCTTCAATTTCCTGCTGTATTCGGATTACACCACGCCCAGCTTGTATGGCTCGCGCAATCCCAACGTCACCGTGCGCAGCCGCGGCGTAATGGAAAAATGCAGCTACTGCGTGCAGCGCATCAACGCCGCGAAGATCACTTCGGAAGAACAAGACCGCGAAGTACGCGACGGCGAAATCGTCACCGCCTGCCAGGGCGCCTGCCCCGCGGAGGCGATTGTCTTCGGCAACATCAACGACCCGAACAGCCGCGTCTCCAAATGGAAAGCGCAATCGCGCAATTACGGCTTGCTGGATGATTTGAACACGCGCCCGCGCACCACGTACCTGGCGCGCGTGCTGAATCCTAATCCGGAGATTCACGGATAGCTTTATGAAGCGCAAACCACTTTACGGATTGCTGGCGGAGTTCGAGACGCCGCAGGAGCTGCTGGCGGCCGCGCAGCGCACGCACGACGCGGGCTACAAGAAGATTGACGCGTTCTCGCCGCTGCCCATCGAAGGCCTGGCCGAAGCCGTCGGTTTTCACGGCACGATTCTGCCGGTGATCGTCTTCATCGGCGGGCTGGTCGGCGGACTCACCGGCTTTTTCATGCAGTATTACGCCAACGTGATCAGCTATCCGCTGAACGTAGGCGGCAAGCCCTACAACAGCTGGCCCGCGTTCATTCCGATTACTTTCGAGCTTACGGTTCTGGGCGCGGCGTTGTGCGCCGTGTTCGGCATGCTGGCGATGAACGGGCTGCCTACACCGTACCACCCGGTATTCAATGTGGCGCGGTTTGCGCTCGCGTCCAACGACCGCTTTTTCCTGGTGGTTAAGGTGCGCGACAAACTTTTCGATTTATCGAAAACTAAAAAATTCCTGGAAGGCTTGAATCCACACGGAGTATTTGAAATTGAAGTCTAGAGGTCAATTCGATATTCAGGCACGTCGCAAAGGCGGGGTGTCCAGGCATGTGCCGCACCTACGGCGCTGGGTGTTCTCGTTGCATCGTGTCCCAGCCCTTCCGGGCTGGGCTAACTTATGCCGCGCCTACGGCGTTGGTGCGGTGGTGGATAGTGAAGGTGCCAGCAAGAAAAGAGCCGGCCGGACGCCGGCGCTACTAAAGGCGCGCGCGGCAAACTTGATTTGCCTGGGCGCGGTGGCGCTGCTGCTGGCAGGTTGCCGCATGGACATGCACCAGCAGCCCAAGTACCTGCCCTACGAGCCCACCACCTTCTTCGACGACGGCCGCAGCGAGCGCCCCGTGGTTCCCGGCACCGTAGCGCGCGGCCAATTGCGCCTGGACGAACTTCTCTACACCGGAAAAGAAAATGGCGTGATCGCGAACAAGTTCCCCTTCCCGATCACGCGCGCAGATCTCGAACGCGGACGCCAGCGCTACAACATCTATTGCACGCCCTGCCACGATTACACCGGCAGCGGCCAGGGCATCGTGGTGCAGCGCGGATTTCCGCCGCCACCCTCGTATCACATTGACCGCCTGCGCCAGGCTCCCGTCGGACATTTCTTCGACGTCATGTCCAACGGCTACGGCTCCATGTACAGCTACGCATCGCGCATCGAGCCGGAAGATCGCTGGCGCATCGCCGCGTACATTCGCGTGCTGCAGCTCAGCGAACACGCCACCGAGCAGGACGTGCCGCAATCGGATCGTTCGCAATTGAATCAGCAGAATGCGGGGCAACCGCAATGACCTTCGGCAGCCAAATCGCGCACGCCTATCTTCTGGCCTACATCTATTGGCTGATGATTCCGCTCGGCTGCACGGCCATCTTAATGATGCATCACCTCACCGGCGGCTGGTGGGGCTATCCGATCCGCAGGCTGCTCGAAGCCGGCTCGCGCACCTTCGGCGTGATGGCATTGCTCTTCATCCCGATCCTGCTCGCCATGAAGAGCATCTATCCCTGGGTGTATCCGCCGGAAGAAATGCTCCACAATCCGAATTTCCATTTCAAGCTGGCGTACCTGAGCCCGAACTTTTTCATCGTGCGCGCCGTAATTTATTTCGCCATCCTGATGGGCCTGGCTCATTTCCTGAATAAATGGTCGCGCGAGCAGGACGCCACGGGCGACCCGCGCTATGCGAAGTATCTGGAAGGCATCAGCGGCCCGGGCCTGATCCTGTGGGGCATGGCCGTATCGTTCGCGATGATTGACTGGGTGATGTCGCTTGAGCCGGCATGGTTCTCCACCATCTACGGCATGATTTTCATGATCGTCAGCGCGCTCACCGCGATGTCCTTCGTGATTTTCGTCCTGCGCCGCCTCAGCGACGATGAACGCGGCAAAGAAATCCGCGAAAAAGTGACGCCCGGCCAATTCAACGACTTGGGCAACCTGATGCTGGCCTTTACCATGCTCTGGGCCTACCTCTCGTTTTCGCAATTCCTGATCATCTGGGCCGGAAATATCAAAGACGAAATTCCCTGGTACATGACGCGCGCGTTCGGAGGCTGGGGCAAACTCGCCGTCGTTCTGATCGTGCTGCATTTCGCGCTGCCTTTCCTGCTGCTGCTGCAACGCAACGTGAAGCGCCGCGTGCATCGCCTCGCCGCCGTCGCCGCCATGATGATCCTCCTCAGCATGGTGGACGTGTACTGGCTGATGGTCCCGGCCTATGAAAAAGACGGCCCGCGCCTGGGTTCGCTGGTGTGGGATATTTTTTGGCTGGCGGTAATTGGCGCGTTGTGGATCGCCACCTATTTCTGGCAGCTCGGGAAAATGCCGCTGCTGCCGCTGCACGACCCGCGATTCGAAGGAGAGCTCCTGCATGAGCATGGAGACTAAAAACGCGCCAGGACAGCCCCCTTCGCCGGGCGGCTCGAACGAAGGCTACGAACGCAGTGACGCCGACACGCGCGGCCTGCTGCATTCGGGCGCGTGGCTCATTGCGGTCCTGGTCGTCGTTTTCTTCTCGATGGCGTGGCTGTTTGATTTTTACGGCAAGGTGCAGAGCCTCGGCAAACCCGCTTCGCCGTTTGAGAACGCGCGCGTGCTGCCGCCGGCCCCGCGTCTGCAAGTGGAACCACGCGCCGAGTTGCACGCCTACTGCGAGCAGCAGGACAAGCTTCTGAACACTTACGGATGGGCGGACGAGCACAACGGCGTAGTGCGCATTCCGGTGGATCGCGCCATGGAGCTGACGCTGCAGCAAGGCCTGCCGTCGCGCGCCTCAGGAGATATTCCCGCGGGCGTAAGCAACCCCGCGCCTTTTGTGCCCGATGTTGCAGATCAGGACCAGACCGGCCCATGCGGCTACGTTCTGGAGCGCGATAAGGATATGGAAATGAGTCAGGAGGTCAGGCACTAGCGTGTTCGCGTCCCACAAATTCGGCTGCCGTCACGCGTTGCTGTCATTCGTGGCAGCAGCCGCCGCATTTCTGCCGCTCGCTCCCGGCGCTGCCGCGCAATTAGCGTCAGACCCGATGCAAAGTGTTGGCGTGCGCCCCGAGCTCCTGAAAAACGTCGGCATTGATCAAAAATTGAACCAAACGATCCCGCTGAACCTCGCGTTCCGCGACGAGAACGGCCAAACCGTCCAGCTCGCACAATTTTTCGGCCAGAAGCCCGTGATCCTCACGCTGGTCTATTACAACTGCCCGATGCTCTGCACCCAGGTGCTGAACGGAGTGGAATCCGGCCTGAAGGAATTGCCCACGACGGACATCGGCAAACAATTCGAAGTCGTCACCATCAGCATTGATCCCACCGAGTCGCACGTCCTGGCCAAAGTGAAACAGGAAATGTACGTCGGCATGTACGGCCGCCCCGGCGCCGCGCAAGGCTGGCATTTCCTCACCGGAGACGAGCCGCAAATCAAGCAACTGGCCGACGCGGTGGGATTTCGCTACGCCTACGATCCCGATACCAAGCAGTTCGCGCACGCCAGCGCCATCATGCTGCTCACGCCCGAAGGAAAAATCTCGCGCTATTTCTACGGCATTCAATATCCGTCCCGCGAACTGCGGCTGGGATTGGTGGAAGCATCCGAAGGAAAGATCGGCACGCCCGTGGATCAGGTTCTGCTGTTCTGCTATCACTACGATCCCGCGACGGGAAAATACGGCCTGCTGATTTCGCGCGTCATCCAGGCCGGCGGCGCGCTGACGGTATTGATCCTGGGGATCGCGATGTTGATTCTGTTCCGCGGCGAGCGTTACGCCCTGCCGCAAAGAAAAGTTTGAAGCAGCAAGTGCGCCGCCGCCGTTCATTCGTCCGCCGGCCACGCTGAGAATCGCCAGAGGTTCACTGAGAAACTGATGATCACGGGTCTGATGCAAACGGGCTTCACGAACGTGGCCGCGGCCATCGCTGCAGCCGCGATTCCCATCCATCCCATCTCCGCGTCATCCATCGCGGACAGCGTAGATCATCTCTACTATTTCTTGACGGTCATCACCCTGTTCTTCACCTTCGGGATCTTCGCCACCATTTTCTATTTCATGATCAGGTTCCGCCGCCGCTCGCCCGACGAGCGCCCCGCGGACACCAAAACGCATCTGGCGCTAGAGCTGAGCTGGACGATCATTCCCACGCTGATCACCGTGGTGATTTTCGTGTGGGCTTCCAGCCTCTATTTCGAAAATTCGCGTCCGCCCGAAGCCTCCACGGAAATTTTCGTCGTCGGTAAACAATGGATGTGGCACATCCAGCATCCCGAAGGCGTGCGCGAGATCAACGAATTGCACGTGCCGGTAAACGCGCCCATCAAAATCACCATGACGTCCGAAGACGTGATCCACGATTTCTACATTCCCGCGTTCCGCGTGAAAAAAGACGCTGTCCCGGGCCGTTACACATCGCTCTGGTTCCAGGCCACCAAAATCGGCACCTATCATATTTTCTGCGCGCAATATTGCGGCGCGGACCACGCCGAAATGATCGGCTGGGTGTACGTGATGTCCCCCACCGACTACGCTGCATGGCTTTCCGGCGGCGCGCGCAACGAATCCATGGCGCAAACCGGCGAGCGCCTCTTCACCCAGCTCGGCTGCGTCACTTGCCACGTGGCGGACAATAGCGGCCGCGGCCCTTCGCTCGTGGGCCTCTACGGAAAACAGGAAAAACTGCGCAACGGCGACATGAAACTCGTGGATGAAGCGCTGATTCGCCAGGCCATCGTGAATCCCAATTCCATCATCCTGCCCAATTTTCCGCCGATCATGCCCTCCTTCCAGGGCCAGATCAACGAGGAGCAGGTGCTGCAACTGATTGCTTACGTGAAATCGCTCGGGACGGAAGAAAGGAAGACGAACGGGAAATGAGCACCACAGTCATTCCAGAAATGCCCGGGCAGGAAATTCCGGCCGAATCGCGCGTCAATTATTTGAACGCGAGCTACGGCGTGAAATCCTGGCTGCTCACCACGGACCATAAACGCATCGCGCTGCTGTACCTGGGCTCGATCACGCTGATGTTCTTCGTCGGCGGATTTTTCGCGGTGCTGATGCGCCTGCACCTGGTCGAACCGCAGGGCGCGCTGGTGGCTCCGGAAACTTACAACAAACTCTTCACCATGCACGGCGTGATCATGGTGTTCTTCTTCCTGGTGCCTTCGATTCCCGCGACGCTGGGCAATTTCCTGGTGCCCATGATGATTGGCGCGCGCGACCTGGCGTTCCCGCGGCTCAACCTGCTGAGCTGGTACATTTACGTTATCGGCGCGTGCTTCACGCTCTACGCGGTGATTTCCGGTGGCGTGGATACCGGCTGGACGTTCTACACGCCCTACAGCAGCACTTTTTCGCACACCAGCGTGATTCCCACGGCAGTGGGCGTATTCATCACCGGCTTCTCTTCGATTCTCACCGGCCTGAATTTCGTCGTCACGATTCACAAGATGCGCGCCCCCGGCCTCACCTGGTTCCGCTTGCCGCTCTTCATCTGGGCGATGTACGCCACCAGCATCATTTTCATTCTGGGCACTCCGGTAATCGCCATTACCCTTTTCCTGCTGGGCCTGGAGCGGATATTGCACATCGGCATCTTCGATCCCGCCATCGGCGGAGATCCCATCCTGTTCCAGCATATGTTCTGGTTCTATTCGCATCCCGCCGTGTACATCATGATTCTGCCGGGCATGGGCGTGATGAGCGAGCTGATCACCTGCTTCTCGCGCAAACGCATTTTCGGCTACACCTTCGTCGCGTTTTCCAGCCTGGCCATCGCCATCATCAGCTTTCTGGTGTGGGGACATCACATGTTCGTCACCGGCCAATCCATTTACGCCGGGCTGATTTTTTCCTGCCTGAGTTTCCTGGTGGCGATTCCCTCCGCCGTGAAGGTTTTCAATTGGACTGCCACGCTCTATAAAGGTTCGATCTCCTACGACGCGCCCATGCTCTACGCCCTCGGTTTTATCGGTCTGTTCACCATGGGCGGCCTCACCGGATTGTTCCTGGCGTCGCTCGCGACAGACGTGCACCTGAACGGCACTTATTTCATCGTCGCGCATTTTCACTACATCATGGTCGGCGGCGCCGTGATGGCCTACCTGGGCGGCATCCATTTTTGGTGGCCGAAAATTACCGGCCGCATGTATCCAGATGGCTGGGCGCGCTTCGCCGCGCTGATTATTTTCGTGGGATTCAACCTGACGTTCTTTCCGCAATTCGTGCTGGGCTACCTGGGCATGCCGCGCCGCTACGCTGTGTATCCCACCGAATTCCAGGTGCTCAACGTGATGTCCTCCGCCGGCGCTTCCATCCTCGGCATCGGTTATTTGATCCCGTTGATCTATCTGCTCTGGTCCATTCGCTACGGCCCCATCGCCGGACCGAATCCCTGGGGCGCGAAGGGCCTGGAGTGGGAAACGCCTTCGCCGCCGCCCACGGAAAATTTTGAGGAGATTCCCGTCGTGACCGAAGACGCATACAACTACGCGAATGTCGGAGGGCCCCGTGTCTGACATGGCCGCGCACGCTGCGCATCCGCCGGGCTTCAAACATCAATTCGAGGACATGGACCAGCAGCGCGAAGCCAGCAGCCTGGGCATGTGGGTTTTTCTGGTCACCGAAATCATGTTCTTCGGCGGCCTGTTCGCCACTTACATTGTTTATCGCGCGCTGTACTTGACCGCCTTTGAAGAGGGCAGCCGCCTGCTGAATGTGAAATTCGGCGCCGCCAACACCGCCGTGCTCATCGGCAGCAGCTTGACCATGGCCCTGGCGATCCACGCCGCGCAGGCCGGCAAGAAAAAATCCGAACAGGTGATGTACCTGGTCCTCACCATGGTTCTCGGCGCCATTTTCCTTTTTTTGAAATTCAATTACGAGTGGCGCGCCGACTATCACGAGCATCTGATCCCCGGCTTCGGCTTCATCATCCGCCCGGAATGGGGCGCGGCTGGCACGCACGTTCCACTGTACTTCTGCTTCTACTTTTTCATGACCGGTTTGCACGCGCTGCACATGATCATCGGTTTCGGCATCCTGGGGACGCTCACGGTGATGGCGCACCGCGGCCGATTCACCTCCGAATATTACGCGCCACTGGAAGTGAGCGGCCTGTACTGGCACTTCGTGGATATTGTCTGGATATTCCTGTTCCCACTGCTGTATTTGATCGGCGGCAGATTCGCCATACCGGGGGTGCACTAATGTCCGGGCACGTGGTCCCCGTGAAAACCTACCTCGGAATATTTGTCGCGCTGCTGGCTCTGACTGCGCTCACCACCGGCGTCGCCTTCGTGGATTTTGACAAGCTGCATACCGGTATCCACCTGCTGGACATAATCCCGCTAAACACAGTGGTGGCGCTGGCGATTGCAGTGGCGAAGATGTTGCTCGTGATTTTGTTCTTCATGCACGTGAAGTACAGCAGCGGCTTGACCAAAATAGTAGTGATGGCGGGATTCCTGTTCCTCGGTATTCTGGTGTCCCTCACGCTCGCCGACGAACTCAGCCGCGGCTGGTCGCCCGAGCCCGGCAGCTGGAACACCACGCTGCCCACGATCCTGCCGCTGATCCGCGGCCTCTTCTGACGATGCGACGAGCATCGTCATCCTGCTTGCCCTGAGTGATTTTGCGAAGGGAGGCCGGTGCCTTTGTCTCAAACCGGCCGAAGGATCTCTCCCGCCGCAGTCCGCCGACCCGCCCTAAGCCAGCTCATCCCGCCAGCGCAAACGTTATAAACAGGGCCTCGGCGGCAGTAAAAACCAGCGAAGCCAGAAACACCGCATCCGCGGCGCGTGCCAGCCGCGTGCGCCGCGCCGCATTCCGCGAGCGCAACGCCAAATAGGAAATCAGCGTCGCCACCAGGTATCCCAGGGCGATAAACGCCAGAAAATTATCAGCCAGCGTCGTCACTTTATCGAAGCGCGTGTAAATTTTGATCAATCCGATAACCGTCAGACACAGAACCAGCATGTTCGGCGCATTCCCAAAAACTTTCTCCGCCACATTCACTTCCACAGCCTGCTCCAGCATTGCCTCTGCCATGAAAATTCCCCCTGTGCGCTGCAGGCACGAAGAACGACCCACGGCGGGATGATACTCCAGCCAGAAATAGATTCAACGCCAGACGCAGAGAGTTGGACGGTTCTATCGAGGGGCGGCGCGGAATGCCACCACGGCATTCAATCCGCCGAACGCAAAAGAATTCGAGAGCGCCGCTTCCACGCGCAAAGCCCGCGGCTGATTCGGAATGTAATCCAGATCGCACTCTGGATCGCGCTCGTTGAAATTCGCGGTAGGCGGCAAAATGCCGTGATACAGCGCCAGAATCGTCGCAATCGCTTCCAGCGCGCCAGCAGCTCCCAACGCATGCCCGTGCATGGATTTGGTGGAACTGACGCCGATCTTATCCGCATGAGCCCCAAAAACTTCGCGGATCGCGCTGCTTTCCACCGGATCGTTTCCCGGCGTGCCCGTCCCGTGCGCGTTGATATAACCAATCGCTTCAGGCGCGAGACCCGCTTCGCGCAAAGCCCCGCGCATCGCGCGCGCCGGACCGTGCACCGCAGGCTGCGTCAGATGATGCGCATCAGCCGTCATGCCAAACCCGCAAATCTCCGCGAAAATCTTTGCGCCGCGCGCCTTCGCCGCGTCCATCGGCTCCAGCACCATCATCGCGCCGCCCTCTCCTAGAATCATTCCGCGGCGATCCTTGCTGAACGGCCGGCAAGTATCCGGAGCAATCACGCGCATCGCTTCCCAGGCCTTCAACATGCCGATCGAAAACATCGCTTCGCTGCCGCCGGTCATGGCCACCTCGGCCTCGCCGTCGCGCACCAGCCGAAACGCCTGCCCAATGGCGTGGTTCGCCGATGAGCAAGCAGTGGAAACGGTGTAGGTAGGACCGCTCATGCCCAAATCCATCGCGATGTGGCTCGCTCCGGCATTGGACATGGTTTTCGGAATCGTCAGCGGATGCACGCGCCCGCGCCCCTCCACCCAAAGATCCTGGAAACCAACTTCGATGGCCGCCTGCCCGCCCACCGCGGAACCGCACACAATCGCGGAGCGCTCGCGCAATTCCGGCGTCAACTGCAGTCCCGAATTTTGCAGCGCCTCACGCGCCGCCACCACCGAAAATTGCGCGAAGCGGTCAATGTACGCGTCTTTCCCGCCCGGAAAATGCTTGTTGGGATCGTAGCCGGTCACTTCCGCGCCGTTCTTGAAGCGCAGCGTCGAGCAATCCGCGCCCTTGATTGGGCCAATCGCGGCGCGGCCTTCGCTGAGGGATTTCCAGTTTTCTTCCAGGCTTAATCCCAGTGGGGAAATCATTCCCAATCCGGTGATGGCGACACGGCGTGAGGCCATTCGTCAGCTCGCCGGGGTGGCCGAGCCCAGGGACGTATCGGGCGGCGCGGCGGCAAGAATCTTCTTGATGCCATCCACCACGTCGCTCACGGTGCGCAGCGAGCGCACATCGTCGTCGGGAATGGTAATCTTGAACGCGTTTTCCAGTTCAAAGAGCAAGGTGAAGACGTCCAGCGAATCAATGCCCAGATCCTGCAAATTCGTGTCCAGCTTGATCGTGTCCGCCGGAATCCGTTTCACACCAGCCAGCGTCGAGATCACCTTTTCTGCGACTGCGTCAGACATCAAGCGTATCCTCCATCCATGCAATGCATCTGATGATCGGCGAGGCGCGGTAGAGTCGCGCCGCAGCGGCAGAGAATCCGGCCTGTCTTCCGCCCCATAAAACGTAGCCCAAGCCCGGCGGGAAATCAAATTCTAGCAGGACTGCGCGCCGCACGCCCTGACTGTTTTTCCGCCGCCCCAGCTCAGTGCATTTTCATCGTCGGCGCAGACGGCGCTGCCGGCGCAACCGGCGCCGCCAGCGGAGCACCCACCGGGAATTCAAACTCCTTCAAAGCCGCCGGCGGAAGTTTTTCCACGTTGCTCAGGAAAGTCACCAGCTGCCAGGTCTGCGCGTCGCTCAGCGTCCCCTTCCACGCCGGCATGCCGGTCCAGCGAACCCCGTGCTGAATAATGTAAAAATTCTGGTACTCCGGCATGTCCGGCGCATCCTTGAAAAATGCCGGCGCCGGCGGATTAAACGACCGCGCGAACTGGCTATCGGGATTCGCCGGCAGTCCGTGGCAACCCGCGCAATGATCCAAATACAGTTTCGCGCCCGCCACTAAATTGGCCTCGTCGGCAGCCACCGGATTCTTCAGCTCCGGCGCGTTGCGTTCGGTCGAAGCATCCACCGCAGACATCGCCAGCTTGTCTTCAAATGCGGACGGCTCGCTGTCAGCCTTGAAATCCACATAGCCCTTTTTCAGCAAAAAATATCCACCCACCACCAATGCAATTACCGTCAGTATGATTCCAAACAAAAAGCCTTTCATCGGGGTTCGGCCTCCTGGTTATTTGGACGTTGCCACTACGCTTCCGCTTATTTAGTTTCCACCAGACGATTATACTTCTTCAGGACCTCGCGCAACCGGTCATGCGGCAGCGCATCCACGGTGTGCCCGTCCGCGCCCGTCATTGTCTTCGCGGCGACCATGGCGTTCACCACCGCCTCTTCGGTCGCCTGCACCGTAGCTTCAAAAAGCGCGTCCATCGGCTCGTTCGGCAACATCTGCACAGCCACGGGTTTTTTCTGCTCCAAGCCCGCGCCCGCATTCGCCGTGGAAAACGCGATAAAAATATCCCCTGAATCGTTGCCGGAAATGCTGCCCAAGCGCCCCAGGCCCAGCGTCACGCGCTTCGCGATGCGCTTCATCTGGCTCGGCAGCAGTGGCGCGTCGGTGGCAACCACCACGATGATCGAACCCGTATCGTCGCCCCATACCGTATTGCCGGTAATTTCATATCCCACCGGAGTTCCCGCGATGCGCAGCAGATGCCGCACGCCAAAATTGCATTGCACCAGCACGCCGACGGTGTACCCGCCCAATTTTTCCGGCAACTGCCGCGACGCGGTTCCGGTGCCGCCCTTAAATTCAAAACAAATCATCCCGGTGCCGCCGCCCACGTTGCCTTCGGCGATCGGTCCGCTGTGCGCGTCGCGCATCGCCGCGTCGGCGTCTTCCGCTTTCACATGAAATCCGTTGATGTCGTTCAGATAGCCGTCCCACGTCTCCGCCACCACCGGCAGCGACCACCAGTCCTCTAGCGGCAGCGAGGTTCCGTGTTTCAATTGCCACGCGATCACTGCGTCGCGCACCACTCCCACACTGTGCGTGTTCGTGATCATCACCGGCCCGTAAAGAAATCCGGATTCTTCCACCCAAGTCGTCCCGGTCATCTCCCCATTGCCATTTTCCGTAAACCACCCGGCAAAGACGGGATCCACGGAATTCTTCCCGCGCGGAAACACAGCGGTAACGCCCGTGCGCACCGGCCCCGTTCCCACGATTAATTTTCCGTCACCGGATATCAGCGTGCGGTAACCAACCTCCACGCCCTTCACATCCGTAATCGAATCCAGCGGCCCCGGCGTCCCCTCAAACGGCACACCCAACTCGCGCGCCCGCACTTCACGCTCGAATTTCGCCCCCTGTGCGGCGGCGAGCTGCGCGACTGTCAGGATCAGGCAGAAGATGATTGCGGGAGAGACCAGAAACGTTCGTGGCGCCGTCTTTATCATTGTGGCCTCAGTGCTCGATGGAACCAAGAATTAAGGCGTGCCCGCTCCGTCCCGAAAATCGCGGGACAGAGCGGCCGCTACAAATTCAAATGCAACGGCAATCGCCAAGAGCCGGCGGGACGCCGGCGCTACGATGCTTATTGCGCGTGAGTGGACGGCGTTAGAAGCAACGCTCGCGCCTGATTCAGAAGCTCCGTATTCTTCGCCAATTCGTCCTGAAGAATTTTCGCCTGTTCCGCCGCCACTTTCCAGTCGCCGGCCTCCGCCGCTTCCGTCAATCCCGGCAATTCCAAATGCGCATACGTATATCGCGCCGCGTACAAAGAATGCTTGAACCACGGACGCCCCGGAATTCCCTGCGGGTTGCACCAGTTGCGCTCCACCTGCATCAACTGCTCATTCACGCGCGCCGCAGCGGCTGCATCCAGACGCCCGGAAGAAATCGCCTGCGCCGCGGCCAAATTCAGCTCCCGGCCAGCCGCTTGAAAATCGCTGATGTGCTGCTGCAATGGCACCAGATCAATGTGCGCGCTCACGTGATTCGCCAGATTCAAATCCACCACGAACTGCCGGATATTTTCGCCGTACGAATCGAAATCGTAAGGCAGAATCTCCGCATTCGCCAAACGCAGCGCCAACACTCCCCAGAGCTGCGCCATCAACGTGTGATAGCGATACCCGGGATCGCCGAAATGATTCATCCAGAAAAAATCATCATACATGGAATGATAAACGCCGTAAGGCCCGGTAAACGTCAAGCCTACGGTGGGAATCCCCAGAAAATTCAGGAACACGGTGTGATCGGAGCCGCTGCCAATCCGCGTGTTCGCCAACTCCGCATCCGGCACCGCCTGCGGCAAATTCAGTTCCGCCTTCCGCGAAACTTTCCACTCGTCATAAAGCGCCTTCCCCGAAGGAGCAGGCAGCGCGCGGCTCACCTCCACCAGCAGCGGCGCCAGCGAACCCACCGCGTCGCCCTCGAAATCTTTTCCGGAAGTCGCTTCGTCCACATTCAAATACGCCACGGCCTTCCGCTTCAATTCATCCGCGTATTGCTCGCCCCACTCCGTCGAACCCGTCAGTGCGTACTCCTCTCCATCCCAGCTGCAAATCACCAGCGTGCGCTTGGGACGAATTCCGCGCGCCAGCAGCTGGCCCAAACTGCGCGTCATTTCCAGCATCGCCGCCGTGCCGCTGGAAGGATCCACGCCGCCAAAAACCCACGCGTCGCGATGATTGCCCAGAATCACCCACTCGTCCGGCGCTTCGCTGCCCCGTATGCGCGCCTCCGTCACGTAATAAGGCTGGATGCGCGTATCCATATCCACTTTCAAATGCGCCACCACGCGTTTTCCGCCCACGTGATATTTGAACGGCAAGCCGCCCTGCCACGAATCCGGCGCCACCGGTCCATCCATTTTTCGCAGCAGCGGCTCGGCATCGTGCCAGGAAAGCGGCACGCCCATGATTTTCGGCAGCGAAATCGCCTGCTCCGCCGGAATCCGTTTCGCGCCCGGCACCGAAGCGTAACCTGGAGTCAGCGGATCGCCCGGCTCCAGAAAATCGTAAGTGATCGCTCCGCGCTGGATGTGGGTCTCCGGTCCCCACGGCCCATTCGGATACACCGCGCCCTTGCTGTAGCCGTCCTCGGCGGGATCGGAATATATAAGGATAGCCGCCGCGCCCAGCCGTTCGGCCGTCAGCGCCTTGAATCCACGATAGCTGTAAGGATTCGAATAACGCACCAGAACGATTTTGCCGCGCACCTCAATTCCACGCTGCCGCAGATATTCGTAATCTTCCGGATTGCCGCTGTGCGCATACACTACCGGCGCCGTCACTTCCCCGGAAGCCGAATAACCCAGATAGGCGCCGTCCACCTTGGGATTTTTTGTGTCCGGGTCCGCGTCGTCGGCCGCTTCGCGCAAGCCGGCGTGATAGAAAGCCGGCTTCACCATCTCCAGGGAAATTTCGCGCGGCGAGGAATTCAGCACGTCGTATTGATGGACGGTAACGTCCTCGAGTCCCTGCTGTCGCCACTGCTCCGCCACCCACTGCGCCAATTCATTATTGCGCGCAGAACCGGCCGGATGCGGTTCCGCCGTCAGATAGCGATGAAACTTGATAATTTCCGGCGTCGAAATGGATTCGCGGAAGGAATTTTCGGTGGCGATCTCCTGCGCAGCGGCCCGCGGCGAAAATCCGGAAATCCTGGCAAGATCCGGCGCCGCCGCGAGCGCGAACGCCGCAAACGAGACGCTGGCAGCGCCGCACCAGACCCAGCGGCCACGGCCCCTAGAGCGACGCAGAAGAACCTCCCGTCGCCGCCAGATGAGTTTTTTCCAGATCGCCGATGGCCTGCTGCAATCCGCTGACGAGCATCTGAATTTGCGGCGTGGTGATAATGAAAGGCGGTGCGATCAGAATGTGGTCACCGCGCGCGCCATCCACGCAACCTTGGATTGGATAAGTCATCACGCCGGCCTCCAGCGCATCCGCCTGCACGCGGTAGGCGACGCGCGCATCCGGCGGAAATGGCGCGCGCGTCTTGGCATCGCGCACGAACTCGATCGCCAGCAGCAGGCCCATGCCGCGTATGTCACCGACCACGGAAAATTTCCGCAGCGGCTCCAGCGCGTCGCGCAGTTCGCGGCCCGCCGGCTCCACACGCGCGAAAAGATTCTCCTGCTCGATGTAATCCAGCACCGCATTCCCCGCCGCCGCCGAAACCGGATGCGCGTTGTACGTAAACCCGTGCAGAAAAGTGCCGGTTCCTTTGGCAATCGCCTCCACCACGTGCCCCGCCGCAATCACCGCGCCCAGCGGTGCATATCCGCTGGCGATCCCCTTGCCCACCAGGATCATATCCGGCGCGACGCCCCAATGTTCCACCGCAAAAGGTTTGCCGGTGCGTCCCATGCCGCTCATCACTTCATCCGCAATCAACAAAATCCCGTGGCGCTGGCAAATCTCAGCAATCCGCTGGACGTAACCATCTGGAGGAGCCACTGCTCCCAAAGTCGCGCCCACCACCGGCTCGAAAATAAACGCGGCCACGTCCTTCGACCCATCGCGCTCCAGCAAACGCTCCAGATCGTCCGCGCAATCCACATTGCATTCCGGATACTTCAGTCCAAAAGGGCAGCGATAACAAAAACACGGCGCAATGTGCCCCCACTCCTTCAGCAAAGGCGCAAACGGTTCGCGCCGCCGCACATTTCCAGAAACCGAAAGCGCACCGAGCGTGCTGCCGTGGTAGCTCTGCTGCCGCGAAATCACGCGAAAGCGCCGAGTCTCGCCGCGCTCGATCCAATATTGCCGCGCGAGCTTGATCGCCGTCTCCGTAGCTTCGGATCCGCCGGAGGTGAAATACACGCGCCCGTTCTTGCGCATCCCGTGTGGCGCCAGGGCCAGAATGCGCGTGGCCAGTTTTTCAGCCACAGCCGTATGGAACTGCGAAGAATGCACGTAAGCCAGCCGCGAGGATTGTTCGGCGATGGCTTGGCCCACTTGCGCCACGCCATGTCCGATGGTCACCACAGCCGCGCCGCCCGATGCATCCAGATAACGCTTGCCCGCCCACCGCATACACGAAGCATCCCTCACCCCGCAGCGCCACGGGATAAGCCTTCAAGAAATTTCGCGGGAAAATCGCGTCGTCGGTCATATGCCGCTGGATAATCGCACGTTCTGGCGCGTGTTTCACGCGCAACGATTCACTCCGATCGCTTAAAGTCGAGCGATTCTAGCAGAAATCGCGCCGCACAGAAGTCCCGCTCAGCGCCATTTCAATTTTTTCACGTCAATCGCCGGAGGCGGGAATTTCAGGCCCATTTCTTCCAGCGTCTCGACCAGGATGTGCGACACCGCCAGATTGCGAAACCATTTCTTGTCCGCGGGAATCACGTACCAGGGCGCGCGTTTCGTGCTGCAGCGCGTCAGCGCGTCCTCGTAAGCCAGCGTATATTCGTCCCAGAATTTTCGCTCGTCGAAATCCGCCTGCGAAATCTTCCAGCGCTTGTCGGGATCGTCAATCCGCTCCATGAAGCGCTTCTTCTGCTCGTCCTTGCTGATGTGTAGAAAAAATTTCACGATGCGCACGTTATTCGCGTGCAGGATCGCCTCGAACCGGTTGATCTGCTCGTAGCGCTCCCGCCACACGTCCTTCGGCACCAGATTGTGCACGCGCACGATCAGCACATCCTCATAATGCGAGCGGTTGAAGATGCCGAAATCGCCGTAAGGCGGCACCGCCTGGTGCACGCGCCACAGAAAATCGTGCGCCGCCTCTTCCGGCGAAGGCGTCTTGAAAGAAGTGACGCGGCAGCCCTGGGGATTCACGCCAGACATCACGTGCCGGATCGTGCCATCTTTTCCCGCCGCATCCAGCCCCTGAAAGACGACCAACAAAGCGTGCTGGTGGTCCGCGTACATCAGGTATTGCAGCTTATTCAGCTTCTCCAGCGTCTTCGTCAGGCTCACCTTCGTGGCGTGCCCCTTGTCCCAACCCAGCGTGTCGCCAGGATCGAATTTTCGCAGATGCACTTTGCGCCCCGGCTTGATGATCAATTCCTTTGAGAAGTTTGTAGCCATGCTTCACATGCCCCTTTTCGGCGCAGCACAAAGAAACGCCCAGCGAGCAATCCAAGCATACCCCGTTCCGCAACCGAACGAACCCAGACAGTCAAGGTTTTGACTTCGTCGCGGCGCACTTTAGTGCGCCATCGGTGTGGCGGCGATCACCGATGGCGGTCTGAAGACCGCCGCTACGAAGGCTCCATTTTCGATTTTCGCGCTCCCCCACACCTCCCGCCGTTGTAACACTTTTTTCACATTGGCGTCCCGCGTTCCGGGATATCATGTCGGATTGGCAGCAGGCTCGGCCAAATTGGGGACGCTTACGCCAGAAACTCTTACCGTCACTGAGTCGCTTTCACTGAAGGAGCCCGCGCCCAAGCGCCAATATCCCGGCGCTCTAGTGGTCGTCGAAGGGATTGACGGCTCGGGAAAAAGCACCCAGCTCTATCTGCTGAAGCGCTGGCTGGAAATCGGCGGCTATCGCATCCACTTCACCGAATGGAATTCCTCGCCGCTGGTGAAGTCCGCCACCCGCCGCGGAAAACAGCGCCGGCTGCTGACCGCCACCACGTTCTCCCTGCTGCACGCCGCCGATTTCGCGGACCGCTGCGAACGCCAAATCATGCCGCTGCTGCACGGCGGCTACCTGGTTCTCGCCGACCGCTACATTTACACCGCCTTCGCGCGCGACGCGGCCCGCGGCTGCTCCCCGCACTGGCTGCGCAATCTCTACAGCTTCGCGCCCACTCCGGACATCACTTTTTATTTTCGCGCGCCCGCTCGACGTAGCCGTGAACCGCATCGTCGCCGGGCGCCCCAAGCTGAAATATTACGAAGCGGGCATGGACCTGGGCATTTCGCTCGACCGCGCCGAAAGTTTCCGCATCTTCCAGGAACGCATCCTGACGAATTACGACCAGATGATCGAAACCGATAACTTCGTCCTGATGGATGGCACCGTGCGCGTCAACAAGCTGCAGAAGCTGATGCGCCAGATCGTGGGCGAGCGCATCTCCCTGCAGCAATTCGCGCCCAAGAAAAAATGAAACGCGCCGACAAATCGGCAATCAAAACGCACGGCTCGAATGGCCTCCCTTCCAAAAAGAAGAAGAGTGCCGCGGCCGAGCTGCCTTCGCGCTTCTACGGCTCGCCTCTTCCCGGCGTGAAGCCCGAAGAACTCAGCGGCACCCTAGTCGTAATCGAAGGCACCGACGGTTCCGGCCGCTCCACGCAAATTTCCCTGCTCACCGAATGGCTCGAATCCGAAGGCTTCGCCGTGCAGACCATGGGCCTGCGCCGCTCCTATCTCGTAGGCGAAGATATTGACGGCCTGCTCGCCGAAAATTCCGTCACGCGCATGACCCTGGCGCTGATGTACAGCACTGATTTCTTCGACCAGCTCGAACGCCGCATTCTCCCCGCGCTGCGTTCCGGCCTGATCGTTCTCGCCGACCGCTACATCTTCACCCTGATCGCCCGCGCCGCCGTGCGCGGCATCGGCCGCGATTATCTGCACGGCATCTATGAAACCGCGCTGCGCCCCGACCTCACCTTCTGGCTCAACGTGCGTCCCGAAGTCGCCTTCGACCGCGAGTTCAAAAAATCCCAGACCATCAGCTACTGGGAATCCGGCCGCGATATGTCGCTCTCCAACGATCTCTTCCAGTCCTTCATCCGCTACCAATCCATGATCAAGCGCGAATTCGAATATCTTTCCAAACGCCACGGCTTCATCGAAATGGACGGCGAAAGCAGCGTCTCCGATCTAAACCGGTTGTTGCGCAAACGCATTGCCGCACACCTGGGGATACGGAGCACGCACTACCGGCCTTCGCACGCCTTGTCGCACCTCTGGCGCTGAACGAATGGCCGCCCCGGTTCAATTGGCAGCCATTGACGCCGGCTCGAACGCCATCCGCCTGGTAATCGCCCGCGCCACTTCTCCCAAGCACATTCAAATTCTCGATTGCGAACGAGCCGCCGTGCGCCTGGGCCACAACGCCTTCACGCGCCGGGTGATCAGTGGCGACACCATTTCCCGCGCCGCCCGCGCCTTCCGCCAGTTCCGCGATCGCATGGATCAATACAACGTCGGCGCCTACCGCGCCGTAGCCACCGCCGCCGCACGCGAAGCGCGCAACTATCGCCGCCTGATGGATCGCGTGCAGCGCAAAGCCGGAATCGAGCTCGAAGTAATCAGCAGCGAAGAAGAAGCGCGCCTGGTCTGCTCCGCCGCGCAGTGGGCCTTGGGAGACCGCATCCAACCACGCTTGATCTTCGATCTGGGCGGCGGCAGCCTGGAACTGAATTTCTATCAACGCGGCGTTCTCGAACAACGTATCGGACTTCCTCTCGGCACCATCCGCCTGATGGAAACTTTTTCCATCGAAGGCGCGATTGACGAGGACAACGCCAACCGCCTGCGCCATCACATCCTCGCGCTGCTGCGCAGCGCCATGCCTTCCCCTCCCCGCCTCAGCCGCTCGATTGCAGTCGCCTGCGGCGGAAATGCCGAAGCGCTGGTGCGCATGGCCGCCGCACCCATGGTCGAACGCATCCCCGCCATAAATACGCGCCTGCTGCGCGATCAGACCTGGCGCATGCTCGCGCTGGACGTTCCCGGCCGCATGCGAGTGTTCCGCATCCGCAAGGACCGCGCCGAAGTGATTGGCATCGCCGCAATTATTTTCAATACGCTGGCAAAGTGGCTCGATCTCCGCACTCTGCTCGTTCCCGGCGTCGGCGTCCGCGAAGGAATTCTGCTGGACCTCGTCGCCGAACAATATTCCGTGCGCACTACCACCGAAGAAGAAAAAGGCCGCGCCTCTGAACTCCTCGCCAGCGCCCGCTGGTTCGCGCGACGCCTGGATTACAACCCGCAGCACGCCGAGCATGTGATGCGCCTCGCGCTCTCGCTCTTCGATCAGCTCCGCCCCATCCACGAGATGGGCGCAGACCTGCGCCTGGTCCTGGAAATGGGGGCTCTGCTCCACGACGTCGGGCATTTCGTCTCGCGCAAATCGCATCACCGCCACGGAGAATATTTAATTCGCAACGGTGAAATCCCCGCATTGCGCGGCTGGCGGCGCGATATGGTGGCCGCCCTGGTGCGTTACCATAATTCCAAATCCGAGCCGCAGCTCGAACACGCCTCCTACGCCGCGCTCGATGGTGAACGGCGCCGCCACGCACGCCTGCTCACCAGCCTGCTGCGCATCGCCGAAAAACTGGAATCCGAGCACGCCCAGCGAATTTCCGGCGTGGACGTGCAAATCTCCGGCCACAAGGCGATCTTCATCATCCGCGCGCTGGACGGCACGCGTCTCGATCTGCTGGGCCTCGAACGCAAGTCCGGCCTGTTCGAAAAAGAATTCCACCTGAAGCCGGAATTCCGCCGCGCGCAGGGAAAAGAGAAGGTGGCATAAAACATGCTCCTGTATCTGGTACGTCACGGAATCGCCGTGGACCCCAACGACCCGAAATCTCCGCCCGAGCCGGAACGCCCGCTCACGGCCAAAGGCGTGCAGAAGACGCGCTCGGCGGCGCTCGGCCTGCAAGCTCTGGGCGTGAAACCGGACGTGCTCCTCAGCAGCCCCTACGTGCGCGCCGCGCAAACCGCCGAGATTTTTGCCGAAACCCTGGGATTTTCGCCGCAGAAAATTCGCGCGCACGACGCTCTGAAGCCTGCCGGCAATCCCGCGGACATCGTCAAGGAAGTAGTCCGCCTGCGCGCCAAGGAAGTGATGTGCTTCGGCCACGCGCCGCAATTGGACTTGATGATTGCGCACGTCACCGGCGCCCACGGAGTTTTCACGGCGCTGAAAAAAGCGGGAGTGGCGTGCCTGGAACACACCGCGGGCCACGGCAGGTGGGAAATTCTCTGGATCCTGACGCCAAAAATGCTGCGTCAACTAGCGGACTAGTTGGCGGACTAGTTGGCGGATTAACTGGCCGATTGAAGTCTCTGCGGCGCCGCGACTGCCGCCGACGATTGCACGATGTGAATGCCCTGAAATCCCGCGCGCCACATCAGCCAAAGCGTTTCCTTGCCGCCTCCCCCGACCACTGACCGGAACTTATCCAGCCGCACTTTGCGCGCCTCTTCGACCAGCTGAAACCAGCGCAGCACATCCGATTCCACCAATTTCGCGCGCTGCCGCCGGATCAAAGCCCGCAGCACATCTAAATCGTGCACTTCCCCCAGCTGGTCTTGGATGCGCTTCAGGTCCCCGGCCCACGGCTGGTAGCGCTGCGGCATGAAATTCTCCAGCGTGTAACGAAATCCCTTCAGCCCAATCCGCAGGCGGTGCCAGGCAATCCGGCTGCGTCCTTTGCGCGCGCGTTCAAAAAGTTCCGCCGCCTCGTTCAAGCGCGTCAAAGCCAGCCGCTGGAACACCACGCTATCCAAAGGAAAAAATTGCGCCTTCCCGCGCAGCTTCTGCACCGATTTCCGCCAACCCTTGCGGTCAAAATCCCCGAGCGCCCGCCGCGCCTTTATCCGATGCTCCTTCTGCGATCCCGCCAACACCTGCAGCAGGTGTTTGCGAACAGGGTCGCCAGGCGCCGAAAGTTTCTTCAGCCACTCCTGCTCCACCTGCGTATCCCGCAGCGCGCCCAGGCTGCGAAACAACTCGCGGCTCTCCTTCTTCAACCCCCGCCACCCGTGGTCCGGGTTCACCTCGCTCAACGCCTCTGCCATCGTCCGGCAGCGCCGCAAAGCCACGCGCAAATCGTGCACCTCGCGCGACTTCCAGCCATTCTGTACCTCTTCCGCCAATTCCAGGACGCGGTTCATCCACACGTCCAGACCAATACGTTTGGAGGGGGATTCAACAGGTAACGCCACTGCGTGCGCGGTCATCAATACCAGCTTTCTCAGCAGCCAAAGCGGAAACCCCAATCCTACACCCCCGCCGCCCACTTTTCCAATCCGCGGCGGGCGGCATCACAGGCCCTGTGGAAAGCCAACTGAGCTAAGCCCTATTCAAATCGTAATCGAATATTCGCAGAAAATTCACATGGGCCACAGCCCACGTCCCGCTAGATTGAATGTTCGTCAAACCCATTGGAGTTCTCTCCTCCGCCTGTTACTTTGCCTCCTAAGCCTAAAATGTCCCGAGCGCTCCATCCGCAATCTGCAAGACCGCTGCGCGCCTTAATCGGCTTCCCGCTCGCCGTCCTGCTGCTCTGTCTAGGCGCCACGCCTATCGCATTCGCGCAATCAGCAAGTCCTGAAGCCTGCAGCCGTCCTGCCACCGGCAGCGAAGTTCGCGAGCCAGCAGACCTCCACAGCCAAGCCGGTGTTTTGCAACTAGATCTAACCCTGCGCAACGGACCAGCCGCAAACGGCCAAATGCGCTACTGCTACGTCGCGCCCGACGGCACGCAATCGCCCACACTCAGATTGCAACCCGGCGACCTGCTAATCCTGCGCCTGAAAAACGCCCTCACCGAGCCAGCAACTCCATCCACGCCAATGAACCAGCACAGCGCAACCAAAGCTAACGTCCACGCAACCACCGACCCCTGCCAGCGCGGTGAAATGACCGCGACAGCCACCAACCTTCATTTCCACGGCCTGCAAATCCCGCCCGTCTGCCACCAGGACGAAGTCCTGAAAACCACCATCAACCCAGCCGACGCTCCCTTCGAATACCGCATCCGCATTCCCGCCGATCAGCCGCCCGGGCTCTACTGGTATCACCCGCACATTCACGGTTTCACGAACACCGAAGTCCTGGGCGGCGCTTCCGGCGCGCTGCTGATCGAAGGCATCGAACGAGCCAACACCGAAGTCGCCGGACTCCCCGAACGAGTCCTGGTAATCCGCGACCAAGATCTGCTGAATCCAGACGCGCAGCCCGTGCAGACCGACTCGATGCCCCCGCCCCTCGTCATGCGTGACGCCGAAGGCGACATCCTCAACACCGGCACCGGCGGCGGCAAACCCGCGAAAGATCTCTCCATCAATTTCGTCGCGGTACCTTACCCAAACTATCTCCCGGCCAAAATTAAAATCCGCCCGCAGGAAAAACAGCTGTGGTGCGTTCTGAACGCCTCCGCCATCACCTATCTCGACCTGCAAATGTTGGTCGAAAACAAACCGCAAATGCTGGGCGTGGTCTCTCTCGACGGAATTCCAATCAGCAGCAACGGAACGACTCCAAACAAAATCATTTGGCAGAGCCACGTACTGATGCCGCCCGCAGGCCGCGTGGGAATCATCGTGAAAGGCCCAGCCGCCGGAGCAGCAGCCAGCCTGATCACCCGCACAATTGACACAGGTCCGGCAGGCGAAAACGATCCGACCCGCCCGCTAGCCACAATCGTAGCCACACCAGACGCCCCCGAACCTCGCGTGCAGCTCGAAAAAAATCCCGCCCCGCTCGCCCGCTCAACCGACGCATGGCTCGGCGACGTAAAGCCCGCGCGCACGCGCACACTCTATTTCTCCGAGAAACCGCACGATCCAAACAATCCCAACAGCCGCACCGATTTCTACCTCACCGTCGCGGGCCAGCAACCGAAGCTCTTCGATCCGCAAGACACAAGACCCAACATCGTCGTGCCCCAAGGCGACGTGGAAGACTGGATCATCGAAAATCGCACCCGCGAGCTACACGCCTTCCACATCCACCAAATCCACTTCATGCTCGCGGAATGGAACGGCATCCCGATAGACGAGCCCTTCCTGCGCGATACCATCAACGTCTCTTACTGGGACGGCACCAGTCCCCAATTTCCCAGCGTCAAGCTGCGCATGGATTTCCGCGATTCCCAAATCGTCGGCACCTTCCTCTATCACTGCCATCTGCTGGAACACGAAGACGGCGGCATGATGGGCGTGATCCAAGTGGTCCCTAAACCCGCCGCTGCGCAGCCCCTGGCAGCGAGCCGGACCAGTACCGCAAGCAATTGATAGCACATGCCTTACCAAGCGCAACCCGCCCAATCCCTCCGTCAGCTTTTAACGCCGTTGTCATCTGGCGATAACACGCTCCACGTATCAATGCGTGCGCCCGCTCGGTTCCGCAAACTCCAAAGCAGCTCTCGGAAGCTGCCGCGCACCTGCGGGCCACGCAGGATCAAACCAGACCTTTCCACACCCAAGGAGAACTCATGATTAGCAAGCATCTTCGCCGGATGGCAGCCATCGCGCTCGCCTCCAACCTGGTCCTGGCGCTGCCCGGCGGCCTATTTGCCGCGCCAGCTCCAGCCAACGACGCGTCCGAATCAGCGCCGACCACCACGCCGATCAAGCACGTCATCGTCATCTTCAATGAAAATATTTCCTTCGACCACTACTTCGCCACCTATCCGCATGCCACCAATCCAAAGGGCGAACCGTTTTTCGAAGCCAAGGAAGGCACGCCGCGCGCCGACAATCTGCTGAGCGGCGGCCTGCTCACTGAAAATCCGAATTCCACCCAACCCTTCCGCATGGACACGGGCCTGCTCTCCGTCACGTGCGACCAGAATCATAGCTACACTCCCGAACAGCAAGCCCTCGACCACGGCCTGATGGACAAGTTCCCGGAATCCGTTGGCTCGGGCAGTTCCGCCGGCTCGCCCTGCAACGACTACGGCAAAGGTCCCGGCGTCACCATGGGCTACTTCGACGGCAACACCGTCACCGCCATGTGGAACTACGCGCAGCACTACGCGATGAGCGACAACTCCTACGGCACCATGTTCGGTCCCTCCTCCGTCGGAGCCCTCAACCTCATCGCCGGAACCACCGCCACCGCCACTCTATTTCCAACCAGGCCCAATGGCGCTGCCGCCAGCGCGGCCGGCAATATCGCCAACGGCTCGAACACCGGCGCCATCATCGGTGACCCGCGCCCGGCGGGCGATGAATGCGTACTGACCAACCCCGGATTGCAGACCACCAACATGGTCTCCGTCGTGGGTAAGAACGTCGGCGATCTGCTCAACGAGAAGCACATCACCTGGGGATGGTTCGAGGGCGGCTTTGCTCCTACTGGTTTCAATGCCAAGGGCCAAGCCATCTGCGGCGCGCACCATGCCGGACTCGCTGGCGATGACGCCGTCGAAACCGTCGGCGATTACATTCCTCACCACCAGCCTTTCCAGTACTACACCAGCACCCAGAATCTGCACCACAATCTGCCCAAGAACGCCGCGCTCATCGGCACTTCCTCCGATGGCGCCAATCACCAGTACGACCTCAGCGCTTTCTGGCTGGCCCTCGGCGAAGGCCGCCTCCCGGGCGTCACCTATCTGAAAGCCGCGGCGTATCAGGACGGCCATCCCGGCTACTCCGATCCCATTGACGAGCAAATCTTCACCGTCGGTGTGATCAACGCCATCGCCAACAGCCAATACTGGAAAGACACCGCGATCATCATCGCCTACGACGATTCCGACGGCTGGTACGATCACGTTCTCGGACCAGTGGTCAACCAGTCGGCTGTCGCTGACGATGCCCTCGCAGGCGCTGGCGATTGCGGCGCTGCCACTGCAGCTACCGCCGGCGGCACACAAGGCCGCTGCGGCTACGGCCCGCGTCTCCCTCTGCTCGTGATTTCTCCCTACGCGAAGCAGAATTACATTGATCACCGCGCCACTGACCAGTCCTCCATTCTTCGCTTCATCGAAGACAACTGGGAACTCGGCCGCATCGGCAACGACTCCAGCGACGTGAAAGCCGGCACACTCAGTGGCTTCTTCGACTTCGACGGCGACAGCAAGGCCCCGAAGTTGATTCTGGATCCGTCCACCGGCGTAATCCTGAAAGCACTCAAAGACTAACCCGCGAACACTCTCCCCGTTCGCCTAATAGCGCCAAGAGCGACTGGCTCGAGCCAATCCATCGGCTCGAGCCAGTTTTTTTTCGGAGCGCTGCAGCACAGCAGCAAAGAATTACGTCGCTACATTCCTGGCAAAACTTCTAAGCGTTAGCCACGGCAGGGGCGCTGCTTGTGAATCGCCCCGTAGGGCGATTCATCCTGAGATCCCGCTGTGCGGGATCGAAGGGCTGCGCCCCAGCTTGCCAAAGTGTCAGCCGCGTCGCGGACCAGCCGTTGCCTTTCTCTGCGCCCGGCGTCTACCCCGACGCAGTCGGTGCGTCTCTGCGGTAAACGCCTCTATCTTTCTCAGATTTTCCTCCGGCTTTCCTCCGTGTCCTCTGTGTTAAATCTTTCCGCCTTTCTCTTCGCTAGCCTTCATCACTGCCTTTATCTGTGTTCATCTGCGTTCATCAGTGGTGCCTTTGACGCCCTGCTCTCCCCATGCATAATGGTGCGCGAGGAACACCACCGTGCCCCGCACACCTCGCAGCGTGGACCTAACCCAAGTCTCCGAATGGGACGACGGCCACCTCCGCCGCAAAGACGATTACCTGGCCGCGGAAGAACCCCTCGAAATCCGCATCGCCGACGACCCGCTCAGCGTCACCATGCGCACCCCCGGCCACGATCGCGAGCTAGCCGCCGGCTTCCTCTTCACCGAAGGCCTAATCCAAAACCGCGATCAAATCCTAAAACTCGAATCCGCCGAACCGCAAGACGGCACCAATCGCGGCAACGTAATCCAAGCTGAACTAGCGCCCGAAGCCGCCCCAGACTTCGCAAAAATGAAGCGCCACTTTTTCGCCGCCTCCAGCTGCGGCATCTGCGGCAAAGCCTCGATCGATTCCATCCGCTCGCGCCTGCTAGCCGCCCCCAATCCGGATTTTCGCCTCGACGCGGAATTGCTCACAACCCTGCCCGACGCCCTGCGCGAATCGCAAGACGTCTTCCAACGCACCGGCGGCCTCCACGCCGCCGCCCTCTTCGATCCGCAAGGAAAATTGCTAGTTTTGCGCGAGGATATCGGCCGGCACAACGCAGTAGATAAAGTAATCGGCTGGGCGCTGCTCGAAGGCCGCGTGCCACTTTCGGACTCGGTGCTACTCGTCAGCGGGCGCGGCGGATTTGAAATCGTGCAGAAGTCCATCGTCGCGGGCGTGCCAGTCGTCGCGTCCGTCTCCGCGCCCTCCAGCCTCGCCGTGCAGCTGGCGCGCGAACTTCATCTAACGCTAATTGGTTTTTTACGTGGCAGGCGCTTTGTAATCTATGCAGGTGAAGAACGCGTGGCAAACAACGCAGCAAAAAAGCAGCAGACCTAATTCACTGCCTTACGAAATACATCCGGAGCCAATTCCTTATGATGCAACCGGATCATTTCGCGGAACGCCTCGAACAACTCCCGGTCCCACCAACCGCGCTCCGACTCCTCGCCCATCAAATCCAGCGCAACCTCAGGAGTGAACGCCACCTTGTAAGGCCGGTCGGTCGTCAGCGCATCGTAAACATCGGAAAGCTGCAAAATCCGCGCCGTCAGCGGAATATCCTCGCCCCGCAAGCCGTCCGGATAACCCGTCCCGTTGTGCTTCTCATGATGGTGGCGAATAATCGGCAGCACCAAACGAAAAGTTTTCAGCGGAGCGCAAATCCGCTCGCCCACCACCGGATGTTTCTGCATCACCTTCGTTTCATCCGGCGTCAACGGCCCCGGCTTCAGCAAAATCGAATCCGGCACCGCCACTTTTCCGATGTCGTGCACCACTCCCGCGCGCCGCAACGCCTTGAGCTGTTCTTCCGGCACGCCCAGCCGCTCACCCATCCGCGCGGACATTTCCGCCAGCCGCTCGCAGTGTCCATGGGTGTAGGGATCGCGCGCCTCAATGCTGTGCGCCAAACTGAACAGCACCGCTTCGGCGTTTTCCAGTTCGTCCGTGTACTGCTTCAATCGCAGCAGCGAACGCGTGCGCGCCAGCAGCTCGTTCAAGTCAATCGGCTTGCTCAAAAAATCGTCAGCGCCCGCATTGATCCCCGCGATGCGATCTTCCGTCTCCGTCAGCCCGGTGATCAGCACCACCGGCGTCAGCCGCGTTTCCGGCGTCGCTTTAATGTGCCGGCAAACTTCAAAACCATTCATCCCCGGCATCATGATATCCAGCAGGATCAGATCGGGACGAAACGTCGCGCACTCCTGAATCGCCGACGGACCGTCTGCCGCGTCGCGTACTTCGAATCCCTCGCGCCGCAGCAAAAATTCCAGCGCCGCGCGCGCTCCCGATTCGTCGTCCACAATTAGAATTTTTTCATACATAAATGCGTATTAAGGCCCTCAAGCTTTTCCACAGCTTCAAATTTTCGAGCATTTTTTAAAGCACACTGCGAGCCGGACATAACACGGCGCATTCGGAGTTTCTGGCGAGCTCCGCTACTAATCCAATGTAACCTGTCCCCGAATTTCCAACAACCCTCAATTGATTCGATGATTCGAAACCGGATAACGCTGCAACCGTTTCCCCGCACTCAAACACTCGGTAGGGGCGCTGCTTGTGAATCGCCCTGCCGGGCGATTCATCCTGAGATCCCACAGTGAGGGATCGAAGGGCTGCGCCCCAGCTCGCCACGCTGTCACCGCGACCGCGTACAGAATTGTCACGTGGCAAGATTCATTCGGATCTGGCTTCCGAATCTCGTCCCAGGTTTTCTCTGCGCCCGGCGTTTACCCCGACAAAGTCGGGGCGTCTCTGCGGTAAACGCCTCTATCTTTCTCCGATTTTTCTCCGCAGTTCCTCCGTACCCTCTGTGCAAAATCTTTTGACTTCCGTAAGACCCGCCCCCACTACTCCCTCCGCAAAGTAGCCTCAATCAACCCATGCGGCTCATCCGTAGGCAAAAACACTTCCGCCGGGTTGTCCATCCCAAACGGCGACAAATCCACCAAATTAAAATGCTTATTAGGCAGCGAGAGATGTATCTCCTGCACGCGATCAAAGTTATTCAAAACCGCCTCGCCCATCGCGTACAAAGTGTGCTGCAACGACTGGCTATCATGCTCCGCGAAAGTCTCCAGCAAAGTCTGCCGCGCCCCGTGCCACAACGGTCCGAACTCAATATCGCTCCCCTCGTAAAGCCAATCCGCATGAATCGAAGTAGAAAGAATCCGGTTGCGATCCTCCTTCAACGTCGTGTACGGATCGCGCAAAAAATTATCAAATGCCGACTTGGTGGTCTTCAGCACCACCAACCCCGCAATCCCCGCGCGAATCGCCGTTCCCTCGCGCGTAGCATCGAGCGCCGCCGTCCGCCGCTCCAGCCCGCTGCGCAAGAAAGCCGCAGCGTGCGGCTTCCCGCCCAGCGCAATCCGCCCCCACAAGTTTTCTTCCACCTGAATGCGCACGCGCGTCACCTGCGGGTTGTAAGTCAAAAAATGTTCCACCAGGTGCGTGCAGAAATCCTCGATCGAATCCACCGGATACTGCCGCGCCAGCACGTACACCGTGTTCTTCATCGTGTCCGTCGGCAAGATCTTGCGATTGTCGCCCTTGGTGTGCGCCGTCTCGAAATCCCCCGCGAACGAAATTCCCACCGTCAGCTCGCGTATATCGTGCCGGCCATCCGTGCGCACCACGCGCAGCAAGCGCACGCGCGCTTTGCCGTAATTATTTTCTCCCAGCTTGATGGCCATGCCTCAGCTCCCGCGATACGTGGAATATCCGTAAGGGCTCAGCAACAGCGGAATGTGGTAATGCTCCTTGGCATCCGCCACCTGAAATACGATCGCAATCTGCGGGTACAATCCGTGGATTTTCCGCGCGTGAAAATAAATGCCGGTCTCGAACGTCAGCCGGTAGATTCCAGCCTCCAACGCGCCCGGCTCCAGCAGATGGCGCAGCCGCCCGTCCGCATCCGTCGCGCCCTTGCTGATTTCCTGCCAGCCGCCGCTCTTTTGAATCTCCAAAATCACCGGCACGCCCGCCGCAGGGCGCCCCAACGAAGTATCCAGCACGTGCGTGGTGATCTGGCTCATGATCCCAGTAATTTCTCCAGACGCAGCCGCGTGATTTTGCGTTGCTCTTCGCCGGCAATGCGCATTTCCGTTTCCGCGTCGTGCCCCAGGCGCTCCTGCAGGCTCTGCAATATCTGCTCGCCGGATTTTCCCGTGGCGCAAATTAAAAATACGTGCCCGAACGTCGCTTCATAAGCCTCGTTCGCCGCCGCCATCACCTTAAGCGTTTCCGGCGACCCCTTCTGCGCCAATGATTGTTCACCAGCAGACCACTCCCGCGCCGTCGCCGTCTGCTTCCCCGCCGCCTTCTTCGCGCCAATCGCCGGATGGCTGCGAAAAATCGTCATCCAATCTTTCCGCCCCAGCGCAGCAAACGCCTCTTCCGCGGAATCCAGCAACGCCGCAGCATCGGCAAAAGGCCGCTGCGCCAGCACCCGCTCCACCCATTTTTTCGAGCCGCAACAATCGTACAAAGCGGCAGCCGCCTGTGTTCGCGACAGATGATTCAGCCGCGCGATCCCCGTCAACCGGTCCGCAGCCTGCGCCGCGCGCCCATACACACGAAAGCGCGCCACACCTCCATCAGGAAAAATGTTCAGCCGCACGTGCGTCGCCGCGCCCACTGCGGCAAGCTGCCGCCGGAACAGGTGCGCGCGATTCGCCTTCAGCGGCACGCGCGGCAGCAGCTGCCGCCAATTTGCGGCGCCGAGGCGCGCAATTTCCGCGCCGACTCCTTCCGCCTCGCAAACCTCGATCGAACAACTATCCGGAAAGTTCCCCTTAAAGTGCGCCGTGTCCACTTCCACGCGCTGAATTGTCCCGGCCATTCCCAGCTTCACGATCGCCCAATCGTGGCCCGGCCCGCGCCGGCGCTGCGTTTCCCACCCGTCGCTCATGATTTTGCTGCGCCCGGGCATCAGCATGTTCAGCGGCTCGCTGTAAAATTGATCGCTCGTCGCAATCACTCGCCCGCCATTTTCCACCGCCGCCAAATCCAGGTCGCGCTTGGCGATCTCTGCGGCGCTCGGCACCACTTCGCCGTACAACCGCAAACGCGCCACGCCGCCATCCGGATAAATCTTGAAACGCACGTGCGTAAAGCGGCCCGCATGCGCCACCAGCGCCGGATTTACCGAGTCACCCTTCAGGGCAGTTTCCGGCAAAATCTCTTCCCAATGCGTCGCAGCAGCCGCCAACTTTTTCTTTTCGTCTCGATAGGGCGCCGCACCACCCAGGTCGCATCCCTCCAAAGAAAACCGTGCCGGATAATTTCCCGTAAAAAAACTCGTGTCCACCACCGCCCCGCGCAAAATTCCCGGCAGTCCCAGCCGCACGATGCACCAATCGCACCCTGGAGTCCGCCGCCGCCGCGTCTCCCACCCGTCCATCCACTTTCCCTTGTCGGTATATTTTCCCTCGATAAAAACCGGCTTGCCCCGCTTCAGCAAGTTTTCTTTCGGCGCGAAAAATTCATCGTTCGCCTCCACCACGCAGCCGCCCAGCCTCTCCGATGCCAAATCCACGAATTGCGTGAACTCACTCACACCGCGCCTCGCTGCAGCACATGCCCCACCGGCCCCGCGGAAAATTCTCCGTGCTCGAAAATCTTTCGTCCGCGCAAAAATGTCGTCTCCACGCGCCCGCAAAGCTCGCGCCCCGCGTACGGAGTCACTTTGTGCCGGTGATGCAACTGCGCCGCCTCCGCACGAAATTTCGCCTCCGCGTCCCAAATCACCAAATCAGCGTCGCAACCCACGGCAATCGTTCCTTTTCTTCCCGCCAGACCTGCCAGCCGCGCCGGGCCCGCGCACAACCACTGCGCCAGTTGCGTCACAGCATAGCCGCGCGCACGTGCTTCCGTCCACACAGCCGGCAAGCTCAGTTGCAAGGAAGCAATCCCGCCCCACGCGCGCAAAAAATCTCCCTCCTCCTGCAGCTTCATCCCCGGAGGACATGGCGAATGATCCGTCGCCACAAAATCCAGCGTCCCGTCGCCCAGCCCCTGCCACAATTGCTCGCGATTTTCGCGCTCGCGAATCGGCGGCGCGCATTTGAATTCCGTCGCGCCATCTGCAATTTCTTCCGCGGCAAACGTCAAATAGTGCGGGCAAGTCTCCGCCGTCACTGCGCCGCCGGCCAGTTTTGCGCCCCGCAGCGCAGCGAGCGCATCCGCGGAAGACACATGCACGATGTGAATCCGCGCGCCGAATTCGCCGCCCAGCCGCAGCAGCAGCGCGATCGCTTCGTTCTCCGCTGCGCGCGGCCGCGCCTGCAGCCACGTGGCATATTTTCGCGGCGACGCGCTCTTCGCCAGACTCGCCACCGCCTTCTCGATCGGTTCGGGCAATTCCGCGTGCGCCAGCAAAGGCGCGCCCAGCGCCACCAACTTCGGCAACGCGACGCGCAAATCCGCTTCGGTCACATGCGCGAACTCCTCCACTCCGCTGGGCACCAGAAAACATTTAAATCCAAAAACGCCCGCATCCAAAGCGGCCGGCAGTTCCTCGGAATTTCCTGGCACCACGCCGCCCCAAAATCCCGTGTCCACCCAAAGTTTTCCTGCCGCCGCTGCCAGCTTTTCGCGCAATGCCGCTGCCGTGGTCGTCGCCGGTATGCTGTTCAGCGGCATTTCAATCAAAGTAGTCACGCCGCCCGCCGCGGCCGCGCGCGTAGCCGTCGAAAATCCTTCCCAGTCCGTCGCGCCCCGGCTCGTTGATATGCACATGCGTATCCACCACGCCAGGCATCACCACAAAATCGCCGGCCTCGTGTACCGTGCTGCCGGAGGGAATCTCGCCATACGCGGAAACAGCCGCAATCACCCCCGCGCGCACGTGAATCGCCGCCGCCCGCTCGCCTTCCGGCATGATCACGCGCTTTCCGCGCACGATTAAATCCGCCGCTGCCGGCGCACTGCGCGAAGTTTCCGAAGAATTTTGCATTGCGCGCTCAGCCCGCCAGTACTTCCACAAATTGCGCCAGTAAATTCCGCGCCACCTTGCGCCGATAACGCGCTGTCGAGCGCATATCGTCGATGGGCGCGATCTCCGCGTCCAGCGCGTCCTGCGCAACCTGCAAAGCCGCGCCCCCCGGCCGTTGCCCACGCAATAATTCTTCCGCACGAACGGCGCGCAGCACGGTAGGCGCGACGCTCCCCAGCGCGATGCGCACCTCCGCGATTCGTCCCGCCTCCACCCGCCCTGCACCCGCCAAACAAATCTTCGAAATCGCCTGCGCCCGCCGCGCCCCTACTTTACGAAAATACTGCTTCCACGCCGCGCCGCGCGGTCGCGCCACACGAATCGCGCGAATCAATTCCCCCACGCGCAGATCCATTTGTTTATACCCGCTGTGAAACGATGCATAAGGCACCCACCGCGCCCCGTCCGCCGAAACAATTTCAATTTCCGCACCATAAACAACCAAAGCCGGCGGCGAATCCGCGGCCGGTGAAGCATTCGCGATATTCCCGCCCAGCGTTCCGCGATTTTGCGTCGCCACGCTCCCCGTCTCAGCCGCCGCCCGGCACAGCAAAGGAAATTCGCGCGCCAGAATTTCATGCCGCTGCACTTCCGTGTAAGTAGTCAAAGCCCCCAGCGTCACATGCCCCGCGGTCACCCCGATTCCGCGCAGCTCCGCAAGATTCCATATATTCAGAAATTTCTGGTGCGGCAATTTTCCCGCTTCCAGCAGCACCATCAAATCCGTTCCGCCCGCGAACGCCCGCCACATCGCCCGGTTCCGCAGCCATGCGCTCCAGCGCCGCCGCAAGATCCCGCGGCGTTTCCATTTCGTACGCCGGCAGGTACGCCCTCACGCCCCAGCCTCCCCGTGCCGCACTGCCGCCACCACCGATTCGAAAATCTTCATGTAGCCGGTGCAGCGGCACAAATTCCCGGAAAGTCCCGCGCGAATCTGCGCATCATCCGGCTGCGGATAGCGCGCCAATAAATTCACCGCCGCCAGAATCATCCCCGGCGTGCAAATTCCGCATTGCGCCCCGCCATGCGTGATGAACGCCTGCTGCACCGCATGCAGCGACCCGCCGGTCGCCAGGCCCTCAATCGTCCGAATCCTCGCACCCGCAGCCTGCAACGCCGGCACCAGGCAACTGTTCACCAGCTGCCCATCCATTTCAATCGCGCAAGCCCCGCATTCCCCTTCGCCGCATCCTTCCTTCGTTCCCGTCAATTTCAATTCCTCGCGCAACACGTCCAGCAACCGCGCCATCGGATAAGCTTGGAACGACGCATCCGAACCATTCACGACGCACGACACGCGAATTTTCCGCGCGCGCTCAGCCGGCATGCACAGCCTCCAGCATTTCCAGCAAACTCTCCGCCGTAATCGGAATCGCGCGCACATCCACGCCGGTCGCGTGCGCGATCGCATTCGCAATCGCCGGGGCAGTTCCGTCCAGCGGCAGCTCGCCAATGCCCTTCGCGCCCGCCGGTCCGCGCCCGTAAGGCATTTCCTCAAAATAAACGCGAATCGCCGGCAGATCCACCGACGTCGGCATCACATAATTCGTCATCTGCGCGTTCACCATGCGCCCTTCCTGCCACACCACATTTTCGTACAACGCGAATCCAATCCCCTGCGCCACGCCGCCTTCAATCTGCCCCGCGGCCAGCACCGGATTGATCACCTTGCCCACTTCCTGCACCGCCACAAAATCATTCACGCGCACCTCGGCCGTGCGCATGTCCACAGAAACTTCCGCCACGTAAACCGCCCACGCATAAGCCCCATAAGCGTCACCGGAATATTTCTGATCGTCCCAGTGCAAATCGCGCGGATGCTCGTACTTCACGAAAGATTTCAGCGCTCCATGCTTCGCTACGTACGCGCCGCACGCCCGCGAAAAATCCTCAGCGCTGTATCTAACCTGCAACAAGCCGTCGTCCATCAGCAATTTCAGCAAAGCAACAGCTGCCGTTTCCACCAGCTTGCCCACAATCATCGCCGTGCGCGAAGCCACCGTAGGCCCGCTATTCGGCACGTAAGCCGTATCCGGCTGCACGATTCTGATCTGCTCGCAATCCAGCCGCAGCGCCTCCGCCGCAATCTGCGCGAAAATCGTGTTCGTGCCCTGCCCCATTTCCGTGCTGCCCGCCAGAATGTGCACCGTGCCGTCCGCCGTCGCCTCCATCGCCACTTCCGAAGCCAGATATTCCTCGCCCGAGCCGGTAAATCCCGCGCCGTGCAAGAATGAAGCGAACCCGATCCCCCGTTTGATCGCGCCGCCCGCATGCGCGTTCGCCGCGTTAAATTCTTTTCGCTTCGCCTGATAGCCGCTCAAATCAAACGCCCGCTCCATGATTCCATTCATATCCACTTTTTCCTTCACGATCTGTCCCACCGCCAAAGTCTGCCCCGCGCGTATAAAATTTCGCCGCCGCAATTCCTCCGGTGCGATTCCCACCGCCTCCGCCACGCGATCCAGATGCCGCTCCAGCGCAAACACGCTCTGCGGCGCGCCAAATCCGCGAAACGCTCCGTGCGGCGGCGCATTCGTCGCCACGGCCCGGCTGCGTATGCGCACGTTCGCACAAGCGTACGGCCCCGCCGCGTGAATCGTGCCGCGCGAAAGCACCACCGGCGAAAGCGTTTCATAAGCCCCGCCGTCCACCGTGAAATCAATGTCCATCGCCAGTAGTTTTCCGTCGCGGCTCACCGCAGTCACATGCCGCGTGCGCGAAGGATGCCGCTTCGTCGTTGCCACCATGTCTTCCGCGCGGTCGTAAGTAATTTTCACCGGCCGCCCGGATTTCCGCGCCAGCAGCGCCGCGTGAGCCGCAATCATCGACGGATATTCTTCCTTCCCGCCAAATCCTCCGCCCGTCTCCGTCTGCACCACGCGGATGCGTTCCCGCGGCAAAGCAAACAAAATCATCAGCGCCTTGTGCACGTAATGCGGGCACTGCAGCGATCCCCACACCGTCACGCCTTCCGCCTCGTTCACCTGCGCGATCATTCCCTGCGGCTCGATGTACAGTTGTTCCTGCGCGCCCGTCTCGTACGTTCCCTCTACCACAAATTCAGCGCCGGCCCACGCGCCATCCACGTCGCCCTTCTCCACATAAAATGATTTGAAAATATTGTCCGAGCCCCAGATGATTTCCTTCCGCGCCAGAGAATCCTCGATGGAAAAAATCGCCGCCAGCGGCTCTATCTCAATCCGCACCGCCCGCCGCGCTTCCTCCAGCAGATATTTATCGTGATGCGCCAGCAGCACCACGGGCTCTTCAGGATGATTCACGAATTCAGCGGCCAGGCAGGGTTGGTCTTCAATCAATAAAGCGATGCAGTTTTTTCCGGGGATGTCTCGTGCGGTAACAACCGTAAACTCGTGCCAGGGAATGCCGTCAGCATAATGAATCGCGCGAATCCTGCCGCGCGCCGCCGGGCTGCGCACCGTCACCCCATGCAGCATCCCGGGAAAACTCAAATCATCCACGTAGCGCGCGCTCCCGGTGACTTTTTCGCGCCCTTCCTTGCGCGGCACCGATTTTCCAATCACACGCGTGTCCAATGCGGCCGGCCTCAATAACGAATTTTGTCTAATTTCTCCCGCCACGCCCGGAACGCCGCCAGCGCATCATCGTGCTGCAGTTGCATCATCGGAATCTTTCGCTCCGTGTGCGCCACGCGTAGTTCCTGATAAATGAAAGCGTCGTCGAATCCCGCCCGCGCCGCATCCGCGGCCGAATTCGCAAAATATACCCGCGCCGGCCGCGCCCAGTAAATCGCCCCCAGGCACATCGGGCACGGTTCACAGCTGGTATAAATTTCGCACTCCGCCAATTCAAAACTTTGCAATTTCCGGCAGGCTTCGCGAATCGCCACCATCTCCGCATGAGCGGTGGGATCATTCGTGGTCGTGACGCAGTTCACGCCTTCCGCAATAATCTCGTCGCCCCGAACAATCACCGCGCCAAACGGACCGCCGCGTCCTGAGCGCACGTTATCCAAGGACAACACCAGCGCGCGCGCCATAAAGTTGTTGGACATTATATTGACCGTTCGATCAGGCATCAGCCCGGGTGCTGCGTTCCAGATTCGCTGCCCGTGATTGTAACGCAGCCAGTCACTTCCGCAGGAATGAGAATCTAGCGCCCTCGCCCAAGGTGGGCAATAGTAGCGGGAGCCGTTGCAGCTAGTAGCGCCGGCGTCCCGCCGGCTCCTTCGCTTTTGCTGTCGCCGTGGCTTTTATGTAGCGGCCGGTCTGTCCCGTGCCTTTCGGGACAGAGCGGGCAGCCTTTCGTCGTTCTCTTCCGCGCCTCAGCGCGTCACCAGCCGCCATCACACCATCGCATCCGGCGTGCTGGCCCGCCGCAACGCCATCGTCGCAAACGATCTCTCCTTCCGTCGCCAAAAATAAAGCAGCGCGCTGCCAATCAAAATCAGCGCCACGCTCAACCCCGCCCACATTCCCGGCGCGCCCCAGCCATAATGAAAACAAAGCAGCGCCCCCAGCGGCAATCCCACCAGCCAGTAAAAACACAAATGGCAAAGCATCGGCGTGCGCGTATCCCCCGCTCCGCGCAAAGCTCCCGTCGCCACCGTCTGCATCCCATCAAACAGCTGAAAAAACGCCGCCACAAAAAGCAATTTGCTCGCCGCCGGAATCAACGCAGCATCCGGCGTGTACACGCGCACAATTCCGCGCGGCACCAGCAAGAACGCAATCGCCATGCAGCCCATGAATGTCGTCCCCAACAGCATCGCGGTCCATCCCGCGCGGCTCGCCGCCTGCGGGTCGTTCCGTCCCAGCGCTTGCCCCACGCGCACCGCCGCCGCCGCGCTGATTCCCAGCGGCACCATGTACGTCAAGCTCACGGTATTCAGCGCCACCTGATGACTCGCCAGCGCCACCGCCCCCAGCCTGCCGATCAGCATCGTCGCCACCGCAAACACACCCACCTCCAGCCCAAATTGCGTCGCCGCCGGAAGTCCTAGATACACCAATCTCCATACCCGCGGAAAATTCGGCAGCCGCGCCGCATTGCGCAGCCCGGTTTTATTGCGATGATCGTAATACACCGCGTAACCCAACAGCACGCACGACATATAAACGCGCGCGCCGCACGTGGACCATCCCGACCCCACCGTGCCCATCGCGCGAAATCCCAAATGCCCATAAACCAATGCCCAATTGCCGATAAGATTTATAACGTTCGCCGACACCAGCGCAAACATCACCGGCTTCGCCAGATTCATTCCCTGCAAGTACCGCCGGAAAACAAAATAGAGCAGCAGCGGCAACGTCCCCCAATTCAGCGTCCGCAAATATGGCAGCGCCTGATCCAATACCGCCGGCTGTATATCCAGCGACCGCAGCACCGGCTCGAACAGCCACACCGCGCACATCAGAATCGGGCTGATCGCCAGACTCAAATAAACGCCATTCACCAACGACCGGTGGCAATCCTCCACGTCGCCCGCGCCGTAAGAATGCGAAACCAGCGTGTCCAGTCCCAGCATCAATCCCGTTCCGAAAATCGCCGCCGAATTAAAAAGGATGCTGCCCAGGCTCACCGCGCCGATCGCCACCGCGCTGTTCGCTTGCCGCCCCACCATCATCGTGTCCACGATCGCCATGGTCATCCATCCCAGCTCCGCCAGGACGAGCGGCAACGCCAAGCGCAGCATCGGGCGCGCTTCTTCCGCGATATATCGAGTGAACAGTCGTTTAATCATGAAAAAATATTCCTGGCGAATTAAACCAGAACCACTTCGGGCAGGCGCAGCAGAAGTCAGCTCACGCAGTGGCGCAACAATCGCCCACAAGTTTATACTCGTTGTGGGCTGTGCGTCTCCCACAACCGAACGCGCCGGCCCAGTTTTCGACTCTGTAGCGCAGGCGTCCCGCCGGCTCAGTTGACTTTGACGCCGCAGTTGAATTTGTAGCGGCCGCCTGCTTTTTCTTTTTAGGCGGGCGTCTTTGACGTTGTCTTTGATTTTGCAGTCGTAGCGGCGCACTTCAATGCGCCATCGGTGTCGCGGCAACAACCGCCGGCGGTCTGAAGACCGTCGCAAGAAAAACAACCCAAGCCCGCCACAAATTCTCTCGCCCACCCTCTCGGGCAAATTAAATAGGAGGAAATCATGGCAAAAATAGAAAAACGCATCGACCTGCCCGGCAGCGAACGCGCGCTGCTACCCGGCTCGCGTAAAATCGGCCCCTGCGACCCGCAAGAACAAATCCAGGTAACCGTCTTCCTCCGCCGCGGCGGGTCAGCCAAACAATTTCCCGACGTGAAAAAACTCGGCAAGCTTCTCCCCGCGCAACGCCGGCACTTGTCTCGTGCGCAGTTTACCTCGCGCCACGGTGCGCGCCCCGCGGACATCAAAAAAATCCGCGCCTTCGCCACGCAAAATAAACTAAAAGTCGTCGCAGCAAGCCGCCCCCGCCGCTCTGTCCTTCTCAGCGGTTCCGTCGCAGCGTTCAGCCGCGCGTTCGCCGTCGAGCTAAACACCTACCAACACGGAACCGGCACCAGCCGCATGCGCAGCGGCGCCATCCAGATTCCCGCCGCGCTCAGCAACATCATCGCGGGCGTCTTCGGCCTCGACAACCGCCCGCAAGCCAAGCCCCATTTCCGCATCCGCAAACAATCGCCAAACGCCACGCGCGCAAACGCAGCCAGCGCTTCCTACAACGCCACCCAAGTCGCGCAAGCTTACAATTTCCCCGCCAACACCACCGGCAGCGGACAAACCATCGGCATCCTGGAATTATCCGGCGGCTACAGCGCCACCGATCTCTCCACCTATTTCAAAAATCTCGGCATCAAAACTCCCACCGTCACCGCCGTCTCCGTGGATGGCGGCACAAATTCGCCCACCGGCGATCCCAGCGGCCCCGACGGCGAAGTCGAACTCGATATCGAAGTCTCCGGAGCCGTTGCTCCCGCCGCGCAAATCGCCGTGTACTTCACTCCCAATACCGACCAGGGTTTTCTGGACGCGCTCACCACCGCCGTGCACGACGCCAAGCTGAAACCCGCCGTCGTTTCCATCAGCTGGGGCGGCCCGGAGAGTTCCTGGACGCAACAAGCGCTCACCGCTTTCAATTCCGCCTGCGAAGACGCCTCCACCATCGGCGTCACCATCCTCGCCGCTTCCGGCGACGATGGCTCCTCCGACGGCACACCCAACAACACGCCCACAGTGGATTTTCCCGCCGCGAGCCCGTTCGTCCTCGCCTGCGGCGGCACCAGACTCACGCTTTCCGGCGCCACAATTTCCAGCGAACTAGCCTGGAACGAACTTGCCGCGAACGAAGGCGCCACCGGCGGCGGCGTCAGCGAAGTTTTCCCGCTCCCCACATATCAACAAAGCGCGAGTGTCCCGAAAGCTCCCAACGGATTCGCAGGCCGCGGCGTGCCCGATGTCGCCGGCGACGCCGACCCCGAATCCGGTTACAACGTGCTCGTGGACGGCCAGCAAACCGTGATCGGCGGCACCAGCGCGGTCGCGCCGCTCTGGGCCGCGCTACTCGCGCGCATCAATCAGTCACTGGGGAAAAATGTGGGCTACCTGAATCCGCTGCTCTACACCAGAAATATCGAAGCAACACTGCGCGACATCACTTCAGGCAGCAACGGCACCTACTCCGCCGGACCGGGATGGGATGCCTGCACAGGATTGGGCACGCCGAATGGCGCCGCACTGCTGGCAGCATTGGGCGCCCCAGCCGCGCCAACAAAGAAGAAGAAAAAATCCCCCGCCAAACGCAAAGCCGCCGGCGCAAAACACCGCAAAAAATCCTGAACGTGGAACTGGCGTGAAGCGGTCGAATAATAAGCAGACTCGCAAAAGTGGGCGTTTCGAGTCTGCGTGAGAATCACCGTCTTGCGTCAGGGCACGGCTTCAGCCGTGCCATCACCACGGCAAAATCAGAGCGGCTTTAGCCGCTGAGGGAATGAATTTCGATTTCTTGCAGAGACTCGGAAGGGCGGGGCTTCAGCCCCTGAAGCCGCGCCTTTCGCACGTGCCAACGCCGGAATAATAACTTAACTACTCGGGCGTCGAAGGGCTCTGATCCACGTGGTCCCAAATCACATAACTCAACCCCGCTACCGCGCCCGAAAAAATCAAATAGAACGCCAACTTCCGCCGCCGGCGCTTGCGCGGCTGAATGATCGGATTGTCCCCGCCGGTGCTCGCCGGAGCTGTCTGCTGCTCGGCCTGATCGAATTCCATCGTGACGCGATAATTTTTCCCCGCCGGAATCGTGTGCAGCTCGCCATCATTATCCAGCACCAGTGCGCCGCGATACGCCGATATCACCACTTCTTGCGCGCTCAAAATCGTCACCTGCCCGTAAGCAGGCAACCCATCCGCCGCGCGCAATATTCCCTGCGGAATTTCCAGCTCGATGTTGTCCGTGCCGTTCGACGAAAATCCCACCGTGCCGCGCGCCACTACCGCATGAATCGCCGTCGCGCTTTGCGCCAACGTCGCCGCGCTGTCCGCCAGCAAATACAATTGGCTCCCGCCAAGTTTCAGGCGCAGTCCGCCGCCCGCATCCGTCGCCACCGTGTCGCCGCGATAGATGGAGGTGCCCACTTCCAGGTTCGCGTTATCGAGCTCCGCTTCCTGCGCCTGGATCACCATCCCCAGCGGCTTTTCCGCAGCCGCGAACATCGGCAGATCCAGCAAGCTTGTCACCAGTAACACCACTACACACCAGCGCGCCATCAATCGCACAAAGCCCTCCGAGAGGTACGAACTCAACCTAGGCTCTGTTAACAATGTGGTCAACGAACATGCTGCGAAGTGGTGCGTACAAATAACGCTGTAGTGGACACGTAGTGGAAGTAGCGCCTCGCAAGCCGCACGCAACAAGCCCTTTAACCTGCTTCCCCGCGCCCATCCCGCGCGAACAAAAAACAAACATTTCCCGCACCCACTACAATTCGCTTCTTCCCCTGCAAGGAATCACAGCTCCAGTAGTATAGTTTTGCAGTTACAGGGGGCGGGCCATGAATTGCCGGCGGCAATTGCGTGCACGAATTTCAGCAATCTTTTTTTTCGCGGCGTTAGCATCGCTCCCGCTGCTGCCCGCCGCCGCGGCGCAATCCTCTCCCGCCGCCAACACGAATATAAATGTCGCGCAATTCCCCGCCAGCCTCTACTCCAACCTGCAATGGCGCTGCATCGGACCTTTTCGCGGCGGCCGCACCGTGGCCGCCGCCGGCGTCCCCGGCAAACCAAATCTTTTTTACATCGGCGTAAATAACGGCGGCGTCTGGAAAACCACCGACGCCGGCCGCACCTGGTCCCCGATCTTCGACGGCCAACCCACCGGCTCCATCGGCGCCCTGGCCGTCGCCCCGAGCAATCCCGACATTATCTATGTAGGCAGCGGCGAAGGCCTGCGCCGCCCCGATCTTTCCACCGGCGACGGCATCTACAAATCCACCGACGGCGGCAGCACCTGGCAACATCTAGGCCTGCGCGACGGCCAACAGATCACCAACATCATCGTGGACCCGCAAGATCCGAATCGCGTTTTCGTCGCCGTTCTCGGCCATCCCTACGGCCCCAATCCCGAACGCGGCGTCTTCCGTTCCACCGACGGCGGCGCAAACTGGCAGAAAATTCTCTACAAAGGTGAAGACACCGGCGCGACAGACCTCGCCTTCGATCCCCGGAATCCGCAAATTCTCTACGCGGACATGTGGTCCTCGCGCCGCCCGCCCTGGACCACCGGTGGCCCGCTCGAAGGTCACACCGGCGGCCTTTTCAAATCCAGCGACGGCGGAGAAACCTGGCACCCGCTCACCAAAGGCCTCCCCACCAACGCGCAGGGCCTCGGCCGCATCGGTTTCGGCATTTCGCCCAGCAGTCCGAATCGCATGTACGCGCTGGTGGACGCCGCGCCAGAAGTCGGCGGCCTCTATCGCTCCGACGACGCCGGAGAAAGTTGGCAGCGCATCAATCACGAAGACCGCATCTGGGGCCGCGGCTTCGATTTCGCCTGGGTCCGCGTCTCCCCGGAAAACCCGGACATCATTTATATCTGCAACACCTCCACCTATCGCTCCACCGACGCCGGCGTGAATTTCACCGCCTTCAAAGGTGCCCCCGGCGGCGACGACTATCACACCGTCTGGATCAATCCCGAAAATCCGCGCATCATTCTGCTCTCTTCCGACCAAGGCGCCACCATCACCGTCAACGGCGGCGACACCTGGAGCAGCTGGTACAACCAGCCCAGCGCGCAGTTCTACCACGTCATCACCGACAATCAATTTCCCTATTGGGTGTACGGCGGACAACAGGAAAGCGGCTCAGCCGGCACCGCCAGCCGCAGCGACTGGGGCGAAATCACTTTTCGCGATTGGCATCCGGTCGGCACCGAAGAATATGGATACGTCGCGCCCGACCCGTTGCATCCCAATCTGATTTACGGCGGCAAAGCCACGCGCTTCGATATGCTCACCGGCCAAACGCAAGACGTCTCGCCCGTAATCCTGCGCACCGGAAAATTTCGCTTCAATCGCACTGCCCCGCTCATTTTTTCGCCCGCCGCGCCGCACACGCTTTATCTCGGCGCGAACGTCTCTGTTCAAGACCACTGACGCCGGACACAGCTGGCAAATCATCAGCCCCGACCTGACCCGCGAAGATCCCGGCGTGCCGTCGAATCTAGCCAGCATGATCGCGAGCGATCCGGCCCAAGGCAAACATCGCGGCGTAATCTATTCGCTGGCGCCGTCGCCGCTCGACGCCAATCTCATCTGGGCCGGCACCGACGACGGCTTGATTTGGCTCACCCGCGACGGCGGCCAGAACTGGCGCGAAGTTTCACCTCCCGGCCTCACCGCCTGGAGCAAAATCGCGCAACTCGACGCTTCGCACTTCGATCCCAACGCCGTGTACGCCGCCGTGAATCGTTTCCGCCTCGACGATCTGCACGCCTACATCTATCGCACTCACGACGGCGGCCAAACCTGGGAAAAAATCACCAACGGCCTGCCCGACGACGCCTCCGTCAACGTCGTCCGCGAAGATCCCGTCCGCCAAGGCCTGCTCTTCGCCGGAACTGAGCGCGCCATCTATGTCTCCTTCAACGACGGCGATTCCTGGCAATCGCTGCAGCAAAATCTTCCCGCAACTTCCATGCGCGACCTGGTCATCCACGGTGACGACATCGTCGTCGGCACCCACGGCCGCTCCTTCTGGATCCTCGACGACATTACTCCGCTTCGCGAGCTCACCGAGCAAGCAGCCGCCGCGGGCGCCTTCCTCTTCCGCCCCGGCATCGCCTATCGCGTCCGCCGCAACGTCAATACCGATACGCCCCTGCCTCCCGAAGAACCCGCCGGAAAAAATCCGCCCGATGGCGCCATCTTTGATTACCACCTGCAATCCGCCGCCCCCGTCCCCGTGAAGCTGCAAATTCTGGACGCCGGCGGAAAAATCGTCCGCGCATTTTCCAGCACCGACAAACCCGACGCCACCATGGAGCAACTCGGAAAAGAACTGAACGTCCCGCTCTACTGGATTCGCCCGCCGCAAATTCTTTCCGGCAACGCCGGCGCGCACCGCTTCATCTGGGATCTGCGCACTCCGCCGCCCGCTTCGCTCCGTCACGAATATCCCATCTCCGCCATCGTGCACGATACGCCGCGTCTTCCCGTCGGCCCAGCCGTCTTGCCCGGCATGTACACCGTAAAACTCGACGTCGCCGGCCAAATCTTCACCCAGCCGCTGGAAATCAAAATGGATCCGCGCATCACCGCGCCCCTGGACCAACTCGATCAGCAATTCCGCCTCGCCTCGCGCATCTGCGAAGCCATGGACTCCAGCTTCGCCGCGCTCGGCCAGGTTCGCGCCGTCCGCGCGCAATTGCGCGACCTCGCGCACCAAGCCCCCAAAGGCGAAGTAGCCGGCGCCATCCATGCGCTCGAACAAAAAGTCGCCCCATTCGAAGGCGCCACCCCCGGTTTCGGCCAGGCCGCCCATCAAGACACCTTCGCGCAATTGAATGGACAATTCAGCCAGCTGCTAGCAGTAGTGGACGGCGCCGACGCCGCCCCCACGCAAACCGCGCAAGACACCACCGGGGATTTACAGCGATCACTAACCGCGCTACAAAATCAATGGGACGACGTGAAGGCTCACGACATCCCCGCGCTCGACGATCAACTCCGCCGCGCCAACCTGCCCATCATCAATCTAGCCGCCACCCTAGAACCCGAACAAGAAACCGCCGGCGACGACGAGCCCTAAACCCAAGTTGTAGTTTCTGAATTTACTTCTGACTTTACTTCTGACTTTGCTTCCGTCTTTGCTTCTGACTCTTCTTCTGACTCTGTAGGGGCGGGTCTCAGACCCGCCCTCTCGCTCGTGCCGTTGAATTTGCTGTTGCCTTTGAATTTGTAGCGGCCACCTTTAGGTGGGCGCCGTTGCCGTTGCTGTTGCTGTTGCCGTTGCCGTTGCGTTGCTGTTGCCGTTGCCTTACGCCGTCATCCTGAGCGCAGCGAAGGATCTCTCTTCGTTTGCCCACGTCCCAACGCGTAAACCGCCATCGCCGCCTTTTCTCTTCGTCCCGCCTTTATCTGTGTTCATCTGCGTTCATCTGTGGTGCCTTTGACTTACCGCCGTCCGCAACGCGATCCATCATCCAAGCACCAATTTTCTCTTTTCCATCTTCGCCTTTATCAGCTTTATCAGTGTTCATCAGTGGTGAATTTGACTTCAACGTTGCCCTCAGCAGCGCCTCCGTCGCCCTACCCTCTAAATCCCATCAATCTTCGCCGCCAAAATAAAATCGCTCTCCGTCAATCCGTTAATCTTATGCGTCCACGTGGTAATCTCCGCCTTCCCCCACCCCAACAAAATATCCGGATGATGCCCCTGCTCCTCCGCAATCGCTCCCACCTTATTCACAAATGCCAGCGCCTGCTTAAAATCCGGAAACGCAAACGTCCGCACGATGTGATGCCCATCCACCACCTTCCACCCCGGCACCTCTTTCGCCAATGCTGCCAGCTCCCCACCGGCCAAAGGCGGCACTCCACCCCGGCACGGCACACAATTCTTCTTTGCAAGCTCGCTCATATATACCGCCCTCCTGAAAGCACCGTCGCCTCTGATTCTACAAGAATCAGCCCCAGAACCCCCGCCCACAAGTCAGCGCTCTCGCAAACCATCAGCCCGCCCTCATTTCGAAAAACGCGCTCCAACCAGCTGGCGCCAGCGCCTCCCACCCACACGCTGGAAAAAATCCCGCGATAGCCTCGCGCCCGCCCCATCTGCTATTCTCTTGCGCGCGGCAAACCCCGAGCCAGCCGCTGACGCAACCCGTCGCCAATCCCACTCCTGCGAGGACCAAACATGCCCGATGAACTCGACGAACTCAAAGAACGCGCCGAAGAAGCCGCGCACCAGCCCAGCCTCGCTCCCGTCACCCTCACCATGGCCATTCTCGCCGTGGTCATCGCCACCGTCACCTTGCTCGGTCACCGCGCCCACACCGAAGAAGTCCTCATCCAATCCAAGGCCGCCGATCAATGGGCTTACTATCAGGCCAAGGAAATTCGCCGCCGCAATTACGAACTCTTCCTCGACGAGCTTTCCGTTTTCTCGCTCCAGGACTCCAAGCAAGTGGAAGCCATCAGGGAAAAATACCAAAAGCAGGCCGAACGCTACGCCGACGAGCTGAAAGATATCGAAGCCGATGCCCGCAAAGAAGAAGCTGAGGTAAAAGTCGAAGAAGCCCGCGCCGATCGCTACGATCTCGCCGAAGTCCTGCTCGAAGCCGCCCTGGTAATTTCGTCCATCACCCTGCTAACGCGCAAAAAAATCTTCTGGCTCTTCGGCATCGTCCTCGCCGTAGCCGGAATCGTCCTGGGCATCACTGGCCTGCTGATCCATTAATTCGCAGTCGCAACGGAACGTCTCCAACCGACCGCCGCCTGGCCCATCTGGGAGTGCGGCGGCTTGCCGCCGCTTTGCTTGACGCGAGGCTTAGCCTCGCGTGCCCTCCGCAACCAGCTCACCCTTTGAAAGAGATATGCTCGAAGTCACCTCTTCCCCGAAGCCGCCGACCGCGCCTCAAGATACTGCCGCACATACGCCCCGAACGCCTTCTCCAATTGCAACGTCACCACTCCCGGAGCAGCCGCGATCGCATGCCCGTTCACCTCGCTCACTCCCAACATGCTCCGATTCGTAGAAGAAATAAAAATCTCATCCGCCGCGTACAAATCCTCCGGCCGCAGCACCCGCTCTTCCACCGGCGCGCCCACGCCAGCCCCGATCTCCAGCAACACACTCCGCGTAATCCCCTGCAAACAACCAGCTGACACCGGAGGCGTCGCCACCCGCCCGCCCTTTACACAGAAAATATTCGCCGCCGTGCATTCCGCCACTTCTCCGCGCTCGTTCAGCAGCACCACCTCATCAAACCCCGCCTGCTGCGCCTCGTAATAATTCCACACATTGTCCAGCCACGAAGTCACTTTCACGCCGGCCAGCGGCGCCAGCGTATTCCGTCCGTGCTCGCGCAATCCCAGCCGCGCCGGCTCGCGATACGCTGGCAAATCCGCCGAGCACACCAGCAAATCCACGCGCGGAAATTCCTCGTCGCTGCGCCAGAATCCCACCTGGTTGTAAATCATGTAAATCCGCGCCGCGCCTTCGCGCACCTGATTCGCGCGCAGCACCTCGCCCAACTGCCCGCGCACCACGCTCTCCTCAAACGGAAACGGGCAACGCGTTCGTTCCGCGTCGCGCTGCAACCGCTTCCAATGCCTTTCGAACGCGAACGGTATCCCCTCGTATATCCGCACCGTCGTGAACAATCCCCAGCCATTAAATAGCCCCGCCTGCCCGGGCGAAAGCCGCACCTCCGCCACCGGCAGCAAGCGGTCATTATGAAATACAAAACGATGAATCATGCGGCCTCCAACGTGCTCCATATTCTATCGCAGAACGCGGCCGGCGAACGCGGCTTCGCCAAATACCAAGCGAAGCTCGGCTCGCACGCTTCATTTCCATTCACGCGCCGTCGCTTTCGGCCGATGAAGAAGTGTTCAAGTCTATTGACACCAGCTGTTTCTGCGCCTAAATTGATTCTGTGTTTATAGGAGGTTGCCGTGCGATACATTCTTAAGTCCTTCTTAGTGGTCATCCTCTCCGTCGGTTTGATCGGCATTCCCAGCTTCGCCGCAAATGAAAAGCCCCTCGGCCTTGTCACTCAGGCCTCCGAGGCCCATTTGGGTTCTGCCACTGTCGCAATCGGGACCACCGTGTACCCCGGCGATACACTCGCCACTGAAGAAGGCGGCACCGTTCGCCTCAAAGTCGGCGGCAGCCAGTTCTATTTGCTCTCTTCCAGCAGTGCCACTCTCTCCGCAAATTCCACCGCCGTGAACGCCGCCGTCGCCCGCGGCACCGTCGGCTTTTCCTCAAATGGCACCGACCAGCTCGCTTTGGAAATTCCGGAAGGGACCGTACGCGCCGCCAACGGCCAGCCCGGCTACGGCCAAGTCACCCTTCTCGGCCCGCGCGAAGTGATCGTTACCGCGTATCGCGGCACGCTCGTGCTCGACAATGAAGGCGATCTCCACGAAATCGCCGCCGGAAAATCCTATCGCGTCACCATGGACCTCGATTCCGCTTCCGAACCGCAAGGTCCCGCGGGCGCCGGCGGCAACAATAAAGTCGTAGCTCCCCGCCGCCGCCACCTGCTCTTCGACCTCATCGTCCTCGGAGCAGCCGCAGGCGCCGGCGTCGCCATCTGGTATCACCTGAGCGAAAGCTCCTCCACCCCAGCTCAATAGTCATTCGCATCACGAATACACCACTCCTCTCGTGGTGTGCCCATTCGTGTGGCTTTACACTTTACGGAAAGTTTGATGCAGGAGAAGACTCTGACTCTGTGGCGCCCGACTCCAGCTGGGCGCCTTCGACTTCGCAGTCGCTTTTGAATTTGTAGCGGCCGCCTTTAGGCGGGCGCCTTTGACTTGGCCGTTGCCGTTGAATTTGTAGCGGCCGGTTCAGTTTCTTTGAACCGGGCAGCCGTTGCTGTTGGTTCTAGCTCTGTAGCGCCCATCCCGCTTTCCGGAATCGGCGCCTGTGACTCTGACTTGCGCCGTCATCCTTCACCCGTCCCGCTGCGCGGGACGGGTGAAGGATCTCGCTCTGTATTTCCCCCGCGCGCCCCTCTCTGTGACTCTGTGCCTCTGTGGCCAAGGTTCTCTCTCTGCCCGGCGTTTACCCCGGCAGAATCGGGGCGTCTCTGCGACAGAAGTTCGATCTTGCCGTTCGCTTTTGCTTTCAACTCTCAACTGTCAACTCTTGACTCCGTCGTCAGTTGTGGCAAGCCCGCACACCCGTCTTCTCAAAATACTGCTGATGATATTCCTCCGCCCGATAAAACTCCGCAGCCGGCACAATCTCCGTAACAATCGGCCGCTTAAAAACGTGATCCTTCTCCAGCACCGCCTTGGACGCCCGCGCCTCTTCCTCCTGCTCCGCATCATGATAAAAAATCGCCGAGCGGTACTGCGTCCCCACGTCCGGCCCCTGCCGGTTCACCGTAGTAGGATCATGGCTCTTCCAGAAAACCGCCAGCAGCTCCAGATAAGAAACCTGCGCCGGATCAAACTCCACCTCTACCGCCTCCGCATGACCCGTTCGCCCCGTGCAAACCTCTTTGTAGTTCGGGCCCTTCGCCGTCCCGCCGGTATAACCCACGGTAGTAGAAGTCACCCCCGCCACCTGCCGAAACGCATCCTCCACTCCCCAAAAACAACCAGCCGCAAAAGTTGCCTTAGCCATAATCAGAATTCTCCTTCGCTACGCCCAGGCCGATATGATTCGGTCGCGCACAATCCTATTTTGCCACGTTGCCGCCGCGCGGTCGAGCCAACCGCAGCCCCTCCAATGCGCCAAATCCAGTGGCACAAACTCCGCCGCACGAGAAAACAAATCGTGGATACCCCATTAGATTCCGCCCGCAACTTTTGGTCGCAATCAAGAACGAGCGCACCAACGCGCCCAACTCAATTCGCCGCGCAGAGATTTCAGAAGCTTATTGCCACAAAGGCGGATTAATGGAGGTTTTCGTGTGCCACACTCTTCGGTTTTCGAACGTGGAGGTCGAGCGAGTCCTCGCGGCAGGCTTCCCGTCGCCTTGCGTTCACCTGTGCGCCTTTATCTGTGTTCATCTGCGTTCATCTGTGGTGATTTTGACTTTCCCTCCGCCGCGCCTAACTCTTAATCACCGCGAACGGTTCCGCCACCCTCGCATTACTCTCCAAAATCTGCTCCAGCATCCCCGGTATCTCAAACACCGCTCGATTCCGCAACCCCCCCGCATTAGCCCGAAACCGCGCCAGATTCGCCGGCTCGATCATCCGCGCCACCGCCGGCACAATCTCACTAAAACTCCGCAGCACCACTCCCACCTCATTCTCCAGCACCCAATCCGCGTTATAACGTTCCTGCGGCAAAGTCCACGCATTGCGCGCCACAATCACCGGCAAACGCATCGCCAAAGCCTCGCTCACGCTCCCGGGCCCCGGCTTGCCAATAAAAAAATCCGCCAGGTGCATATAGCGGTTCACATCCTTCGTAAATCCCTCCACAAACCGCGGCAATCGCGATCCACCCACCCGCAACGCGCGAGCCAGCTTTTCATTCCGCCCGCAAATAAATATCAATTGCAGCTCCAGCTTCGAATCATCCAGCCGCTCCGCAATCTCCAGCATCGCCTGCGAGCCATATCCACCAAATAGCACCACCGCCGTAGGCAAATCCGCGCGCAATCCCAATCGCGCAAGCCCCGCCACGCGCTCTTCCGCCACCGCCTCATAAAATCGTGGATGCAAAATCATCCCCGAAGCCCGAAATATCCGGTTGTCCATGTGCCCGTGTTCCCGCGCCTGCTCCACCGCCCGCTCCGATCCGCACACCAAATACTGCCTCTGCCGCTCAATCCAGAAATGCGGCGGAAAATCAGCAATATCCGTCAGTACCGTGACGAATGGGCGTCCTGGCCACGCATGCGCGAAACTTTCATATATCGCCCTGTTGAAATGCGGAATGAATGACACAACCATGTCCGGCGCAGTCTCCCGCCAATGCCGCTCCAGCACGCGCACCATCGCCGCATGCCGCGACCAAATCACAAATTGCAACACTTTCATCAAATAAACGCTGCCCAAAGTCCATCCGCTGCGCAGCATCCAGTTGTAGTAATCCTCGATGCGTATCCCCGCGTATTTCTTGAGGATATCCAGCTCCTCGAGCAATTCTTGAATGTTCAGCAGGCGAACGTCCCACGAACGTTCTTGCGCCTGAATGGACATCTGCAGCGCCGTGGCTGCCGCGCGGTGTCCGCCGCCGGCGTCGAAAAAGCAAAACTCGATTCGTTGCATGAGCGCGGAGTCTCGCATCCATAGTGCCGAGATCTGCTACGGAACTGTTAAAAGACTGTGACTGTGTCGAAAGAGTTAAATATCTGTATTTTCAGAACTTTAGCACGCATGTCATCCGCCGGTAACAAAAGCCCGCTAAATTTATTCACGTGAGATGCGACCTGCATGTTCACTCGTACTTCTCCGGACCAACTACAACCCCCTTTGCCCGAAATTTCTGCCGCGAATGTTACAGCAATCCCCACGACGTCTATTCCCTGCTGCAGCGCCGCGGCATGAGCCTCTTCACGCTCACCGATCACGATTCCATCGAAGCTGCCGAGCAGCTACGCCAACATCCCGATTTTTTCGTCAGCGAAGAATTAACCTGCAAAATGCCCAGCGGCACGGAAGTCCACATCGGCGTGTACGACATCACCGACCGCCAGCACCAGCAGCTGCAACAGCGCCGCAACGATCTCGTCTCTCTGCTCATGTACCTCACCGAGCGCCGCCTCTTCTTCAGCATCAATCACGTTTTTTCCAGCGTCACCGGACGCCGCGAGCGCGAAGACTTCGCCTGGTTCCAGGAATATTTTCCCGCCGTCGAAACGCGCAATAGTCACATGCTCGAAAGCGCCAATCAGCGCGCCGCCCAGCTCGCCAAACAATGGGACAAAATCGCCATCGGCGGCAGCGACGCCCACGCCCTCCCCTCCGCCGGCACCGCTTACACCGAAGTTCCCGGCGCCCGCGATAAGGAAGAATTTTTCGCGGGTCTGCGCGCCGGCCTCGGCCGCGTCGGTGGCGAATCCGGCAGCTTCAGCAAACTCACGCGCGACGTCTTCGTCATCGCCTATGAAATGATGCGCGAAAAATCCTGGACCGCACTGCTCTCGCCACTCGCCGCGCTCATCCCGGTCATCACTTACTGGAATTATCACGACGAACGCGCTTTCGGCCGCCGCTGGGCCGCGGAAATTCTCGGCGCGCCTGAAACCCGCAAACATCCCCGCTGGATATCCGTGCCGCAATCTGCGGTGGAGGGATCCATATGACAGTCGCCAAAGCTGTCTGGAACCAGATTCAATCGAACGACTATCGCCTGATGCGCCGTGTGCACCGCTGGCGCGCCCCGCGCTGGTTTCGCATCCTCATGATATTAATGACGCGCATGGGCGACGGCTGGCTCTGGTATTCGCTCGGCCTCATCCTGCTCGTCTACGGCGGCGAACACCGTTACCTCGCCATCGGCGCCGCCGCCTCCGCCGCTCTGGTAGGCATCCTGCTTTTTCGCGCCCTGAAAAAAACCAGCAAACGCCAGCGCCCCTGCGAAATCGAACCCCACTGCTGGTCCCTGATCCTCCCACCCGACAAATATTCTTTCCCCTCGGGCCACACCATCACCGCCTTCGCCATCGCCCTCTCGCTAGGCCTGTTCTATCCGCAATTGCAAGGCGTCCTGCTGGCCGTAGCCCTGCTAATCGCCTCCTCGCGCATAATCCTCGGCATGCACTTTCTAAGCGACGTCCTGGCCGGTTCCGCCATCGGCATAGCCCTAGGCACCATCAGCTACCACATCTTCACAACATTCTAAGAGCATGCGACACGAGCGCTGGCGCCTCCCCCCAGCCCCACGCTTCGCAAGCGTCGCAAAATTCCGAGCGTGGCTCCGGCCCAATTATTTTCGGATTTGGAAGAATCGAAGGGTAGCGGCGGTCCCGCAGAGCGGGAACGCCATCGCTCGGATCCGCAGTTCCAAAATTATGCGGTAGGGACGCTGCTTGCCTGCCTGCCGCAGGCGGGATTTCTCCCGTTTTCTCTGTGTTCTCCGCCTTTCCTCTGTGTTCTCTGTGTTAAATCTTTTGCCGGTTCCTTGCTCTGCGTTCTCTGCGCCTCTGCGGTAGTCCGTCGCCTTTCCTGGGAGCGCAAATCCATCGCCTCAAAGTGACAAAAATTTTGCTTCCTCGTGACAATTCCCCCGCCTCGCGCCCCCACACTCCTCACTCAGAACGCGCGGCCGCAGCGAGGTCCCACAAGGATCTCGCTGCAGGATTGCCTGAACGGTTTCTGTTCGCACGGTGTTCCCCGAAGGGTGCGCCGAGGATTCATGGACGGGGTTCTGAGGCGCATCCTTCGAGGAATACCTTCGAGGTATATAAAGACCCGCCCACGCCGCGGCGGCACTCCATCCAACCAGCTAATTTCCGCCGCACACTCCCGTTTTCACTCCCCCAGTCGCCACGCCATACTGATTCGATCCAGAAATGCGCGTGCCTCCGCCCAAAAGCACCACGCTATCCACCGGCGCTGGCCAATTCATCTCATAAAGTCCACGCGACGCATCCACTTCCCGCCAGGTTCCGCGAAACGACCCGCTCGTGAATGTGTTATTCGCGTACACCACCACCACCCAGCCATTCATCCACTTCCATGTTCCAGGCAGCCCCGCGCTCCCTGACACACGTCCGCCCGAAAACGGATATCCGTACTGATTCCCTCCGCTCATCGATCGCTGGTCCGGCGAAATCGTCAGCGTCTCCACCATCACCGGCCACGTAAACGTGTAAGCCCGCCGCTGCGCATCCACCAGCCGCCAGTGCCCCATGAACGGATCTGCACCCAGCGTGCCGTCCGCGCGAATCACTACCGGCGAATTGTTGAACCATTGATAGCATCCCACGATCGGATCCGCATTCGCATTCGCGCCCGACGATCGCGGACCCGGCGCGGTCTTGGCGTGAGGCGCCGCGGTTTTTCCTCCAGCATTCCCGTCGTTCGCCGCGTCTCCGCCACCCGCGGAATTCGTCGCGCCCGTCCCACCTCCGGCGTCCGTCGAATCACCTCCGGAATTTCCTCCCGAGCTCCCTCCCGAACTCCCTCCGCTGTGCAGCAACGTCATTCCCATCACCACCGCCGCCAGCAGCACCGCCGCCGCCACGCCAATCCAGATTTTCTTCGCCGATAATCCGCCGACGCTCGCGCCACCTGCGCCTCCAGGCGTCACCGCGGTCGTCGCCGTCACAGGCGTAGTTGCCGCAGCACCAGCCGCAGCAGCCGCACCCGCCGCCACGCCGCGCTGCCACATCACAGTTCCATCCAAACTGCCCGCAGACGTACCGCCCGGCGTCGTCTCGTTCCCCTTCGCTGGAATCAGCTTGTGCACCGTCGCCGCCAGAAAATCCAGATGCTTCTCCATCGGCGGCGTCATCGCATCCAGCCAATGCACCGACCCGATGAAATAATCCAGCGACTTCCCCGGCGCCACGTCCTCAATCCGGAACGGCAGTATCGCCACGCCGCTGCTCACCGCGCGCTCCACTTCTTTCGGTATGTGCCCCGAAGCGTTGGCGCTCGATGAAAACACCAGCACCATCACCTTCGCGCCGTGGATCGCATCTATAATCGCTTCGCCATACGACGTCCCCGCCACAATGTCCCGCGGCGCGATCCAGCAGCGAATCCCGGAAGCTTCCAGCCGCGCGCACACCGCGTCCGCGATCACTTTATCTTTTGACGCATAACTGACGAACACATCGAACGACACAGGAAGATCCTCCAAACCTCGCCAAGGTCAGCGCCGAGGTCAGCACCGCGCCCAGCGCATTACAATTCTCGCCGCCCGAGAGCTTCGCGGAAGAATCTTACCATTCACCCGCGAATCCATAATTTCCGATTTCCGCCCCATCCTCCAGCCCGCGCATCGTACGCCGCTCCGCCCCCGCCGCACCACGAATTCGCCTGCGAACACGCACCCGCGCCATTTCCACCCCGCACCTGACGCAATTAGTGCAATATTACCGATACCTTTCCACCCTGAATTTCATCTATACAAGTGGCACTCATCACTTTCGAGTTTTGCGATGAAGTCTAGCGAAAACCACAGGTTTTCGCCCGGAGGTATGCAACTCATGTTCGGTAATTCACGCCTTGGCCTTTTTCTTCTCGTCACTCTTTTCTGCACCGCTGCAGCTTCAGCCCAACAGGCCAACCCGCAAACCCAGCCGGCTGGCGGCAACATCCATCTCGACGTAGTAGTCACCCCAAAATCTGGCCCGCCCGTCGCGGATCTGCAGCAGCAGGACTTCACTCTGCTGGATAACAATTCCCCGCAGCCCATTACTTCTTTCGCCGCCGTCACCGGGCGCCAGGCTCCCGTCGAAGTCGTCCTGGTAATCGACGCGATCAATTCCGACATCCGCACCATCGGTTACGAACGCACCCAGATTGACAAGTTCCTCCGTTCCGAAGGCGGCCACCTCGCATATCCCGTCGCCATCGCGGTCGCCACCGATACCGGCGTCCGCGTCGCTGAAAATTTCTCGAGCGACGGCAACGCTCTCAGCTCCGCCATGGATCGCGATCAGATCGGCATTCGGGACATCGGCCGCTCCGCCGGTTTCTACGGCGCAGCCGAACGCCTGCAGTATTCCCTCGAGGCGCTGAGCCAGCTCAGTACCAGCGAGGCTCCGCATCAGGGCCGTAAAATCCTGCTCTGGATTTCCCCCGGCTGGCCGCTGCTTTCCGGTCCCAACGTCGAGCTAGACTCCAAGCAGCAAACACAAATCTTCGCGCAACTCGTAGCCATCTCCACTCAACTCCGCCAGGGGCGCGTCACTCTCTACAACGCCAATCCTCTGGGAGCCAGCGAATCTACCTTTCGCGGCACCTACTATCAGGAGTTCCTGAAAGGTGTCAGCAAACCCAGCCAAGTCAATCTGGGGAATTTGGGGCTTCAGGTGCTCGCCATTCAGAGCGGCGGTCTCGCTCTCGAATTCAATAACGATCTCGCCGGCCTCCTGCAGCAGTGTGTCTCCGACGCCGCGCCCTACTACGAGCTGACCTTCGCCGCTCCCGCAACCGACCGTCCCGACCAATACCATCACCTCGAAATCAAAATCGCCAAGCCCGGCCTAACCGCCCGCACCCGTCAGGGCTATTACGCCCAATCCGCAAACCACAACTAACCGGCCCGCAGAAAGCCAGCCTCCACAAATCCAACTCCACACTGGCCGGCAATGTTGCCGCAACCTTCGCATCGCAACCCGACGCCAAGACGGTTGCCACCGCCCGCGCCGTCATCCTGAGGAGCGAAGCGACGAAGCCTGCCTGCCGCAGGCAGGGATCTCTCTTCGCTTTCCTCTTCGCTTTCCTCTTCGCTTTCCTCTTCGCTTTCCTCCTCGCTCGCCTCTATGGCAAATGATTTTGCCTTAAGCTTTCTCTGCGCTCTCTGCGCTCCTATCTCAGCGTCCTCTGCGTTAAATCTTTCCTCTTCGCCTCGTCATTATCAGTGCGCCTTTATCTGTGTTCATCTGCGTTCATCTGTGGTGCCTTTGACTTTCCCGCACCCGCCACCCCCGACCCTGTCCGCCTACGCAACACCCCTATCCCAAAACCGAGCATTCCCGAACCGGCACCAGCCCCCGCCTCCCCGCAACTCACTGATAATCCATCCCTTACCTACGCGCCACAAGGAACTTCACGTGCCTCCACACTCACCGAACATACGAACTGGACGCTCGTGGTGTAGAATCCCGCATTCATGGCGGCATGTAAACGCGACCCACGGCAACCCCCGTATCCGAAATAGTCAGGAGGTCGAACGACGATGCTGAAAATGGACGTCCTCATCCGTGATTTGAAAGTTGCGCTGCGCTCTCTCGCGCGCACCAAAGGTCTCGCCATCACCGTCATTCTCACTCTGGCCCTCGGCATCGGCGCCAACGCCGCCATCTTCAGCGTCGTGCGCGGCGTCCTCCTCCGCCCGCTCGTCAATCGTGACGAAAACCGCCTCATCTACATTCGCCAGAGCGCCCCCGGCATTGGCGTGGAAAACACCACCTTCTCCGTCCCGGAAATCCAGGATATGCAGTCGCGCGTCAAGACCATCAGCGAATTCGGCGACTTCTCCACCATCGGCTTCAGCGTCATTGGCCTCGGCGAACCGCGCCAGATCCGTGGCGGCGTTGTGGACGGCTCTTACTTCGACGTGATGGGCCTGCACCCAGTCCTCGGTCGCCTTCTCGATGCGCGCGATGACGGCAACAACGCCGCCGGCGCCGTCGTCCTCACCTATCGTTTCTGGACCACCGCGCTCCACAGCGATCCTTCCGTCATCGGCAAGACCATTAAGCTCGACACCGGCGACCCCGCCGGCGCGCGTTCCGCCACTATCGTCGGCGTTCTCGAACCGTCGGTCCCCTATCCAGCCGAAACCGAAATCATCGCCAACGTCGTCACCAGCCCGCACCATCTCTCCGCCACCATGGTCACCGGCCGCGTGCATCGCATGACCGAACTTTTCGGCCGCCTCGCCCCCGGCGCGACCCTCGAACAAGCCCGCGCCGAGCTGCGCACCGCCTACGGCTCCATGGTCTCCCAACATCCCGAGGCCTATCCGCACGGCGAAAACTTCCAGATCAGCGCCGTCCGCCTGCGCGATCAGATCACCTCGCGCGCCAAAACCGTCCTGTGGGTGCTGCTCGCCGCTTCCATCCTCGTCTTCGTCATCGCCTGCTCCAACGCCGCCAACTTGATCCTCGCGCGCACCGTGCGCCGCGAAGGCGAACTCTCCGTCCGCGCCGCTCTCGGCGCCAGCACCGCTTCGCTGCGCCGCACACTATTAATAGACAGCCTCCTGCTCTGTGGCGCCGGCGCTGCACTCGGCATATTGATTGCCCGGCCCATGGTCGCCATCCTCGCGCGTTACGCTTCGCGCTTTTCACTGCGCGCTCTCGACCTCACCGTGGACTCCAGCATGCTGTGGGTCGGCGCCATCCTCGCAGTAGTGGCTGCCGTACTCCTCGCCTTCGTCCCGCGCCTGCCCTCTGCGGAATCCGCGAACGGCCTAAGTCTCGCCAGCGGCGGCGTGCGCATCACCGGCAGCACCGGGCGCCGCCTGCGCATCTTCGCCGTCACCCAAATCGCCGCCTGCTTCATGCTCCTCGCCGGCGCCGGCATGTTGCTCAAGACGCTCCTCGCTCTGCAAACCGTGCGCGCCGGCTTCGACACGCACAACGTTCTCGCGATCAACGTTCCAGTAGTTTCCTACGGGCGCACTCCCGACCAGATCCTCGATTTCTACAAAGAAACCATCCGTCAGGTCTCCACTCTTCCAGGAGTAGATCGCGTCGCCGTCGGCACCGCCGTCCCCTGGCGCGATAAAGGCATCTTCGGCCCCGGCTTCCAGTTCACCGCACAAGGCCACGTGCGCGCCAATGGCGAAGAAGATCCCCACGCGCAGTTCCGCACCATCTCGCCCGGATTTTTCGCCGCACTCGGCGTCCCCCTCATCGAAGGCCGCGATTTCAACGACCTCGATCGCAAAGACAGCGAGAAAGTCGTCATCATCAGCCAGAGCGTCGCGATCAAAATGTTTCCCAACACCGACGCGCTCAATCAACACATCATGTGGACCGACCCGGTCATGAAATTTATTGATGTCAGCCCCGAGCCGCGCCGCATCGTCGGCATCTCTGCGGACATGGACGATGAAAACGTAGTCCCGGGCGCCATGCTGACCGTCTATCACCCGCTCGATCAGGAATTCGGCGGTGGCCGCCTGTTCGTCCACACCCACAGCGATCCCTACGCGCTGGTAACTCCCATCACCCGCATCATCCGCGACTTGTCGGTAGATCAGCCGGTAGAAAAAGCCGCCACGCTCGACGACGTCCGCGCCGAAGTTCTCACTCCCGATCGTCTGAACGCGCTGGTATTCGGCGGCTTCGCGGCAGTAGCTCTAGCGATTGCGGTAATTGGCGTAGCAGGCGTGCTGGTCTTTTCAGTAAGCGGACGCACGCGCGAATTCGGTATCCGTCTCGCGCTAGGCGCGCAACCGCGCAACCTGCTCACCAGCGTGATCGCCCAAGGCGCTCTGATGGCCGCGGTCGGCATCGTGGCCGGCGCCGTATTCGGATACCTCTTAGCCCGCCTGGCAAATAGTTACGTAGCGGGCATGCGCATGCCGGGCCTGGTCCCAGTAGCAGCCTCTGCCGCGGTCCTGCTAGCCGCCGCAGTAGTAGCTTCCGTCCTACCAGCAGCCCGCGCCGCCCGCATCGACGTCATGGACGCCCTGCGCTCCGAATAATTCTGCCTTCGTAGCGGCGCACTTTAGTGCGCCATCGGCAGCGTCGCGCCCGCCGGCAGCGGCAAACCGTCTCGCAATGTTATGCTGCACGGCGCGCGATCCTCTCGCACGCCGCCAAGGAGACCTCCATGAACGCAACCTGGAAACCGCACGAAAAACACGGCCGGCTCACCAAACAAAGCGACTTGCCCGACTCCGTCTTCGCCTTTCCCAAACAACGCAAGGAACCGCTCACCGACGCGCGCCACGTGCGCAACGCCGTCGCCCGCTTCGACCAGGTTATCGGCGTCTCCGCTGCCGATCGCGCTCTGGCTTTCGCCAACTTCAAGAAAGCGGCCGGGCATTACGGCATCAACCTTTCCGAAAACTCATGGCACGATCTCGGCGTCCATCCTCAACGAAACCGAAAAAAGGCCGCCGCCACGCGCCAGCGCAAAAAGAAATCCTAGAGTTCGGCCAAAAGAACAAGCGGCAGCCACGCATCCACAGCTCGGTTTCGTGGCGTAGGCAATCTTGCGTGTGCTGCTTATTCCGTCCGTCATCCTGAGCGCAGCGAAGGATCTCTCTCCCGGTTTTCTCTGCCTACTCTGCGCCTCTGGGGTAAAAGCCGCTGTCTTCTCAGGCTCACCGCGCTCAGCGCAAGAGGCGCTTCACAAAATCAACTTTTTCATTCAACCACCCTATCAGTTTCATGTCCGAACCAACCGCAGCCGGAGGGTGCGAAATAAGCGTATCGAGCGCGATCAAGCGCTCAAAATCAACGTGGATGGGCGCCGTCCGCTTCTTCTTTCCGTTCGGCGAATAGAACTCTACTCCCGCGGATTGCATGATGTCGGTCAGCTCCTGCGCGATCAGTCCATATCCGATCGTCGTCGGGTGGACGCCATCCAGCGCAAATAGGCCGCCGGTCAATCGTCCGCCCGGTCCCGCCGTGAAGAATCGAGAATCCGGCACGGGAGTAAGCGCCGTAAGCTCCGGAGGCAAAGGGTATGGGGTCCACCAGCTTGGGCGTGCAGTCGGATCCTGGATGTATCGCCGCGAAGCCAGCCGATCCAGCAACCCAGCCATGTCGAAAAGATACCAGTCACGCGAAGCCGGACCGGAACGAGCCTTGCGCACCACGTCCGTGATTGTGTCGTTGTATTGATCGATGGCGCTGTCAATTGCTCGCGCTTGGTTCTCGGTGATATGCGGATCCTCGGACGGATCAAAATCGCGGTCGGCTATCCACGGTCGCGCGTAGAACGGAAAGTAGCGCGATCCGTGTCGCACTTTTCTACCGATTCCTCGAGCGACGGGGGCAATCGTGACGTGCGGAACCGTCGCCCAGATTACGTGTTCCGCTTTAATGTTTTTTACTTTGGCTTCCACCAGCGCCAGTTCGGCTTCAAAGTGCTCGGGATTCCAGATCGTGAATGCATCCTTCTTGTTGAGATCCTGATAGGCCGGAGCTTCGCTCCAGGATACTTTCAATTCCGTCACGGTGCGCAGCGCGTTGTTTGCGCCCAGCATCACTATCAGGGTCTCGATCCCGCCGCCTTCGTTGCTTAGCGCCACCGCGGCATCCAGCGTGCTCAGCATGCTCCGCGCTGGATCGTTCGGTAGAACGCGCAGCGCCGCCCGCTCATTCGCGTTCGATATCATGGGCACAAAGAGGCTGTCCTTCGGAGCCTTGATGCGCTTTCTCGCAACCTCCGCCGTGAAGTCCAGCGCGTCACGCAAGTCCCACCCGTAAATACTCAGATTGTCCATAATGTGTTGGAAGTTCGGCTCCACGGCGCCGCCGCCGTGCTCCCACCATTGCTCGGCTTGGGCCAGGTGGTCCCGAACGGCAAAGTACGCCAGCGGCAGCTCCCACATCGGCAGCGCGCTGCCGAATTTCATTTCCAGGTCGCGTGCCAGGAACTCTATATTGAGGGGCAGGCCGCCGAAACCCTGGTAGGTTGGAAATCGGAAAGACTCATACCATCCCATTTCCCACGCGATGATCGCCGCATACGAAATATTGGTGTTATAGATCGCGCCACTCTGAAATCCGTGCGATATCGAATCGCCGATTACCACCAGGCGGCGAGTCGGCGACGCCGCGGGAACTTTCTTGGCCACCGCGATCCCCAAAGTAGGGTCAGTTACGGGCGCCCGTGGCTCCATCTTGATAATTACTTGCGGCGGTGTTGCCGCATCGCGATTTGAATCTCTTACGTCCATCCGTCACCTCGGCTTCTTCAGTCCCCTCTAACGGCACTTCCCAGACCACAGGACGCCTATTCCGAACAGCGAATACAGTCCAATAATTCCCAGCCGTGCCCACATCGTGTGCTTAAGAACTTTATATGCGGGATCTGATTTCACCAGCCCATCGCGCAGTCTCATTTCAGCGCTGTAACAAGCCATGACGCCTACCCCGTATAAAATCGCACTAATTGCTATCGCACCGATTACAGTGCCCAACCTTGCTCTGATCTGATCGCGGAAGCTCAGCGTGGCGAGCGCATACAGGAAGGCAAGCATCTGCAGAACCGAAAACGCCACAATTGCGTTGCCTAGTTCCCAATACTTCTGCGCCAGCTCAGATTGCATTCTTTCCCCGCGAAATGCGTGTCAGGTCAGCCAGATCACGCCTAAAGTGCGCTCACCCTAGCTCCCATCTGGTTACGTGTCAACTATATTCACTACAAGCAATCTCATAAATGCGTTGGACCGGAAGGGCGGGGGTTCAGCTTCGACCCCACCGACACGAGCCGCCGGTTTTCTCTGCGCCCTCTGCGCTCCTTACTCTGCGCACTCTGCGGTAGTTCTTTCGCATCTCTCTGTGCCTCTATGGCAAATCTCCTTCAGCACTCACCGGGACATCCCCCACAAGCCGCCGGTTTTCTCCGTCCCCTCTGTGTTAAATCGTTCGCCTTTATCTGCGTTCGTCTGTGGTGCCTTTCACTTAACGCTGCCAGCAATCTGATACCACGCCACGCCACTATCCCCTTGACATTGCAAATCATTAGAACTAAATACTCAATTCGTGATCGGTCTCGTCATCCATTCCAGCGAAGCCCGTTGATTCCCTCGCGCCGTGATTCACGGAGGAAGCATTGACCCGTTCCCGCAAATTCATAAGTCCCAGCCACATCTACGCTGCGCTCCAGCAATCGCTCGCTATCAAACTGGGCCCCTACCTCGAGCCGGGCAATCTCGCGACGATCGCCTTCGTGGCATTCGCCTACTTCGTCGTCGGCAAAATCGGTCTGCGGCCCACTAATCCGAACCAGTCCGTGACCGCGATTTGGCTCCCCGCAGGCATTTCCCTGGCGGCTTTGCTTTTAAGAGGATATCGCGCCTGGCCGGGCGCCTTTCTCGGGACATTTACCCTCAGCGTTGCAATCACCGGGTCAATTTTGATTTCATTGCTTCTCGCTGTTGGCAATATTTTCACGGTGCTCTTGGCGACTTATCTCGTCAACCGATACGCCCACGGCAAGAACGCCTTCTTCAAAGCGCCTGATGCTTTGCGTTTCGTGTTCTTTGGCGCAATGCTGGCCCCCGCTCTGTGCGCCACCCAGGGAGTCGGCTTTCTCTGCCTGGCCGGTTTTGCCAAGCTGGCAGATCTCCCGTCGCTCTGGTTCGTTTGGTGGGTCGGCGATATGTTGGGCGTGCTTTTTGTTACCCCGTTTCTGGTGCTCTTGTTAGGGCACAAACACCGTTTCTTTGGTCTCGCCGAACCGCTCGAAATTACGGCTCTGATTGCAGGGCTCAGTATCATGTGCGTGCTGAATTTCGGCCATCAGCCGATCTCCTGGATCCCGGCAAACGGTTTGTTGTTTCTATGTGCTCCTTTCTTGGTATGGTCAGCCCTCCGCTTTTGCCCGCTCGAAGCGGCTGGCGCCACGCTCGTCATGGGTGGATTTACGATGTGGGGCTCGCTGCACGGCTTGGGGCCTTTTGGGAACGCCACCGGCCTGCCGCTCTTCATCGGTGGTTTTATGGCGGTGGGCACTGCTTCCACCTTGACGGTCGCAGCGGCATGCGCCGAACAAAAAAGCGCGACAAAAGATGTGTTGGGCATGTACTGTGTTCTGAAAGACGTAAAAGAAGGCGAAATTCGCGTGCTGCAAGATACCGTCGAGGCTCTTCAAGTCGAGCTGGCAAGGAGGAGCGCCCGTCGCACCACCGAATCGTCTCCTGAGGCTATCTCCTCAGGCGCCGTCCCTGTAAACTTTGATAGTCGCATGCCTTGAATCCTGATTAACGAAACGCGCGTCATCCTCAACGCCGGATACTTCGGCTTGGCCGTGACCGGTGGCGGAAAGGAATACGCCGGAAAGGTGCCTGACATGATTATTGGTGAGAGACTGCGAAGTTTACGCGAGCAAAAGAATCTATCGCAGGGCGATATCGAGAAGCGCACCGGTTTGCTGCGCTGCTACATTTCGCGCGTCGAAAACGGCCACACCGTTCCGGCCGTCGAAACGCTGGAAAAGATGGCGCGCGCGCTGGAAGTTCCTCTCTATCAGCTCTTCTACGATGGTGAGCAGCCTCCCAAGCTCCCCGAATTCGCCTTGCGCAAGAAGGGCGAAGCCCTCCCCTGGGGCAGTTCCGGCAAGGACGCTCGCATCCTCAGCCACTTTCGCAGGCTTCTGAAGCGAGTCAGCGAGAATGACCGCAAGCTGCTGGCGTTCATAGCCCAGAAGATGGTCCGGCAAACCGCGCTGCGCGCCAAAACTTAGCAAGTGAAATCTTCATCGCACGGTCGGTGACGCCAGAAATCTCGAGCGCCGCAGCCACGGCGCCTCTGCCCGCTCTCCCACGGCGCGATTTGTCTTTTCACTCTCCGTGCCTCTGGGGCAGAAGTTTTTCACGTCTGCCCACAAACTCATCGAGACCTGGCGTCAGCGCACGAAGTTCAGGTACCACTTCTGTCCATACGTACAGCTGTGTTTCCCACTACCGCGTGCTAACGTACTACGGAACGAAAAAAATGAAAATATTTCACAACGCGCGCGCAGCTGCCGGAACGGCCTCAGCTTCGCCAGCTCGAACGCCGCCCAACCCACTCCGCCATCGCGCGGAAACACTCCCAACCTCGAGCCAGCAAACACCACAGCCCGCAGGGTTCCACCCCCTGGACAGCAAGACGACCCACATTTCTAATCGACGCAAGTTGCAATTAGAAACACCCTCCAAATGATTGAAAACAAACAACAGCGCCTCATTCTAATCGACACTAATTTCCCCGTTTTGCCCTCCCGGCTGCAGCCCGTCCACATTCACCGGCCTTGCTCCTACGTAGTATCTGGTGGAGAATCTCCTTGGCGATGAAAACTACAGCGCTGCCCAATACCGGGAATGCCGGCCCCGCGGTCGTGAGCATCAGCAAGCCGCGCCCAGACTCGCGCGAACATCCGCTGGGGCCTTCCGTCAAAGAGCGCATGGCCGCGGGCAAAGCTCTGCGCCAGCGCGTGCCGCGGACTTCCCATGCCAAGTGGATCCCGGCCCCCGATCGTCCCGATCCGGTCGCCCTGCTCAAGGAATCCGATCGCGGGCGTTTGTCCGAGCTTCTTCCCATCCGTTATGGACGCATGCGCGTGTCGCCGTTCGCGTTCTTCCGCGGCGCGGCGGCGCTGATGGCTTGCGATCTCGCAAAAACTCCCAATACCAAGATTCGCTTGCAGGCCTGCGGCGATTGCCACCTGCTGAATTTTGGCGGATACGGCTCGCCGGAACGGCGGCTGGTATTTGACATCAACGATTTCGACGAAACGCTGCCCGCGCCCTGGGAGTGGGACGTGAAGAGGCTGGCGGCCAGCGTGGTGCTCGCCGGACGGGAAAAAGGAATTCGCGAACGGCGCTGCGGCGACGCCGCCCGCGCCGTGGTGGCTTCCTATCGCACCCAGATCCGCGAATATGCGCGCATGCCTTTCCTCGAAGCGTGGTACTCGCATATTGACGTCGAACTTTTTATCGACAAGGCCAAAACCGCGCGCGACCGCAAATATTGGAAGCGAGTGGAACGCGCCGCGAAAATGCAGACCGCCGAATACATCCTTCCGAAAATCACCGAAGTCTCCCACGGCCGGCGGCGCATCATCGACCACCCTCCGCTCGTTTATCATCCGCGCGACATCGCCAGAATTGACGAGCACGTCCGCGCGCTGTTTCATCGCTACAGCTTGACGCTGCCTGAAGAACGGCGCGTAATTTTGGATCGCTATCTCATCGTGGACATCGCAAGAAAAGTGGTGGGTGTGGGAAGCGTCGGCACCCGCTGCGATGTGGCGCTGCTGATGGCCGGACCGGATGACGCGCTGGTGCTGCAGCTGAAAGAAGCCTTGCCTTCGGTGCTGGAAGCTCGCGCGGGCAAGAGCCGTTACACCAATCACGGCGAGCGCGTGGTTACCGGACAACGCATGTTGCAGGCGGCCAGCGACGTGTTCCTGGGATGGACGCGCGACGACGACGGCCACGATTATTATTTCCGGCAGCTGCGCGACATGAAAATGAAATTCGATCTGGAAAGCATGAACAAGTCCGAATGGCTGGAGTATGTGCAGATTTGCGGATGGACTCTGGCGCGCGCGCACGCGCGCACCGGCGACGCGGCGCGCATCGGCGGTTACCTGGGCAAGAGCTCAACTTTCGATGACGCCATCGGCGAATTTGCGGTGACCTACGCGGACCAGACCGAGCGCGACCACGCTGCGCTGCTGCAAGCCATTCGCGCGGGCCAGGTGCGCGCCGCGGAAACTTCGGCGGCCTGATTTACAGATTCAATGACGGCGCAGTTCACAAATCAAGTTCACAAATCCAGCGGCAGCGGATTTTTTCCGGTGATCAGGCGCGCCGAACGATCGAAAGTTACATACAGCCAGGCCCACTGCAGCAGCACCAGCAAACGATTTTGAAATTGCACGATGTAAAGCAAATGCACAAAAACCCAGATCAGCCACGCAGGCCAGCCGGAAAGCCGCAGCCAATTTAAATCCGCCACGGCCGCGCCGCGTCCGATCGTCGCCAGATTCCCCTTGTCGAAATAATGGAACGGCGGAAGTTTTTTCCCGCGCAGGCGCGCGCGAATTAATTTCGCGGCGTAGTGGCCCTGCTGAATCGCGGGCTGCGCCACTCCCGGCAGCGGCCGTCCGGTTTGGTGGCTGTAATTCGAAAGATCGCCGATCACAAAAATCTCCGGACGTCCGGCGATGCTCAGGTCCGGCTCCACAATCACGCGCCGCGCGCGATCCAGCTTCGCGCCGGCTTCCTGCGCCAGGATCACGCCCAGCGGCGAAGCCAGCACGCCCGCGGCCCACAGCACGGTCTTCGTCGGAATAATTTCATCGCGATCGCCGACCCGTATGGTCACGCCGTCCGCGCGCACGTCGGTGACCATCGCTCCGGTTCTGACCGTCACGCCCAGGCGCACCAGCATCCGCCGCGCGGCTTCGGAAAGTTTCGGCGGGTACGACGGCAGCGCGCGGTCGGCGCCTTCCACCAGGATGATGCGCGTTTGCGAAGGATCGATCTCGCGGAAATCGTGGCGCAGCGTGTCGTGCGCGATTTCGCCCAGCGCGCCGGCCAGCTCCGCGCCGGTGGGCCCGGCCCCGACGATGACGAAAGTCATCCACGCGCGTAACTTTTTCGCATCACGTTCGCGCTCGGCTGCTTCGAACGCCAGCAGGATGCGGCGGCGCATCGCGGTGGCGTCGTCCAAGATTTTTCAGCCCCGGTGCGAATTGCTCCCATTCGTCATGGCCGAAATATTGATGCGTGGCGCCGGTGGCGACGATAAGCGTGTCGTAATCGAGCGAACCGTCGCTGAGGATCACGCGGCGCTTGGCTGCATCAATGTGGATGGCCTCGCCCAGCAGCACCTGCGTGTTTTTCTGTTTGTGCAGAATGTCACGCAGCGGGCCGGCAACGTTCGCGGGGGAAAGCGAGCCGGTCGCGACTTGATAGAGCAGCGGCTGGAAAAGATGATAGTTGCAGCGGTCCACCAGCGTCACCCGCACTGGCGCATTTTTCAAAGCCTGCGCGGCGCTGAGGCCGCCGAAACCGCCGCCGATGATCACGACCTTGTGTGGATCAGCCATTCGTCAGCGAACTCCTCGACCAGCACGAGAACGCAAGCGCAATTGCGGTGCAACGCCTCTAATTTATCAGATGCGCGAACATGACGGGAAGAAGCAGGATGCGATTGGCCAGCGCCGGGTTCGAGACCTGGCGAGCAGCCGGAAGCGCGCTGAAAATGCCGGCGCAATCGTCTTTGCGGCGCGGAGGATGCATCCGAGATAGACTGAACGGCGCACGAGGAGTGGAACGCCGAACATGAAACTGCGATTGTGGAAGGCCGCAACGTCTTTGGCGCTGATCGTGGTGGTTGCACTGGGAGCGCGGGTGACGTTTGCGTGGAACCAGGAACGCAAGATGCGCGCCGACCTCTTGGGGCTGGTGCCGTTTCTGAACGAGACCGGAAACATCGCTTACTCTCTCGCGGCGGGGCACGGGTTCAGCTCGCCGTATTGGCAGGAGACGGGGCCGACGGCGTGGCTGACGCCGGTTTATCCGGCGTTGGTCGCGGTAGTGTTCCTGGTATTCGGGATTCACACGGCGCATTCGTTTTTCGCGATTGTGCTGCTGAACATTTTGTTTTCCGCGGCGGCTTGCGTGCCGTTATTTTATCTAGGCAAACGCGCGGGCGGCTTGGGAGTGGCGAGCGGCGCGGCGTGGCTGTGGGCGATTTTCCCCAACGCAGTCATTATTCCGTACGAATGGGTTTGGGATACTTCGCTCGCGGCGCTGCTGATGGCGACGATATTGTGGGCGACGATCGAACTCGCCGATTCGCAGAGCGTGCGCAATTGGTGCGGCTACGGATTGCTCTGGGGCTTTGCGTTGATGACCAATCCGTCGCTCGGGAGCATGTTGCCAGTGCTGCTGGGTTGGGCGGCTTATCGCGCGTACCGGCGAGGAGAATTGCGTCTGAGCCGACCGGCATTGGCTTGCGGAATTGTGGTGTTGTGCTGCGTGCCGTGGACGGTGCGCAATTATTTGGCGTTTCACCGATTCATCCCGCTGCGTTCCAACTTCGCATTTGAGCTGTGGCTGGGAAACAACGAACAGTTCGACGAACAGTCGCAGGTTGTGCCCGCGGCGAATCCGGAACGCGCCGAGATTCGAAGCTACATCCACATGGGCGAGACGGCCTTCATGCAAGACAAGTGGTCGAAAGCGGTTAGTTTTATGCGCGCGCATCCGCGATTGGAAATCACGCTTTTCGCGCGGCGGTTTGTGGCGACCTGGACGGGAGTGGAGAATCCCATCGAGGGTTTTCGCGATGCCGATTCGCCGCTGGTGCGCCTGGTTTTGATCAGCAATACGCTTGCGGCGATTGGGGCGTTGTGCGGGATCTTGGCGCTGGTGCGGTCGCGGAATGTGTACGCATTTCCGCTCGCGGCCGGTCCGATTGTGTATCCCGTGATTTATTACGTGACGCACACGGCGCTGCGTTACAGACACCCGATTGATCCGGCGCTGTTGTTGTTGGCGGCGATCGCGGTTGCGGCGCTACTGCGAAAGCGCGGCTCTCACGCCGAAGTGGCTTCGCTGCCCTCCTGAAACGAATTGGAACAGTTTTGCCGCCCTATATTTCCTTACGAAATCCTTACGCCCCGCTTACAGATTCCTGACGCGAGACGAGTACCGTGAGACTTTCCACCCTGTGAGACATCAAAGGGATGGATGCGAATGAGCGGGGCGGGTGTGCGTTTCCACAAGTTGGTTCTTGAAGCGCGCAGATCCAATGTTCACAGAAAATCCCCCCGCGCGTACGAGATGCGCTATGGAGCAAGCGCCGAAGCAAGCTTCGGCTGGTAAAGGCGGCGGCAAGCCGCCGCACTCCAAGATGGACTAGGCGAACGGACACGGCGGTTGAAGGACGAGTTTTATGGTGGTGATTGCATTTTTCGGGTTGGTGGCGGCGGCGTGCGTGTTTTTCCTGTACGCGCTGGTGCAATTCTGGCTGGAAGAAAAGCACTTGCGCCGACGGGATGATACGCCCCTGGGATTTCCGGTGATTTCCTCCGGACAAATCGTGATGCCGCTGGAGATGCCGCGCAAGGAGCGGCGTAACGATTCTGCAGATCAAAAAACGCAGGGCGCAAGTACGGACAGGAGATGAATTCCATGTTGAATATCTTGATCAAGTACAAGACGAAGATCGTTTTCGGCATGCTGGTTTTTGTGCTGGGGCAATTCCCGTGCTTCGCGCAAAGCAACGGCGACGCGCCCAACCAGCAGGCCAGCAGCGCGGAGCAGCAAATACCTTCCGCAATCGCCAAAGAATTGGATGCGATGCGGAAACGCATCGACGAACTCGAGGCCGAGCTGAAGAACGCCAAGACTCCCGACCAGCCGAGCACATCCACGGCACCCACGACGAGTGCAAAAGCAACAGTCCCGACGGCGTCATTTGCTGCGGCACCTGCAGCGCCTGCGGGGCCAGTAGCCCCGACGGCTGATTCCACCACTGCGGCGAAGTTCACGGCCGAGGCGGCACCGCCAGCGAAGATCGAGCCTTTTTCGGATGCGGACTGGACATGGCTGAACGGCAACCCGCGCACCAAAGAAATATTCTGGGATTCGAAATTCTTTACGCCCGAAATTCGGTCAGACACGGTGTACGTGTATGACTTCAACCATCCCACGGATCATTCGATGGGGGGGTCGAGCGAACTTTTCCGGTCGCAAGAGGTGCAACTGACGCAGTTTGGAATCGGCGGCGACTTCCACTATGACAATGTTCGCGCGCGTTTGATGACGCAGTTCGGGATGTATTCCGCGACGACGCCGCGCAATGACCCCAGCCCGGGCCACGGCCAGTGGGATCTGGTGTCCGCGTACCGTTATTTATCGGAAGCGTACGGCGGCTATCACTTCAACAAGATGTACGGTGTGAATGTGGATGCGGGAATCTTCCTCTCGTACATCGGCTTGTTCAGTTACTACAATTTCGACAACTGGGCATATCAACCGTCGTTTGTTTCATCGAATACGCCGTGGTTTTTCGAAGGCGTGCGCGTGCAGATTTTCCCGACGCCACATTTGAAGATTGAGCCGTGGTTCATCAACGGATGGCAATCGTACGCATCGGCAAATCACCGGCCGGGGTTGGGAGGGCAGATCAAGTGGACTCCGAAACCGTGGATCAACGTGATTTCCAACAATTACGGACTGGGACGCGATGATTTGTTCATACCGAATCGGCGGCGCATCCACACGGACAACAGCGTGGAGATAAAATACTTCGACCGGCCGGAACGGACGCTGGACAGGATGGCGTTTTCGCTGACCGCTGATGCGGGCTGCGAGTACGGCGGCGGAGTGAGTTGCTATGGCGATAAAGCGGGCGGACCCAAGCAAAGCTTTCTGGGGTTCATGGTTTACAACCGCTTCTGGTTCCATCACGATTTGTTCGGAGTTACGCTGGGCGGCGGGAAAATCAACAATCCGGGCCGCTACCTGGTGCTGCTGCCGCCGATCAATGGAGAAAGCGCGATTACGGCGTCCACAAATTCTCCATACTTCACGGAGAATCCGGGCGATCCGTTCAAGGCGTGGGATTCTTCGGTCACGTTCGACTACATGCCGAAGCAATATATTACTTTCCGGTGGGAGTACGACTACCGGCACGCGAATGTGCCGTATTGGTCGGGCCGCGGCGGGATTACTCCTCCGGGCGGGAATACCGGCGCGCCGACGGACTACGTTTGCAACAACGGCGTCTCGTCGGGCGAAACCGCGCTGGGACCCGCGACAACTTTTTGCGGCAGCGCGCCGCAGAATTCCAGCGTGTGGTTCCCGGATTTGCGGCGGGATGAGTCGTTCATTGATATGTCCATTCTGGTGAAGTTCTAAAACGCGGAGAAAATCAGCCGCAACGTGTTCGCGGAGGTTTGGTGTATGCAGGACATTGTATTTGTGGTGGTGACGATCTGTTTTTTTGCGGTCGCGCTCGCGTACGTGCGCGGGTGCGACCGGCTGAAGTAAAGGGACCAACGATATGATTGGCAACATTTTCCTGCTGGTGGTTTGCGTGCTGATTTTGGCGTATCTGTTCGCGGCCTTGCTGTGGCCGGAAAGGTTCTGACGATGACGGCTAATGGCTGGCTGCAAATATTTTTGTTCTTGCTGGTGACGTTCGCGGTGGCGAAGCCGGCGGGACTTTTCATGACGCGAGTATTCGCGCGCGAAAAGACCTGGCTGGACCCGCTGCTGCGGCCGTGCGAGCGACTGCTTTATAAGCTGACCGGAGTGGACGAAAAGCGGGAAATGCGCTGGACGGAATACGCGATCGCGATGCTGCTGTTCAGCGGCGTTTCGATGACGCTGCTGTACGTGATGGAGAGGGTGCAGCAATGGCTGCCGTGGAATCCGCAGAAGCTGGCGGCGGTGCCAACGGATCTGGCGTTCAACACCGCGGCGTCGTTTACCACGAATACGAATTGGCAGGCGTACGTGCCGGAAGTGACGATGAGCTATTTCACGCAGATGGCGGGGCTGGCTTATCACAATTTCATGTCGGCGGCGGTGGGGATTGCGCTGGCGATTGCGGTGATTCGCGGAGTGGCGCGGCGCGAACAGGAGACGATTGGGAATTTCTGGGTGGATTTGACGCGGACGATTTTGTGGGTGTTGCTGCCGGTGAGTTTCGTGGTAGCGATGATTTTCGTGTCGCAAGGCGTGATTCAGAATCTGCGGCCTTATACGACTACGCAGATGGTGGACGCGCAAACGGTGACGACTACGGGCGCTGACGGAAAGACGACAACGCAAGCGGTAAACGAACAATTGATAGCGCAGGGTCCGGTGGCGTCGCAGGAAGCGATCAAGATTTTCGGGACGAACGGCGGAGGATTCTTCAACGCGAATAGCGCGCATCCTTACGAAAATCCGACGCCGCTGACGAATTTTCTGCAGCTGGTGCTGATTTTCGCGATTCCTTCGGGGCTGACTTACACGCTGGGGCGGATGACCGGGTCGCAGCGGCATGGTTGGGCGGTGTGGAGCGCGATGGCTGTGCTTTTTCTGGCCGGGGTGGCTTCGGCGTACAGCGCGGAGGCGCGCGGCAATCCTTTATTGCATGGAGTGGACCAGCGGGCGAGCGCTGCGCAATCCGGCGGGAACATGGAGGGGAAAGAAGTGCGGTTCGGCATCGCGAATACGGCGCTGTATGCGACGGTGACGACGGACGCGAGCTGCGGCGCGGTGAACGGAATGCACGATTCGTTCACGCCGCTGGGCGGAATGATTCCGCTGATTAACATTATGTTAGGCGAGGTGGTTTTTGGCGGCGTGGGCTCCGGACTTTACGGAATGATCGTGTTTGTGATTCTTTCCGTATTTATCGCGGGACTGATGGTGGGAAGGACGCCGGAGTATCTGGGGAAAAAGATCGAGGCTTACGACGTGAAGATGGCGATGCTTTCGGTGCTGATTTTTCCGCTGGTGATTTTGACGTTCACGGCAATTGCGGTGGTGGCTAAATCGTTTGGGACGCCTTCGATTTCAAATCTGGGGCCGCATGGGCTTTCGCAGGTTTTGTATGCGTACACTTCCGGCACTGGAAACAACGGATCGGCGTTCGCGGGATTCAACGCGAATACGCTTTGGTACAACACGACGATCGGACTGGCGACTTTGTTCGGGAGATTTTTCGCGGTGATTCCGATTCTGGCGATTGCGGGAAGCCTGGCGCGGAAGAAATACGTGCCGGAGTCGGCGGGAACTTTTCCGGTGACGACGCCGCTGTTCACAGTGCTGCTGGTTTCGGTGGTGCTGATCGTGAGCGCGCTAACATTTTTCCCGGCGCTGAGCCTGGGACCGATTCTGGAACATTTGATGATGCATGCGGGAAAGGTGTTTTAAGGGATTATGGCCACTAAAACCGGTAGTAAGGAAAAATCGCGCTGGGGACAGGAAATTGTGGTGCAGGCGGTGTGGGAATCTTTTGTAAAGCTAAGTCCGCGGACGCTGGCGAAGAATCCGGTGATGTTCGTGGTGGAGGTGGGCGCGCTGCTCACGTCCATTGATCTGGTGCGTGGAGTGGTGCAACACACGCACGGCTTCGGGTTTTCACTGCAAATCACGCTGTGGCTGTGGTTCACGGTGCTGTTTGCGAATTTCGCGGAGGCGATGGCGGAAGGACGCGGAAAGGCGCAGGCGGAAGCGCTGCGAAAATCGCGCGCAGAAACTGTGGCGCGGCGATTGAAGCAGGACGGCAGCATCGAATCCGTGCCGGGCTCGCAATTGCGGGCTGGCGATTTGGTGATGGTGACCGCGGGAGAATTTGTGCCGGGCGACGGCGAGGTGATCGAGGGCGTCGCGTCGGTGGATGAATCGGCGATTACCGGAGAATCGGCGCCGGTGATCCGAGAATCGGGCGGGGATCGCTCGGCGGTGACGGGCGGGACGCGGGTGCTATCGGATGAGGTCAAGGTGCGGATCACTTCGAATCCGGGCGAGACGTTTTTGGACCGGATGATCAAGTTGGTGGAAGGGGCTTCGCGGCAGAAGACGCCGAATGAGATTGCGCTGAATATTTTGCTGGCGGGGTTGACGATTATATTTTTGCTGGCTGTGGTTTCGTTGCAGCCGATGGCGATTTATTCGGGGGCCCCGCAATCGGTGTTTGTGTTGGTGGCGCTGCTGGTGTGCTTGATTCCGACGACCATCGGCGGATTGCTTTCGGCGATTGGAATTGCAGGGATGGATCGCGTGCTGCAGAAAAATGTGCTGGCCATGTCCGGGCGCGCGGTGGAAGCGGCGGGGGACGTGGATACTTTGCTGCTGGACAAGACCGGGACGATTACTTTGGGGAACCGGTTCGCGACGGAATTTATTCCGGCGCCGGGCGTGAGCGAGAGTGAATTGGCTGATGCGGCACAGCTGGCTTCTTTGGCGGATGAGACGCCGGAGGGACGGTCGATTGTGGTGCTCGCGAAAGATAAATATGGATTGCGCGGGCGGGAGCTGGGGTCGGTGGCGGCGACGTTCATACCATTTTCAGCGGTGACGCGAATGTCTGGCGTGGATATGGATGGGCGAAAGATTCGCAAGGGCGCGCGAGACGCGATTGTGAAATACGTGAAGGATGCCGGCGGGACGGTGCCGCAGGAAACGATGGAGGCGGTGGATCGCATTTCGAATTCGGGCGGAACGCCGCTGCTGGTGGCGGAAGATGCGCGGGCGCTGGGCGTGATTCATCTGAAGGATATCGTGAAGGGCGGGATGCGCGAGCGGTTTGAACATTTGCGCGTGATGGGAATTCGCACGGTGATGATTACGGGCGACAACCCTTTGACCGCGGCGGCGATTGCGCGCGAGGCCGGCGTGGATGATTTTCTGGCGGAGGCGCGGCCGGAGGACAAGTTGGCGTTGATTCGGCGCGAGCAAGCCAAGGGAAAATTGGTGGCGATGACGGGCGACGGGACCAATGACGCGCCGGCTTTGGCGCAGGCGGACGTGGGGCTCGCGATGAACGCGGGAACGCAGGCAGCGAAGGAAGCCGGAAACATGGTGGATCTGGATTCGAATCCGACGAAACTGATTGAGGTGGTGGAGATCGGGAAACAATTGCTGATCACGCGCGGGGCGCTGACGACTTTTTCGGTGGCGAACGACGTGGCGAAATATTTTGCGATTATTCCGGCGATGTTCGCGGCGGCTTTTCCGGAGCTGGAAGTGTTGAACGTGATGGGGCTGAAGAATCCGCACTCGGCGATACTTTCGGCGGTGATTTTCAACGCGCTGATTATTATTGCGTTGGTGCCGCTGGCTTTGCGCGGAGTGAAATACCGGCCGCTGGGCGCGGAGGCTTTGCTGCGGCGGAATTTGCTGGTGTACGGGCTGGGAGGAATTATCGCGCCGTTTATCGGGATCAAATTGATTGACGTGATTATCACGCACATCGGACTGGCATAGGGGCGAGCGACTCATGAAAAGGAATTTGCTGATTTCGATTTGGATGACGCTGGCGACGACCGTGCTGCTGGGGATTGTGTATCCGCTGGTGGTGACGGGATTGGCGCAGTGGGCTTTTCCGCGGCAGGCGAATGGAGAAATCATTCATGTGGGCGGGAAGATGGTGGGATCGAGCTTGATTGGGCAGCCGTTTAGTTCGCCGGGATATTTTCATTCGCGGCCTTCGGCGGCGGGGGCGGCTGGATACGATCCGGATGCTCCTGGTGGAGGAGCGTCAAATTTGGGGCCGACGAATTCGGCTTTGATTACGCGAGTGAACGGCGATGTGGCGAAGCTGCAGGCGGAAAATCCCGGGGCGCGGATTCCTGTGGATCTGGTTACGAGTTCGGGATCGGGATTGGATCCGCATGTTTCGCCGGCGGCGGCGGAATTTCAGGTGGCGCGGGTGGCGCGCGAGCGGGGAATGAGCGAGGGGGATGTGCGGTCGGCGGTGGCGCGGCATACGGAGGGGCGGCAGTGGGGATTTTTGGGTGAGCCGCGGGTGAATGTGTTGGAATTGAATTTGGATTTGGATGCGGTGCGGCCGTTGCGTTAGAGGTTGGGACGTAGATCGTGGCGCGATTGAAAGGCGTGGCTTCAGGGGCTGAAGCCCCTTGTTCTGCGAAGCTTGACGGCGGGGCTAAAGCCCTGCCCTTCCAGGCCGGTGTGAGAAATCACAATTCATGCCTCGGCGGCTGAGGGCGCGCCTTTGTTGACTGCGGGGAGGCAAGCCTCCCCGCGAAAAAGCGGGAGCAAGCTCCCGCACTCCAAGATGGTGCGAGCCGGCCAGCGGGGCGAATTATTTTTCGGAGCGGGGGGAGCGGGATTTGGGTTTGGGTGGGTCGAAGCGATAGCCGATCCAGGGTTCGGTGTGGATGTAGCGCGGGTGGCGCGGATCGGGTTCGATTTTTCTGCGTAATTGATTGATGAAGACGCGCAGGTATTCGGTTTCTTCTCCGTAGTCGGGTCCCCAGACAGCTTGCAGGAGGCGACGGTGGGTCTGCGCCTTGCCTGAATTGGAAACGAGCTGGCGCAATAATTCAAATTCCTTGGGCGTAAGGCGGACGGGCTTTTCCTGCACCATGACGGCGCGCTTTTCGAAGTCAATTTTCAGATCGTCGGAGACGAAGGGCGGAGTGGCGTCGCCGGGGGCGGCGCGGCGCAGAGCGGCACGGATGCGGGCCATGAGTTCTTCGACGCCGAAGGGTTTGACGACGTAATCGTCGGCGCCGGCATCGAGAGCCTGCACTTTGTCGCGTTCGGTATTGCGCACGGTGAGCATGATGATGGGCGCATCGCAGGTGGCGCGAATTTCGCGGCAGGTTTCCAGGCCGGAAATCCCCGGCAAATTCACGTCGAGAAGAATGAGGTCGGGGCGCATATCGCGCACTTTTTCGAGCGCTTCTTCGCCGCTGCGTACTTCGACGACGGAGTAGCCCTGCGAGGCGAGGGTGGTGAGCATGACGCGGCGGATCTGCGGTTCATCATCCACAACGAGAATGGTGGCGGCGTTCATCAGTCTCTGGACCTGCCGCGATCGATGGGCAGCGTGAAGGAAAACACGGAGCCCTGGCCGCGCTGGCTGGTGAGGCTCATGGAGCCGCCGTGGGCTTCGATGATGGCTTTGGCGATGGGCAGACCCATGCCGGTGCCTTGTACCAGATAGCGCTGATCCTTGCCACGATAGAATTTTTCGAAGATGAGGCTTTGCTCGAGGTCGTCAATGCCGGCGCCGCGGTCGGCGACGCTGGTGGCGACGAAATCGCCGGCGAGTTCCGCGGTGATGGTGATGGGTTGCGCGGCGGGCGAATATTGATTGGCGTTTTCGAGCAGATGGACGAGCGCTTCGCGGGCGCGGGAGAGATCCACGCGGACGCGCGGTAAATTTGGCTGCACGTTGACATTCACGACGCGATCGCCGAGAGCGGATTGGCATTTGCTGAGAGCGGCGGCGATGACGTCTTCAATGGGGCGAGGTTCGAGCTCGAGCTCGACTTCGCCGGCATCGAGGCGGGCCATTTCGCCGGCTTCGCCGACGAGGCGGTTCAGGCGATCGGTTTCCTCGTTGATGATGGTGAGAAGTTCCTGGCGCTGGCGATCGGTGACGCTGGGGTTGGAGAGTAAATTTGTGACGGATGCCTTGATGGAAGTGAGCGGCGTGCGCAGGGCATGCGTGACGGAATCGAGCAGAGCGGTGCGCAGGCGTTCGCCTTCGCGGGCGGCTTCGGTTAAGCCGAGCTGCTCGATGGCGCGGGCGCGTTCGATGGCGACGGCGACGAGCGTGCCGATGGCTTCGAGGGTCTGGCGCGAAAGCATCGAGCCGGAGATTCCCAGGCTGCCGATGGAGCGGCCACCGAGGCGCACGGGAACGAAGCAGAGGCTATTGGGGATGTCTATGACGGGCTCTTCGCGAAGGACGACGGTATTCAGGGTTTCGAGGTCGAGTTTGGCGACGACCGGGCCAGAGCGGTAGATTTTTTGTTTTTCGGCAAGAAGCAGAGCGGCGGCGCCGACTTCGAAAATGTCCACGATCTGCGACGGAATGCGGTTGAGCAATTGGATTACATTGCCGGATTCGAGCAAGCCCTGGCTGAACGAGTAGAGCTTTTCGATTTCGCGGCGGCGCTGGGAGGCGTCTTCGGCTTTCTGGCGGGCGCGGGTGGAAAGATGGCTGGCCAGGACGGAGACGACGAGAAAAGCGAAGAGCGCGACCCAATTCTGGGGGTCGGCGACGGTGAAGCGGCCGACGGGGGGCAGGAAATAATAATTGAATGCCAGCATTGCGACGACGGACATGAAGACGGAAACGGCGATGCCCCATACGGTGGAAACGGCTAGAATGGCGAGCAGAAAAGAGAGCGCGACGGTAGTGGGATTGACGATCAGAATGTGGCGATAGACGAGAGAAATACCGAGAACCAAAGCGAAGGCAGCGAGAAATCGCAGAAATCGAGTGAACCAGTGCACGCGCACAGTGCCATTCTAACGTAGCTTTCACAGCGTTCGTAGAAGAGAATACAGCGATGCCAAAAACTCCCGAGCAGTGGCTGGCCGCGGCGAACCCCGCGGAAAAAACAAAGGGCGCGCTGAAGCTTTTTCTGGGATATGCGCCGGGAGTGGGCAAGACGTTTAGTATGTTGAGCGAGGCGATTCGGCAGGCACAGCCGCGGTGAAGACGTGGTGATCGGGGTGGTGGAAACGCACGGGAGGAAGGGGATCGCGGAACTTTCGGCGCAGCTGGAGACCATTCCGCGGCGGATGATTGATTACAAGGGCACGCTATTCGCAGAGCTGGATCTGGACGGGATTCTGGAGCGGAAACCGCGGGTGGTGCTGGTGGACGAGCTAGCGCATACGAATATTCCGGGTTCGCGGCATCGCAAGCGCTACGAGGACGTGCTGGAATTATTGGATGCGAATATTGATGTGATTTCGACGGTAAACATCCAGCACATCGAGAGCATCGCGCCGACGGTGCGCGCGATTACCGGAGTGGCGGTGCGCGAGACGGTGCCGGACTGGGTGCTGCAAGTGTCGGATGAAACTGTGATGGTGGACTTGACGCCGGAAGCGCTGCAGAACCGGATGAGGCGCGGCGACGTTTATGGGAAGGAGAAAGTGGAGCAGGCGCTGAAGAATTTTTTCCGGCGCGGTAATTTGATCGCGTTGCGGGAACTGGCGCTGCGGCAGGTGGCGGAACAGGTGGACCGCAGCCTGGAATCGTACATGGTGGAGAAGGATATTCAGGAGGCGTGGGCGGTGCGGGAGCGGCTGGCGGTGTGCATCAGCGAGAATCCGAAGGCGCAATATCTGGTGGCGAGGGCGGCGCGCATGGCGCGGCGGATGGACGCGGAGCTTTACGCGGTGCACGTGGATCTGGATCGTGAGAACGAGCAGGAGGAATCGAAAACGCTGGCGTCTAATTTGCAGTTTGCGGAAAATCTGGGAGCGAAGCCCGTGCGTTTGAAGGGGCATAACGTGGCGGATGCGATGGCGCAATTTGTGCGGGAGAAACATATCACGCACGTGATTTTTGGCCGGTCGGCTACGGAGGGGTGGCGGAAGCTTTTGTACATGAACGCGATTAATCGGTTTTTGAATGATGCGCCGGCGGTGGATGTGCATATTGTTACGCAGGATGCGGAGTGAGGGGGCGGGAGAGGGATCGATTGCACTGGATTTGGGATCAAGCGGTTTGGGAAAAAGGCAGTGGCTAGTGATTAGTGGCTAGTGGCTAGAAACGTGTTCGATGATTCTCGAATTCTCGCACAATATCTAGAGCTTCTTCCAAACCAAACAATTATTGCAGAGACGGGCTCCCGTGCGGGATCGGTGATCGCCACGCGAGCAATGGCGCACTGAAGTGCGCCGCTACGAAGGCGACTTCAAAAACTTGAATTAGGCGTGGGAGATTGCTGGGACTGGATCTTTGGCGGCTGGGACTGCGTCTTTGGCTGCCAGGGCTGGGTTGGGAAGCAGCATGCGGACGGGTTCGCGGATGGCCAGCTCGGCGGAAAAATTTCTCATGCGCTCGAGCAGCGCGGGCGTGACTTCCTGGCCGCGGGAGATGAGCAGCAGGCCTTTGCCGGATTTGAGATCTTCGCCGAAGGTCATGCCGACGGTTATATCCTTCACCATACGCTCGAGCATCAGAGTTTTTTCCTGCGAATCTCCGCGCATCGCCGAGAGAGCTTCCAGTATTTGAGGGTCGTACCAGCCTTCGCGGCCGCGCATGACGGCCATGGGCTGCTCGGCGGGATTTCCGCCGGATTCGAGGAGATCGAAATCGAGCGCGATTCTGAGGGCGCGAGCGCCCCAGGGCATGTCGCCGGCGGGCGCGGCGACGGAACGGTATTTGGCCTGCACAAATTGCAGCGCGGACTGACGGAGAATTTCGCGCACGGATTCGATGCGGGGAATATTGGCCAGACATTTTTCGACGACGGCGGGCATGCGGTCAACCATGAGCTGTTCGCCGCGATTGAGGGCGGTGGCTTTGTAGAGCTTGTCGAGAGTTTCGGGTGGAAGGGTGACGCAGCCGATCTGCGAGAGCATGGCGGCGACTTCGACGGGCCAGCGTTCGCGAATCTGGAAATGGGTCATCAACTGTTCGACGGTTTTGCGGACACGGGTGGCGCGGCCGAAAGCGAGAGGATTCACGAGCGCGAGGATGTCCACCAGGGCCTTGATGCTGCCGTGCAGAGTTTGTTCGAGCAGCACTTTTTCGGAGGAAACGAGACGGTATTGATCGCAGCAGGCTTCCAGGGCCGCGAGCAGAACGTCGGTGGGACAGGGCTTGGTGAGGAAGCGAAAAATATTGCCTTCGTTGACGGCGTCCATGGCCGATTCCATGTCCGCCTGACCGGTAAGCAAGACACGGACGCTATTGGGCGCGACGACGCGGGATTGCGCCAGGAATTGGGTGCCGGTCATTTGCGGCATGCGCTGATCGGACATGACGACGGCGAAGGGTTCGGCGGACTGCAGCATTTCGAGCGCGATTTTTCCTTCGGCAGCGGTTTCGACGACGTAGTGCGTGCGCAAGGTGCGCGCGAGGCCGTCGAGGACGTTGGGCTCATCGTCCACGCAGAGAATTCTGGGGCGGTCGTTACTTGCCATGGGGCACTCCATCGAGATCGAGGGCGGTGTTGCGAGCTTCCAGACGCCATTCCGGCAGAAGGTGCTCGACGCCGAGTTTGGCGACGATTTCCGTATTGAGCGGCGCGTTGGGAATTCCGGCGGCGCCGCGGCGTTCCGCGTCGTGTTCGTGCGCGAGCCAATTCGCGAAATAAACGCTGGCGAGCAGGTCTACTTTTTCGCAGGCGACGCGCTCGAGGTGATGGTGATGCGCGACGGCTTCGACGATCAAGTAGGGAATGCCCCACATGCTGAGGAGATAGGCCCCGACCTCGGCGTGCGAGACTCCGGTCAATTCCTCTTCGATTTCATACAGCGGGCGCTTTTCCTTTTTTGCACCCGCGATGGCGCGGGCGAAATGTTCGGGAGTGGCTTCGGCGAGGACGAGCTTGCCTACGTCGTGAAGGAGTCCCGCGACCATGCCGAGCCTGCGAATGGCGTTGTCACCGGCGACGTGGCCGGCCATCTTGGCGGTGAATTGCGCGTGGGTGTGGAGTTCTTCGAGAGAAAAACCGGGGATGGAAACGGTGGGGCGAAAGACGCGAAAGATTTCGACGGAGAGAACAAGATTTTCCAGAATACTTTTTCCCAAATAGGTGATGGCCATATTGATGTCGCTGATATTGCGCGCGACGCCGAAGAACGCGGAGTTGACGAGCTGGAGAACCTTGGCGGACATGGCGGGATCGCGTTCGACGAGGCGCGCGATGCGATGGGAATCGCTATCGGGATCGGCGAGGGCTTCGCGCATTTCCATGCAGGATTTGGGCAAGGAGGGTAATTGCTGCATGGAGCCGATGATGCTTTCCAGGCGTTTGTTATTGAGGATGCTGTTGAGGCTGGTGGCGCGCTCGATGGCGGATTGCAGTGTGTCCTGGTCGCAGGGCTTGACGAGGAACTGGTGGGCGACGGGGACGGCATTGAGAGCGGCTTCGAGCTCGGTGTAACCAGAAAGAATGATGCGCAGGACGTTGGGATATTTTTCGCGCACGGTCTTCAGGAGCGCGGCGCCATCCATTCCGGGCATGCGCATGTCCGAGACGATGACGTCGAACGGGGCGGCCTCCATCATTTGTAATGCGGCTTGACCGCTGGGAGCGAAAGCCATTTCCCAGACGTGGCGCTGGGGACGAAGCATGCGCTGCAAACCTTCCAGAATTCTGACTTCATCATCCACAAACATGATTCGTTTCATGAGGCGAGAACCTCTTTGGGGGCCGGCACAGCGTGAGTGGGAAGGCGCACGCAAAAAGTGGTGCCCTGGCCCATTTCCGTTTCGAAAGTGAGAGTGCCGCCGTGCTTTTCGACGACGATGGCGCGGGCGAGGGCGAGGCCCTGGCCGGAACCTTTGCCGACTTCCTTGGTGGTGAAAAAAGGATCGAAGATTTTGCCGCGCACGCCTTCGGGAACTCCGGTGCCGCTATCTTGCACGGTGACGACGACGCAATCGCCATCCTGGCGAGTCTTGACGGTAATGAGGCCTTTTTCACCGGTAACTTTCATGACGTCTCCAATGGCGTGGGCCGCGTTGACGAATAGATTCAGGAAGACTTGATTGAGATCGCCGAGGTGACAGGAGACAGGAGGCAGGGCGCCGAGATCGGTCGAGACTTCGGCCACGTATTTGGTTTCGTTGCGAGAAACGATAAGGGTGCTTTCGATGGCTTTGTTGAGGTCGGCGGCGACTTTATCGGCGCTGCGATCCACGTGCGAGAATTCCTTCATGGCGCGGACGATGGTGGCGACGCGGTTCACGCCGTCGAGCATCTGCTCGAGGGCTTTGGGGATTTCAGTTTTCAGGAACGGCCATTCGATTTTGGTGCAGATGGCGTCGAGGGCGCTGAGAAGTTCGGCCGGCACGGGGCCGCCGCGAGCTTGTTCGCAGATTTCTTCATACTGGGTGATCATGGCCAGGCCGTCGCGGAAGGAATCCTGCACGAAGCGGGTGTTATCGCCGATGAATTGAATGGGCGTATTGATTTCGTGGGCAATGCCCGCGGCGAGGCCGCCGACGGCTTCGAGTTTTTGGGCGTGACGCAGTTCGATTTCCATCTGGCGTTTTTCGGAGATGTCCGTGAAGTTGATGACGGCGCCGCTGACGTGGGAGCCTTCGAACATGGGCACGGCGGAGTAGCTGACGGCGAGCTGTGAGCCGTCAATGCGGCAGAAATAATCGAGTTCAGTGGAATGGCTGGTGCCCGCTTGCAAGAGCTGGGTGAGTGGGCACGCGGATTCCGGGTAGGGCGTGCCGTCCTGACGGGTGTGATGGAACAAAGTGTGAGAGTTCTTGCCGACGACGCGTTCGGGAGTGACGCCCAAGGTGCGCGCGGCGGAACGATTGATGAAGGTGATGGAGCCGGCGAGATCCACGCCGTAGATGCCTTCGGAAGTGGAATCCAGAATCAGGACGAGCTCTTTGCCGATTCTTTCGCGTTCGGTTTCGGCGATTTTGCGAGCCATGAACTGGCCCATCTGGCTGCCGATGCTCATTAGGAAGTTGTTGAGCTCGTCGTCCATGATTTTTTTTTCGTGGCTGAAGAAGGCCATGACACCGAAGATTCCTTGAAATAGTCCGAGAGGAATGGCGAAGGCGCCGCGAATTCCGGCGGCGGTCGCGGCAGGGATGCGCGTGAAGTAGTCGCTGGCGGTGACGTCCTCAATCCACTGCGGGACGCGTAGCTGCCAGACGCGGCCGGGAAGGCCTTCACCACAACGGAACTTGGTGGTTTCGCTGAGCGCTTGAAATTCGAGGTGTTTGGGTGAGGGGACGCACCAGGACTGCACGTGGAGCAGGCGGTTGGCCGAAGCGTCAATCTGCCAGATTTCCGCGAGATCGAAATTGAGGGATTCGCAGAGGACACGAAGAATGCCATCGCAGGCGTCGGGGAGATTCTGCGATTCGGCGAGGACGCGCGAAACTGCGAGTTGCAAATCGGCCTGGCGGCGCACGCCGTGACGCTCGATGGCATAGGAGAGCACGCGTTCGTATGCGGCGGCGTTCATGCGGCTCTTCACGACGTAGTCGTCGGCTCCGGCGCGGACCACGTCCAGAGCTTGCAATGCGTCGTGAACGGTAGTGACGATGATTACTGGGGTGTTCTTGGCGACGGCGATGAGGCGCTGCAGGCCGGCAACGCCGTCGGAATCCGGAACGGCGAGATCAATTACGAAAATATCGAAGGAATTTTTGGCGATTTGCCTGAACGCCTCCGCCATGCTGACGACGGCGCGCACTGCGAAGGAAGTGTTGCGAGCCTCGCCGAGCTTCTGGCGGATATCGGCTTCGTCTTGAGCACCCGCGATGATCAAGAGAACGTTCAGGGGTCTGGGATCCATGGTTTGAGGTGCTCTGATATGAAACAGCCGTGTACCGCGGCGCCGCGCACGAAAGCACCGAGAATGGGAGGCTACGTCGGCAAATGCTTCCGGAGGCCCCTGTCGGAACAATCGTCCGGTTGGGAGGAAAGGATTAGCGCGGCGTAAGTGGAGCGTTATTGGGGTGGCAAACTGATGCGGCTGACTCGATTTGTGGCGGCGAACAGCCGCACGAATCAGTTTTCGTCTGGAGGAATATCGAAGTTCACCAGTTCGGCTTGAAAGCCGCGGGTTTTTATGGCGCCGTAAGTTATGCCGAGGGCCATCCAGATGGCGCCGAGCTTGAGGGCGGGGCCGCTTAAGTGGCTCCAGATGAACGCGCAGATGAGAAAACCGAGCAGGGGCGAAAGGAGGTTGAGGATTTGCTTTTTTTCTTCGCGGACGTAGTAACGGACGAGGGCGGCGACGTTGACGCCCATGAAAGCGAGGAGCGCGCCGAAGTTGAGGAGGTCCGCGCCCTGGTCATAGGTGATGATGAATGAGCCGGCGAGAGCGATGGCGCCGACGAGGATGACGTTGTTGCGCGGGATGTGATTTTTGGGATCGAGCGCGCCGAAGAATTTTTTGGGGATGCCGTTGCTGCGGCCCATGCCGTAGAGGAGGCGGGCGGCGCCGAGTTGCGAGCCGAGGCCGGAGCCGATATTGGCGATGAGGATGGTGAAATTGATGAGCTGGAAGAGAAAATAGCCGCCGGCGGTCTGGGCGACGAGCGGGAAGGCGGAAGTGATCTTGTCCTCTGGAAACGGCTGGTCGCGCCAGACGAGCTGCGCGGCATAGACTTCGAGGGAAGCGAGGACGCCGGTGATGAGGCATACCAGGACAGTGGCGAGCATGATGTTGCGGCGGGGATTTTCGACTTCTTCAGAAAAGGTGGAGATGGCGTCGAAGCCGATGTAGGTGAGGACGGCGACCGAGGTGCCGTGGAAGACGGTTTTGAAACTGAAGGTGGCGGGATTGTAGAACGGATGTGTGAAGAAGCCCTGGCCGTATTCGTGCAGGCTCCAGAGGAAGTGAATGACGAAAGCGAAAAAGATTACGACGACGATGGACATTCCGGCGGCCATTACGTCGTTGATGCGGGCGGAGGTTTTTACGCCGCGGAGATTTAGCATTGTGAAAGCGCCGGCGTAGAAGACGGCTAGGGTCCAGTAGGGCAGGAAAGGAAGAATGTTCTGAGTGAGCTGGCTGCAGATGATGGTGCAGATGAGCGGATTGAGGATGTAGTCCATGACGATGGCCCAGCCGGTGACGTAACCGAGGGCGGGATTGAGTTCCTGGCCGACGTAGGTGTAAGCGGAGCCGGCGGAAGGATAGGCGCGAGCCATTTTGCCGTAGCTGATGGCGGTGAAGAGCATGGCGACCATGGCGATGAGGATGGTGGTGACGACGTGGCCGCGGGCGTCGTTGCTGATGACGCCGTAGATGCCCATGGGGGCGATCGGCTGGATGATGACGATGCCGATGATGATGAGGTCCCAGAGGGTGAGGACGCGGCGGAGTTTTACGGTGGATTGCGCGGGTTCGTTGGGCATTGGTCCTTTTTTTGGTGCGTTTTGCGTTTCCGTGATTGTAGCTGCGTTTTCAGATTGCCATCGGTGATTGGCGCGACGGCGATGGCGTCCGCCGCGGCGGACGCCGCTACGAAAGCCAAGTCAAAAGCAACTGTGCCCGCCGCGAGCGTGTGCGTCACAGATACAAAACCTGTACTTCAGCGGCTGAAGCCGTACCGATCCGGAAAAATTCATGTCGTGGCTAAAGCCACGACCTACAAAGATTCCCGAATTCCTAGCGCCGCCGGAAAAGGAGCGGGGGTTCATTCGGTGATCACGGACTTTACTAGATTTCTGGGGCGGTCTACGTCGCAGCCGTTGAGGACGGCGTAGTGATAGGCGAATAATTGCAGCGGAACTACTTCCAGGATTGGCAGGAGCAGTTCCGTCGCTGGGGGGACGAACAAGGTGCGATCGGCTACTGAGGTGACTTCGCGATCGCCTTCGGTGGCGATGGCGATGGATTTTCCGCCGCGGCTTTTGATGTATTCGAGGACTGAGACAGTTTTTTGGTAGCGCAGCACGGAATCGGGGTCGGCGGCGTCGCGTGTAGCCAGTACTACTACCACGAGATTTTCATCGACCAGTGCATTTGAGCCGTGACGCAGTTCGCCTGCGGGCAAGCCTTCGGCTTGCACGTAGGAGATTTCTTTTAGCTTGAGCGCGCCTTCGCGGGCTATGGCGTAGTGCACGCCGCGGCCCAGGAACATGAACTTGCTGGCTTGCTGGAAGGCGCGGGCGCAGCCGGAAGCTTGCGCGTCCCAGGTGGGCAGAAACTTTTCGATGTGGCGGGGCAGCTCGGCGAGGAAATTCAAGTGCGTGCGGGTGACTTCGGCGGTCATGCGTCCGCGCTGGCGGGCTAGAAACAACGACAGCAGATAGAGCATGGTGAGCTGCGAGGTAAAACTTTTCGTCGCGGGGATGGCTTTTTCCAGGCCGGCGCAGGTTTGCAGGTTGGCGCTGGCTTCGCGGGAGATGGTGGAATCGGCGACGTTGGAAATGGCAACGGTTTTCGCGCCGCGATGGAGCGCTTCGCGTTGGGCGGCGGTAGTGTCCGCGGTTTCGCCGGACTGGGTGATGACGACCACGATGGGATCGGTGTCTGAATGCGTGGAGCGGTAGCAATATTCGCTGGCGTATTCCACGTCCACGGCGACCCCGGCTAAATCTTCCATCATGATTTCGCCGGCCAGGCCGGCATTGCGGCTGGAGCCGCTGGCGGTGATGATGATTTTCTTGAAGGCGAAGAGGGCTTTTTCGATGGGCTGAAGTGAGTTCGAGAAAATTACGTCGTCGGCTACGTTCTGGCGAATGGTTTCGCGAATGGCCTGGGGCTGCTCGTAAATTTCGCGCAGCATGTGATTGGGAAATTGTCCCGGAGGCATGTTGGATGGCCCGTCCTGTTCGGTGGACATCAGTGCCCTGCTCCGGTGGATGACGCGGGGACGCCGCGGGCCTCTTTCAGGGGGATGGAGGCGGGGGCGATGTTCCATCCGGAGACGGTCAGCTCCGAGGCACCGAAAACGGAAGTGGAGGGGAGATAGCGGGCGGTGAGTTCGCGAGATTCGCCGGGCATCAGCTCGATGTAATTATCGTCCCAGAATACGGGGAGGATTTCTTCGGCCGCGCCGCTTTTGTGAATGCCAAGATGAATCTGGAAGGCGAGATGGTCGCTGGGATTTTTTACGAGCACGTGCGCGACGGGGCCGTCGGGGCCGGGCAACATGCTGGCGCTGACGTCCACGGTAGCTTTTGCCAGCGATTGGAGCGCGGTGAGATCTTCGTAAGAAGATACGGGCGTGAAGCGATAGGTGGTCTTGGCCCATTCGTAGGTGTTCTTTTTGGCGGAGAGCCAGTAGAAATTCTGGCTGACGATTTTTCCGTCGCTCGATTTGCAATTGCAGCTGAACGAAATAGGCGGATGAGGCGGGAGTGAAAGATTCCGCGGGAAGTGTGAAAGCTTTCTCGACGCCGTCGGCATCCACGTCAACTTTGACCTGCTTTGAAAATCGTTCGTGGAGAGACGCGTCGTAGAGTTTCGCGGTGACGGTGAGGCCGATGGCTTTTTCGTAGCGGCTGTTGACGACGGCGATGCTGTTGTCGTCGTAGGAATATTGCACGTGGAGAGGCTCGCAGGCTTTTTTGGCGCCGAAGTAGCCGCCGGCGGGCTGCAGGTAATAATCGAAGAGATGCCAGATGGTCGAAGGCCAAGCGTTATTGAGCATCCACTGAATGATACCCGTGGTGGCGTACTTGTTGCGAGAGTAGGCCTCGAACATGGCGCGTTCGCCTTCGTAGGCCATGGCTTGGGATTTCACGAGGTAATCATCAAGGCCGGAAGCCGGGCCGTAGATCGCGTCCATGGCGCTATTGAAGTGGGTGAGGTCTTTGAAGCCTTCGGAGCCGGCGTGAAAATTCCAGAAAGAATCCTGCGGCCACATGTGGTCGGCCGGGATGAATTTTTTCAGGCAGCTGGCGAGCGGAGGCGCGGGGCCGGGACTGGTTTCGGTGTTGAATCCGAAGGCGCCGCCGTATTTATTGGTATCGGTGAGCCAATAATCGGGCGGAACGTAATCGTAGGGGCCGGTCATTTTCACGCCGGAGGGGCCGGTAACGGTGGTGGGCGTGGCGGAGGCGGAAGAGATATAAGGATTGGGCCAGGAGGATTCTTTCAGGACTTTGATGTAGGCGGTTTCGACGTTGGCGGGTGGAGGATTATCGCTGCCATTGAGCCAGACGAGCATGCTGGGATGACTTCGCATGCGCATGATTTGGGAATGCAGCGAGGCGGTGGCTATTTCCAGAGTTTCGGGTTGCCAGTGCTTCCACTGTTCCCAGATATCGCAGCAGCACCATCCGGCCATGATGAGGACGCCGCGCTGGTCGGCGAGATTGTAGAAATCGTCGGATTCCAGCTTGCCTTCGAGGCGAATGGTGTTCAGGTTCATGTCGCGGACGTAGCGGAATTCGTTTTCGAGGCGGTCCATGTCCTGGCGCAGGAGCATGTCTGGGGACCAGCCGCCGCCGCGGATTAAGATCTTTTTTTCCATTGATGGAAAATTGCAGGGCGCCGGTGGAATTCAGCGCGGCGGTGATCTTCGCGGATGCCGAATTTCAGAGTTTGCGTGTCGGATTCTTGATTGTCGTGTCTGGAAACGCAGGGATAGGTTCGTGCAGATCTTGCGCGCCCATGCCGTAGGGCCACCAGAGTTTGGGATTTTTGATTTGGAGTTGGGGATAGGCGTCGGAGAGGAAGCGGGCGGTGCGGGTTTCGTTGCGGCTTCAGCGTGATCGTCTGTTTCAGCTGGACGTCATCGAATTGGGCTATCGAGGGTGCCGGTGACTTCTTCGCTGGTGGCGTTGTGCAACTCGGCTTCGATGGCGAGATTGGCTTGCGCTAGCGACGTGGTGGGGAAATGGGTGATGACTTGCGGGTAGCGGATGGCGACTGGGCCGCTTGCTTGGAGATAAACCGGGCGCCAGAGGCCCATGTCTTTATCGGGGGGCGCGGGATTCCAGTCCACCCAGTTGATGCCGAGATCTTTATCGGTTTGGGCGAAGGTTTCGATGGCCAGGGTATTTGATTGGCCGGGCGTGAGTTGGGCTGAGATTTCGTATTCGTAGGTGCGATAGGCGCCGGCTACGTCTTTGGCGTCGGCGATTTTTTTGCCGTTGAGCCAGATATTGGCGCGGTTGTTGATGCCGCCGAAGTGCAGCCAGACTTTGCGGCCGGCGAAATTTTCCGGGAGCTTGAATTCGGTGCGATACCACCAGGAGCAGCGGAAGGGACTGTCTTGCGGCATGGGCAGGAGGGAGAAATTCTTGCCGATGGGATATTCGGTGCCGGGGATGTCGCGAAGATTTTTTGCGTAGTAGGGATCGGGGTAGGTTTTGTCGGCGACGAGGGCGGCTACTACTGTGGAGGGGACGGTGGTGGTGTGCCAGCCGGCGGTGTTGAAATTCGGGGTGGAGATTTGTTCGGGGGTGACGTTTATTTGGCAGGAGGATTGGAGGGTCCAGTCGGAGTGGAGGAAGAATTTTTGGGCGTCTGGTGTTTGCGGATCGGCGGAGAGGCGGGCGGGGGCGAGGGCAAAGGTGAAGAGGATTATGGCCGCTGCGACGCGACCGAGTTGCCAACATACGATTTGATCTTTGCGCAAGGTGCCTGACCTCCCAGGAGAACACCGAAGCCACGACTTACAATGATTCGCTCGCCGGTTCGGCAAAAAGCAGATCCCTCTCTGCGTCCCGCGCCCGCCAAACTGCGGCGGGAAAGAAAAAGCGCGGGACTCCGTTCGGGATGACACGGCGTTGTCTGTTGCGGCGAGGCTTGAAGCCATTCGTCGTGCCGCGCGCTGAGATTCATTAAAATTTATTAAAGCGAAGTATTATGCGCAGCGCCGCGTGCAAGTCAAGCGCAAAACCAGCGTCGCGCGGCAAACTTTTTGCGCCGGGGATACTGCGCGAAGCGGCGCTCCGGCCCACAAAACGGCGCGACATGCTAGGCCCAGGAAACGGCGCGGGTGGATTCGCGCACTACTAGTTCGGGGGCCAGCAGCCGGTGCAGGGCTGGGGATTCGCGTTCCTCGATGGCGGCGTTGACGGCGTCCAAGATGATGCCCACGGCGGCGTTGCCGAGCGCTTCCATCGGCTGGCGGACGGTGGTGAGCGAGGGGACGGAAAGGCCGGCGGGGATTACGTCGTCGAAGCCGATTACGGAGCAATCTTCGGGAACTTTTATTCCGGCGCGGGCCAGGCAGCGGATTACGCCGAAGGCCGTCATGTCGTCGAAGGCCATCACGGCGGTGAAGCGCTTTTTGTGTTTCAGGAATTCCTCGGTGAGCTTGAGGCCGCCTTCGTAGCTGGAATTGGGGTCGAAGGAATCGGGCAGATCGAGGATGAGCGCGGGATCGATCTCCAGGTTCACGGAACGGGCGAAGGCGCGCACGCCACGCCAGCGCGGAGAACTGTCACCGAGCATTTTGGGGCCGCGGATGAAAGCGATTTTGCGGTGGCCGAGCGAATGCAGATGTTCCAAGGCGAGATGCGCGCCGGCTTCGTTATCTACCATGACGGAGCTGACAGCGCCGGAACGCAGCTCGCGGCCGATCATGACGGCGGGGATGTTGCGTTTTTCCACGTCGGCGAGGAGGTCTATATCCACGAAGAGCCAGTTGGCGACGACGATGAGCGCTTCGACGGGACGCGCGAGGAGCATTTCGAGATAGCGCTCGAAGCGGCCGCGCTGATTGTGCACGTCGGTGAGAATGGGGAGGTAGGAGGCCTGATAGAGAGCATTTTCGATGCCGCGGAGGATTAGCGTGCAGTACGGGTCGGTGATATCGAAGACCATGACGCCGACGGTGCGATTGCGTTTGGCGCTGAGGAAGCGCGAGACGACTTTGGGGCGATAGGCAAGTTTTTTGGCGGCGCGTTCGATCCGGTCTTTGGTGGTGGGGGGGATGTAACGCGAGAGCGGAGCGTTATTGAGGACGATGGAGACGGTGGCGGGAGACACGCCGCTTTCCAGTGCGACGTCGCGCAGAGTGACGGCAGTGCTTTTAACTTTTCGACGAGTCAAGAATGTCTCCGAGATGGCTGACGATGATGGCGCAGGTAGAGTGAACATCTTTATCACAGGCGGTGCGGGGAGGCTAGCGGTACGAGGGGGCGACGGGTGGGTGTCCGAGATGCAAAAGCCAACACGGCGCCGCGGAAATGTTGACGCCCGGGCAAATTAGGGCGCAGCCCTTCGATCCCGCACAGCGGGATCTCAGGATGAATCGCGCTGCAGCGCGATTCACAAGCAGCGCCCCTACCGAGTACGAGCGCGCCGAGTCCGGCCGGAAGGCACGCGAGGCAAGCCTCGCGCTGGGCAAGGCGGCGGCAAGCCGCCGCACTCCAAGATGGGGCGGGCTTGCGACATTGGGTGGAGCGAGTTGCGGTGGCGGCGGGCGTTTCTTTCCTATTGACATTCTATAGGTGGGGGCGTAGGTTTCGTATAGAAGGACGATAGGAGAGAGCGAGTGAGCCCTGAACAGACGAGCCTTTTGCAAGGGACATTGGATTTGCTGATATTGAAATCGCTGCGGGCGGGCGAGATGCATGGGTTGGGGATTTCGCGGCGGATCCAGCAGATTACCGGCGGGACGTTTGTGGTGAAGCCGGGGTCGCTGTTCCCTGCCCTGCACCGGATGGAAGAGGAAGGATGGATTACGGCATTTTGGGGAGAGTCGGAAAACAACCGGCGGGCGAAATACTACCGACTGTCGAAGCCGGGAATGAAGCAGCTGGAAGCGGAGACCAAGCGCTGGAGCCGCATTTCGCTGGCAATTGGGCAGGCATTGGAAACGTCGTAGGGAGGTTCCGAAGATGCCGCTAGTTATGAAAGCACGAAGTTTTCTGCGCAATTTGTTTCTTACCCGCCGTGTGGATGCCGACCTGGACCGAGAAGTTCACGCCCACCTAGAAATGCTGATCGAGGAAAAGCTGCGCGCGGGAATGCCGGCGGCGGAAGCGCAGCGCGCGGCGCGGATTGAATTGGGCGGCGCCGAACAAGTGAAAGAAGAAGTTCGCGAAAAACGGCTGGGCAACTGGCTCCATTCCGTACTTTCCGATTGCCGCTATGCTGTGCGCCAACTCGAGAAGAACCCCGGCACGACCGCAGTGATGATTTTTACGCTCGCGCTGGCGATCGGCGCGTGCACGGCGATCTTCAGCGTGGTGTATGGCGTGATGCTACGGCCGCTGCCTTACGCTGATGCAAACCGGATCGTGGCCATCTTCGAGGTCACTGCGAAGGGCACGCCATCGCGCCTGGCGGACCCAAACTTTGATGATTTTCGCGATCAAAACAGCACTTTCCAGGCGATCGCGAAATACAACGAGAACGTGGTCTCCGTTTCGGGCGCGGCGCAGCCGACGCGCACGACGGTGGCGCAGGTCTCGCCCGGTCTTCTACGCGTTTTCGGAATTCAGCCGATGCTGGGGCGCGATTTCAACGACGGCGACGGGAAAAAGGGCGCGGGCCGTACCGTACTGGTGAGCTACGGATACTGGAAGCAGAATCTGGCATCGTCGCCGGAGCTTTCGCGGGCGCACCTGAAGATTGATGGCGCGGTGTACTCGGTGATCGGCGTTCTGCCGGCCGGGTTTCAATTTCCGGCTGAGGTAGAGCTGTGGCTGGCCGCCGATGTGGAAGGCGAGAATCAGAGCCGGACGTCGCATAACTACAGCGCAGTGGGCCGGTTGCACGACGGCGTTACCGTGCAGCAAGCGAATCGAGACATCAGCGCGATAGCGCGGCGCATTCACGATACATCGAGCGAGCAAAGCGATTATCTGCTGAAAGATGGAAAGGTGATTTCGCTTCAGGACTCGATCACGGGGCGGGCTCGCTTGCCGCTGCTGGTGCTGCTGGGCGCGGTGGGATTTCTGCTGCTGGTGGCGTGCGCGAACGTGGCAAATTTGTTGCTGGCACAAGCGTCGGTAAGAGAACGTGAGCTGGCCATTCGCAGCGCGCTGGGTGCAGGACGCGGACGCCTGATCCGTCAATTCCTGACGGAAGCATTTTTACTGTCGCTGCTGGGCGGAGGCCTGGGGGTGCTGGGAGCGTTCCGGGGCGTCGCGGCATTAATTGCGCTAGCGCCGGAAAATCTGCCGCGGCTGGAAAACGTTGCGATCAGTATTCCGGTGCTTGGATTCGCTTTGCTGCTTTCCACGGCGGTGGCGGCGGGCCTGGGAGCGTTCACGGCCGCACGCGCGACGGCCGGAGATCTGCGCGAGAGTCTGATGGAAGGCGGGCGCGGGCAGGCGGGCGCGAAAGGCAGCCAGCGCGCGGGCCAGGTAATCGTGGCCGGGCAGATCGCTATCACATTGGTGCTGGTGGTTGGAGCGGGGTTGCTGGGGCGCAGTCTGCTGCGCGTGTTGGAAGTGAATCCGGGATTTCGCGTGGACCACATTGTCGCGATGGATGTATCGCTGCCGGGGGTGGAGGATGCGGAGGCGAAGGCCGGTGAGGCGATGTTCTTTGCGAGTCTGATTGACCGGCTGAAACAAATCCCGGGCGTGCGCAAGGTGGGGGCCGCGAGCGCGCTGCCGATGGCGGAGGGCGGTCTTGCGGACGGGATGTTTGTGCTGATGACGCGGAAGGAAATTCCCAAGGCGCTGGATGGCCTGAGCGCGCTGTCGCAGCAAAAAGAACGCACCGGCATCGCGGACTTCTGCGCCGCCACCGACGGATATTTCCAGGCGCTGGGAATTCCGCTGCTGCGCGGGCGAATCTTCGAGGAACGCGACGGCGCGAATTCTCCGCACGTGGCGGTGATCAGTGAATCGCTGGCGCACGAACGCTGGCCGAATCAAGATCCGATCGGGCAGACGATTGAGTTTGGAAACATGGATGGTGACTTGCGGTTGCTGACGATCGTGGGGATCGTGGGCGACACGCACGAATATGGGCTGGATGCGCCGCCGCGACCGACGGTTTACGTAAATTTGTTGCAGCGCCCGCCCTCGGCGATCACCGTAACGATGCTGAGCGACGCGGACACGCGGTCGGTGACCTCGGCAGCGCGCGAAATCCTGCAGGAGATGAACCCAGAGATTCCGGCGAAGTTCCAGACGTTTTCGCAGGTGTATTCCGCTTCGCTAGGCTCGCGGAGATTCAACGTGATTCTGGTGGGATTTTTCGGAATCGTCGCGCTGCTGCTGGCAACGGCAGGCGTGTTTGGCGTGATGGCCTATTCCGTGAACCGTCGTACGCGCGAAATTGGCGTGCGTGTGGCGCTGGGTGCAAGCACGGGTCATGTCTTGAGGATGGTGTTAGGCGAAGGATTGCGCACGATCTGCATCGGCGTGGCGATTGGGATTGCCGGCGCGCTGGCGCTGACGCGTACCGTCGAGTCGCTGCTCTTCGGTGTGACGGCCAACGATCCGCTGACGTTCGGCGGCGCGACGCTGTTCCTGACAGGGGCTGCGCTGCTGGCTTGTTACATTCCAGCGCGGCGGGCGACAAGAGTGGATCCGATGGTTGCGTTGCGTTACGAATAGGATTTGGTTTCTGATCGTATCGATTGTTGAGGTGCTCACCATGCCGCTGCTCGTGAAAGCACGAAGTTTTCTGCGCAATTTGTTTTTTACCCGCCGGGTGGATGCGGACCTGGACCTGGAAGTTCAGGCGCATCTGGAGCTTTTGATTGAGGAGAAGATGCGGGCGGGGATGCCGGCGGCGGAAGCGCGGCGGGCGGCGCGGATCGAATTGGGCGGAGTGGAGCAGGTGAAGGAGCAGGTGCGCGATTCGCGCACGGGGGCGTTCGTAGATTCGCTGGTGCAGGATTTGCGGTTTGCGATACGGAGCCTGCGGCGGACTTCCGGGCTGACGGCGTTTGTGGTGGTGACGCTGGCGCTGGGGATCGGGTTGACGTCTGGGACATTCAGCATGGTGGATGCCCTGATTTTCCGGCCATACCCGGTGCCGCATGCGAGCGGAGTGGTGACGCTGGCGGGCACGACGCACGATAGCAAGATCGAGGATTTTTCCTACCGCGAATATCTGGACATCCGTGACAAAACGAAGAGCTATGACGGGGTGATCGCTTACGCGGAGATGCAGGCGGTGGGTTACAGCGCGGAGGCGAGCGTGACGCCGCGAATCAAGGGCGGGATGATGGTTTCGGGAAACTTTTTCCGGGTGCTGGGAGTGGAGCCGCGGCTGGGGCGCGGGTTTCGCCCGGATGAGGATCAAGTGCCGGGGCGCGACGCGGTGGTGGTGCTGGGACCGGATTTCTGGCGGCACGAATTCGCGAGCGATCCTGGCGTGGTGGGCAAGACCATTCGGCTGAATGGGACACCGTTCACGGTGATTGGCGTGGCTCCCGACGAGTTCCCGGGATTGCTGGTATTCGGGCATCCGGATCTGTACATGCCGCTGGCGATGGCGCGGGTATTTTCGACCAACATCGGGAAGAATTTTTTCGAGGACCGCGACGATCGCGAATTGAAGGTGAAGGCGCGGTTGCAAGCAGGCACGAGCTTGCAGGCAGCGCGCAACGAAGCGGCGGTGCTGGCGCAAGACTTCGAGCGGGATTATCCGAAGGTGAGCCGCAGCCGGGGCGCAGCGGTGTACACGCAATTTCAGACGCGGACGATTGAGGATCAGAATTGGAAATTCGGCGTGGTTTTCGTGATTCTGGGGCTGGCAGTACTGCTGGTGGCTTGCACGAATGTGGCGGGACTGCTGCTGAGCCGGGCAAGAGAGCGAGCGCGCGAAATCGCAGTACGGCTGGCGCTGGGCGCGGGGCGTTTGCGTTTGATCCGGCTGCTGCTGACGGAAAGTTTGATCCTTGCGACTTTGGGAGGTCTGGCAGGGATCGCGATCGGGTACGGCGAGATCGAGTGGTTCCATTCGAAAGACGCGATCATTTTTGCGACGGAGTTGCCGGTGGCGGTGCCGTTCCAGATGGACAAGCGGGTGCTGCTGGTGTGCGTGGGATTGTCGGTGCTGAGCGCGTTTCTATGCGGGCTGGCTCCGGCGCTGCAGAGCACGCGCGTGGATCTGGTGAACGCGCTGAAGGCGGCGGACGTGGACGTGCCGGGACGCAAGCGTATGTGGGGCCGGAATATGCTGGTGGTGGCGCAGGTGGCGATGTCGCTGATGCTGCTGACCGCTTGTTTCCTGATGGCGCGCGGATTCCAACACGACCTGCTGGTGGGTACCGGTTTCACGAAAGATCATTTGCTGATGAGCAGTTTCGATCCGCGCCTGATTCAGTACAACGCAACGCAGACGCAGCAGTTCTACAAGCTGCTGGCCGAACGCATGCGGGAAACTCCCGAAGTGCAGAGCGAGGCGCTGACGCAGAATATTCCAATGGGAACGGACGACTTTGACGGCGTAACGTTTGTGCCGGATGGTTTCACGATGCCGCCGGACCGCGAGAATTTTACTTCGACGATGGATACGATTGACGAAGGATATTTCGAGACGATGGGAGTGCCGATCTTGCGCGGCCGCGCGTTTTTGGCGAGCGATACCGCGGATGCGCCGCGGGTGGCGATCGTGAATGCGCACTTCGCGAAGCATTATTGGCCGGGCGGGGACGCGGTGGGCAAACGCATCCGGCTGGAAAGCAGCAGCGGGACGCCGGTGGAGATTGTGGGCGTGGCGCAGACCATCAAGTATCAGACGATGAGCGACCCGATGGATTTCGTGTACCTGCCGCTGGCGCAGCATCCGGTGGCGCGCATGGTATTGATGTTGCGCTCGAGCGGCGATCCGCTGCAATTGGTGCAGCCGGTGAAGGACGCGGTGCGCAGCATGGATCCGAATCTGCCGCTGCTGCACACGCAGGCTTACGAGGAGTTCTACCTGAACCAGGCGGTGCGCGGGCCAGGAATCGCGATTGATCTGGTGGGCGCGATGGGCGCGGTGGGGCTGCTGCTGGCGATTGCCGGATTGTATGGATTGGTGGCGTACAACGTGAGCCGCCGAACGCACGAGATCGGGATTCGCATGGCGCTGGGCGCAGTAAGCTCGGATGTGCTGCGGCTGGTGATGGGCAAGGGCTTTGTGCTGGTGGGGATGGGAACGGCGCTGGGACTGGTGATGGGCTTTGCGCTGGAGCGGCTGATGAATTCGATGCTTTTTAATTCCGGCGGAGTGGACGTGGTGGCTTATTTGATTGTGGTGCCGTCGTTATTTCTGGTGGCGATGCTGGCGGCGTATGTGCCGGCGCGACGCGCGTGCAAGATTGCGCCGACACAGGCGTTGCGATACGAGTAGCGCGGGTGGTTCGCGGCGCAATGCGGAGCGGCGCTACGGTTAGCTGAACATTATCCTCTCGAGAATTTCCTTCGGGTTACAAAACCCTCAGATAGCGGCGAATTTATTTCGGCGATTGCGGATTTGTACTGATGCGATTGTTGATTTGGGTGCTGCTTTGGCCATGCAAATGCGCGCCGCCGATTTTGTTAGAGCGATGCACGGCAGAGTGGAGGTAAGAGCTGCGCGTGCTGCGGGATTGGCATAATTTCCACGATCGGGATTCTTCCGGCGTTGCGCGGAATTTTTTCTGGCGTCGCGGGTTCGCATTGACGGGGAAGGAATCGTATCTGGAGTCCTAGCGGGCGAACGTAGCGCGCAGCGAGCAGAAAGTGGGCGCGGCGCGCGGCGGAAGCGGTTCACAAGCGCACAGTTTCGGTGGTGTTTCCAGCGCATGGGCACGGGCCGCGGAGTGCTCACCTTGACATTCTACTGGTGGCCATGTACGCTTACCTAGGATGTCTACCAAAGAACAACGCGAACGCATCGAGCTGCTGCAAGGAACGCTGGATCTGCTGATTCTGCGCACGCTGCTATTGGGGCCGACGCACGGGCACGCCATCGCCAAGGCCATCGAATTCAAATCCGACGAGGTGTTGCAGGTGGAGCAGGGATCGCTGTATCCGGCGCTGCACCGGCTGATCAAGCGGGGATGGATTTCGGCGGAAGAGGGAACGTCTGAAAATAATCGCCGCGCGAAATTTTACCGGTTGACGGCGAAGGGCCGGCGGCAACTGGTGCTGGAGACCAGCAAGTGGGACAAGCTGGCGGGAGCGATCGCGCGAATTCTGCGGCCTTCGGAGCAGGAGGGCAAATGATGAAGCGGCGCAAGCGCATGCTGGATGAGCTGGAACAGGATATCCGCGAGCACATCGAGATGGAGACGCAGGACAACATCGCGCGCGGGATGTCGCCGGAGGAAGCGCGTTACGCGGCGATGCGGAAATTCGGGAACGTGGCGCGGGTGCAGGAAGACGCGCGGGAGGTGTGGAGTTTCGTGTGGCTGGAGCAGCTGTGGCAGGACGCACGGTTCGCGCTGCGCATGTTGCGGAAGAGTCCGGGATTTACGGCGGTGGCGGTGCTGACGCTGGCGTTCGGGATCGGCGCGAACACGGCGATTTTCAGCTTGATTGATGCGGTGCTGCTGCGTTCGCTGCCGGTGGAGCATCCGGCGCAATTGGTGGTGCTGAAGTGGAGCGCGCGCAAGGCGCCGAACATTCACGGGATGATGTCCTCGGGCGACTGCCCGACAGATATGAACGGAGGCGGGCTGAATCCCACGGGATGTTCTTTTTCCGAGCCGATGTATCGCGAAATCGCGCAGGCGAATGTTTTTTCGGGGACGGCTGCATTTGCGAATACCGGCAGATTGGATTTGACAGGCAACGGGCCGGCGAGCGTGATCAACGGGCAGCTGGTTTCCGGGGATTTTTTCCGCACGATGGGGCTAAAAGCGGCGGCAGGGCGGCTGATTGATGCGAGTGATGACGCGCCAGCCGCCGCGCCTGTTGCGGTGTTGAACTATGGGTATTGGCAGAGCGCGTTCGGCGGATCGGGCGAAGTGATCGGACGCACGATTGAATTGGATGCGGTGCCATTCACGATTGTGGGCGTGGCCGAGCAGCGGTTTACGGGAATTACTCCGGGCAGCGATTACGATGTGTGGGTGCCGCTCTCAAACGAGCAAAAAATTAATCCGCTGCAAGGAATGCAGGATCCGCTAGGAGGGCAGGACCGCCGGACGGATGTGGGTTTTTGGTGGTTGACGATTGTGGGCAGGCTGAAGGCGGGTGTGCCGGTGGCGCAGGCGCAAGCGGTAGTGAGCGGGATGTTCCGCAACGAAGTGCTGCATGGAGCCGTTGAGCTATTCCCTGGCGGAAAGATGGGGGCCCTGCCCGTACCGCGAGAAAGTGGGCCGAGTATGGCGGCGAGCGCGGCGGCGCCAGGGCCAATGCCGCTGCAAGGCGGGTCAGGAAATGCCGCCATTCAATTTCGTGGCGATGCGGTCGGTGGGCCACCGCCGCGCACCGCGGCGAACGAGAAGACCCAGTTCACGCTGATTGCGCCGCTGCAAGGAGCTGCGCCCGCGGTGGGCAGCGTGCGTGCGGCCGAAACTGAAACGCCGAGCCCGCCGAAGACAGTTTTGACGGCGGACGATAATCCACAGGTGACGCTGGTTTCGGCGCAGAGTGGACTGAGCGGGACGCGTTCGAGGTACACGAATCCTTTGAATGTGTTGATGCTTGCCGTGGGAATTATTTTGCTGATCGCCTGCGCGAACGTGGCGGGGCTGATGCTGGCGCGGGCGGCGGCGCGGCAAAAAGAGATGGCGGTGCGGCTGGCGCTGGGCGCGGGGCGGGCGCGGATCGTGCGTCAATTGTTGACGGAGAGCGTGATGCTTGCGGTGCTGGGCGGCTTGTTGGGAATTCTATTTGCTTATTGGGGAGCGCACGCGATTGTTTCGTTTGTGTCGAGCAATCAGACGCGGCCGCTGGGATTTGCGATGGGCGTGGACTTGCGCGCGCTGGGATTTACCGCGGCGGTAGCGCTGCTCACGGGAATACTTTTCGGAGTGGCGCCGGCGTTTCGCAGCGCGCGAGTGGATTTGACGCCGACGCTGAAGGAAGGCGAGGGCAGCTCGGCGGGCGCGGGGCGCGCGAGCGGAAAATGGCTGAGCGCTGGAAACTTGCTGGTGGTGACGCAGGTGGCGCTGGCCGTGGTGGTGCTGGTGGGCGCGGGACTGCTGGTGCGCACGCTCGAGAATCTGCGCAGCGTGGACTTGGGGTTCGATGCGCACAATGTTTTGATTTTCGGAATTGATCCGACGCTGGCGGGCTACAAAGGCGCGCGGGCGGACAGTTTGTACCACGATTTGCAGGGACGGCTGGCAGAAACGCCGGGAGTGAAATCGGCGAGCTATTCGATGATGCCACTGCTGAGCAATGGGCTGATGATCTCCATGTTCCATTGGCCGGGCGCGCCGGCGGATCAGACGGCGGAGGCGGACACTCTGGACGTGGGGCCGAATTTTTTCGAGACGCTGCACATACCGTTTCTGGTGGGACGCGAGTTCAGCGTGGCGGATTTCGAGGTGGCCGCCGCCAACGGCGGGGACACTTCGACATTGGGGCCGACAGCGGCGCCGACGGCGGTGATTGTGAATCAGGCGTTCGTGCAGAAATATCTGGCGAAGGAAAATCCGATCGGGAAAGCGTATGGCGCAGAGGCGGCGGGACCGTTTGGAGGGCCAAATCCGGGATACGAAATCGTGGGCGTGGTGCGCGACGCGAAATACAACGACTTGCGGCGGGAGATTCACCCGATGATGTACGTGCCGCATCACGTGGGCGTGGCGACGTTTGAAATACGCACGGCGGCGGACCCGCAGGCGTTGCTTCCGGCGGTTCGCGAAGTGGTGGGTCAAGTGAACGCGGATTTGCCGCTGTTCAATGTGACGACGCAAGCGGAGCAAATTGACCGGCTGCTATTTCAGGAGCGGCTGGTGGCGCGGCTGGCGGGATTTTTTGGCGTGCTGGCGCTGGTGCTCGCATGTATTGGATTGTACGGATTGCTTTCGTATGAAGTATCGCGGCGGACGCGGGAGATTGGGATACGCATCGCGCTAGGGGCGCAGCCGGAAAGAGTGCTGAAGCTGGTGTTGCGGCAAGGAATTGCGCTGGCGCTGGTGGGCGCGGCGTTGGGGATTGGAGTGGCGCTGGGCGTGACGCGATATTTGGCGTCGATGCTATTCAATGTGCGGGCGAGCGATCCGTGGACGATGAGCGCGGTGGCTGTGCTGCTGGGTTTGGTGGCGGTGGCGGCTTGTTACATTCCGGCGCGGCGGGCTACGCGCGTGGATCCGATGGTGGCGCTGCGATACGAGTAGGCCTTCGCGCTACGCGTCGGGGGGCGCGGTTTTCGTGCTTACAGCCGCGCGGTCAATCGGTCAGTTGCCTGCAGCTTGGCCCTCTCCGTCCAGCGGGACGTAACCATATCGGTTAACGTACCGATGGTATACTCGTGGGAAATGCGCGACTTGATGCCGGCTCGCACTTTTTCCGTGACCTTCGCGGCGGTTCTCGCGATTTTCACCGGATTTTATTGGCTCACGGCTAGCGTAGGAATCGTTGGGTGGCTGGTCCCGGGGGTTCAGGACCCCGGTCTTCGGCACAAGGCAATCGTAACGTTTGTATCTCTCGGCTGTGTCTGCGCCGGTACGTCCGTTGGTGGCTTCGGAATTTTGTTTCGCCAAAATTGGGCGCGCGTACTTGCGATTGTTGCGGCGGTGCCGCTGATCTTCCTAGGGATGTGGTCGCTCTATCCATTTGTTCGGTTCCCCGCTCTGCTGGCCCGCGGTTACTTAGATGTTGCGTTCGTTCTGACGTTTATTTTGCCGTTCCTGGCGGCGATTGCTTGGCCACTAATGCTCATTGGAAAAAAAGTCAGGGCAGAGTTTCTGCCGCCCGCGGTAGTCGAAATTTATGTGAACCTGCTGGACGAAGGCACGCCGTGCGCCAGACCAGCGCGGGCATTGACGTTGGGAAACGGACTATTCGAGTTGCTTCCGACGGAAGGGTACGATCCGGCAGTGGAACGTTGGGAGTTCCGGCCTGGATCGATCGTGCGCGGGAAAGAGGAGTGGCGAGACGGCGAAGCTTACCTGCTGGCAACTTCGTTTGAGCGCTGAAGAACGCGCGAATGGGGATCGGCGCTTACAGGTGAGAGTTGGCCGGTTGGGGGACGTTGGCGCCGGAGAGTAGGGCGCTGTCGTTGTAGCCGGGCTTTACGATGATGTTGCTTTGCTCGCGGAGTTCGGCGAGGTAATCGCGAATCAGGGGTTGGATTTTCTGGGCGTGGATGATGTTGCGGATGTCGGGTTCGACTCTTTCCAGGGGCTGCAAACCCGCTGGAAGATGATCTTCGACTTTGAAGAATTCGAAACCGGCGCGGGTCTGGATTACGTCGGTGATCTGGCCTTTGCTCAGCTGGAAGACGATGGCTTCGATCTGTGGCGCGAGTTCGCCTTTTTTGAAGGAGCCGAGGCCGCCGCCGGCTTTCGCGGTGCTACCTTCGGAATAAAAGCTGGCGACCTGATTGAAATTATCGCCGTTGAGGACGCTGGTGCGCAGGCCCTCGACCTGGCTGCGCACGGCGGCAAATTCTTCCGGTTTCTTACCTTCGGTGCTGAGTGAAATTTCCGAAAGTGTGACGCGCTCGGGGAGCGTGAATTCGTCAGGGTGCGCCTGGTAATATTGCTGGACTTCGTCACGGGAAATTTCAATGTGGGCACCGACTTCGCGGCGCACGACTTCCTTCTGGAGCAGACCGTTGCGAATGGTGGTCTTGTAATCTTCCCAGGAGAGGCCGGAAGCTACGACGCCTTTTTGCAGATCGTCGAGGGTGGCGAGGCCGTTCTGCTTGCGGACTTCGTCGAGGCGCTTGGCGAGGTCGGATTCGACGTTGACGCCCATGTCTTTGGCGCGCTGCACCATCAGGGACTGGTCAATCAAGCCACGCAGCAGATCTTTCTGCTGGTCTTTAAATTGAGCGTCAATTTTTTCCGGCGGGCAATCCACGCAATCGCGGGTTACTTCGTCGCGCAATTGCTGTTCGGCTTTCTGATAGGCCGAGAGGGTGATGACGTCGTTGTTGACGCGCGCGATAATTTCTTCGGCGGCTGCGGGCTTGGTTGGCGTTTGCGCGGGCACGCTGGCGGGAAGCAGCGCCGTGAGCAATGCCAGCGCGCCGAGAGCGAAGCCTACGGCGATGCCGGATGCAAGATTGCAATTTTTCATGGTGTGCGCTTGCCTCAAGTATCAGCACCACGATTGTAGCTGGAAATTGGGATTCCGGCGCGTATGGCTGGGGTTGTACGCCGCGCCCGCGCGCGCGGTGAACGCAGCCGCAGGAGAAGTGGAAGATGACCAGGCAGACGCCGAGTTGCGCGACGTCCAATCGGTGGAGCAAGAAAGTTGGCCGGAGGTGCGACGGCGCAGACGAGTACTCGCGGCCGTTCGCAAAATCGCCTACTACTGGGTCTGCAATTCACCCGTAACCGTGTATTCGCAGTAGTAGGAATAGGTAGGCCCCGGCTGTCCGCCGCCCGCGTAAGCAGTAACTAGAGTATTGGGACCGACTACAACATGAAGCAGCATGGGAGCTGCGACGTACGCGCCGTTCAGCGGAGAGTATTCCACAATTGGAAACCAGTATTGAAACGATGCGTCCAGCGAACTGTTTCCGCTTTTGGCAAGGTTCGTCTGGGCCGGGTCGGTAAACTGAATTGTTTCCTCCAGTGGGGCATTCTGTTCATAGCAAGACGCGGATAGGCCCTCAAAGATGGCGCGTTTCACAGGGAGGCCGTTCGACGCAATCTGTGGAACCGTGAATTGTCTGACGATGTTGGTGCAGGAGGACGTGGGGAATGAATCGCACATCGTCGCCTGAAATGGAACTGAGGTGGCGAGGTCCGCCGAGGTGATGGGCACGGGATTTGCCGTGGTATTTGCCACCAGCACCAGTGAAGCTGCAACGGCGCGCACCGCCTTCGGCGCCAGGGCGGCAATCAACATCGCCGCGAGCAGAATCCCGCCAAGATTCGTCAGTGATTTGCGAAGCATGTTCATGGTGTTTCTCCTTGAAGGTTCGCGGACCATGCCGTTCAGTGGAACGAGCGCAGTTCGAATGCCAGTGATGGCGGAGTCGTATGGATTTCCATGATCCCTAGTGAGCCAGATATCCGTTGACACTCACGAGACATCCATCTGTCAATTGCGACGCGAGAAATATTCCAACCGTGCTCGAAGGAGGGGCCAGAATGCTGACTTCCTGGCCGCCAATCGCGAAGCCCTCGGTCAGGGGCAGGAAATTTACAATCTGCGTGATTCCGTTGACCGAATTGCCCGGCACAGTTGTGGTCAACGCGAAGTTGCCGTCCTGGCAGCTGGTTCCAATATATTTAATGACAAGAGCCTTGACCGGATTGCCGGCGGAATCGACGGCCGGAACGACGAAGGACGACGGCGGAATAACAGGCAAGAAGGTTGACTGAGTGAGAGCACTGCAAAAGGCGCAGATCATGGTGGCAAATGGCTCGTCCACCAAGTTTTCGACTTCCTTCACCGGCACAGGACTTGCCGGTGTGTTGACCACCTGCACCAGCGAAGCCGCAACGGCACGCACGGCGTTCGGCGCCAGGGTGGCGATGAACATCGCCGCCAGGAGAATTCCGCCAAGATTCATCAGTGATTTGCGAAATATGTTCATCGTGTCTCTCCTAAGAGTTCGGCGGCGGCCGAGCGGCGCCGAAAAGCGATGACGCCGAACAGACCAAGCACCAGGAGCAGGAAGCTGCCCGGTTCAGGTGTGGTGAGAACCGCTGATTGCGTGGTTACATCGAGTGCGTATGCGCCGGAAGTATTCGGGCAGTCGGTTTCCACGCCGTTCGTGAAATCCGCAACGTTGCAGAAGATGCCGCCGGTGAAATCCAGGAATCCATCGCCCAGAGTTGTGCCGGCGCCATCAGCAGCGGCGGGAACGTACTGGCCGTCGCTCAGCAGGACGGTATAGGTACCGGCTGCCAGCCCAGTAAAAAGCATGGTGACGTCACCACAGGTGGTGCCGCCGAAATTCGAGACGCTATTGGCCGCGGGGCAGCCGGAGAATGACGAATCGTTTGATTGCGTCAGCGACGTGCCATTGAGGAAGGTGGCTCCGTCACCGCTGCCGGCGAAGAGCGCGACAAAAGGATCCGTGCCGCCCGGCGCAATCAGCGTGCCTGCCTGGTTCGTTCCTCCGCCGAAGCCGTAGGTCTGCAGCGTGAGGTCAGAAGTGGAGCCAATGGTCAGCGTGGCAGTGAAGACATCTTCGGGGCTGCTCAGCGTGCCGACGTAGGAAGTTCCATCCGCTCGCGCGGCATTTAAAGTTGCTGCGAGGAGCGTAATCAGAATTAACAATTTCGGTTTGGCCATGCTTTTTCCCTCGCAACATTCAACAGGCCGGCATACGACTATGCACAGCGAGTTCAATGGAAGCGCCATCTTGCAGCCGCGCTGAGCCTGGCATTCTAGTCAGACCTGTGTTAATGACAATGGTCCTAAAAGACCCAGGTTGCGAGGAGAGGCTCTGTGCCGGTGCGCCATCGCCCGATGGAGTCGAAGGATGTGCGGGAGTGTGCCGAGATCATCGCGGAGCACCCGGTTCTGGGCCCGCGGTACAAAGGGGCGGCGACGGAAGCGTTATGCCCGGCGTGGCTTAGTCTGCTGGGCACGCCGGCAATGCAAGCCGCGGTTTTTGAGGAAACAGAAGGATCGCGCGTCCGAATAAGAGGATTCGGACTGAGCGTTTTCGTTTGTGATGAATTCGTGCGCGAGCTGAAGACACCGCCGCTTTTCTGGTTTGGTCCAGAATTGGCAAAGCGGATTGTGCGGCGCAATTCTCCGGTGCTGACCGAGAAACAGGTACGCGCAGCGAATTCGAAGGACGGACTGAACGTGGTGGTATGGGAAGCGCTGCCGCGAGCCGGGTTCGAAACGCGGACAGATATTTTCCATCTGATGTTGCGTTGTTTTGTGGAAATGCATCGAGGATTTCTCTGGAAGGAAATGATTACCTCCCAGGCCGACAGCGCCGAGAGATTGGAGTGGGCGCTACACGCCGGAGGGCTGCTGTGGAACCCCAAGGCTGGGCGTTACATCAGCAACGCGAAAAAGCACGCAGGAACGGTTTTCAGAAAGCCGCATATCGTGGGCACGACTCGGGCCATGGAGCCCAGCCGCCTGGGCTCATGGGTGGGCACTCTTTTTGACTATCATCCGCCGAGCTGCGGATTCAGCAGGAGCGAACAGCGCCTGCTGCTGCGCGCGCTCAAGGGCGGAACGGACCACGAGCTGTCGCAAGAACTGGATGTTTCAGTGGCCACGGTTAAAAAGATGTGGCTCTCGATCTATCGGCGGATGGACGATCATTTGCCGGAATTGAACCCTGATCACGCGCTGCGAGACCAAGGGATGATTCGGCGCGGGAAGGAAAGGCGGCGCCGCGTGCTCGCGTATCTCGCTGAGCATCCGGAAGAGACGCGCCCGGTGGTGCGGGCTGCTCGAACGTAGTGCGCTGTGCGATGACAAAAGGTAATCAAGATTAGGCGGAGCGTTTGTGCAGAGGACAATTATGACTCGCGCGGTAATGCGACCCGCAGAGGTCCGGGCGTCACCGGATACCTGAAAAGCAGGTGTGCGACAGCGAGACTTCGTGGGCAGTCATCGGAGATGCTCCCGACTTTTTGTCCGGCGTTTCCATGCACATGCCGTCGCGGTCACGCGTTGGTGCCACCGTCCACGGTGAGATTCGCGCCGGTGATGTACGACGCATCGGGGCTAGCCACGAAAGCTACCAACGCGGCGACTTCATCGACCGTTCCGTAGCGGTTCAGCGCAGTATTGGCCTTTTGCGGCACCGCCCAATCGCCTGCAGCAGGATTCAAATCCGTATCAATCGGACCGGGCTGGACATTATTGACCGTGATGCCGCGAGGCCCCACTTCTCTGGAGAGCCCCTGCGTGAACATCTTGATGGCTCCCTTCGTGGCGGAGTACGCCACCAGGCCGGGCGTCATCAAGCGCTCGCCCACGCAGGAGCCGATCATGATGATGCGGCCGCCATTCTTCATGTGCTGGAGCGCCGCCTGTGTGGCGACGAGCGCGCCGCGGACGTTGAGGTTAAACATCTGGTCGATTTCTTCCAGCGTGGTCTGCTCGAACGGCTTGGGAATGGCTGTGCCGGCATTGTTCACCAGGATGTCGATCTGGCCGAAGGTCGCGGCCGTCTTTTCTACCGCGGCATTGACGGCGGCGGCATCGGTGGCGTCCGCCTGAATCGCGATGGCCTTGCCACCGGCGCGTTCAATCTCCTTTACCACGGCCGCGGCCGCGTCGGCGCCTCTGGTGTAGGTGACGGCCACGTGCGCGCCGTCTGCAGCCAGACGCTTGGCGATTCCAGCGCCGATGCCGCGTGAGCCGCCGGTAATGAGTGCAATCTTTCCTTCAAGTTTCCTGGACACTGTTTTTCTCCTGTTCTTCTTAAAATCGGACTTTGGCGGTCCAGTCGCGGTGAAAACTAGACGTGAGGGATTTGCGAGATGTTCCAGCCGCCGCCCAGCGCTTTCACCAGCAGTACGCTGGCGGCGAGACGGCGGGTGAGGATGTTGACGGCGGTGACTTCGTCAGCCAGCGCGGCGCTTTGTGCAGTGGTGACCTCGAGGTAGTTGGTGACGCCGCCGCGGTAGCGAGTGATGGAGAGCGAGAGGGAGTGCTGGGCGGAGGCGACTGCTTCGGCTTCTTGATTGGCTTCGTTTTCGAGGATGCGCAGAGCGGCAAGATTGTCTTCCACTTCCTGGAAGGCGACCAGCACCGTCTGGCGATAATTGTCCACAGACTGATTCCAGGCGGCTTTGGCTTGATCGGATGCGCCGCGGCGGGCGCCGCCCTCGAACAGAGTTTCGGCCGCCTGGCCACCGAGCATCCAGAAACCGCTGGGGCCCTGCAGCAACGTGGTGAACACCGCGCTTTCGAAACCGCCGGAGCCGCCGAGAGTGATCTGCGGATAATATGCGGCGCGAGCAACGCCGATCTGCGCGTTCTGTTCTTGCACGCGCCTTTCGGCGGCGGAAATGTCGGGGCGGCGTTCGAGCAAGTCTGACGGCAAGCCGGAGGGAATTACCGGCGGGGCCGCGGTCAAAGGAATTTGCGGCAGACTGAACTGCGATGCAGGTTTGCCAATCAGCACGGCGATGGCGTGTTCAAAGGCGGCGCGCTGCACGCCGATGTCCGTGGCTTGCGCGCGTGTGGTATCGAGTATGGTTTGCGCTTGGGCGACATCCACGGCTGAGGCGAGGCCGCCGTGGTAACGATTTTCCGTGAGGTCCAGCGCTTTCTCGTAGGACTGCACGGTGGAATCGAGCAGCTGCTTCTGCGCGTCGAGGCCACGCAGCAGAAAATAATCGCCGGCGAGTTCGGCGTGAAGGCTCAGGCTGACGTTCGCAAGATCGGCGCCGGTGGCTTGCGCTTCGGAGCGGCTGGATTCGACGCCGCGACGCACCTTGCCCCAAAGATCAGGCTCCCAAGAAACGTCCACGGGGATGGTGAAGGTGTTGTAGTCCTTGGATTCGGTGGCGGCATTGTAGAGGGGCTGGTTGGGCGCGAGATGAGTGCGCGAGACCGAAGGAGTGGTGCTGACATTCGGATAGAGGTTTGAGCGAGTGATGCGCAGCGCGGCGCGCGCTTCGGCAAACTGCTCTTGCTCGGCTTTCAGGGTTTGGTTGGAGACGTTGATCTGCTCTTCGAGTTGGTTCAACTGCTGGTCCTGATAGATTTCCCACCATTTGCCTTTGGAGATGGCATCGCTGGGCTGGGCTTGTTTCCAGTTCGCGGGAGTTTCCTTGAAATCGGCGGGGACCTCGGCCGTGGGATGAACGTAATTCGGCCCGACGGTGCAGCCGGCGATAAATGCGATGGCGCCGGCACACAACGCCGCGAGACGGGAACGGCGCGACAGATTGTGGCGCAGGTCAGTGAGGTTGGGGCGCGGCACTGCCGGAACCTCCTTGCTGATTGGGCTGCGAGATTTGGACTTGCTCGCCGTCCACGAGCGAATCAGGCGGGCTGACGATGACTTTATCGTCGCCGGTGAGGCCTGAGACAACTTCGACGGTGGCGCCAAAATCGCGGCCCAGTACGATGGTGACAAGTTTGACGCGATTGCTATTTTCGACGGTGGCGACTTGCAGGCCTTGGGCGCGGAAAATTAACGCGTTCACGGGAAGAATGTAGGACGGAATCTCCGTGGGCAGCTTCAGATGGACTTCGGTGAAGGCGCCGGGAAGCAGTTCTCCAGTGGAATTATCAACATCCACTTCCACCAGCAAGGTTCGCGAAGCCAGGTCAATGGCGTTGGCGGTGCGCACTAATTTTCCCTGGAACTTGCGGCCCGGAAACTGCGCGAGAGTCAGGTCCGCGAGGATGCCGGGCTTGGCTGCGACGGAATATTGCTGCGGGACGTTAATGTAAACACGCAAGGTGCGGATCGCAGCAACGTGAAACAGTTCCTTGCCCACGCCACCCGACGAACCGGAATCAATCAATTGGCCCACGTCGGTATTGCGCGCGGTAATCACACCATCAAACGGCGCATAGATTTTCTCGAAAGATTGCAGGTCTTCCAGCCGGTTCACGTTGGACCGCGCGGAATCCACGGTGGCCTTCTTCGCGGCGTAGTCCCCGGCGGCATTGTCCACATCCTGCACGGCGACGGAATCGGTATTCTTCAAGCCTTCAAATCTGTTGAAGGTGATTTGGGACAAATTCAAGTTCGCCTGTGCCGTGTTCAGATCTGCGCGCGCTTGCAGAAGTTGCTGATCCACTTCGGGCGTTTCGATTTCTGCGAGGAGCTGGCCCTTCTTCACGTGCGCGCCGATGTCGAAGTACCAGATTTTCAGATAGCCGTTGGTGCGGGCGTAGATGGGCGCGTCAATGAAGGCTTGAATGTTGCCGGGCAGGATTATTTCCTGCGCCGTGGAGCCGCGCTTAGGCTGGATGACGGCGACTTCGGGGACGGCGAGAGAATTCGTTTCAACACGCAGCACGGCTTTGGCGCGCAGGCGCGGCACCACGCCGGCGATGACGATGGCAATCACGACGATCACCGCGATGACGGCGATCAAAACTCCGTGACCGGATTTCTCATGGTGCGCGCCGGCGCCGGAAAGGTGTGGATTCGGCTGCGGCGATTTATTTTCAACTGGCTCTGTCATTGCGTCCTCTTGAACTTTCGCTTCACGTAGTTGCGAGCATGAGCGTTCGTCTAGTCCGCCGGCGATTCATTCTGCGCGGCAGGGGCAGCTTTTTTCTCGCGCGCGCCATGCACGATGCTGAAGGTAACCGGCACGAAAAACAGCGTGGCTACCGTGGCGAAGAGCAGGCCGCCGATTACGGCGCGGCCCAACGGCGCGTTCTGTTCGCCACCTTCGCCGAGGCCCAGAGACATCGGCAACATTCCGATGATCATCGCTAGCGCGGTCATGAGCACCGGGCGGAAGCGCGTGAAGCCGGATTCGGAAGCGGCTTCGGCGGCCGTCTTCCCTTCTCCGAGGCGCTCTTTCGAGAAGCTGACGACCAGGATGCTATTGGCGGTGGCCACGCCCATACACATGATAGCGCCGGTCAAGGCCGGCACGCTGACGGTGGTGCGCGTGATGAAAAGAAACCAGACGATGCCGGCGAGCGCGGCGGGCAGCGCCATGAGAATAATAAAGGGATCGAGCCAGGATTGAAAATTCACGACGATCAATAAATAGACGAGCACGATGGAAAAGGCCAGGCCCCAAAGCAATCCGGAGAAGGACGAGGCCATGGTGAGGATCTGTCCGCGGATAATAATCTGCGAGCCGCGCGGCAAATCTTTTTTACTGCGGTCGATGATGGGTTCGATTTCGCGGGAGAGGCCACCGAGGTCGCGCCCCTGCACTGCGCCGTAGATGTCTATCACCGGCATGATGTTGTAATGCGATACCACGCCCATCTCCGCGCCGCGGCTGAAGGAAGCTACGCTGGCCATGATTTCGGATTGCGGCGTGCCGGGACCGGTGACGGGAATATTTTCCAGGTCCTGTAAGGTGTCGGCATTGTACTGCGGCGTTTGCGCGGCGATGTTGTAGCTCACTCCAGTACGCTGGTCGAGCCAGTAGGTGGGTGAGGTTTGAAAACTTCCGCTGAGTGAGATGAGCAAGTTATTGGCGACATCGCGAGTGGAATAGCCGACCTGCTGCGCTTTGGTGCGATCCACTTCGATGTGCAATTTGGGCTGATCAAAGGCCTGCTGGATGCGCAGGTCCACCGTGCCGGGGACAAATTTCAGGCGATTCAGCAGATTGTCGGCGAAGACTCGGTTGGCGGAGAGATCGCGCCCGAGGATTTGGATGTCAATGGGAGCGGGCAGGCCGAAATTGAGAATCTGGCTGACGATATCAGCGGGCAAGAAATAAAAAGTGACTCCAGGAAAATCCTTGGCCAGTTCGATGCGCAGATCGTGGACGTATTCGGCGGTGGGATGATGATCCTTGGAAAGTTCGGCGAGGATGTCGGCATCGCCGGGACCGATCGGCGCGGAATTGCTGTAGGAAAGATTGATGCTGCTGTAGGGCAGGCCGATGTTGTCAATCAGGCTGACCAATTCGGACTGCGGAATCTGCTTGCGGATCACGGCTTCCACTTGATCGCACAACGCAGCGGTTTCTTCGATGCGGGTGCCGGTGGGGGCGCGCATGTGCAATTTGAATTCGCCGCTATCCACTGCGGGGAAAAAATCCTGGCCCAGCAGGGGCAGCAGCGCAAAAGAGAGCACGCAGAAGCACAGGAAGCAGATGGCGAAGATTACGCGGTGGTGAATGCAGCGTTCGAGCAAACGGTGATAGCGGTCGCGCAGCCCCTCGAAGTGAACTTCGAACGACTGCTGCATGCGCACAAATGGATTGGAGGAGGCTTGTACCGGCGCGTTGGGATCTTCTTCGGTGCGGGCCTCGAGCAAATATTTGGCCATGGTGGGGACGAGAGTGCGGGAAAGCAAGTAGGAAGCGATCATGGCGAAACAAACGGCCTCGGCGAGCGGAACGAAGAGGTAACGCGCGACGCCGGAAAGAAAAAACATGGGCACGAAGACGATGCAGATGGCGAGCGTGGAGACCAGGGCGGGTACGGCGATTTGCGAAGCGCCGTCGAGAATGGCCTGCACGATTTCCTTGCCTTGATCAATGTTGCGATTAATATTTTCGATTTCGACGGTGGCGTCGTCCACCAGGATGCCCACCGCCAGCGCGAGGCCGCCGAGCGTCATGATGTTGATGGTTTCGCCCAGGGCGCTGAGAACGATCAGCGAAGTAAGAATCGAGAGCGGAATCGAAACTGCGATGATCAGGGTGCTGCGCCAGCTTCCCAGGAATACGAGGATCATGAAGCCGGTGAGGCAAGCGGCGATGATCGCTTCGCGAACCACGCCTACGATGGAGGCCTTCACGAAGACGGACTGATCGGAAAGCGGATTGATGACCAGAGCGGGCGGCAAGGACGCTTTAATCGTAGGCAGCAGCGCTTTGACGCTGGAGATGATGTCCAGAGTGGAGGCATCGCCGGATTTCAGGATGGTCATCAGAGCGGAGCGCTGGCCGTTGACGCGGACGATGTTGGTTTGCGGGGGAAAACCGTCACGGACGTTAGCGACGTCGTGAATGTAGATGGTGGAGGTGCCGACGGTCTTGATGGGGAGGTCGTTCAATTCGGCAACGGTTTGGGGCGCGCCGTTCATATCCACTTCGTACTCGAAGGTACCGATTTTGGCGGTACCTGCGGGAAGAATCAGGTTCTGGAGGTTGATGGCGGTGACGACGTCGTTGGGCGAAAGGCCTTTCGATTGCAGTGCTGCAGTATTGAGGTCCACCTGAATCTGGCGCTGCTTGCCGCCGTAGGGATATGGGATCGCGGCGCCGGGAACGCTTACCAATCCGGTGCGCACGAAATTGAGTCCGATGTCGCCGAGCTGTTGCTCCGAGAGACCTTGTCCGGCGAGCGCGAGTTGCAGAATGGGAACGCTGGAGGCGTTGTACTGAATGATGAGCGGAGGAGTAGTTCCCGCGGGGAGCGTACGCAAGAGGGTTTGCGAAACCGCGGTTACCTGCGCGACGGCGTTGCCAATATCCACGCCGGAGTGAAAAAAGATTTTGACGACGCCAATTCCATTGAGGGATTGCGATTCGATGTGTTCGATGTTGTTAACGGTGGTGGTGAGCACCCTTTCGTACTGAAAGACGATGCGGTTGGACATTTCCTCGGGCGAAAGGCCGGTGTAGTTCCAGAGAACGCTGACTACGGGAATGTCAATATTCGGGAAAATGTCCGTGGGAGTGCGCAGAATCGCAACGGGGCCGAGAATCAGCAGCAGGATGGACGTTACAACGAATGTATAAGGACGGCGTAACGCGAGTCGAACAATCCACATCGATCAATAGCTCCCAATATGCCCAGCAGATACGGCACCTCCGTAATTCGGAGATTTACGAATCCGCGTGCCGGAGGATCAGTATCGCACGCTCGAACCCACAACTGAACGCCGCGGGATACGGCATACAGCAAGAGATTCGCGACGACGCGAAAGAGATTCAAAACGAATTCACGGACATAGAGTTAGACGATTGGGGTGGTGATCTGGTTGCGGTCGTGGAAGAAATTGATTCCACGAATGTTGCGGGGCGACGGTGGGGCATGAGCGGGCGGATCCCTGGTGGCGGCGTGGCCAAGGTGCGACGCCAAATTGGCCGCTGGATTAGTGCACGAGGTGGCCGGCCGCTTGCACGAAAGTATGGGTGTGCAGGAGGTGGAAAATCTCAGAATCGGCAGTAACTTTCTGTACCCCGCGGGGTTGTTAGTATCATCTAAAGAAGTGAGTTCGCGCTTTGTTTGGCAGATAAGCGGCGAGGAGAACTCAGCTCCAGGGTGGGAGCGAGGAGAACCAATGCCAGCCATTGTGATTGTTCTTCTGTTTCTGGTGCTGTTCTTATTGGCCTTTTTAGTGGTGCTGCTGGGACCCTTTTTGGGAATGGGCTTTGCAATGTGGAAACATGGCAAGGATGAAGTAGCGCTGGGATCAACAGCAGGATCGCGGGAACAATCTTCCAAATCGTTGGATGACTGAGCGGCACACATTTTGACCTGCTTCTTTGCCGACGGGCCACACCGCTGAAATTACGACCGCAAACTCGCTTCACGCCGTAAGCCCACCTCCAGAACGTTAGTACCATTTACAGGAAACTTTGTTCTCTCGATTCCCTGACGGCTGTGCATCTGTGGAAAATTTCTGCGCCCTTTGGAACACTTCCCCTTTGTTTACATGGAGTTCGGGGCCGCGAAGGAGACGGCTTGGTGGCGTTGCGGCGTTCAGGTTGGCAGGGGGATTGCGTACTGCGACTGTGGGGATTATTCCCGGCGATGGGGATTGCCGGATTGTAAAAAGGGGAAATGGGGAAGGGCTGGACGATCGCGGCGAAATTCGCCGGAAAAATTGATCGCCGTCGCTTGGGAGCGTTGGCGGTTCTGTTTCTGGAAAGCGTACTGGTATCGGTCGTACTCCCGTACAACTACGGCTACGCGGATCGTACTTCTACCAATGGAAGTGTCTCCGCAGGGTTGAAACAAGCTCCTACCGACAGCGATTGGTTCGCACCAACTGTGGAATTGGCCGAGACGGATCGATTCCTATATCCGTACTCCGTGATTCCCGGCGGGGTGAGGAATTCGGCCGAATTGCGGAACGCCGTGGCGCAGGATGAAGTGGTGGCGCGACACTATTCGGATTTTGATCTGCGTGAAGTGCGCGTAGCTCGGTTGCAAGAAGCGCGCGCGGTGTTCGTTTCGTACCGCGTGGGCAGCCGGATTTTCTGGACGAAGAACAGGCTGAATCTGCCTGCCGGAGAAACGGTGGTAACCGACGGCGAGCATATGGCCAGAACTCGCTGCGGAAACCGCATTTCGGAGGCCCCCGTGGGGCCGGTGCTGAATAATGAGCCTTCGCCGGAAGCGATGGAAATACCGGCGGAAGGCGGGCTCTTGGCGGCTCCGGAGTCTTCGCCTGAACTACCGCTGCTGCTGCCGCCTGCGACCACAATTGCGGTGTCGCCGCACTCGCCTGGAGCGATCTACATACCGATCATTCCACCGCTTTTTCCGATCGGCGGCACGCCATCTTCTCCGGGAATACCCACGGGCCCGCTGCCACCTCCGTACGCACCGCCTCCGTACGTGCCGCCGCCTCCGTACGTGCCGCCGCCACCTCCGCCTCCGCCGCTGAGCGCCCCGGAAGCACCGCAGTTTCTGATGCTCATGGCGGGTTGCGCGTTTGTGTGGCTGATGAGAAGAAAGACTCGCGCGTAACTTTCGGTAATCTCCGCCTCGCAGGTTCTCTCCATCCATTTCACAATTCCATTTCTTGACAAAATTTGAGCGGCGAGATATGGAACGTCCACAAAGTCGGACCCGGTAACAAGAGCGAGGTTGCACAAGGGGGCTGGTATGAGTTGGACGCAAGTTTATGATCCCGCCGGGATCTGGTGGGTCTCGACACTGATCGCAGCTCTGCCGATTCTGGTGCTCTTCACCCTTCTGGCCGGGCTGAAGGTGAAGCCGCATTGGTGCGCGATTGCGGCGGCGATGACGGCGATGGCGCTGGCGACCTTCGTATTCAAAATGCCGGCGCTGCTGGCGGGATCGGCGTTTGCGTACGGCGTGGCGTACGGGATATTGAAGATTGCGTGGATCGTGCTGGCGGCGGTTTATCTGTACGACATTTCCGTCGAGACCGGACAGTTTGAAATCATGAAGGAATCGATCGCGGGAATTACGCCGGATCGGCGGTTGCAGGTGCTGCTGGTGGCGTTTTGCTTTGGCGCATTCATTGAAGGAGCGGCGGGTTTTGGAGCGCCGGTGGCGATCGCGGGCGCATTCATGATTGGCCTGGGATTCCGGCCGTTTCACGCGGCAGCGCTGAATTTGATTGCGAACACCGCGCCGGTGGCTTGGGGAGCGATTGGAACTCCGGTGCACGCGCTGGCCGGGGTTTCGGGTTTGCCGGAATCGGATTTGAACGCGATGATCGGGCGGATCCTGCCGTTTATGGCGGTACTTGTGCCCTTCTGGCTGGTGCGCACGATGGTGAGCTGGTCGGAAACTTTCGAAGTGCTGCCGGCGATTCTGGTGGTGGGGATTTCTTTTGCGGCGACGCAATTTCTGTGGTCGAACTTTGTCGATAGCAACCTGGTGGACATCATGGGCGGCGTGGTCTCCATCACTTGCACGGTAATCTTTCTGCGTTTTTGGAAGCCGAAGAAGATTTGGCGGTTCGATTACGATCGTGAAGGCGCGAAGCCCCTGGCGGTGGAAGGAAAACTTGCGGACGATATGGGCGGCGAGTGGAACGCGAAGGAATTCGATGGATATGTGGCGCCGCGCAAATATCCGTTCTGGACGGTGGCCAAAGCGTGGATGCCATTTGCCGTGCTTTCGCTATTCGTGCTGGCGTGGGGACTGCCGACGGTGAAGCTGGCGATCAATAAAGCCACTACGCCTGCGTTTATTGTGGTGCAAGCGGACGGCAAAGTGCGGCCGGGCCCTGCCGGATGGAATTGGCCGTATCTGCACAACGCGATCACGCGCGCGGCGCCGGTGGTGAGCAAGCCGACTCCGGAAGCGGCGCGCTACGATTTCAACTGGCTATCGGCGACGGGCAGCGGATGCTTTCTGGCTGCGCTTGTTTCCGGGATGTTGTTGGGACTGAGTCCGGTAAAGTTGATGAAGATATTTTGGCGCACGCTGGTGCGCATGCGGCTGGCGATGATCGCGATTTCGTTCATGCTGGGGCTGGGGTACGTGACGCGCTATTCGGGGTTGGATGCGGTGCTGGGTCTGGCGTTCACGCGAACGGGATGGCTTTACCCATTTTTTGGGACGTTTCTCGGTTGGCTGGGCGTGGCTTTGACCGGAAGCGATACTTCGTCCAACGTGCTGTTCGGAAGCTTGCAGCGCATCACTTCGCAGCAACTGCGGATTGATCCGATTTTGATGTGCGCGGCGAACAGCGCTGGCGGGGTGATGGGGAAAATGGTGGATGCGCAGTCCATTACCATTGCCACGGCGGCCACCGAGCAAGTGGGCAACGAAGGGATCATTTTTAAATTTGTGTTCTGGCATTCGATTGCGCTGGGATCGATCGTGGGCGTGATTGTGATGCTGTATGCGTACGTGTTCCCGCATTTTGTGCCGCACGGTTTGACGTTTGTGAAGTGATTGCAGCGCGAACGCTGGGATTTAGATCAGGTGTCGCTATTCTTTCGCGAGCCGCTTCCCGTTCAGGCGAATTCCCTCTGGCGCGACTGTCAAATTACGGATCGTCGAGGATAGGCCGCGGTGTGCAAATTGGCCGGCAATCGCTTTTCCGATCTGCGCGAAATTCCTGGTGGCGAGCGCGATCACCGTGGGCCCGGCGCCGCTGAGCGCGACGCCCAGAAGCCCCGGCATGCGAGGAATCGCGAGAACTTCGGCGAGGCCGGGGATGAGCGCCTGGCGATAGGATTGATGCAGGCGATCTTGCATGGCGTCCCAGAGCAGGCCGTAACGCCGGGCGTCGAGGGCTGCGAGGAATAGCGCCGAGCGCTGGAGATTGTGCACGGCGGCGGCGAGTTCGATTGTTGGGGGCAAAGCGGCGCGCGATGCGGCTGTCTGCAACGTCATTTTCGGCGTGACGGCGACGATTTTTATTTGCGGCGGCCAATTTTTACGCAGCGCGACGACGTTGCCGCCGACGGCAACGAACGAGACGACCAGGCCGCCGAGCAGCGCGGCTCCTACGTTGTCCGTGTGCTGTTCCATCTCTGCCGCAAGGCGCAGTGCATTGTCCACCGTTGGTTTTTTCCCGCAGACGGCAAAGCCCAGCGCGGTGCCGGCCACGATTGCCGCGGCGCTGCTCCCCAAGCCTCCGGCGATTGGAATTTGGTTCTGCACGGCGAGGTGAACCGGCGGCAAACGGAGGCCGTGGCGCTCCGCCGCATGCTGCATGGCGCGCAGAATCAGATTTTCTTCCGGCACGCTCGGTAGAGCTTCGCTACCGTCAACGCCGTGAGTGCGCGCTTCGCTGCGGGCGCCCGGTTCGGAATGGACCGTGGCTCGCACCGTGAGAAACAAGTTCAGCGCCAAGCCAAAGCAATCGAAGCCCGCGCCGAGATTGGCGCTGGAGGCCGGGACACGCACTTCGTAGGAGCGGGACTTGGACTTTTTCATGGATGCTTTGGCGATTTCCTGGCAAATCTTAGCCGGTAGTTCCCTTTTCCGGCCGGAACTTCTTTGCGCTAGCGGCGGCTCTCCAAACTCTTGAGAATGGCTTGCTTGGTTGCAGCAACTTTTTCCGGAGCGTTGCGAAATGCGCCGGAAATTTGGACGGACTTTGCGGTTCCATCCGCGGTGACGGATTCGAACGAAAGCGTACCGCGATGATAGTGGCTCACGTAGTCGGGATCTTTCAGCACGTGTCCGGTCAGGACTGCGACCACGGATTCAGCGGCGTGAATTTTTCCAGCGGCGGTGAGTTTGCGGATGCCCGCCACGGTGGTCGCAGAGGCCGGCTCGCAGCCGATGCCGTCGCGGCCGATAATGGCTTTGGCGTCGGCGATCTCTTGTTCCGACACCGCAATAATGTTTCCGTGCGTGCGCAGGACGGCGCGCAACGCTTTCTTCCAGGAAACGGGGGCGCCAATTTTTATGGCGGTGGCGAGAGTGCGGGGATGCGCCACCGGCACGATCTCTTCTGGCTGCGCTGCTTCCGCGGCGATTTCCGATGATTGCAGGCCGGCAAACAAGTGGGCGAGCGGGGCTGAGCCTTCGGCCTGAATGATGCTGATCTTCGGCAGGCGATCAATTAAGCCGAGGCGCAGCATTTCGTCGAAGCCTTTGCCGAGCGCGGAACTATTGCCCATGTTTCCGCCGGGAACGACGACATGGTCCGGCACGCGCCAGGCGCATTGTTCGAGAAGCTCGAAGGCGACGGTTTTTTGGCCTTCGATGCGAAAAGGATTGACGGAATTCGCGATGTAAATGGACGGCACATCGGCGAGCTCTGAAATCAGGCGCATGCAATCGTCGAAATTTCCGGCGATCTCGCAGACGATGGCGCCGTAATCCATGCTTTGCGCGAGCTTCGCGGGACTTATTTGGCCCTGCGGCAGCAGAATGGCGCATTGCAGTTCGGCACGCGCGGCGTAGGCGGCCAGGCTTGCGGCGGTGTTGCCGGTGCTGGCGCAGACCACGGTTTGCGCGCCGAGCAGTTTTGCCTGGGTGACGGCCGTGGTCATGCCGGTGTCCTTGAAAGACGCCGTGGGATTGCAACCCTGATGTTTCAGACGCAGCGCGGTGAGACCGGCGTACTTCGCCGAGCGCGGAGCGTCGTAGAGCGGCGTATTGCCTTCAAAAAGCGTGACGACGGGCGCGTCTTGATCGAACGGAAGTAATTCACGGAAGCGCCAGACGCCGCTACGGTCGCGCGGATCGTGTGAAGCGGCGCGCGCATGCCAGCGTTCGCGAAGATCCGGCACGGATGTCAGCAGCTCGAGAGGGATTTCGATTTCGAGCGGGCCGCCGCAACGGGGGCACACATAAATCTGTTCGCGGATGCCGAATGTCGCAGCGCAAGCGGGCACGATGCAGCGCTGCACGGCCGCGATGCCGGACTTTTGGGCGGTTTTTGCGAGAGCGTCGCTCATTTTGAGGCGGATGATGTTTCCTGCGAATTGCGCGTATCCAGGGCAAATTCCTGGTGCACGGCCAGCAGCGCTCGCTTCATGTCCTGGCTGGACACCACGAATGAAATGTTGGTTTCCGAAGAACCCTGGGCGATGGCAATTATATTTATATTTTCGCGGCCCAGCACGCTGAAGGTGCGTCCGGCCATGCCCACGGTGCCGCGCATATTTTCGCCGACGACGGCGACGATGGCGATGTTGGGGTCCAGGGTGATGTGTTCGACTTTCTGATGCATCAGGTCCTGCGCGAATTGCTGGCGCAAGGCGTCCACGGTGCGTTTGGCGTCGGAAGAAAAAACGATAAAGCAAATATCGTTCTGCGAAGAAGACTGCGAGATGAGCAGGACGTTCGCGCGCACGTTGGAGGTGGTGGAAAACGTGCGGCCGACCACGTCGGGCAGGCCGACAATTCCGGGGCCTCCGACGGCGATGAGTGAGACGTCGCGAATGGCGGTGAGCGCCTTCACGCCGGCGCTGGAACTGCGGCCGTGCGGCGTGATTTTAGTGCCGGGGTGTTCGGGCTCAAAGGTATTGCGAATCCACACGGGAATGCCGGATTGCGTGACGGCGCGGAGCGTCTTGGGATGCAGAACCTTGGCGCCGAAGTGCGCGAGCTCCGCAGCTTCGCGATAGGAGATTTCGGGAATGGTGCGCGCGCCGGGAACGAGGCGAGGATCAGCGGTGAGAACGCCGTTCACGTCGGTCCAGATGATCACTTCATCGGCGCCGAGCGCGCCGCCAAGAATGGTGGCGGAATAGTCCGAGCCGCCGCGGCCGAGCGTGGTGAGCACGCCTTCGGCGGTGGCGCCGATAAACCCGGTGACTACCGGAACGACTCCCTGTTGCAGCAGCGGACGGAGGCGCGCTTCGCAACGGACTTGCGTGGGCTCCATCAACGGCTCGGCGGCGCCATGATAGGAATCGGTGACAATCAATCCGGTGGCTTCGATGCCTTCGCTGCGGACGCCGCGTTCGCTGAGGGCACCGGCAACCAGGGGCGCGGAGAGGCGTTCGCCGAGGCTGGAAACGGAATCGAGCGTGCGCGCGGTGAGTTCGTGGATGAGCGCGGTGCCTTCGCAGAGGCGCTGCGCTTCGCGTAGAAGTTCTTCGATGCCCAGGGCAATCAAATTTCTGGTTTCGGGATTCTGGATGAGGATGTTCAGCGCTTCGAAGTGCTGTTCGCGCAGGGCCTCCAGCAGCTCGGTGGCGCGCTCGCGGTCGCCTGTCTCGCTGCAGGTGGCAGCTTCGATCAAGCGATTGGTGACGCCGCTCATGGCCGAGACCACGACCACCAGGGGGCCGACGCGCGAGGATTTGGCGACAATTTCGGCGACGCGCGCGATGCAGGAAGCGTCGCCTACCGAGGTGCCGCCGAATTTCATGACCTGCAAATGTGGCTTCATTTGGGATAGACCTGTGGCGAGGCGAATCGATGTGGCCGGAAGCAAATGTGGCTTTGGGAATGGCCGCGCCTGAAAAAACTATACACTATCGAGGTGGATTCCGAGAGGACCACGAAGTGGCGGTGTTTCCCAATCGAAAAGTGGTGCAAGTACCTCACAACTGTTCAGCCACGAGCGAAAAACGCAGTTTCAGGGGCTAAAGCCCTTCTCCTCACGATGCGTGTCGGCGGGGCTGAAGCCCCGCCCGTCCGAATGTGCGTGGCAACCGCAGGAGCGGTGCTGTGGCGGCCGAGCAGTTTGTCGGGGGGAAAGTCTGCGTCTAATGTACAACGAGCCGCGGCAAAAACTTCGCAGCGGCTCGCGAATGACGCTAAGACTGCGTGATTACGGGCGGGCGGCCAACGCTGGGATCAAGACCTTGGATTGCGGCGTGCCGAGGCCGGTGACGTAGTCGTATCCGGTGAGCGCATCGCAAATTGTGCCGCAGGAGCCGTTGGTGCCGGTGGTGACCGCGTGAAAATTGGCGGCCAGGCTCGATTTTCCCACCGCGTACACCGAAGTGCCGGTGGCGCTCAAGTTTGCTTTGCGTGCTGCGACGCGCTGCGAATTGGTGATGGCGATCAGCGCGGCCCACTGCGGCGCCGCGGCGCTGGTGCCGCCTACCTGGAACCAACCGCTGTAGCCGCTGACTCCGATGGAGTCGTAGATGGCGTATCCGGTTCCAGGATTGGCGTTGTAGGAAACGTCCGGCACGCCGCGCGTTCCGTGCAGGTTATTGGCGATCGGAAACTGCGCTTGGGAGACCGGCTCATATTCGTACTTGCTGAGCCCGCCGCCGCTGCCGCTCCAAGCTGCTTCGCTGCTGTAATTTCCGGATTTGTCGAGCGTCAGCGACGTGCCGCCGACGGCGATCACGTCCGGCGAAGCTGCCGGGTAGTTCACGCCAGTGCCGCTATCGCCAGAGGCCGCGAGGAAAGTGACCCCGGTGGAAACGAAGTGATTGTCCAGATTGCGCTCGGTGGAAAGTTCGGCGGACGTCCAGCTCATCGAAACAACCGACGCGCCGTTGCGGACTGCGAAGTCCACGCCGGCGAGCAAGTCGCTGAGGTTATTCGAAGGAGCTTCGACGAGGAGAATCTTGGCTTGCGGCGCGATGGCGTGCGCCCATTCGATATCCAGTGAGATTTCGACCGCCCAGTTGGTGTTAGCGGCCGGCTTGCGTCCGCTGGAATACAGCTGGCGGAAGCAGCCGCTGGCGGTGGTACACGCAGGCAGGTTGAACTGTTTGCTGAAAACGGCGAGGTCGTTGGCTGCGTTGGCATCGTCATAAGCGTCCACGAGCGCAATGGTCTGACCGGCGCCCTGGTTGGTGACGAGATCAAAACCGTAGGCATGGCGAATCTGCGACGGGGTGAAAGCGGTGGTTGGTGGGGTGCTAAGGCTGGCACCCGCGGCCTGGTGGATGAAGTAATGAGGACCCATGAAACCGATAGGATCCTGGCCGTTTTCACTTATATGTATCTGCAAATAAAAGGGTTGTTGCCCATTGGCCGCTTGACAACCGACAAGAATTGCACCGGCTACCAGCAGGCCACGAATGATGTTGCGGAATCCCCCAGCTTGCATCTGAACCCCCGTTTGCTGCGTCCCCCTGGTGCAGGGTTTGGTTGCTTGTGCTTGCTTCCAACTTAGACAGGATACGGTGGGGGCTCGACTGTGGCGATAGGCCGGTACTCTCAATCGGCTGGTACCGATGGCTGGAGTGGAGAGCTGTACCGCTGTGAAACGCGCTGTGAGCTGTGTTCTATGCAAATTCGACGATCTGAGGGCGCTTGGTAGTTGTCTAAAGTGCTTGTATTCAATAGTTTAGACGATTACTCGAACGGGCGCCGACGCGAGGCGTCCGGGCAGGGTTTCTGGTGGAGGCGGAGTGGAGTCTATTCGAGCGGCAGACCGACGTAGTTTTCGGCAAGCGATTGAGCGGCGGCGCGCGAGCTAGTGACGTAGTCGAGTTCGGCTAGCTGGCGGCGGTGGTCGAATGCGTTCTCGTCGTCGAAACGATGGAGCATGGAGGTCATCCACCAGGAGAAGCGTTGCACCTTCCAGACGCGGCGGAGGCAGGTTTGGGAGTAGGAGTGGAGCAGGTCGCGCCGACCGGTGGAGTAGAAGTCCGCAAGGGCGCGGGCGAGGATGCGCACGTCGGCGACGGCGAGGTTGAGCCCTTTGGCACCTGTGGGCGGCACGATGTGCGCGGCGTCTCCAGCGAGGAAGAGCTTGCCGTACTGCATGGGCTCGACGACGAAGCTGCGCATGCCGGTGACGCCTTTTTGGAGCACCGGGCCTTCTTGCAGCTTCCAATTTTCTTCGGCCGCGAGGCGGAGATGGAGTTCCCGCCAGATTTTTTCGTCCGGCCAATTCAGGAGGTCTTCGTCGGGACGGCACTGGAGATAGAGCCGGCCGATGTGCGGCGAACGCATGCTGAGGAGGGCGAAACCGCGTTCATGGTAGGCGTAGATGAGCTCTTCGGAGGAAGGCGGCGCTTCGGCGAGAATGCCCAGCCAGGCGAAGGGATAGACGCGATCGAAAGCGGTGAGAACGCCTTCGGGCACCGACGGGCGGCAGATGCCGTGATAGCCGTCGCAGCCGGCGATGAAGTCGCAGACCAGTTCGCGCGGCTCGCCATCTTTGCGAAAGCGGATGGTGGGTTTGCCGCCGTGCGAATCTTCGAAATTGTGGATGCTGGTGTCTGCAACTTCGAAATGAACCTGGCCGCCGGCGGCGAGGCGCGCGTCGGTTAAATCTTTTACGACTTCGTGCTGCGCGTAGATGGTGACGGCTTTTCCGCCGGTGAGATCGGCGAAATCGATGCGATGGGTGCGGTGGCCGAAACGCAGATTCACTCCGTAGTGCACCAGGCCTTCGCGCTGCAGGCGCTCGCCTACGCCGGTTTCTTTGAGCAGATCGACGGTGCCTTGCTCGAGAACACCAGCGCGCACACGCTCTTGCACGTACTGGCGGCTGCGATTTTCGAGGACGACGGATTCGACGCCGTGGAGGTGCAGCAGATGCGAGAGGACCAGGCCTGCGGGCCCGGCGCCGATGATGCCAACCTGCGTGCGCATAACGGGTGACCTCGAACCAGTTCCAGTAAACGATAGCAGAAGCGGCGGGCGGCGCGGAGCGATATCGTGTGATGGACCAAATAGTTGGAGGGCGTTGGAAGTGGGTGCTACCATGCGACTTTGATTTCGCGCGATTTTGTTTGCTTTGGAATTTGCGCGCACGGCTGCGATTTTTTTGGAGGCGTCAGGCGATGTTCGTAAGCAAGAAACATCTGCTGGTGGAGTGGGGGCACTGCGATCCGGCGGGAATTGTTTTCTATCCGCAGTATCTGGCGTGGTTTGACGATTGCACGACCGCGCTTTTTACCAATGCCGGAATGCCGACGCGCGCTTTGTTCCACACGTATGCGATTTTGGGAGTTCCGCTAGTAGATGTGCGCGTGCGGTTTCTGCTGCCTTCTACCTTTGGCGATGAATTGCTGGCGGAATCGACCGTCACGGAATTTCGCAGAAGCAGTTTCATCATCCGGCATCAATTTTTCAAGGCAGGGGCGCTGGCTGTGGAGGGATTTGAAACGCGCGTATGGGCTGGGACGGATCCGGCGAATCCCGAGCGCATGAAATCGCGCCCGCTGGCGCCGGAAGTGATCGAGCGGCTTTCGAAGGCCGGCGCGGCGGAAGGGCAAGCGAAGCGTTAAGGTGTGTTCGATGCGGCGATCGCAGAATCGGTGCTTCAGGGGCTAAAGAGTTCGGCTGGCGACGCGAAATTCATTCCCTCAGCGGCTAAAGCCGCTTCTATTTTGCGGCGAGTACGGCACGGCTGAAGCCGTGCCCTGACGAAAACCAATAGTTGTCACACACACACTAGAACCACGCCCTGCAGAGAATCCCGAAGTCTCACGCAGACCGTAAAGCCACGACCTACAAAGATTCCCGAGTTCCCCTCTCAAACAGACAGGGAAGCCACGAAGTACACGGAATCTCGAACTGTTCCGCAGACTTCCTACGTGAATTGCAGCGGCTTGGGTTTTGCGGGATCGCTGTAATCGTAGAATCCGCGGCCTGCTTTGCGGCCGTTCCATCCCATCAGGACCATGCGCTTCAGCAGCGGCGGAGGGGCGAAGCGCTGTTCCTTAAATTCATCGAACATGATATTCGCGATGTAATAGGTGGTGTCGTGCCCGACGAAATCGAGCAGCGTGAGCGGGCCCATGGGATGGCCGCAGCCGAGCTTCATGGAATTATCAATGTCCTCGATGGAACCGACACCTTCTTCCAGCGCGCGCACGGCATCGAGCAGATAGGGCACGAGCAAACGGTTGACGATGAATCCGGTGCGATCGGTGGTGCGCACAGGCGTCTTGCCGAGACGGCCGGCGAGGGCGACGGCGGCTTCATCTACTTTCGGATCGGTGGCGATGGTGCGGATTATTTCCACCAATTTCATCACAGGGACGGGATTGAAAAAATGCATGCCCAGGAAACGGTCCGGGCGCTGCGTGAACATGGCCATTTCGGTGATGGAGAGCGACGAAGTGTTGCTGGCGAAAATGGTGTGCTGCGGACAGATCTTATCGAGCGCGGTCCAGAGCTCGCGCTTCGCGGGGAGCTGTTCGATGATCGCTTCGATGACCAGGTCGGAGTCTTTTAAGTCGTCGAGATTGGTGGTGCCGCGCAGGCGCGCGCGAACCTGATCGCGGTCGGCGGCGGAGAGCGTGCCTTTATCCACCAGGCGCTGGAGATTTTTTTCGATGGATTGCAGACCTTTATCAACGAGCTGCTGGGAGACTTCGCGGACTGTGACCTGGCAGCCGGACTGAGCCGCCACTTGCGCGATTCCCGAACCCATCAAGCCGCAACCCACTACGGCAACTTTTTCGATCGGCATTTATGATTCCTCCTGAAATTGGCGTCGCTGAATCGAGTCGATGCGGTGCTGGAAACCTTATGCTGCAGAGCCAGGCGTTGCGGCTGCGGACGGCGTCAACGCCCGGCGTCAACCTCTGCAAAAACTTCCTGCGCGAGATGGAATGCCGCGTTTGCCGCTGGAACCCCGCAATAGATGGCGCTCTGCAGCAGCACTTCCTGAATTTCCTCGCGCGTGACTTTGTTATTCAACGCGGCGCGCACGTGCATGCGAAATTCATCACCGCGATTGAGGGCGATCATCATGGAAAGCGTGAGCAGGCTGCGGGTGTGGCGCGAAAGGCCGGGGCGCGACCAGATTTCGCCCCAGGCGTAGCGCGTGATCAAATCCTGAAACGGCTCGCCGAAGGAATTCTTGGTGGCTTCGGCCTTGTCCACGTGCGCATCGCCCAGAACCGCGCGACGAACTTTCATTCCTGTGGCATGACGCTCACGCTCGTCCATTACTTCGCCTCCTGCTGCCCGAGAAATTTCAGCAGCGCCGCGGTGAAAGGCTCGGCGGCTTCGATATTCGAAAGATGCGCGGCGTTGAGTTCCAGATATTGCGCGCCGGGGACTTTCCCCGCCAGGAAACGGCCGTCTGCCGCTGTGACCGCCGCGTCTTGTGCGCCGGAGATTACTAGCGTGGGTGTGCGTATGGCGGCGATGCTCTCGCGTAGATCCTCATCCCGCAGCGCGGCGCAAGTGGCGGCGTAGCCTTCCGGCGACGTGTGCAGCAGCATTTGGCGCGCGGCTTCCACCCATGTGGGCTCGCGCTTGGCAAAATCCTCGGTGAACCAGCGGGAGACTACTCCATTTGCGATTGGCGCGATGCCGCCTTCCTTGATGCTGGCTATGCGCGTGTTCCAGCCGTCTATGGTGCCGATGCGCGCGGCGGTGTTGCAGAGCGTCAGGCTCTTGAAACGCTTTGCCGCATTGATGCCGAGCCACTGGCCGATCAATCCGCCGATTGACAGGCCGCAATAATGCGCGGTGGAAATTTGCAACGCATCGAGCAGACCAACCACGTCTTGTGCCAGCCCTGCGATGGAGTACGGCCCCGGCGTGACATCTGACGCGCCGTGTCCACGGGAATCATAGCGAAGCACGCGGAACTTCTGCGCGAGCGCGGGAATTTGCGCGTCCCACATGGCGAGATTGGTGCCCAGCGAATTGGAAAGCACAACTACTGGAGCGTGTGTTGCGCCGTCCAGCCGGTAGTGAAAGCGCGCGCCGCTGATTTGGATGTGCGTCATATCGGAAGTTTTCGTGAGTAACGAATTATCGTTTCTTCTTTTCGTCGGCCAATACTTTTTGGATCATGGACGCGGCCGAACCCGTGTAATTTCTGGGATCCAGCAGCGCATCGATTTCCGCGGGCGAAAGATGCGCGCGCACTTCCTGATCTTCGAGCAGCAGTTCGCGCAACGGCCGGCCGGAATCGAGGGCGCGGTGGGCGGCGCGTTCGACGAGCTGATGCGCGGGCGCGCGGCCGATGTGCTTCGCCAGCGCAATCGCGACAGCCTCGCTCAAGATGAGGCCGTGCGTTGCGGCAAGATTGTGCGTCATGTGCTCTTCATAAACTTCGAGGCCTTCCACCACGTGCGCCATATGAGCCAGCGCGCCTGCGGCGAGTAAAAAAATCTCCGGCAAGGTTTCCCATTCGGCGTGCCAGCCGCCGAGGCCGCGTTCATGTTCCTGGACCATCGCGGTGAGCATGACAGAAACCAGCGCCGGAACGCGAATCGCGGCAGCCAGCACAACGGCGGAACCCACCGGGTTGCGTTTGTGCGGCAGGGTGGAAGAACCGCCGCGGCCGGATTCCGCAGGCTCCAGAACTTCGCCGACTTCTGTTTGCGCGAGCAGGGAAATATCGCGCGCAATTTTTCCCAGCGTGCCGACCGTCAGGCCGAGTGCGGCGGCGACTTGGGCGAAGCGGTCGCGATGCGTGTGCCAGGGAATGCTGGGCAGCTGCAATTTCAGTTCGGAGGCTAAAGCTGCGGCCACCGTGGGGCCTTTTTCGCCGAGCGCGGCGAGCGTGCCGACGGCGCCGCCGAACTGCAGCGCCGAGACTTCGTTGCGTGCCTGCGCGATACGCGCCTGCTGGCGATGAATCGCGTCGAGCCATCCGGCAACTTTCAGACCCAGAGTTACGGGGCTGGCTTGTTGCAGCCAGGTGCGGCCGGCGAGCAGAGTGGATTGATGCGTTTCGGCGACTTTAGCGAGCGCGCTGGAAAATTGCGCGAGTTCGCGCTGCAGCAAATCCAGAGCGTCGCGCAATTGCAGGACCAGGCCGGTATCAATCGCGTCCTGGCTGGTGGCGCCCCAGTGGACGAAACCAGCGGCTTGCGGATCGGATTTCGCGACCGCCGCGGTGAGCGCCTTCACCAGCGGAATCGCCAGATTTCCGGCGAGGGCTGCTTCGCGCGCCAAGACGTCCAGCGCAAAATGATCCGCGCTACATTGCGCGACGATGGGCGCTACGGAAGTGTCTGGCGCGACGCCGGCGCGCGCCAGTGCTCGCGCCAAGGCCGCTTCGAAATCGAGCAGGCCCTGCAGTCTGCGATGATCCGAGAAAATTTCACGCATGGAATCGGTGGTGAACAGTGGATCGAGCAGGCGGGCTGTTTGTTTTTCGCTCAAGTGGTTCAGATCCCGGCGTAGCGCCGCGTCGCGAAAGCGCACAGCACTTTATATCCCGTGCAATATATCACTTTACGCGCGATCGCTTTATGCGGCGCCTATTCACGTGCCGACGGCGCGCGTGAATCGCGAGACTTCGTTCACCGCGCGATACGCCTGATCAATCGCCGCATTGGTGTAGGCGAAGGCTTCCGCGTCTGAATTTGCGATCGAGATGCGCCCAAACGGCTGGCGGCCGATGACGCAGGGCTGTTGTTCCTCCGGCCAATCGGGATCGTACAGCGAATTATATTCGTAGGCGTAGCCGTGCGGCCAGCGATTTACGGTGATGGCCTGAATATCCGCGGCGGGATCGAATCCGCCGGGAGAGAGCATGGCACCAAGCTGTTCGCGAATATTGCGCTCGAAAGTTGCGAAGCTGGTGTTGAGAAGTTCGCGGCGGCCGGCCTTCTGCTGTTCGCGCGCGGGCAGGCCCGCTTTGCAGGGGACTCGCTCGAGGTGCAGGAGGCAAGATTCGGCCGGGTTCGCGGTGTATTGGTAATCGCCCATGCTGACCGGGAAATCCAGCATGACCGTCTCAAAATAACTTCCCGGGCAGCGCACCGCGCTCACTCCCAGTTTCTTGAACGACTGCCAATTGCGGATCAACACGTTGATGTATACCAGCGGAACTTTCACGCCGTAGGCCAGCGCGTCCTTCTGCTTGTCCGGCAAATCCGGGCACAAGTATGGAATCACCATGTTCCAGCACGCCAGGACGCAGGTGGCGCCACGGACGCTGCGGGCGCGGCCGTCTTTCACGTAAGTGATCTCGACTTCCGTCGCTGTGCTCGCGTCGCCGTTATTGCGCGCGAGGATTACGGTGCTATTCAGGCGCAGGCGCACGGGAAAGGCTGGGTCATCGAGCGTCGAGTAATCGAGTTTGGCCGTGACGATATCTTCCATAGTGTGGCCGGGAGCGGATGCGGGAATCAGCGAGCGCACGAGGAGACGCGCGATGGAAGCATTGCCGTCTGGAAAATGAAAAATGTATGGCTCGTTTTCGTCCTGCTTGGTGATTTCCGCGCCCAAGCCCGGTCCGGGCGGGCCGGAAAGATCCATGCCGGCAAAACCGGGGTAGCCGAGTCCAGCGAGATCGCCGGCCGGAACAGCGTCAATGCCGACGCCATAGAGACCGTACGTCTCGGTTTGCAGAAAAGGAATGGCGTCAGGACTGAGCTTGACGTACTGCAGCAGATAATCTTTGTAACTGGTTTTTGCGAGGAGGACTTTTTTATCCCAGGAAGACATGCCCGGCAAGTAGTCAACTTTTTCGGTATGCAGGCGCGCGATATCTTTCTGGACTTGCGGAGCGAGCGGCGTCTTGGCGAGAAATGCCGGCCATGACGGCTGGCCGATGCCGGGGACGAGCTTGTCTTCGCCAAATGTTTTCTTGTCGAAAAAAGTAGCGTGCTCCAGGCCGTTGGATTTCTCGAAATTCTGGTCGTAATACTTGTAGAACCGCTGGACGTCTATACCCAGCTCCGCGAACAGCTGCTTGGCTTGCTTGCTGTAGATTTTCGGGCCGGCAATGGATTGGGTGCCGCCGTAACCGAGAATCATTCGCTGGCTGGTCTGAAATTCGTTGCGCCGCGCGTGACCTCCGAAATCGTCGTGATTTTCAAGAATCAGGATGCGGGCTTTCGGTCCGGCCATCTTGCGAAAGAAATAAGCGGCGGCAAGACCGCTGATGCCGCCGCCGACGACGATCAGGTCGTAGGACTCGGAATCGGGAGTGGGACTGTTCCAGGTATTCCCGTCGCGCAGGGCGTGGCCCACTTCCATGACGGCGTCCGTGGTGCCGCGCATGCCGGCGAAGGCGGGAGGGTAGTAGGCGGAAGATTTGTCAGGCGATAAGGGCGATTGAGGGAGGCCAAACCGTTCGAACCACTTTGTGTCTGGAAGTATTAAGGATGCGCCTACAGCGACGCCGAACCCATTGAGGAAATCACGCCTGGTGATGTTGCTGCCCATGCCGATTTTTCGATCGCGCTTTGCACCACTCACCTGCTCCCCCGCGGATTTGGCCACCGGCAAAACGAGCGGACGCGGCTCTAACCGGCTTTAGATTTATAGGGAAAGAGCATACCCCAGACGTCTGCGCGGCGCAGGATTAAACTTTCGAGGATCGGCCAACGATAGGAGCGACGCGGCAGAGGCTTTGGGAGGGAGCGGATGCGTTCGAAGGTTTAGTGTGTGCGAATGCTGACGCGCAGGGTGGATGCTCCGATTCGGAACTCCGTGGCGTCATCTATCTCTGTCGCCAGCACGCGCTTTTCGGCGACGTAGGTGCCGTTGGTCGAACGAAGGTCGCGGAGGTAAACCGTGTCATTCTTCACTTCGACGGCACAGTGCAGCCGTGAAATCATGGGGTCGTCGATTTCAAAATCAGCTCCGCCGCGCAGTCGCCCGATGGTCACCAGGGGCATGGTCAGGCCGCGCTGGAGACCTTGCGAAGAGCCTCCGACCACCGAGATCGCTATGGATTTCCCCGTTGGGAGATCGAGTGTAGCCAGCCGGGCGTCCGAAGTTTGCTCGAGCCGGGTCGCGGTGAAAGGACGATCCTGCTGCGCGACTGGATCGGTGATGATTGTGGAGGACTTGACGTCCGGAGGAAGCAGCTCCACCACAGAGCTCTGCGCGCACATCCAGCAGCGGATTTGGGCCATTTTGCGGCCTTTTACCCGCCGATCGTCGAGCTCTACCTGGGCGGCGCAATGGAGGCATCGGACGCGCATGAGCAACTTTAGCCTGTGACCATAGGTGGCCGCGATGGCCCGTTCGTACCATTTTTCCGCCAAATGCCTGGGGCGGATGTGAGAGTTTGCGGCGCACGAAACACGCTGAGAATTGGTAGTATGCTGCACATTGATACAATGCGGGGCGCAGCGAATTGAAAACTGATTCTGATTTAAGTGCTTTATTTTGATTAGCTAAACTAGCTAGAGGTGCCCGTTCGCGCATCTTGGTCCCTGAGAGTGCATCACGTTGAATGATTGACTTGACCCTCCTTACATGTACTATACTGCATGTTGCACGAACGCATTCACATGACTCCAGAAATACAATCCGGCGCTGCGCTGCCTTCTCCTCCTGCGCATCCCAGCGATGAAGATTTCCTGCGACTTCTTGGAATCAGGGTCCGCGAGCTGCGCAGTCGCCGCGGCATGACACGGAAAATGGTGGCGCGGGAATCGGACGTGTCCGAACGGCATCTGGCGCAGCTGGAGCTGGGCGATGGCAATGTGTCGATCGTGCTGCTGCGGCGAATCGCAACTGCTCTGAACGTGTTACTGGCCGACCTGTTTACCGCCGAAGCCCCTGACTCCGATGCAAAGCGCTCGATACAGAAGCTACTGGATCGCCTACCTGCGCAGCAATTGAACGCGGTTGTGGCGCGTCTGGTGCAGGAATTCGGCGCGGCGCCACAGGACCGTCGTTCGCGGATCGCATTGATCGGGCTGCGTGGCGCGGGGAAATCAACTTTGGGCGTGAAGCTGGCGCAAGCGGTGAAGGCGCCGTTCATCGAGCTGGACCGTGAGATCGCCAAAGAAGCCGGGATGGATTTGGCGGAGATTTTTTCGTTGTACGGACAAAGCGGGTATCGCCGGATCGAGCTGCGGGTGCTCGAACGCGTTCTGCGGGAATATCCCCGCGCGGTGCTGTCGGTCGGCGGAGGCGTGGTCTCCGAAAAAGAAACCTACGACCGGCTGCTGGGGAGCTGTTTCACGGTGTGGGTGAAAGCGAATCCGGAAGATTATATGGCGAGGGTGATGGCGCAGGGCGATTTTCGGGCGATGGCCGAAAACGATGAAGCGATGGAAGATTTGCGCCGGATTCTGGAAGCGCGAGAACCTTTTTATCGCAAGGCGGATTTGCATTTGGACACTTCGGGCGAATCCGCGGAGCAAAGTTTCCTGAAACTCAAGCAAGCATTGCAATCCGAAATCGGGTAGGAGGCGCGCGTGGACGTTGCAGCAACGCATGATTCGCAAATCAAGGTGACACCGGTGGATTATCAGACGGAGCCGGCAAACTACAAACATTGGCGCGTAGCCTACGAAGGGCCGGTGGCGACGCTGACCATGGACGTGAACGAGGATGGCGGTTTGCGTCCGGGTTACAAACTGAAGCTGAATTCCTACGATCTGGGCGTGGACATCGAGCTGCACGACGTGCTGCAGAGGATCCGCTTCGAGCATCCGGAAATTCGCAGCGTGATGCTGACCAGCGCGAAGAACCGGGTGTTCTGCTCGGGAGCCAACATTTACATGCTGGGACTTTCCTCGCACGCGTGGAAAGTGAATTTCTGCAAGTTCACGAACGAAACGCGCAATGGGATTGAAGATTCCAGCGCACATTCGGGTCTGAAATTTCTGGCAGCGCTGAACGGGACAACGGCGGGCGGCGGCTACGAGCTGGCTCTGGCTTGCGATGAAATTATCTTGGTGGATGACCGCTCCTCCGCGGTCAGTCTGCCGGAAGTCCCGCTGCTGGGAGTGCTGCCTGGCACTGGCGGGCTGACGCGCGTGACGGATAAGCGCCGGGTGCGTCGCGACTATGCTGATATTTTCTGCACCACGGCGGATGGAGTGAAGGGCCAGCGCGCGAAGGATTGGGGGCTGGTGGATGAGGTAGTGAAAACGCAGCAATTCGCGGAGCACGTGAAGCAGCGCGCGCTGGAACTTGCGAAACGCAGCGATCGTCCGGCCTCCGCGCAGGGCGTGGCGCTGACGCCATTGCAAAGGACGATTGACGATGCCGGGCGGCACTACGAATTTGTGGACGCGCAGCTGAATCGTGAAGCGCGGACGGTGACTTTGACCGTGCGCGCGCCGGAATCCGCGGTGGCACCTACGGTGAAAGATGCGCTGGAGGCCGGGGCGCGGTGGTGGCCGTTGCAAATGGCACGCGAGCTGGATGATGCGATCCTCGGGCTGCGCACCAGCGAGCCGGAACTGGGTCTATGGATTGTGAAAACCTGCGGAAATCCGAATGCAGTGCTGGCGCTCGATCATTTCATTTTGAACAATCGGGACAACTGGTTTGTGCGCGAAGTTCTGGGCATGATGCGGCGCACGTTCGCGCGGCTGGATGTTTCCTCGCGTTCGATTTACGCGCTGGTGGAGCCCTATTCGTGTTTTGCGGGAACTTTGCTGGAACTGGCGCTGGCGGCGGACCGCGTTTACATGCTCGACACGCAGGAAGGCGAGGCGCGAGCGGCGATGTGGCTTTCGGAGATGAATTTCGGGGCGCTGCCGATGGTGAATCACCTTGCGCGTCTGGCGGCGCGCTTTTATCAGGACTCCACCCGAATTGCAACGCTGCGCGAACAGATGGGACGCGTGCTGCAAGTGAAGGACGCGGTGGAGCTGGGCCTGGTGACGGCGGCGCCCGACGACCTTGATTGGCAGGATGAAGTGCGGCAGGCGATCGAATCCAGAATCGCGCTCTCGCCGGACGCGCTGACCGGGCTGGAGGCGAACCTGCGTTTCGGGGGAACGGAAACGACGGAGACGCGGATTTTCGGCAGGCTGTCCGCCTGGCAGAATTGGATTTTCATCCGGCCGAACGCCGTGGGCGAAAGCGGAGCGCTGAAAATTTACGGCACGGGCGCGCCGGTGAAATTTAATTGGGAGCGGGTCTGAAGCGCACGCACCGCTGCGCCGGTTTTCATTATTTGCACTGCTGAGGAGATCGCCATGATTGATTACACGGAAAAAATCCCGAATAACGTGGACCTGGGAAGGGATCGCGTGCTGCAGCGCGCGCTGGAGCACTGGCAGCCGGCGTACATGAACTGGTGGTACGACATGGGCCCGAGCGAAAGTCACGCGCTGGAAGTGTATCTGCGCACCGCGACGAGCGTGGAGCCGGACGGCTGGGCGCAGTTTGGCTACGTGCGCATGCCGGAATATCGCTGGGGAATTTTTCTGCAGCCGCGCGATGCCAGCCGGCAGGTAAATTTCGGGGTGCACAAGGGACAACCGGCGTGGCAGGAAGTTCCCGGCGAATACCGCTCGACGCTGCGGCGGGTGATCGTGACGCAGGGCGATACGGAGCCTGCATCCGTGGAACAACAGCGTCTGCTGGGGATGTGCTGCCCGTCCTTATATGATCTGCGAAATATTTTTCAGGTGAACGTGGAAGAGGGGCGGCACCTGTGGGCCATGGTCTATTTGCTGCACCGCTATTTCGGCCGCGACGGCCGCGAAGAAGCGGAAGCGCTGCTGGAGCGGCGCTCGGGCGATGCGGACAATCCGCGCATTCTGGGCGCGTTCAACGAGCCCACGCCGGACTGGCTGGCGTTTTACATGTTTACGTTCTTCACGGACCGCGACGGAAAATTCCAGCTTTGCGCGCTGGCTGAATCCGGCTTCGATCCCCTGGCGCGTACTTGCCGGTTCATGCTCACCGAGGAAGCGCATCACATGTTCGTCGGCGAGACTGGCATCAGCCGGATTTTGCAGCGCACCTGCGAGGTGATGAAGGAACACAAAGTCGAAAATGCCAGCGACGTGCGCGCGCTGGGCGTGATCGACCTGCCCACGATGCAGAAGTATTTGAATTTCCATTTCAGCGTCACGATTGATCTTTTTGGTTCGGACGCGTCTTCCAACGCCGCCAGCTACTACACTACTGGCCTGAAGGGGCGTTACGAGGAAACGAAAATCGCGGACGACCACGAGCTGCAAAACGCCGAGTATCCGGTGCTGGAAGTTTCAGGCAACAGAATTATCACGCGGCAGGTTTCCGCGTTGACGGCGTTGAACGAACGGCTGCGCGACGATTACATCGCGGAGATTCAGGGCGGCGTGGACCGCTGGAACAAAATCATGGAGCAGTCCGGAATTGCTTTCCGCCTGACGCTGCCGCACAAGGGATTCCACCGCGCGATCGGCAATTTCGCCGGACAGTTCATCAGCCCCGCAGGCGAAGTGCTATCGAAAGAAGCGTGGGAAAATAATCGGGACAAGTGGATGCCCAGCGCGGAAGATCAGAAGTTCGTGCAATCGCTGATGATCGGACGGGTGATCGAACCCGGCAAATTCGCCAATTGGATTGCGCCTCCGGTCCGCGGAGTGAATCGCCAGCCTTTGAATTTCGAGTACGTGCGCTTCAACTAGGCCGCAGGCGGCGCAGCTCGCGCAATTGGTTCTTAGCGAGCTCGCCTGGCGGGCATGTTACGACACGGCACGGCACAGCGACTTCGCAGCACACCCGCCGACGATTTCCATGTACTCTTTCCGGGACGGAAGGACCAAGGATCACGGCCGAGCCATGCCCAAGTTGAATTATCTGCTTTCGCTGCCCACCGACGACAATGATTATCAGCAGGAACAAGCTACCGCCGCGAAAGAAACGGCGCAGCGGCTGGGTTTGGAACTGAAAGTGGTCTATGCGAGCAACGACGCGATCAAGCAGAGCGATCAAATATTGAAAGCGATTCAAGCGGCGGCGGGCACGCGGCCTGACGCGATTCTGTTTGAACCGCTGGGATCTACGGCGCTGCCGCAAGTGGCGCGCGCGGCGTCTGGCGCTGGAATCGGCTGGGTGGTTCTGAATCGCAACGCGGAATATTTGCCTGAACTGCGCCGCGCTGCGCGCGCGCCGGCCTTCGCGGTGAGCTCCGATCATTTGGAAATTGGCCGAATTCAGGGCCTGCAATTCGCGGCGCTGCTGCCGAAAGGCGGGTCGGTTCTTTACATTCAAGGCCCCTCGGAAAATTCCGCGGCAAAAGAACGCACCACCGGAATGCAGCAGACCAAACCTGCGAACATCAAAATTAATATGTTGAAGGGGCAGTGGACGGAAGAGAGCGCTTACAAAGCGGTAAGCTCGTGGATGCGCTTGTCCACTTCGGTGAAGCAATTTGTGGATCTGGTGGGCGCACAAGACGATTCGATGGCGATTGGGGCGCGCAAAGCGATGCAGGAAAGTTCCGATGGGGCTGCGCGGGAAAAGTGGCTGGGCGTGCCGTTCACGGGTTGCGATGGATTGATCGCTACCGGACAGCAATATGTGCGCAGTGGATTGCTCGCCGCTACCGTGGTGGTGCCGCCGAATACGAAGCTGGCGCTGGAAATGCTCTTCGCCGCGATGCAGCAGGGCAAGAATCCACCAGAATTGGCGCTGACGGAGCCTGTTTCTTTTCCGTCCGTGGAAGATTTGAAGCGGGCTGCGAAAGAAAAGAAGCCGCGAAGTTCATAGCCACGAATCCTGCGTGGCTGGAAACTTCCGTCGTGAACGTGTGAGAGAACGACGAATTCAAAATGGTGGGGCTGGTCGGAATTGAACCGACGACCTACGCGTTAGGAGTGCGTCGCTCTATCCAACTGAGCTACAGCCCCACGGCGGCATTTTAACACGGCGGATGCTGTTCCTAAATCGTCAGGCGTTTTGTTTGTGCGGTGGCGACGGTCTCCAGACCTTCAGCGGCGTTTCCACGCCACCGATGGCGCACTGAAGTGCGCCGCTACGAAACCAGCCGGAATGGCTGCCCGGTCCCGCCCTGCGGGACCGGCCGCCACAACAGCAACGCCATACACGACGACGAGATTATCCGGCGACTTCGCGCGCGATGGCATCGCCTAGTTCTGAGGTGGTGGATTTGCCGCCGATATCAGGCGTGCGCACATTCGCGCTCGCCAGGACCGTGGCGATGGCTCGCTCGACGGCATCCGCGGCTTCCGTTTCGCCGAGGTGGCGCAACATCATCGCGCCAGACCAGATTTGCCCGATCGGGTTTGCTATGCCCTGCCCCGCGATATCGGGCGCGGAACCGTGCACCGGTTCGAACATGGAAGGAAATTCGCGCTCGGGATTCAGATTCGCGGAGGGCGCGATACCGATCGAGCCTACGACCGCCGGACCGAGATCGGAAAGAATGTCCCCGAAAAGATTGGAGCCGACCACCACGTCGAACCACTCCGGATGGCGCACGAAGTGGGCCGTCAGAATGTCAATGTGATATTGGTCGGTGCGGACGTCTGGAAATTCCTGCGCGATGATGTGAAAACGCTCGTCCCAGAAAGGCATGGTGTGAATGATGCCGTTGGATTTCGTGGCGGAGGTGACATGTGCTTGGCGCGTTCTGGCGAGGCGAAAAGCGTAGCGCAGGATGCGGTCCACGCCGCGCCGGGTGAAGACGGTCTGTTGAATTGCCAGTTCCTCGTCCGTGCCTTCGTATAGCCTGCCGCCAATTTCCGAATATTCACCTTCGTTGTTTTCGCGGACGATCACCATATCAATCTGGCCGGGCCGCACATTTTTCAGCGGCGAATCGAGCCCCTGGAGCAGGCGCACGGGCCGCAGATTGACGTACTGGCGAAAATGGCGGCGAATGGGAATCAGCAGTCCCCACAGCGAGATGTGGTCGGGGACATCGGGATGACCAACGGCGCCGAGGAAAATCGCATCGAAGGCGCGCAGCTGATCGAGCGCGTCCGCGGGCATCATGCGTCCGGTGCGGCGGTAGGTTTCGCAGCTCCAATCGAAATTGTGCCAGGTGCAGGAAAAACCGAAGCGCTTTCCGGCTGAATCGAGCACGCGGATTCCCTGCGGCACGACTTCCAGGCCGATGCCGTCACCGGCGATGACTGCAATTCTGTAATTCCGTGGTGCTGGCACGATTCCGTTTCCTCCGCAATGGAATTCGAAAATAGAACGCTGCGCTGGATTTTCAGGACGCTTGCGCGGCGGCGCGCTCGCGCACCGCTTGCACGCGGTCCATGAGCGCCCGCACGCGATGCACGTCCACGGCATTTTCCATCACGCCATCTTTTTTCAAGCTGGTTCCGACAATGATTCCATCGGCATGCTGCAAGAATGCCGCGGCATTTTCCGCGCTGCTGCCGCTGCCGATCAGTATGGGGCGGCTCGCGAGGCGTTTGGCTTCGCGGACTTTCTCGACGTCTGGGGCATTGCCGGTAAATTTTCCGGAAACGATCAGGGCGTCCGCGCCGTAAAACTCGGTCCACTGGATGTGCGTGGCCAAATCAATTCCGGGAAAGGGGACGGAGTGCTTTTTGTCCACGTCGGCGAAAATGTGGATATTGCCCGCGGCTAATTCCTTGCGTTTGCGCATGAGTTCGGCGGCGCAGCCGTGATCGAATTCGCCGGTATCCCACACGCGCGCGCCGGTAAGAATGCAGACGCGTATGAAGCGCGCTTTGGCCGCGAGCGCGATGGCCAGGCACACGACGCCGCCATTGTGAATCACGTTGATGCCGACCGGAACGGGAGAATTTTTCACGACTTCGGCCGCGGCCACGGCGTGCGCGGTCATCGCTTCGGGCTTTACTTCGTTGCCGACGTAGTAGGGCAAGTCCCACATATTTTCGACCATCAGGCCGTCCACGCCGCCGTGGAGCAGAGCTTCGGCGTCGCGCAGCGCGTGGTCAATGATCGCTTGCATGCCGTATCCGTTGTAGCCGGGCGCGCCGGGAAGCGGCCACAGATGGACCATCCCGATCACCGGCTTGGGCGCGGGAAAGAGGTCCGCGAGAGAGCGCAATCTCTGGCGGTCCATTTCTACTTTCCATTCGGGAAGTGGCGTGTTGTCGGGGATGCGCGTCATATTGAGCTCCTTCTTCTTCGAGGCGAGCGTGCGTGCCAGTTGCCGTGCTGAAGTCGCGCCAGAACGCGCTTGCGCGGCTCGTCCCACTTCCCTTTTAGCCGCTGCGCGCTTAACAGCGCTGCTACTTCGCGTTCGCCCGGCAAATTTTGACCGGCGCCGACGACCGTGGTTGCCAGGGCGCCGGCGGCGTTCGCGGCGATGGCGGCTTCGATCGCGGGCCAGCCGCGGAGTCGCGCATGCAGAAATGCGGCGACGAATGCGTCTCCGGCTCCCGTGGAATCCACGCTGCGCACCGAGAAGGAGGGAACCAGCACCGGCTGGCCGCCTTCTTCGATCAGACAGCCGCGGGGGCCGACCTTCAGCACTACTTCGCGCGCGCCAGCCTTGCGCAGGTTTGCGAACGCCTGAAGAGGATTGCGCGTGCCGGTGAGCGCAGCGGCTTCGTCCAGGCTGACCAGCAGAATATCCACGCTACGGGCTATTTGCAAAATTTTCCGCGGAATCGCTTGGCTCGGCTCCATGCCGACGTCCAGCGAGACCCAGCCTCCGCGCGCGTGGATGGCCTTGATCAGATATTTGGCGGCCTGTTCCGGGCCGGGATCGAGAAAGCAGTGGCCCGCGATGTGCGCCGCGGCTGCTCCGCCGCTTAGGGCGGCGCGGCGGCGCGGCTGACGCAGCAGCGCATTCGCACCGCGGCCGCCGAAAAACGTGCGTTCTCCGTCGGGCGTCACGTTGATATAGAAGATTCCGGTCATGGCGGCGCCGGTTCGTTGCACGCGGCGCACGTCCACGTGAGATTCGCGCAGCACTTTGAGAACGTAATCGCTGAAAACGTCACGCCCGACGCAGCCGAGCAGCCGCGGAGCTGCGCCCCAGCGCGCTAAACTTAGCGCGCAATTGGCGCCCACTCCGCCGCAGCGAATTTCCAGTTTTTGCGACAGGCAATCTTCTCCGGGGCGCGGCCAGGCTTTGACGCGGCCCATGATGTCCACGTTGATGTCACCGAGTACGAGGACGCCGGGTTGGCGGGTCAATTTGCGGCGCATGGAATCGAAATCCTAGCACGCCCGGGAAAGTTCTTCGTGCGAACTTCGCTCTGCGCCGCGTTTTGTGATAAGACCAAAAGGATTCGGAGGCTTTCTTGAATAACTCGCTTTTCATTCGCGAAGACGTCGCGGCCGCGTTGCAGGCCGGGCGTCCGGTGGTAGCGCTGGAATCCACCGTAATCGCGCATGGATTGCCGCGTCCGCAAAATCTGGAGACGGCCCTCGCCATGGAAGCTGCCGTGCGCACAGAAGGCGCGATACCGGCAACGATCGCGATACTGGAAGGACGGCTCGTGGCGGGGCTTTCCTCCGAGCAGCTGGCAACTTTTTCCGCAACCGATGGAATCGTGAAAGTCAGCCGTGCGGACCTGGCCGGGGTGCGCGCCGCAAAGCAAACCGGAGCCACGACCGTGGCCGCGACGATGCTGATTGCCGCGCGCGCCGGGATCCGCGTGTTCGCTACCGGCGGGATCGGCGGCGTGCACCGCGGTGCGGAATTGAGCTTCGACATTTCGGCGGACCTGACGGAAATCGCGCGCACACCGGTGGCTGTGGTCTGCGCGGGCGCGAAAGCTATCCTCGATCTTCCGCGCACGCTGGAGGTGCTGGAAACGCTTGGCGTGCCAGTCGTCGGCTATGGCACGAACCAATTTCCAGCTTTCTACGTGGAGAAGAGCGGCCTGCCTTTGCAGTCGCGCGTGGATGCGCCCGCCGAAGCCGCTCGGCTGATGCAGGTGCACTGGGAGATGGAATTGCCGTCCGGAATCGTGTTCTGCAATCCGCCGCCTGCTGCGAGCGCGTTGGGGAAGCAGGACGTGGACGAATGGATCGCGCAGGCATTGCAGTCGGCTGCGGCTGCAGGGATTCGAGGCAAGGGCGTCACGCCCTTTCTGCTGGATTACTTGGCGCAGGCGAGCCGCAGCCAAACGCTGAAAACGAATATTGCCTTACTGGTGCACAATGCACGCGTGGCGGCGCAAATTGCGAAGGCATACAGCGCGCTGAATTCTGCCTGAGGCCGGCACGAACACTCTGCGGCGCGGGAAACGGATCCCACGGTCCTGAGGGGGAATCGTGCCAGCATCCCGATTCGTTGTATAACAATCACGAGGAGAGCAAATGAAATATCGCAAGCTGGGGCGCACCGGTTTCGATGTGAGTGATATCGCCCACGGGCTGTGGGGCATGAGCGGATGGAGCGGTTCGGAAGATCAGGAATCACTGCAGGCGATGCAATCGGCGATTGAACTGGGCTGCAATTTTTTCGATACCGCCTGGGCGTACGGAGAAGGCAAGAGCGATGGGCTGCTCGGCAAAATACTTGCCGGCAACAAAGGTAAACGTCTTTATGCCGCGTCGAAAGTTCCGCCGCTGAATGGCCGGTGGCCGGCCACCCCGGAATACAAATACGGCGAGGTGTTCCCGGTCGCGCACGTGGTGAGCTACGCGCAGAAAATCCGCGAAAAGCTCGGCACGGAATCGATTGATATTCTGCAATTCCACGTGTGGGACGACAGCTGGGCGAGCGAGCCGGAATTTCGCGAAACCGTCGCGAAGTTGAAAAGCGACGGGCTGATTCGTTTTTTCGGTCTGAGCATCAATCGCTGGCAACCTGAGAATGGAATTGCCGCGTTGCGCACTGGGCTGGTTGACACGGTGCAGGTGATTTATAACATTTTCGATCAGTCTCCGGAGGATAAGCTGTTTCCAGTTTGCCGTGAGTTGAATGTCGGCGTGATCGCGCGCGTTCCTTTGGATGAGGGAAGCCTGGGCGGCAAAATGACCCGCGAGACAAGATTTCCTGCGAATGACTGGCGCGCGAAATATTTTGGCCCGGCGAATCTGGAGAAAACTCTGGCGCGTGTGGATGAATTGAAGAAAATCGTGCCGCCGGGAATGACTCTGGCGGAGATGTCGCTGCGCTTCATTTTGTCCAACCCAGATGTGGGCACCACGATCATCGGCATGAGAAAGCTTGCGCACGTGAAGGAGAACATCGCGGTAAGCGATGCGGGACCGCTCGATAAGGCCCTGCTGCAAAAGCTCAAAGCCCATCGCTGGGATCGCGTCCCGCAGGGCTGGTCGGACTGAGGCGACTGGGTGCCAACTACGAAACCGGTACTTCAGCGGCTGAAGCCGCGCGCTTTCACTGCGGTTTATGTCGTGGCTAAAGCCACGACCTACAAAGACTCTCGTTTTCTAACATAGACTCGGGCGGCCGGTTTTCCGTACCTCGGAGCGGTTTTGGCATCGCGCAAGCGATCCGCCGCGGACCGCCTGCGTGGATATGGCATAATAATTCAGGCGAAATCAGGCGTGCGGACCGTACGGCAGCCTGGCCTTCAGAAACAGTGACAAGACGCACGAAAATTCGCAGGCAACTGCTGGCGGCGCATCGCAAGCTGCGCGAGCTTCGTATGCTCGCCAAGGGCCTGGTTTCCACGCGCCATCCCGTGCTGGTGCACATTATCCCCATACGGCGCTGCAATCTGGCCTGCACTTACTGCAACGAATTTGACGATTTCTCAAAGCCCGTGCCGCTGGAGGAGATGTTCCGGCGCATCGACCGCCTCGGCGCGATGGGCACCTCGGTGATTACCATCAGCGGCGGTGAACCGCTGCTGCACCCGGAGCTGGATGCGATCATCGCGCGCATCCGCAAGAACGGCATCATGGCCGGGCTGATTACCAACGGCTATCTGCTCGTCGCCGAGCGCATCAAAGCGCTGAATCGCGCAGGCCTGGAATATCTGCAGATCAGCATCGACAACGTCACTCCCGACGATGTTTCCATGAAGAGCTTGAAAGTACTGGACCAAAAACTGAAGCTACTGGCCGAGCACGCCGAATTTCAGATCAACATCAATTCGGTGCTGGGAGGCGGCGTTGCGAATTCCGAGGACGCCTTGACTGTGGCGCACCGCGCCGTGGAGCTGGGGTTCACCTCAACCGTAGGGATTCTGCACGACCACAACGGCCAGCTGCAGCCGCTGGGCCCGCGCGAGCAGGAGATATTCGAGGAAATCATGGCGCTGGGCAAGCAGTCGTTCACGCGCATCAATCAATTCCAGCACAACATCGCCAAAGGTCTGGAGAACAACTGGCGATGTCGCGCGGGCTCGCGTTACCTGTACATTTGCGAGGACGGCCTGGTGCACTATTGCTCGCAGCAGCGCGGTTATCCCGGCGTGCCGCTGGCGCAGTACACGGACGAGCAGCGCCACCGCGAATTTCTCACGAAGAAAGGCTGCGCGCCGCGTTGCACGGTTTCCTGCGTGCATCAAACCGCGGCGATGGATTTCTGGCGCGCACCGCAAACGTTTGAGCCGGGCGCTACGCCTCCCATGACCGCGGCGGAAAACCTGGTACAACTGACCGGCCCGTCGAATCGTCCATCGTAATATCGCCGCGGCATCGTAATTTCGCCGCGCCATCGCAATTCCTGAAAACCCAGGCTGCGCTTCCCCGTTGCTCTTTCGCGACGCACTCCGCTAATTGCTTGGGCAAATCCTATCGAAGCGATTAAAGTTTCCTATTGCAAAGAGTTACACGTGAGCGTAAAAGTCGCTCGACTGTCCTTTATTTCTGCTCCGCGGGGTCCGGGGCAGATCCACGATATTTTTTGGCGCAGCCGCCGCAATGCGGCTGAATGCGTGGCAAAACAATTACGGGTTTCCTTGGGGGTGTGATGATGAGCCTGCGCAAATTTATTGTTTTGGTAATGCTGCTTGGCGCCATGGTGGCGGCCGTTCCCACGCGCGTTTCCGCGCAGGTCAACACGGTGAATTTGTCCGGCACGGTTCTGGACCCACAGAACCTCGCGGTGAAGGACGCAAAACTCACGCTGCAAAATCCGGCCAAGGGCATTGCGCGCACCGCCTCCAGCGACGCCAATGGGAGATACGAGTTCGTCGGCCTGCAACCGGGAACCTACACCCTGAGCGTCGAGGCGCCCGGCTTCGCGATCTTGACCGACACTTCCTTCACTTTGACGCTCGGGCAAGTGGCTGAATATAACCCCCAGCTGCAGTTGAAGACGACCGCGGCGTCCGTGAGCGTTTCGGCCGCGCCGGAGCTGGTGGAAACCAGCAAGACGGACGTTTCCATGACCGTGTCGCAAAATCAGATTGATAATTTGCCGATCAACGGGCGGAATTACATCAACTTCACGCTGCTGGATTCACGCGCGGCGCGCGACAACACACCTTCGATCGGCGCGGCGCCCAACACCGGATTGAACCTGGGCGGACAGCGCGGCCGCTCGAATGAAATATCCGTGGACGGCGCCGACGCCGTGGATAGTTCGGTGAATGGAGTGCGCGCGACGGTATCGCAGGAAGGCGTGCAGGAATTTCAGGTGATCAGCAGCAGCTACATGCCGGAATACGGGCGCGCGATGGGCGGCGTGGTGAACATCGTGACGAAATCGGGCTCGAACGAAATCCATGGGAATGCTTTTGGTTTTTTGCGCAACGGCGCGATCCAGGCGCAGAATCCGTTTTCGGTGACGGCTTCCTGCGATCCCGCGACGCTTGAGTGCGGCATCACTCCCGTCAAGCAGTCTTACACGCGCGTGCAGGCCGGCCTCACGCTTGGCGGCCCCATTCAGAAGGACAAGACTTTTTTCTTCTTCAGCTACGAACTCACGCGCCGCGAGGAAACCGGATTCACCGCCATTGGCCAGGACAACTTCGGATTCGTTAACTCCGATATCCTGCCTCCTAACGCGGGACCGTGCCCGCTTCCGGCGTATCTGGTGACGCCCACGCAGCAAGCCTTCGTCTCGGCTGCGGGTCCTGCGGGGATCCCCTATCTTTGCGCGGCGGCAGCGAGTTCGTTCACGGCCATTTTTGGCAACACGCCGTTCTATCCCGGCTCGACGTTTCCCAGCACCGGCGCGCCGGTTCCGGCGTCCTTCGCAGGGCTGGCTTCCACCATCGGGAATTTCCCTACTTCCGAAAAGGGCAGCATCTACTCGCTGCGCATTGATCACATCTGGAATTCGCGGAACAACACTTTCGTGCGCGGCATGATTTCACCCGACAGCGTGGACGGCATTCAGGTAAACGCGCAGAACCAGACGTTCGGGCAGAATTCCGGGAGCCGCACTTCGACGCAGCAGACGCACGACTGGGCACTGATCGCCCAGCACACCACCACCATCAGCAGCAATGTGTTCAATGAAGCTCACTTCCAGTTTGCGCGGCGCAGTCTTTTTTACGGCTTCTCGGATCTTCCGGGAGGCGGCGATCCCGCTGTGAACATCGCGGGCGCGGCGTACATCGGACGCGAACCTTTCTCCACCGAGGACCGCCTGGAAAAGCGCTATCAGATCACGGACAATCTGACGTGGATCAAAGGAAAGCATTCGCTGAAGTTCGGCGTGGACTTCAACTTCATCCAACTGCAGTCGCCTTCGTCGCAGATATTCACTCTGAATTATGGCGGCGTATATGATTTCGGCAGCGTTTCGATCGCGGCGGGCGCTCCCAGCTTGACTCCCGTGCAGGCCTACGGTTTCGGCACGCCGACCATTTTTTTTCAGGGAATCGGCCAGTCGGATAGCCCCTTCAACAACAAATTGCTAGGAGTTTTTGCGCAGGACAGCTGGAAAATAAATCGCCGGCTGACCCTGAATTACGGCGTGCGTTACGACGTGGGATGGCAGCCCACTTTTGCAGCGGCCACTGCTTCGAATGCGGCAGCGGAGAAAGCGTTTGGAGTTCAGGAAGGCGTTCCGATTGATTCCAACAACGTCTCGCCGCGCATCGGAATTGCCTGGGATCCCTGGGGCAACGGCAAGACGGTGATTCGCGCAGGCTACGGATTTTTCTACGACAATCCGGCGCTCGCGCTTACTTTTCTTGCCACGGCGGAAGACGGCGCGCGTTCTTCGCTGCTGCAATTTCCAGGCGGCACACCCGACGGCTCGTTGAACGCGGCTTCGATTTTTCAAGGAATACTGAATGTGCCGGATCAAGGCTGTTCCACGGCGACGCCGAACATGTGCTATCAGCCCAATCAGCAGCGCTTCAACGCCTTGCAACCCAATTCCCTGTTCATCAATCAAAATTATTTGACGGTGCCGAATCCTGTTGTGCCGGGAGCGCTGGGCTATCCGCTGGTGGGCATCCCCTACACCATTCCGATCAAGAATAATTTCCAATATGCGCTGGCGCAGCAGGCGAACCTTTCGATCGAACATGAACTTTCGAGAGATTGGAAAGTGAGCGCCGGCTACAACTACAATCACGGCACACACCTGGATCGCACGATTAACATCAACGTCACGAATCCGGCGATTCTGGATTCGAATGCGAATAATGCCATCGAGGCCGGGCTGATCACGCCGGGAACGAATCCTCTTACTGTACAGGTTCCCGCCAACGGCGGCGTGCCGGGCTGCGTTGCGACGGGTACGGGCAGCGTGCTGGTGGAAGCGCCCGGAATTTTCGGTATCGGCTCTTCCGCGCCGGGATGCGGAACACCGATCGGGGCGATTGGCACGGCGGCTGCGTTTAATTTCTTCCGGCCCTCGGGCCCAAATCCATCGTTCGCCGGGCTGGTGGGAGGTTACGCCAATCTGGTTGGCCTGGCGCAAGCGGGCGGATTCCCGACGGGCTTCGCGGGAGTGCAGGTGCCGTGGAGCGACGTGAACCCGCAAACTTCTACGGGCAACTCTCTCTACAATGGGTTCACGCTGACGGTGACCAAGCGTTTTTCGCAGGGATTTGAAATGGTTTCCGGCTGGACATATTCGCACACGATTGACGATTCCACCGACCTTTCCACGCTGCTGAACCCGCAGGACAACAGCAATCCCAATGGCGACCGCGGAAACTCGGATTTCGACCAGAGACATCGCTGGATCACCAGCGCCGTTTATCAGACGCCCTTCCGCCAGAGCGATTCGGCGATGTGGAAAAAAATCCTCGCGAACTTCACCGTGTCGCCGGTGATCGAATTGGCTTCGGGCCGGCCTTACAACGTTCTGCTCGGTTACGATACGAACCTCGACTTCGGTTCTTCCACCGGCCGGCCTTCGGCGCTTCCCGCCGGCGCAGCGGTTCCTGCGGGATTTCCGGCGGCGACGACGTCACCGTACATTGGGAAGGACGAATTCATCATTCCCACGAATTGCTTTGGCAGCGACGGCTCCGCCATACCGCCGAGCGCGACCGTTCCAGTGCCGCCGACGGGCTGCACGGGAAATCTGGGACGCAACGCTTTCAATCAGCCGGGGTTCTTCGAGATTGATCTGCGCATCGCCAAGGAAATTCCGATCAACGAGCGCTTCAATCTGCAGGTGATTGCCGACGGATTCAACATGCTGAACCGGTTCAATGTGAGCGGCGTGAACCCGGTGTGCGATTCCACCGCGGGCGCGAGTCTTTGCGCCGCCGGACAGCCGACGTCGGCCTACGATCCGCGCACGTTTCAGTTTGCGCTGAAGCTTAACTTCTAGGCGATCCGCTTAGATTCGCTCGGCTTGCGGTGAATTTCCCGCGCGCTTTTGAATTGCTCGCTGCTTCTCCGGATCACTACCTGTTCGTCTGGAATTTTGCGCTCCGCGCGCGTTCGCGCTAAAGTGAATGCACGCGCTCCTTTGGCGCATTCGATTCAACGGGAACGTTAATGATGAGCTCCATCGTGTGGTTGATCCTCGGGCTGGTTGCCATCGGCGTCGTCGCGGCGATTGTGTGGTCCGCGGCACGGCGCTCGGACGCGCAACTTTCCGCGGTCCGTCAGGAAATGCAAAGTTCCCTTGCGACCCAAGGCCAGTCCGTAAACGCGCAAATCAATCACTTGATGCAGTCGGTCACCACGCAGCTTGGACAGGTACGCCAGGAACTGCAAACCGGCGTTGCTTCTTCCGGAAAGCTGGCCAGCGACGCGCAAATCGCCATGGCGCAGCAGCTGCAATCCTCGAACGAAACCATCCGCAAAATCAGCATGCAGATCGCGGAAGTGCAGCAGGCGGGAAATGCCATGTCACAATCCGCGCAGACGCTGCAAAATGTGCTGGGCGGCGCGAAAACGCGCGGCGTGCTCGGCGAAGTCGTCCTGGAGCGATTGCTGCAAGACGCCTTGCCGCGCAGCGCCTACGAGACGCAATACCGCTTCGATTCCACCGGCGCGATTGTGGACGCGATCGTGCGCAGCGGCGACCGCATTCTTTCGGTGGACTCGAAATTCCCGTTGGACGCTTACCGCAGGCTTTTCGACGCGGGCGAATCGGCGCGGCGGGAATTTTCGCTGGCGGTGCGCAAGCACGCGGATTCCATCGCCGAGAAATATATTCTGCCGGACGAGCACACTTTCGATTACGCGCTGATGTTCGTGCCCTCCGAGGGCGTGTATTACGAACTGCTGATGACCGAAGATGCAAAATACGGCCAGATTGATGAATATTGCCGGGCGAAACGCGTGTTTCCCGTCTCGCCGAACACTTTTTATGCCTGCCTCAGCGCGGTGGCTATCAGCCTGCAAGGCCAGAAAATCGAGGAAAACACCCGGCATTTGCTGGCCGGCATGGGCGGATTGAAAAAGCAATTCGAAGCGTTCGCGGAAGTTTACGACCGGCTCGGCACCCATCTGCGCCACGCGCAGCAGAGTTACGAAGACGCCGACAGCCGGCTGAGCCGCGCGCGCAACGCGCTGGAACAGATGGCGCAGGGCGCGCTGCCCGAAGCGCAAGCGCCGCCGAAGGTACTGAGCGCGACGAACGAAAAATAGTTCTGCACACCTGACATTCTCGTTTCCAGCCACGGCGTCCGACTGAATTCACGAAATAGCAGCTTCGCACCGTCCCTATTGCAGGGCCGCCGCTGCGGATTCCATCAAAGTGCGAAAATCGCCGGCCATCGTGATGGAAAGAATCTTTTCCGCGTCGCGCCACACGTTTTGAGTATCGCCCGGATGATGCGTGAGCCGCTCCGCCAGGCTTTTCACCTCATGCAGCAGATCTTTGGGAGCGATGCTTTCCGCGGCGGTGAGGTACCGCCGGGCCACGCCGGCATCCGGCGCCGCAAGAATTCGCCCGTGAAACGAAAAATCTCCCGCGGCAACGGCCTGCACTTCAATTTCCGCGGAATTTTGCGAGCCTCCGGAGGTCAGCACTTCCTGGCGGTCGCCGCGCAAAAATCGCAGCACGCCAGGAGTTTGATTTTCGACCCAGACGCGCAACGCCTGGTCCGTCCCCTGCACGTGCAAGGAGAGCTTGCTGCGCTTTTCCGGCACCAGCGGCGGCAAGGGAGGATCAAAATGCAAGCTTGCCAGCGTCGTTGTCGCAGTCCACTGCACGCCGGGCGTCTCGATCAATATTTTCGCGGGACCGGGAAGCGCGCGCGGGCTCGCTAGCACCACGATGCATTCCGGTGAAGACGCCAGCACAAACGCGCGTTCGCCATTGATGTTCACGCGATTCGCATCCACGTCTCCGCGAAAGCCCCCGCCGCAAACGGAAAACCGATCCACCTGCGACACCACGGGCGCGACGCTGGCACCCTGCTCGCTTGCGCCCGTCGTGGGCGCGTCTATCAGCGCTGCGGCGGAATCCCCCGCGGCGCTGGCGATCAGCACCGGCGCATCCGTGGGAACGGTGAAAAACGCTCGCCCGGTCTTGTCCGTCTTCACGCGCTGCTCTTTTCCGACGTCCACCGTAATTCCGCTTGCCAGCCGCCCGTCCACGCCGAGAACCGCAAGCGTTGCGGGTTGCCCCGCGACGAGCCTGGGAGGCAGCACAATCGAAACGGTCCACGTGGTGGCGGCGGTGGATTGCGCTGGCGCCAGCGGCGCGCAAATCAACAGAACGCAACCGCACGCGACGCATGCTGAGAAAATCGCGCGCACAATCGGCGCAGGCTTCCATGCAGCTGGTGAATTTTTGCGTAACGGTGTGAAGAGAAATCGCATGTCTCGCATTATTTAGGCGGCGGAGGCATCACCCGCTCGTACACCTTGGATTCGCGAAACAGCCGGAAAAGCTCGGAGTCAATTTCATTGGCGCGCACGCATTCGTCCAGGATGCGCAAAGCGCGCTCGACGGGAACCGCGCGCTTGTAGGGACGGTCGGAAGCCGTCAAAGCGTCAAAGATGTCGCAGATGGTCATCATCTTGGTGGGCAGCGGAATCTGGTCGCCGTGCAGTTTGTAAGGGTAGCCGGCGCCATTCAGTTTTTCATGATGGGCGCGCGCGATGGCCGGGACGCCGCGTAATTCTTTGGTCCACGGAATCTGGCTCAGGAAATTGAACGTGTACACCACGTGCGATTCGATTTGCTGGCGCTCGGAAGCGTCGAGGCTTCCTTTGGGTATGGAAAGCAGGCGTATTTCATCGGCGTTGATGTAGGGCAGCTCGCTGCCTTTGCTGTCCACGAAAAACTGCTGTGCGATTTCGCCCAGTTTGCGGAATTGTCCCTGCTCCATCAGCGTCGGCTCGTTCGCTTCCAGGATGAACTGCAGATAATCCTGAATGCGCGCGAGGCGCTGTTCGAAGTCCTCGCTGAGCCGCGCGATTTCGCTGAGCGCGTCGCCGCGGTCGCGTTCCAGAAACATCTGCAGCTTGCGGCGCACCATGCCCACTTCCACTTCCTTGCGGATGTAATCGAAGCGCTGCTTCACCAGTTCCATCTGCAGGGGGTACAACTTTTTCGCCTTCACCAGCACTTCTTCGCGCACGCCTACTTTTCCGAAATCGTGCAGCAGCGCGGCATAACGGATTTCCTTCATCTGCTCCTGGTCGAAATGGCTGCCGCTGTAGGGGCCGGTGGTGACCTGATCCACGATTTCCGCGAGGCCCTGGGTATAGGCGGCCACGCGCAGCGAATGTCCAGACGTGGTGGGATCGCGCTGCTCGATCGCGGTGACCGCGGCTTTCACAAAGCCTTCGAACAACGTTTGAATATCGTTGTAAAGCTTGCGGTTTTCGTAGGCCACCGCTGCTTGCGAAGCGAGGGACAGCGCGAGGCGCACGGAACGTTCGTGGAACGGCTGCACGTGCGCCGCGACATCCGCTTCGTTGCGCAAGCGCGCCGCCGGATCGTTTTTTGCATTGATCAGCTGCAGCACGCCCAGCACTTCGCCCTTGGCGTTGCGCATCGGCAAGGTGAGCAGCGATTTCGTGCGATAGCCGGATTCGCGGTCGTAATTATCGTTGAAGTGAAACGGCATTGCGGGCGGGAGGTGATAGGCATCCGCGAAATTCACCACTTCGCCGCGAAGCGCGGTATAACCCGCCATGGAGTCTTCGGTAAGCGGCAGCGTGAATTCCTTGAACGGAAACACCAGGCTGTCGTTCTGGGTCAGCATGAATCGCAAATGCTGGCGGCCCTCGACTTCATCCTCGATCAAGTAGAGCGAGCCGGCATCCGCCCGCGTGATTTCCCGGGCCTTGGCAAGAATTAGATTGAGCAACTCGCGGACATCGCGTTGCGAAGAAAGAGCGATGCCGATTTCATTCAGCTGTTCGCGCTCGCGTTCGGCGCTTTCCAGCTCTTCGCGCGCGGCGCGTTCGCGTGCGACGAGTCCGATATTCTCGAAGGCAATCCCCAGCGTCTTTTCCAGCTCCTCGCTGGAAGCGCTGGAAGAAACGAATGCGAAAACGGACGCCGCCGCGTTTGCGCCGTGTGTTTCAGACGTCTTCACAGAGCCCAAACCAGCGGAAGGCACCACGCCGATCACGCGATAATTGCTGCCGGAACCATTCCAGGAGGCGGGCAACACCGGAGCGCCATCGCGCATATCGGCGAGCACCACGCCGTAGTTCGCGGCGCATCCTTGCTCTTGTTTTGGCTCTTTTTTTGAACTTGCAGCGGTCTGCTGGTTCGCGGAGAGGCTGCACAAATCGTAGTTTTCCCGCAAAGGCGCGGCGAGTTTCTCCGCCGTCGAACCTGCCATGAACCAAATTTCTTTCTTTTCGTTCATAAGCTCTTGCGTGCCGTGCCCGCGCCCCCGCGTGTCCCCGAGAGTCCCCGAGAGTCGAAGTATAGCGGAATTAACCACAGTGCCACAGACAGGCGATTCTATAACCTTTTTGTTCGCGAGGGGCGGAGAGCCTGCGCGCGGCACGTCATTGACATTGTTGGGCCTTGATGGACCTTCCTGCCTTGAATCAAGCGCGGCCGTTTGTTAGCCTTGCGCGGATTTCAATTTCCATCCCTGAACGCGCGCGCACTGCATTCGCGGCAAATATGGCCAAGCCCACACGCATAATCAACCGCAGCGCGGCGCTGCTTCGCGAATGGTGGGACCACCGCGGCTCGTTCGCGATCAGCCTGCTGGTCACGCTATTCGCGTTGGCCACTTACTACGTCACGTTCGTTGGCGAGCGGCCCATGCCCATGTCCGATTTCGTTTATCGCATGGAATGGTCCAGCCTGGATACGCGCTTCCAGTTTCGCGGCCGCACACGCACCGACCCGCGCATCATTATCGTGGACGTGGACCAGGAATCGCAGGAACAACTGGGACGCTGGCCGTTTCCGCGCATCCATTTCGCGCACTTGCTGGATGCGCTGCGCGAAGATGGCGCGCGCGTCGTCGCCTTCGATATGACGTTCAGCAAGCCGGACCGAACGGTGTTGCCGTTGCAGGAACTTTCCGGCGACCTGGCGGCGGAGCAGAAAAAGGGGCAGGCAGTCAGCCCGACGATTCTTTCGACCATTGAAAATAAGGAAAAGCAATACAACTACGATCAGCAAGTGGCCGCGGCGATCGAGCGCTTTGGCAACGTGGTGCTGGGAAGCTATTTCCTCTACACCAAGGCGGATCTCGCGGGAGTTTCCAGCCAGGCGCTCGATGAATACGCCAACCAGATTGCTTATTTTCCCTTTCCGCAGGTGCGGCCTTTGGCGTCGGCCAACGGTGAAGCCGACCGCGTTAAAACGATACAACTTTACGAGGATCTGAATTATCTGCCGCGTGGCGCGGAAGCTAATACCGCGATTTTCACCGAAGCGGTCGCTGCAAAAAAAGGCGTGGGCTTCTTCAACGTTTTTCTGGATGCCGACTCGGTGGTACGCCACGTGCCGCTGGCGATTCCCTACGGCCGCGATCCGGATCGCGCCAATTGGGATTTCTACGCCTCGCTGGAGGTGCAGGCGGTGCGGCTGTATCTCGGGCTCAGCGACGAACAAGTGGCGCTGACCTACGGCGGCGGCGGAATCGTCGGCGTGGAATTCGGAAAACAGCTTTTCGTGCGCACGGACGACATCAGCCGCCTGCTGGTGAACTACCACGGACCCGCGCGCACCTATCCTTACGTTTCATTCGGCAACGTCGCGCTGAAGAAATTTCCTCCCGGCACATTCAAGGACAAGATCGTGCTCGTGGGCGCTTCCGCCACCGGAATCGGGGATTTGCGCGCCACGCCCTTTGGCGGCATTGATTTCCCGGGAACCGAGATTCACGCCAACGTCATCGACAACATTCTGAATCAGCAGTTCATCGTGCATCGCGGCCTGCAGGCGCTCACGGACGTGGGATTTATTCTCTTGTTCGGCATTCCGCTGGGAATCTGGCTCGCGATGGTGCGGCCGCGCTGGATGATTCTGGGCCTCGCGTTTATTTTTCCTTTTGCTGGAATTGTGTACTGGGCCTTTCTGCATGGCTGGTGGCTGAATTTTATCGTTCCGGCCGTGTTCGTGCTGATTCCCAACGTCAGCTTGGTGGCGCTATATCGCGTGCTGATCGAAGAGCAGGAAAAACGCAAAGTGCGCGGCGCGTTCCAGCAATACGTCAGCCCGGAGGTGATTCGCCGCTTGCTCAGCGATCCCGAACGCGTGAAGCCGCGCAAGACCGACGTGAGCGTGCTCTTCAGCGACATTCGCGGTTTCACGACCATTTCCGAAACGCTCGACGCGCAAACTCTCGCCGGGTTGCTGAACGGTTACCTGACGGAAATGACCCGTATCATTTTTCGCCACCAGGGCACGCTGGATAAATATATCGGTGACGCGGTGATGGCCATCTGGGGCGCTCCGTTCGACGAGCCCGATCATGCGCAGCGCTGCTGCCTCAGCGCGGTGAGCATGCTCGCGCGGCTGGCGGAATTGCAAGTGCAGTGGCGCGCGCAGGGAAGCCCGGTGCTGGAAATCGGCATCGGAATCAATACCGGCATCGCTTCGGTAGGCAACATGGGTTCGTCTTTGCGTTACGGATACACGGCCTTGGGCGACGCGGTGAACCTGGCGGCGCGATTGGAGGGACTGAACAAGGAATACGGCACGCAAATATTAATCAGTGAATTCACGCGGCGGGTTCTGCGCGACGATCAATTCATGTTTCGCGAGATTGATTTCATTCGGGTGAAAGGCAAGCTGCAGCCTGTGACCATTTACGAAATTCTGGGCCCGCGCGCGAAGGAAAATAGCGGCGAGGAGCTGGTGGCGCTGTTCGGCGTGGCGCGCGAAGCGTACACGCATCGCGACTGGCGCGCCGCGCGGTCCGCCTGGGAGGCGATACTGGAGCGGTGGCCGGACGATGGACCCTCGCGCGTGTTTCTCGCGCGCTGCGAAGAATACATTGCGGAAGAACCGCCGGTCGAATGGGACGGCGTTTACGCGATGAAGCACAAGTAGAACTCGGGCGGCGGGCGCGCGCGCTGCGAAATGGATTAGTCGTCCAGGCGCACGACGAAGGTGGTGAGCTGCTCGGCGTTGTGCAGCTGGTCCGCGAGTTTTTGCGCCGCATCTTCGCTGGGCAAGCGGCCGATGCGCACGCGATAGAATGTTCCGTTGGGCGAATCGTAGGTGGCGATGCTCACCGGCGGGTAGCTTTGTTCCATCTGCGCTTTCAGCCGCTCGGCATTTTCCTGCACTTTGAATGCGCCGACCTGTACGGCGAAAAATCCTACATTCGGATTCGGCCCCGACAGAATTTCCAGACGCACGTTGGCCGTTCCGGTTCCCACCATTTCGATGGCCTGCGCGGCGGAGAGCGACAGATCAATCACGCGGTTGGCCACAAATGGGCCGCGATCGTTGATGCGCACTTCGGTGTGCTTGCCGTTGTTCAGGTTGGTGACGCGCACCACGCAATTGAAAGGCAGAGTGCGATGCGCCGCCGTGAATTCGTGCATGTCGTAAATTTCACCGTTCGAGGTGCGCCGCCCGTTGAACGGCACGCCGTACCACGATGCGACGCCTTCTTCGACGTACTCGCCCGGAACTGCGGGCTGGCGCTCGATAGCCGGAGGAGGACCGGATGTACGCGACGCGCCCGGCTGCCTGGGTTGGCCTGGTTGCGGCGCGGGTGCGGATGCTGATGGCGCACCAGACGGTTGTGACGCGGGAGTGTTCGCTGGTTGGCGCGCGGCCACGTTATGTTTCGCGCAACCTGAAACGGCGACGAGCGCGAAAAACATTATCAACGCAAGCCGCGCGAAATCGCTGCGTTCGCTGCGTGAGCCGTGCATGAATTGTATGGGGAATTTCTCCGGCTGGGCCGCTCGGGTCACGCAGTTTCCTGATTCACAGGTATTCTCGCATTTCGGTATTATATGAATGCACTCACACTCTCGCAAGGAACGCTATTGGATATCTCGCCGCGGCTGCGTTGGAAGCTGGATCGATTTAAAGAACAGATGACTGGATTCTTTGGCGGAGGCGCGAAGGAAAACCCGCGCCCGAAACTTTGTCCGGCGTGCGGTACGCTCGTGGGCGCTACTGCCACGAAATGCCATCAATGCGGCGCGAGTTTGACGTTTGGTATGGCCGCGGCCAGCCGCTCGCTCGGCCGCCTGTTGCCCACCACATCGCCAGTAACTTACGGAATTTTGACTTTGAGCTGCCTGCTTTACGGCGTGAGCTTGCTCGCTACGATTCGCACCAGCGGATTTCAGCCGCCGGCAGGTGGAGGATTGTCGGCGCTGATGAATCTCGGTGCAATTAGCGGCCGGGTGCTGCAACAACTTGGTGCGTCTCTGCCGTGGCCTATCGATTTGTTCCAGCCTTGGCGGTTAATCATGGCCACGTTTCTTCACGGCAGCTTTCTGCACATTGGCTTTAACATGTGGGTGCTGATGGACATCGGTCCGCAAATCGAAGAGATGTACGGCTCGGCACGATATCTTTTCATTTACGTCGTCACTGGCATCGGCGCTTATTTGCTTAGTGGTTTCATCGGCCATTTCAGCATTGGGGGCTCTGGCGCGTTGCTCGGATTGATCGGAGTCCTGATGGCCATCACCACCAACCGGCGAAGCGCTTCGATGCAAATGTTGCGGAGCCAGTTGATCCGCTGGTTGATCTACATCGCCGTGATGGGATTCTTTATGTCGGGAATTGATAATTTCGCGCATCTGGGTGGATTCCTGAGCGGCTTCGGACTGGGAAAAATCATGGTGGATCGCGCGCCGTCTTCACCCGAGGAATGGAAGCGCGCGAATTTGCTGGGCTGGGCTACTGGGCTGGTGATTGCGGCGAGCTTGGGGATGGTAGCTTTCGGAGTTCTGCGCACCAGCTAACCGCTTGGTGCAACAAACCGCGTCATCCGCCGGTATGCAGCCGGCGCGATACCACGATGCTGTAATGCACGCCGGAAATGCAGACGAAGACCGCGACACAATATCCGCAAATTCCCTTTAAGATGAACAACGCGTGGTTGTCCCACAGCGCCAGCACCATCACCAGAAAAATCATGGTGATTTCGAAAAACGTAGTGGCCTTGCCATACATGCTCGGCGGCAAGGACATATAGCCCACGGTGAGCAGAATCACGGCGCTCGCGACGAGCAGCAGCACGTCGCGCCCCAGGACCAGAATCGTCAGCCACCACGCCACTTTTCCGTGCAGCGCCAGCTCGAAATACGAAGAAGAAAGCAGCAATTTATCCGCGATGGGATCGAGATAGGCGCCCAGGGGCGTTTTTTGATTCAAGCCGCGCGCGAGAAATCCATCCAGCGCGTCGGTGAAGCCCGCCACAATCAGAATCATCAGGCCCCAGTTGTAACGTTCGTAATGAATCGCCATGATGAAAAACGGCAGGAAGGCCAGGCGCAGGAAAGTGAGCTGATTGGGAACTGTGAGGATTCGGCTCTTCATGAATGTGTTTTGTAGCGCGCCGGAAACAGCCGCCTAGGCAAACTGCGCCAGATAATCCTCGAGCGAGCGGCCGGTCTTCTTCGCGAACATTTCCGCCAGCGACGGAATCGAGCCACGCGGCTCGTCGAGGGCGATGCGTTCGATGCGCAGCATGGGAAAAAAAAGCGTCGGCAGCCCCATGCGGTCGCCTTCCGGATGCAGCACCTGGCTGACGAAATCGTCGTACGAGCTCAGGTCAATCCCGCGCAAGGTCACGCCGGAGCTGGACATATCCATCAACTCGCCCCAGATCCTTTCCTTCGGCGTGTGCAGGCTGATCACCACTATCGAATGCGGCTGCATCAAATCTCCTGGACGGCCCGTTCACTGAATGGTATCGCAATTCGCGGTTTCCGCGCAGCCTCGCCGCATAATTGACAACTTTCCGGCGCGCGTTACGCGGGCATCGTCTGCAAATCCGGCGCGTGCTGCAGCTGCGGTTCGGTGGCCTGCTGCACTTCTCCGGGCGTCACTCCCGCGGCCACTTCGCGCAACAGAAGTCCTTGCGGTGTCACTTCGATCACGGCCAGTTCGGTGACGATCAGTTTTACGACGCCGACTCCCGTGAGCGGCAGGCTGCATTTTTTCACGATTTTCCGCTCGCCGTCTTTCGTGGTGTGTTCCATCGCGATAATCACGCGCTTCGCTCCGGCCACCAGATCCATCGCGCCGCCCATGCCTTTCAACATTTTCCCGGAATCGCCCAGTTCGCCAGGTTGCCGGCTTCGTCCACTTGCAGCGCGCCGAGCACCGTGAGATCCACGCGTCCGCTGCGAATCATACCGAAAGATTCCGCGCTCGAGAAATAGCAACAGCCGGGAATTTCGGTGATGGTCTCTTTACCCGCGTTGATCAGGTCCGGATCTTCTTCGCCCGCGAACGGATAGGGGCCGATGCCCAACATGCCGTTCTCCGATTGCAGAATCACTTCCATTCCCGGCGGCAAATAATTCGGGATCAGCGTCGGCAGGCCGATGCCCAAATTCACGTAGTACCCGTCGCGCAATTCCCGCGCCACGCGGCGGGCGATCACTTCGCGCTTGTCGATTTCCGTTGGCATTTGCAGCTCCTAACGCTTGCGCACGGTGCGCCGCTCGATGCGCTTCTCGTACTTTTCGCCCTGAAAAATTGCGTCCACGAAAATTCCCGGGGTGTGCACGCAGTCGGGATTCAGCTTCCCGAGCTCCACAATTTCCTCCACTTCGGCGATGGTGTAATCCGCCGCGGTGGCCATCACCGCGTTGTAATTTCGCGCGGTCTTGCGATACACCAAATTCCCCCAACGATCGCCTTTCCAGGCTTTGATGAACGCGAAATTCCCGCGCAGCGCCGGCACCAGCACATGCGGGCGGCCGTTGAATTCGCGAACTTCTTTTCCTTCCGCGGCGAGCGTTCCGTAGCCGGTGGGCGTGTAAAACGCCGGAATTCCCGCGCCTCCGCAGCGAATGCGTTCGGCCAGCGTTCCCTGCGGATTCAGCTCCACTTCGATTTCTTTTTTCAGCGCGAGTTGCTCGAACGTTTTATTTTCGCCGACGTAGCTGGCGATCATCTTTTTTACCTGCTTACTTTGCAGCAGCAGGCCGATACCGAAATCGTCCACGCCCGCGTTGTTCGAGGCGAGGGTCAGGTCCTTGGTGCCTTTGCGGCGCAACGCGGCAATTAAATTTTCCGGAATTCCGCACAGGCCGAAGCCGCCGAGCAAAATCGTCGCGCCATCCTGAACGCCTGCAATGGCGGCGTCCGCGTTGGCCACGCGCTTATCCATCTGTTCTCCTCAAAACACAAATCTGATTAATTAATGCGCATGCAGTTTACTGCAAGTGCGAAAGGATTTCGCAACGTTCGTTTGCGGTGCGACTGGATGTGCGGCCGGATAAGTGTCGGCACGGCGGGGGAGCTAAGGAGCTTCAATGCTGCGGCGGCTTACTCCAGTGCGCGCGGCGGATTTCAGCACGCGGATTCGTTCCGCGACGGCTGCCGCGGCATCGTCTGGCGAGGCGGCTTTCTCCACTTCAGCCATCAGTGCGGAGCCGACCACGGCGGCGTCGGCAATTCCGCCCAGAACCGTAACGTGCGTGGGCAGCGAAATGCCGAAGCCCACAGCGATCGGCAGCGATGTGAATCTTCGCGCGCGACGGATCAGCGCGGGAAGTTCCGGCGGCAGCGCCTCGCGTGCGCCGGTGACGCCGGTGCGCGAAATCACGTACAGAAATCCGCTGGAGGCGGCCCCGATTAGCGCCAGGCGTGCATCTGTGGAAGTAGGCGCGGCCAGAAAGATCGTATCCAGCCCGTGCGCTTGCAGCGTGGCGCGATATTCCACTGCTTCTTCGGGCGTCAGATCCGTCGCCAGCACGCCGTCCGCGCCAGCCGCAGCGGCCGCGGCGGCAAACTTTTCCAGGCCCATTTGCAAAATCGGATTGAAGTAGCTGAACAGCACCAGCGGAATTTCCGAATGTGCGCGAATGCTTCGGACCAGCTCAATCACGCCGGCAAGAGTAGTGCCGCTGCGCAGCGCGCGATCGCTGGCGCGTTGAATCGTGGGACCATCGGCGACGGGATCGCTGAAGGGCACGCCCAACTCAATCACGTCCGCGCCCGCCTGCGCGGCGGCCAGCACGATCTTCTCGGTGGCCGCAAGCGAAGGATCGCCGGCGGTGATGTAAGCGATCAGGCCCATCTCGCCGGCTGCGGAAAGGGCGCGGAAACATTGCGCGATTCGCCCAGCGGGCTTTGGCGCCGCCACTGCTGTTTGCGACGAAGCGAAGTTTTCAGACATAGCGCGAGAAAATATCCATATCCTTATCGCCGCGGCCGGAAAGATTCAGAATCACCAGGTCATCTTTCTTCATGCGCGGCGCGCGGCGAATCAATTCTGCCAGTGCGTGCGCAGATTCCAGCGCCGGAATAATTCCTTCCAGACGCGCGAGCGTGCGCGCGGCTTCCACGGCATCGGTATCGCTTACGGCGCAATATTCCGCGCGGCCCTGTTCCGCGAGCCATGCATGCTCGGGACCGACGCCGGGATAATCCAATCCAGCGGAAACCGAGTGCGTCGTGGCAATTTGCCCGTCGGCGGTCTGCAGAACGTAGGTGTAAGTTCCCTGCAGCACTCCTGGTCGCGCGCCACTGAAACCGCTGGCCGCTGCGAGCCGCGCGGCGTGTTCGCCCAGAGTGGTGCCGCGCCCGCCCGCTTCCACACCGATCATTTTCACGGACGCATCGGGCAAAAACGCGTGAAACAGCCCGATCGCGTTCGAGCCGCCGCCGACGCAGGCGATTAAAGTGTCCGGGAAGCGACCTTCTGCCTGCAGAATTTGCCCGCGCGCCTCTTCGCCGATTACTTTTTGAAAATCGCGCACGATTTGTGGGTAGGGATGCGCTCCGAGCACGGAGCCGAGCAAATAATGCGAGCTTTCGACGTTGGTGACCCAGTCGCGCATGGCTTCATTGATCGCATCTTTCAGCGTGCGGCTGCCCGAATCCACTCCTACCACTTCCGCGCCCAGCAGCTTCATGCGAAACACATTTAATCGCTGGCGTTCCATATCTTCCGTGCCCATGTAGACGGTGCAGCTGAGGCCCAGCTTCGCCGCGACGGTTGCGGTGGCGACGCCGTGCTGGCCCGCGCCGGTTTCGGCAATGATGCGTTTCTTACCCATGCGCGTGATGAGCAGGCCCTGGCCCAGCGCGTTATTAATTTTGTGCGCGCCGGTGTGCAGCAAATCTTCGCGCTTGACGTAAATGCGCGGGCCGCCCAGGTGCGCGGTCAGGCGGGAAGCGAATTGCAGGGGCGTGGGACGTCCGGCAAAATTGCGCAGCAGCGAATCGAGCTCCGCTTGAAACTTGCTGTCCGCGCGCGCTGCTGCGTAGGCGCGTTCGAGTTCTTCCAGCGGCGCGACCAGCGTTTCCGGAACGTAACGCCCGCCGTACTTGCCGTATCTGCCGCGGGCATCCGGAACCATTTGTGCGATGGCACTCATGACCGTCGTTTCCTCCGCGCCGAACTTACCGGGCGCTTTGTGCTCACTGGGCGTGACGAAGTAACCGGACTCACGGGGCGCGTCAAATTCACGGGGCGCACCGCCGCGACCAGAGCGCGCATCCGCGCCGCGTCTTTTTTGCCGGGCCGCGATTCCACACCGCTGCACACATCAATCGCGAAAGGCCGTGCCGCAAAAACCGCCTCCGCCGCATTTTCCGGCGTCAGTCCACCAGCCAGAAATATTTGCCGCTTGCGACCGGCGCTTTTCGCCAACTTCCAGTTGAAACTTTTTCCGGTGCCACCGCGCAACCGCGCATCGAAGCCATCGAGCAAAATGGACGACGCTCGCTTGAAATTCGCCAGCTGTGCAGCGCGGAAGGAACCGCGCACGCGAATCGCCTTGATCACGCGAACCGTGCGTCGCATGCGCGATACCACTTCCGCCGTCTCATCCCCGTGCAGTTGCACGTAATCCAGGCCCACCCGCCGCGCAATCGCGAGCATTTCAGGCTCCGCTTCGTTCACAAACACTCCCACAGATGCCACGTTCGCGGGCAAGCGCCGCACAATGCGCCGAGCCGCGGCGGGCGCGATATAGCGCGAGCTCTGGCGATAAAAATTAAATCCCAAAAAATCCGCGCCAGCTTCCACGGCACCACGCGCATCGCTCCAATTGGTGATGCCGCAAATTTTCACTTTCACCATGACGCTCCGCTGCTCATGCCGCCGTATGCCCCGTGCCAGACGGAGCAAGCAGCGCCCGCAGCGCCGTCGCCGGATCGGCGCTCTGCATCACGTGCTCGCCGATCAGAAACGCGTCAAACCCCGCGCGCTGCAGTCGCACCAGATCGTCATGCGTGCGCAATCCGGATTCGCTCACAGCGATGCAATCCTCCGGAATCGCCTCTGCCAAGCCCAGCGAAGTTTCCAGATGCACCTGAAAATCGCGCAGGTCGCGATTATTCACGCCGATGATTCGCGCGCCGGCATCCAGCACGCGTTCGAGCTCTTCGCGCGAGTGCACTTCCACCAATGCTTCCATTTTTAAAGTACGACCCAGCTCCAGCAATGCGCGCAATTCCGTGTCGTGCAGCACCGCCGCGATCAGCAGAAACGAATCAGCGCCCGCCGCGCGCGTTTCCCACACCTGCCACGGATCCACGATGAAATCCTTGCGCAGGATGGGAATCCTGGTCACGCGGCTGGCCTCTTTCAGGTCACCCAGCGAGCCGGAAAAGAAATCTTCCTCGGTAAGCACCGACAAAGCAGCGGCGCCGGCTTCTTCCAGGCTCGCGGCCAGCACCGCCGGAGCATATTCCTCGCGAATCACACCGCGCGAAGGCGAAGCTTTTTTCAATTCCGAAATAATATTGATTTTGCCGGCTCGCGCCAACGCTCCCGGGAAATCGCGCGGCGGCGCGACTTTCTTTTCCACCGCCATCTTCAGCGCGACGTCTGGAAGCACGCGTTTGCGATGCGCGACGGACGCACGGCGCGCTTCGACAATCCGGTCCAATATATTTTGCGAACGCGAGCTGCTTTGCATGGCGCAAGATCCGGCGTTACCGGGTTCGGCAGGCACACCTTCGGAGCCGCCTCCGAGGGAACAATCGCTTCAACTATGCTAGCTGCGCGGAGCACGCTGTGTCAATTTTGCGAAGGCGAAGGCAAGCGACGGGTTTCCGATCACACGGCGAATCGCGAGCCGGCTGCGCGCCTCGTTTCGTGCCACTCCGCGGGCTACGTTGCAGAGGCTCCGAAATCACATTCCCGGGAAATCCGCTCACTGCTGCGTTGTAAGAAATATTTTGCGTTCTGCTGAGATCGGTGCAATCCTCGCGCGGGGGAAAAATCGACTATGTGTTTTTCCGCAACCGCGAACTTTGTGGGCAGCACCGCTCTGGGCGCTGTAGGCGTCGTGACGTTGACGAAAGGTGAAGCACCGGCGCGAATTGCTTTTCGCGTCGCTCCCTTTGCTGTTCGCGATTCATCAGTTCATTGAAGGTTTCGTGTGGCTGGGATTGGATGGTTATCTTTCGCCGACGATCACGCACAACATGGGCGCGGCGTTCATGCTCTATGCGCAGGGGCTGCTGCCCTTCCTGCTGCCGCTGAGCGTGCTGCTGTTTGAGCCGGACGGAAAAGGCCGGCGGCGCATGCTGCCATTCCTGGCGATTGGCGTGGGCACAACTCTTTATATTTTGTGGGCATTGACGGCATATCCGACGCAAGTGTACGTGCGCGGAAACAGCATTGTGTACATCAATCAAGCGACCAACAACACCGCGGTTGCGGTGCTCTACGTGGTTGCCACCTGCGGTTCGCTGTTTTTTTCCAAGGTTCGCGCGATGGTACTTTTCGGCTGGGCCAACCTGGTGATTCTGCTGGTGGTGATGGCGTTCAAGCGCTACGCGTTCACTTCGCTGTGGTGCGCGTATGCGGCCATCGCCAGCGTGATCATCCTGGCTTATTTCTGGAGAACCAGCAAAATCCGGCCGCTCATCTACGCTTTGCCTTTGTGAAAGATCAATCGGTGAAAAGTTAAACAGAATGACGCGGAGCGCGACTTGTGCAGCTGCGCGTTTCGGCCGTTACTTTGAGAGAAGAGGCTGCGAGAAGCGGATGGGAATGCCGAAATTCGAGCCGCCGAAACCTTTCAAGATCGCTACCGTCACGCCGATGACTTTGCCATCGCGGTTGAAGAGCGGTCCGCCCGAGCCACCGGAAGTTGTTTGCGCGTCGAACACGATTTTATCCGGCAGGATATCGCCAATGTGCCCTTGCGTGATCAACGGGTGAATCAAATTGCGCTTGGCGAGTTCGTTGAGCACTTGCGAAACGTCGCTGCCGCTTTTCTTCAAAATATCCTGCGCGGATTCTTCATCGGTGCGCGCAAGGATCGCGGCCAGGCCGGTGGCGTAACCCATCAGGATGACGGGTTGTCCGCTCAGGGCTGAATTCTTGCCGGTGTCAATCGCGAGGACGGGGCGCTTCAGGTCCTGCAGATCCACGCGGACGGAGGCGAGGTCCGTCACTTCTGAAATATCCTGTATCTCGGCGTGGAACGCGCGCGGATCACCCGGAAAATAAGCGCGGATCGCGGAGATTTGCGGCTGCAAGCCTTGGCCGGTGATCTGGGCGATCTCTTCGTTCTTCCACCAAGGCTCGGCGACGTGGCGATTGGTGATTACTCGCCCGTTCGATCCGGCGACGAAGCCGGTGCCGAAAACGTCCATCTTAACTTCCGGCCCGTTTCCGTCCAGCGTCAGTACCGGATTGCCTTCGCTATCCTGAATGGGCTCGCCCTGCTCGTTGAGGCCACCGTAGCGCAAGCGGCGTCCCGATTGCTGGTCGCTGAACGCCACGGCCACGTGCAGCAGGCAGACGGACTGCACATCCACCGGAATAATACTTTGCGCGGCCTGGCCCTGCGCCTCGAGCCGCTGCAGGCGCGCATTGGTTTCTTGCAATTGTTTTTGCAGGCCGACTGCGTCGTCTGAATTGGCGGTGGCCATTTTGGCCTTCAAGTCTTCGGCTTGCTTCTTCAGATCGTCTTTAGCTACGGGCTCCACGCTCGCAGCTCCGGACTCGATGCCCTGTTGCGCGCGCAGCTTGCGCGCTTCGGCGATCAAGTCCTGCTGGCGGAGGATTCCGCCTTCGAGCTTGGCGAGAATCGAATTCGAGCGCTGGGTGACTTTCTGCGCGCTGCGCGCAAAGAGAAAATAAATTCCGGCCATCACGATGGCCACGGCGAGCACTGCCGCGAGACCGGTCTTGAGCTTGCGATCGAGCGAGAACGCGTCGCTGGTCATCTTTTCGGTGACGGCGAGCGCCTCGAACGCGGTGTGCGCAATCTGCTGGCCTTCTTCGGCGATGCGCATCTTTTCGCGCAGCTCGTTTTCTGCGCGTTGCACGCGCAGGCACGCGCGGACGCGTGCCAACAATTCGCGCGAATCGTAAGGGGTCGAGATGGCGTCATTCGCGCCCAGATCCAGGGCAGAGGCGCGCTGTTCGCTTCCCCCGGCGACGAGCAGCAGGACGCGCATAGCCGCGGTTTTCGCGGAGCCGCGAATCGTGGCCAGGATTTCGCCGGAGCCGGGCTCTTGCACGGCGGCATCGAGCAGCACAAGATCGGCGCCAGTCTGATGGATGGCGTCGAGTCCTTCGCGGGTGGTCGCAAAGACGGCGACGTCGTATCCGGCCGACTGTAGCGCGGCGCGCAAGTCCTCGCGGCTGTGCGGATCGAGGATGAGGATTTTTTCTGGCGCGTTAGGCATCGAGATCCATTGGCTCCGAAGTTTTGGGTGCGCTGCCGCTGCGTGATCGTCCGCAGACTACGAGCGTTCGTGCTGCATGGTGCCGCGGTGTGGCGCTGCAAGATTTCGCGACACGCTCGTTAGACGCCTGCGACGCCCGGCCGGGTTCATGATAACTTTTCAGCGGGAGCGCCGCTTGAGCGAATTGGAAAAGCTCAATCAGGAAATCATTCACTGTCGCGCGTGTCCGCGACTCGTACGGTATCGCGAACAGGTCGCGCGAGACAAGCGGCGTTCGTTTCTCGCTTGGGATTATTGGGGCAAGCCGGTTCCCGGCTTTGGCGATCCGCGCGCTGAGCTCTTGATTCTGGGCCTGGCACCTGCGGCGCATGGCGCGAATCGCACCGGACGCATGTTCACGGGCGACCGCTCTGGTGATTTTCTATACAAGGCGCTGTTTCGCGCGGGGTTTGCGAATCAGCCGACATCCACGAATCGCGAAGACGGGCTTGCGTTGAAGGATGCTTATATGGCCGCGACTTTGCGCTGCGCGCCGCCAGCGAACAAGCCGCTGCCTGGGGAGCTGGCGAATTGCCGGCACTATCTGGAGAGCGAGATCGAATTTCTGCGGCCGCGCGCGGTGCTTGTGCTCGGGAGCATCGCGATGCGGGCTTATCTGGGACTGCTGAAAGAGCGCAGGCAGATTTCGACTTTGGCTGCGTTTCCTTTTCGGCATGGAGCGAGCTATGAACTGCCAGGCGATTTGCCGCGTTTGTTCGCGTCGTACCATCCGAGCCAGCAGAATACATTTACAGGAAAGCTTACAGACGCGATGTTGTATAAGGTTTTGCGCGACGTACGAAACTTTCTGGCGCAATGATTTTTTTGTCTGAGACTCGTGGCACATTTTGGTGCGTTCTCGGTGCGCGGCGAGAACTGCTGGCGGTCTGAAGACCGCCGCTACAAAAGCTCACTTTTTTCCTCGCATCATTTCGACATTCCGGCGCGCGAACTACGCATCAGCAACAGGTACAGGAAAAACGAGACGGCGAAACCTACGAACCAGGCGTAGGGATATAGGCCGTGGAGCGCGGGAATTTCCAGGCCGCTCAGCGCTACGGCTACCCCGGCGATGAGGGCGCCGATGGCACGCCAATTGAATCCGCGGGAAAATTCGTAGGCGCCGCCGCGCTGGTATAGATCGTCCGCGAGAATCACGCGTTTGTGCAGGACGTAATAATCCGCGATCATCACACCGGCGATCGGACCCAGAAAACTGGAATAGCCCACCAGCCAACCCATCACGTAGCTGCCGTGGCTGGAGAGCCAGCGCCACGGCTGCATCAGCAGGCCGATAAAACAAGTGATGACGCCGCCGAGCTTGAAACTGATCTTGCGCGGATAGAGATTTGAAAAATCGTTGGAGGGCGAGACGACGTTGGCGGCTACGTTGACGTTGAGAGTGGCGAGCAGCAGCGCGAGCATGGCCACCACTACCGCCAGCGGATTCCCCAGGCGGCTGAGCACTTCTACGGGATCCCAGATCGCGTGGCCGAACACAACCACCGTCGCGGAAGTGACCGCGATGCCGATGAAAGAATAAAACGTCATCGTCGTAGGCAGGCCGAGCGCCTGGCCGAGCATTTGTTCGCGCTGGCCTTTGGCGTAACGCGTGAAATCTGGAATGTTCAGCGCGACCGTGGCCCAGAACGCTACCACGCCGGTGAGCGAAGGAACGAAGAACGCGAAAAATTCGCGGAAGGTGTGAAATTGCGAGGGCGTGGAGAGCATGGGACCGAGGCCGCCAGCTTTGGTATAGGCCCAGCCGAGCATCGCGAGACCCAGGATCAGCAGCGCGGGAGCGGTGACACCTTGCAGGTAACGGATGGCTTCGATGCCGCGCAGAATAACGGCGAGATTCAGCAGCCAGAAAAGCAGGAAGCAGAGCCACGCGTGATCCCATCCGTGAATCATGGCCGCGAGCAGCGTATTGATCGCTTCGCCGCCGATCCAGGTTTGAATTCCGAACCAGCCGCAGGCTACTAGGGCGCGCAAGACTGCCGGGACGTTGGCGCCGAGCACGCCGAAAGAAGCGCGCGCGAAAACCGGAAATGGAATGCCGTATTCGGCGCCGGCGTGCGCGTTGAGGAGCATAGGAATCAGCACGATGATGTTGCCGAGAAATACGGTGAAGATGGCTTGCTTCCAATTCATGCCGCCAGCGATCATGGCGCTGGCTAGCATGTAGGTGGGGATGTTGACGCTCATGGCGACCCAGAGCGCGGCATAGTTGTAGGTGCCCCAGGTGCGTTGATTGGGCGGGATGGGGGCCAGGTCCTTGTTCCAGAGGGAGCTGGAGGCGGAGGCAGGGCGCGTGGCGGTTTCGATGTTCGGGTTTGGGGATTCGGTCATTGATCGGCTGCTCTTGTAATCTGGCGCCTTAAACAATTGCGCCGCTTATACCTTTGCGATGGCTTGGGCGCAACAGATTTCTCGCCCGCGAAGAGGGCAGAAAAAGTAGCGATTAACATGGGTCGCTTTCCTTTGTTTTCAATGGTTTGCGTGCAAATCTAATAATTGGGTAGCGATTAGGAAAAGGCAATGACCAGTGATGAGTGGAGAGTGATGGGAGCGGGCCACTTCGCTGCTGGGAGAGGCCGACGAGAGGTTCCGGGGCGATGGGATTCCCGATTTGGGCTGGAGCGAGCATGTTGCATCCTTTGAGGGCTTCAATAGTGCCCCGACTCACGTTAACACAGTTGCAGATTGATAACTATTCGTAGAACTGCTTAGAGAGGTAACTTGTAGATGGGATTGGGGTAACTCGAGAGAAGTCGCGCGAGATCGGCGGCCGAGGTTCGGGGAGCGCGGGCACGGCATGCCGTGCCCCTACGAATTCAAGAGCGACGCTGGTTGGTCTGACGCTGTGCCGAGAAGGGGCGCAGCAAGCAGCGCCCCTACCTCGACATAAACGCAGTTTGGTTGCGGTGGATGTGGATTAGCGGATGCCGCCGGTGGCGAGGAGTTGCTCGCCGGTTAGCCAGCCGGAGTCGCCGGAGGCGAGGAAGACGGCGATGGTGGAGATGTCTCCGACCCTGCCGGTGCGACCCAGCGGGGCTTGAGCGATTAGCGCCTTCTCGAACTCGGAACCGATGAAGCCGCCGGTGACAGTGCCTTCTGTTTCGACCATTCCGGGGTTGATGCTGTTGACGCGGATCTGCTTGGGACCGAGTTCGCGAGCGAGAACGCCGGTGATGGCATCAACCGCGCCTTTGGTGGCGGCATAAACCGAGCTGGTGGGAGGAGTGAGGCGGCTGACACCGGAGCCGATATTAATGATGCTGGCGCCAGCGCCGAGATGCTTGGCGGCGGCCTGGGTGACGAGGAGGAGGCCGAGGACGTTGATGTTGAATTGGCGGTGGAAGGAATCTTCGGTGACGGCTTCGAGTGGCGCGAATTCGTACACGCCAGAATTATTGACGAGAATGTCGAGGCGGCCGTAATTTTTGATGGCTGCCGCGACGATGCCCTGGGCTTCGGCGGCTTTGGAAACGTCGCCACCTACGGCAACGGCTTTGCCGCCGGCTGCGGTGATGGCTGCTACGACTTTATCGGCGCCGGCTTTGCTGGAAGCGTAGTTTACGACGACCGATGCGCCTTCGGCGGCTAGGGCTTGGGCGATGGCTGCGCCGATGCCTTTGGAAGCGCCGGTTACGACTGCGACTTTACCTTTTAGCTTGCTCACTTGTTACTCCCTTGGATGTTGTTGGTGTCTGGATATTGCTGCTTTATGAGATGAGGGTGGATGCGCGCGGGATTCTTTGGTTGTGGGCAGAGGAACTAGGGAGCGATGTGTCGCACAGAAACGTTGTCGACGTTTGACACTGTTGGTAGCGCTTGTTAGCCTGCGCGAGACGCGGCTGGCGCAGTTTGAGGCTGTGGCGCTGTGGGCCGCTGTCAACTGCATGAGCGCTGACACTGAACGAACTTCCGGGGGCGGTTCCCTGCCCGATTCGCAACCTGTCATTGAATTTCGCCACGCGGGGTACCGGCTGCCTAATGGGCGGGCGCTTTTGCATGATTTGAATTTGGCGGTGCAGGGCGGCGAGACTTTGGTTTTATTGGGGCGCAGCGGGGCGGGGAAATCCACGGCTTTGAAATTGATCAACCGGATGCTGGAGCCGAGCGAAGGGGCGGTGCTGGTGAACGGACGCGCGACGCTGGAAGGCGATCCGATTGAGCTGCGGCGGCAAATCGGTTATGTGATTCAGGAAGTTGGATTATTTCCGCATTTCACCGTGGAACAGAATATTTCCCTGGTGCCGCGGCTGGAGCGCTGGCCGGAAGAGCGCGTGCGGCGGCGCGTGGGCGAGCTTTTGCAACTGGTAGGGTTGAGTGCGGCGGAATTTCTGCATCGTTATCCGCACCAACTTTCCGGAGGGCAACGGCAGCGCGTGGGCGTGGCGCGTGCGCTGGCGGCGGATCCGCCGATCCTGCTGATGGACGAGCCATTTGGGGCGCTGGATCCGCTGACGCGGGCCGAGGTGCAGTGCGAATTTCAAGAGCTGCAGCGGCGGCTGAAGAAAACGATTGTGATCGTGACGCATCACGTGGCTGAAGCGCTGCTGCTGGGCGATCGCATCGGGGTGATTGACGCGGGGGCGCTGGTGGGACTTTATACACCGAAGGATTTTATGAGCGCGACGGAGCCAGTGACCGCCGCGTACATTGCGAATGTGCGAATGCTGGAAAAGATGGAGGGGCCGGGATGAATCTGCTGGAATATTTTGCGCGACATCATCGGGAGATTTTGCAGGCGACGCTGGAACATGTGTGGCTGGTGGGGATTGCGATGCTGCTGGCGGTGGCCGTGGGCGTGCCGCTGGGAATATTGGTGGCGCGGCGGCCGTGGCTCGCGAAGCCGATTCTGGGCGGGGCAAATATTGCGGAAACGATTCCGAGCCTGGCGCTTTTTGGATTTTTGCTGCCGGTGCCGTGGCTGGGCGATCGCGCGGACCGGCTGGCGATCGCGGCCCTGGCGTTGTATGCGCTTCTACCGATTATTCGGAATACGGCGGCGGGAATTACGGGCGTGGACGCCGCGATCCGTGATGCGGCGCGCGGCATGGGCATGACCGAGCGGCAGATTCTGTTGCAGGTGGAATTGCCGCTTTCGTTTTCAACGATGCTGGCGGGAATTCGCGTGGCGACAGTGCTGACGGTGGGGATCGCGACGATTGCGGCGGCGGTGGGAGCGGGAGGACTGGGCGAATTTATTTTTCGCGGATTGGCGATGGTGAACAATCAATTGATATTGGCGGGGGCGATTCCGGCGGCTTTGCTGGCTTTGATTGCGGATTTTCTATTGGGCGTGTGCGAACGCCGATGGCAGCCCGCGCGATCATGATGCGCGGTGCAGGGTGGCGGCTGGACATTTTCGCTGGCGTGGTGTTTGCGTGGGTGATCGTGCTGGGCTCGTGTGGCGCGGCGCGGCACGATGAGATTGTGGTTGGGTCGAAGAATTTTTCCGAGCAGGCTTTGCTCGGGGAGATTGTGGCGCAGCATCTGGAGGCGCGCACGCATCGCGAAGTTACGCGCCGATTTTATCTGGCGGGATCTTACATTTGCCAGCAGGCGCTGCTGGCGGGACGCATTGATTTGTACGTGGAGTACACGGGGACGGCTTTGACCGCCATTTTGCATGATCCGCTGGAGTCCGATCCTGCGGCGGTGTTGCAGCGCGTGCGGAGTGAGTATCAGCAGCGATTTGGATTGGCAGTGCTGCCTTCGCTGGGGTTCAACAATACTTTTGCGATCGTGGTGCGGGGGGAGGATGCGCGGCGGCTGCATTTAAAAACAATTTCGGACGCGGCGCCGTATGCGCATGACTGGCGCGCCGGATTTGGCTACGAATTCATGGAGCGGCCAGACGGATTTGCGGGATTGGCGCGGACTTATGGGCTGGCGTTTCGAGAGACGCCGCAGATTATGGATCTAGGATTGCTTTATCGGGCGATTTTGGAGAAACAGGTGGATTTAGTAGCGGGAAATTCCACGGATGGCTTGTTGGCGGCGCGGGATTTGACGATGCTCGAGGACGACAAACATTATTTTCCGCCTTATGAGGCGGTGCCGGTGGTGCGGGCGGATGCGTTCACGCGCTTTCCAGAAATGCGGAAGGCTTTGCTGGAATTGGCGGGGAAGATTAGTGATGAGGAGATGCGGCGGATGAATTATGAGGTGGATGGGGAGCATCGGGACATTGCGGATGTGGCGCGGGATTTTTTGCGGGGGAAGGGGTTGGAGTGAGGGCGTCGAGAAAATCAAAGACATCCGCCTAAGAAGCAGGCGGCCACAAATTCAACGGCGACAAGCCGGCGCCTAGAACCACGTGCTTTTCTTGTATTTGCGATAGGCATCGCCGAACTTTTCTTCCAAGACCTTTCCTTCCTGGCTCATGCGCACGAGTTGCAGCGGTATGAGGATGAGAAAAACCAACAAATATCGCGGCTGATCGAGAAACAAAAGCACTCCGACGATCAGCAGCCCGCCGAAAAGGTAGATGGGATTGCGAATGCGCGAGTAAAGGCCCGTGGTGACGAGGTTTCGGGCCTGGGCGCTTACGGAAAACGAGGAGCCCAATTGCACGTGGGCGATGGAAAACAGAATGAATGAGGCGACCATCAGAATTGCGGCCGTCCAGCGCATGGCATTCCACGGAGCGGAGCGAAACATCCAGAACAGGTAGAACATGACGATGCCGGCAATCGGAATCAGAAGGAAATGCCGCTGAAATTTCATGAAGCGCAAGTGTACACCTCCGGCAAATCCGGAAGCGAGGAGGCGTTATTCGGTTTCCTGCATGGATTTGAAGTCGGCTTCGAGGGCGGCGCTGTATTGTTTTTGGGCTTCTAGTTCGGCCTGGAGTTTTTTTACGAGCAGTTCGAGGCGGCGGATTTCGTGACGCAGCTTTTGCATTTCGGCTGAAGGTGGCGCGGCTGCCGCGCGTTGCTGCTGGGCTGGAGGCGGCGCGAGACGCGTGGCTGCTGCGCTGGGACGCGGCGCAAATGTTTCCGCGGGTTCGGTGCGCCATGCGGAGGTGGTGACGGGATTGGCAGGCGCGAAATTTGCGGGCGCGGCATTTTGCGGCGCGCCATATTGTGGAGCGGGGGGCGGCGAGAAGAGGCCGCTGAGAACGCGGCTGGCGGCCTGCGACGAATTGGCATCTTCTTCGCGCAACGAGCTGCGTTGTGCGGGGCTGGCGCCGGCCGGATTCAGAAGACTTTTGACGCGAGCGATCAGATCCTGCGGCTGGAAAGGTTTGCGCACGAGCTCGTCGGCCTTCACCTGCATGGCTTTTTCCGCGACGGTGCGATTCACTACGCCAGACATCAGGATTACCGGAGTTTTTCCGAAGCGTTCGTGTTCTTTGATGAACTGGCAGACTTCATAGCCGTCTTTATCGGGCATGATCACGTCGGTGATGACCGCGTCGGGAGCGGAGTCCGCGAATTGGGCGAGGGCTGAAGCGGCGTCCGCGCAGGTGATGACGTTAATATTCTCCTTGCGGAAGGCGATCTTGATGACTTCGCGCATTGTGGCGCTATCGTCAATGAAATAGACCGTCGGAGTGCGTGCGGCGGTGAGAACTTGCGTTTCGCTCATAGCGATTCCTTTTCGACATTATCTTGATCGGCGTGTGGCCCGGAGTCGTCTGGAGAGCCTTCTTCGGAGTCTCTTTGCGATTCATCGAATTCGCGCATGGCATCGAGGAGCAGATCGGTGGCGGAGCGCAGCACGGTGCGCTGCGTGGCGTTGGCTCCGTACACGAATTTGTAAACGCCTTTGACCGCGCCCTGGCAGGTGGCGACGATTTGGGTGACGGCTTCATCGCCGAACAACATGCCGCATTCGGCGTGAGTGATTTCGCCGCCTTCGAAGAAAATAATTCCGTCGGCGTCCACCGCATTGATGTGCAGCGCGCCGGTCTGGCGGGCCTGGCCGAGCATCTGGATGACTCCCGGCAAATCGAGATGCTGAAGGTTGCCGCTCAAATCCGTTTCGGCGCTGGTGAGCATTTGCGTGGGCTGAAAACCGTCCTGACGGCTGACGAGAAAATTGCGCACGTGCGCGGCGATGTCCGAGGGCGAGCGGCGGCGATCGATGAAATCGTCGCAGCCGGCGCGATAGGCCTCGAGGAGAGCTTGATCGCCTGCGCCGGCGCCGCCTCCGCCGATGGCGATGAGCGGAATGTGCGCGGAGTTGGCATCGGCACGCAGTATGGGAGCCATTTCCAAGGCGCCCATTTCGCGGAGATTGGTGGCGCACAAGATGGCGGCGGGCGCGTTCCATTCGAGCATAGTGAGCGCGTACGCGGCTTGGGTGCAGGGGACGACTTCGAAACCGACCTGCTGTAATGCTTCGCCGACGCGCTTGGCGAAATAGACGTTGCTATCGATGAGCAGGATACGCGGAAGATTTGCGAGGGCGTTCATGGGCGCGGCTCCGCGTGATTTGTCGCGCCGGGATCGATGCGGCCGGCGCTGGTTACGAGCTTCTGCAAATCCAGCACATCTATATTTTCATTTTCGATGGCGAGGGTGCCGGCGAAATAGGGTGGAGCGTTTTCTTGCGGCGGTTGCATTTCGCCGGTGGCTAGCTCGCATTCGCCATTCACCGGGATGGCGCTGGCTTCGCCGGCATCGTGGCCCGTGCCGAAAGCGCGGTCGGCGATGAGATAAAAACGGTGCACGGACGATTCGCGGCCGCAGAGAACCGGCGCAACGTCGTACACCGGAACGATGCGGCCCCGACGGACGATCACTCCGGCGATGAAGCGCGAGGTGTGCGGAAAACTATGCAGGCGCACGGGAGGCGCGAGTTCCATGACCGACTCGGCGGGCAGCGCGAAGCGGCGGCTGCCCACGTGCAGCAGCACCCAGGATTTGCGCGCGTGATTTTCGGCGGCGCTCATGCTTGCACGGCTCCTTCGAGTTCGTGGCGAGCTTCTATGGATTTCGCGGCGCGATCGAGGCGCGCGAATTCCTGGGGAGTGAGAAAACCGTCTGGCTTGATTACCGGGATGACGCGGTCTTCGAGGTAGGTGAGGCCGCGATACCAGTGACGCTCTGCGCCTTGAAAGGCTTGCGGCAAGGCGTGCACGATGGGAATTTCCGCCATTCGTTCAATGGAATCCACGAGCACCGCAGTGCGAATTTGGCGCAGGATCAGGACGAGAGTGGGGCGCGTGGCGCGCAGACCGAAGTGCGCGCAACCGCTGACGACGTAGTAGGTGCGATGGCTGCGTTCGACCAGGTGGCGAACTTTGGGGACTTCGGCGAGTTCCATTTCGACGGCGGCGGTGGCGAGGCTGTCCGTGCTGCGAATTTCCTGCACCGCATCAGCGGCGATGGCGAAGGTTTGCGTGCCGATGCAAAACAAAATCACGGCTTCGGTGGAGCGCGAGCGGCGCGCTTTGGTGGCGTCTTGCGCGGCGATTTTCATCGCGCACCTATGGGAGCCAGGCGGGTGATTTTCGCGATGCGCTTTTCGATGGCGGCGCTGATTTGATCGAGGGGAAGAATTTCGTCCACTGAGCCGGTCTTGATGGCTTCGGCGGGCATGCCGAAGATTACGGAGGTGGCTTCGTCCTGCACGATAACGTGGCCGCCGGCAGCTTTCACGGCTTGGACACCTTTGGAGGCGTCGTTGCCCATGCCGGTGAGAACGACGGCGAGGGTGAGCGGGCGCGCGAAGGCTGCTGCGGATTCCAGGGCGACATCGGCGCAGGGGCGATAGCCTTCGATGCGCGGGCCGCCATCGAGCGCGATTTTTCCGGTGGAAGAAATTCGCAGATGATTGGCTCCGGGGCAGAGATAGATTACGCCGGGCTGCGGGGCTTCGTGCGATTCGGCTTCTTTCACGGGCAAGCGGGAAATTTCCGCGAGCTGAATGGTGAATTGACTGGTGAATGCGGCGGGCATGTGCAGCACCAGCAGGACTGCAGCCTGCAGATCTTTGGGCAAGCCCGCGACCACCCGCATGACGGCGGCGGGTCCGCCGGTGGACGCGGCGATTACGACCAGTGGAAATTTTGTGCCGTTGCCGACACCGTGTTGTGCGGCGCGGTCCGGGCCGTGTGCGGTAGCCGATGAGAGTGGGACCGGCGCGTGTGCCGTCAGCTTCGACATGGTGGCGGTGCGCACGACGCGAACTTTTGCGGCCATCTTTAGTTTGCGCGTCAGTTCTTCGCGGATATTGCGCATATCGAGATCAATGCCGTTGGTGGGCTTGGGCACGAAATCAATGGCGCCGAGTTCGAGGGCGCGCAGAGTGCTGGCGGCGCCTTCGCGGGATTCGGAGCTGACGATCACGACGGGCCGCGGATGCTGCGACATGATCAGCTCGGTGGCCTGCAGGCCGTCGAGATGCGGCATGTTGATGTCCATGGTGATAACGTCTGGGCGCAGCGATTCGGCGAGCGCCACGGCTTCGCGGCCGTCGCGAGCGGTGCCGGCGACTTCCAGTTGCGCGTCTGAATTGATGATTTCCTTCAGCACCTTGCACATGAAGGCGGAATCATCGGCGACGAGGACGCGAATTTTCTTTTCCGGGACCTTAATCATTTGAATCCTGCCGCAGCGGCACATTTAGCGTGCGGCGTGTTTCTGGTTTTTCCGCGCCAATCAAATCGTCCACTGTGGAGACCAGCTGATCTTCCTGCACGGGCTTGGTTAGAAATGCTGCTGCGCCCTCTTTCATGGCGCGGTCGCGATGTTTTGCGCCGGCGCGGGAGGTAACGACCAGCACGGGAATTTTCCGCGTGACGGGATTCTGGCGCAGATGCGCCATCAATTCGTAACCATTCATGCGCGGCATTTCGAGGTCGGTGATCACCAGGTGGCAGCCGATCTGCGCGACGATTTCGGAAGCTTCCAGACCATCGGAGGCGAGTTTCACGCGATAGCCAGCTTTCTCGAGCATGCGTCCGACGAATTTGCGCACACTGATGGAGTCGTCGACGACGACGACTACCCGATCGTTTTCGATCGAGTCCACGGCTCCGGCGGGAATGCTGCCCGCGGCTACCGCTTCGGCGCCGGGCGCGAAAACGCGGGCGGCGGGCGAAGAGGCGGGGAGCGCATTGCGCTCTGCGGTGTCCGCGGAGGCGAGACGATTCAAATCAATCAGGAGAATCAGGCTGCCATCGGGCGCGATGGTGGTCCCGGGGAAAAGTTTGACGCTGCGGAGATAATCGCCGAGATTCTTGATTACGATTTCGTCCTTGCCGAGGACTTCTTCGACGACGACACCAACTTGTTTTCCGGCAACTTTGACGATGACCATGTGGAAATAGCCGTTGAGCGGCTCCAGCGGCGGAAGGGCGAGTTGGACGTCGAGGCGCACGACTTCGGTGACCACGTCGCGCACGCGGGTGAGAAGCTTTCCGCCGACGTCTTCGATTTCGCCGGGCTTGAGGCGGCGAATTTCTTCGACGACAGCCAACGGCAGAGCAAAGACGGATGTGCCGCAGCGCACGAAGAGCGCTTGCGAGATGATCAGGGTGAGCGGAACTTTTACAGTGAAAGTGGCGCCGTGGCCGGGTTCGGAGCGGACTTCGATTTCACCGTTCAGGGCGTGCACGTTGGCGCGGACGACGTCGAGGCCGACGCCGCGGCCGGCAAGCTCCGTCATGGCAGCGGCGGTGGTGAAGCCGGGACGGAAAAGAAATTCGCGCAGTTCGCGTTCGGTGAGCTCGGCGGCGGCGATGGAAGACATCGCGCCCATTTCGACGACGCGGCGGCGGGCGCCATCGTAATCAATGCCGCGGCCGTCGTCCTCCACTTCGATGAAGATGTGGTTGCCGCGATGATAGGCGCGGACGCTGACGAGGCCTTTTTCGGATTTGCCATTGCGCTGGCGGGTGCGGCGGTCCTCGACGCCGTGCGCGACGGCGTTGCGCACCAGGTGAATCAGCGGATCGGAAACATGCTGAATAATATTGTTGTCGAGTTCGGTGTCCGCGCCTTCAAGGGAAAGCTCGACGAGCTTGCCCGTGGCGTTGGCGGCATCGCGCACCGTGCGGGAAAGGCGCGTATAGAGATTTCCGATGGGCACCATGCGCGCGGCTGTGATTTCGTCCTGGAGGTGGTGCGCGAGCTTGGTGAATTCGTCGATATCAGAGTCCACTCGGCCCATGAAGCCTTCGAGCTGGGTGAGGACGACGTTGACGTCCGCGGAAATTTCGGTGAGCGAGCGGGAGAGGATGTTGACGTCATCGTAGCGGTCCATTTCCAGCTCGCTGAATTCGAGCAGGTCGTTGGAAGTGATCGCGGGCATGCCCAGGAAATTCGGGCGGAAGGTGTCCATTTGCGGGGCATGGCTTCCGGGAACGAGCGACGGCTGGATTTTGCTGAATTCGTGTTTCTCCTGGAATTCGGAAACTTTTCCGGACAGGCGGCTCTTCGAGAAATTCAGGACTTCGACGAGTTTGGCTAGCTCGGCGAGACGGCCGACCATGCGCGTGCGATTGATGACGAGTTCGCCGACGGCGTTCATCATGCGGTCCAGACGCTCGAGCGAGATGCGCACGGATTTGGCTTGCGGCAGAGCTTCGGGAGCGGCGCGGCGTTTTTCTGGCGCGGTGATCGCGGTCTCCGCGGTCTCGGCCTCTGCTCCGCTCGCTGTTGCCGATTGAGGCTGAGCTGCTTCTTCGTTTTCTTCCGGGGCGAGCTCGGCGATCTGCGCCAGGAGCGGGTCCACGGCGGCGCGCATTTCGTCATCGCTGGTCCACTGGCGATGCAGGAACTTTTTCAGGACGTCCACGGATTCCAGGCAGATGTCCACGATATTGGCGCTGGGTTTCAGTTCGCCATCGCGCAGACGGCCAATTAAATCTTCGACGCGATGGGCGACGGCGGAGAGGCGGTGGAGGCCGACCTGCGCGGCGGAGCCCTTCACGGTGTGCATGGAGCGGAAGAGGCGGTTGATATCTTCCGCGTTGGGATTGGCTTCGAGCGCGAGCAGGCATTCGGTGACGGCTTGGAGATGCTCTTCGGCTTCGGGTACGAAAAACTCCAGGACTTCGGCCGGGACATCGCCATCCTGCGGCAGATAGTCCACGTATGAATAAGCGGGCGGCGCATCGACGACAGGTTCTTCGGCCGCGGCTTCGGCGGCAGCTTCGCGGACAGCGCGCGACACGGGCGGGGCCGGAAACGCAAATGCGTAGCGCTGCTTGAAAGCGAGGATGTCTTCTTCGGTTTCGGTGCCGCCGGAGCTGATTTGCAGCAAGTCGAATTCGAGCACGGAAATCGCGTCGGAAATAAACTCGGTGAGCGGGCCGTGCATGTCCGCGGTGAGCGTGGCGTTCATGGCGTAATGAAAGATGTGCGCCATCTTCGCGGCAACTTCGGAAAATTGCGGGAAACCGTAGCTGGCGGAAGTGCCAGCGAGAGTGTGCGCGGCGATGTAAAGTTTTTCGAGGTCCTCAGGCCTGGTCTGCGGCTCCTGCAACATGCCGGAATATTCCCGCAGATACTGGAGGTTTTCGGAAGCCTCCTGGAGGAAGAGCTCGACGGATTCCTGATTGGGCCCGTTCACAGGCTTTCCTCCACCAGCACCGATGCGACGCGCGATTCAGCGGCAACCGGCTTGCGATAGATGCGGCAATCGCCGATCACCAGGGATTCGAACTTCATGGGCACGTTGGAGAGCGTCTCCGCGTGGCCCAAAAGAAAATATCCGCCCGGTTCCAGCGCGTCGTAAAAGCGCCGCAGAATCGCGAGGCGGCGTTCTTCCGAGAAATACATGAGCACGTTCATGCAGAAGATACAGTCCAGCTTGCCGACGTACACCGGCTCGACCAGATTCATTTGCGCGAACGAAATCATTTTTCTTATGCGCGGCTTGATCTGAAAGCCGTGCTTGGTGCTCGCAAAGTGAGTATCCACTTGCCCGAGCGAGACATCTTGCAGGCTGCGCTTGCTGTACAGGCCGCGTTCGGCGTGGCGCAGCGCGCGGCGGCTGATATCCGTCGCGAGAATTTCGATTTCCCAGGCTTCCACAAATTTCAGCGCGTCGCACAGGGTGATGGCGATGGAGTAGGCCTCTTCACCCGTGGAACAGCCCGCGCTCCAGATGCGCAGCGCGCGGGGGTTCTGCCAGAATTTGCGTTCCTGCACCTCCGGCAAAATGCGTTTTTCCAGCGCGTCGTAGACGGCCGGATAACGAAAGAAAGATGTTTCCTGCGTCAGCAGGCGCTCCAGCAGGGCTTCGTACTCGATGCTGGAACTTTTCACCTGTTCGAAGAGTTCTGTGCCGCCGGCTAGTTCCTTTTCTTCGACGTATTCGCGGATGCGGGTGGAGAAAAACCGTTCGCGCGATGCATCGAAAAGAATGGCCGAGCGCTGCTCGATCAGCGTGCGGATATCATCGAGTTCGGACTCGCTGAGCTTCGTCGTCGTTGCTGGATGTGATTTCATGTTCGGCGCACGTTCGGGGCCGGCGGGCTGCACCGGCGCCAGGAATCACTGCGGCCTAACGATGCGCACCCACGGGCGCGGCCGGACGCGGCTGCTCCTCGGCCGGTTCGCCCGCCCGGCCAGAACGGAATTGCGCGAGCGCTTCATTTAATTGTTCCGAAAGCTTGACCATGTTGCCGACCGTGGAAGCGGTTTGGCGGGCGCCCTGCGTGGTCTGGCGCGTGATGCCGGAGATGATTTGCATGGCGTTGGCCACGCCTTCCGTGCCGCGCACCTGCTGCTTCGAGGCCAGAGAAATTTCCTGGACCAGTTCGGCTGATTGACGCACGACGCTAGAAATGGCTTCGAGCGCTTTACCGGCCTGATCGGCGAGGCCGGCACCGACTTCCACTTCGCGCGTGCCGTCTTCCATGACCACGACGGCTTCGTTTGTTTCGGCCTGAATGGCTTTGATGAGCGCGGCGATGTCCTTGGTGGCGCTGCGGGAGTGCTCGGCCAGCTTGCGGACTTCGTCGGCGACGACGGCGAAACCGCGGCCGGCATCTCCGGCGCGGGCGGCTTCGATGGCGGCGTTGAGCGCGAGCAGGTTGGTTTGTTCGGTGATGTCGTTAATCACGTTGATGATTTCGGAAATTTCCAGTGAGCGATCGCCGAGAGATTTGATTTTCTTGGCGGTGGCTTGCACGGAGGCGCGAATGCGCTGCATGCCTTCCAGCGTATCGCGCACGGCGCGGTTGCCTTGTTCAGCGGCGTCGAGAGCGCGGCGCGCGGCTTCGGCGCTGGCTTCGGCGTTGTTAGACACCTGTTTCATGGAGACGGTTAGCTCTTCGACGGCGGAAGAGGTGTTGGTGATTTCCTGGTCCTGCTGGGTGGCTCCGGCGGTCATGTCGTCGGCGGCGTCAAGAATTTGATTGGCGCTGCCGCTGACGTCCACGGCGGCTTTGCGAACGCGCTCGAGAACTTTAGTGAAGTTGTCGAGCATGAAGTTGACGGAGTCCACGACGTTGCCGAGAGCGTCGTTGGTGACTTTGCCGCGGATGGTCAAGTCGCCGCGAGCGACCTGGTTGATGGTGTTGAGCAGGTCGGTGATGCTGCGCTGCAGCGAATCCTGTGCCTCTTTATTCGTGACGGCGTGGGCGACCTTGGCGGCGCTGCGATTGAAATTTTCGGCGATGAAGCCGAACTCGTCGTTGGAACTGATCTCGACGCGCGCGCGGACGTCTCCGGAGACTATTCGTTCGGAAAATTTCGCGAGCTCGTCCACGGGAGTGAGGACGCGCTTGCTGAGGACGTACACGATGGAGACCACCGCGACGAGGCCCAGCACGACTGCGCCTAGCAGCGCGCCACTGGCGCCCCCGGGGACCGCGGCGTCTGCCCCTGGAGCAGCGGAGTGGGCGCCCGCGTAGTAGGAAGAACCGACGGCGGCGAACAGCAGCAGTGCGACCCAGAATACGAGCAGCCAGACTGCGGAACTCAAACGAGATTTCATGACTTCCTCCCAAGAACTTGTGCGCCCATTTACGTTTGCACGGCCGGTCCGTGATGCGGAACGGAACGTGCGCGCGAGAACTTTTGACTCTAAAAACCTTTCGCCTTTTGCAAATTCGATCGCCCAGATCGGAAGACCAAAGTCAAAGACGCCCGCCTAAAAAGAAAAAGCAGGCGGCCGCTACAAAGGCACTGCAGCGGCTCAAATCACCGGCACTGGAAAGACGTCCACCAGCCGGCGCAAGTCAACCACCAGCGCCAGACGATCGTCGTGGCGCAACATGCCACGACAGTGCGGGACGTCGGCGGGCGCTTGATCGAGCAGCGCCTCTTCGGTGGCGGAAAATGTGCCGATGACTTCGTCGGCGGCAATTCCAAGGCGCATGTCTTCGCGGTGCGCGTCGCCTTTCAGGAGCGCGACGACTACGTGCTTGGGCAGAAGGCCGGGGCGGCGGCCTTCGGTGAAGGCGATGTCGATCAATGGAACGATGGTGCCGCGCAGATTGAACACCCCCATGAGGAATGCGGGAGTGAGCGGAATGCGCGTGACGATGGGCCAGTCCACCACTTCCTCCACTTCGAGAACTGAAAAGCAAAAACGTTCGCGGCCGGCGCGGAACACGCAGTACTGGCGCTCGGGCAGACGCTCCTCGGAAAAAACTTCGCTCTCCAGGAATGCGCCGCCATCGAGTTCAGCGGAAAGCGCCGCGTTTTCGCGTTCAAGGGACATCAGGCAAACCTTTTCACCGCATTGAGCAGCTCGTCCGGCGTGAAGGGCTTGGTGACGTAGCCATTCGCGCCCTGTTGCTCGCCCCAGTAGCGATCGCTGGGTGCGGATTTCGAGGTGACCAGAATTACCGGAATATTCGAGTAGGGCTGCTGGCTTTTCAGATCGCGGCAAGCCTGGAAGCCATTGCGGCGCGGCATGACCACGTCGAGCAGGATGACGTTGGGGCGCTCTTCTTCGATGGCCTCTTCGATTCTGGTGGGGTCGGAAATTCCCACGGACTGAAATCCGCCCTGCTGCAGCATGGACTGCATGAGGTGGAGTTCCGCCTGGGAATCATCCACGATCAGAACTTTCTTCGACATCGACGGACCTCCACAGAAATACCCGCAGATAGAAATGCAAGTGCAAGACCATGTGCAGAGTGTTTTTCTTGTTGTGCGACTGGATTGCAACCGTATTGTTTTTCAACTGGTTACGGGAGTGGGTGCTAGCGCGCGAGGCCAGCTGCGGAAATTTGGGAGGCGCTGTTTGTCTCAGCTTGAGATTCTTTCTCACCGGCGCGCATTTCGGCGGCTACGGATGAGAAACGCTGCATGATTTCGTTCAGACGCAGCGCCATGGTGTGGATGGTGCGGATTTGCTCGAGCGCGTCAGGATGAATTGATTCGGCGTCCAGGAGCAGCAGGTCGGCGTTGCCCAGGACGCTGGTGAGCGCGTTGTTGAGGCTGGGGCGCACGTCGAGCATGTAGCGGCCAAGGACAGCGTGGCGTTGTGCTTCGGCGGCTACTCGTTCGGCGCGTTGGGCGCGGGCGGTGGCGGCGGCGCGACGGAGGGCTTCTCCGGCGACCAGGATCAGGGTGCCGATCCAGCCGTCTTCGCGCGGGATTACTGAGACGTGTGGATGTGCGGCGGCGAGCTGCTGTGCCTCGCGGGCCTCTGCTTCGGTGGAGACGTAGATCGTGGCGGCGGTGGTTGAGGTGGCGTTGAGCGCGGAGAGGATGCCGCTGATTTTATTGTTGCGCACGGGGCCGACGATTACCAGGTTGTAGCCTTCTGCGGCCGAGGATTGCCAGACGTCGCTGGTGGTGAGGGTGATCTCCGGGACGCGGCGTTCGGCTTGCCAGCGAGCGGCAACGGTGCGCGCGAATTCAGTGTCGTCCGAGACGATCAGGACGCTGGCGTGAGTCAACGGTGTTCCCCCAAGCAAAGTCAAAGGCGACGGCAAAGTCAAAGACAAGAACAAAAGAGTCGGCGAGACGCCGGCGCTGCGAAAGGCGACGGCCACCGCAAAACAAAATCAACGGCTGCCCGGTTCGATGAACCTGAACCGGCCGCTACAAAGACGAAACCTTGGGCCGCGTGCGTTTTTGCGTTGTTGCAAGACTACGACCTACAAAGATTCTCGAGTTCTCACGCGCAGAGTGCTCAGGGCTGCAATTTTTCGGCTTCCTCTATGAATGAGAGCAGGCGTTTGGTGCTGATGCCGAGATTTACCGCGGCTTCGGTGTTCTTGGCGCGCTTGGCTTGCTCGACGCGTCCCTGGAAATAGGAGACTTCTGCTTTCGCTAGCGTGAGCGCGGCTGCCAGCTGGCTGAGGTCACCGGAACGTTTGCGTTCTTCGGTGGCGACGGCGAGCAGAGCGCGAGCGACAACGGCGCGGCGCAGGTCTTCTGCTTCCTGATCGCCTTCGGCGACGAAGGCCGCGACTTCCCAGGACGAGAGCAGGACTTTGGTGTTCTGCAAGACGATCGTGGACATGGAGCGTCCGCGCGAAGGTGGCTCGGCGATGAGCTGCTCCCAAATAGATTCGAGGCACTTTTCCTTGTCCAGAGCGCCGGCTGGCGGTGCTGCTGCGTCGCCGGACGGTGGCACTGCTTTATCGGCGGTGGCGGCTGAGCTTGCTGCTTTCGGCGAATCGGTTCTTTCGGCAGCGGTCGCGCTCGGCTGTTTCGGTGCAGGCGGAATCGCCGGAGATACCTGGACCGCGGCGGCGGGCGGCGTGACCGGCTCCGTTGGCTTGGAAGTTTGATCAACGGTCGAGCGCTTATCGGGCTGGTGCTTTTCCGGGCTAGCCACAGGCGATGGCGCGACGGATTGGCCGCGCGCCAGGGCTTCTTCCAGGTCGGCGCGCAAGGCAAGCAGTTGTTCGAAGGCGTGGGTGACGGATGTTTCGGTATAGTCCTTATGAAATGGCTGCTTCCAATTTTCGCAGTAGTAACGCAACTGGGTGGTGGTCTCGGCCGCGGAGAAACCGGCGCGGCGGCAGTCGACTGTTTTGACGCCATTAGCGTCCAGAGTTTCGGCGGCCTGGCGCACGGCGCTCAAGTCCGCATGCAACATGCGGATGAAGGCGCGGCGCAGGAGAAAATTGAAGCGGCAGAAAGCCACCAGCGCGGCCGGATCGTAAAACATGGCGCCGGCGGATTCTTTTACGAGGCGGCCTTGCTCGAGGAGGCCGAGTTCCATCATGTCGCGCAGGCTTTCGCAATGCGCGACTTTGTCGAGAATTTTGTCCAGCGGTTCGCACCATTCCAGGCGCGTGGCATCGGCGCCTGCTAGCACGGGCTGCAAGACTTCGGCGACATCTTCGAGGTGAATTTCCTTGCGATAGAGCTCTTCTGGCGCGCAGAGAGCGAAGTATTGGACGAGCAGTAGATCGATCTTGTCGCGATCCGCGGTGGTCTTTTCCTGCTTGCGCAGCTGGCGCTGGAGAAAGGCGCGCAGATTCTGTTCGCTGGCGTTCAGAGTTTCCGGCGGAAGCTGGCGGATTTGAAAGGCGCGGACGCGACCGTCAATTCCATCAACCCATTTCAAAATATTGTCGAATACTTCGCGCGTGGGGCGCTGCGGCGGCAATTCGCCGAGGGGATGCGGCAGCGCGCCGAAATTAAATTGGGTGGCGAGCGCGGCGTACAAAGGGTAGGCATTGCGCGCTTCGGACCATTGCGCGACAAAATCCGCGGAGCCTGTCTGCGCTGCGGGCGGCTTCAAGGTGGTGACGTCTGATTTAGGGGTCATCGTTTTATGATCCAATTGCCCACTTCTCCCACGAACCGGGCAGCGACGGCTTTTCGTCCGTCGTGATAGCGCACGGCGACGACTATCGCGCGCGCGTCGAGCGAACCATCGGAATTGAGCACGCGCACGCCATCTTCAAATTCCAGCGGCAGCGTGGAGGAGAACAGGACTTCCTGCGCGGTTCCGAATTCGATAACGGTTTGTTCCTGCAGCGGGCGGCGGGCGGTAGCCAGTGTGACGACGCGCACGGGGATGCGCATGGGCGAAGCGCTGGGAAATAATTGCGACAATCTTTCGACGCACGTTTGTTTTGCTTCCGCCGTGTCTAGTGCAGCTTCGGTGATCACGGATCCCCCTGGTCTCTTACTGCGCCGCGGCCGCGACGTGCTAAATGCGCGCACCGGTAGCGGACGCAGAAACACTTCCAGGGAGATGTTTGCACGAAGACGGCCAAAGACAGACGGCAGGCTAGGCCGCTAAATGTCGCCTTATGTGATGGTTGCGAATTGCCGATTAGCACTGCGGTCTTGCGGGTGTCTCAGGGTGATACAGATGCGTCTCACGGATGCGGCGCGGAGCCGAATGCGGAATGCTGGCTGCGGGGAATCTTCGGCGAACTGTGAAGGCAGAGCGTATATCCGTTGGGGAAAAAGGCAGTGGCTAGTGATTAGTGGCTAGTGGCTAGAAACGTCTACGTCGATTCTCGACGTCTCTCGAAGACTGCGAAGCCGAGCGTTGACGCAAATCAAAGGTATGCAGCCAGACTCTTCAGGACGCGAGTTGGACTTCGTGTTTGTGCGCGGCGCGGAGGGGGATGTTGTAGAGCTTGAGCTTGCGATAGAGCGTGGCGCGGCTGATGCCGAGCATTCTGCCGGCCAGGGCTTTATCGCCGCCGGCCTTTTCGAAGACGCGGAGGATGGTCATGCGCTCGAGGTCGGCCAGGGCGGTGGTGGAGAGGGAGGCGGAGTCGCCGTTGGCGGGGCTGCTATCCTGCGGAGCGCGGATGGCGGGCGGGAGATCTTCGACATCTATCATGTGATGATCGCCGAGGGCTATGGCGCGGGCTATGCAATTTTCCAGTTCACGGACGTTGCCGGGCCATTCGTATTGCAGGAAACTTTTCATGGCCGAGGGAGTGACTTGAATATTTTCTCCGGCGGCGTAGCGGTCGAGGAAATAATGCGCTAGCTGCGGGATGTCGGAACGGCGTTCGCGCAGGCCCGGGACGTGTACGGTGACTACGTTGAGACGGAAGTAGAGATCTTTGCGAAAAGTTCCGGCGCGGTAGGCGGATTCGAGATCGCGGTTGGTGGCGGCGATGACGCGGACGTCCACGGGAACTTTTTCATTGCTGCCCACTGGACGGACTTCTTTTTCCTGCAGGACGCGCAGCAGCTTGGCTTGCAATTCCAGCGGCAGCTCGCCGATTTCGTCGAGGAAAATCGTGCCGCCATTTGCTGCTTGGAAAAGGCCGGCCTTGGTTTTCAGCGCGCCGGTGAAAGAACCTTTTTCGTGGCCGAAGAGTTCGCTTTCCATCAAGGTGGGAACGAGGGAGCCGCAATCCACGGCGACGAATGGCATCTCAGCGAGCGGGCCGCGGAAGTGAATGGCGCGCGCAACCAATTCTTTTCCCGTGCCGCTTTCTCCGGTGATTAACACGGGCGTGCGAGTTTCTTTCAGGCGCGAGATCATGCGCAGGACATCTTGAATTTTGGCGGAGGTGCCGACGATGCCGTCCATATCGGTGACGGTGTTGACGCGCTCGCGCAGGAATTGATTTTCGGTAACGAGCCGGACTTTCTCAGCCATGCGCTGGAGGAGCTGGCGCAGGCGCTCGACGCGAAAGGGTTTCTCGATGTAATCGTAGGCGCCCTGGCGCATGGCGTCCACGGCGGTCTCGACGGAACCGTGGCCGGTCATGATGGCGACTTCGGCGCGCGGCAGTAATTCCTTTATTTTGCGCAGCAGCTCGACGCCGGAGAGGCTGGGAAGTTTCAAATCGGTGACCACCAGATCGGGCGCGCTAGTTTCCAGGAATTCGAGCGCGGCTTCTGCAGTTTCGGCTTCGGCACAGAGATAACCGAGCCCCTGGCCCACGGTGATGCACAGGCGGCGAATGCTTTGTTCGTCATCCACAATCAAGAAGCGGAGTTTCAGTTCGTCAGTCATGGTTTTCCAATCGTCTTTTCAACCGCGTCCATTAATTGCTGAACGCGGAAGGGTTTTTCGACGCAGGGAGTGCCGGCGAGCGCCAGCAGCGCGATGGTCTCGTCGCTGGCGGTATCGCCCGTGATGAAAATGATGCGTGCTGCCATTTCGGGCCGGTGACGCTGCAGCCAATCGTGCACATCGGAGCCGGTGATGCCTCCGGGAGTGCGGAAATCGGAGATGACGCCGCGGAAATCGTGGAGCGCGAGAAGGCGCAGGCCCTCGACCGCGGAGGAAGATGAGGTGACTTCGTAGCCGTGGCGTTCGAGCGCGGCGCGCACGAAGGCGGCGACGGACGGCTCGTCTTCGATGACGAGGATGCGCGAGCGCGTGGCGGTGATGGGAGCGTGCGTGGGAGTGGCCGTCATTCGGCAGCCTTGGCGGCATGCATTTCCGCGGCTTTTTCGGCGATGGGCAAACGCACTACGAATGTGGAGCCGTCGCCATCGGGATTATTTCTCGCGCTGATTTCACCGCCATGGGCCTGGATGATGCCGTAGCAGATGCTCAAGCCGAGGCCGGTGCCTTTGCCGACTTCCTTGGTGGTGAAAAAAGGATCGAAGATGCGATCAATCTGAGAGATGCCGGGACCGTTGTCGCAAAATACGATTTCGATTTTGTCGGAGCGATGGATGGTCTGGACTTCAATCTTTCCGGTGCGACGAGTTTCCTGCACCGCGTCGTACGCATTGTTCAGAATATTCAGGAAGACTTGTTGCAGTTGGTGCGGGTCGCCGATGACCATGGGAAGTTCGGCGGCATATTTTTCGGTCAGCTCGACGCCGTGGTTTTCCAGATCGTAGGCGCGGAGTTTCATGGTCTGTTTGAGGATCGTATTTACTTGCGCGGGCTCGCGTTGGGCGGGCATCTGGCGCGCAAAGCTCAGCAGGTTTTGCACGATGACGCGGGTGCGCTGGGCTTCCTGCAGGATTACTTGCAGCTCTTCTTTGGCGTCGCCGGGGACGGCGGGATTTTCCAGCAGCAGATCGGTGAAGCCGACAATGGCGGCCAGCGGATTATTCACTTCATGGGCGACGCCGGAGACGAGCTGACCTAGCGCGGCCATTTTTTCGGTGTGCATTAATTTTGCTTGAAGCATGGCGGCGTCGGTGATGTCCGTCATGACTACGACCACGCTGTTGATTTCGCCCTGCTCGTCGCGCATGGGGCTGAGGCTGATGGAAAATTGTCCGGCGGTGCCGCTGCCGCGAAAGAGCGGGATTTCGAGATTGTCGAGCGCGGCGCCTTGCAGGGTGCGTTCGAGAGCTTCGGCGAGCAGTGGACGGCGCGCGGGCGGAACCATTCCTACCAGAGCTTGTCCGAGCAAATCCTGTTCGCGATAGCCGGCCTCAAAGCAGCGGCGGTTGGCGTAACTAACCAGGCCGGCGGTGTCGAGCACCAGAATCATGCTTTGCGTGTTGTTGAGGATATTTTTATTGAAATCGCGCTCGCGGCGGTAGCGGCGTTCGGCGACGCGGCGATCGGTGATGTCTTTCATTACGTGGATGGTGCGCCAGTCGTTGCCTTGGGCGTTGTGAATGCGCGAAGCGGAAATTAAAAATGTGCGCTCGCCGGCTTCGTGGATGAATTCCTCGTGCGCGAGGCGCGGATTGCGGCAGAAGGGGCAATGCCCTTCCCTGGGCGGCGAATCCAGAATTTCCAGACGGTCAATTTCGTAGCCGATGGCTTCGGTGGGGCGCAGACCGAGGGCTTCGGCGAGAGCGCGATTCAAGCGCAGGACGCGATTTCCGGCGTCGTGGACGACGATGAAATCGGAGATGGCGTCAAAATCCTCGACCCACTGTTTTCGTGACTGCTCGACGCGCGAGAAAAGTCTAACGTTTTCGAGCGCCATCGCCGCGTGGCCTGCCAGCGCTTCCAGGAGCTGGCGTTCCGTGGCGGAAAGTTCGCGCGAGACATCTACCAGGCACAACACGCCGAGTAGCTCGCCTTCACTGCCGGAGAGGCGCGCGAGCACCAATTCCTGCCACACCAGCGCATCGGCGAGGCCGCGACCTAACAACATAGTGGCGGAGCCTTCGCGCAATTTTTCGCCGGGGACGCGAGCTTGATCGGCCAACATGCCCGCCAGGCGATGCTGGGTCATGGGATCCCAGCGATGCGCGGGGCCGCTCAGAGCCGCGATTTCCCATTCGGAATCGCTTCCGATGGCGAGGACTGCCGCGCGCGCGCCCAACATTTCAGCGGCGCGAGCGGTGAGACGGCGTGAGAATTCAGCGGCGCCGAGGGAAGGATTCAGCTCCAGCGTGGTGGCGGAGAACTGCGCGAGCAGGCTCTCGAAAGAGCCATTGAGACGAGGTGAGACATCGCGACTTCTTTTTAGTGCACGCATGGAGGTCTAGGGGGCACTGCGCGCGCTACGCCTATACGAGAAAGACGTTACGGTGTGTTCTCAATTTGAGTCAAGCGAAGGGGCGGCGGAAGTTGCCTTATTGAGCAATCTCGCTGCGTCGCAGTGTGAGACGCCGCACGGGGTGGCGGCGGGCATTTGAGACGGATGCGCTGGGAGAGCCCAGCCAGGAGCGCGCGCAGGGTGCCTACTAAGTGCCTTGTGGTCATATACATGCGGGTGCAGTTGATGAATTTTCAACGTGACGCAAGAACACTTTCCCGATGGCATCCTCATTGCAATTTCCGATGCGGGACCTTTCCCTCGATTGAGGAGGCGCACGTATGAATCACAAGAAACGACTGCTTAGCTTTGGATTAGCGATGATCCTGGGGGGATCGCTGGCAGCCGCTCCGCGCGCAAACGCGCAGGAGAATTCGGCGGACACCGCGAAACGAAAAGTGAAGACGAAGACGCTGCCGGAATATCCAGAACTGGCGCGGCAAATGAACGCGACCGGCAAAGTGAAAATCGAAGCGACGATTTCCGCGGAAGGGAAAGTGACGAACACCAAGGTGATTGGTGGGAGTCCGTTGCTGGTGGGCGCTGCACAGGACGCTTTGAAGAAATGGCGGTTTGAGCCGGCGGCGAAAGAATCGGTGGAAGTAGTGGAGTTCGATTTCTCGGGGCACAACTGATCGCGGGTGAACGGGGGCCTGCGACTGCGGTCGCGGGCAGGGAGCGGAGGCATTTCTCATGACTATCGGCAAGAAACTCTATTACGGGTTTGGCGCGATTCTGGCGATCATGCTGGTTTTGTTTTTCATTAACGTGATCACAGTGCGCCGGGAGTACGCCGCGCAGGATACGGTGAAGGCCACTCTGGCGACGAAGCAGGCGATCGACAATGCGCGTTCGCAAATGATGCAGGACAGGCTGTATCTGAGCAATTATCTGCTCAGCGGTGACCTGCGCGATGAAGACAAGACCAACAAGGGCGTGGGAGATTTGCTGGCGCTGCTGAAAGAAGCGGAGAGCAAAGCGAGCGATCCCGGCCTGCGCAGCGCGCTCGCGCAAGTGGGAGATACGGAAACGAGCTGGTCGGAAAATTTCGCGAAGCCCATGATGGCCAAGCGGCATCAGGTGGACGCTGGGGACGCGACGGTTTCCGATCTGCAGATTTATTACCTGCAGCACGATCCGGCTTCGTGGGTGACCAAATCCACGACGATGCTGGATCAGGCCGATAACACGGTGCACAAATCACTGGACGATTCGAACAGTTCGGCGCAAGCGGCGACGACGTGGAGCACCGGCATCACTACCGCCGGCACGCTGCTGGCGGTGCTGCTGGGATTGCTGATTGCTTTCTACACGGCGAAGTCCATCAAGGAGCCGATTTACCATTTGATCGAGGTGGCGCGGCGAATTGGGGAGACGGGCGACCTGGAGCAGACGATTGATACGCACCGCGACGACGAAGTGGGCGTGCTGGCGCAAAACTTCAACAAGATGATCGTGCACTTGAAGGATATGGCTGCGGTTTCGGCGGCGATTGCGGAAGGACAGTTGTCGGTTACGGTGCAACCGCGTTCGCAGCAGGACACGATGGCCAAGGCGTTTGCGCAGATGACCCGAGGATTGCGAGACCTGGTGCGGCAGGTGCGCGACAGCGCGGCGCAGGTGGCGAGCGGTTCGGGACAGATGGCCAGCGCTTCGGACGAATCAGCGAAGGTGAGCGTGCAAGCGGCGTCTGCGATTGACGAAGTGACCAGCACGATGCACGAGATGAGCATCAACGTGCAGAACGTGGTGAAGAACACGCAGGTGCAGGCCTCGAGCGTGGCGGAAACTTCCGCTTCGATTGATCAGATGGTGACTTCGATCGAGCGGGTGGCGGATACGGCAAAGTTGCTTGTGGATATATCGCACCGGTCGCGCGAGGAAGTCCAAACCGGCATGGTGACGATGAACAAGGCGACCGAGGGATTGAACCGGACGAGTCATGCGATTCAATCGTCGGCGGAAATTATTGATGTGCTAGGGCGGCGCGCGGACGACATCGGCAAGATCATCGAGGTAATTGATGATCTGGCGGAACAGACCAACCTTCTGGCTTTGAACGCGGCGATTGAAGCGGCGCGCGCGGGCGAGCATGGGTTGGGTTTCGCGGTGGTCGCCGAGGAAGTGCGCAAGCTGGCGGAAAAGTCCACGCAGTCCACCAAGGAAATTTCGGAATTGATTCAGGGCATTCAGAAGGAAGCGCGGGAAGCCGTGGACAACATGGAAAAGAGCACGACCATGGTGCAGGAAGGTCTGCTGCTGAATAAGGACTTGAGCTTCGCGCTGGAGAAAATTTCAGACGTGGTGTCCGAGGTTTACAAGTTCTCGCAGGAGATTGGCGCGGCTACCACCGAACAATCCAGCGGGTCTTCCCAGATTGCCAAGGCCACCAACCGGCTGACGGAGATTACCCAGGAAATTAATTCGTCGGTCGAGGAGCAGGCTTCGGGTTCACAGGCTGTGGTGCGCGCGATGGAGAAAATGCGGGAGCTGGTGCAGCAGTCCACATCGAGTTCGACGGAGTTGGCTGCAGCGGCTGAGCAGATGTCCAAGCTTTCACGCGTGCTGCTGGAATCCATGGATCGCTTCGTGCTCGACGAGGGTTTCCCTGAGGGTCGGCGGCAATTCGGGCGGCGGCAGGGCCCGGGCGGCGCGTTCAGCGGCGGCGGTTCGAGCGAGAACGATCGGCATGTTCCGGCCGAATACGCCGAAGTTTCTCGTTCCTAGAGCGCTTTTACAAACAACATGGACAAAGACATCCAAATCGTAGGGTTCCGGATCGGGCGGGAGACTTTTGGATTGCCGATCGCGATGGTGCGGGAAATTGTGCGCGTGCCGGAGATTACATCGGTGCCGAACGCGCCGGATTACATCGAGGGCGTGATTAATCTGCGCGGGCGGATTATCCCGGTGGTGGATCTGCGCAAACGATTTGGAGAGAAAGTGATCGAAGCCAGCAAGAGAAACAGAATTGTGGTGGTGGAGCTGGAAAGCCGATGCATCGGATTGATCGTGAATTCAGCGTCTGAAGTAATAAAAATTCCGCCCTCGGACATTGAAGCGCCGCATTCGGTGTTTCAGGAAGGCGAATTGAATTACATCACCGGCGTGGGAAAACTCCGCGGACGGCTGGTGATGATGCTCGATCTGAGCAAAATATTGCAACGCGGAGAGCTGCGCAGGCTGGAGGACGTGGCCGAAACCGCCGCGGCACTTACTACAGAAAATCTGGCACGCGTCTAGTGCTGGTGCTGGCCGCTGGCACTGGCAAGACCTAGCGCGAGAACAAAAACGACGAGGAGCGAATGTCCACTCTCACAGCGCAGGTTCCGCTCACTGAACCCGAATTGAAGCTCCTGCAGACGCTGGTGTACCAGGAATGCGGCATGTATTTCGATGAACGGCGCACGCATTTCCTGCGCGATCGGCTGCAACGGCGGTTGAAAGCCTGCCAGATTGATTCGTTCTATTCGTATTACCGGCTGCTGACCAGCCGCGAAGGCAAGGCGGAACTGGTGGCGCTGCTGGAAAATCTGACGGTGAACGAGACGAGTTTTTTCCGGATTCGCCCGCAGCTGGAGCTGTTTCAAAAACATGTACTGGAAGAGATTTTGCGGCGCAAGCAGGAGCGGCGGGATTGGTCACTGCGGATATGGAGCGCCGGGTGCTCGACCGGACAGGAACCTTACACGCTGGCGATTCTGATTTGCGATGCGCTGGCTTATTACTACCTGCGAAATCCGCTGCCTTTTGACATGCCCACGCCGAAGCCGCTGATTCCTCCGCCGTGGAAAGTGGAAATTGTGGCTTCGGATATCAGTTATTCGGCATTGCTGACGGCGCAACAGGGAATCTACACCGAAGCGCAGATGGAGACGGTGGATTACACGTGCCGGCTGCGTTATTTCGACAAGGTGGGCGATAAATATTCGGTGAAGCCGGCGCTGAAGAACCTGGTGCAGTTCGACTTTCACAATTTGAAGACGGAATACCTGCCGCAGCGGAATGACGCGATTTTTTGCCGCAACGTGATGATTTATTTCGACGAGGCGGAACAGAAGCGGTTGATTGATAAATTCCATCGCTGCTTGAACCCGGAAGGCTATTTGTTCGTGGGGCACGCGGAAAGTTTGTTTGGCCTGACGAAAAGATTCCACATGATTCATCAGAACAACGCGACGGTGTACCAGCGAATCGAGGGGCCTCAGTGACGTTTTCTCCCGATGATCGGGCCTCGGAACTTCGCGATCTCTTTTTCGAGAGCGCGGAGGAAATTCTGCAGGCGATGAATGATGCGGGGCTGGCGCTGGAAGAGCGCCCCCACGACAAGGAAAGCTTGCGCAGCGTGCGCAGGGCTGTGCACACGTTGAAGGGAGATTCCGCGGCGTGCGGCTATCGCGAGCTGAGTGAACTGGCGCACGAAATGGAAGACGTTCTGACGCCGGACCTGGTGAAGGAGCACGCCGGGCTGATTGCGGAAGTGGTGCTGACGGCTGCCGACACTTTTCGCGATATGTTGGCCGCATATCGCAACAATCTGCAGCCACCGGATGGCGGTGCGCTGCGCGAATACGTGCAGAGGCTGTTGCACAAGCCCGCAACGGCGCGGCGCGACAAACCTGCTGAAGCGGCAACGGCAACTTTCAGCTGGACGGAATATGAGCGGTTGCTGATCGCGGAGTCGTTCCGGCGCGGCGAGACGGTTTATCAAGTCGCGATGCACCTGGCGGGCGAGGCGGTGTTGCCGGCCGCGGCGTACGAACTTGCGAAGAAGGCCCTGGAGCGCGCGGGAAAGATTCTGGCGCTGCGTCCGGAGAACAGCGGCGAGGTGTTGAGCGGCGGCCTGCTGGAAGCTGCGCTCGCGAGCACGAAACCAGCGGATTGGATTCGCAAACGCTGCCAGGTGCCGTCGGTGGTGGCGCAGATTTCAGTGAATCGTATCCCGCTGATGGAGACGGGGCCGCGCGACGTGCTGGACATTCTGGTGGAGTCGGAAGCGGCGGCGGTTTCGGCTAGTGTTGCGGGGGAATCCGCGGACACCGGCGAGATGGAAGAAGAGGATGGGACGCAAGCGTCCAGCGCGCCTGCGGGACTGGCACATGCGGTGGCGGAAAACACGCTGCGGGTGGACGCGGGGCGGATTGATACGGTGATGAACCTGGTGGGCGAGCTGATCATCGGAAAGTCCATGCTGCAGCGGACGATTGCGGAGTTCGAGCGGCGGTTTGCGAAGGATGCGCTGCGCGGCAAGTTTTCGGACGCGCTGGCGTTTCAATCGCGGATTCTGAACGAGCTGCAGAAATCGGTGATGAAGATTCGCATGGTGCCGGTGGAGCAGCTGTTTCGAAGATTTCCGCGGATTGTGCGCGACGTGGCCAAGCACCTGAACAAAGAGATCGCGCTGGAAATCGCGGGCCAGAACACGGATCTGGACAAGAGCATTCTGGACGCGCTGGCCGAGCCGCTGGCGCACTTGATTCGCAACGCCGCGGATCACGGGATCGAGACCGCGAGCGAACGCGCGGCCGCGGGAAAAGCCGGCAGCGGCACGATACGGCTGGACGCTTATCACGAGGGCGACCAGGTAGTGATCGAGGTTTCCGACAACGGCCGCGGTATTGACCGCGAAAAAATAATCCGGCGGGCGATCGAACGCGGCATTTTGAGCTCGACGGAAACCTTGCGTATGAACGACGCGGAAATCAATCATTTGATATTTACGCCGGGATTCAGCACGGCCGAAAACGTGACGGAGATTTCGGGGCGGGGCGTGGGACTAGACGTGGTGAAGTCGGCGCTGGATAACCTGAAAGGCTCGATTGAGATTGAAACCGAGGCCGGCAAGGGGACGACGTTTCGGCTGATCGTGCCGTTGACGCTGGCGAGCATTCAGGCGCTGCTATTTCACGTGGCCGGGCGGCTGTACGCGGTGCCGATTGCGTCGGTGGTGGAGATCACGCGGATCACCGAAGCGGAAGTGCATCGCGTGGACGATCACGAGGTGTTTCAACTGCGGCAGCAGGTGCTGACATTGGTGCGCCTGGAGCGGCTGGAATCCTCGGAGACGTTTGAAAGGTCGAAGAGAGTTTTCGTGGTGGTGATTGGCGCGGGCAGCCGGCGATTTGGATTGGCGGTGGATAAGCTGATGGGCGAAGAGGAACTGGTCATCAAGGCGCTGGAGGACCAATTGGTCACTTCTCCGTTGGTGAGTGGTGCTTCGATTCTGGGCGACGGGACGATTGTGCTGATCCTGAACATTCCAGCGGTGGTGTCGCATCTGGCTCGGATTCCAGCGGTGGGAGCGACGGCATGAGCCCCGGCATGAGCGAAAAGATACGCGTGCTGGTGGTAGATGATTCGGCGCTGATGCGGAAATTGATCCCGCAGGTGCTGCAGCGGGATCCTTCGATTGAAGTGGTGGGCACGGCGATGGACGGCGAAGTGGGATTGCGAAAGCTGGAAGAGCTGCGTCCGCACGTGGTGACGCTGGATCTGGACATGCCGCGGATGGATGGGTTGGAGATGCTGCGGCAGATCACGCGCAAGCATCGCGTGCCGGTGATTTTGGTGAGCGCGCAGACGGAGCGCGGCGCCTCGGTGACGTTGAAAGCGTTGGCGCTGGGCGCTTTTGATTTTGTGACCAAACCGCCGGAAGCGGCTTCGGGACGGCTGGACCAGATTGCGGCGGAGCTAGCACTGAAGATCAAGGTGGCTGCCGGGTCCGGCGCGCCGAAAATGATCATCACGGTGCCGCCGACGAAGCAGAAGGAGCAGCGGCGGACTTCGATGCCGAACTGGCCATCGCGGATTGTGGCGATTGGCATTTCCACGGGAGGCCCGAACGCGCTGCAGTATTTATTTTCACAGCTGCCGCCGGATTTCCCGGGATGCATTTTGGTGGTGCAGCACATGCCGGAAGGATTTACGGAAATGTTTGCGCGACGCCTGGACGAATGTTCGGCGATCGAAGTGAAGGAAGCGCAGTCGGGCGACCTACTGCTGGCGGGACGTGCGCTGATTTGTCCCGGCAACCGTCACCTGAAAGTGCGGCGGATGGAGCATGGGAACGTGGCGATTTTGGTGGACCAGCCGCGGGTAAATGGACACAGGCCGTCGGCGAATGTGCTGTTTCATTCGGTGGCGCAGGAATTCGGGAGTAATGCGATCGGAGTATTAATGACCGGCATGGGCGACGACGGAGCGGAAGGCCTGGGCGCAATTCAGGCCGCGGGCGGAATGACCATCGCGCAAAGCCCGGACACATGCATCGTGGACTCCATGCCGCGCTCGGCAATCGAACGGGGATTCGCGGGGCGGGTGGTGTCGCTTTCCAGTCTATCCAGTTACCTGCAGGCGAAATGCATTGCAGAGCGGCCGCTGGCGGAGCAAGGGAACCAGGATTCGACCGCAGACATTCTCACTGCTGAATCGGGATTACGAAGGAGATCGTGATGAAACAGTTCGACGCATTAACGCGAAAGAATGACCATCAGGCGGTGAAGTACTTGATCGTGGACGATTCCGTGTTCGCGCGCAAGAGCCTGGCGAAAATGGTGGAATCGTTCGGCGGGCACGTGGTGGGAGAAGCCGGCGACGGGTGCACGGCGATCACCGAGTACGCGCGCACGCGGCCGGATATCGTGCTGATGGATATCACCATGCCGCAGATGGAAGGCATCGAGGCGGTGGAGCGCATCGTGCAGGAGCATGCCGAAGCGCGAATCATCATGGTCTCCTCGGTGGGCTACCAGGACAATATTCTGGCGGCGCTGCAGAAGGGCGCGCGGCATTTCGTGCAGAAGCCGGTGAAGCCCGACGCGTTGTACGAGATTATTCGCTACGTGCTCAATGATGATGGCGTGACGGCGCCGGTGGGCGCCGCCGAGGAGAGCTCGCGATGAGGATGGACCTGATCCAGCCGTTTATCGGCTCGCTGGACGCGGTGCTGGCCGAGATGATGAAGGCGCCGGCGAAGATTGTGGATTTGACGATGGAAGAAGAAGGCTACCGGCGCAGAGGAACGGCCGCGGCTGTCAGTTTCAAAGGACAGATCGAAGGGCGCGTGATTCTGGATATGGAGCCGGGAGCGGCGGCGCAGGTGGCGAGTTATCTGGCCGGGGGCGAAGTGGATCCTTCGGCGACGATCGTGACCGAAACGGTTTGCGAGCTGGCGAATATGGTGATCGGGAACGCCGTGACGCAACTGAATGATGCGGGATTTCATTTTAAGGTGCTGCCGCCGGAGGTTTTGACGCAGGAACAGTGCGAAAAGGCGGGGCAGGATTCGGAAGCGACGATACTGTGTTTTGAGACGCTCGGCGGAAATGTGCATTTGAATATTGCGATGCAGTATTTGCAGCGGCGGAATGGGGAGCGGGTGCCGGCTGGGGCGTATTAGGGTTCAGTTTTTGGAGAGGGTGCTGCAAAGTCAAAGGCAACCGCAAAATCAAAGACGCCCGCCTAAAAAAGCAGGCGGCCGCTACAACGTCAATATCAACTTCAACGGCGCCCATCGCACAAGGCGGGAGGGGCGCTACAAATTCAAAACCGACTACAACGGCACTCGGCGGAAACTATTCTCTTGTTGGTTCGGGGCGGCGATATTCCACGCCGTGGCGGAAGAGGCCTGCTTTGGGCAGCTCTTCGCAGTACACCACGCGGGCTGGGATGAAAATATTGGCCACTTCGGGCGTGTAGGGGACGGCCACGTCAATCGCGTCTTGCGCTTCGTAGCGGCGTTTGCTGCGGAAGCACATTCCCACTGGAGAAATGTCTTCGCAGACGGCCAGCTCATCGTCGGCGTTGGCCTGGCGAACGCAGGCTGTGAGCCTGGTTCTCATGCGCAGGCGTCCGCGTTCGCGCTGGTCGCCGCCGGACGGAATTTCTCCCGGAGCCTGCCCGGCGCGGCCGCGCGCAGCGCGTGACGCGAGTTTCTTTTCGCTTTCGTGCGGCGCCTGCGACCAGATGCTGGGGACGCTGCACGTCTTGCAATAGCGCGCGATGCCGCGGGTGCCTTCGAATCCGCGGAGCTGGAGCTCGTTGAGGTAAACGACTTCGCGCGCGCGGCAGTAGGCGCATTCCAGAAGCATGCGCGCGACGGCTTCCTGGGACTCAGCGATGTGCGGGAATTCGATGGCCCAGACATCGTTATCGGGCTCGAGAATCTCGACGCCGTAAACGTAGCCTTCTTTCTGGCGCCCGAATTGGCCGACGACGCGGACCTGGCTTTGGCGGTGCTTTTCGGCCGGGGCCAGCCGCCTGATGAGTATGTGCTGATCGGCACGCAAATCACGGTCGAGCAGGATCACCGCGCCGGTGCGATTGATTTGCATGGTGCGGGCTGGCTGCGCGAAGTCCTGGTCGTTGAGATCCTTGCCGGTAGCCTCCAGCAACAAAGTCAACGAGACACGATCACTACGACGCTGCGACGGCGACCCCATGCCAACCCTCCTGAAATGAAGCTGGGCGAACCGTGGAACACGATAGCATACCCGCGGCGCAGGTTGGACTTCGGCACGTAGGGCGTTCTTCGCTGATTTACGGTTTGGGGGCTGAGATATGATACGCGCGGGGCGGCGTGGGGAAAGCGGCGTCTCGTTGCGTGGAGGTTGGCGGCTTTGTCCGTGAGACTTTTGCCGGGAGTGAAAATCAGCGCTGGTGGCGTCTTCGCGACTGCGGTTATCGCGCTGATTTTGGTCGCGGCTGGTGTTTGCAGCGGGCAAAGTGCTGGCGGCGGGGGACGCGTCGAGGGCGTGGTGCGAGATTCCAGCGGCGCGGTGGTGGCTGGGGCGCAGGTGGGAGTTCATGCGGCGGCGTTTTCGGCTGCCACTGTTAGCGACTCCGGCGGGATATTCATGTTTGAGAATGTGCCGGGTTCGGCCGGGACGGTTTTGGTTAGCGCGCAGGGCTTTCAGAAAATCGAGCAGGCTTGGAGCCGAGTGGGCGGCGCGACAGTGCACGTGGAGATTGTGCTGGCGCCGGCAGCGGTGAACCAGCAGGTGCAGGTAACTGCTTATCGCGCGGCGACTTTGCTGAGCGACTTGCCGGTGAGCGATGTGCAGCTGACTCGCGAGGATTTGCAAGATACTCCGGCGCTGATGCTGGATGACGATTTGCGGCAGGTTCCCGGATTTAGTTTGTTCCGCCGCTCGAGTAGCCGCACGGCAAATCCCACGACGCAGGGAGTTTCGTTGCGCGGGCTGGGCGCGAACGGATCGAGCCGCGCGCTGGTACTGGAAGATGGCATTCCGCTGAACGATCCGTTTGGCGCGTGGGTGTACTGGGATCGCGTGCCGGCGGAAGCGATTGCGGATGTGGAGATATCGCAGGAGGGCGGATCGAGCTTGTATGGGAGTGATGCGTTGGGAGGCGTGGTGCAGTTTGTGTCGCGGCCTGCGCAGCCGGGCGGGATTTCACTGGACACTTCTTACGGAAATCAGAATACGCCAGACCTTTCGCTTTGGGCCGGGGGACAGAAAGGAAAATGGGAATCGAGTTTTGGCGGCGGTGTATTTAATACGGACGGGTACATTTTGACGCCAGAAGCGGAGAGGGGTTCGGTGGACGTGCGCGCGGGGTCGCGGGACGGGACTGCGGATTTGATGGTGGGACGGAAGATCGGGGAGCAGAGCGAAGTATTCGCGCGCGGGTGGTATCTGGACGAAACGCGCGGCAACGGCACGATGCTGCAACGGAACGATACAAAGCTGGGACAGGGGGCGTTGGGCGCGAACCTGCAGCTGGGAACTTTTGGCGCGCTGACGCTGCGGTTTTATGCGGACGCGCAGACGTATCATCAGACTTTTTCATCGGTCGCAACCGGCAGAGACAGCGAGACGCTGACGGATTTGCAGACGGTGCCGTCGCAGGGAGTGGGTGGGTCGGCAGTGTGGTCGCGGCAAGCGGGAAAACGCCAGACGCTGGTGGCGGGATTTGATTACCACGAAGAAATTGGGGCCAGCCATGAAGTGCTGCTTTCGGGCGGGACCACGGATCTTTCTTCCGGCGGGCGGCAGCGGACGGTGGGATTTTTCGGCGAGGATTTGGTTCAGATTGCGCCGCAGTGGTTTCTTTCTGTTAGCGCGCGGGTGGATCATTGGAGCAATTTCGACGCGGCGACTTTGCGCGAGCCTGTTGCGCCGCCTAACGCGCCGACCGACACGATTTTTCCGGACCGCTCGCAGAATGCTTTCAGCCCGCGCTTGACGCTGCGGAACCAGGTGAATGCGCATGTGTCGTGGAATGCGTCGCTGTACCGGGCGTTTCGCGCGCCGACGTTGAACGAGTTGTACCGGTCGTTCCGCCAGGGGAATACGGTGACCACCGCGAATGCATATCTCAACGCGGAGCACTTGACCGGAGGCGATGCGGGCGTGGCGGTGAGCGGATTCAACGGCAGGCTGCAGGCGCACGGGACGTTTTTCTACAACCAGATCGTCAATCCCGTCGCGAATGCCACATGCCTGCCGCCTCCCAACGCGTTTCCGGGCTGTCCGAATCCAGTTCCGAATGTGATTGAACGCATCCGCGAAAATCTGGGCCGCATCAGCGCTCCGGGCGTTGATCTTGGCGTGACGGCGAGCATTGTGCGGGATTTCACGATTTCGGCCGGATATCAATTTGTGGATTCGAAGGTGAGTTCTTTTCCGGCGAATACGGCGCTGGTGGGGTTGTGGGTGCCGCAGGTGCCGCACAATTCATTTACGTTCCAGGCGCGCTATTCCAATCCGAGGATTTTGACGGTGGAGGTCACCGGCAGGGCGATCGGAAATGCGTTTGATGATGATCAGAACCAGTTTCCGTTGGGGAATTTTTTTGTTTTGGACGCGATGGTTTCGCGGAGGATCGGGGCGTTGTTGGAAGTTTACGGGGCGGCGGAGAATTTATTTAATGCGACGTATTACACGGCGGCTACGCCGGTTTTGCAGTTGGGGTTGCCGATTGTGGGGCGGGTCGGGGTGAGGTTTGAATTTCCGAAGCGGTAGTCGAAGGCAACGGCGAAAGATTTGACACAGAGGACACAGCGGAAAAACGGCGAACACAGAGACAGACGGAGAGATCCTTCGGCCGGCATGATACAAAGGATCCGACCTCAGGATGACGATGCTCGTCGCATCGTCAGAGACGCAGAGGACGCCGAGAAAATCAATCGCAACTGCGACTTGTGATTAGCGAGCGGTGAGGTCGGGCGGGGGATATTCGGGGAGCTTGGCGTTTTTCTTGTCGGTGCGTTTTACTTCTAGTTCGTCGAAGAGGATGGAGGGGCTGATTACGGTGGTGGGCACACCGCCTTCGCGATTGCTCACGAGCGGATCGTTGCCTGCAGCGACTAGATTGCTGCGCAGGGTGCGGGTATCGAGTTCGTTGAAGACGGCGCCGCGGACCAGTTCCTGGTGGCCGTCGCTGACGTACACGCGGTAGAGCAGGCGCGGGTTGTATCCCACCAGAGTTTCCGCGAAGTAGCCGTAGGGTTTGCCTTCCTGTTTGCACATCTCGATTAATTTTTTCTTGAGCTCGTCGGGCGAGCTGGATTCCTTGGGCTGCAAGATCAGTACGCCGATATTCGGCGAAGGCGCTTGCCCGGGAGCCGCGCGGCCGTGGCCATTGGAATCCGCGAAATCGCGAATGGGCATGCGGCCGAGGAGATATTGGACCAGGATGCCGTCCTTGATGACCGGAAGCGCGGCGACACGCACGCCTTCCTCGTCTATCTGGTAACTTCCGATCAAAGATTTCCCATCGAAGGATTTCTTGGTGGGGTCGTCCACGACGGAAAGAAATGTGGGCAGGACGCGACCCTTATAGTTCGAGGAAAATTCTCCAGTGGTGCGCGCGGAATCGCCGGGCTTCGGACGGATGCCCAGAATATTGGCGCCGATCATGCCATCGAGAATGTCGCTGGCCGAGTCGTTCGAGAAAAGAACGGGGCCGCGATAATCTTCTTCGACCATGGGAGCTTCGCGCAGATCTTTCAGGGTCTGCAGCATTTGGGCGGTCTCGGCCAGCAGCTTTTCCTGCGACGGCAATTCCGCCGCGGTCGCACCAACGTAGAAAGGCGAGCGCCCGAGTTCCATGCCGTCATCCGCCTGGGTCTCGGCGGAAAGATTGAGGGAATAGGTGGTGTAGCCCTGGCGGATGCTGGTGCCTTCGGTGTTGACGAAATAATCGTTTACGGCGCGAAAGCGCACATACGCGGAGAGAGCTTGGATTTTCACGTCGCTGCGATAGAGATTGGTGACTTTCTCCAGCGTTTCCTTCCAGGTCGCGGGCGAAAAATCGAGCTTGACGAATGGGCCGAACGATTCCAGAGCGGGTGCGCGGGCAAAATCATCGAAAGGCTGGTCGGCAATGTACTGGCTGAGGACCGCTTTCTTGGAGGCGAGTGATTCGCTGGCGATTTTGTAGGCGCGATCGGTGGCGAGCCAGAGGTCGCGGCGGAGGGCGATAGAGTCGTCGTCGCGCGGAGCGAAATTCACGACGCCGGTGCCGGGACCGTAGTAGCTGTCCAGCTTGTAATCACCGACGCGGACGACGACGCGCAGGCTGCGGCCGTGGATTCGCTGGTCCTGACGCAGGGCGCCAAAGGCAGCTTCGGCGCTGAATTCGTCCACGTCGGAGAGGCGATATTCGATGTAATAGGGCGCGGGGACGTTGTCCATTTTGAGCTGGGATTTGTTGCGGTCCAGCTCTTCGCGCAGGGCTTTGAACAGAGGATCGGATTGAACTTCCGCGGAAGTGGCGGCGGTAGCGGCTGTAGATTTTTGCTGCGCTTGCGCGAGCGTGGCGGGAACAGCGCAGGGCAGGAAAAACGCCGCGAGCATTGTGAGTGCGAACGAGGAGCGGCGCAGCGGCCGCGTGGTGGTGACGGCAAGAACGCTGCTGCGAATTGGCGCGCTCATGGTTTCGCTCCGGGCGCGGCGACTTTGCTTGCCTTCACCGGCGGAGTGGCAACGGTAGATTCAAAACCGGGCGGCGGAAGAATGGGCGGGCGTTCGGTGCCACGACGGCGTTTTTGGACTTCGATCTCCGTGAAGAGCATTTCTGGTGCGGCGGCTGCGACCGGAACTTGTCCGGACTCCGCGCCGCAGACTCCGTTGAATACTTGCAGCGTGTCGCCCGTGAGAACGATGTTGTTGAGTGAGAGCAGCGGCGTGCCGACGATATCCACTCCGCGGACGAGCTCGTCGGGGCGGCCATCGGCATAGACGCGGTAAACCATCACGGGAATTACCTGGAACGCCTGAGGAGAGGCGCGACCGGTGAGCGTGAAGCCGCCCTGAATGTCGTCGAAATACAGGCCATATGGCTTTCCCTGCTTCTTGATTTCCGCAATGAATTTCTCGCGCAGCTCGGAATCTTTCACGGTGTTGGTGGAGGTGACGATCAGATTTCCCTGGCGTCCGGTGGGCATCAGGCCGGGCTGGCGGCGTCCATGACCGTTGGACTGGCTGAAATTCTTGATGGGCATGCGCGACATCAGGAAATTCTTGAGGACGCCATTTTCCACGGCGACCACGCGCGCCGCGGGAACGCCTTCGTCGTCGAAATCATAATGGCCGGCGAGTTGCACGCCATTGAGTTCTTTCATCGTGGGATCGTCGGCGACGCTCAGGAATGCAGGTAGCACCAGCTGATTCACTTTCTTGGTGAAGGTTTGACCTTCGTTCTCATCGCGCTGGCGATGGCCTTCGAGGCGATGGCCCAGCACTTCGTGGAAGAAGACGGCGGCGGCTCTGCCGGAAAGCATGGCGGGGCCGGCGTAAGGATCGGCGGCGGGAGCGGCGCGCAAGGCCTTCAGGTCGGCGGCGATCTTGTCCACTTTTGCGGCGAGCTCCGCATCAGAAGGAAGCTGGCTCGCTGTGGCTGCCTGAAAGGATTCCACGCGCATCAATTCCATGCCATCGTCCGCGCGGGTTTCGGCTTGGATTATCAGGCGCGCGATGGCGCCGGGACGAATCAGGGCGGTGCCTTCGCTAGTGGCTAGATAGGAGCGATCGGCCGAAATATTGAAAGTGACGTAGGAGGAATAGACTTCAGGATACTTCAGGAAGCCGGCGGAAATTTTTCGCGTGCGAGCTTCCCATTCTTTCTGGTCAGACGGCGGATGCAAGGGCGAAAGATTCAGATGATCCTGCGGAGCCTCGCTGGAAAAATCGGGAGATTTGTCTTCTTCTTCGGAGCGGACCGCGTTGTTAGCTTTGACTTTCAGGAACGCCGCGGAGGCTTGCTCGTATTCACGGTCGGTGAGTTGCCAGAGGACGCGCGCGATAGCGTTGGTATCGTCGTTCAGCGGGAGCAGGCCGGAAGTGATACCGGAGCCGCGGCTTTGGCTGTGTGTGTTGTCGAGGGCGACCGAGCCGACGCGCATCATTACGTCCGCCTGGCGCCGGGCCACGCTCGCGGAATAGATCACGCTTCCATCGGAGGCCGCGACGGCGGTCTCGTCGGTGTCCGTGACGGCGTAGCTCAGGTAGTAAGGCGCGGGGTCTGTTTTGGCCAGGGATGTGGTGGCGCGCTGCAATTCCTGTTGCATGGTGGCGAGCACGACGTTGGTGGTGGGAGCGGAGGTGAAAGCGCCTAGCGGGAAAGCGCACAACACCAGCAAGGAAAAAAATGAAAACCAGGAGAGGGATCGCTGCATTGGGCTGGTGGGCTCTTTCTTCAATGGACGAATCTAGCATACTCGCGGGGCGTGGGCGGTGCAACTGGCGCGCCGGAGGCGGTTGCTACGCGGCCAATGGAGCACTGAAGTGCGTCGCTACAACGTCAACTCCGAAGCGCCGGTGGTTACGCGCCGGCCGTGGGACGTTGCAGGTGCATGGCTGCTGCGATTACGTCGGTATACTTCAGGCCCGCGCCGGTGTTGAAGAGGACGACGCGGTCGCTGGGCTTGAGAAAACCGGAGGCGAGCAGGCGATCGTAGGCAGCCGTGGCTGCGGCGCCTTCGGGTGAGAGGAAGAGGCCTTCGTTTTTCGCCCAGTCTTGCAGGGAGGCGAGGATTTCGGCGTCGGGGATGGCGAGGGCGGTGCCGTGCGATTCGCGCAGAATTTCGAGCATGATGGAATCGCCGTAGGGTTTGGGAACGCGCAGGCCAGAAGCGAAGGTTGCGGCGTTCGGCCACATTTCGCTGGCGGTAGCGCCCTGATCGAATGCTTTGGCGACGGGCGCACAGCCGGAGGATTGCACGGCGATCATGCGCGGGCGTTTCCCTGGTTTCACCCAGCCGAGTTCTTCGAGTTCCGCGAACGCTTTCCACATGCCGATGAGGCCTACCCCGCCGCCGGTGGGATAAAAAACTGCGTCGGGATATTCCCAGCCGAGCTGTTCGACCAGCTCGTAGCCCATGGTTTTTTTTCCTTCGACGCGGAACGGCTCTTTCAACGTGGAAATGTCGAACCAGCCTTCGGCCTTGCTGCGTTCGGCGACGATGCGGCCGCAATCGGAAATAAGGCCGTCAATCAGGGTGACGTTGGCGCCGTAGGCGATGGCTTCGACGTAATTCGCGAAGGGGACGTCGCGGGGCATGAAGATGTGAGCGGTGATGCCGGCGGCTGCGGCGTAGGCGGCTAGAGCGCCGGCGGCGTTGCCCGCGGAAGGGATAGCTAGTTCGCGCAGGCCGTAGTGGCGCGCCATGGTGACTGCTAGCGCGAGGCCGCGCGCTTTGAACGAGCCGGTGGGGTTGGTGCCTTCTTCTTTGAGGAATGCGTTGGGATGGCGGCAGGGGAGCATCGGCGTCCAGCCTTCGCCGAGGGTGACAGGGCGCGCATCGGGCAACACGGAACGATAGCGCCACATGCCGAGCCAAGGAGAACTGGCGGCTGCCCGGGCGATGGCATCGCGTGCGGCGGTTCCGCGCAGAGGCTGCAGATCGTAACGGACGTAGAGAGAACCTTTGCAGTGCGGGCACAGAGTTTGCGGCGTCGCGGCGGAAATGATGGCTTGGCAGCGCGAGCATTCTAAATTTTTGATTTCGGGCATGGGGGTAACGATACCAGATAGAGCGAGGGCGAAACAGGATGCGGACGAGCGTGCTTTTTTTCAGCTGGGCGCGAAGGAGAGCAAAAAATTTGGTAGCGGTACCGGGAATCGAACCCGGGTTTTCAGGTTGAGAACCTGACGTGCTGACCCCTGCACCATACCGCCGTTTATGCGCACTGACGCTCGCTGCAAGAGGCTAGAGATAACGCAGCGGCTCCGTTTGACTACCAGATTGTAGCATCCGCATCGGCAGGCGCGAAAGTGGCACGGTCCCTTGCGCGTAGTACTTTTCAATTATTGCGCGTGTTTTCTTGATCACTAGAATGGGCGCAGTTTCTTGCCCGTGCGTGCCGTAGTGCAGTTCGACTGCGGCAGACCAAACTGAAAGCGCCGAGAAGGTGACGAGGAGATCTCTTGAAACGACTTTTCGTTTGTGTGTTGTTGCTGCTCTTAGGGGGCGTAATCGAGGCGCAAGAGCCCCAGGCGGAACCGATCCAAATCGGAAGCGTGACGTTTTCCGGCAGCGTGCGCGAGCGGTACGAGGCTTGGGATTGGTTCGAGCCGACGACAGGCAACAATCTTTATGGCTTTTCCGGAACCGTGGTGCGTTTCGGGTTCTCGCAGGAGCACACGCACTTCGATTGGAACCTGGAGTTTGAAGCACCGATTCTGCTGGGGCTGCCGAATCACGCGGTGAATCCGGCTCCGCTTGGCCAATATGGTTTGGGAGGCTCCTATTACGCGGCAAACGACAACAGCAAGAATGCCGCTATGATCTTCCCAAAGCAGGCGTATCTCCGCTTTAAAGGAGAGCATGCGAGCTTGCGAGCCGGACGCTTCGAATTCACGGATGGCAGCGAAGTGAAGCCGAAGGATCCCACGCTGGCGTGGCTGAAAACCGACCGTATCAATCAGCGATTGCTGGGAAACTTCGGGTATTCGGACGTCATGAGAAGTTTGGACGGAGTCCAGTTTGGCTATGCCAACGGACCGTGGAATTTCACAGCGGTCAGCGCGATACCGACGCGCGGCGTGTTTCAGGTGGACGGCTGGGGTTGGGTGAAGACGCCAGTGACGTATGTGGCGCTGACACGCGAGGTGGAACTGGGAAAGAGCCGCGCGGAGTGGCGTGCTTTTGGAATCTATTACAACGATGACCGGAGTGTGGTGAAGACGGATAACCGCTCCGCCGCAGCGCGCAGCACCGATCTGGGCGGCATCAATATCGGCACGTATGGCGGACATTTCATTCTGTCCGCGCCTACATTATCTTCGGGCACGTTTGACCTGCTGGCCTGGGGCGCGCTGCAAAATGGGAGTTGGGGCGAGCTTAAGCAGCGGTCTGGTGCGGCTGCAATCGAGGGCGGCTGGCAGCCCGCGTTTGCCAGTCGTGTACGTCCTTGGATTCGCGGCGGGTATTACTACTCCAGCGGCGACGGGAATGCCGCGGACAACACGCACGGCACGTTCTTCGCGATACTGCCGACACCTCGCGTTTACGCGCGTTTTCCCTTCTTTAACTCGATGAACAACACGGACCTATTCGAAGAAATAATGCTGAGGCCGACTAAATCGTTTACGCTGCGAAGTGACATACATGGGCTGTGGCTCAGCAATAAGAATGACTTGTGGTACACGGGCGGCGGCGCGTTCCAGCCAACGACATTTGGCTTTAGTGGGAGGCCCTCCGGTGGTGACCGTTATCTTGCAACGCTCTATGACATCAGCGGGGACTACAAGTGGAAATACGGGCTTTCGTTGGGCCTGTACTTTGGGTACGCGGTGGGCGGCGGTGTGATCAAGAATATTTATACCGTCAATAGCAACGGCGCGCTCGGATTTACCGAAGTGAACTATCGCTTCTGACGGTCCACGTCAATGGCGCACGTCCTGGAAGCGCGGTTGGTCGGTTGCATCGTTGCATCCAGAAAGCGGAACGGTCATTAATGCCGCAAGCGCTCGTCTCGCGAAGAAACGCGAAGTATCCTTACGTCATCCATTCGCGTGCGTTCTTGCTTTCTGGGGCGCAGTTACCGACAATAGGATTGCAGACGCTGGGCAGCCACTGTGACTACGCCGCGACAATCCGCGAACCAGACCGGCCAAGGGGCGCAGGCACGACGCGTCTATCTGAAGGTCGGCGTGGTGATGTTGCTGCTGGCCATCGCCGGCTTTTCGACTCTCGCCAAGAATAGCCAGTATCTTTCCCGGTCCAATCCCGCTCACTACATCAATATTTCCAGCAAGATGAAGGTCAGCCATTCGCCGGTGGTAATCGACCGAACTCCTCTGCGCCCCGTCGCCCGATTCATACCACCACAACCTGAACTGCGGATCGCCAGGATGGTGGAGAAAGAGATTCCGGCGCTGCCGTCCATGGGCGTCACGGTTTCTCTGCAGCATCGCTCTCCCCCGCTCTCCCTTTCCTAGTTCGATCGCTCGCAGCCAAAAATTAAAATTTTCAATTAATTCGCTCGCTCCGGCCTTTTTTCGATTGGTCCACGGACACGATCCAGGAGAGGAGTACTCATGAACGCAGAACCAGTGACGCCTCCGTACTTGGAGGAATTGCGCGCGCTTGGCACTTGCGTGGTCGCCAGCGCCATTGAGACGTTCGACGTCCGCCTGCGCAACAAGGGTTTTTCCGATTCCCGGCTGCATTGCATTTTCCCGGAGTTGCCGGCCGCGGTGGGCTACGCCGCGACGGCTCGCTTGCGCGCCGCCGATCCTCCCATGGAGGGGCACACCTACTACGATCACGGTGATTGGTGGAACTCTCTGCTCAAAGTCCCGGCGCCGCGAATTGTGGTGATCGAAGACGCCGATTCCAGGCCGGGCCTGGGCGCGTTCATCGGGGAAGTGCACGCGAATGTTCTGCTGGCTCTCGGCTGCGTGGCAGTGGTGACGAATGGCGCCGTGCGCGATCTTCCCGAAGTGCGCCAGCGCGGCCTGCAGATGTTCGCCGGAAATGTTTCGCTATCGCACGCCTACGCGCACGTCTTCGATTTCGGCGGCACCGTGGAGATTGCCGGCCTCACCGTGCATCCCGGCGATTTGATCCACGGAGATCTGCACGGCGTGCAAACCATTCCGCGCGAGATCGCCGCGCGGGTTCCCGAGAAAGCCCGCGAGATCATGAAATCCAGAAAAGAATTGATCGGCTTGTGCCGTTCCAAAGATTTTTCGATCGCAGAGTTCATACAGAAAGCCAAGGAGCTGGAATCGTGAGGCATAGACCCGCCCTCCATCGCGTGACATTCATACTGACGATTTTTTGTGCGTTCGCCGGCGGCTGCGGCGACACGCACAAGGCCGATGCGTCCGACGTGCCGCGCGCCGCCGTGGTAAAAGTGCAGCGCAAGAATCTCTCCAGCACTCTGGAGATCGCCTCGGAGTTTCTGCCCTATCAAGAAATAGACGTGTACGCGAAAGTGTCCGGCTACATCCAGAAGCTGTATGTGGATTGGGGCACGCACGTGAAGCAGGGGCAACTCCTCGCCGTGCTGGAAATTCCCGAGTTGCAACAGCAGCTGCTGCAGGACGAAGCGTCTGTTCGCCGCGCCGATCAGGAAGTGTCGCGCGCGCGCGAAGAGCAAACCCGCGCGGAATCTGCGTACACGGTGGCGCACATCACGTACACGCGGCTGGCGGATGTTCAGAAATCGCGCCCCGAGCTCGTGGCGCAGCAGGAGATTGACGTCGCGCAGGGCAAAGACCTGGAAGCCAGCGCGGGCGTGTCGTCGTCGAAGGATGCTTTGGCCGCCGTGGAACAAGCGCTACTGGCCGCGAAAGCCGCGCTGGATAAAGACAAGGCCATGTTCGCCTACGCTCGCATGACGGCGCCGTTCGATGGAGTCGTGACTCAAATTTACGCCTACACTGGCGCGCTGCTTCCCGCCGGAACTTCCGCACGCAAAGGGAGATTCCGCGCTCTGCCACCTTTCGCAGAATAATTTGTTGCGCCTAGTGATCCCCGTGCCGGAAAGAGCGGTCCCAGATATCAGCGACGGCCAGACGCTGGAAATAAACGTCTCGGCGCTGCACAAAACCTTCGCCGGAAAAATCGTCCGCTTTTCCGATCAGATTGATCCGGCCACGCGCACCATGCACACCGAAGTCACCGTGCCCAACGTGAATTACGAGCTGGTGCCGGGAATGTACGCTTCCGTGAAAATCCCGCTGCACTCGGTCGCCGATGTTCTGACGGTTCCGGTGCAGGCGATCCTGTCCACAGGAACCGGCCAGGGGATGGTGCTGGTAGTGAACTCCTCCAACCGTCTCGAGCGGCGCGAAGTGAAGCTGGGCCTGCAGACGGCCACAGAAGCAGAAATCCTCACCGGGCTCCACGAAAACGAAACCGTGGTGTTTGGCGAGCAGAATCAGTTCAAGGAAGGCGAGCAGGTCTCGCCGCAACTCGTGGCCGCCCCAGGAATGGAGTAACCCGGACATGCCGACGTTTGCCATACGCCATCCTTATTTCATCATCGTGGTTTGTCTTTTTATTTGCGTGCTGGGCATCACCAGTCTGGCGCAAATGCCCGTGGACATGTTTCCCACGATCAATATTCCCGTGGTGCTGGTGGCTACTTTCTACAACGGAATGCCGCCGGAGCAGATTGAAGCGGACATTACCGATACGTTCGAGAGATTTTTTACGCTGGGCAGCGGGATTGATCACATGGAATCGCGCTCGATGGCCGGCGTGAGCCTGATCAAGATTTATTTTCAGCCGGGAACCGATGCGAATGCCGACGTCACCAACATTTCCAATCTCGCCATGGCCGATTTGCGGCGCTTGCCGGAAGGTACGCTGCCTCCGGTGGTGATGAAGGTGGACGCGTCGAGCCTGCCGGTTTGCTTGCTCACGGTGGATGGCCAGGGGCTGAACGAAACGCAGCTGCACGATTACTTGCAGTATCAGATACGCAATCAGATTGCGGGGGTTCCCGGCGCCACCGTCCCGCCGCCATACGGCGGAAAATACCGGCAGATCATGGTGTACGTGGACCCGGTGAAATTGCAGGCGCACGATCTGAGTCCGATGGACGTGGTGCGCGCGATGAACGAATCGAATTTGATTCTGCCCGCAGGCGACGTGCGCCTCGGCCCGCTGGATTACAACATCTACACCAACGCGCAGGTGCCCAATGCCGAAGCGTTGAATCAAGTGCCGCTGAAGACCGAAGGGCAGAAATCGGTTTTCATTTCCGATGTGGGCAGGGCGGTGGACGGATCGTACCAGCAATACAACATCGTGCGCGTCAACGGCCAAAAATCTGTTTACGCGCCGATCCTGAAGCAGGGCGGCGACACGAATACGATCGTGGTCGTGAACGGCATCAAGAAGGCGATCACCACACTGCGGGACATTCCAGCGCAGATGCACGCGCACGTGGTCTTCGATCAATCGCTTTTCGTGAAGCAGGCGATTTCCACTGTGCTGCGCGAGGGCGGCATCGGATTGTTTCTTACGGCCGTGATGATTCTGCTGTTTCTGGGAAGCACTCGCGCGACGGCCGCGGTTTTCCTCTCCATCCCGCTCTCGGTGATGATCACGTTTTTTATTTTGCATATCGCCGATAAGACCATCAACAGCATGGTGCTCAGCGGCCTGGCGCTCGCTTTTTCGCGCTTGATCGATGACTCGGTGGTGGTGATCGAAAATATCTACCGCCACATCGAGCTGGGCGAAGACCCGAAGGTCGCCGCGGTGAAAGGCACGAACGAGGTGGCGCTGGCGGTGCTGGCGATCATGCTGGTGGCGGTGGTGGTGTTCTTTCCGGTGACGCTGCTTTTCGGCGTCAGCAAGTATTTGTTCTCGGCGCTAGCACTGGCGGTGGTGCTCGCGCTCTGCGCTTCTTACTTTGACGCAGTCACGGTAGTTCCGCTCTTCTGTGCGTACTTCCTGAAGCCGGCGCACGAACACAGCGCAGAGGGCGAGCCGCTGAAAAAGTCCTGGGGCGCCAGGTTCCACGCGGGATTCAACGCCAAGTTCGAAAAGATGCTGACTGTTTATGAGAAGTACGTGCGCAAGACTTTGGACCGCCCGCGAGAAGCGCTTTTCATTTTCGCGGGGATTTTTCTGCTGAGTTTTGTGCTGGTGCCGTTCATTGGCGTTTCGTTTTTTCCGCGCTCGGATGCGGGGCAGTTTGTGATCAACGTGAAAGCGCCGACCGGCACGCGCATCGAAGTCACCAACGATTACATAGAGCAAGTGGAAGAAATCGTGCGCCAGGTGGTAAAGCCGGATGATCTGAATACGGTGGTGTCGAATATTGGCGTGATGGCGGACTTGTCAGCGCTGTTCACGCCGAACTCCGGCATGCACACCGCGTTCGTGCAGGTGGGTCTGAAGGAAGATCATCATGTGAGCAGCTTCGTCTATATGAACGAAGTACGGCGGCGGATCGCGGCGCAATTGCCGCAATTGCGGACGTATTTTCAGTCGGGTGGGCTGGTGGACGCGGTCTTGAATCAAGGTAAGCCCGCGCCGATTGACGTGCAAGTGAGCGGCATGAATCTGCATACAGACGACCGCATCGCGCAGGATTTGGCGCGCCAGATCAGATCCGCGCCAGGCGTTTCGGACGTGTACATCCCGCAGGACATGGATTATCCCGCGCTGAAAGTGAATGTGAATCGCGATCGCGCCGCCGAATTGGGACTCAGCCCCAAAGAAGTGATCGATAACCTCATCACCGCGCTCACCTCCGACGTAATGATCGCGCCCAGCTACTGGGTTGATCCGAAAAACGGCAACAATTATTTCGTCACCGTGCAGTACCCGGAAAATCAGGTGAAATCCATCGAAGATTTGAAAGCCATGCCGCTGCACTCGCCCAAATTGAAAATGCCCACGTACCTAAATCAAGTGGCGGACATCGTCCCCATTCAAACTCCCACGGAAGTGGACCACTACCAGCTGCAGCGCACCATCGACGTCTATGTCGCTCCCACGGGCGAAGACATCGGGGGCCCGCAGCGCGAGATTTCGCGCATCATCAAAGACACGCAACTCCCGCCCAACACGCGCGTGGACGTGCGCGGCCTGGTCTTGACCATGCAATCCTCGTTCAAAAGTTTCGGCCTGGGACTTTTTCTCGCCGTGCTGTTGGTTTATCTAATCCTGGTCGCGCAGTTTTCGTCCTTCGTGGATCCGTTTCTAATCGTTCTGGCTGTGCCCACCGGGCTGATCGGCGTCGTGCTCACTCTGGCGCTCACCGGCACCACGCTGAACATCCAGTCGCTCATGGGCGTCGTGATGCTCCAGGGCATGGTCGTCTCCAACAGTATTTTAATCGTGGATTTTGCAAATGTGCTGCGCGGCCAAGGGCATGGCTTGCGCGAAGCGGTGGTGCATGCCTGCCGCATCCGCCTGCGGCCGATTTTGATGACGTCGCTCGCCACCGTCGTCGGGTTGCTGCCCATGGCTTTCAAGTTGGAGACGGGCAGCGAAGCGTATGCGCCGCTCGCGCGCGTCATCATCGGCGGGCTGCTTACTTCCATCGTGCTCACGATTTTCGTTGTCCCCGCGGCTTATCTGCTGATCTACCGCCGCCGCGCCGAAGCTTCCGCTTCGTTGATCGCCGAGGAGGCTCACTAATGCGTTGCCGCAAGCTTTCGTTGTCGTTGATTCTGTTCGTTACGGCTATTGCCGGCACGCGAGCTGCGGCGCAATTGCACGCCGCTGTCGGGGCGCAGGCTCCTGCGCAAGCAGCACCCGCCGCCAGCGCCGCAGCGCAAAGCCTCACCCTGCAAGAGGCGGAAAAAATTGCCATCCAAAATCATCCGCAGGTCCAAGCGGCAACGTATCTGGCGGCCGCAGCGAAAGCGCAAGTAACGGAAGCTCGTTCGGATTACTATCCGCACGCCTACGGCAGCGCGACAGGAGTGAAAGCGGAAAACGACAGCCGCATCACCGCTGGTGCGCTGAATAATCCGATCATCTACAGCCGCTTTGCGGATGGCGTGACCGTGCAGCAGCTGGTGACTGATTTTGGGCGCACGCACGAACTGGTGAAAAGTTCGAATCTGCACGCGAAGGCGCAGGAAGAAAACGTGACCACCTCGCGGGCGGACGTTCTGCTGCAAGTGGACGCGGCCTATTTCAACTGCCTGAAAGCGCAGGCGGTGCTGCAGGTGGCGGAAGAAACGGTGAAAGATCGCCGGCTCGTTTCGGACCAAGTGGCCGAGCTGCAGAAGAACAAACTCAAGTCCGGCCTGGATGTGAGCTTTGCAAACGTGGACCTGGCCCAAGCGCGGCTTTTGCTGGTGCAGGCGCAAAATGATTTGCAGGCTTCGTTCGCGGAGCTTTCCGCTGCGCTAGGATTCGCGGACCAGAAAACATTTCAGCTTGCCGACCAGCCCTTGCCGCCCGCGCCGCCCGGCGATCTTTCCGTCTTGCTCGCCGCAGCCATGCGCAATCGCCCCGAAATTATCAGTCAGCAGCTGGACCTGGGTTCCGCGCAGAGCTATGCCACCGCCGAACGCGATCTGTGGCTTCCCACCATCAGCGCCGTCGGCACTGCGGGCCTCACGCCTTACCGCGTGGATCAACTTGGGTCACGCTACGCCGCTGCTGGATTCAACGTGAACATTCCCATTTTCAACGGCCGCCAGTTCAATGCGCTGCACACCGAAGCACAAGCGCAGGCGGGCGCACGCCAGGAATATCTGCGCGATCTACAGAACACGGTGGTGCGCGAGGTGCGCAAGGCGTGGCTGAACGCGAATTCGGGTTACCAGCGTCTGGGGCTGACGCAGCAATTGCTGGACGAAGCGAATCAAGCCCTGGATCTGGCGCAACAGCGTTACAAACTAGGTCTGAGCTCCATCATCGAGCTAAGCCAAGCCCAATTGAACGCCACCCAAGCCCAAATCTCGCAAGCCAGCGCCAAATACGATTACGCCGCGCAATTATCGGCGCTGAATTATCAGGTTGGTTTGCTGCAGTAGACCGTTACAAGTCTCTGCCGAGCTCTCGACTGAGCCCGCTGCGGAAACGATCAGAAAGCGAAACGAACACCGATTGTCGGAGCAACGTTGTTGTTGTGGTTATAGGGGACGCCGGGGCCATGAGGAATGGCGATGGCAAGACCGCCGCTCACGTAGGAATACGCAATTCCGGCATAACCGTCGAAGCGCTTCGTGAAGTGATGGTCCGCAAAGAGCGACACCTCGTTGAGGGAGCCCGCGCAGGAAGCGCGGAAACCGGCTGCGGCCGAGCAGGTCGGCGGAATACGGAAGTCGTTCTGCCGCTGTTGATACCAGGAGAAAGTGATGTCCGTTTTGGGTTCGAAAGCGTACTTCACGCCCGTCCACCAGATCTGCACCTGCTTCTGCGAATCAAGATTGTCGTCTTCGACTCCGCTCAAGATATAGCCGCCCTGGTCCGTGGCGCCAACGCCCAACGGTTGCGCCGGGTTATTCTGCCAAATGTATTCGTAGCCGGCAAAAAACTTGAACGGGTCCCACATATACTTGGCGGCGACCAAAATGGCGTTGTTGTCGGTCACGATGCCATATAGGGTGCCGTTCGGATCGATCAGATTGGTCCCGGTGATTTGGTTCGTATTGATGCTGTCCGTGGTTGACTGATATGGCGCCGAAAGGCTCTGCGGCCCCAGCAAGGGGTTCAATACGCTAACCGCCTGGTTGAAATGTTGGAAGACGGCGTCAGCGGAGAACTTGCCGTGCTCTCCACCGATGTCGAATCCATAGGCGTTGTTATGCGGCCTTTCCGCCGTACAGGTGGCGGCAGTCCAGCCTGCGGTGCCCGAATAGCAGCCGCCAGAACCATTGGCGAATTTATACATCGCGCCGAAATGGACCGGGCCATAGGTGAGGCGATACTTCAGCGCGTCGTCCCAACGGCTGTCGTCGGTGTCGCCGCCGCCGGACATCGTGCCGTTATACCCAATGTACGAAAAGGCATAGCTGCCGCCGGCTGGATCGTAGCGCAGCATCGCGTCGGTGCCGAGAGAGCGCTGCCGACCGAAGGTCAGCGTGCCGAATTTCTCGGACGATATACCACCATAGTATTCGTCGTTGAAGGGTTGGCCCGCGCGCGCGCCGTCGATGGCCATCGAGTAGCTGGCCCTGGGAAGGCCGTTGTTTACAATATTGGTCTTTGGCGCGTCGGCCAGCAGGCCGGACTGCGGATTGATGCCAGTGGAAGCGTTGAACACCACGTACCAGCCAGGCGCAAACTCTACCTTGCCCCTGACGCCGAAACCGGTCTGCTGCAGGTTGTTCGGTGCGACGAGGGCGCGAGATTGAGCGCCGTTGCGGTTCACCAGCGATTCGCCTTCGTAGTTATAGCCGTTTACCGGTAAGCCGTGGCTGACCCAGCCGACGCCGACGTCATACGCACCGTACAACGTGACGCCGTGCCAAGTGAGCGTGCAATCGGTGGCGGCGAATTCGCGGCCGCTCGCGCAGGCGTCGGGGGTCTTCGGCTGCAGCTTAATGTCAACGGTGGCGTCCTGGCCAGCCGCCAAGCTGATTCCAGTGCGCGCTTCATCGGCGAACCCTGGTTTTACCGCTCTAACCTCGAAGCGTCCCGCAGGCAGGCCGGACGCCTGATAGCGCCCCCGGCCGTCGGTCGCGACCGTGCGCGTTTCCGCCGTGTCGACGTTCTTGATTGTCACCGCGACATCGGGAAGGGCTGCGCCGGTTTGGTTCGCCACCACACCGGAAATGCTCGCTCCGGTTTGGGCCCATGCGGCTTGGGGCACGACGAGAAACAGCGACAGGACTGCCAAAGCGATTGAGAGGGGCCTCACAGGTTCTCCTTCCACTTGCGGCTGCGTAGATTTAATTCGCGTACGAAAGAGAGTGACGGCGTGCGAATCTATACGATTCCTATAGATATGTCAAAGCGATTTGATGCGATTAAGAGGTCCGGTCGCGCGGTACGGTAGCGAACATAGCGGTGGGGGAAGCAATCGCGGTATGCGGCAGGGATTACAGCCGGACGATCATGACTTCGGTGGATTTCACGAGAGCGGCGACGGTCTGGCCTTTTTTCAAGCGCAGCTCGCGCACCGCGTCGGCAGTGATGATGGAGGTAATGCGCTGGCCTCCGATGGAAAGGGCTACTTGCGCGATAAGGCCGTCCACTTTGATGTCAGTGACGCGGCCGACCAGCTGATTGCGGCCGCTGATGCGGCGAAAATTGGTGCGGCGTTCGGAAACGTCGCCATGTTCGGTGGCGCGATAGAGGAAGCGGTCCACTTCTTTTTCGGGAATGCGATGGTGGCCGCCCGCGGTTTTCACGGTGCGAATTTTTTTCTTGTAGATCCATTGTTTCAGGGTGGGATAGCTGACTCCGAGGACTTGCGCGGCGTCGCGTGGCGTGAAAAGTTTGGCTGTAGGCATGACGACTCCGGCTGACTAGCGGCCCGCGGAAGAGAAGCGAGCGCGTGACGATGCTAAGCTCGGCAAGGCGGGGATGTCAATCGCTTGGCGAGTGGCGCGAAGGAAAGGAATACAGCGAGAAATGCGGAGCGAGAGAGGCGGTTGGCCGCCTCTCTCGCTTGCATTTGTTTTCTACGGCAGGTAGTAGCGGAACGACGTAAACACCATGTTGTCGATCGCGTGAGGACCAACACCAGTGCCCGCCGCATTCACACCGGACCAGGTGTTCTTGACCAGGTAGGAGTACTGACCGCCGAACTGAAAGCGACCCTTGGGACCGCTGTAAAAGCGATACCAGAAGCCAGTGGTGCCCTCGATGAGGTTCCGTGCGTCGCCATCGCAATTGGAGAGCGCGCCAGGAATGAAACCATTGGAGCCGAGTACGGCGGTAGTGTTGATCGCGGCTGCAGGAGCGGCCAGCGGGAGCGTTTCGACCGAGCAACCGTCATCGCGACGCGCGAAGGATCCGTAGCCTTCCTTGCCGGAGTTGTAGGTGGCGCGGCCGGCGTACTCGCCGCCGACGTTGAAGTAAATATCCAACTTCGGCGTGGCGTGGAATTCCAAGGTCCCGAGAGTTTGGTAGCTGCGAATCAGCGCCATGGTGCCGTCGGGCCGGACGGTGGAATCGGGCAAACCAGCGGTGCCGTAACGGCCGATGCCGTCGCCACCGAGGAAGTGCAGACCGATGTCCACACGTTTTGCGATAGAGACACGGCCATTGGCACCGATGCCGCCGCCGGTACGGGAATCGTTGAAAGCTCCGGAACTGGCAACGGTTGAGCCAGTGAGCGCGCAGGTGACTGCGGGCGCGACCACTGGAGCGGGCAAAGGCTGCGTGCCGTCACCCGGGAATTGCAGAGTGATAGCACCGTGAGCCGTGAAGCAGGGATAGACGCGGTCGCGGAAGGTGCTGACGACACCGTAGACTTCGAAGTGCCCGAACTTCGGATCAACAGCCGCCTTGAAGATGAAGTCTGGAGTCTTGTTGTAAGCGTAGGTTCCCGTCGGGTTGTAAAGACCGCCGCTATTGCCCGGCGCACCGACGAGGAAGTTGTTGAAAGTCGTGCTGGAGATGATCGGAGTAGCGACGCTGGTGACGCCGTCGGTGACAGTGACGGTGGTAGAAGCGGGCAGCACGGTTGTGGGATTACCGTGAACCGTAAGAGTGGTGTTCGAGCCTTCCACGGAAGCGGCGAGTGTGAATTTTACCTCGTCGCCGAAAGTCTTCTGTACGCGGAGAGCCTCTTGGCGAGCCCAGCTGAATCCCACGGTGTACTGTGGGTCAATGGTCATAGGCAACGCTTCGCTGCGATTGTCCGTGCCCTTCTTTGTTTCGGTGACCAAGCTCCACATCTGGCCGCCGGTGATGGTGAAGCCACTGTCCCATTTTGCTTGGCCCCAGGCCTGGCGGACACGCAGGACGTAGCTGTTACTTTCGTTGTCGTTAGACGTGATGCCGGCGCCCAAGAAGTCCGTCTCGACGTAACCGCCGATTGTAACGGAGGCCAGCTTTCCTTCCGCCAACAAGCTCAGACGCGATTGCCGGGCGGATGAGTTCCATTCGGTGGTCTGACCACCCGGGTTGCCGGCAAACGGAACGTTATTGAATGGGGTGTTGATGTCCGCACCTGTGGCCTTATTGCGGAACACCGTTTCGGCCGCCAGGAAGCCACCCGGAGTGAGGGAGATTCCCTTGTAGTGAATGGCGATGGGATTCTCGGGACTGGCGGCTTGGCCGTCAGCGGTTCCGATGTAGACATCGCTCAGCCTGGGACCGGAAGCCGGGGCGGAACCGTCGGCGTTTTTGGGAATGCGGCTATCGGGAGCGGGTTCGTAGGAAGTATCGCGAGGAGTGGTGGCTACCTTCAGCTCCGCTTCCATCGCTTCCATGCGCTCCTGCTGTTCGCGCATTTGTTCGTTTTGAATCTGGATTTGCTTGGATTGAGTTTCCAGCAGGTCGCGGAGCTGTTGCAGCTCGCTTTCCAGACTGGAAGAGGCAGCCGTCTTTCCAGGCGTCGCCGGATCGGATTTGGACTCAGACTTCGACGCGTTTGCGGAGGCGTCTTTGTCTGTGGCCGTGGAATTGTCCGAAGCGGCGGTGCTGCCGGATTTCGCAGCGGTGTTGTCTTTATCCTTATCACCCGCCGCACCCGTCGCAGCCATTGCTGGCGCTGCGGCGAGGCCAAGGGCTAACAGATATGTAACGAATGCTCGCATTACTTCCTCCTTGAAATTTGACTGCCACATTCTTCCAGAACGATAAAAATCGAGCCCTGCCACCGCCGTTTGCAAAAAATCCGCGACAGTCCCCACTTGTTGCGGCCGAGGAAAGCGCACTGACGCGTGTTGAGATACAGCAGACGTGCCTGTGGAATCAACGGTCTTCGAACGACACGCTTTCACACCCGCACCTTCGGAACTCGGACTCGCTTAAAGTCGCTACACGCAGAGCGACGCTGGCACGTTAAGCGGGGCGTTTGAACCTACTGTGACGGGAATGTTAATTGTGCGTTACTACGACAACGATAGGGATTGAAGCGAGTTGGGGCGAGGCGGCCCGCGGTAAATAGCACGATTTCTTTTAGTTAGCGGCTCGGGGGGTTTGGCTTTCGACCATCGCCGGCAGGATGCGGCGGAATTCGCGGACGCTGAAGAAACGTTGGCGGCAGGGATCGCAGCGGTAGGCGGGAAACCGGAGCCAGCGCTTCAGGAAAATCAGGGTGCCATCCTCCACTCGTTCGCGGGAGATATGCTCGATATCAAAATTGCCGCAGCGCGGACAGTGCGCGAAGCGTTCCAGGATGGCGGCGACACGCCAGGCATGAAAGCGATGCTCGCAGCTGTGGCAGCGCCACGGGCGCAGGCCGGCCCCGCTGAATACGAAGTCGAGTATTCCGTCGCGGTGCGAGCGAAAACAATTGTCACTGCGACACTGGGGACAAATCATGTTTGCTCCGAACCCGTAGCGCAGAATACCGAAAAGCCCGTCGGCGGGCAAGACACGGAAAATACTGATAGCACGTGGGGACCCAATCGCCGCGATGGAGGCGCGGTTCGTCGCCGGGAGCGGCTGGCGCATCCATCGGGGATGGACATCGCGGCGCTCCTCAGCGATAATTTCGCCGATACTATGCGGCGGGTGCCGCAGCCAAGGAGGCTCAATGAGTTCGACCCCGAATACGCCCGGTGAAGGCACCACGATCGTGGAATCGTCTGCGTTGCCGCGCTGGGTGACGCTGCTTTTTGCAATCGCCTTCGCGCTGGTGGCCTACCTGCTCTACGCCGGTTATGCGCAACGCGAGGCCGCTCGCAAGGGGCTGGACGACGCCGACAAAAAGACGCAGGCGCTGGCCGCGGCTCTGGACAAAACGAATTCGCGCATCGCAGACCTGAAGGGGCAGCTGGATGTGACCTCGCAAAAGCTGGGGCTGACGCAAGACGAACTGGCGCGCGCGCGTGGCCTGGCGCAATCCATCAAGAAAGATCAGCAGAAGAGCGACCAGCAATTGCGCGAGCAGATTGGCGCCGTGCAGGCGGACACGGCCACAAAATTTGGACAGGTGACGACGGACCTTTCCGGAACCAAGAATGAAGCGGACGCCACCAAGGCTGATCTGGACGCCACCAAGAGCAAACTGCAGAGCACCGTCGGCGACCTCGGCGTGCAGAGCGGCCTGATTGCCCGCAATCACGATGAAGTGGAAGAACTGAAACGGCTTGGTGAACGCGACATTTTTGAATTCAACCTGAGCAAGTCCGCCAAGGCACCCGAACATGTGGGACCGATCCAGGTGGCGCTGCGCAAAGTGGACACCAAAAAGTATAAGTACACGTTGAATGTGGTGGCCGACGACAAGAGCATAGAGAAGAAGGACAAGACGGTCGGCGAGCCCATTCAGTTTTACGTGCGCGGAGCGCGGGCGCCTTACGAGATCGTCGTGTTCGATCTGACCAAGGACAGCGCCAAGGGATATTTGAGCACGCCTAAATCAGCGAATGCGGCACCGCCGGCGGCGAAACCGCCCGCGGGGAATTAACTCGGCCGTTCGCTAGGTTGTTGACTGGGACCCGGGCGCGTGGGGTTGCACCTGACGCGTTGCCCGGGTCGCGATTGTGAGCAGAACTCCACGGCATACACTTTGATTTACAACTTCCGGAAACCACATTGGGCGCGCTCGTTGTTCCTCCGCGCTGCGTTCACTGTTAATTTATGCTGGTTCGTGATGGTTGCGGGTGGCACGGCTGTGGCGGTGGCCCAGCAGACTCCGGGTAGTGCACAACAGCCGCTGCAGGTGACCACCGAGATGGTGCAGATCGGCGTGAGCGTCCTCGCCAACGGTGGCGATTTCGTCAGCGGCCTGGAGCGCAAGAATTTTCGCGTCGTTGCTGCTGGCAGCGAGCGGCCGCTGGTGTTTTTCGCTCCCACCGATGCGCCCGCGCAAATTCTGGTGATGGTGGAGACCAGTCCAGCCGTGTACCTGATCCAGAATCAGCATATCGCGGCTGCTTACGCGCTGCTCGATGGCCTGGGGCCGGACGATCAGGTGGCGCTGGTCACCTACGATCAGGCGCCGCGGGCGGTGCTGGCGTTCACGCCCGATAAAAATGCGCTGTTCGCCGCGCTGGGCCAAATCCAATTTTCCGTGGGTATGGGCGAGCTGAATTTTTACGACTCGGTATCCACTGCTTTGGATTGGATCGCTCCGGTGAGCGGCAAGAAAGCGCTGGTGCTGCTGACCACTGGCCTGGATTCTTCGTCACCGGCGCGATGGGATGCGCTGGTGCAAAAACTGCGCGCGCGGGATGTGGTGATTTTCCCCGTAGCGCTGGGTGGATGGCTGCGCCGGCCGCCGGATAAGGCTGATAAGAAGAAGAAAGCAACCGCGGCGCCGCAACAGGATTCTCAGGTGTTTGCGCAGGCGGATCAGGCGCTGCTTTCGCTGGCGGCCATTACCGGCGGGCGGGCGTTTTTTCCGGTTTCGGCGAAGGATTTCGCGCCCATGTATCAACAGATCGCCGCGGCGCTGCGCCATCAATATCTGCTGGGGATCGCGCCGGAGCACGATGGACAATTCCACGCGCTGAGCGTGCAGGTGCTGGATGGCAACGGCCAGCCGTTCGCGACCGAGGGCAAGAAAGCTACGCACCGGATTTTTTCGCGCGAAGGATATCTCGCGCCGGGGCCTTAGCTCGTATAATCGGCTGGCATGTTCGGAAACGCATGCGGTTTGGGATATTTGCAGCTGTCACGGGAGGGATGATGAATCGGCGTCGCGCAAAATACCTGGTTGCTGGCTGCATCGCGCTGTGCGGCTGGGCCGCGCGCCCCGCGCTGACGGCACAGCAGAAGACTGCGCCCACGCCTCCGGCTGCGCCGCAGGACATCATGGCGCCGCGCTTTTCCTTCGGAGGAGATGCCTCGCAGATTCCGGCGGTGTTTCTGCGCAATTTGATTTTCCTGCCCGCGCGTCTCAACGGCGGCAAGCCGGTTCTTTTTGAACTGGATTCGGCCGCCGAAAAATGTGCGGTGGATCGCAAAGTAGCCGGCGATACCACTGCGAACGCGTTGCAGTACGCGGTGCTGGCGCTGCCCGGGGTGCAGCTTCCGTTCCTCACTCTGCCGGTAGTTTCCCGTGATGATTTTGCGCAACAAGTGGGGCAGCCTTACCAAGGAACTCTGGGCAGAGATTTCTTCGATCGCGTGGTGGTGCAGGTGGACTACCACCGCCAGACCGTGCAGCTCTACGACCCCAGCGTTTTCACTTACACCGGACAGGGGAAAAGCTTCCCGCTGACTTTCGCCGGGCCGGTGCCGCTGCTTCGCGCGAAATTTGAGGTGTCCGGGCATCGATCGCTTTCCGCGGATTTCGCGGTGGACAGCGCGCTCGATTCCGGAGTGATTTTCTACCGCGGATTTACGGACTCACAGCGCATTTCCGCGGCGCATTTCAAGAGCGAACCGGCGTCTTATCCGGAAGTGGATGGCGGCGCGAAGATCTTTCTAGGCCGGCTGAAGACATTTCAGATTGGTCCGTACCAGCTGGAAGATATTGTCGGCGATTTTACCCAGGAAAAAACAAAAGCCGGAGCGGACAAGAATATTGCCGGCGCCATCGGCGGCAATTTTCTGCGGCGGTTCACCGTGATTTATGATTTTCCGCACCAGCGCGTGATTCTGGAGCCCAACGTGCAATTGAATCACGACACGGACGAGGACATGAGCGGGCTTTCGATCATCGCGAAGGGGCCGAATCTGAAGACTTTCGAGGTGGTGGCGGTGCAGCCCGGAACGCCGGCGGCCCATGCGGGGATTGTGCCAGGGGATGTGATTGCGGGAATCGGCGACGACGCAGCGGCGGACCTGACGCTGGCAGCGGTCCGCGATTTGTTTCGGCAGGTAGGGCATCAATATAAGGTGTTGATTGACCGCAAGGGTCAGACCATCACGGCGTCGATGCAAATGCGACGCCGCATCTAATTCCAGCCGGCTGAGAATTTTTTCCCCGGATCGAAATTCGCTTACGACTTCGCGGTCTCCGCGGTCGGCTGCTGCGCGGATGGCGCCGGCGCGGCGGAAGGGCTAGTCGAATTTTCGCAGGGCTATGGCCATTTCGTGCAGTCGGGCGTCCACTTTACTGAAGACGGTGTCGGGCTCGTGTTTTCCGTTGGCCAGGCGCTTGCCGGCGTGGCGGCCAGTGAGAATTTCGATGCCCTGTTCGACGGTGGCGACCGGATACAAGTGGAACTGGCCTTTGGCTACGGCTTCGATTACTTCTTCGCGGAGCATCAGATCGTCCACATTTTCGGAGGGGAGCAGGACGCCTTGGCCGCCGGTGAGGCCTTTCATTTTGCAGATGTCGTAGAATCCTTCGATTTTCTGATTCACGCCGCCGATGGGCTGGATGTCTCCTTGTTGATTCACCGAGCCGGTGACGGCGAGTTCCTGGCGGATGGGGATGCCGGAAAGCGCGGAGAGCAGCGCGTAAATTTCTGTGGAACTGGCGCTATCGCCGTCCACGCCGGAATAGGATTGCTCGAAGCAGAGGCTGGCGGAAAGCGCGAGCGGTTTATCCTGCGCGAAGGTGCGGCGCATGTAACCGGAAATGATGTGCACGCCCTTGTCGTGGAAGCGGCCGCTGAGATTTGATTCGCGCTCAATATTGATGATGCCGACTTTTCCGGGCGAGGCGGAAGCGGTGATGCGCACGGGCTTGCCGAAAGCGTAGCCGCCGATTTCCATCACGCTCAGGCCGTTCACCTGGCCAACGCGGGTTCCAGTGGTGTCAATGAAGAGCAAATTCTGCTCGATCATTTCGCGGATTTTCGATTCGGTGAGGTTGTGGCGCTCGATTTTGGAATCGAGAGCGCGGCGCACGTGCGCGGCAGTGACCACCGATTGATTTTCGTTACGCGCGACGTAGGAAGATTCGCGCGCCAGATCGGCGAGATCGAAAAAGCGCGTGGTGATTTTGCCGCGGCGGCCGGCGAGGCGCACGCCGTGCTCCAGAATCGCGGCGAACGCGGTGCGGTCAAAAGGATAGAGCCGCTCATCGTCGGAAATCTTGCGCAGTCGGCCGGCATACTGGCGGATGACTTCGTCGTTCCACTTCATTTCTTCGTCGAATTCCACGCGCACTTTGAAAATCTTTTTGAAGTCTTCCTCGAAATCGTAGAGCATCTCGTACATGTCGCGGTCGCCGATGAGGATGATCTTCACGTGCACGTCAATCGGTTCGGGCTTCAGGGCCGCTGGGCTGAACGGGAAAAACACGTCCACGGGCTGAATTTCCAGCTTGCCGTGATTCAGCGTGCGCTTCAGAGTGCGCCAGACGCCGGTTTCCGTCAGGGTGTCGAGCGCGTACATCACCAGGAATCCGCCGTCCGCGCGCAGCAGCGAGCCGCCACGCAGATCCATGAAATCGGAGTTCCATCCGCCGCGGGTATCGTAACTGCGATGGATGGTGCCGAACATATTCGCGTAGGTGGGGATGGTTTCAAAAATCACCGGGCACTGTTCGCGTTCGCCGTGCGCAAGAATCACGTTCACGCCGTACACGCGAAAGGGGTCGCGCTCCTGGCGTTCGACGCGCGGGCCACCGCCGCCTTCGGAGGGTGGCTGATCTTCTTCGCCTTCGCGTTCCTTGAACGGTTCGAGATTATCCAGAATGTGGTGGCGGACTTCTTCCAGGTATTCCGCAATTTGGCTGCTGGGATATTTTTCTTTTAGTTCTTCGATGACGCCGTCCACCAGCACGGAGGCGGCTTCCTGCTCCAGGTAACTCATTTCGCTGGCGAGCTCGCGGGAGAGCGAAAGAGTCTTGCGGTACACGACCGTGAATTCCTGCCGGAACTGATCGTATTTGCGCTCGAGCTCTTCGGCGGCGACGCTTTCGAGCTTGCCTTCCTGCACCATCTTGGGAATTTCTTCGATGGGCACCATTGCGCCATCGAGCACCGGGAAAATCTCCGGCAGGGCTACGGCGCCCACTTGCATGCGGCCCAGGGCGAATTGTTCGCGGGCGATGCGGCGCGTGAAATCGTCCATCAATTCTTTTTCGCGCACGGTGAAGCGCTCGACGATGCGGGTTTTCTGGCGCTGGAAGGGTTCTCCTTCGAACACCTGAGGAATGCGGCGGCGCAGAAAGTCTATTCCGGACTCGACTTCTTTCTTGAAGGCGTTGGCCTGGCCGCGCGGCAGAGTGAGCAGGCGCGGCCGGTCGGCATTCTTGAAATTATTCACGTAAGCGCGATCGGGAGCCGGCTCGCTCTGCGGGTGAAGGCCTTCGATCATGCGCACGATCATGCCGCCGCGGCTGGTGCCGGAAAGTCCGCAGACGAAGAGGTTGTAGCCGGGGGCGGTCAATTCCACCCCCATGCGCAGGGCGCGCAGCGCACGTTCCTGGCCGGGATCACCGGAAGAGGGCGGAACTTCGGCGGTGGTCTCAAACGGAATGGTAGCGGGATCGCAGCGCCAGCAAAGTTTTTCCGGCGGCAGCGTAGCGTGTTTTGGCGCGGCGTGTTTGCTTGTCGCGACTTTTGTTTTGGAGTTTTTGCTCATGCGTACCCGTCCGAAGGGCGCTACTCTAGCACGGCACGGTTTTTCTTCCCATGCGTTCGCACGCCGATGTTTCCAGCGGGTGAGCTGGGCGCATAGAGGTCCAGCAGACTGGCCCCGGTAGCAACGATGATCGGGCCGACCACCACGCCGAGCAATCCAAATACGCTGATGCCGCCCAGCACGCTGATGAACACTACCAGGCCTCCCATTTCCGCGCGGCCACTGATGACCCAGGGACGCAGCACATTGTCCACCAAGCCGACTACCACGCTGCAAAAGACCGCAACCAGAAGGCCGGCGGTGATGTGGCCGTTGGCGATGAGGCTGATCGCCGCCGGCGCCCAAATGAGTGCGGAGCCGACCAATGGCACCAGCGAGAAAAATCCCATCATCACGCCCCAAAACACGGGAGCGGTGATTCCGGCGAGGCCGAACGCGATTCCGCCGAGAATGCCGTGCGCGGCGGCTGCGACCAGACTGGAGACTACGCTCGCGAAAATTAGATCGCGCGCCTCGTTGATCATGCGTTCGCTATGAAGCGAATCGAAGGGCAAAACCTCGCGAATTCTGGCCATGAAGGATCGGCCATCGCGGTATAGATAAAACATCGCCAGAATGGTGACGCTGAGATGAAACAGAAACAGGGCGGTGTTCTTCAGCAGAGTTCCCAGCCGCGCGGCGACATAGGCGGCGGCATTATCGGCGTAGCGGCTCAGGACCGTTGCCAGGCTAGTGGTGTCGTTATCGGGAAAGCGCGATTGCAAATCGAGCCACACGCGATTGACCCAATCAAAATGGCCGTTGGCGATTTGCACTTGAATGTGTTGGACGGCTTGGACGCCCTGGCGCACGAAGGCGGCCATGATGGCGAGCGCCGGCACGATGAGGAGGACTGTGACCGCCAGTGTGCAGAGCAAGGCGGCGACGGTGGGGCGAAAGCGGACCGCAAGCCATAAGTATGCGGGATAGGAAACGACGACGATAATGATGGCCCAGCAGAGCGCGGGCAGAAACGGCTGAAAGATCAGGAACACGAAGTACGCGAGAATGGCGACGATGCCGTAAAAAAGCACCGTGCCCAGGCGTTTTTGCGTGCTCTGTTCTGCGCTCAATGGATCTCTCTTTTCACCGGTCCGCCAGGCGACTGCCAAAAGAATGCCAGAAGACTGATAGTGTCAATCGGCGCGTTTGTCAACCGGCGCGGGCGCCCGCTTGCGTAAGTCGCCAGTGATATAATGCGCGGAGCTTCGCGGAATGGTCATGTCAACACCCGATCCTGCCTGCCAGCACAAACGAACGCAACTCATCGCCAAGGATGAAGATGCGCAGTATGTGGAGTGTCTGGATTGCGGAGAGATTCTGGAAGCCGGCGAATTGAAGGGTGATGAGCCGGGTTTTGGGGAGTCGCTCTCTGACGCTTGACGGCGCCTTGTGGGCCGATTCACAATTTCAGCCGCAACGGCAAAAGCATCGTTCGTCGCATTTTTCCACTAGCGCAACCGCACGAAGAAACTTTCCCCTGAATTCCCGCCTCGGGAGTAGAATGCCGCTTCACCCAATTCATGTGCGTGCATCGTGGAGGCCCTATGCGGATTGCCGTTCGCGTTGTCGCGGCTGTCGTATTGTTGTGCTGCGCGGTTTCTGCTCGCCAAGAGCAGAAGGCTCCGGCGGCGGGGGCGGCTGCTGAATATAAGATTCCACCGGAGGCGTCGAAACTTGCCAATGCGGTGAAGCCCACGGCGGCGTCTTTGGCAGCGGGCAAAAAATCTTATGGATTTGATTGCGCGATGTGCCACGGGAAAGATGGCGATGGCAAGGGCGAGCTTGCGGTGGACATGAAATTGAAGCTGGTGGATTACCGCGATCCGGCGTCGCTGAAGGACATGACGGATGGGGATCTGTTCTACATCATCAAAAATGGAAAAGGCGAGATGACCGGGGAAGGCGATCGCAGCAAGCCGGACGAAATCTGGAATTTGGTGAACTACGTTCGGTCGCTGGCACAGAAAAATTTCACGCCACCCGCGAAACAGTAGCCGCGGATTGCGGGCGGCTTATCGGATACCGAGTTTCTGGATGATGCGGGAGACGTCGGCGGTGGAAACGTCGTAGAGCGCGTGCTCGTCTTCCTGTTCCAGGCGCTCGCGCAGATATTCGGCGCCCACGTAGCTGGCTTCGCGATCGCTGAGGTCGCGGCCGGTGCGGCCCAGGAATTCCACGAATCCGGGATGCGCCAGGCCGAGCACCACGTTGCGGCCGTCCACGAAGAATTTGCAATCCATGGTATCGGCGTGGCGCGTGGCGATGCCATTCCAGCAGTGCGAGAAGCGGCAGCGATAGACGTAGTCCGTAACTTTCGAGGGCACGTCGAACGCGCCGATGAAATCACTCATCGCACCAACGTTCGGAATCCACGCTGCGTCAGACACGGCCATAAACTCTCCCCCAGTGTTTTTCTTTCGGTTGCAGATGCGAATTTCCGCGCTGTGCTTGCTTACTTTCTTGCGCCTGCTACCGCACTCTGTCCTGCCTGCTGGTAGCTGCGAATCGCGGCAGCCACGCCCGCGCCAGCGGGGACGCGCGATCCCTGGTCCAGCAAGACTTTTTCGAATGCGGCGAGGAACAGCAGCACGTTGGTATTCTGGCTGGAATAGCCCATTAATCCCACGCGCCAGATTTTGCCTTTCACGGGACCAAAGCCGCCGGCGATCTCGATATTGAATTCGTCAAGCAGCTGCAGGCGCACTTTGCGATCGTCAATTCCCGCAGGAATTTTCACACTGGTGACGGTGACGAGGCGATCGGCGGAATCGGGGACGAGCATTTGCAGACCCATGGCTTCCAGCCCGGCCACCAGCGCCTGTTGATTATTGCGATGGCGTTCCCAGCGCGCTTCCAGGCCCTCTTCGAGGACCAGACGCAAGGCTTCGCGCATGCCGTAGATTAACGAGATCGGCGGCGTGTGATGATAGGTGCGTTCGCCGCCCCACATGGTCATGATCGGGGTGAAATCGAAATACCAGCTGCCTACTGGAGTTTTGCGCGCGCGCATTAATTCTTCGACGCGCGCATTCACAGTGATCGGCGACATTCCCGGCGGAGCGCTCAGAGCTTTCTGCGAACCGCTGAAGCAGATGTCAATTTTTTCGCGGTCAATATCGAGTGGCATGCCAGCGAGCGTGGCTACGGCGTCCACCACGAGCAGAGCGCCGAGCTCGTCCGCGACCTTGCGGAAATCGGCGAGGCGCTGCGCGACTCCGCTGGAAGTTTCGCCATGCGCCAAGCCCACGAATTTGATTTTCTTGCCTTTGCCCGCGCGGCGGACATCTTCGGGATCCACGGTGCTGCCGTACGGCGCCTCCACACGAATCACTTTCACCGCAGGGCTGCGTTCGGCGATCACGGCCATGCGTTCGGAAAACCATCCGTTGCTGCAGACGATGCACTCGTCGCCTTCTTCCAGCGGATTCAGCACCGCGGCTTCGATGCCACCCGAACCGGATGCGGAAATCGGAAAGGTGATGCGATTTTGCGTTTGGAACACGCGGCGCAGCAGCGCTTGCACGTCGCCCATCATTTCGATGAACCACGGATCCATGTGGCCGACCAGCGGAGTGCTGAGGGCGCGATAGACACGCGCGTCCATGTTGGATGGACCGGGGGTCAGCATCAAGCGCGTGGGTGGCAGAAGCTCGCCGATCATTTCATTCATAAATAAATTCCTCGCAGGGCAGCCGTCGGCTCGTTTTTTGCAGCGAGCGCCATGAAACTTGTTCGCGGCGGGGTGCTGGCATAAGGATGGGGCCGCCTGGAACGTCATAGTCTCGCTAAATAGTTGGGCTGGGGTCAACCTCCAAAATGGCGGGGAGCTGGTACCAGGACTGGGCGTAAGGGAGTGAGGCTAAAGCACCGTTAACCGATTGGAATCACAGGGGGGTAGCAGTTTCGCAACTGTTTTCCCGCCGAGTTGTATGGCCTATACCCGTGTGCTAGATTTCTAAATTAGCCCCAAAAATAACATGAGTGACAGCAAACTAACGACGCCAGCCAAACCGAAAATATCACGCGTCGAGGTGTATTGGCACACCGTCACCTACAAGACTGTGGCGCTCTACATAATCGTGATCACGGCCATCATCGGTTCGGCCACTTACCTGGTGTTCCCGGAAGCGACCTCCAGCCTGGCGCGGCACATTTCGGACACGATTGCGCCGCCTGAATCCGGAGTGGCGACGATCAGCGCGAGGCAGGCGCGGTTCGTCAACCTGGACGGCAAGGTGCAAGTAAAAAAAGTAAACTCCGTAACCTGGGCGAGCGCGGATTACCAATTGACGCTGGATAAAGGGGACTTGGTGCAAACCGGTCCGGAAGGCGTGGCGCGCATCGCCTTTGCCGACGGCACCACCTACACCGTGAAGGGTGACACGCTGGTCACCGTGGAAGAAAATCTCGTCGAGCACGATCGCGCCTCTTCCGTGGGCGTGCACATAACCTCGGGTCAAGTGGACCTGGCGACCGGCACCTGGCAAGTGCCCGGATCGAAAGCGGAAGTTTCCTTCGAGAATGCCGTGGCTTCCTTGCAGGCCAATACCCGCGCCGCGGTACGCAGCGATCCGGATACCAAGCAACAGGAAATCACGGTTACATCTGGCAGCGCGGAATTGAACCGCGGCAGTGAGCACATGGATATCGGCCAGTTTGAGAAAGTGACATTCCCGACTGGCGGCCAGATAACGAAATCACAAGTGCTGGCCCCGCCCGAATTGGTGCAGCCGCTCAATTTGCAGCCAATCACCGTCACCGATCCGAAGCGCGATCCCGTCCATTTCGCATGGAATCCGGTGGCGACGGCAAAGAGCTATGATTTTCAGGTGAGCACCACGGCGGCTTTCAACCACGTGGTGATGGACAAGAAAATCTCCAATGAAAGCGTGGAGATCACCGGACTCGATCCCGGAGATTATTTCTGGCGCGTGCGGGCGATTGACGCCGATAACAAGACCAGCGACGCGAGCGATCCTTTCAAGTTCATTCTGGTAGTTCATGGCAAAGAGCAGGAGATGCTGCTGGAAGTGGATTCCACGGAACTGCAAGGCAGCGTGGTGGAAGTTATTGGTAGGACCGAACCGGGGGCCGCGCTGATTATTAATGGCGAGCAAGTGGCCAGCATCCAGGCGGATGGACATTTCCGGCATTTCTTGCCGGCGATGACCAAGGGCAGCCATGAAATCATTCTCACCGGGCAGAACCGCCGCGGTGGCACTTCGACCAAGCGCGTGGAAGTAGTGATTCCTTAGGCATAGGCGTGTTCCGAGGGCGTGGGCAGCTTGCATCGAAGTCCGGCAAAATAACTCGTCGCCGCAACGGCGCTCAAGTGGATTCTGGGGGAAGCAAGACGTGACGAAAAGCACTTACAACATGCGGTCGGTCTTCAGCCTGTTCTCATCCGACCTGGCGATTGATTTGGGCACCGCCAATACGCTGGTGTTCGCGCGCGGCAAGGGCATCGTGGTGAACGAGCCTTCCATCGTGGCGATTAATAAGAATAGCGGTGAAGTGGTGGCGGTGGGGCGCGAAGCCAAGGAAATGCTGGGGCGCACTCCGGGCAACGTGGTGGCCATCAAACCGATGAAGGACGGCGTGATCGCGGACTTCAAGGTCACGGAAAAGATGCTCACCTACTTCATTCAGAAAGCGCACAACCGGCGCGTGCTGGTGCATCCGCGCATCGTGATCGGCGTGCCCAGCGAGATCACACCGGTGGAAAAACGCGCCGTACAGGATTCGGCGTACCGCGCGCGCGCCAGTGAAGTGTACTTGGTGGAACAGGCCATGGCCGCGGCCATCGGCGCGGGCCTGCCGATCGAGGAACCTTCGGGCAACATGGTGGTCGATATCGGCGGCGGCACCACGGACATTGCGGTGATTTCGATGAGCGGCATCGTCTATTCGCGCTCCGTGCGCGTGGCCGGAAATGAAATGGACGAGGCCGTGATGCACTACCTGAAGAGGAAATACAACCTGCTGGTAGGCGAACGCACCGCGGAACAAATCAAGATCGAGATCGGCTCGGCTTATCCGCTGGAAAAGCCGCTGACGCTGGAAGTGAAAGGGCGGAACCTGATTGAAGGCGTGCCGCGCACTGTGACGATTGACGACAGCGAAATCCGCGAAGCGCTTTCCGAGTGCATCTCCACGATCTTGAACGCCATCCGCGTGGCGCTGGAACGCACGCCCCCGGAACTTTCCGCGGATATCAGCGATCGCGGGATTGTGCTCACCGGCGGCGGCGCGCTCATTAAAAATTTGGACAAGCGCATACGCGAAGAAACCGGGTTGCCTGTTTCCATTGCGGATGATCCGCTGGCGTCGGTCGTATTGGGCACAGGAAAGATGCTGAGCGATTTCCGGTTGCTGCGGCTCGTTTCGATTGATTGAAGTCAAAGACGCCCGCCTAAAAAGCAGGCGGCCGCTGCCCTTCGATCCCGCACTGCGGGATCTCAGGATGAATCGCGCTGCAGCGCGATTCACAGAGTTCAATGCGGAGTTTTTCCGCAGACCGTATAACTGCTGACTCACGGAACAGAGAACATGATTGACACCTACTCCCGACATCGGCCGCTGGCGTTGCTGGCCATCGTGGTGGTGGCGCAGGTGATGCTACTGGCGTTTCAAATCAAGGGCGAGCACGACGTGCGGCTGATCCGCTACTGGGCCGTGGCCCTGGTGACACCGCTGGAACGCGCCGGCACTTGGAGCTTTTCCAAAGTGGGCGGCGCGTGGGGCGGGTATGTGGGGCTGCGCAACGCGCGCGCTGAAAACGATCGCATGCGTATTGAGCTGGACCAACTGCGCTTGCGCAATCGCGAGCTGGAAAGCCAGGCCGCCGAAGCCCAGCGCTTGAGCACGGTGCTGAATTTCCGCAACGCCCACCCCGAAGCGTCCATGCTGGCGGCGCAGGTGATCGGATCCAGCGCGGATCCCACTTCGCACACGCTGTTCATCAATCGCGGGGAGCACGACCGTTTGCGCATGAATATGGGAGTGGTGACGCCCGACGGGATCGTCGGCAAAATCGTGGAAGTGCTGCCCAACACCGCGCAGGTGCTGCTGATCAATGACAAGGACAGCGGAGTGGGCGCGCTATTCAGCGCGACGCGCACGCACGGAGTGGTGCGCGGCAGCGGAGATCCGGAGCCGCGCATGGAGTACGTGGTGAACGACGAAAAAGTCCAGACGGGCGACGCGATCGCGACTTCCGGGGAGGATCGCATTTTCCCCAAGGATTTTCCGATCGGGACGGTGGAGAGCGCCAAGCCCGGAAACCCGTTCCAGGTGATTCGCGTGTCGCCCAGCGCCCGGCTGGACCGCCTCGAAGAGGTGCTGGTGCTGCTGTCGCAGCAGGAAGTGGTGTTCAAGAAGCCGGAAGCTCCCGCAACCGCGGCGGCTGGCGCGCCTGCGGCCGAGGCGACGCACGGCGCGACGCCCGCGAAGGCAGCGCCGGCGAATTCTTCTGCTGCTCCGCAATGAGATGGCCTACATGCTAAATGTCGGCGAGCGTTCGGACCCCAATGTGGAAGTGCACAAATTCTACGGCGGCGCGGTTCTGGCGGTGTGCCTGCTGGCGCTGGTGTTCCAGGCGTTCCTGCACAAGTACGGAAGATGGTCGGAGCTGATTGATCTGCCGCTATTGGTGACGATTTATTTCGGCGTAAGCCGCAGAAATCCGGTGACGGGATTATTCCTGGGGGGCACGATCGGAATTCTGCAGGACGCGCTGAGCCACGATAATCCCATCGGCATGTACGGAATCGCCAAAACGATTATCGGCTATCTGGCGTCTTCGATTGGCGGGCGCATTGACACCGAACACCCGCTGAGCCGCTTCGCCCTGGTTTTCTTCTTCTTCCACTTTCACCAAATAATCCTGGCGATCACGCAGCGAGTGCTCTTGAATCATTCGGCGCCGCTATTCACGCTGCGACTGCTGCTGGATTCGCTGGTCACCGCGGCGTTCGCGGTGCCGCTGTTCGCGCTCCTCGATCGGCTGCGCAGGCCTTCCTGATCGCGAAACTCGCCCGAGTTTTCGTAAAATGAAAAAGGGCCAAGCGGTTCCCCGACGATGGGGGAAGTCCACGCGGCCTTCTGCCACGCTCTGCTTATCGTGCCTTGCCCGTCCTCTATTGCGGCGTCAGCTTAATATAATCCCAGGTAAGCGAATATCCGCTGCTGGCAGCATTCTTGCCGGTTACGGTGAATCGAAATACCTGGTTTCCTGCTGCAAGCGCCACCGTTCCCAGATCGAACTCCTGCCACAGATTCGTGGAGGCGTATTGGTCTTCCACCGGGCCGAAGTTCGTGCCGTTAATCGCCAGCTGCGCCATGCCTCGCGAGTTGTACATTTTCACGGCATATTTCACGTCGTAGGTTCCCGCGGTGGGAACATTGAGGGTGATCGCGACGTTGTCTCCCACCTTCGTGCTGCTCAGTCCCGTGCCACTGCCGTTCGTGAAGCCGGTCCAAACAAGGACCGAATAAGTAGGTCCAGAACTGACACTCTGGCTCAACAAGGATTCCGTCTGATATACGATTGCAGGGTTCGCCGGTGGCGTTCCCACGGCGTAATTCCAGGTGGTGATCTCCTGCGTCGAAGTTTTCCCGCCGGTTCCGCCGGTAAACCCGACGTATGCGGTCGAGCCACCGATCAGAGTCGGGATATCCACGGTCCACGAGTTTGAGAAACTTGTCCCAGCGGTTGCGTCGCTGATGGTCATCGCCAGGGTCGCTCCGTTGTATGTCATATGGACGCTCATCACATCGCCGCTGCGCAATATCACGCCGGAGCTGGTCATATCCACCGCGGGGACGGTCGGCATCGCGCCTACGGTGTACATTCCCGTCGAATCGGTCCCCTCGCCGGCGTTGCTGTACAAATCGAACTTCACCGCGACACTTGCTTTCATGGCCGCACCGTAGCCCAGGCTGCCTCCGGAGGCGCCGAGCGCCGTTGCTCCCGCACTTTGGATCGTGAACGTGAATCCATCCGCAATCGCATTGGTTAGCTGGAACGAGAAGTCGTTCGTGAATGCCTGCACGTTGACCGGTGTGGTGTAGAAAGCGCTGCCCGCCTCATTCGTCCCGCCGTTGGTAAGCGTCAGTCGCGCCGCGCCTTGATTCCAGGTCGTGGACCCGTTCAACTTTAGGCCGGTGGTGGAAGTGAACCCACTGCTGAAATTCACCACAGTTGTTGCCGGCGGTGTCGAGACAAAAGTCCAGGATTTGATCGTCTGGGTAGCCGTCGCACCACCGGTGCCGCCGGTAAAGCCCACGTAGGCGGTGTTCGCTCCCACCGTCGTGGCGATATTGATCGCCCAGCTGTTGCTATAGGCCTTGCCGGTCAGCGTATCCGTCAAGGTCAACGTCAAGTTCGTGCCGTTGTAGGTGACATGCGCCGCGATGGTGTCGCCGCTGCTAAGAATGATCCCCGAAGACGTAATATCCACCGCCGGAGTCGTTGGATTGGCTCCGTTGATATACAGCCCCGTCGAGTCGCTCCCCTCGCCGCTGTTGTTGTAGATGTCGAACTTGATCGCCAGGCTATTCAGAATCTTCGTGGTGCCGCCGTATCCCAGGCTGCCTCCCACCGCTCCCAGCGCCGTCATACCGGAACCGGAGTTTTGAATCGTGAAGGTCATCCCGTCGGCCGTAGCACTCGAAAGTTGGAATGTGAAATCCGTGGTGAAGTTTCGAATGTCCATTGGCGTGGTGAAGAAAGCGCTGCCGGCCTCATTCGCGCCGCCATTGGTCAGTTGCAGCCCAGCGCCATTGAGGCTGGCGCTACCGTTGAACTGCACGCCCGCGGCGCCGCTGAAGCCGGCGCCAAAGTTGATCGCAGTGGTTCCGCTGGTATTGATGGTAAAGATTGCCGTGCGAACTCCGCTGTCCGCCATCCCTGCCGCCGAGCCGATCGCGTTAATGGTGGTTGTCGTTGCTACGCTGATCGCTCCGGAGTACACGGCCGAGCTGTGCGTCGGCGTGGTTCCATCGGTGGTGTAGTAAATCGTCGCGCCCGGATCGTTTAGCTGAACGCTCTGTGTGGAAGTATAAGTCCCCGTCGCAGGCGAGAACGTCGGCGCAGGCGTCGGTGTCAGCGTGGCCAGCGTATAAACCGCGCTGGCAACGGAGCTGATCGCATATCCACTCGCGGTCGCGATCGCGTTCACCGTCGCGGACCCTGACAGCGTGATTGCCGCGCTGTACAGTTGCGTCGTGCCCACTCCGGGAGTCGGAACGCTCCCGTCGGTGGTGTAATAAATTGCCGCTCCACTGGTGGTGTCCGTGACCATCACGCTGATCGAGCCGCTAAACGTCTCCGATCCCGGAGCGATCTGCGGTGTCGCGACGACCGGAGGAGTTGACACGAACGTCCAGGTTTCGATCTTCTGGCTGGCCGACGAACCACCGGTGCCGCCGGTAAATCCAACGTAGGCGGTGTTCGCTCCCACCACCGCTGGAATGTTCACCAGCCAGCTGGTCGTGTAGGTTTTGGTGATCACCGCATCGGTCAGCGTCATCGTCAACGTCGTGCCGTCATACGTAATATGCGCCGCTATCGTGTCTCCCTCGTCTAATTGGATTCCCGAGGAGGAGATATCCGTTGCCGGCACTGTCGGGTTCGCCCCGTTGGTGTACAGACCGGTGGAGTCATCCCCTTCGCCGCTGTTGTTGTAGATGTCGAACTTGATCGCCACGCTATTCGTGATCTTTGTGGTGCCGCCGTAGCCCAGGCTGCCTCCCACTCCCCCCAACGCCGCTGCTGCCGCGCTGGAGTCTTGAATGGTGAAAGTAATCCCGTCAGCCGTGGCATCCGAAAGTTGGAACGTGAAATCCGTAGTGAAGTTTCGAATGTCCATCGGAGTGGTGAAGAAGGCGCTCCCAGCCTCGTTCGCGCCGCCGTTGGTCAATTGCAACCGTGTGTCGTCCAGGTCGGTGCTTCCGTTGAACTGCAACCCAGTGGGAACGCTGAAGCCCGAGCCAAAGTTGATGGAAGCGGTAGCGCTGGTATTGATCGTATAGGTGCCCGAGCTCACCCCGCTGTCTGCAAGGCCCGTTGCCGATGCGATCGAGTTGATCGTGGTCGTCGCGGAAACTGTTATGGGTCCGGTGTACACGGTAGAACCATGCGTAGGCGTCGTTCCATCGGTGGTGTAATAAATTGTGGCGCCCGCGGTCGTATCGGTGAGCTGCACCGATTGCGCTGTCGTGTAAGTACCCGGCGCAGGAGAGAGGTTCGGCGCCGACGCGCCCGAGGCAATAATGTAAGTTGCGGTGGAAATCGGGCTCGACAAATAACCGGTTTCCAGGGCTATCGCGTTGATCGTCGCGGTGGCGATCACCGGGATAGACGTTACGTAAAGCTGGGAATTTGCCGTCGGCATCGTCCCGTCGGTCGTGTAGTAGATCGTTGCATTCGGCGTAGTAGTGCTCAACGCGACCGGAAAGCCGGAGGCATAGGATCCCCCGGGAACCGAGAATGCCGGCGGGGCAGCCTGCGGCAAATCGCTCAGCAAACCGAACACATCCACTTCGGCTCTGGTGCCCACATACACCTTTCCATTCACCACCGTCGGCGTGGCGAATTTTATCGCGGCACCCAGCGCATCTCTGCCGCTCGTCAGGCTGGAATCGTACAAAAGCGTCGAAACGTTTGTCGCGTCGTAGGCCCGCAGCACCGAAGGTGTTTGCGCGGAAAAGCCGGACGAATCCACCACCCAAACAATTCCGTTGGTTGTCCCGCTGGCGGAAACCGTCGGTGTCGATCCTGGAAAATTGGTGGTCGTTGCGGACTGGGACGTTGGGCTTTTAGAAAGCAAACCGTTCGCCAGCGAATAGGCTTTCAGATAATTGCCGCTGCCCAGGAAGTACACGTTGCCGTTCCAATATGCCGGCGCAGCCCACAGTCCGCCGTTCCCCGTTATCGTCTGAATGATTTCCGGATCGCTGCTGCAACCATTGCAATAATGGCTGCCGTCACTGGTCATCACATCCCGGTTTACGACGTATATATGCCCCTGCTTTCCGACCTCGATCAGAATGTGTTGGTTCGGGCCACTCTGGTCCGGCGGGATCAGTACGCCTCCGGATCCCAGGTCCGTATCCGCGCTATCCAGGCTGGCGGAGTTATAAGGAGTGAAATAATCCGTGGGTGTGATTTGACCGGCGGAGAGGGTCAGTTGCACCATACTGTCGCCAAAATCCACGCTCGTAGAGGGCGCCGGCGCAGGAATGGGGACGACGTTGCTGCTAACCGGGAAGTCGCCGTTACCGGTGGCGACAAAGATTCTGCCAGATCCCATGGTGTCGGCTGCCAAGCCCGAGCCCGCGCCCCACAGCCCGCCGCCAATGCCGTTCGGAGAGGCGCACCACACGCCCGCCTGCGCCAGCGTTGCGGCGTTGTAACTCAAAATCCAGCCGTGCCAGGGGCCGTCATCTCCGTGCGACGCGAATCCAATGTACACGTATCCATTCAGCAAGAGCAGGCCCGGCCGCTGATTCTCCCACAGGCGGTTGAATGGCATTGTCCCCGAGGTGCTGCCGGGGCCTGTGCCGGGCACTGATGCCTGCAGGACAACTGGGCCCCCAAATTTCTCTGCGCCGGAAGTAATGTCAATGGCGTGCAGCCGCTGCGTGACGGTGCTGCTCTCAAGCGATTTCGCCACCACGTAGAGGGTGTTGGTCGAAGGATCGATCACCGGGGTGCCGGTAACTCCGATCTGGGGATTGATGTCGTACGCTACGACGTATGTATTCGGGACCGCCGTGCCGCCGTTGGTCAGCAAGGTGATCTGCCAGAGCGGCGCACCGCCAATATCCGCGTCGAACGCGTACAAGCTGTCGTTTTCCGTGGCGACATAAACTACATTGTGCGTTCCCTTCCCGGAGATCGTCACGCCCGGCACGTACAAGGGTTGCGCGTACACCTGTCCGTCAACACTTAACGCGAACAATTTTCCGAACAATGTGGAATTTACGTTCGTGGTGAGTCAGCGCCGTTTCCATGGTGTTCTGACCGGTTCGCCAGATGTCGTTATGCTGCGTCAACACGCTGGCGGCACGGTGGTCTGCGCGGCAGCCGCCGGCGCGAAGAAAAACAGAGAGAGCACGACGCCCAAAATCCGTGTTGCTAAACGTCCGACCCTGCGCGCGGCAGACCTCGCTTCGCGCATTTGAAAGTTTGGCGTGGTCCGCCCACAATTCTGCATTCTGATGGCCCCTCTCGATATGGTTCTGCAACCACTCGACACGTTTTTGCGGGGGATGCGTAAGATACCACGAGCCGGCGAAAATCTCGCCAACCATTCCGTGATGGATTGGATTAAACGGCCTTATAACGCCGTACTGTTACGGCTAGAACCATCCTCGCGCGGGAGTCGCACACCACGCCCTCCACCCCTCACCCGCAGCCGGGCCCGGGCGATCCACGCTCCACAGCACTCGTCGGAAAATCTAAGGAAGGATTGTCAGTTGCTGCGTTTGTTGCGGACGGCCTACCGTGGAAGCGGTCACGATTAAAGTCGCATTCGAGCTGGGTTTGCGTACTTCCATGTCAGCGATCGTGGCCTGCGTCTCGCGCGCCGCCATGTGGAAGTATGGGGGCAGGCTGTTCAGCACGCCTGGTGGAGTGGTTTCCAGTTTCACCCAGGTGCCGGAGGCCGGCGCTGGAGCATTGAGCGTAAGAGTCAGGTCAATGGTGTCATGGCCTTTCACGCTGTCCACGCTCTTGCCATCTTTGGTGAACTCCGCCTGATTCACGGGAATACGCGCATAGACGTTCACAATATTTCGCGTCACGTACGCGCGATCGCCGGGTGGATCGCCCAGGCAATGCAGCAGGAGTTTGGTGACGACAACTTGCGGTCCCGGATCAGCCGCGACGTGCGTGTCGTCCCAAAACAGGTAGTTCCCGCCGTTTACCACCGGAACTTTCGTGTAAAACGGTTTCGTTTCGGCGTTGCTGTCTGGTTTGTGTTCGCCGCTGCCGTCGTTCCAATCGATTGTGGGCACGAAATTATCGGCGTAAGAGCAGGGATTAGTGATGAGACCGATGGGGGCGTGAGATTGCACCGCGCGGTAGGAGATTCCGGACTCGAAATCTTTCACGGTCAGTACCATGTAATCCGAGTTGGCGCGGACGGCGCGCATATGTCCCGGGAAGAACAACGTCGCCGCCGCAAGCGCGAGTAGAATTACGGATGCGAGCCAGAGTCTGGGTTTCATGGGCGTGGATTCTACCTTAATCCCGGGCAAAGGTATCGCGCGCAAAAGCGAAACCGGTCGCATGGCCAGTTGACCGAATGGACATGCGCGGCTTGCGGCGGCTGCGGCGCGGGTGATAGCGTAGTTAGCACTTCGAATTATATGCGCGTTCGAAGCAGGTAAGCGCAACTGGGCCGAGCAGGACCCCGCGCGGGAGCAGGAATTTCCTTGCCATCATGGAACGTTAACGACCAGAAAATCCCCCAAGGCCGGCTGGCTCTGGTTTCCTACCTTTCGGTAATTTTCGTCGTGCTGCTGATGATCGGGTTCTGGAAGCTGCAAGTGGTTCAGTCCGGGCATTTTGCGGACCTTGCGGACCGCAACCGCACGCGCTCGATTCCCATCATTGCGCCGCGCGGCCCGATGCTGGATCGCGAAGGCCGCGTCCTGGTCGACAGCTATCCATCCTTCAGCATTTTGCTGTTGCGCGATGATCCCAAATCGCTGGGCAAAAGCCTCCCGCAAATTGAAGACGGGCTGGGGATCAGCCACGAAGATTTGCAACAGGCGCTGGACATTGCCAAGAACGAGCCGAAATTTCAGCCGGTGGTAATCAAGCCGGCGGCAACGCAGGCGGACATCGCATTTGTGGAATCGCACCGCGCCGATTTGCCGCTGCTGGAATTGATGATGGTGCAGCGCCGGCGCTACCAGCACGATGAAATGCTGGCCAACGCCATCGGTTACGTCGGTGAAGTTTCCGCGCAGCAGTTAGAAGATAGCGACGGCCACTATCGCCCCGGCGACATCGTCGGCAAAGCAGGCCTGGAGCGCGAATACAACGACCAGCTCGAAGGCACCGACGGCATGCGGCGCGTGGTGGTGAATAGCGTCGGCAAAGTGGTGCGCACTCTCGAAGACATCGAGTCCATCCCCGGCAAGCCGATTCAACTTACGATTGATTACGATTTGCAAGCCGTAGCGGAAGCGGACATGGCCGGCAAAGAAGGCGCGGTGGTGGCCATGGATGCGCGCACCGGCGAAATTCTGGCGATGGTCAGCAAGCCCACTTTTAATCCCAACGATTTCGCGGTGCGTATTCCGCAGGACGAATGGGCCAAGTTGAATACGGACAAGCACACGCCTTTGCTGAATCGCGCTATTCAGGCGCAACTTGCCCCCGGCTCCGTTTTCAAGATTGTGATGGCTGCGGCGATGGTGGATTCGAAACTCATTCCCGAATCCTACAGCGTGTACTGTCCGGGACACGCCAACTTCTACGGCCGCGAATTTCATTGCTGGCGGCCGCAGGGTCACGGCGAAGTGGAACTACACAGAGCCATTGTGGATTCCTGCGACGTCTTCTTCTACAACGTCGGCAAGATGCTCGGCATTGACAAGATTTCTTACTACGGCTCCGGTCTGGGCCTGGGCAGGCGCACCGGAGTTGATCTGCCGAGCGAAGAGCCGGGCCTGATGCCCTCGGAAGAATGGGTCGAGCGCGTCTATCACCACAAATGGTACGCGGGCGAGACGATTTCGGTGGCGATTGGCCAGGGCGCGGTGACCGTGACGCCGATTCAGCTCGCGCGCATGGCCGCGGCCGTCGCCAGCGGCGGCACGCTGGTGCAGCCGCACTTCTTGAAGGGCTACGCGAATGCCAAGATCGAACATTTTCCTTTGTCCGATGAAGCTGTGGACAAAGTGACGCAAGGGCTGTTTGGCGTGGTGAACGAAGGCGGCGGCACCGCTTATCACCTGCGCCTGCAGAACATTGATCTCTGCGGAAAGTCGGGCACCGCGCAGTTGATGAGCTACGACGCCGCGAATCGTCTGGGCACGAAGAAGATGGATGGCTGGTTCGTGGGATTCGCGCCGCGACGCAATCCGGAAATTGTGGTCGCTGCGATCGTGCAGGACACGATGGAACACGGCGGCGAGGCGGCGGGACCAGTAGTGCGCGACGTGGTGAAGTTGTATTACGACAAGAAAGCCGCGCACAACCAGCAGCAGGCTGGCAGTGAAGCTCCCGCGCAGTCCAACGCCAATCGGCCCCTGGTGGCGACCGTGGGAGGCGAGCACCCATGAAAGACCGGCCGCGCGTACAGGATTTCGATTGGACTTTGCTGGCGATCGTCGCTGCGATCTGCGGGATGGGCGTGATGGAAATCTATTCGTCCACGCACGCCAGCGCGATGGCCGGGATGCAGTGGAAGCAACTCACTTGGCTGGGCATCGGAATTGTCGGAATGTTCATCATTTCGCAGATTGATTACCACACCCTGCTGGACCAGGCTCCTATCCTCTACATCTGCGGAGTGGCCGGCCTGCTGGTGGTGATGGTCATCGGCTCCACTCACCTCGGCGCGAAGCGCTGGATCTCCATGGGCGGTATTTTCAATTTGCAAGTGTCAGAGCTCATGAAGTTGATTATAATCATTGTGCTGGCTCGCTTCTTCAGCGAAGTACGCACCGACCGGTTGACGCTATCGGATTTAGTGAAGGTCGGCGCTCTGACGATTGTTCCGGCGGCGCTAATTTTGAAACAGCCGGACCTGGGAACCGCGCTGGTACTGGTTCCCGTGGCGATTGTGGGAGCCTTCATCGCCGGCATCGAGTGGCGGCATATGGCCATCGGCGTGGTTCTGGTGGCGCTGCTGATCCCGGTGGGCTGGAACATGCGGCATCATTTGAAGACCGTATCAGCAGCAGCGCATTGAAACATTTCTTACATCCGGAAGAAGATCAGCGCGGCGCCGGATATCAGATTTTGCAGTCGGAAATTGCCGTGGGTTCCGGTGGTTTTTGGGGCAAAGGATTCGGCAAAGGCAGCCAGAACCAATTGGGCTTTGTGCCCGTCCGCTATTCGGACTTCATACTGGCGGCGCTGGCCGAGGAACAGGGCTTCATCGGAGTTTGCGTGGTGTTGCTGTTGTATCTGGGTCTGATTCTGCGGCTGGTGGATAACGCGCAGAAATCGAAAGATCGTGCGGGGATGTACGTGGTGATGGGAGTCACGGCAATTCTGGGCTTCCACGTTCTGGTTAACGCCTCAATGGTGATAGGCTACATGCCAGTGACCGGCATACCATTGCCGTTGATGAGCTACGGCGGTTCTTCCACCGCGTTTGTTTTTTTGGCATTGGGTCTGGTGATGAACGTCCGCATGCGACGGTTCGTCAATTAAGACTCGGCCACAATGAAGTGCAAAGAAATCAGAAGTGTCCGTACCCGAGCCGCGGAAATTCCGCCGGCCGGTAATCCAAATTTTGCGTAAGGTAAGCATCGGGTGAGGAAAGCATTCATGCAGCAACGGCAGTCTTTCCTGAGCGGCCCGCAGTGGCCAGCGCAAGGCACCGCCTTGCCCCACTCCGGTCGAGCGCGCGCGCACGCGCGCGCCGTCGCGGTCCGGTGCTCCACTAGGAGTATTCATGTCGAAGGAAATGGTTATATCGGCGAACCCCCACGAGACACGGGTCGCCATTCTGGAAGAAGGACAGCTTTGTGAGTATTACGTCGAACGAGAAAAAGAGTTTGCGTTAGTCGGAAGCATCTACAAAGGCAAAGTTACCCGCGTGCTGCCAGGCATGCAGTCTGCCTTCGTGGAAATTGGCCTCGATAGCGACGCCTTTCTGTATGTCAGCGACTTCATGGAAGAAATTGAAGAGCTGGACCACGTCGTCACCACCGTCGAGGACAAAGCCCAAAAGATGGAAGAGCAGGGCGGACAGGTTTTCCCCGCGAATACCGGGACTGCGCCGATCATTGAACCGTTGGATGTAGAAGGGCCACATTCGGGTGCGGGCGCGGCGACTGGTGCGATTGCTGGCCCTGGTGCTGGGATTGAACCGCTTCCTGGTGAATCCATTTCGGCGGTGCGCGGGACGTCGGCGCCGGGGACGTTTTCGCCGGCGGTTTCTCGTCCATCGAGCGGCGGGCATGGTTCCGATCGCGGACGGTTTGAGAATCGTTCGCGCGGCGGCAGGTCGGGCGGAGATCGCGGCGGGCGTTTTGGCCGGCGCGGCGGTAGTGGTAGTGGCGGCGGACGCGGACGCAGCGGTGGCGGAGGCAGACCGGGCGGCGATCGCGGTGGCCGTTTTGGACGCGAACTTCCCTCTTCGAAGTACGCATCGTCGCGGCCTTCCGAGGATCATTCCAGCGAGCCGGGAGCGCCAGAAGGACACATCTCGACGCTGCTTCCTGGCGAGTCTCTCGCGAAGTTCAAGGAGAGAAGCCCGTCGGATATTTCGGCATCGAGCTGCGCAGACGCACTCCCATGATGTGGAGGCGGCGCCAGGATATACGCCGGCTTTTGAGCAGCAGGAATCGGTTGCGCATGAATCGGAAGCGCATGGGAACGTGCGTGAAGATATACACGATGAAGCGCACGAAGAAATTCATGATTCGATAGCGCACTCGCGTGCCGAGGAACAGCCGGCGGAATACCGTCCTGGTTCTGGTCCTGCTTCGCGTGAATCTTCGGGCCGAGGATCTTTCCCGGCGCGGGAAAGTTTTCCGCGGCGTAATGAGGGATTCCGCGCGCCGTCATCGAGCGGCGGTTTGGAACCTCTTCCCGGCGAGACGCTCTCGAAGTGGAAAGCACATACGCATCTTCCTCCTGAACCGGAAGCGGCGGAGCCACAAGCGTCTGAGCAGCAGGACAACTCGCCCGTGCCGGATGCGGTGCGCTTCGCGCCACTTTCTCCGTTGATGCCTGCAGGACCGGAAGTGGATTCTTCGCCTACACCGGACGCGCATGTGGCGGAGCCGGCGGCGCAGAATTCGCGCGACTGGAATCAGGTGGAAGCGCTGAGCCCGAATTTCGAATTGAGCGATGCTCCGGAAGTGCACGAGCATCACCAAGCCGGGCATCACGAAGAACATCCTCACGTGGACTTGACGGAAGAAGAAGCCGCGGCGCTAGCGGAGCATATCGCCGACGCGCAGGATGATGACGCCGCGCGCGATGCGCAAAACCGCGTGTTTGCAGCGGCGGACGCGGCTGCCGATGCCGGCGTGCATGACGATCATGCGGACCACGGCGATCACCGCGATCACGACGCCGAAGAACACGAGAGCGAAGTGCACGAAAGCGAAGACCGCGCGGAAGATTCCGAGGACGCGGAGCTCGAGCAGGAAGAAGCAGCCGCCGAAGAAGAAGGCATGATCGCTCCTGCGGAATCCGAACACGAGCACCCGGATAGCCCCGAATCCATCGCGGCGCAGGGTGAACATGACGGCGCCGTTTCCCCGGAAGGCGCGCAACCGCCGGCGCAGCAGCCTTTCCAGGCGCGCGTGCGCGGCGATTTCCGCTCGCGCATGCAGAACCCCGCGCGTCGTGGCGGCCGTGATCGTGGTGGCCGGCGCGATGACCGCGGCGGCAGCCGCCGCCCGCAGCACGGGCATAGCGGCGGACATAGTCACGGCCGCCCGCAGCAGCCGCGGCGCACGCAGCTGATCGCGGACATGCTGAAGCAGGGCCAGGAAATCATCGTACAGATCGCCAAGGAACCGCTGGGCAAGAAGGGCGCGCGCATCACCAGTCACGTCGCGTTGCCCGGGCGCTTTTTGGTTTATATGCCCACGCTGGATCATACCGGCGTCTCGCGCAAAATCGCTTCCGCGGAAGAACGCGCGCGCTTGCGCCATCTGGTGACAGACGCGAAGGGCGCATCGGGCGGCGGCTTCATCGTGCGCACGGCGGCGGCCAGCGCGGCTCCGGAAGAAGTTCGCGCGGACGTGGAATTCCTCACGCGCACGTGGTCTGAAATCAAGGCGCGTTCCGAAACGCGCAAGGCGCCCTCCCTGCTGCATCGCGATCTGAATCTGGTGGAACGCATTCTGCGCGATTACATCACGCCGGATTTCGGCGCGATCTGGGTGGACACCGAAGAGGAATACACCAAGGTAGTGGACTTCATGAGCCGCTTCCAGCCGCAGCTGGTGGGCCGCGTGAAGCTCTACACCAAGGAAACTCCAGTCTTCGAAGAGTTCGGCATCCAGCAGGAAATTGACAAGGGCCTGCGCCCGAAAGTTTGGCTGAAATCCGGCGGCTACATCGTGATCAATCACACCGAAGCGCTGGTGGCGATCGACGTGAACACCGGCAAATTCGTCGGCAAGGGCTCGAACCGTCTGGAAGACACGATCGTCCGCACCAACCTGGAAGCTTGCAAGGAAATCGTGCGCCAGATGCGGCTGCGCGATCTAGGCGGCATCATCATCATTGACTTCATTGACATGGAAGAGCGCCGCAACCGCGAAAAAGTGATGGCCGTGCTGGAAGACGCCCTACGCGCCGACCGCGCCCCATCAAAAGTGCTGCGCTTCAATGAGTTTGGATTGGTGGCGATTACGCGCAAGCGCACCAAGCAGGCGTTGGAACGCACCCTGTGCCAGCCTTGCCCGTATTGCACTGGTTCCGGCATGGTGAAGTCCATTCCGACGCTGTGCTACGAAATTCAGACCGAAGCGCGCAAGATGGCCCCGGAGATGGGCTCGGGCAGCATCACGTTGCGCGTGCACCCGGAGATCTCCAAGGCGCTGAAAACGCGCGAGGCTTCGCTCATCGAAGAACTGGAGCGCTGGACCAAAAAGAGCATCATCATCCAGGCCGATCCCACGCTGCATTGGGAGCAGTACGACATCTACTGACGTCGGACGCGAAACGGCGGCCGGGAGGTTTCGAGGCGTTCTGTGAGGCTCCCATCGAAACCCTTCGGCCCGCTCAAGAGTTCGTCACGGCGTTCTGGCAACGTCGTTCTCGCATGCGACTCTAGCTATCGCTGGCCGATCGTTCTGGGAGTTGTAGGTGTAATTTCCACTGGGCTTCTCGTGTGGCATCCCTCGCTGTACGTTCTTCTGTGGCCCGGGCCTGTTTTACTTCTGGCCGGCATCTCGTTTGCTTTTCAGCGTCCGCACGTCGTGTTGTCTTCGGAACACCAATCGATGTCTCTGCTGCACAGGTCATGGTTACCTTGGAAATGGCGGACGCAATCGACTGTCCCGTTCGGCGATTTGCGGGAATTTGTCGTGGAACCGGAATTCGAACTCGGCGGCGGTGATTCGTTTGTGTGGCATCTTTTCGCCATCAACCGCGATGGCCGCCAAATCCCGATGGCTTGGCATTTTCGGCGCGAGCCGGTTTGGGAAGCGGCGATCCATGCAGCAGAAGTGAGCGGCAAACCAGTGCGCGAGCAGCCTGACGCGACTCAATCCGAAAAATGGAAAACTTGGGGCGCGAACTTCATGTAGTGACTCGTGCGTATACTCGCAGCGTCAACCGAAGACTGGCCCACTGAATTTTCGGCATCACTCTCCCAAGGCGAGTCGGGCAAGTTTCTTGTTCAGGCGCTGCCGTTCCGCGAGGCTTTCCGATTCGCGGAGTTCACTAGCAAGTTTGAAAAACTGCTTCGCCTGCTGCGATTTTCTGACGCCTGAAGCACGAGTCGCGATTCTTTTAGACACTGTAGCGCTGCTCCTTGAACGGATCGCCGTACATGCTGTAGCCGTTTTGCTCCCAGAATCCGGGCGCATCCTGCGCCATGAATTCCAGGCCGCGCACCCACTTCACGCTTTTCCAGGCGTAGAGGTGCGGCACGACCAGGCGCACCGGGTAGCCATGCTCGGCGGGCAGCGGTTCGCCATTGTGTTTCAGCGCGAAGAGGGTTGTGGGGCGCAACAGATCGGCCAGCGGGACGTTCGAAGTGTAGCCTTGCTCGGCTTCGACCATCACGAATTTCGCAGCAGGCCTCGGCGAGCTCAGCTTTATCACCTCGCTGAACGCGACGCCTTCCCAGCGCACGTCGAAGCGGCTCCAGCGCGTGACGCAATGCATGTCGGCGGTCACGGCGGTCATCGGCAGGCGCGAGAATTCATCCCAGGTGAGGCGTAGCGGCCGCTCAACCAGTCCCGTTACGCGGAAATCCCAAGTGGCCGGATCGAATCGCGGCACGGTGCCTTCATGCAGCACGGGCCATTTCAACGTGAGCGATTGGCCGGGCGGCAAGCGGCCGGCATCACGCATGGCGCGCTCCTGGCGTTTTCTTTCGCTGTCTTGTCCGAATACCATGGCGCGATTCCCTCGACCAGCAAACGTCTCTATACATTCTATATCCGTTCGCGCGCGCCTCTATAGAGTGTGTGTGAGAACACGGGAATCTTTGTGGGTCGTGGCTTTAGCCACGACATAAACCGTGCCGAAGCCGAGCGGCTTTAGCCGCTGAAGTTCCGCTTTTGCAGTCCTCACACGCGCTCTGTAGGGCCATCGCGCGCCGGCTCGTTCGCGGCGGATTTCGCTGTGTTATTATGGCGATTCGGAAATAATTCAGGTCCCGCATCGAGGAGTTTTTCTTGGCTGCACGCATTCTGGATGGCAATGCAATCCGCGATCAGATTTATGGCGAGCTGGCGGGCGAAATCGCCGCGCTGGCGGCTGCGGGAATTCGCCCGGGGCTTGCCGCGGTGCTCGTGGGCGACAATCCCGCTTCGAAAGTTTACGTAAAGAGCAAAATCGCGGCTTGCGAGAAGCTGGGGCTGGCGAGCATCCAGGTCACGCCACCCGGCGACGATTTCAACGGCTGAGTTGCTTGCGATTGTGGAAGACTTGAATCGCCGCGATGATGTGGACGGCATCCTGGTGCAGCTGCCGCTGCCGCCGCAAGTGGACGCGAAGAAAATCCTCGACGCGGTGGATCCGGCGAAAGATGTGGATGGTTTTCATCCAATAAATGTTGGGCATCTGGTCGCCGGGCGTCCGACGCTGGTGGCGTGCACACCTTCCGGCGTAATGGAAATTTTCCGGCGCAGCGCCATTCCGCTGGAAGGCGCGAACGCCGTGGTGCTGGGCCGCAGTGACATCGTGGGCAAGCCGATGGCGTTGCTGCTGATGCACGCGAACGCTACGGTGACGATCTGCCATTCGAAGACTCGCGATTTACCGGAAGTGATTCGCCGCGCGGACATCGTGGTGGCCGCCCTGGGCCGCGCCGGCATGGTGATGCCGGATTTCGTCAAGCCCGGCGCGACGGTGATTGACGTGGGCATCAACCGCATCAGCGATCCGGCGCAGGCGGAAAACTTATTCGCGCATTTCCCGCAGCGCCTCGCAGCTTTCCGCGAAAAAGGTACCGCGCTCGTCGGCGACGTGCATCCGGATGTGGCGAGCGTCGCCGGAGCCATCACTCCGGTTCCCGGCGGAGTTGGGCCGCTCACCATCGCCATGCTCATGAGCAACACCATCAAGGCCGCGCGATTGCGGCGTGCATCTCGTGCCGCGGCAAGCGCTCCGGCGGCCGCTGCCGTGCCACGCTGATGTTGCGCGTCGGGCTCACCGGCGGCATCGCTTCCGGCAAATCCACTGTGGCGGCGATGCTGCGCGAGCTGGATTGTCCGGTGCTGGATGCGGACACGCTGGGCCACGAATTGCTCGAACAGGGGCAGGAAGCGTACGGCGAAGTGGTCCGCGAATTCGGCAAGGACATTCTGGACGCTTACGGCAACGTGGACCGCGGCAAGCTCGGGCAAATTATTTTTGCGGATGCGCAGAAACGCGCGCGCTTGAATCAGATTTTGCACCCGCGGATTCTGGATGTGGTGCGCAAGTGGTTTGCGGCGCTGGCCCAATCCGGAGGTCCGGAGCTGGCTGTGGTGGAAGCGGCGCTGATCATCGAGGCGGGCTACAACAAGGAACTCGACCAGGTAATTGTGTGCTGGTGCCCTGCTGCACAGCAGCTGCAGCGGCTGGTGGAGCGCGGACTGACGGCCGAGCAAGCGAAGCTGCGCATTGCGGCGCAAATGCCCATTGCAGAAAAGCGCCGTCTGGCCGATGAAACGATTGATTGTTCGGGAACCCTGGAAGAGACGGAGCGCCAGGTGATGGAAGTGGTGAAACGGCTGCTGCGGCCGGCAGCTCCCGCGGGCGGAAACATTTCGTGAGCTCGCAGCGTATTAACTGGCAGAGCGATTTCGTGCGAGAATGCCGGTGCGATTGGGTGCGAGAGCTTTCTTTATGAGCATGATGCCAACAGGCGGAAGCGAAGGACGCGCGGTGCGGCTGCTTGCGATCGGGCTGATCATCGGGCTGGGCGCGTACTGGGCCGGTTCACGCTACGGCGAACGAAATCCCGCGGCGGTGAATGCGTTGCGTGCGCCGGATTCCGGCGGTGCGGCGGCTGCGCTGGATCCCACGGAAGCGGAAAATGTACGCATCTATCGCCTGGCGTCGCCGGCGGTGGCCAACATCGTGACGCGCACGGTGGAATATGATTTCTTCTACAATCCCGTGCCGGTGGAAGGCGCGGGCTCCGGATTTCTGATTGATGTGGATGGCCACATTCTGACGAACTATCACGTGGTGCAGGGCGCGCAGACAATTGAAGTGACGCTCGGCGACCTGACGCGTTACAAAGCGAAACTGATCGGCGAAGACACGCGCAACGACATCGCGCTGATTCAGATCGACACGCAAGGACACAAGCTCACGCCATTGACGCTGGGCGATTCGCGCAATCTTCTGGTGGGGCAGCGGGCGCTGGCCATCGGCAATCCGTTCGGATTTTCCAGCACGCTGACCACCGGGATCGTCAGCGCGCTGGGTCGCACGGTGCAGACCAGCGAAAACACCTTCATTGACGAAGCGATTCAGACGGATGCTTCGATCAACCGCGGAAATTCCGGCGGACCGCTGCTGGATTCGCACGGGCAAGTGATCGGAATCAACAGCGCGATCTATGCGCCGACCGGAACGACCGCGGGAATCGGATTCGCGATTCCGATTAATACGGCGCGGCGCGTGGCGGAGGATTTGATCAAGTACGGGCGCGTGCGCCGCGCGACGCTGGGCGCGGAGGGGCGCGCTTTGTGGCCGGGCTTGGCTGGAGCGCTGAAGTTGAGCGTGCAGCAGGGAATATTGATCGAGCGAGTGGAGCCGGGCGGCGCGGCGGCGCAAGCGGGGATTCGCGGCGGCAATAAATCCATGGTGGCGGGCTTGCAGGAACTGCGCATTGGCGGCGACGTGCTGATTGCGGTGGATGGCAAGGCGATCACCAACCAGATGGATTTGAATCTGATGCTGAATCGCTCGCAGCCGGGCAATACGGTTACTTTGACGATCGTGCGCGACGGCAAGCAGATGAATGTTCCGGTCAAGCTTGGCGAAGGATAAGAACTTCGAGCGATTCTTTCCGCAGCGGGCTGATTAATCCCGGCGATTCCAGGTGGCGCGCACTTCCTTCCGTTGTTGATCACTTAGTTGAAACCAGGATTCCGCGGCATCGCGCACTTTTTCGAGCGCGGCCTGCATTTCGGCTTGTTTCTCGTGCAAGATTTCGCTGCCGGCATCAGTGGAAACGCGCACCAGGGGCGCGAAGAACATCACGGCGCGTGAAAACGGGATGGGGATCTGGAACAGGTCCCAGGATCTCTTGAAAGTGTAAGCTCGCTGCAGGCCAATGTGAAAGACAGTGATGGGGCTGCCGGTGCGGCGCGCCAGAATAATCGGTCCGGGTTTCGCGACGTAGCGTGGGCCGCGCGGGCCGTCAATCGTAAATGCCACATGCTTCCCTTCCTTGATGCGCTGCGCCATCACGCTGAGGCCTTCGATCGCGCCGCGGCTGGAGCTGCCTTGCGCGGTGCCGAAACCCAGGCGCTCGATGACACGGCGCGTCCACTGGCCGTCGAAGTTCACCGTATTCATTACCACCAAACCGCGATTGCGCCAGATCCATGCAGCGGAAAAAATGCAGCGATGCCAGAAAGCTCCGATGGCAACTTCGCCGCCATGTTCGATGAGCGCCGCGTTGCGCGCGCCAACGACGTCGAGGCGCAGCGTGGGTCCGATCAGGCGAATCGCTCCATACACAAACCAGGCGATCACGGGGATTTGCAGACGTCGCCAGCGCGAGAGCTGCGGCGCGCGCCGATCGAACAGCGAAGTGGCGGTTACAGCGCTTGCGGGAGCGGCGGATTTCGCGTCAGTATCCACTGCGGTATAGTATAGAGGATTCTCGCGCCGGTCTCGATGTGCTCCCGACCACAATCCGCGCTGTACATTGCCGCTCCGTTACGGCCCAGAATTGTGATTCTGCTTGTTCTGGTGTTGACGGCTTTTCTGGCAAGCCCGCGTCTATCGCGCGGACAGCAAGCGCCATCTGGCGCAGTGGGGCGCGTCGAAGGGAATGATGTGTCGGTGGATAACGGCACGGCGGCGGACAATGCGCCTGCCGCTGCGGCGCCCGGAGCGCCGAGCTTTCTATTCAACGGCAGCGTGCTGACGGTGCACGACGGCAAAGCGCGATTGACGTTGGTTGCGGGCGGGCAGGTGGACATTTGCGGGCCGGCGAAGTTCACGCTGTTGCAGTCTGGCGCTTCCATCACACTGGCGCTGAATTTCGGGCGCATCCATTTGCAGCTTCCTGCCAGCACTCCGCTGCGGATATTTACGCCGACGATGATTGCCACGCCGCTGGATATTGGCGGAGCGAGCCGGGACATAACCGCGGGATTGGACATGAACGATTCGTTGTGCGTGGTCGCATCCAGCGGCGCGATTCGGCTGGAGCAGCAATTTACGGGCGCAGGATTGATTGTTCCGCAGGGCGGCGAATTCTTTCTGGCGGCGGGAAACCTGGTGCCAGTGGCGGGCGCGCCGGGAAGTTGCGAGTGCACACCGATGCACGCGCAGTCTTTGCCGCCGCCGAAGATTCCGGTGATGGGCGTTACGTCCCCAGACCAATTGAATACGCAGCAGTATCCTTCGGAATCTGCGCCCGCGCCGCCGCAAGCGCCGGCTCCGCAGACCGCGGTCGCAGAGAAGGAGCCCGCGCCGGAACCGAATGTGCAATTGAGGATTCTAGCGGGCGCGAACGAGACGCATCCGATTTTGCCAGCGCCGAAGGACGCAGCTCCTTCTCCGCCAGTTGTTTCGGTGCCGGAGTACAAGATTATTCTGCCGCCGCTGGTTTATTCGGCTTCGTCTTTCCCCGCGCCGCCGGAAGATCCGGCGATTGAGGCGGTTTTGCTGGTGCGGACCGTGCACGTGGAGGAGGATTATCAGTTCACGGGTCACGTGGAAGCGCCGCATTTGGAAACCGTGGCGCAGAAGAGCAGTTCGTCGCCGGGAAAGCAGGGCGCGAGCGTCGCGAATTCATCCGGGGGGAAGAAGGAAGGATTTTGGGCGCGATTGAAGCGGGCGTTCGGCGGGAGCAGTTAGAAATGGCCCTTTGTTGCCGATATTTTACCGGAATTGAAAAAGAAAAAATTGGCAAGCACATCAAAGGCAAAGGCATACGAGCAAATCGTGCAGTGTGGCTCGAACCCTTCGATCCCGCACTGCGGGATCTCAGGGTGAATCGCGCTGTGGCGCGATTCACATTCCTTCGTAATTCGGGCCGCCGCCACCTTCTGGTGGAATCCAGTTGATGATCTGGTAGGGGTCGGCGATGTCGCAGGTTTTGCAGTGGACGCAGTTCGAGGCGTTGATTTTCAATTTTGGCTCGCCTTTTTCCGTAACCATCTCGTAAACCGCCGCGGGACAAAAATACTGGCAGGGGTTGCCGTATTCGCGCACGCAGCGGTCGCCACAAATATTCGGTTCGAGCACGACGAGGTGGCACGGTTGATCTTCTTCATGGCGCGTGCCGGAATGATAGACGTCCGTGAGGCGATCGAAGGTGAGCTTGCCATCGCCTTTGAAGCGCGCGGATTGGTCTACCAGAGTGCGATCGCGATGCAGCTTGGAATATTCCTGATAGCCCGGCTCGCAATGCATCGGATCGCTAAGTCCGCGCCCGCCGGATACGAATTGCAATCCTGCCTGCACCAGACCTGAATACAAGCCGCCGTGAAACGCCTGGTGGAAATTGCGGACTTCCCAGAGTTCTTTCTTGATCCAGCTGGCTTCGATTTTCTGCGGATAGGCAGAGAGAGTTTTTGCGGAGGCGTCGCCGACGCAGAGGGCTTCGTAGATTGTTTCCGCCGCCAACATGCCGCTCTTGATGGCGGTGTGAATTCCCTTCAGGCGCTGCGAATTCAGCAGGCTGGCGGAATCGCCGATGATCAGGCCGCCGTCCACGTAGCTGCGCGGCATGGAATACCAGCCGCCGTAAGGGACGGTTTTCGCGCCGTAGCGAATGAGCTTGCCGCCTGCGAGAATATTCTTCACGAAAGGATGCGTTTTATATTTCTGAAAGGCTTCGTGCGGGTCGAAAAGCGGATCGTGGTATTCCAGGCCTACGACCATGCCCAGCGAGACGCGATTATTCTGCAAGCCGTAAACCCAGCCGCCGCCATAAAGGTCTGAAGTGAGGGGCCAGCCGAGAGTGTGGGCCACATAGCCCGTCGAGATTTTTCCCGGCTGGACGTCCCACAATTCCTTGATGCCCAGACCATAGACTTGGGGGTTCAGGCCGTCGAGCTTCAGCTTGCTGACCAGTTCTTTGGTGAGCGAGCCGCGCGGGCCTTCGGCGAGGACCGTGACTTTCGCGCGCAATTCGTAACCAGGCGTGAAGTTGTCTTTCGGTTTGCCGTTCTTGTCCACGCCTTTGTCTTCAGTAAGGACGCCGGCGATGCCGTTTTTGTCGTGAAGCAGTTCCCTGCCGGCAAATTGCGTGAAGAGATTGACGCCTTTTTTTTCGACGAGGCCGCCGAGCCATTTCACCAGCTTGTTGAGCGAGACGACGTAGTTGCCATGATTCTGCAGCGGCGGCGGAGTGATGGGAAGTTTGTAGCTGCTGGATTCTGTGAAGTAGTAGGCGGCGTCGCCGGTTACGGGAGTATCGAGCGGGGCGGTTTTTTCGAAGTCCGGGACTAGTTCGCGGAGGCCACGGGGGTCCATGATCGCGCCGGAAAGCTGGTGGGCGCCGATTTCGCGGCCCTTTTCCAGGACGTAAATATTTTCGGCGGAGAGCGCAGGAGATTTTTTTGCTTCGGCGTGCTTTTCGATCAGATTGGCGAGGTGCAGGGCGCAGGAGAGGCCGCCGGGGCCGGCGCCGATGATCAGGACATCGGCTTCGAGTTGTTCGCGCTGGATGTTGGGAGTGTCGGTCATGGCGCCATATTAGCAGAGGAGGAAAATGGAAAAGAGAAAATGGAAAATGGGGGTGCGGTGAGAGCGACGCGGCCGGAAATCGTTGAATTTGGGGACTTTGGGCGATTATTTGCGGCGCGGGGCCGGCGAGCAGAAGGCGTGCAAAAGTATCGAATAGAAATTTCCAGGTTTAAGTTGCTGATTATGAGGGACTTGAGCTCTTCGTAGAGCGGCAAAAGGCTGCAAACGTGTCGAATAGAAATTTGTGCGTTATTGATTATGCGGGAGTTGAGTTTATCGGGGACCGGCAAAAGCCTCCAAAAGTATTGAATAGAAATTGAGGTTTCAGGGGTCGGGGAGCTTGGCGGCACATCCGGATTAACGCAGAGACGGGGAGAGGGCGGGATGAGATCGGCGGCGGATTGACGGATTGTCAAAAATATTCACGAATTACGGTAGCACGATGCGCGCGAAATTGCGAACGGTTGTGTGTGTACATATTGAGCTGGAAGACCGTGCAGGAGCCGCTGTTGCCTGGCCGCACCGCATGCCGTGACCCTACAACACCCGCAGAGCGGCGATTATTCGTAGCGCAGGGCGACCATGGGGTCAACGTTCGAGGCGCGGCGCGCGGGGATGTAGCTGGCCGCGGCGGCGATGACGGCCAGGATGACGCAGGCGGCGGTTACGGCGATGGGATCGGCGGCGCCGAGGCCGAAGAGCATGCTGCGAATGAGGTGCGTGCCGGCTAGAGCGATGGGAACGCCGACGGCGATGCCGATTAGCATCAAGCTCAAGCTATCGCGCAGAACCTGACGCAATATCGTGGATGGGCTGGCGCCGAGGGTCATGCGGATGCCGATGTCGCGAGTGCGGCGGGCGACGGTGAAGGCCATGATCCCGTAGAGGCCGACGCCAGCTAGCACGATGGCTAGCACGCCGAAGGCGGTGGCGAGGCGAGCGATGAAATAATCGGTGTGCAGCGACTTCACTACCAGATCGGGCATGGTATGGATTTCAATTTCCGGAATCGCGGGGTTGGTGTCGTGGACCACGGCACGGAGCGCGCTGGAGACGCTGGCGGTGTCGCCCGCGATGCGAATTTCATAGTATGCCGCAGTGCTAGGCCACAGCGGATTGAGGATGGGCGCGTAAAGGCGCGGAGGCGTTTCTTCGCGCAGGTTTCTGTACTTGGCGTCGGCCACCACGCCGACGACTTCGGCATCCTCGGTGCTGCCGGGATAGGTGTCGCGCACGCGCTTGCCGATGGGATTGGTGTTCGGGAAAAAATGCTTGGCGAAGGTCTGGTTGATTACGGCCACGCGCGGGGCTTTGGCTCCTGGCGGCGCGCTGTCCTGCGCCAAAATGCCGCGTCCACGTAGGAGGGGCATGCCGACGACGGAGAAATAATCGGGGCCCACGTGGTCCATGCGCGAGTCCATCTCTTCGCCGGATTTGGGAACGTAGCCCTCGACAGCAATGGGATCGCCCGATTCGGTGCCGCTGAAAAGGCCGTCAACCGAAAGAGATGCGCCGGAAACGCCGGGAACGGCTTTGAATTTATCGAGCAGATTCTGATAGAGCAGCGGAATGGCGGCGTCTTTGTAGCCGGCTGGCAAGGGACTGACGCGGAAAAGAATGAGTCGCGTGGAGTTGAAGCCCAATTTCACCTGGCTAAGGCGCTGCAGGCTGTGCACGAACAATCCCGCGGCGACGAGAAGGACGAGCGAGACGGCGACTTGCGCGACGACCAGGATTTTAGCCGCAGGAAAACGGCGGTGGAACGCTTCCGTGGTGGCGCCAGAAACGCCGGACTTCAGAACGGGGGAGAGATCAATGCGCGTGGCGCGCAGCGCGGGAATTAGTCCGAAGAGAAGGGCGGTGAACGCGGCCATGCCGAAGGTGAACGCGAGAATACGTGCGTCGGGACGCAGTGAAAGCTGAATCGTTTCCGGCCCGGTGCCGGAAACCATGCGCAGCAGCAACGCATCGGCCCACTGCGCGACAAACAGTGCGGCCACAGCGCCGAAAAACGCGAGCAGGAAACTTTCCGTGAGCAACTGGCGGATGAGTCGCGAGCGCGCGGCGCCGATGGAAAGGCGCACCGCAAACTCCCGTTGGCGAGCGGCGCCGCGTGCGAGAAGCAGATTCGCGAGATTGGCGCAGGCGATCAGCAGGACGAGCGCGACCAGGGCCATGAGAAGTTTCAGCGGTTCGGCGAACTCGCCATGAACCGTGGAGGTGCCGCGCGCGCCCTGTTGCAGCTTGATTTGCTGGTCGGAGTATTCCTTCATTTCGTCGGGGGAAAGCTTGGCGGCTGCGGCGGATGAGGCGACGTAGCGCTGGAACACGACGCTGATTTCGGCGTTGGCTTGGGCGAGTGTGACGCCGGGCTTCAGGCGCGCGATCACTTGCAGCCAGATGTGCTGATCAATGTTCTTGTCGGGGAATGCGGTGAGGAGATCAGAGCCGGGATAGACGGCGGCCTGCATGGTGATGGGAACCCAAATGTCCGGAGATTCTCCGACGGATTCGCCGAAGAATCCGGCCGGAGCGACACCGATGATTTCAAAGGAAGTCTTATTGATTTCGATCTTGCGGGAGAGGACTTGGGGATCGAGGTTGAAGCGGCGACTCCAGAATCCGTGGCTGATCACGGCGACGGGAGACGCGTCGCGCACACGATCGACTTCGAGGCCGAACGGGCGGCCGAGAACGGGTTGGACGCCAAGGGTATGAAGGTAATCGCCGGAGACGAGGTGGACGCGTGCTGAGTCTCGCACGGGAGGCGCGGGTGGATTCGCGGTGCCTCCCGCAGTTGTGGGATCGGATGAATACGTGATCGTCACGGGAAGTTCGGCGAGCGAGCTGTCCGCGGCAAAGATGCCGGAGAAGACTTCATTGTGGTCGCGCAGATATTCGAATTCGGAATACGCGAGCAAATTGCGCTCGCCGCTCTCGCTGCCGTTGCTCATGCCGTGGTAATCGGGATTGGTGAGCAGGACAAGCTGGCGCGGCTGCGCTACGGGCAATGTGCGCAGTAACACCGAGTCCACGATCGTGAAAATGGCGGTATTGGCGCCGATGCCCAGAGCGAGAGTGAGGATGGCGATGAAGGCGAAGCCGGGATTTCGCAGGAAGGTGCGAAGGGCGAAGCGAATGTCTTGGATCAACGTTTCCATGGCGCGCCTTTCGTGCGGGTTTGCAAACTATTCCATGAAAATCGTGGCACGCCAAGTGCCGAACCCTGAAGTTGTAGGGTTCGGCAGATCAAGGGCTTGGAGGGATAGCGGACGACCGGCTGCGAAGCGCTGCGCGATCGTGGGACGGGAGCGTTGCGGAGACGGACAACATTCGAACGCACGCGCGACTCAACCACCGGTCACTCATAGCGGAGGGCGATTATGGGATCGACGCGGAGGGCGCGGCGGGCTGGGATGTAACAGGCTAGGAGCGCGACGGCTACGAGGAGCACGGCTACGCCTGCGAAGGTTATGGGATCGCTGGCGCTAACGGAGAAAAGCAGGCTCGAGAGGAGGCGGGCCAGGGCGGCGGCGGCTGCGAGGCCGATGATTACGCCGAAGAATGCGATGCGGGCGCCTTGGCCTAGGATCAGGCGCAGGACGTCTTTTTGTTGGGCGCCGAGCGCCATGCGAATGCCGATTTCTTGCGTGCGCAGGGCCACGGTGTAGGACATCACGCCATAAATTCCAATCGCAGCGAGAATCAGGGCGAGCGCGCTGAAGATGCCGAGGAGAACCAGGGTAAGGCGGCGCGTGGAAATGGAATCGTCCACGAGCTGCTGCATGGTGTGGACGTCGAAGATGGGCTGGTCTTTGTCAATTGTGGCGACGGCCGCGCGAATGGCGGAGGTGAGGCTGGCGGGGTCAACAGTGGAGCGGACGACGAGGTTCATGTCGTTACTCGGGCGTTGGCGGTACGGAGAATAAACTTCCAGGCGCGCGGGATTGTCCAGGCCGTAGAGTTTGGTGTCCGCAACAACGCCCACGATGGTGATCCATTTTTCGTCTTTCCCGGGGTGCCCCCACAGGAAGCGTTTGCCGACGGCATCGCCGTCGGTAAAGAAGCGGCGAGCCAAGGCGGCGTTGACGAGAGCGACGTCCGGAGCGGTTTCGTTGTCAGCCTCGGAGAAAATTCGGCCGCGCAGAAGTGGGATGCCCATCGTAGTGGTGTAGCCGGCACTGATGGTGTGGCGGTCGGGATGCGGGAATTCTCCCGGGCCGGGAATGGGAAAGCCTTCGATGGTGATGTCTGAGCGGCGGTGATTGCCGGTGAGAGGAACTACGGTGCCGAGGGCGGCGGATTCGACACCGGGAATTGTGCGGGTGCGGTCGAGGACTTGCTGCCAGAAATTCAGGATGGCCGGATCTTTGGAATAGCGGTCCGTGCGCAGATCCATTTCCATGTAGAGGACGCGGGCGGGCTGGAAGCCGGGGCTGACTTGAATCAGATGGTAGAGGCTCTTGAGCATGAGGCCGGCGCCGACCAAAAGGACGAGAGCGAGCGCCGTTTCGGCGATGGCGAGCGCGCCGCGGAGACGATGCTGGGCGGAGGTGGAAGTCGCGCTACGGCCCCCTTCTTTCAACGTTTCCTGCAAATCCGGGCGCGTGGTTTGGAGCGCGGGAATGAGCCCGAACGCAAAGGCCACGAGAACGATGATAAGGGCAGCGAAGAGAAAGACGCTGAGGTCCATGCGCACGCCCATGGCTTGCAGCGCATCGGCGGGTATCAGGTATCCGAGGCCGGAAATTCCCCAGGCTCCCAGGACGATGCCGAGCACGCCGCCGCAGACGGCGAGCACCAGGCTTTCCGTCAGCATTTGACGAATGAGGCGGCTGCGGCTGGCGCCGAAAGCCTGGCGCAGCGCGATTTCCCTGGCCCGGGCTGCACCGCGGACGAGGAAAAGATTGGCAACGTTGACGCAAGCGATCAGCAGGACGAAAACGACGGCGCCGAAGAGGACGAGGACGGCGAGGCGCGTGTCTCCTGAGAAGGCTTCGCGAAAGGATTCGAGATGCGCGCCGAACCCGTGATTGGATTGTGGGTATTGCGTAGCGAGTCGAGCGGTGATGGTTTCCATTTCGACGGCGGCTTGCGAGAGTGCGACGCCGGAAGAGAGGCGGCCGACTACGTCCATATCGCCGCGTTCGGCGCGGTCGGTTAGATCAGCGGCGAAGACGCCGATGGGGACGAGGACGTCGGTGCGATCGAGGAAGCGGAACGTGGGAGGGAGAATGCCGACGATGGAGAAGCTGCGGCCGTCGAGGGTGATGGAGCGGCCGATCGCGGCGGGATCGCCGCCGAGATGGGATTGCCAGAGCTGGTAACTGAGGAGAAGGACGGGAGCGGTTCCGGGTTTTTCCTCGGAGGGAAGAAGATCGCGGCCGAGAATGGGGTGGACGCCGACGAGCGCGAGGAAATTCGGTGAGACCGCGTAGCCGCCGATATTTTCTGGTTGGGCGACGCCGGAAAGATTGAAGCCGACGTTATTGACGACAGCCATGGCGGAGAAGGCGTGGCTTTGCTGGCGCCAGTCGAGAAAATCGGGGTAGGAGACGGAAACGTTGCCGACGAGTTTGTAGGTTTCGCGGAGGAGGACGAGTTGTGAGGAGTTTTTGAAGGGTAGCGGGCGGAGGAGGACGGCGTTGACGACGCTGAAGATTGCGGTGTTGGCGCCGATGCCGAGGGCGAGAGTGAGGACGGCGACGAGGGTGAAGGCTGGGGATTTTGCAAGGGTGCGGATGGAGTATTTGAGGTCTTGGATGAATGCGTTCATGGATGTTCTCCCTGCGTTGGGATTATTTTCTTAGCCGCACGATGTCGGGGGCGAGTCCCGCGCCTGCGGGACCCGCTCCTACAAATTCAAAGGCACAAGAGCCGGCGAGACGCCCTTCGAGCCTGGCGCCGGCAGCCTCTCAGGACGAGCCAGCGCTACGAAAACCGCTTGCGGCATGCAGTGGCCGTAGCGAGCCATCGCGGGGTTGACATCGTGGCAAGCTGGGGCGCAGCCCTTCGATCCCGCACCGCGGGATCTCAGGATGAATCGCGCTGCGGCGCGATTCACAAGCAGCGCCCCTACCGGCAACGTAACGATTTATGTTGCGCCCTAAAGAAAGCGAAGAGAGATCCTTCGCTGCGCTCAGGATGACGGCGCACTCACGATGCCTATTCATAGCGTAGCGCGACCATGGGATCTACGCGCAGGGCGCGGCGGGCTGGGATGTAGGCAGCCAGGAACGCGACTGCGGCTAGCAGGACGGCCACCGTTGCGAAGGTCAGCGGGTCGGTGGGCTTCACGTCGAACAGCACGCTGGACATCCAACGCGTCACCAGCAGCGCTGCGGCCACGCCGATGCACAGACCAAGCAGAACGAGACGCAGGCCGTGGCCGACGATCACCCGGAGAACGTCGCGGGGTTGCGCGCCGAGCGCCATGCGCAAACCGATTTCGCGGGTGCGTTGCGTGACCAGGTAGGAGAGCAGGCCGAAAATGCCCGCGGCGGTGAGCAGCAGGGCGATGGCGGCGAAAGCGCCGAGCAGGAGCGTATTGAAACGGTCGCCCGAGGCGGACGTGGAGATGACGTCGTCCATGGTGCGAAAAGTGGAAGTGGCTTCATCGGGATCGATCGCGTGCAGGGCGTCGCGCACGACGGTGGTGAGCATTGCGGGATCGCCCGCGCTGCGCACGACGATATTCATTCGCGTGAAGGATCCGGGCTTGAACATTTCGGGACGCAAGCGATTCCTGCAATGCGAAATGCTTGTTGCCACCGACGACGCCGATGATTTCGCGGGTGACGAATTCGGGTTTGCCTTCATACATCTTTATGTGTTTCCCAATGGGATTTTCGTTCGGGAAGAATTTTTTGACGAACGGCTCGTTAACGATCAGGACGCTGCGGGATTCCGTGGAATCCTGGCGCTCGAAGGCGCGTCCGGCGAGCAGCGGAATGCGCATGGCGCCGAAATAATCGCCGTCGATGTTGCGAAAATCCGCGTCTTCGTTGTCGTTGGGGTTTGCGGGGGGATGTTCGGTGATGGTGAAGAAAGTGTCGTTGGCTTCGCCGCTGAGCGGCAATTCGGAAACGAAGCCGGCGCTTATGACCGCGGGAGAGGATTGGAGGCGGTCCTGGAGCGCGTGGAAGAAGGATTCGCGCGACTGCTCGGCGTCGTAGCGCGGCGAGACGAGGGAGATTTCGGTGGTGAGCACGTGCGCGGGATCGAAGCCCAGATGAACGCGCATCAGGCGCCAGAAACTATTGAGGAGCAGGCCGGAGGCGATCAAGACGACGACGGAGAGCGCGACTTCGGCGACGACCAGGGCATTGTGGGCGCGATGCTTGGAGCGCGAATCGCCGGAAGCGCCGCCTTCTTTCAGGCTTTGCGTGAGGTCGCGACGGCTGGCTTTGAGCGCGGGTCCCAGGCCGAAAAGTATTGCGGTGAAAATTGTGGTGACGAAGGTGAAAGCGAGAACGGCGCCGCTTACGTTTACTTCATCGAGGCGCGGAAGGCTTTGTGGGCCGAGCTGCTGCAGGAGTTCCACGCCGGCATTGGCGAGAAAAATTCCAGCGACGCCGCCGGCGAGCGCGAGGACCAGGCTTTCGGTGAGGAGTTGGCGGAGCAGGCGGGAGCGTCCGGCGCCGAGCGCGGTGCGAATGGCGATCTCGCGTTGGCGAGCGGTATTGCGCGCGAAAAGAAGGCTGGCGATATTGGCGCAAGCAATCAGGAGAACCAGGGCGACCGCGCCGATGAGGATCATGAATGCAGGGCGCACGTTGCCGATGAGAACGTTTTGCAGAGGATCGAGCCTCACGCTCCATCCGGCGTTGGTGACGGGATATTGCGCGGTGAGGTGAGCGGCGATGGCGTCGAGTTCGGATTGAGCTTGCGAGATGGTGACGCCGGACTGGAGCAGGCCGATGGGACGGAGGAAATGAGAGCGGCGGCTCTGCATGCCTCGGATTGAGAAACGGAGCGGGAAACCACAGATCGGCTTGGGTGAGGAGAGGGATGTCTGTGGAGAGAACGCCGACGACGGTGCGCGATTTGCCGTCGAGCGCGACGGATTTTCCGATCACGTTAGGATCGCCACCGAAGCGGTCTTGCCACAAATGATGGCTGAGGATTACCACGCCCGGATCGGTGGTCTTTTCGTCCGATTCGTTGAAGACGACGGCCGTAGCGGGGTTGAATGCCGAGGGCGTCGAAAAATCCGGCGGTGATCATGGAGCCTTTGATCTGGATTGGGTTTTCATTGCCGGTGAGATTGAAAAGAGAATCGCCGACGGACATTGCGCCGTAGGATGCGAAGGAGTGGTTCTGGGCGCGGTAGTCCTGAAAATCGGCGGGGGAGACGGCTCCGCCGTCGCAGAGCGGGCACTTTCCCCAGGACCAGATGAGTCGCGATGGATTTTTGAATGGCAGCGGGCGCAGGAGGACGGCGTTGACGACACTGAAGATTGCGGTGTTGGCGCCGATGCCGAGGGCGAGTGTGAGGATGGCGACGAGGGCGAAGGCCGGGGATTTTGCGAGGGTGCGGAGGGAGTATTTCAGGTCTTGCAGGATGGAGTTCATTCGCAGCCTCGTGGTGGAGCGAGAATTCCTGCGTAAGCGTTACGAAGGACGATTGCGAACCGGACCGACAACCCCATCGCGGGGCTGATATCGTGGCAAGCTGGGGCGCAGCCCTTCGATCCCGCACCGCGGGATCGAAGGATGAATCGCGCTGCGGCGCGATTCACAAGCAGCGCCCTACCCCGATTCCGCACAACCTCGACGATTGAGCGAGGATCATTCATGGCGCAGGGCGACCATGGGATCTACCGCGGCGGCGCGGCGGGCTGGGATGTAGCAGGCGGCCAGCGCTACGGTGATGAGCAGAGCCGCTACGACGGCGAAGGTGAGCGGATCGGTGGGGCTGACGCCGAACAGCAAGTTGGTCATCAGGCGCGTGAGCGCGAAGGCGGCCGCGAGGCCGATGCGCAGCGCCGATGATTGCGAGTTTCAAGCCTTCGCCGAGAACCTGGAAGAGAACTTTGCTTTGTTGCGCGCCCAGCGCCATGCGAATGCCGATTTCGTGGGTGCGCTGTCCGATGAGGTAGGAGATCACGCCGTAGATGCCGATGCCGGAGAGCAGGAGCGCGACGATGGCGAAGGCTCCGAGGAGAATTGCTGAAAAACGCTGGGCAGCGGTGGAATCGCTGATGACTTCCGGCATGGTCTGCGCGCCGTAAACGACTTGTTCGCTGTTTACTTGCTGCACGGAATGGCGAATGGAATCGGAGACGCCGGGGTTGGGGCCGCGAGTGCGTACGACCGCGCGCATACCTGTAGGCGCTAGCGCCATGACGGTATCGGGGAGCTGCATGAACGGAAAGTACAGTTGGGAGCGAAGGCTCTCGGTGGCGTCGGTATCGAGTCCCCACTGATTCACATGGGCGACGACGCCAATGATTTCGGCGTGGATATTTCCCTCGCCGATTTCGAGGAAGAGCCGCTTGCCGACGGGATTTTCGTTGGCGAAATATTGGCGGGCGAGGACGTCGTCGATGACGACGACCGGCGGAGACATCTCGTCGTCGCGCGCGGTGAAGAAGCGGCCGCTGCGCAGGGGAGTTTTCATTATTTTGAGGTAATCGGGATCGACGACGTAATCAATCACCCAGTTCATTTCGTTGCGCGTCGTGGGTTTGGGCTGGCCGTCGCGCCAGAAAAGCCATTCGTCGTCGCCACTCATCGGGAACGCGCCCCAGCTCATGGAGACGGACTGTACGCCCGGGGTGGAAGTGACCGCAGCCTCGGCTACGCGAAACGATGCGCGAATTGCGGCCGGGCTGGTCTGCAGTGTGGATGGTGAAAGCGAAAAGCCGAAGGTGAGGACGTTACGCGGATCGAAGCCGGGGTCCACGTTCCAGAGTTGGACGAGGGTGCGGAGGGCGAGACCCGCGCCAATCAGCAGCACCAGAGCGAGCGCCATTTCCACGACGACCAAGATGCCGTGCGCGCGGTGGCGCGAGCCGCTGGAGCCGCGACCGCCTTCCTTCAGACTATCTTGCAGGTTGGTGCGCGAGATTTTGAGCGCCGGAACGAAACCGAAAAAAACTCCGGCGAGCAGCGTGGCGGCGGCGGTAAAAAGCAGCACGCGCAGGTCAATCTGGATTTCTGCGGCGCGCGGGAGAGTATCCGGCAACGCGGCCAAAGCCGCGCGCATGCCCCAACTCGCCAGAAGCAGGCCGAGCGCTCCGCCCATGGCGCCCAGCAGAATGCTTTCGGTGAGAAGTTGGCGGATGAGGCGCGATTTTCCTGCGCCGAGCGCGGCGCGCACGGCAAATTCGCGCATGCGGGCGGTGGAACGCGCGAGCAAAAGATTGGCGATATTGGCGCAGGCGATCAGGAGCACGAAACCTACCGCGCAGAAGAGCACTAGCAGGATTGATTTTACGCCGCCCAACATTCGTTGTTTGAAAGGAATCAGCGCGGCGCCGATGCCTTTATCCACTTCAGGGTAGGCGGTGGCAAGATTCTGCGTGACTGCGGCGAAATCCGCACGAGCTTGGCTGATTGTAACGCCGGGCTTGAGGCGACCGATCCCGTGGAAGCCGAGGCCGGCGCCGCGATTGAAGAGCAGGTTGTTGTTCCAGTTCACCACTGGAACGTAAATTTCGCCGGCGCTGAAAGAGTCGAGCATCAGGTCGAAATCTTGCGGGACCACGCCGATGATGGCGTACTGCTTCCCGTCGAGCGTGAGGCTTTTGCCGACGGCGTCCGGCGCGGAGCCGAACTTGCGTTTCCAGAAGCCTGCGCTGATTAACGCGACGGGGGCTGCGCCGATTTGATCGTCGGCCGGGACGAAGGTGCGCCCGGCAGCGGGCTTTACGCCGAGGATGGGGAAAAAATCGGACGTTACGAGCTGGGCTTGTGCTTGTTCCGCTGGGCCTAGGCCGGTGAGGCTGAACGAATAGCTGCGCGAGACGGCCATGTTGCTGAGCGTGTGATTGTCTTTCTGCCAATCGAGGAAATTCGGGTAGGAGATCGAGCCGGTGTTGAAATTTGGCTTGCTCTCGTGGAGCGTGACTAGCTGGTCTGGTTGCGGGTACGGCAGAGGATTGAGGAGGACGCCGTTGACGACGGAGAAGAGGGCGGTGTTTGCGCCGATGGCGAGGGCCAGCGTGAGGATGGCGACGGCGGTGAAGGCTGGGGATTTCGCGAGCATGCGGAAGGCGTATTTGAGGTCTTGCAGGATCGCGGTCATGAGCAGCCTCCCTGCGGGCCGTGATTTTTCCTGGCGCGAAACAGCGGGCGGGTCGCGGACCGACCCAACGAAAAACGCAGCGACACGACGCATCGCCCGGGACGAATCGAAGAGAGATCCTTCGCTCCGCTCAGGATGACGGCGCCGGGATCGGCGGCATGTCGCCACACAACGCGCGTGAAAGATTGGCAGGTGGGATGCCAATGTAAGCGCGAGATAAAGGAAGTGGTTTCAGTGATTTGGAGGGGATGGTTGGACGGGTGGCACGGGGCGATGCGCGGTTGCGGGAAGTGGTGTCGCGAAATTGGACAGCGGGATTCGTGTTCAGTCATGTTTCGGCGTGAGATTAGATCAGCAACGAAACGCGAAACCAAAGGCGCCCGCCTGAAGGCGGCCGCTACAGAGTCAAAAGCGGGAGCGCAGGCAAGATTGCCCTCCTGCGGCGGGCAGGCCTATGCTACCGGCTTAGTGCGGCTTTTCGAGTTCTTCGATCAGGGCGGGGACGATTTCGAAGAGGTCGCCAACCACGCCGTAATCGGCTACTTCGAAGATGGGGGCGTTTTGATCTTTGTTGATGGCGGCGATGGTGCGGGCGCCTTTCATGCCGACGACGTGTTGAATGGCGCCGCTGATGCCGAGTGCGAGATAAAGTTTGGGCGCGACGGTCTGGCCGGAGCTGCCGATCTGGCGGTCCATGGGGAGCCAGCCTTCGTCGCAGATGGGGCGGGAGGCGCAGATTTCGCCACCCATTAGTTTTGCAAGTTTTTCCGCGAGCGGGATATTTTCCGGGGCTTTGATGCCGCGGCCGACGGAGACGAGGATCGGCGCTTGGGTGAGGTCAACGGCTTGCTTGGCTTCGCGGAATAAATCGAGCGGCTTGGTGCGAATTTGTTCTGGCTGTAATTCCACGCTTACGGATTTTACCGGCGCGGTGCCGCTGGAATGTTTGGCGGCGAGGTCCGCACGGAAGGCGCTGGCTTGGAAGGAAGCGATCCAGGGGGCGTCGCCCGCGAAGACTACGTCTGCGGAGGTGCGGCCTTGAAACATCTGGCGCACGAAAATTAGTTTGTTGTTTTCGTAGCGGTAGGCGACGCAGTCGCCGATCATCCCTTTCTGGAGCGAGGCGGCTAGCTTGGGTGCGAAATCGCGGACTTGGTAGGTGTGGGGGAAGAGGACGAGATCGGGTCTTGTGGATTCGATTACCTGGCGGAGCGCTAGCGCGTAGGCGTCGGGCGTGTATTTTTCCAGGAGGTCGTGTTCGACGGCTAGGACTTCGTCGAGTTGGTAGGCGGAGAGCTCGGCGGCCAGGGCGCTAATGCCTTTGCCGATTACTACGCCGGTTAGCGTGCCTTTGGTGTGCTGAACGATTTGCTGCGCGGCGGATAGAGCTTCGAAGCTGACTTTGTTCCAGGTGGCTTCGCGCTGTTCGGTGATCAGTAGAATTTTCATTTTTCGTCCGTGTTCAAGAAATGCAAACAAAAAGCAGATCCCTCGCTACGCTCGGGATGACAACCAAAGGCCAAACCGCAAATCCAAAGGCGGGCGCGGCAAGCAGCGCCCCTACCCGGAAAACCAACACAGCCGGCGGGACGCCGGCGCTGCGCGCAAATCATAAGACGCGCGCTTCGTGGCGCAGTTTTTCCACCAGCCTGGCTGCGATTTCCTTGGGCTGGCCAGTAATGAATTCGGTTTTCTTGGTTTTTTGCGGCATGTAGATGCGCTCTACTTTTTGCGTCGGAGCGTCGGGCACGCCGAGCGTCGCGCGATCTACCGTCGCGATTTCTTTTTTCTTGGCGGCCATGATGCCTTTCAGCGTGGCGTAGCGCGGCTTGTTGATGCCGGACTGAATGGAGAGCACGGCGGGCAGGGGCAATTCGACGTGCTGGAACCAGCCGGCTTCGAGTTCGCGCTTGAGCTTCATGTGATTTTCGACGACTTCGATGGCCATGATGATGGTGGCGTGCGGGCGGCCCAGAAGTTCGGCGAGCAGCACGCCGGTCTGGCCGAAGCCCTGGTCGTCACTTTGCAGGCCCGTGAGGATCAAATCGAAATTTTCGGCTTGGATCGCGGCGGCGAGAGAGCGCGCGGACGCGAGCGGATCGAGTTTGAAGAAATTGGCGTCGGAGACGTGGATGCCGCGGTCGGCGCCTTTGGCGAGCGCTTCCTTGATGGTTTGCTTGGCGCGTTCGGGGCCCATGGAGATGGCCACGACTTCGCCGCCGTGTTTTTCTTTCAGGCGCAGGGCTTCTTCGAGCGCGAAGGTATCGGGCTCATTGGTTTCGAAGCCGATATCCGATTCGCGGATCCAGGCGCCGCCTTCCAGGATGGCGAGAGGAGCGTCCTTCGCGGGAACTTGTTTGACGCAGACTGCGATTTTCAAGAATGCCTCCGAAAAATGGCGATGCGAACAATCTGATAGTTTCTATCAGAATTTCATATTTGGGGCAACGGGACAAATCGCGCTGGCGGCGCGGTTTAAAATCGCAAAAATAACTGCGCCCAGCTAAAGCTGGCCGCTACAAAGTCAAAATCAACGTCGCCGGCGGGACGCCGGCGCTACGAACAGCGCTACTCGACCCAGCGCTTGAAGAGCAGGGAGGCGTTGGTGCCGCCGAAGCCGAAGGAATTCGATAGTGCGTAGGTGACTTCCGCTTTGCGCGCGTGATTGGGAATGTAATCGAGGTCGCATTCCGGGTCGGGCTTTTCGTAATTTACGGTGGGCGGCATGATCTGGTCGCGCAGAGCCAGCACGCTGATGCCGGCTTCGAGGCCACCGGCGCCGCCAAGCAAATGGCCGGTCATGGATTTCGTGGAGCTGATGGGAACTTTTTTGGCCCGGGCGCCGAAGACGCGTTTCAGCGCTTCGGTTTCGATGGCGTCGCCGATGGGCGTGGAAGTTCCGTGCGCGTTTACATAGCTGACTTCGTCGGGAGAAGTGCCCGCGTCTTTCAGCGCGGCCATCGAGACGCGATAGCCGCCGTCGCCGTGCTCGGCGGGCTGGGTGATGTGATAAGCGTCGCCAGACATTCCATAGCCGACAATTTCCGCCAGAATTTTCGCGCCCCGGCGCTGCGCGTATTCCAGAGTTTCCAGAATCACCATTCCGGAACCTTCGCCGACAACGAAGCCGTCGCGATCGGCGTCGAAGGGGCGGCTGGCGTGTTCGGGATCGTCATTGCGCGTGGAGAGAGCGCGCATGGCGGCGAATCCGCCGACGCTCATGGGGGTGATGGCGGCTTCGGTGCCGCCGGTGATCATCACGTCTGCGGCGCCACGCTGAATAATTTTGAAGGCATCACCGATGGCGTGCGCGGAAGCGGAACAGGCCGTGGCGGTGGCGGAATTGGGGCCCTTCGCGCCGTGACGAATGGAAACGTGTCCGGCGGCGAGATTGACGATGGTGGCGGGAATGAAGAACGGCGAGATTTTGCCGGGACCGCCCGCGAGAAATTTGGAATGCTCGCGCTCGATGACGTCGAACCCGCCGATGCCCGAGCCAATGTAAACGCCGGTGGAATCCGCGATTTCCGGAGTGACTTGCAGGCCGGACATTTTCACGGCGAAATCGGCGGCGGCCAGGGCGAGCTGGATGAAGCGCCCGGTCTTCTTCAGCTCTTTTTTCTCGAGCCAATTTAAAGGATCGAAATCGCGGACTTCACCGGCGATGCGGCAATCGAAGGCCGTGGCGTCAAAATGAGTGATGGGACGAATGCCGGTCTTGCCGGCCAGCAGATTGCGCCAGACTTCTTCGGTGCCAATGCCGCAGCCGCAAACCAGTCCAACGCCCGTAACCACAACACGACGATTCAAAGGGAACTTCTCCTGTACGGAATGGGACGACGGGCGAGCGCGCTACTTGCCCTTGGCGTGTTTCTCGATGTAATCCACGGCGTCTTTGACCGTGGCGATTTTTTCGGCGTCTTCATCAGGAATTTCAATGCCGAAGTTCTCTTCAAAAGCCATTACCAGCTCGACGGTATCGAGCGAATCGGCGCCCAAGTCGTCCACAAAGGAGGCGGTGGGAGTGACTTCGCCTTCATCCACACCGAGCTGCTCGACGATAATTGTTTTCACGCGTTCTTCGACGCTGGCCATTCTAATTGTTCCTCCGGTATCGGCTGTCTGGAAATCCCCGCTCGCACGACAGGCTGGGGTAGCGCCCTCAACACAACCTTGCCATTCTATGCGGGGCTTAATGCTGGGTCAACCTTTGACACGAGGTTGCGGCGGGTTCGGGGTAAAGCGAATCGAGAGGTTGCGGCGCTGCGTGGGTTGCCGTCTGGTAGTTCGAGAAGCGAAGACTCAACGCAGAGGACGCAGAGGTCGGAGCGCAGAGGGCGCAGAGAAAACCTGAGGCAAGGCGTCAGGACAACACGCTAGTGTCCAATAGGATTTCACATGTGCGCTATGGCGTGTTTGGTTGCGCTTGGTGAGGGACGTTGGGAGTTAGTTTGCGGATTACGAATTCCTGGAGGAGGTTGGTGGCGGCGGTTTCGCCGATGCCGATCAGCGTGTTTTCGACCGTTAATGCTGCGCCGTTTCGATTCTGCTCGGGATAATAGAGGTTCGAGATGCCGCCGGCAGCCAGGCTGCCGAGAATGGCGGAATAATTTGGCTGCCAGTGCCCATTATCGCCTTTGCAGATGACTGAGTTGGCGATGGCATAGAGCACGCGCGAGCGCACGCTGCCGGTTCCTTTGTAGAAATAGCGCGGATCCTGTTTCAGAAGCGATGGCAGTATCGCGCCGCCGATGAACGTACCGGTCACTAAGTCGGCGTATGACGCGCCGTAGCGCTTAGCATAGCCTTGCGCGCCCTGGCCGTATCCGCTGGGAGTATTGGTAGCCTGCTGCACTCCTGCGATGACTCCAGTGATCGCGAAGTTGACGGGATCGATGGTGCTGCGCCAGGCGAGCTGAAATTTTTGTTTGGAGGCGAGCGGAGCGGCGTCGGGAACGTAGCTGACATAGAAATTGGGAATGACGCCGAATATGCGCTGCTTTTCCTGGACTTTTAGTTCCTCTTCAGCGATTTCGACGCGCGGGACGACGACATTCACCTGGGTGACCTCTGTGGCGAGAGCAAAGACGATTTGCGGAAGAACGAGAATTTCGCCGGGACGTAGTGTCGCCGCGAGTTTCTGCGTGGTGAAGAGTTCGGAGGTGACGGTGATCTGGAAGGGTCCGGGCGCGACGCTGGCGAAGGAAAATTGCCCATCGTCGCCGGACAGCACTTCTTGCTTTGGGGATTTGTCGTCGCGCGTGAGAGCTACGTGGGCACCGGCGACGGCGGCGCCGGAGGGATCAACGACTGTGCCGCTGATGCTTCCCGGCAATTGCTGGTTCGATTGTGGAGCAGGCTGCTGATTTAGTTGCGCGAATGCCGCCGGCGCGTCCGGAAGAGGACTGTTCGCTGCCGCGACGGGTGGGGATTGCGGAGACTGAGCCGCGGCCGGGAAGGAACAGAGCAGCAGAATCATGCACAGACAGGCCAAACTCCCGAGGCCAAGACTCGAGCTTCGTGCGCTCGGGCCCGAAAATTTCCTGCGCGATTGTTTTCTCTGTGAATTCACAATTATTCTTTGCGAGCTTCCCTTTTTGTTCGACGAACGGTTGCAGATAGTTCCACAAAGATGATACCAGTAGCGCGCGGGATTTCGTGGGCGCCCGCGCGGGCCAGAATCGAGCAGTAACTCCCGGACTTGACCCAAAACTTTTTCCCCGGTAGCATCCGCTTCTACTTGATTCCTCAGCCACATCACACTGAGATAACTGCCTCCGAGCCTTCCATCCCGCGGCGCTTCGGAAGTGACGTTTGGATCGTTGTCGCGCTCTTCTTGCTGGGCGCGATTCTGATGGCCAGCAACCCGTGGTTCACGCCGGTGGATGACGAAACGGCGATCGTGGATGTGGCGGCTCGGCCTGCATTCGCGACGATCAAACTTTTTGTTAGCGGCGGCGGGCAGCATGAGCATCCGCCGCTGTCCGACCTGATCCTGCACGGCTGGCTCGGGCTTACCAACGGGAATATCCGTCTGCTGCGGGTGCCGTCGGTTGTTTTCTACCTCCTGGGCGCGTGGTTCCTGGTGCAAGCAGCGCGCCGGATGGCCGGGGAGCGCGCCGCAAAGTACACCTTGATCCTGCTGCTGCTGTGGCCATACGGATTTCACCTGGGGCGATTGGCCGGGTGGTATTCGTTCACGTTTCTGCTGGTGTCCTTGCTTACCGTCGCTTATTTGAGATATGTCGAACACCCGTCGCCAGGGAGTTGGATGCCGGTGGCGCTCCTGGCGTTGGCGCTGATCTATACAAATTATTTTGGATGGGCAGTGCTGGGATTATTGGGCATCGACCTTTTATTGCGATTTGGGCGGGAGAGGCGGACGTGGCTGCTGCTGCTGGCGACGGGGATATTCCTCATTGTGGCGTCCATTCCGATCATGCGCGCGTTCCTGACGGAACTTCATACCGGTGCTGTAACCGGCCGTGCGACTTCACCGGTTGCGACCGGCATCTACAATCTCTACTGTTTATTTGTGAGCGAATCGGTGGCGCCGTGGTTCTGGGTTCCCGGGATTGCGGCGGGATTGGCGATTGCTTGCGTGTTGCTTTTGGTGTTCGTTTACGCTAAGCCGGAGGCTCGGCGATTCCTTTTGTATTTCGCGGCGCTGCTGGCGGTGATGACGATCTTGCAAATTGTCACCACCCGGCGTTTGCTGATGATCAGCCCGTGGCTGATCCTTTCCATCGGGATCACACTCGGGACGATGGTATTGCCGTCCGCGCGACGCTGGCTGGCCGGCTCGCTGATTTTAGTTGGCGCGATTGGCTGGTACGGCATTTTCTCGCGCAAGCTTTACGCCGCGCCGCATTGGATCGAGCCCTGGGATCAAGTGGCGCGGCAGGCTGCGGAGATTGCCGGCAACGGTGGGGTCGTTATCGGCAACAATCCTTCATTCTTTTTCTACCTGACGTATCTGACGCCATCCACGAGCCCCGTGACGAAAGGCTATTTCGCGGGTCTGCTGCCTGCGTCCGTGCGGGCGCCCAACGTGTACACGCCATTGCAGTGGCAAGCCGCGGGCGAGCCTACCAAGCAAACCGTGGTGGTTTTCGACGGGTTGAGCTTCGGGGTGCCGGGACCTTCGATGGACGAGATTCGTGCGTCGTTGAGTTCGCGCTGCAAGACCATCGGTGAACAAGACCTGGTGCGCGATACGGGAGCGAAATGGAAGCAGGAATATCAGCCGGCGACAGGGCAGCGCTTGTGGCGGATTCGAGTTGTGACTTACGGATGTGCTGCGCAGTGACGGCTCGTGGGATGAGGCGCCTTGCGTCGCAGGATGGAAATTGTATCAGCCCATGTAGAGGCCGCCGTTGACGTCGAGGACTTGGCCGGTGATGTAGGCAGCTTCGTCGCTCGCGAGGAAGACGATGGCGGCGGCTACGTCGGCGTCCGAGCCGAAGCGGCCGAGCGGAATCATGGATTTCGTTTTGTCTTTTAGTTCCTGCGGGAGCGGGGCGGTCATCGGCGTGTCAATGAAGCCGGGAGCAACGGCGTTCACGGTAATGCTGCGCGAGGCGACTTCGACTGCGATGGCGCGAGTGAGGCCGATGAGGCCAGCTTTGGAGGCGACGTAGTTGGCCTGGCCCGCGTTGCCGGTCTGCGCGACTACCGAGCTGATATTAATGATGCGGCCGGAGCGCTGCTTGAGCATCGCGCCGAGAGCTTGCTGAATGCAGAGGTGCGCGCCGGTGAGGTTGGTGCGCAGCACGGCGTCCCAGTCTTCGAGCTTCATGCGCAGGGCGAGAGTGTCGCGGGTGATGGCGGCGTTGTTCACCAGGATGTCGAGCTTCCCGAACTTCGCGAGAATTTGCTGGAAGGCGGTTTTTACCTGTGCGGGATCGGCTACATCCAGTGGGACGGCCAGCGCGGCGCCGCCTGCGGCTTCGATTTCGGTGACGAGTGTTGCTAGTTTTTCGGCGTTGCGCGCGGCGACTGCTACTTTTGCGCCGGAGGTTGCGAGCGCTAGCGCGGTGGCGCGGCCGATGCCTTGGGACGCGCCGGTGACCAGTGCGACTTTGTCTTGGAGTGAGAACATAGGGATTGAAACTACCTTATGAGGAATGGGTAAGGCAACTGGGTGTGCGGTTGAGAGTGCGGTCGGGCTGCGGAAGTCAAAAACAATGGCAAGCAGCTGACGTCCGGGCAAGCTGGGGCGCAGCAAGCAGCGCCCCTACCGAGTATTTTTGTTCGGGGATTTGTGGAAGCGCACAGCCAAGAGTGCCCTCCTGCGGCGGGCGGGGCTGTGCCACGTTGCTCAGATCCAAGAAGTTGACGATGGCTTTACGGTTCGCGGACTTCGGCGCGGGCTGCCGCTAGTTTTTCCATTGTGGATTGCAGGCTGGCGGAATCTTCTACGTTGAAGACGCGGACGGAGCGATCGATTTGGCGGAGGAGGCCGGTTAGGACTTTGCCGGGGCCTACTTCGACGAAGACGGTGACGCCGGATTCGATCATTTCGCGGACGGAATCGAGCCAGCGGACGGGGGCGGTGACCTGGCGGATGAGCGCGTTGCGAGCTTCTTCGCCGGTGGTGATAGCTTGCGCGTCCACGTTAGTGATCAGCGGGATTTTCAGAGCGTTGAATTGAGTGGCGCGCAGGTCCGCTTCGAGGCGTTGCTGCGCGGGCATCATCAGCGCGCAATGGAAGGGCGCGGAAACCGGCAGGATTACCGCGCGCTTGGCGCCGCTCTGCGTGGCGATTTCGACGGCGCGCTTTACGGCTGCGGCCGAACCGGAAATGACGGTTTGTTCCGGTGAATTCAGATTGGCGGGCGAGACGATTTCATTTTCGGCCGCTTTTTTGCAGATGTCCGCAACTTCGGTGGGTGAAAGGCCCAGGATCGCGGCCATGGCGCCTTGGCCTGCAGGGACAGCTTCCTGCATATATTTTCCGCGCGCGCGCACCAGTTTCACAGCCGCAGAAAAATCCACACCGCCCGCTGCGACCAACGCGGAATATTCGCCCAGGCTGTGGCCGGCGACGAAATCCGGAACGATTCCCTTCCTCGCCAGCGCGCGATAGGCTGCAGTGGAAACCGTCAGTATGGCCGGCTGGGTATTTTCGGTGAGCTTCAGCGCTTCTTCGGAACCTTCGAAGCAGGTTTGGGTGATGGAAAATTTCAGCGCGGCATCAGCCTCATCGAAAACCGCTTTTGCTTCCGGAAAATTGGCAGCGAGGTCGCGGCCCATGCCGCAATACTGCGAGGCCTGGCCGGGAAAAAGGAATGCAAGTTTGCTCATGAGGGATTGGCGGCTCCGCGCAGATCAGCCGCGCGCAGCGAGCGCGGCAGCGGAAAGCTCCTGTTCGATTTTTTCGTTGAAGCGCGAGCGGCAGAGTTCGCTGGCCACGCGAATGGCGTTCTTGATGGCGACAGCGTTGGAGCGGCCGTGCCCGATGATGGTGATGCCGCGGACACCGAGCAGCGGCGCGCCGCCGTATTCGGAAGAATCGGTGCGTTTGCGGAAACTGTCGAAGGCGTCTTTGGAGAGCACGTAGCCGACCTGCGATTTCAGGCTGCTCTTGATGGCTTTTTTCAGCATGGCGCCGATATGTTCGACCAACCCTTCGCTGATTTTCAGCGCGATATTGCCGATGAAGCCGTCGCAGACGATCACATCCACGTCGCCGCGGAAAACGTCGCGGCCTTCGACGTTGCCGACGAAGTTGAGGGAAAGCTGCTTCAAGCGCGCGGCGGCTTCGCGGGTGAGCTCGTTGCCTTTCATTTCCTCTTCGCCGATGGAAAGCAGGGCGACGCGCGGGCGCTTCGTTCCCCAAATCGTGCGGTAATAAATTTCGCCCATCACCGCGAATTGCTCGATCTGTTCGGCCTTGGAGTCAACGTTCGCGCCGACGTCCAGAATTACGGTGACTTTTTCCTTCATGTTGGGGAAGGCGGCGGCGAGCGCGGGACGATCCACCGCGGCGAGCGTGCCGAGCACGAAGCGGGCGACCGTCATGACTGCGCCAGTATTTCCGGCACTCACGAAAGCTTCAGCCTTGCCATCGCGCACCAGGCGCGCGGCAACGTGCACTGAACTTTCTTTCTTGCGGCGAAAGGCCTGCGAAGGCGAATCGCTCATGGTGATCACGTCGGTGGCGTTGACGATCTCGATAGGCAGACCGCGATGGCCGTGACGGCTGAGCTCCTGCCGGACCGTGGCTTCAATGCCCACCAGCAGAATGCGGACGCCTAGCTCACGGGCAGCGAGAATCGCGCCTTCGACTTCGGCGCGCGGCGCATGGTCGCCTCCCATAGCGTCAACGGCGATGGTGGTCATCTATACACCCATGGGCACCCAGAGAGCACCGAACTGGAAAGGTAGGCGATGGAAACTTAGGCTGTCTTGGCTGCGGTGTCAATCACTTCCCGGCCCTTGTAGAAGCCGCAATGGGGACACGCATTGTGGGGCAGCTTTTTCTCGTGGCAGTTGGGGCATTCGGCCAAGGACAAGGGCGTAAGAAAGTCGTGGGCACGCCGCTTGTTCTTGCGCGCATGCGAGTGGCGACGTTTTGGATTAGGCATTCCGGCTCCTCAATTGACAGGCCGCTACAAGAGCGGCCGAAATGGAAAGGATATTGTAGCGTCTTATTGCTTTTTGAACCAGTCCTGCTTCAGACGGGCCAGCGGGGCAAGCCGGGGGTCAGAGGCATGCTTTTCGCAGCGGCATTCTTCGTTGTTCAGATTGGCGCCGCAATGCGGGCAGAGGCCGCGGCAATCGCTGCGGCAAATGACCTTCATAGGAAGCGCCAGGTTCACCTGCTCGGCCAGAATATCGGCGAGGAACAGGCCGTCACCTTCGAAGAAGGCGACTTCCGTGTCGTCCAGATTCAGGTGAAATTCCTCGTCCACGGCCATGGAAGTCATGGGCCGGTAGAAGAGATCAAAATCGCGGCTGATTTCCTCGACCACGGTATCCAGGCAGCGGGCGCAGATCAGCTCGACGCGGGTGTGCAGATTGCCGTAGATGCGGATCTGGCCTTCGACCAGCTCGGCGGTGGCGCGAATTTCCAGCGGCTCGACCTGGTGGAATTCACCGGAATGGAAATCGAGCGTACCCGGCGTATAGCTCTTCCGGATGCGGATCTTGCGCAACGCGAGTTCGTTGACATCGAGAAACATTAGATTTCCCCGTCTTTATAGAGCAAATTCAATTATAAGTCCAGTGACCGCGATGTCAAGGCAGCGCCAGATGCTGGTAGCGCGGCTGACACGTATTGGACAATGACCTAATTTACGCTGGAGGACGCGGCGAGGCGTATCCCCATTGGATGCGGGAAGAGGCGAACGGGTGTGACGCCTCGATTCGGCGCAGCGGGATCTTAGGGTGAATTGTGCCGTCGGGCCAGCCCTTCGTCCGCACTGCGGGATCTCAGGGTGAATCGCGCTGTAGCGCGATTCAGGAAATGCCCAGGAGTTCGTGGCACTGGCGCAAGAGGAAATGATCGGTCATGCCGGCGATGTAGTCGCAGACGACGCGGCAAGGCGGCTGTTGCAGAGCCAGTTCGGCGTACTGGGGTGGCATGCGCTTGGGGTCGTCGAGGAAAAAAGAGAAAAGCGCGTCGAGCGCTGCGACCGAGCGGTCGCGGTCCTCGACGATGGTGGGTTGCGAATAAAGCCGGGCGAACAGGAAGCGTTTCAGGTCGCCATTCAGTCTGGCGACGGCGGGTGAGAAGCCGGCGAGGCGCTGCGGCTGGCGGCGAATGTCTTCGACGGTCGCAACGCCGGATTCCGCGGCGCGGGATCGTGTGGTTTCGATCAGGTCAGTCGCGAGCAGATCGAGGACGCGTTTCAGGGCTTCGTTGAACTTCAGTTTGGGCTTGCCGTGAGGGTAGCGGCGGTCCACGTCCTCGTACGCTGTATTGAAGAGCGGGACCTCGCCGCACAGCCGATCGAGATCAATCAGGTGCGCCTCGAAACCGTCGTCGAGGTCTGCGGTGTTGTAGGCGATCTCGTCCACGAAATCAATGAGCTGAGCTTCGAGCGGCGGGCGCTGTTCCAGCAGGTATTCGGCGAGCTGGGGAAATTCCGCCGCGGAATAATCGCGCGAATGTTTGATGATGCCTTCGCGCACTTCGAAGGTGAGATTCAGGCCGGTGAAATCGAGATAGCTCTGCTCGAACTGTTCGACGATGTAAAGCGCGTGAAGATTGTGATTGAAGCGTTCGCCGCATGCGCGCATGCGCAGATCGAGCTGTTTTTCTCCGGCGTGGCCGAAGGGCGGATGACCGATATCGTGCGCGAGCGCGAGCGATTCGGCGAGATCGGTGTTTAGATGCAGCGCGCCGGCGACGGTGCGGGCCACTTGCACGACTTCCAGAGTGTGGGTGAGACGATTGCGGAAGTGATCGGAGTAGCGCGTGGTGAAGACTTGCGTTTTGGCTTCGAGGCGGCGGAAAGCGCGGGAATGGATGACGCGGTCGCGGTCGCGCGCGTAGTCGTTGCGATAGGGATGTTGCGGCTCCGGGAAGCGGCGGCCGCGGGTGCGGCGCACGTCCATGGCGTAGGGGGCGAGCATTCTTTGCTTTTATTCTAGCCGCTATCTGGTAATTATTCAGCCGGGATTGGGAGGCGCGGACGCAGAGGCTTGCTAAGGATCAGGATTTGCCGGGCAGGAGATTCAATTCCTGGGTGGCTTGCTCGGCGATGGGCGTATCGGGATAGTCGGACTTGATCTGGGTGTAGAGCTTCGAAGCTTCCGCGGGGTTCTTCGCGCCATAGTGTTCGGCGAGCGCCAGCATCACCACTGGCTTGGGAACCAACACCACGGGCTTGGCTATCAATTGCTGGTAGAGCTTGACAGCTTCATCGCCCTGGCCCATGCGATCGTTCAATTGCGCAAGTTCGAAGCGCGCCATGGCGGCAAAATCCTCGACGCCGCTTTCGGACAGGCCCTGCAGCCATTTTTTCGCTTCGTCATTCTTGCCAAGCTTTTCATCGCTCAAGGCGGCGTAGTAAGCGGCGAGCTGGCCGGGGCGGGTGTGGCCGTACTTGGCATTGACGGCGGCGAATTTCTGCGCGGCGTCGGAATATTTATTTTTGTCGTCAATGTAGGTGGTTTCACCGGACTGAGCAGGCTCGCCCGCGGTGCGAATTCGCGCCTGGAACGACTTCATGGCGTCGTCGTAAGCCGCGGTAGCCTTCACGGTCTGGCGTTCGGTGTAGGTCTGCCAGCCGAAAATGCCGACCGCCACCAGCACCGCGGCGAGCAAAATATAGGCGGTCAATTGCTTGTGGGAAAGGACGGCGTCTGCGCCCTGCGCCAGGGTGTCGCGGACTTCGTCCTTTTTCAGTTCCTTGCGGGAAAGATGCTGCGCCAATTGTGCACCCCGAGCGAGATTGGAAACGTAAATATTAGCATAAAGCCGGGGGTGCAATGCGGCAATCGGAGGAGGGGTTGGCCCATCCGCCCTGGCCGCGTGCCCATCGTGGGGCGATTTGCGTTGTCCGGAGGACAGCCGTTTGCCGCGGACACGCCGCAGACCGTGCGGAGCCTGGCGATTCTGTTCAAACTGGCTGACGGCGAAGAGTGGCGCACCGGCATGGTCAACATCCCCGTTTTTGTCGTCAATACTCCACAAGATTTCCACAATTTTCTGGTGGTAACTTCGCCCGATCCGCACACAGGGAAAGTGGATGGCGCAGCCGTGGGCGCCTTTCTGGCCAAGCACCCGGAAACCGGAGCGGCGCTGAAGGAAATCGGCAGTCATCCGTTTTCCTCCGGATTTGCGGACAGCCCCTACTACGGTCTGAACGCCTTTCGTTTCGTTAACGAGAAGGGCGAGCCAACTCCGGTTCGCTGGTGGATCAAGCCGGAACTAACCGTCGCGGCAGCCAATCCCGCGACGACTGACAAAAACTATTTGTTCGACGCGCTGATCGCGCAGATGCATTCCGGGCCGTTGCGTTGGCATCTGATCATCATCGTGGGCCAGCCCGGCGATCCCACCGCACAGGCGGCGAGTTCATGGGCTGCGGACAGGCAGCAGATTGACGTGGGAACCATAACGATCGACACCATCGACAGCGAGGACTCCAGTGCAACGCGCGACATTAATTTCGATCCGCTGGTGCTGCCTGCCGGGATATCGCCGTCAGACGATCCGCTGTTGAGCGCGCGCTCGGCCGCGTATTCGCAGTCCTTCATCCGGCGCGAGGGCGAGCACAAGGATCCCAGCGCTGTTTCGACAGCGGAGGTTGAGAAATAGCCATGTCCACCACGACGAATCCCGCACAATTCGCATTCCTGTCGCGCATTCTGCATTGGCTGATGGCCGCACTGCTGGTGGCCATGCTCTTTATCGGCGTGTCCATGGTGTCCAGTTTGGGAGACTACCACTGGCTCCTGGCGCTGCACCGGCCGCTGGGCATCCTGATTCTGATTCTGGCGGCGATCCGGCTGATGATCGCTCGGGCGCGATTACTTGAAGCTGTGGATCGCGGTGTTTTCGTCGGACTGCACGTCGAAGACGGTGAAGAGGCGGGTGATCTGCAGAATGTCGTGAACGCGTTTGGTGAGGTGCAGGAGCTTCAGCTCGCCGCTGGCGTTTTTCACCGTGGTGTAGGCGCTGACCAGCTCGCCGATGCCGGAGCTATCAATGTAATCCACGTCGTAAAGGCTGAGCAGGATTTTCTTGTTGCCGGAATTGATCAGCTCGCGCACGGTATTGCGCAGCATGGCGCTGCCTTCGCCCAGCGTAATCTTGCCGCTGAAATCAACGATTGTTACGTCGCCTAACTGGCGGCGTGTTCCTTGGAGAGCCACGGTAACCTCGTGTAGTGATTCTACTCTGGTTTGTGCTTGCCGTTGTCAGAAACTGACTGGGGTAGTTTCTTGATCATTATCAGATGGGCGCCGCCCTCGGGGCCGCGTTCGACTCTGAAATCATCCATGAACGCGCGCATCAGGAAGAGGCCGCGGCCGGAGGTGCGCAGCAGGTTTTCTTCCGCCAGGGGATCGGGGATTTCGGTGAGCTCGAACCCTTTGCCCTGATCGAGTACGCGGACGATCATGTTGTCCGGCTGCAGCTCGACGGTCATCATGATCTTCTTCTGACGATCCTGCTGGTTTCCGTAATTGTAGGCGTTGATCACGCCTTCGCGGACGGCCATGCCGATCTTGTGGACTTCTTCCTCGGGAAAGCCCGCGGCCTCGGCCACGCGCATGGAAATGCTCTCCGCGAGGTCCACGCTTTCCAGAAGCGTCTCCAGCAAGACTTCAATCCGTTGAGTTTTGGCCGCCATCCGCTGTCGGGGCAAGGTCCCTTTAATAAAAGAACGCGAGTATGGTTATCACAGCGCCGGAGTGCAAGTCAATGAACTCTCGGTAGGGATCGCGATGGGGCTGCGCAGCCCGCAAACTGCAATCGCACCGACTGCGGAAGGTTAGATGTGTGCGACGCGAGGTGCTGTGGGAAGAGCGGCTCGGCCCAATCCTACGGTTGTGTTCAATTCAATATCATCATAGTACATCCGTACTGTTCCTAACGTGGCGGCAAACCCCTAGAATTTTCGGGGAACATCACCATGGGGGAGCTGTGTCCATTTCACTGAGAGCCGCGCCAATTACCGTTTTAGTTCTCTGCTTTTCGAGCGTCTCCTGCATGCAAGTTCAGACTGCCGCGCGGCCACGCGCGGACAACGCAGTGCTGATGCAGGCGGTTCGCCAGTATGGCCAAAATAACCATCCCTCTGGGGTCGCAGCGGTTCCGCAGCGGGCTCCGGAATCCTCGAACTCCGCCAATGCCTTACGCGACGACGAGGGCGAATATCAGGGGGAGATCGCGGGTGCGTTGGTCGAGAAGAACTTCAACGCACTCGAAAGCGCGGCGCACGAGGCTCGCACGGAAAAATCGAGATTTTCAGGTGGAGTCTGGAAGCTCTACAGTTTCTATACGGCTTTGAGCGCACCGATTGTGGGGCAACAAGCCACGGACGAGGATTGGAAATTTCATATCGCGACTTTGCAAGCATGGGGGACGGCCAAACCGGAGTCCGTTACGGCACGAGTCGCTCTTGCGGAAACATATATCAACTATGCTGACCACGCCAGAGGCCAAGGCTACGCGAATACGGTGTCGGACGCGGGCTGGAGACTCCACGCGGAGCGGAACGCGTTGGCGGCCTCTACCCTGCTGGAAGCCGCACCGCTGCAAGAGAAATGCCCCTTCTGGTATGAAGTCATGCAGCATGTGGCGCTCGGGCAAGGATGGGACCAATCGCAGTCGAGAGAACTTTTCGAGCAGGCGGTCGCGTTCGAGCCTGGTTACTACCATTTCTATCGCGAGTACGCCTACTATCTGCTGCCGAAGTGGTATGGAAAACCAGGCGATGCCGCAGCGTTCGCCGACGAGGTTTCCAAACGAGTCAGCGGTCCAGAGGGCAAATTCATTTACTTCGAAATCGCGAGCCTGATTACATGCCAGTGTGATTCAAATGACTCGCACATGGAAAGTTTGTCCTGGCCGACGATTAAAGAGGGCTACGCCGCCCTTGGGCAGCTCTACGGATTGTCCGTTCTAAAGACGAACCGCTTCGCCCATATGGCCTATGAAGCGGGCGATCAGGCGGCCGCACGAGGAGCGTTCGCGATGATCGGGGACGATTGGGATCATCAGGTCTGGAAGAGCAGCGCCAATTTCGAAAGCGCCAAGCTGTGGGCATCAAACTGAACGCACATTTTTAGTCCCGCCACGAGTCTAACGCGTTGCGGGCTTCGCTACTTTGGCGATGAACAGGCCTGCGACGAACCAGGTGAGCATGGAATCGGCGAGGTTTACGGCGGTGTAGGCGCCGGAGAAGCCCCACCAATTCCAATTGGGAAGGTCTACGATGACGCTGGCGGCGAGGCCTGCGATGGCGAGAAACGCTACTCTGCGCGCATAACTTAATCCCGAGGTTTGCAGCAGCAGCCAAGTGAGCAGGAAAGCCGCGGCCATCAAGCTCAGCAGTTGAATAATCAGGGTGCGGCTGTACGAACCAAATCCGCCGCGGCGCACGCCCGCGACCATGATCGGGCCCGTTTGCATCTTTTGTATGACTGCGGCCATCACGTTTTTCTTTTGTTCGGGCGTCATCCCTGCGGTGGCCGGCGTGCTGGGCAATATGTAGGTGCCGTCCTGACCGGCGTGCGAGGCAATCACCGCGGAGACTTCGTCCTCATTGTGAAACGCGACCATGGTTTTTTCGTGCCAGCCGATCAGTTCCCACGAAATCGAACTCCATACGAAAGCCATCAGACCGCCCAGGATGGTTCCGAGGATCAAAGATTTTGTCATGGCGCCTCCTTGCGGGTTGCGGACGATAGCAATGGTGCGTTGAAGTACGCCGCCACAAATTGGAAAGCAAAGTCAACGACGCCCGCCCAAAATGCAAAAGCAGGCAGCCACGACGAATTCAATCCCCTACGCGTTTTAGACATGCTGGGAGAGCGAAAGAACATTGCCGTCGGGATCTTTGAACCAGGCAACCCTGTCGCCGGAAGGCGCGGTCCAGATGCCGAGTTCTTGATTCTGAACGAACGGATATTTCTCAAATGCTACCCCGCGTTCCTGGAGCCAGCGGGCCATTGCTTCGATGTCCTTGGCTTCCCAGCCCAGAATTGTGAACCCGGCTGGAACGAAATCTTTCGGAACCTTGGAGATTCGGAGCATGGTGTCGCCCGCCATCATAACCAGGGCGAACTGGTCGTCGCTCACAAACCGAAAGCCCAGTTTGCCTTCGTAAAATTCTCTGGCTCGCTTGGAATCTAGCGTAGGAATCACTCCTACGATTTTGCTGGCAGCCAACATTTCGGTCCTCCCGATTAAAAGTTTGCGCGGGTGCAAAGTAGCACTTGCGGTCCGTGTTGTCTCTCGCTATGTTGACAACAAATGTCGCAGAAGTGCCAGAGCCTGTTGCGGGATCGCCGCGGCCGCCAAACCGCGCAGCTCGCCACGCTGGCGTACGATTTTCACCGCGCGCATCTGATCCCCGAGCATTTTCATCCTGAGGATCAATTGATTTTTGCCTCCAAGGGAGTGATGACCGTGCGCACCAAGCAGGGTATTTGGGTGGTGCCCCCGCTGCGCGCGGTGTGGATTCCAGCCAAAATGCCGCACTCGGTGGCGATCCTCGGTCCGGTTTCGATGCGCACGCTTTACTTTGCTCCCAAGCGGGTGCGCACTGACGCGGCGAAATGTTTTGTGATGAACGTATCGTCGCTGCTGCGGGAGCTGATTCTGCACGCTTGCAAATTTCCGAAGTTGAAGCAGGAGAAACCGGTGCAGCGGCGCATCATCGAAATGATCGCCGATCAGTTAGCAGCGGCGCATTCCATCCCGCTGCAGCTGCCTCATCCGCGCGATCGCCGGGCGATGCGAGTGGTAGCAGCGCTGGTTTCCGAACCCGGAAGGCAAACAACGCTGGCAGCGCTTTGCGCAGATTGCGGCGCGAGCAAGCGGACAATCGAGCGGCTGTTCCTGGCGGAAACGAAAATGACATTCAGCCAATGGCGCCAGCAGCTGAGACTGCTGCACGCGATGCAGTTGCTGGCGTCCGGAGAAAAAGTAACGGGAGCGGCCATGGACGCGGGGTATAGCAGCCCCAGTGCGTTTATCGCAATGTTCCGGCGGCAATTGGGACAGACCCCGCGACGCTACTTTGCAACCTGAGAATTTGTCCGGATTCGGCGGGGATGAAAACCAGCCGAGCGGATGCGAGCCGCGTGCGACTCAGAAAATATTCACGGCGCGCGCGGCGAGCAGCACCACAATCGCGAGCGAGATCAACGACTGCAACATGGTGCCGGCTTTGGCCCAGCGCGAAAGAACGGCTGTGTCCGTCGGCGAAAATGCCGTGCTGGTGTTGAAGGCCAGGAACAGGTAGTCCATAAATTGCGGTGACCAGTTGGGATCCCGGCCTTCCTCGTTCAACATCTGCGGAAAAAGGAAGGAGCTTTTCAAATGCTCGGTTCGGGCGTCGCGCCGCGAAGGGCCGCCGGCATCGAACTTCCAGTACCACAGCGCGAAGACCACGATGTTGGTAATCCAAAGCGCGATGGCGGCACGCAGCAAAGCCATGGGCGAATCGCGATGTTGCGGGATGCCTTTGATCAGCCAAACCAGCGAAGTAATCATGCCCACGGTGATGGCGCCATTGGCGATCACCACCAGAGGCCTGGTGATATGAAAGTCGCCGCGACGGTTCGACACCGCGATGGGAACCATCAAGACTAAAATTACGGCGAGCAACCCCCAGCCGGGGCCCACCGACAACCGCTCCGGCAGCGAGAAGTACACGCCGCCCGCCGCCAGCATCGCGACGAAGGCGGGCCAGCGAGGTTCGGGAGTAATTTTGGGGGTCGTAGCCATGTTGGCGCGGCGCGCGGGTGGAGTTTAGTACAGATTTCGTTCCGGCTCAAAATTCATGCGCACCAACCCGCACTCACGGCAGCCGAGCCCGGGCCAACAAGCATCGCGCTGCGGCGCGATTTGCCGCACAGGAAAGTTGAGAGCTGTACCGTTTCGCACAGATTGTGAGTCCCCTCATCTGGTTGAATGGATGCGGCTCTCAGGGGCCGTGGACTTTGACGTAATTAGTCCAAGGCGCCTCGGCGCCTCCCAGGATGGACATGAGCGGGAAAAATTATCGACTGGCACCGGTGGACGAACGGACCAACGCTGACGGAAAACCGGTGAGGAACAAAGTACTGTTGGCGATGCCGGACAATGAATATGAGCTGATGCGTGCGGACTTGACGTATGTCGAGCTACCGAGTCATCTGAGCCTGCATGAGCCGACGCAGAATATCGAGTGCGTTTATTTCCCAAATCGCGGCATGGTTTCGCAGGTGGTAGTGACCAAAGACGGGCGCACCGTGGAAGTAGGCGTAGTGGGCAACGAAGGCTACGTGGGCGCGGGATTGGCAGTCGGGCTGACCAGAAGTCCCGTGCGCGAAATTATCCAAATCGCCGGCGATGGTTCGCGCATCTTGGGGAATGCGCTGGAACGTATTCTGCGCTCGGCGCCGCAGCTGCAGGTGATATTGAACAGGAGTACGGGGCTGCAAGGAATGCAAGTGGCGCAGACCGCGGCGTGCAATCGGCTGCACGATATACAGCAGCGCCTCTCGCGATGGCTGCTGATGACCCAGGACCGGGTGGATTCCGGAGTGCTTCCGATCACCCACGATTTCGTCGCGACGATGATGGGCACCGACCGCTCCACCGTGAGCCTGGCGGCGTCGATACTGCAAAAAAAGGGAGTGATCGAATACGTGCGCGGCGCAGTGAAGATTGTAAACCGCAGGAAGCTGGAAAAATCCTCTTGTGAGTGTTACGAGGCAATTCGCCAGTTCGAAGACGAGCTCGGATTGCGCTAGGCATTTGCCGCAGTGTTGGATACCCCACCGACAGCACCCCGCTACTATCGCTAATGTTCGGCCCGCGAACATTCGGTCCGGTGTGGATGTGTATTCAAAGCGACGCGAATGCGGCAGAAGCACAACCATTCCAATTCCCGAGGGGGACCATGGAGGCGAGGCGTCGCAAGCTGTTAAGGGTTGAAAGTCAGAATTTTCAGGGCTGGGTTTGCAGCGAATGCGCGTGGGTGTTCAAACCTTTAGGGCCGCCCGCCGACGAATCCATTGACGAGATGAAGACGCATTACAAGGAGCAGCGCGACAAGGAGTTTGCAGCGCATATCTGCTGGAAATATCCGAGAGCCACGAAAAATCCTGGTTAGCGAAATCACTCGCGGGCCCAATGCGGTGTGATCCACGAATCCGCGCGCAACAACTGCCCAGTCCTCCGGGAAATCGAAAAGGTTACGCCCAGTAGGTGCGGTCCAGGGTGCGGTACTGGATGGCTTCGCTCAGGTGTTTGGGCGCGAGGGACGGCGCGCCCTCCAGGTCGGCGATGGTGCGCGAAACTTTCAGGATGCGGTCGTGGGCGCGAGCGGAGAGGCCCAGGCGCTGGATGGCGGTCTCCAGGATTTTTTCGCCTTCGGCGGTGATGGCGCAGTGTTTGCGGATCAGCTTGGGCGGCATTTGCGAATTGGCGTAAATGCTTTTTTCGCCGCGGTAGCGTTCGAGTTGAATGTCGCGAGCACGCAGCACGCGGCTGCGCACGCAGGCGGAGCTTTCGATTTCCACGTCGCCGCGCAGTTCCTTATATTGCACGGCAGGCACTTCGATGTGAATGTCAATGCGATCCAGCAGCGGGCCGGAAATTTTCGAGACGTAGCGCTGGATTTGCACCGGCGAGCAGTGGCATTCGCGCTTGGTGTCTCCGAAAAATCCGCAGGGACAGGGATTCATGGCCGCCGCCAGCATGAAGCGCGAAGGAAAATTCACGGAGAGCGAAGCGCGCGCGATGGTGACGTTGCCGTCTTCCAGTGGCTGGCGCATCACTTCCAGCACGTTGCGCTGAAATTCCGGCAACTCGTCGAGAAATACCACGCCGTTGTGTCCCAGTGAAACTTCTCCAGGTCGAGGTATCGCTCCGCCGCCGATCAGCCCGGCGTCGCTGATGGTGTGATGCGGCGAGCGGTACGGCCGCGCGCCGACCAGCCCGCGCGAATCTTCCAGCACTCCCGCAACGCTGTGGATGCGCGTGGTCTCAATGGCTTCCTCGAGCGACATCGGCGGCAAAATTGTGGGAATGCGTTTGGCGAGCATGGTCTTTCCGGCGCCAGGCGGGCCGATCAGCAAGATGTTGTGGCTTCCGGCGCAGGCGACTTCGAGCGCGCGCTTGGCGGAGAGTTGCCCGCGCACGTCGCGCAGGTCCACGGAATATTGGCTGGCTTCGGCGAGCATTTGCGAAGTGTCCACGGCAATCGGCTTAAAAGATTCCGGCGCGTTGATCAGGTCCACGGCCTGCGGCAGGGATTTCACGCCAAACACGTTGATGCCTTCGACGACGGCGGCTTCGCGCGCGTTGGCTTCCGGAACGACGACATTTTTAATTCCGCGTTCGCGCGCCGCCAGCGCCGCCGAGAGTGCGCCACGCACGGAGCGCACGCCGCCATCGAGCGAAAGTTCGCCGAGGAACACGTGTGTATCGAGAACCTTGCCGAAGAAACTTCCCTGGCATCCGGCCAGGCCCAGCGCCATGGGCAGATCGAATGCGGAACCTTCCTTGCGGATATCGGCAGGCGCCAGATTGATGGTGACCGCGTGGCTGGAGGGAAAATCGAAACCGCAATTGCGCAGAGCGGCGCGGATGCGTTCGCGGCTTTCTTTCACGGCGATGTCCGGCAGGCCGACCACGGTGAAATGGCCCTCGAAAGCAGGCACCACGTCCACCTCGGTTTCGACCAGATAGGCGTCAATGCCGAACACGGCTGCGCTGATATGTTTTGAAAAGCATCCCAAGATGCCTTAGAGAGCGAAATTCCAGAGGAAGGGGTCCTCTATGGTGCTGTTGTAAACAGCGTATCTTAAAACGTACCGTGATGCTAGGAATACTGCGCCGCGGTTGGCCGAGTGGCTTTCTGCTGTGCTACCCTCACCTTGCTGAGCAGGAGGATTGCGCGCGATGCAATTCCGGTGGCGGCGAGTCCTATTTGCAGCGATCTTCACGACCGTGCTTTGCGGCGTGCGCCCGATTGCGGCGCAAGACAAGGTGGCCGGCGCCGGCGATGCGGTCTCCTTGAACAATCAGGGCCTGGAGCGCTACAAGAAAGGGAAAGTGGACGAAGCCATCGCGCTCTTCCGCCAGGCGCTGGCGTTGAATCCGAATTTTCCGGAGGCTTTGGAGCAATCTGGGCCTGGCGCTCGACGGCAAAGGGAAAGACGACGAAGCCATTACGGATTTCGATAAAGCGCTGGGATGAAACCTACCGACGCGGTGGCGGAAGGCAATCTGGGCCTGGCGCTGTATCACCAGAAAAAATATTACGAGTCCATTTCCGCGTACCGCAAGGCGCTAGCGCTGAATCCGAATTTTCCGCAGGCCTACAACGGGATGGGCGCGGCTCTTTTTGCTTCTGGAAACGCCACTGACGCGATAGCAGCCTACCGCCGGGCGCTCGAACTGACGCCGCGTTACGTGGACGCGCTGAACAACCTCGCCGCAGCCCTCGACTCCACGCAACAATGGAACGAAGCGATTCAAATCTATCAGCAAGCCATCGCGCTGGAAGCGAATTCGTTGGATCTGCAAACGAATTACGCAGCGGCTCTGGGGAACGCCGGACGCAACGAGGAAGCCATCGCGCAATACCGCAACATTGTGGCGGAACATCCCGATGACGCGCACGCCTGGTTCGCGCTGGGGCATCTGCTGTACAAACAGGGCCAGCTCGACGAGGCCGTCACCAGCCTGGAAAAAACTCTGGCGCTGAAACCGGACCAGGCCGACGCGGATTTTAATCTGGCGCTCGCGTATCAGGGCCTGGGCAAGCTGGAGCTGGCCATCGCCACGTATCAGAAAGGCCTGGCGCTGAAGCCGGGAGAAGCGCACGCGCTCTACAACTTGGGCAATGCGTATTTGCAGGCGAATGATCCGGGCAAGGCCGCGGAGTATTTTCAGAAGACGCTGCAGCAGCAGGGAAATTTTCCCGAGGCGGAGATTGGCCTGGGCGCCGCCAAAATGCAGCTCGGCGATCTGGACGCCGCGCAGACCGCTTTTGTGAAAGTGATCGCGGACCATCCGGATAATGCGGACGCGCGATTCAATTTAGGGAACGTGCTCTTCAACATAGGACAGTATCAAGCTGCCGCAGACAGCTATCGCGAGGCCACCCGGCTGAATCCGAATCTGGCGCACGCGCACTACAATCTGGGAATGGCGCTGCTGCGATTAAAAGATCCCGACGCAGCGCAGGTGGAATTTAAAGAGGCCACGCGGCTGGATCCGAAGCTCACTCCGCCGAAATAGTCTTAAGGTGCTGTGGCGCATCGAGTGAGTCCCGGCCGCGTCGGATGGAATCCAAGCGACAAAGGAGATTATCGTGGCAAATAAGACTGCGAAGATTGTGCGCTTTCATTCTCTGGGCGGGCCGGAGGTATTGAAGATCCAGGACGAGCCCATCCCGGTGCCGGGCGTGGGCGAGGCTCTGCTGCAGGTGAAAGCCATTGGGCTGAATCGCGCCGAAGTTATGTTTCGCGCCGGGCAATATCTGGAGTCCCCTACCCTGCCCTCGAAGCTCGGTTATGAGGCGGCCGGGGTGGTGACGGCCGTCGGGCCCGATGTGGATAAAAGCTGGATCGGCAAAAAGGCCAGCACCGTGCCGGGGTTTCTGATGACGAACTACGGCGTGTACGGAGAAGTGGCGCTGGTGCCGGTGAGCGCGCTCGCGGTATATCCGGAAAGGCTGACGCCGGAAGAAGGGACATCTATCTGGATGCAGTACCTGACCGCCTACGGAGCGCTGATCACCCATGCACGGATCAGCAAAGGCGACTTCGTGATCATCACCGCGGCGAGCAGCAGCGTGGGGATTGCCGCGATCGAAATGGTGAGGGCCGAAGGCGCAATCAGCATTGCCACCACGCGAACCTCGAAAAAGAAAGGTGTGCTGACGGAGGTGGGGGCAACCCACGTGATTGCCACCGAAGAAGAAAATTTCCTTCCGCGCATAAAGCAAATCACCGGTGGCAAAGGGGCGCGCGTGATCTTCGATCCCATCGGAGGTAAGGGCGTCGAATCGCTGGCGCAAGCCGCGGCGTATGAAGGAATTATTTTTGAATACGGAGCGCTGGCGCCGGAGCCGACGCCGTTTCCTTTATTCGCCGCGCTGAGCAAGGGGCTGACGGTGCGCGGATACACGGTGCGCGAAATACTTTCCGTGCCGCAGCTGAAGGCCCAGGCGGTGAAGTACGTTTTCGATCACGTCGCCGCGGGCAATTTCAAACCGCGCATTGATCGCGTGTTTCCGCTCGCGCAGATCGTGGAAGCGCATCGCTACATGGAATCAAATCAGCAGATCGGGAAGATTGTCGTGACGGTTTAACCGCCTCGTTCGAATAATTCCATATCGGAACAATAGAAATTTTGAATGGGAGTTAACGAACTCCTTATGCCCGCCTTATGACTCCCTTATGGCCGCTTAGCTAGCTTCGTCGCAGTTGGTTGGGGGTGCTGCGATGAAGCGAATCGGTGGTGTTCCACGATTTGCATTTCCTGCCGTAGTTTTCCTTTCTCTTGCGGTGGTGAGTTTGGTGGTGGTGTGCGCCGGTCGCGTTGCGGCGCAGTCCACTTTCGGAAGCTTGCGCGGCTTGACGGTGGATGCCACCGGCTCGGCGGTGCCGCAGGCGGAAATTACCGTGCACGGACTGGACGACAACAGCGACCATCAAGCGACGAGCGGCGATGATGGTGTCTTTGAAATCGAAAACCTGAAGCCGGGGCACTATCGTGTGACCGGCCACAAAGCGGGATTTGCCGATGCGCTGGTGCCGCAGCTGGCGCTGGAAGCGCGCCAGGAACTTCGCGTGACTCTGACTTTCGCGGTGGCGAGCCAAAGCCAGACGGTGGAGGTGAGCGCCGTCGCCGAGCAAATCAACACGGAGAACGGCACGATCGCCGGGAGCCTGGAAAATCTGCAGCTGACCCAGCTTCCGCTGAACTCGCGTGCGGTTTCCACGAGTCCGCTGGCGGCGCTGCAGCTTTCGCCGGAGGTGCAGTACGACGCGCAGGGCAACATCTCCATTGGCGGAGCGACATCCGCAATGGTGGGCTACTCCGTGGATGGGATTTCGACTGCCAACGTGCGGCAGAACGGCGCGCTGCAGGATGCTTATCCTTCGTCGGAGGGGATCGAGGAATTGAAAGTGACGGCGTTCAACAATAATGCCGAGTTTGCGCAGGTGGGCGACGTGACGTTCACCACCAAGAGCGGGACCAATCAGTTTCACGGGAGCCTGTTTGAATATTTGCAGAATGATGCGTTCGATGCCAAGCCGCTGAATTTCAGCGAAAAGGCCCCGAAGCGCTTCAATACTTTTGGCGGCAGCCTGGGCGGGCCGTTTTCTATCCCGAAGCTTTTCCACGGCAGCGACAAAACATTTTTCTTTTTCGACTACGAAGGAAACCGGAGGAGCATTTCGACGACCGAGCAGTATCTGGTGCCAACTATGGCGGAAAGAAACGGGGATCTGAACGGATTCATCACGGCCAGCAATCCCACGCCCTTCACGAATCCCGCGACGGGGCAGCCCAGCGCGATTTTGATTGATCCGGTCACCCAGCAGCAGTTCATGGGCTGCGCTGGCGGCCAGCCAAACGTGATTTGCAGTTCGGGCGCCGGCAATCGCGTCAGCAGCGTGACGCAGAATTTGCTGAATTTCTACCCGCTGCCGAACGCGAACCTCGGCGTTGCGAATCCATCGTTCAATTACGAAACGCTGGTGCCCACTCCCGCGGATACCAATGGCTGGGACGTGCGGCTGGATCGCACCATCACCACGAAGCAGCAGGTGTTCGCGCGCTTCAGTTGGAAAAACTTGTTGACCGACGCCGCCAACCCCCTGCTGCCAAACGATGCGGACACCGAGCACAATCGCAGCCTGCTGGTTTCTTACAATTATGCGATCAGTCCCAAATGGATTAACGAATTCCGCTTCGGTCTCACCGATGCGCTGACCAGCGTGAATTTTCCGATTCTCGGCAGCACGGCGATCTCGCAGCTCGGGTTGCAAGGGATTGACATCAGCCAGCATCCCGACGGAGAAGCCTTTCCTACTTTCAATTTCAGCGACGGCAGCGGTTTCACTCCGATCGGACGGGACCGCGCGGGCATCACGCAATCGAAAACGCTGGAGTTTACGGATAATCTGACGCGGCAGATGGGCAAGCACACTTTGCGATTTGGCGTGGACATTCGCAGGGTGAACTATCAGGACCTGATGTTCTTTCTGCCGTCGGATGATTATGGGCTGTTCACGTTCAATCAAGGCGTCTTCACCGGCAGTTCGTTCGGCGACGCGCTTCTCGGCCTGCCGAACACTTCGTTTTTCGCAATCACTTCGCCGCAGGTAAATGCGCGCGCGTTTCAATACGGCGTTTACGGGCAGGACGAGTGGCAAGTCAACGACCGGCTCACTGTGAACTTCGGGCTGCGCTGGGAGATGCTGCCGCCCTTCACTGAAGCGGTTGGTGATCTGGGAAGCTTCGATCCGCGTGACAACAGCATTCTGGTTCCGGATGCACTGCAGAAGACGCTGGCGGGGTCGCCGGCTTATCAGGCGGTTTACGCCGGGTTTTTGGAATCGTTCAACGCCTGCTCGCTGGGGCAGGGCGGCCCTTGCACGAATGTGATGACGGCGAGCCAGGATCATTTGCCGCAGGGGTTGCGTCAATTGTATCTCCGTGACTTTGACCCGCGGATCAGCGTGGCGTACCGTCCATTCCGCGATAACAAGACGGTGATTCGCGCGGGATTCGGCGTATTCACGATCTCGACGCTTGGTCCCATGTCGTTTAACAATGCGGGCAACCCGCTCTCGGTGGTGCACACTTACACGAATAATGTGTCGGGGCAGCCACAATTTCAATTTCCGGCGACGGCGCCGCCTACCAACGTGATCGTCTATGGCGGAGGTACTTTGGATCAGGCCAACGATCCGCTATTCCGAGATCCGGAAGCGACGCAATGGAATTTTACCGTCGAGCGTCAAATCACCGAGAGCACACTGCTGCGCGCGAGCTATGTAGGAATGAATTCGTACCGCCTGGCGGTCACCGAGGACTTGAATCAGGTCCATCCCAGCGCCGCGCCGTATTCACCCGCGAATACGCCTTACCCGAACTGGTTTACTTTGCTCTCCACCGAAAATGCCGGCTTCGCGAATTATCAGGCGCTGCAAGTGGATGCCAGCCACCGCATGGCGAACGGGCTTTTCTTCCAGACGAATTACACACTCGCGAAAAATCTAAGCGACGCGCAAGGCGATGCGCCCGGCGGCTTCTCCAGTGAGGTGGCCTACGGACTCGCTGTTTCCAATCGCTTCGATCTACGCGCGAATCGCGGCAACGTGGCCGGTACGCCTCGCCAACGCTTTCAGATGAATGGGATTTACCAGCTTCCGTTGGGTAAGGGACGCAAGTGGCTCAATAATTCCGGCTGGCAGAATCTGCTGATCGGCGGCTGGGAAGCGAGCACCGTTACTCTGCTGCAGACGGGGCCGTGGCTTACTCCGACGATCAGTCCGACGCTGGATCAATCCAATACCGACATTGCCAATCGCGGCACGTTGCTGCGGCCCGATTGCGTGGGCAATCCGATTCCCGCCAGCCGGACCGCCGCGCAGTACTTCAACTTGAGTGCTTTTGCTGCGACGCCCAGCGATGCGGGACGAATCGGAAATTGCGGCGTGGGAATTTTGCAAGGGCCGGGCACGATCGGCGTTTCAGCCGGCCTGGGGAAAACTTTTCTGCTCGGCGAAAAGGCCCGGCTGCGATTCGAATCCACTTTTACCAACGTATTGAATCACACCAACTACGCCCCGCCGGCCGTGGACATCAGCAACACGCAAACTTTTGGCGCGCTGCAATCGAATCAGACGTCGGCTAACGCAGGTCCGCGGACGGGACAGCTGGCGCTGCGTCTGGATTTCTGAGCCGCGGCGATTTCCGGCCGTTCTGCCACACTCTCCTTGACAGTCGAGGAGAGTGCTGGTATTTTCTCTCCTAGACGCGCAAGGAGAGCCAGTGGCGAAACCGATTGACCTGCTGCAGGGCACGCTGGACATGCTGATCCTCAAGGCCGTCTCGCTGGGCCCCTTGCATGGTTACGGCGTGCTGCTGCGCATCCAGCAAATTTCCAAAGACCGGCTGGAAATTCAGCAAGGCTCGCTGTATCCGGCGTTGTATCGCCTGGAGCATCAGGGCTGGATCGCGAGCGAATGGGGCGAATCGGAAAATAAGCGCAAGGCGAAATACTACCGGCTCACCGCGGCGGGAAAGCGCCGATTCCAGGCGGAAACCGAAAAGTGGAACCGCATGGCGGACTTGATCGCCGGAATCCTGAACACCACGCCGGAGGAAGTATGACGCTGGGGAGCCGGCTGCGTTCGTGGTTGCGGGCAATGTTGCGGCGCTCTCGCATGGAGAGCGAAATGGATGCGGAGCTGCGCTTCCATGTGGAAGCGTACGCCGAGGATTTAGTCCGCAACGGCGTGCCGCCGCAGGAAGCGCTGCGCCGCGCGCGGCTGGAATTTGGCGGAATCGAGAACGCCAAAGAAGAATGCCGCGAAGCGCGTGGGGTGCACTTCGCCGAAACTCTGCTGCAGGATTTGCGCTACGGCGCGCGTACGATGCTGCGCGCTCCGGGCTTCACGGTGACCGCCGTGCTCGCACTGGCGCTGGGGATCGGCGCGAACACCGCCATTTTCAGCGTGGTGAACGCTGTATTGCTGCGACCGTTGCCGTATGATCAGCCGGACCGCCTGATGCAGGTCTGGCATACTCCCCCACAAAAAAGTTTTCCCGGCATGGCGATTTTCACCGTCTCGCCCGCGAACTTCCTCGACTGGCGCAATCAAAATCAATCTTTCGAAGGCATGGCGGCCTATGGATTCGGCCGCTACACGATCACCGGCAGCGGCCATCCGGAAACACTGCGCGTGGTTGCCGCGACGAACGGCTTGTTGTCGATACTGCGCGCGCGGCCTCTGCTGGGCCGCGGATTTCTTGACGGCGAATACGAGGCGGGCCACGAACACGAAGTTCTGCTGAGCTACGGACTGTGGCGCAGCTACTTCGCGGGAAATCCCGGCGTCGTCGGCAAAAATATTCAGCTCAACGCGCAGGCGTTCATGGTGGTCGGCGTGATGGGACCGGCGTTCGACTTCCCCATCTCCAGCGATCCGGACGCTCGCGCCCAGATGTGGAAGCCTTTGGCCTGGACGGATCGCGAGCGCGCGGTTCGCGATAACCGCAACTATGGAGTGCTCGCTCGCCTCAAGAATGGTGTGAGCTTAAAGCAGGCGCAGGCGGAGCTGGATGCCATTTCCAATCGGCTGGCGCAGGATTATCCCAATGACGACAAGGGCTGGGGCGCGATTGCCATCCCAATGCGCGATGATCTGGTGAGCGACGTGCGGCCGGCATTGCTGATACTGCTCGGCGCCGTAGCGCTGGTATTGCTGATTGCGTGCGCGAACGTCGCAAATCTGATGCTGGCCCGGGCGCTTTCGCGGCGCAAGGAAGTCGCGGTTCGCACGGCGCTCGGCGCCACTCGCCGCCGCTTGTTGCAGCAAGCGCTTTCGGAGACGCTGCTGCTGGCGGTCGCGGGAGGCACACTGGGCTTGGTGTTCGCGCACTACGGCGTGATCTTGATCGTGAAGTTTCTGGCGCAGCGGTTGCCACGGTCGAGCGACATCGCGCTCGACGGTTGGGTCCTGGCGTTCACGTTGGGCATTTCACTGCTGACCGGATTTGCCGCCGGTCTGCTGCCGGCGCTGCGCATAGCCAAAGCAGATTTGAATGAGGCGCTAAAGCAAGGACTGGGCCGCACAGCCACGGATTCGGGCGGCAGCCGCACGCGCAACGTGCTGGTGGTATCGGAAGTTGCGCTTGCGCTGATGCTGCTGATTGCCGCCGGTCTGCTGATTCGCAGCTTGTGGGCGTTGCACCATGTAAATCCCGGCTTCGATCCCAGTCACGTTGTCACCATGGCGGTCTCGCTTCCACCAGGCAAGTTCGCAGAACCGCAACAGCAGATCGGTTACTTCGGCCGGGTGCTCGAGCGCGTTCGCACCTTGCCCGGCGTGCAATCCGCCGGCCTCATTGACAGCCTGCCGCTGAGCGGTGACGGCTCACACCAGCCGATTTCCCTGGAGGGCCGGCCGCCGGCGCCGATGGCCGACCTGCCCGAAGTGGATGTTCGCCTCATCAGCCCCGGGTATATGAGCGCGATGCATATTCCGCTTTTGAGCGGACGCGACGTGGATGATTCCGACGTTGCTGGAAGGCCCGGCGCGGTGCTGATCAGCGAATCCATGGCCAAATCGTTCTGGCCAAATGAGGATGCCATCGGCAAGCATCTCACGCTGTACTTCTTTCCCGATGTGCCACGCGTGGTCGTAGGCGTGGTGGCTGATGTGAAGATGACTGCCATGAACGAAACGCAGGCTGTGCCGACGCTGTACTTCCCGTTGACGCAACTGTCGCCGGTGCGAGGCGCGGCCTGGCGGTCAATCCCGATGAGCCTTGCGGTGCGCACCAGCGCGGCGCCGCTCCATGTGCTGCCGGCAATCACCGGCGCTATCCGCGAAACCGACGCGGATGTGCCGCTGCTGAACATTCGCACCATGGACGATTCGGTGTCCGCGTCGTTGTCGCCGGAACGATTCACCATGCTGCTGCTGGGGTCATTCGCCGCTCTCGCATTGCTGCTTGCGGTGGTGGGGATTTACAGCGTGATGAGTTATGCGGTTTCGCGGCGCACCAACGAGATCGGAATTCGCGTGGCGCTGGGGGCGAGCCGGCGCGATGTGCTGCTGTTGATCGTGCGGCAGGCGTTGCTGCTGGCGCTGCTGGGCTCGATCATCGGTATCGTTGGCGCGCTGTCGCTCTCGCGACTGATGGCTAGCCAGTTGTTTGGCGTGCGGCCCACCGATCCGCTTACCTTCATTACGGTGGCGGCGCTGCTGATGATCGTCGCGCTTGCGGCCAGTTACATCCCAGCGCGGCGCGCGATGCGCGTCGAGCCCATGGCCGCTTTGCGCTACGAATAATCGCCCAGGCAAGGTTTTTGCTTCAGCCGGACGAGGCCACGAGTTTTACCGCGGCTAAGCCTTCGATGATGCGATCGCGATTGCGCTCGTTGCCGACAGCCAAGCGGATGTAGCGAAGCGCGGCGGCTCCCCCGTTTCCGTAACGCGCGCCGGATGCGACCATTACGCCTCTGGATTCACACGCCGCACAAAAAGTATTTGCATCTGTCCGTGCCGGCACTTCAATCCAGCAATGAAATCCGTTGCGATGCGCGCGGATGTTCAGGCCGGTCAGGCTGCTCGAGATTAGTGCTTGCCGTTCACACCCGAGCGCTTGTTTTTCGGCGATGAGCCGCGCGACGGTGCCATCCAGAATCAGCGACGTCAGGGCTTCGGCGAATAAGTGCGATGTGCCGCTGTTCACCTGCACGATCAAATCTTCGGCATTGGCGGACAGGCGCTCCGGAATCACGAGATACGCGACCCGTAGATCTGGAGATATTGGCTTCGAAAAACTAAACATATAAAAGCTCAGTTCAGGGACGAGGAAGGAGATCGGAGCAGGCCCGTCCGGTTCCAAAAAACGATAAGCATCATCTTCGATGAGGAACAAACCGTGCTGGCGAATGATATTGGCAAGAGCGAGCCGTCGGGCGGGCGGCATCACCGTGCCGAGAGGATTGTGAATCGTCGGCATCAGATATACTGCCTTCACGCCGTGCAGGTTGGCCGCTGCGGCCAGCGCGTCAGGCGACATGCCGTCGTCGTCACCGGCACAGGCGATTAAGTTGATGCCGCGCTCCGCAGCCATCGCGCGAAAATGTGGATAGGTAACTTCATCCACCGCGATTGCGGCGCCCTCCAGAGAAGCGCTGGCGAACGCGATCGTGATTGCGGCATGACCGCCCGCGCACAAGAAGACGCGGCTGGCGGGAACGGTGAAATCTTTCCGCGATAAGTACGACGCTGCAACGTCGCGATGTTTCGCGGTTCCGGCAAAGGTTGTTTCAGATTGCCGCGCAATTGGTTCCGCGCCGTGTTTCCGCAGCGCCGCCGCAATCAGTGCGGCCTCGGTGCCGAGCAACGGGTAGTTGAATTGAAAATCGATCACAGTGAAGAGACTCCTCCTTCGTGATGAGTAACTCTGCGGCTGGCGTGAACCGCCCGCAGCGAAACCGAAAATCGCAAGACGTTTGGCGCAGCGGTCCGCAGACCGAGCGATCGCGGCGGATCCCATCCATCTGAAAAAAGTGCCTGCAACCCATAATATATCAGCGCAAATCGCGCTCGTCGCCTGCGACTGCCTCCATCGCATAATATTTGGAGAGGCAATTTGGATGGGCGAGCGCAGTCTCCACAAAAAAATGAAACCACGGACGAGGGAAGACCATCTGAAGGTCTATGACTATGAAAAAAGTGAAACTTGGTTCGCAGGGCGCGGTCGTCTCCCGCATGGGGCTGGGCTGCATGGGCATGAGCGACTTCTACGGCGAACGCAACGACGCAGAATCCGCCGCGACGATTCTGCGCGCGCTGGATCTGGGCGTCACCTTTCTGGATACCGCGGACACCTACGGAATCGGCGACAACGAGGAACTCATCGGCAAGACCATCCGCGGGCGTCGCGACGAAGTGTTTCTCGCGACCAAGTTTGCCAACATCCGCACCAAGGCGGAGCCGAATCGCTGGTCCATCAGCGGCAAGCCGGACTATGTGCGCCAGGCGTGCGATGCTTCGTTGCAGCGGCTGGGCGTGGACCATATTGATTTGTACTTCCAGCATCGCGTGGACCCGCAGACTCCGATCGAGGACACCGTCGGCGCGATGGCGGAGCTGGTGAAGGCAGGAAAGGTAAAGTATCTGGGACTTTCCGAGGCGTCGCCGGCCACAATTCGGCGGGCGCACAAAGTGCATCCGATTACCGCGCTGCAAACGGAATATTCGCTGTGGGAGCGGCACGTGGAAGCCGAAATTTTGCCGACGGTGCGCGAGTTGGGAATCGGCTTCGTGCCCTACAGTCCGCTGGGCCGCGGCTTCCTCACCGGCACAATCACTAAAGGGAGCGACTTGATCGAGGCGGACTCGCGCGCGACGCGCATGCCGCGGTTCGCCGGCGAAAACCTCGATAAGAATCTGGCGCTGGTCGCCCGCGTGCGCGCCATTGCCGAGCGCAAGGGCGTGAAACCCGGGCAGCTGGCGCTGGCATGGGTGCTGGCGAAAGGTGAAGACCTGGTGCCGATCCCCGGAACCAAGCGTCGGAAATATCTGGAAGAGAACGCAGCCGCTGCGGACATCACGCTGACTCCCGCAGAAGTGGCGGAGCTGGAAGCCGCCGTGCCGCACACTGAAATCGCCGGCGAACGTTATGCAACGCCCGCCATGAACGCGATTGACCGCTAGCCCCCGCCCGCAGCAAAGAACGCAACCGTGCCTTTTTTGTCGATTAGAGCGGATGCCGGTGCTTTGTTTTGAACAACTTGAGAGAGGTTTTAATTCCAGGAATTGGCGATTAAAAAATTGGAAAGTATGGGAGGAACGCTGGCGACCGGTAACTACCGCGCCGCCCCGTGCCATCGCCCGGCTGCAACCAAACGAGTTGGACGTCTAACGCTCACGAAAACAAGTTTACCATATGGTTACCCACGAGTCAAGGATTTCAATCTGTAGCTAGTGGGTCGCGATATCGTCCGCTTGTAGCGGCACTTCACTTCTCCGGTTGAGCCCGCAGCGTTAATCAGGAGCAGGGCTATAGACAGCGGAATCCATTTTCTAGTGAAGTAAATCAAAAACCACCACTCCGGGGGGAGTGCCTAGGAAGACTTCTCCGTTAGCTATCATGGGGATACTACGCCCGACGCGCGGCAATGATCAGAGTTCCGCCACGGCGAGTGAGTGTGCCCACGGGTACCAAGAAAATTGCGAGCGCGGTCAGCAGCGCACCGGATAACCACGCTACAACGGACCGAAGTTTGCCGATGGGCGGCTTGAAACCTCGCAGCAAATCAAAGAAGAGATTCGGGGGTCCTGGCGCAACATTGAGAGCGCTTTGGGACCATCCCAAGAGATCGTATTCGAATTCCTGGTGCCATTCGCGGAACGGAATGAATCCTTCGGATTGCAGCAGATTGGCCAGGGACGAGCGGGTAAAGTGGTACAAGTGCCGCGGAACATCGAGATGGAACCACTTTGCGCGGAAGGCGCGCGCCTGAAGACCGCCGGCGTTTGGAACCGCGACAATCAAGACGCCGTTTGACGACAGCAGGCCGCGAATTTCCCCCAGCGTCGCGCGCGGGTCGGGCAAGTGTTCGAACGTGTGCCACAGGCAGATGGCATCGAACGGCGCGTGGGACTGCACGTCGGAGATGTGCTGATAGACTTCGAGGCCCAATTGGCGCGCTGGGCCTGTACTCATCTCCGTGCCGACAACGGTCCAGCCCGCGGCGCGAGCGGCCAGCAAGAACGATCCGTCGCCGCAGCCAATATCCAACAAACGGCAGGCGGTGCTGTCCGCGACTTGCCGGAGGATTCGGACGCGGCGGCGAGCGCAATAGTCCGCGGTCTTGCCGTGCCGGCCGCCGTGATAGCCGCGATAGTAACTTGCCAAGTCCTTGGGTCTGGGTGCGGTGTGGCCCAGTCCGCAACGGTTGCATTCGAGAATTGAAAATGCTTCGCGCGTCTGGGGATCTCGGACCGCTGCAAAACGGACGCGGAGTGTGCCACCGCAGGCTTGGCAGCGTGCGGGGTCAACGCGTTGTTCCTCACTAGCGACTGGAGCAGCGGCGGGCATCGGCAATGACATGATCCCCATCTCTCCGCAAGACGTGAAAGCTACTTCGGAGTTTCAATTCTGACTCTTGCCTCGTAGAGAATTTGCACGATCGCGTGCTGTGGCGAACTCAGGGGCGATGCGCACGGCGTCCTCGTAAGCACTGATGGCAGAGGGGAGATCCCCTTTGCTTTCGAACGTCCGACCGAGCCAAAAATAAGCGACTGGCGACTGAGCGATCTCCGTGGCACGGGTGAAGTCGGCGAGGGCTGCGCCGAAGTTTCCTGCTTGATACTCGATCGAACCGCGCCCGATGAAACTGTTCAGCTCCGCTGGATTCATGCGAATGGCAATGTCGAATTCGCGGAGAGCCTCGGCGGGCTGATTCTTCTGCATGAGAAGGACTGCCAGATTGTTATGGGCCTGCGCGATTTCGGATTCGTCGGAAGCGCTCTTGATGAAAATTTCATATTCGCGCTGGGCCTCGTCGAGGCGATGCTCGTGGAGGAGCACCGTTGCAAGGTTGTAGTGAGGCCTGGGGAGGTCCGGCGATAGGCGAACGGCGGCGGCGTAATGCGGCAAAGCTTCATCGAACCGGCCCATCTCAAGATAGCCACTACCGAGGTTATCTTCGGCAATGCTGTTGTCCGGGGTGACTTGAAGCGCGTGCGTGAACAGAGTAAAGCTGTTAAGCCAGTAGCCAATCTGCACGTAGGAAAAGGCGGCGTAGAGGGAGAGTGCCGCGACCGCCAGGGCGAATTGGGATTCGCGAGACACTCGAAGCCGCGGTACGAATTCAGCTGCGGACCATACCGCCATGACGATGAGCCCGAGCAGAGAAATGTAGGCGTAGCGATCGGCCATAGCTTGGCGCCCGACTTGGACGACGCCGATGACGGGAACGAGCGTGCCGAGATACCAGAGCCAGCCGACGGGCAGATACCCGAACTTGCGTTCACGCCAGACCAGAGCGCTGATCAGCAAGATCACGAGCGCGGCGGCCATCACTTTCCACAACGCAAGCGAACCCTCGGGGTGGGGATAAAAAACGGCCAGGCGAGAGGGCCAAATCCCCTTCAGCATGTAAGCGAGATACGAATAGATCGCATTGTTGACGCGCTGGCCCAGCGGCAAGGCGGCCACGGAGCCCAACGCACCCGCACTGCGTTGGGTGTGGACGGTGATGATCGCGCTGGCGACGGAAAGCACCAAGAGCGGAATTTTCTCGGCAACGAGCTTGAGCAGGGCCGAAGCACGGTCGGAAGAACTACTGTCAGCGCCGTGCGACGCGAAGCGTCCCAGTGGCCAATAGTCGAGCAGCAAGAGCGCGAAAGGCAAGGTGATGATGATGGGCTTGGCCATGAGACCCAGCGCAAAAAACAAAGCGACGGCGAGATAGCGGCCTACACCAGGCTTGCGCGCATACCAGCCGTAAGCGGCGAGTGCGAGGAAAAGAAAGGTACTGCTTAGCAGAGTCTTGCGCTCGGCGATCCAAGCGACGGACTCGACGTTTAACGGATGGACGGCGAAGAGCGCAGCGGCCATTCCGCTGCGCGCACGCGCGCCCGTGGCACCGTAAAGCAAGAGAAAAAACAGGACGACATTCAGCGTATGCAGCAGAACGTTCGTAAGGTGGTGACCGGCGGGGCGCAGCCCGAAAAGCTGGACGTCAGTCATATGAGAAAGCCAAGTAACAGGGTGCCAATTGGCTTCCGTGGTGGTGGTGAAGGCCCAGGATATGCCGGAGCGGGTGAGACCCTGTTGCACGTGATGGTTATTGGTGATGTAGGCGGGGTCGTCGTAGCTGATGAAGCCGCTTCGCAGCGAGTTTGCGTAGAGGGCGAAGGTGATCAGCCCAAGGAATACCGCGAGCAAGAACGTCGCGTGACGTTGCAGCCACCGCTTCCCGTCAGTGGCAGTGGCGGCCGGAAGTTCGAGCTGGGCCGCACCCGCAGGCGAGCTCATCTTTTCACCAATTCGTAGTAGTCCTGGACGAGTCGGTGGCCTTCCTCGCGGAAAATTCCAAAACTGGCGAAATGCAGCTTTTGCAGGCGGAACATTAGCGAGGTGGCCAAAACCCCGAAGCCGTACTTGACGCTGCGGCGAAAGTTGATCGAGGAAGCTTCCGCGAAATACCGGGTCGGGCAGGAAATCTCGCCGATGCTGAAGCCGAAATAGATCACTTGCGCGAGCATTTGGTTGTCAAAAACGAAATCATCGCTGTTTTCTTCCAGGGGCAGGGATTCCAGAACCTTGCGCGAGAACGCGCGATAGCCCGTGTGGTATTCGGAAAGCTTGCAGGCTAGAAGGAGGTTTTGAAACAGGGTCAGGAAGCGATTGGCAATGTACTTGTACCCAGGCATGCCACCTTGCTGTGAGGAAACGCCCAGAATGCGAGAGCCGAGGGCGACGTCATACTCCGAATAGGCGATCATGCCGGCGAGGGAAACGATCAAACGGGGCGAATATTGGTAGTCGGGATGCACCATGACGACGATATCCGCGCCGCGACCCAGCGCCTCGCGGTAGCACGTCTTTTGGTTACGGCCATAGCCCAGATTCTTGCGATGAACGAAGGTGACGATGCCGAGTTTCAAGGAGAGTTCCGCGGTACTGTCCTGACTGCCGTCATCGACAAGAATGACTTCATCGACGAACTCGTAGGGCAATTCGCCGTGCGTTCGTGCGAGCGTCTTCGCGGCATTGTAGGCTGGCATGACGACTATGATTTTCTTGCCGTTCAGCATAAGGTGAAATTAAGACCGAAAATCATCTGTTCCCTGCTGGATTCAAAACGCTGTTCATTTAAGTATCCCGCGCGAGGTGAGTGCACGCAAGAGCGAGACAGTAGCAGATAGAGCAACATCTCACGAGGGGAGCGCTAGGGGAGAAAATAGGATCGGCTCGTCTTATTGGCTGGTGATTGGCACGGAACAGGACGAGCATCGGGCGCACTTGTTGCTGTTTATGAAGGGCATATTCTCGTCCCGCTCTTGAGCGACAAAGACGTCAATTCGATTGTCCCTTGGTCGTTGGGAGAAATCGGAGACAAATCAGCGATTCCTCCGTTGCTTGCAACACTCAGCGACGACAGTGCGGATATTCGCGTTCTGGCGATCTATGCGCTTGAACAACTCGACGCTAAGCAAGCCCTGACGCAACTTCGCACTCTTCTTGACGATAGCGAAAGAATTCACTTCGACGGCCTCGGTACAGTTGCGGAAGCAGCGCCGAAAGCCATAGCCAAGTTAGAAGAAATGCCGCAATAGGTCCCGGTTTGTCGCGTTACCGGAAACTCGGGATTTCACATTTCTTTCATCTAAACCTCCGCCAAGCGGCAAGACCTACAAGTCCAACGAACACTGTGACCGAGAGCGCCAACAACTGCGGCGTTCCATCGATACGGACTGTTTCGTATCCATACGCGAAGAACAGCACAGCGCAGAACGCCAAAATTAGCCCGACAATCAACCAAATCGACGTAGACTTCAATCGCTGTATCACGATTTTCCGGCGTCCCCGACGCTCCCCCCATTTCAAACATCCGACATTCTAGTTCAACTCCGCCAGTGCCTGGTAACTCCCCTGACCGTCCATTTAAAGTAGAACTTCACCTTTCGGATCAGGGCCTCAACCAGGAGTTGCCTCGCGCTCGCTGCAGGTAGCAATCCATTAGCGGCGCAACTGTATTAATATGCATCCGGAGTTGCTGTTCGCGCTGGTTCTTTGTGGCAAGAGGACCAAGGTAAGGAGAAAGATTATGAAGCGCAAAATGACGGGAGCGGCGAGATTGGCCGCGGCATTTGTTGCAGGCATGTTGGTGGCGACGGCGTTTGGCTGGTGGATGGCTGGGGCGGGGGCGGCGGCGCAAGGGCAGGGGCAGGGGCAGCAAGTCATCGTGCAGAAGGTCATCACCCCGACGGTGACGGAAGACGACATCGTTTTGCTGCGGAAAGATCTGCGTGCCATGAAAATGCAGGTGATTGGGCAGAATATGTCGCTGTCGGAGGAGGAGGGGCAGAAGTTCTGGCCGATCTACAACCATTACGTGAAGGACCTGCAAGAAGTGAACAATCAGAAGTACGCGCTGCTGAAGCAGTACGCGGAGATGTGGGCAACGATGTCCGACCAGGATGCAATGATATATGTGCGGCACTGGCTGGAGGTGGACACGCAGGTGCAGGAGCTGCGCTTGAAGTATGTGCCAACCGTGAGCCAGGTGTTGCCGGGAAGGAAGGCGGCAACGTTTTTTCAGCTCGACCGGCGGCTGAACATGATCATTGACCTGCAATTGTTTGGGCAGATTCCGCTGGCGCATGTGAAGCAGTAGGCGGGAAGAAATATCAGTCAGGCATCGGCAATCAGATGACCTCTCCAGGCCAACCCTCGATTCGTCGCGCTACCGGAGATGTTCCGGACGAGTACTCGGCATGTGCGGTAACGCGTTCGCAAAAAATTGCGGGCTGGTGGCGCATTATGCATGAGAACCATTCGCCGCCCGCGGAGTAGCTTTCAGTATTCGCGGTAAATGATGCCGTGAGCAAACTTAGCGGAGGCTGATCGTCGTAACGTCCAACGAAGGGGACTACTGCAGCTTGGCGTATTCGGATTTAGCTGCGACGAGGATGGGGATGCCGGGGTCGGCGTCTTTCCAGAGCGCGAAGAAATCCTGATAGGCTACGCGCGCTTTCGCTGTGTCACCTTCGAGGGCGTAGGCGCGCGCCAGACCCAGCTTCGCGAGCGCGGCCGTGATTGAATTAAGCGCCACGCCGGGATGATCCACAATCTTTTGAAATTCGGCGGCGGCTTCGCTGCCTTTGTGCAGTGCTAAATATGCGCGGCCGCGCTGGTAGGTGCTGAGCATGGCCCTCTGGCTGGCAAGGTCGAACGGGATCACTGGCTGCAGAATCTCCACGGCTTTGGCGGGGTTGTTGCGGCCAATCTCAATCGTCGCGCGAATGACGGGGAGATCGAACGAATTCAGCATGGTGTTCGACGGATTTTCCTTCGCAAGCGCGGCGACGATGGATTCGGCGCGGGCCGCATCACCGGCGCGCGCTAACGCGTACGCAGCTTCTGTGCGCGCGCGCAACGATGCTGAGTTATTCCCGAGCGCTGCTGCGGCGTCCCGGCGCGCGCCAGCTTCATCGCCCACCTCGGCTTCTGTCGTGGACAGCACACCCAGCCACACTGCCGCCGGGTCGCTCTGATGCAAAGCTTCGTCGGCACCGCGGGCACGTTCCATTAAACCACGCGCCTTTTCCATGCGTCCGGCGTACGCTTCTGTTGTCGCCGCCAGCCCGAACGAGAACGCGGCACTTTCCGGGCCTTTGGTAGCGACAACCGCAAGCTCACGATCCATCGCGGACGAATCGTTTTGTACAAATGCCAGGAAATAGAGAAGCCGGTGCAGGTTCGGCACGTCCAGCTTGGCCGCGAAAGCTTGATCGATCGTGGCTTTAGCCTCATCGAATCGCCCCAAGCCGATATAGGTTCCGCTGAGAGCGACGAAGGCGATGCTTTCTTCGGGATTCAGCTGGTGCGCTTGACGCGCGACAGGCAGAGCCTTCTCCCACTGGCCCATCAAACTGTAAGAGACACCCAGATTGTTGAAGGGAATCGAATCGCGGGGGTAGGTTTGCGTCCAGAGCAGATAGACCTGAATGGCCTGCTCGTCATCGCCGGTCACATTGCCGTAGTAGTGCGAATCAATGTAGAACTTTTCCGCCTCGCTGGCGCGATCCCGCAAACTGTAAGCCTTTTTGGTGTACTCGATGCCCACGCCGCGGTTGCCCAGGTTCGATTCCACCTGGCCCAGTGTGGCGAAGGCGATGGCGAAATTGGGATCGAGTGTCACCGCTTGCTTGAAGAAAGGCACAGCTGGTTCCTCGCCCAGGGTGGCGCGCGCCTGTGTTCCCAGGCTGTAAGCTTTCAGCGCTTCCAGCGAAGAGGTGGTGGCCTCTTCGATGGGCGTGTTGAATTTCTGAATGGAGGCGAGCGATTCGCCCAGCTTGCGCCGAATATCTTCGGCCGCGGTGCCGAGCGCGCCCAGGACGTGATCCTTATCAGGGGCTTCCGCTGCGGCCGTCGCCAACGTTTCGCCGGACGCGCAGTTCAGCGCGTTGAGAATTAGATTGTAAGTGTTGCCGATTTGCGCGATGGAACCTTGGAGGACCGCGGCGCTTTGCGTGCGCTGGCAGATTTGCCGAGCGAGTTCATTCGTTACGCGCGCGGTGGCAGGCTGGCCCATGTATTGCATGGTCTGCTGCATTTGGCGATCGGAGAGAATGTGCAGGAACGGAGACTGCGCGAGTTGCGCGGCGAGGCCTTGGCGCAGCGCGCCGTCGAACACCGCATCACCCGTGGTATTCGTGAAATCGGCGAGGACGATGGAACCTTGGCCGGTGAGTTTCGGCCCGCGATGCGTGAAGAAATACGCGCCGGCGGCAAGAACGACCACGATTGCGGCCGCGGAGGCAATGAGCGGCCAGCGGCTGCGTAGTGCGACGTTCGAGTGCTGCGTGGCTGCTGCTGCGACGGAAGCGGAAGATGGCGCGCCTGCTATTGCCGTGGCTGATGTCGCCGACCCCGCCGCCGGTTGCGCTGTGGTAATGGGCGCCGCGCTGGTGCCGCCTGACGGCGTCATCGCGGCAATGGCGTGGCCGCTCGATGGAGCTGCTTGCGTGGCGATCTCACCGAACGCGCCCGAATTCTCCTGCGGCATGGTGGTCTGTGCGGACGCCACCACGCCGGAAATGCGGCTCGATCCCGTGTCGCGCTTCAGGCGCGCCAGATCCGTGCGCAGTTCCGCGGCGTGCTGATAACGCATGCGGCGATCTTTTTCCAGCGCCTTGGAAATCACTTCTTCCAGCCGTGGCGGAATATCCGGATTCAAGCGCACGGCAGGCGCCGGCGCTTTTTCCAGAATGGCGTTGAAGACCACTGCCGTTGTCGCTCCGCGAAACGGAACCGCGCCGGTGGCCATTTCATACAGCACCGCGCCAAAACTAAAAAGATCGCTGCGCACGTCCAGCGTTTCTCCGCGCGCCTGCTCCGGCGACATATACGCCACGGTGCCCACGGCCGTCCCAGCGCTCGTGAGGTCCGCTTCCCGCACCGACGGTGTGTCCACCGTAAGATCCGAGGGGTTCGTCGTGCGCGTGGCATCGGACGTCGCCAGAATTTGCTTGGCCAGGCCGAAATCCAGAATTTTCGCGTGGCCGCGATCCGTGATGAATAAATTCGCGGGTTTGATGTCGCGATGCACGATTCCCTTCGCGTGCGCCGCATCCAGCGCGTCGGCAATCTCGATTCCCAGATCGAGCAGCAGTTCCATATCCAGCGGACGCCCGGAAATGCGGTGCTTCAGCGTCATGCCTTCCAGAAATTCCATGGCGATGAAGGGATGGCCGTCCTGCTGGCTGATTTCGTAGATGGTGCAGATGTTGGGATGATTCAACGCGGAAGCGGCGCGGGCTTCGCGGCGAAAGCGTTCGAGCGATTGCGGGTCGCGTGCAACGTCTTCGGGGAGAAATTTCAGCGCAACGAAGCGGCCGAGTTCGGTATCTTCGGCCTTATAAACAACGCCCATGCCTCCGCCACCTAATTTTTCCAGGACGCGATAGTGACTAATCGTGCGGCCGATTGGCGACTGGGGTTCGGGCATGAGTGGCGCACATCTTAGGATGCGGGCGCAGGCAAGTCAACGCAGAGCGACCCTGCGGCGCAACATGCGACGAACGAACGAGCGGGCCGTGACTGCTAACGCGCATTGTCGGGCCCAGCAATCCGGCGGCTGCCACGAAAAATTTTGTTTGGGGCTGCCTCCTGCGGGGCGAGTTAAACTCCCCTGGGTCCGATTTCGGCATATTTCGCGAAACAGAATGCCGGCCATTTTCATCTAAGGTTGGGGGTGCCGAATGCAATCATCGATTCTGTTCAAGACGATATTCGCGATTCTTGTCGTGCTTGCGGCAATTTACACGGGCAGTTCACTTTTGCTGGCCCGCGGCCGATCCAATTCCGCCGCGGCTGCCGAAACCAAAAGCCGAGCATGCCCAAACGATGACAGCGGGTTGCGCCTGCCCACCGGCTTTTGCGCAACGGTCTTTGCTGACGACATCGGCCACGCGCGCCACATGGTAGTGGCGCCCAGCGGCGTTCTTTACTTGAACACCTGGTCGGGCGATTACTACGGCAACGACACGCCACATGCAGGCGGTTTCCTGGTAGCCCTGCAAGACAAAGGCGGCACGGGGAAGGCCGATGTGATTGAGCGCTTCGGTGAAACGGTGCAAAGCGGCGGACACGGCGGCACGGGCATCGGGATGTACAAGGAAGCGATCTACGCAGAGCTCAACGATCGCATCGTGCGATATTCCTTGCCCCCCGGTTCCCTGGTGCCCACTGGCGCGGCGGACACCATCGTCTCCGGATTGCCTTTGGGCGGCGACCATCCGATGCATCCCTTCCTCATCAACGCCGAAGGCGCGCTGTTCGTGGACGTGGCCAGCGCGACGAATTCCTGCCAGCTGAAAAATCGTACCCTCAAATCGCCGGGCGCGAGCCCCTGCACCGAGCTGGAGACCCGCGGCGGCATCTGGCGCTACGACGCGAACAAGACGAACCAGACTTTTTCACCCGCCGAGCGCTTCGCCACGGGAATCCGCAACGCCGAGGGTTTTGCCAGCGACTCCAGCGGGCGCTTGTTTGTGACCCAGCACGGACGGGACCAGCTGCGCATGAATTGGCCCGACCTCTATAAACCCGAGCAGGAGGCGACTCTGCCGGCGGAGGAACTTTTGCTTTTGAAATCTCAAGGAGACTATGGCTGGCCCGAATGCTACTACGACGGATTCGTGCAAAAGCTGGTGCTGGCTCCTGAGTACGGCGGCGACGGCGGCAAAAAGCTCGGCGTATGCGCGGACAAGATCGCGCCCGTCGCGGCATATCCCGCGCACTGGGCGCCGAATGGGATGGTGCTGTACAACAGCACGCAATTCCCGGCGCGCTACCAGGGCGGCGTCTTCATCGCGTTCCACGGATCCTGGGATCGGGCGCCATATCCGCAAGGCGGCTACAACGTCGTGTTTCAACCGCTCGCCGGCGACCGCGCCTCCGGGCCGTGCGAGATATTTGCGGATGGTTTCGCTGGAGCAGAGAAATCGCCGGCCCAAGCCGCGCATCGTCCCTCCGGCTTGGCGGTGGCGCCGGACGGGGCGCTGTACGTTTCCGATGATGTGCGCGGACGGATTTATCGGATTGTTTATCTTGGCGGTGCAGCAGGTGGCGCCGCAAACGTGACGCCCTGTCCCAGTTTGACGGCTCCGGCCGGCGCTTCCGTTGCAGCGGCCGCGAAACCACCCGAGGGCACTCATCCGAATGCCGGCGCCGCCGCAAACGCGAAGAATAATTCTGCCGTCCCACCAGGCGCGACTCCAGCAATGGTTTCCCTTGGTAAGCGCATTTACCTCGGCCAAGTGGGCGGTGCGCCGTGCACGGCTTGCCACGGCAATAACGGTGAAGGCACCACGCTGGGACCACCGCTAGCAGGCAAGAACAAGAAGTGGCTCTGGAGCGACGGCAGCTTCGCCGCAATCGCGAAAACGATAACCGACGGCGTGCCGCAGCCAAAAAATTATCGCAGTGCGATGCCGGCAATGGGTGGCGCGCAACTTACGCCAGCGCAAGTGAAAGCGCTGGCAGCGTACGTCTGGAGCCTAAACCATCAAGCGTCGTCCACTCGGAATTAAGCACCGAAGCTTCGCGTAACGCCTCTGGCAGAAACTGATGCCCTGTCGTCGGTACAGTCCTCTTTACACTAGTGGACGCACACCGTATGCTGTGCCGCAGGCGTCGGCGCAGCTGGCGTTCGTGCGTGTTGGTCTGCACTGGGAGGGCCGTGATGATCCTGGCATTGCTTGCCATTGTTGTGCTGCTGGTGGTGTTCGTCATCGTAAGTTACAACGGCCTGGTGCGCCTGAAAGTGCAGTGCGACAACGCCTGGTCCGATATTGATGTGCAGCTGAAGCGCCGCTACGATCTGATTCCCAACCTGGTGGAAACTGTGAAGGGCTACGCCGGGCATGAGAAAAGCACGCTCGAAGGTGTCGTCGCGGCGCGCAATCAGGCGATGAACACGCAAGGCCCCGCCGCGAAGGCCGAAGCAGAGGGCGTGCTCACCACCGCGCTGCGCCAAGTGTTCGCGCTGGCCGAAGCGTATCCGCAATTGAAAGCGGTGGAAAGCTTCACGCAGCTGCAACAATCGCTGAGCCAGATTGAAGACAGCGTGCAGAATGCCCGGCGCTACTACAACGCCGTGGTGCGCGACCTGAACACCAAAATCATTCAGTTCCCTTCCAACATCATCGCGGGAATGTTCAACATCACGCCGCGGCAATTTTTCGAAATCAGCGCGCCGGCCGAGCGCGACGTGCCGAAAGTCAGTTTTGGCGCCACCACGTAGCCCCGCGCGACGCAAAATGCTCAGCCCCCACCTCCGCCGCGTTGTTGTCATATTACTGCTGGCGGTTTTCGCCGCGCTGCCGGCGAACGCGCGCACTCTGCTATTCAAGCATTTCGACGCGCAGATTCAGGTGCGCGCCGACGGCACCGTGGACGTTACCGAAGTGATCGAAGCGCAGTTCACCGGCGCCTGGCACGGCATCTACCGCACCATTCCCGTGGAATACACCGATGCGGAGGGATTGAACTACACACTGCTGCTGGATCAGATCGGCGCAACGGATAGCGAAGGGCAGAAACTGAAACTGGAACAAAACCGCGAAGGCCGCTACATCAAATTCAAAATTTATGTGCCGGAGGCCGAAGACGCCACGCGCACGATTTTGCTGCACTACCGCGTGCTCGATGCGCTGCGCTTTTTTCAGGACCATGACGAGCTGTACTGGAACGTGACCGGCAACGAGTGGGAAAACGCGATCGAACTGGTTACCGCGCACATTGAATTGCCCGCGGGCGTCAGCGGACTGCACGCCACCGCATACACCGGAGTCACCGGATCGCGCGCCGAAGATGCGCGCGTTGAGATCACGTGACAACGTGGTGGACATTCGCAGCACGCGCCGCCTCGGCTATCACCAGGGGCTGACGGCGGTGGTGGGCTTCGACAAAGGATTCGTGCACCCGCCCACCGCAGCCATGCAGTTCATGCGCTTTCTGCAAAGTAATTCGCCGCTGCTGATTCCGCTGATCGCGTTTTTCGTGATGCTCTGGCTGTGGTGGACGCGCGGCCGCGATCCGCAGCGCCAGGCGATTTCCGTGCAGTACGAGCCGCCGGACAAGCTCACCCCCGGCGAATGTGGCACGCTGGTGGATAACGAAGCCGCGATGCGCGACATTACCGCGACGCTGGTGGATCTCGCCGTCAAGGGCTACCTGACCATCGAACAAAAAGAAGAAAGCCATTTGCTCGGCCTGACGCACAGCAAGGACTACATTTTTCATATGAAGAAACCGCCGACGGAATGGGCCGCGGCACGTTCCCACGAGCAGGAAATGCTTTCGGCGCTTTTCGATGCCGGCGCAAACGCCGACGTGGCGCTTTCCGAATTGCAAAATCATTTCTACATACGCCTGCCGGCGATTCGCGACCGCATTTTCAGCGCGCTGATGACCGACGGATACTACCTGCATCGTCCGGACACCGTGAAGCAGGGCTATATCGGCGCGGGTTTGCTGCTCGGCGGCCTGCTGGTGTTCGGCGGCGCGGGATATTTCGCGAACGCCACGGGCATTGCCGTGGGCAGCTGGATTGTCGCGGGCATCGCCACCGGACTGGTGATCTGCATTTTCGGCTGGTTCATGTCTGCGCGCACGATCACCGGGGCGCGCGCGCTGGAAAAAGTGCTGGGCTTCGAGGAATTCCTGGGCCGCGTGGAAAAAGATCAAATCGAGCGCCTGGAAAAAACTCCGGAACTCTTCGAAAAATTTCTACCCTACGCGATGGCGCTGCGGGTGGAGAAAAAATGGGTGCAGGCGTTTTCCGGAATCGCCTTGCAGCCGCCGCAGTGGTATCAGGGCTCGTACGGAACCAATTTCACGGCATTTTATCTGGTGAACGACCTCAACATGATGTCCATGCAGGCCGGCAGCGTGATGGCGTCCGCGCCGCGCAGCTCGGGCGGCTCAGGATTCGGCGGTGGAGGCGGCTCCGGCGGCGGATTCGGCGGCGGCGGTGGCGGCGGATTCTAGATTTATTTCTTCGCGGATTGCTGAGCTTGTGCGGCCGGCCGGCGTTCGTTTCGCCATTTGCGAATCCAGCCGTGCTCGCGAATTCCCTCTTCGTCCATCTGGCGCGTCCATGCGCCCAGCAAACTGGCACGATCAAAATAACCGACCATCTGCTGCGGATTGTCGCGGCGCACGACGGGCAGCCGGCCAATATCGTGCTGCAACATGCGCACCATCGCGGCGTGCGCCAGTTCATCCGGATACGCAATGACTGGCTGACGCGATCCTGCATCGAGAGCGGTCATCGTGCCTTGCGCATCTTGCTCCAGCGCGCGCAATAAATCTCCTTGCGTCACCACGCCGACGAGCTGGCCTTCGGGCGAAACAATCGGCAAACCTTGCGTCAAGTTATACGCCGGTTCGCCGCGGCTCATGCGCTGGGCCAATTCCGCTACCGTCATTCGCTGCGCGATCGGATTCACGTTCGTGCGCATCAATTCACTCACGCGCACGGCTTTCAGCACTTCGGTTTCACTTTCGCCGGGCACAGGCATGCCACGCTTGACGAATTTCTGCGTCATGATCGAATTCGGCAGCAGCGTGTACGCCACCGCGTCCGCCAGCACGCATACCAGTAGCACCGGCAGCACGGCGTGGAAATCGCGCGTGGTCTCAAACGCGCAGAACATAAATGTGAAAGTGGCGCGCGAAGATGCGCCCAGCAGCGCACCCATTGCCGCCACCGCAAACGCTTCGGGGGAAAGATGCGCGCGCGGGAACACGCGATCCACGACCAACGCAAACGAGCTTCCGATCGCCGCGCTGATCATGAACATGGGCGCGAGCGTGCCGCCGGACGTGCCCGAGCCGAGTGACAGCAGCACCACCAACGCTTTCAGAAACAGCACCAGCAGCACGACGCTCAGCAACAGATGGTTGTTCAGGATATCTTCGATCGTGTCGTAGCCGGAGCCGAGCACGCGCGGAAAACAGAATCCCACGATGCCCAGGCCTAGCGCTCCGAGCGCCGGATGCAGAAAATTCGGGACGATCTTCAGGTGGTCGAAAAATTCTTCCAGCTTTTCCAAAATGCGCGTGAACGCAACGGCCGCGAATCCGCACAGCAAGCCAAGCGCGATGTAATACGGAAGGCCGGGAAGAAAATTGTAATCTACGGTGCCGATTTCGAACATTGCGCCGCCGCCAAACAGCAATCGGCGGATGGCCACCGCCATGGTGCAGGCGATCACCACCGGAATGAACGAGCGCGTGCGAAATTCGAACAGTAACAATTCCAGCGCGAGCAGCACGCCGGTGATTGGCGCGTTGAACGTGGCCGCCAGGCCAGCGCCACCGCCGCACGCCAGCAGCACTTTGCGCTCTGTCGCAGTGGTGGAAATAAATTGGCCGATCAGCGAGCCGAACGCGCCGCCGGTTTGAATAATCGGGCCTTCCGCGCCGAACGGGCCGCCTGTGCCGATGCCGATCGCCGCGGAAAGCGGCTTGAGGAACGCAACTTTGGCTTCGATGCGGCTGCGCGAAGTGAGCACCGCTTCCATCGCTTCGGGAATTCCGTGGCCGCGGATTTTTTCCGAGCCGTATTTCGCCATCAAGCCGATCAGCACGCCGCCGCCGACGGGAATCAGAATCATCCACCAGCCCAGTGGCGATTGGCGCGGGCTGCGGAATTGAAAAGACCAGACGTGATAGAACGCAAGATTGGTGAACAGCCCGATCAGGCTGTACAGCGCGTAGGCGATGAACGCGGTAAGCACGCCGATTCCGGCTGCGAGCAGCGACATCAATGGAAGCCGGTAGCCGGCCGGTTCGGGCGGATCGGGCGGAGTTTGGCGCGCTTGTTTCTGAGAAGCTGAAGCCACGAATCCTTACTCCTATCTGACCATACGGTCTGCAGCCGTTCGCCGTTTATCTCTTTCGCTGCTGTCGCGGCTTCTTTCGCGAATTCGACTTTGTGCCACGCTTGCTGCCAGGCCGCTTACGCTGTTCGTTTTTGCGCACGCGAACGACGGTCGTGTCCGAATCGATCGCAGCCGCCAGTGCCGCCAGCAGTCTGGGCCGCGCGGATTGCAATTCAGCGCGATGCGGTTGCGTGAGTCGCCGCAGCAGCGCTTCTCCGCGGCGCGAGAGAGTCAGCACGACTTCGCGACGGTCTGCCACTGCGCGCGCGCGCCGCAGCAGGCCCTTCGCTTCCAGGCGATTCACCAGTTCCACCGCGCTGTGATGCTGAATCAGCAGCCGCTCAGCCAGCACGCCGATCGTCGCCACCAGCTGCGCGGGCAGGCCTTTGATCGCGAGCAGCGCCTGATGCTGCTGCGGCTCGAGGCCCGCGGCGCGCACCAGACGTTCGCTGAAATTCAGGAAGCGGCGAATTTCGAAGCGGAGGTCCGCCAGGGCCTGGTAATCAATGGCTCGTGGCGATGCTTTCCTCATTCTTGGCGTATTATATCGTATTACGATGTTTATGGGCGAATGGAAATTGTGTGAATGTGCGTGCAACAAGCGGAATCGTTACAAAGTTTGCGGAACGCTTTCTGCGTTTTTACGTGCGCGTAGCCGTGGCGCTCGTAGAAGGCATGCGCCCGGTCGCGTATCACATTCGAGCGCAGGCCGATGGACTGGCAGCCATTCTCGCGCGCCCATTGTTCCGCGCGTGCCAACAAGCTCTCGCCGACGCGTTGCGAACGAAAACGCTCATCCACAACCAGGCCGCTGACCTCAGCGCGCGCCTCCGCTTCGACCGTGCGATACACAAACACGGCGATCCATCCGGCGATCTCGCGAGTTTCCAGTTCCGCCACGAACACCGCGGCTTCCGCTGTTCGCTGCAATCCTTGTAAGCGATGCGCAATCTCTTCCCGCGTGGAGGGATAGCTCAACTGCCCCGCCAGCTCGGCGATGCGCGCGTGGTCCGGCGGCTGCGCCGTCCGGATGCTTCCGGCGAACGCGCTGGACGCAGCCTTCATGCGCCGGGCCTCTGGCTCATTGCAAAGCCTTCTTCAGCACCGCAATTTGCCCGGCGTGATACAGATCGTGCTGAATCGCGCCGTGCAACATCACGTACAGCGAATGGTCTTTGCCCGGAGCGATTTCGTCCAGTTTGTCCTCCGGAAGTTTTCGCACGGCGGCGCGAAAGCGCGCGCGGCATTCCCGCAAATGCTCGAGCGAGCGCTGCCAGGTCACTTCTGTCGCTTCCCACACCGGCGGCCAATCCATTTCGGTGCTCACTTCCACAGCCGCGCCCTCGGCGCGCTGCCGCACAATCGAATTCCACGCCGCGATGTGGTTCACCAATTCCCAGATCGAATGTGCGCCGCGGACGGGATGTTTCGACGCGTCTTCCGCGGAAATTCCGTCCAGCAGGGATTCCAGAGATGGCCCGTGCCAGGCGTCGCCTGCAAACGCGCGGTCCATTTGATCCACGATCCGCTTGATTTCGCTCATTAATATGTCCCCTGAAAAAGCGTAAGCCAGTGACACGCGCTACGCAAGCTGAACCGCAGCGATCGAAGATTTGTGCAGCGCGGAGCTTCCTGCGGTTCTGGCAGCCGGCGGAATCCGCTTAGAAAAGTTTCTCGGAATCCAGGAGGATGGTGACCGGGCCGTCATTCACGATCTCCACCGCCATGTGCGTCTGAAAAACTCCGGTCGCGACGCGCACTCCCAGCGCCTGCAGCGCGCGCACAAATTCTTCATAGAGCGCCTTGCCTTGCTCGGGCGGCGCAGCGTGAATGAAGCTGGGCCGGCGTTGGCCGCGCGCGTCGCCGTACAGCGTAAATTGCGAAACGGCGAGCACCGCGCCACCCGTACTCCAGCAGCGAACGATTCATTTTCCCCTGCTCATCGCCGAAAATCCGCAGGTTCACAATTTTTTCGGCCATGGATGCGGCGGTGGCCGCAGTGTCGTTCCGGCCGACGGCAACCAGGACCGCGAGCCCCGGGCCGATCTCGCCTGTGACGTTGCCATCCACCAGCACTCGCGCGCGAGTTACGCGCTGCAGCACGGCCCGCATAGTTTCCTTTCGTGCAATCGCCGATTCATGCGGCTAATTTCCACCCGCCGCAGCAGGTGGTCGCGTGGCAGCCCTACGCGGCAACAGCTCGGGCAACTGCGCCACGTTGTAGGCCCACACCGCCATCACTTGCGCGCCTTCGACGAGATCAGGTTCATGCGCTTGATCAAAAGTGTCTGCCTGCGAGTGATGCGTTTCGAAATACTGCGCCGGATCCTGAATGCAGAAAAATCCCGGCACGCCGGCCTCATCGAACGAAGCGTGGTCGCTGCCGGTCATCCATCGCTCGCTGAGCTCGAGCAATCCCAGCGAGCGCAACGGCGCAACCACTTTATCCATTACTTCGCGGTCCTGATAATTGCGCATCAGGCTGATGCTGATCACGCGGCCGGTGCCAACGTCGTGAATCAGCGCGGCGGAAAATTTGGGCAATTCTTCCATGTGCGCCGCGACGTACGCGCGCGAGCCGTTCAACCCCTGCTCTTCGCCGGAAAATAAAACGAAGCGGATGGTGCGTTTGGGCTGCACTCCGGATTTCTGCAGCGCTCGCGCCGCTTCCAGTACAATCATCGAGCCTGTCCCGTTGTCCGTGGTCCCTGTGCCCAGATCCCAGGAATCCAGATGCGCGCCGAGCAGCACGATTTCATCGGGCTTCTCGCTGCCGCGAATTTCCGCGACGGTGTTGTAAACTTCCACCGGTTTATCGCCGATTGAATTTTTCAGATCCAGCTCCACTTCCACTGGCCCGCGCTGCAGCAGCCGCCAGATCATTCCGTAGCTCGCCGACGAGACGAACGCCGCCGGAATTGCCGCGATGTCGTAGTTGCGTCCGCCCAGGCCCGTCATGTTGAGCAATCCGTCGGGCTTGCCGGAATCCGTGAGCGTCGCCAGCACACCTTCGCTCTTGTAAAATTCGGCGCGCGCGCGAATGAATTCCCGGTATCCCGGACCGGGCGTAACCGGCGCGCCCGGACGATGCGGCGCCACGAGCACAATCGAATCGCCGTAAGGGATCGTCACGGGATTGGGCGCGGGCTGTCCGGCAGGCGGCAGCAGCGCCGGCTCCGCTGAAATCACAATCGCGCCTTGCAACTTTCCTTTATATTGCGCGAGATCGTCCACCGACTGCGCCTTCACATACACCACCGGCCCGCGCACCGCGCCATTCGTGGAAGGCCCCCACGCGTAGGAAGCAATCGCCAGCGGATGCAGCGACGGGCTGATGATTCGCCCACTCGCGGCTCCTCGTTCCCAGGTATGCGCGATGGTCCACGATTCCAGATGCGGATTCGCTGCGCCGTAGTCCGTGAATTTCTGCTGCGTCCAGTCGTTGGCTTTCTTCAGATTTTCCGAACCGGTGAGTCGCGCGCCTATTACGTCTGAAAGATATTCGAGATTGGACATGATCTCGTTGTGATCGCGCACTTCGGCGAGGATCTTGTCGTCGGCTTCGGCATTCGCATCTTTTGCCGCAGCCGCCGGCTGTTGCGCGCGGATCACAGCCCGTTGGCCTGCCACCGCGCAAATCAAAACCAGGATAAAAATGGAAACGCCTCGAGATTTCATGTGATTCGCCCCTTATGATCGCCGCAGTCTTGCGCAGCCAAAGACGCATGATTCTATGCGTCGCGTAGCTCGAAAACAATGCGCGAGAAATTTCGAATACTAGACGCGCCGCGCGCCAGAAGCGTTTCGTTGCTGCCGTTCTCAGCGCGGCGAATCTGTGTTAGAAACAAGAGCGCCGCAGACGAAAGGCTGAAGATTGAAACTTGCACTGATCGGAACGCACGGAGTCGGCAAGACAACTCTTGCGTATGAAATTTGTTCTTTGCTGAAGAAGGCCCACTACAACGTGGAGCTGGTGACCGAAGTCGCGCGGCAATCGCCGTTTCCAGTGAACGCCGCGACCACCATCGAGGGCCAGCTGTGGATTCTGCACGCGCAGATTGCCGCGGAACTGGATGCAGCGCGGCGCGCGCCGCACGTGATTACCGATCGCGCCGTGCTCGATAATTATTGTTACCTGGTGAATAAATTCGGCCGCCAGCCGCAGCTGGAATCCTGGCTGGCATGGTGGATGGACAGCTATTCCATTCTGATTGGCGTCCCGCCCGTCGCAGCGCATATTCCCGCGGACGGATTCCGCTCGGAAGATCGCGCGTTTCAGCAACGCATTCACGATCTGCTCGTCGAATTGCTGGCGTCGCCTCCGTTCAATAATTTGCGCGCGCCGATCGTGTGGCTCAATCCCGCCGATCGAAGCACCTGGGCGGAGCGCATCTTCCACGCGGCCGCGCCTCATCTCGCGCCGCCGGCCGCCGCGCGCGCTGGCGATAGCCCGGCTCGCTGACGGCTGGTCCGCAAATCATGAAAGCTTCATCGCATGCCTCGCCAAATCCTGCGACGCGCCCGCCGCCGCAACGCTGGCTCACGCGCGGCGTGCTCGGCATCGGCCTCGCCAGCCTGTTCTCCGATTGGGGCCACGAAGCCGCAACCGCGATTCTGCCTGCGTTTCTCGCAAGCTTGGGCGCGCCGGCATTCGCGCTGGGCGTGATCGAAGGGGTCTCGGACGGAATTTCCAGCTTCGCGAAATTGGGGGGCGGTTGGATTGCGGATCGTCCCAAGCTGCGCAAGCCAACCGGCATCATCGGATATTTCGCCACCGGGCTTTCCACATTCGCCTACGCCTTCGCGCAAACGTGGCCGGCGATTCTGCTGCTGCGCGCGCTCGGCTGGGTCGGGCGCGGCAGCCGCGGGCCATCGCGCGACACCCTGCTGGCCGACTGCGTTGCGCCGGAACAACGAGGCCGCGCGTTTGGATTTGAACGCGCCATGGATACGATTGGCGCGGTGCTCGGTCCGCTGTGCGCCACGGCGCTGCTAGGAACGCTTGGCGTGCGCGGAGTCTTGCGCTGGACGTTGCTTCCCGGTCTCGCTGCGGGCGTGGCGTTCGCATTTCTCGCGCCCAAGGGAATTCCGGATGAAGGCCACCGCGCTCCGAGCTTTGCCTCCAGCTTCGCGCAACTTCCGAAAGCGTATTGGCATTACCTCGCCGGAGTTTTCGCGCACGGCATTGGAGATTTCGCTCCCACGCTGCTGATCCTGCGCGCCGGACAAATTCTGACGCCGCATTACGGCTTTGCGCGCGCTTCAGCCATCGCCGTGGCGCTCTATACGTTTTACAATTTCGTGGATGCGGCGGCATCGTACCCGGCAGGTGTGCTCGCGGATCGCATCGGCAAGCGCGGTCTGCTGGCCGTCGGCTATCTTTTCGCGGTCGTGGCGTTCGCGGGATTTATTTTCGAGCCGCCCACGATTCCGATGCTCGCGATTCTGTTTGGCCTGGCGGGAATTCACGGCGCGGTGCAGCAATCCGTGGAAAAATCGCTCGCGGCGGAGCTGCTTCCTGCTGCGAACCGTGGTTCCGGCTTCGGCGTGCTCGCCACGGTCAACGGCGTGGGCGATCTGATTTCCAGCGTTGCGGTGGGCGTGCTGTGGTCCAGCGTCAGCCCCAACGCCGGATTTATGTACGCTGGCGCATTCACGCTGCTGGGAGCCGTGCTGATTTATTTTTATACGGGGCATTAACGCTTGGCTTTGCGGCGGGAACGCGACACGCGCTTGCGACTGCGCTGCTTCGCGAGCTTGCGAGGCTTCCGTGGTTTCGCCGGCGCGGTCTGGCATTGCGGGCAGAAATGGGTGCTGCGTCCTGCCACGATGATGCGGCGGATGATCGTGCCGCAACGAAAGCACTTTTTTCCGTCGTGCTGGTAGGCGCGATGCTTTTGCTGAAACTCTCCGCGCCCGCCATCCAGATCCACGTAATCCGAAATGGAAGAACCGCGCAAGCGAATCGCCTCGCGCAAAATGTGCTGTACGGCTCGATGCAGCCGGCGCAACTCGTCGTCCTGCAGCCGCGCGCCAATTTTTTCCGGATGAATCCTCGCGCGCCACAGGCTTTCATCCGCGTAAATATTGCCAATCCCGCGCACCACGCTCTGGTTCAGCAGGACGGCCTTGATGCGCGACTTGCGTCCTTGAATCCGCGTGCGAAATTCTGCCTCGCCCACTTCCAGCGGCTCCACCCCCAAACCGCCCAGGACCCGCTCGTGCGCGCCATTCGCCAGCAGCGCCATGCGCCCGAATCTGCGCACGTCGTTGTAGCGAAGTTCGCGGCCATCATCGAGCGCGAGGAACACATGCGTGTGCAGCGGCACGGGAGTCTCTGGCGCGCAGACGCTGATTTTGCCGGTCATGCCAAGATGAATCAGCAGCGAGCTCAATTCCGCGGGAGTTTTTCGCGGTTCCAGATCGAGCAGCAGATATTTTCCCAGGCGCCGGATGCGCGCAAACGTGCCGCCGGGCAAATCCTGTTCCAGCGCCGCGGGATCATCGATGAAATCCGTCTTGCCCAGGCGCACGCTCAGAATCCGCCGCCCCGGCAAAACTTCCCGCAATCCACGCGCTACAGTTTCGACTTCCGGTAGTTCTGGCATAGGTGGTCCTTAGCGACGCGTACAGCGACGCTTCTAGGATGATAACCGTTGTAGTTCACTCCAAATTCGGAACGCGTCGTTTGCAGTGTCGGATGAAGATCACTTCGACGCCGCGTGCACTGACGCGATAGAAGATGCGATAAATGCCGACTGTGGTCGCGCGCACATCCGGTAATTCAGAAGGAACGAAGCCCCCGATGTTCGGAAATCTCCTTAGTAGTTTCAATCGCTCTACGACTTCGGACCGCAGCGGCTCGGCAATTAAACGGAAATCAGTAACCGCTTCGCGAGCCACTAGCAGTTTGCGCAATCTAGGCACGGCGTTTGCGTTTTTTCTCTTTCTTTAGGAGAGTTCCCAGTTCGATCCATCTGCCCTGGTCCAAGTCCTGGATTCCGCGCCGAAGCTTCTCACGCCAATCGGGGTAAGTTCTTTCATCGAGCGCAATCAAATACCCTTCAAAATCCGCGGCCGACACGAGCACTGCGGCAGCTCTTCCCCGCTGGGTAATGACGAGAGGGACGCCAGTTTCGCGCACACGCTCGACGCATTTCTTGGTTTTTTGCTGCAAATCGGTGATTGGAATAATGTTCTGCATTGGGGAAGAATCCTCCATACCTAAGCTTAGACCTTGGTTTGAACTCAGGTCAACAACTGTTGCGTTATATCAGCTTGGAAGAACGGCGAACACGCGCACCGGTCCGCCGGAGCCGCCTTCCAGTTTGATCGGCGCGGAAATCAGGAACGCGCCGGCTTCCGGCAATTGGTCCAGGTTCGCGAGATTTTCCAGATTGTAAAGTCCCGCCGGCAAATCCACGCGATGGACTTCAAAATCTTTCGATGCGCCGTAGTCAATGCTCAGCGTATCAATTCCCAGGCCCACCGCGCCGCGCTCAATAAGCAGGCGCGCCGCCTCCACCGAAAATCCCGGAAAGTGCATCACTCCGGCCGCGTCCATATTTCGGTAGCGCGCCTGGTCCGGCCAACGCGCAGCCCAGCCGGTGCGCAGCAACACCACCGCACCGGCGGGAATCCGCCCGTGCAGCGCCTCCCATTTTTCCACGCGCATCACGCGCAGACGATAATCCGGATCTTTGCCGGCCTCTTCCCGCACATCAATCACCACGGCCGGCGCAAACAGATGCTCCGCAGGAATTTGATCCAAATATTCCTTCCCCGGAGGAAAGTGCGCGGGCGCATCCAGGTGCGTGCCGTAATGTTCCAGCGTCCAGAAGCTGCGTGCGAAGTAGCCGTCTTTTTCGGGCGTTGCCTCTACCTTAGCTTCAAATGTGCGGCCGCCTCCGGGCCATGCAGGCAGCTTCCCGTTGATCGCGTAAGTCATGTCCACCACGCGCGTGCTGCCGTCGGAAACTCCGCGCAACCAGGCCTGCGGCGAAACTGTTTTTTTAGTCTGTGGCGCCGGTGACGACGCGGCGCGCGATCGCACAAAGCCAAAAACAAAAAAAACGCAGGCCAACGCCGCGCTCAAAAAGATAACAAACCGTCTGGGCATCAAATGAACCTCCCGCAATGAATGCTATCGTGGGTAAGTTTCATGTTCTCGAACTTCGCATGGCAATTTCTGAGGCCAGTCCATCGTCCGCGGCGGCAGACTCAGGGTAACGGGATGCCAGGGGAAGCGACGATGCCCGCCATGCGCAGAATTTCAGAATATTCTTCGTCGGTCAACGGGCATACCGTCAGTCGCGTGTTCTTGAGGAACTTGATCTTGCGCAGCAATTTATTTTCGCGCAACTCCGCGAGGGTCACCTGGCGCGGCAAGCGCTCGATAGCCCGCAGGTCCATTACCATTTTCTTGGCGTCATTTTCGTGCGGGTCGGGATACGGGTCGCGGCTCACTTCCGCCAGAGCGTAGAGCGCGTGCTCGGGCTTGCCGTGGTACGCCAGCGCGCGATCGCCTTTATGGATTTGCTTAAGCTGGCGTATCGCGTCGGGGCGATGCCCGGCATGCCGCCACATTTCCTTGCCCTTCACGAAAAGGGTGTCCCAGTGGTAGACGCGCGGGTCTACGGCCAATAGCCAGCGTCTTGGTTTGTGGGGAGGTTGCGTCATCCGTCAAAAAGTGTCGGGCGAACTATACACGGAAGACGGAAAAAATGGCGAACTTTGTACTAGGAATTTTGCGGGCAACAGCAGATGGGCTGATGAACTGAGGAAGGGCGCATAAGTCGCAAGCTAAGTCCCTTGTTAACTTAGATCTACGTAGATGTCGTCCCCCCGGATCTCCACCGCGTAACACTGTACTCCTACCGTCGGATTGGTGGTCAGCTTCCCGGTCGTTACGTCGTATTTCCAACCGTGCCACGGACATACGACCACCTGGCCCTCCAGCTCGCCCTCACCCAACGGGCCGCCGCGATGCAAACATATGTTATTGATTGCAAATAGCTTACCTTCAACATTCGCCAGCGCGATGTTCTTGCCGTCTATATCAAATTCGCGGATCGTTCCCGGGGGTATTTCGTCCTTCTTCGCTGTCCGCAGAAAAGGCATCTCGTGATCTTCTCCAAGCTGGCTGCTACGCGGCGAGTTTCGGCGATAAAGGCCGCCGCTCGCCGATCTTGATTGCCTACCGAGGCGCGGGCGATTGGGCGACCATCACGCCCTCTTTGAACCCCGCCACCATTTCCGGTTGCAAGCGCACGGCTGTCGGCCGCTTCGCCAGGGACATCTGGTCAATCTTGTCCTGCAATTTCAGCAGTGCGTAGAACAGCCCCTCGGGCCGCGGCGGACATCCGATCACGTACACGTCCACCGGCACGATGCGGTCCACACCCTGCAACACGGAATAGACGTTGAACGGGCCGCCAACGCTGGAGCACGCTCCCATCGAGATGCACCACTTCGGGTCCGGCATCTGGTCCCACACCCGCTTCAAAACCGGAGACATTTTCAACGTCACCGTGCCCGCGACGATCATCAGGTCCGCCTGGCGCGGCGAAGGACGAAACACTTCGGCGCCGAATCGCGCAATGTCAAAGCGCGAAGTGGTGGAAGCGATCATTTCGATGGCGCAACAGGCAAGTCCGAAGGTCAGCGGCCAAATGGCGCTCTTGCGCGCCCAATTAAAAACGTAATCAACGGTGGAAAGCACGTAACTGCGTTCAAACCGATTATCGAGAACCCCCATCACGTCTCCCGGACCCCGCAAACTCGGCGAGTATAGCGATGGGCGTCGCGCGAGTCAAACAACTGTTCCCTTACTTGCTTCCGTAAACCAGCAGTGCGCCGAGCGCTCGAAAGTCGGCCAGCTCTTTTGCGTCGCGGAACCAGCGTCCGGTGTACTCGGCGGGATTGGGAGTTGGGTCGGGAATAAGACGATGCGCAACATCCGTGAATCCTGCGTCGCGAAACAGCGTTTCCCACTCGGCGGCGGAAAGCAGTTGCGTGGGCACCGCCAATTTCTCGCCCCACTGGTGGGTGTACGGGTTGTCGCGGTAATAGTTGATCAGAGTCCACGCGGAGCCGCCTTCCGCCAGCACGCGGTGAATTTCGCGCAGCCCCTTTAAAGGATCAGGCCAGTAATACGACGACTCCACCGAAATCACGCGCGTGAAAAAATTCACTTCCCAGGGGATTTCGTCCACCGAGCCGACGACGAACACCAGATTTTCGTGCCTCACGCTCGCCTCGCGCGCGTGATGGATCATCTCGTCGGAAATATCCATGCCCACCACGCGCCCCTGCGGCACGCGCTGCGCCAAAATCCGCGAGAGCCATCCCGCGCCGCACCCGGCATCCAGAATATTGTGGTCCGGCTCGATCTGCATCAGGCCGAGCGCGGGCTTGGTGATGGGCCAATGCTCGTGCTCCATCGTTTCGCCCTTGCCCGCATCGGCCCAGCGATTGAATTCTTCGCGCAGATTTTTGTCTGTTGGGGAGTTCGTCACTCAGTCACTCGGAGTCGAAGAATTACAAATGTCTGCCGCAAGCCCAGCAGTATTGCGCTCCCACCGGCTCCGTCGCCCCGCAACGGCAGCTACAGCGAAACGCTGCGCCGGCGGGCACCAGCACGGTGTGCACACGCAGTTCAGACGCGCACGCCCACAGCAGCGCCACAAACCATCCAATCCCCGTCCAGCCCGCCAGGAGATTCAGAATGAAAATCCCCGTAGAATCGCGCTTATTGTGCCCGATGATCGCCGGCAAGAAGTACAGCAAACACGCGACAAGAAGAAACGTCATATTCGCACCTCAGTAGCGTTCCATTCCGACGAGACCGGAAATTCCGCTCCACGTCCTACCATGAGATACGACGCAACGGCTCGTCCGGTTCCCTGGATTTTTCTCTCGACTCGCCGCACCGCGCACGCAAGCGCAACGGCAAGTGCCAGGCTCCAGCCAGCGCCGCCGGCGCAGCCGATTAGGACGTCGCGGCAGTCTTTGTTTGTGGCTGCACTTTCGCCAAAAGCTGCGTGAATTTCTGCTCGCGCTCCTTCTGGTCGAGCCCCTGGTACGCTTCGGCGATCTGCGTGGTGTTCATCGAGCAGAATTTCGGGCCGCACATCGAACAAAACTTCGCTTCCTTGTAGAAATCGTCCGGCAAAGTTTCGTCGTGCATCTTGCGCGCGGTTTCCGGGTCGAGCGAAAGCTCAAACTGCTTGTTCCAGTCAAAAAGAAAACGCGCGTAGCTGAGCGCATCGTCGCGATCGCGCGCCCCTGGACGATGCCGCGCAATATCCGCCGCATGCGCCGCGATTTTGTAGGCAATCACGCCCTGGCGAACGTCGTCCGCATTCGGCAGCCCCAAATGCTCCTTCGGTGTTACGTAGCACAGCATCGAAGCGCCATGCCAGCCGATCATCGCCGCGCCAATCGCGCTGGTAATATGATCGTAGCCCGGCGCGATATCTGTGACCAGCGGCCCCAGCGTGTAAAACGGCGCCTCGTGGCACATCTCGTTTTCTTTCTGCACCTGCAACTCGATCTGGTCCATCGGGATGTGACCGGGTCCTTCGATCATCACCTGCACGTCGTATTCCCAGGCCTTCTTGGTCAGCTCGCCGAGAACTTTCAATTCCGCGAACTGCGCTGCGTCGCTGGCGTCCGCGAGGCACCCAGGCCGCAATCCATCGCCCAGCGAAAAACTCACGTCGTGCTTCTGAAAAATCTTGCAGATGGCGTCGAAATTCTCATACAGAAAATTTTGCTTCTTGTGGAAGCTCATCCACTGCCCCAGCAGCGCGCCGCCTCGACTCACAATCCCCGTAATCCGGTTGCGCACCAGCGGCAGAAATTCGCGCAGCACGCCTGCGTGAATCGTCATGTAATCCACGCCCTGCTCGGCCTGCTCTTCGATCACTTCCAGCAGCAGCTCGATCGACAAATCCTCCGGCCGCCGCACCCGCGAGAGCGCTTCGTAAATCGGCACCGTGCCAATGGGCACAGGCGACGCGTTGATGATCGCCTTGCGAATCATCGGGATGTCGCCGCCGGTGGAAAGGTCCATCACCGTGTCTGAGCCGTAATGCACGGAGCGATGCAGCTTCTCGAGTTCTTCATCCACATTCGAAGTGGTAGCGGAATTCCCGATGTTGGCGTTGATCTTGCAGAAGAACGCGACGCCAATGCCCATCGGTTCCAGATTGCGGTGATTAATATTGGCAGGAATGATCGCCCGGCCGCGCGCCACTTCGTCGCGCACCAGCTCCGGCGTGAGTTTTTCGCGCTTGGCGACGTACTCCATCTCTTCGGTCAGAACGCCCAAGCGCGCGTAATGCATCTGCGAGAAATTCCGCACGCCGCCATTCATCGCCGCAGCGCGCTTTTCAATCCATGCGTCTCTCATCGCCATAAAACCCCCGTGTGCACCAATCCTGAAATAGCATTCCCGCCGAATGCAGCATTATTACACCGCGTTGGATGCACAGCAACTTGCGAAGGTGGCGCGCGAAGTTACTGCGCGAAGTCGCTCGGATCAGCGCGCGGCCGTGCTAGCCGCAACTTCACCAAGCAGCGCTTGAAGTTTGGCAGGTTCGGACACTGGCGGGTGGCAGGTGGTTTCGACGCATACCAGCGCCTGCGGCTTCGCGGCATCCAGATGCGGCAATGTTTCACGCAGTGCCGGTGCGAGCGAGGCTGCAGCCAACGTTTCCGGCGTTACGCGCAGCACTGCTTTGCCGAAGCGATAAATATCGTTCGCGGCTTTTTCCAGTTCGGCGCCGCGCGGATCGCCGGCCGCGCCCAACACCACCACCTGCAACGGATGGCGCGCGTGCAGCAGCGCCCCCAGACCATACGTCGCGGCGAATAATCCGTATTGCGGCACCAGTCCGACGAAAGCCTCCAGCGTCTTTTCCGCCCACTCCCGATAAAGTTTTTCACCGGTGAATGCATAAAGGCGGTCGAGTACGATCACGGCGACGGAATTCGCGCCGGGCGTCGGCGAATCCTGCAGCGGCTTGCGGCGCACGTCCAACCCACCCATCGGCGCGGCGTCTTTCGCGCGATCGAAAAATCCGCCCCCATCGGGATCGCCGTAACGTTCCACCGCCAGCCGCACCGCGCGCTCGGCGATCTCGAAATAGCGCCGCTCGAGCGTCGCTTCATATGCATCGAGCAGCGCGGCGGCGGCAAAAATCTGATCGTCGAGCGAGCCTTCCAGCTGCGGCCCTCCCACGCGATGGCGGAAACCTTTCGCGTCATCCCACGCCTCGGCCAGCACGCGCTCCAGCGTCTTCAGCGCGAAATCGCGGCAATCGTCGCGGCCCAGCACGCGCGCAGCTTCCAGATAAGCGGAGACGAACATCGCATTCCACGCCACGTAAATCGTAGTGTCGATGGCCGGCGTCGGATGCCGCAGCAGACGCGCGGCCAGCAGCTTCCCTTTGGCGCGGGCCAGCAGCAGCGCCACATCCTCCGGGGTCGTTTTCAGTGCTCCGGAAATTTCTTCCCGGCTCGCCGCCACCCACAGAACATTTTTCTCCGGATTGTGGTGCATCTCTCCGCGCGGACCTACGTCGTAGCGCATCTCGATCGCGCGCGATTCTTCTGGCGTGAGCACGGCGCGAACTTCCCCGAGCGTCCAGGTAAAATAATCGCCGTCGTCCTCCAGCGTCTGATCCGCGTCCTGGCTGCCATAAAAACCACCGCGCTCGCGATCGGAAAGCACGGCGCCAACCCACTCGATAATTCCTTCGGCCGTTTCGCGGAACAATAAGTTCCGTGTGACTTGATACCCGTGCAGAAAATTCTTCAGCAGCTCGGAATTGTCGTAAGTCATTTTCTCGAAGTGCGGCACGCACCAGCGCTCGTCCACGGAATAACGGTGGAATCCGCCAGCCAATTGATCGTAAACGCCGCCTTCGGCCATGCCCGTCAGCGAACGCTCCACCACATGCAGCAATCGCGGATCACGCGACGATTGATAACGCTCCAGCAGCAGGTCAATCGCGCTCGCGTGCGGAAATTTCGGCGCGCTGCCGAAACCGCCGTGCGCCTCGTCGAAAAGATGCAGCGCCGATTCCACGACGGAGTCCACCACGCCTGCATCAAATTCGCCGCGCGCCGTGTGAAACACTTCCGCCTTCGCCACCGCCTCTTCCAGCGCCTTAGCGGAACTATCCACTTCCGCGCGCCGCGTCTTGAATGCTTCGGCAATCCCCAGCAGAATGCGCTTGAATCCCGGCCGGCCCATCGCGTCTTCCGGCGGAAAATACGTGCCGCCGAAAAATGGTTTGCCGTCGGGCGTTAGGAATGCCGTCAAAGGCCAGCCGCCCTGCCCGGAAATCGCGCTGATCGCCGATTGATAGCGCGAGTCCACGTCCGGCCGCTCGTCGCGATCCACTTTCACCGGCACGTAGAATTGATTGATCATCGCCGCGATCTCGGGATTTTCGTAGCTCTCGCGGTCAATCACGTGGCACCAGTGGCACCACACCGCGCCGATATCCAGCAAAATCGGTTTGCCTTCCGCCCGCGCGTGCGCAAAAGCTTCCTCGCCCCATTCGTGCCAATCCACCGGCTGATGCGCGGCCGAACGCAAATAAGGGCTAGCGGAATCTTTCAGACGGTTTTCAGTCGTGTCAGTCACATTTCACTCGCTTCACTTTCCACCCTAACACACGCCCAGTGCCGGTACACCTGTCTCGAATTCAGGGCGGCAGGCAAGTTACCGGTGGCGCGACTTGCGAAACACACCGGACCTAATCAGTTGTCGCTCGGGACATTTTTCTCCTTCTGTGCCGTGCGACTGCCATTCCGACCATCGCGTAGAGTGCCGCATTCAGCAGTCCGACTATTACTAGGTTTACCTCGAGACCCGCAAGCGTTCCGTATTCGCAGTCAGTGCACCACATGAAAAGTAGTATAGGGGGACAGAGAATCACGTTTGCCGCATACATCACAAGGTCTAGAGTCCCAGGGGACTTTGCATAGTCGTGGTAGGTATAGACAACATAAAAGCAGGCCGTGATTGCGAATCCGAGTGTCGCAAAGCCGCCGATCGTCTTCCACGAACTGCGCATCGCAATAGTGTCTACCTATCCGACCTTTGATCGCACGACATAGTTCCAAAAAGGTCAGCCATGGTGACCCCGGACTAACGAGGTCAACGAAAACTGGCTCCCTGCCGAACTCGATAGTCGCTTGTGGATGCCAGCGTGCAAGCACAATATTGCGTAAAGACCAGTGGCGGCGATGATGGGCTTAGCAATAGCCAATCCGAGAGCGTCATGAAAAAGAAGAATAAAAGAAAGCCCGTACATCCCGGCGAAATTCTCAGCGAGGATTTCATGAAACCATACCAGCTGAGCATGAACAAGCTGGCGCTGGATTTGCGCGTGCCGGTAACGCGCGTTGCCGACATTGTCGCGGAGCGGCGCGGCATCTCGCCTGACACCGCGTTGCGGCTGGGCCGCTATTTCAGGACCACTCCGCGCTTCTGGCTGAATCTGCAGACGAAATACGATCTGGAAGTAGCCGAAGACGAAAACCTCGCCAAAATTGAACGCGACGTGCACCCGATCGAAATGACGGCGCGGTAGAAAGCAGCGCCGCTCGCGTGGGTTCTGCGTCGTCAGACGAGCACATCTTGCACCGGACGCCGTGGACTGGCATGTGCCGACAACTTCGGATAACCCATATAGAAAACAAAAGTCGGCTGCCAAGTGGGATCTCGCGGTGATTTCGTTGAGCAGCGCGACGCGAGACGCCGGCCTGCCCAGCGCCCGCTCATGGTCCACCATTTCCACGGCCTCGTTGCAAGGGCGCGCGGCAAGTCCGCGGGCAGTCGCAAGGAGATGCGCGCGCTGCCAGATTCGGCCCGCTTGCAAACACTGTTCCTGCGCATAGCGGTCGCGCACGGCGATGAATCCGATCAGCGGCGCGCTGAGCATCAGGTTCGCATAGCCATTATCGGTGCTGCGCGACGCAGCCCAGCGCAGCATCCGCGCCGACATCATCTTGGCAATCGCAGTAGCGATTGGAGGCAAGCCGAAAGCGTCAATCGTGAGGCCATCGCGGTATTTCTGAACCGAACTCCATTGCGTGCGGACCCAACGCTCGCTGCCATGCTGAACTTCCGGATCGGAATAGATTTCCGCATTCGCGGCAGAACTAATTTCAGCGATCTTTTTTCGATCAGCTTCGGCCGTGAAAAGGAACAGCTTTACATCCGGGCAGTCGTCCGGCACATGCTGGAGTGCGTCCACGAAATCCGGCGAGTATCGCCTGGCGCGGATCGTAAGGACCGCGATTCGTGTGGCGCAGCGGGATGGCGTTATACAGCTCGCTTTCTTCGCGTTTCCCAGATGCGAGATTCACACGGGCCAGGAGTTGCGTTTTCGGTTCGCCGGCAATCGGGCCAAGTTTTCCCGGCAGGAGTTCCGCCGTGGCCACGTATCCGTTGGCCGGCGCGGCCAGCATCAGATTCTCCAGCGCGCAACCCATCCCGATATGCTCTTCGCGCAGAAAAGGATCGAGCGCGCCGACATTCCTCTGCGTATCAATGTGCAGCTCGATTGCAGAATCGCTGATTTTGAAAAGCCAGGGCTGAGTGTTATGCGGGCTGGCGGCCAGAATCGCAGCGCGCACCAACGCGAGCGGCTCGTCGTTTCCGGCGTTGCGCCAGTCCTTCCACGGCTCGTAAGCCGGTCCCTCACCGACGCTGAAAACTCCTTGCTCCTCGGCGCGCCAGACGCCACCGCCCACCACGGCGACGGTCACAATTCCTGCGCCTTTTAAGAAGGATCTCCGCCGCACGAACCGCCTCCACGAAACGTTAAGCACTCGCAAGTCCGCTGCCACGATGCGCTCGCAATTAATGTAAAGTTTCGTTGCGCGCGGCAGCAACTCGGCGCCAATATAAAATTACTGGACTGGATTGTTGTAACCAGCGTCGCGGGGGTCAATCGGCTTGCGTCCGGAAAATCCTTCGTCCTGGCGATGGTAAAAACGGATGCGGTCTTCGCCCAGCTTCCAGCAGAGATACACTTCCTCGTCGTCAATGCGCGCCGGAAAATCCAGCAAGCCCACGTCCAGATCCTTCACCACGCATCCGGTTTCTTGAATCTGGTCCAGCGCCGATTGCACTGATTCTTCCAGGCGGTTGCGTTCCAGGCGCGTCTTGGCTGCGCTTTCGTACGCCACCGCCAGGCCGCCCGATCGCTGGATGCGTTCGGCAAGCGAATTGATCCGCTCGTCCACATCCATCATCTTGCGGCGCGATTCCATCGCTTCGATCAGCAGCGGCTCCAGCTGCGCACGCAGCCGCTCCGCCTCCGTCAGCGAGAAATATTTGGACTCTTCATCCGCCATGTAGCGATGCTCCCAGACCCGCCAGCAGATCAGCCGCCAATATAAACCATCGTGCGCGAGGGCGGCACGAAATCCGGCTCATTAATCCGGTGGCTCTTTTCCTTCGTCTGCACCATGGCCACGATCGCATCGCCGATTTCGCGGTCGCCCATGCCGCTGCGCAGTAAACTTTTCACATCGTGGTCTTCCTTACTGAAGAGGCACGTCCGCAATTTTCCATCCGCCGTCAGCCGTATCCGCGAGCAATGTCCGCAGAAGGGCTGCGTCACCGGCGCGATCAATCCGATTTCGCCGCCGCCGTCCGCGAAGCGGTATTTCCGCGCGGTCTCGCTGCGCTCGTGCACCACGGGAATCAGCGGCCAGCGCGCCGAGATGCGCCGGTGCACTTCCGCCGCGGGCACTACCATGTCGCGCGTCCACGCGCGGTCGGCGTCCAGCGGCATGAACTCGATAAAACGCATGATGATGTCTTTTTCTCGCGCGAATTCCGCGAACGCTTCCACTTCGTCATCATTCAATCCACGCACCAGCACCGCGTTCACTTTCACCGGACGCAGCTTCGACGCCTGCGCCGCCTCAATTCCCGCCAGCACCTGGTCGAACGTCTTCGTGCGCGTCACTTTTTCGAATTTTTCGCGATTCAGCGAATCCAGACTTATATTAATGCGATCCAGCCCCGCCGCCACCAGCCGGTCGCAGCGCTCCGCGAGCAAGTGGCCATTCGTGGTCATCGAAAGATCCTGCACGCCAATGGCTTTCAGCCGCGCCACAAAATCTTCCACGCCCGGACGCACCAGCGGTTCGCCGCCCGTCACGCGCACTTTGCGAATTCCCATCCCTACCAGAATGCGCACCAGCCGCTCGAATTCATCCCACTCCAGCAGCGCGTGCTCTGCCATGTGATTTTCCGGGTCCGCCGAACGGCAATACACGCAGCGAAAATTGCAGCGGTCCGTCACCGAAACCCGCAGGTCGGTGATTTGGCGCCCGAATTTGTCAGTCAGTGCCATGCCTTCCTTAGATGCTCCCAAGAATAAAATAGCCCAATCCAAATTCGGAATTGGGCGAGGACGCCAGCGGCACAACGCGCTCGAAAATCGCGCCTGCTGGATGCTCTCCTTTCCAAATCCGGGAGGAGCAGGCGTTTCCACCCGGTCCCTCATCTCCTGAAATTATCAGGAGCATCGCCCCCACGCCCTAGGCTGTCTCTCCCTTAGGCCGAGTGGGTCGGAGATATCAGAGCCGATGATACGCCTCCGGTCACGGCGGGGCAAACAATCGCGGCGCACGCGCTGGCGCGCTGCCCCACTAGCGCGTTTGCTGCACGTCGCAGCAGAGAATGCCGGGAAGTTGCGTCCCGCAGGCCGCGATGACCTCGACGAACAGCTCCAGCCGGTACATCCATACATCAACGGAGGCGTGATGCAAAGGAATTTACTGCGGCACCCGCCCGTTGTAATGTTCGTCTGTGCAAAGTCTGCGGCGCAAATTGCTTTTCCACCTACTAGCTTTCCTGGCCACAGTTTCCGGCGCAAACGCGCAGCACTACGTGGAACGCGAGGTCAGGATTCCCTGGGCATCGGCGTATCCGAACGGCCTCGATGCGCTGCTGGTCTATGCCGAAACGCCGGGCAAGCATCCGCTGGTAGTAATGACGCATGGATCCTCGCGCAAACCGGAAGAGCACGCGCTGGTAAGCCCTTGGCAGCAGCTTCCACAGGCCATGTGGTTCGCAAGACGAGGTTGGATCGTGCTGGTCGTAGTGCGCCGTGGTTACGGAACATCAAGCGGCGAAGCAGACACGCATCATGGCAGTCACTGTCCGCAAACGGATTATCAAACAGCTGGAGAATATTCAGCCGAGGACCTGCGCGTGGCCATTGATTACGCGCGCGGGCTCGAGCAGGTGGACCCGACGCGCATTGTTGCGGTCGGCATCTCCACCGGAGGTTTCGCAACCGTCGCTTTGACTGCCAAGGCCCCTCCGGGCCTGGTGGCGGCCATCAATTTTGCCGGCGGACGAGGCTCCAAAGCCGACCACGAAGTCTGCAACTCAGGTGATCTGGTTCACGCCTACCGCGATTTCGGCAAACATTCGCGCACGCCCATGCTCTGGATCTACGCCCAGAATGACAAATACTTCTGGCCGGAGCTGGCGCAAAAATTCGACGCCGCATTTCATTCGCAGGGCGGCCAGGACCAATTCGTGCTGGCCCCACCCATCGGCGATGACGGACACACGCTCTTCCGTCACGTGGCGGCCTGGTCTTCCACGGTTGACGACTTTCTCAAAGCACAAAACCTGGCGCTGCTGCCAGAACCGATGTCCGAGCCTGCTCCTCCCAGCGTTTCCCCTCCCCCCGGCCTGAGTGAAGAGGGCCTCGCCGCTTTCCAAAGGTATTTGCAGCTGGGGCCCCACAAAGCCTTCGCCACGTCTCCGCACTCCTTTGGATTCGCGACGGCGCAGTTAACCGTGGACTGGGCTCGTCAAAAAGCCCTGGAGAACTGCAAACACGGAGCGCACGACAACGAGCCCTGCGCGGTGGTTTCCGTGGATGACGCCGACACGCATCCGTAAAGCGCCCGTAGCTCCGCCCGCTGCGGCTACTTGCAACACTGCCCCGACGGCGATTTCGGCTGAGACATCGGCTCCCGGTGCACAGCGCAGCCGGAATGCGCTGGCTATGCCCACGCTTCCAACGCCGCCAACGCGATGAAGTTGCGAATCGCGGTGCATGGCGTTCCCCAAGAGCTCTAGTCCAGCTAATTAAGTATATTTCGCACCCAGGAAGTGTCCAATCGGTAAACATACTGATGCCGGGTGTACCGTTTTGAACAGGTTCGCCTGCCCTGTTCCATTATGGTTGCCATGGTCGCTTTTGAATCGTTTCCGGGGCCTGCGCGTGCATGCGCTAGCCCTCGTAAAGCCGGTGGAGTTCTTATGTCTTCAACCTCACGAGATCGCGTCAAGCAGGCTGAGCTTTCCCTGGTCGTGAACGGATCGGCAGGCAGGCGGTCGCCCTTGCGTATCCTGTTTGTTCACAGGGACGTAGCGGACGTAGAACGATGTGTGCAGGAGCTGAAGAGGGCGCATTTCAAGGTCACTGCTGACGTCGTTCTGACGCCGGACCAGTTTGCCGCACACCTAAAAGCGAAATACTACGACGTGGTGCTGGCCGAATATCCATCCCCAAACTGGCCAGGACGCCACGAATTGGATATCTTGCGTCTGCGCGAAAGGCAGATCCCCTGTATTTTCCTGATTGACACCATGCAACCGGAGACCGTCGCCGAACTTATCAGCAGCGGAGCCGCTGATTGCGTTGGCATGGATCACCTTGGGCACCTTCCCGTGGCCGTCCGTCGAGCGCTCGGCGAGAACCAGCTTCGCGAAGAACGCGATCGAACCGAAAAAAGGCTGCGCCATTCGGAAGCACGCTACCGCGCTCTGGTCGGAAACCTGACTTATGGAATCTGTCGCTGCAACAAGAAAGGCAAGTTCCTCGACGTCAATCCGGCGCTCGCTACGATGCTGGGTTATGCGTCCCGCGAGGAACTGCTGGCGGTGAACCTGGCGGCTGGGGTCCTCGATGATCCCGCCAAACGAGCGCGACTCCTAGGCCTATCGCTGGAATACCACGGCGCCGATCCCCTGGAAATCGAATGGAAGCGGAAGAACGGCGCAACGCTGAAAGTCCGGCTCAGCGGGCGTGAGGTCAAAAATCAGGGACAAACGGAGAGTTACGAAATCATCGTTGAGAACGTCACGCAACAGCGCAAGCTCGAGGATCATTTGCGCCAACAAGCAGCCAAGGATGCCCTCACGGGCCTCGCCAACTACCGCCATCTGGTGGAAACCGTGGACAATGAGATCAAGCGCTCCGAGCGCACCGCGCGCGAGTTCGCTCTGCTGTTCCTCGATTTGGACGGCTTGAAACAGATCAACGATCGTTTCGGCCACCTGGTTGGCAGTCAAGCCCTCTGCCGGCTGGCCGATGTCTTGTGCATCTGCAGCCGCAAGGTAGATACTCCGGCGCGCTTCGGCGGGGATGAATTCGCGCTAGTGCTGCCCGAGACCGGACAAGTTCCGGCCAATCTGGTGGCCCAGCGCATCTGCGACAGTCTTGCGAACGACGGCCGGGAGCCGAAGCTTTCCGTCAGCATCGGCGTCGCGATTTATCCTAACGACGGTGCGAACGTGGATTCCCTTCTGGGCGCCGCGGATGCCGCGTTGTACGCGATGAAAACCAGAACGCGCGCCACGGATACGAACGCGCAAGCAAAAACCGCGTAACTCTGCGACGCAGCGATGAAAGGCCGCAAGACGGACCTGGAGACCCAATGAAACACGAATCCAAAGTAATCAGCATCCAGCGCTCTTCCTCTTTCCAGCTGGATCCAACTTTGACGGCCGAAGAAGCGATCGTGCTGCGCGCCCTCTCAGGTGGACACACCGACCGGCAAGTGTGTAGCGAGCTCCGTATGCACCCCGATACCTACCTGCGCATGATGCGCGACATGCGCGAAAAAATCGGCAAATCCGATAATGTTTCTCTGATCGCTTGGGCCAAGGACCGGATCCAAGGCGTTGACCAGCGCATCCACACCGCCAAAGGACGCACGCGCTCTGCGTGAATTGGACTCGCTGCCGCGGAATCAAGCGCCCGCTGCCAGAACAAATTCCCCGGCCTGTTGGTTTTCAATCTGCAACGCTGTGTGCGTGGCAGGCCGCTCCGCCGCATCGCGCTGCAGGGTGCACAACCGGAAAGTGGCGCGCACGCCTGCGCATGCCCATGCGGCGAATATGATAAAGTTGCCAACCGATGCGCATCTTCGTACTGGGAGTGGGCGGCGCCGGCTCCTTGCTTGCTCAATTGCTCGTGCGCCAGGGGCACACGGTCTGGTGCGGCGATCGCGACCCGGACCGCGCGCGCAAATTTCTCGGCAAGAAGAGCGCGATCGAAGTAGTGGAAGCGAACGCGCGCAATCTCTGGTCCATCGTGCGCGCCGCCCGCGGCTGCAACCTGCTGGTCAACGCCTCACCCGCGGTCTTCAACGAAATCATTTTGCGCGCGGCCCTGCGCCTGCGCGCGCACTACCTGGACCTGAATTCGCACCTGAATCGCAATCCCTTCAAGCCCGAGCAATTTCGCTTCCGCAAACGCTTCGAAGCGAAAAATCGCGCGGCGCTGATCTGCACCGGCGCGGCGCCCGGTCTCACCAATCTTCTCGCCAAGCGCGGCTCCGAACTGCTGGACACCGTGGAATCCGTGCAGATTCGTCTGTACGAAAGCACCGAGAGCAAAGACCCAGTTTCCACCTGGTCGCCCGAAGTGATGTACGACGAAGCCATTTCCAGCCCGCGAGTCTATCGCCACGGGCGTTTTTCGCTCGCCAAGCGCTTCGCGGACCGCGAAAAATTCCGTTTCCCGCCGCCCATCGGCGAAACCACCGTGTACCTCGCCGCGCAGGACGAAGTTTGCATGTTGCCCTACGTGGTTCCCATGCGCGACATGGACGCCAAAATCGGCGGTAACGATTTCGATCGCCTGTTCCGCTGGTACAGGCAAGGGCGTCTGAACCGCTCGCAGGGAATCGTGCGCAAACGCTTCCCGAAAACTCTCACGCCCAAAGGCGTCGCGGGACTGATTCGCCGCGGAGTGCTGGAAAATGCCCGCTTCGCCGCGGCCGTGCTGGTGCGCGGAGTGAAGGACGATCAACCGCTGCTGCTGCGCTACGACGCGAGCTTCCCCACCCTGTTCCAAATTCGCCAGCGCGGCTTAATCTCCACGCCCATCGCCTATGCCACCGCACACCTCGCCGCCATCTTCATCAAACATTTTCCCCGCGATATGGCCGGCGTCTTCGGCCCGTCCGAACTGCCGATCGAAACGCGCCGCGCTATCCTAGCCGAAGCCCGCTCCCGCGATTTCCGTGTAGCATTCAAAATGACCCGCCTGAAGAAATCCGAAGACGAGGAATACTAGCGGTTGTCTCTACGCACCGACCGTAGCGGGCCACTCGGGCGCGCACGAGGTTGAAAATCTTGGACCAAGTCGAAAAGTCGGATCCCAACTTTTGGGGTGAAGTCGCGAGGGCGTACAGCTTTCCCGCCATAATGTTCGCGTTGGCGATCGTCCCGGTGCTCAATTTTACTTATTCCGGGCACGGCGGAATAAGCTGGTTCGCTGCTCCGCTGTGTTTTCCTTACGTGTTGTTGCGGGCGGTCGTCAAAATCACGAAGGGTTCTAACGAGTCGCGCCGGTGGTTTTGAACTTTTTCGATTACCTATCGATTCCCTGAAGCCGTTCTTTACTTCCTGCTCGCCTTCCGTTCGGGGTCAGCTATCAGTTCAGGTTCAAGCGCCTTGCTGTGCCGGTCCTCAGAATCCATAGCACGCTACTTTTTCTTTAACGCCTCTGCTTCTCTATTCACCATCTCGCGGGTAATGCGGGGGTTTTCAATGTTTGTATTCCCAAATACAAAACTTCGCCACTGCTTCCTTCTGTTCGGGAGCGGCTCACTTTCTTGCGGTTCTACAAGTTCTGCGTCCGTTGGAAGTCTCTCGCGATTATGGTTTACAACCTCTGTCTCCCTTGGTTTTACCTCACGCATAATCTCAATGTTCTGAGCACAGCTCAGCCCGCGCACGAAAATGGCATAGTTGATCACACGTCCTTAGTCGCGGTTCAGTACGGAGTCGTCAGCGGCTTCAGCAACCCAAAATCCGTCAGCCCGTTCACCACGAACTGCACCGCCAGCGCCACCAACAACAATCCCATCAGCCGCATCAGGATACGTATCCCGGTCTCGCCCAGATATTTCCGCACGCCATCCGCGCCCGCCAGGATCATGAACGAAAGAAACGAAGTCAGCAGAATCGTCGCGTAAATAATCGCGTGCTGCCACAACGAATGCGATTCGCCCACCAGCACCATCACCGTGGAAATCGCGCCCGGCCCCGCCAGCATCGGCATTCCCAGCGGAATGATGCTGGCATCCTGTTTTTCCGCGCCTTCCTGCTGTTCTTCGGCGGTCGCTTTCGTGCCGGACTGCTTGGCCTGCAGCATGTCCAGCCCAATCCCCATCAGAATAATTCCGCCGGCAATCTTGAACGCCGGCAGCGTGATCCCAAACATTTTGAAAATCAGGCTGCCCGCCAGCGCAAACGAACACAGCACGATCGCGCAAGTGAACGCCGAACGCCGCGCCACGGCCCGCCGTTCCGACGCAGGCGCATTCGCCGTAACCGCCAGGAACAAAGGAATCACCGCGAACGGGTCCACCAGAAAAAATACCGAAGTAACCGCCAGCAGCGCGAATTCGAGAACCACTTTGATCGAGTCAGCCATAAAATCCAGCGCGCAACCGCCGCGCCCGAGTCACAATAACATTCTTGCACAAAGCGACGCTGTGGAAAAATCCAGCATGAGCAATTGCAGTTGAGGCAGGCGGGAACCGCGCAAAGCCACCACTGGAAGCAGGCCAGCAAACAACCGCAACTAGAATTTCATTCGTAGCGCAACGCCACCATCGGGTCCACGCGCATCGCCCGCCGCGCCGGGATGTAACAAGCCACCAGCGCAACCAACGTCAGCAGCGCCGCGACGCCGGCAAACGTGAGCGGATCCTTCGCACTCACTCCGTAAAGCTGGCTGGCCATCAGCTGCGTCAATCCCAGCGCCGCCGCCAATCCAATCCCGACGCCCAGCAGCACTACACGCATTCCGTGGCCCAGCACCAGGCGCAGCACGTCGCCGCGTTGCGCGCCCAGCGCCATGCGTATGCCAATCTCCTGCGTGCGTTGGCCCGTAACGTAGGAAATCACGCCGAATATTCCCACCGCCGCAAGCACCAGCGCCAGCGCCGCAAAAACGCCCAGCAGAATCATCGTGAACCGCTGCGCGGCAATCGAATCGGAAACAACTTTCGTCATCGGCTGGAATTCGTACAGCACCTGGCGACTATCGAATTGCCCCGACGCCGCGCGCAGCGCTTCGCTCACAGCCTGCGGCGTTCCTGCGGCGCGAATCACGAACGTGCACGCTCGCCCCACCAGCGGCAGTACTCTGTCCGGCAGTTGCGACATCGCAAAATAAATCTGGCCGCGCTGGTCCAGAATCCCCGTCGCGCCCAGCCCTGCGTGCTTCACGTGCCCCACCACCCCCACAATTTCCGCACCCTCCACGTCAATGATTCCGATATTCAGCCGCTTGCCGATGGGATTTTCACCCGGAAAATAAGTGCGTGCGAAACCATCATCCACAACCACCACGAACGGCGTGGTCTCGTTATCCTGCGCGCCGAAGAATCGCCCGCGCTGCAGCGGAATCCCCATCACTTTCAGATAATCGGGCGCGGTGGCGTACCACTGCGCGCGCGTCATTTCCTTTGCCGAAGAAGGTTTTGGCTGTCCCGTAATCCAGAATCCCACCAGCGAATCGCCGGTCAACGGCAGCGCGCCCACCAAAGGCGACGCGCCTGCCACGCCCGGCACCGCTGCAAATCGCGCGGTGATTTCGCGATACGTCTCGCGGATGTGCGCCGGCGTCGTGACACGCTCGGCCGATGGCGACACGCCGAACTCCATCACATGTTGCGGATCAAATCCCGGATTCACATTCGCCAGCCCCATCAGGCTGCGCACCATCAATCCCGCTCCGGCAAGCAACACGACGGCCAGCGCCATTTCCACGGCCACGAAAATATTTTGCGTCCGCGCACGCGTTCCGCTGGATCCGCGCCCTCCTTCCTTCAGACTCTCGTGCAAATCAGGCTGCGCAGCCTTCAGCGCCGGCAGCACCCCGAACGCGACGCCCACCAGAATCGAAATCGCCAGCGTGAAAAAAAGTACGCGGCCGTCGAGCCCGATTTCGTCCGTGCGCGGCAGCGCCTCTGGAATCAGCGCGAGTGCTGCCTTCGTAGCCCACGCGGCAAATAGCAGACCCAGCGCCCCGCCCGCGGACGCGAGCAGCAGACTTTCCGTAACCAACTGCCGCATGATGCGCCGCCGCGTCGCTCCCAGCGCCACGCGAATCGCGAATTCCCGCGCGCGCGCCGCTGAACGTGCCAGCAGCAGATTGGCGACGTTCGCGCATGCGATCAGCAGCACAAATCCCACGGCGCCCAGCAACATAAATAGCGTCGGACCGATGTCGCCGATGATGTCGTCCTTCAGCGGATTCACAAAAATTCCGGTGCCTTTGTTCGCGTCCGGATATTCCGCCGCAAGATTTCGCGCCACCGCATCCATGTCCGCGCGCGCCTGCGCCAGCGTCACCCCCGGTTTCATTCTGGCGATTCCCACCGTCCCTAGGCTCGCGCGCCGATCGCGAAAAGGCTCCTCGTTGAATTGCCCCAGCGGCGTGAACACATCAGCGGTAGTGTAAATCGGCGATTTTTCCGGCATCACGCCGACGATCGTGCAATCGCGTCCGTCCACCGTGATGCTTTTTCCCAAAACGTCGGGCGACGAAGCAAACTTGCGATGCCACAATCCGTCGCCAATCATCGCCACCGGCCCGGCTCCGACCTGGTCCTCTTCAGGCCGGAACGATCGCCCCAACAAAGGTTTCACGCCGAGCAAATCGAAAAAATTCGCGGAAATCTTTACGCCGTCCACGCGCTCGGGTTCGCCCGCGCCCGTGACGATCATGTTGTCCTGCAGGTACGCGCCCACAGCGGAAAAAGCCGTGCTTTGCTTCTGCCAATCGAGAAAATTCAGATAAGGAATCGAGCTGTGCTGTCCGGGCGTGCGGTCCCACCACAAAGCCACCAGCTGATTTGCTTGCGGGTAAGGCAAGGGATTCAGCAACACGCCGTTGACGACCGAAAATAGCGCGGTATTCACCCCGATGCCCAGCGCCAAAGTCAAAATCGCCACGGCCGCGAAGCCCGGCGACTTGCGCAGCGTGCGCGCGCCATAACGCAAATCCTGCAGCAAATTCTCCAGCCCAGGTCCACGCCCACTGATCGTGCGTCACATCCTGAATCACTCCGGCATTGCCCAGCTCACGCCGCGCTGCTTCGCCAGCCTGCGCCGCAGATTCGCCGCGCGTCTCGCGATCCCGCGCCGCCATCTGAAAATGCCCGGCGATCTCTTCATTCAATTCTTTCTTGCGTCGCTCGCGCGCGCCCCACAAAAATTTCATACCTGGGTTCCCTCGCCGTCGCGCTCACCCACGTCGCACCGCACGCCGTCGTTTGCCCCGCCGCCATCATTCATAGCGCAAAGCCACCATCGGATCCACGCGCATCGCCCGTCGCGCCGGTATGTAACAAGCCGCCAGCGCCACAATCATTAACAACAACGCTACCGCGCCGTACGTCATCGGATCGGTCGCATGCACGCCATACAGTAGTCCGCTCATCAGCCGCGTCAACATCAGCCCGCCCGCAATTCCAATCGCCACGCCGGCCAGCGCCAGCTTCGCGCCCTTGCCCCACCACCAACAGCAGCACTTCCTGCCGCCGCGCCCCCAGCGCCATGCGAATTCCGATTTCCCGCGTGCGCTGCGCAACGGAATAAGAAATTACGCCGTAAATCCCCACCGCGCCGAGCAAAAGTGCCAGCCCCGCAAACACCGCGAACAGCGCGGACGTGGAACGCGGTTCCGCCATCGCCTCCGCCACCCAGCTTTTCAGCGGGCTGATCTGGCTCACCGGCACGTCGTGATTCAAATTCGCGACCGTGTTCTTCAGCTCGTCAGCAATTTGCACTTGGTCCCCAGCTGTTGCGATTACCAATGTCATCTCCGCGGGCGGTGCATCCGCGCCACTACCGCGAATCGCGTGCGGCCCGTACGGGGTATAGATAACCCCGTCAATCCAGTCCGCCGAATTCTGCGTGATCGTAAATTCCCGCACATCGCCCACCACCCCCACCACCGTGCGCCACTCCTGCTCCCACTTCGGACGGAAGTGCTCGCCCACCGCATCCTGCCCCGGCCAGAAATGCTCGGCTGTCGTTTTGCTGACGATCACCACGGCCTCCGCGTCCGGCCCCGCGTCCGCCTCTGTGAACCCGCGCCCGCGCAACACCGGAATATTCATAATTCGCAAATAATCCGGCGTGACAATTTTTTCCCAGAACATCGGAACTTTCGCGCCATCCGGCGTGGGACGAGCTTCAATCACGCCCGGAAATATTTCCGCTCCGCCGCCCAGCGGCAAGCCGTTCACCGCCGCCACATTCTTCACGCCCGGCAACGCCCGCGTGCGATTCAAAAGTTCATCGTAAAAAGCCAGGCAGCGTCCCGGCACCGCGCAGAACATTTCATTCGGCGTGATTCGCGCCGTAACCACGCGCTCCGCGCGAAATCCTGGACTGGTCCCGGAAAGTATCCACAAACTCTTCACCAACAGCCCCGCCGCGATCACCAGAATCATCGACACCGCCACTTCGCCCACCACCAGCACTTTGCTCGCGCGATGATTTCCGCCGCTCGCGCTGCGCTGCCCGCCCGATTTCAGCGTCTGCGTCATGTCCACCTTCGAAGCGCCCAGCGCTGGAACCAATCCGAAAATCACGCCGGTCAAAATCGCCAGCAGCGCCGTGAATGCCAATACCTGCCCATCCAATGCCACATCGGCGAGCCGCGGCGTGTCCGCAGGCAGCATCGCTTTCAGAATCGAGAGCCCGCCCACCGCCACGCCGATTCCCAGCGCGCCGCCCAGCAGCGAAAGCAGCACGCTCTCCGTCATCAGTTGCCGCAGAATCCGCCAGCGACTCGCTCCCAGCGCCACGCGCACCGCCACTTCCCTCTCCCGCGTCGTCGCGCGCGCCAGCAACAGGTTCGCCACGTTTGCGCAAGCGATCAGCAGCAGCAAACTCACCGCGCCAAGCAGAATCAGCAGTTTCCCCCGCGCATCGCCAACGATCGCTTCTTCCAGCGAAACGATGCTCGAATTCACAAACGAATTGGCCGGCATCCGCCACGCGTACGCCGCCAGCACTATCGGCCGCATCGTTTTCAATTCCGCGCGCGCCTGCTCCAGCGTCGCGCCCGGACGCAAGCGCCCGATCAGCGCCATGTAACTGTCGCCCCAATAATTGCCCGGCTCTCGCGGATCCAGACGCAGCGGAACCCACAATTCCGTCTTCGGCGATGGAAAACGAAAATCCGCCGGCATCACTCCCACAATCTCGCGGCCCTCTCCCTCCAGCGTGATCCACTTGCCCACAATATTCGGATCCGCATTGAATCGCTGCTCCCACAACGCGCGGCTCAAAATCACCACGCTATCCTTGCCCGGCTGGTCCTCTCCGTCGTGAAAAGTTCTGCCCATCGCCGGCAGCGCGCCCAACATGGAAAAGAAATCCGCGGACACTGAATTTCCGATCAGCCGCACCGGATCGCCCGAACCCGTCAAATTGAATTCCTTGTTGTCCGAAACTCCTACCAGCTGCATCGTGTGGCTTTGCTGCCGCATCACCACCAGCGGACCCTTGGGATAGTAGGTCGTCGTTCCCACCAGCCGCTCCGGCTGCGCGTACGGCAACGGCCGTAGCAGCACACCGTTGACCAAACTGAAAATCGCGGTGTTCGCGCCAATCCCCAGCGCCAGCGTCAGCACCGCCACCATCGTGAACCCCGGATTCTTCCGCAGCGAGCGCGCCGCATAGCGCAAGTCCTGCAGCAAATCTTCCACCCACGTCCACGCCCACTGATCGTGCGTCACATCCTGAATCACTCCGGCATTGCCCAACTCACGCCGCGCTGCTTCGCCAGCCTGCGCTGCAGATTCGCCGCGCGCCTCGCGATCCCGCGCCGCCATCTGCACGTGGCTCGCGATTTCCTCTTCCAACTCTTTCTTCCGCCGCTCGCGCATCCGCCGAAAAAATTTCATGCCTCGCTCTCCTCGCCGGCAGGTCCCAGAATCCCCGAGATCGCCTGCGAAATCTGCGCCCACTTCGATCGCTCCGCCGCCAGCTTCTTCTTCCCCGCCGCGCTCAGCCGGTACACCCGCACGCGCTGGTTGTTCTCGGAAACTTTCCACTCCGCCGCGATCAATTTCTGCCGCTCCAGCCGGTGCAGCGCCGGATACAGCGAACCCGTATCCACCTGCAATATGTCGCCCGAGTTCGCGCGAATCGCCAGCGCAATCCCGTACCCGTGCTGCGCTCCCCAGCGCAACGTCTGCAAAATCAGCAAATCCAGCGTCCCCTGCAGCAGCTCGATCCGGTTCTGATAGCGTTGTTTCATCGTCCCCTCGGGTGTAGAGCCTCTACATCCTGGCTGTAGATAACCTACACCCCTGCCTCGCTGCAATTCCTGTGCCGATCGCGCTCGGGCGAATCTCTCTGTGGCCAAAGCTCTTAGTGAAATCGCGCGCGCCGCATCCCCGCATCCCCCTGCCCGATTCTGGGACGCCCCGTCGCCAAACCGAACGCTCACCCGCGCCACCCTCGGCAGCGCACGCCGATTGATGTAGAATCCCCGCGGCGAATTTAACCCAAAACCTGGAGGCACCATGTCGTCGCGAAGTCGTTGCCGTGCTGTGCTGCAGGGAATCTTGCTGTTCGCTCTAACCGCCGGCGCACTTCACGCGCAACAGGCTTCTACCTATCGCTTCGCAGTCTCGTTCACGAATCAACAAAGCGCCGCACCGCTCGACGGCCGCCTCCTGCTAATCCTCTCCACCGACCCCTCCGCCGAACCGCGCCTGCAAATCAGCAACTCCGTGCGCACCCAGATGATCTTCGGCCTCGATGTTGACGCCGTAAAGCCCAACCAATCCGTCACCCTCGATGACGCCGCCTTCGGCTACCCCGTCCGCTACCTCCACGACGTTCCCGCGGGCGACTATTTCGTCCAGGTTGTCTTGCACGAATACGAAACCTTCCATCGCGCCGATGGCCGCACCGTAAAACTTCCCATGGACCGCGGCGAAGGCCAGCACTGGCAACTCGCCCCCGGCAACCTCTACTCCACTCCGCGAAAAATCACGCTGCATGCCGGCGCCGATCCCGTCTCCATTGTCCTCGACCAGATCATCCCGCCCATCCCCGATCCGCCAGACACGCCCTACATCCGCCACATCAAAATCCAAAGCACGCTGCTCACGAAATTCTGGGGCCGCCCCATGTTCCTCAGCGCGAACGTCCTCGTCCCCGAGGGCTTCGACGCTCACCCCAACGCGCATTTTCCGCTCATGATTTCTGAAGATCATTTCAACGACGACGTGCACGGCTTCCGCACCACTCCGCCCGACCCCGATCTGAAACCCGACTACAGCGAACGCTTCCACATTTCCGGCTACAACAGAATCCAGCAGGAAGAAGCCTACAAGTTCTATCAGCAGTGGATCGCGCCGAAATTTCCGCGCTTCCTCGTCGCGCAGATCAATCACGCCAATCCTTATTACGACGATTCCTACGCCGTGAATTCCGCGAACCTGGGCCCTTACGGCGACGCCATCGAAACCGAGCTGATTCCCGCCATCGAAAAAACTTTCCGCGGGATTGGCCAAGGCTGGGCGCGCTTCGTTTACGGCGGCTCCACCGGCGGATGGGAATCGCTCGCCGTGCAGATGTTTTATCCGGACCACTATAACGGCGCCTTCGTCGCCTGCCCCGATCCCGTGGACTTCCGCGCCTTCACCAACATCAATCTCTACTCGGACAAGAATATGTTCTTCATCGCGGGCCCGCACACGCGCGTCGAACAACCCGGCGAGCGCGATTATCTCGGCCGCACGCTCACCAGCACCCGACAGATCAATCAGTACGAGCTCGCGCTAGGCTCGCACGGCCGTTCCGGCGAACAGTTCGATATTTGGCAGGCCGTGTACGGACCAGTAGGAAAAGATGGCTACCCGCAAACGATTTTCGACAAGGAAACCGGCGAAATCGATCCCACCACCGCCGCCTACTGGAAGGAACATTACGACCTGAGCGCGATCCTGCAGAAAAACTGGGCCACGCTAGGACCAAAACTCGAGGGCAAAATCCACGTGTACGTCGGCAGCGCCGACACCTATTTCCTGAACGACGCGGTGTACTACCTCGAAGACGTCTTGAACGCCACCACCAATCCCCCCTACGGCGGCGAAGTAAAATACGGAGACCGCGCCGAACATTGCTGGAACGGCGATCCCAACCTGCCCAATTACCTCTCGCGTCTGCACTACAACACCATGTATCTTCCGAAAATTCTCGAACGCATCCAGAAAACCGCGCCCGCCGGCGCAGACCTCACCTCCTGGCGCTATTAGAACGATCTCATTATTGGTCAAGTCGGAAGGGCGGGGCTTCAGCCCCGCCGTGAGGCCGCGCGAACGAAGGGCTTTAGCCCCTGAAGCCGATCTCTCTGATCGCAACCCAATATTTATGAGGTGGCTTCCAGCAACCCGATTGCGACACGCGATTCATCTATTGCGAATGGATAGCGGCGAGCTGCTGATCACCGAAGCAGCCGCGCCCTTGGCTTTATCCGGCGCAGGCAGCTTTTGCGCTTTTGTGGACGAAGCCCCTGGCGCGCCTACCACCGGTGCGGTTTTCCTCGTTTCCCACGCCTTGCGAAGTTTTTCGCGTTGCGCCAGCACGTAACTCTTGGCCTCGTCAAAGCTGCGGTACACGCGCCGCCCCTTGATCATGTTGCACGAGCGGCAGCAGGCCACCAGGTTGCGTTCATCCTTCTTTCCCTTACGCGCCCGCGGCACCACAAAATCCACCGACATCGCCAAAGCATTCTCGAAACTGGCCGCACCATCGAGCCCGCAATACTGGCAACGATTCTGATCGCGTTCCAAAATGCGCAGTCCTTCTTCCTTGGTAACCGGCCTCTCCACCAACCGCAAGGTCATCAGGTCTAATGGCATGGCTCACCTCCCGAATCGGAAATCTTTCGGCAAGATGAAAATCGTCGATTTCCGATCGTCGTTGCCCAGACCATACGGCAGCGCCCGTGCCACTGTCAAGATTACGAAGCAAGCCAAAGCTCGCACCAAACTGCGGCGGCCAACCGTGCATCTGAAAAGCGCGTCTACGGTTTCCGCCTTAGTCAGGACGCGAGGGCAAACTGCCGATGAAAGCCATGATGACGGTTGCGGCCTTTTGCGGCTCTCGTTGCAACAGTAAATGAGGCCCAGGAACTGACCTCAAAACAATGTCTGGTCTCAGTTGAGAAAATTCATCCTTGCATGAGACGGAAAGCAGCCTGTCGTAGGTCGCTTCCACGTACAACAGCGGCACTGTTGTTCGGCGTAGGTCATCACGTGCGTCACAATCCAAGACTTCCTGCAAACGGCCACTGAGTACACTGGGACTCACCTTTTGCAATGCGTGGCGGAGGCTTTGCAGAAGCCCGGAAGGTGCGTGCCGTCCCAGAAGGAAATATTCAAGAACGGTGCGAGGCGGCTTCAATTTAAAAAGCCAAGGTTTCGCAACTGCTCTCACTGCTCCCGACCAGCCATGAAGCGGATTTCTAACGAATCCGGCACAGACGACGACAGCGGCTAGATTGTGTGGATTAGTTGCCGCGTACCAAACAGCCAGCGGCGCGGAGAACGATTCAGCTACTAGTACGAATCGCTCTACTTGCGGAACCGCTGCACTTACGAACGGACGCAAGTCTGCGTACCGCAAAAATCTGTCGGTTGGGTAGGCAACAGTCGTCGCGGTCCATGACTCAGGAAGAGCCGCGATGAAATCAGCAAATAAATCGCCTGTCCCATCAAGGCCGGGAAGGAGCGCCAAGCGTTTGGGTGCCGAATACGGTGCCGTCACTGAGGAAATTATACTTCCAATCTTCCTAAGTCCCGATTAGTCCCGTGACCAGACATGCCCAATTCGTGTATCGATCGAAACTTCGGCGCAAGATATCTCGTTCGAGACTCCGCACACCACGCCTGTTTTCATGCTAGGTCGAATCTGAAGGCAAAAGTCCTACGCAATCTTGCCGAGCGGGTTCGAGTGCGTCCGCAATCGCAACAATTGCTGCCGTAATCTGTCAACATCCAGCCCCGCCGACTGGCACACCTGCGGAAAATCCGACCGGTCTTGGAACAAATATTCTTCGGCGATTCGTTTGTAGCGCAGAGGTCCGGAAATCCATTCCTGAATCGTGCTCACCACTACCGCTTGCCACAATCTCTTTTCCACTTGCGCGTCTTGTTCGGTCGTTGCCGTTGCAAATAGATTTGGCATCTTGGTTCCCCCAGGGTCCCCAGTGATGAAGTGGCGCAAATCCCTGCAGTGCATTGCTCCGGCCAAGCCGCGCAGCAAAATCGCCGCACTTGTGGATTTGTGCTCTTTCGGTCATGAGCGAACAACCGGGAAACACAGGACTTAATTCTCAGCCCAAACACTACAGCAAAAACCCGATTCCCTCTCGCCCCCGCGCACTAAACCCCGAGGAATTTCTCCCTGCTGATGGCAAGATTTTCACCCTGCCTGCCCTCAACCTTAAGAATGTTCGTACGAGACCTGCCAAATTTCGTCAGGGCACGGCTTCAGCCGCTGAGGCCAAGAATCTGAAAAGACCGCGGCGATCAGTGAGCGGACGCAAGGTAACGATCAAAAAACGCCTGCGTTTCCAGCGCGAGCTGCCGGTGAGGTCCGGGTTCGTGAAACATGTGATCGCCGTCCAGTCGCAGAAATTGCACCGTAGCGCCAACCTTGGTCAGCGCATCGTTCAGCTCTTCCGCCTGGCTGATCGGCACCATCTCATCCCGCGTGCCGTGAATAATTAAAATCGGCGCATTGGATTTCGCAACGTGAAATACCGGCGACGCATCGCGCCACACCTCTGGATGCGTGGCGAAATCGGCGCCCAGAAAACTGCTCAGGAACTCCGTAGCGTCATCGTGTGCATCCACCGTGAAATCCGCGGGTCCGCTGGCGTCCACCACTGCCTGCACCTTGCTGGAATATTTCGCGAGCACCGCATCGGAATTGTCCCGCGTCTCCAGCATGCCCAGCAGCGTTGCGATTTGCGCGCCAGCCGAATGCCCATAAGCCCCGATGTGCTGGGAATCAACATTATATTTAGCGGAATTCGCGCGCACCCAGCGCACCGCCCGCTGCACATCATCCAATTGCGCCGGCCAGCGAGTCGCATCGTCATGAAAAAGCCGGTAATCCACCGGAACAGCCACAAATCCGGCCAGCGCCAGAAACTGTGCCAGCGGACGCATCGTGGATCTATCGAAGTTGGTCCAGCCGCCGCCGTGCACCAGCACCACAGCCGCCCGAGGCTTCCCGACGTTGTTCGCAGGTTCGAAAACGTCGAGGAGCAGCGTCTCGCCACCCGCCGTGCCGTAAGCCACGTTGCTATAGACTGGGCCGGGCGGAGTTGCAGCGGGAGCTGGCGTCGGCGCAACGGGAGAAACTTGCTGCGCACACAGGGGCTGAATCGCCACAACAACCAAAACCACAAAGGCGAAAATAATTTTTCGCATGGCAGGGAAATTATAACGCGAAGCCCCACCCTTCAGTAATCGAAGGGTGGGGCGTCCGTACGTTGGCTGTCTCCCGCGTCAAATGGAGAACAATTAGCCGATCCAAAAGCGGATCAGCCACCCGCTTAGAAGCTGAATACGACGCCAGCCTGTACGCGGAAATTGCTCTGATTGTTGTTTCCGCCGGTGAACGAATTGCCGAAACGCGTTAGGACGTAGTCGGCCTCCGCTGCGCGCACCGCGAATGATTTGTTAATCGGAATGTCCACGCCCCCACCGATGATGAAATCAAATGCATTGTTCGAGGGAGAGCCGATGCAACCGCCGCCCACATTGCAAATATTTACGTATGCGTTGGAATGCGCGCCGCCGAACATCGCTTCCGCGAACGGTTGAAAATGCGGAGTGCGGAATTTAATCTCGGGACCCACGTTGTAAGTGAAAAGGTTACCGGAGACGGGAGCGCCACCGGGAAAAGTTCTGGTGGTGCTGCCATAGCCCTCGAATTCGGCTTTGATCCCGATCAGGGGGGTCAGAAAATAGGTAAAGGCTCCGCCGCCACCGTTGAGCGAAAAAGCGCCGAGTCCGGAAATGTTGTTGTTTTGCGGGTTGAAGCGCATGTACGAATAGTTCCCGGAAACTTCCACTTTGGGGCTATCTTGCGCAAACGTGGATGTACCCAACAGCAGAAAAAGCCCAAGTAGTGCTGCGCCTGTAATTCTCAAGTGAATCTCCTTTTAATTTAGACGATTCAGGTGTTGCCCCACATCAGCTAAGCTCAACTTCGCATGCGCCCCACCCTGCGTATTCGTCCAGCACGAAGCTTCAATCCTCGCCTGAGCACTAGTACGTTGAGCCGTACTGAACTCACCTGTCTCTCTGACGATACTTAGAACGGCGGCGGGCTCCAATTGTCAGAAGTAACACCCACGATGACGGTAAACAAAGCACTTAACACCTGAAGAATGCCGATCAACTATCAAATCCCCCGAGTCCGGAGGTGGTGGGGATCGAGAATTCTCCATTTTATCGCGCGCAAATACCAGCTACGACCCGCTCGCCTCCGGTATTGAGACGAGCCGTATTTGTTGAACGGCCGGAGTCGCACAGTCGGAAACTGACCGATCACCATGCCCGGCCTTCTCTTGCCTGAATGTTACGCTGCTGCTACACTGTCGCGGCGAGAGCGAGCCTGCTGCTCCTGCCACACTCCCTGTAAAAGGTTCACCCATGTCTGGACACTCTAAATGGGCCACGATCAAGCACAAGAAGGCGGCTACGGACGCCAAGCGTGGCAAAATTTTCACCAAAATTATCCGTGAGCTGACCATCGCAGCCCGCACCGGTGGCGCCGATCCCATCACCAACCCGCGCCTGCGCACCGCCATTCTCTCCGCGAAGAGCGAGAACATGCCCAACGACAACATCGAGCGCGCTATCCAGCGCGGCACCGGCACGCTCGAGGGTGAAACGCTCGACGAAGTCACCTTCGAAGGCTACGGCCCCGGCGGCGTCGGCGTCCTCGTACAAGTCGTCACCAACAATCGCAACCGCATCGTCAGCGAAGTCCGCCATATGTTCTCCAAAAACGGCGGCAACATGGCCGAAAACGGCGCGGTCGGCTGGATGTTCCACCGCAAGGGCGACATCATCGTCCCCAAGGAAGCCGCGGACGAAGATAAAATGATGAGCATCGTACTCGACGCAGGCGCCGAAGATTTGCGCGACGACGGCTCGGCCTGGGAAGTCACTACTCCCCCCGAAGCATTCGAAAAAGTGCGCGAAGCGCTGCTCGCCGCCGGCATCACCCCGGCCACCGCGGAAGTCGCTTTCGTCCCGCAAAATTACGTAAAACTCAGCGGCGCGCAAGCCCAGCAAATGATGCGCATGGTCGAAACTCTCGAAGACCACGACGACGTCCAGCACGTTTACGCCAACTTCGACATCGACGAAAAAGAAATGCAAGCCGCCGTCGCCAGCTAGCCGCGAGCCAATCCCGGAATCGTCCTCGCGCGCCACATACCGCTAGCTCGTCACGGCTGCTACGCGCCTCTCACGTGCAAGGTCGTGCCCGACCGGAGCCAGACGATGCCCTCCACCGAAAAGCTCGACACGCACCATAAAGCGCTCACCCTGAATCTCGATGCTGCCGCCTTCGGCTCTTTCGCCGAAATCGGTGCCGGACAGGAAGTCTCGCACTGGTTCTTTGTCGTCGGAGCCGCCTCCGCCACCGTCGCCAAGACTGTTTCCGCCTATGACAAGGAAGTCAGCGACGATCTCTATGGCTCCGGTTCGCGCTACGTATCCAGGCAGCGCCTCGAAGCCATGCTGGACAAGGAATGGGCCGACCTTCTCGCGCAGCTCAACACCACCCGTGGCGCGCATACCCGCTTCTTTTCCTTCGTTGATACCGTCTCCGCCCGTAATTTCGCCGGCACCAACGACGCGCACGGCTGGGTCGCTCTCCGCTTTCAAACGCAACCCGGCGGCCCTGCCAACGACGTCCTGCTGCACATCAATATGCGCGATCCCTCCAATATCCTGCAGCAGGAAGCCATCGGGATTCTCGGCGTCAATCTCATTTACGCCGCGTTCTATCAATTGCAACTCGAGGAATCATTTCTGGCAGGCTTGGGAGAAGACGTCCTCCAGGAGCGCATCGAGATCGACTACATGGATCTTCGCGGCCCCGCATTCGAAGCTTGGGATCGCCGTACCCTGCTAGCCCGTTTGGTGACGAAAGGATTCGCCGAGGCCGTATTTTTCCCCGCGAACGGTCCCGCAGTTCCTCCTACCGAGGCTCTCTACAAGAAAGCCCTGGTCCTCGCGCCCGGATACTTTGGCCACGGAGATCCGTCTCACTCGCAAGTTCACATGCGATTGTTGTCGGCGGCTATTCAGGAACTGCAGAAGGAACTGGGCGACGAAAAGGTCTCGCCCGCTGGCTTTTTTTGTCTCACGGCTGCTCCGCTCATGCCGAACGACCCGACGCCGCAGGTCCCCGATTTGCTTCGCCGCATTGACGCGCTTCTCGCTGCCGGCGGCGACGTCCTGCTTTTTCGCCAAAGCGAGCTCTACAATATGAAGACTCTCGTCAGCCGCTACACCCAGGCGCCGGTGCGCTTCGCCATTGGTCTCTCCCTGATGATTCAAGCGCTGGAAGGCATTTACGGCAATCTCGATGGCAGACTGCTGGAAGCACTCGCGCGTCTTCTCGCACAGAACGTGCGCATCTACGCTTATCCCATGAGCTCCACGCAGCTGCGCGAAAAACTGCAGGATCTTTCCGCCAGCGGTTGGGAATGGACCGAGACGAACGGAATGGTTTCTGCCGATCAAGTGCGCCACGCGCCGCCTCTTGGACTCTTGTTCGCCTATCTCCTCGCCAGCAACTTTCTCGTCCCCATGCAAGTTCCCGCAACCCTGAAAGCCGACGCTTGACCCCACGTGTCCTGCATGTAGCAGCGCCGTTTGCGCCCAGCACCTTTCGGGCGCCTCGCCCCGCAAGCCCGTCGCTCCACTCCATTCCAATCCAATCCACATGGACGGTTAATGCGTTAATCAGGACTTTGGCTGTAACTTCTGGATTGCCGACAAACCGCTCGGCACGAGGCTTGCTTCACTCATCATTTCCATTTTGCGAGCTGCCCGGCGAAATCCGCTCCGGCGGCAGCCAATTCGCAACTACGATTCAGGAACTCCGCATCGAGCGATTTGCGTCAGGGCGTTGGATGGAGCAAGCTGTCACGGTCGAGAACGGCTCCGTCCAAGATTACAGAGTGAATCTTTCGCGTATTGGAAATGTCTGCGGTTGGGTCGGCAGCCAGGATCAACAAGTCTGCCCGTCTTCCCGCTTCCACCAAACCGAGTTCATGCCATCCGAAATGTTCGGAGTAGTTGCTCGTAGCTGCCGCGAGTGCTTCACGTGGAGTCAGACCGAGGCGAACGAGCAATTCCAGCTCCGTGTGCATCGAGATACCCGGCATGGTACCTAGTGCGCTCGCACCACTCGCCGCCAGATAAGGCGCGTGTACGGCTTGGAGAGTGCGATTGATGGCCCAGAAATGCGCCATGCGCGCGACTCTTAGGTCATGTTCCTCTTCGGATGGAAACTTCGCTTCCCCGGTCGCGGCATCGGGAGGCTGATGAAGACCCTTTGGGTCGAGAATCGAGGCGACCTTTTCTTCCCAGAGATTCTCGTGGTTGGGCAACAGAAGATAGGCGAGGCTAAGTGTTGGCATAAGGGCAGCGCGGGAGGCCTTAATCTGATTTCCGTACGCTGTAATACTGGGATCGGCAGGGTCCAGCTGCATGATATACGCGTATGCTGGTCCCTGCGGAGCACTCTCTGGACGTTGCACCAACGGCTGCTGCAATCGAGCTGGAACCAGCCCCAGCTCATACCGCTGCATATGAAGGAGAACGTCAACGCCAGCCTTGAGGCCGTCAGCGTACAGAGTGGAAATGAACTCACCGTAGGTGATGAGTCCAAGTCGATGGCACTCGGAAATGATGAATTTCGTGTTGGAGGCAGTAAGGTTATGTCCCAGCCAAATCACTCGCGTACCGCGTTTGGCGGTTTCCGCAATTTGAGCTTTGGTGTCCTGTTGAGTTAACTCTGCAGGCTCGTCGCGGTCTTTGAGCTTGCTACTCCACTGCGGAAGACCAATCAACAGGCTGTAGTCGTCGGTTGACCCTGCGCTATCGAGAGGATAGACGTGCGGAGTGGGATGCGCATCCAGTTTTAAAATACCGCGACGATTATCTCCACTGCCGACGATTGTTGTCACTCCCATGTAGATCCAAGCGTTCGCCTGTGCCTGACTGTTCAAACCGGCAAATCCGTCTATCAGCCCAGGCAAAATGTAAGTGCCCCTGTAATCAAGTTTCCTTACGTTGCTGGGGATCTTCACTAGGGCTGCGGGCCCCGCCGCTTCAATCTTCCCATCTCGAAGGATCACAACCGCATTGGGGATATCGTGCGTACTGTGACCGGAGTTAGAGACATCGATCAAGGTGCCGCCCACAAGCGCAATTGGGCCGTGTTCCGTTCCATCCTGGGCATGAGCGGTCGATCCAGCTAAGGACAGAAGAGCAAGGCCGATGGCTGCGACGGGGATTTTCATGGGTGAGTGTTATAACACTACAGGAGGACCTACAGTCGGCAATCAGAAAGTTATCCCATTGGCTACCCACAAGTGTGCGGTAGGACCAATATCGGGCAAACGCCTGGTAAGTTCTATAAAAGGAGTCAAGGAAAAAACACTTCTTCGGCAGCCGGAAGTTTTATTTGCTTCCAGCCCGCCCCATTGAGCAGGATTGTTGTAGCCTTCCGTTCCGCGATCTCGGGACGCTGCTGCATTCTCGCAGCGCTTTGGGTTTTCCTTGCCAGCGGTTTTCATCCCTTTGGCGCGACGAAGCCAGTCGGTTCGGAGACCACAAGCAGCACGGTTGTCAGGTGCCAACCATGGTTCTATCGGGGACTCGTGGCCCATAGCTTTTTCGGGTTGTCCGAGGGGGACTAGGGTCGCGTGAGAGACTCGGCCTGCCCGAGGCACGCCGCGCCTAACTAATCAGCTGAGACTCGCCCTCGAACCCGAATGTCTCCAGAACCCGACTCGCCACCACCGGAAGAAATTCCAGGATGGAACGGATCGACTGGAGACATTCAAGCTGTTTGTGGTTTCAGATGTTGGGCGTCGAAGCGCACTCCTTTCTTCCAGACCAGCAAGGTGATGGCCGCCATCTTGCGCGCCAAAGTCAGCCGCGCCATCTCCGGCCGGATTCCCTTGGCCACCAGCGCATCGTAAAACTCTTTGAACGGACCAGCCTTCGCAGCGGCCACGGTGGCAGCACCCTTGAAAAGATTCTTCAGTTCGTGATGGTGATTGCGATTCAGCCCGCGAATCGAAGCCGGCTTCTTCGCGCGCTGCAGCTCTCCCTGCACGAATCGTCTGCTCGGCGCTGCTGTGCGTTTCGATCCCAAATCCGCTGTAGCTCCAGAGCTGTCGCTTGGTACGGAAACGATGCGGTGTTTGCATCAGAGCGATCAGCAGCGCCGCCCGGATCGGGCCAATGAACGGAATCTCGCGTAACAATTTCCAGGCTTCGTGCTTCTGGGCTTCGGCGAGCAGTTCGCGCCGCACTTCCTGACGCAGCACCCGCAACGCATCCAACTGCTGGTAGTAGAACTCCGCTCGGCGACGCACGCCGGCCTCCTGGATCTTGCCCAGCCACTCGGCTCGATGGCGTTCTGCGTAAACCTGTTTTCCTCTGCACGCGATCCCCCAACTGCGGTAGATCGCCTTCACGCGAGTCATCACCCGGATTAGATCCGTGCTGATCGTCAGATAACTCCGCGCCAGCTCGCGCAGCGTGCGCACGCCGTTCTCTCCGTGATACACCGAGCGCACCATGTTCGAACGCAGCAACTCGGCGAGCTTGCGCGCATCGATGCGGTCGCTCTTGCTGCCTTCCTTGAGCAAAGCGTTGCGGCGGGGATTACACACCACCAGCTCGGCCACGTGCGGTTTGATCAGGTCATACAACCAGGCGGCCCAGGTGCCTTCTTCGAAGGTCACATGCAAACTTCCGCGCAGGCCTTGGAGAAAATCCAGAATGGTGCTGGCCTTGGTTTCGATCGTGCACTCCATCACCAGCTTGCCCGCGGAATTTAGAACCGCGACGGAGATCGCTTCCTTGTGCACATCCATCCCGATATACTTCACGCTATCCATAGAGGGCGCTCCTTTCTGAGCTAGGTTCGAGCCGAACACTCAAAACCTACTCCAATTGGGGCGCCCTTTTATATTGCGTCGCATTACCGGAGATGTGGCTTGCCCAATTTCACTTCCATTGAACTGCTTCAGTTGGTCCCCGCGCATACCAGCACTGAAGCTGGCCTTTCGTACAGTATTCTGGTGACTCGACCCCCCGTAGACTTGTGGTATGGGCAAGAATTTCATGCCAACTCCAAAAAGATCCGCCATCCGCTTTGCTAGCCCCATCAAGGGATACGCGGCGACTATTCTGGCGGCTCCGTTCTTACAACTCCGCTAGTTCTGCCCGCGCAGCACGCACCCGAAAAAACACTACAATCCGCAACCCCCGCGCACTACACTTGTGCGGACTCACATGCTTCGCCCATCACCCACCACGATAACCGCGAACTCCGTGAAGAACTCCCTGAAGAACACCGCGCGCCTCTGCGTGCTCGGCGTTGATCCCGCCGTCGCCGGCGCCACCGGCTACGGTGTCGTCGAATTTATCGGCTCCGCTCCGCGCCTGCTGCGTTTCGGCGCGCTGAAGCTTCCCGCACGCGCCACCTTCGCCGCCCGCCTCCGCGAAATTCACGAATTGATCGTCCAGCTCGTCGCGGAATTCGCGCCAGACGCCGTCGCCGTCGAATCCGTCTTCACTGCGCTGAACATGCGCACCGCGCTGAAGCTCGCCGAAGTGCGCGGCGTGGTGCTGCTCGCCGCCGCGCAAGCCTCCATCCCTGCGCACAGTTATTCGCCGCGCGAAGTGAAAGCCAGCATCGCCGGTTACGGCGCCGCATCCAAACAGCAGATGCAGCAGATGGTAACCTCCGCCCTGGGATTGGCCGAATACCCCCAGCCGGCCGATGCCGCCGACGCCCTGGCCGTCGCGCTCTGCCACGCGCACAGTTTCCGCGCGCGCGAACGCCTGCTCGCCTCCATCACCGCCATCCCCGCAAGAGTTCGTCCCGGCTCCGCACCCAGCGAAACGAAAATCGCTCTGCGAAACCAAACCCGCGCGGCGCGAATCTCTGGTCTGTGATGCCGCAATTCATCCTTCGCTCCGCACAGCGCCACTACTCCAGCGCATTCGCTCGCACCTCGCTGGTTCTTTTTCTGCTCGCTGTCTTCGCCGCGGAAATATCCGCCGCAACTCCAGCCTGCCCGCGCCGTTCGCTTCCCCTGCACGGCGGCTTCACCAGCGCCAGCACTTCCGCGGAAAACGCCGGCGCCGAAATAACCTTCCGCAAAGTCTTCAAGACCAGCTACCCCGAATTCGTCGAGATTAAAATCAATCAAGCCGGCTCCGGCACCTACGATATCCGCCAGCTGGACGAAGACGCGAGCCCGCAGCCCTTCGAAGTCAGCGCCCCGCTCGCGCAGCGCATTTTCGCGCTAGCTGCCAAGCTCAATAATTTTCAAAATGTGGATTTAGACGTCCACCGTCGCCTCGCCAACCTCGGCGCCAAAACCCTGCTCTACGAAAAAGGCGCGGAAAAACACCAAACCGATTTCAACTACACCCTCGACGACACCGCCACGCAGCTCGTCAACATCTTCGAAGGCCTCTCCCGCCAAAACACGGACCTTTCCGATCTCGTCCGCACCATGCGCTACGATCATCTCGGCGTCAACGACGTCATGCTGCAAATCGAACGCGACTACAACAACAAGCTGCTGCCCGAGCCCGAACGCCTCCTCCCCACCCTCGACCAACTAGCCGCCGACGAAAAATTCATAGACCTGGCCCGCACCCGCGCCCGCAATCTCGCCACTCGCATCCGTTCCTCGCAGTAGATCCCCCGCCACCAGAACACACCTTGACCCCGCCCGGCCGTTTCACCCCCGCATCGCCAGAAAGCTGTCCCGTAGTACAACTTGACACTTCTTATAACTTCCATCTATTCTCCCTGCCGTCCTCGCCGTCCCAATACGGGAACCAAGGTGAACGAAACCATGCGACCCCAGCCCGCGCGTTTCCTGCGCACCAGCCTGCTTTTTGCTTTCTGTTCGCTCCTGCTCGCGCCGTACTCATTCGCGCAATCCGCCTTCGTGCCTTCGCGCATCACCCAGGCGGTGGACGAAGCCAATCTCACCGTGCTCAAAGGCAACACCTACTACCTGGCAAGCGCCGCATACGATCAGGGCGTCGCTCCCTCCAGCCTGCCCATGAAACGCATGCTCCTGGTTCTGCAGCGCAGCCCGGCGCAAGAATCCACGCTCGAACAATTGCTCGACCAGCAGCAGGATCACTCCTCGCCCAACTACCACCAATGGCTCACCCCCCAGCAATTCGGCCAGCAGTTCGGCCCCTCCGATCAGGACGTCCAGGCCATCACCACCTGGCTGCAATCCCACGGATTCCAGGTCGCTCCCATATCCAACGGCCGCACCGTAATCGAATTTTCCGGCACCGCCGGCCAGGTCCAGGAAGCGTTCCACACCGCGATCCACAAATATTCAGTCCCCGCCGCCACCGGAGCAGCAGGAACAACCGAAGACCACTGGGCCAATTCCAGCGACCCTTCCATTCCCACCGCGCTCACGCCGGTTGTCGCCGGCGTCAGGTCGCTGCACAATTTCCGCGCGCGTCCCATGAACCACTCCGCCGGAACCTTTCACCGCGACAAAGACTCCGGAAGGATACTCCCCACGCAGCCGCTGCCCATTCCGCAGTTCACGCCCGGCAGCCAATTTGAATGCGGCATTCTGGGCGGCCCCTGCGAAGCGCTGGGCCCGTACGATATCGCCACGATCTACAACGTCGCCCCCCTCTGGACCGCCGCCACTCCCATCGACGGCACCGGCCAGACCATCGCCATCGTCGGTGAAACCGATATTCTCCCAGCCGACTGGACATCCTTCTGGAACATGTTCGGCGTCTCCACTCCCAAGGGAACGCTGAAGATTATTGTCAACGGACCCGATCCCGGGTTTCAGTCCGACGAGCCCGAGGCGGATATTGATACGCAATGGTCCAGCGCCGTCGCCAAGGGCGCCACCATTGACTTCGTTGAGTCCGAATCCACCGAAGCCACTCTCGGCGTCGATCTTTCCGCCGAATTCATCGTGGACAACAATCTTGCTCCGGTGATGAGCGAAAGTTACGGCGTGTGTGAACTGTTCGTGGGTACCGCGGGAAACGCCTATTACAACACGCTCTGGCAGCAAGCCTCCGCCCAAGGCATCACCGTCTTTATCTCCACCGGTGACCAAGGTTCCGCCACCTGCGATCGCGGCACAGCAGCTGCGCAATTCGGACTCGCCGTCAGCGGCTTCGGTTCCACTCCCTACAACGTCGCCGTGGGCGGCACCGATTTCAACGATCTCACCACTACCTCGAAGTATTGGAACCTCACCAACAACGCCAACGAAGCCAACGCCCTCGGCTACATTCCAGAAATGACCTGGAATGATTCCTGCACGAATTCCGAGACCTTCTCCATCTTCGACACAACATCGGCCGAACAGACCTGTAACAATAGCAACGCGCAATACTATGGATTCTTGGCTGTCGAAGGCGGCAGCGGCGGCGTCAGCAATTGCACTTCCTCCAGCAACAATCTGCCATCCACCTGCTCGGGAGGTTACGCCAAACCTTCCTGGCAGAGTGCGCCTGGTGTCCCATCCGACGGCAAGCGCGACGTGCCGGATGTCTCGCTCTTCGCCAGCAACGGTTTCAACAACACTTTCTACATCATCTGCCAGTCGGACGCGACTGGTCCTTGCAACCTCGCCGGCGGTGAATTCTCAGGCTACGGCGGCACTTCCGTTTCGTCGCCGGTCTTCGCCGGCATTATGGCCCTCATCAATCAGAAAACCGGTGAACGCCAGGGCAATGCCAATTACGTCTTCTACAAAATCGCCGCCACGGCCTCTAACAGCTGCAACAGCAGCACGGTTTCCTCCACCGGCACGAACGCTTGCATTTTTTACGATATCCCCTCGGGCTCCACAATCGCGATGCCCTGCCTCAAAGGCAGCCCTAACTGCACCACCACGAATTCCGCCGATCAGTTTGGCGTCCTTTCGGCTTACAGCACCACTTCCGGCTACGACCTCGCCACCGGATTGGGCAGCGTCAACGTCACCAACCTCGTGAATCAATGGAGCACTTACGCCGGCCAATTCAAGGCCAGCAAATTTTCATCTTTCACACTCGGTCCACCTGCGACGATCACGCACGGCCAAACCGATCCCCATAGCCGCCACGGTCGTCCCGCAAACCGGTACCGGCACGCCCACCGGCACCATCACGCTCATCGCCAATACAGGCATCCCCAACGTGAGCAGCCAGCAAGCCGCGCAGCAGCTGTTCACGCTGAGCGCTGGTTCCCTGCCACCCGGCGCCACCACCACTTTTCTTCCCGGCGGCACTAACTACACCGTAGCCGCGCACTACTCCGGCGATTCCACGTTTGCCCCCAGCGACTCGTCTCCTGTTAACGTGACGGTCAATCCCGAACCCAGCAAGACCTCAGGCCGCCATCATCACCTTCAGCCCAACCACCGGCGCTATCACCAACTCGAATGCCACATCCTTCACCTACGGCAGCTTTTACATCCTGCGTTCCAACGTAACCAATGCCAGCGGAAACGTCTGCGCCACAAACGGAATCCAGCAATATGGCTGCCCGACGGGAACCGTCACACTGAAAGACACCTTCAACGGCTCCACCAACCCTCTCGATGGCGGCAGCTTCCCACTGAACGCCGAAGGTTACACCGAAGATCAACCCATCTTCCTGCTAGGCGGCCAGCACAGCATCGCTGCCTCCTACGCCGGCGACCCCAGCTACACCGCAAGCAACAACTCCGCCGCCCCCGACGTCGTCACCGTAACCAAAGCCCTGACGTCGATCAGCCTGACGCCGGCTACTGAGAACGCCCAGGCAGGTACTTACGCCACCGTGACTGCCACTATTGGCACGCAGGTATTTCTTCCTCCGAACCAGACTCCCGCTGAATTTCCCAGCAACAATGTTCAGTTCTTTCTCGGCTCCAAACCGATCGTCTTGTCGCCGGCAACCTATGTGGACTACACCGCTTCGACTAATTCCACCACGGGATTCGCGCAGCTCACTGCCGAGCTTCTCACCACCGCACTTCCCTTGGGTAACAACACCATCACGGCGCAATTCGTCGGCGATTCGAACTATGCCGCATCCGCCGTTTCGAATTCCGCAACTATCAGCAACCAAGCGGCGACCACCACTGCCATTACCTCTTCGAATCTGACCATCCAGCATGGAGCGAGCGTCACGTTTACCGCCGTCGTTACCTCGGGTCAGGCAGGTGGTCCTGCTCTTACCGGGACTGTGCAGTTCACCTCGAATGGCACCCCTTTCGGGAGCCCCGTCCCCCTTGTCAGTGGTCAGGCGCAGATTTCCACATCATCTCTTTCCGGCGGATCACTCACCATCCAAGCGAACTACAGCGGTGATACGAACTATCAGTCCTCATTTTCGTATTTGCAGGAAGTCGTGCAACTTATCGCCACCACCACCGTCGCCAGCTCTTCGAGCAATTCCATTCAGCAAGGTTCCAGCGTAACCTTCACCGCCACCGTCACGCCCGCTCAAACCGGTGGACCTGCCGTGGGTGGCACCGTGACGTTCACATTGAACTCCGCTACCACGATTGGAACTCCCTCCGTCGTCAACGGCCAGGCGCAGTTCACCACTTCCACCTTGCCCGTAGGCACTGATTCGATATCTGCGCAATACAATGGCGATGCGAATTACGCGCCTTCCACCGCCGTCGGCGTCCTCGGCGTAAACGTCACCGCTGGTCCGGATTTCAACATTACATTTGCGCCTGCCACGCTCAACGTCAGCTCTCCCGGCGCCAGCGCATCCACGACCGTCACCGTTACCGGAAGCAACGGCTTCAACGGTGCGATCAATTTCTCCCCAGCCCTTTGCTCCGGTCTGCCATCCGAAAGCTCGTGCAGCTTCAGTCCCGCCACCGTCACTGGCAGCGGCACTACGATGCTGACAGTTTCCACCACCGCTCCCAGTTCGCTCCTGCCGCTAAGCCGTCACATGGATGTCGGCGGATGGCGCACGGTTGCGGGCGCGATCCGCTTCTTGCTTTTGGCAGTCGCGCTGCTCGCGCTGGGAATCCAGGCGCGCCGCCGCCGCTGGAACTTCCTCGCCACCGCTCTCTCGCTCACACTGTTGATCGCAAACGCGGCGTGTGGCGGAGGCGGCACCGGCGGCGGAGTCACGCCGCCCACGAACCCCGGCACGCCCCTGGTGCAAAACCAAACCGTCACCGTGACGGTCACCAGCGGCACCATCACGCACACCTTCACATTCACGCTCAACGTCACCTAACGACTTCGCGCGCTGCACCAGCTCAATTTATGTGGAATGCGTCGTCTCAGGTTTTCTCAGCGTATTCCGCGTCTCTGACGATGCGAATAGCCCCGTCATCCTGAGTGCGGCGCCTTTGCCCCATGCCGGCCGGAGGATCTCTCCCGGTTTTCTCTGCGTACTCTGCTTCTCTGCGGTAATTCTGTCTTTCGCTTTTCTCTGTGTCCCTTCGTCGCCGCTTCGCCTCGCGCAAAGCTTCTTTCGCGCTTCCAAAACGCCGCTACCCACCTCTCCGCTCACCGCACAATCAACCCCGCATACCCCACCACTTCCTCGCGCTCGCCCGTAACGTCTCCCGACGTCGCATAGCGCACCAACTCCCCACTTTCCGCCCCCAAATCCCGCATCGTGACCAGCATCGCCGTCGTCGCTGCATATCCGCACATCGTGATCCCTTCGTTACGCACCGTGTCGTACAGCCCGCGTGGATCCAACGCCAGCATCCGCTCCATCGCCCGTCCGTCTTTCGCGCGCGTGATTGCATCGCTTTCGTAATGATTCATGTCCGTGCTGGCGATCACCAATACGCGCTCGCTCTGCCCCGCCACCACCTTCGCCACCGCATGCCCCAATTCCTCCAACAGCGGATAACGATCCGCCCCCAGCACTACCGGCACAAATCGGAAATCCGGCGGCGCCAGACGCTGCAAAAATGGAATCTGTACCTCGAGCGAATGTTCGCGCTCGTGCGCCACAGCATCCTCGCGCAAACGCGGGCACGCCTGCATCAATTCCCCGGCCAGCTCCGCATCGATCGCCGCATCTCCCAAAGGAGTTCGCCAGCTTCCCTGCGACAAAATTGCCATCGACTCCCCGCGCGGATAATGCCGCGGCCCCAGCAAAATGCAGCGCGCGGGAATTTCCAGCAAAGAAAAAACCGCCCCCGCCACGTGTCCCGAATACAGGTACCCCGCATGAGGAACCACGCACCCGCGCGCCAAAATTTTCTCCGCGCCCGCCACCGCGGGCGCAAATTCGGCAATCTGCCGCGCAAGCTCCCGCGGTTCCGATGGGTAGAAGCGTCCAGCAACAGCAGGAAGGCGAATCATTTCGTGGCGCCAGTCGCGCAGGTTTACCCTGAGAACCTGCCTGTGGCAGGTTCGAAGGGCAGCGCGCCGGCTCTTTTCTCGCTTTTGGCTTTAGAAACCGACTTATAAACGGTAACTCCGGAAGTGCGGGGCTTCAGTGTGTGCGTGGGGACTCCGGAATCTTTGTGGGTCGTGGCTTTAGCCACGACACAAACCGCGCGGAACCCGAGCGGCTTTAGCCGCTGAAGTTCCGCTTTTGCGGTCTTGAAGCAGACTCTGTAGTCCCTCAAGCCACGCTTCCCAATCGTCGCCGAATATTTATGAGATGGCTTGTACTGAAAACCTACCGCGCAATACGGGGAATCAAATCGGTTTGGAAGGCCTGCCCTTAATGTTGAGCGCTTCACTCGTGCCCGGAATCCACAAAATCTTCACGTGGTCCCCGTTCTGGTATCCGCCCTCATCTTGCACCTGCTCGATTTTATCTTTGGCTTTCGCGGAGAATGTGAAGGTGTGAATCGCCACGCCGTTGTCCGCTTCGCGCACGATCAACGTTTGCCGGTCCGAATGGATCACTTCCGCTTTCAGCCATACCGCCCTCGCGGGCTTCTGCTTCACCACCACCGGAGTGTTCACGTCCGTCGAAATCGGCGTCTTTTCCGGTTCCACCACCTGCGCGCGCGCAGCCGGCGCGCCCACCGCCAGCATCGCGGCGCTGCACAATAGCGAGGCTACAATAAATTTACAGTTCTTCATCGAAGGATATCTTCAGCGACTTCAGAAATTTTATGTCTTGCGCGGTAATTTCCACCCGCGGCTCGATCGTTTCTTCTTCCATGATTTCATCATCCACTCTTATATGCAGCGATTCCAGAAAGCGTCGGTCCTGCGTCGTCATCTTCGCATCCTGCGCCGACCTGCGCGCCAACCCAATCGTCGCGTCCAGCTTCAGCACAATGTCGAACCCCGCCGACCGCACTCCCGAGATCGCTTCCGCGATCCGGTTCGAATCCGACACCGTATCATTAATGGCGTGTCCCAGCTCTCGCAGCAAATTCTTCATGCGGTCGTCGAGTTGCAAGGGCATCACCTCCCGTAAAACCACCCTTCTATCCCAATTCTAGGTCCGCCGCCACCACGAAACAAGGCCCACGTGCCCCAAATGAACTCCACCAGTAAACCGTCCGTGAATCGCGCCACAGCGCGATTCATCCTGAGAAGCGGCAGTGCCGCTTCGAAGGGTCAGCGCCACAGCGCGATTCATCCTGAGAAGCGGCAGTGCCGCTTCGAAGGGTCAGCGCCACAGCGCGATTCATCCTGAGAAGCGGCAGTGCCGCTTCGAAGGGCCAGCGCCACAGCGCGATTCGCCCTGAGGAGCGCAGCGACGAAGCCTGCTTGCCGCAGGCAGGGATCTCTCTTCGCTGCTGCCCGCCCCGGGATGCCGTTATCGACGAAAGTATCGCGTGTCATCCCGCTTGTCCTGAGCGAATTCTGCGAAGGACCTGCCCTGAGTGACTTTGCGAAGGGAGGCCGGGCCCTGCTGTGGTGGCCAATTCGTTGTATCCAGAGCAGGAGAAGCATACGATGCACGAGCCGGAGGGCTAAACCGGAAATTCCGGTTGGAGGTGTGCTTTGCGAATCCACATTTTGCGGATTTTGGCGTTTGCGCTGTTGTGCGTGGCGGCAGTTCCCTGCCGGGCACAGGATAAGGTGACGATTCTCTATGATGCGTTCGGGGAATCGAAGGAGCTCACAAAGGATTGGGGATTTTCCGCTTTGGTGGAGCACAACGGAAAGCTGATTTTGTTCGATACGGGGAATAATGCCACGATTTTCGAACATAACGTGAAGGCGCTGGGCGTAGACCTGACGAAACTGGATTTTGTGGTGATCTCGCACCGGCACGCAGACCATGCGACCGGGTTGAGATATGTGCTGAGTGTGAATCCAAACGTTAAGGTATATGTGCCCGCGGACGGAGGTAATGGATTTGGGGGAGCACAGCTTCCGAAGACGTTCTTGCGGCCGGATGAGAGTTTGCCGGCGAAGATGCGGTATTACGGGGGAACGGAACCGGAAGATTTCGCATGGGGCAAGCTATATGACAAGGGAAATTTTGTGTTGGTGAGTGAAATGACGGAAGTAGCGCCGGGGATTTTCTTGGTGCGAACAGTTTCGCAGAAGAAGGGAACGCTGGAGCTGCCGGAATTGACGCTGGCGATCAAAAGACCGAATGGATTGCTGCTGGTAGACGGATGCTCGCACGCGGGGATTGAGACGATTCTGGAAGCGGCAAGCGCGGTGGATCCCAGGACGGAGGTTGTGTTTGGGGGATTGCACCTGGTGACGACGCCGACGGACGAAATAGATGTGCTGGCGGAGAATTTAAAGTCGAAGTGGAAGGTGCAAAGGATTGCGCCGGGACACTGCACAGGTGAGCCGGCGTTTGCACGATTGAAGAAAGCGTATGGGGAAAACTATTTGTATGCGGGGCTAGGGACGAAGGTGGAGTTGTCCGATAGTCTGGGTCACTAGGCGTTGGTCCAGTGCATCGGTTTGAACTCGCAACCTCTCCGACGGGTGGGCCATCGAAGCGAACATTAACCGACGTTACGATAGGTGCCGAGAAAACGGATTATCACCACCTATTCGGTTAGTGCCTGATAAACGCGGTGATCGGAAACTAGCCTCAATGTCGATTGCGACGACTAATCATGAGCTGCGGAATTCCGTAGAACGCCGCCTGGACCCACTTTGATCAACAGCAATCGGCACTAAGCGACGACGGCTCGTTACTTCCAGTTACTCGGGTTAGAACACAGGTCCTTATACCGTCATTTGCCATTTTAGGTTAGGAGGTCAGACGTTGAGACAAAACCGCCAAACAATATGGAGCTAACAACCACGCCAAAGCCATCTGACAGACGAATCAATGCGCTCGAAGGTGTTGCATCCACCGGTTGAGCCCGCAGCTCTTATCGGAAACTGACCCACTACCAGGGAATCGGAGCTTTCGCATTGCTCGCGCCAAACCCAGCCCCCAGCCCTCCACCAATCCCCCCCGCGCCTCCACGCATTCTGTACTAGAATTGTTCCATGGCCACGGGCTTCTACCCCACTCTCTGGCACTCCACAAAAATCACCCTGCGCGTGGCCTGGCGCGCCATCCGCCAGCTCTTTCACGAAACCACCGGCGCAATCTTCGCCCTCTTCGCGCTCTATGGCGGCATCTCCGCCTGGCGCCAATGGCACACCCGCCCCGCCGCGTGGCTATTAGGCTTCACCATCGTTTATGCCGTCACTATGGTCTGTTTCGCATTCACCTCCTTCCGCCGCGCCCGGCGCGTGCGCTGAAAAAAAATGCCACGCGACGACGCGAAAAAATCCCCCGCCGCCGCAGAACGCCGTGCCGCCTCCCCCTCCGGCCTCCCGATCGAAGCCGTCGTCACTGCCAACGATCTCCCCGATTGGGACGCCGAACGCGACCTCGGCTATCCCGGCCAGTTCCCTTTCACCCGCGGCGTCTATCCCACCATGTATCGCGGCCGCCTCTGGACCACTCGCCAATACGCCGGCTTCGGCAGCGCCGCAGAATCCAACCAGCGCTACCGTTACTTGCTGGCGCAAGGCGTCAAAGGCCTCTCCGTAGCCTTCGATCTCCCCACCCAAATCGGCATGGACTCCGATCACACGCTAGCCCTGGGAGAGGTCGGCAAAGTCGGCGTCGCCATTGACTCCCTCGAAGACATGCAAACCCTCTTCGACGGCATCCCGCTCGAAACCGTCTCCACCTCGATGACCATCAATTCCACCGCCGCAATCCTGCTCGCCCTCTACGTCGCCGTCGCCAAACAACAAGGCGCGAATCTGCAGCGTCTCGCCGGCACCGTGCAAAACGATATCCTCAAGGAATATATCGCCCGCGGCACTTACATCTATCCGCTGCGCCCCGCCATGCGCATCGTCACCGATATTTTCGCCTGGTGCCGCCACGAACTTCCCAACTGGAACGCAATCTCCATCTCCGGCTATCACATCCGCGAAGCCGGTTCCACTGACGTGCAGGAAGTCGCCTTCACTCTCGCGAATGGCATCGCCTACGTCGAGGCCGCCATCACCGCCGGCCTCGCCGTGGACGAATTCGCCCCCCAACTCTCCTTCTTCTTCAATTCGCACAACGAGCTGCTAATGCAAATCGCGAAATTCCGTGCCGCCCGCCGCCTGTGGGCGCGTACGATGCGCGAACGCTTCGGCGCGCGCGATCCGCGCTCCCTCATGCTGCGCTTCCACGCGCAAACCGCCGGCTCCTCGCTCACCGCCCAGCAACCTGAAAATAATTTGGTGCGCGTCGCGCTGCAATCGCTAGCCGCGGTCCTGGGCGGCTGCCAATCCCTCCACGCCAACGCGCTCGACGAAGCTCTCGCCCTCCCCACCGAACAATCCGCGCTGCTAGCCCTGCGCACTCAGCAAATCATCGCCCAGGAAACCGGAGTAGTGAACACCACGGATCCGGTTGCAGGCTCCTACGCCATCGAAAAATTAACCGACGAAATCGAAACGGCCGCGCGGGAATATATTTCCAAGATTGACGCCATGGGAGGAGTACTGCGCGCCGTAGAAACCGGCTACATCCAGCAGGAAATTCAAAAATCCGCGTTCGAATACCAAAATGCGGTAGATAGCGGCGAACAAGTAGTAGTCGGCGTAAATCGCTTCCAAACCGACGACGAAAAACCCATCCCCACCCTGCGCATTGACCCCGAAATCGAGCGCACCCAGATCGCGCGCCTCAACGCCCTGCGCGTAAGCCGCGACAGCAAAAAATCCCAGGCCACGCTAGTAGAAATCGAACGCCGCGCCCGCACCACAGAAAATCTAATGCCCGCCATCCTTACCGCCGTCGAAGCCCTCGCCACAGTAGGCGAAATCTCCGACGCCCTACGCCGCGCCTTCGGCGAATACCACGAATCCGTAGTAATCTGACGCCCCGCCGTTCGTAGCGCCGGCCTGCCTGCCGGTAGGCAGGCGTCTCGCCGGCTCTTTGCACTTGAATTTGTAGCGGCCAGCTTCAGCTCGGCGCCGTTGCCTTTGCGCCCTCGCCTTCACGCCGTCATTCTGAGCGAAGCGAAGAATCTCTCTTCTGGTTTTCTCTGCGCCCTCTGCGTCTCTGCGGTGGAAGCGTCTTCTCGCCGTCGCATTTAACTTTTAACTATCAACTGTCAACTCCGCCTTTCCTTCGCGTTAAATCGTTCGCCTCGTCCGCTCCCATCTCCACGATGCTACTGTTTCTGATAGCTGATCCGATAAACCGCCCCAGCATAATCATCCGAAACCAGCAGCGCCCCATCCGGCATCACCAACACATCCACCGGCCGCCCCCAATGCACGCCTCCCGCAAGCCAACCCTGCGCGAACACCTCGTACCTCACCGCCCGATCGCCATCCACCACCACCCGGCTCACGCGATAACCAACCGGCACGCTGCGATTCCACGACCCATGCTCCGCAATAAATATCCCGCCCCGATACTCCGACGGAAACATGCCCCCACCATAAAAACGCATCCCCACCGCCGCCACATGCGCCGGCAAACTCCAAGCCGGCCCCACAAACTCCGCGCAAGAATGCTCGCGCCCAAACTCAGGATCGGAAATATCCTTTCCATGACAATAAGGAAACCCAAAATTCATCCCCGCCCGCGGCGCATAATTCAATTCATCGGGCGGCACGTCATCTCCCAGGTTGTCGCGTCCGTTGTCCGTGAACCACATCTCCTGCGATCCCGCCTGCCAATCGAATCCCACCGAATTCCGCACCCCCTGCGCGTACACTTCCATCCCGGATCCGTCGGCATGCATCCGCAAAATGCTCGCCACACGTTGGTCCGAAGACGCGCATACATTGCACGGCGCGCCCACTCCCACATAAAGCCACCCGTCCGGCCCGAAGCCCAAGAATCTCCACTCGTGCCCCTTGGTCTGCGGCAGTGCGCTGCTCACCACCACAGGCGCCGCAGGATTTTTCAGCCGCGCTTCGATCCCGTCGTAGCGCAGCACCCGGCTCACTTCCGCCACGTACAACGACCCGTCGTGAAACGCCACGCCGTTCGGCGTGTCCAACCCGCGCGCAATCGTAATAACCTCCGCGGCCTTGTCGCGCTGCTCATTCTCGACCAGGGCATAAACTTTTCCCGCCCGCCGCGACCCCACAAACACAGTGCCGCCCGCCCCCAGCGTCAACGATCGCGCATTCGGCACGCCGGTCGCGTAAAGCTCAATCCTGAATCCTGGCGGCAGCTGGATGCGCCGCACCAGAATTTCCAGCAGCGGCGCCGGAATCTGCCCTGTCCATCGGCAGTATCCCGCGCCGGCGATCAGCCCGAGCACGATCGCCCCACTCAGAAATATCCAGCGCTTCCACATCTTCTTGCTCATCACTCACTCACAGATCCGCCAACCAGCCCGTCCGTCTCAACCTAAACTCGTCTAAGCCCACCGCGCCGCTGCTCGACCCGAAACGCTCGCCGCGTCCCGCATTCCACCAATGTTTCAAACGCCGCAACGCAAGCGTGCCGCAACTCCCGCGAAATTCTCTCCGGCACTCCCTTGGTCAGCAGCAGCGTAGCAGTCCCGTGCAGCAAAGCCGCCAATGCCAACGCCAAACCCGCGTGCCGCTCCGGCGCGCCACCCAAGCGGTCCGCCAGGCTCTTCTTCAGCAGATCAAACGACGGCCGCGGCTCTTCCTTCGCCAAACGCACCGCCCAGTCCGCATGAATCAATTCGTACTCGTTCGAATGTTTAAGCGCGAACTCGAAATACCGCAAGCAAAACTCTTCCGCCGCATGCGCCCGCCGCATGTACGAAAACATGATCTCCTGCGCCCGCTTGCGCAGCAGTTCCAGAATATCCTTCTTATCCCGGAATCGCTGGTAAACAGTGGGCGTCGTCGTCCGCGCCCCGCGCGCCACCGCGCGCATGGTCAACGCTCTTTCTCCGCCTTTGCTCCACAATTGATAAGCGGCATCCAGTATGCGGCCTTCCAAACGAGCATCAGCTGTTCGCGGCATCTTCGCTCTGCTCCTCGTACTGCTGGCCATCCGTAAACAAAATAACCTTTACAATGTCAAACAAACGCTGTATAAGTAATGCAGCGCGCAGTATACCCCCGTTTTTTCCCTGGTGCTGTAAAAATCAGAAGTGCGCTACGAGGTTCGATGCAGCAATTTGAGTACGTCGTCACCACCAAAGCTACGCCCTCCCTGGCCTGGGAGGTCTACACCAATTGGAGAATGTGGCACACCTTCGCCAATATTTACGGCCGCCTGCAATGGCAACATGGCGAGCCCTGGAGCATCGGCAGCCGAATGGAAATCGAAATCCTGAAACCCGTCAAAATCGTCGTCGATCATCTGATCGTCAATTGCCAGCCCGGCCGCGAACTCGGCTGGATCGATCGCGCCTTGGGCATCACCCTGCACCAGTGGGTCGAATTTGATGAACATCCCTCCGGCGGCACGCATGTTCGCACCTGGGGAGAAATCAAGCCGCCGCGCGTGGCCATCGCCGGCCGCACGGCTGAATACCTGGTCAGCGTATTCACCGCCACCTGGTACGAAAATTTTCGCTCGCTGTGTGATGAGTTCGCCGAAGTTGGAGTGTGAATCGCCCTCGCAGAGTGGGGACGACTCACCACTCACCCTGCGCGCTGTCCGCCGCGGGCGCGGCGACAGTCATAACAATTAATTAAGATCCCGCTGCCGACGAAGCGGCCTTCTTCTCGCCGCCCGCATCCGCCATCGCATTCGCGCGCAGCACCAGCACCGCGCATCCCGCCTGCTTCACCACTTTTTCCGCCACCGAGCCAAACGCGATCTTGTGCCAGCCCGTCATGCCATGCGTCGCGATGATGATCATATCCACATGATTGTGCTCGGCAATCCGCACCAGCTCCATGCCGACATCATTCGCCGTCCCCACTTCCGTGCGCGCCTTCACATTTTTCTGCGCGAGCCCCGCGGCCATATCGGACAATCGCTTCGCGGCCCCATCCACTAAACTCTGGTCGTACGCGCCTTCCTTCAGCATGGACACGCTCTCCGGCAAATCCGGAATCGCCGGCACCACGTGGACCAGCAACAGTTCCGCGCCAAAACGCGTGGCGAAGTCCGCGGCAACGTCCAGCGCCCCGTGCGCCGGATCGCTGAAATCAATCGGGGAAAGAATCAGTTTGGGAGGCAGCATGGCGTAGTTTCCTTTGTGCCGGTGTTCCAGGAGGCGGAAAGAGGCAGCCTCACCATCCTATCAAGCCAATTTGCCGCCATGTTACGCTTCCGTTGCAACCACGTTAATTTCACGAGTCCGAATCGCCCCCGCAAGGCGGGGACGATTCACCCTGAGAACCGGCAGCGCCGATTCGAAGGGTTGGCGCGCCGTTCGTAGCGCCGGCGTCCCGCCGGCTCTTCGCCTTCGCCTTTGCCTTCGCGCCGTCATTCTGAGCCTGCGGATGCGGGCGAAGAATCTCTCTTTCTTTCTCTGTGTTCTCCGCCTTTCCTCCGTGTCCTCTGTGTAAATCTTTTGACTCTCTCGAACGCATCGCCACGCGCAGCATATACTGCCGCCTCGAAGCGCCTGCGCCACAGCGCGATTCATCATAATGTCCTAGAATAAGCGCGATGAATTCCCCATCCCTCTTCGACAATCTCCGCGTCGTCTTAGTCGCGACGCGCAATCCTCTAAATATCGGCGCCGCCGCCCGCGCCATGAGCAATTTCGGCTGCACGCATCTGCGCCTGGTAAATCCCTACGACCCCGCCTATCGCGAAGCGCGCTCAGCAGTAGGCGCCGCCCCAGTGCTAGCGAGCGCCGAACAGTTCAGCACAGTAGCGGAAGCTGTCGCCGACTGCGCGCTAGTCGTCGGCACCACCGCCGCCGGCCGCCGCGAACTGCATCATCAACTGTGCACGCTCGAAGCCGCCGCCCGCATCATTCTGCAGCGCCTCGCCCGCAAGCGCCCCGCACGCGGAAAAACAAATCGCGTAGCGCTCCTCTTCGGCTCGGAAAAAACCGGCCTGTCCAACGAAGACCTCAGCCACTGCCACTGGCTGCTGCGCATCCCCACCCGCGAGCAGCATCGTTCGATGAACCTGGGCCAAGCCGTAGCCGTCTGCCTCTACGAACTAATCCGCGACGCCAAAGCCGCCACCAAATTCAAGCAAGCCCTCGAAAAAGCCCCGCCCGCCACAGCCGCCGAACTAGAACGCTTCACCGCCATCCTAACCCAAGCCCTAAGCCACAGCGGCTTCCTGGATCGCCGCACAGTAGCCGACGCCCACGACCGCATCCGCCGCCTAGTCCGCCGCCTAAATCTCCAAACCCGCGACGCCGAAATGTGGACCGGAATAATGCGCCAAATCCTCTGGAAGCTGAACGCCACGCAAACCCCGCCGCCATCCCCGCGCAAAAAACCAATGAATTAGTGGGGAAGCTGCTCACGAAACGCCCGCCATCTTTTCCCTAAGCCGATTCCAGATCGCTTTCAGAGAACCAATTTTGCTTGACTCCGTCTTCCTCAGCATCCGCGTCCGAGCGCGGGACTTCTGCTCCTAGCTGTCTGATATGGTTAATTATCACTTTGGGTGTCTTCCAATTGAAAAGTATCTCGTGCAGATACGCAGGGCCAAATACACCCCTCAATCCGCCGGTGATGTATCCGATAGCTCGTTCCTTGTGGAGCGGATATTGTCCATTTTTCCAACGGTGAGTCGTTCTGATTCTATTTGTAGCTTTTCTTCTGATAAATCCGGCTTGGATTCCAGCCTCAGCGCAAAGCCGAACAAATAAAGGTAGATCAAAGTAGAAAAGAAGATGGATTCGGCCAAACATCAAATTCAGTAGTGATCGGGTCGAAAGTAACCGTCTCAACGCTGGCGGGTCGAATGAAGGATATCCGAAGCCCTCTCGCCAATCGTTGAATTCGATACTTCTCAGGCTATTAAACAGAGCATCCTGCCCTCCGCTTTCGGCCGATGGATGTCCAAGGAAGCTGGCCTGCACTACTGACCGCGCGACAAAATCCTTTCTTCTGTATTTTTCTTCAGACCGCGCGTCGAGGGCCGTAACCAATAGGCACTCGTCAATAATCTCGATCGAATACTCATCAAGTTCGGCGCTTCGAACAACGTACTCGATCGCCGCATCGAAGCGACCGCCTGGCCCGATCTTCATTTCCGAGATAACTCGCGGAATTTCCTCGTCTTGGTATATTCCGGGCGGGGAATCGTAGTGCTTGAGGTTCTTCTCGGCCGTTTTCTGCTGTCTGACAACCCGATCAAGTTGCTCAACCCCCTTATCCCCATATGACTCAACAAAACCAGAGTAGACTACGGGATCGTGCGCCTTGATGACGTTCAAAATTTCCTCGTTGACCTCGCCTTCTTTGACCTCGACAAAATCTAGCGTGGCCCGCCCGTCAGCATGGCGGTGCAGCCTCAGGAGGTCGCCGACGCAGCTAAACCTGCTAAAGTCCAAGGGGAATGCAAATACGTTCGGGTCGTCGTTCAGTTCGTCCGCTAGCTCAATGACCGAGCCAATGTTTTGATTCGCGAGTCGACCGTGCTTTGGACCCTTGTACACCTTTGTCACGTTGCTTCGATCGTGATTCGAAGCGATCCAAACGAACGAATCGTAAGTGAGTTCAAGTAACTCCAGCCAATGTCGATAACGGGAGTCAGCTTGTTTCCCGTCCGGGGTCTTTACATCCAACTCAGAAATAAGCTCCTCGAGAGCCAGCATTTCGCGGATTAGTATCTTCTGGGCTTTTTTGAAGACTGCGTGACATTCGTGGATGAAGGCCACATAGTTCGCGGTGATTTGGTCATGATCACGCACCCCCAAGCGCTGAGCTGCAGCGCGCGTTAGAAGCAATCGGCAACGAATAATCGTGCACTCAATTCTTCTTTGATCCACGAATCTCCCTCCGACGTAACTCAGCAGCCAAGGACTCGGTATGCGAAGCAGGCGAGTCGCATGTACCTCGGCTAGACGCCCACCTAGCGTCTCAGGCCCGCTGAGGAAGCCGCCTCAAATCGCGTCGAGACCTTGCGGTATTCGCGATTGTGTCCATCCAGACTCGAATCTCATCGCGCGGTTCTGGAACGCGAAGCGGCTTCAAATCCTTCAAACTCGGCCGTGATACTGAAAAGGTGGGGCGCAGCTTGGTCCAAAAGACCATAGGCGATAGGCATCAACCTTTGGTCACGGAAATTAATCTGTACGTTTAGAAACTGGGTTATTGTCGCGTTGGCCCGAACCAGGAGGTCCTCAAGAGCATTTACTCTCTTTCGCAATTCCTGAGATATATTTTCGGCGGAATAGACCACCGCTGACCAGTCGTCAGGCAACAACTTCACGGTGGCAGGTGCCATTCCCCATTTGTCCTTAGTGATATCCTTCCAATACATCACGTTGCTCTGCATTGAATGTAGAAGGGTTATGGCCTTCACGAGTTCTCTTTTCTTTTCATTATCCGACTGTGACTTCAAATCACCGATTTCTTTGCGCAGTTGAGCTGTGCGCTCCAACTCTTCGCTCAACTTAGCCGCTTCGGCTCCTAACCTTGCTGTGAGCTCTCGAGCGCTTTGATACTCGCTCAACCATGCCCGGTAGAAGGCCACAATCAGTCCCACGCTCGCGACTGACCAGTAAACCCAATGGCCCACGAAGTGCCCGGTTGACTGCCATAATCCAATTCCGCCGATTAGCACACCGCTGGTTACCACGACACCCCAATGCTGGGCCACCGCGACGACGAACCTGAAAGGTTTCTTCATGGTGCTAAGGCTATCATTTTACTTGTTATGTATATAGACAGACTTCGGGCGGGTGCGCGATCCTTCGCGCCTTTGTTTCATGCGAAGGGTCGGGGTTTAGACGCAGCGTCGAGCCTGAATATGTGCGACAACCACTGTTTCAGGTCCGGGGGCGATTATCGCTTTGCGCGCTTTCGTGCGACGGGTTTTGGGACGTTCCTGTCGGCGGAGTTGCTCGCGACAAAGCAGATATCCTCAAAAACTCTGGCGTTATAAATGGAATTTGTGCCGACCTCTTTCAGGATTGGCGGGTGGCCGATCCTGTCGCGGCGGGTGGCACGCCCTTTCACACCGCCGAGACGGGGTTCTCTAGATTCTTAGGGTGAGGGGTTGCCCACCGGCCACCCACCCCTTCAAAACCCAGCGCACAAAAACGCAGCACCGGGCAAGGCCATCGATTCCACAGCTTCTCCTCAACGTGACGTTTGTCTTTCGAGTGCACAACAGAGCATGATAATGCATGTCGCGGGACATCATCGTGACACCCAAAAAACAGCGCCGTGTTCCTAGGAGCCAGAAAAAAGCTCTGCCCTCGGAATCGCAGACCTCGCCAAAAGTCCCGACCGTTTCTGACTATGTCAAAACAGCCCTCCAGAACCATGGGTCGGATGCCTGCATGAGGTATGTGTTGGAACACACTGCCGCAGTCGTGAACAGCGTCAGAGTCGTTGGGGTGAATCGTTATACAGGTGAGCGCGGCGACTCTGAAGTGTCTGGCACCGGCTGTCCGATGAGGTGGGGAAAACACCACTTCGTCTTGTCCGCCGCGCACGTTTTTGAGAACGCCGAGGCGAAAGCGATTCGTATCCTCCCGTTTGTGGACCTGCCCAAAGAACCCAAGAGCCGTGAAACTCTAACAGAACGTGACATCGTCGACGGTATCGGACTAACCGGTGATTCTGTGGTTCATCGCTGTGAGTGGGAAGATCGCGGTTGTTACCATTGACGCTGCCAAATTCCCGGGTGTGGACTTTATCGAACCTGAGAAGAATTGGGTTGATCCACCTCCAGGCGAGAACGTTCATTGTTGCGGGTTCCCTTCGGACCATAGCGTCATCGTCAGTCGAAGAACGGTCAGCCCGAAGCGAACCGAGGCCGATTTGGCAATCTGGCCCACATTTTTTGGGGCGGCAGTGCTGCCTTTTCCGTCGGAAGGCGAAGTGAGGTTTTACTACGACGACCTCCAGCCCGATAAGCACTACTTAATCCCCTACGACGGGGCGAACGTTAGCAAAGACCCTCACGGCTTCAGCGGAGCCGCTGTTTGGTGGGAACGCGACGAGAAAAAACTCGTTTGGTACCCCGACTTCAAATTTGCGGGAACAGTCACGCACTGCCATCGGAAAGGCTCGGTCGTCAGAGTCGTCAAGGCTTCGGTGGTGCGGCGCTTTCTCACCGAGCTGTTTGGAGACGCGAGCGCCAGATAGGGCGGTGGCGGGTTTAGACTTAGCGCCGCAACACCCCTCCCTTGGAACTCCCACCTCGCTTTCCGATCGCCCGTACACACGTGTGTGATCCATCCAACGGCTCGAGAATCTTTGTAGGTCGTGGCTTCAGCCACGACATGATAATAAGACGGCGCGAAGCGCCGTATCTTTCGCGGCGCCTTTCCCGCGTGTTTTCGAGTTGCTTCCGCCCCCATTTGGCCCGATCCGCCGCCGTGAGGCCCCCACTCTTCAGTTTGCACTTGCATTACCGTAACTACTGTGCTATCATCAGTCGTGCGCTAATTTCATCACCACAAGGGGGATACATGGTCCACGCTGCTCGCGCTTCATTTACCCTGAGAGCCTGCCTGTGGCAGGGTCGAAGGGCGCACCCCCGCGCGACAGCCCTACCCTCCACTCTCCGCTCAAAAATCAGCCATCATCAGCTCGTATCCGTACTTCCCGCAATTTCTAATCGACACAAGATGCAATTAGAATCGTCCGTAACTTCCAGAAAACAAACAACAGCACCCAATTCGAATCGACACAAATTTTGCCCAAATCCCGCCCCCGCACTTCGAGCCCTTACGGTAACTACGGACCAGCCACCCATCACGCCATTTCTATTCGATACAAATAAAACCCACAGAATCATCATCCTGATCAAAGCTCCGCTGAAAACAAAGGAGAAACAATTTTCTATTCAATACAAATTTGCCCTTGTGGTACGGGCGTCCGCCGCGGCGGGCAATCTTGCCTGTGCTCTTCGGTTGTGGGTTGGGCTCTTGCAACATCGTTCAAAGCAAATCAAATCCGCACAGGCAAGATTGCCTATGCTACCCAACCCGCCCCCTCCCCGCTTTTCACTTCGCCCCGGATTCATGTATTCTGCTGAACCTATGCTGGACTTGGGATATGTGCGCGAGCACCTCGATGTGATTGAGAAGATGGCGCGAGAGCGCGGCGCCACGCTCGACCTTGCGCCTTTTCGCCAGCTGGATACCGACCGCCGCATGGTGATCACCTCCGCCGAGCGCCTGAAGGCCGAGCGCAACAAAGCCAGCGAAGAAATCGCGCGCATGAAGAAGTCCGGCGAAGACGCTTCCGCGCTGCTGGCCTTGATGAAGCAAGTCTCCGACCAAATCAAGCGCGACGACGAAACCATCACCGTGCTCGACGAGCAGCTGAAGCAATTCCTGCTGACCGTGCCGAATATTCCGCACGCCAGCGTGCCAGTCGGCAAATCCGCGGCAGACAATGTGGAAGTGCGCCGCTGGGGCGCGCCGCCGCAATTCGATTTCAAGCCGAAAGCGCACTGGGAACTGGGCGAAGGCGCCGGCATTCTGGATTTCGACGCAGCGATAAAAATCGCGGGCTCGCGCTTTGCCGTGTACAAAGGCCTGGGCGCGCGCCTCGAACGGGCCCTCGCCAATTTTTTCCTGGACGTGCACACTCGCGACCACGGCTACACCGAAATTCTGCCGCCCTTTCTGGTGAACACCGCATCGCTCACCGGCGTGGGCCAGCTGCCGAAATTCGCGGCGGACATGTTTCACCTGGAAGGCACGGACCTCTGGCTCACGCCGACGTCCGAAGTGGAATTGACCAGCCTCTATCGCGACACCACTCTCGAGGCCGATGCGCTGCCCATCAAACTGTGCGCGTGGACCGCCTGCTTCCGCTCCGAAGCCGGCGCCGCAGGACGCGACACGCGCGGCCTGAAGCGCCAGCACCAATTTCAGAAAGTGGAAATGTTCAAATTCACGCGCCCCGAGCAAAGCTACGACGAGCTGGAAAAGTTGGTCGCGAACGCCGAAGCGATTTTGCAGCGCCTGGGCCTGCATTATCGCGTGATGCTGCTAAGCACGGCGGATATGGGATTCGCGTCAGCGAAAACCTACGATATTGAAGTGTGGCTGCCCTCCGCGAACGAGTTCATGGAAATTTCTTCGTGCTCAAATACCGAATCGTTCCAAGCCCGCCGTTCCGGCATTCGTTTCAAGCCGCCCGGCGGCAAAAAATCAGAGTTCGTCCACACGCTGAATGGTTCGGGCCTGGCCGTAGGCCGCACCTGGATCGCGCTACTGGAAAATTTTCAGCGCCAGGATGGGTCAATCGCAATTCCGGAAGCGCTGCGCAGTTACATGGGCGTGGACATCATTCGCGGCGGAGCGAAAACCTAAAAATGTTCTACCGCAGAGACGCAGAGGACGCAGAGAAAACGGAGCGCGCGACAGGTTTTGAATTTCTCTGCGCACTCTGCGTCTCTGCGGTAATTTTTTTGCAGTCGAGATGCAGCCCGCGCCGCGGACCGCAAGTTACGAGATGGGACCGACCAGGACCATCGGGCCAGTCGGATGCGGCATTCCGCCGGCGGGCTCGAGCGACACCGCGAATTCTTTCGCGGTGACGCCCGCGGGAAGCTTCATCATCATGTGGCTCATCTCGCCGTTCTGCGGATTGAAGACGCCCGCGCTGATCGGCGCGCCATTCATCGGCACCAGCCACAACTGATAACTTTTGTCCGCCGGAGCAGAAGGCAGCCAGCCGTCGTAGGTCATCATTCCTTCCTTCGCATTGTAGAGCACGCGCGCGTGGCCATCCGCATGACTTTCCGGCGTGCCTTTCTGCGACCACAGCGGAACCACAAGCGTCTCGCGCGCGGCAATCAGATCAGCCTGATGGCGCGTTTCGGCGAGTTCCTGCTTCTGCTGCTCAATGGTGTTGTGCAGATCCGCGACCTGGCGGTTGAGCTGCTCGTTGTGCAGCCACAGCAGAATGGTGGCGAGAGCGAAGGCCGACGCGACCGGCAGCAGCACAGCCCACCAGCGCGCGAACACTCCGCCGTCCGCGGCCGGTTCGGGATGCACACGCGCCACGCTACCGCCAGGACCTTCGGCCGAAGCGATGACCTGGCGCATCAGAGTTTCTTTCACGCCGGGCGAAGGAGCCACGGGCGGCGCCGCGAAGGCGAGGATCGCCACGCGGCCGCGCGCGGCAGCGAGTTTTTCGGCGCAGTCCGCGCAGGAAGCTACATGCGATTCGAACACTTGGCGTTCGGCGTCGTCGAGGGCGCCTAGCGCGTAGAGATCGAAATCTTCCGCCCGAGTTGGATGTTCACCGCTCATGGATGCAAGTCCCGTTTCAGAGTTTCTACCGCCGAGCGCAGGCGCGTTTTCACGGTGCCGAGAGGGTCGCCGGTGCGCTGCGCGATTTCGCTGTGCGTCAAGCCTTCGAAATATGCGAGCTCGATAGCGGCGCGCTGTTCCTTGGGAAGATTGTCCAGCGCGCTTTTCACTTTGCCCATCAATTGCTGTTGCGCCACGGAGCTTTCGAGATTCGACGCAACCACGACCGTGTTTTCGCTCAATTCGTCGCCGCTGGCGGGATTGTGCCGCCGCAAACGGGAGATGGCGCGATTGCGGGCAATCACCAGCAGCCATCCGGACAAGGATCCGCGCGACGAATCGAATTGCGAAGCGTTGCGCCACAACTGATAGAAAATGTCCTGCAGAATTTCCTCGGCTGCCTGGGTGTCGCGCAAAATCCGGTTCAGGACAGCGGAGAGCATGCCCGCGTAACGGTCGTAGAGCGCTGCGAGCGCTGACTCGTCACGCTGGACGATCCGGTCAATGAGCGACGCGTCCGTGGCCTTCAACTCCGCTTGCTTCTCCGCCGTCACGAAGTAATTGCTTCTCCTAATAGATACGCGCGCGCAGGGATTCCGGATTGCGGCGCGGAATGGAGACGCTGGATCGCACCGCGCGTTGGCGCTGTCGTGGAGGGAGCGTAACTTGTTGGTAGGGCGGGGTCAACGGCGTTCTGGGAGGAATTCAGAGGCGGTGAAGGGGGTGGAATTACGTGCCGAAGCGGAGATTGCTATGCGTATAAGTGCTGCGTAGTCACATGGTTACAGCTGTGCGTGCGGGGGTTACTTGCGCGGATTGCGATGAACACGGATGCGGGCATTTCCTCTGGTTCGATTGGTTTCCATTGACATCCGGCACGGCTTGACTAAACTTCGATTCGCGCAAGACTTACGGCCCTTACCACCAATCGCTCGCCACGTCAGGAAGGAACATTGAATGGCAACCGTTGCCAAACCCGCTAGCACACAGCCCATCCCGCGGATCGCACCGCGCGAGGACCTGAATCCGTATCGCATCTCGCAAATTCAATTCGATATCGCGGCGGAGTACTTGAAGCTCGATCCGGGGCTGCGCCAGATTCTGCGCACGCCCAAGCGCGTGCTGGAAGTTTCCATCCCGACGAAGATGGACAACGGGCAGATCAAGGTGTTCACGGGATTTCGCGTGCAGCACAACGTGGCGCGCGGACCGGCGAAGGGCGGCATTCGCTATCATCCGGCGGTGACGCTGGATGAAGTGAAAGCGCTGGCGATGTGGATGACGTGGAAAACCGCGACGGTGAACATTCCTTACGGCGGAGCGAAGGGCGGAGTGATCTGCGATCCGAAGCGGATGAGCAAATCCGAGCTGGAACGCATGACGCGGCGATTCGCGGCGGAAATTCTGCCGATCATCGGGCCAGAGCAGGATATTCCGGCGCCGGATGTGTACACGGATTCGCAGACGATGGCGTGGATCATGGATACGTATTCGATGACCAAGGGACATTCATCCTTGGGAGTGGTGACCGGCAAACCGATTTCGATCGGCGGGTCGGAAGGACGCAATGAGGCAACGGCGCGCGGGTGCGTGATCGCGGTGGAGGAAGCTTGCAAGGTGAAGAAGCTTTCGCTGCGCGGGGCGAGCGTCGCGATTCAGGGATTCGGGAACGCGGGTTCGATCGCGGCGAAATTATTTGCGGAGAAAAAGGCGCGGGTGATTGCGATCAGCGATTCGCGCGGGGGCGTTTTCAATTCGCGGGGAATCGATCCGCTGAAGGCCATGCGTTACAAGGAGCGATCCGGGACAGTAGTTGGGATGCCGGGGACTTCGCGGATTTCAAATGATGATTTGTTGACGATGAAGTGCGACATCCTGGTGCCGGCGGCTCTGGAAAATTCGATTACGTTGAATAATGCGGATCAGATCAAGGCGAAAATTGTGGCGGAAGCGGCCAACGGGCCAACGACTCCACATGCGGATGAGGTACTGGCGCGCAAGGGCACGCTGGTGATTCCGGACGTGCTGGCGAATGCGGGCGGCGTGACTGTGAGCTACTTCGAATGGGTGCAGGACCTGCAGAGTTTCTTCTGGTCGGAAGCGGAAGTGAACGCGAAGCTGGATTTGGTGATGCGGCGCGCGTTTCACGAAGTGCACGAGATGGCGCGAAAGCATCGCGCGCATCTGCGCACGGGAGCTTATGTTCTGGCGGTCGGACGCGTTGCGGACGCCACGCTGGTGCGCGGGCTTTTCCCGTGATGTTGGCGCGCGGTTAAGATTTCACTAATTTTTCCCTCGTTCATTTTCGCCGGATTATTCGTCCGTCGAACCTGTGTGGCAATTTTCAAATATTGTTCTTGCGCGATGCACAAGAACGCGCGTACATTTTTGTTAGCCGGTGCGCCAATGCGAAAAATGGCGGCGCCGGCGTAGTTGTCTGTAGCGGGCTCGCGCGGAGGACATTCGCAATTGAGTAATCACAACGGACAAACGGGCCACGCACCACCCATCCTGCTGACGATTGCGGGATTCGATCCTTCCTGCGGCGCGGGCACGGCGGCCGACCTGAAAACCTTTGCGGCGCACAATTGTTATGGCGTGGCGGCGGTGACGGCGCTTACGGTGCAGTCCACGCAGGGAGTTGTGTCAGTACACGCGACGCCTTCGGCCACGATGCGCGCGCAGCTGGAAACGCTGATGGAAGATATCGAGATTGCCGGCGTGAAAATTGGAATGCTGGCGAACCGCGCGAATGCTTCGGTGGTGACGGAATTCCTGGACAAGCACAAATTCGCGCACGTGGTGCTGGATCCGGTGTTTCGTCCGACGGCGGGCAACGCGGAATTACTGGATACTTCCGGACTGAAGTTCGTGCGCGACGAATTACTGAAGCGTGTGAGCGTGATCACTCCCAACGTGCCGGAAGCGGAATTTTTGACTGGCCTGGAAGTGAAAGACGTCGCGGGAATGAAAGTGGCCGGGCTGAAGCTGGTGGAAATGGGCGCGCAGGCGGTGGTGGTCACCGGCGGACATCTGGAAAAACCGACGGACGTGCTGTGCATCGGCACGGAAGTAGAAACGTTCGGCGGCGACCACGTGAAGAGCCCGAACACGCACGGATCGGGCTGCACATTTTCATCGGCGATTCTGGCGCAGCTGGCGAGCGGGTTGCAATTGCGCGAAGCCGTGATTCTGGCAAAGGCTTATGTGACCAAGGCGATCGAGAAATCCTACGCGATCGGCAAAGGCGCCGGACCGCTGAATCAACTATTCAGATTTCATCAGGAGCAGCCGCTGCGCGGGGTTCACGAAGTGCCGCAGCACGGCATGCACCCCGCAGCAGAACCTACTGCGCATTAAACCTGCCGCGCGACGTAGTTTCCATCGAATCGATGTTCGAACTGCCGGTATTCCTCAGCCGTTCTCTGCGAACACTCCGGGGGTGGGTCAGCTTCCGAAAAGAGCGTTAATCGTCGAAGTGCCGCGACGATTTGCTTCGATTACTTCCTCGAAAGCTGTTTCAGCGTAACTTCCGTGTAGCCGACAATACGTCCGGAATGTGAACTCGGCCTGGGGTGCATGAAGTCCACCTCTTCCCGCTACTCGGCGCTCCACACATTTCAAGCCTTTGGGAATTCTGAAAAGCCCCCACGCAACAACGGCTTGCGGGGCGCCCTCGCGGTCGAGTGACCTCAACGGTCAGGGCCGCCCTTGCAAGGGGGAAAAGGTGACCCAAAACCTCTGCTATCCGGTGTGACAGGGAATGGGAGCGGTTCAAAAGGATCAAACGTCGTATAATTTCGTGCGCGCAACTGGGGAGCGGAACATATGAACGTACAAGAACAAATCAAGAGGTACATTACCAGCCAGCCGGAGCCAAAACGCAGTGACATGCGGGAGTTGCATCGGCTGGCACTTCAAGCGTCACCAGGATGCAAATTATGGTTCTCCGATGGTAAAGACAGCAAAAATCGTACCGTTTCCAACCCTACGATTGGATATGGATTTCACACAATAAAATATGCCGATGGAAAAAGTAGAGAGTTTTTTCAAATTGGTGTGAGCGGAAACAAAACAGGAATCTCTGTCTATATTCTTGGTCTCAAAGATAAGAAGTACTTAGCCAAAACGTATGGGAAAAAACTAGGCAAGGCGAGCGTGACCGGATATTGCATTCGGTTTAAAGCTCTAAAGGACATAAACATCGAGACGCTTGAAGCGGCAGTACGATACGGGCTTGCAGCTCAGAATGAAAAAGGCAAGCTGACGAAATAATTCCACTGTTAAAGGCAAGCAGTTGTCAAGGTAAAGGCGCTCCAGTATACGTCTCCTGCAGCCCTGACCCGCGCCACAAAGTCATTCTCTATAAAACGGGTCTCCCGCAATAGTCGTGCGGCTCACTGTCAGCGCTCCTTGCCGAACGCACGCCCAATCTCATGCAACGACTGTCCCGCCTTCCAACGGCGCCACATATCGCTCTTCTGCACCGCCGAAAGCCCCAACCGTTTCTCTTGGGTCATAAACACCACCTTTGAAAGCAGCTTTATACTAGATGGTGTTGCATCGACCGGTTGAGCTGGCAGCGTTAACCAGGCACTGACTCGAACAGGCAGGCTTACTCGACACCCACCAGGCCTTTCGTTGCGCCGAACAGCCTTGCGGAGCTGTAACCAATGCCTTTGCGAAAAACGAGATCCACATTTCGAATGTCGGAAATATTTTTAGATGGATCGCCGGTGACAACAACCAAGTCTGCCTGCTTGCCTCTCTGCGATTGAACCGATGCGATCACTTTGGCCGAGGACCTCGGCGCCATTTTGTGTTGCGATGTGAATCACTTCCACCGGTGTAAAGCCTGCCTTGACGAGCAACTCGATCTCACGCTGGTCGGCGTATCCGGCGACGGTGCCCCCATCGCCCGTGGGATCGGAGCCGGCGACGAGCGTTCCGCCCGCCGCGACAAACTCATGCTCGAAGCGCATCTGCTTCGCTGAAAGATTTGGCATGGCAACTTTGGGCAGTACGAACCGGCGGATGGTGAGGTATTGGAGCCAACACCGCCAACAGAGCGCACGCTGCTCGCGCCCTTCGAGTCCAGACATCGGCTGTGGGTCACCTCCGAAGTCCTCGTCCACGGCGAGGGTAGAGGTGATTGCTACGCGATGCTCGATCAAATGATGTATGACGGCCTGCACTTCGGGACTATCTACGTCCATGCGCTTGGCCAGGTCGACTATGGCCACATTATTTTCGGGGCATACGCCGGGCTGCTTGCCGGGGAAAAACTCGGTATCAACCATAATGCCGTGTTCGAGGCCGTCTATACCCATGTCGGCGGCATCCGTAAATCCGATAGAACACAGATGTCCGGTGACTTTAAGGCCCTTGCCATGCGCCTCGTCAATTGCGGCCTGCAATTCTTCGGGGGTGATGTGCATGTAGGCTTTGAACCAAGTGACACCTTGCGCGGCGGCAGCGTCCACCGCGCGGCGAGCTTCCTCTGGGTTTGCGAGCGCGTGCATCTGCGGAAAAATCGTAGGGGCTGCGCATTCAAGATACGGCGCGGTGAGTATGATGTCCGGGCCCGGCTGGTGGCCAGCGTCAACCGCGCGCTTGATGGCGATGTCCGCGGGCAGATCGATGCTACCCGTGGTGCGAATGGTGGTGACGCCGGAGGCAAGGTACATCAGCGGAAACGAAACGGGCTGCTCGATCAGGAGAGGTTTTGAAGGGAGGCTATCCGGCGACGTGGTGAAGAGGTGCTCGTGCAGCATAACTAAGCCGGGAAATACGGTCTTGCCCGACAGATCGATTATACGTGCACTCGGGCGGAACGGTGATTGACGCGGATGGGCCAACGTCCGCGATCGTTCCGTTGTCGAGTATTAACGTCTGATCATCCAGCGCCGGCGACGCGGTGCCATCGATTACGCGCGCATGCGATCAGAGCGATCACTCGGCGCGCTCTCGACGATGAAAGCTGATGGTGGCTGTTGCGCCTGGCGCAGATAGTAGGCTCGCGAGACGTGAACGATTAACAGAGTGAGTGCGACACTCAAAATCACTAAGAGGCAAAAACGAAGGAACCACTTTCCAATCGAGCGGAGGGTGCTCATCAATCGAACCTCTGTTGGGCGCCATTCTACTACTCGCCTTGCGTACGCTGACAGAGACTTGTTAATTTGTTGGTTCAGCAGCTGACCTCTAAGCGGACCGTAACGCCTGGTTAGTCGTGCCAGCTCAACCGGTCGATGCAACACCATCCAGTGCGTTGATTCGAAGATGTTTCCGCGAGAGAACCCTCTGTTTGGCTGTACTCGGTCAAAACCCAGCCAGGCCAGCGTTCCGGCTGGTCTACCCCTAGATAGCGATTTCAGCTTTTGTTTTCAATGCCAAGTGGGTTCGAGCGTGGTGTTGCGTCGACCCATTGAGACCACCCGCGTTACCGGACATCTGCCGTACTAGAACTTCACAGGTACGATAAGGGCGTTTACCAGGACTTAGCTCGCCGATTTTCTTGCGCACCGCAGGCAAGCTGTGGGCCGGACCAGATGTCGACTCTCAGCGAGAGTTGAGAGTGTTTCTGGAACGAGGACGAGAAGCATGTTTTTGGCTTTGAGGTTTTGTTGCGGTCGTCGGAAAGGCTCTGCGTTCAAGAACGTGGCCGGCGCATTGCATCCTGACGGTATTGGGTGTACGTTGTCGGTCGACCAGGAGGTCAAATGAAAATCCCTGTTGAATTGTGAGAAGGAGGAAAGATGGTGATATCAGGCAGGATTCGCGCATTGAACAATTTTCTGGCTGAGATTTTGCGCCTCAACGTGCATCTAAGATTCCACCTCGTTTCAATTCTCGAAGACAAATCCTCCAAGCTCTTGCTCCTTCTCTCGTTGGCCGCACTTTTTGCTTTTCAGACAAAGGCTCAGAACCCTCCACCTCCCCCGCCACCTCCGCCCGCGGCCGAAGCCGTCCCACCGCCTGCGCCGCCGGGTCCACTGCTTACAGAGAAACAGTTGGAAAACCTCGTGGCCAGAATCGCGCTCTATCCCGATCCTCTGCTGGCGCAGATACTCACTTCGTCTACATACTGGAACGAAATTTCCGAAGCCGCCGCTTGGGCAAACGAGCATAGTTATCTTAAGGGCGATGCGCTGGCAGATGCGATTCGCGCTGATAATTTGCAATGGGATCCCAGCGTCCTGGCGCTGATTCCGTTTCCGTCGGTCCTGAACCTGATGGCGCAGGATCTCGCGTGGACTGAGCAACTAGGCAACGCGGTTCTGACGCAGCGCGCTGACGTCATGGACGCAGTGCAACGACTTCGTAAGAAGGCGCGCGAATTCGGCTATTTACGGACGAACCCGTATTGCACGGTAGTCGAAAACGACGGGTACATTGAAATCTATCCGGTCAATCCCGCTTACATCTACGTTCCCACGTACGATCCTCTTGTTGTATTTGCGGCACCGCGTCCTGGATTCTTTATCGGGGGCGCCATCGGCTGGGGTCCAGCCGTTGTGATTACCGCAGGTTTTTTTCCATGGGGCTGGGCGCATCCCTATTTTGGATGGCGCGCACACGCCATCTTTTTCGACGCTACGCCCTGGGGTCGCGTTTGGGTAAATCGCGGTTACTACTTTCAACCCTACGCTCACCCTTGGGTTCGGCCAGTAGGACCTCGCGTGGAGGTGCATCCGCACATAGCACGACCGCGATAGAGTAGGCTATTCGCTCCGCGGCGTAACATGACTGGCACTTACGATTATGCGTCAATAGCGCTCTCGGTGGTGATTGCCATGCTTTGCGGCATGTGCTGCGCTTGATCTTGCGGCGCGCGTGACAGTTGCGACCGGCTGGGCCCGCTGGATCTGGCATCAATCAGGGCTTAGGCATCATGGCTCTGCGCATCCCGGACTAGTTTCGCTTATTGCTTCAGAGCCGCCGCGTCAAACGCAGCTTCAAGAGCTCTCCTCATGCGAGTGTTCTCAAATCTAAATTGTACAAGTTTGCTGCACGCGCGTAGGCTCGTCCATCGCGAAACTAATCCTTGGACGCCATTTTCGTCACAGACGTGAATTGGAAGATGGCTTTCTTGGAATGAATCTAGATTGTCGAATGGACATTTCAAGTCCTTCAATTCGAGAGTCCCGTTTCTAAGCTCCACCCTCGTTATGGAATCTACCAGGTTGCTGATGCTGCGGACACCGTACCGAAATTTGGTATCCGAAACAAATTTCAAGAGTGCCCATGGCACCTTGCATAGATCAGAACCGAACCGCTCTCTTAGCAGCGAAATCGTGAGACAGACCTTATCCACTTTTCGGCACCGACCAGCAGCCACGTCCTCAAAGTCCAAGTCAGGGATTGTCATTTCTGGGCCATTTATGCGCGATACTAAGTCACGTAGCTTGGTCGGATGATCCTGCTTAGGGCCATTCCCGCCGGCGATAGCTTTCACGTTCCTGGCCTCAGACAATGCGTCACCAATCTCAGGCATGCTCCCCGCGAGAATCGCGACAAACTTGCCAAGTTCAATTGTCCGGCCGCCAATTACGACCTTTCCATCCCACAGCAATGGCAAAAGGAGGGCATAATTTTGAGGATTTGAATCGAACTCGTCCAAGAAAAGTATGGGTAGCTTCCCTTTCACTTTTAGATTACGCACTTCATCGAGAGGACTTGCTAGATCATCCAGACCGCCAGTTGAAGTCATGTTTACCGTAACCTGGCCGACGCCGTCCTCCTTCATGGCGTCCGCCAGACACTCTACGAAGTACGATTTCCCGGTACCCGGTGAAGCGTGCATGACGATATTCAGCGGTTTCTTTCGCTTCGTGTCTATCGAATAGGCACGGATTGTGTCCTCAACTCTGAGTATTTCGGCGCAATGCGGCCAATCTAACGTGGCATAATTCTTTAGAAGCTTCAGACTGTTCCCATAGGATTTGACAATGCTCAAATCGTCCGCTGGGCATTGCGCGGAGATGATCTGGTTCATGATAACCACGTGGGCCGCCTTCGTAGGGCTTTCTAGATCTGCTCGACTACGTTTCAGGTACTTCGCGGAAGGAACGTGTTGTTCAATTTGATTGTTCACCCGAATACTCCTTGGCCGTTGAGTATACTCCACACACTCTTCTCACTCGCCCGTCCAAGTCCCAAGAAGTCCGCTCGTGGGAAGTTCAACGTGCTAAGTGCTGGTAAGTCGGGTGGTCTAAATGGATCGATGCAACACTAAGCTTGAACCCACCTGGCATTGAAAACAAAAGTTAGAATCGCTCGCTAGGGTTAGACCAGCAGGAAGGCTGCTCCGGCCAGGTTTGGGCCGAGTAAAACCAAACAGTTGGTTATCCCGCGGAATCGTCGCCGCAGCAACGCACTGGGCGGTGTTGCATCGACCGGTTGAGCTGGCACGGATTACCGGACATCATTATGGCTCGTACTTCGCCGGAATAGCGGAAGAATCGGCGCGGGCCTGGATTAACTGGCGACGGGCTGCGCGCGCAGCTTCATCACCAAGCCGGCGACTTCTTTAACGTTAGGAACGCCGAACAAGCCCACCGTGATTTGCGTGGTTCCGTTGTTCGTGCGCATCACGGAGTTTGTGCGGATCAACACATCACCCGTCCCGTCGGGACGCTCACGGTGATCCACTTCGGCGATATCGGTGGGAATGATCGATTTGACGCTGCGGGTGGTGGTGCCCGATATGAGCATCACGCGGCGATTGGTGACTGCATACACGCCACTGCGTCCTTTGAGATACACCCATAGCGGCATCAGGATCACTCCAAGGCCGATGACAAGAAATGGCAATGCGAAGAGTGGGAAGACGCTGAAGCCGCTGGCTAAAGTATTGTGGTGGTTCGCCAAATTGTGCGTGTTGCGATAGGCGGTCCTCATCGAGACAAAAGCAAAGCCCGCGAACGGAATCCCGAAGAGTGCAGCCGGCAGTGCCGACATGGCTGATCGGCCTGGATTGGCTGGTCCACTCCAAAGAAGGCTTTCGCCGCCTTGTAGTTCCGATTGAGCGGAAAGCTGCACGTCGCCTGAGTTCATTGCGTCCTCCTGAATCCCGAGGAATGACCTTGAAGCAATTTTAGCCACGTCGGAAGGCTTCTGTTCCGGGGATTCGCTGCTTTTGCCCTACCAATTACTGGTCGGACGTACAGGTGATCTGGCTTTGCGACGCGCCGCTCTATCGAGCAAGTATCAAAACTTATCGACATGTGGGTGCTTATCTAATGCTTCTAGCAGCCGCGACGTGGCTGACGGAGAGTCCTCCCGAAAAATCTTCGCCAGAGCAGTCGCGTAATCGGAAACTGATGTCATAACGACGTCGGCCTCACAGCGGCCCGAGTAAACTGTTCGGTGTTCACCCTAACAGCGCTCGAGCCGAAGGAGGCCTCGATGCAAATTATAGGCGTTGATTTACACACACGGCAACAAACGATCGCGATGTTGGATACCGAAACAGGAGAATTGGTCGAGAAGACCCTGCAGCACGAGGGCGAGGAAGTGCGGGAGTTTTATTCGGCACTGACGGGTCCGGTGCAGGTCGGGCTGGAAGCCAGCGGATCGATGCACTGGTTTCTGGAGTTGCTGGAGGAACTGGGGATCGATTATCGGGTGGGCCATCCATCGGAGATTCGCAAAGCGGAGACACGCAAACAGAAACACGATCGGCGGGATGCGGCGTTGCTGCTAAAACTCCAAGTAGAAAAGCGCTTTCCTTCGATTTGGATGCCTTCGAGCGAACTGCGAGATCTGCGCACACTGCTGAGACACCGTCATCAGTGGGTGCGTATGCGGACGCGAGTGCAAAACACGCTGCAAGCTATGGCGCTCAGTCACGGTCTGCGGCGAGGCAAGACGCTGTGGAGCCAGGCAGGCCAACATGCCATTGCATCCTTGCCGCTGCCGCTGCACACCGCCTATCGGCGCAGCGAATTGCAACACTTGTATGACCAGTTGCAGGGACAGATCGACGAACTGGACAAACGTGTGAGTGCTCAAGCCTGGCAGCGCCCCGGGGCCAGGTTGTTGATGACCCATCCGGGCGTGGGACCGGTCACAGCGTTGGCCACGGACGTGTTTTTGGGTGATCCGGGGCGTTTCGCTGACGGCAAAGCGGTGGCGAGTTATGTAGGAATGATCCCGCGTGAATACTCGAGTGGAGGTCGACAGCGGCTCGGCGGCTTGAGCAAACAAGGGAACCCGCTACTGCGTTTTCTCTGGTGCGAGGCGGCCATACACGCCGTACGCCGAGACCCGGAGTTGCAGCGTTTCTACCGGCGCAAGCTGGCACCGAAGGGATTGGGTAAAGCCAGAGTCGCTGCAGCGCGCAAACTCGCGATCCGGCTGTGGATCATGTTGCGCGACCAAATCGATTATCCAGAGTTCTGTCGTCGTGGCCAGTTGCGGCAGAAAAGCGGTGCTACCTGTGCGGGGATGCCAGACGTGGGTCATAGTCCTGCAATCTTGTGACTGTGAAACTGATTAGGCTACCCGCCTCCCTGAAGGGGAGGGAGTTCGAATTACTCATCATGGTCCACAGGGATCGAAGAGATGGTTGGTGGGCAACACCGGATTGATGAACTGACGCGGGTTGAGCGAGCTGGGTGAACACAGAGGAACAGGAATCGACGGCGAACCAATCGCCGAAGAGCAGGGTTCAGCTGCGCCCGCGTACGGGTGTGCGCGGACAGAGCAAAAAGCGGAAGAACAATCTCTTGACACGGTCGGCGTCGTTAGAGATGACCCACTACCAACATTCGGGATTCGTTGACATCCTTTCCGGCTCAACCTAGGATAAGCGCCAAGTGCCGGACTTCTCGTCCCTGATTGACCAGACGATCTCGCAACGGAGAATTGCAGAAATGCTCGGCGGAGACGAAATCCATTCATGATTGCAGCGAAAGAGGGACGTATGAGGGAGAACGCAAAATTGACGCTGGTCGCGCTGTTGCTTGTCTGCATCGGGCTCGCGGCAACAAGAAGCAAAGTTTCGGCCGGCTCGCATTTTGTGGCGCCGGTGCTCACCGCGGCGAGCGACATTCCCTATCCTTTTGACAATATTGCGTCCGGGCTGGTGTCACTGGCGGTGAACGTGGACCCGGGAGGTCACGTGCAAGGCGTGCAGGTGGTGCGCGACATCCCGGGCCTGACCGCGGCAGCGACCACCGCCGTGAACACCTGGAGTTTCACGCCCGGCAGGATGGATGGAAACCAAGTCGCGTCCACAATCAATGTTCAAGTAGTCTTCAACCCCGGCACGCCGCAAACCCAGGGTTTGCAACTGCCGCCTGGCGCGCTGGTTACGCCTCCACTTCCTGCGGGATACATGCCGCCGCAGATGGCTCAAGCGTTTTACGCTGTGTATCCTCCAAACAGTGTGGCGACGGGGGCCGTAGTGCTCGATCTGCTGATAAACAAGTACAGCGAAGTGAAAAAGGTGACAGCGATTCGCTCCGTGCCGTCTTTGACGGAGCAGGCAATCGCTTCGGTGAAGACCTGGACGGTGAATCCAGCGACGATGAACGAAAAGAAAATGGACGTGGATCTGGTCGTCGCGTATGTGTTCCGTTCGCCGAGTAATTCGACGCCGTAGGCTTTGTTGGCGGTTGAGATTCGAACCGTGCGTGAGTTTTCTCTGCGTTGACTTGCCTTCTGCTCCCACCTAAGATGTGCGGACATGCCGGACACGCCAGTCTGCCATAGCCCAGACGTTCTCCCACTACCGCATCATCGAAAAGCTCGGCGGCGGAGGCATGGGTGTGGTTTACAAGGCCGAAGACTCGCGCCTGAAACGCTTCGTGGCGCTTAAATTTCTGCCGCAGGATGTGGCCGGCGATGCGCAAGCTCTGGCGCGATTTCAGCGCGAAGCGCAAGCGGCCTCCGCCCTGAACCATCCCAACATCTGCACGATCTACGACATCGGAGAGCAGGATGGCCAGGCGTTCATCGCCATGGAATTCCTGGATGGGCAGACGCTCAAGCACCGCATCAACGGCCGCCCCATGGATGGCGAAGACTTGCTCACGCTCGCCATCGAGATCGCCGACGCGCTGGATGCCGCGCACGCCGAACACATCGTGCACCGCGACATCAAGCCGGCCAATATTTTTGTCACCAAACGCGGCCACGCCAAAATTCTTGACTTTGGACTGGCAAAGGTTACGTTCACGGGCGCGGGCTCTTCCGCGTCCAAAATACCCGCGGATGCGAGCGAGGGCGCCACGCTGGGAGTCTCCGCCGAACATCTCACCAGCCCCGGCAGCACCATGGGCACCGTTGCGTACATGTCGCCGGAGCAGGTTCGGGGAAAGGAACTCGATAGCCGCTCCGACCTGTTCTCCTTCGGCGCCGTGCTTTATGAAATGACGACCGGCACGCTGCCTTTCCGCGGCGAAACGTCCGGCGTGATCTTCAAAGCGATCCTGGATGGCGCGGTGGCGGCTCCCGTGCGGCTGAATCCCGAAACGCCGGCGGAGCTGGAACGCATCATTAACAAGGCGCTGGAGAAGGACCGAACGCTGCGCTACCAGTCCGCCGCCGACATGCGCGCGGACCTGGCGCGACTGAAGCGCGAACAGGATTCCGGGCGCTCGACGCGCGTCAGCGACGCGTCCGGCAGCGTATCTGCAGCGGCCGGTGGTATAAGCTCCACGAGTGCCGCATCGCCAGCGCAACCATCCTCCGGTTCCGCGACGGTGCCAGCTGCGCATGCCGGCGCTTCGCGCAAATTGTGGATCGGCGGCGCCGTCGCTGCAGCGCTCGCTCTCGCCAGCGCCGGCGGCTATTACTTCATGCACGGGCGCTCGTCCGGCGAAAAAGTCACCTCCATCGCGGTGCTGCCATTCGTCAACGCCACCTCGGACCCGAACAACGAATATCTGAGCGATGGGCTTACCGAAAGCCTGATCGGGACGCTTTCGCAATTGCCCGACGTGAAAGTGATGGCGCGGAGCACGGTGTTCCGGTTCAAGAACAGCGCAGACGATCCGCAAAAAATCGGCAAGGACCTCAACGTGGGGTCGGTGCTGATGGGCCGCGTCACGCAGCATGGCGATACGGTGGCAGTGCAAGCGGATCTGGTCAGCACCGCCGACGGTTCGGAAATGTGGGGCGAGCACTACGAACGCAAAATGGCTGACGTCACGCAGGTGCAGAGCGACATTACCCGCGACGTTGCGAAAAAATTGCACGTAAATGCGACCGGCAACGCCGAGGCAAAAATGGGCAGCGCCGGCACGAAGAACCCCGACGCCTACCGCTTCTACCTGGAAGCGCAGCAGCAGTTGTACGGCCGCACGAAACCGGGGATCCTCAAGAGCGTCGAGTTGTTCCGCCAGGCGGTGGCCGCCGATCCGGATTACGCACTGGCGTGGGCAGGCCTTGCGAATAGCTATGTGGTCGCCGCGGGTTACGGGCGCTTGATTCCGCCGGAGCAATCCTTGCCGCTGGCGGATCAGGCTTCCCAAAAAGCCGTTGAGCTGGACGATACCAGTTCTGACGCGCATGTGGCGCGTGGCAACGCGCTGGCCACCGCCTGGAAATGGAGCGCTGCGGAGCCGGAGTTTCGCCGGGCGATCGAACTGAATCCAAACAACGCTAACGCGCATTATTTTTACGCCTTCAATTATCTGATGCCGATGAATCAGCTGGAAGAAGCGCTGAAGCAGTTCCGCCTGGCGCTGGCTCTGGATCCGCTCGCGGCGATCGTGAAGACGAACTACGCTCTCACGCTGATGGACACTCACAAGTTTGGCGAAGCCCGAGAGCAGTTCGATCAGATCTTCGAGCGTGATCCCAGGTTCGGGCCGGGGCTCTTCTATCTATCTCAGATGGAGGCCACGCAGGGCCAGTTTGCCGAGGCCGTGAGTACCTTGCAGAAGGCGGGTCCGCGGGGCGACGCGCTGGCCATGCGTTCGTGGAGCCCGGACGCGAAAGGTTTCGCTGAATTCATGGAGGCTATCGGCGACGGTAAGATGCCCGCGAACGCAGCGGTAGCCTATGCTCTGGCGGGAAATCGCGACAAGGCGTTCGATGATCTCGAAAAAGCCCGCGCGGATCAGGACGACGAGATCACCGCCGTGATCCGCTTCCCGGCCTTCGACCACTTGAAGGCCGATCCGCGCTGGCCCGCGCTACTGCACAAGCTCGGCCTCCCGCTATAGTTTCGTACCGTCCACCCCGGCCGCGCGCATAACCGGGAACACCAATCGAATCGCGGGGCAGTGCCCGCGAAGTTCGGGAGTTTCCGCGGACTCGGCAACAGACGGCAGAATCGCTCGCGTGATCGTGCTGACATCGTGGCAAGCTGGGGCGCAGCAAGCAGCGCCCCTACAAATTCAAAGGCAACAGAGCCGGCGGGACGCCGGCGCTACCAAAACCTTCAGCACGAGGAGCACGGGCAAGATTGCCCGCCCCGGCGGGCAGGCCTGTGCTACCTGGCGTCAGTTGGTGGATTCGAAGATGCGGAAGCGGCGCTCTAGTTCCCATTGTTGCTGGGCTTTTTCGCTGGATTTGAGGAAGGCGGCGCAATTGGCCGTCGGCTTTTCCGCGCCAAGAAATTCCGCGGAGCAGGCGGCTGCCGGGCGAGTGAACACATCTTGCTCGCGCCAAAGGCTGGGGCCCGGTAGAAAATCGTGTTCGAGGCTGGTGCGGACCATTTGTTTCAGATCTGGGTAGGTGAGCGCGTAGGTTTCTACTGCGCGGACGTATTCGTGCGTTAGATCGATGCGCGACACGCCCTCGTCGTCTGTAGATAGCGCGACGGGGACGGCGAATTTGCGGTAAATCGGGAAGGGATGATTCTTGCCGCTGATGCCTAGAATCAGGTCGTTGCTGCTGAGATTGATTTCCACCATCACGTGTTTCGCGGCCATTTCCTTCAGCAGATCGTAGGGACGTTCCTCATACATGATGGAGACGCCGTGGCCGATGCGCTCGGCGTGAGCAACTTCGACGGCCTGGCGAACGTGAAAGGAAAGTCCTGCGTAGGTGACGAGGCCGGGAGCGAGTTCGCCGGCATGCAGAGTTATGTGAACTTTAGGGTACACACCGTGCAGGAAGCCGACCATGCGCATTTGCAGGGCGTAGTCGGACATAGAAACGTAACCGTCTTCGGGCATCACGAGATTTATGCCCACGACACGCGGGTCCGCGGAGGCCGCTTCGAAGCCGAGGAGGGTTTGCGCGAAAACCTGCTCGGCGGGAAATCCGCGCAGCACCTGGTAGATGTAACGCAACTGCACGGCGCAGGCGGGCGTTTGGGTTGGTTCGCCGCAGTGTTCGGCCTGGCGGCGCGTGGATTCGGCTTCATCGAGATCCGCGCGCACGACGGCGATGTCGTCGCGCAATCCTTTCGCTAGAAGCTGATCGCGAAAATCGCTGAAGCTGCGATCGGCGTGCCAGCCGAGTTCTTTGGCGATGGCGGCGGTGTGGTCGAATGGCGGCGTGAGCATCAATTCCATGTACTGCTCATTCTGCGCGGCGGCGCGGGTGGCTACTTCGTCGAGAAATTCGCCGGTGTGAATGTGCGAGATGCCGTGAAATTTGGCGAAGGCGTCGAAGAAGTGATCGTGGCCGCTGGCGCCGGCGGAGGGAACGAAACTGCGCATGGAGAATGCATCAATGAGGGCGTCGTAGAGATGCTGATCCTGATTCGCGCGTGCGGCGGGGAGATTGCCGTCGCCGCAGACGGGTTGGGGGGGCAGGCTATCGGTCATGGCGCGCGACTGGAAAAAAGAGTGCGTGGCGAGGTCCAGGCAGAGATTGTCTTCGGCGGCATAGCGAATCCAGGATTCGGCGTAAACCGCGCCGGTGAGGTGGTTGTGCAGGTCCGCACCCTTGGGCATGCGGGCGAGAAACGCGTAGAGATTCAGCGGATCGGTGCGGGCTAGATCGAGGGCGTGCGCTGTGCGATTTTCGGCGGTGGCGGCGGTGGATGGCGAAGTGGCCGCGGGTTTCTGGGCGATGGCGGACGCGGGAGCAAGGAGCAGAAGAGCAAGGATCGCGAAATAGTTTACACGGACAGCAGCGGATAGACGCTTTTCCATTTTTGCAGGTCCTCAGACTGAGTTTCTTAGTGATGAAGAATGTATCACAGCTGATTTGCGCGGGAGCGAAGCAGGGCGCGACGCCGATTAGCTGTTCACTTTCCGGTTAACGTGATTTGTAGCCGAACCGATTATGTCCGAGAGGACCGCAAACCGCGGGCTGTCCCCGACGAAGCGCTGACTGGCAACATTTCCGCTGAGGCCAGAGGGTGATGCGGCGGAAACGGGGGCAGGGTGTCGAATTGATACACGGACGCGCGCCTGTATGTGACCGAAAAACCTGTAACTGGCGGAGGGGACGGTAGTAATGGGGAACATTGGTACTTCCCGGCTATTGCGGTGGACGGCGGCGGACGGCACCATTTGGACATAGCCGGGGCGAAGCGGAGCGGCCGGACATGGGACCGGCGCGCGCGCAGAGCAGCGGGCAAACGGCAGCACTCCAACTTCCAGGGGCGCCGGGGGGCACAGCGGCAATGCAGCAAATTCCATTCGATGGTGTGAAGAGCGATGGCTGATTCGGCAGGACACGATAACGCGGACGTGCGGGAAGTCCCGGTAACGCTTCAAGGGGCGAAGCACGTCGAGGGATCGGAGCAGCGCCAGATATTTACGGAGACGACCAAGACGACGATCGTCTTCGGCAACGGCGCGGTGGTGAGTCTGAGTTCGAAAGTGACGCAGGGGCAGTGTGTTTTTCTGCGCAACGAACAGACCGGACGAGAAATTCTGTGCAAGGTGCTGGAGTGGCGGCAGGTGGCGGAGTCCGGCTACGTGGATCTGGAATTCACGACGCGAGATCCGCATTTTTGGGACGCGCTGGCGGCGGCTGGTCTTGCGGTTTCTCCCGCGGTTGCTCCCGCAGCTCCTGTGGCGGTGGTGGCGCCGAGGAATGTGGAGGCGCTGGATATGCTTCCGGCGTCCGCACCTGCTCCGACTGGCGCGCCGATTACGGAGGCTAGCACGCCGGCGAGTGAAGAAGTTGCTGCCGGGTCCACGGAAAGTGTTGCCGCAGACGCGGGCAACCTTCCTGCGCATCATACCGCGGAGGAGTTGGAAGAAGCGGAAGAGGCGTTGACTGAGTCCGCCGACGATGGCGAAGACGATGCCGGGCGCGACGACACGAAAGACGCGGAACTGCTGGCGAAGCTGATTGCCACCGATCCCAAACGAAAACCGAAGCGCGAATCCGCGGCCGCGGAAACGAAAGAACCCGGACTGGAAGTGATATCCGAGGATGCGCCGGAGCACGGCGAGACGAGCGCGGACGCCGCGGGTGAGGGCGAGACTGAAGTCGCAGGAGGGCTCAAAGCAACACTTATTGCAAAGCTGACGCCGCTGGGACACAAGCTGCACCGATTGACTTATGGGAAGGGCGCGATGGGAGTGGGAATCGCCGCGTCGGTGTTGCTGGTGATCGCGCTGGGATTTGGGTGGCACGCGCACCGGGTTAAGGTTCGCAGCAAGAATCTTGCGGCGGCAGCTGTGGCGCAGGCGAAGCAGGCCGCAGCGGCGCAAGCAACGCCGATGATGGCTAGCAAATCGGGTGCGTCGGGTGCTGATGTGGAAGCGCCGGCACATGGCAACAATTCTGGCGCGACGCCGGCGCAAGCGGCGCAGAAGATCCAGCAGCAGACTGAAGCGCGCAATGCGAAAGTTGCGCTTGCGAGCAACGCCAGCGCGTCCGCAGTTCCCCCGGGAGCACCTTCGGTGGTTTCGACATACGCGCCCAAACTGGAGGCGCGCGAAAGTGTGCGCGATGCCGACCAGGAAACGGCGGAGCAGACGAGACATCGCGACGCCAAAGGTCCGAACGGCGGGGAAACAATTCCGGCAAGAATTGTGTCGCAATCTCCGGCAGTCATTCCGCCCTGGGCGAAGGGGCTGGACACGGGTGGCGAGGTGAAACTCGACGCTTTGATTGACGAAAAGGGAAACGTGCGATCAACGAAACCGCTGTCTGGTCCGCGCTTGTTGCAACATGAGGCCGAACGAGCCGTGGCGCTGTGGATATTTGAACCTGCGCTGATGGACGGCAAGCCCACCGCGACGCATATGGTTCTTACCGTGGAATTCCAAAGATAACGCTGGCGAGTCTGTGGAATAACTTCAAAATCGTACTTCAGCGGCTGAAGCCGTGCGTCTTTTACCGCGTTTGTGTCGTGGCTAAAGCCACGACCTACAAAGATTCGCTTACCGTCTCCACAAAAAACAGATCCCTCTCTACGTCCCGCGCCCGTCCCGCATTCGCGGGACAGGAAAGAAAAAGCGCGGGACTGCGTTCGGGATGACAACCACGGCATCTTTTGTGACGAGTTGCGACTATGCGGTGGCGGTGAGTTGGCGGCGATAGACGATTTGGCCGCCGACGATTGTGGCTACTGGGCGCGCCGCGGAAGGTGCGGCCGTCGAAGGGCGTGTTGCGGGACTTGCTGGGAGATTCGGATGCGCGGTAGGTCCAGGCGAGATCGGGGGAAAAAATCGTGATATCGGCGGGGCCGCCCACGGCGATTTTTCTTTCGATACCTAGGACGCGCGCGGGGCCGGTGGTGAAAAGTTCGACGAGGCGCGGGAGGGAAATTTTTCCGGAGTGGAAAAGTTCGCCGAGCGAGAGAGAGAGCGCGGTTTCGAAGCCGATGATGCCGAAGGGCGCGCGATCGAATTCCACATCTTTGCTGGCGGCGTGATGCGGCGCGTGGTCCGTGGCGATGGCGTCCACGGTGCCGTCGGCTAGGCCGGCGATCAATGCGGAGCGATCCGCGCGCGAGGCTAGCGGCGGATTCATTTTGTAGTTGGTGTCGTAGCGGACGTCTTCGTCGCAGAGGGTAAAGTGGTGCGGCGTGACTTCGCAGGTGACGCGCATGCCTAACTTTTTGGCGTGGCGGACGTAATCTAGCGCTCCAGTGGTGGACATGTGCGCGATGTGCAGGCGGGCGCGGGTGAGCAATGGCGAGCTCGACGTCGCGTCCGGCGCAGATGGATTCCGATTCCGCGGGAATTCCCTTCAAGCCGAGGCGGATGGAGCGCGGGCCTTCGCGCATAACGCCGCCGGCGAAGAGCGAGGGATCCTCGCAGTGGTCAATCACCGGCAGATCGAGCGAATTGCAGTAGTCCATGACCTGGCGCATCAGGCGCGCGGTGGCTACGGGCTTGCCGTCGTCGCTGACGGCGACGATTCCGGCATCTTTCATCGCGGCGATTTCGGCAAGGGCTTCGCCTTTGCTGCCTACGGAGGCCGCGCCGATCGGCCAGACGTGCACGGCTCCGGCAGCGGCGGCGCGTTCGACGATGGAGCGCGTGACGGAGGCGTTGTCGTTCACGGGTTGAGTATTCGGCATGCAGCAGACGGCTGTGAATCCGCCGCGAGCGGCAGAACGCGTGCCGGTTTCGATGGTTTCGGACATTTCCTGGCCGGGCTCGCGCAGGTGGCAGTGGAGATCGATGAAGCCGGGCGCGACGATGAGGCCGGTGGCATCGAAGATTTCGGCGTCGGGCGCGGATAAATTGGCGGCAATTTTGGCGATGCGAGCGCCATCGAACAGAACATCGGTTGTGGCGTCGGTTTTCGTCGCGGGATCGAGCACGCGGCCATTCTTGATTAACAGCAAGCGGTTGTTAGTGGTTGGCATGATTTGGCCTCGTGGCGTCGCTGCGGCAAATGCAGAACCGGTACTTCAGCGGCTGAAGCCGCTCTTCGGTTGCTGTGATGATGTCGTGGCTGAAGCCACGACCTACAAAGATTCTCAGCTTCTTACGCGCGTTCGTATTGGCGCTCATTATGTTTTACCTGGCGGCGGAGGTTCCACGGCGGCGCCGCCGACGAGATGGTAGAGCAGGGCCATGCGGATGGCGAGGCCGTTGGTGACCTGTTCGAGGACGCAGGATTGCGGGCCATCGGCAACGGCGCCGTCAATTTCCAGGCCGCGAATCATGGGGCCGGGATGCAGCACCAGCGCGCCGGGCCGCGCGAGTTGCAGGCGCTGCGGCGTGAGTTGGTAACGCAAAATATATTCTTCGGCGGCGAGCGCGGGTTCGTGCAGGCGCTCGGTCTGCACGCGCAGCGCGATGATTGCGTCCGCGCCGTCGAGTGCTTCTTCGATGCGCGTGACGCGGCGGACGTTGGGCGCGAGAGTTTCCAGTTCGCGCGGCACCCACATGGCGGGTCCGCAGAGCGTGGTGCGCACGCCGAATTTGCTGAGCAAGTGGATATTGGAGCGGGCCACGCGGCTGTGCAGCACGTCGCCGAGGATGGTGAGGTTCAAGCCCTCGAGCTGGCCCTTGCGGTCGCGGATGGTGAGCGCGTCGAGCAGCGCTTGAGTGGGATGCTCGTGCGTGCCGTCTCCGGCGTTGATGACGGGGACGCCTAGGCGGTCGGCGACAAATTCCGGCGCGCCGGACGAGCTGTGGCGGATGACCAGGCCGTCGGGGCGCATGGCTTCCAGAGTGCGCACCGTGTCGAGAAGCGATTCGCCTTTTTTCAGGCTGGAAGCCTCGGCCTGCAGGTTCATGGTGTCCGCGCCCAGGCGAGCGGCGGCGGTGGCGAAACTGATGCGCGTGCGCGTGGAATTTTCGAAGAAGGCAATCGCGACGGTCTTGCCGCGCAGAGTGGCTAATTTTTTCAGGGGATGACGCTGAAATTCCTGGAAAGGCTTGGCCTGATCGAGAATAAAAGAAATTTGTTCGCGGGTGAGGTCTTCGATTCCGAGCAGGTGTTCCAGGCGCTGCAGCACTTTTTCCCTTTAGTTACGGTTGTTTCCGGCCTCCGCGAGGATTGCCAGGTTTCAGGGAACGCGATCGACGAGCACGACGCGTTCATCGCCATCAATTTCCTTCAAGTGTACTTCCACGATTTCAGTGTCGCTGGTTTGGACCGAATTGCCGATGAACGTCGCCTCGATGGGCATTTCGCGATGGCCGCGGTCAATCAGCACGCAGAGGCGGATGCGCTTGGGCCGGCCGAGATCGAAGAGACCGTTCATGGCGGCGCGAATGGTGCGGCCCGTGTAGAGCACGTCGTCCACGATTACGAGGTCGCGATCATCCACGCTGAAACTGATTTCGTTTGAGTGCACGACGGGTTGCGGGCCGACGGTGGAAAGATCGTCGCGGTAGAGCGTGATGTCTATGGTGCCGACCGGGATATCCACGCCGGAGAAATCTTTGACGGTTTTCGCCAGGCGTTCGGAGAGAGGAACGCCGCGGCGGCGCACGCCGATCAGCGCGAGGTCTTTGGTGCCGCCGCTTTTTTCCACGATTTCATGGGCTAAACGGTTGAGGGTGCGGCTGATTTCTTCCGCGGAGAGGAGCTGTCTTTTTTCTACGACGCGCATCTGGCGCATCATCCTAGCATAGACGGCGGGAAGTTCGCATGCGACGGAATCCCCTCAGAATTCGGATGGGACCGATTCGAGCTCTTAGCGAGGGTCAGTTCCCGAGTAGTACGAATGCATTTGCGCAGCATCTTGTCGGCTGCCTCAGGATGCTGTCAATGTTTGCTTGCTAGAAGAATTTCCTGGCGATTCGGTATCGAGAGCTTCACGCCGCGACCCTCATAGTAGCGCAGCTTCCGCGCAGAGGCAAAGGCGTCATCTTTTCGCAGGCCAGAAACGTTCTGCTCTCGTCGCGGCGTGGAAACAGTCTCCGATATGAGCGCTCGTCAGGCATTGCTGTAGCCCGTCTCCCAAGGGCACATAGTGATATCTGGAGCTGTATATCGGTGTTCGTTCAACGGCTACACGCCTCAGCGAGCTCATCGGAACCATTCGAAACGCTTCATGCGGATGACGCTAGCGGCTGTGTCTGCGTACTGATTTTCTGCGATATTTCCCGCGTGCCCGGCCGTGCAGTCGGGCATCCGCGCGCGGAATGCCCATTTTCGAGACATCGAAATGGCGCGAATCTTTGATGAATTTTCTGACTGCATTTCTGTTGCGATCGGATTCAAACTGTTTTGTGCAAGGAGGCGGACTGCCGTCTTCAAATCGGCCAGCCGAAACCACTGAAAGCCCAGATTTCGCAGCGGAATGCAGCACAATTACCGTCCCTCGTGTATCCTTGCAACGATCCGCAGTATCTACCCGTACCCCAGTATGCTGCGGGAGTCGCCGATTCAATTGCTCTCACGAGAATACCTGGCAGTTCAGATTATCAGACACCAAATAGCTGTACGCGCAATTCTCACTCGTCTGCGTCACCCTCAAGCGAATGCCGAATAATACCCAATTGTGAGTCTTGATTTACGCGCGATTCTGCCATCGTGGCTCCGCGGTAAGTTCTGGCGTAACCTGAATCGTGAGTTCCTGATCTGTCGCGCAATCGGAGACTGACCCCGCCCGGCGCGCTTGAAATCTTGACCGGCGTGTTAGACTGGGCGCATTGTGAGTTCGTCGGCGCCGGCACGCAGCCCTCAACGGCCCGCTTCAGTTGACCTCCGAGTCAGCATTGGTACCCTTACCCTAAAAAACCCGATCATCGCAGCGAGCGGCACTTTTGCGTATGGAGTGGAGTTCGCGCATCTGGTGGATTTGAACCGGCTGGGCGGAATCGTGGTGAAGGGGCTTTCCGCGCAGCCGATGGAAGGGGCGGCTGCGCCCAGGATCTGCGAGACGGCCAGCGGGATGGTGAACGCCATCGGGCTGCAGAATATCGGGGTGCGGGCGTTCGTAGCCGATAAGCTGCCACTGTTGCGCCGTTACAACACTGCGGTAATTGCCAACGTCTTCGGGCATACGATCGCGGACTACGTGGAAGTGATCCGGGTTCTGGAAGATGCCGAGGGGCTGGCCGCCTATGAGCTGAACATCTCCTGCCCCAACGTGGAACGCGGGGGCATCGAATATAGTACTGACCCCTCCCTGACAGGTGCCGTTGTGGGAGCCGCGAGGGCTGCTGCGAAGCGCCCGCTGTGGGTAAAGCTCTCACCGAATGTTAATATGATTGGAGTTAGCGCAAAGGTCTCCGAAGCGGAAGGAGCGGATGCTGTAGTAATCGCGAACACCTACCCTGCACTGTGTATAGACGCACACAACCGGAGGTCCCGTCTCGGTAGTACGACGGGAGGGTTGTCGGGCGCGGCCATAAAACCTATAACCATGAGGCTGGTTTACGAGGCTTGCCGAGTTGTAAAGATCCCGGTAATCGGACTCGGAGGCATTGAAAAACCGGCAGATATCGCTGAGTACGTGCTGGCAGGCGCCTCAGCGGTGGAAGTAGGTACGGCCCACTTTGTGGACCCGCGGGCTTCTGAACGGCTCGTAAGCGGTCTGGAAATGTGGTGCCGGGACGAAAATACATTTGAAATCAGCAAGTTACGGGGAGCTCTACAGCGATAAACTGATTGCCACTGTACCCCCGAACAGGTAGAATTTAGTGCTGGTTTCAAACAAGGTTAGGTGAACATGAAGGGCAAGATTTTCGTGATTCTGCAGTCGGTGTTTTTAGGATTGGGTCTGCTCGCGGTTACCACGTCCGTGAATCCAGCGGCGGCGGGAAAACCGGGCAACCCTTCTCCTGCAGAGGTCGCGCTTGGCATCACCCCAGCTGTAGCGAACCCCTTAAACCAGGCCAGTCACCAGGAGAAGCCGCTAGCCGTGTGGGAGTGCACCACCAGCTGGTACGGAGACGATTTCGACGGCTTGCCGACCGCTAACGGCGAGACCTATGATATGTACGCAGACACTGCCGCCCACCCCACGCTTCCGCTGGGGTCCATCGTGCGCGTTGTGAATATGCGGAACCACCGCAGCCAGGTGGTCCGGATCAACGACCGCGGACCGTACGTGGAAGGACGCGAATTAGATGTTTCCTACGAAGTGGCACGTAAGTTAGGATTCGACCAGCACGGGCTTGCGAAAGTCCGGCTCGAACTCCTAAAGGTGCCAACACGCCCAGCAACAGCTCATCCCGGAAACTGATCGTTGCATTAGACCTGGACCAGCTTGGTCCAGCGACTGCTTTGGCGCGGAAACTGCGCGGAGCGGCCGGGATGTTTAAAGTCGGAGGCCAACTCTTTACTGCGGAGGGTCCGCGAGCGGTTACAAAACTTGCGGACCTGGGCTTCGACGTCTTCCTTGATCTGAAATTCCACGACATTCCGAATACTGTGGCACATGCGGTGGCTGCTGCGGTGCGGCTGCCGCGCGTGCGTTTGATGACTTTGCATGCTTCCGGCGGGTTGGCGATGATGCGGGCGGCGCGCGAGGCTGCGGGTGCGAAGAAGAACCGTCCGGCGCTGCTGGCGGTGACGGTGCTGACGAGCTTCGACGAGCCTGACACTGCGGGAAATTGGGATGGAGGGGTCGCTGGGGTCGCGGGTGGTGGCGCTGGCGCGGCTGGCGAGGACGGCTGGGATGGATGGAGTGGTTTGTTCGGCGCTGGAGGCTCCGGCGGTGCGGCGGGAGCTGGGTGCTGAGTTCAAGATTCTGGTGCCGGGAGTGCGTCCGGCTTCGGCTGCGACGAACGATCAGTCGCGCATCGCGACTCCTGGCGATGCGGTTCGCGCGGGGGCTGATTACCTGGTGGTGGGACGGCCGATTACCGCGGCGGCGAATCCCCGCAAGGCTGCGCTGGAGATTGTGGCCGAGATTGCTGGGGCGGAGCGGCAGAGGGCGGTGGCTTAGTCGCAGCGCGAGCACTTCAATAGCAACTACGCCCGCCTAAAGGCGGCCGCTACAAATTCAAACGCAGAGTCACCGGCAAATTCAACGGCGATTGCAACGGCGGAAGAGCCGGCGAGACGCCGGCGCTACGAAACCTAGACGCGTTCCGAAACTGCATGGAAGACGATCCGCGCTTCCCGTCATTTTCGCCTCTTGCTATTGACAATGCTGCGCCTTCGGTACAAGTTCTCACACGACAATTTCTGAGATTTTCTGATTCTGACTGTTGAGAGGAGTTCTGCATGCGAATCGCGTCGAAGTATTTGGCGGGTTGGATGTTTGCGGCGGCACTGGTGGGGGCGCCGGTGATTTTTGGGCAGGAAGTTGGCGCGCCGGCTACGCCGCCGAAACCGAAGACGGTGGAAATCACGCCGACGAACATCACGGCGCATGTGGGAGACAAGATCAAGTTCACGGCGGTGGCCAAGGACGACGCCGGAAAGACGATTGATGTGAAGCCCATGATCTGGATCGCGTTGCCGCCGGACATCGCCGGAGCGGATGAGGACGGCACCGTGGTTTTTCGCGCGGCGGGGCAAGTGACGGTGGGAGCAGTGGTGGCGGGCAAGCCGGGATTTGCGACGGTGACGGTGGGAACGCCTCCGCCGGCGACGGTGGAGGTGGCGCCGCTGAAGCAGGCGCTGGTGGTGGGCGGATCCACGGTGCTGACGGCGACGGCGCGGTCGGCGAATGGAGACCCGCGGACGGATGTGGCGATTCACTGGAGCTCCAAGCAGCCGGCAATCGCGAAGGTGGATGATTCCGGCCTGGTGAAAGCGCTGGCGCCGGGTACGGCGACTGTGGTGGCGACGGGCGGTCCGGCGCGCGGCGAGATTACCGTGCAGGTGGTGGCGGATACGTGGCAAAGAATTGCGTTGGAGCCTGCGGCGACGACGGCGAAGACCGGCGACGTGGTGCACTTCACTGCGAAGCCGATTGCGGCTAAGGGCGCGGCTGCGGCTCCGAAAGATTTGCTGACGAGTTGGAGGGTCAGCGGACCGCAGGGCACGGTTTATCCGGACGGCGGGTTCGTGGCGAATTTACCCGGCACGTACGAAGTGACGGCGGCGATCGGCGGGCACACGGCGAGCGCTTCGATCGTAGTGGCGCCGCGCAACGTGCAGCGCGGGCTGGAGGTGGTGGCTCACATCCCTTCCAAGAGTGCCGACGGCAAGGTGGTGCAGACGACGGAAGAATGGGTCGTAGGCAATCATCTTTACGTCGCGACGATGGGAGACCGGCTTTACGCCTACGACATTTCTGATGCGGCGCATCCCAAGGCGCTGGACAGTTTGAAGGCGGACGCGCGGCTTTACAACGACGTGAGCACCACGCCGGACGAAAAAGTGGGAGTGTTCACGCGCGAAGGCGCTTCGAATCGCAAGAATGGGATTGTGTTTTTTGATGCTTCGGACCCGGCGCATTTGAAAGTGATTTCGGAATACACCGAGACGGTGACGGGCGGAGTGCACAGCGCGTTTATCAACACGCATTACGCGTACATCACGGACGACGCCACCGGCTCGCTGCGCGTGATTGATTTTGCGGACGCGGCGCACCCGAAAGAAGTGGCGCGCTGGCAGACGGAAAAGTCGCAGGAGCAAACGATTGCTTCGCCGATGGGCGAGGGCATGATCAGCACGGGGCGCTATCTGCACGATTTGTACGTGAAGGATGGATTGGCTTATCTGGCGTACTGGCGCGACGGCCTGGTGATTCTGGACGTCGGCAACGGGATCAAGGGCGGAAGCCCGGAAAATCCGAAGCTGGTGGCGCAGTACAAATTCAATCATTACGAATTGTATGGAGACGGCTGGCTCGCGGGTTCGCACACGGCATTTCGTTACAAGAATTATGTGTTTGTGGGCGATGAAGTGTTTCCCGGATATTTCGAGATCAGTAGCAAGGAACGGATTCCGGTGCGTGGGATTTTGCATGTGATGGATGTTTCTGATATCGAGCACCCGCGTGAAGTGGCGAACTATGAAGTTCCCGAAGGCGGGATGCACAACGTGTGGCCAGACAACGACATTCTGTACCTGGGTGATTACGCGGGCGGCGGACGTGCGGTGGATATTTCCGGCGAGTTGCGCGGCAATCTGTACGAGCAGGGCCGCGAGATTGCGAGTTTTTTCCCGGGCGACCCGAATGGCTATCGCGCGAATCTGCCGTTCACATGGGGTGCACAGCCTGCGAATGGATTGATTTTTTTCAACGACATCAACAGCGGGATCTGGATCGTGAAACTGGGCAAGCCGAAATTCCAGGGGTCCACGACGGCGCCGCCATTGCGCGATGCGGGACCGACGGCGGCGAGCCCGTTTTAGTGGCTAACATTTTCCGGGATTGGCGCGGATTAAATCGGGCGACAGCGGGTGCGGGACGGTAGCGGCGACGTATGAAGCTTGTGTCGCACCTCCGGCGCTCCGGATTTTCGTTGCGGATTTTCCCAGGCCTTCCGGCCTGGGCTAACTTATGCCGTGCCTCCCGTTCGACCCTGCCGCCGGCAGGGTCTCAGGGTAAAACGGCGCTGGTGTGGCGGCTATGTTGAGGGGGCGGGTCTCGCGGGCGCGGGACCCGCCCCTACGTTTTTCGGCATGATGTTGTGGACTACTTCGCGCCGGGGCTTGGCGCGTAGCCTGTGACGCCTAGTTGCCAGAAGAGGAAGGCAACTTCGTCGGCTAGTTCGATGTCGCGCTGGGATTTTGTGGAGCCGATGCCGTGGCCGGCGTCGTAGTCCACGCGCAGCAGGATGGGCTTGCCGCTGCTGGTCGAGGCTTGCAGGCGGGCGGTCATCTTGGCCGCTTGCCAGGGGGCGACGCGCGGATCGTTCACGCCAGTTGTTAAAAGTACCGCCGGGTAGGGCGTATTGGGTTTGACGTGCTGATACGCGTCCATGCCAAAGAGTGCTTTGAATCCGTCCGCTTCCGTCACCGTTCCGAACTCCGGAATATTCGCTGGACCGCTGGCCATGGTTTCCGAGCGCAGCGAGTCTGAGTCGCCGACGCGAATCAGCGCGGCCCCGAACATCTCCGGGCGTTGCGTGATGGCGCCGCCGATGGTGATTCCTCCGGCGCTGGTTCCTTCGCCTGCCAGGTGAGCCGCGGAAGTGTATTTGTGTTCGATCAGGTATTCGCCGCCGGCAATGAAATCGTCAATGGTGTGCTGCTTGGTCAGCTTCTGTCCGCCTAGGTGCCAGTCTTCTCCGTACTCGCCGCCGCCGCGCACGTGCGCGATGGCGTGGATGCCGCCGCGCTCCAGAAACACCAGAATTGTGGGGTCGAAGTATGGATCGTAATTGATGCCGTAGGCGCCGTAGCCGGTGAGCCAGGTGGGATGCGAGCCGTCGAGGACGAGGCCGCGTTTATGAATGATGGAAAGCGGAACCATGGTGCCGTCGGCGCTCTTGGCTTTTACTTCTTCGGATTCGATTTGCGAGTAATCAACCGGGGAAGGCGGGACGAGCGCGGTGTCCGTCAGCTTGTCGGTCTTGGCGTCGAGCGAATACCACAGCGGCGATTTCGTCCAGGAAACGAGTTCCAGCCAGGCGCCGGGCTCGCTGGGATTCGTCACCAATGCTTGAATCGCGCCGTAGAAGGGCAAGTTTACGGGCTGAATGCTGCCGTTGCCGTAGGGCAGGCGACGCAGACGGCCGATGCCTCCATCGAGATCCTGGACGTAGAGCGCGTCGCGCGCGGCGCTGATACCGGTGACTACCACTTCGCTTGCGGGCACCGCGACTGCGGCGTGCGCCAGATCGGGTGAGCCGAGACTGGTGCGCAGAACCTTGAAGCGGGAAGCATTTTTGTGGGAGAGCAGATAGATTTCGCCGCCGTGCACATCGAAGCCCGTGACTTCATCGGTCTGGTCCGCGACCTTCTTCCAAACGGTTTTCGCACTGAGATTGGCGTCGAAGGGCACCGCGTAAATATCAAGTTCTCTTTTCACGCCGTGGATGACCAGCCCAAGCAGGAAATCCGGCGCGCCCGGCGAAAAGGCCACCACAGTAAAGTCATTCTCGCCCACGTTCACGGAGGGATTGGCGCCAAAACCGAATGCCAGAGGCTCGCTGTCCGGATCGCCGCCCAGCGAGTGACGATACACTTTCAGCTTCTGATATTTCGCGGTGGGAGGCGAGTCGGGAGTGAGTTTTTGCGCGCGCGTGTAAAAGAAAGACTTGCCGTCGGGCAGCCAGCTGGGGGAAGCAAACTCGGCGCGATCAATGCTATCGGGCAGCACCTGGCCGGTGGAGCTTTGCAGCACGTGCAGCACGCTTTCTTCCGAGCCGCCGAGCGAAATTCCGTAGGCGACGTACACGCCGTCGAGGGAAGGCTGGAAATAATCAATGGAGTAGTGCTTGCCGTCGGCGGTGGTCATTTTTTCGGTGTCCACCAGAAGACGTTCGGGCGAACTGAGCGTGTCGCGGGTGAAGAGCTTGCGATTGTCGGAGCCGGGCTCCGTCTTGTAATAAAAATAATGGCCGCCCCAGACTTGCAGCGCGGAAACCGTGTTGCCGGCGTTATCCAGCGACTTGATGCGCGCGAGCAATTCATCGCGGCCGGGAATGCGGGCGAGCACGGCGCGGGTGTAATCGTTCTGCGCCTTCATCCAGGCGATCACTTCGGGATCGGAGGTGTTCTCCAGCCAGCGGTAGGGATCGACAACGTTCGTGCCAAAGTAATTGTCGATCACCGCGCGCACAGGGGTTTGCGGCAGTGCGGATTGCGCGGAGACTACGGCCGGGATGAGTGAGGTGAGCAGAACTGCAATGCCGATGAATCGTCGCATGAAGTTGTCCTTGGAAGTCAGAAGATAATTGGCAGCGTAAGACCATAGCCCGTAAGAGCGGATGCACTCAAGTTGTTTGTTGCGGCTTCACGGGCTTTAGAGTCTGTGTGAGTTCCGCAACATCCGTACTTCAGCGGCTAAAGCCGCCGTGATTTGTTTGCCTTTATGTCGTGGCCCTTCAAGCCTGCCACAGGCAGGCTCTCAGGATGAACTAAAGCCACGACCTACAAAGCCTCTCGTGTCCTCACACACGAAGCCCCGCCGTTGCGAATCCGGTGTTTGTGAGGTCGCTCCTATTCGTAGCGCAGCGCGATCATGGGATCGAGTTGCATGGCGCGGCGGGCTGGGGCGTAGCAGGCCCAAAAGCCAACCGCCGCGAGCAACAGCGTGGCCGTGCCGTAGGTGAGCGCATCGGTGGGGCTAACCCCGACCAGAATCGTGGCCATGGAACGCGTGAGCGCCCACGCCAGCACGGTGCCGGACAGCACGCCAACGATCACCAACGCCAAGCCCTGTTGCAAAACCAGACGCAGGATATCGCGACGTCCGGCGCCGAGCGCCATGCGGATGCCGATCTCATGCGTGCGCTGGCTGGCGGCGAAGGAGACGACTCCGTACACGCCGACGACGGCGAGCGCCAAGCCCAACAGGCCCATGGCCGCGGCGAGGATCGCGCCAATCTGGAAGATGAAAAATCCATTTCCGCCCGAGAGCGACTGGCGCATGGTCTGCACGTCCGTGACCGGCATGTTGGGATCGAGCGCGCGGACTTCGTTCTGCATCTGCGCGATCATGCTTTCGGGCGGCAGCGAGGAGCGAACCTGCAGAGTGCGGTACGCGGAGAAGCTCTGCGCGAGCGGGACGAAGAAATACGGCTTCTTGTCCCAGCCGATGAATACATATTTTCCATCCGTCGCTATTCCGACGATTTCGACCAAGGGCCCGGTGGCGCTCTTCAGGCTGAAGCGCTTCCCCACGGCGTCCTGGTTGGGCCAGAATTGCTGCGCCATGGTCTGGTTCACGACGGCGACGAGCGGCGCCTTGTCATTATCACTTTCCTGGAAGACGCGCCCGCGCAGCAGCGGGATGCGCATGGTATCGAAATACGGTTCGTCCACATGGTTGTAAATCACCACGGGGGGCGGCTGGCCGGGAGTGGGCGGTTGGCCTTCGATGTAGATCGAGCTGCCGTCTTGGACGTTTCCCATGGGCACGCTGAAGGCGAGGCTTGCGGATTGCACGCCAGGCAGCGCGCGGACCCGGGCTTCGAGGTCGTGATAGAACGTGTTGGTGCGGGCGTCGTCGTAGCCGACTTCTCGCGGGTCCAGGGCCAGATTCAGCACGTGGTCGGCATCGAAACCCAGGTAGGCGTGCTGCGCGCGCATGAGGCTGCGCACGAAAAGTCCGGCGACGATCAAGAGCACCAGCGAGCCTGCTACCTGCGCCACTACGAGTACGCTGCGCAGACGGTGGCGGCCGGCTCCCGCTGTATCGCTTCTGCCGCCGCTCTGCAGCACGCTGTTCACGTCCGCTCGTCCGGCCCGCACGGCAGGCCACAAACCGACGATCGCGCCGGTGAAAAGAGCGGCGGCCATCGCGTATGCGAATACGCGCCAATCAAAACCGAAATCCAACCGAATGGGAATTCTGCCAGACGGGAGAAGCGAGCCGACCGCGGTGCTGGCCCATACGCCCAGGAGCAGTCCGCCCACGCCGCCGAAAAGAGAAAGCATGATGCTCTCGGTGAGCATTTGACGGATCAGCCGGCCGCGGCTGGCGCCCATGGCCGCGCGGATGGCCATTTCGCGTTGCCGCATGGTGGCGCGCACCAGCAGAATATTGGCCACGTTCATGCAGGCCAGCAGCAGCACCAGCCCTGCCAACACGAGAAAAATGCCCGCGATGAAAGGAACGACATTGTTTGGAAATGGCTGCGGCCGCGCCAGTCTCTCGGGAACCACACGGACCGATATTCCCTTGTCCGTAGCAGGATATTGGTCGGCCAGCCGCGCCGTGACGACATTCATGGAACTTTGCGCCTGCTGCAGGCTCACGCCCGGTTTCAGCCTCGCCAGCACAATCAAGGAGCGAGCGCTTCGGTCGCCCCAGAACGCGGCCAAATCCTTCGCCGGCTGCATGTTCAGCGGGACATAGCCGTCCAGATTGAGAGCGAATTGCGTGCCTTGAAATCCCTTGGGGGTTACTCCGATGATCGTGGCCTCTTGCCCGTCGATCAATGCCTGCTTTCCCACGACGCCGGGATCGCCGCCGAACTTTTTCTGCCAGAAGTCATAGCCCAGCACAATGAAAGGATCTCTGCCGCCTTCTTCGCCCTCGGCCGGAAGGAACAAACGCCCCAGCGCCGGCTGCACGCCCAGGCCCGAAAAATAATTGCCCGTCACGTAACCATATACGAATTGATTCGCTTTGCCGGCGTAGCTGAGTCCGCCGAGATTTACTTGGGAAGCAAACACATCGGAAAACGCATCGGCCTGTTTGCGAAAATCGCCGAGCTGGCCGTAGGAAAGCGTGAAGATTCCCAGCGTGTCGCCCTTCACCTGGCCGGCCAGCACCATGAGTTGTTCGGGCGACTTCACGGGCAAGGGCCGCAGCACGATGCCATTCACGAGGCCAAAGATTGCGGTGTTAGCGCCAATGCCCAGCGCCAGCGTGAGGATCACGATCACGGTCAACATGGGCGACTTCGCGAGCATCCGGAAGGCGTAACGGACGTCCTGCCAGAGCGTGGCCATGAAGGTGTCCTCCTCTTGCGTTGATTATAGGTATGCACGTGCGTGTCCCTAGGGTGATGCTGGCGATCCGCATGTTGCGAAACGACTTGCGGGGATTTGTGCGCCCATTTCGGGACGCGTGCTGAGCGATACTGAAACGCGGCGTCACGAAAACGGACACCAGCGCGGTAGGGTGAGTGGGCTGTACTGACAGGCGATTCAATCGCTGCTGGTTTCCTGCTAGCATGGCTGCGTTTGCGCGCACGTTATGGAAAACATCAAACACGTTATCGTCGGCACCGCCGGACACATTGACCACGGCAAATCCTCGCTGGTGGAGGCGCTGACTGGTACGAATCCGGACCGGCTGGAGGAAGAAAAGCGGCGCGGGATCACGCTGGATTTGGGATTTGCGTTTCTGACGCTTGAAGGCGTGCGATTGGGATTAGTGGATGTGCCGGGGCACGAGCGGTTCGTGCGCAACATGCTGGCGGGAGCGGGCGGAATTGATTTGCTGCTGCTGGTGATCGCGGCGGACGAAGGGATCAAGCCGCAGACCCGCGAGCATTTCGAAATTTGCCGCTTGCTGGGAATTCCGCGCGGAATTATTGCGATTACCAAGTCCGATTTGGTGGATGCGGACACGCTGGGATTGGTGCGGCTGGAGATTGAGGAATTTGTGCGTGGATCGTTTTTGGAAAGCGCGCCGATTGTGGCGGTGAGCGCGCGCAGCGGCGCGGGATTGGATGAGTTGAAGGATGTGCTGCGGCGCGCGGCGCAAGCGGTGACGGCGAAAGATGCGACGCAGAATTTTCGTTTGCCGATTGATCGTTCTTTTGCCATGAAGGGATTTGGCACGGTGGTCACCGGGACGCTGATTTCCGGCGCGGTGCAGGTGGAAGACGAAGTGGAGCTGTATCCTGCGCGGAAACGCTTGCGCGTGCGGGGGTTGCACTCCGGCGGAAAGCAGATCGAGCGCGCCGTCGCCGGGCAGCGCACGGCTGTGAACCTGGCGGGAATCGAGCACGAGGAAATCACGCGCGGGATGGTGCTGGGGCCGGCTGGCTTATTCGAAGCGACGCAACGAGTGGACGCGCGGGTCACGCTGCTCGCTTCCGCGCCGCCGCTGAAAAATCGCGCGCGCGTGCATTTTCATTCGGGTACGGCGGAAGCGATTGCGGAGGTAGTTCTGTTGAATGAAGGCGGGGGCGGTGAGCTTGCGGCGGGAGGATCAGCATTCGCGCAATTGCGGCTGGATAAGCCGTTGCTGCTGCTGCCGGGCGACCGCTTCATCCTGCGGCGGTTTTCGCCGGTGGTGACGATTGGCGGCGGCACGGTGCTGGATGCGCGGGCGCCGCGGCACAAACGCAAGGATGCGGCGGTGGCGCCGTTTCTGGGCGTGCTGGAAAACGGCGACCGGGAAGAAATCCTCGGCGCGCTGGTGGAAGCGACGCCGCGCGGGCTGACGCTGGCGGAGATTGTGGCGCGGACGGGATGGATCGAAGCCGAGACGCGCGCGGCGGCGGAAAAATTAGCGGCCGCGAAACGCGTGAGGATCCTGGGCGGAGCGCCGACCGTGGTGGCGCCGGCGCAAGCCGTCACAGACTGCGCCGCGGCGATCCGCAAGGCCGTGGAAACTTTTCATCGCGCGAATCCGCTGCTACCGGGGATTCCGAAACAAGAATTGCGCGCGCGGGCGGGACGAGCGCGCGTGGAAATATTTGAAGCGGCGCTGGGAGATCTGGTGGCGGCGCGTTCGCTGGTGGCGGCTGGCGATTTAGTGAGCCAGGCGGGGCGCGAAATTGCGCTTTCGGCTGAAGAAACACGCGCGAAGGAATTGATCGAGCGCGAATTCGAGAGCGCGGGACTGACCGTGCCGGGATTTGCCAGCGTGCTAGCGAAGCTGCCGGTGGACGCGGCGCGGGCGCAGAAAATACTGCAGATTCTGTTGCGCGAAAAAGTGCTGGTGAAGATCTCCAGCGACCTGGTGTTTCACCGCAGCACGCTGCTGAGGCTGCGCGAAATGCTGGCGAAATACCGTAAGGAGCGGGGCGCGCGGCTGCCAATCACTGTATTCAAGGAACTTACGGGCATCACGCGCAAGTATGCCATCCCGTTGCTCGAGCACCTTGACCGCGAACAGGTTACGCGGCGGGCCGGGGACGAGCGTGTTATACTTTGATGGATTGGGGTCCGAAGGGCGAATCGGATGCAGCCACGGGTTCGTGAGCTGCGCATTAGTATCCAGCGAAATCTGGAAGGCAGGTGATTCATGGAAGCATTAAGCCCGTTTCATTTGATCATTATTCTGGCGGTGATCGTGCTGCTCTTCGGCGGCAAGAAAATTCCCGAAGTGATGCGCGGACTGGGCGAAGGCATCCGCAATTTCAAGGAAGGCATGAATGCGCCGCATCCGAGTTCGCCGAGCGCGAACCCGCCGGCGAATCCTCCGGCCGCTGCGCCTGTGGTGCCGCCGACGCCGGCTGCGACGGAAGAAAAGAAGTAGTGGCGTAAGCTTTACTGCGCGAAATTTGGCGTGAGAGTTTTTTTGACGGCGGTCCCGCTTTGCGGAACCGCCGTTTTCTTTTTTGTGGCGTGCCGCGAGCGCTAGGCTTTGCCGGATTCATTCCAGCCGAGCGCTTGCAGTGTGGTCCAGAGGCGTGAGAGCGGCAAGCCCAGCACGTTGAAGTAGCAGCCTTCGATGCGCGTGGCGAATCTTCCGGCGATGCCTTGAATTCCGTAGGCTCCGGCTTTATCGAAGGGTTCGCCGGTCCGAATGTAATTTTCGATTTCCACTTCGGACATTTTCAGGAATTCCACGCGCGTTTTTTCCACGTGCAGAGCTTCTTTGGCGGTGGGAATATTTATCACTGACAACGCAGTAAGGACCTCGTGAGTTTTCCCACTGAATAGACGCAACATGCGGCGGGCGTCTTCGGCGTCTTTCGGCTTCCCGAGAATTTGGCCTTCCGCGAGAACGATGGTGTCCGCGGCGATCACGATGGCGCGTTCACCGGCCGCGCGCGCCGGCTCGGCGATGGCGTGGGCTTTGGCTTGTGCGACGCGGCGAACGTAAACCTCTGCGGCCTCTTGCGGCAGGCGCGTTTCGTCCACGTCCGCGGCGCGGACTTCAAATGCGAACCCGGCGTTGCGTAGAACTTCCGCGCGGCGCGGCGAAGAGGATGCGAGAATTAATTTCATCGTGGGCCTTTGCTTTTGATCGCCGGCTTAGCGCTGCGCGGCAACTTCTCGCAGGCGGCTACGGCTTCAGCTTTGGGCCAGCCGAAAAGACGCGCTAGTTCCATCGGCGACGAGTTTGGATGCCATGCGCAGAATTTCGCGGTTAGTTTCGCGCGCGCATCTTCTGCTGAGATATGCTGCGCCGCCGCGGTCTGCCGCGGAAAAGCGCGGCGCGTTAATTCGTAACGGCCGGAAGCCCATGCGTTGGTTTCCTGTTCGGCACCGAAATGAACCACGATCAGCATGCACTGCAATTCCAGAATCGCGCGCTTGAAGCGAATGTTTCCGGCCTTGGTGTCCATTTTGCACGCGTTGCGCAGCTCCAGAGTCGCGAGCGGCCCGTGCTCCTCCAGCGCTTGCCAGATGATGCGCGCGTCATCGCGGATGCGGCCGTGGGAATAAAACCGTTCGTAGTCACCGGGCATGACGGCGGAGTGGCGCATGGCCAGGAAATGGGGCAGCAGCTGCAGTGAAATAAACGTGCCGCGCCCGCGAAAATACTTGGCGTAGAAGGCGCGGCGGCGGCGCGGCAGCTCGTCTTTCCATCGCCACACCATACTGGAATATTTATCCCACTTCCATTTGCCGTGCAGACCGCGCCGCGTGACCGCGTAATAGAGCGACGGGAGCGCGACATTTTTCACCGGGAACAACATGCAGTAGCCGGTGGCAGCAATGAACTTCACCGCTGCGGCGAGCGTGAGAACGCGCCGCGGCCAGCGGATTTCGTTTTCGAGCGTGGCGTGATGGCGCATAGCGGCAACGAAAAACGTAACACAAGATTGCACCGGCCAGCGGCAACAAACGCAAACGCTGGCCGGCGACGGGATCACACCGGGGAGCGGTGCGCGGTGAACCGCCGCGAGGCCTGTACGAACGTACAGGTTGCAACTGTGCAACGGGGCCGTGGCGGATTGTACGCAGGCAAACGTGTCCGGCGTGGCGGCGGGTAGCGAGATAGTCTAGGCTCATAGAGCTGATGGTGTGCCGCAGGTTTGCTTCGCGATTGGATGGCAGCGGGATTTCAAGACCTGGCAGCGGAACTCCGGCAAATAAGCGAGAGAAACGAAAATGGGTTTCCTGTTCTACGCAAACTTCGTGAGATTTGTGCTGGAAGGCGGCTACGGCCAGGTGCTGGCGGAGCGCGCGCGCGTGTGGATGAAGGCTGCCGGCATCGTGCCACCGGGGCAGTAGAAGCATTTCAGAATCGCAGGTTACCGCAGGCGAGGTTGCAGGAAACCGAGGACCAAGACGATGGCGATGACCAGAGAAGCGCGCGGGGGACGGGGAGTGGATGTGCGCACGCCGGAAATGCTCGGCACGCTGGCGACGCACGCGCCGTTGATCGAAGAATTTCAGTTCGTGAAATTCCGCGTGGAGGGCGAGGTAGCCCATCTGCGCCTGGATCGTCCCGACCAGAATTTGCTGAACGAGCGGATGCTGATGGAAATAGCGGCGGGGATTAATTCCGTCAGCGAAAAGCGGCAAGTGAAGCTGGTGCTGCTGGACTCGGCGGGCAAAACTTTTTCCGGCGGAATCGAGCTGGGGGAATATACGCAGCGGCGGGTCTTCCAGTTGCTGGACGCGTTTCATAGCGCGTTTGCGGCGATGATGGACACGTCGAAACCGGTAATCGTGGTGGTGAATGGACCGGCGTACGGCGGCGGCGCGGAACTGGCGGCGCTGGGCGACCTGGTGATCGCCACGCCCAACGCGAAGTTTGCGCAGCCGGAGATTAAATTGGGAGCGTTTCCTCCATTGGCCGCGGCGGTGCTGCCCTATATTCTGGGGCCGAAGATGGCCATGGAGCTGGTGCTGACCGGCGAAGCGATGTCCGCGGAACGCGCGCGCGAAGTGGGCCTGGTGAATTTTCTGGTCCCGGAAGACAAACTCATAGACAAGGTGGACGAGATTATCGGGCGGGTGACGGCGCAGTCCGGTCCGGTGCTGACCATGGCGAAGAAAGCGATCCTGGGCAGCCTGGGATTGCCGCTGCGCGAGGGCGTGCGCAATTCGATGAAGGTTTTCCTGAACGAGCTGGCTGACCTGGAAGATTCGCAGGAAGGATTGCGCGCGCTAGTGGAAAAACGCGCGCCGAAATGGAAGAACCGGTAAAGTTGGGGTGTTTCAGGCCACCTCGCTAAGTTGGGCCTTGAGCAACCCGGCGAGATACCCGGCTAATTCCGATACATCGAAGTGCCCTTCATCCCACGCTTTGTCTGCGGCTCGCAACGCCGCATAGTAGGGGGCCCGGCTTTCCCGAATTCGCTCCGGTACAATTTTCCGTCCCGGTAGCAATCTGCCCTGCTTCAAACAAATCAGATAATAGCAGGCAGCTCGCGCGGTTCTTCCATTGCCCTCTATGAACGGATGAATCCAGTTCAGCCTCCACAGCGCATAGGCCGGCAACATTGTTGGATGGTCCAAGATCGCCCAATTCTCGTGGACGACAGAAAAGAATCGGTCCATCTGGTTGGGGACTTCTTTAAAATGAGGCGGGAAATGATTCCCCACATAGATCGGTTCTTCCCGGAAACGCCCACCAAACTGGGATATATTCGAAACTGCCGCGTAGTTCAGAGCCCAGAGCGTGTACTTATCGAAAAATTCAATGCCCTTCTTCAGGCCAATCTCGATGCAGTTGGATAGTAGGTCATATTGTCGCAGTAGGTTTTGCTCTTGAATCTTTGCGTAGAGCGCGGGATCGTCTTTTTCTCTGACGGACATCGAGGAAACAGCCACCCCAGGCGATTATTAAGGCAGTAGCTTTATATGCTTCGACGCGCGGCGGACGCTCTCCTTCGTGATGAGCGCCGACTGGGGAGCGTTGCCGAAAGCAAAACTGACTCGTTGTTCCTGTAATTCCTCTTCGGTGATCGGCTGGTTGCGGGACGCATCCAATAGACGCATCAACTCAGGGTCTGGCGCGGGGACATTTTGAAATTGCTTCCGATCAGCCATAGCTCTTCTCTCCAGCGACAATCATAACGCAATGCGTTGAAAGTTCATACTGACTGGTCACTGCAGCGTTCCATTTTATTGACAGCAAAAGCGCGGGCGCTTACACTCGCCGAGGACAACTTAGCTGGCTCGGGGTAGCCTTGCCGGTGCGTTTTACGCGCTGGCAGGTAAAAATTGAGATCGGTCGGCAGAGATTTCAATTTTTAGGGAAGGCCGTGAAAATCGGCCACGGTCCCGCCACTGTAATCGGCTGTCGCTGGGATGGGCGCTGCGATTTTGCAGGCGCGACCGGCGAACGAGCCCTTCGAATCCACTTCGGCGTTTTCGACGGGCGACCCTTCGAATCCGCCACTGGCGGATTCTCAGGGCAAGCTGAAAGTCAGGGAACCTACCCGAACTAGTCGAAGCTGACACTCTCCGCGCGAGAGAGTGTGGCGAGACGCCTCGCTCTATTCGCGAGGCTTTTTTATTGCCCGGGAGAATATTTTGGCGGCAGGCACAACGACACAATGGATTCTAACGGCAGCGCTGACGCTGGCTTGTGGTGTGTCCGCGTGCGGCATGCGCGCTGCCAGCGCCGCGGCTGCCCCCTCGCAACAAAGCGCGACCGCGCCTACGCCCGCGGATCCCGCGGCGCAAACCGCGGCGAACAAACGCGCGACGAAATTGGTGACGGATGAAACCGGCCGGCGCATGGCGATTCCGCTGAATGTGGAGCGCGTCGTGAGCCTGGCGCCGAACCTGACGGAAACCATTTACGCGCTGGGCCTGGACGGCAAGCTGGCAGGCGACACGACCTATTGCGACATTCCGCCCGCGGCGAAGGAAAAACCGCACGTGGGCGCACCGCAGGATCCGAGCCTGGAAGCGATCGTCGCGCTGCACCCTGACCTGGTGCTGGCGACCACCTCCATCAACCGGGCCGAGACAGCGGACGCGCTGCTGAAGATCGGCGTACCGGTTTACACCAGCGATCCGCACACGATTGCCGGGATGCTGAGTTCGACCGCGACGATAGGGGATTTGCTGGGCGCAAGCGAACCGGGCGCGAAGCTGGTGGCGGAACTGCAGAGACGCCTTGACGCGCTGCACGCGGCGCTGCAAGACCGGCCGATGGCGCACGTGCTGTTCGTGGTGTGGGAAGATCCGCTGATATCGATCGGGCAAAATACTTTTATCGCGGACGCGTTGCGCTGGGCGGGGGCGGAATCGATTATCGTGGCCAGTCAAAATTGGCCGCAGGTGAGCATGGAAGAAGTGGTGCGCTTGCAGCCGGATTATATCGTGTTGACGTCCGACCATCTGGCGGCGGAGACGCACGAGCACGTCAACAATCTTCGCGAGCGGCCCACCTGGAGCGAGCTGCGCGCGGTAAAGGCCGGGCACGTGGTGATGGCCAGCGACGAATTCACGCGGCCTTCGCCGGGATTGGTGGATGCGATTGAATCGCTGGCGCATGAATTGCATCCGGAAGTTTTCCCAGCGAAAACGGAAAATGGAAAAGTGAAAATGGGGAACAGCGCGCGATTTTTTGCGACTGCGACGGCTACGGCGGAATCGCTGCGGGGGTGCGGCACATGCGCCCGCTGACGCCGAAACGGATTCTTTCGATTTGCGGGTTGCTGGCGGCGGTTCTTTTTGCCGCGGTGGTGATTTCGCTGCGCGTGGGCGCTTATCCCATCAGCATGCGAGACATCGTGATTACCTTGTTTAACGGCGCGATTGGACGCGGCGACACTTCGGAATTCAATCAGGTGATTTTCGGATTGCGCCTGCCGCGCATTGCTTTGGGAATACTGGTGGGCGCGTCTCTCTCCACTTCCGGGGCGGGATTTCAGGCGCTGCTGCGCAATCCGCTCGCCGATCCTTACGTGCTGGGAGTTTCCAGCGGAGCGGCGCTGGGCGCGATGCTCAGCCTGATCATTGCGCCGCACACGGTGGGCGCGATTCAACTGGCGGCGTTCATCGGCGCGGCGGCGACGATCGCCGCGGTTTATTTTCTGGGCCGGCGCGGCGGGCAACTGGACAGCGCGACACTGCTTCTGGCAGGAATTGTGGCGGCTTCGTTTCTTTCGGCAATCATTATTTTTCTGCTGACGTTGGTGAATGGGCCGGGACTGCGCAGCATGACGTTCTGGCTGATGGGCGATTTGACGGCGCCTCCGCCAACCCAGAACGTGGTGGGCTGGTTTGGTTTTCTCTACTTTATTTTTGTGGTGGCCGCGGGCGCGATGTACACCACCTCCTCCGATCTGAATCTGATTCTTACCGGCGAGCAAGAAGCGGGGCACCTGGGCGTGAACGTGACGCGCGTAAAATTAGTGGTGTACGTGGCCGCGTCGGTGCTCACGGGCCTGGCGGTTTCCGTCAGCGGGACGATTGGATACGTGGGCCTGCTGGTGCCGCACGTGATGCGCATGTTATTTGGCACGGATTACCGGCTGCTGATTCCCACGTCGGCGATTGGCGGTGCGATCGTGATTGTGCTGGCGGATACGCTGGGGCGCACGATCGTCGCGCCAACGGAATTGCCGGTGGGCGCGATGACGGCGCTGGCCGGCGCGCCGGTATTCATTTATCTGATGCGCAGGAGAATTCGATGAACGCCGGCGCGGAAAACGGAACTTCATTCGCGCAGCAGCCGGTGCCGTTCGCGCCTCCCAAGCGCGTGCGCTTGAAAGTGGAGCAGGCCAGTTACGCTTATTCCGCGACGGACCGCTCGGCGCCAAAATTCACGCTGGGGCCGGTGAGTTTCGAAGCGCAACAGCGCGAGCTGATCGCGATTCTGGGGCCGAACGCCAGCGGAAAATCCACGCTGCTGAAATTGCTGGCAGGATTGATCAAGCCATTGTCCGGGCGTGTGGAAGTGGATGGCACGGAAGTGAGCGAGCTGGAATTACGCACGCGCGCGCAGCAGATCGCGCTGGTGTCGCAGGAAAGCGAACTGCTTTTTCCGCTGCGGGTATGGGAATACGTGCTGCAGGGGCGCTATCCGTATGGCAAAAGATTGCGCTTTGAATCCGACGAAGATTGTCTGATGGCCGGAAACGCGCTGGCACAAGTGGGCGCGGACGCTTTGCGCGACCGCTGGATGGAGCAGCTCTCCGGCGGCGAAAAGCAGCGCGTGATTCTGGCGAGGGCGCTGGCGCAGCAGCCGTCCCTGCTGCTGCTGGATGAGCCTACGCAGCATCTGGATATCGGCGGCAAAGTGGAATTGCTGCGCCGCTTGCGCCGGCTGGCCGATGAACATCGCTACACCGTGGTGGTGGTGACCCACGAATTGAATTTAGCCGCGGAATTTTCCGACCGCATCGCCTTGCTGCACAAAGGCAAGTGCCTGCGCATCGGAGATCCCGCGGAAGTGTATCAGCAGGATGTGCTGGAAGAAGTGTTCGAAGCGCCACTGGAAGTGGAAATGCGCTCGAGCGGGCGTCCGCGCGTGATTTTGCGCGGCAGCCACTAGTTTTTTGGCAATAAGCGGCGCGTTTGGGATTTTCACGGCGCCGTCCACAATCACCAGAGACTCCGCGCACGGGAAGACGGTGAAAGACCGTCGCCGCCGCGCGACTGTAAGGCGGAATTTTTCAGCGCGCACCACTGTCTGAAGCAAAGAATCGCAGCAGGCTCGCGATTCCGAGTGGATGATGGGAAGGCCGCGCTGCTGCCGGGACTTCATCCTCAGTAATGTAGTGCGATGAAATCACGGCAAGCCGCCAAGCCAGGAGACCGGCGGAGTCTCAATCCGGATACGCAAGCGCCTGAGGCCGCGCGCGCGTCGTTTGGACAACCTTCAACTCCCGCGCGAGAGGGAGAGGGGGAAAAATGAGACTACGCTCCGCTGTTTTGTATTTCACTTCTTTATTTTTGCTTTTCGCCTGCAGCACCCACGCACAAGCTCCGACGACTTCCACAGGCGGTTCCGCGACCGCGACCGGTTCCGCCCCTGGCTCCGCGCATGACCAGCAGGACGCCGCGATTTCCGGCACGGTTTTCGATCCTGCCGGGCAAGTCGTGCCGGGCGCTCGCGTCACCCTGCTCTACGCGATGGCTCAACTGGAAACGCGAGAAACCAATGCGCAAGGCCAATACAGCTTCGTGCGTTTGCGCGCGGGAAAATACCAAATTCTGGCCACGAGTTCGGGCTTCGATCAATTACCGGTGGATATTGACTTGCGGGCCGGTGCAAAACGCGTCAGCGATCTTCATTTGCAGTTGAGCGCCGTGCGCGACAAAGTTGTCGTCTCGGCCGCGCCGGGCGGTGCGTTAAGTTCGCAAATTGCGTCATCGGTAAGCGTCGTCTCCACGGACGAGATTGATGCTCGCGGCGCGCAGGTTGCTGTGGATGTGCTGCGGGGCCTGCCTGGCGTTGAAATCAATCAGTCCGGGGGCCGCGGAACGATTACCAGCGCTTTCATTCGCGGCGGAGATTCGGACTACAACCTGGTGATGATCGATGGAATTGAACTGAACGATTTCGGCGGAGGATTCGATCTGTCGCCACTGCCCGCTGAAGGAGTCGAGCAAGTCGAAGTGATTCGCGGCCCAGAGAGCGCGCTTTATGGATCAAACGCCGTGGCTGGCGTGATCAATCTTGAGACGATTCACGGAGATGGCCCGCCGCATTTTTCGTTCGTGGGAGAGGGCGGCAGTCTGTACACGTGGCGGCTGGGGACGACTGGCGCGGGACTGAACAAGGGATTCAGCTGGGCGTACAGCCTTTCGCGGCTGCAAACGGACGGCCAAGTCCCGAATGATGCCTACCGCGGTCAGACCGCGACGGTGAGCCTGGGGTACTCGCGCTCGCCGCGCCGCAAATTCGATGTAAACTTTTTCGGTTTCGCTGGACTCCTCGGACTCCCAGGGCCGTGGGGTTCGAACCCGGATGGTCTGTTTCCGGGCCTTGATCCGTCCTCGCAGCAGAACCAAAATCTTTTCGGCTACCAGGCGCAGGAAGTCGAACAGTTCTCTGCGCGCTTCCAACAGGTCAGCACGGTGAGCGTTTCCACAGACCGCATCACATTCATTTCGCCGTCGGAAGGCAATTTTTTCACCAACAATCTGCGCGTGGTGGCTAATACCAGGAGCGAGATCGCGGTTTCGTCAAAAGACACTCTGGTTGCGGGCTTCGAATATGACCGCGACACCTACAAGAATTCGTTTGTCGAAGGGGCCGGCGACTCGCCGTTTCTGCTGGGGCGCAACAGTTATGCGTTCTTCGCGGAAAACCGCTGGACACCCTCCGATCGCTGGTTCATCAATATGGGACTGCGCGTGGACGACCTGCAAACTGATTCCGTTCCGTTGAACAACGACACAGGCCAGCCCGGGATTCCCGCCAATACCCTCGCCAAGGTCACCCCGCGGATTTCCGCCGCTTATCTCGTACGGGAATCGGATGCCGACGGATTTTTCGGCGCCACGCGCCTGCACGCCAGTTTTGGAACCGGCTTCCGCGCGCCGGACGGATTCGAACTCGCGTTTACGAATAATCCGGCGCTGCAACCTGAGGAAAGCATCAGCTACGACGCGGGCGTCGAGCAACGCATGGCGCAGGGCCGCGCGATTCTGGACGTCACTTACTTCTATAACTACTTCAAGGATCAAATCGTCTCCACCGGTAACCTTCCCACCAACTTTGATTCGGAGAACATCGGAAGGTCACGAGCCTGGGGCGTGGAAACGACCGTTCGCATCCATCCCTTTCGCTCGTTCGAATTTTCAGGTTCATACACATGGATGAATACCGCGATCCTGGCGCTGGGCGGCTTTACGGAACCTTCGGATCCCTTTACCGTCGGAGAGCCACTGCTTCGCCGCCCACGGAACGCCGCTGGATTCAACGCGACTTGGACGAAGAAGCGGTTGATGCTTAACATGAATGGGACGATTCGCGGCGCGGTGCTGGACGTCGAGCCGAACGATGGGACTTTTGCTTGCCAGGTGATAAACCCCATAACCATGCTGCCTTTTCAGTGCCTCTTCAGAAATCACGGATACGAACTGATGAATGCGGGCTTCGCCTACCAGTTTCCCAAGGGCATCGAAATCTTCGGACGGCTCAATAACTTCCTGAACCAGAGATATGAGGAGGCTTTTGGATTTCCGTCGTTGCGCTTGAACTTCATGGCCGGATTCAAATTTCAAATCCCTACTGCCGGGAGCCACGGGGGATAATTAAGATGGCAGGAATCTGATGATGAGGGCCGATTGAAGGTATCCGAATCAGCCTTTCTGTCGCAGCACGGCGGGACATGGACCGCACGGCGAGCGCCGGAATTTTCCGTTGTAAATATTCACGCGATGAAAATTCCGGCGCCGCGCGAGCGGATTTTTCCGGAGCTGGGCGCGCCGGGGCTTCTGCTTCCGGGCCGGCGCTGGAGATTTTTGTTTGGGGTGCGGCGGGCAATCGGGAGATTGTGCGGTTGGGATCGCGGCATCGTGTCGCACCCGCCGCAACCTCTAGAAGTTGGAAAATACTATCGCTTTTTTGCGATCGAATGGGTGGACCCGCCGCGCGAGGCGGGCATGGGCGTGCGGAATCGCCTCACGTCAGCGCTGATGTGCTGGGTGCTGGAGGAAATACCGCAAGGTACGAAAGTGTTTAACGTCACCCTGGCTAATTTTGCGGGTTGGCAGGGGCGGAATTATTGGCGCGTCATACGGCCGTTCCATGACGGGCTAATTGAGGATTCGTTGCAGGAACTGGCGCGGCGGGTCGCATCCCAAACGGCTCCTGGGCCGGCCTGAAAACAGGTTTTTCCCCAGAAGGACGCCAACAATTGTGACGGATGCTATAATTCTGGGTTCGCGGGGCGCCGAGCGCCGCGCTGTGCACGGCACCACATGACCCGAGATATTCAGGAAGCAAATCGCGTGACGCCCGAGCTCATGGCCAAGTACGAAGCTGTGATCGGTCTGGAAGTGCACGCGCAGCTGAAGACGCGCACGAAAGCGTTCTGCGGCTGCTCCACACGCTACGGCGACCCTCCGAATTCCAATACTTGTCCGGTGTGTTTAGGATTGCCGGGAGCTTTGCCGGTGCTGAATCGCCGGGCGCGCGAGCTTGCGATTCGCGCGGCGCTGGCGCTGGAATGCAAGATTCAGGAGCGTTCGGTCTTCGCGCGCAAGAATTATTTCTATCCCGACCTGCCCAAAGGCTACCAAATTTCGCAGTACGAGCTGCCGCTGGCGCTAGCGGGCTCGCTGGAGATCGAAGCGGAGGGCACGGCCAAGCGCATCGGAATCACGCGCGTGCACATGGAGGAGGACGCCGCGAAAAATCTGCACGAAGGATTCGCGGATTCCGACCGCTGGAGCTACATTGATTACAATCGCTGCGGGACCCCGCTGATAGAAATCGTCTCCGAGCCTGATATTCGCACCCCCGCTGAAGCGTATTCATATTTGACGACCTTGAAGCAGGTGCTGGAGTACACCGAAGTGAGCGACTGCAACATGGAAGAAGGTTCGCTGCGCTGCGACGCTAACGTGAGCGTGCGGCTGCGCGGCGCGCCGAAATTCGGAACGAAGGTGGAGGCGAAGAACCTGAATTCGTTCCGCTACCTGGCGCACGCGCTGGAATATGAAATCGAGCGGCAAATCGGCGTGATTGAATCGGGCGGCACGGTGACGCAAGAAACGCGGCTGTGGAATGTGGCGGGCGGACGCACCGAGGCGATGCGCTCGAAGGAATTTGCGCACGACTACCGTTATTTTCCCGACCCGGATTTGCTGCCGCTGACAGCTTCTGCGACTCTGGTCGCACAAGTTCAGGACGAGATGCAGGAACTGCCGGGCGCCAAGCTCGCGCGATTCGTTAGCGAATATGGAATTGCCGCGTACGATGCCGGTGTGCTGACCGCGACGCGAGCGCTGGCCGATTATTTCGAGGCTGTGGCGCGCGCGGGAGCTCCGGCGCGTGCCGCGGCGAGCTGGATGTCGGTGGAATTGCTGCGGCGATTAAAAGATGCGGGCAAGGAGATCGCGGATTGTCCGGTGGCGCCGGCGGCGCTGGCGGAATTGCTGGCGATTGTGGAGCGCGGCGAAATTACGGCGGCCAGCGGCAAGAAAGTTTTCGCGACCATGTTCGACACGGGCAAAAAGGCCGCCGAGATCATCGCGTCCGAAGGCATGGCGCAGATTTCCGATACTGGCGCCATCGAAACGATCGCGCGCGCGGTGATTGCGAAAAGCCCGGACAACCTGGCGAAGTATCGCGCGGGCAGCGAAGGCGTATTCAAATTTTTCGTGGGCCAGGTGATGAAGGAAACGCGCGGGCAGGCCAACCCGCAGATCGTGAATGAGATTTTGAAGCGCGTGCTGGCGGAGGCGTAGAGACGGCGGCGCGCTGGCGTATGAATTTCCGTGACGAAGTGCCGGGTTGAAGTGGCGTGTGGAAGTGACGGAAGGAGAAACATCGTGCTGAAGGAAGGCGATCAGGCACCGCATTTCGAAGTGCTGGCGGACGACGGGCGAAAAGTGTCGCTCGCCGATTACCGCGGCAAGAATCTGATTCTGTATTTTTACCCCAAGGCGAATACGCCCGGGTGCATCCACGAAGCGAACGGATTCCGCAACATGTTCGCGGATTTCCAGGCGCAAAACGCGGAGATCGCTGGAGTGAGCGCCGACGCCGTGGAAGCGCAATCGAAATTCAGCCAGAAGCTGAATCTGAATTTTCCACTGCTGGCGGACACGGAATTCGAGCTGATCGAAGCGTACGGCGCGCGGCGCATGAAAAGCTTTCTGGGCAAAACGTTCATGGGCATCGTGCGGACCACTTTCTGGATCGGGCCGGACGGCAAGATCGTGAAGATCTGGAATGGCGTGGTCCCCCGAGGGCACGCGGCCGACGTGCTGACAGCTTTGCGCGGCGGCGAGCCGAGCGGCGAGCGCGATGACGCCGAGTCGGCCGCGGCGCCGTCACGCGATTCGTAAACGAAAACTTGCAGCGCACACGGGCGGAGTCATAACTCGCAACCAGCGCGGAGAAACAAGATGCTCAAGGTAGGCGACAAGGCTCCGGACTTTCAGGCGACGGACGACAGCGGAGCAACCGTCTCGCTGCGGGATTATCGCGACAAAAACCTGATCCTCTATTTTTATCCGAAAGCGAATACTCCGGGTTGAATCAACGAAGCGTCCGAGTTTCGCGACGCCCTGAAGCAATTCGATAAACTGAACACCGCGATCGTGGGCTGCAGCGGCGATTCCGTGGAAGCGCAGAAAAAATTCAAGGTGAAGCACAAACTGACTTTTCCGCTGCTCGCCGACACGGAATTTCAGGTGATCGAGCCGTACGGCGCGCGGCGCATGAAGAGTTTCCTGGGCAAATCGTTTCTGGGAATCGTGCGCATGACCTACTGGATCGGTCCGGGCGGAAAAATCCGCGCGATCTGGGACAAAGTGACGCCCAAAGGACACGCCGCGGAAGTGCTGACGGCATTGCGCGCGGAATAATTCTCCGGAGAGAGCGGCAGCCCTCCCCGGAGAACGCGAGTCTTCAAGCGGGCGCGATTATTTGTGTTGGTAAGATGAGATTTTGCCGAGGTAGTCGCGATGCGCCTCGGTAACCGTGATGTTCGAGATCACTTCTCCCACCGCGGGATTCTCTTTCATCGTGGCTGCCAATCGCGCATAAGCCCGATCCATCGCTTCACCGCTGGGATACAGGACTGCGAGGGTGTAGGAACCTTGCGGATCGGTGTGAATGTCCTCGGTGTCGAAGTTGTACATCAATACGGTGCCGTCGGCGATATCCGCGTCCAGCATCGGCAGAATGTATTTCCTCATGTGCTCCACAAACGCGTCGCCTTCGCCCGTTTTGGTCATCCAGCTGCCGACGCGGACGTAACCAGTCGTCGCGGAAGCCGTCTTCCCGCCGTGGGCCATCGTGTGCAGGAACCAATCCTTGTGCTTGGTGACGGAGGTATAAGTGCCGCCGGTGGCGGGTGGGCGCAGCGTATCCAACGCCTTCAGAATTCCGGCGCGGCTGGTGGCGATGAAGAAATCCTCATGCGTGTAGCCGTCTTCGGTGTGCACGTAGTTTGCGTCGCTGCCCCAGGCAACGATCGTGCCGTCCGCGACGAGATGCTGCAGAGCCGCGTTCTGCTGATCGCGCTCTTTCTCAAACGCGCCCCACTGGCCGCGCGGCACATTCCATTCTGAAACATAGGTGTAATAGGTTTGGTCCTGCGCCCCTGTTGGTGTCGCGATTAGCGCCGTGCCCAGTGCGAGTGCAAAAGCGAAAACCAAGACAATGCAAGTCCTCTTCAACATGCTTTTCCTCCGTATGAAATTACTTGTGGTGGTGCTTATGGTCGAGAAATTCCCAGAAACGAATCGGCGAGGTGCAATTCAGGGGGCCGGACAAACGCGAAACAACAAATTACGCGTGCAATTTATCGCACGCAGGGCAGGCTAACGCCGCCGCTCGCGCGTGTCAATCGCAATCGCGTTAAACGCGTGCTTCGGCTGCGGAAATACTGGCGTTGCGACGTTTCATTTTGGCACGCGTGGCTGTTGCGAGAACTCGCTAGATTGTGACGCGGAAGGAATCGCCTTCTGGTTCGATCAGCGCGTTGTCTATCAGGCGCGTGTCTCCCACTTTGGCGGCTAGCAGGACGTAGCAGGTGCCACGCAGATTGGCGATTGGCTCGAGCGTTTCGTTATCTACGATTTCGGCGTAGTCGAGTGTGACGCGCGGTTCCGTTGCAATGACGCGGCGCAGCACGGCCAGTAAAAGGCCGGTATCGCGCTGGCCTTTCGCAATTTCGTCGCGCACGGATGCGAGCGAGCGCGAGAGTGCGGCAGCGGCCCGGCGATCTTCCCCTTTCAGATACACGTTCCGCGAAGATAGCGCCAGCCCGTCTGCTTCGCGCACGATCGGGCAGACCACCACGCCGGCATCGAGATTCAGATCTGCGGACATCTGGCGGATCAGGCGCGCCTGCTGCGCATCTTTGCGGCCGAAATATGCGAGGCGCGGCTGCACAATTTCGAAAAGTTTCAGCACCACGGTGGTGACGCCGCGAAAATGTGCGGGGCGCGAGCGGCCTTCGAGCCGGTCGCTCAATCCTTCCACCACGACCGAAGTGGCAAAACCCGGCGGATACATTTCCTGCAGCGAGGGCGCAAAAAGATAATCCACGCCCAGAGATTGCAGCGCGGCGCGGTCTGCTGCCAGCGTGCGCGGATATTTACTGAGGTCTTCCGCCGGGCCGAATTGTTTGGGATTGACGAAAAGCGATACCACCACCGGCGCGCATTCGCGCTGCGCGGCGCGAATCAGGGAAAAATGACCTTCGTGCAGCGCGCCCATGGTCGGCACGAGGCCGAGAATGCGATCCTGCGCGCGCGCCGCATGCGCAATCTGCTTCATCCATTCGACGGTGTGGATGGTTTCCATGGGAGTGGGCGGAAGCGCGCGCTCAAGCGAACTGCAGGCGAGATTTCCGCAGGCAACAGCAGCATCTCGCGCGCGTCATGATTTGGCGGCGGCCTGCGCGGCGCGCTCGCGATAGAACGTAATCAGATCCGTGCCGTTAGCCTTCGCACCCAATTGACGGAGAAGCGTGGTCACCTGTCCGCGATGGTAGGTGCCGTGGTTCGCGAGGTGCTGCAGCATCTGCCAGAGCGGCGCGGCTTGCGGCACGCCGGCCGTCGTGGTGTGATGCACCACGCGCTGCACCTCTTCGGGCGTGAGCGAGGCGATGTAATCCAGCAAGTCGCCATCAATTTCCGCCCAGCGGGCGCGCACGGAATCCGCGTTCGGAAAATCCGAAGTCGGCGGGTAGGAATTCGGCGAGCGGCCGTGCCAGCGTTCCAGCCAGAGCCATTCCACCAGCATCAGGTGCACCAGCGTGTCGCGCACCGAACGAAAGCTGGAGCCCATGTCGCGCGTGAATTGCTCCGCGGTGAGCGCCGCGCAGGCATCGAGCGTGCGATGGTTGGCCCAGGAATTGTAATCGTACTGCAGGCGAAAATCTTCCGCGTTCACGGGAAGCCCTCCGATGATTTGATTTTGCGCCGAGTGCCGAGCGGCGCATGGCATGCGTCAGGTTCGCTGGCGCGTCAGCAGCTGCTCGCGCAACTGCGCGGGCGAGTGGAACGATTCGGCGTCCGACGGGAAATCGCCGCGGCGAACATCCTCGCAATAGCTGGTGACCGCGCCGGAAATTTCCGCGGCCAGGTTCACGTATTGCCGCGCGAATTTTGGCTTGTGGCCCGGCGTGAGTCCCACCAGATCGTGGAACACCAGCACCTGGCCGTCGCAATCGGGGCCGGCGCCGATGCCAATGGTGGGGATGTGCAGCTTTTCTGTGACGCGCGCGGCGAGATCGCGCGGCACGGATTCCAGCACCACGGCGAACGCTCCGGCGGCTTCCACGGCGCGCGCGTCGCGTTCGAGCTGGCGCACCGCGTCGGCCGTCTTGCCTTGCACGTGAAATCCACCCAGCGCGTGAATGGATTGCGGCGTGAGGCCTACGTGGCCCATCACCGGAATTTCGGATTCGACCAAGCGGGCGATCAGTTCGATGCGCCGTTCGCCGCCTTCGACCTTTACCGCTTCGGCGCCGCCTTCCTTTATCAAGCGCACGGCGTTGCGCACGGATTCATCGAGCGAAACGTGAAAGCTGCCGTACGACATATCGGCGACAAGCAATGCGCGCCGCGTGCCGCGCCGCACCGCGCGCGTGTGATGCACCATTTCATCGAGCGTCACGGGCAGCGTGTTCTCATAACCGAGCACCACCATGCCGAGCGAATCGCCAACCAGCAGAATATCCACACCCGCCTCATCGAGAAGTAGCGCGGTGGAATAGTCGTAAGCCGTGAGGCAGGTAATTTTTTGCTTGGTTTCGAAATGGCCTGCGAGGGAACGCGTCTTGCGGGAAAGTATGTCAGGCACGGTCACTTTACCGTTGCCCGCACGCGGTGCAACACTCATTGGTACCTCCGGTGCCGCTCCTGGAAATCGGGATGCAGCCCATTACCAGATCTGATGCTAGCAGAAGGCCGACGGTTTGCGCAAAAGTATTCTGCCGGCGGCCGCGAAACTGACGTGTACAAACTGGTTAACGCTCGCCGCACGGAAAAAACGACCGCGGGCGCGTTGTTCAAGCCTCAGGGTTCAGGGTTCAGGCCTTCAGGCTTCGCGTTTTACGCTGGATGCTGCTGGAACGGGCACGGGCGGGTGCTGCTCCACGCCGCGCCAACCCACCGGCCTTCCCTGCACTGCTTCTTTCAGCGCGCGGAACAAAACCACGTACATCATTTGCCGGTAGTAAAAGCGCTGCAGAATGAGCGGCGCGAGCAAAGTCCAATCTTCGTGCCTTTCCAGAGCGAAAGCGACCACGCAGGTGAACAAGTCAATCAACATAAAGAGCGCGAAGAAAATCAAGGAGCGCTCGACGTCCTGCAGCGTCCACAATTGCGGCAGCTGCGCGATGCGCAATTGCGCCAGGCCCCACAGCGCGATCGAAAGCAGGAAGAGCAGATCAATCAGCGGAGAGACCAGCGGCAGAATAATCTGGAACATCACGATGTTGGGGATGGCGATCCAACCCAGCGTGCCGTAGCGCGGCTTGCCGACTGCGTCGCGATGTTTCCAGACGGCCTGCATGGTGCCAAACGTCCAGCGAAAACGCTGGCGAATCAGCGCCTCGACGGTTTCGGGGACCTCGGTGCGGCCGATGGCGTCTTCGTCATAGAGAATTTTCCAGCCGTTGCGGCGGATGGTGAGCGTCAGGTCGGTATCTTCGGCAACCGTGTCGCCGGAAAATCCGTTGTTGGCGCGCAGCAGATCGGTGCGCCACGCGCCCACGGCGCCCGGCACCACCGGAATGCAATTCAGCAGATCGAAAGCGCGTTTTTCCAGGTTCTGGCTGGTGATGTATTCCAACGCCTGCCAGCGCGTGAGCCAGCGATTGCGGTTGATCACTTTCACGTTGCCGGCGACGGCGCCGACTTTGGGGTCGGCGAAATGGCGCACCAGGCGCGGAATCGCTTCGGGGTCCACGATGGTGTCGCCGTCAATCGAAACAATAATTTCGCCGGTGGCTTCCGCGAGACCGTGATTCAGCGCAGCGGGCTTGCCGCGATTGGGCTGGCTGATGAGGCGCACGCGAGGTTCGCGCGAGAAATTGGCGTTGACCAGCTCGGCGGTGCGATCCGTGGACCCGTCGTTCACCACCAGAATTTCCAGCTTGGGATAATCGCAGGCGAGCGCCGACTGCACGGTATTGACGATGGCGGCTTCTTCGTTGTACGCGGGGATCAAGACGGTGACGTTAGGTTTGTACTCCGGATGATCCGCGGGCGCGGGCCGCAATTTTTCGATCAGCGCCAGCAAGCCGACGATCAGCGCGCGGCTGCTGACCAGCAGAATCCCGGCGATGAAAATGAACGCAATGCCGGTGCGGAACCAGCGAAACACTTCAAAAATAAAGGCGTCGGCGCGCACCAGCAGCCATTCCTGATGCGAAAGCGGCGGCATCACTTGCGCGCGCGACTGGCCGAGCAGATCGGAAACGGAAACGAACTCGTAGCCTTTGGCGCGCAGCCCGTCAATGATCTGCGGCAGCGCCGCCACGGTGTTGGCGCGATTTCCGCCGCCATCATGCATCAGGATAATGTTGCCGCGGCCGAGCGTGGCGTCGTGCAGCACGCGCTGCACAATCAAGTCGGTGGCCGGAGGAGCGCCGCCATTCGGCTCGCCCCAATCGTGCGGGTCAATCTGCGCGCCCACGATGATGTAGCCCATGGCCTGCGGAATCGGCAGCATCTGAATTTCGCTGGCGGTTTCGGGCTGGTGATCGATTCCGTACGGAGGGCGGAACAGCAGCGTCTTCACGCCCAGATTACTTTCAATCAACAGCTCCGTCAGATTCAGTTCAATCTGCAGCTGCGATTTCGAGATGGTTTCAAAGTCCGGATGCGTAAAGGTGTGATTGCCGATCTCATTGCCTTGCTGGTAGGCGCGTTTTACCAGTTGCGGATTCTGATTGGCGGATTCGCCGATGGCGAAAAACGCGGCCGGCGCGTGTTTCTGTTCGAGGATATCGAGAATTTTCGGCGTCCACTCCACGTCAGGGCCATCGTCAAACGTCAGCGCCACTTTATGCGGCGCCGCGCCCATTTGTTCGATGCGCCAGGAAAGCGGATAACTCTGGTAGGACTCGTCATCGAAGACGTCACTGATGGCGTCGTAATCAAACGTGCGGCGGCCGCTCTGCGGCGTCGCAGTGATGCGCCAGATATCGCCCGCGCCTTCCAGAATCAAATCGTAGCCCGGCGGGACTTCCTCGATTTTGGCGCGAATCGCGTCGGTGGAATGAGTGGCGTCCCAGATGGACCAGATCGAGGGATCTTCCATGCCCAGGCGCCAGAGGGCGGTGCCGCGCACGCCCGCGCGTTCGGCGGCGCGCAGTTCGTTGTAAGCGGTGATGCCATCGAGCATCCAGACGGTGTGGATCTGATTCTGCTCGTCTTCGTAGGAGTAGTGCGGATTCAGCGAGTCGGGATCGAAAGTGACATCTGATTCCGATTCGACGGCGGTGATAATTCCCTGCTGAAAAGTAAGCGCCTGCGCGATGGGGTGCGGAACTTTCTTGGATTTGGCCGGCCAGTCGTAACCGTAGTTGGCAATGCCCATTACGATTTTTTCCGCGGGCACGATCTTCACGATGTTTTCGATGTTGCGTTCGAACCAGTCCTGCGGCGCGATGGGTCCGGCGTCGGAGGTGGGATAGTGCAAATCGTAGTTCATCAGAATGACGGCGTCGGCTTGCGCGGCGAGATATTTGTAGTCGTAGCTCCAATCCGCGGCGGGCAGCGCGACCATCAGTTTCAGGTTCGTCGCGTGCATAGCGGTCGCCAGGTCGTGGATAAAGCGCGCGAAATCCGGCTGGCTGCTTTGCGGCACCAGCTCGAAATCCACCACGATGCCGGACTGGTGCTGCGCGCTGGCAAAATCCGCGAGGGACTTCGACAAATGCTCGCGGGCCACGGGGTTCGCCAGCATTTCCGCCATTTCCTTGGTGACCCAGGTTTTCCCGTCGTAGTTGTTGACCATGGACATGATCGGCAGCTCGATCGTGCTGGTCTGCATCCACGACAGAAGCTTGGGGTCCTGCTCGATGTCCAGGCGGCCATCCGCCGAAGAAGCGTGCAGCGCTTCGGGGATCAGCAAATCAATATCGTGGTAATGCAACTTCAGCGAAGCGAGGCTGGTGGGATCGTCGGCCACGTAAAATGCCGCGCGCAACGGATCGTAATTCTGTGGCAGCTTGCCCAACGCGGCTACTTTGCGTTTGCGCCCTCGCGTCACAAGCTTGGGCTTCAGCTTCGCGGGTAGGGCGTGAATATTCCAGTGCGTGGCCGCGGCAAGGATGTCCGGCAGTTCGGGCTTGCGAAAAACATTCACCACGAACACGACCAGGATGAGCGTGAAAAGTCCGCCGGTGATTTCCAGCACACGGCGCGTGCGGCGCCAGCGACGGCGTTCCTGGTCGTAGAAAATTGGCTTGCGTTCAGGCATTCAGACAATCCAAGCTAGCTGTCCCTTGAGACGGTGTCAATGACTCCAAGCAATAAGATGCGCGCAAACGTCGCCGCCGCGGTATGTGCTGGACTGGCACTGCGGGTGTACCTGGTACTGAAATTTCCGGTCACGGATACGGGCGACGCTCCATTTTACATCGAGTTGGCGTGGAATTGGCTGAAGAACGGGGTGTACGGGTTTGCGGTGCATGGGCAGCTTACGCCCGTGGATATGCGCGTGCCGGGATATCCGGCTTTTCTGGCTGCGGTGTTTGCGATTGCGGGGCAATCACCGCGCGCCGCGATGCTGGCGCAGGTGGTGGTGGATCTGGCGACGTGCTTTGTGATCGCGCTGATTGCGGCGCGGCTGGCGCCGGAAAATTCGCGGCAGCGCGTGGCCTTAGCGGGATTGTGGCTGGCGGCGCTGTGCCCGTTCACGGCGAATTACACGGCGGTGGTGCTTACTGAAACGCTGGTGATATTTCTGACGGCGCTGACGATCCTGGTGCTGCTGCAGACGGATGTTGGCGGCGCTTCCGTGGCGAGGGCAACGGCGTTTCTCGCGAATCCGTGGCTGCTGGCCGGACTCGTGGTGGGATTTGGCACGTTGGTGCGGCCGGAGACGCCGTTGGTGCTGTTCGCGGCGGGATTGGTGCTGGTGGCGAAATGGTGGCGGCCTGCGGATTGGATGAAATTGGTGCGCGCGGGGCTGCTGATGGCGCTGGGCCTGCTGATGCCGCTGGTACCGTGGGCTGCGCGCAATTGGAATACGCTGCACGATGTGCAGTTTCTCGCGCCGCGGTACAGCGAATTGCCGGGCGAATACACGCCGCTGGGATTTACGGCTTGGACGAACACTTGGATGTGGCGTTTTCGCGATGTGTACCTGACGCAGTGGAAAGTGAACGAAGAAGAGATCGCGATTGACGAGCTTCCGGCTTACGCGTTCGATTCGCAGGACGAGAAGGAGCGCATGGCGGACTTGCTCGATGAATACAACGAGGCGCTGACGATCGATCCGCCGCTGGATTCTGAATTTCGCGAGATTGCGCGCGAGCGCACCGAGCGGCATCCGCTAAGGACATACGTGAAGGTGCCGCTGCTGCGGACTTTGACGCTGTGGTTCACGCCGCGCGTTGAGCTGCTGCCTTCGTCGGGGCATCTGTGGCCGCTGCGCGAGGAGTGGCAGGACGATCGGCCGGATTTTCTGGTTACGCTGGGGCTGAGTGTGGTGAACATAATTTATATCGCGCTCGCGCTGGCTGGAGCATGGCTGGCGCGGTGGCGTCCGGGTTGGGCGCTGCTGATTCTGGTCTGCGTGGTGCGCACGCTATTCTTCGTGAAATTTGTGGAAACGCCGGAACCGCGCTACGTGCTGGAATGTTTTCCCGCGGTAATCGCGCTGGCCGCGCAGGTTTTTGCATCGCGCGCGTAATTCGCGACTTAACTTTCTTCCACTGGCTCGGGATGGATGGTGAGGCGGAAAATCTGGGGGAAGCGCTCTTTCACGCGGTCTTCCAGGGCGGCGGTGATGTCGTGGACTTCGGTGATGGGCAGGCTGCCGTCCATGGCGCAGTGGCAGGAGACCAGGATTTTGTGATCCACGCTGCGGACGTGCACTTCGTGGCAGTCCGTCAGCTCGTGATACTCCGACTGCAGTGAATTCAGAAATTCCTGCACGGTGCGTGAAAGTTCCTTCATCTCCTCGCCGCCGCCGATTTTCGCGCCCAGCGGCTCGATGTGAATATTCACCAGCGCGCGCGGATCGGTTTCCTTCAGGATGTCCTCCTCCAGCTCGGAGGCGCGGCGGTGGGCTTCGCGCAGGCTGGCGCCTTCATCCACTTCCAGATGCAGCTCGATGAAGAGGCGGTGATCGAACTGGTGCGCGGAAAGTTCGTGCACGGCGAGGCCGCGCCTTTGCGCGATGGCGCGAATGGTTTCGAAGAGGTTCTCGTCGGTCTTGGCGCGCGGTTCCACGTGCACCACCACGTCCGCCGGCACAATCTGCGCGATGCGTTTTTCCACGGCGTTGCTGGCGGCGTGGGCTTGCTCCAGGCTCGCGGTGCGCGGCACGCTGATGGTCACATCCACAAAATAGCGCTGGCCGGCGCGGCGCACGCGCACGCGTTCGGACTGCAGCACGCCTTCGGTCTGGTCCACGGCGGATTCGATGCGCTCGCGCAGTCCGTGGGGGGCGACGTCCAGCAGCGCGTCGGCAGTACGTTTGCCGAGCCGCGAGCCGATCCAGATAATTACGCCGGCGACACCGAGAGCCGCGACGGCGTCCAGCGTGCCCAGCCAGGCAATTCCGTAACGCGCGCCCAGCCACGCGCCGGTGATGCCGAGGATGACGACGAAGGTGCTCCACACGTCGGTGGAAAAATGCAACGCGTCTGCTTCCAGCGCTTCGCTGGGATATTTTTGCGCCACGCGATTCAAACCGCGCGCGCGGACGAAATCAATTCCCATGCACAACGCCAGAATCAAGATTGCCTGCAGGCTGGGGCGCAGGTGCGCGGTGTGGAAGAGGAGGCGTTGGAACGCTTCCCAGATGATGTACACCGCGGTGAAAAGCAGCAGCGCAATCTCAACGAACGCGGAAAAACTTTCCACTTTGCCGTGACCGTAGAGGTGATCCGCGTCGGCGGGCTTATCTGCAACGCGCACCGAAAGATAGGTAATCACCGCCGCCGCAAAATCGAGGATGGAATGCAGCGCTTCCGACAAAACGCCCAAACTGCCGGTGCGCAGCACGAGAAATATTTTCAGCGAGACCAGCAGGATCGCCGAGCCTACGGAAGCTAGCGCCGCCCAGCGTTTTTCGCTGCTGGCGCGTTCGAGTGCGTCCAAAGCCATCGGGGGATTATACGCTGTGGCGCGGATTTGGCCGCGCATCGAACCGGAGTCCCAGAACCGTGGGCTATTTGACGGGACGGGAGCCGGCGATGAGGATGTCCACTAGCCTTCTGGCGCTGGGCTGCCAATCGGGCGCGGAGGCGACATGGGAGACGCCGACCAGCGCGCGGATCAAGTCAGCCGGGTCGAGGTCGCTGCGTATGTCACCGCTCTCCACGCCACGCTGCACCAGCGCGCTAATCGCCTGATGCATCTTCGCGTAGGAAGCTTCGAACACCTTCTTGGGATCACCGAGCAGCGTATTGAGCGCGGGCGCGATGAGCTGCTTCGCTGCGATGGTATCAACGAATAACAACAGCCACGCTCGCAGCGCGTCCGCCGGCGCCATGGTCTGAGAGAACTTCTGTCCGGCTGCGGCCAGCTTTTCCAGCTCGGCGCGGTAAACCGCATGGAGAAGCGCCCCGCGCGTCGGGAAGTGGCGATACAAGGTTCCAGGTCCAACGCCTACCTGCTTGGCGATGTCGTCCAGACTGGCGTTGGCGCCATGCCGGGCAAAGGCTTGCTTGGCCACGTCGAGAATCCGCTCGCGGTTGCGCAAGGCGTCCGCTCGGGGGGCGCGGGGCTTTTGTGGGGGGTGCTGGGGCTGTTTTTTAGGCATGATAAAAAATACTTGCAACCGGAGACGGTCTCCGGATATCATATGTATTGCGGAGACACTCTCCGTTTTATTAGAACTGCGGCGGCTTGTCAATAGCGATCTGAGGCCGCCATCTGGGCGAGCCGCCCGAAGGAGAAAGAATATGAATACGGTAGATGTGTTTGGAGCGACTTCCACAACGGATGAAGTTCTGTACGGCATGAATCTGCAGGGAAAACGAATCCTGGTGACCGGCGTTTCGGCGGGTCTGGGCATTGAGACGGCGCGATCGCTGGCAGCGCATGGCGGGCACGTAGTCGGAGCGGCGCGCGATTTGAAAAAGGCCGCAGCGGTCACCGCACAGGTGAGAAAAGATGCTGCGACCGCCGGCGGCAGCTTCGAGCTGGTTGCGCTTGATCTGGCTAGCCTCAAAAGTGTGCGTGCATGTGCCGATGAGCTGCTGGCGAAGGGGCAGTTCTTCGACGTGATTATTGCCAACGCGGGCGTGATGGCCACTCCCTTTGGCCACACGGCGGATGGGTTTGAGACGCAGTTTGGCACCAATCATCTTGGCCACTTTGTACTGATCAACCGGATTGCGCCGCTGCTGCGCAAGGGCAGCAGGCTGATCAACCTCTCGTCCGCAGGTCACCGATTTTCCAACGTAGACCGGGACGATCCCAATTTTGAGCGGACGCCCTACGATCCCTTCGTCGCGTATGGCCGGTCGAAAACCGCAAACATTCTTTTCGCCGTCGCGTTTGACCAGAGGCACCGCGAACGTGGGGTGCGCGCCGCGGCCGTGCATCCAGGAGTCATCCACACCGAGCTTGGCCGGCACATGGATCCGAGTCGCCTCGAAGGCATGATCAAACAGATGAACGATCAGCTCGCCGCGGAGGGAAAGGGGCCGTTCGCGTTTAAGACGATCCCGCAGGGCGCGGCGACGTCCGTATGGGCGGGTGTGGTTGCGCCGGCTGGGGAGATCGGCGGCAAATATTGCGAAAACTGCCATGTCGGCGAAATCGTGGCGGACTCCGTGACGATCAGCGGCGTCAGCGAAGGCGTGCGCGGTTATGCGCTCGATTCCAACAATGCGGAAGCGCTATGGAAGAAAAGCGAAGAAATGGTCGGAGAGAGGTTTTAAGGATCACTGAAGATCAGTAAAGTTCAGGAGGAATGAACAATGAAGATATTTGTGACGGGAGCTACGGGATTTATCGGTTCGGCGGTCGTGCCGGAATTAATCAAAGCGGGCCATCGGGTACTCGGACTGACGCGTTCCGACGCGGGCGCACAGTCGCTCCTCGCCGCTGGAGCCGAAGCGCATCGAGGGAGCCTGGAAGACCTGGATAGCCTCCGCACGGGAGCGGCAGCCGCTGACGGCGTGATTCACACTGCCTTCATCCATGACTTCTCGAAATTCAAAGAGAACTGTGAGATCGACAGGCGCGCGATTGAGGCTCTGGGCTCAGCGCTAGCGGGTTCTGATCGGCCCCTCATTGTCACAACGGGGACGGCGGGATTGGCTGCGCCGGGTCAGGTTGCCACCGAAGACCATGTGGTGCCGCCCGATTTCCCATTTCCCCGGGTTTCGGAACAGACGGCCCTGTCACTGAAGGGCGTTAAAGCTTCGGTGATGCGCCTGCCGCAGGTTCACAACACGATCAAGCAAGGGCTGGTCACTTACGTCATCGCTGTGGCGCGTGAGAAAGGCGTGTCGGCTTATGTGGGGGATGGGCGCAACCGTTGGGCGGCAGCGCACGTTGCAGACGTCGCCCGCCTTTACCGGCTTGCGCTGGAGAAGCATGAAGCAGGCGCGAAATATCACGCGGTGGCCGAAGAAGGCGTGAGCGATGCGAGATATTGCCGAAACCATAGGTCGCGGCTTGAAGGTTCCGGTGGTCTCCCTGTCGCCGGAAAAGGCTGCGGCACATTTTGGATGGCTGGCCATGTTCGCGGGTTTGGATCTGCCGGCTTCTAGCGCACTGACACGGCAACGTCTTGGATGGCAGCCAACCGGACCGGGACTGATTGCGGATCTCGAGAAAATGCGTTACTTCGAGACCAGCGCAGATATCCCATCTGGGGCGTCAGTGAGAGCAGCCAGTTGATCGAATCAAAAAAAGAAATCCGCTAAACTTTAAGTTAGGGAGGATCAAACAATGGAAATCAAGGATCGCGTATTCATTGTGACCGGCGCTTCGTCGGGGATAGGACTTTCAACGGCGATCGCTCTCACTGAGCGCGGCGCGAAAGTCGCCCTGCTCGCACGCAGCAGCGACGCGCTGCAAGAATTAGCACAGAAGCTTCCAGGCAGTTTGCCGATCACGGTGGACATGACGCAGTTTGCTCGGGTGCGGGAAGCCGTAGGCGCTGTGCACCGGCATTACGGCCGCATCGACGGACTCGTAAACAATGCGGGGCGCAGCTATGCGGCCTCCGTAGAGGAAATCGACCCGGTGCTGTTTGACGAAATCTTCCATCTGAATGTGCTGGGACCAATCGTGGCAATGCAGGCGGTGATTCCGGTAATGCGGGCGCAAGGCGGCGGCAGCATCGTCAACATCAATTCGGGAACTGCATTCATGACTGTTCCGCAATACAGTGTTTACTCGGCGTCGAAGCGCGCGCTGCTTGGGTTTAGTCTCACGGCACGCGCCGAATTGGAGAAGGACCGCATCGTCGTCAGCGAAATCTACCCATTCATCACGGCGACGAACTTCGGCACAAACAGGATGGGCAATCCAGCAGGTGGCGGGCCCGCGGCTCATTACGCCGATGGTGACAAGCCGGAATTCGTCGCCGGCCTGGTGCTGCAGGCTGTGGAAGAAGGGCAAGCCCAGTATTTCGCGAATGATCGTCTGCGCAAAATGGCCGGAGTCGCGGCCTAGGGCACGCTCGACCGTGCGGGATCGTTGCCGTGCGGTTTATTTTGCGGCGTCGTTTTGTCCGGCGGCTACTAGTTGGCGGGCTTGGTCAATCCAGTTCAGCGCCACGGTGGGGCCGGACGCCGCGGCCGTCCTGCCGCCGACGAGCTGGAACATCACGAAGTGCTGGCCATCGGGCATCACATCGTAGGAATCGAGTGGAGCGCGCATCTCGAAATTCTTGTCGAAAAGAATTCGCGGCTGGCCCGGTACGAAAGAGTTTTTCTCCACAGTGTAGGGCACCGCGACCAACCCTGATCCGTCCAAGTAGAACAGTTCATGACCGTTCTTCGACCAGCGCGGCTCCAAGCCGAAGCCGGTGGAGATTTGCCATCTGCCTCCCGGCCCGGGAAAGGGCACCACATAAACGTGAACGGTGCTGGATTCCGGCGAAGCGTAGGCCAACCAACGCCCATCGGGAGAGAAGGCCGCCATCAAGCCCCTGGCGACTCCTGCCACTGGACGCGGTTCCCCCGGCTTCCCTGCTGCGTCGAATGCGACAGTCCAGATCTCGCAGCAGCTTCCGTCTTTTGCGAACCGCTGGAATGCGAGGACTTTGCCGTCCGGCGACCACGAATTCGGCGAGGCATTCAAAATTGTTTCCGGGGTCAAAGGCTGTTCTTCGCCGGTGCCATCGGCGCGTCCCCAGAAGATGCCTTGTCCGGGGCGTTGTTGGGCGGTGCGAGGATGCTCGTAGGTGAGGCGTTGGCCGTCAGGAGTCCAGATAGGCGTGATGGCTGCGGCAGAACCAAGAGTTGCACGAGAAGTGGTTTTGCGCTCGAGGTCGTAGATCCAAATGTTGCCGGAGCCCTGCTGAAAGGCGAGGCGCTTGCCGTCGGGAGAAAGACGCGGGCCAGCAGAGTCCGGCTGACCGCTCAGCAAAACCGAGGCGTTACCCTTGCGGTCCATCAGGACGACATTCAGATCTTGACCGGCAGAGCCGCCGTCCAGATGAACAGCCGTGCCGTCCCTGGACGCGCTGAACTGCGCACTGCCGTTGGACATATCGTAGTTCACTCCCTGCAGCACCGGAATCGCGGTGCCGGTGATTTTCAATGCGGCGGCATCGAAGGGAGCAACGAACACCGTGCCTTGGGACACGTAGGCGAGATAACCTCCGCTGAGGTAGCGGCCAAAGTAGGCATTCTCCACCAGCACTTTGGGGACGCCGGTATCGAGCGGCGCCACGTCCACGCTGCCATGCCCGAAAAAGTTATTGTCCGACGACGCCGTGAAGAGCACCGCTTTTTGGCCCGGTAGAAATTGCGGCCAGCGATGAGTTGTCTCAAAACGAGCGGCATCGAGATGCGTAACCTGGACCGGTGTGCCGCCGTCCGCGGAGACGCGGTAGAGCGCGCTGGTGAATTGATTTGGGAAGATAAGGGAGCCGTCTGCGCCCCAATCTCCGCCGCGACTACCGACGGCATCGCACAACACAACGGGCGCGCCGCCACGCACCGAGATTTTCTTCAATTTTCCGTCGGCGAAAAAACCGATCCATTGACTGTCCGCGGAAAAAAACGGTGCGCCCAATCCCGCTCCGCCATCGAGCTGCACGGCAGCCACTTTGTCCAGCTCCCGCACGTAGAGTTGATCTACGCTGGCGCCGCCCTCGCGCGTGATGTAGGCCAGGCGCGTCCCATCGGGAGAGATAACCACGGCCGGCCCGGCGATTAGTTCGAGTTGCTGAGTGGCGGGAATCCACAGCGAAAGTTCCACGGGCTTCCGCGCGGGTGGATGTCCGGCCTGGTGCAGCGCGAACACCGCGACGATCAGTCCGGCGCCGAGAATGGCGGTCAACACCCAGGGCAGGAAGCGCTGCCAGGAAGGCGCGGCGGGCCGTGATGCAGCAGTCGAATAATTTGTGGCGGCTGAAGCCAGCTCAGATCCCGCGGCGAGTGAGATTGCGGAGCGGCGACCGGAGGAGGCTTGGGCAGACGAGCCTGGCGCGAAACCTGGCGACGAATCCGATAATCTCGCGGATGCTTCGCCTGCCGGCTGCGTCTGGTAGGAAGCCGAACGGCCGGTGTCGCTGTCGCGTTTCACGCGCTTCAAATCGGCGCGTATGTCCGAGGCATTCTGGTAGCGCAGGTCGCGGTCTTTTTCGAGCGCCTTGTGAATAATGTCTTCGAGCTTCGCAGGAATGTCCGGGTTCAGGCGCAACGGGCTGGCCGGCGCGCGATTCAAGATGGCGTCGGTGATCACACCGGAAGTTTCGCCGCGAAACGGCAGCGCGCCGGTGGCCATTTCGTAGAGCACCACGCCAAACGAAAACAGATCGGTGCGCGCGTCCAGTTCCTTGCCGCGCACCTGCTCGGGCGACATATACGCGACCGTGCCCACCGCAACGCCCGGGCTGGTGAGATCTTCGGGGCGCACGCCGGCAGTCAGCTGCGCTGCCTGGGTTGCATCCTGCGTCATGGAATGGACCGCGGCGCGCTGAATCTGCTTGGCGAGGCCGAAGTCCAGAATCTTGGCGTTACCGCGCTCGGTGACAAAAATATTGGCGGGCTTGATGTCGCGGTGCACGATGCCCTTGCTGTGCGCGGCATCGAGCGCATCGGCAATGCCGATCGCCAGGCCGAGCAGCACCTCGATGTCCATGGGCTGTGCGGCGATGCGATGCTTCAGCGTGGTGCCGTCCAGATACTCCATGGCGATGAATGCTTCGCCGCTGTGATCGTCAATTTCGTAGATGGTGCAAATGTTGGGATGATTCAGCGCAGAGGCGGCCTTGGCTTCGCGCTGAAAGCGGCTGAGTGTTTGCGGATCTTTGGCTACGTCGTCGGGCAGGAATTTGAGCGCGACAAAGCGGCCGAGCTTGATATCTTCAGCCTTGTAAACCACACCCATGCCGCCGCCACCGAGCTTTTCGATGATCCGGTAGTGCGAGATAGTCTGACCGATGAAGGACGAGGAACCGGGCATGCAGCGGACATCTTAGGTTGCGGCTGGAACCAAGTCAACGAAGAGCAATTGGTGGCGTGCTGAGTAGCGTGGTGGAATTGCGTCAGCGCGATGCGGACGACTCATCGCGCAGCAGCACCACGTCGGATTCAGTGTGCGAATGCAGCAGGCCGAGAGTCTTGCCGTCTGGCGAGAACCGGAACGACGAAATCGTATCGGACTTGAAGTTTGTAATCTGATGGCCAGCAGAACCATCGAGCGGCTGTAACCACAGATTGTCCGTGCCATTTTCGCGGATGGGATACACGAGGGCCTGCCCATCCGGCGTGAATTGCGTTGCGGCCGAAACGCGCGGATCGGGATCCAGCATGCGCCGCTGCGGCGAGGGGCCCGCGTTCAGAGGAACCAAAGCGATCTGATGAATGATCGCTCCCGTTCCACCCGTCGTGACGAACGCCAGCAGCTTCCCGTCGGGCGAGATGGTGAGCCCGTAGTCGAAGAAGCCGCCGGGTATAGCCGTTCCCGGCACAACCTCGGCCGCTCCGCCGTCAATGCTCACTCTATTCAGTTGCAGATTTTGCATGTCTTCATAGAGCACCCACCGTCCGTCCAGTGAGCATTTCGGCGCGACGTCCTGTATTCCATCTGTGAGTTGCTTGGGATTCGAACCGTCGGCGTTGACCCGCCAGATACCCGCCTTGTTACTGGCGGAATGGCCGGCCCAGATGAAGACAATGTAGCGGCCGTCCTGGCAGCTGTTCGGTTGAATCACTTGGGCGGCGGGGTCACTCAGAAGCATCGCCTTGTCTGCGCCGTCGGCTGATATCCGCACCAGGGAATCTACGTCATCGAAGTAAAGGTTGCCGTTGCCCGCCCAGTCAAAAAAAATCGCGTCCTTGATCTGCGCCGGCGCGGGATTCGGAGGATTCCCGGTGAATCCAGCGGCAGGCAGCAAATAAAACGTTTGCGTAGTTTTTTGCTGCACCGTGGCAAGTGTCTTTCCGTCTGCCGAAACGGTAAGCGTCTGATAGTTGTTGGTGTCCCTGGTAATGGGGCGAAAGTAGCCGGCGGGTTCGGAGACATACCCAAGTTGGCTGCGCGCCCAAGGTGTCGCATTCGGTTGATACGTCGTGACCAGGCCGCGCGAGTCGGGCAGCCACGCCAAATCGTTCAACTGCACGTTGTTGAACCGGGACAGCGTCTTAACCTTACCGGAAGGCACATCCTGTATTTGAATCAAGCCCAATGCGCCGCCGGCACCCTGCATCGCGGAGGCAATCTGTTTGCCGTCGGGCGACCAGACAACGGCATTGGGTAATTCGGATACGGGCCCCTCGGCAAACGTCGATTCGCTGGTGCCATCTGCATTTGCCGTAACCAGTCGAAACTTTCCGACATCAGGATACATTCCGCGCAGGAAGACAAAGCGCTGGCCATCGGGCGAAAATGTGATCCGGGTGTCAACGTTTTTCACAACCACCTGCGGCGTGCCGCCCAGCACCGGCGCACGGAGGAGATCGTGTCCCTCACCGAACTTGTCAAGCGCGCGCAGGAAATAGATGAAGTCACCGTCCGGAGAAAAAGCAAGGTTTTGGTAAGCAGCATCGGCGGGCGCGATCACCTGCGTGTTGCTGTTGGTGGGCACATGCCGCAGCCAGAGGCTTTGCTTGCCGTTGTCGTCCACCACGCTCAGCAGATATTTCGCGTCGGGCGAAATGGCGGCCGCAATCGTCTTTCCGTTGTTTGTCACTTGCGTGATGGTGAAATTTTCGAACGGCCGGTGAGCCCTGCCGCTGAGAAATGAATAAAGTCCATAGCCCGCGGCCGCGATCAGCACCAGCACGATGACTGCGATCGCAGCCAAACCGAACTTATGTTGTTTAGCCGCTTCGACCACCGCCGAGCTTTCCGATGCGCGTGCGGCGGATGAGTCTTTGGCTAGCGCGCCTGACTCTGCAGGCGCATCCGGTCTGGATTGCCCTACCGCGCTTCGCCCCGAATCTGTGTCGCGCTGCAGCCGCTGCAAATCCGCGCGCAAGTCCGAAGCATGCTGGTAGCGCAGCCGCTGGTCCTTCTCCAGCGCCTTCTGGATGATGCGCTCGAGTTCATCCGGCAATACGGGATTGAGCCGCGATGGCAGCGTCGGCGCCTTGTGCAGGATGGCGTCGAAAATGGCCGCCGAGGTTGCGCCCGCGAACGGCAGCGCGCCAGTAGCCATTTCGTAAAGCACCGCGCCAAAGGAAAAAAGATCGGTGCGCGCGTCCAGTTCTTCGCCCATCGCTTGTTCCGGAGACATGTACAGCACGGTTCCCATGGCTGAGCCAGGGCTGCTGAGCGCCTCCTCGGCAGTGACGGTGGGAAGGGCGGACGCTGTCGCGCCCGGAAGCACGCGGCGCGGCGAAAGAATCTTGGCCAGGCCGAAATCGAGCACCTTGGTTTGTCCGCTGCGCGTGCAGAAAATATTGGCAGGTTTGATGTCGCGGTGAACGATGTCTTTGGCATGAGCGGCATCGAGTGCATTCGCCGTCTGGATGCCAACGTCGAGTAATTCAGCAAGAGGCAGAGGTCCGGCGGCGATGCGATGCTTCAGCGTGGCGCCGTCGAGAAACTCCATGGCGATGAAGGCTTCGCCGCCCTGATCGTCAATCTCGTAAATGGTGCAAATGTTCGGGTGATTCAGCGCGGAGGCGGCCTTGGCTTCACGTTGGAAACGGCTGAGCGCTTGCGGATCTTTCGCTACATCGTCAGGCAGGAATTTCAGCGCCACAAAGCGGCCGAGCTTGATATCTTCAGCCTTGTAAACCACGCCCATGCCGCCGCCACCGAGCTTTTCGATGATCCGGTAGTGCGAGATGGTCTGACCGATGAAGGACGAGGAACCGGGCATGCCGCGGACATATTAGGTTGCGGCTGGAGGCAAGTCAACGAAGAGAGATCTTTTGCGGAACGGGCGCGATTATTTCGTCGCGGGGGCGGTGGCGTTCAGGATGATGTGCAACGGTGCGATTTGCGCGGGCTTGGCGTAGCGGTTCACCAGGAAGCGGTGGCCGTCTTTGGTTACGTCGTAGGTGAACTGATCGGTGGAGGACACCGGGGCGCGAAGCTGGGTGCGGAAAAGTGGCGTGGGATTGCCGGAGGCGAAATTTCCTGGGCTGCTGACCGGGACAGCTGTCAGGGTGCTGCCAGCGCCGATATAGAAAATCTCTTTGCCGTCGCCGCGCCAACGAGGCTCGGTGCCGCCGCCTTGAGACACCTGCCACTTGCCGGCGGCGGTGGGAAAAGTGGTGACGTAGATTTCCCAGTCGCCGGATTCATTCGAGGCATAGGCGACCCACTTGCCATCGGGAGAAATCATGCCGTTGGTCTCACTGGTCTTGGTGGTGAGAAATGGCGTCATTTTGCCGCCCGACGGGGAAAGCAGCACGAGCTGAGTTCCTCCCGTGCCTGGCTGCAAGGTGCAGAGGAGTGCCTGGTCATCGAGTGACCAGGAGTTGGGATCGAGATCGTCGGTTGCGCGGGAACGCTCTTTGAGGGAGATGATGGAGCGAGGGGGCTGCAACCCCTGTGCTTGTTTCAGGAAGACGTTGGTGTCGCTCGATTGCAAAGAACGGTAGGCGATCAAGGAACCGTCGCGCGACCAGACGCCGCCCACATCTTCGGACGTGTCGAATGTAAAACGTGAGTAGGTGTCGCGTTTGAGATCGCTCATCCAAATGTTGATGTCGTTCGCTTTGCTGTCGGCAACGTCCACGACCAGGCGGCTATCGTCGGGCGACAGCGTGGGATTGGAGAGAACTCCGACCTCGCCAACGCGGCCCAGTTCTTTGCCGGCGCGGTCGAACCAGGTGAGGGCGGAGAGCGCGGCACCGACGGTGGGGTTGTAAACGATGGTGCCGTTCTCTGCCACGGAGAACGCGCCCCAGTAAACGGACGGCTGAAAACCGACCTGATCGGTGACGAGCTGTGCATCGCCTGCCACCGCGCCCTTGGTGGGGTCCAACTGAATCGCGCGCAGTGACTTTTTGTCATCCAGATAAAATAAGTAACCGTTGGCGTAGCCCGGATTGGACATGGCTTGAGGCGCTACGCGCTTCCCTTCTCCCGAGAGTGAACCGAAATAGATTCCCCGGTAATTGTCGGCCACGCTGTTGGAAAAAGTCAGAGTCATGAACAGGAAGTGCTCGCCGTCGGGCAAAAAAACGGGCCAGCGGTGCGAAACAATTCTTGCGCTGTCGAATAGCTTATCGGTGAGTGGAGCGAGGCTGCTGCCATCCGCATTCATTTTCCACAACCAGCCGGCCGCCTGGGCCGAGAAGACGATGACGCCGCGGCGTCCCCAGGCGCCACCCCGGCCGCTGGTGGCAGAGGCCAGTATTTGCGGAGCGCCGCCGGAAAGCGCTATTTTTTTTAATTTGCCATCGGCAAAAAATGCGACATAGGCGTCATCGGGCGACCAGAAGGGATAGCTGGCGCCTGCGGTGCCGGGCAGGACGGATACTCCGGGAGAACCGATGCGCTGCACGCTGACCATGTTCGCGCCGGAGACTGGATCCGGTGAGACGAACGCGAGCATGCGGCCGTCGGCGGAAAGCGCCAGATGGCTCATTTCATTTTGCAGGGGGATGGAAAATTCCAGGCGCTCCGCTGGGACGGGCTGCGGCCTGAAAAAGTAGGCGAGCGCTCCCGCCAGGAGAAGCGTGCACACTGCGGTGATCGAAATGATGCTCGCAGTTTCGCGCCGGGATGGGGATGTTTCGACCGTTGACGCTGTTTGCGCCAACTGCGACTGGGAAATTCCGCTGGATTCGCGGCTCCACTCCAGTTGCAGCTTCAGGTCGTGCGCGCTTTGCGGGCGTTCGTCGGGATCCTTCGCCAGGCAGGCTTTGACGATGTGCTCGAGTGCGGGCGGCGTGAGTGGCTGCAATTCGCGCATGGGCCGAGGTTCTTCTTTCAGGATTGCGGCGATCAGGCTGGCGTGGCTTTTGGCCTCGAAAGCTTTTTTGCCCGTGGCCATTTCATAGAGCATGGCGCCGAATGAAAAAATATCGCTGCGCGCGTCGGCTGGCTTGCCTTCCAGTTGTTCGGGAGACATGTATTGCATGGTGCCGACGATCGAGCCCTGCATGGTGAGCGGGCGGCTCATGGTGGGTGAAGAGCCGGGATCTCCCTGCAGGATCTCTTCGTCTTTCGCCAGGCCGAAATCGAGCAGCTTCGCGCCCGTCTTGGTGAGCATTACGTTGGCGGGTTTCAGATCGCGATGGATGATTCCCTGACGGTGGGCTTTGTCGAGCGCATCGGCAATTTGCGAGGCGAAGCGCAACAATTCCGCAGTGGCGAGCGGGCACTTGGCGATTCGTGCTGCGAGCGTCTCGCCTTCGAGATATTCCATCACCAGGTACTCGATGCCGTCTTGATTGCCAACGTCGTAGAGCACGCAGATGTGCGGATGACTGAGGCTGGAAACGGCGCGCGCCTCACGTTCGAAGCGCTGGCGAACTTCGGGCGCATCGGCTACGCCTTGCGTGAGGATCTTGATGGCGACGGTACGGTCCAGGCGCGTATCGCGCGCGCGATACACCTCACCCATGCCGCCAGCGCCGAGGAGCGATTCAATCTGGTAGGGGCCGAGTTTGGTGCCGGAGGTGAGAGCCATTGGCGCGTGATTATACCTCTCCATGTCATTTTGTGTGCTTGCGGATGCAGCTGTTGCGAATGTATTGCCGGTTAGTGAGAAGTTGGCGCGAGACGGCGTTGCGCAGGAGTGGCCGGAACGCGAAGGACAAAGCGCCGTCGTGAAAGGCATGCTGCTGCTTCAGGTATTCGCATTGGAATGTGTGGCAAGCTAGGGCGCAGCCCTTCGATCCTGCAGGGCGGGATTGAAGGATGAATCGCCCGACCGGGTGACGCACCATCAGCGCCCCTACCCAACCTGAGCAAGCGCCACGTTGGTCGAGAACTTGTCCGGATACCCGATTCATCAGGACTCAGCAGAGCGGTCATTGGCCGAGACCAGGATCCGCCGCGACGTCTCGCATACGGCTGGCATGAATCCGCCAGACGAATCGACATTGTCACCTTGCCAGAAGTGATCATGGAGATTCCCCGGCGGAAGTTATTTATCGTGGTGTACTTTTTCACTTAACCTAGGTTAACATCGTTAAGCGCTGCCAGTGAATTCCACGAAACGTTACGGAGACTTCGAATTCTCAAGGTTGCGCTCACCTGCGGAGCGTGGGCTTTGTGACACGAATCATGGCGCACATCGCGAGTTTCGGACTGACGTTCGCAGCCTGTTGCTTTTTTTTGTTTCCGACGGAAACCTTGGCACAGGGAGAGACCACCAGCGCAATCGGTGGCCAAGTGACCGACGGGACAGCTGCACCCATTTCCGGGGCCAGGGTCACGGTCACTAATAGCGACACCGGACTGCAACGCAGTGTCAAAACCGACGACGAAGGCCGGTTCAATTTCCCACAATTGAAACCTGGCACCTACTTGGTGAGCGTGCAAGCGGAGGGCTTCGAGCCACGACAGAATGACAAAGTTCTCGCGGGGCTAGGACAAAATCAAACGGTCAACTACACGTTGCAGGTGGCTCATTCCAACCAAACGATTGAAATAAACGGCACAGCTCCACTCATCAACCCGGAAAATCCAAACACATCCACGAATCTGAATGCACAGGCACTGGACAATCTCCCCAATCCGGGCGGTGACCTAACGTATCCTCTTCAATTTGCCGCAGGCGCGCTGGTGAACACGGCAGGCAGTGGGAACGATTTCGTCGGTGGCACGAACGGTTACGGCAACGTCGAATTCAACGGCCTCCCCGCTCTTTCGAACGGTTACATCGTGGATGGGCTGGAAACGAACGACCCCCTGACCAATCTGAATAGCGGGCTCTCCACAAACCTCGTCCTCGGGTTGAACTCGATAGCGGAGGTGACGGTCAACACGCTTTCTTACGCGGTTGATCAAGGCCGTTACGGCGCGTCCCAAATCAACTACGTCACGAAGTCGGGATCAAATCAGTTTCACGGCAATCTTTATGAATTGTGGAATGGCTCGAAGTTCAACGCGGCCAATTATTTCACGAACGCGACGCCGGGAAATCACAAGCCGCGCTCGACGGTGAACCACTTTGGCGGCAGTATCGGCGGCCCGCTCATCCACGACAAACTGTTTTTCTTTTTTGACAGCGAATGGGTTCGGATCGCCCTCCCCATCGTCACCGCGGCCACGGTACCGACCGCGGCGTTCCAGAATTACGTTTTACAGCAACTACCCTTGGGCGGCGTTGATTCCGTCACGGGTTCGGTATATCAGCCATCTCCGCAGTCGGTTCCGTTTTATCAGAAACTGTTTTCGCTCTATGGCAATACCCGCGGAACCCCTCTCGCGGTACTCGGTTGCCCGTTCGATGTGGGCGGCGGTTCTTCCGCGATTACCAATGACGGAAACGGTTGCGCGAATCGGCAAAGTGTCTCGCATTCGAGCGACGATCACGAACAAGTGCAAACGGTGCGAATCGACTACGACATCAACACTAACAACACCACGTGGTTCCGCTTTCAGACGGACAACGGGCTCCAGGCTGCCTACACCGACCCGATCAACCCGTTGTTCAATGCGCTTTCGCCTCAACCTCTGTACTCGTTTGCGGCAGGCTATACCCATGTCTTTTCGCAGAATCTGGTGAACTACTTCAACCCGGCATTCTCCTGGTATGGAAGCCTGTTCGGTCCCACTGATTTCCAGAAAACGCTCGCGGCGTTTCCCATCGTCCTGCAAGGCATCGGCGCGAACGCGCCTTTCACGGCGCTCGGAGGGCTCGACAACACCTGGGTTCAGGGCAGGCGTGCGTCGCGATTCTTTGTTAACGACAATTTGGCGTGGAGTCACGGCGCGCATGAATTCCGCTTCGGAACGAATACTCGCATTTTTCGGCTGAACGACTACGATTTCGGGGAAGGATCAGTTCCGACAGTCACCTACACGACTCTGCCGCAATTCATTTACGGAGTTGCATCAACAGCGACAAAAACGTTCCCGACCACGCCAAACGAACCGTTCAACTTTTTGAATCTAGACCTATATGCGCAAGACACTTGGAAGATCACCAGAACGCTCACGTGGACGTTTGGCGTTCGCGACACGTTCAATTCCAACCCGCTCAACCCTCACGATCAGATTGCTCGGCTGCGCGGCTCTTTCGCTGCCATTTCCCATGACGTAAATCAGCCGCTGAACGCCGCGATCCGCACTGGTCTCGCTAAGGTGTTTTCCGCAACGCCCATCGCAATCCTGCAACCCAGGACGGCCGTCGCCTGGCAGTTTGAGCCCAAATCCGTTCTGCGTGTTGGTGTCGGCGTTTTCAGCGATATATTGCCCGGCAGCATCGCAGATGTTGTCGGAGTGAATCCGCCCTATGTCCAAACCTTTCAGGGCGGTCTTCTGGGAACCGTCGGCGGTTCGGCGATTGCTCCTGGAGTTCCCAACAGCGCGATTGACGCGACGCTGGCCGCGAACCAAACATTCAGCTCAGGATTTCCGCTGGGCCAGCTCTCCTGCGCGGCCGCACAAGCGAATCCTGCACCTTGTCTTCCGCCGGTTGCCATTACGGCTGTACCGGATGGAAAACTTCAGGCGCCATACTTCCTGGAATGGAGTCTTGGTTTGGAACATCAACTTGGAGCAACGGGAAGCGTCCACGCGCAGTACGTCGGCACGCGCGCTATAAACCAGCCGTATCTGACGCAGGTGAACGGCTATCAGACGGTTTGCGACGGATGTTTTGCTCCGTTTCCCTTTGCCCAGTCGACGGATCCCAGATTCGCAGCCGTGACACAATTTTCAACGGGCGCGAATAGTCACTACAGCGGGCTACAGATGTCCGCTATGAAGCGCGTCGGTCACGGCCTGATGGGGCAGGTCAACTACACCTTTAGCCGTTGCATGGACACAGTCTCGAATGGTGGGTTCCTGCAATTCTCGGCCGGTGGAATTCTGTCTCCGCTCCCCGGCGACTTGGCTCGCGACCACGGTCCCTGCGACTACGACATCCGGCACAACTTCAACGCGCAGTACTTCTATCAGTTTCCGGCTAAGGTCAAAAATCGGATGCTTGGCGAAGTGTTGAACGGCTGGCAGGTATCCGGAACCGCTTTTTGGCATAGCGGGATTCCGTTTTCTGTGCTCAGCACGCCGTATTCAGCAGATGGAAACGGCATTGTGAACGGCAGTGGCCCACAATTCGCAAGCGCTGTTCCCGGCGTACCGCTCTATGAACGCAATCCGATTCCAGGTATCACTCAATTGGGAACTCTGCAATGGTTAAATCCCGACGCGTTTGTTTCGACCGTGGACCCCAGCACTGGAGCATGTTGGGGTGGCGACAATGTGAAGAATTGTCAGTTCGGAAACCTCGGCCGCAACGCGCTGCGCGGTCCTACTTTCACGTGGAGCGACTTCTACATTACGAAATCGTTCGCTTTGACTGAGCGTCTGAAGTTGCGATTTGATACGCAGTTCTTCAATGTGTTCAACCATCCGAACTTCGCGCTTCCGAATATGGTGCTAGCTGGAATTCCTGGCAAGCCTTCCACTCAGACAGCATTTGGGGCGCTCACTTACACCACGTCTCCGCCGACGGGATTGCTCGGTGTGGGTTTGGGCGGCGATAGCACGCCACGCATGATCGCGTTCCGGTTGCAGCTGGATTTCTGAGATTGCGCTCGCGAGATGCTGGCGAGTGTCCTCGGGCCAGACCTCCATGTCATCTTTCGTGTGCGTACCCAACGGATCTACGCTCTGGCCATATCACGGCGCAATCGGAAGTAGTCCCCATGCCTGGTTAACGCATTTACCGCGCCGGTGCACCCTGCCTCACCCGAGGTCACTTTCTGGCAGACAGCTGGGGTCTTCACAGGGATTCACTGCGCCGCTACTTCAGGGGCGGGGCGGGGACCATCGGCAGGCGGCGGGGTTCGCCGTGGAAGCCGCGGAATTCGATTTCGTCCAGGAGCAGGGATGGGGTGACTACCGTGCTGGGGATGCCGCCCTGGGCTGAGCCGAAGGCGCCTAGCGCGGTGCCGGCGAAACCTCCGGCGGTATTTTGCATGTAGGGGAACACGGTTTCATCGTCGCCGATGCCGAGAATATTGCGAATGGCGCGCAGCTGCAGGCCTTCGATATGTCCGCCGCGAACCATTTCTTCGCGGCCGTCGGAAACGTACACGCGATAGACGACCAGCGGAATGCGTTCACCGCTGGCCACGCCGCCGGCGATGCCGCCGAGAAATTCGCTGAAATCTTCCTGGCGGATGGAGGAAAGCGCGGGATTATCCATGCGCTTTACTTCCAGGCACCATTCGTGGCCGTCGTCGCGGCAAGCGTCGAGGAATTTTTTCTTCAGTGCATCAGGGTTCAAGCCGCCATTGGCCTGCAGGAACAGATTGCTCGAGAGCGGGCGCGTGTCTGAGAGCAATGCAGAGCGCGCATGGCCGTTGGACGCGGAGAAATCGGGGCCGGGGCGCCGCGACATCAGCAAACTTTTCAGCGAGCCATTTTCGACCACTTCCACGCGCTGGGCCTTCACGCCTTCGTCATCAATTTCGTAATTTCCCAGCAGCGGCTGGCCGTTGAATTCTTTCAGCGTGGGATCGTCCACCAGCGAGACGTTTGCGGGCAGCACGCGCGTGTTGATGCGGCCGGACCATTCGCTGCGCCCGCCCATGCGCTCCATGATTTCATCGAAAGCGGGCATGGTGGAAAGCGGCGGACGCGCGCCGGAGAGTGATGGCGCGAGAGCCTGGGCGAGCAAACTGCCCGCGGCAGGTGGATCGAAAAGCACGGGGCCAGTGAAATCCTGCATCAGCGGGCTTTGCCGCAAGGTCATCAATTCCGTGCCGGTCTGCGCGAGCGAGCTGCCCACCGCCGTGGGATCGGGCAGGTCCGCGGGCTTGGTGACGTACACCGCGTAATAATCGTGCAGCGCCATGCCGTCTTCAGCGGAAGTATCCAGAGCGGCTTCGACGGCGGCCAGGCTGCGCGCGGTGCGAATGGTGGTGCCTTCGCTGTTCATCAGATAGTAGGTGACGTAAATCATGTAGTAATTCACGCGCGCGCCGCTGAGGTGCGGAAAATTCGTCAGCGCCGCGGACGCTGCGCGCGACTCGTCTTCCCAATTGCGGCTGGTCCAGTCCGGCTCGGCGTGCGCGTCAATTTTCACGAGGGGCGCGACCTGCGAAAAATCGTCAATTTCAGGCGGCTTGGTGAGGCTGCGCAGAAAAGACTGCTTCAGAGACATTTGGGTGACGGCTTGTTTGTAAGCCTGGTCCGTGGCGAGCCACAAATCCTGCCGCAGTGAGCTGTAATCGCGGTCAATGCCCACTTCGCCGGTGGAACCGAGAAACCCCTGGAAGCCGTCTTCACTGATGAAGTTCGAACTGTCCAGATGATAATCGCCGACGCGCACGTCCACGCTCATGAAGCGATTGCGCGTGGTGGACGTGGAGATCAGCGCACCGAAGGAGGAAGTGACGGCGCGCACGTCCAGATCCATCAGGCGGTATTCCAGGTAAAAGGGTTTTTCTACGCCGGGGAGCTGCAGGCGCGTGCGGGCGCGTTCCATTTCGTCGTGCATGGCGTGCAGGGTCTTGTCGCTTTCGGATTCCGGCACGGCTGCTTGCGGCACTGTGGCAGACGCAGACGCTGGCACGGCTGGTAAGGTGTCCTTCGGGTGCGTGGTGGTGGCGGCGCAAAGCGGCAGCGCGCAGGCCGCAAGCAATCCAATCGTAGCGAAGATCTTCACTGGGCTTGCCCCTTTGCTTGCGGATCATGTGCCGGCGGCGGCAGGATCGGCGGCTTGTCGGTGGAAGTTTCTTTCTTCTGCACTTCCATTTCAGAAATCAAGATGGCGGGGGCCACGGCGGAAACCGGCACGGAGCCGGACTCCGCGCCGCAGTAACCATTGAAAATATCCGGCGTGTCGCCGGTGGCCACGATTTTCGTGAGCGAGACGAGCGGCGTGCCGACGATGTCTACGCCGCGCACCAGCTGATCGGGCCGGCCATCGGGGAACACTTTGTAAACGACCAGCGGCAAAACCTGAAACGCCTGGGGCTGCTGGCGGCCGGTGAAGGTGAAGCCGCCGGCGATGTCGTCAATCAGCAGGCCGAAGGGCTTGTTTTGCGCCTTCACCAGGGCGATGAGCTGCTGGCGCAGCTCGGCGTTGGTTACGGTGTGCGAGCTGGAAACGATCAAATTTCCCTGGCGCGCTACCGGAACGAAGCCGAGTTGGCGGCGGCCGTGGCCATTCGATTGCGGAATGGTGACGAGCGGCGAGCGCGACATCAGGAAAGTTTTCAGCACGCCGTGATCCACCAGCTGCACGTCTTCGGCGGGAACGCCTTCGTCGTCGAACGCATAATTTCCCAGCAGCATTTGGCCGCCGAAAGCTGCTTCGGTGGGATCGTCCTTGATGGAAATAAAGGAGGGCAAAATCTGTTCGCCCACCTTGCTGGTGAAGGTCTGGCCCTCGTTGATGTCCTTCTGGCGGAAACCTTCGGCGCGGTGGCCGAAAACTTCGTGGAAGAAGACGGCGGCGGCGCGTCCGGTAAGCAGCGCCGGACCGGCGTAAGGATCCACGAGCGGAGCTTTATCGAGCGCTTCGGTCTCCTGGATCATCACCTGAATGCGATCGAAGACAATTTTTTCAGACGGCGCGTCCTTGGGGTCCAGCCAATCGAAATTGGCGTAGCGGTTGATGTCCATGCCATCGGGCGCTTTGCTTTGCACGTACAGCTCCAGCCGGTAATGCACCTGGCCGAAAGCCAGCTTGGTGCCTTCGGTGTTCACCTGATACTGATTCATGCCCAGCGCGGTGAAGGTGGCGATGGAATTCAAAACTTCCGGCGACTTGCTGAACGCCGCGGTGTATTTGCGCACGCGCTCTTCCCACGGCTTGCGGTCCACCTTGATTTCAACGCGCGTGCTGATGGAAGTGTGCGGCGCTTCGCGCGAAAAATCCGGCGCGCCGCCTTCGGCCGTTTGCACTTGCACTTGCTGGCTGGTCTTCACTTTGATGAGGGCTTGCGTGGCGGCGCGATATTGCCGGTCGGTCTCGCGCCAGATTTCACGGCGCAGCACGGGGACGTCGTCGTCCACGGTGACGGAGCCCCCCGGGCTGGTCCAGCTAGGCTGGCGGTCAGCCAGCTTGTGCGTGTTGTCCAGCTGGTAGGTACCGACGCGCGTCTGCACTTCGAGCCAACGCGCGCGCGTCTCGCCGCTGGTGAGCAGCGCGCCATTGGAGCCGGACACTTCGGAATATTGCCGGTCCGCAACGGTGTAACTGATGAAGTAGTCCGCGGGGTCACCCTTGGACATGGCGGCCATCGAGCGGTCGAGCTCGTCCTGCATGGCCGTGAGCACCGCAGGCATGGGCGCCTGGGTGGGATGCGCGGCGGCCAGCGTGGCAAAGGCCGCGGCGAAAATCGTGATACCGATAACGAGGACTCGTGGTCTATGTGTGGTTTTCATCGTTGCACAGAAGTCTAACAGTTTAAGATAGGATGCCTTTGAATCCAAAGTGAAAAGCCCGGTGCGGATGGAGCCTGGGACAGCGGTACAGCATCGAGAAAGTTAGCGTGTGGTAAGTTCATCGGCAGTTGAGCTGCATTCGGCAGAGGGGGAGTTAGATGCGTGCGATGGTGGTAAAGAGGTACGGACCTCCGGAAGTTTTTGAGTCGCGCGAAGTGCCGGACCCGCAGCCGAAGCCTGGCGAAGTGGTGATTCGCGTGAAGGCTGTAGGCGTCAACTTCGCCGACCTGCTGCAACGCATGGGCATCTATCCCGGCACGCCGAAGCCGCCTTTCGTTCCGGGATTCGAAGTTTCCGGGGTGGTGGAGAAAATCGCCGAAGGAGGCAAGGCCGGCGACGGCGAGCCCTTGCACATCGGCGATGCGGTGGCTGCGCTTACGATGTTCAATGCTTACGCCGAGTGGGTGGCGGTGCCGGCGGGGCGCGTGTTTCGGTTGCCGCAGGGCATGCCCTTCGACGACGCGGCCGCAATCCCTGTGAACTACCTCACCGCTTATCACTCGATGTTCGCGATGGGCAATCTGCAGTCCGGCGACCGCATTCTGATTCACGGGGCCGCGGGCGGCGTGGGCATCGCCGCGGTGCAGCTGGCGAAGGCGCGCGGCCTGGAAATTTACGGGACGGCTGGCCCTGCGAAGCAGGAATACTTGCGCAAGATCGGCGTGGACCACGCGATTGACTACGAGAAAAACAATTTTGTGGACGTGGTGCACAAATTCGCGCCCGATGGAATTGAAATGGTGATGGACGCGATCGGCGGAAAATCCTTCGCCGATAGTTACAAATGCCTGGGGCCGACCGGACGGCTGGTGGTGTACGGATTTTCCGCCGCAGCCAGTGCCGACGGCAAGAAGAGCGCGATGCGCGGGATGAAAGCGCTGCTGCAGACGCCGCGCTTTCATCCGCTGAAGCTGATGGCGCGGAATATTTCGATCATCGGTGTGAATCTGGGACGCATGCCCGCGCGTGGCTCGCTGTTGCGCGGAGAGCTGGACGAAATTTTCAAGTTGTACACCGCCGGCAAGGTGCGGCCGGTGATCGGCAAGACGTTTCCGCTGGCCGATGCGGCGTCCGCGCACAAGTATATTCACGCGCGGAAAAATATCGGCAAGGTGCTCTTGACGGTGAAGTGAGCGGCGCTGGATCATTTCGGCGCGGGAGCTGGCGTGGGGCTGGCGCTGGAGTGGGAGCCGCAGCCGGAGCAGGCGGCGCTGCTGCCGCTGTCGGCTTTGCGAATAACGCGTCGTCCACCTTGGGGTTTATCTGCACCGTCTGCACCGTGGATTCGAAAAGTTTCGCGCCGTCTCGATACGTGTCTGTGGCAAAAGCGAACTGGCGGCCCTCCACGCTGCGATAGTCGCTCCAATGTTGCTCGTTGTCGCTGGGGCCATGGTCGGTGGCGGACTGGTAGCGCGCCGCTGCCAGCAAATGCGTGGCGGGATCGAAATACAGCTTCACCGCGCCAAACGCACCATTGACCGCGACGCCCAGCGTCTTCTTCCCGGCGATTTCCTCTTCGCCGATGGCCTGCCCGGTAATTTTTCCGGCGAGCGCCTGCTGATAAATTCCCCAGCCGCCGCCAAACAGAGTGATCCCGCGCTTGAATTCCGCAATCATGTCCGTGGTCTCGCGGATTCCGTCTGGAAATTTCAGCCAGGATGAATTCCCATCGCAGACTTGCACGATCGTCGTGGGGCCCAGGCTCACTTCGCCATACGAACGGTCCGGGTAGGAAACTTGCCACTGCACGCCGAGCTGCCGGTCGCCGCGCGCGTTGTGCAGCGTCCCGTTCTCGGTGAAAGCTAAGGTTGCGACGGACTGCAGCGCATCGCCGCCAGCGGCCTGCGCGCCGGCCAACAGAATCTGTTTGCCCTGCTCCAGAGATTCCGGCGTGGCGGCTGGAGCGGCAGCGGAAGCGGCCTGCTTAGGCGCGGCTCTCAGCTCCGGCGATAGCACGTCCACTTCACTAAAAGGTATTTCGGTGATTGCCGCGCCGGCAAATTCCTTTTTCAGCGCGTCGCGAAAAGCGCCGACGTTGCCGACCAGCACGATATCCAAATCGCCCGTGGTGAAATATTTGCGCGCTGTGGCTTGCACTTGCTCCAGTGAAGTAGCGCGAATTTTTTCCGGGTAAGTCTGATTGTAATCCGCGGGCAGGTCGAAAGCGGCGACGGTGAGCACGCGGTCGGCAACTTGCTCCGCGGTTTCCGATTCGATGGGATACACGCCCGCGAGATAGTCGCGCGCGAAATCCAGTTCCTTCTGGGAGATTTTTCCCTGCGACATTCCCGTAAGCAAATCCATCACCAGCTTCGTCGCGTCCACGGTGGCTTCGGTGCGCGTGTACGTTTCCACCGCGAGAGACCCAGTGAAGCGATGCGGCGTGAAAGCGGATGACGCGCCGTAGGTCAGCCCCTTCTTGATGCGCACTTCGGTATTCAGGCGGCTGTTGTAGCTGCCGCCGAAAATATGATTGGTCACATCCAGTGGCAGAAAATCCGCATCGGCGCGGCGAATCGCAATTCTGCCGATGCGAATCTGCGTTTGCACGGCATCCGGCTTGTCAATCAGCCAGACGTGGGTGGAGGTCGCGGCGGCAGGCGCTTGCGGCGGAACGGCGGCAACGTCCACCTTCGGCCAACCGCCAAAATATTTTTCGGCGATGGCGAAGGCTTCTTCGGGCGTGATGTCTCCGGCAAAACCAAGCACCGACTGATTCGGCGCGTAGTTCGCATCGTGAAATTTCACGAAATCTTCGCGCTGCAGTTTTTTCACCGTGGCTGGGGTGCCTTGTTCCGGCATCCCGTAAGGTGATGAGCCGTACAAAGTGCGCGCGAATGCCAGCGTCGCCAGATAGTTCGGGTCGGAGTACTGCACTTCCAGGTCGGAAAGAAGTTGCTGGCGCTGGCGGTCGAGTTCTTCGTTGCGAAACGCGGGATGCAGCACCACGTCGGACAGCAGCTCCATCCCCACGCCTAAATCTTTTTTCACCACGTCGAGCGTCACCGTGGTGGCATCGCGTCCGGCCTTGGCCTCGAGCGTGCCGCCGACAAAATCAATCGCCTCGGCAATTTCCTTGGCGGACCGCTGCGCGGTTCCCTGCGTCAACAGGCCGGCCGTCATTCCGGCGACGCCCGGCATTCCCGCGGGATCCTGGATGCTGCCCGCGGAAAGAATCACCAGGCGCGCGGCCACGGCGGGTTCGCGATGGTCGGTGACCACAAAAACGCGCAAGCCGTTGGGCAGAGTCTTGACCGCTGCTTTGGGAAATTCAAACGGCCGCGGCGCGCCCGCCGCGGGCATTTCCGGCGCGAGCTTCACGCCCGGCGGCACGATTCCGGAAGCCTTCTGGGGACCCTGCGAAGAGGCGGGTTCCGATTCGCTGCGCGACACTGGCGCCGCCGATGCTTGCAGCCTCGCGCTAGCGGCTGGCGCGGCTGCAACCGTTGCAGTCGCTGCAAAAATAAGTGCTGTAAGCAGAAAATTTGACCGGCTCGTAACCCGCTTCATCGTTGCTCCTGAAAATGTTTTTCGCATGGCCGCCGGCTTTATTGCTGCGCGGGCGCTGCGGGCGCCGCCGGCGTGACGATCAGCACGGTCGAGTGCGCGGATTGAAAATAATCCTTCGCCACGCGCTGAATATCCGCCGGAGAAGCGCTGAGGTAGTGATCCAGCTCGGTGTTCGCGAGGCCCGGATCTTTTCCGATGACCGCAGCCGACGCCAGCGCCACCGCTTTTTCTTCATCCGTATCGCGGCCCAGCACGAATCCGGCAATTTCCTGGTTTTTGGCTTTTTCCAGCTCGCGCGCTTCCGGCGGTTGCGCTTTCAATCCATCCAGCACGCCCACCAGCGATTTTTCGCCCTCTTCCGCCGTGTGGCCTTGATTCATGATCGCGTAAGCCCAGAAAAGATTGGGATCCTCGGAGAACGCGCCGAATCCCGCGGCCTGCACGGCGATCTGTTCCTTGTACACCAGCGTCTGGTACAGGCGGCTGCTTTCGCCTCCCGCCAGGATATTCGAAGCCAGGTCCAGCGGATAAGCATCCGGCGCATAGCGCGCGGGAATTTTGTAGCCGATTACCACGGCAGGCAGCGGCGTATTGGAATACGATTTCTTGGCGACGCGCTCGGCAGTTTGCGGCGGCTCGGGATTATTCAAGCGGGGAATCGGCTGCGCCGAAGCCGGAATGCCGTCGAAATATTTGTTGGTCCACGCGAGAGCCTGCGCGGAATCAAAATCGCCGACGATCACCAGCGTCGCGTTATTCGGCTTGTAGAACGTGCTGAAAAAATCGCGCACGTCCTGAATCGTGGCCTTGTCCAGATCCGCCATGCTGCCGATCGGCGTGTGATGGTAGCCGTGCACGGTGAAAGCGGCGGCGCGCAAATCTTCCTGCAGATATCCGTAGGGCTGGTTCTCGATGCGCACCCGGCGCTCTTCCTTCACCACTTCGCGCTCGGATTTGAAATTTTCCTCGCTGACGTTCAGGCTGCCCATGCGGTCGGCTTCGAGCCACAAGACGCGCTCTAGATAATTGCTGGGAAAAGTTTCGTAGAAATTCGTGGTGTCGTCGCCGGTTTCGGCGTTGTCGAACCCGCCCACGGCTTCGATGATCCGCGAATGTTCTTCGGCGGGCACGTGCGCCGAGCCTTTGAACATCAGGTGCTCGAAGAGGTGCGCGAAGCCGGTGCGGCCGGGGCGCTCGTCTTTCCCGCCCACGTGATACCAGACTTGCAGATTGATGATCGGCACCTCGTGGTCTTCCAGCAGGATCACTTGCAAGCCGTTCGGCAGGGTGTGCGCGGTGTAATTCAGCTTGGGCGGGCGTACTTGCGCGGCATTTTCCGGTGCGGCATTTACTTGTGCCGACTTTTCCTGCGCGAAGGCTGGCGCGCTGCAGAATGCTGCATACAGCGCGGCGCACACTGCCAGCGCGGCCAGCGCCCGTACACTCACACTGAATCCATGCCGTATCGTCATTCTCAAGTGCTCCCGTCGAGGGAATTGACCGCGCGAATCCTGGCCGGTTGGCAGCGAAGGCTTAGTATCAATGAGCCCGCGCGCGGGAGTCAAACCCGCGGCTCGCATTTTCGCAGCGACCCAGCGGCTTTGCGTTGACCCAGTTCGCGTCGAATCGTGTCGCGTTTGATGTGATTGAGGCGGCCTGAAAAATCCGGGGTTTCCAGAGGCGTCCGCTCGCACTTCTTCACGTACTGCTTCGCGCACTTCTTCCCGCACCCCCGTTAGACGCACGCCGTAGCAAAAGGATTACATGCGGTTGCGAGGGCCCTTGCGCGGATGTAAGCTGATTTTCAACGTGTAAAATCGAGGTGCAGCATGAAAAGCTTGGCTGGTCTTCTGATCGTCGCGGTCCTGGCAGGGCTGGTTTACAAATATTATTTTGCGGGCCTGCAATCCGCGGGAACCGGGACGCCGGCGCAAACCATTGACATCGTCGGCGTGAAAAATGATTTGCTGGGGATCGCGCAAGCCGAGCGCGCGCACCTGGCCGAGCACGGTTCCTACGCATCGCTGGACGAACTCACTTCCAGCAATGAGCTAACGATGAAAAGATCCGGCCGCAACGGCTACACCTATTCCGTGGAAACTTCCGACCAGACATTTCGCGCCGTGGCGCACTGCCCCACTGCGACTTTCCCGGGCTGCAGCGATTTTGTAGTGGATCAATCCATGGAAGTGCACGCCGCACAGTAAAACGCCGCTCCGCACCCGACAGTTCCGGCGCACGCCAAGGCTAATTATGGCGTGCGCTTTTGGTCCGCGACCGTCACGCCCGCCTCGGCGTAGTCCGTTGGCGGCAAATCCACGAACGTCACCTGGATATTTTCGCGCTTGGCGCGCCCGTCTTCGATCAGCGCCAGAGTGATGCGCTCGGCTAATTTACGTTTCTGCTCGGTCGTGCGCCCCGCTACCCACGTCACCTGTACGTAAGGCATAGCAAGCCTCCTGAGAACTCGCAGATATTCTACCGGGATATGGCAGGAAGGAAAAACGCGGAGGTCTCGTAGCGGCGTACTTCAGTGCGCCATCAGTGTTGCGTCGCGGAGCGATGGCGGTCTGAAGACCGCCGCTACAAAGGCGCGGCCTGCCACTACGCCGCGCGCGGCGCTGGCGACGGCAACTTCGTTCCACAGCTCGGGCAGTTCGCCCAGGCCGATTCCACGCTGCGGCCGCAATTCGGGCAGGTGGGCAGCAGCGACGTGCCGCAGTGCGGGCAGAACGTGTATCCGGATTTCAGAACCTGCGAACACCCCGGGCAAGGTTTCATCAGCGGGTCGCGCAGGATGAAATAGAGAATGACGCCGATCGCATCCGGAATGAAAATCGCCAGCAGGGTCCACATCACGTAACGCATGCCGCGGCGCTTGGCATCCGCGTACACGTAGCCGATCAGCAGCACCCAGATCGCCGGCACGATTCCCACACCGATGATTATCAGAAGCTTTCCGATTTCGGGTGTGTTCGCGAGACCTTGATCGTGCGAAAACATCACGAACAGACTGAAAGCCACGGCCAGCGCGATGTAAGAGGCTACCGAGATAAACCGGGCCGTGCCCGGAATAATCTTCAACTCCTGTTTGAATCGGCTCATGCCAATCTCCTTTCGCGCCGCTGCTGCAGGGAGAGCAGCACTGCCGCCGCGCCGCCTGCCAGCCATACGGTCGTTGTAAACACGCCGAACACAATCCACGCATGATTGAATCTTGGGTCCAGCATTCCCAGCAAGCCGCCCGTGAACAAGCGCACCAGCGGCCAGCTGAGCAGCGTCAAAATCCACGCGAACACCAGCAGGCCGATGATTACGCTGCGATTCCAGCGGTGCTCGATTTCCTCGGCCAAGCGAATCTGCGCCTGCGCGCGCGCGCGCTCCACCACAATCGAGCGCGGCTGCGGCGTGGGCAAACGGCGCAAGCCGCCCGCCAGCAGCTTCCATTTTTCCAGCTCCGCGCCGCAGGAATCGCAAGTCCGCAGATGATCCAGCAGCTGCTTTTCTTCGCCGGGCTCCAGTACGTCCGCCGCGGCCAGTGACAGCAACGCCCGAATTTTGTCGTGTTCGTTCATTGCCAGTTTTCTCCGGGATAGCTGGTTTCCATGATCACGCGCAGCCGTTCCAGCGCGCGGCGCAAACGAGTTTTCACGGTGGAAAGCGGCGCGCCCAGCACCTCGGCGATTTCCTCGATCTTCATTTCTTCCTCGAAGCGCAGCGTCAGCACTTCGCGCTGCACCACCGGAAGCATATCCAGCACCACGCCCAGGCGCTGCGAGCGTTCGCGCAGGAGGATTCCTTCGATCGCCGGCCGCTCCTTCGACAGCAAACGCGTCGCCGCCGTTTCTCCTTGCGCGGCGTCGCCGATCGGCTCGTCCAGGCTTTCCGGACGCATGCGGCGCAGATGATCAATCGCCAGATTGCGCGCCAGCGTAAAAAGCCACGCCTCAAAACTGCGTCGCGGATCGTAGTGCTGAATTTTTTCCGCCACGCGCAGCCAGGTTTGCTGAAACAAATCTTCCGCTTCAGCCGGCTGGCGCACCATGCGCAGCAGGTAACGATAAAGGCGATTCTGATAGCGCGTCAGAAGCGTGGAAAGCGCGTCCAGGTCGCCGCGCCGAAGTTGCGCTACGTCGCTATCCAGAGCCACCCGCCCCTCCCAGTAGATTGCTGCTGCGTCGTCGCGGCCTGCTGCTGCTATGCCGCGTATCATCGCACTGTAAGCTGTAGTGCTGCCCGTCATATCCATATTACGGATGAGCAGGCGAAAAAGACTCAGCGGCGCGAGGCCTCGGCAAGCCTTGTGCTATAAATGACTTATGACGGCTTACAGAAGGCTTCCAGCGCGTTGAGTGCTTCCCCGGCCGGCGATGGTGTCGAATTCGAAATTTCTCCCAGTCCCGCATTCGTGGACGAAGATGTGCGCGTGTGCGTGCGCGGGCTGCCTGCTGCGGCGCTGATTTCCATTCAGGCTGCGACCGACGATGACCAGGGCCGCCGCTGGAGTTCGCAGGCTCGCTTTCGCGCTGATTCGGGTGGCGCGATTGATGCTTCACTGCACGAATCTTTGGGCGGCAGCTATCGTGGCGCTGCGCCGATGGGGCTTTTCTGGTCCATGGAATCCGCCGATGCCAATGCGGACGGCAATTCGAGTTTCGCGAAGAACACCACGTCGCCCGATCGCGTGAATTTTGAGGCGCTGCTCGAAGGTCGCGTGCTGGCTCGTACCGGCCTCACGCGAAATTTTCTGGCGCCGGGAACTGTGACGCGCGATCTGAAAATGCCGGGCGAAGCCGAGGGCACAGGCACCGACGCGGGCACCGGCGCTGGCGAAACAACCGTCGGGCGATTATTTATACCGCCGGGTCGTGGGCCGCATCCCGTAGTGATCGTTCTGAGCGGCTCCGGCGGCGGATTTGATGTGGACAAAGCCGCGGTGCTTTCGCGCCACGGCTTCGCCACTCTCGCGCTGGCATATTTTGGAATCGCGCCGCTTCCCACATGGCTGCATCGCATCCCGCTGGAATACTTCGAGGCCGCGCTCACATGGCTGCACGCGCAGCCGGAAATCGACGCGCGCCGCACCGGAATTCTGGGCGTATCGCGCGGCGCGGAATTGGCGCTGCTGCTGGGCGCCACGTTTCCGCAGCAGATTCACGCAATCGTCGCGTACGCTCCCAGCAGCGTGGCCTGGGCCGCGAGCGGGCGCGATAAATCCACCGGCGAGATCATCCCCTGTTGGACCTGGCGCGGAAAGCCCGTGCCGTTCGCGCCTTTGCCGCTGCGCGGATTCATGTGGCGCTCGGCATTTCCGGTGGTGGCCCTCAAGCGTCCGGTAATGTTTCGCAATCTGTTTCGCGCCGGGCTGCGCAATCGCGAAGCCGTGGACCGCGCCGCAATCCCCGTGGAAAATATTCGCGGCCCGCTGCTGCTGATTTCCAGCGGCGATGACCACCTGTGGCCCGCCGCGGAAATGAGCGAAGCGATCATCGCGCGCCTGCAACGCATTGGCAGCGCCCACGCCGCCGAACATTTGCACTTCGCGCACGCCGGACACATGCTGCGCTATCCCCATCTGCCGGTCACCGCCCGCCACTCCCGCAACAAACACCTCCGCGGCGCGCGCTTCTCCTTCGGCGGCACGCCCAGCGCCGACGCCGCAGCCCAAACGCAAGCCTGGCGCCGCGCCATCGCATTCCTCCGCACGAATCTGTAGCAGCGCTGCCATCGCGGAGCGTCGCGCCCATGGTGCGGGCCAATTCTCTGAGGGAAATCAACTGTGTGCTAAAATAGTGGCATAGTGCTGAAGGTCCTCCAGAACCTGCTCGACCTGCAGAGCGTGGACACACGTCTGCAAATTGTCCGGGCGCGCCTTGCCGCGCTGCCAAAAAAAACCGCGGAAGTGGACGCCCGCGTCGCCGCCGCCAAAGCCGATTTGGATAAGAGCAAAGCCGCGCAACTGGCCACCGTAAAAGACCGCAAGAAATACGAACTGGACGTGGAGCAGTGGAAAGACCGCGTGCGTAAGTATAAAGATCAAACCTCCCAGGTAAAAACCAACGAAGCGTACAAAGCCCTGCAGCACGAAGTGCAAAACGCCGAAGACGAAATCGCCAAAGCGGAAGACCGCCTGCTGGAGCAAATGGTGGCTGGCGAAGAATATGACCGCAAAATCAAAGCGGCGGAAAAATCCCTGAAGGAAGTGGAAGAAACAGCCCGCGGCGAGCGCGCCGAAATCGAAAAGGAAAAATCCGCGGCGGAGAAAGAGCTGGGCGAAGGAAACACCGAACGCGCGCGCGCCACGGCCGAAATTCCCGAAGACATGATGGACCACTACGATCGCATCATGAAGAAGCACGACAACGTGGCGCTCGCCGAAGTGCGCGACGAAAAATGCAGCGCCTGCGGCATGCGCATTCGCCCGCACGTGTTTCAGGAAATGCGCCGCTCCACGAGCCACGAAATGTTTCACTGCGAGACCTGCACGCGCATCCTCTATTACCTGGAACCCGCCGCTGCGGCCGCTGCCGCCGGACCCGCAGGCGAGCCTTCCGGCTCCACGCCCTCCCACAGTGAAAATTAATTCGAAATTGTTGATGATCCAGCGCGTCGCGCGCTGCTTGCTCGCGAAAAATTTCCCGCAACACGTGGCGGCCCAGTGAGTCCGACCAGAAAAGTCTCTCCACCCGGAAGCGCGCGCCTGTTTGCGGATTCACATCCGTCGCCGCCTCCCGCCGGAGTGTACGTGGCAAATATTGATGGCGCATCGCGCGGCAATCCCGGGCCTGCTTCCTACGGCGTGGTGCTGCGCGACCCCGACGGCAAAATCGCCCTCGAGCTGGGGAAAAATATCGGGCGCGAGACCAACAACGTCGCCGAATATTTTGCGTTGCTCGCTGCGCTCGATTACGCCGCCACGCACAACATCGCCGCGTTGCGCGTGCGCAGCGATTCCGAATTGCTGGTGCGCCAGATGCAAGGCCGCTACAAAGTGAAAAGCCCCGACCTGAAGCCGCTGCACGAGCGCGCCACGAAACTCAGCCGTCAGTTGCAATATTTCGCCATCGAGCACGTGCGCCGCGAGCTGAATGCCGGCGCCGACGCGCTGGCGAACGTCGCGCTGGATTCCGCCGGCGTCCCTAAATTCGAAGATCGCAAATCTCGCGTCGTGAACGAAGTCGCGCCCGCTGCCACGCGCGCGTCACAGACGCCGGCAGCGACGACGCCATCGACGCCGCGCCCCAATCCCGCACGCACCCTCCGTGCGCGATTCGTCCGAGGCGTCTTCGTGCCAGCCGATCCGGTGGACCTGCCGGAAGGCAGCGAGGTCACCCTCGACCTCCGCATACCATTGAAACAATAGGACTTGCCTCTCGAAACGCCAGCATTCCCAGAACGGAACCGCACCCCCGCTTGGTACGGACGTTCTATTGTTCGGCCTCCCCGCAACCCGTAGCCTTAGTACTCCCGGCCAGAGGCAACCAGTGAATTCAGTGCTCGATAAGCTTCCCACGATTCTCGTCCTTTTCGTTCTCGTTGGGATTTTTCTATCGCTCCGCAAGCACGCGCCTTCCACCCGAATCCGCCTGTGGACTTACGCCTGGGCCTTGATTTTCCTGCACTTCTTCGTGCAAGCCTTCGAAACGCACACCGGCACTCTGGAAAGCATTCTGGAATCGCTGGACATCGGCGCGCTGGAACTTTCCGGCATCGTGTTCGTCGTTTCGATGACGCTAGCTGTGGAAGATCGCAAGAAGCGCCTCACGATGCTGGCAGTGCTTGCCGTGCCCACTGCATTCCACGCCGTCGCCGCGGTCTTCGACTGGCACGTTTACGGATTGATGGCGCTCGCGCTGGGCACGATTTTCTTTGGCGGCGCGGCTTTCGCTCTGCGCAGCTTTCCGCACACCAAGCCCTACGCCATGGGCATCGCCATCATCCTGGCCGTCACCGGAATCTGGACGATGCACGACCAGCTGCACGGCAGCGCCGACCTGGGCATCAACGCCATCCTCACGCTTACGTTTGGCCTCTGCGGCATTCTCTATTGGAAGCGATTTCCGCGGCCTTCGCCGGGCGTGATCACCGTCACCGGAGGATTTGTCACCTGGGGTGCGGTGTTCCCCGCCGGCGCGCTGCTGGCGCACTTCGCGCCCAAGCTGCAGGTGAATCCCGAGCTGTGGAATGTGCCGAAATTTTTCGTGGCATTTGGCATGATTCTCGCGCTGATCGAAGATAAATCCGGCGTGATCCAGCGCTCGAACGAGCGCGAGCGCGCCGCCAATAGACTGCTGCTGCAGCTTTCACAGATCACTTCGCGCCTTCTGGCCGGCAGCGACCCCGCGGACCTGTGCGGAGAAATCACCGCCGCCGTTACCGGCGCCACCAGTTTCCCGCGCGCCGCGCTGTTCCTGGCGCGCGACGACCGTTCGCTGCACCTCGGCGGCTGCGCAGGCTTTTCGCCGGCGCAAAAAACGGCGTTCGAAGAACGCAGCCAAGCGTGGACCATTGAAAAAGTGAAGGATCTCTGCAAGCAAGGCACGCAGCTGGGCAACAATTCCTTCCTGATACGCTCGGCGGAGCTTGGTGCAGATACTCGCGCGGCGAGCGCGGCGGAACACGAAGTGCTCGTGCCGCTGGTTTCGTGGCGCGGCTCGCACCTGGGCTGCCTGTGCCTGAGTGCTGCGCCGACCACCGAAGAGAGCGCCGTCAACGAGACCGCCGAAATCATGAAGCTTGAAGTGCTCGCTTCCGATCTTGCTGTGACCATCGAAAATTCGCGCCTGCATCATCAATTGGTGCGCTCGGAAAAATTGGCGGCGCTGGGCCAGCTGGTGGCGGGCGTGGCGCATGAATTGAATAATCCTCTCACTGGCATCCTGGGTTACGCGGATCTGCTGAGCGAAGAAGTGGAAGGCCAAAAGGCCGCGAAGCGCGTGGAAAAACTCGGCGCGGAAGCCCGCCGCATGAAACGCATCGTGGACGGCTTGCTGCGTTTTGCGCGCCAGAATAATCCCGCGGCGCGCGCTGCCGATTTCGAAGTCGCGCTGCACGACGTCATCCAGCTTCGCGAATTTCACATCCGCAAGCTCGGCATTCGCATGGAGCTGCACATCGAGCCGCAACTCCCGCGCATTTCCATCGGCGAGGACGAGCTGAAGCAGGTTCTGCTGAATATCCTGAATAACGCGATTGACGCGGTGGAAGAAAGCGCGCAACGCTCCATTTCTATTTCAGCCACGCGCCAGGGCGACCGCGTTTTCATCCGCTGCGAGGATTCCGGCCCCGGCTTCAGCGACCTGAATCGCGCCTTCGATCCGTTCTTCACCACCAAGCCGGTGGGCAAAGGCACGGGCCTCGGCCTCAGCATCTGCTACGGCATCATTCAGGAAGCCGGCGGCGAAATCGTCCTCAGCAACAAACAGCCCTTCGGCGCCAGCATCAGCCTGGAATTCCCCGCCACAGTAGCCGAACCCGCCGTCCTACTTTCCGCATAAATTTTGCAACGCAGCGGCGAATATGACAGGTCTCGTCGCCCCAGCGCCGTAGGCGCGGCATAAGCTAGCCCAGGCCGGAAGGCCTGGGAAAAATCGCAATAGAAATTTCGAGCGCCGTAGGTGCGACACATCTACTGATCGTCTGCGCGGGAATCGCTCAATTTCAACTTCGAGTGAGCATCAAGACGATAAACGCGACGACTATGAAACCCCACAGAACACAAAAAGTGATGAGCTGCCACTTTTTGGGCTTCTTCCACAACCTGGCGTGGCCTGTTTTCCACGACCGCGCGCGACTGGATTCAAGAGCCCAAACGCGAAAATAGAAAATAGCAAATGCGCCGATACAGACCTTTACGAACAAAACCCAATCCGCGTGTGTCATGGTCGTAAGAGCACGATGTCCCTAGCCGAGGCGATTACGGGCTTGGGCATCTCGCAAATCGATTACTGCTTCAAGGAATAGGAACGATAGAGGGTATCGCGCTGTGCGGGGATGTAACCCGCGTCGGAAATGATCCGGCGCAGCTCCGCTTCATTGGTGCGGTTGCGCACGCCGGCGGCGTACACCACGTTTTCTTCGATGAGGATGCTGCCCACATCATCCGCGCCAAACTGCAAGCCCACCTGGCAGATTTTAATCCCGGGCGTTAGCCAGCTGGACTGGATGTGGTCAATATTGTCGAGGTACAAGCGGCTGATCGCGAGCGTTTTCAGATAATCAAACGCGGTGGCTTCAGGAATTTTCTTTCCCAGCGGCGTATTTTCCGGTGCGAAAATCCAGGGAATAAAGGCGGTGAACCCGCCGGTATCCTCTTGAAGCTGGCGGATGGTTTCCAGGTGATTCACGCGGTGGCGATATTCCTCGCCGCAGCCGAACATCATGGTGGCCGTGGTGCGCATGCCCAGCGCGTGCGCGTCGCGGTGCATGCTCACCCATTCGTCGGACCGGCATTTCAACCGCGAAATCTTGGCGCGAATTTCATCATCCAGAATTTCCGCGCCGCCGCCGGGAATCGAATCCAGTCCCGCGTCGCGCAGCCGCGCAATGGTGTCGCTCACCGAAAGGCCGGAAACTTCCGCGATGCAGCCGATTTCGGGCGCGGAAAAGCAGTGCAAGTGTATTTGCGGAAATTTCTGCTTGATCGAGCGCAGCATGTTTTCGTAAAACTCGATGCGCAGGTCCGGGTGCAAGCCGCCCTGCATCAGCACGCCGGTGCCGCCCAGCTCGATCATCTCTTCGATTTTCTCGTAAATGGATTCCAGCGGCAGGATGTAGCCGTCTTTCGCGCCCAGCGGGCGGTAGAACGCGCAGAACGAGCAATACTCCGTGCAGAAATTGGTGTAATTGATGTTGCGGTCAATCTGATAAGTCGCCACGCGCGGGTCCGTCTTCGCGCGGCGCACTTCGTTCGCGGCCATGCCGATGCCGATCAGGTCATCGGAATTGAAAAGCTCCAGCGCTTCCTGTTGCGTAATGCCCATACGTCGCTCCATCTCCCGGCTGATCTCAAACCAAGTATACAGGATCGTCGGCTCGCACGATGCCTTCGCGCAACACCGCGGCATAGACGCCGGCGCACCCGTCGTGCTCGCGCGCGACTTTCTCCAGAACGACCGGCGAACGCTCGGCCGTTTCGGAATCGAGCGTGATGATCACGCAGCGGCCATCTTTTTTCACCGCGTGAACGGTCACCTTCTCGCCAATCCGCAGCGCGCGGCCCACCAATTGGTTTTCGTAAAACGGTTCATCGCACTCCCAGCGCACATAGAAGTTCGCGCGAAACCGTCGCGGATCGAGCGCCAGGCCGGTTTCCTCCGATAACCCGCGTACCGTGGCCAAGCCGAAAATCGAGACGGGCGCCGCATCCGTCATGGAACGCTCCGAAAAGCGAGGCCGGAGCGAATGGCCGAAGCGCCGCTCCAGATACTGCGTGAAGTTCGCATCGCCAGCCGCGAATTTCTCGCCTTCCGGAGTGAGCACTTCGGCGGCGTAACGCTCGAGGACGGGGATTTCTTCCTCGACGGGCGGCGGATCAAGAAAGCGCGGGCGCAGCAGCAGCCACTCGCGAGACTTGCGCGCGGTCATCCAGGGAAAGGTGGATTGATCCTGCTCATCAACGAACGCATACACGCGATCGCCGACGATTCCAGCGAATGTGACGCGCGCGGCCGTTACATCTTCACCCGCCATGCCCTTTACAGGATAACGACGCAGCGTGGCGAGGGTTCCGATGCGTTCCACGCCATCACGCTCCGTGGCGAGCCGTGGACGGCGATGCAGACGCAGCCCGCGACGCCGCAAATTCCAGTGGTCGAAGATGCGGAATCAGCCCGGCGGCCGCCGCTTTTTCATAATAGAGATTCAGGCCGGCGAGATATTCCGGCTCCAGGCCGAAATGAATGTTGTCCGCCAGATAGCGCTCCAGCGCCCGCGGCGGCATATCCAGCTTGATCGCCGCGGCTTCGGAAATTTCGCGCAGCCGCTCCAATCCATAAGCTTTCGACGCCTGAAAATCCGCCACCACTTCCGGTGTAATCGCGTCGCGACGCCCAGCCCATATCGCCAGAACGCAGGGCTTGCCGGTCATTTCGCTCCACTGATAGGCCACGTCGTAAACAAAGATCGTTTCGAAGCCCGGCACCGGCATATCTTCCGGATCGCCCTTGCAGCAATCGCCGCCGCTCGCAACTTTCGTGGAAAGCGCTTCCATTTTCAGCGCAATGCGCAACGCCGGGTCGCCGATCACCAGCGCCGCGTCGGCATTCTTCAGCATCTCGGAAGCGTCCGGCGCGGTTTCCACAAATTCCGGCTGAATGTTCCAGTGTTCCGCGGCCAGAATCCGCACCAGTGCCTGCGAACTGCGCGAACTGGCGTCCAGCGCGATACGCTTGGCGCGCTGGATCGGTTTCTTCGATACCACCAGAATGCTGCGCACTTCGCCCTTCGCCGCCACCGCCATGCCCGGCAGCGCCACCACGTTTTCCATGCGCTGGTATTCGATCGAAGGGATGATCGCCACGTCCGCAGCGCCAGTGCGTAACGCTTCCGCGCACTGCGACGGCCACGTAAACGACAAATCGTACTTCCCCGCCAGCGGCCCGTCCGTGAATCCCCAAACCAGCGGCGCGGTGTTCAAATACTCGACAATCGAAATGCGAAGTTTGCTCATTCTGCGGCTCACGACCTGCGAACGTTCAATATAACATAAACGCCCAAACCGTTCGGGCGCGCTCGAGAACGCAAAGTCCAGCATGTGCGGACGCGCCGCGGTAGTTTGGCAGATTTTCTCTGCGTCCGCTGCGTCTCTGCGGTGGGCGTTCTATTTTCCGCCGTCCAGAAATCGCACAATTTCATCTTCCGTGGGAATTTCCATTTCGTGTTTTACGGGACCGCCCGGGAGCATGGACAGCTTGTCTTCGCCAGCCTTCCCCTGCACTTCGAATGAAGCGAACGCGTACGGCAAACCCTCCGAACCCAATTCCGAATTAGCGCTGCAAATCTGAAAATGCAGGTGCGGCTCCGACGAATTTCCCGTATTGCCGAGCAGCCCCAGCACCTGCCCGCGCGTGACTCTGTCTCCCACCTTCACGCGCAACGAGCCCGGCTGCATGTGCGCGTAAAACGCGAACAAGCCGTTGCCGATTTCCATGATCACGTGATTTCCGCCAATGGTTTCCAGCGTGATCGGCACGGCCAGCGATTTCGCGCCGGGCGTGTTCTGCGGAATGCCATCTCCGATCTGGGTCACCACGCCATCCGCCACGGCGTGAATTTCGGCGCCGTACGCGCGATAATTCTTGTTGTCGCTCGGATCGCCCCGGTACGTTTTGCCGTCCGGATAGACCTGCACCCAATCAATCGCGAAGCGCTGCGAAATGTACGCGTGGCCGTTCACAGGAATCAGCGCGCGGCGATGCTGCGAACTGTTCGAGGGGCCGTTGGCCGCCACCCAGTCTTCTCCGACGAGCGGCGAAGAAATCTCCACCACGGGATTCTTGTTCACGCTCGTCGCCGGCGTCACAATCGAGAGCGCCTCCGGGTAATCGCCGATCTTCACGCTGATGCGCTCGGCGATCGCCGCCGGAACGTCCTCGAGCTTGTCGAGCGTGACCCACAGAAACACCACGCCGAATTCTCCTGGCGCGAGCTTGGAAACTTTTTCCGCGTTCGGCAGGCCGGGGTGCGAGAACATTCCGTCCAGTTCCGCGCCGGAAAAAGTCGCCAGCGTTTTCTGCGCCGCGTCCGCGGAAACCACTTCGATGCGCGTGAATGCGTACTCCCACTTGTCCATATTCGAAATGTGCAGCTCGAACGCCAGATACCACTTCCCGTCCGCTTTGAATGCCGTCGGCGCGATGGGAACCACGACATTGAATCCCGGCAGCAAGGGTTTCGGCGTGTGCTCGGACTTGGGGATCGCTGCCTGCTCTGCTGCTGCGCCAGATTCCGAGCTGCGCGTGAAATCGAGAGCCTGCGCTGGAACATCCGCCCTGCGTCCAACTACCGGAAATATCGCGCCCGTTTTTCTTCAGCTTGCCTTCGTACACGCCGCCCACGCGCGGTACTTCAAAACGGACCGCATCGCCGTGCAACGTGATGTTACTCAGCGCCAGCACGGCGTCCTGATCCACGCTGTTCATCGTGCCGCCCAGCCCGCCGCTGCCGGACTTCGTGATCGTCACCACCAAATGCAGCTGCCCGCCTAGCACCCCGGCCCATACGCCTTCAATGCCGTTCGCGGAGTCCGCAGCTTGGCCCGTCGTGCCGCCAGCTGCGAACAAAAATCCAAGCGCAACCACAACCAGCAAGCCGATTTTCATGGGAATTTTCATGTGCATCCTTCGATCCGCGAAAGAACTGTGGATAATCTTTCTCTGCGCACTCTGCGGCTCTGCGGTGAGCGCTTCCGTGATCCGCCGGATCAATGCCCGTTCTGAGCAGCCGCGTCACTTCGCGGTCCATGCTCGTCGCGAATTTCGTATTCCTTGCGATTCTTCATCTGCGCAATCGTGCCGTTTGGTCCCACGGCCCATCCGTTCCAGATGTCCAAAATGGCCACAGCATTCAGATTCAGCGAATCCGTGTGCTTCCAGTGAATACCCCCGTCGTCGCTGATGTCCTCGCCGTTCGGACCGGCAGCGACCAGCGTCACTCCATCAACCCAAGCTACTGCGGAACGAAATCCTCCAGGCTGTTGCGTCGCCAATGTCCAGGTTTTGCCAGCGTCCTGCGAATAGGCCGCCACGCGATATGGCCGGCCAGGGTCTTTATAGTCGCCGCCCACGATGACCATTGCCTCATCGTGAACGGCAATGGAAAAAATTCCCGAAGATGCATTGCCGCTGAGGATAGGCGTGCTGTTCACCGTCCACGAGTAACCGGCATCGCTCGAGTGAAACACGCGCGCCGCAGGACCGCCCGTAACGAAATGGATGTCTTGATCGTTGCTAACCGCCAGGCACGTCCCGCTGGCTGCGAAAGCTCCTTCGTTGGGAAGAGCAGCGGGCATCTGACCGGTGGGAAGTTGCTCCCATTTCTCGCCGTCCCGCGTGTGCAGGATCACGAACTTTCCGTCAACCGGATCGCCGACGGCGAAACACTCGATATCCGAATCGCAGACCAGTGCATCGAGAAAAAATTGCTTGCGCTTGTCCGCAAACTGCAGTTTCCAATTCGCTCCGCCGTCGCTCGTCTTGTAAATCCGCGATTTGTCGCCGTCTCCACTGGACATGACGTAAGCCGTTGTGGCATCTCGCGCCTGAATGCTGCGGAAGTCCAGCGTCTCGCCGCCCTGCACGCGCAGGCGCTGCCAGGTCTTGCCCAGGTCTTTCGATTGCAAAATCACTCCGTTCGAACCGGAAGCCCAAGCCACGGGCACGGGACCTTGGTCACGATCCGGGAACTCCGCAACGCTCACGCCGCGCAAATTCGTATCAATCCCACTGGTCTGCGCGGACCACCATGGACGATCCTTGCTCGCGCCATCAACGAAAATCGCCGCGGCCAGTAACACCGGAAGTGCAACAAGGAACTGCATCAGGCGCTGTCGCATGTCGCGCATTCTAGCAATATTCCCGATGGCGCACTCGGACATCTCGCGAGACCGCCTCTCAACCCCACACCCGGCTCATCCGCCACGTCAATTCGCCGCGATCTTTCCGCGAATCACGGTCACCGACGCCGCAGGCAGCTCGTAAGAACTGTCCCGCGTCGCATTTTCGTCCGCGTGCTTGATCGGCCCATCCGGATCCGCAAAACCTTTCGTGTTTACCACCACTGGACGCTCCGCCGCGTGCTCGTCGTGCGCCATAAACCGCGTCTCTGCCGGCTGCCAATGATATTGTTCCCGGCCGAAAGTAGAAATTTGCACGGGCCCGACAAACGAACTCACGCCACGCGCTGCCGAGTCCTGAAAATTAATCCGCACCGAGTGCGCATTCTGCTGGTCGCGGTTCACGATCAGCAGCGACCACTGTCCATCCGGCCGTTGCAACGCATAAGCCGTCACTAAAGCATGCCCCGCGCCGTCGTCCAAGTCGCCTTTCGCCGCAAACACGCGATGTTCCGCGCTCCCCGGCTGCGCCCACTCCAGATTAATCAGCTGCGCCACGAAAAATTGCGCCAGCGGCTGCTGAATTTTGTAATCCGCATCCACCGTGAACATTCCAAACGTTCCCGGAGAATCGTTGCAGCCGTGCTCCATCTGCAGCGGCAAATAATGGAAGTAATACATGCCGCTCCCTCCCGCATTCAGGAATGAGCCCACATAATCCGCCAACCACAGCCCCGAAAAAATATCCATATACGTCTCGCTCGCGGCCGAGGAAAGATTTCCTTCGGTGATGAACATCGGAATATTCGCCGGCACGCCATCTTCGCGCCACACCTGCATGATGTGGTTCACCAGCTCCGGCTCGTCGTACAAACTGCCCCAGGGAATCCGGCACGGGTCGTACGGATAATGTTCGAAGGAAAAAAACGCTAGATCGCCAAGCCTCTGATGCTGTTTCAGATAGTTCACGAAACGCGCGGTCCACGAAACGTTTCCATTAGCGTCCGGCCACACTTCAATATCCCGGTTCACGCCCTGAAACGAAGGCCCGCCCAGCTTCAACGCAGGATTCACGCGATGCAGCGCCGTCGCCCACTGCACGTAAAGCGCGGCATAATCTTCCGGAAGCATGTACTGACCGTCCGCTTCTTCGCCCATTTCCACGTAGGAAATTGGATAGCCGCGTTTTTGCAGATAAGCCATCTCCGCGGCCGCGTTGTCCGGCGTGTCGTACAGCAGGGCCACCGGAATCATGGCCGGCAACCCGCGCGTCACGCCGCTGGTGAAAAATAAATCGAATCCCACCTGCGCTTGCTTCGTCGAACGCAAATCGGAAGGCTCGTGCCATGGATCCACCGAAGAGCAGTAGGTCGTGGTTTGCTCCTGGTCCGCGGTGTGCCGCACCACGTCGTGAAATTTTCCATCCGCCGTGGTTGTCCCGATATACAGCTCGTAAATCGCGTATCCCGCGCAATTCCGCGCATCGCTCGCTCCGTGCGAATCGCAAGTGTTGGAAGATTCCGTCATCAGAATGCGCAGAAATCGCACGGGCAGTGGAGCCGCGCTCAGCTGCAAGGTAGCCGAACCGCCTTTCCCATCCGCGATCACGCCGCCCGGAAAAGTCTGCCACACGCCGCGCGTGGCAGATTTGATCGGATCGTCTCCGGTCCAATATTGAACGATGTAGTGCACCGCGTATGGCTCGGCCCACTGAATCTGCATGCTGGTGATCTGCTGCAGCTGCGCCAGGTCCACCACAATCCATTGCGGATGCAGCGAATCGCTTTCACCCGTAAACTTCTGCGTCAGATATGGATTGCTCTTCCAATAGCTGGCGGCGTCTCCATCCGTCAGCCGCGAAAATCCGGAGTTGTCCGTGCCATCGTTGCGCGTGAATCCGCGATGCGGCAGCGCGTAGCCATACGAATAGCGCAGAAATTCCGTGGGGTTCGCCGACCCGGTAAAATATCCTTTGCCGCTCGGATCGCTCCATGTCCCCTGCGGATTCCAATGCCATGCTTCCACCGCCAGTTCCGTATTCTGGCGGAAGCTCACCGGCTGCCAGCCAGAACTCAGCGCCCTGTCCAATGCAGGCTGCACCAGATCCTTATCGATGGCTTCCTGCGCAATGCGGTCCACACCCGCGCCCAGCGCTTGATTGGGCGCGAAGTGATTCGTTGCGTGCCCCGGCGTGATATCCACCTGAATGGTTTGGGCCGCGCACGCAAAGGTCAGCGCAAAAAATCCCAGAAAAATTGTCAGCACGGAGATTGTGGTCTTCAAGGCGCGCCCCCACTCATTTTTGGCTCGTTCCTGCGACGCCGAGTTTACAAGAATCGCTCACCCTTCACCTAATCCCGCGTGCGAATCATACTGCGTCATAAATGCGTATAATTCGCGCCGCTCCATCATTGATAAGCATATAGTTACCTTGACACGTTCTGCATCACCCACGTACGCTGGCCGCAACTTCGATGGCCCCCGACCAATACCTGGGATGGCTGGCCCTTGCCTTGACGCCGGGCCTGGGCGCGCGCATGGCCGGAAAACTCCTCCGCGCCATGGGCAGCCCCGAAGCGATTTTCAACGCCTCGCTCACCGAACTGGAGTCGCACCGCCTGCCGGCAGCCGTCGCGCAGGCAATCCACACGCGCCAGCCGATGAGTGCCGCCGCCAAAGAACTGGCCCAAGCCCAAGCCGCCGGAATCCGCCTGCTTACCTGGGACGAGCCAGAGTACCCGCAGCGTCTGCGCGAGATTTATGACCCGCCACCCCTCCTGTATGTGCGCGGAAACATTGAACTTCTGAATCGCCACCTGATTTCCATCGTTGGCTCGCGTCGTCCCACCCCCTACGGGAATCAAATGGCAGAGAAATTAGCCAGGGATCTGGCTGATCGGGGCCTGGTAATCGTCAGCGGTCTGGCGCGCGGGATTGATTCCTGCGCCCATAAAGGCGCGCTCAGTTCGCTGACCGGCGCGACCATCGGCGTCCTGGGCTGCGGGATTGACGTGATTTATCCCAAGGAGAACAAGAAGATCTTCGCGGAAATGGAAAAGCGCGGCGCCATCATCTCCGAGTTCGCGATGGGCACGTTCCCTGGGCCACAAAACTTCCCAATTCGGAACCGCATCATTTCGGGAATGGCTGTCGGCGTGGTCGTCGTCGAAGGCGCGCAATACTCCGGCTCCCTGATCACCGCGCGCCTGGCCATGGAATTCGGGCGTGAAGTCTACGGAGTGCCGGGTAACGCCACTCAGCCCACCAGTTTCGGCCCAAACCAGCTCATCAAACAGGGTGCCAAGCTGGTTACCAGCTGGGAGGACGTAATCGAGGAGCTGCCAACGCCGATCCGTGCCGACCTTTTGCCGGTCGAGACAGCCTCCAGCGAGGAACGGGCCCTGCTGGTCGAAAAAGATCTGGCACCCGCGGAGGGCACCCTGTACCACTTGCTCGGCCCGGATGAAGCGCGCCACGTGGACGATCTGGTGGAGCTTTCAGGGCTGACGTCTTCCGAGGTGCTGGCCGCGCTGTTTGATCTGGAGCTGAAAGGCGTGATACGCCAGTTGCCAGGGAAGCAATTCCTCAAAGTCCTGTTGTAACCAGCCGGGACAATTGCAGCTAGGATGGAACGTCGCCGGGCAGTAGAGAACCCCACCGCATAAAAAGACTTGTATATAATGATAAGAAGTCCGCAAGATAGCCGAAAGCATCCAACGTAGGCATGAGGGAATAAACGACAGCATGGCAAGATCACTGGTAATCGTCGAATCGCCTGCCAAGGCGAAAACAATCAACAAGTATCTGGGCCGCAATTACCTGGTCAAGGCTTCCTACGGCCACGTAATGGACCTGCCCAAGAAAACGATCGGTATTCTTCTGCCCGGTCAGGAAAACGGCAAAAAGAAGAAGAAGCGCAAGTCCAAGGCTGGCACCCCCGAAAAGAAGGCCCCGAAGCCCGTGGTCATCACGGCGCAGAACATATTTGAGCCGACCTACGAAGTGATCCCCGGCAAGATCAAGGTAATCCACGATCTGCAGAAGGCCGCCCGTGGAGCCGATGCCATCTATCTGGCGGGCGACCCGGACCGCGAAGGTGAAGCCATTTGCGCGCACTTGGCGGAAATCCTGGGCAAGCCCAAGAAGTACGCGGATCTGGTGGTCCACGAAGAAAAGGAAGGCGAGGAAAAGGCTGCCAAACCCGCCGCCAAGAAAGAACCTCCCAAGACCAACGGCGCGCCGCCGAAAATTTACCGCGTGATGTTCAACGAAATCACGCAGAAAGCCGTCAAGGCCGCGTTCGAGCATCCCTCCGAGGTGAACGAAAATCTGGTGGACGCGCAGCAGGCCCGCCGCGTGCTCGATCGCATCGTGGGCTACAAAGTTTCGCCGCTGCTCTGGAACAAAGTGCGCCGCGGCCTTTCCGCCGGACGCGTGCAGACCGTGGCCCTACGCCTGATCGTCGAGCGCGAGCAGGAAATCCGCGCTTTTATCCCCAAGGAATACTGGACCATTCACGCCCTGCTCGATTCCGGCGCGCCGCCGCTGTTCGAAGCCAAGCTCAACAAGTTCAAGGGCGAGGACATCGAAGTCCTGAATCAGGAGGCTGCGGACAAAGTCGTCGCCGCCGTGCAGAAGGCCAAGTGGCAAGTCGCCTCCGTCGCGCAGAAAGAAAAGCGGCGCAACGCTCCTCCGCCGTTCACCACCTCCAAGCTGCAGCAGGCTGCTTACAATCGTCTGCGCTTTACCGCCAAGCGCACCATGTCCCTCGCCCAGAAACTCTATGAAGGCATCGAGCTGGGCACGGAAGGCTCGGTCGCACTGATCACCTATATGCGCACGGATTCCGTACGCGTCTCGAACGACGCGCTCGATCAGGTGCGCGCCATGATTCCGGAACGCTTCGGCGCGAGCTATCTGCCGGAGAAAGCCCAACTTTTACAAATCGAAGAAGGACGCACAGGAAGCCCACGAAGCCGTGCGCCCCACCGACGTGCTGCGCGCGCCCGAAGACGTTCGCCCGTTCCTGGAAGACGATCTCTTCAAGCTTTATCAGCTGATCTGGCAGCGCTTCGTCGCATCGCAAATGCTGCCCGCGATTTTCGACCAGACCACGATTGATATTTCCGCCGGCGATTACACTTTCCGCGCCACCGGCTCGGTCCAGAAATTCGACGGCTACCTGCGCGTTTATCAGACCCCTGTGGCGGGCGCCGACCGCGAGGACGATGAAAAGGACGACGAAGGCGAGGGTCGCTCGCTGCCGCAAGTGCGCGAAGGCCAGCCGTTGCGCCTGGATCAGATTCGCCCGGACCAGCATTTCACCGAGCCGCCGCCGCGTTACAACGACGCGACCCTGGTGAAAGAACTGGAAGAAAAGGGCATCGGCCGCCCCTCCACCTACGCCGCCATCATTTCCACCATCGTGGAGCGCGAATACGTCACCAAAGATCAGGGCCGTTTCTCGCCCACCATGCTTGGCGAACGCGTCAGCGTGCTGCTGGTGAAAAGTTTCGAGGATATTTTCGACGTGGGCTTCACCGCGCGTCTGGAAGAAGAGCTCGACGAAATCGAAGAGGGCAAACTTCCCTGGCGCCAGGCCGTGAAGGAATTCTGGGACCCCTTCGTTGTGGACCTGGATAAAGCCGACGAGCAGATGCTGTCCTACAAGGCCGGCATCCCCACCGGGCTGAAGTGCGAAAAATGCGGCGAGGGCGAATTGCTGGAGCGCATCTCTCGTCACGGATTTTTCCTGGGCTGCAATCGCTATCCGGATTGCGATTACATCAAGGACCTTTCACCCGAGCTGCCCGCTGAAGCGGATGGCGTGGCGAAAATCGAATATTGCGACAATTGCGGCAAGGAAATGGTCATCAAGCGCGGGCGTTTCGGCGTTTTTCTCGCGTGCAAGGGTTACCCCGATTGCAAAACGACGCGCCGCCTGGTGAGTGGCACGCGCATCGCGCGCCAGCCGGACGTTCCTCTCGACGAAAAATGCCCGCTCGACGACGCGCAACTTCTCCGCCGCCAGGGCCGCTTCGGCGATTTCATCGGCTGCACCAATTATCCGAAGTGCAAGTACACGCGCCCCATCACGCTCGGCATCAAATGCCCGAAATGCAACGAAGGCGAATTCGTGCGCCGCGGTATTTCGCGCGGACGCGGCGCCGGCCGCATTTTCTACGGCTGCAGCCGCTATCCCGATTGCGATTTCACCACGCCGCACGAGCCGATCAACGAGCCCTGCCCGAAGTGCGCCGCGCCCGTTCATCGTGGAAAAGCGCACCAAGCAGGGAAACTTCCGCACCTGCATCAAGGAAGGCTGCGACTGGGAAATTGAAGCGCCTGCAACGGCTGATGCCGCAACCGCGACGACCGCAGCAGCGCCGCCAGTCGCAACGTCCGCGTCGCCCGCCGCCAATTTCGTTCACCCACAAGAACCCGCAACAGTCGGCGCCCGCGACAAATCCTAAGTAGCGCCGGCGTCCCGCCGGCTCTGTTGCCTTTCGTCGTCATCATGAGCGCAGCGAAGGATCTCTCCGTGCTTTCCGCCGCAGCTAGTCGCTCGTAACCACAGGCAGCGTGTGCGCCGCACCACTCGCAGCCGCGCTCCGCCGCCCCGGCATCGCCCACACCAACGCCCCCAGCGCCACAATCACCGGAAAACATTCAATCACGTACCGCGGCTCCACCGTTTGCAGCTGCGTCATCGCCACCGTCCGGATCCCGACAAACAAAACCAAAAATGTCGCCGGCAACTGCGCGCGGCATCGCCACCAACCGGCCACCGCCAGCCCCAAATACAGCAAGCTCAGGATCCCAAATCCAAACGTGACGCCGAAATCCGCCGGATTCCCGCGCCAGTGCTCGCCGGCCGGCCACAGCTTCCCCGAATAAGGCAGCAACTCGATGCGCGGCGTAAACCACATCGCCGCAATCCGCGCCGCTGGCACAAAAACATAAGTGCGCAGCGGATTCCGCGCAGTCCGCTCCGCCGCCAGCAGCGCGAATCCGTGATCGCGCAGCGGCGTCATTTCTAAATCGCGGTTGTACTGCGCCAGTAATTCCGTCACGCGCGCGCGCTCCTCGTCCGAATCGAATGCCGAAGCCGGCACCGACGCGACGCCGATCGGCTGTTTCCCCAGCTTCCAGCTCATCAGGTACGCGTCGCCAAATCGCGTCATCCACGTTTGCGTCCACGCAATGAAGCCGCGCGGAATGAAATCTCCGAAACTCTCCGCATAACGCGGCCCCAGAAATTCCACGCGCCCGAATGTCCGTGCATTGCGCGCCGCCCAAGGCGCTAGCGGCAAGAGCAGCCCGACGCACATCCAGCACGTCGCCAAAGTAAGCTTCGGCCAGTTCGCGCGCTGCCACCAGCGAACGCACAGCGCAATCCCCGCCGCGGCCAAAACCAGCGGCGTCTCCGGCCGCACCAAAGTGCCCAACCCCGCAATAATTCCCAGCAGCAAGAACCATCCGGCAAAGAAAAATGACTTTCCGTGCAGCAACGAATCCGCCGACGCATCCAGCGCAGGATCGGCCAGGAAATAAATGAAGACCAACACCGCTGCCGTTGTAAAAAAAGTAGCCAGCGTTTCCGTCAGCACCACCGCGGTGTAATCCGCGGTAAAAGGGCACAGCGCCGCCATCCACAACGCAGCCGTCCCCGCCACGGCACGCCGCGAAACCGGCGCCAGCCGCGCCGCGATCAACGCTGCCAGTACGCAAGTGCCTAAATCCACCAGCGCCTGCGCCACCATCACCACGCGCGCGCTTCGCCCCAGCGCAAAATAAATCGCCGCCAGAAACGCCGGATACCCCGGCACGCGCACATCCACCGCAGTCAATTCGCCGCGTATGTACAGCCCGTACACGCCGTGGTACAGCCAATTCCGCGCCAGTTCTTCGTAAAATTTAGTGTCCCCGGAATGAAACGGAAAACGCCAAATGAAGAACAAACGCAGCGCCAGCCCCGCCCCCAATGCCGCGCCGAGTTGTGTGTAGGAAAAAGGGCGAGCGCTCATCGAATCAAACACCGCAAAAGGTTGTGCGTGGAATCAGCGTGCAAACAGCAAAGCTGCGAATCACCAAGCCCGCGCGCGCGCGCAATCAACTTCGTCGCGCGCCGCTGCGGCCGTCCGTCGCGTTGCGTTCTGTAGGGGCGGCTCTCAGACCCGCCCCTTGCCCCGGCCGTTCGTCTGGAATTTTTCGGCAAGCCGTTTCGGCGCCGTATTGCGCCAAGCCGCCGCCAGCGCTCGCCGCACGCTGCCCTTCTTCGCAATCTTCAAACGCACATACGTAGCCCCGCGCCGTCCCCACAATCCGTTCACCGGCGCAAAAACTCTCGGCTCCGCGCGTACGAAATACTTCTGCTGGTCCGGGAAAAGTTTCACCATGCCCACGCCCATCTCCGGATACCCCAGCGTCGCAAAAATCTTTCCGCCCACGCGGAAATCCGGATGATCCATGTGCGCGCCCTCCGTCGCTTCCGGAAAACTCAGTGCCAGCCGCCGAAATTCCGCTGCCGTCATCGGCATCGTCGTATCTCCCCGCGCGCCAATCGGCTTCACATCATCCAGGCTAGCTTACCCGAACCAGCCCGGCGTTGCTCGCCATCTGCAAGCGGGGCCTGCAAGCGAACCAACCCGCGCGCGTGCCACCCCTTTCCGTAATCGCCAGGTGTAAACGACTCAGAGGCCCAGTGAAGGATTCCGCGAAGCTGCCGATATCCGTTGTACGGTTTTGCAAGAAGGAAATCCATGAGCTGGCGCCAATTGTTTCGAGCAGAAAAGGTTTGCTCCGGCCGCGAGCCGGCTCCCGTGCCCACAGTGTCAAATCCGAACAGGCGCCGCAATCATCGCGTCTCGGCTTTTCTCCCGGTCTTCATCTACGCCCACTCGCACGATGAACCTTTCGTCGAGCACGCCGTCACGCTGAACGTCAGCGCCGCCGGCGGCCTGCTCTCACTCTCGCGCGAACTCGCCCCGGCCCAGGAATTTTTAGTCGCGAACACGCAGACCAACGAAGAGCTCCCCTGCCGCATCGCGCGCGTGCTGAAGACTCAAACCGGCGCCACGCTCGTCGGCTTCGAATTTCTGCGCCCCGCCCCGCGCTTCTGGTCCATCGAATTCAGGTCGTAGCGCCGCGCCGGCCTGTGATCTGGCCTAGCTGAATCTGCTTTGAGATCCGAAAAACAGGAGAGGTGAAGCAGTTTGCAGAGGTGTACGAAGCAATAGCTCGTGAAAGTTCAAGCGGATTTACGAAACGAACAGCAATCCTTCAACAGCGTCAGGTTCCTCACGCCACCGAGTTTCTGCACCTTGACCGCATCCATGGCCAGCGTCGCCAGATTCATCGCGCGCACTTCGTCGCGATAATCCGCGGGGTTTGCCAGCTGCTGCCGCCGAAAAACGATCGCGAACTCCGCTTCACGGATCAGCCGCGCCAATGTTTCCCGGTCCGGCTCGTCCACAGCTCGGATGAATGCTTCCTGCCACAGCACCGGCCTAAGGTCACGCATACGTTTCCTCCGGCGGCATAGGGGGTTCGGGGGTGGGAATGAAAATGGGCGTTGGTACTCCGCCACAATTCTCACCAAGAGCAGCAATTGCCGACACAAAATTGGATGCGCCGCCATACAATCGGTTACAGCAAATAATTTATATTCTTCGCGCTCCTACGCCGACCGGCCGTGCGCCCGCACGCCTCCTACCTGAATGCCTGCGTCGCAGGCTGCAGCCACGAAAACAAGAAGTTGCCGACGGCCGGAAACGCTGTCGCCAGCAGGCTAAACAGCGGGACCGACACAAACGCCGCCAGCCGCAACCAAAAATCGAAGCCCAAATCGCCCGGAGTGGTGTCCGTGATCCGGCTCAGCGTCGCGTCCTTATGCATTTGCGCAAAAACAAAACTGACCACAGTTGCAACCAGGACGAACAGAAAAATCATCAGCGTGTGAAAAGACGTTCGCGGTTCAAATGGATAGCTGCTGAAAGAGAGCAGCGCCAAAACAAAGATGCCGGCGATCCTCATCACCAGCGTGCGCATGCAAGCGAAGACGCTGGAAATGAAATTGAAATAAAACAGGCAAAGGAAGTCTTCCGCATAGCGCGTCGTCGCCGGCAATTTTCGAGCTTCTTTCCTCACCTCCTTCCCTTTGAAATCTTTGCCTTCAAACTCAATATCCTCCGTCTCCTTCGCCCACTCGATTTGCAGGTATCGCAATGCTCTGGCGGCAACGGAAGCAAGACGCAATTGCAGTGTTGCCAGCTGTTCCACAAGTTCCGAAGTGGATTCCAGCGACTCGTTTGCGCCGCAGATACGCCGGAGACGCACATAGACAGATCGCGAGCGGGAAAGGACGTCATTATTCACCTCTGTCTCCGTTGCTCCGCCCGTCTCGCGCCGCCGATACATCCACTGCAAGAGTTTTCTGACGGTTTCGCCGGATGCTTTGATTTCGCGATCAAATGCTGGATCGGCAACCTGCGAGTTTCTCACTCTCGCGAGCGTGTCAAGCTCTCTCGATACGTTCACAAAGAAGTCCTGCAAGGCGCTCGCCCCCAGGCCCCACAGGGGTCTCCACGTGAATCCCTTCATGCGCGCAAACCCTCGTCTCAAAGGCAGGCGGTCGAGAGCCGCAAGCAGTGGCCGTAATTCCATCCAGATTACGATCAGCTTGGATAGTGCCCAGAGCACTCCGTACAGTGCCACCGTCAAAAAGACCCAGTAAAGCCGGTCAAACAACTTGCCCTCGAAACTTTGGATGGGGTGCGGAAATACCACGGCCAAAGACAGCACCACCGCGATAGAGGGAGGAAACAGAACGCGGAAGTCCCACGTCGATTTCCGAATCAGATTCACGAGGCGTTCGTTTCGGTCACATGTCAAAGCGTCAAGCGACTGCCTGGAGACCGGACCGCTGTCATCCAGGCCCGTCGGGCGCACTCCAGCCGCCACTGCCGCTGTCTTCAGCGCATTCTCATCCTCGTCCGCGTCCAGTACAACTTGCTTGCGAGTCGGCAAGTGTGGGCCGTACCCGAAACGGTCGTTGAGCCACAATGTCCGGCTCGTCAACCAGTACCAAATCCACCAGAGGGCCGCTCCGACCAAGAGTAGAAACGGGATGACGGGCGAGGTGCCAGAACTGATGTTCACATAGCGATACAGCGCCAGGTTGAAGAATGGATGCGGGTCCTGACGCAAGACGCCGGCCGCAAGAAAGACACCGGCAAATGCCAACAGACAGACGATCGCCATGGTACTAGCGAGGAACCCTGCTCCCCTGACCCACAGCTCCGCCGAAAGTATCACTATTCCAAGAAAAATAACCGCGACGACGAGCCCAGCGAACAGCAGGTAGCCAAAACCCCCAAAACCCGTGGTCCAGTAAGCCCACGGCCACAGTTCGGCGACCATAGTCAGACAAAGGAGCGCTCCCGCCGCAAAGAAAATAAAATTACGCCAGCCATCGCAAACGGGCGCAAATTTCACCAAGAACTTGGAAGTGGACGTGATCGATCCACGGGTGAGCGTGATTACATACAGGACGAGCAGGACGATTGAAAGTGAGCAGAGCAGAATCCAACCTTGCGGAGGGCTAAGCGTAAAGCATTTTAGCGAGATGGTGGTGCTGCAGACGGCATGAATTAACCGCTGCGGGGCAGGAAGGCTTGGTCCAGCAGATGTTGAGTCGCCGGTACCGAGAATCGCAATCGGCCAATACCCGTCTCGGCCCAAGACTGTCAGCCAGAGCGAAGGCGCCAAATCGTTCAGCGGCAGCTTGTCGGCATCCTGGGTCGGCGCGGGGCCGGCCGCGGACGGCCATCCATACTCGGCGTAATTGCCCGCCGGCAGATCGACGCACTGTGCTCGGCCATCAGGAAACCCGCACGCCGATGGCACGGGCCGGTTCTGGTTTTGCACTGTCAGCAAGGAAAGCAGCGCATTAAAGCTGCCGGTCGAGTCGCTGTCGGGAAACACCAGGTGTTTGTGAAGCCTTGATTCCAGCGGGTGCGGCTTGGCCTCACTGTCGTCAATGACCGGAATCAACGGATAAGGGGTGATCTGCATGGTGCCACGAAGGCGGGGATCGTCCGACTGGCGGGTGAGAAGAAGATCGGATCCGACGTTTACAATGCGAGCTTGCAGGCTGGTGGAACGAAGAAATCGAATCAGGAAAAGCGAATCAACCGGGTTCGTGGCCTCCAGGAGAACAAACCTTACGCCATGCCTTTGCAGGCTGGAGTCAATTCCGAGCATGATAGCTTCTTGAGATAGGGGCGTCTGGATTTGTGAATACGGCGCAACGGTGTCGTCATCGCTGCCATTTTCGTCCAGGTTCGTCTGCAATGTCGTGCGCGAGGGATTCTTCTCGTCGCTGCTCGATGCGCCTGATGCCGCAACGTTCTGCTGATATGCACTGCGCAACTGGGATATGTTGCGTGGGAAGTAGAGACGGACAACTTTTGTCTCATCAACGCAATCCGCTTCGTTGTATTTTGGCGGTTGCTGGCATTTCGTCCCCGTGAACCGGGGGCACGCCTCGCTGGCCGCCCCTGGCTCGGGAATCGTATACGCACTTCCATATGCCGTCTCGTCTTCGGAGAGCACCGCAACTTGTTCCGGACGATATTTCTGCTCGCAAGTCATGCGCAGAAAATTTACCAGTGCGTACTCGGAGCTTTCCTGAAAGGTTCTGAAAACGACCCTGGGCGGCGATTCCTTCGCAACTGGAAAGGAGTCTTCAAACCACTTGATCGTATCGAAATCGCTCGCCGTCCCGCTGTGCACCACGGCTTGAGAAAAGCCTGAGTCTCCCGTTTCCGCGTCCAGCAGTAGCCCCTTCAAGGAATACAGGGAGCCGGAGAACGTCGGGCCGAGAACAAAGAGACGTTCCGTGGCGGAATATGGCGCGCATTCCTGTTTTGGCGAACAAATGTCCCGGATCGCTTGGATGGCTTCGTTGAACTGATCTTTGTTAATGCCGCCAGTGGGAGTTTCACCGACCACAAAGACAAATAGAGATTGGCGCGCCGTCCTGGCTTCGGGTGTTGCGCTCGCTGCTTGAGTTGAGGATTCCTGTGACGATTTGGCGCCTATGGCTCGCGGAACCTTTCGGAATATCATCAGTCCAGGGTGGCTTTCTTTCAGGCCTTGATAGTCCTGTTGCTGGAGCCGCAGGCGGTAGTCTGTATCCTCCGCGTGATCTTTGGTGTCCCATGGCATTGACGCGCGAGCGAAAAGGTAGCCGTCTTCCTGCGCCGCTTCCTCAATCGCGTCAATCTGGCGATCGAAAAAAAGCGGCAGCCGCGTGTGGACGGGGTCGGGGACGGTGGCTATAAGGAAACGGATGCCGGCGCGATCGCTGGAAGGAACGTTCCAGTGATCGATCAGGTTGGATTTTGGATCCGCACCAAAAAATCCTTGGATCGTGTCCAGCAGATCCTTCGCCGGGCATCGTTCGGAATCATTCTGGCAAAATCCAGATGGCAGCCGCGGGAGGGGTGGTTTGACGGGGTTGTTTTGGTGTTTCGATGCTGGTCGCGCGGTTTTCTTAGCTCCACTTTGGGCTGCACTTTGGGGTGGACCGGGCGATCGCCCGGATACTGGCGGTCCCGTCATCGGATTCACGAAGGCGGTTATTGCCAGCACGGCGACGAGTAGGCCCGCATAACCTCTTCTCATGGTGCACTTCCGTAATTATGGTTGGCGACGATGCGTGGGGTCGCTTTCTAGACGCTGTGTGCGGTACATATCATCGGTGTACTATCTTGTCAAGTAATGGATATTCGCGGCCCGGGTCGGTCTTGCGAAGCACGATCGGCCTCGCCAAATGATTCGCTCGGTCGTTGCGCGCCTCGCACCGTCAGACAATGCTCGAACTTCTGTCACTGCCACGGTTAGCCGCAACAAGTGCAGGTCAACAGACCATTTCGGCCAGTTGGTACTAGTTCTGTACTATTTCTGTACCACGTCCGTCCCGACGGGCAGCTGTTTCCGCAGTGCCCCCGTGCTAACCTCGGACGGAAACTGAAATATGGACCTACAATCACCATCGCGCCATTCGCGCCGGCGTTCCGCGCTGCCGCCCACTAGGCCGCTACCCCTCCCCGCCGTTCAAGGGTCGCGGGCCACGGGTCGCGACCCCCAGCTCCCAGGTCCCGCATCACGAACCTCCCATCACCACCCACCAATCACGCCTTTCCTGATCGCTACCCAATTATTAGAAATCCATCTAACTTGCTCACAACAAACGAGAAAACTTTTTCTAATCGCTACTTTTTCGCGCTGTTTGGCGCATGCTCCACACCTCGCCGCTCACCATTCACTAATCACCATCCACAAAACTCGGAGTCACCAATCACGACTCACGGTATAATCATGCTTTCCTACGCGCCGCGTGCCAGTCTAATCACCTGCCCGCTCGCGCTGCCGGTCGCAGGCGCCCGGCGCGGCACGAAACCGGCTTCGGCCTGCGGTCATCTAATGTTGCAGCACTTATATCGCGGCACCAAAAAGGACAACGCATGAGCCCGCTCGGCAAAAAAATTGTTCTGGGGATTTCAGTTCTGGTGGTCGTCTACGCCGCTACCGGGTACATGCTCGGCCGTTCTTCCGACGACAAAGCTTTCCGCGCGCTCACCGTCTATAGCGAAGTCCTGGAACACATCCAGCGCGATTACGTGGACGATCCCAACATGCACGCCGTCACCAACGGCTCGCTGCACGGCCTGCTCGATTCCCTCGACCCGCAATCGGCGTACCTCAGCCCGCTGGAATATAAAGATTACAAGGAAAAGCGCGCCAGCAATCCCCCGGCGGAAACCGGCCTCGCGCTCACGCGCCGCTTCGGTTACATTGGCGTGATTGGCGTGCTGCCCGATAGCCCGGGCGCGAAAATCGGCCTGCGCATCGGCGACATCCTCGAAAAAATCGCGGGATTCACCACCGGCCAGATGGCCATCGATCAGGCGCAGCTGCTCCTGAAAGGCAACGCAGGAACTACCGTGCAGCTTTCCGTGATTCGCCGCGGCAAAGCCGAACCGCAGGAGATGAACATCACTCTCGCCAGGCTCACCGCGCCCAAGCTCGTCGAAGACCGCCTCAGTGGCGATGTCGCCTACCTTCGCGTGCCGGAATTTACTCCCGGAGTCTCCAAGCAGATTCGCGAAAAGCTGGTGCAATTCCAGAAATCCGGCGCCAAAAAATTGCTTCTGGATCTGCGCGATTCCTCGCTCGGCGACGATCAGGAAGGAATTCTTACCGCGCAGCTTTTCCTTTCTTCCGGCACCATCGCCACGCTGAAAGGCCAGACGGTCACGCCCGTCGTCTCCGCCGCCGACACCTCAAAAGTTGTGTGGACCGAACCCGTCGCCGTGCTCATCGGCAACGGCACCGCCGGGCCCGCCGAAATTCTGGCCGCCGCGATCGCCGACAACAAGCGCGGCAGCACTGTCGGCGAACGCACCTATGGCACCGCTTCCCAGCAGAAGCTGATCGAAATAGACGACGGCTCCGCGCTGATCCTCACCGTCGCGAATTATTTCACGCCGGGGAACAAGGACATTCCCGCCGAGGGTGTGCCGCCCTCCACGGAAGTGCATCCTTCGATTGACGATCTTCTCGCACAGGCGGACCTCACTCAGCCTGCCGCGCAGCCCAGCTCTTCGCCGGATGACCCGGTCGTGAAGAAAGCCCTGGAGATTTTGCAGGGTAATGCCGCGGTTGAAAAGAAAGCAGCCAAGCTGGTGTACGGCTGGCAGCAACTGGCCGCTTAATTTTGCATTCGCGCGGCGCGGTGCGGATTTTCGCGTGCATGCGCCGCCATCGTTCTTCTGTTTCTCGCCGGCTGCGCCAAAAAAACCATTTCGAAATCCCAGCTGCGCGCGATCACCGGCGAAATTGTCGCCGCTGCGCAGAAAATCAACGGCCACAAATCCGAAATCGCCATTCGTCCGGAGCTGCAGTCCGCCAAGCGTGGCGGCACAGCCGCTCTCGCTGCTGACAATATCTACATCTCTCTGAGCGATCCGGCGCAGACCGCTGCATTCGCCGAAGCTCTGCAAGCCATTGCGCGCCGGCACGATCTTTCCATCACCCAGACAGCTTCCAGCGGCGTGATCCGCTTCGACTGCGCGTTCCACGGCGCTGCGCACCCACACCATCCACGTGGTCACGCCGCTTGCTGCGCGTGCTGCTCTGCATCCTCCAGCGCGCACCACCACAAATGCCGGAAGTCCACGCCTCGCGATCATCATTGACGATCTCGGCTACGACCGCTCCGCGGCCGATGCCGTGCTCGCGCTGGGCTTTCCGCTCACCGTTTCCGTCCTGCCGCATCTTCCGCTCTCGGGCGAACTCGCCGAAGAGGCTCAGCGCCGCGGCGAGCAAGTGATGCTGCATCTGCCGATGGAATCCGCAGCGGACGGCGCTAAGCCGGAAGACATCGAGCTGCGCGTGGGCATGAGCGCCGCGCAGGTGGATGCGACTCTGGCGGGAATGCTGGAAACCGTTCCCTACGCCGCTGGTGTGAACAACCACCAAGGCTCGCGCGCCACCGCCGATCCCGCGTTGATGCAGGCGCTGATGCTCGCTCTGCGCCAACGTAACCTCTTCTTCGTGGATAGCCGCACCGACGCGAAGACCGTCGCCTACGACATGGCCGAACGCGCCGGCGTTCCGGCAGCATCACGCAAAGTATTCCTCGACGACACGCCTTCGCGCGACGCGATCCTCAAGCAGCTCGCTCTAGCCGCGCGCGACGCGCAGCGCGATGGATTCACCATCGCCATCGGTCATCCGCGGCCCGCTACTATCGCGGCGCTGGCCGAAGGCATCCCGAAGCTCGAAGCCCGCGGCATCCATTTGGTTTTTGCATCCGAGCTCGTGCACTAGCGCGTGGAAATTCGCGAAGAGATTTTGCGTTTGGATCGCGGTGTGATTTACAGGCGCATTGCTGAAAGTTGGCCCGCGCGAATTCTAGTAGTCGCCGCCGATCTCATCGAACATCGGAGTCGTGCGCAGCAGTCGCGCTTTGCTGCCGTCGTGCACGGCGATACTGCATCGGGCGGCCATCCTTATGTTTTCCCCACAGGCTGCCGGCGCCGTATTCGCCGTTCTTGTTCACCGCATAGAATTGAATGTGGAATCTCTTCAGGCGGTCGGGAAAGGGTTTGTAATTGCCCACCACGCGATGCAGCGCTTCCATGCACGCGTCGGTAGGAGATGATCCCCGGCGCATCATTTCCACGATGGTGTGGCCGCCCGCGATCTTGATGTTTTCTTCACCGCGGCCCGTGGAACCGGCTCCGCCCACTTCGTTGTCCACAAAAAGCCCGGCACCGATCAGCGGCGAATCGCCTACGCGACCTGCAATCTTCCAGGCCAGCCCAGATGTGGTAGTCGTGCCGGAAATATCGCCCCTGGCGTTCACTGCCAGGCAATTGATCGTGCCCGTCGGCGGATGCATCACTACATCTTCAATGTGCGCACGCCACGCCAGCTTTTCGGGAGTGTCCAGAAGCTGCGCAAGTTTCTCTTTCCATTCCGGACTGTCGAGGCCGGGCCGCCAATTTTCGGAAATGGAAGCTTTCCACGCCAGCCAGGCGATTCGCGAGCGCTCCGTGAGCAGATTCATGGGCACGAAGCCTTCGTCCTCCGCGAAATCGCTGCGCGCCCGCGCCGACGATGAAAACGTGATTGGTTTTTTCCATCACGGTTTTCGCAACGAGAGAAGGGTTTTTGATTTTCTGAATGGATCCGACAGCCCCCGCGCGGCGAGATGGTCCGTGCATCACGCTGGCATCCAGCTCGACCACGCCGTCTTCATTGGGCAAACCGCCGTAGCCCACGGAATCGTCGTTGGGGTCGTCTTCCACTTTGGTCACCACGGCGAGCGCAGCGTCCAGCGTGTCGCCGCCCGATTGCAGCAGGGCCATTCCGTCGTCGAGATGCTGCAAGCCGTTGGCGGAAGAAATAATCAGCGGACGAACGCCTGGCGCTGCCGCCGAGTCTGCGAAATCGTCAGCAATGGCGGCGGATTTGCCGGTTGGATTTGTGGCGCCAAAAAGCCGCCGCGTGCTGGCCGCTATGCCGCCCGTCAGCGTGGCTAAGAAAAACTTTCTTCGCGTCCATTTGTCCATCGGTAGTCCTCGCAATTCGCGGGCAAGCTCAAATGCGATTCACGATGCGTCCGCGCGATTCATGCGTCATGTTACGGCTGGAAACCGACGCTGCGCCACAACTCTGCGCAGTTGTACATGGTGCCGTTCGTGATCACGAATTCCACTTTGCGGATGTTGTGAATGGATTCCAGCGGATTCCCATCGAGAATAATCACGTCGGCGCGCTTCCCCGCTTCCACGGTGCCGACTTCCTTGTCGAGTCCCATCACGCGCGCCGGCACAATCGTTGCAGCCTGAATCGCTTCCATCGGCGTGAATCCAGCCTGGACGTACAACTCCATCTCGCGATGCAGGCTGTGCCCCGGAACCGTTTGATCCGTTCCCGCCACGATGGGAACGCCTGCTTTATGCAGAGCGCCAACGACTGCGAGTTCGCGCGCAAAAACTTTCTCATTGACGTCCGTGTAGGGCGAGGGCGGCCCGACGTCCGTTAAAATGGCCTGCAGTTCCGGCGCCACCTTTACAACTCCTGGCTCGATGCTGGCCGCGGGCTTGGCAGTGCTGGCGGAGAAAAACTCGAAAAGCGCGAGGGTGGGATCCACCACTGTTCCGTGTTCCACCAGAAAGGCAATCGCCTTGCGGGCTTCTGGCGAATTCAGATCCAGATTGGCCCTCGCCTGGGCGCGATCGAGACGGGTGGCGCCCGCGGGAAGTGGTGGCACCATAATGTCCACGATGTAGGGGATGTGATTGATCTGGTCCTGCCCTGCCTCGATGGTCTGATACGCGTTCAGGCCCTCCGGGACGTGACCGGTGACCGTCATGCCAAGGCGGTGCGCTTCGTCCGCGACATTCTTTACTTCTTTGAGCTGCACGGAGCTGTAAATCTTCATCTGCTGAAAACCGGCGTCGTGGTATTTGTCCGTCCACATTTTTGCCTGCTCGGGCGTGTCCACGCGCGCCACGCCGATGGCGCTGGGTCCGGTGCCATCCACGATTCCGGCAAGCAGCAAACGCGGGCCCAGGCCGCGGCCATGGGCGACGGCGTCGCGCACCGCGGTGATGAATTCAAATTCATTGCCGCAATCGCGCACGGTGGTTGCGCCAGCTGCCAGATAAATCGGGCCCCATTCGACCTGCTCGAAATGGGCATGCATATCCCACAGGCCGGGAAGAATCGTCTTCCCGCGCACATCCACTTTTTGCGTGCCGCCGGGAATTTTCACGCGCGACTTCGGACCCGCGTCCACGATCCTGCCTTTTTCAATCAAGACAACGGAATCGGGAACCGGGTCGCGGCCGGTTCCGTCAATCAGCGTGCCGCCGACGAGCGCAATCCTTTCGGCGCGGCTGCCGGAAATTCCCTTGGAAATATCGGCGAGCGCGGCCATGCCGTCCGAGCCGGCTAAACCGACGAATGTTCCCAAGCCGCTCTCGTATCCTTCGCGAATCGCTTCGAAGTGGTCGAACTCCGCATCGGTGGTGACGGCGGCTACCAGATTCCGGCTAGCGTCAAACCAGAGCGTTTCGCGGCCCCAGATTAATCCTTCGATGGTGAAGCGATCGAACTTCTGATCCTTTCCTTCGATGCTGACGGTGTCGCTGCCGCGTGGCTCGACTTTTACCTGGCCCCTGGGAAGCGTGGCGAGCTGCGCTGGTGAGCCGTGCGTCGCCCAGTAGCGCACCAGCAGCATCTGCATGGTGGTGGGCGCATAGCCGGCGATGGTGAAAAACTGTGGCGGCCGAGCGGCCTCGGTCCATTTGTCGCGGTCACGCAGGCGGATTTTTTCAGATTGCACTTCGACGGCTTCATCAATGTCCGTCTCGCGGGAATTCTTGCCCTTTATTTCGAAGGAGCGAGGAGTCCAGTCATTTGCCGAACTAAATGTGGCGGTCAGCGGCACGGGAGAGCTGCGATCGGTGAACTTGAAGTCAATTTTTGCGCTGAGCGCATCGCCGTCGCGGGTGATCTGGTAGGTTTCCTCGCCGATGGGCTGCTCGAGTTTGTGCAGGATGAATTTTCCTTGCTCGACGGGGGCGGAAGACTGCGCGAGAGCGGTTAGCTTAAGCGGCTTGGCGATGACCAACGCGAGGAAAAATGCAAACAGCGCGCCGCCGAGCGGCCTGATTCGCCATCTACGGGTTAATTGCATATCACTCCTCGAAATTCACGACGCAGCATAACTGCCCGGAGGCTGGCTCGCAAGGGAGACTCGACTCGTTGGCGATTTCATCGAAAAATGAAGATGGCCGGCGCGCTGCAACCTCGCGGGTCGTCGCGGGCACAACCGCAAAACCAGCACTTCAGCACCAAAAGCCACAATGTTCCTGTATGGCCCGCGTCGTGGCCGAAGCCACAACCCACAAAGATTATCGAATTCGCCACTAACTCGGATGCTTCTTCATGTGAATTGCGGTCTCTCTCGTTTCCGGCGGGCATCATTTCGTATGTGCTTAAACCCCACTAATACAAGGACTTACAGCTGCTGTGGGCCTGATACGCAAGCGCGGTCCGAACCACCTGCCTTGGAAAAACCTTTGCCTGTCACTTCGGACAGTAAAAGGGAGTAGCCCAAAAACTGTACGCACGTTCTATTTCCACGCGCGAAGCGCAAAGCTACTCTGCATCCAGTCACCCTGCTGGTGCCCGCAGGGAGAGGAAGGAACTTATGTCCCACTGGATAGGAACCACATCCCCCTCCGATGCTGGAATGAACGATTTCAAAGAGTGTCTGAAAAACCTGCGCGACGGGCAGTCTGAAGAAGCGCTGCAACACGCCCGGCGCGCGCTAGGCATCGCTCCGAAAAACCCATTTTATCTTTCCTACACCGGCCTGCTGGCCGCGTTGGCTGAAAAACGATTCGGCGACGCGGAATCGCTGTGCCGCGAAGCGCTGGGGATGAAGCACAACCACGCCCAGCTGTATTTGAACCTGGCGGAAGTTTATTACCAGGCCGGACGCACGTCAGAGGCGATCTCCACGCTGGAAAAAGGGCTGGTGTCGGCGGGAAGAGATTTCCGCATCCGGCGCGCGCTGGAAAAAATCGGCGTGCGGCGCATGCCGGTGCTGACGTTTCTGCACCGCAGCCATCCGATGAATCGCACGTTGGGAAGATTGCGTCACCGGCTGACCGGCACGCATAAAGCTGCCTAGTTTGATGCGGTCGTTTGGCGCGGTCGTATGGGTAGTTTGCAGCGCTGGTTTTCGGATTTGAGTTCCTCCTGTGCGCAGTGCGGGGCGGGTAGCCTGGCGGGGCCGCCCGTCCCGTCCCCTCTTCTTGAATTGACCAATTCCGGCAGGCTTAGTGATTGCGAAGTATTGGAAGCGCGGCTTTCAGCCCTGGCCCAGCGGCAGGAAATATTGCGTGCCTTTCACCGGCTGGCGCAGACGGCGGAGCAGTTCCTGCAGGTCCTGATTGCGCTCCACGAAATCGATCTCCGAAGTATCCACCACCAGTAAATTTGCGCCCGAATAGCGAAAGAAAAAATGCTCGTAGGCGTTGGCGACCGCTTCCACATATTCCGGAGAAATTTGCGTTTCCGCAGGATCGCCCTTTTTCGAGACGCGCTTGCGCAGGACTTCGGGCTTAGCTTGCAGATAGATGACCAGATCGGGCGCGGGAACCGACGGCGCGAGCATTTCGAAGTAGCGTTCGTAGAGTTTGAGCTCTTCGTTGTCCAAATTCAGGTAGGCGAAAATTTTATCTTTCTCGAAGAGGAAATCGCTGACGATGGGCGCGGGATTCGTTTCTGGGCCGGTATCCAGCAAGCGGCGATGGCGCTCGTAGAGAAAATACATTTGCGCGCGGAAGGCGGAGCCGGGTTTTTCGTCGTAGAAATCGCCGAGGAAGGGATTGTCGTCGGCGTCGAAGATGCGGCGGGCGTGCAGTTGCTCGGCCAGAACTTTCGCGAGGGTGGACTTGCCGACGCGAATCGGTCCCTCGATAACGATATGGCGCGGCGGTTTGAAGACTGGGTCGCTCACGGCGCGTGATTATAGCAAAGTGTCGGCCTGACCCACGGATGTACGTTGTCGATCGCAGGGGCTCGCGTCCGCTCGCGCTTACCAGCTCTTGGCGATCACCGTGATGATGCGCGCCAGGGAATCCACGTCGCGCGTATCAATCACTTCCGCGGGGGAATGCGAATAGCGGAGCGGCCAGCCCAGCGCGATGTCCACCGAGCCGTAGCGGACGAACGCGGAGCCGTCATTGCCGCCGCCGGTGACGCCGTACTGAATGGGGATCTGATTGGCGCGCGCGAGCTTGATGATTCGCGCCACCAGGTCTTGCGGCACAATATTGGAATTGTCCACGGCGCGAATCACGAAACCTCTGCCAATTTCCGCATCTGCGAAACGCTTCGATTCGATGGGCGAATCCGCGCTGACGAAGGTGTCCACCGCGAAAACGAAATCGGGCACGTGGCCTTCGGCGGCCAGGCGTTTGGCAACTTTCGCGGCGCCCACCAGGCCTTCTTCTTCGCCGGTGGACCAGACGAAAGTGACGTCGCGATCTTTCAGCGGAGCGCCGAGTGCCCAGACCGCGGAGATCAGCGCGGTGTCGCCGACACGATCGTCGAAGCTGCGGCCATTCGCGCGCGTGCCGAGCAGCGGGCGGTAGGCTTTGGGGATGGTGATGGTGTCACCGAGATTGATGCCGAGCTTCGCGACTTCTTCCGGGGCGCGCGCGCCGACATCCACGCGAACGGGATTGGTTGAGCCCTGTTCTCCCGCGTCCGAGGGCCACTTGAAATTCGCCGTGTCCCAGCCGTTGGGCAGCTCGACGATGGCGTCGAGGTCACCCTTCGCGGTGTGCACCAGCGCGGGATGGCCGGCGAAAAAGCTGAGGTCGCCGCTGCCGCGCCATTCGACTTCCAGGCGCCCGTCTTTGGAAATGGATTTCACGGCGAAGCCGATTTCGTCCATGTGCGCGACGACCAGGATGCGCGGCGCTTTTGAGTCTGCAGCAGCGATGCCGAGATGCAGGATCAAGTTTCCGGCGTTGTCAGTTTCGGGCTTGGCCCAGGGCGGAAGAAGGTCCTGCACCTGCTCGCGCACTGGCGCTTCGTGATAGCTGACGCCGTATTCCTCAGTTAGTTTCTGCAGCACCGTACGATTCGATAACTGCACATGATGGGGTTTCGGTCTGGTGTCAATGTAGCCGCCGTCACGTCCACCGACGCTTGCAAGTCCCGTGCTAGGACCTCTGATGTAATCGGCGAGAAACCAGATCAAGCCTTCGAAATCCCAATAATCAATCGACTCGGCCGGCGTATCGGTCCACGAAGTAGCAATTCCGATGTGTGCCCATTTCGCAGGTAGTGGCGGCATAGGGAGGTAGCTGGAAGGAAGAATGTTTGCGGAATAGTCGGATGCAAGCGGACCGTGGTTAGCATCCGCAAACTGCTTGAGTTCTGCCGCAAATCCCGTGAGCGAGCCGTCGGTTAGTTGCACGCCTATTAGAACGCCGCCGCCGGGTTCACGGCGAGGCGCGTGGTGCAACGTCTCCATTTCCGGAATGGGGCCGCCGGGAAGCAGGCGACCGACGTAAATCATTTCGTCGGCTTGCGTCTGCGTGAGGATGCGCTGCAGGCCGCGCGCGCCGGTGCGTTGCTGCACGACGAACGCAACAGTTAACGTGCCTTTGATTTTTTCGGGATCCAATTGCCAGAGAATCTCGAGGAGCGCGACGGCACCGAAACGGTCCCCAATCGAGGCGCCCGCGAACCTCGCGTCACGGTCAAGCTCCGCCAGCCTACGGTTGATCACAACGGGGCTCAACAAATCAACTCCGGCGTTGCGCACTTCGGCAGCGGACGTTGCGCCGATATCCACGTAGATATTTTCGAGGTCCGTCGCTTTCGGCGGATTGATTCGGCCGGGTTGCAGATGGACGGACAGGCCCGCGACGACGCCGTCGATCCATTTTCCATTGGACGCGCGAATTTTCACGGGTTGCGCGGAATACAATTCATTGAAAATCGGAGGCAATCCGCCTTGCGGAAGGCGCTGCAGGCGCAAATAGCCGTCCGGCGTGATTTCGCTGACGACGAATCCGGGTTCGTCAATCGGCGTGACGATCAGGCGATGCGGCGCGCCGCTGCCGATGGTGACGACCACGTCGCCGAGATTATCGGTCGTCGGATGAAGCTTGGCGGTTTCAAAGCGAATCCGATCGGCTACCGCGCTTTCGTACCCTGGAGGCGCAGGATGTTCGACGAACCACTTAAGCTCGTCCAAAATATTCCCGTGCGGAATCTCGCCCTGAGCAAAGATCGGCGAAGTCGAAGATAACATCAGAAAAACAAGTAGATTGAGGTAGAAGGACGTGCGCTGATTCATTCTGGATCCCTCTCAGTCCTGTAATGTTGCAAGCACGATGCGCGAATGTAGCGCAACGGATCGTCCTGCACAATTTCATTCGCGCTTTATGCGCGGCAAAGTTCCGCGATCATTGGTTCGCGGCGTTGCAGGGCGATGGCGTCTATGCGCTTGAGGACCAGGAAATAAATCACGATGGCGACGGCGGCTAGCGCTACGAAAATGATGGCTGCCAGCCAGATATGGTGATACGCGCGGGCCAGCAGGATCGCCAGGGCACACAGACCGAGCACCGCCGCTTGAATTCCCAGGCTTACGAGCGCCGTGACTTGCGACGCGCGCTGGCGGCCCAACGCGCCGAGATCAATCTTTTTCGGCGTGTACACGGACAGCAGATTCCCCGCCGTTAGATTCACCACCAGCGCGAAGAATACGCCGGTGACTGTCGCGAGGACGATGTCCCACGGAGGCGGACGGTACATCAAGCTTGCTCCGGCCCACACCAAAACCATCTCGACCGCAAGGACCAGCGAATGCGTGAGATTTTTTCCCAGCAGGATTTCGCGGAAGCGCACCGGCGAAACAAAATAAAACTGCACACCGGCGGCGTCGGCGCCGAAACTGTTGTACACCAGGTTCGTCAATATCAGCAGGGTGTAGGCGGCGCCAAGGGGAAATGCCATATCCGCGGCGTGGCCCAGCAGGCCTCCGGCGCTGTCTGATTTTCCGGGCGAGAGCCGGAAGATCAAGAGCACCACGACGGGCATCACCAGCGTGAACAGCGTGGGACCGCTACGCGAAAGATAATGTACTTCCTTTTCGAGCACGGCGGAAACCGGGCCGGGGACGCCGGGGATGCTCCAACCGAGCCGAATTTGCCGCTTGGCGGCGGCCGCAGGCGCGGCGGTTCGCGCCAGCGCTTCGCTTAAATTCTCACCGCGATATTGCGCGCGCAGGCGCAGATTCAATAGCCACAGCACCACGAGGGTATAACCGCAGAGCAGGGCGAACGATCCGAGGGCAGAGGCATAATCTCCGCGCAGGGACTGTGCGATCGTCTGGCCTGCCAGCCCCGGCGGCGTCAGCCGCTCGATGGGCAGTGATTCAACGAAGACGCGCGACACGGCGGGCTGATGAGAACGGTTGCCATAATGACGGACGAGCGGGCCGATAAACTGAAAACCGATGACCATAAAAAGAAACAACACGCCGAGGATTTCGCGGGACTTGCGTCGCGCCAGCCAGCGCTCCGCCCAGGTAAAAAGCATCCGCGCCAGCAGAATATTGAAAATCGCGAAAAGCAGCAGAACCGGACCGGCCGAAAGGAATAATGCCGGCGAGGCGAAGGCAATCCCGATAGCCATCCCCAGCAGCCATAAGCTGCCCATCACGGTGGAAGGGTCAAGCGACCCGTATGCGATGCGAATCAGAAAATAGGAAGGAAAGCTGAGCGGAAAGCGCAGCAGGTTGGAAGAATCCACATTTTCGGTGAAGGCGCTGGCCATCACCGGAACTAATTGCCAAAATAGAAACACGGGCCAGAGCAGCACGGGAAGCCAATCTACTTTTCCGCTGTAAATGAAATACCACGCTGCGAAGCCGATGCCGATGGATCCCACGATGCCGGCCATGCCGAAGGCCAGAAACGTGAATCCGCGCGCGACAACTTCCATGCGGCCGCGAATCGTGCGCATGGAGTTTACGAAAAGCTGCCAGCGCACGCGGGCGATCGCGGAAAACTGGCCGCGGATTTCGGGCGAGAAGGTCAGCCCAGCCACGATAGTTCCTGATCGGCGCGGCGCGTGCCACCAACAATGCGCAGGAAAATCTGTTCGAGTGTGAGCTTTTCGCCGGCAGCGGGAGCGGACGAATCCATCTCGTGGGGCGCACCGGCGGCGTTCAGTGCGGCAGCTGCTTGCGCCTCCACGCCCGCGCGAAGTTCTTCCAGAGAGCCCTGCGCGACCAACTGGCCGCGATGAATGATGGCCACGTGGCTGCAGAGCCGTTCGACAATTTCCAGGACGTGCGAAGTAAGAAAGATGGTGGCGCCGCGAGCGATCATATTCTGCAGCATGGATTTCAGCGTGTTCGAGGCGATCGCGTCCACGCCTTCAAACGGCTCATCGAGAAAAAGAATTTTCGGGCCGTGGATCACCGCGGCGGCCAGCGCGAGTTTTTTCTGCATTCCGTGAGAGTAGTCCGTCACCAGGGCCTTGGGCTGCTCCACCAGCTGCATAAAATCTAAAAGTTCCGCGGTGCGTTTTGCGGCTGTCGCGCGGTCCAGCCCGTACATGCGTCCGACAAAATTCAGATACTCGGAGCCGGTAAGGCGGCCGAAGAGCGCCATGCCTTCGGGCACCACGCCGATCTGGCGCTTCACTTCCACGGAATCCTGCGTCAGATCAATGCCCAGAATCTGCATGCGCCCCGAAGAAGGGGCCAGCAGTCCGGTGAGCATCTTTATGGTTGTCGATTTTCCGGCGCCGTTGGGGCCGAGAAAACCGAAGAACTGGCCGGGAGCCACGCGCAGATTGACGTCCTGCACGGCGATCAAATCGCCGAAGCGGCGGGTCAGATGTTCGGTGGCAATCGCCGGGGCGGCGATCGGGGCGGATGCGTTCATGGAATTTCAGACTCTAGCACATTCGCGATGCCCGGATAAGAATCTAGCGGGTGTTCACCGGAGCTGCCGGCAGCGTGGATGTCTGCGGAAAAACCGCCAGAATTGCCGGCAATTCCAGGCGGAACGTGCAGCCGCCTTCGGGGCGGTTGAATCCGCTGATGCGACCGCCGTGCTCTTCCATCACTCCGTAGCAGATGCTGAGGCCGAGGCCCGTGCCCTTGCCGACTTCCTTCGTGGTGTAGAACGGGTCGAAAACTTTTTCCGGCTCCTTCATGCCCGGTCCGGTGTCGGAGAATTCGATGACCACGTTGCCGCGTTCGCGCAAAGTGCGAATAAGCAAGACGCCGCCGCCGGCGGATTCCATGGCATCCACCGCGTTGCTGATCAAGTGGTAGAAAACCTGCAGCAACTGATTCGGATCGCCGCGTACGGCCGGGAGGATGCTGCGGTTTTCCAGTTCGATGCGGATATTTTTCCCGCGCAGGTCGAGGTTGCGCAGCTGCACGGCACCCGTGAGGACGCTATTGAGGTCCAGCAATTGTTTTTCGGCGGGAACCTGGCGCGCAAAGCTGAGCAAATTATTGACCAGGTCCTTGGTGCGGCGCGCCTGCTCGCGGATTTTGTCGCCCAGGGAATGGGCGCGCGTGTTCGCGGCGTTTTCGATGGTCAGCACGTCGGCATAACCGAGAATCGCCGTGAGAGGATTATTGATTTCGTGCGCGGCGCCCGCGGCCAGCTGACCGAGCGAGGCCAATTTTTCGGATTGCACGAAATGCGTTTGCAGTCGCTTGACGTTTTCCAGGGACTCCCACAATTCCTGAACCAGCTTGGTGCGTTCCTGATACACGAGATGCTGGCGCAGAAACACCAGAGCGGCGCCGGCGAAAATCGCTACCAGCGTAACCAGCAGACGAAAACTTTTCACCGAATCCGGCGCGGTGCTTGCGAATTCACTCCACGCAGCGAGCAGCGGCGCGGCCAGCACTCCCCACATCGCCAGACGTGCGGGCCACTGGGTATCGCGCTGCACAGACGGTTGCTGCGCTTCCGGCTCGAACGACAAACCGTGCGCGATAATTCCTACCGTTCCGAGCCATACGAAGGATGCCAGCATGGGCAAGCGGATCAGGCCGCCGTTGTAAGGCAGCAGATGGTAAATGGCCATGGCTGACAGCGTCAGGCCGGTGACATATAAGGAGAATGCGCCGAAGAGATGGCCGTACACGATGCGCCATGCTCCACGAGTGCGCAGAAACAGCAGGCCAAACCCAGCCGCGACCACCAAGTTTTCAATCAGGTAGCTGGCCAGGTCGCGCGAGTGGAATAAATGCGGATTGGGCGAGATTACTTTCCAGGGCATGGCCGCGAAAACGTAGATGTAAAGCCACAGGAATGCCAACAGAACGAAATCGATCAATCCATAGCGCAGAGTTTCGCGCATCTTGCGCGCGTGCGGCATCAGCGCCAGCGAGGCGATGAATGGAACGGTGTGCAGAAAAAAGAGCAAGTCGGCGATGAACGGCACTTGCGTTTCCTGGTGCAGGCTAAATTGGGTGTAAACCAAAACAAGGATTCCCGCGAGCCAGAAAGTGCAGCCCAGCGCCAGGAGCATCCAGAATCCGTTTTGCCGCCGGTAGGGAGACGCCGCGTTCCATAGCAGGCAGGTGTTGGCGAACAACGGAATCATGCACGCGAAAAAATAGCTGAGGCCGGCCACGGTGGAATCGCGAGAGGCGAGCAAGCTGACGGCCGCGTAGCCGCCGACAAAAAACACCCAAGCACAGGAAATCAGAAACGTTAAGCGTGAAACCTTCATCGAAGGGGCACCGGAATAAATTTTATCGCAGGCTTGGCGGAATCGGCGGTCAACTTCCAAAATCCATACGAAAGCGTAACGTTTGCGCCGCCGGGCCTGCTGATGGCGCCACGATCAGCCGGGCTGTACCAATGGCCAGGGGCAAATATTTGTCCCCACCGTGGTGGATTTTCTTGTTTACAGATCACCCGGGCCGTACCTACCGTGAATCATTGATTTTATGGAGCTTGCGACTGGCGTATAACTCTTGCAGCGATCGAGCGCCGTGACGTTCTGGGACTTTTTGCTGCTGGACAGAACAAAACGAAAAGTCCCGCTCAGCGGGCGCTGGCGGTCTTCTGTCGTCGCGATTTTCGGGAGAGCTGCGTGACGAATTCATCGGGAAAGGCGGATACGGCCGCGCGGCGCGCGGGCTTTCCCCGGAAACATATCCATTTTCTGATGCGGCTCGGCCCCGGATTGATCACCGGGGCCGCCGATGACGATCCCAGCGGCATCGCAACCTATTCGCAGGTGGGCGCGCAATTCGGCATGGGCATGTTGTGGACCATGCTGTTTTCGTTTCCGCTGATGGCCGCCATGCAGGAAATCTGCGCGCGTCTGGGACGGATCACCGGGATGGGCATCGCGGAAAACCTGCGCCGGAACTATCCGCGGCCGGTTCTCTACGGTCTGGTTTTGTTACTCTGCGTGGCCAATATTTTCAATCTGGGCGCGGACGTGACGGCCATGGGCGCGGCGGCGCAACTCGTGTTCGGAGGATCGCTCAACGCTTATGCGCTGGCGTTCGGCTTGCTGTCTCTGCTGCTGGTGGTGTTCGTGCCGTACAAAAAATACGTTCATTACTTGAAGTGGCTGACGGTGGTGCTGTTCGCGTATGTGGCGACGGCGTTCGTGGTGCACGTTCCGTGGAAAACGGCGCTGCGTTCCACGGTGATACCGTCCGTCACGTGGACGGCGGACTACTGGATGGCGCTGGTCGCCGTGCTGGGCACCACCATCAGCCCGTACTTATTCTTCTGGCAAACGTCGGAAGAAGCGGAAGACGTGCGCATCAGCAGGAAGGAATCTCCGCTCAAGCGACGGCCGGAACAAGCGGCCGCGGAGTTTCATCGGATCTCGCTGGATACCTGGGTCGGCATGGGATTTTCGAACCTGGTGGCATTCTTCATTATTCTCACCACCGCGGTGACGCTGCACGCCACGGGTGCGGGCAAAGGCATCGAAACCTCCGCCGATGCCGCCAAGGCCTTGCAACCGCTGGCCGGACATTTCGCGTTCCTGCTTTTCGCGCTGGGGATCATCGGGACGGGACTGCTGGCGGTACCGGTGCTGGCAAGCTCCGCCGCGTACGCCGTGGCGGGAGCATTCCGCTGGCGCGCCAGCCTGGAATGCCGGCCGCGCCAGGCGCCAAAATTTTATGGTGTGCTGGCGGCAGCGATGATCATCGGTATCGCGTTGAATTTTTTCGGAATGAATCCGATACGCGCGCTTTATTGGTCCGCAGTGATCAACGGAGTGGTGGCGGTTCCGCTAATGGTGATGCTGATGATCATGTCCGCGAACGCCGCGATTGTGAAAGAGTTTTCGCTTCCGTCGTACCTGCGCATTGTAGGCTGGGCCGCGACGGTGGTGATGCTGCTGGCGTCGCTCGCGTTTATTGCGAGCGGAATCCGGGGAATGTTCTAAGCGCCGGTTTGGCCACGCGCCGCATTGTTCCCCGGACGAAATTGCTCGACGAGACGGGAGTGCTTCTCGGCGCGCTCCCGATAGACCGCGCCCATGAGCTGCCAACCTTCCCTCTCGCCCGTCGGTAATCGTGTGGCCGTGTGTTCGCAGGTGACGGCCGCTTGTTCCCACCATTTCACATTTTCTTCGAGGATTTCGAGGATGCCCTGCATTGATGCGTCCATGCGTTTCTCCCAAGTTGCGTTTGCCAACGATCTTTCGTTTTGATCTTTCCCGGTTGTTGATAGATGCATAGCTAGCTCCCTCTTCTTGCGTAAGTCGCGCCGCGCGCTGGAGGCTGAATTTTCCGTTGCCGCCATTCAAGGTTTGGGGTTGCGGGACTTTGTGTGGTTTGGGGTGCTGCTTACAGTCCGCTTGGTGACAGCCTCAGCGCTGGCCGCTTCGAGTTCGGCGGGCGGATCTTGTTGCGCGAGTATTTTTTCGATGACCGTTTTAGGAACTTGTTCGAAGTACGTTCCGGCTGCTCTCATGCTCGAGCCTCCTTACCTGCACCCACCGTAGCAGTGCAGTAAACATACGGGGAGAATCTTTTGGTTTTCTCGGGTGAGGGAAGTACGTCGTTTAGCGGGCTTGGCGCGTGGTTTAGCGCGATGGCGACAGCGGATAGCGCGAGCGTTGCGAGTCCGGATCACGGGCGGTTAATTGTACGCCACCGTACCTTGCGAAATCTCTCTCGACACGCGAGCGTACCTTACAAAATCCCTCTTGACACGGTGAACTGCGTCTACATAGGATAACGATGCGTTAGTTATACGTTAGCTTTAGAAGGAGGCGCGAATGGCCGCAGCTCGACCCATAGCTCACTTCAAAACGGTGGCGCAGTTGGATGTGCCGAACTCGCGTAACGGGAAGCACAAGGAAATAGTCACGCTGATTCTGCGCGACCTGGACCAGCTCAAGGAAGGCGCGGCTATCAAAGTGCCGTTGGCGGATCTGGGAGATTCGAAAGAGAATGTGCGTTCAGCGCTAAATCGCGCGACGCGCAAGAGCAAGCGGAACGTGGCCACGGCGACGGACGAAAGCTTTTTGTACGTGTGGAACTCGCAGAAGGCTTAGGCCGCTGAAACGCACCCGGAGACGTTATTGAACGACGGCGGGCGCTCGCTGCATGTTCACGTGAATTATTGCGTGAGCTGGTTTCCGAATGCGGTGGTCAACGGGTGGGCTTGAGCAGGGTGCTAATGGTATTCAGCAGAAATTCCGGGCCTTCGTCCTTGAGGATCCAACGATCAACGACGCCGATGGTTTCGTCGGGCAACTGTGCGAGGCCGGACAAGATGACCATGGGGACCGGCGGTTTTATGCGACGCAGCTCGCGGGCAGTGGCGATTCCGTTCATGCCGGGCATCCAATAATCCAAGAGCACCAAATCGAAAGGTTGGGAGCGGAAGAGTTGAATGCCCTCTTCACCGGAACGCGCGGTGAGCACGTGATGACCGGCAGTCTCCAAAACCCGCTTGCGAATGCTGAGCGCGGCCGATTCATCGTCAATGCACAGAATCTTCGCCATTTTTTGCCACGCTTATAGTTTTCACGTTCCGGTTCGGGCTGCGCGCCGCTGTTCTTTGAGAGTTCAATGAGAGTTCTATGAGACGGAAAAGCCCATGCCGTCCGTCGGAATAAAAACGGCGAAAGAGGTGAGCGCGCGGCCTCGCCATTTTGCGCAGCGAAAACGGATGATCCCGTCGAGTTTCTGAACGATTCCGCGGCTTACCCACAGACCCAATCCCGTTCCCTTTTCAGCCTTGGTCGTGAAAAATGGCTCGAAGATCTTGTGACGGTCCTTGGCGGGAATCCCGCTGCCCGTGTCCGTGACGCTCACGCGGATGCCCGTGCGCGAGGCGCCCGCGGCCGTTTCCGTGCAGCGGCGCAGACTTACGCGGAGCGTGCCGCCCTCCGGCATGGCTTGCAGCGCATTCGCGATCAGATTAATGAATACTTGGCGGAGCTCCACCGGGAACGCCAGGACCAGGCCGTCGGTATCGATTCTGCGCTCGACGGTTACGCGATTCGATTGGATCTGGCGGCGGAAGGCTTCGAGCACGTCGTCCAGGATGAGGCGCAGCGAAACGCTAACCGGACTCTCGGAATCGCGACAGAATGCCAGAGTTTGCCGGGCGATGTGGCGCACGCGATCCATTTCTTCGTTGGCAATGCGCGCGAGCTCGCGGGCGTCGTCGTCGAGCGAGGGGTGGTCGCGGAGAAGGTAGAACACGTTGGTCACGGTCTCCAATGGATTGTTGATTTCGTGCGCGATGCCTGCGGCCATGCGTCCCATGGCGGCTTGTTTCTCGGCAGTACGCAGAATCTGTTCCAGGCGCTTTTGCTCGGTGACGTCGCGAACGAAGCAACGCGTGTGAACAAATTTTCCATCTTCCCAAAGGCCGTTGGAATTGATGACCACCTGCCTGACGGAACCATCTTTGCAACGAAGCTCGGCCGGAAAATCGTAGATGTCCTCGCGGCGCATCAGTTTGGCCCAGAACTCTTCGAAGATATGTTGGTGGACATGAAAATCGCCGAGCGGATGGCCGATATATTCCTGAGGCGCGTACCCTAAGAGTTTCAATAGCGCTTTGTTCGACCACAGGATGGTCTGATCCGGACCCACTTGCTGCACGCCTTCGACGGCGTTCTCCAGAATATCGGCCAGCTCGGATTCCCGGAGCTGCAGGGAACGCTGAATATTTTTGCGCTGCGCTTTTTCGGTCTCCAGCGCGCGGGCCTTTTGCTGCAGCTGGGAGATGTTGCGCAGGCGTTCTGCTTCGGTGGCGAGTTCCGTATAGCTCTCGCTGGGAATCACCGCGGAGTGTTCCGCGCAAATCTTCAGGAACGGCTCGCCGTCTTCTTCGCGGGCGAAACCTGCGATGGGGTACGCGCAGCGCAGAGAAAAACTGTGCTTCTTGGCCAAATCGTTCCAGAGTTGCTCCAGCCGGATAGCGGCGTCGGGCTTTCCCTGCCCCCACAGCAAGCTGACCATTTCGCCGAACGCGACGACACGCGAATCGCCGCCTTGGGATGCCGCTTGCGCTTGGGCGACGCAGCCGCCAATTAGTTCGGAGAAGAGTGCGGCGTCCGGCCAGCCATCCACCGTGAACTTCGCCAAGGTCTCGGCGTCGTCCAGAAGAATGAAGCGGCCTTGGCGCATGGCCGTCGTTGTATCCAGGCCGCGGGCACGCAATGTTGCAGTAAGCGCTTCGCGGTGCGGCTTCGTCGCGATCACGATCGCGGAATTTCCAGTCCCCAGCGCGGTTGAAACCAGTCGGCTCAGCCCATCGATCAATGATTGATCTTCCGCGTAGAACTGCACGGTGTGGCCGCAAGATTGGTGGTCATGCACATTCGCGCCTGGCGCGGGAAGCGGTGGGCGGGAGTTAAAAACGTTCACCGTGCTCATCCAGAAGCTCCTTGGGGACCGTCTCGTCGCGGACTGCAGCCGTGGTCAACGGCAGCAACCTTCCAGTGGTGGGTGGAAGATGGCGTGGGCCAATTATTTCAAGCGGGGGAGGGCTAAAGAATACCGTAAATCCTGTACGTGCCCGTACGTGCCGGTGTGCATTTGATAAGCGGAGCAGCGGCCAAACCAAGGGGCCAGCCTCAGCGCGGTGGATTCGCGCCGAGCCTGAAGACAATCTCACCAGAGGAGGCATCGCGGATGAAGTACTCCGCGGGCGTAGCGCTCATTAACGCGTCGAGGCTTTTCTTGCCTTCATCGAGCGTCGCGACCTGCTTCATCCATAACGGAGTGCCGTCGTCCAGCGTCCGGAAGATATCGAAACCTAAATCCATGTGCACCTCTGGCCTGGGTTGTTGGAGCAAAACAGCGCTCTACCTGCGGCAAGGGGCTGGACGCACGACTCACCGACAGCCAATGTACACGGCCGCGCAGAAGTTGTATGTTCAACTTTAGACAGCGCCAACCTTGTCTTGTAATTGGAGATAACGAGTGCGCAATCGGGTGCAACAATATTCTGTATCATACCCTGCATGAGAAAATAAGCCTCACTAGATCGAATCGCATTCAAGAACAAGGACCAAATGACAGCGAAGCCACAGGCGGACAAAGCGCCAATTCTATTTCCAGCCGGGCTGCCCGTAACCAAGCCCGTGCACTATGACGCGGGCGAGACGATTTTCTCGCAAGGCGATGAGTGCACGGATGTTCGCTACATCGAAGAAGGCGTGGTGAAGCTGACGCTGGTCTCCAATCGAGGCAGGGGAGGAATACTGGGGTTTCTGGGCCGCGGCGATTTTTTTGGGGAGAACTGCCTGAACGGCCAGGCGTTTTATTCCACCTCGGCAGTCGCCCTGGTGCCCGGCACGGTGATGGTCATCAACCGGAAAAAGATGGTGCGGATTATCAACGAAGAGCCCGCGGTCTGTTCTCGCTTCATCAATTACCTGCTGGCCCGGAATCACCGCATCGAGGAGGATCTGATCGATCACCTCTTTAATTCCAGCGAGAAGCGGCTGGCGCGCACGCTGCTGCTGCTGGCCGACTACGACGCGGGCAACGCGGACGTGACCATCATGTCCAGAATCAATCAGGACACGCTCGGAGAGATGGTAGGCACCACCCGCCCGCGCGTTAATTTCTTCATGAATAAATTCCGCAAGCTTGGTTACATCCATTACGACAAGAATGGCCGGCTGGAAGTTTACAAATCGCTGACCAAAGTGCTGCACGACTAGCTGCCGGACCTATGAATCGCCCGTGGCGCTTCGGCCGCGGATCATTCACGCAGCCAGCGAGATATCGATTGGGCTACTTTGCCGATTTCTTGCGATTCTTTTTGGTAAGACGCGCCACTTTGTTGCTCCGCTTCGAAACCGAGGCGGAGGTGCGGCGGCTGCCGCGCGAGACAGAAGCGTGCTTGCGAGTGCGTGTACGACCGGCGGGGCGGCGACGCGCCGGGCGGGTTACCTCGTCAACCTTCGCGACGACAGCGCCCAGCGTGGAGCCGATCGAGCGGGCCACGGTGGTGAGGAAGTCATCGTCTTTTGCAGCGAACTTGCGTGCGGTGGTATTCATGTTTTCTCCCTATAAGACTGGTCTTGCGATTTTTGTGGCGATTTGAATTTCGATTTGCTGCTCGAATCGAATGACTGGTTAAGATTTCTCACGCCTTCTTCTGCGTGGAGGCCGGAGGCTCTTTCACTACCGGCACTTCTTCCCCCAGAGCAGTTGCCAAAGCGATCTGGTGGTCTTGTTCGTCCATCAGGATCTCGCGGATATGCTCGGCCATGGCAAACTCGCCCAGTTGCTCGCACTGGCGGACCCTGATGCGATAGTTGCGAATGGTCTCGCCTTCGTTGATCAGGTCGAAGCGCAACATTTCCCGGGCCTTCTCCGAGGTGCGAACGGGTTTCGGCTGGACCGCGGGCATGCCGCCGAGATAATCAATCTGGTTGGAAATCATCAGGGCGTGGCTGAGTTCTTCGGCTGCATGCTTTTCCAGTTCGTCCGCGATATTCATGAATTCGGCGCCCTTCAGCACCTGTGAATACACCACGTAAGAAATGATGGCCTGATACTCGCGAGCCAGATCTTCGTTCAATAGCGCGATCAGTTCATTGCGACTGATTTTGGCAACTTCCTGCGACACCGCTCCAGCCTTCATCTTCGTCTCCTGTTTTAGCTTTCAGCGTCAACGCGCGAGCGAGCGGAGACGAGTTTGGTCTTGAGGTGAATGAAATTTGGGCGCACCCTGCAGCCGGCGCGCCTTATGCTGGCGTGTTCTTGGCCTCGCGGTAGGCGCGCTCCCCAACGTCGGCTGCTTGGCGCACGCGGCTTTTGACCTGGTCAATTCCATCCTGCGCGCGCTGCGTAATTTTGTGGCCCGTCGCGATTGCGCCATCCAATTGTTCTTGCGCGCTCTCTACCAGATAGTCGCGGGTGTCACTGCCCGAGCGGGGAGCAAACAGCACACCCAACGCGGCTCCTACGCCGATACCTATCGCGAATGCTGAGATTGATTCCGTCCAGTTGTGTCTTGCCGTCATGATGTCCTCCGTTTTTTTCGAGCTTTTTCGTCCTTAATTCGTCTTTCTAATCGCGTCCTTTGATTCCGGAGCACCTTTAATTCTGGGATGCCTTTGATTCTGGAAGAGAGGAGGAGAGGAAGCGCCGAGCCGCGCGCTTCCTCCCTGTGAAACTATCCCCTGCCGCCGGAAGTGGTGTGGCGCGCGCGCTGATCGTCTGCTTTCACGTCCGCGGAAGATTCACCCGTGGAGGAAATATCCTCCGCGCTGGTGATCTTCATGATTTCCTTGGCGCGTTTGACGGCTTCGGAGCTGTCGCAATGCACGGAGAGCAGGATGCCGCCCTTCTGCACACGCCCTTCGTAGCGCTTCGCTTCATATTCGGGAATGCCGAGGCCAATCAACGCGCCCGTGAAGCCGCCCACCGCGCCGCCGACACCGATGCCGGCGAGCGCGGCCATGATCGGTCCTGCGGCGATGAGTGGGCCAACGCCTGGAATGGCCAGCGCGCCAATTCCGGCGAGCAAGCCGAGCGCGCCACCGAGAACCGCGCCGGAGCCTGCTCCGGTCGCCGCGCCTTCCGGCGCCTTGGTAGCTTTTTCGGTGCCAATTTGCCGGGACCCGAGATTTTCCGGAAGCAGCGCGGAAATATCGCTCGGCGAAAATCCGGCGTGAATCAGCGTGTCGGTGGCGTGATCGGCGCCCGACAAAGTGGAGTAAATACCGAAGACTGCGGTCTTTTTACCTGACATGTGTGATTCTCCTTTTGTGAACTAGAATGTGAAACTCCTGCGCGCGCTTTCTGCTACTAATTTGCTGGTGCTACCTCGAGCTGGTCTGTCACGTTGTCCGCGCCGACCACCGCAATCGCCTTCGCCGCGATACTGGCCTTGTCATCTGCGGAGCGCACCGGACCCTTCAGCGTTACTCTGCCATCCTGGGTGATGATCTTGATGTTGTGCGCGTAGGTGGAAAGTGATTTGTCCTTGTAGATGGAGCTGCGGATCTGCTTGGTGATGTTGCGGTCCGCCGGATCCATTTTTTGTTGCTGCGCGGTCATCGCGCCCTTGCTGGCGTCGCCCTGATTCGTCTTGGAATTGTCCGGAGCCGGTTGCTGGTCCTGCTGAACCGCGCCGGCAACCAAAGACGCGCTCAAGAGCAACGTGGCGCCCAGGAGCGAGAAGCATTTGCCGACTTTCGATGCACGATACATTTTGCGATCTCCTTTTCGATTAGCTTTCGGCACTGGCTTCCAGCGCCTGTCGAGAGTCCGCAATAATCTGCGACTCTGTGATGCAGAGACTATTGCGAATCACACGGGGCAACCATACGGCGATGCGCGTAGATTTGCGGGGAGCTTGCGGTACAGCAGCGACAGCGGTGGACGTTGCGCGAGGGGGCCCGCCGCCGAGTTGCAAGCGATGATCAACGGCGAGGGCCGCGAGCTGCCACGGCGGAAACGAGTTGTCGCAGGCCTACAGCAAACTCCGCGCGACTCTAGTTGAATGAGTGTATGGTCACTTACGGCGGAAAATCGTATAAGGGCTGAGTTCGTGCAGCGTCCGCGGATGTTGCAGCGGAGCGCCGCATTCCAGTGTAGCTGGCCAAATGTAGCCGGTAGATTCACTCATAGGAGGACTTATGTTGCGTTGGGCCGTAGTGTTCTTCGTGGTGGCGCTGATTGCGGCGGTGTTTGGATTCCTGGGAATTGCGGCTGCGGCCGTATCCATTGCCAAGATTCTGTTCTTCGTTTTTCTGGTTCTGTTTTTAGTGTCGCTCGTCGGCGGATTGCTGCGGCGCGCCTGAAGGCCGTTCATTATTCACACTGCGTCGCGAATTGAGGAGAGTTCATGAAGACCGCAACATTGCTGGGGTTCGTGCTCATCGTTCTGGGCGTGCTCGCGCTCGCGTATCAGGGCGTTACCTACACCACGCACAAGAAGGTGCTGGACGTTGGACCTATTCAGGCGACCAAAACGGAACACAACACGATTCCGCTGCCTCCGATTATTGGCGGTCTAGCGCTGATTGGCGGGATCGTTTTAGTCGTTGCTGGCAGTAAAGCAGCGTAGCGGACCGATATATTTTGCAACTGGCCCAGAGACGCAAACTCTCTGGGCCAGTTTTATGTTTGGGCGCATCGCGTCTGCTCCGACGGCTAAGCCTAGCTCGATTGGTCACCCAAGCCGCTCACCGCATCCACCACCGAACCGCGTGGATCTGAAACGCGAAGACCGATCGCGCTCGCGGAAGTTTCAGCGAATGCTGCGGCTACGCTTCGACGATTTGATTTCTTACCGCGTAGCGAACCAGTTCACTCACAGTGTGCAGCTGCAGCTTGCGCATGATGTTGGCGCGATGCGTTTCGGCCGTCTTGACGCTGATATTCAGCGACGACGCCACTTCCTTGCTGCTCTTCCCTTCCGCCAGCAGCTGCACAATTTCGCGTTCGCGAGAGGTCAGCCGGTCGCGCAGCGCTGTGGGCAGCTCGGTGCGCATTCTGCCTTCCTTGAAACTGGAAAGCATCACCTCCGTCGCGCGCGGCGTAAGAAACGGCTTGTGGTTCGCCAGGGTCTCGACGGCAACAATCAAGTCGCGGTCGGAATCGGATTTTACGATGTAGCCGCGCACGCCGGCTTCCAGAATGTCTCGGATCAACTGATCCGAATAATGCACCGAAAGAATCAGGATTTCCGTGCTCGGTGACTCCTTGCGAATTCTGCGCGCCGCGTCCACGCCATTCAGGTCCGGCATGCTGATGTCCAAAATCGCGATGTCCGGTTTCAGTTCCTGGGCCTTCGATACAGCCTCGCGGCCGGTATGCGCTTCTCCACAAATTTCCCATCCTGCGTGTGATTGCAGCATCCCTTTGATGCCACGCCGCATAAGATCGTGATCGTCCGCAATTAGGATACGAAGCAGTTTCATTTCTCTCTCCGGCAAGAAGGGGTTAGTGTCGCGATACTCGAACATACGCCTAAGTATGGAATTCCCATAATGGGCCGAGGCCAGCTCCCGTTTCGTTTCGTCAAGACTAAAGCCGCTCCCTGCTTACTTGCAGCCATTAAGTTGCTACTAGCGCCGTTGCTCCGCCTCGTTTATGAGAGTAGTCACGTTCCGGGGCCCGCAAGACTCGAGGCGGAGCAAACGGCCGATGAATTCGTTTACGAAATAGATTAAAGCCCTCGCCACCTGAACTGCGATGTGTCGCGGACAAAGTAGGACAACTTCACGGATGAGTCTATCGGAGTCATGCTGTAGTCTGCGTAGGTGAATCCCTGTAGCCGTTAAATCCCAAGTATCAGAATCATAAGGACTTAGCAAAATAGGAGGTCAGTATTTCACCTTAGGGCGGATTACTTGGCGGCGGGTTCGGTAGCGGGAGCCGACGCTTTCAATTGATTCACATTACGGACGACTTTGGCCCATTCCTTCTTGTCCTTTTTCGTGGCGAAAGGCGCGTTCAAATCCCCATAGTAGGTCAGCAATGCAGTTCTTAGGCCTGGCGAAAGCGCACTAAAATTGTTCTTCTGCAAGCGGTCCAGAAGATCGGCATAGGTCTTGTCCGCCAAAGGGTACTGCCCGGGACCGGTAATCGTGCCGGTATCGAAGTTGTCGTTCAGCAGAGCTGCATGGCCTGCGTTCCCTTGCTGTTTCGCCAGTTCCAGATAGTTCTGCAGCGCGTTGCTGAAACTGGAGACGAATAATTTCTCGGCGTCCGGAGTGGGTATCTTGAACGCCAGGCTTCGAAACGGCCCGACCTTGGGAATCAGATGGAGCAAGAAACCGAGCACCCGGGTGCCGAAGCCGGGCTTTTCGTACTTGCCCGGCCACTGTTTTTCGTAACTGGAGCGGGAGACGCGATAGAGAAATGCGCTGCGCGTAATTCCCGGAGTGCCCTGCTGAATTTCATCCTTCTTGGTCTGCCAGGCGATTTTCGTGGCTTCTGGTATCAGCTGGCTGACGCCTCTGCGGTAGGAAGCGATCGCGAGATCGTAATTGGTAAGCACCGAATCCAGGTCCAGCGAATAGGTCTCTTGAAATGCGCGTGCCAGCAGATCTTTTGACACTTGAAAACCGATGCGATCGCGATAGGCATCAGAAGCGTATCGTCCTTTGGCCACTTGCAGTATGTCGAACCCGAATTCGGTTTTCAGATGCGCCAGGGGATTCTGGTCGTAGGTCACCACATCGCCATACTTTCGGCGCAGCTTGGGATAAAGCAGAGGCACAGCGAGGTTTGTGCCGGTGCGGTGACCCTCATTGTCCGCAGCGTAGTGCGCCAGGGCGCCCAGCGCGAAGGCATACTCGTTCAGGTTCTGCGAATCGCGCAGCAGCGCCGCGACGAAATCTCCACTGCGCACGTAATGAACCAGGTCGCTGAAGAGCTTGTTGCCAAACGGGTAGTAGCCCATGTCCTGGATTACGCAGCCACCGTAAGCGTATCCGTGCGCAGTCTTCAGATCGTCGGAAGACGCTTGGGGAAATCGCTCCAGCAGCAGTGGCTTGATCGCTTCATCCCATGCGGAGTCCACGATCGCTTCGTGTGCCAGAACGGAATAGGAGTCGGCGGGAGGCGGCGTGACTAGCAGGAGGACAATGCAAACGACAAGCGCTCGCATGCTGAAGAGCTCGTTCAATTTCATCTGATTTCCGGGCCTTTGCGGGACATTGTGGATAATGTGCAATCACCGGCAAGAAAGACGGGCGCAAACTTCCGACTCATTGCTCCAGAGCAGCTATCTCTCCAAAGTCATACAGAACTGCCTTCCCTTCGCGGACGAATGCGCGCTACAGCCTGCGCGTTGTTAGCTCGAACTCGACGCCTGCGACTGGCCGGCTTCACTGGCCGCTTCCTTTACGGAGAGCGTCACGATGATCGTGGTGCCGTTTGGCCGAGACTTGATCTGCAGCCAACCGCCGAGCTGCCGCACGCGTTCTCGCATGCCGCGGATTCCCACGCCCAGTTGTCCGCCGCTGCTATTCAGAGTTGTCAGAATGGCGTCCGGAATTCCTTTGCCGTTATCCGCCACCTCCAGGCGCACGATTCCGGACTGCCCTGCGATCTGAACGCTCGCGCTGTCACTGCCGGAGTGGCGGAAAATGTTGGTGAGGCTCTCCTGCACAATGCGGAAGAGCGTACGTTCTACGATCTCGGGAAGGCGATTCGGGCCGAGTGAGACCTTCAATTCCACGTTCACCTTGCTGCGTTGCGTGAATCCTTCGATGTACCATTCCAGCGCCGAGCGCAAGCCGGCGTAATCCAGCGTCGGAGGATACAGAAGGTAGGAGAGCGTACGAGTTTCATCCGAAGCCTTCTGCGAGAGCAGGATCGCTTCGCGCAGCAAGTCGGCGGCAGCCGGATCCACAGCCGCGACTTTCGCACTCACCGCGGAGAGGTGAATCACCAGCGCGGCGAGGCTTTGCCCCATGCTGTCGTGCAGTTCGCGGGCGATGCGGCGGCGCTCTTCATCCTGCAATTGCAACAAGCGCGCGGAAAGGTTGCGCAGCGCTTCTTCCGCCTCTTTGCGGGGGGTAATGTCGCGATTAATTTCCAGGATCCCGATTGTGCGGCCCTGTGCATCGCGCTGCAGCACCTGGCGGCTCGCGACGACCAGCCGCTTCCCTTCGCGAGTCCAGTGAACCAGCTCACCTTCCCACGAACCAACGCTGTATAGCTTTTCATACACTTGATCCAGCGGCTCGGGAAACTCCGTTTTCAGGATTTGATGCGTCACGTTTCCGCAGGCTTCGGCGGGGGTCCAGCCATAGGTTTTTTGCGCCCCGCGATTCCAGAACAAAATGGTGCTGTCCACATCGCGGACGATGATGGCGTCGTGAGCGAGCTCCAGCAGTTCGGAATGAAGCTTTCCGCTGCTGGTGCCAGGAACGCGAGTTTTTCTTGCTCTTTTCTTCGCGCTGCGCTTATTGGGCATTCATCAGGCTACCTTGTACCGGGCATGAATCCAGACGGGAATCCCGTCATTCAGGTTTCAGACATCTCTAGGTACCGCAGGGCCGGAGTATGGCGGTGGGTAAAGCCTGCCGCGATCGAAAAGAAAGACGTGCGCAGCGCAAATCTTACTCGCGCTGCGGCAAATTCTTGCCCTGAAAAAACGGCTTGTGCTGCCCCATCGCCTCCACCGCCGTCACCAGCCAGTGAGCCTGCGATTTCAGCAAATAGCCGCTGGCGCCCGCGTTCTGCGCTTGCTGCACCATTTGCGTCGAATCGTGCTGCGTGAATATCAGCACTTCGGCTTCCGGGAGCTGCCGCTTTATCTCCGGAGTGGCTTCCAGCCCGTTCATCTCCGGCATGGTGATGTCCATAATCACGATGTCAGGTTGGAGTTCTCGCGCCTTTCCAATGGCTTCGGCGCCATCCGCAGCCTCGCCGACTACTTCCCATTCCTTGCGCGTCGCCAGCAGCCTTCCCAAGGCCGTGCGCACCGCTTTTTCGTCGTCCACAATTAAGATTCGCAGGCCCACTAAGCCGATTCCTCGCACATTTTATCCAATGACCGCGTGACCGCAATCAGCTTTCAACCGATCCACAGATGGCGTCGCGAGTCGTCCTTTGCGACCAATCACATTACCACCATGCGGCGCACGAATTCCGCGCGCCGCCCCGCGATCGCGAAATATGTACCGCACATCCCCACAATTTACATATCCTCCGGCCAGTTCACCGGCTGCGCACCAAACGTGGCCGTAACAACCCTGTTTAGAATAACTTGCGTGCTCCAACCTCAGCAGCATTGGTCGCCGAATTGCTCTCTCAGCAAAGACCTGACCCCCACCTTGCGGCAGTCTGCCTTGCACAGGTGACGGAGGAATATGAACCAGACCTACGATATCTTCAGGGAACTTGCGGAAACCGGGCCGATTTGGATTGAGGCTGTTCAAGGTCTGGATCACGCAAAGGCGCGGCTCACGGAACTGCTGGAAGCGCGTCCTGGAAATTACTTCATATTCGATCCGCTGGCCGCCAAAGTGATCGCGTCGGCCGTGAATTCCGCGCAGATGCCTTTGCCGGTGACGCTCGCTGGGCGCTCGCGTCAATACTAGAGCCGCTACAAACGGCCCATCAGAAACAGTATTAAGAGGATCACCAGCACCAGGCTGATTCCCCCGCTCGGGTAATATCCCCATTCCCTGCTGTGCGGCCACGTCGGCAGACTTCCGAAGAGCGCCAGAATCAGAACGATGGTTAGAATGAGCAGCAACATGTTGGTCTCCTTTTTAAGTATTTCCGCGGGGCGCGGCAACGGACCGCGCCCCGCGGCGCCGGCTGGCGAAATTAACTCGCGCTGCCAGCCTTGGCTGTCTTGTGCCGTGGTCTTTTTTCTTCGTCTTCCGCTTCCGGGATTGCGCGCAACGCTTCGGAGTTGATCTCTTCCGAAAGCTCCGTGAGCTTTTGATCGGTTGCTTTTTCTTCATCGAGTGTTTGCTGCAGCAAGGAAGCTGCTTCGTTTTCGCCCATCAACTTGGCGTAAGCATGCACTGCGCCGTAAGCGGCAATTTCGTAGTGCTCCACGCGTTGCGCCGCGGAGATCAGGCCCGCATCCATCAGCGCACCCTCGAAATCCTCGGACATCATTTCGCCGCCTTCCGCTACGATGCCGGCCATGCCTTTGCATTTCTTGCCCTTTGCCGGCTCGCCCAAGCCGCTCAAGATTTGCTCCAGTCGCGTGGCGTGGCCTCGGGTTTGCTCCAGGTGCTCCTCGAATCCTTTGCGGAGTTCATCGGAATTCGCGGCTTTCGCCATTTTCGGTATTGCTTTAATCAACTGTTGCTCGGAACTGTAGAGATCCCGCAATTCGTCCACATAAAGGCTCTTTAGATTGTTCTGATTCATTTGGATCCCCCCTTTCTCGTGTGGGTCGTTCACCGGCCCGATTTTCTCGATTGCATAGCTAGACTAGGCTTTCCGCATCACGTTAGCCATCAAGCAATCCCTGTAGCCTTCACTTCGGATTGCGGTAGGTTCATCTAAGCCCAGGTCATCTAAACGAAAATGCCGAACCATTGCGCCCGGCGGCAGGCCGTTGCGCAGCACACCCTCGACTGACTCACCAACCGGACCTGAAACCTGAAACGAGGCCGCGCATTCGATGGCTCGCCCATGTGCGAACCGTACGGCGAAATGCCCGGCGCAGTTACGGGTAGCGCTGTATTCCGCGCGGCAGCCTTTCTCTCCACTATGTCTGAGTAGCTGGATATTCAATTCAGGAGGTTCAAAATGAACTGGGATCAAATCGAAGGCAAATGGAAGCAGTCCGTGGGAAAAGTGAAAGAAAAGTGGGGCAAATTAACCGACGACGATCTGACGGCCATCAACGGCCAGCGCGACCAACTAATCGGAAAAATTCAGGAGCGCTATGGCGTCGCCAAGGACGCCGCGCAGAAGCAGGTAGATGAATTCACGCGTGCGTACAAGACGGACGTCGTCGTGCCAAGCACCGCGAAGAAAGCGAAAGCGTAAGCGGTTCGTCGTTGTAATTCCGCGAATCGAAAAAGAGGAGGTGCGTAATGGCCAGGTACGGCAAAGCCGCCGGCAAGAGCGTGAAGAGCGCGTTGCATCGCGAAAAGCGCGGCACGCTTCGTTCAGGCAAAGGCGGCAAGGGCGGCAGTGTGACCAGCCGCAAGCAAGCGATTGCGATTGGACTTTCCGAGGCGCGCAAGAAGGGCGCCAAGGTACCGCGGAAAAAGTCTTAACGCGATCTGCGCACGAACCTGCAAATTGTCGCTCGCCAGCAAGGCCGCGTTTTCCGCGGCTTTGCTGGCCGGCGATCCCATCCGCTGATCAAATCACGCAACTCCCTGCCGTAATCCACCCGCGAATTTCCCATCTGAAATTGCATCCACGAGAGCGCGAACGGACGGATCGCTCGGACTGAGCCGCAAAAAAAAAACGGCAAGGGCATTAGCCGGGTGGCGCATGCCCTCGCCGTCAGGTTGTCAGCGATCCATCAACCACTCAATACTTACTTGGGCTTCGCCGCTGGAGCCGCGTGCCCAGCCGGTGGCGCTTGCTTCCGCTGCAGTTGTTGTTGCTGCTGCGTGTGCCGTTGCACTAATTGCTGGGTCTGCTGCTGGTGCTTCTGCTCCACCTGCTGCGTCCTCTCATTGTTGGCTTTTTGCTTCGTCAGTTGCTGGTGTTCCTTGTCTTGCTGCGCCTGCAGATTCTGCCGTTCCTTGTCCTGCTGCGCGGCAAGCTTGTTTTGCTGCTGCTGGTATTTCTGGTCCAGCTTGGCGTTGCCGGTATTCGGAGGTGCGGCCCGCTCCGCAGGCGGAAGATCTCTGGGGTGCACAACCGTGCCGCCACGACTGGCGCCGTTACTCGCACCGCGATCGTTAAATTCTCCCGGTCTGGCAGTGGCAGTGATCGGCGGCTTGCCGTGGTTGGCAGAAGCCCGCAGCGCCGTGTTCTCACGCGCGGCGTTTATATGCGCGGTTTGCGCGGCGACCGGAGGAATATGCCGCTCGTGCGCGGCGGCTTCTTCCCGGGCCGTGGGACGAGCGTCGATCCCGCCATGGCCGTTATAGCTGACGTGTACATCGGTTCTCACGTCCACTTTCGTTTCGTACACGTTATGAATCACCGTGACGTTTACGTTGCTCACCGCACGGTTGTAAAAAAAGTGTCCGCCGTCCCAGCGGCCGCCTTCAAATCCATGGCCGAAATATCCGAAGCCGTAGTTGATCCCGCCATAGAAACCTACCGTCGGGCCCCAGTAGCCGTCGTAAAAAACAAAACTGCTGCCGCCCCAGCCCCAGTAGCCCGGCGTCCACAAGTAACCCACTTCCGGCGCTTCCACCCAAGTACCGGGCACCCAGAAATAACCGTCGTCGCCCCAGGCCCAGTAGCCCGGCGTCCAGATGTATCCATCGCCGGGACAAACGGGCTGCTCGTAAACGGGCAACTCCGGTGGCGCGATCGTGACACTTACACCGATTTGCGCGAAAGCTGCGGAAGAAAGAAATAACATGGCGATTGCCAGCAGCAACGGACGAATGAATCGGATACGCATTAGAGATCATCTCCTCTTGATGATTCCCCGCCGGTTGCGCGATGGCGCTTTCCCCGGTCGGTGGCGCTCAGTGAACACCGCATATTAAACAACGGGCCGAAGTGAGATGCCTGGCATCCCGTAATGTATATAAATGTAGTCTTATGCCCCACTCTCGCCAATAGGGATTTACCTGTAAAACCAGCCCCAGTAGTTCGTGGCCCGAAATCGTTCACCCTCCGCCAGACGGTCTGGGCTTCACGCGCGAGATTTGCCGGCTAGTTTGCCTTTCATCCAGAATCCGCATGGTTTCAGGCCGTACGAGATCGCCCGCCCGCCCGTAGGTGTTCCACTGTATTGAATGGAATCGCCAAAAACGTAAAGTGGGGATGGCGCGGATGCGCTCGCTGGCAAAGTCGGCATCCTTCTGGTTTCGTTCATCGCAGTCCAGTTAGCGCGCCGCCGTTTGTTGCTAGATACCCTGGGAGGCTTGCGATGTTCACCTATCTTTGCTGCCGCTGCACGAAATGCGCCGCACGGATTGTGTTGGAAGAGTGGGCGCAGTCCATGTATCTGCTGCATCGCCCGGCGCGGCCGCGCCCGCGGCATCAGCTCTGTCCATTTTGCGAATCATCATTTGCGCCGGAGCGTTACTACGTGACGGAAAGCGGCGCGCCGCTCGCCGTATCCGGCCGGGCCATCGAAATGCCGGACTCCGCGCCCGTGTCTGGCAAGACCGCGTGAGAACGCCGCACAATTTCTGAACAATTTTCCGCCGCAATAATTCCGCCCGTCTGTCTCCTCCAAAAAGGGGCTGCCGCCGAGAATCGGCAGCCCCTCCCTCCCGTGTCCCCCCGCCATCCATTCGCGTTCATTCGCGTCAATTTCGGCCCGCGCTTGTGGACGAAGTTCACGCGTACAGCAAATTCCCCCATGCCTTACGAATTTATCCGTATTCCGCCGCGCGACATTTCCCGCCAGAATGGCCGGCGTGGGAGAGGAATGGGAATCGGGTGCCTTGCGAAATCAAGGCATGAGGGCTGGGCCGGTTCCCATCCTCTCCTCGCCAAATATTTTCACAGCAGATCTTGCTATCGAGGAAGCCGGCGCGCCGCTTAAACCACAACGTCCATGAGCCCAGCCCATAAGAAAAGCAAAACTCGCAGCACACTCCTGGACGCGCTTCTCGTTCTGAATTCCTTCATTCTGCTTTTCAGTCATTGGGCCGGCCCTCGCAAGTGAGCCACGCACCGCGCGTCGCATCGTTCACGGGACTTGATTGGAAGGGGGGAGGGAGGATGGGGGAACATCCTCCCAGCGTGATGTTGGTGTGTTTCCTGGGGAACCTGTGTGCAATATGGACCTCTTCCCACAGGCACTCCATACACTAACCAAGGTATTTTTGACCTCAACGGCCCTGATAACGCCCTGATAACGCTGATCCAGCCCCTAGGACCGTCACCTACTTAGGTTGATCCTTCGTGGAATTTCCCGGCGATTCCTGGCCCGGCTCGGAATCCGCAGCTCCCAGCAGCGCCTCAATCATGCCCACCATCGGAAATGCATTCGTCTTGGACACCACCGAGCGAATGCCGGCTTCACGAGCGTGCTTCTCCAGGTCAGAGCTGGCATGTTGCGTAAACAGGACGATAGGAACGGCGGGTGCAATCGCAGACATACGGCGCGCCGTTTCGATTCCATTGATGCCCGGCATCTGAAAATCCACGATCACGATGTTGGGATGCAGTTCTTTGAACAGCTCGACGGCCGTCATGCCGTCGGCCGCCTCGCCGCATATTTCCCAGTCAGGATTGGCTTGCAACACCGTGCGCAGCGATTTCCGCACCAGCTCGCTGTCGTCCACGATCAGGAATCGCGTGTGCATCAGAGCGCTCCCGCGCGTCTCGTCGCGGTATCCGCTTCCCCAGGCGCCAGAATTCTTGTTCTCATCATGACCGATCGCGAAATCATACACTTCTCACTTTGGCTTTACTGACGGGCACGGCCGCAATCACCGTGGTCCCGTTCTCACTCGAGCGAATTTCCAGCGTGCCGCCGAGCTCGCGCAAACGCTCACGCATCCCGCTCAATCCCACACCGTGGTTTGTGCCCGGGGAAGCCGGCACGCCATTTGTTCGGGGCATCCCTTTGCCTTCGTCGCACACTTGCACGCTAAGCAGCTTTTCCTGCGACGGCGCTATCGTGATGCGCGCTGTCTTGCTGCCGGAATGACGATATACGTTCGTCAGACACTCCTGCACCACTCGAAAAATCGATATCTCTACATTGGGAGGCAAACGGCCAATGTCCGGCGACAGCTCCACGTCCACCTTCACGCTGCTGCGCTCCGCAAAACCTTCCGCGAACATCTTGATCGCGGGCAAAAGCCCGATCTCATCCAGCAGCGGCGGATGCAGCAGGTGCGAAATCGTCCGCGTCTCCTTCGAAAGCTGTTCCACCAGCTGATTATTTTGCTGCAACACGTCCGCAACTTCCGGGCCAAGTTTTTTGGTTTGCTGGGCCAGCAAACCATTATTCATGGAGAGCGCCGCGATCAATGGCCCGATGCCATCGTGCAAATCTCGCGCGATGCGGCGGCGTTCCTCATCTTGCATCGCCAGTAGCCGCGCGGAAAGCGTGCGCAGGTCGCGATTGAGCATTTCCAGCTGTTGCGTTTTGCGGTGCAGATCCGCGAACACGCGCACCTTGGCGCGCAACAACTCGGGCACTACCGGCACGGAAATATAATCCACTGCGCCGCGTCGATAAGCGTTCAGCCGGTCCAGGTCGGTCAGGTGCACGGCGGAGATAAAAATAATCGCGATCTCCTGAAAACGCGGGTGCTGCCGGATCATATCCGCCAATTCGAATCCATCCAGATCCGGCATGCTCACGTCCATCAGCACCACCGCGATGTCCGTCTTCAGCAGATGGTCCAGCGCCTCTTTGCCCGAGCGCGCCTTGATCAGATTTTCGTTCAGCTCATTCAGAATCGCTTCATACGTGAGCAGCTTGCCCGGCTGATCGTCCACCATCAGAATATTTACTTTTTCCAGCTCGCGCATTTTCTTCCTCTCGCTTCAGGCGATCTCGAGCTGCCCGCCACGATCGAATTGCACCCGCCTCAAATCGCAAACCACGCTAGCGATGGAACCACATCCGCAACGCCGAGAGCAATTGCTCCGTGTTCACCGGCTTCGCCAGATACTCGGACGCGCCCGCTTCCAGGCATTTTTCACGGTCGCCTTTCATCGCCTTGGCCGTCAAAGCAATAATCGGCAGGCGCCGGAAAGAAGCATTGCGGCGGATGATCTGCATCGTCTCGTATCCATCCATGTCCGGCATCATGATGTCCATCAATACGATCGCCACATCCGGCGTGGACTCCAGCGTATTGATCGCTTCCCGCCCGGTGCCGGCGGTCAGCACCGTCATGCCGCGCCGTTCCAGCACGCTGCTGAGCGCAAAAATATTTCGCACGTCATCATCTACCACCAGCACCTTTTTTCCCGACCAGCGCTTCATCCGAATGATGCAGCAGATCCAGCATCTTCCGCTTTTCCGGAGGCAGGTCGGTGACCACGCGATGCACAAACAGCGCGGTTTCATCCAATAGCCGCTCCGGAGACTCCACGCCCTTCACCACCACGCTGCGCGCCAGCAAACGTAAACGCGCGTCCTCTTCCGGCGAAAGGTCTTTCCCAGTAAACACCACCACCGGCAAGTCGCTCAGTGAAGGCGTATCGCGGAAGCGCTCCAATATTTCAAATCCAGACATGTCCGGCAGGCGCAGATCCAGCACGACGCAATCAAACGGCCGCTCGTCAATGGCCGCCAGCGCCTGCGAGCCGCTCGAGGCGATCTCCACGTCAATATCCTCATATCCGAGCAATTCGCGGATGCTCAGCTGCTCGGCCGGATTGTCCTCCACTACCAGCAAACGCTTGCGCCGCGGCGCGGTGTATTCCTTCATGCGCGCAAAAGCGCTCTTCAGCTGTTCGCTGGTAGCCGGTTTGATCAAGTAGGAAAACGCCCCGCGCGCCAGACCATGTTGCCGGTCTTCATCCAGCGTCAACATCTGCACCGGAATGTGCCGCGTGCGTGGATCCTGTTTGAAGTGATTCAGAACCGTCCAGCCCAGCATGTCCGGCAAGAAAACATCCAGCGAAATGGCTGTCGGGTGGAATTCATGCGCCAGCGCCAGCGCTTCCGCTCCGCGCGTGGCTACCAGCACCTTGAACCCATTGTCGTGCGCCAAATCGCAGAGCATCGTTGCAAAATACGGATCATCTTCCACAATCAGCAGAATCGGATCTTCCGGCTGCAAATTTTCCCGATCGTCCGCGATGCTGATCTGCTCGATCGCCCGCTTCGACGCGATTCCCGCCGCCGCTTGACCCGGCGTGGGCATCGCCGAGGCTTTGGCTTCGTTCCCGGCGACGCCCGTCGAAGGCCCCACATACGTTTGCGGTAAATACAACGTGAACGTGCTGCCTTCATCCGGCGTGCTGCGCAATTGAATCTCGCCGCCCAGCAGGCCCGCGAGTTCGCGGCTGATCGCCAAGCCCAGACCCGTGCCGCCATATTTGCGGCTGGTGCCGGCGTCAGCTTGTTGGAACGCTTCAAAAATAATGCGCTGCTTTTCCGGCGGAATGCCAATGCCCGTGTCGGTCACTTCGAACCCAACCACGGAAGCTGACCTGCCGAGCACCGCGTGGCCTTCCGTCCAGCCGCTTTCGGCGACGAATACGGACATGCGCACGCCGCCCTTCTCCGTAAATTTGAATGCGTTGGACAGCAGATTCTTCAGCACCTGTTGCAAGCGCTTCGAATCGGTCACCAGGCTGCGCGTCAAATTAGGATCGGACTGAACTTCAAAATTGAGGTGCCGATTCTCCGCTTCGTGGCGGAACGGACGCGCGATCATGTCCAGCAAGCTCGCGAAGAACACTTCCTCCGCTTGCACCGATACCGTGCCGGATTCAATCTTCGAGAGGTCCAGAATATCCGTGATCAAGTTCAGCAAGTCTGTTCCGGCGCCGTGAATGGTGCGCGCGAATTCCACCTGCTTGTTCGTCAAATTGAGGTCGGGATTATCGGCGAGCTGCTGGCCCAGAACCAGGATGCTATTCAGCGGTGTGCGCAGCTCGTGAGACATATTCGCCAAAAATTCCGACTTGTACTTCGAAGTAAGCGCCAGCTCCTTGGCCTTTTCTTCCACGGCACGGCGCGCCTGCTCGATTTCTTGATTCTTGCGCTCCACTTCCACGTTCTGCTCGGCCAGCTGCTGCGCCTTTTGCGCCAGCTGTTCGTTGGTCTGCTGCAATTCGGTCTGCTGCGTTTGCAGTTCGGTCGCCAGTTGCTGCGATTGCTTCAGCAAGCCTTCCGTCTGCATCGTGGCCTCGATGCTATTCAGCACGATGCCGATGCTGGAAGTCAGTTGGTCCAAGAACGCCAGATGCGACGCGGTGAATACGCTGAGCGATGCCAGCTCGATCACCGCTTTCACGCGGTCCTCGAAGAGAATCGGCAGCACGATCACGCTGCGCGGCACGGCCTGGAACAATCCGGAGCGGATCGGCACGGCATTCGCCGGCACATCGGTGATCAGCATGCGCTGCTTTTCCGAGGCGCACTGCCCGACGAGCCCGGTGCCCACGTGCAGACGGCTGGGATGCCCGTCCTGATCGCTATCGGCAAACGCTGACAGCAGCACCATGGTTCCCGATTCTTCCGACTCCATTTGATAAATCACGCCCTGCTGCGCGCTCACCAGCGGAGCCAGCTCGGACAACAGACTGCGTCCCACCGTCGTCAAATCGCGCTGCCCTTGCAACATTCCCGTGAACCGCGCGAGGTTGGTCTTCAGCCAGTCCTGCTCGTTGTTGCGGTCGGTGGTGAGCCGCAGGTTGTTGATCATCGTGTTGATGTAATCCTTCAACTCGGCGACTTCGCCGCTCGCTTCTACTTGAATCGAACGCGTCAGGTCGCCTTTCGTCACCGCCGTCGTAACTTCCGCGATGGCACGCACCTGGTTGGTCAGGTTGTCCGCAAGCAGGTTCACATTGCCGGTCAAGTCCTTCCACGTTCCAGCGGCTCCCGGCACGTTTGCTTGGCCGCCCAACCGGCCTTCCACTCCCACTTCGCGCGCGACCGTGGTCACTTGGTCCGCGAACGTCGCGAGTGTGTCGGTCATGTTGTTGATCGTATCGGCCAGCGCAGCCACTTCACCTTTGGCGTTCACCGTCAGTTTTTTCGTCAACTCGCCGTTCGCGACGGCGGTCACCACCTTCACGATTCCGCGCACCTGCTCGGTCAGGTTCGCGGCCATCACGTTTACGTTGTCCGTCAGATCTTTCCATGTGCCGGCCACGCCGGGCACTTGCGCTTGGCCGCCCAGCTTGCCGTCGGTGCCCACTTCGCGCGCCACGCGCGTCACTTCCGCGGCAAACGCGTTCAGTTGGTCCACCATGGTGTTAATCGTGTTCTTCAATTCCAGGATTTCGCCCTTCACGTCCACCGTGATCTTGCGCGACAAATCGCCGCGCGCCACGGCCGTCGTCACTTCGGCGATGTTGCGCACCTGCGCCGTCAAGTTCCCGGCCATCGCATTCACCGAGTCCGTGAGGTCCTTCCACGTTCCCGCGACGCCGGTGACGTTCGCCTGGCCGCCCAGCCGCCCTTCGCTACCTACCTCGCGCGCCACGCGCGTCACCTCCGCCGCGAACGAACGCAGCTGCTCCACCATCGTGTTCAGCGTTTCCTTGAGCTGCAGAATTTCGCCGCGCACGTCCACCGTGATCTTGCGCGACAAATCGCCGCTCGCAATCGCCGTCGCCACTTCCGCAATATTGCGCACCTGGCCCGTCAAGTTGCTGGCCATAAAATTTACGTTGTCCGTCAAGTCTTTCCAAGTGCCGCCGACTCCCGGCACTTCCGCCTGGCCGCCCAGCTTCCCTTCCGTTCCCACTTCACGCGCCACGCGCGTCACTTCACCAGCAAACGCGTTCAGCTGGTCCACCATCGTGTTGATGGTGTTCTTTAGCTCCAGAATTTCGCCCTTCACGTCCACGGTGATCTTGCGTGACAAGTCCCCGCGCGCCACAGCCGTCGTCACTTCGGCGATGTTGCGCACCTGGCCGGTCAGGTTGCCGGCCATCGAGTTCACCGAGTCGGTAAGGTCCTTCCACGTTCCCGCCACTCCGGGGACGTTCGCCTGACCGCCCAACCGTCCTTCGCTGCCCACTTCGCGCGCCACGCGCGTTACTTCGCCCGCGAACGCGTTCAGCTGGTCCACCATCGTGTTGATCGTTTCTTTCAGCAGCAGGATTTCGCCGCTCACGTTCACCGTGATCTTCTTCGAAAGGTCGCCGCTGGCAATTGCCGTCGCCACTTCCGCGATATTGCGCACCTGGCCCGTCAAGTTGCTGGCCATCGAGTTCACCGAATCGGTAAGGTCCTTCCACGTGCCGGCAACACCTGGCACCTGCGCCTGGCCGCCCAGCTTTCCGTCCGTACCGACTTCGCGGGCCACGCGCGTCACTTCCGAAGCGAACGCGCGCAGCTGATCCACCATCGTGTTCAGCGTATCCTTGAGTTCCAGGATTTCGCCTTTCACGTCCACCGTAATCTTGCGCGACAAATCGCCGCGCGCCACCGCCGTAGCCACCTCAGCGATGTTGCGCACCTGGCCCGTCAAGTTGCTGGCCATGAAATTCACGTTGTCCGTCAGGTCCTTCCACGTTCCCGCGCCAGGCACTTGCGCCTGCCCGCCCAACTTCCCTTCTGTTCCTACTTCGCGAGCCACGCGCGTCACTTCGCCCGCGAACGCGTTCAGCTGGTCCACCATCGTGTTGATCGTGTTCTTCAGCTCGAGAATTTCGCCCTTCACGTCCACGGTGATTTTGCGCGACAAGTCGCCGCGCGCCACGGCCGTCGTCACTTCGGCGATGTTGCGCACCTGCGCCGTCAGGTTTCCGGCCATCGAATTCACCGAGTCCGTCAAGTCCTTCCAGGTTCCCGCGACGCCCGGCACGTTCGCCTGGCCGCCCAGGCGCCCTTCGCTACCTACTTCGCGAGCCACGCGCGTCACTTCACCGGCGAACCGGTTCAGTTGGTCCACCATCGTGTTCAGCGTTTCTTTCAGCTGCAGAATTTCGCCGCGCACGTCCACCGTGATCTTGCGCGACAAATCGCCGCTCGCAATCGCCGTCGCCACTTCCGCGATGTTGCGCACCTGGCCCGTCAAGTTGCTGGCCATGAAGTTCACGTTGTCCGTCAGGTCCTTCCACGTGCCGCCCACCCCGGGCACTTGCGCCTGGCCGCCCAACTTACCTTCCGTACCTACCTCGCGCGCCACGCGCGTTACTTCGCCCGCGAACGCGTTTAGCTGGTCCACCATCGTATTGATCGTATCTTTCAGCTCAAGAATTTCGCCCTTCACGTCCACGGTGATCTTGCGCGACAAATCGCCCCGCGCCACAGCCGTCGTCACTTCCGCGATGTTGCGCACCTGCGCGGTGAGGTTCCCCGCCATCGCGTTTACAGAGTCCGTAAGGTCCTTCCACGTTCCCGCGACGCCGGGCACGATCGCCTGCCCGCCCAGTTTCCCGTCCGTGCCCACTTCGCGCGCCACGCGCGTCACTTCTGATGCGAACGACCGCAACTGGTCCACCATCGTATTGATGGCTTCTTTCAGCTGCAGAATTTCGCCGCGCACGTCCACCGTGATTTTGCGTGAGAGGTCGCCGCTCGCTACCGCCGTGGCCACCTCGGCGATGTTGCGCACCTGGCCCGTCAGGTTGCTGGCCATCGAGTTGACGGAATCGGTGAGGTCCTTCCAAGTTCCCGCGACGCCCGGCACCTGCGCCTGCCCGCCCAATTTTCCGTCCGTACCCACTTCGCGCGCCACGCGCGTCACTTCCGCCGTGAAAACGCCGAGCTGCTGAATCATGGTGTTGACGATTGTTGCCGAACGCAGGAATTCGCCTTCCAGTGGCCTTCCATCCACGTCCAATTGCACCGTCTGCGTCAAATTGCCTTTTGCCACCGCGGCAATGGCGCGCGTAACTTCGGTCGTCGGCCGCAGCAAATCATCCACCAGCGTGTTCACCGAAACTTCCATCTCTCCCCAAGCCGCTTTGGGCAGGTGAAATCGCATGCGCTCCCGCGTGCGGCCTTCTTTTCCTACCACTTGCCCAACGCGTTTCAATTCCTTGGCCATCTGCTGGTTGGCGGTGACGATGTCGTTGAAGGTGTCGGCGATTTTTCCGGCCAGCCCGGTCCAGTCCCCTGGCAGCCGCACGGAGAAGTCGCCATCGCGCATGGTCTGCAGGCTCGCGAGGATTACGCTCAGGTCCGCCGACACCGGCTCGGTTTCGACCGCGCTCCGCCCATTGCTCTTGGGGTTGCGGTTTAAGGTCGGGAATCGCGGTCGCAGTCGTTTTACTGGGTTCGCTTCGCTTCATTCTTGTCTCCGCTGTGCTGGGCCAGCTGGTGCCGGCGATTTCTGGCGTCGTTGCATCACTCGCCGGCATCCGGAACGAGTACGCAAAACAAAGAATCTTGCAAAACGGACGCGCAACATCGCCACACAGATGGATTTAGCACCACTCTCATCGAGTAGAAATTCATACCATAAAGCCGTCAGGGACCATCTACAGTAATCAGTGTATATGCCCCGAGATGCGCAGTTCGCGAACACTGGCCGAAGGTACGGGTCTCACCGCTAAGGCATGATTGGACAGGGTTTGCGCGCAGTCGCTCGGAGCGATCGTTCCCCCGGCGGTCGCCTAACGGCCATAAAGCCCGGATTTACACGGATGCGTGTATTCTGGCGCCACGCGAACGGAGCTATAAAGCTATTCTGGGAGGCGCCCATGGATCTCCGAATCTTGGTTGTGGAAGATTCAGAAACAACGCGGCGCATCATTCGCGCCATCCTGGAAACCCGCGAGTGGAAAGATCTGCGGCGAAGCGAAAAACGGTCAAGCAGCCATAAAGCAATTTCAGAAATTGAGGCCCGACGTTGTGATTCTGGATTTCGCCATGCCCGACCTCAGCGGAATTGAAGTCGCAGCGCGCCTCTCGAAAATTGATCCCCTGGTGCCGCTGATTCTCTTTACCATTTCCGATGCCGATCAGTTGTATGAGGCCGCTCGCGCCGCTGGAATTTATGCCGTGGTATCCAAGGCGCGGGCCTGGGACTTGATCGGCACGATTGAATCCTCAATCGCACACCTCAGCAGCCTCGGTCAACCGATTCAATAGGCGCGCAGCTGAAAAAAACCTGTACCGAACCTGTCCGTCGCAATCAGTACAAGTTGCGAGCGATTTCGTACAGCTAGTACTAGTTCCACGCCACCTCTGTACTTTTTCTGGACCGTGTCTGTACTTCAGACCAGCTGTTTTCCCCGCATTTTCGCGCTACATTCGAACGGAAACTAAAATATGAAAGCTAAAATATGAATCCGTACCCAAAATCGCCTGATCCCCGCCGCCACCCGGCGCCGCTTGCCGCCGCCCAAGCTGCCGACTCGGTTCACGCGTCGCGGGCCACGGGTCGCGCATCATGGGTCCTCCATCACAGTTCTCCGGTCGCCAATCTCCATTTTCTCGTTTCAATTTTCCCTTTTCCGTCAGCGCCGCGCGAAAACTACGCACGTTCTAATCCACACAACTTGCAATTAGAAACGTCTGCAACTTCTAGAAAACAAACAGTGGCGGCCAATTCAAATCGACACAAGTTTGCCGTTCCGGCCCGCCCGCGCCACCCCGGCCGTGCGGCTTCTACGTACGCGAGCAACCCGTGGGACGAAATTCGCAGCTCATTCGCGGCGCAGAGTCAGCCGCGAAAAAAAGTGCGCGCACGGAACGGCCGAATCGCGCCCAGCCAACGCAAAAAAAGTTCCTTCCGGGCGCGGCCACGCGCTCGGAAGGAACCTGATGGAACTTCTCTGCCCTCTGCTTACCGGGGCGCGCCTACTGCCCCGTCTGTACCACGTGCTTTGGCGTCCGTGCGTTCAGCGTCGCAATCAGCCTGTGGGCCGATGGCGGCACCGTCGTGTCGTGAGCCAGTACGATGTCCTTCGCCGTAATCTTCTCACCGTAAATTCTCACGTTGGCGTCGTTGTCGGGCCGGATGGTCGAACCCTCCAGCGATATGCCGGCGAATATTCCGCGTGCCCGGGAATAGCTCAGTATTTCAGCGCGCATCGAAACATCCGTTTCCGCCGACGCGTCCCGGCCCACTGGGCCAGCCGCCACCGAAGCATCTCCGCCGAGTTTTACTTTGCTGCTGAGGATTCCGTTGGCGCCGCGGTCATTCATCACCAGCAGGACGAAGTCCGTTGCTTGTCCGCCGATCTGAAAGCCCACGCTGCCACCCTCGAGGGCCATCATCGAAGGCGCGCCCCACGGACCGTTGAAGTTTGCGCCCCGGCGGCACGTCATCGCGCCGCGGCCATAACTTGCGCCGACCACGAACGCTGCCTTCAGCACCGACGGAAACACCACGACGCAATCAGCCTTATCGAGCAGATCTTGCGGTATGTCGTCTGGAACATTCAGAATCTCGTGCAATACCGTACCGGAAGTCTGCAGGCGATCCTGATCCTTCTCGGTGTCGTCTGCCCAACCGCTAACCGCGAGCAACAGCAACGCGCTCATCGCGAATGCGAACATCATCTTTTTCATTTCACATCTCCTAGAACGAATGAATTTGTGCGGAAATACCGGCCGCACTCTCCGAACCGCAATTGGGTCCCTAATTCCCGGCGGTGTCGCCGCGCAAAAGATGCATCAGCAGCGTGACGAGGAATACAGCCAGAAAAATAAAAAACAGAATCTTGGCAACTCCTGCTGCGGCGAAGGCGATGCCTCCAAATCCCAGAAATCCCGCGACCAGTGCGACCACCAGGAAAATCAGTGCGTAATACAGCATCTTTCCCTCCTCGCGCTTTACAATCATGGCGCCTGCGCATGCCTCTTTCAGTGCCTGTCCAGATACGAAGACGCATGCGCACGTAGAGACTAGGCTAGGCCCGCTGACGCGGCCATACGTCGAAAGCTGTAAACAGTCGGGGATTCTTCCGGTACATCCGATCCGCGGCCAAATCGGCAACAATGGACTGGAACCAATCGCTCGCTATTCAGTCCTTCGCGAACGGCTTGGGCGGCAGCAAAAACTGCATGCCGAAATACCCCACGAAGCGAGGTTGGACGTTGCTCGAAGGCTGGACGCTGCGCCCTGCCATCAGCAACAAAATGAAGGGAGGGTGAATCTTATAGCGCGCGCCAACGCCGGCAGTTTGCTGTCCGCTGTATGGGTGGAAGGTTCCCAGCGCGTAGAACTCGGCGTCAATTTCGAGATTTTTGGTGAAGTCATGCCCCACGACGACGCCGGCGAGCCATCCATCAGCGCCCTTATGAACGGCGTTGTAGCCGACTTCCCAGTTCAAGTCTATGACTCCGAGCTTTTTCGAAAACTCCAGAGGAAGAATCAAACTTGCGTTGCGCGGAGTGATTCCGCGGTCAACGGAATGATTCGGATTGTTGAGCGAGACTTGCGGAAAAACGGAGATCGCGAACCCAGATTGTTCGCTGTCATAAAATCGCCACTTAAAACCCAACTGATCCTGGCCAAGCCCGTATTTCGGCGCGCTCGCAGGAGCGTCCACGCGCAGCCAGGCGTTTTCAAAAGTGAGCTGAATGCGATCGCCCAGGCCGTAATTGATATCCACGTCGGGCGTGTGCGTGACGGACTGGTTGTTATACAAGAACGGCATGTAGCCCAAATTGATTTCCCAATTATGATTGCCGGGCGTGCCGGGATCGTTGGTGTAATAAGGCGGCCCGCCTTGCGCAAACGCCGCCGGGCAACCGAACGCGCACACCAGAAGAAAAAGAACCATCCATGGCCCAAATCTGGTGAATAAAACAGGTTCGCTCACAGCGCTCCGTTCAAATTGTAACTATGGCTGCCGGGTCGTCAACATTCAGATTAGAGATACGCAGAGAAACACAAGAGTAACGCGAAGGACGCAAGGAAGGCGAACGCTCGCTGGACGAGCGTATGCGCACGGTAAACTCGCTGCCGTGGCGCTGGCGCGCAACGGTTTTCAACTCGGCAACCCCGACTCGTTTTACTCGAACTGCAGCACCACTATTTCGGGATTCGACCCCAGCCGCAGCGGCGGTCCCCACGTTCCCGCTCCGCTCGAAGTGAAAACCTGCATCTTTCCGACGCGGCTTAAGCCATATACAAACTGCCGGTAAATCCGGCGCGCCATCCAACTCCAGGGTACGAACTGCCCCAGGTGCGTGTGCCCGGATAGCTGCAGGGAAACTCCGGCAGCTTCCGCGATCTCTGGATGATCGGGCGCGTGCGTCAACAGGATGCTGGCGCGATCGTGATCCAAGCGGATGCCGCGCAGCACCGAGGCAAAGTGGTTAGCGTGCGTCGCGTTCCGGTAGGACACCCCCGCAATCTGCAAACCGTCTGCTTCTACCTTCTCGTTGTGCAGCACGCGGACTCCCGCCGCCGTAATCGCATCCAGGTATTTACGGTCGTCCCGAAATTGCTCATGATTTCCCGCGACGAAATACACGCCGTGTGGCGCCACCAGCTTGCTCAACGGCTCCGCTGCTCGCCGCGCATCGATGGCCGTTCCGTCGTACAAATCTCCAGCGATGAAAATCGTATCCGGCGCTTCCTTTAAGATCTTCGCGACCATGCGCCGCAGGAAATTGCCGTTGCGAACATGCCCAAGGTGCACGTCACTGATCAGCGCCGCGGTTCTGCCGCGCCATGTCGCCGGCAGATTCGCGAGCCGCACCGTCGTGCGCGTGATTCGCGTCCAGCTTGCATTGATGACGCCGTAAAGTCCTGCGACTGTTGCAGCAGCGAACAGTAATTCTGCCGTGCGATGGAAGTTCAAGTCCAGCGACAGCAATCGCGCAACGCCAAAAATAGTCCACGAAAAAACGGCGGCGAAAAAGAGAAACGTCAGCATGCCCATCCAAACCGCCGCTGCCCGGTAAAAGGCGCGCAAAGGAGCGTTGGTATAGCGATATGCGAGTAGCGAGGCGGCCACAAAGCTGACCGACAAAAGGCCTAGTCCCAGTTTGATCCAGAATGCCCCGGGTGTTTCGCCCCCTGCGGGCGAAAATGCCCACGTCTCATAGAGAAAAAGATGTATCAAAAATAGGAGGGACTGAATCACTGCAATGAAAATGATTAAGCGTTTTCGTGTCATTCGATTCCTTAATCCGCGATTCGGATTGTCGGCCTGATGTTTCTTGCGCCTAGACTGTGCTGGCAATCTGTGGTTCTTCTCGTCCGTGCTTCGCGAGATTGGCGAGAAGTTCGTAGGAGCGCAGCCGGTCCTCGAAGTTGTAAGTGTTCGTGACCACCATCAACTCGTCCGCCCGGGTCTCCTCGAGAAATGCATTCAGCCGCGTGGCAACATATTCGGGACCGCCGAAAATCGCCGCGCCGAATTTTGCCGCCACCATTTGTCGCTCGTCCGGCGTCCACTCCAGGCTTTTTGTGGGAGGCGGCAGCGGTCCGGGAACACCACGGATCAAGTTCAGAAACATTTGGATTGGTGTTGTGGCTAGCAGCTGAGCTTGTTCATCTGAGTCTGCCACCAGGATCGGGACTCCCACCATCACGTGGGGCCGGTCAAGAACCGCCGAGGGGCGAAACGAAGCACGGTAGATGCGCAGGGCCGGCAACAGAGGACCCGGCTGGAAATGAGCGGCAAAGGCAAACGGCAAGCCGAGTTTTCCCGCCAGTCGCGCGCTGAAATCACTCGAACCCAGCAGCCAAATGGGAACGTTCGTGCCTTCTCCCGGATAGGCGTGCACGCGCTGCGAAGGTTGTGCCTCGCCAAGATATCGGCGCAACTCATCCAGCAGCGCTGGGAAGTCGTCTCCCGTTTCGTGCAGTGTCCCGCGGAGTGCCCGCGCCGCTTCCGAATCGCCGCCGGGGGCGCGACCGAGGCCCAAATCGATCCGGCGGGGAAAGAGTGATTCGAGCGTGCCGAATTGTTCTGCAATGGCCAGCGGCGCATGATTCGGCAACATGATGCCGCCGGAGCCCACGCGGATTGTCGAGGTGGCGTTCGCAATGTAGCTGATCAAAACCGACGTCGCCGAGCATGCGACCCCTCGAATATTATGGTGTTCCGCCAGCCAGAATCGCTTGTAGCCCAGGGATTCGGCACGCTGGGCGAGTGCTCGCGCGTTGCGGAACGCTTCCTCAGTCGTCCCTCCCTGTCGCAGGTGCGCCAAGTCCAGGATAGAAAGCGGAGTATCGGTGAGACGTGAACGATCTGGCATGGAATCCTCGATTGCCCCGCTCGGAACTGAAACGGGCAGCAAACGGCTACTGGTATTGGATGCTTGAATTCTGTTACCGATGCGGCCAAGGGGTGCGCGCAGGGAAATGTTGCCAGCACACGAAGGGTTAATGCACCTTCTTCGCGGCACGAGCGACTAACTCGTCCAATCGCGAAAGCAAAAGTTTCAGGATGGGAGACTGGTTCGACTTCTTGTAGCCGAGGACCAGCTCGATCGTCGGTGTGTCCCCCTTCAGCGGGCGGCTGGTCACAGACGAAGGGAGAAAGTTCTGTGCGTAAGCAGGTAATAGCCCTACGCCACGCGTGGACGCTATTAAGGATATTCCCATAGAGAGATGGTCCGCTTCGTGAGCTGGTTTAATATTGACTCGGGACCGCTGCAGATAATTGTCGATCACCGCACGCAGTACAGGAGCCGTGTCCGAAACAATCACGAATGTCTCGCCCGCGAGATCCCTGGGACTGATGGCCTGGAGTGCAGCGAGACGGTGGTCACTCGGCAGGATCACCATGAGGGGCTCCTTCACCAGGAGACGGAATGCCAGCCCCGGCACCCCTTTTTCGCGCCGCAGAAAGGCCGCATCAATTTTTCCCTGCGCCAGGCCGTCTGCGAGCAGCGGCGAATATTGACTCGATATCATCACGTCGATGTTGGGCAGTTCGTCGCGCAAGATGCGCAAGGCTTCCGGCATCCACGTCCATTCGTGTCCGGTGAGAAAGCCCACCGAGAAGCATGGCTTGGCGGGATGAGCGACCCGGCGAACGGCCGCGGTTGCCGCTGCAACCTGCGACAGCACGGAGCGCGCGTGATCGAGAAAGATTCGACCTGCCGGTGTCAGTTCGATGCCGCGAGCGCGGCGCGTTAGGAGTTGGGCGCCTAGCTCGCTCTCAAGATCTCGAATCTGCCGGCTCAGCGAAGGCTGCGATGTGTGCAGCTTGCGCGAGGCCGCCACGGTCAAGCTCCCGGCTTCCGCCACCGCAACGAAATAGCGAAGATGTCGTAGTTCCATCCGTACTCCCATGCTTCCGAGGCATAGATGCCAGCTTAACAAAGTATGTGCGAAACGCGCTACTTCGCGCGGCCTTACCCATCTAACGAAGTGATCCGAGCTAGCCGGAGCTGGCTTAGCCGGCTTGTCAGGCATGCTCAAGCTGCATGGGTCGAGATCAACGGAGGGAGTGCCATGAGTTCACCAGTCGTTTTGATTACCGGCGCACTGACGGGTATTGGTCGCGCCACCGCGTTCGCGTTTGCGAGAGAGGGCGCGCGCGTCGTGGTCGCCGGCCGTCGTGAGCAGGAAGGCAAAAAGCTCGAGAAGGAACTACGCGAACTTGGCGCCGAAGTGGAATTCGTAAGTAGCGATGTTCGACATGATGATGATGTCCGGGCGCTCATCGACAGGACCATCGCGCGTTTTGGCCGCCTGGATATTGCAGTCAACAACGCCGGGACGGAAGGATTGCGCGGCCTGGTAACAGAACAGACCGCAGAGAGCTACGCGACTACGTTTGACACCAACGTGTTGGGCGTTTTGTTAAGCATGAAGCACGAACTGCGGGTGATGCTGCCCCAGCAGAGCGGCAGCATCGTCAATATTTCGTCCACCTATGGGCATGTCGGCGCTGCCGGTGCGTCCGTTTATGTGGCCAGCAAACATGCGGTGGAAGGATTGACGAAGTCCGCCGCACTGGAAGTCGCGGGCACTGGAGTTCGTGTAAACGTAATCGCTGTGGGCGCCACGGATACCGGCATGCTCACACGCTTCACCAACACAGATGAGAATAAGGCGGCGCTGGTCACGACCGTACCGCTCAAGCGCCTGGCGACACCGGAGGAGATTGCTGAGGTGATCGTTTTTGTGGGTTCGGCAAAGGCGTCGTACATGACTGGGTCTTCGATACCGGTGGATGGAGGAAAGCTGGCTCATTAATTATAGGTGGCCTCCATACGAGCGGTGCACGGCGGATGGGGACTTTGAGAGAACAACGGGTATGGTTTTACCTACGAGGAGAAATCCGATGGACCGGACCAAAGAAGAAAAGAACAAGGCGCTCGTTCTCGAGGCTTTCGACATTCTCTTTAACAAACGAGACTACCCAGCGGCTGAGCGTTTCTGGTCGCCTGATTATATTCAACACAGCGCTCATATCGCGCCGGGTCGCAAGGGTCTGTTCGATCTCATCAAGAGCCTTTCGCCCACGCTCAGATACGAACCAGGAACGATCGTGGCCGATGGAGATTTCGTGATCGTGCATGGGCGATTCTCGAACTTCGGCCTTCCGGTGAACTGGATCGCGGCGGATATTCTCCGCATCGAAAACGGAATTCTGCTGGAGCATTGGGATGTGATCCAGGACGAGGTCACACGAGAACAATCAAAGAGTGGCCAGCCAATGTTTGGCAGCAGGTTCGCGACCTATGCGAGCGGCCGATAAACGCTCCGCCTTGCCGCCCGGCAGGCGTTTCAATTTCTTGCAATAAAGCCTGCAACCAAATGTGATTCTTAACATCACATTTGGTGGGAGGCGCCTGATGTCAGTAAAGAGCGTCCAATTTGCCGTCGCCACGCACATCATGGCCGCGCTGGGAATTTACCCCGGCGGCGAGATCGGCTCGGCGACTCTGGCTGACAGCGTAAAGGCAGATCCCACGTTCGTTCGGAAGTCCCTTTCCAAACTCTCCAAGGCGGGCCTGGTGGCGACCACACGCGGAAAAAGCGGAGCGAGCGTGCTGGCGCGTCCTGCCAAGCGGATCACGATGTTGGATATATACCGTGCCAGCGGAGCACCGCCGGCGTTTGCCGTTCATGCGTATCCGGTGGAAAAGAGGTGTCCGGTCAGCTGCAACCTCAAGGAATGCATGGCAGCGATTCTTGGGCGGGCGCAGGAGAGTTTTGAGAAGTCGCTCAAGAAAATAACGCTGGCGGAGCTGATCAGGCAGATTCGAGCAAAGGGACGCTGACTTTTTTTGATTTTAATTGTGCATCGAATAAGAACAATTCGGCAATTCAAGGAGGCAGTGGCTATGAACTCAACCGTCGATTCGAATGCCGTGCATGTAATCTTGGGGGCGAGCGGGAATACCGGCTCGATTGTCGCGGATTTCCTGCTGTCGAAGCGCAAGAAAGTGCGCGTCGTCGGGCGCGATGCGGGGCGATTGCAACGCTTTGTGAGGAAAGGCGCCGAAGCGTTCACGGCCGACGTGAGTGATGTGACTGCGCTGACCAAAGCCTTCCAGGGGGCGCGCGCGGCGTACTTAATGCTGCCGCCGATATTTTCGCGGGAGGAGCAGGAGCAACAGAGCGATGCGATCGCGAAAGCGGTGAAGGATTCCGGCCTGCGCTACGCAGTGAACCTGAGTAGCTACGGCGCGCATGTGCCGAAGGGCACCGGGCCAATCGCGGGGCTGCATTCGGCGGAGCAAAAGCTAAACGCGATCAGCGATTTGAACGTGCTGCACCTGCGCGCCGCGTATTTCATGGAGAACAATCTGGCGGCGATCGAGATGATTGATGGGATGGGAATTTTCGGACATACATTGCTGCCCGACCTGAAGCTGCCCATGATCGCGACGCGCGACGTCGGCGAATACGCGGCGCGGCGCCTGTTGGACCTGGATTTCTCCGGCAAGCAAACGCGCGAGCTGCTGGGCGAGAGGGACCTCTCGATGGCGGAAGTTACCGCGGTAATCGCGCGCGGCATTGGCAAACCGGATCTGCGTTACCAGCAGTTTCCGTATGACCAGATGCAGCAGGCGTTGACGCAAGCGGGTTTTTCGCCGAAGAAAGCCGCGGTGTATATCGAGATGTTCCAGGCCATCAACGAAGGAGTGCTCGCTGCACAGGAGCCGCGTTCGCCGGAGAACACCACGCCGACTTCATTTGAAACATTTGTGCAGGATGTCTTTGTGTCTGCCTATCACGGGAAGGCTTCCGCCGCTTAGCCACAGCTTCGAGGCGGCAGGGGTGCGGCTGTTTGTTGCGATTCGTCCAAATCAAAGGAAGGTGAAGGATGACTACAGAGAAGTCGCTCATTGACTGCGCACTCCGCGCGTGGAAGTCGAACGTGGAACAAGCGGAGAAATTGTTTGGGGAATTGTCGCCAGCGCAACTGCAGCAAGAAGTTGCTCCAGGAAAAAACCGTTTGATCTACCTGTGGGGCCATCTTGCGGCGGTGCACGATCGGCTCTTACCACTGCTCGCGATTGGAGAAAGACTTCATCCCGAATTCGACGCCATGTTCATCTCGAACCCGGACAAGTCCGTTCCGCTGACTGTCTCCGAACAATCGCTCAAAACCGCATGGCAAGAAATCAATCAGAAGCTGTGGGAGGGTTTCGCGAAGTTCTCGGACTCGGATTGGGTGCAGCGGCATACGGCGGTGTCGGTAGAGGATTTCGAGCGGGAACCGCACCGAAATCGTTTCGCGGTGCTGCTCGGAAGAACCGCGCACCTGGCGTATCACCTGGGGCAAGCGGCACTGGCGCGGCCGAAGGTCTAGTTACGCGCTGCCGACCGGCACAGCGATTCGCTGGCGCATCCGTTCGGGGTCATTCGACTTCTTCAGAGCGCTGTCTGCCACTAATTTACTGCCCGGATCGTCTGCAAAAACGTATCGTGAAGTTCCCGCGCTATGCGCGTGCGTTCGGTCAATCGCCCTGTTGACGAAGCAATCCCAGCCGCCGAAGCCGCTGCGCCCGCGCAAGCCCTTGAGTCCGTAACCTTTTATGGTATTTTGCATCCAACCGAAGGTACCGAGGTGGACTTGGCGAAATATCGCGCGGTTTCGGCGTGGTGCAAACGGTTCAGCTACAATTTCGGCGCGGCTCCATTAGCGCCCAACCAAGCGGTCTCGCAGAAGTAGCACCTCGCAAGGCCGAACCAGCGGCTCCGAAAGGAAAAATCGCATGCAAAAGATGGACAACGCCTCATCAGACCAGTCAACCGAGAAGCCGGCTACGGAAGAATACGATCTGGTGATCCTCGGCGGCGGCACGGGCTCAACGGTGGCCGCGTGGACTTTCGCCAGCGAAGGAAAGCGCGTCGCGGTGATCGAACGCAAATATATCGGCGGATCGTGCCCCAACATAGCGTGTCTGCCCAGCAAGAACATCATTCACAGCGCCAAGGTTGCTGCTTACTTCCGGATAAGCGACGAATTTGGCATCGCCAAACAACCGTTCATTCTGGATATGTCCGCCGTGCGTCGCCGCAAGCGCAAAATGGTGTCCGCGTTGAACGACGTGTATCTCGAGAACTATCGCAAGACCGGTGCGGAGTTCATCCTCGGCTCCGGACGTTTCATCGCGCCGCGGACTTTGGAAGTGACACTCCCCGACGGAACCAAGCGCCAGCTGCGCGGGACGAACGTGATTATCAGTACTGGCACGCGCGCCGCGTTAGAAGGAATTCCTGGGCTTGCTGACGCGCAACCGCTCACGCATGTGGAGGCGCTGGAACTGGATGAGGTTCCGGATCATCTGATGGTGATCGGCGGCGGTTATGTGGGATTGGAAATGGCGCAGGCCATGCGCCGCTTCGGAAGCAAAGTGACCGTGATCGAGCGGAGCGAGCGCCTGCTGCCTCGAGAAGACGACGACGTTCAGGAAGCTCTGCGATCTTTGCTTGAAGACGAGGGTATTGACCTCGCCCTCAATGCGGTAATCCAGCGCGTCTCGGGACAATCGGGCGAATCCGTTCAAGTGGTTCTGCAGCAAAACGGAGTGGAGAGAACGATCGACGGCAGTCACTTGCTGGTTGCAGCGGGCCGTCTTCCGAATACCGCGGGCATCGGACTGGAGTTGGCCGGAGTGGAACTGACAGATCGCGGATATCTGAAAGTGAACGAACGGCTGCAGACGACAGCGCCAGGCGTCTGGGCGATTGGCGAAGTGGCCGGCAGCCCTCAGTTTACGCATATCAGTATTGACGATTTCCGCGTGGTACATTCCGGCCTCAGCGGCGGTGGTAGGGTGACGACGGGGAGGCAGGTTCCGTTTTGCCTTTTTACCGATCCGGAACTTGCGCGCGTTGGTCTGAGCGAGAAGGAAGCACACGCGCAGGGCATCCCCTATCGTTTATTTAAAGTTCCGATGGAAGCAGTGCTGCGCGCACGCACGCTTTCCGAAACACGAGGATTCCTAAAGGCCCTGGTGGAAGTAGATGGCGATCGCATTCTCGGCTTCACCGCTCTTGGTGTGGGCGCCGGGCGAAATCATGACTTCCGTGCAGGTTGCGATGCTGGCGGGAATGCCCTATACGGCGCTGCGTGACGCCGTACTGACCCATCCGACCCTGGTGGAAGGCCTCAGCCCATTATTCTCGTCCACGCCTGCGACGCCGAAATTTGCCGCTTCTAAAGCGGACGAGAGCGCCGTCCCTAAAGCTTTCCGGAACTCTGCTACATGAAAGACTGAAGAGATCTGCGCACACGCCAAAAAGTACCACGAGTAGCGCCATGATCTGCGCCAGCGAACTGCGACAGGCTCGAGCCAGTTCGAATCCTCGTCACCGCTCCTCATCACTGCCTGCTGCGATTTTTGCCGGATGCGCGCCGCGCATCATTTGGATAAACTTCGCGCAGCATTGGTCCATGCAGCCGGCTCACGGGGTTCTAGCCGTTGCCACTGAGTCGGAATCGAGATACCGGAACGAGGGAGGGATAATCCGATGCATTCATTGCGCGATGTTTTGAAAAAGTCCGAGGAAACCCGGGTAGCCATCGGCCATTTCAATATTTCTGACCTGGTCTTGTTGAAAGCGGTCTTCGCAGCCGGCCGGGAGCTCGATCTGCCGGTGCTGGTCGGCTTGTCGGAAGGCGAGCGTGAATTTGTGGGAACCGTTCAAATTGCGGCGTTGGTGCGAAGTTTGCGAGAGGAATTCGACTTCCCCATATTTCTGAACGCCGATCATACGCACTCCTTGGCCAAGGGCATCGAGGCCGCCAAAGCGGGATTCGACTCCATTGTCTTTGACCTCTCGGCCTTGCCCTTCGCAGAAAATATCCGCCAAACCAAGCAGGCTGTGGAAGCGCTGAAAGCAATCAATCCTGCCATGCTGGTGGAGGGAGAAGTCGGCGACATCGGCACCGGGTCGGAAATTCACGAATCGGCTCCGGACCTTTCGAAGGGGCTTTCCACTCCGGAAGAAGCCAGGCAGTTTGTGGAGGCTACGGGAGTGGACATCCTGGCTCCAGCGGTGGGCAACATGCACGGCATGCTGCGGAGCATGGTGCAGGGAGAAACCAAGAAGCATCTGGACATCGGGAGAATCGCAGCCATCAAACAAGCGGCGCGCGTATTCCTTACCCTGCACGGCGGATCAGGAACCGATGATCAAGATTTCCGCAAAGCGATCGCCGCTGGAATCAATATCGTGCACATCAACACCGAACTTCGGGTGGCATGGAGACGCGGGATCGAGAATGGCCTAGCCGCGATGCCGGACGAAGTGGTGCCATACAAAATCCTGCCGACCGCCGTGGATTCCGTAAAGCAGGTGGTCGCCTCGCGCTTGAGGTTATTCAACGGCAAAGAGATGGCGCAGAGAGCTTAGCAGGAGAGCAAACGCAAGCACCGCACCCGTCGCGATTCGATCCACCTTCCTGCGGCGTGCGTGGCTTATTCCAGCGCTTCGCGGACGCCGTCTGAGGCGCGGACGATGTAGATGTCCGGCTGGCGGCCTGTCGCTTGTTCGTAACCGCGCGCGACGGCGCTCTGAAATTCGCCGACCACCTCGCTGCGCACCAGGCTGATCGTGCAGCCGCCAAATCCGCCACCCGTCATGCGCGAGCCGTGCACGCCCGCGATCCCGCCGGCAATTTCCACCAGCAAGTCCAGCTCCGCGCTGCTCACTTCATAATCCTCTTGCAGGCTGCGATGCGATGCGCGCATCAGCCGGCCAAAAGATTCCGGATCGCCGCGTTCCAGCGCCGCGCGCGCGTCCAGCACGCGCGCATTTTCGCTGATCACGTGCCGGCTGCGCCGGTACACCACCGCCGGCAGCAATTTCGCAAAGCGCTCCAGGTCCGCGAGCGACACGTCGCGCAACGTGCGCACCCCGGGCAGCTGCTGCGCCAGAATCCGCGTGGCCGTCTCGCAATCCGCGCGCCGCGCATTGTATTCCCCCGCCGCGTGATCGTGTTTCACCATGCTGTTGCACACCACGAATTGCGCGTCTGGAAATAGCGGCAGCAGGCGGAATCCCAGCGTGCGGCAATCCAGAATCAACGCATAGTTCGCGCGTCCGCAGCAGGCGATCATCTGGTCCATGATTCCGCAGCGCGCTCCCGCGAATTCATTTTCCGCGCGCTGGCAAATCTTCGCCAGCTCCACCGGGCTGCGCGAAAGCCCCGAACTTTCCAGCAGCGCGTAGCCGGCCGCCACTTCCACCGACGCCGAGGACGAAAGCCCCGCGCCCATGGGAACTTTTCCTGCCACCAGCAGATTCGCTCCGCCAATTTCCGCGCCGGACATGCGCAAACTCGCCGCCACTCCCAGCACGTACGCGCTCCAATGTCCCTGCAGGCGCAAATTCGGGTGCTGCAAATCCATTTCCGCGTGCTCGCCTACATTCTGCGAATAAACATGCACGCGCGGATCTGGGCGCGGCGCCGCCGCCACCCAGGTGTACAAATCCATGGCCACGGGCATCACGAACCCTTCGTTGTAATCGGTGTGCTCGCCGATCAGGTTCACGCGCCCCGGCGCGCGAAAGATACGCGCCTCCTCGCCATACAATTTCTGGAATTGCTCGCGCAAGAGCTGTGCTTCCCGCGGCGCAAGATTGGCCGACGGCACGTCACTCGCTGTGAGTTTTTCGGTCATGATTTGTGCTTGAGCTCAGCGTCAACTTGGGTGAAATCCGGCGCAGCCACAAACTTAGCCGTTGGTATTCCCTCCAGAATTGTCTCCGCTTCTTTCATGGGATTGATCTTCGTCAGCCTCTCAGAATGACACGGGGTCCGGCGGCTCGCGCAGCGGCGCATGGGACTCGTATCGCGTCAAGTGAGCCTGGAGCGTGCTGGTGAGGGCGGTCTTTCCCTGTTGCGTCGCGACGGCTATCGCTTGTTGTTCGACCTCGATGGCATTGGGGAAGCGGCCCGCTTCGGCGTAGGCGGCGGAAAGCGTGTCCAGGATTGCGGCATCTTGTCCGTGGGTGAGCGTCTGCGCGCGATCCGCGAAGGCCAGAGCGTCCGCGCTATTGCGGAGCGAGGAGTCCGGACAGGTTGCGAGCAGGCTGGCGGCCAGGTTGAGATCGGAGACGCGGTCGGGATCGGCCTCCAGCGCCAGACGCAGCTGTGCGAGGGAATCCGCGAACTTTCCCTGCAGATAGAATGCGTAGCCCAAGTTTTCGTGGCCGGCCGCAAAGTTCGGCCTGATGCGCACGGTATTCAACCAGGCGTCAATGGCCTCGTTCACGCGATTTTTCTTCGCCAGCTCGAGGCCGAGATTGTAATAGGCCTCAAAGAAATCCGGGCTGATCTGCACGGCCTTGCGCAAATAGGAGATGGCGCCGTCGGAGTCCCCCGAGACGGACAGCGCGATCGCGATTCCGTTATTGGCGCGGGCGTCGTTCGGATCTATTTCCAGAGCTTTCTTCCACTCGGCCAGCGCGGCGGCGTTATCACCTCCTTGCTGCAATGCCAGCGCGTTATCAATGATGCGGTAAAGATCAGACGCCGGGACGTCAATCGATTGCATTTGATCCGGGTGGATATTTACAAATTCCGGAAGATTTACGGCGCGATTGGAGGCCGTGGAATTGTCAACGTAGATCGGGGGACTGTCCTGGCCCTGATCGTCAATGTGGGTCAAATACATCTGCGTGTAAACCGAACGGCTCTTCGATGAAAAAACCAGCCAGCGTCCATTGGGCGAAAAACTGTGCCAGGAATTCATCAGCGAAGTGTTGCAGCGCATGCGGCGCGCAACTCCTCCGTTGACTGGGACGATGTAGAGCTGGCTATCCGGCCGCATCAACTGGCCGTTGCGGCACTTCACGAAAACGATCCAGCGGCCGTCGGGAGATACCTTCGGAAAATTGTTGCTCATGCCGTTGTTGGAGGCGCCCAGGATCGGCTCGGGCTGACCTCCCTTCCCGCCATTGAAAGGAATGCGGTACAGGTTGTACTGGATTTGCACTTCGTTGGGATCGTTGGCGTGGGTGGGAAGTGCCTGGCCATCTACATATGGATCTTTGGCTTCGGCGCGAGCGAAGACGATGAACTTTCCATCGGGGCTCCAGAAACCGTCGGTTTGCACGTAACGCGGATCATCGGCGCCGGGAAGCGGTTCTCTGCGGCCGGTCGCGCGGTTGTACACGGCCAAAATTCCGCGCGTGGGATAGAACACCTGGAGAAACCGATAATCCTTGAAGTTCTGAACGAAAAACGAACTGGGAATATTCTGGCCCATGCCCGCGAAGGTGGAGAGAACGTATTGCCCGTCGGGCGAGACCTGCGACATGAATCCGACGCGCGACTTCCCAACGCTCATGTCGCTGTTCCAGGAGACCATGTCCTGATTGCGGATGGACATATTCGCGCGGATGGGAACGACGGCGTACAACCCCTTGTCGTTCTTGGGGCCATCTACGTCAATTCCCATAGTCTTGCCGTCGGCGGAAAACGAATGGCAGTTGGCGCAGGTATGCAGATCGTGAATGAGCAGGCGGCTTTCGGGCTGATCAATAAAACGCAGACGCCAGTTGATCAGGAATAATGACGAAGGCGCGAGGGGCTGGATGAAATTCTTGGCGCCTTCGGAAGGCATCAGCGGTACGTCGCGATAAAAAATGGGCGCGCCCACGGGATCCTGCGAGGTGGTTAGCGTGACGCGACCTGCGGAGACGGGGCTGTCTGGAGCGCTCTCGGTGACACCTGTGATTTCCACGGTTGCAGGATGCTCGATGGAATGCTGCTTGATGATGGCCCAAGTATCGGCGTCAGGAATCCAGGTGTGCGCGGCAGCCTGCTCCGGGGTCAGTGACGGAAGCTTGTTATTTTCGGAAACGCAGCGTGGATCGATTTTGCCGATCTGAATGGGTTCGCCGTGAGACGTGGCGTGAATGGGCTTCGAGCCGTCGGCGAAGGTGATGGCAATGCGCCAAGTTTTGGCGGACGCGTCCGCATCGCGCCAGATAAAGGTTGGCGGAATGATGTCGGGCGGAAAAATTGAACCGTCCTGCGGATAATCAATCGTGATGGATGCGGTGTCAGCCGACGCCGGCCGCGAAGTAGGCGGCGGAACTGAACCGGCGGCGCGCGATTCATCAGCCATGACGCTGGCGACGCCCAGACGTGAGGAATGAGCCGACGACTCGCGAGCCACCAGCGGCGCGAGCAGCAGAGCGATCCCGGCCAGTGGAATTGCCAATCGCGCAACATTGCGGGCGATCTTGAGCGGGCTTTTGCGGATCACGCTACTCCTCCGCCACTTCGCGAAACATCGCTATGGCTTCGATTTCGACGAGCAGTTCCGGACGACACAGTTTGGCCTGGACGCCCGTGGATGCGGGCAAGGGATCGAGCCGCTGCTGCTGATAGAAAGCGGTGCGCTCTTCGTTGAACTGGGCGTAGTCGCGGTCAATGTCGCGCAGGTAGCAAGTGGTGCGAACGATGTCCTTCCAGGTAGCGCCCTCGGACGCGAGCAGCGCGGTAATATTCTGAAAGGTGCGGCGACACTGCGCGCGGAAATCCCCGACGTGAACGGTGGCGCCATGTTCATCAATGCTGGCGGTGCCGGAGATGAGCAGCATGACCGCGCCGCCGCCGAGATCAACGCGCATGCCGCGCGAGAACGAACTGGGTTTGGCGTAATCGTAGGCTTCATTGAGCACGCGATGGTTGGTGATGGCGCGCTTCGGGACCGGCTCGATGGCTGCCTTTGGCGCGGATTTTTTGACGATGGTCATTAGTGTCCCCTGAATAACGCGCCGCTCGATGCGCGCCGGCGCATTTTCCACCCAGCGCGGACGCGTGCGCCGCTACTTCGAAAATAGCGCAATCGCCGCTTGCGAAGCAATTTTTGCCGCCGCATTCGATGGGCACGGCCAGAGAATCCGCGCCGCCCGCGATGGGCCAGCGGAAAAGAGAGCTAGAAGGCCACCCGAATTTCGTACTCTGGCACTGCGGTAATCGCGCGCACATCGGAAATCTGTTCGGCGGAACCGAAATCGGGCCGGGCCTTGGGTGAGAAATAAATGGGAGCGTCTTTACGCAGAGGAAGAACATCCAGAGTGAGATTTTGGCCGGCGAGCGGAGCAAATCGTTTCAGCCCGACTTCCCAGGTGTCGCCGTGATAAAAGTCGTCGTCCAGCAAACGCTGGCCGGCGTAGAGGCGCCCGACGTCGCCGATATAGTTGATCCGTAAGAAAACGTCGCTCAGGCCAGTCATTTCATTCGCGGGCATGCTGATGCGCCAAGCGGCGGCGTTTTTGAATGCGGAGTCGTCCGGCGCGACGGCTACTGGGACTTTGCGTTGCAAGGCGCTGGTCTGCACGGGATCCACGCGTCCGGCCTGCTGCGTTTGTTTCCACTGGATGTCAAAGGTGCGTGCGTCCACAGTGGCGGCGTACGATGTGAATGCTCCGTCGCTGCCAGATTTTCGCAGGGGAGAATTGGCCTTGGGTTCTGCTGTTAACGCGGGAAGTATCGAAAACGCGAGCGCCGAATTATTTCGCGAGCGAAGATACAGAGTTGAATCGTCGTAGAAAACATCCGCGCCGGACAACAGCAGGTATTGCTTACCGTTCATTTGAATCTTCCAAAGGTCCTCTGCTTGTTCTTGTGAAAGCAATAAAATGTGGATCGCCTTTCCCGAGGGCGGCTGAATTGAGATCGCTTCCTGAGTGCCGGGCTTGAGGCCATCAATGTAGAGGTTGCCGTTCGCGCGGACTTCGGTTGCGCCGGCGGCGGTAATCTTGCCGGCCGTCTTTTCGTCAAACGCGAATTCCGGCGGTATTCCAGGAATCGCGAAGAACACGTAGTACGTGGAGTTCGCGGAGTCCAGCTTGGTGAGCAACTCCGCGGTGCTGTAAACCAGACGCGTCGCGCCCAGTGGGAGATTGAACGGCCAGATGAAGTACGCGTTCGCTGGAACATCCGCCGTTTTGCGCGGCAGCTGAACCGTTTCCTTGGGCAGGCGGATGCGGAAGGCAACGCCTTTGCGCTCCGGCATCGCCAAATTGTGTACGTAGTTGTTGACGAAGAGAAAGCCTCCGTCGCCATCCGTGCGCACTGCGCTGCGCAATATGCCGGCATCCGCGGCGCCGGTCGGCGTCTGCTCCGGCAGGAATGCGGCCATAGGCGCGAGCTGCGGGCCGAATTCGTTGTAAAACTGATGCAGCAATTTCAGTTTACGGAACGACGGATGCATCTGTCCGTACTCCCCCAGGGGCGCCTGGAAGTCGTACGAAATCTGGGGAAGGTCGTTGGGATATCCCGTCGCGTGAGTTTCCTGCAGCGTGGTGAGTTTACCCTGAGGGTTCGAGCCGCCGTGAAACATGTAGTAACCGAAAAGATTGGCGCCGGATCCGACGTGCGTCACGTTCACCGCGGCGATATCCGCCGGCTGCACGAGCGGGCGGCGATGATAGGAAAGTTCCATGCCACCGCCGGCTTCCGCCAGAAAATAGGGATCGTGCGCAAACGCTTTATCCTCCTGGCCGGCAAAGCGGGCCAAGTCGGCGGGCTTGTCATTGATATCGCGCTTGAGTGTGAAGAGAAAAGCTTCGTCGGGTGGCGCTTCGCCTGGGAAATCCTGCCAAAAACCGTCGGGGTAGGCGCCGAAGACCGGGATCACTTCTTGCGGCGGAAAATCCGCGCTGGGCCATCCGGTGACGGTGAAGAGCGGAGGATTGATGCCGGCCTCGACGGCTAACTTTTTCAGCGCGCTGATGTGCGCGGCTCCGGCATCCGGTCCGCGCTTGCCGTATTCGTTCTCCAGTTGCACGCCGATGATCGGGCCATCGTCGTTCCAGTAGAGGCCCTGCAACTGTTTACCGATTTCGCCGTAGAGGCGCTGGACATACGAGAGATACGCGGGATCGTTGGTGCGCACTTTTGTTTTGCTCAGAAGCCAATCGGGGAATCCGCCGTTGCGAACTTCGCCGTGGTCCCAGGGGCCGATGCGCACGACGACATACATTCCATGTTTTCCGCAGAGCTCCACGAAGTGGCGAAGGTTGCGCTGGCCGGACCAATCGAACTGGCCTTCGATTTCTTCGTGATGAATCCAGAAGATGTAAGTGGAAACCACCTGCACTCCGCCCGCTTTCATTTTGAGGATTTCTTCTTCCCAATACGCTTCCGGGTAACGGGCAAAGTGGAATTCGCCCATCACCGGCAGCCAGGGCTGGGAATTTTTCACGATGTAGCGGCTATTGACGGAAAGGGAGTTTCCGGATTTGGAGACGCCGCCCAGATGGAAGAAACCAGTTTCCGGAGGCGCTATCGGTCGTTGCGCATCAATCGTAACGACCGTATCAGCGTTCTGCTGGAAACCAAACGCCAGGATTGCAAATGCCGGAAGGAAAGTCAGGCACACCGCCGCGAGTACCGCTTGCTTGAACTTTTTCATAGCTCTGAAATCGAATGATCCTGAGGTGTAGAAATTTGATCGCCGAAGATGAAGCTGCCGCGCGCTGCCGAAATCATATTGCTCGCCGTCGTGCGGACTGCGTTACTCGTCCTCGCCTGCCACCACGAAATCGTGCGCGCCCAAAAAAATCCTGGGTAGCCTCGGGGGTGGGCCAAGGCTACCCAGCTTGGGGGGTGTAACGTCAGAATGCGAATTTCAGGCCAGCCTGCATGACGCGGGGCGGAATCGCACCTGCGCTGGTAATCTTGCCGAAGCCCGTATTCGCGCAGTCCTGCGTTGACAGTACCAGGCATCCTCCGTTGGACGGCACGGTGGCATTCGGTGCGCCAAAACTCGGCGTATTGAATGCGTTGAACATCTCCCAGCGAAATTGCAAACTGTACCGTTCGTGAAAATACCAATTCTTCGCGATGGCCGCATCCATGGTCCTGATGGGCGGACCCTGGAACATGTTCTTGCCGCTATCTCCGAAGGTTCCGCCTGCATTGTTGGTAAACGCGAGCGGATTAAAATACTGATTCAGCCAATTCGATTTGCCGCCTTGGCGCACCTCGAAATTTGCCCCAGATACGAGATCCGCGCGGTCTCCGCCTTGCTGGGACCCTGAATTATTGTTTCCATCGCCGCCGGCAATGGTAAACGGAAAGCCAGACTGGAAGGTGACGATCCCACTCACCTCCCAGCTTCCCAGCGTCTGCTTGATAAATTGGTTCTGGTCCTTCAGAGCTGGCGTGGTGTAGACGAGATTGCTTACCCAAATGAAGGGAACGTTCTCCGACGAAATCCCGCGGTTGTAGCCCAAGTCGAAGGGGTTGGGAAGCTGGTTCGTCCCAAAGGAAATATTTCCCGACGACGCGGTGTCTATGGTCTTTGACCAGGTGAAGTTCGACTGCCATTGGAGACCGCGAAACAAATGCTGCTGTGCGCTTAGTTGCATAGCGTTATAGCTGGCCGTCCCGTTGCTGAAATTGTCGAGAATATTGAAGAAATTCGTGAAGGTGGTCCGCCCACCGTTTGAGCAAGAGCCCCCGACCACGGGACCGCAGATGCCCGGATTTTGATCAATGATGTCCGACTGGTGGTAACTTTGGCTGCCCACGTACGCGCCGCGCACCACGATGTTGTAGGCGAATTGATGCTCGATGGAGAGATTCCAACTTTCCGTCACTCCCAACTCTGAAGTTTTGATGCAAAGACCGCCGGGATGCTGAATGGCGGGGCGAAAGGCGCGTCCGAAGGTGGTTTGAAAGGAGCGAAGGGCGGAAACGGGCTCACAAAATTCGTTCCGGCGTTCTGTGACCAGGGATTGCTCAGATCCAGCGGCGTGTTACCGCCATCGCTAAGACCGAATGTTGGGCTGAACGGGCTAATGTCGGCGGTGTGGTTGTACATGGAGTATTGCAGCGGCGCTGTAAACATGCCGAAGGCGGCACGAATCGAAGTATGCGGCAAGAAGCTTGGCTGCCATGCCACACCCACGCGCGGTTGCCAGTAGGCTTTGTAGCTGTTCGGCATCAGGCCGTCGCTGATTCCCTTGTCGCCCGGAAACACGAGGCCGAGTGGCGAGTTCGGGAAAAGCGTGCTCTGCTGGCCAGGTACGAATGCGGCGCCCCGGCCACCAGCTACGGCAGGAGCAGTGTTGGGATCCCAGCGGAGCCCTGCGGTAATGGTCAGATCGGACCGAACGCGGAACTGATCCTGGCCATAGAAGCCGTACTGCCATCCCGAAACCACTGCGATTTCTCCCGCTCCTTGGGTGTAGGATTGCATGTAGCCCAGCAGCCAGTCAGCGAGTCCATTGCCGGTGTATTGTCCGTTGAAGCCCACGATGGGGGTCGTCGGATATTGCGTGTTCTCCGCGGCGTATTGGTGCTGCAAGTTCATACCCACCGAAAGAACGTGCTTCCCCAAGGTCTTGCTAAAATTGTCGTAAAGGCCGTAGGTGGTACGAACTTCCTGCGAAGGCTCGGTCCACCCGCCGTTGAAGCCGCCATTTCCTACCGAAAATCCCTCCATATAGCACTGGCCGGGAAGCTCGTTCACATTGATATAGCGGGACCAACACATGTTCTGCCCGCTACTGTCTTTCACGGCCGAGGCGTTGTGGGCCGACATCTGCGTCCAGAAGACCGAGACAGTGTTTACCGTGGTCGGCGTTGATCGTCCAGGTATGGCTAACGCTTCGTTGTAGAACTCCATCCGCTCCCCGAACACTTCCGACCAGGGACTCGGGTTGAGTACGGAAAGAATATTGCCAGGGATGTCTTCGGAGGGTTGAACCAGAGTGTCCACAAAACTGCGCAGCGAAAGGCGCTGGCTGGGAGTAATGTTGAAATCAAACCGGGCGGTGCCTTCGTTGAAGCTCTGGATTACAGCGGCTCCTGGATAGAAAACGCCTCCTGGCACGAGTGTTCGCGTCTCCTCCGAGCGGAAGGCCCGTGGTGGTGACGGTGACCGCCGCCTGATTGAACAGCGCCGGATTCACTTGGTTTAGCTTGCCGCCAACCGTCGCAAAAGGACACCCGACTGGAGTGTGCGGCGCTCGCGGAGTCGCAGAGAGTGGTCGGCACAGCGCTGAAGTCACCGTTGCAACATGGCCTGCGTGGGAGTCTGGGTAAAGTTGGAGGAAGCTGCACTGCTGGATCGCGTACCCTGATAATTGAGGAAGAAAAAGATCTTGTCCTTCTTGATGGGCCCGCCGCCATAGGCGCCGAACTGATTCCGTTCGAGCGGATCCACGGATACCGGTGAAATAGTTGCTGGCGTTTAAGTCCTTGTTGCGCAAGAACTCAAAGGCTCCGCCGTGGAAACTGTTTGATCCCGATTTGGTTTCAACGCTTACCACCGCGCCAGGCGCGAATCCATAGAGAGTGTTGAAGTTGTTGGTAATGACGCGGAACTCTTGCGTAGCGTCGGCGTTGGGAAATGGCGCTGTTAATCCCATATAGTTGTCCATGTTCGGCACGCCGTCCAAATAGTATTCGGTGCTGCCCTGACGCCCCCCGTTTGCGGAAGCTCCCGTTTCGGTTGGGAAGGAAAAGCCCAGCCTGGATGCCCGGCTGGCCGCCGCCTGCAAGAACGCTTGTAGTTCCCGGAGCGAGGAAGACTAGTGACGACGGGTCGCGGCCGTTCAAGGGCAGCTGAGTAATAGCGGCTTCGTTAACCGTAGTGCCCAGTTCCGGCGTAGCTGGTGTTGATCAGTTCGGCGTTCTCGAACACAGTCACTGTATTCTTGCACGCTGCCGGTCTTCAGCACGACATTCTGAGTGGAATTGACGCTCACCGACAGCTCAATACCTGATTGCACGTAGCGCTCGAAGCCTTTAGCCTCGACCATCAATTTGTAATGGCCGGGCGGCAACGGCACAATCAGGTAGATTCCTTCTCCGTTGGAGGTCGCGGTTTGCGCCAAGCCGGTGTCTGTGTTTGTTGCGGTGACCGTGGCTCCGGGGACTACGGCGCCGGAGTTATCGGTAACTTGGCCGGTTAGGCTGGCACTGGTGCCTTGGCCGAAAGCTGTGCTCCCCCCAAGGAACAACAGCGCGAGAAACGAAGCAAATACGAAGCGAATCAGCGAAAATCGCATGGCTAAGCCTCCACAGAATTAACCTTCCAACGTCCCACCCAGTGAAACTCTACGCTGTGACCCTGGCAAATGAGCTTGCGTTAACGTACACGGTGATTTCGCGCATAATCGCTCCATGCATGGACCCTTGTCAAGGATTTTCTGATGACTTTCATCAGTTTTTACGATATTTGTATCTGGGTGTTACTAGCTGGGCCCGCGGTACAGTGAACGTGGACGTAAACGACAGACAATTCCCATGAGCGAATCGGCCAAAATTCGGGATATCGCCAAGGCTTTGGGCGTCTCCATCGGCACGGTGGATCGGGCTTTACACGACCGGCGCGGCGTAAATCCGCTTACCAAGTCCCGCGTCCTGCAGATGGCTAAGACCATGGGGTACCAGCCAAATCCGGCGGCCCGATTCTTGTCGTCCAAGCGCAGGCTGCGGATTTCGGTGAACCTCCCGGCTCAAATCGCGTCCTTTTGGGATACGGTCCGGGAAGGAATCGAGGAAGAAGCGAGAACGTTTGCGGCTTTCGGGATTGATGTTGAGTACCGAACGTTCCCGCGCATGGGCTTTGGCGAACAAGCGGCATTCGATGCAGCGCTGGAGTCCGAGGCCAATGGAATCATCATTGCGACCGGACGGCCGCAAGACCTGCGCCTCTCAATTCTAAAAGCCTCGCGCGCGCGCATTCCCGTGGTCTCCGTGGTTACCGATGCTCCCGGGACAGCGCGTCTGGCGGTGGTTTCGATTGATTCGCCGGCCAGCGGCGCTCTGGCGGGCGAGTTGTTGAGCCGCTTGCTGCAGGGGAAAGGCAAGGTCGCCGTGATCACCGGCGATTTGGCAATTATGGATCACGCTGAAAAATACAATTCATTTCGTGGAGCTGTGAATGATTCCTTTCCTTCCATGCAAGTGCTGGAGCCGGTGCAGAATCACGAGGACGAAGCGGAAGCATACGAAACGGGCCGCACCCTGCTGCGCGAACATCCGGATTTGAACGGGCTGTACATCAGTACGGCGAACTCGTCTCCGGTGCTGCAAGCGATGAAGGACGTCGGCAGATTAAACGATCACATGACCGTGATTACCACGGACTTGTTCCCGGCGCTGATTCCCCATATCGAATCGGGAGCGGTAGTCGCCACGCTCTACCAGCGGCCCAAAAGCCAGGGACAGCTGGCTTTGCGCATGTTGCACGAATTTCTGGTGGGCGGGCGCTGCCCTTCGCACCAACTGCGCCTGGCTCCGCACGTGATTATGAAAAGCAACCTCAGCTTTTTTCTGGACCGGTTATCCATGGAGTCCGACGAAATCGAGAACTCGAACACTCTCAACCCCGCCGCGGCAGGCCGCAAACTACCCAAGGTTTCGGGCTGATATTCTCGATGCACCGGAGCTCTGCTGCCGACTCCGCTCCACGTGTCGCTCGGGCGCTTCGCGAGAGCGATGGCAAATTGCGCGATGTGCTGATGGGTATGCCTGTGAAATTTGTTTTCGCATTCGCAAAAGCTCGCGTGGCGCTCGGCAACTTAGGGAGCGCTGCATTGCACAAGAATCGCTCGCGCGTATTTTGCGCGCAACGGATCGGCCGGGTTGCCGCGCTGGTTTTGCCGTTTGCGTGGTGCGCTGCGGGGTCTTGCCGCGCGGCGACTTGCAGCGCTACCGTGGCACTCGATGCAAAGTTACAGGCCCATCCCAGCGCGGAAACTTACAGCGAACGCGGCATCTGGTTTCACGATCATCGCCAGTATTCCTGCGCAGCGGAAGATTTGCAGAAAGCTTTTCAATTGAACCCCGGCTCAGCCCGCCTGGCATATTTATTGGGCCACAGCTTGTATTCCTCCGGAAACGCGGCGGACGCGATCGGTCCACTACAAGACTCCGTGCGGCTCGATCCGAAGATGCTCAAAGCGCATTTGACCCTCGGCGCGGCGCTCCAGCAGATAAATAGGACGATGGACGCCGAGATCGAATGGCGTGCCGCGCTGGCGCTCGAGCCAAAATCGGCGACCGCGCTCGCCGCGCTGAGCAAGGACCTGCTTGCAGAGAAGAACTACAGCGCGGAGATCGCTCTGCTCCGTCCCATATCTCGGGCGAATCAGTTGACACCCGATCTGACCCTCGATCTTGCGATGGCCTACGGCCAAACCGGAAAGTTAGACGATGCCGATGAGATTCTTCGTGCTGCCTTGCGCTCGCATCCAGCTTCTCTGCCGCTCGCCGAGGCGCTAGCGGCCACTCTCGTCCTGCAAGCTCGCCGGCAGGAAGCGTCCGCCGTTCTGGTAGCGGCGATCAAGGCCCATCCCGCGGACTTGAAAGCCCGCGTGCTCTATTTATGGATCCTGGTGCAGCAGGACGAAGCCGAGGCAGCGCAACAGCTCGCGAGCAAGCTCCTCGCCGAGGCTCCGCACAACTGGGAGGTTCTATACCTGAACGGAGTTCTGGAACGGCGCGCCGGACAATATGAGGCTGCACGTGATCATCTGCAACAAGCCGTGGCGTTGAACCCCAGCCACCTGGAATCCCGCCGCAACCTGGGGAGCGTGCTCGCGCAACTCAAGGATCCCCAGGCTGCACGCGAGCAACTGCAAAAAGCCATTGACTTGGGAGACGAGGACCCGGCGGTGCGCTTCGAACTTGCCACCGTGCTGCGGACGCTGGGCGAAAATCAGGAGGCGGAGAACCAGCTGAAAATCTACAAACAAGAGGCGCAGGAGAAGTCCGACCTGACGCAAGCGTACGCCAAATCCGACTTTGCCGATCAGAAACTGGCTGCGGGCGACACGCCACAGGCCATCGCGCTCTACCGCGAAGCACTGGTGGCGAATCCGCGAGACGCTTCACTTGCGTACAAGCTGGCGATGGCGTGTGAAAAAATGGGCGACACGGCGAACGAACGGGCGGCTCTGGAGCAGGCGATCCAGATTGACCCGAATCTGGCGGAGGCGCAAAACCAGTTGGGATATTTGGCGTCGCGTGAAGGAGACACAGCCTCCGCCGAGACGCGTTTCCGGTTGGCCGTGCGCGCTTCTCCAGCATATGCCAAGGCCTGGGTGAACCTGGCGGCGACTTTGTATCTGGAATCCAAGCTGCCGGAAGCGAAGGTTGCGGTGGAACGCGCATTGCAGCTCGATCCGGGCAACGCGCAGGCTCAGAAATTGAAGGATGCTTTGGACTCCGCGCAATCACCGCGATAAAAACCGGGCGGCGCCCAGTTGCCGCAAAACTTACTTCAGTTCGGATACGATTCGCCGGCTCGGACGATCCTTATATAGTGATCGGTGAACTTTGCATGCATCCCGGGAACATCTGATTTAGGCATGTGGCAGCTGGTGCAGTTGGCCGTCGCCACCGGACAAACGGCAGGCGTCGCGTCGTGGCCGGGTGATTCACGTCCTCGCGCGGCGTGGCACGCCAGGCATCGCTGGTCGTAAAATTTCGCGTCGTGAACCAAGGGCTCGTGCGGATTGTGACATGCGATGCACGTCAAGCGAGCATCTCCCTGCGTTCCCCAGCAGCGGCTTTTCTCCAGGCGATAGGGCTGGAAGCGCACGTTAATCGGCCCGTAGGCTTCGCTGGACTCAACCACGTCCATCGTGGTTCGGTGGCAAGCTCCACAGAAGTCCACGGATTCCACGGGGCTCAGATGCGCGGGATTGAGTATGGCCTGCAGTGCCTCCTCGCGCTGATCGGCGTGAATCGCGCGGATGTGCGCTAAGCCCGGCCCGTGACATTGCTCACAATGGATTCCCGGCACGGCACGCGAAGCGTCGAACTTCGAATTCGTCGTTGAATAAGTGGTGTGGCAGGCAAAACAGCGCGCTGCCGCGGACGTCGAAAGCCGTTCTCCCAGCGCGTTCTGCAGATTGCCCTTATCCACCGCCGTGTGTCCTGGTGTTATATCCATGCCCTGCAGCGCAGCGAAGCTGCTGACCTGGCTTTCATACAAAGCACCGTCGTGCTCGAGAATGTAGGTCTGGCCATGCACTCCCGCGCCGAAGATCCACGCGATGCTCGCCGTAATGGATTGTTTGCCGGAACTGACGGCTAGCCGGGAAGCGAGTTGGTCGGACGAAATCCGATAAAGATAAGGTCCAAGCTGCAAAGTGCCCGCAACGATCTCCGGCGAAGGCGTGCGCGGCGCCAAGCGAACCGCGGCCTGTGCCATGGGCGTCGTCAATTGCGACGATGTCTTTTTCGAATGACATTCGCCGCAGGAGCTTTCTCCGGCAAAGTCCGCGAAAGATGCCGAAGCTTTCGTCGGCCACCAGCGCCGGCTGTTCAGGCGATCTTTCGTGGCACTGGGCGAATCGGCGGGCGGCGGCGACTGTCCTAGAACCGCGAGACTTGGGAGCAGACATGTCGCCATCACGATGACGGCCACCGCGATATAGGAACGAGCGGAGCCAGTTGATGATTTTGCAGACGCTTTTAGCGCGGCGTTAGACATCGCTGTGGTTCAACCAAATGAAAATGATCTTTGGCTCAAGAGCGCTTCGACGCTACCAGAGCAATGACGGCTGCGGACAATTTATTTTTCCTACCGAGCTTCTTTGGCGCGCTGCGAAATCCGCCGACGCAATATCCTTCCGCTGCGCCCGGTGCCCGCGCTGCAGACCGACAGTGCTACACTGGCCGCGATGATTCCCCGGATGCCCGTTTCATGGACCCGGCGTCGCCTGCTGAAAACGATTCCGGCGGTGCTGGCCTCGGCCTTCGTTCCGAAAAACTGGGGCGCCGTCAGCGGACCCAGCAAACCTCAAACTCCGTTCTCGCGCTTTGTTGATGTAGCCGCAAGCGCCGGCCTAACCCAAACGATGTTCTACGGCGACTCGGCCGGCGCCACTTACGTTACCGAGATCATGGGCGGCGGCTGCGCATTCTTCGACTACGACAATGATGGCTGGATGGACATCTTTATCCTCGGCGGGCGCCGCCTGGAAATTGTTCCGCAGGGCGCCAGCAATCGCCTTTACAAAAATAATCGCGATGGCACTTTCAGCGACGTCACCGAAAAAGCCGGCTTGCGCGACGCGGGCTGGGCCGTCGGAGTCTGCGTCGGAGACTACAACAACGACGGCTTCGAGGATCTCTTCGTCACCTACTACGGCCAGAATCGCCTGTACCGCAACAACGGCGATGCAACTTTCTCCGACGTCACTGCCAAAGCTGGCCTGCTGGAGACGAGCACGCACACGCGTTTCGGTTCGGGCTGCACTTTCGTTGATTACAACCGCGACGGCCTGCTGGATTTGTTTGTGGCGAATTACGCGGACATTAACCTGGCGAATGCGCCGAAGCCATCATTGCAAATGCCGAACTGCCAGTACGAAGGAGTGCCGGTTAATTGTGGACCAAGCGGTTTACCGCTGCCCACGCACCTGCTTTACCGGAACAATGGCGACGGAACTTTCACGAATGTTTCCAAGGAATCGGGAATTGCGGCGCTGAAGGGCTCTTATGGGTTGACCGCCGCTGCGTTTGATGTGGACGACGATGGCTGGCCCGATATTCTTCTCGCCTGCGATTCCACCCCCAGCCTGCTGCTTATGAACAATCACGACGGCACCTTTCGCGAGGAAGGTTTACAGCGAGGAGTAGCGCTGAATAGCGAGGGCAAAGAAGTGGCGGGAATGGGCGTGGGCGTCGGAGACTACGACCTGGACGGCCGCCTGGACATCGTGAAAACCCACTTCCAAAAACAAGCCACGGGGCTTTATCACAATTTAGGAAAAGGACAATTTGAGGACGTCACCTCGCAGGCCGGCCTCGCCACCGAGCGCCGCTTCATCAGCTGGGGCACCTGCATGCTGGATTTGGATAACGACGGATTCCCTGACATTTTTGCGGTGACTGGCACGGTGTATCCGGAGTTGGAACCGGTTTACGCGCAGTACCCACGGCGCGGGCCTCGGCTGATCTTTCGCAATCTGGGGAACGGCAAGTTTGCCGAATTGGGCGAAGAGGCCGGACCGGGAATTTCGGCGCGCCACGTCAGCCGCGGATGTGCGTTCGGTGATTTTGATAACGACGGTGACCTGGATGTTGTGATCATGAATCAGAACGAGCCGCCATCTTTGCTGCGCAACGATGCCCCGCCTGCGAACCATTGGCTGAAGGTGCGGCTGGAGGGCACGAAGAGCAATCGCAGCGCGATCGGTGGCCGTGTCGTGGTCCGTTACGGTGGCAAAGCACAGGCACAAGAAGTTATGAGCCAATCGAGTTATGTTTCAGCGAATGATCCACGATTGCATTTCGGCTTGGGCGCTGAGAAGACCGCGGATATTGAAATTCGCTGGCCGCTGGGCCGAAGCGACACGTTCAAGAATATCGCCGCCAATCAATTGGCCATCATCCGGGAAGGTTCGGATTCGGCACAGAGCAGCATTCGATTGGAGCGTTGGTCTCGCCCGTAGCCCATGCCAGAATCGCCGAATCAACGAAGATGCAGATGGTAAAACCAGGGAAGAAGTCCCGGACTAGCTGGCGGTGGACGCAGTCTCGTGCGAGCTTTTCTCCGGGCAAATTCCCTGCTAGCTCGTCGGTGTTTTGTGTCATCGCATAAAGATTTCATTCGCGACTCGCCATCGCTTGCGTCCTGCGCGCTGTGGCGAGGCCGCCAGGCCACCAGTTCCAATCGCCAGCAATACGAAGGAGCGCGGGACCGATCACAATACGAACGAGCGTCGCGTCAATTAACACGGCGACCGCCAACGTAAATCCGATCATCTTGACGACCAGGAAATCTCCGAAGGTGAATGCCGCAAATACCACGATCATGATCGCGGCGGCGCTGGTAATCAGGCCTGCGGTTCTCGCCATACCTTCCGGGATTGCATCCATTTCACTCAGCCCGCTCCTTCTGGCTTCCAGAACGCGTGCGACCAGAAACACCTCGTAATCCATGCTTAATCCGAAGACGATGGCAAAGGCGACGATCGGAACAAGGGGAAACACGCTACCGGTCCCCACGGGAACTCCCAAGAGCTTGCTCCCGTGTCCGTCCTGGATAACGACGACCAATGCCCCGAAGGCCGCCGCCACCGAGAATAGGTTAAGCGCAATGGCCTTGACGGCGGCAAAGATCGATCGGAACCCACAGAGCAGAGCAAAGAGCGTCCCGCCCACCACCAGCAACATGACGGACGGGAACCGGTTTCTGATAATCGTCTCATAATCAGCGTTGAGTGCCGGGATGCCGCCAACGAGAAGGGTTGCGCCAGGCACTCCGGTGAGAGCTGGCGCGCCGGTCTTGCGCAGTTCCCGCACCCAGCGGACTTGCTCGCGCAGCGAGACCGAAGTCGCGGGTAACACTTCAAGCAGCGCCGCTCGTCCGTCACTACTCAGGAAAGTTCGACGCGTCTCCCGCGAAAGATCGGTGAGAGAAGATCGGTTGCTCTGCGCAAGCGTCGTGATAGAAATCACGCGGTCACAGCGAGGATCGGTCGCAAGGCGCTTGGAGATACGATCCAGCGCATCCCACCCCGCATCGGTTTGCGCGATGGAATCCGTGGGAAGTTCCACAATGACGCGCAACGATTCAACTACGCCGCCCCGATCCATCTGCTGAAGCGTATGCAGCGCATGGACTGACTCCGCCGCCTGCGGAAGCCAATCGCCTCGGGGAAGACTGGTATCCAGTCGTCTGACTTGCCAGGCGAGCAGCAGCAAAGGCGTGCCTGCCACAAGAAGAGCAAGCCAGGGATGCGCGACAATTACCTTCCCCCATTGCCGCCAGCGATTTCCGGTACGTGCGGCGTGCTGCGCATCCAACTTTGCAGTAAAGGGCATCCGGCCAAGATCAATCCGCGGACCGAGCAATACCAGCGCTGCCGGAACCACGGTATTTGTCAGCATCACGCTCATTCCCGCCACCAGGAATCCCGCGACGCCGATGGAACGGATTTCGCTGATCGGAACCGTCAAGAGGGCTAGAAATCCGATGGCTACCGTTGAAGCTGAAATCAACAGCGTGCGACCTGCCTGACGCGCCGCGATCAACCCGGCCGTAGGCCCGTCGTTCCCGGCGGCAATCGCTTCCCGGAAGCGGCTGATCATCAGGAGCGCGTAGTCAATTCCCAGACCCAGGCCGAGCATGGTGGCCAAATTCTGAACCAGAATGGATAAGTGCCAGCGCTGGGCCAGAAATCCCGTAATCGCCAGAGTAGCTGCAATCGCAAGCTGGCCAACCGCCAATGGAATCAGGGCGGCCATCAGGCTGCCAAACGCCACCAGCAGAAGCACCAGGGTCCCCGGGATCACCAGGCTTTCGCCGCGATGCACGTCGGCGGCGCTCGCTTTCCGAATATCGAAATTCAGTGGAATCTCGCCTGTAAGCTCGAGCTTCACCGCCGGATAAAGGCCCCGCAGTTTGTTTTCCAGCGAGCTTGCCAGCCGGTGAAGCTCTGGAACAAGCGATTCGACTGGACCGCCCGTCGAAGAGAGTCCCACGAGAACAAACGTTCCGCCTTCCCGGCCCAGAAAAATCGGATCGCGCAACTCGAGATAGGACACCACCCCTGAAACGCCAGGCTGCTCTCTCAGTGCGGCCACTATGGTTGCTAACGCTTGCCCGCCTTCCTCCGAATTCGCAGGCGGAAGCCCCTCGATCACCAGAACAACGCGGTCCACAAACGGCGAATGAAAACGAGTAGCCAGCTCGTCCCGGACGATTTCAGCCTGGCTCCCTTCCACACGGGTTGCGGTTTCCAGGCGGCGCTCTGCGTGAAAAGAAAATGGAAGGAGTGCGATGGTTGCTGCGAGGACGATCCCTGACACCAAAAAACGGCGCGCATGCATAGTCATCATGATGGCATATCTCAGAAAATCGTCGCCACCAAAAGTCTACGGTGACGCCTAAGAACCACACGGACGAAAGACGTGCTCCATCCGGAACCGGTTCCTGGGTTTGCGCGCAGTTTTGCGAGTTTACATCTGCGCAACACGCACTTACGGAGCCATCTGAATCTGCTAAACTTCCCCGCACCCATTAGGAGGATCCATTCGTACCTTACTTTTGCTCATAATCCTTGCCGCCATCCAACCGGGAGCCGCAGACCCGCGCATTGGCTCTTGGACGCTCGTCTCTGCGCAGTCAAGTCTCGATCCTCCGAACCGGCTCTCCATAACCCCTCTGCATGGCGGATCGCATATAGTCATGTCCGGCGAAACCCATCTCGATTTCACGGCAAATTCGAACGGCCAGCCATCGGCCGCACCGGGCAATCTCGCGTTCAATCAAATTGAGCTGCACAGGATCGACAAGAGGCAGGCGGAGGTCAAGGAGGAAAAGGATGGAGCTGTAGTGGCGACGGTTCGCGAAAAGATTTCGAATGATGGGAACGAGTTGACGACCACGACTGCGACCGCGGGCCACGCCGATAAGATCACAGTGTGGACGCGAAGCGGTGGCAAGAAGGTCCCGAATGACCTCTTCGCAGGCGAATGGACGCAGGATCTCAGCAAGACGCGTTTGAGGCAGGGCCTCGTGCTCAAAATCGAGGCGGACGTGAGCGGCGGGGTCCGCTTTCTAGGCGACTTCAGCTATGTCGCTCGTTTTGACGGAAAGCAATACGATCTAAAGAACTCGCGCAACGATACCGTGACGCTTGAACTGGTCGATCCTCACACAGTGGACGCGAGCTATCAGAGGGACAATCAAGTCACGCAAAAGGATCGGTGGGTCGTTTCCGCGGACGGGCAGCAGATGACGCTGAACACCACCGGCACGTTGGAAACAGGCCAGCGGGTGATGGAGAAGCTCGTGTTTAAGAAGCAGTAGCAGATATTGCGTCTGTCCAGTCCACAAGCCCCTCCCGTGCAGACACAGGGTTGACCTCACGAGCCGCCACCGAAATGATCCCCTTGCGATACATGAATTTCAGAATGCCGTTGACCGTATCTTCCAGAGACGGGTCTGGTTTGCCCCACACCGAGGCATCACGCGCCGCTTGATAAGAAGAGCTGTCGTAGCGTTTGAATTCCATCGCCGAGATGTTGTCAACAGAACCCACCAGAAAATCCAGTAGCGGAAACAAAAGATCTTCCTTCCGGCATCTGCGGATCAGTTCGGGAACAAAGTCGGGAAGCCTGAAGGTTTCGAATTGCCGGCCAGTCGCTTTGGTGATGAGCCCGGTAATATCCATCATGTTCGAATAATCGTCCCTCGTCACATGATAGGTCTTATTCGCTGTGCCGCGAGTGGTAGAGATCGCCACAATGTTGTTCGCTACAATGTCCGCCGGAACAAAGCTGACCTGGTTGAGAGTATCAACGCCAATGCCGTGATTCACCATGAACGCAACCAGGCGAACGGCGATATCGAAGTTGTTTCCTCCGCCCGTTACGGAAGGACTCACCAGTGCAGGCCGGAAAATGCGCGCCGAAAGTCCCCGGTTGCGCGCGTCCACCACCACCTGTTCCGCCACCCATTTCGATTGGCTGTACCCAAAATCGAGCAGCTCCATATTCTCGTTCAGATCGGTCTCATTCAGGACCGACTTGACCGCCCAGCCAAACACGAAGGTTGTCGAGACATAATTGAATTCTTTGGCCCGGCCTTCGAACGCCAGTCTTACGACCTCATTGGTTCCCAGCACGTTCGCGTCACGCATCAGGTCGTAGTTGAACAGATAGTTCACCGTGGCGCCGTTGTGGAACACTGTGTCAATTTCACTCGCCAGGAAATCCCATTCGCCCTGCGTCACGCCCAACTTAGGCTGCCCTAGATCCCCGCAGACGGGAACCACCCGAGCTTCGAAAATCTCCATCAGAGCCAAATCGCAGGATCCGATTGACTCCATGGCGTCCCTCAATCTTTGCTTGCCCTGCTTTTCGTTGGAGGACCTGACGAGAACATAGATCTTCGCCCGTGTTTGTTCGAGCAAGCTTTTCATGAGGAATGGGCCTATGAAGCCGGTCCCGCCCGTGAGCAGCACCTGATTCGGCACCGGTGTCTCCGGCATGGGCGCAGGCACCGGAGGCTCGAAGATGAGTTTTCTGTCGTTGATCATCATCTGCTTCTCAGCGGCGCGCTGCTCTTCACGGAATGTCGCAAGGGAATGGCGCAGGTGAACCAGCGCCTCTTCTGGAGCGCGCTTCAACTTTTCGGCGAGCCCAAATAGCTCGGCCACGGCGACGCGCTGAATAACGCCAATATCTACCTGCCTCGCTAGCATCTCGGCGCCTTTATCCTTCAGCAGCTCCTTGAGTTCATGCATGAACACAACCAGATCCAGGGAATCCAGACCGGCTTCGACGAGGTTGTACGATTCCCGGCCTGTCAGGTTATATCTGGCTTTCAATTCAGCGAAAGTCGAATGCATATCGCAATCGGACGCGCAGTGCCCGGTGTCCTTCTCTCGCGAAAAGTCGGAAAGAACAGTAAACCGTCCCTCCAGCCACATTTGCTTGCTCTTATGGCGCATGAGCTTCCCCGAGCTTGTTCTGGGAATCGCACGCGGCGCGATGAAGGAAATCACGGCAACTTCCACGTTGAGATAATTTCGCACGGCGGCGGCGATCTTTCGTGCGTCGGGAAGCGCCTTGGGATTCTTCACTTCGGCGACGATTGCCAGCCCAGGTTCGCTGTCTTCCTGAATCTGAAAAGCGGCGACGCAGTTGTGGCGGATCAGACCAGATGATTTCTCCACCACGTTCTCAATGTCGTGCGGGTAATAGTTTTGCCCGCGCAGAATAATCATGTCCTTGATGCGGCCGCAGACGTAGAGTTCGCCATCGTGAACGAATCCGATGTCGCCGGTGCGCAGGTAGCCCTCGTCGTAGGGAGTATCGTCCACCAGCCGCGCGCGAAACTGCTTCAGAGTTAATTCGGGATTGTTCCAGTAACCGCGGCACTTACCGCTTCCCGCGACCCAGATTTCACCGGTCTGCCCCGGCTTAAGAGGGAAATGCCCTTCCGGATCCACAATCTTGACGTCGAGGCCCGGCAGCGGCGTTCCACAACTCACAATCTGCGTGGCCCCATCGATTTCAGAGACCTGCGTAGTCATGCGGGCCGTTCCCAGGGCGAGAGCACGCTTGTTGACGGAAACGATGTTGCGACCGCCCGTTGAGACCGCCAGAGTATTCTCCGCCAGCCCGTAGGCAACATAGAAACTCTCGGACTTCAGTCCATAGGACTGAAACGCCTCCAGAAACTTTCTATAGGTATCCGCCTTTACGGGTTCCGCGGCGCACATCAAAATGCGAAGCGAGCTCAGATCACAAGCCTTCAGCCCCTCCTTGGAAAGCCTCCCGGCGCGCAGGCAATAGTCGTATGCGAAGTTGGGCGCCGCCGTTGCGGTGGCGCGATAGGCCGTCATTGCGTCGAACCACAGGATCGGCCGTTGAATGAAGTCCGTGGGAGAGAAACCGTACGTCGTGCCGCCTTTCACTGCTGGATAGAGGTAGCACCCAATCAGCCCCATATCGTGGTACTGCGGAAGCCAGGAAACCACGACCGGCGAGGGATGATCGATCACCAGCGGACACGTATCCAGAATGTTTTCGTGCGTTACGATCACGCCCTTGGGCTCCATGGTCGAACCCGACGTGTATTGCAGAAACAATGTCTTTGATTGACTCGCAGCGGGCCGGTCCGAAATCGCATCCACAAACTCTTCCGTGGCGATCCAGGGAAGGCCGGAAATGTAATCCACGTCAATGCCGCACGCCGAGACTCCACTTCTGGCGAGATTGGTCTTGAGGGATGCCTGGTAGTCTCTGCTCGTTAAGATTCCAGCCGCCTGGCAATCCTTGGCGATGTGGACCATCTTGAAAAGCGCGCTCTGGAAACCACGCGAACTGGGGGGATACACCGGCACGGGGATCAATCCGGCGCGTACGCAGCCAAAGAATGCGCAGATCATTTCGAGGCCCGGCGGGTAGGCAAGCAGAAGCCGGTCGCCCGGCGCGAAACGACCGTCTTTCCACAAATAGCCGGCAATCGCCTCCGTTCGATGGAGGAACGAGGCGTAGGTATAGCTTTCCAGCGAATCGCCGTTTACGTCTAGATACGAATAAAGGAGCTTGTCCGGGTGCTCATCTGCCAACCTATCCAGGTGGCCTAAAATTGACGCCGCCATCAATCAGCGATCCTCCGATGTTGAATAGAACGCAAGCCAGTAAACAAAACATCTCCCCTCAACGAGCCAGCTAATCCGTGATTGATTTGGAAAGTGCAGGCCTGAAAGGTATGCCAACGGTGAGAATGTCCGTGTATTTTTTGCTCAGCATAAGCGTCGCTCGACGCTTTGGGGACTGGATGTTTTCCTTTTTGGCGCACAAGGGCGCGAATGGGAATTTCGGAGCTCCGCCGACCTTTTATGGTCTCTTGCTGGAAGCCCGGTTCAATGTGGTTCATTGACGTTTATATATTAACAAAGCGTTACGGACAATGCCATGCGTCGTCGCTCCTATTGTTCACATAACGCAACTAGGCATCATCCGCCCCGAATGTCCTTGATTGTCTTTACGGCCACGCATTAAAATTGTGCTGCGAGGCTGTCGGCGGCGCGCCACCAAGTTCGCTGAGGGTCAGGACCCCAGACGCGGCGTATGGAACGCGTCGGGCCCGAGTAGCATGGTCGCGGAGGCGCCGGTGACGTTCCAATCCGAAACGGTAATCACTCAAGACCCGGAGACTCCGGATCTTGTACCATCGGAATCCTCAGCGGCGTCCAGTACCGAAACCATTGGTACCTCTTCTTCCTTCCCGAAAGTCTTACGTGGCCGCCTGGATAAGTTTTTTGCCGACCAGAATATTCCCTACAAAGCGGACCGCACGATGTGGGTCAAGATCGCTGTGGGTATGGCAGTCCTCGCGGGCGCCTGGATCGCTCTGTACGCTCTGCGGCCCGATTCATGGAAGTTTGTTGCCCTCTACCTTTTAGGCGGCCTCGCGCAGACGTTCCTCTTGCTGAACATCGCGCATGACAGCAACCACAACGCCATCTCCTCCCGGCCGCGCGTTAACAAAACTCTGAACTATGTCTTCGATTTGTGCGGGATCAGCTCGTACATGTGGCGTATCCTCCATCATCGGGGCCATCACTCCTGCATCAATCTCCACGGCGAAGATGATGCGCTTTCGGGACGCGGCATCTTTCGCTTTACCCCCTATGAATCCCGCGCGCCGTGGCACCGCTTCCAGCACATCTATGCGTTGTTCGTATATGCGATGTTCTCCCTCGACTATGTGCTATTCAGGGACTTCGCAAGCTTCTTCTTCCCGTCCCACGATTATCTGAAACGCGCCAATCATCCGCTGCGCGAATATGCCACTCTCTTTATCGGGAAAGCCTTCTACCTCACTTACATGCTTGTGTTGCCGGTGGTGGTACTGGGCAAGTCACCCCTGCTGGTCGCCGGGGCGTTCCTCCTGGTTCATTTGTTCGTCGGTTTAGCCGTAACGCTTGTGTTCCAGACGACGCACACCATTGACAGCACCTACTTTCCGACGGACCGTAGCGAGTTTGACAACGGCGTGTATCACATCTTCGCGACAACCGCCGATTATGCGACGGAAAACCCGCTCGTCGGTTGGCTCGCGGGCGGGCTCAACCATCACATCGTCCACCATCTGTGCCCTTTCGTGTGCCACACCCACTATGCTCCGCTGACCCGGATCGTGAAGCAGACGGCCGCAGAGTTTGGGGTTCCCTATCGCCAGCACCCCACCATGACTCAGGCAATTCGCCATCATCTGATACTCTTGAAGCAACTGGGGAACGAAAACTGATTCTGAGCATTTTATCTTTTCCTATGGCCGCGCTAACACTTCCCACAAGTAGCCTGAAATCACCTGCGCTCGCGAGCAACATCAGGATGGCTGGGTATGACCTCATCCACTCCTATCCCCGTTGTTTCCCGATTTCGCTGCTTTGCGGATTCTCGCGCCATGTTCCGCAATCCCGTCCAGGTCTTGTCCAGCTACAACCGAAACCTTCGGCGACACATTCCGGATCTATCTAGGTGGTCTCAAAGAAGCGATCGTCACGATCGATCCCGCTGTCATTCAGCACGTGTTAAAGACCAATTCGGAGAACTATCAAAAATCGCATATTCAAGTAAAGCGCATGGGCCACTTCCTGGGCAAAGGTCTTCTCACCACGGAAGGAGAAGCCTGGCGCACGCAGCGCCGACTCATCCAGAAAGGCTTCGATCGCGCGCAACTCGATGCGCTGTCCGCAATCATGCAGGACTCCCTTGCCGACTCGCTGCGCGATTTCGACAGCCAGGCCCGTCGCGGCCCCATCGACATCTACCCCCAGCTGATGAAAATTACCTTCGCGATGGTGGCCCGTTCGCTATTTGGCGCGCGGTTGAAGGACGAAGACATTGATCTTGTCAGCCATACCATCTGCACCGTCCAGGAATTCATTGTTCGGCAAACCCTTCAGCCCTATCTGAATCCCTGGTTCGCCGTCTCGGGGGAACTGCGCAGGCACGAAGACATGCGCACCCGCGCGGACGCTGTTCTGCTCGAATACATCAAGAAGCGCCGCAACGAACCGGCCGGAAACGATTTGCTGCAGACTTTGATGGATGCGCGTTACAGCGATGGCGAAGGCATGACCGATCAGCTCATCCTCAGTGAAAGCATGCAACTTCTTGTCGCCGGCCATGAAACGTCATCGAATGCGCTATCGTGGCTTTTTTATCTTTTGAGCTCGCGCCCGGATTGTCTCGAAAGGGTAAGGCAGGAATTTGATTCCGTACTCGGCGAAGCGCCCCTGACCTACAGCGATGTTCCCAAATTTGAATTTACGACTCAGGTCATTTGCGAGGGGCTCCGCCTCTACCCGCCGTTTTGGATGATTGATCGCATGGCCGTCGCGGACGACCGCGTTGGTGACCTCGAGATACCCCGCGGCTCGACCGTCATTGTGTACGTGTACGGTGCGCATCATGCTCCGCGCTACTGGCAGAATCCGGAAAATTTCGATACGGATCGTTTCACCAAAGCGAACGACAAGCTGCGCACGCCCTCCACGTTCCTCCCCTTCGGAGGCGGGCCGCGCGGCTGTATCGGCGGAAATTACGCGATGCTGCAGATCCTCATGATTTTGAGCGATCTGCTCAGAAAATACGATTTTCAGCTGACGCCAGGCCAAACGATCGAAGCTCGTCCGATGGTCATTCTGCGGCCGAAGCACGGAATCCGCATGACGTTCACGAATGCCATCGCGCGGGCCTCCAGCGTCGCATCTGCCGGTCATCTCGCCTAGCGTTGCTTTCGCCTCCTCCGCTCTCAGTGATACATTTTTCCCAATTCAGTTCCCATACGCATGCCGGGACTGACGGCCAATATCAACGTAACACTCGCGAACGATTCCGAGAGGAGCCGTAGGGAAGTGCAGCTCGCGATTGGCGTAGGAGAATGTCCCGTTCAGTTTGGACATTTCGCGGGCTGTCGCCGGACAGAGAGAAATCACGCCTGGCGAATTCCATGTGATTGGGGGCCGAACATTTAGGTTTCCGCAAGCATGCTGGGAACCGAGAGAATTCCTAAGACTGGCTGGCGGAGGGGGTGGGATTCGAACCCACGAGACCCTTTCGGGCCTAACGGTTTTCAAGACCGCCGGAGTCAACCGCTTTCCTACCCCTCCGTTTTTCTGCTGCTTTCTCCATCCTAACTTACGCCGCATTTGATGACAATCAATGCCGGGCAACGATTGCCATGATGCGCGCGTTCACGCACCGCATCCCCGTTCGCGATGCGCCGGCTGCTGCGCGATTCCCCCCGTTCACGCCCGATGCAAGCCCGATGCAAGAATGATAAGATTCCTGGGTAATAGAGCGCTGCCGCCCGCTGCGCAAATGATCGGGCAGCCGGCGCGGGAGGTTCCGCGATGCTCCGAAAATCCTTTGTCCTGGCCGTCGTTTCCAGTTTTGTCTTGGCTGGATTTGGCGCCGGTACTCTGCGCGCTCAGAATTCCTCCGGCCAGGAAGCCCAGCCGGCTCCCTCTCCCGCAGCGAAATTTCTGAAAACCACCGAAGTGCCCGCCTATCATGCCGAGCCGCCCAAAGGTCCGCTTCCCGACACGCTGGATCCGGCGCAATTCCTCGATGCTCAGACTCGAAACATCTACACGCTCGCGGCAAAAGTGAAACCGATCCTGTATCAGCAGCCATGTTATTGCGGCTGCGACAAAGAAGTGGGGCACAAAAGCCTGCTGGATTGCTTTACCGATTTTCATGGAGCCCACTGCATCCTCTGCAAAAAAGAAGCGGCCTTCACTTACAGTGAATCGCAACTAGGCAAAACGGCCGCGCAGATTCGCAAGGAAATCATGGACGGAAAGTGGAAAGAAGTGGACCTCACCGCGTACGACACGCTTCCCGTCGCGAAATAACGGCGGTCAGATGGGGGTGTGAGCGAATATGACCGCCGGTCATATTTCCTTCTCGCTCGTCTCGCAGGCACTCCCGACACTCGCGCCAGCATGCGTCTGGGCGTGATAGAACATTCCTGCAAGTCAGCGGCGACCTGGTGCCGGGACGAATGCCCACTCGAAGGGATGAAACCGGCTAGCGGGATGGCTGGGCGGACGGTCGCACGGGCCAATCTTGCGGAGCGAAATCGACACCCCAGAAATGCGGGCTCGGTGAAAGGAATTCCACACCGACACGTGTGCCCTTTTCGGACGTGTCACCAAGATAGACCACTCGGCATTCTTGCTCTTCTTCGGTGACCGGATTGATCAGCACGATTTCGGCGCCAAGCGTAAGCGTTTCTTGCAGATAAAGCAGGCCGCCATGCGCATTGATGACAATGGTCTGGCTGTTCTCGCGGAATTTCTTGCCATCGCTGTTTTTGGCCGTGGCGCGTACGGGAATGCGCGTGAAGACGCGCGAACTCCGCCGGGCCGTGCTGTTTTGCGGTTCGCTCATGGTTATCTGGTATCCTGCATCGGGCCTGCTAGCGAGTCAACCGTGCGTACCTGGAAAGTTTCCAAAAACGCAGGCCGCAAAAAGCTTGCTGAAATCGCACAAGGTTCCGTAGAATCGCGAGTCTTGTTTGACGGCACAGCAGTCATGCGCATTCATACCGCGCCGCGGAATTCGCTGGCGCGGGCGCTACAATCTGATGGTTTGGGGGCCCCCTGGCAATGAACCTTATTGAGTACATCGAATCTAGGCGTGACGAACATTTGAACGAACTGAAGGAGTTTCTCCGCATTCCCAGCGTCAGTACCAAAAGCGAACATAAACCCGATATCGAGCGTGCCGCCCACTGGGTTGCAGAAAAATTACGCGCCGCCGGCCTGGAAAACGTGGAAATCACCCCGACCAAAATGCATCCTCTGGTTTACGGTGAATCCCTGCACGCGCCCGGAAAACCCACCATCCTGTTCTACGGCCATTACGACGTGCAACCCGCCGAGCCGCTGGAGCTTTGGACTTCCCCGGCCTTCGAGCCCACCGTCCGCGACGGCAAGCTTTTCGGCCGTGGCACCGCCGACGATAAGGGCCAGGTGCACATTCACATAAAAGCGCTCGAAGCCCTGAAAAACCAGACGGGCAAGCTGCCTCTGAACGTGAAGGTCATGATCGAAGGCGAAGAAGAAGTCGGCAGCGTCAGCCTGTGGGATTTCGTGCAGCGTAATCGCGAGCGGCTGAAGGCCGACGCGCTGGTCGTCTCCGATACTTCCATGCTGGCCAAAGGCGTGCCCTCCATCACCTACGGATTGCGCGGTCTGAATTATTACCAGGTGGAAGTCGCAGGTCCTGCGCAGGATTTGCACTCCGGAGTTTTCGGTGGCGCGGTTCCCAATCCGATTACGATTCTTGCCGAAATGATCGCCAAGCTTCACGACAAGAATTTTCGCGTCACGGTTCCGGGCTTTTACGATGACGTCGCTCCTGTCTCTCGCAAGGAACGCAACGCGCTTAATTCCCTTCCCTGGAAAGAAAAGGAATTTCGCAAAACGGTTGGTGCGCCCGCGCTCGACGGCGAAAAGGGATTCACGATTGTCGAGCGGCTCTGGATTCGGCCCACGCTTGAACTTAACGGCATTTGGGGCGGCTATCTTGGTGAAGGCGCTAAAACCGTAATTGCCGCGACAGCGTACGCGAAACTTTCCACGCGCCTGGTTCCCGATCAGGATCCCGCGAAAATCGCGAAGCTCGTGGAGCGCCACGTCCGCAAATTGCTGCCCAAGTCCGTCACTTGCAAATTCCAGGTACTCAGCACGGGCAAGCCCTGGGTCGCTCCATACACGCATCCCATTTTTCAGACGGCGATTCACGCGCTCGAATCCGGCTTCGGTAAGAAGGCTGTTTTCATCCGCGAGGGTGGTTCCATTCCTTTCGTTACGCAGATGCACGACACTTTCAAAGTCCCCTGCGTGCTGCTGGGCTTCGGATTGCCCGACGAAAATGCCCACGCGCCCGACGAACACATCGCTCTGGAAAATTATTTTGGCGGAATCAAGGCGGTCGCGCTCTTCTACCAGCAGCTCGCCGTGCAGTAAATTTTCGGTGTAAAAATAGCGCGCGAAGGAAAGGCCCGTTTTATCGGGCTTTTTTGCAGGTTTGACTTGCGTTCGGCCCTCACTGTCGCTATAGTCCCCAAGGCGTCCTGCACCGCAGGCTCGCCAGGCAATTTAAACTGAGGAGGAAAACGCAACTCGATGGCAAATCCGCTGAGCAAGTCCAAGATTATTTCGCACATCACTGAGAAGGTAAGCACGCCGGAGAAGCCCATTTCCAAGAAGCAGACCGTGGCTTTCTTCGACGAATTGTTCAAGTTGGCTGTGAAGGAAGCCAAGAGCGCGGGAAAGTTCGTGATTCCCGGCATCGGCCGCGCCGTCAAGGCGCATCGCAAGGCGCGTCTGGGCCGCAATCCCGCCACAGGCGAGACCATCAAGATCAAGGCCAAGACCGTTGTGCGTCTGCGCGCAGCGAAAGCATTCAAAGACGCCGTCCTGAAGTAGTCCTTCCGGCGCAGGGATTGACGACGAACCCCCAGGCATGCCGCTCCGGACTGCGGAACGGAGGCTTGGGGGTTTTGTCTTTTCATCACGCCCCGCGACGCGAGATATAAACTGTCTGGTTCCTTAAACATGCGGTAAATTACGGCACCATTCGAGGAGCACATGACCTCGCAGTATTGGGACGCGGGACAGGCGCACGCGTACCACGAGTTTCAGTACCACTTTCCCGAAAACACTCTCGCCGGTAAGACCATCATCGTCGCCGGCGGCTCTGGCGGCTTGGGCGCCGCCACTGTCGCGCTCCTCGCGCGCGAAGGTGCTAACCTCGTAGTCGGCTATCGCGCCAATCGCGAGCGCGCCGAAGCTCTGCGCCACGCGCTCGAATCCACTTACGGTTGCGGCATTTCCCTTGTCGCAGGAGACATCGCTTCCGCTGCAGTCCGCGCGGCTTATCTCGCCGCCGCGCAGCAAATTGGCGCGCCGCTCGCGGGACTCGCCGTCTTTCCAGGCGACCCGGCGCGCGTGGCCTTGGAACACCTGAATCATGAAACTCTGCTCGCCTCGCTGGAATCCAACTACGTGGGGCCAATTCTCCTGGCAAAAGAGCTCGGTACGGCAATGGAAGGCAGCACGGAGGGTGGCAGCGTGGTGCTGCTCGCCACCATGCAAGCGCTCGCGGTCTTTCCATCCAGCCTGAATTACGCCGCGCCGAAAGCAGCGCTGGTGCACGCCGCGCGCATTCTGGCCCAACAATGGAATCATGTGCGCGTGAACGTAGTCGCTCCCGGAGCCACTACCGTTGGCATGGCCACCGCCAGCGTGCAATCCGGAAAATACGATCGGCACGTTGCCAGTGGCGCGGTGTCGCGCTTCGGGCGGCCGGAAGACGTCGCCTGCGCCGTGCGCTTTTTGCTTGAGCCGGACAATTACATCACCGGCCAGGCGATTGCCGTTGATGGTGGGCTCACGTTGCGCCGCGATCGCGCCTGACCGCCGCATCCTGGAAAGGGAAAATGTTTGAACACTCAGGCCTCTTAACCGATTTATATGAGCTGACCATGGCTGCGGGCTATTTGCAGACCCGCTTCGAGGCGCGCGCCACGTTCGAACTTTTCGTCCGCCATCTTCCGCCGCATCGCAATTATCTTGTCGCCGCGGGACTCGAACAGGCTCTCGATTTTCTGGAAAACGTGCATTTCTCCGCCAAAGAAATTGACTACCTGCGCCAGCATCCCGTCTTCCGCAATATCCGCGGCGAGTTTTTCGATTACCTCGCGAAATTCCGCTTCACTGGAGACGTCTGGGCCATGCCCGAAGGCTCGCTGGTATTTCCCGGCGAGCCCATGTTGCGCATCGTCGCGCCCATCATCGAAGGGCAGATCATGGAGACGTATTTTCTTTCGACTCTCAGCTACCAGACCATGATCGCCAGCAAAGCCGCGCGCGTCGTTACCGCCGCGAAAGGCCGCCAGGTCGTCGAATTCGGCGCCCGCCGCGCTCACGGCAGCCAGGCCAGTCTGCTCGCCGCGCGCGCTGCGGCCATCGGCGGCTGCCAGGGCACATCCAACGTGCTTGCCGGCCAGCAACTCGGCATGGAAACCTACGGCACGCAAGCGCACTCCTGGGTGATGGCGCACGAAGACGAGACCGAAGCTTTTGCGCAATTCTTGGACGCGTTTCCGGAACACGCCGTCCTGCTGCTCGATACTTACGACGTTCATACCGCTGTGAAACGCATCATCGCCATGAATCGCAAACCCGCCGGTGTGCGGCTTGATAGCGGCGACCTCGCAAAAGACAGCCAGTGGGTACGCCGCGAACTAAATCGCGTCGGATGGAACGACGTGAAAATTTTCGCGTCAGGAGATCTCGATGAGACGCGCATCGCCGCGCTGCTCGCGAAACACGCCGCGATTGACGCGTTCGGCGTCGGTACCGCGCTCGCCACGCCCGGTGACGCTCCGCATCTGAATTTGATTTACAAGCTGGTCGAAGTGGAGCGCGGCGGAATCGTTCGCGAGGCTGCAAAACTCAGCGCCGCGAAAGTCACCTACCCCGGCCGCAAACAAGTGTTTCGCTACTCCGCGCCCTCCGGTGAATATCGCCACGATCGAATCGCTCTCGATGGCGAGCCTGCCGACGGCGGTGAACCGATGCTCGTGGAAGTGATGCGAGCCGGCCGCCGCGTCGCCCCTGCGCAGCCCGTCGCAGATTTGCGCGCGCGTTGTCTTGCGGGCCTGGCGCGGCTGCCGAAAACTTATCGCCAAATTAATCGCACCGCGGTGTACCCGGTGCGCTACACCAAGCGCCTCGAAGCCCTGCTCGAAAAGCTTCGCCGCCGCATCCGCCGCTCCGCGCTAGAATAGCGGCGAGGCTTGCGGCCCCGCAAATGACAACAGAAATCGATACTCGCTCAGAATCGTCAGAAAGTCGAAAGCGGTTAAGGGTTCTTGCAACCGTGTTGGCGACGGGTGTCGTGATCGGGTTTGCTGCGTTCGTCGCTGACGCGAGGATCCCTTCGGGATTCTTGCCCTCCGCACTTGGCTTCGTCGAATTGTTGGTCTGTTTATTCGTAATCGGGACGGCCGTCGAAATGGCCAGAGAGCGTTCACCTCGAAGACTGTTTGTGGTTGGCCTCATTATCGCAGCCACCCCGTTTGTGCTGATCGCATTGCTAGAATCGATTTTCTCGAGCGGCGCGGGGGGGCATGACGCTGCGGGTTTTGGTGTGGTTTATTTTGCGTGGGCTTGCGTGGCTTCCGGACTGTCGCTGCTTGTTGTTGCTGGCGTTCGGTTCACAATCGAATGGCGCAAACAGCGATTGAGCGCGAACGAATGAACGTGTGTACGTTGCGGCGGCTAATTGTGATGGAACTGACAGAAAATGCTCAATAAACAAGAACAAGCTTGGGCGCTGCTGCAAGAAGCGTATCGCGCGCAGATGGAAGGCGATTACGATCACGCCGTCGAACTATACAAAAACTCTCTCGAGCTATTCCCCACCGCAGAAGCGCATACATTTTTAGGCTGGACTTATCATTTCCAGGGAAAAATCGAAGATGCGATCGCGGAATGTAAACGCGCCATCGAAGTGGATCCCGAATTCGGCAATCCCTACAACGACATCGGCTCGTACCTGATCCAGCTGGAAAAATACGACGAGGCCATCCCCTGGCTCGAACGTGCCGTCGCGGCTCCGCGCTACGAGCCGCGCCACTTCCCGCATTTCAATCTCGGCCGCGCCTACGCCGCGAAAGGCATGCTCGCCCGCGCGCGCGAATGTTTCAACGAATCGCTGCGCATCGAACCGCGCTACACCCTCGCGCGCCAAGCCGTCGAAAGCCTGCGCCGCATGGTCAATTAGGACTTTTCCGCCGCTGCCACTGTCGCGGGTCCGCCGGGCTTCAAAGTCCGATCGTAAATCCACAGCAGCAGCGCGGTCGTCACGCCAATCCCGGTCACGGCCCACCAGATGCGCTGCGGCCGTTGCTGCACTTCGCCGAAATGATGGATGAGCATTCCTCCCAACCGGCCGCCAACGAGCGACCCGATTCCGATCGGCAGAAATGCAAAGCCCATGTAGGTCCCCTGTTGCCCCGGCGGAGCCAGCCGCGAAATGTATTCGTAGTAGCGCGGCGATTGCACAATCTCTCCAATCGAAACGGCAAACAGCGTGACGATCACCATCGGCACCGTCGGATGCACGATCAAAATCACCCACGCCAGCGCCGAAATCAGCGTCCCGATAGTGATCGCGCGGAACGCCGGTATTTTCCGCGTCAGCAGGCTCACAATCATCTGCAGCGCAATCACCGTCAGCGGCCCGGTCACCAGCATCAGCTCGGTATCCGTCTTGGGATTGATGTAATTGTGAACGTACAGCGGCAGAATAATGAATTCCTGCCAGTACACGATCCAGTATCCCGAAAAAATCAGCAGGAACACCATGAACTTCGGATTGCGCAGCACCGTTGCGAAATTTCGCGCCGCTTCTCCCAGACTCGCCGCTTGCGCCTCGTTCGATCGCCGCGGCTCCTTGAAGAACAGCACCACGGCGATAAACATCAGAAACACACTCAGCGCTGCAACGCGAAATACATTCTCAACGCTCAGATTATGGTGCACGTACGACGCCACGTACGGCCCCGCCGCTCCGCCAATATTCACCAGCGTGTAATAAATCGAATACCCGATGGAGCGCACGTTTTCCTTGGACGAGCGCGCTGTCGTGCCCACCACGCAAGGTTTCACTAGTGCGATGCCCAGCGCCGGAAGCATCAGCACCACCGTAACCAGCACCACCAGCGGAACCGCGGCGCGCAACGGCGCGATCCAGCTCGATCCCAGCGATCCCAAAATAAAATACGAGCAGCTCAAAATAAAATACGCGACAGACAGCGACCTGCGAAATCCCAGGCGATCCGCCACCGTGCCGCCAAACGCCGCAAGAAACCATACCAGACCGCCGAACAAGCCCGTCAGGCTGGTCGCCTGCTCCACGGGAAAATTCAGCGTCTCGTGCAGATACCGCGCCAGCGAAGCGAACGCCGCATAATAAGAAAGCCGCTCAAAAAGCTCGCTGACATTCGCAACCCAAAACGGCCGCTCAAATCCGGTACGAATTTCTTCGATTCGCTGTGAAAAACTCAACTTGCCTCCCTCGGCTTCGCGTACCTCTGCAACCGCCGCGATTGTAACGGAAGCTGTCGCGGCGCGCCCCCGATTTTTGCTTCCCCAGACCGTGTGCTAAAATCGCAAGTTTGGCGGACTGCTGCGTCTCCGCCAGTACACGATGCCCACGTCCACCATGAAAGCTTTGCGCAAGATGCGTCCCCAGCGCGGAGCGCAACTTGAATCCGTTCCCATTCCCACGCCGGGCCCGATTGAAGTTCTGGTCCGCGTGCGCGCCGCATCCATCTGCGGCACCGATCTGCACATTTACGGCTGGGATCGCTGGTCCGCTTCACGCATCCATCCGCCAATGACTTTCGGCCACGAATTCTGCGGCCACGTGGAAAAAGTCGGCTCCGAAGTCACCTCCGTGAAGCCTGGCGATTTCGTCAGCGCGGAAATGCACGTGAATTGCGGCCATTGCCGGCCCTGCCGCATGGGCCAGCCGCACGTTTGCCAGAATGTGAAAATCATCGGCATTGATGCAGACGGCTGCTTCGCCGAATTCGTAATTATTCCCATCCGCAACATCTGGAAAATTGATCCGGTGATTCCCGAACACTACGCCGCGATTCTCGATCCGCTGGGCAACGCCGTGCACACCGTGCTGGCCGGCGAAATCGCCGCACAAAACGTAGTGGTCACCGGCGCCGGGCCGATCGGCCTGATGGCCATCAACGTGGCGCGTGCCTGCGGTGCCGCCATGATCTTTGCCACCGAAGTGAATCCACATCGCCGCGAGCTGGCTCTGAAAATGGGCGCGGACATGGCGCTTGATCCCGCTGAGGGCAATGTCGTCGCGCGGGTTCGCGAAGCCACCGAAGGCGCGGGCGCCGACGTGTTGCTGGAAATGAGCGGCCATCCCGCCGCGATTCATCAGGGCTTCGAAATGCTGCGCCAGGGCGGCCGCGCGTCGCTGCTAGGAATCCCCAAGGATCCCGTCACGTTCGATCTGGTGAACGACGTAATTTTCAAGGGCGCTACGGTGCAAGGCATCTACGGCCGCAAAATGTTTGAGACCTGGGTGCAGATGACGGAGCTCTTGAAGCACCATCGCCTCAATCTCGAACCGCTCTTCAAAGAACGCGTGCCGCTCGAAAAGTTCGAACAAGCCTTCTCGCTGCTGGAATCCGGCCTTGCCGGTAAAATCCTGTTTTATCCCAACGGCGCAGGTAAATAGCGCGCCACGAATCCGCCGGAGGAATCATGAGCACCGCTACACGTCCCCAACTTCAGTATCTGCACGATGCGATTGAAGACCTGAAGGCCAAGCATCTCTACTTCAATCTGAAGATTCTGGAAGGTGAGCAAAAGCCTGTTGCGAATTACGACGGCAAGGAAGTGATCAACCTCAGCTCCAACAATTACCTGGGCCTGACCACGCATCCGAAGCTTCGCCGCGCCGCCATTGAAGCCACGCGCAAATTCGGCGTTGGCTCCGGCGCCGTGCGCACCATCGCCGGCACCATGAAAATGCACATGGACCTGGAAGCGCAAATCGCCAGCTTCAAAAAGGTGGAAGCCTGCGTCGTGCTCCAATCAGGATTCGCGGCCAACGCCGGCACCGTTTCCGCAATTCTTGGCAAGGAAGATCTCGTCATCTCCGACGAGCTGAATCACGCCTCCATCATTGACGGCTGCCGCCTTTCGCGCGCCACCATCAAGGTCTTCAAACACAAGGACGCCGCCGATTGCGAACGCGTGCTGCAGGAAACCAAAGACTGGAACGGCAAGAAGCTGCTCATCACCGACGGGGTCTTCTCCATGGATGGCGACATCGCGAATCTTCCCGCGCTTTGCGACCTCGCCGAGAAATATGGTTGCATCATGATGGTGGACGACGCGCATTCCTCCGGCGTTCTGGGCAGCCGTGGCCGCGGAAGCATTGACCATCTGAATTGCCACGGCCGCGTGGATATTCAGGTGGGCACGCTCAGTAAAGCGATTGGCTCGATCGGCGGTTACGTCTGCGGCTCGCGCGATTTGATTGCATTTCCTTTATCAGCGCGCGCGGCCATTTCTTTTCTCCACTTCGCATCCGCCATCGGTGACAGCCACGTGCCAGGCCGCATTCGAGCTGCTGGATTCCGAAGCAGGAGACAAGCTGATCAAGAAGCTGTGGGCCAACACGAAATTCTTCAAACGGAAATTGAAGAAGCTGGGATTCAATACGGGCAAGAGCGAGACGCCAATTACGCCCATCATGGTGGGCGAAGCGGCCAAAGCATTTCAATTTTCGCGGGAATTATTCGCGGAAGGAGTTTTCGCGGGCGCGATCGGCTTTCCGACTGTGCCCGAAGGAAAAGCGCGCCTGCGCACCATCGTCACCGCCACTCACAAACGCGCCGACCTGGAGCGCGCCGCCGAAATCATCGGGCGCGTAGGAAAAAAACTCGGAGTCGTCTCCTAGCGCCAACGAGCAGCCCGCGATACATCGGCGCTGCCTACCGCCGCCGCGCAAAGTTTAGACCGCCACCGCCGCAGCCGCCAACTGTGGCCGCATGTTCTTGTAAATCGCCAGCGCCACCGCACCCATTCCCCAGACCACCACGACGAACGAAATCCATCCGCCCAGAAACGGCAGCATCCCCAGCGCACGCAAGATCGCCAGCCCCAGCGCCAAACGTCCTAGTGCCGCCCCGATGCCGGCGCCCGCGCCCAGAATTTTTTCTCCCAGCCACGCGCCCACCAACACCTGCGCTGCATAAATGGCAATCGCCCAGAACATCATTGCGGATATTCCCACGCCCAAACCCACCACCGTGATGCACACAATGACTGCGGCAATGGGTATGGCGAACAAGAACAGCACGCCAAATCCGATGGCCGGTGCGGTCTTGTTGCACGCGCTCACTGCGTCAAAAAAGAAATTCGGCACCACAAAGAGCAGCACCAGTCCGAACAAAAAGCTCGCGCCCCACTTCAAAATCTGGTGCACGTAGTAACGCACCGATGAATAACGGTTCTCCGAATCGCGCTTGGTGATCTTCCAATCCAGCGGGCTGCCCAACTTCGCGCTGGTTGAAACTTCAGGAGCCTGTCGTAGCTCGGCAGTCGTCTGCCCCGCGATCTCGGCCCTGGACCCGATCGTCAGATGTCCGCTGCGAATCCTGGCGTTGCGCCCCAACTGCCCATTGATGTCCACATCTCCTGAATACGCGAGCAAATCCCCGACAAGTTTCCCGTTCACTTCCATGTGGCCGCATCCCGCCGTCAAGGTGCCGTTTACGATTGCGTCCTGGTCCAGGTTCACATCGCCGGCCCACGCCAACACGTTGCGCGCCACCTTCCCATAAAGCTGCAAGTTCTGCACGAACGCGCGCACGTTTCCATCCACCGGGCCATTCACGCGCAATTCCTGGCTGAACGCGATGATGTCGCCCTTGATGTGCCCATTCACCGTCACGCTGCGCGAAAACGTGATCAGGTCGCCTTCCACGTCGCCATCAATCCGCGTGGAATCCGCCGACACAATTAAATCTGTATGGATCACTTCTCCCGCCGGCAGCGAATAATTTGGATCGCCGTGCCGCAGCTCCGCGGCTCCGGCAGTAGGAGGCAGCGCCACTGCGAGCGCCAGCGCGCCCATCACTACCGCCAGCGCCGTCGAGCGTCGCAGATGACGCCGCAGCAGCCACATCACCACCAGCCCCAGTGTCGCCATCGCCAGAAATTCGATCAGGCTTCGCATCGCGTCCCATCCTTTCCAGAATGCACCGCTGAAAAAAAGCATGGTGAGTAAATTTCCTTGCGTGAAACCGGCCTGCGCCGCCTGCGCTCGCCACGGCTCGACGAATCCGCTCCACGCCGTGTACGCTCCGCCCGCGCTCAATCCCAGCGCGGTAATCCAGCCCCACGGCGCGCCGCCATGTTCCGGCGCTTGCACCAGCCGCGCGGGAACCGATTCGTCGTCCGCTTCCAGCGATTCGCGCAGCCACACGCTTTCCGTTTGCAGCGCGCGCAGCAGCCCGCGACATTCGGCGCACCCCGCCGCGTGAGTGCGCACTCCCTCCGCGTGGTCCGCATCGAGCTGCCCTTCCAGATACAGCAGGCACGTCATTTCATCGAAGTGGCTCATGACCTTCCCCCGGCAGCCGCGCCCTGCAATCCGCCGCCGCTTTCCGCCAGCACATCGCGCAGTTGATGACGCGCGCGCAGCAATAGCACGCCCACGAACGCGCGACGCACTCCCAGCGTGTCCGCGATTTCGTCGTAACTCATCTCCGAGTAATAGCGCAGCACCAACGCCATGCGCGCGCGGTCCGGCAATTTCGCCAGGCCGGCGCGAACGTGTTTGCTATCGTGATCTATTTGTAATTGTTCGAGCTGGCTGGGATCGGGATGCTCGAGAGGCAAAGTCTCCAGGTCGCCGGTCTCCAGGTCCTGGCGAATCCGGCGGCGGCGCAGCGTGTCCCAGCAATGATTGCTGGCCACTTTATAAAGCCACGCCGTGAAGGGCCGCGACGAATCGTACATCCCGAGTTTTTGCCGTACCTTCATAAATATTTCTGTGGTGGCGTCTTCCGCGTCTTCACGCGTGGGCAATGCCCGCCGGCAAAACCGGAAAATCGCCGGAGCATACTGGCCATAGAGGTCGCCCCAGGCGTCTGAATCGCCCGCCCGGACCTGCGCTAGCAAATCCGCTAGTTCCGCGGTGCTCATCTCGCCGATGCTCTTGCGTCGCTCCATATATGAATACGCATGATCCTAGCGAAATATTTCAAATCCGTGACATATCAGTGGCTTACGCTGCGTCGTGTCGTTTCTCCCCGCTGGGTTCTGCTCGGACACTTCATGGTCCCCAACGAGCGAGTATATGGATAGCGAAAAAGTGGACCGGTGTGAACCAGAGCAGAACGAGGTCTTCGGCGACTGGAACTGTCCATGGGTGGCGATTGGTGACCGCTCATTTGTACTGAATAGAAAAAACGAAGTGCTTTGTTTTGTTAGGGTTGCAAAATTGCGGCTGCGAGAAAGGGGTTCATTTGTATTGAATAGAAATTGGCGTTTTGGGGGGCGTTCGACCCAAGGGCGGCTGGCTGGGAGCACCGGCAGGGGAGCACTAGAACGGCCGCAGGTAAGGTTCGAAATTTTCACAGATTCATCATCCTCTTGCGGCGCGCGAAATGCAAAACGTTGTGTGTGTACATCGCTTGTGCCCGGCGAAGAACACGATATCTTGAACAAGCTATTGCACTTATCGCAAAGAAGCCACAAAAGAAGAGCGGCCCGGCAGCCTCCAGAACCGACGGCCACCGAGCCGCTCCATTCTCTCCGAATCGTGGTCGGCTACTAGAACAAAAACTTCAAGCGCAAACTGGATGCTACGCGCACCGCCGCCACCCAAGACAGGGTTGCCCAGGCCGACGTCCGAAGTCGCCGTAATTTGCGTAGAAGCCGCAACTCCGGCCAATGGTAACGGTGGGGCCGCACGTCGCGGGCGTGCCATCGCTAATGCCGTTAGGTGCAGCGTCCGCAAAAAAGGCCGGCAGCAACGGGCTGGAAAAAGCGGGGTGATTGAATAGATTGTAGATGTCCGCCCGGAATTGCACTTTCAATCGTTCGTTGATCGAGGTCATCTTGCTGATCGCGAAGTCCAGGTCGCGGTAGTTAGGTCCGAGAAGCGAATTGCGGCCCTCGTCGCCGAAATGGCGCGTTCCCGGTGTGCAATTCGAGTCAGCATTTCCGCCCACCAGCGTGCAGGGCACCGCGAAAGAAGTCAGGTTAAGGAATTCGCCCGGATTGTGATAGTTGTACTGGAGTGGCCCCGCCACGTCAGGGCGCCCAAAAAATTCTCCGCTTCCGTCGTAGTCTCCCTCGAAATCGTAATTCAGCGAGAACGGATGGCCACTCATAACGGTCGCCACTCCACTCAAGGCCCACCCGGATCCAAACTTACCCAGCGATTTTGCGGCGGGAACGTCGTACGTTGACGTGATCACGAAACGATTGCGCACATCAAAATTGGAGCTGCCCTTGTTTCCCGCCGGATTGGTGCTGTCATTCGGCTGCGAAGCGTTCGGGACGTAGTCCTGGCCGTCGCTGGCCGTATCAATCGAATGTGACCAGGTGTAGGCCACCTGATTATTGAAATGATGCCAATTCCGCTGCGTCAACGAAACCTGCAGCGAGTTATAGTTCGAATTCGCGCTGGTCTGAATTTGATTGAGGTAGAACGGCGGGTTTGGCGCCAAAGAACTCAGGGGTGTAGTGAAACCAACAATCGGTGCGCCCGCGCATTGCGGGGTGCCGCGCTCAATTTCCCCCGTGAATCCGCAGAATTCGTCGGTTGCCGTTATTTGCGCCTGAGTGGGCTGGTTTATGTCCACGAAGTGGAAAAGCTTCCGGCCGGCCGATCCTACGTAGCCCACTTCCAAAACAGTATCGCGCACCAGCTCCTGTTGGATATTGAAGTTGAAATTGTACACGTAGGGCGTGCGCAGCTTCTGAGAGACGGTGAACGCGTCCGTGCTCGATGCGGTTCCCGGTGTCACGGAAGCTGGTTCAAAAATGGGTACGTTGGGTTGAATAATCGTATCACCGGTGAGCGGACCTGCAACGCCTGTAGGCAGCACGGGATTCAGGTTGTACGTGATGAACACTGGATTGGGACCGACCGGATTGTAAGCGGGTCCGGTATTGTCCGTGTTATACGCAAGCTGGCCCGTGAAGAAGTCCTGCGATCCAGCGTCATAGAAAACCCCAAATCCAGTGCGCACCACCGTCTTTCCCTTGCCGAATACGTCGTAGGCCAGGCTCACACGCGGACTGAAATTATTCAAATCCTTGGGATATAGCTGACCGGGCCGGATGAGGCCGACGGTCGGATCATAGATACTGAGCTGGTTGCCATCCGTGCCGATCACTCCAAAATAATCCCAGCGAAGACCGAGATTCACCGTCAGCCGGCTGTTTACGTGATAGCTGTCCTGGACGTAAAACGCCAGGAAGTTCTGGTGAGCGTTCCGTGAGGTGTTCCCGAAGTTTTCGGTTCCGTCATCGAGCCCGCCCCCCAGAAACTCGGCAAGGCTGCCAAAATCGAGCTCGCTGCGCGCCAGGAGATCGTTGAACGAGTTTACTGTCGTCCGGCGATACTCGCCGCCAAACTTGACGTCGTGCCGGTTTATCTTCCACGAGAAATTGTCGAAAAGTTGATAATTGCTATCCACGCGGTCGCGGGGATTGGAAAACCCGGAAGAACCAAGGTGCGCCAGACCGCTCACTTCGAACGTGGGGAGTCCGAAATCCCGAGACAGCGCCGTGCCCGCGCCAAGCAGATCAAGTGTATTGATCCCCAGCGAAGTATTGGGATCGCCGAAAACCGAGGCATCTTGAGGGTAAAAACCGTTGCGATAGCGGTTCCATCCAAAGCGCAATTCGTTCACTTGCTCCGCCGAAACCGTTCGCACCCAGCTTAAAGACACCAGCTGCGTCCGGATCGGCGCATTGGTGTTGGTATTCGGCAGGTTGTTACCTCCTCCCACGCCGAGCGGAAAGCTCTGATGGCTGTTTCCGAAGAAGTAACGCCCGGAAATCTGGTTGTTTGTGTTCATGTTGTAATCAATCTTCGCGATCGCACTGTCCAGATTGTTCGATGCGGGCCCGCCAATCGCTGATGTTGTGGGCCAGACATCGTGGAAGCCAGAACAATGGCCATTGGTATTGCACAAGTTGTAGAGGTTCAAAATCGTGGGATTGATTACGCTGGCGTTTGCGTTCACACAGGCAATCACCGTGGTGGTGCATGGCACGGTGCCCCCCAACGACGCGATCGCTTGCGTGTAATCGTTGGGGTGGACTCCGGGAGTCTGATCATCTAATGTGGGGACGTCGTTAAGCGAAGTGATGGACATCCCTTCGCGCTGCCCTTCATACGAACCGTAAAAGAACACTTTGTCCTTGATGATGGGACCGCCTAACGTTCCCCCAAATTGGTTATTCCGGAAGGCGTCCTTTGGCTGGCCCACTTCATTGAAGTAGTTCCGCGCGTTCAGCACCGCGTTTCTGAAATCTTCGAATGCGCTGCCATGAAATGTATTCGTTCCGCTCTTGGTAATGATATTCACCACCGAACCCGAATTTCTCCCGTACTCCGCTTCCGTGTTCGAAAGCACGCTCAATTCCTGGATAGAATCTTCCGGCAGAATTGTTCCCGGCGTGCCGAATACGCCGCCCTGGTTGATCGCCGGCAGGTTCCGGTAGCCGTCGTTCATATCCGTGCCATCGAGAAGGTAATTGTTTGCGCGGCCACGGCTACCATTCACGCTGAACTGGCCGTAGGAGCCGGGAGAATCCCCTCCGCCGTTCGGCTCGCCTGTGGCGCCGGGAACCAAGATCAGCAGCTTCGTATAATCGCGTCCATTAATCGGCAAGTTCTCTACAGATTCGCTTTCGAAAGAGCCGCCCAGCGTATCGCTGGAAGTTTCCACCACCGGTACTTCTTCCCCAGACACCACGATCTGCTGGCTCACCTGGCCCGGCTTCAGGCTGACGTCCACGCGGCGCTCTGCCGCGACCGTAACCGCCACACCGGCAACCTTGGACTTCTGAAAGCCCGACATTTCCACAATGACGTCGTACGTCCCCACCGGCAACTCTGGCATCAGGTAGCCGCCATCCGCGGTCGTGTTGGTAATGCGGTCCACACCCGTGTCCACGTTGTGCACCGTCACCGTCGCGCCTACCAGCGCCGCGCCGCTGCTGTCCGTCACCGTGCCCTGAATGGTTCCGCGAAATGTCTGCGCCCACCCCGGCGCTGCCGCCAGCATCATCAATAAAATCGCGCACACGATGGCAACGACTACACCCCAGCGGCTGGAAATCTTCATGGTTTTCTCCTGTGCAGGCTTATACGGCTTGCGAGGCAGGCTTGTCCTATCAAAAATGCGAATGACCGCGATAAATCCTGCGGACGACTCACCGGGCCCCACGAATCCACCCTTCAAAATTGCTGCTATAGCTATAAGCCTCAGGGGGATAGGGAGTCAAGCACGTTATCTGGTAGCAAACGCGCCGCGGGTGGAGGGCAGCAGCTCACCCGGCCTCTTCGAAGCCGAGCGCGCAGCGTGCGTTTGGCATCGCAGGATGTTCCAAGGGTATTGCGGCGGTGCTGCGCGAGGGTGCTTAACGATGGTCCGGCGGTTTACGTGTCGGCGCTTCAGTTCTGCGCTACCGGCGCGGTGCCGTTCACCGTATCCAGGTGAAATTGCACCAGCACGGTGTTGGCGATTTTGTCGAACGGCAGGTTATGCGTCATTCCAAAATCCCGCCGATTGAACGAAAAACTTCCATCAACCCATTCATGCCCATCGTCCTGCCGCAGCAGCATAATGGAAACCGCAACCGGCTGGGTGATCCCGCGTATCGTGAGTTCTCCAACCATCTGATATTTCGTGGGCGTAGCGTCCGCGGAAATGCTCTTGGATGCGAATCGAATTTGCGGATGCTCTTGCACCGAGAAGAAATTTTTTCCCTTCACTTCTTTGTCGCGCAACCCGCTTCCGGTGGTCACGCTGCCCGCGTCGATTTCCAGCACCAGGGAAGCATCCGTAAATTTGTCCGCGGGCATCTTCATATTTGCATCCCAGGAATGAAACACTCCGACCACCTTTGCGAACGTCGAAGTCGCGTGAAATTCAATCTTGCTGCTGGTTTTCACCACGTAGCGGCTCTGCTCAACCTGCAGCGGTGCAGCCGTCGCGCCAGTCACGAAAATCAAGAGCACGCACACTGCCACCGCGCGGATCATGAAAGCTCCTCGAAGAACACACTCCACCCCGTTCGACGTCCGTCAAATATATGCGAACATCCCGGAATCGCCAACAATCCGGGAAGCGCGGCCAGCGTTGGATAGCGGCGGCCAGCAGCGGCCAGCGGTGGCCGGTCGCCGCGAACTACACCTGCACGCCTCGTCTGCTATACTTTCCTTTCCGCGCTCCAGGCGCCGGAAAGCCAGCATGCCTCCCACAGACCGCAAGCGCCTCTTCTTGATTGACGCCATGGGCTACATCTTCCGTGCGTATTTCGCGCCCATGGACCGCCTGCAAACTTCCTCCGGCATCCCGACCAAGGTGCCGTATCTCTTCGCCACCATGATGCGCCGCCTGCTTACCAACAAGGAGCGCCTGCCGGATTACGTCGCGGTCGCCTTCGACGTCAGCGCGCCCACTTTCCGCGACAAACTCTTCGCCGCTTACAAGGCGCAGCGGCCGCCCATGCCCGACGATCTTTCCGTGCAAATTCCCTTTGTGCGCCGCTATTGCGAAGCGATGCGCCTGCCGATCCTGGAATATCCTGGATATGAAGCTGACGACGTGATCGGCACACTGGCGCGCCTGGCTTCGAAAAAGAATCTGGACGTCTTTATTGTCACCAGCGACAAAGACCTGCTGCAGCTGGTGACGGCGAACGTGCTGGTGCTGAATCCCACCAAAGCCGACCTGCTGATTGACGAAAAAAAAGTGGAAGAACTGATGGGCGTGCCGCCTTCGAAAGTCGCGGACGTGATGGCCCTGATGGGCGATTCCATTGACAATATTCCCGGGGCGCGCGACCCCAATGAAAAAGTAGCTCCCGGCGAGCGCCGCAAGCCGGGGATCGGCGAAGTGGGGGCGCGGCAGTTGATTCAGCAGTTCGGCAGCGCCGAAGAAACCTTAAAACGCGCTAGCGAAGTAAAGCGAACGAGTTATCGCGAAGCCCTGGAAAAATGCGGCGAGTTCGTCACGCTCAGCAAGAAGCTCGCGACGATTCCTACGGATGCGCCGGTAGAGCTCGATCTGGACACGATGAAAGTCGGCGAACCAGACACCGCCGCTTTGCGCGAGCTTTACTCCGAGCTGGGTTTCACTTCTCTGCTGCGCGAACTTGCTCCGTTGTCTGACGCGCAGCAGACGGACTACGCGCCGATCGAGCAGCCAGCCGCGTTCAAAAAGTTTCTCGACGCGATTCCGCGTGAGCGTGAAACCGCTGCTTGGCTCGCGCTCGACGCGCAGGACCCGGATGAAGAAGGTTTCGGCACGCGCGTGTTAGGCATCGAAGTTTCCACAAAGCCCGGGCAAGCGCGCATCGCCGCCAACGATGGGGAAGACAAGACCCTCACCGCCATGCAGGAATGGCTTGCCGATTCCAAGCATGCGAAAGTCGTCCACGACCCGAAATTATTTCAATTGCTGGCGGCTCGTGCGGATCTTCGTGCTGGCAAGGCTGCAAGCGCGGCAAAATCCGCAAAGAAATCGGCGGTTTCAGCTCTAGCCCCAGCGAACACAGTCGCCGGAATCCGCCACGCCACCATGCTCTATTCTTATTTGCTGCGGCCCACCACCGCGAATCACGAATTTGCCGAAGTCGTGCTGCGCCATCTGAACCGCACGCTCTCCGGCGCCCCCGGCGAACGCGCTGATTTTCTTCTGCGCGTCGCGCCGGTGCTCCGCGCCGAAGTGGAAGCGCAAGGCCTGGTGGACCTCTACGAAAAAATTGACTTGCCGCTGGCAGCTGTTTTGGCGCGCATGGAATCCGCCGGAGTGCGCGTGGATCCCGTGGAGCTGGAGCGCATCTCCGCCACCACGCTGGAAGAAATCGGCAAGCTGGAAAAAACGATCTACGGTCACGCCGGAGTCGCGTTCAATATCAATTCGCCGCAGCAGCTCGCTGAAATCCTCTTCGACAAATTGAAACTGCAGCCTCCGCGCCGCAGCCGCGCCAAAGCGCGTTCCACCGCCGCCGACATCCTGGAAGAACTCGCGGCCGTGCACGAGCTGCCCAAGAAAATCATCGAGTACCGCGAGCTGGCGAAACTGAAATCCACCTATTCCGACGTGCTGCCGCGCCTGATCCATCCCGTCTCCGGCCGCCTGCACACGCGGTTCTCGCAGACCGGCACCGCCACCGGCCGCCTGAGCTCTTCCAATCCAAATCTGCAAAATATTCCCATCCGCACCGAGTTGGGCCGTGAAATTCGCGCTGCCTTCGTCGCCGCACCCGGTTGCCAGCTTCTTTCCGCGGATTATTCGCAGATCGAACTGCGCATTCTCGCGCATCTTTCCGGCGATCCAGTCCTGGTCGAAGCTTTCCGTCGCGGCGAGGATATCCACTCGCGCACCGCGCAGGAAGTTTTCGACGTCGCGCCCTTCGCGCAAACGCGCGAGCATCGCCGCGTCGCTAAAGTGATCAATTTCGGCGTGATTTACGGACTCTCGGCGTTCGGCCTGGCGCAGCAGCTCGGCATTGAGCAAAAAGAAGCCGCGCAATTCATCGCCAAATATTTCGAACGCTACCGCGGCGTAAAAGATTTCCTCGACCGCCAGATTGCGGAAACGCGCCAGACTGGGGTGACGCGCACTCTCTTCGGCCGCATCCGCCAGATCCCCGAAATTAATTCGCCGCAGCCCAACATGCGCAATTTCGCAGAACGCACCGCCATGAACACGCCCATGCAGGGCGCCGCCGCCGATCTGATCAAGCTCGCGATGATCGAACTCGACCGCCGGCTGCCCGCGGAAAATTTCCAATCGCAAATGATCCTGCAGGTTCACGACGAGCTGCTCTTCGAAGGCCCCGCAGAAGAAATTCCCAGGCTCACCAAGCTGGCCAAAGAAGTGATGGAAGGCATCCACAAGCTCAGCGTCCCGCTGGTGGCCGACACCAAGGTAGGCGCCAACTGGCGCGACATGAAGTGACGACGCGACGAGCATCGTGTTATGTTTTTGCCCTGGAATTGAAACGAACGACGAGGTGAAACAATGAGCCATGCCAATCATCCCGAAGGTTTTCTTAGACTGGTAGCCGACGCCAAGAAGCGCATCAAAGAAGAAGACGTTCAAGCCACGAAAAGGAAACTAGACACCGGCGAAAAACTGATCCTAGTGGACACCCGCGAAGAAAGCGAATGGGCCCGCGGCCACATCCCCAACGCTCTGCACCTCGGCAAAGGCATCATCGAGCGCGACATCGAGAAAGCGATCCCCGACAAATCCGCCAACATCGTCCTCTACTGCGGCGGCGGCTTCCGCTCCGCGCTCGCGGCGGACAATCTGCAAAAAATGGGCTACACCAACGTGATCTCCATGGACGGCGGCTGGCGCGGCTGGACCGAAGCCGGCTTCCCCGTCATCAAAGATTAAAGGGATTGAAATTATCGTGGCGGGCAAATCGGCGGGAAGAATTTGGCTGGGGCGGTTGGACTCGAACCAACACCGTCCTCATTAACAGTGAGGTGTCCTACCAATTGGACCACGCCCCAGCCGTCCCATGATTGTAAACGGGAATGGAATTTTTCTTCCCACGCATTTTTGTATGGATTGGATTTCGCGGAAAATCGAAAACGCAGAAGCCGGAACAACTCCAGCAGAATGAAGACGCTCCCGCCGTTGTAGGCCCGTATGAAATTTATGAATGTGGCGAGAGAGGCCGAGGGAAGGAAGCCGGCCCAGCCCTCAATCCCCTAAAGGGATCCTCGGCTTTCCCTCCCTCTGACGCAGATACACATCGCACGCCGTTAACCAAACTCAACTTACTGAAAACAAAGGCTTTCCGACTTTCGCCCCCAAGTAAAAACTCCAAGCTCCAGGGCAAAATTTCCCCCTAGACGCTGCCGTCGCAAACGAGTTCGATTTATTTTCGTATGCGGGCTGCTGCTTGACCGCACCGTAGCGGTCTTGCTATGTTGATAGATTACACTGGGCGCATTTTACCCAGTGTATGACGGTGCATCCTGTAGGGAGCATCCCACCCCAAAATGGGCCTGAAAAAAATCGTTATCCGGGGCGCCCGGCAGCACAACCTGAAGAATATTCATCTGGAAATCCCCCGCAACACGCTCACGGTGATCACAGGGCTTTCCGGTTCGGGCAAATCCTCGCTCGCTTTCGACACGCTGTACGCCGAGGGCCAGCGCCGCTACGTGGAATCCCTTTCCGCCTACGCGCGACAGTTTCTGGATCAAATGGAACGCCCCGACGTTGATTCCGTCGAAGGCCTTTCGCCTTCCATCGCCATCGAACAGAAGACCACCACGCGCTCGCCGCGCTCCACCGTCGGCACCATCACCGAAATTTACGATTACCTGCGCGTCGTTTACAGCGCCATCGGTTCTCCGCATTGCCCCAATTGCGGCAAACCCATCACGCGCCAGTCCACTGAACAAATTGTGCAATCCGTGCTCGCGCTGAAGCCGGACGACCGCATCATGGTGCTCGCGCCGGTAGTCCGCGGACGTAAAGGCGAATACAAAAAGGAACTCGAAAAATACGCGAAGGAAGGCTACGTCCGCGCGCGCGTGGATGGCGACCTGGTGAATCTCGACGAACCGATTCCGCTCGACCGCCGCAAGAATCACACCATCGAAATCGTGGTGGATCGCCTGCTTCTGAAAAATGGCATCGCGCAGCGCCTTGAGCAATCCATCGAAACCGCGCTGAAGCTCACCGGAGGACTCGTCACCATCGTCGTCGTGGGCGGTGACGAGCGCGTGTATTCCGAGAAACTCGCCTGCCCCGATTGCGGCATTTCCGTTCCGCAGCTCGAGCCGCGCTCCTTCAGCTTCAATTCGCCCTATGGCGCTTGCACCGAGTGCCACGGCCTCGGCTCGAAATACGATTTCGATCCTTCCAAAGTGATCGTGGATTGGACCAAACCCTTGTTCGAAGGCGGCCTAGGGCCCGGTTCCGGTTCCACGTATTTGCAGCGCACCATGCGCCTGGCCGCAGCGGCCTACAAATTCGATCTGGATACGCCCTTCGAACAACTTTCGCGCAAGACGCAGAACCTGATTCTCCACGGCAATCCTGCCAACGGTAAAAACGCGAAGGAATTCAACTTCCCGGGCCTGCTGGCGCATCTGGAATCCAATCTCGAAGAATCGAAGTCCGACAATTACCGCGAATGGCTGACGCAATACATGTCGCCCGCTCCCTGCGCCGCGTGCAACGAGCGCCGCCTGCGTCCCGAAAGCCTCGCCGTGAAAATTGCCGGCCTCTCGATCGCCGATTTCACGGAACTGCCGCTCACCGCCGCGCGCGCCGCGGTGGATAAAATCCGCGCCAAACTCACCCTGCGCCAGCACAAAATTGCCGGCCGGCCGCTCACCGAAATCGCCGAGCGCCTGGAATTTCTTCTTAACGTCGGTCTGGGCTATCTCACGCTGGACCGCTCCGCGGCCACGCTTTCCGGCGGGGAAGCGCAGCGCATCCGGCTGGCAACTCAAATCGGTTCGCGCCTGCGCGGCGTGCTCTACGTGCTCGATGAGCCTTCCATCGGCCTGCACGCGCGCGACAATGGCCGCCTGCTCAATACTCTGGAGACGCTGCGCGACCTGGGCAACACCGTTCTGGTGGTCGAACACGACGAAGAAACCATTCGCCGTGCCAATTACGTGGTTGATCTCGGGCCCGGCGCCGGAAAAGCGGGCGGATATCTCGTCGCCGCCGGCGCGCCGGCAGAAATTGCCGCCAACCCCGCATCGCTCACGGGCCAGTATCTTTCGGGCAAAGCAAAAATCGCCGTGCCCGAAACGCGGCGCAGCCCGAACGGAAAATCCATCGCGATTCTGGGCGCGCACGGCCACAATCTGAAAAATATTGACGTCACGCTGCCCCTCGGCCTCATGACCGTCGTCACCGGCGTCTCCGGCTCCGGAAAATCCACGCTCATCAACGATATTCTCTACCGCGCGCTCGCCGCGAAACTCTATCGCTCCATGGAAAAACCCGGCGCGCATCGCGCCATCACCGGCATTGAGCACATTGATAAAGTTGTGCAGATTGACCAGGCGCCCATCGGGCGCACGCCGCGCTCCAATCCCGCCACCTATACCGGAGTCTTCGCGCCCATCCGCGAGCTTTACGCCATGCTGCCGGAATCGCGCGAGCGCGGCTATCGCCCAGGCCGTTTCAGTTTCAATGTAAAAGGCGGACGCTGCGAAGCCTGCCAGGGCGACGGCCAGCGCCGCATCGAAATGAATTTCTTGCCCGATGTGTACGTCACCTGCGAAGTTTGCCGCGGCAAACGCTACAACGCCGAAACGCTCGCCGTGCGTTACAAAGGCCTTTCCATTTCCGATCTCCTCGAGCTGCCCATCGAAGAAGCTCTCAAAGTCCTGGAAAATATTCCGGCCATTCAGATAAAACTCCAGACGCTTGTGGACGTCGGCCTCGGCTACGTGCAACTCGGCCAATCCGCTACCACCATTTCCGGCGGCGAAGCCCAGCGCACCAAGCTCGCGCGCGAACTTTCCAAGCGCCAGACCGGCCGCACGCTCTACATTCTCGACGAGCCCACCACCGGCCTGCATTTCGACGACGTAAAAAAACTTCTCGACGTGCTCAACCGGCTCGTAACGCTCGGCAATACCGTGCTGATCATCGAGCATAATCTGGACGTCATCAAACAAGCTGACTGGATCATTGACCTTGGCCCGGAAGGCGGCGAAGAAGGCGGCCGCATCGTTGCGCAAGGTTCGCCCGAACAGGTCGCGCGCGTGAAAAAATCCTACACTGGCCAAATTCTCGCTCGCGCCCTTAACGGCAACGGCACAAGCTCCCATGGCGCAAACGGCGCAAACAAGAAGCCCTCGGTGGAGCAGTAGCAGAGGCACGAGAATTTATCTTGGTTGGTACGGGCGCTGCTTGTGAATCGCCCTACAGGGCGATTCATCCTGAGAACCGGCAGCGCCGGTTCGAAGGGCTGCGCCCCAGCTTGCCCGGGCGCCAACATCTCGATGCCCGGCGACGAATGAAGTATATTGAAAGAGGACTCGCAACAACGCTCGCGAATGACCTTAGACGATTACAATCCTCCGCAGCCGGACGGCGCGCGCGCCCCCGAGCCAACGTCAGAATCCCCCAGCCGACGTATGGAGGCCTCCATCACGCCCGGCTATCTGGGCGCCTTTGATCCGCTGCTCCCGAAAGATCTTCGCGTGCCGTGGGGCTGGATTGACTTACTGCTTTTGCTAATCGTCGCCGTCGCCGGAGGAGTGGTTCTCTTCTTTTCTCTGGTCAAAGGTTTTGCGATGTTCGGCGTCAGCTATCGTCAAATCCAAAATGTCGCCGCCACGGAAAGCCTTTTCCTCATCTTGAATCAAGCGCTGTTGTCCGTGGTGCTGCTGGCGTATCTCGCCGCGCAAATGCGCCACACCTTTCGCGCACCTTTCTGGCGCACCACCGGCTGGCGCCCTCTGGAAACCAGCCAGACGCCCCGCGCAGCTGCCTATCTGGGATTAATTCTCAGCGGCTGCCTGCTCGCGATCCTGGTGACGATTTCATCCGCATTGTTCAAAGCCCCCAAACAGACGCTGATGCAAGAATTCTTCGAAGATCGCCGCAGCGCGCTGTTGCTGATGTCCATGGCCGTGCTTGTGGCGCCCGTGCTGGAAGAAACCATCTTCCGCGGCTACATCTATCCGGTGATCGCGCGCACCTTCGGTGTGACCACGAGCATCCTGGTCACCGGCACGCTCTTCGGATTGCTGCACGCATCGCAATTGTGGGGAGCCTGGGCCAAGATTGCGCTGCTGGTCGTTGTCGGCATCGTCTTCACCTACGCCCGCGCCAGGACGCACACGGTAGTCGCCAGCTACCTTCTGCACGTCAGCTACAATTCGTTTCTGTGCTTGGGTTTTCTGGTAGCCTCGCACGGGTTCCGTTATTTCCCTGCGGCGCCTTAGCCGCAACAATGGCCGAGCGGCCTGCGGAATCCCCCTGCAAAGAACCCCGCGAAATCAGCTACAATAGAAATTTGTGCGCAGCATCCCGCACAGACTAGTAACGGAGACGAAAGCGTTGCACACAGTGGAACCCATTCGGTGGACCCCAGCCGGCGTCGTGATCCTCGATCAGCTGAAGCTGCCTTCAGAAGTGGTCCATTACACGTATACGGATTACCGCGACGTCGCCAAAGCCATCCAAACGATGATCATCCGCGGCGCCCCGGCGATCGGCGTGGCCGCGGCCATGGGCATCGCGCTGGGCGTGCAGCATTCCCGCGCCAAAACGCTAGAAGAACTGCGCGCCGAATTTCCCGTCGATCTGCGAAACCCTCGCGCACACCCGCCCCACCGCCGTGGATCTCTTCTGGGCCATCGCTCGCTTGAAACGCCGGTTCGAAGAACTCGCGCTCGCCGCTTCGCGGAATGGCGCGGCAGGCTTGGAAGGAATTCGCGCGGCGATGGTGCAGGAAGCGCTGCTGGTGCTCGAAGAGCGCCAAGCCGGCGATCGCTCTATCGGAAAATTTGGCGCCGCGCTGATGCCAAAATCCGGCCGCGTGATGACGCAATGCAACGCCGGCGCGCTAGCCACAGCGGGAATCGGCACGGCGCTGGGCGTGATCCGCATGGCGATCGAAGCGGGCCATCAGATCGAAGTTCTGGTCCCCGAAACGCGCCCCTATCTGCAAGGCTCGCGCTTAACCGCGTGGGAACTGAACGAAGACGGCATTCCGCTGACGCTGATCACCGACAACATGGTCGGCCACTTCCTCAGGACCGGCGGCGTCGGTGCCGTAGTAGTCGGCGCCGATCGCATCGCCGCCAACGGCGACACGGCCAACAAAATCGGTACCTACGGAATCGCGGTCCTGGCTAAAGAAAATAATGTTCCGTTCTACGTCGCGGCGCCTACTTCCACCATTGACCTCTCGCTCTCCACGGGCGATCAAATCCCCATCGAAGAACGCTCGCCAGCAGAAGTCACGCATGCAGCGGGAGTCCGCACAGCCCCAGACGTCCGCGCCGCGCACATCGCCTTCGACGTAACCCCGGCGCGTTATATCACCGCCATAATCACCGAGAACGGCATATCCAGCCCGCCATTCGCCCAATCGTTGGGAGCGATCATGACGGGCTCAAGAGGCGCGTTTCCGCCAGAAACTCCTCCCCGAAAACCGTTCGTTTAACTATAGGTCCACGCCCTGAGAATCCGCCATTTGCTTCGGACTAAAAAACGTCCGAATCCATGAATCTGCAATGCGCAGATTAAAATCGATCTCCTTTTCGTCCGGTGAAATCAGAGGTTCGCCATTGGAGGTCGTTTTGGGAAAGCTGAAGATGGCGCCAACGACTTTTCCATCGGCCCCCTTCTGAAAGATTACGGCGGTAGGGCTAATCTTCTGTTTCGTCTTCTTCAGTTCGAGGAACGCTGCGCTCTTAAAAGCCTCCTCCCCACGGTTGCCAAAAGTCGCCATGTTAACTGCGTTAACCAGAATCTGATAGGAGTCAGGAACCGCGGCAAGCGCCTTTTCAGCGTCTGCCTGTGTCGTCGCACCTTTCAAAACCGCGCGACGCTCCGCCGCCTCGCGAATTGTCCGGGACGACCACCAAAAAATGTTGTACGTCTGCGACGTCGCATTGACCTCCTTCTCATCCCCTCCCGGTTGATTGGAGTTGGCACCAGCTGACACATGGGACTTGTCGCTAGAAGAGCCCGCAACGCCGAGGTTGGAGGTGTCGGCGGGAGCCGTGCCCATCGGGCGCCAAGAGCCGGAGGCAGGTACACCCACCTTAGCCCATGGCGACGTTTGCAACACCGTCATCACATCCTTCTCGTCCCACTGTTGATACGGCTTGGACTTCCATGGGTCACCGCCCGCCCAGACCGTCACCGTGATGGTCAAGATCGCTAGAACGCCGATTATTTTCCTTTGCATCGTATTTCTCCTCTCAGACCAGCTTAAGTCGGCGATTCGTCCGTTCGACACACTATCGAGAATGTCTTACAGGCCGCAAAGCACCATCCTGTACAAGCCGAAAGCGCGGGAGGACGAAACCAATTGTTGTCAGTAGCTCCGGAGTCGAATTCAAGAGAAAACTAATTCGCCAGCCATTGCTGCGCGACAAGGCGCGTCTGCAACAGACCCAGATTAACGCTCCCGACTCGCCATTGCAAAGCTTGCTTCCGACGCAACCTCGCCGCCACTTCCTCTAAACGTAGCCGCGACTAGACGCACGCCTAAACGCCCGCGAGAGCAAGTCACAACCGTTAACCGTTTGCGACTTCCACTCCTCGATCTGAGCAATTCCGAAAAAAAAAGGACGCCCCAATCGTTCGGGGCGTCCTTTCTCGCGAAAGATTCGCAATTGTTGCCGTTCATTGAAGCAAACGGGCTAAAACACGAACTGTGCTTTAACCTGAATCAACCGCGGCGAAGCATCTCCACCCAGGAACGAACCGAGAATGCTAGTCGGCGGGTTCACCTGAGATTGCACCGTGCCGAAATTCGGATTGGTGATGTCGTTCACAGGCAAATTGAAGTTGGGATGGTTGAAAAGATTGAAGAACTGCAACCCCAGCTGCAACTGCGCGCGTTCCCAGTGCGGGATATTCGTCTTCTTCGTGAAGCTGAAGTCCGTGTCGAAGTACGAAGGACCGCGGAACGCGTTACGTAGCCCGTTAGCACCAAACGTCGTCTCCGAGCCGCCGGCAATGCCGCCGAAGCCGCCGAAGGCCGAGGCGAAAGCGCAAGGAACGCCGTTCGGTCCGAAATTCTTTTCACTGTTGCAACTGTTACTCGTAACCGGCGCGATGGGGTTCGGAAAAATCGTCCCACCGTAATTGTTGCTGTCTGTGTCGGTTGCATCAACTACCGTAAAGGGGAAGCCGGTGCGATACAAAAGTGCGCCCGAGACCTGCCATCCATCCACGAGCGCCGCCCAACCGTGACCCCTTAACGCCTTCCGAACGGGCACCTCCCAGACGTAGTTGGCGTTCAGAGAGTGCCGTGCGTCGTAGTCGGCGTCACCATACATATTGCGCAAATCGAACGGATTCTGCGGATGCGTGATGCTCTCTGCAGATCCACCAGTGCCGTTCGCGGCGAACGGATTGAAACCTCCGTTTGAGATTTCATCCAGCGCATGTCCGTACGTGTAATTGAACTGGAACACGCCGCCGCCAGCCGACCCAGAGAAGCGATGTTTGTAGCTGGCAATCACGCCGTTGTAGTTCGAGACACCTGCGCTTTCGACAGCTTCCACTGTGCCGTACTGCTCGGTCGGTGCTGCCGCCGGAAGCTGTGAGACCAACCCAAATGCGTTCACGGAGTTGTTCAGCACCGGTTGGTGAATCGAGTGGTTTCCGTAGTAACCGATGTTGATCGAGTCGTTTGGCCCAAACCCTTTCTGAACCTCAAGGCTCCACTTCTGCACTTGCGGCGCGTAGGTTTTTGGTTCCGTGAAAGTCGGGTTCGGCGGAGGATTCGGAGCCACCGAGTTGAGACCTGTCAAGAACGCAGTGTTAAAAGCCGTGTTTGCCGCGTTGATGCAGTCGAACAAGTTATTACCCGGCGATTGATTTGGCGACAAATAGCCGGCGCAAGTTGGCGGAGCACCCGTCAGAGCTGGGTTAATCTCCTGTAGAGTAAATGAATTATACAAGTTCGGGTTCTGCGCCATATTGTCGGAAATAATTCCGGGGAATATGTCGTAGAAAATCCCGATTCCGCCGCGTACCACCAAATCAGACTTCAGCATACCCGACGCGCTCCCACCAAATGGTTGCCACGCAAAACTGATTCGAGGTTCCCACTGGAGATTCTGGTAGCTCAGGAGCGCTTGTCGGCGGCTAGTCTGGATCTGCTGGTTGTAAGCCCCAGTTGGATCCGCGACGATGTCGCTGAACGGTTCTGAGAACTGCGCGAAACATAGAGTCACGCAGGTAGGATTTGACGCGTGCTCGACCCGGAGACCGGGCGAAATCGTCAGGTTCGGCTTGATCCGCCAGTCGTCTTGGACGTAGCCCGCAACTTCATAGAGGCGCACCGGCAAATTCTGCGATTGCGCGAAGGCCTTAACGAACAGTGTCCCGGTTCCATCGGCGCAAGTCGCATTGGGGTTTATCGCCGTCGGGCATCCGGCGGCGCTATAATTGGGAACGTTGCCGCCGTTGGCAAAGTCTGCCAAGGTCAGGGGAAGTTGCAGACCGCTGGTATACGCCCCGTTGTCGTGATCGCTTACGTAATCCTTGTGGAATTTGCCACCAAACTTCACTGTGTGATTGCTAATCGTTTTGGAGACATCGTCTCCGAACTGGATTTGGGTGACGTTGCGGCCTTGCGGAAAGACGAAATTAATTCCGCCGATACCTTGCAGCGCCCCGTCATTGATGATTTGCGTCGTGGGGAACGCGGCATAAGTAGCATTCTGGTCTGCGGCCTTGAAAATCGCTGAATACCACGTGGCAGCCATCAGGAACTGGTTCGTCAGCGTAGGTCCAAAGGAGTGCGTTTCGTTCAATTGCCCTTGGTATTCTGGCTGGTAGCTCTGCGTGTTGAACAATGGGTTGAGCGGGTCCGTGTTCGTCGGCTGAGTCCCGACGTCGTATTGCATGCGGACATAAGCTCGGTCGTTCGGCCCGATGTTCCAGTCGGCACGTCCCGCAAGCTGCCACTCCGGTGCGAAGTTTGAAGGTGTCTCAAAAAGGTTCTGAGCGCAAGGAGTCGTGCCACCTCCTCCAACAAAGCCCGCGAATACGCCCGCGCCGCCAGTGGCGCCAGTGACGTTGTCGCATCCGCCGCCCGCCAACGTATTTGCGGCATTGGCGTAACCCTTCGCTCCGTTGTAGATGTTGAAAATTCCATTTCCAGCTCCCGGCACTCCCGCCGGGCACGTGATGCTCGTCCCGTCTTGTGCGGTAACCGTCATGTTCTGACAGTAAAAGGGAATTGAGGCGGTCAAACCTTGATTCGTGAGGTTTTCAACGACCGAACCTTCAAATGCCGGACTAGGCACAAAGATGTTCTGCGGGACTGGAACCAAAACACGTAGCCCTTCCGTGTTGATAAAGAAGAATATTTTGTCTTTCTTGATGGGCCCTCCGATCGAGGCCGCCCACTGATTCGCGTTCACGAACGAACGCGGCTCGCCGTTGTCATTGTGGAGCCATGAGTTAGCATTCATCGCCCGGCCGTTCCAGTAGTAAACTGCGTTCCCGTGGAAGGCATTGCCTCCCGACTTCGTAACGTAGTTTACGTCTATTCCTGAGAAAGTCCCGTAGCCGGTCGAGTAGCCATTCGTAACCACGTCCGCTTCTTGAATTTCGTTCGATCCGAGCAGCAAGTTTGTCGCGCCAGAATTATTGAGGTTCAGGAACGGATCGTTGTCATCCATTCCATTGACCGTGAAGAGGTTTGATGTGGCTGGCAAGCCGAACGCCTCGACGTTGCCGTAACCGCCCTGCGAGTTGACGATAATTCCAGGAGAGAGCTGCGCGATCGCGCTCAGATCATTCCCGGGGTTCGGAACGTTGGAAACCTGCTGTTGACTCAGCGAGTTCGACGTATCTCCGTTATCGGTCTGCAATAGCGGAGCCGCTTCTGTGACAGTCACGCTTGTAGTCGACGCACCTAACGTCAGTTGTACGTTCAGGGTCGCGATTTGGCCTACCGCAACGTTGGAATGGCGAGTAAAACCCTCGAAACCCGCCGCGCTCACCGTCACCGTATATGGTCCCGGTGAAAGCAAGTAAAAGTGGTACACGCCGTCCTTGTTTGTGGTGGACTCTTGCGTGTTGCCCTTCGTTTCATCCTTCAAGCCAACTTTCGCGCCAGGAACTGTCGCGCCGCTCGGATCGGTCACTACCCCGGCGATATCACCCGAAGTTGCCGTCTGCGCAGTCGCCCGCGTCGAACCTAGCGATAGAACTACCAGCAGCGCAAACACCGCTGCGAAGAACCGCTTCCAATTCATACGTCCTCCTAGAGATTGTGGCGAGAATATCGGAGAAAGCTGTGACTTCACCCCTGCCCCCATACACGTAAACCCTTAGCCACCAGCTGCATCGCACGTTTGTTTCCATGCAAAATCAAAAATAAACGCTTTTGAATCAATAATTTACTGGAAATACAAAAACTAGTACGCAAACTTACATACCAATTTTCATATACTCGCACGCAAATCTGTATGTTTACCCACACCCATCCCAACGACTGTCTCCCACCGATCAGCCGGTACGAATTCCAATCACAGCTCGTGCCTTCCATTTTTGGTCGCACCGCCTATGCGAATCACCATATACGGGTTGGCGTTTAGTTTTTAGAACTCGGATAGCAACCCTACTCTCTGGCATACAAATCGCGCTTAACACCTTTTGTATCAACGATATAAAAACTATTGGGGATGGCAGAATCGTTGCAATTGTCCGCGCGGGGAGTGGGCGATATTTCATTTCTCACCAAGTCACGTGAACTTCAGTTGGGGCAAGCCCGCTACCTCAAATCGTGTTGAAACAGGAGAACAAGATATGAGATTCAAGCAGCCTTTCGGGCTCGCCGTTTTGTTCGCGGCGCTGATGCTGATGCTCCCAGGGATGGCAGGTGCGCAAAGCATCGTCACGGGCGCTGTCGGTGGCACAGTCACCGATTCATCCGGCGCCGTCATCGCGGGCGCCACAGTCAGTTTGAAGTCGAACGACACAGGAGCTGTCCTGTCCGCTGCCACGAGCACGACCGGCTCGTTCCAGTTCACGCTGCTCAAGCCGGGCAACTACACCCTCGCAGTGTCCCACTCCGGCTTTAAGCAGCTGGCGCAGTCCACCGAAGTGCTTCTCGGTCAAATCACGCTCGCGAACATTAAACTAGAAGTTGGCGCGACCAGTGACACTGTAACCGTCACCGAGCAAGGCGCACTTCTGCAGACCGAAGACGCGAACATCTCTTCGAACTTCGACACCAATCAGATTCAGAACATTCCGAACCCTGGCAATGACATCACCTACGTCGCGCAAACCGCTCCGGGCGTGATCATGAACAACTCCACGCTCGGCGGCTACGGCAATTTCGAAGCGTTTGGTCTGCCTGCCACCGCGAACCTGTTCACGGTTAATGGCAACGACTACAACGATCCCTTCCTGAACCTCAATAACTCCGGCGCCAGCAACTTGCTTCTCGGCGGCAATGAACTGCAAGAAGTAGCTGTCGTCAGCAACGCTTACACCGGCCAGTACGGCCGTCAGGCGGGCGCGCAAATTGACTACTCGACCAAGTCGGGTACCAACGCGTTCCACGGAAACGCCGTTTATAACTGGACCGGTCGAGAATTGAACGCAAATGATCCGCTAAATAAGCTAGCGGGCAATCCGCGTCCGTTTGAAAACAACAACCAATGGGCCGCGTCATTTGGTGGACCGATCAAGAAAGACAAGGCCTTCTTTTTCGTGAACACCGAAGGCATTCGCTATATCTTTGCGTCGGGCCACACCGTGACGTATCCAACACCCGCCTTCATCAGCTATGTGCAAGGCAACGTCCCGACGGATGCGGCCACGCAAGGCTTCTACTCGAACCTTTTTAATTTGTACGAAAAAGCGCCAGGGTTCGCTGCAGCCACTCCGAACGCGGCCAGCTGCCCGGGTTTCACTGTGGCTCCCGGGACCACCGGCGGCGTTTGCACTCAGTCTATTTTTGAATCCGTGCCGAACGGCAACAGAGAATGGTTGCTCAGCGGCCGCGTTGATTACAACTTCAACGACAACAATAAAATCTTCGCACGCGTCAAATTCGATCGTGGCGTGCAGCCCACCTACACGGACGCTCTTAGCCCTGTCTTCAACGACAACAGCGTTCAGCCGCAGGATGAGGGCCAGTTAAACTACACTCACATCTTCAGCCCCACGGTCGTGAACAACTTTATTGGTTCCGTGCTGTGGTACTCGGCGATTTTCGGGAACTCCAGTCCAGCCGCCGCACTCGCTCTGTTTCCCGGAAACTTGGCGTTTACTGTGGATGGCTCGAATCTGGCGGGCGTGGGCACAGGCTCGGGAAACCCTGGCGGCTTCTCCGCAGGTTTCGAATATCCGCAAGGCCGCAACGTTACCCAATGGCAGCTTGTGGATGACGTTTCCGTGAGCCGCGGAAATCACAACTTCAAAATGGGCATTAACTTCCGGCGCGATGACGTCAGCGACTACCAGTCTTCCGTTCTCGCGCAGTACCCAGTCATTGTCACCTCGCTGCTCGGCCTTGCCAACGACCAGATTTTTGAGCCGGCCTTCGGTGGCAACGTCCAGCAAAACTTTACGCTCAGCGCCGAACAGCCAATTGCTTTTTACAGCTTTGGCATCTACGGGCAGGATGAATATCGCGTCAACTCCAGGTTGAAATTCACCTTAACCTTGCGAGCAGATCGCAATTCGGGCGGCGCATGCCAATCGAACTGCGGCACACTCGGCGTGGAACCATTCGACCAGCTGGCCCACGGCGCCACCATACCCTACAGTTCCGCGTTCGGCGGATCTTTCCAAACCGGCCGTCACAGCATCCTGCCGGATGTGGAGAAGGTCGTCTTCCAACCCCGCATTGGCATGGCGTGGAGTCCGATCGGACAAAACACGGTCATCCGGGGCGGTGTGGGACTTTTCACCGATCTGTATCCCGGCACTCTGCTCAGCAACTACACAACGAACTTCCCACAGGTCAACGCCTATAATGCCGCGGTTGGAACGGTCGCCTTCTCGCAGACGCCCAGCGATTTCCCCACCAGCGGCGTGAATGTGATTAACCAGTGCAACAGCGCGTTCCTGTCGAACTTTAACTCCGGGGGCAGTCTGACCACCGGCGGCAGCAGCGGAGCTGGCTACAGCGGAGCGATTGCCGCGGCGAACGGCGGCGCAGGTATCCCAGGCGGTTGCTTGTCAACCGGCACGGGAAACCTGATCGTTCCAAACTTCGCGGATACGTCTGGCAAAGTCCTCAACCCGAAATACGTCGAGTGGAACCTGGAAGTGCAGCATACTTTCGGGGCCCGCACCGTGGTATCGGCTAATTACGTGGGCAATCGCGGTTTTGATGAATTGATGGTCAACCCGTATTTGAACGCGTTCTGCCCTTCGCCCTGCACCGGGCCCGGTTTCGATCTCACCGGCGTCGGGCTGCCCACAACGGCTGCGGATCCGCGTGTCCAAAATGTCTTTCAGCTCACGAATGCCGGCTATTCCAATTACAACGGCGTCACCTTCTCGCTGCAGGAGATGAATTTCCACGGCCTGACAGCCAGACTGAACTACACCTACTCCCACGCGATGGACGTCAACTCGAACGGCGGCATCAATCCGTTCAGCGTGATCACCAGCGTGCTGACTCAAATCGACCCGTTCAACGTGAAGGCGCAATACGCTGCCGCCGACTATGACGCCCGCCACAACATCACCAGCAGCTACGTCTATGCTCTGCCGTTCAAGAGCGAGAATCGTATGCTGAATGCAGCCATCGGCGGGTGGCAGGTTTCCGGAACGATCTTCTACCGCAGCGCTTTCCCGTTCACCATTCTGGACGGAGCCACAGTAGGAGCGATCGCGGCAAACAACATGGCGAGTGGCAATATCATCGCCCAACCCGTACCTGGATTTACGCAAAGAACGTTCAGCAATGGCGCCCTTTGCGCGACCGCCGGCTGCTTTACGACTGCGGATTTCCAGACCACAACCGGCTTTACCAATTCCACTGTCGGGCGAAATGCCTTCCGTGGACCCGGATTCTTCGGTGGCGATGCCAGCATCCGCAAGGACTTTCGCCTCACCGAACGCCTGAACTTCCAAATCGGTCTGAACGCTTTCAACGCGTTCAACCACGCGAACTATGGCGACCCGGCGAACAACACCAGCGGCGCGGTTGGGCCGTTCGGTCAAACCATCTTCATGCAAAGCCCGCCGACGTCTCCTTACGGCGCATTTGCCGCGGCGGCGACGGACATGCGGATGGCGCAGATTGTCGGTAAGCTAACTTTCTAACCTCCCAACCAGGAGCGCAGGAAATCTAATGGGCGGTTCCGCGACGCGGGACCGCCCTTTTTTTTCAGTCATCGTTCACTTCACACGGAGATCTTCGCTCCAGCTCCACTCTGGATCTCAACGCTGCGGGTTAAGGCCCTGCGCTGCACGAACACTTCTCGTGCGTCGTGCTCCAGCCACGTTGTCGCAGGATTCAGAACCGTGCAGGAGCATACGAAGCACACCTTGAAGCAACACACTCCGCCGCTGCGCGGTGTCGCTGTCTGGACGTTACAAGAGGGAGGACCCTAACTTACACAGCTGCTCAGCCGGAACCGCAGGAACAGTCCCGGCTGATCGAGATGCGCCGAAGAGGCTTCCGGCCGCCTTACTGCGCGTCCGTAACTTTTCCTTTCACGAAGGTTACCTTGAGGTCTTTATATACATAGATCTGCTTGGGGCCCAGGTTGATGATCTTGTCTGGCTGGCCGAGTATCGCAGTCACTTGATCGGGCGTCTGGCCCATCTCCACCGTAGCGGGCGGAGCCGCCGGGGTTGCAGGCGCCGCGGGTGCCGCTGCCGGAGCGTCCGCCGCTGCGGGCGCGTCCGCTGCGGCGGGCTGTTGCGCCTCGCCGCCTGCCGCCTGGTCCGGTTTTGCGCTGTCGTCCGACTTCGCGGAATCGTCCGCCTGAACGGTCAAAACTTCCGCCACCAGGCTCAGCACCTGATCGGCGCTGAGGTTCGAGCCTTTCGGGTAAATGAATTTGAGCTGCGAGTAATACCGGACATCCTGATAAGCATCGGTGAACAAGTTGAAAAGAACGCCGTCGGGCTGCACGGCGATACCCGTCACCCAAAATTTCTCGCCGGTAACAAATTGCCGCCCTTGCACGGTCTGCGGCGGCGGATGTCCGATCATGCTGCCAAAACCCTGCAGTTTTTGATGCACACCGTAGGCCCCTTCGGAGAGCCTGCCGCCGCTATAGGTGTTCACCGGCGGAATTTGCGTCGAGGTGGGGTACATCAGCAGCTTATCTTTCTGCAGCACCAGCACAGCGCCTGCAGTGACGATGTCGCTCTTGTCATCCGTCGGCTTGGTAAGCTGGTATTTTGCTTCCAGTTGACTCTGCACGGAGCCCTGCGCTCCCGCCGTGAACCATGGAAAAATTCCCGCGACCGCCAGGACGGCAATTTGCATCCGAATCGGAAGTCTGGCCTTCATTGATAACTTCTCCTTGGGCGTGGCATGCCCTGCGGTGTTCTTCGGGAATTGTAAAACCCGAGCGTCTGGGTTTGCACTTCTACAAGCGCGAAACCAGGAGCGCCAGTGGCTTGCACCACTGACGCTCCAATTCCGATTTAACGCTTCACGGTGTTGCTATGTTGGTACCGTGTGTTCCAGATTTACTTTGTGCTAGTCGTTACCCTGGCCGCTGGCTGCCGTGTCCGATTGCACGTCGGCTTCGGCCTTATCGGCGTCCGCCTGCTGCGCGTCCAAGTCGGCCTTCACCGTCGTATCTGGCTTCACCTGGCCGTCGGGATTCGAGCGGGTCTTGGTGTCAGGAGCGGCCGGCAGTCCGTTCTTCCCCTGGTTGTCCGCCAGCGTCTTGAGCCCGGAATCCAGCTGCTCGCGGAAGTGGTTGTGCATTTCCTGCAGGTCGTCAACGGCCACCGCGACCTGCGAACCCGACGCGCAGTCGTTTTTTTGGCTCGCGCTGACCAGCACCTTCACGGACTTGTTCCCATCCGGAGTGTCTTCAATTCGTGTCACCACGTCTCCGGCGGATAGCGAGCAATCCTGCCCATCCGGTCCCGTCTCGTTCAGCACGTCGCTGACGATAAAGGTTCGGTGGTTGGGATCCAGAGCCGCAGGAACTTCTTCCGGCGGATTTGCATCCGCGGAAGCACTCGCCGCAGGCGCAGGCGCTGCCGCTGCCGCGGGTTGTGGCGCGGCCGCAGCGGCTTGTTCTGAGGCCAGCTGGGCCTTCACTTCATCCGCAATCGCCTGCTTCACTTCGGGCGTTAGCACCACTCCGCCGCCGCCAGACTGCCCGGCGTCCTGCGTGCCAGAATCACCCTGCGCGGCGGCGTTCGCGTTCGCATTCGCCTCTGCTTGCGCCGCATACTGTGCCTGCAAATTCTGGCTGATTACATAGTCCGTCATCCACAATGCTGCGCTGGCATATACCGGGTAGGGATTGAAGTAGTAACCGTAGTATCCATACCACGGCGCTCCTCCCCAGCCCCATCCGTATGCCACCGGCGCGGCCCATGGGTTGTAAGCCCAGCCGTAGAATCCCGGATTATAATAGTAAGGCGACACGTAGCCGTAGTAGTAGCCTCCATGGTAGTAGCCACCGCGGTAGCCATATGCATAGTAATGGCCGCCCCGGTAGTAGGTTCGCCCCATGTACCGGCGCCCATCGCGTCCGCGGTAGCCCCGCTCACCGTAACCGCCGTGCCGCCCGGTGTTTACTAACCGGCCGCCGCCCGCACGCTGCGATACCACTCTGGTGTTGCCGTGCGCGCCACGAGTGATCGTTGCCCCATGTGCGGTATGGATCGAAGTAACGTGACCGTTCGAAACGCGCGCCGTATTGCCACTCTTGGTGGTAACGGTCTTGGCAGGTGCGTGGGCGGCACCGCTCTTCCCGCCCGCTGCGCCACCCTTGGCCGAGGCGTTCGTTGCGCCACCCTTGCCGGCAGTGGCCGTCGTGCCCTTTCCGCTAGCTGTAGTGGTTGTCCCCTTACCGCCGGCCGTTGTCGTGCCTTTACCGGCTGTAGTTGTGGTCCCCTTGCCTGCCGTCGTTGTCGTTGTGCCCTTGTTCGCGGTGGTCGTGGCGCCCTTATTCGCGGTAGTAGTCGCGCCCTTATTGGCAGTCGTGGTTGTGGTGCCTTTGTTGGCGGTGGTGGTCGTCGTACCGTGGTTGGCCGTGGTGGTCGTCGTGCCGTGGTTGGCCGTGGTGGTCGTCGTGCCGTGGTTGGCCGTGGTGGTCGTCGTGCCGTGGTTGGCCGTGGTCGTCGTCGCACCGTGGTTGGCCGTGCTTGTGCCGTGGTTGGCGGTGCTCGCGCCGCCGGAACCGCCGCTAGGATGTGAGGCAGGAGCTGAAGCATGCGCCGCGGGGGCCTTGGGCGCTGGCGCCGACCCTCCCTTGTTCTTCTGTCCCCAAGCCAGGCTGGGAACGGTAATCAGGCTCAGGATTAAGAGCCACCTTGCCACGATACTTGTGATGGGCCGGGCAGATTTCATCGTAACTCTCCTCTTGGTGCGAAATTCCGTATGTGACGCTGCTGCCAAGAACGTGAGATCCCTGAGAATGCCGTAAAGTCTTCCGTGCTAGGTTTTCCTACCGCCAAACTTGTCGAACTAGAGGCTATTTATCGCACTCACCGACGGTTTCCAGGGTTGCGCCAGCGCGGTCCGAAAGGATTGTGTTCTCCCAAGAGAATACCAAGCTTGCTCTACAACACCTCGGCCGCGAATCGCCCCGCAGCGGCCCTTCACCTCGCATTGCGCGAAAGCGTTGGAAAAACCGTCATGCCCGGGAAAGAATCCCGCCTCGCCGGCCGATGCAACTCCAGGCAGCCCGGGAAAACCGTGCCACGGCATTACAGGCATCGGCTGCGCTGCTGACGGCACAACGTACGAAATCGGCCACGCAGAGAAGCCGCACTCCATCTCACATGAAGTCGAACCCACTCTTCTGGAGCCGCCGAGAACACCCTGCCGAGCACTGAGAGGAAGACCGCAACAACCGTTGCACTTTTGCCGACCAGCACGCTCAAGCCTTGCGGACGTTCCTCGCCCAAGATTTCCGGTTCGAATTATAGGCTGTTGTGCAAGAACATAGGCTCGCCGCGCGCCTCTGTCAAGCTCGGAAAATCACCTAAGCGGACTGTGCCTGCGGTCCTGAGCCACCTTCGCTCATCGAGCGGCGCGGCGGAGCGATCCTGTTCAGCAGGCCCTTTCACTCTGACGCAAATGTCGTATTATGTCGGCAGCTTTCGGGCTTTCTCCACCATTCGCTTGCTGACCGGCAGAGGCCAAATGACCGACGACGTCACTGGCGCACGTAAAGGCGACTACCTCATCCTCGGCACTCTGGGCGCCGGCGGAATGGGCAAGGTCTACAAGGTCCGCAACACGCTTTCCGACCGCGTGGAAGCCATGAAAGTTCTGCTGCCCGATCTTTCCGAGCAGCAAGAACTCGCCGATCGTTTCCTGCGCGAGATCAAAGTTCTCGCCAGCCTGCATCATCCCAATATCGCCGAGCTGCGCACCGCGCTCACCATCGGCAATCAACTCGTGATGATTATGGAGTACGTCGAAGGCACCACGCTCGCCTCCCGCCTGCAACAGGGCGACATGCGTTACGCGGACGCGCTGGCCTGCTTCGATCAAGTGCTGGCCGCGCTCTCCTGCGCGCACGCGCAGCGAATCGTGCATCGCGATATCAAGCCCGCCAACGTTATGCTCGCTCCCTACGGCATCGTGAAGCTGATGGACTTTGGCATCGCGCGCTCCGGCAACGATATGGGCCTCACCATGACCGGCACCACGCTCGGCTCCGTCGCCTACATGTCGCCGGAACAAGTCCGCTGCGAACCGCTGGACGGCCGCTCCGACCTTTATTCCGTAGGCGTTTCGTTGTACGAGACGATCACCGGGCAACGCCCGTACGTCAGCGACAACAACTTCGAAGTGATGCAAGCGCATCTGCAAGTGCCGCCGACGCCCCCGATTGACTTGAAGTCCGATATTCCGCCCGGGCTGAACCAGTTGATTCTGATGGCCATGGCCAAGAACCCAGCGCAGCGTTTTCAGACTGCTGACGCGATGCGCGGCGCGCTGCGCAGCGTTGCGCCGTTTCTGGGCGAACCGACTCCGTTTGCGCCGGAGATTCCAGAGTCAACGCTCGATATGTCGGCGCAGCAGACGCCCTTCCCTGCGAGGCCGAGCACTCCGCGCTCGGTGACCGCGCGGCCTGTGGCGCAGCAGCCCATCACGGCACGCCCTGTTACTGCTCGACCGGTTACCGCGCAGCCCGTTGCGGCGCCGCCGTTCGCGCCAACTCCTTCGTCTGTGCCGCTTGCGCCGACGATTCCACTCTCGGGTTCGGCGCATCAGTATCCGCAGCCGCAAGTTCCAGTGGCAGCAGTTCCGGTGGGAGCCGCACCGGCACAGGCGAGCGCTGGGAATCGCCGCGGATTGTACATCGCTCTGAGCGCAGTGCTCGCGGTCGTGGTGTTGGCTGCTGCTGGGTTCGGTGCGAAACGCTGGATGGATTCGCGCCCGCCCGAGAACTCGACGACTGCTACCGCGGACAATCCGGCACCCGCTGCGCCGGTGATGCAGACCGTGCCCGCGGCGGATCCGGCGCCGCGCAAACCAGTTGTAGTGGCGAGCGTGAAACCGCATGCTGCCGCGCCGCCTGTGGTGCGGAATCCAGCGCCGCAGCAGGAGGAACCGCAAGCAGTGGTGCAGCAGCCAGCTGCGCCGCCGCCGAGCGCGCCGTCGCCGCCTGCGGCTGCCGCGCAACCGGATCACCGCGCGGCGGAGCAATCGGCGCGGAAAACTGTGGCTTCGGTCGCGCAACTCGCGGCGCTGGAGCATGAGGAGTTCGACGAGCTTGAGGCGCGCGACAACAAAGTGAACGCGCGCATCGCGGCGCTGCCGCAGCAGCCTGGTGCGGACGTGGCCGCGTCACAGCAGAAGGCGCGCAATGAACTGGCGCTGGCGCAACGCGCACTGCAACAGGGCGATGTGCAAAACGCGCAGAAATATATGGAGCAAGCGGACGCGGATATCAGCAAGGTCGAAAAGCTTATCGGACACTAGGATTTTTTGCAGGACGTCGCGAGAATGCAGCACGCGGAAAAGGTTTTGTAGCGGCGGTCTTCAGACCGCCATCGATCGGTGACGCGCCATCGATGGCGCACTAAAGTGCGCCGCTACAAATTCAAAAGCTCCGCGTGCGCGCGATTTTTAGCCAAACTGTGCAGCTACTGCTTGGAGACGTTTACGAAATATAGGTCGGTGGCGACATCGAATTCATTTTTCTTCAGCGGGGTTTTCATCGTCTGCCAATACGTTGTCGGTTGAATGATCTGCCAGTCGGTCTTCTTTCCCACGCGAATGGGCATGGCGAAGTCCGGCTCGTCGGCTTGCCAGCGATAATCCACGGTGCCGTCGGCTTCGTTGAATTTCAGCTCGAGGGTGGGAATCGCGGTGTGGCGCAGGTACTGATCGAAGAGCGGGGTGAGATTCATGCCGGTCTGCTGATTGAAATACGCGACGACGTCCTCGGTCATGATGTTCTGATATTTAAAATGCTGGTAGAAGTCATGGATCAATGCAAACCAGCGGGGGTCGTCGTTGATCACGCTGCGCAGGGTGTTCAGAAATAGCGCGCCCTTGAAATACATATCCTGCGGCGGAGTGGCGGCGATGCCGCGCTGGGCGATGATGGGCTCGCGGTTTTGCACCTTTGACTTGTAACCGTTGACGTATTTCTGCGCATCCTCGTGCCCGAAAGTGTATTCGACGTAGAGAACTTCCAGATACGTGGTCCAGCCTTCGTGGATCCACATGTCCGAGCGGTCCGCGGCCGAGACGCTGTTGCCGAACCACTCGTGGCCGCTTTCGTGGATGATGATGAAGTCGAATTTCGGGCTGACGCCCACGCCGGTCCAGTCGCGGCCGAGGTAGCCGTTGGTAAAGTGATTGCCGTAGGTGACGGCGCTCTGGTGCTCCATGCCGGAGTAGGGCACTTCGATGAGCTTGTAACCGTCCTTCTGAAAGGGATACTCGCCGAAATAATGTTGATAGGCCTCAATCATTCCCTTGGCCTGCGCGAATTGTTTTTTGGCTTTTTCCAGATCTTCGGGCAGCACGTAGAAATCCAGCGGCAGGTCGCCGAGCTGATCGGAAAAGTGCACATAGTTGCCGATGTTCAGCGAAACGTCGTAATTGTTGATGGGATATTGCACCAGCCAATCCCAGCGCGTGTAGCCGTCGCCCAGGTCGGTCTTGCCGACGAATTTTCCGTTGGAAACGTCCACTAGACCGTTGGGAATCGCGACGCTGATCTGCATGTTCTGGACTTCGTCGCGCCACTGATCTTTGTTCGGCCACCAGACGCTGGCGCCGATGTCTTCGCAAGCGGTGTAAATCCAGGGATAGCCGGCGGGATCCTTGGCGAAAGTGAAACCGCCGAAGCGCGCGGTCTGCAGCGGATGCCCGGAGTAATAGAAATCGATGGTGTATTCCTGCCCGGCGTGGAGCGCCTCCGGAAAGTCCACGAAGACGGCGCCGGAATCGCGGACATATTTCAGTTGCGTTGTGCCGAGAAGTATTTTGTCCACATCGAGCGCGGGATGAAGATCCAGCTGGATGCGCGTGCCGTCCGCAAGCATCTTGAAGCGCACGGAATTCTTGCCGCTGATGGATTGCTTCTCGGGATCAACGCGGACATCGAGATGGTAGGAGAGCAGATCGTTATTGACGCGATACGGACCATAGGCGCCGCGCAAAATGTCCGCGCGCGAGGGAGCGGCAGACGTTGCGGATGCCGCCGCTTGCTGCAGAGCGGCGTGGCTAGAGCCGGCAGCAGCCATAAACATAAGAAAAACGGCAACTTGCGCGAGGCGTTTACAGAAATTCGAGCCGATCATTCCGTGAGGTCTCCGATGAGTCTGAGTGCCAACTGCCGGTAGAAAAATAGCATGGGGGGAATCGGGATGCCAGCGAAGCAGGGATTCGTGAGTGGTGAGTGGTGATTTGTGCCAGGAGTGATTTCCGTGTTGCGGTAAGAAAATCGTTTCTCGTTTAGTTTCAGGTGGTTGGCTAATTTCTGAATCCGGGTCTGTTGCGGTTAGAAATTCGGGAAGGGGATTGTTGCGGTGCGGGACGGGCTCCGAAATGCAGGGATTAGTAGCGATTAGAAAAAGTTTTCTCGTTTGCTGTGAGCAATTTAGATGGATTTCTAATATTTCATGAGTAGCGATTAGATTTCGCGTGAGCAGTGAATAGTAGTTGATCAGTAGTGAATCGTGGCCCGCGAGCCGCGACCCGTGTGTGGCGGGCCGAGAGCGGAGGCGTTCGCAGCGCGAACTTGCGGGCGTTTTCATATTTATTTTAGTTTCCGTCTGAAGTTACCACGAGGTCATGTGCGAAAGCAGCTGTGCACTCGTACAGCGCAGGTACAGAAATGGTACAGAACCAGTACTACCTGTCCGAATTTGGCCGCGTGCCTGTACTTCGCGGGCACGGAAGTTATTGGGTCCTACGTTTTCCACGTTCTACGACAGATGACCATGGTGAAATGACCATAGGTTCTTAGGGGTGTGACATGAAGACGATGACGGCAGGCGCCTTCAAGACCAATTGTCTGGCAGTGATCGACGAAGTGCAGGCCAAGCACGAGGCGGTGGTGATTACCAAACGTGGCAAGCCGGTGACCAAGCTCGTGCCGGTGGACTCCGATGCGGACGAAATTTATAATTTTATGGCAGGCAAGGGCGCCATCACAGGAGATGTGGTTTCGTCGGCGATCTCTTGGAGCTGAAATGAAGCGCGCTACCGGAACGATTTCTGCGACGTAAGGTGTTCCCCTGATGGCCCGCGCATTGGCAATCGGCAATACTGCGCCCGCTTAGGAAACTCGCAACCCGAAGAATGGCGTGGCGTTGGTGTCCGGTTCCGGGGCGAGAATTTCTGGCAGCGCGGGCCATGCGCCCAAGTGAGGAATGAGATGCGAACGATCCTGCTGATTGTTCTGGTTATTTTGGTTTTGGGAGCGCTGCCCACGTGGCCTTACAGCGCGGGCTGGGGCTACTATCCGAGCGGCGGGTTGGGACTGCTGCTGGTGATTCTGCTGGTTCTGGCTGTGCTGGGGAAATTGTAAGGAGCGGCACATGAATCGTCCCACGAGTGTGACGGTGGCCGCGGTGCTGACGTTTTGCGGAGCGATGATCCTGGCGCTGGGATCGTGCGCTTTTTTTGTGGTTGGCGTGATGGTCGCGACCGGCGAGGATCGCAGAGAGCCGGTGTCCGTGGCGCTCACCGGAGTGGGCCTTGCCGGCGGGTTCATGCTGCTGATTCTGGCGGGAACTGCCGGGTGGATGGCGATGAACGCAGATGAACTGTACGAGTGGGCGCGGACGATTTCTATTTCGGCTTCTATTGCGACGATGGGCGCGAGCATCGAAGGAAGATGGCGCGGCGTGCTCAGCGCGGCGCGGAGGTCGTGGTCGTGGTTTGTTGAGTATGTTTCCGGGCATAAGAGCCGGGGAATCGAACACCATTTTCGATCGTGAGTGGCTCTGGCCGGCTGCCATCGTTGAAAGCATTCCAATTTCCTGAAAGCTCCGGACAGGATTGGTGATGCAGCCTGCTTTTTTGTGGCTGGCTGCTCCGGCGCGTTTTCCACAGAAAATTTTCGTAGCCAGCGGACCCTACTTGGCTTACCCTACGCAGGAAATCCCAGCCACGCAGCGAATCCCAGCAGCTTAGAAGCGGCGGCAGCGCGCCGAAAATATCGGTTCCCGTTTTGAAACGAAAAACTGCCTTGGGACACTATTGACCGTGGGACAGGCACCGTCTGCCAGGCACAGGCGGGTTAGGGCGGGCAACACATGCGTACCATTACCAGCCTTGGGAAAGGACTTCTCCCGTGATTCCAGCGCAGCACGTCCGCACCAGGGGAAGTTCCGCGGCAGGCGCGCCGGCGTGCGCGCTGCGCATTCAACTTTTTGGCAAGCTCGCGGTGGAGCGCAACGGATGCGCGATCGAATCGCCGCAGTCGGCCAAGGCGAAAGAACTTCTGTGTTATCTGCTGCTGCACCGCGACCAGCCACATTCGCGCGAAGTAATGTCCAGCCTGTTCTGGGGCGACCGCACTACCCTGCAATCGAAGAAGTACTTCCGGCAAACCTTGTGGCAACTGCAACAGACGCTGCACGGCTGGTCGGCAGACGGCCAGGTGGAGCTGCATGCGGACGGCGACTCGCTGCGGCTGAACACCAACCCGAATTCATGCCTGGATACGGCCGCGTTTGAAGAGGCGTTCCATGCGGCGAAGGGAGTCGCCGGAGAGAACGTGGGCGATGAGCAGGCGCGGGGGTTGCGCGAGGCGGTGTCGCTCTATCGCGGTGATCTGCTGGAGGGCTGGTATCAGGACTGGTGCCTATTTCATCGCGAGCGGCTGCAGAACATGTATCTGGCGATTCTGGAAAAATTAATCAGCTACTGCGAGGTGCGGCAGGATTTTGAGTCGGGGCAGGCGTTCGGCGAGCTTTTGCTGCGGCAAGATGAGGCGCGCGAGCGATCGTACTACCGGCTGATGCATTTGCGTTTCCTGGCGGGAGACCGGGCGGGCGCGCTGCGGCTTTTCCAGCGGTGCGAAGCGGCGTTGCAGAGAGAGTTGGGCGTCGCGCCGAGCAAACGGACGATCGAGCTTCGTAACCGGGTTCGCGCGGACGAGATCGAGGTTACGCCGGAGAACGAACCGGCGGAGGCGCGTCCGGCGAGCGGACGCGGAATGGCGCGGGTGATGCCGCGCTTGCTGCAGCTGCGGTCTCTACTGGCGCGGGTGCAACGCCAGATTCAGCATGATATTCGCGAAGTGGATGAAGCACTGGCCGCGAATTCGGACTTTCCGAGCAGCGGTAAGCACTAGAACCCATCTCATAAATATTCAGCCACAATGAAAAAGCGTGGCTTCAGGGGCTAAAGCCCCTTCTTTTGCGGGCTTTACGGCGGGGCTGAAGCCCCGCCCTTCCGGTCAGGCCCATTTACGGGATGACTTCTAGACATTCGCAAACCTTCCGTCGCACTTCCGCCAAACTCCCGCCGACTTTCCGCACTCCAGACTGATTTTCCCCGAGCAGCGAACCCGCTGGCGCAGGCTCTGCGCGTCTCCTTCATCGCCAGAAAAATAATTCAAAAAAAAGACAGCGCCGCAGACGCCGGTGAGACGCCGGAGGAGACGGCGGCAATTTACAAGACACGCGGAAGGGGAACGAAGGGAGCGTTGAGATCTTGAGGCTGGATTATGCCGGCCACGAGTGCACCGTGGAGCAAAACTCGGAAGCGAAGGAAGCGAGTTGGGAGCCGCCGCAGACGCACTCGTTCATCGTGAAGATCTGGCTGGACGAGACGGGCGAAGAGCCGGGCGCGGCGCGCTGGACCGGGCACATCACGCATGTTCCCGATGGAGAGCGGCGCTATCTGACGGAGTTGAGTGAGATTCGGGAATTCATCGTTCCGTACCTGAAAGCGATGAATGCGCGGATTGGATTGCGACGGAGATTCTGGAAAAGGTTTTTCGTGCGGCGCGCCTGAGCGAGCGCCGCGAATCCAGCGGCTTGGATTAGGGCGGCTGCGATTCAGGGCGGTAAGGCGGGCAAGCGTTTTCGGCAGCAACGATTCAAAAAAGGGAGACTTTCATGTCCACGTCCTACAGTTATCCCGGTGTGTATATCCAAGAGCTGCAGAGCCCGGTGCATGCGATCTCCGCCGTGGCGACGTCGATTACCGCTTTCGTGGGCTACACGCCGAAAGGGATCGACAACCGCGCGGAGGCGATCTACAGCTTCTCGGATTTCGAGCGGCTGTTCGGCGGGCTGGCTTTGGATAGTGAAGTGGGCTACGCGGTGCAGCAGTTCTACCAGAACAATGGTGCGCAGGCGTATGTGGTGCGCATCGGGAAGCACGGGGCCACGGGCTCGAGCGTCACGTTTGATGGCATCACGTTTACGGCGCTGAGCAGCGGGACGTGGTCCAACGGGAAAGTGCTGATTGATGTGGACGTGGTGGGCGTGGACCTGGTGGCGGATCCGAAGGCTTTTAATCTGACCATCACGGACGTGGCGGACGACGTGACGGAGAGCTTTCCGAACGTGACGCTGGATAACACCAAGAAGAATTACGTGGTGGCAGTGGTGAACGATCCGGACGAGGGATCGCAGATTGTGAATGTGGCGATACCCGCGGCGCCTGCTGCACCGGTGACGATTACGGGAGTGATGGGAACGGCGATCACCGATGCGTCGGTGAACACGGCAGTGTGCGGCGCGGCCGCGAACACTTCCGCGACGCAAGATTTCAGCCTGGCGATCAGCACCAGCTCGCCGGCGACGGCACCGTCACCGCTGCCGGTGACGATCAAGATTTTCGGTTCGGGGACGGCGGTTCCGCAGACGCTGAGCGGCCTGGCGAATCAAGTGCAGCAGGCGATCAATGCGGCGCTGGCGGTGCAGATGCCGGGCGCCTCGGTGGAGTGCACGGTGGCGCCGATCAGCGCGGGCAATCAGGGACTTTGTATCAGCGCGTTTTTGCCGCAGAACCCGGACGCGGTGGTGACGTTCGCGGCGCCGGCCAGTGGCGGAGATGCGTCCGCGGCGCTGGGACTCACCGCGCCCACTTCGGCAAACGTGGCGCACTACACGCTGGGCACGACGAATGTCTTCGGCAAGCAAACCGCTTCGGCGGCAGGGTCCGATGGGACCGGTCTGCCGCAAACGGCGGACATTATCGGCGACCAGGCGCAGTTCACGGGAATTTATGCACTGCTCAAAGTGGATCTGTTCAACCTGCTGAGCATCCCGGAGGCGACGCGCGCGATGGCGAGCAATCCCAACGCGCTGGACGCGAATCTGGATCCGACGTCGATCTTCAGCCAGGCGATGACGCTATGCACGCAGCGGCGCGCGTTCCTGCTGATCGATCCTCCGCCCGCGGTGAACACGGTGGGAGCGGGAGTGGACTGGAAGTCAACGCAGCTGGGCGTGGTGGCTCCGAACGGCGCGGCGTTCTTTCCGCGGCTGCGGCTGCCCGACCCCGAAAACGACTACCAACTGCGCACGTTCGCGCCTTCGGGAGTGGTGGCGGGAGTTTACGCAAATATTGATTCCACGCGCGGGGTGTGGAAAGCGCCGGCGGGAATCGAAGCGACGCTCAACGGCGTGCAGAGCATGGTTTACAAGCTCAACGATCTGGAGAACGGCGTTTTGAATCCGCTGGGATTGAACTGCTTCCGCACGTTCCCGGTGTACGGGCCGGTTTTGTGGGGTGCGCGAACGCTGGTGGGCGCGGACGCGATGGCGAACCAGTGGAAGTACGTTCCGGTGCGGCGGATGGCGCTGTTTCTGGAAGAGAGCCTCTTTCGCGGGACGCAATGGGTGGTGTTCGAGCCGAACGACGAACCGCTGTGGTCCGCCATTCGCTTGAACGTCGGATCGTTCATGCAGACGTATTTTCTGAAAGGCGCGTTCCAAGGGCAGACGCCGGACCAGGCGTACTTCGTAAAGTGCGACAGCGAGACCACCACGCAAACCGACATTGACAACGGCATCGTGAACATTCTGGTGGGGTTCGCGCCTCTGAAGCCGGCGGAGTTCGTGGTGATCCAGATCGAGCAATTGACCGGGCAGGGATGAAGCGCAGTGAAGTCTGGGTAAATACAGAGGTGAGAGATGACTGAGTTCGTGGCAAATGCGCAGCGTTTTGATCCGTACAAGAATTTCAAATTTCGCCTGAAGTGGGACGGGCGCTACGTGGCGGGCATCAGCAAAGTCTCTGCCCTGAAACGCAGCACCGAAGTGGTGAAGCACCGCGAAGGCGGCGACCCCAGCACCAGCCGCAAGTCGCCGGGACGCACGGAGTTTGACGCGATCACGCTGGAACGGGGCGTGACACACGATCTGGATTTCGAGGCGTGGGCGGCGAAGGTGTGGCAAATCGGCGCGACGCTGGGCGCGGAAGTTTCGCTGAAGGATTTCCGCAAAGACATGATTCTGGATTTCTACAACGAGGCCGGCCAGCTGGCGATCAGCTACAAGATCTACCGCGCGTGGGTCTCCGAGTTTCAGGCGCTGCCGGATCTGGACGCGAACGCCAACGCCGTGGCCATTCAGCACATCAAGCTGGAAAACGAAGGTTGGGAGCGCGACACGTCGGTGACAGAGCCGACCGAGCCGAGCTTCACTTCCACGCGGGCTTGATGGCGGCAGGACTTTGACAGGGATTCGTCAGGAATTCGTCAGGTATTCGTCACGTTTTCGGCAGGTCTTCGGCCGGGCTTCGCGGTGGCCGGCGTGCGCAACAGACAGATTGCACTCGTGGAGGTCGGCAGCCGTGCGCGCACTTTCGGGTGAACTTCTATTGGCAGCGTGGGATGGCGGCGCGGCCGAGCACGATCTGGAGCGCGCGGTCACACTGCTGTGCCTGGGATTTCCAGAGCGCACGCGGCAGGAGTTTTACGAGCTGCCGATTCCGGAGCGCGACCTGCTGCTGCTGCAGCTGCGGGAAGCGTCGTTTGGCCGGGCGTTAAGCGGATTTTCGGTGTGTGCGCAGTGTGATGCGCGGCTGGTATTCACGCTTCCCGTGAGCACGATGCTGGCTTCGCTCGGGAGCGGCATTGCGCGCGAGCCCATGGTGTGGACCGAGAACGGAAAGCAGATGCGATTGCGCCCCACCAATACCCTGGATTTGCTGAGTTCCCTGGAAATTGCGGATGCCGGCGAAGCGCGGAGATTTGTGCTGGGGCGTTGCCTGGGTCTTGCGGAAGCGCCGCGGGAGAGCTTATCCGAAGCGGATATAGCGATGGCGCAAGAGAAATTCGATCAGCTGCACGAGCCGGCGGAAATTCGCTGCGCCACGGAATGTCCGGAATGCGCGGCGCGCGGAACGCTGGATTTGGACATTGCGAGCTTTCTGTGGCTGGAAGTGCGCGCGGCGGCTGCTCGGCTGCTCGGAGAAATTCACGCGCTGGCGTCCGCGTATGGCTGGAGCGAGCGAGCGATTCTGCGCATGGCACCGCGCCGGCGCAGCGCCTACCTGGAGATGCTAAACGCATGAGCCACGTGCTCGACAGAATGATTCGGCGCACGCGCACTGCGACTCCCGCCGTGGAGCCGCTGTACCACCCGCGCTATCAGGCACACGCCCGTCCCTTTGCCGGGATGCATGCGACTTCCGAGGGCGCGGGATCGTTCCTGGATGTAGCACCGGAGTCCGCGGAGTTCGTCGAAACGAATTCGCGCGGCGCCGAGGCCGGGTCAGGACCGGACGCTGCTGCGAATTCAGCGACTCGAATCGGGCTCAGTCGCGCTGCACAAATTTTTGAGGCCGACGGACAAATTCTTTCTGCCGCGGAGCGCGATGGAAATCGCGCCGGCCGCGGACGGCTCGGCGGTAATCCCACTTCCGGTATTCGTGAGGGAATCGAAGGTGAAGGAATCGAAGCTCGAGAGAGCGGCGGGGCGGATGCAGCCGGCACGACAAAGCGGGAAGGCGATCGCGCCAGAAACATTCACGCTGCGATGCAGGTGGCAGCGCGCGAGGAGCCGCACGCGATTCGGGCACCGGAGAGCGGTCGCCCATCGTCGCGCAGAGCAGCGGAGAACGTGGCACAGGAGTCTGCGGAAGCGCCGCTGGACATCACGATTTCGATTGGGCACATCGAGGTGCGCAGCGCGCAGTTGAGCGAGCGCCCGCGCAGGCCAGCCTTCCGTCCGAAGACTTCGCTCGCCGATTTCCTGAAGCCGCGGCAAGGCGGCGCGCGTGAGTGATTATCTTGCCGTCGGCGGCGTGAGCGCTGTGCTTTGTTCGATGCTCAACACGGCGCTGACGAATGGCGGACCGAGCAGCATTCTGGGCGGCTCGCCCACGGGAATCTCCGCCACTTCCCCAGACCTGGTCACCACCGGAGCGGACGAACCGCCGCGCCTGAATCTTTTCATGTACTACGCGAGCCTGAATCCCGCCTTGCGAAATCTGAACCTGCCGTCGGTGAACGCGCAGGGCGGGCGGATCAGCAATCCGCCGCTGGCGCTGAATCTGCATTACCTGGTCACTGCGTACGGAAGCACGCAGTTCGATCCGGAAATTCTGCTGGCGTGGGCGATGCAGGTGTTCCACGACACGCCGGTGGTGCCGCGGCAAACAATTCAGGGAGCGCTTACTACCCTGCTAGGCCAGGCGGGTCCGGAGGCGCAATTGATCGGCGCGAGCACGCTGGCGAACCAGATCGAACACATCCGGATCACGCCGGAAGCGCTGACCACCGAGGAGATTTACCGGCTGTGGTCCGCGTTTCAGACGCACTACCGGCCGACCACGTCCTATCAAATCTCAGTGGTGGTGATTCAGGATACGCAGTCGTTCACGTCCAACCTGCCGGTGCAGAAGCGTTCGCTGGTGGCGCTGCCTTTGCAGGGTCCGGTGATCGACAGCCTTACGCCAAACATGCTGCCCGCCGGACAAGTGCTTACGATCGCCGGCAGCAATTTTCTGGGCGACGTGGCGAGCGACACGCTGGTTTCATTTGACAACACCGCGGGGATTGCGCCGGATTCGGTGCAGGGCGGAAGCCTGAAGGTAACTCTGCCGGCCACGCTGCAGGCCGGAACACGCACGGTTCGCGTGCAGCGTCAGGTAACGTTCCCTTCGTCCGCAACTCTGCATTCGGGTTTCAGCTCCAACCCCACGCCGTTTCAATTGATTCCGACGGTGGATGCGAGCTCGCCGATTATCGCCACGCAAGGCGCAGCGCTGGGAGTGGGAATTTCGCCGGCCGTGGGACGGGCGCAGCAAGCGACGCTTTATATCGGCGACACGGCGATCCCGATTGATGAGCGGCCGATCACCGGCCCGGCAAGTGCAACCACGCTGAATTTTCCGATTCCCGCCACGCTTCCGACGGGCAGTTTTCCGATTCGCGTGGAGATTGACGGCGCGCAGAGCAAGCTCACGCCGGATTCTTCCGGACACTTTCAGCCGCAAGTGCAGGTGAACGCATGAGCGCGCTGGTGCAAGCCGCGGAGCTGGCGCCCTCGCTGGGGCAAGCGTTGGACGGCGTGTTCGGCGCGCTGCTGCGCGGATTGCCGCCGGAAACGGCCGCACCGGAAACACTTCCTCGTGCGCAAGACTTGGGCCAGCCATGCACGGCACTCGGGCGGCTGCAAACGATTTTCGACCTCAGCCCATTCGAGCGTGACGTGCTGCTGCTGTGCGCGGGCGCAAGCCTGGAATCGCGTTTCCTTGCGGCGTGCGCCGCCGCGCACAAGAATCCGCAGATGACGTGGCCGACGTTCGGGCTCGCGTTGCAGACGCTCGATGCTCCGCACTGGAGCGCGCTGAGTCGCAATCGCCCGCTGCGCTACTGGCGCTTGCTGGAACTGGATGCCGGGCCGCTGCTGCACGCGCCGCTGCGGCTGGACGAGCGCATCCTGCAATTCCTGATCGGGGTGCATTCGGCGGACGAGCGGCTGGAGGCGCTGATTCGCCCGATCCGAGCGGGCGAATTGCCCGGCGCGGACGGCCGGTCATACCGCGACGCGCTGCCGGAACAGGCGCGCGCGGTGCAGGCGATTGTGCGCAGCTGGAAAAATCCCAGTGCGGCGCGCCAGCCAGTGTTGCTGAACGGCGGACGTCCTTTTGCGCGGCAGTCCTTATTCAGCGACATTTGCCGCGAAGCCGGCCTGCGCCCTTTTGTGCTGAACGCGACGGACATTCCCACGGCTCCGGCAGAGCGGGAACAACTGGCGCGGCTGTGGATGCGCGAATCGGCGCTGGCTACGGCGGCGCTGTACGTGCGGACGGAAAATCTGGAACACGTGGGAAATCTTTCCGCCTGGCTGGAATTGGTCGACGCGCCGGTGGCAATTGAGGCCGCGCTGGGCTCCGCGGCGGAAAAGTTGGAGGGACTGCGCATCCACCTGGCGCCGACATCGGCGGAAGAGCGCAGGAAGCTGTGGACCGAGGTTCTGGGAAGCGTGGCGCCGGCGATGCACGGCACACTCGACAGGATCGTGGAACATTTTCAGTTTGACGAGCCAGATATTCAGACTTCCGGCGCGGTGGCGCGCGAGGAGGCCCTGGCGGGCGGCGCCGAGGATGCCGGCGATTTGACGTGGCGCGTCTGCCGCGAGCACTCGCGGCGCTCGCTGGAAAACCTGGCGCAACGCGTCGAAACGCGCGCCACGTGGGCCGATTTGGTGCTGCCCGCCGCGCAGACGGAGACGCTGCGCCAGATCGCGATTCACGTGCGGCAAAGAAGCGTGGTGAACGAGCAGTGGGGTTTCGCGGCCCGCTATTCGCGCGGGCTGGGGCTGAGCGCGCTCTTTTCCGGCAGCAGCGGCACGGGAAAGACGATGGCGGCGGAGATCCTGGCTGGCGAGCTTGCGCTGGACCTTTACCGCATCGATCTTTCCTGCGTGGTGAGCAAGTACATCGGAGAAACCGAGAAAAACCTGCGCAAGATTTTCGACGCCGCCGAAGAGAGCGGAGCCGTTCTGCTTTTCGACGAAGCCGACGCGCTGTTTGGGAAGCGCAGCGAAGTTCGCGACAGCCACGACCGCTACGCGAACCTGGAAATCAGCTACCTGCTGCAGCGAATCGATTCGTACCGCGGCGTGGCGATTCTCACCACCAACATGCAGCACGCGATCGATGCGGCGTTCATGCGCCGCATTCGCTTCATCGTGCCGTTCCCTTTTCCAGACGCGGCTGCGCGCGAGTTGATCTGGCAACGCATTTTCCCGGCGGCGACGCCGCGGGGCGCGCTGGCATTCGAGCGGCTGGCGCAGCTGAACGTATCCGGCGGAGTGATCCGCAACATCGCGATGCACGCGGCATTTCTGGCGGCCGAAGAAAAAGGCGAGGTGGGGCCGGCGCACTTGCTGGCGGCGGCGCACAGCGAATATTCCAAGATGGAAAAGCCGCTGACGGCGGCGGAAACACGAGGCTGGCTATGACGCGGGCGATTGCTGCGGCGACAACACACGCGCCGGCAAAAAAGAGCGCAGCGGTGGCCACGGGCGCGCGGCCTCGAAACGGGCTGCGTTTCCGGATCGGGAAAATCACGTTGCAGGGCTATGGCGCAGGCGAGCAGAAGCGGTTCGCCGCCTCTCTGCAGGAAGCTCTCAGCACTCTGGCGCGCCAGCACCGCGGCCTGAATTGGCGGGCGATGGCGGATGTAAAAGTGAGCCGCCTGGATGCGGGCGAACTTCCGTCCGGGGCGTCGCCGGAGCAAGCCGCGCGATTCATAGCGCGAAAACTTTTCAGTGCGCTGCAGCGCGCGGGGAGAAGCGCCCATGCCTAACGTTTCTCCCCTGCTGCAAAAAGGCGCGATCCTCTCGCTCGATCCGACGACCGGGATTCCGCTGGGCAAGATCATGCTGCAGTACAACCCGGACACGCTGACGCGCTCGCTGAAGCCGCAGACGGTGGGCGACGAACCGGACCGCACGGAGATCATGCGGCTGAAGGGTCCGCCGGTGGAAACGATCAAGTGCGACGTGGAGATTGACGCCACGGACCAATTGGCCAGCGGTGATTCGACGACGATGTCGCTGGGAATTCAACCGCAGCTCTCGTCGCTGGAGCTGCTGGTATATCCATCGAGCGGCGTGCTGATTGCCAACGAAATTCTGTCGCTGCTGGGCACCGTGGAAATTCTGCCGATGGAGTCCGCGCTGACGGTATTCGTATGGAACAAGAACCGCATCACGCCGGTGCGCATCACCGATCTTTCGATCACGGAAGAAGCGTTCGATCCGCAGCTGAATCCCATTCGCGCGAAAGTGTCGCTGGGCATGCGCGTGCTCAACGTGAACGATGTGGGCTTCCTCACGCCGGCGGGCGCGCTCTACATGATTTATCAAATCACGAAGGAAGGGATGGCGGGCTGAACATGAAAAAAGGAATCGCGATTTATGGGTAGCGCACTGAGTTCGATCATCCGGTCGGCGGCGGGAACCGGCGCGCCGACGAATCCCACGAGCCGCTATTACGCAGCGGTCGTCGTGCAGTACACCGGTCCGGACGGAACGCCGGTGATGTATCTGGCGCGGCGCATCATTCCGCAGCCGGAAATCTACACGTCGCTGAGCCAATACGCGATCGTGGATAGCGACCGGCTGGACAATTTGGCGGCGCGATTTTTGTCTGACCCGCTGCTCTTCTGGATGATTTGCGACGCGAATGGCGCCGTGGATCCGGACGAACTTGTGTCGCAAGTAGGCCGCAGAATCGCGATTCCCGTGGCGGCGGCGATTCCCCCGGGAGCGCGCAATGGCTAGCGCGCTGTATCTCACGCTGCTGGCAGGGCCTGTGGAAGCGGTGCCGGTCCCGAAACCGCTGGTGGACGCTCTCACTTCCGTGCAGGTGCAGGAATCCGCCACCGGCGGCAGCGGATTTCAGCTGACATTCACGCTGGCGAACGATTCGATTTTGCAGACGCTGTTTCTGCTGGCGGCCGGATCGCCGATCCCGATTTTTCGCGTGATCCTGGTGGTCACATTTGGCGGGTTGCCGCAGGTGGTCATGGACGGCATCGTGGAGCACCACGAGGTGGTGCCCGACGCGGCCCAAGGCTCTTCGAAACTGGTGGTTTCCGGGCACGATCTTTCGGCGCTGATGGATTTGGTGGATTTTTCGGGTTTGCCGTATCCGGGTATGCCGCCGGAGGTGCGAGTGGAAACAATTCTCGCAAAATATGCCGCGTTTGGAATTGTTCCGGAGGTGATTCCCTCACTCGTCCCGGAAGTTGACGTGCCGATGCAGCGGTACGCGACGCACAAGAAGAGCGACCTGGCTTACATCCAGCACCTGGCGAAAGAGGTGGGCTACGTTTTTTACATCACGCCGGGGCCGCTGCCGGGAATGAATCAGGCCTATTGGGGGCCGCAGGTGCGCGTGGGCATTCCGCAGCCGTGCTTGAACGTGAATCTGGATTCGTGGACGAACGTGGAGAGCCTGACGTTTCAATACAAGCCGCGATCTTCGGTGCTGCCGGTGGTGTGGGTGCAGGACCCGACCACAAATGTTTCCACGCCGATTCCGATACCGCCGGTCACTCCGCTGAATCCGCCGCTGGGACTGGTGGTGCCGACGCCGCAGACGATCGAGCCGCTGGTGGTGACGGCGAAATACTCGTTTTGCCAAGGCGTACATGCAGGGCCTGGCCAAAGCGGTGGAATCGGCGGATGTGGTGACGGGCGATGGGACGCTGGATGTGGTGCGCTACGGGCAGATACTGCGCGCGCGCAGCCTGGTAGGCGTGCGTGGCGCGGGCCTGGCCTACGACGGAATGCATTTCGTGGACAGCACCACGCATAACCTGAAGGCCGGCGAATACAAACAGAGTTTTGTCCTAAAGCGTAACGCGCTGATCACCAACACGCCGCTGGTGCCGGCGATGCCGTATTAACGAGGATCGACGAAGGTGGATAACTTCTACGGAAAATTTCGCGGGCTGGTGATTGACAACGTCGATCCCATGCAGATGGGGCGTTTGATGGTGCAGGTGCCGGACGTTTCGAACGTGCTGCCCTCCACGTGGGCGATGCCGTGCGTGCCGTTCGCCGGCATTCAATCGGGATTTTACGCCGTGCCGGATATCGGTTCCGGCGTGTGGGTGGAGTTCGAACAGGGCGATCCGGACTATCCCATCTGGGTGGGCTGCTATTGGGCCTCGGCGGCGGACGTTCCCGCGCTGGCTCTGGCTGCGCCGCCCGATTTGCAGCAGGTAGTGATTCAGACCACGGGGGAAAACACTCTTCTGCTGAGTGATGTGCCCGGGCCGACGGGCGGAATTCTGCTGAAGTCCTCATCGGGCGCGATGATTTCGATCACCGATACCGGGATCACCATCAGCAACGGGCAGGGCGCGTCCATCGTGATGACCGGTCCGGCAGTGACGGTGAATGAAGGCGCGATGGAGGTCATCTGAGATGCCGGGATTTCTGATTCAACAAGGGGCCACGGTGATGTGCGTACACGGCGGGCAGGCGATGCCGTTGGTTCCCAATCCCGGAGTGACCGTTGATGGCATGCCGACATGCCTGCTGCCCGATCCGTGGGCGATCGCGGGCTGCGCGGGATATCCGCCGGTGATTCCCATTTGCGTGACGGCGCAGTGGGTGGTGGGCACCACGCGAGTTACTTCGTACGGAATGCCATTGCTGGTGCAGTCGGGCGTGGCAGTGTGCGTTCCGGGCGGAACGCCGCTGCTTCCCATCGTGACGCAAACGCGCGTGACGGCGATTTGAGGGCCAAATGAATCTCGCGTTCCCATACGGCTTCGATTCCACGGGACACACCGCGCAGACGGATTTGCTGACGCACATACGCGACATGATCCTGCAGATTCTTTTCACCTCACCCGGTGAACGCGTGAATCGCCCGACTTTCGGCAGCGGCACCGCGCAACTGGTGTTCGCGCCGAATAGCGACGTACTGGCCGCGGCGCAACAGCAGGCCATTCAGGCCGGGCTGCAGCAATGGCTTGCGGACTTGATCCGGGTGCAGTCGGTGACGGTGGTGAACGACGACGCGACGCTGCAGGTGACCGTGGCCTACTTCGTGATTCAGACGCAGCAGCAGCAGACGCAGCAGTTCGTGTATGGCGGAGCGCCTTCATGATCTACTTCTGCGCGCAAAAAAATCGCCGCGCGCTGGTGCTGCAGAGCGCGAAGCTGAACGGCATTGATTATCTCGAGCTGGTGGGAACGTCCGTCTGCGGCAAGCAGCTCGCCGTCACTTTGCTGAAGGACGCGCGTTCGATCTCGCTGACTCCGGCGAATATCAGCATCAGCGGAGGCACGGCGGTCGAAATCGCGTCGATCACTCCAGCGACGGATGAGAATCCTTTCGTTTTTATCGTGAACCTGCAGCAGACCGGTGATTTTTCCACGTACACGCTGGCGCTGGTGGCGGCGCCGGGAATTACCGATCCGCCCGCGGGTTTCGATCCGCAGCTTTCCTGCGTCAGCTTTTCTTTTAAAGTCGGTTGCCCCACTCCCGCGGACTGCTTGCCGGATAACTGTTGCCCGGCGCCGGTGGCTGCGCCGCCGGACATCAATTACCTGGCGAAGGATTACGAAAGCTTTCGCCAGGTGATGCTGGACCGCATGGCCACGCTTTCTCCGGCGTGGCAGGAGACGCATGCGGCCGATCTGGGCATCGCGCTCGTGGAAACGCTGGCCTACGCGGCCGATCAGCTGAGCTATCAGCAGGACGCGGTGAGCACGGAGGCCTATCTCAATACGGCGCGCAGCCGGATTTCTTTGCGGCGGCATGCGCATCTGGTGGACTACATCATCGGCGAAGGGTGCAACGCGCGCACGTTCGTCTGCGTCGGCGCGGGCAAGGACAATTTGCTGATTCCAGCCGGAACGCTGTTCTACGTGCGCGTGCCGGGACTGCCGCTCGCGGCAAAACAGGGCGATCCCGTGGCGCAGCAGTTGGCGAAGGTGAATCAGCCCGTCTTCGCCAGCCTGCAGGACGCGACGCTATTCGCGGAGCAAAACGAAATTCATTTCTACACGTGGGGCGATACCAGCTGCTGCCTGGTTCCCAACGCCACGGAAGCAACGCTGGCGGGAAATCTCACCACGTTGAAAGCCGGCGACGTGCTGGTGTTCCAGGAAAAATGCGGACCGCTCACCGGCGATCCGCAGGACGCCGATCCTACGCACCGCTGGGCGGTGTGCCTCACCAGCGTCTCCACGACGGATTATCTGGGAAACGTTCTGGTCGATCCGCTCGAACCGCAGCAGTTCATCACGCGCATCAGCTGGTCGCAAGACGACGCGCTTCCCTTTCCGCTGTGCATCTCGTCCGTCACAGACGCGGAACATGGAGCGATCCCGGTACCCGCGGTGAGCGTGGCACTGGGAAATGTTATCGCCGCCGATCATGGCGTGTGGATTGAGTCTGAGCAGCTCGACGTAGTGCCGCCGGCGCCCGCTGCGCCACCGGCAGGAGCGGGGTGCCAGTGCGGGACGCAAGCGGAAGCTACCGCGCCTCGCCCTCGTTATTATCCGGAGCTCGGGAATTCGCCGCTCACTTTCGCGGTTCCCTTCAGCGGCGTCCAGACCGCCGCCGCATTTCTTGCGCCCGATCCCGCGGAAGCGCTTCCGCAGGTCAGCTTGCAGAGCGACGACGGCGCCTCGTGGGCCGCGGAAAAAGATCTGCTGTCGAGCGACGATACGGATCACGTGTTCGTCCCGGAGATCGAGCGCGACAACTCCATCTTTCTGCGCTTCGGCGACGGGCAATACGGGAAGTTTCCGGATGCAGGCCTGTCGTTCCTGGCCAGCTACCGCGTGGGCAACGGGAATATCGGCAACATCGCGCGGGATTCGCTGGCGCACATCGTGCTTCCGCCGAGCTTTCTGCCGCCGCTCGCGGAGATTCTCTCCGTTGGCAATCCACTGGCTGCTTCCGGCGGTCTCGATCCGGAAGATATGGATCACATCCGCCAGTACGCGCCGTTCGCCTATGAGACGCAACTGCGCTGCGTCACCGAAGCCGACTACGGAGTGGCCGCGGCCGCCTTCCCGGGAATTCGCGAGGCTCGCGGAACTCTGCGCTGGACCGGCAGCTGGTACACCGCGTTCGTTTCCGTCGATCCGCTTGCCACGTTCACCGCGGCGCTGGCCAGTGACACCACGCGCCGCCTGAATCTGCTGCGCATGATGGGAACGGACCTGGCGGCCGAAGGAGCTGTGCTGGTGGGGCTGGAAATCGAAATGGAAATATGCGTGGCGGCGAATCACTTCACGGGAGACGTATTTCACGGCACTGATGAAGCTCTTCATTTCGGGCAATCAATGCAGCGGGCAGGCGGGCCTGCTGAACCCCACGAATTTCGCTTTTGGCCAGACCGTTTATGCCAGCCCGCTGACCGCCGCGGCGCAGGCGGTGGAAGGCGTGCTTTCCGCGACGCTCACAGTGTTCAAGCGCATGGATAACCCTTCGCTGGACGGCGTGGCGCAGGGATTTCTGACCATGGGCAGGCTGGAAATTGCGCGCTGCGACAACGACCCGAATCGCCTGGATCACGGAATCTTCGTGCTGCACATGGATGGTGGCAAATGAGCGGCGATTGCGCTCTTCCGAACGACCAGCTTTGCGGCTGCTGCGATGGCGTGACGCAGGAAACGCCGCAGCTGATCACCAACCGGCCCGCGCTGCCTGAAATCTCTTATCGCGTGGGCACGCACGCGACGTTTAACGCCAGCATGCTGGCATCGCTCTCCGATCCGGAGTATCCGGCGCTGGCGATGCTGCGCACGCGCGATACTTCGGACTTTTCCATCGCGCTGCTGGATTCCTGGGCCGTGGCGCTCGATATCCTGACGTTCTATCAAGAGCGCTTTGCCAACGAAGCGTTTCTGCGCACCGCCGTGGACCAGCGCTCCGTGTTTGAGCTGGCCCGGCTGGTTGGCTATGTGCCTTCTCCCGGCGTGGCCGCTTCCGCGGTGCTGGCCTTCACTCTTTCCAGCGCGCCCGGCGCTCCGGACAACGTGCTGATTCCGGCGAGCACGCGCGTGCAAAGCATTCCGGGGCCCGGCCAAAGCCCGCAGACATTCGAAACCTCCGCCGACTTGACGGCGGTGATCGGCTGCAACGCGCTGCCCGCATCCACGGAAATTCCCTGGAAACTTTTCGGAGCAGACGTGTGGACATGGATCAGCGGCACGGCCAATGCCATCAACGTGGGCGACGCGCTGCTTTTCGTCGCTGCGAATGCCGGCGTGCCGGTTCCCATGGGTGCGGCGGACGTGCGCTACGTGACGGCCGTGACTATCGACTCCAAAGCAGGCAACACGCGCATCGCGTGGGACTCGCCGCTGGCTTCTTTCGGCAGCGGCACGGATGCGCAAGCCGTTTGCATCTACGTTTTTCGCAAGAAGGCGGCTCTTTACGGCGCGCAAGCCGCAAATCCGATGACCCTGACCGGGACGAATATTGCAAACGTGATCGGCTATCCAACGAGCACGCCTACGCTGGGAACGGACTGGGAGTTCCAATACACGGAAAACAGCAACCAGATCCATCTGGACGCTTCGTACGCAGGGCTGGTGCCGCAACAAAATGGCGCGCCGCAGTGGATCATTCTCACCGGCATGGGCTACACCTCTTACTTTCAAATCAGCAACGCGGTGGATGCGAATCCCGCGTACTACGCGCTGAACACCAAGACGACGCAGTTGACACTGGCGCTCGGCGGCATTCTCGCTGGCGACCCGTGGCTCACGCTCAACGAACTGCTGTGGGAATTCGTCCAAGAGACGCGCAACATCACGGCCTACATCCAAAGCGCCGCGCTGACGCCCGCGAATCTGCCGAATACACATTGGAACGCGCTCACCACCTACCCTCTGGCGAACGGAATGATTGTCCCGGTTCAGGGGACCAGCGTCGCGGTGGTCGGCGGGCAGCAAATCGCTCCCGGACAGCCCGTGGGCATTTCAGGGCAGCGCATTCGCCTGCAAGTGCAGCCGAATGCGAGCGCGGTGTTCACGCCGTCCGGCTCCTCGGCGTCGCTGGCGGCGGCTGACAATCAGATTTTCCTGGTGGCTGGCTATCCGCCGACGGTGGATCCCGAAAGCGGCAAACTCCTTTGGGACGTCATCACCACCAGCAACATTTCCGGCGCGCTGCTGATCGGCTCGGACTACATCGAGTTTTTGCCGGCGGACAAGAACGATCCGGTCACCGGAGAAGCCGCCATGGTGAGCGACGTCTCGGTCGCCGGAGATGTGACCACGCTCAGCTTGCAGTCGCCGCTTCTGGGCATCTACGACGCGCCGAGTGTCGCCGTCAACTCCAACGCCGTGCTCTCCACGCACGGCGAGACCGTGCAGGAAATTCTGGGCTCCGGCGATTCCACGAACAGCCAGTTGCAGTTCACTCTTAAGCAGTCGCCGCTCACCTACGTTTCATCGCCTACCAGCAGCGGCGTGCAGTCCACGCTGCAAGTTTGGGTAAATAATCTCCGCTGGCAAGAAGTGGAAAACTTGCTGGCTTCTGGACCGGCGGACCGGGCGTTCGTAACATTTCCGAGTCCGTCTGGAAGTGTCGCGGTGCGATTCGGCAATGGCACACAGGGCGAACTCACTCCAACGGGCACTTCGAATATCCGCGCCTTGTACCGCAAGGGCATCGGCACCGCGGGAATGGTCAGCGCCGGTCAACTATCGCAGCCGCTGGATCGCCCGCAGGGACTGAAGTCCGTCACCAATCCCAGCCCGGCCACGGGCGCCGCCGATCCGGCCACGGCAGACGAGGCGCGCGCGCGCACGCCCATGCAGACGCTCACGATTGGCCGCGTCGTCTCGCTGGAGGACTACCAGAATTACGCGCTCGCCTACCCGGGCATCGCCAAAGCCATCGCCACGTGGACGTGGTTTGGGAATACGCGCGGTGTATTTCTCAGCGTCGCGGGTCCTGACGGCGCCACGTTCCAGACGGACGATCCGATCCTGACCAATTTCATCCTCTCCATCCGGTCAATCAGCAATCCATTCGTGCCGCTGCAGGTGGCATCTTTTGTTCCGCTGCTCTTTCAATTTTCGGCACAAGTGAAAATTGACCAGAGCACTTACGATGCAACGCAAGTTCTGGCGCAGGTTTGGCAGAACCTTGCGAACGCGTTCGCCTTCGACCAAAGGCAGCTGGCGCAGAACGTGGCCGCCAGCGAGTTGATCGAAGTGATGCAGCAGACGCCTGGCGTGATCGCGCTGCGGCTGCAGTCGCTGAATCTCAGCGGCGAGCCGCCTGATTCGCCTCCACCCACGATGCTTTGCGCTTCCGGACCCATTCCGCCCGCCGGCGCGCAAATGCTGCTGCTCGATCCCGCCACGCTGGGGAACATAGGAATCTGGTCATGAGTCTGGATCAAGCCAAACTCTTCGCGCTGCTCCCTGCCGTGTATCGAACGGCGGACGCCACGGCTGGAAATCAGCTGCAGGCGCTCTTCGCGGTGCTGGCCGCGCAGTCCGCCATCGTGGAAGACAATATCGAGCAGCTCTACGACGATCAGTTCATCGAGACGTGCGCGCCGTGGGTGATTCCCTACATCGGCGACCTGATTGGCTACAACTCGATCTACGAAATCGCTTCCGCAAGTTTTGACAGCCGCGCCGAAGTGGCCAACACCATCGGCTATCGCCGCCGCAAAGGCACGCTGATCGCGCTGGAGCAAGTGTGCGCGGACGTTTCCGGGCGCCCGGCTGCCGCGGTGGAAGAATTCAAGCGGCTGATCATGACGGAGAGCATGCGCCACGTCCGCCCGCGGCATAGCGCCACCGTGAATCTGCGGAATATCTCGGCGCTCGACCGACTCGGCAGCGCGTTCGACGTGGAGAATCGCACCATTGACGTGCGGCGGATCACGCCGCGGGTGCGCATCGCTTCTGATCCAGACACCGCGCCGCTGGACATTGCGCTGCACGGCCCGGGCCGCTTCAATATTCCCGACGTGGCAATTTACCTTTGGCGCTGGAAAAGCTGGCCGGTGGTAAACGCGCCGGCCTTGCGCGTGAGCGACGGCGCGTACACCTTTAGCCCGCTGGGGCAGGACATGCCGCTCTTCTCGCAACCGGTGCTGCGCAGCTCATTCGCCTCGCTCACCGGGCGGATGAATGTGCCGCAGCCGATTCGCCGCCATGAGTTCGCGCTAAGCATTTCGCCGAAGAACGCGACTGCGGCGAACCCGCTGAGCTTTTACGGACCTTCGAGCAGCATTCTGCTGATTGCAGACGGCGTGGAAATTCCCGCTGCGCAGATCGAGTGCGCGAACCTCGGCGAGAGGCCGGGGCGCGTGACTTGCAAAGTGAAGCCGGGACGCATCGCCATTGATCCCGAGCTGGGGCGAATTCAGTTCGCGGCAGACGTACCTGTGCCGCAGACGCTGCTGGTGAATTACTCGTACGGTTTTCCCAGCGGAAATTGGCGGCGGGCCGTATGACCGGTCCGCATCTCTTACGCAGATCAATCCGGCGCAAACAGGATTCGTTGCGCTGGTGGGATCGGCGAGCTTCCCCACTCTGGAATCCGCGATTGAACAATGGAATCTGCAACCGGCGGGCGTGTCGGGGCTCATCGTTCTGCCGGACTATGCGAGCTACACGATCGATCTTACGGGCGGCAGCGCGATTCAACTTCCGCCACAGAGCAATCTTTCCATCGTCGCGGCGCAACCGCTGCCGAATGGCGGACTGCTGGATTTCGTTTGGAATAATTCCCGCGTCACCCTATTCGGCAACCTGGATGTTGCGGGCATTGCGGCTGCGGCTGCTCCGCCCGATGGCGAAACTCCTCCGGCCGGACAGCTGTTCCTCAGTGGCGTGTGGATCGCCGGGCAAATACTTGTGACGGGCGAGTCCGTCACGCTGCAACTCGCCGACGTCACTCTCGTACCAGGGCTGGGCATCACCCGCTGCGGCCAGCCGCGCTGCCCGGGCGACCCCAGCATTGTGATGAACGCGGCGGAAAGTTCGCTCGCGCTCACGCGGTGCATCAGCGGCCCGGTTGCGGCGGGCGTGGCCGGCACGGTGCGCATCTGCTCCAGCATCGTGGATTCGTCATCGCCCTGCGGCGTGGCTTACGCGGGAGCGGATCTCGCATCGGTGGGCGCGGATCTGCACGTGGAAGACAGCACCATCATCGGCAAAGTCCGCACGCGCACTCTGCCGCTGGCGTCCAATACAATTTTTCACGCGCGCCGCTCGCAACACGATCCGTGGCTGGCCGCGGTGTGGTGCAGCCGCAAGCAAACCGGCTGCGTGCGCTTCTGCTACTTGCCGTTTAATTCCATCACGCCGAACCGTTATCGCTGCCTTCCGCCGGATGCCGCGAGCGAGTCCGCTCTGGCGCCGAAGTTCGTCACGCTGGGCTACGGGCATCCGTCGTATGCGCTGTTGAGCGGCGACGTGCCGATGGCGGTGTGGACCGGCGCGGACAACGGCTCGCAGATCGGCGTTTACTACCAGATCCAGGAAACCGAAGCGGTGCGCAACGTGCAGTTGCGCGCGCCGGAGTATTTGCCGTTCGGGCTGGAAGCGGGAATTTTTCTGGAGCCTTCGCGTCCGGCGCTGGCAGCTCCGCTCCCGTTTGGCTATGGCTCGGGCGGCTGCGGCGGTATGGACTCCTGCGACGGCGATGAGCCGGGAGAATTGGAGCGCCTGGGTTTCGGCGCGCACTTGATTTAGCGGCCCGAAAATACTGCGGGGCCGAAGTTTCAGTCGATTGAGCGATCGGGAGGTTTGATCATGAAGGGCGACTTTAGCAGAATTCGCTTCAATCCCAGGAAGCACTACACGTCCGTGCTGCAGCAGCAGGGCCGCGTCGCACTGGACGCCGACGGCAACGAGCAGTGCTCCATCATCGAATACATTCGCGAGACGGAGACGACCGACATCGTCGGTCCTGTGGGCGGGCCCATCGGCGATGAGGGATTTGCCATCACCATCAGCGGCAACACGATCCAGATCGGCGCGGGCCGCTATTACGTGGACGGAATTCTCTGCGAAAACGAAGGGCTTCTGGATTATGCACAGCAACCGTTTCTGCTGGACCCGAGTCCCACAGACGCCGAGCTGCTTGCAGATCTGAACAGCGGATCGATCACTTCGATTCAGGTCTATTTGGAAGTTTCCAAGCGCCTGGTCACCTCGCGTGACGACATTTGTCTGCGCGAGCCTGCCCTGGGACAAGCTGATACCACCGTGCGCGTGCAGACGGTCTGGCGCGTTCTCGCGCGGGCGGGTTCAGCTGTGAAACCGGTAAACCGTTTTACCAGCGCAGCCGGCGCGCGGCTGGCCGCAGACGCGGCCGCCGCAGCAGTGCTCCTTCCGAAGCCAACGACAAATTGTTGCGACATGACGTGGCCGCTGCCGCCAACTCCCATCGGCACAATGGGCGCGCAGACCGGCGGCGGTTCCGGAGACTGTTCCTGCCAGCCCGTGCCGGCCGCGGGATATCTCGGCATTGAAAATCAGCTCTATCGCGTGGAAATCCAGGAATCCGGAGATGAAACAACCGCGACGTTCAAATGTTCGAGAGAAAACGGCTCGGTGGTCGTGGGAATCACCGGAGTTTCCGGCAAAGCGGTTTATGTCGATAGCCTCGGCCCCGACGCTAATCTGGGATTCGCCTCCGGCCAGTGGGTGGAGATCAGTGACGACACCGACCAATTCGGCCAGACGCCCGGGCCCGGAACTCTCTACCAGATTGACAAAGTAATTCCCGAGCGGCTGACGCTGCAAATGACGGAGACCGTGGCGCAAGTGGACACTTCGCGCAATCCGCGCGCGCGCCGTTGGGATCAATTTGGCGCGTCCGCGGTGTCGGCGGGCGTGCCGCTCGCCGCCAACACCTGGCTGCCCCTCGAAAATGGCATCCAGATCCGATTCACTCCGGGAAACTATTTGACGGGCGATTACTGGCTGATCCCGGCGCGCGCCGCTTCGGGTGAGATCGATTGGCCTCCTTGCGGAGACGGCCCGCTGCAGCGTCCGCCGATTCGCCCGAGGGTGCTGCGCGCGCCGCTGGCTTGCATCAGCTGGGACGCCGCGGCCAAACAGATCTCTGTAAAAGATTGCCGGACGGTTTTCTATCCGCTCACCGAACTCACTCCGCCCGCGGTTCCGACGGCGTTGCACGTCACGGCGATTAATTGGCCGCAGGACGACGTCACCACGTTCGATTGGCTGCTGAAAAATGGATTGCAGGTCACGCTGGATGGAACGGCACCTTCGCTGCAGTATCTGAGCGCGGCAAGCTTTACCGTCACCTTCGAAGTGGCGCTGCCGATTTTGTCCACCTCCGAAAGGCTGGCGATCGCCGGCTCCGCGGTAGTGCCGCAGGCGCTGAAAGACAGCGTCGCGGCTGCCACCGCCCTCATTCCCAATTCCGTGAAGGTCGCCGCTTCCACCACTTCCGTGTTCACAGCCGTGGCGAAGGGATCGGCCCTCAACATCGCCAAGGAGTTTGTGAACTTTCAGCAGCGCGAAGTCGCCGTCTTCCGCGTGGAAGTGCTGCTGGACGGCGAGTTTTCCACTTCCGGCTCGACGATTACGTGGACGCCCTTTGCCAGCTACACCAATCAGGTGCTCGCCGTTACCCTGCTGGACCTGCTGCTTTTCATCGGCGCAACGGAGGAGGCGTTTTCCCGGGTGCGCGTGAAACTGGCCGGCCGCGCCCTTTTTTCCGGCGCCGGCGCAAATCAGATCTACCTGGACGGGCAGGCTTTCGGCACGCCCGGGGTTCGCGCGGATAAGGTGACTGCGAATGTGGGGTTGCAACTTCCCTCGGGAAATTCCGCGAAGGCCAGCGACTTCGAAAGCTGGTTCTATCTGGCGCCTACTCTATCGGTGGTCAGCCTGACGATCGACCATCCCACCGTGCAGTTCAACGTGAACGGCACGGTGACCGACGCCGGCACCGCTACTCCGGCGGTTTCCCCCATGGCCACCGTCACGCTCAACTTCGCCGCGCCCGCGGACACCACCGTGACTCTTACGATCAACGGTCCGGACTCTTCCGGAGTGATCGCACCCTTTTCGCCGGTGACGATCAAGAGCGGGAGCAAAACCGGGCAGTTCCCCGTCACGGTGATTGGCAACACCGGCACCCTCACGCCGCAGGTGTACTCGATCGTGGCGCAAATCACCGATATTTCCGGCGCGACGAAAAGCCAAAGCGCCAGCTTCAGCGTGAAGGGCTACATACGGAAGGCTCCTGGTCCCAGACTCACGACGCGCGCGAAGATCGCGAAAGCGCCCACGGAGAATAACGGATGAACGCGGTGTGGACCTACTGGAGCCGGCCCGCCGAATCGGGCAGAAGCATTCCCTGGCGGAGCCGGCTGCAACACTTTCTGGCGTGGGGCCTTTCGCTGCACGCAGCGCGCAAACACTATCCCGAAACGCTGCTGGTAACGGATCGTAACGGTAAGAAGCTGCTGATCGAAAAGCTCGGCCTGCCGTTCACGCACGTCTCCACCGAGCTCGACCGCCTCCGCGACGTTGATCCGGGCTGGTGGGCGCTGGGCAAACTGGTGAGCTACAGCATGCAACTGCAGCCCTTCATCCACATCGACACGGACGCATTCCTATGGAAGCGATTGCCGCCCGAGGTGGAAGCCGCGCCGGTATTTGCACAGTGCCCGGAAATTCACAGCAACAAACACGATTGCTACCAGGGCGAAATCGAGCGCGCTTTCAACGAACATCACGCGAAACTTCCCGTCGAATGGGAATGGGAACGCGCGCTCGACAGCCCGCACTTTCGCGAAGAAAATTGCGGAATCGTCGGCGGCCAGAATGTCGCCTTCCTGCGTTACTTCGCCGAAACCGCGCTGGAGATGGTTCTGAGCCCGGCGAACGCTTGCGCATGGCGATCGCTGAGCGTGAAACTTGGCTACAACATGGTGATCGAGCAGTATCTGCTTTCCGCTCTCATCGGCTTCCACCGCTACCATCCCGAATCACCGTACCAAGGGATCAAAGCGAAATATCTTTTTGCGTCGTGGGAAGAAGGCCTGGACCAGAACCGCACCGCGCGGCTGGGCTTCACGCATCTGATGGGCGGCGCGAAGTCTCATCCCGCTGTCGCGCGCCGCCTGGAAGACCGCCTGCGCCGCGACGATCCCGGCTACTTCCGTCTCTGCGACCGTTTGGCGCGCGCGATCGCCTAAGCTCCGCGCGAATCTTGCGACGCGTTCAGATTCAGACGAGGAGCGGCAAATAGGAATGCAATCGAGCGCGGTGAAAAGTCCGTCGGCCCCGGCCGAGGAAAGAGTCCAGCAAAGCTGCGGGCGGAATTCCGCGCCGCGCGGCGGAAAAACTTCCGCAGGTAGTCCCCAGCGCACATTTTCCGGCCGCCAATCGGCGCCGCCTGAATCACCCGGCCTTTCGCCGGCCTTCTCGCGAATTCCCATCGCTTCGCCATCACTACCGGCGGCATCCACGGCGCCCAGCACACCGCAATCCTCGTTAAGCCTTCCGCCATTGCCGCTGCAGCGAAAACTCGCCATCGGCGCAACCGACGATCCCCTGGAACACGAAGCCGACCGCGTCGCCGATCGCGTGATGCGGATGCCAGATCCCGCCGCCATCCACTCGACAACTGGCGCAGCGCCACACGCCATACAGCGCAAATGCCCGGTGTCCGCCGCTCCGCAATCCGCAGCCGCGCCGCCCATCGTGCACGATGTACTGCGCTCCGCCCGGCCAGCCACTCGACCACGCCACGCGCACCTTCTTCGAACCGCGCCTCGGCCACGATTTAAGCGGCGTTCGCACCCACTCCGATTCTCGCGCCGCACAATCCGCCGAAGCCGTGGACGCTCTGGCCTACACGTCCGGTCGCGATATCGTCTTCAGCCACGGACAATACTCGCCCGGGACCACAACTGGTCAACGCCTCCTCGCCCATGAACTGGCGCACGTCGCGCAACAGCAACAGATTGCCCCACCAGCGCACACCGGATTGCTGCAGCGCACGACTAAAGTTCACATGGGCTCCGGCAAAAGTAAGCACACGTTTATCGTTGGCAATATTGAGTTTGCCAGCGGCACCCACGACGATGTTCTGAAGAAAGGGGCGCTCTTGCCCTCTGTCGACCAGGCGCACATTATTCTGCACGGCAACTTCCTAGGATACGAAGAGGGCTATGCCTCCACGGATCCATTTCGCTGGGGCAAAATCAAAGATCTCGTCGATTCGGATCAAAAGGTCCTCGTGAAGAAGGTCGCTTTCAAGGAAATGGTTGACGAGACATATGTGAGCGGTGGAACGAGCAAGCCCATTCAGGTCGAAATGGGCCCACTGGGCGTGGCCCTGCCAACCGTGGCCCTGCAACAGTCTATAAACCCGAACCAGACCAATTTAGTAGCTAGCCCCTTGGCGGATACTCACGTGGTCTACTACACGGGCTTCATGGGGCCAGCGCAAGAGGACCCTTTAGCTCATGAGCTGCTGGGACATATATGGCTGGCAATCAAAGGTGTGCCTTTCGACCACCCCACGAGTCAGGACGACATCAAAGCCTTCGGGACCCTTACAGCCGCTCACAACATTCTCGACCCTTTCGGAAATGTCTATACCGGCACGGTACGTGACTTCATCGAGACTTTTGTAGGCTCTGAACACGCCAAACCCTTCTCCTCGCCTACACAAAACGTGGGCCCCCAACAGATCCGCGATGCCCTGCAACATATTGAGATTGAAATTGAGAACAAGGCATCGGGGACCTTGAACAAGGATTGGAAAGTTCCGCCGTCAACCGACAAGTACATGGAAATTCTCAACTCGAACTTCACCCTGCTTCCGAAGCCCGCGACTCCTGCTGCGCCAACCTCTCCGTCGCCCGCCTCGCCGGCTCCGTCGCCCGCTCCTCCAAGCTCGCCCCCGCCGACGATGAGCCGGAATGAAATCCAGGACGAGCTCGTGAAGTGGTACAACAATCTGTCCGTTGACCGCCAGTACGTATTTTTTTCCTACGCGCGCGATATCCGCTGGCAATTCAACCGGAGCACGGAACTTTCGGCAGCTCTCGCTCTAATCTTGCCGCCGCCCCCTGGAATGATCCCGGCGCCCTGATTCCGAGGCACGCCGCTGGCATGGGCGCTGACAGAAAGACTGAAATCCGGGTACGCGCAGCCAGACGCGATGTTTTAACGAGTTCGGTTAGATAAGGTCGCAGCACTGCAGCAGGGAGTTGCACATGCCATCAGCCGCTCCGCAAGCGCAACAACGCTCAGCATCCAATCGAACCGCGCATCGCAACTCCACATCTTCGAGCCCGCTCACCCCATCGCCCCGAAATTTCTCGGGCGTCGCTCTCCACGGAGCTGCAATGCAGGGCGCTACTCCCGATGTGCAACGAATCCCAGTCGCGCCGTTTACCTTGTGGGCGCACGCCGCCGGCCCGCGCATTGCGCTGCAGAAAAAACTTGCCATCGGCGCGGTGAACGATCCCCTGGAACACGAAGCCGATCGCGTGGCAGATCGCGTGATGCGCATGCCCGATCCCGCACCGGTCAGCACGTCCTCGGCCGGCGCCAACACTTTGCAGCGCAAGTGCTCCTGCGGCGGGAGCGGCAGCTGCGAAGAGTGCCAAAAGAAAAAGTTGCAGCGCTCGGCAACTACATCCGCCGCCACTGGCTTCGCGCCGCCCATGGTGCACGATGTGCTGCGCTCCTCCGGCCAGCCGCTGGACTCCGCCACGCGCTCCTTTTTCGAGCCGCGGTTCGGTTACGACTTTAGCGCTGTCCGGGTCCACACCGGCGCCCGTGCCGCCGAGTCCGCGCGTGCCGTGAACGCCGCTGCATACACGGTCGGGAATCACATGGTTCTCGGAGCGAGCGAGAACGCTTCGTCGCCGGCAAACCAAAGACTTTGGGCTCACGAATTGGCTCACGTCCTGCAGCATCGGTCGGGCGGAGGCGGTGACGGATCTTCAACGACGGCCCTGTCAATTTCGCAGCCGGGTGATCCTGGCGAGCATCAAGCAGACCGTATCGCCGATTCCGTTCTTTCGCGCTCTACACCGGAAATCCCCAGTCCTTCCCGCGCGATGCTCTCGCGGCAGCCCCTCCAACCGGGTAATAAGAACACCTGCGCTACCGTTTGTGCCAGTTTGGCTTTGATACGATACGCGGTCCAAGAGATTTGCCAAATCTCCGGTGAAAACGATCCGAAATGCACCGCCAATCGGAAGAAGTTCGCTGACAACGAAAGCAAGGCTGCGGCCTCCAAATGCAATTGCCCCGACCCACGCACAGATGCTGAAGCGAAACTCCCCGCCAAGTTTCCGAGTACCGGCATCCGTGTCATCGGTTCAGGCTCACCAGGACTCCTCGGCATCTTGAGCGATTGCACGGGGCTTCCACTGAAAATCGACGCGGGCCAAGTCCTGCAGCAGGATTCCGCCAGCAAGGCCGGGAAAGCGAAGTCTGCAACCGCCAAGAGCAAGCTTGCGAGTTTCTTGACCGCGGCAGGTGGCGTAATTGTTGACACCGATCCGACGGCTCCGGCGGTGGAGATCGGCGGATTTCACGGAGAAACCCCGGGATATCAGCAAATTGATGTTGGGAATATCCAACTTCTCGCGGGCGCCTCCGGCGTGCAAGGCGGTTTGAGCGCTTGCGATGCAGTAATGCATGAGATCTCCGAAGCAGTGGCCGGCAGACAGGCGTCCCTAAAGCCGGGGGGCACAAACGCCGACGCGGCCTTCGCGCCGGCTCACGCGGAAGGGATAAAAGTGGAATCGGCCGTGCGCAAAGAGCTCGGCTTGCCTCTCCGCCCGAAAGATTCGGACGGCGACTTAGTGCTTGTCGGCAATGAGAGTCCCACCAAGCTGGTTATTTTAGAAACGACGATTTACGGCAAAGGGAAGAATCTGAAAACACAACTCACAGTCGCGCGGATCGTTTTGCCTGCCGTGGGCGCAACGGCTGGGGACAATCAAGTGGTCGCGAGCACGGTGATCGACGGCGAAATCCATTTCAAGACCCCGCTGGAAGCGGTTGCTGTTTTCAACAAATATGCAACCCAGCTGGGCTTGAAGCCGATCCCAGTTCCTGTCCCGGAAAAAAAGAAATGATACGAGCGTTTGGACATCTCGCTTCACGATTTCTGGTAGATTAGGCCCTCGAGCCATTGTTAGGAGCTCCACATGGCATCAGCCGCTCCGCTAACGCAACAGCGCTCAGCATCTAATCGAGCCGCGCATCGCAACTCCACATCTTCGAGCCCGCTCACCCCATCGCCCCGAAATTTCTCGGGCGTCGCTCTCCGCGGAGCTGCAATGCAGGGCGCCACTCCCGAGGTGCAACGAATCCCAGTCGCGCCGTTTACCTCGCGGGCGCACGGCGCCGGCTCGCAGATCCCACTGCAGAAAAAACTCGCCATCGGCGCGGTCAACGATCCTCTGGAGCACGAAGCCGACCGCGTCGCCGACCGCGTGATGCGCATGCCCGATCCCGCGCCAGTCGGCACATCAGCGGCCGGCACATCCGCGGCCGGCGCCAACACCCTGCAGCGCAAGTGCTCCTGCGGCGGGAGCGGCAGCTGCGAAGAGTGTAAAAAGAAAAAGTTGCAGCGCTCGGCTTCCGCGACCGCCACCACGGGCTTCGCGCCGCCAATCGTGCATGACGTGCTGCGCTCCTCCGGCCAACCGCTGGACTCCGCGACGCGCTCTTTCTTCGAGCCGCGCCTCGGCATGGACCTGAGCGGCGTCCGCACGCACACCGATTCCCGCGCCGACCAATCCGCGCAAGCCGTCAACGCGCTGGCTTACACCTCCGGCCGCGATATCGCTTTCCGCGCAGGCGCCTACGCGCCTTCTACCGCCTCCGGCGGCCGGCTACTCGCCCACGAATTAGCGCACGTGGCGCAACAAAACGGCGCAACGCCGACGCTGCAGCGCGAGGAAAAAAAGGACGCGGGTCAAGGCCCCAAGGAAGTGATCAGCGTTCACACCGATTGCGACGAAGGCCAGGCGCGCATGATCGCGCAGGCCATCGTCAACGCCCAGGGCATGTTGCGAGCCGCGCGAGAGTGGTTTATTTCCGGAGAACCAAACGACCCGAGGCTCAAGGGACTTCTGCGCTCGCATTTCCACTCTGATTCTGACGAGACGCGGCGCGCCGTGCATTCCAAGTTGACCAGGGTCTCCACGATTCTCGAAGTGGCGGGCGACGGCAAAGTGCTTTTTAATTGCGTCGAAGCCAGCGATCCAGAGTGCTTGAAACGCGCGAAGACCACGGACGCCTACGTCACGCCCGGGCAGGGATACCGCATCTATCTATGTCCGCGTTTCTTTACCAAGGATCTGGGCTCCGATGATAGAACGTGGGTGATGATTCACGAAGTGTGCCACGTGGCGGGAGCCATGGGCGACAGATACATCGACGTTTTTGGATCGACGGAATCCGGAACCTGCTTTGGCCCCCTCATGTTCAGGGACCAGCCTCTCGAGAACGCCGACAGCTACACGAGCTTTGTGAAGTGTCTGGTGGCACAAAACATGGAATTCACTCATCTGTAACAAATGCCGCGCGTCAGGAACCGTTGCAGCGAGCTCGAAATGCTCGAATCAACGGCAACTGCGGCAGCGAGTAATACCGGCAGCGCAATCAGGAATCGAATGTTTACATCGAAATCGCGAAGGAACGGGACGCTGATCGCGCCGCCCAGTGCGGATGCCGCAAACACAGACAATGTCAAAAGCGGCAACCAAGTGAAACACAGGACGACCACGATGCGGCGGAGAACAAGCGGTGGTTTATCGCCCGATAAATGAAGTTTGCGAGAGAGTTGGAACAAGAGGCCGCCAGAGCCGAGGGACAAGTGAGGCAATTCGGCGAGACCCCTGTTTTCACTCATTGGCTGAACCCTCGAACGAATTCCGCGAATCGTTCGGCGGGGGGCTCGATCTCATTGCCGATGGCCTCCACTAATACAAAAGTTTTCGCCGGCAAGCGACTGGAGGACTGCTCAGAATGTGCGAGCTAATACGCAGTTTATAGCACAGTCGCCGGGGCGTGAGAGAGCCGCGTGCACTGGGCGCAAAAGAAGTGCGACGACAATCCGAATTCGCGCTGGCTATTGCGCAAACACCAGCGGCGGCCCGCTGACTCGCTTGACCTTGAGGTTCACGGTTACCTCGACGCGGTCAGCTATTTTGATGAAGGGGATGCCGCTGTTCATCCCGTAGTCTTTGCGGTCGAAAGCCATTGTTCCGGTGATCGTGCCGGAACCTGTCCCCTTGCCGACGACTTCGAGGATGAGCTTCTCGGGTTTAGTGACTCCGCGAATCGTAAAGTTGCCGTCCACCTCAAAAGTAGTGGGGCCAGTCTCCTTGATCCCTGTTGACTTAAAGGTGATCAGCGGGTCCTGCTCAACGTTGAAGAAATCTTTGCTCTTCAGCTTGCCGTCCTTCATGCCGCTTCCGGTATTCACACTGGCGGCGTGAATCTCCACATCCAAGGCGCCTGTCTTGTAATCCGTAGAGGTGTAGACGAGAGTGGCGTCCCACTTGTCAAAATTACCTTCCAGGGCCACCGAGGATTTCACGAAGAACTTAATGGTGCTGTCTCCCGGTGTAATCTGAAAGACAGGTACCGCGGCAGGAACCTGTGCCCGAATGAGTGACGGAAACAGCGCTGACACTAAGAGACACAGAGCAGCTAGTCGCATCTTTCCCATCGTCATTGCATCCTCCTTTGTTGCTGGTCGCGCGCTCCGGAAAACGAGCGTGCGAATTGTGGTTTTGTTTGTACAGCATTGTTTGTTGATCGGGAACTTCAAAATTTCCAACCTAAGCCGGTGCTCAAACCAGTCGCGTTCCTCTGTGCATTTAGAGGCGGGCGACTGTCAAAGTTGTCCCAGAACGAGAAATTCCAATAGAAATTGTTTGAGAGCTTTATGTTGAGCGTGTTATTCGAGGTGAATCTCACGCGGCCAAAATCAGACAATCCTGGGAACACCAACGTTTGTGAGTTCAGGGTGTAACGATCGAAGTGAAAAAGTTGATATTGCGCGCCGAGCAGCAACTCAACGTTTTTCTGTACTGGCTGCATCATTCCGGATTCATAGCTGGCTTGTGAGTAGTCAACGCCGATCAACCAGCGAAGCTCGTTTTGATTTGTGCGCTTCAGGTATCGGCCATATCCTCCGCCCAGCGTGGTGCGCAGTTGGAGATCTTGTTGCGAGCTGTGCAGAAAATCAGACAATCCAAGGACGAATGAATTGCGGTTGAGAAATCGTTCGCCAAAGAACTGCGTTTCCGAGATGTTGGTCGCGGTGCCGCCCGTCTGGCCGCTATAAGCCGCAGTGAACGATCCGCCGGCCGCCCAGTGTTGAGCTGTATACATCGCATTTGCGTCCGCGCTGAGGGAAGACTGGTTGTTGCCGCTGGTGAAGTCATATCCGAAGTCAATGCTCCCCTTCAGTTGACGCCAAAAGGTTGGTTTCTGCGATTCGATCTGGACAACATCGGTTCCTGATACCGGAACATCGTTCCCTACCGCACGCACCGTGAAATCCTTGTCCGCTGCTGCTTCGGCCGCCACCTTTGAAATCGTACCAGTCAGCCTTTTCCCTCCGCTCAAAATGACCTGGTAGGTGGCCGTGCTTTCGACCTTTTCAACTTGCAGCCAGTCAACACCTACGGAGCCGGAGAAATAATCCGTCTCAATGTAGAGTATTCCCTGCTCCAGTCTCTTTACTTCGCCGGTGAATCGGTCACCGTTTTTCATAATGATCGTGTCATGGCGACTGACCTTGGCAAAGCACGCCGAACCACCAAGCATCTGCACCACGCTCAATAGAACGGCTACGAGTACAAGGCGACATCTGACTGACATTGAATTTCCCTCCTGGTTATCGCCAACCCACGCATGGCGGAGATTAGCCCTGTACTGACCCCAGGAGCAATCGAAGCTGCGATGCGCTTGACCCAGCCCCCGCAGAAGCAAAATCAATTGTTCGGCTTGGAATGCAATTGCTGCAAATCCTTGCTTCGTTCCTCCTCCTGCTGCGCTACCAATTTGTACGCGACGTAATATTTGTAGATATTCGCGACATACGTGACCGTTTCCATCCCGACGCGGGCTGCCGCAATCATCTCCACGTTGCCCACCCACACATTTGGATCGAGTCCTTTTTGTGCTGCTTCCATGCGCAAGGCGTGAACACGCCCCGGGCCGGCATTATAGGCAGCGAAGGCGAAAAGCAATTTATTGGTGTCCGTCATCGGTTCGTTGGCGAAATACTTGTCCACCATGAAACGGATGTACTTCACACCGGCGTGAACATTCGCGTCGAGTTGATTGATGTCACCCACCTTCATCTGCTCGCCGGTGGCGGGCATCAACTGCATGATGCCGACGGCGCCGACTTTGCTTTTGGCCTGTTGATTGAGAGACGACTCCTGGAATCCTTCAGCCATCATGAGGAGGTAATCAACGTTATATTGCGCGGCATATTTGCGAAAGAGAGCGACGGTCTGTTCGAATCTTTGCAAGTCGGCAGGCGACGTCGCAGTTTTGAGCATTTGCGTATTTACTGCATATCTTTGCACCACAGCGTTCCCGAATGCCGTGCCCAGCTTATGCGTACGGATGAAATCATTCGTGGCTGACATCAATTGCGGGCTGTTTTTTCGCATGGCCCAGGCGATCGAATCTTTGTCGGCGATCACGATATCCGTATGAGGAGTGATTTTCGTGTAAATGTGCCCCCACAATTTCGGCAGATAGGCGTGAGTGACGGCGATCTGGATCAGGCCGGAGTTCAGCAACTCCAAAATGTCTTCATCCTCCAGGTCCTCCGGCGCCGCGCGAAGCTTCACCAGTGGTTTGCCTTCGCTCTTAAACTTTTCATTAAGCGCCTGGAGATGTTCCCAATAGCTGGAACTTTGCCGGGTGAATACTTCCTTTCCTGAGAGATCATCCAGCGTGTTGACGGTGGGTGACTGCGGCCCTGTCACTACAATTGTTTTTACGCCGGTAACCAGGGGATCGGAAAAATCAACGAGCTTAAGCCGGTCTGGCGTGATGGTTAGAGCACCGACGGCGATGTCGCCTTTGCCTGTCCACGAGCCGCGAAAACATTTTGTCTCTCGGCACGGGGACGAAGAAAACGTGGAACCTGAGATTTTTCTGCTTTTGCGGATATTTTCGATTGACGGCGTCTTCGAAAGCTTTCAGGAATTCATAGGAGCTTCCGTATTGCACGCCTTTGACCACGTAGTACTGCGTTTTGGAATAGGCGACGAGCGCGCGGATGTAGCGACGCTTCAGGATGCCGTCGAAATCTCCAGTCCAAGGAGGGGCTTGCAGGGCGGGCGCTGCCACCCCTTGACTGGACTGGGTGGAAACAGCCGGCTTTGTCTGCGATCCTGCGGGGCCGCACGCGAACAAAAGAACGACTCCAATCGAGGTAAAAATTGATGCTCGTAGCATCACGGCGTCTCCTAAAATAAACGAGGAGGGCGCGATACGGGGATCGCGCCCCCAGTCCCTTTCGCTAATCAAACGACAGCCGTTTCTTTGTGCCAGATGTTGCGCTCAATCTTTGTGCATTTGTGATTGCTGATATTTCAGCATCTCCAGAATCGCCTCAGGATTGACCGTAAAGCTCGCGGGCGCCTGACTGGGTGGATATTCCTTGAAAGTCTCAATAAATTCTTCGGACGCCATGACCCCGAGGATCAGCAGGTAGTCGTTGTGCACCAACCAATCGTTATATTGATCAGAGGTGATATCTGCTCGCTCGTATGGATCCATGCGGAGGTGATAGAGGTTGCCGAAGAACTCGTCAAAGCCGTGATTGGTCGGAAGGTATTCGTCGCGATCGCCGAGGTGATTCTTGCCGAATTGGCCCGTAGCATATCCCGCCGATTTGAGCGCCTGCGCAATGGTGATATCGCGCGCTTGCAGACCGACTGGCGCTCCCGGGGCCCCCACCTTTGTGAGCCCCGTGCGCATCGGCGATTGGCCGGTGATGAAGGACGAGCGGCCCGCTGTGCAACTGTTCTCCGCGTAGTAGTCGGTGAAGGTCATTCCTTCCGCACCAATCCGGTCAATGTTCGGCGTCATATAGCCGACTACACCGTGTGTGTAACGGCTGATATTTGCCTGACCGATGTCGTCACCAAAAATGACGAGAATGTTTGGCCTCTGTTGCGCGCGGGCCGTTCCAGCCAGCAAGAGCAGCAAAATTGTAATTGCGAAATAAGTACGATGGACGAAGCGCGCCGGATCCCGGGAACATCTGCTCAATCGGCTTTCCATTTCACGAACCTCCTGGTCAGGGTCTTGCCGTTCACGGTACTGGGAGAGATATCAACTTCCGAATATCGAGGCATCGTCGCCTTGCGATGCATTTGATTCAGTCCACTCGTTCCCAGTCGCTGCCGGGGTTGTACTCCTGCGTCGCGGAAGCGATATCCGATGTTAGCGCGCCTAAATCCATTTGGTAAACGATTCCGCTCTGATTCACGATGAAAGTCATGACGCCGGAATTTCGGTATTCGGCCGGGTAGGCGACGAAGGCAAAACCGCGTGTGAGCTTGCCATTGATGACGTAGTCAAGCGCGCCGCCTTTCGCCGCGGGACCTTCACCTGTGACGATTGCACGGTCACTGCGGGGATCAAAAAGCAAAAATACACCTAGTACCGATGCACGGGCTCTCGTGGAAAATGCGAATTGCCGTATTTCCGCGAAGAGGAATTGGGCAATCGGCTCGGCGAAATCCTGAAAGATATTTATATACCGGATGGCGTTTTATCCCAGCTTTCGAAATCTCTGCTGTCGGACAAGGGGCGCGAAACAACAGTTAAGCAGGATCAAGAACAGCGCTTGCAGCAACGCCTAACTTCCGTCCGCAATCGTCTCGATCAGGCTTATCTGGACAAACTAGACGGCAAGATTACCGAGGAATTACGGAGTCGAAAAAGCGGCGAGCGGCAAGCAGAAGAGCAACAGCTTCAAATGGCAATTCGCGGAATCGCGGAGATCAAACCTGCGGGAATGCTCGACGCAGTCAAAATCTGAGAACTCGCGAATAGAGCGTGTTTTTTGTATGTTAAGCGGCCCCCATCCGAAAAGGCGAGACTGCTCAATTTGGTACTTTCGAACTGCGCAATCGATGCCGCAAATGTCTATCCCACATACAGAAAACCCTTCGAAGCGATCTTCTCCAAAGGCCAAAATGACGGATGGCGCGCCCGGAGAGATTCGAACTCCCGACCCTCTGGTTCGAAGCCAGATGCTCTATCCAGCTGAGCTACGGGCGCGTGCCGCCATCTTATCAAAATTTGCGGGCGGAGCGGCGGACGGCGAATTTCCAATCGCGGCGCACGGAACCAGCTTTGATGGCGCGCGGAACCAGGCTTGGCTGTCGGATCGAGCGATGTGGAAGCGCGGGCGACGGAGAAATTCAAGACAGCAGCGGAAAATTTGGTGGGCCTGGGTAGACTTGAACTACCGACCTCACCCTTATCAGGGGTGCGCTCTAGCCACCTGAGCTACAGGCCCAATTTACTAGCAGGGAATATCTTACGCGATTTGCGGCGTTCGTCAAATGACGGCGCGACGAGCATTTCGCGGCGGGCCGGGATCGAAGCGTAGGCCACGCGCCATTTCCGTGAATGCGGACGTACGGTGTACCATGCCGGACACTATGACAGAACCCAAAGGCACCACCGAAGTAGGCCATGTCAACAAGAACGGGCAAGTCGTCATCAGAAACACCGGCATGGACGGAACAGACTTTAACGCGAAAGTCTACCAGCTTGGTTGCAGCCGCTGCGGGCGCGTGTATGGTGCAAACGGCACGGACATATTTGAACGCAAATGCCCGGAGAAGAGCTGTGATGCTGGCGGTGGGGCAGACGGACTTCCATACCTTGCGCGATAGCGCGAGAAATGTGTGTGTCAAGCGGTTTTGGCTGGTGGTCTTATCGTTTACTGAAGCGTAGAATCCCGCCATGAAGAACCTAGTTATTTTTCTCTCAGTGGCATGTGTGTTGCTGATTGTCGCTTACGTCTCAATGTGGTACCGCTGTGCAGAGAATGAACGATTCAAGCGCATCGGAACAACGAATATCAGCACCTACGTCATGTTTGACAACAAAACGGCGCAGGCGTGCTGGTCAGGGCCTGCCGATGAAGCTGCTGGACTACACATTCCATCGTGCAAGGATTTGAAATAGGCTTGCTAACTTCCTTCCATATTCGCTTGGCCGCTGCGCGATTTTTCGTCCACTGCTCCAACGATGTCTGCTACTGGCACGCTCACGTTGCTAATCACTCCGTACCTCTGACCACTCCTTCTCACGTTCGTTAGCCAGCTTTCGGCAGTCTCACCTGTTCTGGCCGTAAACTTGTGGACGCCGCCGTCTCTCATCGTAACTTTTATGAGCATGTGGTGATGCCTCCAGCATTAACTACACACCACGATATCACAACTGGTTTGCACGTGTTGAGTACAGGACTGCGTACAGGAGAGGCAGTTCCGAAGGGCTTTTAAATGGGCCTAAGCAACGCCACTTCAACAATTGGCACTGATGCTACAGGCCCAATTTACTGGCAGGGAATATCTTACGCGATTTGCGGCGTTCGTCAAATGACGGCGCGGCGGGCGTTCCGCTTGATTACGAAGATGGCTTATCGGGTACCGGAGCGATCGCCAGAAAATCTTCGCGGAACCGCGCGGAGTACGAATCGAGCAATTTCGCGATGCGCTCCGGCTTCGGCGCGCGCAGAATAAATCCCGCGTGATATTTTTTCGCGATGCGCTGCACGATTTCCGGATCGTTATAGGCGGAAGTGTCCGGAGTTTCCTGCCGCGCCAGCGAAAGCACCACGCCGCCATAGTCGCGGCGGCGCTTGGGCAGCACGTAGGGCGTCTTGCCGGCTTTCGTTTCGATGCGCGCCCACTCGCGCCACAGATTGACGCCGGTAGCGGCTTCCACCGCATCCGAAATAAACGCGCCGCCGACGCGCGAGGCGATTTCGATGAAGTAGAATTTGCCGTCCGCGCGCGCGCGCAAGAATTCGGCGTGCGTGACGCCGCGCACCAGGCGCAACGCTGCGATCAATTCGCGGTTGAGCTTCTTCAACAGCTTTACTTCAGGCGCCGTCCGCAAAAGCGTGCGCGTGGTGAATACGCCTCCCTGGTGAGAAGTATCGAGCGGCGGCGAGCCGTAGGCGTGCACTTCCGCAAACACCACTTTGCTTTCGGAAACGATGCTATCCACGTGGAACACATCGCCAGGCACGAATTGCTCCAGCAAGTAATGCGATTGCTCGTCGCCCAATTGCTCCAGGAGCGGCCACAGCTCGGCGGCGGCGTGAATTTTCTTCATGCCGATGCCGGAAGCCTGCGAGCGCGGCTTCAGCAGCCACGGCGGATTCACGCGCGACATGAATTCCTGCAAGGCGGCGTGGTTGAGCACGTGAATAAATTCCGGGACGTGGATGCCTTCCTCTTTCGCGCGGCCGCGCATAGCCAGCTTGTCGCGGAAATGGCGCACGGTGGTGAGTCCCATGCCGGGGATGCGCAGATGTTCGCGCAGCGCCGCGGCGTTTTCCATGTCGAATTCATCGAGCGCGACGATGCGGTCAATCGGCTGCCAGCGCGCCATGTAACTCACGGTGTTGATGATTGCCCAGGTGGGCAGATCCGCGGGCATGTAGAACATTTCGTCAATGGCTTCGCGCGGCCAGTCGCCGTCGCGGAATTTTTCCACTGTGAGCAGCAGCACGCGGCAGCCCTGGTCCTTGCAGGCGCGCAGAAATTCCTGGCCTTTTTCGTAGGAGGTGATACAGAGAATCGTCAACGGGCGCGCTTGCGACACGTGTGCCCTCCGAACTCTTGCCGAACGTTTGACGCGTGATTGCCCAGGCCGACTGCGCCGTGAGCGCGGATTATACTGCGGACTCCCCGGCGGGAAATAAAAATTGCAGAAAAGGGCCCACACGCTCCGCCCACGCCGCTTCATTGTGCTGCGCGCCTTCGATCACTGCGAAGTGCAGGTCGCGGCCGTCCTGCCAGCCGCGCTTGAACAGCGTATCGCGCAGTGCGGTGACGTTCGCGACCGTGTGCGTATCTTCTTTCGTGCCCACGTCCAGCCAGATGCGCGGACGGGCGGCGAGCGGCGCGCCAGCCGCAAAATCAAGAATGGCGCGGCGATTCCACCACACCGACGGCGACAGCACCGCGAGTTTGCCGAAGACTTGCGGATACTTCAGGCCCAGATAAATTGTGAGCAGTCCGCCGAGCGAGGAGCCGCCCAGACCGGTGTTCGCTGCGCCGGGAAGCACGCGATATTGCGATTCGATGAACGGTTTTAATTCTTCCACCAACAGGCGGCCATATTTATCGGCTTTGCCGCCGCCCAGTTTGCGATCGCGCGTGGGCGTGTATTCGTTGATGCGCTGTTTGCCGGTGTTGTAGATGCCGACGATGATCAGCGGCTGAATCGCGCCTTGCGCGATCAGCGCGTCGGCGGTTTCTCCCACGCGCCAATACATGCCGGGGATAAAAGAAGTGGCGGGATCGAAAAGATTTTGACCGTCTTCGAGATACAGGACTGGAAAGCGCAGGTCCGGACGTTTTTGATAAATGCCCGGCAGGTAAACGATCAGGTCGCGCTTCTTGCGCAGAAAACGCGAGCCGAATTGTTCGTGTTTCTGCAATTGCCCCGGGCCAGCGGCGGCGAGTTCGGCGGTCAGTTCTGGGGCAAAGGGCAAATGCTGTTCCTCCGGTTATTGGGCCGATCGAGTTTCCGGCGCGCGCGACACCCAGCTGCGCAATCGTGAATCGCGCTCGCAAGTATATTACCAGCGGATTGCCTGAGAATCAGACCTTCAGAAAAATGCGCTTGCGCCAGAGAAACCACAGCAGAATCCAGCAAAATATCACCGCGCCCAAAGAATATAGCAAAGATGCGTTCGGCGGACTGGCTCCCAGCGACACCAGCTTGGCCTGGGCCGCGTCGTGCCAGCTCAGCGTGGCCCCGTCCGGATATTTTACAGTGAAAGTGTAGCCGGGACCGTAAACCAACGAATCGGCCACGAATCCCGCGATCGCGTTCATTCCGAAAACGAGGATAGGAGTTGTCCACAGGCCACGCCAGCGCTTGATTTCCAGCACCCAATACAGCAGCGCCAGAAAAACCAGCGCGAAGCCGCCCGTGAAAATCACGAAGGAACTGGTCCAAAGGTTCTTGTTGATCGGAAACCAGATGTTCCACACTTCGCCTGCGACCAAGCCCAGGATTCCGGCGAGCAGCATCACGTTCGCTTTCGTGGCCGAGGTTTTTCGCGAACGCAGCCAGTGGCCTGTTAACACGCCGAGCAAAGTGGTCGCGATTGCCGGAATGGTGCTGAGGATTCCTTCGGGGTCGCGCGTGCCGTCGAAGAGATGTCCCATGAAAAGCTTGCGATCGAGCCATGCCGCGAGATTCTGATTGGGATCCATGAACGGAATGTCGCGGCCCGGGACTCCTAAGCCAGGCACGGGAACGAACCGCAGCAGCGCCCAATATCCGAGGAGGCACGCGACGACGGCGATGATTTGTCCGCGGCGATCCGACCACAATTCCAGGATTGCCGCAGCAAAATAACAAAGCGCGATGCGCTGCGTTACGCCTTCAAAGCGCAAGGCGTGAAAATCCACCCCGATGAATGGTGAGGCATTCACAAAAAGACCGATGGCGATGAGGAGCAGACTGCGCACAAAAACATGCACCAGAATCTGCCGGCGCGTTTCGCCCTTGTCGCAGCGCTTCGCAAACGAAAAAACCAGCGAAACGCCCACCAGGAAAAGAAACGATGGAAAAATGAAATCGGCCGGCGTCCAGCCGTTCCATTCCGCGTGCGCGATCGGCCAATAAGCTTTTTCGTCGCTGCCGGGATTGTCCACCAGGATCATGCCCGCGACGGCGAGGCCGCGGAAGATGTCCAGGCACATTAACCGCCCGGACGAATTCCCATCGGCAGACTTGGCTTCGGATTCCGGCATGGACGTCGCCGATGGCGTGAGCGGTTCGGGGGTGGACATGTCGCAGGCTCACTATAGAATTAAGAGGGGCGACGGTCATCTGAAAATTGCCGGCCCCACGGAGGATTCTTTCCATTCCACGCTCACCCAAACGCCGTATAATATCGCGCGCTCCAGGCAATCGCCCGCGTTCGCGGCGCCCGCCTGCGCGCAGGAGCAACATGAAAAGGGAATATCACCGCTGGTATTCGCACCGCCTGGGAATGGAATTGGGCGTGGTCGTGTACGGGCATTGGGGCCCGCCGCTGCTGGGGTTTCCGACGAGCGCTGGCGACGAGTGGGAACTCGAGGGACAAGGCCTGATCGGCAGCCTCGCGCCGCTGATTGACGCCGGGCGCGTGAAATTCTTCAGCGTGAATTCGGTGAACTGGGCGGGCTTTTACAATAAGGGCGCGCATCCATTCCATCGCAGCTACGTGCAATCGCAGTTCGATGCCTACGTGCGCGAGGAAGTGGTTCCCTTCATCTGGGACAATTGCCAATCGCCGGGTCTCGCGATTTCCACCATGGGTGCTTCCTTCGGTGCGTATCACGCCGCGAATACTTTGTTCAAGCATCCGGACGTGTTCCGCCGCTGCTTCGCGCTTTCCGGCGTTTACGATATTCGCGGATTCATGAGCGGCATGTACGACGACAACACTTATTTCAACAATCCCGAGGATTACCTGGCGAGTCTTTCGGATCCGTGGATTTTCGGTCAGTTGGCGCAGTGCGACATTCATATCGCCACAGGTAACGGACCGTGGGAGAACAGTGGGCCGTCGTATCGGCTGTCGAAAATTCTGGCGGACAAGGGGATTCGGCATTCGCTCGACGATTGGGGGCCGCAGGGCGGGCACGATTGGCCGTTCTGGAAACATCAGATGTGGGAATACGTTTCGAGATTGTTCTGAGCCGGCGCTACGCTAGCCCCAGCCGCGCCAGCATGTAGCGGCCTTTTTCGATTACTTGTTCTTCGTCAATCCATACGTCACAGCGGCGCGCCAGCACGTCCACATGCGTGCGCGAACTCCATGCGGCATGAGTTTGGCTGCCGTAGGGATCGCCAAACGCGAGATGGACGCCGGGAAGTTTTTCATCCTGCAACAGCACGCCGATCATGTCTGAAAGGCTGAGGTTGGTGCCGAAGGCCAGTTCGCCGACGCGGTCGCTATTTTCATCCGTGTGGCAATAACTCCAGAATTCCTCTTCCAGATCCTTCCGCTCGCACGTGGCTTTCTGCAAACGGCCGGCTTGAATTTCCAGCACCAGCGGCGTGCGCTGCAGGTCGCCATATTTTCCGCAAAAATGGTCGCCTGCCGTGCCGTCACACACGAACGTGCCGTCCACTTTCGCCGGCGTGGTGAAAACTTCTCCGGCGGGAAGATTCGACCAGTAACGCCGGCTGATTAGCCCGCTGGTCTTCACCCAATCCAGCGCCGCATCGAAAGTGGCGACGAGCGAAGTGCCGGCCTCCGTGCGTACGGTCAGCGACCGCGCCGAATGCATGCGCTGCAGAAGTTTTTCGCTTAGGCGATCCACCATGTTGTAATCCGCGCGCATGCCCTGTTGCATAATTTCCGGCGTCACGCCGATCATGTGCGCGTAGCGGATGTGGCGGCGCTCGACGACTCCGACGATGTCCTTGCGCGCGCCGAGCTCTCCGGTCATCGGCTGCATGCACAGGATTCCAGCGTCGGCGCGACCGAGCGCGTCCAGGACTTGCTGGGGGGCTCGTTTCAACGGGCGTGGCGCTAGATCTTCGAGGAGAAATCCTTCGCAGATAGCGTCGCGCTCTTTCAGCGCCGCCGCGAGGCTAGCCGCGACCACCTTACTGGGAAGATCAGCGATCAACGCAACGCGTTCGCCAGGCTGAATCGCAAGACAAGTTTCAATAGCGTTGCGCGCGCCGGGCAACAGCTCAGGTTGTGCAGGTCCAAATTCCATCCAGATATTGTAAATAGGGTCGGGGAGTTTTGCTATTGGATTGAGATAAACCTTATCGGCTCCTTTTTCAATTAACGCGCTACCGCCGAGTTGAATAAGTGAGAACCGGTGGCGAAGGAGGTCGCGGATCAGTTCTTGCACGTAGTTCCATGATCAGCCTATAGACTGAATCCACGTCTACGATGTCCGCAAACACCGGCACATCTCCCAGCGAAAACCGACTCATATCCCGAGACTTTTGGCCCTTTGGAACGATCACAGGGTACTTTGTACCGAACCAAAGTGTTCCTGTTGAATCACCTTCGCGTTCGATTTGAGGTATCTCCTGAAGAAACATCATGCTGGTTTTCCGTTTCCACCCTTCTTGCAAGATCAGCAACCTCCGATTAGTAATGCCGTAATACGTCCGCCCCTTCAACCATGCGTCATGCAGGAACCTTCCCCAGACTATGTAGTTGCCCATGACTAGAAATGGGATTCCCCACAGTGCCATAAACACATCAGTGCCGCCGTGATGCGATTTGTCTCGCCAGAAACCTAATGCGTCGGCTTCCAAGAAAACAAAAAAGCCAGTCCACACGAGCGAAAAAGGAATCACGGCCAAGTCGTCTGAATGAAAAACCACTCGTGGGTTTGGCACGCCCGCCCAGTAGATGCTTTCGCCGGACATCAATTCGGATTGAAACTTCTGCGCGGCCCGAGGATCAATCGCGATCAACTTTAACTGTTCTCCTTTGTCCGACAATTCAACTATTTTCTGAATGTAGGTGAAAATTATTTTCGTGTCCACAACAAACCACGATTTGTGAGAACAATAACTGAGTGCCCGTGTGGCGGGTAATCGGAAAAGTGATGGACCCCGTGGCGATACTCGGATGACGTCGCTATGATTTTGGCTCGACAACGAAGCTGGGGACTTGGCCGCCGCCGGACGTGACGTTAGCTAGGCCTGTGCTGCTCAGGCGCGTCAAGCAGCCAGCCATTTTGCCGCGGAAGATGTAGGGGGCGAAGTCCACCAGCATGTCGCGCATCTGCACGCCGTTTTCCGTTTGCATCGGGAAGACTTCGCGGCGAATGGCGATGCGTTCCTGCACCACCCAGGCGCTCTCAAGATCGGCCAGCGCGCTATCGAGCGCGGCGTCCCACTGGCGTTCGTCATTTTCCCAGCCGAGTTGCACGCCGGTGCCGCCGTACTCATCGTTGGGCTTCAGTACGAAATTCTCGCGGCGGCGGCGCACGTATTCGAGCAGGCCGAAGGATTCACCGTCGCGCGTGGTTTTCGTGTCGGCGAGCAGGCGCGTCCAGGGTATGTGGCGGCGGATCAGTTCGCGCTCGGCGGAGCTGAAGAGCGCGGCGTTCTGCTCGTCGGTGAGCACAGCGAAAAAGGCCTTCTTGTGCGGAATTTTGCAGGTGAACGCGTTGGCCACGCAAACCGCGCCGGCAGCGTAAGCGTTCACCAGCGCCGCGCACTCAGCGCTGCGCGCGACGATGTCGTTGATCAGCACGCGGCGATACACCAGATCAATGCGCTGGCCCTGCGCCGTGAGCCGACCTTCGGCGAAAACCAGGTCGCGCGGATCAGCGAGAACGGTAGTGACGCCTTCCTTCTGAAAATGCGCCTGAATAATTTCGAATTCACTCCAGGTGGGAACCTCGCGCCAGTCCACAATAGCAATCACTGGCGGCGCAGCGGCCCCGCCCCACTCGCGATAGCTTTCCAGCAGCGCGGCCAGCATCAATTGCATCAACGGAAATTTGCGCACCGTGTAATGCTCAGAAAATCGTTGCATCACCGGAAGCGTAAGAAACACATCCGCAAGAATTTCCGCATAGCCCAGTCCCGCGGGAGATTCCGCATTGTATTCCGCAAACTGCAGCGAATCAGGAAGCAGGAAAGCGTCCAGGCGCGAAGCCGTGCTGGAAGTGCCGTAACGCGGATCGATGCGCGCGAGGCGCTCTTCTTCGGGGCTCAGGGCGGATTGCGCCAGCAGCCGCGGATAAACGAGTGATTGCTTCACCACGCGTTCACCCAGCGCCGCGATGGCTTCGGCTACCACGCGAACGCGCTGCTCATCCTCAGCAGTAAGAAAAAACGGGCGCAGGAACGGACAGTGAATCCGCTCGCCGAAAGTCAGCCGTTCGGCCCGCATCCGCGCATTCAGCTCGGCGAGAAATGCTGGAGCCAACTCCACATCGGGCCGCAGCAGCCGGTGCCAAAGCTCCGCAGCCGCTTCCGAAGAACCAGGCTGCGCATGGGAAGCCGGCGCCGAACCGCTCATGCAGACTTCGCTCCCACGGTTTTTTTCCCCGGCGCGCCGATAAATCCCGCCGCCCCCGCGCCAATTCCGAGCATTTCTTCCCAGCGCGGCCACGGAAAAGTTGGATCGCCGCGCAGCGCGCGGTCAATCACCAGCCGCGCCATGCGGTCCACCACATGCGTGAAATAAAATTCCGTGATGCGGTCGCGCTCGAAATCCGGCGCGGGATTCAGGAAATCAATCGCGTAGGGGATGCCGTCCTTAATCGCGAACTCAATCGTATTCATTTCGTAGCCCAGCGCCTGATTGATGGTTTGCGCGTCGCGCACCACGCGCGCTCCCAATTCCGCTGAAAGATAATTGTGCTCCACCAGGTAGCGGCGCTCCTTCGGATCGTAAACCACCGGAAGAATATCCATTTTGCCGAAGGTGAAGCAGCGCACGTACTGGCTGAAATCAATATTTTCCTGCAGCGTCATGCAAGTGGAGCCGGTGCCGTCGTACGCCGCGATCAGCTCCTCGCGATTGTGAACTTTATAGACGAGCTTCCAGCCGCCGCCGGAGTAAGGCTTCAGATATGCCGGCCGACCGACGTGATCCAGCAGCGCGTCCCAGTCAATCGGATAAATCAGGTTGCGCAGCGATTCGGAATTGATGTCCACGGTGGGCGGATAGGATTTTTGCGGCAGCACAACCGTTTTCGGGATGGCCAGGCCGAGTTTGGCGGCGACGGCGTAATTGAAGAATTTATCGTCGGCGGTCCACCAAAAAGGATTGTTGATGACGTATGTGCCCTGCAGCACGGCATGCTTCAAATACGCGCGATAATATTCCACTTCGTGCGAAATCCGGTCCACGATCACCTTGTATTGCGCCAGTTCGCCCATCACCGTGCCGCCGAGCTTCACGAATTCGGCGGTGATGCCGTCTTTCTTGCCCAGCTCGTTTACTTTGTCAATGAACGCCGGCGGGAAACTGTATTCACGGCCGCAAAGTATTCCGATTTTCATGGCTTACGATTCCTTTCGCATGAATGCACAGCGATTAAAAGTGCCAACTCAACGCAACCTCGTCACGAAGCCTGCGGCGCGCCGGCGGCGGAGCTGGCCGGCAACGAAACGCCCTCCCGCGTTTCCGCGACGATATGGTGAACCACAGAATGCAAGTCGCCGGTTTCTTTGTAAACGCGCAGCTGCCGCTCGGCGCTGGTGCCGTGGCGAAAGATTCCGCGGATCGGCTCGAGCGCAGCGCGGCTCCCCAATTCATCCAGCACATCGTCAACGAACTCGAATAACTCTTCGATTAACGCAGCCATGGGCACTTCCGCCTGCTTGCCGAAATCAATCAGCTTGCCTTCGATGCCCCAGCGTGCCGCGCGCCATTTATTTTCTTCGATCAGCGCGCGATGGTACATGCGGAAGCCCATGTTGCGCGTGTACAGGCGATGCAGCTTCACGACAATGGCCTGCGTGAGCGCGGCGATCGCGATGGCCTCGTCCACGCGCGTCACCACGTCAAAGATGCGAAATTCCAAAGTGCCAAACGTGGGATGCGGACGCACGTCCCACCAAATTTTCTTGGCGTTGTCTATGCAATGCAGGCGGACCAGCAGCTCCACATAATCCTCATACTGATTCCACGAATTCAAATGGTCAGGGATTCCAGTGCGCGGAAATCGGCGGAAAACCGTGGTGCGAAATGATTTTAGGCCGGTGTCGCGGCCCATCCAGAAAGGCGAACTGGTGGAAAGCGCCAGCAAGTGCGGCAAAAAGTAGCGCGCCATGTTCATCAGGTCAATCATGGTGGTGCGATCGGGCACGGCCACGTGCACGTGCATGCCGAAAATCAGCAGCGAACGCGCAAGCTGCCCCATTTCCTCGACGATATTCTGGTAACGCTCGCCCGGAGAAATCACCTGATCAATCCACGAGGAAAATGGATGCGTGCCGGCGGCAGCCACTTGCAAGCCGCGGCTTTCGGCGGCGCGCACCAGCTCACCGCGCGTGCGGCGCATATCGGCATCCAGCTCGTGCACGTCCGCGCAGATTTTCGTGCCAATTTCGATGATGGATTGATGCATCTCGCGCTTCACTTGCTCGCCCAGGCCGGGCGAGGAAGCTTCCATCAATTCGCTGACGTGCGAACGCAGTTCACCCGACGCGGGATCTACGATCTGGAATTCTTCTTCGACACCAATCGTGAACCGGTGACTCATGAAAGGCCCCTTCCGGCCGGGGATGCGAGGACGTCGCGGGGGTATCATACTCCAGTTGAGGCAAATTGCGGTGAGTCCGGAAAAGGCCAAAAGAATTAATACCGCAGAGGCCGAGAACGGCTTGCAGATCACAGAGAAGAAAAAGCAAAACTGAGAGATTTAACGCAGAGGGTCCAGAAGCCCGTGGGCACACGCAGCACAAAAAAACTTTAACGCAGCCTACTGCGGGCAGGCAGCGCCGTTATCCACCCAAGCCTTCATCGCCGCCACAAATTCCGGACGGTCGAGCGGCGGCAGCGTACGTCCATCGCCCGGATTCCAGCCCCAGCCAACGAGTTCATCCGAAGAAACGTGTTCGATGATTTGCGCGAGGCTACGATGGCCGTTTTTCGCCGGATCTTTTAGCTGGCGGCAAAATTGGCCCGCGGTTTCGCCCTGGATGACCATCTTCATGTCGGCTGGCGGGAGCGACCACTTCGGATTTCCCGGCGGCATATTCGTGCCGGGAAGATTCGCCACTTGATGGCAAGTGTTGCATTTCATTCCGTAAACGCCTTTGCCATCGGGCCCGCGTTTCACGTCCTGAATGTGCACGTGGCTGTCGTCACCCTGCAGCGGCGCATCGCCCGACGGATGGCAATTCTGGCAGCGCGGAGAAACAAAAACAGTCCAGGCGCGATTGAACGCGGCTTGCGCTGCGGCGGCATCCGATTTGGCGGCGCCGCCGTTCGGGCCAGCCGCGGCCAGAACGGCATGGACTGAATTCGCCGAAGTAGCAAGCGCCGCCTGCTGCTGTGCAAGCGCCGGTAAGCACGCAGCCACGATCGCGCACACGACGAGCGCGATTAAGGCCGGCCATTTCTTACCGAAGCTTTTGTTCATGTTCGCACCCTCGCTGTAAACGCTCACGCAGAACGCAAATCTTCCGGTTTGATCGGCAGGCGGCGCACGCGCTTGCCCGTCGCGGCAAAAATCGCGTTGGCCACCGCGGGAGCCACGGGCGGCACGCCCGGCTCGCCCACACCGGTGGGATGCTCGGTGCTCGGAACGATGTACACCTCGACCGCCGGCGATTCGAACATGCGCACCATCGGGTAATCGTTGAAATTGCGCTGCTGCACGCGGCCTTTTTCCAGCGTAATTTCGGTCTTCAAAGCAGCGGTAAGCCCGAAGATGATCCCGCCTTCGAGCTGGGCTTTCACCGTGTCCGGATTCACGGTTTGTCCGCAATCCACCGCGGCCACCACGCGATGCACGCGAACCGTGCCATCTTTTTCCACCGAAACTTCCGCGACCTGCGCCACATAACTATCGAACGAAAAGTGCGTGGCGATTCCGCGGGCGCGCCCAGCGGGAAGCGCGCCGCCCCAATTCGCTTTTTGCGCGGCCAGGTCCAGCACCGCCAGCATGCGCGGCTGGCCCGCGAGCAAAGCGCGCCGCAGCTGGTAAGGATCCTTGCCGCCGGCGTGCGCCACTTCATCTAGAAACGCCTCGACGGAAAATCCGGTGTGCGAATGGCCCACCGACCGCCACCACTGCACCGGAACTTCGTTCTTGGGACTGTGCAGATCCACCTGCAGATTGGGAATTCCGTAGAGAATGTCCGAAGCGCCCTCGACGGAAGTAGAATCCACTCCATCCTTGATGGTGAATTTCTCGAACAAAGTTCCATCCATGATGGATTGGCCGACGATGGTGTGCGTCCACGCCACGGGATTGCCGCTCGCATCCAGCCCCGCCGCAAAATGGTCGTACCACATCGGCCGATACCAGCCGCCGCGAATATCGTCTTCGCGCGTCCAAACAACCTTCACAGGAGCTTTCGCTGCCTTGGCGACTTCGGTAGCTTCCGTAACGAAATCACTCGCAGGATTCGCGCGCCGGCCGAACCCTCCTCCCAAAAGCATAGTGTGCAGCGTAACCTGCTCGGGCTTCAGGCCCGCCACTTTCGCCGCAGCCGCGCGATCGCCCGTCTGAAATTGCGAGCCAGTCCAAATCTCACAGCGATCTTCGTGCAGATCCACCACGGTATTGAGCGGCTCCATCATGCAGTGCGCGAGATAGGGAACTTCGTACTCGGCGGTGATTGTCTTGGCAGCGCCCGCCAACGCGGCAGCGGGGTCACCAACTTTTCGCGCCACAGCGCCGGGAGTTTTCGACAGCGCGGAAAATTGTTCGCGCATTGCTACGGTGGATACCGCCGCTCCCGGCCCGTCGTCCCAGTTGATTTCCAATTTTTCGCGGCCCAGCTTCGCGGGCCAAAAACCGTTGGCGAGGACCGCGACGCCGGAAGGAACCTGCACGACGTTTACGACTCCTGGAATCGCTTTGGCCTTTTCCGCGTTGAAGCTCACAACTTTTCCGCCAAACACCGGCGCGCGCGCCACCACCGCCGTCAGCATCCCGGGAATGTAAACGTCCAGTCCGAATTGCGCCGTGCCATTGGTCTTCGAAGGAGTGTCCAGGCGATGCGTCGGCTTGCCGACTAGCGTGAAATCCTTCGCATCTTTCAGCGGAATATCTTTTGGCGGCGCGATTTTTGATGCCGCGTCGGCCAGGCTGCCGTACGAAGCGCGCCGGCCGGAAGGCGTGTGAATGACGTAGCCCTTTTCAGCGCGGCAAGTTTGCGGATCGACATTCCACGATTGCGCCGCGGCGGAAATGAGCATGATCCGCGCCATCGCGCCCATCTTGCGGAAGCGATCGTATTCAGAATTTGTAGTGGTGCTGCCGCCGGTCATCATGATGCCGAACACCGTGTGGTTGTAAACCGCGTCCACCGGAGAAGATTCCACGCGCACCCGCGCCCAATCTGCTTCGAGTTCTTCGTTCAATAGCATCGGCAGCGAAGTGTAGATCCCCTGCCCCATTTCCGAGTGATTGGAAATCACCGTGACGGATTCGTCCGTGCCGATGCGCACGAAAGCGTTCAGCGCCACAGGCTTCGCGGCCGAATCGGCGGCGCGCGCAGCCGGCACAAACTCCGGAACGTAGAGGCTGATCAGCAACCCGCCGCCCAGCGCTGCGCCGGCCTTCAGAAATTCGCGGCGTTTCATTTCCGTGGCGGCGCTCACTTGGCGCCTCGCTGCGCTTGAATCTCCGCGGCGCGATGTATGGCGCGCCGGATGCGCGGGTAAGTGCCGCAGCGGCAGATGTTGCCGGACATGGCTTCGTCAATATCTTCATCGCTAGGCGCGGAATTTTCGGCCAGCAGCACGGCGGCGCTCATAATCTGCCCGGACTGGCAGTAGCCGCACTGCGGCACGTCAATTTCGATCCAGGCCTGCTGCAGCGGATGCGTCAGGTCGGGCGAGATTCCTTCGATAGTCGTGACTTTCTTCCCTTCCGCGCGCGAGACCGGCGCAACGCAGGAACGCACCGCCTGGCCATCAATATGAACCGTGCACGCGCCGCACAGCGCCATGCCGCAGCCGTATTTCGTTCCCGTAAGATTCAGCGAATCGCGAATCACCCAGAGTAAAGGAGTCGATGGAGGATCCTCCACGGTGACAGGCTTGCCATTGACGGTGAATGAGATCAAGGAGCGGCTCCTTCCATGCAAAATATTATGTGAGGGGTTTGGTTTATCGAAACGAGAGTGCGCCGTCGCTAATACGCGCGCGCTTGCGCGTGAAGATTATCTGCCAAAAACTAATACAGGGCAACCAGCACAAATCTCAAACGATCAGAGTTTGTTGAGCCCGTCGAGCGCCGCGACTTTGTAGGCTTCGGCCAAAGTCGGATAGTTGAACACCGTGTCGCGGAAATATTCGATGGAGCCGCCGTAATACAGCACGGCCTGCCCGATGTGAATAATTTCGGTGGAGCGCTGGCCGATCACGTGCACACCGAGCAGCTTGCGCGTATTGCGATCGAACAATAATTTCAACATCCCGCTTTCATCGCCCAGCATCATGCTCTTGGCCAGCTCGTTGTATTTCGCAATCCCCACTTCGTAAGGGACTTTGTTGGCCGTAAGAGTTTCTTCCGTCTGTCCCACCATGGAAATTTCCGGGATGGTGTAGATGCCGTAAGGAAAAAGCTCGGGCATGTGCTCGGAAGGCGCGCCAAACATGTGGCAGCTTGCCAGGCGCCCCTGCTCCATGGAAGTGCTGGCCAGCGCGGGAAAACCGATGATGTCGCCAGCTGCGTAAATATGCGGGACGCTTGTCTGATAGTGCGCATTCACTTTGATCTTGCCGCGCTCGCCGGAGTCCAGACCCGCGGCTTCGATGCGCAGCTGGTCCCCGTTCGCCTGCCTGCCCACGGCGTACAGCAAAGCATCCGCCTGAACTTTCTTGCCGCTTTCCAGTTCCGCGAACACTCGATCGCGCTGCGGATCAATGCCGACGCGGGTGACCTTCTCGCCGAGGCGGAAGGTAGTGCCCATCTGGCGCAGATGGTAGGCCAGCGACTCAATAATTTCGCGGTCCACAAAATCCAGCAGCGTAGGCCGCTGGTCAATCAGAGTGACTTCCGTGCCCAACGCCGCGAGGAATGAAGCGTATTCCAGGCCGACGACGCCCGCACCTACCACGATCAGCTCGCGCGGCAGGCCTTCCAGAACTGTCAGGCGGTCGGTATCCACGATGCGTTTATCATCAAAAGGAATTTCCGGGTTGCGCGCCGGACGCGTGCCGCAGGCAATCAGAATGTGCTCGCCGTGAATCACGGTTCTTTCGGTGTCGCCCTGGATTTCAATGGTGTGCGGATCGGTGAATTGCGCGGTGCCCTGAAAAATCTGCACGCCGTTGCGCTTCAGCTGCGCGCGAATCACTTCGGTCTCGCGCGAGATGATCGTCCGCACGCGGAAGGAAAGGTCCTGCACCGAAATGTCGTTCTTGCCGCGATAGTTGTCGCCATAGAAAGCCTTCACGGCATTGCCGGTCAGCTGAAAAATGGCTTCGCGGACGCTCTTGCTGGGAATCGTGCCGGTGTGCACGCAAACGCCGCCAATCATCAGCGTGCGATCGATCACCGCGACGCGCTTGCGCAGTTTCGCGGCGCAAATGGCGCCCTTCTGGCCCGCCGGGCCGCTGCCGATCACGATCAGGTCAAAATTGGTCTCGGGCATTCGCTCACCAACGATTATTGCCGAACTATCCTGAAAATGGAATCGCGAACGCGGCGTCGCGACAGGCGTATTGGCTGCGTGTGCAAGGCGCTAAGCAAAGTTCCAGTTGCTATCGCACGGAGGGGGTCGAAGTGCGCACCAGTATGATTTTGCCGCCGAATCTTTACAGAAACATGAACACAGCTAGGATACTGAAAAATGGCGAACCGCGCCATGCTGGGTAGGCGAAGAGGTACACAATGGTCGCAGGCACGGGCTCGCAGGGGGAACCTGCTACTCAGGTTCTGGATGGCGCGGCGTCCGACGAATCTCCATACTTTTGCGTCGCGTAGCCCACGATCAAGCCTACCAGTCCGCCGGGCACCATGATCTGGACGTAATAGTTCCGCTGCATGTACGCGATGAAAAATGCGAACAACAGCCCAACGCCCAGTCCAAACAGCACGCCGAGAGCAAGCGAATGGACTTTGCGCGCGAAAATCCCGATCAAAAGACCCGCCAGCAGGCCTTTGCACGTGGAGCCGATCACAATCCCCATCAACTGCGGGCGCACCGCCGGCGTGAACCACGAGCTAAGCCCGTCGAAAATCCCCAGAATGCCGCCCAGAATCAATCCGTACGTGATTTTGTTCATCGCCAGCCTCCGGAACGCGTGTGTGCCGCGGGGTCCAGCATTTAATCCGGCCCTATATCCGTCGTCGTCCTATCTCACGCCAAAGCGATCAGGTCAATCTCGACGCGGAAATCGCGCGGCAGTCGCGCCACTTCCACCGTGGTGCGCGCCGGCGGATCCTTCGGAAAATAGCGCGCGTACACTTCGTTCACCGCGGCGAAATCGTTCATGTCCTTCAGGAACACGCCCAGGCGCACCGCGCGATCCAGCGAAGAGCCGGCTGCCTGCACGATGGCTTTCAAATTTTCCATGATGCATTCGGCTTGCTGCGCGGCATCGCCGGTGAGCGCGTTGCCGGTGGTGGGATCGAACGCGGTCTGGCCGGAAACAAATACGAATCCGTTGGCCTTGATGGCTTGCGAATACGGCCCAATCGCTTTAGGTCCCTTTTCGGTAAAGATCACTTCCCTCACAGCGCCTCCTCAAGGCAGAACGTGGAAATTGGAAAATAGAAAACGGAAAAACAAATCCAGCCACCCGGGTTCAATCGCTCGCGGGTATCAGCCGCCCCATTTTCCATTTTCTCTTTTCCATTTTCAGGTTTCTATTTTTCCGCAGCGTAACGATCGCGAAAGTCCTGCGGTATCCCCGTGCTGTAAAGCCACACGCGAAACGGCTCGGCCAGATTCTTCCCCGTCGTCTGCTCTAGCGCCGCCCGCAAGTCGCCAAAGCCTACTTCCTTGCCGCGCAGCAATGCAACCACCTGCGCCAGGCCGCTGCGCACCGGCGCTTCGCCATAGGCATCTTCCAGCGCGATGAAAAATAGCGCAGCCTTGGCCGCGGCGATGCGGCGTCGCGTGAAGGAATCGTAAAGCATGGTGGTCACGATCGATTCCTCGGCGTTGGGCGTTCCGGCGGACTGCTGCACCGCTGCCTCGTACGCATTCAGAAATTGCCGGATGCGCCGTTGCCGCGCGGGCTGGCCGCCACTCGCCTCATCCACCACGATCGTCGCGTAATTCGGAAGCCCCTCGCCGATTCCCACCGCGGCATCGGGCTCGGGATACATTTCCACTCCGAACCAGCTATGCGCCAGCGCCTGATTGATTTCCTGCGTCAACTCGTCGCTCTGGAAACCCAACGCCAGTGCACTGGAATTCACCAGCGCACCACCAGGAAAAGAGGCCGCCGCAACCTGATTTTCTTCTCCGGAGCGCGCGCGCAATTCCGCTGATTCCACAATATGCGGCCGGGGGATATTTTTATCGAGCGGGCCGAAATCTTTTTGCAGCGCGGACCACGCTGCCGCGATGCTCCTTGCCGCGGCGCTGGGGTCTCCCTGCAGTGGCTGCAACGTCCAGAAAGACACTTCGGCGCCGTCCGCCGCTTTCCCCGGCGCCGCGGAATCAACGTAGCGGCCCGCCACGATGTAGGGAGGCAAATCATTTTTGCGCAGATCAAAGCGGTATTCGGTTTCGCCGCCCTCTTTCTTTCGCCCCGCGGGAGTGCCGCCCGCAAGAACCAGAAAATTGTCCGGCACGCGTACAGTGTAAAAAGTTTTCGGGGGCCGCGCCGGATAAGGAGCCAGCACGCGGTTCGGCGGCTGCGGCAAAGGAATCCAACCCCGCGAGCCCAGGTGAAAATGGCGGCGCCCAGCGTGATGCGCGCACCTTGTTCGGCTGGCGCCACAAAACTGTAATCTATCTGCAAGCTGCGCTGTTCCTTGCGCGCCCACGGCGGCGCGCACGGCAGGCGCAGCGTGTCCGGATGCTCCTGCTGATATTCCGCGGGAAGTTTCTCGGGCGTCACTTCATGGCCGTTCCATTCGACGTGCAGGCCGGTTCGTCCGTAGATTTTCTCGTCCGGAAAAATTACGTCAATGAACGCCAGATCGCTAAGACCGGAATTTTGCAGAGTGTAGCTCGAGCGCACGCGCAATTCCGGCGGTGGCCCCGGACGGAAGCGAACTTCGCGCGATTCTTTCAGTATTTGGTAGCCGGGAGCCAGCGGCACGCTGCAACTGGTGGCGCAAAGCAAAAGGACCACAACCGGGAGCAATGCACAAAGCGAACGCGGCGCGACGCGAGTCAAGATGCAAGGATTCTAGCTGTGCGAGCAGAAAATGGAAAAGGGAAAATAGAAAAAGGAAATGGAGATGCGCCTGCAGTGGCGCACGCACCAGAAGCAGTTCCCTCACCCGCTGACGTGCGTTCGGGATGACACCCGCTGCGCTCCTGCCGCCAACTGCTCAGCCGTGCCTAAGAGGCCGTGAATCGGCGCAGGATTTCCGCGTCGGTGGAACCGTGGCGCCGCAGCGCGATGATTTCCGGCGCTTGTGAATCGGGAATCCCGCGGCGCACCAATTCCAGCAAAGTCGCGTTGTCAATCCGCAGATTCCGCATTGTCCCCAGCGACGCCCCCGAAAGCGCCGGCGTTCCCGAAGCGTGATGGCGCGCCACCTCCAGAATGATGGCGTCCGAAAGCCCGGCCAGGTGCATGGCTTGCAGGTCGCCGTAGCCCAGGCCCACTTGATCCATGGCGGCCAGCGCCAGCACGCTGCTTTCGCTCAACCCCGATTGATGCAAAGACGCGATCGCGTCGCCGGCAGTAAACGATTCGCTGCGGCCATGAAAAATCTGCAGCAACGAGACGCAATCCGCGTCCGTGAGGCCGGACTGCCGGACCTTGGCGATTTCGCCGACTTCCGCAGCCGTGATGTGCAGCGCTTTTAATTCCTTGATCGAACCGTAACGTATTCCGGCGTTGTCGAGCGGTTTGGTATCGACGGGCATCAGGCTTTCGCAAGCCAGCTGCGAAAAGAGGACGCCAAATACCAAGATCGCCGTAGACGAACTTCTGCGGCGCACAGCGCGGCCCAATCCGCGGGTGGAACCGATTGCCTGAACGGTTCCCATGGCTTTCATTGTACAGAGTGATTGACTGCGCGAAACGTAGTGACGCGGAATGATTACGGGTTCAGGAAGATGAGGCGCTCAGAAAAAGGGGAGCCTGGCAACGCGCCCGTGAAAGCGCGACGAAAGCCAGCTGCACTGCGGAATTAAACGTTGTAAACGCGCTCGATATCAAATACGCCCGGAATGCGCTTGACGCCGGAAAGAATGCGTTCCAGCTGCTTGCGGTCCAGCACGTCCAGCGCTACTTCGATGCGCGCGCGCAAATCCTGCCCGCCGCTTTCAAACGTGCGAATGTTCGCGCCGTTCTCGCTGATCACCGTCGTGATGCTGGCCAGCATCCCGGGACGATCCTCGGTGAGAATCCGCAGGCGCACCGGAAAAGTCGCTTGCGTCTGCCCCGCCCATTCCACGGCGATGCGCCGCTCGGCGTCATAAAGCAAGTTCTGCACGTTGGGGCAATTTTTGCCATGCACCGCGATGCCGCGCCCGCGCGTGACGTAGCCGATCACATCGTCACCCGGAATCGGGTTGCAGCATTTCGAGCGATACACCATCAGATCATCATGCCCGCGCACCAGAATCGCGCCGTCGTTCATGCCCAGCATGCGCTTCACGGTATCGACGATCTTCGGCTGCTTCTCTTCGGAGGGATCAGTGAGTGGCTGCCCACTCGCTTTCGCGAGCACCTGCCGCGCGGACCATTTTCCATAACCGAGATCAGCGTAAAGATCGTCAATGCGCCCGCAACCGTATTCCGAAGCGACGCGCTGCCACACTTCCGGCGCAATTTTCTTCAGGACAATGTCCGCCTGGCGCGCTTCCTTTTCCAGCAGCCGCTTCCCCACATCCTTGGCCTGCTCGCGTTCATGCAGATTGATCCACTGCCGGATTTTGCTGCGCGCGCGCGAAGTGTGCACGAAGGAAAGCCAGTCGCGCGAAGGCTCGTGGCCTTTCTGCGTGATGATTTCGATCACGTCGCCATTCGCCACCGAATGCCGCAGCGGCACAATCGCGCCATTCACTTTTGCGCCCGTACACTGATGCCCCACTTCGGTATGCACCGCGTAAGCGAAATCAATCAGGGTGGCGCCGCGCGGCAGCACCACCACTCGGCCCATCGGCGTGAACGTGTAAACCTCTTCGGGATAAAGATCCACGCGCAACGTGGAAAGAAATTCGCTGGGCTCCTGCATCTCCTGCACCCACTCGATTAGCTGCCGCATCCACACGATGCGCTGGTCGTCAGCGCTGGAAGTTTCCGTGCGCCCGTCTTTGTATTTCCAGTGCGCGGCGACGCCTTGTTCGGCGATGCGGTGCATATCCTGCGTGCGGATTTGCACTTCAAACGCCTGCCCGCCGTGAATCACCGTGGTATGCAGCGATTGGTAGAGGTTGGGCCGCGGCATCGCGATGTAATCTTTGAAGCGCCCGGGCACCGGCGGCCAAATCTGGTGAATCACGCCCAGCGTGGCGTAGCAATTTTTCACGGTGTCGGTAATCACGCGGATCGCCAGCAAGTCGTACACCTGATCCAGCGTGCGCTGCTGCTTCTGGCTTTTCAGGTGCAGCGAATAGAAACGCTTCACACGCGCCTGCACTTCGGCCGGGATGCCGGTCTCCACCATTTTGTCGCGGATGGAATCCTGCACTTCCAGCAGAAATTTATCGAACACCTTCTGTTTCGTGGCGAGTTTCTTCTGCAATTCAAAAAATGCTTCGGGCTCCAGGTAACGGAAAGAAAGATCTTCCAGCTCTCCGCGAATCAAGCCCATGCCCAGCCGGTTGGCGACGGGCGCGTAAATATCAATCGTCTCGCGCGCGATGCGCTGCTGTTTTTCGGAATCCAGGTATTCCAGCGTGCGCATGTTGTGCAGGCGGTCGGCGAGCTTGATCACCACCACGCGCACATCGTTCACCATCGCCAGCAGCATCTTGCGCACGTTTTCCGCTTGGCGCGCTTCGGGCGCCAGCAGATCCAGACGGCTGATCTTCGTTGCGCCTTCCACCAGTCGCGCCACGTCCGCGCCAAATTGTTCGGAGATTGTTTCCAGCGGGATTTTGGTGTCTTCGACGACGTCGTGTAGCAGCGCCGCGCAGAGCGAAGTCACATCCAGTTTCATGTCCGCAAGGATGTGCGCCACTTCTACAGGATGGGAGAGAAAAGGCTCGCCGGAAAGCCGCGTTTGCGTCTTGTGCTGCTCCGCCGCGAAATCGTACGCGCGGCGCAACAATTCGAGGTCGTCGCCCGGACGGTTGCGGCGCACTTTGTCCATCAATTCCACAAAGCGCAAATCCACAGTCCGCCGCGCAGCCTGCGTAATGGCGGGTTTACTGGCCGGGTCCATATACCATTGTATTCTCAGGGGCCGCCCCACTGCGAGCCATTCCTGTAGTCGCCAGCTTGTCAGTTTCCGACTCCGCGACCGGTCTCGAGTTGAGATCATTCGCGCGCCCCATGTTGACGGGGTCGACCGTTTAAACGCAATTGCTGTAGCGTTGTATTGGATTGATTCGTAAACTGAGCCGGGGCGCCGCATGACAAAAGCACGCTCAAGCCGTTTGCAGCGAGTCACGATTCTGGTCGCGTCTATTCCAATGGAGTGTTGTGCTTCGTTTCCACAATCTTCCAAGCCAACCTCAGCAAACAAGATCACTTCTGCAATTGATGGTCCAAGTTCCCTCGCGTTGTATAAAGACACCTATCTATTCGTCGTCGAATCAGGGGATTACCACGTAAGAGTCCTTCGAATTGACCTCAAGTAATCGCACGATTATTGCAGTCGCTGGAAACGGAATAGACTGTTGCTTCAAAGAAGGCGCACAGGCCACCCAAGTCGGTTTCGAGTGGATAAATTCAATCGCAGTGGATTCGCACGGCGATCTGTTCATCGCGGATGGTGAGAGCCTTCGGAAAGTGAGTGCGATAAGCGGACTGATCACCACTTTAGCCGGGAATGGCGAGGGCGATACCATCGAGGGTTCCTCTGCGTTGTCGACAAAATTCAAGTTCATCGGGGGACTGGCCGTCCATGACCCAGCGGGCAATCTGTTCATTTCTCTGACGGCATGATCGTATAAAGGAAGATTTTTACGGCGAGCTTATTGGGGAATTCGGGTAAACGGAAGATCCCGCCGGGATCTGCGGGCAAAAGCAGCGGCTTCGGCGACCAGGCCTGACCCGAACTCCGCATAGTTGCTCTGAATCAGGGACACCATGTTGCCGTCGCGTCTGTGACGGCGAGATAAGTTGTGTCGCCGCACGTCGCAAGCGCAGGCTCGCCGGGCAGGACATCGCAATTTGCCTTGGCCATATCAATCAGCTTCGCGCGCTGCGCGGCGTAATCTTTCGAGAGCATGCCTTGCACGGGAACCTGGCTGAACTTCGGATCGCGACGTAGCGGTACATATCGGCGTAGGCCAGCTTCTTCGCTTCGATCATGGCGTGCAGCGCGATCGGCGGAATTAGTCCGAATCCGCGACAGAAAATCTTTCCATAATGTTGAGCATTTCCAGCGCGGCGATTCCCTGGCCGTTCGGCGAATCTCAGAACGGTCCACCCGTGATACGTGGTGGAAATCGGCTCGACCCACTCGTGGAATAATCGGCAAATCCTCGCGTCATGGTTCCGCTAGCCGGCAATAGCGCCAGATAGCGTCGCGATTGCACCTTGTAATTGTCCTCTCGGCCACCGGAAGTGATTCCGCGATGCGCCAGTCGCAGCCGAAGATCCGCTGGCACGCGGCACGGCCATGCTAAGTACTTGACGCGACACCTGCTGCTCGGATCCACCGCGTCGGCGCAAGCGCGGCATCCCATTCGTGCACGGGAAAACCTTCACAAGCGTAATAGATCGCGGGGGCAAACTTCCGAGAATTGCTCGTGCCGAAACGGCGAGCAGTTTTGCCAGCCATCCACAGCGCCCGGGACGGTGACCGACTGGATTCCATCTGCGGCATTTTCGCGATGCCCTTGGACTTGAGAAATTCAATGGAATATCCCGCGGGAGCGCAGACGCTGGGATTCAACCCATAAAGCTTCCCGGACTTCGCGTCATAAACGATTGGAAAAAGAGTCGCCGCCTATTCCATTCATCATGGGCTCAACCACACCCATCACCGCATTGGTCGCGACGGCCGCGTCCACCGCGTTGCCACCGTGGGCCAGCACAGTCGCTCCAGCCTGCGCCGCCAATCGGCTCTCCGCAGCCACGACCCCCCTCGCGAAATAACCATGGAGCGCCCTTGCGTGCGGTCCTGCGCGCCGGCCTGCGAAGCAAATACCATCATCGCCAGCGGAAGAAAGATTATGAAAAACGCCATGCCCACGAAATCTCTCATGTGCCTCCTAAGCGCGAAAGCCACCACTGTGAAAGCTTCGCGCCGCCCCTCGCGCGACAAGCTCCATCGGCATTCGACGAAAGCCTAGTGGGAGCGGTGAACGATGTCAAACGCCACCACATTGACACCCAGCCGCCGCGGAAGTACCGTGACTGCCGGAATGCGGAGCCGGAAAATTGAACCCACCAGAATTTAAAATTGATGCGACGCCGCAACCGCAAGACATCTTCGCGCGCATCCGCTTGCTGGACCAGAGCCTCACATTTTTTCTGGCGATTCTGATCCTGGTGATCTTCGTGATGTTCCCGCTGGCCGGCCTGGGCTGGCTCGGCAAATTCATCGTGGACCTGGTGCTCTCGATTCTGCTGCTCTCCGGCGCGGTAGCCACGAAGCGCAGCCGCACGCTGACGATACTAGTGGTCCTGTTGACGATCGCGGGCCTCGCTGTGCACTGGACCGGCGCGTACGTTCCGAAGTTCAGCCATCCCGTGCTCGAATCGGTCCTGCTGCTGTCCTGCTTGCTGGCATTTGCGTTGATCACGCTGGTGCAGGTCTTCAGCCCCGGCGTCATCAACTTGCATCGCGTGCTCGGAGCCATTGCGGCGTACCTGCTGATCGGCCTGATGTGGTCCTACGCCTACGCTCTGGCGGACATACTGGTTCCCGGCTCGATTCGCCCGATGGTAAATGTGCAGGCAGAAGTGGCACCGATGGCGCGCTACGTCTATTTCAGTTTTTCGACGCTAACGACACTGGGTTACGGCGACATCGTTCCCGTGCATCCCATCGCGCGCACTCTGGCGATTTGCGAAGGGCTGATCGGCCAACTCTATCCCGCCGTACTGATCGCTGGACTGCTGGCCATGGCTCTGCAACCGCAGAAACCGGCGGACAGCGAGCCGTGACTCTACCCAAACACTCGTAGCAACCGCACGAAGCGCCGCCGAGGCTCCCGCTATTTCCCCTTCTCGACGGGATAGCCTTTCTCAATCCAATCCGTGTTGAAATCGTTCGGCAGAATCAGCACGCGCAGATTCGTAAATCCCATATCGCGCATGGCCACGAAAGCCGGTTTCAGGTTTGGGCAATGCGCCAGCGGGCAGCAGCCGCAATACAAAACGATATTCGCGGCCTTAGGAACGGTTTTTGCCCAGGTCTTCAGTTCTGCAAGCCCCTGCTCAGTGGAAGCAGCTCCATGAAACACGGCGCGAGGAATGTGCGCACCCTGATAAAGAGGACGGAACCCCACGCACACGACGACGGGCTCGTCAGGATGAGCCGGCGCAGCGAGTTCCTTCACCAGATCTGCTGGCTGCATCGTTTGCGCAGCAGACCAGGGGTCGCCGGCATCCTCCGCATGGGACCGGCCCACGACTCGGTTCGCCCGGGAATTCGAAACGAAAAGCGCCAGGAAAAGAACGCAAGCCAACGCCGTCACGATGCCGCGAATCGTTTTCATGTGTGCTCTACCCTCCAGCCGCTGTCGAACAATAGCGCACTTACGCCGCGAAGAGTCCACCCGCGGAATTAGTCTTTGTAGCGGCGGTCCCGCCAAGCGGAACCGCCAGCGGTAAGGGCCACGCCACCGCTGGCGCACGAAAGTGCACCGCTACGGCAGCAGGGCCAAAAAAAAACCGGCGGGTGGAAGACCCGCCGGCTGAAACTGTTGCCGCTCGAACGCACGAAAACAATCGTGCTTAAGACGCCGGCTGCGGCGCCTCCATTTTCTTCTGCTTGATAGCCTTCACCTTGTCCACCAGGTCGTCGGCGAGCTTCACATCGGCATCGCGCGCATCCGGAGTGAGCTCCATGTCCGCCTTCTGGCGATACAGCAGGTTCAGGTAGGCCATCGCGTCGTCGTAATCCTCGCGCAACTGCATGGCTTTCTGCAGGCTGCCGATTCCTTCATCCACGATCGCGCCGTATTTCTGCTGGAACGCGGTAGCCAGCGCGGGAGGCGCCGGGTCCGTGTCCCGGATGGACTTCTTCGCGGTCTTGTTGTACTCCTCGCGCATGTCGCGATTGCCGCGGAACGCCAGCGACCAGTCAATCACGCCCACCCAATAGTACGGCTCTGGATCGTCCGGCTTCAGCGCGATGTGTTTCTGGTGGTAGCTCTTCGATTCCTCCATCATCTTGGGATCGAAGGGCGGCCCACCGGCCATGTTGTAAAGAATCGAGCCTAGCCCGTCAATCGCGGAAAGATTACCGGGATCGCTCGCCAGAATATCTTTGAATTCCTGCGCCGCCTGCTGGCCGTTGCGAATATTTTCAGGCGAAGGTGCGCCCGGAATGTACTGCGCGGAGTAAGCAGTGGCTAGATAAAGCCGCGCGTTGGTCAGTCCCGGGTCCAGATCCTTGGCCGTCTTGAAATCTTCGATGGCCAGATCAGTTTGCCCGGCCTTATAGGCTTGCACGCCCTTGTTGAGCTTGTCGCGCGCGCGCAGCTTGTCGCAGCCAGCGCCCGCGCCCAGTGAGGCTACTACCACGGCCAGAAGTAAAACTGTGTGAGGCTTCCGCTGCATCCCTTGCTCTCCTTGCTGAAGGCTGCGCCGAATTCAACAGAACCCGCGAGTCCGCGAAGCTTTCGGCACTGGCGACCGCCGGTTATAGGCTACTGCCCTGCTTCGATCTTCGCGGTAATCAGGCCGACGTTGTCAATCCCGGCGCCGCGCATGATATCAATCGCGCGTGCCACCTGGGCAAACTCCACCGCGTCGTCGCCCTTCACGAAAGCCACTTTCTCGGCGCGCTGCTTGAAGATATCTTCCAGGCGCGGACCCAGTGCATCCCACGTCGTATCGTCCTGGTTGATCATCACTTTGCCGTTGGAGGTCACTTGCACCACGATGGTCTTCGCCAGCAGCGTGTCATCCTGCTTCTGGTTCGGAGGAGTCGGCTGCGGCACCAACGCATCGAGGCCCTGCGGAATCGTGGGCGTGATCACCATGAAAATGATAATCAGCACCAACAGCACGTCAATCAAAGGCACGATGTTCGGTTCGGACATCGATCCTTTACTGCCACCTACTGCCATTCCCATGGGAAACTCCTTATATTCTACGAGCTCGACCTCGCGCCCAATCCTAATCGCCCGGCGGAGGTGCTGGAGGAGCCGGTCCATTCTTGGGGTGAATTTTTTCCGTCAACAGGCCCAGGTGATCCACGCCCGCGGCACGGACTTCGTCCACAGCCTTGACCACGTCGCCGTACTTCGCGCGCGAATCCGAACGCACGAATACCGTCTTGTCCAGGCGGTTAGCGATCAGGTCCTTCACCTTGGTGGTGATATCGTCCAGGCCGACCTGTGTGCTGCCCAAATACATCTTGCCGTCACGCGTGACCGCCAAAATGATGGCGTCGTCCTTGTCGGCGTCCTGCAGGTCCCGGGCGTTATTCACCTTGGCCATATCCACGGAGACGCCCTTCTGCAACATGGGCGTGACCACCATGAAAATAATCAGCAGCACCAGCATGATGTCCGCCATCGGAATCACGTTCGGCGCCGCCATCACCGGCGGTGCTTTGGGCTTGTAGGCCATGGCTTACTTCTTCCCGCCGCGGCGTGTGATGAAATAGTTGATCAGCTCCATCGAGGAGTTGTCCATCTCCACGTCGAAGGCTTCCACTTTATTTGTGAAATAGTTGAACGCCCACACCGCCGGAACCGCCACGACCAAGCCCAGCGCCGTGGTCACCAACGCTTCAGCAATACCGCCGGCAACCGCCGACAACCCGGTGGCCTTCGATGCCGAAATGCCTTTAAACGCGTTGATGATGCCCATCACCGTGCCGAACAGTCCGACGAACGGAGCCGTCGAGCCGATGGTCGCGAGACCGGAAAGCCCGCGCTTCATTTCGGCGTGCACGATCGCCACCGAGCGTTCCAGACCGCGGTTCGCCGCTTCGATCACTTCTTCATCGCCCACCTGCGCCGAAGCTGCCTGGAATTCAGACAAGCCCGTGGCCACTACCTTGGCGATGTGGCTCTTCTTGTTGCGCTCGGCGATGGAGATCGCTTCGTCGAGCTTGTTGTCTTTCAGCGCGCCCGCTACTTGCTGCACGAAAATCCGCGATTGCTTGCGCGCGGCGCTGTACATCAACGCGCGGTCAATCATGATGCCGATCGACCAGGCGGACATAATGAATAGAATTGCTACCACGGTTTTAGCTGGGATGCCCATGTTGTGCCACATGCTCACCAGGTCCCAGCCCACTTCACCCGTTGGCTGCTGCAACATCATCACACCGGCAAAAAGTAAATTCGCAAGCATTATCTGATCCTCCGTTCCTGTGAAACGACCAAGGCAGCAAAATTCTGCCGGTCGGATTTTATTTCCGCTCCACCCCAGCCCCGCGAAGGACTAGTAGCAAGCCTTGCTTTAACCGCCCAAAGTAAAGACCACCGAAATTGTTGTATCTACTTCCACCGGTTCACCGTTCAGCAAGGTGGGGCTGTAGCGCCATTGACGCACTGCATCCATCGCATTCCTCATCAGCAGCGGAGGTCCGGAAACATACGTCAATTCCTGGATCGTGCCGTCCTTGGCGATTACCGCATGCAGAATCACCGTGCCGGAAATGTGCGCCGTCTTGGCAATCGGCGGATAGAGCGGGGTGACCTGGCGCACCAGCTTGGCCGACGCCACGTTCCCGCCTACACGGATGCGTGAAGGAGTCGCCTTCGGCGGGGGAGGCATGCCGCCGCCCGAACCACCGATGATGCCGCCCAGCACGCCGCCGGCTTGTCCACCCGGCACACCGCCAGGCACTCCGCCGACCACGCCAACCGCGCCCACATCAGGCGGCATTTCCTCTTCTTTGATCATTTGCACTTTCTTCGGGATCACCGTCGGCGCCATCATCTGTCCGTTGTGAATCAGGCGCACCACCGGCTTCACGATTCTTTGTATCGCCGCGGCTGGCGGCGGAGGTGGCGGCGGTGGAGGCGGCGGCACCAGGAACGTGGTGAGCATCGTCTTGGGCAAAGCTTCGGTATAGATGAGCGGAATCAAAATCAAGATGCCCAGCAAACAAGCTTGGATGATGGCCGAGAGAGCCACCGTCCAGGTGTTGTTCGTCCGCTTCGGATTCGCACTGGAAACAACTAGATCGTCAAACATGGCGCCTACCTCCTAGCAGCTGCCACCACGCGCTTATCGGCTGCGGATCCGGCGCGCACGGCAGTTCCCTGACCGCGATATTTATTCCAAAGCACCACTATGGGCGCGGCAATACCGAAACTGGAGTATGTTCCTACCACAACTCCTACCACCATGGCAAAAGAGAAAGCACGCAGCACCTGACCGCCCATCAGGAAAAGTACCAGGACGGTTAGGAACGTTAATCCACTGGTCAATATCGTCCGCGAAAGCGTCTGATTGATCGCCTTATTCACCACGTCTGGAAACGCCTCGCGCCGCATCAAGCGCTGGTCCTCGCGCACGCGATCGAAGATCACGATCGTATCGTTCATCGAGTAGCCCACCAAAGTCAGCAACGCCGCGATCACCGTCAGCGAAATCTCAAAATGAAAGAGCGAGAAAAAACCCAGGGTGATGAGCACGTCGTGGAACACCGCAATCACCGCGGCGGCTCCGTAAACCCACTCAAACCTGAAGGCAATATATATCAACATGCCGCCCAGCGCGTACATCGTCGCCCAGATCGCTTGATGGCGCAGCTGCGCGCCGACTTTCGGCCCGACGATCTCGACGTTGCGAATTGTAAAGTTGCCCAGCACAAAATTATTGCTCAAGCAGTTGAGCACCGCCGGCGTCGCGCCGTTCGCGCCCTTCAATTGATCGAAGCTGGTGACGATCCCGCTGTGATCGGCGTCGCGCGCCGCCAGCAGACTCTGCGCCAGCTGGTTGTAACGATCACCGGCAGCCGCGCCCAGCGCCAGCGGATCCTTTTCCGTCAGCAGCGCGGCCAGCGCTTCCTTGGTCACCGAATTGAAATCCAGTTTCCCGCCCGCATCCGCCGTGCCGAAAGTCTTATGCAATACGTTCAGGATTGCTTCCCTGCCCGTATCCAACGAGGTTTCGTCGCTCTGCCCTTTTTGCTCCAGGCCAATCACCACGTCGTTCTGCGCGCCGCCGCCCAGCACGTTGTCGCTGATTGACTGAATGGTGCTGTCATTCAGCCCGGCCGATGATAGGCCCTTGCGAATCTGATCAATCGGTGCCGGCCCCGCGAACCGCACGTATACCAGCGTGCCACCCCGGAAATCGATTCCGTAGCGCATGCCGCCGTTTTTCAAAATCGAAATCCAGCCCACGACCAGCAAAATCAGGGAAAGCGCGACGAAGTACTTCGCCTTCCCCATCCAGTCAACGTTAACGCCCTTGAAAAATTCCATTCCGATACCTATCCACCTTTGTTTGACACCGGGTCACCCAGGATAGTTCCCTGCAGCCGGTATCGCTAATCCCGTTTTGGTACGCCAGACCTAAGTCCCATCCCTGCAACGAGCATCGCACCCCTCAAACACTCGCCCTGGACTGCTGCCTCTTAAATGCTAAGTTCCCCCTGACGATCCATCCGCGAAAGGTGCCAGTCGAAAATCGCCCGGGAAACAAAAATCGAAGTAAACACGTTCGCCAGCAAACCGATCATCAGCGTAATCGCAAAGCCTTGCACCGGCCCGGTTCCAAACAACAAAAGGAATGCCGCGGAAACCAGCGTGGTCACGTGCGTGTCAATGATCGTCCGGAACGCATTATGAAAGCCCAAATCCACCGCCGTCGCCGGAGCCTTCCCGCTGCGCAATTCCTCGCGTATGCGCTCGAATACCAGCACGTTGGAATCTACGCCCATGCCGATTGTCAGCACTACCCCGGCAATCCCCGGTAGAGTGAGCACCGCGCCAAACATCGCCATGAACGCGATCAGGATGATTAAATTCAGAATCAGGGCCACAACTGCATTGACACCGCTCAGCCGGTAATAGATCACCAAAAAGATCATCACTACCAGCAAGCTGCCGATAGACGCGCGCACGCCATCGCGGATCGAGTCGGCTCCCAGCGAAGGGCCCACCGTGCGCTCTTCCAAATACTTAACCGAAGCGGGCAACGCGCCGGCGCGCAACACCAGCGCCAGGTCGTTCGCGGTTTCGTCCGTAAAATTTCCTTCGATCACGCCGGAATCATCAATGCGGCTGTTCACCACCGGAGCGCTATACACCTGATGATCCAGCACAATCGCCATCCGCCCCTTCGGCGACAACTGCGACTGCGCTTCCGTGAAAGGTCCAAATCGCGTGGCCGCGGCTGTGGAAAGCTGGAAGCGCACTTCAAATTGCCCGGGATTATTTCCGTTCGGAGCTGGGCTCGCTCCGCGCAAATCCTGCCCGGAGACAATCGGCGCGCGATCCAGAATGTAATAAACCTGCTGCGCCGGAACGCCACTCTGCCCCTCGGATTTGCCGGGCACGATCACCGTTCCCGGAGGTAGCACGCCACCCTTCGCGGCGAGCGCCGCAGCTTCCGAAGGATACGGCTGATCGTCGGCCACGCGATTCAGCGTAAGTTGTCCGCCCGCCTGAATCACGGCCTTGGCGCGGCTGGGATCGCCTTCACCGGGAAGCTGCACGAGGATTTCATTGTCACCGCGGCCTGTAGGCGCGATGGTCGGGTCGGTCAAGCCCAGCGCGTCAATGCGCCGCGTGATCGTCTCCTGAGCTTGGGTCATCGTGTCGCGGCGCAGATCGGCCAGGACGGTAGGCCGCATCGTCAGTAAGTAACCATTCACCACGCCGGCGGCGGGAGCCGAAGCCCAATCCGTGAACTGCGTCGAAATCAAATCGCGAAACGCGCCCGAAGTATTGGGGTCAACGTTATCCACCTCGATATGCGTGTCGTCCACGCGGCGGATATCTCCCACGATGATGTTCTTCTCGTGAACCTGTTTGGTGAGCTGGTCCACGGCCTGGTCGCAGCGCTGCCCGATCGCTTCATCCACTTGCACTTGCAGAACCAGGTGGCTGCCGCCTTTCAAATCCAGGCCCAGCTTGATGCGATCCGCCAGGTTCGCCTTCACCTGCGTCAGCGACGTGGGAAATGTGGGCAATCCCAAAAGACCATACAAGCAAATCACAATGACGATGAGTATGAGAATGAACTTCCATCTGATCTGAGAATTCATGCGGGCTGCCTAGCTCTCCTTCGGTGGTTCTGACTGCAGTCCCGCAATCGCGTTGCGGGACACCTTCATCTTCACTTGCTCGGCGATGCGTAGCTGCACCGTGTCGCCTTCAAGGCCGACAATCGTGCCATAGATTCCGCCGTTGGTGATGACTTTATCTCCGTTTTTCAGCGTGCTCAGCATTTCCGTCACTTTCTTTTGCCGCCGCTGCGCCGGCAGGATCATTAGAAAATAGAAAATGCCCATGATCAGGATCAGTGGCAGGAACAGCGCGATCCCGCCCGGCTGCGCCTGCGCCGCAAGGCCCAGGTTCGCTGTAGCCAAAATAGAAATGGTCACGATCATTATGCCTTTCCCTCTTGCGCCAGCAAAACAGCTACGGAGGGTAACCCCTCGCTCGCCGGCCAACCGGCTCACCAGGGCAATTCCGCCAGGACGGACACGCTTGCCGGGGACGGCAAGCCGGAAACTCGTTCGCCGAAGACGCTGCTCCGCCCTGCGACCACGCCCAACACCTGCTTGGGTTTGTCTTATTTCAGACGAGCCTGAAGGTCAGAGCGGAACTTTTCGAGCTTCCCAAAACGGATAGCCTCGCGAATTTTGCGCATTATGTCAAGGTAAAAGTGGATGTTGTGGTGGGTGTTCAAAATGATCGCCAGAAATTCACCGCTCGTTGCTAAGTGCCTTAAATACGCCCGCGAGTAGCGCCGGCACACCGCGCACTCGCACGTTTCGTCAATCGGCCGCGGATCGTTCGCATACCTCGCGTTCTTGATCAACATCCGCCCCTGCGACGTGTACAGGCAGCCGTGCCGCGCGCTGCGCGTCGGCAGCACGCAATCCATCATGTCAATTCCCAGCGCCACATAATCCGCAATCTGCTCCGGCTTGCCCACGCCCATCAGGTAGCGCGGCCGCTCCGCTGGCAAACGCGACGCCGCAACGCTCGCCATTTCGCAAGTGCTCGCGTGCGGCTCGCCCACAGCCAAGCCTCCGATCGCGTAGCCCGGAAAATCCAGCGCCACCAGCGCGTCCGCGCTTTCGCGTCGTAGCTTTACATGCGTCCCGCCCTGCACGATGCCGAAAAGCATCTGCCGCGCCGCGTCTCCGTGCTGCGCAAAATATTCCCGCGAGCGCCGCGCCCAGGCGAGCGTGCGCTTCGCCGCGTCACGGGCGCGTTCTTCCGTCGCGGGCGCTTCGATGCATTCATCGAGCACCATCACCACGTCCGCGCCCAGCGCAATTTCAATCTCCAGCGCTTTTTCCGGCGAGAGAAAATGTTCGGAGCCGTCCAGATGCGAACGAAACGTCACGCCTTCGTCCGTCACTTTGCGCAATTCGCTGAGGCTGAAAACCTGAAACCCGCCCGAATCGGTGAGAATCGCCCGCGGCCACGCCATGAATTTGTGCAACCCGCCCATCTGGCGGATCAGCTCGTGCCCGGGACGCAAATACAGATGGTAGGTATTCGAAAGCAGAATTTGTACGCCGAGGTCTTCCAGGTCCCGCTGCGTCTGGCCCTTCACCGTAGCGGCCGTGCCCACTGGCATGAACGCCGGCGTATCAATCACCCCGTGCGGAGTAGTCAGCCTGCCCAGGCGCGCGCCGGTAGGATCCGTCGCCAGCACTTCGAACTTGAATCCTTCGTGCTGCGTCTCCATCCGAACGAGTGTATCAGGAGAAAGCCGCGACCAGCCCCACCTTCACGATCACATAAATAAGCCACACTCCCACCACAGTGCCCAGCGCTTTCCCGAACGAAATCTTCTTGGGATCTGCGGCGCTGAACCCAAACGCCATCAGTATCATGTTCCAGAAAGCAAAAAGATCGAACGCCGTCAGCAGCGTCACCATCCACTTCGGCGAATCATCCCCCAGAAATGCGCCGCCGTTCGACGCCACCAGATGATCCAGATCCACCATAGACGGATCTCTTAAGAATAATATCAGTATCCCCAGCAGCGCACCGATCAGTCCCGGCACCCAGGAATACGAAACGATTGCCAGCGACGGCACGAATCCGATTTTTGTCCCGTGGATCAGGTTGAAGGCAAGCATCAGCACTGCCCCCACCACTACCGCGGCGATGAACGGTCCCACCACCACTGCGACGTAAGCGAAGATCGGCGCCACCTTGGTCTGCGTATCGATCAGTTTCTCGCGCTGCTCTTCCGTCATGGATTCCATCTGCTTTTGCGTGCGTGCGTTCTGCTGGTCCTGTCGGATCATGAAACTGCGCCAGCCCACGCGCTGACCAAAGGTGAAAATCACTCCGACGGAAACCACCACAATCAAAATCAGCGGCAAAATCCACGAGGGCTTCCTCACAATGGATTCAAAAGTCGGCTTCGGGCTGAAGAGCACGCCGAAAATCCGGCCCAACGAACTGTCGGAGCCGCCACTTCCGGAAGAAGGCGCGGGAGCAGTTGCGGGAGAGGGAGTTTCTGCGCTGGCCATCCTGGTTTCCTCCTGGCTAAATCGAATTGATGGGCGGCACCGGTCCTGCTTTTCACTACGCCCGGCGTAAACGAATGTTTCAGTCTGGGGCCAGTGTTTAACACATCCAGAAGAAGATTGTCATTAACGGGAGACAAGTGGCGTGGCCTCAAACATGGAAGAAGGCGTTATAAGCAGGGTCGCAGACAAGCCGAGCCGCATCTTGGAGTGCGGCGGCTTGCCGCCGCTTTCGTAAGCGAGGCTTGCCTCGTGTCAGCTAGGCGCAATCGACAATCGCGGCCGACAAATCAGCCGAAGTTGCGACCGAAATGACATTTACCCCGGAATCCCCGGCACAGCCGCAAGCAGCGCCTGCGTATAAGCATGCTGCGGCGCCCGCAACACCTGCTCCGCCGCGCCCAGCTCCACAATCCGCCCCGCCTGCATCACCGCCACGCGCGAGGCCAGCTGCGCCACCACCGGCAAACTATGCGAAATCAAAATCAAAGTAAGCGAAAACTCCCGCTGCAATCGCGCCAGCAATTCCAATATCTGCGCGCCCACCGAAACATCCAAAGCCGATACCGGCTCGTCCGCAATTACCAACTCCGGCCGCAAAATCAAAGCCCGCGCGATTCCAATCCGTTGCCGCTGCCCCCCGGAAAATTCGTGCGGATAACGCGGCACAGCGTCACTGCCCAATCCCACAGCCTCAAGTATTTCCGCCGTCCGCGCCCCGCGCTCCTCAACCGAAAGCTGCGGCTCGTGTATCGCCAGCGGCTCACCTACAATGCTGCCCACCCGCATCCGCGGATTCAGCGAAGCGATGGGATCCTGAAACACCATCTGCATCCGCCGCCGCAGCCCACGCAGCGCCGCGCCCCGCGCCCCCAGCCAATCCTCACCGCGAAAAATAATTTCGCCGGAATCAGGTTCCACCAGCCGCATGACCATGCGCGCCAGCGTCGTCTTGCCGCAGCCTGATTCACCGACGATCCCCAGCGTCTCGCCACGCTCCAAACTAAAGCTCACGCCATCCACCGCCAGCGCCCGCCGCGCCGATTGTGTAAACGCGCCGCTGGAAACGGAATACGATTTGCTCAGCGCGCGCGCCTCCAGAAGAATTTCGCCCGGCATCCCTAAATTTTCTCGGCGGCGATTTGGATTCCGGTATTAATCATATACAGGCAGGGTTGCGCGCCCGGTTGGCATACGTCCGCAGGCTCAAAGCGCGGATGAAAATTCGAGCCGTCGTCCGCAATCGATGAAACCATCAGCTCGCGCGCCTCAATATATTCCGCATCGCTCGGCTTCCAGCCCGCCACGTGCATCCAGTGTTCAAAAGCGCGCGGATGCTCTCTGGTCTCCGTCGCCGTAATCCGCAGACCGGCGGCGGCCATCATCGCCCGGAATTCCTCAAGCGTCAGCGAACGGCAGTGCGAAGGATCGCGGATCCATTCAATGCGGTGATTCAGCGCGCGCACTTTCGGATCTTCCGGCACGATAATATCAATCAATCCCACCCGCCCGCCGCGCTTCACCACCCGCGCCATTTCGCGAATCACTCGCGCCGGATCGGAAATGTGATGCAAGCTGTAACTCGTCACCGCCAGGTCCAGCGCGCCATCCGCAAACGGCAGTGTCTGCGCGTCGCCGATCGCAAAACCAAGCTTGTCGAGCAATCCGTCCTGGGCAGCTTTCGCCCGCGCCCGCTGCAGAATCGCCGGAGTCAGATCGTAAGCGCACATCCAACGCACGTGCTTCGCGAATCGCAAAGCCAGCGTCCCGGGGCCGCTAGCAAGATCCACCGCCATGTCCGCCGGGCCTGCCGCCACCAATCGCGCCAGTAATTCCGCTTCGGCCACGCGCTCCGCCACAGCGTAATCACCGAACACGGCGGCGGTCTTGGTGAACTGCTCGCGCACCAGCGCTTTCAGTTCGTGATCGCTCACGCTCGCAGGATTCGGCGGCCCGTTCGGCGACCCTTTCGGCACTTCGTTCGTCGCGCTCATGGAACGAGAATACACCTCGCCTCATGATTTTTGTTTACCGCGCGCAATTCCGGAACCGCCGCATCGCACTCCGCCACCCGATGCGGACAACGCGGCGCGAACGCGCACCCCGGCGGCAACGCATCCAGCGACGGAACCGTCCCCGGAATCGGCACCAGCTTCTCACGCGTCAATCGCGGCGCCGCGCGCAGCAGCCCTTCCGTGTAAGGATGCCGCGGCGCGCGCAGCACTTCCTCCACCGGACCTTCTTCCACGATGCGTCCCGCGTACATCACCGCTACACGCCCCGCCACCTGCGCCACCACTCCCAGATCGTGCGTGATGAAAAGCATCGAAAGCCGCAGCTCGCGCCGCAATTTCGCCAGCAGCTCCAGAATTTGTTTCTGCACCGTCACGTCCAGCGCCGTAGTCGGCTCATCCGCGATCAGCACGCCGGGTCCCGCGGCCAGCGCTATCGCGATCATCACCCGCTGCCGCAATCCTCCCGAAAGCTGATGCGGATATTGCCGCGCGCGCCGCCCAGGATCAGTCAGGGCCGCGCGTTCCAAAGCTTCCAGCGCCCGACGATGAATTTCGCTTTCTCCCGCCCGCGGCTCATGCACGCGGATCGCCTCTTCCACTTGCGCGCCAATGCGCACCACCGGATTCAGCGCCGTCATCGGCTCCTGAAAAATCATCGCAATCTCGCGCCCGCGCAACTCCCGCATTTCGTTCTGCGAAATCGCCAGCAAATTCTCGCGCGCGACTGCGCCCCGTTTCGCGCGCCGCCATTCCGTCCGCCGCCACTGCGCAAATTCAGCCACGCTTCGCCCGTATGCCGCGCCCCATGCGGTTCCAACCCCATCAACGCCAGCGAAAGCATCGTCTTGCCCGAGCCCGATTCCCCCACAATCCCCAGCGTCTCGCCTTCCCCCAACGTGAACGACACATCGTTCACCGGCCGCACCCATCCGCCCGGCGTCGGCAGCTCCACCGTCAGTCCGCGCACCTCAAGGCTTGTCGCCATGGAAACATGATAGCCGCACGCGCTTGCCGCGGCGAAAAATTACGCTACCATTTTATATGGTTGCACCGCCCTGTCCTCTCTGCCATGGCGCCACGCGGTTTGGTGGAAATAAACCCTATTGTCCAAATTGCGGCTGGAATCGCGACGCGGCCCTCGCCGATGTCCGCGGCACCCTGTTTTTTCTGCCGTTCGGCATCTTCCTGATGGGCGGCTTCGCTTTTTTCATGATTCGTTTCTGGCATTTCCGCAACCCATATCAAATCGCGATCTTCACAGTTTTCCCCGCCATTGCGATTCTCATCAACTACCTCGTCTCGCGGCGAAGCCTCGCGACGTTGCAATCGCTTCCCGCGCCGGTGATGCGCGCAGCCACCGTGCCCTACAATTCATTCGCTCCGGCCGCTGCAGTCGCCGGAAAATCCGCCAACCCGGTGATCGAACCCAGCGCCCAACAACAAGCTCTGCTCCGGACTTCCCGCCCGCGCGAAATCCGCATGTCCACACGCGGACGCTTCAGTTTGTCGGTAGCGCTCTTGGGGGTTCTGGGTTTTGCAGCAATCTTCGGCCTGCATCTCTACACGATTTGGGCGCGCAAGCTTTCCTTCGCCGTCTTTACACCCGGGGATTGGGTCATCGCTGCCATCGTCGCTCTTCTACTGCTTCTTCCTTACGCGATGTGGCGCTCGCAAGTGCGCGAATGTGACTTACTGGAAAATGGCGAAGTTGCTCTGGCGACGGTAGTCAGACAGTGGAAAGGCGATAAAGGCGCACCGTCCGTCCAATACGAATTCAAGGACTTTCAAGGCGAAACCCGCAGCGGTATGGGCTTCGACTACACCGAAAAACTTTTCGAAGGCATGCCCGTCGCCGTTTTCTACGACCGCGACAACCCCAAACGCCAAATTCCAGCCTGCGCCACCTACCACGAAGTCGTCAATAACCGAACGCTTCCTGCGCTGCAGAAATTCAAATAATCCGAACGCTTCCTGCCGCTGCACGAAATCTCAGCGCTTCGCCACCGGAATGCAGAAACGCAAAGCTGTGTGCGTCGCGGAGAAGCTGCACACTTTATTGTCGGTAAGCCCGGCCGCTTTCCCCGCGTTGATCACGTCAATCTCGCGGATGTGCTTCTGCCCCTTGGGATACACCACCCAAATCGCGCCGTCTCTCTGAATCGAACGCCCGAGCGAACTCAACTGCGTGAGGTCCGCGACCGCCTCCGCCGAAAAGAAAATCAAGTTGGCCTCACGAATCCGCTTCCCGCGCCCATATTCCGGCACGCGCGTGGAAAGCTCCGTCAGAAATTCCGCGCTCTCCACGCCCAGCACCGCAATCGTCTGGCCTTGCTTCACTCCCAATTTATCAATCAGCAGCCGATGCGAATAATCAAGCTCCGGCGCGCGAGGTTTTGCCGATCCCCTACGCGGCGTGGTCACTTTTAGCACGGCGTTCATTTTGCGCACCGTCACTTTTAGCGCCTTCACTTTTCAATCGTCACGCTCTGCCCGAATTTCGCGCCCAGCGCCTGCAAGTATTCTTCCTGCGTCCGCGAATAACCAAGCACGTAGCGCGCTGCCACACGGAAAATGGGATTGTAGATTTCGCCAGCCTCGGTAATGCGCACCAGCGAGCTGCCGTCCTTCATAGACGAAATTTCGTAAGTCCACGTCCCGCCGAAAGGCAGCTTCGGATCCGCTATGCGCACCACCAAAGCTCGCGGCGGCACCATCACCATTACTTCGTAGGGAATCGATCCCCCATGATTGTCAAACTCGCGCCACGATGGCTTCCCGTTCACGGGCGGAAGCATCTCCACACGCGTCACATCCTTGCGCCACGCCGGATATTTCGCGTAGTCCGTGATCGCCTGCCAGATCGCGTCGGCCGGCTGCCGGAATTGCGCCGCGCGCGTGGAAATGTGCTGCTGCGGCAGGAACGCGCCGATCGCGACCACCACCAAAATGATCACCACCAGCAGCGCCACCAGCACAAAAATTCCCGCACGGATCGTGCGCATCGCAATTCTTCCCCTCGTTATGCCCTCGGATTCCACCAAACCCCGCCTCCAAACCCGCGCATTATACTGCGGTTTACGCCGCCGGGCGTTTGTCACATAATGCGCTGCTACCAAGCGCGATTCACGCGAGGAGGGACGCTGCCATGCTCCCCGGCTTAAAAGCGGCGCTGAATTTTCATCCGCTGTTCGTGCATTTTCCCATCGTGCTGTGGCTCGGGGCGCTCCTGTTCGAAATATTCGCAGTCTGGCGCGCCAGCGATGAATTGCAGCGCACCGCTTCGCGCCTGCTCTATCTCGGCACCCTCGCGGCAATCATCACCGTGATCACCGGCCTCGCCGCGCAAAATTCCGTCGCGCCCGGCGAAGCGCAGCGCGCCGTCGGCATTCACGAAACGCTGATGCTCACCGCCACCAGCCTGGCCATCGCGCTGTGCAGTTTCGCATTTTTCATGCGCAGGGAGTTTCCGCTGCACCTGCGCAAAGTGCTGCTGCTGGGCCTGGTGGTGCTCGGCATCCTCCTCACCATCGGCGCCGACCGCGGCGCGCAGCTCGTCTACGAATACGGCTCCGCAGTAAATTGGTCCACCGCACAGCAGCAGAATTAGCGGCGCGCATCGAGGTGTCGAATGGTTGCGAGCGAAATCCTACGAAGCGGAACAGACATTCTTAGCGCCTTCATGAGTTCAAATGGTTTTGCGTACGTCCAAGGGACGGCGGGCCGGAGCAGCGGAGGAGATTTCGCGAGCGGAGCTTATGTGCGTGGAGATCGAAAACTCGAGATCCACTTTCGACACGGACTGGGCCTTGTAACTTATCACCTCGGACGTGATTCACTTCGGCATGAGGCGTTCATGCGCGCATTGCTCGGTCCGGAGGGCGGAAACCATTACCCCGGCTATTGCACCGATCCGATGGACTCTTTCCGGGATTTGCTTTACGACCTTGAACATTTCGCAGGCGACTTTCTAGGCGGCGCCGGGCAGATTTTCAAGCAATGTGTGTTGGATGTGCATGCGGCACGAAAACTCAACGGTATCGAGCGCCTTGACCAACGATGGCCACGCTCGATCGAGGAAACAGAATGAAGAAACCACGAGAAGCAAAACGCATGAGCGACGCAGCCGTGAAGGAAAGAACCGGAAAGACGTGGCCGGAGTGGTTCAAAATCCTGGATAATGCCGGCGCCAAGAAAATGCGCCACCAGGACATCTCCGCCTACCTGAACAAGGAGCACAAAGTCGGCCCGTGGTGGTCGCAGATGATTGCCGTCCCTTACGAACACGAACGCGGATTGCGCGAAAAATTTCAAAAGTGCGACGGCGAATTTGCGGCTTCCGGCAGCCGCACCCTCAGCGTCCCACTTAGCAAACCGTACGACGCCTGGACCGACGAAAAACTCCGCCAGCGCTGGCTACCCGGCGCAGAAATCGAAATCACCACCGCCACAAAAAATAAATCCCTGCGCGCAAAATGGAACGGCGGCTCGAGCCGCCTCAGCGTGAATTTCTACGCCAAGGGCGAAGGAAAGAGCCAAGTCGCAGTGGACCACATGAAACTACCAAGCTCGAAGGAATGCGCCAAGATGAAAGCCTACTGGTTCGAAGCCCTGAACCGCCTGCAGGAAATTCTCGAGCGCTAAGGGGCCGCGTCCATTCGCGCCCGCATATTTTTCTCTAGTCGCAGCCAACTCAGCGGCGCGCAAATTGCAACAAGGAGACTGGGATGATCACTCTGTGCATTCGCTACACGCTGGACATCAGCAAGCTGGCTGATTTCGAGGACTACGCGCGCCGATTCCCAGAGCCTATCGAGCGCTGCGGCGGAAAGCTCGTCGGGTATTACTTGCCGACAAAAATCGCCGGACCGACTAATTTCGCTCTGGCGCTGATAGATTTTCCCAGTCTGGCTGCATACGAAATTTACCGGGACAACTTGCTGGCCGACGCCGATGCACTAGAAAACGTTCGCCGCATGGAAAAATCAGGATGCGTTCTGATCGAGGACCGCTCAATTCTGCGGCAAGTGCCGCAAAAATAACCCTGCAATGCCACGGCTTTCGCAATAATCGGAGTACGATAAACGCAAGGGGATTCCGATGTTAGTGAAAATGGAAGTCTATCGAGACGGCGATACTTGGTGCGCCAGAGGAATTGGAGAGGACATCTTTACGCAAGGCGAAACCGCGTACGAATTGTTTCGCAACATCAAAGAGGCGGTTACGCTCCATCTTGAAAACTGCACGGAAATCCCCGAAGAATAAACGTGAATTTGTAGGGGCGGGTCTCAGACCCGCCCCTGCAATCGTAGGCGATTAGTAATCGTTGGCCGAACCTTCCAAAAACGCCCGCAACTTCCGCGAACGCGAAGGATGCCGCAACTTCCGCAAAGCCTTCGCCTCGATCTGCCGGATACGCTCGCGCGTGACAGCGAATGACTGGCCCACTTCTTCCAGCGTGTGCTCGCTGCCATCATCCAGACCAAACCGCATCTTGATGACTTTCTCTTCGCGCGGCGTCAACGTTTTCAATACGGACGAGGTCTGCTCTTTCAGGCTGAGGTTGATCACCGCATCCGAAGGCGAAACCACCGCCTTGTCCTCGATGAAATCTCCCAGATGCGAATCCTCTTCCTCGCCGATCGGAGTCTCCAGCGAGATCGGCTCCTGCGCAATTTTCAAAATCTTGCGCACCTTCGCCACGGGAATATCCATGCGCTTGGCAATTTCTTCCGAAGTCGGCTCGCGCCCCAGTTCCTGCACCAGTTGCCGTTGCGTGCGCACTAATTTATTAATGGTTTCGATCATGTGCACCGGAATACGAATCGTCCGGGCCTGATCGGCAATCGCGCGCGTGATCGCTTGGCGAATCCACCAAGTCGCGTACGTCGAAAACTTATAACCGCGCCGCCATTCGAATTTATCCACGGCCTTCATCAAGCCGATATTGCCTTCCTGAATCAGGTCGAGGAACTGCAACCCGCGGTTGGTATATTTCTTCGCAATCGAAACCACCAAACGCAAGTTCGCTTCGATCAGCTCCTTCTTCGCCTGTTCCGCTTCCGCTTCGCCGCGAAGAATCACCTGTAAGCCGCGCTTCAATTCCGTCGGGCTCACCTCGCTGGCCAATTCAATTTCCGCCAGTTCCTGTTTGCGCGAACGCAGGTCCTTGCGCGCTTCCGCCTGCACGTCCGCCTTGGACGCATCCACGCGGCGCTCCAGCTTCACGATCTCGCGCTCCAGGAAATGCACGCGCTCCACCGTCTGCCGGATTTTTTCGATCAGCCGCTTCTTTTCGAGAGGGTTGAACTCCAGATCGCGCATGCGATTGGACATCTCCACGCGCGTGCGCGCCAATGCATAACGCGCCCGCAGGTACGGGCGCTTTTTCGACTTCGCCATGTTGCCGAGTTTCGCCGCTTGCTTCAGCGCCAGCAGATAAAGCTTCGCCACGCGATCAATTTGCTTCAGCGTTTCCTTGGTCTTCGCTTCGATCTTTTCTTCGGTGAGTTCTTCGTCATCGAATTGAACGATTTCCTTGATGGACCGCGAGCCATTGCGCAGATCTTCGCCCACCTGCAGAAGTTCTTTCAGAATCAAGGGCGCGCGCGTGATCGTCTTCAGCACCAACAACTGGCCGCGTTCGATGCGCTTGGCAATCGCCACTTCGCCTTCGCGCGTCAACAGCGGCACCGTGCCCATTTCGCGCAAATACATGCGCACCGGATCGTTCGTCTTCTCCAGCGACCCCGGAGTCAGATCCAGTTCGCCATCTTCCGAAGCCGCCGCTTCGGTATCCTTCGCCGGCTCGGGCGAATCCGTGGCATCTGCCGCGGCCAGCGCCACTTTCGCGCTCGCCAGGTCTTCATACACATCAATCCCGTAGCGCTCAAACGTCGAGAGCAAATCGTCAATTTCTTCCGAGGAGTGCACCTCGGGCGGCAATATATCGTTCACCTCATCGTAGAGCAGGTAACCGCGTTCCTTGCCCATGGCGATGAGTTGCCGTACCTGATCGTATTTTTCTTCTAAGGCTACCGTCACACTTCCTCCCTCGCAGAGGTCAGGCGATGCGCGCAAACGGATCCGCAAAATGCAAAGCCGCCGTGGTGAGACACCCCGGCGCACTGCAAATTAGCTGCATTTAAACGGTTTTTTGATACGAACCTTCGAACCCGTCGCCGATTCCGCGCCCGTGCCGCCACGCCCGCGCCTGCCCTTGCACATCTATATGATGCGCGAAACGTGCCGCCCGTTTCCTCCAAAACCCTACGAATATACAATATCACCTGCTCTATCGTCAACAATGCGCCGTAAGTCACTGCTCGGGAAGGATTTTGCCCGATTCCGGCTCCCTTTCCCGCGAAAGCAGCCGCAGCAGTTCCATCCGGCGCACCACCAATCTTTTCAGCTCTTCCGCCGCGGGGTTCGCTTCGATCTGCCTCTGCAAATCCGTCAGTTCCTGCGCCACCGGCCGGTGCCGCAGAAATCCCAGGCAGCTCTCCGCGTCCTCCCAAGTCCCTTCCGGCAACGTTTCAAAGAGAATCTCGAAGAACAGCCGGCGGTCTTTGTCATCGAGTGTCGCGGCCACGGCAGCGGCGTCTAGCTTTTGCCCTGCCGCGATGGCCACGATCAGCGCCTCGAATATGTTTCGCGTCTCGAGGCCGCGATGCAGCTCCGCCGACGCAATTTCGTGCGCCAGCTTCTCGCGAAATTCCACTGCCTCAAACATCATGCGAATCAGCTGTCGTTCCGCGCGTTTCACCGCAGGTGTCAGCAGCTCCGCCTTGGGTTTCACTTCGCTGCGCCGCTCATCCGCCGCGCGACGCAATGCCGCACGCAGCACCGGTTCGTCCACGCGTAATTCCGAAGCGATCCTCGTCGCCCACTCCGACCGCAACAGCCGGTTCGGCAGTCGCTGCACGTACGGCATCAGAAAATTCAGCGCGGCCACTTTTCCCGCCGCAGTCGTCCGGTCCATCAATCGCGCGCGCCCAATCAAGTAATCCAGATACGGCGGCGCCTGCGTCAGCAATTTCTTGTAAGCCTCGACGCCCTGTTCCTTGATGAATTTATCCGGATCGGCCCCGCCAGGAAGCGCCAGCACGCGTACGTCGAATTCTTTCTCCAAAAGGAGCACCAGCGAACGTTCTGTCGCTGCTTGTCCCGCCGTGTCCGGATCGTAGTTTACCACAATGCGACGTGTGAACCGCGATAGCAGCTTCGTTTGCGGCTCGGCCAGGCTCGTGCCGCAACTCGCTACCACGTTGCCCACGCCCGCACGCGCCACCGCAATCGCATCCATATATCCTTCCACCAAAACCGCGAAATCGCTTTGCCGCAGCGCTTCCTTCGCGCGGTCCAGGTGATACAGCACGCCGCTCTTGGAATATATCGGCGTCTCCGGCGAGTTCATGTATTTCGGCATGTCGTCGCCCATCGCGCGCCCGCCGAACGCAATCACCTTTCCCGCTTCATTCGAAATCGGGAACATGATCCGCCGGCGAAAACGATCGTAGAATCGTCCGCTCTGGTCGCGCCCTACCAGCCCGCATACTTCCAGAATATTTTCCGGATATTTTTGTTTCAGAAATCGCGCCAGAACATCGCCCCCCGAAGGCGCGAATCCCAATCCAAACCGCGTCATGGCTTCGCGATCCAATCCTCGCTCCTCCAGGTACGCGTACGCCACTTTGCCTTCCGGAGTCTGCAGCAAATGCCGCGCAAAAAATGCCGCCGCTTCGCGATGCATATCCACCAGCCCGGATCGCTGCTGATTTTCCTTGCGCTCCTCCGGCGAACGCTCCCGCGGCTTGGGAATCGCGATCCCGCACTTTTCCGCCACAGTGCGCACCGCTTCCGGAAACGGCGCCTTCTCCAGCTCCATCACAAACTGAAAAACGTCGCCGCCCTTGCCGCAACCGAAGCAGTAATACATCTGCTTCACCGCGCTCACGCTGAACGACGGCGTCTTCTCCTGATGAAACGGGCACAACCCGCTGAAATTCTGCCCGCTCTTCTTCAAACGCACATATTCGCCAATCACGCGAACAATGTCCGCCTGCTGCTTTACCCGATCCGCAAATGATCCCGCTTCCGCCAATTTCGAGTGGCTCCGTCAGCTCGGCAGTAATTGAAATCCCAGTCCCACGTGTGCAAAGTGCGCGTCGGCAGTCAATATAGCCGCCATCTTCAGTTCTGTCATGATCACCATGCTGGTAAGGTCGGTGAAAGAAATATTCGGCTTATCCGAAAACCTGCGGCGTAGCTCGAACGCACTCCGAAATCGCGCTTCCGTGACGGTCTCCACAGCAACGAAGGACGATTCGAGAACTGCCTTCGAAAAGCTATAAGCCGCATCGAACCGGAGTCGCCGGAACATAAGAGTCAATGACTCGTCGAGGACGTAATTGGATGTGACGACGCGGCCCGACCGGCTGTATTCCTCGTAGCACCGCAGGGCTGCCGCGTGCTTTCCATCCAGCGGTGCGGCAAGGGCTAGCCACCCCCACGTATCCACGAAAAGTTTCAAGCCGGATTCTCTCCGTACAATTCTTCATCAATGTTTTCTGTTAGCTTGCCGTCGCCGCCAGTCAGTGTGCCAATGACTTGAAGCAAGGGATCGCGTCTCTGTTCCAGGATTCCGCGCAATTTCTGAACGGTCTCTTCTTGAAATACGCCATTCTGCACGGCGCTTCGAAACAGATCGATGAAATCCTTCTCCTCGATGACCAGATGAACGCGGTTGTGCCGGCCGTTTCGATTCTTGCAGAAACGCAGCGCTTCACGAATCTCTCCGTCCTGCGCGAAGACATTTCGCTCGATCCGCGCCTGCTCGTCTGCGTCCCAATTAAAGACACCGACGGCGCGCTGCTCGATGGTGATCATTTTGGCCACGTTTGACTCCAGTAGATTCTAGTAGATGCTACTGAATTCTACTAGGAATATAGCTGAGTGTCAAGGACTTACGCCCTCAGCTCAGCAATCGTAATGGCCTCGCCGCCGCGATCGGCTGCTTCGTGATGAATCCCTTCCACCAGTGGGTGCTCGGTCAAAAACTTCGCGAGACCGCGGCGCAGCGCGCCCATTCCATGGCCGTGGATGATGCGCACCGACGGCTTGCCCGCCAGCGCAGCCTCATCTATGAACTTGTCCACTCGATTTGTAGCTTCCTCCACCGTGCAGCCGATCACATTGATTTCGTCGCCCACCGGCTCATCGCTCGGCTGCGCGTGGACCGTCACGCCAGAGCGTCGCCCGGGTCCATCCGCGCCTGACTTCGCCGCCTGCACGTCGTCCGCGATCGCCAGCACATCGCTCAACGGAATGCGCATCCGCAGCGGCCCCGCTTCAATCTCCGCATTGCGCCCATCGTGACGCCGAAAAATCACCGGCTGCTTGAAATTTTTCACCACGATGCGCTGTCCGGATGAAAGCAACTCAGGCGCGACCGGCTTCCCCGCCACCGGAGCCGCAACACCCAGATCCGCCTGCGACCCAGCCAAAGTTTCCACCACCGCGGCGTTCGTATCCGCCCGCGCATCCGCCCCAATTTTCCCCAGCCGCTTCCCAGACTGCTTTTCGATCTGCGCCCGCAGCGCCCGATCCTGAATATCAGCAGTCAGCCGCGCCACTTCCGCCTCCAAACGCTTCTGCGTCTCCTGAAAATTTCGCTCCAGCTCCGCGATCCGTTTTTTCTGCCGCTCCACCCATTCCGTCTGCAGCAATCGCCGTTCGCCTTCCAGTTGCGTCAATTCCTCGCGCGACTGTCGCTTGATCTGCTCCATCTCGTCGCGGCTGCGATGGAGATATGCAATCAAATCGCGCGCCTCGCGCGATTCGGGCGTCAAACTTGCACGCGCGTGCTCCACCACCCTCGCGGGCAAACCGAGCCGCCGCGCAATCTCGATCCCGCTGGAAGTTCCCGGCACACCCACCAGCAACCGGTACGTAGGCCGCAAATTTTCTTCGTCGAATTCCATCGCCGCATTCACAATTCCCGGCGTCGTCGAAGCGTAAGACTTCAGCCGGTCGTGATGCGTCGTGGCAATCGTCAGCGAATGCCGCCCGCGAAATTCCTCGAGCAAAGCCACAGCCAGCGCCGCGCCCTCTTCCGGCGCCGTGCCGGTGCCCATCTCGTCCACCAGAATCAGCGACCGCTCCGTCGCCACGTCCAGCATCGCTCTTCAAATTCACAATATGCGCGGAAAATGTCGAAAGATCTGCCGCAATGGACTGTTCATCCCCAATATCCGCCAGCACGTAATCAAAGATCGGCATCTCCGCGCGTTCCGCCGCCACCGGAATTCCGGATTGTGCCGAAAGCGCCGCCAGGCCCACCGATTTCAACGCCACCGTCTTGCCTCCGGTGTTCGGCCCGCTGATCACCATCACCGTTTCATCGCCACCCAGCGCGAGCGACAGCGCCACAGCCTTCCGCCCCAGCGGCCGCAGCTTCGCTTCCAGCACGGGATTGCGCGCGGAATCCAGACGCAGCGAATTTCCCGGCTGGAACACCGGCATCACGCAATCAATCTCGCGAGCAAATCGCGCGCGCGCAAATACAGAATCAAGATGCGCCATTTGCGCGGCCGCCGCGGCCAGTGCACCACGGTCCGCGCGCAACCTCTCGGTCAACTCCGTCAGAATCCGCGAAATTTCCACCAGCTCTTCTTCGGACAGCTGCACCAGCCGGTTATTCAAATCAATCGCTTCCAGTGGCTCGACGAACACCGTCTGCCCCGTCGCGCTAGCCCCGTGCACCACGCCGGGTACGCCGCGGCGATCCGAAGCACGCACCGGAATCACGAAACGATCATTCCGCAGCGTGACGTAATCCTCGCCGCCCGCCACGCCGCCGGTTTCGCCGCGCGCCCGCAAAATGCTTTCCAGCGATCGCCGAATCGTCGCGCGCCCTTGCGCAATCCCCGTGCGAATCCGCCGCAGCTGCGGCGAAGCGTCGTCGCTGATTTCACCATTCGGCAGAATCGCGCGGCGAATCGCGGTAGCCAGATGCCGAAAATCTGCCAGCGCCGCCGCACGCCCCGCAAGCTGCGGATACTTTGCCGCATCAGCCTTAAACACCTGCCGCAGCGAATTCGCAATTTCCAGCAGCGAACTCGCATCCAGAAATTCCGCAACCGACAGCACGGAAGCGGGAACCGCCAGCCGCGCGAGCCACTGCTCGGGATCCGCAAACGCCCCGAAGCCCAGCTCAGACCCCGCGCGCAAATATCCAGCCGCCTCCCCCACCAGCACGAATTCCGCGTCGAGCACCGCAACATCATGTTGCAGTGTCAATGTCTCGATCGCTCGGCGTCCGGGCGCACAAGTCGTGTACCCGCCGACAATCTCTTTCAATTGGTCAAATTCCAGAACCTGCGCAGCTGAACGCGACACGAATCCCTCAACGCAAAATTAACGACATTAAATTGTTCAAGTTATTGTAGCCCCGTTGCCTGTGGGAATCAGCGCGTCGGATTCCGCGCCGCGATTCAAGAATCTTTCTAGGGCGTGGGTTCAGGACGGACATCTCGGGTATCTTTGTGGGTCGTGGCTTTAGTTTATCCTGAGAGCCTGCCCGCGGCAGGATCGAAGGGCCACGACATAATCCGCGCAGAATCCGGGCGGCTTTAGCCGCTGAAGCTCCGATTTTACAGTCGCAAGATGAAATCGCGAATACTCATCGTCGCCCACCGCTTCGCCCGCAGCTCTATTTTTTCTTTTTGTGCTGCGCCGGCGGAGGCGCACCAAGCACTTCAACCATCGCCACAGCGATCGCATCAGCCGCAACAGTAGCGTCGCGCCCTCGCTGCGGATTGTTGTTCCCGAAAATCGCGAAAATCAACCGCTCCCCGCGCAAAGTAGTAGCAAACCCCGATATCGCCCGCACGTGATCCAAAGCCCCCGTCTTCGCCTCAATCCGCCCAGACGCAACCGTATCCTTCAGTCGCGTTTCCAGCGTCCCATCCTGCCCCGCAATTGGAAACGTCGCAATGTAATCCGCGCCCCACGGCTGCAAAGCGTCCCAGCGCAAAATCTGCACCACCGCTCGCGGCGTCACCAGATCGTCGCGCGAAAGCCCGGAGCCATCCGTGAAAACCACGTCGCCATCCGCCACTCCCACCGTCTTCAGAAAATCCTGCTCCGCCCAAATCCCCGCATCCGTCACGCCAAATCCTTTTTTCTCGTGCGCCACCGCTCGCAACAATAATTCCGCATGCAAATTCTGGCTCACCTTATTCGTCACGCGCACGATCTCGGAAAGCGGCGGAGAAATATGCACGGCGAACACAATCGTGTCCGCAGGAGTCGGCAGCGGCGCCGGCCCCAGCACCACCGGCGCGTCCGGATATATTTCCGGCGGCGCAGCGTGGCGCGCGCGAATCGTTCCGGTAACCCGCACCCCGCGCCCTTCGAAAACTTGCCTCAATGCCAGCGCCGTCGTCTCCGCCGGATCTGGCATCGCCAGATCCAGCTTCATCGGCGCGTGTCCCAGCGGAATCGAACCGCGCAGCAGCAAAAATTGCGGCCCCGCCTGCCGCACCACGCCAAATTCCGGCTTGCTGTCAGCGCCGCCGGTCGTAAGCTCATGGCCAAACGTGCCCATGGCCGCGGCCGGCTCCACAGCAACACTCGCGGCATCGCCCGCGCGAACACCCGGGCTTACTTCCACGGAAATAGAATTATCATTGAACGCGATGGCGCTCACCGGCGCGCCAAACGTGAAAAACAAATCGCCTACGCTCCATCCCGGCGGATAAGGATCGTAAGGATAGTAGCTATCGTCAGCGACGATATCGCCGTCAATCTCCTTCAATCCCTTGGCGATCGCGTCATCCGCCATCTGCGCCAGCACTTTTTCCGCCGCCCCGTCATGCTCCACTTTTCCAGCGTAAGGAAATTTCCGATTCGAAAGATCCGGATCCCCGCGCCCCACAAAAATCAGATCGCCCAGCAGGCGCCCATCCTCCCCGAACTTGCCGGAAGATTCCAAAGTAGTGCGAAATTGATACGTTGGACCCAGCGTCCCCAGTGCCAGCGACGTGGTTACAATTTTCGCGTTCGACGCCGGAGTAAAAAACCGATCGCCATTCAGCTCGTACAATATCTCGCCCGTGTCGCGATCCGTCACCAGAATGCCCCACAGCGCCTTCTCCGCGTGCGCTTCACCCAGCGCCGCATCCACACGCTCTCGAAATCGCGCCACATCGGCCCGCGGCTTCGCGCCGCGCCCTCCGCCCGCTGCCCTCTTCGCAGGCGCGGGCGCCGCAGCCTGTTGGCCCATCGTCGCGACTGCGGTAAAAATCAGCAGCGCAATCCCCCGCAAACTCGCGACAAAAAATCGCCCGCATCCCGCGCGCCCGAAAACATTCCGGTGCATCTTCAAATCAACTCCGTTCATCATTCGCGAAATCAAAAACCGCTCAAATTATATGACATCCTGCGCAGCCCCGCGGCCCGCTCAGGAGCAATGTTGCGATTCCCCAGCAATATCCATATGATTGGGTTCCACCCATAGGAGGGTACATCGTATGAAAAGCAAAGTCCTCTCGGCCCTACTGGTTGCTGTTCTAATTGGCCTTCCCACCCTTTTCATCCCCAAGTCGTCGCACGCGGACGACACCACCACCGATCAAGACCGCATTCGCACTGCCGGCACTGTTCTAAAAGAAATTATGGACATCCCCGATAACATTCCGCAGAGCCTCATTGACAAGGCTGACTGCGTCATCGTTTATCCTACCGTCCTCAAGGCCGCATTTGTCGTCGGCGTCAGCTACGGACGTGGCGTGATGACCTGCCGCAGTGGCCCAACTTTCCACGGACCCTGGAGCGCTCCGTCCATGATGGCCCTCGAAGGTGCCAGCTTCGGACTTCAGGCTGGCGGCCAGGCAACGGACTTCGTCATTCTCGTAATGAATACGGCCGGCGCCAACGCCATTCTTGCCAGCAAGGTCAAGCTGGGCGGCGACGCGTCTGTCGCAGCCGGCCCCGTCGGGCGCAACGCCGCGGCGGATACCGATGTAACGCTGCGCGCCGAGATGCTCACCTACTCGCGCGCCCGCGGCCTCTTCGCCGGAATTTCCCTCGCCGGTTCTACGGTGCGCCCGGATAATGACGCCAACACACGCATTTACGGCAAGCCAGTCTCCGCGCGCGAAATCGTCCTGCACGGCGCTGTGCGTCCCACGCCGGATGCCAAGCTCATGCTCGACACCCTGCGCGCGCACAGCCCCAAGAACTTGTCGAAGTAAGCCGCTTCGCTTCGACCACACTCCTGCGCCGGAGGCCCGTCCGGCGCATTTTTCTTTCCACGCGGCGCGACCGCTCGTTCCGCCAGCCCCTCGCGGCGAATCACGTCACTTTCGGAGGGCCCTCTTGTGACTCCCACGTAACCCCCATGTGACCAAAGTCCAATCTTGACTATCAGTCGGACTTGCCCTATAGTCAATTATGGTGTGCTCGTGAAAACCGCCTCCTTAGCCTCCGCCCCGCGTCCCGGCAATAGCCCCCCGCGCGGCGGCCGCCGCGAACGCCATCGCGCCGAAACCCGCGACCGCCTCTACCGCGCCGCACTCGCCCTCTTCGCCGAACGCGGCTTCCTGGAAACCACCGTGGAGGACATCACCGAAGCGGCCGATGTAGGTAAGGGGACCTTTTTCAATTATTTCCCCACCAAGGAACATATCCTCGCCGAATTCGGAGGCCAGCGCACCGCTGCCGTGGAACGCGCGCTCCAGAAAGCCCGCGCCACCAAAGGCCCCGTGCTCGCCGTGTTCCGCGAATTAGTGGGAGACGCCGTGGGCCAGGCCGATAAAAGCGCCGCCCTGCTGCGTGCGATTTTCGCCGCGCACGCCTCCTGCACTTCCGTCCGCGAGGAACTCGTAAAACGCAGCCACCTGGCCCGCCGCATCCTGGCGCAGATTTTCCTGCTCGCGCAGGAACGCGGCGAAATCCGGCGCGACATTCCCGCAATTGCTTTGGCCCGCATCACCCAGAGAATCTTCATGGGTGTCACTATGAGCTGGGCCATCAAGCCGGAATCCACGCTGCGCAAAACTTCCGAGGAAATTTGGGACCTGATCCAGTCGAGTCTGGTACCGGGCGAAGCGCGCACTGCACGCAAACGTCCGCCGAGGTCCCGCGCATGATCGGCCCGCTCCTATTCAAAGCACCTGATGGAAATTTCGCTGAGTCTTGGAATCGCTCGCCTTCATCCAATTTGCAATATTCCGGGCAGGAGGTATTCGTGATAGCTCGACCGCTGCAATTTTTTATTCTCATAATCCTGCTTTCGCTGGGCGCGGCACAAACGCAAGCGCAGGCCGTTGCCGGTCCTGTGCCCGCGCAACCTTCGTCTTCTTCCAGCAGTTCCAGCGGCAGCGCGGCAAGCAGCGGTCCCGCCGCTCCGCAATCGCAAAGTTCGTTCCAAGGCAGCGTGCCCGGAAAATTGGAACCAGGCGTGCTCCAACTCTCACTGCAAGGCGCAATTGACCGCGGGCTGAAGACCAATTTGGGATTGCTGCTTTCGGATCAGGACATCGGTTCAGCGCGCGGCGAGCGCTGGAGAAAATTAAGCTCGCTCCTACCGAACGTCACCACCACCAGCTACGCGGACGGTTCGCAGGTGGATCTCGCGGAATTCGGATTTAACTCGATTCCGGGCGTCAGCATTCCCACCATCATCGGGCCATTCGGCTATTTCGATTCGCGCGCGTATCTCACCCAATCCCTCCTCGATCTGAACGCCATCAATAAAACCCACGCGGCCACGCAAAATTTGAAAGCCGCGCAGTACACCGCCAAAGATGCGCGCGACCTGGTGGTCCTGGCCGTAGGCTACAATTATTTGCAAGCGATCGCCGACGCCTCGCGCATCGAATCCGTCTCCGCCCAGGTAAATACCGCGCAGGCTCTTTACAACCAGGCAGCCGATCAAGTGAACGCCGGCACTTCGCCGGCCATTGACGGTTTGCGCGCCCAAGTGGAATTGAAAACGCGCCAGCAACGGCTCATCCAGGCCAAAAATGATTTCGCGATTCAGAAACTCGCTCTCGCCCGCGTCATCGGCCTCGCCTCCGGCCAGCCATACGAGCTCACCGACAGATCTCCATACGAGCCGTTCACCGCCATGCCCCTCGACGAAGCGCTGCAGCGCGCTTACGCCTCGCGCTCCGATTTTATGGCCGCCAGCGCCACCGTGCGCGCGACGGAATATTCGAAAAAAGCCGCACGCGCCGAATATTTTCCCTCGCTTTCTTTCAGCGCGGATTACGGCGTCGCCGGCACCTATTCCACTCTCGCCACGCACGGCGTCTTCGACGTGCGCGGCACACTGAACATCCCCATCTTTCAGGGCGGCAAAGTGCATGGCGATGAATTGCAGGCCGACGCGCAGCTCGAACAGGCGCGTCAGAACCTGGAAAATCTTCGCGGCCAAATTGACGCGGATGTGCGCACCGCGCTCCTGAATTTGCAGTCCTCGGCCGAACAGGTGGAAGTCGCCAAAAGCAACATTGACCTGGCGCAGCAGACTTTGGACCAGTCGCGCGACCGCTTTGCCGCAGGCGTCGCGGACACTGTGGAGGTAGTGCAGGCGCAGGAACAAGTAGCCAGCGCGAACGACAGTTATATTTTCAGCCTCTATAGCTACAACTACGCGAAAATTTCCCTGGCACGCGCGCTGGGCCTGGCGGAAGCAAGCGTAAAAGAATTCTTCAAAGGAAAATAAGCCATGCCCCAGCAAACGGAAGTGCCGGCAAATCCTCCCGCGGAAAAGCAGCCTCCCGCCGAAACTCATTCGGCCTCGCCGCCGCCCGCTCCCGCCGAGAGTTATTTCAAAATCCATCCGCGCGCGCCCATGATTCTGGCGATCGTCGCCCTGGTGCTGCTGGTCGGCGGTTATTTCGCCTATCGCTATTTTTCAATGTACGAAACCACCGACGACGCCGAAGTGGACGGCCACTTGATGCCGCTCAGCGCGCGCATCACCGGTTACGTCATAAAAGTAAACGTGGACGACAATCAGTACGTGGACGCCGGAACCGTTCTCGCCGAGATTGATCCCCGCGATTATCAAGTCGCGCTCGATCAAGCCAACGCGTCGCTCGCCGATGCCCAAGCCACCGCCCAAGCTCTCAACATCAACGTCCCCATCGCCTCCGTAAATTCCGATAGCCAGGTTTCCGCCACGGGAGCGGACGTCGAAAACGCCCGCGCTGGCATTTCCGTCGCCCAGGATCAATTCTCCGCCGCGAAAGCCCAGCTCGATCAGGCCCAGGCCAACGACGTGAAAGCGCAAAACGACCTGCTGCGTTACAAACAGCTCGTGGACAAGCAGGAAATTTCGCAGCAGCAATACGATCAGGCCGTCGCGTCGGCCAAAGCCAGCAGCGCGGCGGTCGCATCAGCCCATGCCTCCGCCACTGCCGCCGAGCAGCAAGTAACTCAAGCGCGCAGCCGCCTCGCCAACGCCGACGCAAATTATCGCAATGCCCAAACGGGCCCGCGGCAAGTGGCTTCCACCCGCGCCCGCGCCCTTTCCGCCGATGCCACCGTGCAGCAAAAACAAGCCGCGGTCGAGCAGGCGCAACTCAATCTTCAGTACACCAAAATCGTCGCTCCGGTAAACGGCGTGGTCAGCAAGAATGCCGAAGTAGGCATGAACGTCCAGCCCGGCCAGCAACTTTTCGCCATCGTGCCCCTCGACGAAGTCTGGGTCACCGCGAATTACAAGGAAACGCAACTCAAATACATGCGGCCCGGACAACCCGCGGAAATTAAAGTGGACGCCAACGGCCGCACCTACCAGGGCCACGTTGATAGCATCGCCGGCTCCAGCGGCGCGCGCACCAGCCTGCTGCCTCCCGAAAACGCCACCGGCAATTACGTGAAAGTCGTCCAGCGCATCCCGGTAAAGATCGTCCTCGATAAAGGACAGAACCGCGATCACTACCTGCGCCTCGGCATGTCCGTCGAACCCAAAGTCAAAGTGAAATAATTTGAGCGCCGCCGCGATCCCGATGGATTCCGCCTGGCGCCCGCGCCCGGTCATTAATCCGTGGATCATCGCGCTCACCGTAACTCTGGCGACGTTCATGGAAGTCCTCGACACCAGCGTCGCCAACGTTGCCCTGCCGCACATCGCCGGCAGCCTTTCCGCCGGCCAGGACGAAAGCACCTGGGTGCTCACTTCCTATTTGGTTTCCAACGCCATCATTCTCCCGATGAGCGGCTGGTTTTCGCAGCTCATCGGCCGCAAACGCTTCTACATGTCCTGCGTCGCGCTCTTCACCATCAGCTCGTTTCTCTGCGGCCTCGCGCCCAACCTCAGCATGTTGATTATTTTTCGCGTGCTGCAAGGCATCGGCGGCGGCGGTCTGCAGCCCAGCGAGCAGGCAATTCTCGCCGACACTTTCGAGCCGCGAAAGCGCGGCATGGCCTTCGCCGTTTACGGCATGGCTGTGGTGCTCGCTCCGGCCATCGGCCCCACCCTCGGCGGATGGATCACTGACAATTTCAACTGGCGCTGGATTTTCTTCATCAATATTCCCGTCGGCATCATTTCGCTGCTGCTCACCAACATGCTGATCAGCGATCCTCCCTACATGAAGCAGCAAAAACGCACTGGCTTCCGCATTGATTACATCGGCCTCGGCCTCCTCGCCCTCGGCCTCGGCGCCATGCAAGTCGTCCTCGATAAAGGCCAGCGCGACGATTGGTTCGGCTCCAATTTCATCATCATCATGACCGTCATCTGCATCGTCTCGCTCATCGCCGTGATTATCTGGGAGTGGCATCACAAAGATCCCATCATCGATTTACATCTCTTCAAAATCCGCTCTTTCGGCATCGGCAACATGCTCATGTTCATGGTGGGCTTCGCGCTGCTCTCCAGCACCGTGCTTTTGCCGCAGTTCGCCCAGGAATTATTGGGCTACACGGCGCAACGGGCGGGCCTCGCCTTGATGCCGGGAGGAATCGCGATTATTTTATGCATGCCGTTAGTCGGCTATTTGCTGGGGCACACGGACGCGCGTCGTCTGCTTCTATTCGGCCTGGTTATGGTTTCCTTTTCCTTGATCCACATGACGAACTTCGACACCTCGATTGACTTCCGCACCCTCGCGACCGCGCGCGTATTCCAGGCCATGGGCCTCGCATTTCTTTTCGTGCCCATCAACACTGCCGCTTACGCCTTCATCCCGCCCGGAAAAAATAACTCCGCCTCCGGCCTCATCAACCTCGCGCGCAATATCGGCGGCAGCGTCGGCATTTCCTTCGTCACCACCATGCTCGCGCGCCGCACGCAAGTTCATCAAGCCAATCTCACGGACCGTCTGAATCCTGGAAACCCGCAATTCCAGGCCGCCCTTGCCAACATCACCCACATGCTCACCACCCGCGGCTCCAGCCCCGCCGAAGCCGCTCGCCAAGCCTACGGAATGATAGCCTTCAATTTGGACCGCCAGGCCACCATGCTCGCTTACATTGACAACTTCTGGATTCTCGGCGTCTGCGTCGCCGCCATGATTCCCTTCGTCTTCCTCATGAAGAAAGTAAAACCCGGCGGCCCCATGGCCGTCCACTAGCCGGCGTCCCATAAATCGCAGACCCGGAAGGGCGGGGTTTAGCCCCTGAAGCCACTTTCTCGCTCGCGCTTGCATACTTCCCAGATGGGTTGTAGGCTCGCTGCGGCGCTCGCAATGTCCGTGAAAATCATCACCCTCGAACGGGAATATGGCAGCGGCGGCACGCTCATCGCCAAATCGCTCGCCGCACGCCTCGGTTGGAAACTCTGGGACCAGGAAATCACCGCAGAAATCGCTCGCGCCGCCAATATTGATCACCGCGAAGCGCAGCGCTGCGACGAGCGCGTCGACCCCTTCCTCTATCGCCTCTTTAAAGTTTATGCGCGCGGCAGCTATGAAAGAACGCTCGGTCTTGGCGATTCTCGTGTCTTCGACACCGATTGCATGGTCGAAATGCTGCAGAAAGTGATTGAAGACGTCGCACTGCGCGGCAATTGCGTCATCGTCGGCCGCGGCGCGCCCTATTTCCTGCGCAACCGCTCCGATGCCTTCCACGTTTTCATCTACGCTTCCGAAGAAGAAAAAATCCGCCGCATAAAATCCATCGGCAAAACCGAAAAAGAAGCGCAGCAGCTCGTCGCCGAAGTGGATCGCGACCGCGCCGATTTCATCCGCCACTATTTCGGCAAACAATGGCCCCATCGCCCGCTCTACAACATCATGATCAATTCCAAATTCGGCGATGAGTTCGTAATCGAATCCATCCTGCAAAATGTCGATGTCCTCGAAAAACATCAATCCCTGCGCGGCGTCTCCGCCTAGCGCATCCTGTCAAACGTTCGCAGCGCTTCGCCGCACACCGCCGCTTTTCATCGCAACGCGCTCTCGCCACTCGCAACTAAACGTGGCGACTAAAAGTAGCTACTAAAAGTGGCGATTAAATTGCCCAGCCAAATGACGCGGCTTCTGGCCTGACCTGGTGTGAATTACCGCGCAGTGAATTCCAATTGCTCCCGCCGCCTACTTCTGATCCACGTTGGGGTCCAGCAGCTTGGCATTGGCGATATCGGCCTTGCCGCCGGACTTATCGCCTCTTTTCTGCCGCGCCAATCCGCGCACGTAGTATGCATACGCGTCGTTGGGATCCAGCTTGATCGCCTGGTCGCAATCCTGAATGGCCAGGTCGTACTGCGCCTTTTCTCTGTACGCGTTTGCCCGCAGGCCATACGTCCAGGGATCGTTGTCATCAAGCTTGATGGCCTGCGTGTAGTCCTCGATGGCAAGATCGATTTCCTTTTTCTGGCTATGCGCGTGGCCGCGGTTGGCGAAGGCCTTGGCGCTCTTCGGATCCAGCTTCACGGCGTTGTCATAGTCCGCGATCGCGCGCTCGAGCTCCCCTTTCTGCTCCAGAGCAAAGCCGCGACGCCAGAATGCCTCCGCGCTTATTCGGATTGTCTTTGATGGCCTGGTCGTAGTCGTGGATTGCGATGTCAAATTGGCCGTTGTCGGCCAGCGCATTGCCGCGGTTCAGAAAAGCGATGGCCAGGATTTCAGGCGTCTCTTGCCCCGATTCGATCAGCGCGGTGCACCCGAAGATCTTGCGGCCGATATCATCGCCCTTGCACGAAGCCAGGTTCTGCTCGTGCGCGCTCTGTGCCCTCGCGCCTCCCGCCAGCAATGTGCCGCCAACAAGAAAAACTGCCCAAGCTCTCCCCTGCAAGCCGGTTCGCTTGTTAAACCGGGAAAAGCTCACTCGCGGCCGGCCAATGCTCGGGTTTCACGCATTATGATCGTCATCGGTGTAGGCATCGCCTCTGTCGCAGCCACACGTATTATATTTGGAATGGAGACAATCCGTAAGGTGGGAGATAGTCGCAGAAGGGACGTAAGGAATCTATAAAATTGTTATAAGTATTTTGTAAAGACGCCGCGAATCACGCCGATGCTGGCCTCGCAGATCTCAAATCGCGCGTGCCAGCAACCTGCGGCCGCGCTATTTGGTCTCGCCCGGTTTGAATTGCGGATTGTAGATGATTCCCAGCACGTTGCCGAAAGGGTCGCGCACTTCGCCCACCAGCATTCCGCCACCGACGTCTTGAACATCCTCTACCGGAGTCGCCCCCAGCTCAATCAGTCGCTTGTAAGCCGCGCGAGCATCTTCCACGCCCCAGTACGCCACGCCCGCCGCCACTCGCTTCGTTTCCGCTTTCGGCGCGGGCACCAGCCCCAGGTCGTACCCGCCGACGTTGTATCCCACGTAAAATGCCGGCTCATCAAAGTAAGGCTGAATGCCCAATACTTTGCTGTACCACTCCTTCGCCTTGCTCATGTCCGCCACTTCGTATTTCGCCGTCCGCAATCCCAGGAACATTGCGTGCTCCTTCGTAGCGCTCTGTACATATCCAGCCGTAGTAGACGTCGCTGCCGACACATCCACGCGTCCGGCAAGATACGCGAACAAACATAGGAATGCCACCACCATCGTAATCGTTGAAACGTGCTTCAGCTTCACGCCGCGCACCGGCGCATCTTCGCCCAGAGCGATGTCGACAGACGCGACCGGCGCAACCATAGCCCCCGTCGGCGCCGCAGCGGACTTCCTGCGTCGCCGGCTCGCCAGCTCTGCGGATCTTACGCGGGGCATGGTTCTCCTCCCTGATTGAGTCCCAGCTGCAGCTGCGGCGATTTCCACGAGCGGTTCGCGCCGCGGTCCGGACGCGAGCCCAAACCATACTTCTGCCGCAAATTCTCCACCCGCGCCGTGATTTCCTTGCGATAAGCGTCCGGCGCGTTCCCGTGCCGTCCATACCACGCGCGATACTGCCGCGAAAGCTTCGGAAATTTTGCATCCAGAAAAGGCAAAAAATGTTTCAGCGAAGCCGGCATCAGAAACAACACATTCCCTGCGAACCATTGCGCCTGAGCATCCCGCGCCCCACGCGCCAAAGCGTCCAGGTCCTCCGCGCGATCCGTAATTCCCGGCACGATCGGCATCGCCAGCACTCCCGCCGCAATCCCAGCCTCGCGCAAAGCCCGCACCGCTTCCAACCGCAAATCCGGCCGCGGCGCGCGCGGCTCCAGCAATCGCGCCAACCGCGTCCGCAAAGTCGTAATGCTCAGATTCACCGCCAGCGTCGAACGCTGCGCAATTCGTTTCAACAGATCAATATCCCGCAGCACCTGGTTCGATTTCGTAGTGATCGAAAGGTTCAACCCCTCGCGCTCCGCCATCTGCTCCAGAATCGCCCGCGTCGCTCCAAACTCCCGCTCCGCAGGCTGATAAGGATCCGTAGCGGTTCCGATCGCAATATGCTCGCCCCAGATCTTTTCATTCGCCAAATCGCGCCCGACCAAAGGCTCCGGCGTCCTGCTTCACATAAATCTTCGACTCGAACTCATTCCCATCCAGCTCCATATATTCATGCGTATAACGCGCGTAGCAGTAGTGGCACCCGAATTCGCAACCGCGGTAAGGATTCACCGTCCAGCGGAAAGGAACTCGCTCCGAATTGCATTGGTTAAGAATCGATTTAACGGGCAACAGAAAGTACTCCGTCCCGCGCTTGGCATCTGCGCAGGGGGAGGAAGCGGCGAGGCGTGCAATGCCGACCAGTTCCGTAGCGGGCTTCGTTCTCTGGCTAGGTGCCAGAGGGGGCGCGGAAGCTTCGCACGGTGACTCACATGTGCCGTGGCGAGCGGCTGTGGGGAATAAGGTGAGACTGGTCTGCTTCGCACGCTTCCGAGGACGTTGGAGCGTCGCTGGTGTCGCACGAAGAATGGGAAAAGTGGCCATTGATTGCCTCGCCGCACGGCAGACAATATATTCGCCTTTTGTTCGCTGTGTCAAGCATTATTCTTCGCTTTATTTTCGCCTGTCCTTCCAGCCAGCCCAACCCTGGAAACCCACCTTTCGGCCAGATGCCCCCGCCTTCCCCTGCCGATATACTCGTGGAGATACCCATACTCCTGGCAGGAACTGCCTTGGCAGAAGTCGGCATCCTCATCATTGACGACGATATCGTCAGCCAGCGCGCGCTGAAAAACGTCCTCGATTCAGAGGGTTGGCGCGTGCGTATCGTCCCGCTCGCCTCGGCAGCCATGCTCGAACTCGCCAGCGGCCAGTGGAGCCTGGTGATCGTCAACGTGGCGATGACCGACGTGCGCGGCCCGCTCTTCAACATCCTCAAAGATCTGGCGCAAGGTGACGCCGACGCGCTCGAAGGCGCCGAGCTCGACGCCACCCGCCCCAAACGCATCCGTGTTCTGTTCCTGGTGCCGCTGCTTGCAGCCCGCGATGCCCAGCCGATCCTCGAAACGGAAGGCCTTCCCTATCTGCTCAAGCCCTACCATCTGCACGACTTCCTGGAAAAAGTCGGTGAACTCCTCGTCGAAGCCGGCGTGCTCGCCGACCCCATTCGCAGCATGGGCGACTTCTCCCCCACCAACAGAAAACGCCGCGGCCTCCGCTCCGCCCAGCGCGGCAAGCGCAGCTCCATGTTCGCCTCCCGCGACGATTACCAAATGTCCGAAGAAGAGCTGCTAGAGTGGGAACGCACCGAAGAAGAAGACCGCAAGAAGCGCGAAAAAGAACTCAAAGACCGCGAACATCTGTAGTTTTCGCGGCAGGTACCGGAACCCGGCCAGCGCATCCGTAAGAATACGCACAGCAACCGCCGCTCACGCCGCACCACCCTGCGGAAACCCTGCAAGGAATCACTCCACGCCCGTTCTCACTGTGAAGGCTCGCGCGCCAAGCCTCACCCGCTCGAGCACCGAAGGAGATCGCCATGCATCCCAGCCACAAACTCATCTGGATTCCCAGTCTAATCATTCTCGCGGCGCTGGTCGCCGTGATCGTCACGGCTTTTAGCACCTCGTCACGCGTCTACGCCAAACACTGACCTCGCATCCGGGCCCGATTCATCCAGCAGCTGGCGCATCGGCGAACCCAGTCACCTACGAAACGCTCACGGTCTTCCCGGTACTCTCATCGCAAGACGCCTACACCGCCGACTTCGAAACCCTCGATGCAGCGCTCGCCTCCGGTGAAGCCATCGTCGCCGAACAAGGCGAGTACATGCGCCGCTCGCGCAATGGCGTCGAACCCGCGATGATGTATCCCAGCGGCCCGCAGGTGAACCAGCTCGTCCTGGTAAATCGCGGCAAAAAACCGCTGCTCCTTCTCGCCGGCGAAGTGGTTTCCGGCGGCAAGCAAGACCGCATCATCGGCAAGGATCGCATCATTCCAGTCGGCGCGAAGCCGCTCCCGCTCGATGTATTTTGCGTCGAGCACAGTCGCTGGACGGGCGGCGGCGACACATTCTCCGCGGGGAAAACCATGGTGCATCCCACCGTTCGCGCGGAAGCCGCCGTCTCCCAGGACCAGAGTAAAGTCTGGGCCGCCGTTCGCGGCGATACCGCCGCAGCCCGCGCGCGGTCGGATATGTCGTCCAACCTCGCAGTAGCCGCGCCGCAAATCTCCTCGCAACAACTTTCGCACGTGATGGCTTCCGCCGCGCCCACCGAAGGCTATCGCAGTATTTATCAATCAGCAGCGGTGGGACCTTCCGTGGAAAATTTCGCGCTGGAGGTTGAACGGCGTTTCAATCGCGCAACGTCCGGCCTGAAAGGTGAACACGTCGTCGGAGTAATCGTCGCGTTCGGTGGCGAAGTCGCCTGGAGCGATATCTTCGCATCCTCGCAACTTTTCGACGCGTATTGGTCGAAGCTGCTGCGCAGTTATGCGGTGGAAGCGCTCACACGCCCAGGCGCCCGCGAAAAGGTGTCCTTCGAAGACGCGCGCGATTTCCTGCGCCCCGCCACCGGCCACGTCCGCGAAGAAACCGAACCGGGCGTCTATCGCTGGCAAGAACGCAACGAAGGCCGCGAAACCGAAATCCAACTCGAAGCGCTGGAAACGAAGCCCCCGCTAACGCTGCACTGGCTGAAGGTCCTGCGCACAAGTTGAGTCGCTGGCTTTCATCAATGTGAACTTCTTCCGGAGGGTGGAGAACGCAGGGGCGGGTCCCGCAGCCGCGGGACCCGCCCCTCTCGCGCCGACGCGGCTGTCGTGGCGCGGCCTCCAGGCTGTGCGGCTGGCATTTCGCGCCGTCATCCTGAGCGCAGCGAAGGATCTCTCTTCGAATTCGTCGCAGCACTTCTACGCATCAGCCACGGTAGGGGCGCTGCTTGTGAATCGCGCTGCCGCGCGATTCATCCTGAGAGGCCGCTGTGCGGCGTCGAAGGGCTGCGCCCCAGCTTGCCCAGGCGTTAACATTCTCACGAATCGCCGTTGTATTTGAACTTGTAGCGGCGGTCTTTAGACCGCCATCGTTCCGGTTACTTAACAGACGACACGCTACAAAAACGACCGCACCTCACTCCGATCACCCGTTTCCGCCAACAACTCCGTTACCGTCTTCTTCAAAACCGGATGCACCACCCCACCCGCAATCTCCGCCAAAGGCACCAAAACAAATCTCCGCTCAACCATCCGCGGATGTGGAATTTCCAACTCCACCCCACCCACCACCTCAGCCCCAAACAACAAAATATCCATATCTATAATCCGCGGCCCCTTAGCCACCACCCGCTGTCGCCCCATCCCCCGTTCGATCTCCAGCAGCGCCCGCATCAATTCGCCGGGCGACAACTCCGTCTCCACCTCCACCACACAATTCAAAAACCATCCCTGCGCCAAAAACTCCACCGGCTCCGTCTCATACAGCGAAGACTTCTTCATCACGCGCACCCCATGCCCAGCCAATTCCGCAATCGCCCGCCCAATACTCCCCGCACGCTCCCCAATATTCGATCCTAGCGATAAATAGATTCCTTTCATAGACGCCCAAACATTCTAGCTCGAAGCGAAAAAGTTTCACCGCCGAGACGCAGAGTGCGCATTCTGTCAACTTTGCGAAGTCACGGTACGTCGGGAAACGAAAGCTCCAGAAACGAGTGCGGAGGCAAAATGGCAACGCCTTGGAAGGGATTCAGAGCAAGGAGGTCCGAATCACCGGAAACAATGTAGTCGGCACGACCGCTCACAGCAAGCTCTAGGAAGATGTCGTCCCTGGGATCACGGCACGCTTTGATCGTCACCGTTATGTCAGTCCACTGCGCCCTGCGCGTCAGCGCCGCGACGAAAATCCGAATGTCTTCCTCCCCGAAATACCGGTGAAACTGTCTTCTGCCTAAAACTTCACTGAGTTCGGCGAGTGTCGCGAACGAGATCAGTACCTTACCTTTGTTAAGCGCCAGATCGAGGGATTTTCGAGGCTTTGAATCGGGGAGAAGCAGCGCACTTACAAGAACATTAGTATCGAAGACACAACGCAACTACGCGCCTCTGAGAATGGAGTCCAAAATCTCCGGAGTCAGTCCCCGCGCCTTCGCCTTCTGTCCGACTTCATCGAGGATTTGCTGCAGCGAGGGGTACTCACCGCCAGCAAGCTCGCGGAGCCACAGGCTGAGCAGTGCTTGAATCTTGCGCTTCTCCTCTGGTCCGGCGCAGTCGTACGCGCGCGCCGTCTGCGGATCAAGCGGAATCGTAATTGTGGGCTGTGCCATCGGTCTGACCTAACTACATTCTACGCCAAAAGCGTTCAAGTCGCTACAGACGGCGAAGCTACAGCCTCTCCGCCGCCCTTTCCGTGCGATTTCGAGGCCGATCGCGTCGGATTTTCGTCAGCCAAACAGGGCAGGCTGCCTTCGCGGCTCATCCAATCCAAAATGTTTGTAAGCCAGCGCCGTGGCCACACGCCCGCGCTGCGTGCGGTCCAGCAATCCCAGCTGCATCAAGTAAGGCTCGTAAATCTCCTCGATCGCATCCTCTTCCTCGCTCAACGACGCAGCGATCGTGCTCAGCCCCACCGGCCCGCCTGAATATTTCTGAATAATCGTCAGCAGCAAATTACGGTCCACTTCGTCCAGGCCATGATCGTCCACGCCCAGCATCGCCAGCGCATCGCGCGCCACGCCAATATTAATGTGTCCCGTCGCGCGCACTTCCGCAAAATCGCGCACCCGGCGCAGCAATCGATTCGCCACGCGCGGCGTCCCCCGGCTGCGGCGCGCAATTTCGGCGGCACCCGCTTCGTCCATGGTAATTCCCAGAATCCTCGCCGACCGCTGCACGATGAGGAGCAAATCCTCCGGCGAATAAAATTCCAGCCGGTGCACGATCCCGAACCGCGAACGCAGCGGCGCCATAATCAGCCCCGCGCGCGTCGTCGCGCCAATCAACGTGAAACGATTCAATTGATAAGGATGCACGCGCGCCCCAGGCCCCTGCCCGATAATCAAATCCACGCGAAAATCCTCCATCGCCGGATACAAAATCTCCTCCAGCGACGGCTGCAAGCGGTGAATTTCATCCAGAAAGAAAAAATCCTGCGGCTCCAGGGAAGTGAGCACCGCCGTGAGGTCGCCTTTTTTCTCCAGCAGCGGCCCCGAACTGACCTTGATCGCCGAACCCATCTCATTCGCCAGAATTTGCGCCAAGGTCGTCTTGCCCAGCCCCGGCGGTCCGTACAACAGCACGTGATCCAGCGCCTCTCCGCGCGTGCGCGCCGCTTCTACCGCAATCTGCAGATTTTCCTTCACCCGATTCTGCCCGATGTAATCCGAAAGCTGCTTCGGGCGAATGCTCGCCTCCACCCGCGCGTCTTCATCGAACGCTTTCCCTGAAATGATTCGTTCCCGGCCGTCCGTCATTTTTCCGACCACCTGATTGTCGCCGCCCGCCGACGCGCGTTCACGAGCAGCAGCAGCAGCCGCCGCGGCCGCACCGTCGCGCTCACTCTTCATCATTCACCCTGCCCCGCCCGCTGCGATTTTTTCATCACCGCGCCGCCCAGCACCTGCAGCGAAGCCCGCAGCAAAGTCTCAAAATCATTCCCCACCGTCGCCCGCGATTGCGCGATGGCCTTCTCCACTTCTCTCTCATCGTACCCGAGATTCTCCAGCGCCGACGCCACATCCGCTTCCAGTTGCGAACGAGTCGCGGGCTTGCCTGCTTCCGGCACGTCCACGGCGGCGAGTTTATCGCGCAATTCCACCACCATGCGCTCCGCCGTCTTACGTCCCACGCCGGGAATGCGCACCAGTTGCGCCAGATCGCCCTTACGTATCGCCGGAACCAGCTCGTCCAGGCTCATTCCCGAAAGTATTTTCAACGCGAGCGAAGGTCCCACACCGGAAGCGGAAATCAGCAGCTCGAAGCAATGCTTTTCGCGCGCCGTATAAAAACCGTACAGCGCCAGCTGGTCTTCGCGCACATGCGTATGAATCAGCAGCGTGGTTTCCGTGTGCATCGCGCCCAGGCTGGTGAACGTGGAAAGCGGAATGATCACCTGATATCCCACTCCGCCGACGTCCAGCAGCACCAGGTTGGGGCGCTTGTCAATCAGCTTGCCGCGGAGCGATCCAATCATGTCCAGCGATTATTGATTAGGGGCGCGGGAGTGTCAACGCAGCAACAGCCAAATTGTACGGGCCCCCGTGAACGCCCGTACACGATCGTCAAGCATGGTGAAACATTTTGACACGCGCCTGCGTACCAATATTCGGATGCGGGGAATCGTTCGTGCATTCGCCCCCCGCGCACACTGTCCGTTTTCGCACGAACACTGTCCGCTTCCGGATTTTCTCCGAAATTTATTTCTCGCGCGTGTTTTTTTCGAAAAACATTTTGCATTTTGCTTTCACCGCGCTCACCTCCGCGTCTAAGCAGCTGCGAGGGGCAAACACTTTTTCAGGAGGAACAAAACATGTCGCGCATTTCAATTAATCGTTCGACGAATCGGGTAATGACGGTGTTCGCAGCGCTGGTGCTGCTGGTGGCTATCGCCGCTCAAACCGCTCCAGCCAAAGACACCAAGGCAGGCGTCAACACCACCATGAGCCTGCTCAATCCCGCCACCTTTGCCGGCAAGCAACTCAAGCCGGGAGATTACGCGGTGTCCGCCGATGAGACCCACGTGCAGATCTCGATGAACGGGAAAGTCGTCGCCGAAGCGCCGGTGCAGTGGAAAGAAGAAACCAGCAAGGCCAGGTATTCGGCGTTCGTCAGCGAGGGCAACAAAATCACCGAAATCCACTTCGGAGGCAAAACGCGATTCGTAACCATCTCCGAGTAGCGCTTCGCCGAAACCATCCGGCGGGGAGCGGTTGCCCATACGATCGTTGCCCGCCGGTTTTTGTTTTTAAACCATCAGGGCAGTGAACACTCCCGTACGCGATCGACGTTTGTTTGATGCCGCATTGACGTGCTCTGCGAAGTTTTCGTTTGCCACGCTCGCCGCAGCCGTGATATCCGTTGTTCTGTTAAAGTCCAGCCCATGAACTTTCAACCACTGCTTCGGCCCGCGATCCTCCGCGCACAGCGCAGCGCCCGCGCACTCGCGCTGCCGTCGCTTTCGTATCCCGCATTTCACCGCAACCACGCGCCTTTCATGCCCGCCGCAGCCATCGCGCGCATTATTCCTATTATTAGCAGCGGATAACGGCTGGCGCCAGCTTCCAGTTTCAGCGCCACAGGCCGTTACCCACCAAGGGCAACGGCCTTTAGTTTTTTAGGGGACAAAAAATGAATTCCAGCGCCAGGAAAGTAAAAGGGCAAACTAAAAGGCCCGCCGCCAGCACCGTCACGCTGAAAACCATTCAGCAAGCCGCCCAGCGCATTCGCAATTCCATCTACGTCTCGCCCTTCATGCGCTCCGAAACCTTTTCGCAGCTCACCGGAAATTCGCTCTTTCTGAAACTGGAGAATTTGCAGATGACCGGCTCCTTCAAGGAACGCGGCGCGCTGAATAAAATTCTCCTGCTCACTCCGGACGAACGCCGTCGCGGTGTCATCGCCGCCTCCGCCGGCAATCACGCGCAGGCCGTCGCCTATCACGCCACCAAACGCGGCATCTCTTCGCAAATCGTCATGCCGCTCACCACGCCTCTGGTGAAAGTCTCCGCCACGCGCGGCCACGGCGCCGAAGTAATCCTCTTCGGCGCGAATTACGACGAAGCCTGCCAGGAAGCCCTCCGCCTCTGCGCCGAACAATCCCTCACCTTCATTCATCCCTTCGACGATGCAGCAGTCATCTCCGGCCAGGGCACGCTAGGCATCGAGATGCTTGAGCAAGTCTCCGATTTGCACGCCGTAGTGATTCCCATCGGCGGCGGCGGACTGATCGCCGGAGTAGCCTGCGCCGTGAAAGAAATAAATCCCAAGATCAAAGTGGTCGGCGTGCAGACCTCGAAGCTGCCGTCCATGAAAGCAGCCGTCGAACAAAATGCGATCGTCACGCTGCCCGCTGAAAAGACCATCGCCGACGGCATCGCCGTCCGCTCCGCAGGCGTGCTCACCCTGCCGCTCGTCCGCAAATACGTGGACGAAATCGTCACCGTGGACGAAGAAGAAATCGCCAACGCCATCCTGCTGCTCCTCGAAAAAGAGAAAACGCTCACCGAAGGCGCCGGAGCCGTCGCCACCGCCGCAGTCCTGAACCGCAAAACCGCGCTCGCCGGAAAAAAAGTCGGCGTCCTCATCTCCGCCGGAAATATTGACGTCACCCTGCTCTCCCGCATCATCGAACGCGGCCTGGTGAAAGACGGCCGCCTCGTCCGCCTCCGCATCCACCTGCCAGATCATCCCGGCGCGCTGGTCCGCCTCTCCACCGTAATCGCAGAGCACAAAGTAAATATCGTCGAGACCAGCTTCAATCGTTCCTACTACGGCGTAGTCCTGGGAGACACAGCGATCGACATAACAATGGAAACTCGCGGCCCAGAGCACATCGCAGAACTGAAAGCCGCACTCGACGCCGCCGGCTATTCCCACGAGCGCGTGCAATAAACCGCAGCCGCTCGCCCGATTGCAGCGCTACCTTCTAAGGAATTGGCCTTCGTAGCGGCGCACTTCAGTGCGCCATCGGTCGGGCGCCAACCAAACCTAGCAGTCCTGCAGAATTTGTACGAAAAACTCGGGAATCTTTGGGGGTCGTGGCTTTAGTTCATCCTGAGAGCCTGCCGGCGGCTGGATCGAAGGGCCACGACATTAGTTCCGCAGTTGACGTCCGGCTTTAGCCGCTGAAGTTCCGCTTGGAGACTTGCCCGAGCGCCGGGTCTTACTGCCGCGCGCGGTCGTTCTTCACAGCCTCTTCCACCAAAGCCTCAAGTTCCCGCCGCGTCAATGTAATCCGCTCGGTGTTCGCCGCCGTCTCCGAAGTCACTGGAAATTCCGGCCCAGCATTAGGCGCCGTCTGCAATCCATAACGCGCCCGCGCCGCCACCAATTTCTGCACGTCGCCGCTGGAAAGCAGCACTTGCTTCCCCAGCATCTCCGTCACCAGCGCCACGCGCGCGAAATGCTCCGTGGTTTCCATGCGGAAGAAAGCCGTCATCAAATCCTGCCCGTAGCTCACCACTCCGTGATTCGCCAGCAAGATCGCGTCGTAACCATCCACAAACGGCGCAATGCTGTCCGCCAATTCCGGAGTTCCCGGCGTGCCGTAAGGCGCCACCGGAACGCACCCCAGCGAAAGAATCAATTCGCACAGCAGCGCCTTGTTCAGCGGCACTCCCGCTGCCGCGTAACCAGTTGCCGTCGGCGGATGCGCGTGGCACACCGCGTTCACGTCCATGCGGTGCTGATAAATCATCAAATGCATCGGCAGTTCGGAGGAGGGATTGCGTCGCCCAGACACCTTCTTGCCATCCATGTCCGTGATGACCATGTCTTCCGGCGTCATCATGCCCTTACATATTCCCGTGGGCGATGTCAGGATGTGCCGCGGATCCAGCCGCACCGACAAATTTCCGTCCATCGACGCCACGTAACCGCGGTCATATATCCACCGGCCCACCGCGCACATGTCGCGCCGATGCTCGTCTTCGCTTTTCAGTGCTCCGGGCAAAATCGATTCAGGAAACACGTTTCCTCCTTGACGAACTCCGGGCTGGGAGTCACTTACGCGTAAATGCCGCGTAGCTTCAACGCTCGGGCCACCCGGTCAATCGCGACGATATAAGCCGCGATCCGGTTGTTCACCCCATGCGTTTCGGCGTACCTTACCACCTGTTCGAAGCTTTGGTCCATCACATCTTGCAATCTTTCGTTCACTTCGCTTTCCCGCCAGAAGAACCCCTGCCGGTCCTGCACCCACTCAAAGTAGCTCACCGTCACCCCCCCGGCGTTCCCCAGTATGTCAGGAATGATGAAAATACCCTTGTCTTCGATGATTTTGTCCGCGTGTGACGTGGTCGGACCGTTCGCCCCCTCGCACAAGATCTTGCATTCCACGCGGTTGGCGTTGCCAGAGGTGATCTGATTCTCGGTCGCGGCAGGCACCAGGATGTCCGTGGGATGGAACAGCACTTCCTGCGCCGTCTGCTTGTCCCCGCCCCCGGGAAATTCCGGCAATGGCTTCCGCTGCCCGTACACCCAATCTACAAGTTTCGGTACGTCGAACCCCTTATCGTTGTAAAGCCCGCCATGAATATCCGCTACGCCGATGATTTTGTACCCCGCCTCGTGCATCAGAATCGCCGCCTGCGAGCCGACGTTCCCAAATCCCTGAATGATCACGCGGCAACCTTCGCGCTTCATTTTCAGCTTGGCCAGCGCATTGTTGCAGCACATCATCAGGCCCCGGCCGGTAGCTTCCTTGCGGCCCTGCGACCCGCCCAGCTCCAGCGGCTTGCCCGTCACCACCGCCGTAGTCGCCTGCCGCACGTGCATCGAGTAGGTGTCCATCACCCACGCCATGGTCTGCTCGTTCGTGCCGATGTCCGGCGCCGGCACATCGCGCTCCGGCCCAAACCATTCGCTCAGTTCCGCCGTGTAGCGCCGTGTGATGCGCTCCAGCTCCGTCTTCGAAAGCTTCGTGGGATCGCAAATCACTCCGCCCTTCGCCCCGCCAAACGGAATATTCACCACCGCGCATTTCCACGTCATCCACGCAGCCAAGGCGCGCACTTCATCAATCGTAACGTCCGGCGCAAACCGAATCCCGCCCTTGCCCGGCCCGCGAATCGAAGAGTGCAGCACCCGGTACCCGGTGAAAACCTCCACTTTCCCGCTGTCCCGCGCGATCGGAATGTAAACCGTGATTTCCTTGCTCGGATATTTCAGATAGCTGTAAATTCCCTCTTCCAGGTTCAGTTTCTTAGCCGCAATCTCAAATCGCGCTTCCGCCGACTTGTAAACATTCAATTCATCAGAAGTAACCGCCGACATGCATCCCTCCAAAAATCGCGCAACAGTTCGCCCAGTCACAAGCAAACTTCATCATGCAACCAGCGCGGTAAATGAATTACCTATGAATGACGATTACGATCGGCGCCCAGCCGCGCCCCGTCCCACATGGCCCCTGCAACCATGCCGTCCAGACAGCGTCGGCCAGTATACGAACCTGTCGCCACCCACGCAACAAAAGCATTTTTGAAGGAACTGGTCCAGATTCAGGTTGATGCGTAACACATCCGCCTGGAATCCACTGGTTCCAGCCACGGAACCCGAGACCGGTTCTGGAATTGTCCAGTAGCTGTGATGAATGAACTTGCAGGCGCCGTTTTAAGAGGGTTACCCTCTCGCTTGGAATGGCCAGCAAGGATTACACCCGGTTCTTCACAATCGCGCTCTCGCGAGGAGGCCCTGATGAAGATCGTCATTCTCGACGGCCACGCAATTAATCCTGGCGACCTGAGCTGGGATGCTCTGCGCAGCATGGGCGATTTGGAAGTGTTCGACCGGACTCCGGAAGATAACATCGTGCTCCGGGCGCGCGAAGCCGAGGCCCTGCTGACCACCAGAGCGCCTCTATCGGCGAGGACTCTCGCGCAACTGAACCGGCTCCGTTACGTAGGCGCGATGTTCACCGGTTATGATGAGATCGATCTGAAAGCCGCCCGGGAGCGCAACATTGTTGTCACGAACGTTCCAACCTACGGAACCGCCTCGGTTGCTCAGCTGGTTTTTGCCCTGCTTCTCGAACTCTGTCATCACGTCGCGCTTCATAGCGATGCGACTCATGCAGGTGAGTGGTCCCGGTCTCCAGATTTCAGCTTCCGCAAAACCCCCTTAGTCGAGTTACAGGATAAGACGATGGGTATCGTTGGCTTCGGCCGGATCGGGCGCCGCGTAGCCGAAATCGCCATAGCAATGGGGATGCGCGTGATCGCTGCCGACGCGGGCAAGCGAAACCCTCCGGACTGGCCCGGCTTCCGCTGGTGCAATATTGATGAGCTGATGTCGGCAGCCGATGTGGTCAGCTTGCACTGTCCGCTGCTGCCTGAAACTCGCGGAATGATCAATGCTGCATCTTTGTCCAGGATGAAGCCAAGCTCATTTCTCATCAACACCTCGCGCGGACCTCTCATCGTTGAGCGGGATCTCGCTGACGCACTCAACGGTGAACGCCTCGCGGGCGCGGCTGTGGATGTACTTTCTAGCGAGCCCCCTCCCCTCGACAATCCTTTGCTGCACGCAAAAAACTGTATTGTCACGCCCCACATCGCCTGGGCTACAAGAGAAGCGCGCTCTCGTTTGATTGCAACCGTCGTCGCGAATCTACGTGCGTTTCTCGACGGCCGCCCCGTCAACGTTGTTGATTAGATAAGCATGGAACCGGCGCCTGCTGAAACGCATCAACTACGACGATGGCGACCGAGAGACCAAAGATTGGAGAGCCAAGATGCGCAACAATGTGATGCGAGCGTTACGTTTTAGTGAATTTGGACCGCCGTCGGTGTTGCGAATCGAGGAAGTCGCGATCCCAAATCCGGGCGAGGGCGAGGTACTCGTACACGTGAGGGCCGCAGGGATCAATCCCAGTGACATCGGGAATGTCGCGGGACGCTTCAAGAAGACCACTCTACCGCGAACTCCCGGCCGCGACTTTGCCGGCGTTGTCGTAAAGGGAAAACGACACGAAGAAAAAGAGGTCTGGGGCAGTGGTCCGGAACTCGGCATCGGCCGCGATGGATCTCATGCGGAATTTGTAGTCGCGCCAGCGGAAATGGTGTCGCTCAAGCCGAAGTCGCTGAGTATGGAGCAAGCCGCATCACTCGGTGTTCCGTACATCACGGCATGGGCATCTGTTGTAAATGCGGCTCAGATCCAACCCGGCGAAACCATTCTGATTGTTGGTGCGGCCGGAGCAGTTGGACAAGCAGCCACTCAGATTGCGAATTGGAAGCAGGGGCGCGTGATAGGCGCCGGTATTTCATCCGATCCGCTTCCCGGTACCGTCGCGGTGATCAATACCAAGACCGAAGATCTTCGTGCGAGGGTCTTCGAACTGACAGCGGGTAAAGGAGCCGACGTCGTGTTGGACACCGTCGGCGGCCCCATGTTCGAGCCGGCGTTGCGCTCGCTCCGGTTTGGTGGCCGACAAGTGGCAATCTCCAGCTCGGATCCGCGCGTCAGCTTCAGCCTGTCGGACTTCTATCACAACAACTCCCGGCTGCTCGGAGTAGACAGTTACGGCTTAACTTCCCGAAAGATTGAGGAAATTGAGAACGAGCTGCTCTCCGGTTTTGCAGCGGGAGTTTTCGCGCCGCCACCGGTTGAAATTGTACCGTTTGAAGACGCTGTGAACGCATACAGCCGGGTCGCTGCCGGACAGGCGAAATCAAAACAAGTGCTCAGTTTCGATTGGCGATACGTACAGGAAGAAATGTCACACGAAGGCAATGTTAGGTAAAGGAGCCCGGGGATGAAAGCAATGCTGCTCTCATTTGTCGTAGGTCTGCTTGTGGGCGTTTTGTATGGAATGATTCGCGTGAAAAGCCCAGCTCCGCCGATCATCGCATTACTCGGTCTGCTGGGAATGGTGCTGGGAGAACAGTTGGGCACTTGGATTCTTACAAGAAAGATCAACGCGATGCATGCTGCTTCAGTTTGTCTCGTGGGGAAGACTTGGGATCACAGGTCGCCGGTGCAATCCGTAGTAACGACCCAGCATGACGATGGCCCGCAGTGAACCAGAAACGAGCGGGCCGCTGGCGATTTCGCTGGTGCGTCCTGCTCGGTGTCCTCATCACACTTTCGGCTTTGCCAGCAAGGGCGCAGACTCCGGATCCTCAGCCACCCGGTCCGGCTCCCGACCCCGCGCGTCCCCCGTTAAATCCATTTCCCGCAGAACAGAATTGGAGTTTTCTCGCGGACCCTTCGAAGCGCACGGACTTCTTCGACCCGGTAAAGTACATTCCGTTTGGCGAAAATCCGCAGCTGTACCTATCGCTAGGATTTGAATATCGAATCGAATACGAGTATTTCGACAATTGGATGTTTGGCGCCGGGCCGCAGGACCACAACGGATATGTGATGAACCGAGTGATGCCACATTTCGATTTCCACGCCGGCCGGTATTTCCGCTTATTTTCCGAGTTCGAGTTCGATTTTGAGGATGGTAGGAATGGCGGCCCACGGCCCCAGATCGATGAAGACCGCGGCGACGTTCATCAGGCGTTTATCGAGATCGGCTCGCATGTGAGCAGTTCACACGGAATCAGTCTCCGCGCGGGACGCCAGGAAATTGTTCTCGGTACGGGCCGCTTGCTCGACAACAACGAAGGCCCCAACGTGAAGCTGAGCTTCGATGGATTTCGCGTCATAGTGGAAAACGCGCACCTCAGACTGGATCTCTTCGCCGTCAAACCCGTCATAAATAATCTCGGTTGGTTCGACGACGTGCCGAATCACGCGGAGAGCCTGTGGGGGAGTTATCTTACCGTCCTGGCACCCATCATGACCGGGGGGAAAGCCGACATCTATTACATCGGAGCAGACACCAAATCCGCGACGTATAACCGAGGCACTGCGCCCGAGATGCGGCAGACCGTCGGAGCCAGAATCTTCCGGCCGGCAGGGAAAGGCTTGGACTACAACTGGGAGCCGAACCTTCAATGGGGAAGTTTCGGGAGCGCCTCGATTCGCGCCTGGAGCGCGTCATCGGAAACGGGATATACGTTCAATCGCGTGCGCTTTCATCCTCGTCCCTTGTTACGGGCGGACGTCTACAGCGGCGACGGCAATGCAGCGAATCATCCTCTCGGAACCTTCAATCCCCTTTTCCCCCGTGGTGCGTATTTTTCACCTAAGCTGGCGCCCCTGCTGGCACCTCAGAACCTGATCGATTTGCATCCGGTGCTTCAATTTCAGCTACGATCGAATATCACGGCGGCATTTGCGTGGGACTGGTACTGGCGAGAATCAACGCACGACGGGATCTACGCTTTTGGAAGCGGAGTGCTCATTGATCCAGCTAGCGCCAGCCGCGCCCGCTATCTCGGCAATCAAGGAGATCTCGAGATTCGCTGGGCCCCCGTGCAGCACGTCATTCTCGCGTTCAACCTTGCCGGCTTTGAGCCCGGGACATTTTTCCAAACGCTGACATACAACGCCGCGCCTATCGAAGGGAATGTCGGATTTACGTACCGCTTCTAAAGAATAAGACGACCACCGCGATCCTCATGCAACGACGGATCGAACTGCAGTAGGCGAGCGCCGATCCCCATCCCCGAGCACTGTTGCATCCTTGAAGATGAAGCAGATTCGATTCTCAGACTCTCATCCGCTCGCGAATCCACTTGCCTCGATGCCCGACTAAGCGGCAGTTAGCGCTTCCGTGTCTGGCGCTTCACAAATTCTTCCAGCAGCAGGCGCGTCAGCCGGGCCTGATTTTGCCGCAGTTAAAAAAACTGGGATGTGGAGCGCGTGCGATAGATTCTGACTCAAGCTTATGAATTTCCGGCGCGTTCGATCAGGCTCCGCAGCACGGTTTCCAGCGCCACTTTTCCCTTGCGCGAACCGGCTTCGCCGTTCTCGAATTCGATCCAGCCTTCGTTGAAGCCATCCAGCATCCGAATCCGCGGCGTGGGATTTTTCATCCCCTGCGATACGAACAGCGCTTCCCAACTCTCGCGCGGCACAACTTCCATCTTCACCGGGTGGCCGAGCAGACGAGCAAACTTCGCGGCGATCTCGTTGGGAGTCACGCGCTGCGGCCCCTCCAGCTCGACAACTCGGTGGCCGCTCCACGTTTCGCGCAGCAGCTCAGCAGCTACGCGCCCCACGTCGGCGGTGGCAACCATCGGCTTGGGCTTATCGAGCGGCTGCAAAAAGCTCGGAATCACGCCGCTACTGGTGGCCGGCGCCACGTCCCAACTGGAGTTCTCCATAAACCATCCCGGCCGTAGAAAAGTAATCGGCACCGGCAAATCGCCCAGCGCCTTTTCGATGATGGTGTGTTGCGTCAGCAGATTCGGTTGCGTCGCCTGCGCGCCGATCGTCGAGAGGTAAACAACTTTGCCCGGACGCGCCGCGTCGAGCGCCCTCCGCAAAGTGGCAGCGATCGCCTGCGCTTCGCGAAAATCCGGTGACGGATCGAAGTTTGGTGGAACCAGCACGAAAACGCCTTCCGCTCCCCGAAACGCCGCCGTCAGCGCCGCCACATCATTAACATCCGCGCCCACAACTTCGCAACCCCGCTGCACCCAACCCCCGCACTTGGCGACGTCGCGCGCCACGCCGCGCACCGGCTGCTTAGCGTCCAGAAGATTGCGCGCCACCTCCCCGCCAACGTTCCCGGTAATTCCGGTGATCGCAAACATCGATTTTCTCCGTGCCCAGGCAAGACGATTTCACCGACCGGGCCGTGACGCAAGATGTAAGACAGCAGGTTAGCTGCGCAGAACGCCACGAATCAAGGGTTCGTGGAACGTGAATTGTTCGCGGAAGCGCTCCATTCCAGAGGCTTCACTTCCACATCTGGCGCTTCACGAATTCTTCCAGCAGCAGGCGCGTCAGGCGGGCTTGATCGTGGCGCACCACTTTATTATGGTGCAACAAATCGCCGGTGATGTAGCGCAGGCCCATGCGCCGCAGCTCGCCCAGCGATTGCTGCACGGGTTCGGCGCCCTGCGCGCGATAGCGGCGCAGCAGTCGCGGCGGCACTGGTTTGCGATTCACGATCACGTAATCGAACAGGCCCTTGCGGCTGTGCTCGTAGATGGCGCGCACGTGGTCCGCCACCGAATAGTGCTGCGTTTCGCCGGGTTGCGTCATCAGGTTCGCGATGTACACGCACACCGCGCGCGAATGCGCGATCGTCTCGCTCACTTGCTCCACCAGCAGATTCGGAATGATGCTGGTGTAAAGCGAGCCGGGCCCCACCAGCACCAGATCCGCCTCGCGAATCGCCTCCAGCACTTCCGGCAGCGGACGCACGCGCCGCGGCACCAGGCGCACGCGGCGAATTCTTTTCTTCGAACGCGAAATGTTGGTCTCGCCACGCACGATGGTTCCGTCTTCGAGCTCGGCCTCCAAGGTCACGTTCTGCGCGGTGGAAGGGAAAATCCGGCCGCGAATCGCCAGCACCTGCGAAGAAACGCGCACCGCGCGCGGAAAATCGCCCGTCACATTGCTGAGCGCCGTCAGAAATAAATTGCCGAAACTATGTCCCGCGAGTCCACGTCCCGCCGGAAAACGATACTGAAACAATTTCCCCAGCAGGTGCTCGTCCTTGGAAAGCGCCACCATGCAATTGCGTATGTCGCCGGGAGGCAGCACGCGATATTCGCGGCGCAGGCGGCCCGAACTGCCGCCATCATCGGTAACCGTGACCACGGCAGCGAGATCGGCAATCGGCAGCGGCGTGCGCTCTTTTTTGCGCGTCGCCACATATTCCTTCAGCCCGCGCAGCACCGTGGAAAGTCCCGTGCCGCCGCCCAGCGCCACAATTCGCACGGGTTGGGTTCGCAGCTGCGCTGATTTTTTCACGGAACGATTTTCACCAGGCGAGTTTCACCCGCCAGCGGCACAAAAAATTGTTCGCGAAGATTTGTAACGGAAAGTTTCACGCCGCGAATTTTCAAGAGGAGTTCCGGACGAAATTTCTGGCTACGATTTCTCTGGCGACGAAATTTCCGACGAAGTTCGGAACGAACACGCGCAACTCAGCCCGCCGAACCGTCTCGCTCCGGGTACAACAATTCCGTGAAGCGCGGGTCTTCCTGCAGAAATGCGAAATCCTCATCGTTGCGCGCGTGATAGCGATTTTCCGGCCGCAGCTGTATCGCCACCTTCAGATTTTGCATCGCGGATTCCGCTTCGCCGGTCAGGCAATCGAGCGCAGCCATCGCGTAAACGATATGGTCGGCCTTCGGCGCGGATTTGCGCGCGCGGTCCAGATGCTCGCGGGCTTCGTCCCAGCGGCCCAGGTTCATCAGCGCGACGCCCTGGGTGTAATGCTCTTCGGCGGACTTCAGCGCCGGAACGGGGGGCCGCGAAATGCGCTGTTCGCAGATCTTCATGTGCATCTGGGCGCGGTCGCCGAGCTCCTTGCTGGGGCCTTCCAGGACGCGCTCCAGCGACTGCTTGGCGCGCTGGAACTTCTGCTGCTGGAAGTACTTAAGGGCTTCTTCGTAGAATTTCAGCTGTGCTTGCTTGGCGGGAGCGTCCGGGTCCGGAGGGAGCACGTGGGCTTTCGCTTTCGCGCTGGCCTTTATTGTCTTCTTTTTCAGCAGTTTGTGGCTCTTGTGGGAGGCTTGGGTAGCCCGGATTGCGCGACGTTTCACGGTCACTCTCCGCGAAAAACTATAGGGAACATAGCAAAGTCGCGCAGGCACGTCAATGCGGGGTTCGCCTGTGAAATTTGGAAGATCCCACTTCGGGCCGATATCCGCAGTGCAGCCCCTATGGAATCAGGAGGCGCGCTTCGCGGCGCGGTGCCGCAATTTGCCCAGGCTCTTGTTCAGCAGGTGGTCGCGTTTCAGGAATGGCAGCACCGGTGACTGGCGCTTTTCGATCCTGCTGCGGGCTTTCGTCAGACGAGCGGTGGGCCCGAAGTTTTCGATGGCCCGCTCCAGCGTGGCGATCGCGCTAGCACGGCGTCCCGCGGCCACGTAAACCTCCGCCAGGTTCAGGTGAAATTGCGGCTCCTTTCCCTTTAATTGCAGGGCGGTTTCGCACAGGTGCGTCGCTTCATTCCACTTCTTTTCCGCGCGCGCCATTGCCAGCCCAAAAAAGGAAAGATAGTAGGGGTTCTGGGTCTCGATTTCGACGGCACTGCGCAGGTGGGGGAGAGCGTCCTTCGGGTACCCGTTCTTCAGCAGTTCCACACCATCTTTGAACTGAACCAGCGCATCACTTTCTTTCATTCTTGCACCTCCCATGATTCCCGGTAGGCTGGATGGGCCGGGAGGTTCTGCTCGCTGCTTTGCAAATCGGCTGGAATTCACCAATAGATTAGAGAAAAACAGCGATGAAAACTACTGGTCGAGCGGACAGGTAGGGGGCTCGGCGCGATTTAGAACCCCGGTGGGCGCTCGCCTACTACGTTGAAACTGTGCTCCAGGGCGAGGCCGGCGCGGGCTACGGTGCCCTCCTCGAAGAGGCGCCCAATAAGCGTGACGCCGTGGGGCACGCGGCGCGGCGGCGCAAACTTGGGCAGCGGATTTTTCGGGTCCGGCGCCCAGTCACTGCGCGCCTGCGAAACCTGCACGAATCCCGCGCGCAGCGTCAGCGAAGGATGTCCGGTGAAATTGGTGATCGTCAGCATCTCATCGCGCAACGAGGGCACCAGCAGCAAATCCACTTCGCTGAAAACGCGCGCCATTTCCATGGCCACTTTGCGCCGCAAGCGGTCGGCCTGCACGAAATCCACCGCCGAAAGGAAGCGCGACTGGCGGAAAGAATTGGGCCAGGCGTCCGGCACCTGCATTTTCAGCTGATCCAATTCGTGATCGAGCGTGATTTCTTCGAACGCAGCGCCCGCTTCGGCGAACAAAATCAGATCCAGCGAATCGTACGGCCAATCGGGAATGGAAACTTCCACCGGAGCCATGCCCAATTTTTTTACGGTCTCCAGCGCAGCGCGATCCACATCGGTCGAGCCTCTGCCATTCATCCACGCGGGGAAATAACCGACGCGCAGCCCTTGCACGCCCGCGCCCGCATCGAAATCCAGCTTGCTGGGAACGCTGTCCAAGTCTCCGTCATCGGGACCGGTGATCGCATGGAGCACCAGCATTGCGTCTTCGACGCTGCGCGTCATCGGCCCGAGCTTATCGAGCGACCAGCACAGCGTCATCGCGCCGGTCCGGGCTACGCGGCCGTAGGTGGGGCGCAATCCCGTGACGCCGCAACGCATGCTGGGGCTGACGATGCTGCCGCCCGTCTCGCTACCGATGGAAAAACCCACCAGTCCCGCGGCGGTCGCGGAGCCGGGACCTGCGCTGGAGCCTGATGCGCCTTCTTCGAGGAGCCACGGGTTCATGGTCTGGCCGCCGAACCATACATCATTGAGGGCGAGCGCGCCGAGGCTGAGCTTCGCGACCAGCACCGCGCCGGATTCGTGCAGGCGTTGCACCACCGCTGAATTCTTCGTCGGGATGCGGTTGCGAAAAGGCTCGGCGCCGTAGGTCGTCGCGATTCCCGCCGTATCGAGCAGATCTTTGCCTCCCCAGGGGATGCCGTGCAGGGGACCGCGATATTTGCCCGCGGCGATTTCGGCGTCGGCTTGCTTCGATTGCGTCAGCGCCAGATCGCGCGTCAGGGTGATCACGCAGCGCAACTGTGGATTGAAGCGTTCGATGCGGTCGAGATAAATGTGCGTGAGCCGCTCGGAAGTAATTTTCCGCGCTTCGATCCAGCGCGAGAGTTGCGTCACGGAGGCGAAGGCGATGTCTTCTTCGCGCGCCGGCAGGGGACCCGGATCGTTTTTGCTGCGAATGAATTGGTTGCGGTCCGGACCGGCCTTCATGCCGGGCAGCACGGGATCCCAGCGCGAAGCGGGCGAAAGAGTTGGCTCGAGCGCGACTTTTTTCGGGCCGGTGCGGCGTTCGTAGAGTGCGGCCATGGAATTGCGCCAGTTGCCTGCGGCTTGCGCGCGGTCTGCTTCGGTCATTTCGACGCGCACCAGCTTTTCGGCTTCGGCGAACGTCGCGGGAGAAACTTCGGGGCCTACTGCAGGAGCAGTGCCGAACGCGGATGGCGTGCCCGGCGGCGGATTCAGCGTCTGGTCGCCTGGCGTTGGTGCAGCGGACTGCACGGCGACGGGCTTTTGATCTTGCGCGTGCAATGCGACCGCCGCACCGAACAGCCCCGCCGATGCGTCAGACAAAAATTCCCTGCGCGACTTCGCCATGCTTCCTCCGCTGCTAATTTTTTTGCAGTTTGCTTACGGCTGGCTGCAACGATTCGCCGCTTACGCCAAGCGGCGCCAATACGCGCCGTTCCAATCGATTTTCTGAATTTCCTCGCTGATATTATTTGCGTTGCGATAGTCCTGCACGGCCTCGCGGCAACATTCCAGGCCGAAATAATCGTCAATAATCACGTAGCCGCCGACGGACAAGTTGGGATAGAGATTTTTCAGGCTGTCCATCGTGGATTCGTACATGTCTCCATCGAGGCGCAGCAGCGACCATTTTTTGTCGCGCAATCCCGGAAGGCTGTCTTTAAACCAGCCCTTGGCGAATTGCACCTGCGCATCGAGAAGTCCGAAGCGCTCGAAATTGAGCTGCACCTGCTCCAGCGGGACGGCGAGGATCGGACTGCTGAAATCGTAGTCTCCCGCATCTTTCGGATATTTTTTGATATCGGCGGGCGGCAAGCCCTCGAAGGAATCCGCAACCCAAACGGTGCGGTCCTTCACGCCGTTCGCTTTCAGGATCGCGCGCAGGAAAATCGCCGCGCCGCCGCGCCAGGTTCCGGCCTCGATAAAATCTCCGGGAACGTTTTGCGCCAGCACATCCTCGGCGCATTTTTGCAGCGCATTCAGGCGCTGCATGCCGATCATCGTGAGGCCTACCGCGGGCCAATCGCGGCCTTCCATGCGGTCTTCCATTCTCATGGGCAAACGCCGCATGGGAACGATGTCGCGTTTCAGCAAAGCGTCGTAAACAAGGCGGCCGATGAAATCGCGCGGCCTCTGACCTGGCCGAAATTCTTCTTGCGCATAGAGGAGGTACATCAGCGCCCGCTTCATCAAGTCAAGATAGAGTTGCTTGGCATCCTCCATGCAGGCTCCCTTTCATTGGTGATTCCGATGGAAACTCGAGTCGGGCAGCGGGCCGATGATGAACGGACGGCCGTGCCGGCGCAATCATGCTTGCTGGTGTGACAGACATTTCTAACACCACCTGCGTGCGGATAGCAAAACGGCGAAACGTGATTCTACGTAGGCGGTGGGGTGAAGCGAGTTTGTTGCTGTTTGGTCTGGGGTCCATTTTTGGCAAAACTTGTGTCGATTCGAAATGGGTGCATGTTGTTTGTTTTCAGTTGTTAGGGTGTGTTTCTAATTGCATCTTGTGACGATTAGAATCGTCCGTATTTTTACGATCGAGCGGTTGGATACTCGCGCAGTTGGTGTGTTTCCTGGCGCGAGGGTGGGAGCGATTGCGGCGCGGCGGCGGGGAGTGTCGCGCAGATTTTTTTCTGGTGACGCTGGTGCGAATCCGGCGGCGGCGTTGCGCCAATTTTGAAAATTATTCATTTTTTCAGTCCTGCTCAACGCTAACACGCGAGAGTCGAAAGCACAGCTGTACTTATGGACAGAACTAGTGCCTGTCCGAAAAAAGATTTGGAATCACGGTAATTTGCGGTGGTGACCGATGGTGGAGCGCCTAAACCCGCACCCTTCAAAAACGGCGAGGATGCGGCACCCTTAAAAATCAAAGGAGTGAGTTCCGATGGCGCGAGAGGGCCCGCCACCCGCCCCCGCACCGAAGAGGCTAGCGTCTCGGGACGTTATGAATTCGTGACTATATCGTGATAATTTGTTGGTTGTACTTTGCCAAAGATGCTATTCCGTATAGGCAACGGACGCGCCAGTGACGTTTCATCGGCGAGGCAACGTTGCGAGAGGTTTCATTGTCAGGCACGTACGCCTTGTAATCCTGCCTTCAATACATTTGTGGGTGACCGTGTATAAAACCGAGCATAATTTAGTCAGGCACTTTGTGCGAGGCCTGCGCAGCGCCGCGGGCCCGTGGGGTCCAGTTAGCATTTCACGCGAGTTCGAATATGGCCGAGGTCGGGCCGATGTTGTGCTGCTCGCGGAAAGCGGCAAGCACCTGATCGCAATCGAAGCGAAGCTTGACAAATGGCGAGAGGCGCTTCACCAAGCCTATAGGAACACATGTTTTGCTCACAGCTCCTACGTTTTGCTGCCTAAGCTAGTTGCGCTGCGGGCTCATCAGTGCATGGCGGATTTTACTTATCGTAACGTTGGACTTTGCTACATAGATGGTGGCAGAATCGTCATTGTTCATTCCCCCGAAAAGACGGAACCACTCGAACCATGGCTGCTAGACGCGGCATTGGCCGCAATAAAGAGCTCGACTGATGCAGAAAGACGACCTCGAGGAAATCGCGCGGAAGATTTGCAACAAAACCCATATGCGGTTCGTCGAGCGCGTGGGAGAAGGATCGTTCAAGCAGACCTTCCATGTACTAGATCAGCAAAACACTCCGTTAGCTCTTAAACTCTACAAGACGGCAAGGTCGACGACCCGAGATCAGCGCGAGATAACTGCAATGCTGCGCTGCAAACACCCGAATATTGCGCGTCTTTTGTCCGTACAAACCTATCACTTTGGCGGTCAGCAATTCGTCGGGATAACGGAGGAATTCTTGCCCGGCGGGACGCTAAGTTCCAAGGGAATTCTGAGTGTGTCGCAATGCCGCGCGGTCGGAATGCAACTCGTGGATGCGATCGCTCACGTCGCCAACTTGAATTTGGTACACCGTGACATTAAGCCGGACAACATAATGTTCAAGGCGGATGGCACGACACCAGTAATCACTGATTTTGGTGTGGTTCGCGACCTAGCTGATTCTTCCATGACACCAACTTGGGCTCCGCGTGGTCCGGGAACTCCGTTTTTCTCCGCTCCCGAACAATTGAAAAACGAAAAGCAGTTAATTGATTGGCGCACAGACCAATTCGCGCTTGGCATTGTTCTAGGTTTCGTAGTCTTTGGGGAGCATCCCTACAGAGTAGATGGTGCTTCGGACAGCGAGGTAGTTGACAGAGTGTCAACCCGACATCAGCCGGCCGAATGGTTTGCCAAACGAGCAGTTGAGTCCGGACTTCCGTCACTAATTAAGATGACTGCCCCCTGGCCGGTCGATCGCTACAGAAGACCGGAATTCTTGCGCCTGGCTTGGGGCCGGCAGAAAGGTTAGGTCTATGGCTGTCTTGCATCAGATGGGGCATCATTCAAACAACCTGATAGATCTTCCTGAAATGTCTTCTTATGAGGGCGCGATCTTCAGCCCCATAAACTGCACACAGGGCGAGGCGACGGAACAAATTGTCGCCGTGCGAGAATCCAAGAAAGACTTCGAAATCATTTTTGATCCCCAGCTGTATGTCCCATCCACCAACCGAGGAAAACTCAAGAAGTGGCCCTATTTCCCGCGCGATTTTGATACCGCGGACTCGGCCTCTCCTTCCTGGTGGACTGACCTAAATAAAAAGCTCGCAGCTGTATGCAAGAAGGCGAAGGTTGACACGGTGTGTTCGCCACTGATAATTCCGAAGGTCTTTGACGACAAATACTACGGAAACACGGTCAAGGTTTGCAACGAACTGAACGGGCTTCTTGTGGGCGCGGACATTGGAGTAATGCAAACCGTCCTAGCAAGCCTTGCCGAGCTTGCACGCGATGATCGTGCTCTTGAAGTTGCGTCAATCGTTTCGGCCACGGACGCTGACCGGGTATATCTTGTTCTCATGGGCACGACCTATCCCAGACGAGAACTCGCCGATGTCGACGAACTTGTTGGTGCGATGCGTTTAATAGCGGCTTTAGAAAGTAACGAAGTGCCTGTAACGGTAGGATTTTGCTCTTCGGACGTTCTAATGTGGAAAGCCGCCGGTGCGACCGCATGTGCTTCGGGCAAGTTTTTCAATCTACGGCGATTTACGCGTGAAAGATTTGAGGAGCCATCGGAAGGAGGAGGACAACTTCCGTATTGGTTTGAGGAAGGGCTACTCGCGTTTCTCCGGCAAGGCGATCTGTTGCGCGTTCGTAAGCAGGATTTGCTCAGCGAAACTAGTAAGCGCAATCCGTTCGGAAGGGAAATTTTGAGTCAAATAGACGAGGCGAGTCGTACGCGGACAAATCTTAAGTCCTGGCTTGCGCTTAGTTGGCGCCAATACTTGTACTGGTTTGCTGACGTTGAAGCTCGACTTTCATCCAGTAAGGCAACGGCGGAAGACTTGTTAACGGTCGCGGATGCGAATTGGTACAAATTAGACAAGGCTAAGGTACTTATGGAGGAACGGGAGAATATTGGCACGTGGATAAGGATTTGGCTTAACGCGCTTCACGAATACGACAAGTTGGATGCGGCAATGATTAATGGACGTAGTTGATTGCTACGGCGGGGGTGATTGTGGTGGGGGTGTTGTGGCCTAGGGCGATTATGCGGGTGCCGACTAGCACGCCGATGGTGGGCTTCCAATTGTATTCCAGGGCTGGGGCGAAGCCTATGGCGTCGCTTGGGCCTGAGTTGAGCTGAATGTTCGGCGGAATTTGCGTGAGGTTTGTGCCGGTTATGCGGGTGTTGTTGGTGTGGCGATAGGTTGCGTCCAGGGCGAGGACCCAGTTGCGGGTTAGGCTGTATTCCGCGGCGGCGTCAATGTAGGTGGAGGGGCCGGGCTTGGCGTGGCCTTGGAATCCTGTGGGGGTGTTGTAGACGCTGACGCCTGCTACGTTTGCGTAGGTGGAGAGGGATTGCGTGGCGTTGAGGCGCGTGCGCAGGATGCGGCCGGTGGGCATCCAGAAATAGGTTTGGGAGTTGAGGGCTAGCGTGGTGGTGTAGGAGCCGGCGCCGAGGCCGTTGCTGGGGCGGGCGCCTAGCTGATCGTATTTTCCGCTGGGGAATGTTTCCTGGAGCATTAGGGAGATTGTCGGAAGCTTGTGCTGTTCGTGGAACTGCGTTAGGCGGTATTGGGCTAGCACGGTGACGTCGCCGAGGCCGACGGCGGAACTGCTGGGGCCGTCGCTGGATTTGTTGTAGCCGAAGGTGGGGATCAGGCCGACGGTGAAGCGGTTGGCTAGGCCGTATTCGATGTAGGTGAGGGAGCCGAAGCCGTTCGAGTGCGGGCTGATTTCGTCGTAGAGGTAGGGCTCGACGAGGAAATGTCCGCGGGGGAGCGTGGAGGCGTTATTCGCGAGCATGGGGCCGGTCCACCAGGCTTCGCCTAGCTGCTGGCGGGCGGCGGGAGATTGCGGCTCGGTCTGTCGCGGGGGCGGTGCGGGGGTGGTGGCTGCGGGTGGATCGTTATTGTCGGGGATTCGCGTGTCCACGGCGATCCAGTTTAGTTCCCAGGTTTTGCCGCCATCGTCGGAGAAGGATTGCTCGAAGCGGTAAGCGGTAGCGGTAATGTCCTCGAAAACATTGCGGACGAGGATGGTGCGGTTGTTGAAGGGTTCCTGGTCGTAGAATTCGCCGCGGTTATTTTTGAATTCGCCGATGGTGGGGACGCTCATCGTGCCTTGGGCGCTGCTGGCGAAATTCAGGCTCCACTCGCGGGATTGCGGATTGTAGAGGCGGAGGGAGAGGCCTTCGATGTGGCCGGTGGGGCCGTCAACTTCCAGTTCTACTAGATTGGCGCGGCCGTTCCAGATTTTGCGGATTGCGGAGGTGCCGTCGTAATCGAGCCACGTTGTTGAGCCGGTTAAAGGATGTTGGAGGCGGGTTAGGTGGGTGTGCCAGGTGCCGATTTCGAAATCGAAATCGTGTTGGCCATCGGGCGGCGTGGCGGTTTGATGTTCGTTTGCCGGCGATGTGTTGGGATTTTGTTGGGGTTGTGGATGCAGGGGCTGCGCGAGGAGTCCGACGGCGCAGAGCAGGAGATAAGTGCGGATATTTTTCGGTGCGTTCATCTCATCCTCTTTATCTCGGTCAGACTAGCGAAGCTCTACGCGGTGCGCTATCCGGTTCTCGCGAGCAAAATTGCAGGCTGCAGTGCTCGTATGGCGGAAATCGCGCCGCACAGCCTGAAGGCTGTGCCACGAACGCCGAACTCGGCGCTACCCTTCGATCCCGCAGCGCGCGATTCACAAATTCAAAAGCAACGGCAACGGCTGGCGGTCTGAAGACCTCCGCTACGACTTCGAATGCAAGGAGCCGGCGGGACGCCCTTCGATCCTGCAGCCGGCAGGCTCTCAGGACGAGCCGGCGCTACCAACTGCAACGGTTGGCGGCGCGGTTTGGCGCGCTTGGTCATTGTGCGTTTCGGGTGGCTTCGGGTGCGCGGGTTTGGTCGGTGATCCAGTTTACTTCCCAGGTTTGGCCGCCATCTTCGGAGAAGGATTGCTCGAAGTGGGGTGTGTCGGTGTTGATTTTCGTCCAATCGTATCGAACGAAGATGGTTTTGCCGTTGATGGTGTCCTGGGTGTAAAAGTCGCCGTGTCCATTTTTGAATTTGCCGATCTGCGGCGGGTCCGGAGTGCCGGTTCGGCTGATGGCCCAATTCAGGCTCCACTGATGGTTCTGGGGATTGTAGAGGCGCACGACCAGGCCTTCGATATGGCCCGTGGGATCGTCGGCCTCGAACGTGTCCACTTGCGCGCGACCGCCCCAGATTCTGTGGCAGGTGCCGGTGGCGGGAAATTGGTTCCAGGTGGTGGAGCCCGTCAACGGATGCATGAGACGCTGCACGCGATAATTCCATGTGCCGAAGAGGCCGTCAAAACCGTGTTGTCCATCCTGGTCTGCGGCGGTTACCTGCGAGGCCGCGGAATCTGATGGGGGAGGCGCGGACGCTTTAGCGGGTTGTTCGTTCGAGCGCGTTTGGTCGGTGATCCAGTTCACTTCCCAGGTTTTGCCGCCGTCGGTGGAGAAGGACTGCTCGAAGTGCGCAGAATTTGGCGTGATGGCGGACCAGAGGTAGCGAATCAGGATCATGCGGCCGTTGTATGTGTCCTGGCAGTAGAACTCGCCGATCCCGTTCTTGAATTCGCCGACTTGGGGCGGGCCGGAGAAAGTGCCGTCCTTGGGGTTGGCCCAGTAGAGATTCCACTGGTGAGCCTGCGGATTGTAGAGACGCAGAGTGAGACCCTCGACGTGGCCGGAAGGGCTGTCGGCTGCGAATTCATCGAAATTCGCGCGGCCATCCCAGACGGCGCGGGCTGCAACGGTGCCGTCAAATTCAATCCAGGTGGTGGAACCCGTCAGAGGATGCTGCAGTTTCTTCAGGTGGACTTTCCAGGTGCCGATCTCGAAGTCGAAATCGTGCTGGCCATCGCGCGGGGCGTTGGCTTGCAGCGCTGCTGGTGCGGCGACTGATGCTGTTTGTGCGAGCGCTGGAGCGGATGGCAACAAGCAGGTCAGCGCGCAGAACGTGCACAGCAGAAAATGAATTGCGATACGGCGTGATGCGATCATTATTTCCTCCACGTCAGAGATTTTTTTCACGGAATCTTTTCACAGAACTTTTTCACAGATCCTTGCGATAGATGATGAAGCCGGATTTTTCGGCGACTTTGTCGTAGAGCTTCATGGCGGTGGCGTTGGTCTCGTGCGTTTGCCAGTACACCCGGCCGGAGCCGGCTTGCTCGGCGCGGCGATAGACTTCTTCGATGAGCGCGCGACCGATGCCCTGGCGTCTGGCTGATTCGACGGTGAACAAATCCTGAAGATAGCAATTGCTGGTAAGGCTGGTGGAGCTGCGATGAAAAAGGTAGTGCACCAGGCCGGCGAGTTTTCCGGCATGTTCGGCGACGAGGGCGTGGATGGGCTCGTAGCCGTCGAAAAAGCGCGACCAGGTGAGATTGGTGATTTCGTCGGGCAGGGCGGTGTCGCCTTTGCGGCCGTAGAATTCGTTGTAGCCGTCCCAGAGCGGTTTCCATTTCGCGAAATCGGTTGGGCGCACGTCGCGAATAAAAATCTTGAGGGTCATGGTCTGGCTCGGGTGAGGGTGGCGACGAAGTTGGGCTCCCAGGTTTTGCCGCCGTCGTCGGAGAAGGATTGTTCGAAGCGGTGCGAGTCTGGGGTGATGTCTGACCAGACGATGCGCACGAGGATGGTGCGGCCGTGGTAGGTTTCCTGGTCGTAGAATTCGCCGCGGCCATTTTTGAATTCGCCGATGGCTGGTTGGGACACGGTGCCGTCCGTGCTCTTCGAGAAAATTTGGCTCCACTGGCGGGCTTCGGGATTGTAGAGAAACAGAGTGAGGCCTTCGAAGTGGCCGGCGGGGCCTTCGGCTTCGATTTCTTCGAGCTGGGCGCGGCCGTCCCAGACTTTTCTTACGACAACGGCGCCTTGCATTTCAGTCCAAGTGGTGGAGCCGGTTAACGGATGCTCGAGGCGCTTGATGTGGGTGTGCCAGGCGCCGAGGTTGAAATCGAAATCGTGCTGGCCGTCATGTTGGGCTTCGGGCGGCGCGGCGGCTTGCTGCGCTGCTGGCGCGAGGGGCGCGGCGCGCATGATTGTGGGCAGGGTTTGCAACGCGCAGCCGAGCGCGCAGAGGGCGAAATAACTTCCGATACTCCAGAGCAGCTTCATTTTCTTCTCCCGATATTTGGTGATCGAGCGGCGGGTTTCATCCGTCGCGGCGGCGGCGCATGGCGTGCCGGCCAGATGCAAGGATGAGGGAGCTTGTGGTATTTTCCTACAGCCACTTTTTATGCAATTGGTGATACCACTTTCGAAACGGGGCGAGCCGCTGTTCCGGCAGGTGTATCGCGGACTGCGCGCGGCCATCCTGTCCGGCACTTTTCGGGCTGGGGAGCGGCTGCCTGCGACGCGCGAGCTGGCGGATGAGCTGGGGATTTCACGGACGGTGGTGTTGCTGGCTTACGATCAACTAGTGGCAGAAGGATTTGCGGCGGGGCGCGGCGGTTCCGGGACTTATGTAGCGGCGGAATTGAGCGGCAGCCGGCCGAACAAGCCGGAGAAGTCCGCGAAGTTGCATCTTTCGCGATACGGGTCCACTGCCGCGGCTGTCGGCTCGAGTGTGGATTTTCCCGGCCGGCGCTCGATTCCGCTGCGCTACGATTTCGCGTACGGCGGACGCGGCGACGTGGACACTTTTCCGTTTCAGATGTGGCGGCGGATTTTGCTGCGGCATGCGCGGAAGGCTCCGGTTCGCCAGCTGGATTACGGGGTGGCGGCGGGAAGTTTAGCGCTGCGCGAGGCGATTTCGGTGCATTTGCGGCGGTCGCGCGCGGTGATATGCGATGCGTCGCAGGTGATCGTGGTGAACGGGTCGCAGCAAGCATTGGACCTGATTGCGCGCGTTTTGATTGAGCGCGGCGATGCGGTGGCCGTCGAGGATCCGCAATATCAGGGGACGCGGGAAGTGCTGCGGGCGGCGGGAGCGCGGATGATGCCGGTGCCAGTGGATCGCGACGGCTTGCGTGCTGATGCGCTGCCGCGGCAGGCGCGGGTGGCGTTTGTGACGCCTTCGCACCAGTTTCCTACGGGGGCGATTCTGCCGCTGGCGCGACGGTTGGCGTTGCTGGATTGGGCGCGGCGCAAGGATGCGGTGGTGGTGGAGGATGATTACGATGGCGAGTTCCGTTACGAAGGGCAGCCGCTGGAATCTTTGCAGGGTCTGGACAGCGAAGGGCGTGTGATTTATGTGGGGACATTTTCGCGGACGATATTTTCGGCGCTGCGGATTGGGTATTTGATCGCGCCGAAGTCGCTGGTGGCGGCGTTTACCGCGGCGAAGTGGCTATGCGACCGGCATACCGCGACACTGGAGCAGGAAACGCTGGCGGAATTTATTTCTACGGGGATGTACGAGCGGCATCTGCGGCGCGTGCGGCGGAGGAACGCGGCGCATCGCGCGGCTTTGCTGGAGGCGATTAAGGAATATTTGGGATCGCGCGTGGAAGTTGCCGGGGACGGGGCGGGGACGCACGTGGTGTTGTGGCCTACTGACCAACGCGTCGCGGAGGATGCGGTAATACAGAGTGCGGCGGCGCGGGGAGTGGGCGTGTACGGCATTGCTGGGTACTTCTTGGGGCGGGCTTCGCGGGCTGGGCTGATGCTTGGGTACTCGCGCATGAACGAGCGAGGGATTCGCGAAGGCATCCAGTTGCTCGCTCAATCACTATGAGCGTTGCCGCCCTCGCTGCGCCCATATCGTTCCCATCGTTGGCCTTACACCGCAAGCGAACACGACGAACTTTCTTCACGACTTAATCTGCGCGTAGTTGTCGAATTCGCGGGTGCTCCTTCGACGTGTAGGTAGAGGCAGAGGAAGCGGGCCTCCGGAGGGGTTATGGCACGGAAGTACAGGGTACTGCGGTGGTTAAAATTGATCGCGGGAATGGGGCTTATCGGGCTTGGGCTTTTTGTGCTGTGTGGGAACCTCGCAGATGCCGCAGGCCGATTGAGCCGGCTTGTTGGTGTTCGCACTGAGTGGGCGCAGGCGTTTGGTGGGCTGATGGCTGTTGGTTTGACGGTTCTGCGCGTCTGGCAGTCCTATGAGTTCGATCGCCGCGAGCTGGTGCTGGGGGTTTGCCGGATATTGATATCATTCTGGCCGATGTGCCTGGTGATCACGGGCGCGATTCTGACTGGGACGGCTTCGCGGACGGACGCAAAGAATATCCAAAAAAATATACCGGATTTGTCGAACTAACCGGGCTTCATTCGACGCGTCAGTAGAGGCGTGGATCAGCCGGTCGAGAACGCACGGCCTAAGATCCTGGCTCAATCCGGACGAAAGGGGAGTTCGATGCGAGTGATGGTGTTGGTGAAAGCGAGCAAGGAATCCGAGGCGGGGGTGATGCCCAGTGCGAAGTTGCTGGCGGAGATGGGGAAATTCAACCAGGAATTGCTGCAGGCTGGGGTGATGCTGGCGGGGGATGGGTTGCATCCCAGCTCGAAGGGGCAAGCGGGTGAAGTTTGCGGGGCAGCAGCGCATGGTGGTTGATGGGCCGTTCACTGAGACGAAGGAACTGGTGGCCGGTTACTGGATTTGGCAGGTGCGGTCCATGGAAGAGGCGGTGGAATGGCTGAAGCGCGCGCCGTTTGACCAGGAGACCGAGGTGGAAATTCGGCCGGTGTTTGAGGCGGCGGATTTCGCGCGGTGAGCACGCGAGCGAGTTCGCGCGATGCTTGCCGGAATGCGGAGTGGGCGGCACGCGGCCCGGCCTGGAAAAAGTTTTTGCGGGGTGTCGAATTCAAGGCAAGTCGTTCGACGTGTAAGTAGAGGCGAGGCTCAGTGGATCGAGGGCGGCTGGGAACCTGGCACGAAATGCGAAGTCAAATGATAAAGGAGAAACGACGATGCGATTCTTGATGCTGGTGAAACACGGTGAAAACCCGGGGCCTCCGCCGCCGGAATTCCTGGAAGCGATGGCGAAGCTAGACGAAGACGCGAACAAATCCGGGACGATGATTGTGAGCGGGGGGCTGATGCCGATGGCGAAGAGCACGCGGGTGCGGCTGGCTCGAGGACAGGTGACTGCGATTGACGGACCGTACACCGAGGCGAAGGAAGTGGTGGGCGGGTTCGCGATGTTTGAACTGAAATCGAAGGAAGAGGCGATCGAAGGCGCCAGGAGCTTCATGGAGTTGCACAAGAAGTACTGGCCGGGCTGGGAGGGCGAGACCGAAATCCGCCAGGTGTTGGGGATGGAAGCGTTCGAGCAGAAAGCGTAGGCGAGGTTGCTGGTGCGTATGGCCGGGAAGAAATTGATTCACCAAGCGAAGAGGACAAGGAGATCTGACGATGCGCTACATGATGATCGTGAAGCATAAAGAAGCGCAAGGCATGCCGCCGAAAGAGTTGATGGATGCCATTGGCAAGCTCAGTGAAGAGGCGATCAGGAACGGCACGCTGCTGGGCAACGGTGGACTGCTGCCGACCTCAGCGGGCGCGAGCGTGCGCCTTTCCGGCGGGCGGGTCACGGTGACGGACGGGCCTTTTACCGAGGCCAAGGAGATTATCGGCGGATACGCGTTGTTCGAGCTGAAATCGAAGGAAGAGGCAGTGGAGGCGGCGCGGTATTTCATGGAGTTGCACGAAAAATACTGGCCGGGATGGGAGGGCGAGACGGAAGTACGCGAGATGATGATGATGCAGCAGGATCTCGCGGCCAAAGCATAGGGGCGGTTTCCTTCTTCGTCGGTCCGACAAACAGAGTGGCAGAAGAGTCTGTGTGAGGACTCACGATTCATTCCCTCAGCGGCTGAAGGGTGTGCGGAAAAAGTGATGCTGGTGTCATTCCGAACGGAGCGAGGAATCCGCTCTTGGCGCGAATGTTAAGGAAAAAGCAGATCCCTCCGGCAAAAAGCGCCTGCGGGATGACAATTTGATCGGTTTTCCGCAAGTCGTGGATTCGCGGTGTGGCGCGCCGCGGCTCTGCTCGGTCGGTGGCTCGGTCGCTCGCTCGTTTGCTTGCGCCGGCGGATCGAACGTGATGTGATCGTTGGCTGTGAGCGCTACCGATATACATCGCGCGATTGACGCTGTTTGGCGGATGGAATCGCCGCGGATCATTGCGGGGCTTGCGCGGATGGTGCGCGACGTGGGCGTGGCGGAGGATCTGGCGCAGGACGCATTGGTGGCTGCGCTGGAGCAGTGGCCGAAGTCTGGCGTGCCGGATAATCCGGGCGCTTGGCTGATGGCGGCGGCGAAGCATCGGGCGATTGATCATTTCCGGCGCAACGCGCGGCTGGAGCGCAAGCACGAAGAGCTGGGCCGCGAGATGGAAGAGAAAGAGATGACCGTGCCAGATTTTGCAGCGGCTCTCGATGACGATGTGGGCGACGATCTGCTGCGGCTGGTTTTCATCTCTTGCCATCCGGTGCTGCCGAGCGAGGGGCGTGTGGCGCTGACTTTGCGCTTGCTCGGCGGGCTGACCACCGAGGAAATTGCGCGGGCGTTTCTGGTTCCGGAGCCGACGGTGGCGCAGCGCATCGTGCGGGCGAAACGCACGCTGGCCGAAAAGCGCGTGGCGTTTGAGGTGCCACGCGGCGCGGAGCTGGCGGCACGGCTGTCGTCAGTGCTCGCGGTGATTTATCTGATCTTCAATGAAGGCTACGCCGCGACGGCGGGCGACGACTGGCTGCGGCCTGCGCTGTGCGAAGATGCGTTGCGGCTGGGGCGGATTTTGGCGGAGCTGGCGCCGCAGGAGCCGGAGGTGCATGGGTTGGCGGCGCTGATGGAGATCCAGGCGTCGCGCGCTGGGGCGCGCGTGGACTCGGCGGGCGCGCCTATTTTGTTGCTGGAGCAGAACCGCGCGGAGTGGGATCAGCTTTTGATTCGGCGCGGGCTTGCGGCGCTGGCGAAGGCTTTGGAGCTGAGTGCTGCTGCGCGAGGGCCGTATGTGTTGCAGGCAGAGATTGCAGCTTGCCATGCGCGGGCGCGCACGGCGGAGGAAACGGATTGGCGACGGATCGTCTCGCTGTATGCGGCGCTGGCTGAGGTCGCACCATCTCCTGTGATTGATTTGAATCGGGCGGTGGCGATTTCGATGGCGTTTGGCGCGGCGGCGGGGTTGGAGGTGGTGGACGCGCTGACCGCGGAGGGGGCGCTCGGGAATTATCATTTGTTGCCGAGCGTGCGGGGCGATTTGTTGCACAAGCTCGGGCGGCTGGAGGAAGCGCGCGCGGAGTTTGAGCGTGCGGCTGCGCTGACGCGTAATGCGCGGGAGCGGCAGTTGCTGCTGGGGCGCGCGGAAGCGTGTGGGGACGGCGCAGGATGCGATACGCCAAGTTAAGATGGTATGATGAGATTGCGAACATGGAAATTACGCTCAACATCCCCGACGAACTGGCGCGGCAAGTGACGCCTGACGGGCAGGATCCGGCACGCGTGGCGCTGGAGGCGCTGGCGCTGGAGGGCTACCGCACGGAGCTGCTGTCGGAGTCTGCAGTGCGCCAAATGCTGGGCTTCGAAACCCGGATGGAAGTGCACGACTTTTTGAAGAAGCATCGCGTTTACTTGCATTACGATGTTACCGATCTGGAGCAAGATCGGGCTACTGCGCAAAAGGCCCGCAAGAACTCTTGAACGAGTAAACTTCCCGTAATCATTATTCGGAATGATCGTTGTCGCCGACACTTCGCCAATCAACTACCTGATTCTGATCGATGAGATCGACATCCTCCCAAAAATCTACGGCAAGGCGGCGATACCGCCTGCGGTGCGCGATGAACTTCTGCGCCGATCGGCACCTGAGATGGTTCGGTCCTGGATGGGTCAATTGCCTAGTTGGCTGGAGGTTCGCGTTCCGGTGAATGCGCCCGACGCATCGCTCGCGAAGCTGGACCCAGGGGAACGTGACGCAATCCTGCTGGCGGGCGAACTTCGGGCCGATCAGTTAATTGTTGATGACCGAGAAGGGCGGCGCGAGGCTGAAAAGCGCGGCATCGCTGTTATGGGAACACTGGGGGTGTTGCAGGAAGCCGCGACGCTGCGGCTACTGGATCTTCGACTCGCCGTGAAACACCTGCAAGCGACCACCTTCTATCTTGCTCCTGAGGTATTGGCGCGACTTTTGAAAGATCAGGCTTAACCCCAAATCCTTGATCGGGCGGGAGCTCTTACGTTCAGGTGCTTCCACATCTGCGCGCAATTATTGGTGGAGGGTGCTGGCGACTCCGGGTTGTGGGTCGGGGGGCAGTTCGGTGCCTGGCGGGTAGATTATGATTTGGATTTCGCCCCAGGCTGATACTGGCGCGGACGCTTTCGTTGGAGCAGGCGCGGCGATTGCGGTGCCGGAGCCGGACGCGGTCGCGCTGATGTTGGCGGCGTCTGGTCCGGCGGAGTCTGCGGCGGCGCTGACTTTTTTACCCATGCCTAGGATTTTTAGTTGGGAGTCGTCGAAGCCGTAGTTGCCTACCAGGTAGGCGCGGATTACTGCGGCACGGGCTTGGGTCAGGACCAGATCTTTTTCGGTGTCGCCGGTCAGGCCGGTGGAGACGACTACTACTGCTACGCCGAATTCGTTACCTGCTAGATACTTTCCGGCTGCGGCTAGTGAGCCTTCGTTCTTTAGCTTAGCTGTGTCTATTTTTTCGAAGAGAGACTTTGGATCGTAGGTGAATGTTTTCATTGGGCCGGCGTTGGGCAGAGTGGGGATTTGGTTTTTCGCCAGCTCGGCGGAATCTTCGTAGCCGCGTTTTTTGAAATAGCCGCGCAGCAGGAAATTCTGTTTCAGGGCTTCCATATTTTCCTGGAAGTCGGCGATGCCGGCTTGGGCGTGGACGGTGGCATCTTTCAGGCCGACGGTGGTGGACTGGAGGTCGTTGTACATTTCCTTGTTATTGACGAGGGCGCCGATGGTGCCTTGGCCGTCGTCAATTTTGGCGGTGATGGATTTCAGATTGGCGGTGGCGACGGTGGTGTTGGCGACGGCGTCCTTGGTGCTGTCCATGATGACGTTGGCTTTTTTGATGATGTCCGCGAGAACCACAGGAGGCTCGCTGGCGATGGTGTCGCCGTCGCGGACGTTCGGGCCTGGGCACCGCCGAAGGTGATCGAGACGTATTCATTGCCGAGCAGGCCTTCGGTTTGGATGGCGGCGACGGAATCCTGTTTGATGATGTCGTGGGTGGAGCGCTGCAAGTCCATCAACACGGTGATTTTGTCGGTGGGATTTTTCGGCAGATCAATGCGGCGTACTGTGCCGCTGTGCACTCCGCCGACGCGGACTTCGGCGCCTTCATTCAGGCCGACGACGTTGGCGAACTGAGCCTTCAGCTGATAGGTATTGCTGAAAAGATATTGGCGGTCGCCGATGATGAAGATGCCTACCGCTAAAATTGCCAGCGTGGCGATGATGAAGGCTCCCAACCTGGCTGCTCTGGACATATATGCTCCCTAAGAATCCCGTTTGAAAAATTCTTTGACGAATTCGTCCTGGCTTTTTTCAAGTTCCTCGTAGGTGCCTTCGATTACGGCGTTGCCTTCGTGCAGGAGGACGATGCGGTCGGCGATTACTTTGGCGCTGTGCAAGTCATGGGTGACGACGATGGAGGCGACTTCGCGCTCGTCCTGCAGCTTCAGAATTAATTCGTCAATTTCGCCGGAGGTGATGGGGTCTAGGCCGGCGGTGGGCTCATCGAGCAGCAGGATGCCGGGTTCGAGAGCGAGGGCGCGGGCGAGGCCGACGCGTTTTTGCATGCCGCCGGAGATGTCGCTGGGCATTTTATTCAGATCGGCTTCCATGCCAACGCTGGCGAGCAGCTCTTGCACGCGTTCGGAGCGTTGGGGCGCCGTCATTTCGGTGTGGCGGCGCAGGGGGAAGGCGATGTTTTCCGCGACTGTGAGCGAATCGTAGAGGGCGGCGTGCTGGAAGAGGAAACCCATCTTCTTTCTGATCTCGTTCATTTCTTCCAGATTGGCGCCGCTGATTTCCTGGCCTTGGATGTGGATGGTGCCGGCGTCGGGCTTTTGCAGGCCGACGATCAGGCGGAGGAGGACGCTTTTGCCGGTGCCGCTGCGGCCGAGGACAGCGACCGTCTGGCCGCTGCCGACTTTCAGGTCGAGGCCGTTCAAAACTTTTTGCTCGCCGTAGGATTTGTGCAGGCCTTGCACGACCATGGCGGGGCCGGAGCTGGCTTGCTTGGCGTTGTCTGGTCGGCGGGTTGGCTGGCTTCGCGCTGGCTGAGTTCGCGCTCGCGAGTTTTTCGCCGCGCGCGTTTTGCGGCGGCGTGACGATCGGGGCTGGAGCTGGAGGCATCATGGGAAGAACACCAGGATCAACTTCACCAGAATCACGTCTGCGAGCATTACAAAGAGTGAGGACAGCACGACGGCGCTGGTCGCTGAGCGGCCGACGCCCTCGGTGCCGCCCTGGCTGCGCATGCCCTGGAAGCAGGCGATTACGCCGATGATCAGGCCGAAGACCATGGTACGAAAAGTGGGCGCGAGGAAATCGCTGAAGCCGGTGCTGGCAAATCCGGCGTTGATAAATTTGTGAAACGCGATGGGCTCGGCCAAAGTGTTGGCGAGCCAACCGGTGATGATGCCGCAGAAATCGGCGGCGAGAGTGAGCAGCGGCATCATGAGGATGCAGGCGACGATGCGCGTGAAGGCCAGCAGCTTGTATGCGTTCACGCCGGAGGCTTCGATCGCGTCAATTTGCTCGGTGACTCTCATGGAGCCGAGTTCCGCGCCGATGCCTGCGCCTACGCGGCCGCAGACGACCAGGGCGGTGATGACCGGGCCCGTTTCGTGAATGATGGAGAAGACGACGGCGGCGGGAAGCAGGGATTTGGCGCCGAATTGCACCAGGCTGTGGCGGCTTTCGAGAGCGAGAACTGCGCCGATTGCCGCGCCGGCCATTGCGACCATGGGCAGGGACTTCGAGCCGACTTCGTCGAGTTGGCGGATTAGTTCGCGGCCTTCGAAGGGGCGTCTGGTGCTGGAGCGCAGCACTTGCCAGATGAACATGCCGAGTTCGCCGAACCATTCGAGCAGTGCGTTGAACGGATGCCAGATTGCGGCCGCGGCTGAGCGGATGGCGACGGATGGTTGCGGCAGGTCGTCGGTGCTGTAGCGGCGCGGGATGTTGGCGTGGAAGCTCATGATGTTGGGTCAGGAGTGCGCGGGGACGGCTTGGTCGCGGATCATGTACATGTCTAATGTCTCCTGGCGCAGTGCGCCGGGCGCGCGAATAAAGATGGCTGTGGGTACGAGCCGGAGAGGGGCGGAGACCGGCAAAGCTATGAATAACATTGGTGGTGCGAGGCGTCTGTGCGAAACAGGACACTATTGGGATTGTTTCCAAGCGGCGTGTGATTGAGCGAAGGATCGCGCGGAGCTGGTATTGAGCGCCGGGCGGCCGAAAGGTACCTGTGTTCGAGCGCGCTTATTGCGGAGCGGCGCTGCGAACTTGGGAGTTTGCCGTGACACTTGCAACGGCCGCTGACGCGGCTGGTGCGCTTTGGGTCATCGTTACGCCCATGTTTTGCAAATGCAGCAGAGCGGAGCGGCGCACTTCGTCGGCACTGAGCTGGCCAAGAATCTCGTCTGCGAGATCCCGTGCGCCGGAGGCGCCGGGTGGATCGGCGCGTTAGAAGGCAGTCCCCCACCGTGTTGGTGCAAGATCGTGCGACAGGAACCTATTTCAGCGCCGCTTCCACTATCGAGATATCTTGGTCTACCGTGCCGCCGCTTACTCCGATGCCGGCGATCAGTGCGCCGTCTTTTTTGAGCGGCACTCCACCGCCCATGGCGCAGTATTTGCCGCCGGAGACCGTCGCGAGCGGAAAGAGGGGCTGGCCTGGTTGGACCAGCGGAAAAAGCTCCGTCGTGCGTATTCCAACGAGCGCGGAGGTATAGGCTTTTCGTTCGGAGATTTCCATGGAGAAGGCTGGCGCTCCATTCATGCGGTGCAAGAGGACGATATTTCCGTGGATGTCGATGATGCAAACCGAAACCGGTACTTTGGCTTTCGTGGCTTCTGCCTCAACGCGAACTGCAAGATCCTTCGCCAGCGCGAGCAAGTCCATAAGTTATCTCCTTCCTCAGATATAAGGCTATGAGCACGTGAACTAGAATCTTGTTGCTAGAACTGGCGAGCGCTTAGCTCCCAAGTTTTCCCACATAGAATCCCAAGCGGTTTTCTACATCTCCTGGTTTGTGAAAGCCCTGGTCGAATAGCTTCTTCATTCTTACTTGCGTGGCCGGGCGCGTGATCGAGTTAATGCAAGTATCCCACCCCGCGGCCATTTCGACGTCAGGCGGCAAGCTGGCAGCGTTTACAAGGCGCTTGGTGTTGCTGATGGCCCACTTTTCGAACGAGCCGATCCGCGTGGCGAGCGCATCAACGAAGGCATCGAGGTCGGAGTCCGGGAACGACCGATTCACGTAGCCGTAGAGTTCAGCCAGCTCGCCGCGGATGTCCTCCGAGCTTAGGAGCACTTCCAGGGCGCGTCCCCTGCCCATGAGCCGCGGCAAGCGCGCCATGGGGCCGCCACCGGCTACCATGCCGACACCGACTTCCCACTGGGATAGGATGGCTTTTTCGCGGCTGGCAAATCTCATGTCGCAGGCTAGTGCGAGTTCACTCCCGTTTCCAGTCGCGCGGCCGCGGATCAGCGCGATTGATACTATTGGCGCTTGAGTGAGCCGCACGAGGATGTCTGGCCACGCCTCGAGGCCTGTGGGACCTTGGGGTATGCTGGTCAGGTCCTCGATTTTTGCGAGGAAATCGGAATGATTGAGAAAGAAACCGTCCACAGCGCTCTCAAAAACGACGACCCTGACTTTCTCGTCGTTTTCGATTTCGGTGATGATTTTCTGGAACTGCAGAACAAAATCCGGACCCATGAGGTTGAGCGGCGGGTTGTCGAATATGACTCGCCAATAAGATGGCGATTTGCGAGTTACATGTAACTGGTCGGGCTTAGCTGTGGAATTCATCGGGGGCTCCTTTTGCGAATCAAATGCGTTCTTCGTGCATCGCCGCTTTTGAGCATTTCTGCCTGCCGCCAGGTGTGATTAAGCCAGAAGTGAATACGGAATGGAATTGGACCTTGGTATTGGGCAAGCGTGGGTAGGGGTGAGCGCCCGAGTCGGTTTGTCGCCCGCGCCTGGCGGCTCGGCGAGGGACGAATCGTTTGGCTATGGTTGGTTGGGTTGGCGGAGACGCGCGGCCCTTGGCATGGATTTGGCCGTGCGATACCTTAGAGGAGACGCACATGGGACTGGATAAAAACGACGAATCCGTATTGGGCAACATCGATCGTTTGGTGAAGGAAGAAGAGCAGCTTTACGGAAAGAGTGAATTGACCAGTGAAGACCGCGCCCATCTGGCCGAGTTGAAAGTGCATCTGGACCAGTGCTGGGACTTGTTCCGACAACGGCGGGCACGGCGCGAGTTCGGTAAAGACCCTGATGAAGCCAAGGTGCGTCCGGCTAAGATTGTGGAGAACTACGAGCAGTAGAGATTGGTGAATTCCGCGACGGTGACGCACCCTTTGGTTTCTGAAGGGTGCGGGATTAGACGCGGGCTTGCTAGGAACGGGCGAGGAGAAGTTGCTTTGCTTCTTCGAGGGCGGCGACGGCTGATTCGCGGGTGACGGTGGGAAACCCCTGCAGGAAGTCTGCGAGCGTTTCTCCGCCCTGCAGGTAATCGAAAAGGGTTTGGATTGGCACTCGCGTCCCGCGAAAAACGGGGGTTCCGCCTGGAATGTCGGGATCTTTTACGATCACGTTCACGATTTGAGCGTATCCGTAAGCGGGAGGCGCGCTGAATCTTAGGAGGCTAGCAGCTCGCTGAGTGTTCTTTGAGATTTCCAGCCTTGGCTATTGTGGCGGAACGATGTCGCGTCGGCATCAATCAGTCCAACGAGCACCTCGGCTACAATGCGGCTACCGACGGGACCGAGGCGACGACCCTCTGCGTATGCGTCGGCTTCACGGAGAATGTAGAACCAGAGAGGAGTCTCGCCACGCCAACCGGTGGAAGCAACGCCAACCTGCTCCGGCGTGAGCGGGGCGATTCCCATGTGACGCGCGAGTGACTCGCCCGAAGGAAGCCCGACGCCCTGTCCGCGCTGCAGATCACGGAAGGCGAGGGAGTGATGGTCCGCGATTTCGGACTCACCCGTTACGGCTACCGGCAGGTCAATGAGCGCGCGCACCAGCTTTCCGTCTATTTTCTTGCACCTTTGCGCAGTTGACGTTCCGGATGCGTCAAAGAAGAGCGTCCAGTCGAGCGCGTGTTCACGCGGCACGGGGCGGAATCCTAGAAGATCGGGAAACAGCGGCACGGGATTGGTCTGCAAGTTCAGTTGATAGTTGTGGCGAATTTGAGAGTGGCCATAGCGATAGGCCGCGTCGGCAAATTCGAGCGGTATGAACACGCTATGTCCCGGGCGAAACCAGCGCGGCCCTTCTTGCAGCACTTGATCTGCAAGCGCCTGTCCTACCAGTGCGGGTAGAAACTCGTGGAGAACGATCCACTGAAAATGCCAGCGCAAATTCCGCGCCGCTGCTTCGAATACGGCATCGGCCGGCGTGCCGTTGAGCCGCGCTACATCCACGAACATGTTGTGAGCCTTGAGCATGGCAAGATGCAATTGCGAGATCAGCATGTGCGAATCGTTGCGCGGATCGCCAATAATCGCGATGCCGTCTGCGTTGCGTTGGAGATCGAGTCCGCCGGAGCCAAGCAGGAATTTCGCTGGATCGTCGCGTTGGTAGAGGAAGGGATGGCCGGTGGGTCCGTCGCCGTACAGACATTCCAGGTTGATTTGCGGGCTGCGCGCGTTGCGCAACTCCGCCGTGTCGGCATGGCTGCGCAAAATAGACCGGTCGGCCGTAATATCGTGAGCCACGAATTGACCGAAGATCGGCCACCCAGCCGCGGCATCACCCAGCGATTCGGGGGTGTCACCGATATCTCCGCAATCGCAGATGCCACCGGCGCGGCCGAGCGCGTGCAAGAACTGCTCATCTGCCTGGAACGACGGCAACTCGGGAAACATCCGGGCGTATGCGGTGGGGCCAAGGGGCGCGTCAATTGCGACGTGGGCTGGCACTTTGGCTCGCGCGGGCGATAGGCAATGAGTTCGGGTTGATGCGTTACGAAGATCCATGGTCAGCTATTCTAACGCCGCCCTGGGCACACTTGTCTGCGGCGTTTTCTCAACGCTGATGGAAATTCGGTTCGCCGAGCTTTTCAGGATGCTTGTCTTGGCGCTACGCACGGCTAAGGCGCACAGGAAAGATTGCCTGCCTACGGCAGGCAGGCCGATGCTAGGTTGCGCGGATCGCGGGGCACGGGTCGCGGGTAATGATTTATGAGATGGGTTGGATTTGCGGGGCGGCGTTGACATGCGGGCGGGCGACACCTAGAATCGCGGCCACTGGGATGGCGGTTTGGGTTGGGTGGACGCTGAACCGCGCTATTCCTCTTGGAGATTGGTTATCACGCCTGCGGCCTTAAAACCAAAAATTGCAGTGGTGGATGATGACGCGCGGATGCGTGGGAGCATTGTTGCGGCCTTGCGTTCCACTTTTGAAGTGGTGGAGGGCGCGGATTATCCGGCGGCTTACAAACTTTTGCAGGAAGCCGGGTTGGACGTGCTGTTGCTGGCTTTGCCGATGGAATCGGGCGGGTTGCGCGAGTGCACGGAATTGCTGAGCCGGCTGGCGGTGGGGGACATTGACACTTTGGTGATCGTGCTGAGCACGGACCAGAGCAAGAACACGGCGCTGAAGGTGATTGACGCCGGCTGCTACGATTATTTCATTCAGCCGATTGATACGGACGTGCTGCGGCTGCTGCTGGAACGCTCGATCGAGAAGCTGCACATCCAGCGCGAGAACCGCATCCTGCGCGAGGAAATCAGCCGCAAGAATTCGCTGGGAGATTTGATTGGCGCTACGGACGCGATGCGGCACGTGTTTGATTCGATCAAGCGCATGGCGCGCGCGACGACGAATGTGATCATTCGCGGCGAGAGCGGCGTGGGCAAGGAGCTGGTGGCGAAGGCGCTGCACGAGCAGAGCCCGCGGCGCAGCCGGGCGTTTGTGAGCGTGAATTGCGCGGCGCTGCCGGAAGGGTTGATGGAGGCGGAGCTTTTTGGGTACGAGCGCGGCGCGTTTACCGGAGCGGTGGCGACGAAGGAAGGGCGGATCGAGCTGGCGCATCAGGGGACGCTTTTTCTGGATGAGATTGCGACGCTGACGCCTTTGTTGCAGAGCAAATTGCTGCGGGTGCTGGAGGATCGGTCGATCACGCGGCTGGGCGGGAAGAAAAACATCAAGGTGGATTTTCGGCTGGTGAGCGCGACGAACGAAGACCTGGAAGATATGGTGCGGCAGGGACGCTTCCGCGAGGACCTGTATTACCGGATCCACGTGGTACCGATATTCGTGCCGGCCTTGCGCGAACGCGTGGAGGACATTCCGGTGCTGGCGGATTACTTCGTGAGCGTTTATTCCGCAGCGAACGGATTTCCGGCGAAGCACATCGCGGATGATGCGCTGGCGGCGCTGAAACGTTATGCGTGGCCGGGAAACGTGCGCGAACTGGAGAATGCCATCCAGCGGCTGGTGATCATGACGGACGGCGACAACATCACGGCGAAGGACCTGCCGCCGGAGATGACGCAGACTGGGGGTCGCGACTATCGCAGCCGGTTCCAGCTGCCTGCGGCGGGGATCAAGCTCGATAAGGAAATGGAAGCGTTTGAAAAGCGCTGGGTGCAGGAGGCGCTGGAGCAGGCCAAGCAAGTGAAGGCAGATGCATCGAAATTGCTGGGAGTGGACCGCAACCGGTTGAATTATCTGTGCCGGAAATACGATCTGTGATGGTGGATAGATGACAGCACAAGCCCAGCCGAAGCGGCGGATCAATCCGAAAGCGGCGCGCTTTCGCATGCAAATCGGGCGCTCCGCGCTGCATCGTTATGGCGTGTTCGCGCTGGAGGATATTCCGACCGGCCGCCGGGTGATCGAATATACCGGCAAACACCTGAATCTCTTGCAGGCGGTGAAGATAAACGCTCCGGAAGATACTTACATCGCTTGGATTAATTCCAATTTGTACCTGGACGCCAGATGGGGCGGCAGCGGGGCCGAGTTCATAAACCATTCGTGCGCGCCTAATCTGCTGGCGCGGCGCATCGGCCCTCGCTTGTACCTGTATAGCCGACGGAAGATCCGCGCCGGCGAAGAACTGACGTGGAGTTACCGTTATCCGATCAAGCTGAAGCGGGTGCCCTGCCTTTGCGGCGCGCCGCGGTGCCGCGGGACGCTGCGGTACTTGTGGAGTTGAGGATGTTGGCTGCGAGCGCGACGGGAAATGCGCCGACGGCGGATGCGGCGGCTGATTCGCGTTGAAATTCTCAACAGTGGATGAGGAATTCAACGGGTGGCGCGCCGGGAATCGCGAGGCCTGAGCAGCAGGCTTGCAGAAAAGCTAATGAAAACGGGGTTTCGCGACGCGGCAAATGCGTGTGGACGTTGGCGGTTGTTTTGCATATAAGGGTAGCGATGCCCATCCGGGCAAATCAAGAGAGGGAGAACAAAATGGCCAAGAAGAAGTTGAAGAAGTCAAAGAAGCTCCAGGCGACCAAGCCTCTGCTGGTACCGTTCGGCAAAACGTTCGGCAAGAAGTAGGCCCGAGTCCGATGGCGCGCAGCGCGCCCCTGAATGGCGGGTGCTGCGGCAAAAGCGTTCTATATTGGCAAGTTGGGCCGCTGCCCAAACGGCAGCGGCCCTTTCTTGTGTGCGCGGCAGCTGGCTCCCTGCAAGAACTTCCCGTTTCTGCTTTGTCCCCTTCGTGAGCACAATGCAGTAATAGAACCGACCTTCCCGGTGTTGAAATTCTCAACAGGCGGTGATTAATTCAACGCTATCGAGGTCTGGCGCGGGATGGCTGGGGCTTGGGTGCGGCGCGAAGTCTCACGAATTGAATAGCTTGCGGATTGGCGAACCGGCGCTGGAGTTTGGCGATTGCTTTGCATATACATGAGCAGATGCCCAATAGGGCAAATCAAACGAGGGGGAAACAAAATGGCCAAGAAAACCTTGAAGAAGTCGAAGAAGATCGAAGCGACGAAGCCGTTGATGGTCAGCGCGCGGCTCGGCAAGTAAGGCCCGTTTTTCATTATCAGGAGCGCGCTGATGTACACAACGCGGCCTGAGGGAAGCATCTCGAATGCTAAGCGGGCCGCTGCCGCGGTGGCAACGGCCCTTTTCGAGACGTAGCAGGATCTGGGAGCAGAACGCGCGGGAATGATCAATTCATAGAGGGAGATTCGCATGGAAAAGAAATCCAAGCCAGTGAAGGGCAAGAAGACAGCGCCCGTGAAACCGCTGATGAAGCGCGCGGATTTGCCGGCCGTGAAGCCCTTAATCAAGTTCTAGGACCACCGAGAGATTCTTCGATTAGGCTCCTAGCCTAAGCGGAGATTGACGTAGCAACACCCCCAAGGGCCGCCGTCCCAGGAACGGCGGCCCTTTCTTTTTTTCTGGGCCGGGTTCTGAGGTGCAAGAGGACCTCTCGGGCTTTGCTGACATCCTAAGTCCTCGGCAGCGGTGGAATTTACGACCTGAGCGGCAATCGCAGACAAAGCTGTGTCGCACTTACGGCGCTGGTGCGGCGGCTTAGTTGAAATAGGGTGGGTCTGAGACCCGCCACTACGTTTTTACACTAGACGATTGCGCGGGGCGAGCTGGCGCTACTAGAAGCGAGCAGTTCTACAGGATGCCAACAGGGCCAGACGGCTGGCGGTTTGTTACCAGGCTTGGCTGTGGGCCCAGCGCCAGATGGCGCGGGAGGCTTGCCAGGCTACGGATGCGCGCTTGCCGGAAACTTTCGCGGTGCCGGTCATACCTTCTGTTAGCGAGCCGTCCTGGTTCGCGAATTCCATATCCACTGCGAAATAATTGGTGAGCTGCTGACCCAGACGCTGGAGATCTTCGGTTTGAGTTACCGGGTGATCGGCGGCAGAGGCTGGATAGATCCTGCCGACTTTACCGGAATAGGTGCGATAGGGGAATGGGACGACCTTGACCCGGACCACGGCGCCTTGTTGAACGTCCTGCAGGTCCCAATCGCGCACCAAGATGCGCGCCTTCATGGTAGAGCGATCCACTACCTGGACGAATTCGTCGCCCGCTGCGAGAAACGAGCCGGGCTTCTGATCGAGATCGCCGGTGGCAACGACGCCGTCAATCGGAGCGCGAATTTCCAATGACGCGGCGCGCTTTTCGGCGACCGCGAGTTCCTGCTGGAGGCGGGTGCGTTCGCGGACCGCGTTTGCGGCTGAATCGAAATCGGAGCGGTCCTGGCCATTGCGGAGTTGGCTGCTGGCGAGGGCCAGTTGGTGGCGAAGCGAATCGGCGGCGGCGGCGATTTCGGGATTTTGCAGCAGTGCGAGCAGTTGGCCCATCTTTACGGTGTCCCCTGCCTTGACGTAGACAGTCTTGATCTGACCTGGGACTTCGGCGCGGACGCGGGCGGACGCTCCGGGCTCGAGCACCAGACCGGTGGAGACGGATGAGGACACCGGGGGAATCAGAAGCAGGAGCGCCAAACCGAGCGCTCCGGCTTGTTGGGTGCGGGACATTTTCCAGGCCATATAATCCTCTCTCTTCTGGCGCAGCCAAGCGCGCACGATGGGCAGAGCCTGCTGAATTCCCTTCCTTGCGAAAAAATAGATGACGACGAGAGTGGCGAGGTAGCCCCACTCGTCGCCGAGTTTGCTGACCAAAATATTCCTGGCGAAGACGATCATGACGACGAGCAACGTACCGCTGTAGACGACCGCGGACGCGCCGAAGAGAAAAAAAATGCGGCGCTGGCGTTTGCTGGTCGGAGGCAAATCAATATCGTGGCGGAGGAGATATTTCTGGGCCCAGGCGCGAAGAAAGGCGAAGGATTCCTCGCGGAGATTGTCAATATTGAGGAATTGAGAAAGCGCGTAGTAGCCGTCGGCTTTGATCAGGGGATTGAGGTTAAGGGCCGCGCCCTGAATGCCGCTGAGGAGCATCATTTTATAGGCGATGTCGTTGGTCACCGAGCCGGCGGGAGAGAAATACCAGACCACGCCGGAGAGGCCGCATAAGACCAGCTCGATCCAGATGCCTGCGAAGATGACCCACTGGCGCTGGGAGCCGCGGGTGAAGAGGAGGATGTCGGTGGTGTCCGTGTAGAAAGCCGGGGTGAAATAGATGAGCAGGAACCCCATCTGGTGGACCTCGCCGCCAAAATGCTTGCAGGTGAGGCCGTGGCCGAACTCGTGGATGCCGCCGAGAATCATGAGCAGAATCCAGAACATCCAGATGTCGTAGGCGCTCTTATCGGAAAAATTATAGAGGGCGGAGGTGTCCTGCTGGACGCGAGTCCAATCGGAGGCGAGTAAATAGCAGGCGGCGACGAAAATGAATAAGGAAAAAACGACGAAGCCGGGCGTGTACATCCAGCTGAGGTAAGGATCGAGCTTGGTGAGGGTTTTGTCCGGGTCCCAGGCTTTGAAGGACATATAGAGGACGCTGGATTGCTCGACGCGGCCTTTGCGCTCGTCGCGGATGCGTTCGAGGACGGCAAGATTTTTTTCGCCGACGGAGCGCTCCCACAGGGCGGGCTCGATGCTGTCCAGGAATTCCAGGACTTCGGCTTCGCTGAGGGGAGAGTCGGGATGGCGTTCGGTGAGGGTGTCGGAGATTTCCGCGGCGGTGCGGGTGCCGTCGCAGAGCGCGAGGACACCGTATTCGGTGGCGCCGTAGCGATTGTAGGAATTGGTTTCGAAGTTCTTGACGACGTAGCTCGTTTCGCCGGAGACAGTCTGTTCGCTGATGCGCAGGTCGGTGCGGAGTTTGGGGCGGCGCAGGCCTTTGGCGAGGACGCTGGAGACTTGCAGGCTGGTGGGGCCGAAGCGCATTCGGGATTCTCCGAGCTGGGTGATGAAAAATAGCTACGTCAAAACAGTTTGTGCGACGACCGCAAAGCCGGCATTGCCACGGTTAAATGGGCTGCCGGACCATCAGCGGGCACGGCATGCCGTGCCCCTACCAATTCAAAAACAAAATCAAAAGCTGGCGGTCTGAAGACCGCCGCTACGAAGGCAAATTCAAAATCGTGGGCGACGTCAACGGCAACGGCTGCTGGCGGCGTCATGGGTGCGGGGGCGGTTGGGCCGGGGACGCGCCGGGAGCGGAGGCGGAGGGCGCGGTGGGAGTGGAGTTCGCGCGGGATGCTGCGCCGGGCCAGAGGACTTTTACGGCCATGCCGGGGCGCAGGTCGGAGATGCCGGAGCCTGTGAGTTGGGCCAGGACGTCGTAACTGTCGCTGGCGGCGTCAATGGTGGGACTGACTTTTGTGACGCGAGCGGTGAGGGCGCGGCCGGAACCTTCGACGAGGGAAAGCTCGACGGGGGTGCCGAGGGCGGGGCGGCGCGCAGAGGATTCCGGGACCTGAAACTGGACTTGCAGCGGAGAGAGTTGGCTGACGCGAAAACATTTGTCGCCCTTGGAAATGGCCTGGCCTTCGCGGATGTAGCGGCGGACGACGACGCCGGAAAAGGGAGCGTGAATGCGGGTCTGATCCATTTCCAGTTTCAGGCGATTAATTTCTGCGTGGCCGCTTTCGACGAGAGCTTCGTATCCGTGGAGATCGTAGTCGGCGGCCTTGGCTTCGAATTCGGCGGTTTCCAGGTCCGCATCGCTGGAAAGACCGAGGGCGCGCAGCTGCTGCTGGCGGCGAAAAGCGGCGCTCTTGGCTTTGAGCTCGGCTTCTTTGTATTTTCTGTTGTTATCCGCGACCTGCAGATCGGAGTTGGCTTTGATGAGTTCCATTTGCAGGCTGCGGTCGTCAATCTGGCCGAGGACATCGCCGGCCTTCACGGCGCTGCCTTCGTCGTGGCTGAGAGAGATGACGAGGCCGTCGCGCTGGGAAGTGATGTCCACCTCATGTTCGACGGTGAGGACGCTGAGGATGTCCGCGGCATTCGCGGACTTGGACGGAACAGTGGCGGGAGCGGTTACGGCGGGCGGCGGAGCGGGATTGGGGCTGGAGGCGACGGAAGAATTATCGCAACCGGCGGCGGCGAGCGCGAAAGCAGCGATGAAAAACAGGTTGGTACGTCTGTTCATGATCAATCCTTTGGTCATGCGGTGGGCTGGAGCCGGCATGAGGTGGGCGTTCATGGCAGAAAGCTCCAAACTTTCTCCCAGAGCCAGCGAAACGGAGAACGAAGTAACGTGTAACCGATCGGATACCATCCGCTTTGGAACCAGCCACCGACCGAGTGAATTCTGGCGCGACCGACCATGCCGTCGCGAGCGAGGCCGCGAGGATTATTGAAGATGGCACGGACGATGAAATATTGTTCGCCGGCGACGGCCTGAGTTTGCGCGCCCATGCGTTCGACGGAGCCCTCGAAGGTGGCGGTGGGAAAAGCGTTGAGCTTGAGGGCGACTTTGTTACCTGGGTGCACGAGCTCGAGGTCGGTTTCGGAGACGCTCATTTCCGCGGCGATGCGATCCTGGCCGACAATTTCGGCGAAACTATCTCCCGGCTTGACCATGGTTCCAGTTCTTTCTTCGATTTTAGGGGTGACGACGATGCCGGCGATGGGCGCGCGCAATTGGGATGCAGCGACGCGCTGCTGTTCGAGCTCCACTTCGGCTGCGTGCAGGTCCGCGCGGATTTTGGCTTGGCCGGCGGCGGAGGGATCGTTGCGGAACTCGGCTTCGGCGAGTTCGCGGCGGGCTTGGGCGAGGGCGGCTTCGGCTTGCGCGAGCTGCACGCGATCTACGCCGTCGTCGAGTTGCGCGAGCACTTGGCCGGCCTGCACGGTGTCGCCTTCGTGGACGAAGACATGCTGGACTACGCCGCCGTCGAGCGCGCTGACCATGCGGCGTTCGGCGGGGACGACGGTGGCATCAGTGCCAACGCGCAAGGGCCAGGGGACGAGTACCAGAAAGGCGACGGCGATTGCGGCGCGACGGGCATAGAGTTCCCAGCGGCTGCGCGGCATGGCGGCGAGGAATTTCTTTTTTCGCTGCGAGAACGGTTGGAGGAGATTGGCGAGCGGGACTTGCTGGTAGAGTTGCGCGTTGCGAATGGCGACGGTGGTCTGGTTGGCGAGGATGGCGACGGTTTCTTTACTGTTGTCGGTGAGAAAGTCGGCATCGCTGCTGAGGAGGGCCAGCACGCCGAGCACGCCTTGATCGTCGCGGAGCGGCAGGGCGTAAAAGCCGTTTTCCTTGTGCTCTTCGAGGAAGGAGACGATTTGGGCGTGGGCTTCTGGGGGCTGGACGTGCCAACCGTCGTCGTACAGGTCCGCGGAGACGGCGCCTTCCTGGTCCGCGACCCACTCGAGGCGCGCGCGGAGATCGCTCATCTCGCGCGTCTTGGGGACTTCGGCTTCGCCGGAGAGGGCACCGAGGACGAAGCGGCCGCGATCGAAGAATCCGATGACGCAGCGATCGAAAGGAATTACGGAAGCTGCTTGCTGCACCACCGTCGAGAGAACGTGATCGAGGTCGAGAGTAGAAGTGATCTCCTGGGAAATTTTCAGGAGCGCGTCGAGAGCGTGGACTTTGCGTTCGGCATCGAGGAGATTGGCGTTGTGCAGCGCGACGGCGGCTTGTTCGCTGATGGAGGAAAGGAAAAAGAGGTCGTCTTCGTTGAAGGGAGTGCCGTCAGCTTTGTTGACGAGTTCGACGACGCCGAGGACGTCGTTTTCCTTGCGGAGCGGGGCGCCCATCCAGGAGACGATTTCGAAATCTTCGCTGGACGCTATGCGTTCCGCGAGGCCCGGTTCGTCGGATGGATTTTCGACTAATTTTGGATTGGCGGACTGGGCGATTTCGCCGAGGAGGCCTTCGGTGAGGGGCACGCGAGCTTCGTCTTCGACGGTGGGATCTTCGCCGATTTTTTTTGCGAGGTAGAGATCCTGGGAGCCGGGATCGGCGAGCCAGACGAGGCAGGCGGCGGCGCCCATGATGTCGCGAATTTTACCGGCGACGACGGGAAGGAGGACGCCGAGTTCGAGGGTCGAGGTGAAGGTGCGGCCAAGGTCGTAGAGAGCGGTGAGGCGTTCCAGAGTGAAAAGCTGAGTTTGGCGTTCGCTTTCGATGGCTTCGAGATTGGTGAGAGCGGAACCGGCGAGGCGGCTGGCCTCTTCGAGGAAGTGAGCGTCTTCGGGGGTGAATTCACCGGCGCGTTTATTGAGAACTTCGACGACGCCTTCGGCGCGTTGTGCGCCGGGTAAGGAGACGACGATAGCGGATTTGACGCGAGCGCGGCTGGGTTCGTCGAGATGCTCGAAATCGTCGGCGGAGATTTCCTTGCTGCTGACGCGGCGGGTTTCGGCAGATTCGTAAACTTCGGTGAGGAGTCCTTCGCTGACGGAGTCGCCTTGAGGCGCGAAACGTTCACCGGCTTCATTCCAACGCGTGCGGCAGACCAGGCCCTCGGCGCTTTTGGAGGAAGCGCCGTTGGTCCAGACGAACACGGCGCGAGCGCCGAGAGTGGCGCCTACGCGCGCGGCGAAAGTTTTCAGGAGGGTATCCTGGTCGCGGCACGCCAGAGACACGCTCGCAAGTTCAAAGAGCGCGGAAAATGTTTCCATGGTTCTCCCAGGGGAAGGGGGACATTCACTTGCTGGCGGCGGGCGTCACCCACGCCGACGACCGAAGTGAATGGGCGCAGCCTAGCAAATCGGGTTGGTGGACGTCAAGGAAGTGCGGGGTGTTATGGGTCGGGTGCAACGGGACGCGACGGCTGTGCGGTTTGATGATAACGGCAGTGGCTAGTGATTAGTGGCTGGTGGTTAGAAGGGTTGGGTGGAGAGTACGGCGTTGCGTGACGATATATGCGCGCCGATCGGAAACATTTCGTTCGTTGACCTCGTACCAACTAGTGCACAGCAAATCGCGTGGGATATGGGAGTGGAGTTGTCCCAATTGCGAACGGTGTGCGCGGATGGGGAGGTTTTCGAGATGGGAATATTCAGCGATCAACTGAGGCAAGTGCTGCGACGATTGGGGCGGGCGCCGCTGTTTACGATTATCACGCTGATCACATTGGCGGTGGGCGTGGGGGCGAACACGGTGATTTTCAGCGTGCTGGAGGGAGTGCTGCTGAAACCTTTGCCTTATCCACATCCGGAGCAATTGATTGGAGTGTGGCACATGGCGCCGGGCATAGGGATTACGGACCTGAATATGTCGCCGTCTAATTATTTTATTGATCGCGAGCAGAACACCACGTTCCAGGACATCGGGGCGTACGACGGTGATTCGCTGAGCGTGACGGGCGTGGGAGAACCGGAGCAGGTGCGGGGCCTCGATGTGACGGATGGGACGTTGCCGATGCTGGGAGTGAGACCGGCGCTGGGGCGGTTGTTCACGAAGGAAGATGATTCGCCGGGGACGCCGGATACGGTGCTGCTTTCGTACGGATACTGGCGGCAGAAATTTGGCGGGGCGACTTCGGTGATTGGGAAATCTATTGCGGTGGACGGAAAGCCGCGGGAAATTATTGGAGTGTTGCCGCAGGGATTTCACTTTTTGGATTATGAGGATGCGGCGCTGGTGGTGCCGTTCAAGTGGGACCGCAGCAAGATGAAACTGGGGAACTTCAGCTTCGAGGCGATAGCGCGATTGAAACCGGGAGTGACGATGGCGCAAGCGAGCGCGGACGTGGCGCGGATGCTGCCGATCGTGAATCGTACGTTTCCGGCGCCAGAAGGATTTAGCGTGAAGTTGTTCGAGAAGGCGCAGATTGCGCCGAACTTGCGGCCTTTGAAGCAGGACGTGGTGGGAGATGTGGGCAAGGTACTGTGGGTTTTGATGGGGTCGATCGCGATGGTGCTGCTGATTGCTTGCGCGAACGTGGCGAATTTGCTGATGGTGCGGGTGGACGGACGTCGGCAGGAGCTGGCGATACGCGCGGCGTTGGGCGCGGGGTGGGGACGGATCTCGATGGAGTTGATGTTTGAGAGTGTGATTCTAGGATTGCTGGGGAGTTTGCTGGGATTGGCGCTGGCTTATGGGGCGTTGCAGTTGCTGGTGGCGCTGGCGCCTACGGGTTTGCCGCGGATTCATGAGATTGGGATTGATTTGCCAGTGCTGCTGTTTACGTTTGCGATTGCAATGTTTTCCAGCTTGCTGTTCGGATCGATTCCGATTTTCAAGTATGCTGGGGCGCATTTGAACACGGGGTTGCGCGAGGGCGGACGGGCGGCGAGCCAGAGCCGGCAGCAACATCGCGCGCGGAATGTGCTGGTGGTGGTGCAGGTGGGACTGGCGCTGGTGCTGCTGATCTGTTCGGGGTTGATGATTCGGACGTTCCGAGCGTTGATGCATGTGCCGCCGGGATTCACGGGGCCGGATTCCGTGCAGACTTTCCGCTTCTACGTACCGGAGACGGAAATTCCGGACAGCGACCGCGAGGGATTGGTGCGCATGGAACAGGGCATTTTGGGGAAGCTGGGGGCGCTACCGGGCGTTACGTCGGTGAGTTTTTCGAGCGACATTCCGATGGATGGGCGAGGCTCGAACGATATTTTGTTTGCGGAAGACCACGCGTATGCGGAAGGAGAGTTGCCGCCGATCCGCCGATTCAAGTTTGTATCGCCGGGATTTTTGGCGACGATGGGAACGCCGCTGGTGGCCGGGCGCGATATCACCTGGGAGGACACGTATCAGAAAGTTCCGGTGGCGATGGTGTCTGAAAATCTCGCTAAGGAATATTGGCACGACGCGCGGAATGCGTTGGGCAAGCGAATTCGCGTGGCCACCAACGACGACTGGCGCGAGATTGTGGGCGTGGTGGGGGATGTGCACGAAAACGGAGTGGATAAGCCGGCGGGGACGTCGGTTTATTGGCCCGTGATGATGGACCGGTTCGAGGGGCAGAAAGAGGAGCTGCGGCGGGGGATCGCGTTTGCGATACGCAGCCCGCGCGCGGGGTCGCAGGCGTTTTTGAATGAGGTGCGGCAGACGGTGTGGTCTTCGGATCCGAATATTCCGCTCGCGAATGTGCACACGCTTGGTTATTTCTATACGCACTCGATGGCGCGGACATCTTTTACTTTGGTGATGCTGGGAGTTGCAGGAGGGATGGCGTTGCTGCTGGGGATTGTGGGGATTTACGGAGTGATTGCGTATTCGGTGTCGCAGCGCACGCGGGAGATTGGAATTCGCATGGCACTGGGAGCGCAGCGGAAGGCGTTGGTAGGGATGTTTGTGCGGCAGGGATTATGGCTGACGGGAGTGGGGATTTTGTGCGGGCTGGGGACGGCGTTCGCGGTGATGCGATTGATGTCGTCGCTTTTGTTTAAGGTTAGCGCGGTGGATCCGGTGACATATGGGGCGGTGACTTTGGGAGTGGTGGTTACGGCTTGTCTGGCTTGTTATTTGCCTGCGCGGCGAGCGGCGACGGTGGATCCTGTGGATGCTTTGCGGGCGGAGTGATTGCGACGCGTTCGACAAAGGCAAATCTACCGCAGAGGCGCAGAGAGCGCAGAGAAAACCAGAGGCAACGGCATGCCCGGTTCGATGAAGCCGAACCGCCCGCTACAAACTAAAAGGCGACGTCAAAGCTAGCGGTCTGAAGACCGCCGCTACAAATTCAAAGACATGGGCAAGGCGGAGAAACGCGAACGAGTTTGTGGTGTCCCCTTGATTGGCGGGCGCAATTCGGTTAGCTTTGCTGGGCTGCACGAGGGGCATCGTGAACATCGGCATACGCAAAGCGGGGCGCGCGACGATCCTGGACCTGGAAGGGCCTTTGAAACTGGGCGACGCCGAGGAAGCATTTCGAAATCAGGTGCAACAGCTGATTGAGGCCGGGTCTTTGCATGTGGCGGTGAATCTGGCGGGCGTGACGGAATTGGATAGCTCGGGGATTGGAGCTTTGGTGCGGGCGTTCACGACGTTGAAGAGGGCGGGCGGGAAGGCTACTTATTTTGCGGCGAATAAGCGGGTGATGATGCTTTTGAAGATGGTGCGATTGGATACGATTTTGGATTTGGCTGAGGATGAGGCTACGGCTTTGACACGGATTTAGATTTTTTTTTGAAAACCTTCCTGTTGTGAAATCTGATTTGATTGGGCTTTGGGAAGGCTGCGTTCTTGCAGCGGGCGTGGAGGTGTGGGCGGAGAAAACGTCAAAAGATTTAACACAGAGGTCACAGAGGAAGGGCGGAGGGAAATCTGAGAAGGATAGAGGTGTGAACCGCTGAGACGCCCCGACTGCGTCGGGGTAGACGCCGGGCGCAGAGAAACCTAAAGCAAAGAGAGATCCTTCGCTGCGCTCAGGATGACGGGGCGCCGAAGTTGACTGCTAGAGCGAGAGCACAGCCAGGAGTGGCTGTGCCACGTTCGCGGCGGGCGGGGTCGCGCCAGGCTAACGTCGGTCGAGGGCTGGGTGGCGGACGTCGCGGCCGGCTACGAAATAGATTACGTCTTCGGCTATGTTGGTGGCGTGGTCGCCGATGCGTTCGAGGTTTTTGGCTACGAGGATCAGCTCGAAGGCGGCGAAGACTTGGGCGCTGTCTTCCATCATGTAGGTGAGCAACTCGCGGAAGAGCTGGTCGCGCAGGCGGTCCACTTGATCGTCGCGGCGGAGGACGCTTTGGGCGAGGTCTTGATCGCCGCGGACCAGGGCGTTTAGGCTGTCGCGGACCATGGCTTCGGCTAGTTCGCTCATGCGGGGCAGGTCCACGTAAGGCTTGACCTGCGGGTGACGGAGGATGCGCGTGGCGGATTGCGCGATGTTGACGGCTTGGTCGCCGATGCGTTCGAGGTCGCCATTGATGCGCGAGACGGCGAGGAGGAAGCGCAGATCCGCGGCCATGGGCTGCTGGGTGGCGAGGAGGCGCTGGACGCGCTCGTCAATTTCAATTTGCATTTCGTTGATGGCGTCTTCTTCAGAGAGGACGACTTCGGCGAGATGTTCTTCGGCATCCAGGACGGCGTGGACGGCCTGATGGACGGCGCGTTCGGCGAGACTGCCCATCCAGAGGAGGCGCTGTTTCAGTTCTTCCAGATCGTGATCGAAGTGGCGTTCCATGGTTCCTCAATTCTTGCAACAGAGCCGGCGAGACGCCGGCGCTACCAAAGTCAAAGGCGCCCATCCCGCCAAGGCGGGATGGCCGCTACAAATTCAACGGCAACTTCAAATCCAACTTCAAAGGCTGGCGGTCTGAAGACCGCCGCTACCAATTCAACAGCAACGGCGTAATGCAAAGTCAAAAGCTCGCGCGCCTAGAACTGCTGGTGCTTAACCGAACCGGCCGGTGATGTAGGCTTCTGTGCGCGGATCGGTGGGCGTGGTGAAAAGTTTGGAGGTTTCGCTGTGTTCGATGAGGTGGCCGTCTAGCATAAAGGCGGTGAAGTCGCTGGCGCGGGCGGCTTGCTGCATGTTGTGGGTGACGATGGCCATGGTACAGCTGTCTTTTAGCTGGAACATGAGCTCTTCGATTTTCGCGGTGGTGACGGGATCGAGAGCGGAGCACGGTTCGTCGAGCAGGAGGACTTCGGGATCTACTGCTAGCGCGCGGGCGATGCAGAGGCGTTGCTGCTGTCCGCCGGAGAGGGCGAAGGCGGATTTTTTCAGGTAGTCCTTCACTTCGTCCCAGAGAGCGGCGCGGCGCAGGCTGTGTTCGACTAGATCGTCGAGGCGGCCTTTGTAGCCATTGATGCGCAGGCCGTAGGCTACGTTGTCATAAATTGATTTTGGAAAGGGATTGGGGCGCTGGAAGACCATGCCGACGCGGCGGCGCAGGCCGACGACGTCGAGCGCGTGAATGTCCTGGCCGTCGAGAAGGACTTCGCCTTCGACGCGGGTGTTGCGAATGGTTTCGTTCATGCGGTTCAGAGTGCGGAGGAAGGTGGATTTGCCGCAGCCGGAGGGGCCGATGAGCGCGGTGACGCGGTTGGTGGGAATTTTCAGGTTGAGGCCGAAGACGGCCTGCTTCGGGCCGTAATAAAAATTCAAATTCGCAATCGTCAAGCGCTGTTTCGGCTCGATCGTTGGTGACGTTGTCTTTTCCATAGGCACCGGATCTCTGAAGGCTTTGACTGATAGCGCGGGTTGAGGTGATCCACTCACAATTTTTTCCTTCGGTACTGCTTGCATAAAACGCTCTAAACCATGCCCTCAGCGGCTAAAGCCGCTCTGATCTTGCGGCAGTTGCGGCACGGCTGAAGCCGTGCCCTGACGCAAACCAATCGCCCTCACACAGACTGCGGGGTGCGACTAAACCGCTTTGCTGCGCGCCAGGATGAAGCGGGCGCCCAGATTCGAGACCAAAACCAAACCCAACAAGACTAAGCCCGCAGCCCACGCCTGCCTATGCCAATCATCGTAAGGCGCAACGGCGTAGGTGTAAATCATAACCGGAAGTGAGGCGATGGGCTGCCCCCAGCCCTGGCTCCAAAAGCGATTGCCGAAAGCGGTGAAGAGCAATGGAGCGGTTTCGCCGGCGACGCGCGCCAGGGCTAGCAACATGCCGGTGAGGATGCCGCCGCTGGCAGCGGGAAGGACGACGGTGGCAATCGTTTTCCATTTGCTGGCACCCAGAGCCATGGCGGCTTCGCGCATATTGCCGGGGACGGCGCGCAAAAATTCCTCGGTGCTGCGCACGGTGATGGGGATGACCATGATGCCGAGGGCGACGCCGCCGGCGAGCGCGGAGAAATGCTTGACGGGCAGCACCACGAGCGAGTAGGCGAAGATGCCGATGACGATGGAGGGCACGCCGTTGAGCAGGTCAGTGGTGTAACGGACGATGAAGGAAAAAGTCTTGCCGCCGAACTCCCCGAGATAAACGCCGGCGAGCAAGCCGACGGGCAAGCCCATGATTGCGGCGAGGAAGAGGAGCTTGAGGCTGCCGACGATGGCGTTGGCCATGCCGCCGCCGGTTTCGCCGACGGGTTTGGGAAGCTGGGTGAAGAAATTGAGGCTGAGGGACGTACCGCCGTTCCAAATTAAGTAGCCGAGGATGAGGAAGAGCACGGAGACGACGGCGAGGGCGGCGACGCCCGTCAAGGTGAGCATCACGTAGTTCAGCGACTTGCGCCAGACGATGCGCAGAGAGCTCATGCGGGGCGGCCTCCGCCACGTTCGGTGGCGACGATGAGGATTCGCGCGAGACCATTGAGGATGAAGGTGATGAGGAAAAGCACCAGGCCCAATTCAATGAGCGAACTCAGGTACAAATCGCCGGTGGCTTCGGTGAATTGATTGGCGATGGTGGAAGCGATGGTATCGCCGGGAGCAAGCAGGGACGCTTTGATGGAAGCGGCGTTGCCGATCACCATGGTGACGGCCATAGTTTCGCCGAGCGCGCGTGCGAGAGCGAGGAATACCGAGCCCATGATGCCGGTGCGGGCCCAGGGGACGACTACTTGCCAGGTGGATTCCCAGCGGGTGGCGCCGAGAGCCATGGCGGCTTCGCGCTGTTCGCGCGGGACGGTGAGGAGCACTTCGCGCGAGACGGAAATGATGAAGGGCACGACCATGATGGCGAGAACGATTCCAGCGGTGAGGAAACCGACGCCGTAATTTGGTCCGCGGAAGAGGACGCCGATATAGGGAACATTGCCGACGGTATGGATGAGGAGCGGGCCGAGGGTGGTGCGCATCAGTGGGACGACGATGAAGATGCCGAGGAGGCCGTAGATGACGCTGGGGACGGCGGCGAGAAGATCGATCAAGAATGAAATGATGTCGCTGATATTTCGCGGGGCGAGTTCGGAAAGAAAAATGGCGCTGGCGAGGCCGAGTGGGACGGCGAGGACTAGTGCGACGGCAGAGGTGACCAGAGTGCCGTAAATGAAAGGTGCGGCGCCGAAATTATCGAAGTTGGGGTCCCAGACTTTGGTGAAGAAAAACATCCAGCCGAATTGGGTGCGGGAGAGGTGCGAATTCACCCAGAGTTCGTACACCAGCATGGAGGTGAGCAGGAGGATGATGGCAGCGAAGGTGAGGGTGAGGAGGTGCGCGATTTCGTCGCCTTGACGGAGGCGATGAAGAAACGCACGAGGTCCCGCCTGTGGAGGAACCTCGTGCGCGATAGTGGTGGCGGCTGCGGACATTTTGGTTGCTGGTTTACGGTTACTGAATCAGCGAAATTGCCTTGGTCTCCCGGGCGATGACTTCCTTCGGCAGCTGCGCGTAGGTCAGGCCTTCGTTGAACTTCTGGCCGTCGGTGAGCATCCACTTCAGGAAACCTTTGATGGCGTCGCGCTTGGCTGCGTCTTGAATTTGCGCGGGAATCAACAGCCAGGTGAAGCTGGAGATGGGATAGACCTTGGGGCCGGGCGCGTTGGTGATGGAGACGCGGAAATCGTCCGGAATATTTTTAGCGTCGGCGGCGGCTGCAGCGGTGACACCGGCTAGATCGGCCTTGACGAATTTACCGGCGGCATTCTGAACTTTGCCGTAGGGAATATTATTTTGCACGGCGTAGATCAGTTCGATGTAGCCGATGGAATTGGGCGTTTGCTTGACGAGACCGGTGACGCCTTCGTTGCCTTTGCCGCCGAGGCCGACGGGCCAGTTCACGGAAGTGGCGGCTTTGCCGACTTTATTTTTCCAGTCGTCGCTGACCTTGGCGAGAAAATCGGTCCAGATGTAGCTGGTGCCGCTGCCATCGGAGCGGTGCACGACGACGATATCCGCGCTGGGAAGATTGACGCCCGGATTCGCTTTGGCGATTTCCGGATCGTTCCACTTGGTAATGGTGCCGAGATAAATTCCGGCGAGGGCTTTCTGGGTAAAGTTCAGTTCTCCGCTTACACCTGCAATGTTGTAGGTGGGCACGACGGCGCCGAGGACGGTGGGAAAATGGAGGATTTTGAATTTGGATTGCGCGAGCTGGTCGTCGGTCATCGGACCGTCGGAGGCGCCGAAATCAACGGTGCCGGCCTGCAGTTGGCGGATGCCGCCGCCGGAACCGATGGATTGGTAATTGATCTGAATGTTGGAATGCGCGGTGTGGTAGACGTCGAACCACTTGGAGTAGATGGGATAGGGGAAAGTGGCGCCAGCGGCGTTGAGATTGACTGTACCGCCTTGCGCTGCGGCGCGCGGCGCGGTGAGCGCTATCGTGAGCGCCATTGCCAGGATCATGAGCCACACAACCAGTAGGGTCTTTTTCATATTCAGGGAATCTCCTGTGTATCATTTTTTGACTGCAATGTTACGGACGTGTTACATCGGCGCGAATTGGGGGTGAAATAAGCGCGAGAGCTTCGGAAGAGGGGAGGCGCGGCCCCGGGGGTGTGGTCGAGCCGCGCCTCGCGGGTTGGTGGCACGAGGTGTACTGCTTCCGGCGCCAGATGCTGGAGCGCTGGAACTTGTGGAAACTTGGTTCGGCGTCCGTCGCTTCGGAGAGCGCGAGAGAAGTGCAGGTACGACGGCGCGCTGCTGTGCCTTCCAATCCGTTGTGATCGTAGATGGAACAGTTGAACCGCAGATGACCAGGCTGTGAAATATCGATTACTCCCCTGCGGATGCTGCGGCGTTGCTGGCGCCGCTGGGACTGTTGGCGTTGAGTTCCATTTGCTTGGCGCGGCCGTGCCGGACTTCGAGGCCGCGGACCCAGAACAAAATGTCCTCGGCGATGTTGGTGGCGTGATCGGCGATGCGTTCGAGATGGCGAGAGGCGAGGACGTAGTGGAGATTGGGAGCGGCGAGCGCGGGATTGGCGGTCATGCCGGCGAGCAGCGCTTCGAAAACTTGATCGCGATATTGGTCCACGACGTCGTCGCTTTCGAGCACCTGGGTGGCTAGATCCACGTTTTGATAGATCAAAGCGCCGAGGCATTTGGAAACCATGACGCGGACGGCGGTGGTCATAGGCTCAAGTTCAACGGGGATGTGGACTTCGCCCATTTGGGAGAGGGAGATGGCGCGTTCGCTGAGGTTGACGGCGAGGTCGCCCATGCGCTCGAGGTCGTTATTGATTTTGAGGGTGGCAACGATAAGGCGGACGTCGGTATCGAGCATGTCGCCCTGGCGCAACATGCGGATGGCGTGCTCGTCGATCAGGATTTCCATTTCATTGATGCGCGGCTCGGTGAGAAAGACTTCGCTGGCGAGACGTTCGTTGCGTTCGAGCAGGGCCCAGAGAGCGCGATTGACCGAGGCCTCGACTGTGCGGGCTTGGGAGACGAGGTAATTCACCAGGACGCTTTGAAAGATACCGTCCGCACTTGTTTTAGTGGATGCCACTTCTAAGTGCCTCCCGCAGGTCGCTAACCTGCTTCATTTTCGGCGTGTACATCATGGGTGGGGGAGATTGCAAGGGTGTAAATCACGCGTAAATATATGAAGACATAGCGGAAACTGCCTTCCGGTGATTCGCGCCCAAGTTGGGGGTACACTACTCGCGTGCACATTGGGGACATCCTCGAGGTCCTTTGGCTTTTGGCTGGCGTCTTGTGGGCCGTTCGAGCTGGATTACGAAAAAACGAACTGAGTTTTTTGTTCGCGTTCTTATTCCTTGTTCTGGGCATCCTTGTCTTTCTACGGCCTATTTAGTTTTGTGGAATCCAAAACTGACTCTCCGCCCGAATTCCGTGGAAATGCCCGTGCGCATGAGATATCGTCGCCTTGACTTGAGTCCCTGGGGATTCCGCAGCCAGCTGGTCAATTAGCGGCATCGCGGTCGGTGGTATTGGACGAAATGAGCCGCTGGAAGGAGTGATGGCATGTCTTACGAAGAAGCGTTGCGAATTGCGAGCCGAGACGAAAGGTTTATGGCTACCGTGTATGCGATGAACAGCCTCTTGATCTGCAAAGGTGTGTACACCCACCAAGAATTCCAGCGGGTGTTCACGGAGTGGGTGCAGAAAGAACAGAAGAAGAACGCGCAAACGCAGGAAACTATTTCCCACGCTTCGCAGGCTTCGCACGCTTAGCAAACGCTTCCGCCCAAGTTGGATAACCACAAGCTGGCCTCTTGCAGCAATGTTCGCCCTGGTCGCAGCGAGCGGATTCACATTCGCATGTCGGGATTGCTGGGGCGGGCGGTTTTTTCTGCTTCATTTAGATACGCTTTTAGTAAATATAGCCACAGTTTAGCCCCGTTTGGAACTTAGTTGAAGCGCGTTTGTCCGCACGACTTCCTTTGCATCGAAGCGAAGAACAGATCGCCTCTGCGCCCGCGCTCCGCAATCGCGGGACGGGTAAGAAAAAGCGCTGGCGAGGCAAGCCTCGCCTAGCGCGTTTTGTTGTCGGACATTACATCTCGACGAAAGCGGCGGCAAGCCGCCGCACTCCCAGATGGGCCTCGGCGCGGCGCAATCGCACGAGGGTTCCGCGTTGGCGCGTGGGCTGCAGAAAACGCCAATCGGGAGATTGGCGTTCCCAGGAACCGCGGGTTACGCGTCTAGGGGGAGGGAGAAGGAGAACTTGGAGCCTTGGCCTACTGTGCTCTCTACCCAGAGCTTGCCGCCGTGGGCTTCTACTATGTGTTTGGCGATGCTTAGGCCTAGGCCGGTGCCGCCAGCTTCGCGGGAGCGGGCGGCGTCCACGCGATAGAAGCGTTCGAAGATGCGTTCGGAATCGGCGAGGGGGATGCCGATGCCGGTGTCGGCGACGGTGACGACGGCTTCGCGGGGGCCGGCGGCGGCGGCGACGGAGATGTGGCCGCGCGCGGGAGTGTATTGGATGGCGTTGTCGAGGAGATTTTGCAGGACGTCGCGGAGGAGAGCGGCATCGCCACGGACGGGCGGAAGTTGCGGCGGGACGGTGATTTCGAGAGTGATTTCCTTGCGGTTGGCTTTGAGCAGGGTGGTTTCGGTGCAGGCTTCGATCAGTTCGAGCAGGCTGACGGAGGAAAATTCGAGTTCCATTTTTCCGGCTTCGATGCGCGCGAGTTTGAGGAGATCGTTGGTGAGGCGGGCGAGACGAATGGCGTGATTGCGAATGATTTCCAGGAAGCGGCGATTGTTTTGGGGATCGTCGAGGGCGCCGGCGAGCAGGGTTTCGGCAAAGCCTTGAATGGCGGTGAGCGGCGTCTTGAATTCGTGGGAGACGTTGGCGACGAAATCCTGACGGACGCGTTCGAGGCGGCGGAGTTCGGTGACGTCGTGAAGGACAACGACGGCTCCGGAAGGTTTTCCCTGCGGCGCGCCGCCGGATGCGGAAGCATCCAAAGCTTTTACGGGCGCGGCGGTGATGGAGAAACTCTGTGTTTGAGTGATTCCCATGGTGATGTCGCTCTGCAGGCCTTCAGCGCCGTGCAGAGCGCGCCGGATTAAGCCCACCAGTTCGGAATTGCGGACGACTTCGATGAGCGGGCGGCCTTCGGCGCTGGCGGGGTCTACGTTCAAGATTTCCGAGAACGCGCGGTTGTAGAAAACGAGGCGCTCTTCGGCGTCGATGACGGCGACGCCTTCGACCATGCTGCGCAGGATGGCGCTGGAGCGGTTGCGTTCGCCGCTGAGCAAGCGGATTTCGCGGTCGAGGCGCGTGGCAGTCTGGTTGAGGGAGTCGGCGAGGTCGGATAGCTCGTCGCGCGGGCCTTCGCGGAGCAAGGGGCGGAAATCACCTTCGGCGATGCGCTGCGAAAAGCGCTGCAAGCGTTGCACGCGCGCGGCGAACATACGCGCAAAGGCAAAGGAGACCAGACCGCCGCTGAGCAGCACGACGAGAGTAGCGATGAGGAGCCGCTGACGGAGTTCGACAAGCGAGAGGTCAATTTGCGAAAGGGGCAAGGCCAAGCGGATCACGATGGGGGTATTGCCGGCATGGTCGTAGCGCTGGGCGCGATACACCAATTCGTGGCCGAGGGTGACGCTGCGGTGCACGGACTGGCCGGTTCCGTGGGCGAGAGCATCTTGAAACTCCAGGCGATTGGCGTGGTTTTCCATTTTTTCGGCGTCGGCTTCGGAGTCGGCGAGGACGCGGCCGGTGGGGTCAATGATTGTGACGCGCGCGCCGCTGCGAGCGGCTCGGCCGGTCCAGTTGCGGAGTTCGGCAGGGTCGTCGGATCGGGGAGGGTTGGCGAGAGTGAGGCTGAGAAGAGAGGCGAGCTGGTCGTTGGCGGAACGTATGGCCTGGCTGCGGATGACGCGAGCGGAATAAAGCTGGACGGCGAGCAGGACGACGAGAAGCAAGGCGCCATAGGTGAGGCCGAGCTTCCAGAAAAGTCTAGCTCGCACGGGTTTCGAAGAGGTATCCAGCGCCACGGATTGTCTTCATGAAGACGGGGTGCTGCGGGTCTGCTTCGATTTTTTCGCGCAAGCGGCGGACGTACACATCCACGCTGCGCGGAGTGACGAAGCGCTCAGTGCCCCAGACGGCATCGAGCAATTGATCGCGAGTGAAGACGCGATTGGGACGGGCGGCGAGAAAATAGAGCAGGCGAAATTCGAGGGTGCTCATGGGTACGGGCTTGCCGGTGCGCGTGACGCGGTAAGCGGCGGGGTCAATGCGGAGAGCGCCAATTTCGACGGGCTTTTCGGTGGGAGTGCCAGGTTCGGCGCGGCGGAGTAAGGCTTTCACGCGCGCGACGAGTTCGCGAGGGCTGAACGGTTTGGTGACGTAGTCGTCGGCGCCGAGTTCGAGGCCCACCACGCGATCGGCTTCTTCGCCCTTGGCGGTGAGGATGAGGATGGGAATGCGGTTGAGAGTGACTTCTTTGCGGACTTCCTTGCAGATTTCCAGACCGGAAAGCTTCGGCAACATCAGATCGAGGACCAAGAGATCGGGCGCAGCTTTGCGAATTTGGGCAAGGCCGGTGGTGCCATCGCCGCTGGAGGTGACCTGGTAGCCGTCTTTCTCCAGGTTATAGCGCACCAACTCCACGATGTCTTTATCGTCTTCGATAACCAGAATGCGTTTCATTTGGGTTATTTCTCGGTGATCGCACACAAGATACGGGAAAGCGGGCCCCGGAAGCAAGGAGTAGAGGAGGGCGCGTGGGTTTTTTAACACGGTATTAACAACGTGTCACATTGGGACGGTGCGTCCCGGTTGAAACATCGATTCCGCTTTCGGCTCGCGGAGGGCTACGTGATGGGGCTGTCATTCCACTGATTACAGGTGTGTTGGTGAGGATTCGAGGAGGACACTTTGGCCACCCGTCTGCATGTCTATCGGCGGCACGGTTCGAGTTCCTGGACGCGCCATCGGGGAGTGCCGGAAGGCCGGCGGGAGGAACGGCAAAATGGACGCCTCAGTAGAACGTCAGTTGGATCCGGCACGCCGGAGTATTGAGTCGCGGGATTTCGAGACGGGGCTGCGGCGGAAGATTGTGGGGCAAGACGAAGCGGTGCAGGCGGTGGTGGACTTGTACCAGGTGTTTCGCGCCGGGCTGAATTCACCGGGGCGGCCGGTGGGAAATTTGCTGTTTTTGGGGCCGACCGGAGCTGGGAAGACGCGCGTGGTCGAGGCTACGGCGGAAGTGTTGTTTGGAGATCCGCGCGCGGTGATTAAGGTGGACTGCGCGGAATTTCAGCACTCGCACGAGATTGCGAAATTGATTGGCTCGCCTCCGGGGTATTTGGGGCATCGCGAGACGCATCCGCTGATTACACAGGAAGCGCTGGCGCAGTATCACACTGAGAAATTGAAGATTTCATTTTTGCTGTTCGACGAAATCGAAAAGGCTTCGGATGCATTGTGGCAATTGCTGCTGGGGATTTTGGACAAGGCGACGCTGACTTTGGGAGATAACCGGCGGGTGGATTTGTCGCAAACGATGATTTTCATGACGTCGAATTTGGGCGGCGTGGAGATCACCGAGCTGATGACGGGGGGATTGGGATTTGCGCCGCTGCAGCGCACGGAGACGAAGTTAGGGTTGGACGAGAAGGTGGAGAAGACTGCGTCGGAGGCAGCGAAGAGGAAATTCGCGCCGGAATTCATGAACCGGATTGACAAGACGGTGGTGTTCCGTCCGCTGCGCTCGGCGCAGCTGGAGCAAATTCTGGAAATTGAACTTGGGATGGTGCAACAGCGCGTGCTGGAAACGGCGAAGGGACGCTTCTTGTTCCGTGTGACGCAGCCGGCGCGGGAATTTTTGCTGAAGGAAGGGACGGACATGAAATACGGCGCGCGGCATTTGAAGCGCGCGATCGAGCGGCACGTGGTGTACCCGCTGGCGAGCTTGCTGGCGACCGAGCAGGTGTCACTGGGTGACGTGATTTCGATTGACTGGCACGGCGGAGAGTTGGGGCTGACGTTCTTGAAAGAAGCGGAAGGCGCGCTGCTGCCGATGCCGTCCCCTGCCATGGAGCGCCCGAGCGAAGCCGCGGCGGCGATTTCAGATGCGCGCACGGTGCCGGCGCAATCCGAGCGCGCGCTGGGGGAACGATTTACGGTACGGCCGATTCGCTGAGATTGACGACGAACGGTCTAGAGCAAACCCGTGCGACCGGCTGGCAACGCCGCAGCAGATGCCTGGAATTCCAGTGGAGAGACGCTGAAATGGTTTGGCGCGAGACCGTTCCTATTTCCCAAGCTCGCAGCAGGATGATCCCGATCGGACGTGGCGCGACCATCGCCAGCGCGGTGACGTCCACACGGGTTGCGAAGGGATTCGTTGCGCGTGGCATGGCCGGCAAATCCTTCCGAACGCAGGAGGTGTGAGATTGAGCCCGGCGTCGAAGTTGCAGGCAAAAAATCTGCCGGACGGCCGGACGGTGGGAGAGGCTTGGCTGGACGGGAAGGCTGCAGCATTCTTCACGATGCTGCGGAATCCTTGGCGCGTGTGGCCAGGGCTCATATATCTGGTGGTGTATATCATTCTGGATCGCATGACGGTCTTTTTTCAGATGTGGCAGGGAGTGAGCGCGTGGTATCCGCCGGTCGGATTGGAAGTGGCGGTATTGACCGGCCTGGGGATGGCATACGCGCCGGTGATGGCAGCGGCCGGTTTGAGCTCGGCCGTTCTGAACTACCATCAATCTCCATTCGCGTTTTCAACCTGGTTGATGGTTCTGGTATCGGTGGGAGGCTATACCTGCGCTGCTTATCTGCTGCGGCACATGCTGCGCGATCATGCGCCGTTCCAGACGTTGGGAGACGTATTTCGATATTTAGGGGTGACGTTGAGCACCGCCGTGGTGGTGGGCACGCTGGGTCCGTTTGTTCTGACATGGGACAAGACGATTCTTCCGGCGGACTATCCCAAAGCTGCTTTGAGCTGGTTTATCGGGGATTCGGTGGCGCTGGTGTGTCTGACGCCCTTCCTGCTGCTGCACGTGACGCCGTGGTTGCGCAGACGCGCGGAGAGCTACGAGCGGCGAGCGGAAATCGCGGCGACGGGGCCGGAGCGAATCCGCGCAAAGCGATTTGGAGCACGCGGTTCGCTGGAAATGGCGGCGCAGGGCGGGAGCATTGTGCTGGCATTGTGGATCGTGTTCGGATCGCATGTGGCGCAGAGCTTCGAGCTTTTCTATTTGTTGTTTCTGCCGACGATCTGGATCGCGGTGCGGCACGGAATGCCGGGAGCAACGATCGCGACGTTGATGCTGAACCTGGGCGCGATGGTGATGCTAAAGATCGCGCCCGAGGATATGCAGCGCCTGGGGGTGCTGCAGTTTCTGATGCTGATTGTGTCGCTGACGGGACTGTGCCTGGGAGCGCTGATCACCGAGCGGGAGACGAGCGAGCAAGGACTGCGCGAAGGCGAAGCGCGGCTGCAGGCGATGGTGGGGGCGATTGACGAGATCGTATTTGAATTCGACAGCGCAGGAATCATTCGCAACGTGTGGACCACGAATGAATCGGCGCTGGCGCGGCCGAAGGAGGAGCTGCTGGGCTCGAGCATCCGGCAGATTTTCGGAGACGAAGTCGCCCGACCCTTTCTGGAAACATTGCAGCGAGTGATTGCGACGGGACGCGGCGAAAGCATCGAGTACTCGATACCCATCGGGCGCGAGGTGCGGTGGTTTCTAGGACGCGTGAGCCCCATCCAGTCGCCGGACGGCGCCGCAAAAACGGTGTGTATGACGGCGCGGGACATCACCGCACGGAAACAGGCGGAAGACGATCTGCGCAGCGCGAAAGAAGCGGCGGAAGCAGGGAGCCAGGCCAAGAGCGAGTTTCTGGCGAATATCAGCCATGAGTTCCGCACGCCGATGAACGGAATCCTGGGGATGACGGAGTTGATCCTGGATACCGAAATCAATACGGAGCAGCGCGAATATCTGGAGATGGTGAAAAGTTCGGCGGATTCGCTGTTGCGGCTGCTGAGCGACATTCTGGATTTTTCGAAAGTGGAAGCGGGAAAGCTGGAACTGGTGGACCATGAGTTCGCGCTGACGCCGAGCCTGGCGGAGACGCTGCAGGTGATGCGATTCCGGGCGCAGCAGAAGGGTATCGAGCTGCGCTGGCGGGTGGAGGCGAGCGTCCCGGAGCGAGTGATCGGAGATGCGTCGCGACTGCGGCAGGTGCTGGTGAACCTGGTGGGGAATGCCATTAAGTTCACGGAGCGGGGTGAGGTGACTGTGCAAGTGGAAGCACAAGAGCAGAGCAGCGACAAGGTGATTCTGCATTTTCGGGTGACGGACAGCGGGATCGGGATTGCGAAGGAAAAGCAATCCATGATTTTCGAGGCATTCACGCAAGCAGACAGCTCGACCACGCGCAACTACGGAGGAACGGGGCTGGGACTGGCGATCACGACACGACTGGTGACGCTGATGGCGGGAAAATTGTGGGTGGAGAGCGAATCGGGAAAGGGCAGCACATTTCATTTCACGGTGACGTTTGGATTGGCGCCGCAGGAATCGGCGCTGGCCCTGCGTGACCAAGATCGCGAGGGCGCATTATGATGGAAGCGAAGAATGCAAGAAAAAGAATTCTGATCGCGGAGGACGATCCGGTCTCGCGGCGGCTGCTGGAGTTGTTTCTGGTGAAGTGGGGATTTGAAGTTTCGATAGCGACCACTGGCACCGAGGCGCTACAGATGCTGGAGAGGCTGGACGCCCCGCGCCTGGCGATACTGGATTGGATGATGCCGGGGATGGAAGGCGTGCAAGTGTGCCAGAAACTGCGCGAATCGGCGGACCGGCGATACGTTTACGTGCTGCTGCTGACCGCGCGCACGCAGAAGGAAGACCTGCTGCAGGGACTGGAATCCGGCGCGGATGATTATTTGACCAAGCCATTTGATTCGCAGGAACTGCGCGCGCGGCTACACGTGGGGCAAAGAATTCTGGACCTGCAGGACCAGCTGATCGCGGCCGGGGAGGAGCTGCTTTATCGGGCGACGCATGACAATCTGACGGGAGTGGTGAATCGCGGCGTGATCATGGATACGCTGCGCAAGGAGCGAGCCCGGCAGGCGCGCGAAGGCGGCTCGTTCGGGATTGTGCTGATGGATCTGGACCACTTCAAATATGTGAACGACACGTACGGACACCTGGCCGGCGACGATGTGCTGCGGGAAGCGGCGCAGCGCATGATGGCGTGCGTGCGGCCGTACGATTCCGTGGGACGCTATGGGGGAGAGGAGTTTCTGATCGTGGTGCCCTCTTCCGACGCGATGGGGACGCTGGGACTGGCGGAGAGAATCCGGCGCGCGATTGAGGGCAAGCCGATGATGTCGAATTCGATTCCGATAGCGGTAACGGCCAGTTTCGGAGTGACCGCCAGTATTGATAAGTCTCCCGTGGATTCGCAGGAGATTTTGCGGCTCGCTGATGCCGCGCTGTATCGCGCGAAAGAGCGTGGACGAAACCGCACGGAGCTGGCACGGGCGGAAGATTTAGTCGTCCGGGTTCCTGATGCTTCCGACAGCGTGGAGCACAAAGCGGCTCCCCGATAAGACGCGAGCCGGAATTTTTCCCCAGCAACCCGCACCTGCAAAATCAGCTCGCGGGCACGGCATTCCGTGTGGCGCGGAGCGTCCCGCCTGTGGCACGATTTGCTTCCCTGGTTCCAGACACACCGCGTGCAAGTTGCGCGGGAAGGATTGCGTAGGAAATATGGCGCGTCCGAAGTTGTTTGTTGCCGCTTCGAGAATTGAGGCGCCCGCGGAGAAGTTGTTTCGCTGGCACGCGGAGCCGGGCGCGCTCGAACGGTTGACGCCGCCGTGGGAAAGGATTGAGATCATCGAACGCTCGGCTGGAATTCGCGATGGAGACAGCGGGGCGATGTGGGTGTACATAGGACCGTTCCGGTTGCGTTGGACTTTCGAACATCGTGATTATGTGGAAGGGCGGCAGTTCCGGGACGTGCAGACATCCGGGCCGTTCCGGCGATGGGAGCACACGCATTTGTTTACGGGGGAGGGGGCGGAGGCTTGCCGGCTGGAGGACCGCATCGAGTACGAGCTGCCGTTAGGCGCGGTGGGGAACTTTTTTGGGGGGTGGATGGTGCGACGGAAACTTGAGCGGGTGTTTGAGTACCGGCACCGGGTGACGGCGGAGGCTATGAGGGGGAAAGTCAAAGGCACCACTGATGGACACTGATAGAGGCAGTGATGAGGGCGAGCGAAGGGAGAAGCGAAGAGAGATCCCTGCCTGCGGCAGACAGGCTTCGTCGCTTCGCTCTTCAGGATGACGGTGGGGCGGTGGTGCGGCCTCTAAACCCCGGCCCTTTATAAAAAGAAGGGTGGACACTCCGTAGCGGTGATTCGGGATCGTAAGATGAGAAGGGCGAAGAGGTCTTGTGAGCGCCGCGGTGTGCCATACGGTGGCGTATGGGCTGGTTTGTTGCATAATTGCACTTGCGAAGCGAAAGCGATTCCGCGCGCGAGGGAATTTGGTGTACATTCTAGATTGCAAGCGAACCGCGCCAAGAAACAACTTGCGCCTCGAAAGGGTCCGGTCATGAATCCGACCAAACCAGGAATGGTGGTCAGCAACGAGCGGGGTGCTGAGACGCGCCGCGAGACGCTGAGCGTGACGGACAACCGCACCGGGCGGCAGTTTGAGCTGCCGATCACGAACGAGACGATCAAGGCGCTGGATCTGCGGCCGATGAAAGTGGACGACGGCGATTTTGGGATGATGAGTTACGATCCGGCGCTCACGAACACGGCATCGTGCTCGAGCAAGATCACTTATATTGATGGCGACAAGGGAATCCTGCGGTACCGCGGATATTCGATCGAAGAGCTGGCGGAAAAAAGCACGTACATCGAGACGGCCTACCTGATTCTGTACGGCGAACTGCCCACGAAAACGCAATTGGGGAACTGGGCGTACAACATCACGCATCACACGTTTATTCACGAGAGCATCAAGAAATTCATTGATGGATTTCATTATGATGCGCATCCGATGGGGATGCTGATTTCGACGGTGGCGGCGCTTTCGACTTTTTATCCGGATGCCAAGGATATTTTCAATCCGGATTCGCGGCGCAAGCAGACCTATCGATTGATTGGCAAGATGCCGACGCTGGCAGCGTTTGCGTACCGGCACACGCTGGGGATGCCGTTTGCGTATCCGGACAACGATCTGAGTTACTGCGGGAATTTTCTGAACATGCTATTTCGCACGACGGAACTGAAATACCGGCCGAACCCGACGCTGGAGCGCGCGCTGGATATTTTGTTTATCTTGCACGCGGACCACGAGCAGAATTGTTCTTCGACGGCGATGCGGGTGGTGGGCAGCTCGCACGTGGATCCTTATTCGGCGACGGCGGCGGCGACGGCGGCGCTTTACGGGCCGCTGCACGGCGGAGCGAACGAAGCGGTGCTGCGGATGCTGGTGGAAATCGGGTCGATCAACAATATTCCCGCGTACATCAAGAGCGTGAAGGCAGGGGAGAAATTGTTGATGGGATTCGGGCATCGCGTTTACAAGAATTACGATCCGCGGGCGCGGATTGTGAAGCACATCGCATATGAAGTATTTGATGTGATGGGGAAAAACCCGTTGATTGAGATCGCGCTGGAATGCGAACGGATTGCGCTGGAGGATGAATACTTTGTGAAGCGCAAGCTTTATCCGAATGTGGATTTTTATACCGGGTTGATTTATCAGTCCATGGGGTTTCCGACGACGATGTTTCCGGTGCTTTTCGCGATTCCGCGGACGGCGGGGTGGATTGCGCAGTGGGAAGAGATGCTGTTGGATCCGGAGCAGAAGATTTCGCGGCCGCGGCAGGTTTATTTGGGCGCGGATTCGCGGGGGTATGTGCCGCTGGAGAATCGGAAGTAAGGCGGTTGCGGCGTTGGCGTCCATCGGTTCGGGAAAAAGGCAGTGGCTAGTGATTAGTGGCTAGTGGCTAGAAACGCCTCCTACGATAATCGAGTTCTCACCCTGTACTGCCCCGACTGACAAAAAATGGCGGGTTGTCGCGCGGGATTTTGCTGTATAGTTCGGTCCGACTGGTGTTCTCTGCGGATGGCTCCTCCCCGGAGCCTATAGCGGAAAAGTGATTGCATCTGACGGGAATCTCTGGCAAAACACTCTATCGCCCCCGGGGGGCAATCCTGATGGACATTTCAACGCGCCAATCTGGAACAGCCACGATTGTGGACGTGATCGGCGACATCACCCTTTATAATTCGCCGCAGGTGCGGAAAGTGCTGTTGGAATTGCTGAAGGACAAGAAAGCGCCGCGCGTGATCGTGAACCTGGAACGGGTAAGGTATATAGATAGCGCGGGAGTGGCGTCGCTGGTGGAAGGGTTGAAGCTGTCGCGGGATTTGAAGAGCACGTTCGCGTTGTACGGGTTGAGCCGGACGGCGCGGGAAGTGCTTGAGCTGACGCGGCTGATTAAAGTATTTGAGGTATATGAGAACGAAGAGGAAGCATTGCGCGGCGGCAGCACCAACGTCGCTCCCGCCAGATAGAAATTCGGGCGGTCTTTGCGCGGATTCGGTTGCAGGAGTTTCACCCGTCTCGACTCACTGATGCCACTCACAGAAACTATTGGCGCGGCCACTCTAGATAGTCTGGCGTACGTAGGCGGCTTGGCGCGACTGCTCGGCGGCGCCATGCGGGCCGTCTTCATCCTTCCATTCCAGGGCAAGAAATTCCACATGAGCCGGGCGGTGCACCAGGCGATGTCTGTGGGAGTGGAAGCCTTGCCGATCACTTCGCTGATTTCGTTCTTCGTGGGGACGATTCTGGCGGTGAACGCGGCGTACGAGCTGCGGAAACTGGGGGCGCTGCACTTTGTGGCGAGCGGCGTGGCGATCGCGATCACGCGCGAGCTGGGGCCGTTGATGACGGCGATTGTGGTGATTGGCCGGTCGGGTTCGGCGTTCGCGGCGGAAATCGGGACGATGAAGGTGAACGAAGAGATCGATGCGATGGAGACGATGGCGCTGGAGCCGGTGCAATTTCTGGTGGCGCCGAAATTTCTGGCGATGCTGTTGATGGTGCCTTGCCTGACGTGCTGGGCGGATTTCATGGGAGTGCTGGGCGGAGGGGTGTTTGGAGTTACGAACGCGGGGTTCACCTGGGGCAGCTACATTCAAGCGACGCTGGACGCGCTGCTACAGCGGGACATCATGACCGGGCTGGTCAAGGCGGCGATGTTCGGACTGGTGATCACGGCGGTAGGGTGCCAGGAAGGATTTGCGACGGGGCTGGGATCGGAACAAGTGGGACGTTCGACGACATCGGCGGTGGTGAAATCGATTTTTCTGGTGGTGATGGTGGATCTGATTTTCACAACAATCTTCTACGTGACGTCGCCACGGTAAAATTATGAGCCCAAATCCCACACCCAAGCCGAGCGCGACGCCTTCAGCGATATCGGTGCGCAACCTCCGGGTGAAATACGGGGAGCGCGAGATTCTGCACGGCATCAGTTTCGAGGTGCCGGCCGGCGAGACGTTGGTGATTCTGGGCGGATCGGGTTCGGGCAAGAGCACTTTGCTACGCACGCTGGTGGGACTGGAGACGCCGAGCTCGGGCGAAATCTGGATTCAGAATAAGGATTTCGCGTCTATTTCGGATGAGGAGCGCGACGAGTTGCTGAAGAAGATGGGGATGTCGTTTCAGGGCGGGGCGCTGTTTGGGTCCATGACGGTGGGGGAAAACGTGGCGTTGCCGCTACAGGAACACACCAACCTGGACGAATCGACGATCGAGATTATGATTCGGCTGAAGCTGGACCAAGTGGGGCTATCGGGCTTCGAGAGTTACATGCCGGCGCAATTGAGCGGCGGGATGAAAAAGAGGGCGGCGATCGCGCGGGCGTTGTCGATGGACCCGGAGATTTTGTTTTTCGACGAGCCTTCGGCGGGCCTGGATCCGATCATTGCGGCGGGGATTGACGAACTGATATTGAAGTTGAAGAAGGCGTTTCGCATCACGATCGTGGTGGTGACTCACGAACTCGCGAGCGCTTTTTTGATCGCCGACCGAATGATCTTATTGGATAAGGGCGTGATCGTGGCGAACGACACGGTGGCGGAAATGCAGAAGAGCCTGCAGCCGCGGGTACGGCAGTTTCTGGACCGGGTGCCGGAACCGGAATTGACGGGTGAGATTGATTATCTGCAGATGTTGACTGGGGACGTGCCACCGCAGCGTCAGTAGAACGGAGCCAGAACCGGCTTGCGGGCGCTGGTGAAGTAAAGGGCCCGTGATATACTCCCCCGCAATCCAGGGGCAGCTGCGCGGTTGAGTGCGCAGAAACAGTCGAGGACACGGATGGAATCGAAGCGCGAGCAAGCATACGTCGGACTCTTTGTGTTGATAGTGGCGGCCTTGCTCATAGCCACGGTGTTTGCGCTCTCCGGCACACTGGACAAAGCGGATACGCCGTACCACGCGTATTTCAAGAACGCCGGCGGATTGGGGCCGGGCGCGGAAGTGCGTTATTTGAACGGGCCTCCGGTGGGACGGGTGGGGAAGGTTCAGTTCGATGCGCAAGATCCGACGCGGATGAAGGTGGATTTCACGGCGAAGCCGAATATTCCAGTGAAGACGGACAGCACGGTAGTGGTGACCAGCACCAGCCCCTTGGGAGAGAATTTCCTGGAGATTCTGGCAGGCACACCGGCGGCGCCGCTGGCGAAGCGCGACGCGGTGCTGAAATCGAAAGAGCCGGTGAGTTTTTCAGACATCGCCGACAGAATCAACGAGCTGGCACCGCAGGCGAGCGAGTTGATCACGAACCTGAATTCGCGGGTGGTGGAGTTGAAAGTGACCCTGGCGCGGGTGAACGACCTGCTGAACGATCAAAACCGCGACAATGTTTCCGCGAGCCTGAGCAACGTGCGCGGCATGCTACAAGAGGATCGCCCCTTGGTACACTCGACGCTGAATCATATCAATGACGCGACGGCCGATCTGAAGCCGGTGATCGCGAGCTTCAAGAAGACTTCGGATCAGGCGGATGCAACGCTGACGCATCTGGACGGGATGCTGACGGAAAATCGCGCGGACATCCGGCAGGCGATTATTGATCTGCGCAAGGCGCTGGTGAACGTGAATTCCATCGTCGCGACACTGAATGATACGGTGCAGGACAATCAGGAAAATCTGGATGAGATTATTGAAAACGTGCGCCACGCCACGGAAAATCTGAATTCGTTCACCGAGTCCATCAAGACGCGGCCTTATTCGATAATACGCGCGGCTGATCCGAAGCCGCATCAGCCTGGGTCGGCGCCGCCGAAGTAGCGTGGCGCGGGCGGCGGGAGAATTCGTTTGCGGAAACAGCCAGGCAACGACGCGAAGAACGAACGCACAAAGGAGCGAAGAGTGTTGAGCCGTCGCATGCAAATAAGCGGACTCCTGATGCTGGCGATCCTGATGGCCGGGTGCGGAGCGGCGCGCCCCGTGAAGTATTACGTGCTGGACGTGAATCCCGCTCCGGCGAATTCAGCCTCGGCGCAGATTCCGGTGACGCTGCTGGTGGGGCGACTCGTGGCCTCGCAGCTGTATCGCGATGACCGGCTGGTATACGGGTCTGGTCCGGTGCAGCTCGGGACATACGAGTACGACCGCTGGGCGGAATCTCCGGCGGACATGGTGCAGAACATGTTGGTGACGATGCTGCGTTCTTCGGGGCAATACCGCTCGGTTTCGAAAGTGACCAGCAATGTGCGCGGGGAATATGTGGTGCGCGGACACTTATACGCGATGTATGGTGTGGACCAGCCGGAATTGGTGGCACGCTTTACGCTGCAGCTGGAGCTGTATGATCCGACTTCGCGGACCACGGTGTGGAGCCAGATCTACACGCACGATGAACCGGTAGCGGCGAAGACTGTGCCGGCGATAGTTGAGGCGATGGACAAGAACGTGACGGCGGGGTTGCAGCAGCTTTCGGGTGGGATCACGCAGTATTTTGTAAGTCATCCACCGCAGGCGGCTGAGCCGGGGAAATGAGGCGGCGGTGAAGCGTTAGGGTTGCGGCTGGGCGGGACATGGCGTCAATAGGTTGGGGAAAAAGGCAGTGGCTAGTGATTAGTGGCTAGTGGCTCGAAACACTTTCAAACATCCTCGCGGTCTCTCACGTAGTTCCCAAGCATTCAATACTACCAATCGAAAGTCAGGATAGTTGCGCCACCGGCGAACACGGCTGGCCATGGCCCGACATCGGCGAAGCAACGTCTGCCCGGTTCGATGAAGTTGAGCCGGCCGCTACAAGGGCAAGGGCTTGGCAGGCTCGTTTCATTTTAGGGTGGCGTTCAAGTTTTTTGCGATTCTTCCGATAACTGCCTCGTAGGAGTCCGCAGCCCGTGCTTACGCCGACGCCCGGGGGAAATCGCGCGTTTCTGGATTCGCGCGCGAACGATTTCGTGAGGCGGCGGTACGGAGCAGAGCGACGAGGGAGGCGATGGATTTTCTACGACAGCTGTTCGGGCCGGGGGAATTTATGCCGCACGGGTATTGCTACCTGTGGGATCCCGGATTGGTGTGGCTGCATGTGATTTCGGACACGCTGATTGCGGTTTCGTATTTCACGATTCCGGTCACGCTGCTGTGGTTTATGCGCAAGCGGCGGGATTTGCCGTTCAGCTGGATGTTCGGGTTGTTCGGGGCGTTCATCGTAGCGTGCGGCGCGACGCACGTGATGGAAGTGTGGAACCTGTGGCACGCGGAATACTGGCTGGCGGGAGGGCTGAAGGCAGTGACGGCGATCGCGTCGGTGGCTACGGCGATTCTGCTGGCGCGGCTGCTGCCAAAGGCGCTGGAGTTTCCCAGCGTGGGCCAGTGGATTGAGGCAAATGCAGCGCTGGAACGAGAAGTTGGCGAACGCCGCGATTTAGAGATTGACCTGCGCGTCAGCGAGAATCGCTATCGCGAACAGGCAGAGCTGCTGGAGCTGACCTACGACGCGGTGATTGTGCGAAACCTGGCGGACGAAATCACGTATTGGAATCGCGGGGCGGAAGCGCTGTACGGCTGGCGGGTGGAGGAGATTCTGGGCAAAGTGACGCACGAACTTTTCCAAACGGTTTTTCCAAAGGCGCAGGCGGAAATCGAAGCGGAAACGCAGGAGACGGGATATTGGGAAGGCGAACTGAAGCACCGCCGGCGTGACGGGTCGGTGGCGATCGTTTCCAGCCGATGGGTGCTGCGCCGAGACGCGCAAGGTAAGCCGAACGGAATACTGGAAAGCAATCGCGACATCACATCCAACAGAGAGGCTGAGGAATCACTGCGGCGCGATGAAGAGCGCAATCGTGTCAACGAGACCAGCTTCCGGCTGTTGATCGAGGCGGTGAAAGACTACGCGATCATCAGTTTCGATCCGAACGGCTTGGTGACCAGCTGGAACAATGGAGCGGAGCGGCTGAAAGGATATTCGGCGGAAGAAATCATGGGGCAGCACATTTCGCGGCTGTATGCGCAGGAGGACATTGACGGAGGCAGGCTGGAGGAGGAGTTGCGGCAGGCTGCCGTGGCCGGGCACGTGGAAGGCCAGGGTTGGCGCTTGCGCAAGGACGGCACGCGATTTTGGGCGGAGGTGGTGACGACGGCGTTGCGGGACCCGCGCGGAAAATTGATCGGATTCGTGAAGATTGACCGGGACATCACCGCGCGGCGAGACAGCGAGAAACAAATTCGCGAACTGAATCTGGAGCTGATTCACCAGCTGGACCAGCTGGGAAGCGTGAATCGTGAACTGGAGTCATTTAGCTACTCGGTGTCGCACGACTTGCGGGCGCCGCTGCGGCATGTGGACGGCTTCGCGCGCATTTTGAAGGAGGAATATTCCGCGGCGATACCTGTGGAAGCGATTCGCTACCTGGATCGCATTCTGGAGGCTGCCACGCGCATGGGCCAATTGATTGATGACCTGCTGAACCTGGCGCGGATCGGCCGGCGGGATCTGAAACGCGAAAAGAAACAGATGGCGGGGCTGGTGAAGGAAGTGATGGCGGAGTTGCCGGCCGAGGCGCAGGAACGAAGCATTGAGTGGAGGATCGAGCCGCTGCCGGCGATGAACTGCGATCCGGGGCTGCTGAAATTAGTGTTTGCTAATCTGCTGGCGAACGCCGTGAAGTTCACGCGAAAACGAGCCGTGGCAGTGATTGAAGTGGGCACGCGCAGCACTGAGGGCCAGCTGGCGATTTTTGTGCGCGACAACGGAGTGGGGTTCGATCCGCGATATGCCGATAAGTTATTCGGGGTGTTCCAGCGGCTGCACCGGCGGGAGGATTTCGAGGGAACGGGCATCGGACTGGTGACGGTGCAACGGATCATTCGGCGGCACGGAGGCGAAATCTGGGCGGAATCGCAGGTGGATGCCGGAACTACATTTTTTTTCACGCTGGGCCCGCCATCACAATCGTCGGAGGAAGCGCGCAGCACGGAGGTCGAACGTGCTTGAGACCGAACCTGTAGAAATACTGTTAGTGGAAGATGATCCCGCCGACGCGGAACTGGCGCTGCACGCGCTGAAGAAATCGAAGGTGGCGAACTACATCCTGCATGTGCGCGATGGAACGGAAGCGCTGGATTTCATGTTTTGCCGCGGTGAGTATTGCGGCCGCCGCGAAGAAAACCGGCCGTTGCTGGTGTTGCTGGACTTGAAGCTGCCCAAGGTGGACGGGCTGCAAGTGTTGCAGCAAATCAAGAGCGACCCGCGGACCAAGGCGATTCCGGTGATCTTGCTGACGTCGTCCAAGGAAGAGTCGGACATGGCGTCGGGATATCGGCTGGGCGTGAATAGTTACATTCAGAAGCCGGTGAACTTCGTGGAGTTTCAGGAAGTGGTGCGGCAACTTGGAATGTACTGGCTGCTGGTGAACAGCAAACCGCCGGCGGCCGCTTTCCAGACTCGCTAGGAGCTTGAGAATTCATGCCGGGGATGCCAGCGAAAGACAGTGTGGTTGCAGCGAAGCCGCTGCGCATACTGATCGCCGAAGACAGCCGCGAGGATCTGGAGTTGACGATCTGTGAGCTGAAGAAGTCCGGTCTGGACGTGGAGATTGACACGGTGAGCACGCGGGAAGCGTTCGCGGAAAAACTGCGCAGCCGAACGGTGGACTTGGTTCTTTCCGACTATCGCATGCCGGGATGGACGGGGATGGACGCGTTTTCGGAGATCGTGAAGTCGGGGCAGGACATTCCACTGATTCTGGTCACCGGCACGCTGGGCGATTTGAAGGCCGTGGAGTGCATTCAGATTGGGATGGCAGATTACGTCCTGAAACAGCAATTGGCGCGCCTGCCGATGGCGATCCTGCGCGCGCAGGAAGGAAAACTGCTGCGTGACGCCGAGAAGGAATCAGCGGCGGCGCTACGCGACGGCGAAGCGCGATTTCGCCTGCTAGTGGAAAACGCGCCGGACGCGATCGTGGTGCTGGATATGGACAGCGGGATGTTCAGCGACTGCAACGAGAATGCGCTGCGGCTATTCCGGCTGACGCGGGACGAGCTGATGCTGTACGGGCCGGGGGAATTGAGCCCGCCGTATCAGCCGGACGGAAGCCATTCGGCGTTGGCGGCGCGGGAATGGGCGGAGCGAGCGAGCAGCGCGACGCCGTACTTCGGCTGGACGCACCGGAATTCGCAGGGGGAAGAAATTCCCTGCGAAGTGCACGTGGTGCGGCTGCCTACGCCGGGGCACACACTGATACGCGGCAGCATCCTGGACATCACGGACCGGAAGCGAGCGGAGGAAGCGCTGCGGGAAAGCGAGGCGCGCTATCGCGGGCTGGTGGACAACGCGACGTACGGGATTTACTGGGTAACTCTGGACGGGGACCTGCTGGACGCGAATCCAGCGCTGGTGCAAATGCTGGGTTACGACTCGATTGAGGCGCTGCTGGCGATTGATAATACGTTGTGTTTGTTCTGCGATCCCGCGGCGCGCGACGCGGCGGCGAAGCAGTATCGCGAGCACGAGCGGGGCGACACGACGGTGGAATGGAAGCGTAAGAATGGAAAGATCATCAGCGTGCGGTTGATCGGGCGGCGGTCGCGGGACGTGCGGCGGAATTCGAATTGCGTGGAGGTGATCGTCGAAGACGTGACCGAGCGCATTGCGATGGAGAAGCAGCTGCGGCAAGCGCAGAAATTCGAAGCGATCGGGCAGCTGGCGGGGGGAATCGCGCACGATTTCAACAACATGATCGGAGCGATATTGGGCTGGGCGGAGATCGGGCTAGAAGAGACGGAAGCGGAAACGCGATTACATCGGCATTTTGACAAAGTGCGCCATCAGGCGGTGCGCGCGGCGGCTTTGACGCGGCAATTGCTGGCGTTCGCGCGGCGGCAGATTCTGGAGCCGCGCAATCTGGACCTGAACCAGAACGTGACGGAGACGCTGAGCCTGCTGGAGAAAGTGATCGGCAGCAACATCGAGATCAAAACCAAACTGGCACCGAATCTGACTTTGGTGCGTGCCGATCCCACGCAGATTGATCAGGTGCTGATGAACCTGTGCATCAATGCGCGCGACGCTATGCCGGAGGGTGGGTGCCTGACGATCGAAACGGGCGACATTGTCTTCGATGAAAAATATTGCGCGGTGCATACGTTCGCGCGCCCCGGTCATTACACCTTGCTGGCGGTGACGGACACGGGGACGGGGATGGATGCCGCGACGCTGGACCGCATCTTCGAGCCTTTTTTCACTACGAAAGATACGGGCAAAGGGACGGGGCTGGGACTGGCGACCGTGTATGGAATCGTGAGCCAGCACGGCGGCTTTCTGCATGTGTACAGCGAAGTGGGCATCGGCACGACATTCCGGACGTATCTTCCGGTTATAGCGGCAGCCGAAAGGACTCCTGTAAACGTGGAGGAATCACGACCGGCGCGCGGTGGATCGGAAACAATTCTGATCGTCGAAGATCACGAAGGGCTGCGCGAGCTGGCGCGAGAAACGCTGGCAAATCTGGGCTATGACATTTTGCTGGCGAGCGACGGTGAAGAGGCGGTGCGCGTGTTTCAGGCTAACTGCGAGCGCATTGACCTGCTGCTGCTGGACGTGGTGCTGCCGAAGATCAACGGCCCCGAGGCGTACGCGCGGATCAGCGCAGAAAAGGAAGATGTTCCAGTGATATTTGCGACGGGGTACAGCCCCGAAATGGAACTGCTGCACAACGCGCAGGAGCGAGGTTTGACGATCCTGCAGAAGCCATATGTGCCGCGGGAGCTTGCGCGGCGCGTGCGTGAAACTTTGGATCGGCAGCCGGCGAAAGTTCATTTTGGTTAGCGCGGGTGGTCCGGCCGGAGGGCGCTGTGTTTGCTGGGACACATGGCGTTGGCGGAAGTTCAGTGGACTGGGCGGCGGCTGGCGAGATTTTCGGGAGGTCGGTGCGGGATGCCAAATGGAGTTGACACCGTTTCTCTCCGCGTGATAAGGATTCGTACAACAGTGGATTCCGGCGGAAACGCTGGATTGCCAGGGCGTCAGGCTCTCCACACGCAAGCCAGTTCTGCGACGCTCTAGCAACAACCCCACCCACCCCGGGAGGTGGATGCTACCTGGCATCTGCCTCCCGTTTTTATTTGTTGGGCCTCTTTTATAATGGGTTTAGATTCATCGAGATACGGGTGTCAGCCGGGTTGTTACGGTGCTCACCAGACCAGCGATGGCGCACCGAAGTGCGCCGTTACGACTGCAAAATCAAAGCTAACTTCAAAGGCGCCCGCCTGAAAATGCAGGCGGCCGCCACAAATTCAACGGCAACTGCATCGGCGAGACTCTGGGCCAGGAACTACAAAGATGAGCTGGTCGCGATACATGGTCTTTTTGTGCTCGGGACATTGCGCAGAGCTTGCTTTCGCGAGTGGCGAAAGGGTTATAATGCGGCCACTTAGCTGCGCGCCTGGGAAATAGCGCGGCTGCTTGGCGCTGGCGCTCGACGACGGGCGGAGCCTGCGCCCGGTGAAAGATTTTTAAGAGCAGGGTCGCGAGCGCGGCCTGGGAGGCGAACATGGGCCTGCAAATATCGACGCGAAAATCCGGGAACGTAATCGTGATGGATTTGGTGGGGCGGATTATTATCGGCACGAGCAACGATACGCTGAGCGCGGAGTTGCGCAAGTTTGCGGAAGCGGGACCGTCGGAAGTGATTGTGAATCTGGTGGCGGTGTCGCAGATGGATAGCTCGGGGATCAGCACGCTGGTGCGTTCGTTTGTGACGCTGGAGCGGCAGGGCGGCGGATTGAAATTGCTGAATCCTACTGGGCACGTGCGGGAAGTTTTGGAGCTTACGCGGTTGATACAGTCGATTCCTACGTTTACGGATGAAGGCAAGGCTATTGCAGCGTTTCGCGGCGGCGTGGCGCACGCGTAACAATTGGCGATGAAAATTTCGCGGTTGGTTGCAGCTGCTTTCTTGATCGTTGCCGCAATCTCCACAGCTCGCGCTCAACTCCCAGCGTTGGATCCGCTCACGGCACCCATGGGCGAGGCCATCGCGAAGGCCAAACTAAAATCCGTAATAGTTCTGGATTTCTCCGGACCCGGTGAAAAAGATACTGCTTTGGGTCAGGCCCTCGCCGAAGAATTCAGCATGGCTCTGAGCAAATCAAGCGGCAAATTTTCGGTTGCGGCTCGCGGGCAAATCAACGAAAGTCTCGAGAAAAAGGCCCTGCGCCCAACCGGTTTCAACGACGTTGGTCTCGCCCTTTTGGCCGCAAATGAATTCAAGATTGAGTCCGTGATCATCGGAAAAATTACGCTCACGGGAGATAGCCTGGGAATTGCGGTGGAATGCTACCGGGTGGATTCTGGAAATTGGCTCAACGGCTTTAAGACGACTTCGACGGTCTCCGCAGAGATGCGCGACCTGATGAATAAATTCGTTGAATATCCGGCTCAGCAGCCCGACTTGACCATTCCGGTCTCAGGAAAGAGTGGGTACGGTTACCCCACTTGCGTTGAGTGCCGACCAGCGCAGTACGATGGGCACGACGCTCCGCGCCACTTCGTGGGCACCGTAATACTTTCTGCTGTTATCACAGCGGACGGGAGCACGGATGACGTTGTCGTGCTTAAAGCTCTTCCGTTCGGCCTGACCGCGAGAGCGATCGAAGCCGTCAAATCCTGGAAATTCACACCTGCGCGAGACCCTCGCGGAAATCCCGCAGCCGTGCGCCAAGTTATCAGCGTTACATTTCACCTAGACTGAAGGGCTGTAGGTCGAATTACTTCTCAGCGAGAAATGATCACAGCTTTTACGCGTTCTTTTTTAGTTCTGCGAGGACCAGTTTGGCTACTTCTTTGAGGGTGTCGAATACGCCTTGGCCGGTGACGGCTACGGCTTCGAGGGTGGGCTCGTTTTTTACCAGGAGACTTTTCTGCAGATCGGCGACGGAGAGAATGTTGGGGAGGTCGCGCTTGTTGAGCTGCAGGACGTAGGGGATCGTGGTGAAGTCGAGGTTGTGATCTTTCAAGTGCTCGCGCAAGTTGTCTAGCGTTTCGAGGTTGGCGTCGAGGCGCTCTTCCTGCGAATCCGCGACGAAGACGACGCCATCGGCGCCTTTCAAGATCAAGCGGCGGCTGGCTTCGTAGAAAACCTGGCCGGGAACGGTGTAGAGATGGAAGCGGGTGCGAAAGCCGCGCACGGTGCCCAGGTCGAGCGGAAGAAAATCGAAGAAAAGAGTGCGATCGGTTTCGGTGGCGAGCGAAACCATCTTTCCCTTTTGATTCGCTCCGGTGTGCTCGTAGATCCACTGCAAATTGGCGGTCTTCCCGCCAAGGCCGGGGCCGTAGTAAACAAGCTTGCAGTTAATTTCGCGAGCGGGAAAATTTATAAACGGCACAATTTCCTCAGAATAAGCGGACTCGTACTTATAGCATAGCCCCCTGCCTGCGGCCAACGCGCGCCCGCAAAGGATGCTTCGCAACTGATAACCCGACGACGGGGCCTGGGAGGGCCGGGTGCCGTCGGACACCCGGCCAGCGCGGGGATGCAGCAATGGCGCGGCGATGGGCCAGAATCGCGGGCCTGGAGGCCGGGAGCGGGCTCCCAGCTGCGAGGGTGCGCGAATCGTGATAGTTTGGCCGTGGATTCCGCGGGTGGAGAGGCGCGCGAAGATGGTGAATCGAGAAAACAAGCTGCTTTTTGCGGTGGACCTGGCGGGGACGCTGCTGTTTGCGATTGAAGGGGCGGCGGCGGCGACAGCGGGCAACCTGGATCTGCTGGGAGTGATGGTGCTGGCATTTGCGACGGCGCTGGCGGGCGGAATTATGCGCGATTTGTTGATTGGCGCGACGCCGCCGGCTTCGCTGCGTGACTGGCGCTATGCGGCGATGGCGTTTACGGGCGGCGCGATTGTTTTTTTTCTGCATCGTTACGTGCAGGGGATTCCGGGTCCGGTGATGCTGGTATTGGACGCGGCGGCGCTGGCGCTCTTTGCAGTGGCGGGCACGGAGAAGGCGCTGGAATTCAACGTGCATCCATTCATCGCAATTCTGCTGGGCGGAGTCACGGCGGTAGGCGGAGGAACGCTGCGGGACATCTTGCTGGCGGAGGTGCCGAAGGTGCTGCGCGCGGAGGTGTACGCGACGGCGGCGCTGGCTGGGGCCGCGTTGCTGGTGATGGGCAGAAAACTACGACTTTCCGCGACGCAGGCGGCGGTGCTGGGCGGGACTTTTTGTTTTTTGCTACGGCTGGTGAGCGTGTGGCAGCACTGGAATTTGCCAAAAGCCGTGAGTAACTGAGCACCGCAGAGGCGTCTGCCTTCGTGTCCGGTATCAGACCCAAAGCCAGGCTACCAGGCACTTAGTCCTGTCAGTTTTGCCAATGGACCTGGAAGTGTCGTCCGCGCGAACCTGTGCTGCTAGAAGGCTGGTTAGATTTGCAGTTGAGGAGGTGTGCAATGGCAGTGCCACTGGGAAAACGTGCTGCGGCAGAATTCTTCGGAACATTCTGGCTGGTCCTGGGGGGTTGTGGAAGCGCGGTAATTTCGGCGGCGTTTCCGGGGCTGGGCATCGGATTTCTGGGGGTCGCGTTGGCTTTTGGTCTGACGGTGGTGGTGATGGTTCACGCGCTCGGTCATATTTCGGGCGCCCATCTGAACCCGGCTATTTCGTTGGGATTGGTTGTGGGCAAGAGGTTTCCGGCCTCGGACTTGATTCCCTACGTTGTGGCGCAAGTGGTGGGCGCGATTGCGGCGGCGGGAGTGTTGTACGTGATCGCGTCTGGGAAAGAGGGATTCTCGCTTGCGGGAGGGTTTGCTTCTAACGGATACGCGGAACATTCGCCGGGTGGGTACTCGCTGTTGGCTTGCCTGGTGACGGAGATTGTGCTGACTTTTGTATTTTTGCTGGTGGTGATGGGGGCCACGGATCGCCGGGCATTTTCTGGCTTCGCGGCGATTGCCATTGGATTGTGTTTGACGGGGATCCATCTGGTGGGAATTCCGGTGACGAATCTCTCGGTGAATCCGGCGCGCAGCACGGGACCGGCGCTCTTCGTGGGCGGCTGGGCGGTGAAGCAGCTGTGGCTCTTCTGGCTGGCGCCATTGATTGGAGGAGCGCTTGGCGGCGGAGTGTACCGAGCGATATTGGAAGAATAAATTGAAGCGCAGTTTTTTCAGGCAGCGGAAATAAGTTTCGCAACGCAGATCGGAAAAACAGAGAGCCGCTCCGGATTTTTCCGGAGCGGCTCTTTTAGTTTAAATCGCTCGCGCTACTGATATGGCTTCCTCACGATGCACCGAGGGTACAGCGCGATCAGTGAGTGAAGCTGACGTTGATGCCAGTGGAAAAGATTATGTCGTTGGATTTTGTGCCGGCGATGGGCGGATTGGTGACGTAGCGATCGCTGAGCGTCATCTGCCATCCCAGCCACTTGTTGATCTTGGTCACGGATGCCGCATCGAGCGCGAAGCGATATTCGCCGGTATTGCTCAAGTCGGGGTAGAAATAGAACACTTCGGTGACCGTGGTTGATTTTCCGAATTTGTGCATGAAGTCTTCACCCACCGTAATGCCCGCGAGGTTTCGAGACACGTAGTCGGCGCCACCACCGTAGGTTTCACGCGTGTAATTCGCGCCCGCCAGCACATCGAAGGTGGTGGTGGGAGTGTTGATCAGATGCACGCCCAAGCCGCCGCTATAGATCTGACGCAAATTCAGTTCCTGCAGTTCGTCGCTGGTATAGTCCGCGCTGACAAATACGAATAAACGCTTGCTGATGTTGTGGTCGTACTTCGCGCCGGCGAGAACGGAATCGGCGGTAACGCCGCCGCCCGGCTGATCGTTGCTCGTATACAAGGAAGATTCATAGAGGGTGAGTTCGTCGGTCAAAGTCTTGCGGTCGGCTGCGAATCCGGTCGTCAGGTTGGTGGTTTCGCTATTTCCGCGCGCGATCGCGAAGCCCAGATTCACGCCACCTTTCCATCCTTCGATCAGATTGGGGTGCAGGCTCTTTTCGTAGGCAGTTTCCACGTCGGAGGAACGGACGACGGTTACCTGCGCGAGCGGTACCGGAACTGTGCCGTTATTCGCGGTGTGGACGATCAGGTTTGAACCGTCGGTCGAGACCGTGCCGCTGACGGTTTTCTTGTCTGGGGTTACGACGTAGATCGGTTTGTCGGTTTTGAGCTCCTGCACGGCGGACCACTGGATTTTGATTTCGCCGGCGAAGTCGGTTTTCAGGGTGACGTCTTTGCCGTCGGAGACTTCTACTGTGCCGGTGAGACGGTCTCCGTTTTTCAGCATGACGGTATCGGCGGGCGCCGCTGAGGCCATAGCTAGAGCGCCAACGAAAATTACGACAGATTGCCTAAATTTCATGATTTCCCCCGACAAGATCAGGATTGGGATGTGACCGGGAATTGCAGGTGAACTGGGCGGGGGTATTTTACGACAGAGTGGCGGAGTTGTGGGCAGGTTTCGACGATTCAGCCGGACCGTTGATCGTGTGGGGCTTGTTCGGTGGAGCGACAAGGCGGTCCCAGAAACGGGCAACTCCGGGGACTCTGCGGAACCACCGGGCGGTCTAACCTATTGCAGCGCATCAGTTTCATTCCTCGTGGCAGAGGCCCGAAAATTGCAGAAATCTTCAGAACATTTCCCGGGGAGGTGTCTGCTTGGCGACTCTGTGGCAGGACATGGAGTACGCGTTCCGAATGCTGCGGAGGAGCCCGGGATTTACGGCAATCGCGGTGCTGACGCTGGCGCTGGGGATCGGGGCGAACACGGCGATTTTCAGCGTGGTGAGCGGGGTGCTGCTGCGTCCGCTGCCCTACCCCGAGTCCGGAGAGCTGGTCCGAGTCTTCACGGTATTGCCCACGCAACCGCATTTTCCGATGGCCGTCGCGGACTTCTATGATTACCGGGAGCGCAGCAAGGTGTTCGGCAGCTCGGCGCTCTATGCGGAGCGCGATCTGGACCTGACAGCCCACGAGCGGCCCGAGCACCTTTCAGGCATGGCGGTAACGCATGAATATTTCCGGGTGCTGGGATTTCATCCGATTCTGGGGCGAGAGTTCGAGGAGTCCGAGGAATACAAGAAAAGCAATCACGTGGTGATGCTGAGTGAACGGTTGTGGCGGACGCGATTCAATAGCGATCCGGACATCGTGGGGAAAGGCGTGTTGCTGTCTGGCGAATCGTTCACGGTGATCGGGGTGATGCCGGCGGGGATGCAACATGTGGGCGGAGATTTTCATTCGCCGGCGCACGGCGAAACGGTGGATTTGTGGTGGCCGCTGGGGTTGCTGCCGCATGAGGCCGCAGGCTGCGACCGGGGTTGCCATTATCTGAATATGGTGGCGCGACTGGCGCCGGGAATTTCCGCTGCGCAAGCCGGGGCGGAGATGAATTCGGTTTCGGTGCAGCTGGCGAAAGAGCATCCGGACAATGCGCATCAGATTCTGGTGGTTCCACTGAAGGAAGAAATCGTGGGGCGCGCGCGGCTGATGCTTTTTGTACTGCTGGGCGCGGTGGGATTTCTGCTGCTGATCGCCTGCGTGAATGTGGCCAATCTGTCGCTGGCGCGGGCGACCGCGCGGCAACGAGAGTTCGCGCTGCGTGCGGTGCTGGGCGCCGGGAATTTTCGGATCTTGCGGCAACTGCTGACGGAGAGTTTGCTGCTGGCATTTTTGGGCTGCGGAGTGGGAATTGTGTTCGCGATATGGGGCGTGGACGCGCTAATCGCTTTGGGACCGGAGAAGCTGCCGCGACTGCAGGCGGTGCATATGGACGCGGGGGTGCTGGGGTTCGCGGCGCTGATCACGGTGCTGACGTCGGTGATTTTTGGTTTGGCGCCGGCGCTGGCGACGCTGCGAACGGACGTCAACCAGACATTGAAGGATGGGGATCGCGGAACGACACCGGCCTCGGGGCGCAGCGGGCTGCGGAACTTTCTAGTGATTGTGGAAACGTGCCTGGCGCTGGTGCTGCTGGCGGGCGCGGGACTGTTGATGCGGACGTTTATCAATCTGCAGCACGTGGACGCGGGATTCCAGCCGGAACATGTGCTGACATTTCGCACCGACCTGCCGAACAAACGCTATCCGGACGATGCGACTTCGATTCGTTTCTACAAGAACCTCGTCGAGCGGATCAAGACGCTGCCGGGCGTGCAGGCGGCGGGCGTTTCGTCGGATATTCCGTGGACGGGATACGACGAGAATTCAAGTTTTACGATCGAAGGCCGGCCGGAAAATCCGAACGATTCGCCCGAGGCGCGCTATCACTTCGCGACGGCGGGATATTTTGAGTCCATTGGCACGCCGGTGGTGAGCGGCAGAGCCTTTGCGCTGACGGACGATGAAAAGGCGCCGAAAGTCGTGATGATCAATGCGGCGCTGGCGCGGCGGTATTTTCCGGGAGAAGACCCGGTGGGAAAGTTGCTGGACCTGTGGAGCATGAAGGGCGTGAAGATTATCGGCGTGGTGGGCGACGTGAAAGATTCACCGGATGGGGGCGCCGCGAAGCCGGCATTCTATTTTAATGATTGGCAGAACTCGGATCGCGACGCGCGGGTGATTGTGCTGCGGTCCAGTGGCAACCTGGCGCCGCTGGTACAAGCAATACGGGCGGAGATTTCCGCGATGGATAAAGACCTGCCGGTGACGGACATCAAACCGATGGAGGATGTAGGCGCGCACGCGCTTTCCAGCGCGCGATTTACGTTTCTGCTGATCGGATGCTTCGCGGGACTGGCTCTGCTGCTGGCGTGCGTGGGGATATTCGGAGTGATGGCGTATTCAGTGACGCAACGCACGCACGAATTCGGAATTCGCATGGCGCTGGGGGCGCAACAACGCGACGTATTGCGCATGGTGCTGGCGCAGGGAGCGAGGCTGTTGATCGCCGGATTGATTCTGGGCTGGATTGCGGCGTTCTCGTTGACGCGGGTGATGTCCGGGTTGTTGTACGGCGTGCGGGCGTCGGATCCGTGGACGTTCGCGGCCGTTTCGGCTTTGCTGGCGCTGGTGACAATTGCCGCGTGCGTGCTGCCGGCGCTGCGCGCGACGAAAGTGGATCCGATTGAGGCGTTGCGTTACGAGTGATTTGTGGATTGCGGCACTGAGAAATTGGGGCGTTCGATTCGACGCGAATTGATTTACGAAGGTTAAGGAGACGCCATGGCTGAAAGCGAACGCATTCGAGAATCGTTGCAGGCACCGCTGGACGCGACGTATATGAAGCAGCGCGAGCAGGCCGGGTGGAAATTGGTGGCGGTGGAGTGGGAGCGAGCCGCAGCCGCGGTTCCGGCGCCGCCGGCTGAACCAGCGCCGAACGTGGAAGACGCGCCGTTCGGCCTGCGCGTGGCAGGCGACTGCGAACATTTGGAGCAGAATCCCGCGGAGATGCAATTCCTGCTTTCGATGATGGAGCTGATCATTCAGGATATTTCCCTGGTGAAAGTGGCCGAGGAACTGAACCGCAAGGGATTTCGCACGCGCAAGGGTGCGGAGTGGGGTCCGGTGGCGGTGTTCAATATGTTGCCGCGGCTGATCGAGCTGACCCCGCAGATCTTCAACAACGAAGAATGGCTCGAGCGGCGCAAACATCTTAGCCTGGTCTATTGAGGCTCCCACCGCCTGCGGGATCAAACGCCGCGGGGCTTGACAGATTCCGGCAGGCTCACTAAAGTTGCGGCATCTGGTGGAACTCCTGCCCTCCTGTTGACCCCACGCAAGTGCGAAGCAGGGCGGAATCCCTCCGGCTGAGGAGATTGCAATGCACAAATCGATTTACGCAGTGGCGAGTATTCTGGTGGTGGCCGCATTTCTGGCAGTGGCAGGAGCGCCGCAGGCCCAGGCTCCGGCAACCGCACCGGTAACAACTGTGGTCACCGTGCTGGGACCGAAATTTACGGCACCGCCGGCGATCAGCAAAGACGACATCAGCGTTTATGAAGGCAAGGAAAAGAAGGAGGTGACCGGCTGGACGCCCGCACAAGGCGAAAAGGCGCTGCTGCAACTGGCGATTGTGATTGACGACGCCAGCTCGAGCGATCTGGGCAATCAACTCAGCGACATCAAGTCGTTCATCACAGGCCAGCCCAAGACGACCGGGATCGGTGTGTTTTATGCCAGCAACGGCGGGGTGCAGGCCGTTTCGCAGTTCAGCAACGACCACGACGCGGTGGCCAAGACTTTGCGGCTGCCGCTGGGAAATTTCGCCGCTTATTCGAGTATTTACCTTTCGACCATGAGCTTGATCAAAGGATGGCCGATGACCGCGGGCGTGCGCCGTGAAATTCTGCTGATCGCCGATGGCATCGATCGCTTCCGCGGCGATCCATTCAGCCCGGACATCCAGAACACCTACGTGGCGGCGGAAAAGGCCGGCGTGATTATTCACACGCTGTACTGCTCCGGAGTCGGCCGCGCGAGCCATAACTCGTTCCGGGTAGGTTACGGACAGAGCAACCTGGCGCAGATTACGGACAAAACCGGCGGGTATTCTTTCTTTCAGGGATTGCAGACGCCGATTTCGTTTGCGCCGTTCCTGGAGCAGCTGGATACCATCCTGAAGAACCAATATTTCCTGATCTGGAACAGCAAGCGGCCCACCAAGGGGAAAGGCGAGCTGCGATCGTTCCGCATCAAGACCGAGCTGCGGGACATTGATATTTCCAGCGCGGACCAGGTATTCGTCCCTGGGCCTTGATTGGTGACGGGCATCTTGCCGGTATTTTCGGGAGCGGAAATTGCGTGGGGCGGGCCGTGTAGCCGCCCCATTTTTTTGGCTGGTTTCGAGTGGCGAAAAGACGCGGTGTGGCGCGCGCGGCGCGACTGAAAATCCTTCTTCACTTCCTGAACGAATTTCGCGTAAGGTGATGCCGAGAGGCGCTTCTTTCTCCGCGAGGATGCTATGACCCGGATCGGGGTGCTGCTGGCGATAGTGTGCGCTGGATCGTCTTTATTGGCGGCGCAGGAACCCGCGAAGCTCGCGCCGCATGCAGTGACGCGCGTGAGCGCCGCCGCGGTGTGGAACGCGCCTGCCGATACCCTTGCCGCGATTCGCGTGAAATGCGGCGAGGCGGATGCCACGCACATCGAGAGATGTTTTCTGAACGAAATGAAATCCGCCGGGGCATCGCCCGAGGCGCTGGAGTTTACGGAAAGCCTCGCGGCGTCGCTGGGAGTTGTTTACTTGCGTGCATTCCGGCGAGTGGAACGAGTGGACATCGCGTACATCGAGTATGCATTTCGCGCCAACGAACTGGAAGGCGTGTTGCTGGTGAATGGGAATCCTTCGCCCATTGACGTGGATGACGAAAGCTTTACGCTTGATGAGGAGATGAGGAAGAACGCGCCCTATGCGGCGCTCGCGGAGCAATATCCGCACATCAGCCTATGGCCCGGCGACCGCTTCGATAGCAAGTTGCCCACGGTGACATCCACCGGCTGGGGAACGCAGACATTTTTGGTGCAGTACACACTGCGCGACGGTTGCCACGCTTGCGCCGAAGTGGGGACTGCTACCCTGGCATTCAATTTCGACACGCGTGGAAATTTCCAGGGCGCGAGAGTGGCGAGCGTTGCGGCGGCGGCCGCTGCTTCGCGGGCCGCGGCAATTCCGGCAAGCTCGACGGGTTTCGATGTGGCAGGCGGAGTGGAAGAGATACGTGTGCTGGCAGGCAAACAATTTTCAATCACGCTTGCCGCGAACCGTACCACTGGTTATAGCTGGCGTCTGACAGCGCCGCTAGATGCCGCGGTGCTGAAGCAGGTTGGGAATGATTATCACGCGGCCGATTCCGGCGCTGTGGGCGCGGCGGGCGAAGAAGTGTGGACATTTGAATCGGTGGGCAAAGGCACCGTGCAACTCAATTTTGAGTACGTGCGTCCGTTTGAGAAGGACGCGAAGCCAGTGAAGACAGCGAAGTATTCGATCGTGATCGAATAGATTGCAGAGGTCGAGATTTTCTGCGAAAGAGAGTTCGTCCGTCGGAAATATTTGCCGGGCGGTAGTTACGGCCGACGGAGATTCATTCCCAGTTGTTTCCTTCCGGAAGACCCTCGAAGCAACGCGGCCCTGGTAACCCACCTGCCCTCAACGAAGGAGCGCTGACGTCATCAAGCGCCGCCCTGGCTGGCGCATTGCACATGGAAGGTCCACGAGGCGCCGTTGTTTGGACCGAATTCAAGTCTGGAGCCCGATTGCCGATGAGACTAGTAGCCGCGTTACACTTGCGAAAACTCTGCGGATTGAGCCTCGTCACATTCTGCGGCAGCTGGACTGCACCGAATCGGCACAACTAGATTGCGTTACGAGCTCTTCATCTGAGGTGAAGAATGTCAATATCCGGCATCGCGAATACAGCGTTGAGTTCTTTGTTGACGGCCACACAGAGCGCGCAGAACGGCAGTGGCCAGGGAAAATTTCAGCAGATCCGGAGTGAGTTCCAGCAGCTGGGGCAGGATCTGCAGGCGGGTAACTTGACGCAGGCGCAGCAGGATTACGCGACACTGTCACAGAACTTTCCGAACGCACAAACCGGGACCACGAGCGGAACCGCGACGGCGAACGGTGCGAACCCGATCGCGCAGGCGTTCACAGCGTTGGCACAGGACCTGCAGAACGGCAACCTTTCGGGAGCGCAGCAGGATTACGCGACGATCCAGCAGGATTTTCAGCAGCAACAGCAAGGGTCGGGTGCGGTGCACCATCACCACCATCACGGCGGCGGTGGAGGCGGTGGACAGCAGGGGAGCCAGATTTCGTCGGCATTGAATTCGCTTTCGTCGGCGCTGCAAGCAGGGAATCTATCGAGCGCGCAGACGGCGTTTGCGGCGCTGCAGCAGGATTTGGAGCAATTTAGCGCGGGCGGTGGCACGGGCTCGACATCTGGATCGGGATCTACTCCTACTTCGTCGCAGACGAGCGGTGGCGGGCTGAACGTTACGGCTTAGGCGATTGTCGCGTCATCAATGGCGCACTGAAGTGCGCCGCTACGAAGGCAACGGCGACGGATCCGGTGGGACGCCGGCGCTACCGAAGTCAACGACGCCCGCCTAAAAGGAAAAAGCAGGCGGCCGCTATCGAGTCAAAACCTTCCTCTGCAGGGAATTTCACGCACAGCGTTAAACCAGATCTGATCGCCGGCAAAACTGTGCCTTAAAAACAAAAAGCCCCGGCTCGATTCACATCGAGCCGGGGCTTGCGTTTGTCTGTAGCAAACTCGTTTGACTTGATCGGATGGTACTTGTCAGAACCCGTCGGGCTTTGAGAGCCGAACCCGGTTCACTAAGGAACCGGTGGAGAGCCGTACCTGCTACCGAAGCAGGTCGTACTCCCTTTTCTTTTAGAAAGGAGGTGATCCAGCCGCAGGTTCTCCTACGGCTACCTTGTTACGACTTCACCCCAATCATGAGTCATACCTTGAGCGCCTGCCTCCTTGCGGTTGGCTCGGCGATTTCTAGTACAGCCCACTTTCGTGATGTGACGGGCGGTGTGTACAAGGCCCGGGAACGTATTCACGGCGCCGTTCTGATGCGCCATTACTAGCGATTCCGGCTTCATGCAGTCGAGTTGCAGACTGCAATCCGAACTGAGCGCGCTTTTGTGCGATTAGCTCCCCCTCGCGGGTTTGCAACGCTCTGTAGCGCGCATTGTAACACGTGTGTAGCCCTGGACATAAAGGCCATGCTGACTTGACCTCATCCCCACCTTCCTCTCCGTTATCCGGAGCAGTCCTCATAGAGTTCTCCCTTGCGGGTAGCAACTATGAGTAAGGGTTGCGCTCGTTGCGGGACTTAACCCAACACCTCACGGCACGAGCTGACGACAGCCATGCAGCACCTCTACACAGGTCCCTTGCGGGAAGTCTCTGTTTCCAAAGATGGTCCTGTGCGGTTCAAGCCCAGGTAAGGTTCTTCGCGTTGCGTCGAATTGAACCACATGTTCCACCGCTTGTGCGGGCCCCCGTCAATTCCTTTGAGTTTCAGCCTTGCGACCGTACTCCCCAGGCGCAGGACTTAACGCGTTAGCTACGGGACGTGCCCCGTACAGGGCACACCCCAAGTCCTGATGGTTTAGGGCTAGGACTACCAGGGTATCTAATCCTGTTTGCTCCCCTAGCTTTCGTCCCTCAGCGTCAGTTGTGATCCAGCGAGCCGCCTTCGCCTCGGATGTTCCTACGGATATCTACGCATTTCACCGCTACACCCGTAATTCCACTCGCCTCTCTCACACTCTAGCATGGCAGTTTCGGAAGCAGCCTCTGGGTTAAGCCCAGAGATTTCACTCCCGACTTGCCACACCGCCTACGGACCCTTTACGCCCAGTAATTCCGAGCAACGCTGGCCCCCTACGTATTACCGCGGCTGCTGGCACGTAGTTAGCCGGGGCTTCTTATACCCGTACCGTCAAACCCTTGCGGGCATTCTTCCGGGTCGAAAGGGGTTTACACTCCGAAAAGCTTCATCCCCCACGCGGCGTTGCTGCATCAGACTTTCGTCCATTGTGCAAGATTCCCCACTGCTGCCTCCCGTAGGAGTCTGGACCGTGTCTCAGTTCCAGTGTGGCCGGCCAACCTCTCAGTCCGGCTACCGATCAAAGCCTTGGTGAGCCATTACCTCGCCAACAAGCTAATCGGCCGCGGATCCCTCTTCTGGCGCCTTGCGGCTTTGAAGACAACACCATGTGGCATCGTCATGTTATGCGGTATTAGCCCAATTTTCACTGGGTTATTCCCCACCTGAAGGAAGGTTATCCACGTGTTACGCACCCGTTCGCCACGCGCCCACACCCTGTATTGCTACAGGATGCTGCGCGTTCGACTTGCATGTGTTAAGCACGCCGCCAGCGTTCGCTCTGAGCCAGGATCAAACTCTCGTTTGAAATCTGGTGTTTCCACACGTGTGCGTTGTCGATTCGCATCGAAACGCCACGGATGGGAACGAACTGTTTAAATCGCTCGGTTATCTCAAATGTGGTACGTACACCGGTACACCCGGCGCACGAACCGTAACCAAACGGGTTCTGGCATGTATCATCCGATTGTCAAAGAGCAGGTCAATCCAGGCCAGCTGGAAGGACTACAGACGAACCCCGATACTACCGAACAGGCATCAAAGTGTCAAGCTGTAATGCAAGATTAATTTGGGCCTCAGGCTGTGGAAATTTTCGCTCCTGTGGATCTCTTGGTGCGCGGATTGCGCTGCTGGATGCGCATTGATTCGGCGTGAATGCGTAATTGGCGCGGATTTTGTTACGTGGTTAGCGCGCCTTTGTTTACGTAGCGCTTCGCAGTGAGCTCATTGAACGCGGGGAAAGACACTGGTTGGGTCAAGGCTAGTTCGGAGGGACGCGCGGCGCCTTCTTGCAGGGCTTTGAAGGTCATTTCGACTGCGAGAATCGTGTTGGGCGGAATCACGACGGTTGCGGCGAGAGCTCCGCTGGCGACTTGCTTCTTACCGGTGTTGGCAAGTCCATCGCAGCCCAGAAATGGCAGGCTCATCCATTTGTCGCGCACGGCGGAGTTGGATTGTTCCTGGAGCGCTTTTCTGGCGCCGAGAGCCATCGCGTCGTTCTGGGCGACGACTGCATCAATGGGCAGCTTATCGGAAGTGGACAAGCGCAGCCACGAGCATACTGCGTTAAAGGCGCTTTCCTGAGTCCACTGGCCTTTCATCGCGATGAGCTTGATATTGCGCGGCATGGTTTCCTGCATTCCGATTCTGCGTTGCACGGCGGCGGAAGTGTCCGACGGTCCCTGAATGAATAATGCTGCGCCGCCTTGCGGAACCAGGGCCGCCAGCTGACGGCCCTGGATGCGCCCGACTTCCAAATGATCCGAGCTCACGCAAAATACCGGGGCGGGGCTGGTGCGGCGAAGATCGGAGAGATATTCAGCCTGGCGATTGAGGACCACCCAGGCGATCTTTGCGGCCGCGGCGGCGCGGCCGACGTGGGGCAGAGCAGTGCCGCTGACGGGCTCGAAGATGATCGCATCGGGATGCTGCGCAGTATCCGCTTGAATGACGTTCAATAGTTGCTGACTTTGATTGATGGAGTCGTTGCCAGCGTAGATGATCTCGATGTCAACGCCGAGGCGCTGAGCGGTTGCTTCGGCAGCTCGTGCTTGCTCGACTTGAAAATCATTATCGTCGGTGATTAGCGATACCAGGAAACTGAGCCTTTTCATCGCCGGGACGCCCCAAGGGAGAAGGAAACTAGGTCCAACATACAGTGATTGCGGTCGGGGCAAGAAAAAGAATTACGCACAGTGTTCATTTAGGAAATCTGGGAACTGCGTGGGGCGTAGCAGCGTGGCTCATGAACGTTAGATGAGGATAGCGACAGCGAAGAACAGCCCGCCTGCAACGATTTCTTTCGCGGAAGACGAAACGATTGGCATATCCAAAAACGATGGCACGGGGCCACCTGCCTGCGGCGCGAAGCGCGAGTGGGCCGGCGAGCATCGAAGGGAGGCGGGCATGGCGCGGGGTTCTAAGCGTGACTGAAACAGTGGAAGTTGTGCGAACATTGACGGAAGACAATGCAGCAGCGAGCTTGCGGCTGCGTTCGAAACCAGGCTGAGAGAAAAAATGGAAGTGTTATCCGTAAATGTGGCGCTGCCGCGGCTGGTAGCGTGGAGGGGCCAGACGTTTAACACCGGCATATTCAAGAAGCCGGTTGCTGGACCGGTGATGATGCGGCAGCTGGATTTGGATGGCGACCGGCAGGCGGATTTGTCTGTGCACGGCGGGCCATACAAGGCGGTGTACGCGTATCCTGCGGAGCACTATGAGTTCTGGAAGAAAGAATTTCCGGAGATGGAAATGCCGTGGGGACAATTCGGAGAAAATCTAACGACGGAAGGATTGGACGAGAAGGACACGCACATTGGCGACGTCTTGCGGGTGGGGCAGGCTACGGTGCAAGTGACGCAGCCGCGTGTGCCGTGTTTCAAACTGGCGGCGAAATTTCAGCGGGATGATATCTTGAAACGTTTCATGCAAAGCGGCCGCTCTGGCTTTTACTTTTCGGTGATCGAAGAGGGTCAGGTGGCCGCGGGAGACGCGATTGAGCGAGTGCAGGAAGATGCGAACGGGATTTCGGTGAGCGACATCAACAAGCTTTTCAATCACGGCACGGATATCGCGTTGCTGCGGCGAGTAATTCAACTGGAGGCGCTGCCGCTCGATTGGCGCGAGCATTTTGCCGAGCATCTGGCCGAGCTGGAACGCCGGTCCTTGTAGAAGGCCCATGAGCATGCAGCGCAAATCAATTCTCCACCAATCATTCGAAGTAGGCATCTCACTGAAGGGCGTGGGCGCGTTGTTCGAAATTGCCAGCGGCGTGCTGTTGTGGCTGGTAAAACCAGCGCAGATGAATGACTTGGTGCGCTGGTTGGGCGAGAACGTGCTGGCCGATGCGCCGCATCATCCGTTTGCTGTGCATGTGCTGAATGCTTCGCAGCGGTTCGCCGATCACGGCGCCAGGTTCGCGTCGTATTACTTGCTCGCGCACGGGATTGTGAAATTGGCGCTGGTGATTTGCCTGTTGCTGAATAAGATCTGGGCGTACCCGCTGACGATTGCCGTTTTCAGCGCGTTCATGGTGTATCAGGTGCATCGCTTCACGCACACGCATGCATGGGCGCTGATCTGGCTGACGGTTTTCGATGCGGTGATCGTTTATTTGACGTGGCAGGAATATCAGGAGCAGAGGGCCAAGCGGAGTGAAAAGGTCGCCACGCAATAAGTGAAGTTGTTAGTCGAGCGGTTCCGCGTCGATGCCGATGTTCTTTTCTCCAGCGGCCTTCTTTTCGTTGTACTTCTTCACCCAGGCGGCAAAACTTTTGCCGGCCGCGGTGTCGCGTCCTGTGAATGCCAAGGCGGCGATATCGCTGTAGGGGATGCTGAGTTTTCCGGGCTGGTCCTTGGGCATCACGCGGATGAAACAATCGGAGAGCGCGGGACCCTTAATTTTGCGATCGAAGATGTAGCCTTCGATTTTCTGGCCGTTTTTCAGCGTGATGGTGAGGTCGCCGCGGTAGTCGAAAGCTTTCTCGAGCGCTTCGTGAATTTCCGAGACGGACGCAAGCGCAGGAATCCAACCTTCCAGATTTTCGTGGACGAAACCGAGACGTTCTTCAGCGGCGGATTCGGGCTGTGCGGACGTGTGGGGATCTGACATGGCGATTGCGACCGCCTAGGCCTTCGGCGACATGGCGATCTGTACGAGCTGGCCGGAATTCTTGCTCGCGCCATTCGCGGCGCCGCCCATGGCATCGGGGTCTTTGTATTTGTTGAAAATCGTCGCGCGCACCGTGCTCAAAAATCCGCCGAGCGAGCCGAACATATGGTCCACGGCGCTGGCTTCGTAGCCGCTGTGAACCATGCAGTTCGCGCACTTGGGATTGCCGCTTTCAGTGCCGTAACGGTCCCAATCGGTTTCGCTAATCAGTTCCGCGAAAGTGTCGGCATAGCCGTCTTGCAGCAGGTAGCAAGGCTTCTGCCAGCCGAAAATATTGTAGGTGGGCATGCCCCAGGGCGTGCATTTGTAATTGCGCTTGCCCATGAGAAATTCCATGAACAGCGGGCTGAGGTTGAAACGCCACTTTTCGCTGCGGTTGCTCAAAATCTGGCGGAACAGCGCCCGCGTCTTTTTTCTGCTGAGGAAATGTTCCTGGTCCGGAGCTTTGTCGTAGGTGTATCCGGGCGAGAGCATCATGCCCTCGACGCCGAGGTCCATCATATCGTCAAAGAAGTGGCGGACGCTTTCTGCATCGGCGCCGTCGAAGAGGGTGGTGTTGGTGGTTACGCGGAAGCCGCGCTGCAGGGCGAGTTGGATCGCTTCGACGGCTATGTCGTAGGTGCCTTCGCGGCAAACGGCAAAATCGTGTTCCTCGCGCTGGCCATCCATGTGAACGGAAAAGGACAAATATTTGCTGGGCGTGAACAGGTGCAGCTTTTCTTTGAGCAGCAGCGCGTTGGTGCAGAGGTAGATGTATTTCTTGCGCGCGACCAGGCCGTCTACGATTTCAGCGATCTGGGGATGCATCAGCGGCTCGCCGCCAGGGATGCTGACCATCGGCGCGCCGCATTCTTCCACAGCGCGGAAACATTCTTCGGGGCTGAGCTGCTTCTTCAAAACGTGGGCGGGATATTGAATTTTGCCGCAGCCGGCACAGGCGAGATTGCAGCGGAGCAGCGGCTCCAGCATCAGGACGAACGGGTAGTGCTTGCGTCCCTTCAGCCTTTGGCTGATGACGTAGGAAGCCGTGGTCCACATTTGTGAAACTGGAACGCCCATCTGGTTCTTTTCCTCAGTGACGCGGGTACGTACCGCGATTTGCGCGCCTTTTGCTTAGAGTCTAATGGTACCGGATTCGATGCCCGCTGTGAACTCGAGACTCACGAAGAAGGTGCTTAAATGGACGCGGCGTCCCGGTGGCGTCCAAGTGACTGAATGCGCGAAGGATATGGACGTGTTGCAGGTGGCCTTGCGTGCGGTTTTCGTGTAAATTTTCTGATGATGAGCGATCCTTTGAAATTCAATGTTGGCCTGGTACAGATGGCCGTGAGTCGCAATCCGCGGGAGAATCTCGCGCGGGCCATTGCGAAGATTGAAGAGGCAGGGCGCAACGGCGCGCAAGTGGTGTGCCTGCCGGAATTATTTCAATCGCAATATTTCTGCCAGAAAGAAGACACCGCCAATTTTGATTTGGCGGAAGCTGTTCCGGGCCCGACGACGGAAGCGCTGGGGAGCGTGGCGCAGAAGGCCGGAGTCGTGGTGGTGGCGCCGCTATTTGAGCGGCGGGCGGCGGGCGTATATCACAATACAGCGGCGATCATTGATGCAGACGGCCAGATCGCGGGAATCTATCGGAAGATGCATATTCCCGACGATCCTGCGTACTACGAGAAATTTTATTTCACGCCGGGGGACTTGGGGTTTCGCGCGTTTGCGACGCAGGCGGGAAAAATCGCCACGCTGATCTGCTGGGACCAGTGGTATCCGGAAGGAGCGCGCCTGGCGGCGTTGAACGGCGCGTGCATTCTTTTTTATCCGACGGCGATCGGGTGGCATCCCAGCGAGAAGGAAGCGAATGGCGTGGCGCAACACGATTCCTGGCGCACAGTGCAGCGCGGACATGCTATCGCGAACGGGATTTACGTTGCGGCCGTGAATCGCGTGGGGCACGAAATTCCCGCGGCCGGCGGCGACGGGCTGGAATTCTGGGGCGGATCATTTTTGTGCGACCCGCAGGGAGTCGTGATTGCGGAGGCTTCCAGCGAGCGCGAAGAAATTTTGTACGGCACGGTGGACTTGACGCACCTGGAAGACGTGCGCCGCAATTGGCCTTTTCTGCGCGACCGGCGCATTGACGCTTATCACGGCATCGAACAACGATTCCTCGACCACAAATCTTGAAACCGCCGCTCAGCACAAACCTTATGACTGAACGAACCACTCCCGCTGGTCTGGGTTTTTCCATGCCTGCCGAATGGGAGAAGCACGAAGCCACATGGATCGGCTGGCCGCATAACCCGACGGATTGGCCGGACAAGCTGGAACCGATTCAATGGGTGTATGGCGAAATCGTGCGGAAGATTGCGCCGGGCGAGATGGTGCGAATCCTGGTGAATTCACGGGCGCAGGAGCAGCAGGTTCGCGGCGTTTTGAAGAGAGTGGGCGTGGATTTAAAGCGCGTACAATTTTTTCGTTTTGCGACGAATCGCGGATGGACGCGGGACTTCGGACCGATTTTTGTGAGGCGCGCTAAGCCGCGGCGCGAAACAGCTATTGCGCGATTCCGATTCAACGCCTGGGCGCGTTATCCGGACTGGAAGAAGGATGATGGCATTCCGGGACAGGTGGCGCGGCGCTTGAAATATCGGATTGTGCCGGTGCGTTACGACGGGCGCGACGTGGTGCTGGAAGGCGGAAGCATTGATGTGAACGGCCGCGGCACTGTGCTCACGACCGAGGAATGTTTGCTGGATCAAAAGCGGCAGGTGCGCAATCCAGGATTCACGCGGACGGACATCGAGGCGGCGCTGCGTGCGGGCCTTGGCGTCAGGAATATTTTGTGGCTGGGCCGGGGCATCGCAGGCGACGATACGCACGGGCATGTGGACGATCTTTGCCGGTTCGTGAACGCGCGTACGGTGGTGCTGGTGCGCGAGCAAAACCGGCGCGATGCGAATTACCGGCCGCTGGAGGACAACTGGGAGCGTATGCGCAGTGCGCGCCTGGAGGATGGCAGCAAGATTGAGGTGGTCGCGCTGCCCATGCCGGCGCCGCTGCATTTCGACGGCGTGAGGCTGCCGGCAAGTTACGCGAATTTTTATATTACGAATTCGGCGGTGCTGGTTCCCACATTCAATGATACGAATGATCGCGTGGCGCTCGGGATCCTCAGCGAATTGTTTCCGGGGCGTGCTGTTGTGGGAATCCACGCCGTGGATCTGGTGTGGGGATTCGGCACGCTACATTGTTTGACGCAGCAGCAGCCCTCGCGGTAGTTCCTGCTGGATTCGTGGTATGGATTGTGTGACGGGTGATGCCGGCATCGTGCCGAAACGAAACAGCGCGGACGAAGGGCGACATTTTGGACGCCGTGATTAACGAAAATTAATGATTGGCTAGTTTTCCCGCGATTGCAGGAAGCGTAAGCGCCGACTGTGCCGCATTATTGCAAGTTCCCTGCGCCTGCTGAACTCCACAACGACGACGTTTCGTAGAATCCGCCATCTCTAAGACCTTTCGCTATTCGGCAACGCGATTGCCTGATTTGCTGGGCATATTGATGCGCACGAGTGTGCGTTGCGGTCGTACAGCCCCCCTTTCCGAGAGCAGAGAACGATGGTGGAACAGATGCCCGAACGCGGTGCAACGGAAAACGTTGGCGACGGCGGCAGGGCCGAGCGACCACTGAACATTTTGGTGGTACACGAAATGTTGCCGCATCCGGATCGTCACGGGGCGGACGTGCAGTGGATGCAAATGTTGCGCGAACTGCGCGCGCAGGGCCACAAAGTGGTGCACATCGCCCGCAGCGGCGTAAGTCGCGAGCGCTATGCCGCGGGCGTGGAGGCGCTGGGGATACCGGTGTATTGCCCGGACGCCGAGCGCATGCGATTTCTGGGATTTGATTTCCGGTCGAATGGAATCTGGAGCGGCTGCTGCGTGAAGACCAATTCGATCTGGCGATTCTCTTTCATTGGTTCTGGAACGGCATTTCGATTCCAGAGCATTACATGGAGGAAATACGGCGCTGCTCTCCGGACACTTTCATCGCCGTGCTGACGGACGATCAACAAGGCGTGCGCGAAAAGCAGATGGCCGGACTTACGGGCCAGTGGTCAGACTATGAGCGCTCGGAGGATTTTGGCAGCCGCGAGTTCCAGGTGTACCGGCGAGCGGATGTAGTGCTGACGATTTCAGAAGACGATCGAAACGCTTTTCTGCGGACGGCACCGGAGCTGGTGACGGGGCGAATGCCGATGATCGCGACCGTGGGGAGGGAAGGCGGGGCGTTTGCGGAGCGCTCCGGCATGCTGTTCCTCGCGAATTTTGACAACCCCGCGAATCGCGACGCGAGTGATTGGATGCTCGCGGAAATCTGGCCGCGCATCCGCGCACAAGTACCGGCGGCGGAGCTGGCGCTAGTGGGAAACAATTTGCCTGCGGAACTGGGCGCGAAGGAAAAGGGAGTGTTGCGCGTCGGCTACGTTGCGGATCTGGATCCGATTTTCGCGAAATGCCGGGTGGCGCTTTCTCCGGTGAGATTTGGCACTGGGATCAAGACCAAAAACCTTGCAGCGCTCGCGCACGCGGTGCCGCTGGTGACAACCACGATCGGCGCGGATGGCATGGCGCTGCAACACAACGAAACCGCGTTGATTGCCGACACGCCGCAGGAATTCGCCGACGCTGCAGTTCGTGTCTATCGGGACGAAACCTTGTGGAACCGGCTGGCGCGACAGGGACGCGAACACATTCTCGAGTACTTCAGCGAAAAACGCATGCAGGAAGCGGTGCACGTTCTAATCCAGCAGGCCAGGCACACAAAACCAAAGACGTACGATGCTGATTTCGTGTGGGCCTATCTGATGGTAGAGAAGCGGTTTCCCGAGACGGTGAGCGGCGAGCCCGCGACACAGCGACTTTTTCTGCGGATGGCCCGCTACATCAGCCTGGCTGACGAATTTCTGGAGCAACACCAGCCGACGCAAGCTTTGGAGCAGCTGCGATACATTTTCAGTCATGTGCGCGGGCGCATTCCGGCTAGCGGCATGTATCTGCGGGCGGTACAACTGATGTTGCGCTGTTACCGCGAGCTGGGTGACCACGAAAAGACGGCACAGTATGCCGCGCGAGTGGCGCGGTCTCTCGCGAATGGAAGCTTCGCGTTGCGGCCGCCGGCGGACTCGAAAAACGCTAAAAAGATTCACGCGCAGACGCACACACCCATATTTTCGGTGATCATCCCGACCTACAATCGCCAGCCCGTGCTGGCGGAGTGTCTGGATGCGCTGGCGCGGCAGAGCGTACGCCCAGAAATGTTCGAAGTGATCGTGGTGGACGACGGTTCCACGGACGAGACCGAACAATTCTGCCGCAACTTTCGGCCCGATTATTCTTTTCAGTACTTGCGCCAGTTAAACGCGGGTGCGGGAGCGGCGCGACGGCGCGGCGTGCAACACGCACGCGGAGAATATCTGGTGCTATTCAATGACGATACAATTGCCGCGCCGGATTTGCTCGCCGAGCATTGGAAAGCGCACGACACTCGCCGAGACGTGCGGCAATGCGTGCTGGGAGATTTTCGTTTCCCTGCGGCGGCGCAACAACACGCGCTGACGCGATTCCTGACGCAAAGCCCCTTTTTTTTCCCTCAGGTGACGCTGCAGGCTGGTGAATATTGGGAGTACACCTACGTGGTGACCTGCAACTTAAGCGTGAAACGGGATGCGGTGGTGGCGGCCGGATCGTTTGATGCGCGTTTTCGGGTGGCGGAGGATTCGGATCTGGGGCTGCGATTGAGCCGCAAGGGATTTTGCGTCCGCTACGTTCCCGAGGCGCGAGCCATCCACGAGCATCTTCCGTTTACGATTCCGGACTTGATCCGGCGCGCCGCAACTTATGGCGCTAACCAGTTGCTCTTTCTGCGGAAACATCCGGCGCTGCTGGGTGGAGGAAGAACGTTTTTCGGAATGCTGGACGATGAGGCCGCGGACAAATGGCGCGCGCTGGTAAATCAGCGAAGACAGGAGATCGAATCGCTAACGGCGACGCTGACGCGAATTGATTCGGTGGATTTCGCGCCGTTCTTCACGATGAAGAAGGGTGATGGAACAGTGGCGGACGAAATCAGCAGGCTGTGCCAGCGCGCGGTGCCGGATATCTACTGGTATTATTATTTTTCGGGATTGTTGCGCATCTGGGAAGAAGAACGCGTCCATCCTTCGACGGAATCGTTGCGAGCGGCGATCGTTCGAGACGAAGCGTACATTTGACGGACGCGGTTTCTTTCTCGGGTAGCTTTCGACATCGGATTCTTTGCTTCACCTGGTTCCGCTCGGCTCCACGCACACCTGCTTTGTAAATCAGCGCGCGATTCCGCAGCGCCGCAGCAAACTTGTAGTATTGTTTCCGTCGAAGCCGATTGGCTGAATCGGCCTGCACATGGCACTTGACCCAACAAACTGGCGGAATTGGACGCTCGCACAGCGCGAACAGCAGTATTCGCCGAGCAGCTGTGTGGCTGCGATTGAACCGTTCATCGAGGCATACATCGCCCGCAGCCGCGAAGCGGAGAAACAATTTCGCTGCCGGAAGAATTTGCCCTGGGGCGAGCGGCCGGATGAAATATTCGATTATTTTCCGGCGGCGTCCGCGCATGCGCCTTTGCTGGTTTATTTCCACGGAGGTTATTGGCAGGAGCACTCGAAGGACGAATCACTTTTTGCCGCGCCGGACTGCGTGGCGAATGGAATTGCGTTCGCGGCGATTGATTACACTTTGGCGCCGCGGGCTACGCTGGGAACGATTGTGGAGCAATGCCGGCGGGCGATTGCGTCGCTGCATCGGCAGGCTGCAACGGTGGGATTCGATGCGCGCCGTATTTATGTTGCGGGCAATTCCGCCGGGGCACATCTTGCCGCGATGCTCTTGGTAGCTGGTTGGCAGGCAGCGTACGGACTCGCTGACGATGCAGTTGCCGGCGCCGTGCTGCTCAGCGGGATCTACGATCTGGAGCCCCTGATGGGCACGTATATTGATGCGGCGCTGCATCTGACGGGCGCGGACGTTGCCGAGCTGAGCCCTCTACGACTGAAGATGGGTCAGCCGGTGAGGACGATCGTCGCGTGGGGCGAGAATGAGACGGACGAATTCAAAAGGCAGAGCGGCGCGTTCGCGGTGGCGCTGGCGGGTGATGGATTTCCAGTTTCCACGTTTGAGCTTGCCGGAACGAATCACTTCGATATTGTTTTCGCGATGATGAATCGCGAAAGCGTTTTAGGTGAGGCCGTCATCGAACTTATCAACGGGACGAAGAGCGAAAACGCGTAATTGCGTGAGGGTTGCGCTGCTGAAGTGCGCGACTCGCTCCGCAGTTCCTACGCTTTCACTTGCGACAGGAATTTATCCGCGAAGGTGTGGACATCGAGGAACGAGTTGTACAGCGGAACCGGCGCGACGCGCAGGATATCCGGCTCGCGCCAGTCACAGATGATGCCCTGCTGCGCCAAGAGGTCGCAGATAGCGCGGCCACCTTTCCGTATTTGCAGCGACAGCTGGGCGCCGCGTTGCGAAGGATCGCGCGGAGTCAAGATGGAGAAATTCTCGCAAGGCTGCTGCGCGAGCAGAAATTCGAGGTAAGCGGTGAGGGCTTCGCTTTTTGCGCGCAGGCGCTTTATGGTGGCTTCGTCAAAGATTTCCATTGAGGCGCGCAGCGCGGCCATGGACAGAATGGAAGGATTGCTTAGTTGCCAGCCTTCCGCGCCGGGGATGGGCTGAAATTGCGGGGGCATCTGGAACCGGGTACTTTTGTCGTGTCCCCACCATCCCGCGAGCCGCGGTAGCGCCTGATTACGCGCGTGGCGTTCGTGCACGAAGCATCCGGCTACGCAGCCAGGGCCGCCGTTGAGATATTTGTAGCTGCACCACACGGCGAAATCCACGTTGCAATCGTGGAGCTGAAGCTCGAGATTTCCGGCGGCGTGCGCCATGTCGAATCCTGCGACGCAGCCCCGGGCGTGCGCAGCCTCGGTGATGCGTGAGCAATCGAAGGCCTGGCCGGTATAGTAATTCACTCCGCCGAGCATAATCAGCGCGATCTGTTCGCCCTTTTCAGCCAGCAACTTTTCGATATCTTCGGTGCGAACGCTGGTCTCGCCGGGGCGTGGCGCAATTTCAAGCAGCGATTCCGCTGGATCGTAGCCGTGGAAACTGATTTGCGATTGCACGGCGTATTGGTCAGAGGGAAAAGCGCTCGCTTCGATGACGATTTTGTGGCGCGTCTGCGTGGGACGGTAAAAAGAAACCATCATCAGATGCAGATTCACGGTGAGCGAGTTCATCACCACGACTTCGCTGGGCAACGCGCCGACGAGCCGCGCGGTTGGTGCTGTCAAGATTTCGTGATACGGCATCCAAGGATTCCTGGCGTGAAAATGGCCCTCGACTCCCAGAAGCGTTCCCAGTCCTGCAGTTCCTGTTCGATGTAGGCGCGCGCGGATTTTGGCTGCAGGCCGAGAGAGTGGCCGCAGAGATACACGCAGTCGGAGCCAGCCGAGGTTTTGGGGATATAGAAACGATCGCGATAAGGCGCGAGCGGGTCGGCGGCGGTCATCATCTGTGCGAAATCGCGTCCGGTTTCGAATTTGACGCTGGGCACTTAGAGAGTCTCCAGTGGCGTGAGGTCGCGCTGGATCAAGGTGTCTGCTTTTTTCCAGTCTAGATCTTCGATGCACGTGATGGGATCGCACAATTCCGCGAGCAGGCGATCCTGAATCTTTCCGCGCGAGAGCGCGACCGAGTACGGGACGCGATGAAAAGTAACCATCGCATATTTAGGCACGAAGTGGCGGGGATATTTGGCTTCGAGGGCAAGCTCGGCTTTCTTTCTGAACAAAAAACGCGGATCGGCGACGCGATCGCGCATTTCGACGAAGTTTTCCAGAGCCATGTCCGCGATGGAATCCGTATTGACCTTGCGGGCGAAGCTCGAATTCCTGGAACAACTTTGTCCAATTGGGGCCGTGCCGATCGAGCAGCTCCAGAAATACACTGCAATCTTCAAACGCACAATTCATCCCCTGGCCGAAGAAGGGCACGATGGCGTGTGCGGCATCGCCGAGCAGGAGCACTTTGCCGTCCACTTGCCAAGGAGCGCATTTGACCGTGACCATTGAACCGGTGGGATTGCCTGCATAGTTTTGCTGGAGCTGCGGCATCAGCGGAACAGCGTCGGCGAATCGTGCAGCGAAAAAGCGCTGAGCCTTTTCACCGGTGTCGAGGGCCGCAAAACTTTCTGGGCCTGCGAACGGCGCGAATAAAATACAGGCAAAGGTGCCGTCAATATTCGGCAAAGCGATGAGCATATAGGCGCCGCGCGGCCAGATGTGCAGCGCGTGGGGCTCGAGAAGATGCTTTCCGCCGGGGCCAGCGGCAATGGTCAATTCCTTGTAGCCGCAGTCGAGAGTTTCCTGCGAGAAATTCAGACGGCCGAGTTTCTGCATGTCCAAGCGGATGGCAGAGGCGGAGCCGTCGCTGCCGATCACGATTTCGGAATCCACGGCGGTTTCGCGGCCGGACCCTTCGTTGCGGAAACGCGCGGCGCCGTTGTTCCAATCCATTCCGGTGCAGCGTTCGTTGAAGCGAATCGTGACGCCCTGGGCTTCGGCGGCATTCAGCAGCGCGACGTTCAGGTCCGCGCGCGAAATGGAATTGATGACCTCGGTGTCGTTTTTGCCGTAAGGCTGGAAGGTGAGCTCGCCGGCGAGCGAATGCATCATGCGGCCTTTCATGGGAATGATGATGCGGCTCATCTGGTCCCACAGGCCGGCTTCGCGCAAAGCGTGAATGCCGCGCGTGGATACGGCTAGATTGATGGAGCGGCCGGCGCTGGCGCGAGTGAGGCGCATGTCCGGGCGACGCTCGAAAATCTGCACGCGGAATCCGCGTTGCGCGAGGGAGATCGCAAGCAATGGGCCGGTCAGCCCTGCGCCAACGAGCGTTATGGTGTGGGAGCTCTTCTGCATTTTGCGGAGGGGCGTTTTGTGTGCGGCAGGATCGCGGCTCAAGCGATCATCCTTCCAGATACGTTCGCGCTTCCCAAAGTTCGGGGAAGAATTTCTTTTCCAGCGTGAGTTTTAAATAGGATGAGCCGGCGCTACCGCCCGTGCCCATGCGAATGCCGATGGTGCGCTCGACCATCTGAATGTGCCGAAGGCGCCAGCTCACCACCAGTTCATCGAATTCGGTGAGGCGTTCGCAGACGTCAATCCAGTCGCGGTGATTGCGTTCGTCGCGGTAAAGGGCGTGAATCGCTTTGGCGCGGGCTTGGAATTTTTCTTCTTCGGTCGCGGCGGCGGCTGGCGGCCTCAACGTGCCCAGGGCTTCGAGGGCCTTGAAGAAAACGTCGCGCAAGGAATCTTCGCGCAGGCGGCGGAAGAGGATGGCGTGGGTTTCAGGAGTGAGCTCGTGGTAGCGGAGCATTTTTTCGTCTTTCAGGCCGCAGAGGAACTCGAGCTCGCGGAATTGTTCAGACTGAAAACCGCTGGCGGGGGCGAGCTTTTCGCGAAAGGCGAGGAAGTGGGTGGGCAACATCGTTTCGAGGATGGTGAACTGCTCGACCAGAACGCGCATGATTTCCGTGCAGCGGCGCAGCAGGCGGGCCGCTTCGTACACGCCATCGCGTGAGGTGGGATTCTCGCAGGTGGCGCGCAGGTTCGCGACGACGGCATCGAGATCGTGGAGCAGTTCCTTGAACCAGAGCTCGTAGGTTTGGTGAACGATGATGAACAGGAGTTCATCGTGGTGCTCGGGGGCGGATTCGGGATGCTGCAGCTGCAGCAGCTCCGGGACTTGAAGGTAAGAGCTGTAGGTTAATTTCTTCCCGGCTTGTGTGCTGTCATTTTTGCTTGCCGAGTCGACGTTGTCCGCAGCGCCACGGGCTGGGCAGCCGAAGGAGCCGCTTGTTTGCGTTGCCCTATTTGTAGCTGCCACGGGTGGTTCCTGCGGTAACGCGAGCCAGGCTCGTGCATTTGCGCCGAGCAGTTTTGTTTTCGTCTCCAGTGAAAATTGGCTTCCGCGAATTAGCGCGCCGACGCGTTCTTCGCCGAGCGGGAAAGGATAGTCCGAGCCGAGCACAACACGGTCCTGGCCCATGATTTCGACTAAGAATTGCAGCGTGCGCTGCTCGAAGACGGCGGAATCAACATAAAATCTGTTGAGATAGTGGTTCGGAGGAAATTGTGCAGCGCCGCGAGCAAGTTCCTGGTGCTGCCAGGCGTTCTGCAAGCGGCCAAGAAGAAAGGCAAAGCTGCCGCCGCCATGCGCGAAACAGATGCGCAAGCTCGCAGGCAGGCGATCGAACGCGCCGCTGACGATCAGCGTCACGAGCGAGAGCTGCGTTTCCGCGGGCATGCCTACGGTCCAGGGCATCATGTATTTGGGCATGCGCTGCGCGGCCATCATGTCCCAGGGATGAACGAGGACAGCGGCGCCTTGGTCGGCGCAATGGTGAAGAAACGTCACGATTCCGGGATCGTCGAGGTTTTTGTCCCCCACGTGATTGCCGATCTGCACGCCGAGATGGCCGGCGCTCATGCAGCGAGTGAGTTCGGCGCAGGACGCGTCAATATCCTGCAGCGGCACCTGGCAGAGGGCGCGCAATCTTCCTTTGCCGCGAGCGCAGAGCTCGAGCGCCGCGTCGTTAAACAGGCGAGCGCAATCCAGCGCGTGCTGCGGTTCGCGATTGTAGGCAAAGAGCACGGGAGTGGCGGAAACGATTTGCTGATTTACGCCGTCACGATCCATCTGTTCGAGGCGAACGTTAGCATCCCAGCACGCCGAGGTGATTTGGCGGAACACGCGATTGCCGATCATGATCGCAGCTTTGCCGGGCTCGGTGTGCTTGATCCACGGCCAATCGGGCGTGCCGAACCGTGCCGCGAGGTCCGGCCACGATTCCGGGAAGAAGTGGGTGTGAATGTCTGTGACTGGCATCTGGTTTCCGATTCGCGAACGCGACGCTATTTTTTTGCCGGCTTTCCCGGGTGGACTTCGCCGCAATTGGGACAGACGCGCAGCTTTTCATTTTGATAAAACTTTTCGAACAGCGGCGGGAGATCGGTGACGATGCTCTGCAAAAGCACTTCGGCGCGATACACCAGATGATGGCATTTCGCGCAGTACCATTCAAAGGCGTCTTTCGCGCCTTCGGGACGGGGAACTTCGACGACCAGGCCAATGGTACCGGGAGTCAAGACGCTGCGGCGAATGGCGCGTATGTTTCGGGAGTAGAAAGATTTCTCCCTCCTTGATGGGAATCTCGATGGGCGGCTTTCCGGGCTGTTCCATCACGCGGATGAAAATGTCGCCTTTCAACTGGTAGAAAAATTCCTCGGTGGGATCGTCGTGGTAATCCACGCGCTGGTTGGGCCCGCCGACCACCGTGACGATGATATCGCCGTCCTCCCAAACCTGGGCGTTGCCGACGGGCGGCTGCAATTTGTCGCGATGGGCGTCGATCCAGCCCTGAAAATTGAAGGCCTTCATGGTTTTTATGGATGGCATTATTTTTTCCTTTCGGTTTCGGCGATGGGCTTGTAGGCGATGGCTTTGATCTCGATCAGCAGATGGGGGTGGGGCAGCTGATGGACGGCGACGGTGGTGCGCGCGGGACCATTTTCGGTGAAGTACTCGTTGTAAACTTCGTTGTATCCCGCGAAATCATTCATGTTCACGAGGTAGGTGGAAATCTCGACGACATCACTCAATTTCGCACCGACGCTGGAGAGAATGTCGCTGATATTGTGGATGACGGCGCGGGTCTGCGCACGAATGTCGAGTTGCGTCGCGCCCAGGGCGTCGGCTTCCGCGCCGGCGATGGTGTTATCCGCGCGGCGAGAACTGGTGCCGGAAACGAAGAGATAATCGCCGGCGCGTTTGATATGCGGAAAATTCCCGCGCGGCTGCGCTTTTCCCGGAACGACTTTGCTTTCCATTGCCATCAATCACTCAACTTAACGCAGATATTGTTCAGTTCGGAATAAAAGTTCAGGGAGTGTACCCCGCCCTCGCGGCCAATTCCGGAAAGTCCCATACCGCCAAACGGCGTGCGCAGGTCACGCAGAAACCAGCAATTGACCCAAGTGATTCCGACGCGCAGTTTTTCGGCGACGCGGTGGCCACGCTTGAGATTCGAAGTCCAAACCGAACCTGCCAGGCCGTACGGGGTGCTATTGGCTTTGCCAATGGCCTCTTCTTCAGTATCGAATGGCGCGATATGGCAAACGGGGCCGAAGATTTCTTCTTTGACGCAGCGAGCGGATTCCGGCAGCCCGGTAAAGATCGTGGGTTGCACGTAGAAGCCGCCGTCGCGGCCATCGTCAAATTTTGAAATGCCGCCGCCAGTGATCACCGTCGCGCCCTCTTCCCGCGCCAGTTGATAGTAAGCGAGAACCTTGTCGCGATGGTCTTTGGAAATGAGCGGGCCGGTGGTGGTGGCCTGGTCCATCGGCCAGCCAATGCGCAGAGCCTGGGCCTTTTGATGGAGCGAGATTACGAAGCGATCGAAGAGCTGGCGCTCGACGTACACGCGTTCGGCGCAAAGACAGACCTGGCCAGTATTGAGGAAGACGGCATCGGCGATGCCGTTCACTGTTTCGTCGAAATCGCAGTCGGCGAAAACGATGGCGGCGTTCTTGCCGCCCAGCTCAAAGGAAACCGGCTTCACGGTGGGAGCGACCGCGCGCAGGATGGCTGCGCCGGTGCGCGATTCTCCGGTAAAGGTAATCGCGTCCACTCCGGGGTGCGCGGTGAGGAATTCTCCGGCAGAGTCGGGACCAAATCCGTGAACCACATTGAAGACGCCGGCGGGCACCCCGGCTGTTTGCATGACTTCCGCGAGCAAGGTGGCGGTGGCGGGAGTTTCTTCGGAAGGTTTGACGACCACGCAATTGCCGCAGGCCAGCGCCGGAGCTACTTTCCAGGTGAGCAGCAGGAGCGGCAAATTCCACGGCGTGATAATTCCGACGACGCCGAGAGGCTTGCGGACGGCGTAATTGAGCGCGATGACGCCGTCGGGAGTTTCGGTGCGAAATGATTCCAGAGCGGCGGTCTTGATGACGTCGGCGAACGCGCGGAAATTCGCCGCGCCTCGGGGGACGTCAATGCGCGCGGCGAGCGAGATCGGTTTTCCGGTGTCCGCGACTTCCGCGAGAAGAAAATCCTGGAAGCGCGCCTCGATTCCGTCCGCGATCCGGTGCAGCAACGCCGCGCGCGCGGGAACCGTCAAGCGGCCCCATTCTCCGCCGAGGGCTTGGCGAGCGGCGGCGACGGCTTCATCTACCTGTTCGCGAGTGGCTTCGGAAACTTGGGCGATTACGGAACCATCGGCGGGATTCACATCGGGGAACTCGCGCGCGCCGCGCACAAAATGTCCGTTGATGTAGTTTTGCAGGAGCTTCACGGAGTCGTCTGCAGTTCTGAGCGCTTCAGTCGCGACGTATTGCGCCACTGAGCAGCTATTAGACGATACCAAAATCACGAGGCAAGGACGAAAAAATTACCGCAGAGGCGCAGAGAAAGCAGTGAGAGGCAACGGCGCACGGCCAGAAGTGGCTGTGCCACATACGCCAATCAGGAGATTGGCGTTCCGGGCATCCGCCACCACGGCAGCTGCAAGGAGCCGGGGAGACGCCGGCGCTACTCAAACCTGGCGGCCGCGCCGTAGGTCAACCGAGCCAGCCAGCTTCTACTTAGTGCCTTGTGGCGGAGCCGGCGGAGGCGGCGAATCCTGATGCAAGACCTGGTTGTACGTGGGAATTTGCGACGCATCCCAACCGCCGCCTAGCGCTTCGATTAGTTGCACGCTGGAAGTCATTTGTTGAATGCGCAGGTTCACGTCGGTTTGTTTATTGCTGAGCAGCGTGGTCTGGGCGGTGATCACGTTGAGATAAGGATCAATGCCCAATTTGTAGCGGTCCGTGGCGATTTTCAAATTGCGTTCGGCGGAACTGACGGCGGTGTCCTGCTGCTGAATTTCGACGGAGAGAATTCGCAGCGCGGCGAGATTATCTTCCACTTGTTGAAAGGCGGTGAGGACGGTCTGGCGATAATTCGCGACGGTCTCGTCGTATTGCGCGCGATATTGCAGGACCGTGGCGTGGCGCAACCCGCCATCGTAAATGGTTTCGGACATGCCAGGTCCCGCCGAAAAAAACCGGCTCGGCCACGTAAACCATGAAGTGAATGACTTTGATTCGAAGCCGACGGATGCGCTGAGAGTGAGCGTGGGATAGTAGGCGGCGTACTGTACGCCAATTAGCGCGTTGGCTTGCTCCATGAGGCGCTCGTTCGCGGCGATATCGGGGCGCCGTTCAAGAAGTTGGGAAGGCACGCCGAACGGAATCGCGGGCGGATTGGACTTTAGCGGTTCGGCCGGAATCGAAAATGTGGATGCGGGCTGGCCGACCAGCATGGAAATGGCATGCTCGTATTGCGAACGCAGAATGCCGAGATTGGTGTCCTCGGCTTGCGTGGTTTCAAGCTGAGTTTCGGCTTGGGCCACAGCTTCGTCGGAATCAATGCCGGTCTCATACAGAACCTTGGTAAGGTCGAGCGATTCCTGGTAAGCGATCACGGTGGAATCCAGCAATTGCTTCAGGTCGTCCTGGCCTCGAAGCGAGTAATAATCCACGGCGACTTCGGCTTGAGCGGTCAAACGCGCGTTTTCGAGATCCGCGGCGCCGGCTTGCGCGGATGAGGTGTTGGCGCGCACCTGATTGCGCACGCGGCCCCAGAGGTCGGGAACCCAGGTGGCGTCGAACGGCAAGCTGTAAAACATCGAGGTTCCGGGCGTCGTTGCCAACGAAGCTGCAGCGCCTTGACGCGACCCGGTGATCGCAGGGCCGACGGAGACCGTGGGGTAATACTGCGAGCGGGCTTCCTTGACGATGGCACGCGCGGCCATGTAGCTGGCCATGGCGGATTGGATGTTCTGGTTGGAAACATCCACCCGCTCTTCCAGGGCGTTCAGTTGCGGGTCGTTAAACATGGTCCACCAATTGCCGTGGAGGACGTTGTCTTGCGGTTGCGCTACCTTCCATCCGTCGGTCTTGCTGAAATCGGCGGGAGTGAGTTCCTTGTAAGCCGTGGGAGCCTGGGCGGTGGGCCGCTGATATTTTGGGCCGACCGTGCAACCGCCGAACATGAATGCTGCAAGAAGGACGGAGCCAATCAGAACTTGTGATTTTGCGTGAGTTCTTTCCATTGTAGAAATCTTATGACTCCATTGTGCTACTGATTTGTCGGCCGTTCCGGGCAATTGCGAAAAGTGTGTCATCAATCCGCTGGCTCCTCTGCCGCAGGAGCTGGCGCGAGATGGTGTCTGCGATCCCAGCGAACTCGCATGCGATCGAGATAAAGATAGACCACGGGCGTGGTGTAGAGAGTCAGCACCTGGCTGACGATCAAGCCGCCGATAATGGTGATGCCGAGCGGCTTGCGCAGTTCCGAGCCGGTGCCCGTTCCGAAGGCCAACGGTATAGCGCCGCAAATGGCGGCCATGGTGGTCATCAGGATTGGACGAAAACGCAGCAGGCAGGCCTGGTAGATCGCTTCTTCGGATGTCTTATTTTCCTGGCGTTCGGCGGCCAAGGCGAAATCAATCATCATGATGGCATTTTTCTTGACGATGCCGATGAGCAGGATGACGCCGATGAGCGCGATGACATTGAGATCCATACGAAAAAGTAAGAGTGCCAGGACCGCACCCAAGCCCGCGGAAGGCAGCGTGGACAAGATGGTGATGGGATGAATATAGCTCTCATAAAGTATGCCGAGCACGATGTACACGGCCATCAGCGCCGTGATGATCAGAAACGGCTGGGTGGAGAGCGAGGATTGAAAGGCCTGCAACGTTCCGGAGAACATCCCATGGATCGTGGACGGCACGCCCATTTTTTGCTGCATCTGGCTGATGGCGGCTGCGGCGTCGCTCAAGGCGACGCCCGGCGCGAGGTTAAAGGATACCGTGACCGACGGAAACTGGCCCTGGTGATTGACCGAGAGCGGAGCCGTGGTCGGCGCGAAATGCGTGACGGCGCCCAGCGGGACTTCCTTGCCAACCGACGGGCGAATATAAATATCATTTAGTGATTCGGGATCCTGCCAGAACTGCGGAGCGACCTCCATCACCACGTGATATTGGTTCAAAGGCGTGTACATGGTGGAAACCTGGGCCTGCCCGAACGCCTCGTACAAAGTGTTGTCAATCATTTGAGGGGTGATGCCCAAGCGCGACGCGGTGTCACGATCGTAAACCAGCGACGCCTGCAAGCCGCTGTTTTGCTGATCGGTATTGACGTCGGTGAGAATGCGCAGCTTGCGCATTTCCGTGAGAAGGCGCGGGCCCCAGGCCACCAGATCATCAATGTTGTCGCTCTGAATCGTGTACTGATATTGCGCGTTGCTCTGGCGGCCGCCGATGCGCAAGTCCTGGCCGGCTTGCAGGAACACAGTTGCCCCGGGAATGGACACCAGCTTGGGGCGAAGGCGGTCAATCACCTGGCTGGCGCTGATCTTGCGGTCCTCCAAAGGCTTCAGCGCCAGATAAATGAAGCCGGTATTGACGGCGCCGCCGCCGCCGGTGAATGCTCCGACATTCTGCACCGCTGGGTCCTTCTTGATAATGTCCACGAAGCGCAGCGTGAGTGATTGCATCGCCTGAAAGGAAATATCTTGTGCGCCCTGGATGCCGCCAAATACGGTGCCGTTATCTTGTTGCGGGAAAAATCCCTTGGGCACCACATAGAAGAGAAATACGTTCAACGAAATGGTGACGAACAAGATAAAAAGAGTGAAAGCGGAATGGCGCAGAACCCATTGCAAGGTACGTTCATAGAATCCGAGCAGGCCGCTGAAGAATTTTTCACTCGCCTGATAGGCTCGCCCGTGTTTTTCGTCATCGTGACTTTTCAAGAGCCGGGAGCACATCATGGGCGTGGTGGTCAAGGAAATGGCCAGCGACACCAGGATGGCCACCGATAGAGTCACCGCGAACTCGCGGAAGAGGCGTCCGACGATGCCGCCCATCAACAGGATAGGGATGAAGACGGCAACCAAGGAAAGGCTGATGGAGAGCACGGTGAATCCGATTTCACTGGCGCCCTTCAGCGCGGATTCCATCGGGCTCATGCCCTGCTCGAGATAGCGCGAAATGTTCTCGATCACCACGATGGCGTCGTCCACCACAAAACCGGTGGCGATGGTGAGCGCCATCAGTGACAGGTTGTCTATGCTGTAATTGCACAGGTACATCACACCAAACGTGGCGATCAGAGAAACCGGGACCGCGACGCTGGGGATCAGGGTGGCACGCACGTTGCGGAGAAACAGAAATACGACCAGGATCACCAAACCTACCGAAATTATCAGCGTCCGTTCGACGTCCTTTACCGACGCTCTGATCATGGTGGTGCGATCAAGAACCACGGTGAAGTCCATCGCCGTGGGGATGGACGCCGCTAGCGACGGCATTGCGTCGCGAATGCGGTCCACGGTGTCAATGATATTGGCGCCCGGCTGGCGGAAAATAATCAACAAGACGCAGGGTTTGCCATTCATGAATCCGGCGGCACGAATGTTTTCAACGGCGTCCACCACATCCGCCACATCCGAAAGCTTGACGGCTGCGCCGTTGTGATAGCCCACCACTAGATTCTGGTAATAATCGGCTTTCAGGAGCTGATCATTGGCGGTGATATCGGTAGTGATTTGCCCGTCGCTGATTTGCCCTTTCGCCAGATTGGCATTCTGCTGGCTCAACATTGACGCCACGTCCTGCAAGCCAAGCCCGTAGCTATTCAGCTGCGTGGGATTGAGTTCCACACGAACCGAGGGAAGCGAACTGCCGCCCACGCTGACTTGTCCGACGCCCTGAATCTGCGAGAGCCTTTGCTGGATGACGGTGGAGGCGGCGTCATACATTGGCCCGCGATCGTAAACGTTGGAGGTCAGTGCCAGCAGCATGATCGGGGAGTCGGCGGGATTGACCTTGCGATAGGTGGGATTGCTTGGAAGGTTTGCCGGCAGATAGCTGCGGGCGGCATTGATCGCGGCTTGGACGTCCCTTGCAGCGCCGTCAATATTGCGATTCAGATCGAACTGCATGGTGATGCTGGTGGTGCCGAGAAAGCTGGAGGACGTCATTTCGGTGATGCCGGCGATGCGGCCAAACTGCCGTTCGAGCGGCGTGGCCACAGAGGACGCCATGATTTCGGGACTGGCTCCCGGCAAACCTGCGGCGACAGAAATTGTGGGGAAATCAATCTGCGGCAGCGCGGAGACCGGCAGAACTTGGAACGCAACGGCACCGGCGAGGGCGATGGCGACCGTCAAGAGAGTCGTGGCGACCGGCCGATGAATGAATGGAGAGGAGATACTCATGGCTAATCCGCGGGGACCGACTCCGTGGTTCCGTGGCCGGCGCGCGATGCCGCGACTTTTTTGGCGAGGTCATCGAAGAAGATGTAAATCACCGGCGTGGTGTAAAGGGTGAGCACCTGGCTGAGCAGCAAGCCGCCCACCATGGCGATGCCCAGAGGCTTGCGCAGTTCCGAGCCAATGCCGGTGCCCAGGGCGAGCGGCAGGCCGCCGAGGAGCGCGGCCATGGTGGTCATCATGATGGGACGAAAACGCAGCAGACAGGCTTCGTAGATGGCGTCCTCGGAGTTCATGCCGTGCTTTCGTTCGGCTTCCAGAGCGAAGTCAATCATCATGATGCCGTTCTTTTTTACGATGCCGATCAGCAGGATAATTCCTATAAGCGCAACGACGCTGAGTTCCTGGCCGCAGATCAGCAAAGCCAGGATGGCGCCCACTCCCGCGGAAGGCAGGGTGGAAAGAATGGTGATGGGATGGATGTAACTCTCGTAGAGCACGCCCAGCACAATATAAACGGTGACGAGAGCCGCCAGAATCAAGATTGGCTCGTTGGCCAGCGAAAGCTGGAACGACGCGGCGGTGCCCTGAAAGGCTGCCTGAACGCTGAGCGGCATGCCGATTTCCTGCTGAGCTTTATCAATGGCTTTGGTGGCTTCGCCCAGCGACGCGTCTGGTGCGAGATTGAAGGAGATGGTGACCACCGGGAATTGTCCCTGATGATTCACCGATAATGGCGCGGTTCTGGATTCGAAATGGGTGAACGCGCTGAGCGGCACCGCGGCTCCATTGGGCGTGGAGACCGCCGTGGGATTAGCAGAGCCGGACGTTCCCCCGGCCTTGCTGGCTGCGGGGCTGGGGGACGAATTGGCATTGCCGGAAGCGGTGCTGGCAGTGACCACGTTGCTGCTAGGAGCCGAAGAGGTGGTCAATGAATTGGAAGCGAGCGCAGACCGAACGTAAATATCCTGCAGCTTCGAGGGATTTTTCTGGAAGTCCGGCATGGTTTCCAGAATCACGTGATACTGATTCAGCTGCGTGTACAGCGTGGTCACTTGCCGTTGGCCAAATCCGTCGTAGAGCGTTTGATCGATGGCGGAAGGCGTGATGCCCATGCGCGAAGCAGTCACGCGATCGATTACCAGAGCCGCCGCAAGGCCGCCGGTCTGCTGGTCGGTGGCGACGTCGCGCAGTTCAGGAATTTGCTTTAGTTTGGCGACGAGCTTGGCGGTCCAATCGTTCAGCTCGTTCAGATCAGGATCTTCCAGCGTGTATTGATACTGCGTGCGGCTGACGCGATCTTCCACCGTCAAATCCTGCACGGGCTGCATATAGAGCGTGATGCCATCCACTTTTTCGAGCTCCGGTTGCAGGCGGCGAATCACTTCGGAAGCGTTGATGTGCCGCTCCTCCAGCGGCTTCAGGTTAATCAGAATGCGACCGCTATTGAGCGTGGTATTGGTGCCGTCAATTCCGATGAAGGAAGAAAGGCTGTCCACGGCCGGGTCTTTCAGGATGATGGCGCTGAGCTGCTGCTGCCGCTGGGCCATCAAGGGGAAGGAAATAGATTCGGTGGCTTCGGAGATACCTTGAATGATGCCGGTATCCTGCACCGGAAAGAAACCCTTGGGCACGATGACGTAAAGAATGATGGTAAGAACGAGCGTGGCGACGGCCACCACCAGCGTGGCGATCTGATGTTTCAGGACCCACTTCAGCGTGCGGCCGTAGAATGCGATGACGCTTTCAAAGCCGCGCTCGGAAATCTGGTAGAAACGACCCTTCTGAGCTTCGGGATCGTGTTTCAACAGGCGCGAACACATCATCGGCGTCAGCGTGAGAGAGACTACGGCGGAAACCAGAATCGTGACGCTGAGCGTGATGGCAAATTCACGGAAAAGACGGCCGACGATGTCTCCCATGAAAAGCAACGGAATCAAGACGGCGATCAGGGAGATCGTGAGCGAGACGATCGTGAATCCGATTTGTTCGGAACCCAGCAGGGACGCGCGCAGCGGATCATCGCCCTCTTCGATATAGCGCACGATGTTCTCGATCATGACGATGGCATCATCCACTACGAAGCCGGTGGAGATCGTCAGAGCCATGAGCGTGAGGTTGTTTAGGCTGTAGCCCGCCAGGTACATCACGCCGAACGTGCCCACCAGCGAAAGCGGAACAGCGACGCTGGGAATGATGGTGGCGCGCACGTTGCGCAAGAATAGAAAGATCACCATGACCACCAGCGCCACGGTGAGGAGCAATTCGAATTCCACGTCCTTCACCGACGCGCGAATGGTGACGGTGCGGTCCGTGAGCACGTCTACATGCACAGCCGCGGGCAAATTGCTTTGCAGCAGCGGCAACAGAGCCTTGACGCGATCCACCACCTGAATGATGTTGGCGCCGGGTTGCCGCTGGATGTTGACGATCACCGCAGGCGTTTCGTTCATCCAGGCGGCTTGGCGGACGTTTTCCACGTCGTCCACGACGTGCGCGACGTCTGAGAGGCGCACGGGCGAACCGTTGTGGTAGGCGACCACCACGTTTGCGAATTCCTGGCTGGTCAGGAGCTGGTCGTTCGCATTGATTTGATAATCCTGGTGCGGGCCGTCGAAATTTCCCAGGGCGGAATTCAAACTGGTGGATTGCAGCGCGGTGCGGACGTCTTCCAGGTTTATTCCGTAAGAAGAAAGCGCGGTGGGATTCACTTGCACGCGCACCGCGGGCTTTTGGCCGCCGCTGATGCTCACCAGGCCCACGCCCGGCAGCTGGGCAATTTTTTGCGCGAGGCGCGTGTCCGCAAGGTCTTCCACTTGCGAGAGCGGAATTGTCTTGGACGTCAGCGCCAGAGTCAGGATCGGCGTGTCCGCGGGATTGGTCTTGCTGTAAATCGGTGGCGTGGGCAGATCCGCGGGCAAATAGGATTGCGCGGCGTTGATGCCGGCCTGCACTTCCTGCTCGGCGACATCAATATTGAGCTCGAGCGAAAACTGCAAGACGATGACGGAGCTTCCGTCGGAGCTGGTGGACGTCATCTGGCTGAGGCCGGGGACCTGGCCAAACTGCCTCTCGAGCGGCGCCGTCACTGCGGAAGCCACTACGTCTGGATTGGCCCCGGGGTAAAACGTGACCACCTGAATTGTGGGGTAATCCACCTCGGGCAGCGCCGAGACGGGCAACTGCGTGAAGCCCACAAATCCGGCGAGGAGAATCGCGAACATCAAGAGCGAGGTCGCGACTGGCCGGATAATAAATGGGCGTGAGGGATTCACGGACGGTTGCCCCCGCTGCCTGGCGCCTGGCTGCCCGCGCTGTTACTGCCCGCGCTTTTGCCCACGGCGTTTCCGGAGGAGGCGTTCGCGGAACCGTTGCTATCGGGCGCCGGCTTTTGGATGGAGACCTTCACGCCATCCTGAAGTTTGTCGAATCCCGTGATGGCGATCACATCGCCGGAGTTCACTCCCTGCACGGCCGCGTTGCCGCCATCGGTGGTGCCGATCGTGACGGTCTGAATCGCGGCGGTCTGATTGGACTTCACGACATATACGAACGCGCCCTGGGCATTGCGTTGAATGGCCGCCGTGGGAACCAACGTGGCATTCTGCTGGGTATCCACCAGAAGCCGCGCGTTCACAAACTGGTTCGGGAACAGAGCGGTATCGGCGTTTTCAAAAATGGCCTTCAGTTTTACGGTGCCGGTGGAGGTGTCAATCTGATTGTCCAGGGTCAGCAGTTTGCCGGAAGCCAGCTTGGTTTGCTGGTTGCGATCGAATGCGTCCACCGACATTTTTGCCGACTGGCGCAGCTGCTTTTGAATCTGCGGCAGATAGTCTTCAGCCACGCTGAAAATTACGGTGATCGGCTGCAACTGCGCAATCACCACCAGAGCTGTGGTGCTGCCGGCGGTGACGATATTTCCTGGATCTACCAGGCGCAGACCGACGCGGCCGTTAATCGGAGCTTTAATGCTGGCGTAGTCGAGATTGGTGGTCGCGCTGGCTACGGTGCCTTGGTCGTTCTTAACGGAACCTTCGTATTGCTTGACGGTTTGCGTTTGGTCGTCCAGCAGCTGTTTGGCGATGGCATTGCGATTGAATGCCAGCTGGTAACGGTCCAGATCAATGCGCGCTTCGCCGAGCAGGGCTTCGTCGTGAGCCAGCGTGCCTTCTGCCTGGGTTAAGGCGGCTTGATAGGGGCGGGGATCAATTTGGATCAAAAGGTCGCCCTTGTGAACCATTTGACCTTCGGCGTAATTCACACTGACGATTTGTCCATCCACGCGGCTGGTGATGGTGGCGGTGTAAACGGGAGTGACGGTTCCCAGAGCGTTGATATAAATGCCGATGGGGCCGGTGGTGACATTCGCGGTGGTAATCGGAACACTGCGATTGGCGGCCGCGGCTTTGGCTTTTGCGGCAGCAGCGGCGGTCTGCTGTTTGCGATAGTAGATGAGGCCGCCGATTCCCAGAACGAGGATCACTACGATCCAGATCCACACATGACTGTGACTTTCGCCGATGCGTTCAGGCGTGGCCGGCCGCGGTTTTGCAGCGGACCCTGTCGAGGGCGCCGCTGTGGTTGTGGTGTCGCTGTGAGAACTTCCGATCTTGGAAATATTATCCGGCACTTTGCTCCCTCATTCGATGATTCAACCTTTAGCGCGTGACTTGCCGCTTTACCCTGATGACATCGGCCAAAAGGATGTCGATTGTTACCCAGCGGTTAGGTCAGCGACGCGTGGACTGCCTCCAGGGGCGACCACCTAGAGGTAAATTTAACACGCATTATGTTCCGACGAGACAGGGGCGGGTTTGGTTTCAAAGCGTTTCGCTGGCACGCCGCAGATGCAACTTCCGGGTGATTCGCCGCGCGGACGAACCTGCAGCAAATCAGAGAGTTAGAGCGCTTCTAGCGCTTGGACTGCGAGGTGAATCGCTGCGTCGGCGCGAGCCACTGCGCGGCGGCTCCTGCCAGAGCCGATTGCGATCCGTAACGTGCATTCAGAATCGGTACGCGATGCGCGCCTGGATTGATTGCCCAGGTCTGGAGAGTTCGCCTGATGCGGGCGCGATAAGACGTCATCAGCCGGCCGATTCCGCCACCCACGATGATTACTTCCGGCTCCAGCAGGTCAATTATATTGCCAAGCCAGATGGCCAGATGGCCGGCGGTCTCTTCCAGAATTTGCTTTGCCAGTTTATCGCCGCTGCGTGCGGCTTTGTTTACGGTCTCCGCGGTTACGTTGGAAATATTTCCGCCAGCCATTTTCAGGATTTGCGAATGGTTGTAGCGGCTTTGGCGGAGCAGGCCGCGCGCGCGTGTGGAAATTGCGGTGCCTGAGGCGTACATCTCCACGCACCCGCGCTTGCCGCAGCCGCACAGCGGCCCGTTGAAGTTGATGCTCATGTGGCCGCCTTCGCAGCCGCCGCCGGCTCGGCCGTGATAAATCTCTCGCCCGCGGACCATCGCCGTGCCGATGCCGGTTCCCAAGCTCACGTAAAAGATGCTTTCATATTTGGCGCCGGCGCCCCATTTTGCTTCGGCGAGCGCCGCCGCACTGGCGTCGTTGGTGAGCCGGGTGGGCAAGCCGTAGTGTTTTTCGATCCTGCGCGCCAAGGGAAAGTTTCGCCAGCACGGCAAGTTCGTGGCGCTGAGCAGCACCCCTCGTTCGCTGTCTACCCATCCTGGCGCGCACACGCCGATTGCCGGAACCCGCGCTTGTGCCGCGCGCACGCGAGGCATCACGGCATCCATCGCGTGCAGCACGGCGCGAAGTCCCTGCTCGGCGCTGCCGCGCGCAACCATCGCGGCGCGCGCGGCGTGCAGAATCTGGCCTCGCGCGTTCACCAGGCCGACGGCCACTTTCGTGCCGCCGATATCAACGCCCAGGACGAGTTTGTTCCGGCTTGCGGCGCGGATGCGATTCTGCAAAGTTTTATATCCTTGTGGCGATTTACGAAGCTTGGATGATACAAAAGCGCTGGATTGAAAGGCAGGCTTAAATGTTGGATCGCCGTCTGGCGCGCTTTATTTCGCGTCGGCATTTTTAGTGGCTTGTAGGTCCTTGATGTGAGATATTGCGCAGGTATCGTTATGTTACGAAATATAGCTTTTTACTTCTTTTTGTAACGAGGGAACCATGACCCTGGCGCTCTTCGGCAAACGAGCACGGCTGCAGTTTACCTGGAGTCTCGGGAGCACGCTGCTCGCTGTTGCTGGACTGCTGCTATTCGCGAACGGATGCGCTAAGGAAGCGACGGTGGGCGCTCCGCCCGCGCAAGTGCCGGAATCGCAGGTGCAAGTGGCCGCGAGTGCGACCGGCGTGCTGGTGAATTCTCCCGTGGCTGAATTCGCGATCGCGCCGAACGGGTACGTGGTTGCAAGCCTGGTGAGCAACGGCCGCAAGCTTTCGCTGGATGACGCCGCAGGCGCTTCCGGCATCGCGGTGACAGCGGGCGCAAAGAATTTGCCGGATGTGGTGTTCGACGTCGCGCATCCGAAGATTTCCGCACCTCACGGACAGCTGGGAACGAGAGGAAAACGCATCGAACTAACCGGCAAGAACTCGGCGGCTGATCTGGAAGAAACGCTGGTGGTGGAAGTCTACGACGAATTTCCGAGCGTCGCGCTGGTCTCCGTCTCGATTCGAAATTCAGGCAAGAATACATTGAAGCTGGATGCGGTTGACCTGGATCGCCACCGCTTCAATGCTTCGCTGGCCGATCCGGCAGCCGCTCCCAACGATATGTGGTCATTCTACGGATCGAGCATCGAGTGGGGCAGAGAAAACGTATTTGAAGTTCCGAAGAAATTCTCGCAAGAAAATCAGATGGGCTCGGTGGTGGAAGTGAAGGGAGACCTGGGTCGCGTAGGCGGCGGGATACCCGTTGTCGCGTTTTGGACAAAGACCGTGGGAGAAGCGATCGGCCACGTCGAGACGCTGCCCCTGGTGCTTTCGATCCCAGTGAAAACGGAATCGGATGGCCATGTGGATGCCAGCGTCCACCTCACTCCCGAGAACGCGTTGCAGCCGGGCGAAATTTACGCGAGTCCCGAGACATTTATCGCAGTCTATTCCGGAGATTATTACGAGCCGCTGCGAATTTATTCCGATGTGATTGACGGCGAAGGCCTGAAACGGCCCACCACCAATAGCGAAGACTACGCGGTGGCCTGGTGCGGGTGGGGCTATCTTGCCGACGTGACTCCGGCGCAAATGCTGGGGACAATTCCCAAGCTCAAGGAATTCGGAATTCACTGGGCGACTCTGGATGACCGCTGGTTCAACAACTACGGCGACTGGCAGCCGCGTAGCGACACTTTTCCCGACGGCGAAATACAAAAGATGGTGCAGCAATTTCACCAGCAGGGAATCAAGGTACAGCTGTGGTGGTTGCCGCTGGCGGTGGAGGATGGCGGGCCGGGATATGAATCGCATTCCTACGGTGTCTCGGACGTGGTGAAACAGCACCCGGAGTGGCTGATTCTGGATAAGAACGGCAAGCCTGCGCGCATGACGCGGAATTTGGCGACGCTGTGCCCGGCCGTCCCGGAAGTGCGCGCGTACTACAAGCAACTGACCGAAAAATTCATAAAGGATTGGGATTTTGACGGGCACAAGCTCGACAACATATACAGCGTGCCGGCCTGCTACAACCCGAAGCACCACCACAAAACGCCGTACGATTCGGTGTACGCGATGGGCGATATCTACAAAACGATTTTCGACACCACGCGCGCGCTGAAGCCGGATAGCGTGACGCAGAGCTGCCCTTGCGGCACGCCGCCCAGCATTGCGTGGCTGCGTTATCTGGATCAAGCCGTGACGGCCGATCCCGTGGGCTCCGTGCAGGTGCGGCAGCGCGTGAAAATGTACAAAGCGCTGATGGGCCCGAACGCCGCTGTGTACGGCGATCATGTGGAATTGACGCGCATCGCGAACCCGAACGGAAATGAGAAGGATCTAGGTTCTGACTTTGCATCCACGATCGGCACGGGTGGCGTGGTGGGCACAAAATTCGCATGGCCAAATTACGGGCCGAAACTGTCGGACGTCTATCTGACGCCGCAAAAAGAGGAGTACTGGAAAAAGTGGATCGGTCTCTATAACGAGAACATGCTCTCCCGCGGCACGTTCCGCGATCTTTATGTTTATGGCTACGATTTTCCGGAGGGATACGCCATCGAAAAGGATGGCGCGATGTACTACGCGTTTTTTGCGCCGCAACCGTCTGCGGGCGCTGCCAAGGCCGCAGCGGCTTCGTGGTCTGGCGAAATCGAACTGCGTGGGCTCGCTGCGGGAAAATATCGCGTGATGGATTACGTCAACGGCAAGGATCTGGGAGAAGTGACTGCACCGGATGCAAAACTGAAGGCTAGCTTTACCGATCATCTGCTGATAAAAGCCACGAAGGAGTAACGCGGGGCGGAGGATCGCTGGCGGATTGCGCTTAACGCGACGTCAAGTGTTCGCGAAAAAATGCTTCGACCTTGTTACGATCCTTAAAGGCTTCGGTCCCGCCTTCGCACGTGGTTGAAAACGCGCCGGCCACGTCCGCGTAATCGAGACACTCCTGCGGCGTCGCTCCCTGCAAGTAGCGATGAATGAAACCGGCATCAAAGCTGTCGCCGGCGCCGACCGGATCCACGGACGCCACGCGCATCCCAGTGCGGCGCCATTCTGCGGCGCCTTTTCGCGCGACAGCTCCGTGCAAGCCAAGTTTTACGACGACGAATTGGCAAAGTTGAGCGAGTTTATCGATCGCTTGCTGTAAATCATCGGTGCCCGCGACTTTTTTTGCTTCGCGCTCGTTCGGGAAGAATATGTCAACGAACGGCAGGACCTCCAGCAAATCCCCTCCCCACTTTCCTTCCGGGTCATCGTTGGTGTCCAGCGAAGTGGAAAGGCCCCTGGCCTTGGCTTCACGAAACAAATCAGCGATGCGAGGGCGCAGGGCCCGGTGCAGGAAATAGGACGAAAGGTGCAGGTGCCGCGCGGAAAAAACATAATCCAGATCCAGATCGGCGTGGCTGAATTCAAACATGGTGCCGGGATACGTGAGGATGAAGCGATGCGTGGGCTGCGCGAGAATCACAGACAGACCGGTAGAGGGACCGGTGGCAGGGCCGCTCGGAGCCACGCGCACACGCGTCAAATCCACGCCGGCATTCGCGAGCCAGTCGAATGCCATTTTGCCCAGCGAATCCGCGCCGATTTTTGACACCATGCCGACGCGCGTGCCCAGCACCGCAAGATTGTGCGCGAAAATGGCGGACGAACTTCCCAGCGTGAGGCGGAATCCGTTGATGAGCGATTCCTCTTCCGGCTTCAGCTGCGCCGGCACGCCGTAAAGAATCAAGTCCGGGTTAATCTCGCCGACCACGCAAACATCAAGCGGCATTCTGGCGGCCTCTGTTATTTGGTTTCCAGCATTACTACGCGGGACAAGTTGCGAGGCTCGTCAGGATTCAAACCCTTCTTGATTCCGGTGTAAAAGCCGAGCAGTTGTCCGGGAATCACGCTGGCGGCTACGCGCGCCGTTTCCGGCACATCGAGAGACAATTCCACAAAGTAATCGGCGGCGCGGCGAATGGTGGAATCGCCAACATTGGAAATCGCGAGCGTCGTTGCGCCCAGTTTTTTGATTTCCTCGAGAACCGAAACTTCCGCGGCGAATCCTGCTTCGCTGATGATGAAGGTGATCAGCGTCTCCGGGCTGACGATGGCTTTCGGGCCGTGCCGGAACTCGAGGGTGTGAAAGCACTGCGCGTAGGAACAGGACATCTCTTTCACTTTCAGCATGGATTCCTGCGCGATTCCGAAAAACGGGCCCTGCCCGAGAAATACATAGTCCGCAAAGGCGCGCGAATCCGCCAGCGACTTGATGGTGCTGTGAATGGCATTCAACCGCCCGGCGACCTGATCGGGGAGCGTGCGCAACGCATCGAGAACGTCGCGGCGATCCCCGCGAATTGCCGCGAGTGACTGCAGCGTGATCAGCATCGAGGTAAAGGACCGAGTCATCACGGTGCTTTTTTCGTCCGCGGCGGCCAGCTTGATGCAGTACGACGCTATTTTTTCGATAGGAGTACCCGTGCCGCAGGTAATCGCCAGAGTTTGCAGATGAAGACGCTCTTCCAGATATTCAGCGGCCTGCAAGACCTCCGAGGTGTAGCCGGAGCGAGTGATCAGCACGGGCTGGCACGCCGCCGGAAATAATTGGGGAAACAGCGTGATTTCGGATGCCGGTATCGCGCGGGATTTCTCGCCCGTCAAAATCGTCCAGCCGGCCGCCGCAGCCTGGGCCAGATAGAAACTCGATCCGCAGCCGATGAACACCCATTCGACGTTTCTGGGAAGTTTCTCATTCAGCGATTGCAGCTCGCCGGTCTGCTCCATGGCCTTGAGGCACGATTTCCACGTGGCAGGTTCCGAAAGAATCTCCGCGATGGTGTGAGCGCCCATTCCTGCTTTCAAATCTACCAACTGTTCCTCCGCGATAATTCCCAAATGGCAGATCAAACCACGACGACTTTAATATGTGCCGCGCGCAGCCCGCGCAGGTGCCGGGCGGAAACTTTGCTGTCTGTGATGGTGTGATGGACGGCCGAAGTGGGCGCGATAAAAGAGAGGCTGCGCCGCCCAAATTTGCTGGAATCGCAGACGATAATCGTAGTCTTGGCGTTCTCCATCATCACGCGATTGGCGCGCGCTTCCAGCAGGTTAGGCGTGGTAAGTCCGTATTCAACATCGAATCCGTCCACCGCAAGGAACAACAGATCGGCGGTGACGTGCCGCAGGGAATCCTCGGTGAGCGGCCCGACCAGCGAAAACGAATTCCTGCGCAGGACGCCGCCCGTTAGAATGACTTCGACATCCGTGCCGGCAAGTTCGGCGGCGATGTTCACGGCGTTGGTGATCACCGTGAGCTCGCGAACGTGCTTGATGGCGCGCGCGATCGCGGTGGTGGTGGTGCCGGAATCCAGAATCACCACGTGGCCCGGACGAACCAGGCGCGCGGCCGCGGCGGCGATTTTGAGCTTTTCGCGCCGGTGCAATTGCTCTTTTTCGTGCAGGGTGGGATCGCGCAAAGCTGACGCGTCTATGGGTAGCGCGCCGCCGTGAGCGCGTTGCAGGCGGCCCATTTGGTGGAGGGATTCCAAGTCCTTGCGAATGGTGATCAGCGAAGTGGAAAAGCGGCGCGCCAGGTCTTTGACGACAACTCGGCCGTCGCGCTGCGTCAATTCCAGGATTTTTCGCCGCCGCTCTTCCGCGAGCATGGATAAAAGCCTGCTTTCGATTTCTTACTTTTTGTTACTATTTCGCGCCAGAGGGTGATAGCTTGGCACAAATGCCAGCCAGGAGCAAGGATTTATGCCCGGTCCCACGATCGTTTGCGTGAGCGCCAATCCAGCCATGGACCGCCGCTTGCGCATGGCGTCTTTGGCCGTCGGCGAGATTAATCGCGCCATAAGCGCGCAGGGTCTTGCGGGCGGCAAAGCGGCTCACGTCGCCATGGCCACGCGCGCGCTGGGAGCCAAGCCTTTCTGGGTGGGATTTCTGGGCGGCGCGATCGGCCAGGAATGCGCGCGGCAAATGGAAGCGCTGGACATTCAAGTGGTTGCGATTCCGACGGAGTCCATCACGCGCGTGAATCTGGAAATTATTGACGCAGCGGGGCGAGTGACGGAGATTCTGGAGCCGGGCGCAACGCCGACCGCGAAGGAGAAAGACGAATTTCTGCGGGCGTGCGTGCGGAGACTTCGCGACGAGTGGAAGGGCGCGGTGCTGGTGATTTCCGGCAGTTTGCCGGCGGGCCTTGAGCCCGATTTCTATGTTTCGCTGATTGACGCAGCGCGAACCGCGGGCGCGAGAGTTTTTGTGGACACCAGTGGCGAAGCTTTGCGCGCGGGCACGAATGCGCGACCGGATTTTGTGAAAGTAAACCGCGCCGAGGCGGAAACGCTGCTGGGAAGGCCGCTTGCGACGATCCAGGAAATAGCTCATGCCGCTGGCGAGATCGTTGAGCGCGGAGCGGGGAGCGCCGCGATTACCCTGGGCCGCGAAGGATTGCTCTGGCTCGAGAGCAAGAACGGACCAGCTTGGAAGGCCAGCCCGCCGCGCATGAACGTGGTCTCGGCAGTCGGTTCCGGCGACGCGACGTTGGGAGGATTTGCATACTCCGCCGTGCAGGGCATCGCCGGTGAAGAGGCTTTGCGCCTGGCGGCTGCTTGCGGCGCCGCCAATTGCGTGGCGGAGGCGCCCGGCCGGATTGAACTTGCTACGGTGCGGGCGCTTATGCCGACAATCGAAATCCAACGACTAACTTTCTAGGGGCTTTCTAGAAGCAGGGGCGCCGTCCGGGAGTGCTCGCGGCCTGGTTACTTCGGGGAGGCCGCGATCCCAGGAATCCACCGGACGGCGTTATCGTGATAGATGCGGCGCAGGACCGGCTCTGGCAAATTAAGCCCTTCGATGGAGCGGCCTCTGAGCTGCAGCGTCTGATCCGTGGCCAAAAACTTCCAGTCTCTCGCGTACGTTTCTTGCCAGTCCTTTAAAGCGTCAGGCGTGGCTTCAGCTTTGAGGAATTCCAGGTCTGTTCCGTACAGCACCCGGTCCTGATACTTGATCAGGAAATTGCGCACCTTTTCTCGCGGCGTGAGCATTAGATATTCCATGCGCGCCGCAGTATCCACGGCGAAATTCGGGTAGCGATCGAAGCGCTTCGCAATCTCATCCACATCGGTTTCCATGCTTCCCAGGTGCGCGCCCACCACGCGCAGTTGCGGATTTTCCGCAAGCAGATGATCGCGCGCGGCCAGGATGGTTTCCTTGCGCGGATGATCCGGGTGAAGGTACATGTACCACTCAGGATTTTCCTTGTAGTAATCGTAATCGGGACTGTCTGGATTGGGCGGCTGCCAGCAGGAGGAAGGCTCGGCCACGTGCGCGACGAGCGTTTTATTCTCCGCCGCTATTTCCCGATAGATGGGAGCGAAGACCGGATCGTCGGGCATCACATACTTGCCGTCGGGAGTCTTTAACTCCATCCCGATATTTTTCCAGATTTTCACGGCCACCGCGCCCTCAGCAAATTCCTGGTGGAGCTGCTTGACGGTATCCTGCGCAAAATCTTTCTGCCGAAACGTGAATGGATTAAAGGTGACGCACAACCGGGCGTGACCCGGGCTGGCTTGCACGAAACCCTGGGCGCGCGCGAGTTGGGCGGCCAATTCGCCGTAGATGCCTTGGGTATCGGCCACGCAGATGTCCAGCACGTGCAATTGCAGGCGCGCCAACAGATCCGTGAACGCGGGATCGCTCTTGAACGCGTGCACGTGGGTATCAATCGGTTGCAAGGCCGCGAACGCCTGGAGTTCATCAGCAGCAGAGGCGCGCGATGGTGCGGCTGCCGCGGCCGCGAACATCGGGTCGGCTGTTACCCGAATCGCCAGGACCGCCAGCGCAGCCACAGCGGCCGCGAACAACGATGGTAAGAGGACTTTTTTTAAATGTGCGCGCATATTCTCCATCAGTGTTTGTTCGCGCCGGAGCGCGTGCGGCTTTTTGGTGACTCATTCCTGTCCGTCTCGACGGACGGCTCGCGCACATCGGCAATAATTAATTCCACGCCGGCTTCGCGAAGCGGACGCAGATATTGCGGGTCCGTACCGGAATCCGTCACCAGGATGTCTACGTCGGTCGTGGGCCCCACATAGGCAAAGCCCTGATTGCCGAATTTGCTGTGGTCCGCGAGGGCGATGCTGACGCGCGCGGACTTCAGAATCATTTTCTTGATTTGCGCTTCGGCCTGGCTGGCGGTGGAAATGCCGTAGCTGGGATCAATCGCGCTAACGCCCAGCACTGCTTTGTCCACGCGGATCTCGGAGAGGGCGCGTTGCGCCCAAACTCCGGAAAGATAGAACACATCCTTCTGAAGTTCGCCTCCCGTGGAAATCACAGAGACGTGCTGGCTGCGCTGAAATTCATCCACGATCGGCGGGGAATTCGTGATCACGGTGAGCCGGTTGCGATGAAGCAGGCGCCGCGCCAATTCAAAGACGGTGGTGCTCCCTTCCAGGAACACCGTTTCGCCATCGAGTATCAACCGCTCCGCTTCTCGCGCGATCGCCTGTTTTTCCGCGCGATTGCTGCGGCCCAGCGATTCGTAGGAAGGCTGAAAATTCGTACTCGAGGTGCGCGAAACCGCGCCGCCGTGCGAGCGGACCAGCACTCCTTCCTTCTCCAAGGCTTCCAGGTCGCGGCGGATGGTGGCTGCCGTGACGCCGAGTGTGCGAATGAGTTCGGAGGCGGTAACCGTTCGCTCGCGAGATAGGACTTCGCGGATGCGAAATCTCCGTTCCTCGGCCAGCAGGCTCATCAAACTTCTCCGTCGAAGGTCACAATCCAAAAAGCAGCCGATTGTGCCACAAATCAGCGAAAAATGATCGCAAAAATACAAAATACATCATATTCGATAAAAAAAGTTGACAAATGTGCACAATAGGACTAATTACGTGAGCGATTGAGGCCTATTTCTCGTCATCCTGCGGCGTGGGGTGCTCCGCAGCCAGCTATTATTCGAGAGAAAGTGTCGCAACTTTGTGGGGGGAGGGTTATCGGTGAACAAATTCGTGCGCTTTTTTCTATCCGGTCGAGCAAGTGCTAAGAGCCTACTCGAAAATCCTGGCGGCAGAATAATCACGAGCTTGCGCGTCGTTGGCCTCGTTCTGGCGATCGCCCTTTCCTGTGGAAGCGCCTGGGCGCAGAAAGATACCGGGGTAATCGCCGGGACAGTGACGGATGCGTCGGGAGCAGTTGTCGCGGGCGCGAGAGTCAGAGTGGTTGATGTCGAGCGCGGAACCGAGTTCGACACCACCTCGGGAGCCAACGGCGAGTACGTCGCGGGTCCGCTGAAAGTTGGCCGCTACACGATCACCGTCGAGAAAGCTGGTTTTAAGTCCGCGGTGGCAGGGCCAGTGCAGCTGGATGTGCAGGGCCGAATTGAAGCAAACGTCAAGCTGGAGGTCGGACAAGTTTCGCAGAAGGTGGAGGTAACCGTCCAGAACCCGTTATTGGAAACCGAGACCAGCACGATGGGCGAAGTGATGGATAAGACGCGCATCGAGACGCTGCCGCTGAACGGACGAAATTTTGCGCAGCTGGCGCAACTCGGCGCCGGCGTGGTGCCTAGCGAGCCGGGTTCGCGCGTAAGCGGAAATTTCGGATTCAGCGTGGACGGCGCGCGTTCGCTGCAAAACAATTTTCTGCTGGACGGAATTGACAACAATTCGAATCTGGGCGACGTGCTGAACGAATCGTCGTACGTGATTCAGCCGCCCATTGACGCCATTGAGGAATTCAAAGTTCAAACCAACGACTACAGCGCGGAATTCGGCAGAGGCAACGGCGCGATTCTAAATGCCGTAATCAAATCCGGCACCAACGCTTTCCACGGAGACGTTTTCGAATATTTTCGCAACGACGCGCTCGACGCTTCTCCCGCCATCATAACCATTCCGCAAAAGCCAGAATACAAACAGAATCAGTTCGGCGGCACTTTTGGCGGGCCGATCAAGAAAGACAAGACCTTTTTCTTCGCCGATTACGAGGGATTTCGTTTGCGCCAGGGACTTCTGCAGACGGCGACCGTCCCCGATCAGAGCATGGTGAACGGCGACTTTTCAGAACTGCTCACCGACACTCCCGCAATGGCGATTGACCCGAACTCCGGCAATCCCAACGGCGCAGTGGCTCTGGATTGCAGCGGTAACCAAACTTTCGTGGGAGAAATCTTCAACGCCCGGCAGACTCAGGTTGTGCCGGTCACCCTCGCCAATCCCAGCGGCTTGTGTGGAGTGCCGATCGGCGTGGGTGCTGGAGGCGTTCCCACCAACGTGTTTCCCACGGGATCAACTGACCCGCTGGCTTCTCGGCTGGCAGCGCTGATTCCCGCACCGAACTCGACCAATCCGGGGTTCAACTACCAGGCCGTACCCGTACGCAGCGAAACTCGCAACAATTTCGACGTGCGCATTGATCACACCATTTCGAACAAGGATTCTCTCTTCGGCAGGTTCAGTTACGAAAACCAGCCCAGTTATATTCCCTCGCCTTTCAATAACGTGCTGGATGGCGGCGGATTCTTCGACGGCATCGAAGATTTTTCATATCGCAGCGTGGCGTTGAGCGAAACTCACGTTTTCGATTCCACTCACGTGAACGAATTCCGTTTTGGCTACAACCGGATCAATGCACATCGCTATCAAAACAATTACAACGAGAACGTCTCGGCTGAACTTGATTATCCCGGCGTTCCGTACGAGCCCGGCACGTTTAACGGCGGGCTGCCCTCTTTGACCTTCAGCGATGGCTCGGCTCCGCAACTGGGCAGCTCCGGCTATTTGCCGTCGATCGAGAAGCAGAACAGCTACGTCTTCACGGACAATTTTACCTGGGTGAAAGGGCGCCACTCGATTAAGGTCGGCACCGAACTGCGCTTCGAACAATTCACGATCTTTCAGCCGTCGGCCTCGCGCGGCACCGCCGATTTCAGCGCTGCATTCACAGATAATCCCGCGGCGCCAGGATCCGGTGGTTACGGCTTTGCGAGCTTCCTGCTGGGCATCTCTGATGGCGGCTCGATCGTGAACCTGCACAATGTTGACTATCACCGGCAAATCTACGCCGGATTTATTCAGGATGACTTCAAGGCAACAGCGAACCTGACGCTGAATCTTGGCTTGCGCTACGAATATTATTCACCGGTGAAGGCCGCCGACAATGAGCAGGCCAATTTTAATTTCAATTGCGGATGCCTGATTGTGCCCACGGGGCAAACGGCCGAGCTGACTCCCACGTTGGCCACACAAATTACCATCGACCGGACCGGCTCGACCGGGCTGGTTCCACCGGATTACCACAACTTCGCGCCGCGCATAGGCTTGGCCTACAAAATCAGCGAGAAACTCGTGCTGCGCACTTCCTACGGAATTTTTTATGGCGGCCAGGAAAACGGGCCGTACTCCAATCCTAGCCCCGGTTTCAATCCACCCTTTTTCGTGACGCAGGGGTTCAACCAGCCCTGTTTGACGAATTCCGCGAACCCCAATCCCGGACAAATAGACTGTTCGATTCCAGGATTCAACTCGCTGCAGCAGGGATTCCCTGCAAACTCCCTGATTGATCCGAATACTCCGTTGCTTTTTTCCATCAGCCCGAACATCACGACGCCTTTCATGCAGCAATGGTTCGTCGGTTTTCAGTACGCATTGCCGGCGAACATGGTGGCGCAAATTTCCTACGTCGGCTCGCACGGGGCCAATCTATTCGGGATGTTCAATGGAAACCAGGCGGTCCCTACGGCGGATTCGACGATTCCTACCGCTCCACGCCGCCCCGATCCCAATATTGATGGCGGGATTGAAACGCTGCGCTCGAATTTATTTTCAAACTACAATGGATTGCAACTACGCCTTGAAAAGCGCTTTTCTAACGGCTTGCAATTTCAGGCGGCCTACACCTATAGCCACGCGCTCGATGACGCGTCTTCTGCCAGCCTGGGCTCGCAGAATCAGGGAGACTTCCGGCTGCAAACGGAGCCCTACCTGGAATACGGCAGCGCCGATTTCGACGTGCGCCACAGATTTGTGGTCAACTTTGTGTATAACTTGCCGTTCGGGAACGGCCAGCACTTCGGCTCGAACCTTACCGGGCTTGCCAACCAGATTGTGGGCAACTGGCAGGTCACCGGAATCGTCTCGGCGCAAACTGGCAATTGGTTCACGCCGACGGACGATCTGGTGAACATAGCCAATTCCGATTGCGGCGGCGAGGTCTTCAATTGCGCGCGTCCCAATGTGGTGGGAAATCCGAACGGGGCGCGTTGCCTGCCGGGAACTCTGTTTAACACGTGCGCTTTTGTCCCCAACATGGTGGCGGGCACTTTCGGAGACGCGGGACGAAACATCATTCTCGGGCCTGGACTGCAGAACTGGGATCTCTCATTCATCAAGCAATTTCCAGTCAAAGAACAAATGCGTTTTGAGTTCCGCGCTGAGTTCTTCAATATCTGGAACCATCCGAACCTGCAGTTCGCCGATCCCACGACGACCAATGAAAACTTTTCCACCGAGCGCGGGGCTTCGCAATTTGGATTTCCCACTGCGTCGCTTGCTCCGAGACTGGTCCAGTTTGCTTTGAAGTTTTACTTCTGAGTTTCGCGCGGAAGCAACTTGGCGCGTCCCGAGTGGAAGTTGCAGACTAGACGCGCTCGGGGGGCGCCTCCTGCAGCGTGAGCACGATCGTCTGACTGCCTAGACGGGGGTGCTTGGCGGTGAGGCGAACCGTTCCGGGCTGTTCCTTTGCGCGAATCCAGACGGCTCCAGTGCCTCCGGTGAGCGCGAAGGGATTGTCGCCGATGATTTCGGCGGGGCCTTCGAGGCTGAGAGCGATGGGATCGTTGGCATAAGGCCGAATCGCGCCGAATTCATCCGTGACGCGGAAGACGACGCGCGTGCTGTCGGCCCCATCGGCGCTCAGCTCCGCGTCATCGGCTAGCACTGAAAATTTCTGATCCACGCCCCGGCCCGAGTAGGTCTTCGAAGCGACCTGCTGGCCCTTCAGATAGCCATCTATCCGCAGATCGCCCCATTCGTGCTGCGCCTTGGTGAGATCAATGCTGAATGGCGCATAACGCAGATGCGCGAACTGCTCGCGATCCGGATCCGCTTCGGCGATCAAATCCCAGTTGTCCTTCGTTTTCACATAAAGCTTCAGGTGGTCGCAGTTCGAACAAATCATCGCGACCGTGAAACGCAGCGCTTCATCACCCGCCGCCCAATGGAATGCCGGCTCCAGCACAATTTCTTCTTCCGGGTCGCACATCGATTTGTAAAAGCCCGCCGCGGGTTTCGGCTCGCGAAACATATCCACCACGCCGTGATAGCAGATGCGATCTCCGGCGCCGAAATCAGAGTGAGTGTTGTAATCGAAAGCGCACCAGCCGATGCCTCCGGCGTATTGCGGATTGGAAGCGAGCTGGTCGTGCACGCGCGCATGGCGAATGGTGTGTTCGCGATGGCGGACGTTGTCATCAATCGTTTTAACGGGATAGGTGTGGCCCACAAATTCCGTGTTGAGATAACGAGGATGATTGGGAGGCTTCAGTGGCCAGCCAAAGTCGTTCATGGTGAAGACATCTTCCAGAAACTCGGATTCCTGAAAATAGCGAATGCCTCCGGTCTGGCGCGATGGGGTCCAGTTTGTGCGCCACGGCATTGGTGCGCGTGTAGAATTCGTGATTGTCCCTGGATTCATTGATGCGCACGCCCCACAGAACGATCGCGGGATGATTCCAGTCGCGGCGAATCATGCGGCTTACATTGTCAACGGAGAGGTCCTGCCAGGCCTGATCGCCGATATATTGCCAGCCCGGGATTTCTTCCAGCACGAGCAAGCCGTATTCATCGCAAGCATCCAGAAAATGGCGTGATTGCGGATAGTGCGAAGTGCGCACGATGTTGCAATGCAATTGTCTCCGCAGAATGTAGGCGTCCTGGCGCTGTACGCGAGCGGGCATCGCCTGGCCGACGAAAGGAAAAGTCTGGTGGCGGTCGAGCCCGCGCAGCTTGATCACCTTTCCGTTCAACTCGAAACCGTGATCCGTGAATTGCGCTTCGCGGAAACCGATGCGGCGCGTTTCTTCATCAAGCACACGATCGCCCACGAGCAAACGCACTCGCACGGAGTAAAGATGTGGATTCGCGATGTCCCAAAGTTGAACGTTGGAGAGTGGAGCGAATTCCAATGTGTACCTCACCGGCTCGCTCGTCGCGCTCGACGAGGGAACCGGCTGCGTCGTCTTGGCAATCGTGTTCGCGCCATCCAGGAGCACGGCTTCCAGCGTGAGAGGAGCGTGCTGCATAGGCTCGAGCCGCTGGACGAAGCAGTGCACATCCAGTGATGGATGCTCACTTAAGACGTTCTTGGGCTGCGCGAAAATATTTTCAATGCAAATAGCCGGCACGATGCGCAGCGCGACTTCGCGATAGATTCCGCCGAATGTAAGGTAGTCGATGCGATTGCCGAACGGGGGAATGTCCGGGCGTTCGGAAGAATCCACGTCCACCGCGAGAAGATTGTCTCCTTCGAAATTCAGATGCGGCGTCAGTTCGAAGGAAAAGGGCGTGTAGCCACCTTTATACTCGCCCAGCCGCTGGCCGTTGATCCACACAGTGGATGCGGTCATCACACCTTCGAAATCCACGAACACGCGTTGGCCGCGCGCTGCGGGCGGCAACTGGAAGCGCCGGCGATACAACGAGACGAATTCGTAGGTTTTGTCGTCAAATCCGTGCCACGGGAGCGCAACGTTCGTATGCGGAACCACCACGCGCGCGAATTTCGAGTCGTCAAAGTTCAGGTCGTGGCCGCCTGCGACGAACGACGCGCTATATCTCCAGCCGCGGTTCATGGGCAACACCAGACGCACCGAAGTTTCCGAGCCTGGAGCCTGCTGCGCAAAATCACTTCTACGAAGCGCTGCACTGGCGAGCAGCGTGGTTGCCGTCTTCATGAAATCGCGTCGGTCCATAAACTCTCCAAGGCAAACCGCGTTCCGAAAAGCGAAGCAAATAATGCGCGAACTTAACGCTGTGAAGAACGCAGCGTGGCGATTGCTGCCGAGGTTGCCTATTCCAGCGCTTCGCGGACGCCGTCTGAGGCGCGGACGATATAGATGTCCGGCTGGCGGCCTGTCGCTTGTTTGTAACCGCGCGCGACGGCGCTCTGAAATTCGCCGACCACCTCGCTGCGCACCAGGCTGATCGTGCAGCCGCCAAATCCGCCACCCGTCATGCGCGAGCCGTGCACGCCCGCGATCCCGCCGGCAATTTCCACCAGCAAGTCCAGCTCCGCGCTGCTCACTTCGTAATCCTCTTGCAGGCTGCGATGCGATGCGCGCATCAGCCGGCCAAAAGATTCCGGATCGCCGCGTTCCAGCGCCGCGCGCGCGTCCAGCACGCGCGCATTTTCGCTGATCACGTGCCGGCTGCGCCGGTACACCACCGCCGGCAGCAATTTCGCAAAGCGCTCCAGGTCCGCGAGCGACACGTCGCGCAACGCGCGCACCCCGGGCAGCTGCTGCGCCAGAATCCGCGTGGCCGTCTCGCAATCCGCGCGCCGCGCATTGTATTCCCCCGCCGCGTGATCGTGTTTCACCATGCTGTTGCACACCACGAATTGCGCATCTGGAAATAACGGCAGCAGCCGGAATCCCAGCGTGCGGCAATCCAGAATCAACGCATAGTTCGCGCGCCCGCAGCAGGCGATCATCTGGTCCATGATGCCGCAGCGTGCTCCCGCGAATTCATTTTCCGCGCGCTGGCAAATCTTCGCCAGCTCCACCGGGCTGCGCGAGAGGCCCGAACTTTCCAGCAGCGCGTAGCCGGCCGCCACTTCCACCGACGCCGAAGAGGAAAGTCCCGCGCCCATGGGAACCTTTCCCTCGACCAGCAGATTCGCTCCGCCAATTTCCGCGCCGGACATGCGCAAACTCGCCGCCACTCCCAGCACGTACGCGCTCCAATGTCCCTGCAGGCGCAAATTCGGGTTCTGCAAATCCATTTCCGCGTGCTCGCCTACATTCTGCGAATAAACATGCACGCGCGGATCTGGGCGCGGCGCCGCCGCCACCCAGGTGTACAAATCCATGGCCACGGGCATCACGAATCCTTCGTTGTAATCGGTGTGCTCGCCGATCAGGTTCACGCGCCCCGGCGCGCGAAAGATGCGCGCCTCCTCGCCATACAATTTCTGGAATTGCTCGCGCAAGGCCTGCGCTTCCCGCGGCGCAAGATTGGCCGACGGCACGTCACTCGCTGTGAGTTTTTCGGTCATGACGGTAAATGAAAGGCAGCGTTCGTTCCGTCACGATGCGATTGTCCGAAGGCGCCGATCATTAAACAAAACGCAGGAGGCACGGCCCCATTATATGCAATGCACCCTGCGAATCATGCGGAAGTTTTCCGCCCGACGCTGTGAATTTGCGCCAAAAAACGGCTGCTGCTACTGTTGCTCATGTGACTCTCCCGGCACAATCCGCTTCTACGGATTCCTCGGCGCGCCCCCGCCTCACCCTGCGCCACAATTATCTATCGTTCATTGAGGACACCGCGCTCACGCTCGGCGTGATGGCGCCCACCGGCACGTGCGGCATCGTTCTGCCGCTGCTGATCGCGAAGGGCGGCAACGCCACCTGGCTGATCTTTCTGCTCACGCTCGTCGCATTTTCGCTGATCACTTACAGCGTGCATCGTTTTTCCGCGCAGTGCGCTTCCGCGGGTTCGCTGGCCGATTTTGCCTCCGCGGGCCTGGGGCGCGGGGCCTGCATGGTCACTGGATGGGCATACGTTGCGGCCATGGCCTTCGGCGCGGCCGGCACCGCGCCCTCTTCTGCGTATTACGCCGATCTTTTCTATCGCCAGATTACCGGCGCGCCCGCATCTTTTGTGCGCGCCGCTGGCATCACGGCGATCGTGGTGATCTGCGCATGGATCATCGCGCATCGCGACATCAAGCTTTCCACCGAAGTGATGTTGGCCATCGAGCTCAGCTCGCTCGCCGTCATCATCTTCATCATCGCTCTGGCCATGCGCCACAATTCCACATGGCTCGACCGTCCGCAACTCCACCTGGACGGGGCAAAATTATCCGGCTTTCAATTCGCGATGGTTTTCGGCTTCATGACCCTCGCCGGCTTCGAAAGCGTCACCACGCTCGGCGAAGAAGCCACGCACGCGCGCCGCACCATTCCCCGCGTCATCGTGAGCTGCCTGATTCCCGTCGGCATCCTTTATCTAGTGATGATTTATTGCCTCACCGCGCTCGCCCGCAAAAATGGACTGGCGCTCGATCAGCTCAATGCGCCCTTTGATTCGATTGCGCGCTCCATGAATCTCGCGAGCGTCGGCTACGTGAGTTCCATCGGCATCGCGCTGAGTTATTTTGCCTGCACTCTGGGCTCGCTCAACGCCGGCGCGCGTATCCTTTATTACCTCGCGCAAAATGGACTATTCGTGCCCAGCTTCGGCGCGGCGCATCCCGTCAACAAAACTCCTCACCGCGCCATCGCACTAATCTCAATCGTTGCGGTCGCGTGTCCCGCGACTCTGCTCCTCGCAAAAGTTCTGCTGCCGGATTGCATCAATTATTTAACCCAACTCGCGTCTTACGGGTTCATCGGCGCCTATTTCCTGGTCTGCCTCGCCATGCCCTTCTTCCTGCTGCGTCGCAAAATCCTCCGTCGCCTGGACGTCGCCGTCAGCGCCGCCGCGCTGCTGATCCTTGCCGCAGTCCTGGCGCTAAGCGTTTTTCCAGTGCCCGCGGCGCCATGGCGTTACTTGCCATATTTGTTTTTGGCAGCGGTGCTTATCGGCATCGCTGTCTCGCTGCAGTACGCACGCCGCGCCAAATCCAACGTCGGGAATTCGTAGGGCACTGCTCACCGCCCCCATTCCCCTTGCTTACCGAGCGCACCGCGGCTATACTACGCTCGGTTACCGAGGCAAGCACGCGCATATGAGCAAACCTTCTGATTTGGTGCAAGGCACGCTGGACCTGCTGCTTCTGAAAATCCTCGCGCTCCAGCCGCTCAACGGCTTCGCCATCAGCCTGCGCCTGAAGCAAGTTTCCGGCGACGTTCTGCAGGTGAGCGACGGTTCGCTTTATCCCGCACTGCACAAGCTGGAGCAGGAAGGCTGGATTTCCGCCGAGTGGAAAACCACCGAGAACAACCGGCGCGCAAAATTCTATTCGCTCACGCGCCCCGGCCGCAAACATCTGGAAAAAGAAGCAGACAATTGGGGCCGGCTGGCGACGGCGATCTCTCACGTTGTAAAGATGAAGGAGACCTGAGGCTCGCGAGGAGGCCGCGCGCGCTCATCGCCCATCGGGCGCTCGGGAGAACAAACGATGCGACCGGAACGCTGGATTTACAAGTTGCCGTTGCGCCTGCGCTCGCTCTTCCAGCGACAGAAGGCGGACGAGGAGCTCGACGATGAGCTGCGCGATCACCTGGAGCTCAAGACGCAGGAATACATCGCCCAGGGCATGAGTCCGCAAGAAGCGCGCCGCGCGGCAGTGCTGGAAATGGGCGGCCTGGAGAAGCGCAAAGAAGAATGCCGCGATGCGCGCGGCACCCACTTCCTGGAAACGTTCGCGCAGGATCTCCGCTACGGTTTCCGCATGCTGCGAAAATCTCCCGGCTTCACCGCGATCGCCATCATCACGCTGGCGCTCGGCATCGGCGCAAACACCGCCATCTTCAGCTACGTGAATGCGTGGCTCATCAAGCCCCTGCCCTTTCCCCAGGCCGATCGGCTGATGGTGTTACTCTCGCACGACACAAAAAAGGGATTAAGCGGCAACGGCGTGACCTCCAGCGCCGATTTCTTCGACTACGAGAAGGAAAACTCCTCCTTCGAGCAACTCGTCCCGTGGACCGGCTGGTACTTCAATCTCACTGGCGATGGGCCGCCCGACCGTATCCTTGGCGGCCTGGTGGGGTGGAATTTCTTTCAGACGCTCGGCGCGCAGCCGATGCTGGGCCGCACTTTCTTGCCGCAGGAATCCCAGCCGGCTGCGAGCCACGTGGCGATCATCAGCCGCGGCCTGTGGGAAAGCCGTTTTGCCGCCGACCCGCGCATCATCGGGCGCGCCGTGACGGTGCAGGGCGAGACCTACACGATCGTCGGCGTGATGCCCGCCAATTTTCAGTTCTCGCTGATGGGTATTTCAAACATGTGGGCGCCGCTTGCGATGGACGACAAGGCGCGCAACGATCGCGGCACGTCGTGGTTTGAGGCTTTCGGCCGTCTGAAGCCCGGCGTGACGCAACAACAAGCCGGCGAGGACCTGGCGGCAATCTCCTCGCGCCTGGAAAAACTCTACCCGCAAACCAACACCAATCAAACCACGCTGGTCAGCTCCATGCTTTTTGAAATCGGCAAGAACGAAGGCGCGCAGCAGATCCTGATTTCCTTTTGCCTGGTGGGGTTCGTGCTGCTGATCGCCTGCGCGAACGTCGCCAACCTGATGCTCGCGCGTGCCAGCAGCCGCAGCAAAGAATTCGCGGTGCGCGGAGCGCTAGGCGCTTCGCGCCTGCGGCTTGCCCGGCAATTGCTCACGGAATCGCTGCTGCTGTTTACGTTTGGCGGCGCAGCCGGCGCGCTTTTCGGAATTTGGGGCGTGCACTGGATTGAGAACGCTATTCCCGATCGCATTCGCGGCTACATCGTCAACTACGGACGCGGAACGCTCGATGTGCAGACTTTCGCCTACACGTTCGGCATCGCGATTCTGTGCGGCCTGATATTCGGACTCGCGCCCGCCTTCGGAAGTTCCGGCCATGACCTGAATCGTTCGCTCAAGGATGCGGCCGGACAAATTTCGGGCAGCCAAGCGGGCCGCCGCTTGCGTTCCGTGTTCGTGGCGGGTGAAATTGCGCTCGCGGTGGTGGTGCTGATCTGCACGGCGCTGCTGGTGCAGGATTTCGCGCACATGGTTTACGGCGACATTGGATTCCAGTCGCGCGACCTGATGGTGACGCAACTTGTGCTGCCGCCCGCAAAATACAAGACGGACGCGCAGATTCGCGGCTTCTACGATCAAGTTCTGGCGCGCGTGCGCGCTCTTCCCGAAATCGTCTCGGCCGACGCCAGCGAGTACATACCTTTCAGCGATTCGAACCAGGTAAAGGTGATTCACATTGTCGGGCGCTCACCCGCGGAACCGGGCGAGGTCCTCGGCGCCGAATATTCCGCGATTACTCCCGGATATTTTCAAACGATGCAGATGGTGCTGCTACGCGGGCGCGCTTTGGATGCGGGCGACGGTCCGGATTCGCGGAAGGTGGTCGTCATCAACGAAACGCTGCTGCGGCAGCAATTTTCGAAAGAAGACCCCCTCGGCCAACAGCTGGAGATCGGCGATAACCACGAGATCTGCACGATTGTCGGCATTGTGCGCGACACCAAACTATTTACTTTGACCGACCGGCCCATGCGCCAAATCTACGTCCCGGCCGCGCAATTTCCCAGCGCCTACATGTCCATCGTGACGCGCGCCGCGCGCCCCAGCACCGAAGCCGCCTCCGCCATTCGCACGGCGGTGTGGTCCGTGGATGCCGACCAACCCGTCTCTGCGGTTCGCACCATGGACGATCTGATCACCGAGCGCAACACGCCCAACCGCATTCTGACGCAGCTGCTGACTTTTTTCGGGATTCTGGCGCTGCTGCTGGGCGCGATCGGAATTTACGGAGTCACCGCGCAATTCGTGCAGCAGCGCGTTCATGAAATCGGCATCCGCATGGCGCTCGGCGCAAGTTCCTGGGATGTGACGCGCATGATTGTGGCGCAAGGACTGAAACTTGCGCTCGCCGGGATCGCCTGTGGCCTGCTCGCCGCCGCTGGCGTAACGCGTGCGATGGCGGCGATCCTGAGTACCGTCAAATCGAATGATCCACTAACCTACGCGGCGATCGCGGCATTCTTCGCGCTCGTAGCCCTCGCCGCCTGCTACATCCCCGCACGCCGCGGCGCCCGCGTGGATCCTATCGTAGCGCTGCGCTGCGAATAAATCGGCCAAGCGCGGCGAGCGCTCACGTGAACCGGCGAGCATGGCAAGCGCTCGGGAGAAAAAACGATGCGACCGGAACGCTGGATTTACAAATTGCCGTTGCGCCTGCGCTCGCTGTTCCGCCGCCAAGCCGCCGACCAGGAACTAGACGAAGAGCTTCGCTATCACCTCGAGCAAAAAACGCAGAAATACATCGCTCAAGGCACGCCTCCGCAAGAAGCCCGCCGCGCAGCGTTACTGGAAATGGGCGGCCTGGAGAAGCGCAAAGAAGAATGCCGCGACGCGCGCCAAGTGCATTGGCTTGAGAATTTCGTTCGTGATATTCGTTTCGGATTCCGCATGCTGCGGAAATCCCCGGGCGTAACCGTGGTGGTCGTGATCGCCCTCGCGCTCGGTGTAGGCGCGAACACCGCCATCTTCAGCGTAGTGAATGGATTCCTGCTGCGCCCCTTGCCGGTCCCCTCGCCCGAACAAATCACAGTTCTCGCGATCCAGCAGAAGGACGCGCCGGTCGGCTCCGGGGGATTTTCCTACCCGGGATTCGTTGATTTCCGAACACAAGCCGGCAGTGTCGCCGATATATTCGGAATGGTCATCGGCACAATACAGTTCACCGCTAACGATCAGTCGGAGGAATGCTTCGCAAACTACGTCTCTGGAAATTTTTTCATGGCGCTGGGTCTGCAACCTGCGGCCGGCCGGCTCTACCTTCCCAGCGAAGGCGAAACGCCCGGCGAGCCGCTGCTCGTGGTTCTCGGCTATGGCTACTGGCAAAAAAGATTCCACAGCGATCCGCGCGCTATCGGAAGACAAATCCGCATCAACGGAAAACCCGCCACGATCATCGGCGTGGTGCCGCGACAATTCCAGGGCATGTATTCCATCTTCGAGACGCACGTTTATCTCCCCATGAGCGGAATGATTCGGGAGGAATCCACGAGTCTGTTTTGGGAGAACCGCGACCGCCGCAGAATTCTGGCGTTCGGCCGCCTTCGGCCCGGAATCAGCCTTCGCGAAGCGCAGAGCTCCCTGGACGTAATCAGCGCGCGGCTGGGGCGCCAATATCCCGCGACGGATAAATGGTTCACGGTGCGCGCGGTGCCGGAAAAATTGGCGCGGCCAATTCCCTATGCCAATAATTTCTTTCTCGCCGTTTCCGGCCTGTTTTTAGTTCTCGCCGTTCTCGTCTGGCTGCTGGCTGGCATGAACGTGGAAAACATCCTGCTCGCGCGCGGCTCGGCGCGCCGGCGCGAAATGGCCATTCGCGCCGCTCTGGGCGCTGGACGCGCGCGGCTGATTCGCCAGATGCTTACCGAAAGTGTGCTGCTTGCGATTCTCGGCGGGGCTGCCGGAATGTTTCTCGGAATGTGGGCCAGCCGTCTGATCACCTCGATCCATCTGCAAAGCCTGCCGCTGCATGTGAACGCTTCGTTCGATTGGCGCGTGTTCGCAGTTGCAGCCGCATCCGCGCTCCTCACAGGTTTAGTGGTGGGCCTGCTGCCTGCTTTTCGCGCTTCCTCCGCGGATGTGAATTCCGTACTCCACGAAGGCGGCCAGCGGAGTTCTTTTGGCGCCCATCACTCCGGCTTTCGTAATTTTCTGGTCGTTGTGCAGGTGGCGGGCTCATTCACGCTGCTGGTGGTTGCCGGACTCTTCGTTCGCAGCCTGCAAAAGGTTCAGGCGTTCGATCTCGGCTTCGACCCCAGCCACGTCCTGAACGTAACTATGGACCCGCAACAGGCCGGCTACGACCAGTCGCGCAGCGAGGCGTTCTATCGCGAGATTGAATCCCGCGTGCGCTCTCTTCCCGGCGTGCAATCCGTCAGCCTCGCTTCCTACGTGCCGATGGGCGGCTTCCCCAATGGCAGGCCGGTTTCGCTCGCGGGCCGTCCCACACCGCCTGGCCGCCAAGCGCCAAGTGTGCTCTGCAACTCGGTTAATGCAGCCTACTTCGAAACCATGCGCATCACTTTTCTGCGCGGCCGCATTTTCACGGACGCGGACAACGAAACAGCGCCGCGCGTGGCCATCATCAATCAAACGATGGCTGCTCGCTTCTGGCCGCGCGAAGACCCCATTGGAAAACGATTCAGCATGGGTGGCGACTCGGGCCCGTTCATGGAAGTCGTCGGCGTCACCGCCAACGGAAAATACAAGACGGTCGGCGAAGACGCCGAGCCTTTCTTCTACGTTCCGCTGGCGCAGAATTTCGCTTCGAAACTTGCTCTGCAAATTCGCACGCTCGGCCCGCCCGAGTCACTGGCCGCGCCGGTAAAGGAGCAAATCGCGCGGCTGGCTCCTGACCTGGCGATCGTAAATATCGAGACGATGGACCAATTGCTCGCCGGCGCCTTCGGCTTCTACGTGTTCCGGCTCGCGGCCACTCTCGCTGCCGCGCTCGGCGTCATTGGATTAATTCTCGCGGTCGTCGGGGTTTACGGCGTGGTGTCGTTCGCGGCCAGCCAGCGCACTCGGGAGATGGGCATCCGCATCGCCCTGGGCGCGAACTCGCGCGATATTCTCAATCTGGTTTGGCTGCAAGGCGTGCGCCTGGTGCTCGCCGGCGTCGCCATCGGTACGGCCGCAGCGTGGGCGCTCACCCGCGCCATGACGCACCTGCTCGCCGAAATCAGCGCCAGCGATCCCGCGACCTACGTCACGGTCGCAATTCTTCTTGCAGCGGTAGCGCTCCTCGCGTGCTACATTCCCGCGCGGCGCGCCATGCGCGTTGATCCCGATGGTCGCGCTGCGCTACGAATAAGGAGGTGAGCGCCGCAAGCGCTCACGTGAACGAACGATGCGACCGAAACACTGGATTTACACACTGCCGCTGCGCCTGCGCTCGCTGTTTCGTCGCCAAGCCGCCGACCAGGAACTAGACGAAGAGCTTCGCTATCACCTCGAGCAAAAAACGCAGCAATACATCGCTCAAGGAATGCCTCCGCAGGAAGCCCGCCGCGCAGCGCTTACTGGAAATGGGCGGCCTGGAGAAGCGCAAAGAAGAATGCCGCGACGCGCGCCAAGTCACCTGGCTGCAAGATTTGCTGCGAGACATTCACTACGGCCTGCGCATCCTGCGCAAGTCCCCCGGCTTCACCGCCGTCGCAGTCATCACGCTCGCCCTCGGCATCGGCGCCTCAACCGTGGTCTTCAGCGTTTTCTACAATTTATTGTTTAATGCCTTCGCAGCAAAGGACGCCGCCCGCCTGGTGGTTCCATCCTACGAAAGCGCCGAGACCACCAAACTTTCGGGTGTTTCCATCTTGCCATTGGAAGCTCCTCTATCCACTTATGATGCGATCCGCGCACAGAATCACGTATTCGAAGATCTCGCTGCGTATGGACGGGGAATCGCGCTTCTCAGCGACGGTCAAGAAACCCACCAGGTTTACGAAGCTGAAGTCACTGCGAATGCATTCGATTTCTACGGAGTTCCGCCGCTTATGGGACGCGGGATCCTGCCGCAAGACGGCCTACCCGGAGCGCCGCCGGTTTTCTCGATCAGCTACCGAACTTGGAAATCCGAGTTCAATTCAGATCCGAAGATTCTGGAAAAGACCTTCTCGGTGGATGACCAGCCACGAACGCTCGTCGGCATCATGCCGCCACGCTTCCAGGCGTACGGTGCACTCGTACAAATCTGGATGCCGTATCGGAGTCCTGCGGATGCCGCCCGTGCCGGCTTAGATGAGCATGGAACCATCTTGGCGCGCCTGCGGCCTGGTGTAACCATCGAGACGGCTTCAGCCGACCTTGACGTCATTCTCCAACGCATGGCCAAGCTTCATCCGGACGAGTTCCCAAAACACTTCACCGCGCGCGTACAATCCGCTACTGATTTCCTCATGGGCCCGTGGGGCATCGGCGGCGCGGGAGGCTCCGAGTATGGTGTGAAAGCAATGCTCTACAGTCTGCTTGCAGCGGTCGCGATATTGCTCTTGATTTCGTGCAGCAATGTCACGAATTTGCTCCTGGCCCGCGCGACCGTAAGAGGGCGAGAGATTGCAGTACGTTCAGCACTAGGCGCGACGCGTGGCCGTCTCATCCGGCAGTTTCTGGTGGAAAGTTTCCTCCTGGCCATTGCCGCGTGTTTGGTGGGAACCCTGTTCGCCTGCTTCGGAGTGAAAGGCGCCGCTGCCGTGATTCCTCACAAAGGGATCAGCATAGGAGGCGAAGTCGTAGTCGGCCTGGATCGCGCCGTGTTGTTTTTCACCTTTGGAGTAACTGTGCTGACGACGCTGATTTGCGGCTTGGCTCCTGCGCTCCATATCGTTCGTGGCGATTTGCAATCTCCGCTTGGGGGCAGTGGACGAGCTTTAAGCGGTAGCTTCGGCCTTGGAAATTTTCGCAATGCTCCGGTCATTGCGGTAGTGGCTCTTTCCATCGTGTTGCTCACTGGATCGGGTCTGCTGATTCACAGTTTTTTCCTGCTAACTCACGTTGACCTTGGATTCAATCCCCAAAATGTGTTGCTGTTGGCGCTAGGACGCCGCCATCCGCAAACGGCGGAGCAGTCGGAAATCACTTTCAGGAAGGTCGTGAAACAACTGGAAACATTGCCTGGCGTTGCCGCTGTCGCAGTCAACAACTCATTGCCCGGCTATAACCCTGGCGCCAAGCTGGAAGCTGCCGTGCCCGGGACGACACGGACCGAAAAAGCTGGAATCGATGGGTGCAGTGAAAGCCTCTATCGCACTTTGGGCCTGCATTTGGTTCGCGGCCGGTGGCTCTCCCAGAGCGACGTCGATTCGGCGCGGCACGTAACGGTGCTCAACCAAACGCTCGCGCGCGATTTCTTTGCTGACGTGGACCCCATCGGTCAGCAAATCGAAGTGAAATCGTTTCCCGAGAAGTCTCAACCTCCCCATGACGTGATTTTCCAAATTGTTGGCGTCATCGGCGATATGAAAAACTTTGGCCCGGAACAACCTGTATGGCCCCAGGCATTCATACCCAATACGATTCAGGGAGGCGGTATCCTTCTGGTGAAGACGACGGTGGATGCGAGTTCGCAGATGCCCGCGGTGCAGGACCGGATCTGGGATGTGGACCGGGATCAAATCGCCTGGCAATTCGAACCACTCAGCGCAACGTTTAACAGGCTAACTTATTCGCCTCCGCAGTTTGGCGTGATGGCTGTCGCACCCCTCGCTGCGATTGCCTTGCTTATGGTACTCACTGGGGTCTTCAGCGTCATGGCCTACAGTGTTTCGCTGCAGACGCGCGAAATCGGAATTCGCATGGCGCTTGGCGCCCAACCGAACCACATTTCGAGCATGGTCTTGCGGAAAGGCTCGCGGTTAATCGCGGCAGGTTCACTCATTGGCCTTGGTGCGAGCTTCGCTCTCGCGCGATTTCTCGTCAGCCAAATCTGGAACGTCTCACCCGCCGATCCGTGGACGTTCGGCGCAGTCATCGCAATCATCGCAGCGGTCGGCGTCGCCGCGTGCTACATCCCCGCGCGGCGCGCCGTGCGCGTTGATCCCATGGTCGCGCTGCGCTACGAATGAGCATCGCCACCCGGACTGTGCTCACCTTCTGGCCAAGACAACGCGGACTTGATTGGGCAAATAAAATGTGAGCGGCTCGTGTGCTGCCACGAACCGCTTACGGGTATGAGGGAGTTGGTCCCGCGGAACCTTTATGGCCTGGCGGGTTGCGACTTATTTTGGTTTCTCTTCACTGGGACGCGCAGCTTGGGCCTTCGGCGCGGCTTCCTGCTTCGGCGCAGCCTCGTGTTGCTGCGGGGCGGCTTGATGCTGTTGCGGCGCAGCCTCATGCTGCTGCGGAGCGGCCTGTTTCGGCGCACTCTCTGTGCGCGCAGGAGCAGCTTGATGATCCGGCCTCGCCGCGGGCTTCGCAGCAGGTGCGGGTTTGGCCTCCGGGCGGGACGATTCGGAACGTGCGGCTGGCTGAGCGGGGCGTGTCGCGTCGACACGTTCGGGCTTGGCCGCCGGTTTTGCAGCTTCCCGGCTCGCAGCTGCCTTGTTTTCGTTAGAGTGTGCCGCCGCGGCGTTGTTTTCTCTGGCCTTGTTTGCCGTCGCGCGACTCGCGGCCGCCTCGTTTTCCTTCGCTTTGTTCTCAGCTGCTCTGTTTTCAGAAGCCTTGCTTTCCGTCGCCTTACTTGCAGCCGCGCGATTCTCCGCGGCCTTGTTCTCAGTCGCCTTCGTCTCGGCTGCCTTGTTCGCTTCGGCCTTGTTCTCGTTCACTTTGCTCTCAGCTGTGCGATTCTCGGCAGCTTTGTTCTCAGCGGCCTTGTTCTCGGTCGCCTTCGTCTCGGCTGCCTTGTTCGCTTCGGCCTTATTCTCGTTGGCCTTCGTCTCGGTCGCCCTGTTCCCGGCTGGAGTGCCGCGCGCCGCCACCGCGCCATTGCCGGAAAACTCGCCCGGCTTGGCCGTTGCCGCGACTGCGGGACGCCCGTGATTCACCGACGCGAGCATTTCATGATTTCCGGCGGCTGCGCGTTGGTGTCCTGATTGCGCTTCCGTCGCCGGAGTATGCCGCGCGTGATCAAAGGTTTCTTGCGCGCGCGTGGGCCGCGCGCTGATTCCGCCACGCCCGCCGTTGTAGCTGACGTGGTTTGACACGCTCACGGTCACTCGCTTGTTATAAGTGTTGCTAAAATGCCGGCCGCCGAAGTTGTTCACCGACTGGTTGTAGCTGAAGCGATTGTTGCGCCAGTAGCCGCCCTGGTACCCGTAGCCACCGTAGCCGTAGCCATAATTCACGCCGCCGTAAAAGCCGACTTCATTGCCCCAATAGCCGCCATTCCAGGCGTACGCGCCATCGTTCCATCCCCAATAGCCAGGAGTCCAGAGCAAGCCTTCGCTGGGCGGCTCAACCCATGTGCCTGGCACCCAGAAGTAGCCCTCGTCGCCGTAGGCCCAGTAGCCCGGCGTCCAGAGATAGCCTTCCTGCGGGCAGATCGGTTGCGAATAGACGACCAGTTCCGGCGGAGCGATCGTAATGGACGCGCTGAACTGCGCGCGGGACGTCGCCGGCACGGCCAAAATTATGAGCGCGAGCAAAAAATATTGAATGGAGCGGAGCGTACGCATTTTTCGTGGCCTTTCCTGATCATCCTTCGTTTGCCCGGTCTGGCTTTGCGGCTGCGGGTTGCGCGGATGGTGGGGGAGCTTAACTTGCGAATGATGACTCAGGCGGTTTTTGAAGTCTGTGCAATATGACTCACTTTTCGCACATTCCCCAAAGCACACCCGCGGGTGGAAATGGCGAATTAGGCTTGGGAAATGTGCCGATGCGGAACAGGTCTCGGCCAGGTCGCCGGGGATTTGACCTCCAGAACGCTTCTACTTCAACAATAATTGAGTCGGCACGGCAGAATATTGTAAGCTCTCGCCATGGTCATCAGCGAACGCCTCAAACGGCTCCGCGAAGCGCAAAACCTCTCGCAAGGCGACATCCAGGAACGCACTGGCTTGTTTCGCTGTTACCTTTCGCGCCTGGAAAACGGCCGCACCGTTCCTTCCATCGAGACGCTGGAAAAACTCGCGCGCGCTCTGGAGGTCCCGCTGCATCAGCTCTTCACCGACGATGAAACTCCCGTCAAGAAGTTGCGCGTCCCGAAAGAGCAGCCTGCCACGCTCTGGGGCCTCGACAAGAAAACCACGCGCCAGCTGCGACTCTTCGCCAAGCAATTCGCCCGCATGGACGGCAAACAGCGCTGGCTGATCCTTCGCGCCGCCGCCAAAATCAACAAAGACGGCCGCAGCTAGCCGGCACCCTCGTGGCGATCACCGATGGACCGCGGTTGCGCCAGCGGGCTATCTCCCATTCGACGCGCACCAGCATAAGCGCCCGGTTGCCTCACGCTTCGATACTCGAAGGGTGGGGATTTAGATATCACAGCACCGGCCACCACAATGAAAGTACAGCCCTGGGAAAATTTTCGGCCAGGTGGTACTAGTTCTGTACCAAATCTGTCCCACGTCTGTACTAACGCACAGCTGTTTTTCCAACGCTACCATGCGACCATCAAATGGAAGCTAGGACATGAAACCGTGCACAAGATTCCGGCTTTCGTTTTCCCAGCGACGCAGCCGCTGGCAGGGAGAAGGGATTAGCTCGCACAGCTCCCGATGGCAAGATCAGAGCGCCTCTTCCATATGTCACGCATCACTTTCCACTTTTCGCCACCGTTTTCTAATCGGCCCCACTGCGATTAGAAATCGCCGTAATCTCCTGAAAACAAAGAACCTCGCATGATTCTAATCGGTCGAAAATGCATGCTTTTGCGCTCGGCAAATCGCGCTTTTCAGGGCAGCGCCACAGCGAGTATAAAATGACCATGACAACTCCACTTGATTACGCGGCGATGCTCGCCGTCGCGCTCCAAGAAGCGCGCACCGGCCTGGCGGAAGGCGGCATCCCCATCGGCGCGGCCATCTTCGATTCCACCGGCAAGCTCATCGGCGCAGGACACAACCGCCGCGTGCAGCAGAGCGATCCCTCGGTGCACGGTGAAACCGACGCCTTCCGCAACGCCGGCCGCCAGCGCAGTTATCGCAACCTTATTATGGTTACGACGCTCGCGCCCTGCTGGTATTGCAGCGGGCTGGTGCGCCAGTTTGGCTTTGGCACGGTGGTGGTCGGTGAGAGCCGTAACTTTCAGGGCGGCATTGATTGGCTGCGCGGACTCGGTATCAACGTGATTGATCTGGATTCCGCAGAGTGCGCGTCGTTGCTCGCGGATTACATTCGCGCGCACCCCGCCGTGTGGAACGAAGACATCGGGGAGGAATAGCATGAGCGAGCCGGGCCAACGCGTGACGGCTATCGGTGTAGCACGCGACGCGATGGCTCGTCGTCGCGTGCGGGGATGCGCTACGCCGGCTGCGTTCCTATCGTTCTTGCGAACGCGAGTAGCCGCGCATCCAAATTGCGCGGCGCGATCAATTGCACGCCCGCACCAGTCGTGGTCGGCAGCGTCACCACCGGCGCCCCAACCAGGCTCATCGGAGTGGTGTAACGCAGAATCGCGCCGCGCGACGCCGCGTGATCGGCGCCGACCGCGAGTTCGAGCAGCGCGGCGCAGGGCGCAAGGAAGAAATCGAATTGGCGGAGTTGCGATTCTGCTCGCTCGCGGAACCGCAGATGGCGCGCGCGAAACAGCGCGATTTCATCCGCTGATAGTGACGCACCCCACGCCAGCCGTTGCGCAATCGGTGCGGGAAAGTGCGAAAAATCTCCGCCGGTTTTCGCGCCGTGGATTGCCGCGGCTTCGTGCGCGGTGATCGCGGTATAAATCTCCAGCGCCTCGTCCCAGTAACCCGTGTCAGCCGGAATAATGGTCGCGCCGCAGTCGCTGAGTCTTTTCTTCCACTCCGCGAATCCCGCGAGCGCCTGCGCATTGCAATCGTGCAGAAACTCATCGCGCACGCAGCCGATGCGAACGCGCGTGTCGCTCACTTCCGCAACGCGCAGGCCAAACAGCGCGTCCGCCAAAAGTGGCGCGTCGCGCAGATCGTGGAACAGCCATCCCAACGTGTCAAACGTAGGCGCCAAGTGCACGCCGCCGCGCCACAACTCACTCTGGTGGGCCAACTCCATCGACGCGCGATACCCAGCGAGGCCGCACAACGCCGCGGGCACACGTATCGAGCCGCCAGTATCGGTGCCGATCGCCGCGAGCGCCGACTGCTCCTGTACGCTGGCCGCAGCGCCGCTGGAGGACCCGCCGGTCAACCGCCGCGGATCGCGTGGTTGCATGCAGTCGCCGTAATCCGGATTTTCCCCCGTGATGCCATAGGCGAGAGGATGCATGTGCGTCTTGCCGATGATGATTGCGCCCTGCGAACGCAGGCGCGCGGCCACGCCGGAATCCTCGCGCGCTACACCGTTGCGCGCGGCGTAGAAGCGCGAGCCCAAACTTGTCGAGAATCCCACTACGTCGAAACAATCTTTAATCGAAACAGGGACGCCGTACAGCAGCGGCTTAGCAGCGTGCGGGAAGCGCCGCGGCAACGCATCCACTTCTTCGAGCACTTGTTCGGCGTCGAGCGCGATATAAACGTTGTGGCTCGCATTGCCGTTCGCGCGAGAGAGCGCCTCTTCGGCTGCGGCGCGCGGCGTGATGTCTCCGTGGGCGATCTGCTCGCTGAGCTGCTGCAAGGGACTGCGCGCTGAAATGCTGGACATGGACCGCATTTTAACTGTATCTATTGCGATGCAACGGATGGAAATTCCAGCGGCGCGGGCAAAAGCAGAAGAGAGCAGGAACGGTTGCCGGGATGGCCGCCGTTCCCGCTCGCGTGGGCTGGGCTAGAACTGAAGGCTGAGAGACATCTGAATCTGCCGCGGGCTGCCGATCGTCTTGTTCACCACGCCGAGGCCAAATGGGCAGTTGTAGAACGAGGTGTTCGTTTGCGTCGGGCAACTGTTCGGTAGAGCATCCGTTCCTTCCACGGGAACGTTGCTGTAATACTGGTTCTGTGAAACATCATCGAGCGGGAGGTCGAAACTGGCAGTATTAGTCAAGTTGAAGATGTCGAAGCTGTATTTCAACGAGACTCGTTCCGTGATCTGCGTGTTTTTTACGATGGAGATGTCCGTGCGCCGTTGCCAGGTTTGCCGGAAAATATTGCGTTGGCCGGTCGTGAAGTTGGTCTCGAAGGTATCGCCTGGCGGAATCGCGCCATTCAGGTCAGTGGGAGCGAGGAGCGGCAGCGTGAAACAACTGGAGTTCAGCGCGTACTGCGGATTGTCGGGAGTTCCGTAAGCGCCCGACACGCCCGTGAGCGCACTCTTCGGCGTGCAGCCCGCCGCCAGCGGCACGATTGGGTTGGTGATGCCGTCGTTGACGCCGTAGAAGACACTGCCCACGGCGCCCGTGTAATCAATGATGCTGTAGGGCTGGCCACTCTGGAAAACCCCGATGCCCTCGACTGCCCAGCCGTTCGCGACCTTGCCTCTCCACGAAGATTCGCTGAACCTGTTCGGGAATTGATAGAGATATGTGAAATTGATGACGTGGGTGCGGTCGAAGTCCGAGTTGCCGTAGCCTGAGCGCAAGTCGAGCGGGTTATTTCCGTTGTAGAACAACCCCATGGCGCTCTGTTCATCCAAAGCGTGCGAATAAGTGTAGGAGAAACCCATCTGCAATCCGTGGCTCATGCGTTTTTCGACGTGGATCTGTAACGCGTTGTAAGCAGAAACACCGGCGGCGGTGTAAGAAAGCGCTTCGGCGGAATAACCGAGATACGGAACACGAAAATCGACATTGCCCCCTTCGAAGTTGCTGAGCATCGTGGAGCCGTCGGGAAGAGTGATCGGGGCGCAAACGGTGCAGCCGACGGGACCCTGCACGGTGTAACCGTAGGTGTAGTTCTGCTGGAAAGGCGTGCCCTTCAACGTGGGGTTGGTCGGCGTGGCGATCTGCGCCTGGTTGAACGGCACGGGAATTACTTCGTGCCGGCCGAGGTTGCCAACGTAGCCGATATCGATGGCCAAGTCACGGCGCGGCTGCCATTGAACGTCGAGAGACTGGTTCATGGTGTAGGGCAGTTTATTCTTACGGTTGTAAACGCCGAAGGGGAAGAGCGACTGCCCTTCGAGGATGCCAGCGCCGATCCCGACTCCTGGAGCTCCGGTATGCGGCAGGTAATCGTCAATCGAAGCCGGGTTACCCGTTGGAGGAGGTCCCAACGTCGCGCCCCATGGATTGGTGAATCCATACGTTGTCGGGTCGCAGGTCGGAATATAGTACATATATAAGGACGAAGCGGTGCATTGCGTCGCGGTAACGAACGGGGGCGCCTGGTTGACGCCGAACGGTCCGCCGGTGACGACGCCAGCCGCAAACCCCGGGGAAAGATAAGTGAAGAGTTCTCCACGATCGTAGTACAAGCCCCAGCCGGCGCGGACCACGAGCTTGTTGTTAAGCCTTCCGGGGCTCCAGGCCAGACCCAGGCGCGGCGCAACACCCCATTGGCGTCCGGTCAAAGTGGAAGGGCTAACTCCTTTGCTGGCGAACTGCGGGTTGTTGCCGGCCACAACGATGCCGTTCGAAATGAGGGTGTCAGTGGAGGATTCGTAATTGTATTGCGAAGGATCGAAATTATAGAGACGCCCGTATTTTTCAGACAGACCACCGTCGTCGTCAAAACGCAAACCAATCGTGAAGCTCAAGTTGGGGCGAAATTGGAATTTATCCTGAACGTACGCGCCCCATTCATTGGCGCGAAGATAGCGATTCGCATCGCCCTGCAGGACGTTGGTGGTGGCGTATTCATCCGACGTATAGGGTGTGACGAAGCCTTGCAGGAACTGCGAGAGATCCACGGTGCCAATCATGCCCGTGCCGGGTCTTAGGTCACGGGTGTTGAGCTGGGTATAGGAATAGGAGCCGCCAAAAGAAACGGAGTGCTTACCGTGGCTCCAAGTGGCGCTGGCGGAGGGCATGAAGCGGTTCTGGAAAATCCCTGTGTTGGCGCCCTGGGATTGCGCGCCCTGCCCGATGGTCAAAGTCGCCGCGTTAACGTTGTTTGCGTTCGTGCCCAGCATATTGACGATGGTCATGCCAGGGAAGAAATTGGAGCCGAATGTATTGATGGTGGATTCGGCGGGCGATGCGCCGGTGGAAGCCTCGACGAAGCTCGCGAATTGCGCGGGCGTGAACGGCTGTCCGATCGAGCTGTAAACTTTTTCGCGAATGAAGCCGAAAACTTCGGCCACGTTGAGGTTGGGCGTAATGATCTGGGTATTGGTGATGGAGGCGACCTGGCTGCCGGCATCGAGATGCTGAGTGAACCCGGGCACGCTGGAATAAGCGTAGGGAGCGATGCTGGGATCGTGCTGGTAGTAATACTTCAGAGCCAAAGTGTCCTTGGAGTTGACGATCCAATCGAGATCACTGACCGCTTGATCGGACAGGAAATACGCGGTGCCAGAGGTGAGAGCGTTTTCAGGGAAGTTGAGTGTAGGCGTGACGCCGTCGTCCCAAGGCACAAGGTACTGACCGTTGGGGAGTTTGTACTGAAATATGCCCAACGCAATCGGACTAATCTGGTTGGGACCTGTGCCGACGGTTCCGTCGAGGCCCGAGTCGAACTGGGTGTTGGAAATGTTGGCCAGGCAGGTCGCCACCGTCGCGGTAGCGCGCGTGGCGCCGCAGTTGGCAGCGGTGAAGCCGAATGGAACGGTCACTCGTCCGATGCCGATTTCCTGATCGGAACTGTGCACGTGCTGGTAGCCGAGATAGACGAAAAGTTTGTTCTTGATGATCGGCGCGCCCCCGGCTCCGCCCAAAGTATAGCGATGGAGTTCAGGAACTTTGAGATTGTTGGGAAGATTGGGATCCTGATTAAAAAAGAAGGGCGCGGCGTTGAGCCAGTCTGTTCCGCGGTGCAGGTACGCGGTGCCATGGATTGCGTTGGTGCCGGAGGCGGTGCTGATATCGATGTGCGCGCCGCTGGTGGAGCCCTGTTGCGCGTCGTACATGGAAGTATTGACGCGAACTTCCTGAATGGTTTCCGGGGCGGGAGTGGGCAAGGATTGGCCAACGGCGAGATAAGGCGACGCGGTACTCTGAACAACTCCGCCGTTGCCGCTGGCAGCGCCGCTCACCCCGGTATTGTTCACGATGCGCGCGGACGCCACCTGGCTGGTGCTCTTGCCGTTGAATAAATTCTTGGCGTCCACGCCGTTCAACAAGAAAGTGTTGCTGGTGTCGCGCTGGCCGTTGGCCCAGATGGGCTGGTTGCCGAGGCCGGCGTTGGCGCCCGTGCCGGCTGGTAATTCCGCGCTTACGCCGGGTGAAAGAATGGCGAGACCGGTAAAACTTCCGGTGGGCAGCGGAATCGCCTCGAGTTCTGCTTTATCGAGGACGTAACCGTTGGTGGTGTCCACGGCGTTGAGCAGTGGTGTTTCTTCCACGGTGATGGTCGTTCCCACCTGGCCGACTTTCAACGCAGGGTTCAGGCTGACGGTGCGATCGGCCTGCACGAGGATGGATGGAATTTTCTGGGTTTCGAAACCGTCGTGGCTGAAGGTGAGGGTGTAGGTGCCGATGGGCAGGTTCACAAATTCATAGGAGCCGCTGGAATTGGTTTTCTGCGTGCGCGTGAGGGTGGTCTGATCGCCGACGAGCGTCACCATCGTGTCTGCCAGGACGCCGCCGGTCGTATCGGTAACCGTGCCGGTGATGCCTCCCAGAGTTTGCTGCGAGTGCGCGCCCGGCGCGATAGCCAGAGCTACGCAAATGCACGACGCCAGAAAGAAAATCGCGAGCCGGATTCGCTCAAACATATGTTCCTCCGATTGACGCGGACAGACCTCCGAACAGGAATGCCGTCCGAAAGTTCGCACGGTATATTTTTGCGTTTTATTAAGAGCGTTGCCCAGATGCGTTACTGCACCCCAAAGATGGAGGCACGGTACGCCTTTTTTTTCCGGGCGCGAAGTATTTTTAATCTATGGCAGGTATCAATTATTTCTATGGTTGATTTCCACAGGGAGCATCGGCTGGCGCCGGATGTTTCGGGCTTTGCTGCTGGCAGTGCGACCTTATGCGGAGGAGCAGCCCTAGATTTTTTCCCGCGGCGCGTTTTTTCCGCGGCTGTTGATCGCAAACCAGAGCAGTCCCGCGGCCAGATACACTAGATAAATGTAGGGAAGTTTGCCGTAAGGGCCTTCGGGGACAGGGTAAAGATTGCCGACCAGCGCGAGCAGCATGGCGAGGCCCGCGAGCCAGGAAAGAATTTGTGCGCCGGAGCTGTAGGCTCCGTGGTTGCGTAAATAACGGGGCAGCGCGATGCACACCAGCGCATAGGCCACGATGAAGCCGTAGGTCGCGAGCGAGCCCAGCCAGCCGTAAACGTCAAGTCCGCTTGCGCCGCGCGCCGCCAGCACAATTGCCGGCAACATCGTGGCGATTCCGGTAACGACGACCGCGTAGCTGGGAGTTTCGTTGCGCGCATGAGTGGTGCGCAGCGAGCCATGCGCGAGGCCGTTGTGCGCCATCAATAGCAATACGCGCGCGGCCGCCGTGATGCACGCGAGAGTCCCCGCGAACATGCTGACCAGCGCGCCGATATCAATCAACAATCCAAACAGCGGAACGCCGCCCACGGCCGCGATTACGTGCATCGGCGCGGGACTGGTTCCTAAATCCTGGCCGGCGGTGCGGAAGCCGAGAACCTCGGTGTAGGCGCAGAGCATGAAGAAAGCTCCGCCGATGATGGCGGATTGAATCACGGCGCGCGGAATTGTTTTTAGCGGATTGCGCGCTTCGGCGCCCAGCGTGGTGGCGCTTTCAAAGCCGACGAAGCTGAAAAGCGCCAGGACCAGGCCGAGGCGCAGGCCGCTGCCGGTCATGCCGCGCAATTTCAACTGTTCCCAGTCCAGATGCATGCCGTGGCGCACGAGCACCAGCGCAATCACGATGACGATGACCGCGACGGAGACTGCTTCCATCCACAGCATCATCCGCGCGGAGATTTTTACGTCGCGCCAGGCGATCCAGACGCATGCGCCGGCACCGGCGAGGACCAAGAGCACGGCGGAGATTTCGTGGCCGGTGGCGTCGCGCAGCAGAAGATTGGCGAAATGATAGAAGCCCCCGATGACGCTTGACCCTGTCGCAACGTATGCGAGCAGCAAACTCCAGGCGGCCGTCGCGCCGAGCCAGGGCGGCAGGATCATGGATGCGTAGGTGTAGAGCGAGCCGGGCGAGGCGGAATATTTTGCAAAGCGCGCGATGCATAGCGCGACGAGCAATACAGCGATTGTGGCTAGCAGATACGCGAGCCACGTGCCGTTGCCGGCTAGCGCGCAAACCAGGGGGATGGTGGCGGCGGGAGTCGTGGTTGGGGCGATCGTCGAAACGGATTGCGCCAGAGTTTCGAGCGGGGAGAGAGCGCCGCGACGTAGGCCGTAAGCGGCGGCTGCAGCATCGTCCTGAGACGCGAGTGCGGTGAGCCGCTGATTTTGCGTTTCGCCAGGATTTGCGAGCGCGTGCATGGCGTACCATACAGGCTGATCGGCGAGGGCGCAAGAGATACGGCGGCTGCGACAAATTATTTTTCCATGGGTGCGTGCGAAGTCGTGGGGAGTTCGCGGTTCGCTGTGATATAGATTCGCATTCTCGCTGAAATGCGTGGGGAGTTCGCCGAACTGTTTTGTGGGGGAACACATGCTGAAGGATGCGCTGCGTTTTGTGGTTGTGTTTCTGCTGCTCGTTTTCTGCGCAGGATTTTCGCAGGCACAGAACAGGGCGCCTGGCGAGCCCATCCGAATCAAAGTCGTGGTGGTCACCATGTTTGAACGCGGCGAGGATACCGGCGACGTTCCCGGCGAGTATCAATTGTGGGTGGAGCGCGAACATCTGGATCAAATACTTCCGCTGCCGAGCGGGTATCACCACGTGCGCTTGAATCAGGATGGCGTGCTGGGCTTGTTGACCGGTGTGGGAACGGCGAAGGCCGCGGCGTCGGTGATGGCGCTCGGTCTGGATCCGCGCTTTGATTTGTCGAAGGCGTATTGGATTGTCGCGGGGATTGGCGGCGGCGATCCCGCGGATGTGTCGCTCGGCTCGGCGGTATGGGCAGATCATGTGGTTGACGGCGACCTGGCGTTTGAAATTGACGCGCGACAGATTCCCGAGAGCTGGCCGACCGGTTACCTGCCGTTGCGCAGGGGAACGCCGTACGAACAGCCACCACGCATTGATTACGGCGAAGTGTACACGTTGAATGAATCGCTGGTGGATTGGGCGTTGCGTTTGACGCAGGATGTGCCGCTGGCGGATTCGGATCAGTTGCGCAAAGCGCGCGCGCGCTTCGCGGGATTTCCGAATGCGCTGAAGCCGCCGTTCGTCACCCGAGGCGATACGCTTTCGGCCAGCACCTTCTGGCATGGCTCAAAGTTCGATGAATGGGCGAACGCCTGGACGCGCTATTACACCGGCGGCAAGGGAAATTTCATGACCGCGGGCATGGAAGATACCGGCACGATGCAGGCGCTGACATTTTTGAGCCAGGCGGGGCGCGTGGATTTGCAGCGCGTACTGGTATTGCGCACGGTGAGCAATTTTGATTGCGAGCCTCCGGGCGTTTCCGCAGCGGAGAGTTTGCAGGAAATGGTTTCCGGAAATTATTCCGCGTACCTGCAATCACTGGAGGCGGCGCAGGTGGTGGGCGACAAAGTGGTGCGCGATCTGGTGGAGCATTGGCGCGAACGCGAAGCAACGATCCCACATTAATGCGGTATTCCGGCGCGGTCAGGAGAAATTGAATCCATGAAAACAAGAATCGGCGCTGCGCTCACAGTTTGCGCGTTACTCGCGCTTTCGCTGTCGCTTTGCCCAATGTCTTCGGCACAGTTGCAGAAGATACAAGCTCAAAAGGTAAAAGTTATCGCAGACCAGGATAGCGCCGGGCCGCAGGGCACGAATTTACTGTCGCTGCTGATGCTGCTGCGCGCGCCGGAAATCAATCTGCTGGGAATCACCACGGTGAGCGGCGATCAGTGGGTAGAACCTGCCACGGTTTTTGCGTTGTGGGCGACGGAGCTAACCGGGCGGACAGACGTACCGGTCATCAAGGGAGCGGAGAATCCTTTGGTGAACTCGAAACACGAAGTGGAGTTGCGCGAAGCTCTTTATGGTTCGATCGTGGGATGGCACGGGTCGTTCAATCCCGATGCTCCGAAGCCGAGCGAAACGTGGGCGCCGCCGGGAGGATTTCCGAAGGTGAAAGCCAGACCCGGGCGCGCAGCGGATTTCATCATTGAGACGATTCATGCGAACCCCGGGGAAGTTGTCTTATATTGCGCCGGACCGCTGACGAACGTGGCGCTAGCTGTGCGCATGGACCCGACGATTGTGCCGCTGGCGAAAGCGATTTACATCATGGGCGGAAGTTCGCAGGGAGGTTCGGAATTGAATTGGTGGTGGGATCCGGAGGCTGCGTCCATCGTGCTGCACGAGCCGTGGAAAGAAATTGTCGTCAGCCCGTTCGAAGCGGGAGAGCAAGTGTGGTCCAGCGCCGCGTTGATGCAACAGATCGTGAAGGCGGGCGGACCGCTGGCCGCGCACGTGAAGCAAGTGTATCTGGACGCGCAGCCGCCCGCGGGGACATCCATGTGGTCCATGATGTGGGATGAATTGCTGGTGGCGTCGTTGATTGATCCGACGGTGATCAAGAAATCGGAGACGATGTACTCTGGATGTGGATATTGAGCATGGGCCCAAGTACGGCCACACCGTGGTGTGGAAGAAACCGGAAGGCTTGCCGACATTCTTTTTGCCCTACAGTGGTCCGCGGCCCGTGGATCGCGAAAAATGGCTGGGGCATTTGACGCCGCCTGCGGCTTTACATCCGGCGTCGGTGCATACGGAAGTGGACGCGGAGAAATTCATGAAGTTTTTCGTGATGTCCATGAGCCGGTAGTTGCTTGCCCGCACGGTCGCAATGATTTCCCGATTCCTTTTTTTGGGCAACAATTTCGCAGGGGCGGTACCACTGGATTCTGAATTCGTCCGATATACGTTATGGCATTGACGGCGGATGGCCTGCGGCCTATAGTTGCGCACTTTTAGGCTGGGAGAAGCATTTTGTTCGAGCGCGTATTTCACCTCGCCGAAAACAAAACCACGGTACGGCGCGAACTGCTGGCTGGATTGACGACGTTCATGACCATGGCGTACGTGGTCGTGGTGAATCCGCGCATTCTGGCGGAGGGCGGCATGCCGGTGGAAGGCGTGCTGTTTGCCACGTGCATTTCGGCGGCGCTGGCCACGCTAGTGATGGGGCTGTGGGCGAATTATCCCATCGCGCTGGCGCCGGGCATGTCGTTGAACGCGTACTTCACGTACTCGATTGTGATCGGGCGCGGAGTGCCGTGGCAGACGGCGCTGGGCGTGGTGTTCTTGTCCGGGCTTCTGTTCCTGCTGCTGACGCTGACGAATGTGCGCGAGCACATCGTGAACGGGATCCCGGATTGCCTGAAACACGGAACGGCGGCGGGGATTGGATTGTTCATCGCGTTTGTGGGATTGCGGAACGCGAAGATTATCGTGGCGAATCCGGCGACGTTTGTGGCGTTTGGAAAAACCAACGACCCGCAAGTGTTGCTGGCGGCGGCTGGACTGATCCTGATCGCGATTTTGATGATCCGGAAAGTGGGCAGCGCGATTCTGCTGGGTATTGTGGCCATCGCGTTGGCAGGGATTCCGCTAGGGCTGGCTCATTGGCCCGGGCAATTGTTTTCGTGGCCTCATCCGGCCGGCACATTCTTGAAACTGGATTTGCGCTCGGCCACACGGCTGGGGCTGGGTGAATTGATCTTCGTATTTTTCTTCGTGGATTTGTTCGACAACGTCGGTACTTTGGTGGGCGTGTGCGAGCAGGGCGGATTTCTGCGCGACGGGAAATTGCCGCGCGCCAGCCGCGCTTTGCTGGCGGACGCGTTCGGAACAATCGTGGGCGCGCTGACCGGGACGTCCACAGTGACGAGCTACATCGAAAGCGCCGCGGGCGTGGCGGCGGGCGCGCGAACGGGGCTGGGAAATCTGGTGATCGCCGGACTTTTTTTTGTGGCGATGTTCTGCGCGCCGCTGGTGGCCGCGATTCCCACCTATGCAACGGCGCCGGCGCTGATACTGGTGGGCGCGCTGATGTGCGGCTCGATTGCCAAAGTTCGCTGGGATGATTTCAGCGAGGCGTTTCCCGCGTTCCTCACGCTCGTGGCGACGCCGCTGACGTTCAGCATCGCCACAGGACTGAGCCTGGGCCTGCTTTCGTTCACCTGCCTGAAGATCGGCGCGGGAAAATACCGGGACATCAGCCCGCTGATCTGGGTGCTGTCGGCGATTTTCCTGCTGCGGTTTGCATTTCTTGGTTCGGAATAGCGCCGGCGTGCGGTATTTCCCTTAGCGGCCGCAGAAAAACACTGTAGAAAGCAAACTATCACTTTTCAGCAGCGGTAGAGGCACGTTAAGCTCACCTCCTTCGAGCCCGAGGATTGAGCTTTCTGAACATGAATCACGTGACCGCCACACTCGCGCAAAGCCACTGGATCCCCGCGGCAATTTTTCTGGCTACGTACATTTTGATCGCAGTGGAGAGCGGACGCGGGAGCCATCTGGACCGTACCGCTGCGGCATTTTGCGGCGCTGTGGCGATGGTGCTGGTGGGCGCGGTGCCGCTGGCCGTGGCGTATCAGACGATCAACTGGGACACGCTGATCTTCCTGCTGGGCATCATGATCCTCGTGGCGCATTTTCAGATTTCCGGATTTTTCGATTGGATCGCGGTGCACGTGGCGGGGATTGCGCGCACGCGCTTTCAGTTGCTGGTGCTGTTGGTGTTCGCGACGGGCGTTCTGGCGGCGTTTTTCGTGAACGACACGATTTGCCTGATCTTCACTCCGATCGTGTTGGTCGTGACGCAAAGGCTGGAAGTTCCGCCGATTCCGTATGTGATCGCAGTGGCCACGTCCGCGAATATCGGGTCGGTGATGTCCGTCACAGGAAATCCACAAAATGCGGTGATTGGGGTTTCAGCGCATTTTTCGTTTCTGGGATTTTTGGCGCACCTGGCGCCCGTTGCGTTCGTGGGAATGGCGATCAACGTGGTGGTGCTGGCGCTTTTTTTTCACCGCGAGATTTTCCGGCACCCGCTGAAACAGCATCCGCCATCGCTACCGGTGAAATTGGAACGCGGCCTGCTGATCAAATGCTGTGTCGCCGCGGCGCTGGTGATCGTGCTGTGGATTCTGGGTTACTCGTTTCCGCTGGTGGCCATTTCGGTGGGCGCATTTATCCTGATCATCGGGAGGGTGAAGGCGCAAAACATTTATCAGCGGCTGGATTGGGAGCTGCTGCTGTTTTTCGGGTCGCTGTTTGTGGTGATCAAGGGATTCGAGGCTTCAGGCGCGCTGGAACACCTGATCGGATATTTTCAGGCCGGGCTGCAGGGCGGAATGACATCGCAATTATTCGCGGTGAGCGGCGTGATGCTGATTCTTTCAAACCTGGTGAGCAACTTGCCGGCGGTGCTGCTGTTCCGCCCGTTGGTGCCTTCGTTTCCAAACACGCATTACATCTGGCTGGCGGTGGCCAGTACCAGCACGCTGGCCGGGAATGCCACGCCCTTCAGTTCCGTGGCGAATTTGATTGTGTTGCAGCAGGCGGCCAAGAAAGTGAAGATCACGTTCTGGGAGTTCGCGCGCGTGGGATTAATCGTGACGTTGATTACGACGCTGGCGGCGATTGCGATCCTGGCAATGGAGCATTGGTTGTTGCCGGGGACTTAACAAAGCCGGCAAAATTTGCAGGGGCGGATGAGCGACCCGCCCCTGCTTTTTGAAATGCGCTTGAGAACGGAACTTACTTCTTGGCGTGGGCGAAATTTTCTTCCACTTGCGCCCAGTTGATGGTGTTCCACCAGGCCTCGAGGTAATCGGGGCGGCGGTTCTGATACTTCAAGTAGTAAGCGTGTTCCCAGACGTCCACACCGAAGAAGGCCTTGCCGCCGTCCATGATGGGATTGTCCTGGTTCGCGGAGGATTCGATCGCCAGTTTTCCGTCGCGGAAGAGAAGCCAGGCCCAGCCGGAGCCGAAGCGCTTCACACCCGCGTCATTAATCTTCGCTTTGAAGTCCGCGAAGCTGCCGAATGCGGCGCTGATGGCTTTGCCCAGTTCGCCGCCGGGTTCGCCGCCTCCGCCCTTCTTCATGATCTTCCAAAACATGGAATGGTTCATGTGGCCGCCGCCATTGTTGCGCACGGCGGTGCGAATCGCTTCCGGCACTTTATTGATTTGCGCCAGCAGTTCTTCGATGGAAAGTTTTTGCAGGTCGGCGTGGCCATCGAGCGCTTTATTTAGATTGGTGACGTAGGCGCCGTGATGTTTGTCGTGGTGGATTTCCATGGTTTTCGCGTCAATGTGGGGTTCCAAGGCGTCGAAAGCATACGGCAAAGGCGGCAATGTAAAAGTCATCTGCGGAGCTGCTCCTTGTCCTGTAGAAGTTGCGGTCATAATGTACCTCCTGATTTGCGGTTCCTGCCCCATAATTATACGCGCCTGCCGGGGAACAGGGGTACGGGCAGGTAGAATTATTGGATGAGGAAAGGGAGTCGAGGATGCCATCCGTCGAACACGTGGAAAAACATTTCACCGCGACTGCCGCGGTGCGCGACATCGTTATCGGAATGGCAGATGGGCTGACGGTTCCATTTGCGCTCGCCGCCGGAATTACCGGAGTCGTTGCCTCCACCAACTCCACGCACATCGTGGTGACGGCGGGACTGGCTGAAATCGCCGCTGGTTCGATCGCCATGGGATTGGGCGGGTACCTGGCCGCGAAAACGGATACGGAACATTACGCGTCTGAACTGGACCGGGAATATCGCGAGACGGTGGAGCTGCCGGAAATTGAAACGGAAGAAGTGGCGAAAGTTTTTCGCGATTACGGGCTGACGGAAGAGCAAATGGCGCCGATCGTTTCGACGATCACGGCGAACCAGAAAAAGTGGGTGGATTTCATGATGCGGTTTGAATTGGGCTTGGAACCGCCGGACCCTGCGAGAGCGGCTCGCAGCGCCGTAACAATTGCCGCGGCGTACATTGCCGGAGGGTTCGTGCCGCTGGCACCGTATATTCTCATCCGTCAGGACGTGAACTTGGCGCTGATCTATTCCGTGGTCGTGACGCTTCTCGCGCTTTTCGGATTTGGCGCAGTCAAAGGGCATTTCACCGGCGTGCAGCCGGTGCGCGGCGGGATGCAGACGGTTGTGGTGGGCGGTTTGGCTGCGGCTGCTGCGTTTATGATCGCGCGGTTGATTAGTTAGGTCGGCGCTGCGATTGTTTTGGTGAAAGCGGCGCGGCCCTCCTGCGGTCCTCGGAAGTTTGTACGCCTAGGCAAGCTGGGGCGCAGCCCTTCGAACCGGCGCTGCCGGTTCTCAGGATGAATCGCCCTGCAGGGCGATTCACAAGCAGCGCCCCTACCCCGATGAAAAATGCAGTTCGCGGACCGATCTATTGAGTCGCGGGCGGCGTTCCCAGATTGCCGAAGGGCCAGATGTTGAACGCTTTCAGGATGCCGTCCTCGTGCTTCTCCACTAGCATTTGGGCGGTTTTCTCCTGCGGCCAGGGACTGGCGAGGCGCTCGGGGCGGTCGGCGATCCAGAACGCGGCGAGAGCCATCACCGTGGCATTGCGATCCAGCACATCCGCCTTCACTTTATCGAAAGTGTCCACAGCGGAATGGTGCGTGTATTTGTAATCCGCAGAATCCTGATTGAGGTTGATACCGGGAAGCCCCGCGAGAGTGAAGGGACCGGTGTCAGTGCCGAATTCCACTTCATCGTCCACTTGGATATCGCCAAACGCCTGCAGCGAAGCCGCGAATTTCTGCACGGCGGGAATCAGGTCGTTACGCCCGCCGAGCTGGAAGCCAATCACCGGACCTTGCCCAGAATCGAGAATCAGCGCCGCGACGTAATTGGGCATTTCACTCTGATGCGCCTTCACATAGGCGAGCGAGCCGAGCAAACCTTCTTCTTCGCCGGTGAACAGGACGAAGCGGATGGTGCGGCGGGGCTTGAATCCCGATTTGACGATGGCTTCGGCGGCGCCGAGCGTCACGGCAGTTCCGCAGCCATTGTCCGTGGTGCCGGAAGCGAGATCCCAGGAGTCCAAGTGCCCGCCGACAACAATTACCTGCTCGGGATTTTGCGTGCCGCGAATTTCGCCGACGACATTCGCGGAATCCACAGGACCGTCGGTGACGCGATTCTGCACATTCATTTTCAGGCGCACAAACTGGCCACGATCGAGGTAGCGTTCGAGCTGTTCCTGATCCTCAGCGGCCATGCTGACGACGGGAATGTCGTAGTAAGCGTCGAAGCCCAGCGCGCCGGTGTGCGTAAGGTGCATGCCAGTGCTCTTGCGGCCGCCCTGGCCGCCGATGACGGCGATGGCGCCGGCTTTATGAGCGGCGATCAGAAAACCGCCGAATTGGACGAACGCGCCCATCCGGTCCTTCGGCGCTTCGCCTTTTTGCACGATCAGCAGAATTTTCCCCCGCCAGTTGCCCGAATTATTCTTCAGCTCGTCTTGAAGCTGGTAGGCGTTTACGGCAACCACGTCCGCTTCGGCGCCTCCGGGCGGGGTGGAGCCGACCCAACCGAGCGAATCGACCATTAGTCTGCGATGAATCGGCGCCACCAGCTCGGCGTCCGCGGAAATGCGCGTCCAGCCATGCGAAATTTTCCAGGGTTCGGTATGGACGTTCTCCAGGCCGATGGCTTTCATTTTCACGACGCCCCAGGCGATGGCGCGAGCTGCGTCGGGCGAGCCGGTGACGCGCGCGCCGATGTCGTCGCTCAATTCTTCGAGATCCTGGTAGGCATGCGCCTGCATGTCACCGGCGCCGGCGATGGCGACCAGAGCTTTCGAGGTGGCGTCGTCGTCCGTCCCGGGAGCATGCTCCGAAGCACCCGGAGACGAGATCGCCGGGCGCGCAGTCATCAACAGGAATGCCGCGCTGCCAACGAGCGCGAGGATTTTTCGAGTCATGCAAAAGCTCCTTTTCATTTTCAGCGTCAGGAAAATCGTAGAAAAACAATCCGGCGGCTGCGATGCGACGCCACGCCTGGATACGATCTAGCGCGGCACACACGGTACAGCAGAGCATATTAAGGATACCAGAGCCAAGGCTTTAGACGGATGGCGAACAAAATCGCTCAGGGAACCCCAAAACCATTCCTTGCATCTATATAGCGGGGAGCGAAGCGTGCTTCCCAGCGGGCCGGCCGGAACACTTATTCCCTGCTGGTACGTCAAATACTATAATCGCTGTAGCGCCAACGTAGCGCTCCGCGCGATATAATCGAAGACTCAGAGAAGACGAAATCAAGGAGAGATAGCCATGGAACGCAGTACCTTCAGTATTCGCCGCTGGGTAGCCACTATAGTGGTGATCGCGGCATTCGCGGGGGGAGCCCTCCTCTCGCAAGGATTCCGGGACTGGGCGGGTCACACCGTCCTGGGCTCGCCCCGAGAGCCGATCGCCATCGCGCAAAACGCGCTGCCGGTGAGCCTGGGAAATTTCGCTAACGGATTTTCCGCAGTGATCAAGCCGGCATTGCCCGCGGTTGTGAACATTCGCACCTCAAAAATGGTGAAGTCGCAGGGAAACCAGATGTCGCCATTTTTCAACGATCCGACATTCCGCCAGTTTTTCGGCGATCAGTTCGGTGGAGGCAAACCGCACGCGGAGCGCGAGCAGGCTCTGGGTTCGGGAGTGATCGTCACACCGGATGGCACGATTTTGACGAACAATCATGTGATTGATGGCGCTACGGACATCAAGGTGCAACTGAGTGACAAGCGCGAATTCAAAGCCAAGCTGGTGGGCGCCGATCCCAAAACGGACATCGCGGTGCTGAAGATCGAAGCGAGCGGTTTGCCGACTCTTCCGCTGGGTGATTCTTCGCAGCTCAGCGTCGGAGATTTGATTTTCGCGATCGGTGATCCCTTCGGAATTGGCGAGACGGCCACCATGGGAATCGTCAGCGCCACGGGCCGCGGACAACTGGGAATTGAGGACTACGAGAATTTCATCCAGACCGATGCCGCGATTAATCCGGGAAATTCCGGCGGGGCGATGATTGATATTCACGGCAACCTGGTGGGCATCAACACCGCGATTCTTTCGCACGGCTCGGGCGGCAACGAAGGCGTGGGATTCGCGATTCCGATGAGCATGGCCAAGCCGGTGATGGATCAAATTCTGTCGCACGGCAAAGTGGTGCGCGGATACCTGGGAGTGCATATTCAGGACTTGTCGCCGGAAATCGCCAAGGCTTTCAACTACAACTTGAGTGGCGGCGCGCTGATTGGCGACGTTTCTCCGAACACGCCGGCATCGAAGGCCGGATTGCAGAAGGGCGATGTAATCGTCAAGCTCAACGGCCAAGCGGTCAGCGACTACGTGGACCTGCGGCTGCGCATTTCGCAGATGGCGCCGGGCACTTCGGTGAAGCTGGATGTGTGGCGCGACGGAAAGGTGCAGGACTACACCGTGGCGCTGGGTGAATTGCCGGAAAAGACAGAAACTGCGGACAACAGCGGCACCGAGAGCGGAGGCGGACTCGAGGGAGTGGAAGTTGATGAACTCACTCCGGAGATCGCGCAGCAACTCAACCTGAGCGCGGGAGTTCACGGAGTGGTGGTTACTGCCGTGGATCCTTCCAGCCCAGCAGCGGCGGCGCAGCCTCCCATCGGTCGCGGCGACGTGATCCAGGAAATCAATCACAAGCCGATCCGGAGCGTAAGCGATTACCGGCAAGCGATCGCCGGCGCAGGGAGTCAGCCAGTGTTGTTGCTGGTGAATCATGGCGGCGTGACGGGATATTCGGTCGTCCAGCCGCATTAAGCTCCAGCAGTTCTGTCAAAAAAACAGTGAGTGCAGGGGGCATGGCCGGCCACGGTCGTGCCCCCGCACTTACGTCACATCATCCATTAAATTCCGCAACTGATCCGTCCGGCCGGGTTAGATTAGTACATGGGAGCATCCATGTGGGTGGACTTTCCGCAACGAAACCACCGAAGGGCTAACCTTCCAGGTACCCCCAGCTCTTGGGTTATCGCTTTCAACACGACTGGGGGTAGAATAGTACTTGAGTCCTATTTTCCCCAGCCCCTCGTTCTAGTACTAATGAACGGTCAACCGCAATTCTGTCTCGACGCATCTTAATTTCTTGATCCAAGGATCCTGGTGATCGTGATGGCACGGACTACAAATCGAGCTGTCTTCAATGCATCGCTGCTGCCCGAGGCCGAGCCTCGTTGGGACCTTTTCAGCGCCGGATTTGGTTTGCAGATAGCAGCGGTAACCGCACTGGTGGTGATACCTCTGCTGCTGCCGCAAAAGCTCGACATTGTGCAGCGCTATTGGACGACGCCGATCGAGGCGCCTCCGATCGTCGCCTGGAAGCCGCAGCCACCGCAGCCGGCAGCAAAACCCGTTCCCGTGAAGCACACAGTTGTGAAGGAAATTCCCAAGCCGAAGCTGGAACCAGTAGTGGAACTGCCGAAGCCGCGAATCTACGCGCCGGTGGTCGCCACAGCGCCGATCGTCAAGAAACCGGCTGTGCGCAAGGACACGCCGCCGGACATGACGGAAGTGGCCAAGGCTTTTCCGGATCCAACGCCGCCGATGTCCATGGGCAGTTCGGCAATTCCAACTTTGAAGAAACCGCGCGAAGCAGTGCAGACGGGCGGATTCGGCGATCCCAACGGCGTGCCGACCAACGGTAAGACAAACAAGGCCGCGAACATCAATATTCAAGGCGCCTACGACATGCCCACGGGGCCTGGCACCGGCAACGGGACAGGCGGCGCGAAAGGCGCAAAGGGCGTGATCGCCAGCACCGGGTTTGGTAACGGTGTGGCAGTGGGGGGTCCAGGCGGCCCACCACACGGCTCAGTGCAGCAGGGTGGGTTCTCCGACCAGGGCACGGCCGTGGCAGCGCCGAAAATCAGGCAGACGGCGAATGTTGCGGCGAAAACGACGCCGGTCGAAATCCTCTTCAAGCCAAAACCAGCGTATTCAAACGAAGCCAAGGCTAAGAACATCGAAGGCGAAGTTCTTTTGCAGGTGGTTTTCACGGCGTCGGGGGACGTCAAGGTCCTACGTGTCGTGCAGGGTCTGGGTTACGGACTTGACGAATCCGCGGAAACGGCAGCCCGACAGATTCGCTTCAAACCGGCACAGCAGGACGGCCAAACAGTGGATTCGACCGCCATCGTCCACATCGTATTCCAATTGGCGTCTTGAAAAGGGGAATGGAGATGCGCACGTGCAAGAGCTTTGGTTTGGCAATAATTCTGGCCGGTTTCCTGGCCGGTTCGATTTCCGCGCAACAGACCAAGCCAACGGCTGATCAAACCCAGCCGCAGGCTGGGGCCAACAATTCGGCGCCGGTGGCAACCGTGGATCAAGCGATCGATCGCTTGATCGCCCGCGAACACGATGAAGTGGCGACGATCCGGCGTTTCAGCCCATTGATCGAAACCTATATTCAGGACATGAAGACGGACAAGGAGATGGGCGCCATCCCGGTCAAGGACCACTATTTTCTCGGCCAGGCCGACCTCTCCAAAGGCATCGTGGACAACTCGATGCTCGGCGGGCGAAAAGGCAAGTTCGACGCATTCAATCCTATTTCGCACATGAGCGGGCTGTTCACCTCTTCGTACGTGCCAGAAGGCTTCCTGCAGATGATTTACATCGATACCAACGGATTCGACCGGCAGCACTATCAGTTTGACTATGTGCGGCGCGAATTCCTGGGCGAAGTTCGCTGCGTGGTGTTCGACGTGACTCCGCTGCCGAAATCCGGAAAAGGCCGCTTCAAGGGCCGCGTGTGGGCCGACGATCAGTCTTTCACGATTGTGCGTTTTAACGGCGTGTACACACCCATCGCGGGTATCAATTCGTTCAACCTGCATTTCGATAGCTGGCGTTTGAACGTCCAGCCGGGACTTTGGCTGCCAGCATACATCTATAGCCAGGAATCCGACCTGCGCGACTTCTTCGGCGGCGACATTCGCTTCAAAGCACAGACGCGTCTGTGGGGCTACAACCTGAAGAATGTGGGCCGGCAGGAAGAATTCAGCGAGATGACCATCGAATCGCCCACGATTCAGGACCAGGCCGCGCAATCGCAGGATAAGTCACCCATCGAAGCACAGCGTGAATGGCAGCATGTGGCGGAAGTGAATGTGCTGGATCGCCTGCAGCGCATCGGCTTGCTCGCGCCTCCAGGAGAAGTGGATAAGGTGCTGGAGACGGTGGTGAATAACCTGGAAGTGACGAACAATCTGGACGTGCAGCCGGAAGTTCACTGCCGGGTGCTGCTGACCGGGACTCTGGAAATGTTTTCGATCGGGCATACCATCGTGCTGAGCCGTGGATTGCTGGACGTGCTGCCGGACGAAGCCAGCCTGGCGACCATGCTCGCGCAGGAATTGGCAGACATCATCGTGACCAAGCCTTCCACTGATCAGTGGGGATTCAACGACACCACCAACGTAACCACCACGGAAGCGCTGGCTCGTTTTTCGTTCAAGGACAGCCCGGCGCAAATACAAATGGCCAATGAGAAGGCTCTGGCATTGCTGAAAAACTCTCCTTACAAGGACAAGCTCGGAAGCGCCGGACTTTTCCTGAAGCAACTGGACGCGCAATCGAAGAATTTGCCGGCCCTGATTAATCCGCACCTCGGTAATCGTGTGTCGCTGAGCGCAGCGCTATTGGGCGCCGCTCCGACGCTCGACCCCACGAAGATTGATCAGATCTCCGCTCTTCCGGTGGGTGCGCGCATCAAGCTCGATCCCTGGAACGATCATGTCGAGTTGGTGAAAGCGAAACCCATTCCGCTGCTCTCGGCGCGTGAAAAGATGCCGTTCGAAGTCACGCCGTTCATGCCGTTCCTGACGCGATATCAGAAGCCCGGCACGGGCATCTCGGCGGACCCGACGAAAGCGGACTTGGCAAAGAAGGATGCGCAACAGCCGCAGCAACAACAGCAACAGTAAACGAGTTCTCCTCCTCTGAACGCCGGCGGTTGGATGGCCATCCAACCGCCGGTTTTTTTTTGCCCCTGCCGCTCTGCCAATCTGCGTCCGGGTGCGCAGCGCAAGACAGCCTCTAATTACTGAGCGGGAGGCGCAGACGAGCTTCGGAGCCACGATGCGTGGGGCGATTCTCAAGAGTGAGCGAGCCGCCGTGGGCTTCGGCGATCTGCCGGCTCAGAACCAGACCGATTCCCGAGCCTCCCTGCTTGGTTGTGAAAAATGGCACGAAAAGATTCGCGGCGCTGGGAATTCCCGGGCCGTCATCCTGAACCCACACTTCGATGCTGCCGTTCTGGCGTTCCCATCCCACGCGCACGCCGCCGCCCGTTTCCAGCGCGGCGTCCACGGCGTTGTGCAGCAGATTGATCAATAGCTGCTCGAGCTGATCGGGATCGGCTTGAATTTCGGTCTCGGGGCCGGCTTGCAGCTGCACGGGGAGGCGCGGCTCCAGTCCCACCACACGGCGCACCCACACGCCGACATTCATCGGCTGAAAAACCGGCGGCGGAAGCTTGGCCAGCCGCGCGTAGGCGTTCATGAAACGCGCCAGGCCATCGGTGCGTGCGGCGATCACGTTGAGGCCGCTGCGCATGTCTTCCTGCCAATCCGGCGCGCGATCTTCGCGACCGAGCATGCTGCCCAAATTCTCCGCGACCGATTTGATGGGCGCGAGAGAATTATTCAGTTCGTGGCCGAGGACGCGGATCAGGCGTTGCCAGGCCTGGCGCTCTTCGTCACGCAAGGCGCGGCTTAAATCGGTGATCACCAGCAACTGGTGCGGCAGCCCGGCTTCGCGAAAACTTCCGCGGTGAATTTCCCAGCGTCCGGATTTTCCCGGAAAAGCGATTTGCGCGATGCGCGGCGTTTCGCCTTCCAGGCATTCCGAAAGTCCCAACTCGATCGCGGTGTGTCCGAGAATGCGATCCTCCGGCTGGCTGAGGATGCGTTCGCCCGCGCGATTCACCAGGCGCAGACAGCCCGCGCCGTCGAATGCAAAGACCGCGACGTCAATTTCCTCCATTACCTTGCGCAGCAGCGCGGTGGCTTCCAGCGCGCCGAGCCTCTGCTTGCGCAGCGTTTCACCCAGCGCGTTTACTTCCCACAGCACTTCGCCGAGCACGTCTTCGCGATTCGCGCCGCGCGCGCGAATGGAAAAATCCCCTTCACGCAGCGCCGCGAGCAGGTTCGAAAGCGTGCGCAAGGGAAACATGACGCGGCTTTGCGCCGAAAATGCAAAGCTGAGCCAGGTGATGACCATCGCCACCGTCAGGGTCCACTGCAGCTTGGAGGAAAAACTTCCCGTCCACAGCAGAATCAGAGCTACAAGCGTGCCGCCCAGCCCCGCGGCCAGGGCCAGCAGCAAGATCCGGCGTTCATAGAGCAGAGGCGTCAAAGGCTATATTTCTGTAAACGGCGGTAGAGGGCGCTGCGGCTCAAGCCCAGGGCCTTGCTGGCGTGGCTTACGTTGCCGCCAAAACGCGCCAGCGCTTTCTGGATCAGCACGCGCTCGACGTCTTCGATGCTCATTTCGTCCAACCGCAGAGCGGCCTCGCGGGCGGGACGCAAACCCAGATCGCTCGCGCGGACGGCGGAACCTTCGGCCATGAGCACGGCGCGTTCGACGGAATGGTCCAGCTCGCGAATATTTCCGGGCCAGGGATGATCCAGCAAAATCTGCAGTGCCACCGGCTCGAACCCTTCGAGCTGCTTGCGATAGCGTTGCGCGGATTGCCGCAGGAAATGGTGCGCCAGCAGCGGAATGTCTTCCTTGCGTTCGCGCAAAGGCGGCAGATGGATTTCGATGGTATTCAAGCGAAACAGCAAATCCTCCCGGAAGCGTCCGCCGCTCACTTCAGTTTGCACGTCCGCGTTCGTCGCCGAAATAATGCGCACGTCCACGCGGCGCGTGGTGGAGGAGCCGACGCGCTCCAGCTCGCCGGTCTCCAAAGCGCGCAGCAGCTTGGCCTGCAGATTCATGGGCACGTTGGCAATTTCGTCCAGGAACAGCGTGCCGCCATCGGCAAGCTCGAAGCGGCCCACGCGATCTGCTTTCGCATCGGTGAACGCGCCTTTCACGTGGCCGAACAGTTCGCTTTCGAACACGCCTTCGGGCAACCCTCCGGCATTCACCGTGACCAGCGGCCGGCCGGAGCGCGAAGAAAGCGCGTAGAGAGTTCGCGCCACGACTTCCTTGCCGCTGCCGTGCTCGCCCGTGATCAAAACGTTCGCATCCGAAGGGCCCACGCGCGCGATCAGATCCATCACCGGACGCATGGACGCGGATTCGGCGATCATCACCGGGCGGCCATCCGCGCGCAACAAGCGATTTTCCGCTTCCAGGCGCTGGCCTTTGCGCAACGCCTGCGAAAGCTCGATCTGCGTTTTCAGGATCGCGAGCAATCGCGCGTTTTCCCAGGGCTTCTGCACGAAGTCTTTCGCGCCGCGACGCATGGCTTCGACGGCGAGTTCCAGACTGCCCCAGGCGGTCATGACGATGATGGGCAGTGTGCTGTCTTTCGCGCGAATATTCGAAAGCAGATCCAGGCCCTCCTGGCCGGAAGTGGTGTCGCGCGCGTAATTCAAGTCCATCAGAAGCGCGTCGAACTCGCGCGCCTCCAGCGCGGACATGACCGCGGCCGGCGAAGCGACCGTCTCCGTCTCAAATTTTTCGCCTTTCAACAACAGCCGCAAAGCCTCGCGGATATCCGGCTGATCGTCGGCTACGAGAATGCGAGTTCGTGGTGCGTTGGCTGGCATCATGGCGCGAAAGGGTTCTCCCTGAATTTTACCGCCGGTCTCGTTCGTTGAAACGTCGGATGCATAGGTCATGTGGTTTCCTCATTCATAGCGCAGCGCCACCAACGGATCCACTTTCGTGGCGCGCCGCGCAGGTAGATAGCATGCAGCGAATGCGACGCAGGCGAGTAAGCTGGCGACCATCACAAACGTCGCGGGATCCGTCGCGCGAACTTCGAATAGCAGCGACGCCAGCACGCGCGTGAGCGCTAACGCAGCGATAATTCCGATCGCTAGACCCGCGAGCGCCAGCTTCATGCCCTCCCGCAACACTTGGCGCAGCACGTCGCGCGATTGCGCGCCCAGCGCCATGCGGATTCCGATCTCGCGCGTACGTTGGCTGACGGAATAGGAAATCACACCGTAAATTCCGACCAGCGTTATCGTCAGGCCCAGCGCGGCAAAGACCCCGAGCAGTATTGTGTGGAATCGTGGTTCGGCCTCGGAGCGCGCCACGGCTTCCTCGAGCGTCGCGATCGATTGAACTGGTTGATCGCGATCGATAGCCCAAACCGCATCGCGGATCGCAGGCTCCAGCACGCTGGCATCACTCTTGGCACGCACCAGAATGTTCATGGACGCCGAAGCGGCTTGCGAAGACGGAAGATAGATCTCCGCCTTGGGAAGCGTCATGAGATTTACGTCGCGCGTATCCCTGGCAATCGCGACGACCTCCAACCAAAGAGGGTGCCCGTCCTTGTCGGTTTCCCGGCTCAAGCGTTTACCAATCGCCTGGCCTGCGGGCCAATAACGCCGCGCCAGTGTTTCGTTCACGATTACGACGCCGGGACTGTCTTTGGTGTCACTCTCGGAGAACGTACGCCCCGCGAGCAGAGGAATGCCAGCGGCCTGAAAATAGTCCGGGCTGATCGCTTCCATTTCGAAATATGGTTCGTAACTTGGATCTTTCGCGGGTTTACCTTCGATGGAAAACTCCGTCATGCTCAAGTAGTCGCCCAGGAAGGGCATCGTCATCAGAGCCGCGCTTTGCACGCCCGGCAGACGCCGGATGCGGCTCAACAGGCCGTCGAAAAATTCACGCTGCTCTTCCTCGGAGTTGTATTTTGCCGTGGGAAGCGAGATTTCAGCTGTGAGCGCATGGTCTGTACGAAAGCCCGGGTTGGAGTGAGTCAAGCGTGAGAAGCTCTTCAGCATGAGAGCGGCGCCGACGAGCAGCACCACCGCTAGAGCGACTTCACTAACCACCAGCAACGAACGAAGGCGATGATGCCCGCGCAGGCCGTTACTCGATCCTGAAATTGCCACGCCATCTTTCAGCGTGGCGTTGAGATCCAGCCGGGAAGCGTGCAACGCGGGAGCAAGTCCAAATGCGATTCCCGTCAGGATGGAGACAGCCAAAGTGAACCAGAACACCGTGTAGTCAAGACCGATCTCCGCGAGGCGCGGCGTATCGGCCGGAGCGAACCTGCGCATAATGTCAACGCCCCAAGTTCCGACCGCGAGCCCTGCCAACCCTCCTGCAATCGCCAGAAGGACGCTCTCCACCAGCAACTGGCGGATAAGCCGGGCGCGCGTGGCGCCGAGCGCGGCGCGAACCGCGATTTCGCGTCTGCGTTTCCAACTGCGCGCTAGAAACAAGTTGGCGACATTCACGCAGGCTATCAGCAGGACGAAGCCGACGGCAGCGAGAAGAATTAGCAGCGCGGGCCGAACCTCGGCCACAACGCCCTGTTTCATCGTGGTTAGGAACAAACCCTGACCTTCGTCTTCCTTGGGATAGGCTTTGTCCATGCGCGCGGCAATGGTTTGCACTTCCGCCTGAGCCCGCTGGAGACTGGCGCCACGTCGCAAGCGAGCAATCACGAGAGCTTGGCGCTGCGTGCGTCCTGCGGCGATTTTGGCGGACGGGGCGAGAGGCTTCCATACCTGCGGTAAATCGTCGTCATCACTTTGAAATTGAAATCCCTGCGCCATAATTCCGACAACCGTATAAGTTGAGCCATCGAGCGTAATTGTCTTCCCGAGAACAGCCGTTTCGCCGTCAAAACGAGCCTTCCACAAGGCGTCACTCAAAATCACCACATGGTCTTTGCCGGGAACTTCCTCGTCGGCAGTAAATGCCCGTCCGCGAACCGGTGAGACTCCCAAGGTCGCAAAGACGTCTCGCGAAATCTCAGTGACCGAAACGACTTCGGGGTCACCGTGCCCCGTCCAGCTCATCTCGTTAAGATGGTACGAAGCGATGCTTTCGAAAGATTGGCTTTGCGCTTTGACATCGTTGAACTCCGGCAGGGAGAGGGTCATGCGGAATCCGGGATAGTTTGCTGAGTTTCCCCAGACGTCCACGAGCCGGCTGGAATCTTTATAGGGCAGCGGACGGAGCAAAATTCCATTTACGGCGCTGAACATGGCGGTATTCGCGCCGATGCCCAGAGCAAGCGTGACCACAGCGACGATTGTGAACCCGGGATTCTTCGCCAGCACGCGCACGCCGTATTTCACGTCCTGTAGAAAAGCACCCATCCAACCTCCTCACTCGTAGCGTAACGCTACTAATGGATCCACTTTCGTGGCGCGCCGCGCCGGAAAATAGCAGGCGGCCAGCGCCACCAGCGCCAGTCCGGCCGCCACAGCGATGAAGGTGAGCGGGTCGCGGGCCTTGACGCCGTAAAGCTGGCTCTCCAGATATTTCATCAGCAGCAGCGAAGCCGTGATCCCGATCACCAGGCCCAGTAACGCCAGTTTCATCCCGTCGCCGACGATCATGCGCAGCACGTCGCCTGGTTCGGCGCCCAGGGCCATGCGAATGCCGATTTCGTGCGAGCGCTGCGTGACGGCGTAGCCCATCACTCCATAAATCCCGATGGCTGCGAGCAGCGCGGCCACCACCGCGAAAAATGCCAGCAGCGACATATTCAGACGGCGCTGCGAGAAAGCCACCGCGAGATAGTCTTCCATCATCTTCGCATCGGTGATGGGCTGATTCGGATCTACGGTTTCGACGGCGTGGCGCACAGCGGCGGTTAATTGCGCGCGATCCACGCGAGAGCGCACCACCAGGCTCATCAGCCGCGAAGGATTCTGCGTTGCCGGCAAATAAAGCTGCCCGGATTTCGGTTCGGACCAAGCCCAGTCCTTGATGTCGCCGACGACTCCTACAATTGTGACCCAGCCCTGGCGTGGGATGGGCTCCCAAGGAGTCCTGGTCGCGTTAAAGATCAGGCGGATCTGCTGGCCGACGGGATCCGCGTTGGGCCAATAGCGGCGCGCGAGGGCTTCATTGACGAGCGCGACGCCCTGCGAATCGGACCCGTCGTCAGAAGTGAAGTTGCGGCCTTCCTTCACCGGAACATCCATGGTGGATAAATAGCGCCAGTCCGCGACGCGGTATTGAGCCGTGAAATGCTCACCCGAGGGCGGAGCCGCGCGGCCGGCGATATCGAAATCGCAAAACGCGCTCCAGCGGGTTAAGGGCAGAAAATTGGCGGCGCTGGCCGAGTTCACGCCCGGGATTGCATTCACGTGTTCTATGACGGCCTGATAGAAATTCGAGATGCGCGGACCGTCCACGTAGCGCAAATCGGGCAGAAGCATTTGGGCGGTCAATAAATTTTCGGGATCGAATCCCAACGGCTCGGCCAACATCAGCGCGAAGCTGCGCACCAGCAGGCCTGCTCCCACCAGCAGCATGAGCGAAAAAGCCACTTCGGAGACGACCAGCACGGAACGCGCCAGCTGGCTGTGGCGTCCGGCCGTCGAGCCGCGGCTTCCTTCCTTCAGCGATTCGAACAAGGCGGAGCGCGAAATCTGAATTGCCGGCGCAAAGCCAAAAAGTATTCCAGTGGCCAGAGCGACCAGGACCGTGAACCCCAGCACCGTGGCATCAATGGCAATCCATTCCGGGTGAGGAATGCGCGTGCCTTGTCCGGAGATGACGGCATCGCGCACGATGTGGATACCGCCGTAAGCGAACAAAATACCGATGGCCGCGCCGATCAGGGACAGGAGCGCGCTTTCCGTCAGCAGTTGCCGGAAAATTCTCTGCCGCCTCGCGCCCAGAGAAATGCGTAGCGCGATTTCACGTTCGCGGACGGCGGCGCGCGCGAGCATCAGGTTCGCCACATTCGCGCAAGCGATCAGCAAGACAAATGCCACGGCGGCCAGCAGAAGCAGCAGGCCGGGACGGAGCGTGCTGACGAGTTCATCGTGGAAACCGACCACGCGAATTCCATTCTTCTGGTCGAACGCTGGATACTGTTTTTTGAGTTGCTCCTGAATGGTGATCATTTCGGCGTTGGCCTGGGAGAGCAGCACGCCGTCTTTGAGCCGCGCGAAAATTACCAGTTCGTGATCTTCGCGATCGAGTTGGCTGCGATCGAATGCGAATGGCTTCCACAGTTCGAAATCCGGCAGTGTGCCGTAAAGAGAGAAGTTGCGCGGCAAGACTCCGATCACGGTGAATGGCTTTTCACCCAGCAGAATCGTCTTGCCCAGAATTTCGGCATCACCCCCATAGCGGCGCTGCCACAATCCGTAACCCAAGAGGACTACTTGCTCATGACCGGGCTGTTCATCGTCGGACGTAAAATCCCGGCCGATTATTGGAGCGACGCGCAACAGGCGAAAGAAATTCCCGGATACTTGCGAACCCCAGACCTGTTCGGGATCGCCGCTGCCCGTAATCGCGAAAGACAGCGCGCGGGAGGCCGACAGTTCCTGGAAAACGTGATTCATGTCGCGCCAATCCAGGAATTCCGCGGCCGAAGCGGTGCCGCGCGTGAGGTTGCGGTTCGCGTCCGTCTCCCATATGGTGACGACGCGACGGGATTCCGGAAACGGCAGCGGTTTCAGCAAAATTCCATTGACCACGCTGAAAATCACAATGTTCGCCCCGATCCCGATCGCCAGCGTCAGAATGGCAACGGCCGCGAAACCTGGGTTTCGCCGCAGCATGCGCGCGCCATAACGTAAATCCTGCCAGAGTGTGTCCATAATTTTCGCCCCCAAGAAGCGTCCAAGTGACAGGCTATTTTACTGCGTCGTCACTTGATGTCCACCTCTCAGGCCAATCCATACCATGCGCCGCGCGTGTCGTCGCCCGGACTTCCCTTTGTTTGCGCCGGTCACTCGTACCGCAGCGCGATCATCGGATCCACGCGCATCGCGCGCCGCGCCGGAAAGTAACAGGCCAGCAAAGTCACGCCCGCCAAAACCAGAGTGACCATCGCAAACGACAGCGGATCGGTTGCGCTGATGCCAAAGAGCAAATGCTCCAGAGTGCGCGAAAGCCCGAATGCGCCGGCCAATCCGATGACGGCGCCCAAAATAAAAAGCCGGGTACCCTGCGACACCACCATCTGCAGCACATCGCCGGGTTGCGCTCCCAGCGCCATGCGCACGCCAAATTCCTGGGTCCGCTGGGTGACGGTGAAGGACAACACTGCATAGATCCCCAGCGCAGCAAGCAGCAGCGCGAGCACGGCAAAACCGCCGAGCAAGCCCGTTTGTATCTTCCGCGGAGCGAGCGTATCGTCCACCAATTCCTCCAGCGGCATCACGCCCGCGACAGGCTGCTCCTTATCCACGGCCCAGACCCGCTGGCGCACCGCGTCGGCGATGCTCATCGGATCTCCGGGCGTACGCACGACGAGATATTCAGGCTCAAATCCGAAGTCCTGTTGCAGGTAGGGCAAGTACATCTCGGGCCGAGCTGGGGAATCAAGGCCTGCCTGGTGAACATCGCCCACAATTCCCACGATGGTGATCCACGGCGAAGGCTCGTCGAAACTTCCTCGCTTGAAGCGCCTGCCGATGGCGTTCTCTCCAGGCCACAGATTTCGGGCCATGGTCTGGTTAATGAGCGCGACGGGTGGCGCCGCGGTGCCGTCGCGCTCGTCGAAAGCGCGCCCGTCAAACAGCTTCATGCCCAGCGCGCGAATGTAGTCATCGCTGACGATGCGGCAATTCGGAATGGGCAATTGACCGGGCGCAGGCTGCGGCCGGCCTTCAACGGTGATGCTCGTGGCCCCTCCGTAATTGGTGAGCGGAACCCAAGTGGTGTAGCCGGCCGCGGTTACGCCGGGCAAGCGTGCGACGCGCGCGAGGACGTCGCTATAGAAAGCCGCGCGCGAGGCAAATGCTTCGTATTTCTGCCGCGGCAAAGGCGTACGCACCACCAGGACGTGATCCGCGCGAAATCCCGGATCGAGATGCGACAACTTTTCGAAGCTTCGGAGCATTAGCGCTGCGCCTGCGAGCAGAACCAGCGCGAGCGCGACTTCCGAAACTACTAGCACGTCACGCAAGCGGCGCCCCGACCCAATGCCGCTGCGTCCGCCTTGATTCAAAGACGTCGCTAGATCGACCCGCGACACCTTGAGCGCCGGAAGAATCCCAAAAAGAAGCCCGGAGACGACCGTAATTACCAGCGTGACAACAAGAACATCGCTATTCGCGCCCAATTCGTTCAGCGGCGCGATGCCCCCCGGAATCAAACTCACCAGCAGCTGCGTTATGAACGTCGAGAGGATCAATCCGGCCGCTCCCGCAAGCGCGGCGAGCAAAAGGCTTTCAGTTAAAAGCTGCCGCGCAATTCGCCAGCGGCTCGCGCCCAGAGTCAGCCGCATGGCAATTTCGCGTCGCCTGCCGGAAGCGCGCGCCAGCAGCAGGTTGGCCACGTTGGCGCAGGCGATCAGCAGCACGAAGCACACGGCTCCGAGCAGGACGAACAGCGCAGGACGCGTCTTCCCGGCCAGTTCTTCGCGCAGCGGGACGGCGTAGGCGCCGACTTTGGCGTTCGACGACGGATACTCTTCCTCCAATTGCTTCGCGATGGCTGCCAGGTTTGCGTTCGCGACTTTCAGCGACACGCCGGGCTTGAGCCGCGCAACGACCTGGAGATGATGATTCCCGTGGTTCGCCAATTGTGCCGTTGTAAATTGCACCGGTGCCCAAAGCTGGGGATCGCGGTCCGGGAATTGGAAACCGCGCGGCATCACGCCGATCACATCGTACTTTTCGTAATTGAGCCACAGCTGCTTGCCGATGATCTGAGGATCGCCGCCAAACCTGCGCAGGAAAAGTCCCTGGCTCAAAATCACCACCCGCGGCGCTCCCGGAACGTCGTCGGAGGCGCTGAAGTCGCGGCCGAGAGCGGGGCGAGCCCCGAGCACGGAGAAGAGATTCGCGGTGACGAAATCCCCGGGAATTTCCTCGGGGTTGCCTTCGCCGGTGAGGTTGAATGAACCACTGTATGACGACGCGGCCATATCGTCAAAAACCTGGTTGCGCGCTTTCCAGTCGGCGAAATTTCCAGCCGCGGGCGTGTCGCGAGGAAACCCGTAGGAAGCGGCGTCCTCCCACACCATTACCAGGCGATCGGCTTGGCGATAGGGCAGCGGACGAACCAGCACCGCGTCCGCGATGCTGAAGATAGCGGTATTGGCCGCGATGCCCAGCGCCAGCACGGCAACGACGAAAAATGTGAAGCCGGGATTTTTCGCCATCATGCGCAGGCCGTAGCGAATATCTTGAAATAAAGTTCGCACCATTGCTCCTATTCGTAGCGCAACGCGATCATCGGATCCACGCGCGAAGCGCGCCGCGCGGGAAAATACGTCGCGAGCAACGCCACGGCGCTGAGCAGCACTGCAACCGAGATAATCGCCGCGGGATCCCAGGGCTTCACGCCATACAACAGACTAGCCATCAGTCGCGCGAGCGCGAGAGCCGCTGCCACACCGAGGAAAACTCCCAGCAACGCCAGGCGCATGCCCTGTTTGACGACCATCCTGCGCACGTCTTGCGGGCCCGCGCCCAACGCCATGCGAATGCCGATTTCCTGCGTGCGCAGCTGCACGGAGTATGCCATCAGGCCGTAGATGCCGATGGCGGCCAGCAGCAGCGCCACGCCGGCGAAAATCACCAGCAGCGTCATATTGAAATCGGTGCGCTGCGTGGATTCCGAACGTACCTGGTCCATGGAGCGAATATGCGAGACCGGCAAGCCGCCGCTCGCGGTGCGCAGTTCCTCCTGAATTTCAGTGCTGAGTGAGAATGGCTCGACCTTGGTGCGAACGATCCAGGTAATCGGAATGATGCGGTTATTGAGCGCCGTCACCCCGTTGGGCATTTGCGCGACGGGAATGTACATGATCGGTTCGGGATCGCTGTCGAGCCCGCCGTTTCGTACGTCTCCCACAATTCCAACGATTTCGCGCGCCGGCTCTTCGAATTCAGGGCCCACTCCTTTGCCGATGGTGATGCGCTGGCCGACGGGATTCGGCGTTCTGCCAGAATTTCTTGGCCATGCCCTTCGTTGATCAGGACGACGGGTTGCGCGCCGCCATCATCGTGATCCGTAAACATGCGGCCGCGCAGCAGCGGAATTTTGAACACGTCGAAAGTAACGCGGAGACAACGGGCGATAGCCGGCTCCGCCGTGCGCCGGACCGTCAGTCAGCGGACGCCCTTCGATAATGAACGGAAGCCCGAAGCCGCCTTCGAGTGGAAGGCAGCACGTCGTGGCCAGAGCAACAACGCCGGGCAGGCCTTCCACACGGCGCTGCGAATCGCGCACCAGCTGATTGACGGCGGCGGAGGTTTCAAAGCGCGTGCCCGTCAGGGACATCTGCATCGTGAGAATTTTGTCCGTGGAGAACCCGGGATTGACGCCACGCAGTGCTGCGAACGTGCGAATGAGCAAAGCCGCGCCCACCAGCAACACGAGGGCGAGGGCCACTTCGGTGACGATGAGAGTCGCGCGCGCCTTATTCTGGCTGAGGCCGCTGCCGGAGCGCGAACCACTTTCTTTTAATGTAAGACTCAGATCGGCGTGCGAGGCGCTGAACGCGGGTATCAGCCCAAATAAAATTCCAGTGGCAAGCGAGACGAGCAAAGTAAACACCAGTACCCGCCAATCGAGAGTGATCGCAGCGCCTTGCTCGCCGATTCGAGGAATGTTGCCGGGGTTGATCGTCAGCAGCGCGTGCACGCCGAAATAACCTAGAATCAGACCGAACGCGCCGCCACCCAATGACAGCAGAACACTTTCGGTGAGAAGTTGCCGGATGATGCGTCCGCGTCCCGCGCCCATCGCCGCGCGAATGGCGATTTCGCGTTTGCGCATGGTGGCGCGCACCAGCAGCAAATTGGCCACGTTGGCGCAGGCGATCAACAGCACCATGCCCACCGCGCCCAGCAAAATCAGCAGCGACTTGCGAACGTCGCCAATCACCGTGTCGCGCAGCGGCTCCGCAGTGAAGCTGTCCTGCGGACCCATCGCGCCGGGAAACTTTCGCTTATATTGCTCGGCGGCAAGCTTCATCGCGGCCTGGGCCTGCGCCAGCGTGACGCCGGGCTTCAGTCGCGCCGCGGAGCGCAAGTAGTGCGCCTGGTCCGTGCTGTTGGGATCGGCCTGCAGCGGCAAGTAAATATCCGAGGGCGGGTCGGAAGAAAATGTTGCGGCAAGCACTCCAGTGACCAGGTACGGTTCGCCGCCGAGTTCGATGTTTCTGCCTACCACATCAGGATCCGCCGCGAATCGCCGACGCCACAATCCGTTGCCGAGCACCACCAATCGCGCGCCGCCGGGACGATCTTCTTCCGCGGAAAACGCACGCCCAGCCGCCATGTTCGCGCCGAACAGCTGGAAAAAGCTGGCGGAGACATGCACGCCCTTGAGCTGCTCCGGGCGATCGCCGCCCGTGAGATTTACGCCGGGGCCGCCTTCATCGTAGGCCGCCACATCCTGAAACACCTGCGTCTGTTCACGCCAGATCATGTACTTCGGAATCGAAGTGACGTTTCCATTTCCTTCAGCGCTGCTTAGTTCCAGCTGCACCAGGCGATCCGGCTGAGGATACGCAAGCGGTTGCAGCAGCACGGTGTTGACGACGGTGAAAATCGCGGTGTTCGCGCCGATGCCCAGCGCCAGCGCGGCGATCGCCGTAGCCGTGAAGCCCGGGCTGCGGCGCAACATGCGAATCGCGTAGCGTATATCCTGCAGCAAATTTTCGAAGAAATGGGTGTTTTGCAACTCGAGCTCCTTGCTCACTGCGCCACTGCTGCACGATCGCGCGGCTAGCGGCTGGCTGCAGCTCCGCCCGCCACGGGCTGGCCATCCACGATCCAACCGTCGGCGAGTTGAATGATGCGATTGCCATACGCAGCCCACTCGTTGTTGTGCGTCACCTGGATGATCGTCGTGCCGCCATCGTTCAACTTCTTCAGCATATCCATGATCATTTTTCCCTGGCTGGAGTGCAGGCTGCCGGTGGGCTCATCGGCCAGGATCAGCTTGGGCTTCCCAATCACCGCGCGCGCCACAGCCACCAGCTGCTGTTGCCCACCGGAAAGCTGATTGGGGAAGAGCGCTTTCTTGCCGACAATCTGGAAGCGATCGAGAGCGTCCGCCACCATTCCTTCGCGCTCGGTTTTCTTGATGTCGCGATAGGAAAGCGGCAGGTCCAGATTCTCGGCGACGGTGAGGTTATCGAGCAGGTGATACTGCTGAAAAACAAAGCCGATATATTTTTTGTGCAGCTCCACGCGGCGGCGATTATCCAGCTTGTGCACCGGATTATCGAGCAGGTGATATTCGCCCTTCCAGGCGCCATCGAGCATGCCGATGATCCCCATCAAAGTGGATTTGCCCGCGCCGGACGGCCCCATGACCGTGATGAAATCACCTTCGCGGATTTCCAGGTTGATGCGGCGCAGCACCCACGTCTTGCCCGCGCCGGATTCGTAAAATTTTTCCACGTCAATCAGTTTGATCACTTTTCATCTCCCTAAAGCGCGCGATGTGTGGCTGGCATCTTCGTGGTTCCCGGTCGCAATAGCCGAACGCAATACCACATCTTCCTACCTGCCGTTCCGCGCTCGGCCGGCATAAGCATCATTCATATCTCAGCGCGACCATGGGGTCCACGCGCATCGCACGGCGCGCTGGAATATATGCCGCCAGGGTCGCTACGGCAGTGACCGTCAGCAACACGATGGCGAGAGTAAGCGGATCCGTGGCGCTCACTCCGAACAGCAGACTGCTCATTCCTCGCGTAATTGCTAATGCGGCTAGCACCCCAAGCCCAGCGCCCAACACCGCGAGACGCAGCCCGTGCCCCACCACAAGACGTAGGACATGACTTCGTTGCGCGCCCAAGGCAATGCGAATGCCGATTTCGCGAATCCGCTGGCTCACGCTGTACGAAAGCACGCCGTAAATTCCCAACGCCGCAAGCAGCGTTCCCAGAACTCCCAGCACGGAAGCAAGCGATGCTGCGGTGCGGTTGGCGAACATGGATTGCTTCAGCAGGCCGTCGAGAGTGTCTGTCTCGAGCGGCTGTACCTTGGAGTCAAGCGAGTGCGCTGCAACTCGAACGTCGCTGACGACTGTTGCCGGCGGCAATTGCGAGCGCACCAAAATATTGGCATCCGTTCCATCGGCTTGCAGTTCCGGAAGATAGATGAACGATTCCGGCGGCTCGTTCATGCGGTGATATTTGATATCGCGCACCACGCCCACGACCGTGCGCCAATCGCTCCAGATGTGCACGCGATGCCCCGTCGCGTCCTGGCCGGGCCAGAAGCGATTCGCCATGCTTTGATTGACGATCACCACTTTGGGCGCGCCGGAGCGATCCTGTTCGGAAAAATCCCGGCCGGAAACGAGCGGAATCTGCACCGTGCGGAAATAATCCGGGCCGACGATGTTCAAATCAATGCCCATGTCTTCGTTGGGTTTCGCAGTATAGCCTTCGATCCGCGCAGTCGAATAGCTGCGGCCCGTGAACCACAGAGGGACGAAGCGTTCCAGGCTGGCCGATTCAACTCCTGGATAAGCGCGCACTCGTTCGAGCAAGCGATCGTAATAATCAATCGCGCGATCGTCAGAATAGCCGCTGCCTCGCAAGTCGAAAGCTGCGAGGGTCAGGTGATTCGTGTTGTAGCCTGCGCCAGCTTGCTCCGCCTTGCCTACGCTACGCAGCAAAAGCCCGGCGGCAACCAGCAACACCGTGGCCAGCACCATTTCCGATATCACCAGAACATCGCGCAAACGGTGGCTGCTGGTGCTTGCGCCGGTTGCCGCGGTTCGTGATTTCAGCGATTCATTCAGATTGGCCCGCGATGCTTGCCACGCCGGAACCAGCCCGAACACCAGCCCGGTGACGACGGAAAGAATCAGCGTGAAAATCAAAACTGGCGCGTCAACCTGCGCTCCAAACCGATGGGCAAATGCGCGGGCGGCAGGAAAAAGCTCAGAAGATTCGCGCCCCACAACGCCAGAACGATTCCGCCAGCGCCGCCCGCAGCGGCCAGCAGCAGGCTTTCGACGAGCAACTGGCGAATCAGGCGTCCGCGGCTGGCACCCAGCGCCGCGCGCATCGCCATTTCTTTTTCACGTGCCGAAGCGCGAGCCAGCAGCAGATTCGCCACGTTGACGCAGGCAATCACCAGCACCAGCACGGCGACGATCATCAGGAATCCGAGAACGCTGCGCAGAAAATCCTGCACGCCGTAGTGCGCTTTCCATACTGGCGCCACGTAAATCCCCACGCCATTGCCGACATTGGGATTGGGATATTCCTGCGCCAGATGTGCGGCGATGCTTGTGAATTCCGACTGGGCTTGGGCGGTCGTTACGCCTGGGCGCAGGCGTCCAATGATGTGCACGAAAGTCGGCGCGCGCTCCTCGATGTCCTCGAAAGGGAGTATTTCGGGCTGCATCATCATCGGAACAAAGTACTGCGCGTCAATGCCCACGATGGTTCCGAAAAAGCGCGGCGGCGCGACTCCGATCACCGTGAAAGGGTGCCCGTTAATATGCACGGTGCGGCCCACGACCTTCGGATCAGAGGCAAAGAGGCGTTTCCACAGACTCTGGCCGAGGACAATGTAGGGATCCGAATTCAGCGCCTGATTTGGCTCGGCATGAAACGTGCGCCCGATGGCGGCGTGCACGCCGAGCGCGTCGAAATAATTTTCCGTGGCGATGATTCCCCAGACGCGCTCCGGTGGCGCGTCGTTGCGCAGGCTCATGTCCACGCCAGAGAGCTCGAAGCCGATAAGCGAGGAGAAGACATGGTTCTGATCGCGAAAATCCCTATAGTCCGGGTACGAACTGGTGTGATATTCGCCACTGGGCATAACCGTTTCAACGGAAATCATTTGCTCGGAATGCTCCACGCCCGGCAGGGGATTCAGGAGCACGGCGCGAATCCAGCTGAATACCGTGGCGTTTCCGCCAATGCCGAGCGCCAGCGTCAAGACCGCGACCGCGGTGAAGCCGCGATTCTTCCGCAGCGTGCGCACCGCAAAACTCAGGTCTTGCGCCAGCGATCCCATTCGGCTCCCTCGCTCGTTCGCGGGTTTATTCAACGGCAATGACGATCAGTGTGGCGTCGTCATGCCAATGGCCGCGGCAAAATTCGCCCGCGGCTTGCAGAACTATTTTTTGCAAATCTTCCGCGCTCGCATGGCGATTTTGTTCGAGCAGCTCGAGCAAGCGGGCTTCGCCGAATTCCTCGCCGTCCGGAACGTGCGCTTCCGTCACGCCATCGGTAAAAAGCAGCACGCGGTCGCCCGACGCCAGGTCGTAGGTGCCGCTGGAGAACTCCTGTATGGGAAACACGCCGAGAATCCCGCCGCCTTCTAGCAGGCGATCATGCGTGCCATCGCGATGCGACACAATTGGCGCATTGTGCCCGGCGTTGGTGTAACGCAGCCGGCGGCCCGGACCGTCCAATTGCGCGTAGAAAAAAGTGATGAAGCGGTCGGTGGCGATATTGCGGCAGATCAGCGCATTCAGGCGCTCGCACAGATCTTCCGGAGCAAGCGCGGGGGAAGCGAAGCCTCGAAAAGCCGCCTGCAAGTTAGACATCAGCAGGGCCGCCGGCATACCCTTGCCCGCGACATCGCCGATACATATGCCCAGCGTCTCTGGCCCGAATGGAAGCACGTCGTAGTAATCGCCGCCCACCACACGCGCTGGCTGCCAGGCGCCCGCAATTTCGAATCCCTGCAATTGAGGAATATCTTTCGGCAGAAACCCCTGCTGAATCGCGCGCGCTTCGGCGATCTCGCGGTCCTGCGCGTGAAGCTGCGAGGCAATTTCGGTCTGCGCGATCGTGTGGGCCACTGCTTTTTGCCGGGCGTCGCGGCGCTCCCGGCCGATCTGCACCTGTTTCTGCAATATTTCGAGCAACCGGGAATTCACCCAGGGCTTCTCGACGAAGTCGCCGACGCCCTGCTGCATCGCTTCCACCGCCAGGCCAACGGTGGCCCAACCGGTCATCACTACGATCGGAGGCGCGTTTTCGGTGGCTTTCAGTCGCGCCAGTAAATCAATGCCTTCGCGACCAGAGGTGGTATCGCGAGCGTAGTTAAGGTCCATCAATATCAGATCGAATCCATTTTGGGAAACGGCGGCGAATAGAGCTGCCGGGGAAGTGACTGCCTCAGTGAGGTAACCGTGTCCTTTTAACAACAGTCGTAGCGCCTCCAGAATGTCGGGCTGATCGTCCGCGATGAGCACTCGCGGCTGCGTCTTAGCGGCTTCGGTTGTGGATTCGAGCGTCATAATGTTCATGATTCGAGCCCCGCTCAGCTGGATGCGGAGAGTTTTCTTATCAGGTGCCTCCCGAATATGGGCAGGTGGGATTCCAGCCCAATATTAATATAAGGCCTGTACTTACAATAGATTAAAGCCACGATAGACGCGCCGCGAGGCCGAGCCTGACCAGTTGCGGGAATGCTTGTTGCGATTTCGGACAGTACGAGTTTCGAAGCCGCGACAGTTCTTGGTCATCGCTGGCTGCATAATTCCCGGGGGCGATCTACTCGTAGCGAAGTGCGACCATCGGGTCCACACGCATAGCCCGACGGGCCGGCACGAAGCAAGCGACGATCACGACGGTTAGGAGTAAGCCCACTACCGCGATGTAGGAAATCGGGTCGGCGGCGCTAACGCCAAAGAGCATGCTGGAAAGAAAATGCGTCAGCACAAAGGCAGCGGCCAGACCGATGCCGACTCCAAACGCCGCGAGACGCAGACCTTGGCCCACAATCAGGCGCAGCATGTCTCCCGGCTGTCCGCCCAGGGCCATGCGGATGCCGAGTTCATGCGTGCGCTGTGCGACCGAATACGAAATCACGCCGTACAGGCCGACGGCCGTGAGCAGCATGGCCAATGCCGCAAAAATTCCCAGCAGATAGGTATTGAAGCGAGGCTGTGCGATGGTGCCACTCAGATATTCGTCGACGGTCTTCGGCGCGTAAGTGGGCAGGTCTTTATCCAGCGAGCGGACCGTTTCGGCGATGGGCTTCGCGAGGCTGTGGGCGTCTTGCGCCGTGCGCACCACCAGAGTCAAAGACCCGAAGGGTATCTGCGCGTAGGGGATGTAGGACTCGGGCGCCCACTCGTCGCTCAAATCGTGAAACTTCACGTTGCCCACCACGCCCACGATTTCGCGCATCACCGGCTCGCCTGTGTCACCGGCAACCGCGGGCTTGATGTGTTTTCCGATTGGATTTTCACCAGGGAAAATCTGTCGCGCGAATGCCTCGTTGATGATGACGACCGGTGTGGAAGCAGGTTCATCCTGCGCGCCGAAATCGCGGCCCTGCAAAATGGGAATCCGCATGGTGGCAAAGTAATCCGGCGTGATGTCTCGCAGAGAAGTGTGCGGCTCCTCGCTTTTGGCCACGGGATGTCCATCAATCTGAAAAACGGTGCGGATTTCGTCACCGCCCATCGGCAGCGGATAGATGCCGGCGGCGGATTGCACTCCGGGCAGCGCCTTGAGCTGCCGCATCAGGTCCTTGAAATATTGCGCCCGTTTTGCATCCGAATATTTGGCATCCGGCAAATCCACGTTGGAAGTCATTACGTTGTGCGGATCGAATCCCGGATTCACGTTCTGCAAATGCACCAGGCTGCGAATCAGCAGTCCGCTGCTCACCAGCAGCACCAGCGCCAACGCCATTTCCACGATCACCAGAGAACTCCGCAGTGCATGGCGTCCGCGCCCCGCGGTGCTGCTCAGCGCGCCTTCTTTCAAAGCGTCCACGATATTGCCATGCGACACTTGCAGAGCAGGAGCGAGACCGAAAAACACTCCGGTGGCCAAAGACAGTCCCATGGTGAAGGCCAGCACCCAGCCGTCCACGCGAATTTCAGCGAGCCGCGGTAAATTCGCGGGGCTGAAGCGCACCAGCGCAGCGCTCCCCCACATCGCCAGCAGCAGGCCCAGCACACCGGCCACCAACGCGAGCAGAAAACTTTCGGTGAGAAGTTGGCGAATCACGCGCTGGCGTCCTGCGCCCAGCGCCGAACGGATGGCGATTTCGCGCGTGCGCGCAGTGGCCCGCGCCAGCAACAGATTCGCCACGTTCACACAGGCGATCAACAGCACAAATCCCACCGCCACCATCATCAGGAACAGCGCCGGCCGGATGCTGTGCGTCAATTCTTCCTGCTCGGAAACTACCTTCGCGCTGGAATATTTGTTGCTGTCGGGATACTGCTTAGCCAGCGCCGTGGTGATGACGTCTAGGTTGGCTTGCGCCTCCGCCACCGTCACGCCGGGCTTCATGCGCGCGATCACGCGCAGGAAATGCGCATCGCGCTGATCGGCCATCGTCGGCGAATCAGTGGTAGATTCCCGCAAAGGACTGAAGCTGGACCATAGCGCCGGCGTTTCGCGCTGCAGCAGATACTCAAAGCTGGCGGGCATCACGCCCACCACCGTGTACGCGCTGTTATCCAGAGTGATCACGCGGCCGATGATCTGTGGATCGCCGCCGAAGCGCTCCTTCCACAAACCATGGCTCAGAATCACAACGTGATGGTGCGGTTCGTCATCGTCCGGTGAAAACGCGCGTCCCAATTCCGGCGACACTCCCAATAAGTTGAACATGTCGGCGGAAACGCTCGCAGCCTGCAGGTGCGCGGGCTGCTCGATGCCGGTGAGAGCGAAGCTGGAGTCAACATACGCAGCCATATCCTGGAAAACGCGATTTTGCGCGCGCCAGTCCGCGAAATCGGGATAGGAAACCGCGCCACTCACGGTGTGGATTCGCGCATTGGCAGTGGCCACCCGCACCAACTGGCCCGGATCGCGGAAGGGCAGCGGACGCAGCAGCTCCGCGTTAACGACCGAGAAAATTGCCGTGTTCGCGCCGATGCCCAGAGCCAACGTAAGAATGGCGATCGCCGTGAAGCCGGGATTCTTCGCCAACATGCGAATGCCGTAGCGAATATCTTGCAGCAGGGTTTCCATCTTGAGCTCCTGGAAAACTTTAGGCGAAACAGAGAACCTTCGGCCATGATGCCGGTTCAGAATATTGACGATATTCTCTGCATCGTCACTCGTAACGCAGCGCCACCATCGGATCCACGCGTGATGCGCGACGCGCCGGGATGTAGCACGCCGCCATTGCGACCAGCGCGAGCAGGATGGAAACTCCCGCGAACGTGAGTGGATCGCTGGCGCTGACCCCAAAAAGCAGCGCGCGCAGCAATCGGGTGAGAGCCAAAGCGCATGCCAGACCGAGCGCGACACCGATGGCGGTGAGCCGCGAGCCTTCGCCTAGCACCAGCCGCAACACATCGTGCTGTTGCGCGCCCAGCGCCATGCGCACACCGATCTCGTGCGTACGTTGCGTGACCACGTACGCCATCACGCCGTAAATCCCCACGGCGGCCAGCAACAGCGCGAGCGCGGCAAAAATGCCCAGCAGCATGGTTTGCTCGCTGGTGTCCTGCATGGCATCGGCGACGACTTCGTCCATGGTGCGCGGGTGAATCACGGCCAGGCCGCCGTCGAGCGCGCGCAGGTCTCGACGAATCGCCGTCAGGACGCCGCGCGGTGCCACGCTCGTCCTCACCGTCAATCGCGCGCCGATCCCTTCGTTGTCCAAAGCAGCCGTGAGCGGGAAATACGCTTGCGGAACCACATTCTCGCGAATGTCCCATTCCTTCACGTCGCCAACCACGCCGACGACGGTGACCGGAACGCCGCTCGCCTGAAACACTTTGCCCAGCGCGTCCTGCTTCGGCCAATACAATTGCGCCATTTTGCGGCTGATGACGGCGACAAATCCCAGATCCGGCGGCAGCGATTTCAGGTTCGGATCGTTCTTATAAAGATCGTCCACTTTCAGATTCACCACCGCGGTGCGTTCTACTTCTTCGGGCGTGAACACGCGACCCTGCAGAACGGGCACGCCATACGCGCGAAAATAGTTCGGTGTGACGTTGTTCCATTCGACCAGCTGTGTCGCGAGGGCCGGATTGTCCTGCCCCGCCACGGTGACATACCCGTTGTTGCCTCCTTCCAGCGGAATTTCTGTCGAGATCGCCGCTGCCTGCACGCCCGGCTCGCCCTCAATGCGCTCAATCAGCTGGTCAAAAAACTGGCGGCGCGCCGGCAGCGTCTTGTATTTCGCTGCGGGCAGATTGACGCCCATGGTAATCACGTTTCCCGTCTGCACGCCGATTCCAGAATCACGCAAGCGCGAAAAGCTGCGCAGCAGCAGGCCCGCGCCGATCAGCAACGCCAGCGAAGCGGCAATTTCGCCGACCACCAGAGCATCGCGCAGCAAGCGGCGAGTGCCGGACGGGCTGACCACGGCTTGCGCGCTGGATTTGAGCTCGTCGCTGAGATTCATGTGGAACGACTGCATCGCGGGCGCCAGACCAAATAGCGCGCCCACCAGAATACTGACGCCGATGGTGAATAGCAGAACCGTTACGTCAATCTCGATGGGATTGGCGCGGGGAATTGGCAGGGTTTCGGCCGACTGCAGCAGCGATACCGCCCAGAACGCGCCCAAAAGCCCCAGTGCGGCGCCGAGCAGAGAAAGCAAAATGCTTTCGGTGAGCAGTTGCCGCGCCAACCGCCATCGTCCGGCGCCCATCGCGGCGCGCACGGCAATTTCACGCTGGCGATTGCTGGCGCGCGCCAGCATCAGGTTTGCCACGTTGGCGCAGGCCACCAGCAGCACCAGCGCCACGGAGCCAAGCAGGATGAAAAGGCCTTGCCGGGATGCTCCGGTCAGCTGCTCCGTCAGAGAGACGACCACGGCTCCGCTGATGTCATCACTTTTCGAATTCTGTTTTGCCAACCGCTTGGTGATGCCCGCGAGTTCCGCCTGAGCCTGTGCCGCGGTGACGTTCGCTTGCAGCCTCGCAATCGCGCGATAGGAATGCGAACCGCGCGGCCCCAGCGCCTTGGGCGTCATGTCCATGGGCGTCCAAATTTCCGTCGCGTGCTGAAAATTAAACCAGGCGGGCAGCACGCCGATAACGAAGTAGGGCTCGTCGTTCAACTCGATGGTTTTTCCCAAGACGTCGGAACGTCCGCCGAATTGCCTCTGCCAGAAGGCGTTGCTCAGAATCGCCACATGATTTTTCCCGGCCTGATCTTCGCCGGGATCGAAGGCGCGCCCGATTTGCGGCTGCACGCCGAGCACCGCGAAAAAATTCGCCTGGGTGCTGATCACCGAAGCGGCCTGGGGTTCGCCGGAGCCGCTGGCGTTAGCCGTCCGGTCCCAAGTGTAAAGACTGCTGGCTTCGAGCGTACGACTCTGCGCTTGCCAGTCCAGATAATCGGGCCCGGTCAGCGGGAAATTTCCTGGCGCGCTTTCAGTTTCCCAGAGCGCCACCAGCCGCCCTGGTTCGTGAAATGGCAACGGACGCAGCACCACGGAATTGATCACGGAGAAAATTGCGGTGTTCGCGCCGATTCCCAGCGCCAGGGTGATGACCGCCAGCGCGGTGAAACCCGGACTCTTCGCCAACATGCGGATTCCGTAGCGCAGATCCTGGAGCAACGTTCCCATTGCACCCCCTAAAAAAGTGACGAGTGATCAGTGACGAGCAAAAGACCCGCCGTTTCCCCTCACTTGTCACCGATCATTCGCTACTGCTTACTCGTATCGCAGCGCGACCATCGGATCCACGCGCATCGCCCGCCGCGCCGGTATGAAACAGGCGCTGAGCGCCACGAACATCAGTATGCCGGTGACCATCACGTACGTCAGCGGATCTCGAGCGCTCACCGTCAGAAAGCTGCCGACCACCTTGCCGGCAGCCAATGCGCCAGCGACACCCACGGCCAGGCCGATTCCGACGATCAGCAACCCTTCGCGAAAAACCATTCTCAGAATGTCCGCGGGCTGCGCGCCCAGTGCCATGCGTACACCGATTTCGTGCGTTTTCTGTGTCGCGGCGTAAGAAACCACGCCATAAACCCCGACGATGGCCAGCACCAATCCCAACATTCCAAGCAGCGCCGCCAGCACCGCGCCAATTTTGTAGAACAGCAGCCCATTTAGCGTATTGAGCGCCTGGGACATCGTCTGCACATCGAAAACTGGAAGCTGCGGCGCGAGCGATTCGATGGTGTGCTCCACTTCCGGAATCATCGTTTCCGGCGCCCCCGCTGTGCGCAGCTGCAAAGTTTGCAGCGAGTTTGCGGCTTGGTGTTGCAGGTACGGTGCGTAGAACATCGGGCTGAATGGGCCCGTGAGGCCATTGAAGCGAATGTCCTTGGCTACGCCCACGATCACCAGCGAGTGCTTCAGGTCCGACGTCATCTGAAATTGATGGCCGATCGGATCTTTGTCAGGCCAGAATTGCTTGGCCATCGCTTCACTGACAATCGCGACATACTGGCCATTTTCGTCGTCAGCTTCGGTGAAGTTTCGCCCGCGCAGCAGAGCAACGCCCATCGTCGGAAAATAATCCGTGGAAACAGTGTTGTACAGGGACGCCGGAGCGGGCTGGCCGGGCGGCGGCTGGTAGCCCTCAATCACGAGCGAATCGAAATTGTTGTAATAGCCCATGGGAGTGGCATTGGCGGTGGAGGCGGAGACAACTCCGGGAAGCGCGCGAACCCGCTGCAGGAGATTTTTGTAGAAGTCGCGCGTTTGCGTCTGGTTATAACCGATTTCGTTCGGATCCATGATCAGGTTCAGGACGTGATCGGGTCTGAAGCCCAGATCGGTGCGTTGCGCCTGCGCTAGGCTGCGCGTGAAAAGTCCGGCAATGATCAGCAGCATCAGCGAGCCCGCCACTTGCACCACCACCAGCGTGCTGCGCAGCCGGTTCTTGCCACCCACCACGCCGCGGCCGCCTTCATGCAGAATCGCGCTTAAATTTCCACGCGAGGCGCGCACCGCCGGCACGATGCCAACGACGATTCCGGTGAACAAAGCCGCGGCGGTCGCGAAGCCAAAAACGCGCCAGTCAAAACCAAAATCAAAATGAACGGGAAGATCCGTCTGCACATTGATCGAGCCGAGCGCGGAGCTGCCCCAATAGCCCAGCAGCACGCCCGCAACGCCGCCCAGCAGCGCCAGCAGAACGCTTTCGGTGAGTAGCTGCCGGATCATACGAATTCGCGCGGCCCCCAGCGCAGCGCGAATGGCCATTTCGCGTTCCCGCACCGTCGAGCGCACCAGCAAAATATTGGCGACGTTCACGCACGCGAGCAACAGCACCATCACCGCCAGGCCGAGAAAAAGGCCGCCCACTACAAGCACGGTGCGATTGGGATCGGGATTGGGCCGTGCTTCCAGTTCACGAAACGCTTGTACGCTGAGGTTTTTGTGCGCTTCCGGATATTCCTGAGCCAGCCTCTGCGATATAACGGCCAACGCGGCTTGGGCCTGCTGCATACTCGCGCCGGACCGCAGCCTCGCCAGGATCGGCACATTGCGAATTTGGCGATTGGTCATGAAGTCCGGTGGATTGCCCGCAATGCTTGCCATCCCCATCGGCAAATACCCTTGCACGCTCAAAATCGGATAGACCCCGACAAAATCCTTGGGAGCGACGCCAACGATCGTGATCGGCTGGCCGTCCACGGAAACTTTTCTTCCCGACAATTCCCGGATCGCCGCCGAAGCGAGTTTGCCAGTACGAATAACCGAGAACCATGACGGGATCCGCGCCCGCCACATCGCCTTCGGAAGGCAGAATCAATCGGCCGAGCGCAGGCTTGAGTCCTAGTGCGGAAAAATAATTGCCGGTGACGTAGTTGGTCATAACGCGGTCAGCTTTGCCGTCCACGCTCAGGCCATCTAAGCCGAACTGGTACGCGAAGACATCGGAAAACACGCCGCTGGATTGATCGCGGATGTCGCGATAATCCGCGAGCGAGAATTGCGTCTGGAACCTTCCATGTTGCTGCTGGAAAGCCAGAACCGTGATCTGCGCAGGATCTTTCACCGGAAGCGGGCGCAGCAGAAAAGCGTCTACCATGCTGAAGATCGCGGTGTTCGCGCCGATGCCGAGGGCCAGGGTGATGACCGCGACAATCAGAAAGCCCGGATTTTTCAGCAGCATGCGGGCGCCATAGCGAATGTCTTGCAGCAGTGTTTCCATTTTCAGCTCCATGATTCGTGAGTCGCGACTGGTGATTGGCGACGCGCGACGCTCAACGATGGCGCATTAAACGTTGCCCATCAGCTCAACGCAACTCGTTGATGCTCTGACGTCTGCGCCCTCCACAACAGATACGACATTTCATCCGCGTAAGTTCCACCCCGCGCCCTCATTCGTAACGCAGCGCAACCATGGGATCCACGTTCGCTGCCTTGCGCGAAGGCAGCCATCCGGCCAGCAGCGCGACGGCCGCCAGCAATCCCGCCGCGATGACAAACACCACCGGATCGCTAGCCTTTACGCCAAAGAGCTGTGATTCGACGAGCCTGCCGATCCCGTATGCGGCCACAAGTCCTATGCATAGGCCCGCGCCCAACATCCCGATGATTTCGCGCAGGATCATCCAGGCAACATCTTGTTGCGTGGCTCCCAGTGCCATGCGAATGCCGATTTCGCGCGTGCGCCGCGCCACCACATAGGCCATCACACCGTACAAACCCACCGCCGCGAGCAGCGAAGCCAGCAAACCAAGGCACAGCGAGAAAATTGTCACCAGGCGGTCGGTGAACATGATCTCGTCCACCTGCGCCGTCAAAGTTTTCACGCCGTAGACAGGCAGCGTGCTGTCAAATCCTTGGATCACGTTGCGCGCCGTCACCGTCAGCGCCACAGGATCCTGATTCGTGCGCACGTAAAATGTCGCGTTTCCGGCGTGCTCGCTCTGCGCATACGGCACGAACACAAATGGGCGAGCCGCCCGCTTCACGTCAGTATTCTTGCTGTCCTTCACGATACCCACGATTTCCGTGTCGAGCTTGACGTCCTTGCCGCCGCCAAAACCGAAGTGCAGTCCTATGGGATTGCGTCCCGCGAAGAAGCGGCGCGCCATCGCTTCGTTGATGATCGCAACTTTAGGCGACGTGCTGGCGTCGGCTTCGGAGAATTCCCGCCCATTCAGCAGCGGAATTCCCATGGTGGCCAGAAAGGTCGGACCCACCCAGTTCTGATCCACGTCCATGTTTTCGTCTTCCTGCGCGTTGTATCCCTGGACGGTAACGTTGGAGGACGAGTTGCTGTCTGCGAGCATCGGTATTTCCGAAACACTGGCCGAACGCACGCCAGGCAAGGCATCCATGTTTTTTCGTATGCGATCCGCAAGCGCGATCGTCTGTGGCGGCGTGTAACGGTTTAACTCCGGCGAAATCGAAAATTCCAGCACGTGATCCGGATGAACGCCCAGATCCTGCGCCTTCAGATTCAGCAAACTGTGCGCGAAAAGACCGGCTGCGGCCAATAACACTGCCGTCAACGCAATTTGCGAGACCATCAAGGACTTGCGCACGCGCACGTTTGCCTTTCCGCCGGATACATTCGCTCCTTGATCCTTCAAAACGCTCTGCAAATCGGTGTGGGTAGCGCGAATTGCCGGAGCCAGTCCAAACAGCACGCCCGTCACCAGCGAAACCAGGCAGGCGAAAATCACCACGCGATAATCAAGTTGCGCCGTGAGCCCCGCAGCGCCTTCGTTTTCCGGGATCGAATTAACGATCACGCTCAGCATCCACGAAGCCAGCGCCAATCCCGCCGCGCCGCCTGCCACCGCAAGAATCAAACTTTCCGTCATCAGCTGCCGCACCAGCCGCATGCGGCCTGCTCCCAGAGCCAGGCGCACTGCGATTTCGCGTTGCCGTCCTTCACCGCGCGCGATCAACAGGCCAGCCAGATTCGCGGACGTGATCAACAGCACCAGCCCCACCATCGCCATCAGCACCAGCAACGGCTGCTTCGCGTCGCGTTGCAGGATGGGCCGGCCGTGCGATCCAGTGTCGAGCACAATCTTGCGATCGAGGAATTCCTTTTCATGCGCGCCCCCGTGCCGAAACTTTTGAGGGATAGCATCGGTTTCCAGGATTGCCCGATACATCGGAACGAGTCCGGCTTGGGCTTTGGTTACCGAGATCCCCGGCTTCAGCCGGCCAATAATTGCCACCCAGTGGTCACCTCGATCTGCAAGGCCATCCCAATTCGGCGTCATCTGCGCTTTCATCGTTATGGGGATGAAAAGGTCGGGAATTTGACCCACTTGTACGCCCGTGAAGCCGGGGCGTGCGACGCCCACAACCGTCAGGGAATTCCCGTTGACCGCGAGCTGCTTATTCAAAATGTTCGGGTCGCTGCCGAAGTGCCGGGTCCAATATCCGTAGCTGAGTACCGTCACGGGATTTCCGCCCGGCGCGGTTTCGTCTGGCGAACCAAAAACTCGTCCGAGATAGGGCCGCACGCCGAGCACCTGGAAATAATTTCCGCTGACAAGTTCTGCTTCGACGAGCTGTGATTCTCCCTGCCCAGCCATGCTTGCTTGCACGTGAAAACGCGCCAGCAGTCCTGCGAATACCTCGTTCCGATCTCGAATGTCCTTATACGCTGGGTAAGAAAATGACGTTGCGCCATCGCCGTCGCTCCACGTACGTCCCCAACTTCTACCCGGTGAGCTCAGTACGACAAGCTCGCGTGGGCGCTCGACCGGAAGCAAGCGCAGCAGTACTTGATCCGTAAGCGAAAAGATCGCCGCATTCGCGCCGATGCCCAGCGCCAGAGTCAGCACCGCAACGATCGTAAATCCCGGATTTTTCCCGAGCGTTCGCAATCCGAAGCGGATGTCCTGCAGCAAATTTTCCATGTACGGCTCCTCTTTATTCGTAACGAAGCGCCACCATCGGATCCACGCGCATCGCGCGCCGCGCCGGCACATAGCACGCGAGTAATGCGACGGCCAACAGCAAACCCGCCACCGCGGCGAATGTGAAGGGGTCGGTTGCGCTGACGTCGAAAAGCAGGCTGCCCAGCAACCGCGTCAACAGCAGCGCGGCCAGCACTCCGATCACCGTGCCCGCCCCGGCAAGCCGCAAACCCCGCGCCAGCACCAGCCGCAGCACTCTCCCCGGGTTCGCTCCCAGCGCCATGCGAATTCCAATCTCGCGGGTCTGTTGTGCGACGGTATAAGCCAGCACGCCGTAAATTCCGATGGCCGCCAGCAGCAGTGCCGCGGCTCCGAACAGGCTCAGCAGCGCGGTGCGAAATCTCGGCTGGGCGATCGAGCTGCCGATCGCTTCCTCCATGGGTTTCACCTCGGCAACAGGCAGCGCCGAATCAATCGCGCGAATCTGCTCGCGCAGCGCGCCACCCAAGGAGCTTGGGTTCCCACGCGCGCGCACCGCAATATCCGCGGCCCAGAGCGGATTCTGTACGAACGGCACATAGATCTGCGCCGTTTGCCGCGCCGAAAGATCGCTGTCTTTCACGTCTCCGATGATGCCGACGATCTCCCGCGAGCTGTTCGTCGGATAACCGATAAGAATTCGCTGGCCCAGCGCGCTCTCGTTCGGGAAGAGCTGCTGCGCCAGGCCCGAGGAGATCGCACACACCTTCGCTCCACTTTCCGAATCGGCACTGCGGAATTCCCGGCCGCGCAGCAGCGGCACCTGCATCACATGAAAATAGTTCGGGCTGATGGCCACAAAATCCGCGGTGGGCGATTCGCTTTTCGTGCGCGGCGGCCGGCCTTCGATTTCAAAAGCCAGGTTGATGTAGGAATCGCTCAGCGGCAAAGGGACCGCTACGGCCGCTTCCTGCGCGCCCGGCAGCGCATTCATCCGTTCCAGCGTCTGCTGGTAGAAAGAAATCCATTGCTCCGGCTTCGCATATTTCGCGCGCGGCAGGCCCACCTGCGCCGTCAGCAATTGCGCGGGATTGAATCCCACGTTCACCTGCTGCAAACGAGCAAAGCTGCGTATGAGCAATCCCGCTCCGATCAGCAGCACGATAGCCAGCGCCGTTTCCGCAACGACGAACGCATTCCGCGCGCGGTGGCTGGTTCTTTCCTCTCCCGCTCCGCGCGCTCCTTCCAGCACTTCCGCCAATCGCCATTCGGTGCTGTACCACGCTGGAGCCAAGCCGAAAATCACCCCGGAAAACACGGACAACGCCAACCCAAACGCCAAGACGCGCGCGTCCACGTGAATTTCTGAGACGCGCGGCAGATCCGCCGGCAGCCACGCAATCAATCCCTGCAATGCTTCATACGCAAGCACCAGACCCACCACGCCGCCGATGAAGCTCAAGAGCACGGACTCGGTCAAAAATTGCCGCAACAGCCGCTGTCGTCCGGCGCCCAGCGCCACCCGGATCGCAATTTCTTTTCGCCGCGACGCCGCGCGCGCCAATTGCAAGCTCGCCACGTTCGCGCAGGCAATCAGAAACACAAATCCAACGGCGCCCAGAAGCACCAACAATGCGGCGCGCACATTTCCGGCCATGTCCGCCTGCAAGGAAACGATGCGGATTCCCCAGCCTTTATTCTCGTTGGGATATTGCTCGGCAAGGCGGTCTTGCAAGGCTGCCATTTCACTTTGCGCTTGCGCGGCGGTCACTCCTGGTTTCAGTCTTCCCAGCACCGCCAGATAATGTCCCGCGCGCCGTCCGTGCATATCGGAAAATACGCCGTCTTGCCGGAGCGGGACCCAAAGCTGCGCCGCGGAATCGGGCACGGACGGGTGAAAATATGCGGGCACGATTCCCGCGACCGTGACCGTATGCTGTTCGAGCGTTATGGTTCTCCCCACGATCGCCGGATCAGCGCCGAACCGCCCGCGCCACAGCGTTTCGCTCATCACCACTACGGGACTCGCATCGAGCGCATCATCGGAAGACTGCAGCGTCCGCCCCAGCATCGGCTTCACGCGCAACACGTCGAAATAGTTCGACGACACCGAACCACTCTCGATGTAGGTCGGCTCGCCCTGCCCGCTCAGCGCCAGTGAATTGCCCCGCGCGGCGGCTATGGAGTCGAACGCCTGGTTCTGCTGCGTCCAGTCGAGATAATTCGGATAGGAAACGCCCGTGTTCTGCGCGGCATCTTGCGGCAACGTCTGGTAAACCATGAAAAGGCGTTCGGATTGGGGATAAGGAAGTGGACGGAGCAGCACAGCGTCCACCACGCTGAAGATGGCCGTGTTCGCGCCAATACCCAGTGCCAGCGTCAATACTGCGACAATGGTGAAGCCCGGATTCTTCGCGAGTGTCCGGATGCCGTAGCGAAGATCCTGGAGTAATGCTGCCACTAAGCCCCCTAGGGAAGTGACGAGTGAGAGCAAGAGGTTCGTCGTTACTCGTCACTTATCACTTGTCACTCCATCACTCGTATCTCAGCGCCACCATCGGGTCCACGCGCATCGCGCGCCGCGCCGGAATGTAACAGGCCGTAAGCGCGACGCCCGTCAGTACGAGTGCTACGCCGCAAAACGTAATTGGATCCGTGGCACTCACTCCATACAGCATGCTCGCCATCAGCTGCGTCAGCCCGAGCGCCGCTGCAATCCCGATGGCCACGCCCAGCAACGCCATTTTCATTCCCTCTCCCAGCATCAGCCGCAACACGTGACTGCGCTGCGCGCCCAGCGCCATGCGGATGCCAATTTCGTGCGTGCGCTGGCCCACCACATACGAAATCACGCCGTAAATCCCGATACTGGAGAGCAGCAACGCGAGCGCCGCAAAGACACCGAGCAAAATCATCGAGAATCGACGAGCCGCCAGCGACTCCGCCAGGATTTGTTCCAGCGGTTTTGTCTCGTACATCACGTTCTCGCCGTTCATTTTCTCGATGGCGTCGCGAATCGCGGGCACGAGGCCGGCCGGAGAGCCTTTGGTCCGTACCACCACGGTTGCCGCGGGCGGCCCAGTCCAGAGCACGTCGGGGAGTTGCATCAACGGCATGTAGGTTTGCGCCATGATCGGATGTTTGGCATCGCCATCGGTGTCCAGGCCCCAATGTTTCACGTGGCCGACGACGCCGATAATCTCCGGTTCCGTGTCAATGATGCCTATGTTGATCCGTTTGCCGATGGGATCCTGATTCGGAAAATATTCACGCGCGAAACTTTCATCAATAACCATCACCGGCGGCGAATGTTCGTTATCGTCCTGAGTGAAAAAGCGCCCGCGGTGCAGCGGAATTCGCATCGCGCTCAAATAATCCGGCCCGGCGAAATAGAAAAGAGACTGCTTCATGTCGCTCTGGTTGGCGGGCTTGGGTTGGCCGCCGAGCCAAAAAGGAAATTCGTTGTCGCCGGTCATGGGCAAGGCGCCGCCGGTGGACGAAACACTCTCGACTCCGGGAATGTGCTTCAATCGTTCATCCATTTCGCGAATGGCGTTGCGGCTGGTAGTCGCGTTTGTTCCCAGAGAAGGTGAGAGTGAGACGGCGAACGTCAAGACTCCCTGCGGATTGAAACCCGGATTCACATTCCAAAGATCCAGCAAGCTGCGAATCATCAGCCCTGCGCCGATCAGCAGCACCAGCGCCATGGCCATTTCGACAACTACAAATACGCCTTGCGCCCTGTGTCGCGTACCGCTCGCACCGCGGCCGCTCTCTTTCAATGTTTCCTGCAGGTTCGGCCGGGCAATCTTCAGTGCGGGCGCCAAGCCAAAAAGAACTCCCGCCACAATTGAAGCGACAAGCGTAAAAATTAGCACGCGTCCGTCCACACCGACGTCCTGCGCTCGCGGCAAAGTTTCTGGCAATGCCTTCAGCGCCGCCTGAGTTCCCCACGCAGCCACCACCAAGCCCAGTGCTCCGCCGGCCAGCCCGAGCAGAACGCTTTCCGTAAGCAATTGGCGAATGACGCGCGACTGGCTCGCACCCAGCGCGGAGCGAATCGCAAATTCTCGCGCGCGTGTCGTGGCGCGGGCCAGTTGCAGGTTCGCAACGTTTACGCAGGCGATGAGCAATACAAACCCCACCGCGCCGAGCAACACCCACAGGAACGGCTGCACGTCGCCAACGATGTCCTTCTTCAGCGGGACGAGGCTGATGCCCGCGCCTTTGTCCGCGTCGGGATACGCCAGCGCAAGATTATTCGCGATTTGATCCATGTCCGCCTGCGCCGCCGCGAGCGTCACGCCCGATTTCAAGCGGCCGAGCGCGCGCATGCCTTCATGCACGTCGCGATCGTGGAAAAACGGATCCTTGTTTTCTCCGATGGGAACAAAAACATCCTTGATGCCAAGATTTGTGGATTCCAACTGAAAACTCACGGGCACCACGCCGATGACCGTGTAGCCGCCGCCATTCATGGTGATTCTTTTTCCGACGATGTCCGGCGCGGAACCGAACTTGCGCTGCCATAATCCCGCGGTGATCAATGCCACGGGCGCGGAGCCTAGGCGATCATCGTCCGCGGTGAACAGCCGCCCGCGAGCCGGAGTGACTCCCAGAATTTCGAAGAAGCCGGAGGAAACCATGCCTATCCGGACGCGCTCTGCTTCTCCGCTGCCGGTAATGCTGAAGTCATCGCTGCGGTATGCCGCGATGGACGTGAAACTAGAATTGCTGCGCTGCCAATCCAGAAAATTGGGATAAGAGATAGACGAGCTATCGAAGTTCGCAGTCTTCTCAGAGAGCACGACCAATTCGCTGGGCCGAAGATACGGCAATGGTCGCAACAGCACGCCGTTGACGACCGAAAAAAGCGCGGTGTTCGCGCCGATGCCGAGAGCCAGCGTCAGCAGTGCAATCGCGACGAAGCCCGGGCTCTTCAGCAGCACGCGCGCCGCATATTTCAAATCTTGTATTAGGCTTTCCATTTCTGAATGCCTCCAGACACACACGTCCCGCTGCGCCGAAAAGCTTTTTTCAGACGCCACAAAAATTAAGTTTTCAGAATTCGTCTAGACGCTCGCGGTACGCGTGCCTAGAGTTTCTTCGACGATGCGGCCGTCGAACAGGTGAATGGTGCGGTCCGCGATGCTGGCATAGCGCGGGTCGTGCGTCACCATGCAGATCGTGGCGCCTTCGCGGTGCAATTGGCGAAGCAGGTCCACCACCGCTTCGCTGTTCTTGGAGTCCAGGTTTCCGGTCGGTTCGTCCGCCAGCAGGATGGAGGGCGAGCCCACCAGAGCGCGCGCTACGGCTACGCGCTGTTGCTGACCGCCGGAGAGTTGCGACGGGTAATGCTTCATGCGGTGCGCCATGCCCACGCGCTCCAGCACTTCCTGTACGCGCTTCTTGCGCTCGGCCGCGGCCATGCTGCGGTAGGTGAGCGGCAGCTCCACGTTCTCGTACACCGTGAGATCGCCAATCAGGTTGAACGCCTGAAAGATGAATCCGATCTCGCGGTTGCGAATGCGCGTGCGGTCTGATAGCGAAAGATTCGCCACCGCCTGCGTGTTGATCCAGTAGTTGCCTTCGGTGGGCGAATCCAGCAGGCCCAGAATCGAAAGCAGCGTGGATTTTCCGCAGCCGGAAGGTCCGGCAATGGAGAGGAATTCTCCATTCTTGATTTCCAGATGGACGCCGCTCAGCGCGTGCGTCTCCACTTCATCCGTGTAGAAAACTTTGGTCACGCCGTCGAGACGAATCAGCCCTTGTTCCGCAGTAGTCATTCTTCGCTCCTTCGAATCTCAGTCCCAAGAATAGATACGAGCCTGGCGCCTGAAAAAGTTCCCTGCACTTCAGCAATCTCTACTTCAATTGCACGCGATCGTAATTGTCCCAAGCCGACATGTCGGAAAGGATCACTTTGTCGCCGATCTCCAAACCCTTCACGATTTCCACGGTGTTCACCGACGTGCGACCCAACTGCACCTGCACGCGCGTGGCTTCCTTGCCGTCATCAACTACCTTGAAAATTCCCACGGTGCTGTTGGCTTCGCCGTGCACCGGACGTTCGACGAACAGCACATCCGCAAGCCGCTCGATCTCGACGGTACCTTCCACGCTCAAATCCGGCCGCGCGCCTGTTGGCAACGGGCCATCGAGACCCACATCCACGGTAACGGTTCCATTCACTACGGCGGGATCAATGCGCGTCACGTGTCCCGGAATTATTCCATTGTGCGTATCCACTGTCGCCTTCTGCCCGATCAGAATATCTTTCGCCTGCGTTTCGGCGATCTTCAGCTGCGCTTTCAAATGGGTGGGCTGCGCCACGCGCGCCAGCACCGTGCCCATGGTCACCTTCTGCCCCACTTCCACGTCGAGTTCCTGCAACATGCCGTCAATTCCCGGCCGGATGTGCAGCTGGTCCATTTGCGATTTCTTCAGCTCATACATCGCACGCTTCTGATCAACGGTCGCTTCCTGTACGGCAAGCTGCGAGGCGATGGAGTTATTGAAAGTCTCCACTTCTTTTTGCGCCAGGTCATTTTCCTTGGCCAGTTCCTCGGCCTGCACCTGCGCGGTTTTCACGTCCAGCATCGGCGCCAGCCCGTTCGCGCCCAGCTCTTCTTTCGTCTGCCGCACCATTTCCGCCGTGCGATATTGCGATGAAACGCTGGCGGCCAAAGTGCGCTTATCCATCAGCTGGTTTTGCAATTGCGCCTTGGTCTGTTCGTAGGCAGCTTGCGCGCCCTTCAACTGATACTCCGCGTCGAGCGTCTCTTGCTGCAGCTGAGGATTGACCAAATCAAAGATCACTGTGTTCGCTTTGACGGGAGTGCCGGGCAGAAGGTAGCGCGTCTGCACCTGCCCGTCTGTCACCGCAGGAATCAGCCGAATGGTTTCCGGCACCAGGGTGCCCAGGCCGCGCACGTCGCGCAGCATCGGTCCGCGCTTCACGGTGCCGGTCCAGACGGTGCCTCCATCCACACTGGGCGCCGCCGGCTTCAGGCGCGAAAGCGCGTAGGTCATCAGCGGAATCAGCACCACCGCGGCTGCGATGTAGCCGATGCGCCGCATCTTTTTCTTATGCTTAATTTCGGGTCTTACGATGTCCACGGATACCAACCTCGCATATATACATCGCAAATCGAATTCCGGTGTTACATCTCATATAAGTTGTTTATATTGTGCAATTTAGAGTGGTATTGCAAGCGCGGAGTAAGGCCATTTTGCCCGCTCATGGGAATCATTCGTCCCGCTATCGGACAGATTGACCGCCCTTCAAAATCCTGCGATTTGGGCCTTTGGGACCAAATCTAAGCCGACTCCGTGCTGGCGCGGATTTCCTGCCAGCGCTTGGGGCGCTTCTTGGCATCGAGAACTTTCTTGCGCAGGCGAATGGATTTCGGCGTGACCTCGACGAATTCGTCGTCGGCAATGAACTCGATGGCTTTTTCCAGGGTCATGTCGCGCGGCGGAATCAGGCGGATGGCTTCGTCGGCCGAGGAAGAGCGCATGTTGGTCTGCTTTTTTTCCTTGGTGACGTTCACGTTCATGTCGTCTTCGCGGGCGTTCTCACCCAGGATCATTCCTTCGTACACTTCGATTGCCGGTCCCACGAACATTTCGCCGCGTTCTTGAATACCCCAGATCGCGTAAGCAGTCGAAATCCCGCCGCGATCGGACACCAGCGCGCCGGTGAGGCGCATGGCCATGTCGCCGGCATATTCCGTCCAGCCTTCGAGCAGCGAATGGATCAGCGCAGTGCCGCGCGTATCGGTCATCAACTGGCTGCGCAATCCGATCAGCCCGCGCGAGGGGATGCTGAATTCCATGCGCACGCGGCCGGAATTGTGGTTCACCATTTTTTTCATTTCGCCGCGGCGGTTGCCCAGCAACTCCATCACGATACCGATGAAATTTTCCGGGCAATCCACGATCAGCAATTCCAGCGGCTCCAGGCGGCGCCCGTTCTCGGTGCGCACCACGATTTCGGGCTTGCCCACCATCAATTCGTAACCTTCGCGGCGCATGGTCTCGATCAGAATCGCCAGCTGCAATTCCCCGCGCCCCAGCACGCGAAAAGCGTCGGTGGTGCCGGTATCTTCCACGCGCAGCGAAACGTTGGTCAGCAATTCCTTCTCGAGACGCGCGCGCAGGTCGCGCGACGTGACGTACTGTCCTTCGCGGCCCGCGAAGGGAGAGGTATTGATCGTAAACACCATGGTCAGCGTGGGTTCATCAATGGTGAGCGGTTCCAGTGGCGCGGGATTGGCCAGATCCGTGATGGACTCGCCAATCTGAATGCCTTCCACGCCGGCGATGGCGACGATATCTCCGGCCATCACCTGTTCGGCCTCATCGCGCTCCAACCCGCGAAATGTGAAGAGCTTGGTAATTTTAGTTGGCTGAATTTTTCCATCCAGCTTGACGATGCCCACTTCCGTGCCGCGCACCAAAGTTCCGCCAAAAACGCGCGCGATGGCCACGCGCCCAAGAAAGTCGCTGTAATCCAGGTTAGTCACCTGAATCTGCAGCGCAGCGGCGGGATCACCCGACGGCGGCGGGATGGATTTCACAATCTGCTCAAAGAGCGGCTGCAAAGTCGTGGAATCGTCGCCCACTTTCAAATGAGCGACGCCCAATTTCGCGTTGGTATAGATCACCGGGAAATCCAGCTGGTCTTCGGTGGCGTCGAGGTCAATGAAGAGGTCGTAGATTTCATCCAGCACGGCCGCGGCGCGCGCGTCCGGGCGGTCAATCTTATTCAGCACCATGATCGGCGGCAATTTCGCGGCTAGCGCCTTCTGCAACACGTAGCGCGTTTGCGGCAGCGGTCCTTCGCTGGCATCCACCAGAACCAGCACGCCATCCACCATGCGCAGCGCGCGTTCTACTTCGCCGCCAAAATCGCTGTGGCCCGGCGTATCCACGATATTGATCTTGGTGCCTTGATATTCGATCTCGGTATTCTTGGCGAGAATGGTGATGCCGCGTTCGCGCTCCAGATCGTTCGAATCCATCACGCGCTCCACGAGTTCCTGGTTAGCGCGAAAAATTCCGCTTTGGCGCAGCATGGCATCCACCAGAGTGGTCTTGCCGTGGTCCACGTGCGCAATGATAGCGATATTACGAATGCTCTTAGTCATTGGATAACTGCCAAAAAAGGTTTACGAGCGCGGTCTTTGCATCCCTGATCGAATCCCGTGCAGACCGTTCCAGAAGGGGTATCCAGGAGCAACAAACGCACTGCTATATTAACATGCGACCGGTGCGAACCTTGCATTTTTTCGCGATCAGAGCGGAGCGCCGGCGTTTGTTTTCTGTGAGTTAGGCTGGGTTCCAATTTCCAAGATTGTCGATTAGAAAGAGGCAGTCGTAAGTGGCGAGTGGATGGTGATGAGACCGGAGCCGGCGGGCGGGTTGCAGCAAATATGGTTTTTTTGTTGCGGTTAGAAAATATTTTCTCCTTTGTTTTCATGAGATTGCCAATTTTCTGAATCCGGGTCTGTTGCGATTAGAACTCCGGCGATTCATGGTTTGAGGTTGGGTTGGCGCGGCGCGATCCCCGAAAAGGCTACAAAAACTAGCGATTGATTTGGGTCGCTGGTGATTGTTTTCAGTGATTTGCGCTGGCTTTCGATTATGTTTCGCTAGCGATTGAATGAGGCAGTGACGGGTAACGAGTGATGAGTGATTTGAGGCAGGCCGGGGTGACAGCAGGCGTTGCCACGCGGGAGTGGAGGTCTGAGTTCGCGCCGGCTCGAGCATGTCGCGTCCTTTGGGGGCTTGAACAGTGCCCCGACTGACGCTAACACATTCTTTAGTTCGGCGATATTCGTAGAATTACGGAGATGGACCAGAAAACGAAAGGAAGACACAGCTTTTCAGTGTGGACGGGAGCGGCGCCGCATCACCGATGGCGCACTAAAGTGCGCCGCTACAAAGGCAACACCAAAGACGACAACGGCTGCCCGGTTCGATGAACCTGAACCGGCCGCTACAAGGTCAAAGACGAACGCGAAGTCAAAGGCGCCCAGCTAGAGCTGGCCGCTACAACGTCAAAAGCTCGGCCCATGTTCATTTTTTGGCAAACTGTTTATCGGCTTGGCCTGCGCATGAAGTTTGATATATTTCGCACTCTTGCCGCGTATTAGGGGTGACTGCAACCAAGCCCATGGACGCCATCGTTCTCGAAAACGTCACCAAATCCTATGATTCCGTGATTGCGGTCAACGCGGTGAGCCTGAAGGTCCGCGCCGGAGCTATTCTCGGTTTGCTCGGCCCCAACGGGGCGGGCAAGACCACCACGATCCGCATGATCATGAACATCCTGGTGCCGGATTCAGGTTCGATTCACGTGCTCGGTGATCCGGTCAGCGACAGCACTCGCGACAAGATCGGCTACCTTCCGGAGGAGCGCGGCCTTTATCCGCGCATGAAGGTGCTGGAGATCATCGTCTTCCTCGCGGCGCTGCACGGACTGACGCAAGCCGAAGCGGCACGCCGGGGCAAGGAATGGCTGGACCGCCTGGGCCTCTCCGAGTGGTCGGACAAAAAGCTGGTGGACCTCTCCAAAGGCATGCAGCAGAAAGTGCAGTTCATCACCTCGGTGATTCACCGACCGCCCTTGATGATTCTGGACGAACCTTTCTCCGGCCTCGATCCCGTGAACGCCGCCACCATCCAGGAAATCATGCTCGATATGCGCAAGCAGGGTTCCACGATCGTCCTTTCCACCCATCGCATGGAGCAGGTGGAGCGCCTGTGCGATGCCATCTGCCTGATTGACAAGGGCCGCAACGTGCTCGACGGCGAATTGCGCGCCATCAAACAGTCCTACGGCAAAAACACGCTGCACGTGGAATTCAGCGGCAGCGATGGTTTCCTGAATCACCCGGAATCGGCCAGATCACGCGGCTGATCACGGGCGTGGAGGCCAAGCTGAAACCCGGCGCTGATCCGCAGGAAATTCTGAAAGCCGCGGTGCTATCGGACGCGCGCATCACGCGCTTCGAGCTACTGGAGCCCTCGCTGAGCGAGATTTTTATTGATAGGACGACTCATGCGTAAAATCCTGCTGATCATCAAGCGCGAATACCTCACGCGGGTCCGGACCAAGGGCTTTATTATCGGCACCGTCATCGTGCCCGCTGATCGGTCTGGGCTCCATTTTGCTGGTGGTATTCCTGGTGGGCCATACAGCCACGCAAACCTCGCGCATCGTGATTGTGGATAATTCCGGCCAGCTCGGTTCGGCCATCGCGCATGGCCTGGACGGCAAGCTCGCCGACGGCCAGCCCCAATTCACAGTCGAAGAGACCGTGTTGCATCCGGCATCGCCTGACGCCCTGCAGCAGGACCTGCGCGCGCGCATCAACAGCGAAAAGCTCGACGCCTACCTGTGGATTCCGCAGAATCTCGACGAATCGTTCGAGCTGCACATGCGCAATCCCGACAATTTCGGCCTCATCGGCCCGCTATCGCGCTCCGTGGATCAAGCTTTAATTTCCGACCGCTTCGAGCATCGCGGTGTGCACCTGGACGATCTGCAGACGATCCTGAAGGGCACGGACCTGAAGCTGCTGAAAGTCAGCGAGGCCGGAGAATCCGTGGAGAAGGGCCAAGGCATCGCGGTGGCCATCGCTCTGGTGGTGCTGCTCTACACCTCGCTGCTGATGTACGGAATCATTACCATGCGCTCGGTAATCGAGGAAAAGACCACGCGCACCATGGAAGTACTAATCTCCTCCGTACGGCCCTTCGAGCTGCTGGCGGGAAAAATTCTGGGTGTGGCGGCCGTGGCCTTCACCCAGTTCGCGATCTGGATGACTTCCTCCGCGCTGCTTTTTTCCTACGGCCTTTTGGCTTCCTGGGGCATGACGCGCAACTCCTCTCTGGCCGGAGTCCATGTTCCGATCTCGCTGGTGATCTACGCCGCCGTGTTTTTTGTGGGCGGGTATTTCATGTACGCTTCGATGTTCGCCGCCATCGGTTCCGCCTGCTCGAACGAACAGGACGCGCAGCAATTGCAATGGCTGGCGATGGCGCCGCTGGTTTTCTGCATGATCATCTATGGCGTGATCCTCAACGATCCTGCGTCGCGCACCGCCGTGATTCTTTCCGAAATCCCGTTCTTCGCGCCGGTCCTGATGGTGCTGCGCATTTCGCTGCAGACGCCGCCTGCCTGGCAGATTGCACTCTCGCTTACGCTTTTGGCTCTCGCCACCGCCGCGGTCATGTACGCCTCCGCAAAAATCTATCGCATCGGCGTGCTGATGTACGGCAAGCGCCCCTCGCTCGTCGAACTGGTCCGCTGGCTGCGCTATACCTAGCCGCCGCGGCGGCGTGCCTGCGCGATTTTCATTGTGTTATTCTCCGCCGTGCGGGCAGCGGCGGCAGCGCCGCGAAGAGAGGGATCGATGGGCGTGAGCGTGAATCCAAATATGGTGACGACTGCATTCGATTTGCCGGGATATCGCGTGGTGAAAAGTTACGGGCTGGTACGCGGCGTCACCGTGCGCTCGCGGAGCATTCTGGGCACCATCGGTGCTTCGCTGGAAACCCTGGTGGGCGGCAATATCACCCTGTTCGAGGAAATGTGCGAAAAAACGCGCGAGGAATCCCTCGAATTGATGATGGAGCACGCCAGCCAGCACGGCGCGAACGCGGTGATCGGCATGCGTTACGACGCCACAGAGGTGATGCAGGGCGTCACCGAAGTGCTTGCCTACGGCACCGCCGTTCAGGTAGAACGCATAGCGCCGTAGTCGCGGGCGGGCAACGCGCCGCAGCGTGCCACGCTCTCCGGCTGGTCTTCGGCTGGCTTCGGCTGGTCCGCCGCCGGGCGCAAACTCGATAGCAGATGGCGCGGACTCGCGCACAGGCTTACAATAAGCCGTTTGCTCATATGGGAGGCACCTCAGCATGAACCGTTCCGTTAAGCTCCTCTCCGCGCTGGTCGCTTTCGGCTTGATTGCCGCGGCTCTGGCTGTTCGCGCGCAAGCTCCGAAAACGCAAACTGTGGAATTTCCCAGCGGCAAAGAAACTGCCAGCGGGTTCCTGGCGGTGCCTGATAAGCCCGGCATATACCCCGGATTGATCGTTATCCACGAATGGTGGGGATTGAACGATTGGGTTAAGGAACAGGCGATAAAGCTGTCCGAACAAGGCTATGTCGTCTTGGCAGTTGATTTGTACCGCGGCAAGATTGCTGCGGACCCTTCGGAGGCCCATGAACTGATGCGCGGCCTGCCGCAGGATCGCGCCATCCGCGACATGCAGGCCGGCTACGATTTCCTGGCGGCGCGCAAGGACGTGAAGCCCGGCCGCATCGGCTCAATCGGCTGGTGCATGGGCGGCGGACTTTCGCTGCAGCTCGCGATTCATCAGCCGCGCCTCGCCGCCTGCGTGGTGAACTACGGTTCACTGCCCACCGATCCCAACGACCTTGAGCAGATCGGCGCGCCCATCCTGGGAAATTTCGGCGCGGATGATAAAGGCATCACACCGGCGGACGTGCAGGAGTTTGAAAAAACCATGAAGGGAATGAACCGCCGCATCGACGTGAAGATATATCCGGGCGCCGGGCACGCGTTTGAGAACCCCAACAACACTACCGGCTATCGTCCGGAAGCTGCCGCCGATGCATGGAAGCGCACTCTGGCGTTCCTGCATAACGCCCTCGGGTAGGTTCACCACTGACTGATTCGGGCGGTGCAGGGACTACGTCGGTACACAGTTCCCGGCGAATCTGCGATGGAACCGAATGCTTGTGAGAATCATCCAAAGCGCAGGAAGATCACGCGACCTGCGGCAATCGAAAAATAAGGAGAATTAAACATGAAGAATAAAACCAATCAGAAGAACCCACCGGCCAGCCAAATCCAGGCGGGTTCGGAACGCGCCCGTCCGATACTGCACCAGCACGCCAGCGAGATTCAGCCCTACGGCAAAATTGCCAAGCTGCCGATCGCCCTGGATCAGCGGGTTTGCGCCACCAGCGTAGAACTGCTGAATCAGATCCTGGCGGATACCATGACGTTGCGCGACATGTACAAGAAACATCATTGGCAGGTGGCAGGCCCGACGTTCTATCAGCTGCATCTTCTCTTTGATAAGCATTTCGAAGAGCAGTCCGAGTTGGTGGACGGCATCGCCGAGCGCATCCAACTTCTGGGCGGCATCAGCATCGCCATGGCGCCCGACGTCGCGGAGACCACCTTCATTCCTCGCCCGCCGCGCGGCCGTGAAGAAGCTCCGGTGCAAATCTCCCGCTTGCTGGAAGCCCACGAAATTATTTTGAAAGAAGCCCGCACCGTGGCCAAGCAAGCTTCCGACGCAGGCGACGACGGCACCAACGATCTGCTGGTAAGCCAGGTGATCCGCACGAACGAACTGCAGGTGTGGTTTCTCGCCGAGCATCTGGTGGACGTCCCGGTGGTGCGCGCGGACAGCGCCAAAGCAGCCGCGTCCGGATCCTAAACGCAGCCCATATCCAGCCCACTCTCGAAGGAGGGATGCACATGCCAGAGTGCACGCACATGAATCAGATTCGACCGGTGAAGCCGCATACCAACGGCTGCGAGGAATGCTTGAAGATGGGCGACACCTGGGTTCATCTGCGCTTGTGTCTGGAATGCGGCCACGTGGGCTGCTGCGATTCATCCAAGAACAAACACGCCACCAAGCATTTCCATCACACCAAGCACCCCATCATGAAATCCATCGAACCGGGCGAGACCTGGGGCTGGTGTTACGTGGATGAACTGGAGCTGAACTTCGCGTGACAGGAAGGAAATGGTAGGCCCGTGCGGGCTCGAACCGCAGACCTGGCCGCGCCTCGCGGCCCGCTCTAGCCAACGCTATTCTGGATGAGCTCTCTAATTCTCGCAGCGGATTTCCACTTCTTGATTTGTAGTTCGCGCCTGCGAGCGTCCAACAGCGTCTCACACATCTCCTGGTAGACCAGTTCCCACGGTCCTCGCCCCCGGGTCGCCAAGGAATGAGAACGATTGTGTTCGGAAAGGCGTCGGGTCAAATCGTTGGTAGAGCCAACGTAAAATTGGTCAGAAGATTTGCTCTGAAGAATGTAAAGCCAAGCCATGAAAGAGATGGTAGGCCCGTGCGGGCTCGAACCGCAGACCTGGCCGCGCCTCTTGCGGCCCGCTCTAGCCAACGCCGATTTGAAAGAATGGTAGGCCCGTGCGGGCTCGAACCGCAGACCTCCACCGTGTCAAGGTAAAACGAGTACTCCTACCGGCATATACGATCTCTCAATCTTATTGACCTGCTGTCACTTGCCAAACGTGATCGATGCCCATCAACAGCCCAAAAAACACATACTCACTACGCTTTCCACTACGTCTTTCGGATCGGAACAGACAAATCCTGAATCCCCTCACACCGCTCGGTAAGACAGCCGCTATAATTGAGGCTTTATTCTCCAGCCTTCGGCTGGGGGACAGGTACACTAATTTGAAACCACCGATTAAAGCGCGGATCATTCTGCGATGGAACTATGTCGAGGGAGCAATGAGCGACTCGACAGCTTTCTGTTTCAGGTCGTTCCCTGGATGGGTGTAGCGACGCGTCATCATGATCGAACTATGCCCGGCCAAATCCTGAATGACTGGCAACGGAACGCCGGCATCAGCCAATCGACTGCAGAAAGTGTGTCGCAGTTGATGAAACGTGATTTTGGGAATGCCGCTCAATTTCACGACCTTTCGAAAGCCGTGCTTGACATCTCGGAGGCGCTTCGTAGGATCGCCTGTGGTTTGGAATCTTTGAGGAGACGGAAACAACCATTCGCATTCTACCTTCTTGTCAACTAGGGACAGCTGCTGCTGCAATTTCACATTTAGGTTCACTCTCCGACCCTGGCCCGCTGCTGTTTTGGATTTTCTTACGATGACGTTCTTGTTCTTAAAATCAATGTCCGACCAGCGGAGCCGAAGTATCTCTCCGCGGCGTAATCCTGTGTAGAGAGCAATGAGTATTATCGTTTTCAGGTGTGGGGCACGAAGTCTCAATTCGGCATTATCGCAGGCTGCTAACAGTCTCGACTCCTCGTCATAAGTCAGGACACGCGTTTCGGTGGGCTCATCAAGTCTAAACAGTTTGGCATCCGTGGCACCGTTGCGTTCGACCAGTTTCCACTCGACTGCCGAACCAAGCATAGACTTCAGGAGTCCGACTTCCCGATTGATTGAAGATTTCTTCAGCCCATCTTTCAGACGCACCAGCTTGTAACGTTCAACTGTTAAAGGTGTAATTTCATCGAGACGCGTTCGCCCAAAAAATGACGAGAGAGTTCCCGGAATGTAATAACGTTCGACTCCATACGATTGCTTGTTCGCCTTGCTGTACGTAAGGTACTGGACGCCAAAGTCAGAAAATGTTGGCGCCTTTTGTGGCGTCAATCCGAGTCCGTACACTCCCTGTGCGAGCTGAGCCTTATGAATGGACTCCATCTTGAGAGCGATTCGGCGGCTCGTAACATGCGTGCTTTTTTGTATGCGCTGCCCTTTAAACGTAAACGAGTAAGACCAATACCGACCTCTTCTATAGGTCGTCACTACGGGGCTCCTTTGGAAGTTGTCGTCGTTGATCTACAAAATCCTGCAAATCTGAAGATGTAAATCTCACTAATCGACCAATCTTTCGGAACGCGATTCGTTTTTGAGAGACCCACAAATAAAGCGTCTGTGGCCGAACCCCCAAAATGCCGGAGGCTTCAGTAATCGTCAGGAGGCGTTCCATAGTTGCCTCCCGCTCTCTTGGGATACGGGCGAAGGCCCATACCGTCGCCTTCTCGCGACGCGAACAACGGCACCTGGGCAAGGGTCCGTGTAAATCCCCGCACCACGCGCTGTCGAACTTACAGTGTATACTATAAAGTCATTATATACGCTAGTGTAAATAATTCCTACATAAAAGGCCAAGGGAACACCTCTCTTTCATTCGCTGGGCTTCTGCCGTCTAACGACAAACTGTGCGAAGCCAGCGTCTGTTTCGTAACGCGCTTGATGAATGGCCCGTTCTAAGAGAGCTCGCGATACTCCGGGGCGTGTGACGCTCAGAGTATCGGGAGCTCCTCCCTACTTGCCGCAATCAGCTATCCGATCCTCGCAGTAAAAAATCGCTGAAAGCCGTTCGCCTTCGAATGGGAGATTTCCATGTAGTTCTTGGGGATCGAAAAGCAAGAGATCACCAGGCCTCAGGGCAATAGCGATCCGCCAACGAGGAAGCACCAATTCGCCACCCGTGAAATTTCCCATCGGCAAAAGTGCGCTCATCACTCCGCGCAAGTTGCCACGATCGGCGTGATAGGCTGACCGCAGCTGCTTGACAATGTAGATCGTACTAAACGCTGTATGCCAAAGCCGCGAGCGCGGAGCCTTTTTAAGCTCTGCCAGCTGGATAGCGTGAAGACTTGGCATGTATTGCGCATACAATTCGTTCACTCGTTTGACTAGTGATTTCGTTCGATCGAGCATTTCAGGTCGGTTGGTGCTCAGCGGGGTTTTGTGACAAGGTTGGTCAGGTGTTGCATCCAGATAGCCAAGCACACCTTGCCGCACACCCTGCTTTTCCAGGATTTCCAACACACTCTTGGGTACCCCCCGACGCTCGGAAAAAGTTCCATCCTTTAGAAGTCGTGGTAGTGATGGTGAACCTATTGCTGTGGCTCGATTGCTCAGCGGTCCGTCTACGGTGCTCCAAAGCGCGTAGGCCCGGCGGTAGAGATGCGGGTCGATCCGTTGGGTAAGGACCAGAGCTGTAGTGTTCCCGTCCGGCGCAACCAGCCTAGTGTCTTGGTCGATGAGTTTGTCGGCGTGCGAAGGGGCTGGGTGCGTACCCTTCAGTTTCGCCGCTACTCGTTGATAGTCATGTTTAAGCAGCAGTGTTCTCAAGTGGCGCCTCCTTATCGTTGATGCGAAATCTGACGTACAGCTGCTTCAAAAGGGTGATGATTTCCACGTGTGCACTCGGCCAGTCCGGCGAGTTCGCCAATGCACGGGTCAACCGCTTGAAGATGTCGTCAAGCCGAGCCTTTTCCTTCCAGCGGGGGCCCACTTCGGCTTTTGCTTTCGCGGTCGCGGCGCGCGTTTGTACGGCCTGTGGATCCTTTGCTAGCGGGAAAAGCGACTCTGTGTCGTTTTTGGAATCCGTTTTCTGGCCGCGCACCAAGTCCATGTATCGCTGCGCTGTGCGCAGGTTGATTAACGTGGCAAATGTTTCAGCAAAGTAAGACTTCCAGTGACCATGTTCGAGCGTGGCTCTAATCCGAATGAAGGTCTGGCCCAACTCGATCCGCAACTGACGGCGGCGGGTCAGGAGCGCAAATGCGCACTTCTCCAGGACGGCGCGCTCGGCCTTCAATTTGTCTTCGGTACCTTGCGAACAGGAGGCTTGCGACGCACTTTCCGAGAGTCCGGGGACGCGACGCATTGCACGGGTCTTTTGCGCTACCCCGAGCTTCGTTGGTTCGAGAATCGCATTGCCATGATTCCTATTCATATTGATTTTCCGATTCGCTTTAAGCGAATTCCTGCAGCCGGGCTGTTTACGCCTCTGGTGTGTATTTGTAAGACCAACTCCGCGATCTGCCAGCCATTTCGAAGGCGGAGGAGTCAACGTCGAGGTCAACGGTAGCCTGAGGTGCTCGCGATCTGCGACGTATAGAATGTGGGTATAAAACGCAGAGACTTGAAGGAGGTATCTGAATCATACTTCGGGCTGAAATGGTGGAGGAACCTATATGGAGCCAGTTGCGAACAACACTGAAATACAGAATTGGTGGGATGAGTTTGGAGTAATACCACGGACACCGCGACCCGGGCGCGCAGGTCTGCTCAAATACCTTCGTAGGAGCTTGCCCGTGAATGCATTCCTGCGAGAGCACAAAAAGTCCACAGACCTAATCGTGAGATTTCCTTCGTCATCGCGCACGCTGCCGATCGGACATCAGAAGGCGTATTCCGCTTTCGGGATGTCGATAAGCGACGCCTTCGAAGAAATTGTCTGGAATTCAATTGGCACCGGAACGAAACGCACTCGCAGGGTCAGGACAAGCTTCTGGGCGCGGCTCGCGGAGGCAGCCTACGAAGCTTATTGGGAAGCTTGGATGCACCGCTTAAATGTGGCATACCGTAATCGTTACAGGCCCGAAATTGACAGCAAAATGGGCAAGTGGCTGCATAAACTTGCCGATGTCCGCAAGCGCCGCACTCCGGGTCGTCGACGGGAAGAGGATGCCGAACGAAAAAGCCTTCTTAAGCGATTCAAAACACTATCTCGATGGTCTCGAGGCGTTCACGACTGCGTCGAAAACGGCAACCGACGTGGAAAGACACGAGCTGAGATCAGGGAGACGATTTTCCGCCAGATACATGGTCAACGGCACGAGACATTGATCCTCACCGGAAGAGCATTCAGCAAGATCGAACAGAGCAAAGAGGCAGTTTTGCATGATGCAAGTACTTGGAAACCCAAAAAGCTTGCAATAGCCCTGCTGGCGTTTGAACGGTCAAACGAATACACGACGATTGAAAGAAAAATTGGAGAAGGTCGCCGCAAGAAAAACGCTTCGTAAAAAGATCGCTGTAGATAATACCCTCATTGCCTGCGTTCGCTTTCCGCTTTTTATTTCCTAGTCTGTGCTCAAGAGCCACTCACGAGGCAAGGCCTCGCAGGCTGCCACTTTGCTACAAATCCGACATGGAGGAACGGAAAATGACCCGCACAAAACATTTGAGCATGGAGGAAATGGTTGAGGGAAGGATCGGAGCATCGGATGACTCGCTCCGGGAACAGGCAAAGGAGAATATCGAAGCGGCACAACTCGCGGAATACGACGAGCTTGTCGATGCCGAATACGAGCGACTGCGGGATGTAATCCAGGAGTCAATCCGCGAGTGGTTCGATTCAGACTCAGATTCCGATTCTGCATCGACTGACTAACCGCCGACAGAGGGGGTGACCGCACGAATGCCAATCCCTGGCTTCCTCAGTTCCTGGAGCCAACGCGGGGGGAACAATCATCAGCTCTTCGCCAGCAACGTGCGCGTGCGACCACCATCTTGCGACGGCTAGTAAATCACTTTAGCAATCCGCGGTGGCCGGCAGAGCTGGCAGTTTGACTCCTCCTCGGGGTTCTGTCACCTGCCGGCTTCCGCGCAAAAATCTCGAGGAGAATTCCCTATGAGCACAGTCCGCTTGGACGTAGAGCACCGATGCTTGCGAATTGATGACCGCAAATATTTTTACGAAGAGAAGGAGTATGGCGATCCGGATTATGACGAGTTGGGTGAGCTGCGGTGCCTCAAGGAAGATGGGAGATGCGAATGACCAGAATCGTAATCGAGAAGCGCCCAGGCAAAAGCTCGGCTAACGTGTTTATTGGACGACTTCATTTCAGGCGTTTCAAGCACCGTAATGACGAAGACGAATACTGGGAGTGGTACCGAGTGTGGCAGTGGGAACATATGCGCGAGGAATTTTCAGTAGATGACAGCAAGCTGAGAAATCTCCTGGAGCAAATCTACCAGTCCCATAAACATGAAAGTGTACCGAACATACCCCGTTTCCCTCGGTTGGACCCAACAAAAGGCAAAACCTTAAACAACTTGAGTTCCGAGCCCGAGCGAAGTAGCCCTGATAAGGAATCAAAGAAACCAACGGAAAGCTCGGCTGAGGTGAAGAGAACCAAATGGGGAACCAGAGTCTACAGCAACGACGGTAAGCACTTTTTTAATGTGGGTGTGTGGAAATCGAAGGGATATCCAGGCTGTACCACAATTCGATTGTCGGTGGCGGGTAGAAACCTCATGTACACCCTTGACGAACGGAATATGAAAGCTCTGAGAGCAGAAATTTCCCGTGGAATGCCTACATAGGCTTGAGGCTTAAGTAGATATAGTAGATATCGTAGGTAGTAGCTATATATAGGCCGAATTATTGAAATTCGGCCTTAGTTTAAGCTCCTACAGTAAATGAAATTCAGTTTCGCACGGCCTATGTAGGCCTCTGGGTCTGCAGCAATTCCGCAGCTGAAATGTTTGCAGGGGGGTTCAAAACCGCTCCTCGGAGAAGGGACTCAAAATTCCGACAGTGCAGCAATATTGGGAATTTCACAGAATTGCTACAGGGGCTTTCAAGGGGGCAAATTAGTCATGGTCGCTGTACTGCAGATATTCGTCGGTGCGGACGGTTTTCGTTGGGGTTGGGACGCGAGCGCAGAAAGCTAAAAACGAAGCATGTGGCAGTGTGCATCGGTTTTCCTGAAGCCTGAGCAGTGCCGACCGTTTTTAAATCTGGACGATGAGGACACCCCGGCGTTCCAGACGGCGTCCAAAAATTCACAACTTTTCCTGAACTATCGGGTGACTCCTTGAGAAAAAAACGCAATCACACGCTACGGAACAATTCCGACAGCGACAGTCTTAATGCTCGTGCAATCTTTTCGATGTTGACGAGCGCTACGTTCCGTTCGCTGCGCTCAATCCCGCCAATATACGTGCGGTCCAATCCGCGTAGATCAGCGAATGCTTCCTGGGAAACTCCCAGCTTGTGCCGCTTCTGCCTGACGTCTTTTCCGAACCTGAGCATGCTGGCAAGGACCGCGTTAACAATCCATCGGTCGGATTGGTCAACGGCGAAAGTTGATCCGCCACATCTGACGGCGAATTTACTCGTGCAACAGGCGTTCCCATCCCGAGGGTACCCGGCCTGCGGGTCCCGGCACAGGTTGATTCGCTGGGTGCGAGCGAGGGCTGCGCAGCTTGGGACCCTCAAAAGTCTCCCGCGTTCGGTAATCGTAGAACCAATCCTCGCCGGGCTCGAAGCTGTTGATGATAGGGTGACCTGTGGTCGCGTTATGCTTTGACGCATGCTGGCTTGGCGAACTATCGCAGCAGCCGATGTGACCGCACTCGGCGCATCGGCGCAGATGGAGCCACCATCCGTCCGTTGCCAGACATTCGACGCAACCTAAGCCGCTTGGTTTCGCGTTCAAATTGATTCCTTCTCGTTCACTCTTCATGTTTCTCTCCTTCTCTTTGCTGAGTAGCGCCAGTCGATCATTGCGTCCGTCGTCTCTTTGCGGCTGTCACATCGATCGTCGCCAACAGGCCGGGCCCGTCGCGGAAAACGATCAGATGCCGGCTAAGAGTGGTTGTTCCGCGGATCGTCTTTCGCGCTGATATATTCAAGACCCAGCGGCCCAATCCCGGTCACTTGCGTGACGTACTCGCTGGATTTCGCCCAGTGAAAATGGGATGTATTGCCGGGCAGAACGATGACGCCACCGGGCGGATACGCCTGCAGCTCATCGGGGTTGAACTGATCGCCAAGGCCGATGTAAAAAACGCCGGATATAACTGTGTAAACTCGATCCTCCGGGTGCCGGTGTGGCATTAGCCTCACGCCGTGAGGTGCTTTGACCCTGATCGTGTAGGGGCCTGCCTCCGAAGGGTCACCAACAACGACTGCCAGTAGAACCGAAGATGGGAATGCTGCGAAGGGCTTCCAGTCGATCTCTTCCGGTAGGACCGATCTGAAAACGTCTTGGCCTGGCTGGTGAGGTCGAATCATGCCTCGATGTGCTTCCATGACGCTTGCTTGTTTGTTGTCTGACATACCAAACCTCCTCTTTAGAATTTTGGATTCCATACACAATTCTGATGCAACCTTGAGCATTGAGACTATTGGACGAAGGTATTGATCGATGCTTTCGTATCAGTCGCGGAGACGGCGCAAGCGAACTGAGTTTTTGTCACTGGAACCGTTTGTACGGTGTATTCACTCAACGGTATTGCAACTACCGCCAAGAGAACCGGAAATGCCAAAGCCCACAGTCCGAAGTGAACTTCGAGCAGCGCGCCCGTCGCACAACCGGCAATAAAACCCGCGAAGGCCGGGAACGTCATCCGAATACGACGCCGAGCCAGGGCCATCTCCTCAGGCAAGGCATTACCGCGCAGTATAGTCGTAAGGTCGATTGTCAACTGGACAGTATCCGTGGTGAGTACCGCGGTCGTAGGGAAGCCTGCCAGATCGAGTTTGACAAGCGCGTTTTGAGTGGCCATCGCTGCCACCCCGAGCATCCCCACAGCAGCCGCTACTGCGCTTCCGGAATTGGTGAAGGGACCAAGCACAGCGGAAAGCGCCAGAAATCCAGTCAACAGTACAGCCTGGAGAATCAGCAATGCTCGCAGAGTCCGATGCTTCTGTTTGTCTTTGGATACCCAAACAACTACCCCCAATACAGTGATGAAAACCGGAACTGCGACCAGCGGTCCGATCCGACTAAAGCCACCCGTGATGTAATGGACAGCGAGGATGACTATGTTTCCCGTTATGTGCGCGGTAAACAATCCTCCGAGTGCAAGGAATCCAATAACATCGACCGCGCCCGCCGTCATGCTCAAAACGGTCACAAACAGCCAGTCGAATGCGTGCTGCGGAGGCTGCTCAAGCGCAAGCTGATCTTTTGTTGCCATGACGCGATTAAGCCAGAAGCGCGGGTGCGAAACAATTGGACGATGGTATCGCCAATACTTTGGTGGCGCTCGAGGTGGTGAGTGGCGCTCATACGTCCATTTTCATCAACTCCTCGGATCCAACCACGAACCCTCTCGGGAGCGCATTGCACCACTATTTCCGCGCAGCTTTGTACCGATGATCAGGAGATCAGCTGCAGTCACGGTCCGGCAGATTAATAATTTAGGTTTGCTCGCTCGAACGCGCTCGTGCCCGAATGCCACTGAGCGTGGGAGACATGCTGAGTCTTCACTTGCAGATCGACAGCCAGTCTAATGACGATGGCGCCTAGGTCGTGCAGCCTGGTTACAAGGAAAGAACGGAACCTAGAGGATTGCCTTGCCTCGAGGCTGCCGCACAAAGATGTTGCGAGTCGTTCCCGTCGTCCGCGGTGAGCTCGCGTAGGGCGGAGGTCCTTCTGCTGACAACACCAGCACCTTAATGAATTTAAATTGCCTTTGGCCGTTGCGGATCGCATCCATCACACAAGACACGCATGATACTTAGCTGTAGACGACACCATCGTCTAATTGTTTCCCCTCTTCAGTTCTGGCTTAGTTGAAGTCGTACGGAACGCGGACTAATCGCAACGCGAACGAATAATTGTTATCAGGGAGAACAAGCCACAATTGGGCTAATCAGTCAAAGAGGTGCAGATCGTTTGCTACCTTCCGATTGTCGATCGTATCGAAATTCAGCGGGGGAACAAAAAGATCTCGAGGGAGGATATGAACATGGCACATCGAGTGGCAGATGAGTTGATTAGCAGACTTGTTGAAGCGGGTGTCGAAAGACTTTACGGCGTCGTGGGCGACAGCCTGAATCCAGTGACGGATGCTTTGCGAATAAATGGCAAAGTTAAGTGGATTCACGTGCGCCACGAAGAAACTGCCGCGTTTGCGGCGGGGGCCGAGGCTCAGCTCAGTGGGAAACTCGCGGCCTGCGGTGGCAGCTGTGGCCCCGGTAACCTTCACCTGATCAACGGACTCTTCGATGCTCATCGCAGCAATGCTCCGGTACTCGCGATCGCATCGCATATTCCAAGCAGTGAGATCGGCACTGGATATCTCCAGGAAACTCATCCCGAAATTCTTTTCAAAGAATGCAGTCACTACTGCGAGCTGATTTCGAACCCGAAGCAGTTTGAGCGTGTTCTTCACATCGCCATGCAGAGTGCAGTCGGAAAAGGAGGAGTAGCCGTAGTCGTGTTGCCCGGCGACGTGGCTGGGATGGAGATTGCGAAGGATGGGTCTCCTCGTTCCGTGGTCCGGCAAAGGCCCTCCATTCGCCCCTGTGAAAAGGACTTGGCGCAACTGGCTGAGTCGATTAATTCCTCGAAAAAGGTAGCTCTCTTCTGCGGAATTGGATGTGCCGGTGCTCACGATGAGCTAATGGCTCTAGCTGGCAAGTTGAAGTCTCCCGTCGGCCATTCGTACCGCGGGAAACCGTTCGTCGAATTCGACAACCCTTTTGATGTCGGAATGAATGGATTGCTTGGATTCGGCGCGGCGTACCAGGCCATGCAGAATGCGATCTCCTACTGCTCTTGGGCACTGATTTTCCCTATAGCACATTCCTGCCAACGAAACCTAAGATTGTCCAGGTTGACATCAGAGTTGAGAACTTGGGCCGACGAAGCAAACTGGATCTCGGATTATGGGGCGATATGGGCGAAACTATCCGCGCACTACTCCCGATGATAGAAGCTAAGTCGGATCGCTCGTTTTTGGACGCGATGCTCGGCAAACATAAAAAGGCGCTTCGACGGCTGAATGCCACGTAAATCACGTTGGGAAACGGAGGCCCATGCACCCTGAGCCTGTCGCGGCCGCGCTGAGTGAGATTGCGGCAGACGACGCGATCTTTACTGCTGATACCGGCATGTGTAACGTCTGGTCTTCCCGGTACATTCGAGCAACGAAGGACCGGCGCCGATCGGCTCCTTCACCCACGGGTCCATGGCAAACGCACTCCCTCAGGCCATTGGCGCCCAACTTTGTTATCCCGGAAGACAGGTAATCGCAATGGCGGGAGATGGCGGCCTCGCCATGCTCATGGGCGAGTTGTTGACGCTGACACAGTACAACCTCCCGATCAAGATCGTCGTGTTCAACAACAGCGCTCTCGGAATGGTGAAACTGGAGATGGAAGTCGACGGAATACCCGACTATCAGACGGATCTGAAGAACCCGAACTTTGCAAAGCTGGCCGAGGCGATCGGGATGATGGGGGTAAGAATCGAAAACCCAGCCGATCTATCCTCTGGACTAAAGCAAGCGCTTCAGCACTCGGGTCCGGCGCTCATTGATGTGGTCACCGATCCAAATGCGCTTTCACTGCCGTCCCATATCGAGGCGGACCAAGTCGTTGGCTTCGCGATTGCCATGGGAAAACTGGTCCTCGCCGGTGGTATCGACGAGGTGGTAGACACGATTGAAACCGATATTCGGAATATCTGACGCCCGGCTTTGCTAACCATGACATCTCTTTCGCCGAGGTGGCATATCCTAACCGATACGCCACCTCGAAGCGCCTTGATGTGGGATTTGACGCGGAATCGAACTTTGGTGGGATGAAGTTGGCCAGCCGAGCAAGGCACCGTACGTCGGCGCTGAGCTGAAGTTGAGCAGCATGGGCTGGCCTTGTTTCCATCTTCACGCGGCTCTTGGCTTGGGGGAACCTTAGCTCCTCACGCTGCTGAAGAGTGTGCAGCGTGTGAGCAGGCGACACTACGCCTTCGAACGTACTGGGTTGTCAACACTGTCCTTACTGTCCCGACTTTCGGACAATTCGCAAGCACCGCGAGCCACATCCTTGTAAGGCCAATGAACGAGTTGAGAAGATTCGAATTGGCCCCCCAACTTGCAAATGAGGATCACAAGAAGAAAGCGACCGAGACGGAGGTCTCATCGGGAGGTTGGAACAAATGATTAACTCGCCCGGGAGACATTAACCCCTGGGGCACGTTCGAGGCGAAGCTTCGCTGCCATTTTCACCAGGTCGGCGAGAGAGTCGGCCTTCATTTTTCGCATCACCTGGCCTCGGTGGGCCTTCACCGTGATCTCGCTGATGCCGAGTTCGCCACCGACCTGTTTATTCAACATGCCAGACACCACCAACGCCATGACCTCCCGTTCGCGATGGGTGAGAGACTTGTAACGGACTCGAAAAGCTGAGGATTTCCGCCTCACGATCAAGAGCAACACGGCTGCGTTCGATCGCGTGCCGGATAGCGCTTAGCAGCACTTCATCGTTAAACGGTTTCGTCAACAAATTCAACCGCTCCGGCCTTCATGGTCTGGACCGTCATGGGCACATCACCATAGCCTGTGATGAAGATGATCGGGCATCTCAGCCCGTTCGACGGCGACGCGCTTCTGAAGCCGTCGAGACCGTTCAGACCTGGAAGTGAAACGTCAAGTACCAGGCAGCTCGGAACAAGAGCTCGTGGACGAGTGAGGAATTCTTGCGCGGACTCGAATGTCTCCGGCTGCCAGCCTTCGCAGCGGATTAGCAACTCCACAGATTCGCGCACAGAGACGTCATCGTCCACAACGAACACGATTGGTCTGGTATCTGACATGGGGGATGCCCCTAATTCCTTGTCAAGTGCGCGCGTCACAATCATTGTATATCCCCCAAGACACCTATACGAGTCGCGAATCGCTCATCTACCCCTCAGTGCAGACTGGAGCGCCTCAAACAAAGCGATATCACCGAATGGTTTAAACAGGCACTCCTCGGCGCCCTGTTCGAGCATTCTCGCGCGGATAGTCTCGTCTTTGTTAGCAGTGATGAAGATGATCGGAATCTCTTGCCGGCGAACCTTCAATTCGTGCTGGAGGTCGGGTCCGGTCATCCCTGGCATGGCGATGTCGAGGACAAGGCATTTGGTCTGGTCGACGCAATCGGACGCAAGGAACTCTTCCGCGGACGAGAACGCTCGCGCTGCATATCCGAACTCCAATAGCAAGTCGGGTAGGGACTCGCGCATAGATTCGTCGTCATCGACCACTGTCACAAGCAAACGTTTGACTAACACGGGTACAAGAATGCGCCACTCAAACAAAGCCGTCCATTGTACTTTGGTATCGCTTTGCTGTCGACATCTGCAGAAGAGTGCCCCGCGCCATCGTGTTCATCTTCTCAAAGTCGCGTACAGATTCGTCGTCAACCTGCCGCTGACACAACTGACTGTGATAGGTCTCTCATTCCGCGTCCGTCACGTCAAGCGAACGAGCGTCGCGATGGCGGCCGGCACACGTCGCACCTTCAGGACTTCGCGGAATAACAAATGAAAACGATGCTCCAGGGCCATCGTTCAGTGATGCCCAGAGACGGCCGTGATGATTTTCGATGATGGAGCGACAGACCGATAATCCGATTCCCATGCCGTTATTCTTCGTCGTGTAGAACGCTTTAAAGAGTCTGTCCACAGCCTGAGGATCGAAACCGACTCCGGTATCCTGCACCGTTAATCGCACACGATCGCCTTCGTCTCGTTGGGTTCTGATCAGCAAGCGCCTCGGACGATCGTTGATTCCGCTCATTGCGTCGGATGCGTTCCGGAACAGGTTCAGGATGACCTGCTGAAGCTGGACGCGATCGCCTGCGACAAACGGGAGGTCGTCGGCTAGTTCAAGCCGCAAAACCACTCTGTTTCTCTGGAGCTCATTCGACGACAGGGCCACCACCTCTCGTGCAGTCTCATTCAAGTCCATCGCTTCCGTCCTGGCGTCCTTCTTGCTATAAAGCGCGCGCAACCGTGTGATCACTTCAGACATACGGTTGCCATCGCGAATGGTGCGCCGGGCGGTTTCGCGCGCGCCGTCGACATTTAGAGGATCGGCGGAAAGCATCCGTAGACAGGTGCTGGCGTTGGTGATGATGCCTGCCAGAGGCTGGTTGACTTCGTGCGCGATCGATGCGGTAAGTTCCCCCATCGCCATCACGCGGGTCATATGCGCGAGTTCCGCCTGCGTGTTGCGCAGTTCTTCCTGCGCTTGCTTCCAATCGTGCATGTCCACAACTGTGCCGTACCACTTTAGAATGCGCCCTTGTTGGTCCAGTAACGGGAGCGCGCTGGTCACACACCATCGGTACGTGCCATCGGCAGCGTGGAAAGTGCGAACCTCGACTCGGTACGGAGCTCCAGTTGTGACGGAGGACCTCCACACTCGAGCCGTGTGATCAACGTCGTCCGGATGAAGAAGTTTCGTCCAACTGCCACCCATGACTTCTTCGGCGGAGAAGCCAGTGTAGTCGAGCACGCGAGCATTGCAGTAATCGATCGCCCCTTCCGGTGTGGCGCTCCAAAGCATCTCTGGAATGGTTTCTGTCAACAGGCGCAGGTTGAGTTCGCTCTCCCGCACTTTTTCTTCCGCTAGTTTGGAGTCGGTAATGTCCCGAATAAAGGCACTAAAGACCCAATCCTGGCCGAGTCTCATGGGCGATACTTCCAACTCAACCGGGAACTCAACACCGTTGCGCCGGACAGCCGTGACTTCGATACGTCGCCGCAAGATGGGGCCATCACCGGTAGCCAGGAAGTGACGTATGCCGCGCTCGTGATCCACCCGTAGTCGCTCCGGGATAATCAGATCCGACATGTGCTGGCCGATCGCCTCCGCATTAGTCCACCCGAACACGATTTCAGCTTGCTTATTCCAATCGGTAATTGCCCCTTGGGCATCCATCGTAATAACCGCATCTAACGCCGTGTCGATGATCAGCCGATTTGTTTCCACGGCCGTCCACAAATTCTCTTGGGACCGTTTCAGATCTTCAATGTCGGTGGATGTGCCGACAAACTTAAGGATTTGCCCTTCTGCGTCACGTAATGGTACGGCTCGATTGAGATGCCAG
>CAWBLT010000014.1:0-305070 GCA_963789665.1 uncultured Acidobacteriota bacterium | reverse complement strand
ACTGCACGGGCCATTGATTGGCGGCAACAACGCGCGAGGTCGCGGCCTGCAGAGGAGCGCGGATGCTCGACTGTTAAGAAAAGGTCGCGCGCCTCACGACGCTCGCCGTTTGCGTTCAACCAATTGCAGAATCAAAGGCGTCAAGATCAGCTGCATCGCCAGATCCAGCTTGTTGCCGGGAATCACGATGGAGTTCGCGCGAGACATGAAGCTGTGCTGAACCATCGCCAGCAAATACGAGAAATCGATTCCGCTGGAATTGCGGAAACGGATCACCACCATGGATTCGTCCGGCGTGGGAATCCAGCGCGCGATAAAGGGATTCGAAGTATCCACGGTGGGAATGCGCTGAAAATTAATGTCCGTGACGGAAAATTGCGGGCACATGTAACGCACGTAGTCCGGCATGCGCCGCAAGATCGTGTCGGTGACTGCTTCGGTGGAATATCCGCGTGACGCGCGGTCGCGGTGGATTTTCTGAATCCATTCCACATTGATAACCGGAACCACGCCGATTTTCAAATCCGCATATTTCGCCACGTTCACTTTGTCGGTGACGATTGCTCCGTGCAGCCCTTCGTAAAAAAGCAGGTCGCTACCCTCCGGAATGGCCTGCCAATCCGTGAATTTTCCGGGGGCCGCGCCAAATTGTTCTGATTCCGCGCTGTCGTGCACGTAATGCCGCATGCGCCCTTGGCCGTTCTCTCCGTACCCGCGAAACGTGGCTTCGAGTTCCTCGAGCAGGTTGGCTTCTTGGCCAAAGTGGCTGAAATTGTGATCGCCCTGCGCGGCTGCTTCAGCCATGGCGCTGTGCATTTCAAATCGGTCGTAGCGATGGAAGGAATCCCCTTCGAGATAAACGGCCTTCACCTTCTCGCGGCGGAATATTTGCTCGAACGTGTTGCGCACCGACGTGGTGCCTGCGCCGGATGAGCCTGTAACGGAAATAATTGGATTCCTGCTGGACATGTTCGCGGGCCCTGGTCAGCGTCTTATCAGCCCGCGTTGGAAGAAGAGTGGGGCGCGCTCGGCGGAAAACTGCGGATCGGTGTGGTACTGGCTGATTCGTTCGACAGCGGCGCGCGAGCCGAACACGATGGGAGTTCGGGCGTGGAGTTCACGCGGTTCAATGTCGAGGATGCGCTGCACCGTGTCGGTCGCGGACCCGCCGGCCTGCTCAATCAGGAGTGCGATCGGGTTCGCTTCGTAAATCAGGCGCAGTCTGCCGCGCGCGTAACCGCGTCGTTGATCACCGGGATACAGGAACACGCCGCCACGCACCAGGATGCGGTAGGCGTCCGCAACTAGCGATGCGATCCAGCGCATATTGTGATCCTGCGACAAAGGCCCGTCGGCGCCGCGGATACAATCGTCCACGTAGGCGCGGATCGAATCATCCCAATGGCGGTAGTTGGCGGCGTTCACGGCATATTCAGTCGAATCTTGCGGGATCGCGAGCTGCGGAACCGCCAGGCGGAATTCGCCAGCGCGGCGATCGAGAGTAAACACCTGCACGCCTTCGCCGATGGTGAGCACCAGCGAAGTTTGCGGCCCGTAGATCAGGAAACCCGCGGCTACTTGCTCACGGCCCGGACGTAGGAAGTGTTGCGCCGGATCCAGTGCGTTCTCCACAGCGGGAAAAATCGCGAAGATCGTCCCGATGGATACGTTCGCGTCAATGTTGCTCGAGCCGTCGAGCGGATCGATTGCCACGGCCAGGGGCGCTGCCGCATCCAACGCGAGAGGGTGCGCCAATTCCTCCGAGAGAATCGCCGCCACGGGAGCGCGCCGCATGCCTTGAATAAAAACTTCGTTCGCCATTATGTCCAGGCGCTTTTGCGCGTCGCCGTCGAAGTTTGCGGTGCCCGTCGGCGCTGCCATGCTTCCCCCGATATGGCCCAGCCCGACGACCTCCGCAACGCGCATGCCTGCCTTGGCTATGATCCCCAGCAGTTCCACGGCTGCCCGCACATGGGTGCTGTTGCTGCGCCTCGCCGCCTCGCGAAGGAAGTTCTCGAGCGTCATTTCGCGCGCGATTGTCGCCGGCGTCTTTTCCGCGGGACGCTTAAGGACGGTGGCGCCCGCTGGTCGGATTGGCGAAGCCTGAGGTAGTGCCATGGCTAAACGCTAACAGGCGTCCCTTGGAAAGAAAACTGAATATAATTGCACAAACACTCAGAAAAAGTGAATGTTGGAACAGGGCTTCAGGAGGGATTTTTCGCAGCGAGATTCTGCAAGCCGGCGAAGCTCACGTAGCCGTCCGGCCACGTCCATCCTGCGAGGTGCCGGTGCGACTTGCCCGGCTCGCCGAGATCGGAAACGACTGAACTTGCGCCGCTGAAGTCGTCGTCGTCGGTGTAAATGGCCGGCGTGACCACGACTCGCAGGCCTGCCCCGCGCGCCGCGTTCAAGCCGTTCGCGGAATCCTCGAACGCAACACAGTCCGCGGCCGACAATCCGAGTTTCCGCAACGCGGCATCGAACACTTCCTGGTCGGGCTTTTTCGCTCTGACTTCGTCTCCGGCCACGATGGCGTCGAACAGCAACGCGCCGTGCACGGGCAAAGTGTGCTGCAGCAACGCCTCCACGTTGTCGCGATGCGTGGTGGTGGCAATTGCTAGACGCGCTCCGGCGGATTTGGCCTCCGCGATCAGCCGCGCGACTCCTGGTTTCAAAGCCACTGCTCCGGCAAGGATCATTGCGGAATAACGCTTCGTCTTGAAATCGTAAATCGCGGAAATCTTTTCTCGCACTGCCGCGAAATCCTGCGGGTGCCAGTTCGTGAGGTAATGAAGAATCCGTTCTTTTCCTCCGGTGACCTGCAAGAGCCCCTTGTAGAGCGGCTGCTCCCAGTTCCAAGGTAATCCGAAGGCAGCGAATGCTTCATTGAACGCCTGCCGATGCACTTCCTCGGTTTCGGCGAGCGTGCCGTCCACATCGAATATCAGAGCTTGCAAGGGCATGGGATCCTTAGAAAAATCCAGCGAGTCCTCCGGCACGACAGAGTAACCGAATGCCGTCGCTAGCGAAGAAAGAAAAAAGGAAGGAATCCATCAATCGTAGAATTGGCGCGCGCCCGTCAGCACAGAGTCACGGCGGGACGTAACAACAACCGCATCAATCAAAGGTTTCCTCAGCTTCATCGCTCAGCGGGGAGCTGGCCGCGGCCTGCTGCCCGAACACGCGGCTGGCCAACAAATCGAGAGCCTCGATGGTCATCAAATCGTCGGCGGTGATTTTCGCGCTGCCCGCGGAACGCACGATGCGGTTAGCCTGGCGCAAACGAGCGCGATCCAGCGCGTTGCGAATCGAGCGCGCATTCGAAAAGTGCGGCAGCAGCTTTCGCGCGTTGATGTAGCGCTGCAGCGCTTCTCTTCCGCTCGCGCTGAGCTTGTAATTCTGTTTCGCCAGAATCAATTCTCCGATCTCGAGCAATTCGCCTTCCGCATAATCTGGAAAATCGATGTGATGCGCGATACGCGAGCGAAAGCCGGGATTGCTGCTGAAGAATCTCTCCATACGATCGGCATAACCCGCGAGAATCACCACCAAATCCTCGCGCTGGTTTTCCATCACCTGCAGCAGAATCTCGATGGCCTCCTGGCCGTAGTCCCGTTCATTCTCGGCACGATAAAGATAGTAGGCCTCATCAATAAACAGTACGCCGCCCATGGCTTTCTTCAAAATCTCTTTGGTTTTCGGCGCGGTGTGGCCGATATATTGACCTACCAGATCGTCGCGCGTCACCGAAACCAGATGACCTTTGCGCACGAATCCCAGCCGGTGGAGTACGTGCGCCATGCGCAGCGCTACGGTGGTCTTCCCGGTGCCGGGATTTCCGGTAAAGGACATGTGCAGCGTCGGCGCTTCGCTCGATAATCCGAGCTTGCGCCGCACACGCTCCACCAGCAGCAGCGCCGCGATTTCGCGGATGCGCGTTTTCACTGGAGCAAGGCCGATCAATTCGTCGTCCAGCTCACGCAGCACGTCTTCGACGCCGGCTTCCGTCAGTTCTTGCGTAAGATCCACCATCGCCACAGACGATTCGCCGCCAGCAGCAGTCACAGCAGCGGCGACAGCGCCAACTGGCTTCGCGAACGCCGCCGTTCCCGGCGGCTGCTCGTCCGCAACAGGATCGGTGATGCCCGGATGTTCGTAGGATCGGGTTGTTTCTGTCACAGAATTTCCTTCACGCAAGCTCGCGCGGGCGCTGCAGTCGCCGTCGCGCGCATCACCGGTATCTTTGCCCCTCGGGCCGGTCGGTTTCGTAAGCCTGCGTGGTGTAATGGATGCTTCGTCCTTCCGTTTCCTGGCGGATGAGTTTGAAGCCAGGTTCGTGTGCCGGGCGGTTCACGAGGAACGAAAGGCGCAGCGATTCCCAGCCATGTGTGGAATCGAAGCCTGAAAGCCGGATGTAACGGTCGCCGTAAACTTTGCGGCACTTCGCCAGCTCCAGCATCACCGCTGCGGCATCTTTGATATCAAACATTGGCAGGCCCCACATTTCCCAATAGGTGTTGCGCGGATGCGGATCGTCGGTGAATTCCAGATTCACGGCCCAGCCGTTGTCAATGCAGTATTGCGCCTGCGCCCTGATCTGTTCGTCGGTCAAGTCCGGCAGAAATGAAAAGCATCCTTGCGTCAATCGCATTGCGCCATCTCCCGTACACAAAGTTTCAAACGCTCAGGGTCGCGGTCGGCACGAAGTCCGGCGTGTCGGTGGACGCGTAATCGAACGTGACATCCTTCCAGATTTCCAGAGCCTGCCGCAGCGGCAGACAATTCTTCGCGGCGGCTCGCAAAATTTCCGGACCTTCGAGTGCGATGTTGCGGCCTTCGTTGCGCGCCAGCACCATTGCTTCCAGCGCCACGCGATTGGCCGTGGCGCCCGCTGCGATTCCCGCCGGATGGCCGATGGTTCCGCCGCCGAATTGCATCACCGTGTCGTCACCCAGCAGATCGAGCAGCTGGTGCATCTGTCCGGCGTGAATGCCTCCCGAGGCTACTGGCATGAGCTTGCGGAGCGAAGCCCAGGGCTGATCGAAAAAGACGCCGTTCTCGAGTTTCTGCGGCACAAAATCTTCCCGGCAGATGTCGTAATAGCCGCGAATGGTGCGCGGATCGCCTTCCAATTTCCCCACGACCGTTCCGGCATGGATATGGTCCACTCCGGCCAGACGCATCCATTTCGCAATCACGCGAAAGGAAACGCCGTGAATTTTCTGCCGCGAGTAGGTTCCGTGTCCCGCGCGATGCAAATGCAGAATCATGCTGTTGCGTCGCGCCCAATTCGCCATGGACTGAATCGCCGTGTAGCCGATCACCAGATCGATCATGATGATCACCGACCCCAACTCTTTAGCGAACTCCGCGCGCTCGTACATGTCTTCCATCGTTCCGGCCGTGACGTTGAGATACGTGCCCTTTACTTCGCCGGTCATGGCCTGCGCGCGATTCACTGCTTCCATCGAATACAGAAATCGGTCACGCCAGTGCATGAAGGGCTGCGAATTGATATTTTCGTCGTCCTTGGTGAAATCCAGGCCGCCCTTCAGCGCTTCGTACACCACGCGTCCATAATTGCGCCCGGAAAGCCCGAGTTTCGGTTTTACAGTCGCGCCCAGCAGCGGCCGGCCGAATTTATCCAGCCGTTCGCGTTCCACGACGATTCCCGTCGCCGGCCCGGCAAAAGTTTTTATGTACGCGACGGGCATGCGCATGTCTTCCAGGCGCAATGCCTTCAGCGGCTTAAAGCCAAAAACATTTCCAATGATCGAAGCGGAGACATTGGCGATGGAGCCCGGTTCAAAGAGATCGAGGTCGTAGGCGATCCACGCGAAGTAGGAGCCCGGCGCGTTGGGCACCGGTTCCACGCGGTAACATTTCCCGCGATATTTCTCGCAGGCGGTCAGGCGGTCGGTCCACACCACGGTCCACGTCGCCGTCGAAGATTCTCCCGCCACCGCTGCGGACGCTTCAATGGGGTCCACGCCGCCCTGCGGTGTCACGCGGAAGAGAGCGAGGATGTCCGTATCCTTGGGCTCATACTCCGGCTCCCAGTAGCCCATTTTCTTGTATTCCATCACGCCGGCTTTGTAACGGTCCTTGCCGCGCACCGTCGAGGACTTTTGGTCCAGAGATTTGTCGTGCGGTGATGTCAGGTTCACGCTCATGGCCGTGCCTCCTCGCTGCGCAGTCACGGTAAAAACGTAACAGCTTGCGCCTAACAATAAAACTGAATATAATTTCCGTTAGACTTAAGAAAATTAAGTGGACAAAATGAAGAACCTCACTTTTAAGCAGCTCGAAGCGATCCACGAAGTCGCGCGCAACGGCACGGTGGTCAAAGCTGGCGCCGCTTTGCACGTCACCCCGGCGGCGCTTACCTCGCGCATTAAGCTGCTCGAAGAGGATGCCGGGCTGCCGCTCTTTGACCGCACCGGGAACCGCCTGCGTGCGACCGACGCCGGGCGCGAAGCCGTCGCCGCCGCGGCGCGCATCGAGCGGGTGATCGCTGATCTGGGCGACACGCTGGATGCCATGAAAGGGCTGCACGGCGGACGAGTGCGTTTCGGCGCAGTCTCCACGGCCAAGTATTTTGCCGCTGAGCTGATTGCCGCGTTCCTGCGGCAGCATGAAGGGATTGACCTGAAGCTGGTGGTGGGCAACCGCGCGGAGACGGTGGAGTCGCTGCGCAACTACGATATAGATGTTGCCGTGATGGGGCGGCCGCCGAGCGACTTCGGAGTGGAGAGCGCGGCGTTTGGACCGCACCCGCACGTGATGATTGCAGGGGCGGAGCATCCTCTGGCGCGCGCGCGACGCGTTTCCAAGAGCGGGCTGGCGAAGCAGAAATTCATCGTGCGCGAGGAAGGTTCCGGGACGCGGAATATTTTCGAATATTTTTTCAACGCGGAGATGATTCAGCCGCCCAGAATCACTGTGGAGATGGGCTCGAACGAGACCATCAAGCAGGCGGTGATGGCCGGCCTGGGACTTTCACTGATTTCCGCGCATACCATCGCGTCAGAAGTGGCGGCGCGGCGGCTGGTGGTATTGAAAGTGGAAGGCTTGCCGATCGTGCGGCAATGGTTCGTGGTGAATCGCGCGGACCGCGAGCTGCCGCCGGCATGCCGCGCACTGCGCACGTTCATCGTGAAGAAGGGCAAGACGTTTCTTCCGCAGAGCGGCGAGAGTCACCGGTAAAGCAGCGGCATGGTCGGCGGTCTTCGAATATCCTCATTCTCGGTTCGCGCCCAATCCAAGAAGAGACGATGCGCACTTTTGCCTCACCGAGGGGTTCACTGTGCACGTTGTCCCGGAAATCCTCCTGTGTACGAACTGTGCAAGAATGCATCGTTTTCAACAGATTGGAGTTAGCTTTGAGCGAAAAGCAGATTCCCCGATTTGTTGGAGACGTTAGTAGTTGAAGAAGATTAACGGAGCTGCTGTAGGCGATCGTTCGGCTTTGCAAGCAGGGGGGCGCCGGTTCGATCCCTGCCACATTGAACCTGCAATCAGTTCAGCAGTTGATCGAGGATTCGGTCGTTGCCGAATGGTCGCCTGTCACGAAAATGTCACGGAAGTTGCGGCAATTTACGATTAATTGCGAACAAAAGGTGAATGAAGAGGAGAAGTTGACTCATCGAGTTTCATCGCAACTTGCTGATTCCCTTCGAAAAACTCCCGCTCCGGCAAACCGTGATTAAGTTACTCAAGTGGCTGTTAACCGAAGGGTTGCTAGTTCGAATCTAGCCCGGGGAGCCATTCTTCCTCTTTAGAGTCAGCGCATTACGCGAACGTTGATGCAGACTTGGTTTGGGTGCAGATTGGGTGCAACTTCGGTTTTTTCCGCTGGAAGCTCGAAACCGATCCCTACCTGTTCCGCAACTTTCCTTCGGAATGCCACGTCGTCTTTCAACTTGCTGTACACGTCCGCGACACTCTTGTTGGCATCCTAGCCAGAAACGAATCAGGTCTTCTGGCGCGTGTTGTTTTCTCAGCCAGGTTGTACGGAACCGCCGAAATGCGTGGGCACCCGCCTTTGGTTGACCTAACTTCTTGAGCAGTTGGTGTAGAGAGAGTCTCAAGACGTTCGACTGCAACAGCGGGAGTCCATTTTTCGAGCAGAATACAAAACCCGAAATCCGATTCCCGATGAACCTCTTGAGCATTGCCGCTACGTCCGGATGCAGATCGATATCTCGAACTCCATTCTCGGTCTTTAGGAATGGCTGAACACGCCCATTCCAGACCTTCTGCCGAATCAGCAACATGGAGCAGTCGTCCGAGACGTGTTTATCGATCTCAAGTCCGAGCGCCTCGCCGAACCGCAGACCCGATGCACCCGAAAGGACGAATAACATTTGCTCTCGTCCCTTCGAGCCCGCTGCAATTTCGGTCATCACTTCGCCTGAATGGGAAGGTGCTGCCGTTGATTCTTTACTTCGGGCAGATCCATGAATTCGTGGTTCCATGTCCGTGGATGGACTTGCTCTCCATTCTCGTTGACAGCAGATGCCACGACCATTTTTAGGACTTGAATCACGTTGTTGCACATCTTGGGCGATATGCCCCGCTTCCGTCATTGTGGTCACCAAATTTCTGCACGCGAGGTTGTTGACGGAAGATAGCGGAATATCACCGATATTCGGGTCGGAGCCAGTTTTTCAAGTAGCTTCTAAACCCGCTTGCGGTCGCTTCCGTGATGGGCTTGCGCTTGCGATTTTGCACGTGATTCAACCACCACTCACCTTGCTTGCGGAACGTCTCACCCTGATCGATCGCTTCTACAAGCCTGAAGTGTTCCTCGGTGTCAGCTCCGCTCGCGGCAATTATTTCCCTTCGTTTCCTGACACGTTCGGGCTTCGTTAAGAACCAGGACCTGAGATGGGGCATATCGGCTTGCTTAGATATGCCTCGTTTCGCACGCCCTGGTACATCCTTCCGAAACCTTACGTGATACCAACCACTCTTCACTTCTTCGTACCCAACTTGACCAGAACGACGAGCCATTGACCTGCTCCTTGGCCGTCCATCTGGTGTCGCGAGAGCGAAAGTATCCGGTGTCGCGCCCAATTGCAAGGCGTGAGGTGGATTCCGGGTTGGAGGGTCTTTTTCCACTGGTGTGATGAGCTCGCTATGCCACTGCACCTGGTCTGGCCGAGAAATTCGATGGCTCTTTTCGCCGGAGAAGTCTATCCGCGCGATTTTGGCTTCTCGGAATCCACTTGAATTCAACGTTGAGATTTTTGTCGAAAACGGCATCATTCACAGAATTTCGAAGGGCAGCCAATTCTGGGTCGTTGATGCGATACACGCCGCAAATTTGGTAAATGACGAGTTGGGCGTCCGAAAGAATCGTGATCTTTGACCGGGCCGGAGCGAATTTCAGGGCGGAGATAATCGCTCGGTACTCCGCTTCATTGTTCGTGAGCCCATCAACTGCTTCGGCGTGTTCTTGGCCGGTGTCCTCACGGAACCATGCGATGGCTGATCCCTTGCCGTCAGGGCGAGCGCCCGAACCGTCGCAATAGAAAACTATCGGCAGTTGCGAGATTGGCTTCCCAATCGATTTAGAGTTTTTCCTCTTCATCTGTGTCGCCTCCGTAGAATATTGCGGTAGTCCTTGGATGGAAGATCAGGTGATGGTGAGATAACAATGCGGCCAATGGATGCGGCAGCGCGAGGATCGGGCAAGTGTTCGTCCCCGACTCTCCAATCCCAATTACACCGACCTGCGTCCCGCCCCACGTACCGTCCGACGTAGTAGCCTGCGTCACTCTCCCACGGCAAAATTCGATTGAACCCGGCCTTGTCCCAAAGGAATGCCTGCATTGGTTTCAGCGATTCCGGCAGTCCATGTTTTTCCGCTGCTAGAATCTCCGCCAGATCGCGGGCAGGCTTTTCAAGGGCTCTAGCACTCAAACCCATGTGCTGATGAATCCGCCCACCGATGCTTCCGGATTGCTCTGCTTGAAAGTATTCAACCCGTTCACAAAGCTCCTTCTCCAGATGACGAATTGCGTGTTTGATGAAATTGCGAATGAAATCTGTGTGAGGTTGTGATTGCGCCATCGGAAACCCTCGCGCCCAGGGAAACGTCGGAGTTCTGTAGGTGAGCGTGAGAAACAATATCCATCGTCCCGCCCTCGTACTCTTGCCCAAGCCGTCGATAAATGCGCCCATACGATCAGCGAAGCACAGCCAGCACCGACATGCGGCGAGATGATTGCGCCGTCGGAGCGCGCGGCATGGGCCGCAGCAACAGAAATTCCGCTTCATTCCTGTTCGCTCACAGACTCGCGGAGCGATGCGTCTGTCAGGGTAAAAAACCTCGATTCGATTGCACGGCACAATACGTACACCGCCCGACGGATAAGCGACGAATTTTCTGCGGCTTGGAATGGTTATGATTTCGGGTTCGCGTATTTTGTTCGTCATCGTCCGGGCACACTTAGTGGAATCAAGGATGAAAACCGGCGCTGCCTTCGGCAGCGCCTATGCGGCCCGGCGGCAAAGCCGCCGGGCCTGACAGACTCTCTAGATCCTTACCGGCATCTCCAGACGCGTATTGGAGCGGGGCCACGGTGCCGTACAAATCACGGGGCGAATGGTCTGTCAGTCCTTCGTTGCCCGCTCTGGTTTTTTCCGTGGCCCCGCACGGCGTACAAACTCAAGTTTTCGTGCTCACAATCGCCCGTGTTCCTTCGCCCATTTGAGACGCCTGATTCCATGCGCGGTAAGTCGCCAGCGATAGACTCCGTCTCGTGGGGAATGGGCCGGTCGGAAGAATTTGTCCAGATCACGACGAACCAAACCCGAGGATTGGAGTCTCCGAAGGCGGGTCGCGAGGCTTGCACGGAACGAACGGCTAGCGTTGCCCGTTTGTCCAGACCGTTTTGCCAACTGAGTGCATGTGAATCCAAATAATCCTTCCGATAAGAGGTCGAGAATTCGGAATCGAGATAGTTTGGCTCGTCTGCTGTCAGCTAAGCGCATTGCGGCCCTTTTTCAGCGCTGTTAAAACTTGCTATTTCGCTGGTTTTTGATTTTGTGATTTGTAATTTCCAGCGGTCGTTTTGCTGGACAAATTCAAGATCGTCCGTAACGAGCACCGCGTATAGCAATCGGCGAATAATGGTTGAATTCGTGAGACCGCTGTTTCGCGTTGCGACGGTTAGGGCGTCGACAACGCGCCAGCCCACATACAGCGAAACCTTCGGCGTATCCAATTCCCGTGGAGGCTCCTTCAGCGTCCTAAGATCATCCGGAGAAAGCGACGGGAGATAAGAGATCCATCGAGCCGCGGCTTCATGGATGCTGGTGCAGTGCTCCTGTGCGGTTGCACGCAACGCGCCAAGCAACGATAAAGGCAGGCGCACGCTGATTACTCCGTCTCCGCTCATCGCAACGATCTCCTGTTAACGATTTTTCGTTCGAGCTTGGTTCTGTAAACATTCCGCGCGCCGTTTCAAGCCTTGTCGAAGCTGTGGCGGTGTTCGTCTACTTCGCAGCGCTGCGCGGATTCCTTTTAGTCGCTCTTCTAGAGTCAGTTTGCGACGTGCCATCTCTTTCTTAACCACCTTTTCTCGTAAAGCCGTGGTCTATACCTTCGTGGCGGCGTCATTACCTGCCCGAAGAGCCCGCAAGGGCCGCACCGAAAAATCCTTGCTCCCGACACCGAGACCGCGATTTGCAGGCGGCAACCGCAAAAACTGCAGCGTCCGCTTCCCTTTGGCTTCTTCGAACTATTCACGGTACCGTTCACAAATCCCCTGCGACCGCGCTATAGTTTCAGTTTTCAGTTCGCTATGACAGGAACTCACTTGGCCGTTTTCGCACCGCCTCCAAGCGGCTGGGTATACGTGGGTTATTGGTGAAAAGACGATATTTCGAAAATACTGACTGGCATCCCGGTGTAAACCAAGGGTTCGCTGAGTATTGGAGAGCGCTAAAGACCTTCAATCAGGTCAACGTTAGTGACTGGGAGCGACGGGAGCGGGCGAGGCACGAAAGCGAGGCGGCGAGCCGACGGCTGGCGGAAGAGATCCCGAAACTCCAGGATCCAATTTGCGCAAATGTCTGGCAGGAAATCCTCAAACCTCTTGACGGAGAAGTCTGGCCTGGTAGCGGAGAGCCCGGTCGGGGATACGCTGTAAATCCCGAGAGCAGCAGCTTTTTCCGAACCCTCGTTTTCCTGTTGTTAGGTACAACTTTTCGAGAATTAATCACGGAACTCGACCGAGACGCACGCGTTTATCCCAAATTGCTCAAGGTTCACATGGCTCACTATCGCTTTCTCACGGGAGGAGGTTCATTTCGCGACCTTAAATTGAAATTCCAAATAGATCATTTTTCGATCATGGTACAAGGGCTTGACTTCGGGCTAGAAAGGCTCAATCAATGGCAGCTGGCTAATTGTTTTGATGAAATTTGCTCATGCGGGAGGCACAGACACTCCGTCGAGGGTCTGAAAACCTTTCGAACGAATGTGAAAAAAGCGTGCGCACGTCTTCGGGAGTCAGTGAACAAACCTACGAGCTTCGAGACGGCGAGTGGCCGATCCGCTCCTGGCTAATGTGTCCAGGCAAGTGCGTTGACGCAGGAACTCGTTGGTTCGGCAGACGATGCATTTCCGAGAATGTCTCATTATCCTCAACTACGGTGCTGGATCTTTGGCCGGAAATAGGATAAGCTCGTGGGCGGATACGATGAGACAGAGCAAAGAAAACCTGAACGGCGAAGCTTCACCAGCAGGGAAAATGCGAGCTGTGGCAATTGTCGAAAGCGCTTCGCAAATATCCCGCGAACCTTATGCCCTGTTTCACGGGCCGTGTGAAGAGTTCCTTCGGTCGCTACCCGAGGAACCAATATTCGATTTGATCGTTACGTCACCTCCGTACAATATCGGCAAGCCGTACGAACAAATAACGGAACTTGAAACATATCGATTGAAACAAAAACAAATCATTGGAGAGCTTGCGAAAAGGCTTAAAGCAACTGGGAGTATTTGTTGGCAGGTAGGTAATTACGTTTTGCCTACACGGGGCAATCGGGGTGGCATTTATCCTCTGGATTATCTGTTTCATCCCCTGTTTCAAGAACAAAAGCTAGTCCTCCGCAATCGAATAATATGGCGCTTTGGCCATGGGCTTCACTGTAAGCACCGTTTTAGCGGCCGATATGAAGTAATTCTTTGGTACACACGCGATAACGAATACTATTTCGATCTCGATCGAGTCCGGGTGGCGCCCAAGTATCCGGGGAAGCGCCACTATAAGGGGCCAAACGCAGGAAAGCTGTCCGGTAATCCCCGGGGCAAAAATCCTGAGGATGTCTGGGATATCGCGCTGAATGAAAAGTGGGACGAGGTTTGGGATATCCCGAACGTTAAGAGCAATCATGTGGAGAAGCAGGCCCATCCCTGTCAATTCCCGGTGGGTTTGGTTGAACGTCTTGTCCTGTCGCTTAGCCCTTCAAATGGCTTAGTTTTTGATCCGTTCTCAGGCGTAGCCTCCACCGGAGTAGCGGCGGCTATTCACGATCGCAAGTTTTGGGGATGTGAAATTGTAAAGGAATACTTGCAGATAGGCGCAAAGCGAGTGCAGGAAGCGCTCGATGGAACTGCGAAGTATCGGCCCCACGATCGGCCCATCTACGACCATACGCGATCCCCGCTTTCCCGGCTTCCCATCAATCAATAGGCTGATTGAACACATAGCTTGGATTTAACATCCGTTTCAACTAGAGTGACCGAGCCATGCAACGCTCCCAAACATATTCTCATCGATATGCGGAAGACGTATTACGCGACAAGGGTGTTTTGGATGAAGTCTTGCTTTTAGCTGATCAGCCGCAAATTGCCGTCGTCAGCGGCAACTCAACCGCGATAAAAACACAATTCAGAAAGCAGCTGACGTCCTTGGGATGGGCAATAAAACCGCGCGTTCACGAAAACTACAATTTGACGATCAATGCCTTAAAGAGCGGCGTCGGTCTAACTATTCAGACGGGTAACATTGCCCGGGCTTTCTACGATTTGATGAAATTTCAAGTGATGTATTTGAACAACCGCGTTGAAGCTGCGGTGTTGATTCTGCCTACATCGACGGCGGCGGCGGTGTTTGGCCAAAACCTATCCAACTATGACAGGGTCAGTAGCGAAATCGCCCTTTTTCACCACGTGATCACCGTACCGTGCTTTTTGCTTAGTTTTGAATAGGAGTGTTTTTCGTGGACTATAAAATTAAAGTTAATAATCGTCAGGATCGAATTGTAAGGATTGAGCAGGAGAAGAAGAGCTCAAAACGGACCGAGCCATTCTTGTTCCGAGGCAAACAAATTGAGCTGCCGGTCCTTCGTGTTCCGATCGATTTACCGGTCTATCGAATGGATAACGGGCGCACACGACTCAAACAGTCTGAATACTGCCTGCATCACAAGACCAGTTCGGATTATTTTCTTAAGTCTGAAGAGGATGTCAGCGCTCAACAAGTACAGCACGGAATCCTGCTCGAACTCGCGAGGGACGCTCGCGGACCGATCTACCAGGAGCTTCTCGAAAGAGGAACTCAAACGGAGACGTTGCTAACCACAGGCGCGGGCGTCGTCGTGAACGGCAATCGTCGGCTAGCGGCTATGAGAGATATTGTTACGAACGAGGGAGAGAGCTACAAGACATACAATTTTGTTGATCTTGCGATTTTGCCTTCCAGCGCGACTACTGAAGACCTTGAGGAAATTGAGTCCGAACTGCAAGAGATTCCCGAGACGAAACTGGAGTATGACTGGATTTCGCGGCGACTGAAGCTTCGGTATCGTCGCGATGTGCTTCGCATACCGATCGAAAAACTCATAAAGATGTATCGCTTTAAGAACAAGGAGGACATCAATCGCGAACTTCAACAACTCCAGCTGGCGGAGGAATATTTGGACCTGTACCTGAAAAAACCGGGTGACTATGAACTCATCGAAGACAGTCTAGAAGTTGTTCGACAGCTGCAAGTAGCCCTGGAGGACAAAACACCTGAAATGGCCGAAATGTCAAAACTCGTGGCATTTCCGCTGATTAAGGAGGCTAGGCAACTCGGAACCCGAGCTTACGAATTTCGCGCTGCATTTGGAGTAGATCTGGAAGAAGTCTTAACGAGGGTCGCCAAGGAACAAAAGATCGATATAAAAGTCGCAGTGGCCGCGCGCGAAGATCAGCAGCCAACTAACGACGATGATCCCCTGGCTGGACTGGCCGAGCGTAGAGACCAGCGCTTCGCTGGGATTAAGCCTGTGCTGCTTGCCAAAGATAAAAGCAAAGAAGTGGCGGCACAACTTGTGCGTATTTCGAATTCAGTCCGAATCGAAAAGCGCGAAGGAGGGCGGAAATATCTGGCCGTCAAGAACGCCGAAGCTGCGAATCGTATTGTCCACGAAATAGATTTGAACGGCGCCGATCCGCAGACCTTTCCCCAAATCTCTGCGCAGCTGGAGAGTTGCGCTAACGAAGCCGAGAGAATTCGTAAACAGATAAGTGATATTCGGTCGGGGAACCAGAAATCCTCATGAATATTAGCATTGATTATCTCCAAGAGCCGTCTAGAGCTAGGCTAACTGGAAACGCTGAAGTTTCTCAAGCGATCTGGAATCGCGTGCTGGACATGATTCTTCGCGCCGACCCCGGTGCAGATATTGTTCAACGAACGATAGAAACAGATTGGGCCACGTTTCTGCAAATCGTGCCAACACTGGCCACGCTCCGCGATGAAAATCCGGACCTCTTCACCTATGACCCACAGGCCAGAGAACATCTGCGTAGATATCGAGAGGAGTATCGGGCTGTCCGACGGGTTGAACTCGTTGAACCTGCGCTGAGAGAAGAGGAGATACAAGCGCGGCTAAGGCCATTCGGGTTTGTTCGCGTGCTGACCGACGCACAGAGACGCGACGTAGGTCGAATGGTTTCATTACAAAATGCTGCGAACTTCTCGGTCCCAGGAGCGGGCAAGACAACAGTCGCGCTAGCCGTACATCTCCTCGTACGTGATCAGCAGACGAAACTTTTCGTGGTAGCGCCCAAAAATGCATTTACTGCCTGGGACGAGGTATTAGAGGAGTGTTTAGACCCGCTCGACGGGAATGCAGACCACACCCCTTTCGTTCGCCTCGAAGGCGGCTCAGACAACATACGGCGAGTGTTGGCACAAGAACCAGGCCGAGCGATTATCAGTTACGATCAACTAATTCGTGTGCCGGAAGTCGTTCTTGAATATCTCCGCTTTCACCGTGTGCACGTGATTTTGGACGAGAGTCATAGGATGAAAGCCGGTGATCAATCGCTTCGCGGCGCCGCACTTCTCCGTTTGGCACATCTTCCGGCACGACGGGACATCCTGACTGGTACTCCAATTCCAAGGTCGATGGACGATATCGCTCCTCAACTCGATTTTCTTTGGCCCGGCCAAGGGATCGGACAGCGAGTTGCCCTGGCGGATGAACCGGGACCCGAATTGCGGGGGCTATATGTACGGACGACGAAGAGCGAGCTTGGCTTAACCCCGCCCACGAAGCGTTGGATCGCTGTAGAGATGTCGCCAGCGCAGCTTAGTCTGTATTCGCTCATGCGGGAGCATGTACTGAGTCGATTGGTGGGAATTCGAACAGATTCAAACATTGACCTTCCGGCCGCGCGACGTTCCGTACTCCGCCTCTTGCAAGTTGCTTCCAATCCGATTTTGACAGTCCGTCGTCTTACACTCGAAGCTCCGGAAGAGTTCCCATACAATGATCCTCGGATTGAGGGCATTTTCGGCGAGATAGTCGCAGAAGCAGACTCGCCGAAGCTGGTGAGAGCATGCGAATTGGCACGCGAAATCCTCGGAGCTGATCCGGCGAATCGGGTTGTGATTTGGAGTACTTTTACTGAAAACGTCGAAAGATTGGCGGAACTGCTAGCAGATTTCGGCGCGACCTTCATTCACGGTGGGGTTCCCACTGGGGCCTCAACGGATCTTAATACAAGGGAAGGTCGCATCAGAGCTTTTCACGAACCTGGTGGATCATGCCGAGTCCTCGTTGCGAATCCTGCTGCATGCTCTGAAGGAATCAGCCTACACCGCGTTTGTCATCATGCCATTTACGTTGATCGGAGTTATAACGCAGGACATTTCCTTCAATCCGTCGATAGAATTCATCGGCTAGGGCTGCCTCCCGGAATTGCCACTAACATTTATGTACTGGAAAGCATTGCACCGGGAATCGTGGGTTCAATTGACTATTCAGTGCGCCGGAGGTTGGTCGAAAAACTTCATACTATGGCCCAGGCTTTAGAGGACCCCGATCTTCATCAATTGGCGCTCGACGAAGAAGAGGGCGCGGAGCCGCTCGATTACGATATTGGGCTGGACGACATCACCGATTTAATAGACGAACTTAGTGGAATTGCTGCGCAGCCAGGAGAAGAAGAATTGTGAGACGTGAAAACCGCATCAGGATCAGTGTTCTTGATGCTGGCCGAGTCATTTTGCAACATCTAGCAGAGTACCCAGGAATCGAACCTGTTGATGCAGCGCGTCAACTGGAGCTCGGACCCACCTATCTTGGGAACTACGATTTTGAGACGGCTTTGGCAATATTGACTAGCGCTGAGCAACCTGTGTTTCGCCTCTTGGGCGGGCGCGAGGCCGAATTGCGTCATGCGATCTTCGAAATGGCAAAAATCGACAAACCATATTGGGCCAGGACGGCCGTCTATGGTAGGCAACGCGCACTACGATTGATCGATGATGATCAAGCGCAGTGTCTTCGGGATGCGGGCCTAATCGAAACGTCCCTTGAAGGAGAAACGCGTTTTTGGTGGGAACGCCTAGCGATAGAATTTCGGCTGCTCCAGGAGGAAGCGCAGAGAAGAATAGGCTCGGAAGCGGAGAAGCTGACGCTCGAATATGAAAAGAAACGGATAGCAACGCTCGGGATTGATAAAGATCCGTATTTGGTCTCGATTGAGGATGAAACGCTGGGCTACGATGTACATTCGTTTACGATCAGCAATGAGCGAGTCTTGCCGTTTTACATAGAGGTGAAAGGCACCACAGCGGCAGAGCCTAGATTTTTCTTAAGCCGAAACGAATGGACTAACTGTTCAAGGTTGCAGCCCCATTATGCGTTCTACATTTGGGATGTGAATGAAAATAAACTATCCATTCTTAGCCACGATACGCTTCTAGCTCACATCCCCGCGGATCGAGGTTCCGGGCTGTGGATGGACGCTCGACTAATTCTGAAAACCGTCTGAAGATTAAGCGGCGCCGACCTGGAGTTTCGACAACCCGACGTCCTGAGAATCTTCTTGTCAGTTATATCGTTGGAGCTGTTATGCCTCTGTTTGCATTTTTCGACGAGTCGGGAACGTATCAGTACACGGCAACGCAGGGAAACTATTTAGTCTTTTCCGCGATTGTGACTGCAACCCCGACTTTGTTTTCCACTGAATTCGCGGCTTTGAAATATGAACTGCACGCACAGGGCAGGTGCTTGGAGCGCTTTCATGCCTGTGAGGATGCCCAGGCGGTCCGAAATCGGGTCTTTGCCCTGCTAGCAGGCTCAACCGACTACGTAATTCATTCAATCATTGTGAGAAAAAACCGTGTTAATCCTGTGCTATACAAACACGGCGTCTACTCAATCGCTTATAAGACACTTCTCCGATATCTAGTAAGATTCCGCAAGCTGGATAGGATTTGCGTGGTCGTAGACACCGTTCCGGACCAATCACAACAAGTAACGCTGAAGGCGACTCTAAAGGCGCGCGCAAGTGACGTCCTTGATCCGCTCGGAATCCCATACACAATTGATCATCACAATTCTGCGGCGCACGCATTATTGCAAGCTTCGGACTATTGCGCCTGGGCAACCTATCGAAAATGGCACTTGAATGACGAGCGGTCATACGTACACATCCGACCGAGAATCGAAAATGAATACGACATTTTTGAGAGAGGGAATACGGACTATTATAAAGCCGACCGGCCCGGGAACGCTGGTTGAGGGCGAAACCCCGGGCCGGTACCTTTTTAAGGGATGTGAGGCGTTGTTTCCTCACAGTGCCCGAACTTGACGGTTTCACTCTACCATGGTTTTTTCGTCGGTTTCAATCGCCTGTCTTCTGTCAATGTTCTGCAAGGTATTCGCGCATGCCACACGTGCATAGGATTCGCCCCGTTCTGTAGCTGCCCGGGAATGGAACGATTGCTATTGAAGACATTATCAACTTGATCTAAACTCCGTGCCGTTCGGCCTTCGAGGAGTACCCCATGCGAAAATTTGCACTTGTCATATTGTTGGGCGCTTCCGCCGCCAGTTCGGGCTTCGCGCAAGGCAGTAATACCGGGGCGGGTTTAGCGGGTGTTGCTGCGGGAGCCGCTCTCGGAGCTGCTGCCAACCAGGGGTCGAGCACGACACCCTCCTCCGTGCCCGGTAGTGGAGGAGGAAGTGGATCTTCGGCCATGGAAATACAGATTATGGCTTTCGATGGAATGCGAAGGATTGCCCGAGACATAGCTCAGATCACGGCCAGGCACGCAAGTGCATGCAGGGCTGCTTTGGCAACGGACTCCAGTATGGCAACATTCGATAACGACAAAAATACATTAGTCGTACAGAGAAAAGCGCTGGAAAAAGCCGAAGAACAATTGCGTCAACAAGAAGCTATCCCCGGTGTCGATGTCTCAAAACTAAGGGCAGTCGTAACCGGCCTGGAGGCGCAATTCGTGAAAGCTTCGGATCAAATTGATTCGGATCTATTTGGTCTTAAAGATACGACAAAGCAGAAATGCGCCATCTTGGTCGAGGACACAGCGTCTGCCAATCAGGTTGCACTCTACCAAGCGGTTCATGGGTATTATCTTCAGCTGGGCACTATCCATAGTGATCTCGAAGAGTTCTTTTCCCTGCAGGTAGTTCCGTCGCTTTCCATATCTTTGAAAAGTGACGACGGCCCGACCACGCGATCTGTGAGGGTGACTAACGTTGGCAGTAGGCCACGCCAGATCAGGGACCTTGAGATCGTGGGTTCGGACAAGTTTGCTGTTGAGCATCATACCTGCGAAATAACCCTCCAACCGACCGACTCTTGCGACATTGCCTTGACGTTCTGGGCCACGCAGGGAGTCCCTGACGCGAAAACTTATTCGGCGATGCTGCAGATTACGAGTGGTGAATCCGGCTCCCATGCAACCGATTCTGTACAAACAGTCCAGCTAACCGGGGAAGTGACAGAATCATCCACCACCATTACGAAGAAGAAGGCCGATGCTAAGAACCGTCTCGACAAGTTGATTAGTCCTAAGAATCGTGAGGAGTCCGAAAAAGCCCTTAAGGACCTCCTAGCGCAACCTGCGGCCGCAACACCGCCTCCAGCAACGCCCTCCGGTGCAGGCGGGGGATCCGCCACCCCGGTAGATCTTAACGTACCTAAGTGGAATAATGACAGCCTTGGCGGGCTTGAAATCAGGGATTACTTACACTCCGTCTTCCTTTCAACCAACTACACAAGCCTTTGAAATGTTGGTCGAGTCAGAATTGAAAATGAACGCGATGCTTCCCTACACTTCCACTTCAGCGCTCAATTTGGAGGGCGCGACTATCATCTTGATCAATCAATTTGGGGATATGTTGGCGTGGGGCAATGACGTCACAACCTGGACAAACCAATGCAAGCCCACGCCTACAGGTACGGCACCGTCAAATTCAATATGTAGCAGACCCAACGTCAATTCCGATCTCGCAGCTGCACAGCAAATGATTAATGGCTATGCGGCTCTCCTTTCGGTGACAAATGATGGTAGTGGGAATCCCACAATAGCTGACGTGCTGCGCGGCATGATTTTGTCAAGCAAGATGCCCGACGGCATCCCTTCTGTCCAGGTTGCAGTCAGTGGTGCCGGCGGGAATACCCGGACCAACAGCTTTTTTCTGTTGAACCTTTTCTATACGCCAAAACCTTCGTTTAACGCGGGTGTTATAGCGACTTTTGAACTCCGCGATAAAAACAATGAACTCGTAGAATCAGGGGCGCGCAGTGCACTCTTCGACTACAAAAAGTGGAAGCCAGGTTCCTTTTATCCTGAGGACATCAAACCCAACGGCGATTGCACAACTTTTTGCAGCGAAAACTGACTTGCTTCACGGATAGCGCGTGAGTTCAAAGCGCTCTGTATCGTTTTACTTGGGAGCATAAGTGACCACCAGATGCCCCTGACTCTTGGCTTGGCCTGGGTAAGGCCATTCATCGTGGCCTTGAAGGCTGAATCGCAGAACAACATGATCACCCTCATTGGTGACGCGGCAGATTGACCAAGCATTACACACGCGATCACCGGTCAACGAAGCGACGGCGCTTGCGATCCTATAACCGGAGGGAGTCGGACCGGAAACGACCGTATATTCCGGACTGAAGCTCTTCATCACTCCGCTCGGAACCTCTTCCGAGGAGAATGTCTTGGTGATAGGTCCGCGATCTCTGGTTTCGGTCGTTGTAGTTACCTCTTTTTCCTTTGTTTCGGTCGTTGTCGTTACCTCTTTTTCCCTACTTCCAAAAACGTTTGCAATTGCCGTTATGGAAGTCGCGTCTTCGCCGTCATTCTTACAATCCGTCACATCCCGTGGGCAGATTAGGGCTACTTGGCACTTACCACGGTAGGCATAGTCATTATCCCCTCGAACCAAAATGCCTTCCACGGTGAGAGAACCTGCCTTCAATACCGGCGATCGCAGAATTTCCCGAGAATGTATCCAAGTTCGAGACGAAGTAGCCTTTGTCCGAAACCGATCTCACGAAAGCCTGATCAGCCAGCTTCACGGGTAATCCGGACGGGAATCCGAGCGTGTAAAGTTCATCACCCGTTTTCACCCCGGCGGCTGTATCCAGAGGCAGTGGCAAATGGTCATTGATTTTTCGGTCTACCCGCATGATGGCATAATCAATTTCCCGTGTATCCTTTCCATCATATCTCTTCGACGTTACTTCCAAGGCTTTGTAAACTTGGGACTTGGGCACCTCAGTTATCACTCGAATGTCGTTTTCTGGCCTAATCGCTCGATAGCCGAATACGATGCGAATTGAGGTTAAATCTGGTGGAATACAATGACCGGCTGTCGCGATTAGGTCCGGCCCCACAACAAACCCTGTACAGGAAGCGACGACAGGCTGGCTGAAGTAATGTTCCCCACTACAAAGATCATTATCTATGCCAAGCGTCTTGCCAGTTAGATGAAAAACTGTAGACAATTCTTCATAATGACCCTCTTTCACGATAGCAGCGACGCTATTGACTACCTGTAATTCAATCGGGTCCGTCACCTCATAAAACTCTTTGCGCCGATCTGTTCCATAAAGCGTTTTCTGACGATAGATCATATAATCTACAATTTGGGCGTCGGAGACGCGCCTAACGTCGGAAGGCGAGTTGTCGTGAAGAGATTTGTTTCGGCGATCGCTCAGTATTTCGCGGAGCTCCAGGTCAGAATACTTTGAAAGAATCTGGCCCACATCTTGCGACCCGCTGTTTTCATGTGAAGCCGGTGCGCTCATTTTCGAGCCGGAACAGGAGGTGAGAAAACAGGGCAGAACTATTGCAAGAATCAGGATTATGCGTCTGCGAGATGCGGAGGTGCAAAAAACGATCATTCGGCGCCCCCAATCCTAACGTGGTGTAAGAAGTGCGTCCGTCCAACCGACTTGATTCCCCGTACTCTATGCAACGTTCCCTATCGCGTCAACTAATTAATGCGTGATCATCTCCTAACCAAACGGCGTTTTGATCTTTCAAAACCGCCGCTTTCAACCCCTCGGAGTCCTCCGGTATGTCGAAAGTCGAAATTAGTTGGGTGCAGGATTGGGTGCAGTTAAAAAAGGAAGAACGGTACCCACTTTCTTATAAGCGACACCAGATAGGGCACTTAGATTTTGGACCTCCTCGGCTGTTAACCGAAGGGTTGCTAGTTCGAATCTAGCCCGGGGAGCCATTCTTCCTCTTTAGAGTCAGTGTATTACGCGAACGTTGATGCGGAGTTAGTTCGGCTGCAGATGGATGTTCTCCGGCATCACCACATAACCGATCAGCCAGAATTGATAGCGCTCGCGCACTTCATGCAAGATTCTCAAGAACGCATCCCGCTTCCGCGCCGTTCCTAGCAAAGGTCGCCTCCGGTAACAACTGCACGTAATAAAGTGCAAGTGCCGCTGGCCATACTGCCGCTCCAGTGTGTTACTTATCGCCTGTGCCACAGTTGCGCACCCTCGCCTGCGGCGAGAGTTGATTGGATAAGAACGAAGGCTCCGATGCTGGGCCGAGTATGCTTCTGGTTGGAGGACCGAAGCGAATCGGTCAAACGAAAGGAGCCTTCGATGCTGATTATAGGATGTGATTACCATCCCAGTTGGCAGCAGATTTGTTGGCTGGACACGCTGACGGGAGAGACGGAAGAAAGGAAGCTGGATCATGCGTCGGGAGAAGCGGAGAAGTTTTACCGCGAATTGGCTGGTCCGGTTTTGATTGGCATGGAGTCGACGGGAAACTGCCAGTGGTTTGTAGAGATGGCCACCACGGCGGGACATGAGGTGTGGATCGGAGATGCGGCGAAGATTCGCGCCAGCGAAGTGCGGCAGCAGAAGACTGACCGGCGCGATGCGGCGCTGATTTTGAAACTGCTGCTGGAGGGACGCTTTCCGCGGATTTGGACGCCGTCGGGTGCAGAGAAGGATCTGCGGCAGCTTTTGATTCATCGGCACAAGCTGGTGCGGATTCGCGCGCAGGTGAAGAATGAGCTGCAGCACCTGGCGATGAACCAGGGCGTGACGAAGAAGAATAAGCTGTGGAGCAAGGCGGGCGAAAAGGTGCTGCGCGAGTTGCCGCTGAAGCCGTGGGCGAGCCGGCGGCGAGAAGACCTGTTCCAGGTGAGAGAGATGTTGAACGGCCAGGTGGATTTGCTCGACCGAGCGGTGGTGGAAGTGGCGGAGAAGAATGAGAAAGCGCGGCTGTTGATGACGCAGCCGGGCGTGGGACCGATCACGTCGATGGCGTTCGTGCTGACGATGGGAGATGTTTCCCGTTTTCAGCGGGGCAAGCAGGTGGCCAGTTATCTGGGGCTGATTCCGCGGGAATATAGTTCGGGCGGACATCAGCGGTTCGGGTCGATCAGCAAGCAAGGAAACGGATTCATGCGGATGCTGCTGGTGGAAGCGGCGCAGGTAGCGGTGCGCTGCGATCCGCAGATGCGGCAGGAATATTTGCATCGCTGCCACAAGAAAGCCAAAGGAGTGGCGAAGGTGGCGGCGGCCAGGAAGTTGGCGATTCGACTCTACTGGATGCTACGCACGAATCGAGGGTATCCAGAGGTCGTTCGTGTCGAGAGCAGCTCGCGGGTGCCGCTGGTCAGCGCAAGCTAGACCGAAGGTTTGATTGGGCGCTCTCGTCCAGTGTGCGATGCAAATCGCGGCTGGGTTCGGATAGAAGAATCATGGCCGCAGTTTAGGCCGAATCGATGGTTGGCGGAACGACCGCCGAAAACTGATTCACCGTGCGAGTTTCAGAGCTTGCCTGCCGCAAGCAGGCTTCGGTCCTCCACCTCTCTGAGACCAAGCGGTGCTGCAAAGCATTGCGGCGAACAAGTGTCTCTTGACAACGCCTTCGTTCTTATCGACGGCACCCGAAACTACAAATGCAACAGCAAACCCAAGAACCGATCAACTTCAACGTCAACTACCACGGTGGTATCATCGCCTCCATTAGAGTCAGGCAATACGACACGAAGGAGAAAACAGTGATGGCGCGGGAAAGGGTGGGCCACCCGCCAGCCGGTGGGTTTGGCTACGTCGGTTTTCCAGGCCCAAACAGTGACACCTACGTTTCCCATAACTGAGCGAGCGTGCGAAGTGCCATCATAAGGAGCGCCGGGACGAGCTTTAATCCGCGCACATGGTGATTTCGAAGATATGAACAGGAAATCGCTCCGAGAACGACACATCATTCATTCGCCGCTCTATCTAGCATCGGGCTCGTGGAGTATCTTGGAGTACATCTCATATTTCACGCATACATGTTCCAAACCTTCTTTTTCACGATTTTTGTCAATGACATCTTGGTGGAGCTTATGGGAGCGGGGCAGTGATCGGCAGCGAGTCCACGATGGGATACATTGCGGTTTTCTTATCTGCAGGCTGTGCTGGACTGATTTTTGCATTGCTCTACTGGCCGCTGGAGACATGGCTAATGCGCCAAAGGTTCCCGAAAAGTGTGCTGGCCGGAAGGATGATTGCCGCAGTTCTTGTTTTTCTTGGTCGTCTGGCTGGCATTCCCCTTGAAGGAAGCGCTGTGACAGGCGGTGGAAGCCTTTCCCACCATCCAAACCCTCGACTTGGACTTTTTGGGTGCCGTCGATAAGAACGAAGGCGTTGTCAAGAGACACTTGTTCGCCGCAATGCTTTGCAGCACCGCTTGGATCTCAGAGAGGTGGAGGACCGAAGCTCTGAAACTCGAACGGTGAATCAGTTTTCGGCGGTTGTTCCGCCAACCGCCGATTCGGCCTAGACTGCGACCGTGATCCTTCGATCCGAACCCCGATTCGGATCGGGGCGAGAGCACCCAACCAACCCTTCGGTCTAGCTTGCGCTGACAAGCGGCACCCGCGAGCTGTTCTCGACACGAACGACCTCTGGATACTCTCGATTCGTGCATAGCATCCGGTAGTGCCGAATCGCCAACTTCCTGGCCGCTGGCACCTTGGCCACTCCCGTGCCTCTCTTGTGGCAGCGACGCCGATATTCATGTCGCATTCCCGGATCGCAGCGCACTGCTACGCCAAACCGGCCGACAGAGAGTGGATAATTAGATCGAAATTTGGCAGTTCTGCGACGATCTGACTCAACCCAGGAGTTCTGAAATCGTCCTCTAGGGCGAGCCACTCCTTACGATTTTGCGAACCTGGTAGAAACTCTTGCAATTCGAACGCATTTCGGGATTGTGCGCAAGCATTTGCTCCTGTCGCTCGTGGTCGTTGCAAGGAGCACCGACGCGAACATATTCGCCTCAAATTCGGTTGCCGTATTGAGCGGTTGCGCGGCTTGATCGTTGTTGCGCGAAGGATTGAGCTGCAGTTGATGGTGCGCTAGTTCATGTGCAATCGTGAACGTGGTATGGCTTGGTGCTTGGTTCGGTTGACCAAGATATGCGGCTTCCCTTCGATTACCTGGGAGAATCCACTGACCCTCATCGGGAGATCAACATAGGGAATCTGATAGCCCGCTCGTTCCGCTGCGAAAGGAATTTCCTCGACAGTCTGAACATTGTGATTCAGCCGCAATTTGATTGCTTCCATCCCAGGCTTCCAAAGTCTTTCCAAACTCTGGCCAAGAATGTCGAAGACGGAAAACTCAACGTCCGACTTCATCTTGTTTCCTCTTGTTGCGCTGCTTGAGGGCAATTGCTTCTGCTGCTTTCATCACTTCCTGCATTTCGGTCTAGCCTTTCCTTTCCCGCTAGCGGATTAGTGGCGCCCGAAACTGAAAGACCCGGGATCGCGGCAATAAGGATTCGGCAGAAAGCCTTTCATGTTTGAGAGCCCGTAAGCGACCGGAACGAACGGAAACTGTTCGGCGGTGAGTTTCGTCCGATCGGCTCGAACCAGGTCAATCGGTTGTTCCGGCATCATAACTGTGAGCGGCTCTCGGCGGTCGGGATGAATTCTCATTGTGTCGATCAGGAGCGGCACGAGACTTCCCCCGCCAATCAAAAATAGTTTGTGATCCCGCCAAGCTGCGAGTTCAGCTTCCTTAGTCCCCATTTTGCTACAGGCGTCGATCCAAGCCTTCCGGTAAGCATCGTAAATCCGCTCACAGACAGACGCTGGAGCTTCATCGCCCTGTGCATTTGCCTCCGGCACAGAAGGTTCGAAGTCCCGAGTCTCCAAAGATTCGCTACTTGATCCATCGTTTTCCGTCATTTCGTGACGCACGGCCTCCATCCCAATTGGGACAGCCGCCTCGCCGTAAGGCACCAAACTCCTCCTTACAGTGTGGACCTGGCCAAAGATACGAATGAGATTGGCGTGCGTCGTGCTCGCCCCGATATCCACTTTCGCGTAAGGCCCAGTGGCAACATTGGGTGAGTTCAACAACCACCAAATGGCAGCTTGACCCTCACAACGAATCCACTCGTTGTCGCCACTGTCGGCGGCAGCCGAGCGAAATGCAGAATGCTTTTCCAGAATACGGCGAGCATCCTCGGTCAGAAGGGACGACTCAAGAAGTCCCTCGTCGCGATAGAATGTCCAGGCTCGCCTGGCAATTCTTAGGAATGCGGCGTTCATCAGTGGGTCGCTGAAGAATGGCATTGGCACCCCCATCGTCATACCCATTTCCACGTCCTGCATACGTCCGTCAAAATGGGCTGCAACGGCGCGGTGACCTTCAGAGATCAAAAACCATACTGTGAGGGCGGCGAGATCGGCGGCGCCGATTCCATTGGACAGGGTGTTTGTTAGCGCGGGGGGGCGCAATTGCTTTCCGCTTACTTCATTCGCAACCCGCGTCTTTATGCTCTCGTAGATATGGCAGTCGGCTGCAGTTTTAGTATGATCCCCAAACAATAGGTGCGATTCGGTCGAGCAAACTCTCGACGGAATTCGTAGGGATCCATTCCTTACAACGAGTACGGCACTCCCTCCACCCGGCACGCCGTAATCACGGAACACAATCTTAGACGTGTTGGTGCCGTAATCGATCCCCAAGTGGACGTGCCGTTTAGGCGACGCTGGAACTCCGTTCCAGAATTTCCAACGAGCCCACGCTGATTCCTTCATGCTCGACTGCCTCTTCCTTGACTGAGTTTGCCCAAACCGAGACCGCACCGTTGGATCTTCGTTCTGACGCGAAAATGTAGCATGAAATTTGCGATGATTTATTTATTGGTTTTGGCGCGCTCAGAGAGTCATCTCGCCTGCCGCTGGATTCTTCACGTGTCCGCTAACGCGACGTAGCGGGGATCAGCCGAATCCGGTCAATCTTCCCAAGCAATTTAGGTAACTAATTCAGCTTTGCGTACTCGGTTTTCGCAGCGATGAGCATGGGAATGTCAGGGTCGGCGTCCTTCCAGAGCGTGAGGAAATCCCGATACGCGGCAAGCGCTTTGACTGTGTCGCCCTGCATGGCACAGGCGCGGCCAAGGCCGAGACGGGCCAGCGCGCCGATGGGTTGGTTTACGACGATTCCGGGATGGTCGAGAATTTTCTGGAACTCGATGGCGGCTTCGCTGCCCCGATGTGCGGCGAGATAAGCTTCCGCTCGCACAAAAACGGGATACAAGGCTGTCCAACCGTCGGTGCTGCCCGTCGTCTGGCCTAATTCATAGGGCGAAGCGGCCCTGAGATTCTCAATGGCGTCAGAGGAATTTCCTCGGCCGAGCGCAAACTGGGCGCGAAGCGTTGGGAGATAATTGACCTGCACGATGGTGTCTTCCGGAAACCTCTTGGCCAAATCGTCGGCCAGTGGTTGCGCTCGCTTGTCGTCACCACCATACGTCAAGGCGAGAGCGGCGCCGTACAGAACATCGCGGCCTGGGGAGCGCCCGATCGCGAAAGTCCCACGTTCGCGGGCTTCCTTCAAATTGCCGAATAAGCCTTCGCGCACTCCAGATAGTACTGAGTACAATGCGGCTGGCTCTTTCGCTTCTCCGCGATCCACGGAATCCATGGCGCGACGAGAAAACTCCCGAGCAGCGCGAAGTCGTCCGGAATAAGCCGCGGTATCGGATTCCAAGGACAACAGTTGGTCCTCTAGTCCCTGCTTGCCCGCCGACCAGGCGACCTGCCGCGCCATGCCAGCGACATCCTTCTGTAAAAACGCCAGGAGATAAGGGGAAATATGTAGAAATGAGCCGGAATCAAGTTTGCGCGCGGCCGCTTGCGCATAGGTAGCCTGCGCCTGATCGAGGTGATGCACAGCAATGTAGCTGAAAATGAGGACATCGTAGGAAACGGGAAAATCCGGATTTAGCTGGACCGCTGCGGAGCCTTCTTGTACCGCTTTCTCATATTGTCCCAAGACCGGGAGGATAATCCCCGCCAGGAAGGTGTGAGGTATTTCTGTTCGGGGATAGGCTTGTTTCCAGAGCTCGCAGTTTTGTTCAGCTTTTTCCATATTTCCGGTGACCGCGATGTGAAAGGATGCGGTGATGAAATACTTCTCAGCCTCACTGGCATGGTCGCGGAGTTCGTAAGCCCGCCGAGTGTAGTCGGCGGCAACTCCAGACTCTCCGAGGTCGCCATACATGCGGCCCAGCATCGCGTAGGCAAGCGCGAAACTCGGATCGAGCTCGATGGCGTGCTTGAAAAACGGAATCGCGGCGGCTGAACCGGCGGAGCTAAGAATTTTGCGGCCCGCGCTGTAAGCCTTCAGCGCTTCCAGCGAAGGGGTGGTGGCTTGTTCGAGCGGAGTATCAAACTTTCGCACGGTGCTGAGCGACTCTCCGAGTTTATTGCGAATGTCGGCTGCGGACTTTCCCAGAGCATCGAGCACGTGATTCTTATCGCTGGCCTGAGCTTCGGTGCTCGCAAGCAATTCTCCGCTGGAACAGTTCGCCGCTTTTAAAGTCAGAAGGTATTGCGTGCCGACCTGCGCAATCGAACCTTCGAGCACTGCCGCGCTCCCCGTCCGTTGGCACAGTTCCCGCGCAATTTCCGGTGAAACCTTGGCGTCAGGCTTCTGGCCCATCATCTGTAGCACCTGCTGTAATTGCTGATCAGGGATGATGCTTAGGAAGGGTGACTGCTCCAGTTGTACGGAAAGACCCTGGCGCAGCGTCCCATCAAACACCGGATCGCCCGTCGTATTCGTGAAATCAGCGAGGACGATGGTGTCTTTGTCAGTCAACGCGTGCGGCTTGCGGAATAAAAACAACCATCCGCCCACGGCCAGTGCGGCAAACATGACTCCTGCAAAAATGATCATCCATTGAAACCGGTGGGATTTCGCTGTGGGTTTGGAGTCAACACGAGCAGCAGCGGCGAAGGCTCGGCCCGAATCTGAATCTCGTTTCATGCGCTGCAAATCGGCGCGAATATCGGCTGCGCTTTGGTATCGCAACCTCCGGTCTTTCTCCAGCGCTTTCCCAACAAGTTCTTCCAGGTTCGGCGGGAGTTCTGGGTTCAACCTTCCGATGGGAATCGGCGCCCGATTCAGAATCGCCTCATGGATGATTGCAGCACTATTGCCCGGAAACGCCATCCGTCCCGTCGCCATTTCGTACAGAACCGCACCAAACGAGAATAGGTCCGTGCGTGCATCTAGAACCTCGCCCCGTGCCTGCTCAGGAGACATATACGCGACGGTGCCCATCGTGGCCCCGGGGCTGGTCAAGAGTTCCTCCGCGGTGGCGGTCGGCAGCTGCGACACACCAACGCTCGGACCGACAGGGACGAACTTCGCTAAACCGAAATCGAGAATCTTCACATGACCGCGCTTGGTCACAAAAATGTTCGCCGGTTTGATGTCTCTATGGATGACCCCTTCGGCATGGGCGGCGTCGAGCCCATCGGCTACTTGGATGCCCAAATTAAGGACGGCCTCCATTTCCATCGGCCGACCACCGATCCGGTGCTTCAGCGTGACACCGTCCAAATATTCCATCGCGATGAACGCTCGCCCGTTTGCGTCCCCGATTTCATGAATCGTGCAGATGTTCGGATGATTGAGCGCGGAGGCTGCGTGCGCTTCCCGCCCGAACCGTTCCAGAGCCTGGGGGTCCCGCGCAACTTCATCAGGTAGAAACTTCAGCGCCACGAACCGGTGCAGCGTGGTGTCCTCGGCCTTGTAAACCACACCCATGCCGCCGCCACCGAGCTTTTCCATGATTCGGTAGTGCGAGATAGTCTGGCCAATCAGAGACGAGGAATCTCCCATTTCGCGCTCATCTTAGGTTGGGCTACAAGGCAAGTCAACGAACGGGGAAAGCTCTCGGGCTAAGTCCTGATTAGCGCTCTTATCGAACATGTGCCGATCCGCCAATTCTCAACGTCCGGTAACGCGACTGACAAAGGAGTTGACAATGGGACACGCCACGCAAACTGTTTAATTCAGTATTTGTCTTTCAACTCGGGGGGACTTGGTCGGCTTGCTGGCGGCACGATGCCGTTTTCGCGCAAATAAATAACCACTTGGCCGTAGTGGTCCCCCACGTGCCAAATGGACACAATGCCCACGCCCAAACGGGTGTTGCCTAGCCCTTCGATCGGATCATACATATTTTTTTCGCTAATTGCCCCTAGGGACTTTTTCAGCGCGGTGAAGGATTCGCGCAAGTAGTTGAGTAGTTCCACGCGCGTTCTTGCGGGACTGGGTCCGCCCTTGTCACAGCCCTGCGGTGGATTCGTGCCATCCAGGAAGGCAGCAAACGAAAAGTTAGAACAAGCCACATGTTTCACCTGTTCTGCAAAAGTGCGCTCCTCAGCGGGGCCGAATTGGGGTTTCTCGTCCTTGAATAATCCCGGCGCAGGGCGGTAGTTCCATTTCTCTTCGGGCATCGCTTCCGCGGCCGAACGAAATTGGTATTCCTGATAGCCGAAGAAGCGCGTGAACGCTTTGCCTGGCGTTTCGTTCTTGCTCAACTCTGCGGCCGTGGGCTGTTTCTGATCCTGGGCGGTCAGAGGGCCGCCAACCGGGAGCAACCAGACTCCAAGCAAAATCGCCGCGCGCACAATATGCATGAGATATACCTCTCGGTCGGCAAGTCTATTCTCATTGGGCTGGCATTTCCGATTTTTCTCTCGTATCTCGCCTGGGCACTCGCTACGGCGGTGCGTGGTCCTATTTTTTCGGCCTTCTTAGGTACTGGTTAACGCTCGTACCTGACATCTGATGAAGTTCTAGTAAGCCACACGTCCGGTTGCGCGGCTAATCGCGAGCTGGGATTCGTGTGGCGATTCGCGGCAAGTGTGCTACCTTGCCGAAACTGTCGCTCCTTCAGGGGGGTGTTGCATGGAATGGCGCCTCGTAGTCGCGATGCTTATCTCGGCCTTACTGGTGTCATCGGTATCGACAAAACCTACATCTCGGTTGGCGCAAAACGAGTCCGCGACAGCATTCAAAACGACACCCGAAGCGGCCAACAGCCAATCGCCCGAGGATGAGGATCTCATCATAGTTCCGGACGGAACTGCATTGCCGATCGAGGTTGTGGATGGTTATTCGTCCACGACGGCCAGAGTGGGCGACCTAATTGACTTCAGCGTAGTTTTTGGGCTGCGTGCGGACGGGCTTAGTTTGATTCCACCGAACACCCATCTTACCGCGAGAGTTGTAAAGCAGGGAGTCGCAGGTCGCGGAATGAAAAACGGCGCCGTTGAAATCAATTTCGATGAACTCAAGTTGGCGTCAGGTGAATCCGCCACCGTGCGCGCCTTCCGAAAGCCTGAGAGTGCCGTGGCAAAGGGTGTCCAAGCTGTAGACAGTCACTGGTCCTGGTATGTACTTGGCGGCTTTGCTGCAAAAGGCACGGAACTGAATGTTGCGGCCGGAACTCTCGGGATCCTCTATTTGAATGGGCCGCTGCGTGTGAATCGCAAGACAACCATGGAACTGCAAAACACCTCCGGCCAGGGCTACGCTTACGTATTCGCCACCTACCTGCCCTACTTGGCCTGCGGACAGCGGTTCCTGCCAGAGCTTGGTTATAATGACCTCTGGCAATTGAAGTTGAACCCGGGGAGCTATTGGTTTAGCACGGACGCCTACATCGGGAAGTACAACAAGCACCCGCAGATGCGCAAGGCCAAGGTCGAGTTGACGGCAAATCACGAATACGAAGTCCAGCTAGACAATCATCATGAGCTGGTTGTGAAGGAATTGGATGATCGCACGCGCTCTGGCCATCACATCGGTTGCTGCGGTGAAGGGTATCATAAATTTTTCGACCTGGATTTGAGCAACCCGACGCGAGCGGAAAGCGCGGTGCTTGCGGCCGAGCCGACGACTAAGCCCAGAGATTCGTACTAGTTGCTTTCTTTTCGTTTCTGACACGTGCAGCCTGACCCAGATCATCGCTGAGGAATGACTCGCAGATTCGTTGTTACCGAGCACGCGCGGCGCGAATTCGAGCGCACCCTTTGTGGAAACTATAATGCCGGCGATTTTCTGAGTTCACGGCAAGTTTGGGTGAGGACGCGGAGTTTGTTGCGGGTGATATCGAGCGGAACGTGTCCGAAACCGCACTCGCTGGTAAGCAGCAGGCGATCCGGAGAGAAATATGCGAGCGCCGGCGCGAGGCGTGCGCGAACTACTTCCGGAGTTTCAATGGCATCGCTGCGCTGGTCAATCACGCCGAGCGCCAAGTCGCCTTTGAAAGACCACTGCTTCCAAAGCTCCATCAAATCATAGCCAAGCGTGCAGTGCTCGAGAGAAACTTCATCAATCTTTGCGGCGCGGAACGCCGGCACGATGTCAGTATATTTTGTGAAATAAATCCGCTTTCGCCTCGGATTGCCGCCGCAGACGTGCAGTCCAAATCTAACGCGCGGAAGAGAATCAATCAGTTCGTTCAAGATTGCCGCGGCCCACGGACTATCTTCGGGTGATTCGGTCCACATCGGTTCATCGAACTGAATGTAGTCGCAACCGGCGGCAATGACTTCGCGCAGTTCCGCGGCCAATACCTGCGCGTAAGCACGGCACAGAGCTTGCTCGTCCGGGTATAGATCCGGGCGCTGATTCACGCTGAAGCGCGTGAGCACATGCGGGCCGGTCACCGTCTGCTTGACGCGGCAGCGGGAAGGAGCCGCATCGCGCGCCAATTGCCAATTGCGCGCGAGCTCGAACCTGGAATTTTTGATCTCGCCAATCACGCGCGCGCATTCGATTCCGAATCCCGCGGTGCCGAAGGATTGCTTCACCATTCCATCGAAGGTGATTCCGTCGAGCCGCTTTTGATAAAAATAGTACATGTTTTCACGATAGCCCTCGCCGTCAGTGATGACGTCGAGTCCCAGGTCTGCCTGATCGCGCGCCGCCCACTTGATGAGCTCGTCGGTTTCCGCGCGGCTGAGCGAGGGTTTCTTCATCGTGTCTTCCACGCTGGTATTGCGTGGGTAGCTGCCTACAACGGTGCTGAGGAAAGGTGGCATTTGTCGTTGGCCTGTGTGCTAGAGAGCCGCCAGGCCCGCGGTGAGGCGAGCCTCGTTAATGTGCGCTCTTACTCCTTCTTCCAGAGGACGCGGCGCAAAATCGATTTCGCGAATCAGACGCGTGCCGTCTTGATTGTCAATCAGCGGCGTACCGGCGCCGTCCGTAAAGTTGATTTGCGCGTCGGGAAGCCATTTTCTGACGATCGCTGCGATTTGCGCGGCGGTGACGCAGTGGCCGCCATTATTGTAAACGAAGTGAGCGAGTTTGGGCTGCAGCGCCAGGCGCACGAGTTGTTCAGCGCAGTCGTCTTTATAGATCCATGTATCACGCGTTTGCGGGCCGAACGGCAGCGTGACGGGTTCGCCGATGGCGGGCTTGGACGCGAAATGCTCGGCCCACATCACGGCGCTGCGCTTGCGGCCGTGGCCGAAAACAACGGGCGGCCGCGTGCACACGATGTTCGCCTGATATCGCGCAACGTACCGCCGGCCCATGTGTTCGTTCAAGAGCTTCATGACTGCATAAGTGAAGGTGTGAGAAGCCGGATCGCAGAAATCGTCTTCGGTGACGGGCCGATCGCCATAAACATGTTGTGATGGACCGGCGACGGTCTCGCTGCTGGTGAACACCAAGCGCGAAAGTTTATGGTGAACCGCCGCCTCGAACATGTGAGTCATGCCCAGAATGTTGACGCGAGTCGAGAGCGAAGTATTTTCGTCCACCAGGGGTCCCATCACATAGGCCAGGTGAATCGTGTGGGTGATGTCCGGATGCTTGTGAAAAACGGCCAGCACATCGCGGAAGTCGCTGACGTCCATGGGAACGGAATCGAAAGGCGCGCCGCTGCGGGTCGCCACGACGCGCAGGCTGGCGAGGGCTTCGGGGTTCGCGGATTGATCGGCGGCGACGCTGGGGATGCCGCGCGCGAGCAAATTGCGAACAACCGCTTGGCCGATGAAGCCCAAGCCGCCCGTTATCAGAAATTTTGCAGGTTGGGTCATCGGCATGGGCGCCTAGTCGTCTGCCATCGCCAGCGAAGGTTTATAACCGCTGAACGAAAAATAAATCACGATAGCGTAACAAAGCAAGGGAACCGCAAACGCCGCCTGGATCGAGCTGTGGTCTGAAATGTAGCCCATGATGGCGGGAATGATCGCGCCGCCGATAATGGACATCACCAGAAGGGAACCGCCGAGCTTGGTATAGACGCCGAGGTTTTTGATGCTCAGGGCAAAAATGGTGGGGAACATGATGGAATCAAAAAAACCCAGCAGCACGACAGCCCACACGGGCGCCATTCCGGCCGCGAAAATCGCGATGATGGTGCATACGACGGCGGCGGTGGCGAAAAGGCCAAGCAGCTTGGGAGGTGCAACGCGTTTCATAATCGCAGCGCCGGCGAAGCGGCCGATCATGAAGCCGAATAAGTGCCATTTGAGATAGTCCGCCGCGGTTTTTTCCGGAGTGCCCGGAAGCGCGTGCTGCGTGAAGCGGATCACGAAGCTGGTGACGCCTACCTGCGCGCCTATGTAAAAGAATTCGGTGATGACGCCGCGAATCAGATGTTTGTGATGCCAGATGCCTTTGTGGGTCTTCGGCGCGGCCTCCGGCGCCGGCAATGGCTCGCCGCTGGACTCGCGCACCTCCGGCAGATGAGCGAAATAGATCAGCGCCGCGACAAACAGGAAAATTGCCGCGATTGCAAGATACGTGCCTCTGACGCGAATTGCTTCCGAGGCGGAATAAATCTGCCATTGCTCCGGAGTCATTGCCGCGAGCGTGGCCGCGGAGTATTCAATGCCCGAAAGAATGAACGCCCTGCCGATGAACGGGGTTACCCAGGCACCGACGGCATTAAAAGATTGCGCGAGGTTCAGGCGGCGTTCGGATGATTCGGGAGGGCCGAGAATCGTGACGTAGGTATTCGCGGCGACTTCCAGAATGCCCTGTCCACAGGCCATCACAAACAGCGCGAACAGGAAAAATCCGTAGGTGCGAATCGAAGCAGCGGGGATGAATAGCAGCGCTCCGAACGCGCAGGTTCCCAGGCCCACCAAAATGCCTTTACGATAGCCGATGCGCTCCATCAGCCATCCCGCGGGCAGCGCCGCCAGGAAATAGCCGCCAAAAAAGGCAGTTTGAATCAGCGATGATTGAAAATCGGTGAGATTGAATGTCTTCTTTAAGTGCGGGATCAGAATGTCGTTGAGGTTGACGCCGAGCGCCCAAAGAAAAAAGAGGCTCGTGACCAGCACGAAAGGAAGCACATACTTTCGCTCTGTAAGTGGCGCAGAAGGATTTGCCATGCGTCTCCGTTAGGCCAAGGCGCGGTCGAGGTGCACGTAACCGCCGTCCACAAAAATGTGCTGCCCGGTAATATGCGAAGCCTGCACGGAGATCAGGAAGACAACCATGGCAGCGATTTCATCCGGTGTCGTCATTCTCTTTTCCAGGGGAATTCTGGCCGTGATGGTTTTGAGCTTCGCTTCCGGGTCGGCAAACTTGCTCAGCCACTGTTGGTAGAGAGGGGTCATGACCTCGGCCGGAACCACGGCGTTGACGCGGATGCCATGGGGCAGGAGCTCCACCGCCCACTCGCGAGTGAGGGCGAGGATCGCGCCCTTTGCGGCGACGTACCCCGAAGTATTCCCTTGCCCCGTCACGGCGGTCTTGGAACTGATGCTGACGACCGAGCCCCGCGTAAGCTTCAAGTGTGGAAGGGCGTAATGCGTCATGTTGTAGTAATGCAGAAGATTCAGCCTCAGTGAGCCGATGAATTTTTCGGGACTGCCGAGTTCCAGGCCGACGCCGTCGTTCACACCGGCGTTGTTAATGAGCGCGTCGATTCGGCCGAACGCGCGAACCGTCTCTGCGACGGCTTGGGCGCAATTTTCGACGGGTTGAAGATCGGCGACGACGCGATGGCCGCGGCCGCGATCACGATCGATTTGCAATTCCGCAAAGAGGTCGTCGCAAGCTTTTTGATCCCGGTCCACGATCACAGGGATCGCGCCTTCACGCAGCGCGGCTCTGGTGATCGCCGCACCAATGCCCTTCGCGCCGCCCGTAATGATCACGACTTTGTCTTTCAGCTGCAGATCCATGCACTACTCCCGGACCAGGTCGCGCGATCGAGAACGACTAGCCACGAAGGTTGAAGAAGCCTCCGTCGAAAGGAAAGTCGACACCCGTAACGAAGGAGGCCGCGTCCGAACAAAGATAAAGCGCAAGCGATGCGACCTCGTGCGGCTCGGCCATGCGGCCGATGGGCTGGGAATGGGCCAACTTGCCGAACATTTCCTCTTCGCGGCCGGGGTAGTGCTGTCGCAGGTAGCCGTCCACAAACGGCGTATGGACTCGCGCGGGGGAGATGCAATTGCAGCGGATGTTACAGGCGAGATAATCCCTGGCAACTGAATACGTCATGGCAATCACAGCGCCCTTGCTGGTGGAATACGCAAAACGGTCGGCGAGGCCGGTGGATCCTGCGATGGATGCCATATTGAGAATCACGCCGCCGCCGCTGGCTTTCATGTGTGCGACAGCGGCAAGCATGCAGTGATAGATGCCCTTCACATTCACTTGAAAAACCCGATCGAAATCGCGTTCCGTGGTTGCTTCGAGTTTGCCGACGTGAGAGATGCCAGCGTTGTTCACCAGGGTGTGGATGCGGCCGCGCTGCGCGAGCTCTTGAAATACGGCGCGCACTTCCTCCTGGTTGGTTACATCGCATTCATGGGCTGACGCGTCACCGCCGGCGTCCAGAATTTCCTGCACCGTGCTTTGCGCCTCGTGCGCATGGATATCCAGGACATACACACGCGCGCCACTCGCCGCAAAAAGATGGGCTATCGCCCGGCCGATGCCGCTGGCGCCGCCGGTGACGACGACCGTCTTGCCGTCGAGGCGAAACCCAGTGGAATTATGGAGGTGATCTTTCAGAGCGAGACTCCTCGTTTGCGTTGCTGCTCCTGCTGCGCACAACCATGGAAAAGCACCTGCGTAGCGGCGACAGATTCCCAGAGGCCACGCAGGGCCGCGCCAAGCGATATAGCAAGCGCGTGGCGGATATTCAAGATAAAAAATTCACTTTTCACATTGCAAAATCTCCGGTATATAGTGCTGACGAGAAGGGTGGCCTGGAAACGGGTATTCGTTTTCGTGGTGACTGCCTAAAGTTTGCAGGTGGGGGGATCGCATGATCCGAGCACGCCAGGCGAAATCAGCTCCTGTGGGAGTTGTCTCTAAGGTTCTGCGAGTCTTTGAAGCTCTGGGCGCCGCACCCGAGGGGCTGGCGCTCAAGGACGTTGCGTTGCGAACCGGCATCAACAAAAGCACAGCATACAGATTCCTCGCTCATTTGGAGTTCGAGGGCTACCTCTTCCGCGACGAGGCCGGATCTTACCTGGTTGGCCCCAAGCTGGTGCGATTGGGATCCGGGATGAGCTACCAGACGTCTCTAAGAAAGATCAGCCGGCCTGTGCTGCAGGATTTATGGAAGGTGACCGGCGAAACCGTCAACCTGGGAACGCTGGATGGGCAGGACGTATTCTATCTGGACGTGTTGCAGAGTCCGCACCCGTTTCGCATGGCATCGCCGGTGGGCAGCTGGCGTCCGATCTATTGCACCGCGATGGGAAAAGCGATGGCGGCGTTTTTGCCGCCGGAAGAAAAGGAGCACGTGCTGGGATCGCTGAAGTTTGAACGGCTGACGCCGCGCACCATCACGCAACCGCTGCGGCTGAGACGCGAACTGGAAAGTATCCGCCAGCGAGGCTATGGGTTGGACGACGAAGAAGCCACTTTGGGCGCGCGTTGCATCAGCGCTCCGATAGTGGTTGAACAAGGGAGAGTCGCAGCGGCGATCAGCGTGGCCGGACCCGTTACGCGGATCGGCCGCGACAGGATTCCCTTTCTCGCCAAGGCGGTGATGACCAGCGCGAAGGCCATTTCGGCGCGCCTGGACGCGTCCGCGTTCATGGAAGTGGAATTTGCCGGTGGAGCTCAGCGCTAAAATCGCATCTATAAAATCGTATCTATGAGGACAGCGCGGCATAGGTGACGCTCTAACCAACTCCATGAAACTCATCCGATTCGGCGATCGCGGTAAAGAAAAACCAGGCGTTCTTTTGAACGATGGAACTCGCGTGGACGTCTCCGCTGCTGTGACGGACTACAACGAGGAATTCCTTGGAACCGACGGGCTCGAAAAATTGCGCCGCTGGGTGGATCAGAATGCCGGCGGCTTGCCCCGCGTGGCGCCATCGGTGCGGCTGGGAGCTCCCATCTGCCGTCCGAGCAAGATTGTTTGCATCGGATTGAACTACAGAGACCACGCAGCAGAAACCGGGCAGGAGGTTCCGAAAGAGCCCGTAATTTTTTTCAAGGCTACCAGCTCCTTGGTTGGTCCGAACGACAACGTGGTGATACCAAAGAGTGCGACGAAACTGGATTGGGAAGTCGAGCTGGCGTTTGTGATCGGAAAGGAAGCTCGGTATGTGGCGAAGCAGAACGCGCTGGATCACGTGGCGGGCTACGTGCTGCACAACGATTACTCCGAGCGAGCTTTTCAGCTTGAACGCGGCGGCCAATGGGTGAAGGGCAAGAGCGCGGACACGTTTGCGCCGCTGGGACCGTTTCTCGCCACGCGCGACGAAATTCCTGACCCCGGTCATTTGGGTTTGTGGCTAACGGTAAACGGGGCGACGCGCCAGAAAAGCAATACCGAGCAGATGGTTTTCGGCGTCGCCGATCTGGTGAGCTACGTGAGCCAATTCATGGCGCTGCTGCCGGGTGACGTAATCAGCACCGGAACGCCTCCGGGAGTGGGACTGGGCATGAAGCCGCCGGTTTACTTGAAGCCCGGAGACGTGGTTGCTCTGGGGATTCAAGGCCTCGGCGAATCGCAGCAAGAGGTCTTGGCCTACCAGGAATGAAAATTCCGGCGGCGCGCTTTCGCCCTCATCTGCGTCTTTCGCGGCTCCGTCTCTTTCCGAACTGCAAAGGGCCTGCATGAACCGGGCGCGTTTTTTGTTTTTGATTCCTGCCGCGATGGTTGCCGCGAACTTCGCAAGCCTGGGGGCGGGACAATCTTCGCAATCCATCCAGCCGGCTGCTGCAGGCGCTGTGCAACCTGGCGTTGTCCATTTCGATGACATTGCGCAGCGAGCTGGAATTACCATGCAGAACTTTTACGGCAGCGACACCCACAAGGAATTCATAATCGAAACCACCGGGAACGGCAGCGTTGTATTCGATTACGACAACGATGGCTGGCCGGATATTTTTCTCCCGAATGGTTCGACCGTGGAAGGTTTTCCGAAGGGCAAGGAACCAACCGGGCATCTGTATCACAACAACCACGACGGGACGTTCAGCGACGTCACCGAAAAGGCCGGACTGGCGCGCCCCGGATGGGGCCAGGGCGGCTGCGTTGGCGATTTTGAGAACGACGGAAATCTGGACCTGTTGGTAACTTATTGGGGCCAGAACGTGCTGTATCACAATAACGGCGACGGAACATTTACAGACGTGACGGAAAAGGCCGGCCTGAAGACCGCGCGTGACGAATGGAATACGGGTTGCAGTTTTGTGGATTACGACCGCGACGGGAAGTTGGACCTTTTTGTCGCGCGCTATGTGGACTTTTCTTACGATTCGGTGCCGCGGCCGGGTCAAGGGCAATGGTGCCAGTGGAAAGGCTTGAACGTGATGTGCGGGCCGCGCGGCCTGAAAATTCCGGTGAACGCGCTTTACCACAACAATGGCGACGGAACCTTCAGCGACGTGTCCAAAAAATCAGGAATCACTAACACCTCGGGCTGCTACGGATTTACTGCGCTCACTGCGGACTTCGATCACGATGGCTGGCCGGACATTTACGTGGCCTGCGACTCGACACCCAGCCTGCTCTACCATAACAACCGCGACGGAACTTTCACGGAAATGGCCAAGGCTGCCGGAGTGGCTTACAACGAGGACGGCACGCTGCAAGGGAGCATGGGCGTATCCGCGGACGACTTCACGCATACGGGCCTGCAGGATATCGTCAAAACAAATTTCAGCGACGACACTTCAACACTCTATCTGAACCGCGGGAATAATCTGTTTGATGACGTTACGCAACTCGCCGGGCTCGCCAAGATTACGCGGCTGCTGGGATGGGGCGTGCAATTCTTCGACTTTGACAACAGCGGCTGGCCGGGAATTCTGATCGCGAATGGCCACGTCTATCCCGAAGTGGATGGCAAGGGCCTGGGCACGAGCTACCGCGAACCCAAAGTGGCTTACTACAATCTGCATAACGGAAAGTTCGCGGATATTACCGCGCAGGCCGGCGCGGCGCTCAGTGAAATGCACTCCGGCCGGGGCATGGCGCTCGGCGACCTTTTTAACAACGGACGCGAGGAAGCGGTGGTGAACAACATGAACGAGCCGCCCTCGCTTTACTACAACACCAAGCCGGTGGGCAATTTCATCAGCCTGCAACTGATCGGAGTGAAATCGAATCGCGCCGCGCTGGGAGCGGCGGTAACGCTGGAGCAAGGCGCGGACAAGCGTGAACAGGAAGTTCGCAGCGGCGACGGATATATTTCGCAGAGCGATTTACGGTTGCATTTCGGATTGGGGCAGGCGGGGAAGGCGGACAAGATTGTGATCCGCTGGCCGAGCGGTTTGGTGGAAACGTTGAAGGATCTCCCCGCCAATCAATACTATGTGGTGCGAGAGGGCAGCGGTGTGGATGCGAAGCTGACGCACGGAGTGAGCACGGTGGTAATCAAGATCGCCGGCAGCGGATCGAACTGAATCCTTCAGGACGCGTTTCCGATGGAGATCAGCACGATTGCCAGCACCAAGACCCCAATTCCAGCCCAGCAATAGGCTACCGCGCGCCGACTGGCCTGCTTCCATTCGCCGCTAACCGCGCCCCAGAAAGTTGCGACGATGATGTCGAGCGTCATGAACACGGGCCATCCCACGATTCCGCCGAGCTTGCCCAGCGAAGCGGCGCCCATGCCGTAGGCAACCGTTCCTCCATACCAAAGAAGGCCCATGAGGCCTCCCAGCAGCCAGTAGGTGGATTGGTTTCCCTGGCGGTACACGTTCCAACTTTTGTTCCTGTTGAGAAGGTAGCAGCAATAAACCAGGTTCGAAAGAAAACCGCCGGTTACCGTCAAAGACCATATGGGATTCGCAGCCATCGAACTGCTCGCTCCGGATGCAAGAGCACGGACGCGAATCTCGTCGCCGAAAACGAAACTAAAGTTGAGCATGGAAGAAAAAAGTCCCGAGAAAATGCAGATAATCAGTCCGAGGAAAAATCCGGATCGCGCCGTCCCGGTCGCGCCCATATCTCGTTCGCGGCGCTTGCCCGCGAGCGCCAGAAACAGCAATCCGACGATCATGACCGCTGTTCCCAACATAAGCCCTTCGCCGTGTCTGGTATGAAGTTCTTCGGGGTGCAGCACCGCGAGAGGAAATAGAGAGCCAAAGGACGCCGTGATTCCAAGAATGATTGCAAACCCCAGCGCCATGCCCACTCGGCTAATTCCAATTCCGAAAAGCGTGGAACCTACTCCCCAGGTAATTCCGAACAGCGTCACCTTCCACAATATCGCCGGGGAAGTTCCGGAATAGACGCCGCCGACGTGCGGCACCGTCAAAAAGGTGATGATCCACGGAAAAATTATCAGGCCGGTTATCGCAAAAATCAGCCAGCTATTTTCCCAGCGCCATGCGGTCATCCCTTTCATGGGCGCCGCGAAGCTGCCGTTGAGAAGGCCGGCGACGAGCACCAGTCCGATTCCAATCGCTAGCTGTTCAGTCATCAGATCCCTCACGCAGCGCTGGACATCTGGAAAGCAGAAGCGCGCACAAAATGAAGCATGCGGGTGAGCACGTCAAGGTAAATACCCGCGCGCGCTACAGCGTTTCATAATTTGAAATCCGGAGTTCATTGACGATTGCTCCGCCTTTCGCTAGATTGGCCGTGCGTTCCGCGAAAGATCGCCGGGAAATCAATGACCACACGCGAGGGGCAGGACTACCAGTGCGCATAACTTCGATCGAGATTCGCGTTTGCCAGAACACTCGCGCGGCCATGACGGATTCGGAGATGCGCGCGGGCGGCAAGTCCACTTTCGATTTTCTCGTCGTCACCATGAAGACGGACGAAGGGATCGCAGGCCATTCCTTCGGCTTTGCAGGCCGCGGCGCGGACATGGCCGGGGCCATTGCCGCCTCCGTGCTCAAACCGTTCTTCCTGGGCAAGGATCCGCTGCTGCGCGAAAAGCATTGGCAGGATTTTCGCACTTACGATCGCTGGTGGAATCACGTACCCATTTATTCGTACGGTCCCTTTGACATCTGCCTCTATGACATTGCGGCGAAAAAGGCGGGGCTGCCGCTCTACAAGCTGCTGGGTGCGTACCGGGACAAGGTTCCGATTTACGCCAGTTCGTTTGTGCTCGCCAGCCCTGAGGATTACGCCAAGCAGGCGGTCGAGGTGAAAGGCCGCGGGTGGCACGCCTACAAACTTCATCCGCCAGGCAAGCTGGCCTTCGACCTGGAGGCTTATCGTGCTTGTCGCGAAGCGGTGGGCCCGGATTTCAAATTGATGGCCGATCCGGTGGCGGCGTACTCCCACGAGGAAGCGCTGCGGGTGGGGCGTGAACTTGAGAGGCTGAATTATTACTGGTTCGAAGAGCCGCTATTCGATGTGGATTTCAGCGGCCTGCGCAAGTTGACGGACAAGCTCGACATTCCCATCTGCGGGACGGAGGTTCTGGCCGGCTCCCACTATGCCACGGCGGAATGCATTGCCAGCCGCGTGGTGGACATCGTGCGCACAGATGTCTCCTGGAAAGGTGGCGTGACGCCGGTGATGAAGACGGCGCATCTGGCGGAATCGTTCGGCGTGCGCTGCGAATTGCACACCACGATTTATCATCCGCTGGAGATCGTCAACCTGCACTGCTGCGCAGCGATTGCGAACTGTGAATTTTTCGAAGTGCTGTATCCGCCGTCGTACATGGAATTCGGAATGAAGACGCCGATTGACATTGACGCCGAAGGTTACGCGCATCCGCCGGAATCTGCGGGAATCGGCGTGGATTGGGATTGGGATTTTATCGAGAAGTGCACGACGAAAGTACTGTGAGCAGGGGATTTTTCGGCGACAATTCCGCCGAGTGAGGAAATCCTCTTGCGAGTCTCGGCCCTTGGGTCCAGGATGCAGGCAATGCGCAGCCGATTCTTGCCGGCTATTTTGTTCGGGATGCTGCTGAATATGGCCGCGCCCGTCGCAGCCCAAGACATTGATACGGTGGTGACCACCACCAACCGCAATCCCTCCACGGTGGCAGACCAGATTGGCGATCCCGCCGAGAGAGCAGCGTTTCTCCGGCTCTACCAACACCGAGATGCAGCGGAGATGTTACGGGCCGCCAAATTGTTCCTGCAGGACTTCCCGCAATCCGCGTTTCTTGCGCAGGCTTACGAAGTCGCAGCCGATAGCAGTTTTGACCAGCACGAGTACGCCGCTGGATTGGACTTTGCGAAACAGTCGCTCACTTTTCTGCCGGAGAACCCGCAGTTGCTCGTGGCCGTCGCCGACGTGCAGGCGCGCGAGCATTTGAACGACGAGGCCGTTGCGAGCGCCCGCGCTGCGCTGGATTATTTCGAAAGGTTTGGCCGGCCGGGAGCGATTCCGGAAAGCGAATGGCCGGCCACGAAACGCCGTTTGCAAGCTTCCGCCAATTTCGCCTTGGGGCGGGCGCTGCTGCAAGAAGCGCTGAACGCGCCCGCGGGTGAGAAACGGAACGCTTTGCTGAAGGAATCCCAGCAAGCGCTTTCTCAGGCAAGCACCTTGAATCCCGACGATTGGGAAATTGTTTACACGCTCGGCCTGGCGCGGCTGTCATCGGGAGATTTTCTCGCGGCCGCGAATGCCTTTGCCCGCGTGTATCTGCAAAAAGGTGAGCTCGCGCCAAAGGCGCTGGAGCATTTGCAGGCGATCCATAAGACACTCGCTGCAAATTCCAAAGAGGATTTCGAATCTTTCGTTCAGCGCGCCGCGCGCTCGAGCGCGGCGGAATCGCAACAGTTGCCGCCGGAAAAATCCACGGTGGCGCAGGAAATGCCCGCGTACGCCGGGTCCGATTCCTGCCGCGCATGCCACGGCGGGGTGCATCGGAACTGGTCGCACTCGGGCATGTCCAAGATGCTGCGCCCCTACGCGCCCGAAAATGTGATCGGGGATTTTACGCAGAACAATGAGTTTTATCTGGGAGACGACGCGGAATATAAAGACGGGAAACTGGAAGTCGTTCGCGGCGCGAATCGTTCGCCATTTGCCCGGATGCAAGTCAGAGACGGCAAACACTACTTCGATATCCTGGAATCCGGCGGCCAGTGGCACACCTACCCGGTGGACTACACCATCGGATCGAAGTGGCAACAAGCTTACGCGACGAAATTGCCGAATGGCCAGATTCACGTCTTCCCGATTCAATACAGCGCGCGTGAAAAGCAGTGGCTGAATTTCTGGAAACTGATTGACTCTCCCGGAAGCGCGCGCGCTGATTTGCAGTCCTGGCAAAAGCTCGATGAGACGACCAGTTATCAAGCGGTATGCGCGGTGTGCCACACCAGCCAGTTGCGAAACGTTAAAGGCGGGGCCTTCGATCCGGCTAATCTGGAATTTCGCGAGGCAGGAATCGACTGCGAAATGTGTCACGGTCCGTCGTCGCGGCACGTGGCTGCCATGGACAACGGTGACGAGTACAAAAAAGAGCCGCTGGATCCGCCGGTGGAGTTCGGAAAGATCAGACAATCGGGATTTTGTAGCGATCTGCTCGCAGTGCCACATGCAGTCTGCCATTCGCACGCCGGGGCCGCAGGGCGAGTTGAACTACTCCACCAGCGGCAGCTTCTTCATGCGCAATCCGATGATTCCCTTCAGCGAATTTTCGCGGAAGGGTTTCTACAAAGATGGCCGATTCCGGCAGACGACGTTCATTGTCGAAGCGCTGGAACGTTCGCAATGCTTTCAGAAAGGGGAGTTGAGCTGTGGAACCTGCCACAATCCGCACTCGCACGATGAATCATCCAACCCCACAGCTCTGAAGTTTCGCGACGATCCCAACCAGATGTGCACCGGATGCCACGCGCAATTTCTAGACAAAGCGAAGCTGGCCGCGCATACGCATCATTCCTCCGGCTCGGAAGGAAGCCAGTGCGCCTCCTGCCATATGCCGCGCATCATGGACGCGCTGCTGTTCCGCGCGCGAACGCATCAGATTGACGACATTCCGAACCCGGATATGACGCAGCGCTTCGGGCAGTCCGAAAGCCCCAATGCTTGCCTGCTGTGCCACGCCGATAAAAGCGGGCCCTGGGTGAAACAGCAAATCTCCAGCTGGAAAGCGGCGGACTAACGTGCGCATCCGGCAAGCGCAGCGTCGCGGAGCAATTCCGAACCTGCTCGGCGGCGCGCGTTCGGCTGTTTATCTTTGCGTGATGGTTCTCTTGCTGGCAGCAGCCTCGTTCTCCTGGACCAGCGAGAATCCCGCGCGCAACCCCCACAAAACTGGCGCGCCGCGTTCGGCGGCGATAGTTTCAGCAACCGCGCCGAGTACCACTGGCTACGTGGGTTCGAAGGTTTGCGCGCAGTGTCACGCGCCGATTGCAAGCAAGTATTCGCGAACGGACATGGGACGCTCGATGTCCGAGATCACACCGGCGCTGCTGGAGAAAATTCCCACGGCAGCTTCCGTAGTTGACGGCCGGCTGCACCGCCGCTTCGATATCCACGCTGCAGATGGAAAACTCTTCCAAAGCCGAGTATGAACCGAGCGAGGACGGCAAGGAACTGTTTCCAGAAACGCATCCGGTGGACTGGATCATCGGATCGGGCGCCAACGGTTTTGGCGCGCTCATCAAGCGCGGTGAATTTATTTTCGAGGCGCCGCTTTCCTTCTATTCAAAAACCCAGGCGTGGGCGCTCTCGCCCGGGTATGAGTTTGGCGACTATGGTTTCAATCGCCCGATACTTCCCGGCTGCATCGCGTGCCACAGCGGGCGGCCGCAAGCGGTGTTGGGCGGCAACGGCAGATTTCTGGATCCGCCGTTCCAGGAGCTGGCCATCGGCTGTGAAAACTGCCACGGGCCCGGAGAAGCGCACGTGCGCGAAATTCGTGAAGGCGATTCGAGCGCCGCAGGCGCCACGCATTCCATCGTGAATCCCGCGAAGCTGGAACCGTGGCTCGCCGATAATATTTGCATGTCCTGCCATCAGACGGGTGACGCGATCGTGCTGCAGCCCGGAAAGGACTATCGCGACTTCCGGCCCGGAACTCCGCTCGATGGCACGCTGGGGATTTTCATGGTCCCGCCGCGGCGCGATTCGCCGCAGACCGATCTTCTGGAACACTACTTTTCGATGACGCTCAGCAAATGCTATCGCAGCAGCGGCGGACATCTTGGTTGCATTACCTGCCACGATCCCCACGTGGAGCCTGCTGCACAGGACGCTCCCGCCTATTACCGGCAGAAATGCCTTTCGTGCCACACCGAAAAAAGCTGCGCGCTGCCGCTGGGAATTCGGCAGCGCAAGACCCCGCCCGACGACTGTGCCGGATGCCACATGCCGAAACGCGACGTGCAGGTGATCGCGCATGCGGTGCTGACGAACCATCGAATCGTCGCGCAAGCCGAAGAGCCCTATCCGGACGCTGCGTTTCACATGACTACGCCGCAAATGCCCGATCTGGTTCACCTCAGCGCGATTCCGGGCAAACACGACGAGCCAGTCTCGTCATTAGTTCTCTTACAGGCCTACGGCCAGCTGATGACTCCGAACCCGCAGTATCGCGCGCGCTATTTCGCTTTCGCGAAACAACTGGAGGCGGCGGATCCGAACAACGTGGACGTGCTGGAGGCTTTGGCAGCGCTATCTATGGAGCAGAAGAATGACGAAGCGGCCATCCGCTATCTCGATAGCGCCGTGAAACACGGCGCCACCTCACCGCAATCGTACGAACAATTGGCCAGTCTGCTGGTGCAACTGGGGCGGTATCAGGAAGCAGTGGACGTGCTGCAGCGCGGCATTAAGCAGATGCCCTACGATGCGTTGCTTTACAGACTCTTGGGCTCGAGCTATCTCTCGCTGCACAAGAATTCAGAAGCGGCCGCGCTGCTGCAGCAAGCGGTGCAAAATTTTCCGCAGGATGCGGTGCTGCGCGAACTTCTGAAGGATTCCGAGGCAACGATTCCGACTAAGAACGCTCCGTGAGCGATTCTAGTTCATTTGCCGGCGAGACTCTCGTCGCTTCGAGGAGCGTAGCAATTCAGGAACGCACCGAATGGATCTTCCGCGGCATTTCCAGGGCGGGCTGTTCCTGGTGAAATCCCATCGCCGTCGAAATGGCCTTGGCTGCCGCAACCACCGCCGCCGATAGCGCGCCTACCTGTTCCCTTCCCACGCGGGTGACCGGGCCGGAAACGCTGATGGCGCCGACTGCCTCACCGTCCGAACCGAGTATGGGCGCGCTGACGCAGCGGGCGCCGAGGGTTACTTCCTCGTCGTCAACCGCGTAGCCCTGGCGACGGACTTTCTCGAGTTCCTGGCGGAATTGCACCAGATTCATGATCGTATTCGGCGTCATCGCCTGAAAACTCAATCCACTCAGGATTCGTTCGCGATGCTTTTCGTCCAGGAAAGCCGCCAGCGCTTTGCCCAGGGCTGTGGCATGCAGCGAGCGCCGGCTACCCACGCGGGAAGAGAGCCGGAACTCGTGCGGGCTCTCGAGCACCTCGATGTACAAGACGTTGCCCTGATCCAGCGTCGCCAGGTTCACCGTTTCGCGCGTTGATTTCCAGAGCTCGGAAAGGATCGGCCGCGAGACAGCTTGAAGGGTGGCGCGGTGATCAGCGCGCGCTCCCATTTGCGAGAGCTTCGGTCCGATCAAATATTTTCCGCCCTCGGCGCGAATCAGATATCCCTCCCGCTCGAGGTGCTTCAGAAACCGATGCGCCGTGCTCTTGTTGAGGCGAGTTACGTCGCAGATAGCCTTGAGACCCAGCCCGGAAGGCGCCGCCTCAATCGCCTCAAGAATGCGAAAAACCTTTGAAATCACTCCTACAGCCACGGCGCATTGACCTCCGAGATGTATTGTTCAGGCACGACTACGGACTATAACAGAGTGACATCTGGTTCCAAACTATGAAACGTATGCAGCTGAAACGCGATTTTCGAGCCGTAATTTCCGAGTGCAAAGCCGCCACGAGGTGAATTGGCACAGACATTTGTATCATATGTTGAAACGGCGTTCGCAAGAATAAAAGTTTTTGATTGACACCATTCAGAAATATTGCTAAGAACCGTGGACATTGGGGGGCGTCTGTTTGGGTGGGATGGGGGATTGCCAACCTAACCTTGCGTTTTTTGACCCTCTCCAAACTTGTGGGAGCAACGGCTGCGGCTCGCTCTTGCTCACCTGCGGCTGGGAGAAGCGATGATGACATCTAAGAGGCACCGCCGGATTTCGAAGTTTTGCTCATTGGGATCGCTCATTTTGCTCTTTGCTGGTCTGGGCCTCTTGCTGCCGGGTATTGCCCGCGGCCAGGCAGGCGGCGCTATCAATGGGACGGTGCGCGACTCCAGCGGCGGAGTCATTCCGGACGCAAATGTCGTCCTGCACAATCGCGGCACGAAGCTGGATCGCAACGCGGCGACGAATAGCGCCGGTTTCTACGCGCTTACGAACATTCAGCCGGGGGAATACGACCTGACCGTCAGCAAAGACGGTTTCAAGACGTCGCAGCGCACGGATGTCACCGTGGACGTTAATCAGACTGCGACGCTAGACTACACGCTGGATCCCGGCACCGTGCAGCAAACGGTGACGGTGCAGGCGACCGCCGTTGCGCTGGAAACATCGACTTCCGAGTTGGGCGTGGCCATCGTCAGGCAAGAAGTGAACAACCTCCCACTGAACGGACGAAATTTCACGCAGCTGCTGGACCTGACGCCGGGAGTAAGCACGATCAACGTCTCGCAAAATGGCAGTCTCGGAGGTGTGTGGTCAAACCCTGTTGGGTCATTCAGCTACCCCTCGATCAACGGGCAGACCAACCGCAGCGACTTTTTCCTGCTGGATGGCGTGAACAACCAGGGATCATTCGGCAGCACTTATGCCGTCGCGCCGATTCTCGACGACGTCCAGGAGTTCAAGGTTCAATCCCACAACGATGACGCTTCCTTCGGCGGCGCGCTGGGCGGGATCATTAACGTCGTCACCAAATCGGGATCGCAGGAATATCACGGGTCGGCTTGGGAATTCTACCGGGGTGCCGGGTCAGACGCCTTGCCAACATTTCACCAGCCCGGTACTCCTTATCAATTCACCCAAAACCAGTTTGGTGGCGCAGGTGGAGGCCCGGTTGTCATTCCCGGGCACCGCTCATCCGCGCCCAAGACTTTTTTCTACACCGCTTACGAGGGATACCGCTACACACAATCCGCCAGCGCTACCTACATTACGCCCAACGTTGCAAGCGAGCTCGGCGGTGACCTTTCGTCCGTAGGAAACCAGATTTACAACCCCTATAGCGTTGTCCCGGATGGCGCCAGCCCCTCTGGTTTCACCAACTCTCCCTTCCTGTGCACGGGTGGCGCTCCTTCGCCGCTGCTTCCAAACAAGACGCAGGCATCCGGCACGCCCTGCAACATGATTCCTGCGGCGCTGATTGATCAGAACATGGTCACCTACGCGCAAACGATCTTCCCCGCTCCCAACCTGACCGGTAACCCGAATTTTAACGGCGTGGACACCACTCCTTCGGATGTCCGCCAGGACACCGGGACACTGCGCATCGATCACCAGTTCACCGAGCGCGATAACCTGTGGGCGCGCTACGTGGGATTCTGGCAACCGGTGACGGACTCGGGAGGGTTCGTCGGGCTGCCGCATTCGCAAAAGACCGATGGCTTCAATCTCGCTGTTGGATACAGCCACGCTTTCTCCAGCAGTAGTTTGATTGAAGCGAGGTTTGGTCGCGTCGTTCTAACCATCAATCAAGACTCGAACCCCTCGGGTGCGCCTCCCAGTTTCGGGCCGACGATTTTCAATCCAAACTATGCCGGCAATTTCAGGGGCGGCGCCGAGATGGTTCCAGAGGTCGCCATCCTGGGCTACATCGGCAATTCGAACGCCAGCGCTCACAATGCCGCACAGTTTGACTACACCAAGGCGTCCGACATCTGGGAAGGTGGCGGAGCGTACACCAAGATCTATCAACGTCACACGTTCAAGATGGGTGTGGACTTCTCGAGCAACAATGCCAACGCTGTGTATTTGAATTCCGGCGTCGTCTTTGCGGCCGCCAACACCTCGGCGGCGAACACGAGTACCCAAATCGGTTTGACTACGGGAGATGCGCTTGCCTCCTTCTTGCTCGGCCTCCCCAACAATGCCACGCGCCGCAATGTTGTCGAGTCAGAACACGGCGGCTGGGTTGACGGTGCCTATTTCATGGATCAGTGGAAAGCCACCGGCAAGCTTACCGTGAACCTGGGTCTTCGTTATGACCTGACGCTGATGCCGATTTATGGCAACAATGGCCTAGCAAACAATTTTGTGGGCGACCTGGATGCCCGGCACGGGATTTACTATATCGAACGCAATGCTCCGGCTTGCGATCTCCCTGCCGTAGGCGCTCCGTGTATTCCTGGCGGAGTGCTTCCGGCAAACGTTTCCGTTACACCGGTCAGCAACGGAGGCATCTATCACAACGATTTGACCAACTTCCAGCCGCGCATCGGTCTGGCGTATCAGCTCGGTGAAAAAACAGTACTCCGCGCGGGGTATGGAAGATTTTACGACAACTGGGCGGCCATCACGCAGACGGCGCAGAACTTCGAAGGCACCTGGCCCAGCTTAGACCAGCTCGGTGCCAGCAACACCAACCCGATTACGGGGTTGCCGAACGTATTCGCCGAGGACCCACTCAGCCAAGGGACCCTGCCTCCGGTTACCGGCCCCTCCCCGTTTACTCAGTCCACCTGGTTTGCAGATCCTTACCTGAAACGGCCATACGCCGATCAGTGGAACCTGGGCGTGCAGCAGGAACTGGGAACCCACACCGTACTGACCGCAAACTACGTGGGCTCCCACGGCGGGCGACTCGATCTCGGTCCTTACGCCAACACCGTCAATCCCGCTACCGGCCAAAAGCCGTTCTCTTTCATCACTCCAACCGCTTGGGACTACAGCGGTGGCAGAAGCCACTACAACGCTTTGCAAGTCTCGCTGAATGGCAAGCAGTACAAGGGACTGACTTACCTGATCTCCTACACCTGGTCGAAGAGCGTGGATATTGGCTGCACCGGCTGGTACGGCGTGGAGGGTTGCGGCATCCAGAATCCCTACGACGTCAACGCGAGTGAGGGTCCTTCCGCAATCGACCTGCCGCAAATTTTTGTCGCGTCCTGGACCTATCAGCTCCCCTTCGGAAACGGGCAGCAGTTCTCCTCGGGCAACAAAGCGTTGAACTATGTGCTGGGAGGTTGGGCCCTCAACGGAATCCTGACGCTTACCTCCGGGGCGCCATTCGATCTGGGCGAGGGCGGCGACCCCGCACTCACGCAGAACTTCGGATGCTGCAACGGCTACTATGACCGGCTGAATATAGTCAGTGGACAACCGTTGTACGCTTCCGACAAAGGACAATCCACTCCAACCGGCATCCATTGGATCAATCCCAACGCCTTCACGCCTCCGCCCACAGCGCTCGGATCGTTCGGCGATCTGGGCCGCGATGCGCTGCGCGGCGATAGTTTCAAGAACTTGGACTTTTCGTTGTTCAAGCAATTCCCCATTAAGGAGCGTTTCCGCGTGGAGTTCCGCTTCGAGATGTTCAACTCATTCAATCATCCGACGTGGGGGTTCCCGGACCAGAATATTCAGGACGTGAACTACAATACGATCACATCCACTCGAAACCTGGCAGCCAGGCAGTTGCAGTACGGCGTAAAGTTTTACTTCTAGCTTTTGCAAAATACCCCGCGCTGGGCGCTGCTCGGACGCCCGCGCGAAGGTCCGGGAGCGGCAGTCGCAGCTTGCGCGTCGCGGTTGGCGAACCGAACGTGCCTGAAGGAATCCCCCACCCCTGCGGCGCCGCTCCCGGGGCCTTGGCGCGAGATACGACATCGTCTTACCGATGGATGCGGAATCCGCGCCCGCGAACATGGTCAGGCAATCCTTTTCGTTCCCTCCTTCGTTGCGTCTGCTGGGCTCGTTCCGGTAGCTTGGCGATACGGCACGGAATATACTTGTGAAAAAATCGGTCGTGGAAAGGTACGCTCCAGGCGAACTCGAATGCTCAATGGCGGAAGAGCGCGCTTGCGAAATGCGCGCGTGGGAATTTTGGCGCTCGGCTTCGCGGCCGTGCTGGCAGCAGCGTCGCCGTGTGTCGCTCAATCGCCTGCGCCCGCTCGCCAAGCATCCTCGCCGAATCACTCGGCGGATCCCAGCGCCCTGCCGAAATCCTGTCTAGCGCCAGAACACGCTTCGGAACAAATCACGAGCTTGCTTGAAACGGTGAAAGATCATCCTACTGCGGGCGCCTACAATACCCTGGGCGCGCTCTATGCAGCGGCTGGGCAGGTGAAGTGCGCTATCCCCGCTTTTCAGCTGTCGCTGCGCATGGACAGCAAAAATTGGGAAGCTCATTACAACCTGGCCCTCGCGTTCCTCACCGTTCGCGATTCCGTCCGCGCCACCAGCGAACTTCGTGCCGCCATCGCCGCAAAGCCGGATTCGGCAAGCTCGCACTTCGCGCTGGGCACACTGCTGTACAACGAAAAGAAGCTCGCGGCGGCTGGAACGGAATTCGACGCGGTAATAAGGATTGATCCCAACTTCCCCGGCGCGGTTATCAGCCGCGCGCAGGTGCTGCTGGCGCAAGGGAACGCCCCAGCGGCTGTCACGATGCTGGAATCGGCAATTGTACAACCTCCTGCGCCTGAGCAGCTCGTTGCCGTTACTGTGGCCCTCGCGCTGGCGTATTCAGAGACGGGCGAGGCGGCCAAAGCCGCGCAGACAATGCAACGGCTCGTGGCGGCTCACCCTGATTCCGCGGAAGCTCATGTGGGTCTCGGAACAATCTATGCGGAGGCGGATCCAGCGAATCTGGAAGGGGCAAGCGCGGAGTTTCGCGAAGCCCTGCGGCTCGATCCCAGCAAGGACGAAGCCCGGCTGGCTCTGGGGCGCGCGCTGATTTCGCAACAGAAGTTTTCCGATGCGCTGGCTCCCCTGAAGGAATATATCGAGCACGGACCGCGCGATTTTCAAGGATATTACGCCGCGGGCGTGGCGTATCAAGGCCTCCGGCAATGGGATTCTGCCATTGATATGTTGCAAAGAGCCGTGCGGCTGAATCCTGAGAGTTACGAAGCCCGCTACGAACTGGGGATGGTGTTCGCCGCGGCAGGCCAGAACGAGCGCGCCATTCGCGAATTGCAGGCGGCGGAGAAAATCCGCCCGTCCGCGCCCGACCCCCACGATCAATTGGCTGGCCTGCTCGCGAAAACTGGCCAGGAAGAACTCGCTCGCAAGGAACACGCGGAATATGCGGCGCTCGTTTCGCGCGGTGACCCGAACGCCGCAGCCGGCAAGTTTAACGAGCAGGCGAACCAGTTGCTGGCTGCGGGGAATCCCCGCGCCGCGGCGAATGCCTACCGCGAAGCGCTCCGCGCTGACCCGAACAATCCCCAGTTGCACTACAACCTGTCACTTGCTCTGGACCAACTCGGCGATCGAACCGCGGAACATCAAGAACTCGAAAAAGCCGCCGAGCTCGATCCGGACCTCGCCGTCGCTCACAACCAGTTGGGCGTGCTGGCTCTGCAGAAAAACCAGACCGCCGAAGCCGAACGGGAGTTCAAAAAGGCGATCGCCGGCGATCCGCGCTATGCGGAAGCGCAGAACAATCTCGGCGTCCTTTACAGCCGCGAGGGCAAGGATCAGGACGCTGCATCGCTCTACCAGCAGGCCATCGAGAGCGATCCGAAATACACGAAGGCCCTGGTGAATTTGGGCCTGCTGCTTGCCCAGCACGGCCAGGTCGCTCAGGGTGAGCAGCAATTGCGCGCGGCCATCCAGATGAACCCCAGCGATCCCGAAGCGTACACGGCGCTGGGAATGATCCAGGGCAAGACTGGGCGAGGCGGCGAAGCGGTGGAAAGTTTCCGCAAGGTCGTCGCGCTCGAGCCCGATTCGGCGGATGCGCATTTGAACCTGGGCATCGCTTTGGTGGACCAATACGATCGCACCGGCGGGTTCAAGGAATTCCAGGAGGCAGCGCGCCTCGCTCCGCAATCTCCGGCCGCGCACTACAATCTGGGCCGCTTCTATTTCGAAACTGCCAAGTATGAAGACGCGCGCAAGGAGCTCGAGGAGGCACTGCGCCTCGATCCCAATGATGCGCCGGCGCTTTACTTTCTTGCCCTTGCGGCGAAGCAGGATAACGATCTCCCTCGCTCCAGCGAACTGTTCGAAAAGCTGCTCGCCCTGCAGCCGGAGAATCCCGATGCACAATTCCTTCTAGGCCAGAATCTGGAACATCAGGGAAACGGCAGCGAGGCAGTAGCCCATTGGAAATTGGCTCTGCAGGCTGACCCCAACTATTCGCAAGCTCTCTACAATCTGGCGCGCGTCTTGCAGAAGGCGGGTGATCCCGAAGCGCGGAAGTATCAGGATCGCTACGACCAGCTGCAGAAGGACCAGCAGATATCGGATCGCGTGCAACAGCTCGGCAATTTCGCGCTCGCGGCGTCCAACGCGCAAAACTGGCCGCAAGCCTTCGCACAGATTCAAGAGGCGCTGCAGCTTTGTGGATCGTGTCCCGAGGCCGGGCATCTGCACAGAAACCTCGGCTGGATGTACTTCCGCACCGGCAAATTGGAAGAAGCTGAAAAAGAGCTGGGAATCGCGCTCAATTTGAATCCGAATGACGCCGACGCCAGGCAGGCTTTGACCGCCGTCCAGAAAGCTCGCACGGGGCAGACGCCGTGAAGCTATTTCGCACCGAGACATTCCCACGCGCCCTGCGAGAGCTCAATTTTGCTCTCTGCATTGTGGCGCGCGGCGTATGGCACTCCAGCGCAAGAGGAGATTGAAATGACTGATGTGTTTCCGCATCTCGATTACAAACCGAAATTGCCGCGCAATCTCGAGCAGGGCATCGGAATCATTGGCACGGGTGGAATCGTCAATTACGCTCATCTTCCGGCTTACAAGAAGGCCGGCTTCAAAGTCGCCGGCGTAACCGATAAAAATCACGCCCAAGCTGAAAAAACTGCCCGCGACCACGGAATACCGAAAGTGTACGCGACCACGCACGAATTGCTCGCCGATCCGCACGTGCGAATCGTGGACGTCGCGGTATACCCGGACGTCCAACTCGGAATCGTTGAGCAAGTTACCGCCGCGAAAAAACACGTGCTGTGCCAGAAGCCGTTTGCGGATGAGTATGCCAAGGCGGTTCGCTGCGTGGACCTGGCGCAGAAGGCCAACGTCAAAATTGCCGTGAACCAGCAAATGCGCTGGGACGCCGGCATTCGCTGCGCCCGATTGCTGATGGATGACGGCTGGGTGGGCACGCCGTTCTATGCCACGATTCAGGTTCATTGCAAAACCGACTGGAGCCTGTGGCCCTGGATCTATGCGGGCAAACGGCTCGAGGTGATGTTCCACAGCATTCACTACATTGATTCGCTGCGGTATCTGCTGGGCGAGCCAAACTTTGTATTCACCAGCGGCAGCCGGGCTCCCGGCGAAAACACTTCCGCGGAAACGAAGACTCTCACCACCTGGGAATACAGCTCCGGACTTCAGGTGCTGATTGACGTCTGCCATTCCACTTGGACCGACGACCCTTATGCCATTTTCAGGATTGAAGGAACGGAAGGCGTGATCAAGGGCACGATCGGATTGATGTACAACTATCCTTCAGGACGTCCGGACACGCTTGAATTCATGTCCAAGCGCAACCTCGGCTATTGGTTTTCCGCGCGGCTGGACACGATGTGGATCCCCGACGCCTTCATCGGTCCCATGGCGTCGCTGATGCGCGCGGTGGAGGATGATTCCGAGCCGGAAACCAGCGGGCGCGACAACCTCCACACTCTGCAGATCGTTTTCGCAGAATACAAATCAATGGCGGAGCGCCGCGCGGTGCGTCCCGAAGAGATCACCGCATAGACTTTCTCAACCGAGGCGTCCTCATTGAGGTCGGGACGCTCGGGAACGATTTCACAACTAACAATCGCGGCGATTTGGTCGCAGCGCGCCATTCGCCCGCGGAAAGGATCCCAACACATGAAACGCTATGGCTCAGTCATTCGGGTGCGGCCCGAGGCGATCGCAGAATACAAGCGCTATCACGCGGCCGTGTGGCCCGATATTCTCAACATGATTCGAAAATGCAACATTCGAAACTATTCCATTTATCTGAAGGACGATTTCCTGTTCGCCTATTTCGAATATCACGGCACGGATTTTCCCGCGGACATGGCCAAAATGGCCGCTGATCCCAGAACCCAGGAGTGGTGGGCCGTGATGAAGCCCATGCAGCAGCCGCTGGAAACACGCAAAGAGGGTGAGTGGTGGGCTGAAATGGAAGAGGTATTTCATATGGATTAGGTAGCTGCTCAAGTCGCACCGCAAGCAGCGCTTCGTAAACAGAGATCGCGAACCGGCTCTTCCGGTGCTGCTCAAAAGCCGCCATATTTTGAGTGTTGAAATGCGAGAAACTTCAATAAACCGCGCGGACTTTGTTGACGCGTCGCGCGCATTTCGGTAGATTCAGCCGCGTCTCGCCAGGCCCCTCGAAGGACCCATGAAAATCGTTGATACCCACCAACACCTCTGGGACAAAGACCTGTTTCATTATGCATGGCTGGAACCGTTGCCAATTCTGGATCGCTCGTTTCGCCTCAGCGATTACTCCGAAGCCACGCGCGGACTGCAGATAGTCAAAACCGTGTTTGTCGAGTGCGATGCGGACGAGGCTCAGATACCGGACGAAGCCCTGCACGTCCTGCGCCTGGCTAATGACGCTGACAATCGCATTGGCGGCGTGGTGGCCTCCGGGCGGCCCGAAAAAGATGGATTTAAGGCCCATCTCGACAAGCTTTCCGCGCATCCGCAACTGAAAGGCATGCGACGAATCCTCCATACCCAGCCTGACGATCTCGGCCAGGGGAAGATGTTTATCGAAAATGTGGCGCGGCTAGCAGCCTACGGCCTCTCCTTCGACCTGTGCGTGCTGGCGCGCCAGCTTCCCATCGCGCTCAACCTGGCGTCACAGTGCCCGGATGTTGCATTCGTGCTCGATCACTGCGGAGTTCCGGACGTGAAGGGCCGCGCGCTCGATCCTTGGCGCGCGCATATCCGCGAGCTCTCGAACCTCCCCAACGTTTCCTGCAAGATCTCCGGTCTGGTCGCTTACGCGAACCCGGTGAACTGGCAGGCCGAAGATCTCCGGCCGTTCGTGGAGCACGCGATCGAATCGTTTGGCTGGGATCGCGTGATGTTTGGAAGCGACTGGCCCGTGTGCAATCTCACTGCGAGTTACCAGCAGTGGGTTACGACGCTGCTAGCCCTCACGCATGCCGCCGGGGAAGCGAAGCAACGAAAACTTTTCCACGATAACGCGATGCGAATCTACCGGCTGGACTGAATGCAGCTGCCGCGAACGAAGGAAGGTCACTAACTCTTATGAGCGAGCAAAAAGTGGGCGGGCTTGTCGAAAGACTCTCCCAGATCCCGTATACGGGCGCCGTCAGCGACATCCTGGACGAAATGGGATTTCACGATCAAGTCTTGCCGCACGAAATCCAGTCACTTCATCCAGGTCACGTTGTTGTGGGTAAGGCCTTGACGATCCTCGGCGAGCCCACCGACAGCGAAGATCCGGAAGTGATTTTTGTTCCGTTCCTGAAAATGTTGGGTGACGTCAAGCCGGACGACGTTCTGGTGAACCAGCCCAATGACAGTCTCGCGGCTCATCTGGGTGAACTTTCCACGGAGACCGCGCAATACCGTGGCGCACGCGGCGCCGTGATTGATGGGGGCGCTCGCGACACGGACTACATCTTGAAGCTGGGCTTCCCGGTATTTGCCCGTTATAAGACTCCCGTGGATATCGTCGGGCGCTGGAGGCTCGTTGCTCACAATATTCCGATCGTCATCGGCCGCGTCCACATCGCGCCCGGTGATTACATTCTGGGTGACCGCGATGGCGTCCTGGTGATTCCGCAATCCATCGCGGCAGACGTTGTGTCCAAAGCCGAAGCAGTAGTACAGACCGAAAATCTCGTCCGCAAATCAATCCTGCAGGGCACGCATCCAGTCGCAGCGTTCCGGCAATTCGGAAGATTCTAGAAGCCTACAGCGCAAATTCTTGCGTAATCAATTCGGTGTGCTCGCCGACCTTTGGCGCGAGCTTTGCGCTCTTCAATACCTTGCCATCTAATCGAAATGGGCAGCGCGTCGTAAGAATTTCCAGCCCTTTTCCGTTCGCGAGAGTTTGCAGCATATCCAGCTGCTGAAATGCTTCGCTGTTGAGAAGTTTCGGCCAGTCCAGCACTTCGGAGCACCAGATATCGGCGGCGTCCAAAATGCCCAGCCAGTGCTCGGTGGTCTGTCCGCGCAGCCGCTCCGCGATCAGGCGTTTAATTTCATCTCGCCGCTGGAATCCTTCCGCGGAGTTCTTAATTTGGGTCAGCTCTGGAATTGCAAGCAAGGTTCCCAGCGTTGGAAGATGGGTCATCGCCAGGGCCAGATGTCCATTTTTCGTGTCGTACACTCCGTAAGGCGCGGCGAGATAGCTGTGCGCATTGCGAAACGCGGCGCGTCGCGGGGGCCGCCTGCCATCGTTCATGTAGGTGGTGAGAACTTCGAACTGAAAGTCCAGCAACGATTCCAGCAGGCTGACCTCCACAAGCCCGCCGCGTCCCGTGATGCCTCGCCGCACCAGACATGCCAGAATTCCCTGGCAAAGATTGTGTCCCGTCAGCATGTCGGCAATCGCCAGTGAGAAGGGAGTCGGCGGGTCGCCTTCATTACCGCTCAGCCACATAATTCCCGATCGCGCCTGTGCCAGCAGATCCTGGCCGGGGCGGTCGCGCCATGCCCCGGCGTCGCCGTAGCCGCTGACCGATCCGTAAACGATGCGCGGATTCGTTTGCGCCACCGTTTGGTAGTCCAGCTTCAGTCGTTCGATCACACCAGGACGAAAATTCTGAACCATCACGTCTGCGCGGGCGATCAGGCGGCGCAGCTTTTCGATGTCACGAGGATTCTTCAGGTCCGCGGCCAAACTCTCTTTGTTCCGATTGATGGCGTGGAACAGGGTGTTTTCGCCGTTGATATCCGTGTCGCTCAAATAGAGCGTTCGCCCCAGATCGCCTTGCCCGGGCCGCTCGATCTTGATCACGCGCGCGCCAAGATCCGCCAGGCGCAGGGTAGCCAGCGGCCCGGAGAGAAATTGGCTGAAATCCAGGACCAGCAGGCCGTGTAAGGGCCGATCTTGCATGGGATCCGTCGAGGATGGAGCTGTGATCATCTGCGTAACCTCACGTGGCGCGTCTGCGAAATCCTAGTATTGCATATATGAAATGCTATTTTCATTAGAGAAATTATCGTGTACACTGCCGTTCAGTCCTATGCGAGCCACGCGACTGAAACGCAGCACCCACTCCCCGGCACGTCCCCTCAGTGCCCGCTACACCGCTCCCGCGCTCGACAAGGGTTTAGATATCCTGGAGCTTTTTGCATCCGAGCCGGAGGGCCTCACCACCAGCCAGGTGGCTCGCCGCCTCGGCCGCACCGTCGGCGAAATTTTCCGCATGCTCGTTTGCCTTGCCGAGCGCGGCTATATTTCTCAGGTGCTGCCCGACGAGCGCTTTCAACTGACGCTGAAACTTTTTGAACTCGCGCACCGGCACCATCCGCTGCAGCGATTCGTGGCCAAGGCGCGCCCGCTGATGGAAGAAGTGGCGCACAAAACGCGCCAATCTTGTCACCTGGCGATGCCTAGCAATGGCGAGGTGGTGGTTATTACTCAAGTGGATGCCCCCGGCAGCGCGGGCTTCGCTTTGAAACTCGGCGCGAGAATTGATTTGTTGCACACGGCTTCCGGGCACCTGATCCTCGCTTTTCAACGCGACGAAATGCGGACGCGCTCACTCACAGCGTGGCGCCGGCGCACCGACCGCCCACTGCCTGCGGATCTGGGCAGAACACCTGGCGCGGATTCGCGAGCGCGGTTACGAAGAAATGCCGAGCTATCAGGTCGAAGGAGTTGTGAATATCAGCTACCCGGTTCTAAATCAGCATCAGGAAGCGATCGCAGCTCTCTCTGTGCCGTTTCTGCCGCGCATCGGAGACCGCATTGGTCCGCCACAGGTGAAAGCGGCGCTCCAGTCAGCGAGCCGGGCGCTATCCATCGCCATCGGCGGGCGTAAAGCGCAGCTCACCGGCATGGGAGGCTGAGCTATGACGAAAACGGAGTACTTCGAAGAGTACACAGTTGGCGCGCAGAGGATTACTTCCGGCCGCACGATTACCGAAACCGATGTGGTAATCCACGCCGGCCATAGCGGAGACTACTTTCCACATCACGTGGACGCGGAATTCGCGCGCGAATCCTCGTTCGGCCAGCGCATCGCCCACGGCACGATGACTTTTGCGATTGGCATCGGCCTCACCGCCGGCCAGATCAACCCGGTCGCTTTCACTTACGGATACGACCGGCTGCGCTTTCCGAAGCCCGTTTTTATCGGCGACACGATTCACACGCGCGTCACGATCAAGGAAAAGCAGCCAGACCCCAAGCGCGCGGATTCCGGCCGCGTGATCGAAGCGTGCGAAGTGATCAACCAGCGCGGCGAAGTCGTCATGTATTGCGAGCACATCCTGATCGTGCAAAGGAAACCGGCGCCGAGCAACGCATGACGCTGCGAGCAGAACGCGCGCTTATGAGGGGAATGTGCAAGTAACATTAAAAGGCCTCACTTGGGACCATCCGCGCGGGTATTCTCCGCTGCTGCAAGGCGCTCCCGAGTACGAGAAATCCCATCCCGGAATCAAGATCCAATGGGATCGCCGGACTCTGCGTGAATTCGGCGAAGCTCCGATTGAACAGTATCTCGATCGCTACGATCTGATCATCATGGATCATCCGTTCGTCGGATTTGCCGCCGCCCACGATGCTCTCGTTGACCTGAATCCGTTTCTCAGCGCGTCTGAAATCGCGAGCCTCGCGAGTGATTCTGTCGGGCCCTCCGCGGAATCCTATCGGTATGCAGGCGGCCTCTGGGCCTTGCCGGTGGATGCAGCAACGCAGGTCGCCTCGTATCGTCCTGACCTTCTGCGGCAGCTCTCCTCGAAGCCGCCCAAAACTTTCGACGAGGTTCTTCAGTTGGGGCAAAAGGCGCGCGCGAACGGCAAATTCATAGCGGTTGCGGCCTGCCCCATTGATGCAATCAGCCTGTTCTTCACGCTCACCGCGAATTTGGGCCATCCCATCGCCGAAAATGCCGAGCCATTTGTAGAACACGCGGTCGCGCGCGAAGCTCTCGATCGCCTCCACGCCCTCATTGCCATCGCGCATCCCAAATCCACGGATTGGAACCCCATCCAGGTGTACGACCACATGGTCGCTGAAACCGACGCTGTCTATTGCCCGTGGGCCTATGGCTATTCCAATTATTCCCGCCGGGAAAATCCCGTGCGTTTGCAATTCACGAATGCCCCGGCTGCCGGCGAGATTGGCTGTACTGGCACGCAGCTGGGCGGGACGGGCGTGGCCGTGAGCAAGCACGGCCGTTATCGCGACGAAGCCGTGGCGTATGCCAAGTGGCTGGCAAGCCCGGAGCACCAGCGCGGCACATACGTGAAGGAAGGCGGGCAACCGGCGAGCCTCTCTGCGTGGCTGGATCCGGAAATAGACGCCGCAGCGTGTGGTTTTTTTTCCGGCACGCTGGAAACTCTGCAAAAATCCTATGTGCGGCCGCGCTTCGACGGGTTCGTTCGTTTTTTTGAGATCGCCGGCATCGAGATCAACCGATGTTTGCAGGGCGAGACCAGCGACCTGCAACTGATTACGTCTCTCAACAAACGATTTGCGGAACGTCTGGCCTTGGCGGCGACTCGCGCCTGAGCAACTTCGTCCGCAGCGCAAGAGAGGAATCAAAGTGACAAACCCAAACCCTGACCCCGCGAAACACGAAGCCATTCGCATTTGGAACCAGGAAGACTGGCTCTACGAGGATTTCGAAGTGGGCCTCCGCGCCCGCTCCATCCGGCGAACGATCTCGGAAGGCGAGAGCATGGCCTTCAACGCTCTGGTGCTGGACATGCATCCCTACGTCGCCGACGAAATTTTCGCGAAACAAGAAGGCATATTCGGCAAGCGCCTCGTGGCCGGCGCCATGGTGTTCAGCGTGGGGCTGGGGCTGATGGCTCACAACAATATCCATACCTTCAGCTACGGCTACGACAAGCTGCGCTTCATCAAGCCGGTATTTATCGGCGACACGATCTACACGATCCGCACCAATCTCGAAAAACGGCCGAAGTATCCGACCATGGGAATGGTCAAAGTGTCCTACGAAGTTTTCAAGATGCCGGGGGAATTGGTCTTGTACTGCGAGCATCTGCAGACGGTGAAGTACCGGGATGCAGCCCAATTTGCAGGCCAAATCGAAAAGAAGTAATCGCAGCCGCGGCGGGGAGCCTGACGACGATGAATCTGGAAGGACGAGCGGCGCTGGTAACCGGCGCTGGCACCGGCATTGGACGCGCCATTGCGGAGCGATTCGCGCGGGCTGGCGCCAAAGTCGCGGTGAACTACCGTACATCGCGCGATCCGGCAGAAGCCCTCGTCTCGCAGATTCGCTCGGCCGGAGGAATGGCGATTGCAGTTCAGGCCGACGTTGCCAAGGACGCTGAAGTTCGCGCCATGCTCGCGCAAGTGGAACGCGAATTCGGACGCCTGGATGTGCTGGTGAATAACGCCGGGCTGGAGCACGCGTGTGCCGCACCGCAACCTGGATGAACTCACCGACGAAATCTGGGACAAGACCTTCGACATTAATCTGCGCGGTGTCTTTTACTGTGTTCGAGCGGCGGTGCCGTTCCTGCGCAAGCAGCCCGGCGCCGCAATCGTAAATGTCGCATCCGTTGCCGGTTCTACGGGCGTCGGAAGTTCGATGGCCTACGCCGCGGCCAAAGCCGGCGTCATTACCATGACCAAATCGCTCGCGCGGGCGCTGGCTCCCGAAATTCGCGTCAACGCAATTTCTCCCGGACTGATTCGCACGCAATTTGCCGGTCGTCCTGATTCCGATTCTGCGTTTCAAGCCGAAGAAAGTGTGACGCCACTGAAAAGACTTGCCACCGTTGCCGAGTGCGCTGATGTCGCCCTTTTCCTGGCCGGCGCTGCCACCGCGGTCACCGGGCCAAACGATCCTTGTTGACGGCGGCTTGTACGCGCTGGGCGCAAATCGCTAGCACCCGCGGCACCGAAACGCTCCCAATTGCTTTTCCGGCACCGTCTGATGCGCGCAATACCGAATCTAGTCATTGACGGCAGCCCTTGCGCGAAAGAATGCCCCAGCCCGTTACTCGCGCGCTTTTGCGAGCCAGTTTTCCGGCACTTGCACCAGCGACGAATCTAGTTCCGCCACCGACGCGCAACCCAGCAGCTTCATCGTTCTCTCCACTTCGGTCCGCAATATCTCGAGCGCTCGCGCCACTCCTGCTTGCCCGGCGGCGCCCAGCCCGTACGCGTATGCGCGCCCCACCAGCACTGCCCGGGCCCCCATGCAAATGGCTTTCACGATGTCGGAGCCGCGGCGGATCCCTCCATCCATCAATATCTCCGCTTGCCCGTTCACCGCCGCTACGATTTCCGGCAACGCGCGCAGCGTAGCTGCCACGCCATCTAGTTGACGCCCGCCGTGATTCGATACCACCACGCCTTCGGCGCCTTCATCAATCGCGCGGCGCGCATCGTCGCCCGTCAGCACGCCCTTCACTATGATCGGCGCGCGCCAAGCCTTGCGCAGCCAACGCAGGTCGTTCCAGGTAACCACCGCGCTCGCCAGAGCCGCAGCCACGTCCGTCATGGGCATGGCCGCGCCGCTGGCGGTAACAATATTTTCAAGTTTGGGCACGCCGCCATCGGCCAGAAACGCCGCCAGCCATCCAGGGTGCGCCAGAAGATTTGGCAGGAACGGAATTTTTGCCAGCAGCGAGCCGCCCATCAACTCTTTCACGCCGTTGCGCACGTCGCGCTCGCGCAAACCCGCCACCGGCGTATCAATCGTTACGACCAGCGCGGTAAATCCCGCGACGCGCGCTCGTTCAATCGCCGCTTCCGCCGCCGCGCGCCCTCCTACCACATAGAGCTGATACCACACCGGCCCGCTGGAGGCCGCCTTCACTCTCTCCATCTTGTGGCCGGAAATTGTGGAGAGAATGAATCCCGTCCCGCTTTCCCCAGCGGCGCGCGCCGCAGCCACTTCGCCACCTGGATGCATCAAGCGGCTGTAGCCGACGGGCGCCAGTATCGCCGGAAAAGAAATCTGCTGCCCCACCACGGTGGTGCGCAAATCGCACTTCTCGTTAGCCACAGCGTGCCGCGGGCGCAGCACCACGTCCTGAAACGCGCGGCAATTCTCCCGCAGCGTGACTTCGTCCGCGGCGCCGCCGTCCATATAGTCGAATACCGCTCTGGGCAGGCGCCGCCGCGCCAGGCGCCTGAGATCTTCTATATTGACCACATGCGGAGAACCCAGCCCAGCCATTGGCCTCTTCCCGTTTCGCGTTCGCGCCGCACGCAAAACATGGTTATAACCGGGATTAGAATGGGGCGCCATCGTTTGTTTTCTGGAAGTTACGGACGTTATTGATCTTGCTGCGCGGGATTAGAAATGCGTGGCCAGGGAGGGAGTTTGCGGTGTAAAAAGCCGTTCGGCATTGGGGTCGGGTGTCGGGTATATTGGATGCTGGTCACCGCCCAGCCTCTACATCAGGTAGGCCGGCTCGCCGTTCGCTGATCTGTGATATCGCGCGCCGACCCTCCGTGCCGTGGAAAAGCGATTTGGGACATCCTGCAATTCCGAATGGCCGAGTAATCCAACATTATATTTAGGCATCACAACTGGGACCGAACATGGCGAAACCAATTTTGCTGAGTGTTGACGACGACCCCGATGTGCTGCGGGCCATCGAGCGCGACCTGCGTACGAAATATGGCGCTGAATTTCGGGTGATCGGAAGCGACTCTCCCGAGGCGGGGCTAACGCTGCTGAAGCAATTGAAACTGCGTAATGACAGTGTGGCATTGCTGCTGGCCGACCAGCGCATGCCGCACATGGATGGCGTAGCGTTCCTGCAGGAAGCGATGCATATTTTCCCGGACGCCAAACGAGCGCTGCTGACTGCGTACGCCGATACCAACGCGGCCATCGGCGCCATCAACGAGGCCAGCATCAATTATTTCTTCTTGAAGCCGTGGGATCCTCCCAGCGAGCACCTTTACCCGCAATTGGATGATCTGCTGGACGATTGGCGCGCTTCGTACCGGCCGAAATTTGAAGGCATACGGGTGCTGGGGACGCGCTGGTCACCGAAGTCGTACGAGTTGCGGGATTTTCTGGCGCGGAATCGGGTTCCCTATCAGTGGGTTGACGTCGAGGTCTCGGCGAGTGATCCGGAAACGAAGCGATTGCTGGAAGTGCTGGGCCCGGAAGCCTCCAGTTTACCGATTGTACTTTTTCCGGACGGCTCGAAGCTGCTGGATAGCGTTCCATCGCAAGTGGCGCAAAAAGTGGGATTGCAAACTCGCGCGCAAACGAATTTTTATGATTTGGCAATCGTCGGTGGCGGGCCCGCGGGTCTGGCCGCGGCCGTTTACGGCGCGTCCGAAGGACTGCACACCGTGATGATCGAGCGCGAAGCTCCGGGCGGACAGGCGGGAATGAGTTCGCGCATCGAAAATTATCTGGGATTTCCGATGGGGCTGAGCGGCGGCGATCTGGCGCGGCGCGCGGTGGTGCAAGCGCAGCGGTTTGGCGTGGAAATTCTGGCGCCGCAGGAAGCGCTGGGCGTGCGAGTGGAAGGTCCTTATCGCATGATCAAAATGGCGGATGGCAACGAGATTTCGTGCCACGCGCTGATGATCGCGACGGGCGTGCAGTGGCGGAGGCTGGAAGCTCCGGGGATCGACCGGCTGCAGGGCGCGGGCGTTTATTACGGCGGCGGCTCGACGGAAGCGTTGTCCTGCAAGGGCGAAATCGTTTACGTGATCGGGGGAGCGAATTCAGCGGGGCAAGCGGCGATGAACTTTGCGAAGTACGCGGAGCGGGTGGTGATCGTGGTGCGCGGCAAATCGCTTTCGAGCACCATGTCGCAGTACTTGATTGACCAAATCAAGGAGCGGCCCAACGTGCAGCTGTGGGCGAACGCCAGCGTCTCCGAAGTGCACGGCGAAACGCATCTGGAGGAGATTTCATTTCTTTGTTCGGACACCAATCAGATTGACCGGGTTCCGGCGAGCGCGATGTTCATTTTCATCGGAGCGCAGCCGCGCACGGATTGGCTGGCCGATCTGGTGGAGCGCGACGAACACGGATTTATTTTGACCGGCCCCGACTTGATTCGAGACGGAGATCGCCCCAAAGGCTGGGGTCTCGACAGAGATCCTTTCCTGCTGGAGACGAATGTTCCGGGACTTTTTGCCGTGGGTGACGTGCGTCACGGTTCAGTGAAGAGGGTGGCTTCCGGAGTCGGCGAAGGATCGGTTGCCGTGCAATTCATCCATCAATATTTGAGCAAGGTCTAATGGTCGAAAAATCAGAATTGCTGAAAGTGCCGGCGTTTGCGGATTTGCCGGATGATCAGATTGCCTGGTTCATTAGCCAGGCGCAGGAAATGAATCTCAAGGCGGGTGACACGGCCTTCCGCGCGGACGATCCTGCCGACGCCATGTTTGTTTTTCTCGAGGGACAGCTGCAGGTGCGCGGCGAATTAGGCGGCGAAACGGTAGTGATTCCGGTGAAGCCTGGTGATGTGACGGGAGTGCTGCCTTTTTCGCGGATGAAACAGTTTACCGTGGGCGCGAAAGCGATCACCGATTCGCGGGTATTGCGCTATCCGGCGTCGCAGTTTCCGGAACTTGTTCACAAAATGCCTGAACTGACCCAGCGGTTGGTTGGCATGATGTCTGATCGGATTCGCGAAACCACGCGCCGGGAGCAGCAGCGCGACCGGCTCGCTTCTTTGGGCAAACTTTCTGCCGGGCTCGCGCATGAACTCAACAATCCAGCCTCCGCTGCGAAGCGCGCCGCGAGCCAGTTGCGCGACGTGCTGAAGAAAATCCGCGACGCGAGCCATGAGCTGGGAAGCCGCGACCTGACGACTGCGCAGAAAGCAGAAATTGAAAAGCTGGAAAATGCGTTCGTGCAAAGCGATGCTATTCCGCCGGACCCGCTGGCCATGAGCGATCTGGAAGAGCAGATTGATTCCTTGTTGCGCAGTCACGGACAGAATGACTTGTGGCAAATGGCCGCGGATCTGGCGCGGCGAAACGTGAAACCGGAGGCGCTGGAGTCGTTGTTTGCAATCCTGGACGCGGACTCGGCGCGTGCCGCTCTGGTGCGAATCGCTGCATCGGTGGAGGTCGCGACTCTGTTGAATGAGATCGAGAGCGGCACATCGCGCATTTCCGACCTTGTCCGTGCCATTAAAGAATACACATACATGGACCAGACGCCGCTGCAGAACGTGGACATCGTGAAAAGCCTGGAAACCACTCTTACCATTTTGAATCACAAGCTCAAGCGTGGAGTGGCGGTGGAGCGCGACTACCAGAAAATTCCGCTGCTGGTAAATTCGTTTGGCAGCGAGCTAAATCAGGTTTGGACCAATATTATTGATAACGCGATTGACGCCATGGGCGGCGAAGGCAAGCTTAAAATACGAACGTTTCGCGACGACAATTCCGTCGTCGTGGAGATCACGGATAATGGCCCGGGAATTTCGCGCGAGGTGCAGGCGCACATGTTCGAGCCTTTTTTCACCACCAAGGGCGTTGGGCAAGGGACCGGGCTAGGGCTCGACACGGTGCAGCGAATTGTGAAAAAACATCAGGGCGATATTCAAATCAGCTCGAAACCCGGCGAGACGCGCTTTCAGGTTTGGTTGCCGCTGGCGGAGAGCACCACGTAGGACTGAGTCAGCGAGAAACTGCGCAAGGTCACCCCTCGCTAATCGAACTGCGATGGACAAGCGCGATCTATTCCGTCTGGCGTCGCGCGCCCTAGCGCAACGCTCGCGCCGGAAGTGCGCGCTCGCTTGTTAATCAATGCCCAGACGGTGTTGCATTTCCTCGAGGGTAAATCCCTTGGTCTCCGGGTAGAAGAACATGACGATGAAAAATTGCAGAACCATCATGGCCGCGAAAAATACGAAGGGATATGCGCCGGAAGTTTTGGCGACTACGGGAAAGAGGGCGGAAATAATGGCGTTCATGATCCAGTGGGAAGAGCTGCCCAGGCCCTGGCCCTTGGAGCGCACGGTATTGGGAAAGATCTCGCCGATATAAACCCAAATCACCGCGCCGAGCGGTGCGAAGAAGAAGATGTAGCCCACCAAGATCCAGACCAGCCAGTCTTGATTGCGCTGCGTGAAAAAAATCATCGCCACGCCGGATAGACAGAGCGCCGTTCCCGCCGAACCGACCAGCAGCAGGGTTTTGCGGCCGAGTTTGTCAATTAAGGTCATGGCCAGCAGCGTGGCAAACAAATTCATGGCGCCGATGGCGACTGCCTGCAAGTCTCCGGACAATTTGCTGAATCCCGCGGCCATGAAAATGGAGGGCAAGTAGTAGAGAATCGCGTTGATTCCCGCCAGCTGGTTGAACACTCCGGTGGCGATGGCCACAAAAATAGGATAGCGAAACTTGCGCTGGAACAGCGGCTCGTCGCCTTGCGATCTCTCCAGGTGGATCGAATCCACGATTTCTTTAAGTTCCGTTTCGTAATCCGAGGAGCGCAAAAGAGTCAGCACGCTGCGCGCTTCTGCGACGCGATGTTGCGTGGCCAGCCAGCGAGGACTCTGCGGAATCCCGAAAAGCATGACGAGAAAGAGCAGGGCCGGCGCCGCAGCGACGCCCAGTTGCCAGCGCCACTCCAGCGCGCCCATTCCAAGCCTGGCGATGCAATAGTTCGAAAAATACGCGAGCAGAATTCCCAGGACCACGTTGATCTGAAACATTCCCACCAGGCGGCCGCGTAAGTCCGCGGGAGCCAGCTCCGCGATATAAACCGGAGCCAGGACGGAGGAACCGCCGATACCCAGGCCTCCGATGAAGCGGAAAATTACCAGCGCCGGCCAATTCCAGGCGAAGGCGCAACCGAGCGAGGAAACGATGTACAGCACCGCCATCAGGCGCAGCGCGTTACGACCTCCGAGGCGCTGACCGAGTAAGCCCGCTGTCAGCGCGCCGACCACCGTGCCCCATAGCGCAATCGAGACCGTAATTCCCAGCGACCACTCCGAGAGATTGAAAACCTGCTGCAGGGAGTGCGTAGTGCCGGCGATTACGGCGGTGTCGAATCCGAAAAGCAATCCGCCGAGCGCGCCGACGATGCTGGCCTTGAGCAAGTAAGAATTCAGTCTCATGGAGTTTCCTGGCGAAAATTTTTCAGCACACTGCGCGGCCGCGCGGCAGCGATGAGAATGCCCAAGCTATGCACCATTCGGAGACACCGTGAACGGCAATATGCAAGCGCCGAGCAGTCCTGCCTCAGGGCCTAATTCCGTGAGCGTGACGTAGGTTTTCGCCTTGGTCCCACGCGCAGCGTCGGATTTGTCCGGATCCGTCATGCGAAATACATAGCTGCGATAACGCAATTCCTCGAAGAGCGCCGGAGAAAACAAATTCCAGGAACTCGACAAACCGCCGCCCACCACATAAAGCGGCAGATTTAGCGTGTTGATGAGAGCTGCCAGTCCCCTGCCGAGCGCAAGGCCCACTTCGTCGAAAATTATCTGGGCATCCCGGTCGCCTGTGCTGGCGAGCCCGGCGACATCGCGCGGCGTGAAATCCGGATTGCTTTTTTCCAGCGCTGCCAATGCCGGCGATTTTCCGGCGGCGATCAATTCCTTGGCTCTGCGCCGTACTCCGGTGGCCGATGCTAATGGCTCCAGGCAGCCGTGAGCGCCGCAGCCGCACGCTGCGCCGTCCGGCCAGATGTTGATGTGGCCCACTTCGCCGGCCATGCCGTTGAGTCCGTCCCAGATTTTGCCGTGGAAAATGATTCCGCCGCCGACTCCAGTGCCCAGCGTCAAAAAACACAAGGAATCAATGCCGAGCGTTTTACCTTTGCCGGCTACACATTCGGCCAGGGCCGCGACGTTGGCGTCGTTTTCCACGACGACGGGCACGCCCACGCTTTGCTCCACAGCCGCGCGCAATTCCAAACCGTCGAAGCCGGGAAGGTTGGGCAAATTGCGCAGCCGGCCTTCGGGCAATTCGATCGGTCCGGGCGAACCGATGGCGATGCCTTGTCAGCGCGAGCTGCGGCGAGTAACGATCGAGGAGTTTGCGAATTGCCGCGCACATATCCGCGACCACGGCGTCTCGGCCGGCCTTCAGGCGCGTGGGCATCTGGATTGTCTCCAGAAATCCAGCCGCGGGAGTGTATGCCGCGAGGCGCAGGTTTGTGCCTCCGAAATCAATTCCGATCGAGAACGAATCTGAGGTCATGTCCGAATGGCTTGCTCCGTCGTTCGCGAACCGCTAGATCCAGGCGCCACGCCCCGTTTGACGCGCGCCGGTGGATTCCGCTTGCGGTGCGACGGCAAGCAATGTACACGAATTGGGAAGCGAGAAAACAGGAATTCCGGCGGACGCGCGCCGCAGGCGAAAGACTGCCCGCATCCGTCCAGCCAGTTCTTGGCTAAGAATGCGCAGGCGCCGCGCCGTGTGGCTTGTTATTTCTGAACGCGAATGACGCTATATATAGGTAGCAAAGCGCGGGCAGAATGAACGCATGATGGATGCCGATGCGGTCCGCGAGCACGCCCTGCAGCTCTGGAATGATCGCGCCGCCCACGATGGCGCAGACCAGCAAAGCCGAGCCCTTGCCGGTCAGCGGTCCGAGGCCCTCAATAGAAATAGTGAAGATGCTGGGGAACATCGTTGAATTGAAGAAGCCAACTAACAGGATGCTCCACATGGCCAAATGCCCGAAGCTCAGCATCGAAGTGGCGACCAACAAAAACGCCGCGAGGGCGGAAAAGCCCAGCAACGTGCCGGAGCGCACCTTCTGCAGCACAGCGGAACCGATGAAGCGGCCCAGCATCGCTCCGCCCCAATAGAGCGAAACGAATTTCGCGGCCAGTTGGATCGAGATGTTTCCGATATTTGGCTGGCTCATGTAATTGACCAGCAAACTGCCGATGGCCACTTCCGCGCCTACATAGACAAAGATTCCGATCGCGCCCATTATCAATCGCGGATATTTCCAGATGGAGTCGTGAACTTTTCCATGTGGTTCCACGGACGCGATGACCGGCAGCTTGAATTTCGCGATGACCAGGCCAAGCAGAAAAAGCGCGATAGCCAGGCCGATATAAGGCAGCTTCACGGAAGAAGCCTGCTGCAAACGGTACGCTTGCAGCTGATCGGTGGACATTCCACGAATCACATCCGCAGCGACGGGCGCTGCGCTCAAAATCAGCATGCTGCCAAACCACGGCGCCACCGTCGTGCCCAACGAATTGAAAGCTTGCGTCAAATTCAACCGGCTGGAGGCCGTTCGCTCAGGACCCAGGACGGCCACATACGGATTCGCGGATACCTGCAACAGAGTGATGCCCGCTGCAAGAATAATTAAAGCCGCGAGAAACAACTGAAAGGAAGGCGCACTCGCAGCCGGCACGAAAAGCAGCGCGCCCACTCCCATCGTGAAAAGGCCGCTAACCATCGCCTTCTTATAGCCAATCCACTCGATCAATTTTCCGGACGGCAATGCGAAAACAAAGTACGCGCCAAAAAAACTGAACTGGATGAGCATTGCTTTGGCGTAGGTCAGATCGAAGATGGACTTCAAGTGCGGAATCAAAATGTCGTTCAGACAGGTGAGGAAACCCCACATGAAAAACAGAGTTGTCACCATGGCCATGGCCGGCTTGTCGGTGACGGCTGGCACGGCTGTGGCTGCAGGGGAAACGTTCGAATTGGCTATGGGCATTGAATCGGGGCTCTCCCGTAATTTCGTTTGAATTGGCTGCGTTCTTTAGCTGGCGTTGTGCAACCCTTCAGTGCACGGCGACAATTGCAAACGCGCGTTCCCGGTAGATTTGCGCACCACAAATTCCGGCTCAATCAATATCTCCGCAACGTAGTCTTCGCTGTTCTTGATTTGGCTCAGCACGGAGCGCGCCGCGATCTCGCCCATCTTCAGAAGTGGCTGCCGCACGGTCGTCAGTGGCGGATTGCTGTAAGGCGCCATTTTGATGTCGTCGAAGCCTACTACCGAAATATCGTTCGGGACGTGCATGCCGGCTTCCTGGAATGCGCTGATGGCGCCCAACGCGGAATTATCGTTAAACGCGAAGAGCGCGCTGAATGGCATGTTGCGGTTGCACAAGAACGCTTTGGTGGCGGGATAGGCGACCTCCGGCGTGGACAAGTCGCCTTCCAGGTGAATGGTGAGCTCCGGCCGCACCGCGATACCGAGTTCCTGGGCGACGTGCAGAATTGCTTTCCAGCGATCGGTGGAGTCCGAACTGTAGTGCGGTCCCTTCATGAAAGCAATTTCGCGATGGCCGAGTTCGAAAAGATGTTGCAGCGCCAACTGGGCCGCGCGGCGATGATCCAGAAGAATATTCGTTACCCCTTCCAGGGGGCGGTGACCCGCGATGGCGATGGTGGGCAACGACATTGATTCACCGAGCAAGGTGTCCACCGAGATCAGGCCCTCGACTCCTCGTTGCAGAAGAATGTGCGAATAGCTGTCGAGCAATTTCTTGTCGTTGTGATGCGCGACGGTGAGAAAGAAAAAGCTATGCTGCCGCAGATAACGTTCGATGCCGCTGATGATCATCGCGGCATAAGCGTCGCCCAGATCGCGCGTGATCACCCCGATGGTGTAGGTGCGTTGCACGCGCAAGGAACGCGCCAAATAATTGGGACGGTAATTCAGTTCACGCGCAGCGGCGAGAACGCGCTTCTTGGTGCGCTCCGGGACGGAGCGAGCCGCCGCGGAGTTATTCAATACCGCTGAAACAGTACCGGGCGTTAGTCCTACATGCTCGGCTACTGACTTCAGCGTGACAACGCGGAGCTTCCGGCCGCCTGGAATCTTGCCACGGCTGTCCATGGGGCTGTCTCTTTAAAAATTTCGACAGAAAAAATAGTCTGAGCTGTGCGCGCGATCAATAGCCAGGACATTCGCGCAGGGGATGAAGGGCACGTCTGCCCCGCACATAATACTGCGAAATGGAATGCCCGCAATGGCTCATTTGTGTAGTTTGACGAAATGTCTTTAGAAAATCGTTATTTTTAGCTTGACAAGAATAGGGTACTTGAAGCTAAATGCTCCGCAGCTGGGTGGTATCGAAAAAATCGATGGGTTGTATATACAGAGCTTTTTGTTCAGGGTGGCTCTAGCGTTCGCAGGGGTGTGTTTTGGTGTGCGCAACTGGGTGGACCATCATGGGGCGGTCTCTAAACTGTTTTCCCATTCGGGTACATGGTTGTGTCACTAACTTTGTAGCGTAGGCCGGGTGGGCCTAATGCGCTTCTCTTGGGGGAGGAGATAGATTTATGAATAAGTCGCCGAATCGCTTTCTGTGTGTTCTCGCCATAGGTTTCTGCATTTGCCTTGCCGCTATGCTGATGGGCTCGCCGTTATCGGCGCAGTCCACCTTCGGTTCCATTTCGGGAACCGTCACCGACGCTTCGGGCGCCGCGGTTGCCGACGCGCAGGTTACGCTCACGAACGTGGGCACCTCTGCGAAACAGACCTATACCACCGGGGCGGACGGTCTGTATCAGTTCGTGAACTTGAACCCCGGCGCATATCGCGTGGACTTTGAGAAGGCCGGCTTCAAGCACACCAAGCGCGACTCCGTAGCCGTGCAGGTCCAGCAGGCTGTCCGCATTGACGCCACTATGGAAGTCGGCGCGGTCACGCAGACCGTGGAAGTCACGGCGGAAACTCCGCTACTACAGCCCACCACCACGTCGCTCGGCCAGGTAATTGATGAACGCAAGACCAATGAAATTCCGCTGAATGGCCGCAACGTTTTCTCCCTCATCACGCTTTCTCCAGCTGCTATCGCGGGGGGCAGCGGCTCGGGTTCCGCGACCGGCGGTTCGCAAGTAGGCCCGAATCCGTTCAGCTGGGGCAATTACCAGGTTGGCGGCTCGTTTGGCAACCAGAGTGCCGAGTACATTGATGGCCAGCCTGTCAACATCGGCTACATCAACCTGCCGGTTCTGATTCCCGACCAGGACGCGATTTCCGAATTCAAAGTGCAATACAATAACCTGGGGCCGGAATGGGGCAAGTTCTCGGGCGGCGTGATCAACCTGAGCACCAAGGGCGGCACGAACCAGTATCACGGCGAAGCGTACGAGTATTTGCGCAATAAAGTCCTGAACTCGCGGCCATATTTCGTGAGTGCGAATCCACCTTATGTACAGAACCAGTTCGGCGGCACGTTTGGTGGTCCGATAATTAAGGACCACACCTTCTTCTTTTTCGCCTATGACGGATACCGCCAGCGGGCATCCACGGTATTTACTACGACGGTGCCCACCGTGGCTGAGAGAGGCGGCGTATTCCCGGCGGACGTTCCCATTTACGACCCACTCAGCGTTAGCGCTGCATGTGTCGCGACGCAACTGGCATCAAATTGCGCCCGAACGCAGTTCGTCAACAATACGATTCCAGTAATTAATCCGGCTGCATTGGTAGAACTGAAGTACATTGGAATGCCGACGAACGACAACGAAGTAAATAACTTTACCGCAGCCGGGGCCTCGGGCGGTAATGCCAATCAATATGTAGGCCGGGTGGATCAAAACATCAATGCGAACCAACACATTTTCGCCCGTTACAACTTCTTCAACCTACTGGATCTGCCACTGGATCCGTTCGGCACGGGGTTGTGCGCTGACAAGTGCGCGGAAACGTATCAGACGAACGCCGCCGTCATCAACTACAGCTATACAATAAGGCCCGACTTAATCCTGAATCTCAGCGGAAGCGGCAGCCGCTTCCACTACCTGCGCTCACCGTCAAACTCGAACTTCGATTTGACCCAATATGGTTGGCCTTCGTCTTACAATGCCGATATTCCATCCGCTGGCCGGTCGCCGTTCACACCCTGCTTCGCGCCAGAGGACCCGAGCATTACCTGTTCCCAAGGCCAGAGCTTCATCGAAGACCACGACACACAGACGGCCTTCTCGCCGAGCGTGACTTGGATCAAGGGAAAACACACTTGGGTGTTTGGGAGCCAGTTGATCGAAACCTATGACAACTACGCCCAGACCAACATCGCCAGCGGCGCTTTCGCTTTCGATGGCAGTTGGACGAGCAACAATGCCGTTTCCGGCGGGACGGGTGGCATTTCCTTTGCTGATTTCGAATTGGGGTACGGCCTTAACCAATCGAGCGTGTTCAACCACAATTACGGTGAAGCGCAAATCCCGGCGCTCGTGGCGCAAAAAGAGACCTATTGGGGCTTTTACTTTGGAGATACCTGGAGGGTCACGCCAAAGCTAACGATCAACTACGGTTTGCGTTACGATTTGCCGGGAAACTTCTCGGAGCGTCATAACCTTTCGAGTTATTGGGATCCGGCCGCGGTCAACCATACGGTTACAGGTTGCAGCTCGACCTTGAATCCGATTACTGGGCTTCCGAATGGAGTTCCCGGCAGCCCGTGCCCGGGCGACATCTTCTTCGTTACTACTGGCACTAACAGCGGGCGGACCGCCGTACCGTTGTATAAGAAGGAAGTAATGCCGCGCATAGGAGTTGCCTATAGCTGGGACCAAAAGACAGTTATTCGCGCGGGTTACGGCATCTTCTACATCCCGAACTGGCTACAGTTTAACATGAACCCCAGCAATGACCCGCTCAACTTGGCCTCGACTCTGTGGGTCGCAAGCACAAACGGCGGGATCACTCCCAACAGCACGATAACGGCTACTAACTGTGCGCTCACTCCGGGACTCGCGAGCCCGCAGTCACCTTCTGGAACGCTAAATTGCCCGACCAACGGGCCGTTTGGTCCGAATGTCAATACACCGCTTCCCAGCAACGGGAATCTTTCAGCTTTTGACGCCGGTGGAAACCCCTTTGAGGCTCCCTACTATAACTATAAGCCCGGGTACTTGCAGCAGTTCAACCTGGACGTCCAACGGCAGCTGGGTTGGGGCTGGTTCATTGACGCGGCCTATGCCGGCTCACGAGGCGTGCACCTGGCGAATTCAAATAACGTCTCAATCAATAATATTCCCGATTCGTTTTACGCTCAAGCGGAGCAACAATCTCTGGCAAACCAACCGGTTACGATTACTTCGACGATTCCGAACCCGTTCACCGGGATTACGACTGTAAGCGGATTAAATCCAACGAGCAACCCTACGATTACTGCGGGTCAGTTGGACCGTCCCTACCCCCAGTATAGCGGCTTGTCCCTTGTCGGGGATGGCTGCTGCGGAAGCAACTATAACTCGTTCCAACTGACTGCAACCAAGCGGTTTGCGAATGGCGGTTCGTTTCTTGCTGCCTACACCAACGCTAAGTTGTTAAGCAATACAGACACCCTAACAACCTGGCTAGAGGGGTCTGGCGTCGGCCAAGTTCAAGACTGGAATAACCTTAAAGGGGAGAAGTCGCTCTCCGCGCAAGACGTGTCGCAGCGTCTGGTGTTCAGCTACGTCTATGACCTACCTTTTGGTCACGGGCAAAAGTACATGTCCGACGCTACCGGCGTGATGGACAAGGTCGTTTCTGGCTGGGGTGTTGATGGCGTCACCGCATTTCAGAAGGGCTTCCCCGTGCCATTCACGTATGGTGGGTCCACGGCACTTTCAAGCGCGGGCTTCTCTCAAAACTTTGCCCTGCGTCCGGATGTTGTAGCAGGATGCAACAAGGGCGCAGGAGCGCAAGCGCCTAACTTCAATGGATTCGCTTGGTTCAACGTGAACTGCTTCGCGCCTCCGGGTGGCACTCTTGCAGCATCTGCCTGGGCCTTTGGCGACGAGTCGCGAGTGGATTCCACAATCCGAGGCTCCGGGATCAACAACTGGGACATTGCGCTCTATAAGACGACGAACTTTGGCCCGGAAAACAAGCTCGGCTTCCAGTTCCGGGCAGAGTTCTTCAACGCATTCAATCGCGTCCAGTTTGGGCTTCCCAACGCCGCTTGCTGTAATAATGTGGCTTTGGGAGCGACCAACAACACCGGCTTCGGGATCGTTAACAGTCAGCTCAACAGCCCGCGGCTGATTCAGTTCGGACTGAAGTTCCTGTTCTAGCGCGTGAGTGGAGCGAAGGTGGATGCCTCCCCCCGGCATCCACCTTTCGTTCTTTTCACCTTCAAAAGGCATCCTCAGCGAAGCTTTTGCGCACTTGACTCTGATAATTGGCATCCCTCTCTTTCGCTTGCAGGGCAAAGCTGGCCGCAATGACCTCGACTTTCGAAGCTGCAGCTACGAGCTTCGTGCCAGCGATGCGCCCGCGCGTGACTTCTGCTAACCTTGCGAGTGCCCCACGGGAGCCCACGAAAGATCGAATGAACCGCCGGATTTCACGACGCGATTTCCTGGAAGCGTTTGCCGCGATGGGCCTGGCGTTGCCCGTGCCCGCCGCACTATTTGATGCAAAGCACCCGCGCGGCCTGGATTTCAAGCACGTGAATTCGCCCACGCCTCAGAAGTACCTGATCGAGACGATGGGCGGCGGCGTAGCGCTCTTCGACTACAACAACGACGGCCTACTCGATATTTTCCTGGTGAATAGCGGACAGCTTACGAATCCGATGCATCCACCCGAGACTTTCGACCGCCACGATCCGCGCAATTGGAATCGCCTCTACCGCCAGAATCCAGATGGCAGCTTCACGGATGTCACCAAAGAGGCCGGCTTAGCCAACGCCGGAGACGGCAACTACGGCATGGGCGTGGCGGTGGGCGATTACGACAATGACGGCTTCCCCGACCTGTATATAACGAACTACGGCAAAAATACGCTGTACCACAACAATGGCGACGGCACTTTCACCGACGTGACTGCTAAAGCGGGCGTGGAGGCGGGCGGCTGGAGCTGTTCGGCGGGCTTCCTGGATTATGACAACGACGGCCACCTGGACCTTTTCGTCACGCGCTACATGATTTGGGACACGCAGCACAGCAAGATTTGCGGCGGCGAGTGGCAGACCTACTGTCCGCCTGCCGAATTTCCCGCCACCACCAATATCCTCTATCGCAATCGCGGCGACGGCACATTCGAAGACGTCAGCGTGCATTCCGGCATTGCTTCGATCAAGGGACGCTCGCTCGGAGTCTCCTTCGCGGATTACGATGACGACGGATTCACCGATATTTTCGTCTCGAACGACGGCATGCGCCAATTCCTCTTCCACAATAATGGCGATGGGACGTTTACCGAACGCGCTCTGGAGGCGGGCGCGGCGCTTACCGCCGATGGCAGACCGCTTTCGGGCATGGGCACCGTCTTTCAGGACTACGACAACGATGGACGGCCGGACATCCTGGTCACCGTGCTGCCACGCGAGGTTTACGCGCTGTTTCACAACGACGGCAACGGGTCATTCAGTTACCGCAGTCTCCAGGCCGGCTTGGGGTTACTCTCAGCGGCCAGCTCCGGGTGGGGCGCTGGCTTGGAAGATTTCGACAACGACGGCTGGAAGGATCTGTTCGTCGCACAGAGCCACGTGCTGGACAACGTCGAGCAGATAGACCATATGCTGCATTACAAAGAGCCGCCGCTACTGGCGCTGAATCACAATGGGCGCTTCGAGCGCGGCGATTCTGGAATCACTTCCGCGATTGCCGGCCGCGGAGCTGCGTTCGGCGATCTGAACAATGATGGCTGGATGGACGTGGTGGTTACCTCGCTCGGCGGAGAGCCACTGGTACTTCTCAATCATGGCGGTAGTGGGCATTGGCTCTCTATTTCCTTGCGCGGAACGCGCAGCAACCGCGACGGCTTGGGCGCACGCGTGCTGGTAAACGGCCAGACGCGATTCGCAACCACCGCCGGCAGCTACATTTCTGCCAGCGACAAACGCTTGCACTTTGGCCTGGGCGCGGCGGAAGTGGCGAAGGTCGAAGTTCACTGGCCCTCCGGCGCGCATCAGATTCTTGAAAGCGTCAAAGCCGATCAATTTCTTGAAGTCCGGGAGCCGGAGAAATCATGACCGGCGTATTACTTTCACTTTTGCTCGCGTTGCAGGCGTCGCCATCGCCGGCTCTGCAGCATCTCCACGCCGGAGTGGAAGCCGAAAAGAGCGGGCAGCTGGATGCAGCGGTGGCCGAATTTCAGAAAGCCACTGAGCTCGATCCTAAGCTGGCGGTCGCGTTCGTGGATCTGGGCGATATCTACATCGAGAAGCGCGATTATGCGGACGCTATTCCGCCACTGAAGCGAGCCGTGGAGCTTAGCCCCAGCCTGGAAGGTGCTCACCGGTTGCTGGGATACGCGCTGCTGGCGCAAGGCTATGCCAGCGAAGCAATTCCGCACCTGCAGAAGGCGCATGCTGAGGACGCGCTGGGCATCGCTCTGCTGGAAGCCGGAAAATTGCCGGAGGCTGTGCCGGTTCTGCAAAAGGCCTTGTCGCAAAATCCAAATGATCCCGACCTGTTGTATTACTACGGCAGCGCTGCCGGCCAGCTCTCCAAACAAGTTTTTGATGAACTCGAAGAGCGCTTCCCGGATTCCGCGCGCGCTCATCAGATGATGGCGCAGGATTATGCGGTGCTGCGGGATGTTCCTAGCGCGGAGCGGGAATTTCTGGAAGCGCTGCGCCTGCGCCCGCAGACTGCAGGTCTGCATTTGGGGCTCGGCGAACTTTACGCCCGCGCGCAACAATGGGACAAGGCCGAAGAGCAATTCCAGCTGGAAACCGAGGTTCAGCCGGGGAGCGCCGAAGCCTTTTATCGTCTGGGTGAAGCTCTGGTGCAGCTGGGGAAATTCCACGAAGCACGCGAGGCGCTGGTTAGTTCCGACCAACTGAAAGAGGACATGCCGGAAACTCTCTACATGCTTGGCAAAGCCGCGGCATTGGATGGCGACGACAGCCTGGCGCAGAAGGCCTGGCTGCATGTTCTGAAGCTCGAGAAAGACACCGCGCTTGCGGCACAAGCACATTTTGGCCTCGCGGGGATTTTTCGCAAGCAGGGCAAGACCGCCGACGCGGAGCGCGAAATGGATGAATTCCGTAAATTGCAAAGCAACGCAGGCCATACGGACGATTCGCCGAAGTAAATAATTGCCACGTAAGAGCTGAAGGAGAGAGTCGATGAAACACGCACGCATGAACACGACGCTGGCGCAGCGCAAGTTCGGTGTGATCCTGGCTTTGTTTCTGGTTGCAATTACCGCGGCGCTGGTACCGTCCGCGATTTCGGCTCCCGGAGACGTAGAGCAGCGCGTCGAAGCGATTCTCAGCAAGATGACGCTCGAACAGAAGATCGACATGATCGGCGGAGAAGACGATTTTTACATTCGCGCGTATCCCGAGCTTGGCTTGCCTCGTCTGCGCATGGCCGATGGCCCCATCGGAGTGCGCCACGGCGGCCCTGCCACCACGATGGCCGGCGGCATTTCCATGGCGGCTTCGTGGGATCCGGCGCTCGCCGCTGAGGTGGGAACACAAATCGCACGCGACGCGCGCGCGAAGGGCGTGCATTTCATGCTCGGCCCTGCTTTCAACATCTATCGCGCGCCCATGAATGGCCGCAATTTCGAATACATGGGCGAAGATCCATTCCTGGCCGGCCAAATCGCGGTGGGATACATCGAAGGGATGCAGGGCGAGGGAGTGAGCGCCACGGCGAAACATTTCATGGGAAATAATTCCGACTACGACCGTCACAATACGGATTCCATCATTGACGAGCGCACCATGCGCGAGATTTATTTGCCGGCATTCGAGGCTGCGGTGAAACAGGGTCATGTCCGCTCCGTGATGGATTCCTACAATTTCACGAATGGCACCCACATGACGCAGAACGCCTATCTGAATATTGACGTATTGAAGAAGGAGTGGGGCTTCGACGGCATCCTGATGTCCGATTGGACGTCCACCTACGACGCTGTGGGAGCTGCCAACGGCGGCTTGGATCTGGAGATGCCATCGGGGAAATTCATGAACCGCGAGAAGCTGCTTCCGGCGATTCAACAGGGACAGGTTACCGTTGCGACCATTGACGACAAAGTGCGCCGCATTCTGCGCGTCGCGATTCAGTTTGGCTGGCTTGATCATGAGCAGACCGATCTGACAATCTCGCGTTACAACCGCGAAGGCGATCGCGTGGCACTGCAGGCCGCGCGTGAAGGCGCCGTGTTGCTGAAGAACGACGGCAATTTGCTGCCGCTCAAGAAAGACGCGGTGAAATCCATACTGGTAGTTGGTCCGGGCGCTTATCCCGCGGTGCCGGTGGGCGGCGGCAGTGCTCACGTGGTGCCCTTTGAAGCCGTTAGTTTTCTGCAAGGCATCGGCGACTACGTCGGAAATTCTGCCCAGGTGTTTTATAGTCCAGGCATTCCAACCGTGCAGGAAATGGCGGCGGAGAAATCTTTCTCGACGGCCGCGTCGGGTGGCTCCGTGGGATTTAAGGCAGAACATTTCACCAATCCGGATTTGCAGGGAGCGCCATTTTTCACGAGCACCGCGGAACGTATTGATTTCGGACCGCCGCCGAGCAAGAGTAATCTGCCCGGGGAGGCTTTGTCGTCTCGCTGGACCGGTTACTACAGACCAGCCGCCGCTGGCAAATACGATCTCTTCGTATCCTCCACGGGAGAAGACGGCGGCTACTACCGCGTCTATGTTGACGACAAAATCGTGCTCGATGATTGGACTACTTCCAAGGAGATACTGGGCGTCGCGACGCTGACTTTCGACGCGAATCCGCACAAGGTCGTGCTCGAGCATCATGGCCAGTCCGAATGGCTTGGCGGGCGTCTGCACATGGGCATAACTCGCGAGGGAACCTACGTCCGTCCGGATGCCAAGAAGCTGGCGGCGAAGGCCGATGTGGTAGTCGTCGCGGTGGGATTTGATCCGCAGTCCGAAAGTGAAGGCGCGGACCGCACCTTCCGTTTGCCTCCAGGACAGGATGAATTGATTCAGGAAATGGCTGCCGCGAACAAGAACACGATCGTCGTGCTCACCTCCGGTGGCGGCGTGGACATGAACGAATGGCTCGATCGCGTTCCGGCACTGCTCGAAGCATGGTATCCAGGGCAGGAAGGCGGGAAAGCTGCGGCAGAAATTCTGTTTGGCGATGTGAATCCTTCAGGACGGCTGCCGGCAACTTTTGAGCGACACTGGGAAGATAACCCGGTGCACGACAGCTACTATCCTGCGCCTGGAAGCAATCGAGTGGTATATAAGGAAGGCGTGTTCGTGGGCTATCGCGGGTACGAGCATACCGGTACAAAGCCTTTGTTTCCATTCGGTTATGGGCTTTCGTACACTTCCTTCGCGTACGCGAATCTGGTCGTCAAGCCGGCGAACGCCGCGGCGAAAAACGACGGATTTTCCGCGCCGCTATATCAAATCTCATTCGACGTGACGAACACCGGCGCGCGTGAGGGCGCCGACGTCGCACAAGTTTATGTAGCGGAAGAGCACGCGAAGGTCCCCAGACCCGCGAAGGAATTGAAAAGATTCGCGCGAGTCAGTCTGAAGCCAGGCGAGATAAAGAACGTGAGCGTGACTCTGGATGGCCGCGCTTTTTCCTACTACGATGTGGAGGCGAAAAAGTGGCGCGCGGATTCGGGCGAATACCAAATTCTCGTGGGGCGTTCGAGCCAGGACATCGTGCTTCGCAGCGGCCTCACGCTTTCGGCGGATGCCGCGGCCTCGGCAAATAATAAATAGCTTTCAGGAATTGAATATGGCGGCGCGCGTCAGTGCATTGTCGCAGACGCCGGGAACGCGTCCGTCAGCGAAACCACTTGCATCGCGCTCTTGAGTTGATCGGATGAAACGGAAGAAGGCGCTTTCAGTTTCACGGTGACCGATTCGCCCGGCAGCAAGTCAAAATAATTATCCGCCGTTTGCACATCCAGATCGCCGAACGAGAGATAAACGCTGCGCGCGAGCACCGGCGAACGCAGTGTTACCGAATGCGCTCCGTTCGAATTCGCGAGCGACGATTCGATATGCACAGGCGTGGGCAGATCGAGATTGTGCATGGTGTCAAAAAAAATCAGATTCCGCGATACGTTCTGCCCACCAACCGCCAGATCGAACACCAGAAAGCTTTTCTTCGGATCAGCATTGGCCAGCAATTCCTTCTCGTCCAGCGTGAAATACACGGCGCTCGATTGCGCGGGCACCTGCACGTCCTGGGTCTTCTCCAGCAGCACTTTCCCGGAAAAATCCAGCAAGCGCGAATGGATCTGGCCGCTGAGCGGTTGCAATTTGTCGGACACCACGTACACATCCACTTTCCCGTCATGCGCAAACGGCGAAACGATCACGTCGTCGTAAAATCGGCGCGCGTAATATTGCAGCGCTTTCCAGCGGCCGTAATAGTCAATGCTGGCCCAGGAAGCCACCGGCCAGCAGTCGTTCAACTGCCAGTAAAGCGAGCCCATGGTATTCGGCATCTGCCGCCGCAAGTGTTCGGCGCCGACTTTGATGGCTTCGGCTTGCAATACCTGGCTCAAGTACACGAACGAAGGAAAATCCTTCGGCTCCGGATACCAACGCAGCATGTAGCTGAGGATCCGCTCGTTGCCGCCGTGATTTTTCTGGTGGTCCTGCATGGTCACGGAGTGGATGTCCATGTCGCCGGGTTGCGCGAAAGTTCGAATCGTGCGCATCTCCGGGAAAGATTGAAAACCATATTCAGACATGAAGCGCGGAAATTGCTGCGTGTACATTTCGATCGGCGCGAGCGCGTGCCAGACTTGCCAATAATGCATGTCGCCGTTGGTTTGGCTATCCGGAGGATCTTCGAAGTTCGCGCTCGGCGAACTGGCCCAGTAGGGCACGGGATCCGCATAACGCGCCACGACTCCCGCGAGAACGTTGTGGAACAGCACCACATAGTCCGTCCAAACTTTTTCGCGGATCGCCGGCGAAACCGCTTCCTTGAAAAGTTTGCGATCGTCCCAATGCACCCAGCCCGTCTCTATTTCGTTATTGCCGCACCACAGCACGATGCTGGGGTGATCGCGCAGCCGCTGGACCTGGTCGATGGCTTCCTGCTGCACATTGGCCTGAAAATCCGCGCCGCCCGGAACCATATCGCCGCCAAAAATGAATTCCTGCCAGACCATAATGCCCAGCTCGTCGCAGATATCGTAAAAATCATCCGACTCGTAGTATCCGCCGCCCCACTCGCGCACCATGTTCATATGCGCGTCGCGCGCCGCTTCCAGAATCTGGCGGTGGATTTCGGGCGTGACGCGGTTCGGGAAGCTATCGAAGGGAATCACGTCCGCGCCTTTGGCGAAAACCGGAATGCCGTTGACGACGAACGCGAAGCTCTTGCCTGTCGCAGTTACTTCGCGGCGCAGTTCGATCGAACGCAGTCCCGTCTGCAGCGAAGCGTCCGCGGCGACGTCGCGCCCCACCCGCACCGTAGTCGCAAAGCGATAGCGGTCCTGCGCCCCGTAGCCGAGCGGATACCACAGCTTGGGATTGGCGATGTGAATCGGAACGCTGATGCGATTCAGGCCCGGTTCCAATTGCACGCTCTGACGAATGGGCGCGGCTACGGCGCCGCTCAGTTCGCCATAGTTGATCTCAACGCTCGCGGTAGTGCTGCGGCTGGCCTCAATTTCGAATTCGGCAGCGACCGCGGCGAAATCCTTAGTGACTCTCTGCTGTTGCACGTGAAAGTTCTCGATGCGCAGAGTATCCCAAGTCTGAAGGCGAATCGGTTGCCAGATTCCCTCGGTCACGTAGCGCGGCCCCCAATCCCAGCCGTATTGATAGGGCGCCTTGCGCGTGTACGGCGCGGTGGCGATGTCTTCTTCGTTTCCCGTATTGTGCGAGGTGACCGACGGCAATATATATGGGAGCGCTTTCACTTTCGGAATCATGGATTCGATCGGAGAATGGAACACCACCCGCAGCGTATTTGGGCCGGTCTTCAACAGAGTTTTCACCGGCACGCGCCAGCGCCGGAACATATTGTCGCTATGCAGTACAGCCTGGTCGTTTACATACACGTCCGCATAGGTGTCCAGCCCTTCAAAAACTAGGTCCACGTGATCGTGCGCCAGCGTCGCGGCATCGGTTTGGAACGTGGTCCGGTATTCCCAATCGGTCAGGCCAATCCACTGGAGTCGTGTGTCGTTGTCCTGGTAAAAAGGATCGGGAATCAAGCCATCACGCAGCAGATCGGTCTGCACCACGCCCGGTACTTGCGCGGGATGCCACTCTTTCAGCTCCGCTCGATCGGTGTTACTGACGGCGCGAAACTCCCATTTCGCTTCGAGCACCCGCGAAGCAGCCTGGCCGGCAACGTGGGTCGGAAACATCAGAAACAGGGGACACAACAGGGCTGTCCAGCGAAAAAACCGTAGTGATAGAGGCAAGTTTGGACCACCTCAAGTAGAATGTCGCGTTGGGATCGCCGTTCCGGCGCGGTTAGAGAATAGATAATGGCGATTGATGGCGCAAGCACTTTCAGTTCTGGGCGCGCCTTGGCCGCCTGAGGAGAATACCCCTTGGTAGATCGTCCGCAGAATCCAGCACCGTTGCAAGTCGCGCTGCTCGGTTATGGCTTTGCCAGTAAGACTTTTCACGCTCCGTTGCTCACCCACGTCCCTGGATTGCGCCTCACACATATCGTTTCCAGCGACAGCGCCAAGGTGAAGAAGGATTACGACGTGACCGTGCTCGCGAAAGCGGAGGAAGCCTTCGCTCTTCCGGAAATTGATTTGATTGTGATCGCGACGCCCAATATCGCGCATTTCGATCTGGCCCGCAAAGCGCTCAACGCCGGCAAGCATGTCGTGGTGGACAAGCCGTTCACGAACACGGTGGTGGAAGCCACTGAATTGATTAAATTGGCGAAGGCGCGCGGGCGATTGCTGTCGGTTTTTCAAGATCGGCGGTGGGACTCGGATTTTCTCACTCTGCGCAAAGTGCTTGCCGATGGCGCGCTCGGCGAAGTCGCGCACTTCGAGTCGCACTACGACCGCTATCGTCCTGAGCCGCGCCAGCGCTGGCGCGAACAACCGGGCCCGGGCAGCGGCATTTGGTTCGATCTCGGCTCGCATCTTGTGGACCAGGCAATGCAACTATTCGGCCCTCCTGAAGGGATTTATGCGGACCTGGAGATGCAGCGCCCGCTCGGCCAGGCGGTTGATTACTTTCACGCGATACTGCGCTACGGGCGCAGCCGAGTGATCGTGCATGGCGCCTCACTCGTGGTCGCGGAAATTCCGAGATTCATCGTTCATGGCGCGTTGGGAAGTTACACAAAGTTCGGCATGGACTCGCAGGAAGAGGCGCTGAAGCGCGGCGAAATTCCGGGCAGTCCGGGATGGGGGCAGGATCCGCAGACGGGTACATTAATCACAAAGAAAGGCGACGGCTTCGACAAGCGGCAAGTTCCCAACGTTCCCGGGAACTATCCCGCCTACTACCAGGGGATTCACGACGCGATTGTTCTGGGCGCGCCCAATCCGGTGCCTGCGGAAGAAGGACTGGCGGTGATCAACGTGCTTGAAACCGGAGTGAAGAGCTCCGCGGCTCGCGCGGAAATTCCCTTCACCCAGATTAAATTGTGAGTGCGCTGAATTTGATATGATTTGGCGCGAACAATCACTAGCGCCGTGTGTCCGCGAGAACCAACGGTTCGATTTCACATTCTGCAAATGGAAATTCCATGACCCTTGATCAAGATCTGGAAAAGATCGCACTGCAGGAAAAACGCCTGCAATTCAAGAATTTCGATGCGGCGGCGGCCTGGGCCGTGGGCAGCGCGCTTAAGGCTGCAGCCGAAAAACGCGGTGTCGCGGTGGCCATTGATATCCACCTCAATGGACATCAGCTATTTTCCTACGCGATGCCTGGAACTACTGCCGACAATTGGGACTGGATTCGCCGCAAGCGCAACGTCGTACAACGGTATCATCGCAGTTCCTATGCGATTGGTTTGACGCATCAGCGCGCGCACACCACGTTGCAGGAGAAGGCGGGCCTGGATCTTAAGGATTACGCACCGCACGGCGGATGCTTCCCGATTCTTCTCGCCGGCACAGGATGCGTGGGCACCATCACCGTTTCCGGGTTGCCGCAGCGCGAAGATCACAATCTGGTGGTTGCCGTGCTTCAGGATTATCTGCAGCTGGCGGCTGAAGATCTTGCGCTGGGCGTTCCCGCGGCGACTTGAAGGGAGGCGATGGATGGCCGCCGACATCGACAATTCAGCCAGCAAGCCGCCGGCAATCCGCGCGGTGATTCTGGATTACGGCGAGGTTCTTTGCCACGTGCCCGCGACGGAAACGATCGAACGCCTCGCATCTATATTCCAGATGGATCCGCGAACTTTTCTGCCGATTTATCTGGAAACGCGCGCGCCCTACGACCGCGGAGACTTGCTGCCCGGCGAATACTGGCGGAAATTCGCGGCGCAGGCCGGCGTGACAATCGCGGCTGACACAATTGAACAAGCGCGCCAGTTGGATCTGGAACTGTGGAGCCACATCAACGACGCGATGATTCTGTGGGTCCGGCAGGTTCATGCCGCGGGATTCAAGACGGCGATTCTATCCAACATGCCCACCGATATGGCCACGCATATGCGCGAGAATTTCGCGTGGATCAGCCACTTTGACCAGCAAATTTTTTCCGGCGAAGTCCGCAGCGTGAAGCCCGAGCCGGAGATCTACCAGCATTGCATTGAGGTTCTGGGAGTACAGCCCTCCGAAGCGCTGTTCATTGACGACCGGGAGGTGAATCTGGAACAAGCCCGCGCCGCCGGAATTCGCGGGATCCGTTTTCAGTCGGTGGAACAGCTTCGCGAGGAGCTGCAAGCGCTTGGTTTCACGATCTTGCCGTAGCGATCCGAATCTCGGCACCCGCTGTCGTAATCGCTCGGCAACAAGGCCACATCTGCCGCGACCCGGGGCCCAGAAATGAAAAATGTATCCAGTTCGTGGCTTCGTTCATCCAAACCTGTGACGGTTTTCAGTTTCGCTCAAATTCCACGGCCAAGCACTAGTTCGACGACGAAGAAAAAGGAGAAATGATATGGCTAGCCAACCCCAAGTCAGTCTGGTGCCACCCTTCACACACGAAACAGCCGTCCAGAAAGTGCGCAAAGCCGAAGACAACTGGAATTCGCGCGATCCACAGCGCGTTGCGCTCGGTTACACATTGGACAGCCGCTGGCGCAACCGCGCGGAATTCATCAATGGCCGCGAGGAAATCATCCAGTTCCTGACGCGCAAGTGGAATCGCGAGCTGGAGTATCGCCTGATGAAGGAACTCTGGGCGTTCGACGGCGCGAGGATTGCGGTGCGCTTCGCCTACGAATCGCGCGACGATTCGGGGCAATGGTATCGTTCCTACGGCAACGAAAACTGGGAATTCAATGCCGAGGGCGTCATGCATCACCGCTACGCCTGCATCAATGATCTACCGATTAAGGAGTCCGAGCGTCTGTTTCACTGGCCCCTGGGAACTCGCCCCGCGGACCATCCGGGACTCAGCGATCTGGGCTTGTAAATCCACCTGACACACAGCGTGAACATCATTTCCTGGCGGAAATATCCGGAGGTTTCGCCTCGTTCGCGATGATCTCTGCGCGGAATTTTGCGGCTTGCTCCGGCTGCTTCAGCCCGTCGTACTCTTCCACCAGGTCTTTGCGCGCGTTCACCAGCCAGCTCACTTTCGGATCCATCTGGGTGCTGAGAATATCGTATCCGGCGCGGGTCTGGGCCTCCGCGTCCGCGTAACGATGCTGGCGCAAGAGAGTTCTGCCGAGCTTGATGCGCGCAATGCCGGTGTTGATGTGCGTGGGCGATTGCGATTCGATGTAAATGGGAATTGCCTGGCGGTAAAGCTCCTCCGCGCGGGCCCACTGTTGCTGTGCTGTGTACACGCTGGCCCGATTGGAAAGCGCAGTGGCGAATAGATAGTGGTGTTCTCCATAGTCCGTGCGATAAATGTCCGCCATCCGCGTGAAGTATTGTTCCGCCGCGTCGTACTGGCCTTCATTCAAAGCCACGGATCCAAGCTCATTGAGCGTGGATGCGACGCTCGGGTGCACCTTCCCGAAGGTACGTTCCTTGATTGCAAGTGATTGCTGCAGCAGGTCGGAAGCTTCAGCGAAGCGCTTCTGGTAAACCAACGATCGCGCCAGGATCGTCAAATCGGTCGCCGTCTCGGGATTGTCCTTGCCGTACCAGGCTTGCACGATGTCCAACGCCTGGCGGTCATATTGTTCGGCCTCGGCGTAGTGCCCCGTGTCGAGCCGGATCGCGCCGAGGTTGATCAAGACATCCGCTACGCGCGGATGGCGATCGCCGTAAATCCGCTTGTATATTGCCAGAGCACGCTCGTTGATCTCTTCTGACTTTTCGTAGTGGCCCGCATAAAAATGGGCGTTGGCCAGTTCATACAAACTATCCGCCAGATCCACGGGTTCCGCGCCCGGGCCGGAATAAAGTTGCACCGTCTGCTCGAGGATTGCGATGGATTGATCGTAGGCGCCGCGGTTCTCCAGCACTCCTCCGAGCGCCAGCATAGCCTTCGCCAATGCCGGGTCGTTTGCCGGCAAGTGGCGCCTGTCCCGATCCAGCGCCTGACGGATCAGCCGCTCGGCATCGGCGTATCTTGCTTCTGCGTCGCGCAGCGAACCCAGCGCCAGCAGGCCTTTCGCTGTCTCGGTGCTATCCGGACCGTAAAGCGCTTCGCGCTTTGCTAGCGCAGTTTCCATCAACGAATCCGCCTGCTCGAGTTTGCCCAGCTTCTGATAAATGCCGCCCAACGTCTCGTAGAGTTCCGCCTGCACGGCGGGCTCCGCATCCAGGCTGCGCGCTTCCTGCACGCCGCGATCCAGCAGCGTCACCACGCGCAAATCATCAGCCGGTCCGGCGGATGGATCCCCGCCTTGGAAAAGATTCAGCATGAACCGCTGAATGCGCTGCGTTCGCGCCGCTTGCATCAAAGCCGCATTTCGCGCCACGGTCAATCTGACGGTGTAGAAGATCACCAGACCGACAAGCACAGCAAACACCACGGCGGCTGCGGAAACCAACTGCCAGTGGCGGCGAACGAACTTCCCCAAGGTGTAGTGCCAGGTATCGGGCCGCGCTTCGAGAGGCTCACCTTTCAAATAATGATCCACATCGCGGATGAGCGCTTCGACCGACTGGTAGCGGCGTTGTGGATCCTTGTGCATCGCCGTGAGGCAGAGCACGTCCAAGTCGGCCCAGGCCGTCCTGCTTGCCGTCACGGCACGGCCGTTCGTTTCCGCCGACGCAGCAGCTCTTTCGCCAGCGGCCGAGGGCTTCTCGGCTTCTTGCTCGGTCAAGACTTTTTCGGCCTGCGACGGAGTGCACTTGGACAAATCAAATGGCAGGCGTCCGGCAAGCAGCTCGTAGAGGACCACTCCCAGGGAATACACGTCACTTTGTATCCCGATCTGTTCGCCACGAATCTGTTCCGGCGCGGCATAGGCCGGCGTCATCAGGCGCAAGCCGGTGATGGTTTGATCCACCAACTCACCCAGATTTTCCAGGTGCTTGGCGATGCCGAAATCAAGCAGGCGAATGCTGCCGTCGGCTTTCACCAGGATATTGGAAGGCTTCAGGTCACGGTGAATCACGGCGTGCTGATGCGCGTACAATACCGCCTCGCAAACCGCGCGGAATAAACGCAACCGCTCCGGAATCGAGCAGCTCTGCGTTTTGCAAAAATCAGTGAGCGGAGCACCTTCCACATACTCCATGACGAAGAAGGGAGTTCCGTCTGGCGACGTATCCGCATCGTATAGCCGCGCAATGGAGGGATGATTCAACTGCGCCAGAGTGCGCTGCTCGGCGTTGAAGCGTTCGCGGCGCGCGGGCGAGACCCAGGCATCGCGCAAAATTTTAATCGCGACTTCATTTCCCAGATCCTCGCGCTCGGCGAGGTACACGACGCCCATTCCGCCTTCACCCAGCGCTTGTTTGATTCTGTACGGACCAAACTCCTTGAAAGGAAGTGATGCTGCGGGCGAATCGTTCAGAATCTGCGACGCGACTTCGGCCACATCGCCATCGAGCAGCGATCCGCCCTGCGCGTCTTCTTCCAGGAGGATCAAGACCTCGTTGACCAGCGCCGCATCGCCGCCGCATTGCGTTTCCAGAAAAACGCGCTGCTGCGGCGCGGGCATATCGGCAGCGTCGTGAAAAAGAGACTGGACCCTCTGCCAGCGAGTGCTGTCCATCGTCGGTCTCCGGCAGAAAAGGAAAGAAATCGGCCTGCAGATCAGCCCTTATGCGCGGCGAAGCTCGTGAGTGAGCCAGGCCTTTGCGGCTCGCCAATCGCGCAGAACAGTGGCTTCGGATACGTTCAGCAGCGCCGCCGTTTCCGGAACGTCCAGCCCGCCGAAGAAACGGCTTTCCACCATTACCGCCTGCCGCGGATTCATTTGCGCGAGCATTTCCAGCGCGGTGTTCAGAGCCAACAGTTCGTCTTCGCCAGAGGGTTTCTTCTGAAACGCGTCGTCGAAATTCACGGTAATTTTCGCGCCGCCACCGCGCTTTCCGGAATTCCGCCGTCGGGCGGCTTCCACCAGCAGCTGCCGCATGGCGCGAGCCGCGATACGTTTGAAATGCAGCCTTGAAGTTGCGCCAACGTCCGGCGACTTCGCCAGCTTCAGCCAGGCTTCATTCACCAGGGCGGTAGGACTGAGCGTGGCGCTGGGATCGCCGCGCCGGACGCTGGAGGCCAGCCTGCGCAGCTCTTCGTAGGTGACGCTGAAGAGCTGGTCCAGCGCTTCTCTGCTCGCGGCTGGCAAGTTGGTTTGCTCGGTCCCCAACCCGTCGGCCGGTGGAGGTGCTTTCGCCGCCGTGACGGTTTTTCTTTCGCTTTCGCGCATTGTGTAGTGAAGGGCCATACCGGGGAACCCAGCTCTTGCCGACTCTAGCTCCCGTCTAGGCACGGAACTGTAGCACCGTAAGCAGCCATACGGCAACGGATGGCGTTTGCATGAGGGGTCGCTGGGAATTAAGCGAGAAGCGGCTGCGCGCTTTTCGATATCAATGGCTGTAACGCCTGCTCAGGAGAGTTCCATGAATGGCACATCGTTCCGCAATGCGCTTCTTATTCTCGTTCTAGCTGGAGCAACTGTGGCAGCGGGGTGCGGAGGCGGCGCCGAAGGTAAGTATCGCGACCCCAGCGGCACGATCAACGCCGAATTCAAAGACGGCAAGGCGTACGTCGCGCTCGGCGCCTATGCCGTGGACGGCACCTACAAGATTGAGGGTGACAAAATCGTTGCTCGCGGCGACTTCGGGCCCATGCTTCCCAGCCCTTTGGTGTTCACGATTAACAAAGACGGCACGATTGATGGTCCGCGGAACAGCATGATTCCGCGCCTCGAGAAAGCAAAGTAACCGTCGCGTTCCGCCGCGCGAGGTTTCGCAAAGTGAGGCAGCTATTGATGAGAGTCTATCGCGCCACGTCACTCGCCGCGCTTGCGCTGGCTCTGGTCTTCGGGCCGATGGGTTGCGGCCATGCCAGCTCGGATAGCTCCGCTGACGATGAAATTCCCGGCCTCACCAAGGCGGACCGCGAGGCGCAAAGCGCGGCAATTGCCGAACTCCAGCGCCATTGGCTCAAGGGGTCCGACGGCTGGACGACGGCGGTGGTTTCCGGCAGCCCGTACGCGCCGGATCATTTTCTCAGGCAGTGTCGTGCGTTAGCGATAAAGGAAATGGAGCCGCAGGATTTGAGCGAATCGGACAAACTGAACGGGTTCGAATGGGTGGGGCGCGCGAACTTCAAGCCCACGTCTTGCCGCGAAGCGGGCGGCCAGACCACCATGGTCCTGGACGGCATGTCCAATGTCGTGGTCAGCAAACACAGCGGCCAATGGAGCCAATGGGTGGACTTTACGCCGGGGCCGTTGCGCTTCGCGCGGGAAAAAGGCCGGTGGCAGTTCACTTGGGACGCCACTTATCTGCGTGGCACGCTTCCCGGACCGCAAGATTTCACAACCGCGGGGGTGCGCTAGTCGAATCATGTAGCCGGATGTAAATCGAGCGCACCTAGTTCTGGCCGATTCGCGAACTTTTGCCGACTACTCCGTCGCCTTAGCCGTTAGTGCTTCAGCAACCGCAATATTCGGCAGCAATTCTTGTGGTATGCCGTGCCGCTGCTGCAAATAGGCCGGACTGTTGTAGGAAGCCCACACTTTTCCGCCGGCATCTTCCCAGACCAAAATCTTTAGCGGCAGATCGATCGCTGCGCTGGGCGCTGCTACCATCACCGGCGTGCCGCCCTTGGGATTTCCGAAGATCAGCAGCTTGGTAGGGCGCATCTTCAGGCCGGCCTTCTCCGCCTCTCCGCTGTGGTCCACCAGAGCGAACAGCGTCACGCCTTTCGTTTGTAGAATGCCTTTGAGTTTCTCCACCGTTTCGTCCACGGAATGGCTGCTGGCCTTATTGATGATTCCGTTGTCTGCGATTGGCGCCATGGATGTCATGGATGCCTCCTGGTTGTTTCGGGAAATGTTTTCGGAAACTGTTTGCGCGGAACCGCGCACTGAGATCAGATAGATCGTCATCGCCAGTCCCACCAACGCCAGGAACAATGCGATCGCCACCGCCGGCGCCGCAGGACGGCCACGCGTCGTACCGCCGCCATCGAGGTCCCGCACCAATCGCGCATGCTGCCATCCCGCAAATAGATTCACAAACACTCCCACGGCGATCAGCGCGGTGCCAAACCACAGCGAGAGGCCGTACGATTGTCCTGACAGAGTTTTCTCGACGGCCTGGAGTTCTTGCAGAAACAATCCGAAGCGCGCCACCACGAAGCCGAAGCCCATCAATGCCAGCCCCGTGCGAACCCATGCCAGAACTGTGCGCTCGGCTGCCAGGTAATCGCTCAGAGCTGCTTTGGGTTTGCCCGCCGTCGGACCATCCATTTTGCCGTCTCCCCTGCAGACTTCCCGCTCAGCGTGCCAGAGCGCCTGGTGCCATCGCCGCCCGCGCTGACGAGATTATATTCTCTCGGCCGCTCGACCGGCTTCAGATTATTTTGGACAAAAGCCGTAACTCGCGTTTGCCTGAAATCATCTAATTCCCCGCAAGGCTGCTAGCGTAGACTAGCGCGAAGGGAGCAACAAAGTGGCAACCAGGCTCGTGAGCGTACAGCGGTTTAGCGTGACTTCTTCGAAATCATTTGGCGAGGTAATAGCGAAGCTCGATGCGGCCGTGGGCCATCCCAATATGGCTGCGTTTCGCAATGATGTGACGTCGGCGAAGACTTTTGCCGAATTCGAAGCCGTCGTTCAGAAGACCATTGGCACGGCTGGCTTGATGGAATTTGCTCGCTTCGACCTGGGCGAGATTCTGCGCAAGAAACTCGGCGAGCGCGCGCCGAAGAGCCTGCGCCTGGTGATCGGCAACCCGCTGATTATGGCGCAGATGCTGGAACATGTGCCGGATGCCGGATCGTACGCGCCGGTGACGATCCTGGTGGATGAGCGCCCCGACGGCGTACATCTTTCTTACGACAAGATGGCCAGCTTCCTCGCTCCCTACGGAAGTCCGGAAGCTGCCAAAGTGGCGCAAGATTTGGATGCCAAGGTCGAGGCGCTGCTTACCACCGCCGCCCGATAGCGCATCCAGCAGAGCTTTCGCTAGTCGTTCTCGCCGGAGCAGCACTTCTCGTCCGCACTCTTGGGCTGCACATAAATCCGAGTCGGATCCACGACTTGCCCGTCCACGTACTTGTCGTGATGCCGCACCCAGGCCATCGAGTACGCCAATCCACCTTCATCGCGTCCCTTGGGCGCCATGTCCAGCCAGTTGTAGGCCCCAATCAATATGTCGAGGCCGCGACCGTAGGTGGAATAGGTGTGGAAGATGTTTCCGGCGTCGTCTTTGTAGAACGCGCTGGCGCCGGGCCCTTCCTCGCTGGGGAATTGCTGCAGCGTGTAGTTGTAGTACACCTGCCCCTCGGCCGCCCCTTTCTTCGGGAACGACACGTTGTAGTCGCGATTGAAGTCGCTGTCGAACGAGGAAACCCACTTGAAGCGCCAGCCCATGCGCATCTTGAACGCGCCAATCTCCGCGAGCGGCGCGCGTGACACTACCACCAGCCTGGCGTCCCGCGCCGCCAGGTGCGCCACGCTGCCGTCAAAATGGTCCGCCAGCAACGAGCAGCTCGGGCAACCTTCCGCCCAGCCTGGACCGAGCATGAAGTGATAAATCATCAGCTGCTGCTTGCCGCCGAACAGATCGGATAGCTTCTCTTTCCCGGTCGGGCCGTCGAACACGTAATCCTTCTTCACTTTTTCCCAAGGCAGTTCCCGCCGCAGCCGGCTGATTTCGTCGCGCATCCGCGTGAACTCCTTCTCTTTGTTCAACAGCTCCGTGCGTGCGGCGATCCACTCCGCGTGCGGCACGACGTTCGGCTGGTCCATTCTCTTTTTTTCTGCTGTTGTTTCCATGGTCCTCTCCTTTATCTTGAATTTTTGATTCGATGATCGCAAAACTAAGCGAACGGATTTTCGTCCGCGCTGGGCCCGTAAATCGAAGGCACCGGAACTTCCAGCATCCGCAAATAAACGGAAAGCTGCCCGCGATGGTGATAGGTATGATTCATAAGAATGGAGCGCAGGAACGCGATTCGTGGCACCTCCATTATTGGTTTTCCGTTTCTCGTCAGGCTCCACATGGCAACGAGCCGGGCGTCATCCATACTTTTCAGCGTGGCCCGCGCAGTCGCCATGCTCTTGGAGTAAGTTTCCAGGACCTCCTGCCGGCTCTTCGCCTCGGGCTGCGAGAAGTTCGGAGCTTCAGCAGAGTCCTGCGCGGCTGCGGCGACTATCTGACCCGGGCCGGCCGCGATGTGCAGCGCGAGTTGTCCCAGCGAGAACGATGTCGGGTGCGGTTTCCAGGTGAGCTTGTCGTCCGGAACGCGTTCCAGCACCCGCTTGGTTGTCTGTGCTTCCTGGTCAAACTCCATCAAAAGTGCTTCCGAGAGGCTCATAGCTGCTCCTTTCCGTGCGTGTCTGATTTGGTATTCGCATCTTTACGGCTTTGAGAATCGAACGAGCTCCGCTCGTCCGCGTTATTCTTCGCATGCAACTTCCTGGCGACGAGCGCCGTCAGCCCACCTGTGGACATAATCCCGGTAACGATTAACGCGGCGCTCGCCATGCATGCTGGACACATTTGCATTCCTCCCGCAGCCGTCGCGCTTACTGCGGCCGGCGCTTCGCTTCGGCGTGTTTGCGCGCGCCATCGTTCATGTACGTCCAACCCTTCACGACTCCCTCGCGATGCTCGTCCGAAATCAATCCGAACGCCAGGTGATGAAACTTGATCAGAGTTCCGCCCTCCACCTCGCTCAGCCGGTATTGCACGTTGGAGCTGACCGGATACGACATGAACAGCGGCCCGTAGAACTCCAGCAGCGTGGGACGCTTGATCGCTTGCACATGGCCCCACAAATGACCGTTCTCACCGCCCAGGTCGCGATACCAACGCCCGCCCGGCCATGGTTCGAGCTTCAGCGACATAGGCTTGCCGTCGGGCGTTTCATTCAGCGGCCCCAGGTATTCGAGCAATGAGTCGAAAGTTACGTGCAAAGAAGCCCGCACGTGAATTTCCTGCGTGATGCTCAACGTCAAATCCTCAATCGTCCGATTCAACTTAATCGCCGTCGAAGTCATCGTTTCTCCTTTAATCAGGGTTTGTCCTGCCTGCCGGCTACAATCGCGCCCTGCCACGAACTGCTCTTCCGCTCTGCATGTTCCTTCACCCGGTTCAGTTGATGCTGCCAGTACCGCTCAAACGTGCTGGTCCACTCGTGCAACGGCCGGATCGCCTCCGCGTTCACTCGGTACATCATTCTGCGTCCCTCCCGGCGGACATTCACCAGCCCAACGTCCAGCAGCACCCGCAGATGTTTCGACACCGAGGGCTGCTCCAGCTCCAGCGTCGCCACAATCTCGCCCACCGACCGCTCCTGCAGCGCCAAATAGTTCAGGATCTCGCGCCGCCGGGGCTCGGCGACTGCGTTGAACGCGTCCGATGTCGTAGCCGCTCGAGCCATGGGCCAACGATACATGCCGATATAGGAATATGTCAAGATGTTTTTTTAGGGTCCAATTTTCGCGGGTAGGAACCAAATCCTTCAGAAGATGGGGGTCACCCGGCTGGCGTATTGGCTAACGTCGTGGCTCGCGTTTCGCGCGAACGTTTTGTTCCAGGTATTCGTCCAGATGTTGTCTCATGGCGTGCAGCGGTTCTTCATCCTTCTGCAGCCGGCTGATGAGCAACGCGCCTTCCAGCGAGCTGATGATCAGTTCCGATAACTGTCGCGGCGCGACGCGGCCGTCAATCTGATGTTTTTCGATGCCTTCTGCCGTGATGCGAGACAAACGTTCCGACCAGCCCTGCAAGGCTTTCCTGGCGCGCGCGCGCAGCACGGGATTCCCGTCGTCGGCCTCGACCGCGGTGTTCATCAGCGGACAGCCGCCTGGCACCAGTCCCTGGCGCCTCTCCACAAAATTCTCGATCGTTTTCTTCAGGCGGTCCACGCAGTCCGGGACTTCCGCGACGCCGTCCAGTCTGCCGTGCACGGCTTTTTCCCACGCGTAGTCGAACGCCTCGGCGGCCAATTCCTTCTTGCCCGAGAAATGCCGGTAGATCCCGCCCTTCTGCAATCCGGTGGCTTGCATCAGGTCCGCCAGTGAAGTTCCCTCGAAGCCCTTCTGGTTGAATAGCGGCGCGGCCTTCTCCACGATGTCCCGCCTGGTCTGCTCGCCCTTGGTCATCCGTGACCCCCTTTACCCGTTCCGAGACCGACTGGTCTTTTACGCCATTCTAGCATAAAATGAATGAGACCGAACGGTCTCTTATGCATCGAATCCTCGAGAGGACTCATGAGCGAGGCGCTGGCACCAGCCATTCCCTTTAGCCTTCCCGCTCCACGCGCGGGCATCAATCCATGGTTCATCGCCATCACCGTCACTCTGGCGACCTTCATGGAACTGCTCGATACGGCCATCGCCAACGTATCGCTTCCTCACATAGCCGGGGGCCTGGCGGTGAGCTCCGACGAGAGCACCTGGGTGCTCACCAGTTACCTCGTCTCTAACGCCGTGGTGTTACCGCTCTCCGCGTGGTTCAGCCGGCTTCTGGGGCGCAAACGCTACTACATGATTTGCGTCGCGACGTTCACCGTGAGTTCCCTGTTGTGCGGGTTCGCCCCCAGCCTCGGCGCCTTGATCTTTTTTCGCGTCCTGCAGGGAATCGGCGGCGGCGGACTCGCTCCGGTAGAGCAGGCCATCCTGGTGGATACTTTTCCGGCGGCGAAACGCGCAGCCGCTTTCGCTCTCTACAGCATGGCCATTGTAACGGCCCCGGCGATCGGTCCTCCCCTGGGCGGCTGGATCACCGACCATTGGAGCTGGCGCTGGATTTTCTTCATCAACATTCCCATTGGCATCGTCTCGTTGATCCTCACCAGCCGCTTGCTCTCCGATCCGCCGGAGTTCAAGCGCGAGGTGGAGGCAGCGCGCAAGGATGGCAAATTGAAAATAGACGGCTGGGGAATTTTCTCCGTGGCCATGGCCTTCGCGTGCCTGGAAGTGGTCCTTGATCGCGGACAAACCCTGGACTGGTTCGAAAGTAATTTCATCGTGTTCTTTTTTGCGGTTGCCATCGCCGCGCTGGCCTTTCGCCATTATCTGGGAGTGGCGCCACCCGGATCCCGTGGTGGAAATCCGCCTGCTCGCCGACAGAAATTTCGCGCTGGCCAATATTTTCTACTTTCTGTTCGGCTTCACGCTGTACGGATCCACCGTGCTGATTCCGCAAATGCTGCAGCGGCTCTATGGTTACACCGCCACCGACGCTGGATTGGTGCTGGGGCCCGGCGCATTTGTGATCGTGCTGCTGGCGCCGGTGGTGGTAAGAATACTGCCCAAGGTAGGCGTGAAACGGCTGCTCGCCTTCGGCTATTTCGTTTTCGCGTGCGCCATGTGGTATTACGCCAGTTTTACGCTGGCCACCGATTACCGTCACGAAGCGCTCGCACGCGTGATGCAGGGGCTGGGAATCGCGACGCTCTTCGTGCCGGTCAGCCAGCTGGCGTATTCCAATTTGCCGAAAAATAAAAACAACAAGGCCTCCAGCCTCACCAATTTATTCCGCAATCAGGGTGGCAGTTTTGGCATCGCGTTCGTCACCACGCTGCTGGCGCGCCGCTCGCAATATCATCAGAGCGTGCTGGTGGCGCACGCCGTTCCTTCCGATCAGCGTTACCGGCAGCTTCTCGCTAACCTCACCGATTATTTTTCCGTGCATGGCTTCTCGCATGCAGATGCCGCGGTGCACGCCCAGGCGCAGGCGTTCGCCTTTCTCGAACGCCAAGCTTCCTTCCTCGCATTTCTGGACTGCTTCACCGCGCTGGGATGGTTTGTTCTGCTGGGCGTTCCGTTGGTATTTCTGATTCGCAAATTCAAGCCGGTAGCGCCCTCCGGCGGCCACTGAACCAGCCAGGAGAGCGGCGCGTCAATCGTTAAAGGGTTGTTTGCGCTCGCTGGCTGCGGTGCCATAATTTGCACTGGCCGCGCAAAAGACTGCCCAGTGAAAGCCGCCATCTTAAAATCCGCGCAACCCATTTCAGCAGCGCCGCTGGATATCGAGGATGTTCCCCTCCCGCAGCTAGTTGCCGGATATCTGTTGCTGCGCGTTCTCGCCTGCGGCGTGTGCCGCACCGATCTGCACATCGTGGAGCGTGACCTGCCTCCGCTGCGGCCCCGCCTGATTCCCGGCCATCAGATTGTCGGCGAGGTTGTTGCCGGCGAAAGCCCGGAATCGCCTATTGGATCGCGCGTGGGCGTTTCCTGGATGGGCGGCACAGATGGCGATTGCTGGTATTGCCGTCACGCGATGGAAAACCTGTGCGATCGGCCGATCTTTACCGGCTACACGGTAGACGGCGGTTACGCCGAATACGCGCTGGCGCGTGCGGATTTCACCGTGGCTCTGCCCGGTGAATTGGACGCTGTCCACGTCGCTCCGCTGCTCTGCGCCGGCATCATCGGATTCCGCAGCTTGCGGGTAGCGGGCGTTCAGCCCGGTGAGCGCGTCGGACTGTTTGGGTTTGGATCTTCCGCCAGCCTCACCTTCGCCGTGCTGCAGTCCTGGAAATGCGAAGTGTACGTTTCAACGAGAGGAGAGTCCCATCGCAAGCTGGCGACGTCGCTCGGCGCCACGTGGGTAGGAAAAGAAGATGAAAAGCCGCCGGTCGAGCTGGATCGCGCCGTCACTTTCGCTCCCAGCGGAGACGTTGTGGTAAGCGCGCTGGCAAGCCTGCGCAAGGGCGGCGTGGTCGCGATCAACGCCATTCATCTCGATCACATGCCGCAATTCGATTACGACAAACTTCTGTGGGGCGAGCGTGTGATTCGCAGCGTGGCTAACATGACCCGCGCCGACGCCCGCGATTTTCTGAAAATCGCGCGAGAAATCGGCATCCGCCCGCAAGTCACGGTGTTCCCACTAGCCCAAGCCAACGAAGCCCTTCAAGCAATCAAGCACGAAACCGTGGACGGCGCGGCAGTGATTGTTCCGTGAGCGGCAGAAAAACAAACACGATCATGACGCGTGGACAGGCGACCGGCGCCGAAATTCATCTTACTGGAGTGGCCAAGCACCTGACGTAGATGAAGTATCCAGCTCGCCTTCCCAGCGCGCGATCACCGCGCACGCCAGGCAGTTCCCGATCACGTTCACGGCGGTGCGCGCCATGTCCATCAGCGCATCAATTCCCAGGATGATGAAAATCGGCTCCGTCGGAAGATGAAACGTCGCCGCGGTGGCCAGCAGCACCACCAGCACCGCGCGCGGCACTCCGGCGACGCCCTTGCTCGTCACCATCAGCGTAAACACCATGAAAAGTTGCTGCAGCCACGTCAAATGAATGCCCGCCACCTGCGCCACAAAAATGGACGCCACCGCCAGATACAGCGTCGACCCGTCCAGGTTGAAGCTATACCCCGCCGGAATCACGAAGGCCACAATTCGCCGCGGCACCCCGAACTCTTCCATGCACTCCATCGCGCGCGGCAGCGCCGCTTCGGAAGTGCTCGTCGCAAAGGCGATCGTGGCTGGCTCGGCCACCGCGCGTACGAAGCGTCCGATCGGCAGGCGCGCAAATAATGCGATGGGCAGCAACACTGCCAAAAGGAAGAACGCCAGTGCGCCGTAACCCGTGAGCAGCAATTTACCCAGCGGCAGCAGCACCGCAATTCCCATGTGCCCCACGGTATAAGCCATCGCCGCGCCGACGCCTACCGGCGCGAAATACATCACCAGATTCGTGAACGCGAACATCGTCGCCGTGAGGGATTCGCAAAAGCCAAGCATCGGCGCGCGTTTGCCTTCCGATAGACGTCCCAATGCAATCCCGAAAAGCACGGAAAACACCGCGACTTGCAAAATTTGATTTTCCGCCACCGACTTCGCCAGATTCTCCGGAAAAATGTGCAGTAGGAAATCGTCCCAACGCAATGGAACCGCACTAGGCGCTGGCTCTGTCACTGCCGTCGGCGCCGCCACGGTCAACCCCTCTCCTGCCCGGCTGATGTTGATCGCTCCCAGACCGATGAAAAGGGCCAGCGTCGTCACAATTTCAAAATAGATCAGGCTCTTCACCCCAATCCGCCCGACGCTGCGCAAATTGCCATGCCCCGCAATTCCGGTCACCAACGTGCCGAAAATCAGCGGCGCCACGATCACTTTGATCAAGCGCAGGAAAATATCGCTGAAGACGCGCAAATGCTCGGCGAACCGCGGCCGGTCCAGCCCGATTTCTCCGCCCAGCAGCATCGCGAAAAAAATCCAGTAGGTCAGCGACGGCCTGCGCCAGCCGCCTGCGGCAATCGCGGCCAGCCCAGCCCACCGCGTCACCACGAACCACAAGTGCGGACCAAAGATCAGCGGCAGGATCGCGCCGGCCAGAAACAGCAGCACACCAAACGCGGTGAGGGTGTGGAATGCGCGCGGCGTCTGTGCAGTTTGTGAAGGATCAGGCTGTGAGGGACCAGAGCGTGGCGGTGGTCATCGTCAATTGCTAAGGTGTCAATCAAATGTCCAGACGATTCGCGGCATTGGAACGGCTCGCGGCCCCTACTATACGATTAAAAAGCTTGAAATCGCAGGATCCCGTTCTCCCGCGGCCGTTCCAACTCACGGCTTGTCCGCAATTGAACAATCCATCTTCCGCATTCGCACAGCCCGCCCATCTACACGTTTTTCGGCGCCAATAAGTCCCCTATCGTCAGCATTTTGCGCAACGAACAGTTTGGCGCTTCGCGTGCCAATTCCGTAACGGTTTGGTGTGAACAAACGCGTCGCTCGTGCCGTATCGATATCAGTGGCCATGCATCATCTCGATTCCATGAAGGGAGCGCCCAAGCATGATGAACCTGCTGCGTGACACCCGCTTTGGATTCCGCCTGCTCTTGAAGAATCCGGGCTTCGCAGCCGTTGCCATTCTCGCTCTGGCTTTGGGCATCGGCGCCAACACCGCGATCTTCAGCGTCGTGTACGCCACGCTGCTGGCTCCGTTGCCTTATCCTCAGCCCGACCAACTCGTAGTCGTCCGCTCCACCGTTGCTGGAAATAGGAACGTCTCTTCAGCCGGCGATTTCATTGAGTGGCAGCGCCAGAACTCGGTCTTCCAGTCTATGGGCACCGCCACTGACTCCGACTTCAACCTCTCCGTTGGCGAGAAGCCCGAGCGCGTTCGCGGCAGCTTCACCACCCCGGGTTTTCTGGATCAATTGCTTGGCGAACCTCCATTCCTTGGCCGTTACTTCGGTCCCGAGGAAGCCGTGCCTGGAAAAGATCACGTAGTCGTTCTCACCAATCAAATGTGGCGCGAACACTTCGGCAGCGATCCGCACATCATTGGCCGTGAAATCCATATGAACGGCGAAAGCTATACCGTGATCGGCGTTCGTCCCGCCGGACAAGCCGACCGCACTCCTACGAAACTTTTCGTTCCGCTGGTGTTCAAGCCCGATCAGATTAATCACGATTTTCATTTCCTTACCATCTTCGCGCGCATGAAGCCCGGCGTCACCTTGGCGCAGGCCACTGCGGACATGAACGCAGTCACGCGTCACATAGCGGATGTTTATCCGAAATCGAACAAAGGTTGGGGCGCTTCCGTCGAGCCGCTGAAGAATGATTTCCTGGATCGCGACGTGCGCACCGCTCTGTGGCTCTTGCTCGGCGCCGTCGCGTTCGTTCTGCTCATCGCCTGCGCCAATGTCGCCAACTTGCTGATGGCCCGCGCCACCACTCGCCAGAAAGAAGTCGCGGTCCGCGCTTCTCTGGGCGCTTCGCGGCAGCGCCTGTTCAGCCAGTTTCTTGCGGAAAGCATTGTGCTCGCATCCATGGGAGGAGCGCTGGGCATTGCTCTGGCCTGGGGGCTGCTCAACCTGATCATCTCGATCATGCCTCCGTTCACGCTTCCCCCCGAGGCCGATGTCCGGCTGAACATTCCGGTGCTGCTCTTCACTGTCGGCGCCACGCTGTTGGCTGGCGTGCTATTCGGTTGCGTTCCCGCGTGGCAAGCCGCCAGCATGAGCTTGAATGAAGTACTGAAAGAAGGTGGCCGATCCGTTGTCGGCGCCGGCGGACATGGCCTCCGCCGTTCGCTGGTAATTGCCGAATTCGCGCTCGCGCTCAGCCTCCTTGCTGGCGGCGGCCTCGCCATTCACAGTCTGTGGAACGTCGCGCACGTGGACCTCGGCTTTCGCACCGATCACATCCTCACGTTCCAGCTTCCGGTGCCGCAGGGCCGCTTCACCGATCCGCAACAAATCACTGTTTTCTATCGTCAGCTCCTGGAAAGAATTCAGGCGCTCCCTGGCGTCACCGCCGCTTCGGCGTCGGAAGGCATGCCCCTGCAAGGCGTGAATTTCGGCATGCCCTTCCAGATCGCCGGAAAGCCCAACATCGAAGATCCTTCCGCGCGTCCTGGTGCCGGCTTCAGTATGATCACTCCTCAGTATTTCAAGACCTTCGGCATGAGCATGGAGCGCGGGCGTTCCTTCACGGATCAGGATGTAGCCGGAAGCGTTCCAGTAGCCGTCGTCAACGAATCGTTCGTCAAAAAATATCTCAATAGTGTTGATCCGCTGGCCCAAACCATCCTCGTAGAACAAATAGTTCCCGGCGTCACCAAACTCGGCCCGCCCATTCCCTGGCAGATCGTCGGCGTGTACCACGACGTGCGCAACGGCGGCCCGCGTGACGACGGATTCCCCGAGATGGATGTGCCTTTCGCGCAGAGTCCCGAGCCGCGCGCGGCCATCGGAGTTCGCGCCGCCGTTGATCCGGCAACCTTGACTCGCAGCATCACCGAGATCGTTCAAACCATGGATCCGAATCTGCCGCTCTCGGAAGTGAAGACGATGGACCAGATCAAGGACGAATCGCTTGCCGGAGACCGTTTTACGGCCGCACTTTTTGGCGGTTTCGCGGCCGTCGCGCTGCTCCTGGCGACTCTGGGGATTTATGGCGTGATGTCTTTCACGGTCGCGCAACGCACCCACGAGATCGGTTTGCGTATGGCCCTCGGCGCCGGGCGCGGCAACGTGCTAAGTCTCATTCTGAAAGAAGGGATGCTGCTGGCCGGTGTCGGACTGCTCCTCGGACTAGCAGGAGCATACGGCGTCGGAAAAGCCATGCACAGCATTTTCTACAATGTCGGTACGATTGATTTCGCCGCGTTCAGCGCAGTCGCAGCGGCTCTCCTGCTCGCCGCGCTGCTCGCCTGCTTCATCCCCGCCCACCGCGCCACGCTCGTGGATCCCATGCAGGCTCTGCGCGAGGAATAACGCAGCCCCGCGACGCAAACAAAATCGGAGCGTGAGATTCCGCTATTCCTTATGCGGTTGTTGCGCCGTCGGAGGCAACAGACCGTTCAGCCGCAGATACATCGCAGCCGTGCTGTAATGGTCCGCGAAATCGTTGGTCAGCGCGATCATGGCGCTGGCGCGTGTCAATGTGAATGTGCCGCGCGTGAACACCACTTCGCCGAGCTTCGAATCATCCACTTTCGCCAGCGATTGCGTGCAGAAATCAAAAGAAGACTTCAGCGCTCCGGTCAATTTATCTTTCCCATCCGTCTCTTTCAGCTCGTCCATCTTGGGAATTTCCACGCCGGAAATCATCGAACACAGACGGAAATTCGAGTTCGCCATGTGCACCACCAGATGGCCAAAACTGTTCTGCGCCGGCGTGGGCTGGTAACTGTACTTGTCGGCGGGCATCTCGTCCGTGGCCGCAAGCAGGTTTTTCGATTGCCGCTCCACGCTGCTGCGCACAGCGGTTGCGACGGGGTTGGCGACCAGCGCGGTTGGTGGAGCGGGATTTTGCGCCGCGGCCGCTTGTTGCGCAACCGCTGCCAGCGGCGAAACCGCGGCCAATGCCAAAATGAGCAGAATTCGTTGCATTTCTCATTCCTCCGGTCAAATTTGGGCGCCACCAGCATAGACGCGCCCAACGCGCACGACAAGGCGGCCCATGAACTTTACAGAACAAAGTACTTGACAGCAGTGCCCCATCTGCTACTCTTGTCGTATGGCGCTTCCCGATCATCTTCCCGGCCACGCTCCTGCTCCCGTCGCCATTGCCGACCATGCCCGCGACAACCTTCGTTTCATCCGCGAAACCATGGAGCGCGCCGCTTCCTTTACCGCGGTTCCCGGTTGGGGTGGCGTGGCCATGGGCATTACGGCTCTGGGCGCAGCCGCTATCGCGTCGCGCCAGGCTTCGCCTCTTCCCTGGCTGATCACATGGATTTCTGAAGCGTTCATCGCCATCATCATTGCCAGCTGGACCACCTATTCGAAAGCCCGCCAGGCCGGGTCGTCTCTGTTCAGCGGGCCGGGCCGCCGCTTTGTGTACAGCTTTGCCCCGCCGCTTTTTGTGGGCGCGCTGCTCACCGTCCTGCATCTGCGCTCCAGTGAAATCGGCCCCATTCCCGGCCAGTGGCTGCTGCTGTACGGAACCGGCGTGGTCACCGGCGGCGCGTTTTCCATCCGCATCGTCCCATTAATGGGCTTGTGTTTCATGGTTTTGGGCGCTGTCGCGCTCTTCTCTCCCTGGAATTGGCAGAATGCGTTGCTGGCGGGGGGCTTCGGCGGCTTACACATTATTTTTGGAGCCGTCATCGCGAGGAAATATGGTGGCTAAATCAGGAGCGTATCGTCGTGAGCGTGCCGAGGGCGACGAGCGCAATAAACGTACCGCCTCGGCGGCGCGGCCCGCGGAAAATACGGCGACGAATCTGGACCGCCTGATCCACGAGCGTACGCGCCTCGCTATCGTCAGCGCGCTCGCCGTGAACGAATCGCTCACTTTCAACGAGTTGAAAGAGCTGCTGCGCGCCACGGACGGCAACTTGAGCGTACACGCGCGCAAGCTGGAAGACGCCGGCTATCTGGCCTGTACGAAATCTTTCGACGGGCGCATGCCGAAAACGGAATATCGCCTGACGGCCGCCGGCCGCCGCGCGCTGGAAAAGTATCTGAACCATATGGAAGCTCTGATCCGCGTCACGCGCGAAGGTTAGGACGAAAAAATTTTGCCGGGATACTCTATGAATAAAAGTACTTTGACATTAGTTCCGCAATCGCAACTCCACGTCGCCATCCTTCTGGATGGCAATGGCCGTTGGGCTTCCTCGCGCGGCTTGGCCCGCTCCGAAGGACATCGCGCCGGCGTGGAATCCGTCCGCCGCGTCGTCCGCGCCGCTCCCGGCCTGGGCATTGGCACCATGACGCTGTACGCGTTTTCCTCGGACAACTGGGAACGCCCCATGAGCGAAGTCGTGTCGTTGCTCGCTCTGCTCGAACAATATTTTCACACCGAAGCGGCCGCGTGCGCCGCGGCAGGGGTTCGCTTGCGCGTCATCGGCCGCCGCGACCGCATTCCGCCTGCACTCGCGCAAGCCATCGAAACCGCCGAAAAACTTACCGCTTCCGGGCGCGCTCTGGAATTGCGCATCGCCGTGGACTACTCCGCCCGCGATGCCATCCTGCGCGCCGCCTGCTGGATGCTCTCCAGCCTGGAAGTCTCGCAGCGTGAATTCGCGAAGCGTCTCGGCGAAGTCACCCACTCCAGCGGTCCTGCTTTGGACGTGGATTTGCTGATTCGCACCGGTGGCGATCGCCGCCTGAGCGATTTCATGCTTTGGGAATGCGCCTACGCGGAACTATTTTTCACGCCGCGCATGTGGCCGGAATTCGATGCCGCCGACCTGGCCGCCGCCGTCGAAGACTTTCGCGGCCGCGAACGCCGCTTCGGCCGCCTGCCAGAAGCTGCTGCGAGCTAGACTCGCTATTTCTCCGCGGTCCGCGTCCGCCACATCTCAAACGCCCGTTTGATCACCCGCGTCGCCGTCGGCGTCAGCGAATACCGAGCAAGTTCCTCCTCGCGCGCCCAAGCCACATCGCGCACATCACTCGCCGCCCGCGCTTCGCCGCTTTCTAACGCGCACAAATAATCCAGAATCACGAAGTGGTACTGCGTTCTCCCATCCTTGTCTGAAAAAATGCGCTCGAACACTTCGATAAAATCCACCACCCGCACTTCCAGCCCTGTTTCTTCCGCCAATTCGCGCCGCACTCCTTCCTCGAACGTCTCGCCTAGTTCCAGCATGCCTCCAGGGATCGACCATTCCCCTTCCAGCGGCGGGCTGCCGCGGCGAATCAATAAAGTTCGCCCGTCCGCAATCACCACACCGCCCACGCCCACCAGCGGTTTCTCCGGATATTCGCGCCGCACCGTCACCTTTACGCATCCCCTCTCGCCAAGGCTTGACACCTGCGGTATATAATAGCCCGCCAGTGGAAGTACACCCAGGAAGGAGCGAAATCTCGTGACCCGATGTCCGGAATGCGACACCGAAATTGATTTGGACGAAGACGAAGTCGAGGAAGGCGAAATCCTCAGCTGCCCGGAGTGCGACGTCGAGCTGGAAGTGACGCAAACGCATCCCGTGCACCTCATCGTCATCTCCGAAGACGAGGACGATGACGACGAAGAAGAAGAGGAAAAGTCCAGCGTCAAGGAAGGCGAAGCGGACGACGATGACGATGACGAGGAAGAGGTCGGATAAACCACGCCGCTCGCTTCACCCTCGCATCTTTTTCAGTTTCCGCGTCATCTTACAAGTTGTACGCTGGACCGCCGGCCGTGTCGCTCTTGCGCTGCTGCCAGATTCGGCTGTACGTTTCTCGTTTCCAGGCGCAAGCGCTGGAGAGAACAGGACCCCGTGAAAAGCCACAGGTTGTTTCAGGTTGCTGCAATGTTGCTCTTGGGCTTTCTGGTTGCGACGCCCGCCCGCCCGCAAGATGATTCCAAAGCTCAGAAAAAGGCGGAAGCACAATTAAAGGTCCTGCACGGCAGCGTGATTGATAAGGGCGAAAATCCGGTTCCTTCCGGGGTCGTGTACCTGAAAAATGTAAAATCCCAGGCAGTGAAAACTTATATCGCGGATGAGTCCGGCAATTATCGTTTCAGCGGCTTGGATCCCAACGTGGATTACGAAATCCACGCCGAACATGACGATATGACTTCTTCCATCCGCACGGTTTCCAGTTTCGATAGCCGCCGCGACATCGAAGTCACCCTAAAGCTCTCCAAGAAAAAAAGCGAATAACCGCGCAATGATCCCCGCGTTTGAAGTCTAGACGAAGCTGGTTTCCTCAGCTGGCAGGGGGTGCGTCAAAGTCTTTGCGGTCATCTGCAATTGTCTTTATCAGGTTTTCTTATCAGTTTTATCCGTGTTCATCAGTGGTGATTTTTCTCCCCGCCATCACCCGAATCGCTCCAGGCAAAACCTCAAACTCCGCCGGCGCCACTCCCAAAGCCTCCCCGTCCCCATGCACCCGCGCGGCCCGGTCTGCGCGCAACGCCACGCGCCGGCAGCGATAGCGCGTCACTTCCGGGAAACCGCGCAGGTCGCCGGTCGTCAGCACGATCGGTATCGCTTCCAGCAAGCGCAGCAGCCCCACATCGCCCACGATCACCACATCCAGCAAACCGTCATCCATCTTCGCCTGCGGAGCGATGCGCACGCCCGACCCGTAGCTGGTCGCGTTCGCCACTGCCACAAATAGCGCGCGGCCGGACCAGCTCGCTCCGTCCATTTCCACCGACACATCCAACAGTGGCTCGCGAAAAAATATCGTGAAGGCACCCGCAAGGTAACGCATCACTCCCGGCCATGTCCGGAATCGCGTATTCGCCAGATGCGCGGCCTCCGCGTCCAGGCCCATTCCTCCCGCGCCGATATAATGCGCCACGCTACCATCGCTGAATCGCACGCGCACCAGGTCCACCGCTCGTGGCTGTCCGCGCAAGAATGCGTCCGTCGCCGTCACCGGATCGCAGGGAATTCCCAGGGCGCGTGCAATGTCGTTCCCATTTCCCGCCGGAAAAAATCCCGCTACTACATCTTTCCCGCGAATACCTTCCACCAAATGATGAAACGCGCCATCGCCGCCCAGCGCCACCACTGCTTGATATCCCTCCGCCACCGCGCGCGCCGCCAGTTCGCGGATGTCTTCCGAGCTCTTTGAATGCGCGAACGTGGCGCGGCACCCGCGCTCCGCCAGCAAGCTCGCCACCTCCGGCTCGGCGCGCAACGCCTGCCCGCCGCCGGATGTGGGATTCACGATCACCAATGTGTCAGGTTTCATTCCAGAGGTAAGACCGCCGCGCCGCCGCTCGTCTTCTGCAGCGGATTCACGGACTGCATCAGTGACTGGCCGGCCCGTGCAGCGTAGTGCTCTGCACGGACCCAGGATCGGCCAGGAATTTCGCCACCACCGGTCCCGTCGAAATGCACGATGGGCTATTGTGGCCGCAGTCCGAATCCAGTAACACCACGGGCGCGCTGATCGCACGCGCAAACGCAATCGCTGTGGTGGGATTCACGGTGTGATCTTCCGGCGAGACGATCACCAGCAGCTTGGCATGCACGCGTTGGGCTGCTCGTTCCATCGTCACGCCAAATTCTCCGGGAATATCCAACGCGTTGATGGCCTGTCTTTGGCGAATCAGATTGCAAGCTCCGGCTGCGCTCGTGGTTTCCGAGCTGCGCGTCTTGGTGAGGAACGCGGCGAACTCTCCTGGCGGAGTATGCGACGCGCGATATCCCGGAGAAGTATTGGCCATCGCGCCGATCTCGCTGAACACGGCAAAACCGCGCGTCATCGGCTCGGTGCCGTTCCCCGCTTTCCATTCGGGATCGAGCTCCAGCGCGTCAATCTGCGACGTCCACAGCAGCATGTCAGCGGCGGTAGACTGCGGTGAGCCCACGATCGGAATCGCGACGTCCATAAAATCCGGATAAGCGGCCGCCCACTCGAACGTTTGCATCCCGCCCATCGAAATTCCCATCACCGCGCGCAGGTGCGTTAAGTGGAGCACCTCGGTTGCCAACCGGTGTTCGGACTCCACCATGTCGCGAATCGTAAACTCCGGAAATTCCAGCCGCGCCTGGGTCTTGCTGTTCGATGGCGAAGTCGAAACGCCATCCCCGATCGCGTCCACCAGCACCACGAAATATTTCGTGCTGTCCACCACTTTGTCCGGACCGATGAATTGCACCAGGTCTTGCGTCTTGCCTCCCAGCCAGGTCGGCCACAGGATCGCATTCGACTTCGCGGCGTTCAGCTGCCCAAATGTGCGATAACCCAGCCGAAAATCGTGAATTACGGCGCCGCTGCGCAGTTTCAAATCGCCTAGAGCAGCGAATTGCTGCGCGCCATTTGCCGCCTGTTCATTCGCGGCCTGCGCCGCGCTCTGCGCCCGGGCGTTTTCGGCCATGCTGCACAAAATACCGATCAGCATCGCAACGCCCAGTGCCGTTTTCATATTCCTCCGTTCCTGCGCGGCGTTTTTCGCGGGCGGCCTTCCCCGCTCTTGCCCTTGCTGCGCCTCGGCCTTTGCGAATATACGCGCACGTTTCGAATTTTCCACACCGAATATTTGAAGATTAGCCCGCAAAGTGAGATGCTACGTTTCCTTCTTCGCTACGGAGGTTTCCCATGGCCATTCGTTTGGCACGCACCGCTGCAGCTTCTTTCATTCTCTGTGCCGCGCTCATGCTCGCGCGGCCCACCATTGCTCAAGAACACCCGGCAAACGTTCCTCACTGGGGGTATAGCGGAGCGGAAGGCCCAGACCACTGGGGCGACCTCGAGCCCGATTTCGCCACCTGCAAGACGGGCCAGCGCCAGTCGCCCATTGATATCGTCGGTGCGCAACCAGCGGAACTGGCTCCCATACAATTTGATTACAAACTTTCGCCGTTGAAAATCATCAACAACGGCCACACCATCCAGATCAACTACGAGCCGGGCAGCAGCATCACCGTCAACGGAACGGCTCTGCCTCTGGTCCAATTCCATTTTCATCACCTTAGCGAGAATGAAATTGATGGCAAGAAGTACGACATGGAACTGCACTTCGTCCACATGGATGCTGCGGCCGGCCGCGCCGCCGTGGTCGCCGTATTCATAAAGAGCGGCGCCGAAAACGCCATGCTGCGCGATCTGTGGAGCCACATTCCTCACGATGCAGGAAAAGAAGTGGAGTTGAAGAAAGTGGTCATCAACGCGGCTAATCTGCTGCCTGCCAACCAGAACTACTACGTGTTCGATGGCTCACTTACCATTCCTGCCTGCAAGGAAGGCATCCGCTGGTTCGTCATGAAGACTCCCATCGAAGCCTCTCCCGCGCAGATCGCGGCGTTTGCAAAACTTTATCCGACCAATGCGCGCCCAATTCAGCCAACGAATGGCCGGCAGATTCAAGAAAGCAATTTCCACTGATGAAAAATTAGTTTCGCATCGGACACTTTTGAAAAGCGCTGCTGGTTCACTCCAGGCTACGTGGGAGACCGCATGAATCTCGAACTTCCAAGACCATCGGCTTTTGCTGTGCGCATTTTACTGCAGCGATTTCTGCCGGCACTCGCTTTCCTGGTCGCGGCGTGCCTCGCCACCATCCCGCTGCAAGCGCAGATCTCTCCCGAGTCAGACCAGCTGCTCCATCGCATGTATGCGTCGCCGGATTTTGAGGTCAAATACTTCGGTCCGGCGCGCTGGCTGGACGGCGGCGCGTTCTATACCACCGTCGAACCATCCTCGGCAGTCAAGGACGCGCAGGATATCGTCCGCTACCAGACGGCCACCGGAAAACGCGAAGTTCTCGTCTCGGCTGCCAAGCTCATTCCCTCGGGCGCCAAAGTTCCACTCGCAATCGAAAACTACGCCTGGTCCAAGGACAAGTCTCGCCTGCTTCTTTACACCAATTCCGCGCCGGTTTGGCGGCAGCACACGCGCGGAGACTACTGGGTATTGGATCTGCAGTCTGGCGCGCTGCGCAAACTTGGCGGCGACGCTCCTGCATCTTTACTGATGTTCGCGAAGTTCTCACCGGACGGCTCGAAGGTCGCCTACGTCCGCGCCAATAATATTTACGTGGAGGAAATTTCTAGCGGACGTATCACTCAGCTTACTCATGACGGCTCGCAAACCATTATTAACGGCACGTCCGACTGGGTTTATGAAGAAGAGTTGGACGTTCGCGACGCCTTCCGCTGGAGCCCTGACGGCCGGCGCATCGCCTACTGGCAATTCGATTCGAGCGGCGTGGGAATTTTCAAGCTGCTCTACAATCTCGGCGCGCCCAAGGAAATTGTCACGGGCTTCCCTTACCCTGGCCTGGGCGTGTATCCCACGGTTCTGAACATTCCAATCCCGATTCCCGGCACAACGAACTCAGCGGTGCGCGCCGGCGTCGTCAGCGTGGAAGGCGGAGATACGCAGTGGATGCAAGTCCCCGGCGACCCGCGCGAAAATTATATTGCGCGCCTCGAGTGGGCTGGAAATTCCAGCGAACTCGCGATCGAGCATTTAAATCGCTTGCAGAATACCAACGACGTGCTGCTCGCCGACGCTGCCACCGGCCAAGTCCGCCAGATTTTCCAGGATCACGATACCGCGTGGGTGGATGTGATGGACGAGATTCGTTGGGTCCACAACGGCGCGGACTTTTTGTGGTTGAGCGAGCGCGACGGCTGGCGCCACGCCTATCTTGTCTCCCGCGACGGAAAGAGCGTGCAGCTCATCACCCCAGGCGCCTACGACGTGATCGAAATTTGCGGCGTGGATGAAAAAGGCGGCGCGCTTTACTTCGTCGCCTCTCCGGAAAATGCCACCCAGCGCTATCTATATCGCGCCCCGCTGGACGGTTCGCAAAATGCCCAGCGCGTCAGTCCCGCCGCTGCGCCTGGGAGTCACCGTTACGATATGTCTCCCGACGCCCATTGGGCCTTGCACATGTATTCGCGCGCGGATCTCACTCCGGTTACCGACCTCGTGGAACTTCCCGCGCATCGCTCCGCGCGCGTGCTGGAAGATAACGCCGCGTTGCGCGCGAGCGTCGCTCCGTTGCTCGCCTCGCCCACGGAATTCTTTAAAGTGGATATCGGTGACGGCACCAGCCTCGATGCCTGGATGCTGAAGCCTCCGCATTTCGATCCGGCGAAGAAATATCCCGTTCTCGTTTACGTTTACGGAGAACCTGCGGGGCAAACCGTCCTGGACGAATGGGGCGCGTGGAACAACGATTACAATCGCGCTGTCGCGCAGGCTGGTTACATCGTCGTCAGCTTTGACAATCGCGGCACGCCCGCGCCGAAAGGCCGCGCTTGGCGAAAAGTGGTGTATGGCGCGATCCATCCGGTGATCGTGCACGACCAGAGCGCCGCGCTGAAAGTTTTCCTGCAGTCGCATCCCTTCGCGGATTCGGCGCGCGTCGCGGTGTGGGGTTGGAGCGGCGGCGGTTCCAGCACGTTGAACCTGATGTTCCGCTCCCCGGATTTGTACCAGGTGGGAATGTCGGTTGCGCCGGTGCCGGATCTGCGCCTCTACGATACGATTTACCAGGAACGCTACATGGGTCTGCCGCTGCAGAACGTCGAAGGCTATCGCAGCAGTTCCGCGATCAACTTCGCCGAGGGATTGCGCGGCCACTTGCTTGTGGTGCACGGCTCCGGCGACGACAACGTGCATTATGCGGGGACGGAGTTGCTGCTCAATCGCCTGATCGAGCTGGATAAGCCTGTGGACTTCATGGAGTACCCGAATCGCACGCACGCCATCAACGAAGGTTCCGGAACAACGCTGCATTTGTACAGCTTGCTGCTGCGCTATCTTGAGGAGCATTTGCCGCCCAACGCGCTTGCGGCACAGTAATTTCTTGCTGCTGATTTTGGGGATTTGAAACGAAGAAGGCGCGCCGCGTTCTGAGACGCAACGGCTTTGTTTCCACGGCAAAACGCACGAAATTATGGTGCCGGTTGTGGGACTCGAACCCACGACCTAGGGATTATGAGACCCTCGCTCTACCTCTGAGCTAAACCGGCCCGAACGCAATCCTCGATGCTAAAGGTTCGCTGCGCGCAGTGTCAAGACGCCAGACCGAAGGCGTGCCGAGATTTCAATGCGGAACCTTGTGATGTTTCTGCGGCCTGGGGATGTTCAGTTGGAGCACGTTATCGCCAAATTCTTCCTCGTTTTGCGGTAGCAGGTCCGGGAGGCCGGTGAGCACTCCGGCGCCTCGGCTGTACGCCAGATCGAACTGCAGCATTTCCAGAAGATTTTCGGTGAACTCTTCTCCCCAGGCGTGTTCGACATCCAGCGCGACTGCGTACGACATATATTTTTCGAGAGTTTCCGGCGTCTGACCGGGCTCATTCTCGTGGTTCAAGCGGTTGGCGTCCGCGCGCGCGAGAAATTCACGGAATCCGTCGAGCTTGACGAGCAGCGCGCGACCGGCATTCGTCGGCGCATACAGCAATCCTTTGAATATTACATTCACGAAGAAGAGGGTGGTGAGCAGCAGCGCGAATCTAAGAGAGGTAAGAGCGCCGAGAAAGGCAAAACCCAACAGGGACGACGCGGTGAGCACGACGGGAGGCAAATCGGCGAAGTCCAGCGCGCGTGCGGGGCGGCCATCGCGGCGAAAAAACGAAGCGATTTTCCAAAGCGTCGGCGGCCACGCTCGCACCGCGGCGACGAAGGCCGAGCCGCCGAGAAAAATGAAAATGCTGAGGTACACAACAGACGCCGGCGAGGCAATTTCGCTGAAGACCGGCGCTGATTGAAAAAGATATGCAAGAGCCAGCACGGAATAGATGATGCCGCTAAACCATACCAGCGAGTGCGCGGACATCAGCCCGGCCGCGACGGATTCAGTCATCGTTTTGCTGAATTTGTCGTACGCCTGCGACAGCCAGGCACATTCGCGGGAGTTGAACTTGTAGGTGTGAATGCTGGGCGGATAGAAAAGCGTCATAAGAATTGTGGATTCTTCAGGCGGAAGCGACGAGTCGGCTTCGCGCAGTCTTTCCAGGGTGAACCAATCCTCATGCTGGCGGATTCGGAGGTAGCCTTTCGAAGCGAGTGAAACCAGGGCGGCGGCAAAGGCCCGCTCGCATCTTCCGTTGTCGCGCAGATAGGCGGCCAGGGCGGGAGAGACTCCTTGCGGCGGATCGTATTGGGTTACCGTTGTTTTCTTCGGGGTCCAGCGGAGCGTGATGACGGTGACCATGTAGAAAATCAGAAGGAGCCCAATACAGACCCCATCCGACGAGTACGTCATAGCGGGATATTTCCGTGTTTTTTTCGGGGGTTGGTGTCGCGCTTATTTTCCAGGGAGCGGAGGGCGGTGATTAGTTTGGCGCGGGTGTGGGCGGGCTCGATTACGGCGTCGATGTAGCCTTGTTCGGCGGCTACGTAGGGGTTGGCGAAGCGTTCGCGGAAGTCGGTGATTTTTTCCTGGCGCAGGTTTTCACGTTCGGACTCGGGCGCGCGGTCCAGTTCGCGTTTGTAAACGATGTTGACGGCACCTTCGGGGCCCATGACCGCGATTTCGGCGGTGGGCCAGGCGAAATTGATGTCCGTGCGAATGTGCTTGGAAGCCATGACGCAGTAGGCGCCGCCATAGGCTTTGCGGGTGATGACCGTGATCTTCGGAACCGTGGCTTCGGCGAAAGCGAAAAGCAATTTCGCGCCGTGGCGGATGATGCCGCCAAATTCCTGCTGCGTGCCGGGCAGAAAGCCCGGAACGTCTTCGAAAGTGATGAGCGGAATATTGAAGGCATCGCAGAAACGCACGAAGCGCGCGCCTTTTACGGAGGCGTTGATGTCCAGCACGCCGGCGAGGAAGGCGGGCTGGTTCGCGACGATGCCGACGGAACGGCCGTCGAAGCGGGCGAAGCCCACGACGATATTTTTTGCGTAGTGCTCGTGGACCTCGAAAAATTCGGAATCGTCCGCGAGCGCGTGGATTAAGTCCTTGATGTCGTACGGTTGCTGCGGATTTTCCGGAACCATGGCGTTGAGCGAGGGCGTGACGCGGTCCCAGGGATCGCTGGTGGGTTTGCGCGGCGGGTCGTCCAGATTGTTGGATGGCAGATAGCTGAAAAGCTCGCGGATCATGGCCAGACATTCGGCATCGTCACGGGAGATGAAATGCGCGACGCCGCTGGTGGCGTTGTGGGTCATGGCGCCGCCCAGCTCCTGCTTGGTGACTTCCTCGTGGGTGACGGTCTTGATGACGTCCGGACCGGTGACAAACATGTAGGAAGTGTCGCGCGTCATGAAAATAAAATCGGTGATCGCCGGAGAATAGACGGCGCCGCCGGCGCAGGGGCCCATGATCGCGCTGATCTGCGGGATCACGCCGCTCGCGAGCGTATTGCGCAGAAAAATTTCGGCGTAGCCTGCCAGCGATTTCACGCCTTCCTGGATGCGCGCGCCGCCGGAATCGTTAAGGCCGATCACGGGCGCGCCGGCGCGCATGGCCAGGTCCATTATTTTTGTGATTTTCGAGGCATTGGCTTCGGAAAGCGAGCCGCCGAAGACGGTGAAATCCTGCGCGAAGACGTACACCAGGCGGCCGCCGATGCGTCCGTAGCCGGTGATGAATCCGTCGCCGGGCGGGCGCTGCGCTTCCATGCCGAAATCGTGGGAATTGTGGCGGACGAATTTGTCGAGCTCTTCGAAAGAGCCTTCATCGAGCAGCAGGTCTACGCGTTCGCGGGCGCTGAGCTTGCCTTGTTTGTGCTCGCGCTCGCGGCGTTCGGCGCCGCCGCCGGCTTCTGCTTCGGCGTTGAGCTTGCGCAGCTCCTCGAGGCGGTCGTGGTGTTTACGGTGGGTGGTCATGGGCGTGGGGTGTGGGTGGTGATTGGTGAGTAGTGATTCGTGGCTCGTGATGCGTGATTCCTAGAGCAGGCGCGCGCGAAACACCCCGAAAAACTAGCGATTAGAAAATGTTTTCTCATTTGTTGTGAGCAAGTTAGGTGAATATCTAATAATTGGGTAGCGATTAGACAGGCATGAGCGGTGCGGTGTGGCTGGTGATTCGTGGGATGCAAGACGGTTGGAACTTGTGCGGAGCGGAAGGGCGGCTGGTTCATTCCGTGAATTGTTCGCGAATTTTGTTGGTGAACCACAGGACACGGTAGCACGTTGTTCGGGAAAATGCGAACGGTGCTGTGTGTACATTCGGGCGCCGCTGATGACATTGTTTCAGCGCGGGGCGGCGCGTTCGAGGAGTTCGTGAATTAGAGTTTGGTACGGCTTGGATCGTTTTGCGGCTAGGCGGCGGAGACGAGCGAGCAGCGGCGGGGCTATGCGAATCGCGATGAGCTGTTTGGCTTTTCCGGTCTTGGGGCGGCCTACGCGGCGCGCGCGCTTGAGCTCGGCGTCGGTAGATTGCGGAATATCGGAGAAATCAATGCGGCGATCTGAAATATGCCTCGCGTTCTTTGCGACTGGCTTGGCGCGCGCTGATGATGCGAATGGTCTCTTTGCCATGATTGATATTCCTCACGGTATAGACAGCTATCAGAATGCGTCCCTTCGACGAAGCTCCCAGACGCTTACTACGCAGCTCTCGATCTGAGTGTTCCGGATCAGTCCAATCGAGTGCATCAGGATCGCTGAATACCGTAACAGCCTCTTCGAACGAGACCCTGTGCTTCGCGAGATTTGTGATAGCTTTCGACGCGTCCCACGAGAACACATTATTGTATATACACTAATAGGCTCGCGAAATCAAGACGCAAAGTGCCTGAGAGACTAAGGGCGGGTCTCAGACCCGCCCCTACAGATGCAAAGTCAACAGCGCGGGCGGCGGCGGAGTCGACGGCTACGGGGCGCAGGCGTCGGCTGAGCCACCCTCGTGAGAAGCGGCGGCTATGGACATTACTGTTGCTGTTGGTAGAGCCGCGAGACCGGATTTGGCGATGGTTGTGTTGGTCGCTGGGACGGCTTGGGAATCGAGGTTGTGCCAGTTTGTTAGGTTTTTGTTTAACTCGGAGCAGGATTCTTCCAGGACGGCTTGGGCGGTTTGGCTGGGGGCGGCGTCGCCGGACTGGATGAAGAAGCTGGTGCGGGCGAGGTCGCGATTGATGGGGCCTACGCCGGGGGCTTCGAAGGTTCCCTCGACAATTGCGGCGGCCTTTTCGTCCAGATCTCTTAGGGCGTCGATGGAGGCCTTGGCTTCCGGACTTACGGTCGCGGCTTTCTCGTCCTTTTTTTCCTCATGCTTTTCACTGTCGCCCATGGCGGCGCTGATTCGATCCGCGTTCGGCTTCTCTTCCGGCTTCACGCCGAGAGTTTTCAGGCGGTCGGCGATCGCGGCGCGCAGATTGGTGATGGAGTGGAAGGCGTTGGTGCTGGCGGCAAGGCCGGAATCAATGCGCTTTGCGGCGAGGAGCTGCGCTTCGAGGTCCGCTTGAGAAACGTGGACGCGCGGATCGAGGGTGATGGTGAGCGGCTGCTTCATCACGGTGCCGTTGCCGATGAAGAAGACTTCGTACTGGCCGGGGACGGCGAGCGGGCCGAGAGTTTGTTCGCGCGGCGTGTCGGCGGGGAGCGCGTGGTCGGAGATGGTGTACTCGACGTAATCAAGCAGGCCGCCGTAATAGCTGAAATTCAAAGCTTGCGGCGGATCGTAACGCAAATCCCAAACGAAACGGTTCAATCCTGCATCCTTCGGGAGATGTGTGGCCGGACCGAACCAGTAATCCGGGACGTTCTTGGGCGTGGAATCTAGCGCCGGGACGAGGCTGTTGAAGCGGCGGACGACTTTTCCGTGGGCGTCGTGGATTTCGAGCGAGAGTGGATTGGACGGAGCGGATTTGAGGAAGTAATCAATGATGGCGCCGTCGGGCGGATTTTTCGCGGTGGGCTCTTCGGGCGGCAGCGGAGTTTCCTGGTCGTTGTCGTAGCGAGTGCGGACGACGTTGGCGGGCTTCAGCAAATAGGCATTCGCGCCGGCAACTTCCGGTCCAGCCTGACGCAATGGCGCGATGTCGTCGAGAATCCAGAGGGCGCGGCCGTAAGTGGCGGCGACGAGATCGTCTCCATGCACCGCGAGATCGCGAACGTCGGATGCCGGAAAATTCAGCTGCAGGGATTGCCAGTGGTCGCCATCGTCGAAGGAAACGTAGAGAGCGTTTTCAGTTCCGGCGTAGAGCAAGCCTTTGCGCACGGGATCTTCGCGGATGACGCGGGCGATCCAATCGGGCTGCAGGCCGGTGGTGATTTTCTGCCAGGACTTACCGGCATCGCGCGTGCGGAAAATGTAAGGCTGCAGATCCTGGCGGGCATTCAGCACGACGTAAGCGGTGTTCGCGTCGTAGTGCGAGGCCTCGATGGCTTCAATTTCGCTGTTTTTCGGCAGCGCGGCGGGTGTGACGTCTTGCCAGGATTGCGAAGCGTCGCTCGTGGTCTGGACGAGGCCGTTGGTGGTGCCAGCCCAAAGGACCGAGGCGCTGAGCGGCGAGGGAGTAAGGACGGTGAGCGAGGTGCGGCGCGGGCGCTGGCCTGTTTCGAAATCGTCTTTGCCGCCTGCGTCACGTTCTTCCAGGTCCACGGCTTCTTCTTCTTCGTTCAGCGGGGAGTGCGTGTTTGCGGATGGCGCTGGCGGCACGGGATTGGCAGGAACAATATTTTGCGCGTGCGGTTGAGCGGCTGGCGCGCCGGGAGCTGCGGCGGGCACGGTGAGGTCGGGGCTGATTTGCGTCCAGCTATCGCCGCCGTTGGTGGTTTTCAGGACGTATTGCGCGCCGAGATAGAGGGTGTGCGGATCCTGCGGCGAAAAAACCAGTGGAGGCATTTGCGACATGCGTTCTTTCGAGCTGCGAACGAAAACGTGCACGATTTGTCCCGTGATTTTATCGAAGCGCAAGATGCTGCCGTACCATCCGCCGGAATAAACGATGCCGGGGTTCAAAGGATCGGGAGCGATGTAGCAGAATTCGAAGCCGCCGATGGAAAACCAATCGCGGTAGCTGATTTCGCCGTAGTCGCTGCGATTGGGAACGGCAGCGGTGCCGCTATCCTGCTGCGGTGCGTAGGAAACGTAGGGAAATTGATTGTCGGTGATGACGTGATAGAACTGGCCGGTCGGCTGGTTGTACCAACTGCTCCAGGTGAGGCCGGCGTCGAGGCTGATGGTGGCGCCCTGGTCCACGCCGAGAATCATGCGCTGGGAATTTTGCGGATCAATCCAGAGGACGTGGTAATCATCGCCGCCGGGCGCGCCTTTATAGGCTGAGAAATTCTGGCCGCCATCGGTAGAGCGATAGGTGGTGGTTTGCATGACGAAAACCATGTCTGGATTTTTCGGGTCCACGTAGACGCGGCAGATGTAGAGATTGCCGGTGATGCGCGGGTCTTTGGTGATTTGGCGCCAGTGCGCGCCGCCATCGTCGGAGCGGAAGAGGCCGGGTTCCATGATGGCGAAAATTCTTTGGCCTTTGCTGCCGGGAGCTACGGCGAGACCGACGCGGCCGCGCGGCGTGGCGGGTAAGCCATCTTCGGAGACGGGCTTCCAGGTAGCGCCTTCGTCGGTGGATTTGTAAATCCAGGAATCCTGTCCGGGAGTTTCGGGAGGGCCTGCGCGGAAATCGAACGGCTTCCAGAGAGCGGCATAGAGGATGCGCGGATTGTCGGGATCGGCGGTCATGTTGGAGACTCCGGCCATGTCGTCTTTGTAGAGCGTCTTGGTCCAGGACTTGCCGCCGTCGGTGGTTTTGTACACGCCGCGATTTTCGCTGGGCGCGCCGACGCCGAGAATGGGATGGCCCAGAACGCCGACGACGATGATGTTGGGATTGCGCGGGTCGATGAGGACCGTGCTGATGAAGCGCGAATCTTTCAGGCCGATGTTGGTCCAGGTGGCGCCGGCGTCGGTGGAGCGATAGACGCCGTCGCCGGCGGTTTGTTCGCCGGTGCCGACGATTACGATATTTGGGTTCGATGGGGCGATGGCGATGTCGCCGATGGAGGCTACGTGCTGGTCGTCGAAGATGGGCTTCCAGTTGGTGCCGCCGCTCGTGGTTTTCCAGACGCCGCCGCCGGGGGTGCCCATGTAGTATGTGGCGGCATCGCCGGGAACGCCTGCTACGGCGGAGACGCGTCCGGCGCGGTAGGGGCCGATCAGGCGCCAGCGTAGGGCGGAGTAGAGGCTGGGATCTACGATGGGCGATTGCCCCTGTACGGGTTTGTTGGGCGTAGAGAGGAATGGCTGCTGCTGCGACGATAAGTAAAAGCGCGGCGAGAATGAGCTGCAATCGAAGCAAGATGGCCCTCCGGCGAACGGAAAAGTTTACCACTCGCGGCAGCTCGTTCTATTTGTGAAGAGATTGACGCCAGCTCGAATCTCTCGCGAGGGTTACTTCGAGGCTTCGGTGCGAGCGCCCGAGAACACGAAGACTCGAAACACGACGGCGGAAGCCGCGCCCGCGATTACGCCGAGCAGAATAAACGGGTCTGACATTCGACTTAACCTACTTGTCCAGCGTTCCGGCGCGAAGCCTTCAGATCAAGCATCCATCGCGAGGAGCGCCAGGCAGCCAAAGAGCGCGCCCGTCGCCGCGAACACGAATACTGAACGGACGCCGTAGTGTTTGAAGAGCATCCAGGCAGGTAGGTCGAGCAACAACTCGGAAGCGTACGCGATTGGCAAGCTATACAAAGCGTAAAGCAAGAAGAGACCGAAAAGTCCGTGGAAAGAGAATTGATCGAAATTGCCGGTGCCCGGAAGGGGCAGCATGAGTACGAAGGGCACGACGAAAGGGGCAATGAAAAACGCCTGTGCCGCTCCGCCATTTGCTCATCGGTGTTTTCGAATCAGTGCAGGCCGGACCAATCGTCGGCTAGGAGGATGGAATTGCTGGGGTTTGAGGGGTCGTATTTGACGCTGGCGGTTTGGCCGGCGGCTACGCGGCCCAGGTGTTTGGCTTCTTCGAGGCCGGTGATATCTTGCGCGGTTTCGTAGGTTACGCCCGAGATTGAGTAGGTGTAGTAGAGAAGTTTTTGCGTGCCGTTGGAAAATGCGGAGGGGGCGGCGCGTCGCTGAAACACGCCGTGCGGTTTCGCGGCGGGATCGTTCGCATCGCGGGCGTGTTCGACGATTTCCAGGACCTGGCCTTCGACGATGCGGCCGACGCGATTCAGATAAGCGCGGCGCTGGCGTTCGATGTCGCTCTCGTCTTCCGGTTTGCGGCGCAGCCACAGCACGAGGCCGACGAGGACGACCACGGCGACTCCGGCGAGCGGGAGCCAATCGTGCCAATCATTCAGGAGTTCTTTCAACGCGTGCCTTTTCCGGTGCGGATCAATCCTGCGCGGCGATGACGGGATTTCTGAGTGTGCCGATTCCGCCGACGCTGACTTCGACGACGTCGCCGGCAGCCAGCTGGCCCACGCCCGAGGGCGTGCCGGTGGCGATCACGTCGCCGGGTTCCAGCGTCATCACCTGCGCGATGAAACGAATTATAGCATCAACGGAAAAGATCATTTCCGACGTGTGTCCAGACTGTTTCCTGATTCCATTCACGTAGGTTTCCACGGTGACGCCGGCGGGATCGAGCCGCGTTTCGAGGATGGGGCCGAAGGGGCAGAAGGTGTCGAAGCCCTTGCCGCGAGTGAACTGCACATCGAGTTTTTGCAAGTCGCGGGCGGTGACGTCGTTGAGACAGGTGTAGCCGAGGATGTAGGGGGCGACACTTTCGTCTGCGTGCAGATGATAACAGCGGCAGGCGATGATGACGGCCAGCTCGCCTTCATGGTCCACGCGCTGGGAGATGCGCGGCAGGATGATGGGTTCTTCGGGAGCGATTACCGAGGACGGAGGCTTCAGAAAGATCAGCGGCTGCGCGGGGGCGTCGTTGCCCAATTCCTTGGCGTGGTCGAGGTAATTGCGGCCGACGCAGACAATTTTGCTGGGCGTGGAGGGCGGCAGGAATTTTATCTCATCGAGGGGCCAGGTCTTGCCGGTGCGCTGGAGCGAGTCGTTCAGTTCGCCGTGAATTTCGTGGATTTTATCGCCTTCGATGATTCCGGCGCGCGGGCTGGGATGGGATTCGCGCGTAGTGCGGCTGAGCTCGAGCGCTGCGAATTCCTGGGGTTGAAAGCGGCAGAGCTTCATCGGTGGTGAGTGTCTAAGAAATCGGAACGGCGGCGGCGCGGCGCCACGCGATGCTGGCGCGTCACCAGGATCATGCCTCCCACCCAGGAGCCGACGGCGCAAACGCCGTAAACGACGGCGCCTTCCAGGAGCGCGTCGAAGGGCGAGCGCAGCGCCTGGAAGAGGCTGTGAAAAAACATCCCGGCAATATCGTAGGAGATTACGAAAATTCCCCAGGCGAGCATGGCTGAAGAGAACATTTTCAGCGGGCGATTGAGGAAGCGGAAAATGGGGATGAGCATGATGGCGAGGAACAGGCCGTAGGAAGCGCCATTGCGTTCGAGCGCGCGATTATCGAGCCAGGACAGGCGATTCGCGGCGATCAGGGAGCCGACCATCACGATGGTCAGGAGACCGCCGGTATAGAGGCCCACCCGAATCGCGGGACTGGCTGCCTTCACTGAAAGACTCGCGGGAACGGGAATGGGGTGAACGGTGGTGGCTGGATCGGTCATCGTTTTGGCTGCACTTTTTCAGGAACTGCGGCTGGAACTTCAGCCGGAACTTCAGCCGGAGCGCCCGCGGGAGCTTCGACCGGTACTTCGCCGGAAGCAACTGCGCTGGCGGGGCCTTCATTGCCGACGCGATCGACTGCCGTGACGGTGTAGAAGTAGCGGCGACCCGGTAAGGTATTCATATCGCGAAACGCAGGAGTACGCAACAATTCCGGGTTTTGCTTCTGCCCGGCCGCGCCTTCCTGCTCACTTCTATAGATGTTGTAACCGGCGATATCGTTTTCTGCGCTGATGGACCAGGAAAGGTCGAAATAGGCAGGCGCAGCGCCCTGCGCGGGAACCATTACGACTACCAGACCTTGCGGCGCGGCCGGAGGGAAGGTGTCGAGCGGGGAGACGTCCACAAATGGTGAGTCGAGCGATTCAACTTGCAGGTCCGGGTACTGCGCGACGCTGCGGACGGTGTAAACGTAGGTCTTGCCGAATTGAATTTGCGTGTCGCGGAAGGGCGGGGCGGCGCAATCGCCGATTTGCACCCCGAGTTTTTCCGGCCGTGGGTGTTGCACGTCGGTGTTGGGCGCGGTGGCTTGTTCTACTTCGCGGCGAAAAATTTTATAGCTGGCGATCGGCGGTGCGGGGCCAACAGCGGTTTTTTGGGGCGGGGTCCAGGTGAGAATCACACCGTGGTGGGTGACTTCGGCTTTGAGGTCGGTGATCTCGACCGCGGCGGGTGCGAGGCGGATGGGCACGGCGTTGGAATCCGCAGAGACTTTCTTTGGTGATGTACGAGTGCGCACGATGTAAACGGCCAGAGCGCCGGGATGCTGGGTGAAATCTTCCGGCTGAAGTTCGTCGTCGTAGCGAATTTGTCCTCGCGTATCGTATTGGTCCACCATCGCGGAGGGGATGGTCACGAGGAGCGTAGGAGCGGCGGTGGCCGATGTGGGCGCGGAGGCAGCCGGAACTGGCTGGAAATCGCGGAAAATTTCGATGGCGGGTGGTTGCTTGAGCTCGTGGCCTTCGATGGAATTCTTGGGGAGAGTGAAGGTGAGGATCACGTTGTCACCTTGCTGCGTGGCGGCGAGGTCGTTGATGGCGGTGGGAATCGGCGGTTTGCGTTCGCTGGGCTCGCCGGGAGCGCCGCAGCCGGCGAGAAGAGCGGCAGACGCGAAAATGGAAAAGAGAAAATAGAAAATGGGTGGCGGCACTGGTGAAGTCTGGGCAAACTGACGCGGGCCGGCCGCTTTTCGATTTTCCATTTTCTCTTTTGTAATTTCTAAAGTATGTAACGGCTGAGGTCCTGGTCCTTCACGATATTAGCCAGCTGCTTTTGTACGTAGGCCGCGTCTATTTTAAAGGATTTCTTTTTCATTTCCGGGGCTTCAAAGGAAATGTCCTCGAGCACTTTTTCCAGGATGGTGTGCAGGCGGCGCGCGCCGATATTTTCAGTGTGCTCGTTCACTTTGGCGGCGAATTTCGCGATGGAGGCGATAGCGTCGTCGGTGAAGCTGAGCTTGAAGGGTTCGGTATCGAGCAGCGCGATGTATTGTTTGATGAGCGCGTTCTTGGGTTCGGTGAGGATGCGAATGAAATCGGCTTCGGTGAGCGAGGTAAGCTCGACGCGAATGGGGAAGCGGCCCTGCAACTCCGGAATCAGGTCCGAAGGCTTGGTGGTGTGAAATGCGCCCGCGGCGATGAATAAAATGTGATCGGTGCGCACCATGCCGTAGCGAGTGTTGACCGTGGTGCCTTCGACGATGGGCAGAATGTCGCGCTGCACGCCTTCGCGGGAAACGTCCGGGCCGTGGCCGGATTCTCGGCCGGCGATTTTGTCCACCTCGTCAATGAATAGAATGCCCATTTGCTCGACGCGGTCCACGGCGATGCGCGTGACCTGGTCCATATCAATCAGGCGGTTTTCTTCTTCCTGGATGAGGTAGTCGAAGGCTTCGGCGACCGTCATTTTGCGTTTCTTTTTTTGCTGGCCGAACATGCCGGAGAGCATGTCTTTTACGTTGATGTCCATTTCCTCGACGCCCTGATTGGTGATGATTTCGAAGGAGGGCATCTGGCGTTCGCGGACTTCCACTTCGACCATGCGTTGATCGAGCTTGCCTTCGCGCAACTGAGCGCGGAGTTTTTCGCGCGTGCGGGCCACTTGCTCGCGGCGCTGAATTTCGGTGGTAGGCGTGGTGTCCGAAGGCATGGGCGAAGGCGGCAGGAGCAGATCGAGCAGGCGGTCCTCAGCGGATTGTTCGGCGCGCTCGGCGACTTCGTCCAGTTTTTCCTCGCGCACCATGTCAATCGCGGTTTCCACCAGGTCGCGGACCATGGATTCCACGTCGCGGCCGACGTAACCCACTTCGGTGTACTTGGAGGCTTCCACTTTTACGAAGGGGCAGCCGGCAAGGCGCGCCAGGCGGCGGGCAATTTCCGTCTTGCCCACACCGGTAGGACCGATCATCAGAATATTTTTCGGCAGAATATCTTCGGCAAGCTCCGGCGGGAGTTTCTGGCGGCGGACGCGGTTGCGCAGAGCGATGGCCACGGCTTTTTTGGCGAGATGCTGGCCGACGATGTATTTATCCAGCTCGACGACGATTTCGCGCGGCGTAAGCTCGTCGAACGACGGAAGCGGTTCCGGTTCGGGAGCCTGCGATTCGTTTCCGGATAGGTAGATGACCATGTCTTTCTCCGATTTCTCCGTCATAGCTCTTCCACGCTGAACGTGTCGTTGGTATAGATGCAGATTTCGCTGGCGATGCGCATGGCTTCGGCGGCGATATCCTTGGCGCTGAGCTTGGTGAACTTGGAAAGCGCGCGCGCGGCGGCGAGAGCGTAAGAGCCGCCGGAGCCGATGGCGCAGATGCCGTCGTCGGGTTCGATGACGTCGCCATTGCCGGAAAGCAGAAAGGTGGATTTGGTGTCGGCGACGATGAGCAGCGCATCCAGGTGGCGGAGAGAACGGTCTGTGCGCCATTCCTTGGCGAGTTCGACGGCGGCGCGGGCGAGATTGCCGTGAAATTCCTGCAATTTACCTTCGAAGCGGCCGAAGAGGGAAAGCGCGTCGGCGGTGCTGCCGGCGAAGCCCGCGATGATCTTGTCGTTGTAGAGGCGGCGGGTCTTGCGGGCGCTGTGCTTTATGACGCCGTCACCGAGGGTGACCTGGCCGTCGGCGGTGAGTACGACTTTATTGTCTTTGCGCACGCACAGGACCGTGGTGCCGTGCATCTGTTCGCTTTTGTGCGTTATTGGCATCCGACGATTATACCGCGCTCGTGCGGGAATGGGCCACTTAGACGCGGAGGCGCTGGATTAAGTCAAAGGCACCACAGATGAACGCAGATGAACACAGATAAGGGCTAGAGATTTAGCACAGAGAACAGAGAGGAAGGGCGGAGAAAAATCTGAGAAAGACGGGATTACCGCAGAGGCGCAGAGGCGCGGAGAACGCAGAGAAAAACGAGAGGGAGCCTTCGCTGCGCTCAGGATGATGATGCTCGTCGCACCGTCAGGTAAGGTGGCGTATGCGGATGTAGCTCGCGGGTCGAAGGCAGAGTATACTTCGCGCAGCTTCTTCCCGGCGAATGTAGCTACGGCGTGCCCCGGAATGTTTTTGGCAGCGCTGTCGAAGCGATGCGCAGCGATGTCTGGTTCGCCCCACACCCACTTTCGTCCTGAAGATTCGAATGAGCGCGCCAACAATGAAAAGGAGAACATATGACCACCGCCGCCACCGCCGCAGCGCAACAATCCGCAGTGCATTACAAGACCGCACGCATTGATGACCTGGACATTTTCTACCGCGACGCGGGACCGAAAGATGCGCCAGTCATCCTGCTGCTGCACGGGTTTCCCACCTCATCGAACATGTTCCGCAATCTGATTCCTCGTCTGGCAGGGTCATTCCGTCTGATCGCGCCGGATTATCCCGGCTACGGACTGAGCAGCATGCCCGATCACAAAAGCTACGCGTACACGTTCGAAAACTACGCGAAGATCGTGGACCAATTGCTGCAGCAACTGGGCGTCGCCAAATATTCCATGTACGTGATGGATTACGGCGCGCCGACCGGGTACCGGCTGGCGCTGCGGCATCCCGAGCGGGTGCAGGCGCTGATCGTGCAGAACGGAAACGCCTACGACGAAGGACTGCTGACATTCTGGGATCCCATCAAAAAATACTGGAACGATGCGACCGCCGAGAACCGCGCTGGGCTTTATTTTGTGGTGGAGGCGAAAGCGACACGCTGGCAGTACGAGAATGGCGTCAGTGACTTGACACTGCTTGATCCCACGACGTGGGCTCTGGACCAGATTGGCCTGGACCGGCCCGGCAATCGCGATATTCAGATGGACCTGATGTATGACTACCGGACCAACGTTCCGCTGTATCCGGAGTTTCAGGCCTTCTTCCGGCAATACCAGCCGCCCACGCTGATCGTATGGGGCAAGAACGATTTTATTTTTCCGCCCGAGGGCGCAGCGCCATACAGCCGCGATTTGAAAAATCTGGAAACGCATCTGCTGGATACCGGACACTTCGCACTGGAGACACACGGCGAAGAAATCGCCAGCCGCATTGAAGGGTTCCTGGCCCAAAACAAAATAAGCCTCTAAATAGCGGCGCAGACGGCGGGCCGGAGACATATTCCGGCCCGCTTTATTTCCGTGGCCACAGACCTGGTACCAACAGCCAACCGCAAGCCTGGAACGTGCGCGAGCAGAAAATTCCGAGGAGCCATACATGAGCCGCAGATCTCTACCCGAAATTTCGCGCCGCCGGTTCCTTGTTACTTCCGGCATGGCTGTGGCGGCGAGTTGCGTTAACGCCAGGGGATTGTTTGCACAGGAAGACTCGCTGGTGCAGAACGCGTTCAAAGAAGCTACGGTGGCGCCGATCACGGTGCAAAAGCTGCGCCGCAATATCACCGTCCTGCTGGGCGCAGGAGGAAACATTGCCGTCCTTACCGGGCCCGACGGAAAGCTGCTGATTGATGCGGAAATCGTAACCGCGGAATCGAACGTATCGAAGGCCGTGGCGGGCATCAACGGCGACCCCATCAAGCAATTGATCAACACGCACTGGCACTTCGATCACACCGGCGGAAACGATTGGGTGCACCGGGCCGGAGCCAGGATTCTGGCGCAAGAGAACACGCGCAAGCACTTGCTGGTGGATACGCGCGTGGAAGGCTGGAAACATACGTTTCCTGCTGCGCCGGCGGGAGCCATTCCCTCGACTGTGTTCGCGGAAGAGCACAGCGTGCACGCCAACAACACCACGCTGGCGCTGAAACATTACTTGCCCGCACACACGGATTCCGATATTTCCGTGCACTTTGTGGAGGCGGACGTCTTGCATACCGGCGACACTTTCTGGAACCGCAATTACCCGTTCATTGATTACTCGACCGGGGGCAGCATTGACGGGACGATCCGCGCGGCGGAAGCGAATGTGGCGAAAGTGACGGACAAGATGATCGTGATTCCCGGGCACGGTGCGGTGGGAGGGAAAGCGGATTTGATTCTGTTCCGCGACACGATGGTGGAGATACGCGAGAAGGTCGCGGCGCTGAAAAAGCAGGGGCGGACTTTGGCGGAAGTGATCGCCGCGAAGCCCAGCGCGCGCACGGATGCGGAATGGGGCAACGGTTTTATGACGCCAGCCTTATATCTCGAGTGGGTGTATCAGGGCACGTAAGAAAGTACTCGTGGCGGGAAGCGAGAATTCACGCGAGTGCCTGCCGGCTGCGCGATGCTGAAATCGAAGAGAGGTCCTTCACCCGCAGTCGCGGGTTCAGGATGACGTCAAAAGCGCGGGATGCTCGCGCAGAGAAAAGTCAGTTCTTGTCGTTGTTTTTGTTGCTGGAATTGTCTTTGGACTTCTTTTCTTTTTTGCCGACTTTTGCCCAGCGCTCTTCGAGGGATTCCTTGGTGAAGAGCGAATCGGGGACGCTAGTGTTGTACTCATACTTGTCAAAAAAAACCTGATAGACCTTGATGCCGTTGCGTTCACGTGTGATTTGGTACGGGGTTTGAATGCCGCTGATGGGGTGATAGTTCGAATAGTATTCGACTTCCTCGGTGCGCATGCGGGTATTGGCGTTGCGCGTGTCCACGACCTTGCGCACGGGCAGGTGGGTGGTGCGGGCGATGGCGATGCGGAAGGTGCGGTTGTCGCTATCCACCAGCTCAACCCAATCGGATTCCTGGTAGTCCACCACGTCCAGGCCGCCGTAACGGAAAATCATCCCAGGTTCGTGGATGCGACTGCGGAGAATATTGTCTATGTCTTTCTTGGTGTCTTCCTCATAGGTGGCCAGGTCGGTGATGGTCGCTTCGGAGACGCCGCCGCGATCGAGTTCCCACCCTTTGTCGCCGTTGAAGACAGAGATGATATTGCGTTGGGGAAGATTTTCGGTGCGATCCTTCAGCGGCGGCTGGGCATAGTCAACAAAATGGCCGAAGCCATTGAGTTCGCCGGAGTGTCCGAACTGGCTGAGACGGCCTTGGCAGGTGACATCGTGGACGTTGAGATAGGTGGGGCCGCCAAGCGCGTCAATGGCCTGCTGCAGGACGGCCTTGGCTTTCGCGGCGCTCTGCTCGGGGAGCAGGACGGTATTGTCGTCTTGCGCGAGAACGCGCGGCGCGGCGGTGAGGCAGACGCAGGCGAGCAAGAGCGGCGATACGATGATGCGAACGATGGCGGCGCGAGCAGTCATGCGATGAGAGTTCCTTCCTTGCGAATTCCTGCGTGGAGAAATCAGCCGCAAAGCACCGAACCTCCATTAACGTTGATCACTTCTCCAGTGATAAAGGTTGCCAGGTCGGAAGCGGCGAACAGGATGGGGCCGGCGATTTCTTCGGCGGTGCCGACGCGTTTGAGCGGGATGGGCACGAGGGCAGATTTCAGACCATTTTTCGTGCGTAGAACCGAGGCGGACATATCGGTATCCACCCAGCCGGGCGCGACGCAATTCACGATGATGTTGTAACGGCCCAGCTCACTGGCCAGGCCTTTGACGAAGCTGATGATGGCGCCTTTGGTGGCGCCGTAATGAGTATGGAACGCTTCGCCGCGCTGGCCTGCGGTGGAGCTGATGGCCACGATGCGGCCGCTTTTCTGCGCGATCATGTGCGGCACGGAGTAATGGATCACGGAGTACACGCTCTTCAGGTTGACCTGGACCATTTCGTCCCATTCGCGCTCGGTCATTTTTTCGATGGGCGCGTCTTGTTCGTTCCAGATGCCGGCGTTGGCGACGAGAATGTCGATGCGGCCCAGGCGTTCGCGGGTGAAGTCGACGAGTTTTTTGGCGTCGGTCATTTTGCCCAGGTCGGCCTTCAGGGATTCGATGCGCGTACCGTGCTTGCGGGCTTCCTGCTCCACTTGTGCGGCTGCTTCCTTGCTGCGATGGTAATTGAAGACGACGTCTGCGCCGGCTCGCGCGAAGAGTTTTACGGTGGCAGCTCCGATGCCGCGGGAGCCTCCGGTAACCAGTGCAGCCTTGCCTGCGAGCGAAATCATTTTTCCCCCGGAGATGGTGCGTAGTTGAGGCTCGTTCAGAGTTAAGAGTTCACGGTTAAGAGTTGAAAGTTAAGAGTTCAAAGTTGAGAGTTCACAGTTCACAGTCAAAAGTTGAAAATCCTGCCCCGTGCATGAGCTGAGGTTCGCCGCGCTGCTGCATGGTGCTGTGCGGCTAAGTGTGTACCGGCGCTTTGCGCGCGGCGGCGGCCGCGGCTAGCTCGCGAAACAAAGATTGCGAAAGCTCGTCCGCCGCGACCATGCGTTCGGGATGCCACTGCACACCTATGATCCAATTGGCGTCGCCGGTCCATTCGACTGCCTCAATCACCCCATCGGGTGCGTGGGCCACGACGCGAAGATTTTTTCCCGGCTGCAGCACGGATTGGTGATGGGAACTGTTCACGCGCGCTTGCGTCGCGCCCGCCATTTGCGCCAGGCGAGAACCTGCCTCCAGAGTGACTTCGTGGTGCGGCTCGGGACCTTCGTGGCCGGCCCATGCGTGCTGGATTTTGGTGTGGATGGCGCTTGGAATGTCCTGCACCAGCGCTCCGCCCAGAAAGACGTTCAGGCTCTGCACGCCGTAACAGATCGCGAGGACGGGCTTGTGTTCCGTGACGGCGTGATCGAGCAGCGCGAAATCGGTGCGCTCGCGAGCGGCGTCGGATTCGGCGGTTTTCGGGTGGCGCGTGGCGTGAAAGAGGGACGGCTCGACGTCCGCGGGGCTGCCGGGAAGGACTACTGCATCCAGAGTTTGCGCTAAGCTCTGCAATTCTTCAGGGGTTAGGCCGAGCGAAATTTCGACGGGTTCGGAACCGGCGGCCTGGGCTGCTGCGACGTACTTGTCGTAAGCGTCGCGCTTGTTGCTAAGTTCTTCTTTTCTAGTGCGATAGGGGATGCCTACGCGAATTTTTGGGGCTGGCGCCGGGCTCATGAAGTGCCATCCTACCATTGAGTGACGGGCACGGCAATCTTCTGTTCCTTCGGCGGCAAGCGCATCGCTGGGGAGATCCGGAGCGGCGAACTACTTGCGATAGAGCATGCCCTCGTTCTTACGAAGGACGAGGCAGCTCGAGAAGATGTCGTGCAGCGCCTGTTTGCGGGAGGTGAGTCCGGCGCAGATGCAATCAACCGCGAAGTACAGAGAGCCGATGAACGGAACGTGCGCCAGGAAGCGCCCGGCAAAGAAACGGCCGCTGGCGCGCCCGAACGTTACACGATCGCCGCGCAGGTCCACCACGCTGAGGCCGATGAATTTCTTTCCTAGCGTGCCTTGCCACGCCGAACTTTCAAACAGCGCGAAATAGAGCCAGCCGGTGACAACGAAGAAACAGAGAATCACAAACAGGTAGGGCCGGCCGAACGCCGCGACAATTTCTTGGGGCGATTGCCCGGGATGCAGGCTTAAGAAAGCGCGCCAGCTGCCCATCGCGACGGAGAGATACGAAACGGCGAGGGCCAGCGGGATGGCGAGAATGATTAAGTCAATGATTGCGGCGGGTACGCGCAGCCAGAAACCGGCGTATTGTTCGGGCGAAGGAGCCGCGGGAGAAGCCGAGGACGGAAAATCGGGCACGGAGCTACTGGCTGGCGCGCGCAGCGGCTGGGGTGCAGAAGCGATCGAACGCGCGCGTGAGATCTGCGGCGATGGCTTGAGGTTCGCGGCCCTCAATGGCGTGCCTTTCCAGGATGAAAGCTACTTTGCCGTCGCGCAACAGGGCGATGCAGGGGGACGACGGGCCGTAGCCTGTGAAATAACTGCGCGCTTGCTCGGTGGCTTCGCGGTCCTGGCCGGCGAAAACGGTGGCGAGAATTTCCGGGCGCGCAAGGTTCGAGAGCGCCATGGCGACTGCTGGACGAGCTCGGCCTGCGGCGCATCCGCAGACGGAATTCACGACGACCAGCACGGTCCGCTGTTCCTTCCGCAACGTCGCGTCCACGTCTTGGGCCGTGCGCAATTCGCGAAATCCAATGCTGGTCAATTCCTGGCGCATTCCTGTAAGTAGTTCTTCAGGGTACATCACAACTCCTTGGCCGATTGTGGGCCGTGAACGATCCAACAGGCAGCCAATCGCGACGCTGACTTACCGCGTGTAAATTGACTCCAGGTTGCTTACGCGCCGGCTGCCGCTGCTTGGGCGCGCTCTTCGGGCTTCACGAAAGCTTTGCTGGCCAGTTCGATGACTTGCTTCAGATGCCACCACTCGCGCTCGGACATCATGTGGCCATCGTTGCTCGAAAAATAAATCGAGACGTAGCCATCCGACGACAACGGCACGCGGATAATCAAATTATTTTTTTGATCTGCGATCTGGTTTTCCGCCACGGCAATCCTCCCCGGTCTCAGGCTGGGCAAAGCTAAGAATCGAACACCACAGCGTGATTCATTCTCTCTCGTTGGCCGGGCAGGGGCAAGGGCTACGAGGGGCGATGAACGAGGGACGAGGGGAGGTGGCTGTTTCCCGAATTGAGCCGCCGAGCAATTGTTGCGGTTGATCGGCGGTGTAAGCAACGACGGAATTCCCAACACGGCGCGGCACAGCGCGCAATTTTCAGGCCGCAGGAGTCCTAGTGGTACCGAAACGAGGTTGCGCTCTGGGCGCGACGGGACTTCTGCTTCCGGCGCGGCGCTAGCAGACCCCGGCGGACATGGAGACCAGTCCCGACGAAATTCCCGGAACCCGCGCTGGCGAAGGGCGGCGTCTGGGAGGATGCGTCTTGAGCCATGTCTCGTAGTTCTGACGCATTTGGTCGATGTGGTGGGGGATGTGGCGTTCCTGCAGATCCACCCAGCGATCAAGGCTGATAGCGCCGTCGCGCGGATGGCTAATGGTGCTGTCCCAAACTTCCTCGGGCAGGGCGATGAGCAGTTGATAGGTCATTTTTCGCAGGCGGCGAATAATTTCCAAGGCTTCGCGCGTGCTCTGATGAAAATAACCGAGCGAACCAGCCCAGCGCGAGGCGCTGAATTTCGCCGCTTGGCTGACGGCCGGTTCGGCGATGTAGGCGCGGCAGCGCACGTAGGCGCTGGCTTCACTATCGGCGAGATGCAGAATAATTTCGTGGATGCTCCAGCGCTCGTTGGCCGGTTTATAGATCCACATTTTCTTGGGAAATTGACGAAGCGCGGCAGACAACAAAGCCGGCGCGCGACCGAACGATTCCAGTTTTTGCCTTCTCGCATCCTGCCTCATAGGACCCTCCTGCTTATCAACGTTAGACGCACGAGTCTCTGTTTTGCTTCGCGGTGACTGCTAGATAAACGAAGAAAATGGAGAACTTGTTCACAAAAAAGTTTACTTTTCAGAAGTGACAATTACGGCGTGCGCGGGTGGGAAATCGTGTTCGTGGATGGGACGCGAGGCGTGTTCACAATCGGCAACGCTGCGCGTTCTTGGGAGAACACGTTGCGCGAAAACCGTGATTCTGTAATTTGAACAAGAGTGCTACGAATTGCTGGAGGAAACTACGAACTTCTGGAGAAAGCTACGAGCTTGCGGAGAAGCCTACTAGCTCTGGGAGGGCGAATTCCGACCTGCGATAGAGCCTTGTCTTGCCGCGCGTTTGCCCCAGTAGGCGCGCAATTCCCCGACAAGGTAGAGCGAGCCTGTCACGAACACGACGTCGCGAAAGCTGGCCAATTGCAGGGCGGCTTCGAGAGCTTCGCCGGGATCGCGGACGATGACGGCTTCTTTGGCATCATGGCTGGTGATTTCAGCTAGCAGCGCCGCGGAAATAGCGCGCGGCTGGCTTGGTTCGGTGAGGACGACGGCTGTAGCGTGCGGGAAGAGCAGGCCGGAAATTTCATCTACCGCTTTATCGCGCATCGCTCCGTAAACGAGAAAAATGCGGCGACCGTCGTAATTTTCCTTCCAGAATTTTAGCAATTCGCGGGCGCCCGCAGGATTGTGCGCGCCGTCGAGGTAGAGATCGGGTTGCGTGGCGAGCCTTTCCAGGCGTCCGGGCCAATTTGCAGCGGCGACGCCGCGCTCGATCGCGGCGTCTGGCAGCGGAAAACCGCGCTCCGCGAGCAGGCGCGTGGCAATGGCGGCAGTGAGCGCGTTGCGAATCTGAAAACGTCCGGGCAACGATGGAGCGAGAGTGAGTTGTTTGCGCGAGTGCGTGAATGCAGCGACGGCGCGATATAGGCCGTCCGCGCTTTGCACGTTTTCCAGGCGCGCTGTGGCATCCACTTCCACCAGACGCGCGTCGATTTCCGCGCAGCGCCGGGCGATCACGGCGCGAGCTTCAGGGCGTTCGCTGGCGCTGACTACCCACGCGCCGGACTTGATGATGCCAGCCTTTTCGGCGGCGATTTCCTCGATGGAGTGGCCGAGAAAATTTTCGTGATCGAAATCAATAGGGGTGATGATGGCAACTTCCGGTGCGACGATATTGGTGGCGTCGAGGCGGCCGCCCAAGCCCACTTCGTAGATGGCGAAATCCACCTGGTGCTGAGCGAAAGCAAGAAAAGCGATGGCCGTGATGCATTCAAAGAATGTAGGGTGCGCGGTGAGTTTTCCCGCGGCCATCAGCGATTCGATGGAAGCATGGACATGCGACCAGGCTGCGGCGAAATCGTGGTCCGAGATATTTTCACCGTTGATGCGGATGCGTTCGTTGATGCGTTCCAGGTGCGGCGAGGTGTAGAGGCCGCTGCGCAGCCCTGCGGCGCGCAGGATGGATTCGAGCATCGCGGCCGTGGAACCTTTGCCATTGGTCCCTGCAATGTGCGCGCACGGGGAGGAGCGCTGTGGCTGGCCGAGAGCTTCGGCGAGGATGGTGATATTCCCGAGGCCGAATTTCTGGACGCGAGCTTGTTGCGGAGCGGCGAGCTCTCTTCCCAACGAAAATAATGCGCGCACCGATTCTTCGTACGTCATGGGAGGTTAGCCGACGAAGAAGTCGAGAGCCTGTGCGATGTAAGGCTTCATTTCCTTGCGCGCGACGACGGCGTCGAGGAAACCGTGTTCGAGGAGGAACTCGGCGGTCTGAAAGCCTTCGGGAAGTTTTTGGCGGATGGTTTGTTCGATCACGCGCGGGCCGGCAAAACCGATGAGCGCGCCGGGCTCGGCAATATTCAGATCGCCGAGCATCGCGTAGCTGGCGGTGACGCCGCCGGTGGTGGGATCGGTGAGGATGGAAATGAAAGGGAGCTTGGCTTCGTCCATGCGCCCGAGCGCCGCGGAGACTTTCGCGAGCTGCATCAGGCTGACGACGCCTTCCATCATGCGCGCGCCGCCGGAACAGGAGACCACGATGAGCGGTTCTTTCTGATCGAGCGAGCGGTCGATGGCGCGCGCGACTTTTTCACCGACCACGGCACCCATCGAGCCGCCGATAAAACCGAATTCCATCGCGCAGCAGATCACCGGACGTCCATTCAAGCGGCCTTCGGCGGTGATGATGGCGTCTTTCATGTTGAGTTTGCGCTGCGCTTCTTTCAGGCGCTGCGCGTAGGGCTTGGTATCGGTGAATTGCAGCGGGTCGCTGGAGGCGAGGTCGGCGTCCAGCTCGATCCAGGGTTCCTCGTCGAGAAGCATTTCCAGGCGGCGGCGGGAACTGAGGCGGAAATGGTGGTCGCACTTGGGGCAGACTTCCCAATTCGCTTCCAGATCTTTTTTCCAAATGATGGCGCGGCAGGAATTGCACTTGGTCCACATGCCCTCGGTGTGGACGCGGCGCTCTTCTGCCGGCGTGGGATTTTCGATCGGTTTTTTTTCGCGCTTGAACCAAGCCATGGTTGAGGTGTTTTGGGCTGGAAGGCCCCTTAAGAAGTTAACAGTTCATAGTTAAAAGTTGAAAGTTAAAAAATGCCGCGGCTGCGCTGCTGGGGCTAGTAGTCGATTCCGCGTTGGGCCAGGATGCCTTTGGTGTACGGGTGCTTTACTTCGCGCATTTCTGTGACCAGGTCGGCGGCTTCGATCAGCTTGGGATGGGCGCTGCGGCCGGTGCAGATCACGTGCACGCGTTCGGGACGCTGGGTTAAGCGCTTCGACGACGCGCTCGACGTCCAGCATTTTGTAGCCGATCACGTAATTGATTTCGTCGAGCACCACGAGATCGTATTTGTCGCTGTAAATCTGCGCGCGGCCGAATTCCCAGGCTTCTTCACACATTTTCACATCTTCGGGATCGGTTTCCGCGCCGCCAATCTTCACGAACCCGCGGCCCATGGGGCGAATTTCGAATTTATCGTCGCCGAGCATCTTTGCGGCGTCCAGCTCGCCATAGTGCCACGAACCCTTGATGAACTGCACCATCATCACGCGCATGCCTTGGCCGACGGCGCGAAAAGCGGTACCGAGGGCGCAGGTGGTCTTGCCCTTGCCGGGCCCGGTGTAAACGATCAGCAGTCCTTTGCCTTCGGGCATGCGATGAGTTCCTTGTGCATTTTAGCCGCTGCGAAAAACCTAATTCAAAGGAGCCGGCGGGACGCCTGCGCTACGGGTGCAGTTCCGAATATTGAGCGTCGTTCGTGGAAACGTCAAGCGACGTACAGTCGTTAGGCGAGGAAGCGGTAGCCGACGCCGCGGACGGTTAGGAGGTACTTGGGCTTGGAGGGGTCTTTTTCGATGTAGCGGCGGAGGCGGACGATGAAGTTGTCTATGGCGCGGGTGTCGGTGTCTTCGTGCAGGCCCCAGACGTCTTCGAGGATGGATTTGCGGGAGACGGTACGGCCTTTGCTGCGGATCAGGTGGCGGAGGAGTTTGGCTTCCATGAGTGTGAGCTGGATCGTTGTGCCGTTGACGTGCAGTTCCAGCGTTCCGAAGTCAATGGTCTTGCCGTCGAAGGAAAAAACTTCGGAATCTGGCGCGGTGCTTGCGGCAGTGGCGCCGGTCGAATTTGCCGCGGCTTCCCTTCCCATTGGCGGCGCGGCCCTTTGTTGCGGTCTTTTCCGCGACGAGCCACTGGCTGCGGCGCAGCAGGCCCTGCAGCCTGGCTAGAAATATCGGCAACTGAAAAGGTTTCGGCAGGTAGTCATCGGCGCCGGCGGCGAATCCTTGCAGAACATCTTCGGGGCGACCGCGCGCGGTTAGGATCAACACGGGAACGTAATTGTGGGCTTTTCGTAAAGAGGAAACGACAGCGAAACCGTCTTTGCCGGGCAGCATTACGTCGAGCACTACTGCGTCGAAGGCTTCTTTTTTTGCTACCAGGCGCTCGAGCGCGGATTCGCCGTCGCCGGAAACTTCCACGGAGTGTCCTTCGGCTTCGAGGTTGAAGCGCAAGCCTTTGGCCAGGTGCGCTTCGTCTTCGACGACCAGCACGCGGCTCATGCGATGTTCCTTGGCAGCTCCAGCGAAATGGTGGAGCCGTGGCCCTCGCCTTCACTGGCGGCGTACACTTTTCCGCCATGTGCGCGGGCGACGGCGCGGACGATGAACAGGCCCAGGCCAGTTCCTTTCACCTGAAAACTGGGGCGGCCGGGAACGCGATAGAAACGTTTGAAGATGCGTTTGAGTTCGGGCGCGGGGATGCCGATGCCGCGATCGGTGACGCGCAGCGTGATGTGCTCGTCGTCGGGAGCTTCGATGCGCACCGCGACATCCACCTGATCGCGGGAATATTTCACGGCGTTATCGAGCAAGTTGGAAACGGCGGTGCGCAGCTCGGCGGGATCGCCACGCAGGATGACGGGGGCGGCGTTGGCTGAGACGGGATCGAAATGCAGGACGCCGGGCGCGAGGTGATGGCGGACGCGCGCGAGTTCGATGGATTCGCGGACGAGTTCGGTGAAATCCAGTTCGATGTGATGGCGCTTGCCGCGGCGGTAGCTGGCTTCGCCGGCTTTGAGCACCTGCTCGACGGTTCCGAGCAGGCGATCGGTATCGAGCAACATTAAATTATAGAATTGCTGGCGCTGCGGCTCGTCCACTTCGCGGCGCTGCATGGTTTCCAGGTACAGGCGGATGGAAGTGATGGGAGTTTTCAGTTCGTGCGTGACGGCGTTGATGAAACCATCGTGCTGTTCGTTGCGGCGGATTTCGCGCACCAGGAAGATGGTGTTCAGAATCATTCCGGCGATGATGGCGGCGAAAAAGATCACGCCGAAGAATAGGAGGACGCCTTCGCGCCAGTTGAGGATGGTCCAGCCGACGGTGAGGGCGATGGCCAGGGCCACCAGGGAGCAGCCCAGCACGACGAAGAAGGCGATGGTTTTTCTGCGGCTCGCGATTTGCACGGTGTCTAATGGGGATTGTACCGCGAAGAAGCCGTGGGGCGTGCGATATGGCGTGGTTCAGAAGGTGCGTTGCTGGGTTTACAGCTTGGCAAGCTGGGGCGCAGCCCTTCGATTCGGCACCGCCGAATCTCAGGATGAATCGCCCGGCAGGGCGATTCACAAGAGCGCCCCTACCTTTGCTGGAGCGGACACGGGGCCGGTGCGACGGGTTTACAGTTCAGCCGGAGCCAGGGCGCGGGGGTTTTCGCGTGTGAGGGTTTTGGCGACGATGGCTTGATTGGCGCGCTTAATTTCGGAAATTTTCGCGGTATAGACTTTTTGGGCGATGCCGATTTTTTCCAGCGTCCAGATGACGTACCAGTTGAAATCAATTTCGTACCAGGCCAGGCCGTGGCGCGCGGAAACGGGATGCGCGTGGTGATTGTTGTGCCAGCCTTCGCCCCAGGTGACCAGCGCCACCCACCAGCTATTGGTGGATAGATCGCGGGTTTGAAAGCGCCGCGTGCCCCAGCTGTGTGTGGCGGAATTCACCAGCCAGGTGAAATGCAGGCCGATGACCGTGCGCATAAAAATTCCCCACAGGACGAACTTGATGCCGCCGACGGCGAGCAGGATCAGACCGAGAACGATCATCGGCACGTAATGATATTTGGTGATCCACACGTGGAATTTGTCTTCGGCCAGGTCGGGAACGTAACGCGAGAGCGTGGTGGTGTCGTGATGCATGGATTTGCCCGTGAGGATCCAGCCCATGTGCGACCACCAGGTGCCGTCCACAGGGGAATGCGGATCGCCTTCCTGATCGGAAAATTTATGGTGGATGCGGTGCGTGGCTACCCAGAAAATCGGGCCGCCTTCCAGAGCGAGCGTGGCGAAAATCGTCAGCGTGTATTCCAGCCATTTAGGAACTTTGTATCCGCGGTGCGTGAGCAGGCGGTGATAGCACATGCCGATGCCCAGGCTGGTGGCGACCCACCAGAGAACGATGGCGACGAAAAATGCCTTCCAGGAAAAGAAGAACAGAGCAGCGATGGCGCCCAGGTGGAAAATGACCATGAAAATCGAAGTGACCCAGTTAATTTCGCCGTTATTCTTCGATGTTTTTTTCAGGATTTCCAGTGACTGGGTCATGGGGGCCTCTGATTGGTTCTTTGTGCTGTTCACAACCTCCCCAGATTAGCAGGCGGCGGCGGCGTGGCTTTGTAATACTTCTGTAATACCCGCCGGGAATTCACAGCGTTAGTTAGCAGGGGCTGAAATGCGTGAAAAATAAGGGAAATTGGGGGATTGTGTGGTGGAATCCGATGCGCCGTCTCAAAATGACGCGTCAAAATAACCTGGTGTGTCGGCATGACGCAGGGGGTATGCGCACCCGCCTCATAGTGCCGGTGGGACGGAAATTCAGATATGATGTGCGCGGTCCTAAGGATCGCAGAAAAACGATGATGATTGGTCAGGAGGAAATCACATGCGGAAATTCTTGATGTTGTGTAGTGCGCTTTTATTGAGCGTGAGTGTGTTGGCGCCGCGCAGCTTCGGGCAGCAAGACAAGAGCCAGCGGCCCAGCCCGCCGGCGCAAGCGCAGTTTAGTTTCGCGGATGGCAAGACGGTGACGGTGGACTATTCGAGCCCGCGCGCGAAAGGGCGGAAGATTTTCGGCGGGTTGGTTCCTTACGGTCAGGTGTGGCGGGCGGGAGCGAACGAAGCGACTACGTTGACCGCGAACACGGCGATAACCGTGGGCGGCAAGACCGTGCCGGCCGGAACGTACACCCTTTTTACGATTCCGAATGAGGGTAAGTGGACGTTGATTATCTGCAAGAAGACGAAAAATGAAAAAGGCGGACCGCTGTGGGGCACCGATTATCCGGGAGAAGGGCAGGACCTCGCTCGCGTGGATATGAAGGTTTCGGCGTTGCCGGCGGCGGTGGAGAATTTCACGATCGCGCTGGATAAATTGGGGAATGGCGCTTCGTTGCGGATGGACTGGGAGACGACGCGGGCTGCGGTGGAGATTTCGGAGGCGAAGTAGCGCAGGATTGAAGCCGGGCGAAACATTTACCGCAGAGACGCAGAGAACGCAGAGAAAATCTGCCCACTATTTGCTGGGCATCCTCTCCGTTCTCTGCGCCTCTGCGGTATTTTTTTTGAGCGGCTAGGAAAGGCTGAACGTGAAGCGGATGGTTTCCGCTATGCGGGCTACTTGTTGGATTGCCGCGGGGGACATTTCTTTTTTGGCGCCGCGTTCGCGCAGGACTAGCCAGATGCCCGGGCGGTGTATGGATTTATCGTGGCAGATCGCGCCGGTGAGCTGGGCGATTTCGAGATTTGCGGCGGGCAGTTCGCGGTCGAGCAGCGTGCGCGTCTCATCGAGCAAGTCCAGGAATCCCTGGGAAGCGAGCATGGGATCCACGTCGCGCGGGATGGGCGCTTCGACTTCTTCGAGATCGTAATCCGGCAGCGGCTGCGTGATCATGAATTCGATGGAGGCTGTGGGCGCGCCGGCGTCGTGCGTGATTTTGATGGCCATGGTGCAGTTATTCTCCCACAGTCTGGTGCGCGGACGATTCCAAAGTGTGCGTTATGCCGTGGGCGGGCGGGTCTGAGACCCGCCCCTACGGACGACCGATTAACATGTCGATGTCTTCGGCTGACAATTGAATTGCGACGTTATTTTGGATATGGGTGGCCGGCTAGGATCGCGAAGGCGCGATAGATTTGTTCGGCTAGGATTACGCGGGCGAATTCGTGCGGCATGGTTAGGGTGGAGAGCGAGATTTTTTGTTTGGCGCTCGCGCGGAGTTCCGCGGGAAAACCTTCAGCGTCGCCGCAGAGGAAGACCAGCTCGCGCGCGCCGCGGTCGCGCAGATCGCCGAGCCAGCGCGCGAATTGCTGGGAGGTGAATTGTTTTCCGGCGGCGTCGAGCAGGACGACTGTGGCGGCTGGATCTATTTTCAATTTGCGCAGAGCGGCGGGGCCGGCGTCACGGAGTTCGCTGATTTCGATTTCGGCGTAGTGCTGGATGCGCTGGACGTAGTCGTTCACCATCGCGCGAGCTTCCTCGCGGCGAGTCTTGCCGAGCATGATCAGGCGGATTTTCATGTCTTAGCGGCGCGCCACACTACAACAGGCCGAACTTCTTGCGTTTCTCTAGCAGCGTCTTGCGGCTGATGCCGAGGACTTCGGCGGCGCGGCCGATTTTGTAATGCGTGGCATCTAGCGTTGCTTTGATGGCGTCGCGCTCGAGATCTTCGAGCGAGCGCAGTGGACCGCCGGGGCCTTGCCCACGGTTGCCGGCGCGCACAATTTCTGGGAAATCCTCGGCGCGCAGTTGCGGCTGCTTTGTGAATACCAGCGCGTGTTCCACGGCGTTCTTTAGCTCGCGAATATTTCCCGGCCAATCGTAGGACTCCAGCAGGCGCAGCGCGGAAGGCTCAAAGGTGGCGTCGGGATGGCCGTGCACTGGGCCAAGGCGCGCCAGGAAATGAGCTGCCAGTTCCGGAATGTCGGCGCGGCGTTCGCGCAGCGGCGGCACGACGATGGAAAGCACGTTCAGGCGGAAGAAAAGATCTTCGCGGAAACGTCCGGCGGCGACGGCCTTGGTTAAATCCGTATTGGTTAACGCCATCAAGCGCGCTTCCATGTGCAAAGTCTCGGTGCCGCCCAGACGTTCGAAGGTGCGCTCTTCGAGCACGCGCAGGAGTTTGGCCTGCATGCCGGGAGCGAGTGCGGCGACCTCGTCGAGGACGATGGTTCCGGACTGCGCCAATTCCAGGCGGCCGGGTTTGCGCGCGACGGCGCCGGTGAATGCGCCGCGTTCGTGGCCGAAGAGTTCGGATTCGACGAGCTCGGAAGGCAGGCTGGCGCAATCAATTTTCAGGAGTGAGGCATCGTGGCGCGGGCTGCGCTGATGGATCCAGCGGGCAAGTTGGTCTTTGCCGGTGCCGCTTTCACCGGTGATGAGCACGGTGGTGGAAGCGCCGGCGACTTTTTCGGCGAGATCGAGAACGCGCTGGGAAGCGGGGTCCGCCGCAATCCAAGGAATCTCCGCGGCGGCGCTCATGGATATCTACTCGCACCAAGCGGGAAGTCGTGGAATCGCACGCCCGGGCTTTTGATCGCTGCCTCCAAAGCAAAAAGCGAAGAGCACAGCCAAGAGTGGCTGTGCCACGAACGCACTGACGCGCTCATTGTTGCGTGGCGTTGCCTTCGGATTCGTTGTGGCGCTCATCGCGGGATTTAGGGCGCGCTGCCGACGGACCGCCGGCAGGCTCGTGAAACTCGATGCGTTCGGCGTTGCGCCAGAGGCGCTCCAGATCGTAATACTGGCGGGCGCGTTCGCTGAAAATGTGCACGACGAAAAATCCATAATCAAGCAGCACCCATTCGGCGCTGGATTTGCCTTCGCGATGCGCCACGCGGTGCCCTTGACGATGCAGCCGCTCTTCGATGGAGTCGCCAATCGCTTGAATCTGCGGCTGGCTGGAGCCGGAGCAGAGCAGGAAATAATCGGCAAACGCGCCGGAGCCGGAAAGGTTCAAGACGGAAACGTCCAGAGCCTGTTTTTCCTGAGCGGCTTCCACAGCCAGCAAGATTTCGGGATCGAGAGAGTTAAGGGTCACCGGTAAAGGGCCTGTCCCAGAATGTAACCCTCCACGGGCGCGGGCACAAGTCCGTGTATGGATTGGCCGCGGGAGAGTCGCATGCGAATTTCGGTGGAGGAGATGTGGCTGGAGACGGTGGTGAGCAAATGAATGGTGGATTTGCGCAGCACGATTTTATTGGGGTCGTCGGATTTCGCGCGGCCTAATTTCTCCGGAGGGATTACCAGGCGCAAAGCCTCCAGGCGAAAGCCGGGGCGGCTGGCGATGATGAAATCGCAAGTGTCGAGCAGGCCTTCGTAATTCCTCCAGGTGGGGATTTCCAGAAACTGGTCAGCGCCAACGATGAAGTAGAGCTGATCGTCGGGATGTTCGCGGCGATAGCGGCGGACGGTATCGAAGGTGTAGAAAACGTGCGGCGCAGCGCCGTCCGAAGGCGCTTCGGCAAGTGATGGGTGGAAATCCGGCTGATTGAAGCAAGCCAGCGCGACCATGGTGTAGCGATGCAGGAAAGGAGTGAGCGCGGGCTTGGCTTTGTGCGGCGGACGCGAGGAAGGCACAAAATATACCGCGTCGAGATGGAAACGCTTCTCCGCGGCCTGCGCCACGGCGATGTGGCCGGAGTGGACCGGATCAAACGTGCCGCCAAAAAGCGCGACCGAGCGGCGATGCACGGAGCCGTGCGGTTTATGCGCGGCGTGCGGGCTCAACTCTCCTCCCGGGGCGGCGCGGCGTGAGCTTCTTCTGGTTCTGCTTCGGATTCGTGGTCAGACAAATCGGACGACGAGACGTGCGTGGTGAAATTCGATTGATCGGGCGATTCCTGTGCATCGGCCGGCGCGGCAGGCTTCGGGAGTTTATCGAGCGCGTCGGCCATGGCGCGCACCAGTTCCACGATGCCTTCGCCCGTCGGCGAAGAAATTGCGTGAAATTCCAAACCGCGCTCGGCGGCGAAGGCGCGCAACTCTTCGAGGTGGTCGCGGTTGGTGGTGGCGTCCAGCTTGGTGGCCACGACGATCATCGGCTTTTCCGCCAGTTCCGGGCTGAACGAAGCCAGTTCGTGCATGATGATTTCGTAATCGCGGATGGGGTCGCGATCGTTGGCATCGCTGGTGTCCACTAGATGCGCGATCAGGCGCGTGCGCTCCAAATGTTTCAGGAAACGCGTGCCGAGACCGACGCCTTCGTGCGCGCCTTCGATCAAGCCGGGAACATCAGCCACCACAAAGGAGCGGCCCTGACCAGGCGTGGCGTCGGGATCGGCGGAAACCACACCCAGATGCGGCTCCAGCGTCGTGAACGGATACGCCGCGATTTTAGGCCGCGCCGCGGAGATGCGCGAAATCAGCGTGGATTTTCCAGCGTTTGGGAAACCAACCAGGCCTACGTCCGCCAGTAATTTTAACTCGAGGCGCAGCGTACGTTCTTCACCGGGCGTGCCGTCTTCGTGTTCGCGCGGAGCTTGATGCCAGGGGCGAACGAAATGAGGATTGCCGTTGCCGCGTCCGCCGTGGCCGCCCTTGGCCGCGAGATAGCGCTGGCCCGGCTGAGTGAGATCGAAGAGTTGCTCGTTGGTATTCAGGTCAAAGATAACGGTGCCGACAGGAACTTTGAGCACCATATCGTCGGCGGATTTGCCGGAGCAATTCGAACCTTCGCCGTGGCCGCCGCGAACGGCTTTGAATTCACGATTGTAACGGTAGCGCAGCAACGTGTTGTCGTGCGGATTGGCTTCGATGTAAATGTCGCCGCCCTTGCCGCCATCACCGCCCGAAGGGCCGCCGCGCGGGACGTACTTCTCCCTGCGAAACGCGACGCAGCCGTTGCCACCGTCGCCGGCTTTGATGGAGATTTTTGCTTCATCCGCAAACACGGGTCACCTGATTTGGAATCGCTCGAAGAAAGCATACGCCAGGGTTGGGAGCAAAAACAAAAATACGCGCCCTGGAAAGCGAGCGCGTATCGGAAAACGAATCGTTAGTTGGCTGCCGCTGAATCTGCCGCGGACGCCGCGCGATCCGCGCCGCCGACCGCGGACTCTTCCGCCGGGAAGACGCTGATGAACTTGCCGTGCGCGCCCTTATCTTCGAAGCGCACTACGCCGGTGATGGTGGCGAAGAGGCTGTCGTCCTTGGCGCGGCTGACGTTCCGGCCGGCCTTGTAGCGGGTGCCGCGCTGGCGAATCAGAATGCTGCCGCCGCTGACGAGCTGGCCGCCGAAGCGCTTGATGCCCAGCCGCTGTCCGTGCGAATCGCGTCCGTTTGTGGAAGAGCCGCCGCCCTTTTTATGTGCCATGGCAAACCCCTACGAAATTTGGATGTCGCTGACTTCGACAGAGGTGTAATTCTGCCGGTGGCCGCGCTTGATATTGTACTGACCGCCCGTCTTGTACTTCAAAGTGAGCATCTTCGGACCGCGGTCCTGGGCGACGATCTTGCCGATGACTTTGGCCTTGGCGATATCGGAGCCGGAAGCGAATTTCTTGTCGTCATTGCGCACGGCTAACACTTCATCGAAAGTGACCTTGCCGCCGACTTTGCCCTCGAGCCGCTCGATGCGGATGGTCTTGCCGGGCTCGACGCGATACTGCTTTCCCCCAGTGCGAATTACGGCGTACATGCTGCCTCCTGAAGCTAGTGACAAACCCCAATTATACGGGTTGGCGGGAGGGTACGTCAACGGACTATCCGCCTTCGTGGCGCCAGGTTAGTTAGATTCTGCCTTGGCGCGAGCCAGGAAACGAACCCCGCTGTAGACGCGGTTTCCTTGATGGCTGTTAGCAGCAACGGGAAATGGTGGAATACCGACGTCGCAGCGCCTGGAGATAAAATTCTTCGCGCGTGAGTGGTGCAGCGGACGTGGCATGCGTTGAGCAGCAGCCCGCTTGCACTATGCGGGATTCGACGCGTGCCATTTCCGCTTGCGCGACCCGGCGCGTGGAGCGCAGATAATTCTCGTAGGCTGCATCGCCGCTGACCTGGCGGATCCATGACCAAATATTTCGCGGCCAATTTTTTACGATTTTCATTTTAGTTCCGTCCTTCAGCCCACTTCGTTGCTACGTATGGCGATTCGTGGAGTACCGCCGGCTTTCGTCCGCTGAGAATTGCGATCCATTCGCCGATGGCTTCGACGATGAGCACCAGAATCATCGCGGCGAGCGTCGCGGTGACGGCGGCATCCAGGCGATTATTGAAAATCAGGCGCTGGGTGACGGCGATTTTTTCGGCGGGGATTGCGCCGGAGGAAATTTGCACCGCGAGAACTTTGGCTTGCGAGAGAAAGCCGATGCGCGGGTTAGCGGAGAAAATTTTCTGGTAGCTGGCGGTCATGGTGATGGCGACGAGCCAGACCATCGGCGCGAGGGTCACCCAAATCCAGCGCGCGCGGCCCATTTTCAGCAAGATGGTGGTGGCCACCACCAGCGCGACGCACGCGAGCAACTGGTTGGCGATGCCGAAGAGCGGCCAGAGCGAATTAATTCCGCCGAGCGGGTCCTGCACTCCTTGCCACAGGAAATATCCCCATGCGCCGACCATCAGCGCGCTGGTGGCGAGAATTCCGGCCGTGGAACCGGACTTGCCGAGCGGTTTCCAGACGTGTCCGGCGAGTTCCTGCACCATGAAGCGGCCCACGCGCGTGCCGGCGTCCAGCACGGTGAGGATGAAGAGCGCTTCGAACATGATGGCGAAGTGATACCAGATGCTGAGCAGGTGTTCGCCGCCGATGGTGCCGCTGAAAATCTGGGCCATGCCGACGGCGAGAGAGGGCGCGCCGCCGGTGCGGTCGAGCAAGGTGTGTTCGCCGACGCGTTGCGCGAGCGCGGACATGGTTTGCGGGTCGAGCGCGTAACCCCAGCTGCGGATGGTGGCGGCCGCGGCGTCGGCGGTCTTGCCGACAATTCCCGCGGGACTATTGATCGCGAAATAGACGCCGGGTTGCAGCGCGCAGGCGGCGACCATGGCCATCACGCCGACGAAAGATTCCATGAGCATCGCGCCATAGCCGATGGTGCGCGCGTGGCTTTCGCGCAGGATCATTTTCGGCGTGGTGCCGGAGGAAATCAGCGCGTGGAAGCCGCTGATGGCGCCGCAGGCGATGGTGATGAAGCAGAAGGGGAAGATTTTGCCGGCGAAGACCGGGCCGTTGCCGTCCACGAAGCGGGTTAGCGCGGGCATCTCGAGAGTGGGGCGCACGAAGATTACGCCGATGGCCAGCGCGGCGATGGCGCCGACTTTGATGAACGCGCTTAAGTAATCGCGCGGAGCCAGCAGCAGCCAGACCGGCAGCGCGGAGGCGGCGTAACCATAGGCGATGATGGCGAGCGCCAGCGCGGGGCCGGAAAGCGTGAAGGCGCTGGACCACGCGGGCGATGCGTTCACCCACTGGCCGGAGACGACGGCGAGCATCACCAGCGCGACGCCGGCGAGCGAAGCTTCGAGCACGCGGCCTGGGCGCACGTAGCGCAGATAAATTCCCATGAGCAGCGCGATGGGGATGGTCATGGCGAGGGTGAATGTGCCCCAGGGCGATTCTTTCAGCGCTTTGACGATCACCAGGGCGACGACCGCGAGCAGAATAATCATGATCGCGAGGACGGCGAGCAGGGCGATCATTCCGCCGCGCTTGGAAACTTCCTCGCGCGCCATCTGGCCCAGCGATTTTCCGTCGCGGCGAATCGAGCAGAAAAGAATGATGAAGTCCTGGACGCAGCCGCCGAGCGCGGCGCCGACGATGAGCCAGAGAGTTCCGGGGAGATAGCCGAATTGCGCGGCGAGCGTGGGGCCGACGAGCGGGCCGGGGCCGGCAATCGCGGCGAAATGATGGCCGATGAGAACCCATTTGCTGGTGGGAACGAAATCGTGGCCGTCTTCCAGGCGCTCGGCGGGGGTGGCGCGGGTATCGTCGAGGGCGAGGACTTTTGCGGCGATGAATTTCGAGTAGAGGCGATAGGCGACGAGATAGGTGCAGAGCGCGGCGACGACAAACCAGACGGCGTTGAGCGGCTCGCGGCGTTCGAAGGCGATGGCGGCGAGCGCGCCGGCGCCAGCCAGCGCGATGGCGGACCACAGAATTATTTTGAGGAGTGATTTCATATTTCGGGGCTCGCTCCCGGGGATCGTTCTTGCCGCATGCGGCGCATGGTACGCAAGCGCGGAGGGGGCGTCAATCGGCAAGGTGTCGATGGAGCGCGGGTGGCAGCGCTTTTCCGCAGTTCGTGAGTAGTGATTAGTGATTGGTGAGTAGTGATTCGTGAACGTTCATTTGTATTGAATAGAAAAAAGGAAGTGCTTTGTTGTGTGTGAGTTGCGAAATCCGTGCTTCGCGAAAAGGGTTCATTTGTACGGAATAGAAATCGGCGATTTTGGAGGCGGGCTGTGCGGGGGCGGTCGGCTGTGAGCGTCGGGGAGGGGGCGCTGGATCGGCTGGCGGTGATGTTCGAGATTTTCACAGATTCATCATGCACGTGTGGCGCGCGGAAAGCAAAAGGTAGTGTGTGTACAGGAAGCTGGTGCCGGCGAAGGGCGCACCGGTGATAGCCGCACCACCGATGGCGCACTAAAGTGCGCCGCTACAACGGCAAAGTCAAAGGCGCCGGCCTGAAGGCCGCCGCTACAAAGTCAAATCCTGAGATCGCGCTTTTCGATTGTGGCAGAGTACTTGCGATACGGCTGGTCGAGTTGGACAGGACGTTGGCGAGAGCTGCCTGAGAATTACGCAAGTCTTGGGTAAAATCTAAGCGTAGGCGGCGCGGCAGGTTTCGTGTTCGCGGCACGACGGGGGGCAGTTCGTCTTGTCGATGAGGATGTAATTGTGGCAGGTGGAGCACACCACGCCGTAAATCGTTTCGCTGAATTGATCGTGCGAAGTGCCGCTGGTGTGTTCGTTGCGTGCTTGTTCGCGACTGATGGCCATGGTGTTGGCTCCGATACGCTGACGAAAGCATTCTAGCTGAAATCGCGGGGCGAGACGAATGCACCGCGCTTACCTTGGAGCGGATGCGACGCTGCTACCCGCATTCCGCAAGTCTGTGGTAGTTTTCCGGCTGCCCCATAACGATAGCTGAGACCCTGTTCGAATTTGAGGATTGCATGAAGACGATTGCTGCACATCACTGGAAGGCTTTTGCTCTGCTTGCGGAGACACTACTGCTCTTCGCGCCCGTTGCTGCTGCGCAGGCTGCTGCGGACGCGGGCGCGCCTAAGCCCGATGCTGCGAAGAAAAATCACTGGACTGCTGACGACGTGGTTTATCAGGAGGATGCGGGGCAGTTTCGGATTTCGCCGGACGGGCGATTTGCTTTGTGGGTTAAGGGGACGGCGGATAAAGAGAAAGATTTGCGCGTCGGCAATTTGTATCTTTCCAATTTGAATGACGGTAAGGAAGTGCAGCTTACGCGGGGGACGGACGAGGTTTCGCATCCGCGCTGGTCGCCTGCGGGCGAGACGATTGCTTTTTTGAGCACGCACGCGCTGGCCAAACCGAAACCCGATTTGGCGCCGACTCAATTGTGGCTGATGAGCGCTGCGGGAGGCGAGCCCTGGGCGGTGACGGAATTCGAGCGCGGCATCCAGCAGTTCGAGTGGCTGGACAACGACACCATTATTTTCAGCGCGGAAGAGGATGCCTCGCTCTACGAGCGGCAAACGAAAGAACGCAAGGACGATTCGAACGTGGTGGACGATACGGCGCACAGCGCACCGGTGCGGCTATACAAATTCTCGGTGAAAGACAAGAAAGTCACGCGGCTGACGGACAATGACGATCAGATCCAGGGCTTTGAAATTTCCCACGACAAGAAAAAGGCTGTTGCCGTTGCGAGCCGGGAATTGAGCTTTGCGTGGGACCAGAAGATTCCGCCGGTGACGTACATCGTGGACGTCACGACCGGCGCGCGGACGCAGGTATTCGCGAGCGAGCGCATCCAGCCGATTGAGATCACCTGGGCGCGCGACAATTCGGGCTTTTACGTGGTTGCGCCCTATTCCGATGACCCGCGCTTTTTGGTGGCCACGGTGCACAGGATTTATTTCTACGATTTGGCGGCGGGGAAATCCAGCGAAGTGAATCTGGACTGGGACCGCGGCTTTGCGCGTTCGCTGGAAGCGACCAACGATGGATTTGTCGCGCTGCTGGCGGACGGCGTGTACACCAAACCGGTGCGCTTCACGCGGCATGGCGGCACGTGGTCGCGCAAATCCATTTCCAGCGAAGACGAAAAGCATTATTTCAGTTTCGTCCTCGGCGAAGACGGCAAGACGCTGATTTACGAGCACTCCAGCTCCAGCGTGCCGACGCAATTTTTCCGCGCCAAGCTGGACGGCACGAAAATCAATTCCGCGCTGCAGATCACCAATTTAAATCCGGGCTTCAAGAACAAGCCCATCGCCAAATCAGAAGTCCTGCAGTGGAAGGGCGCGAATGATGACGACGTGGAAGGCATCCTCTACTATCCGGACGATTACAAGGCGGGCAAAGCCTACCCGCTGATTGTGGCCACACATGGCGGCCCGGCCAGCGCGGACCACGATCAATGGGCCGAACGCTGGGCGTACGCGCCGAATCTGATGACGCAGAAAGGCGCTTTCGTGCTGAAAACGAATTATCACGGCAGCACGGGTTACGGGCTGAAATTTGTGGAGTCCATCTGCTGCGGAAAATATTACGAGTTGGAAATTCCGGACATTGAGCGCGGCGTGGACAGCTTGATCGCCAAGGGGCTGGTGGATCCGGAGCAGATTGGCGCGGCGGGGTGGTCCAATGGCTCGATTCTTTCGATTCAACTGACCGTCACGAATCCCGATCGTTATAAAGCGGCGGTGGTGGGCGCGGGAGACGTGGAATGGCTGAGCGATTGGGCCAACGTGGATTTCGGCGAATCGTTTGACCATTATTATTTTGGCAAGACGCCCCTGGAAGATCCGCAGCTGTACATCGAGAAATCGCCACTATTCAAAATGGATAAGGTGAAGACGCCGACGCTGATTTTTTTCGGCACGATTGACCGCCAAGTTCCCACGGAAGAAGGCTGGACGCATTACCGCGCGCTGTACACGATCGGCAAGGCTCCGGTGAAATTTATTTTGTTTCCGGGTGAGGCGCACGGGCCGCGCAAGTTGACGCACCAGCTGCGCAAGATGAATGAGGAAGAGGCCTGGTTCGACACGTATTTGTTCAAGACCAAGCCGGTGGAAAATGAAGCGTTGAAGAAGGGATCGCCGCTGGAGGTGGCGTTGAAGCGGGCTACGGTGCAGAAGGTCCGGAGCTTCTTATGGTGTGGCGTTTCATCCGCCGGCGCCAGCGACGGAGGAAAATCCGGCGCCGGATGTGCTGATTCCCGAAACCGTGAAGCGCGGCGCGATCGAAATCGGGCGGTTTGAAATTACGCGGGCGCAATTCGCGGCTTTCGACAAGGATTACAAGGTTGATGCGGGCACGGAAAATTATCCGGCGAACGGCATCACGCGGGAACAGGCGCAGGCATATTGCAAATGGTTGAGCGAGCTGACTGCCGAGACGTATCGGCTGCCGAATGAAAGCGAAACGGTTGAATGGTACAAGGTGCGCAACGGTGAAAACACTTTGGATTATTGGGCGGGGTACGCGCTGAATCCCGAGGACGCGCAAAGGCTCGAAGCCAAAATCAAGGAATTGCCGGGCGATGCACCGCTGCTGCGCGAAGTGGGAAGTTTTGCGGCTGAAGGGGATGAAGGCGAGGAGTTGGTGTTCGACCTCGGCGGGAACGTAGCGGAGTGGGTGATTGCCGCCGATGGTTCGGGAAAAACATTGGGCGGGAGTGCCGACCGTCCCGGGGACAGCAAAGCGGAGTATCGCGTAGCGGATCCGGCCTACACCGGATTCCGCGTGGTGCACATTGCTCCGCCGCCCAAGCCTGCGGCCGCCGCACCGCCGCCACAATAACGTGACGGCTACGATCCTGCGGGCCTCCGCGATTTCGTAGCGGCGCACTTCAGTGCGCCATCGCCGTTGCGCTACGGATCGATGGCGGTCTGAAGACCGCCGCTACTAAACCAAGCTCCTGAGCGAACCTTGCCATCCAGATTGGCGCTTGCGGCTGACGGCGTGGCGATTTACGCTCGATGGATGACCGAGCCATTCAACCCCACATCGCGCACCAAAGTTCAGCGCCTGCCTGACCGCGGCAAGTACGACCGCGAAACCGTGTACGGGATTCTCGACGAAGGATTCGTGTGCCACGTGGGGTTTGTGGTGGACGGCCAGCCGTTCGTGATTCCGACGAATTACGCGCGCGTGGATGAGACGCTGTACGTGCACGGCTCGTCGGCCAGTCGCATGCTGCGGACGCTGGCTGGCGGGGTGCAGATGTGCGTGACGGTGACGCTGGTGGATGGATTGGTGCTGGCGCGTTCGGCGTTCCACCATTCGGCGAATTACCGCTCGGTGGTAATGCTGGGGCGCGCGATGCCGGTGGAAGATAGCGGTGAGAAAAATCGCGTGCTGGAAGCGTTTACGAATCACATCGTGCGGGGCCGGTGGAATGATGTGCGCCCGCCGACGGAGATGGAATTGAAAGCGACGTCGGTGCTGGCGATGCCGCTGGGGGAAGTGTCGGCGAAGGTGCGCACCGGGCCGCCGAAGGATGACGAAGCGGACTACGCGTTGCCGATCTGGGCGGGCGTGCTTCCCTTGACTGTGGTGCCGGGCGCGCCGATTCCGGACCCTCGATTGAATGCGGGCCTCGAGCCGCCGCAGAGCGTGCTGAAGTATTCGCGATAAACCATTCTAGTGGCAGCCGCAGCCACCGCCCCCGCAACAGCCGCCGCCTCCGTCCGGAAGATGAGGAAGGGCCGGCGGCGGATTTTCCGTTCGACGGGGAGGCGAAGACGGATAGCTGGATGGTGTGCTTCGCGCTTGAGCATTTCGGGCAGGTGATCGCCTGCGATTGGCTCAGCACGATGCGTTCGTAGCGCTCAGTGCAATCATCGCAGACATATTCGTAAATCGGCAAGATCTTGCCCCCTTCGACCATGATACATCGGCGCGGCTAGAACGCGCCGGGCGATCCAGTAGATTGAAAAACATTGAAACGTTGTCCCGCTTAACGACACTACTCCACAACGGGTCCTTGGGAGCGCTGAGGCTAACTCGGCGTGCCGGGCGCCCACTGAAACTTCAAGAAGAGTTCCGACACGATTCACTCGCCCAGGAATTCTTCGCAGGAGACGCTCATGAGAATGTACCTGCGGCTGTCTACCCTCGTTTTATCGTCCACTCTCCTTTTGGGTTTCTTCGCGGTGCGCGTGCAGGCGCAAGAACGCGCTCTAAAATCCACGAACGAGCGATCGGCGGCCGAAGATTCGCCGGCCACGGTGGCACAGTCGGTTAACCTGCCCATTCAGATGATTCCGGCGGTCAAGGAGCCGTTGCCCATCCTGAAATTGGAGGCGCTGCCGATCCCGCGGGAATACCTGAGCGATTTCCTGAAGACCGCGGCGCCAGGCGTCAAGGAGTTGGCGCCATTGTCGAAGGACCCGAAGCTCATTCGACCGGGAGCCAGGCTCCCCGAGGAAATTCTGGGAGCGTTTGAAAACGGCCATTTGGCGGCGTACGCCGACCAGGAGACGGGCAATATTGAAGTGTATCCGTCGCTGCTTCGTCAGAAGGCGGTTCCGCTGGAGCGGGCGGAACGAGAGCTGAACGAGCGCGCCCGCGCGCTTGCGCAACAGATTTTCTCGCGCTCTGATGTGCTTGGCAAAGATGACACCCAGTGGACTCTGGGTACTCCGTCGCCGATGCTCGGTTCGCGGCTCAACCGGGAGGACATGTCTGCGAAGAGTTCGTCCGCGCCGACCGTGCTGCTGACGTACGTGGCCGCGCATCGAACCGTTCATGGCTTCCCGGTTTACGGACCGGGATCCCGCGCATTGATTGCCGTTGGAACGGACGGCTCTCCGCAAGGGCTGGTGCGGTATTGGAAGACGGCAACGTCGCATACGACGGTGCAGGAGACGCGATCAGCAGAACAGGTGCGGCAAGCGATTCTGGAGCAGTTGGCATTTACGCGGCGAGGTGGAGAGGCGGAAGTGCTCAGCGTCACAATCAGCTATTTTGACGGCAATGCTGATTACCTGCAGCCGGTGTACCGGTTCACGGCCAGAATTCATCAGAACCCGAGCCGGGTCCAGGGCGTAACGCCAATCGCAGCGCACACCGTTGCTGACGATATCGTGGTTGGATACGTTCCCATTGGCGCCGCACTGGAACCGCTTCCCTCGCTCGGGGCGCCCAGCGGACCGCCGCCAGTGACGGCAGCGGGTCGAGTGCGTGCGTCGCTTGATGAGAAGGCCACTGTGCGGCCGGGTGATCCGACAGTGGGACGTTACGTGGTGCGCAATGATGATCCAGGCTGGGTGAACGACGCCAATGCTTTTTGGGACGGACTCAACCCATTCTTCGGCGCGGGATTCTTTACGAATTCGCAGTACTACTGGGCGTATCCGTTCGAATTCAACTCCGATGAGCACTTTTTCGTTAACAGCGTGAACGTGGCGTTGAATGAGGTGCACGGGAACTGGTGGTTCTTTACGACCTACCAGGATTGGGGCGACGGAGTGGACATCACTGCGATTCCAGCTGCGGAGGGTTACGGCCCGGCAGCGGGCGGGCAGCTGGATTACTGGATACTTCATTCTTGTGAAGTGATCCCGTCGGCGGAGGATGCGCCTTGCCCTACGGATTCGCGGCCGTGGTGGACTCCGTGGTTCAACGTATTCCAGGGGCTGCATAGCGCGGTGGGCTACCGGACCATCATGTACATCAACGATGGAGTCGGCGGGCCCTACGGGCAAAATCTGTGGTTCGGGATTCCGGTGGTGTCGGCTTGGTTCAACGCGGTGGAGAGCGCTTCGGACTACAGCTCACATCCGACGTCCGGTGCGCACTGCCTGGTGCTGCCGATGGGCCGGCCGTCAACGGTGAGTGTGTGCGGACACGAAGACGACAGCGTCTATGACACCGCGGCTATTCCGGCTGCCGGATGCCTGGTGAACTATTGGATTCCCAATTGATTGGCGTTGAACCGCACAGGACGACAGCGCGCTAGCGGAAAAAACAACAGCCCCGGATTGCGCCGGGGCTGTTGGGTTTGCTTACCCTGCGGAGATTGTTGCGTTCTTTGGTTGAGTTAGTCGCCGGCTACTGCGGCTTCGGCTTCGGTTTTTTCGACTTTGGCTGCGCCGTTGCCGTTTGCATGCCCATTGCCATTGCCGTTTGCCGGGGCGATCTGCACTGGCTTCACCGTTACGCCGGGAACCGCGCTGAGGATCTGCTGCATCGAGCCGATCTGCACGACGGGCTCGGTGGACTTCTTGAGCACGAGCTCTTCGTAAATGCGGCGGACTTTGGCAGCTTCTTCGAACGCCTTCTTGCGGCGGATGCGGTCTTCTTCGGCCGCGGTCTGCGGAATATCGTGTTCTAGTTCACGAACGCGCGAAGCATCTTCGGCGTCAATGCGGAGCGAGTGCTCGTAGCTCTCCAGATTGACCTTCTTGCCCTTGGCGAAGACGTCGTGCTTGCCGTGTTCCTTGTACCACTGGGCGACGGTGGCGTTCTTGTGCATGTTCTCGATGATTTTGCGCCAGCCCACGCCGGTGTTGTACGCGCAGAAGGAAATTTCGCCCTGCTGCGTGGCGTAGGGAATGATGCACATTTCAGTGCGGCGGAAATCGTAGTTGAACAAGTCCTGGAACCACATGCCGGCGATGAACAGGAAGTTCCAAGGATCTTCCTTGCGGCGCTTCATGGCGTCTTCGAAGGTGCGATCGCCGGAAACCTTGCCGTACTTCTTGTCCGCGTTCCCGGAGAGCGCCCAGGTCTTATCGAATTTCTTCCACAGATCCTTCAGCCGCAAACTGGGCGGCCCCTGGAAGGGGCTGTAATTCTTCAAGACGGCCATGGCCATCATGAAGTTGGAGAATTTCTTGCCGCGCGCCGCATCGGTGATGGCCGCAACGTCCTTGGTGAGCTGTTGCGCGTTCAGGAAGCGCGGCACCGGCGCCCATTCCTTGGTTTCCTTGTTGATCATCAGCGCCGTGCCGACGCCGCAGTTCGGGTGGCAGCCGCAGGAGAGCGCTCCCCACTGCGAATCGGGCCCGTGCACCAGATCCGAAAAGCCCGCGAAAGTGCTGATGAAGGAGATCGGGAACCAATCGCGCGTGGGCTCGACTTTGCCCACTTGCGTGCTTACGTCCTTCGCCAGATGCGAAAGCGTGTAGCGCTGGCGGATACGGCGTTCCGGAGTGATTTCCTCGTCACGCCCGGTGAAGGAAACGGGTTGGAAAGACACGAAGGAAATTTTCTTGGGGTTTTCCATGGCGAACTTCACGATCGGGCCTACCTGATCGTTGTTCACATTGTTGACAATGGTGGTGACCAGCACGATTTCGATGCCGGCTTCGTGCATGTTCTCGATGGCGCGCAGCTTCACGTCAAACAGGTTGCCCACCTGGCGATGGCTGTTGGCGTCGTTGCCGATGCCGTCGAACTGCAGGTAGGCGTAACGCATGCCTGCTTCGAAAGCTGCTTTGCAGAATTCCTTGCTCTTGGCGAACTCGATGCCGTTGGTAGCGGCCTGCACGCTGTTGTAGCCGACTTTGCGCGCGTAACGCACCGCGTCAATAAATCGCGGGTGCATGGTGGGTTCGCCGCCGGAAAACTGCACGGACATCTGGCGGCGCGGCTTGATCTTGGTGGCGTTTTCGAGAATTTCCTGAATTTCTTCCCAGCTGAGTTCGTGGACGTAGCCGACCTGGTTGGCGTCCATGAAGCAGGGATCGCACATCATGTTGCAGCGGTTGGTGAGGTCCACGGTGAGTACGGAACCGCGGCCATGGCGAACCGTGCTGGAACCGTGGCGGTGCAGGCCTTCGTCGTTGTGCGCCGGAATATCGCGGCCCGGGAAATTCTTTTCAATCCATTCCAGGAACTTGGCATCCACGGCCATCAAATCTTCAAATTTTCCGTGAATGGCGCATTCTTTCACCATCCAGACCTGGCCGTCGCGCTCGATAATCTGCGCTTTGATCTCGCCGACTTTCTCATGCACCAGATCGGTCCAGTCCTTTTTCCCGTTGATGATCAGATCGCGCGCTTCACGCACGCAATCGGGACACAGCGAATCGGTCGTACGCGGCCAGCCGAGCGTCGGCTTGGATTTCTCCCAGGATTTCAGCAAAGGCTTATCGGACCACTTCGGCGTGAAAGAAGGGTTCGGATTAAACTTATTGAAGTACTGAATCGTGTTGTAGGTGACGCCGGCGGTCTTGCAGAGCGCCCAGTCGAACGTCTTCCAAAGTTTTGTGCTTACTGTGTTCGCCATAATTCCACCTCTCCCTTTCAAACCAACCCCACGCTGCCCTTTGAATCCCCCGGAGGCTTGCCCCTACGGATGAGGCTCATCCGTAACCAGTTACGGTACCAGAGTTTGCATGGTTTCAAAGTGGGCGTCTAGGGAGGTGCGTCTAAAGGTACAAATTGGGGGCTGAACGGCGCCTGGGAGCAGCCAATGGATAAGCCGAAGTACCAGCCGGACTACTATTTAGCCCAGTTTTAAGTCCAAGTTCAGTCCAGGTTGAGGGGGGTGCGCAGGACCCCGATGGCGAAATGCGCCAAATGCGGAGCATCGTCGTCGAGCTGGATCCAGCGGACTACACAGTGGTCCTTCAAATACTGCGAGACTTTCGCTTCACCTATGCCCAAATGCTCGGCGAGTTTTGTCTTCAGGCCGCTGTCGAAAGCGGGACGCCCGCCGCGAACTGGTTTGGTGGTGCTGCGTCCGCTGCCACGCGCGAGATTTCCCAGGCCGACGCGCAGCGTCTGGCAGGCCTCGATGTAATAGGAAGTAATCTGATCGGAATCCGATAGCAGGAAGACGCCGGGTCCGGCCGGAGCGGAATCGGATTCGTCCAGACGATGCAGCGGGCTGGAGACCAGGCGGCGCAACATCGATTCGAGCTTAGACATGCGCGAAGCGAGGGCCGGATCGCCGGCGCGGCCGTGCGCAGTGCGTTCGGAAGGAAGCATCGGAGCGGCTTGCTCGGCGTGCGGGCTATATTCTGGTTCATGCGGCGCAACTGCCGCGGCCGGAACGCGCTCATACGATTCCGTATGCGGAGCAGGCCGCGAAGGCTGAAAGCGCGGCGTAGGCGCGGGCGCTCGCGTTTGTGGCGCGACGGATGACGGTGCGTGAGTGGCACCCGATTCCGCGAATGCCTGCGACGGCAATCCGGGTGCGACGGGAGCGCCCTTGCGGCGGCGGCCTCGGCCACCACGGCGTCCGCGGCGGCGCTTTTTCTTGCCGTTGGCGTCCGTATCGGCCACACCTGCTCCGGTGGGAGGCGTAGCGTCGGAAAGATGCACGGTTTCCACTTCGAGTGCGTCGCCGGCGTAGTCGTCGGCGTCTTCCGGAATTTCGCCGAGAGCCAGGCGCGGTTGGGACTCATTCGAATCGCCTGGGCCGTTGTATTCATGGCTCGGCTCAATTTCCGCGACACTTGCTGCCGCAAACACAGGCTCGGGACTGGGTTTAGCACCCGCCACGGGAATCGGCGCGCCCAATCGCGCCAGAGCTTCCTCGGCCTTTTTCTTCCAATCAGCGCGGCGGAATCGTTCCGCTGCAATTGTGTACCACTTCACGGCGTCCTCGTTTCGTTCGGCTTTTTCTGCGACGGCTCCCAGCTCCCAGGCCACCATCGCGTCATGTGTGCGCTGGTACAGCTCGGAAAGTTTAGTGGGTGCGTCGGCGCTGTTCTTCGCCTTGCGAATACGCGCCTGAATTTGCCGCCAATCAGCCATGGCCGCATTGTAGCAGCCGATTCGGGGATAGGCTAATGAAAGGAGCGTTCGGGAGTGCGCAGCGCTGGAGGCAGACGAACATTCCTTCCCGCTCTGGCGCAGACGGAATCCAGTGTATAATCCGCCGCGTTCGCGTCCTGCGAGGCGGCTGATGGCTTCGGACAACTCTTCGGACAAGTCATCCACGATGTGGGTTCCGGTATGTTGCGGGCGCGTTATGCGCTGCAATATGTTCCGGCAGGCGGACGGCGGGAGTTACGCTGCTCTCGTTTGTGCGGTCTGCAACAAGAACATCACGCTGGAGCAAGAGTCCGCCGATGCTGCGGACAAATTTGGTGAAGGTTCGAGCGTTCTGAGTCTGATTGGCGCGCCCAAACCACCGAAGACCGAACGAAGAAAATCGGTTACGGAAGCCGGTCCCGACGATCCAACGCTGTAGACTGAAATGCCCCGCCCTCGAAAGTTTGCCTGCGCATGATTGGTCAGACGATTTCGCATTATCGCATCGTGGAGCAACTCGGCGCCGGCGGGATGGGCGTGGTATTCAAGGCCCAGGACAGCCGGCTGGAACGCGCGGTAGCGCTGAAATTCCTGCCTGAAAAACTCGCGCAGGAACCGCAGGCGTTGGAGCGGTTCCGGCGCGAAGCGCGCGCCGCGTCCGCCCTAAACCACCCCGGCATCTGCACGATCTACGACATCGGCGAACAAGACGGGCGCGCGTTCATCGCCATGGAGTTCATTGACGGCGAAACGCTGCGCGATCACATTCACGGGAAGCCGCTGCCAGTGGAAGAACTGCTGGAGCTCGGCATCCAGATCGCGGAGGCCTTGGATGCGGCGCACGCTGAAGGAATCATTCACCGCGATATCAAACCCGCGAACATTTTCGTGACCAAGCGCGGGCGAGCGAAAGTGCTCGATTTTGGCCTGGCAAAACTCGTGCCCAAAGGGGTCGCGCTTGCGGACGAAGATTCCGGCGGCGATTCGTCGACCTCCACTTCGATCGCTGGAATCATTAGCGGCACTCCCTCCTACATGTCACCCGAGCAGGTCCGCGGAGACGCTCTGGACGCGCGCACGGACATCTTCTCGCTTGGACTGGTGCTGTATGAAATGGCCACAGGTCGCCAGGCATTTGCCGGCGGCACAGGCGGCGCGATTATCGAGGCGGTGCTGACGCGGCCGCCTGTTTCAGCGCGAAGCATCAATCCCGGTATCCCGCCGGCGCTGGAGGCAATTATCGAAGAGGCCCTGCACAAAGATAGAGACCAGCGTTACCAGCACGCGGCCGAAATGCTTGCGGACCTGCAACAATTGAAGCGAGATATTGATTCGGGCCGCGGAGTTCAGGCAGGAGATTCGGCATCAGCCCTGGCATCAACAGCAGGTCCTGCATCCTCGACCGGAGTCTCGAGATCGCGCGCTTCGACCCGACAAACCGGCAGCTTCCGCGCGCCGCGCACCTCAAAGAACATCGGCTCGCTCGCCGTTTTGCCTTTCGAAAACCTGAGTCACGATCCGGAGAACGATTACCTCAGCGACGGAATCACCGGTAGCCTGATCAATAACCTGGCGACGGTGCCAAAACTGCGCGTGATGGCGCAGAGCACGGTTTTTCGCTACAAGGGCCGCGAGATTGACCCGCAAGCCGTCGGTCGCGAGCTCAACGTGCGCGCCGTGCTGACGGGAAGAATGATGCAAAGCGGCGGCTCGTTGCGCATCGGCACCGAGCTTGTGGATGTGGCGACCGGGTCACAACTCTGGGGCGCGCAATTCGATCGTAAGCCCGGCGACATCTTCGTGATCCAGGATGAAATTTCCAACGAGATATCGGGGAAGCTGCGCTTACAACTGACACGCGCGGAAAAAAAGCGGCTCGTGAAGCGCCACACCGAAGACGCCGAAGCTTACCGGCTCTACCTGCAAGGCCGCCATCATTGGAACCGCTGGACGGAAGAAGGATTCTACAAGGCAATCGGGTACTTTCAGCAGGCGATCCAGAAAGATCCCAGCTACGCTCTCGCGTACGCTGGCGTCGCCGATTCCTATGTGCTGCTGGGGTGGAACAGCTATCTGCCTCCGAAAGATGCGTTCCCGAAAGGCAAAGCCGCCGCGATGAGCGCCCTGGAGATCGCGCCCGATCTCGGCGAAGCCCACACAGCTCTGGCGGCAGTGTTGTGGCTGCACGATTGGCAGTGGCTGGAGGCGCAGAAAGAATTTCAACGCAGCCTGGAATTAAATCCGTGCTATCCGACTGCCAATCATTATTACGCCGAGTGCCTGATGACCATGGGCCGCAATGCAGAAGCCCTCACCGGGATGAAAAAAAGCCTGGAGCTGGATCCTTTGTCGCTCATTATTAACGTGGCGATCGGATGGGCCCACTATCATGCGCGGCAGTACGAGCAGGCCGTCGCACAACTGCTACGCACTGTGGAATTGGATCCGAACTACCCCATGACCTACTGGATTCTGGGGCTGCTCTATCGCGATACCGCTCACTACGATTTGGCGATCAGCGCGGGTGAGAAGGGTGTGACTCTGTCGGGCGGCAGTCCGCTGATGCGCGCCGCGCTGGCGCAGACTTTCGCCGCGGCTGGTGCGCCGGAGAAAGCAATTCAGATAGTGGATGAATTGAACGGACTAGCAAAGCAAAGGTATGTCGCGCCGCATTTCTTCGCCGGAATATACGTTGGCTTGGGTGAGCACGACCGCGCGATTGAATACTTGGAAAAATCCTGCGCAGAGCATTGCCACTGGCTTATCTATCTTCATATAGACCCGAGCATGGACGATTTGCGGAACGATCCTCGTTTCCAGGATTTGTTGCGGCGCGTGGGACTTCCCGCGGCGTCGGACGCGTTCTCCACCTGAAAAAACACGTGACAGGACACTGACCCGCTACTAAGTGCTTGGGAGTTGGCGCGCGGATTCGGCGCGCTGAATGCATCCTTAAGGTGCGCCGGGTTCCGTTGATGGCATGATAGCGGCATGGATTTGGCTGGGCGGACACGCTGGATTTGCGAGCAGGCACGCGAGATGGGGTTTGATCTCTGCGGCGTGGCGCCCGCGGATGCTTTCCCGGAACTGGCGCAGTTTTCCGCGTGGCTGGAGCACGGACATGCGGGCGAAATGAATTACCTGCGCGATGAGCGCCGCGTGGATCCACGATTGGCGCTCGACGGGGCGCGCAGTTTGATTGTGGTGGCGTTAAATTACAACGCGCCGCAACCGTATTCCACCGAACAGGCCGGGGCGCGCGAGGACGATTTTCCGCGCGGATGGATTTCGCGCTACGCCTGGGGCGACGACTACCACGAAGTGCTCCGCGAAAAGTTGAATGCGCTCGTCGCTCGGATGCATGCGCAGTGGCCCGAACCTTTTGCCGCGCGCGCTTACGTGGATACGGGGCCGGTGGTGGAGCGCGTGGCCGCAAAATATGCGGGGCTTGGGTGGCTGGCGAAAAACACCTGCCTGATCAACGAACAGCTCGGCTCGTGGCTGTTTCTCGGCGTCGTCGTTACGACGTTGGAGCTGGAGGCATCGCTCTCGCCAGGAGAGCCGCCCGCCGCTGATCTGTGCGGAAACTGCACGCTGTGCCTCGATGCCTGCCCCACCCAGGCGTTTGCCGCGCCTTACGTGCTGGATGCGCGCCGCTGCATTTCCTATCTGACGATCGAGCTGCGCAGCGCGATTCCGGAAGAGCTGCGGCCGGCGATGGGGAATGCCGTCGTCGGCTGTGACATTTGCCAGGATGTTTGTCCGTGGAATCGCAAATCGCCGGTGACGCAGCTGGCGCAATTTCAGCCGCGGCGGATCGAATTGCCAGGCCGGGCGAAAAGTGAAAATGGAAAAGAGAAAATGGGAAATGGCGCGACGTTGTTAGCGCCGCAGCTGGAGTGGCTGGCTTCGCTATCGCAGGAAGATTTCAGCCGGATATTTCGTGGCAGCGCTTTGAAGCGCGCGAAGTGGCGCGGGTTGGTACGCAACGCTTGCGTGGCGCTGGGAAATTCCCGTGATGGCGCGCGGCTCGGCGGCTCACGCGCGCATTGTGGCGCTGCTAGAGCGGCTGGCCGCCTGCGATGATTCGCTTATTGCGGAGCACGCTCGCTGGGCGATGGAACGTCTGGGCGCGCCGCATGGTTCGCCGCACGGCACTAATTGACTTGCTGCTGCGCATTCCGCTAGCGTAGCGGCGCACGCCGCAGCGCGCCGTCGCTGGTCGCGCGGGAGGCCGTCGCATGAATTTTTCTCACTTGACGCTGTTCATTCACACGCTTGGGCACACTCTCGGGCACGCTCTCGGGCCGCAATTTAATTTTCCGCAAGGGCCCGCGGTCGAATTGATCATGCTGCGCTGGCTGCATTTTATTTTCGGAATCATTTGGATTGGGCTGCTCTACTTTTTTAACTTGGTCGGTTTCGCCACCATGAAGCAACTCGATGCGCCGGTGCGCGGCAAAGTTTTTCCGGTGCTGATGTCGCGCGCGATGGGCTGGTTTCGCTGGTCGGCGCTGATTACCGTGGTGGTGGGACTGCGCTATTACTTCACGATTCTTTCCGCCGACGCGCACAATTCCGGCAATCCTGCGCTGACGCTGCGCTGGTTTGGATGGTGGCTGCTGGTGTGGCTGGTGGCGTACGCGTTGATTTATCCGTTTCAGCTTCCGCACAATGGGTTTCTCGACAATGTCTGGGTGCGCGCGATTGCGATTGCCGCGATCGTGATTGCGGCTTCCTGGATCATTCTGGATCTGAATAGCGGGCCGGAAGTTTCGAATGCGCATCTGTGCATCAGCGTGGGCGGCGGGTTGGGATTTCTGATGCTGCTGAACACCTGGGGCGTGGTGTGGCGCGTGCAGAAAAAGCTGATTGCCTGGACGCGCGCGAGCGTCGAACAGGGCACGCCGATGCCGGAGCAGGCCGCGCGCCTGGCGCGCTGGGGATTCCTTGCCTCGCGCGTGGGCTTTTGGCTGTCGTTCCCCATGCTTTTCTTCATGGGCGCGGCGGAGCACTACCCGTTCCTGAGCAGCATCGCGAAATGAAGAAGCTTGTACCCTTCGGTTACTTGGGCGCGTCCTAAATGACAGCACTGGAGACCGCCATGAAGCCAGCCGCACGCTCCGGTTTGGCAATTCTGCTTAGCGTGTTCGTCATCTTGGCGCTGATCGCACTCCCGGCGTTCGCTTATCAGTATCCGTTGTCATCCATTGATATTCGCGACGCGTTCTTGATCGGCAACCGCAACGATGATCTGACCGCTGCGCTGTTCACGAAATATTCCCGGACGCTGCCCGCGCCGGAAACGGGACCGTACGTCGCGCAAATTGAATTGGATACTCCCTACCTGCAGGTCGCACGACGCGGTAAGGGGGCTTTAAATTACGATTCGCTGGATGCGGTCCAGGAATTTCAGGACAAACCGATGGTGTTTCGGGTGCACGTGAAATTCTATTTCACGTCCACTTATATGCCGGTACCAGTCACGCACACCGAAGGCATCCCTCTGAACACTCCCGCTTACGGGGACTTCTGGAACGATTTCAAAGTGCGCCTGATTCAGGATAAAGAAGTGCGCCCAAAATCTTCGGGTGGAGCCGCGATATTTCCGATGTGGGGAGCGGATGGCTACGGCCCTCCGCCAGCGCCGATCGGGGGCAGGATTGATGTGGATTACGATCCCGCGAAAATTGATACCGCCGATGCAACGGTCGAAGTGATTACGCCGGACGGGCAGGATATCGAAGTGCCATTCAATCTCAGCGAACTTCAGTAGGTAATCGAAGCGCCGCGCCGTTGCGAGGCGCTATGACCGCCAGCGCAGCGTGACGGGGCCGTTCATCGGATGACGCAGCGGCGCGCCGGTGCGCTGGGCTTCCTGATACGCGGCCTTTCAGCTCGAAATACCAGCGGGCTTGGCGGTCGGCATCGTCAATCAGCATCATGCGGTCTTCGTACTGCAATCCCATCGCTTGCTTTTTGATCACTTCGGTGTCCTGGCGGATGAAGCGCGGACCGAATACATTAATGATGAACGAGACGACCGGAAACCACGGCAGGATGTTCCACGCGGCGCAGAAATCCAGGCGGCAGAAATCGCGGCGGATGGGCGTGACTGTGGTGCGGCTGGAAAGCCAGTAACGGCCGGCGCGAATTTGCTCGAAGCGCTGATTGGGCAGGACGAAGTCGATCATGGTGGTGGCTGGCTCGCCGGTGAGCAGCTTCAATATTTTGTAGGGCGCGCTGTTTGCGGAAGGCGCGTGCGGGCTCATGCGAAAACCGCTGGGGATCGGCTCGAAACTTGCTTTTCTTTGTTGCGAATGCTGTGGCGGCTGCGCCACCACCAGGCTTGATGCACGAAGGGACCGTGCGCCGGGTCCATCAGGCCGATGATGGCTTGGTCCACGCCGCAAGGCAGATCGGCGTAAAGATGCGCGATTTTGTAGCTGGCGCTGAAGACCGGCAATTCCGGCGGCGCGGGCGGCTGGTCGCTGATCGCGCGGCCTTCGGGGTTGGTCATGAACGCCCAGACATAGCCGTCACGCTCTTCGCAGGGAAAGCTGCCCGCGTAAATTCGCTCGCACTTTAATTTCGAATCGTCAGTGAGCGAAGGGATGGTGCGGCACTGACCGGTGTGCGCGTCGAATTGCCAGCCGTGATAGGCGCACTCCACCGTCTTGCCGTCGAACTGGCCGAAGGAAAGCGGGAACGCGCGGTGCGGGCAGACGTCGCGCAGGGCGAACGGTTTTCCGGCGGCGTCGCGCCCCAGCACCAGCGGCACGTCCAGCAGCATTGCGCGCACCAGCTTGTGGCGCCGCACCTGCTCGCTGCGCAGCGCGGGATACCAGAAGCCCCACAGCATGTCGCTCGAGCGCGCGTTCGTGCGCGAAGAGAGTGGTTTCATTCATAGATGGGCGAGTATCGTAGTACAGCCTGTGGCTGGAGCAAAGTGTGCGCGCGACGGCTAGGCAGCGTTTCAGATTGTGCGATCAAACCGCGGTCGGGCTCGACTTGCGGCGGAGCCCGCCGAAGGCAATCTCTGCTGCGCGACTCAACAAATACCACCAAAGAGTCCCCAAAATCCCAAACAGTAAGAGCGGATGATCAAAATTGTAGCTGACGGCGATTATGAGGACCGACATCGGGATATCAATCAGCATCATGAACTGCCAAGCTGAATCCAGATGCGCGACTCCAATTGCCAAGCACGCACACAAATGTAAGACGGGTAACGCATGAACTAAAACGTGGCGCAGCCGTCGGTTTGATGGCGCAGGAGTGTTCGAAGTGGCCATGCAACATGATCAGGCATTCTGCAGCTCCACATTGGCGCTTAAAGGTCTTTGGGTGCCCGGAGTATAACGTGCCCAATCAAAGCGCTTGCCGAAACCTAGCCCGACATATCCGTCACGACCTCGTTTGACTAGCGGCTGTTTTGCCGCTATTCTTGTGTCAGTGACGACTGCAATGTTTGCCGCGTTCTATTAGCGATTCCTCTCGACCCCGCCCGGGGCCATGCTTTCGTGTAGCTGCATCCATTTTCCGATTTCCCTTTTCGATTTTCTGCATCTTTGAGGTATCGCCATGGCGAATTTGACGCTGTTCCAAAAACTCGAAAATATCGAGTCGCGGTATGAAGAGCTGACGCAGCAGCTATCGTCGCCCGAAGTGCACAACGATTCGGCGCGTTTCCAGAAGCTCGCCAAGACGCACGCGGATATGGCCGAAATGGTGGCGAAATACCGCGAGTGGAAGGAAATTGAAAAAGGCCTGCTGGGCACGAAGCAAATGCTGGTGGAAGCGGAAGACGCCGAATTGAAGCAGATGGCGCACGACGAAGAACACCTGCTCGAAGGGCGCCGCGAAATCGTCGAACGCGAGCTGAAATTCCTGATGCTTCCCAAAGATCCCAACGACGACAAGAACGTGATCCTGGAAATCCGCGCCGGCACGGGCGGCGACGAGGCTTCCCTTTTCGCCGGCGAACTTTTCCGCATGTATTCGCGTTACGCGGAATCGCAAGGCTGGAAGCTGGAAATTCTGGAAAGCTCGCCTTCTTCGATCGGCGGCATGAAGGACGTGGTGGCGGCGATCCAGGGCAACAAAGTGTATTCGAAATTGAAATATGAAAGCGGCGTGCATCGCGTGCAGCGCGTGCCGGCCACGGAACAGCAGGGACGTATTCACACCTCGGCCGCAACAGTTGCCGTGCTGCCCGAAGCGGATGAAATTGACATCAAGATCGAGGCGAAGGATTTGCGCATTGATACGTTCTGCTCGTCCGGTCCCGGCGGGCAATCCGTGAACACCACGTATTCCGCCGTGCGCATCACGCACATTCCCAGCGGGCTGGTGGTCTCGCAGCAGGATGAAAAATCACAGATCAAAAATCGCGCCAAGGCTATGCGCGTATTGCGCGCGCGTCTTTACGAATTGGAGCAATCCAAGCAGCACGAAGCCATTGCGGCGGAGCGTCGCGACCAGATCAAGACCGGCGACCGCTCCGAAAAAATCCGCACGTACAATTTTCCGCAGAATCGCGTGTCCGACCATCGCATCGGTTTGACGCTGCATCAGCTCGATCAAGTGATGGAAGGCAAGCTGGGACCGATCGTGGACGCGCTCTCGACACATTACGAATCCGAGCGGCTGAAACAGGAACTGGTAGAGGCGTAAGAGCAAGTGCGGGCGCAAGTGAAGGTGGCATAGGCCTGCCTACGGCAGGCAGGCAATCTTGCCTGTGCGGTTTTTTGTGCAGCTGCCAGTGGCTGCGTCCCAATCACCGTGGCAAATTCAAATCCAATGGACATACGCGCAGCGCTGAAAGAAGGAATGGCGCAGCTGCGCGCGGCGCAGATTCCTGCGCACACGCTCGCTGCCGAGCTGCTGCTAATGCACACGCTGGGCCGCGATCGCGCGTGGATCTACGGCCATCCCGAAGAATCACTTGATCCAGTGGCCGCGGAAAAGTTTTTAGCGCTGCTCGCGCGACGCGCGGCAGGCGAGCCGGTGCAATATCTCACCGGCAAACAGGAATTCTGGGGCCTGGAATTCGAAGTCACGCCCGCTGTGTTGATTCCGCGCCCGGAAACCGAACACGTAATGGAAGTTGCGCTGGCGCGCCTCGGCGAACGCGGCATCAAAATTCACATGGACAGCGGCGCACCGCGTGAAAAATTGCGCGTGGCCGATGTGGGCACAGGCTCGGGATGTTTGGCCGTCGCGCTTGCCTGGGAATTGCCCCACGCCGAAGTGTTCGCCACAGATATTTCCGCGCCGGCTCTGGAAATCGCGCGCCGCAACGCCTCGCGCCACGGAGTCACCGACCGCATTCATTTCCTGCAATGCGATCTCCTCACCGGTCTTGCGAACGCCGATTCGCCAATCGTAGGGGCACGGCATGGCGTGCCCGCTTCAACAGAAAATGGACCGTTATTCGATCTAATCGTCAGCAACCCGCCATACATCGCGCGCAACGAAGCCGCTCAACTGCAGCGCGAGGTGCGCGACCACGAACCGCACACCGCGCTCTTCGGTGGACCAACGGGCGTTGAAATCTACCAACGCCTGATTGACCAAGCGCGCGGCCTGCTGCGCCACCGCGGCATTCTGGTCCTCGAACTCGGATACGATTCCGCGGAGCACGTGCGCGCAATATTCGACGCGCAGCCTGCCTGGACCAACGTTGCAATCACCATGGACCTGGCAGACATCCCGCGCGTCCTGGCCGCCGAACGCGCCCGCTAGCTTCCGCGAAACATTATTTGCCACTCCAGACGCGCAGTGATTTAAGCTGGCGGTGCCGCCATGCCCAAGCTCGCACAATTCCGCGCCAAGCACGATGCACCGCTGGAGCTCGCGGCGGACGCATCCGCTTCCATTCTGCACGTGGATATGGATGCGTTTTTCGTTTCCGTCGAGCTACTGACGCGGCCGGAATTGCGCGGGAAGGCTGTGATCGTGGGCGGGCAGCGCGATCAGCGCGGCGTGGTGACTTCCGCAAGCTATGAAGCGCGAAAATTCGGCGTGCATTCCGCGATGGCGCTGCGCACCGCCGCGCAATTGTGCCCACACGCAATATTTCTCGATCGCCATCACGAACTCTACGGCCAATGGAGCAATCGCGTGGCGGCGATTCTGGGAAAATTTTCGCCGATCGTGGAAATGGCTTCGATTGACGAGGCGTACCTCGATCTCGCCGGAACGGAACGCCTGCACGGCCCGGCGCTGGCGGCAGCCCACAAGCTTCTGCAGGAAATCACCTCGACGACGGGCCTGCCTTGCTCCGGCGGACTGGGCGCCACTCGCCTGGTGGCAAAAATTGCCAGCGAGCAGGCCAAACCGCGCGGCTTGGTGTGGATTCCCACCGGCAGTGAAGCGGCATTTCTGGCGCCGCTTGCCGTGCGGCGCATTCCCGGAATCGGCAGAGTCACGGACGACGCCTTGCGCGGCCTGGGTATTGAGACCATCGCGCAGTTACAGATCGTTCCGCTCGAACGGCTGGAAGAAACATTTGGTCAATGGGGCACGGCGCTGTTCCGCAAAGCGCGCGGCATCGATTCCTACGAATTTTTCGTGGATGCCGAACCTAAATCGCTTTCGCACAACCAGACGTTTGGCGAAGACACGCGCGACCGCGAGTTGCTGGAATCCACGCTCAGTTATTTGTGCCAGAAAGCAGCCAAGCGTCTGCGCGATGCCGCTCTGCACGCGCGTACGGTGACGCTGACTGTGCGTTTCGCGGATTTCACCACGATCACGCGCAGCCACACCTTGGCTGAGCCTTCCGACCTCGATACGGTGTTTCTTGCGGCCGTGCGCGAACTCTTTCGGCACGCATGGAACGGCAAAACCCTGCTCCGGCTCGTCGGTGTCGCGCTGACGTCGTTCTCGGGAGGCCCGGCGCAATTCGAGCTGCTCGATCCGGAGCGGCGCGAAAAACTCGAACGGCTGGCGCGAGCCACGGACAAGCTGCGCGACCGTTTCGGATTTTCCAAAGTGCAGTTCGGCGGTTCGCTGCCGATTCGCGAGGATGATTCCGAATAAAAATCTCCAGCAAACTGTTTGACTGCGCGCCGTGCCGAAAAAATTAGGCGCATCCGTCAATCGCTTTCGCCTTCTTGCCTTATAATCGCAGCTCGCATGTCCACCATTCCTCCGCACGCACAAGTTTCGAAACCAGGGCTCGTGCAACGTTTGCGCGCATTCTGGGCGCGCTTGACGGAAGGGTTCCGGCTCGAACAGCTCTGGGGGCAATTCAGATCGGAAGCGCAGGCCGGCTACGTCCTGTATTCGAAGGATGTGGACTGGGAAGCCATCGCGCGCGAAAAATCGAGATTCAAACGGATCCTGCTGTCCGGCTGGGCGCTCTTTCAAGCCATCCTGATGAAGCTTTCGCCCGCGCGGCGAGTGCTGCTGATCTTCGCGCTCTTGCTCGCTGGTCTTCCATCCGGATGTGCGCTGGGGAAACAACGAAGTCAATTTTGATTTTGAGGGCGTGGCCGCGCTGATTCTTTTCATGCTGCTGGCTCTGGAGCTGGCCGACCGCGTGACCATGAAGCGCGATCTGGAAATCGCCCGCGAAATTCAGCAATGGCTGGTGCCCAGCGAGCCGCCGCAGATTCCCGGCATGGATATTGCGTTTGCCACGCGCCCGCAGAATACGGTGGCGGGCGATTACTACGATGCGTTTCTGCGGCCTGTGCCACAGGCGGGCGCACAGACGCCGTCGCTGTTGGTCGTAGTGGCCGATGTTGCGGGGAAAAGCGTGCCGGCGGCGCTGCTGATGGCGACATTTCAGTCAGGCTTGCGCGCGCTTTCTGCAACTCCCGCGACGCTCGATGAGATTGTGGTGGGCCTGGAGCGTTACGCACGCGCGCACAGCCTGGAGGGCCGGCGCTTCACTACGGCATTTCTCGCGGAAATTGACCCGCAAACGCGCGCGATGCGTTACATCAATGCGGGGCACAACTACCCGATCCTGCGCCGCGCGTCGGGGAGCATCGAGCGACTGGAAACCGGCGGGCCGCCGTTTGGCGTGCCGCTGTTTACGGACAACGAGATTCCCTATGGCGTGGGCCGCGTGCAGCTGGAGCCCGGCGACTTGCTTTTTATTTTCACCGACGGCGTGGCCGAGGCGGTGAACGAAAAAGGCGAGGAGTTCGGCGAGCCGCGAATTGTGCCGGCGATTCTTTCCATGCCCGGGGGCACGGCCGCCGCGGTTCTGAATCGAGTGATGAGCGACGTGAACACTTTCGTCGGTTACGCGCGGCAGCATGATGACATCACCGCGCTGGTGCTGCGAATTGTGCCGTAAACGGGCGTAGGATTTGTCTTGCTGCAGAATGCCGCCGCACGCTTGCGGCAGCAATAATCTCAAAACTTCCAACCCGAGCGCGATTCCCTCATAATCGCGGCATGAACGCTCGCGCATTCGCAGAGCATATCTGCCGGACGCTGCGCTCCGCAGGCTACCAGGCCTATTTCGTGGGCGGGTGTGTGCGCGACATTCTGCTGCATCGCGAGCCCGCTGATTATGATGTCGCGACCGATGCGACGCCGGAGCGCGTGGAGCAAATATTCCCAAACAGCCTGATGGTGGGCGCGAAATTCGGTGTCGTCGTTGCGGTGCAGGAACCGGATGCAAGCGACGATGCGGAGGACGCGTCCGCGACAGTGGAAGTGGCCACTTTTCGTGCGGACATTGGCTACAGCGATGGCCGCCACCCCGATAAAGTAGTGTATTCATCAACTCCTCAGGAAGACGTGCAGCGGCGCGACTTCACGATCAACGGCCTGTTGCTCGATCCAGCGACGAACGAAGTTCTCGACTTCGTCGGCGGACGAGATGATCTGCGCGCCGGAATTATTCGCGCCATTGGCCGCCCCGAGGAGCGTTTCCGCGAAGATAAGCTAAGGATGCTGCGCGCCGTGCGCTTCGCCGCGCGATTTGGCTATGCCATCGAGCCGGAGACGCTGCGCGCCATTCAGCTGCTCGCGGCAGAAATCGGCCAGGTTTCCGCGGAGCGTCTGCGCGATGAATTGACCAAGCTGCTGACGGAGGGCGCAGCGCGGCGCGGCTTCGAATTGCTGGCAGAAACGCGCTTGCTGCCGCAGCTTCTGCCCGAAATTGCGCGGATGCAAGGCGTGCAGCAGCCGCCGCAATTCCATCCCGAGGGCGACGTCTGGATTCACACGCTGCTGATGCTGGAAGGCCTGCCGCCGGGATGTTCGGCAACCCTGGCGTGGGGCGTGCTCCTGCACGACGTGGGCAAGCCGCCGACTTTTACGCCGCCGTCGGGACCGAACGGCCGCATCCGCTTCGATCGTCACGTAGAAGTGGGCACGCGCATGGCGGAGGAGATCTGCGAACGCCTGCGCTTTTCGAATGTGGACACGGTACAGATCGCCTCCTTGGTGGCCAATCACCTGAAGTTCAAGGATGTGCCGCAGATGAAGCGCTCGACTCTGAAGCGCTTCGTGCGGCTAGACCGTTTTGACGAGCACATGGAGCTGCACCGGCTGGATTGCTCCTCGAGCCATCGCAACCTGGAAAACTATGAGTTCATGCGCAGGTTCCTGGCTGAGACGCCCCCTGAAGAAGTCCGTCCAATCAGGCTGCTGACGGGCGACGACCTGATCGGCCTGGGATTCCGGCCAGGCCCGGAATTCCGGGAGATTCTGGATGCGGCTGAGGACGCTCAACTGGAGGGTAGTATCAACAGTCACGACGACGCCATGATTTGGGTTCGGAAGTATTATCAGGCACCATCGCTTTAGCGTAAGGGTATTATTGTCAGCTAGATATATGGTGGCAGCCGACTCACGAATTGGATTGTACCGAAAGCTTAGTGTGGTATTATAAGGTTGTCTGCTAGGCCGTAACGAAAGTTACGGAAATCTTTTTCCGTCCTCCTGCATCTAACCCTCATGGCAGCCGATTAGCTGCCTGATGGGTCAATTTGCTTTGCAGGCCCAGGGAGAGAATGGTGACTAAATCAAACAGAGTTCTACCGCAAGAATTGCCAATTCTTCCGGTCCGCGACACGGTGCTGTTTCCGGGAGCGGTGTTGCCGCTGCCGGTAGGCCGCGAGAGTTCGCTGGCTTTGCTGAACTCTTTGGAAGGAACCGAGAAGATTCTGGGTGTGGTAGCGCAGCTGGACCCGCGCGTGGAAGCACCCACGGGAACCGACCTGCACAGCGTCGGGACCCTGGCCAAGGTGCACAAGATGGTGCGCATGCCCAACGGGAACGTAGTCGCGTTTCTGGAAGGCATTGAACGAATCCGCGTGATGGAGGTTTTGGGCTTCACGCCGTTCATCAAGGCGCGCGTGGAATCGCAGCCGGACCTGGAAGATCAACGCGACGCGGAATTGACGGCGCTCGAACGCAACGTGCAGGAATTGTTTCGCGAAGTGGTGGCGCGTTCGCCGCAGCTTTCCGACGATCTGCAAACCGAAGTGATGGGTATCGATTCGCCGGGACGCCTGGCGGACTTCGTTACTTCCACGCTTCCTTCGCTCAGCACCATGATCCGCCAGGAATTGCTGGAAACTTTCAGCGTGCGCAAGCGCCTGGAAGCGCTGATCAGCGAGCTGACCAAGGAACGCGAAGTTCTGGATCTGCGCAACAAGATTCACGATCAGGTGCAGGAGCAGGTGAACCAGAGCCAGCGCGAATTCCTGCTGCGCGAACAGATGAAAGCAATTCAGAAGGAGCTCGGCGAGTCCGACGACGGGCAAGCTGAAATCGATGAATTGCGCAAGAAGGTGGAAGACTGCGGCATGTCCGCGGAAGCCAAGAAGGAATGTGACCGCGAACTGAAGCGCCTGGCGAAGATGACACCGGCATCTGCAGAGTACATGGTGGCGCGCACCTATCTGGAATGGATGACTTCGTTGCCCTGGAGCAAAACTTCCGGGACCGAGGACATCAACATTCCCAACGCGCAGGCCATCTTGGACGAAGATCACTACGACCTGGTGAAAATCAAAGAGCGGATTCTGGATTACCTGGCGGTGAAGAAATTGCAGCCGGGCATGAAAGGACCGATCCTGTGCTTCATCGGGCCTCCGGGCGTCGGCAAGACGTCGCTGGGAAAATCCATCGCTCGGGCGCTGGGACGCAAATTCGTACGCATCTCGCTCGGCGGTATGCACGACGAGGCGGAAATTCGCGGCCACCGGCGAACCTACATCGGCGCATTGCCTGGCCAGATCATTCAGGGCATCCGCCGCGCAGAGACGATGGACCCCGTGTTGATGCTGGACGAGGTGGATAAGCTCGGCCGCGATTTCCGCGGCGATCCTTCGGCGGCGTTGATGGAAGTGCTCGATCCGGAACAGAACGCCACGTTCCGCGATCACTACCTGGACGTGCCGTTTGATCTTTCGAAAGTACTCTTCATCGCAACGGCGAACTGGCTCGATCCGATTCCGGAGCCTTTGCGCGATCGCATGGAGATCATCGAGCTTTCCGGATACACGGAAGAGGAAAAAGTCCACATCGCGAAGATGTTTCTGATCGCACGCCAAGCCAAAGAAAACGGCCTGGCGCTGGGCGAGCAGATCGAATTCACCGATGAGGCTTTGCACGAACTCATCCGCCACTACACACGGGAAGCGGGCGTGCGCAACTTGGAACGCGAAATCGGCACGCTGGTTCGCAAGCAGGCGCGGCGTCTGGCGGAGGGCAAGACGGACAAGCTGGTCGTTTCGCCCGAAGTGATTCGCGAAGTGCTGGGCATTCCCAAGGTGCATCTGGAAAAAGAAGTGGAAGAGCGGGTGCAGAAACCCGGAGTTTCCGTCGGCTTGGTTTGGACTCCTGTGGGCGGCGACATCGTCTTCATCGAAGCGAGCAAAATGCGCGGCGGGAAGACGTTCACGATGACCGGCCATTTGGGCGACGTGATGCAGGAATCGATGCGAGCGGCGCTCACATGGGTTCGCGCCAACACCGAGCGGTACGGAATTGATCCGGACTTTTTCCGCAAGCAGGACATCCACATCCACGTGCCGTCGGGCGCGGTACCGAAAGACGGGCCGTCCGCGGGCGTGGCAATGGTCACGGCGCTGGTAAGCCTGCTGACGGGCAGGGCCGTGCGTCCGCGAGTGGCGATGACTGGAGAAATTTCTCTTTCCGGGATCGTGCTGCCCGTGGGCGGGATCAAGGAAAAAGTGCTGGGAGCGAAACGCGCCGGAATTCGGGAAGTCATTCTGCCTTCGGAGAACGAGCCGAACGTGCTGGAAGATTTGCCGGAGGAAATGCTGGAAGGCATGAAGGTGCACTTTGTCCGGACCGCCGAACAGGCTCTGGAAATTGCGCTCGGCAAATTCGAGAAGACGGTGCGACCGGTTACCGGCGGGACTCACGAAGATCGCCCGCCGCTTGCCGGACCGATTCACTAATTCACCCGCAAGCGATAAGAGACAACCAACAAAAGGCCCGGGAGGATTCCTTCCCGGGCCTTTTCTTTTTCGCGCAGGAAAAGTGATTCCTCTTGCGGCGCGCGGCGCAATCGCGTACAGCTTGAAAAGTTCCAATGCCCTATCGCCCAAGAGAGCTCGTGGTGCGCGCGCGCGAAGCGGCGGCGCGATTGCTGGCTACGCTCGACCACAATGAGATGGTCCCGCGATTCCTGGACATGTATGCGGCGGAAAATCGCCGCCCAGGACGCGCCGATCAGCCGGCCCACTACCGCGAACAACTTGAAACGATTCGCCGTGAGTCTCTGCTAGCGATGGTTTTGCGCGCGGAAGCGGCTTTGCCCACGCGTTTGAAGGTGCGTGTGACGGTTCGCGAGACGAAGCGGCGCGTGAAACCAAAGAAAGGGAAAAAATCCGTCAAGACGAAGCGGCCGGCAAAAAAGCGCCCACGAAAGCCCGGGCTGGACCTGGCGATTCCGCTGCTCGATCTCTTCCGCGAGGAATTTTTCGTTGCGTTGGGTCAGGCGCTGCGCTGGACGGACGAAGACGCGCAGGCCTTCTGGCACGATCTGGAATTGTACGAGAGCCTCGCAGCGAACGAGCCGCGCCGCCCAGCAAGACGCGCCATCGCTTCTGGACCTTTCGTGGACCGCACGGCTCTGCTGCTGGACCCGTCGCTGATGGAACAAGCTCGCCGCGCCGCCGGAAAATTTCAGCTGGAGCTGAACGCCGCCGCCGACCGCGTATTGCGCGGCGTGTTCTCGCGCCGCCGCGCAAACTGATAACGCCAAATGATCAGGCCAACTGATCGTGGCACGCGATCACGGCAGTGCGCGCGAGTTTACGGTCGAGCTTCCAGAACGAGATTGAACGGCGTCTCTGTCGCGCGCCGCACGCGCTTGAATCCCGCCGAATGCAGCACCTTCGCAAGCCGGCCCTCGCCCGCCTGTGCTCCCAAGCCCAAACCAACTTCCTGCGAAAGTGAAGCCGGGGTGCACAGCATCGTCGAAGCGGAATAAAACACGCGACCAATCGGATTCAGATTGTCCTCGAGTTTGTCGTTCGCGAATGGCTCGACGATCATCCACGTTCCGTTCGGATCGAGCGTTTCCAGCACGTGCCGCGCGGCCCCTTCGGGATCACCCATATCGTGCAGGCAATCGAAGAACGCGACGAAGTCGTAGCCCTTCCCCGGATACTGCTTCGCGGATGACACTTCGAATTTCACGCGCTCGGAAACACTTGCTTTAGTCGCAGCTTCTCGCGCCAAGTCGATCGAGCCCGAATGGTAATCGAAACCGACGAACGTTGATTTCGGATACGCCTGCGCCATCAGAATAGTGGACGTTCCCAGTCCGCAGCCGACGTCAGCGACGCGCGCTCCCGCTTGCAGTTTTGCTTCGGTGTCGCCCAGCGCCGGAATCCATTCGTTGATCAAATGGCCGCGGTAGTTCGGGCGGAAAAATCTTTCGGTTCCGACGAAGAGGCAGGCATCGTGTTCGTGCCAGCCAACTCCTTTGCCGGTCTGAAAAGCAGAAGCGATTTTCGGAATGCCCTTGATCGTTGCTTCCACGGCTTGAAAAAAACCGGGCAGGAAAACCGGACTGCTTTCATCGGCCAATGCCAGCGCCTGCTCGGGAGGCAATGTGAAGCGGCCCGTGGTGGCATCGTAGCTGATGAATCCGCCGGCGGCCTGCGCGGAGAGCCATTCGCGCACGTAGCGTTCGGTGGTATTAGTCTTGCTGGCGAGTTCAGCCGACGTCATTGCTCCCGCGCCGGCCATGGCCTTGTAGAGACCCAGTTTGTCGCCGATCACGATAAGCGCGGTATTCATCGCGGCGCCCATTTCGCCGACGGCTTTCATCATGAATTCGTGCAATTTTGCATCGTTTACGGCTTGTGGTGCGGTTGCGGACATGAAAGTACCTCCTGCGTGAGCGTGGACTGGGGCACGCCTCGGGATTTGCGCCGAGTCTAATCGTTGTGTGTAGGACAAGTCAATTGCGGAAGGTTATGCCACTCGCGCTGCGATTTTGCTATCCTCGCGCCCGTGCAGATCCTTTTTTACATTTTGGTGGTCGCGCAGATCGCCGTGGGACTCTACTCACTTTGGGACGGGTTCGCGTGGTTCCAGATGGTGCGGCAACGCTTGGCGTCGCACGCGGGCTTCTACACGCCGGCGACCGCGCTGATCTGCCCGTGCAAAGGAAATGAACGCGGGCTGGAAGAAAATCTGCTGGCGCTGACGCGCTTCGATTATCCGAACTACGAAATATATTTCACCCTGGCAACCAGTCTGGATCCCGCGCTGAAAGTAATCGAACGCGTAAAAGCCGCGAGCCAGAAGCCCGTGCACATCGTCATCGCTGGGCCGCCGACGGATTGCGGCGAGAAAGTTTACAACTTGCAGCGTGCCGTCGAAGCTTTGCCGGCCGACAAATTCGAAATGCTTGCGTTCACGGATTCCGACGTGCGCCTGCCGCGCAGCTGGCTCACCAAGCTGATCGCGCCGCTGAACGACGGGCGCATCGGCGCCACTACCGCCTATCGCTGGATTATTCCCAGCGGCTCGGGAATGGAGTCGCTGGCGAGCTGTTTTGCGTCCGCTTGGAACGGCGCTGTCGCGACCATGCTGGGCAAGCCAACCGGAAATTTCTGCTGGGGCGGCGGCACGGCGATTCGTCGCAAGACATTTGATGATGTGAACGTCCTGGAAGCGTGGAAGGGCGCGGTCAGCGATGATTTCGCAATGACCTACGCGCTGGAATCGGCGGGCAAGCCCATCGTTTTTTGCTCGGAGTGTTTGGCCGCCACGCTGCATCCCTGGACGGCCGCGGAGTTGCTGGAATTCACCAACCGTCAGATTCTGATCACGCGCATCTATTCGCCGCGCAGGTGGCAATTTGGAGCCGCCGCGCATTTGAGTTACTCGCTGACGCTGCTTTATGCGGTGTATGTGATCCTTTACAGCGTCGTGGACGTGGATCCGTGGGGCCAGCTTCTGCTGCTCACTCTTGCGATCCCGTTGCTGGCGGCGATGAAAGGCGCGATGCGCACGATCGCCGTGAGCGAAGCGATGCCGGAATCGAAAGCGAAGCTGCAGGAATGGAGCTGGGTGTGCCCGGTGCTGGCGCCGGTGGTGCCATTTTTATTTTCGTGGAATTTTATTATGTCGCTGCTGACCAAGAGCATCCGCTGGCGCGGCATCCGCTACGAGCTGGTCTCGCCGAACATGACGCGCATCCTCAAGCGCTAGCAGTCGGCGTGGTTTCGGCCGCCGGCGCGAACGCGCGCTGAATTCGCCCCAAGTAATAACCGGTCGCGGCTCCCGCCGGAATCGTGAGCCACCATCCCGCACGCAGAACGTTCTCCGCACCGACCAGCGGAAACAATACTGCCGCGTAATCCGACGGCAGCAAATGCGCCGCTTGCCGGCTGCCTATTCCCAGCGTGACCACGACCAGCGGCGCGAGAATTGCGCCCGCGACCGCCCAGTGCCAGGGAGTCTTACATTTCAATGCCAGCATGATCCGGCGCAGCAGCAGACCGAACAGCAAGGCAGTGGGCGCGCCAAATAAATATCCGTAGATAATCAACGTCAGAAAGCCTTCCGTAGCTTCCCGCATCAAGTCCTGAGACGTGGTGAGGATCATGTTCTCGCACCAAACCGCCAGCACCATAAAAAAACAGCCCAGGACCCACGCCGCCAGGTAATAAATCAGGCTGCCGCTGCGCGTCATATTCGCCGTTGGATGTTGGGGAAGTCGAGCCAGACTTTCACGCCGCAGAAATGCGAGCCTTCCGTGCAGATCGGCGTGGAAATCCCGGCGCGAAGATGGCAGGGAGGTCCGATATACCGCGCGAGTTCCGGAAAAATCGCGCGCACTTGTTCAACCTCTTCGATAGAGGACTGGTAGATCTCTTCTTGCGCGTTGAAGCAGGTGCGCATGGTCCATTTGTGCAGCAAGTGCAGCAGCGATCCGGATTCCACCAGGCGAATGGCTTTCGCATTCGGCAGCAGGTACAGCGCGAATTCCGGCGCGACGCCACGGTCGAGCAATTCGTTCTTCGCGGCCCAGGCTTCTTCCATCGCCGTCTGATAAATTTCCAGCGCGCGTGGGTTGTCGCGAATCAGCATCGGCGTGATGTAGTCCGGCGAGCGCGTATCCGCCAGCGTTAGCAGCGGCCGCGAGCCAGGGACCATGCGATGCCGCTGGTCCTGGCTATCGGCGGTGTGGCTGATTTTTTTTGCGAAGGTGAAGTTGGCATGTTGCAGCGGACGCATGAGCGGCGCGTGCACACCAATATTTAGAGTTTCGCGCCGGTACGGATTGCGCGCCGGATTCAGCATGCGGTCCAGCGCTTCCGCGTCCGGACATTCCGCGGCCGTCAGGCCCACCACAGCTCGATAGGCGTCCGCCATCACGGCCAGCGCTCCCGCCGAATAATCCACCAGCTTCGACGTGCGTCCTGCAAGATTCGCGTCAAATTCGCGCGCGAATTCGTTCGCAAGGGGCTCGCCGTTCCGCGCGGGCTCGCTCCATTCCGGCGGCGCATCCATCGGCTCGTTGTCGAAGCGATCGAAAAATTGCGGATCCACTTCGCGCACACGCGCCACCATTTCGCCAATCACGTGCCGCGCTTCGCTGGGTGTGTCGCCGGCGGCCTGCATGCGATACAGCCGGTGGAGCACGATGCCCGAAATGGTGTGGACCATGGTGGTGAACGCCGCCACCGGCAACACATAGCGGGCCACTTCGATCGCGCGCTTTTCCGATTGCCGCTCGACTTTCTGCACGCGTTTGGGATGAGACATCGAACTGAGATGCCAAATGTCCGCAAGAATTTCGTGCGCTGTGGGCTCCAGCAGCTGCGTCAACTCGCGATAGTGTTGCCAGGCGCGCGCCACGGCCTTTTCGTAAATCGCGCGCTCCGCGGGGCCGAAAGCGCCGCCGTCGCCCGGAACATAAGCCTGCGCGCGATCCAGACGGACGTAGCGCTGGCTCTGCTGCTCCGAATTATAAAAAGGATGCGCGTGCAGGAAGGACCATACAAATTGCCGGCTGATATTTTCCAGTCCGAATTCGAAATGGGCGTGCTGGTAAACGGTGTGATGTCCGCCAAAATAGGTGGCCGAGCCGATCATCACGCGCTGCTTGTCGGTGACTTCCTCGGGACCAATCAGCCGCGGCGAATAGCAGGTGCGTGCCGCCGCGATCGCCGAATCAAACGCGTGCGCGAAATGATTGCGCAAAGTGACGCGCGGCGCCGCCGTTTCCACCTGCGAGCCCTGCGGAGCATCGTATGAATGGGAGAATTGCGTGGCCATTTCTACGCGGCATTGTACACCGTGCGCGGACGGGTTTCACTGTAGCAGACGAGCGGCACGCAAAAAAATAGACCCCGAGTCTCTCGTTAAACTCGGGGCCAGTTGATTTTTGTTCTCGAGCGTCGAATCCGGTTCGTTACTTCTTCATCGCCGCCGCTTTATCGGCGTACTTCTTGGTGAAGCGCTCCACGCGGCCGGCGGTATCCACCAACTTCTGCTTGCCGGTGAAAAACGGATGGCAGTTCGAGCAAATTTCCACGCGAATCTGTTGGCCCTTAAACGTGGAACGCGTGTCAAACTGGTTGCCGCAGGCGCAGTGCACCTTCACGACGTGATAATCAGGATGGATTCCTTCTTTCATGGTGCTCCTATCGGCCAGCCGGTCTGCGCGACTTCTCGAAACGAGGCTGCACAGTCGCGTCGCTAGGCTAGCGGGAAACCTCAATTATACGGCAGGTGGAGCGATTTTCCAAATGGGTTGCTCGTGTGGCGCCGGTTGCGAGATTGCCGAAGCGCGCGGGTCAGGAGACGAACGAGCAGCCGACGCGCGAACGGCCGCCCTCGAGGCGTTGCGTGTTGGTCTTGCGCAGCACCACGCGCACCGGCGGCAAAATCGGCACATGCAGCACAGCGTGGAATTGGTTGGGAACGTCTTCGGGGTTGTCCATTAGGAGCGCGACACCACCGTAGCTGAGATCCAATACTGCGGCGGTTTTCTGATTTACATCGGTCAGGATTGCGTAGGCCTTGGTGCCGGCCAGGGAGACGCGCTCCCACTTACGCGCTTCCGCGTATGGCGGGGTGGCGCGCTGGGAATCCGCGGCTGGTGCCTGAAATGAAGTTGGAGTTTGCGGCGGCGCGGCCTCGGTTTTCAGAGGCGGCGTCACGACGGGTGGAATAACCGCTGCAGGCGCCTCGCGCTGCGTGGGCGCCGTCGCGGGAATTTCGCGCGCAGCTTGCGGCTCCAGCGGGACTACTCGCGCTCCCGGACGTCCGGAATTTTTCAGCTGATAGAGCCGCTGGTCGGCCAGGTTCATCAGCGCGCTTTTTGTTTCACCGTCGTGCGGATGCACTGCGACGCCGAAATCCAGCGTGACGCCAATGTCCATTTTCAGCGGCCGAATGTCGGTCTCGTATTGCGTGCGGATGCGGCGGCAAAGTGTGATGGCCTGTTCGGGGTCGGTTTGCGGCAATAGCAACGCGAACTCGTCGCCGCCGATGCGGAAAGCAAAATCGGATGCGCGCATCGTCTTGCGCAAGGTAGCGGCGGCGAGTTGCAGCACCTGATCGCCCTGCAAATGCCCATGGCGATCGTTCACTTCCTTCAACCTGTGCAGATCCAGGATCACGATCGCCAACTGGTGACCGTAGCGTTTCGCGCGATTCAGTTCCTTGTCGCAATATTCGTCGTAGAGCCGGCGATTGTAGAGACCGGTGAGGGCGTCGGTGGCGGCGTTGATCTGCAGCTTCTTGAATTCGTCGTACTCCATCAGGATGGGAACGCGCAGGAAATTCGTGGAGGCCAGCACGTCCACCAACGCCGTTTTCAGCGCTACGCGTTTGCCCAGATTCTCGGCGAGTTCCCGCCGGCGCAGCAGGATGCGCTCCCAATAGTCATTGCTCTGCGCATCGGTGAAATCGATTTGCGCGATGGTGCGAAAGAATTGCCGTAGAAATTGGCCGCGAACCGATTCGTCGAGCCCGTCCAGAGTCTCCACCAGGAGATCCAGGAACGAGTCTTCGGCCGAAGGCTGCGGCTGAGAAGCGTCGCCGGTCTGAGACATCAATGGGTTCCGCAATAGTTTTATTGTTCCCTGTGAACAGGGACACTGCGGGGGCAGAAAAGTACTAGCACGAGAAAGTCCAATCCCAGCGACTAGCGAGGGCGGAAAGCGGGGCTACAAGTTACTGTAAATAATAATCTTACGCACTGGAACCGCTTTGGAACAGGAGAAGTAAGGCCGAAGAAGGAGCCGGAAGGCAAAACGATTCCACTTTTTGGCTGCGGCCCGCCCGTGAAACCGATTCGAACCCGGGAAAACGGCCTAGCCGATTGGCTTCAGGAACTCCACTCCGACCAGATGAACGTCGCCAGCTTCCTGCTGGCGCTTCACCCTGGCTTGGATGGGCGGCATGCCCGCGGGAACCAACGCTGAAGAGGTAATGGAGGGCGCCGGGATCGTCAGCGTCACAATTTCACTGACTACGAGCGGCCGAGGACACGTAATAAAAGCTCCTAGAGCACTGATATCAAGGGTCTTAGCAAGTTCCAAGAACTGCTCACCATGAGCATCCTTGCCGCGCACAAACAGTGGCACCTGTAGATTGATTCGTTGAAATCTACGATGCTCGTCGTAGAGCGGCGACAATCCCGCTCGATGTTGGATTATGCCTTCCCGGATGGCCATTGGTACCCCAGTTTTAGTACTGGCTCTTTGAATCGCAATTTGAATGCAAGTGTGTGAGCGATCTGCATTTTAGATAACATGTTTGCTCACAGCGCCTTATAAAGTGTTTGCATTGACACGGTCCGATGACCAGTAGTCGGATGTGTAAATTAACTCCCTAACATTTCCAACATTGTGCAAAGTAGGACGCATTTACCATTGACACAATTTAGGGCCTTTGCGAGCATAATCATCCACATCCTCGTCCCTGGTAACACCGACTGGTGCGTGAAGATGGTGTGTTTGCACCCATTTCGCGCCAGTCTCGGGAGAGTAATTTGCCGAAAAGCGCCACAGTCGAACAACAGGCGAATAATCAGCAAGTACTGCAGCTGGTATCCAGTCTTTTAGATGCTTTTGACCGCCCCTTGGTCGTTACGGACCGCTCCGGAAAGCTTCTGTTCACGAATTTTCATGCGCAAGAGCGATTGAACGCGAAAGGCTTAAGCGCCAAGCCGGATTTGAACTTATTCGTGGATATCCTGCGTACGGACCGCCAGGCAATTCTGAAGCAGCTCGAAGCAGGCGAGCAAGAACTCAACATGCCAATTGATTTCGCGAACGACGTGCAACGCGCGCGAGTTCGTTGGCTTCCGGAGCCGGACTGGCTGGTTACCTACCTCGAGCCCGCTCCGGCGGAAGCTCCGGCGGATGAAGCAGAAATGCGGCAGACCGTTCAGGAATTGATGCAGGAACGGGAGATCACCTACCGCAACCTGCTTGCGGCCTATCTTCGTTTGCAGGAAGTCAACCGCCAGAAAACCGTATTCCTGGCATCGGCGGCGCACGAGTTAAAGACGCCGCTCGCGGTCATGAAGGGTTATTACGATCTGCTGCTGACCGGCTCGCTGGGTAAACTAGACGATCGCCAGAGAGACATTCTGCTGGAATCCAAGGAAAGCTGCGATCGGTTGATCCGCCTGGTTTCGATGTTCCTGAACTACTCGGCGCTGGAAAGCGGCAAACTGATTCTGCAACTCCGGGAAAACGACCTGCGCGACTGCGTGAAGGATCTTACCTGCCGCTGGCAGGATGCCTTCCAGCGCGCCAAGGTCCGGCTCGATATCCAGATTCATCCGGAGCTCGGACCTTTCAAGTTCGATTACCAAAAAGTGCAGCAGTGCGTCGCAAATTTCCTGGATAACGCTTTGAAGCACACTCCGGCGCAAGGCTGCGTCACCTTGATCGCGGAACCGCACTTCTGGGAGCGGCGCATTTCCGAAGCGGCGCCTTCCTCCGACCGCCGCCGCGGCCGTCGCAGCCGTCCCAATAGCGTGCTCGTTTCCGTATCGGACACCGGCAGCGGGATCGCCGCGGAATTTCACCAGGAAATTTTCGAGGAGTTTGTCCGCGTGGACCCGTCGTCTTCAGGCATGGGCCTGGGACTAGCCATCACCAAGCGCTTGATCCAGGCGCACCGCGGTAAAGTTTGGGTGGATAGCGTGGTTGGACACGGAAGCTCTTTCTCCTTTCTTATTCCAACGAACGCAGAATAAAATAGGGAATGAACGGGAACCGCACTGATCGGCTCCTTAGGAAAAATGATGGCTGACAAAGAAAATATTCTCGTCGTTGACGACGAACCGAGCATTCGAAAGTATCTGCAAACACTTCTGGAAGTGGATGGATACGGCGTCGAGGCTGTCTCCAGCGGCAAAGAGGCCTTGGAGCGCATTGGCACGGGCGAGCGCCCTGATTACATTGTGCTGGACGTGCTGATGCCGGAGATGGACGGCCTAGAGACGCTGCGTCAATTGATGCAGATAGACCGCACCCTCAACGTGATCATGCTCTCCTGCTCGAACGAAGTTACCACCGTGGTCGAAGCCATTCGCATCGGCGCGCTCGATTATCTGACCAAGCCGTTTGAGAAGCCGGAACTGGATGCGGCGTTTTTGAAATGCCGTCAGAAGAAGGAGCTGCGCTCGGAGAACAAATCGCTGCGCGAATACTGCGAAGCGCTTACCGAAGACCTTTCCTTCCTGGCCGCCAGCCCGCAGATGTTGAAGATCCGCCAGCAAGTTTTGCAGATCGCTCCCGTGGACGTTCCGGTTTTCATCAGCGGAGAAAGCGGCGTTGGCAAGGAAGTGATTGCGCGCATGATTCATCTTCGTTCCACGCGCCGCGTGCAGCCCTTCATCAAAGTGAACTGCGCGGCGTTGCCCGGCGAGTTGCTGGAATCCGAACTGTTCGGCTACGAGCAAGGCGCTTTCACGGGAGCGGTGCGCGCCAAGCCCGGCAAGTTCGAACTCGCGAACAAGGGCACGATTTTCCTGGATGAAATTGCGGAAATGAGCCCGCACCTTCAGGCCAAACTTCTGCACGTCCTGCAAGACGGCCAGTTCTCCCGGCTGGGCGCTCGCGCCGTGGTGAACGTGGACGTGCGCGTCCTGGCGGCCACCAACGTGGACGTGAAGGACGCCATGCGCACCGGTCGCTTCCGCGAAGACCTCTACTACCGTTTGAATGTGCTTTCCATCCACATTCCGCCGCTGCGCGAACGCACCACGGAAATCCCGCTGCTCTTCCGCCATTTTCTGGCGAAGTACAGCGAGAAGTACGCCAAGCCGGCGCCCGATCCTTCCAAGCATTTGCTGGAAGCAGCGCTGCGCTACCCGTGGCCTGGAAATTTGCGCGAACTTGAGAACTTCGTGAAGCGCTACGTAATTCTGGAGGATGACGAGGGCAGCTTCCGCGAACTTCTGGAAATGACCGGCCAGCAGCATCGCACCGCTCCGCGCGAAGAAACTGCTCCGCCGAAGGAACAGGGGCTGAAGGCTCTGGTGCGCGGATTGAAGGACGAAGCGGAGATGGAAGCCATCGCCGACGCGCTGGAGAAGACAAATTGGTGCCGCAAAGACGCGGCGAAGATGCTGGGCATCAGCTACAAAGCGCTGCTGTACAAAATGCGGCAATTCAATCTCGATTCCGGCCGTGGCGCACGTACAGCGGCAGCCAAAGCTGCGCGCGAAGCAGCCGCGAAGGAAGCCACCACGAAGGAATTGGAAGCGAAAGACGCCGCGGTGAAAGAATCCGCTCCGGCCATTCGCGGTTCGTAATTCCGCAAAAGTGAATTGCTGAAATAAATAAATGGCTGTCGTTCCGGCGCTACAAACCGGCGCGGCGCGGCGGCCGTTTTCCCGCGTTTTTCGTCTCAGAATTCGACACGTAGTACTCAAACGTACTAGTCCTACCACTGTTGCAAAGAGTTGCATATCTAGAGCACATTCAGCGAAATAGCACTACCCATCTACCCTCGGCATGGTCTAGTATTCGCTCCGAAACGGGGCATCGGCGATGCTCCTCTCGGGTGGATCGTTTCTTAGCCTCCCGGCCCGAAACTCATATCAACGCTTGTCGCTGTTATCAAAGGGTTTGCTACCAGCCTTATGCTTTGCAGCAGCCGGGTGCCTGGGAACTGGCCCGGCCGAAACTGAGCAGGCGCCCTTTGAAGAGTACCTCGCCTTTGGAAGAGCGATTGCTGCTTCAAGTTACGGGGAAGTGTTGCACTTCAATCTTGGCATGGAGGATCAGTGGGGATGACGGAGCGTCGTATGGCACGCCGGTATGATTTATCGCTACCGGTAAACGTTCGCCTGCCGATCAATCGAGAGCCGGGTACGCACAACGGTCAGACACGCGATATCTCGACGCGCGGCGTTTACTTTATGATGCAGAAAGATCTCGCTCCCGGCACCGAAGTTGATTTCACGCTCACCTTGCCGGCGGAAATTACACGCGGCACCGAAGTCTTCGTTCGCGCGCACGGACGGGTGGTGCGCGTGGACAAGCAGGATGATGACGCGCGTGAAACGATTGGAGTGGCGGCCGTAATCGAGCGCTACGATATTATTCGGGGAGAGGCGTCGCCGATCTAGCATTTCTCGCTGCGCGGAAAGAGCTGCGTTGCCTTTGCTTTCGTTTTCCATCGCTTTTGCGTCAGACGCAAATTTTCGAAACCGGGTGTTCGTCGTAGCGACGCGCGCCCGGCGCGATTCCCTCCGCCCCGCCCCGCCTTTGAATTTCGGTTGCAATCTCCGCTGCTATGGCCCTACCATCCGCTCCAGTCCAGCCGCCAGGAGGCTCCTATGAAAGTTGCGGACTTGATTGCTACCCGCCGCGATGTGTATTTCATCGCGGAAGACACCACCGTGCACGACGCCGCTCGCTATCTGCGCGACAAACAAGTGCGCGCCGTCGGCGTGTGCGATCAGCACGGCGTGCTCTTGGGAGTGGTGTCGCAAAGCGATGTTTCCGACAAAGTCGCCGCGGAAAACAAGTGTCCTGCCTGGATGCGCGTTTCGGAAATCATGACCCGACAGCTGGTGAGCACCACGCCGGAAACCTCCCTGGAAGATTGCTTGCGGCTGATGGAACAGCACGGCATCTATCACCTGGTGGTCCTGGACCACGCCAAGGGCTTTCGCGGCATGATTTCGGTGACGGATTTGCTGCAGTTGTTTGCCTCGGACCAGAAGGCCCGCGCGGACATGCTGGAAGCCATGATTTTCCCGCAACGTTGAAGCCAGGCGCCGCCAGTCGCGCTACCTAACGCGGCACCGAGCCATGTTCCCATTGCGCTCCGGAACTCACCCATTTTGGGAATCCGTCCAAATCGCCGGTCAGACCAGCAGGGAAGACCAGTTCCCGAAAGTGCCTAGTATTTTCTGACGACAGTACTGTTTTTCGCCCCCGCCGAGCCATTTAGTACTAGAGTCCGTAGGTCTACCATTCCACTTATCTGCCTAAGAAACAGTCATTTACAAGAATTCGCGCTTTCCACTCCATTAACCTTGTGTACCACGGCTTTTCACACGTTTGGCGCTCGGTGTGCAATATTCTTGTCGGGGGCGCGGCATGAGCCCTACTCAAGCTTACTGGACATCAATGGCATCCGCCGCTGAAGCAAAGCTCGTACCGCTTACCCAAGTCGCTGAACTACCCCCTGCGCACATCTATTTTGGCCCGTCTGAGGCCATGCAAGCTGTTCGGCAGCGTGTCGAACGCGCCGCTGGGCTCAACGTTCCCATCCTGGTGCTGGGTGAAAGCGGCACCGGAAAGGAAGTCCTGGCGCGCTTTATCCACGAACGCTCCCCCTGGAATCAGGGCCCCTTTGTGAAGGTGAATTGCCCCGCGATTCCGGCTACCCTGATCGAAAGCGAACTATTCGGATTTCAGAAGGGCGCCTTCACTGGCGCGCACGCCGCGAAACCCGGGCGCATGGAACTGGCGCAAGGCGGAACGCTCTTCCTCGACGAAATTGCCGAGATCGATTCCAGCTTGCAGGCAAAGTTGTTGCACGTCCTGCAGGACGGCCATTTCACGCGCATTGGCGACCACGAAGAAAGGCGGATGGACGCTCGCGTCATCTGCGCCACCAACCGCCTGCTGCATCAGGAAATTGCCCGCGGCGGCTTTCGCGCCGATCTTTTTTATCGCATCAACGTGATCACCATCACGCTGCCCTCCCTGCGCAATCGCCGCGACGATATTCCCTATCTCGTTGACTATCTCCGGCAACTCTTCAACCGCCGTTTCCAGCGCGAAGCCGCGCCGGTCTCCCGCGAAGCGTTGCAGCTGCTCCAGCAGCGCGAGTGGCCCGGAAATATTCGCGAGCTCGAAAACTGCATGGCGCGTTACGTGATCCTCGGTTCGGAGGAAGCGTTCCACAGCGACCGCGACCCGTCCGCGGAAAAGAAACCGCTGCACATTTCCTACGAGATGAACGAAGAAGGCAACATTCCGCTCAAGCACATTGCGCAGCAAGTCACTCGCCGCATGGAGCACGACGTCATCCTGAAAGTCCTGCAGGCCAATCATTGGAATCGGCGCAGGACCGCGGAAGTCCTGAAAATCAGTTACCGCGCATTGCTCTATAAAGTCCGCCAGGCGGGCCTGCCGGCCAAGCGGCCTGCACGCAGGATGGACCCATCCGCGGGCGAGCTCTCCGAACCCTCTTAGAGCGCTTCGCTTGCAAACCCGCCTGCTAAACCCAGAACTCTAAAAGGGTTCGCGGGCCCCGCTTGCCGGCTTTGCATCGCACCTGCGGAAGGATTCCACCTGCAACACCTCGAAACCCAGTTCACGCGCGCCCGTGTCTGGTATGAAATCCGCTCCTCCATCTTTCTTGCCCCTGCGCGCCAATTCCGCTAGCCTTAGCTACGATGGTTAAGGCAACCGTTAACTCCAAATTACTAAAGGTCTGTATTCTTTCCCCGCACCCCATGGTGCTGGAGGAATTTCGCCGCCTGCTCGCGGAATCCAGTTTTCAGCTGGTAATCCGCCAGCTCGATTCCATGCTCGCTCCGGATCTGCGCAATCTGGAAGTGCCTCGAGCTTCCGTCTATGTGATTGACGCGCATGCGGCGCGGCAAGCCACCGGCGCTTTGCTGGGCAATATCCTTGATCACAATGCCGCGGCTCGTCTGCTGGTGGTGGGCGACAATCTGAAGGAATCCGATAGCTACACGCTGCTGCGCCAGGGTGTGAAAGGCATTCTGAATTACAAGGAAGCGCGCGAGCAGCTTCCGCGCGCGCTGCCGCTGGTCGCCTCCGGCGGATTCTGGGTGCCGCGCGAAGTCCTCTCCCGCTTCGTGGATTCGATTTTGAGCACCACGCAAGGCCGCCGATTGCGCGGCGATTCCCCAGCGGAATTGAGCCGCCGTGAACAGGAAGTCCTCGCTGGCCTGCTCGAGAATTTGGCCAATAAAGAAGTCGCGGACCGCCTGCACATTTCCGAGCGCACCGTGAAATTCCACGTTTCCAATCTGCTGGCGAAATTCGGCGTTCGCCGTCGCGCGGACCTGATCCTGCTTTGCTACCAGCGCCGCGGCGCCGGAGTGTAATCTTAGATCTTCTGCTAGCCACGTTTTAGCGGCCTCGTTGTTACGTACATTTCATTGCTATAATCCCTCTCCTGCATCCTCCCTGTCTGGAGTCTGCGCGGAATTCATGGCTACCTTTTCGCTTGAAAATTTTGGCTGTCGCGCCACCGAAGCAGATGCTGCGGCGATGCGCCGCGCTCTGCGCAGCGCCGGATGGACCTTGCTCGAGCAGCACACCTCATCCGATGTGGTGGTACTCAACACCTGCACCGTAACCGCCGCCGCTGATTCGCAAGCGCGCGATGCTGTGCGCAAAATTCATCGCGCCAATCCTGCTGCGCGCATTCTCGTTACTGGCTGCTACGCACAGCGCGCGCCGGAAGATATCGCGCAACTTCCCGGAGTCTCTTGGGTCGTCGGAAATTCTCAGCAGACCGAAATTCCCCGGCTGCTGCGAGAATTGTTTGCGTCAGATGCCGATACGGCCCTCGCCGCCGGTCCTGATGCCAATTTTTCCCTCGAATCTCCGGACCACGCGCCCGCGCGCGATTTCGTACCTCTCGCTATCCTCGACACCGAACCCATGTCGCTCGCGCGTGGCCCGGCGAAGATTCTGACGGGAGATATTTTCGCGCAGACGACCATGGAGGTTAGTCCCCTCGAAGGCATCCCGGCCGATCGCACGCGGCCCATCCTTAAAATTCAAGATGGCTGCAATAATCGCTGCTCCTACTGCGTCATTCCCTTCGTTCGTGGGCGCAGCCGCAGCCTGCCGCCGGACGAAGTATTGGCAGAAACTCGAAAGCTCGTTGCGGCGGGTGCGAAGGAAATCGTTCTCAGCGGAATCAATCTCGGTTCGTACGGGCGGGACCTGGCGCCGCGCGTGGATCTGGCCGATTTGGTGCGGCGTATCCTGAACGAAACGGCGCTCGAGCAGCTGCGCTTCAGCTCCATCGAGCCGCAGGACATCACCGAAGACTTCGTCGCGCTGGTGACGGCATCGCCGCGCATCGCTGCGCATTTTCATGTGCCGCTGCAGTCCGGATCAGACCGCATCCTCCGCGCGATGCACCGGTGGTACCGCGCGGCGCATTACGCCGAACGCATCCAACTGATTCGCACCGCGCTGCCGGACGCGGCCATCGGCGCGGACGTAATCGCCGGCTTCCCCGGCGAAACAGACGAAGATTTCGCCGCTACTTTCGATTTCATCGCGCGCCTGCCGTTCACTTATTTGCATGTGTTTTCGTTTTCCGCGCGACCCGGCACCAAAGCCGCGGATCTTGGCGCACCAGTTTCGCCCGCAGTCACTCGCGACCGTGCTCGCGCGCTGCGAGCGCTCGGCCAGCAGAAGGTTGCGGCATTCCGCGAACTTCACGCTGGACGCATCGTGCGCGCCCTCACCCTGGCTCGCGGCGGCGACACCTGGACCGAAGCTTTGACCGGAAATTATTTGAAAGTGCGAGTGAAAGGCTGTTGGTCCGCGAACCAATGGTGCGAAGCCCGCGTCGAATCCGCAAAGGAAAACGCGGCAAGCGGGGAGTTGCTCAGTTCTCGAAGATAACTTCGGCCAGCGCGAGATTCCCGCTGTGCGTGATCGTCAGCGAAATATTTTTCACGCCTAGCCGCTCGGCGACTTGCCCTGCCACTCCGTGCAATCGCAGCGTTGGTTTCCCTGTCGGCTCGCGCATCACTTCGATATCCCGCCAGCGCACGCCGAAGCGCCAGCCCGTGCCCAACGCCTTCATCGCCGCTTCTTTCGCGGCAAATCGTCCCGCATAACGCTCGAATTTGCCGCGAAAGCTTTCGCAGTATGCCACTTCCGCCGGAGTGTACAGCCGCTCCAGAATCGGTGCGCCGTGGCGCGTCAGCGCTGATTCGATCCGGTCAATCTCCGCAATGTCCAATCCTAGACCGACGATCACCTGCGCCTCGCTTCCCATTCGTGCGGAAGAATGCAAATTATGCGCCGCGGTGCGATTATACCTAGATTGAATCCGCGCCGCGATTTGGCGTGAGGTTCGAACAATCGAATATGCCCACTCGTCTTGCAAAGAGAAAAGCGTCGCCGCGCAAAATCAAGGCGAAGACCCTGAAGCGTTCCGCGCAGTGGATATTGCGCCGGCGCGGGGGCCTGCAAATTCTCGAGTCGCCGTCGCTCGCCCGCTTGAACTGGCTCACCCACGGTTTCAGCACGCGGCAAGGCGGCGCTAGCGAATTAACCACGAATCGCGGCGGCGCAAGCTCCAGGAAACAGAGTCCCACAGAAAAGGTTCTGAACCTCGGATTCACGGACTGGGATTCGCGTGACCGGGTCCTGCAAAATCGTGTGAAGTTCTTCGCGGCACTCGGCGCAAGCAAAATGCGCGTAGTCGCCTTGCGTCAAATTCATTCCGATATCGTGCACGCAGTGAGCGCAGCGGCAAGCCCCGCAAGGCGAACAAGCGCTGCAAGGCGACGCGCTGATCACTCGCGAGCCGGGCGTCCTGCTGACCATCCAAACCGCCGACTGCATTCCCATACTGCTTGCGGATACCAGGCAGCGCGCCGTGGCCGCGATTCATTCCGGCTGGCGCGGCACGGCGCAGCGCATTGCCGAAAAAACGCTGGGCCGCATGCAAATGGAATTCGGCACGCGCCCGCAAGACGTGCTCGCCGCGCTGGGCCCAGGGATCGGAGGGTGCTGCTACGAAGTGGGCCACGAAGTTGTGAAGGAATTCACCGCGAAGTTTCCGAGCGCCCGCGAATGGTTCACCGGCCCATTCGATGCGCTGGAAAATGGCGATAACGATCCCAACTGGCTGCCCTGGCTCACCATGCGCCCGCCAGGACATGCGCCGCCCGCACCGCGCGCCCATCTTGACTTGATCGCCGCGAATCGCGCCATTCTGGCGGGCGCGGGCGTTGCATCCAAAAATATTTTTTCATCCGGCTTCTGCACCGCTTGCCGCAGCGATCTTTTCTTCAGTTACCGCCGCGAACACTCGACTGGCCGGCTGATGGCCGCAATCGGAATTCGCAAATGATTTAGAACCAGCTTGACGATCCTGGAGAATTACCGTGCGGGAGAAATCTGCTCGAAAGATGATGCCGCCAGCCCAGCCGATTCCAACAGCGCCAGCTGCCCGCAAGCGGCCATCACATCCTGGCCACGCGAATAGCGCACAAAAGCGCGCACGCCCTTCTCCTCAAGAATGCGCCGAAATTCTTCAGTGCGCGCCTCATCAGGCTTCTTATACGGCAGCTCGCCAGGATTCCATGGAATCAAGTTCACTTTCGCGCGCAAATTTGCCAGCAATTTCGCCACCCGCCGCGCATCTTCCGGCGCATCGTTAAATCCGCCGAGCAGCACGTATTCAAACGTCAAGTGTTCCCAGGGACGCAGCGGATAGCGCGCGCAAGCCGCTAATAGATCTTCAATCGGATACTTGCGATTGATCGGCATGATTTTATCGCGCTGCTCGTTGGACGACGCATTTAACGAAATAGCCAGCTTCGGCCGCACTTTTTCGCCGCCCAGCCGCTCGATCCCCGGAATGATTCCGCTGGTGGAGAGCGTGGTGTGCTTCGGTGTGATGGCCATGCCGCTCGGGTCGAGCAGGATGCGCAACGCCGCCATCACCGGCTCGTAGTTCAATAGCGGTTCGCCCTGACCCATCAGCACCACATTCGTCTGCGGCTTCAGGCTGGCGCGATTTTCCTCCAGCGCAATCAGCACCTGTCCGATAATTTCTCCCGCCGATAAATTGCGAATCAGTCCGAGCGTCGCCGTCAGGCAAAAATGGCAGTCCACAGCACAACCCGCCTGCGTCGAGATGCAAATCGTCTGGCGATTTTCTTCCGGCATGAACACCGCCTCGACCGTCGCGGGTTTGGCAGGTTTTACACCGCCAGCCGATTCCGCCGTCGTCGCCGGCAGCGCCAGCACGTATCGCACCGTGCCATCGCCCGAGCGGTATCGCCGAACAATCTGCGGCAGCTCAATGACAGTCTCGCGCGCCAGGCGCTCGCGCAACGCCAGCGGCAGATTGCTCATGTTCGCCACGTCAAAGCGGCGTTCGGGGTACAGTGCGCGGTAAATTTGCGCGCCGCGATAGGCCGGCTCGCCCAGCGATTGCATAAATGCCCGCAGTTCCTCGGCCGATTGGCCGAGCAAGTTCACGGGAGAGTGGGTGTCGTCCGCAGGCATCTTATCCTCATGATAACACGCGGCCGCTGGCTGATTTTCTGCCGCCGCGGCGCTCGCGCGGCGATATAATGAAGTGTTTGAGGATCGTATGCACACGCACCAGGAGGCGCGCTGATGAGCACCATCACGCCGGCGGAAAATAAAAAACCGATGGAAATGGTCACGATTGATGAATGGGTGAAGCAGCTCGGCGCCATTCCAGAAAAAGAATTCACCATTCCCCGCGTGCTGGAATTCACCGAGCGCAAAGCCATTCAGCCGGAAACCCTGGCCCCCTACATTTTTTATGCCAATAGCCACTACACGCGGAATCTGATCCACAAATGCGAGCTCTTTGAAATCCTCGCGATCTGCTGGAATGTCGGCCAGGTGAGCCGCATCCACAATCATCGCGGCCAGAATTGCTGGATGGTCACGCCCATCGGCCGCCTGCGGGTGCAGAATTTCCGCGTGGAAAATCAAGACGCCGCGCGCGGAAGCTGCAAACTGATCCCCTCGGATTCTTACATCATGGACCCGACTCATCCCGCCGTGGTGCGTCCCGAAGAGCCGGTGCACCAGGTGCAGAATTTGCCGGAATTCAATCTGCCCTCTACCAGCGTGCACATCTATTCGTATCCTTACGATTCCTGCGAAGTGTATTCCATGGATAAAGGCGCGTACGCAGACGTCCCGCTGCATTATTCCAGCGAATACGGCAAGCTCTTACCCGATGAGAAATTGACCTAACTGGGCCGCGGATTCCATGATCCTGCGCCCCACGCGCGACAAACCTCCAGGGAATTGCGCGGCGCGAGATAGTTCACAGTCCGCAATAAAACAATGGTCGTGTCCATGACATTTATGGGCCCACCATGCCACAATGGAATCAGACAACAACATGCCCGACACAAATCATAGGGTCCACACGGAAGCCCTTCCGAACGGGCTCGTCGTCATCACCGAGCCGATGGAGCACGTGCACTCCGTTTCCGTGGGCATTTGGCTGCGCACCGGCTCGCGCTGCGAACCTCCCGGCCTGAACGGCATATCGCATTTCATCGAGCACATGGTTTTCAAAGGCACCACGCGACGCACCGCCGAAGATATCGCGCGCGAAGTGGACAGCGTCGGCGGCATGCTCGATGCCTTCACCTCCAAAGAAATGGTTTGCTTCAATACGCGCGTCCTCGATGAACATCTGCCCAAGGCCTTCGACGTTCTAGCGGACATGGTTCTCGATCCGAAATTCGCCGACGACGAAATTGACCGCGAAAAATCCGTCATCCTGGAAGAAATTCGCATGACCCAGGACAATCCCGAAGACCTGGTCCACGAGCTCTTCACCCAAAATTTCTGGTCGCCGCACGCTTTGGGCAAACCAATTCTGGGCACGCCGGAAACCGTTTCCGCCTTCAGTCGCGATACCTTGCGCACCTGGTTCAAGCAAAGATACGCGCCAAATAATATGGTCATCACCGCTGCGGGCCATCTGACGCACACGCAGCTGGTGGACCTGGTTTCCGAGCGCTTCGCCAAAGGCACCTCCGCCGGCGAAGATGCCGCGGAAGCCACCCCGCACGCGGCGCCGCACGTCACTCTGCGCACCAAGCACGAGCTGGAGCAGGTTCACATCTGCATGGGCGTCCCGGCGCTGCCCATGACCGATCGCCGCCGCTTCGGTGTCGCCGTGCTCAACAATGTTCTGGGCGGAGGCATGTCTTCGCGCCTCTTCCAGAATATTCGCGAGCGCCAGGGCCTGGCGTACGCAATTTTCAGCGAACTCAATTCTTATCGCGATGCCGGCGCGCTTTCGGTTTACGCCGGCACTTCGCTGGACACCGCTGCGCAGCTGGTCCGTTCCGTGCTCGATGAATTCCGCCGCCTGCGCGATGAACCGCTCAACGCCGAGGAATTGCGCCGCGCGAAAGACCACCTGAAAGGCGCCACCCTGCTCGCCCTCGAAGGCAGCGGCCAGCGCATGAACAGCCTCGCGCGCTATCACATGTACTTCAAGCGCCACTTCACCGCGCAAGATCTGATCGCCCTGCTCGAAAGCGTCACCGTGGAAGACGTCCAGCAACTCGCCCGCGAGTTCTTCCAGCCCGGCCGCATGGCCGCCTCCGTCGTCGGCAACCTCAACGGCTTCGAACTCACCCAAGAACAGCTCGCGATTTAGCGTTGACGCTGACGTTACTTGGCCAATCGAAATAAATTTTAATGTCCCGGCAACGTGGTAGTTTGCCTTCGATTCCGAGGAGGCAGAGATGAAAAGTCATGTCCTGGCATTTGCGGTTTTCATTGCGTTGGTTGCAGGTCCCACGGTGTCGGCCCAACAAATACAGGTCAATCGCGAAAACCGGACGGTAGCCGTCACTGTAACTGAGACGATCGAAGTCCAGCCCGAGATCGCACTGATCCCGATCGGGATTCACACCTATGGGCGCACGCAAGACGGAGCATATGAAGACAACACCAGCGCTGGATCGAAGATTATTGCCGCCTTGATTCAAGCCGGCGTCAAGAAGGAAGACATCGAAACGGACGACATCCGATTGGAACGAGTCAGCAGCGACGATAAAGATTGGAAGCCCGAAGAACGCAAGGAAAAACAGTTCGAGGCACATCAACAATGGAGTGTGAAGGTGCCCATCGCTCAGGCCCAAAACGTCGTGGATCTGGCAGTCGCTGCGGGGGCCAACGAAGTACAAGCTGTCAGTTGGGTTGTCGCTGACTTGAGGCCTTTGGAAGCCAAAGCAAATGCAGCAGCGGTCCTAAAAGCACGAGGTGTGGCGGATGAGATCGCGCAAGAATTGGGCAGCAAGGTGGGGGCGTTGCTGTACGCTACGAACAGCAACGGAGCAACCAACTTTGCTTACAGAAACGCAATCAATGTCAACCAATTGGTCACGCTCAACACGGAGACAGTCGAAGTAACCGCTGCCCGTCCGATGAACCTCAAGTTATTCCCGCAAAAGGTTAGGCGTGACGCAACGGTTTACGCAATCTTCGCCATCGAATAATCGCCGGCGCTAGTGAGACTTGCGCGACTTCGTATTGACGCCAGCCCAGCACTTTGCCATCATCCCATTGCGGTGTCGCGCGCAACCATTTGCGGTTGTTGACGCGATTCGCGGGGGAAGCGTATCTCGTTTCGCGTATCCATTCTGGCGTCGGGCAGCACGGGCAACTCCACGTTGCTGGAATCGGGGTGTACGACCCTCCTGATTGACGCTGGCATCGGCAAGAAAGAAATGTTGCGGCGCTTTGAAACTCTGGGCCGCGCGCGCCCCGAAAAAGTTGACGGCATCCTCGTCACCCACGAACACAGCGACCACTGCACCGCCCTCGCGCAGATGTCCCGCGACTGGAAATGTCCGGCCTACCTGACCGAGCCGACCCACCGCGAAATTCGCAAGATGTACGGCGACGGCCCAAAAACCAAAATCGAATCAGTGAAATATATCCGCCCCGGAATTAAATTCGTAATCGGCGATATCGAAATCACCGCCTTCACCATTCCGCACGATGCCGCTGACCCCGTCGGCTACGCCTTCTGCGCCAACGGAAAAAAAGTCGCCATCGTCACCGACCTCGGCTACATGCCCGAACTAGTAAAGCATCATCTGCGCGAAGCCGATTTCCTGATCCTGGAATCCAATCACGATCTGGAAATGCTGAAGGTCGGCCCCTATCCCTGGTACATCAAACAGCGCGTCATGAGCCGCACCGGGCATCTTTCCAATTCCATCGTCAGCGAATTTTTCGCGGATTCCGAAGTTTTCGATGGACGCGCACGCCACCTCGTCCTCGCGCACGTTTCCGAACAGAACAACACGCCCGACCTCGCCCGCATCTGCGCCGAGGAAGCCCTCAACCGCCGCCCCGGCGAATTCGCCTTTCGCGGCACCCTGCACGTCGCTTCCCAGCGCATCCCCCTCGGCCCCTTCGACCTCTAGTCTCTGCGGTTCCACCGTTTAGCGGGATTCTTCGCGCTGCGCCAAAGTGCTGTAGAACAAATCGTGTACAACGCGCGTTCGTCCTGTCTCCAGGTCTGCGGCGCGCACAATTTCGAGCCGCGCGTCGAATAAGTTTTCAGCGTTCATCGCGACTCCGGGCGCGACTTCGATCTGTACCAGGTCCGCGCCGCGATGCCCTGCGCTGGCAATCTGCTGCAAGGCGCTGCACTGATAACACACTCCCGTTTTATTGATCAGCGCGCAAAGGCCGTCGTAATCCTCAATCATTTTTGCGCGTCCTGCTGAAAGACGGTGGCGGAACACCGGCTCGGAGACTTCCAGGATCCCTGCCGCTTCCGCCGCCGTAAATCCCAGAACTTCCTTCAGCATCAATGCGGCCTGTTCTTCCGGCGGCAGCGTACGCGCAATGCACGAAAAACAAAACGCGATGTGCTCGCGAATTTCGAAGCTGAATCCGGGCTGCTGCATCAAGGCTGTCAGCCCCGCAACTTTCTGCGGATCAGCCACGGCTTCCTGCTCGCCGATCGATTGCGCCTCCACCCGCCAGCGCTTCTTCGCTCGTAAATGGTCCAGACAAACATGCGTCGCAATGCCGAAGAGCCAGCTCTTGAATCGTGCCTCGCCGCGATACGTTCGTATGCCTTCCAGCACGCGCACCAGCACGTCCTGCAACAAATCTTCCGCGTCCTGCCGCAACATCACCATCCGGTAGATGTAGCCGAAAAGCGGTTTGCGCCACGGCTCCACCAGCGACCCGAACGCCAGACTGTCCCCTTGCTGCGCTTTCTCCACCAGCTGCACTTCTTCCTGCAGCGCGATTTCCGGCAGCGGATGCACGGCCATTTTTCTTCCTCCTCACAAATGATCGAGCCGCGCCAGTTTACAACGAGACCCGCAACTGGCGCGGCTTCTTGCACTGCCGCTACGACCTACGACTGCATCAGCGGTTGCGCCAGCTGCAGCCGGTTGCCCGAAGGATCGCGAAACGTCGTCAGCCTCACGATGCCCGGAATTTCTTCGATCTTCCCCTCGAACTTTACTCCAGCCGTTTCCAAGCGCTTGCGTTCATGCTCGATGTTCTCCACTCGCAGCACGATCGTAGCGCCCGGCTCCTTGCCGGCACGCGGATTGACGGCGACGCCGATGCTCTCTTCGCCTTCCGCGCCTGCGAACTCCGCCCACTGCTGCGCTTCAAACGTTTTCTTCAGACCGAGAACGTTGCCGTAAAACCTCTTTGCGCCTTCAAAATCATTTACGCTGAACCAGGAAACCATCACTTTCATTGTTTTGCTCCTCCGATTGAATTTGGCCTGCTGTGTATTAAGTCGTTTGGTGCACGCATTTCCGCCAAACGACTGAAATTAAGCAGTTTGTCATCGCAAGGCCGCGCCAATGCGGGCATCGCTCACCCCCACTAATTCGGGTATGATTAAGCAGGGAATTCTTCCGCCGTTTGCTGGACTTCGTCATAGGCTTCGAACTCTGGTGTGTTTCACCAGTGCGCGATTGCCGAGGGAGCTGGATTTGATCGCACGTTACACCCGCCCGGAAATGGGCCGCGTCTGGAGCGAAGAAAATCGCTTTCAGAAATGGCTGGAAGTCGAACTGGCCGCGAGCGAAACGCTTGCCGAAGCCGGAATTGTGCCGCGCGAGGCCGCCGCGATCCTGCGCCAGCGCGCCCGCGTGGATGTCGCGCGCATCAACGAAATCGAAGCCAAAGTTCGCCATGACGTAATCGCGTTCACCATCGCGGTGCAGGAATCAGTTGCTGATCCCGAAGCCGCGCGCTGGCTGCATTACGGCCTCACTTCCAATGACGTGGTGGACACCGCGCAAGCGCTGCTCATCCGCGAGGCCTCTCATCTCATCGAGAAAAAAATCGAAGCGCTGGGCGAAGTCCTCGAGCGCCGCGCCTGGGAATTTAAGGACACGCCGGAAATCGGCCGCACCCACGGAGTCCATGCCGAGCCGATCACTTTTGGCTTGAAGATCGCCAATTGGTACGCCGAAAATCGCCGCGATCTTGCGCGCTTTCAGGTTGCGGCGCGGCAAATCGCCGTTGGCAAAATTTCCGGCGCAGTCGGCACCTGCACGCACTTGGGTCCGGAGATCGAACAGAAAATTTGCCAGCGTTTGGGTCTTGAAACTGCCCCCATCACTTCGCAAGTAATTGAACGCGATCGCCACGCGCAATACTTGACCACGCTGGCCATCGTCGCCGCATCCCTCGAACGCATCGCGCAGGAAATTCGCCATCTGCAGCGCACCGAAGTCCGCGAAGTCGAAGAGCCGTTTGGCGGCGAACAGCGCGGCAGCTCCGCCATGCCCCATAAACGCAATCCCGTATCGAGCGAGCAAATCTGCGGCCTGGCCCGCGTGGTGCGCGCGAATTCCCTCGCGGCGCTGGAAAATGTCGCGCTCTGGCACGAACGCGATATTTCGCACAGTTCCGTCGAGCGCGTGATTCTTCCCGACTCTACGATCCTGGTGGACTACATGCTCCATCGCTCGACGGAAATTGTCGCCAACATGAAGGTATTTCCCGAACGCATGTTGCGGAATCTGCATGCCACGCAGGGACTGGTATTTTCCGGGCAGCTTCTGCAGGATTTGGTCGAGCACGGCGCGCCGCGTGAGGATGCTTACCAATCGGTCCAGGCTCACGCCATGGCCGCGTGGGAATCCGAAACTAGCTTTCAGGATCGCGTCGCCGCCGATGCCAACATTCGCAAGTATCTCGACCAGCAGGCTCTTGCGCACACCTTTAATCTGCGTCGCCAGCTGCGCGCTGTGGACGCCATCTTCCTGCGCGTCTTCGGCACGAAATCCGCCGTCGCAGTCTAGGCATCGTACCTGGACTCAACGGAAAACTTTCTGCGGGGATCTGCAATCAATCGTAAACTACGGGTAGTAAGGCCAAGCCTGGGACTTAATGATTAATTGTGCGTAGGGAATGGGACCGGCAGCGGGTTTTTCCCCAGCTTTGGCGTTCACTCGCGTGAGCGCCAGCTGCGCTTCCGGAAAATTCGGATTCAACTGAATGGACGAACGCAAATTTTGCAACGCCGCCTGCGTATCGCCAAGTTCGTCGGCGGCAAGCCCCAGAACAAAATATTCTTTCCACGTCTGTTTTTTATTCTGACTCGCAGCCTGCCTCATTGCGATTATCGTCTGCTGCGGCCTTCCGGCGCCCAGATAGGCGAGGGCTAAATTCTGCGCAAGCGCGTTCGCATCGGGTTCATACAACAAAGCCTGTTCAAGCGGCGGAATTGCGCCAGCGGGATCGTTCTGCTCCAGCAGCCATTCGCCGAGAAGCGCTTGCGCCAGCACATTGTCAGGCTGTGTCTGCACGGCCTTGCGTATTTCCGCGGTCGCTTCGTCCATGCGGCCGGAAGCCGCAAGCGAAACAGCTTTGCCATATTGCGCGCTGGAAAGATTCCTCGCGTGCACCTGTTGCAGGCCAACGATCAACGCGATCGCGCACCCCACTGCGATCCATATTATCTTCGCCCTTCGCGGATCCCCGCCATTCGTCTCGCCCACCGGCGCGGCAGCCATTCCAGCTTCCGGGCCGCCAAAATAAACAGGGTTTCTGGCAATGCGCGGAATCAGCGCGCCGATGATTAACCCCGCAACCAGTCCGCCCACGTGTGCGGAGTTGTCAATATGCCCGCTCGCTGCCCCGATCGAAAGATTCAGCAAAATAAAAACTACCAGGCTCCGCAGATTTTGCCGCACCAGGCTCGCAGGAATCGCCGCCTTCTTCAGCACCAGGTAAGAAACAAACGCGCCCGCAATTCCGAAAATCGCGCCGGAAGCGCCCGCCGACGCGCGCCACGGATTCCACGCCGTGCTGACGGCGCTGGCCGCGAGACCACTGAACAGATACGTAACGCTGAACGCCAGCCGCCCCATCATCGGTTCCAGAGCGACCGCCAGATTCCGCAGGCACCACATGTTCAGAGCGATGTGCAGAAATCCGAAATGCACAAACATGCAAGTAAACAGCCGCCACCATTGGCCGCTCAACGTTAATGGACCAAAATTCGCGCCCCAGCGGATTGCCTGCAGCACGCTCGGATCCGTCCAGGAAACGCCCGACAAACCCATCGCCACATACACCAGCACATTTACCGCGATGATGATGCGAGTCACCAGCGGCAAGGACTGGATGAAACCTCCGAAACCGCGTTGGGCGCGGCGGCCTGGAACGATTGTATTCGCGTCCAGGCGCGCTTTTGCCGCGCGGCATTCCCGGCACTCAGACGCGGAGTTCGCCCCGATCGAAAATCCGCTGAATGATTTTCCGCAGCTGGGACATGTGGGCATGTTTAAAACGCTTGGATCCTCGCCTTGCTCGGCCCGCTGGAAAACGAAGCAGCCGATGACAAGCTAACTGACTAACGTCGTGAGTTCAACAATACTTGATGGCCGGCATGGCGCAACGCAAAACCAGGCACGCGACTCGCGAATTGACTTCAGCGGGAGGCCGGCATAAAGTCGCGTGACTTTCTCGTGCGTAACGGAGAACGCGGCGCGCGTTCTGGCGCTTTTTCTCAGGAAAACCAGTGACGAAATGGACCCGCAAGTCGCAGCAACAATCGCTCGTCGCGTTTTTCTTGGCAATTTTATTCTCTTGCGCGGCTTTTCCCGACGAGTGGAAGGCGCGTCACGGGCTGGTGTTGCCGCCTGGAGCTCCCGATTTAGGCGTTCCGGCCGCGCCCGGCGACGTATTTCTGTCCGGCCCGCAGGCTTCCGATCAAACTGAAAAGTGGCGAGCAGGCATCAAACAATGGCGCAAGGATCGCCTGGCCGAATATCATTACGACGGCGCTCTATACGACCGTCCCGAACTCGCTTGGGCCCAGCACGTCTATTCCCAGTGTCAACTGCTCGTCTGGGATCGCTCTTTCTACGATCCCGAAAAACGCGAATACACCGTGACCGCTTTTCTTGCGGACATCGAGCGGCGCATCGGTCCGATTGACGCCGTGTTAATTTGGCCGGTCTATCCGAACCTGGGCGTGGACGATCGCAACCAGTTCGATTTGCTGCGCGATCTGCCGGGCGGAATCCCCGCGCTGCGCCAGGTCGTCGAACAGTTCCACCGCCGCGGCGTGCACGTCATGTTTCCGATTCTGGCATGGGATACCGGCACGCGCGACGAAGGCGCGCCGCCTTCCAGCGTGTTTCCGCAGTTGCTGAAAGAAATTGGCGCCGATGGAATCAATTTCGACACGCTGGAAAGCGCACCCAAGAATTTCCGCGCCGCGTCCGACGCGATTGGCCACCCCCTCGCGCTCGAGCCGCAATTCGCCATCCATGACGATTCATTCGCCTGGAGCAACATCAGCTGGAACGATTGGGTGACCTGGGAAGACGTGGCCTACCCGTTCGTGCCCATGGTCAGCAAAGTAAAATGGCTCGAGCCGCGCCACACCGTCAACGTCACCGATCGTTTCACGCGCGACAAGACCGACAGCCTGCAGCACGCTTTCTTCAACGGCGAAGGCTACGCTACGCTCGAAAATCTTTGGGGATTCTGGTACGGCATGACGCCGCGCGACGCCGAAACCGTCTTGCGCATCACCAGAATCGAGCGCGCGTACCCGGAAAATCTTTCCAGCGCGGATTGGGAACCGCATGTAGCAACGCTGCAAGCGGGCGTCTTCGCCAGCGCTTTCCCCGCAACGAACTCCACGCTCTGGACGATCGTGAATCGCAATGAGTATGACGTAACCGGCGAAGAGCTGCGCCTGCCGGTTCAACCCGGCATTCATTATTACGATTTGTGGCACGGAGTCGAATTGGTTCCCCGCGCAAGCGGCACTCAGGCCACGCTAGCATTTACCATTGACGCGCTCGGCTTTGGCGCCGTCCTCGCCGTTACGGAAAATTCTCCTTCCGCCGGAGGCTTCCAAGCGTTTCTAAAATATATGGCCGCGCGTTCCGCCCAACCGCTCTCTGCTTACTCACGCGAGTGGAAATTCGTGCCGCAGACCATGGTCCCGTCGGCTGCAACGAAAGCGCCTGCCGCGGCTCCGCCCGGAATGCTGCGCATTCCCGAAGCGGACTACGATTTCGCGGTGCAAGGCATTGAAATCGAGGGCGGCAACGATCCCGGAGTGGACGTGCAATATCCCTGGGAAGATGCGCCGCGGCGGTTTCATCGCAAGCGCATGCACATTTCCAGCTTTTATATTGATCGCACTCCCGTCAACAATCAGCAGTTTAAGGAATTTCTGGACGCGACGAAATACCATCCGGCGGACGACCATAATTTCCTGCGCGCGTGGAGAAACGGAACGTACCCGGACGGCTGGAGCGGCAAACCAGTAACCTGGGTGGCCATCGAAGACGCGCGCGCTTACGCCGCGTGGGCCGGCAAGCGCCTACCGCACGATTGGGAATGGCAATACGCCGCGCAATCCACCGATGGCCGCACATTCCCTTGGGGAAACGATTGGGATGCGCAAGCCGTTCCGCCCGCCGATCACGGTCGCGTGATGCGCGCGCCGGAAAATGTGGACGCCTACGCCCAAGGCGCGAGCCCGTACGGCGTCCTCGATCTCGAAGGCAACATCTCACAATGGACGGATGAATTTCGCGACGAACACACTCGCGCAGCCATCCTGCGCGGTGGCGCTTCCTATCAGCCGCGCGGCTCCGTCTGGTATTTTCCGCAAACCTACCGCCTCGACCAGCACCAGAAATTTCTGTTGATGTCGCCCGGCCGCGACCGCTCCGGCACAATCGGCTTTCGCTGCGTCGTGGACGCGCAATAGCGCGCCATCCGCTGAATTGTGCTGGTCAGTTCAGCTGTGTGTGGGGCAAAAGGAAAGGCCGCGATCCAAATAGCGACCTGAATATGAAGAGACTTTGTAGCGGCCGCTCTGTCCCGCGATTTTCGGGACAGAGCGGGCATGTTTAGGTTTCGATTCAGACTAGCGACTACTGCACTCTCTGAATGTACCGCGCCTCGGAAGTATCCACCTTGATCTTGTCGCCGTTCCCGACAAACGGCGGAACGTTCACGATTAACCCCGTCTCCAGCTTGGCCGGCTTCATCACCGCGCTAGCCGTCGCTTTCTGGATGCTCTGCTCCGTTTCCACCACCGTCAGATCCACCGTGTCCGGCAGCAACACGCCAATGGGCTTGTCGTCGTAATATTCGATTTTCACGGGCAAATTCGGAATCAGGTAATCCCTGGTGTCGCCCACGATATCGTTCTGCAGCGCCAGCTGTTCGTAATTCTCCGTGTTCATGAAGTGGTGGGTATCGCCATCGCTGTAGAGATACTCGAATTGGATTTCGTCCACCACCACTTTTTCCAGCGTTTCTTCCGCGCGGAACCGGAAGTCCATCATGTTTCCATTGCGCAAATTCCGCATTTTGGTCTGCATCGAGCCGCGCTTGTTCCCCGGCGTGCGGTGGTCCACGCTATACACCACGCACAGGTCGCCCTCGTGCTTGATAATCATTCCCGGGCGTAGTTGGGTTGCCTTAATCATTTCCTGCTCCTGAGTTCTGGTCTGGAATTCCCCGCCCTGGTCTCGCGTTGTCTCAACTTCTATCGCGCAGGGCTGTTGTGGGGTTTAGCTCGCCCGCCGCATATAGCATCGGGCGCCTGGCACCTGCTCAGCGTCCGTGCCGAGCACTCCTTCGGCGCGCATTTTGCCCCCCGCCGAAACGAGTATTATAGCGGCCCGCGCCACACACGGTCAAACCGCGCTACGTCGCCGCCTCCGCATAACGGCACCCTCGATTCAATACGGGAGAGGCGATGAAATGCGCAGCTAATTGAAATTGTAGCCAAACTCCCAAAGGAACTGGTGATTGCCCGTCCTGACGCCCGCGTTTCCGATCTGGTACGCGGCGTACAGCGTCAGCTTTGCATTGAGTTTTACGATGGCGCCAGGATTCACGTACCCCACCGCCTGCTTCCCGGTGTACCACTCGGCCGCCAAAGTCACTCGGTCGCTCGCGCGCTGTTCAAACGTGAACTGCCCGCCCGCGCGATTAGCGTTCGCCACAACATTGCGCGTAAAGTCGTATCCGCCAAACCCGATGCGCGTGCCGTGTGCCCACTCCTTCGCGAACGACGCGTAGGAATAATTCCCCGCGTTGTACGTCCGCTCGCGCACCGGAAAAAAAAGATCATCCCCAACATAGAAGCACCAGCCCGATGCCTCGTTTTTCCATATGCGCCATTTCACCGTCGGAGAGATGGCGAGCGGCCCCAAAGTAGGCGCGCTCAGCCCGTCGAAATTTACTCCGACTTCGATCTGGTGCCCGATGCCAACCACCACGCGCGGCGTAAACGTGGCCAGGGGATCCACCGGGCGCACGGTGCCGTCCAGTTCGCCGTAAACTTTTCCTTGGTCCAGAACGTCCGCGCTGGGGACGTCGAATACGGTTTCTTGCCCGCGCGCGCCACGAAATGGAATAAAGATCGCAAGAAACGCCAAGAACTTGAATGACCAGATTGCTCGTTTCAAGAACAACATGATGCAGGATAGCCTACGCATTCACCGCGGTCATTCAGTTTTGCAAATCGCGCTTCGCACATCAGCCTTTTCGCGCCGGTTCCGGCGTAGCGACGCCGGTCGGGGAACGGTCCAGGTGCGAAGAGAGCGCGCGTTCAATGGCCGCGAAAAGCTCCTTCACCTGGATGGGCTTGGAAACGTAATCATCCATGCCGGAAACCAGACAGCTTTCACGGTCGCCGCTCATGGCATTGGCAGTCAGCGCAATGATGGGGATGTGTTCGTGGGTGGATTTCTCGTGCTCGCGAATGAGCATCGCAGCTTCCACGCCCCCCAATTCGGGCATCTGCATGTCCATCAGGATCAGATCAAATGGTTGTTCGCCCAGGATGTCGATCGCCTGCCGTCCATTTTCTGCAACGACGACAGTGTGCCCGCGTTTTTGCAATATGCGCACCGCCAAAGTTTGATTCACAAGGTTGTCTTCCGCCAGCAGCACGCGCAGCCTTGCGCGGTTCTCGCGCAACGCATGAGTGGTCAGCACCGCCAAGTCATTGCTGCCGGACGTTTGCGCGCCGCACAATACCCGGATGGATTGCAGCAGATCGGCGCGCCGCACCGGTTTTGGAAGATATGCCTGCACGCCCAGTTCACGGCACCGCGCGGCGTCCCCACGCAAGCCGGCCGAAGTGAGCATGATAATGATCGTACCCGCCAAGTGCGGTTGTTTTCGTATCCACTCCGCAACGCCAAAACCGTCCATTTCCGGCATCTGCGCATCCAGCAGCACCAGGCGAAAGGGTTTTCCCTGCGCATGCGCCTGTTCCAGGCAACGCACCGCTCCGCGTCCATCCTCACACTGCGTGGGATTCAAACTCCAGCTGAGCAACGCGTCCTGCAGAATTCTCCGGTTCGTGGAATTGTCGTCAACGATCAATGCGGGAATATCGCGAATCGCTGCCAGGTCCGCTGCTTCCGCGGAGTTAGGCAGAGGCCTCTGCAGCGCGAACGGCAGGCGGAAATGGAATGTGCTGCCCTGGCCGGGAGTGCTTTCCACCCAAATGCTTCCGTTCATCAATTCCACCAGACTCTTGCAGATTGCCAGTCCCAGTCCGTTGCCGCCATATTTTCGGGTCATGGAAGCATCGGCTTGCGTGAACGATTTAAAGACTTCATCCTGTAGCGCCAAAGAAATGCCGATGCCGGTATCGTGGACCGTGAATTCCAGAATCGTGCTGTCATCGGTTTCTTCTTCGCACTCCACGCGAACCACCACTTCGCCCTGCGCGGTGAACTTGATGGCGTTGCCGATTAAGTTCACCAGTATTTGCCGCAGCCGGCTGGGATCGCCTTGCAGGCTGTCGGGCACTGCGGGCGGAATATCGCAAAGAAGTTCCAGGCCCTTGCGGCGCGCATGTAATCCCAGTCCCTTCACTGAGCTTTCCAGGTTGTCGCGCAATCCGAAATCCACTACTTCCAAATCGAGTTTTCCGGCTTCGATTTTGGAGAAATCAAGGATGTCGTTGAGCAGAGCAAGCAGTGATTCCGCCGAAGATTTGGCCGTGCCGATCAGCTCGCGCTGTTCGCTGGTGAGGTCGGTGTCCTGGGCGAGTTCGATCAAGCCGATCACCCCGTTCATGGGCGTACGGATTTCGTGGCTCATGTTAGCCAGAAATTGGCTTTTCGCGTGGCTGCCCGCTTCGGCAGACTCTTTGGCCTTCTCCAATTCGGCGCGATGCTCGTAGTCGGCTTTGCGCTTGCGCTCCTGCGACACCTCGAGCGATTCGAGCATGCGATTGATTCCCTGCGCCAGCGTGGTGATTTCGTCACTGCCGCTGGAAGAAACGCGCGCCGCAAGATCGCTGCGCGCGCCGATGCCCGCCACGCTGGAATCTAGCTCCGCCAGGCGGGAGAGCACGGATTTTTCCAAGAGCCACATGATGATTAATCCGCCGATCACCACAATGCACAGCGTCGCGGCGGCCACATACACCTGGCTGCGCCGCCCTTCGTGATAGATCGCGCGCGGCATTTCAATACGCAGCACCAGCGCCGGCTTTCCGTAGATGTCGCTCAGCGAAATGTAGCTGGCGATTATTGTTTCACTGACGGCTCGGAGATACACCGATGCCGAAGCGGATGCAGGCGCCTGTACCGGCGCCGTCAGCTCCGCGCGCGCCTTGGCCACATCGTCCGGATATTTCTGATCCAGGCGAAATGCGGCCACCGAACCCACGCCATGTCTGTGCACCAGCTCTTTCAACACGCGAGCATCCAGGTATTGCGCCGTTATCAGCGCTCCCCGCGCCGGGCCGGCATAGTTGGTGTGCAGGATCGGACGAGACACCACCAGCAACGGGCCGCTGGAAAGAAGAATCAGGCCGCAAACTCTGTCTCGCGGACCATGGAATTCCAGTAGCCGGTCCCCCGGTGAGATGTGCGCCCGCAAATCCTCCGGCAAGGCCAGATCGCTTTGCGTGGCGGAATCAAACCCGTTCGCGGAGGCGATTTTCCCTTCGCGGTCAACGAACACCAGATAATTCATTCCTTGTTGCTCGAGCGTTCCGCTTGGCCCGTCGCCCAGTATCGATAAGAGATACTTGGTCGTGGGTTTCGGCATGCTGTCGTAAGTGCCGTCATAGACGGAGAGATCCATGTTGGCGCGATCGAGTTTTTCGATCTCGTCTCTGAGTTCCGCCTGCACGTCCAGGGTGGTTTCTTTGGCCTGCAGATTTTCCAGGACCAGGAAACGGCCCAGCGTCAAATATTGCGAAGCGGTGTACAGCGTGCAAATCACCGCAACGACGGCGGCGCCAATGATGAGGAGCACTCTGAGGCGTAGTTTCACGCGGTTGATCCGGGAGCGCGCCGCATTGTCAGCCGGCAAGGCATGGGGTATTTGTTCTCCAGGACCATGGCTGTGTGCCGGCCAGTTCCAGTTCCCGCTTCACACCGCAGCGATCATGTGTGCCATCCGGCGCCGATGGCACGTAAGGTGTCTTTCGAGCAATTGAAAGTCCCAACGGCCAGTCCCCACCGCTGCTAAGTTCATGGCTCTCAATCGGTTCAAACGGATTGTGCGCGTCGTCCGGGGACCCATCTTGATATGGCGTGCCAACTCGGTACTCCTATGTGCTGATGGAACATAATCCAGCGTGCTAGCCCTCGCCTGTCCTTTCGGGAACTTTTCCGCAGCCTCCCGGGAATTCTAGTTGGAAACTGAAGAACACGCGTTAGGGAGAATCGAACATGGGAATTTATTCCAAGGCTGCTTTTGCTGTGCTGGCTCTGGCGCTTAGCTGCACGCCGCTTCTAGCGCAGGATGTCTCAGCGGATTCTGCGCCCGCGCAGCAAGGCGCGCGGGACGGGTACGGGTCGCGCCGCGGCGCGATGGACTCAGGCAAGGATCAGGGCGGATGGGGCCATCGGCATGGTGGCTTCGGTCGCGACGGCCGCAGAGGACGGCGGCATTTGGGCTTTTCGCGCCTGCTGAATGACCCCGCCATTCGCCAGCAAGTCGGCATCACCGACGAACAGGCCGCCACGATTCGCAAGCAGGAGCTAGACTTCCGCAAGACGGAAATTCGCGGCCGCGCCGATCTCGAGGTGCAGCGGCTTGATCTGAAGGCCTTGCTCGCCGCTGACAAACCCGACCGCGCCGTGATCAACACCAAGCTGCAGGAAATCAGCGCAGCGCAATTGTCCCTGCAGAAATCCTCGGTTGATTATCGCTTGAGCATGCGCGAAGCGATCACGCCTGCGCAACGCGAGAAGCTGCGCCAATTAATGCGCGATCGCTGGCAGCGCGATGGCGGCCGCGGCCCTGGTCGAGAAAGCCGCCAAGGCGGAGAACACAGAGGCCCCCGCAGTCCGGCAGCTGCGCCTGATTCGCAAGCCAAGCCGCAATCGAACGACTAGGCAGACCCGATCGGGCACGCAGCACATTGTGCATGAAACGCAGACGGCACTGCGCCAGACACAGGAAGTGCCGTCACGTTCGAAAAGTTATTTCCCGATGTACACCACCCGCCAGATGGTGTTCGACCCGTCATCGGTAACCAGCAGCGATCCGTCCGTCCCCACGGTGATTCCCACAGGACGGCCCCAGACGTTGCCATTGGGAAGCACGAACCCGGTAACGAAGTCCTCGTACTCTCCGCTGGCGTGGCCGGTCTGGTGCAACGGCACGCGAATCACTTCGTAGCCCGCGCGCAACGATTTGTTCCACGAGCCGTGCTCCGCAGCAAAAATGTCGCCCTTATACTCCGCCGGAAATTGTTGGCCTTCGTAAAATGTGAATTCCAACGAAGCGTTGTGCGGCTGCAACAGCACATCCGGCGTGATCACCTTTTCCTTCAGCTCCGGATGCTTTCCCTCGTGTCGCGGATCCTGGTGGCCGCCCATGTACCACCACGGCCAGCCGTAAAATCCGCCCTTCTGCACGTGCGTGATGTAGTCCGGCACCAGATTGTCGCCCAGCCCGTCGCGCTCGTTCACCGAGCACCACAGCTCACCGGTGTCGGGACTAAACGCGATGCCACCGCCTGCATTACGTATGCCGTACGCGTAAACGCTCAAATCGCTGCCGTCCGGATTAAACTCCAGGATGTCGGCGCGATTTTTTTCCGCCGGAGTCGTGTCCGGATCGTCCACGTTCGAGCCTGATCCGACCGCCACCAGCATTTGTTTTCCGTCCGGCGTGAACTGCACCGACCGCGTCCAATGTCCTCCGCCTTCCGGAACATCCACGACGTGTTGTTGCGGGCCGCGCGCCTTCAAATCGCCATTCTGATACGGAAAGCGCACGACCGAATTGACGTTGCCGACATAGACCCACTGCGGATCGGGTCCCGGTGGATAAAACGCAATGCCGTATGGTCGCTTTAGTCCCGTGGCGAAAGTTTCCACCTGCTGCGGCTTGCCGTCCGCCGTGATCCCGCGAAAGAGTTTCAGGTCGCCCGCATCGCTCTCCGCTACGAAGAAGTCTCCGTTCGGCGCCGTCACGATCAGCCGAGGATTCTTGAGCCCGCTCGCATATTGCTGCACGCTGAAACCCGGAAGCGTTTTTGGCCACGCATCGCTCGGGCGCCCCACCAATTTCGGGCCGTTGTTGGCGGATTTCGTCGCAAAAGGTTGCGGCAAATCCTGCACTGTAATTTTGCGAACGGTGCCAGGCTTCTCGAATCGATAGTCTGTAAATGGAGCGCTGGGAGGCGGTGCCGCAGGTGCGGCGTTGCTTTCCGCAGGCGCGGCCCCAGCTTTTGCTGTTGGCAACGGCGGGTTTGCGCCGCCCAGCGTCTTTCAGATAGGTGACGACCTGCCAGCGCTGCTGCTCGCTCAAACTCGCCCATGACGGCATTCCGTTGTTTGGATCGCCTTGCGTAATGAACCAGAAAATTGCGCCGTCCGCCGCCGTCTGCGTTGGACCCGTGGCCAGCGCCGGGATGTTGCCGGTGCCTCCGCCCGTCGGTCCGTGGCACGAAGCGCAATGTCGCCCGAACAAATTTGCGCCAGCCTGCGCTGCGGCGCGCTTGCCCGCATAAGGATTTTTCGCTTCCGCAGCCGTCGCTGGCGCGTTGTGGAAAGAGGCATTTTGCGCGATGACCGGCAACCACGCGCCGAGCGCCACGAATAGAAGAACCGATGTGTGTTGCATCAAAATGTAAGCACTGGTCTTCGATCTCCCACTTCTAACGGCGTTCAAGGTTCCCTCCGCGGCGATGGTGGATATACTTTTCACGCGCAAAATCCAGCGATTCCTTCGGTCCTTTTGACGCGCATCATTCTACAACGTCATATCCCCGAACAAGAAAACTGCCGCGTCTGCACGATCCTGAAGCGCGTGTTTCTCGTGAACGAGTCCGCGATTCCCGCGCACCGCACGCGCTGCATCTGGGGCAAATCAACAGAATGCACCGAAGAATCTCTGTTTGAGGACATTTTCAGGCCATGCTATGCTGTTGACTAGTTAGGCGCTTGCCCTGTATTAACCGCGAATTCCCGCTTTTCCCGTGCACTTTCTCTCCATCTGTGGTACTCTGTTTTTGCGCTTAATACCTCGGTTGTGTTGTGCGGCCTCTGGTGAGCAGTTGATCTGAGATTACCCGCCCTTCAGTTCTCTCCGTACGTCTTCAGCGTAATTTAAAACAAAGACTGGCAAGACCAGTTTGCAGTGCCCGCACCCGATGTGTGCAGTACGTGTGTGCGCGCCGCGACGGCTTCCGCCAGATAGAAGGCAACATCCAGATGGAAAGTATTACCGAAACATTTTCACAAATGGCGATCTCCGCTTACACCAAAGAGCGGCTGGCATTCGCCAAGTTCTCGATTCCCACTCCAGTGCAGACTGCGGCAATTCCGCAGGCGCTGGCCGGGAAAGATGTGCTGGCAACGGCGCAGACCGGTACCGGCAAGACGCTCGCGTTCTTGATTCCAGTGATGGAGCGCATGCTGCAGGAAAAAACGCCGGGCATCGCGGCGCTCGCGCTCGTTCCGACGCGCGAACTCGCCATGCAGGTTGTGGAGCAGTACAACGCGTTGCGCGGCAAGCTGCTGGGCCCCGCGGCGCTGGTGGTCGGCGGTCTAGCCGAAGGGCTGCAACTCACCAATCTGCGCAAAGGCGCGCGGCTGGTAGTTGCGACTCCCGGACGATTGGAAGATTTCCTCTCGCGCAAGCTCGTGCATTTCCGCGATCTGCGCGTGTTGATTCTCGACGAGGCCGATCGCATGCTGGACATGGGATTCCTTCCCGCGATTCGCAGAATCGCATCGGTGCTGCCGAAAGAACGGCAGACGCTGTGCTTTTCCGCGACGCTGGAAGCTTCTGTCGTGCATCTTGTGAAGGATTACATGCGGAATCCGGTGCGTTTGGCATTCGGGTCCGTGCTGAAGCCCTCCGAGAACGTCCGCGTGCAGGCTTTCGAAGTCGCGAGCGATCGCAAACTGCCGTTGCTGCATCGTTTGCTCTCGAAGGAAACCGGCCGCTGCCTCATCTTCACGCGCACCAAGCGTGGAGCCGAGCGGCTGTCCATCACTTTGAGTCGCGACGGATTCGCCGCTTCCACGATTCACGGCGGGCGCACGCAGTCGCAGCGCACTGCGGCCTTGACGGGATTCCAGCAGGGGCGCATACGCGTCCTGGTGGCAACCGACCTGGCATCGCGCGGGATTCACGTGCAAGACATCGCGCACGTGATTAACTACGACTTGCCAGATATCGCCGAGAACTTCATCCACCGCGTCGGACGTACTGGACGCGCAGGCGGACACGGCGTCGCGTCCACTCTTTTCGGCAGAGAGCAGCGCTCCGAGCTGATGGCTCTGGAACGCACACTGGGCATCAAGATGGAGCGCATGCGCGCGGAAGGCGACCCCGGGAGAGAAGCAGCCACCCGCGGTGAAGAGCGCGCTCGAACGTTTTCAGTCCAACACCAAATCACGCATCGGCCAGCTTCCAGGAGAAATCCTGCAAGCGCAGGTGTAATACCGGCCCCAAATCGGTGAGCAGCGCGGCGTTGCAAAACGCGGCTGCGTCCGGAGACAAAGCAAGGTTTTGATTTAGAAAGTTGCAGACAGAAAGCAGCGGCGGCCGCAGTTGGGCCGCCGCTTTTATTTTGCGCTACTAAAATCCCGGCGCGCCGGTGGAGGCGGGGCGGACTTCGCCGGATTCTACGCCGAAGCGGAGGCGTTCGAGGTAGGTTTGGGCGAGCGACATGAGGCCGGTATAGAGATAGCCCCAAACGAAGAGCAGCAAGAAGGGCACGGTGGCGTAATTTTCATTCTGCAGCGCGTACACTACCGCTGCGGCGAAATATAATCCCAGCAGAACTTCAGCGAAGGGCATCCATCCGGCGGACTTGTGATATTTTTTCTTGGCCCAGACGCCATCACTGTGCGTGCCGGCCTCCACACGATATTTTGGAGTGCGCACGAATTCGGATTTCACGCCGACGATGGCTTCGATGACGGCGAGGGCGTTGCGCACGGAAAGGCCGATGCCCACGGCCATCACGAACGGCAAATACAGAAAGGTGCGCTTCCAGGTTTTCGGATAGAGCGCGCGTTCGGCGGCCAGATAAAAGGAGGAAATCGAGCAGGTGGACGCCAGAAACAGCGGCAGGTCAATCACCAGCACCTGAAACCAACCCTGATAGAAGCGCACGATCATCGCCGGCAGCAGAATGATGGACATGAAAACCATCAACGGGTAGCTGATGTTCGCGGTGAGATGGAAGAAGGCTTCGGCCTTCACGCTGCTTGGAACATTCGAGCGCATCACGCGCGGCAGGATTTTCTTGGCTGTCTGCATCAGGCCCTTGGCCCAGCGCGCCTGCTGCGATTTGAAGGCATTCATCTCCACCGGCAGCTCGGAGGGACATTCAATTTCGGGCAAATACACGAAGTGCCAGCCGCGCAGCTGGGCGCGATAGGAAAGATCGGTGTCTTCGGTGAGGGTGTCGTGCTGCCAGCCGCCGGCGTCCTCGATTGCGGCGCGCCGCCAAATGCCTGCGGTGCCGTTGAAATTGAAAAACAGGCCGGTACGGAAGCGCGAGGAATGTTCGATGACGAAATGTCCGTCGAGGAGGATCGCTTCGACTTCGGTGAGCGCGGAATAATTGCGGTTGATGTAGCTCCAGCGCGTCTGCGCCATGGCCAGCTTGGGATCGGCGAAATAGGGCACGGTGCGGCGCAGAAAATCCGCCGGCGGAATGAAATCCGCGTCGAAGACGGCGACAAATTCACCCAGCGCGGTGTTTAATCCTTCCTGCAGCGCACCGGCCTTGAAACCTTCGCGGTTATCGCGATGAATATAGCTGATGGGAACGCCCAAGCCCTGGTAGCGCTCGACGCAGTTGCGCGCGACTTCCTGGGTTTCGTCGGTGGAATCGTCGAGCACCTGAATGTCGAGCAGCTCGCGCGGATAATCGAACGCCGCGATCGCTTCCACGAGGCGCTCGATGACGTAGCGCTCGTTGTAAATGGGAAGCTGCACGGTGACGCGCGGCCAAACGGTAATATCCGGCGGCGGACCGGCAACGCGTTTGCGATTTTTGTAATAGTTGTAAACCAGGGCGTAGCGATGAATGCCGTACATCGCGAGGATGGTCATGACGAAGAAGTACGGCAGCATGATGGCGAAATCGAAAGTGTTCAGCTGGTAGAGGCCGCGGAAGGGATTCAGCTGCGCATCGGTGTTGCGGCGCCAGTAGTCGGAGAGCGGATTGGCGGCGGACGACGTCCAGGTGAGCGCGGAGCACACCGCCTGCGAGGCCGCGTTGTGAAGCCAGATCACTGCGTACACTCCTCCGGGGCTAACCACGAAGTAAAACGCCAAAACGTGAGCAACGCCGGAACGGCCTGGGATTGCTGGGGTATCGCCAAGCTAAGCAGATGATTATACGGTGGTAAGGCGCGGTGTCAACGAGGTTAATGTTGGCGCGCGAACGGTGGTTTGGGGCGGCGCGGTGCGTGAACAGTGATTGGTGATTTGTGCGAAGTGTTCTGCGGCGGTAGTTTCGTGCGGGGCAGAAAATGGGAAAATAGTGTCGATTAGAATGGGGTGTCGTTGTTTGTTTTCTGTAAGTTGCGGCCATTTCTAATCGCCGTTTGTGTCGATTAGAAATGCATTTAAGTGTGCGTAGCTATGCGAATTTCGTAATTCCTCATGTGTGGCCTGCGATAGGCGATTGGTGGTTCGTAAATCGTGACCGTTGGTTCGTGATCCGAGAGTTGGGCTTGGCGAGGCGAGGCCGGCGCGAAGGAGTCGGCGGGTCGGGCGCAGCGGTGCGGGCCGGCGGGTATTTGGCGATTTTGATGGCGATTTCATATTTTAGCTTCCGTTTGAAATTAACACGATGGGAATGCGAATACAGCTGTACGAGAGGACGGACGTGGTACAGAAATGGTACAGAACTAGTACTAGCTGTACGAAAATTGGCGGCGACCTGTACTTTTCGCGCTGAGGGTGGAGAGGCTGTCCGTTGTGCCAGGTCCGGCGGCGGATTTACGCATCGCGCACCCTCCAGTTTCTCGGGTTTCACTCAAGCGCCGTAGAAGCCTCGACGACCGGGCAACTGTTTGCCAAAGTAAGGAGTGGAATGATAAAGTAAGGAATGGTGAAATCCACGCTCAAGAAGAAGGCACGCATCACCAGCAAGGGGCAGATCACCGTACCGCACGAAGTGAGGCGCGCCCTGGGCGTACGCCCCGGGGACAAATTGTTGTTCGAGCAGGACGGCTCTGAATTTCGCGTGAAGCCGCTGCGCGCCGAAAGCCCGTTTGAAAAATATCGCGGCATTGGCAACCCGGGTATCGGCTCCGGCCGCAAAGCCATCAATCGCGCGATTCGCCAACTGCGCGGCCGATGACCACCGCGATTGACAGTAATATTTTCGTCGCGTTCTGGGACGCGAACGACGCCCTGAATTTGCTGGCGCAGTCCGCGCTGAATGCGGCGTGGAATCGTGGATCTCTGGTAGCCGCCGCTCCGGTGTATGCGGAGCTGCTGGCCTTTCCGGGCCGCAGCGAAGCCTTTCTCGATTCGTTCCTCAGGGAGACGGGTATAACCGTTGATTGGGAGATGGATGAGGCGATATGGCGAACGGCAGGCCGCGTGTTTCAGACCTATGCCGCGCGCCGCCGACGGCAGCGCGACTCCGGGCCGCGTCGCATACTCGCTGACTTTCTGATTGGCGCGCATGCGCTGCGCAGAGGCTATCGCCTGCTCACGCTCGATTCTGGCTTGTACAAAGCCGCATTCCCACGCCTTACCATCGTCACGGTCTGAAGAATTTCCGTCAGCCGGAACGCTTCCGCGCGCCGGGTAATCTTGACATTTGCGGCCCCTCGGCTACGATGAAACGAGGATCCCTTCCCGTCCTGGAGGATTGAGCCGTGAACATCGAAATTCGCGATCCGGCCCTCGAGGCCAGACTCCGAAAGCAGCTGCAGGCGACAGGCTCTGGCAGCGTAGAGGAAGTATTGCTGCATTTGCTGGAGACCCAGGAAGAACAGGATCGGTGGCTTCTGGATAATCGGGATACGATCAATGCGAAAATCCAGCGTGGAATCGAGCAACTCGACCGCGGCGAGGGCATCCCGGAAGATCAATTGGATGCGTACCTGGCGAAACTGAAAAACCGAGTTTAAATGAGCGCGCGCTATAGTCTGGCGCCGCAGGCCGCGATCGATCTCTTCGAAATCTGGCAATACATCAAGGAACAAACCAGTGCTACGACAGCGGACCGCGTTGAATCGGCCATCCGCGACAGAATCGTTTTTCTCGCAGGAGCCCCCGAAGCCGGACACCACCGCAAGGATTTAACGGATAAGGGTGTAAAGTTTTTTCCGGTCTACTCTTATTTGATCGTTTATCGGCCCACGACCAAACCTCTGCAAATCGCTTCCATTCTTCACGGACGCCGGGACCTGACGCAACTCCTCAAAGACCGTTTGTGAGAGGCAGCGCGCGTTGACAGGTGGATGGCGCGGCTCTTACCATGGCTGCGGTTGTGGTGCGTCGAGGTTGGGCTTGGCTTAGGAGAAACTTTCCGATGAATGTTTCCAGGAACCGTTTGCCATTTGCGTTGCTCGTTTTGGTGATGATTGGAGCCGGGATTGCTTTGCTGGCCGCGCAGTTCGTGGCGTTGGGCGAGGTTCACGCGGCGCATGCGGCGCACACTGCAGGATTCGCGGCGCCGACGTCCTCGCTGCTGACGGCCGCGTCTGCGTACGCGACATCTGCGGCGTTCACAGCACTCACCGCGACTCCGGCATTTACTGCGGGTGGGGCGCAGCGCGGGTCGGACAATCCGGTGCTGGCTAAGGCTTACCGATTTGAGCGCGGGGGGTGGATTTACGTGCATCTGGAGGGGGCGCCGCACGATATTGGGTATCAGCATGGATTTCTTTTGGCTACGGAGATTGCGGATGGGTTTGCGGCGGCTAGTCTGGAGATGACGCACAACAGCAATCGGGATTGGGAATTTTTCCGGCGGGCGTCGCGGGAAATGCTTTGGCCTAAGATTGATCCGGAATATCAGGCGGAGTTGCAGGGGATTGTGGAGGGGCTGCGGGCGCGGCAGGTGAAATTGGATCTGTACGATATCGTGGCGCTGAATGCGTTCATGGAACTTGGCGATTACTACGTGCCGTGGCTCGACAAGCAGACCAGCGGGCAAAACGCCGGGCACACGGGCGCGCAAACGAGCGCGCAATTAAACGGGCTGGACGGGCGGAAGTACAAGGACGGCGCCGCGGCGGCGACGCACGAAGGGCACTGCAGCGCGTTCGTCGCCACGGGGAGCTATACGAAGGATCACCAGATCGTGATGGCGCACAATAATTGGACGAGCTACCTGGAGGGAGTGCGCTGGAAAATCATTTTCGACATCGTGCCGCAGGCGGGTTACGCCATGCTGATGGACGGGTACCCCGGGGTGATCGTCAGTGATGATGATTTCGGCGTGAACTCGAAAGGGTTGATGGTGACCGAAACCACGATCACGGATTTCCACGGATGGGATCCCAGCGGCAAAGCGGAATTCGTGCGCGCGCGGAAAGCGATGCAGTACGCGGGTTCGATTGATGAATACGTGAAGATCATGCTGGATGGAAACAACGGCGGCTACGCGAATGATTGGCTGCTGGCGGATCGCAAGACGAACGAGATCGCGCGCTTCGAATTGGGTTTGAAGCATTCGAAACTGTGGCGCACCAAGGATGGTTATTTTGTGGGCTCGAATTTTGCGAGCGATCCGGAGGTGTTGAAGGATGAGACCACGTTTGATGTGACGAATCTAGCGGCTTCGGCGAATGCGCGGCACGTGCGCTGGGACGAATTGATGGCCGCGAACATGGGGAAAATTGATACGAACCTGGCCGAAGGATTTCTGGCAGACCACTACGACAGTTATACGAAGCAAACGGGCGCGAACCGGCGCACGCTGTGCGGACACGGCGATGCAGCGACTCCGGGCGATCCGGGCTTCGCGATGAAGCCGTACAATCCGTTTGGCGCGGTGGAGGGCAAGGTGATGGACGCGCACATGGCGGAGGCGATGAGCTTTGTGGCGCGGATCGGGCATCCCTGCGGCACGGATTTCAAGTCGCAGCCGTTTCTGGATGAGCATTCAGATTATAGGTGGCAAGCGTCGGTACTGACGGACATGAACGCGGGGCCGTGGACCGCGTATCACGCGGGAGAACAAGCACCTAATCCGTGAGGCTGGATTTGTTTGCGGAGCTGGCAGGCGACAGAGAGACTGGGCGGAGAAATTGAAGACGCGCGGAACCGCCGGCTGGGACAGGGTGGCCGACGGCCCGAGCGCCGTCAAAGTGAGATTGTGCTGCGCGGATCAGCCGATTTTCAGGACCCGAAGATTATTGGTCACTGAGAAAACGTTGGGCACGCCGTTGGCGCGAAGTCCGGCCAAATCCTTATCCGTTTGATTGTCCACCACGCCTTCCAGGGTCACGTTGCCATTCTTCACGATGATGTGAATGCTGGGGTTCGTGCCCAGGCCATAGCGCTGGAGCGAAGAGAACGAATAGATTTCACGCAATTCCGCGCGCCGGATTTGATTATCGAAGGGCGAAAGCGGAAGCACTTCGATTTGGTCGTTCACTTCCTGAACGCCCTTGATGCGCTTTACGGCTGATGCGGCTTCATCCTTCACGACCGGGCGCACAACCTGGCCGGAAAGAATGACTTCGTTCCCCTGCACGGTGTACATCAAATTATCGAACACCGAATACCAGGGAATCATCACCAGCTGGTGGCGCACCTGCTCAGCCAGCGCCGCTTGGGAATTTCCCGTGGCGCCGGCCGGCTGATTCTTGTCCGGCGGTGGCGCGGCGGCGGAACTGCTGCTGGCCGACAGGCCTACGCACATTGCGAAAACAAATACACCGAGCAGACTTACAAAACTACCTCTAGCGAACTTCTTCATGGCCTTTCCTCTCTTTGGCCCCCTACACTTTGTTTAGATGCGGGATGCGTGAGGAAGGATTGCGGGCGGCTTGGACGTAAGCGAACGCATTGCAAGGAGTTAGGACTGCAGAGTCTGGGTGACAACTGCAAAGATCAAAACATTAACACAGAGACTACGGAGAAAAGCGGAGGACACAGAGAAATTAGTACTTCAGAGGCTGAAGGCGCGCTGACCTGGTTGGGTTTGTCTCGTGGCCCTTCGTGCCTGCCCGCGGCAGGCTCTCAGGATAAACTAAAGCCACGACCTACAGACACCCCCGGATTCTCACACAGAGTCTGCAGACCGGCGCTGCAATCAGTGCACCGGCGCATTGAGCGCGGCCATTAATTCGACGAAAGTTTCGGCGTGCAGGGCTTGGTCGATGGCTTCCTTGCGGCTGAACAACTCGCCGGCATCGAGCAGCAGATCGTGCTGGGATTGATTGTCGCCGGTGAGAATTAGAATGATCAGCTTGGCTGGTTTACCGTCGCGCGCGTCGAAATCGATTCCGTGCGCGAGGCGGCCGACGACTACCAAAGGCGCGAGTAATCCGTTGACGCGCGCGTGCGGAACGGCGAGGCCATTTTCCCAGCCGCTCGTGGTGACACGCTCGCGTTCCTGGACGAGGCGCAGAAATCTTTCGGGAGAATTGCTGACGGCGTCGGCAGCGGAGATGCACATTTCCTGCAGGACTTGTGGCTTGGTTTGCGATTTCAGCGCAGGGAAGAAGAGCTTTGCGGTGACGGTGTCTTTCAGGGTGATGGTGCGGCGGCGGCGGATCAGGAATTTGATAGCGGGAGCGGAAACCAGGGATGTGAAAAGGGCCATGATCACCAGGGCCACGAACATGGTTTCGCGAATCAGGCCCAGCTGGAGCGCGAGGAGGCCGAGAATCATTTCCATGGCGCCGCGCGCGTTCATGGCCAGGCCTACGCCCCAGGAGGTGCGGCGGTCCATGCCGCCGAGGCGGGCGCCCATGCCAGCGCCGAGAAGCTTGCCGATGCAGGCTACGCCGATGACGGTGGCGGTGATGGGGAGATTGAAATTGGCGACGAAATTGGTGCGCAGGCCGATGCTGGCGAAAAAGAATGGAGCGAAAACGTTGGTGACGATGCCGTGGATCAGTTCGGATGTGCGTTTGCGCAGGTGGGTGGATTCGCCGACGGCGATGCCGATGATGAATGCGCCGAAGACGGCGTGAATACCGGCGTATTCGGCGAAGGCGGCGGCGGCGAGAGTGAGAGTGAAGATGAAGCCGAGGACGCCGCCGGGCCAGCTGGTGTGGGCTTGGATGTGCGGCAAGAGCTTATCGATGAGCCAGCGGACAACCGTGAGCGCGATCACCACGAAAGCGATGACCAGCATGATGGTGCGTTTGACGCCGGCCATGGAGGTGCCGCCGCCGCTCATCATGCCGAGAATCATGGAGAAAAGGATCCAGCCGACGAGGTCGTCGAACATGGCGGAGGACATGACCACTGTGCCCATCTCGCTGCGGAGGAGGTTGAGGTCCATCAGGATTTTGGCGATGACGGGCAATGCGGAGATGGAGAGAGCCGTGCCGACGAAGAGCGCGAAAATGAGGCGGTCGGCGCCGGGCGCCGCGCCGAGAAAACGCGGAAATAATCCAGCGGCAGCGAAGCCGAACGCGAAAGGAATGACTACGCCGAAGAAACTTACGAGCAGGGCGCTCTTGCCCTGGCGAAAGATGCTGCGCAGGTCAATTTCCAGTCCGGCGATGAGCAGGAAAAATACGACGCCGAGGGTGGTGACAGTCTCGAGAGCGATGGGAAGATTACCGGTAGAGGGAAAAATAAAAGCGTATATTTCGGGTTTGTAATGGCCGAGCAGCGTGGGGCCTAGGAGAATACCGGCCAGGATTTCGCCTAGGACGGAGGGCTGATCGAGCTTTTGCATCAGCTCGCCGGCGAGTTTGGCCGCGCCCAGCAGCACGGCCAGGGCGATGAACATATGCATTATGTCGTGTGGAGCAAGATGCGGCATTCTGCGATGGCCTGGTGGAGCTGAAGATGCGTCGCGTTCGTGTGTAACACGGGCTTGAGCGTATCGCAACAGAATGCGGGGGCGGAGGCGCGAGTTATTTTGGTGGAGTGGAGGCCCATTTCGGAACCGGTGGCGACGGGGCGATTGGTTCCGGATGCGCCAATTGCATTACAGTAACTGGTGTTGAGCCTCCTGCTATCTACTTGAGCGCACCACGCTTAGCGGTGCTGGAATTCGGAGGGGCAAGATGCTACAAAACAATGAGGTTGTCAACAGGTGTGTCCGTGGCCGAAAATTGCAGCGCCAAAGGCTGTAAGATCAACGTCCCCGCAGGTTTAGCCGCGGAGCATCTGTGCATCATGCACTTCACATTATTTATTGAAAATGAGTGTGCGGAGATGCGGCGGGAGACGGCGCTGGGCAACACGAACCACGAACGTCAGATGGAATTCATCACGAAGATTTCGGGGCGCGGCGAGGCCTTGGTGCACGTGGCTACCAGCGGATTTCCGATGTCCGATGAGCTGAAGGCGCGGGTGCTGAGCACTTTGCTGACGCTGATGAATACGCGGGAAAATATGGACCGGGCGGCGATGCGGCAGTCGGCGCTGCGGCGATTTGTAGGGTGATCGGTTTGCGGTGGAAGTGCCCGGTGTGGCTGCGCCGGACCGGCCGCTACCCTTCGAACCGGCACAGCCGGTTCTCAGGGTGAATCGCGCTGTTGCGCGATTCACAAATTCAAAAGCAACACAACTTCAAAAAAACCTCAGGCACCAACGTAGCGGGCGTAGAGCGAGCGCGCGACCGCGGGGTCTTTTGTGCCTTTGACGATGGCGCGGCCGTCGGCGAAGACGGTCATTTCGTAGGTGGAGACGCGAAAGCGCAGCAGGAATTCATTGTGGTGGACGCTGTCGGCCGAGGCTTTGAGGATGCGGCGACCGAGTTCGTCGAGATCGAGGCTTCTGCCGCGTTCGTGGATTTGCACGGAATCGCGGCCGCACATGGTGATGTGCGGCTGTGCTGCTCCTTCCAGGTAGATGAATTCGCGGCGCACACAAGCGCGGCAATCCGGCTGGCGGGCGACGCGGATGGATTGGAAGTGTCCGCTCCAGACGTCGGTGGAGACGAGGCGTCCGTGGAGAGCTTCGGGCTTACCGGCTAGAATTTTTGTGGCTTCCGCGGCTTCGACGGAAGCGATGACGCCGACGGCGGCATTCAGCACGCCTGCGGTGTCGCAGGTGGCTTCGGCGCCGAGCGCCGCGGCCTTGTCGTCCCCTTCCAACAGACAGGCCAGGCAGGCGGTTTCTCCGGGACGAATGGTCATGGTGACGCCGTAGCTTCCTACGGCGGCAGCGTATATCCAGGGGACGTGGAGCGAGATTGCTGCGTCATTGAGCAGCAGACGCGTCTGGAAATTGTCTGTGCCATCGAGGATCAGCTGAAACCCGCCGAGAAGTTCCGCGCAATTTTCCGGGGTGAGGTCCGCGACGATGCCTTCGACGCGAGCATCGGAATTGATGGCGCGCAGGCGGCGTTCGGCTGCCACTGCTTTGGGAAGGGCCTCGCGGGCGTCGGCTTCTTCGAAGAGGGTCTGGCGCTGGAGGTTGGAGGGTTCGACGAAATCGCGGTCAATGATGCGCAAGCGTCCCACTCCGGCCCGGACTAGCAGGTTGGCCACCACGGTGCCCAGCGCGCCACAGCCCGCGAGCACGGCGCTTGCGCCCAGTAGTTTTTGCTGACCTGCGTCGCCGATTCCGGCGAAGAGAATCTGGCGTGAGTATTTTTCGCGCTGTTCGTTGTTCATTCTTGTAGTCTATTAGGGGCGGAGGAACTGTTCTCAATTCAATATCATAGCGCCTTTTCGCATCCGGCAGGCAACGCGGCTGTGCTAACCTTTGCTCTTACCTTCAAGGCGAATGAGAATCCCGCGGAATCGGCTATGTCCGCAAGCCTGTGCCTCTCGTCGGACCGGGACTTGGGGAGCTATTTTGGTTTTCGGCGCGCTGCTTGGCAGCGCCCTAGCCGGTACATCGGTGCGCGCGCAGGAAAGCGAGATCGAAGGCCAGACCGTCGTTGAAATCCGCGTTGTAGATGACACCGGGAACCAGCTGCCGGGTCCCACCCCCTCTCTCCCTCTAGAAATCGGCAAGCCATTTGATTTTGGCGAGGAGCGAGAAAGTCTGCGCGTGCTCTATCGCACCGGCGATTTTGCGGACATTCGGGTGACGGCTGCTCTGCTGGCGCAAGGAGTGCGCGTGGAGTTCATCGTACAGCGGAATTTCTATAACAACGTGGTGCGCGTGGAGGGGCTAAAGGAGCCGCCCACGGAAGCTGCCGCGCTGGCGTCCATGCGGCTGGCCCTGGGCGAACCTTTCCGTGAAAGTTCGCTGCGCGAAGCGGTGGAACGGCTGAAGGATACGCTGAACAGCGAGGGGCTTTATGAAGCGGATGTGAAATGGGCGCTAACGCCGCACGAAGCGACACGCCAAATGGACGTGCTGATAACCGTGCAGCCGGGCCCGCGCGCCGTGGTGGGCAGCTTCATCGTGAAGAACCAGACGCCGTATTCCAATGCGGAGCTGATCGGGCGCTCGAAGATGAAACTGAAGAATCCGTTCACTTCGGCGCGGGTGACGCGCGCCTCGCAGCGTCTGAAAAAATACCTGGTCAATCAAGGGTATCTGGGCGCGGGCATCTTGATTACGGCCGGAAACTACGATTCGGCTTCCAATCTGGTGGCGTTGAATTACCAGGTGACTACCGGGCCGCGCGTCAGCGTGGCGGTGGGCGGCGCGCATATCAGCCAGGGCAAACTGCGGCAGTTGCTGCCGATCTATGCGGAAGGCGCGGTGGACGAAGACCTGCTGCAGGAAGGGCGCCGCAATATCCGGGATTATTTTCAGCGCCAGGGATATTTCGATGCGGACGTGCAGGTAAGTTCTCGTGACGATCCGAAAGCGAGCGTGCGGCTGATCAGCTACGAAGTTTCCCGCGGCGACCGCTCCCGGCTTGCCGGAATTTCTTTCCACGGCAACAAATATTTCAGCCGGGAACTACTGGAAGGGCGGTTGGGGCTGCAGCCTGCGTCGTTCGCCTCGAGCGGCCGATTCAGCCAGACGCTGGTGCGCGACGACGGAGATTCGATCCGCGGGCTGTACCTTTCCAACGGCTTTCTGGATGTGAAGGTGACGTCCGCGGTGGACACGGATTATCAGGGGAAGAAGCGGAACCTGTTCGTGAGCTACCAGATTGTGGAAGGGCCGCAGACGCTGGTGGAGGGGTTGCAGGTGGATGGCGTTCACGCGGTGAGCAAGGATGCGGTGCTGAACGTGGTGGGATCTTCTCCGGGCCAGCCTTATTCCGCGGCGGCCGTGGCCAGCGACCGCAACAATATTCTGGCGATGTACTACAACGATGGATTTCCGGAGGCGCGTTTTGACGACACGGCTGCGCCGGGCAGCGCGCCGAACCGGATGCGGCTAACTTACAACATCAGCGAAGGCCCGCGGATTAGCGTAGCGAAGGTGTTGCTGACCGGGTATCAGTACACCCGGCCCGGAGTTATCGCGCGGCAAGTGGTGATTCAGGCGAAGGGTCCGTTGCGCGAGGGCGACGTGGTGGAAACGCAACGGCAACTATACAATCTGGGAGTTTTCACGCGCGTGCAAATAGCGCCGCAGAATCCCACCGGGAGCGATCCGCAAAAGGTGATGGTGGTGGACGTAAGGGAAGGCGGGCGCTACACCATCGGGTATGGATTCGGATTTGAAATTCTGAAAATCGGCAACCCCTGTCCCAGCAACCCGCCGGCTGGAGCGCTGCCTTGCAATCCGAACAGTACGCAGATCGCGGCAAGCCCGCGGGGCATATTCGAGATTTCGCGCGCGAACATGTTCGGGCGGGCGCAGACGCTGACGTTCAAGGTGCGAGCCAGCACGCTGCAGTATCGCGCTTTGGCGTCCTACTCGGCTGACAACTTTCTCGCCAAGAAGGCGCTGAGCGCAACACTGACGGTATTCGCGGACAAGACGCTGGATGTGGCGACTTTCACGTCCATTCGCTACGAAGCGCAGTTGCAAATCGCCGAGAAACTTTCGCCATCGAGCTCGTTGCTATACCGTTATTTTTTTCGGCGCGTGGTAGCTACCAATCTGAACGGCACAATTTCCGAGGACCAGATTCCGCTATACAGCCAGCCCACGCTGGTGTCTGGAGTGGGGATCACGTATGCGCGGGACCGGCGCGACAATCCGGCAGACCCAAAAACCGGAAATTTCAATACCGCGGACGTGAGCTACGCCGCAAAAGCACTGGGCTCCAGCGCGAGTTTTTTCCGCATCTTCGTGCAGAATTCTTCCTACCATCCCTTTGGCCGCGCCTTTGTGTTCGCGCGTTCGGTGCGCTTCGGAGTGGAAATACCGACCGGCACCACCACCGGGAACGCCCCCACCAACTGCGCGGACGTTACGACGACGGGGCAGATCATTCCATTGCCGGAGCGTTTCTTTTCCGGAGGCGCGCAGTCGCTGCGAGGCTTCAGCCTGAACGAAGCCGGGCCGCGCGATCCCTGTACCGGTTTCCCGATCGGTGGCCTGGCGTTGCTGATATTCAACCAGGAATTGCGTTTTCCGATGAAGCTGCCGTTCATCGGCAACCGCCTGGGCGGAACGATTTTCTATGACGGTGGCAACGTGTATAGCGACGTGGACCACATCAACCTCTCGTGGAAGTCCGCCTCGCCGACGGTACTGAATTATTTTTCGCACACGGTGGGATTTGGCGTGCGTTACGCGACTCCGATCGGTCCGGTGCGCGTGGATTTCGGGTACCTGCTGAATCCGGCGGAATATTCGGTGACGCCGACGCCCCCGACGGTGCCGCCCACGACGAACTTTCGCGTCTCTCATTTTGGATTTTCATTCAACATCGGACCGGTGTTCTGATGCGACGCGCGCTGCTGATTTTCGGAATATTGGCGTGGAGCCTGGGATTTGCGACCAGCCGCGCCGGCGCACAGACGGACAGTTATTCGGAATTGCCGCCCGGCAGGGGCGGCGCAGGCTCGTCAGGCTCCTCGGGGTCGCCGGTTGCACAGCAAGTGGATGGCGTGGCGGCGCGGATCGAGGACGACATCATCACCGAAAGCGAAGTCCGCGAACTTGGGGCGTTCCAGGTGCTGGTGGATGGAAAAGCGAAACCGCGCACGGAATTGATCCGCGAACTGAGCGATCAATGGCTGATCCGTTCGGAGGCCAGCGCGACGAAGTACGCGCAACCTCCAGCCGCGGATGTGGATCGCGCCTACGCGGAATTCGTGAAGCAGTTTCCGTCGCCGGAGGAATTTCAGAAACGCCGGGCCAGCGCGGGATTGACGGAAGCGGCCGTGCGCCGCATGGTGGCGCAGCAGCTGTATCTTTCACGGTTCATTGATTACCGCTTCCGTGCGGAAGCGCAAGTGAGCGACGAGCAGGTGGAAGCGTATTACCGCGACGAATTCTCCGGGCAATTGAAAGCGCGCAACGAGCCGGTGCCCGCGCTGGACGACGTGGAAGACACCATCCGCGAAGTGCTGATTCAGCGGGAGATCAGCGAGCGCGCCGCGAAGTGGCTGAACGATTCGCGCGACCGCCTGAAGATTGACATCGTGGCGCAAGGAAGCGGCTCATGAGAGCGCGCTGGCTGCGGCGGCTGGCGACGCTGGTGCTGCTGAGCAGCGTGGGCGTGGTGTGCATATTTCTGATATTTGAAATGGGATTGGCGGAACGCTGGGCGCGTAATTCGCTGATCCATCAGCTGGAAACACGAACGGGCACACGGGTGGAACTGGGCGGGTTTCATATGCACGCGCTGCGCATGCGGTTAGAAATCGATAACCTGACGCTGCACGGCCTGGAAACGTCCAGCGATGCTCCGCTGTTCCACGCGGACCGCGTGCAGATCGGCATTACAGTGCTTTCGTTTCTGCACCGGGAATTCAGAATCGACGAACTGGTGGTGGAGCGCCCCGAAGTAAGCGTGCGCTTGGAAAAGGATGGCCACAGCAATGTTCCGACTCCGAAAACTCAGGCTTCGGCCGGTCCCTGGCAGGAATCGCTTCTCAATTTGCGCATTGGGCGGGTGGAACTGCGCAACGGCGGCGCTAATATTAATGATCGGCGAGTTCCGCTGGAGCTGAGGGGACAAAATCTTACGTTTCTATTGCAGTACGTGATGCCGGCGGACGGCAATGGGGCCTACGCGGGAAACCTGAGCTGGAACCAGGTGGAATTGGATTTAAAGCGGGACGTGCCCTTGCGCTTCGATCTTTCCACGAAGTTCGTGCTGCGCCACGATTCGTTTGAGCTGGACGAACTGGTCTGGAAGACACTGCACTCCGAGCTGAATTTGCGCGCCGAGCGGCCCAGCTTCGCGCGCGCGGAATGGGATCTGCATTATCGCGGGCGCCTGTCGCTGGAAGACGTGAGGAAAATCTTTCGCGAGCCACTTACACCGGATTTGATCGCTGACTTTTCCGGCAACGCTCGCTACGTCTCCGGCGACTGGACCGGCAGCGGGTACTTTGACGGCCATGACGTGAAGATGCCATATGAGTGGTTCCACGCGACGAATATTGAAACCACCGGGAATTACGCGATCGCCAAGAAAAAACTGGTGGTGGAAAATCTGGCGATTCGCGCGCTGGAAGGTTCGCTGGACGGCCACCTGGAAATGGATTTGCCGGCGCTGGCTTTCCGCACGCAGACCCATTTCCATCACGCGAGCCTGGCAGAAGCCATTCATGCCGTGAATAATACGGGTTTCCCGATTGATACGCTGCATTGGGACGGCGGCATTGACGTGGATTCGTACAATACCTGGACGGCCAATTTCAAACATTTTACTTCCAAAGGGGAATCGCGCTGGTCGCCGCCGGCCGTGCTGACGCCGGGAATGATTCCGGTCAGCGCGCAGATTCAGTACAACTACACGGAAGATACGGAGGTGTGCGCGCTCGACCACAGCGAAATCACCACGCCGAATACACAGATCGAATTTGACGGCGCGCTGAGAGGCGTGGATACCACGCTGGAATTGGACCTGAAGACGAAGAATCTGCTGGAGTGGGACGATTTCATCAACCGGCTCAGAGGTGTGGACGCGGTTCCCACGCGCGTGGCCGGGAGCGTGGCATTTCGCGGACGCATCCTCGGACCTATCTCCGGGCCTACTTTCTCCGGACACATTCGCGCGGCGGACGCGCGCTACGATATTTACCAGTGGGACGAAATTTACGGGGACCTGGATTATTCGCTTGATGATTTCAGGCTTAGCAAGGCGGTGCTGAGGCGGGGTGAGGCGTCCGTAAGCGTGGATCTTTCGATGCAGCTGGACGGCGACTGGAGTTTTGTTCCGTCGAGTGTGTGGTCGCTGACGGCACAGACGGAACACGCGCCGAGCGGGGACGTGCAAGCGATGTTCGGGACGACGTATCCGGCGACGGCTACGATTTCCGGCACCTTGAACGGCGGGGGCACGAGCGCCCTGCCGATGCTGGATGCCAATTTGATTCTCGCCGACATTGAGGCGAAGGGGCTGCATTTCGACCGGATAAGCGGCAACCTGCATCTGGCGCGCGATGAAGTCAGGCTGGAGCACGCGGAATTGGGGCGCGATACCGGACGCGTCTCAGGAGAGATGCTCTACCGGCCCAAGGAGGAAACCGTCGAGTTCAACGTGGCCGGCACCGGGATACTACTCGAGAAAATTCAGGCGCTGCAAAATCCGTCGCTGCCGGTTGCAGGAAAGCTTGATTTTGCGCTGCGCGGCAGCGGGCCGTTGCGCGCGCCGGCAGGGCAAGGTGATTTTCATGTGCTGAATTTGAAAATCGGCACGGACGAGGAAGGCGATTTTCACGGGCAACTCGATTCCGACGGGCACAGTGTTCGCGTGGCGCTCAATGCAGAGGGATCGCATGGACAATTGCAGGGCCGGCTCACTGTGGGATTGTCGGGCGACGAGGAAATATCCGGGCGACTTGCGGTGGTGCAGTTCGATCTGGATCCGCTGTTTTCAGCCGGGCTGCATTTGAAGAACCTGACGGGCCATAGCGTGGTGGACGGGAATTTCACGCTGGCCGGCGCACTGCGCAAACCGGACACGATCGAGGTGACTGCGGATATTTCGCGCATCTCGTTCGATTATTTGTTCGTCTCGTTACAGAACGATGGGCCGGTGCAGTTCACTTATCACCGCAACGAAATTCGGATTGCGCAGGCGCACCTGCATGGGCCGGATTCGGATTTTCAGATCAGCGGTTCGGCGCGTTTTGACCGCGAACGGCCGGTGCATGTGAGCGTGACCGGGGCGGTGAATCTGGGATTGCTGAAGGGGGTGCTGCCGGACCTGCACTCGCAAGGGGAAGCGAACGTCAACGTGGCGGTCGAGGGAACGATGTCCAAGCCGCGGATCACGGGCCGAGCCGTGGTGCGCGACGCATCCGCGAATTATTCGGATTTTCCGGTGGGGCTGAGCCACTTGAACGGCGATCTGGTTTTCGACCGCAGCCGGCTGCTTTTCGAGAATGTCACGGCGGATTCGGGCGGCGGGCAGCTGACATTGAACGGCAGCGTCACGTACGGGGACGAAGGTCCGATCCGCTACGAAATTTATGCCCGGACGCCGCAGGTGCGCATTCGCTATCCGGCGGGGATGAGCTGGCTGACGGGCGGGACGCTGCAGCTGGTGGGGACCACGGAGCGCGCGGTGCTGAGCGGAAACGTGGAACTGAAACGACTTTTGTTTGCGCCGGGCGCGGACATTACTTCGTTTTTTGGCGCTTCGCCGGATACTTCGGCTGCGGCCGCGGAATCTTCGCCATTCATGCGCAATCTTACGTTTGATGTGGCGGCGCATACCAGTCCGGGGGCGCGGATTGAATGGACCGGCGCGCAGGTGGAAATTGACAGCGATTTGCATTTGCGCGGGACGTGGGAGCGGCCGATTTTATTGGGGCATATTCACTTGCTGGGCGGCGAAATGTCGTTTCGCGGAAATACCTTCACTTTGACGCGGGGGGACGTTAATTTTGCGAACCCATTTCAGCTGGATCCGGAGTTGAATATTGAGGCGACTTCGACGATCAGCCAGTATCTGGTGACGATCAATTTTTCGGGGCGGGCGAGCAAACTTTCTTTGAGCTATCGTTCGGATCCGCCTTTGCCGGATACGGACATCATCGCTTTGCTGGCGCTGGGGAGCACGGGGCAGGAAAGCGCGTTGCGTTCTACGGCGGCGGGATCGAACTACGGCGCTACGGCTTTGCTGTCCGAGGCGGTTTCCAGCGGAGTGGGCGGGCGCATCGAACATCTTTTTGGGATCAGCCATTTTCGGATTGATCCGTTCCTGGCGGGGACCGCTACGGAATCGAACGCTTCGGCGCGGGTGACGATTGAGCAGCAGATCACGCGGGATCTTACGGTGACTTATTCTTCTAATGCGGCTTCGGACCAGGAGCAATTGATTCAGGTGGAATACCACGTGAAGCGCGATCTCTCGATTGTGTTTTTGCGCGATATCAACGGAACGTATGGCCTGGACATCAAGTTTGTGAAGCACTTCCACTGAGCGGTTTTTTATTCCGGCATGGCAAATAAGGATTCGGGCGCGAGGCGCACGCGCCACGGTTGCGGGCGGCCGCGGAAGCGTTCCCATTTTTCTTTGAAGACTTCTGCTTGCAGCTGTGGTTCTCCAGCTGCGGCGCGGCTGGGATCGAGACTCAGGAAGAGCGTGATGCGGAAAGGTGTCTCTGAAGTGCGCGCGATCCAGCAGGGGAGAACATTTAGTTCTGTTGCGGCTTCTTGGGGAGTCTCCGGAAAGTCGAGGTGGTGCGCGCGAATGCCAACGTACATCGGGGCTTGAGTGGGCTGGTGGGCGAGGTGCAGGCGGCAAGCCCAGTCGAGGGCTTCGACGGTTCCGTCGGGATTCGATCTGGCGCGGGAAATATTTTTGCAGCCGGTGAGGCGGGCTACTTCGGAGCTGGGCGGGCGGCGGAATATTTCTTGTTTTGCGCCGAAGGCCGCTACTCGGCCGCGCGCGAGGACTAGCAATTGTTCGCCGAGGCGGTAGGCTTCCTCCATGTTGTGCGTGACTAGCAACGCGGGGCGGCGAAAAGTTGCGAAAGTTTCCTGGAGTTGCGCTTCGACTTGCCCGCGCAGGTGGGTATCGAGCGCGGAGAGCGGCTCATCGAGCAACAACGCTTCGGGTTGAATCGCCAGGGCGCGGGCCAGGGCGGCGCGTTGCTGTTCGCCGCCGGATAATTCGCGCGGGTAACGCTGCTCGAGTCCCGCGAGGTGTGTGCGCGAAACGAGCGAGGCGGTGCGCGCGAATTGTTCCTCGCGCGGCAAATCGTGCAGACCAAATGCAATGTTTTGCGCGACGGTGCGATGGGGAAACAGCGCGTAGTGCTGAAACAACATGCCGATGCGGCGTTCGCGCGCGGGAATTGTCACTCGTTGCGCCGAATCGAAAAGTACGCGGTCGTTGAGAGCGATGCGGCCGCGGCTGGGTTTTTCCAGGCCGGCGATGCAGCGCAGCAGCATGGATTTGCCCGCGCCCGATGCGCCCAGAATGCTCAACGGCGATTCCGTCGCGCGGAACGAAACGTCCAGCGTGAAATCCGCCAGCTTCTTTTCGATTTGGACTTCCAGGGTCACGTCAGCGTTGTCCCCAGCGCTCGCGGCGCAGACGCTGCGCGTGCGTCCAGTAGTAAAGCCCGCCCAGCAGCGCGATGGAGATGCCCACGTCCACGGCGCACCAGGCCATGGCGCGCTGGATCTCGTTGGCCTCCACGGCGAAATAAATCGCGATAGGAATTGTTTCGGTTTTTCCTGGAATATTTCCGGCGAGCATCAGGGTGGCGCCGAATTCTCCGAGAGCGCGGGCAAACGATAGAATTGTGCCCGCCAGCACTCCGGGCCAGGCGAGAGGCAGCGCCACTTCGCGGAAAATGCGCGATTCAGATGCGCCCAGGGTGCGGGCTGCTTGCAGCAGATGCGGATCCACCTGTTCCAGGGCGGCGCGCGCGGTGATGTACATGAGCGGAAACGCCACGACGGTGGCGGCAATCACCGTGGCGGGCCAGGAAAACACCACGGACGCGCCGAATTGCAGCAGCAGTTTGCCCAGGGGGCCGTTACGGCCAAAAAGCAGGAGCAGAAGAAACCCGACGACCGTGGGAGGCAATACCAGCGGGAGAATAAAAATTCCGTCAATGAGCGCCGCGCCGGCGCCCGCGCGATTCTGGCGCCACGCAGCGGCGGCCAGGCCGGCGAGCAGCGTGACGGCCGTCGCCGCGAGGCTGGTGGCCAGCGATATGAACAGCGGAGACCAATCCATTGGGAGAGGATTGTAGCTGGATCAGTTCTTTACGGCTGATTTTTCCGCGGAGGTGAAGCCGTATTTCTGGAAGACCGCGCGCGCGTCGGGGCCTTGCAGAAAGTCCAGGAAGGCGCGCGCCGCGGAGCTATTTTTTGCGTCGCGCAGTACGGCGGCGGGATAGAGAATCGGATCGTGAGAATCCGCGGGAGCAATGGCGATCACGCGCACTTTTTTAGAGGTGTTAGCGTCGGTTTGATAGACCATGCCGGCATCGGCGTTGCCCGTTTCCACGTAGGTGAGCACGGCGCGAACATCTTTCGCGTAAACGACTTTCTTCTCGAGCGACGCGAACAGGCCCAAGTGTTCGAGCGTTTGGCGCGCGTACATTCCCGCCGGGACGGTGCTGGTTTCGCCGAGGGCGAGCGTTTTCACCACCGGACTGTTGAGATCTTGAAAGCTGTGCAACGCCGTGGTTTGGGCCGGCGCGATCAACACCAGCGCGTTGCCCACCAGGTCGCGCCGGGTATCGGCGACGATCAAGCCTTGCGCGGCCAGTTCGTCCATCTGTTTTTCGGCCGCGGAAAAGAATACGTCCACGGGAGCGCCCTGCTCGATCTGCCGCGCGAGGGTTCCGGAGCCGCCATAGTTGTACGTGACGGCCGTGCCGTTCCCGCCGTTCTTACGATGCTGCTGCACCTGGAAGATCGGGCCGAGTTCGTCGAGCGCATCCTTCAAGCTGATCGCGGCGGAGACGGTGATGGAGTCGGCTTGTTCCGGAGATCCTTGCAGCGTAAAACTTCCGGCTGCGCCTACTACAAATAAAAACAGGAGGCTGGCAACGACGAGCCTCCTGCCGATGAATCCAGTTTTATGTCGCGACATGATCGCAACTCCTTGATGCGTGAAACTAGTACAGCCAAGCTCATAAATATTCCGTCGCTGTGAAAATGCGCGGCTTCAGGGGCTAAAGCCCCCGTTTTTGCGCGGTTTTGCGGCGGGGCTAAAGCCCCGCCCTTCCGGTTCCGCTGTTTATGAGATGACCTCTACGCATGCTAACGCTCGGGCGCTGCCGGTTTTAGAGTGGAAGGCGGCAACGGGGCTTTTGCTCCGGAAGCGGGCGACGCTGGAGTTGGAGCCGGTGCACTGGACGGCGTCGGCGCGGAACTATCCGGCGGCAGCATTTGCTTTAACTGCGGATACTCGTCGGACATGCCGCGCAAAACAGCAATCGCCACGGCGGTTTCGATCTGCTGGCCGGCGTTGCGCATCTGCTGATCCACCTCCGGCATTTCTTTGACGATGCGCTGGCCGATGGGCGATTCGTAGAATTTGGTCAATCCCTGGATATCTTCCATCGAAAAGTGCTTGGCGTAGATGGTTACAACCGCGTCATTGACGGCCGTGGGCGGAAGTCCCGCGGAAAATTTTTGCGAGAAACTGTCCATGAATTTCGGCAACTGGTCCGCGGGAATCGCGCGGCCCAGGCCGTCGTGAACCTTTCCAGTTATGAAAATCGCAATATTTTCGCCCATCTTTGAGCTTTCCGTAATATCCATCAAATGGCGAATGGCAGCGTCCTTTGCGGGATCTATTTTTTCCGCCGGCGGCGGGGCTGGCGCAGCCGGTTTTGCGGGAGCCGCCTGCCCGGGAGTAGCGTGCGGCTCCAGGGTTGGTGGTGTGCTGGCTGGCGGTGTTTGCGCCAGCGCCGGACCCGCCACAGATAAGAGGGCGGCGATCACGGCAGTGCATAGCTTCATGAAGTTCTCCTATTTTTCGCTGCAGGCCCTAGGTCACTGCTGCCATTAGAAGCGAACCCAAGAATCGTATCGAACGTGAGCGGCATATGCAATTCGCCGGCGCGATGGGCAGTTGCCCCTGGGGGCGGTGGCAGGTTCGCGGGTGGCTGTGATAACTTTTCAAGTGGGAGGAATGTTTTGCGCAACTTTGTGACGATTGGCGCGACGATCAGCGTCGCGAGCAGTCTCGGAGGCAGCGTGATGCATGGCGCCGAGCTTGGTGATGTCGCCGGGACCTCGCGCCAATGATCTTCGGCGGCGTCTCTTCCCCGGGCGTGATGCCGGACTTCGCGGCGGCGCGCCAGGAAATGGTGGCGCGACAAATTCGCGACCGAGGCATGCTCTCCCCGCGCGTGCTCGAAGCGATGTCCACCGTGGCGCGGCACGAGTTCGTCCCTGTAGCGGCGCAAGGTTCAGCCTATTCGGACGAACCGCTGCCGATCGGCGGTGGCCAAACGATTTCGCAGCCTTACATGGTGGCGGTGATGACGGACGCGCTGCGGCTTTCCGGCACGGAGCGCGTGCTGGAAATTGGCGGCGGTTGCGGCTATCAGGCGGCGGTGCTTTCGCTGCTGGCGCGAGAAGTGATCGTGGTGGAATTGCAGCCCGCGCTCGCGGCGGCCTCGCGCGAGCGCTTGGCGCGCCTGGGTTACGCGAATGTGCGCGTGGAAGAAGGGGATGGTTCGCTTGGCTGGCCTGGCAACGCGCCCTACGACGCGATCCTGGTTTCGGCTGCCGCTCCCGCGATTCCTCCGCCGCTCAGCGAACAGCTCGCGGAAGGTGGCCGGCTGGTAATTCCCGTGGGCAGTTCCGACCGACAAGATTTGTTGCGAGTTGTAAAGCGCCTGGGCGGGCTGGCGCAGGAATCGTTGTGCGCTTGCCGCTTCGTTCCGCTGCTCGGGCGCCACGGATGGCCTGCGATGGTTGCGGATGAAGGTCAGGGAACTGCGGCGCGATGAACGTCTCTGAGCGCGTGACGGAACTTTCCATCATCATCCCCGCTTACAACGAAGAGGGGCGGCTGGCGCGCACGCTGGCGCGCATTCGCGAGTATTTTGCAGCACGCCAGACGTTGCCGAGCGTCGCGCCGCCGATTGCGATGGAGCAGCTGGAAATTCTGATCGTGGATGATGGATCGAGAGACGGGACCGCGCGGATTGCGGAGGAATGGGCGCGGGAGATGGCTGGGGTGCGGCTGGTTTCGAACGGAGAGAATCGCGGGAAAGGCTACAGCGTACGGCACGGGATGCTGGAAGCGCGCGGGCGCATTGCATTGTTTACCGATGCGGATTTGTCTTCGCCGATTGAAGAGATTGAAAAGCTGCTGGCTGGGCTGGCCGCAGGGAATGATATTGCGATCGGCTCGCGTGCGCTGGACCGCTCGCTGATTTCGGTGCACCAATCGCGACACCGCGAATTGGCGGGGATGGTGTTCAACGGATTGGTGCGCGTGATTACCGGTTTGCCTTTTTCGGATACGCAATGCGGGTTCAAGATTTTCCGGCGCGAACCCACGCGGATTATTTTCGAGCAGCAGCGCATTGAGGGCTTCGGATTCGATCCGGAAATTCTATTTTTGGCCAAGCGCCACGGGTTACGCACTGCCGAAGTGCCGGTGCGTTGGGCGCATGACGCAGCGACCAAGGTGCAAGTGCTGCGCGACAGTACGATGATGTTCGGAGATCTTCTATTGATCCGCTGGAACTGGCTGGTTGGCCGCTACCCCAAGAAAAACGGCACGCATTAGGGATTTCGGTTTTGCAGCTTGCCGAAAAGGTCGAAATGACTTCCGTTTCCGCCGGCGTGTCGCCGGCAAGTGCAGCCATTCCAGCACAGGCAAGATTGCCTGTGCCACCAAAACCGGCTTGCTGCGAACTCTTCCGCAAACTGTTTATGCGTCGCTGAATAACTGGCCGCGCGGCTGGTCTTTGGCCAGCGGCGGCGGAGCGGTTGGCTCGCTGAAATCCTTGGTCCAATGCCAATTGCGGATTTCCGGCAAGTCCTGGAAATGTTCGCGGATGTACGCGTGATGTTCGTACAATTTCCGGTTAAACATATCAATCGCGTCCGAGGCCTGCGAGCGCAGCCGTGGCACGTGCTTCAGCGCGTCAACCGCCAGATGGAAGCGGCTCATTTTATTCAGCACGACCATATCGAAGGGAGTGGTGGTGGTGCCCTCGTCGTTGAATCCGCGCACATGGAAGCGACCTTCGTTGGCGCGGCCATGCACCATGCTGTGAATCAGCCAGCGATAACCGTGGAACGCGAAGATCACGTCCACATCGCGGGTGAAGAGCGCCTCGAAGGAAATATTGTCCATGCCGTGAGGATGGTCGTCGGGACTCATGAGGGAGTTGAGATCCACGACGTTCACGACGCGGACTTTGATGCCCGGGACGTGTTTTTGGAGCAACCAGGAAGTGGCGCAGGCTTCGATGGTGGGCACATCGCCGGCGCAGGCGAGGACGATGTCCGGCTGCGTGCCGCCATCGTTGGTGGCGAAATCCCAGATGGAGGCGCCCTGGGAGCAATGCGCGAGCGCTTCTTCGAAGGTGAGCCATTGCAGCTGGGGTTGCTTGCCGCAGGTGACGACGTTGACGTAATTGCGGCTGCGCAGGCAGTGATCGACGACGTTCAAGAGGCAATTGGCATCGGGCGGATAGTACACGCGGGCGACTTCGCTGCGGCGTTGCAGAGCGTTGTCCACGAAGCCGGGGGCCTGGTGGCTGAAACCGTTGTGATCGTTGCGCCAGCAGTGGCCGGTGAGGAAGACGTTTAGAGATGCGAGCGGGCGGCGCCAGGGAAAGTCGATGCATTGCTCGAGCCATTTGGCGTGTTGCGTGACCATGGAGTCCACCACTTGCGCGAACGCTTCGTAGGAGGACCAAATTCCATGGCGGCCGGTGAGGAGATAACCTTCGAGCCAGCCTTCGCAGAGATGTTCGCTGAGAACTTCGAGGACGCGGCCGTCGGGAGCGAGATGGTCGTCGATGGAGACTGTTTGTTCCATGGTGCAGCGATTGGTGGCGTCGAAGACGGAGTTGAGGCGATTCGAGTTTGTTTCGTCGGGGCAGAAGAGGCGGAAATTTGCGGGATTCTGCTTGATGATGTCGCGCAGGTATTCGCCGAGTTTGCGCGGGGCTTCGGCGACTACTTCGCCGGGGCCGGGGACTTCGAGGGCGTAGCGCGCGAAATCGGGGAGATCGAGGGCTTTCAGAACGCGGCCGCCGTTGACGTGAGGGCTTGCGCCCATGCGGCGGCTTCCATCGGGCGCGAGCGCGGCGAGTTCGGGGATCAGACGGCCTTGCTGATCGAACAATTTTTCAGGTTGATATTTGCGCATCCATTCTTCGAGGAGTTTTAGATGCGCGGGATCTTCGCAGACGTTGGAGAGCGGGACTTGGTGGGCGCGGAAAGTGCCTTCGACGGGGATGCCGTCAACTTCTTTGGGGCAGGTCCAGCCTTTCGGAGTGCGCAGGATAACCATCGGCCAGGGTGACGAGGATGGATTTGGCGCGGGATTGGTGCGCGCCTGCTTTTGGATTTCTCGAATTTCGGCGTAGCAACGATTGAGTGTGGCGGCGAGTTGTTGGTGGACGATTGCGGGATCATCGCCTTCGACGAAGTAGGGTGCGTAGCCGTGTCCTTGAAATTGCGCGAGTAGTTCTTCGTCGGTGGAACGCGCCGTTACCGTGGGCCCAGAAATTTTGTAGCCGTTCAGATGGAGGATCGGCAACACTGCTCCATCGCGGGCGGGATTCAGAAATTTAATGCTCTTCCAACTTCCTTCGAGCGGGCAGGTTTCGGCTTCGCCATCCCCGACTACGCAGGCAACGATCAGGTCTGGATTGTCGAACGCGGCGCCGAACGCGTGCATCAGCGAATAGCCCAGCTCGCCGCCTTCGTGCATGGAATTGGGCGTGTGCGGGCCGCAATGGCTGGGAATTCCGCCGGGGGTGGAGAAGGATCGGAAGAGCAGGCGCATTCCGGCGGCGTCTTGAGTGATTTCCGGATGGACGTCGGTGTAAGTGCCTTCGAGGTAGGCGCAGGCGTTGAGAGTGGGACCGCCGTGGCCGGGGCCGGAGATATAGATGATGTCGGCTTGCGTGTCGCGGATGAGGCGATTCAGGTGGACATAGATGAAATTCTGTCCGGCGGAAGTGCCCCAGTGGCCCAGCAGGCGCGGTTTGATGTGGGCTTTCGAGAGCGGCTCGCGGAGGAGCGGATTTTCGAGGAGATAGATTTGGCCGACACAGAGATAATTTGCGGCGTACCAGTAGCGCTGCATTTTATCGAGGAGATCGGCGGAGAGCGGGCCCGTTGCGGTTGGCGCTGGTGCCGGCGCAGGCTGGGGCTTTTGCGGCGGAGCTGCTATTGCGGTGGACAGCTTGGCATCAAAGGTGAACATGGGGACCTCACTTCGTTTTTGATGCTGTGTGACCGAGAACGGTCTTTACGTGCTGCACGATCATTAGATCTTCGTTGGTTTGTATGACGCGCACGTGAACGCGGCTGTTGGTCGCGGAAATAACTGGGGCGTTCGCTTGGTTGCGGGCGGCGTCAATTTCAATTCCCAGAAATTCCAGGCCGCTGCAGATGCGCGCGCGGATGGCGGGAGCGCGCTCACCGATTCCTCCGGTGAAGACGAGGGCATCGAGGCCGCCTAGCGCCGCGGCGTAGGCGCCGACATATTTTTTTGCGCGATAGCAGAATAAAGCGATGGCTTCGGCGGCGTGGGGGTCTTGTTTCGCTTTTTCGAGCAATGTGCGCATGTCGCCCGTGGTGCCGGAGACTCCCAGCAGGCCGGATTGTTTGTTGAGCAGGGCGGCGGCTGCCTTCGCGGACATTTTTTTCTGGGCGAGCAGATAGAGCAGCAGGCCGGGGTCCACGTCGCCCGAGCGCGCGCTCATTACCAGACCTTCGAGAGGCGTGAATCCCATGGAGGTGTCCATGCTAATGCCGTTTTGTAGCGCGACGATGCTGGCGCCGCTGCCGAGGTGCGCGACGATCACGCGGCCGGCGGCGAGTTTTGCGTCGAGCTTGCGGAGTTCGCCGACGATGTATTCGAAGGAGAGGCCGTGGAAACCGTAGCGGCGGACGTCGTTATCGTAAAAGCGGCGCGGTAGTGCGTACATTTTCGCGATAGTGGGCAGCGTGCTGTGGAATGCGGTGTCGAAGCATGCCACTTGCGGGAGCTTCGGAAATTTCTTGGCGACGAACTTTATTCCCTTGATCGCGGCGGGGAGGTGATCGGGATCGAGCGGGACGAGTTTTTTGAGCGCGGCTAGAAATTTGGGGGTGATGCGCTGCGGTTGGGTGTAACGCGCGCCGCCGTGAACGAGGCGGTGGCCGGTGGCTTTCAGCCCGGCGAGGTATTCGTGTTTATCGAGCCAGGCGAACATCGCTTCCAGCGCGGCGTTCGAGTCTTTGCCTTTTACTGGCGAATCGAGCAGGGTGGTGCCGTTGGCATCGGCGATTTTCAAGCGTGGGCTGGCGCCGCCACTATAGGCTACCGAGATCGAGAGCAAGGCTTCGTGGCGCGCGCCTATTTCGTAGAGGGTGGACTTCAATGTTGCCGACCCTCTGTTCATCGTCAATATTCGCTGGTGCGGAGAAGCCATAGCGAGTCCATCTTACAGAAAGGCGGAACCGTACGCACGGCGGCGACAAAATTCGTACTTCAGCGGCTAAAGCCGGGCTGGTTTTGGAACATTTATGTCGTGGCTAAAGCCACGACCTACAAAGATCTACAAGCCGCGACAGACGCTTTCCAGTCGCGTGTGCGGTCTCTGCTATTTTGCAGCCGTCGCTGGCGACTGGGATTCGTCGAGGAGTTCTTTCAGGTATTGCTGCCAGAGTGCGGCCCAGGTGTGGGTGCCGTGGCCGTGGGTTTGCTCGGACGCAGGGATCAGCACGAATTTGCCGTTTTTCACTTTTTGAATTTCGCGCTCGGCGATGCCCAGTTCCGGGGGATTGATGAAATCGTCGGCGGAATTGACGAACATTACCGGGACGGAAATTTTTTCGAGGTTTGCGGAGGGATCGTAATTGCGCGAGGCGTTCACAGCGTAGAGGAGGTCGTTCGCGTCCAGAGTTTCCATTTCGCGTTTCATGACGTCTTGCAGCCAGCGGTCGGCGGCGTCGCGCGTGGGCAAGCTTTCCTGCATGGGAAGCGGAGCGCTGCCGGCAATCAATAGCATGTCCGCGGCGATTTCCAGGCCGGCGCGGGGTTCGGTGGCGTAATCGCCATTCTGCCAATCGGGATCCTGGCGAATTCCGGAGATTACCATTTTGCGCCAAAGGCGATTGCGGCCAGCGATTTGCACGGGGAGGCAGGCGAGGGGCATGAGCGCGTCCATAAAATCGGGATAGGTTTCTCCCCAAATCCAGGAGTGCATGCAGCCCATGGAAGTGCCCATGATCAGGCGGAGATGATTGACGGAGAGGCCTTTTTCGACGAGCTGGTGCTGCGCGGCGACCATGTCGTCGTATTCGTATTGGGGAAAGTGCGCGTGCAGGCCGTCGCTGGGCTTGCTGGATTTTCCGTGGCCGATGTTGTCGGGGAGGATGATGTAGTAGCGGGTGATGTCGAGGAGCTGGCCGGGACCGTAGAGGACGCCGGCGAATTGCGGGGAGAGGAAATTTCCGCCCCAACCGCCGGTGCCGTGGAGGATGAGAACGGCGTTGGTGACGCGGCCGGTGGCGTCGCGGGTGGGCGTGCCTAGCGTGCGGTAGTGGAGGCGCAGTTCGGGGAGGGTTTCGCCGGATTTGAAGTGGAAATCGTGGGCGATGTAGTCGCCTTCGAGGGGTTTGTAGGTTCCGCTGGAGGCGGCGCTCGTGGGCGCGGGCTGGGCGACGGGGGGCGGGGTTTGCTGCGCGCGGGATGCTGGCGCGAGCAGCGCCGCTAGAGCCAGGACCATCGTTGCGAGTTCGAATCTCGATGTTTTGTGCTTGGAAATTGTCGAAGTCGAGAATGACATGTGCGAGCTCACGGCGGTTTCTCCTGGCGCGACACTTTAGCATGACGGGCAGGCGTGCCGTGCCCTACGGCGTCATGGGGATGTTGACGCCCGGGCAAGCTGGGGCGCAGCAAGCAGCGCCCCTACCAATCATTCGCGGTGTTGGGCATTTGACGAGCCGTCCGGCGGCGCGCCAAGTCAGTGAAACGATTTGGGGGTTGGCGACACTACAGTACAGGGCGAAAAAGTGGAGGGTAGCGGTGAGATACGAGTCGTGGACTGCGACCTCGAGCGACGGAAAAATCGTGAGGTTCGCTTACAAGGAGCTATCGGATGGCGTGGCGGGGATCTCCGCGAAGACGGACGGGAGATTCGTGATGATCGTGCAGCGGAGCATTCGCGCGCCGCTGACGCGGAAGCAAGTGGAGGCGGTTTTCGAGCGGGCGAGTTTTGATTGAAGCGCGTGGCGGGCTTACACCTTAACGGCGGCGCGGATTCTGGGCCAGCCGGTTACTGCGGCTTTCAGGTTGGGGTTTGTTTCGATCGCGTCCAGGACCGCTTTTATGATTTGTTCGTCGATAGCGGGGGCGGTGCGAAGCTCCGCGGGGTAACGGACCAGGAATTCCAGGCCCGTATCGGCGTAATGCAATTTGGCCTGGGGCGTGGGCGCTTTCATCTGGAATTCGATGCGGCGCTCGAGGTCGTTGTGCTGCTGCTCGATGTCCTTTTTATACTTGTCGTAAACCGAATTGACGGCAGCCAGTAATTTTTCTTCCGCGAGCTGGAAATCGGCGCCGGCGACGAATTGCAGCACGACTTCGTGCCAGGTGTATTCCGTGCCGGGAATTTGTTTGTACAGAGGCGTGGTGGCCTGGAAGAGGACGGCGTTGGAGAAGACCACGATGCGTCCCGTGGGATACAGATTTACATCGCTGCCGGCCAATTCCATGAGATAGAAACGCACCGGTGAGACATCAATTACGTCGCCGGTGACACCAGCAATGCTGACGCGATCACCGATGCGGATTCCGTAGCGGCCAATCACAAAAAAGTACGCGGCGACGGAGAGAAGGACGGCTTGCAAGCCTACGGCGATGCCGGCGGTGGCGAAGCCTGCGAAGGTGGCGAGCGAACTGAAGTCACTGACGATGCCGAGAGTAAGAACCGCGGCGATCAAGAAACCCATGACGAAGCGACGCAGAAGCATGAACTGGCGGCGCCGGCGCAAATCCTGGATGTAGCGGAAAGTCCACCTGCGCCATACCTCGGAAAGAATCCAGATGACTCCCAGGGCGAGGAGGATGGCGACGGCGCTGGAGACTACGGACCGCAGCGCGTCTTTGGACTCGCGGGCGATGGAGTTGCGCCAGTTGAGGAAATTGGAGCGGCTTTGATCGAGGACCATCATTTCCTGGCTGAGCGGGATGACTACGTTCGAAAGTTGTTTGAATTGGCCGGTGAGCGAGCGCAATTCTTGCGGGGCTGCTTTGGCTTGCGCGGGATCGGACGGCGGGGGCTGCGTGGTGAGATCGCGGCCGCGTTGAATGGTGGAAGCCAGCGTGTCGCGCATGGGTTTGCGGAGGGCTGCGGCCTTTTCACGGACGCGGGCGGTTTCGTTGGCCATCTCGTCGATGTCGTGCATGGTTCGCAGTTCTGCATATAGAGTAAGAGCATGCCCGATCAGTCCGGAGGATTTTGAAATCACCGGTTGCGCGGCGGCGGGTTTGGCTGCGGCTTTTTGAGCGTTCGCATCGCCGAGGACTTCGGGTACGGTGCGCGCGAGGTCGTTGATGCTGCCGGCGAATCCTCCGACACCTGATTCTTCGCTGCTTTCGACGAAGGTTGCCAATTTCTGGACGGCATCTTGCGTGGCCTGGTCGAGCGCGATTTCAGCTTGCAGCGAGTCTCTTTGTTCGGTGAGCGCTTGACGCTTGCTGCGCGGAGCGGTCTCGATTTGTTTGTTCAAGGCATCCAGTGTGGATTGGTCCTGTTCAATGCGGGATTTGAGGGTGGCGAGTGTTTGCGTGAGATTCTGCTGCTGGGTGGAGGCTCCTGAAGCGTCCGGCGTCGCGGGTGCCGCGGATTGGTCCGAGGCATTCGCCAGAACCGCGGCTGCCTGCGCGGATTGAAAGGCGAGGCGGACTGCTTGTTGCGCGAGATTTTGTGAAGTGTCCTGATAGATCGCGTCACTGGGGAGGCCGACGGACTGAACTTTGGAACTGGAATCGCGGTACCAGCTGATGATGGAGTTTAAATGGCCGAGGAATGCGTCGCGATCGATTGGAGACGCGGCATTGCCGGCCGAGATGGCGAAGAACGCGAGGAGGCAGAGCAGAGCCGCGGCGATCATCTGGCGACGATATGATTGGAGTGGAGTGATAGTTCGCATGATCGGGTTTTCTCTCAATTTGATTCGCGCAGGAGCGAAGCAGGCGGGCTGGAAGCTCTATGTGTTTGTGGGCGCGAATGGGAGTGAGGAATGTGGTCTCCTGAGCTTGATGGAATTGTGCCCCGGTCATGACCGGGGATTACGAGCTGGGATAAACCTGGAGAAGTAATCTAGCTGGGAGAGACGACTTCCATGGAACTGCGCTGCGTTCCACGTGACCATTATACAGGGATTGCAGCTGGGGGATAAATGGCGAGCCGCGGTTCGAGATGGAATGGTGCTGCTTCCGGCGGGTGCGGGGCGGTGCTATAGTGCGAATTGTGAGAGTGAGCGGCGCAGTGCGGGCGCGATTGGTGACGGCGGTTTTGTCGCTGGCGTTGATTTATGCGTTTACGTGCTCGGCGAATTGCGCGAATTGTTTTAGGGCGAGCGGGGCTGCGGAGACGCAAAGCCAAGCGTGCGGGCACGCGGCGCCAGATGCGGGTGGTGGAGCACAGCAGCAAGCCCCGGCGAAGCCTGATTGTTCCGGGCATCACCGTTTCGGTTTCGATGTTATGCAGAGCGACGGGCTTTCGCGGGTTGAGTGGAGCGCGACTTACGCGACGCAATTGTTTCACGGCGCGGTTCGTATGGAAGTTGTGAACGTGGGCGCATCGTTTTTATCGGATTTGGCTCCGCCGCGGGACGATACGGTTTCTCCGCAACGGAGAATTTCTGTTCTTCGGATTTAGATTCCTCGTTTTTGGTCCTTCCTGTTTTGTACTTCTAATCGCGTTTTGAGTTGGTGCGTTTCGGCGATGGCGTACGGCAAAGTCGAATACGCCCGCCTAAAAAAGCAGGCGGCCGCTACAACTGCAAAAGCAGCTTCAACTGCGCCCAGCAAAAGCTGGCCGCTACAACGGCAACACCCAATTCAACAGAGCCGGCGGGACGCCTGCCTACCGGCAGGCAGGCCGGCGCTACCAACGGCAACGGCTCAGGACTGGAGGGGGATATGAAGCGGACGCGGCGGGATTTTTTGCAGGGGGCGGTGGTGATTGGGGCTGGGGCTTTGGCGCACAGCGATTTGGCGGAGGCGAATGCGCGCGAGGATGCTGAAAAGCGCCGCGGATTGTCGGGCGCGAGTGACACGTATCGCGCGGTAGTGACTCCTGATGTGCCGGATTTGGCTTTTGAGATGGACGGCAACGTGAAGGTGTTTCATCTGGTGGCGGAGCCGGTGCGGCAGGAAATTTATCCGGGGAAGATTTTGAATTTGTGGGGGTACAACGGCAGCGCGCCGGGACCGACGATTCAGGCGCGGCAGGGAGAGCGTGTGCGCGTCGTCGTGGACAATCATTTGCCGGAGCCGACTTCGATGCACTGGCACGGATTTGATATTCCTTTTGAGATGGATGGCGGGCCGGGGCTATCGCAGGACGCGATTTCGCCGGGTGGGCGATACGTCTATGAGTTCACGCTGCAGCAGGAAGGGACTTTGTTTTATCACTCGCACATGGCGATGCAGGAAATGATGGGGATGATCGGGGCGTTCATCATGCATCCGGCGGAGGCGTACGACCCGCCGGTGGAGAAAGATTTCGCGATTATTTTGCAGGAGTATGCGGTGCTGCCGAATAATCCGACGCCGAATTCGATGAGCATGGAATTTAATTGGCTGACGTTAAATGGGAAATCGGGGCCGGCGAATACACCGTTGATCGTGCGGCTGGGAGATCGCGTGCGGCTGCGATTTATTAATTTGGGGATGGACCATCATCCGATTCATATGCACGGGCACCAGTTTGTGATTACCGGAACGGAGGGCGGGCGGCAGCCGCGGGCGACTTGGGGGCCGAACAATACGGTGCTGGTGGGAGTGGCGCAGTCGCGGAACGTGGAATTTGTGGCGACGAATCCGGGAGATTGGATGATTCATTGCCATATGCCACATCACATGATGAATCAGATGTCGTCAATGGCGGGTCCGATGACGCGGCGCGCGGGAATGGTGGCGGGCGCGGGGATGGAGAAAGGGATGGGGATGTTGCGCGGGGGTGCTGCGACGGCGGCGGAGAATGGGCCGAGCATGGGGCGAGGGATGGGAGTTGGATCGGCATTGACGCAGCCGACTGCGAACGGGGGAACGTCAGCGCAGTCGTCGGCGCAAGGGATGGGTGGGATGCAGATGGGGCAGGCGGATGTTAGTAAGGATGCGAATGCGGTGCCGGGATTTCCGCAGGACGCGTTTATGGAGAGTCCGGCGATGGCGATGGACGCGATGGTGGAGAAGCCGGAGACTTTTGGATTGCGTCCGGGATGGAGCGGGTACATGCAGGGGATGATGACTTTGATTCGGGTGCTGCCGGCGGAGCGTTATGAGGAGATTGTGAGTTTGCGGGAGAAACGGCGGAAGAATGGCGGGGCAGTGATGCCGGGGATGAGTGGGACGGGCGGGCAACAGTAGAGATTGAGAATGATGAACGCGACGTACGGGGGATTTGTGATGAGACGCCAGGCAAATTTGAATTTTTTGCTGCTGATCACTTTTTTGGGGGCGCTGTGGCCGACGGCGCTGGCAGCGCAGTCTGTCTCTGCTGCAGGATCTGCGGAGGAGGCGCGTTCGCAAGAGCCTGGACTAACTTTGGAACAACTGCAGGAGATCGCTCTGGCGAACAATCCGACTTTGGCGCAGGCGAAGGCTGGAATGCGGGCGGCGGCGGGGCGTTCGCGACAGGCGGGGCTGTGGCCGAATCCCACGATCGGGTACAGCGGCGATGAGATTCGCGGGGGATCGTACGGCGGCGGAGAGCAGGGCGTGTTCGTGCAGCAGAACGTGATTTTGGGCGGTAAGTTGGGGCTGGACCGGAAGATTTTTGCGGCAGAGGGCCAGCAAGCCGCAGCTGAAGCGGATGAGCAACGCTTGCGTGTGGAAAACGGAGTGCGCATTGCGTTCTACCAATCGCTGGCGATGCAGGCGATGGTGGAGACACGCGGGAAGTTGCGGGACATCGCGAAGGATGCAGCGGAAACCACCCGGCAACTTTTCAATGTGGGGCAGGCGGACGAGCCGGATGTGCTGGAAGCGGACGTGGAAGCGGATCAGGATGAATTGGCGGTTATCACGGAGCAGCAGGAGCAGCAACGGGCTTGGAGCGTCTTGGCTGCGGTGGTAGGCAAGCCGGATTTGGCTCTGGCGCATCTGCAGGGCGAGCTGGAAAAACTGCCGGAGGTGAATGCGGAGGAAATATTGCAGACGATTTTGCGCGATAGTCCGGCGGTGAAGATCGCGCAGTTGGGAGTGGCGCGCGCGGATGCGGAAATGCAGCGCGCGCAGCACGAGGCAATACCAGATTTATTTTTGCGGGCAGGATATTCGTACAGCTTCGAGCAGCTGGGAACGGCGCCGGCGCCGGCGCGGGCGGTGGGTTCGGAAGCGTTTGCGGAAGTGGGGGTGAATCTGCCGATTTTCAATCGTAACCAGGGAAACATTGCGGCGGCGGATGCGGATCGCGAGCGGGCGAAGCTGGAGGTGCAGCGCGTGGGGCTGGTGCTGCGGCAGATGGCCGCGCCGCTGGTGCAGAATTATGGGAGTTCGCGAGCGATCGCGGAACGTTATAAGAGCAGGACTTTGCCGAACGCGCGGAAGGCTTACGAGCTTTATCTGCGGAAATATCATGAGGGCGCGGCGGCTTATCCTCAAGTGTTGATTGCGCAGAGGACGCTGGTGCAACTGGAGACGAGCTACATCAATACTTTGGAAAATGTGTGGATCAACGCGGCGGCGCTGCAGGGGTTGCTGCTGACGGATGGATTGGATTTGCCTGCCGCGCCGGGCGAGATGGACCGACCGGTGCGGGAAATTAATTTGCCGATTACGGAGAATCCGGGGATGCGGCCGTAAATTCTCGGCCGTTACGATTGGCCGGACCATGGGCGCCCGGACGAACAGGATTCACGCAGCAGCTACGGCAGGCTTGTGATAACGTTTGGCGCGAACTGCGATGAAATCGTGCTCGTCGACGAGTGAAAAAGGAGATGGCGCGTGGAGACATTTTTTCTTTTGCTGGTGGGGGTGGTGGCGTTTTTTGTGCTGAGCATTTTTCTGGGATCGTTTTTCACGGTGCAGACCGCGCAGGTGGCTATTGTGCAGAGGCTGGGGAAATTTGCGCGGGTGGCGGGGCCGGGATTGAATTGGAAGACGCCGTTTCTGGAGACGGTGGTGCAGCGGATGAGCATGAAGGTGCAGCAGTTTGAGGTGCAGGTGGAAACGAAGACGCAGGACAACGTGTTCGTGCAGATTCCGGTGTCGATTCAATACAAGGTGATTCCGGAAGGGGTGGAATCGGCGTTTTATAAATTGTCGGATCCGGTGAAGCAGATTGAGTCCATGGTGTACAACGTGGTGCTGGGACACGTGCCGAAGATGAAATTGGACGATACTTTTCTGAATCAGGCGGACATTGCGGGGGATTTGCGGGATAACCTGGACGCTTCGATGAAGGAGTATGGATATTCGATCGTGAAGGTGCTGATTTCGGACATCGTGCCGGACCAGAAAGTGAAGGCGGCGATGAACGATATCAATGCGGCGCAGCGGGAGCGGGAGGCGACGGTGTCGCGTGCGGAGACGAATAAATTATTGCTGGTGAAGCAGGCCGAGGCGGAGGCGGAATCGAAACGGCTGCAGGGGGAAGGGATTGCGAATCAGCGCAAGGCGATTATCGCGGGGCTGAAGGATTCGGTGGAGGATTTCGCGAAGACGGTGCCGGGTTCGACGCCGCAGGATGTGATGCAGCTGGTTTTGATGACGCAGTATTTCGATACTTTGAAAGAGGTGGCGGCGAACGATCATACGAACACGATTTTGATTCCGCACACCCCGAATACTTTGACGGATATTTTTGCGCAGATTCGCAATGCGATTATTACGGGGAATGAGCTGGGGCATCATCCGGTGGTTGCTCCGGCGCCGGCGGTGGACGCGCAGAGGTGACGTGCCGCGTTTTGTAGTGGTGGCTTGGCCACGCTGTGCACGGGCGAGGCAAGCCTCGCCTCGGTGGTTTTGTTGCAGGACTTTGATCTTCGACGAAAGCGGCGGCAAGCCGCCGCACTCCAAGATGAGCTGAGCGGAACAATCCGTGGTGCGAGTACGCTGAATTAGCGGACTTCTATAAGGACGAGGGCATCGGGTGCCAGCTGTAGCGCGATTTTGCCGTTGTGGATGGCCATGGATTCGGGCGCGGGCAACTGGGCGGCTTGGCGTAGGGTTTGAATTTGCGCTGTTGTGGGATATGCGGGACTGTTCATCGAGGCGTAGGCTTTGAGCAGCGAGCCGTGATCGGCGTCCACGCGGTAGACAGTTGCTTTCTTGCGGCCTGTTAGTGAATTGAGTTGAAGCACTACTTCTTTTGGTTCTCCGCCGCCTCCTACCACTGGGGTATTCCACAGGGCGATCACGATAGCGCCATCGGCGCGGCGGGTGGCAATAATGTTGTCGGCGTTTACAGGAATTCTTGTATCGCCCAGGTAGTGGAGGAGCTGGAAAGCGTTGAAAGCGGGTTTGGGCAGGCCATCTTCGGCGATCAGGCCGTAGCCGCCGTAGAAGGGGTGCTTGACGACACCTTGCTCTTCGAAGACGTCGGAAAATGTCCAGTAGCTCATGATGTTGACGAGGCCATCGCACTGGCGAATCGTGTCAGCCATCCAGGGACCCATGTAGGTGGAGTCGGTGACGTCTGGCTCGTTCATGTAGCTGGCGTTGAATTCGCTCCAGATGAGTGGGAGATGCGGGCGAGCGGAGGCGGCGATCTGGTCGTGAACCTTGCGCACGGCGCGGCAGACCATTTGGGTGCGCGGGATTTGTTCGTGGGTACCGAAGACGTCGGCGGCGGAATCGTTGCCGTAGACGTGGGTCGAGACGAAATCCAGGGGACGTTTTCTTTTGCGGTGTGCTGGATGAAGCGATCGGCCCAAGCGGCCTGGGCGGTGGCGGGGCCGCCGATGCGCAGGCGCGGGTTGACGTCTTTTAGAGCGCGGGCGGCGGAATCGTAAAGCTGGAAGTAGGTTGGTTCTTTCGGAGCGCCAGCCCAGAAATCGATGTTCGGCTCGTTCCATACTTCGAAATACCACTGCGAAACTTCGTCGAGGCCGTAGCGGTCCACCAGATGTTGTGCGAATTGGCGGACGAGTTCGGCCCATTTTTCGTAGCTCTTGGGCGGGGAGACGTTGGGCTTGTACCAGAAATCCTGATACTTCGGTTCGGCGGCCAGCTTTTTGGGCATGAAGCTCAGTTCGATGAAGGGCCGCACACCGGCCTGCAGCAGGCCGTCGTAAATCTGGTCCACGTAGGAGAAGTTGTAGATCGGTTTACCGGTGGCGTCTTCGTCATAGAGGCCGACTTCGTCATGGAAAATTGCGTGGAAGCGGATGTATTTGAAATCCGTGGCGGCTTTCACTTCGCGTAAGTCGTCGCGATAGCTTTGGCGCAGAGAAAGGATGGCGCGGCCGGAGCCGAACATTTGTTCCCAGAAATGCGGGAAGGGCTGGCCTGGGGCGCGGACGTCTAATTGGATTGTTTCGGCGACGGGCTGGGGATTTTGCGGTGTGGGTTGCTGCGCGGATGCGGTGAGCGCGCAAGAGGCGATGAGAGAGTATGCGAGAAACGTGCGTTTCATGCGGCGAAACCTCACAGAAAGCCAGCGAGCAGTAACGGAAGGATTAGGATGGCACAACTTCTTATGCCGCCTCAATATTTTCTGGGGGTGCGTGCAGGTCCCCGAAAACCAGGGGGCAACGGCATGCCAAACGGGGCGGCGCAAAGGAAGGCTCTAACCGTACGCCCCTGACCGGGGTATCATTGACCAGCGCGCGCCCCCCGCGCAATCGGCAGCAGAGGACAATTCGGGACAAATCGGGATATGGGTTCTACAGAATCAAGCCCGCGAGCTAATCGGCGCCTCGATACGTGGAAAGAGATCGGCGCGTTCTTCGGACGCGACGAGCGGACGGTGAAGCGTTGGGAAACGATGCGCGGCTTGCCGGTGCATCGTGTTCCCGGAGCTGGCCGGGCGAATGTGTATGCGTACACCGACGAACTGGCGGAATGGCTTCACGGGGCAAAGATCAGCGCCGAGCCGGAGATTGACGCCAGTTCCGATTCGCTGAACGAAATTGCCGTAGATGCTGGAGCGGTGGCAAGCGCGGAGACGGACGCGCCGAGTGGCGCCGACACGCAAGGGTATGCCGGGTTCACTGACCGGCGGGTAGGCGAACGACGAAACGGGGTTCGGCTCTCAGCGTTCCGGCAATACTGGCCGACGGGGCGCTATGTGGCGATCCTTGCGGCGGTGTTGGTAGCGGCGCTGCTGGGGGTGACGGTGGTGCGGCGGGCCTCTTCCGCGCGCGCGGTGCGAACGACGCCTGCGGCTGCGCGGCACCATACGCCGGATCCAGAAGCGGAGCAACTTTACCTGAAGGGGATTTACTACTGGCAGAAACGCACGCCGCAGACGCTGAATCAGGCGGTGGATTATTTCACGCAAGCGGTGGTGCGGGATCCGCAGTACGCGGAAGCGTATGTGGGGCTGGCGGATTGTTACAACCTGCTGCGCGAGTATTCGCTGATGCCTCCGAACGAAGCGTACCCGCGCGCACAGGCTGCCGCGAAACGCGCCATCGCGCTGGACGATTCGCTTTCGGGAGCGCACAGCGCGTTGGGGTTCGTGGATTTTTACTGGTCCTGGGACGCGGCGGGGGCGCAGCGTGAGTTCGTGCGCGCGCTGACGCTGGATCCGAACTCGGCAGTCGCACATTATTGGTACGGCACGTTTTTGATGCATCTGGGACGATTTTCGGAATCGCTGGCAGAAATTGACAAGGCGCAGAAACTGGATCCCGACTCGAAATCCATTCTGGCGGACAAGGGATTGGTGCTTTTTCACCTGGGCCAGACACAGGCGGCGGCCGAGCTATTGAAACAACTGGTCGCGACCGAGCCGGATTTTCTCTCCCCGCATAATTACCTGGCGACGATTCATCTGGGCCAAGGCGAATACGCGCAATACCTGGCGGAGTCCAGGAAGGCCGCGACTCTGCTGCACGATCAGGCGCGCCTGGAGATTGTGAGTGCCGGCGAGAAGGGATTGGCGCGCGGCGGAGCGCAGGGGATGTGGAGCGACATGCTGAAGGAACAGCAAAGGCTGCACGCCGACGGCAAAGAGACAGCTTTCAATCTGGCGCGGACTTGCGCGTCGCTGGGAAGAAAGCAAGAAGCGCTGGACAATTTACAGACTGCTTACCAGCAGCGCGAGCCCGAGCTTGTGAGCATGCGCGTGGATCTGCAGCTTTCAAGCTTGCACGATGAACCTCGCTTTCGGGAAATCCTATCTCAAGTGGGCCTGCCAGCATTGCCATAAAGTCTCGCGCGCCTGGCGCAGAGATTACCCTGGATCGGAATCGGGCAGGGGACCGGTTTGCCGTTTTCAGCGCGGAGCCTGGGCAGGCGCAAAAAAGATTTATGGGGGGGCTTGACAAGGTTGCGCGGGTGCAGTTTAATCTCGTTCCAGTTGTAAGCCAGTTGCAACTAGAGAAGAGACGGCGATGTGGTGGATTCGCCGCCTTCCAGTTGTAAATCAATAGCAACTAGAAAGGCGGCGCGGTTGAAGTTGTGCCGTCTTCCAGTTGCAAATGATTTGCAACTAGAGTTTCGGCCAGGAGACTTATGATTCGCTCAACTACCGATCACATTCGAGTTCCTACTCCTGTTCGCAGCATCTGGCGCTGCGCTCTGGTTGCGTGCGGACTTCTGCTTGGTTTCTCGCCGCGCGCCGCGGCGCAGGAACCGCCTTACTTCGTCACGTATTCATCGGCGCTAGAGGAGCCGGGCAACCTGGAAATTTCCCTGAAGAACACGCAGGCGGCGCCGCCGAATGCGAACGCGTTTTTGGGCAGCGCGCTGGAGTTCGAGTACGGGGTGAAGGGCTGGTGGACCACAGAGTTCTATCTGGATGGGCAAGCCACCAAGAACGATTCGACGATCTTCACGGGTTTCCGCTGGGAGAATCGCTTTCGGCCGCTGCTGCGCGAGCACTTCATCAATCCGGTGCTGTACGTGGAATACGAGAACACCAACCGTGCGGACCGCAGCCTGCTGGAAATCACGGGGCACGACAGCATCGCGGACCTGGCGATACCAAATGCCGCAGCGAGACAGGAAATCGAGCGGGAGATGGAACTGAAGCTGATTTTATCGACCAATACGCACGGCTGGAATTTTTCCGAGAATTTCATCGCGGAAAAAGACCTGAACGAAAGCGAGCCGTGGGAATTCGGCTATGCGCTGGGTGCCAGCCGTCCGTTGAGCCTGATCTCGCGCGGGAAGACGTGCTTTTTCTGCCGCGAAAATTTCGCGGTGGGCGCGGAATTATACGGCGGCCTGGGGACCACCGACGGCTTTGGGTGGAAAGCGACTTCGCAATATCTGGGGCCGACGGTGAGCTTTGGCATTCCGCGAGGCCCGACGATTCTTTTTTCGCCGCAATTTGGGTTGAACGATAACAGCGCGCATGTGTTGTATCGCTTTTCGGTCTCGTATGAGGTGCAGCAGGTGTGGAACATGTTCCGGCGGAGAAACTAATGGGCGGGCGACGAGTGGGCGAGAAGTTCTTGATGCGCTGGAGGGGCGCCGAGCACCGGTGCAGGATGGCGTTGCGGGTGATGCTGAGCCTGGTAGCGCTGGTGGTGTGCATGGCGCTGGCGGATGGATCGTGGATGCAGAAGGTGCCGGCTGACTATCATTCCAAGGTGAATCCCTATGCCGGGCAGCCGGCGGCGATCGCGGGCGGAGCAAAACTTTTCGCGGATCACTGTGCCAAATGCCATGGCCCGGACGCGCTGGGGCGACGGAAACGTCCTAGCCTGCGCAGCGAACGAGTGCAGGTGCAGGCGACGGAAGGCGATATTTTCTGGCTGCTGAAAAACGGCAACCTGGGTCGGGGCATGCCGACATGGAGCGCCATGCCGGAACCGTCACGCTGGCAAATCATCGCTTATGTGAAGAGTCTGGGTCCGGCATCTGGCGCAGCGTCCGCGGCAAATTTCTCAGAGGAGAAACCGGAATGATTCGGCCGAAGGCATTGGTTTCCTGCGTTACCGCGGCGATGGTATTTCTGAGCGCGTGCTCTTCCGGGCAGGCGCCGCAATTCCCGACGGAGAACGATACGATCAACGCTTCGGAGCAGCAGACCGGCGAACGGCTGTTTGTGGAGACGCGTTTCGCGGAGTATTTTGCGGCGCACATGACCGGAGTGAACGATCCGCTGGTTGCGGGCGATCCGGTGGTGGCGCAAGTGCAGACGACCAGCGGAACTTTGTCTGGTCCGTTTGCCGGACAGTCCATCAACTGCCGGTCCTGCCATTTCGTGGTGGAGTTTCAAGGTGTGGCGGGGGCGGGCAACCGGACGTATGCGGACTTCATCGATCACAGTCCATTGCCGCTGCCGATGGGAAATTTCACGGCGACGCCGCGCAATTCGATGCAGATGGTGGGTTCGTTGCAATCGCGCAGCGGGCCGACGTTTTTGCATTTCGACGGGCAGTTCAATGATCCCGCGGATCTGGTGAAGAGCACGCTGACCGGCCGGAATTTTGGCTGGGGACCTACGCAGACGCAGGAAGCGATCGCGCACATTGCAAAAGTGATTCGCGAGGACAATGGCGTGAACATTCCGGCGCAGGAATACGGCGAGAATCTTCCGTATGCGGTGATCTTTCTGGGGACGCAGCCGGGGATTCCGGCGGACGTGCAGCTTGCGCCGCAGTACCGGTTGGATGTGACGACGGCGACGGACGATCAGATCGTGAACCTGATTTCGCAGTTGATTGCGCAATACATGGCGGGGCTGCTGTTTAAGCAGGACCAATTCGGGCGGTACTACTCTTCACCCTACGATGTGTTTCTGCGGATCAATCATCTGCCGGTGCAGCCGATGGCGGGGGAGAGCATCCCGCAATACAACCAGCGGTTGCTGATCGCTGGTGAGCGGAATGAGTAATCCCATATTTGTGGATGGGAGTTTGGGGCAATTTCAGTATCACGCGCAGCCATTTCAATTCGGGGCGACGGAACTTGCCGGGCTGAAAATATTTCTGCGCGTGGCGAATAACGCCGCGGATGGTTCGCAGCACGCGGGAAACTGCGCGGCCTGCCACACGGCGCCGAATTTCACGGATTTTCGCTTTCACAATACGGGTGTGGCGCAGGAAGAATATGACAATGCCAATGGGACCGGAGCGTTTTCGAATCTGGCTATTCCCACACTGGCGCAGCGCAATCAGAATTTCGACCAGTACATGCCGGTTTCCGCGCTGCATCCCAATGCGACGGAACAATTCCGGCACCATGCGGTGGCGGGACAGCCGAATTTCGCGGATTTGGGATTGTGGAACATTTATTTGAATCCGGACGTGCCCAATCCGCAGACGGATCTGCAAACGGTGGTGTGCGCGAATCCGCAGAATTGCGCGGTGGATCAGGGATTAGCGACGACCATCGCGCAATTCAAGACGCCGATGTTGCGCGACCTGGAAGATTCGGCGCCTTATTTTCATAACGGGAGCAAGTTGAAGTTTCCGGACGTGGTGGAATTTTACGTGCGGAGTTCGGCGTTGGCGCGGGCGGGGACCTTGCGGAACGCTCCGGTGGAATTTCAGGGGATGTCGCTGAGTGATAGCGACGTGGCGGCGGTGGCGGCGTTCTTGGCGTCGCTGACCGAGGATTACGACGACGCCTAGAGTTTGTCGCAGCTTGGGCGGACAGTTGTGATCGCAACGTACGGCTTCAGGGGCTAAAGCCCTTCTGTTAGCTGGGCCTGACGGCGGGGCTGAAGCCCCGCCCTTCCGGTCCAACCCCTTTTGTGAGATGGCCTGCTGGAGAACTAGAAGCGGCCTTGCGGGGTGATTCCTTTGGCTTCGACGCAATCGTACGTCTGACCCGCGCTGAGATTTTTGTATTCTTCTGTTTTGCCACTGGGCCATTCGATTGTGACGCGATCGATTTTGTCGCGTTTGCCCAGGCCGAAGGTTACGGGCAGTTCGGACTGCGAGAGATAGCTGGAGCCGCCTTTTACGAGGCGCTCTTGGATTGAGCCTTCGTGCTCGACGCGGACCATCGCGCCGATCGCGTCGCGATTCGATTTTGTGCCGGTGAGGCGGAAGCGGATGCTGTGGTTTCCGGCGAGCTGGTCGTTGCGATAGAGATATGCGGACCCGTTGTTGGTGGTCATTAATATGTCGAGATCGCCGTCGCGGTCGAAATCGGCGTAGCAGAGGCCGCGGCCGACTTTTGGTTGGATGAACGCTTCGCCTGTGGCTGCGGCGACATCCTGAAATTTTCCCTGGCCATTATTGAGAAAAATTTGCGGAGGTTGCGCGTAGCCTACGTTGCCACGGATGTTGCGCACGGTGTCGTCAATGTGTCCGTTGGCGACGACGAGGTCCAGCGCGCCGTCGAGGTTGGCGTCGAGGAACGCGCAACCGAAGCCGAGTGTATTTTGCGACGCGAGTCCTACGCCCGCCTGCACTGCGACGTCGTTGAAGGTGCCATTTGCGACAGGACGGTAGAGGCCGATCATTTCGTTGTCGAAATTTGTGATGGCCACGCCGGGAAAACCGGAGTGGTCGAAATCGGCGGCGTCCACGCCCATTCCGGCGCGGGCTCTTCCTTCGGCACTGAACGCGATGCCGGCTTCTACGGCGACGTCTTTGAACGTGCCGTTGCGTTGATTGCGATAGAGCTTGTTGGGTTGGGTGTCGTTGGCGACGAGAAGGTCGGGCCAGCCGTCGCGATCGTAATCGAGCATGGCGACGCCTAGCGATTTCGAACTGGTATCGAATATGCCGCACTTGGCGGTGACGTCTTCGAAAGTTCCATCGCCACGATTGTGAAAGAGCCAGCAGGTTTCGCCGCGGTACGCTTCGGGCGTGCAGTAGGACTTATGTTTTCCGTCGAGGCTGCAGAATACATCGTGTTCGGCGGACCACTTCACGTAATTGCAGACGAAGAGGTCGAGCAAGCCGTCGCGATCGTAATCGAACCAGAGGGCGGAGGTGCTGAAGCCGAGGCGGCCGTCGAGCCCGCTCTTGGCCGTGACGTCCGCGAACGTTCCTTTGCCGGTATTGCGGAAGAGGCGATTCTGTCCGACGCAGGTGACGAGGATGTCCGGGAAGCCATCGTTGTTGTAATCGCCGACGGCGACACCCATGCCGTACATTTCAACGTCGAGGCCGGCGCGATGGGTGACGTCGGTGAAAGTGCCGTCGCGATTATTGCGATAGAGGCGCAGCGTGGTGCGCTGGCGTTTGTGCTGCGGCCAGTCCATGCCATTGATGAGTAGTATGTCCTGCCAGCCGTCCGCGTCGTAATCCAGGAACGCGCACCCTGAGCCGAGAGTTTCGGGGAGAAGTTTGCCGCCGTAGGCGCCGCTATTGTGGCGGAACTGAATTCCGGCGGCGGTGGTGACGTCTGTCAGGCGGAAGCCGGGAATTGCGGCGGATTGTCCTGTGATTATTGCGGGCGGTAGTAGCGCATTTTTCGCGCGGGCGAGCGGACTGGCGGCGAATCCCGCCATTCCCAGCAGGAAGGACCTGCGATTCACGAGATATTCACCAGACCGTTGCGGATGGCGTAAACGACGAGCTCGGCGGTTTTATGAATGCCGAGCGCGTCCATGATATTGGCGCGATGGACGGCTACAGTGTTGGCGCTGAGGGTAAGGCGGTCGGCGATGGCTTTATTGGAATTGCCTTCGACGATTAGTTGCAGAATTTCCAGTTCGCGCGGGGTGAGGCCGGAATCGCGCTCGCCTTTCAGCGAAGGTGAGCGTGAGACTTCCGGCGCGAGGACAATTTCTCCGGCGGCGACGCGGCGGATGGCTGAGCCCAGGCCGAGGTCGTCGGCATTTTTCAAGATGTAGCCGCGGGCGCCGGCATCGAGCGCCTGGCGGACGAGGGTGTCTTCGGAGTGCATGCTGAGCATCAGGATGGCCTGCTTGGGAAATCCCGCGAGGATCAGGCGCGCCGCGGCGAGGCCGCTCATTCCTGGAAGCGCGCAGTCCATTACGATCACGTCCGGGCGCAGTTCGCGAGCGAGGCGCACGGCATCTTCCCCGTTGCTGGCTTCGCCTGCGACTTGCAAGTCGCCTTCGTCTTCGAGCATGCGGCGGAAACCGCGGCGGACGAGGCTGTGATCGTCTACGAGTAGAACGGAAATCTTATCCGGCATTTGCTTCGTTGCCCTCCCGCGGAACTCGCATGCGCACTAGCGTTCCACCTTGCGGCGGCTGCGTGAATTCGATGGTGCCGCGGAGCAGTTCGGCGCGTTCGCGCATGGCCACGAGGCCGATGCCCGAGCGCGCAGCCACCGCGACGCCGCCTTTGCCGTGATCTTCGACTTCCAGGTCCAGTGCTTCGGCCGAAAATTGCAGGCGGACTTGCGCTTCGCGCGCGCCGGAATGGCGGGCGACATTGTTCAGAGCTTCCTGGAGCACTCTGTAAATGTGAATGGCCGCGCCACCGTCGAGCGCGAACGGTTCGCCGGACTTCTGATAGGTTATGTCAATTCCGGTCTGCTTCTCCACTGTGGGAATGTACCAGTCCATGGTGCTTTCCAGGCCGGTTTCATCGAGCATCACTGGATGCAAGGCTTGGGAGAGGCTGCGGACGTTGTTGAGCGTGGTTTGTGCGATGTCGCGGACTTCGCGCAAGTCCGTGAGAAGGGCCGAACCTTCGGGGATGCGTTTTTCCGAGCGAGTGAGCAGGGAGCCGATGGCGGTGAGGATCTGGCCGAATTCATCGTGGAGTTCGCGGGAGATGGAGCGCAGCATGGATTCCTGCGAGGAGATCAGTTTTTGCGCGAGTTCGCTGCGCTGTTGGGAGAGCGCTTCGATGCGGGCGAAGAGCTGGCGATTGGCGCGGATCAGATAGAGGCTGGTGAGCAGGATGGCGGTGAGCGTGGCGGTGAGGAATAAATAAACCTGGCGCTGCACGCGGTCGTAGATCTGCGCGACTTGGGTGGAGGCTTGCTGCTCGCTTTCGTTGTTCTGCACCAGCAGGCGGGAAACGGCGGTGCTGAGCGTGGACTGGCGGGCTTGCAGGGACAGCCGAATCTGGGCGCGGGCTTCGGCGTCCTTGCCGGCTTGGGCCAGAGCGAAGGTACGGTCGGCGGCATCCCAGAATTGAGCCAGCGAATCTTTCAGATATTGAGTTTGTTCGGGAGTGCGGCGAGCGATGGTGAGCTGCGCTTCTGCCTGTAGTGCATTGTCGAGGTCGGTGCGAATGCGTTGAAATTGCGCAGACCAGGCGGTGAGGGGATAAGGTTCGTCGTTATCGAGCATGTCGCGCATGGCGAGGCCGAGGGAGTTCAGATCGTTCTGCACGCGGAGAAGTTGCAGGGAATCGCGGCGGTTGTGCTCGACGAGGTTGTTCTGCAATTCGCGCAGGCGGGAGATTTGCAGGGTGATGTACCAGGAATAGGCTATGACGGCGGCGATGGTGATGATCAGGCCGAGGGACAAGCCGGTGGTGGGGGAGCGTTGCGGCGAGCGCGCCATGGGTTGAAGGATATAACGCCGGAGCGATGGCGTACTACAGCGAATCCCCAGATGGGTGATTCGCGACGTCGAATGTAGAGAGCCGACAAGACAATAGCGGTTGCAAGAGCGGCGGGCGGGCAAATCGCCGGTAGAATCCCGTGACGAAGCTGACGCCGTGGCAAGCTGGGGCGCAGCCCTTCGAACCGGCACCGCCGGTTCTCAGGATGAATCGCTCCCGCGCTGCGGGAGCGATTCACAAGCAGCGCCCCTACCGCATCCTGGATGCGAGTTAGGACACCACCAGGACACCTGAAAACTGGATTTTCGGGGGGAATTCCTGTAGGATTTCGTGGTTTTGTTCCACGGCCATGATTCGGTAACAGCTCAGGAGACCCGGGATGCCCAAGAACGTCAACGCACCAAAGACCCTGCTGGAAGCACTGGACGCGCTGGTGGCGAAACACCACTTGCTGAAGCATCCGTTTTATAAGGCTTGGACGGAAGGGCAGCTTTCCAAGGCGGAGCTGGGGCTTTATGCGGAGCAGTATTACCAGCACGTTCGCTCGTTTCCCGAGAATTTGAAGCAGCTGGCCGCGCGCACGAAAAGCGACCGGAATTTGAATTCACTGGTGAATGAGAATTTGGCGGAAGAGCTGGACGCTACGGCGCCACATCCGCTGCTTTGGAGGCAGTTCGCGCAATCGCTGGGAGTGAGCGACGCTTCTTTGGAGGATGCGCGGCCATTGCCGGGTATCGCGGCGCTGCTGGATACTTATGATGAAGTGGCGGCGCAGGGATCCACGACGCAGGCGGTGGCGGCGTTTTACGTCTACGAAGCGCAAGTTCCGGAGATTGCGAGTCAGAAAATGTCGGGTCTGCGGCGATTTTATGGGATCAGCGAGCCGCGCGCGCTGGCTTATTTCGCGGTGCATGAAGAGGCGGATGTGCGGCATCGCGCGGCTTGGCGAGAGTGGTTGGTGCAACAGAAGAGTGTGGATACGGTTGGGGTGCTGTGCGCGGCGGAGCGCGGGTTGAAGGCTTTGTGGGGCGCGCTGGATGCGGTTTATCCGCAGGGTTGCGCGTCTAAGAACTAGAACACGCCAGCCACACGATCATCGCCGCAGAAGTTTGGCGCCTGCGGCGGTTGTGAATCTCAAGGCCACATCTATCGGTTTGGGAAAAAGGCAGTGGCTAGTAATTAGTGGCCAGTGGCTAGAAACACCTGCGAAGATTCTTGACTGCTCACGTAGGCATGAGGATTTAGTTTTTATTTTTCCTTCTGCAGCTTTTTCACACCGTTTTTTCCCGCGATGAATGCTTCTGTTGCGAACTTCAAGAACAGGCCGTGTTCGACCAGGCCGACTACGTGATCGAGATGATGTGCGGTTTCTTTGGGATCGTCCATTGCGCCGAACGCACAGTTTAGAATGTAGTGGCCGCCGTCGGTGAGGAAAGGCTTTTGGTCCGCGGTAAGACGGAGAGTGGGTTTTCCTCCCAGATCGGCTAGCCTTCTGGCGGTCACTTGCCAGCCGAAGGGGACAACTTCCACTGGAACGGAGACTAGTTCGCCGAGGCGAGTGACGAGTTTAGTGTCGTCCGCGACCACGGCCATGCGTTTGCTTGCTGACGCCACGATTTTTTCACGCAGTAGCGCGCCGCCGTGACCTTTGATTAGGTAGAGCGGGCCAGGAAGGACTTCATCGGCGCCGTCGATGGTGAGATCAATTTGAGTGTGCTCGGCGAAAGTGGTGAGCGGGATCTTCTCCGCGCGCGCGTGCTCCGCGGTGCGGTCTGAAGTGGGAATTCCGAGGATGCGCAGGCGTTCTTCGGCCAGTCTGCGTCCGATGGCGGCGATGGCGTAGCTGGCCGTGGAGCCGGTGCCAAGACCGACGACCATGCCGTCTTCGACCAGCATCGCGGCAGCGTCGCCCGCTTCTTTCTTCCATTTATCCTGCTGCGAGAGTTCCATCAGTCCTTCTATCGCGGAGATTACGATGGCGGACATCATAGCTGGAGACGCGTGCGTTGCCAACAATTGCTCATCCATCACCTCGAAGCAGTGTCATTTGAATCCGGTTTTGGATTCCGCGAACGTTTCTCGGGCGTGTTCGAATCCCATGGGATTTACGTGCACAGATCCGCGAAAGGGGCGGTCGATATCCGCGATAGCGACCAGGGCGAGCGAGAGCAGGAACGAGAGCGAGAATACCTGGATGGCGTGGAGTTTGAAATTGTCGGTGCCGAATAAGCACGAAGATAAGGTGGTGATCACTCCGCCGACGATCAGGACGATCCACAAGATGCCCGGGAGCTTGGATTTGCTTTGCAATTCGCGCAGGCGGCGATATTCCGTCATTTTGGTAAGTTCGCTGAGGACGTGGTTCCAGCTGGTTTGTTCGCCGAGACTGGCGGGCTTGGCTTGCATGGTGGCGGTCCACAGTTGCTGGACGATGAGGTGGGCATGCAGGCTCAAGTCGCCTTTATTCATGGCAGGCCACTCTTCGTTAATCATCGAGTCGGCATATTCTCGTGAAAATTTCTGAATCTGATCGCGATCGGCGGGTGCGAGGCCCTCGGACAGGCGGTAAACGTTGACGAGAGCATTGGCTTCGGAGTCGGCATTCATTTCGGCGGAATTGAAGTCGGTCCACACGGCGTAGAGCATGAAACCCATGATGACGGCGTAGGTGGTGCCCAGGACACTGACTTGCCAGCCGATGATTTCGTTGTGTTCGCGGCGCTGGCTGGAGGGCCAGAAGCGGCGCATCAACAATAAAAAAATGAGGGTGAGCAGGACGCAGAGCAGGATGATGAAGACGCTTTGAGTTGCAGTCAACACGTTTGAATTCCTCCCTTGCAGGCGCACTGCTGAAAGCCGCTGGGCCAGACATTGTATCCGGCGAGGGCGAGCTTAACAGAATAATTTCGGCGAGACGATGCGCGAATGGTTGGGAAGCTGGGAAACGCAAGGTGGCGCGAGGCGAGGAGAAATGAAACGCGAGCTAGTCGTCGAGCAGACTGCCTCCGGGAGCGGGTGCTGCGTCCGGGACATCATTGCCTCCGAGGGAAACGAGCAGCCGGCGAAGCTTGGCGCGGTCTTCCAGGTTCATGCCGACCATTTCGAATCCGGCCTGGTGCGAGCGCACGAAGCGCACCACAGCCTGCATGCTGATCGAGCGCAGGCCCGCGGGGATTTTCAGGGTGGCTTCGGTGCCCACGGGAAGCTGCAGTTCACCGCTGAGAAGGCCTCCATCGAGACTGAGGACGCTGATGGCGGAAGAATATTTTCCCTTCGCGGAGGTGACCACGGCGGGCACGTTGCGCGGCAGGCGAATGCGGCGGTAGCGGCGATGGCGCACGAAATCGCGCTCGGGGATGGCGTCGAGCGGGGCGAGTTGGAAAACTTTCGCATCCAAACCCGATTGCGCCAGGAAATTCTGAATCCAGCCAGGATCGAGCTTGACGAGCGCCTGGGCCGCGGCCATGCGAATCTCGTCAGGAAACTGCCAGCCGAAAGTTTTGCGCTCCTCGACAAAACGGCGGAGGTGACCGGCGGCGGCCGGAGCGCGCATGCGGCCCAGCGCTTCGATGGCCTTCACGCGCAGGTAATCGGGGCCTTGCGGCAATATTTCGCCTTCGGCAAGCCGAAGAAGCTTGGCGGCGGTCTCGCCGTCACCGCACATGCCAATTTCGTCGAGCGCGAGCGGAAGAATCATAACGTCCAACATTTCGAGCGAATCGGTGAGGAGCTTGCCGCGCTCCGGAGCGCCGGCAGTGGAAAGCTGGCGAACAACAGCATCATGGAAACCGCGTCCACCATCACGAAGGCGCCGCGGCAAGAGTTCGTCCACGGATGCAGGATCCAGGCGACTGAGCAGGCCGATTACAGTGGCGGCTTTCGCCGGCGCGTCATTTTTGAGCGATTCCTTGAGGTAACGCACGCACGGCGCGCCTACGGCCTTAGCGAGATTGACGACGCTTTCGCGTTCGGTGCGCCGCGAAGTCCGTGCCAGCCGCACGGCAAGATGTTCGGCCGCGCACTGCGGCACGCGCATCAGCACGCCGACCAAACCGTCCGGCATGGCTTCGGCGACCATGGCCTCTTCGATGAATTCGGGGATGCGGTTATCCACGCCGATGCGGGGACGTAGAGTTTGCACCCAGCTGGGGCGCGAGCCTTCCAGGTCCGCGAGCGAATCGAGAGCCTGTTGCACGGCGCGATAGTAGCGGCGCGCGGCGGATTCCTGGCTGAGGCGGACGAAGGCGGCGCTGAGAAGCGTCTGGAGTTCCGTATCCTTCTCCGCAGCCATGGCGAGGCCAATTTTGGCGAGAGTGTCTTGCAAACGCTGGCTGGCGGCCTTGCTGTAGAGTTCGGCGAGCTGTCCCAGGCCGATGGCGGCTTTCTTGCGGGCCTCGGCGTCCGAATTGCCAACGCAGGACGCGTAGTGCAGCAGGATGTCTCCGGCGGCGTCTGATTCGCCGCGGCCCATGAGTTCTTCGACGTACTGCTGAACGTTGCGCGGCGGAATGCACCAGGCTTCGGAAGACATCAGCACGGTTTTTTTGCCGGAGTCCGGCACGGCGGCCCAGAACTGGCGATCGAGAACGTCGGCGTGTGATTCGACGGACATGCCGGCGTGGGCAAGTTTTTCTTCGCGGGACTTCAGCAGTTTGCGAAGCGTGGTGAGTTCGCTGCCCATGCGATCCAGCATCTGGCGGACGGCATTGACCTTCACTTCGCCGCGTTGGTAGCGATCAATGGCGAAACGGATGGCGAGATCTTCGGCGAGACGCAGCATGCTGCTCTCGTCCAATTTCGCGTTGGGTGATTGCGCGGCGACGGTTGCGAGAGCTTGTTGCAGAGTCAATTGGGCATTTTGCGGCAGGGCTGAAATTTTTAGCCGCCACGACAATGCGTCGAGGTCAGGATTCTTGGCCGATTGAGCTTCACCAAACTGGGCGAGCAGCCTGAGCAGGCTGTGCAGCTCAGCTTCCTCGATCTGGCCGATTCCGCCGGCCAAGCCGGAGACGCCGCCTCCGCCCGTGCCGGTGCCAGCGCCAGCGCCGGAACCAAGGCCCGCGATGCCGAAGTTTCCGGGCCCGAATCCTGCGCCGGTCCCTGTCCCAGAGCCTTCGCCAGAACCACTACCCGTGCTTGTGCCTGTGCCGCTTCCTCCCGCGTAGAACGAGCCGGGCACTGTTCCGCCGCTGCCGCCGGTTCCGGGCACACCGGCGCCGCCGTGTTCGCCTTCAGCGGCGGCGATCAGCTGAATCATTTTTTCGGGGCTGCGGAACCATTCCTGGATGCGGTCAGCGTCCGCGCCGAGAGTCTTGGCGGTGAGAGTGGCGGCTACGCGCGCATCGGAAAATCCGGAGTCTTCCGCGACGAAGCGGATCTCGTTGACGCGGATGCCGGAATAGCCGCGATTGGTGAAATGAACAGCCAGGCGATCGGAAAGGGCTCCGGCCTTCGGGCCCGTCTCCATGAAGCACTTCACGAGATTGGAGAACTCTTCGCGTTCAACGCGAGGGAGAAAACCGATGCTGGCTACCCCGGAGGCGTTGAGGAAATCAGCGAAACTGCGTTCAGCGGGGCTGGATTCCAGGGGGACGCCGTCGAGGAGTAGCTGGGAACCGGAGGCGCCGAGGAGCAGGCCACCAGGGCCCGCGGCACCTACGGCTGCCTGAAGTTCTGACCAGGCGGAGTCGAACTGCGAGGCGGAGCGAGAATGCTCTAAACCATAGAGCCGAGCGTACTTAAGCAGCACATTGAGGCTGCGGACGAAGGCCCGGGCGTTAGGAATTGTTGGCTCGCTCTGCATGGTCAACTCGCGAGAGACATGTGCCATACGATTAGACTCGAATTTAGTGTACTAGAACTACTGGGACTGAAAATAGTACGGATGGGCTAGGGTGGCGCACTAAACAATAGGGACGGTGGAGGTTAAGAGGCCAGGCGGATTTCGATGTCCTGGCCCTCGAGCGCTGGGCGCACGCGACGAATCGCCTCGCTGGCCCAAAGCTTCTCGCTGAGAAGAATGAGCGAGCCGTCTTCGAAATTGCAGATGGCACAGAAGGAGTACATGGGAAATGCGGTGTGATAAGCATCCACCCCGCGACGCGCGAGTTCGCCTTCGAGGGTGGGGTCGCCTGCTGCGAGCGGGCCACCGGCCCGGGCGCCAAAGGTCTCACCCTGAAAACGATCGAGGAGAGGCTCGAGTACGGCAAGTTCGGGCGCCGGGACGACGAGAGAGTGTTTGGTGGCGTCGCGGTAGGGGATCTGATGGCGCTGGCAATAATCGCGCAGACGGTCGAGGTGGCTGAAGAAATCAAGCGCCCAGTTTTCAGGAGAGGCGATGGCGCGGAGAACGCGGGACCAAATTTTGGCGGCGTCGGCGCCGCGGATGGGTTCACGATTTTCGTCGGCTTCGGTTAGCTCGAGGCCCATGGCGCGGACGTCAGCGCCCAGATCGAGCGGTTCGATTTCGAGGAGGTACACGGATTTATTCTTCCGCGCCGCCCGGAGCATCTTCTTCAGGCCCGGGCAGGGGGAATTTATTTTTGAATTCCGGAGATTGTTTGCGAACTTCCAGCCAATCGAAGAAGGCGTCGGGCGTTTCCAGCCAGATGGCGAACCAGTGGGCGATTTCTTCTTTTTGGGCGCGTTTGCTGGCGTCCACTTTGTGGTTGCGCGAAATCATTTCGGCGCGGCGGCGGCCGAGGCGGGCGACTTCGCGAACGCGCTCGGCGGCGGCTTGCTCATGTTCCAGCAGGAATTTTTGGAGGAGTTCATCGAGGCGCACCAGACACATCTCAGCTTCTTCGAGAGTAGAGAAATGGAGCAGGTCGGTGAATTCTTCTTCGTAACGTCCGTCGGTATCGGAACGGGTGGACCACACCACGCGCATCCCCGCTTCTTCAAGCACGCTGACGATATAGTCGGGCGAAGTTTTTCCTGGCGCGCCGAGCTGGGCGATTAATTGACGGCGAATCTGCTCGATTTCGGCGGGGGTATAGCGCGGCTTGCCGAGGCCCTCCGCCACTTCGAGGATCAACGCCTTCTTGGTGGGCGATCCGCCTTCGTGATGCGCGTCTGAACGAGCGGGGCTCACGATGGCCCTCGATGGGTTGGTTGCTTCTGTTCGGCCATGGGCTGAGCATCGCGGGAAAGCAGGCTGCGATAGCGCGCGACATTGCGATTGTGCTCGGCGAGCGTCTTGCTGAAAAAATGTCCGCCGTTATCGTTGGCGACGAAGTAGAGATAATCCGTGGCGGCGGGAGCGAGGGCGGCGCGCAGTGAAGCTTCGCCGGGATTGGCGATGGGGCCGGGAGGCAGAGCCGGGATTTTTGTAGGTGTTGTACGGCGAAACGATTTGCAGATCTTTGGAGTGCACGACTTTTACCGGGTGGCCTGCGAGTTCCAGAGCGTAGGCGACGGTGGGATCGCACTGCAAAGGGCCGCCGCGCTTGATGCGATTGTAAAACACGCCGGCGACGAGCGGGCGCTCTTCCTTGCGCGGCGTCTCGCGTTCCACCAGCGAGGCGAGAGTGACGACCTGGTCGGCGGTGAGGCCGTCGGGAAGATTCGCGGCGCCGGGAGGATTCAGCGATTCCCAGACGGCGCGGAAATTCTGGACCATGCGTTTGGCAACCTGTTCGCAGGTGGTGTGGTGCGTGAATTCGTAGGTGGAAGGAAAGAGATAGCCCTCGAGGTTTTGCGCTTGCGGCGCCAGGTCTGAAATCAGGGAGGTATCTTTCGCGGCTTCGAGGAAACCGTCGCGGGTGCACACGCCCTGGCGATCGAGCTCGGCGGCGATATCGAACATCGTCCAGCCTTCGGGGATGGTGACGCTGTGCACAAAAATTCTGCCTTGGGCGAGCTGCCAGAAAACTTCGCGCGAAGTGACCGGATGGTCGAAATAATATTCGCCCGCTTCCATGGGCGTGCGAACGTGCCAGAAGCTGAAGAGCGCAAAGGCCAGGCGGTCGCGGATTATGTCGTTCTGGCGAAGGATTCCCGCAATTCCCCAACGCGATTTGCCGTGAGGAATATCCACAAAAACCTTTTCGGGGCGGTGACCGCGATAGGGGCGGCTGATTTGCGAATCGAGCCAGCCGGCACCTGCGCCGATTGCCGCGATTACAAGTAATGCCAGGAGGCCGAGCCGTCGCATCGCCGGTTATTCCTTCTCGCCCGCAGCAGGTTGCAGGCGGCCACGCTGGAGTTCGAGGTACTCGCGGAGGAAAATAGCAGCGGCAATGTCGTCGAGGGATGATTGCTTCCGCCGGTTGGACGACCCCGTTTCCGCGATCATCTGCGCTGCCTCCCAACTGGTGAGCCGTTCGTCCACGAGATGCACTTCGATTCCAAGCTCCTTGCGCAGACGCGCGGCGAAACGCGCTGCTTCTTCCGCCATTTCGCCCGCCTCGCCGGTGATATGCAGCGGGTGGCCCACGAGGATACGCGCGACGCCCTGTTTTCTGCAAATTTCGCGGAGGCGGCGAAGATCGTCGCGGCGATTCACGCGGTTGAGAACCAGGAGCGGCTGCGCCGTGAGCTGCAGTTCGTCGGAGAGAGCCAGGCCGATTCTCTTGCGGCCATAGTCAATCGCCAGAATTCTGCCAGGCCTGGATTCCGGCAAGGCGACGGAGCTATCCCGAACAATGGAACGCTGGCTGGCAGTCATGTTCTTCTGCCTAGTATACGCGATGCGCGCCGCAGGAAGCACAGCCGGAACCGAGGATGAACTCCGGGAAAGCGCTGCCTGAGGTGCCAGGACTAGGGCTCGCGGCCGCGGACACTTTTTTCCCATAGCGGCCAAAATCCAGTTTCCTGCATTCCTTTGTCGAGGCCGGTGTCGCGCAGGAGTTGCTCGATTTGGGCGCGAGATTGGCGCGGACCGATGCGCTGTTCGGCGTCGGCCAGAGCGAATGCGGAAACGGCGGCGATTCCGGCGTGGCGCTTCAGCTCGGCGATATCAACTTTGTCGAAGGTGTCGGAAGCGGCGTGATAATTCAGCATGTAATTCGCGGGGTCCTGATTGGCGACGAGGGTGGGGACGCCTTCGATGAGGAAGTCGAAGTTGTCGGTATCCATCCCGGCGTCCATGGTGAAATCTTTCACGCCGAGAGAGGCTAGCGGTTCGAGCGCAGCGCGAACGGGCGCGGCGATATCCTTGCGGCCGCCCAGGGCATAGCCGGTCACTTTGCCGACTCCTGAATCAAAAATGATTGCGGCGATCATGTTGTCCAGCTCGGCGCGGTGTGCGTGGGCATAGGCCGCCGAGCCGAGGAGGCCCTGTTCTTCGCCGGTGAAAAGGATGAAACGGATGGAACGGCGCGGGATGGTGCCCGAGGCGTGAATCACGCGCGCGGCGTCAATCACCATCGCGACGTTGCAACCGTTGTCGAGGGCGCCGGTGCCGAGGTCCCAGGAATCCAAGTGTCCACCGAGGACGACGAATTCATCGGGCTTTTCGCGGCCGCGAATTTCGGCCACGACGTTTTCTGAATCCACGGGACCAGTCACGCGGTTGGGCATTTCGAAATGCACGCGCACCTTTTGTCCGGCTGCCAGGAAACGCGCCACGCGTTCGGCGTCTTCGCGGGCCACGACGGCCTGCGGCAATTGTTCCAGTTCGCCATTGACGGCGAGCGTGTGGCGATACAGAAGCAGATTGGGGCGCGACGACATCCAGAGGGCGGCCACGGCGCCAGCCTGCAGTGCGCGACCAATGATGGCGCGGCCGACCGTGTATTCGTTGTCGAGGTCGTCCCAGGTGACAAGGAAATTCGAATGGATAAGAACGATCGCGTCTTTCGCGGCGGCGCCTGCCTTGGCGAAGCCGGCGTCGTCGCCCATGCCGACGTCCACTACGTCCGCTGTAACGCCGCCTTCGGGAGTGGCGGGCGACCAGCCGATGGAAACCAAGCGAACTGGAAAGGGAGCGAGAGAAAGAATTTCGAGATGGGTGTGACCTTCGGACCAGCCAACGGGGATGGTAAATTTTTCGGTGTGCACATCGTCGACGCCCGCGTGACGAAAGGCTTGCACGGCCCAGTCGGCAGAGCGATCGGCCGAAGGAGTGCCGGTGACGCGACCGCCGATGGTATCGGTGAGGTAGCGGAGGTTTTCTTCGAGCGGCGAGGGACCGAGGGCGGCCTGAATCATCGTGGGCGCCAGTTCCGCGCAGGATTTCTGCACCGAGCAGGCACCGGAGCCTTGCGGCACTTGCTGCGAGAGCGGCGCAGGCTTGATGGGCGGGATTTGGGCGGTGGCCGCGAATGCCAGGAGCAGCAGGCTGTGGACGACGGCTAAGAGTTTGAAGGTTTCGCGCAAGGCTTCAGCTCCCTGGGAAGAATTTCTGGCGTGCGATTCTAAGAGAGGAGTGTAACCCGAAAGTATATTCCGTAAATGGGTTCGTGAAGGTTGAAGCAGGCAGCCGTGGGCAGCTGGCGGGTGATTTCCGCTGTGAAGAGCCTGTGGATAACTTGTAGGCACGGAAGAATTTGCAATGCCAGAGCACTTTCTACCTATGAATGATAGGCCCCGAAGGCGGCTGAACCGCACATCTTTCTCATTTTGAGCCACTTAAATAAGTTTGTGTTTGGCAAAGAGCCTGCCACGGCCAAGTGCCGGGTTAGAAAGTGACCGTCGCATTCCAAATGGGGAATTTGGGGCGACCGAACCTGATCGGCGCGGCCCGGTTTGTGTAAGCAGTTCGAGTGAAATGCGAAGTGGACATACCGCTGGGCAACGCAACATTACAAAATGGTTCTTAAATCCTAAGGCTTCGCCGCATGCAGTCCTGGGCAAGCAGACGGAAGGCTCAATTTGAAGAAAGTTCGCGTTTTTCCAAAACTCGTTCCCCACGAAAATAAACAAGAAGCGAACCACCCCAACCTATTCCTGTTTTGCGAGTCGTCTAGCGGAACCGCGCAGTTTCGCGCCACGGGCGGCGGAGACCTGGAGTGTACCGTTGAGCGCATCGCCGGGCTGCTGGCGATGCAATGCCTTGTGCGCGGGCAGAATCCCGCGGAGTTTCAAGTGCTGGTGCCCGCGGAGCAGTCGCTGGTGGCGCGGTTGATATCGCGGACCGAGGAACTGCTGAAAGAGGGACGGGCGATCGCTTGCCCCGCATCGTTGAGCGCGCGGCAGAGAGAAGTGCTGGACGCGGTGGTGAGCAATCGCGCGAACAAGGAAATCGCGTCGCGGCTGAATATCACTGTGCGCACCGTGAAATTCCATGTGTCTTCGTTGCTGAGCAAATTTGGCGTGGAGACGCGCGCCGAATTAGCGCGCCGAGCCGCCGGATTCATGCGGCCGACGCTGCTGGAAAACGAAGGCCGGACTGCAACGCAAGCAAGTAAGGGAAGTAGGAACCTGGTCCCCGAGCAGGCGATGCAGAAGACGGCGCTGGCGATCGCGAATGGCTCGCGCAGCGTGCGGTTTCCTGGCCGCGTCCTCACCGCGTAGAAAAGAAGAACTGAAAGTCGCTGATAATCTGGCGAGTGTCACGTGCGTCCTGCACGGTGACGGTGCATCCCGTGCGTAAGGATTTATTGCGGCAGGGAAGGGATTGCGCCGGCTAGGGCGTCTGCGGGGAATCGAGCGAGAACGCCAGCTGCAATTGCTGCCGCCAATCGGGCAAGTGGATTCCGAAGACTCGATTTAATTTTGAATTCGAGAGAACCGAATAGGCGGGACGGCGCGCGGGAGTGAGGTATTCGGCGGTGGTGATAGGAAGCACCCGGCGCGCAAGCAGTCCGTTTCCATTGGTGGCGGCGCGGAACCAAGCGAGGGAATCCGGCGCGTGCGCGGCTTCCTGCAGAATCGCCTGAGCGAATTCATACCAATTCGTTTCGCCGGCGGCAGTCAGGTGATAGGTGCCGCCGCGCTGTGACCACTCTGCTGTTGCGTCCGATCGTTTGCTGAGCTGCTGCAGAATCTGGGCTGAGGCGCTGGCGATTTCGCGGCTCCAAGTGGGAGCGCCGATCTGGTCACGGACAATCCTCAGGTCCTCGCTTTGCGTCGCCAGGCGCAAAATCGTGAGGAGGAAATTCTTGCCGCGCGTAGAGTAAACCCAGGCAGTGCGAAAAATCAGATGGTCCACTCCTGAATCGCGGATAGCTTGCTCGCCTGCCAGTTTCGTTCTTCCATAGACACTGATGGGATTCGGCGGATCGTTCTCTTCGTAGGGAGAATTCTTCGAGCCATCGAAGACGTAGTCCGTGGAATAATGGACCAAGACTGCGCCGATTTTCTTGGCTGCTTCGGCGATGACGGCGGGAGCAACGGAATTAATGGCGTGCGCCAGCGGTTCGTCTTTTTCAGCCTGGTCCACGGCGGTATAGGCCGCGGCATTCACAATTAGAGCCGGGTGGAAATCCTGAATCAGGCTGCGAATATCGGCAGGCCGCGAAAGATCGAGCTGCTCACGATCCGTGGCTACGAGAGCGCCCAGCCGAGGCAATAGGTTCTGAAGGTCATTCCCAAGTTGACCGTTTTTACCGATCAAAAGGATCTTCGTTTTCATTGCGATGAGTAACGAGGGAGAAGCTCGCGCGGAATATCGGCGAGCTTCGGATTTTTCGCGTCCCTGTCGGAAACGAGCGGACTCGCGACGCCCCAAGCGATAGCAATGTCCGGGTCGTTCCAAAGAATTCCGTGCTCGTCACTGGGAGTATAGAAGTCGCTGCACTTATAGAGGAATTGGACGCTCTCAGTGAGCGCCAGGAATCCGTGCGCAAATCCCGCGGGGATAAAAACCTGATTATGGTCGTTCGCGGAGAGGCGGACGCTGGTCCATTTTCCAAAATAGGGCGAGCCGGCGCGAATGTCCACGGCCACATCCAGAGCCTCCCCTTCGATCACGCGGCAAAGCTTGGCTTGGGAATGATGGGCTTGATAATGCAGTCCACGCAGCGTGCCTTTTATGGAGCGAGAATGGTTATCCTGCACAAATAAGTCAGGGATGCCCAAGCCGGAGAATTGGTCGCGATGGTAGGTTTCGATGAAAAAGCCGCGAGCGTCGCGAAAAACCTTGGGGCGAAGTTCAAAGACGCCGGGGATAGAAGTTTCAATTCGCTGCACAGAATTTGAGCTCCTGCAATAAATCGTGACGCAGACCAACTCACCAATCGGTTCGATCACTTTAGCAGCATTCGTTCACAGCTGCAGCGGCCGCAATATTCCGAGAACGAGCTAACTCGTGGACTTTCTCCCGGACTCCGCGATCGCGTGGAGAGAAGAGTCGCGATTCTCGTAGTATTTCTGGTAATAAGTTAGGTACTCGCCACCGCGTACTCCCGACAGCCATTTGTTGTTGGCGCGATACCAATCAATCGTCTGGCGCAAACCTTCTTCGAGAGGGATGGAGGGTTTCCAGCCGAGTTCCCGCTCGATTTTGGCGCAAGTAAGGGCATAGCGGCGATCGTGGCCGGGGCGATCTTTCACGTAGGTAAGCAGCGATTCTGTTTTTCCCGTGGCGCGAAGCAAACGGCGCGCCATGGTGAGATTTTCGAGGACGTCCGGGCCGCCGATGTTGTAAACCTCGCCGATCCGTCCGTGCTCCAGTACCGCCAGAATTGCGCGGCAATGATCGGTCACGTGGAGCCAGTTGCGTTCCTGCCGGCCGTCGCCGTAAATGGGGAGCGGCTTATCGTCCAACGCATTCGTAATCATGAGAGGCAGAAATTTTTCCGGGAATTGGTAAGGCCCGTAATTGTTGGAGGAGCGCGTGATGACCGCCGGAAACGCAAAGGTGCGAACGTAGGACCTGACGATCAAGTCGGAGCTGGCTTTAGAGGCGGAGTAAGGACTGTTCGGCTGCAAAGGTGAGTTTTCGTCGGCAAATGCGCCGGGCGGCATGTCGCCATAAACTTCGTCGGTGGAGATGTGCACGAATTTCTCTATGTTGAGCTTGCGCGCGATCTGCAGAAGCACAAAGGTGCCGGTAACGTTGGTTTCAATCACGGGCGCGGGTTCGTAGATGCTGCGGTCCACGTGAGACTCGGCTGCGAAATGAACAACTGTTTGGCATCCGGCCATGGCCGCTTCGACGGAGGGAGAATCGCAAATATCGCCCTTGATAAAGGTGTATTGCGGATGGTCCGCGACGGAGTCCAGGTTCGCTAGGTTTCCAGCGTAAGTTAGCTTGTCGTAGTTGACGATGGAATCGTCTTTGGACAGGTTCAGTACGTGATTGATGAAATTCGATCCGATGAAACCCGCGCCGCCGGTGACAAAAATCTTCATCGGGCTACTTCCTGGCGTCCGGCGCCAAGGGAACGATCCATCTTGTTTGCGCCGGTTTCCGCGACGAGCGAATTGGCGCGCAGCAGAGATTCGAACGTGCCGGCATCGGTCCACCATCCGTCGAGGACTTCGTAACTGAGCTTGCCTTCGGCAATATAGAAATTGTTCACATCGGTGATTTCCAGCTCACCGCGGCCGGAAGGCTTCAGGCGGCGAATTTTTTCGAAGACGCTTTTGTCATAGAGGTAGATGCCGATGACGGCGAAATTCGATTTAGGCGCTTTGGGTTTCTCCTCGATCCCCACGACGTGATCACCGCGAATTTCCGCGACGCCGAAACGCTGGGCATCGTGAACTTCCTTGAGCAGAATTTTCGCGCCGTCTTTCTGCGCCTGGAAGCTTTCGACAGCGCGACGAACATTGTTTTCTATGATGTTGTCGCCGAGAATCACGCAGATCGAATCGTCGCCCGCGAAAAATTCCGCGAGACCAAGGGCTTCTGCAATTCCGCCTTCACCTTCCTGGTAGGTGTAATTCAAGTGCTTCAGGCCGAAGTCGCGGCCATTTCCCAGCAGACGCAAGAAATCTCCGGCGTTCTTGCCGCCGGTGACCAGAAGGATTTCCTCAATCCCGGCGTTCACGAGCGTCTGAATGGGGTAATAGACCATGGGCTTGTCGTAGACCGGAAGCAGGTGCTTGTTAGTCACGCGCGTCAACGGATTCAAGCGGCTGCCCGTGCCGCCTGCCAGAACTACACCTTTCATCTTTCCCTCTATTTCCCCGGGGCCTATTCGTTTGAGACTCCATGCGCCGGGACGGCTGATTATTGCTGGGAACAACTGGAATCGCAATTAAACTATTGCACCGAGCATTGCCGCAAGATTGCCGCGCGATCCGAAGACAAAAGAGAGCATTTTCCGCGCCAATCAGGACCAGGAGCAGTTTACCTGCGCCGTTGACTCCTTTCTCTACAATGATATGTGTGGTGAGCGCAGGCGTGCGAAGGCCCAGAAACCGCGGAGGGGCTCGCGATTGAATTAGTGCCAGAGGAGAAAGCGGCGGTCACTATTGATCCATAGGAAGCTTCCGACGGCTAGCAACAGCGAGAGATCCAGATACTCGGAGGAAAACGAACGGCCGCTCGTCGAGACCAGGATCCACTCCAGAACAATAGCTGGGAGCAGGATTCCGCAGACCAGCCAAACGCAGGCCGCGAGCCGTGGTGGAGGCAGATTTCTCGCGGCCAGGCCTAGAACTGCCCCCGGAAGGCAGAAAATCAGAATGTAATAGATGTAGTTATACCCTTCGAGCTCACCGGATTTGAGTCTAATCACGGACTTGGCCAGAACGGTTCCAGGGCCGAGCCGGTAGGTTAGAGGCTCCGCTTTGCCGTCAATAAAAAGCGAGACGTTCGAGCCATCGTATGTATAAAGGATGTCGCGGGAACGGCCGACTGTAAATACTCCTGGAAAATACCAGGCCAAGATCGCATGGCTTGCCGAGAGAGGATTGCGAAACCACAGAACCATGTTGGTGTCTTCCTGGCGGAGAGTGAGGTCAGGAAGGCCCGAGGGTTGCGAGATGGATAAGATTCTGCCATCGCTTCCGGTCGCTTCCGCGGGTGTGCAAACCACGTGCAGGGTGAATTGATTGGTCTTCTGCAGATTGGCAATCAAGTCCGGCACAGCGACGCTGGTGGTGAGCCAGGAAGCACCATCCAAAACGAGCAGGCCGGAAGCTGAAGCCACGGGAGCGCGAGGAACCCAAACCAGCTGCGAAGAGATCTGCCTTTGATTGCGAAAGGGCGGGCCGGCGGAGAAATCATAGTCCACAAGCAGGCCTGGATTGCCGGTATCCACGGTTTGGTCTGTAAATAATTGCCGCGCCACTTCCTTGCGGAGCGCGAGATCCCAAAGTTGCACGGCATTGACAGTGCCCTTCCAAGGAAACTTCCCCGAAGCATCGTTGCCAACTACCAGCAGAGCATCCGCGCGCCAATTGCTCAAACGCGTACTGCGTTGCAGCTGGGAAGAAGCTGCGGACCACAACGCGAAGTAGATCAGCAGAAGAACGAAGACACGCCGCGGCTTCAGCAGGGATTCGAGCAAGGTCTCGCAGCGCGACAGGTGCCGCAGCAGCGACTGGCCGAGAATTTCGCACGTTATACAGCCCACCACGGACCCCGATGCATTGGTAAAGACGTCTTCCCAGCCCGAATCGCGTTGCGGGATGAAGTACTGAAGAAATTCGATGCAATACGAGAAGAGCGCGCCAGCCGCCAGAGCCAGCGCGAGCGTGAAGGCGAATGATTTGCCACGCTCACGTAGCTTCTCCGCGAGACCAAAACCGAAGGGCACGAATAGCAAGACATTCAAAAAGCCATCGAGAAAAGTCCCCGGCTTCAGGCTTTTTCCCAGAAACAGGGGAGAAGCGCTGCCAGACGCGCCCGCATGGAAATCAAAGCGAAAGGGATAGAGGGTTAGGAACAGGATTCCGGCCGTCGCGAGAACGAGAATCCGGTTCGACCACCCACAGCTGAGAGCTTTGGAAGCCACAGCAACCTGTTGATTCTGCATCGCGCTGGTACTGAGGATTCCTCGAAAGATCGCGTTAAAGTCTAGCACACGACGCATTTTCTCCCTCTCGTGCGCCCGCCAGCGTTGGCACCTTCGCCAACAGTTTCACGACGGACAGCTGACCCGAAGCAAAACACCTTCGTAAGTGCCTGCCATTAAACAACTACGCATACCTGTACGGGCATGAAGGTCAGGTACCCGATGGGCCGGCTGAACAGGCGAAGGGCCTTGAACCAACTCGGTTCCTCTGACCAGTAGTTGCGCCTCTGGGTGGCTCCCTACACTGACGGTGACATGAGAGCCCACAGCCAAGCACACGCAAGTCGCAGCCCTAGAACAATTTCGCAAGACCGAGCGACGGTGAACCGTTCATTCACGCCGGTCGTTCTGATAACCACGCTAGCGATGATCCTGGCGATTGCGGGGCTTTCCAGCTGCGCCGGCTACACCAGCGCGGCGAAAACGACGTCTTCCGATCCGGGCGCGGGAATACTTTCGCCCAGCGCGACGAGCGTGAGCTTCGGCAGTATCGCCGTCGGTAACACCGCGACGCAAAGCTTGACCGTGACGAATACGGGGCTGGGGACGGTGACCATTTCAGGAGCGACTCTAACGGGCGCTGGTTTCACGGTGGTCGGTGGAAATCCTTCGGGGACGATTGGGGTGGGGCAGAGCAGCACGGTGCAGATTCAGTTTGCTCCGACATCGGCGGGAGCGATAACCGGCAGCTTGACGGTCGTAAGCGATGCTTCCAATTCTCCGCTGGCGATTGCGATTACCGGGACAGGGACACAGACGGGTTTGACGATTGCTCCGTCCGCATTGACGTTCGGAAATGTGGTGGTGGGGCAAAGCGGCACGCAGAGCGTGAAACTGACGAATAGTGGGAGCTCGAGTCTGACGATCAATCTGGCGACGGTTGCGGGAACTGGTTTCGGAACCAGCGGGCTGTCGCTGCCAACGACTTTAACGGCCGGACAGAGCCTTTCCTTCAGCGCGCAATTTGCACCGACGTCGGCCGGTGGGGTAACGGGAAGCATTACCTTCACGGACAACGCGCCCGGGCCTGCTCAGATTGTGAGCATGGTCGGGACCGGCGTGAGCACCAGTTCGACGTTGCTCGCGAATCCCGGGAGCGTGGCCTTCGGGAATGTGGTGACGGGCAGCAACGGGCAACAATTAATCACTTTGACGAACACCGGAACTGCCAGTGCGACCATTTTAACGGTGAGCGCGAGCGGCACCGGATTCAGCACGACGGGGCTAGCAACTCCCCAGACGCTGGCGGTAGGTCAAAGCACCAGCTTCACGGCGCAATTTGCGCCGACCACCGTAGGCGCGGTTGCGGGAAACATCCTAATCACCAGCACCGCGAGCGATCCGAACGTCTCGATCGCGCTGAGCGGAACCGGCGTGCAGGGAAATCTGACAGCGAATCCGACCAGCGTCAATTTTGGCAGTCTGCTTGTGGGCGCCAGCGCATCCGTGAACGTGACTCTAACAAACACGGGGACCGCGAGCGTAGCAATTTCGGCGGGCAGCGCATCGGGAACGGGATTCAGCATGACCGGTCTGGCCGCTCCATTGACGTTGAATGTGGGGCAGAGCACAACGTTTGCCGCCAAATTTTCTCCGAGCGCAACGGGCAGCGCGACCGGCAGCGTGTCGATTGTCAGCAATGCACCGGGTTCGCCACTGGTGGTCGCTTTGTCCGGATCGGGAACGGCCACGCAACCTCAGCTGACCATTAATCCTTCGAGCGTCGCGTTTGGCAGCGTCTCCGTCGGCAGCAGCGGAACACAATCGGTGATGCTCACGAATGCCGGGACTGCAACATTGACGGTGACCAGCGCGCTACCTTCCGGCACTGGATTCAGCATGAGCGGCGCAAGCATGCCGATGACGATCCCCGCGGGCAGCAGTGCTTCGTTTTCGGCAATCTTTACGCCAACCTCGACGGGAGCGGCGACGGGTGGCATTTCAATCGCCAGCAACGCTCCGGGTTCGCCGGCATCAATCGCGTTATCCGGGACGGGAATTGAGGGCCAGCTTGGCGCGAATCCTTCGAGCGTGAATTTCGGATCGGTCGCGGTCGGCAGCAACGGAACGCAATCAATTACATTAACGAACTCGGGAACTGCCAGCGTGACGATCTCCGGAACTACGGTGACCGGCGCGGGTCTAAGCATCAGCGGGCTGAGCACGCCGCTGGCGCTGGGAGCGGGACTGAGCACGACATTCAGCGCGAAGTTTGCGCCGACAACAGCCGGGAGCGTGAGCGGGAGCATTTCGATTGCGAGCAACGCGCCGAGCTCTCCGACGACGATTACATTGAGCGGGACCGGAACGCAGCCGCAATTGGCGGCCACGCCGACCAGCGCGCCCTTCGGAAACGTAACGACGGGGACGAGCAATTCGCAGACCATCAGTTTGACGAATGGCGGCACCTCGACGGTAACGATCTCCTCGGTTACGGCGACAGGGGCCGGCTTCAGCACGACGGGGATTGCGGCGCCGGTGACCATCACGGCCGGTAAAGCCGCGACGTTCAACGCGGTCTTCGCACCGAGCACGGCAGGAAGCGTAACGGGATCGATCACAGTGGTGAGCAACGCGCCTACTTCGCCGCTTACGATTTCTCTTAGTGGAACGGGCGTCGCCGCAACTCGAGTGCTCGGACTGAGTAGCTCGACTCTGAGCTTTGGAAGCGTAAACGTGGGAAGCACCGGCTCGCTGACCTCGACATTGACGAACAACGGAAACTCCAACGTTTTGATTTCCGGCGTGACCGTGACGGGAGCGGCATTCAGCGCCAGCGGAGTAACGGCAGGGGAAACTCTGACGCCAAGTCAATCCGTGACGGTGACGGCTCAGTTTGCTCCGACGGCTGCGGGGTTGGTGAGCGGAAGCGTCAGCATCGCGAGCAACGCCACGAACTCACCAGCAACAATTACGGTTTCGGGCACGGGCGTGGCGGCTACTCCGCACTCGGTGGCATTGTCCTGGACGGCAAGCACGTCCACCGTGAGCGGCTACAACGTATATCGCGGCACAACGCCGAGCGGACCGTACCCGACGAAGCTGAATCCCTCGCTGGTCACGCTGGTGGACTTCACCGATTCTACCGTCACGAACGGAACAACCTACTACTACGTGGTCACGTCGGTTGATTCCAGCGACGTGGAAAGCGTGGATTCTAACCAGGCGACCGCCATCGTTCCGTAAGCGCAGGCTGGCGGACGAGTATCCGGCGGGAGCGGTAAGGCCCGGGTTCTAAGACGGTTCGGAGCGAACGGCTGGCTAAACGACCGGGCGCCCCGCGACTTCGCGCGAAGACTGTCCTCGCGGACAGGGTAATGCCCCTGTCCCAAGTGTGTACCCCCGACCAGTAGTTCTGGCAATCTGCCCCGTTGGACAATGCGCGTGGTGATGACTCGTGCCCCCATCCTGGAGGGAGCTCGCGTGAACGACGCAATTCGTTCACCGCGATTTGCTCTCGAATCCATCCTACGCGGAGTTTCTGGAACTGCAGCTCTGCTTGTGATCCTGATGCTGTCCGGATGCGTCGGGGTAACGGGCAAGGGAACCACTCAGACGGCCACCGGAGTGTCGATTGAGATCTCACCCAACGCCGTGAGTTTTGGAAATTTGGCGGTTGGGCAGAGCGTCACCAAGACGGTAACGGTGACCAACAGCGGAGCTGAAATGCTGACGGTCTCGGGGATTTCGGTAGCAGGTACAGGGTTCACTGCTTCCGGGCCGAAGCTGCCCATCTCGCTGAGCGCCGGCCAGAGCGCTTCCATTTCTGCTGTGTTTAAGCCAACCGCCGGAGTCGCGGACACTGGAACGATCACGATCGCCAGCAACGCCGATGGTTCTCCTTCGCTGATTGCTCTTAGCGGAACCGGCACGACCGCTGCGGCGCTTAGCGCTACTCCTAAATCAATCGCTTTCGGAAGTGTGGCGGTCGGAAGCACAGCGACTGAAACGGTTCATCTGGAAAACACCGGCAGCGAAGCGGCCACGATATCCAAGATGGCGTTTTCGGGGACGGGAGTCAGCGTTTCGGGAATGACGGTGCCGATGAATCTGGCCAGCGGGCAAACGGTGAATTTGACGGTTACGTACAAGCCTGTTTCCGCGGGGACGCTAACCGGGACCGTCTCAATCACCAGTAACGCGACCGATGCCAGCATGGTGATCGGGATTAATGCGACGGCAACGTCTTCGACGCTTGCTGCCACGCCCTCTGCCGTCAGCTTTGGAAACGTGGTGGTGGGCAGCGACACGACGCAAACGATTCGCCTGCAAAATATCGGGACTTCGCAGGTGACGATTTCCAGCATTACGCCCTCCGTTGCAGGCGTGGGGATTTCGGGCGTTACGCTCCCCGTGAGTCTGGCGCCAGGCACGAGCGCGACCGTGACGGCGGCATATAAACCTACAGGCGCAGGCAGCGTTTCGGGAAAGATAACCGTCACGAGCAGTGCAGTGGGTTCTCCAACGATCATCAATTTGAGCGCAACCGCCGCGGCCGCCTCGATTCAACTGACGCCGAGCGCAACGAGCTTGAGTTTTGGAAACGTGACCGTAGGATCGACCGGGACGAGTCAGCTGACGGTGAAGAGCACGGGAAACACGAACGCCAGCATCTCGAAAGTGACGGTGAGTGGCACCGGATTCGTTTTGGGAAGCTCGGCAGCGGGCTTGACTCTGGATCCCACCCAATCTGAAAGCTATACGGTGAATTTCGATCCCAAAGCGACAGGCAGTGTCGGCGGCACGCTGACGATCACCAGTAACGCGGCGAACTCGCCTATGAAAATTGCGCTGTCCGGGAGTGGTGTTGCGGCGGCTGCGCATCATACGGTCGGGCTCGCTTGGGATCGCAGCAGCTCGACTGTGACAGGATATTTTGTGTATCGAAGTTCGAAACCGAGCGGGCCGTACACACAGCTGAATTCCACGCCGGAGGCGAATCCGACGTACTCCGATGGCACGGTTTCCAACGGGCAAGTTTACTATTACTACGTGACTGCGGTGGATTCCAGCAACATCCAGAGCGCTGATTCGAACCAAGTCTCCGTAACGATCCCCTCGAATTGAACTGCTGAGCGTCCGCATTTGAAGTGCTGCAAAGCGGCCGTCGATCCGCGCATATCGCGTTCGGCGGGTGTTCCCGCGCGGAATTGTATTCGGCTGGGCGTCTTTCCATCACCGACTTGGCTGAGTCTGGATGATGCCCTTCCCGTACCCGGACAGGTAATCTATGATTCAGATGGTAGCTTCCGACGCGCAACTTGATGAGCAACGAGGAAAATGATTCGCGCAAGAATCCCGGGCCTGATCTGTGTGTTGGTTTTGGTGGGCATTTTGGCCGCTGGGCTCGTGCCGTTTGGGCGACCCCGGAACGCCGTGACATGGCTGGGAAATCAGAATGGCGTTCGTCTTGCGCGGTACGGAACGATCTGGAGTTCCGGCACGTTCGTGGCAGCAGATGCGCAGCTTGAACCTTCCTGTAGTCTCGAGATCTGGTTGCAACCTGGCAGTACGATCGCTTCGGGTACTCTACTTGCGTTCTCCACGCCGGAAAATCCATTGCAGTTCGTGCTGCAGCAGTATCATGCGCTCCTCATACTGAGCCGCCAGACCCGGGACGAGCAGGACCGAACCCAGACAATCGGTACTGACAGAGTTTTCCAGCGGATTGATCCGGTATTTGTAACCATCACGTCAGGTCCAGAGACGACTTCGATGTACGTTGACGGCAGCCTGGCGCGATCGTTCCCGGGAATTCCAATTGGCAAGGAATGCGCGGGCGAACTGGTACTCGGTACGTCACCGACCGGTAAGAGCATCTGGGCGGGTCAGCTGAAGGGGCTCGCGGTTTACCAGCAGGAGCTCACTCCGGCAGAAGTGCTCCGGCATTATCAAACCTGGACATCACAGGGACGGCCAGAGCTTGCGGGGAACGAACGCGCGATTGGTGTTTACCTGTTCAATGAGCGTGGCGGCGACGTCATACACAACGATGTCCGTCCTGGAATCGACCTGTATATCCCAAGACGATTTGCAGTCTTGCATCAGCAATTTCTCGAACCGTTCTGGAAGGAATTCCGACCGAAAGCAAGTTATTGGAAAGATATTCTTGTGAACATCGTGGGCTTCATTCCTCTCGGTCTCTTCTTTTGTGCCTATTGGTCAACGGTGCGACCGATCAAACGTCCTGGGTTGACGACGGTTGTCCTGGGACTCGCTGTCAGTCTTACGATTGAGGTTTTGCAGTCCTACCTGCCAACAAGAGATTCAGGCACGACAGATTTAATCACCAACACTTTCGGGACTTTTCTCGGTGTCAGGCTATACGCTTGGAAAACGGCTCGCGCACTATTCGCGAAATTGTATTGAGCAGATCGAAGACGGAAAACGCTCAGCCTCACGCGGGCGCGAGGATCCTAACGCTGCGCCGTCACGAATCACAACCCTGATCTGATTCTTACGACAGGCGGTTTGGACGCCACGGGTCGTGTCGAGGTAGTCCTGCGGTTCGTGCTGCACTCGCATTGCTGTGAATTTCTTTAATCTAATGCGAGCGGATCGCCAGCCCGCCGCCGGTGCGAGCAGTTTTTACCTGCGAGTGCCGCTGCACGGCCGGTGGCGGTAATCTTCGTGCCCGGACGATCGGGCGCGAAGGTGTTGCGGATCGAGAGAGGAATGCCGCGTTGCATGATGGGGCGCAGCGTCTTCGGATGCAAAACCTTGGCGCCCATTTCCGCGAGAGCGCACGCCTGGCTATAGGACATCTCGGGTATCGAGCGCGCATCCGCCGCCATCCGAGGATCAGCAGTGAGAATGCCGTCCACGTCGGTCCACAGCGTAACTTCGTCCGCATCGAGGGCGGCACCCAGAATCGTCCCGGAATAGTCTGAGCTGTTGCGTCCCAGAGTTGTGAGGGCGCCGTCGGCTGTAGCGCCGATGAAGCCGGTCACCACGGGGACAACGCTCCGCTGCAACAGGGGACGCAGACGCGCTTCGCAGCGTTGCCGCGTCAGGTCCATCAGCGGCTCCGCCGCCCCATGGCAGTCATCCGTTACGATGAGCTCGGTCGCTTCAATCGCCTCGCACACCACTTCTTGCTCTGTGAGAGCGGCAGCCACCAGAAGAATCGAAAGGCGTTCACCCAGACCGGTAATCGAATCGTGCGCACGCAGCGTCAACTCGCGCCGCAATAGGACGTCCTCGCAAAGAACGCCGGTTGCTTGAAGTAGTCGGTGCATCTTGCGGATGAGACGCTGACGTTTCTGGGTTGAACGGATTAGCGCGCTGGCCACCGAATCATGCCGCTCGCGCAGTTCTTCAAGAATCGTGGCGACCTGGCGGCGATTTCCTGCCTCCGATTGGGAGGCCACCTCGACCAGTTTGCTAGTTACGCCGCTCATCGCAGAAACAACTACTACGACATGGCCCTGGCGCACAGAGTCCCAAACGATATGGGCGACTCTCGTGATGCAGGAAGCGTCCGCGACCGAGGTGCCACCAAATTTCATGACGCGAAGCGGCTTCTTCGCGTGCTCGCGGAGCTGCGCGTGGAGCAACTGGTGCTGCGGGCTAGCGTGAGAACCGGCGGTGTGCCTAGCCAGCGGCTCAATGGAAGCCAGGGAGGCATCGCGATTTTTCAAAGGAGCAGTCATGGTCGAGGCGCGCGCGCCATGGAAAATTCCTGTAGGCGACTCTGTTGGGAGTACCACGCGCGTTGCTTGCGGCGCGTACTAACGCAGGCACGAATCAATTCAGGCCTTTCCCAAGGCACGTCGTGATAGGCCGACTGCAAAAAAGCGCTGGACGGGTCGCGAATCCACTCCTGCGGAAACAGCGCAATCGTGTCGTCCTCGGTGACTTTTGGAGCTGGACGAACTTCCTGCCCGGACACCGCCGCGAACAGAGCCGCCGGGATATCACGCCCGAGTCCCAACGTTAGATGTCCGACTTGAGTTGATCGAGGATTTATTTCGATGAGGTAAGCGTTTCCGGTTTGCGCCTCCAACATGAAATCGAATCCATGCACACCGGAAAGATTGAGACGGCGAGCCATCTTTACAGCAGCGGCGGACATTTCCGCGTTCTCTATCGAGCGCAGGACCGTGGCGTGCCCGGACGAGCCCACTTTGTTGATCACTTCAAAATGGAGCTCAGCCAGCACTTTGCCATTCCAACAAGCGACGGCGCTGTTTGCTTCGCGCCCCGCAATAAATGTCTGCGCATTTACGATCGAGCGACGACGAAAGAGTGACGGCCATACGAGCGTCATGTCGTTATCGATCAATGCTCGCTTCGCCGCGCGTGCCAGGAGCGGAGGAGCTTGCAGAATCCGCAACGCTCGCTCGGCGTCTTCCAGGCTATGAACAACTCTGACTCCGGTGCCACCTGAGGAGAAGTCTGTCTTCAGGACCATCGGCAGACCTGTTTGCGCCATCCATTTCCTGAGGTCGGCGGTGTCTGCGATAACTGCAGTCTTCGGAACGCGCACGCCCTCTTCGCGGGCTATTTCCATAAATTTTGTTCTCGCGTACAGATGTGGAAAGCTCTGGTGCGCTCCGAGGGAGCGCTCGAGCAGCGCGCAAATCGGGGTGCCGGCGCCATGCTTGCGCTGTTTCTGGTCATATAGGGCGTGCAAGTGTTGGGTTGCCAAGTCGTCGCCAGGAACGATCAAATCAGGCTTTGCGGCGGCGATCGCGTCTGAGAACGACGTAAGCGGATCGAGGCCGCGGTAACGATAAATTCGGCGCACCGCCTCGGACTTGCTGAGAGGATGGTTCGTGGGGCAGACGGCGTCTACGATGAACCCAGCGTTCGCCAGGGCGACAGCCAATCGAGCAGTAGGGAACCAGCGAACCGTAGTGGTAATCACGACCGTTGGTTTCACCTTGCGCCAAACCTCCACATAACTCCCGGGTCGCAACAGATCGGAACAAATGATGCGGCGGGCGGTCAGAATCGAAAGCTGTACGAAGGTGTAAAACGCAATCCGCGGACCAAAACGGGAGAATGTGGATGAAACTCAGCATCCTCTATCCTTATGACAATAAGATAGTTGCGTGATTGATGCCGCCTCAAGAGCTGACGGGCGTGCGTGGCGAATGAAAACACTTCCTTAATGTGGCAATTTGCTTCCCAGCCGCGATTGGGCGTCACACGGAGGAGGTCGCCAACGACGATAACGAGCTCGCCAATGAAGACGCGCCGGAACGAATCGAACGGCTGCTGGACCCTCAAGGAACGGCCAGCGCTCAATCCCCAGGCCGCCATTGCGATGACCATTGCTGGCAGAGCGCGTGCTTACGAAGGCTCCGTGGGCGCTTGACGCGAACTTCAGCCAAAGCCTAGACTCTGCCCTGCGTCTAGGCGGATTTGATCCGTGAGAGGAAATTATGACTAGGGAGTTAGAAGGCAAAACTGCGCTGGTGACAGGCGGGACGTCTGGAATCGGCCGTGACACGGCGATACTTTTCGCGAAGGCCGGGGCGAAGGTCGTAGTTGCCGGGCGCCGGGAAGTGGAAGGGAACGAGAGCGTTGAGTTGGTGCGCGCCGCGGGTGGCGAGGGATTGTTCGTGAAAACCGATGTGTCGAAGGCGGCGGAAGTTGAGAACCTGATGAAGAAGACTGTGGAGAAATTTGGCAGGCTGGATGTGGCATTCAACAATGCCGGGATTGAGGGCAAGTGGGTTCCGATCGTCAGCCAAACGGAAGAAGACTGGGATCGCACCATCGACATCAATCTCAAGGGTGTGTGGCTGTGCTTGAAGTACGAAATTCGACAGATGCTCAAGCAGGGTGGCGGCGGAGCAATCGTGAACATGTCGTCCATCGGGGGGCTGATGGGTAGCGCTGGCGCCGCGACGTATTGCGCCACCAAGCATGGAGTCATTGGCCTGACTAAGTGTGCCGCGCTCGAAAATGCCCGAAATCGCATCCGGGTAAACGCAGTGTGCCCCGCGGTGATCGAAACGCCAATGGGTGAACGGCTTTTTGGCGCGCCGGACATGAAGAAATACTCGATCGGGCTCCACCCCATCGGCCGTCTCGGAAAACCGATGGAGGTTGCGGAGGCCGTTTTATGGATGTGTTCGGAGCGCGCATCATTTATGACGGGCCAGCCATTGGTTCTGGATGGTGGATTCCTGGCGGGCCCCAATCCCCCGGGCTAGCTGCAGATTGCTGATAGCTGAGCAAAGGAGAACACGAGCAGAGCTCGCCTCAGCAGGTCTCCACCACAAGCGTGTTAAAATTGGCATCAATGCATGACGGGTTGCCTGACGGAAATTCCAATGGTGTGCGGAGGTAAGGGTTGTCCAAGGTCAGCGTTCAAAAAATCACTTTCGGCGGCGAGACTCTGCAGGACCCATATCCCATGTACGCCCGCATGCATGAGGGAGGGCCGCTGCATTTGTTGGATGTTGACGGCCAATGGGGGGCCTGGGCAATTTTCAGTCACGCCGAGTGCTCCTCGGTTGCGAAGGACCCTCGACTATCCGCGAAACGCGCGCAGCAGATGTTGGCGCTTCTGCCGCCGGACAGCCAGTCCGAGTTCCGCGAGCTGGCGCGGATGCTGAATTTGTGGCTGATTTTCATGGACGCGCCCGAGCACACTCGACTGCGCAAACTGCTCAATAAAGGTTTTGCGCCCGCAGCCGTTGAAGGCTTGCGTCCCCGAGTCGAGGCCATCGTAGAGGGCATGCTGAAGCCGTTGCAGCACGGCTCCGAAGTCGAACTCATGCAGGAGTTTGCGAATCCGATGCCCGTGCGCATTATTTCGGAGCTGCTCGGAGTGCCGCAGGAGCTGCATGACACGTTCGTCAATTGGTCCCGGGCGATTGCGGTGTTTCGCGGCAATCCAGAGCGCACGGTGGAACAGGCGCGCGCGGCGCAAGATGCACTGATAGCGATGACCGATTTTTTCCGCAAGGCTGTTGCGGAAAGGCGCCGCAATAAAGGAAACGACCTGATCAGCTTGCTCATTGACATCGAGGAAGATGGCGAGGTACTGACCGAAGAAGAACTCTACGCGCAGTGTATTGCGCTGCTTTTCGCAGGGCATGAAACGACGCGAAATCTGATCGGTAATGGCATGTACACGCTGCTGAAGCACCCGCAAGAGACCGCGGAGTTGCGCGAGAAACCGGAGATGATTCGCTCGGCGGTGGAAGAGATTTTGCGTTACGAGAGCCCGGTGCAATTCACGGCTCGAGTGCTGAAGGAAGATATCGAGGTTTGCGGCCAGCGGATACCGAAGAGATGGTCAATTCTGTGCATGCTCGGCGCGGCGAACCGTGATCCAAAACAATTTAAAGAACCCAATCAGTTAAACCTGAACAGGCTGAACAATCAGCATCTAGCGTTCAGCGCCGGACCGCATTTTTGCATCGGAAATCAACTCGCGCGATTAGAGGGGCAGGTTGCGCTCCTGAATCTGGTGCAGCGTTTTCCGGAGATGAAGCTCGCCGGTCCCCGACCGGAGTGGGCTCCGACATTCGGCTTCAGGGGACTCAAGAGTCTTTCGGTAACTATTTAAGTGCAAACCCGCCTGTTCAGAAAATGGCCGAATCAGGAACCGGCCGGTAAACGCTGCCAAACCAATTCGACGGTTTGGATTTTTCCGTTCACCGCCATCGGCGGCGTAACCAACGTGATTCGATCGTCCTCGAATTTGATCTTGCGCACCAGGTCTTTATTCACATAGTTCTGAATCGAGGAGATTTCCACGTGGTGGGTCACCTGGTCATCGCTGAGCGTGAATCGCCCGGCATAAGCAAGAAATGTGTTGAACGCTTCCGCCTGTTCTTCCTGTGGCGAGCGAGTCCCGCCGCCGAACGAGAGTGGCTTGCGACCGCCGTAGCTGATCAGGGACGTCATTCTGCCGTCCCCACTGTAGGTGAGAAAACCCGCGGGGCCGGGGCCATAGGGGGCTTCGATGCGCTCTCCGGTGGATGTTGTGCTCGAGGCGGACACCAACTTCCACGTGCCTACAAGTTTGTCATTCGTCATTTGCGGCAATGCTCCGGCGCATTACGAGACCAAGACTATACGGAGATTCCGGAAACCGCCAACAGAAGAATTGCCAGTGTGTTGTCCACTCGTCGAATCCGCACGCGTGATCGGAAACTTGAAATCCACGTGAACGGATACCGCGACTTTCAGGACTTAACCACAGAATCGAAGCTTCCCTGGCTGCCGCCTGTTGACGCTAAGCAGGGCTTGGGGTGTAGAGTGTCTGCTACTCGAAAGGTCAAATGGGAAACTCAGACAAACAGAAGACCGGAGACTTGAATTCCAAACACGGGCGCATACCGCCTGGTCCGCAAGAGCAATTTAGAGCCAAGGACGACCTGCTCGAGTGGATGGGTCGTCAATTCGAGAGCTACGGTGACATTTATAAGGCCTCTATAGCTGGATTTAATGCTTATGTGACCAGGAACGTCGAGTTTGCCCATCATGTTCTAGTAGAGAACTGGCAGAACTACGTGAAAGGTCAGAATATCGAACGCGTCGCACTGCTTCTTGGCGACGGCCTAATGGTGAGCGAGGGGGAACTCTGGAAGCGGCAGCGACGAATGATACAGCCTGCCTTCAACCAGGAATCCATCGTGACCTTGATTAAGGTGATTGTAGCGGTCAACTCCGGACTGCTCCGGAAATGGCAAGGGGCAGCACAGAGAAACGAAAGTGTAAATGTCACGCACGACGTCAGCGGCATGGCCCTGGAGGTCGTGCTGCGCTTTATATTTGGCGAAGACTACCTAGAGGCTAGCTCCCATTTTGAGATTCTTACTGTCGAGCAGACTCGCGACATGGCTTTTGCACGCTCGTTTCGAGCGTTAGGGAAAGTCATTCTTCAAATCATCAACCGAAAAAGAAAAGACACGGCACCTGCCACCGATGCATTGGGCGTAATGATGCAAGCGCGTGATCCGCAAAGCGGGCAGCTCATGCCGGATCGCCTAATCATCGACGAGACCCTCACGTTAATCGTTGCGGGTCACGAGACGACAGCGAGCACACTGAATTGGACCTGGTATCTGATCTCCCAGCACCCCGAAGTGGCACAGAGGCTAGCCAACGAGCTCGAATCCTTGACGACACCATTTGAATTCGATGATCTGCCTAAGTTTCCCTATGCGCGACAAATTATCGAGGAGACAATGCGTTTGTACCCGGCCGGTTGGTCCGTGAGCCGTAAAGCGTTGAGAGATGATTGGCTCGGAGACTATTTCGTTCCGGCAGGAACTGAGCTTTACGTACCACCCTACTTCATACAGCGACATCCCGATTTGTGGGTGGACCCGGGTCGATTTAACCCAGATCGCTTTCGACCCGAGAATTCAAAACATCGGCATCGCATGGCGATGATTCCATTTTCTGCGGGTCCGCGAAACTGCATCGGGATGCATTTCGCTCGTATCGAAATGCAGATACATCTTATGACTATCGCGAAATGCCTGCGGCTCGAATACGTTGCAACAAGGCCGCTGGAGCTCGACGCGGGGATAAATCTGAGAAGCAAATATGATTTCATTATGTTCCCGAAAGCCGTCCTTGCTTCCAAAACGTGTCCTTAGGTTGAATTGATGATCAATTTGAGCACGATTCGCATCGGGAGAGCGTCCAATGGGTGGAGGTTCGCGGGGCCCTTCGAGGCAAAGGCCGGGGTTAGCGTTGATTGCGTGGGGCCTCGCGTCCCTACTCTTTGTCTTCACAGTCGAAAATATCTGGATCGATCCGCGGTTGAGACATAAGTTTCACAACTTACCGTCACTGGTGCCCGAGGCACTCAGCGGAAGCTGGTTTCTGGCACTTATGGTCGGTGGAGTTGCGTTGGCACTCTTGGTAATGTGTCAGATTCTCTTGACCCGGGACCGTAGCGTCTCCGTTCGGACGAAAGTGGGAACTGGGATCGCGGTGCTCAGTGTCTTGCTGTTAAGTGCGCAATGGGTGCGTAAGACCAGTGGCTCGCCGTCCCTGATCCATCTGCGATCGACTGGCACAGCCCACACGGTCAAGCTGAAATGGCAGGCTAGCAGTTCACAGGTTGCCGGATACAACGTGTATCGGAGCACGACTCCCGCAGGAAATTACGTTCGGATCAATACATCGCCTATTCCGGGAACTACATTCACTGACAACACTGTGGAAAGCGGTCTGACTTATTACTACGTGACTCGGGCAGTAGATGCGCTAGGCCGCGAAAGCGTCAATTCCAATGAAGCCTCAGCGGCCATTCCGTAACAACTGGAGCGCCGAGAACAAGACGCCAGTGGCGTACGGCGGAAGCGCTCCATAAGTAGTTTTTCGGCGTGCCTTTGGGTTCTGGCAACGGGGCAACCGATTCCTTACGTGGCAAGCCCGGACGAGGAATGCGCCCGATCAGTGTCGAGCGGCTTCGAATCGAAGAATCGTTTTAGTTTGAGGAACGGTTTTTCGAGCAAATTCCAGGAGAGCGCCGCAAGGCCGAAGCTCGTAACGAAAATGATGGGCAGTGGCAGGTAGGGGTTCCGGTCCAGACGGAGTGTCTGCACCAAACCGAATGGGATTTTGTGCAGCAAGTACAGCCCATAACTGATAGTCCCCGTATAAACCAGGAAGCGGTTGGTCATTATCATCTTCAGCCATTTTCGTTCGGAGAACATCGAAACGAAGACGAACGCTGCCGACGCCAGCGCCGTAAACGAGAAAACGATCCATCTCGCATGGAAGGCCTCCGTCAGAAATGACAGCGGCGCCGCGATCAGCAGCAGAATCCAGGCCCGCTTCAGCAGCTTCGACGGTACAAAGTTTTCGGATCGTAAGAGAAGCGCAAGAAGTGCGCCGGCCATCAGGCCATCTAAGCGGCAGAAGATGTTGGTGTAGAGATCGACGTGGTGCAGTGCGAGGTAATAGCGCAACGCGGGAGAAAGACAAATTTCCGCGACGGCGAGACGGCGTAATTGAGCGGGCGAGCAGAATCGCACCACCAGGGGCCAAACCAGGTAAAATTGCTCTTCAATGGCGAGTGACCACGTAACACCCAGAGGCCCGGCCGCATTGGTTGAAATGGGAAGCAGGAAATTCTGCAAGAACAGGGGGAAGGCCCACCAGGGCGATGAGGTCTGAACGACGAGATGGTATTCGGAAGTATTCAAGAAACGAACGACCACGAACATGAAGAAGAGCAACGAATAATAGAGCGGCCAAATTCTCAGGCAGCGCCGGACGTAGAAATTCTTGAAATAGCCCGGCGATTGTTTCGTGTCTAAAAGAATCCCGGTAATCAAGAGTCCGGAAAGCACGAAGAAAAGGTCGACTCCCATCCAACCATCGCTGAACAGCTTGTCCGAATGAAAGAGGGGATATTTCGGGCTGATGTTATGGAACATTACGACCAGAATTGCCAGGCCGCGGACGGCGTCGAGTTGAGGGATTCTTCTTGGCACTTTCTCAACCGCTTGAAGCGACTTGCGAGCTTGCCAGGTCGACCGCCCCGCATGATCTCAGTCGGTCTCCCGACCTATTCGCCGAATGCAGTCTGCCTGAACAACTTTGCGGCGGCGAGTATAACCCGCGCAGCATGAAAACGTTGGATTCGAGCGCAGTTGGTGCTTCAGTCATGCGTTGTTCGTGGCTGACCGTCCGAGAATCGAGACCGATAACTCGAAGAGAAAAGCTATTGGATTTCCACGCGAACGTCGCCAAATCTTCGAAAGTCCTGATCGAAGGTGGCGACTGGCGTGTTTTCGGACGACGCGGTCGCCGCGATCAAGCAGTCTACGAAATGAACCTTCGTTTTTCGATAGCGATCTAAGGCGTCGAGATGAATTGCCTCTTCGCTGATCTCAACGCCAGGACTGGAGAGGAGGGTGCCGAGCGCCGAAGCGATTTCTCCACGCGGATGCTCGTAAAAGGAATCCAACACAAACACGCACTCGGCGAGAACAGCAGGCAACACCACAATTACGACGTCGCCGCGGTCGCACGCATCGAAAAGTCTTGCAGCGGCCTTGGCGTGCATTTCATGGTCTTGTACCAAATGGCGAACGATCAGATTGGTGTCAACAAGCCTGCGCTTGCTCACCGGACGTCTTCGCGATTGCGGGCAACCGCCGCTGCGGCCTGGCGGATTTGGGCGAAGGACATCCCCTGACCCTTCTTGCTGGCGAGCACACCCTTAAGTGACCGCGCACCCGGATGCACGCGAATCGTGGCATGGTCCCCGTCCACCACATACTCCAGCGTGTCGCCTGGTTTGATTCGCAAAGCCTTGCGAATCTTTCCTGGAATCGTCGTCTGGCCCTTCCTCGTTACCGTGGAATGCTGCATCGTATGTTCCTTACTGCCTCATTGTTTCCCTACTTCTTGATTATCCCTTACATTTTCCTGGGTGGCAAGCCGAAGCGTCATTGTACGCCACATAGCTTCGCCACGTTTCCGCGGTGCGATAGGGCCGGCGTCAATCCGACGCCTGGCACTCTGCGGGTCGAAGATACGTGCTGTCACGGAATTGGGGAATGCCAACACCAAGTCCAGTCGCCGAGCCTCCCCTGGTCGCCAGCCGACGCCGACGGCTCAAGGGTAATCGCTTGGCGCGGAGGGAAAAGAATTTCCGTTGGGGGATATTTCTGGATCGTATATGCTACTGATTCCAGGACAGTTACTTAAAATCCGACAGGCAACTGGATTGCACATCAACAGGCGGCAGGGCCTGTCTCACAAGCTACAGCCCTGAGCAGAGTTTCTGGACAATTGGCCGATTCCGGGCCAGCATTGAGATTGCCGCCGTTTGCGGGCCACGCCGACCGCGGCAATCGACTGAATCCACAGAGAGAGGTAATTCCTAAGATTATGATCGAAACGGTGATCGTCGGCGCGGGTCCTTACGGACTTTCGATGGCCGCGCATTTCCGCAGTCGCGGTATCCCCTTCCGAATTTTCGGCCGGCCGATGGACAGCTGGCTGGCACACATGCCAAAAGGCATGATGCTCAAATCGGACGGTTTCGCTTCGAACATCTACGATCCAGACAGCAAATTCACTTTGAAGCAATTTTGCGCGGAGCGCGGAATCGAATACGCCGACATGGGAATTCCCGTGCGTCTGGAAACTTTTAGCGAGTATGGTCTGGCCTTCCGGGATCGGATGGTGCCGGAGCTCGAAGACAAAGTCGTTACCGGCATTGAACGCTCGGCAGATGGGTTTCATGTGCGGCTAGACGATGGCGAAGAGGTCAAGGCACGGCGAGTGGTGCTCGCGGTGGGGATTACGCACTTCGAGCATGTGCCAACTAACTTGACGCATCTGCCGCCACAGTTCGTGTCGCATAGCTATCGGCATCACGATCTAGCACAGTTCAAGGGCCGCAGCGTTGTAGTGCTGGGGGCCGGTTCGTCGGCGATTGATATGGCCGCACTGCTGCGAGACGCCGATGCGGATGCGCAGCTTGTGGCTCGCGCCACTTCGCTGAAATTTCACACCGCGCCGGTGCCTGGCAAACGCCGACCATGGTTGCAGCGGATGCGACACCCGGATTCCGGGCTTGGCCCGGGAATGCGCTCGCGCTTCTTTTCCGACGGAGCGGCGCTATTTCATTATCTTCCGGAGAGTTTGCGCGTCGATCTGGTTCGAACAACACTTGGGCCATCCGCCGGGTGGTTCGTCAAGGACAAGGTGATGGGGCGGGTGCCGCTGGCACTTGGATGCAACGTGGAGAGCGCCGAAATCCGGGACGGCAAAGTACGCTTGCAACTGCGTGGCTTGGATGGCTCGGCACGCGAAATCGTTACGGAACATATTATTGCGGCGACGGGATACAAAGTGGATATGGAGCGATTGGCTTTCCTGAATCCTGCGATTCGCGCGAAGCTCAAGTGCGTCAACGGAGCACCAGCACTTTCGTCGAGTTTTGAGTCATCCGTTCCCGGCCTTTACTTCGTCGGGATTGCGGCGGCCAACAGCTTTGGACCGGTGATGCGTTTCGCCTTTGGTGCCGGCTTCGCCGCGAAACGGGTGACACAGACGATGATGAAGTCGCTGGCGCGGAATCCAGCATCTGTGCCGGCTTCGCGCATGTCGACGATCGCCGAATGAGCGATGCGAAGTAACTCGTCCGCAATTTCTTCCGGCGCGACCGATCGCGAGGTCCAGAGAATCAAGGCTCCCTTAGCCATCTTCCTATCGCCGAGGATGTGTAGAGCATGAAGCGAGAAACCATCGCGATTCACGTTGGCTACGACGGCGATCCCACGACGAAAGCCGTGGCTGTGCCGATCTATCAGACTGTGGCGTTCGAATTCGACGACGCGGCGCATGGTGCGGCATTATTCAATCTTGAAGTCCTGGGGAATATTTATACCCGGATCGGAAATCCCACCAATACAGTGCTCGAAAAGCGAGTTGCCGCGCTGGAGGGCGGCGTCGAAGCACTGAGCGTGAGTTCGGGAATGGCGGCCATTCACTACTCCCTCATCAATATCGCCGAGATGGGACACAACATCGTTTCACTTCCGCAACTTTACGGCGCCACCTACACCTTGCTCGCGCACATTTTGCCCAAGCAAGGAATTGCCGGGCGGTTTGCAGAGGACGACAGTCCCGAGGCCGTGGAAAAGTTGATCGACGAGGACACGCGAGCGGTCTTCTGCGAAAGCGTGGGCAATCCGGCGGGAAATGTTGCCGATATCGAAGGACTGGCGCGGGTGGCGCACAAACACGGCGTGCCGTTGATCGTTGACAACACCGTGGCGACGCCAATCCTTTTGCGACCGATGGAGTACGGCGCGGACGTAGTGGTGCATTCCATGACGAAATTCATGGGAGGGCACGGCACCACGCTTGGTGGAATGATCGTTGACAGCGGAAAGTTTCCGTGGCGCGACCATCCGGAACGCTTTTACATGCTGAATAAGCCGGAAATTGCTTATCACGGAGTCGTTTACACCGAACAGTTCGGGGCGGCGGCGTACGTCGCGCGCTGCCGGACGGTCGCGCAACGAAATACGGGGGCTACACTTTCGCCGTTCAACGGTTTCTTGTTGCTGCAAGGTGTCGAGACGATGGCGTTACGCGTTGAGCGTCACGTGGAGAATGCTCGCAAGGTAGCGGAATTTCTGCGCAATCATAAGCAGGTGGCATGGGTGAATTACGCCGGCTTTCCCGACAGCCCGTTGTACCCAATGGCGCACCGGTATTTGGGCTCGCAGTTCTGTTCTCTGCTGACGTTCGGAGTGAAGGGCGGCTTCGAGCGAGGAGTAAAATGCTTCGATGCGCTACGCTTGTTTAAGCGCATGGTCAACATGGGCGATGCCAAATCACTGGCTTGTCATCCGGCGTCCACGACGCACCGGCAATTGACGCCGGAAGAACAAATGAAGGCGGGCGTGACGCCCGAGATGATTCGGTTGAGCGTGGGCATCGAGCACATTGACGACATCCTCGCCGACTTGGAACAGGCGCTCGAGAAAACGACTCGGTAAGTCTGACAGGATTTTCGTGTTCCTTGGCTTGGGAGACAGTGAATGTCCATCGTAATCGACGGAGAGCGCGTTCCCGATCTTCTGCTGCGGAAGAATCGCGAGCACTCCGCAAGCCCAAGCCCGGCGCGCGGCCCGGCTGCCCAACGGGGTTACGTCCGAATCGCGCTGATTAATAACATGCCGGATTCGGCTCTGGAAGACACCGAAGCGCAATTCTTTGAACTCCTTGAATCCGCCGCCGGCAACATTCCGGTATCCCTGAAACTTTATTCTCTGCCGAAACTTCCCCACACGGATGGAGGAGAGAAGCATCTTGGCAAGTTTTATTCCGGCATTGGCGAACTGCTGAACAGCCGTTTTGATGGCGTGATCATGACGGGCACCGAGCCGCGCCAATCCGACCTGCGGAACGAACCCTACTGGCCTGCATTGACCGAAGTCTTGGATTGGGCCGAGCACAATACAACTTCCACAGTTTTGTCGTGCCTGGCGGCGCATGCCGGCGTGCTCTACAGCGATGGCATTCCCCGGCACCGGCTCGCAGACAAGCAATTCGGCGTGTTCGAGTACAAGAAGATTCGCAAGCATGCGCTCACGGAAGGCGCCGGCGACAAGATGCAAATCCCGCATTCCCGCTGGAACGAAGTACAAGCAGATGCGCTGGCTTCCTGCGGTTACCAGGTACTTACGCAATCCGCGGATGCGGGCGTTGATCTATTTGTGAAAAGGAAAAAAGACAGTCTCTTTGTGCATTTTCAGGGGCATCCGGAGTACGGCACGCGAACCCTGCTGAAGGAATATCGCAGAGACATCAAGAGATTTCTGCGTCGGGAGCGAGAAACGTATCCCAGCATGCCGCACGGATATTTCGACGCGGGGGCGGCAAAACTTCTCTGCGATTTTCAAAAGTCTGTGGAGTTAGAGCCGCGCGAGGAGCTTCTGGCGAAATTTCCTGAGGCTGCTGTCGCGGGTGCGCTGCGTGGCGCCTGGCAGGCATCGGCCGCATCCGTGTATCGCAACTGGCTGCAGTTCTTAGCTATCAACCAAGGCTGACGCTTCGACACTTTCGGCGATGACTCCGGCCGTGCGCGGGTAAATTCGCGACAACATGATGTGCGCACGGGGAATTATTCGGGATCCAACGCCTGTCCTGAGCCAGGCACCACGTTCAATTTCCGCATACGCTTTTCCGGCGCCGACGTCCGCATCCATTGTTGGTCGCGCCGCAGCCGTCAGGTCGCGCTCCACACTGGTTTACGACGAACTGGTATGATGAACGCACATGATTGATATTCAGGCGCCCGAACTACTGAAATCCCTGCCCGAGAGCATCGGCGACGCCATCAGACCATGGACCGATCGCTCTCCCGACCGGCTAGCTTTGGTCGAAACCTCTGGAAATTGGACTTATGGCCAATTGGATGTGGTTGTAACCGAGGCCCGCACGTGGCTCCGCGACTCGGGCGTGCGCCCTGGCGATCGAGTCATGCTGGTATGCGAAAACTGCCGCGCGTTCATCGCGATTTTCCTGGCCTTGACGGGGATGGATGCATGGCCGGTGCTGGCAAATGCGCGGCTTTCGGCGCGGGAGATTGATGATATTCGAGATCACTGCGGTGCCCGCCGGGTGATCTATATGACGAGCGTCTCGCCGCACGCCACGCAGCACGCCAAGCGGCATGTTGCCGTCATCGGCGACGTAGCCGGGCTAGGTGTGATCGGTGTCGGTGCACTGAATGAGCAGGTCAAACCGGAGCCAATCGAGAAAAACAGCAGCAGCGCTGATCGAGTGGCCGCGCTGATCTATACTTCCGGCACCACTGGGCTTCCAAAAGGCGTGGTGCTGACTCACAGGAACTTGCTGTTCATAGCAGCGGTATCGGCGCGAATCCGTTCGCTAACTCCCGATGACCGACTCTATGGTGTGCTGCCGATGTCTCACGCTGTGGGACTCTCTGTAGTTCTTCTCGGCACGCTGCTCAGCGGCGCCACGCTTTATTTAGCGCCACGTTTTGATCCAGTCGCGGCGCTCGCGACACTGGAACGCGATCGGCTGACGATCGTACTGGGCGTGCCCGCGATGTTCGCGCTCTTGGCCGACTATGCAAGAGCGAAGGGTTTGTCGGGGCCGTTGAAATTTCCTGCGCTGCGGATCATCTCTTCGTCCGGTGCACCGCTGCAGTCCGCTGTAAAATCGGCTGTCGAGGACCTCTTCGGCATGCCTCTCCACAATGGTTACGGCGTGACGGAATGCTCCCCCACGATTGCACAGGCCAGGGTTGAGGAACCCCGGAGTGATCTTTCCGTCGGACGAATTCTTCCTGGAGTGGAAATCAGGCTAGTAGGGACGGACGGAAAACAGGTAGGGGACGGGGAAGTGGGCGAACTGTCGGTGCGCGGGCCAAATATTGCGAAGGGTTATTACCGCGCCCCGGAGGAAACTGCCGCCGCCATTAACCCGGATGGATGGTTCAATACCCGCGACCTCGCTAGAATGGAAGACGGGCATCTATTCATCGTGGGACGCACGAAGGAATTGATCGTCCGTTTCGGGATGAACGTCTATCCCGCCGAAGTCGAGGCAGTGCTGAATACTCATCCTGCGGTGGTGCGCTCGGCGGTGATCGGACGATCCGTTCAAGGTGTGGAAGGCGGCGAGGAAGTTATCGCTTTTGTACAATTGTCGCCGGGTTCCGCTGCGAACGTCGCTGAAATTGCGGATCATGCCGGAAAGAATCTCGCGCCTTATAAAAGGCCTTCGCGGATTTTGCTCATGCCCGAATTGCCCGTGGGCCCGACCGGCAAGGTTCGGAAGGACGAACTTGCAAAGTGGGCGGCTCCGCCAGCACCTCCGAAGTAGCGATTCATCGCCTGCGGCAGGCGGTCGCCGTCGCAAGAAGTCAGGCCGTCTCCGAATTCTTACAGAGGAACTTCAATCAACGTAGGCCCTTCACCTTCAAATCCTTCTCTCAGTGCTTTCGCGAATGCGTCGAGTGAGGTAACGCGGCTGCCGGGCACTCCCATTCCCTTCGCCAGATGCACCCAGTCGAGCGCGGGCAGGCCGATGTCAAACAAACTCGCCGCGCGGGGACCTGGTGTCCCAACGCCAAGACCCGCAAATTCACGTTGCAGCACCGCATAAGTGCGGTTCGCAAAAACCACCGTCGTTACGTTCAGGCCTTCTCGCGCCATCGTCCACAGCGCTTGCGCGGTGTACATCCCGCTGCCATCCGCCGTGAGGCACAAAACGCGGCGCGTGGGGCAAGCGACGGCCGCACCTACGGCCAGTGGCAGAGCGATGCCTATCGAACCACCTGTGTTCGCGAGCCAATCGTGAGGCGGAGCTCCTGCGGTGGCAGCCATGATGCCTCGTCCAGAGGTCATGGCCTCGTCAACGACGATCGCATTCTCGGGCAGTAACGCTCCCAATGCAGCGGCAAGCCCAGCCAAAGTGATCTCGCCGCTGGGCCTGGGCGGCCGTTCGGCCTTGTCCGCCAGCAACGGCTTGCGATTCTGCAACGACAAAGCCGCCACCAGGGCATCGAGTGCGCCGACATAATCCTCTCCGGGGGTCGCCAGCGCATGGATTTCACACTCTGCCGGAGTCAACACACTATTCTTGCCGGGATAAGCAAAGTAGGAAACCGGAGCAGCCGCTCCCACCAGAATTAGCTGCCGAATATTTTTCAGAAATTCGACTGCCTGCTCCGGCATGTAGGGAATTCTCTGCACCGGAGGAGCACCGGCGCCACGCTCGACGCGCGTGATTGGATAGGGCGCAAGCAGTTTGGCGTTGGTGGCCGCAGCGATGCGACCGGCTGCTTGGAGTCCTTCGCCGCACAGCGCGGATCCGCTGAGCAGGAGCGCCGTGGGCACGTCCAACCGGAGCATCAACGCCGCTCGATCGACAGATTCGGCGTAGGGCAGTGGCGCTCTCGGGACCGCGGGGATTGCGGCAATGGACCCGCCGTTGTTCCACGCCACATCAGCGGGGACAATCAGCGTGGCAATTTGGCCCGGTGCCGTGCGCGCAGCAATGATGGCCTCCGCGGCGTCGCGGCCGAGGCCGGATGCAGCGGAGGATGTGCGCAACCATTTGGAATACGGCCGCGCGATCGCTTCAATGTCGGATGTGAGCGGCGCGTCATAGCGCAGATGATGGGTCGCATGTTGCCCGACGATGCTGACGATCGGAACTTGCGCCCGACTCGCGTTGTGCAAGTTCGCCGTCCCGTTAGCCAGGCCGGGACCGAGATGCAGCAGCGTGCATGCCGGCTTCTCGGCCATGCGCGCATAGCCGTCCGCGGCTCCCGTGACCACACCTTCGAAGAGGCCGAGCACGCAACGCATCTCCGTTACCTGGTCGAGCGCGGCGACGATGTGCATTTCCGAGGTGCCGGGATTCGTGAAACAGGCGTCAACGCCCCCAGCGACCAGCGTGCGGATTAGACTTTCTGCACCGTTCATATTCAGTTGGAAGAGATCCTTGGTTGACGCTGTTCGAATGCCGCTTTCGCCGCTAGGCCGAAGCTTCACGCAGGAAACGGGAAATCACCGAGGCGAGATTCTCGAAGTGCGTGCCAAGGATTCCCAAATGATCGCCCGCCACCGTCGCGACCTGAAACCTGGCGACTAAGTGAGACCATACTGCGGTGGGATTATCCGGGAAATCCGTGACAGTCTCGGCCCTCACGAACTTTATTTCGCCGCTGTAATAGCGTGGTCGATAGCGCATCAAGGATTTATAGGCACTTTCACGGGCGCGCTGCATTGCTGGAGTATGGGATGCACCGACCGGCAATTGACTTGGTGCGTTCCCATTCCTATCGCGAGAAACGTACAGCCGGCGCTCCGAGGGTCGAACGATGTAGGAAAGCGCGTCGCTTATGGGCAAGCGGCCGACCGTGGTTGCTCGATGAGTGGCTAGTCGGGTACCGAGGCGCACGCGCTGTCCTAGTGAAAGAAACCGCGAGTGCGGGTAGCTTTCGAGCATGGCGAGTAATGCGACTTTCTCTCCTTGATTGGTCAGGCGATTGGCCATTTCGAGCGTGACGAGCCCGCCGAGAGAGTAGCCGATGAGGAAGTAGGGGCCGTGAGGCTGCAAGCGCCTGATTGCTTCGAGATA
>CAWBLT010000013.1:0-717958 GCA_963789665.1 uncultured Acidobacteriota bacterium | reverse complement strand
ACTAGCAGCTATCGCGTAGGCTCCCGCCCAAAAACCTCGCTTCCGCGAAGCCTCTGAATAAATAAACGCCTCTTAGAATTTGGAGGACATTCCTAACGAAGGGCACCGACGGCGGCAAATTCCTGAATCTTCTGGACGACTCGTGCCTGCGCCGGGGCCTGAAGTTGCGGATACATGGGAAGTGAGAGGATTTCCGAAGCGACTTTTTCGGTGACCGGGAAGTCACCTTTCTTGAAACCAAATCCTTCGTACGCCTTCTGCAGATGAAGAGGAATCGGATAGTGAATTCCGGTATCGATCTTGGCGTCGGCGAGATGCTTCTGCAATCCGTCGCGATCCGCCACACGGACGACGTACAGATGATGCACCGGGCGCGACCATGAAGGGCGGTGAGGCGCGATCACACCATCCGCCGAGGACAACAGCTGGTCGTAACGGCCTGCAGCTTCCTGGCGCTTCTGGTTCCAATCCGCCAGGTGACGTAGCTTTACGCTCAGCAGTCCCGCTTGCAGCGAATCCAGCCGGCCATTATATCCCTCGATGCTGTGGTAATACTTTTTCAGTTGGCCATGATCGCGCAACATGCGCATCTGGCGCGCCATCTCTTCGCTGTTGGTCGTCACGGCGCCAGCTTCTCCGCAAGCGCCAAGGTTCTTGCCAGGATAAAAACTGAAAGCGGCAGCGTGGCCCATCGAGCCCGCTTTTCTCCAGCGATTTTCTTTCTGGGAAAAATATTCCGCGCCATGTGCCTGGCAGGCATCTTCGACTACGATCAGATTGTAGCGTCGCGCGATCTCCAGGATCGGATCCATGTCCGCGCATTGCCCGTAGATGTGCACCGGCACAATGGCGGTGACTGGCGCACGATACTTTCTGTGGTAAGGTTTGCCTGTCTCGCGGTCAACGTAGCATTCCCGTTCCAGATATTCTCGCAGGTTCGCGACGTCCATCGAATACGTCTGTTCATCTATATCAACGAAATCCGGCCGCGCGCCGGCCTGACTGATTGCCTCGGTCGTCGCGATGAAGGTGTGCGGGACGGTAACGACGATGTCGCCCGGCTGCACTCCTGCGGCCATTAAAGCAAAGCGGACGGCGTCGGTGCCGTTGGCCACGCCAACGCAGTACTTCGCGTCACAAAACGCGGCGAATTCGTTTTCGAAATTCTCGACCATTGCGCCGCCCACAAAACCAGCCGTGCGCAGCACCTTCTGAAACACAGCAGTGAGCTCGGGCTCGAGCTCCTGGTGCGGTGTGATCAAATCCAGAAACGGAATTTTCTCGGAAAGGGACATTATGCGATCCTCGACTCTTCGGTAATGTACCGCAACAACCGGGCGGGATTTCCTGCGACAACTGCGTTCGCCGGCACATCTTTGGTCACAACGCTTCCGGCGCCCACGATCGCGTTCTCGCCAATCGTGACGTTTGCCAGAATCGTTGAACCTGATCCAATGGACGCGCCTTTTCTTACGACTGTCTTTTCGACCTTCCAGTCCGCCTCTGTCTGCAACTGGCCGCTCGCTGCCGTCGCGCGCGGATAGGAATCGTTGATGAACGTTACGTTGTGGCCGAGGAAGACGCCGTCTTCGATCGTGACACCTTCACAAATGAACGTGTGACTGGAGACCTTGCAATTTTTGCCGACCGTGGCGTTCTTTTGAATCTCGACAAACGCGCCAATCTTGGTGTCGTCGCCCACCGTGCATCCGTACATGTTGATGAATTTTGACAACTTTACGTTCTTCCCCAGCTTGACGTCCGGTGCGATCGAAACGAATTCGTTCATAGCTGCACTACTTTGCCCTTCTGCTGGAGCGACAGATCCGCTGCCTCCAGCATGCGCACCACGTGCAAGCCTGCCAGTCCGTCGTTGAACGGCGTCTTGTCGTTCATCACGCAGTCGACAAAGTACGCCGCCTCAACCTTCAGCGCTTCCACCTGCTCCACGCGCGGGGCCCACATGTCTCCCGTACGGTAACTGACCAGCGTTTGATAGACGGCCTCTCCGCTCGTCATCTGCACACCTTTGTCATACACCTTCAGCTTTTCGTCAGCCTCCAGGTCGTTCCAAACCAACATCTTCTTTTCGCCGCCGATCAGTGTGGTGCGCACCTTCACCGGCGAAAGCCAGTTGACGTTGATGTGGCCGATCATGTTGCCTGGGTAATAAAGCGTCATGAACGCGATGTCCGCAACGCCATTCAGATGACGCTCACCGGTCGCGACCACCGCTTCCGGTTTTTCCTTGATCAAATAATCCATGATGGAAAGATCGTGCGGCGCCAGATCCCACAGTACGTTGACATCGTGCTGGAACAGTCCCAAGTTCACGCGCGTCGAATCGTAGTAGTACAAATCGCCCAGCGTCCCGTTGTCGATCATTTCCTTCATCCGATTCACCGCGCCGGTGAACAGGAACGTATGGTCCACCATGATCTTCAGATGCTTGCGCTCTGCCAGCTCGATTAATTCCTCCCCTTGCGCCGTTGTGCAGGTAAAGGGTTTCTCGACGAATACATGCTTGCCATTTTCGAGTGCGATTTTGGCAAGCTCGAAGTGCGTCCACACCGGCGTGACCACGGCCACGGCATCAATATCAGGTGAGGTCAATAATTCCCGGGAGTCTCTGGTCGTGTGCATTCCAGGAAAAGCGTGGCGCACGCGGTCGAGCGATTTTTGGCTCTGGTCACAAACGGCCACCACGCGCGAGCGCTCCTGCCCGTGAAAGTTCCGCACAATGTTCGGTCCCCAGTAGCCGTAACCGATCACGCCAACCCTGAGCACACTGTCGGAAGAAGTATTTGGCACGGGAACCTTCGGTTGAGACTCAATGCTCAGGCTAATCGCCATTTTTCTCCGCCTTGAGGGGCAAAACTCGAATAGCACGCAGCTGCAACACTCGGGGAGCCGATCAAACCCACGGCCTGATGCTTACTCGGATTTGGTTGCTGGCCACGACGCACGCCAGAACCACTACGGGCTTGACTGGTTTAGTAGGCGCCGTCACCGGAAAGGACTGCGCGAGGCGTTTGTAGCAGGATCTTCACATCCAGCATCGGAGACCACATGCGCGAATATTGCAGGTCCAGACGAACCATCTCGTCAAACGTCGTTTTGCTTCGACCGTACACTTGCCAGAGGCCGGTGATCCCAGGCCGCGATTCCAGCACGCGGCGACGATGCCAAATGTCGTAGGTCTCGAGCTCGTAGGGAATCGGAGGCCGAGGTCCGACCAGGGACATCTGGCCCTCCAAAACGATCCAGAACTGGGGAATTTCATCCAGGCTGGTGCGGCGCATGATCTTGCCGATCCACGTGACCCGCGGATCGTTGGTGATCTTGTAGGTGACCTTCGCGTCCGGATTGCTTCCTGACGGCACGGTCTTGCCGGCGATAAACTTCTTCACGTATTCCTTGTGAATCGCTGCGTCGGTTGACACGTGCATCGAACGAAACTTCAGAAACTCGAAGGGAACACCATACCTGCCGACGCGCTGCTGGCGGAAAAATACCGGACCCTTGGAGGTGAGTTTCACCAAAACCGCCAGCACCAAAAACACGGGTGATAGGAGAAGCAGTGCAACAGACGCGCCCAGAACGTCCATCACGCGTTTCAGCAGCAGAGATAGTTTCTTCTTCTTCTCCACTTCGAAGAGATCCGGGTAGAACTCGGCGTCCACGGGTTTTGCCGGTCCTTTGCCGTCCCAGCCATCCGGAAACGAGTAAAACGAAATTTGAAAGCTGTTCAGTTGATTCGCCCGAAATGATCGCTGCAGTTCCGCGGTCATCTTCGCTTCGATGATCTTTACGGCCGTGCTGACTTCGCATTCTCCAAACTCAGTGAAAACCACGCCAAAAACAGCGTTGTTTTCAAACCACCCAGCCACGTCTGTCTCGCGGACGCTCGCTCCCAGCACCACGGCAATCTGCTCCAGCAGTGCATCCGTCTTCTTGCTCTTCAAGCCCTTGCCGTCAATGAGCATCAACACAAAGTGCTTCCGCGAGCGCTCAGAACGCTTGCGTTCTCGGCTCAGCATTCTGCGGAAATGCTCTTCGGAAAGAAAACCGGCTAGCGGCGTCGAGCCGTTCGCAAAGGCGACGGCTGGCTTCTTCGGTTCCGATTCAACTCTGGATCGCATGTTTGATGCATCACTCACGAGAGATCCTCTTTGACCAGTGGTTACTGCAGCTATTCGTTTCGTGCTGTCTCAACGCAATCGACTCAAACAGAAACAAGCACGTTTTGGTCTTGCGAATTCGGCTTCTCTTGCTGACGGGGCCGAGCCGGGCTTACGGCTGCGACCAGCGCTGAATCGATTTCCACCGCCACAGAGCGTTGCAGCAGCGTGACCGAAAGAACCAGGCGATGACTCCGCTTCACGTCAATCAAGATTCCTTCCAGCCCGAGCAAAGGACCCGATTCAATTCTGACGCGATCACCCGCCGCCAAAAATGGCCAAGGTTGATGCGGCACACCCGCCGCGACGAGTGTTTGTATCGAATGGATTTCAGCTTCGTCGACAGCTGCGGGGCCGTTATTGAATCCAACAATCTGTATCACGCCCGGCGTCTTCAGTATCGGCAGCCGGTCCTGCGGATTAAAGCGGCAGAACAGATATCCGGGGAACAACGGCGAATTGACTTCCTTGATTCGATCCGACCAGCGCTTCCTCAACTTGTAAAGGGGCAGAAACCGCTCATAGCCCTGTCCGTTGAGCTGTTGAGCGACGCTGGCTTCCTGCCTAGTACGTACTTGCAGTGCAAACCAAGGAAAATGGGCGCAAGCCTTGAGCTCGGGGTCAGCAGCTGGGAAGCCGGATTGTGGTTGTTCGCTCATTGTCCAGATACGCTACCGCCATGAGAGTCACATCCGGACTCTCCCACTCAGCATATGGTTTTGCACGACTGTTGCCACTGCGCCGAAGTGCCTCTAAATTCCTAAATCTATGAACCAAAACGCCTTAATTGTGGTATTCCGCTGGGACCTGTGCCGGCTGACTGCTCCAAGTCGTAATCTTATGAACATTGCTATCCCAGAGTTGCAATTGTTTTCCTCGCCGTAAGGTCCTGAAAATAAGAGCATTATAGAACCCGTCCACAATCTTCACTGTCAGCACCTCTTTTCGGCTCCTTCTCTCCCAGCTCGGTACCGCACGATACGCGATCAGGACTGAGCGGCGTTCGGGTCCACTGCGTGCCCATAGCCGTAGCCATATCCGTAACTCGATGAATAATAAGCACCATACGCGTGCTGTGGTCCTACCGCGTTCAACACTACCCCAACAATGTTTCGTCCCTGCAGCTCTTGGCAGGCCCTTTGTGCCGTTTCCACAGGAGTTTGCCCCGCCCGCACGACCAGCAGTACTCCGTCCACCAGGTCCGCGAGCAGACTCGAGTCAGCGACGGGAAGCAACGGCGCAGAATCCAGGATTACCCAATCAAAAACCGGCATCACACGATCAAGTAGAACCTTCATGCGACCGTTCGAAAGCAGTTCACTTGGATTCGTTACCGCGTTTCCTCCGGGAATGAAACACAGGTTTCCCTCCAGTCCATGTTGAATGATCGCCAATTCATCCACTTCGCCCCTCAGATAATCGGTCAAACCAGGCGACGCAGGAGCTCCTAACGGGACATGCAATCGAGAGCAGCGCAAGTCCGCATCGATGATCAGCGCTCGGCGGTCCGGTTGGCGCACGATCGCCTGAGCAAGATTGTTGGTAACAAACGTCTTTCCCTCGGCCGGCACGGAGCTGGTGACCAGCAGCGTCCGCAACTGCTGTGCACTGCGCATTTGGTACAGGCGCGAGCGCAGGGTGCGAAATTGCTCCGAACCGTGCGCCGTCAAGGCGGAGTTAATAAAAACGTTCACGTTCGGATCCAAATGCCACTGTGGGTGCGCGCAATGTTTTCGCAGGTCATCGAATCGCAGATAGCCGGCAGAATGCGCAATCAGCTCTTCGGTTGGCAGAGGGCGCCCTCCTGCGCCATCCGGTCCGGCGAAGGCTGGCGTCGCCAGGCTCGCGGTCGGCGCGGCCGTCAACACGCCGGCGCCCGTCGCTTGCACGGCGGACCTTTCTTGTTCGGCCTTTTTCAGTGCTTCGTGAATACGACTCATGGTTTCCTTTCGCGCAGGGAAGAAGAAGGAACGATGTTGGCCTCGCGCAACCGGCCGAGCAGTTCGTCTAGATTTTGCAGCAAGGCTTGTGTGTCCAGGCTTTGGCTCGTCGCGTTCGGGCTATGAGCAGCTAGGATCGGCTCAATTTCGTCCAGCTGGAATTCGCGCGCCACTTCTTCCACTAAGTGAGCCGGAACGGGACGCAGATGGTCCACGTACGCGTTAATTAGCGCATGCTCGCATAGCAAGTTCACAACGCGGGGAATGCCGCGTGAATATAGGTTGACGGTTTCAATGGCTTCCTTGGAGAAAATGGGCTCACCATTGGCTCCCGCGATGCGTAATCTTTCCGCGATATATCCATAGGTCTCTTCCAAGGTGAGCGGTGAGGTGCGGCACCGCAGCGTAATTCGCTGCCGCAGCTGGCGGAGCTGAGGCAGCTTCAGTTTCTCTTCCAGTTCCGGCTGGCCCGTTAGCACAATCTGCAACAACTTTTCGGTCGATGTCTCCAGGTTTGTCAGCAGGCGTATTTCTTCCAGTACTTGCAGTGACAGATTTTGCGCTTCATCAACGATCAAGACCGCGGTCTCGCCCGCCCGGTACCTCTCCAGCAGCCAATGGTTTAGCTTCAGCAAGACTTGGCTCTTGTGCCGCGATTCGACCGGAATTTCGAAATCCGCCATCATGAAGTCAAACAGCTGGCTCACATTGACCTGTGAATTGAAGACAAACGCCGTCTTGACGCGCTGGCCGTGCAGCCAATCAAGCAATCGGTTGAGCAGCGTCGTCTTGCCGGTGCCCACTTCACCCGTCAACAGAATGAATCCCTTACGGTTCTGAATGCCGTAGGTCAAGCCAGCCAGCGCTTCCTGAATCTGTTTCGTGAGAAACAGATAGCGCGGATCCGGATTGACGTTGAACGGGCTTTCCCGTAATCCAAAGAATTTCTGATACATGATTTCTCAGGCCCTCGCCCCGACTTCCACACCTGCGTTTGCGGTCTTCGTTCCCTTCTTCGCAGCCATCGGTTCGATCGCCGGCACCATCGCCAGCACCGGCAAATGCAACGCAAACTCTACGTCCCGCTCCGTCTTCACCGACGTGTCTTTCATCTCCAAAAGAAAGGCTATGCCGAGCCCCAGCCCCAGTCCGCCGCCCAGTCCACCCAAGACAAAAAGAGGGCGATTCGGAAAGGACGGCTTGTCCGGCAGATTGGCAGGATCCAGAACGCTGAATTGTTCGCCTTCCTGTTTCCGTTCCAAATTCACGGCCATTTCCGAGTTGCTCTGCTTTTTCTGCAATTCGTTATAGGAATCCTGCGCCGTCTGGTACCCGCGAGTCAGCTCTTTGTATTCTTGCTCGACCACCGGACTGGACTGCACGCGCCCCTGATACAAGCTGATCTGCTTCCTGATTTGCTCCTGTTCCTTTGTTTTCGATGCGATCATCAGATCATCGTTGTGGACCTGGGCTCGGAGCTGCTGAATCTGCGCCGGCTCCACCGACATCCTCTGGCTCTTGCCGCCGCCCGGCGCGTTATTCTGTCCTTCACTGTCTGCGATTTTCTTCTGCAGCACGGCGATGTCATGCTTCGCCCTGATCACGTCCGGATGATCTTCCGTGTAGGTCGACTGCAGGTTGCTCAGACGCGTCTGCAAAGCGATCAGCTGTTGTTCGAGAGTCTCGGGATTCTGTCCGGTCTGTGATGCTTGCCATGCGGAAACCTGTTGCGAAAGAAGCGATTCAGTGAAGGTCTTATCTTGTTGCGCGCGTGCCAGAGCCTGTGTTGAGGCATCCAGCTGCGAGGTCAGTCCCGTCAGCAAATTTAGGTTGGTCGTTTCGTCATCGGGCAGTTCGCCAATGTGGCGGCTCTTGAAGGCTGCGAGTTTCCCGTCCTGCTCATCCAAACTTGCCTTGGCGCTGGCCAGCTCTTGCGACAGGAACTTCGTCGTTACTTCGGAATGCTCTTGTCGCGAGGCGAAGATTCTGCTCGATGAACAGCGACGTTACGGCCGTGCAAACTTCCTGCGCGTTACGGGCATTATCAAGCGTCACGGCAATGTAGAATCCGGGCAATTGCTGGGTGCGCGTCTCCGACATCGGCGCAATCGGTGTCACTTCGATTGTCCTCTGCAGGCGCGCGACCAGTTCATCCATGGACCTGCGGTTCACATCCTGCGGATACAAATTGAACTGCCGGATGATGGGTTCCAGCCGTGACCGGCTCAGAATTTGCTGCTGCATGCTGGAAAGCCTCTGATTGATATCGGAGGTTTCCAAGGATTCCACGATCTTCGTTAGAGATCGTCGGCTGTTCGATCAAGACGAGAGTCTGCGACCTGAATCTTTCGGGAAGCACGCGCGAAACGCCATACGCGAGTGGCGGTCCGACGAGCGCCAGCACCACGATCAAAACCCAACGGCGGCGAAGCATCGCCATGTAGTCTGCAGCTGTCAATTCGCGCTCAGTCATTCCATCCTCATTCGCCGTCTCCCGGCGCGCTAGCTAATTCTCAAAATGGTATCGGCTGTTTATGTACATTCAAACCAAACATGATCTGATTACGAACTATGTTCATCGAACACACGCTGCCAACGCAGCCACTCGTGCTGCTATCTTGATATTGAAACTGGTAATTCATGAACATATCGAGCGAACGGCCAAACGGGTGGGTCACATTCACTCCGGTAAACCAGTACGAATACGTTTGCGCCTCCGGTCCGGCCGATTCTGCGATCCCTCGATTGCGCGAATATCCTGCGTTAAAACCGACGTTGAACGTTCGCGAAACCTGCTGATTGAACGAGCCCTGGGCTACGTCGGTCTCCGCTCCTGCTAATACGCCCGATCCGCCAGTGACGCTGTGATTGTAGGAAGCACTGACTTGGGCGCGCCTCAGCTGGTATTGGAGCGCAGCATTTAGCGTCCAGTACAGCTGCGATGACGATGTCGTTGCTGAACTTGATGAGGATGTTGAGCTGGTAATCGGAAAGCGAGACGACACGAATTGAGGCCCGGCAGCAATCTGAAACGCCAGCCGGCCCGTAATCCGCCGGCCGTATGAACCCTGGATCGTATTCAGATTCAGCGATTGATCAACATTGCTATAACGATACGCGCTGAAGTTGTAAGAGACTGCGATTGTATCCTTGCGGGTGAGTTGGTAGTTGTAACCCGCTTGAAAGGTCGCGTCACCGTAATTCGAGAGATCGTTATCGAAGTAGCGGAGTAAGGAGTACCCACCCACAAAAGTTAACGAACTCCGCGATGTAAGCCTGGTATCCAACTCCACGTCAAAAGCGTTCGAAAGATTCTGGCCTTCGGGCGTGAGAATTGACTGACCGGGTGTGAAGCCCGAGCCTACACCTCCGCCTGGACCGACGCCCGGCAAGCCCGCCCCAGCCGTCCCTGCGAACCCGAAGGATGACTCCGGCAAGTAACTCAGCTGGTCAAAAACAGACAAGGTTGAGCGGCGAAACGAATACTTATCTTTGAAGCTGAGCTCTTGGACGACTCCATTTGACGCCTCGCTATTCCCAGTAGAGAACATGCCGCCACCGGTGTAACTCACCAGCAGTTCGGAAATTCCGGAAATTCGATGGATGTCCACTCCGCCCAAGATCGAGGTCCACGTGCCCCAAGAACCATTTCCCGCGGAAGAGGATACGGGGTTGGAATCCACAGTTTCCGAAAGGGCGAGACGCGGTTGCCAGTAGCTATGTTCGATCGCCATCGTGCCGAGCGACAAATCCTGAACGCCTGTGAGCGATCGCGTGTCGGGTTGCATTAGTTGCGGATCGGGCGCTTCGTCCTGGCCATTGTCCGCCCCGGAAGCGAGCGGAGAACGAATTGCCGGAATCGGCTGGCTCTGGCTCGATTGCTGCCCTTGCTGCTGATCCTGAGGAGTATCAGCCTGCTGCTGCGCACGCGCCGGAGCGCAGCTCAGTAGCACGAGCCAAATCCCACCTGTCGAAATGTATTTCAAGGTACTCATGTGTTTTTCTACGGCACCACGATTGTGTCGCCGGCTTTTAGCAAAATATCTTGCTCGGGCTTCTTGCCGCTGATCACTTCCCTGTAATTGAACGGGTATTTCGTTTCTTTGCCGTTTTCGAGCCGCCGTACAAAAATACTTTTCACCTTTGCGAATTGCGTGAATCCACCAGCGCTCGAAAGGGCTTGTAACACCGACATGCCAGGGATCAGCGGGAAAGCTCCGGGGCGCGTGACTTCGCCCAGAATGTACACTCGCTGGCTATTGATCGTGGTCACGATCACTGTTACCTGCGGATTGGTCACATATTTCTTCAAGCTCTCCGTTACTTGGGCGGCCAATTGAGCCGGTGTAAGACCTGCGGCTTGCACATCGTTCAGCAACGGCAGCGAAATCTTTCCGTCCGGCCGGACCGGCACCACCCGCGAAACGTCCGGCTCTTTCCATACGTTGATGTCCAGCACGTCTTGCGCGCCGATCACATAGTTAGGATCAGCCGTCGCGGTTTTTTGCACCGTGTCGCCCGCCATTGCCGGGACGGCCGATTGCGCCGTCTGGTGGGAACCAGATGGCTCCTGAGCTTTCGTCGGCACAACAGCCAGTATCAAAAAAACTGCCAAGTAAAATTGCCTTGCTCTGAACATCTCGTCTCCTGCGTAGCTAGTCAGCTTCGGAATCCAGCACGCCGATCTGTTTCAACTTATAAAGCAGCGATTTATAGCTAATTTGCAATTCCTGCGCGGCGCGCTTGCGATTCCAGCGTGTGTGCGCCAGCGCTTTTAAGATCATCTCTCGCTCCGCTTCGCGTGACGCCGCCCGCGAGGCTACCTTCAGCGAATAACCGCGAGGTTCCGGAACTTCCATACGGGGCTCGGCCGGCGCCAAGGTCAGTTCCGACACCGCGATCTGTTCATCGCCCAGCGCGATAATTTTCTTCACCACGTTTTCCAGCTCGCGAATATTTCCCGGCCAGGAATGCTCCAGCAACATACGCACCGTCCGCGGGCTAAGCGAAGGACGCGGCCGCCCAAATTGCGCGGCATGCTTGCTCAAAAAAGATTCCACCAGAATCGGGATGTCTTCCCGGCGATCTCGCAGTGCCGGCAGGCGCAAACAAACTCCGTTTATCCGGTAATAGAGTTCGGCGCGAAAACGGCCCGAACGCATTTCATCGTCCAGGTTCCGGCTGGTCGTTGAGATCACCCGCGCCTCCAGCGTTCCTCGTCTCGAGTCGGTATGGCCATCGGGAAGCGCGTAGAGTAGGTTGCGCTGGCATGCGGAGTCGAGTTCGCTGACTTCATCGAAAACCACACTGCCCGCGGACCCGAGGCTCGGGTCCTCATCGCGGCTCGCGTTCAGACGAAGCTCACTTGAAAGTTGCGCCGGATTCATCGCCGCGCAGGAGATCGTCACGAGCGGTTCTTCGCAGCGCGCGGACAGCCGGTGAACTCTTCGCGCGAACATCGCTTTTCCGGTCCCGCTTTCTCCCACAAAAAGAACTGGTATGCTGGTCGGCGCAATCTCCGAAACCACGTTTTCGAGCGTTTGCATCGCCGGGCACATTCCCGCGACGAAACCCCAATCCTCGCTCACCAGTAAACTCTGAGACCCGTTGGTAGTCATCGATTGATAGCCTTCGCCCATTAATTGTTCGCCACGTCGTCGCCCCGGCCGATAGTACTACCGGTTACTAAGCTAAGACTGCAATGCAGTTGCCACCCGCCAACGTTGCAACTGGATAGACCAGAACACACATAAATCCTTTGTTTACAATGAATACAGCCAAATCAATCGCTGCCTCCCGCCTCTCTTGGATGCCCTCTCTCGTCTGGAAATCCCAGCGATATTCCACGAATGAGCAAAATACTTTCCATTTGTTCCCTGTTACCGAGAGTTCTTGTTCGGACCGACGCAAGTCGATCGAGCTTCTACCGTGACACAGACTAACTGTCATATTATCAGTAGGATACATTGATGCTGCATTCCTCCGAACCTCACGACTGATCTCGCAGTCCGCGCAGCTAAAGCGCATCGCTCTGCGACAGCACCCCAACTCCCTCCGGCATGAGCCTAAGGTTCTTGTCTCTAATAACTTGGAATAGTTCCATATGAAGCAATCCCTAAGCTGCTGAGGGCTCTGGATTGCTCCTTCCTGAAGGTGTAGGATTCCATTGCCATTACGAAGGCTTCCATTTGGCGAGGGCGCAATGAATATCAGCAAACGCTCCTATTTTTGTGTGGCCATTCTGTTCGCGGCCGCTTTCGCTACGGGGTGTACTCGAGACCCCAACGTCCTAAAGCAAAAGCACTTCGCCAAAGGCGAAGGTTATTTTCAACGCGGCCAGTACCGTGAAGCCGCCATCGAGTTTCAGAATGCGATCCAAATCGACCCCAGGTATGCCGACGCGCATTACGAACTGGCGCGAATCTACTTAAAACAAGCCGACTGGCTCCACGCGTATCAGGAACTGGCGAAGACTGTCGAAATTAGTCCCAACAATCTGAAAGCCCAGTTGGACCTTGCCGACTTGCTCCTGGCAGCGGGCAAGTTTCCCGAAGCTCGAAATCACGCCGCGATCGTATTGCAGAGCGAGCCGCAAAACGCGCAAGCACAAACCATCGTTTCCCGTGTGGACGCCGCGCAGGGGGATCTCGCCACAGCCGTAAGCGAAGCGCAAAAGGCTGTCCAGATGGATCCGAATCGTGCGGAAACTTTCCTGAACCTCGCAGTCATCCAGGAGAAATCCAAGAATCTAAGCGGCGCCGAACAAAGCTATCTGAAAGCCGTTGCCCTGAACCCGAAATCCATGGCCGCTCTGCTCTCCCTGGGAACTTTCTACCAACGCCAGAAACGCTGGTCGGATGCGGAAAAGCAGTTTCAAACTGCGATCGCTGTGGACCCCCAAAACCCCTCACCTCGCGGGTCATTGGCGGGCCTGTACATGAGCGAAGGGAAAATGGATTCCGCGGAGAAGGTTTTGCAGGATGCCAAAAGCTCTCTCGCGGATAATCCTGCCGCTTACCGCATGCTCGCCGAATTCTATTTGGGTCAGAGGCAGTGGGACAAAGCGCTTGCGGAACTCGATTCACTCTTCTCCGCGCATCCCAAAGACGCGATCATCGGCAAAATGTATGCCGAGCTCCTCTTCCAGCAAAATCGCCTGGACGACGCGAACAAGGTAACCGACGCCCTCCTGAAAAATTCGCCCTCCGATCCCGGAGCGTTGATACTGCGCGGTCAGATTTTGATCCGCCAGGGGAAAGCCACGGACGCCGTTCACGTTCTGGAGCAGGTCGTGAAGAATTCCCCGGACAACGCGCTGGCTCACTTTCAACTGGGTTTGGCCTACGCCGGAACACACGATCTGGGCCAAGCCGAATCCGAGTGGCGATTGGCTGCAAGCTCCAGCCGGGAATGGTGGACGCATTGCGCGCGTTGGCTTCGCTGGCGGTACGCCGCGGAGATGAGCCTCTGCTCGAAGAAACTGGCGGAAAGCTCATGATGCTCGAGCCGCGTTCTCCGGAAGGCTATATCCTCCATGGCGAAGCTCTCTTGATGAAGAAAGATCAGGCTGGCTCCGAAGCGGACCTGAAAAGAGCGATCAGCGTGGCCCCGGACAATGCCGCCGGCTACGCGCGGATGGGCGATCTCCGCGCCACTCAAAAAAAGTACGACGAAGCCCAGAAATACTATTTGCAAGCGTTGCAGCGAAACCCGTCCGCCGTGGACGCGCTCACCGGACTGGTAAACGTCGCCATCGAACAGAAGCAGATGCCCACCGCGTTGCGCGTTGTGCAGGATCAGATCGCAAAAGCCCCCGATAACAGCGGCTTCTACGTCCTGCTCGGTCAGATCGAGCTTCGTAGCCAGGATTCCGCCAAGGCCGAGCAGGCTTTTCAGAAAGCCGTGGATCTTGACAAGAACAACGTCAACGCGTTCCTGCTGCTTTCCAGCGTCCAGATTTCTCGTGGCTCTGTGGACCAGGCCATTGCCGGCTACCGCAGCGCCCTGCAGTCCAATCCTCGCGACATCCGCATCTACGTCGCGCTGGGCAGCTTGCTGGAAACGCGTAATCAGTGGGAAGAGGCCGAGGATTTGTACAAAAAGGCGCTGGAAATTCAGCCCGATTACGCTCTGGCCGCGAACAATCTCGCCTACCTCATGCTCGAACATGGCGGCAACGTCAACGTCGCGCTTTCCTGGGCACAGATCGGCCGCAAAGGAATGCCCGATTCGCCGAATTCCGCTGACACGCTCGGATGGGCCTACTACCAGCAGGGCGTTTATAGCGCCGCCATCGATCTTTTCCAGGAAGCCATCAAGTCCCAGGGAGAGATAAAGGGTAGTCCGGACAACGCCACCTACCACTATCACCTCGGCATGGCCTATATGAAGTCCAACAATCTCGACTTGGCCAAAAAACAATTGCAGTACACGCTGCAAATCAGTCCGAATTACAGCCAGGCTGGAGAAATCAAGAAAATCCTCGCGCAATAGTCAGCCCGGAAGACTGGAGCGCGGCGGAAACACCTGCAATCGGATTGGCGATGGCCGCAAAGCTACCTGCGTGCTCGCCTCAACTCCACCACTGTAACCTGGCGACTCTCCATTGTGCGAACACCTCTCAGCTGCAAATAGTGCCTTCCTTGATTCGCGCGCTGAAGTAAAATGCGCTCGCCATTATGGATCCCAAAACCAAGCAAAAAGTCCTGCGGCTCCTGACTAATGGCATGTATATCCTCACCTCCCGCGGCGCTGCAACGACTTTGGCGCCGCGACCGTCACCTGGGTTTCGCAAGCGTCCTTCAAACCGCCATTGTTGATGGTCGCATTGCGAAAAGATGGCAACGCGTTTCAGTGCGTCGTCGAAAGCCGCACCGCTGTTCTTCACGTGCTGGACAGCGGCCAACAAGACGATCGCGCAGAAATTTTTCGCGGCGACCGAGGAATCGCAAGGACGATTGAACGGCGAGCCTTACTTCGAAGGGACCAATGGCGCTCCGGTCTTAGAAAACCTAGGCGCCTATTTGGAATGCAAGGCGCTGGAAATCGTCGCGAACCAGGGAGATCACGCCATCGTGGTATTCGAAGTCCTGGACGCCGTGCTGCGCAGAGAGATCGAACCGCTGACGGTGACGGGCTCGCCTTGGCAGTACGGGGGCTAGAAGCAGTAACCGGGCTCACCGCGCATTTCGCCCGTTTCGGCATGAATCTCGTTGAGCCGCGCACGTCAACTCCATTATAATTGCATGATTTGCCAAGCCAGAGGGAGCCACAGACAGTTATGTTGAAAAGCATTCAGCAACGGGACTTGGAACGTAATCGCTGGGTCAAGGTCGGGATGAGCGTCCTCCTGGGGGTCATTTGCTTGAGCATGCTGACCTACTTGATCCCCGGCATGGGCAGCGCCGCTTTCAGCAACAGTCCCGATGCCGTCGCCACCGTCGGCGGACAGAGCATCACCGCCACAGACGTGCAACGCCAGCTCAACACGGCGCTCCATGGGCAATCGATCCCGGATGTTCTCAAGGGTCTCTACGCCAAGCAAGTTCTGGATCAGATGATTCTCAAACAGGCGCTCACTCTGGAAGCGCAGCGCCTCGGCATCCGCGTTACCGACCAGGAACTTTCGGATCGAATTAAGCAAATTCTCCCGGCTGCGTGGAACGGCGACACCTGGCTCAAGGACCGCTACACCACCGAGGTCCAGACTCGCACCGGCATGTCCATTCCCGAATTTGAGGATTTTCTGCGGGACCAAATGCTGGAGGATAAGTTTCGCCAACTAGTCACCGATGCAATCACGGTTAGCCCAGCCGAAGTGCAAGCGGAGTATCGCCGTCGCAACGAAAAAGTTCAGATCGAATATGTCCTGATAAAGCCCGTGGAACTCGCACCCGCGATCCAACCAACGGATGCGGAACTTTCATCCTTCTACACCAAGCACGCGGGTCTGTACCAGGTTCCGGAGAAGCGCTCGGCGCGTTTTGCTTTGCTGGACCTCGCGAAGCTGCGCGCCACCACTACTGTCGGTGACGACGCCCTGCGCGCCTACTATAATTCCCACATTGACGAGTACAAAGTCGAGAATCGTGCCCACGTCGAGCACATCCTGTTCAAGACTGTCGGCAAGACCGACGCCGAAATCGCCGAAACCCGCCAGAAGGCCGAAGACGTTCTGAAAAAAGCGAAGAGCGGCGCGAATTTTGAAGATCTCGCCAAGAAATTCTCCGAGGATGACGGCACGAAACCCAAAGGCGGCGACCTGGGCTGGATCGTCGAAGGCCAGACTGTGCCCGAATTTCAGCAGGCTGCCTTCACCCTGCCCAAGGGGTCCATCTCCGATTTGGTTAAGACGCAATACGGTTTTCACATTATCAAGGTTTTAGACCGCGAACAGGCTCACACCAAATCGTTCGACGAGGTCCGCAGCAGCATTGAGCCGACCGTCCTCGATGAAAAAGTCAGCGCCGCAGCGAACGACATCTCTGAGAAGATGGCTGCGGCCATCCGCCAGTCGAATCACCAGCCGCTCGATGATTTGGCGAAAAAGTTCAATTTGGTAATTGGCGAGTTGCCCTTGGCTTCCCTTTCGGACCCGGTCGCGGCTTTCGCTAATTCTCAGGACGTGCGCGCGGCGGTATTTCAGCTTCGTCCCGGTGAGTTGAGCCAGCCCCTTCAGACTCCACAGGGTATTGCGATCGTGACGCCCAAAGACATTCAGGCCGGGCATCAAGGCACTTTCGCCGAGGTTCGCAGCCGCGTGCTTGCCGACTATCAACAGGAAAAATCACTTGAGCTAGCCAAATCCAAGGCCGAAGAGCTCGCCAAACTCGCTAAAGGCGGACAATCTTTCGACGCCGCCGCGAAATCCTTGGGGCTTGCTGTCAAAACCTCGGACTCGCTCTCGCGCACCGGCTCGATTCCAGACGTTGGTTCCGGCCAGTTGCTTGACGCCGCTTTCTCCATGCCCGTAGGTCAGGTCAGCGACCCCAAGGATGTAACCGGCAACTGGCTTGTGTACCGCGTCGCGGCTCACGAGCCCGTCAACGACGCCGCCGTCGTGCTACAAGCCGACCAAATCCGCCAGCAATTGCTCCAATCCAAGCAGAAGGCGGCATTCGACGCTTTCCGTGTTGCTCTCGAGGACCGGCTAAAGAAGGAAGGGAAGTTGGTAATAAATGCCGACGCAATGAAGCGGCTAACTGGCTCAAACTCCTTGTAAGCTATTGATAATAGACGCTTTAAATAAATACTACTCTCCTCTTGCCGTCCGTAGGCCACTTCGCTAGACTATTTCTATCCGCAGAGCCTGCCCCGTAGCCAGCGGGGTCCTCTTCCCTGATCGCTCAGGGATCAAGGGCAGATGCCTTCCAGCCCTATGTCGCCTGGAGTTCAAAAAACAATCGTTTCTAAGGAGCATTGCTATGGCGCTGAGAAATTCAAGGGCAGGCAGGCTTGCGGTGGGTGCTTCGGGTCCAAAGCGCGGACGTAACCGTACCGGAGCAGTCGAGTCCGCGGGATCCGCCGGTAATGGGAAGCTGAGGAGCATGATGTCAACCAAGAGTGGTGCGTCCGGAAATCTGTATCACTGCGCCATGGAGAAGAATCAGAACGGCAAGTACAACATCCGCATCCGCGTGCAATTCGAACGAGGCGAGTGGGACCTGTCGGTGTACTTTCTCGCCTCATCCTTTAACGCCGGAATGAAAAAGCTCGAAGCATCGCTGCAGCTACTGCAGAAAAGCGAAGAGCGCTTGCGTTTCTGGGGCGTGGAACGCACTGACGATCCGAATCTTGCAGGTGATTTGTTGCAGGAATCCGGTTTGTGGCTGGATCGCCGCCGCGAATTCCCACGCAAAGTTGCGGAAATGAGCGTGGCGAGCGAGCGTCCGGTACCTGCATCGCTGCTCGCGCCTGTCCGGCGCGTTCTCGCGGATTCGGTGTCTCAGGAGCGTGAACGGGCGTTCTCGGCAGCCGCCGGCGACTAAAAGCGCTGGGTAGCGCAACAGGTGTTGACCGCAGGTCTATTTCTCGCGGATCAGGACTTCGCCCTGCGCCAGGATCACGTCATTTAGCGACAGCCGGTACTTGTAAGAGCCTGGGTTCAGACCGGGGCGTGTGGGCCCGCTGACCAGCCGCACTCCGGGTGGCGCCTGGAACACATTGCTGGAGAACGGGCAACGCTGCGAATCGAACTCAATCTTGATGTTCCCCGCATTCGAAATCCATTCCGCCTGATCGCCCGCATCCAGCACCACCACTTCCGGCAAGACCCCAACCAGAACGCGCTTCTCCGTCAATTTATCCTCGATTCAGTTTCCCGTGGAACATACTGCCTACAAAACGCCCTTTACTGCTTCCACGATGTGCCGCGCTGAAATTCCAAACGCATCCACAAGCTCGTCCGGCTTGCCGGAATGCGGCATGCCATTCACGGCCACCAACTTGAACTTGGTCGGGGGTGCGCCAGCCGATGTGAGAGCGTGCAACACACCTTCGCCCAAACCACCTTCCGGCCAGTGATCCTCCGCTGTGACGAGCCGTCCGCCCGTCGCCGCGACCTCGGCAGCCAGCGCCTTGCCATCGAGGGGCTTCACGCAGTACAGATCAATCACACGGATGGCAATTCCCGCTGGCTTCAACTGATCCGCGGCTTTCAGCGCCTCGTGCAGCGTCACGCCCGCTCCGATCACCGTCACTTTGTCATCCGCACTCTTGCGCAGCACCTTGAAACCTGGAACCGGGAATTTCTCGTCTTTCGAGTACAGAATCGGCATTTTCGGCCGCGACGTGCGCAGGTAGTTGATTCCCGGCCGCCGCGCCATCGTTTCCGTGATCCGCTCGGTAGAGACAGCGTCGCTCGGATAAAACACCGCCGAACCGTGAATCGCGCGAAACATCGCGATGTCCTCCAGCGCCATCTGCGACGGGCCATCTTCGCCGATCGAGACCCCACAATGCGAGCCGCACAAATTAATGTTCGCGCGGCTGATCGCCGCCATGCGCACGTTGTCGTACGCGCGCGAAAGGAAACAGGCAAACGTGTCCGCGAAGGGCACCTTGCCGCGCGCCTGCAGGCCTACTGCGACGCTTACCAGGTTTTGTTCCGCGATGTAGCCCTGCCAGAAATGATCCGGGTACGCATCGCCAAACACTTCCGAAAACGTCGAGTTCTTCACGTCGCCCGATATTGCCACCACATGGGGGTTCGCGGCGCCCAATCGCTTCAGCGCGAATCCGTATGCCTCGCGCGTAGCCACCTTCGCATCTGCCGCATAATCCGGCGGTGGCGGCTCGGGGAAATCCGGCGGCGTCGGCAAGGGTATGCGCTCGTATGATTTTCCCGGATCGGGTGGGACCGTCGGTCCGCCGCCCAATTCCTGAATCGCCGCAGCGAGTTGCTCCTTCGAGAACGGTTTTCCGTGCCAGTTCAGCTTGTCCGCAACCTGGCTGAAGCCGTGGCCCTTGATCGTCCGCGCCACAATCGCCTGCGGCTTGCCCTTCACCGTCTTCGCGCGGTCCAGCGCCGCCAGCACGGCTGCGACGTCGTGTCCGTCAATCACCTGCGTATCGAATCCTTCCGATTCGAACTTCAGCCGGTAGCGTTCCATGTCGTGCTGATACATGGTTGGCTCGCTCTGTCCGAGCCGGTTGATATCCGCGATCACCGTCAGATTATCCAGGTTGTAATGCGCCGCGAACGCCGCCGCCTCCCAAACCTGCCCTTCGGCCAATTCGCCGTCGCCCGTCAGCACGTACACGCGCGTGGGACTCTTGTCCATCCGCGCGCCGATTGCCAGGCCCGCGCCCACCGACAGTCCTTGGCCGAGCGACCCAGTTGCGGCATCTACACCGTGAATGCGCGGCGTCGGGTGTCCTTCCATCTCGCTGGAAAACTCCCGCAGCGTCATCGCCCGTGAAACCGGGAACACGCCGGCTACCGCCAGCGCGGCGTAAAGCACTGGCGCGGCATGGCCCTTCGAGAGAACAAAGCGATCATTGTCGTTGGAGTTTGCATTCTTGGGATCGAACTTCATCGCGTGGAAGAATACGCCGGCTACCAGTTCAGCGGCCGACATGCAGGAAGTCGGGTGTCCCGAGCCCGCGGCCGTTGTGGCCATCATCGAATAAATGCTCAGTAGTTTGGCTTTTTCCTTCACTGCGCTCACGGTGGCGGCGGAAGGTACTGCGGAAGAAGGCGCGCTCATGACAGCTCCTTTGGTGTTTCCATGATCCACCCGATTTTACCCTTTTCGGCTCCATCTGGCGAAACTGTAATTTTCATGAGATCGTGTGCCGTGAAGTGAAAGAAACGGCGCGCGCCAACCTCGCATTTTTTTGCGATTAGAGCAGAGGGCCGCCGTTTGTTTTCTGTTAGTTAGGCTGGGTTCTAATTGCGAAGATTCGCGATTGGAAAGAGGCGGTAACGAGTGACAGCTCGCAAGAGGAGCGAGAGGGGCTGGCGCGTCGTTGAGTGCAGCGTGACTGGCGCGGACCATGTGCCCTCCTTGCGTGGGCGGAATATGCGCCCGAATAATGTTAACACACTCGCCATGGTGACGCAAGAGCAAACAGAGGGCGCGCGCAGCGCGAAGGCGATGCAAAAAGCGCGCGGTTCGGAAATTCGCTAACTCGTATCCGAAAGATCCGCGCCCTTGGCCTCCCGGCCGCTGATCGTCACGATTACAACCAGCGCAGCAACCAGCAGAGCCGTCCAGGCCAGCACGGGCGCGTAATTGCCGCCAAAATAACGTTCCGCGAATTTCGCCTGGATGACGGAATTTCGCGAGGCGAGAAGATTGCCGATTTGATACGCAAAACCAGGAAACGTCCCGCGCACCGCGGGCGGCGAAAGTTCATTCAAGTGCGCCGGAATCACACCCCATGCGCCCTGCACCATGAACTGCATCAAAAAACTTCCGAACGCGAGCATGGTTGCGCTGTGAGAATAAACCCATAGCGGGATCATCGGAATCGTCAACACTGCGGCGATCACGATGGCCTTCCGCCGGCCAATTCGCTCTGACCACGATCCAAAAAAGATCCCGCCCAGCAATGCGCCAAAACTATACACAACCGCAATCCATCCCACACCCTGTGGCGTGAAACCTCGATTCTTCTGTAGAAACGTAGGATAAACATCCTGCGTGCCGTGACTGTACACATTGAATGCAAACATCAGTATCGCCAAAAAAACGAAAGTGCCCAGGTACTTCACAATATCTTTCCCCAGGCTTCGCTGCACCCCGATGGCGCTGCCGCGGCCCTGCCGCCATGCCGGCGATTCCTCCACCTTCGTCCGGATGTAAATCACCAGGAAAGCCGGCAGCGCGCCGACCACGAACATGCCACGCCAGCCGATAAAGCGGAAAATGGTGGCGTACAGCAACGCCGCCAGCAGGTAGCCCACCACGTATCCTTCTTGCAGCAGTCCCGAGAAAAATCCGCGGTTTTCTTTGGGCAGGGTTTCGAACGCCAGCGCGGCCCCGACACCCCATTCCCCGCCCATCGCAATGCCAAATAGCGCACGCATGATCAGAAAAACATGCAGCGAAGGAGCGAACGCGGAAGCCAGCTCGAACGCCGAGTACGCGATAATGTCTATCATCAGCGCCGGACGCCGCCCGTAACGATCGGCAATCGCCCCGAACAGCAGCGCTCCCACCGGCCGCATCGCCAGCGTCAGGAAAACTGCCTCGAACACGGCGGAAATCTGCGCGTGGAACTCCGCGGCAATGGCACTGACGCAAAAAGTGAGTATGAAAAAATCGAAGGCATCCAGCGACCATCCCAGAAAGCAGGCGATGAACGTATTGCGCTGCGCCGCAGTCAGACGTCGAAAATGCGCCAGAAATTCTATCGCTCGCTCCTTAGAAAACGATCAAGCGCTGTTTCGCCGGCACGCGCCATCTCGCTCCTGTGAAATCACCGGCATTCATCTGCGGCGCAGCAGCCGTGGAGACGCCACCGCGTCCGTGACTCTTGCCACCTGTGCCATTTCCGCCACGTCGTGCACCCGCACGATGTGCGCCCCCTGCAGGATGCTGGCCGCAACCGTGGCCGCCGTACCCCAGATTCTCTCCGGCTCAGAGTCAGCGCGAAATTTGGTCTTTTCCAGAACTTTGCCGATGAAGCTTTTTCGCGAGGTGCCCACCAGCAGCGGGTAACCCAAGCGCGCCAGTTCTGGCAATCGCGCCAGCAATTCGCAATTCTGCTCGCAGCTCTTGCCGAATCCAATTCCCGGGTCCAGCACAATCTGCGATTTCGCGATTCCCGCCCGCCGCGCCACGGCCACCGCATGCCGCAAACCATCCGCGACGTCGCGCAGCACATCGCGCGCGAACAGTGTCTTCTGCATCGTCCGCGGCTCCCCGCGCATATGCATCAGAACGAGCGCCAGCTTCCGCCGCCGCACGATTTCCGCGATGCGCGCATCGTTGCGCAGCGCCGTCACATCGTTCACAATCTCCGCGCCCGCCGCCGCAGCCGCTTCCGCCACTTCCGCTTTGCTGGTATCCACCGAAATAGGGATGCGAATCTTGCCGCGCAGCTTTTCAATCACCGGTAGTACCCGTCCCAACTCTGTTTCCGCGGAAACGCCCAGCGAGCCCGGTCGCGTGGATTCGCCTCCCACGTCAATGATGTCTGCGCCAGCGGCCTCCATGGCTACAGCCCGCGCCACGGCTGCGTCGGCTTGCAAAAATAATCCGCCGTCGGAAAAACTGTCGGGCGTCACATTCAGCACGCCCATCACCAGCGTGCGCTCGCCGAGCGCCAGGGTACGCGCAGGTAACCGCAATCGCATTTGTCGCCGGTGGAACATCGCCCGCTATTGAATCACGGTTTTCGCGAAAGCCTAAGCGCCAGCGCGGGCATCAGGACCAGTAGAAGCAACTACTCAGGAACGCAAGAACTAAGGCGTCGTAGCCACGTAGTACGACGAGCGATGAACTACGGCCGGATCTCCATGACCAATCACTTCCACGCGCAGCTGGTGCCAGCCAGGATGAGGTGCCGCGTTGGCATTATTCGCAGGAGCGAACCCCAGGGTGTACTCCGCGCGAATCTTAAGCGCGATCTGCCGGAACGTATCCGCCAGTGTTTCCGCTTCGCGCAGGAAGTACAACTGGCCGCCGGATCGGCGCGTCAATTCCGCCAGGTACAGCGTGTATGCGGGAATGCCCCAGCCTTGCGCGGCATAAGTCAGCAGCGTCTGGCTGGCATGCGATTGCGCCCAGGCTGGCGTCATTATCTTCGGGCGGCTTTCGGTGGACACCGCAAACACCTGAATGTCTTGCACTGCCAGCGCCCGCGCCACGTCGTCAAATGTAAGCTGGTCGCGCGGCCAGCCCGCGCGAGGCCCTGCCGTCTTCGGATCCAGCGTAAGCCCCAGGCCGCTGTCTTGCCCATCGGTCAGCAAGACGATGGCCTTGCGTCCAGTACGCCCCGCAAACAGCTCGCGCGCCGTCAGGAATACCGCCTGGTAAATATTCGATCCGCCGGTATCCTGCAGCAACGATCGCGCGTCCACACGCGCCACGGCCTTGCGGATCAATCCCCAATCACTGGAGAAGGGCAGCTGCAGGTAGGTGTGCGCCGAGAAATCCACGATCGCAGTGTGATCCGAAACTGAAAGCGCATCCACCAGCGCGCGCGCCGCATTTTTCATTTCGTCGGATTCGCGCAGGACGCTCGGGCTGGCATCAATCACCACGGCCACACTGGCCGATTCCGTGGAAGCGTCGAAATAAGTGAGCGGCTGTTGCACGCCTTCATCGAACACGCGGAAATCCGCCAGCCGCAATCCCCGCACCGCCACGCCATCCGCGCCGATCACGCTGCAAGTCACCGGAACAATCTGTGTCACCACCGAAATCGCGTGAGCGTCAGCAGCCGTCCCGGCGTCGCCCGGACCTTTCGTGCTGTCACCCTTGGTCGCGCCGCCTGGCGAAATCGCAGTCAGTTCGCCCGTCACCGGATCGCGCTTCCAGGTGACATCCTCGTCCAGGCGCCGCGCTCGCGGCAGTTTCGTTTTTTGCTGGGCTTGCAACGGAACAAACGGCGGTACGATCGGTAGATTCGCCAGCGCTATGGATAGCAACACGGCGAGCGCGACAACATGTGGCCGCGGCCACTGCGCGCAACGCTCGCGGAAAATCCGGCGCAGTCGCATCGGCTGTCTAATCGAGGTCGAAATCCCGCAACGGTTTTTCGATGGGCCCGTCTTTCGCCTTCTTCAAACCCTCGGCGAATTTCCGCGCCAGCACATCTTCCTTCGATTTCTCCGCTTCCACCGACGCCCGGAATTTCGCTTCCACCGCGTCCACCTGTTTCCGCAGCAGCCCGGCTGTATCGTCCAGGTCCACCGATGGCGGCGGTTTCGGCGGCGCAACATGCGACAGCACCACGCCAATCTCCCGATCCACCGTAAGCTTCGCCTGGCAGCATGGGCAACCAACCGTAAACGTGTCCAACGGTTTCTGAGTCATACGCGTATTTTACGCCAATTTGGGCGTAGCAGATATCGCCCCGGAACAACCACGCCGCAGCGTTGGCTGCTTCCGTGCTAAAGATTCCCTCGGACCTGCCGATACAAGCATTACATACAGGTGGACATTGCGGAAAGTGCTGTGGATGCAATGTGTCGGCAATCCACAAGCCACAGTTCGCAATTGGCACGGCAGCAATTGCTCGGCATTTTCTTGGTCCTTATCCTAGACGCTATCCAGTCACCAGGCGAGTGAACCCACATTGAGCGCACAAATCGCAATCGTTCCCGCGCAGCAAATGTCCCAAGAACAACCCGTTAAAACGGGCGCCGAGCGCCGCAAGCGCAAACGCGGCATGTTTACCGTTCCGGTACAGATTCGCGGCGGAGTTGGCACACTCGAAGTCTTCGAGGACATCGTCACCAGCCTTGACGTTTCGCGCGATGGCCTGTTGCTAGCCACTTCGCGGGGCGGATATTCTGTTGGTCAAAAGCTGCACGTCGCCTGTCCTTTCTGGTCTGTGCCCACTGCGATCAACGTCCCGCGTAACGCTCAAGTAATCCGCAACGTGCTGCTGCCGAACTTCACCTACGCACTCGCCCTGCAATTTCTACCGGGAGCTTGCGACGAAGGTCCCTGGGCGATGCCGTCGTCACCCTACCCGAATCAGGTGCGCGTGCTTTGCGTCGAATCGGATGCCGCTGCTGCGCGCGCGCTGCGAGAAATGCTGGAGAAGGACGGCTATCACGTCGTGGCGGTCTCTACCGCTCAACAGGCGCTGGACATTCTGCGCGGCGAAACGCCGGACGTAATCCTTGCCGAGGCCGAAGGCCAGGAAATTACCGGCAAGGATCTCTGCGCCATTGTGAAGACCTGCCCGCGGCTGCAGCACATTCCCGTGATTTTGCTTACCACTTCCGCGATGCCATCCGACTACGCCACCAGCCATCAAATCGGCGCCGTCGTTTGCATGAGCATCCCTTGCAAACCCGAACGCCTGCGCAGCGCCATTCATCTGGTTGCGGCGCCGCCGGCGTTGCGCTCGGTGTACAGCGCGCGCTTCAACGTGGCTTCCTTCGTGCGTACTTCCTAGGCGCGCTTCTCCGCACATCATGGCGATCTGCCAAAATTGCTCGCCGCAAAAAAAAGAACCTCGCCCCTTTCGAGGCGAGGTTCCAAAGAATTCCTTTGTTGCTGACGTGACTCTAAGCCGGAGCCGGTTTTTCGCCCTTGGCCAATCCAGGAATCGGCCGCGGTTCGGGCCGTAGCGAAAGTTGTGGCTCCTTGGTCGGCACCGGCGGCGCAGCGGGCGGCGGAGGCGGTATCTTCTCCGGCAGCGGCTTGCCTTCCATCAAGAGCTTCAATTCCACCGCGTCCAGAACTTCGCGGTCCAGCAAAGCCTGCGCGATGCGCTCCAGCTTGTCCGGTTGAGTTTCCAGAATATTGCGCGCCCTGCTGTAGCCGTTCGTCACGATGCTGCGAACTTCGCCGTCAATCTTGATCGCGGTGTCTTCCGAATAATCGCGGTGCTGCGCGATCTCGCGGCCCAGGAAGATCGCTTCTTCCTTCTTGCCGAAAGTAAGCGGCCCCAGAACGCTCATGCCCCATTCGCACACCATCTGCCGCGCGATTTCCGTGGCGCGTTCGATATCGTTCCCGGCGCCCGTGGTGATGTGATGCAGGAAAATTTCCTCGGCGGCGCGTCCGCCCATCAGCACGGCCAGCTGCGCTTCCAGGAATTCCTTGGTGTAGGTGTGTTTGTCGTCGATGGGCAACTGCATGGTTACGCCCAGCGCCATGCCGCGCGGAATAATGGTGACCTTGTGCAGCGGGTCTGCGCCCGGCGTCATCGCCGCCACCAGCGCATGCCCCGCCTCGTGGTACGCGGTGTTGCGCTTTTCTTCGTCCGACAAAATCATGGATCTTCGTTCAACGCCCATCAGGACCTTGTCCTTGGACATCTCGAAGTCCACCATCGCCACAAACTTGCGGTTCTGCCGCGCGGCCCACAGCGCGGATTCGTTCACCAGGTTCGCCAGATCAGCGCCCGAAAATCCCGGCGTGCCGCGCGCAATCACTGAAAGATCCACGTCCTCCGAAAGAGGCACCTTCCGGGTGTGTACGCGAAGAATTTCTTCGCGGCCTTTCACGTCCGGACGCGGCACCACCACGCGGCGATCGAAACGGCCCGGCCGCAGCAGCGCCGGGTCCAGCACATCGGGACGGTTGGTGGCAGCAATCAGGATCACGCCTTCGTTGGATTCAAATCCATCCATTTCCACCAGCAGCGCGTTCAAGGTCTGCTCGCGTTCGTCATGACCGCCGCCCAGTCCTGCGCCGCGATGCCGCCCGACCGCGTCTATTTCATCAATGAAAATGATGCAGGGCGCGTTCTTCTTGCCCTGTTCGAACAAATCGCGCACCCGGCTTGCGCCTACGCCCACGAACATCTCCACAAAGTCCGAACCGGAAATCGAAAAGAACGGCACGTTTGCTTCGCCCGCAATCGCGCGCGCCAGCAAAGTCTTGCCCGTTCCCGGAGGCCCCACCAGCAGCACGCCTTTCGGAATGCGCCCGCCGAGCTTCTGGAATTTCTGCGGATCCTTCAAGAAATCAATAATTTCGTACAGCTCTTCCTTCGGTTCATCAATTCCGGCCACGTCCTTGAACGTCGCCTTCTTCTGCTGCGCCGTCAGCAAGCGCGCGCGGGACTTCCCGAAACTGAGCGCCTTGTTTCCACCCGCCTGCATCTGCTTCATCATGAAAACCCAGAAAAGCACCAGCAGCAGCAGCGGGCCGAAGTTCACCAGGAACGTCAGCCAGTCGGCGTTCTTCACTTCCTTGTAGTTGTAGATGACGTTGTGGTCCTGCAGCACCTTGGTGACATCCGGAATGGCGGTGTTGGCGATCGTCACGCCGCGGAATTTTCCACCTTCGCGGTACTCGCCCTGCAGTTCAGCGCTGTTCGGCGAAAGGTAAATCTGCACATCTTTGACGCCGTTGTTCTGCACCTTCGCCAGGAAATTCGTGTAGTTGGGCTCGTCGTCGTGCGCGGACTGTCCCCCGGTCGAGGCCATCCTCCACAGCACCACCGCCAGTAAAATCATTAAGAGCCAAAATAAAATTGTTCGGACTGTTGAGTTCACCTGATTACCTCGCCTGTTCCAGCTTAACCGAAATACCGGCGAAAACCCTTCGTGCTGTTCCGTCGGTATTTAGATGCAAAACACTGCAACAGATATTCAACTTACCCGGCCGCTCTCCAGACCGTCTTCCTCGATCACCACGCCCGTCCGCGTGTTTTCTTTCGCGCGGAAGTCTTCAGCGGCGGGCATCCCGTGAGCCCAAATCACTTGGCCGCCACTTTCCAGAACCGGCCACCCGGCGCGATCTCCGCTCGAAACACGCCCCGCCAGAAACATGCTCTTCAACTTCCGTTCGTAGCGCCGGCCTCGTGGCTTATAGGCGTCGCCAGGCCTCCAATTCCGCAGGATCAAAGGAGAGCGCAGGAGGTCTGCATCGAGGGCGTTAGCGTCCCTCTTAGTGTCGCTCTCTGTCACAGGCCAGTCAATCACTTTCAGCCGGTAGCATTTTCCGAGTTCCGGAATGGAAACAGTCGCAGTTTCGCACAACGGCAAGCTCACAACATACTGATACGCGCTCGCGTGCTGCGCGGTTCCGTCGCGTCTGGATCGCCGGAGGTCCTCCATGCGCGAAAAAATCAATTCGCCAAAATCTCGCCGCACGATAATTCCTCCGGGAAGTTCCACGTGGTGGCCGCTGGTGGATCCGTTCGCGAGGTGAATCACCTGTTCGACGTGGTCAGCGCTGAGTTCTCGCCGGTTTCCCCGCACTGCTTCATAGAGACGGCGGACCAAGCGTTCCGTAAGCATGCGCAAAGGCCCGAATTCATTGTACTTCGCCGATGTCAGATTTTCCGTGCCGGCCATCCGGAGCGTCAATGGCGTCAGCAGGGCGGATACTGCGATCCGGATCGCGTCGTCGTGGTTCTGTGCAAGAGCTTGCATCCTGTCTTCCACGAGCGCGTCCCAGAAAATTTCTTCTTCCCGCGAAAAACGCGCCAGCTCGCTCAGATGCCCCACAATGGCGCCGGAAAAATCGCGTTCCAGTACAGGCAGCAGTTGCTCGCGAATGCGCGCGCGTGTGCGCCGCACGTCTCGATTCGTCGAATCTTCCCGCCATCTCTGATCGTGGGCACGCAAATATTCGCGCAGAATTTCCCGGCGCGTGCCGAGCAGTGGGCGCACGATTGTTCCAGCGACGGGATAAATCCCCGCGAGACCGGTTGGGCCGGTTCCGCGAATCAGATGTGCTAGCAGAGTCTCGGCTTGATCGTCCGCCGTATGCCCGACCGCGATTTGCGTGGCTTGTCCTGCCAAGATCACGCGGTCAAAAAATGCGTAGCGCAGCCGTCGCGCGGCATCTTCCAGGTTCCACCCTTGACGCGCTGCTTCCGCTCCCACATCCTCGCGCGCGCTCAGGAATTCCAGTTGCAGTGCCCCGGCCAGCTCCGCGACGAACACAGCGTCGGCTTCGGATTCAGCGCCGCGCAGATCGTGATTGAAGTGCACCACCGCCAGCGTGATGCCCAGATCGTCGCGCAAACGATCGAGCAGCCGCAGCAGCGCGACGGAATCGGCGCCTCCTGAAACCGCAACTCCCACACGATTTCCAGCGGCCAACATTCGGGAAGATTGAATGCTCGCCAATACGGATTGTTCCAGCGGGACTCGCACCGGTCGATTCGCTCACGCCTTCGGGATCAGGATATGCCTATGGTAGCAGTGGGATTGCTCGGGGTCGAGGGCGGCGCGGCCGCGCCAGCACGAATCCGCCGCGGAATTACCGGGAAATCACAACCGGTCGGTGATCTGCTGAGTGAATAAATCGCGGCTGTAGGAAATGCGCCGATCCAGCGCCACCGCGGCAAAATAAGAGCAGCTCTTGCGCTCCTGCTCCAACCAACCCGCAAATCGGGGACCCACCGGCCGCGAAACGCGGTTCAGCACTGCCAACAGGCCGTAATACGTTCCGACGGCACGAATCTCGGACTGGTCGTCGCCCCGCTCCGGGCACAATCGCACTAATTGCAGCAGGCGATCGAAATCATCGGCACGAACTTCTTGATCGGCAATGCCCGTCACTTCCCGGACGCGGTCCGACAGGGCAATATTTCTGCTGGAGGCCAGGATCGAACGGCAGTACGACACGAAGAACTGCAGGAAAATCGCCGCCGAAACGACGCAGATGAGTGCCGCAATCATCGCGCCCTCACCATCAACCGCGCGGGCTCCAGGCGGGCGTCCTCTTGTATGTGTGTGAACGTGTAGGCCCACGCCAGTGGCAGCCACACTCCCACCAAAGGCGGAAACCAGCGCAAAACGTTCGGTTCCAGGACCGGGAAGAGGTTGCGCAGCGCGTAAGTGCAAGCATCGGCGCTGAAATATATCCCGAGCGCCAAGACCAATTGGATCAGCCGCGCACGCGTCTCGCGCAATTTCAAAATCGCGCCCCATAGCAGGTACGTGAGTACCACTCCCACGAAATAGAAATTCTGGCCGATCTCCACAACGAAATGGCTCGTCAAGTGCGTCCGATTTTGATGCACTACCGCATACGAGAACACGGCAGTCAAAAGAATCAGCATCACCGCAGCCCCGCGGATGTATTTGCTCACACCCATTTCCGCGAACGTTTCCTGGTAGAACTTTATGATCACCCAAAACATCAGGACGTTCAGCAAGCTGTCAGTGTAGTAGTAGAAGTAAACGTAGGTCGGGGAATCAAAACCAAAATGATGGACGCAATAATATTGGCCGCAGGTAACCAAGGCATCGCATAACATATAGAAAGCAATGGGGAAATATCGGAGGGTCTGTCTGCGAGAGACTAAATACACCACCACGCCAATTTCCACGAGGAAACCTACAAGCCATATCAGATAATCGAGTGGTCCAAGCATTCCCGTTTCGCTTCCGGTGCTTGGCCACTCAACTCCCAGCTATCGGGAGTTCCCTGACGCTAGTTCCAGGGTGTGGGTGGCACCGGGGCCGATGTACTCATCCAAGGAGTCGGCGGCACAGGAGCCGACGTACTCGCCCAGGGAGTTGGCGGCACAGGAGCCGACGTACTCGCCCAGGGAGTCGGCGGTACCGGAGCCGACGTACTCGCGACTGTTATGGCCTTGAGACCGACGGCGCTGACCAATACCATCATGGCCAACACCGTTACAACTAACCACTTACTCATTGACCCCTCCGAGTAGGGACACTACGCGGCGGAGTCTATAAGTGTTCAGTTGCCGTCAAGAGGTAAATTTTCAGGGCGTGTGCCTAAACGGTACACACCCCTGCCTCTTGGCTGATTTCAAGCCTTTCCAGATCGTGCTCCCCAAGTTAGCCGTTTGGATTGTGTACGGTCAATGGTCCGAAAGTACCAGCGTTTCCGCACTTTTCCCGGGAGCCCTCTGCTCCGAAATCGCCCGATGATGTGAATTAATCGGTCCGTTTCTGAGGCGCTTTTCCATTTCGCTCGGTGGCCAAAACTCTTCCCGCTATGGGCAGACTCTGCTAACATACATGCGCAAGTAACTCGACAATCGAATCTGTCTGGAGCGAAGCAACAATGGCACTAGCATGTGAAATGTGCGGCAAGAAGCCGCTGTACGGCAACGCGATCAGCCACGCCCATAACGTTACGCGGCGCCGCTGGAATCCCAATCTGCGGCGCGTCAAGGCGGTAGTCAAAGGCGCTCGCAAACATATCCGCGTCTGCACCTCCTGCATCCGCTCTGGCCGCGTACAAAAGGCCGCGTGAAGGCGGCTCTCCCCTGGAAGGAGTCCGGTTTGTCACGACGAACCTTCGTCCTCGCTCTCCTGCTGGCGGGTGTGTGCGTTGCCGGTTGCAAGAAGGAAGCCACGCCCGGCCCGGACGTCTGGGCCGTCGTCAACGGCAAGGAAATTCAGCGCGCCGAGGTGGATAAATACTTTCGTACCCGCGTCAATGCGGAAGGCCCCGCGCCCTCTCAGGAAGAAGCGCTTTCGCTCAAGTTGAATATCCTCGATGAACTTGTGAACAATGAAATTCTGCTCGAACGCGCCAACAAGTTGAATCTGGTCGCCAGCGATGCGGAAGTCGAAGACAAATTCACCGAATCCAAGAGCCCTTACACCGAAGAAGAATTCCAGAAAAAGCTGAAGGACTCTGAACTGACGGTGGACGATCTAAAGGCGGACATCCGGCGGCAACTTTCCGTGCAAAAACTCCTGAATCGGGAAGTAGTGGCGAAGATTTCGATCACCGATCAGGACGTCCTCGACTTCTACAACAAGAATCGCGCGCAATTCAACGTGGCTGAACTCCAGTTTCACATCGCGCAGATCGTCGTTACCCCGCACCCGGACCCTGCCGTCCACAATCGCAAGAACGATAAAGCCACGTCGGAACCCGAAGCCAAGCGAAAGATTGGCCTGATTGAGCAAAAACTGGAAGGCGGCGCTGATTTCTCCCAACTCGCGATGGATTATTCGGAGGATTCCACGGCAGCCACTGGCGGCGACCTCGGCTTCGTTCCGGAGTCGGCATTGAATCAATCCGATCCGCTCTTGAAAAAGACGGTTCTGGCGATGAGGCCCGGCGACATCACCCAACCCATTGGCGTGAAAAACGGCGGCTACCGCATTCTCAAGCTGGTCGCCAAAGAGCCCGCTGGTCAGCGCGAGCTTTCCGATCCGCAAGTGCAACAATCCATCCGCGACATGCTGCGTAACCGCAAGGAACAGCTTTTGCGTTCGGCGTACATGGTCGAAGCGCGCGACGATTCCCACGTGACCAACTATCTGGCCCGCCAAATTCTGGAATCCGCGGGAAAACTTCCCGCCTCAAAATAATCCGGAATCCGCAACGCTAATTCGCAAATGCTGGATTGATTGCCTGAGGTAACTGAAGAGATCTAGCCGCGGCTAACGGTGGGCGCCAGGGGCCGGCTCGGGCGAACGAGACGGGTGATAAATATCATGGTCAGCCCCGCCAGCGGGCTCAGCAACAGGCCAAGGAGGAACCCCTTCCAGAACGCGATCCCTTCCTTTTCCATCTTCGACGCGGTGATACCGCAGGCCATGACCCACAGCACACCGGCAATTGCCATCAGCAGCCATGCAGCAATGGCAGCAAAATGCACGTGTAAATACATTTCAAATCCCCCAAGTGTTCTACGCTGGGCAGGGAGCCAATGTCCGCCCGGATTGAAATCATTGTGACCAAAGCAGAGTGGCGGGGGAAGGCGCGCGAAGAAAAGGGGAACTTAAAGGTTACTAGTAACTAGGCCGAAACCGTCGCTCAGCTGACGATCACTACCACTTCTCCAGCGTTCACGGTTTGACCCTCAATCACGCGCACCCGGTCAATCGTTCCGGATTTCGGCGCGCGAATCTCGTTCTGCATCTTCATCGCCTCTACCACCAGCAGTCCCTGGCCCGCGCGAACCGTATCGCCCGCGCTTACCAGTACGCGCACGATTTTCCCGGGCATGGGGGCCAAGACCTGCTGGCGGCCCTCCGCTTCCACGGCGGTGCCACGTTTGCGTCGCCATTCACGTTCGTCCGAAATTGCGATTTTGAATGCCCGGCCGCCTGCAATCGCTCGCAGCTCGGTACCCAAGCGTTCGATGCGCACCTCGAACGATTTTCCGCTTATCAGAATTGAATACACTCCGGGTGACACTTCGGTCGCATCAGCCTCCCGAAGTTGCCCATCAATCATCCATACCGGCCGCTCGCCCGCGTGCATGAGCTCAACGCGGTGATTTTTTCCGGCGATCTCAATTTGCAATTTCACAATGGCTCTGTTCGCCCTGCGGCGATTTTGTCACGGCTGCGGTTCGCGATTCACTTGCTCGCGCCGGCTCTCTGTTTTCCATCGCGATTCCGTAATCGCGTGCGTTTCGGAATCGTTCGCGCCACCAGCCTGCGACCCGTGCCACAGAAATGCGGCGATCGCCGCGGCTTGCTCCGCCCGGGACTCTTCCTCGTCGTTGCGGTTCTCCGCAGCGGGCTTGGCGGTCAGAAAATCGTCCAGCCAGCGCGTGTAAATCGCAGCCCGCTGGAAATCGCGGCTCGCCAGAATGCGGCGAAATAGCGAGACGTTGGTTTTAATCCCGCTCGCATAATATTCCTGGAGGGCTCGTCCCATCCGCGCCAGAGCTTCTTCGCGATCTCCGCCCCACGCAATGAGCTTTCCCAGCATCGGATCGTACTCGTTCGGCACCGTCCAGCCCGCGTAAATCCCCTCATCCAACCGAATCCCGGGACCGGTCGGTACTCCGCAGCCCACGATCTTCCCTGGCGACGGAAAGAAATTATTGTCCGGGTCTTCGGCGTAGATGCGGCACTCAATGGCGTGGCCGCGCAGTTCAATTTCATCTTGGCCAAAAGGCAATGGCTCGCCCGCCGCGATGCGCATCTGCAACTTCACCAGGTCAAGGGAGGTCACCATTTCAGTGACGGGATGCTCGACTTGCAGCCGCGTGTTCATTTCCAAAAAATAGAAATTCCGCTGCTCGTCCACCAGAAATTCCACGGTGCCCGCATTTGTGTAGCTTCCCGCGCGCGCCAGCTGCACCGCCGCTTCACCCATGGCTTTCCGGAGTTCAGCAGTCATGATCGGTGACGGCGCCTCCTCGATCACTTTCTGGTGCCGTCGCTGCACCGAACATTCCCGCTCTCCCAGATAGACAAAATGCCCGTGCTGATCCGCCAGCACTTGAATCTCGATGTGTCGCGGGCGCTCCAGATATTTTTCCATGTACAGTCGCGCGTCGCCGAAGGCGTTCTGTGCCTCGGACGCCGCGTCACGCCACGCTGCAGCGAGTTCGGCCTCCCCCGCGACGCTGCGCATTCCTTTGCCCCCGCCACCCGCCACCGCTTTCAAAATCACCGGGAAACCAATCTCCCGCGCAATTTTCGCCGCTTCGTCCGCATTATCGATCGGGTCCAGCGTGCCCGGTACAGTGGGCGCGCCCACATCCCGCGCGATATGCCGAGCGGCAGTTTTCGAGCCCAGCCGTTCCATCGCAGCGGCGGAAGGCCCGATGAACGTGATGCCAGCTTCCACGCAGGCGCGTGCGAGTGCGGGATTTTCCGCCAGAAATCCGTAGCCGGGATGAATTGCATCGCAATCCGCATAGCGCGCGACCCCGATGATCTTTTCAATCACCAGGTAACTTTCGCGTGAGGGCGCCGGTCCTATCGGGTACGCCTCGTCCGCCAGGCGAACGTGCAGTGATGCGCGATCCACGTCGCTGTACACGGCGACGGCGCGCACCCCCAGCTCGCGGCAAGCCCGCGCGATGCGCACGGCGATCTCACCGCGATTGGCAATCAGCACCTTCTTGAACATTGCGACTCCCCAGGCAAACGCGGAATTCTAGCACCTTGGCCGTTAACTCGCCTGCATAGGGGCCGTGGCGCACCAAGCCTGTTTCGTTGACACCCTTGTGAGCCGCTGTTAGATTGCATACTTTGTGTTCACAGGGCGGCTCAAATTCAGCGTTCGGCGCATTGTCTGGATGGCGTCATCGGCAGCGGTACTGGCGTCTGCCTGCGGTTGCGCCGTCAGTCACAAGACCGTCGTGAAGCCGTCGCAAGCGCCGGCTCCGCTGCAGTCCGCGACGAAAGATCAGCTCATTGACGGCTACAATCGCCAGGCGCAAGCGATCCAGTCTCTCAACGCCGGCGTGAGCATGAAGCTGACGGCAGGTTCCGCCTATTCCGGCGTTATCGAGCAATACCACGAAGTGAACGGTTTTATCCTGGCAGCCAGGCCCGCCAGCATTCGGGTGATTGGCCAAGCCCCGGTATTCGGCAAGAATATTTTCGATATGGTCAGCGACGGCTCGACGTTCAGCATCTATATCCCGTCGAAGAATAAATTTATCGTCGGGCCGGCCAATCTGGAGCGGCGCGCCGAGAAGCCGCTCGAAAATCTCAGGCCGCAGCACTTAGTGGACGCGCTCTTCTGGCCGGTGATCACGGATCGACCGCGAGTTTTATTCGAAGAAGCGAGCGAAGGCCCGGCGCGATTCTACATCTTGACCGTGGTTAGGCCGGAGACGCCGCGAGAAGCAGCCGTCTCCAGCGCACGCCGCTAGCGCCGCTCCGGACCAGCAAGCGGGTCCCCAGAATCCAACACCCAACTGGGAAATCGCGCAGAAAATATGGTTCGACCGCAGTGACCTGCGCGTCTCCAGAATTGAGAATTTTGGCTCCGGTGGCAAGGTGGCTTCGGACGTGGGCTATGCAAACTGGCAAGCCACGGGAGCTAGCAGCTACCCGTGGCAGATTAACGTCACCCGGCCCAGCGATGACTATCAATTGCAGATTACAATCAACAAGCTTACTGTGAACGAGCCAATCGCCGCCGACCGCTTCTCCCTGCCGCAGCCGCCCGGCACGGATTTGCTGCATCTCGGCGATAACACCGGAGACGACGTTCACAAAGATTCTGGCCCGAACAACAAGGAGCCGCAACACTAGCGCGTTCACATTTGCCTGAACGCCTCAAAAATCTATGATTCGTTACATGATTACGCAAAACGTGCTGCACCGGCCGCTGCGCACCTTCATCACTGTGCTGGCCGTAGCCGTGGAGGTCACCCTCGTCATCATCGTTGTGGGCCTTACCAGCGGACTGCTTTCGGAATCGGCCAAACGCATTGAAGGGGTGGGCGCGGACATCATGGTCCAGCCGCCTTCGGCTTCCGTGTTCATGGCCTTCAGCGGCGCTCCCATGCCCATCGCCATCGCCGGTAAACTCGCACAGCTCGAATACGTCCAGGCTGTCGCCCCGGTCCTGCTGCAATTCAATTCCAACGGCCTGGAAATCATTTATGGGATTGATCAGGACACTTTCCGCGCCGTCACTGGCGGCTTTGTGTTCCACGAAGGTCATGATTTGCAGGCGCCGAACGATATTCTGGTGGACGACGTCTATGCCAAATCAAAAAAGATAAAGCTCGGTCAGACCCTGCGCCTGTTCGATCACGATTTTCATGTAGTCGGAATCGTCGAGCACGGCAAGGGCGCTCGCCTCTTCGTCTTCCTCTCTACGCTTCAGGAAATGGCTGGCGCGCACGACAAGGCTTCCGTCTTCTTCATCAAGTGCGACCGCACGGATCACACGCCGGCGGTGATGGACGAAATAAAGGAACTTCTGCCCCGCTACGAGATTCGTCCGCTGAAAGATTTCATCTCGCTGATGACCTCTTCCAATCTCCCGGGTCTGGGCGCGTTCATCAACGTCATGATCGGCATTGCCGTGGTTATCGGCTTCCTGGTGATTTTCCTCTCGATGTACACCACCATCATCGAGCGCACTCGCGAAATCGGCGTCCTGAAAGCCTTGGGCGCGTCGAAGGGCTACATCGTTCAGATCGTTCTCAGCGAAACGACGTTACTTTGCCTGGGTGGAGTTATCGGCGGAGTCGGGCTCAGTTTCCTGATGAGGGCGATTTTCATCAAACTGTTCCCGTCGCTTACGATCCTTATTTCCGTCCAATGGGTTCTGCGCGCAGGGCTCATTGCCATCGTGGGCGGCTTGCTCGGCGCCACCTATCCCGCCTGGATGGCCAGCCGCAAAGATCCCGTTGAGGCTCTGGCTTACGAGTAGCTCGACTCCATTCTTCCGCTGCGGTTCCGGCGTTCCGGGTGATTTGCGTCCGCCTATCCGCGCTAGGCAGAAATGCTAAAGCCGACTAGAATATTTCCGTCCTCGAATTCGCCGACGCTTGCAGGGGAGCGGCTGTTGGAGCCCATACTTCAGACTGAAAATCTGTGGAAGGTGTATCGCCAGGGCAAAGTCGAAGTTCCCGCCCTGCGCGGCGTCAGCATCGAAATCTTCGCCGGTGAGTTCGTCTCCATCATGGGCCCTTCTGGATGCGGCAAATCCACCATGCTGCACGTGATTGGTGGCCTCGCCCAGGCTACCTCCGGGCGCGTGCTCCTCGATGGCAACGACCTCACTACCATGAGCGATTCCGCGCGCACCCTGCTGCGCCGTCACAAAGTCGGCTTTGTCTTTCAGCGGTTTAATCTGCTTCCCACCCTCGACGCGTACCACAACATCACTCTGGCCCAGCACATCCACGGAAATGGATTCGATCCGCATCGCTTCCAGGTCGTCGCCGATCTCCTCGGCTTAAGCGGCCGTCTGAAGCACAAGCCCTCCGAGCTTTCCGGCGGCGAACAGCAGCGTGTGGCGCTCGCTCGCGCCATCGTTAGCGAACCGAAGATCGTCTTGGCCGACGAACCTACCGGCAACCTCGATACCAAAAGTTCTGCAGCTGTCCTGGGCCTTCTCCGCCAGCTCAATCAAGACCTCGGCCAGACCATCGTCATGATCACGCACAATCCCGAAGCTGCCGCTTACGGACATCGTGTGCTGCACATGCGTGATGGCGAGGTTGTGGACGGTTCGTCGGTTCACTGATATGCGCACCTTATGGCGAGCAATCGTCCGCACCATTTTCTGGTCCTATGAACGCGGTAGTTGGCCCTACGACCTCGCGGTGATTTTAATCGTCGTGTTTGTGCTGGTCACTCCGTCACGCTGGTTCCACGACCAGCCTCAAACCGCCGCCGCGTTTGCTTCTAAGGTGCAGCTTGAGTCCGAGGATCCCGCCAGTCAGACCCACACCTATCGCCTCGATGCCAGCGCGCTCGCGCCCGAAAAACGAGCGACCCGCGCCACTCCCGAACTCGAGCGCGAAACCCACGACATCCTCGCGCGCACTGTCGCCGAACTCAAAGACCAGACTTTCCAGGTTGTGCATATCGAACCGGTTTCCGCCCAGGACGGTTCGATCCTCTACTACGATGTCACCGTGCACCCATCCCCGTTGATGTAACTATTTCTCCCCGCGAAAGTTCCGAACTGGAACCCGGCAAGGGCCCCACCGCGTCTAACCAATGTAGTATTATGAACCCCGCGTTAATGGGCCGACCACTCACTGAGGGACATGATTTGATCGTAAAACGCTTCGTATTGGGAATTGCGCTTGTCGCCGTCGTTTCCGCCGCGTGCGTCCGGGCGTGGCCAGCGGCTGGTCAAAACCACAGTCCGGCTACGTTGGATAGCACCCTCCGGGAACTCGATCGCTCCGCAAAGGGTTTTCACAGCCTCTCGGCCGATGTCGAGCGCACCAAAGTCACCGTCGTAGTGAACGATCGCTCCACCGAAGCCGGTTCCATCCTGGTGCACGACGATAAAATGCTTCTGGAAATGAAACCTCCGGATGCGCGCACCATTCTGCGCACCGGCGACAGCCTCTACATCTACACCCCCGGTCTGAAACGGGTTGAGGAATACAACCTCGCACAGCACCGCGCCCAGGTGGATCAATACCTTCTGCTCGGTTTCGGTACGCAGGGGAAGGAACTTCAGAAGTCCTACCTGGTGACGCTGCTCGGTGAGCCCACGCTCGATGAAAAAAAGACGGTCGAACTCGAATTGACTCCCAAGTCTCAAGAAGCGCGCAGCCAGATCTCCAAGATTCAGATCTGGTTCGACGAATCTTCCTGGCTCCCGGTCCAGCAGCAATTCAATGAGACCGGTTCCGGAGATTACTTCGTCATTCGCTACTCAAGAATCGTCCGCAACCCCGACCTGGGCGACGCGCACTTCAAACCGCACTGGCCCAAGGGCACCGAAAAAGTCAAACCCCAGGGGTAGCGCGCACTTCACGCATTCTTGTCACTTCCTCTTCTCATTACGCCCGGCTGACTCATGCTCCAGCAGCGCGAGTTTGCGCTCCAGTCCCCAGCGATAGCCGGCCAGATTGCCGTCTTGGCGCACCACGCGATGGCACGGCACCACCACCGAAACTGGATTCGTCGCGCATGCCCGCGCCACCGCTCGAATTGCCGTCGGCTTGCCAATCGCCCGCGCCACCTGGCTGTACGTCCGCGTCGTGCCATACGGAATCTTGCGCAATTCTTCCCACACGCGCCGCTGGAACGCAGTCGCCTGTACGTCCGTCGGTAGATCCAGATTCGGTTCTCGCCCGCGCAGGTGCTCCAGTATTTTCCCCACCCAGCCTTCCAGGCCATTCCTGTCCCGCTGAATCTCCGCGCGCGGATACTCCTTCCGCAACGAACTCTCCAGCGGCCCATCGTCTTTTCCCAGGTACAGCGCGCTGATCCCCCGGTTCGTCGCCCCGACTAGCAATCGTCCCAGCGGCGAACCTACAATTGTGTAATGAATTTGCATTCCCGCGCCGCCCTGCCTGTAAGTAGCAGGCGTCATTCCCAGTTGCGTCGGGGCGCGTTCGTACAATCGGCTGCTCGATCCGAATCCTGCATCATAAAGTGCGGTAGTCACGTCGTCTCCTTTTCGCAATCTGGATTTCAGCCGCCGCATCCGCCGCGCATCCGCGTACTGCCGCGGTGAAATGCCCATCACGCTGCGAAACGCGCGCTCCAGTTGATACGCGTTCATCCCCGCGGTCGAACTTAGGGTGCTCAGCGTCATGCGCGCCTCGCTCACGTTTCCGGCAGCAGACTTACCGCCGTCCGCGTCAATCTGCGCCTCGATTTCCCGGCACACCCTCGCCACTGCTGCCGTCCGTGGATCGCGCAAACGCACCAGGCGTGGCCGGCATCTCAGACAAGCGCGGAATCCCCGTTGCTCTGCCGCCTCTGGCAACGGAAAGAACTCCACCTGCTCGCGCCGTGGTTTCCGCGAAGGGCAAGACGGCCTGCAATAAATTCCCGTGGATCGCACCGCGTACACAAACGCGCCGTCCGCGCCGCGATCGCGCGTCTGCACTGCATGCCACTGCTTTTCGTTCGGCCGCGTCGCGTGTGCCGCACTAACACTCGAATTAGAATTTCTGGTCATCAGTTCGATCATTGTGTGAGCCTCGCTCTCACCTCGAAACTAGCGAAACTCAAATAAACTCGCTATCCGTTTCTAGCGCACGAACTCAACGCGAAAATTCTCACATCCGCAGCAACAATCAGCAGTGTACCGAAGGCGAACATCCCTTCGCTTTCGGTTGTCCTTCGCGCTCAGCGAACAAACCACAAACCCCCAATCGCATCCCTCAATCAGCTCAGAGCCCGCAACTCCCGCCTAATCATAGCTATGTGCCCCACCCCTTACTGTTGTACGATACGGCACCCGCCCATCACTTCCCTTGACGCCGTTCCAGACTCCGCGCATATTCGCTTCACTGGCTTGGGGGGGAAGTTTAGGCTGTTCTTGGGGGATAGTACATGGGGGCTGCTCCGGACTGGAAGGGGCTGCGGCCGGTCGTGTCGCCGCTGCGTGAAGTCGAAAGCCACACAGTAAGCGTTGCATCTCCAACAGGAAAGCCTGGGCCACAGCGTTTCGCGCGCGTTCCCACGCACGCCATTGGCGTCGCCCGCGAACGCCGCAACAATCCGCGCGCGTCGCTCTCGCTGCCGCTCCGTCTCACGCGCGTCGGCGATCACCTCGAACCCATTCCCGTCACCCTCGTAACCCGCAACATCAGCTCAAGCGGCGTCTATTTCCTCGCGCCACGCGATTTTCAGCCCGGCACGGCCATCGAACTCGAAGTCGCGCTCATCGAGCGGCCTCTGGGCCAAGGCAGCGTGCAAATGTGCACCGCTGCCCACATCGTGCGCGCCGAGGAAGTGGATATGCCCGGCTGGCGCGGTTACGCCGCCACCTTCGACGACTTCGCCCTGCGCCGCGACGACGTCGTCCCGCTGCGCTATCGCAGTCACTAGCAGCCATCGCATGCATCACTCGCTCGGAAGGGCGAAATTTCAGATTCTGTGCTAGAACTCGAAGCCCTGCGTAGCTGTTTCTCGCCACTAGCCACTCGTCACTAGCCACTGCCTTTTTCCCCAACCGTTCTACCAAGCGCCCCAGCCGATCGAATCCAATGTCACCATCACTCACCGCGGTCTGATACGATTCCCTCGCCGTGAAAACCGCAAAGTTCGCCGTTCGCGCAGTCCTCTTCGATTGGGACGGCACGCTCCTGAATTCCTACGACGCCGACCTCCACGCCTATCTCTCCATGTTTCACGCCCTGGGAATCAATTGGACCGAGCGCAAGCTCGCGCAACACTACTCCCCCAACTGGCTGCGTGTTTACCGCGCCGCACAGCTCCCTCGTTCCAAATGGATCGAAGCGGGCCGCCTCTGGACCCGCGCCTACAAGCTCGAAAATCCTCCGCTGCTCCCCGGAGCGCGTCGCATCGTCCGGCTCCTCTCCCAGAAATTTGATCTCGGCATCGTCACCAGCGGAAATCGTGCGCGCGTTCGCCGCCAGCTCCGCCAGCTCAAGCTCGCCAGCTATTTTTCCGCCTGTGTTTGCAGCGAAGACGCCGCGAAAAGGAAGCCGCACCCCGCTCCGCTGCAGCTCGCGCTGCAGCGTCTCCGCCGCGCTCCCGAGCATTGCGTGTACGTTGGCGACACGGCTGAGGATATCGAAATGGCCCGCAGCGCCGCCGTCCGCGCTATCGGCGTCCTTGGCCCGTTTCCCACCGCCGCTCGCCTGCGCGCCGCCAAACCCGAAGTCCTGCTGAATTCAGTTAAGGAACTCCCGCAGTATTTGCGCACCTTCTCGTAAACCCGGCAGGTCGCACGGGCCGTAGCGTGCCGCCAGCTCTCGGCTGTCAGATTGCGTATCTTTGACAGCGCAGAAATTATTGCTGCGGAGAAGTCAGCGGAACGCTAGACGATGAGCCCGGATCCGCAGCAGGCGGAGCCGCCGCCGCGCGCAGCTTGAAATCGGTAGAATGAACCACCAATCGCAACGGCATATCTTCGTTCCCTTCGCTTTTGAAATAATCATCCGACCGGGTGTAAGTCGGCAGCCAATACTTGCTCTGGAAATTCTCGCGGTACGTTTCAAACATCGTGAACGGCAGCGCCGTGCCATTCCCCTCCAGCTCGCTCACGAATTTCCCGTAGCTCTTCACGATCGCGAAATCGTGATCGTCAATCCAGATTACTCCTTCGAAATACCGCTTCTTGCGGCTCAGCGTCTTTGGCTTCACCTGAAAAATATAAGTGTTCAGTTGATCCAGCTTTTCCTGCCCCGCGTATTTAAAATTGTAATTCTCGATCTCCCCCGCCGTCAGCGGAAATTCCGGCATGCTGGCGATCACCCGCACGTCCTCCAGCGAAAAATGCATCAGCTTCAGGCTGTTTTCCGCCGGCTTCGTCACCCGCATATATCGCAGCCCGTCTGCCTTCGTGTAAACATCGCCGGTCACGCTGAACTTGCCGCCCGGATCGGTCAGCTCGTCCAGGCGGATCGATTGCGTGAAGTCGTATGTGTCGTACGCCTTCTTCATCACATCTTCATTCGCCGCGAATTTCTGGATGATCACTTCGATCGGTATCGGTGGCGGCCCGGGATGCGGCTCCGCCGGTATTCGCTCCACCTTGAATGTCGGCGGCGGCGCTTGCGGCCCGGGATCTTGTGCGCGCAGAGCCGTCGCGCTGAATAAAATCGCCGCCACGCAGATAAACGCCAAGCCCATCGCCCGGCATCGCGCCACCAGAGGCAAAGTTCGTGACATCTTGAGATATTCCAGCATCAATCTTTGGATGCGAAGTTCGTCGCTTCGCGTCTAATCCCGGTCGTTTCCGAGTGCGCCGCGAAACACATCTACTGCCGGTCGGAATGCAGAGCACATTTTCGTAATTTAGAATTCAGCATCTGCCCGCAGCGCATGACCATCCAGCACGAAAATCCACTCCGCCACTGCGTCTTCTAGTATTCCATCGCGAACGTCCGCAAGCCAGCAGTCCGCACTCGCCAATCAATTCAACTAGCTTACGGTTAGAAAGATTCGCGGTTTTTCGGGCTGTTTGAAAGCGCTAAAGTAGCTGAATCTCCCCTGCAAAGATTTCGCGTAGGGAACAATAACGCCCTGCGACTCGCCGCTCTTTTGTTCCAAGATTATCCAGATAGCGTCCTTTCCGATGTCCTCTTTCCGAGGAGCCGCCTTCAGTCGCGTATCAATGGCCATACCCGCCGCCCGACACTTGTCTTTCGCGGCCATAATTCGGAGACCACCTTCCAGGAGCTCCAAAGCTTTGTGCGCGCCCGGCTGTTCCTCTTCAGGATAAGCCGCAACGTGGCCGACTTTGCCCTCCGGCAGCACGATTGCCCCGATCGGCAAGAACGCGCCCTGTTTCTCTAACAGCTGCTTCGCTAGCTTGAGCAACCAATCGAATAGAAGTTGAAAATCTGGATGCTCAAGATTCATTCGTGGACTCCGATGCAGATGTTGGCTCTCGTACGCGAGGCGCATTGTACATCGTCGCTACGCCAGAGCTTAATCCACTATGTATCGATCTCGTTGCATCTCTTCCAAAGGTTCTAATCACGGAACGTAGACAGCTTTCCTTCATGGTGCGCTGAGCACGCCTCTGTTAAAATCACGCGTTTGCGGATTACGCTTCCGCACGCTCCATGGCAGATACGCCGCAAACCCGCGAGTCCAGACGGTATTACGTCAGCGGAATGGTGCAGGGAGTTGGCTACCGGTATTTCGCCATGCGCGTGGCGCAGCGCCTCGGTCTGGGCGGCTATGCCAAAAATTTACCAGACGGCCGCGTCGAAGCCTACGCCGTCGGCTGCGCCTCGAAACTGGGCGAATTTCGCAAGGAACTGGAGCGCGGCCCTCAAGGCGCCTCGGTCGCCAGCGTTGCCGAGGAAGAAGCGTCGCTGAACCCGAAATTCGAGCGGGGATTTTCGATCGAACACTGACGCGTCATCGCCGGCGCCTGGTTTGCTGCTGAATACTTTGGCTCATAAACGCGCAACCGCACAAAACATCGAAGGAGAAGAATGACCGACCTGAAATCGCTGATCCGCGAAATTCACGATTATCCCAAACCGGGCATCCTATTCTATGACCTCACCACCTTGCTCAAGGACCCCACTGGTTTCCATTCGCTCGTGGATCAGCTTTGCGAACAATACAACGGCACCAAAGTGGACATCGTCGCCGGCATCGAAGCCCGCGGCTTCATCTTCGCTCCCGCGCTCGCCTATCGCCTCGGCGCCGGTTTCGTTCCCGTGCGCAAACCCAAAAAGCTCCCCGGGAAAACTGCCTCCGTCACCTACCAGCTCGAATACGGCACCGACCAGCTCGAACTCCACCAAGACGCCATCAAGCCCGGCCAAACCGTGCTGCTTTGCGACGATCTGCTCGCCACGGGCGGCACCGCGGCAGCCACCATCAAGCTGATCGAGCAACTCGGCGGCAAAGTGGCCGGCGCAGCCTTCGCCGTAGAACTAACGTTCCTCAACGGCCGCGCCAAGCTCCCAGGCATCCACGTGTTCTCGCTGTTGAAGTACGACAAATAGAGCGCCCGTGCAGAATGAATAGCGGATTGCGAATCTAAAGACCGAACATGTCGAAGGGTTTAAGCAGTTATCTCCTTCAGCCTTTGTCAGTGTTCATCAGTGGCGCCTTTCCACCTTTCGATTCACGCACCCGTTCCAATTTTCGATTTTCTCTTTTCCATTTTCGCCTTTGACTCTATCTGTGTTCATCTGCGTTCATCTGTGGTGCCTTTGACTTGCTTCCGCGCGCCGATCCGTGATCTCCCCCGCGCTGCCGCACCACCTCAAACAACATCACCCCCGCAGCCACCGAAACGTTCAAAGACCGCACCGGCCCAGCCGTAGGCAGCGATACCAGAAAATCGCAACGCTTCCGCGTCAATTCGTGCAATCCCTCGCCTTCGCTCCCCAATACGATTCCGATCGATCCTTTCAAATCCACTTCCGTGTATTTCTGCTCCGCGCGCTCGTCGAGCCCCACCAGCCAATAGCCCGCCTCTTTCATCTCTTCCATCGCGCGCACCAGATTCTTCACTCGCGCGATCGGCAAATGCGCCAGCGCTCCAGCCGACGCCCGCTCCACCGTATCCGTCAACCCCGCCGCCCGCCGCTCCGGAATCACCACGCCGTTCGCACCCGCTGCCAGCGCCGTCCGCACCACCGCTCCCAGGTTGTGCGGGTCCTCGACGCCATCCAGCAGCACCAACAATCCCTGCGGTGTTTTCGCGGCAAGCAAATCCTCCAAACCCATCGCCGGTTTCGCCGCGCCCAGCGCCGCCACTCCCTGGTGCTCGCGCGACCCCACCAGCCGGTCAATCTGCACGCGATCTTCAAACCGCACCGGCACGCCCTTGGCCTTTGCCAGCTGCACTACGGCCTCCACGCGCTCTCCATGCCGCCCGCGCGCGATGACGATGCGGTCTAGCGCCCGCCCCGCCGCCAGCGCCTCTTCCACCGCGTGAAATCCCGTAAGCCAGTTCATCGCTATTCCTCTTGCTCTGCTTCTCTGACGATGCGATGAGCATCGTCATCCTGAGGCCGGCGCCTTTGTCTTAGGCCGGCCGAAGGATCTCTCCCGTGCTTTCGTCTTTCTCTGTACCTCTGTACCTCTGTGGCGATCTTCTCCCGCCTTTCTCGGCGTACTCTGCGTCTCTGCGGTGAGCTCAATCTTCCAACGTCGCAATCGTATGCGCCGCAATAGCCTCGCCGCGCCCGATCTCGCCCGTACCCTCATTCGTCTTAGCCTTCAGATTGATCTGCTCCTCCGCAATCCCCAACGATTTCGCCAGCGCCGCCCGCATGGCAGGGAAGTGCGGCCCCAATTTCGGCCGTTCGCAGATCACTACCGCATCCAGATGGCTGATGCGCAGCTTGCGCTCATCCAGCAGCTTCCGCGTGTGCTCCAAAAACAAAAGACTAGCCGCGCCCTTCCACTTCGGATCGGTATCCGGAAAATGCGTCCCAATATCTCCGAGGCTCGCCGCCCCCAGCAACGCATCGCACAGAGCGTGCGCCAGCACATCGCCGTCCGAATGTCCCACCGAGCCTTTATCGAACGGTACCTCGACCCCGCCGATCATCAGCTTCAGTCCCGCCGCCAGCCGGTGCAAATCGTAACCAATTCCCGAACGTGTCATCAAACTTCCTTGCTTCCGAGTGTAAAAATTCTCAGCGAAGCATTCATCACCGCGGTGCCTTGCGCTCCTGCTCCAGATAAAACCGCGCCAAATCCATATCCGCAGGCCGCGTAATCTTGAAATTCCGCTCCGAGCCCAGTACCACAAACACGTCGTGCCCAAATCGTTCCACCAGTGCCGATTCATCCGATGCCAGCACCTCATCCGCCTGCGCCTTGCGAAACGCATCCCGCAGCAGCGCATAAGAAAACGCCTGCGGCGTCTGCGCCAGCACGATCCGCTCGCGCGGAATCGTCGTCGTGATCAGCGCCATATCTTCCGGCAAAGTCGCGCGCTTCACTTCCTTCACCGTATCAATCGCCGGAATTCCCAGAATTGCCGCGCCACGCTTTCGCGCCTCTAAAATCACCCGCTCAATCTGCTCCGCCGTCACAAACGGCCGCACCGCATCGTGCACCAACACCACTTCCGTCGCGGGATCCACCTGCGCCAGCGCATTCGCCACCGATTGCTGCCGTGTGTCGCCGCCATGCACCACCCGCGCCGGCCTCCCCAACGCCGCCTTCGCCACTTTATCCTGCAGAGACACCACGTCGTCCGCCCGCGTCGAAAGAAAAAAATCAGTGATGGCGCTGCACGCGGCCAGCCGGCGCAAAGTGAAAATCACCAGCGGCATGCCGTCCAATTCAAGGAATTGCTTCGGCATTTCGGCGCCCATGCGGGTGCCCAGACCTGCGGCGGGAATAATGGCGGCGACTCGGCCCATAAAGGGTACACAGTCTATCGCAATCCAGCGGCGCAGCACACTTACTCTTCTTTAGGAAGGGAACCCACGGTAGGAAAAATTCACACCGCGACGCGCAAACCAGAAGCATTCGTAGCGGCGCACTTCAGTGCGCCATTGGAAACGCGTCGCGGATTGCCGCCAATAAGAAGGTCCGGCCCCGCTAACCTCTGCCAGTCTCAGGATAAAGCGGCCGCGCCGGCCGCTCGCCCCCAGGCGTAGCGCCTTCATTCGCACGAGGAGCCGACGGAGGTTCGGAATGTGGCGCGCCCTGCACCGCCACGCGCGGAATCTGCTGCTCGCCGCGCTCATCATATCGTCCGAAGATCATTTTCCCCGCGGTGGTCTGATGCACCGAAGTCACGGTGATATCGATCGTCTTGTTGATCATCTTGCGCGCGCCATCCACCACCACCATCGTCCCATCGTCCAGATACGCCACGCCCTGGTTGTATTCTTTCCCTTCGCGCAAAATAAATACGCGCATCGTCTCGCCGGGCAGCACCACGGGTTTCAGCGCATTGGCCAGCTGATTCACATTCAGAATCTCGATCCCCTGCAGCGCCGCAACCTTATTCAAGTTGAAATCATTCGTCACGATCTTCGCGTCGTAGCGCTTAGCCAGCTCGATCAGCTTCAAATCCACTTCCGGAATCTGCAGAAAATCGTCTTCGGCGATTTGCACTTCCAGGTGCGCCATTTTCTGAATCCGTTGCAGCACTTCCAGCCCGCGGCGCCCGCGTTGCCGCTTCAACGGGTCAGCGGAATCCGCCACCAGCTGCAGTTCGTGCAGCACAAACTGCGGAATAATCACCGTGCCATCCAGAAATTGCGCGTCCGCGATGTCCGCCACGCGCCCATCAATAATCACGCTGGTATCCAGCACTTTGAACGAGTGCTTCAAGCTGCGTTCGCTGCCAAATAATCCGCCCAGCGCCTGCAGATTCAGCATGTCACCCTTATTTGCGCCCAGGATCAGCCCGATGTACGCCATCACCAAAAAGGCCGCCAGGCTGAAAAACGACCGGGTACTCTCCGGCATAGTCGTATGCGTCAAGATCAAAGACGTCAGGTAGGCGCCCAGCAGCCCCAGGATCGATCCTATCGCCGCGCCAATCAACCGGCGCAAGCTCGCATGCCGCAGCCTCAGCTCGAATAAAATCACCCCCAAGCCGAACAAAAATCCCGTCGCCGCCCCCGATACAGGCGATACGCTGAACGGTCGGAAATGAAAGCCCGCCGCGACGCACACCGCCATGAACACGATTCGTATGCCCAGCATGTCCCAAAATGTGCCAACGTGCTCGTGCACTGCGCGCGAATGCGATACGGCCTTGCTTGGGGAGTTTTCAGGAGTTGTCACGCCGGGAGGACGATTCTGAGACCCAGGGATCCTCTGCATGGTTCCACCTTATGATTATGAATTAAGACGAATCGCGCCCCCTTACTTCGTCTCGAGTTATTTTTTCCGGCCTATGAAATTTTGGAGCGCCCCGCCGGGATAATGAGACATGCTTTATGAAATCCTTATGAATTCCACAGTATAGCACCGCGCACGAATACCCAGTCAACGGGCTGTGTTCGCGCCATGTAACCCTCAACGATAATCGAACGCGGTAGCAAGCGTCGTCATGGCGCCGGCGCGCTCGCTACTGGGCAGGAGCCACCTAACATAATTAGACTGCTGCACGGCGGAACGGTTAGGGAGTCGGTCCAGCAGTGGGAAAGTCAGGAGACAGCGCTGCTGAAAACCGCTGCTTGAAAGAGCGGTACCGTACAAACCCACAAGAGGCACAATCACATCTGAGCGCTGCTTACTTGATTTTGGCCACGCGCCCTTCGGTAGGGAACTTCTGGAATTGCAGCGCGTCATGCCCCGGCACCACGCGGTCGGGCGATCCAGCCAGTTCAATCATCCGCGCCTGCGCCGCAATGTTGGCCACATGATCGGCATCACTAAACGTGGCGCTAGCCAAATGAGAAGCTAGGTTGAGATACAGATAACAATTGTCCGAAGCCAGCACGAACGTCGGATTGCCTTCCACTCTCAGATATTGCGAAGCGTAAGTATGCCGCGCGCCAGTATAAGCGCGAATCCCCGGAAAGATTTCGACGTTGTCGCCATCCACTAGATGCATGCGTCCCTCGGTATTCAACTGCACCAGTTCCTGGGCGTCCGCCGGATCAATCCCGCCGTGATCTCCGCCCGGCTGCCAAGCGTCCATCGTGTAGTAACGATATTCGTCCTTCTGTATCCACACATTTGCCTTCGGAAAGAGGTCCATCCCGCCCATGTGATCCCAATGCGCGTGGCTGATGACGATGTCCGTCACCTCCTCCGGCTTCACCCCCGCAGTTTCCACGGCCTTGTCCGGCCGCAGATAATCCTTCATCGGAAAATCCTTCAGAAAAGTCTCGCGATGAAATCCGCTGTCGAAAAGGATCGTATGGCCCCCGCCCCGAATCAGCCACACCACCATCGCGATTTCGATTTTCTCGCCCTTCGGCCCACCCATCACCAGTTCAGACACTGGGACGTCCGGCACACTCGCATAACGTATCGCCTGAATCGAATACTCAGGCGTCGCGGGAGCTCCCAGCAACGCAGCCAAACATAGCGACGATCAAAAAGAGTTTCATGTCGGCTCGATAATACGGCGTAAAGCGCGGACTTCAAGAGGTAAATCAGAAGTTAAACGTAGAACTTCGGAACGCGCCGCCCCAGCGCGCACAATAAATCAGACGTCACCGTCCCAATCTCGTGCGCCACTTCGGAGACCTCAATCGAAGCGTCGCCGTCCTTCCCGTAGATCGTCACCACGTCACCCAACACCGCTTCCGGCACATCCGTCAAATCCAGCGTGGTCAAGTCCATGGAAATCGTTCCCACCAGCGGCACGCGCCGCCCGCGCACCAGCGCCCAGCCGCGGTTGGTCAGCGCCCGCACCACGCCGTCGGCATATCCCGCATTGATCACCGCAATGCGCGATGGCCGCTTGGTCACAAACCGCGCCGCGTAACCTACACCTTCTCCCACCGGCACATTACGCAACGAAATGATCCGCGCCCGCAGCGAGAGGCACGGCTGCAGCGCCACCTGCCCCATTACTTCCTGTTTCTTCTGCGGCGGGTCAAATGACTGGTAATAACCGTAAAGAATCGCGCCGGGACGAACCATGTCCGCCCACGTGCTCGGCCGCGCGCAAATCGCGCCACTGTTCGCCATGTGCACAATTCCCGGCGATACTCCCAGCGCGCGCATGCGCTCCAAACATCCCAGGAAGACTTTCTCCTGTTCGTTCGTCTGCCGCGCCGTGAAATCCTCCGCCGACGCGAAGTGCGTGAACGTCCCTTCCAGCACGATATGCTTGCACCCCGCCAATGTTCGCGCGAAGCTTTCCACTTCGTCCGCGGAAATCCCCAGCCGGTTCATGCCCGTATTAATCTTCAAATGAAATCGCAGCCGCGATTTTCCTCCGGCGGCCTTAGCGCTGCGCTCCAGATGGCCCAGATCATCCACGCGCGTCACCGTGGGCGTCAGATTATTTTGAATCAGCCGTTTTTCTTCGCCTGGCCAGAAGCCCGTCAAAATCAGAATCCGTTTGCGAATGCCTGCCTCGCGCAACTCCACGCCTTCGTTCGCGCAAGTTACCCCGAACCACTCTGTCCCAGCCTTCTGCAGCGCCTTCGCCACCGGCACCGCGCCCAGTCCATAGGCGTTGGACTTCACCACCGCCAGAATTTTTCGCTGCGCTCCCACCTGTTTGCGAATCGCGCGCAGGTTATGCAGAATGGCCTGCAGCGAAATTTCCGCCCACACCGGGCGTCCCGCGAATTTAATTGTTTTCGGCATCGTCATTTAGAATGCCAGACTCCTCGCCGCGCGCGCGAACGAAATTCCCATTCGCAATTCGCTGCGCGCCGTTTAGGTAAACATCCATGTGGGATTGTTGCAGGACGTCCGCCAAACCGTATCAATGGTTCGCCATACCTCTGCATCGTGGTAAGTGCCAGACATGAATAGAGTTACGTAACGCGGCGGCCTGGAAGGCTCTTCCTCGATCGAAGGTCAAATCCTGGATTTCGGGTTCAGCGCGACACGTCCGTGGGTGCGCGCGCACAATCCAGCCCAGCGCTATTCCTCCGGCCCGCCCCCCGCGCTCCATGCATCCGGCGCCGCCTCTTCAAATCGCGTATGCCGCGCCAGAAAAACAAAATTCAAATTTCCCGTAGGCCCATTCCGCTGTTTGGCGATGATCAGTTCCGCCTTCGCGCGATCTTCATCCGGCAGATCCGTCTTGTAGAAATTCGGCCGGTTGATGAACAGCACCACGTCCGCATCCTGCTCGATCGCGCCCGATTCGCGCAAGTCGGACAATTGCGGCTTGCGGTCTTCCCGCTCCGGCGCGCGCGTCAACTGGCTCAGCACCACCACCGGCACCTTCAATTCCTTCGCCAGCCCTTTCAGTGCGCGCGACATTCCCGAAACTTCTTCCTGCCGGTTGCTCTGCCGCCCCATATTCGTCGGCACCACCAGCTGCAAGTAATCCACAATGATCAGCGAAAGCCCGCGATCGCGCTTGAGCCGCCGCGCCTTCGCTCCCATCTCCATCACCGTCGAAGAAGCGGAATCATCGATCCACAGAGGCGCTTCCGCGAGATTCGTCAGCGCTCCGGTCACTTTTCCCCAGTCGTCGCGATTCATGTGCCCGGTGCGGAATTTGTGCGCGTCCACGCGCGCCTCCGAAGCCAGCAAGCGCAACAGCAGCGATTCCTTTGACATTTCCAGACTGAAAATCGCCACCGGCTCGCGATGCCGCACCGCCACATTTTCCGCGATGTTCAGTGCCAGCGCCGTTTTCCCCATGGAAGGCCGCGCCGCCAGAATAATCAGCTCGGAAGGCTGCAGGCCAGCGGTCTCGTTGTCCAGATTCGCGTAGCCGGTAGCGAGTCCGGTGATCCGCCGCCCTTCGCTGAATATTTTTTCCAGCCGCTCGAAATTGTCGCGAACCAGTTCTTTGACGCCGATCAGTCCGGCCTTCACCCGGTCTTCCGCCAGCTGGAAAATCACCGACTCGGCGCGATCCAGAATCACGTCCGCGTCGTCGCCCGCCGCCAGCGCCTGCTCTTGAATCGCCGACGCCGAAAAAATCAGATTGCGCAGCACCGACTTCTCTTTCACGATCCGCGCGTAATGCTCCACGTTCGTGATGCGCGGCAGCCCGTCTGCCAATTGCGAAAGATAGGCAATCCCTCCGGCCGCCTCCAGCTCGCCGCGCCGCGACAAATCTTCCATCAGCGTGATGATATCAATCGCCTGCTGTTTCTCTCCCAGCTGCACCATGCGCTCGAAAATCTGCCGGTGCTGCGGCAAAAAGAAATCGTCCGAACGCACCTTCTCGATCGCCGCGTTCAAAGCGTGGTTATCCAGCAGGATCGCACCCAGAATGCTGCGCTCCGCCTCCAGATTGTGCGGTAACGGTCGTTCGATTGTGGCGTCGCCTGGCATTTTTTCCGTTTGTGGTCGAATGTTTCGGTTGCGAAGTGACGATTACAAAGTCACGATTGCAATCTTACTCTCGCTTGCACTCCGCGACAACACGCACGCGTCCAGCCGCGCGCATTGGAATTTTCGTTCAAGCGGCAGGCAGGATTGTGGACATTCAGAACGGGCGCGTCAACCGTACCACCCTGTGCAATAAATCGGAAAAGTGGAAAAGTCCGCGGCGCGAAAAAAAGGCGTCCCGAACTTCGAGACGCCCAATTCTCCAGCGATTCTCAAAAAACAATCAGCCCGCCACAGCGCAGCGCGTAAAACGAAAGCCGCCCTACTCTTCCTTCTTCACCGCCACCTTCACATTCACGATCACTTCGCGGTGCAGCTTCACCGGAACCTCGTAATCGCCCATCACCTTGATTGGCTCGGCCAGCACAATCTTCTTCCGGTCAATCTCAAAGCCCTTGCTCGCCAGCGCCTCGGCCACGTCCAGCGAAGTCACCGACCCGAATAGCTGGTCGTTCTCACCAGCCTTGCGCGTGAACTCCAAGGACACCGCCGCCAGCTGCTCGCCCTGCTTCTGCGCCGCATCCTTCTCGGTGGCTTCCTTCTTCGCGAAGTGCGCCCGCATCCGCTCCAGCCGCTTCAGATTTCCGGCCGTAGCTTCGAGGCCCAGTTTGCGCGGCAACAGAAAATTGCGCGCATAACCCTCGGCAACTTCCACCAGCTCGCCGCGATTTCCCAGCTTTTCCACGTCTTCCTGCAAAATGATTTGCATTGTATGCGGACCTCGAATCCTCTAAACGTAGCGCCGGCGTCTCGCCGGCATGTTTGTTTTTCGCCCTGTCACCACAACTACTGCAACGGGTTTGTTGTAGGGGCGGGTCTCACACCCGCCCGCTACAACTACAATTCCGCCGCGAACGGCAGCAACGCAATATTTTGCGCCCGCTTGATCGCTACGGTCAGCCAACGCTGGTGCCGCGAACAAGTCCCGGTCATGCGCCGCGGCAGAATCTTCCCGCGCTCCTGTATGAACGGCGCCAGAATCTCGGCCTTCTTGTAGTCAATGAAATCGGCCTTGTCCACGCAGAACCGACAAACCTTCTTCTTGCGCACGAAGTTCCGCTTCCCGCGCTTCGCTGGCCCGCCAGGCCGTCCTCCGCCTGGACCTCCGGGCCCGCCACCCGGTCCTGAAGACCGCATCCCTCCCGACGAGGGGCCGTGCGATTGCTGCTGTGGTGCGTTTTCTTCTGCCATTCAAGTCTCCTGACTAATTTCCCGTCTCTAATTCAGATCTCAATTCGTAGATCTGATTTTGGAAGGGCACGGCTTCAGCCGTGCCGAAAGCAACCGAAAAGCCAAGGGCTTTAGCCCCTGAAGCCAATTCCGCTTCAGGCAGCGCATACCGCTCCTACGCCGTCGGCGCGGACTGCTCGGTCGGTGGCACAATCGGCGCTGCAGGAGCCGCCGGTGCCGCCACCGCCTTACGCGGACGGCGCGCCGCACGACGCTCGCGGTGCCGCTTCAATTTCTCTTGCCGCTTCAATTCTTCGTCCAGCCGCACGGTCAAGTACTTGATCACCGGATCCGCCACCTTCAACCGGCGCTCCAGCTCCTTCACCACTTCGCCGTGCGTGGTCTTTATGACCATGTACACAAAGTATCCCTCGTGCAGTTTCTGCACGCGGTACGCCATGCGCTTCCGGCCCCACTTGGCTACAGACTCGATCTTCGCGCCCTTGTCCGTCGCCGTGCTCTCCAGGGTCGCAATCACCTTATCCACGTCCGCTTCCGGCGTATCCGGCCGGCAAATAAAAATCAAATCGTACTGACGCTCTTCCATATGTCCTCGATCCCTCGTCGTTTCTGCTGCAACTGCCAAACTCTAATTAGTACCGCGCCTTAAGGTTTTCTCTGCGTTCTCTGCGCCTCTGCGGTAGTAACGCTTCCCTCAAATCGGCGCAGCCACTACTCCTCAGTCTCTTCTTCCGCCTCAACGCGCCGGTTAAACTTCGCCATCGCCTTGCCCGCGCCCTCAGCCACAATCAATTCCACGGCTTCAGCAGCATCCACCACCATCTGCGCCGCGATTTCGCGCTCCGGCTTCCGCATCGTCCCCAGAACGTATTCCGCCATGTCTTCCAGCGGATACTCCGGCTTCACTCCCAGTCGCACGCGAATAAATTCGTTCGACCCAACCGAAGCTATAATAGACTTCAATCCGTTGTGCCCGCCGGCGCTGCCTCGTTCCCGGATCCGCAGCATGCCCCACGGTATTGCCGCCTCATCGCTCAACACGATCATCTCAGCGGCCTTGCACTCGTACCGCTCCAGCAGCATCCGGACCGCCGTGCCGCTCAGATTCATCATCGTCTGCGGCTTGGCCAGCACCACTTCATTACCCGCGATCGCGCCCAGTCCAACGTACGATTTCGCTTCAGGCCGCGTCACCCGAATCCCGGCGCGCCCGCCCAACGCATCCACCGCCAGAAAGCCCATGTTGTGCGGCGTGAACTCGTATTCCGGGCCAGGGTTTCCGAGGCCAACGATAAGTCTCATTTTTACCCTGAGCGCCCGCCGCGACCCGCGTCGCGAAACTACTTCTTCTTCTCGGACTTCTCGGCTTTCGCCGCAGGAGCTTCCGCTGCTTCGCCTTCTTCCCCTTCCACTTCCTTCTTGCCCTTCTTCATCACTTCCGGTTCCGCTGGCGCCGCATCCGCGGTCACCGCCGCATCCGCAACCGGTTCCTCTTCCTTCTTCAACACCACCACGTGCGCGATCACGCGGACCGGGTCCGTCAGCAATTTGATCTTCGCCGGGTCAAACGGCAAATCCGCCGCGCGCAACTGTTTGCCGATCAGCATCTCCGTCACATCCACCCTGAATTCTTCCGGGATGTCCGCAGGCAAGCACTCGATTTCCACCTCGCGCGTGACCGTCTCGAACACGCCGCCCTGCATCTTCACGCCCTGCGGCTCGCCAAACGTGTGCACCGGCACCATCACGCGCATGCGCACGTCCATCGCGATGCGGAACAGGTCCACGTGCAGCAATTTGCCGCTCACCGGATCCACCTGCCAATCCTTCACCATCGCCTTTTCGGCCGTGCCCGAAGCTACTTGCACCGTAAAGATCGTGTTGTGCCCGGTTTCCGACCGCAGAATGCGCGCCACTTGCTTCGCATTCACCGAAATCGAAATCGAATCCTTCTTCCCGCCGTACAGAATTGCCGGGACCATCCCGGTCAAGCGCGTGCGTCGCGCTGGACCCTTCCCGCGTCCTTCGCGAACTTGGCCTTCGATTGTAAATGTTTCCATAACTCCCTCGTTGCGCCGGCTGCTCTTCGCTGCCTCTCGCCGGCTATCTTAATTTCGTCGAAATCCGCCGGCGCGAAGCCGACCCTGCCGCCAGAAAAATAACCAGACAAATAAATTAGATAAACAACTCGCTGATCGAAGTCTCTTCGTGAATCGATTGAATCCCGCGCGCCAGCAACGGCGCCACGCTCAGTGCCGTGATCTTGCCCAGCTTCTGCGCCGCCTCACTCAACGGCACCGAATCCGATACCACCACAGCCTCGATCTTTGACTTCGCAATCCGCTCCACCGCTGGACCGGAAAGCACCGCATGCGTGCACGCCGCGAACACTCTCGTCGCGCCATGCTCCAGCAGCGCCTCCGCCGTTTTCACCAGCGTTCCCGCCGTATCAATAATGTCATCAATCACCAGCGCCGGGCGCCCGGCCACGTCGCCGATCAGGTGCATCACTTCGCTCACATTTACATCGATGCGCCGCTTGTCCACGATCGCTAGCGGCGCGCCAATTCGCTTCGCGAAAAATCGCGCCCGCTCCACTCCGCCCGCATCCGGCGAAACCACCGTGATCGCGCCCAGCTGCATCTTCTGAAAATGTTCTACCAGCACCGGCGACGCGAACAGGTGATCCACGGGAATATTGAAATATCCCTGAATCTGCGGCGCGTGCAAATCCAGCGTCAGCACCCGGCTCGCCCCTGCTGTTTCCAGCAAATCGGCAACCAGCTTCGCCGAAATCGCCACTCGCGGCCGGTCTTTGCGATCCTGCCGCGCATACGGGTAATACGGCACCACCGCCGTAATGCGCCACGCCGAAGCCCGTTTGAACGCATCAATCATCAGCAGCAACTGCATCAGATTGAAATTCACCGGCGTCGAGCACGGCTGCACCACGAATACATCCGCGCCGCGCACATTCTCCAATATCTGATAACGCGTCTCGCCGTCGCTGAACTGACCGTGTTCCGCTTCGCCCAGCGGCACGCCCACGTACTTGCAAATCGCTTTCGCCAGCTCCGGATTCGCAGTACCGCAGAAAATTTTGAATTTATCGTCGGTCAAAAATATTCCCTCAACCGTCCACACTCAGGCGCGCATGCGCATCCGCACGCCAGCCCAAAGCACGGCCATAGTCTTCCCTGGATAGGGTTTCAACGACAAAAACCGAATCTTCCGGGAACGCACGAGCGGCTCGGCGCGCACGCGCTGGGTTTCGGAATATTCCGAACACCGCCGACCCGCTACCCGCCAGCGCGGCATCTGCGGCTCCTCGCTTGAGCAATCCGTCTCGAATTTCCTCGAGTCGCGGATGACGACTGAAGACCGGCCCCTCGAAATCATTCGAAAGGCCTGCCCCCTGCCGGCTCCAGCACAGAGCGCAGAACCCCCAAATTTTAGGGGTTTCCGGGCGTTTTGTCAATTCCGCAGAAATCCACTGGAAGGCATCTTTGGTGCTCACTCCAATATCGCTCGGAGACACCACCACAATCGTTTGCTTCGGCGCGTTCGGCAGCGGATAGATTTCGTCTCCCCGATTTACCGCCAGCGCCCGTCCGCCAAACAGAAAGAACGGCACATCCGCGCCCAAGCCCGCCGCAATCTCCATCAAACGCGCCAGCGGCACCCTTGCTCCCGTCAATCGCAGCGTCCCGATCATCGCCGCAGCCGCGTCGCTCGACCCCCCGCCCATTCCGCGCGCCACCGGAATTTTCTTTTCCAGATGCGCCGCAACGTCGCCATGAAATCCGATTTCCTGCTGCATGGCTATCACTGCGCGCGTCACAAGATTCTCCGGACCCAACAACGCCGCATCGTTCGAAGTCAACGTGAAGTGAAAACCGGACGAACTGGGCGCAAGGGAAAGTTCCAGCGTGTCGCGCAAAGAAATAGCCTGAAAGATCGTCCGCAGTTCGTGATAACCGTCCAGCCGCTTGCCCAGCACATGCAAACACAAATTAATTTTCGCAAACGCCGGCAGGCGCACTGATTTTTTCTTGGATTTTGCGCGGGTCATGCGGGGGAGCTTACTGCGGTTTCGCCGAATCCGGCGTGGTTTTTTGCGCCGTCCGCCGCTTCAGATTCTTCAACTGTGCATCCAGTTCGTTCACTTTGTCCAATTCGTAGTCCGCGGGCACGGCCTTCTGCCATTCCGCCAAAGCGCGCTCCCAATAAATTGCAGCCTGATCGCTCTGGCCCAACTTGGCATACACATCGCCCAAATGCCCCAGAATCGTCGGGTCATGCTTCTGCCGCTCGGCCGCCTTTCGCAAACTCTCTTCGGCTTCGGTCAACTTATTCTGTTTGTAATACGCCCAGCCCAGGCTATCCAGATAAGCCCCGTTGCTCGGCTCCTGCGTCACCGCCTGCTTGATCATCGCCGTCGCTTCTTCCAGACGCACTCCGCGGTCGGCCAGCATGTAGCCGTAATAATTCAGCACCGAAGCATTGCCGGGATTCACTTCCAGCGCTTTGCGGAATTCCTGCTCGGCCTGATCGAATTTCTTCTGCCGCTCGTAAATCGCTCCCAGCATGAACCAAGCCGTCTCTTTATCATCATTCCCGCGCGCCAATTGCTCGGCCTTCTGCGCCGATTGCTCCGCTTCCGCGTACTTCTTCCCGCGCTCCTGCACCTGCGCCAGATTCAAATAAATTTCCTGGTCGCTATCGTTTCCCCTCAACAGGCCATTAAGCAACTTCGTAGCGGAATCTGGGTCTGATTTCTCGCCGTACAACATCGCCAGCGTTACCGTCAGACTCGGATCATTGGGCGACGCTTCCAAGGTCTTCTTGGTCTCGGCGATCGCGCGATCCAGATCGCGGCTTTCCCGGTAGGTGTCAATCAGCAACATCTCCGAGCGTTTTCGCGCGTCCGCTCCCAGCTTGCCCATTTCCTGATACGTCTGAATCGCCGCGGAATAATCTTCCTCTTCCCGGTACGCGTGCCCCAGCTGCTCGTAAAGAATCGCCAGCGCGTTAGGGCTCGTCTCGCCACTCGCCGAACCGTCCGCGCCATCGACCGCCGCAGCAGCTCCTCCCGAATTCCGCGCGCTGCTCGATTGGCTCTTCATCCCGGCGATCGCGTCGCTCAGCACCTTCACCGCGTCGTCGTACCGCCCTTGATCCTCGTACAACAGCGCCTCGTTATAGAGCACTTCCAGGCTGCCCGGCGCCAATTGCTTTGCCCGCAGCAGACTCGCCTCCGCCTGGTCGAACTTTCCCAGGTGCCGGTAAAGCTGCGCCATCCGCAAATAATTTTCCGAAGTGCTTGGCTCGATCTCCGTCAGCCGTTTGAACTGTTCCAGCGCCTCGGCGTACTTGTCCTCTGCCATCAACGCTTGCGCCAGGCCATGCAAATGCCCGGGATCGTCCGGATCTTCCTCCACCGCTTTGCGATACGCATCTTCCGCCTTCGCATAATCCTTCCCTTGCGAATAGGCGTCGCCCAGCAGATCGTAAACTTCCGGTGAAGAGGATTCCCCGGCCGCATTCGAAAGCAGCGTCACCGCTTCCTGCGACCGTCCCTCATCCATCAGCAGCTGGCTCAATTGTTCCAGCGCCGGACCGTTGCCCGCATCGCGCGCCAGTAATCCGCGCAGCACGGTTTCTGCTTCGCTGTGCTTGTTTTCAAAACGATAAAGCCGCGCCAGCCACAGCGCCGAATAGACGTCGTCCGGTTGAATTTTCAGAATTTCCTGGAATTGCGCGATCGCCTTTTCCAGCGTTTCTTTCTGCACATCGCCGGCGCTCAAATCGCCCAGCTCGCGCACGTAAATCCGCGCCAGCAGCCGGTGCGCATCCACGTTGTTCGGATCAGCCTGCAGCGCTCCTTGCGCCTGCTCCACCGCTTCGCGCAGCCGTTGCGATTTGGCGTAGATCTCCGCCAGCCGTTCCCGGATCACCGGCGATCCGGGCGCCAGCTCCAGCGCCTTCTTGTAAGCCTCAATCGCTTGCGTCGCCAGCTCCGCGCGCCCGGTCAGCTCGTATTGCTGCTCGTCCACATGCCCCATCGTGAAGTAGTAATACACATCGCCCCGCGCCCCCTGCTCTCCCGGGTTCGCTGGCGCTGACGTGGAACTCGTGCTGGACTCTGTGGATTTAGCAGCGGCCGGCGTCGCAGGTGCAGGCGCGGCGTTCTGCCCGCGCGTGGCAGGTGCCGCCGCGATCAGCCCGATAAATGACAAAAATGCAATCCCGATGATTGTTTTCATGCGTCACTCGCAAAACTCCATTATCGTACAGCGTTGCAAAGCGGTCAAAGCAATACGGTGTGCCGGTTCTTTCCGATATCGCACATTGTTTGGACGCAAATGAGCCGCCTTAGGATACCTCCATGATAGAGTTTTCCAGAAAATGGCTCGAATCGTCGCAAAACCATTTAACACCAGCGTGAATCCTGTGGGAAAATCTCAGCGCTGCATCTCTTGGAGGCCCAGCGTGTTCCGGATCAGAATCGGCGTCCTTTTTCTGTTCGCGTTCGCCGCCGCGCTCGCGTTCTTTACCTCTTCGCTCGCGGAGTCCGCGCAACAACCCGCCGGAGCAGCTTCGCAATCCCGGCCCGGTTCGGCCGTGGCGTCCGGCGCGGCCGTGTCTCCAACTGCGCCGCTATCGGCCCAAGGCCCCAAGCTTTCAGATTTCTCTTGGCTCGAAGGCCGCTGGCGTGGCGACTGGGGTCCGCGCGTCGCCGAGCAGGTCTGGATGGCGCCCAAGGCCGGCATGATGCCGGGCGATTTCCGCCTGGTCGAAAACGACAAAGTTCTGGTGATCGAGTTTTTCACGCTGGTGGAAAAAAATATCGGCATCAATTTCTATTTCCGCCACTTCACGCCCGAGCTGGTCCCGTGGGAAAAATCAGACGCCACGCTTCTGAATCTTTCATCTGCCGAATCCGGCAAATTTGACTTTGAAAATTCCGCCGGCGGCAAGCCCAAGCGTGTCGTCTTCCGCAGGATTGACGCAGACACTTACACCTGGCGCTCCGAAATCATCCCGGCAAGCGGCGACCCGCAAATCGTCGAAATCACCTATCACCGCCAGCCCCTGGCAGCCGTCGCTCCCAATTCCAGCAGCAGCGCGCACCCCAAGAAAAAATAGCCGCCCGCCGTGCCTCGCGCTATGTGTCCGTTCGCAAAGAGTGGCAACCCGAATGTCTTTGTGGGTCGCGGCTTTAGCCGCGACAAAAAATGGTGGCGCGCAGCGCCTTCCTTTCGCGGTGCATTTCCCGCGAGCTTTTGATTTGCTCGCACCACGGCGTGCCTTTCGATCGTGGCTGAATGCTGCCCGCGTGCGCTCTAATGCCGGAAGTGCCGCACTCCCGAAAAAACCATCGCCATCCCCATCTTGTTCGCCGCCGCAATCACGTCCCCATCGCGCATGGACCCGCCCGGCTGTATCACGGCGACCGCTCCCGCTTTCCCCGCTTCCTCCACGCCATCCGGAAAAGGAAAAAACGCATCCGACGCCACCACGCTGCCCTTCAACTCCAGCCCGTTCGTCGCCGCCTTGATCACCGCAATCTTCACCGAATCCACCCGGCTCATCTGCCCCGCACCGACGCCTACCGTCCGCCCCTCGCGCGCAAACACGATCGCATTCGATTTCACGTGCTTGCAGACCTTCCAGCCAAAAAGCAGCGCCCGCATTTCCGCCGGAGTCGGCGCGCGCTCCGTCACCACCTTCAGCTCCGCTTCCGTCAATTCGTGCCGGTCCGCTTCCTGCGCCAGCATCCCGCCCGAAATGCGTTTCAGATCCAGCTCCTCCACCACTTCGCCGCTCTGCATTTCCAGCAGCCGCAGATTTTTCTTCGCGCCCAGTTTTTCCAGTGCCCCCGCCGCGTATCCTGGCGCCACGATGCACTCCACAAATAATTTCCCCACTTCTTCCGCCGTCGCCGCATCCAGCGCGCGATTGAACGCCAGCACCCCGCCAAAAGCCGAAACCGGATCGCACGCCAGCGCCTTCAAATACGCATCGCTCAGCGACTCCTGCTCCGCCGCGCCGCACGGATTGTTGTGCTTGATGATCCCGACCGCCGGCCGGTGAAATTCCTTAGCCAGCGCCCACGCCGAATCCAGATCCACCAGGTTGTTGTAAGAAAGTTCCTTGCCCTGCAGCTGCTTCGCGCCCGCGAGGCCGGCCGCCGCATATCCCGCCGGAATGTACAGCGCCGCGGCCTGGTGCGGATTCTCGCCGTAACGCATGGACTGCCGCCGCTCCAGCGCGATGTGCATCCGCTGCGGCAGTTTTTCCAGCGCCCCGATCACAATGCCACCCGCCACTCCTTCGTTCACGCTAAGCCGCTCCAGCTCCGTCGCAATCTCTCCGTCGTAACGAGCCGTCCGCGCATAAGCCTTCCGCGCCAGATTCAACCGCGTCGCCACGCTCAGTTCACTCCGCTCGCGCAACTCCGCCGCGATCGCCGCGTAATCTCCCGGATCAGTCACCACCCCCACGCTCTGAAAATTTTTCGCCGCCGAACGCACCATCGCCGGCCCGCCGATATCAATATTCTCGATCAATTCCTCCGGCGTCACTCCAGGCTTCGCCGCCGTCGCCGAAAACGGATACAGATTTACCACCACCAGATCAATCGGCACGATGCCATGCTCGCCCACCTGCTTCCGGTCCTCCACCTTCCCGCGCTGAAATAAAATCCCGCCATGCACTTTCGGATGCAACGTCTTCACGCGCCCACCCAGCATTTCCGGCCAGCCAGTCAGTTCAGCCACGTCGCGCACCGCGACGCCGCCCTCGCGCAACAACCGCGCCGTGCCTCCGGTCGAAACAATCTCCACTCCCAGCGACGCCAGCTCCCGCGCAAATTCCACCACGCCCGTCTTGTCAAACACGCTGATCAGCGCCCGTTCCACCCCATGCTCCGTCCCACGTTCTCCCGCCACGATAATTCCTCCAGTCCAGAAAGCCCCGCCAGTGTATGCGTTTGCGCAACAATTCGGAAGGGCATGGCATTGTCGAAAGGATTGAATTCAGAGAATGTTTCGTAGCCGGAAGGAAAAAACAAACTACTTATGCAGAATCCGCTGCCGTGCGAATTGAATCGGTCTGACCGGTGGAATTTCTCAACTCGAAACGCGCGCCTTCAATTTCACGTGCCCGCCCTCAATACTGACGGTGTACTCAATCTCCCGCCCGCCCTTCTCCTTCAAATCCTTCGTCTTCTGCCGCACGAACCGCTCGAAATCCTTCAGACTCGGCACCCCAGCCTTCTCGCCCGTCTCCGTGCGCGCTTCCACCAGTCGTTGATAAAGCTTCTCCACCTTTTCCGTTTCGTGTTCCGGATCTGAAAGCGCCAAAGCAAAATCTGCCGCGTGCCGCACCTCCGCAGCGCGCGTTGCCGCATCCGCAGCCGCGTGCGCAATCGCCGTCGCTGAAGACACTCCCATGTCCTCCGTAGCCACCTTCACCGCAGCTTCCGCCGCAATCCGCGTGCGCATCGCATCTTCCGCGGCCTTGCGCTGTCGCTCGCCTTCGATCGCCTTCGCCGCCGCGCCGTAATGATGTTGCGTCGTTCCGGATTCTTTCTGGATCAGCTTTTTCCGCCACATGTCCTGATACTTCGCGTACGTAGCAGCCAGATTGCTATAGCGGAATCGTTGCCCCGAAGAAAGCTCTCCCGTCCGGTCCGAGTAGCGCTTCAAATTCGACTCCAGCCGCCACTGCGTATCCGTCGGAGGCCGCGAACGCCCGCCGCCGAAATATTGCTCAAATTCTATTTTCAGCGTGCGGATGTCCCGCTCGATTTGTCCGAGTTCTTCGTCAATAGTTGCCATAATTTTTGAGCCGCGACGCGGTGCACTTCCTGCAGCACAAGCCTTCCCGCAGCCCGCGCTGCGCAGCCAGCTCTCAGGCGCTTGTATCTCCAGCCTAGAGTGCCCAATCGGCGGCGTCAATGTGACCCTCCGCCTCTATGTCGCAAAGGGAAATGCCCCGCCGCAAGCCTTCGATTGCCAGCCCTTATCACACTGTGTTCAAATGCCTTAGCGATGAACCCCGTTCCAGAATCCGCGGCCAAGCTGCAGAAGGATTCAGGCGCCCGCCTCCGCGCCATCCCTTCGGTGGACGAACTCCTCCTCCAACCGAGCCTCGTCGCCTTGGCCGAGAGATCCGGTCGCGCCCTCGTCGCCCAAGTGGTTCGTCACGTCCTCGCCGACTACCGGGCGCGCTTGAAAAGTGACCCATCGCCATCCGCTGTCCCCAATCCGGAATCATTCGACGCGGCCCAATTCGAAGCTCGCCTCGTCGCCGAAATCCTTGGCGAAGTGGTTGAGAAAGTCGGGGCTGCCCTCGCGCCATCCCTCCGCCGCGTCATCAATGCCACCGGCGTAATCCTGCACACCAACCTGGGCCGCGCCCCGCTTTCCCGCGCCGCCGTCGCGCAAATCACCGCAACCGCTGCCGGCTACTCAAATCTCGAATACGATGTCCCGCGCGGCGCACGCGGCAAACGCGACGTTCACACCGCCCGCCTGCTCGCCGAATTGGTCGGCGCCGAATCCGCCATCGTCGTCAACAACAACGCCGCCGCCGTATTCCTCGTCCTCAACGCGCTCGCCAAGGGCGCTGAAGTCATCGTCTCCCGCGGCGAGCTGATCGAAATCGGCGATGGCTTCCGCATTCCAGACATCATGGCCGAAAGCGGCGCGCTGCTCCGCGAAGTCGGCACCACCAATCGCACCCGCCTGCGCGATTACGAACGTGTCATCACCGATCGCACCCGAATGCTCCTGCGCGTGCATCCCTCGAATTTCCGTATCACCGGATTCACCGAGCGCCCGTCGCTCGCGGAACTCGTCGCGCTCGGCGAGCGCTTTCATCTCCCGGTTTACGAGGATCTAGGCTCCGGCTGCATTGCCGATCTATCCACCAGCGGAATCGCAGAACCCGTCGCGCGCGCCAGTTGCGATGCCGGCGCCTCCATCATCACTTTCAGCGGCGATAAATTGCTCGGCGGCCCTCAGGCGGGAATCATCGCAGGCAAAAAAGAATTCGTGGAGCGCATCCGGAGCAATCCGCTCTTTCGCGCGCTCCGCGTGGACAAGCTAACCATCGCAGCTCTGGAAGCCACCCTGCAATCCTATCAACGCGGCGCGCTCGACGAAATTCCCGCGCTGCGCATGATCCGCCTGTCCCAAAAAGAAATCGCCGAACGTGCGCAAAACTTCTGCGAAAAGTTTCGGCCCGCGCTCCCAGCCGATGTAAAACTAGAATTCCATCCAGGCTTTTCCGTAATCGGCGGCGGCTCCACGCCCGATCAGCAACTGCCCACCTCGCTGATCGCCATCTCCACTCCGCGCCACTCCGCCGCACAACTGGAAGACCGTCTGCGCAAGCCACGAACCAGCAACCCAACCGGCGCAACATCACCCACCGCAACGCCCGTAATCGCCCGCATCGAAGACGGCCGTCTAATCCTCGACCTCCGCACAGTGGACCCCAAAGAAGAAACCGAAATCGCCTCCGCGCTAGCTAGCCGCCCTCGCCTGAATAAGTCCCCAAAAATAAAACGCCATGTCATCCCGAGCGTAGCGAGGGATCTGCTTTCTTCAGCGTACAGACGAGTGAGCGTACCTCCCGAACTCTCAAGGCGAGGATTTGAGATCTAGTGGTTACGAATCCGAACGAGGAACAAGGCCAGTTTCCATTTCCTCTTTTCTATTTTCGCGTTCTCCGTGCGTTTGCCGGCAATCTAAAGCCTGTTGATCACGCTGGCCACACACCCAGCCCCAAACCCATTATCAATATTCACCACGCTCACATTCGAAGCGCAGCTATTCAGCATCGCCAGCAGCGCCGTCAACCCCCCAAAACTAGATCCGTAACCGGTGCTCGTCGGCACCGCAATCACCGGGGCCGCCACCAACCCCGCCACCACGCTAGGCAACGCGCCCTCCATTCCCGCCACGCAAATAATCACCCGCGCCGCCGCCAACTTCTTCCGGTGCTCCAGCAAACGGTGCAGCCCCGCCACACCCACGTCATAAATCGCCTCCGCGCGATTCCCCATGATCTGCGCCGTCACCAGCGCCTCTTCCGCCACCGGAATATCGCTCGTTCCCGCGGTCACCACCAGAATCAAGCCCTTCCCGTGATTCGCGGTGCTCCGCGAAATTGTGATCGCGCCCGATAGCTCGTGAAATCGCGCCGCCCGCGCCAGCTTCTTCACCGCTGCAAAAATCTTCTTGTCCGCGCGCGTGATCAATATATTGTGCGATGCCTTCGCGCGCAGCATTCCCCGCGTAATCTCCGCCACCTGCTTCGCCGTTTTCTTCCGCGCAAAAACCACTTCCGGAAATCCCTGCCGCAACGCGCGATGATGGTCAATCTTCGCGAACCCCAAATCCTCGTAAGGCCACTGGCGCAGCTGCTCCACCGCGCGTTCCACCGGCAAACTCCCGCGCTTCACCGCCTCCAGAAATTTCCGTACATCCCCTTCATCCATGGCGTGTCCTCGGCAAACTCCGCATTCTAGCACCGCTCCTGCGCCATCTGTCCTCTGCGCATCGCTCCGCAAGGATTCGTGCTAGAGTGACGCCCAGTCGCGCGATCCATACCCCGTTTCCACGCAGCGCGCAAATATCAATTTAAATTAAACTTCTGGAGGTACTCACGTGAGCTACTTAATTTGGGAAATTATCATCGGCATCCTCGCCGGTTTTCTCGCGGGGAAAATCGTGAAGGGTTCCGGCATGGGCGTCCTGGTGGACCTGATCGTCGGAATCGTCGGCTCAATCATCGGCGGCTGGGTTTTCACTTTGCTCGGCCTGGCAGCTTATGGATTGATCGGACAACTCGTAATGGCCACGGTAGGAGCCATCATCCTGTTGCTGATCGTCCGCGCAATTAAAAGAGGCTGAACACCGCCCGATCGGTTATCCGCAGGGGCGGGTCCCGCGGCTGCGGGACCCGCCCCTGCAGCCGTATGATCCAACGATCTAGTTTTCGGCTTTTCCCGTAACGTCCACCACGTTCACCGTCCCATATTTCTTCAGCACGCTTTCAATTTCCTTGCGATCCCCTACGCAAATCCATTGCAAGTGATCCAGGTCCACGAATTTTTTCGCCGCAGCCTGCACCCCCGCCGCGTCAATCCCGCCGATGTGGTCCGGATACTTGTCCCAATAATCCACCGGCAACCCGTAATACTGCACGGTCAGCCAATCGTTCAGAATCTCTCGCGGTTGCTCCAGCGAAAGCGCGAAGCTCGCGATGATCGCCCGGTGCGCGTCATCCATTTCACTCTGCGGCACCGGCTCGTCGTTGATCTTCTTGAATTCATATAGGAACCGGTCGAACGCATCACCCGTCACCTTCGTGCGCACCGGTGCCGAAGCCTGCCAGTCGCCCGGATAAATCTCCGCGTTGAACCGGCTGTACGCTCCATAAGTCAGGCTGTGCTCTTCGCGCAGGTCCAGAAACAGCCGCGCCTGCGGCCCGCCTCCTAGCACCTGGTTCATCACCGCCAATCCATAATATTCCGGATCGGTCCGGCGAATCGCCCGGTCGCCGCCGATAATAAACGTCTGCACCGAAGCCGGACGGTCCACCAGCGTAATCTTCGTGGCCTGTGGCGCCACGGCCGCCGCAAACTTTTCCGGCGCCTCCGCCGCTCCCGTCCATCCGCCGAAATATTTTTCGATCGTCGCGCGCATTTCACTCGCCGTGAAATCGCCCGTCACGCCCAAAATCGTGTTCCCCGGCACGTAATGCTTTTCGTGGAACCGCTTCAAATCCTCCACGCTGATTTTCTCGATCGATTCTTTCGTCGCCGACGCCAGCGCCATCGGCGTATCCCCGTAAATCACCCGCCGGAATCCCTGCGCCGCCAGAAACCCGGGATTCGCCAGGCGCTGTTCCAGGCTAGCTCCCTCGCTCTGCTTGTACTTCGCCAGCTCGCTCGCCGGAAAGTTCGGATGCAGCACCACGTCGCTCAGCAAATCCAGAATTTTCGCCGTATCGGTAATCAAGCCCGACGCGTTCACCGACGTGTAGCTCACTCCAAACCGCGAGCTCGCGTCCAGCGTCGCGCCCAGCGAATCCACTTCGCGCGCGATCTGCTCGCTCGTCCGCTTCTCCGTCCCTTCGCGCAACATCCCCGCCGTAAACGACGCCAGCCCCGGCAAATCGCTCGGATCCGCCAGCTGTCCCGGCCGTATCCACATCGTGAACGCAATCGTCGGCAGCTTGTGATCCTCTTCCAGCACAATCGTCAATCCATTCTTCAGCTTCACCACCGTCGGCCGCGGCAGTTGCACGCGCAAAATTTCCTTGTTCACCGGCGCGCGCCCCAGCCTCTGCACCGAGCTCGCCGGCGCGCTCTTATCCTGCCCTTGCGCGAACGCCGCTCCCGGCAACAGCAGTCCCGCGCAAACTCCCAATGCCGCCAATCCAATGACCGATGCTCGTGAATTCTGCAAAATCCCCGCGAACCCCTTCATCGCGCCCCCTCTCATTGCGCCCCCTTCGACGACGCCTTCTCATCCGCCGCCGGATAAGTGATCACCACCGCGCGCTGGTCTCGCACCAGATATTTTTTCGCCACCGCATTCACGTCTTCCAGCGTCACCGCATGCTCCTTGTCCACAATCGTGTTGATCAGATTCGGATCGTTGAAATACACCGTGTAATTTCCGATCAAAATCGCCGTGAACAGCGCCGACCGCCGCCGCTCGATGAACTGCCGCAGCAATTGCGACTTCGCTTTTGCCAGCTCCTCCGGCGTAATGCCGCTCTTCACCACCGTGGCAATTTCCTCGTCAATCGCCTTCTCCAGATCCTCCACTTTCACTCCCGGCCGCGGATTCGCCGAAATGTAAAGCTGGCTCGTGCCAATCCGCGTATCGGCTTGCACGTTCACAGACGAGGCCAGTTGCTTCTCCTTCACCAGCCGCTGGTAAAAACGCGAACTCTCTCCCTGCCCGAGTACATACGTCAGCTGCTGCGCCGCGTAATTTTCCGGCGTGTTGCCCGCTGGAATGTGATACGCCATATCGATCTCCGGCAAACGCGCCAGCGGGTCGTAAATAATCTCCGCGCCGCTCGCCGTAATGCGGCTCCTCGTTCAAATCCACTTTCGGCGGCGCCGGCTGCGCCGGAATCGCGCCGAAATACTTCTTCACCTTGGCCAGCGCCTCGTCCGCATCGAAATCGCCCACCAGCGTCAGCACCGCGTTATTCGGCGCGTAGTAAATCCGGAAAAAATCCTTCACATCGTCAATGCTCGCCGCGTTCAAATCCGTCATCGAGCCGATCGTCGAATGCTTGTAAGCGAAATTGTCATACGACAGATTGTCCACATCCAGTTGCGCCCGCCCGTACGGCTGATTGTCAATCCCTTGCCGCCGCTCTTCCTGCACCGCGTTGCGCTGGTTATCCAGGTTCGCCTGCGTCACGTTCAACGCGCGCATCCGATCCGCTTCCAGAAACAATCCCAAATCCAGCTGGTTTTTCGGCAGCTCTTCGAAATACGTGGTGCGGTCCTCATTGGTCGTGCCGTTCATTCCGCCGCCGTTGTTGAACACCAGGATGAAGTGCTCGCCCTTGCCCACATTTTCCGAGCCTTCAAACATCATGTGCTCGAACAAGTGCGCGAATCCCGTGCGCCCCGGATGCTCGTTCCGCGCCCCCACGTTGTAGCAAACATCAATCCCGTAAACCGGCGCCGAATGGTCCGGCACCAATATCACCCGCAAGCCGTTGTCCAGCTTCACGTCGCGAAATTCCAGCTTCGGCACCTTCACGCTCGCGCTCGCCGCCTGCTCTTGTCCCGGCGCCGCGCTCAACACCCCGCCCAATCCCAGCGCGAATCCCAGCCCCGCAATCGCGGCCGCGCGCATCTTCCCCATTACATTCATTTCAAAGCCTCCCAATAGCGGCTGATATTCTCCACCTTTACAACCTATGACGCAAACAGCCCAGTTTAGATAGCGGTGGCCTCACTGCTTGCGGAAAAACGCTCAAATTGTCATCCCGCAGGCGCCTTTTGCCGGAGGGATCTGCTTTTTCCTTAACATTTGCGCGAAAAGCAGATCCACACTCGCTGCGCTCGGGATGACACCCGCTCCACTTTTTCCGCAAACTGCTCAGCCGCAATCCGCCGCCCCTCGCCTTGACTCCGCCGCAACACGCCACCTAAACTCGATGGTTCATCAACCACCCATGCCAAAATCCAGCGGCGAAATCATCACAGTCGGAATCACCGGTGCTAGCGGCGCCGCCTACGCCCAATCCGTTCTCCGCCTCCTCGATGCCGATCCGCGCGTCCAGCGAGTATTTCTCGTCTCGAGCGAAGCGGGAATGCGCCTCGTCGCAACGGAGCTCGGCGTCGTCCCCACCGATCCCAAAAAACTCCCATCACTCCTCACCGGAACAGCCGCAAAAAAAATCGAATACCTCCCCAACAAAGACATCGGCGCCAGCATCGCCTCCGGCAGCGCCATCGTGGACGCCATGGTGATAATCCCATGCTCCGCCGGCGCGCTTGGCGCGATCGCCGCCGGAACCGCCAGCGATTTACTCACCCGCGCAGCGGACGTCTGCCTGAAAGAGCGCCGCCCCCTGGTCCTCTGCCTGCGCGAAACCCCGCTCAACCGCATCCACCTGGAAAATATGCTCCGCGTGCACGACGCCGGCGCCACCGTAATGCCCGCGATGCCCGCCTTCTACTACGCGCCGAAAAAGATAGACGACCTCATCGAACAGTTCGCCTTCCGCGTCCTCGCGCAGCTAGGGTTGCCGCAGGAAAAGCAGTATCGTTGGAAGGGTGGGAAGGAATAATACTGTGGCGAAGAACCGCATCCGCATCGTGCTCGAAATGATCAAATTCGAGCACTCTATTTTTGCGCTGCCCTTCGCGCTCGTCGGCGCATTGCTGGCCGCCCGCGCCGGGGACGCCTTCCCCACCTGGCGCCAACTTCTCTGGATTATCGTTGCCATGGTAGGAGCCCGCTCCGCCGCCATGACCATGAACCGCATCGCCGACCTCGAATTCGATCGCCGCAATCCCCGCACCGCCAATCGCGCCCTCCCCAAAGGCGAACTCTCCGTCGGATTCGCGGCCGCCTTCACCGTAATCGCTTCAGCCGTACTCGTCTTCGCCGCGTGGCAATTGAATCCGCTCGCGCTAAGACTTTCCCCCGTCGCGCTAGCCGTCCTCTTCTTCTATTCCTTCACAAAACGTTTCACCGCCTGGTCCCACTTTGTCCTTGGTTTCGCTCTGGGCATTTCGCCCGCAGCCGCATGGATCGCCATTCGCGGCTCGCTCGACCCGCGCATGCTGATCCTCTGCGCCGCCGTCACGCTCTGGGTCGGCGGGTTCGACGTGCTCTACGCTTGCCAGGACGTCGAATTCGACAAGATCGCCGGCCTCCATTCCATCCCGAAAAAATTCGGCGTAGCCCGCGCCCTGCTCATCGCCCGCGCCATGCACCTGATAATGGTCGCGTTACTCATTTGGCTGGCCGTCAGTTTTCATCTCGCCTGGCCTGCCTGGATTGGCATCATCGTGGTAGCCGTCTGCTAGGCTATGAACACTCGCTCGTCCATCCCCACGACCTCAGCAAAATGAATGCTGCGTTTTTCACCGTGAATGGCTATATTAGTTTGTTGTTCCTGCTCTTCTGGGGCGCTGCCACGTTCGTAAATCGCCCCTGAACCCGAGCCTGGGAACGCAGCGAAGGAATCGTGAATCGTTAATGGATCCGCAACTGCACACGCTGAAAGTAAACGACACCCGCCTCCAGCCGGTGGCCGCAAAAGTCCTGGCCGGCGAACGTCTCAATGCCGAAGACGGCCTCGCGCTCTATCAATCGCACGACCTGCTCGCCGTAGGCTGGCTCGCGAATTTCGTCCGGGAAAAAAAGCACGGCAATGTCACCTATTTCAACGTCAATCGCCACATCAATCCCACCAACGTTTGTGTCGCGCACTGCAAGCTCTGCGCTTTCGGCCGCTCACCCGATTCTCCCGGAGCCTACAACTTCGCGCTCGACGAAATTTACAAGCGCGCCGGTGAAGGCGTCGCGGAAGGCGCCACCGAATTTCACATTGTCGGCGGCCTGCATCCCGACCTGTCCTTCGACTATTACCTCACCCTCATTCGCGGCCTGAAACAGCGCTTCCCGCAAGTGCACCTGAAAGCCTTCACCATGGTCGAGGTCGGCTACTACGCGCGCATCTCGAAGCTCTCCATTCGCGATACGCTCCTCGCCATGAAAAATGCCGGAGTCGATTCGCTCCCCGGCGGCGGCGCTGAAATTTTTCATCCCCGCGTTCGCAAAATCATTTGCGACCACAAAGTCAGCGGCCAACGCTGGCTGGAAATCGCGCGCACCGCGCATGAACTCGGCCTGCGCTCGAACGCCACGATGCTTTACGGCCACATCGAATCGAACGAAGAGCGCGTGGATCACCTGCTCCAGCTGCGCGCTACGCAGGACATCACCCACGGCTTCGTCACCTTCATTCCGCTGGCGTTTCATCCGGCGAATACCGGCTTGGCCCACCTTCCGGGACCGACTGGCATGGACGACCTGAAAGCCATCGCCGTCTCGCGCCTGCTCCTCGACAATTTCGATCACATCAAAGCCTACTGGATCATGCTCACCCCGCGCATCGCCCAAGTGGCCCTGCGCTTCGGCGCCAATGATCTCGACGGCACGGTCGTCGAGGAAAAGATTTATCACGATGCCGGTGCCACCACGCCCGAATTCATGACGCGCGCCGAACTCGAGCGCCTCATCCGCGCCGCCGGCCGCGTCCCCGTTGAGCGAGACACTTTGTACAACCCGGTGGACCGAGTTAAAAATCCGATGCCGCCTCCGCGCGTGTCGCCCAGCCGCACCGACGGTTTCGTACCCGAAACTTCGCTGACCCTCAACGTCTAGGCTTCTCCATCATGGTGCGTAACTTTCGGAGTCCCGTGGAAACCGTTCCGAAACCGCTAGACCCCGGCGCCGCAACAAAAAATCCCGCCGCCTCGCCTGCCCAGTCTCGCCGAACACACAGCCCGATTGAAAACGAATCGCGCCTCGAAGCCCTCATCGGCTCCATTGATGAAATGGTTTTTGAACTCGATCGCGATGGCACCTTCCTGAATATTTGGACCACCAATGAGGAACTTCTTTACCGCCCGCGCGGCGAGCTGAAAGGCAAGCGCATTTCCGAATTGATCGGTGAGGAATTTTTCCAGCAGTTTTCACGTAGCTTCCAGCGAGTCTTCAGCACCGGGCGCGGCGAAGATTTGGAATATTCGCTCGACGTGCCCGCCGGTAAACGCTGGTTTCTCGCTCGCATGAACCGCATTCCATCCGCCGATGGTGGGCAGTTCACCCTCTGCCTGGCCGTGCGCGACATCACCGACCGCCGGCACGCCGAAGAAAAATTGCGTGTCTCCGAAGAAAAATTCTCGAAAGCATTTCACCTGGGGCCGGACGCAATCACCATTACCTCCCTGGAGGATGGCCGCTTCATCGAAGTGAACGATAATTACCTCCGCCTCACCGGCTTTACGCGCGAGGAAATCATCGGCCGCACCTCGCTGGAAACAGGATTTTGGGTGAATCCCAAGGATCGCCTGCACATCGTGGCCCTGCTGAAACGTTCCGGAGAAGTGCGCGATCTGGAAATCAGCCTCCGCGTAAAGTCGGGTGAACTGCGCACCGTCCACATCTCCGCGCACACCATCGAATTGGCCGGGCAGTCTTGCATGATCGCCATCCTCCGCGATGTCACTGAACGCCGCGCCCTCGAAGTCCAGCTGCGCCAGGCCCAGAAAATGGAAGCGGTCGGCCGTCTCGCCGGCGGCGTGGCCCACGATTTCAATAATTTACTGGTCGGGATTCTCGGCTACAGCGAGCTGCTCAAGAAAAAACTCACCGAACAAAGCTCCCTCCTGCGCATGGCCCACGAAATTAATTTCGCCGCCATGCGCGCGCGCGACCTAACCTCGCGCCTCCTCGCCTTAAGCCATCGCCAGATTTTGCAGCCCGCCGTGCTCGATTTGAACGCGCTGGTGCGCCAGTGCGAAAGGCTTTTGCGGCCCATCATCGGCGAAGATGTCCGGGTGGTCCTGCGCCTCGATCCGAAAATCGGCAGCGTGAAAGCGGATCCGGCGCAGCTCGAACAGGTCATCCTCAACCTGGCCCTTAACGCGCGCGATGCCATGCCCCGCGGCGGCACGCTCTCCCTCGAGACCGGCAATATTCAAGTGGACGCTGCGCTCGCCCGCCAGCACCCCGGCCTGATTCCCGGCTCCTACGTCCGCTTATCAGTCACCGACACCGGCCACGGAATCTCCCCGGAAGTGATGCCGCGGATCTTTGAGCCCTTCTTCACCACCAAGGAACTCGGCAAGGGCAGCGGTCTCGGTCTTTCCACCGTGTACGGAGTTGTGAAACAGAGCGGAGGCTGCGTCACCGTTTCCAGCGAGCCGGGGAACGGCGCCGCATTTGGAATTTATCTTCCTCGCGCCAGCGAACTCCCCGATCACAGGGCTCCCGCGCTCGTGGCGGTAAAATCCAGCGCTGGAACGGAGACCATACTTTTGGTCGAAGACGAAGCGGTCGTGCGCGACTTGGTGTGCGAAATTCTGCGCGAAAGCGGCTATCTCGTAATGTCCGCGCCTTCCGGCGCCGACGCCATGAACATAACCGCCGGATACTCCCAGCCGATTGACCTGCTCATCACCGACGTAGTCATGCCGGAAATGAGCGGTCCCGAACTGGCCAACGCTCTCCGCCGCGAGCGCGGCGAAATGCGCGTCCTATATATGTCCGGTTACACCGACGACGCCGTGCTCGTCCGCCAGGGCTTGCCGGAAAACTGTGCGTTCATCCGCAAGCCCTATACTCCCCAACAGTTTCTGCAGAAAGTCCGCGAGACGCTGGACCTGAAGCCGCGCCGCGCGCATTAAATCCCCTCGTCACCCGCCGGCGCTGCTATATCCAGTTAGCGCTTGGAATCGTCCGGCACGCCGAGCACCTGCACGTGAATCGATCGCTCGCGCGGCCCATCCAGTTCCGCCAGAATAATGGACTGCCAGTAGCCCAGCGCCAGCTCCCCATTTCGCAGCGGAACCGAAAGCGTGTGCCCCAGCACCATCGCGCGCAAATGCGAATCGGCGTTCTGGCGGCTGCACTCGGAAAGTTTCGGATCGTTGTGCCGCCAGTAGTCAATGCGCCCCACCAGCCGTTCCAGAAACGATTTAATGTCGTCTAGCAACGCCTGCTGGAACTCATTAATAAACACTGCCGTGGTCGTGTGCAGCGACTGCACCAGCACGAACCCCGCCTTCAGTCCGTTCTTGCGCACCACCTCGTTCAAGTCCTTCGTGATGTTAATCAGTTCCAGCCGTTCCCGCGTCTTGTAGCAAAGCGTTTCCAAATACATCTGCAGGCCCGCGGTTGGACGAGCTTCCGGCACCAGCTGCGTTACTTTCGCTTGCGCTGTCTTCATTCGAATGAGTCCTTGTCGTCCGCTATCTATTTACGTGTACGAAAAACCCTGCAGATTGGATGCTGGAATAGCAGGCGAGTTGCTTCCCTTCTCGTAGTCCTTGCGCAACTGGAAATCGGCGCGTACCCGTCTGCACGAATTTCGCGCCACCGCTCTCCCGGCGATGCGCGCACCCGTGCGCAAACACAAAAATCCTCGCAGTTCCAAAACTGTCGGCGGAATTCTCAGGCGTGCGGGTGGGATTTATCGTACACGGCCATCAATTGCCGGATGCTCGTCTGCGTGTACCGTTGCGTGGTCGAAAGCGAAGCGTGGCCCAGAAGCTCCTGAATCGCGCGCAAATCCGCTCCATCGTTCAGCAGGTGCGTCGCAAATGCATGGCGCAAGGAGTGCGGATGCAGATCCAGATTGCTTCCCGCGAGCAGGCAATACTTTCTCAGGATGTAACGCACCGCGCGGTCCGTCAGCCGCCCTCCCCAGGGATTCAAAAATACCGCCTCCGCGCTGGGGGTCCCGCGCGCTTGCTCCAGAATCAGATCCCGCACTGGCCAGTAAGCCTCCAGCGCTTCCTGCGCTTTCCCGCCGTAAGGCACCACGCGTTCCTTGCGGCCCTTGCCTAGCACTCGCAGCATCTGCCCAACCCTATCGAAACTGCCCAGATTCAGGCCCACCAATTCGCTCACGCGTAGTCCGCAGGCGTACAGCAATTCGATCATCGCGCGATCCCGCCGCGGCATCAGTAGCGCGTTCGGACTGTTATTCGCCGGCGTGATTTTCCCGGTTTTCTTGCTCGCGGGCTTCGCCGCCGCGCCGCCCGGTAGCCCATCCAGAAAATTATTGATCTCCTCCGCGGTTTGCACCCGCGGCACAAGCTTGGGAAGTTTCGGCGTGCTCACCAGCGCAGCCGGATTCATCCGCGTGTATTTTTCACGAACACAAAACTTGAAAAAAGTGCGCAGCGCGGAAAGCTTGCGCGCCACCGTCACCTTCTGCAGTTTGCGGTCGTACAGCCAGCTCACGAATTCGCGAATCACGCGGTGGTCCACCTCTGCCAGCGGCAGCGTCTTAGCCCCCGGCGGCGTCAGGAATTCCTGGAACAGCCGCACGTCGCCGCCGTAATCGTCCACCGTTTCCGGCGAAGCGTTGCGTTCGTATTTCAGATAGCCGATAAATTTGTCGATGATTTCTTTCATGGGAACACCACCTGACGCGGGCAATCATAGTTCGTCGCCCATCGTCCGCCGCCGAAGAATTGCCACGCGGAGACTTTCGCGATAACCGCCGATCCGCGCGGTGCATTTTCAGCAACACAGACAATTTTGTTACCGCGTTTTTACATCAACTATTAACCACCTTAGGCTATATCTGCTCAGGCGGTCAATCGAAACGAGCTACGTACTTTTACGGAATCTACGGCCATTTGCGTCCGCCACCAGTAATTGCTAGCGCACCGGCTTTCGCGGCAACATGTCAGCGACAAACCACCACAGCTAAAATCGCACAGGAGGCATTTCGCGTCATGAGAGAAAACCTGGTCTTAGCCTTCCTCAGTCTCCTGCTGGTTTCCCAGGCGGGTTCCGGGCCAACCACGCTGAAGTCGGCGACCTATCGCTTCGACGATCTGGTCGCCCAGAAAGAAGCGAACGCCACCTTTCGCCCCATTCTCGATGGCCTCACGCACAGCGGCTACCACCTTGACGTCCACGAAGTGTTTCTCCTGCCCGGCAGCACGCCGCACCACGGTCATCGTCATCAGCAGGAAGTCTTGTTCCTGGTCAGCGAAGGTGAGCTGCAGGTGAATATCGCCGGCAAGACCGCCATACTCGGCCCGGGCTCGGCCGCTTTCGTCGCTTCCGGCGACGAGCACGATATTCAAAACTCAAGCGCCAGGCCCGCCCAGTATTTCGAAGTGATCCTCGACGCCGGCGCAAAAACGCCCCACTAACACAGCGCGGCTCCTTTCCGTTGGGGCCACCGCGTTGAAGATTACTTGTGCGCGAAGCGATGGCGCTGCGCGGGGTGCACCTGAAACTCGCTTGCCTCCGTCACCGGGGTTGCTGCCGTCACATACGTTTGTGAAATCCGGTCCTGCCACGTGAACCGATCTTCATCCCACAGCGACCACAAAAATCCCAGCATCATCGTCGCGCCCGATAGCAGGTAGCCAAAACTGCGCCACAACAGTTGCCGCGTGTCCGGCAGGCTGCCATCCAGCCGCACGATGGTCAGTCCGCAAAGTTGCATTCCGGGCGTAGCTCCCGCAAATGTCGTGAACAGAAAAAAATATTGCGCGTAGAAAAGATAGAACGTCGCCAGATACACGATCGCGTCCACTTTTTCCAGCACCAGTTGCCCGCCCAGCGATCGGAACAGCCCCAGAAACCCGGCGTAGGTCAAAGCAAGGAATAGAAGATCCAGCGCTCCCGCGTGCCGCCGTTCGGCCAAGCTCGCCACTGGCACCAACGCCGTTTGTGGATGCGCCCGGTCGTCCGGGAAACTCGTGAAGTCGAGCTCGGGTTGAATATTGATCTCCACGCGCTCATTTTGCAGTTTCTTTTGCAGCGGGCGCTGCACCGCACGCGCGCGCTGGCGTTCGTAAAGGTCCACCTCTTCGCTTTCCCGATCGTCCAGTTCCAGCGCAGTGGATGCCCGCGAGAAGGGCAGCCCCGATTGCGAATCGTCTGGCCGGTAACGCCCGCGGCGCACTCGATAGGCTTCCAGCCGGCGCGAAACTTCTCGCCGCCATTCGGGTTCAGCGGAGCTGGCTCTGTCGGGATTGTCGTCCGTGTCGGACGCGCCATCGGAAATTTTTGGCGCGGACACACTTACAGCCACACGCTCGGAATTCTCGCCTGTCTCGGCGAGCGGTGCGTCACAGAAAGAACAATTTTCGACGTCCTCGAGCAAGAGGGCGCCGCAATGCGAGCAAATTTGTATCACTGGTCCGTTTTGCGCTGCGGTATTCCAGTGACGGAACGGCGCTATGGTAGCACGCGGCCGCCGGGCCGGACCCCTTGCGGACCGCTTAACGCAGGAAGTGTTGCGTATCAGGCAACCCGCAAGCGCGCGCCCTGTTCTGATTGAATTGGCAAGGCACGCGCCAGCTCCGCCGCGGGTCCACGCCAGCGCCGCGAGCCGGGCGAACTTTCGGCCGGATTTCAGCTCGCCGCTGCGTGCTCCTCCCACCCGCGCCGTCGCGCTTGGCTGATTGCGGCCCTGCAGCACGCGTGTTAGGCTCGAATTTCTTTTTTCATGGCAGGAACACGATTTTCACGAGGCATGCCGAAAGCGACGGTCTTGCAACCTCTTCGCAGATACGTTCTTCTCCCATTGCTGCTGCCGCTTTTGCTCGCCAATCCGCGCCTCGCGCGCGCGCAGAGCGCCACAAGCCCGCCGCAGCCAGCCTCGCAAAAGAAACAAACCAAGCCGCTCGCCAAAAACGCGCCCACCGCCCTCGGCGCCGAAGCCACCCTGGAAGCGAAACAACAGCGCCAGGTCGGCCAAATTTACTACGCCGATGGTGACGTGGATGTCCGCTACCAGAACACCCGCCTGCGCGCCGATCACGTCGAGTACAACGAGGACACCCGTGTCGTCATCGCGCGCGGTCACGTGCAGCTCGATTACCTCACCCAGCACCTGGAAGCGTCGGACGCGCGCTACGAGCTCGCCACCGGACGCGGCACCTTCCACAACGTGCGCGCCACCTTTGCAGTTCAGCGCCGCCCTCCCGCACCCCAGCGTCAAGTCAACGCCATGCAGCGCCAACCCGCGCAGACTCTCCTCATCAGTCCTAATCCAATTTATTTCGAAGCCCAGGAAGCCGAGCGCGTTGACGAAAACACCTACATCCTCCGCCGCTCCTGGATGACCGTCTGCGATCCGGATCGCCCCACCTGGAAATTCTATGCCCCCAAAGCCACCGTTCGCCTCAAGACCTCTCTGCGCTTGGAAAACGGCAACTTTCGCGTGTTTTCAGTGCCAGTCATGTACTTGCCCTACGCCACCTTTCCCGCCGAAAAGCAGCGCGCCTCCGGCATCCTGCTTCCTGATTTCGGCGAGAGTTCCAGCAAAGGCTATATTTTTGGCGACGCTGTGTACTGGGCTCCCACCGATTGGGCGGACCTGACGATCGGCGCCTACTACTACAGCCGCCGCGGCTGGGCCCAGCGTGCCGTCATGCGCATGCGTCCCTGGGAGAACGCGAACCTGGAGGTTAGCTACAACGGCGTGGAAGACCGCGGCCTTCCGCAGCCCACAGGTCCTCCCATCAATCAGGGCGGACACGAAGCGCGCCTCTTGTTTACCGCGCTCCTCCCCAACGACTGGCGCGCAGTCGCCGATCTCGATAACTTGTCCTCGCTCACTTACCGCCTGGCCTGGAGCGAGACCTACGTGCAAGCGGTCAACTCCGAAGTCCGCAACAGCGGCTTCCTCACCAAAAATTTCCGCGGTTTCAGCCTGAATTTCGCCGCGCTCAGTTATCAGAACTATGTCAACGCCACGCCCTCGCAGTACGTTTACCTGCGCACCGCGCCCGAAGTGCGTTTCGGCTCGGTGGATCAGGCTCCTTGGCGGAACTTGCCGTTCTATTTTTCCTTCGAGGCGTTTTCGGATGCCGCACATCGCTCCGACACCGTCACCGGCTTCAGCACCCCCAATTTCGTAGAACGCAGTGAGATCGCGCCCAGCGTGACCGTGCCCCTTCACTGGGGCGCCTGGTTGGACGTTACTCCTACCTTCACCTTGCGCTCCACATACTATGGCGGGCAGATTCAGAATGGTTCCTTCATCAATCAGGGATTCTTCCGCAACACCGAAGAATTATCCGTGGATATCCGCCCGCCCACGCTGGAACGTGTCTGGGGTTCTGCGGATTCCGGTACGAAATGGAAGCATGTCATCGAGCCGGAAATTGTTTATAGCTACGTGAATGGCGTCACCGATTTCAGCCGCATTGTGCGCTTCGACGAAGATGAAACCCTCAGCAACACCAACGAGCTCGAGTACGGCATAACCCAGCGCCTCTACCGCCGAAAAAAAGACGGCACCGCCGAGGAATTTCTCAGCTGGAAGCTCGCCCAGAAATATTTCTTCAATCCCACCTTCGGCGGCGCGCTGGTCACCGGCCAACGCAACGTCTTCCAAACCACCGACGCGCTTACGCCCTTTGCCTTCGCTAGCCAGCCCTACCAGTTTTCACCGATCGTCAGCGACTTGCGCGTCGAGCCGGGAAAACATTTCGACACGCAGTTCATCATCAATTTCGATCCTCGCCACGGCCAATTGAACGCCATCGGCACCTTGCTCAAGTTGAAGCCCTATAAGGAATCGTTCATTACGCTCGCCCATTTTTCGGTGTTGAATCTGCCCACGCCTCCTCAGGACAATCCGCCGGATTTTGTGTTCGAGCCACGCTCCAATCAGCTCCGCGCCCTCATCGGCTATGGCGATCTCACGCGTCGCGGTTGGAACGCCACCTTCGGCGCCAGCTATGACCTCACCCAGCACCAATTTCAGAACCAGGTCGCCGAAGTCAGCTACAACGGCTCCTGCTGCGGCGTAGGCGTCGGCTACCGCAAGTTTTCCTTCGGCAACATCCGCAGTGAAAATCAATACCTCTGGGTCTTCCGCATCTCCAACCTGGGTTCCGTAGGCACCCTCCTCCGCCCAGAAAAAATATTCTAAGAATCCTGCGGCGCCGCACGCTCCGTCCGGGGTGGGGGCGCTGTTTGTGAATCGCCCGACTGGGCGATTCATCCTGAGATCCCGCAGTGCGGGATCGAAGGGCTGCGCCCCAGCTTGGCAAAATGTAAGCCCTGCCGCAGACCTGCCGTCGTTTTTCTCTGCGCTCTCTGCGTCTCTGCGGTAACCGCCTCTGCACTTGGTCGCGCCCTCTCTCTCCATCACCCACTGTCCCGCCGCCCACCCAATCGCGCCCACCACAATCCCCGCCAGCACGTCCGCCACGTAGTGATACCGCCCATAAACCGTCGCCACGCACATACTCAAAAAAAACGGCAAGCAAATCCAAAACAGCCACGGCCTGTACCGCCGCGCAGCCAGCAACGCCACCATCGACCCCGCCACATGCGCTGAAGGAAACGCCGCCCCATGCACCCGCCCAAATCGCTCAATAAATTCAATCGCCGCCGTGAACGCGCCACCCGCAAGCGGCGGAAGATTCAAAGACGCCAGCGCGAAATAAGGACTCTCCACCGGAAACAAAACAGCAATCACATACACCGAATAATGCGCGATCGCCGTCCCGACCATCACCATCCAGAACTCCGCGCGCTTCCCCTGCGCATACAGAATCCCAGGCAAAATCACCAGGTACAAAAAATAAGTCATGTAAGAAAACTGCATGAAATCATTCAACCCAGGCGTCGCAAACCGCGAAAGCCACGCCGCCGGATGCACCCCCGCAAAGTTGTAATCGAATAAAACAAGCCAGCGGTCGAACCAACCAGGAAAAATCGTATGCACCAACCCCTGCAATTCCTCAAAAAAGAAAATATAAACCGCCAACGCATACCAATGCCGCGCGAACCGCAAAGCCCGATTGCCAGAACGTGTGTACACCCACGCAAGCCACAAAATTCCCGCCGCGATCGCACCATGAATCACAAAATAACGCGCCACATGCGGAACGTTCCGGTGGAACAAGCCCAGCAGAACAAATATCCAACCCAAATAACCAAACGTCACCCACTCAAACGCCCCGCAAGCGCTCCAAACCTCCGCCAACCGGAGCCACCGCGGCCCACGTCGCACCCTCCGTCGCGGCCCCGAACGTTTCCACGCCGGAAGCCATCTCACAAACGGCCGATCCGGAAGGGCGGGGCTTCAGCCCCGCCGTCGAGCTCCGGAAATAAGGGGCTTTAGCCCCTGAAGCCGCGCTTGTCGAGCGTGGCTGTGAGTGCACAAAATTTCCTCTCGTGAAGTTGCAATCGTAGGGGCGGGTCCCGCAGCCGCGGGACCCGCCACCACATCGCGCCGCCGCGCGCCACTTTCATCGCACCGCCTTCGATGCCAACTGCCGCGCCGCCGCGTATGGAATCTCGCCAAAAGTTTTCTCCCAAACGCACGATTGCCACCCGCGCCGCCGCGCCACACGCGCCAGCCGCCGCGTGGGATTCACCGCGACGCCATATCCAACAGCCGAAAGCATCGGCACATCGGCCGCGCTATCGCCGTACGCATAACTCCGCGCCAGATTAATCCCGTAATGCGCAGCCAGCTCCGTAACCGCGCGCAATTTTGCACCGCCGCTCATGTGCGAGCCGGCAATCCGCCCGCTCCACACGCGCGCAGAACCCGCCGCAACCTCCAATTCAGTTGCGCACACTCCCACTTCCGCGGAAATCCACCCAGAAAGGTTCCGCGCCGCCACACGAGCCAGCGGCGCCAAAGTGCCGCTAACCAGAAACACGCGATGACCCTGCGCTTGGTGCCAAACAATCCGTTGCAGTGCTCCGTCGAAAAACGCCAGGGAACGCCCGCAAAAAAATTCCGCCGCCAGCGATCTCTCCCACTCGCTCACTAGCTCTTCGCTGATTCCCCCGAGGTACCGTTTGTTTCCCTCCGTAGCGCCGTGCAGATCGCGCCAGAAACTTCCAGCAAACCCCGCAAGCCACCGTCCCACACGCCCGTTCGAAATTTCATCGCGCTCCAGCAAATATCCAATGAACCGCCACTCCAGCGAAGGCGAGGGCAGCAACGTGCCATCCACATCAAAGAATGCGCCCACGTTTTCCGCACGCATCCCGGACAACGTCATCGTATCCCCGAGATCGCTGCCGCACGTCGCGCAGGAAGTTTTCGCTCGGCGGCGACCGCGCCAAAATCAAGATACCGCCGCCCCTCCCACACCACCGGCAAAGCTCGCACCAGGCAGAAAACCGCCGCAGCCCCTGCCAGCATTTGCCCCCCGAGCAAAAGTGCATGGCGCACATCCGCGTCCAACCAATCCGCCTGCCAACGCCCCACCGGCAGCAGCAATCCCAAATAACAAAAACACACGCACTTCAAAATCGCATACGCCGCGCGGCTCTCACGCGACGCCACCAGCGCCCGCCCCCACCAACTTTCCAGCATCGAACCATCGCCGAATCCGCTGCGCCCTGCGCGCCCCGCCACCCCGCGCAGAAAATCAGTCACCGTTCCGCGCACAAAAAATAAAATCGGCAGCCACAACGAAACCAGCCCAGCCACCGCAAAAAATGTAAAAAACAAATTCTCCACCACGCGATCGCCCAGAATATCCAGCTGCGCCCCCAGCGGCGTCGCCAGCCCGCGCGTCCGCGCCAAATAACCGTCCACGCCGTCCAAGGCAATCGCCGCGACGGTCAACACCACGGCCGCCAAGTCCGCCGCCAGAGCATCCCCAAAAAACGTAAACAGCCCCACCGCCGCAAACGCCGCCACCACTCGCGCTGCTGTCACTTGATTCGGTGTCATCGCGCCTCTCCATCCGCAATCTCGCGCAAGAATTTATGGGCCCGCCACCGCGAACAGCAAAATTTCCGCCGCTCCCGGCTCCAGCGGACGGGCCCGTGCCGCAAGCAATTGCACCTGCAGCGCCACCCCCGCCATAGCGTTTAGTCGTGTTTTGTCAGATACTTACCGCGCGACGCAAGCCGCCAAGCCGCCGCAAATCGCTGCATTTAGACGACACCTGGCGGGTTTTCCCCGCGCCCCCGGCGAAAGCGCGAAAAACCGCGCACAAGCGTCCAAAGGATGTGGGAAAATTGCAGTTTGCAAGCGCATCGTCGCCGCGCCTGACACATCCAACGATTCGGCAGCACAAGGAAGCGGACTAACCGAATGGACGTCTCCATATTTGCGGCATTTGTCGCCGGCTTGGTCTCTTTTCTCTCGCCGTGCGTGCTCCCGCTCGTGCCCGGCTACATCTCCATGCTCTCCGGCATCGGCGTCGAACAACTCAAAGAAGGCAAGACGCCCCGCGCGGGCCTGCTTGCCTCCGCGCTGGCATTCGTCACTGGATTTTCCGTCGTCTTCATTTCCTTCGGCGCATCCGCCAGCGCCGTGGGCTCCTTCCTGCTGCGCAATCGCGCCTCGCTCGCGCCCGTTGCCGGCGCGCTGATCGTCCTCTTCGGCCTGCACCTCACCGGCCTGCTCGCGAAAATTTCCGTGCGCGCCGGATTACTCATCGGCTGCGCGCTCGTGGCCGCCGGTATCGCGCTCGCCCTGCGGCCACACCTCCTCGGCGCGTGGCTGAAGCCCATCCACTTCATCGCCATCGCCTTGATTTTTCTGCTAGGTCCGTCACTCACGCGCTGGCTCAATCGCGACGTTCGCTTCCGCAATCTCGGCGGCCAACCCGGAGCCGCCAGCGGTTTCCTGATGGGTTTCGCTTTCGCCTTCGGCTGGACGCCCTGCATCGGCCCTATTCTCGCCAGCGTGCTCGCAGTCGCGGCCACGCGCGACACCGTATGGCAGGGAATTTTTCTGCTGGCCGTCTATTCCGCCGGTCTCGCGATTCCGTTTCTGATCACCGCGCTCGGCATCGGCGGCTTCCTGCGCTTCTATCAAAAATTTCGCCGCCACTTGCACACCGTGGAAGTTTTCAGCGGTGTCCTGCTGCTGGCCGTCGGCGGCTTGGTATTCCTGAACCGGCTCACCTGGCTTTCCGGCAAGCTCGCGTTTCTCAATAAGTTTTCTCTCTGATGGGAGTGTCACGCATGCGCGCATCTCTGAAATTTTCGCTGCTCGTCATCGTCCTGGCCGCCGCCGCAGCAGCCTTTGTAGGCTGCAAGTCCGGAGGCAGTCAGGCAGCAGCGCTCGGCACGGAAAAACCGCTGCCCAACGAACCAGAGGTCACCTTCAAGGATCTCCAGGGCAAGGATGTTCCGCTCGCGGGCCTCAAAGGCAAAGTCGTCCTCGTGAATTTCTGGGCCACCTGGTGCGAGCCTTGTCAGGTGGAAATTCCCTGGATGATCGGCTTCCAGAAAAAATACGCGGACAAAGGTTTCACTCTGCTGGGCGTCGCCATGGACGAAGAAGGCAAAAGCGTCGTCGAGCCCTACGTGCAAAAAACCCAGTTCGATGTGGACGGCCATCCCACCACCATGAATTATCCCATCGTGCTCGGAAATGATGATCTCGCGGACAAATTCGGCGGCTTGCTCGGCCTGCCCACCACCTTCGTAATCACCCGTGAAGGCAAAGTCGCCAAGCGCTACATCGGCCTCGCCACCGAAAGCGATCTCGAGAAATTAATCCAGTCGCTGCTCTGACAGCTCGCCAAACCACTGTGTTTCGTTGTCATCCCGAGCCCGCGAAGCGGGGGAGGGATCTGCTTTTTCTTCAGACTCAGCTCAAAACGCATCCTCATCACGGCCTCGACGCCCGCCTTCCTTGCCCCCGCTCGCGCAACTGCGGTAACCTGCCAATTGCCATGATGAACGATCAGGAATTCACAAAAATATGTGACGCCACCTTCGAAGCCCTGCGCAATCGCCTGCTCGTACTCGGCGACGCCAACGATTTCGAAGTAGAAGGCGGCAGCGGGAAGCTCGAAATCGAATTTGCAGATGACGACGAGACCCGCTTCGTCATCAGCCCCAACGCGCCAGTCCGGCAAATTTGGATTTCCGCGCTTACCACCAGCTTCAAGCTAGGCTGGTCGGATTCCGCGCAAGTGTTCGTCCAGGAAAAAACCGGCGAGACCCTCAACCAGGTCATGAGCCGTATCCTGACCGAAAAACTCGGCACCCCGATCGAGGTTTAGACAAACGATGCGATTCACGCGACCAATCGTTTCTTGCATATTGTTTCTGACGTTCGCAGCCGGCGATTTTGCGCCGCGCGCCAGCTCAGCCGCCGCCCAGAGCCCCGCCGATATCCCCGCCCCCGCCGCAATTGTAAAACCCCGCGCTTTTGTCTCTCTCTCGTCCGTCCCGCGCGGCAAAGAATTTCAAGTAGCCGTCGTAACCGAAATCGCCCACGGCTACCACATGAATTCGCATCACCCCACCGACCAATACCTGATCCCCACCACTCTCACGCCGAAACTCCCCACTGGATTCGAGCTTCTCGACACGCTCTACCCGCCAGGCCGCGTCGAAAAATTTTCCTTCTCCCCCGATAAAGGTCTCGACGTCTATTCCGGCAGCGTAACCCTGAAGCTCCGCCTCGTAGCCCACAACGACGCCCCCATCGGCGCCGTAACTTTTCCCGTCACCCTCCGCTACCAGGCCTGCAACGACACCACCTGTCTGCCCCCAGTGAAAGTCCCAGTGGACATCCGCGTGGACGTAGCCGCGGCGGGCACGGCTACACACCCAGCCCACCCAGAAATTTTCTCGACGCAAGCAGCGAAGTAGGTCCGCGAATCCACGCAGACTATCGTCTCGACGTTTTATAAAAGAGGAAGGGTTATTTCGGAGGGGTTAGCTTCAAATTCTGTGTGAGAAATGCCGCCGTGTGTTACAGCGAGGCTTCCCGATTCGCCGCACAAGAAACAAACGTGTCATCCCGAACGCAGTCCCGCGCTTTTTCTTTCCCGCCGCTGTTTGGCGGGCGCGGGACGCAGAGAGGGATCTGCTTTCTTGCTGCACACCTGACCTTCGTGGCGAACGGCTGAATATTCGAACTTCGTATTCTACCGCGAGCCCAAAAACGCCAAAGCCCGCCGCAACCGCGCGACCACGCGCTCTCGACCCAGCACCACCATCGTGTCAAAAAGCGGCGGCGCCACCGCCCGCCCCACAATCCCAACGCGCGTCGCATTAATCAGCAACCCAGCCTTCACGCCCTCAGCCGCCGCCACCCCGCGCAAAGCCGCATCGCAAGCATCATGATTCCACTCCGGCAAAGCCACCAGCGCCTCGGTCAACTTCGCCAGCAACGCCGGAACCTTTTCGTCCTTCCAGAACTTCTCGCGCGCTTCCTGCTCGTAATCAAACTCATCCGTGAAAAACGCCCGCGCCCATCCCGTAAAATCCGTCAGTAATCGCGTCCGTGGCCGAATCAAATCCACCGCATGCGCAAACCACGCCCGCTCCGTCGTACCCCACTCGTCCTTCCACAATCCCGCCCGCCGCAATTCCGCTTCCACAAACGGCAGCAGCTCCTCCACCGGCGGCTTCTGCAAATATTGCGTGTTGTACCACTCCAGCTTGGCGCGATCGAATATCGCGTTCGTGCGGCTCACGCCCCCAAGCTGAAAGCGCTCAATTAATTCGGCAGTCCGCATAAACTCGCTGTCATCGCCCGTGGACCATCCCAGCAACGCCAAAAAATTCCGGAACGCTTCCGGCAAAAATCCTTCCTCCGCGTAAGAACCCACGCTGGTCGCGCCGTGGCGCTTGGAAAGTCGCGTGCGGTCCGGCCCCAGAATCAGCGGCACATGCGCGAAAATCGGCGGCGCCGCGCCCAGCGCGTGATAGATCAGCACCTGCTTCGGCGTATTCGACAAATGATCCGCCCCGCGAATGATGTGCGTAATCCGCATATCAATGTCGTCCACCACCACGCTCAACTGATAAGTAGGTACCCCGCTCGAACGCAGCAGCACGAAATCTTCAATGTCCGCGTTCTGGATCTCCCGTGGTCCAAACACGGCGTCCTCGAATTTCGTCGCCCCCGTGCGCGGAGTCTTGAAACGAATTGCCCGCGGCGCACTTTCCTTTTCCTTCGCGGCCCGCTCCGTATCCGAAAAATCGCGGCATGGGCACGCCACCGCCTTCAAAGTTTTCGGCCCTTCGTCGTCTCCCTCGCCTTCGTGGTCCTCATTCTCCGCCGCGGAATAATCTCCGCCCGCATAAGCCGTGGCCTTGCAGTAGCATGCGTAACCCGCGCCGCTCGCCAGAATCCGTTCCGCCGCCGCGCGATACATTTCCCCGCGCTGCGATTGAAAGAACGGCCCTTCGTCCCATTCAATCCCCAGCCACTTCAGCGCCACCAGTATTCCGTCCACCAGTTCCGGCTTGTTGCGCTCCACGTCCGTGTCTTCCACGCGCAGCAGCAGCGTTCCGCCCTCGTGTTTCGCGAAAAGCCAGTTGAACAAAGCAGTGCGCGCTCCGCCCACGTGCAAATATCCCGTCGGAGAAGGCGCAAAACGCACGCGCGGTTTTTGTGCAGCAGACATTCTGTCGGATTCCTTCCTACTCAGAGAGTCACCCATCTTATCGGAAGCACGAGCCAAAATCGAGTCAGCCGCAAGGACGCAGTTTTCTAGCCACTAGCCACTCGTCACTAGCCACTGCCTCTATAATCAAACGTGACCACTCCCGGGCCGCAAAAATCCCAAAAATCACGGGAACCTTTTCCCCGCGCCTGCGTATCTAAACACGAGCCCATGTGCACACGTCTGCATAATCTGCTTGCAACATTCGCCGCACTCATCCTTTGTCTCGCAGCTCCCCTGCACGCGCAAGATGCCGCCAAAATCCTAAATCAATACGTGAAGGCCTCCGGCGGCTCGCGCGCTCTTTCCAAAATCCAAACCATCACAATCGAAGGTACAGTCGCCGCGCAGAACGGCGGCAAACCCGGCGCCTACACCTTCGACATAAAATTGCCCAACCGCTATTACTCCGAACTGATAATCGGCGACCAAACCCTGATCGAATCGTTCAACGGCAAATCCGCCTGGCACCAGAACTCCAACGGGGAAATCTCCACGCTCGTCGGCCCCGCAGGTCTGCAGCTCGAAGCAGCCGCGCGTTACTACAATTCGCATCTCCTGAATCCGAAGAAGAACAAGCTGGTCATCACCTATATCGGCGCTGCGCAAGTGCGTGGCAAAGCCGCGTCTCAACTGGAAGTCGCCACGCCCTCCGGCGTGAAGTGGCAAGTCTTCTTCGACGCGCAATCGCACTTGATCGTCAAGGAATCCGCGCAAGTCGGCGGCATAAACCAGGAAATTCTCTACGACGACTACCGCGCGGAGAACGGCGTCCAGCTGCCGCACAAGATCGAGCTTCACTTCGGCACCGACACCTACGCAATTGACGTAACCCGCGCCGCAGTGAACGAACCGGTCGGCGAACGCGTCTTCGATTTCCCCAGGAAGTCGCAGGTCCAACTCCCGGACCTGAAGGCTTTATTCAAACAAATTGATGCCAACCAGCAAGCCCTCGACAAGCTGAAAGAAAACTACGCCGGCACCGAGATCGAAGAAGAAACCGAGTACGAAGGGAGCGGCAAACCCAAAAAGCCCGACGTCCGCGAATCCACTTTCTTCTATCTCGACGGCACCGAAGTCTCCACCCTGGTCAAAATGAACGGCCAGCCCCTCAGCCCCGAAGCGCAGAAAAAAGAAGACGCCCGCGTCCTCAAGCAAATCGACGAACTGGAAAAGAGCGCCGCCAAAAAAGACAGCCCGGACGAAAAAAACAAGCAAGCCCAGAAGGAAGATGAGGAAGAAGAAGTCTCCATTGACGCTTTCCTGCGCGCCTGCCAATTCGTCAATCCCCGCCGCGAACGTTTCCGCGGCCAGGACGTTCTGGTCTTCGACTTCGAGCCCAATCCCGAGTTCAAAGCCCGCAGCCTCGTCGAAAAAGTCATCCAAAAGCTCGGCGGCGTTATCTGGATTGACGAAAAAGCCCTCGCCGTCGTCCGCCTCGACGCCTTCTTCGTCAACAACGTGAAATTTGGCGGCGGCCTCCTCGCCGATTTGCAAAAAGGCACCCGCGTTGTGCTCGAACAAACCTACGTCAATAACGAAGTCTGGCTCCCCACCTACGAGGAGGTCCACATTGACGTCCGCGTCCTCCTGGTAAAAGGCATCAAGGTGGACGGCACCACCCGCTATTCCGATTACCAAAAATTCAATGTTGAAACCCTTTCCACCATCGGCAAGCCCAAAGCCGCCCCCGATTCCGTCCCCGCTCCCGCTTCCACAAACTCGCTTCCAAAGCCACAGTAGAAACCCCTCCGGGCATGCACTGAAATGGCTCCCGTTATCCGCTCCGCCGGCACGCGGAACTCAGCCCGCAACCGACTCGCCCTTACCCGAGCAGTCAGCCGAGCCCGACTGAATCAGCCCTCCTGCAGCAGCTCGGAATCCCGCGCAAATCGCTGAGCCAAAGAGGCTTGGTACGCCAGTACTCTTGACCTCGGCACCCGCGCATCTCATAGTGTTGCCAGGCCACGGAACGACGGGCCTGCGCCGTGCAATGTGCGCTTCTAGCCGGTATTCGGCCAATCCTTCACTGCACTCCGGCGTTTTTCGGAGGCCCATCAGTACAGGTGACCGCCACGAAACTCGGCTGGACACGCACCCGAACACCCGTCAATTTTCTGCTATTCTCAGGAGAAATCTGCGGTGCTCTGGATACGGAGTCTTGAGTTGTTGAGCCATCTGAATACGAGTGCCGTCGTCCTCCTCGCCGGCGCATTTCTGCTCGGCATTTTCTTTGCCTATGTCTATCAGCAGAAGCGCCAGGCGTACCTCATGGTTTGGGCCTCGGCCTGGCTGCTCGTTTCCCTCTATTTCGTGCGCTCCGCTTTTGCTGACCCCGCGGCCCCTTCTGGCTGGGTTGGCGTCGTCAACGAATGGGTCATGGCGCTCGCCGCTCTCGCATTTTATTGTTCGGCCCGTTTGTACGCCCGCCTCACGCTCTCTGCGCGCCGCATCGGTTTGGCGGCTGCCGGTGCCGCGGTCTGGTCTTTCGCCTTTCCCCGCGATTGGATCGCGATTCCGTTGGGTTTCGGCGTAGCCGTCGTTTTCTTCCTCACCGCGCAGGTTTTCTGGCAGGAAGGCCGCAAACAGGAATCACGCGCCGATAAACTGCTGGCCATCACCTTCGTCGCCACCGGCGCTCTGCGCCTCCTCTTCATCTTCCAGGCGCGCCTGGGTCCGCTGGCGGGTGTCAACCTCCTGCCCTTCGCTTTGCTCGCCGAAATTATCGGCGGCGTCCTCATGCTGATGGCCGTGTACGACGAAGAGCGCCGCCGCGTCGAGCGCAACATGCTCGCCCTCTCCAATCTCAATCTCGCCACCTCCAGTTTTGCCGGCGGTGAAATCCAGAAAATGCTCGCGCAGGCTCTCGATCGCGTCCTCAACGTCGTGCGCATCCCCGCCGGCGCTTTGATCCTGCACTATGGCGATGAAAACGGTCCGGCATCCGTCGTCGTCACCGGCCTCGACGATTCCTTCTGCACCTCCGTGCAAGCAAGCAATCTCGACGATTATCTCGTCCGGCTCGTCGCCCGCCTCGGCGGCCTCGTCGTCCTGCGCGATCTTGCGCGCGATTCCAACTGGGTCGCTCTGGAAAAAGAAGAGCCCTTCCGCCACATTCGCAAAATGCTGCTCGCTCAGGGCCTGCGCACCATAGTGGGCATCAGCCTGCAAGCCAAGGATCGTGTCTTCGGTATGCTCCTGCTCGGCACTCCGGACAATCGCAATTTCGCGCCCCCGGAATTGCGCCTGCTCCTGGCCTTGGGCCACCAGATCGGCATGGCCGTCGAAAATAGCTATCTAATCCAACAGACCGCACGCCGCAGCGAAGAGCTGCACATTTTGAACGAAATCGGCCGCGCCCTGAGCTCCACCCTCGAACCAGATGCGCTCTTCGAACGCATCTATTCCGAAATGCAGCGCCTGCTCGACGTCAACAGCCTCTTCATCGCCTACCACCATCGCAAATCGGAACAGATCCGCTTTGAAATCGAGGTCATCAACGGCGAGCGCCAGCCCAAACGATCGCGCCCCATGGGTAATCACCTGGCGGAACATGTAATTCGCACCGTTCAGCCACTGTTGATCCGCGAACAGTTCGCCGAAGAAACCGCGCGCCTCGGTTTTGAGCCCAACAAACAGACCGGCTCGATGTGCGCCGTTCCGCTCATACTCTACAACCAGGCCGTGGGCGTGATGGCCGTGCACAGCGCGCAGGAACGCGCTTTCGACGAAGGCCACGTCGAGCTCCTCCGCGTGCTCGCCAGCGAAGCCGCCGTCGCCATCGAAAACGCCCGCCTCTTCTCCGCAGAGCAAAAGAAATCGAAGCAGTTAATGCTCATCAACAATGTCTCCAGCCACGCCATCACCACCCTGAATCCCGAGGAAATGCTCGCCAAGATCGCCGCCGAAATCGAAAACGCGCTCACCTACGATCACATCGGCATCGCCATTCTCGATTACTCCTCGAAAGAGCTCGAGATTCAGGCCGAAGCCGGAGCCCGCCGCGACGCACTGGGTCGCCGCATTCTTCTCGGTGAAGGTCTCGTGGGCCAGGTAGCCCGCTCCGGCCAGATCGGCGCCGTCCCCACCGTCAGTGCCGATTCACCCACCCCCATCCTCCCCGGCACCGTTTCCGCCATTGCTCTGCCCGTCACTTACGCGGAAAGCTTGCTCGGCGTCCTCTACGTCGAATCCTCCAAGCCCTGCGAATTCGCCGACGAAGAAATTCGCCTGCTCCGCACTCTCGCCGATTTATTTGCCGGCGCTCTGCACAACGCCGTCACCTTCCAGAAGGCCCAGGAACAGGCCATCACCGACGGCCTCACCGGCGTCAAGACTCACCGCTTCCTGATGGAAGCGCTCTCCTCCGAATGGAAACGCTCCACCCGCGCCAATCGCCCCTTCGCTCTGGTCCTCATGGACCTCGATCGCTTCAAATTCGTAAACGACTTCTACGGCCACCTCGAAGGTGACGTCGTCCTGCAGCGCGTCGGCCACATCCTGGAACAGAATTGCCGCCGCTCCGATGTCGTCGCGCGCTACGGTGGCGACGAATTCGTCATCCTCATGCCCGAAACCAGCGTCGAACAAGCCATCCAGCTCGCCAGCAAACTGCGCGGCTGGGTCGCTGCCGATCCGTTGCTCCGCGATAAAAATATTACCGCCAGCTTTGGCATCGCCGGATTCCCCCTGCACGGCTCCACTCCGCAGGAACTGATTCAGGTCGCGGATTCCTCCATGTACCTCTCGAAACATCAGGGCGGTAATTCCGTTTCCAGCGCCGAACAGGGCGATCCCAACGACACCAAGCGCTGGAAAAAAGATGTCCTCGAAGCCTATCTCGGCGTAACCCTCAAACGTCAGTTCTCCACCGGCCCCGACGCCTTCGACGAAATCTACCGCCGCCTCGAACAGTTCACTCGTTCGCTTATCGAACATGGCGATGGCGATGCCGGCGATCCCGTGCCGCCCGCGGTCGTGGATACCGTCACCTCGCTCGCGCTGGCCATTGACGCCAAAGACCGCTACACCCAGGGCCACTCCCAAAAAGTTTCCGCCTATTCCGTGATGATCGCGCATGCCCTGCGCATGAACCAGGCCGAAGTCGAGGAAATCCGCCTCGCCGGTCTGCTCCACGACATCGGCAAAGTCGGCATTCCCGAAACCATTCTGAATAAATCCGGCCCGCTCGATGCCGCCGAATGGGCCACCATGAAAACTCACACCGAGCTGGGAGCGAAAATTCTCGAGCCTCTCGCCGCCATGAATCGCATCCGCGAAATGGTTCGCCACCATCACGAGTTCTACGACGGCACGGGCTATCCCGACCGCCTCACCGCCGATCAGATCCCCCTCGGCGCCCGCGTCATCGCCATCGCTGACGCCTATGACACCATCACGTCCGAGCGCACCTACAAAAAAGCCCGCAACCCCGAAGAAGCCTTCTCCGAACTAGAACGCTGCGCCGCCAACCAATTCGACCCAGAAATCGTCCGCGGCTTCGTAGCAGCCATGCGCCGCGCCCCCCAGCAACACATAGCCGCCTCCGTAGGCGCCAGCGAACCCGACTCCCTAAGCTCCTAGCCGCAAATTCTTCCGCGCAAACCGCTCGCAACAAGCATCGTCATCCTGCCTGCCCTGAGCGATTTTGCGAAGGGAGTCCGGCGCTCGAACCCATCGTCATCCTGAGCGAAGCGAAGGATCTCTCTTTCTTTCTCTGCGCACTCTGCTTCTCTGCGGTAAACGCCTCTATCCGTCTCAGATTTTCCTCCGCCTTTCCTCCGTACTCTCTGTGTAAAATCCTTTGCCTTGCTCCCAACGCACCGCAGCACCCGCCGACCACTAGACGCCCCACCCAATCCCCGCTAAAGTTTAATCCGCAAGTTCACCAGGAGCCTCCCCATGCAAACCGCAACCATAAAATGGACAGCCCGCGAAGAATTCCAAGCCACCCTACCCTCCGGCCACCTCGTCCCCTTCGACGCCGACCGCAAACACAACACCGCCCCCGGCCCCATGGAAATGCTCCTGGGCGCCCTGGGAGCCTGCACCTCAGTAGACGTAGTCTCCATCCTCGAAAAAAAGCGCCAGAAACTAGCCACGCTAGAAATCGAAATCTCCGGCGAACGCGCCAAAGACCCTCCCTCCGTCTGGACCAAAATCGAAATGTTCTACCGCCTCTCCGGCCAACTAGAAGAAAAAGCCGTCCGCGACGCCATCGAACTTAGCCAAAACAAATACTGCTCCGTAGCCGCCATGCTCCGCAAAACCGCCGCCATCACCTACCGTTTCGAAATCTTCCCCGAGCATTCGTAGCGGCGGTCTTCAGACCGCCAGCCCTTCCACTCGTAGCGGCACGGCATGCCGTGCCCGACCGCGCCGGCCCCGATCCGACTTCGCAGGGGCGATTTAACCTAAGATCCCGCCGTGCGGGATCGAATGGCGGAGCCCCACCTTTCCACAACGCTTACCTCATCGCAGACTTGCCGTCGCCTTTCTCTCCCGCCTCGAAAGCGCTTGCCATCGTCCGCGAACCAGAGTAAACAAGCACCTCCAATGTCCAGTGACACTTCCATTCCGGCGCGCCCTCTGGATCTCCACACCTATCCTTGGCAAGACGCGACCGTAGTGCGTTGCACCGGCCGCCTCACCGCCGAAACGGCGCCCCATCTGAAGACGGAAGTGAAAGCTCTGCTGCCCCACAAAAGGCCGGTAATTCTCGACCTCACCGCACTCGCCTACATGGATAGCTCCGGCCTCGGCACGCTCGTTTCCCTGTACATTTCCGCGAAGGGCGCAAAATGTGAATTGCAGTTGCTGAACTTGAGTCCACGGATCCGCGAGCTCCTCAGCATCACCAATGTTCTCTCCGTTTTCGAAACCTGCGGCCGCACCGGCATGCGTTTGCCCTGAACCACCTTTGCTCCCGAGCGATCCCCTCAGCCCGCATCCCCCCGCAATCTCCGCCAGGCAAAAGAATCGAGCCGACCCAATACCGACCTGGAATTCAAACGGCCCACTACCCACCACCACAATCCCTTGTCACACCTGCCGCGAATTGCATACAATCTCCTGCTGTTCTTTTTATTTCTTTCTTTTCTTTCCTCCTGGGGGATATGCATGGGCCGACGCATCGCCGCAAAAATTACCGGAGTGGCCGGATTCGTTCCGCCGCGCGTGGTTACCAATCTCGATCTCGAAAAACGAGTGGACACCAGCGACGAATGGATCCGCACCCGCACCGGAATTCGTGAGCGGCATTACGCCGACCCCGGTGTGGCATCCTCCCACCTGGGCGCGGAAGCAGCGCGCAAAGTCCTCGCCGCTCGCGGCATCAGCCCGGACGACGTCGGCCTCATCGTCGTCGCTACCGTCACGCCCGACATGCTTTTTCCCGCCACCGCCTGCCTGATTCAGGATCGCATCGGCGCGAAAAATGCCTGGGGCTTCGATCTCTCTGCCGCCTGCTCCGGTTTTCTCTACGCCCTCACCGTCGGCGCGCAATTCGTCGCCAGTGGCGCGCACAAAAAAGTTTTAGTCATCGGCAGTGACGTGATGACTTCCATTCTCGATTACACCGACCGCGCTACTTGCGTCCTCTTTGGCGATGGCGCCGGCGCTGTCCTCCTCGAGCCCGCCGCCTCCGATGCCGAAGGCATCCTCGATTTCGTCCACGACGTGGATGGCTCCGGCGGCTGCAACCTCTACATGCCCGGCGGCGGCTCCCTGCATCCCGCCTCGCAGCAGACCATCGACAACCGCATGCACTTCGTCCATCAGGAAGGCGCGCAGGTCTTTAAATACGCCGTGCGCCGCATGAGCGAGCTGGCCGTCGAAATTCTCGAACGCAACGGCCTAACCAGCAAAGATCTCGCGCTGGTAGTTCCGCACCAGGCCAATCTGCGCATCATTCGTGGCATGCAGGAACGTCTCGGTGTGGACGACTCCAAAGTTCTCGTAAATATTGACCGCTTCGGAAACACCACCGCCGGCACCATCCCCCTAGGCATGATGGATGCCGTAGAACAAAAACGCCTCCGCAAAGGCGACCTCGTCCTGCTAATCGCCGTAGGCGCCGGCTACACCACCGGCGCAGTCCTGATGCGTTGGGCCTATTAAATTGTAGAGTAGTTCCGTCAGAAGGCGTTGGCTCTAGCTCGAAATCCGCATAAACGTTTGATAGGCGTGTAGACGCGCGCGTCTCGTTGTAGTCACGGCGCCACCAAGATGTTCGTAGGTAGGGGCGCTGCTCGCTGCGCCCCAGCTTGCCACGATGTTAGCCACGAGATGAGCTTGTGAGCGGCCACCCCGCTTTGCGGGACCGGGGCCCGTTTACGTTGCCGTTGAATTGGGAGCGGCCGCCTGCTTTTTAGGCGGGCGTCTTTGACTTTGAATTTGTTTTTGAATTTGTGGCGGTCGGTTCAGCTTCAGCTTCAGCTGTGCAGCTTCGCAGTTATCTTTCTCAGATTTTTCTCCGCAGTTCCTCTGTGCCCTCTGTGTAAAATCCTTTGCCGTTGCCTTTCTCTGAATCGTCCGCCGCGGCGGACGATTCATCCTGAGATCCCGCACTGCGGGATCAAAGGGTGCGTCCTCTGCGTCTCCGCGGTGAAAATTTCTACGCCCCGCTTGCTTTTAACTCTTAACTGTCAACTTTCAACTGTTGACTCCGCCATTCCCCTGCATCTCTGCGGTAATCCGTCGCGCCGACCTGCAATTAATGCCCCACAATCACCAAAACCGGATGTGCATCTCCGTGGGTGGTCGTGATCATCACCATCTTCGTCGGCGACACAATATAAAACGCCCCAGTAGTCGCCGCCGGCGACGTCAATGTCACCGTGCCACTTCCGTCGCTCGCGCCCGTAGCAGTAAGCGCGTAAGTCCCGGTCACCGCCTCCGCCGACGTATTCGCCGATGACGTGCTTACATCCTGCACGCCGTTAATCGTCGCAGGTGTCACCGAACCATCAAACGTGAGGTATCCCGAAAAATCCTGATCCGCGCTCACGGCTGGCGCCGAAGTTCCCTCCACCAGCGTTCCATTTATGCTCGCCGTTGTGAACGCATTTAGCGTCTGCGCATCCAGATGCCCGGAAATCGGCCCGCCGCTCAGCATGCTCACCACAAACGCTTCATTGTCGCTGACTAGATAGAAAATCGGCTGAAACACCCCGTTCACCGTGAACCCGCCCGTATCCACGCGCCCGAACTGATCGGCCGTGTAGGTCACCGCAAATGGTGTGCCGTTGGTGCCTGAAACGACTCCCGCCTCGTTGTCCGTAAGTGAAATCTCAAAGCTGCCCGAACCCGAATTCGACACGGTCTGTATTACGGACACGTATGGCACGTAGCTGCCTGCCAGCACTGCGCCGCTCACTCCCCCAGCCATCGCTCCGCTCATCGAACCGGTGTTGAACGGCTGCCCAAACTGCCGCTTCATCTCCGCGATGGTTATGTTCGGCGTGTTTCCATTCACCGTATCTGTCTCAATCATGAATGCGTCAAGGGCAGAAATCGGATATACGTCATAATTGGGATTCGACAATCCCGAAGCTGAGAGACCGAGTGTGCAGTGCGTGGAATCCGGCCCGGATTGATAGACGCCCGATATCGAGTTCCCTCCGTTACCGAACGACAGATCGTTCGGCACGTTCGAATCCATTTCGCCGTTCCCCAAACTCCCCTGCGTCAGCGGTGCAATTGGAGGAAGCGCCGTGAATGTTCCCGCAAATGCGACCGGCCCTGCGCCACCCGGAGAGAATGTGCTGGCGTATCCGGCGCCGCCGAATGCAAATGTCCCTGCATAAGTGTTCGACGCCGTACCAGTGACCACGCAAGTGGAAACGCTCTGCGACTCCAGCTGCCCCGATCCGCGCGTAACAATCGGCGCTGCGTCAAACTCGATCAACCGTCCGTGCCCCGATCCGCCCGTATCAATCGCAAATGCAAAAGTGGGCGAGCCCGCGATGCTCGTGAACGTGATCGTCCCGCGTCCATCTTGCCCCGCCGTGTAAGTCCCGGTGATGCTCTTGTACAGCGTGTTCGTCTGCAAATTCGTGATGTCCGCTTCGCCGGTCGTGATAGTTCCGTTACCGTCCGTCGTAAATGTCCCCGCAGCCGCGGCGAATCCGCTCGCATTATTTCCACTGAAGCTGAATGCATATGGTCCGGTAAGCAGCGTCAGATTCTGCACCGGATTCACCACCAGCGTGTACGTGTTCGTGATCACCGCCGGCGGAACTCCCATGTCCGTCACGCTGATGCCGAAAGTAAATGTGGCTTGCGTGGGCGGATTCGCGCTGGTAAGTACTCCGTCCGTCGTCAACGTGAAACCAGTCGGCAAGCTCGATCCACTTGCAACACTGAACGTGTAAGGTGGCGCGCCACCCGTCGCAGCGAATTGTTCGCTGTACGCGACGCCCACGGTCGCCGGAGGCAGCGGCGAAGTCGTCGTCAACGCCAAACTGCTCACCACAATCTGAAACGGCACCGATGTGCTGAACGCACCCGTTGCATCCGTCACCGTCACACTGAACGTGGACGCTCCCGCCGTAGTAGCCTTTCCGGTAATGTTCACCGTATCGGTCTTGCTCGAACCCAAAGCCAATCCAGCCGGCAGCGTCCCCGCTGACAAACTCCAAACCAGCGGCGGCACTCCGCCCGTCGCCACAATCGGCGCACTGTATGGCGCATTCAATGTCGCATCCGGCAGCGTCGTAGTCGTAATCGCCGGCGGCGGCTCGATCTTCACCGTCAGCGTCGCGGACTGCTTCGGAAAATCCACCGACGTAGCAGTAATCGTCACAATCGTCTCGACCGCCACCACCCCCGGCGCCGCATAGCTCGCCGTACCAGAAGTCAGCTGCGTAAGCGTTCCCGATCCCACTCCTGCCGGCAGCAACGTAAACGCCACCCCGCCGTTCAGCTTCGTATCATTCAATACACTCGCGCTGATCAACGGAATCGTCCCGCCCTGCCCAAGGTACATCGTTCCGCTGGGAGAAATCGTCACCTGGTTGAACGTCGACGGCGTGCCGGAGCAGGCGGAGAACTGCAACAGGGCCAATACTATAAATGCAAGCAAACTACAAACTCCGGCGCGGCTCTTCATGGCGCCTCCTTCGATCGGCACACACGTCATCGCTGTGGGATTCACCCACATTATTTAGGCACGAAAACCCGCGCTGCCGATGGGAAATACCCGCCCCGAATGGCGTATCAGGTAACTGGCTGGATGGACAGAACAAGCCCAGATCAACAAGCAGTGGATGCGTCAAACACCTAAGAAGGGAACCGTACGAGGATTAGTAAGACCGAACTTCAGCCGCCAACTCCTGGTTGCTGCGCAAACGCTGCGACAGCACCGCGGCAGTATAACGCGTACACAGCGCCATCTCGCGCCCCGTCCAGCCCCCGAAGCCATCCGCACCCGGCGCAACCACCAGATCGCCCAGCCGGTTCATAGCCTTCAGGAAGCTGTAGTACACCCGCACCGAACGCAGGTTCACCCGCCCATTCTTCAAGTCGGGGCACAGGCCCTGCAAGCTGGAGATGTCGGCGAAGTCCTTTCCATTCAACAGATTACGCGATATCTCGACCCTCAGCTCAGCCTGCTCACCGATAGGCTCGGTGGCAATGGTCCGCAGCAGCCCAGCGCGCCAGCTAAACACGGCGAACTGAACCATCGCTGCGAAGCAGATCACGAGAATGAACGCTGATATAAACATGTTCGACCTCACCCAGTTTGCCCTTCCCCTCCGCCCCCCACAATAGCCCGTCAGTACCAAACGATGTAACCTCCCTGTGTAAATCGGCATAGCGCGATCACACCCAATCCCCAGGTTGTCCCCCGCCGCATTCGCTGCTAACCTCTGCCCCGCAAGAATCGCGTAGCGTTCGCAGCGCTGTCGCCTGGGAACGCCAATCTCCTGATTGGCGTCTTGCAGTTGCCGTCGAATTTGTAGCGGCCGGTTCAGGTTCATCGAACCGGGCAGCCGGTGCTGGGGGTTTGATTTTGTGAATCGCGCTGCAGCGCGATTCATCCTGAGATTCCGCGGTGCGGAATCGAAGGGTAGCGGCTGGTCTCGTCGGCTCTTTGCACAAACGCATTCAATTTCGTCGAACTCCGGAGGAACCCAAAATGCCCGCAAAATTTCGCCTGGCCTTATTCGCCGCCGCAGCAACCATAATCATCTTCTTCGCCGCCGTATCGCGCTCCTCCATCGCGTCTCCCTCCGACGAATCCCAAATTCGCGCCGTCCTCGATATGCAAACCGCCGCCTGGAATCGCGGCGACATTGACACCTTCATGACCAGCTATTGGAACTCCGAGCAAACCGAATTCGTCGGTGCCAGCGGCATCGCCCGCGGCTGGCAAGCAGTCCTCGATCGCTATCACCAACGCTATCCTGATCGCAAATCCATGGGCACGTTGTCGTTTTCCGATCTGGAAATTCACCTCATCTGCTCCGACGCCGCCTACGCTGTAGGAGAGTTCCACCTAGTCCGCGAAGCCGACCAACCCTCCGGCGTCTTCTCCCTCAACTTCAGAAAATTCCCCGAAGGCTGGCGCATCGTCCTAGATCACAGCACCGCATTCCCCGCCGCCGCCGTAATCCCAGCCACCTCGCACTAAACGGTAGTCGCAACAATTCGCTTTCGTAGCGGCGGTCTTTAGACCGCCATAGATCGCAGCCACAATTCCAACAATCCGCGGTAGGGGCGCTGCTCTGTGAATCGCCCTACAGGGCGATTCATCCTTCGATGCCGCAGTGCGGCATCGAAGGGCTGCGCCCCAGCTTGCCACAATCTCAGCCACAACGCCGACTAGCCGTTGCCTTTTGCCGCGTCCCCTGCGTCTCTGCGGTTCAAGCCGTTGCAGTCTCCGATTTTCCTCCGCCTTTCCTCTGTGTACTCTGTGTAAAATCTTTCGCCTTTCTCCAAGTCTCTTCGGCAAATCAAATCGCCCATCCCGTATTCCCCCAAGCCCCCATTTCATACATAATGAACCCCACAGAATCGCGATCAAGGAGCCACCAATTGCGCGCAGCAATCACCGGCGGAGCAGGCTTTCTAGGTTCGCATCTCTGCGAACTCCTACTCGAAAAAGGCTGGGATGTTCTCTGCCTCGACAATCTCGTCACCGGCAGCGACTCCAACATCGCCCACCTCCTGCCGCATCCAAAATTCCGTTTCGCCCGCCAGGACGTCTCGCGCTACATCGAAGTCCCCGGCCCCCTCGACGCCGTTCTGCATTTCGCTTCCCCCGCCAGCCCGCCCGACTATCTGAAATATCCCATCCAAACTCTAAAAGTCGGCGCCCTGGGCACTCACAATTCCCTGGGCCTCGCCATGGCCAAGAATGCCCGCTACCTCCTGGCCTCCACCTCCGAATGTTACGGCGATCCGCAAGTCAGTCCGCAACCCGAAAGTTACTGGGGCCACGTAAATCCCGTCGGCCCGCGCGGCGTTTACGACGAATCCAAGCGCTACGCCGAAGCCATGACCATGGCCTATCACCGCTATCACGGTCTCGATACCCACATCGTCCGCATCTTTAATACCTACGGCCCGCGCATGCGCCTCAACGACGGCCGCGCCCTCCCCAATTTCCTCTACCAGGCCCTGGTCGGCGAACCCATCACCGTTTACGGCGACGGCAAACAAACCCGCAGCTTCTGCTATGTCTCCGACCTGCTGGCCGGTATCTACCAGCTCCTCGAATCGAACGAACACGAGCCCACCAACATCGGCAACCCCCAGGAAATCACCATCCTGGAATTTGCCGAACGCGTCCGCAAACTGGTAGGCGCCACAACACCCATCGTCTTCCACCCGCTCCCGCAAGACGATCCCAAGCAGCGCTGCCCAGACATCACCAAAGCTAAACGCCTGCTGAATTGGGAGCCCAAGGTAACCCTGGAAGAAGGCCTGCAACGCACCTACGAATATTTCCGCGAAAAACTAGCCCAATCCACCCCAGCAAAATAATGTATGCCATGCGCCGCCGTAGCGACGTCATCCTGAGCGGAGCGAAGGATCTCTCTTCGCTTTCTGCCGCGCACCCCATCCATTCCGGCCTCTGAGATGGGTCGCGCCCCTCTCACGCGCTAATTTCCGTCATCGGCCGAACATCGCGCCGAATTTTCTCCTCCGCCTCCCGCCGCGAAACCGCCAATTCATAATGCGCCTGCAGATTCATCCAGAATTCCGGAGTCGTCCGAAAGAACCGCCCCAACCGCAATGCCATCTCACCGGAAATCCCGCGCTTTTCCCCCACAATCTCATAAATATTCGGAGGAGCCACCCGCAAAGCTATCGCCAGCTTGTTCGGGTTCAACCCAAACGGAACCATAAACTCCTCGCGCAAAATCTCCCCCGGATGAATCGGCTTTAGCTTCTTCATGATTTCGTCTCAATACGGCCAACCCTCAAACCAAAACCTAATCCGGCCGTCCCATCGAATAATACTCAAACCCATGCCCCTTCATCTCTTTCCCCGAAAGCAAATTCCGCCCATCCAATATCAAAGGCCGCACCATCGACTCCCGCACCCGCCCCCAATCCAGCTTCCGAAATTGTTCCCACTCCGTCGCGATCAACAAAGCCTCCGCGCCCTCAGCAGCCTCATAAGCGTTTTTTCCATACTCGATCTGCGTCAGCACCGCCCGCGCCTTCTCCATCGCCTCTGGATCGTACGCGCGCACAATCGCGCCTTCCCTTAGCAGTTCATGAATTAAATCAATCGCCGGCGCAAACCGTATGTCATCCGTATTCGGCTTGAACGCCAATCCCAGCACCCCAATCTGCTTGCCCTTCACCACCCACAGCGCCCGGCGAATTTTTTCCATGAAGCGGTCAATGCGCCTCTTGTTGATGTTCTCCGCTTCCTTCAACATCGAAAAATCCACACCGGACTTTTCCGCCAGATGCACGAACGCCTGCAAATCCTTCGGCAGGCAGAATCCGCCAAACCCGATTCCCGCGTGAAAGAAACTCCGTCCGATGCGCGGGTCCATCCCCACCGCGCGCACCACCTCTTCAATATCCGCGCCCAGCTTTTCCGCCAGATCCGCCACCATATTCGCGTAGGAAATCTTCACCGCCAAAAACGAATTCGAAGCGTGCTTGATCAATTCCGCGCTATTAATCGTCGTAACCAGCCACGCCGGCAGCGGCACATCCGGACATTTCCCGCTATGCACAGGACACTTAAAACTCCGCTCCAGCACCGGCCGGTAGATTTCCTTCAACTGCTTCTCCGCCACCTCGTCCTCAACCCCCACCACGATCCGGTCCGGATGCAGAAAATCTTCCACCGCGGTTCCTTCGCGCAAAAACTCTGGATTCGACGCTACACGAAACGCCACGCCGGACTTCCGCCCATATACCGCCAGCGCGCGTTTCAATTCCTGCCCGGTTTGCGCCGGCACCGTGCTTTTCTCGATCACCAGCTTCGGCGTGCGCGCTTCCGTCGCCACCAGCCGCGCCACGTGATCAATCGCGCTCAGGTCCGCGCTCCCATTCGGCAGCGGCGGCGTGCCCACACAAATGAAAATTGCTTCACCAAACTGCACCGTCTCCGCGGCATTCGCGCGAAAACTCAGCCGCCCTTCCTTGCGCGCCTGCGCAATCACTACGTCCAGCCCGGGCTCGTAAATCGGCAGCTTGCCGGATTCCAAAACCTTCAATTTCTCCGCGTCGCTGTCCGTGCACACCACCTCGTGACCCAGCCCCGCCAGGCAGCCGCCGGTCACCAGACCCACATAACCCGCTCCAATCACCGAAATCTTCAATGTCCGCTCCCTCAGCGAGGCTCGTGCGCCGCATAAACGCAAACAACCAATTTTATACGCGGAATCGCACTCGTTTTTGACGATCTTGGCGGCTGTTGCGCACGGCAAACGGTCATTGCAGGTGTGGTCGCACCGGCAATCCCGCCCACACGTTCAGCAAACCCATGCTTTCGCGCACCACCGCCAGCACATCCGGCGTAGTTCGCCACCAGTGGTCCGCGTCAAACGGATCGTCCGGCGCCGCCCGCACAATCGCTCTCGGTTCGTCGCCCACCAATTTCCTCCACAGTGCCCTTACCCGGCGCGTGTGTTGCGGCGACGTAACGATAATCACCGTGTGCTTTCCGTCTCGTCGCATGTCCCGCGAAATCTCCGCCACTTCCTCCTGCGTATTTACGATTGTGTCCGGAAAAATTCGTATCGCCGCATCCGGCACGCCCTGCTGAACCAGGATCTCGCGGTTGTACTCTTCTTCGCCCACGAAATGGATTCCCAATGCGGCCAACTCCTCCTGCGGGCCTTCCGGCCGGCTCACCCACACCGCCGGTGCGTATCCGGCTTTGAAAATTCCCGCTGCCGCTTCCGCGCGATACGGCAAGCCGCCGCTCAAAACCACGATCACGTCAGCCTTGGCCAATGGATCTTCGCGCACCAGCCACCGCCCCACATTACGAAACACCACCACGCCAACAACCACCAGCAACGCCAAAATCGCCAGAAAATAAATTCCCAGCCGGCGACGGCGTCCCGAAACGCGCAGCGATTTATTGTCAGTGCTCGGCATCATTTCCTGTTCGCGGGAGAATTGCCTCAGGCTACGGTTTCAGCGTCGCTGTGAAGGCTCGAAAATCTTCGCAGTTGTTTCTAGCCACTAGCCACTGCATTTTTCCCCGACCGCCTTCACAGCTTGCGGAACAATGCTCAAATTGTCATCCCGCAGGCGCTTTTTGCCGGAGGGATCTGCTTTTTCCTTAACACTCACGCGAAAAGCAGATCCCTCGCTACGCTCGGGATGACACCCGCTCCACTTTTTCTGCAAACCGTTAAGCCGCTAGCACGGCCGCGCGTCCTATCGTCGCAACCGGTTCAGTCGCTACGGCGATGTAGCTTGCATTGCCACTCACACCCTACCGCTTCTCCAGTAGAAAATTTCCCGCCACCAAAGCATCCGCACCCGAACAAAAATAACTTCGCACCGCATCCCGCGGCGTCACCACCAACGGCTCGCCAAATAAATTGAACGACGTGTTCACCAAAATCGGCGCCGGCGCATTTTCCCCCGCGCGATTCAGCAATTTCCAGAAAAGCGGATTGTCCGCGGCGTGCACCACGTGCAAACGCACCAAATTGTCCCGCAACAAAAATCCCGGCGGCAAACCTGCCAACAATCGCACGCCCCGCCTCATTAGCCTTCGCCATCGTCGTCAGGAATCGCCCATTCGCCGAACACTCGAAATATTCCGCGCAACGCTCCTCCGGAATCGCCAGCGCAAACGGCCGGAACGATTCGCGATGCTTCACGTAATCGTTCAAATTTTCCTTCGCATAAGGCGCCCACGGCGACGCCAGCAAACTCCGATTCCCCAGCGCCCGCGGCCCGAATTCCGCCGCCCCCTGAAACCACGCCACGATTTTCCCGGCCTGCAGCAAACGCACCGCTTCTCCCAGCTTCCGTTCATCCGAATCGCACCAATGATACGCGGCCTTGCAATTCTCCAGCACCTTCTTGATTTCTTCATTGCTATACGCCGGTCCCCAATAAGGCGCCGGCATCGCCGCCATCCGCGCGCGCCCCAGCTGCTGATGCCAAACCAGCCACGCCGCTCCCAAAGCCGTGCCTTCGTTCCCCGCGGCGGGCTGCACAAACACATTTTCAAATCCCGCGCGCCCTTCAATCGCAGCCACCAACAGCGGATTCAAAAATAGTCCGCCCGCCAGGCACAGCGACCGCTGCTTGAATTCTTCACGCAATGCCCCCAGCCACTCGCACAAAATAATCTCGCAAGCCCGCTGCAGCCCAGCCGCAATGCGCGCCCGCAACGCCTCGACCACTCGCGTTTCCGGCGCATCGTCCGCCGGCTCATGTGCAATCCCCGCCCGCCGGTAAAACTCGTGCGTAAACGAAAGCTCGCCCGCATATCCATGCCGGAAATATTTCGCGTTCAGATGCGCAGGCCCCCGTGCCTCGCGCCGCAGCATCTCCAGAAATAACTCGGTGTACTCCGCGCCGCCCGTCGCCGCCCCTCCAGCCTCGCCAGCCCCGTCATAAATGCTCAGCCACTGCGTCTTGTGCTCATCCGCATGCGCGCGAAATCCCAATAGCTTCGTCACCTGCGAATACACCCAGGCCAGCGAATGCGGCAAAGCCACCGACGAAACCTCGCGCAACCCCGTGCCCTCACCAATCCCTACGAATCCCGCCCGCCCGTCGCCCTTCTCGTCGAGTGACACCACCAGCGCCCGCTCGTACCCCGAACCGTAGAACGCGCTGGCCGCGTGGCACAAATGATGATCCAGCGTCGCCACACGCCCCTCCGGCGCTCCAGCCATCTGCCGCACGATGCGCACATTATTCAACTCGCGCCCCAGCTCGCCCGAAGCCTTGTTCACGAAATAGCCGCTGGAAACCGGCGCCACCGGCGCCAGCCGCGCCCGAAACGCAGCCTGCCGCTGCCAAGCTCGCCAAGGACGGCTCGCAATCGCCACATGCGCCACGTCGCGCCAGCTAATCCCCGCGCGCTCCAGGCAATAACGAATCGCCTCGCGCGGAATTCCTTCGATCGCCCGCGTGCGCCCAAGCTTTCCCTCTTCCATCGCGGCCACAATTCCGGAATCCCCCAGCAGCGCCGCCGCCGAATCGTGTCCCATCGCGGACAATCCCAGAATGTGCATGGCTAGACGCCTTCACCCAAAATTTTCGCCGAATGGAAGGGAACGCACGAAACTACAAGAGGAAGGGGTAACAGCAAAAATATCACGCGAGCAGCCAACGCCGCCACAAAACCCTACACGCGCGTCCGGCGCGATGCACTCAACGTGCGCAACGAGCGGCTATGCGTCAACAACCCGCGCAGCCCCAGCAAAATCAATCGCGGCTGGCTCAAACAAACGCGCCACAAAATCTTCCAAGCCTCGTCGCGCGAATATTCACTCAAAGACTGCTTCGCCGGATCGTTCAGCAAATCCACCAGCCGGCTGTAATCATCCTGCTGAAAATCGTGCAAAGAACGCCGCAGCCACAAATGCAGATCCAGCTCGCGCCGCAATTTCCGCAGCAACGTGCTCGACCCGCCATTCAAAATCGCCTCCGCCACTCCCAACGCCCCGCGAAATCCCGTAACAATCCCGCCCACGGTCGTCACTTTCACCTGTGCCGCCGCGTCGCCCACCAAATACACCGACCCATGCCCCACCTGCCGCCGCACCGGCACCCACCCCGTGTACACCGGAATCCGCGCGCCCTGAAATTCCACTGGCGTCAACCCGCGCTTCTCCAAAAAATTCTCCAACAACTTCCGCGTCTCCGGCCCCGTCTCCCCAATCAATCCCAAAGCTCCGCGCGTCGGCGATTCCGGAATCAACCAATAGAAATAAGGAGTGTCCTGCGGCACGAACCACACCCGCGCCGTATCCGGCGCCATGTCTTTCGGCAGCGGCACAATCGCCTGCACCAGCGGAGCCGTTTCGAGAGGCGCCCATCCCGCCGCCCGCGCCACCCGGCTCGCCGCTCCATCGCCGCCAATAATCGTGTCCGCGTGAATTTCCTCGCGGCTCCCGTCCGTGCAACGCTCCACTTCCAGCACCAGCCCGCGTCCATTCGAATGCAGCGCATGAAAACGCCGCCCCAGTTCCAGCCCCGCGCCCGCCCGCCGCGCTTCCTCCGCCAACCCTTGTATCAAAGCGCGCCGCTCGATAATCAAATCCGGCTGCTTCAATTCAAAAGTCGCCGACCGCCCATCCGTAAAAAGTTCGAACCGCCGAATCTCGTTAACAATACTTCCTTCCGCCGCGCGCCCCAGCAGCGCGCGCATCCGGTTCGTCACAATCAACGTCCGCTCCGCCGGCTCCAGCGTCTCGATCCGCTCGTACACCCGCACTCCCACGCCCTGTCGCGCCAGCACCGCCGCCGTCAGCAGCCCCGCCGCCGATCCCCCCACCACCGCCACAGTCTTGTTCGCGTTCGGGCCCAAGTTCCGCGCGCCACTCGAGCCAGAATCCTGGCCAGAATTCTGCGTAAGCTCTCGGGATGCGGCTCCGCTCACCGCCTGCGTTTTGGGCGTGGATGTATTTTTCGTTCCGCGTGAATCGAGCGCCATCTTCTCCGTGTGCAGTCAGCCTTATGAGCGAATAGAATTGCCAAATATAAGTACGAAATATCGAACAGCCGCGCAAACATGTCCCGCGCGCCGCGCAAGCCACACGCCACCACGTCTCGCGCGCTTCGCAATCAACACGCCGCCCGCAAGACGCTCCAACCCACCAACCGGCCTAGCAGTATATCCCACCATCCGACTCGCGCCAAAGCACATCGGCCCCGCGAGCGCTCGACCTTCGCCCGCCGCGGCGAAACTCTCGTCGGCGCTTTCGCCGTCATCCTGAACTCCCGCGCCGTCACCCCGAACCAATGCGTCGTCACCCTGAGCCCACGCGTCGTCATCCTGAGCGCAGCGAAGGATCTCTCTTCGCTTTTGGCTTCGTTCGCGCACCCCCCGCCCCCACAAGCCCGCCCGCCGAACAAGCCCGCCCGCCGGAGGCAGGTACTACACAAAACACCCGATGTGCATTCCCGCGCGCCATTTGTAAAGTACCAGGAGTACCGGGCACCAGAAACGGAGCGCACAAACCCATGTCGGAAATTCGTATTCTGATTGCAGACGACAGCCTAACCGTAAGAACCGGCCTGAAAATGCTCCTCGAGCTTCACCCAGAATGGAAAGTCTGCGGCGAAGCCGAAGACGGCCGCGAGGCCGTAAAAAAAGCCGCCGAGCTCCAGCCCGACGTAATCCTCCTAGACATCTCCATGCCCGCCCTCGACGGCCTCTCCGCCGCCGAAATCATCCGCCGCGACTCCCCCAACTCCGAAATCCTGATCGTCACCCACTTCGAATCCCTGGACCTAGCCCGCTACGCCGCACAAACCGGCGTCCGCGCCTATATCACGAAATCCCGCATAGGCACCGACCTCGAAAAAGCCATAGAAGCCGCCGCCCAGCATCGATCGCCATAAGTCCGCATTCGCATTCACTTATTGTGCATCGATTTGCAGTCATTACTCCGCATCTCTAAGCTGTGGCGTTGTCCTTGGCCATCTCTTCCCAACCTAAAGCACACACGGATAAAGAATTAGTTACGCACGCAGACTTCATTTCGCTTCGCGTTTCAGAACGGCCCAGTGCGTGCTGCATTTCCCATACCCAGTAAACCCTTGCGTTGGCACCACCGGAGGACACATGAGGTACAAAGCTCTTGCCGCGATTCTCTTCCTATTTCTCTCTACCGTGCTGACTGCTAGCGCCAATGGCGTGGCGCCAAAATCAAAATCCGATTTCGGCCCCTCTGGACTTATAGACGTGGGCTCCTCTGCAACGTCAGGCGGAGCAACCTTGCAGCTCGTCTGTCAGAGCAGCACTGGCTGTTCGACTCCTGGAGACGGCGACTTTCTTGAGGTTGAATTCCCATTTGGTTTGACGCCCGGCGAGCTGTTTGACATCAACGGAGTGGATACCACCCAGCCCGTCTGGCTGGATTGCGACGAGAGTTTTATCGGACCTTGCCCAGACGGCGCCCTTAGTCCCGCACAGACCTCGTGCGTGACCTCCATCGGTGGCACTGCTCTCAGTTCCAGTACGTATCAAGTTGCAATCCCCTCGTCCCCGTGCTCGTTATTCACAACAGGGACGTTCATGGACCTTGTGCTGGGGCTTTCCAGCTCAACGGACTCCCTGACGTCCTTTTCGGTCACGCCGGCAGGGGTCACAGCTCCTGAACCTGCCTCATGGATGCTGCTCGCCGCAGGCGTCGTCGTCCTGATGTTCAAGCGCCGCGCGAATGCCGCTGCTTCGCTCGCCAGCTAATTTCCTGCTGCAGCAACGAAGCCGGCTCGACCGCTGCATTGCAAATCACCGGGGCTGCCCGCTCGACTAACGGGGCAGCTCCTTTTGTTTTGCCCGCGCCTCCGAGGCAATCTGCAAGTATCCTTTCGCGCGTGCCTCATTCTCCACTGCTTGCAATTTCGCCCGTGCCGCTGTCGGATTGGATGCTGCCTCCACCTCCGCCTGCGCCAGCTCGATTTGCAATCGCCAGCCGACGAGTTCCATCCGCTCGGCTTCCGCCGCGCTCGTCGCCAGTTCCTTCACTGCTTCCGCCAACTTGCCTTCGCGCGCTTTCAGCCGCGCGTCGGTCACTTCCAATTCCAAATGAATCGTTCGGTCCCGCGGTGCAAGAGCCAAGCCGCGATCCACCTCCGTCCGGGCGTCACCCGCTTTTCCCGCTTGAAGTAGCGCGCGAGCCAGCGTGTTCCGCGCATCCGCCTCGTTGTCCACCAGCTTCTCGGACGCGAATTCCTCGGCCGCTTGCCTGGCTAGCGTCTCCGCCTGCGCCGCGTGGCCTTGTTCGATCTCCGCACCCGCCAGTTCGGCTCGGCTGGAGGCGATCGCCGACGGTGCATTCTGTTCGGTTGATAGTTGGACCGATTCTTCGTATCTCGCTCGCGCCCCGTCCACGTCGCCCTTCGCCATCAGCACATCTCCCAGCATATTCAGTCCATTCGCGCGATCACCCTGCAAACCAGCTTCCTTCTGCAGCTCAATCGCCTGTTGCAGATTGTTCTGTGCATCGCTGAGATGTCCCCGCAGCATCTGTATATAACCCACGCTCTCCAGGGCCATCGCCATCCCGCGCTTATCGTCAATCTCCCGCGCGGTCTCCAGCTCTTGCTGATAAAGCGCCGCCGCCCCACTGAAATCGCCGTCGGCGTAGAGGTCCGCCGCCAGATTGTTCTGCAGCTTGATCAACCCAGCCTTGTCTCCGATCGCCCGCGCCGCCCGCAGCGCTTCGTCGTAGTATTCTCGTGCCTCCTTCGCATTTCCCTGGGCGTCAACCAGGTCGGCCAGATTCTGCAGCGCTCCGATAATGTCTTTCTGCGAGCCGATCTTCCGCGCCGTTTCCAGAATTTGTCGGCGCATGTCCAACGCCTCCCGCGTTTTTCCTTCCGCTTCCAAAATGTTTGCCAAACCCGTCATACTTCGCGCTTTCATTTCCTCGTCGAACGGAGCCGCTTGCATCGATTGGTTGCACGCGGTTTCCGCGCTCGCCAGTTCGCCCATGTTGTACAGCGCGCTGCACAACTGCCAGTAAGCCTTCGCCTCCAGCAGCCGGGAATCCTGTCGCTTCGCCTGTTCCGCCGCGGCCGTCGCCGCATCCCGCTGTTGCTTCACGTCAGACATTGACTGCGCCGCCAGCGCCCTCCCCAGTTCGATGCGCGGATCGTCCGCCATTTGCGGCAAGCTCTCCAGCTTCTGCAATGTGTTCAACGCCTCCCGCCCTTGCCCCGCCGCCGTCTGCACGTTGGCTAATTCCAGCGCGTAATCTGGCTCGTCCGGATACAAAACCCACAAAGCCTGATATATCGAAATGGCCTGCTCCCACTGCGAATTCATTTCGTAATATGCGGCTTCGATCGCTCGCTGATCTCGCGGTGGCAAACCGGCTGAACGTCCTACCGCCAGTTTGGCCTCGCCGCGCGCCTTCTCATCGTAGCCCAGCAATTCCCACGCTCGCGCCAATCCCATGTGGGGCAGCGCGAGATTCGGCTCCAGCGCCACAGCCCTCTCCAGCAATTCTCGAGCGCCCAACGCATCGAACACCCGCAGTTTTGCCACGCCCTCAGTGTAGTTTCGCAAAGCCTCAGGATTCGACGGCAGTCCTGCCGTCGCCTGCGCTCCCGCCCCCGAAGCCGGCGCCTCACTCTGCACCCCCAGCCGCCCCCGCAAGTCCGTTGCCACCTTCCTCAGCAGCTCCGGCAGATTCCCAATCGTGCCGTCCTCGCCCAACGAAGCGATCGCCTCCCCCGTATCCGCGTCCTGCAGGTGAACGTCGATGTGAATCGCATCGCCCCCCGCGCTTCCCATCGCCACATACGCCCCCGAAATCACATATTCCGAATGCAAAATCCGCCGGATTTTCAATAGTGTCGCGATGTTGTAAATCGGAACGCTCGCCAGCCCCAAATCCGTCTTCGCCGTGGAAACATCGTCGGGAGATATCGTGCGCACCGCATCGCTGGACCCCATTTCCGTGCTCAGCATTTCCGACAGCGCGTTCGACAGCCACTCCACATCCGGATGCCCCAGATTCTTGAAGCCCATCACAGCCACGGTGGGCCTGCTGTTAATGGGCATGCTCACCCGCCCGGATTTATACCGCGGGTAGAAATAAACGCCCGCCGCCACCACAAGTATCGTCCCCGCCACCGCCCCCGCAATCATTGCATTACGTTTTCTTCGCCGCCCTACGTCCAGCGGCGGAAAAGCCGTAGCCCGCGGCCCACGCCCGTCCCAATCCGCCTCCCACAACACCATCCGCTCCACGCCTTTCATCGCAAATTCGCCGCGGGAGTGGAATTTCACATCGGTCATCTGCCGCACCAGCTCATACGTCCGCGACGAAATCAATATCTGCCGTTCCGTCGCCATCCCCGCCACTCGCGCCGCCGTATCTACATCCGTCCCGTGCCAGCTCCCCTCGAAAAATTCCGGGAAACCGGAGTGGATGCCGATCCGCAATCGCAAAGGCCCCGCCGGAGTATCAATCGGATTCTGCGCCAGCCGTTGTTGAATGTTCGCCGCGCAGCGCACTGCCGCGGTTGGATCCTCAAATGTCAAAAAGAATGCGTCGCCAGTAGTGCTCACTTCCTGCCCGCCATGCGCCGCCGAACACGCGCGCACCATCGCGAAATGCGGCGTCTGCACCTGCGTCAAGTACGCATGATCGCGCTCGCGATCGTCCCGCCCCAGCGACGCATCCCGCTTGGTAGCACTGGACTCGACTACATCCGTAAACATCATGGTGATAAGCGCCATATCAGGAGAGAACTCAGGAATCTCATCGCAACACACAGCGAACGCAAGCCTAACGCAAGCACACCTAAGCACGCATACTATTTTGCCCAGCCCACCAAGTCAACGAACCCTCTAAGCGTATAGCATATTCAGTCCGATACAGCCGCTTGAGCTTTATGTGTTCGATTTGATTTCGATTGCGGATACGTGACGGTGGTATGCGGCCGGTTGGTCACGAGGAGCGCGGCGGCTGCCCGCGACGCCAAACTAGCGCCGTCTCGCCCTGAGGCGCTGCCCGCGGCAGCGTCGAAGGGAGGCGCGCCATAACTTAGCCCACCCCGGAAGGGGTGGGAAAAATGGCAACAGAACCCCAAGCGCCGTTTTACCCTGAGACCCTGCCGGTGGCAGGGTTGAACGGGAGGTGCGACACAAGCCTCGCACGTACGCACACCCGTACCGCGATCCCAGCACGACGCTGTCATCCCGCAGGGATCTGCTTTTTCTTCTCTGGCTACGCTTTGATCCACCTTGACACACGTTACGGTTCGATCAACGATCCGGGTGGTCGCCCTTTTCGCGTCCCAATCCGCCAGAATGCGCAAATCTGCACAACTTAATCCCGTACCTCTCGATTCAAATGCTGATTCGCATCTGCCCGCGCCCGTCTTCCACGACCCGAAACATCACATCAAAATCTTCCAAGGCGACTGCCTCGAAATCCTCGCAAAAATTCCCGAAGCCTGCGTCGACCTGATTTTCGCCGACCCGCCCTATTTCCTCTCGAACGACGGCATCACCTGCCACGCCGGCCGCATGGTCAGCGTCAACAAAGGCGACTGGGACAATTCGCGCGGCGCCGACGCCAACCACGAATTCAACCGCGCATGGCTCGCCGCCTGCCAGCGCGTCCTCAAGCCCAACGGAACCATCTGGGTCAGCGGCACCAGCCACGTGATCCATTCCGTCGGCTTCGCCATGCAGCAGCTTGATTTCAAGCTTCTGAACGACATCTCCTGGGTCAAGCCCAACCCGCCGCCGAATCTCTCCTGCCGCTATTTCACCCACGCCACCGAAACGATTATCTGGGCCGCGAAAAACAAAAAGAGCCGCCACGCCTTCAACTACAAGCTGATGAAGGAAACCAACCGGCGGCAAGCAAATGAAAAGCGTTTGGGAAGTCCTCCCGCCCGAGCCGCGAAGAAAAACTCTTCGGCAAGCATCCAGCCCAAAAGCCCGTCGCGCTTCTCGAACGCATCATCCTCGCCTCCTCCAACGAGGGCGACTTAGTTCTCGACCCTTTCATGGGCAGCGGCACGACTCCGTAAGCGCCCTTCGTCTGCGTCGCCGTGCCTATGGCTGCGAATTCGAGTTCCATCCGTGAATCTCTCTCTTCGCCGCATCTGTTCCGATCTGGTACAAGTCGATATTTCTGTCTCCTGTTGCCACTCTTCGCCTTGATCTCTCTTCCGATCTATGGATCGATCCATTAGCGACTCAAATCGCGCCGCTAGGAATGTCAACGCACCTAAAACTCGTTCAACAGGAGTGCCATTTCTATTTCATCGGTCGCACCGATCGCCGCGTCATCTTCTCCGCCGTCGCCGCTTCTCTCGACGAGGCTCAACAAAAGTTCCGCGCCTCAGGTCGCCCGGATTCCGACGCCCTCTTCATCATTAAAACCCAAACGGAGATTTTTCTCGCCCAGTGAGAACTCGGGTTCGGTTATGTAGCGGCCACCTTCGGGTGGGCGCTTTCCTTGCACGGGAAAATGATCTAATGCCTGCAGTGGACTGCTCGTCTGCCCCAACCCCCGACTCGCAATACCATTAGCGCCCACAACAATGCATTCGAGCAGTGAACTGAAGATTGGGGCGAGTCAAACCTTTACTGCGCGAATTGAAGATTCCGACAACTCACCAGATTAAAGAGCAAATACCCCGACCATCGATTTTGTTGCCCCAAGTGCAAAGCGGTATTTCAACTTAAAGGCAGGAAACATCCCATCGGCAGAGTACTCGCCGACGCTGCGTACAACAGAGATGCGAGAGGCAATACTTCGGACAGGACTCCAAATCTGTTGAGCGCCCCACTACGACGCAGATTCGTGAGAAAGTCCGAATCTTCTGATTCCTCATTATCGCAGTTCTAAGGCTGCACCAGACAGTACAATGAAACGTCATCCCCTGAAGGAAACTCGAAACGACAAGGGTGGATTGGATGCAACATCATTCTTTCGAATATTCCGAGTGACGCGCGAATTCCTGTGGTTTCGAACGGGCTCGCCTCAAATCCCGCTGAAGTTCGGCGCCAAGTATCGCCGCTTGAAACCACTCGCCAAGCTCGGACTAGAGGAGCGCGGCTGGAATTATTAGATGATGCTAAATTCGTCGTTCGCCTCCCTTAAGAGAGCGGACAAGCATTTTTGTCTCAACGAACGTTTACCCGCACGAAGCACATCTGGCAGCACTTCATGCACAAGAACCAACATGTTCAACCTAAAATCCGCCAGCAACTTCAATTCCTTGCGACAAAGGGTTCGATCGAATTGCCTCTTGCCACGGAGAATATCGCCTCCGCTACTTTGACGTAGGACGAAACTGGGCGGTGGGGCTACCCCTTAAGCGGGACCTTCGCCCTGTGGCGTGCATCAGCTCCGAGAGTTCCGAATCACGGTAAGAGCTTCCGGAGCACTGCGGCAATCTGTTCCGCCAACCGGCCGGTTTCGGCGACAGCGGCGAGTTTCCGATAGATATCCTCGGCGTCGCCTTGCTTCCGCACCCCCACTGCGCAGACCGCCACCACGCGGCGCTGCAAATAGATCCGGTACACAATGCGATGATTTCCAAATTCGTGCTTCCAATAGTTTGTGAGCGCCCCTCGCAGCGGCAATCCATATCCTTCGGGGTTGACGGCCAGCTTCTTCTCCAGCACCTTGCGCAATTGCTTCCGCACGCTTCCGTCAAGGGCTTGGATATCCGCTGCAGCGTCCGTCGTGAATTGAATCTCGAAAGAGGGTTTCGAGGGGGTCTCTGCGGCGGATGGAGGCGCGGTTGATTCCTTTGCCTCGCCAGTTGCCGGCAGGTTCCCGCTTGTTTGCCGGGGCGCGGCCGCCCTTCGCCCCTTCCTCATTTTCCGAAAACGTCCGCCATCTTCAGCAATCGCCCGGCGCGCACGTCGCTGTCGATGGTTTTGGAAAGATTCAGCAAACGATCCGTTAGTTCGCGGTCGGCCAGTATTTCCAGCGTGGCCAGAACCGACTCTCGCTCATTCACCAACGAATCCAGAAATTCCTTGTCCACCAGGTACTTGGGACGTTGCCGCCGATTTTCAACCAATACCACAGTGTTCGCCCGCGCTTCCTGCAGGTAATCCCTCAGCTTCTCCCGAAAATCGGTAGCCGTCACTTTTTTCACCGCTACGGAAGCCTTGGGCATCTTCTTCTCCTAATGTACATTCCACGCTGCTATCGTACATTTAGACCGGCACGGTGTCAAGCTCCCTGTTGCGGCAGTACGCGCGAACCGCATCTCCCGGGCGGGTGGCCAACCCTTCCATACTGCCCAAACGAACGCAGTTGAATTTCCGGGTGGCCCATCCTTCGCGCCGTTGTCTCATGCGAAGGGTGGGGGTTTAGACACCGCTCGGTCAAACACCATGGACGGGCCACCTCCAGTTTCGCAGTCGTGCATTTCCTGCATCTCGATCCCGCGCTGGACAGGGTTTCGCTTTACTCCTAGCATGGAATCTTCGGCGGGTGGTGCACCCTTCCATGTCGCACAATCCAACGCACTAGGTTTCTCCGGGTGCCGGACGCTTCGGTTATTGAAGGGTCCGGGCTTAGAGGCAGCGTCGCTCCTGAATTTGTGCGGCAACCACTGTTTTACGTCAGTACACGGCGCGACCGACATCCCACCAACCCAACCAGCGCCGTCTTGCCCTGAGGCGCTGCCTGCGGCAGCGTCGAAGGGAGGCGCGGCATAACTTAGCCCAGCGTGGAAACGCTGGGTAAGAAGACGGCGCGAAGCGCCTACCTTTCGTGAATCGCGCTACAGCGCGATTCAGCCTGAGAAGCGGCAGTGCCGCTTCGAAGGGAGGCGCCGTTCCCGCGTGTTTTCGAGTTGCTCACGCCCCACCTAGCCCGCTTGCCCTGAGAGCCTGCCAGCGGCAGGGTCGAAGGGATCCGCCCCCCTGCAGATTCCCCTTGCGTCATCGTAACTACTGTGCTATCATCAGTCGTGCGCTAATTTCATCACCACAAGGAGGATACATGGCAGACGCTGCTCGCGCTTCATTTACCCTGAGAGCCTGCCTGTGGCAGGGTCGAAGGGCGCATCCCCGCGCGACAGCTCCACCCTCCGCTCACCGCTCAAAAATCAGCTGTCCTCAGCCCGTATCCGTACTTCCCGCAATCTCTAATCGTCACAACTTGCAATTAGAATCGTCCGTAACTTCCAGAAAACAAACAACAGCACCCAATTCTAATCAACACAAATTCTGCCCAAAGTCCGCCCCGGCACCTCAAGCCCCTGCGATAACTACGCACCAGTCACCACCCACGTATCACGCTCCGCGGTTCACTAATCACGAATCACTACTCACAAATCACGCCTTTCTTATCGCTACTAAGTTCGACATTTCGGCGCCTGCCCGCCAAGGAGGGCCCGCGCCACACCGCAACAATCCCCTCTGCAAATTTCTAACCGCAACAGACCCGGATTCAGAAAATTGCCAACTAGTTGAAATTAAACGAGAAACGATTTTCTTACCGCAACACAGAAACGTACCCTCGCAAAAATCACCATTCACTACTCACCAATCACTACTCACGAATTATTCAAGGAAATCACGACGCCGAAGTCGGCTTATGCAACTTGACCTGCCGCTCATAGGGAAGAGCTTCGAGGATGAAGACCGCCGCAAGCGCCCCAACAACCAGGAGCGCAGCCAGCGCGTAAACCTTGGTGGCGGAAAGATTGGGGACAGCCAGCGCCAGGCAACCAAGAATAATCGCGAGCGCGTACAGCACCAGCACGGCGCCGCGCTGGCCCAGGCCCAGATTCGACAACCGATGCGCGGTGTGGTCCTTGCCGGGAGAAGTGAAGGGCAGCAGCCCGCGCCGCGCCCGCGAAATGGAGACGAGCGTGGTGTCAAAAATCGGCACGCCCAGAATCAGCACGGGAACCAGCCATGTGTGCGGGAACAGCGCCCCGTCCGGACGAATTTTCAGCCCGAGCGTGGCCATCAGGAAACCGAGCAGCATCGCGCCGCCGTCACCCATAAAAATTTTCGCGGGATTGAAATTCCAGCGCAGAAAGCCGAGCGCGGCGCCCAAAGTGGCGGCGGCCAGAGTGGAAACCATGGTCTGCCCGTTGGCGTATGCGGAAATCGTGAAGAACCCGGCGGCCACGGCGGCGATCCCGGCGCACAGGCCGTCCATGTGATCGAGAATGCTGAATGCAGCGGTGATGCCGACAACCCACAAAACGGTGAGGCACCAATCCAGCAGCAGCCCCGCGACGCCGGGAATGTACTGCGAAAAAAGTTGCGCGCGAATGCCGGAAGCGATCAGAAAAACCGCGGCGAGCGGCATCCCAACGAAAAGTTTTACCTGGTGATGCAGCAGCCCGCCATCATCAAGAAACCCGACGATCGCCAGCAGCGTGGCGCCGGCCAGAATGCCGATGATTTGCTGCACCGGCGCGTCATGCCGCGTCAGCAGCACGGCCAGAATGAAGCCCAGGTAAATGGCGATGCCGCCCAGCAGCGGAATGGGACTGAGATGAACTTTGCGCGGCCCGGGTTTATCCACCATCCCGTAGCGCAGCGCCAGATGCCGGATGGGCACCGTGAGCCCGAGCGACGCAAGCAGCGCGATGGCGAAGGCGATCAGTTCGGCGTGATGCGACATTGCAGTGGCGGCTCACTCATGGGGCTGGGCGTCGGCTACCGATTCTATGATGGCGACGAAACGTTTCAGCTCATCAACTCTAGCATATTTGGCCGCGGTTTCCCGGGCGCGCCGCGCCATTTCCGCCAAGCGCACAGGCTGCGCGCGCAATTCGCGGATCGCCGCGGCCACAGCAGCCGGATCGTCGGGATCCGCCGCAACGCCGCAGCCGGATTCGACGACGATGCGCGCCGCGTCCGATTCCGCCGGCGCGACAACCAGCACGGGACGCCCCGCCGCAAGAATCGAATAAAGTTTGCTGGGCACCACCACGCCCTCGAGCCCGCGTTTTACTGTAACGATGTGCAAGTCGCCAGCCATCATCACCTGCGCGATTTGCTCCACCGGCCGAAACGGCGCAAATTTTACGTTCGGCAAATCGCGCGCCGCCGATTCCAAAGCCGCGCGAGTTCGCTCCATCCCCTATGAACACGAAACCAGTGTTTTCGTTGCGTAAAATTTTCGCCGCCGCAAGCAAAGTGTCCCAAGCCCCATAAAATCCCAAATTACCCGCGTGCAAAACCACAAACGGAAATCCGTGGCGAATTTCCTGCACGATAGGATCGTCGCGTTCAGGCATCTGCGCAGGCGAAGCATTCACCGCGCCGTCGCGCACCACCACAACGCGTTCCGCCGCGACGCCCTTAGCCAGAATGCGATCGCGCATGTCATCACCGAGAACGATCACGCGCGCCGCTTGCCGGAGCGCCCGCCGATGCAACGCTTCCCAGCGCGCCACCCATTTTCCCGCGCGCACGATCTCGCCGCCCAGGGCCATGTCTGGATACATGTCGCGGATGTTGTAAACGAACGCCCGCCCGGCCAGCCGCGCGATGAAAGCCCCGGCGATTCCCGCGACGGGAGGATCGGTCATCGCCAGAATAATATCGGGACGAAGCGCCAGCGCGCGCGGCACTGCGAGCGCGAGGTAGGAAAGATAATTGGAGACGCGGCCGCGCATTTGATGGCGCGAGTAGGCTGTCGAGCCGACGCATTCGACCGTGACTTTGTTAAGTGTGTCACGGCGCAGCAGGGCATACGGGTAGCGCGCATCGGGATCGTAGGACGGGCGGCCGGCCACGACAGTAACCCGGTGGCGCTGCGCTAACGCTTCGGCCACTTGCGCGGCCATTTTGGCGGTGGCCGAAGTGTCGGGCGGATAGTATTCGTTGAGGAGCAGGATGTGCATGCGGGCGATTTATTTTGCACGCGCGGCGCCGCGCGCGGCCGATTCGCCATTGCCCGCGGCTACGGATTTTTTCTCCAGAACGAAATTACCCATCACCAGCACGTCCATCTGCGTGCGCTGGAAACAATCGAGCGCTTCTTCGGGGCGGCAGACGATGGGCTCGTTGTCGTTGAACGAAGTGTTCAAGCACGACCGGCACGCCGGTGAGATCTCCGAACGCGCGAATCAGTTTCCAGTACAGCGGATTCGTGGCGCGGTTGACGGTTTGCAGGCGCGCGGTGCCGTCCACGTGAGTGGGTGCGGGGATGACGGCGCGTTTTTCCGGGCGCACGTTGTAGGCGAAAGTCATGAACGGCGATGGATGAGTTTTCTCAAAATATTCGCCGGTGGCTTCCTCAAGAATGGAAGGCGCGAAGGGACGAAAAGTTTCGCGATGCTTGATGCGGCGATTCAGAACGTCCTTCATTTCAGGGCGGCGCGGGTCGGCGAGAATGCTGCGCTGACCGAGCGCGCGCGGACCCCATTCGACGCGGCCTTGAAACCAGCCGAGAATTTTTCCGTCGGCGATGTGACGCGCGGTGATGCGGAGCAGGGCAGCTTCGTCGAGGTGCTCGGCGATTTGCAGATCGTCACCGTTCGCGGCGGCTTTTTCCACGGCGTCGCGAATTTCCAGCGGCGAAAATTGCGGGCCCCATCCGGCGTGGTCCATCACGAATTCGCGCGGACGGCCAAGGACCTGGTGATTCACAGCGAACGCGGCGCCGACGGAAAGACCGGCGTCGCCCGCGGCCGGTTGGACATAAACGCGCTCGAACGGAGAGTGATCGAAAATTTTTCCGTTGGCGACGCAATTGAATGCCACGCCGCCGGCGAGGCACAGCGATTTTTCGCCGGTTTTTTCGGCGAGGGCGGTCCAGTGCGCGGCGAGGACTTCTTCGAGTGCGACTTGCATGCTGGCCGCGAGATTGTGGTGGCGCTGCTCGAGCGGCTGGTCGGGCTGGCGCGCGGGGCCGAGTCGTTTTTCCAGATACGTGGAAAAAAGACGGCCGAGAACGGGGGTGCTGTCGGAATCGCGCCAGGTCATGTCCGCGCCCTGCGATTGATGCGTGAAATATTCCAGGCCCAGGCGGAAGGAAAGCGGCGCGTCCACGCACACAATACGGCGAAATTCATCGAGAAATTCCGGTTGGCCGTAGGCGGCGAGGCCCATCACTTTGTATTCGTCGCCAAATTTCCAGAAACCGATGTATTGCGTGAGCGCGGTGTAATACATGCCGAGCGAATGCGGAAAAGTGATTTCACCGAGCGGCTTCATGCGCGGACCTTCGCCCAACGCCCACATGGAGCTGGCAAAATCGCCGAGTCCGTCGGCGGAAAGGACTGCGGAACGCTCGAACGGCGATACGAAATAGGCGCTGGCAAGATGCGCGGTGTGATGTTCGATGCGATGAAATCGCGCGCGGAGTTTTTCCGCCGGGGTTTCGAAGGCGGCGGCGAGATCTTCATGAATTCCGGCGAAGCGCTTCATCACACGCGCGCGATCGAGGGCGAACTTGGGCATGCGCATCGCGAAACGAAGTTTGGTGCCCAGGCGCGCCCAGGGATTGCGCGGGATGGCGATGTGATCCACTTCGGAAAGCTTTACGCCGGCCTGGTCCAGACAATATTGGATCGCGCGCACGGGCAGGCCGGCCGCGTATTTCACGCGGTTCAGCCGCTCTTCTTCGACGGCGGCGAGCAGGCGCCCGTCCGCGATAATCGCGGCGGAGGCGTTGGCGTGGTACGCGTTGATACCCAGGATAACCATCATGAATATTGTGGCGGAAATTTGCCGCGCTGTCTCAGGAATAAATCGGAAAACCGTGCCATGACCTAGAACTGTGGAAGAGTGCACCACCGGCCACCCGGGAACTCGTCTGCGTTCGCTTGAGTAGCGGGTGAGGGCGTAGCGTCCGCCAGGCATGTTCTTGCGCAACGCAAATCAGAAGAGGCGCCGTCAGCTGTTTGGATGGAATGGCATTCCAGGATGCCCCTCGCTTGCTGGCTCTGGTGTTTCGACGTCAAGATTCACGACAATTGGTTCTCGCCCGTTACGGACCACCACTGCCTCGCAAATCTCGTCAGGGCTGGCATTGATCTCCTGATGCGGCACGTAGGGCGGCACATAGATGAAATCTCCCGCCTGAGCTTCTGCGCTTAGTTCCAGATGATCTCCCCAACGCATGCGTGCACGGCCCCGCACAATGTAAAGCACGGTCTCGAGCGCCCCGTGATGATGCGGTCCTGTTTTGGCTTCAGGTTGCACCGTCACGGTGCCAGCCCACAGCTGGTTTGCGCCGGTGCGAGCGTGAGTGATGGCCGCGGCGCGCGTCATGCCAGGCGTTTGCGGCGTGTTCGTGTCGAGTTCGCCAGCACGCACGATCTTGACTCCGTGTTCTTTCCAATCCATGCCCATCACCCCAGTCTATCCCGGCAGGAGCTATTTTTCGATGACGCCACAGCAATGCGACGGGAAGCACGCTGCTGAATCGCAAGATCATGAAACGGCAGGATACAGGGTTAGTGCGCGGCGGTCTATTGCAACGCCCCGGATTTCTTCCGCACCTCTGGTGGGTGGTCCACCCTTCGACTTCACGGCGGCGAACGTAGCAGGTTCTGAAACGGGCGGGTAAAGGCGCCGCGTTGTGTAGGAAGCAGGGCGAGTCGCGCGAGAGGATGCTAACGATGAGTCTTCCAGGGGAGTCTGATGAGTTGGGATGACGTGTCCTACTTGCGGTACGATTGCTGCACTTTGCCGTTTGGCTGAAACACTGGAGGTGGCATGCGGACGCTGGTTCAGGATCTGCGATTCGGGGTTCGCACGCTGCGTAAGAATCCTGGTTTCACTGCGATCGCTGTACTCACTTTGGCGCTGGGAATCGGCGCGAACACCGCGATTTTCAGCGTTGTTAACGGCGTGCTGCTTCGTCCGCTTCCTTTTCGCGATCCGTCGCGGCTGGTGCTGATCGCGGAGAAGAGTCCGTTTCCGGTGATTTCGACCTCCCGTGAAAATTATCTGGATTGGCGCGACCAGAGCCACTCCTTTGAAGCAATGGAAGCGACGCGCGGCAGCTCCATCACGCTGACGGGCACCGGAGAACCGGAGCGGCTGAATGTTCGCATGGCGACTGCGGGCCTTTTTGCGATGCTCGGAATTAATGCGCAGGTCGGGCGGACTTTCCTCGCAGAAGAGGATCGCGCGGGCGGCACGCCGGTTGCGCTGCTCAGTTACGGTTTGTGGCAGCGGCGCTTCGGCGGTTCGCGAGACATCGTCGGCAAAACCATCAATTTGGATTTGCAGCCCTACACCGTCGTGGGCATTTTGCCGAACGGCTTCCAGATTCTGCAGCCCGCGGATGTGTACCTGCCTTTTATGCCTTGGGCGAAAACGCTGCCTGACGATCGCAACTGGCATCCGGGCATCATTCCGCTCGCGAGGCTCAAGCCGGGCGTGTCTCGAGAGCAAGCTCGCGTGGAAATGCTGGGAATAACGAAGCGGCTTGAGCAGCAGTATCCGGATTACAACACGGGGACCAGTGCGGACGTGGTTGGGCTGCAGGACCAGATTGTGCAGAACTCGCGGCCGGCACTGCTGCTTCTGCTTGGCGCGGTGAGTTTCGTGCTGCTGATCGCTTGCGCCAATGTCGCCAACCTCTTGTTGGCCCGCGCAGCGTCTCGCGGCAAGGAAGTCGCCATCCGCACGGCGATGGGCGCGAGCCGTGGCCGCGTGATGCGACAACTTCTTACCGAGAGCGTGCTGCTTTCCCTGGGCGGCGGCCTGCTTGGCGTGATTGTGGCTTGGGCTGCGATTGGACTGTTGCCTAAGATCGCGGCAGACAGCATCCCGCAGGGCGCGCCGATTGGATTGGATCCGTGGGTTCTGGCGTTTACTGCGGCAGTATCGCTCTTCACCGGATTGCTGTTCGGCATCGTGCCGGCGCTACGCACGGCGAAGCTGGATTTGCGCGAGGCGCTGAATGAGGGTTCGCGCGGCTCGACGGCCGGGCCCGGACAGCATTTGCTCCGAGGTGCGCTGGTCGCCATGGAAATCGCGCTGGCGATGCTGCTGCTCGTCGGGTCTGGGCTGCTTTTGCGCAGCTTTTCGCGATTACAAGAAGTTCCGCCGGGTTTTCAGCCCGATCATCTTCTCGTCGCTGACATTCCACTATCGCCAACGGCCTATGCCAAGCCGCAAGATCGCTACCAGTTTTTCGACCGTCTGGTGGAGCGCGCCAGGACGCTGCCGGGTGTTCGATCGGCCGCCGCGGCTTCTTTTCTTCCCGTCAGCGGCGGCGGTTCCATCATCCACTTCAATATCACGGGGCGCCCTCCGAAATCGCCGCACGAGTTTGTCGCGGCAGGTTACCGCACCATAACCCCGAATTATCTGGAGACATTAGGCGTGCCACTGCTGCAAGGCAGATTTTTTACGCGCGCGGACAATGACAAGTCACCGGCGGTGGTGCTGATTAACGCCACCATGGCTCGCACTTTTTTCCACGACGAAAATCCGATCGGAAAGCGGCTGCAGCTCGGCGCGCTGCCCGATCAGGAAGTGCCGACCATGGAAATCGTCGGCGTAGTCGGCGACGTTCACTTCGGCCTGGGCACTGACCCGCAGGCGGAAATGTATTTGCCTTATCGCCAGGCGGATTTGATTTTGCCTGTGTTCCAGCTTTCGCTGGTGATGCGCACAGCGGGCGATCCCTCGCTGGAAACTTCGGCGCTGCGCAGCGCACTCGCGGAGATTGATCCGAATCAGCCGCTCGTGAAGGTTCGCACCATGGAAGAAAACATGGCCACCACGGTGGCGCAGCCGCGTTTTCGCACATGGCTCATCGGCATCCTTGCAATGCTCGCGCTGGTGCTCGCGGCGGTGGGCGTTTACGGCGTGATGTCTTACACCGTAACCCAGCGCACCAGCGAAATTGGTGTTCGTGTGGCGCTGGGCGCGCAGCCGGGAAATGTATTCCGCATCATCGTTGGCCAAGGATTGCGGCTTGCGCTGTTTGGTGTTGCAGTTGGACTAGTCGCAGCGCTGGTGCTGACACGCCTGCTGCAAAGTTTTCTCTTCGGCATCAGCGCATATGACCCGCTGACATTTATCGTGGTTTCGGCGCTACTGACGTTGGTGGCGGTCGCGGCGTCCTATTTCCCGGCGCGTCGCGCCACCCGCGTCGATCCAATGATCGCCCTGCGGTACGAATAGCGCGCGACCCAAGCCATCGCTGCACGAGCGGGGAACTTCGCGCAGCGAGCTATTGCTTGCCGCGGATTTCTTCGATGGCGCGCCGGAGGACTGCGATGACGCGCTGCCGCTCTTCGCTTGAGGCATCGAGCTTCTCGCAAAGCGCGGCCTTGAGGTCTTCGCGGACTTTGCGGAATTCGACGCGCGCCTGCCGCCATTCATCCTTGATATGACGCCGGGGATCGGCGCCCGCGTCGTCTTCTTCCTCCTCGTGTTCGCGGGTGAAGCGCTTCTGAAAGTCGGCGATCTTGCGGCCGAAGCGTGCCAGGTGATCGAGAGTTTCGTCAACGCTCACGCGGTTCGCCTTCAAGTGCTCGGCACCTGCTTCGGTAATCCGATAGAGCTTCTTCGTGCCCTCTGTTTCAGAAGCGGCAAAGCCCATCTCTTCGAGATAGGTGAGCGCGGGGTAAACCATCCCAGGACTGGGAGTGTAGATCCCGCTGGAGTGCTCCTCAATCGCCTTGATAATCTCGTAACCGTGGCGGGGCTTTTCACTGAGCAGCGCCAGAATTACGAGCTGAAGGTCGCCCGAGGCGAGCATCTTGGCGGCGCGCATAGCGGGTCCGCCCATGAAGCCTCCGCGAAAGCCCCCGAAGAAGCGGTGCCTGCCTGCAAAGTGCCTATGGTGGTGCCGATCGCCGCAAGTCCAATCTTTGTGACGTTCTTTGAACATGTAAGTCTCCTGTGTTTGGTGGAACAATACATCGGGAACTATATCGTAAGATATAGCTGGTGTCAATATCTCCATGCTCTGGGAGGCTGCGGCGCCCGCAGGTTCTCTGGTCGAGGTCGTTCCTTGCCGCGACACCGATGGCGGCGCACTAAAGTGCGCCGCTACGAGGGCCACGTCAAAGTCAAGGGCGCGCGGCTCACCGGCAAGACTCAGTCGGCGGGGACGGCGCGGGATTTGGCCCACTGTCTTATGGTTTGGATGTCTTCGGCGCGGGTGACGCTTAGGGGTTGGGTGTTGCGAACTTCCGCGAGGAGGATTTCGGTCGAGAGCTCTAGTTTTTGATTGAATGCGGTGTAGAGGCCGGAGGCGATGGCCTGCTCGATTTCGGCGCCGGAAAAACCGTCGCTGGCAGCGGCGAGTTTCTGCAGGTCGAATGTAGTCGCATCACGACCGCATTTTTTCAGGTGAATGGCGAAAAGGGCGGCGCGGACTTCCACGTCCGGCAAATCCACGAAAAAAATTTCATCGAAGCGGCCTTTGCGGAGCATCTCGGGCGGAAGACTGGAAATATTGTTGGAGGTGGCGGCGAGGAAGACGTTGCTTTGATGATCTTGCATCCAGGTGAGGAGCGTGGCGAGGAGACGCTGGGATAGGCCTGCGTCGGCGTCACCGCTGGAACCTGCAGATGCGAAGGCTTTTTCGATTTCGTCAATCCACATCACGACAGGGGCGAGTTTCTGCGCGAGGTCGAGAGCCTTGTGCAGGCGCTTTTCGCTTTCGCCGACGTATTTGTCGTAGAGCGAGCCGGCATCGAGGCGCACCAGTTCGATGCCCCACTCCCCAGCGATGGCGCGCGCCGCCATACTCTTGCCACAACCTTGCACGCCGGTAATCAGCACGCCCTTCGGAGGGACGAGGCCAAAGCGCTGACCTTCGGGAGTCAACGCGCTGCGGCGTTTATCCACCCAATCGCGCAAATGCTTGAGTCCGGCGACATCGAGAAACGTGGTGTCGCGGCGAACTGGCTCGAGCACGCCATCCGCCTGAAGCGTGGCGCGCTTGGCGTCGAGCACGGCATCGAGAAGGGCGGCATCGGCCACGCCGCGCGCGAGCAAGCAGCGGCGAAGAGTTCGCGTGGCTTCGTCTTTCGTCAAGCCCACCAAATTTTGCGCGAGTTGGGCGATGGCGGGCGCATCCAGAGTCATGAGGACGCGGCGATCGCGGCTGGTCTCGGTCAAAAGCTGATTCACGCACAGGGCGAGTTCGCTCGCGTCGGGCAATCCCAATTGAAATGAAACCGAATCACCTTTCAGCTCCGGTGGCAATGCGATGGAAGCTGCGGCGATCACGATGGAGCGGCGGGCGGTGCGGAACTTATCCGCGAGATCGCGGAGGCGACGGCTGATGCGGTCGTTGTCGCAATAGCGCGCGAAATCGCGGAGCAGAAAAATGGCGTCGTCTTCGATGAGCGCGATATTGGCCAGCGCTTGTTCGGGCTCGGCTGTGCCGTAGAGTGGCGAGCCGCTAAGTTTGGCGAGGCCGGTGGTCACGCTCCAGGTGTAGAGGGGCACGACGAGCTGGACGGAGATGGAGCGCAGCAGGCCTTCGAGACGTTCCTCTTCGGTGGTTTCCACGGTGATGATGGGATTGAGCGAATTGATGAGGAGCAGTAATTCGTCGCGCTTGGTTTTTTGCTGCGACGGCGCGGTGGCGTTTGGGGTTTTGAGATTGTCGGGCAAGCGCCGCACCTCGATGGATTAATTGCTATGTTCGATACGAGAAGATGAACGATTGATGATCCATCGAAGAGTATCAAAGTTGAAAGCGGCGTGCGGTTGGATTTGCGACGGGTAACTCCAGGTTGGCAACGGTCGAATTGTGGAGTGCAGAGGCGGCTGCGAGCGGGCGATTCGCAGAGCGCAGATACAACGGCATCGCGGGGCTAACATCGTGGCGAGCTGGGGCGCGAGCACAGCTTAGCGATCCCGCGCTACCGAGTATGGGCGAGCATGGCTGGGCGAAGAGAACAAGAGAGATCCTTCACCCGCTGTCGCGGGTTCAGGATGACGACCGCAGCGATTCGTGGCAAAAGAAGTGTCGGACCCCGCGTACGTCACACGCGGAGCCGTGCGTAATTCAGAGCCTAGGCGACGTGAGCTGTTGCGGCGCTCTGGGCGGGCGTGGTGGATGATTCTGGGACGCGCAGATTGCGCTTGGCCCATTCGTTGAGGACGTAGAGGCTCCAGGGGCGGGACCAAGTGGTGCGTCCGCGGAGAAAATCTCTCCAGACGGCTTGGGCGAAGCGGCCATCGAGGCGGGATTCGAGGGCGGGAGACCAATCGCCGAGTTGGACCGCGACGCGCTCGCCTAATTTTCCGCGCAGCCAGGTTTCCCAGGGGAAAGTGAAAGTGCGCTTGGTGTGTTTGACAATTTCATCGGGCAACAAATCTTTCATCGCCTCGAAGAGCAAGGCTTTCGGGCGCGCGGGATTGCGCTTCAGCGCTTCGGGGAGCTCCAGAACATATTCGACGAGCGGCGCGTCGAGGAAGGGTACGCGGACTTCGAGAGAGTGATGCATGCTCATGGCGTCGGTATCGCGCAGCAGCGTGTTGACGAGGTAGGAGCGCAGCTCGAGCCAGGAAACGCGCGTGAAGCGATCCATGCGGCGCGATTGGCGCGTGGCTTGCGTGAGCCAGCGCGACCACGGCATGGCGTCCCACATTGCGGCGTTATCGCCCAAGCGCGAGACGACGGTTTGCGGCGTGAAAAGCGCGCGCGTGAAAAAATATGGAGACGGGAGCAAGTCCGGATCGAGCCAGGCGGAAAAGGCTTTGCGAAATGCGTCGGGGGAGCCGCGATACACTTTCGAACGTTTGATGCCGGAGGTGGCGAGCTCGCGGGCCAGCTTGGGGAAAAAGCGGGCCATGGTGGTGAGGCGAGTCACCTGGGCCGTGGCGCGAAAAGAAGTGTAGCCGCCGAAGAGTTCATCGCTGCCCAGACCGGAGAGGGCGACTTTCAATCCCGCCTGGCGGGCCGCCCAGGAAACAAAATAGGTGTTGATGCCGTCCATGCTGGGCTGGTCGAGGGCGGAAATGGCTTCATCGAGGCGCGCTTCCATTTCGCCGCTCGAGAGAGTCATTTCGCTATGCTCGGTGCCCAGGCGTTGCGCGGTTTTGCGGGCGATTTCGGCTTCGCTGTATTCGGCGTCGGGGAATGCGACGGTAAAGGTGTGGATGCCTTTCTGCACGTGGCTGGCGAGCGCGGCGATGGCTGTGGAATCGAGGCCGCCGCTAAGAAACACGCCTACGGGGACGTCCGCGACCAGATGAGTACGGACGGCATCTTCGAGGAGCGAGCGAACCGTAGTGGCTGCAGAGGCGAAATCTTCCTGGTATGCGGTTCCGGTTTCAGCGTCCTCGTCCTGATAAAACTCCTTGGTGAAATTCCAGTAGAGCTTTGGTTCGGGTGTGCGGCGCGGATCGTTGGCGTGGATTCTTACAAAATGTCCCGGCGGAAGAGAGAGCACGCCTTCGACCATGGTCATCGGCTCGCATACAGAGCCGAACAGCAGATACGAGGGAATCGCCGCGGCGGAGAGCTGCGGAGAAATGCAGCCGCTGGCGAGGAGCGCGCGAACTTCGGAGGCGAATAACAAGCCTCCGCCACCTGCTGCGTAATAGAGCGGCTTGATGCCCAAAGGATCCCGCGCGAGAAACACCGCAGTCGCCGGGCCGCCGCGACCTTGCGGCATTTCGATTATCGCGAGCGCGAACATGCCGCGCAACTTCGCGACGGATTCTTCGCCCCATTGCTCGTAGGCGTGGACGATGACTTCAGTATCGGAGCGGGTTAAGAAAGTGTGACCCTTAGCCTCCAGCTCTTTGCGCAACTCGCGGAAGTTGTAGATTTCTCCGTTGAAGACGACGGCGAGCGTGCCGGTTTCGTTCCAGATGGGTTGAGAGCCGCCGGGAAGATCAATGATGCTGAGACGCCGCGAGCCGACGATGATGGGCGGAGCGGAGAGGAAGCCTTCTTCATCGGGGCCGCGATGAACGATGGCAGCGAGCATGCGGCGGACGACGGCGTCGCTGTTTACTTTCGGGTCCAAAGCGATGGCGCCGCAGATTCCGCACATGGCATCAGCTCGTGGAATTCAAGAATGCGCTGCCGGCGCGGCGCAGTTGGGTGCGCAGATGCAAGCGAGGGATGCCGAGGCGGTGTTCGCCGAACCAGCGCAGGGAGATCCATATAAGCATGAAGAAAATCACCAGCAGGATTGAGGCGACGGAAGCGCCGTACGATTCGCGCTCGACGAGCAAGGTCATGGACGTGGATTCATCCCAGCCGGGAAAGAAGCGATCCAGGATGCGGCGGAAGTGAATGCCCAGTAGATGAATGCGGCCAATGCGCACGTGAACGGTACGGTCAAATGTGTACGCGGGATCGTAAGCGTGAATGTTGCGAGTGGCTTCGGTAAAGGTGGCTGGGTCCGTCAATTCTTCGCGGGTGAGCGTGTTTCCGCGGGTATCGCGCAGGACCACGCGATAGGCGGGATCAACGACGATCCAGCGGCCGTTCACGAAAACTTCCGCGACGACGTGCTTGGTCATCATTCGGGAATCAAGCAGCAGCAGACGGCGGACGCCCATGTGCCCGGTATCCATAAGATTGATGAAGGCGTTGGTGGCGGTTCCGCAGACCTGGAGCAGGGCGTCGTAGTTGAGCGTGTCGGTGGGATCGCGGTCTGGGAAGGCGGGCGACGGGCCGTAAGGCAAACGAGTGGGGCCGTGGGCCATCCAATTCAAGACTGCTTCCACTTTTTCATCGCCCGGCGCTGTGGCCGGGACGATGGCATCGGAAAACCCCTTCAAGTAGCGGCGCGTGGAATATTCCCAGCCGATGGAATAGATGGCGGCACAAATGGACAGAACGAGAAGACTACTGACTGTGTACCAGAGGATGCGAAACAATCGATGGCTGCGCTGCGTTGGCGCGCCGGCCGGAGCAGGCCAGGGTCGGGCAGCGGATTCGTCAGCATTCGGGCGCAAATCGGTGGGCATATTGGTCTGAATCGATTTTAGGACGTTATGGCCGCTCATATGGTTTCCGGTGTTTCCACGAGGGCCATCGCCGCAGACCTGGGGACCGGCGCGCGGCGGCTGGAGGCTGCAGCCGGCTGCTTCTGCACGAGGAAGGAGTGGACATTTTGTCCGCGATTTTCTTGATAGTGCAGGACGTGGGCTCCGGCGACGGAGCACCAGCCTTCCACGACGTCGCGCGGGAGAAATGCGACGCGCGGAGTGACGAAATAATCGAAGAATAGATTGCGAGCGCCCGCCCAAGTGCGTTTGCCGCTGGAACGCAGGAAATGCACGAGGAAATAAGGCACGCGGAAAAACAGAACGACGAGCGGCTGGGACCAATCGTGGCGCAGACCGGCGCGAATCCAAGCGCCCGGAAACTGGTAGAGCAGGGGATATCGTCCGGAGGGTTTGTAAACAGCGAGATACATGCGTCCGCCAGGCTTCAGGATGCGGAAATTTTCGGCGAAGGCCGCTTGGGGATTTTCAGTGTGATGAATCACGCCGTCAGAGATTACAACATCGGCGGTTCCGTCAGCGAAGGGAAGATGCAGATTATCGCCGACGGCGCCGGGACGGCCATAGCGCTCGACGGCGAGGCCGAGAGAAACGCGGCTGCGATCCAGACCGATGCAGCGAATGCCGCGTTGCGCGAGGAAGCCAAGAACACGGCCGGGGCCGCAGCCGATATCCAGGACAAGAGACTGCAGATCGAGGCTTTGGATCAAATCCACCAGCGGGCCCGAAACGACGGAGCGGATATCCTGCGAAGCGTCGGCGGGAGCCCAGTCGAACGGGTGCTGATCGTAAAATGTTTTTTGTTCAGTTGTGGCCATTGCTCGATTCCAACGCGCGCGCGTAGTAGCCTTCCATCTGTTCGGTCAAGCGATCCCAACCGAGCTGCGCGGCGACGCCCGGGCAGCCTGCTTGCAGTTTCTGATACAGCGAGCGGTCTGAGAGGAGCGTGCGGATCGCGTCCGCCAGGGCCTGCTGGTCCGGGGCAATCACCAGGCCGGCGCGGCCATCAACTAGAGTGCGGATGCCACACGCGTCCGTAATGATGACGGGAATGCCGCTGGCGACTGCTTCCGCAGCGGAATTCGCAAAATTTTCATAACGCGAGGGGAGAATAAACATATCGCTGTCGGCCATGACTTCGGCTTTGGAGTCGTCGTATAGCGCGCCTGTGAAAATCACGCGCGATGCGACTCCGGCATCGGTGGCGCGTTTGGTGAGCTGCGCGAGGTAGCCGGGCTCGCCTTCCGGGCCGGCAATTACCAGGCGACCTTCGCGGGGACACGCTTGCGCGAACGCATCTATTAATATGTCCGCACCCTTACGGGGAATGAGGCGCCCCAGAAACAGGAGCAGCGGTTCGCGGGGAGCGATGCCCCATTTTGCGCGGAAGGCGCCGCGCGAGGGCTGCGCAGCGGAGGTGGCTCGATCGATCCCGTTATAACGAATTACGAGCTTCTGCGCGGGAACGCCGTCTTCCAGTAATTGCTGAGCTTCCATCTCCGAGGTGGCGACAATTTGCGCCGCATGGCTCCAGTAGGAACCGCCAAGACTGCGGTGCCAGACGCGCTTCATGCGGAAGCTTCGGTCAATTGGCCTGTACATGCCCATGGGTTCGATCACGTAAGGAATGCCCTGGCGTCTGCAGAAGTAACTGACCGCCGGTCCGAGCAAATCGTAGAGGCCGTAGAAATGGACCAGGTCGAATTGCCTGAGGGACATCCCGCAAAATCGTATCACATCCGGATTGAAGGTCAGCGCGCGATAATGCGCCAAGGTGGAGAGATAGACGGATGCGACGCCATCTTCTTCCGCTCGCCAACCCCATGGGCAGGGCTGGAATTTCATGGCGGAGCCGTTCAGTTTTGCCAGGCCGAGATCCGCAGTGAGGACGGTGATTTGATGTCCGCGTTGGGCGAGCCCGCGCGCCAAGGCGCGGACTTTGACGACGGGGCCGCCGCGGTCTTGAAATGGGAAATAAGATTGAACTGCTTTTAGGATGCGCATTCTGTCTGGAGTGCTCGCGAACATCGTTTTCTGAGTTGTCTAAGCTATTTGGGGCTTTCCAGTTGAGCGCTGGAGCTGCCACGCCGGGAGGGAGAAACACGAGAATACTACGGCGGGGGAAGGGAATCCAGACCGCAGTCCGCGAGGATGGATGCGAGCTGGGACTGGAAAAGTTCAAAGCTGAGTATCTGCGGCGGACGATTTCGGCGCCGCGCCGGCCGAGTGCCGCGCGCAGGGAATCGTCGCGGAGCAAACGCTCGAGGGCCTTGGCGAGCGCGGCCTGATCGCGAGGCGGGACGAGAATGCCATTCACGCCGTCTTCCACGAGGTCGGTTGATCCTCCTGCCGCGGCAGCGACGATTGATTTGCCGAAGGCCATGGCTTCGAGGAAGACGAGGCCGTATCCTTCGCCGGTGCTGGGCAGGGCGAAAATGTCCGCGTGCGCGTAGCAGGCGGCGAGATCGGCTTTCGAAAGGCCGGTCTGGAACTTTGCCGAGCCGGAGACGCCCAGTTCGGCGGCAATTTTTTGCAGGCGCGGAAGATCGTCGCCTGCGCCGACGGCCACTAGATTTAGACCCGGGAACGCTGCGCGAAGTTGCGCGAGGCTGCGGATTAGATCGTCCGTACCTTTATATTTTTCAGATGCTGCCCAGCGGCCGACGGTGAGGATCACGGGGTTTGGCGGGAAACCCTTTGGACGAGGGAGAGGTGTGGATAAATTGGCCATGTCCAGAACCTCGGGATCCAGCGGCCACGGAATTTTGCGGATCTTCTCCGGTGGCACGCCTTGAACTTCCGTCAGTTTTTGCACGGTGGATGTGCTGGGGGCGAGCACGAGATCGGCAGCAAGCAAGGCCGCGCGACGGCGCGGCGGCAGCGGCTGCCAGACGTCCACGCCGTGGGCCATGACGATGACTTTCATTTGCGGGGCGAGGCGCTTCATCCATGCGGCGGGAGGCGCGAGATTGGGATGAGCGGCGAGAATGACGCGCGGTTTTTTCGCGGCATTTTGCAGAGCGGCGAGGACGAAGCGCACTTTGGAACGGCCGAAGCCGCGGAAATTGATTTTGTGGGCGCCGGCGGAAAATTCCTGAACACCCGGTGGATCGTTGAGGCCCAGCACGCCAGGCGACCAGCCGCTGTGAGCGGAAATTTCCAGTAGCGCGCGAATCGTCTGGCGGCTGACTTCCTGAACACCGCCGATGCCGAGCACGTCGGGGAAAAGACCGATGAAGCGGACGGGATTTTGCGCGGGGTGCGATGCGTTCATTTTTGCGCGGCGATCGTGCCGGCGTCGGACTCCCCGGGCAGAGTGGCCGCGGCCGGCGACGCTTTCTGGCGCCGAATGTTTTCGAAAATTGCGGTTAGCTCGCGGCCGTTGCGTTCCCAGGTGTAGGCGCGCGCGGTTTCCGCGGCTTTGCAGCCGAGGCGCGCGGAAAACTCGGGATGTTCGCAGAGCATGCGGATCATAGAGGCGAGCGAATCCGCGGCGGTGGGATCGAGCAGGATTAATCCATCCGCGCCGTCGGTAATGATTTCGCTCGTGCCGTTATTGGCGGAAACGATTACGGGCATGCCGCAGGCCATGGCTTCGGCGGGGGGTTGCGCGAAGGTGTCTTCTAGTGAGGGGCCGACGTAGGCGTCGGCGGCAGCGTAATAGAATTCAACGTCGTTGCGCTGCGGGAAAAATCCCACGCGGCCTTCGAGTCCGGCGTCGCGCGCGGCCATTAAATAGGGGGCGGGATCCTCGCGGCTCACGACGAGCAGATCAACGGGAAGCTCGCGCAATGTGCGGAGCGCTTGAAGTATGACGGGGAGCCCTTTGTTGCGCGCGTCATTCCCGATCAACAAAAGCGCGAAACGGTCCGGCGCGAGACCCAGCTCGTCGCGGGCGTCTTCGCGCAGGGCGGCGCGGCGTGCGGGATTGAATATTTCCTGGTCGAGGCCGACGTACACGACGGGAAGATTTTCGCGCCGATTGTAAAATTTTTCGAGGGCCGCCGCGGTGTGCCGGGCGATCAAGACGAGAGGAACTCCTGGCGGCGTATAGAGGCGGCGTTCCAGCGATTTGAGCACGCGGTAGTACAGGCGGCGGTGAATGACGCGCGGCCAGGCGAGGATTGAATTGCGCGATAATTTCAGCCCGGCTTGAATGCCTTGAACGTATTGGGCGAAGACGATGTGCACGGACATGACGTCTGCATCAAGGCAGTTGATGCCGGGGCTATACACGAGATCGGGGCGGAGATTCCGGAAGCGCGAATCCCAGGCGCGCCAAAAGCGGTTGGCAGCGAACCACCAAAGATAATTGAGAAGATGCGGACCAGGTAGCCTGGGAATGCGGTGCCAGGTGACTTTGGTGAGATCAAGATCCTGCACATCCTGGCTGTAGATATGAATTTCGTAGGTGGCGGCGAGCTGCGCAATCCATTCGGCGACGCGCCGCTCGGTGCCGTGGCGTTTGTCAACGAACGGCGAGACCACCGCGAGACGAGGCTTGCGAACTGCGTCTGCCACTCTTCAGACTCCTACCTTCATCGTCTCGCACCAGGACGCGAGGACGAAGACGCTCCAGAGCCGCGACCAGCCTACCGATTCCGGGTTACGAAGATAACGCTGCCACAGGTGATTCACTGCAGAAGGCTCCAGCACACCGGCCGCGGCGAGGCGGTCCGGCGCGAAGACGGCACTGATGGTTTCGCGCAAGTCGTTGCCTAGCCAGCGCGCGAAGGGAAACGTGAAGGTGCGCTTGGGACGGTCCTGCAGCTCCGCGAGCAGAGCCGGAGGAAGAATCCCCTGCATGGCGTTAAAGAGCAATCGTTTCTTTTGCAGGCGCAGGGAAAGCGGAAGGCGCATGACGTATTCGACGACGGCGTGATCGAGCAGCACCGGACGAACCTCGAGACTGTGGGCCATGCTCATGGCATCGCCGTCGCGGAGAAGGCGAGCTTCGAGATGGGCGGGAAAATCGAGGAAGGCGACGCGCTCCTGAAGGTCCTGGCCGACGGTTTCGCGGGCCCATGCGGCGATGTGCGCTGCCGCTTCGGAAGTGCCGTTGGCTGCGGCGAGCGCGGGACTGAGAAGCTGGTGCACGTCGCGTTCCAGAAACAGGACGCGCACGGCGAGCTGCGCGGCGACGAAGGGATCGTCCGCGCCCACCAGGTAGGAAAGCTTGCGCCAGCGAAACGGAAAATCGCGGTGATCGAATAACCCCCGGCCGGCGATGTGCGGAATCGGCCGGAGGCACCCGGCCAGATGCGAAAAGCGATCGAACCACGCGAGGGATTGATATCCACCGAAAAGTTCGTCGCCGCCTTGTCCGGAGAGAGCGACTTTGAAGCCTGCGCCGGCGGCGGCGCGTGAAATCCAGTAGGCATTCAGGCCGTCAACAGTGGGCTGGTCCATGGCCCAAAAAGCGTGGTCCAGCGATTCCGCCATCTGCGAGGCGGGCAATTGAATCACTTGGCGCGAAATTCCCAGAAGATCGGCGGTGCGTTGGCTGGAGGCGGATTCATCGAAGGATTTTTCCTCGAAGCCGATGGTCAGGGCGGTGATGCGATCGGCTCCGGCGTGCTGCATCAGGGAGCCGAGGACCGCGGAATCTGTGCCGCCGCTGAGGAAGAGCGCGATGGGGACGTCTGCCATCAATTGCTGGCGGCTGGAAGCGAGGAGCAAGTCGCGCAGCTTGCCGGCGACGTCTTCCGGTGATGCGACGTCGTACTCGTCGGTTGAGGAAGGCAGCTTCCAATAGGATTGCGTGCGGAAGTTGCCATCGCGCCAGATGCCGATGTGCCCCGGCTCCAGCGGGCGGACATTTTGAATGGCGGTCCAAGGCGCGGGGATGTGACCGAGCTGGAGGAAGGAGCGGATGCCGGCCGGGTCCAATTTGCGCGGAACGAAGCCGGAGGCGAGCAGGGCTTTTATTTCGGAAGCGAAGATAAGTTTGTCGCCGACGGCGGCGTAGTACAGCGGCTTGATCCCGAGGCGGTCGCGCGCCAGGAGTAGTTTTTCGGCGCGCACATCCCAGATGGCGAAAGCAAACATGCCGCGCAGTTTTTCGACGCAGCGATCGCCGTATTCCTCGTAGAGATGGAGGACGACTTCGGTGTCGGTGGTGGAGCGGAAATGATGGCCGCGGGCGGCGAGCTGCGGGCGGAGTTCGTCGGCGTTGTAACATTCGCCGTTGTAGGTGATCCAGACAGTGGAGTCTTCGTTGCACATCGGCATGCTGCCGCGGGGGCTGAGGTCGACGATGGCCAGGCGAGTATTGGCCAGGACGCAGGCGCCGAAGTCGCGCACGGCGGAGCCGTCGGGTCCGCGATGGCGGATGGCCGCAGCCATATTTTCCGCGGCCTGCGCGTGCCGGGGATTTGCCTCCCGGGAAGCTATGCCTGCGATACCGCACATTCTGCTATCAGACCATACTCAGAAGCGGAATCCGCCGCGATTTTTTGGCTTGTAGGTGGGCAGCTCGTAATAGGACGGCGAAGCTTCCTGGATTTCCGGTAGGCGGAAAAGGATGCCGACCCAGATCCACAGGTACATGTTGCAGACAAAATTCTGGTAGGCGGATATTCCGCCGTAGGTCCAAGGATAAAGAAGCAGGAACGCGTACCACAAGAACGCGAAGGCGATGGGGAAAAAGCGAGTCTGCCGCAGCCGCCTGACCACGCCCCAGCTGGTGTAGATGAGAGCGCCGGTCCAGAGAAGCCATAAAAACGGGGCGATGATGCCCATCTCAATAATGAGAACGCCGTATCCTTCTTCCACCCATATATCAAGGGGGCGCTTGCCGATCAGTTTGGCGACGTATTGGCCGCCGAGCGAGGCCGTGCCGATGCCGTTGCCGAGCAGCCAATTCGGGGTGTTGAAGGCATCGAAAAGATTGCGAATCGGGTAATCCCAGGCGCGGTAGTTGACTTCATAGGCGGAGCTATTGGGACTCAACGTCTCCGTGTAGAAGGCCATGCGGGGAGCAATCTCGTCCGGGAACAAAAGAAAAACCAAGGCGAAGGCGAGAGCACCGGCGACGATGGCAGTGCGCATGGCTTTGATGAGGCGATGAGCTTGCCTCCAGCGCCAAGGCGCTCCCCAGAGTAAACCAGCGACAAGGACTATGGCGCTGATGCCGCTGTACATGACGGCGCTGCGCGAACCGCTGAAAAGCGCGGCGCCACCGACTAACACGGTCACAAGGAAGACCAGGGTACGGTGCTTGCCCGTCGAAAGCAGCAGATATCCAGCGGTGCCGATCGCCAGAATCACGGCCGTCACCAAGTACAGAGCCAATCTGCCGGAGCTGACGAAAACGGCGGTAGGAAGGCTGAGAACCTGGTTCGTGAGGGGGGAATAGCGATCCAACTCGCCCAATTCCTTGAGCTCTGGCGCAAGATTGACGGGGTTGAGGAACGAATGGCCGACGATGGCCTGGATGATCGCAATCATGGCAATTATTCCGGCCAGGGAAACGTTGGTGATCAGAAACAGCCGGAGGTCTTCATCGGTGCGAATTAACGCGTAACTTACGTACATCAGAGGTATGTAGTAAAAGTAGAGTTTAAAGCCGAGCAAGCCATACAAGATGTGCGGTGAGTTCAGACTGAATATCTGCACGACCCCGAGCCATAGGAAAACCAACAAGAAAGGAAGAAAGGGCGGATGAAACAGCTTTTCACGGCCTCGCCGGACCTGAGCAAAAAACGAAATATAAACGAGCGCGACGAGGACATCCTTGCCGAAGTAAATCACCATATTGTTGCCGAGATATTTGCGCACCAGGTCTTCGAAGAGCAGCCAGACCAGGAACATATAAAATCCGGTACGCCATTTGCGGAGGATGGTGATGGCTACCCAGAAACCGGCGATGCCGAGGGCTGCGAATTGCACCGAGCGGAAATCGTCCGCGGCGATCTTTCCGCCGACCTGCCAAGCCAGCCAGATGCCGATAGCAAAGACGCTGATGCCGATGACAGCTTGGGTATTGCCGGCCGAGGTGCGAGAATTCAACAAGTTCGTGGCGCCTCCAAGCGCGCCCTTCCAGAAGGTACGGTTATCTAGAGCACGATCGCAGCCATATTGTAGCGCACTCGCCGGCTGGCACGTGGTTCGAGTGGGGGGATATACTCAATAACAGGACAGACTGAACGCTAACGAGGTTCGTGGATGAGTTTGCACGAGGGATTTGATCTGTATCATTCCCTTTTTGGTATTGCGGGAGTATTTCTGGCCGCCAGGACCCGGTTATTCGGGAGCCCGGTGGAAGTGACGGTTGAGGTACCGGAGGTTCTGCATCCGGTGCATCTGCGATTGCGAACCACAGACGTGGCCTCGTGCAGAGAAATACTGATCAGGCGGCAGTACGACTGGGACCTTCGCAGAACACCTCAGATCATAGTTGATGCGGGGGCCAATATCGGGCTCACGTCCATTTTCTACGCCAATAAGTATCCGAGCGCGGGAATCATCGCCATCGAGCCGGAGGTATCGAACTATCGGATGCTCGTAAAGAACACGGCGGCGTACGACACTGTGAAGACGGTGAATGCTGCGTTGTGGAGCGAGAACTGCGAACTGGATATTTTTGATCCCGAGCAGGGGCACACGGCATTTCAAATGAGAGGCAAGACGGGTTCGCCCGCCACGCAGCAAGCGCGGGTTCGCGGAATCACGCTGGACAAATTGATGTCGGATTTCGGCATAAGCCATATTGATCTTTTGAAGATGGATATCGAAGGCGCGGAGAGGAATGTCTTCGCGCAAGCAGACCGATGGATTGCGTGTGTGGAACACATCGCGATCGAGCTGCACGATTGGATGCTGCCGGGCTGCGGAAATGCGGTGCAGCAAGCCACGAAGGAGTTCAAGTCCAAAAGGAAAAACGGGGAGACGACTTATCTTGCGAGGGAGCGCAACGGATCACAGACCGCACCAAATTCACGAGCCGCGCAGCACGCGGTTGAAGCGAACGTCCCGTTGAAAATATTGTTCGTGACCTGAAGCGTGGTTTAGCGCACGACTGGAAATGCGCCAGCGCGAGAACGGCCCGGCGAAGAACTCTAATCCCGCATCAGCGACTGATAGAGCTGCAGGTGTTCCTCCACCATTCGCGACAGCGTGAATTTTTCCGACGCGATCTGCCGCGCCTTGTTTCCAAGGTCACGGGTTCGCGCAGGATCTTCCATGGCCCAGCGCATGCAATCTGCGAGGCGGGCGTCGTCGTTGGGGGGAAACTTCATTCCTGCGCCGGTGACGGTTTCTCCAAGTCCGCCAGCGTCCGAGGCGATGACCAAACGCCCCTGCATCATTTGTTCGATCGCTACCAAGGGCGCAACGTCTTCCCAGACGGAGGGCATGACCACGACGAGAGCTGAGCCTAGAATTTCGGAAACCGAGGAGACCGGGACAGCGCCGAAAAAAGTGGTGCAACCCTCCAAGCCGTACTCGCGGGTCAAGTTCTCAAGTTCGGCGCGCTGCGACCCATCTCCGACAATCTTCAGTTCGAAGCGAAGACCTTGCTGTAAGAGCCGTCTGGCAGCGCGGAGAAGCACCGGCACGCCTTTTTCCTCAACGAGCCTGCCCACGTAGGCGAAACAAAACGGCGTTTCTGCACCCGCGCGCGGTTGCGCGGCTAGCTCCGGCGGTGGCCCCGGAACGCCATGATAGATCACCTGCGTGCGTGGCAGAGAGGTTCGCATGCCGATGTGACGGCTGACGGCAATATTGGCCGTGGCTCTGGCGGCGAGCCAGCGTCGTGGGAACGTGAGAATCAAGTCGCGCGCGCTCTTCATCCATCCGAGGTTGTGTGCATTACAACGCAGGCACTTCTGGTAGTGGGACGCCATGAAGTGCCCAGGACAGATGTTGCGATCCGGCTGATACAGGAGGAGGCCGTTGGGGCAAATGGATTGATATCCGTGATGTTCGAGCACGATGGTTTTTCGAAGCGCGTATCCGAGCGCCAATGGTAAAAGCGAGGGGCCGGCCAAATGTACGATGTCAGCGACCTGGAACAGGCGAACGAGGCTGCGCTTGTCCGGCTGCCGGACGATTGGAAAGGGAAGCGCGGCGTCGTTCATTCCTGCGGCGGGAGTCTGAGTGACCAGAGTGACATCCACCGCGTCATCGGAATTGGCTTTGGATTCCTGGACGAGTCCGCTCGCGAGGTCCGTGGTGATCGTCTGGATTCCGCCCATGAGCGGGAACCAATCATGAGTGTAAAGGAGCAGTTTGATTTTCAAGCGGGACGCCCGGAAAAAAAATCAGCGTAGGATGCCGCGATAACGTCCCAAGAGAAGTATTTCTGTTGGGCGCGCCGGCTCTTTTCGTGCATTTCCTGCCATAGATCCGCGTTCGTAAGAACATTGCGCAGAGCGAGACTTAACGCCTGCTGATCGCCGAAAGGAACGAGCGTAACGCCGGCTTCTTCGATGATTGTGCCTTGCGCCCAACCTGCGTAGCCGACGATGGGGAGGCCACAAGCGATGCCGGCTAGCGCGCTGCCCCGCCGCAGGTAAAGCCGGCCGCGGACGGCGAGCAGGGCGTCCGATTCAGCGAAGACACGCGTGACCTCTTCGGGCGCGCATAGACCGCGATTCAAGACTTCGATTTGCGTGCCGTGGAAGGCGCGGTCGATCTCATCTTTTGCTTCGGATGTGCCGCGGCCCACGAAGACGACGCGCAGCTTGATTCCCTCGGCAGCGGCGGAGCGAGCGGCAAAGGAAATGTCTGATACCTCGCTCTGGTGGTACGGCGACTCGCTTACGCAGAATACGGCTACCGTCTTGCAATTTCCGTTGTGATAGGTTGTGGACGACCTGGGCGCGAGATTTTCGGGGATATTGGGGCCGAGGGGGATGAACGCGGAGTGCGCGTCACCGCTGGGCAGCCAGAAAACCGTGTGGAGCGGAACGGTGAAGATGCTTCTTGTGGAATAGCGGTGTAGCGTGCGGAGCGTCCAATTCTGAAACGCGCAGCGAATTCCATTGAGCAAGCTGGCAGAGGAGATTGCCCAAGGCTCGTGAAACACGACGGCGGTGCGGGCGCCGCGAAGCTTCAGGATCGCCAGGGATAACAGAGCTCCGACGGGAAAGCCGCGCCGTGACCAGGCCATGGCGGTGTATTGCAAGAGGACCCACTGGCCGCGCCATGTGCGGCTTTCTCGAACGAGATCGAAAAAAGCGCGGAACCAGCCTAGCTTGTCCCATGGCACGCGCGCCGTTTGCAATTCAAGCCCTTGGTTCGGAAGAGCGCGTGCAAGAGATTCACAGTAGTCGAACACGCCATCTGTGGGAGCGTCGCGCCGCCCAAGCAAGGCGATCAGGCAAGACATTTCGTCCCCAAGAAAGTGGATGTTCTGGCATGACCGATCAGATTCGTTGCAAAAGTGTGCCCTTCGAGTTTTTGCACGCTGAATCCTGACGCGCGCAATTTCCGCACGACGTCCGCCTCGTACATCCGGTAAGGATGCGCCTTGACGAGGACTTCGTCCTTTTTGGCGTGCTTGGTATAGGCGTGCCATTTGAGCAATCCAAACACCGAAAATGTGTGTACATCAAAATAAAACATACCGTTGGGCCTGAGGACGCGATGAATTTCGCGCAGGATGGCGGTGGGATCGGAGGCGTGATCCAGAACATTGCAACAGATCACCAGTTCCACGCTTTCATTGCGCACGGGAATTTCCTCGCCGCAGCCCACCGCATAATGCACCGGCACGCGCCGCGCCAGGATGAAGTCGCGCAGGGCATTCGAGCCCGCGGGCCCCAAACCGATGGGAGGCTGCGGATCCATGGCGAAGCGCTGGGGAATTTCCGGCAGGAAACCGATGATGCCCATGCCGAGCGGGCCGACGCCCACTTCCAGCGCGCTGGCTGGGATGCGCGGCAAAGCTTTTTTGACCGCCGGGGCTTTTTCGGAATTGTCCGCCAGAACGCGCAGGATGGCGTGATCTTCGCGAATGATGCCGTCCCAGAAATCGCGCTCGGATTTTTGCGCTTCAAACCACGCTGGAATTTTGCTCATGAGGTCGTAGTTCCCCAATTCTTCGTTAGAGAGCCGGTGCAGGCAAGCGCACAAAAAAACGCTCGAACAAATAAAGCTCCTCGTTCAAACAATACCACTAACATGCCGCGTGAGAGAGTCCGCTTGCCGCGCCTGCGGAGCTGGGTGATGCCAGATTCAGCTGGGGCGTTTGCCTTTGGCATTGATGCCATTGTAACCACGCTTCAGCTGGACATCCACGAACCCGGCATCGGCAAACCAGCGCTGGACGGTCTCCATGCTCTGCGGCTGGTCGTAAACGGGGGAGTACATGTCGAGGGCGCTGAGGATTTTCACCTGTTTCAATTGTGCGTCGGTGTAAATCAGGCGCGGCGCGTGCGAAATGGGTCCGATGGGGATGAGCCTGCCGATTTGCGGGCCGACTACTGGAATGTGATGGAGGGCCTTTTTTATTTCGAACGCCGGTGGGATCAGCCAGGTGAGCAGCTTGTAGATTCCCTGAGCACCGAGGGGCCGCAGGATGGGCCGCACGATGTATTTCAGCGGCGGGAATCCGGATTGCTTTTCGTATACGTCTATGACGATCTCGCCGCCGGGGCGGAGGAAGGGGAGGAGGCTGCGAAATGCGGCGGCTACGTCCGGGCAATGTTGCAGGACGCCCATGCAAAAAATCTTGTCGAAGGAAGCCTTGCGCAGCGGAATTTCGTAGATGCTGGCCTGAAACATGGAAAGATTCGGCGCGCCGGAATTGTTGCGCCAGGCCGCTTCGACGGCGAGGCTCAGATCGAATGCGTAAACACTTCCGCGCCCGTTTCGAGCGCGAGCTGCGTGAAACGGCCCGCGCCACAGCCGGCTTCGAGAATGCGTTCGCCGTCCATCCGCGCGGGCCAGCCGGTGGTCTTGTAAAAGCGATCGCGGCTCAGATCATTTTGCATTACGGCGTCCACCTGGATGGTGTCGAAACGATTCCACTGAAAACCGAACGAGTCCGCGTAGGACTCCGGGGGAACAAATCGCGGGAGATTTCTGACAACTGGAACATTTAGATGGCAGTTGACGCATTGCAGAGTGCCTTCCGCGATTTCGCCGGTGGCGGCGTCTTCGGCGGTGACGGAGGAGAGCTGAAACGCAGCGGCGCATTTCGGACAGGCGAAGATGTCGAGTGAGTTGCGCCGCATATTATTTCTCCACTACGAAGCTGCCGATTATCAGCGCGTCCATGCCGGAGCTGAAAAATGTGCGGATGGCGTCGGTGGGTGAGCTGACGATGGGTTCACCGCGAAGGTTGAAGGACGTGTTCATGATTACGGGCACGCCGGTGCGCTGGCCGAATTCATGAATGAGGCGCCAGTAGAGCGGGTTGACGTCGCGTTCGACGGTTTGGGGGCGGGCGCTGCCATCCACGTGCGTGACCGAAGGAATCACGGCGCGTTTTTCGGGCCGCACCTGCGCGGTGAGAACCATGAAGGGCGAGTCGGTGGCGGATTCCAGATATTCACCGGCTGCTTCCGAGAGCAGCGAAGGGGCGAAGGGGCGCCACCACTCGCGAAATTTCACGGCGTTGTTCACTTTGGCGTTCATTTCAGGGTCGCGCGGATCGGCGAGGATGGAACGGCTGCCCAGCGCGCGCGGGCCGAATTCCATGCGGCCCTGAACCCAGCCGAGAATTTTTCCGTTGGCCAGGAATTCGGCGGCGACGGCGGCGGGATCAGCGACACGCGTGGCGCGAATTTTGTAAGTGGCGAGAGTTTTTTCGATTTCGGGTTCGGAGCATTCGTTCCCCAAATAAGCATGGCGCATTTTGCGCACCGGGAGCCTGGCACCTGCGTCGAGAGATGGCCCCAGCGCCGCGCCCAGGCACACGCCGTCGTCGCTGGCGGCGGGTTGCACGAAGATGCGATCCACGATGCGGGAGGAAAGGATTTTTCCGTTGGCTTTGGAATTGAGCGCGACGCCGCCGGCGAGGCACAGATTGCGGCAACCGGTTTGCGCGACTGCGGTGCGTGCGAGCGTCAACATGGCTTGTTCGCACATGTCTTGCACAGCGAATGCCAAATTCTTGTGGCGCGCGTCAATTTCGGATTCGGGCTGCCGCGGCGGGCCGAGGAGCGGCTCGATGCCGCGAAAGGGAGCAGATTCAGGACCGAGCAGCACTTTACTGGCGACGCGGTAGGGATTTTCGTCCGGCACGATGAAATCGCGCAGATTAATTCCCGGCTCGCCATAGGGAGCGAGGCCCATGACTTTCCATTCGTCGGCGTAGGGAGTGAAGCCGAGATAGTGAGTGAACTGCGCGTAGAAGAGGCCGAGGGAATTCGGCCACGGAATCGTCCAGAGGTGTTCGAGGCGCCCGTGGCGGCCGCGCCAGAGCGAAGTAGCTTCCGAGGCGCCGCGGCCGTCGAGGACCAGCACCACGGAATCTTCAAATCCGGAGTAGGCAAAGGCGCTGATGGCGTGCGCCATATGATGATCCATAAAACGAAACTGGGCTTTCGACGGACCGAAGAGCCGCTGGAAATGAGTTTCGCCGCCGCGTTGATGCGACATGCTGACGAAATAACGCGCCAGGTTCAGCACGGCACGCCCATACGGCCGTTGCCGGCCGGTGGCGTAGTCGCGCAAATCGTGCAGCAGCCCGGCGCGCGGACGCGGCCAGCCCTGGCAGACGTAATCAATTTCGTCGGGGCGGACGCCGGCGAAATCCAGGCAGGCGCGGATGGCCAGTGCGGGGAAGCGCGCGTCGTGCTTCACGCGGCTGAGGCGTTCTTCGGCGACGGCGAAAAGCACTTCGCCGTCGCGCGCAATACACGCCGAAGAATCGTGCATCTGCGAATAATTGATGCCTATTGAGAGCATTCGTCCGAGCCGGCGGCCGAATTCATCGTGCTGGTCCCTCGCTGCGATGAGCGTGTCGCGGCACAGGAAACGGGAAAAATTTCTGCCGCAGCCGCTGGTAAAGCTTATTTTGCACGATTTGATTTCTCCAGTGATAGTAGGCGCGCGCGGGCATGACGGCGGCTGGGAGCAGCCGGGCATAACTAAACAGGTGCTGAGAGAAAGAAGCGTCGGCATACAACAAGCGCATAAGGTTCAATTCGGTGCGAATTGTTTCCCAGGGACGGCCGCCATCCAGCACCAGGCGCAAATGATCGGCCTCGGCTTGAACCGCGGCTACGATTTCCTTTCGCGCGAGGGGGTCGAGGTTGTGGTGGCTGAGCGCGTCGTCGAGCAACTTCGCAAGCGCCTGAAGCACCTGCAGCTTGCGGTGGGATTTTACGGAATCGTCGCCGGAAGTGTGAAATAGATTGGCGGAGTGGTGGCGATAGAAGGTGAGCGGCGCGGCGAGCATGACGACTTCCGAGAGCACGGCGGCGATGGTGAACAGGAATTCATCGGCTTCAAAGACCAGGGCATCCGGGACAGGCAAAATCTGACGCAGGACACGAGTGCGAATGGTCATGCGGCTGGTGCCCAGAAGGTCCTTGCGATTGCGCAGGATGCGCGCGCCGGAGGGGGAGTCAGCGCGGAAGCGGCCATTTTCGCGCAGCGCATTCACGCGCTGCCGGCCGTCCAGCAGGATTTCGGTGATGCTGTGTCCTACCAGACCGACGGAGGGTTGCGCGGCAAGAACTTCCGCGACGCGCGAGAGCTTGTTCGCCGCCCACCAGTCATCGCCGTCCAGGAAGGCCACGATTTCGCCCTGGGCTTCGGCGATGCCGGCGTTGAAGGCGGAAGCCTGCCCGCCGTTCACTTTGCGAATCAGGCGCACGCGCGGCTGGAATTGGCGCACGATTTCAGGGGTGCGATCCGTCGAACCGTCGTCCACAACCAGAATTTCGGATTCCGATGCAGGGAAATCCTGGGCCAGGACGCTGGTGACGGCCTCGGCAATGAAGGACTCGTGATTGTAGGTGTCTATCAGTACGGTTGCGAACGGCCTGGCCATGCGAGTCCTCAGGATTCCAGTGTACCTGCGAGCATGAAACGAGAGCTGCGAATTCTTAGGTAGCCGGATGCTTCGCCAGCAACTCCAGCGGACGCAATTTCGAGCTGGGTGTTGCCGGTTCCACAACCTGCCGCCGCGCGCCGGGAAAGGGGGAACCCAATGCGCTCAAGGTTTAAAAACAACACCAATGCCTGCCCAGCCTTGGTCGGGGCGCTCAATGAATTCGCGGAACTCGTAACGCTGTTTGAGTTCGTCCCAGAATTTCGCGACCTGACATTCGGGATCGGTCTTGTGCACGGCGATATCGTGAAAGGCGATCATGCCTTTGCTGCGCACCAGCGGCGCGTACATGTCGAAATCGCATTTGACGCCCGCGTAGGTGTGATCGCCGTCAATGAAAAGATAGTCGAGCTGCTCGCCGCGGAGAATGCGCTGCACGCGATCCCTGGTTTCCGGCGCATGCGAATCCGCCTGAATCAGATGAAGTTTCTGGCGCTTGGTGGGAAATTTGCGGAACAGGGGAATCTTGCGGCGCGGATAACCGCCGCCGAATTGGCCTGCGCGCAGATCCACGCTGATCATGAGCGCGTCGGGAGGCGATAGCGTGCAGAGAAAAAATAGCGTGCCGCCGTACGCCGTGCCGATCTCCAGGGAGCGTTTGGGCGCGGCGTCCTGGAGCAATTTCCCGAGGGCCAGAATCTCCGAGCGCACCTGGGTCATCAGAATCGGGCGGTCCACACAGAAGTCCACCGCAGCTTCGGGAGTTTGCGGACGGCGACCGAATGTCAGGTCGTTGTAACAGCGGAGATAGCGAACACCTTTTTGAAATAGTTTGGCCATTGTTGGTAAGAATTACGCTAGAGCAATTTTCGCTCCACTGTCAAGCAGCACTAGTGGTTCGACCGGATTGCGGCGCTGCGATCGCGCGCGCTGGGCACTGCAGCTCCGCGCGAAGGGACTCCGCGGCCTTCCTCGCCGGTGATTTGCAGCAGAAAATCCAGATGCTTTTCCGCCGTGGTTCCGGCGCTCGCGTACAAAGCGGCCTTTTCGCGGAGGAACGCTGGGATGCGGGCGGCGTATTGGGCAAGTATTTTGGAGCGAATGGCGGCGGAACGTCCGCGCAAGCGGGCCAGATCTCTTGCGACCCCAGCGAGCGCGGTGAGCCAGGTGCGGAACGCATACCCGCGCGGGAGCAGCTTGGTGGCCAGCGCCAATCGGCCCTTCAGCACGCCTGCGGAGTGCACGCTCAAGCCTTCTTCCGACTGGTAAGAAGCGCCCACGCGATGCCAACAAATTGCGTTCGGTACATACAAGATCTTGTGACCGGACAGCCAGGCGCGCCAGCAAATCTCCACGTCCTCGTAACCGAAGGGCAGTCTTTCATCGAAGCCACGCAGCTTTTCGAAATGGGAGCGCCGCGCGAGCATGCTGGCGCAGGAAGCCATGAATGCGGGAACGATTTCTGCCTCGGGCTGCTCGTGGAAATATAAGCCCGGGACAATTTCGATGGCGGTGTGGTGTTGCTGGCGGTTTCTTGTGAGCCGCGAGGCGGCGTGCCCTAGAACGCTGCCCTCCCAGTCGTATTGCGTTCCGTCCGTGGCAAAAATCTGCTGGTCCCGCAGCAAGGGATCAATGAGGGCAGCCACGAAGTGCTCGTCAAAGCGCATGTCGTTATTGACGAAGAGGAAAAAATCGCCGGTGGCGGCTTCTGTACCGCGGTTGAGCGCCCAGGCGAGGCCGGTATTGCGATCGAGGGGCAGCGCGCGGACGCCGAACTGTCGAGCCACTTGCAGCGAATCGTCGGACGAAGCGTTGTCCACCACGATGATTTCCAGCGGCTGGTAGGACTGCGCGAGCAGACTGGGCAAGCAAATGCGCAGGTGCGCGGCGCCATTCCAATTCACGATGATCGCGGATACGGTTGGACGAGCGCTCATGTTGTTGGCTGTGCTGGTGTCGCCAGCATGGTGTGTGCCGGTTTCACGCATTCCCTTCGGTTCGAAGCCCGATGCTCATATCGATTGGCAAATTACAGATTCCCTCCCGGACTTGTTGCTGATACGAACGCAGGGGCGGTCCTGGGGGGCGGCTGCTGCAGCGCCGGAAACAGCCGGTCGCGGACTCGCAGCACGGGAAACTCGATCAGGCGCGCGAAGAAGATCCCCAGCGCGATGCTTGCCAGAAGATCGAACAAGAATAGGGCAATTGCGGGCACATTGAAATGACCAGGCTTGCGCAGGAAAAACACCTGCACCGCGCCGAGGAGCGCCGCGTGCCAGAGGTAAATCGAATAGGAATACATCCCGATGAAGGCGCAAACGGTTCCGACCTTCGCCGCAACGGAAGCGGGGGCGCCGGAGAGCACATTGCGCACTTCCAGAGTCAGGACGAGCAGGCCGCCAAAGCCCAGATACAGGAAGGTCAAACCAAACATAAGCAGGAAATGATCGTCGCGGCTGAAGAAATAGCAGGTGGAAAGAAGCGCGGCGGTAAGGATCCCGAGGGCGACGCGGTTGCGCGTAGGGCGCAATAAGATTTTCGATGACCTCGGGACGAAAGTGATAGAGGTATCCGAGAAATACGCCGAAGAAGAGGCCATCAATCCGGCAGTGCGTGGCATTCATCACCAAGGGCGTGCTGAAAGCTGACGGCGGACACGAGCCAAATCGTGAGAACGCGCAGCAAGATGCAGGCGAAGGCTACGAAGACGAATAGCTGAGGAATGATTGCGAAAGGATTCGGCCGAGCGGGCAAGAAACGGACGAGGGCTAGTAACAGCAGGGCCAGTGCAATGTAGAAATGCTCTTCGACAGCAAGGGACCAGGTGTGTTGCCAGATCGCGAAGTGATAATTCTGGATGAAAAGCATTTCGTAAAGGTACGGCTTGAGCGGCACGGACCCTTTATAGAGCAGAAGTTGCGCGGCCAGCGTCGCGGCCAGGAAAAAATAAAAGGCGGGGTAGATTTTCAAGCCGCGACGAATGAAGAAACGGCCGACGCTGATGTTCTGGCGTTTTTTGTACTCGGAATACAGCAAGCCGGAAATCAGGAAGCCGCTGAGCACGAAGAATAAATCCACGCCGACCCAACCGATCCTGGTCCAGACAGGGAAAGTCTGCGCATGATGGCCGATCACCAGCAGAATTGCGACGCAGCGCAATACGTCCAACCGTTTATTTCTCATATTGCTTCCATGCTGATGCGGTGACAGGGGCGGGACATCATCGCGCCTTGGCAGCCCGCTGCGGGGTCTCGGCAGCTTGCCCGGCGTAAGCGCGGCAAACCATTTCGACCGCCGCCATTCCTTCCCGTCCGTTCACGAGGACTTCGTCCTCTCCCCGGATCGCGGAGACGATATTGCGCAGCTGGTTCATGAAGGAGACATCCGCGGGCGGGCGGCGCGGCACGGCGGCATCGAGCCGATGAAAATTCTGGAATGCTTTTCCCCTGGTGCAGCGGATTCCCAGGTTCGGTTCCCATAGTCCAACCTCGAGGAATCCGACGGTGCCAGTCAAGATCATTTTCTGGGCAAGGTTGCGCGTGCGGCTGGCGACCAGTGTGCCCTTGGCGCCGTGTGCGAGCGAGAAATTCAGCCGCGCATCGCTCTCGACGGTCTTCTCGGTGGCGTTTCCCTGGTAGTCGAGCTGATCGAATTCGCCGGCGAACCAGCGAATCAGGTCAATCGAATGGATTCCGACATCGAGCAACGCGCCGCCGCCCGAAACTGCAGGATCGAAATACGCGGCGGAGCGAGGCCAGTCGCTGGTGCTGCCTTCTTCGGCCTGGATATTGATAATTTCTCCGATCAGCCCTTTGCCCAGAAGTTGTTTCGCCAATTTTATGTGCTGCTGAAATCTTCTGTTGTGGCCGATGGCCAGCTGCGCGTTGCCACGGCGCGCGGATTCGATCATCGCGAGACATTCCGGGACGTTCCGCGCCATGGGTTTTTCGCAGAGCACGTGAACCCCTTGCGCGAGGAGCTCACAGGAGACCGGAGCGTGCAGGCCGTTGGGGACGAGGACGATGGCAAGATCAGCGTGACGCACCAGGTCCGCGAGATGCGTGCTGGAGTGCGGAAAGCTGTAACGGCTGGCGACTCGCTTGGCTCGCTCGCCGTCAACATCGATAACGATGCTGCGCACGACTTCAGGGACCGCGTTGATCGCGGGAATGTGGTAACGCTCCAGGACAGCGCCGCCGCCGACGACTCCCAGTCTGAGTCTATCGCTCACGCGAGCCTCCGGTGAATCTGGAGAGCGCGCCTTTGGCAAAGGCTACCGGGTCATCGCGAAAACGGAAGGCCCGATCGAGCCAGCGGCTCGAAAACAATTCCATGCGCTGGTGCAGGCGGCGATTGGCGAACTTGGCCTGAATCGCGGGATGAATACGCGCGGCGTCGAAGGTAAACGGATGCGGGCGAAAATCGCCGACGATTTCGATTGCGTCCAGATTTCTGCCGGCATCTCGAGCGGTCTGGCGGAGATGGGCCACCTGTTTCGTGCGAATGCCCATGAGGCGGCACGCGGCTGCGTCCACCGCGAGCGCGTCGGTACCAAGCAGAATTGTGTCCATGCGCAGCGGTCTGCCCATGATGGGGCCGCTGCCTTCGAGGCCGATGCGGCCATCGATGATGCAGAGATCGGCGGAGCACAGCCGAAAGAGGCGGCTGATCAGAATGGAGAGGTGAGAGTGCAACGACGAAATTTCCGCGTCGGTGAGGAGGCCCATGGTGTTTTTGAGGATTCCGGTCATGCGCGTGTAACCATGGAGCTTCAAATTGGCGATCGAGATGAAAAACATTTCCTCGAGCAGCAGCTGAGGAATTCTGACCGGCTGGGGAATGCCATCCAGGCGGATTTCGATGGCATCGGCGCGCGAGAGATTCACGAGTTCGATACCGGCTTCGTGCGCGGCGGTGAGATATCCAAGGCGATCGAATGTTTCATCGCAGGAGCGGTAAGACTTGTAGGCGCTGATGGCGTCGGATTCGACGACGCGAATTCTGACGTCCGGGCGGATGGCGCGCAGTTCTCGAGCGAGGATGCCGAGCCAGCGCGGGTCCGTGGTGACTCCGGTTTCCCAGGCGGTGATATCGCACAGATTCGGTTTGATCAATACTTGCGGCGGAAGAGTGCGAGGCAGCAGATCGGGCAGTTGCTGCAAGGCGAGGGCGAAACCCTGGGCGAGGTCGTCGTGATTCTCGACGCGGACGGCGCAGACCTTGTGATTGTGCTTGGCTGCCATGTCTTTCTACTCCGGGCGAACACGCAGTTCGGCAGGGAGATTCAGGATACCAGCCCAGCGGTCTTGTGGGTGCGAAAGAGGCTTGGTGTCAACCACCAGCGGCGGTTGCGCGTTCCATTCTTCGATGAGATGCCCTCCCGTGAGATTGTTGCCGCGATTATAGAGCGTGACGATCACCGAATACGCGCCAGGCCTTAGCGGCAACAGCGGGACGCGGAGCAGAATCTCCTGTGCGCCGGAATTTATGTCCACGTTATCTATGCCCCAGCCGACCATCAAGACACCGGAATCATTAAAAATTTTCAGACCGAAATGACCTTGCACGACAGGTTTCTGGAGTTGAACCTGACAGTGGAACGTAACATCGCGCAGCCCATCGCGGAGAATATTGTCGTGCCCGCAGATGGACCACTTCAGGAAGCAACGGCCGTCGCCCAGGAGGTTCGCGTCGGGTTGCAGGCTGGCGGATTCGTAGGCGGCGATCACTTTTCCGGTGGGGCCTTCTTCGCGGATTTGGCCGCCATCGATCCAGAAGACGCGCTCGCAGAGGCGGCGGATCTGGCCCATCTGGTGGCTGACGAAGACGATGGTGCGGCCGCTTCGGGAAATGTCCTGCATTTTGCCGAGGCATTTTTTCTGGAATTCGATGTCGCCGACGGCGAGCACTTCGTCCATCAGCAGGATTTCCGGTTCCAGGTGCGCGGCGACGGCGAAGGCCAGGCGCATCTGCATTCCTGTGCTGAAGTGCTTCAGCGGAGTATCGAGGAAACGCTCGACTTCTGCGAAGGCCACGATCGCGTCCTTCTTCTGTTCGATTTCGCGCTTGCGCATGCCGAGAATCGCGCCGCTGAGGTAGATATTTTCGCGGCCGGTCAGTTCGGGATGAAACCCGGTGCCTACTTCGAGCAGGCTGCCGACGCGGCCGTGAATTTCGGCAAATCCGGCGGTGGGCCGCGTGATGCGGGAGAGCAGCTTCAAAAGCGTGGTCTTCCCAGCGCCGTTGCGGCCGATCAGCCCCACCACTTCGCCCTGCTTCACGTCGAGGGAGACGTCGCGCAGCGCCCAGAGAAAATCTTTGGGTTTGCGGGCGCCATTGCGCTGGAAAGGCGCGGTGAAGGCGCGCGTGATTACATCGCGCAGCGCGAAATAGCGCTCGCGTTCGCCGACGCGGTAGCGCTTGCCGAGGCCTTCGACGTGAATGACGGATTCAGTCATGCTCTAGGCCACGTCCGCCATGGTTGTTTCCATTTTCTGAAAATAGGCCACGCCACTCAAGAGTACGATCAGCACCATCGCGGAGGAAATCAGAAGCAGATGCCCGGGCGGAGTGCCGCGTCCGGTGAGCGACCAGCGAAATCCTTCGATGACTCCCGCCATCGGATTCAGTCCGTAAAGCCAGCGCCACTTTTCCGGCACCCGGGAGCTGGGATACACCACTGGGGAGGCGAACAGCCAGAATTGCACCAGGAACGGAAGTACGTAGCGCACGTCGCGATAGATGGCGTTCATCGCGGAAAGCCACAGGCCCACGCCCAGCGCCAGCAGGATCGCCAGCAGCAGGAACGCAGGAAACCAGATGAGCGCGGGAGTGGGACGGATACCGTAGTAAATCATGAGCACGACGAACATTAGAAATGAGACGCCGAAGTCCACGAGGCCGGAGAGTACGGAAGAAAGCGGCAAAGCCAGCCGGGGGAAATAAACCTTGGTGATGAGGCGCTGATTTTCGACGATGGCATTGGTGGAATTCTGCAGCGCGCCGGCGAAATACATCCAGGGCAACAGCGCGCTGTAATAAAAAATAGGATAAGGCAGGCCATCGGAGCCGAGATTGCCGAGCTTGCCGAAAAACAGGCTGAACACGAGCATCATTAACAGGGGCTGCAGGACGGCCCAGGCGGCGCCGATGGCGGTTTGCTTGTAACGGATTTTCACATCGCGCCAGACGAAAAAATAAACCAGTTCGCGAAATTCCCACAGTTCGGCGAGGGGTATGACCCACCAGCGAGTGGGCGGCGTGATGCGCAGCACCGGAACAGGCGGACGCGCGAGCGCCGCGGAGTGCGTGGCTGCGTTCATTGCGATGGCCCGGCAGCGGCGGGTTGCTTGGTAGATTTGAGGCCGTCAACGTCCTGCTGTTCGATGCGCCACATCAATTGTTTCCGCCCGGTGAGATAGGTTTCGAGCGTGCGCGCGGCCTGCACCGGAACCACGGCCACCTGATTGTAGGCGGCATCGTGCCAGGAAATCGGTCCGCGAGCCGGTATCAGATGCGTGCCCCACTGAAAGACCAGACCCATATTCCAGATGATCAGCACCATCGTGAGGGATACGGCCAGAATCGCGGCGCGCCGCTCCTGCCAGGCCGCGGCGAGCCAGTCGAAAAGCGAAGCGAGGCCCAGAATGAATAGCGGCGTGAGCGCGACGAAAAAGCGATTGCCAAAGGAAGATATTCCAGCCCAATTTTCGTAGCAGCCAATCGCGTAGAGATAGATGACGAATGCAAGCAGCGCGTACAAACTCACCGCGCGATCCTGCTTTTGCAGCAGTACCAGTCCAATGACCGCAAACAGAATCACCGGTGTCCAGCTGAAGAGGCCGTGCTCGGAGGAAAAACACACGCGCAGCAGCGCCGGCGAAGCGAAAGCCCAGTGCTCGTGGTAGCCGAAATCCAGATAGCCGCCGTAAATGATTTTTTTCGCGATCAGGGTGGGCAGGAACGCCAGAAATACAATCAACGCGAAGAGGACATTCTGGAAGAACAGGCGCGCCACCTGCTGCATTTGCCGCGCCTGGATTCCTTGCCAATAGCCGGCCAGAGACTCGGCGAGAGGCACCACCAGCAGAACCGCGCAGACGTAGTAAACGTCCATCATCAGGCCGGAGATCAAGCCTAGGACCAGCCATTGCGTCCAGGTGCGATCCGCGCGGGTGCGGTCCCAATACCAGAAGAACAGCGCCACCATGAATGCGGAATGCGCATGAGACCACGAAGGATTGAAATACATATAGACCGGCAAGGAACTCGCAAACCAAATGCCCAGGGTTCCCAGAAACGCCCAGCGCTCTGGAAAATATTTCCTGGCAATTTCAAACGAGAGCAAGATGCCCAGGAATCCGTAGCAGGCGGAGCCCAGGGCTATGGCGAAGATGTACGGATACGAAAACCCGTCGGCGAGAATGTGCCCCCCAAGCAGGTGATTGATTTTGACGGTGGCTTGAGCCGCCAGCAGGAACGGAGCCCAGAGAATCGCGGGGCCAATCGAGAAATGATTGTCCAGATGGCCGGTGGAGGTGAATTCCGCGGGCAGGATGCGATCCTCGCTGTCCACACGTCCCATGCGAAAACTGGAATTGGCGTGCAGCCAGTCCTGGCGAAAATCGAGATGGTGTTCGATTAACAGCGCGCGCGCGTAGGCGTAGTAGCCTACGCCGTCGCCGCGCACCCAGGGATTGACCAAGGGAAGCGTACAGACGAAAATAAGCGCCAGAATCTTTTCGTATTTGCGATTCGTGAACAAATTAGAGTGCGTTTCCTCGGTCTAGCGCGCCGCATGCTGAATTTGTGGTCCCTGCGTGCGACACCTGCGCTACGGTTCGCGATGCGCAGCGGGGGCATAGCCATTCGCGAGCCCCGGCTGCGCTGCGGAGCCATCTTCTTTCCGGAATATCGCGATCAGCGAAAGCGGCGGAAGCGGGAGCCACGGATCGAGCACGCGGAAAACCGGCGTCAGCAAGTTCAATAATCGAATTTGCGCCATGCCGAAGGTGGTGCGGCGCAGGATTTTTCCGTTCAGCCACCAGGCGATTACGCCGGTGCGATTGAACTTGAGTACGCGCTCGAATTGAAAGCCCGCGGCCTGACCCACGGCGATGAGCTGCTCTTCGGTGTAGCGCCGGCAATGGCCGAGCACTTCGTCGAGGGTGCCGAAAAGCTTTGGGCCGCTAGGAACCAGCACCAGGGCGGTGCCGCCGTTTTCCAGCGCGGCGTAAACGTTGCGTAACGCGCCGGAATCATCGGCGAGATGTTCGAGCACATTCAGGAAAATCACGGTGTCAAAGGACTGTTCGGCCGGGAACGAACTCGCGTCCGTAGCATCCACGCGGGCGATGCGCAGGTAAGGGCGATTCGTGCGCAGCCTTTCGAGGGTGCCGAGATATTCGGGATTGAGGTCCGTGGCCCAATAGGCCTTGCGCGGAACCAGATGCAGCGTCAGATTGCCGATGCCCGCTCCGATTTCCAGCACGCGGCTTCCCACGAAGGGCCGGATCACGTCTGCCATCCAGCGCGAGAAACGCGGTGCGCGGTTCAGGCGCAGCAGGATTTCCGAGCCGTGCCCGTCTGCGGCGTAAATTTTATCGGACGCCGCATAACGGAAAATGGCCCAAAGCGCGCGCACGCCATCTTTCCAATTGATCTTCTTGCCTTCGGCGTAGGTTCTGCCGGAGTAGCTGATGGGCACTTCAAAAATGCGGCTGCCGCGCTTGGCCAGCTTGATGGCCAGCTCGGGCTCGACGTCGAAGGAGGAGCTTTGCAGCGGAATGCTCTTGATCAAATCCGCGCGCATCATTTTGTAGCAGGTTTCCATGTCCGTGAGATTCAGATCGCAGACGAGATCGCAGAGCAATGTGAGGAATTTGTTACCGAGCGCGTGGCGGAAAAAAAGCGCGCGCTTGTAGCCGCCGGGCATGAAGCGCGAGCCGAATACGGCGTCCGCGTCTTCGTAAAGGAACAGATCGAGCATCTGGAGCAGGTCGCGCGGATGATATTCCAGGTCGGCGTCGTGAATCACCATCAGATGCGTATCCACGTGCGGCAGCGCGCTGCGAATGGCCGCGCCCTTTCCCATGTTCCGGTCGTGGCGGAGAAAGATCCAATTGAATTTCTTGAAATCCTGGCTGGATGGCAGCTGCGCTTGAAAGCGGCGAATCGCTTCGGCGGTGCCGTCGCTCGAACAATCGTCCACGACGATCACGGTGATGCGCTGCAAACGGGGTGATTCGTCCAGGACGGCCAACGACTGCAAGCTCGCCTCAACCAAATATTGTTCGTTGTAGGCGGGGACGACAATCGAGAGCGTGGTGCTGGTGTGAATTCTTTCGGTAGAGTCCCGGAGCGGGACAGAGGCGCCCGCAACCAACCGGGGGGTGGCAGTCGCGGCCTGGTTTGTGGTTGGCGTGGTGCTCATCGTTCCCAAGTTAATTCCCAAGTTACTTTTCAATCCGCGGATAGTCCAGCGACCGCGCGGCCTTCGGCGGCGCCGGCCGTGACGCTCTTGGCCTTGCCTGCTTCTTGTCGATCGCGGAAGTAGGCGATCACGCCGTCCACAATGTCGTTCAGAGGAATGGACGGGCGGAAGCCGGTAAGCCCCTCCAGTTTTTCCAGGGCCGGCAAACGCCGTGGCATGTCTTCGAATCCCGGTTCGTACGCCTGATCGTAGGGAATATGCGCGATGGGTGAATTGCTGCTGCTGCGCTGCTTGACCAGAAGCGCCAGGTGGTCAATAGAGACTTCCTCGGTGCTGCCGATGTTGATGACTTCACCAATCGCCTGCGGATTGGCAATCAGGCGCAGCACGGATTGCACGCAGTCGCGAACGTCGCAGAAGCAACGCGACTGCAGGCCCGTGCCGTACACGGTGATGGGTTCGCCGGCGAGCGCCTGGCGCACAAAATTGGGCAGCACCATGCCGTAACGGCCGGTCTGGCGCGGTCCCACCGTATTGAAAAACCGCGCGACGATTACGGGCAGTTTTTTTTCTTTCCAGAAGGAGAGCGCCAGGAACTCGTCGAGAGCTTTGGAAGCGGCGTAACTCCAGCGGCCCTTGCTGGTGGGTCCTAGAACGAGGTCGGAATCCTCGTGAAACGGGACTTTATCGCTCTTGCCGTAAACTTCCGAGGTGGAAGCAGTGAATACCAACTTTTTCTTTTTGGAAGCCGCGTCCAGCACATTCTGGGTGCCGTGCACGTTGGTCTCGATGGTGCGCACTGGGCTTTCGACAATCAGGCGCACGCCCACGGCCGCCGCCAGGTGAAAAATCACGTCGGATTCATCCACCAGCTCGGCCAGCAAGTGTTTGTTCATGATGGAATCGAAGATGTAATGAAAACGGCTGTTGGCTTTGAGGTGGCGGATATTTTCCACGCTGCCGGTAGACAGATCGTCGAGAACAAATACTTCGTCGCCGCGATCGAGCAAAGCTTCCGATAAATGAGAGCCGATGAAGCCGGCGCCGCCGGTTATAAGGTAACGCATGATGACACCTCTAGGTGGAAGGTCCGTGTGATTCGCCGGACTCCGTTGGAAATCTGGGCGTCTTGCCTACATCTTCGCCATAACCGTAGCCGTAGGCGTACGGGTAGTAGCGGTATGAATAGTAATAATCCGGAGCGCTGGAATCGACGGCGTTCAGAACGACGCCGAGCAAGCGGCATTTCACGGCCGCAAGCAAATCCCGTGTGCGCGTAAAGGCTTCTTTGGGCGTTTCGCCGCTGCGCACGACGAGCAGCACGCCGTCGGTAAGCGCGGACAAAATCACAGCGTCGGTGGCCGCCATTACCGGCGGCGAATCGATGACGATAAATTTGAAGCGGTGGCGGAGCTCGACGATGGCCTCGCGCATGCGGTGCGAAGAAAGCAGATCGGCGGGGCTGGGCGGAACCGGACCAGTGGTGAGCGCCACGAGATTGTTGATGGTCGGGTGCGGGATGGTGACTTCGTCCAAAGTGGAAACGCCGGCGAGATAAGAGCTGAGTCCGACTTCTTTTCCGATGGTCAAGTTCAAGGCGCGGCGAATTCCGGGCTTGCGCAAGTCGGAATCCATCAGCAGGGTGCGGTCGCCCAGCTGCGCGAGCGTGACGGCCAGATTCACGGCAGCCGTGGTTTTCCCTTCGCGCGGCAACGCGCTGGTCACCAGGATCACTTGCGGCGGATGATCCGCTTGCGAGAGCAGCAGCGAAGTGCGCAACGCGCGGAACGCCTCTGAAATTTGGGACTTGGGCTGAATGTAGGACAACAACTCAACGCGCGGCCCCGACGCGGATTGCGGCGCAGCTTCCCGCGCCAGCCGCGAGAAGCGGCTGTGCGTAGTGCGCAAGCCCGGCAGAGACGGCACAACGGCGAGAGACGGCAGTCCGGTGAGCGCTTCGATGTCGTCCGGCGACTTCACGGTGTTGTCGAGGTATTCGCGGAAGAGCGCGAGGCCCACTCCGCCCACCAGACCGACGAGAATCGCGAGCATAATGTTGCGCGCCTTCTGCGGGCGCGAAGGACTGGCTGGAGCCAGCGCGGGATCCACCACGCGGATGTTGCTGGAACGCAGCCCCGCGGTGATGCCCGCTTCTTTCAGCTTTTGCAGCAGCCCATCGTAGAGCTGTTTGTTCGATTCCGCGTCGTGCTGCAGAATATGATACTGGACAAGCTTCTCGGCGAGATCGTTGGCGTCGGCCTTTTGTTTGTCGAGGGCCTCTTGCAGCAGTTCCACGTGGCTGCGCGCCGTGGTGAATTCCTCTTCGACGCTTTCCACCATGGTTTTGCGCGCGTTCGCCAGGTTTTGCTCGACTTCCTTCTGTTGCGAGGCGAGACGCACAACTTTCGGATAATTCGGACCGTACTGGTCCAGAGCTTCGGCATACAGTTCATCGAGCTCGGACTTGCGTTTGAGCAGGCTGGAAATCACTTCGTTGCCGCGGGCGGCAGGCAGCGCATCCACGTTTCCAGAAACGGCCATGCGGTAGAGCGCTTCTCTTTGGGCGACGTCTGTTTGCGCGTCCGTCACGGCTTTGCTGAGGTCGGCGAGTTTCTGCGTGGTGATGTCCTGCTTTTCGTCAATCTGCCAGATCTGGTTTTCGCGCTGATAGGCGATGCGCGCGTCTTCTGATTTTTCGACTTTGATGCGCAGTTCTTCCAGTTCCGCCGACAACCAGTTGGACGCCTGGGTGGTGGCGTCGTACTTGCTGCGGAAATTTTCCTCCACGTAATTCTGCAGGTGGGTGTTGACGACCTGCGCGGCCAGCTGCGGATCTTCCGCTTCGAAATGGACTTCAATCAAGCGGCTCTGCGGCACGCGCTTGACCGCCAAACGTCCCAGAAAGGCGCCGAGGATGGCGGGGCGGGTGGCGGTGGGGCCGGCGTGTTGCCAGGCGATGGAATTGGGAGTGCCACCAAATTCCGGATAGCGCGCGAGATCGAGCGATTTGATGGTCATCAGCGCCAAGGTTTCGCTCTGCAGAATCTTGGTCTGTGTTTCGATGTAAGTTTCGGTGTCTTCGTATTCGCCGTAGGAGTTGGAATCCGGGAAAGGCTGCATGGATTGCGCTTCTTTATCAACTTCGACGCGCGCCGCCGCTTCGTACACCGGCTTCATCTTGAAGGAAGCAATAGTGACGACGGTGACCACGGTGAGCAGGAAGGTGAGGATCAGCCACTGGTGTTTGCGCAGGATGATCAGGTAATCGAGCAGGTGCGGCTCGCGCGGGACCTGGTCCCAGGGCAGTACGGACGGAGCGGGAATGACCGTCAGCGCTTCGCCGGGTTTCCGGTCGCGAAGACTTGGCACGATTCTGGATGGCTCTTCCATTTGCTCCTACGTTCCCTTGTCCGTGAATGGCCGCGGACGCTTAGTAAGCGGTCCGATAGATGGCGACGGAGGAGCCGATGCTGATGGCCGCTTCCGCGCCGCGGGCCAGAATTTTCAGGCCCTTGCTGTCCGGTATGTACAGGATGTCATTCGACCTCATGGCTACATCTTCGGTCTTCTGGTTTTCGATCTGTTTGATGCGCACCGGGATCACGTCTTTTTGGCCGGTGATCGGGTTGCTGCGCATGATCACAGCGCTGTCTGCTTTCGCGAAGCCGGTCAAGCCGTGAGCCAGCGCCACCGCTTTCAGGGCGGTGATCTGCTCTCCGTGGCTTTGCAATACATAGCCGCCCGGTTGCGTGATGCCCGCGCCGGTGACGTAAACGATGCCGGCGCGCGGCACAGACACCACATCGCCGCCGTGGATCAGAATATTGAAGCTGGCATCGCCGGATTCCAGCAGGCTCTGCAATCGAATGGTAACGATTTGTGGGTTTTCTCCCAGCGGATCGTCGGACGAAGCGGAGTTGGCACTCGCGCCGACCCGGCCATTCGCGCTGGCGCCGATCACGGCAGCAGCGTTGCGCGCCCCAGGAGCCGTGGGGCTGCGCGTGACGATTACGAAACTCCCGGCGTCGTCGGTAATCCCGCCGGCGCCAGCCAGTATCTCCAGCAACGTGGTAGGGCGAATCACCTGGTAAACCATCGGCTTCACCACCGCGCCGACCACCGAAACCGGCTGGCTGTTCTGCTCCTTCACGAAGACAGAGACCTGCGGATGCGTGACCAATCCGTTTTCGATGAGCAGCTGTTCCATTTTTTCTTCGAGCTGGAATGGTGTTAGACCCGCAGCGGTGATTTTCGCCGGGATCAGGGGATACGAGATATCCCCAGCATCACCAACCCGTACGTCGCGGGAAAGTTCCGGCACATCGAACACCTCGATGTGCAACAGATCACCGGTTCCCACTGGAACGTCATGGACCTTGGTGCGCTCTTGCGCGGCGAGCTCCTGAATTTTCTCGTTGGTTTGTTGCGGAGTTTCAACTTTTTGCTGGCCGAGCAGTGCCGGAGCGGCACACAGGGTCAGTACGGACAGGATGGAGATGAGCTTCCCCGGGGGCCAGCCCGCAAGACGCCGGACCGATGAATTCATCGCTATCATTAACATCGCAAACACTATCCCTTAGCGGGCGCGCCACTGTCAACCCGCGAAATCCCATCGAAAAAACAGACCAAAAGACCTGAATCAGCTTAACAAGTTCTAAGCCCCAGCGGTGTCACATTTGCTTAGGGCCGTAAACGCTTCAGCACGCGAGCGGCCACTAAAATGCAAGATTTCTCATCGAGTTCGGCTGCGCAACTGCCTGCACTTATTCCGCGGGGCGGTTGATTTCGCCGGATGCGCCAGCGGCTGGCCGCCACTTCGTTGGTAATGGTGGTCGCTTCCGTGTCGCATGGATTTGGCGGGCGGACCTGCGGTGGGCCGCGACAGCAGCGCAAGGCCGGTATTTATTGGGGGTTTGGCAATCGTGACGGGCGAACTGAACGCCAACAACGACCTAAGACGCTATCCAATCCTGGATGCTTTGCGATTTGTATTTGCATTCTGGGTGCTGATGGATCACTTCGGCGAATTTCCGCTCTTTGCGAACGCCGATACTTCCGTGCCGGCCGTCTGGCTGCTAAGTCATAGCTACGCCACGATCGTTTGTGGCCCGCCGGCGGTCATGGGGTTTTTTGTCATTTCGGGTTTCTGCATTCATCTTCCATTCCGAAATGGGAAGCCGATGTCTATCGCGCGGTTCTACGCGCGACGTTACGTGCGAATCTTGATTCCGGTATTCGCGGTCATATTGCTCTATCGTTATTCGGGGAATCGCCAGCCTCTTTTTGGCGCGAAGTCCATCATGTGGAGTTCCGTGCTGTGGAGCCTGATGTGCGAAGAAATCTATTACGCCGTCTATCCAATCGCTCGCTGGAGCTTGCGGCGATGGGGTTGGTTTCCGGTGCTGTCGGGCGCATTTGTGCTGGGTGCGTTCACGGCGCTCAGACATTTTCATCGCGAGGCGTGGACCGATTTCGGTGCGATCCAGACGGCCGTGATTCTTTACCCGGTCTGGCTTCTGGGGTGTCTGCTGGCTGAAAAAAGCGACGGGCTCAAGCCGCTTAATTCAACGCGGGAGATCTGGGCGTGGAGATGCCTGACAATCGGCGGAGCCTGGAGCTGCGAAATGCTGAGTTTCCACGGAGGGGTTCACTATACGCAGACCATGCTGTGGTTCGGGATCCTGGCGTATTTCTGGCTGCGAAAAGAGCTGGCCTATGGCTTGAGCGAGCAGCCTGCGGGGGCGCTGGTTTCGGCGGGCGCATGGAGCTACTCGCTGTACTTGATGCACGTTCCGGCGATGCGCATGTATTCCAGACTTCCGGTGCCAAACTTCGGCGCAGAATTGAACTGGTGCCTGGCCATCGGATTCATCCTGGTTTCGGCGTTTGTGTTCTACCTGGTGGTGGAGAGGCCGTCGCACCGTCTGGCGCGGAGGCTGGGAACTGGTACGTCTGCCGCAGCGCATCGTTTTCCGCAGCGTGTTGCGGGTGCCAGCTCCTTCGCTGCCCGCGGCAAATCGGCGCGGAGCATTTCCATCGGACACTTGTAATACCCCAGGCCGCCCGCGCTCACCGCAGCACCGCTGCATTCCAAGCGTGCTATATTCCCGAGCGGGTCAGGACGGGTGAGTTTCTGTGCGTATCAAGCGGCTGGACATAATGCGATGCGCGGCGATCTTGCTCGTGCTGTTCCATCATTCCGCTGTTCTTCCCCGCATTTCCCAGGTGGGCTACGTGGGCGTGGATATGTTCTTCGTGCTGAGCGGCTTTCTGATTTCTGGTCTTCTGTACAGGGAGTATCAGAAGCGCGGAGCGATCAGTTTTCGGCGTTTTTTCATCCGCCGTGGTCTGAAAATTTATCCGGCGTTTTACGCGATGCTACTGGTTACGTTCGTTGTGCAACTCGCGGCGGGGAAACTTTCCGGCTGGGGCGCATACGCGCGCGAGATGCTGTTCGTGCAAAATTACAAACCGGGCATCTGGCTGCATTGCTGGTCTCTCGGGGTCGAGGAGCATTTTTACATCCTATTGCCGATACTGCTGCTGCTCCTGATTCGCTTTTCGTCCAATTCACCGAATCCCTTCAGGGTGATTCCGCGGGCTTTCCTGGTGGTGGGGGTAGTGTGCCTGGCGCTCCGGGCTGCGACCGTGCACTTTACGCCCGCGGCGTCCTATTTCGGCGAAACCATCACGATGCCCACGCACCTGAGAATTGACGAGCTGTTCTTTGGCGTGCTGCTTGGTTATTTCTATTCTTTCCATCGCCAGGGCCTGGACGATTTCATGCGCCCGTTGGCGAACCGCATGATGATCGCTCTTGCGACCATTGCTCTACTATCTACCTGTTTTATTTTCCCGGGCACCGGCCGCTTCTTTGTGATATTCGGACCCACCTTTCTCTATCTGGGATTTGGCGGGCTCCTGCTGTTGAGCCTTTATGTCCGCGACGTGCTGCCGCGAAGTCTTACCGGCCCGCTGGCAAAATTAGGTAGCGCATGCGCTTTTGTGGGCCTCTATTCGTATTCGATTTATTTGTGGCAGGGCGTGTTCGGTCGCTACACGATTCGCGGCTTCCGGCAGTATTTTCACATCCAACTGAGCGGGTTTCCATTCTTCGCGTGGTATTTCCTCGGGTGCTTGGTATTCGGCATCGTGATGGCCAGACTGATCGAATTTCCCGTACTGCGGCTGCGCGAGAAGTTTTTCCCGCCGGTGGATACGCTGGTCGTGGTGCGTCCTGTCGCTGGCGCGTGCGACTCGTTGGTTTCCGCCAAGAACGCCTGAACGCGGAATTCTTATTATTCCAAGTCCAGCTCCGCGTCGCGCTCGCGAGAACGCTTGCGTGTGCGCACCGCGGCGCCCTGGGAAGGCAGCGGCGTGGTGGTGGCCAGATGGGCTTGCAGCAGAAACAGCAAGGCGTTGGAAGGAATGTGCAGATTGAAATCCACCAGGCTGTGGAGCAGCAGGCCGCAGAGCGCCGCGATTGCTCCCGCGTGCAGGGCGCGTGAAAAATGACCTTGTTCGGCGGTGAAGCATCTGCGCGCATCACGAAACAAGATCCACAGGAACGCCAGGCCGCAAAGGCCTCCGAGGATGCCCATTTCGGCGAGCAGTTCCATGTAGTCGTTGTGGACGTGGTCTACGATGTAGCCGTCATAGGCGATTTCGTAGCGCGGGAACACCGCGACCAGCGAGCCCAGGCCCGTGCCTTTGAGCGGATGATCGAAAAAGATATGCGCCGCGCCGCGCACCATGGTGCCGCGACGCGCCAGCGACACGTCTCCCTTGTGCAGAGTTGAAAATCGTTCGATCGCTCTGCCCGCGCCAAGCCACGCGACCAAAGCCAGGGCCGCGAATCCCACGATGGCCAGGGCCATCAACCGCGGACCTTCGGGCGCCTTGCGCAGGCGCGCCAGCAGCGCCAGCACGGCGAGTTCGAAGGCGAAGCTGACGATGCCGCCGCGCGAGCCGGAAAGAATCATCGCGCCGACGGGCACGATGGTCAGCAATCCGGTCAAAGGAATCATGTCGCGGCGCAATCCGCGGAAAATCAGCAGCGCCAGGCCGGCCGGAAGAGTGAGTTCCACAAACCCGGCGAAGTGATTGCGGTTCACGAACGGGCCGAAGGGATCGCCGCCCGCGGTGAGCGTACGCAAGCCGTAGATTTTCGAGTCGAAGGCGAAGTGCTGCACGATGCCGAGAAGCGACACCGAGAAGCACAACAGAATTAGGAACCATGCGAGGTTCGTCAAATCGCGGCGCTCGCGAAAGACCTGCGTCGCAAGAAAGAAAATCAGCAGATACGCGGCGAGTTTTAACAATTCAACGCGAGTCAAAAAAGGATAGGGCGTGGCGCGCAGGAGCAGCTGGGCGAGTCCGATTCCGAATAATCCCACGAGCGGCCAATTCAGCGGATTCCAGTGAATCTTCACCTGGTCGTCGAGGAAAACCAGCGCCGCCCAGCCGATGAACAACAGGCTGGCGCCAATTTCCAGGATGGAACCCGACCAGACTTCGACCGCGCCAAACGCCAGAACACAAAACGCAAAAAGAAACAGCAAGCCGGCGCGGATCACTTTCATCGCGAGGGGTTCCCCAGGGCTTCCTCAGGAACGAGCGAGACGTCCGCAATCCAAACCGTGCCGCTCAGTTTGTTTTCGAACAAGCGGCTGCCCGAGCGCAACAGGCGCAGCAACAGGAAGTGCGTTTCCGGGCCGCTGGTCACGTCCAGGTCCACGGCGGTCCAGGTATGAGAGCCGACGAAATTTTCCGTCAAGGCATTCACGGCATTGTCGTGATTCGGGTCCACCAGCGAAAAGCGCATTCCGCTTTCGGTGGTGATCTCTTCGGTGCGCATGTTGGCGTGAAAATGGTAGGTGTGCCGGGGTTCGACCGGAACATACTGCATGGGTTGGGTGAGTTCCAGGTTGCTGCCACCGCCGAAATCCAGCCGCACGGCGCGCGCTCCGGAGGAGGGCGGGGCAGTATCGAAATCAACCGCCACGCCAAGCGGAGAGTTCCACCGCCAGCCCAGGCCACCATTGCTGAACTCGCCGGAAAATCCGCCGTTCCATACCAGCGAATGATTCAGCGGTTGTTCGCGGGGCAGGCCGGCCGCGGTGAGGGCTTCGATCCACACCTGCCGGGCGTCGGCGGAGCGGTCGTCCAGTATCAATTCATCGAAAAAGGGAAAGGTTCGCGGCAAATCCACGACCTTGCCGAGCGAAATGAGGCGCCGCCACACGGAAAGCGCGGCGTCCGATTGGCGAATGGAGGCGAAAAAATTCAGCGCCTGAATGTAAGCGTCCACATCCGCGGGCAACACCTGGTCCAGCAGAATATTCACGTCGTGGCTCGATCGCCACACGCGCGAGATGGCCAGCGTCAGCAGCTTGGGGTCCGATTGGACTGCGCTGCGAATTTCGGCGTAGCCCGCGTTTTCTTTTTCCTCGCGCAGAAGAAAGTTTCCGTAGTTCCACGCAACTTCGGCGGAGAGCGGGTACACGGATCGCGCCCGTTCAAATGCTTGCTGCGCGCTGCTTAAATCTCCGTTGGCTTCATAGGCGCCGGCCAGGTTCATCCAGAAAGTTGCCGAGAGCGGATCCGCCTGCACGGCTCGCTGGTAGTCCGCGAGTTCCTGCTGCGGGTCGGCATTGGCGAAGTCCAGCTGCCGATAGCGGCCCAGCAAGTCCCAGGCGTCGGCGTTTCCGGGTTCGAGCGCAGCGCCACGCTCAATGATCTCCAGCCGGGTGGAATGAATGCGATGGTAAGCGAGCCAAAGCTTGGCCGCCTGGTAGGAGAGCAACGCACCGGCCACCAGCGCGAACACCAGAATTGCCGCTCGCGCCGGAGAGCCCTGGAATGTTGGCTGCACAGAGCCGTAATGTCCTATGAGTATCGGTGTTTTCGCAAGGCCAAATTCAAAACGCGTGACGCGTAATTTTACGGAATGCTGACGGTAGCGCGCGCGACCGCGCGCCCACGGTTGCACTCGCGATGGCAGCCGCTGGTGTGATCGCGATCGTGGGCAGCAGACGCACCACGAGCCGGGTGTAAGGAACCGGGCCGCGCGAACCGGGCGCTTACTTCACGCCAAAACGATAAATCATCCCCACGGACGCGCGGTAATTTCCCTGGCCGGTCCCGCCATAGCCCTGGGCATTAATCATGTCGAAACCGGTATGTTCGTAGTCCATCTCGATCAGGCGAATGGTCCAGCGCTTCTTGAACTTCACGTCGAAGCCGCCTCCGCCCATCCAGGCCGTGGACCAGCCCCAATGACTGTAGGGATTGAAGCCTCCCTGGCTTTCCAGGTTGTAACCGGCATAGCTCGTACCGATTAACACCTCGCCAAAAGGAGTGATCTTGTGCCGGTGGCCCAGAGGATAAATTCGCGCTCCGAACATTAAGGTATAAAGCTGCGTATTCCCATTCACGCTATTGATGTTGTACGCGCCGGAAAGGTCGGCGCCCACGCTCAACCAGCGGAAAATGCGATAGTCGGCGTACGTCGAAAATCCATTCATGTTCAGCCGGCGGCCGTTTGCCTGCAGCAGCGACCGGTACATATATCCGCCGCCCAGTTCGAAATTCGAGCGCGAAGGTTTCGGCACGTGCGGTTTCGGGATATGCGGAACATGGGGCTTCAGGTCCACCGGCTCGGGACTGACGGGCATGGGACTCACCGGCAACGGACCGTACAGCGACAGCTCCTGCGCCGAGACGCGCAGGCCAAAGAATGCCAACAAAAATAAAATTCCCGCTACCTTTTTCATCAACCGCGTCCTCCAGTAATGGCTTGGTGCTCCGTATTTTTCAATGTGCGAGTTTTCAGATGCGGGCGGCCGGTAATTCGTTGGCACGCGGCGGCTCACTAGGATAGATGGAAAGCCCTGCAAAGTGTAGTGCCGGGAGCAAATGATCTGAAAACGAAGGGGGCAGGCTCGGCGGCGCCTGCGTGGCTACGCCAGACGGAAATGCCCGCTCAAAAAAAGGTTTGCAGCGCAAAGGTGTTGCGCGCAAAAAAAGGCCGCGCGACCTGTAAGACAGGGCGCGCGGCCTGAACTGCGGTTGAGTTCGCTTTTATTGCGTGATGGTTACATTCACCGTGATCGCCGGCTTGGTGACGCCTCCCGAGGACGGTGTAATCACGATGGTTGACGTCTTGGACCCTCCGCCCGCTGGTCCGCTGCAACCCGCAACGAGTACGAACACCAGCATCGCTCCCAGCATTCCCAGGCGTGTGCGGAATCGCCGGGCTTCGGGAAGCATGAAGAGCATGGCAATCGCCAGCATGATGAAGAGCACCTGCCGCAGCAACGCGGATGGCGGCACCTTCATGGATTGCGGCGGCACGATGAAGGACGCAGCCGTGATGGAACCGTTTACCGTGGTACCCGGAGCCGGCGCTGCATTGGTGGTCGGCACCGCGCACGAAGTAATCAGCGCCCCAGTTCCGGGGGCGCAAGTGAACGCCACCGCTCCGGTGAAGCCGCCCAATCCGGTGACGACCACCGGGAACGAACCGGTCGCGCCTCGAGCCACAGAGATGGCCGCAGCAGAAGCCGAGAAGTCCCATGCAGTGCCGTTCAGAGCCACGGTATGCGGACTGCCGTTGGCAGTGTCCGTAACTGTGATGGCGCTGGAGACGGGGCCCGGCGTGGTGGTTGCGCTTGGATTGAACGTGAGTCTTAGGACGCAGGTGGTGCCGCCCGGGAGACGGTAAGGATGACAGGCAGAGTGCAGGTGTTCGATTTGCAATTGTAAACGGATCAGCGCCGTGGGATCCGAGATCGCCGTTATCGTCACCGGAACTGTCGTGCTCGGATTGCTGATCGTGACGGTCTGTGCGGCGCTAGTGGTGGTCAGCAACTGGCCGGCAAACGTCAGGGCTCGAGGCGCAAATAAGATGGCCGCCGCGGTGGCGTTGCCGGTACCAGTGAGCGACACGGTGAGAAATTTCTGCGGTTGCGGCGCGTTAGGCGTGTCGGCGCTATCCGGCGTCGCCAGAGTAGCAACGTTTGCCGCTGCTGCGGAGGGTGTGTACGTCACGCCTAGTGTGCAGGAAGCTCCTCCCGCAAGCGATTCGGCCTGCAGTGCAGGTGCTACCAGCCGCCGGGGCAGTGAAATCCGCGGCGTTGCCCGACGTGGCGGTGATGGTAGTCGTCAGCGGCAAGGTGACGGCTGAAGTCGAGTTGTTGGTGATGGTGAAGTAAAATGGCTGGCTGGGTGTCGACCAGTTGCGTTCCGAAATCGTTGCTGGCTGGCGTAATCGTGATCGTCGGAGTCAGAGGCAGGTCCGCTATATACGCGTTTGTTGCTCCTGTTGCTCCGAGCGCCGGTTGAACTACTCCAGCCGATACAGGCATATCCGCGGAAGTCATTTGTCCGGTGATGTACGCGTTGGTGCCGGAAACAGCGATGCCGAGACCGGAATCCTGGCTCACAGCGGTGTTGGTGGTTTGCCCGCCGAAATAAGAGGAATAGAGCAAATCGGCGATTTTATTTCCACCGGGGCTAATCTTTGCAACGAAGCCCACACCCAACGGGTTGAAGCGATTTTCGATCAGAGCTCCCTGCGTGATCGGGAAATCGGCCGAAGCTGTCTGGCCGGTCACGTAGGCGAGGCCCGCCGAATCAGAAGCGATTGCATAGCCCGTGTCGCTGGCCGTGCCCCCGAGATAGGTCGAATACTGGAGCGCTCCGGTTGCAGGGTTGAGCAACGATACGAACGCGACACCTTGGGCGACGCTCCCGGCGGGGGGAATCGAGTTGGCCGTGACGGGGAAGTTCGCTGACCCCGTCGTCCCGGTGAGGTAGACAATTCCGGTGCCTACCACGGGAACGCCTGTTCCCAGATTCACTCCAAAGGCGATGTCATAGTTGCTTCCGCTTAAGCAGTGAGAATACGTGAGAGTCTGCGCCGTGGTGTTGATCACCGAGATGAACGCCGAGGCGTTTGTATTGGCTCCGCACGCCTGGCTGCCGGAGATGGCGGTGCCTGCGACGTTGAAATCAGTCGAGGTCGTCGCGCCCACAAGATAAGCTTTGGTGCTGGAGTCAATCGTTACCGCATAAGCGACGTCGCCAAAATTTAGAATGCCACTGCCCGCGCCAGTTCCACCCAGGTAGGTTGAGTAAAGAAGCGACGGCGTGCCGCCGGCTGTGGTATCGATTTTCGTTAGAAACGCGTTGGTATTCGGGCTCAGAAGGCCTGATGAGATTTGGGTTCCCACTTGAGGAAAGTTCGCGGACGCCGTCGCGCCTGCTATATAGGCCTTTCCGGTTGCGTCCACGGCGAGGCCGAATCCCTCGTCGTAGATATCTCCTCCCAGGTAGGTGGAATAGGCAAGCTGTGCCAGGCCGCTGGCGCCAGGCGAGAGTCGTGTCAGGAACGCAGCTCCGTCTACAGCAGTGGAGGCTGGTATACCGTTGGGCGCTGGCGCGGGTCCTTGATACGGTACCAAGAGGGTACTTGTAGGGAAGTCCGGCGAACCTGTAAAGCCGGTCACGTAAATATTGGGAGGGGTCGCCGTGTCCACTGCGATCGCATCGGCGCCGTCCCCGAATGTGCCATTCCCGCTGCCACCGAGATACGTGGAATAAAGGAGCGCGGTGCCCGTGGTGTTCAATTCCGTCACAAATGCCGCGCTTTCGGAAGGCGAAACATCGCTCGGCAGGGCCGCGACGGGATTCATCGTCGGAAATTCCGTTGAGTAAGTCAAGCCGGCGATGTAAGCGTTACCATCGGTGTCCAGCGCGATGCCGAACGCTTCATCGAAAACCTCGCCACCGATGTAGGTCGAGTAGTTCAGCACCGGGTCAATGGTCAAAGGCTGCGTGTGATCGTACCCCGCGACCGAAAAGCGGATCTTGCGATCGTTCGCAAGCGCATAGTTTCCCGCAACCTCTCGCCGCTGGCCGTTTACTTCCTGATAGATGACCGGCTTCTGCAGCGCGACTTTGCCGCCCGCTACGCTGAGCAGCACATCGCCCTGCGCATTGAGTTCCAGCTTGCGCGCGCCGCTAATGCTCAGCGCGATGGCCTGAGGATCCGCTCCCGGCGCGACCACGAAGTCGTATTCCAGGCGTTGCTGACGTCCGTAGAAGAGCAGGTCCACGCCGGGATAAATTCCCTGGTAGCGCACTGCTTCGTAGGATGGGATGTCCGTGTGCCATTTCTTGGGATCATTGCCGATGAAGTAGTTCGTTTTTCCGGGCAGCGGATTCGCTCCCACGATTTCAGCCGCAGGATTGGCTCCGTCGAAATGCATGCGCAGAACCGAAGTTTTCCCGACGGAAGCCGGCTTGCGGCTCACTTGCGCGGCGAGCAGCGACGGGCGTTTCGTTGATTTCGTGCGCGGGACTGCCGGCTGGCGCAAGGTGAGCACCGCTTCCTGGTTCGTCAAGAACAATTGATAGCCCTGGCCGCGCGCCATGTAGTGAACTGGCGGCGCCGTCTGGCCTTCATTGGCCTCGAACGCCAGCGGCAGCTTGCCGTAGGCGCTCGTCAAATTTTCCTTTTGCACGGCGGAGAGCGGGGCCGCAGGTTGGGCCAAGACTGCTGTATGATTGCTCGCAATGGGCTGGGATGAATGCGCGCGGTGTTGCATCTGTAGCGACAAGAACAGAACAAATGCGGCCAGTAGTACGCCGGCCGTGATTCCGATTCTCACTAGCGGGGATCTCGTCTGCATGAAGTTTCTCCTCAGTTTATTTTTTCTGGAATGATGTTTGGTGAGCTGGAAGGGGCAGTGGTGGCGGCCGAGTCGAAGGGAGCTGGGAAATCCTCATCTTGCGAACATGCGATTACCCCCGGTTTCTGGCGAAGGCGCCGAATCGTGAGGGACGGACACGCCATTTGCACGAGGATGGTAGCACAGCTTGGTTGGACCGGCCACGAAAGGATGGAGGAGCATTCCACTACGCGGTATTCAAAAAGCTACTGTCCCGGAAGGGTACACAACCGCCGATCAATAAGTTTTCTTACTACACGCGCGCGGAATTCCACGTATGTAAATCTCGCACTTCCTTCTCGAGCAGATCGCAAACCTCCGGCAGCCGCCTCGGGTCTTGATGCGCAAAAAACGCGCGGATGGGAACGCTGGGGGCCACGCGTGCCAGAATTTCAAATTCTTTAGCGCGCATGCTGCTGTCCAGGGTATTCGTCGCAAACGTATTGGCCACCAGCGCCAGGAACGCCCGCTGCGGCGCGAGCTCTTCGACCACTGGAGCGGAGTCTCCCCGGCGCTCGCCCAGGATGTAGATCGCAGCCAGCGGCAAGGCTTGTTCCGCGAATCGCAATTCCTGTTTTCCGAGTGAGAGGCAGCGCTTTTCGTAATTCGCGCTGAACTGCGGCAGCGCCTCCGCGGAACCGTAGAGCGATTCCACGGACTCCGGCCAGAGGCACAAATACGGATAGGCGGGATGCACAACGAACGAGCCATCGCGCTCGGCCAGAGCAACCACGTCATCGGACAATACGGCGTGGCCGCGCCGCGCCAGCGCCGCCGCCGTCGTCGATTTTCCCGCGCCTTCGGATCCCACAAACGCGACAGCTCTTTCGCCGAACGCCACCGCGCTGGCGTGCAAGCACGTCACGCCTCGCAGCCGCAACAGGATCCCCAGAACGGGCCCCAGCAGATACGTTGCGGTGTCTTCCATACGCTAAATTGCCGGGCCAGGTGGCCCAGACTTCGCGGCCCTCGCGATCCAGCCAGAATTGCGTTCCGTCGTAGTAGGCGAGTCTCAAGTAACGGGAGCCCGCAGCCTTCCATATGCGCAAAGCTGGGTTGCCCGCTGGGTCCTTGTACGAAGTCGCAAAGCTTAGCTCTTCAGGTCCCGCTGGAACTCCTCCGCTGGTTGGAGGAGAAGCATTCAGGTGAATCGCCACCACACGATCGTTTGATGACTCGAGCAAGGATGAATCATGATTCGGACGTATCGGAGTTAACTCAGGGATTGGAAGATTGGATTCGAGCAACAGGCCAAAAACGGCGTAGGTGAATTTCACTGAGGTCAAAGACCAATTTCGGCTTGCAGCCTGAACCGACTGTCAAGCCGATTTACCGGGCCTGCTTGATCTGTCGCAACCGGGTTCGCGTTAAGAAGATTCCAGACAATCGTATTGAGACGTACTCCTGGCACTCGTCTGGATTCTTCCGTGGCTAGGTGTGCGTCTTCAGGCCGCGAGGTAGAGACGAGTCCTTATTGCCCCGAATGCCTATTTTTTGCGTCAATTCCTGCACGGTACCGTAGACCGTTATGATAGGAGATGAATACGGCTTCTTATTATCCCGTTTAACGGGCTTAAGCATTGCGAACCTCCGCACGCAAGTTATACCGGACCTTGCGCGCTGACTGCAACCAAAAGTTAAGGCAAAGCGGGCGAACAGCGGAATACGCTTGCTCCGCGTTCGTGTCATTTCGAAACGTCGCCAGCTCCGCGCGATTCACGTAAGAGTCCATCTGCGCGTCCCATGCCATCTTATCCATCCATCCTGCTTTCGTTTGTCTCAAATGTGTCAACAAAGGACCGCCTGCCATAGGCGTCTTCCGCCGGGTGCGTACATTTTCAGGCAATCGCCCCGCCACAACCTCGCGCAATAGCTGTTTCTCGAAAAATAGTGGGAAAGGAGGAAGCGCCAGAAGGAAATTCACCACACGCAAATCCAAAAAGGGGAGCCGTACCTCAACGGGGCAGCGCGTAACTCCCGCATCTTGGTATTCGAACATCGCCGACCAGTGCGGCAACGAGAGCGACGCGTGCGCTTTAGGCAGCACAGGATGAGGGCGCGTGGCCGGAAGCTCGCTCCACTCCCTGGCGCGGTCCTTCAGGTTCAGGCGACGCGCAAAGTCTGGCACCAACCAGCGCGGGTACACCGGCGCGGTGGGATCTTTGCCGAAAAGACCCAGTATGCGACGCTTCAGCCCGGGGACAACCGAAGGCCGGAGCCAAAGATATCGGGAAGATTCCCGGAATAGGCTGCCCCATTCCTGATTCCGCACCAAGTCTTGCGCAAACGGCCACATCTGAAAGTCCATCAGGTTGTCCGCGCCTTCGCCTGAAAGCACGACGCGGCAATCGGCCGCGATGGTTCGGTACTGGTCAAAGAGGCCCGCAAAGTAGGGATCGTCCACCGGCTCGGGCGACATTGTCTCCGGCTCGTTCCAGCGCTCGAACGGCTGCAGCGCATCCATGGGAATGCATCGCTGCGGAATCTTCAGGAATTCGGCCACGCCGCGCGCATGCTCGCCGTCCTCGTCTGGAACCAATGATTCATAGACTACGGTGTAAGCGCGCAAATCCAGCGTATCGCGGGCGAGCTCGCGCGCCGTCGCGGCGATCGTTGCCGAATCCAGGCCGCCGCTGAGCAGAATCCCGGCACGATCCACGCGGGTGCGGTCCGCCACGGCCGCTTGCAGCAGGATTTGAAAATGTTCCACGTAATCTTCCGCGCGCTGATAACGGATGCGCCCTTCGGTGGGCGCAGACCAGTAACGCTGGATGCGCAGTCCTTCGGAGCTGATGGTCATCGCATGCGCCGCGGGCAGGCGCCGAATGTCGCGGAACGTGGTGGTGGCAGCGTCGCAGTTCACGCCAAAGAGCAGAAAATCGGCGATCGCGGCGTCGTTCAGTTCCTCGGAAACTTCCGGATGCTGGCGCAAACAATCGAGCGTGTTGCTGAAAAGAAAGCGCTCTCCCATCTCGGAATAATAGAAAGGCTTCACTCCGAAATGATCGCGCGCGCAAAACAGCAGTTTCCGGCGCGCGTCCCAGATCGCGAACGCAAAATCCCCGCGCAAGTGTTGCACGCACTCCGCGCCCCAGGCCGCATACGCCCGCAGGATCAGGTCGGAGTCCGCGGCCACGCGGCCATTGGCGCCGCAGCCCTGCAGCGCGAGCTTCTTCTCCAATTCCTCGCGGCAATCAATGCGCGCATCCGCGGTGACCCACAGCTGGCCATCGAGACTGGCTGGCTGCCGCTCGATTTGCGATTCGCGCGAGGTGCACAACATGGTGTGGCCCAAGCCAATCGCGCCGTGCGACCAGGTGTCGCGGCCGTCCGGTCCGCGCTGCGCGAGAAAATGAGCGAGCGCCTGCAACAGCCCGCGCTCCACTGGCGCGCCACTGCGATCGTAGATGCCCACAATGCCGCTCAATCGGTTCGCGCCTCCAGGGGCGAGATCGGGCCGTCGAATGGGACGAAGTGCTGGTGCTCCCTGCTCGTGTCGTTCAGCACCGCGGAATCCACTTCCACCCACGCGTGCGCTTCGAAGCGCTCGAATTCCTTGCGTGCTCCGATGTGCAGCTCCGCCGCAATCCCGCGCCGTCGCAGCAGCCAGCACAGTACCAGCGACTGCTCCAGGCAATTCGTGGCGAAGAAAACATTTCGCGCCGCCGCTGCTGCCATGCGCGCGATCATTTCCGCGGACTGTCTTTGCGATGCGTCCCGGCGACGCATGGTGGTATTCGCGGAGGGAGCCAGCCTCACCAGCACGCTCTGCCAACGGCGAAAGCCCGCCAGCCGCAAACCCAGCCACGTAGCCAGAAGTCCGCCAGCCGCTTCCAGCGCGATGCCGCGCTCATAGCCGTTGAGCCCCCAGAATCTTTGCCAGCGTTCCATCATGATTGCCTAATCGGCAGCGCAGCCGCCCTGGCACAGAAAGCATGCAGTGTCATTTTGAACCCGGTCTCCCGGACAAAGTCGCGCTCGTCACGCACTGGCCGCCGCGCCACGCACTTCGATCAGCCCTTCGCTGCGCATGGTTTCCAGCAAAGCCAGCAGATCGTCTCCGCAACGCGCTGCATCCACTTCGTACTCTTCCAGCAAAGCGTTGCGCAGCTCCGTGACGCTCTTTGGTTGCTTCAGCAGATCCCAAACACGCGCGCCCACCGGATTCATCCCGTAGTACACGCTGTTCTTCAGATTCAAGATCGCCGATTCCTCACCGAGAGGACACGAGACCTGTTCAGGTGCAGCTACGACAATCGTATGTAAGGAGAGAGGTGCGTCCATTGCGGCCGCTCCCGTGGTATTGGGCTGGGGCAATTCTTCCGCCTGCGAATTCGGCGGCGGAGGACCGGTTCGATACGCACGCCCTGTGGTGATCGACACGACCTAGGCTATTCTACTGTCACTCGCCCCGAACAGCAATGACAGAACTGGATTCGCCGTAGTGATTTCAGTTATAACGTTTGTAATGCCTTCGCCTGCCATTTCCGTCGAAGCGCTTGAAAAATATTTTCCACCTGCGCATTCCGGCTGGCGTGCGCTGCTACATCCCGTGGCGCGCCCGACGGAACGAGTTCTTGCGGGGATTTCCTTTTTGGTACAACCCGGTGAGGTTGTAGCAATCGTGGGGCCGAATGGCGCGGGAAAGTCCACGCTGCTCCGCATCCTGGCCACGCTGATTTTCCCCACTCACGGCCACGCCGCGATTTCCGGCTGCGACGTCGCACGCCATCCCTCCCGCGCGCGACGCCAGTTCGGCTACCACACCGGCGGCGACGAGGGCTTTTACACTCGGCTGAGCGCTCGGGAAAATCTAAGCTTCTTCGCCGCCATGAACAACATGTCCCGCGCGGAAGCGCGCAGGCGCATCACGCTCATAGCCGAACGCATGGGCATCGCTGCGGACCTCGATCGCCAGGTGCGTACGCTTTCCACTGGCATGACGCATCGTGTGGGCCTGGCGCGCGCGCTGCTCCACCAGCCCGCCGTGCTGCTGCTCGATGAACCTACACGCAGCCTCGACCCGCTGGCGGCTGCGGATTTCCGTCGGCTACTGAAAGACGACGTGGTAGGCCAGCACGGCACCACGCTGCTTTTCGCGTCACACACTTTGAGCGAAGTGGCGGAAATCGCTGATCGCGTGCTGTTGCTCGAAGCCGGACGGGTCGCGGCTTTTGATTCTCCGCGCGGCCTGTGCGCAGCGGCCGGCGCCGCGAATCTGGAAGACGCCATCACGCGTCTGGCGCGCCATTCGGCGGTTGCCGAGGCCCAGCCATGAACCTGGGGCGCACGCTGCGCAAGATTGCCGCTTTCTTTGCGCGCGATTTCGCGATCGCGCGCGGCTATCGCGGAGCGCTGCTGCTGGAGACTCTCGAAGCTCTTTTCGGGGTGGCCACGTTTTACTATCTGTCGCGCTTCGTCGAAAGTCCTGAACTCACCCGCGCGGTGCCCGGCGGCAGCAATTACTTTGCGTTCGCGCTGGTGGGTTTTGCGTTTTTCGATTACCTGAGCGTGTCGCTCACCGCTTTCGATTCCAGCATCGAGGAAGCGCGGCAGAATCGCACCCTGGAAGCTTTGCTGGTGACGCAGACTCCGCTCCCCGTCATCCTGGCAGGCTCGGCGGTGTATCCCTTCACGGCCTTGGCCCTGCGTACGGGCGTCTATCTCGCATGGGGCGCGCTGCTTTTCGATTTCACGCCGCGCGCCGCGAATTGGCCCGGCGCCGTCGCAGTTCTCCTCGCGTCCATTCTGGCGTTTGCAGGACTGGGAATTGTATCGGCCGGCTATTCGATTCTTTTCAAACGCGGCAATCCCGCGAAGTGGCTGGTGCTGGGAATTTCCGGGCTCGTCGGTGGGATGATGTACCCCATCAGCGTGCTGCCGGCTCCGCTGCGATTTCTGGCGCGCTTGATTCCGGTGACTTACTCTCTGGAAGGAATGCGCGCCGCGTTGCTCGCCGGCGCGGGCTGGCGCCAGCTGTGGCCTTCCCTCGGGGCCTTGCTTCTTTTCGCCGCGATCCTGATCCCGCTATCTTTCCTGGTGTTTGCCTGGGCGCTGCGCCGCACCAAAGTCACCGGCACGCTGACGCACATCTGAGCGTACGTATGTTCCGGTCGGGCTTGTGGCGCGACGCCGGGTACAGTAAAGTTTTTGTATGGGTGAACAGGCCTGCGTGATGCCAGCGTGATCAAAGTTCCGTTGCTGGACTTGCAATCCGAATACGCCGAGTTGCGCGATGAGATTCTTCCGGCGCTCGACCGCGTCTGCCGGAATTCATCGTTCGTGCAGGGCGAGGAAGTGGACGCGTTCGAGCGCGAGTTCGCCGATTTCTGCGGCATCAAGCACTGTGTGGCGCTGAGCAGCGGGACGGCCGCGTTGCATCTGGGCCTGCTGGCGCTGGGCGTGCAGCCTGGCGACGACGTCATCACCACGCCGAACTCTTTTCTGGCTACCGCGGAAGCAATCACGTATTGCGGCGCGCGGCCGGTGTTCGTGGATATTGACCCGGTTACCGCGAATCTGGATCCCCGGCTGATCGAGCGCTCCATCACGCCGCGCACGCGCGCGATTCTGCCGGTGCATCTGTACGGCCGGCCTGCGGACATGGACCCCATCCGCGAAATTGCCGCGCGCAATCATCTGCGCATCCTGGAAGACGCGGCGCAAGCGCATGCCGCGCGCTATCGCGCCCAGCGCGTCGGTTCTCTGGGCCTCGCGGCAGCATTCAGTTTTTATCCCACGAAAAATCTGGGCGCCTATGGCGAGGGCGGCGCGCTCACCACCAACGATGACGCGATTGCGAAATTCGCGCGCGCCGCGCGTTCCCACGGCCAGACCGCGCGTTACGACCACGAATTCCCCGGCTACAATTACCGCATGCAGGGATTTCAAGGCGCTGTGCTGCGCATCAAGCTGCGCCGCCTCCACGCCTGGACGCAGAAGCGCCGCGAAATCGCCGCAGAATATCGCCGCCTGCTGGAAGGCGCGCGCCTGCAAATGCCGCACGACGACCCGCGCGATGAATGCGTCTATCACCAGTTCGTGATCTACGTGAAGAACCGCACGTCGGTAATCGCGCAACTTTCCGCGCGCGGCATAGACACCGCCGTGCATTACCCCAAGCCCATCCACCTGCAACCCGCCTACTCCTCACTCGGCTATCCGATGGGAACGTTTCCGAACGCCGAACGCGCCTGCGAGCGCGTCCTCAGCCTGCCGCTGTTCCCCAGCATGACCGCGGAGCAAGTGAATTACGTGGCCAACGCAGTTCTGGACGTTGTCGGGAAGAAATAAAGACGCCTGCGCGCCGTACGAGGACTTGGCCGCATTTTACTTAGATGTTGGTCCGTTTCGGCGAAGAAAACTGCTACACTCGCGTTTTTAACCACCGAAAAGGGAGAAGCCGATGGCCACCAGCGAAACCAAGAAATGCGCACATCCGATTTGTACGTGTCAGGTCTCTTCGGAGAAGTATTGCAGCCCGCAGTGCGCGGCGATGGAAGAAATTCCGGACCTGGATTGCAAGTGCCCGCACTCAGTCTGCAAGGGCAGAACGGAATACGCGGCCCGCGCATAGTCAGCGGAGACGCCGTCCGCGGTGCATCCGAACAGCAGCGTTCGCAATAGCCGCAGCAGCGCGAAGGCAGGCTATTCGGTGACGAAAATCTTCCGTTTCTTCGTGAGAAGCGATTTATCGTCGAACCATAGTTTGCATCGCTTGTTTGATTCCTCAATGATCCACGCCGTGAACACCCATTGCGGCGCGACGCTATTGCGATACAACCTCGCGCGCGCGCCGGGTATGGCTGCTGCGATCGCGCGCACCGAGCGCGGATAATACCAGCGCCACTCGGCAACTGGCCAGACTAGTGTGATCATTACCAGCAGGATGTGGTCGAGCAAGATGTGCGATCCAGTCATGCGCACCTCTTGAGAATGGGGCGATCGCCGTGGCCGTGAATCAATCACATGTTCTGGCGAGCGTAGCGATTCAGCGGAGGCTGTCGAGTGGATTAGATTGATTCTTTGCGCGGGCCAGCTGGTTCGGGCGTGTCGCGATTGCCAACCTGCGTAAATCCGGCTACGTTGCCCGCGCCCGCGACGTTGGTGGCGCGTTCGCGCAGCATCTGCGCCAGCCCATCGAAAACTTTCGAGCAGGAATCGCGCAGCGCCTGATCAGCGGAGCGCAGCAGCGATTCGATGCCGTTCTGCCCATGCTCGTTGAGCCGCCGCACCGAAGCCATCACCCAGGAATCGGCCGTGGTCTGCAAGCGATCCTGGAATTTTCCGGCCGCGTCGCCGCTCACGCGCTCCAGCTGCGCGCTCCATTCGTTCTGGTGCGCGTCGCGCTCGGTGCGAAAACCTTCCAGCGCCGACGCGAATTCCGCGCCCAGCGCCGCGCGCCCTTCGCCGACGCTTGTTTCCCACTGCGCCGCCAGCTGCGTGCGGAAGCGCTCGACGGACGAAAAAGCGTTCACGTCCAGTTGATGCAGCAACTGTTGCGTAGCGTGGTCAAATTCTTCCGCGCGCTCGCGCCGCGTGCTTGCGGTGCTGGCGGCGAACTGCGTGGTCTCGCGTTCGGAGACTTCGTGCAGCAACTGGCCAAAGGAAGCCGCCGCAGCCTCGGCCGCGCGATCGAGTTCCGTGCGCGTGTGCGCCGTCACTTCGCCGGCAACGCCTTCCACCTGCGCCCGGATTTGGCCCAAATGCGTCGCGGACTGCGCCGCGAGCTGCGTTTCGAATTTCTGCGCCACGTCCGCGCTGCGTTGTCCCAGTCCCGCCTCGGCCGTCACAAAGGACTGTTCCACCAGCGCCTGCAGACGCGCCCGCGCTTCCTGCTGCAGCCATTCTGATGTGTGCCCGATGGATTCCGCCGCCGCGTGCGATGCGCGCACTCCACTTGCGTCCAATTCCTCGGACCACTTCGCCAGCGCATCCTTGCGCGCGACTTCAAAATCGGCGTGCAAGCTGGCCAGCGTCGCGGCCACCTGCGTGCCAACCTCGCGCTGATTATTTTCTGAAACCTGGCGCAATCGTTCGCGATGCAGCCGCAGGCTATCTTCCAGCTGCACTTCGCGCGCCGCAAGCTCGTGCAAAAGCGCCGGCACACGCTCCAGATGCGGCGCGAGTTTCGCCTCAGCCTCGGCCACCGCGCGCTCCTGAAACTGATGGCTGAGCGAATCCAGCACCGGGACCACCCGCTGCGCAACGTCCGCCGAGAGATTTTCCATGCGGCGATTCATTTCCGCGGTCTGCGCGTCCAGAATTCTTTCCAGGCGCCGGTGCAGCTCGTTCACCGTATCGTGACTGGCGGCTTCCAGCTGCGCCGAAAATTCCTCGGTGCGGCTGGCCACTTGCTTCACTTCCGCCAGCGAGCTGCGCGCCTTCAATACTTCCTGCTCCAGCGAAGATTGAATCCCCGAAAACGTCTCGCGCGCCTCGGCAGCGGCTTGTGCGAAGGGCTGGCGCAGTTCACCCAGCCGCTCCGTCATTTTCTGCTCGGCGTTGCGCAGCACTTCCTGCGAACGTTCGGCAAGCTGCTCGACCATCCGCTGCAGATTATTGTCCAGCGACGATTGCAGCAGCTCGTTCCATTGCCCCTGCGCCAGCGTCATTTCCGATTCCAGTCGCTGCCGCCAGACGACTACCGCGCTCTCCTGAGCCGCGATTTGTTCCTTCGTCGGCTCCGCCGATTTCGTGGTGCGCGCGGCGTCCGCCGCTTCCAGTTGCAGCAGCACGCGAGCTACTTGGCTGGTGGCTGCTTCCGCGTTGCCGCTTTCGGCGCGCAGCGTTTCCGACTGGCGCGTGATCTCATCCAGCAGTTCGCGGGTTTGCCCGAATTTCTGTTCGAACTCGGAATTCAACGCGCCCAGCGCTTCGTCCTGCTTCGCAGCTACTTGCGCGAAAAATTCCTCGCGCGCGCCGGCCTGCATCTTCTCAATCTCGCTCTTCCACTTCGCGAAAAGTTCCTCAGCGCTGCTGTTCCGCTCGCGCACGGTGGCCGCCGCGGTCTGTAACACTTCCTCACGGGCCTGCTCGGCTGCGGCTAACACCGCGTCCTTGGCCTCACGGTCCAGCTCCGCGCGCAGTTCCCGCAGCAGAGGGTTATTCGCAGCCGGCGCAGCTTCGGCCGGGTGCGCGGCTTCCGGCGCGAACTCCTGCGCAGGTTCAGACGCCGTGTGAGTCTCCCGCGAATCAGTTCTCACTTCCGCATTGAAATGGTCCATAAAATTCCGGAGGTTCCCCGCCGCTGTGTCCGTCGCCGGCTGTTCGGTGAAGCGTGGTATCGATCTTGCTGGTAACGCGATAGATTCTGAAATCGCCGCGGCTGCGCTATTCCATTCCGCAGCGTCCGTGCCCCAGATATTCGCGGGACTTTCCAGCTCCACGGCAATCTGGAAGAAATCACGAATCGAGTGCGGCCGCTGTACCCACGCAACGCGCGCGCGCAAGGTGGTTCGAGAATTTCCCGTCGAGTGTGCGCTGGCATTTGTTCCCGCGTTCGCGTGCGTCACAGCCTGCGCTACTCCCTGTGGCAGATCCAACGTGACCCAGGTATTGCGCGGCAGATGGTGCTTGGAGGTATAGCGGCATCCGTGCAGATTGAACGCAAGCGTGGTGGTGCGTTCTTCGAAAGGCTGGCCAAGCAGGTCAATCCCGCGCACGATCAACGGCAATGATTCTGAAAGTCGTTCGCTGCGGCGGCGTTCTGTGCTGGGCTGGTTCAATTCCACTTCTCCACCGGGTTCCCCTGGGGGTTTCCGCGACGCACTGCTCGACGCTGCACGCGAAGCGCCACATGGCGCGTTTCGCGGAACGATGAGCGAAAGAATAACACTCCTCGCAAGGCGAATCGAGAAAAGAAAGCGTACCAAAACGGGAATTCCGGGAAGGGGAAAGCTTACTGGGCGGCTGCGCGCGCACACAGCCCCCGACGTACCAATTTCCTGCCAATAAATGGCCTACTTCTTCTTCTTTTGACTCATCGAAGTGTCCTGCCCGCCGCTCATGGCCTTCAGCCCGTCCAGGGCGCCCTTACAGAGCTGCCCCGTGGCGTTCTCCGCCCCGGCATCAACACACTTCTGATAGGCTTCAAAGGTCCCTGGGGGAATGATATACGTCATTTTTTCGCCTTCTTGCTTGGTGTCAATCGTCGCGGTCAGCGCGCTTCCCAGCATGTACCAGGTAATCTGGTCCTTGGGGTCGGCTTGGGCGGCCTTTTGCAACGGGGCGATCGCCTCTTTCATGCGGCCCTTGTTGCTCAGCACGATGCCGAGGTTTTTCCAGCAGATAGCGCCCGCCGCCGGATCGAGCGCGGTCGCTTTGTCGCAGGCCGTGCTGGCTGCCGCGAACTTCGCTTCGGAATCTTTCGCATCGGTCTCCGACGCGCCCGCGTTTGCCAGGTTGGTCGCCAGGCCGGTGTAATACCCTGCGACCGGCTTCGTATCGATCGCCTTCTGAAACGCGTCCGCGGCATCCGCAAATTTGCCGGCGCATTCGTTCGCGGCTCCCAGATTGCCCAGGATCATCGCGCGGTTGTTGACCTCTTTCTCGCCCAGATTCTGCACCGCTTGCGAGAATTCGGTGGCTGCCGTCGTGCAGTCGGTGGTGCGCTGCGCTTGCAACGACGATTTCTGATCCGCCGGCGCCGCCTTGATTTGCGCCCGCAGATCGTTGCCCGCCCCCAGCGCGGCCACCCCTGCGTCGAAATGCTGCTTCATCAGCTTGAATTTATCTTCGGTTTCTTCTTTCTTCTTGGCTTCTTCTGGATGCGCTGCCACGGTCGCCGCCGCCACTTGCTTCAAGTCGAGCTTGTAATTATTTTCTTGCGCGTCTTGCACCTGATATTTCTCGGAATAACCCAGGCTGTCCAGGGTGATCAAATACACTCCGCTGCGCATTCCCAGTTGCACGAATTTCCCGTTCTTGTCCGTCTTCAAATTGTAGGTCTGGCCCGTGTCCGGGTTTTTGATCGTCACCGCCTGGTCCGCGAAGGGCTTTCCGTCCTTGTCCAAAATTTCGCCGTTGAGTCTGCCTGTGCCCTGCGCCAGCGCTGTCGCGGCCAACATCGCCACCAGTACCCAGGCTCCCAGGATGGAAATCGCTTTTTTCATGTGCGTAGCTCCTCCGCCAGTGAATTGCCGCAGCCGATTATTCCTGCACTCGTGCTTTCCGCGCGAACAGCAGACTGTTGCGCCAGCGAAAATATGTCCGGGCGCAAGCGGCCACTATCGCATATTCCGTTCGCGGATTTTACAATTTTTCTGCGCTGCTCATGACGAATCCAGAAATTTCAGCGCCCGGCCTCCGGACCTCCCGGCCCGGGACTTTGCGGCGCCTGCGTCCGCCGCGCAACGTAAATCACGATTCCTGCGGCGGCAGCGATTTCCAGGCAGCCGCCGGCCACCGCGGTGTGCCAGCCCCATCCCAGCGTGAGCCAGAAGATGGAAACCAAAAAAGCAGGAATCGCGATAATCAGAAATGCCCGGTTCATTTTTTCGCCGCGTTCCTCGTCTCGCGTTTGTGATCCGCACAACACCAGCCTGCGCGCTAAGGCCGATACGTCGCCGCGGTCACATCCGATTCCCACACCGTAATGCTCGAAATCGCCGCGCCGTTCGCCGTCGCGCGCATCTGCTTCGCGGTCTCGTCGTAAATATGGCGCGCAATGTTTTCCGCGGAAGGATTCAGCACGTCAAACGGCTGCAGCTCGTTCAGATATTTATGATCCAGCGCGCGAATCACGCCCTGAATCACCTGCTTTAAGTGCACGAAATCGTAAAGCAGCCCTGTCGCGTCCAGCTCCGCGCCCGCCAGCGTCACGCGCACTTTGTAATTGTGCCCGTGTAAATCCTCGCATTTTCCCTTGTAGTTCCGCAGATTGTGCGCCGCGGCAAACGTCTCGTCCACGCTCACTTCGTACATCGCCCTTCCTTAGTCCGGATGGTTTTCCATGAACCGCGCCACTTCCGCCATATCCTGCGTGGTGGTGTAATCAGGCAGGGACTCCAGAAAAATTCTACCATACTGCATTCGCGAGATGCGGTTATCCAGAATCGCCAGAATCCCGCGGTCCGTCTTCGAGCGGATCAATCTCCCGAAGCCCTGCTTCAGCGCCAGCACCGCTTCCGGCACCTGATATTCCGCGAACGGATTGCGCCCATCTTCCTGCAAAGCCCGCACGCGCGCCGCCACGATCGGATCGCTGGGGACAGCGAACGGCAATTTATCAATGATCACGCAGGAGAGCTGCGTCCCCGGCACGTCCACGCCTTGCCAGAAGCTGGCGGTTGCAAAAAGCACCGCGTTCGGCGTCGAGCGGAAGCGCTCCAGCAGAATTGATTTCGGCGCCGTCCCCTGCAGCAACATCGGAAAAGGCAGGCGCCCTGAAACCAACTCATGTACTGCGCGCATCTGCGCGTAGCTGGTGAAAAGACAGAACGCCCGGCCCTTGGAAATTTCCAGCAACTTGGTGATTTCCTGTCGCCGCGCGCCTGGAAAACGATTCGTGGCGCACATCCGGCATGTCCGAGGGAATGTAGAGCAGCGCCTGTTCGTGAAAATCGAATTCCTGCGGCAGCACTTTTTCTTTTGCGGGCTGCAGCCCCAGGCGTTGCTTCAGAAAATCGAACCGCCCGCCCACCGCCAGCGTCGCGGACGTCAGCACCACCGTATCGAATTGGTCGAAAAGCTTTTCGCGCAGGATTTCGCTCACGTCAATCGGCGTCGCCGTCAGCACGATGCCCTTGCCGCGCCGTTCGTACCAATAGACGTAGCTTTTTTCTTCGCTCTCCAGCAGAAATTCGAATTCGCGCCGCAGGTCCGCGCCACGCCGCGCCAGCGTCACCACCTCTTCCGGTTTGGGATTCAGCGCGGAAAGTTCCGTCTCGACGCGTTTTACGGCGGCGGACAAATCCTCGAACGCCTCGTGATTCTTTTCTAGAAACGATTTACGTTCTGCTGGACCGAACGGATAGCGCCCTTCGCGCTCCGGAAAATGCTCGAAGAATCCGCGCGCCCGTTCGCGCACGCGCAGCAAGTGCTTGCGCAGCGGCGAGGCTTCAATTTTCAGCAGTCGCAACATCGCTTCGGTGTCGCGCACCAGCTCTTCGAATTGGTAGCTCGATACGCGCCGCCCGAAATAGTCGCTGGCCACGTCTTCGATCTCGTGCGCCTCGTCAAATACCACCGCCGAATATTCCGGCAGGATCGAGCCGAAATCATCCTGGCGAATGGCCAGGTCCGCGAAAAATAGGTGGTGGTTCACGATGATCAGGTCCGCTTCCTGCGCGCGCTGTTTCATCGCCGTCAGGAAGCAGCGCGCGAATTCCGGGCACTTCTGTCCCGTGCAAAGGTCGCTGCGCGCGTCAATGCGATGCCACAATTCCGCGTCGTCCGGCAAGAAAGTCAGCTCGGAGCGGTCGCCCGTCTCCGTCAGCTTTTCCCAGTCGCGGATCTGCGCGAACCAATCCACCTCATCCATCCCTTTTAGCAGCGCTTGTCCCTCGAATTGGTGCACTTTCTGCCGGCACAAAAAATTGTTGCGCCCCTTCATCAGCGCCGCCTTCAGGTTTGGCGCAAAATGTTTCTGCAGGAACGGCACATCCTTATTGAACAATTGTTCCTGCAGGGATTTCGTGGCTGTGGAAATCACCACGCGCCGCCCGCTGCGAATCGCGGGAATCAGATATGCCAGAGTTTTGCCCGTGCCGGTGCCCGCCTCGATGATCGCGTGCTGATGCTTCTGAAAAGCCTCATCCACGATTTCCGCCATGGCCAGCTGCGACGAGCGGAATTCGTATCCCGGGTGCCGGCTCTCCAGCAGTCCGCCAGTCCCAAAGATTCCCTCGATCGTCACATCCTCAGATTTTGCAGCAGCAGCAGCTTTTTTAGGCATGGGGTGAGGTGGCACAGCCAGGAGTGGCTGTGCGCACTGAACTTTAAGATATTACACGCAAGTAGGGCTGCGCCGGGGGCACCATTGGCGGCGGGGCAACCCTCGGGCGCATTTAAGGCTTCTTGATAAGCTCGTGCAATGCAGGGACAACAAAAGTTTGAATGTGATAAAGAATCAAAAAACAAGAGGTGGTCGACAGGCACAGCATTCGCTTCACCCAAATGTTCCGTTTCATTGAACGCTACAAGCGTCCTGTAGCGGCGATTCACATACACGGGTCGGTCCGACTTTCTAGCGGATTGAGGTCGTGCGATTATTGCGCCACGATCAAACATCTCCCATCCGCCCACGCTCACTCCACTGCTGAATTTAATGTAATGGCGCTGGCGACTCGAGGGCGTGTTTAGTACTGTGCGTGATACGAAGAGAAGCGCGGGACCTCAAAGCGTTATTTACGGCGCCTATCCGATAGTACGGCTGCATCCGCTCGATGATTGTAAACGCCTTGTCGGAAATCCCCGGAAGATTCCGGGCGAAATGACTTTTTGCCAGCGGTGGCACGCTTTTCTTCGGCAGTTTGGTTTTAAGAGGAAATTGACAGTGTTCGTGCCACTCCGCGTCATGGTGGCAACATGTGGATTCTGCTTGATGATTTCAAACGTCAAGTGATCGAGGGCAGACCTCATTTGATAGACCATCTCCCCGGCAAGTATGGAGATCGTCCGTGGTGGGGCCTTTGGAACGTTGACCTTCATTTTGCCCTGCGCCTTGACGGCGATATTGTGCGGTTGGCTGGCGGAGTGGCTTTGACACATCGCTTAATTGCGCGGAGATGTTTTGCGGCCCAGATGAGCTTAAGCTCCGCCGATTTGATGCTGCTCACCATTGATGTAAAGAGTGCCGTACGAGAACCGGTTTGCAAATGAATTATTGTCCGAATTAGAATACCGTCTGATACCTGTACCTCCGCCTGACCTCGCGGTCAGCTCGCAATAATTTTGCGATTTTTGGCGCTGTACCAGTTCTGTACTAACGCACAAGGTTTCGCCGCCGCCTTCCTGTTATCTCGAACGAAGCATACGCAGCAATTCGCACCGCTTTTTCCCCACTGCGCACGCGTCTTCCCAGCGTTCCACCCTCGCCCGCTTTCCATCCCATCACGCGATTCTATCGCTACTATATTTATTAACACGCGTATTACACACACAGCCCTCGTTCTATCGCTACTTTTCTGCTTTCACCTCCCCCCCGCAGCACTCCCTCACCTCCCATCCCCCACACCCCCCCCTCCCTCCATTTCTCTGCGCCTCTGCGCTCGGACCGCCCTGCTATTTTTGCCAACCCCTCGCGCCCGTTCGCCGCCGACGCCTTACGTGTTAATGTAGAAGCCTCGCACGCGCGCTGTGCAACTCAAATGACCTCCAAGCTCCCCTCCATCGTAATCGTCGGCCGCCCCAACGTGGGCAAGTCCACGCTATTCAATCGCCTCACCGGCACGCGCCGCTCCATCGTCACCAACGAACCCGGCATCACGCGCGACCGCATCTACGGCACCGCGAACTGGGAAGGGCGCAGCTTCGAAGTGGTGGACACTGGCGGCATCGTTCCCGAAGACAAAGCCGGCATCCCCGGCGAAATTTTGCGCCAGGCCAGCGTCGCAATTGAAAATGCCACGCGCGTCGTGCAAATTGTTGACGGCCGCGCCGGCCCCACGCCGCTCGATCAGGAACTCGCGCAGCTGCTGCGCCGCGCCGGCAAGCCGCCCATTCTCGCCGTCAATAAAGTGGACACGCCGAAGCAAGCGTGGATTTTGCCTCGCCCTTCTACGAGCTGGGCGACGAAGTTTTCCCCATCTCCGCCGAGCATGGATTCGGCGTGGACGTGCTGCTCGATGCCCTCACCGAGGAAATTCCCAAGGGCGAGCCGGCGCCGGAAGCGCCGCACGTCAACATCGCCATCATCGGCCGGCCCAACGTCGGAAAATCCACGCTGCTGAATCAACTCGTCGGCGCGGAGCGCTCTATCGTTTCCGCCGAGCCCGGCACCACGCGCGATGCCGTGGACACCGTCGTCGAACGCAACGGCACGACGTACCGCTTCCTCGATACCGCCGGAATTCGCCGCAAAGGCAAAACCAAACTCATCGCCGAAAAATTAAGCGTGATCATGGCGCGGCAGCATCTGGAACGCGCGGACATCGCGCTGCTTGTCGCCGATGCCGCGCAGGGCATCACTTCGCATGACGCCACCATCGCCAGCTACGCCGAACAGTCCGGCCGCTCCGTGATCATCGTGCATGAATAAATGGGACCTGGCGCTGGAAGCCGCGCAGGAATAATCGTCGGAGAAGAAAAAACGCGGCGGGAAAAGTCGCGGCCTCAACGCCAACAAGTTGGTGCAGGATTACGAGCCGCTGGTTCGCGCCCGGCTGAAATTTCTTTCTTACGCGCCGGTGGTTTTTCTCTCTGCCAAGACCGGCGAAAATATCGATCGGCTCTACAACTTGATTGACAAAGTCGTCGCAGCGCGCAACAGACGCATTTCCACCGGCGAACTGAATCGCTGGCTCGCGAAAGTGGACCTGACGCGTGGCACTTCGCCCGCCAGCCGCGAAGTGAAGATTTTTTACATCACCCAGGCCACTACCGCGCCGCCCACTTTTGTGCTGTTCACCAATCAGCTCAAGCCGCTGCATTTCAGCTATCAGCGTTTCCTGGAAAACGAGCTGCGCAAGGAATTCGGCTTTCTCGGCACGCCCATCCGTTTCACCCAACGCCTGAAAAAGCGCGGCACGCGCCACCGTGAACGCACCGAGCGACACCGCAAGCAAGAATTTCCACGAGCCGCGACCAAATTGCAGGGGTTGACACGGCGGAAATCGGCCTACGATACGAAATAGAGATGGCTAGCGCTGCTCCAGCACCGGATGCCGCAGCATCATGCATGACAGCGCGGAGAAGAGCCTTTTCCGCATCGGCGAAGTCAGCCGCCTGACGGCGACCAAAGCGTTCGTCCTGCGCTATTGGGAAACCGAATTTCCCATGCTGCAGCCGGTGAAGAGTCCGAGCGGCCATCGGCTCTACCGCCGCGAAGATATCGAAACGGTTTTCGAAATCAAGCGCCTGCTCTACGACGAAGGCTTTACGATCGCCGGCGCGCGCAAACATTTCGCAGAGCGTGGCCAGGCGATGGCGCAGATTCAGACGGCAGCAGCGCAGCCTCCGCTGGGAATGGCGGCGCCGGCGCTCCGCCGTGCACGCTCATGCTCGCGGCAGCGCGCCGCGAAGCTCCCATCGCGCACAGCAGCGCAAATTCCTGCTCGATTTGCACGAAGAACTCCTCGCTGTCTTGACCCTTCTCGAACGCGAGTGATACGCTAACTCACGTTGCAAGCGGTCGGGACGTAGCGCAGCCTGGTAGCGCGCACGCTTGGGGTGCGTGAGGTCGCTGGTTCAAATCCAGTCGTCCCGACCATTCGCTTTCTTCTTGCCCTGTGCGCTGACCGGCCAACTGGAAATTCCGCAACGCCACCAAACTCCGTAATGCTTTCCTACCAGACCCTACGTGGTTTCGGGTTCGCAGCATTAGACTAATTCTGCGTCGGGCTTGTCCTTCATGGATTCGGCATGGTCTTCACGTAACGGGCAAATCCATCTTTCACCTCCGGCCGTAACACCCCCTGGCCGTGTAGGCGTATAGTGGCGTTCAAGTAAAGGCCACTTGTTAGAGGAGTGCCAGCCAATGAAGAAAATGGTTTTCGTTTCGTTCACTCTGTTTACAGTTTGCTCACTTCTGTACGCGCACCAGCAAAGACCCTCTCAGCAGGCCAGCAAGGCTTCAATCGAAATTGCCGGTGTGACGCTGCACCTTGGCATGGCGCAGCCAGACATAGCCGAACGGTTTGTAGGGACGCAAATTCAAAAAATGGGTGAAGACGCTTGGATGATTGGTAATGAAGGAGAAGTACGGTTCAAGAGTAAGAAGCTGGTATATGCTGACCGGTGGTGGACGAGCGGGAGTGTCGATGAGGTTGACGCGCTATTTGCGGCGATAAAGTCACTGAATACTGAAGGTTTCTCTTTTTTGTAGAGTGCAATCTGAAACAAAAAATTCTCCCGTATACGCACAGAACCAGGGACTGCCCGTGTCAAACGTGAGTATAGAGCGAGTATCGATAGACTGCGGACAAAAGTCTGTTTTGGTGACGAAGCTGAATACGGATGGTCGCCTGAGTGAAGCTGTTATTGAACAATTGGGGAGCTTCGACCCGGGTACGGAGTGAGACGAGATGGCACGGAAAACTGCACGTCAACCACGATGCGACCGATATGACCGTCCGGACGCTTCCTTGCCACGTGAAAATGGGAAGACTGTGAAGTGCAGCTGCGGGGCATGGACGAGCGTTGTTTACAACCCAGAGACGCCGCGAATACTCCCCAGACTCGCTTGGCATGAATACGGAGGCACCAAAGTAGTCAGACGCAGCAGCAGAAGCTCAAGCAGAGGCTCAGGCAGGAGATAGGACGCACGAGCAGTGCTAAACTGTTGAAGAACGGCAACGGCACGGAGGCCGGCAGACCAGTACAAAATCGGCGAGGATGCACGACCATCTTCCTCTCCGCAGTTCAGCCGTGACGAATTTTTCGAAAGGCGCCACATCCGCAGCAAAATTTCATGCCACATATTCTGATCACCAACGACGACGGCATCCACGCTCCCGGCCTGCGCGCGCTGGTGGACGCGCTGAAGGACGATGCCACGCTCACTGTCGTTGCGCCTTCGCGCGAGCGCAGCGCCGCGGCGCAGTCGCTCACGCTGCGGCAGCCGATTTACATGGAACAGCTTGCGCCCAACGAATATTCCATCGAGGGCACGCCTGCGGACGCGGTGATTCTGGCGTTCAACGCCATCCTGAAAGAGAAGCCCGACCTGGTTGTCTCTGGCATCAACCGGGGCGGAAATATGGGCGAGAACATCTATTATTCCGGGACGGTGGGCGCCGCCATGGAAGGCGCCATTAATCGTGTGCCGTCCATCGCGATCTCTGTCGCCTACCGCGGAAAGGAATTCGATTTCAAGCCCGCCGCGCAATTCGCGCGCATTTTGGTTCCGCTGATGTTGACCGAAGGCCTGCCGCCGGGGATTTTGCTGAACGTGAACGTGCCGCAAGCCTGGAACGGCTCGGTACGCTTCACGCGCCAATCCTCGAAAATCACGCGCAACCTGCTGCAGCCCGGCACCGATCCGCGCGGCCGCAAATATTTCTGGCTGCACGAACAGCAGCGCATTGAAGACATTGATCCGGACACGGATCTCGCCGCCATCCGCGACGGAGCCATCTCCATCACGCCGCTGGAGCTCGATCACACCCACGCGCCGTCGCTCGAACATCTCTCGCACTGGACCAAGCTGCTCGAATCCGTCGTCAAGCCTTGAGCGTGTATGTATTTTTCAGCGGCGCTTGTAGTGGCGATCTTCGGGCGTCGCGCGATTTCTGGGTTACTTGCTCTTGTGAGGAAAGACCACATCGCTCGCAGCCGACGGCAGCACTGGTATCAACCAGCGAAACAGTAGCGTCGCGGCGATTGCCCCCGCAATTTGCGCGACGATAAAGCCGGGCGCATCCGCCGGCCGAATTCCCGAAAAAGTATCGCTGAACGAGCGCGCAATCGTCACTGCGGGGTTCGCGAACGATGTGGATGCCGTGAACCAATACGCCGCCGTGATGTACGCTCCCACGGCGAATGCCGTTGCGTTCGAACGCAGCCGCGAACAGCCCCAGATCACCGCCAGCAATCCGAAAGTCGCCACGAATTCGCTGAACATTTGCGCTGCTCCGCTCCGTTCATGCTGCGATACGGTTACGACCGGCAGCCCAAACATTAAATGCGCGACGATCGCGCCGCTGATTCCGCCCGTGACCTGCGCGAGAATGTACGCGGGAGTCTCGCGCCAGGAAATTCCGCCCTCCATCGCGTCGGCCAGCGTCACCACAGGATTCAGATGCGCGCCCGAGATTGGCCCGAACGCCAGAATCAGCGCCACCAGCGCCGCGCCCGTGGCAATAGTGTTTGCAAGCAGCGCAATCGCCACGTTTCCGCCCGCCAACCGCTCGCCCATGATTCCCGAGCCCACCACTGTGGCCACCAGAAAAAGTGTCCCCAGGAATTCCGCCGTCACTCGACGCGTCGCTGACGATTTCATTGCTGCTCGACGCGCCCGATGTTGTCGAGTTCTTTCTTGATCGCCAGCGTGTCCAGGCTTGCGAGCGGCAGGCAAAGAAACAAACTGATGCGGCGGTCGAGCATCATGAACGCATCACGAAACGCGCGTGCGATCTGTTCCGGCGTGCCCTGTACCGCCGCTGGATCGGGGACACCCCAGTGCGCCGTCATCGGCTGCCCGGGCCAGAACGGACACGGCTCGCGCGCGGCGTTGTCGCAAACCGTGAATACGAAATCCATTTGTGGCGCGCCCGGTGCGGCAAATTCGTCCCAGTTCTTACTGCGCAGACCATCCGTCGGCAGATGCGCGGCCTCTAGTTGTTTCAGCGCCTCGGTGCGCACGCGGCCGGGCGGGCGGCTCCCGGCGCTGTACGCCGTGAATGCGGGTTTGCCTTTGCGGTTTAAAATTGCTTCGGCCATGATCGAGCGCGCGGAATTTCCGGTGCACAGAAACAGAACGTTGTAGTGCGTTTTCATGGCGTTTATCTTTGCTCGCTTTCCGCTGGAGCGCAGCACGCGGGTCCGCAGCAGTTCGGCGTGGCTCCGGCGGCTTTCGCGGCGGGTTTTTTCGCGCGCACAAACGCGCTGGCGAATTTTCCTTCCACTAGCGGCGCAATCGCGTCCACGTCAATTCCCTCGGCCGCGAGAAATTGTCTGGCGTCTTCCACGCTGTAGATGCGCGTCGGCTCGATTTCAATCGTTTCAAATCCCGCCACCGCAAGTTTGGCGCGGTACGCCGATTCCTGCAGCGCACCGGCCACGCAGCCTACCCACAATTCCATATTTTTACGCACGTCCGCCGGCACCTCGCCGCGCACCACCACGTCGGACACCGCGAATCTACCGCCGGGACGCAACACGCGAAAGGCCTCGCGCAATACGCGACTCTTGTCCGCCGAAAGATTGATCACGCAATTCGAGATGACTACGTCCACGGAATTTTCCGGCAGCGGAATGTTTTCGATTTCTCCTTTCAGAAATTCCACATTGCTCGCGCCGGCCTTGCGCTGGTTTTCCCGCGCCAGCGCCAGCATGTCGTCGGTCATGTCCAGGCCGTAGGCTTTTCCCGATGGCCCCACGCGCCGCGCGGAAAGCAGCACATCAATTCCGCCGCCGGAACCCAGGTCCAGCACCGTCTCTCCCGCGCGCAGTTCGGCCAGCGCGGTGGGATTTCCGCAGCCCAGCGAAGCAAGGAGCGCTTCCGCCGGCAAGCCTTCCGTTTCATGGTGCGCGTACAGGTTCGACGAAATCGGATCGCAGCAGGGAATGGCGCTGGAGGAGCATCCGCAGCCGCTCGTTTCTCCGCCGGCTAACCGCCGCGCCGCTTCGCCGTATTTGCTTTGCACCACTTCCTTAATGTTGTTGTTCGTCATGGTCCGTATCCTTGTTCAGATTTATTTAATATTGACGATATTCGATGATGTCGCAAAACCACTGCAGCTCGACCCTCTTCTGGTTATACGTCCATGATCAGGCGTGCCGCGTGCGGGAATTCTCCCAGGCACTTCAGGTTCACGCGGTAGTACATGAACGTGCCGCGCCTCTCGGCAAAAACGAAACGCGTCGCACGCAGTATCTTCAAATGATGCGAAATGGTTGGCTGGCCGATCGGAAAATGCTTCACGATGTCGCACACGCAAACTGGATCGCGATTGGCGGCGAGCAAATTCAAGATGCGGATCCGCGTGGGATCGGCCAGCGCCTTGAACCATCCCGCATAGGCTCGCGCGCGCACCGCTCCCAGCTTCGGCGACGTGCCGGTGCGGCAACACGCGTCATTGTTTTCGATTGGATTTCCCCTTACGCGCCATCTTGCTCTCTTAGCCGCTCGATCGTGACTCAGACTAGCAAATACATCGATGAATATCAATGAATAAGAATTGTCACGACCGACGGTCAGCTGTTTGCGTAAGTCGTGCATAGCGCAAGCGTTCCCGCCGTTAGCCGCACTCTTCATGTGTGATAGCCTTGCACGCGAAGGGGAGCACGTCCCGTGAAAAGAGCGCCAAGATTTCTCTCTCATGGCACTGTTCGATGATGGTGGCATAGCATTCCTCTTGCAGCGATCCTTCGTCGCTGACGTAGAGCAACCGCGACGCTTCAATCACAAGCTGCTCAAGACGGCGTGATCGTCCGCGGCATCACTACCGACAAGAACATGACGGCAAGGATCGTCGGGCGCTTCGCTGCAATTCGCTCGCGACGGCATCATGGAGTGCAAATATCCGATCGTGACGGCTTCTATGAACTCAAATTGGAGCCGGGCTCTTACGAACATTCAAGTTCACGGCGACATCGGCTTCCGACGTCAATATACCAAAGAGCAATTCGACATCCGGCCGTCGCCTTATGTGGAATCTTAATTTTCACATGACTCGTCGGTGTCATCGGGCCCAATGCCGATCGAACCTGCGCTGCCCGAGCCCACCTCGACTCGTGTCGCCACGAAATTGTCCAATCCGTCTCCCATCGCCGAGTTCAAGAACTCTGCCCCGTTCCTCCGCAATACGCCTCGGTGAAAACGGTGCAGGCGTGGATTCCGATGAAAGACGGCGTGCGGCTTGCCGTTAACCTTTATATGCCGGACGGTCCGCTGCCTGCCGCGCATCCCGGCGAAAAATTCCCTGCGATTCTGGAATACTTGCCGTACCGCAAGGATGATTGGACTCTGGCGCGTGATTGGGATCTGCATTCTTATTTCGTGCGCCGCGGGTATGTGACCGCGCGCGTGGATATTCGCGGCACTGGCGCGAGTGAAGGCGCGCCGCCGGATCGTGAATACTCGGACCAAGAGCAGCAGGACGGCCTGGAAGTAATCGCATGGCTCGCGAAGCAACCGTGGTCGAACGGCAACGTGGGCATGACGGGAATTTCCTGGGGCGGATTCAATTCCATTCAGATCGCGCGGCTGCACCCGCCTGCGCTGAAAGCCATCATCGCCATGTGTGCGACTGAGGAATTATTCCACGACGACATCCATTACATTGACAACCTCATGCACCTGGACGAATTCGAGCTGGGCATGGACCTGCAGCTCGGCCTGACGCGCGCGCCGGATTTTCCCACCGACGAAAAATCTCTGGCCGCGCGTTTTGACGCAAAACCATGGGCTCCGCTTTATCTGCAGCATCAGCGCGACAGTGAATTCTGGCGCCGCGCCTCCGTCGCGCCGAATCATTACGACGAATATAAAGTACCGTCCTTCATGATCGGCGGATTTCTCGACGGCTACCGCGACAGCATCCCGCGATTTTTCGAACATTCGAAGGCGCCGATCAAAGCGCTAATTGGTCCCTGGAATCACACTTTCCCGCACGAAGCTGAGCCCGGCCCTTCCATCGAATGGCGCGTAGAAGCCGTGCGCTGGTGGGATCATTGGCTGAAGGGAATGCAAAACGGAATCATGGACGAGCCGCGCTTCGAAGTTTACATGCGCCACTGGTATCCGCCCGACCCCAACATCGCGGAAATTCCCGGCGAGTGGCGCGCGGAAAAAACCTGGCCGCCCGCGAATACAAGCACGCAGGCATTTTTCCTTGAGCCGAATTATTCTTTGGGCGATGAGCCTCCGCCCGCTTCATCCGCCGCCGGCCACCAGTTGCAGTATGTTCCGTCCATCGGCAGCGAAGCCGGCTTCTGGTGGGGCGATCTCACCGCGGACCAGCGTCCGATTGACGCCTACAGCCTCGTTTACGATTCCGCTCCGCTGGTTCAAGACACCGCGATCCTCGGCTGGCCCAAAGCTTTCTTGCAAGTTTCATCCAGCGCGCCGTTGGCCGATTGGTTCGTGCGCCTTTCCGATGTAGCGCCCGACGGCACCGTGACGCTCATCACCGGCGCGGGACAAAGTGGCGCGCAACGCGATTCCGCCGCGAATCCCAGCGACCTCGAGCCCAATCGCAAATACGCGATTCCCATCGAGCTTCACGTCACCAGTTGGGTTTTCCCGGCAGGGCATCACATCCGGCTGGCAATTTCGAATGCGCTGTGGCCGATGATTTGGCCCACGCCATTTTCGATGACCACCACGCTGTGGCTCGGTGGCCCGAACACTTCGCGTTTGGAACTTCCACTCGTTCCGTTGGAGCCGCCTGCGCGTCCGCATTTCACGGCGCCTGAAAAAGAGGCGCCGCTCGCGGGTGTAACTTCCGCAGGGGACACTTGGCCGCCGCAGGATTGGACCGTAACGCGCGACGTGCTGGCCGGCTCCACGCGCGTTGCCTGGAGCGGCGATGATTCGAGCGCGTATCCCTGGGGCAAATTGAAAGATCACGAGCAGATGAGCTACGTCGTGGCGGACGCGAAGCCCGCAGTAAGCGAAGTGCACGGCGAAGGGTCCACCACGATCGAACTGCCCGGCCGCACGTTGGTGTGGAGCGTTATTCTCAATCTGCGCAGCGACGCGCAGAATTTCTATTATCATTTCGAGCGCCATCTGACCGAAAATGGAAAGCCGCTGCGCGATAAGAATTGGGATGAAACGATTCCGCGCGATCATCAATAGAGCGACAGGCTGCTGCGATGGTTGAAACCTAAGAGAGATCCTTCGCCCGCTGCCGCGAGCTCAGGATGACCATGACTATTATGACCGCGAAGAAAGATGGCGCCCTAAAGGGCGCCGCTACGAAGTCAAAATCCGGGCGGAGCGTGGCGTGAAGAATACCGCCATTCTTTTGGTGAGTTGCCCCGACCAAAAAGGCCTGAACGCCGCGATCCATGATTTTATTTATCGCGGGAATGGCAACACGCTGCATGCCGACGAGCATCAGGACGCCGAACGCAATCTTTTCCTGATGCGCGTGGAATGGGACCTGGCGGGCTTCACGCTGGACATGCGCGAGTTCGCGAAACACTTCCAGCCCGTCGCCGATCGTTTCGGCATGCAGTGGCGCGTGGCGCTTTCCAGTTATCGCCCGAAAATCGCGATTTTCGTTTCGCGTTACGATCATTGCCTGGTGGATCTGCTGTATCGCCAGCGCAGCGGGGAACTGGCCTGCGACATTCCGCTGATCATCAGCAATCACGCGGACGTGCAGCGCTGGGCCGATTTTTACGGCATTCCGTTGCACGTGATTCCGGTGAGCAAAGAAAATAAATCGCAAGCCGAAAGCCGGCAGCTCGAACTTTTGCGTCCTTACGGAATTGACCTGATCGTTCTGGCGCGTTACATGCAAGTGCTATCGTCGGAATTCATCCGCCAGTATCCGCCGCACCACATCATTAATATTCATCACTCGTTTCTGCCTGCGTTCGTCGGCGGCAAGCCCCACCAGCAGGCATTCGATCGCGGCGTGAAGCTCATTGGAGCCACCAGCCACTACGTCACGGAAGTGCTGGACGACGGACCGATCATCGAGCAGGACGTTGTCCGCATTTCGCATCGTGATACCACCGAGGATTTAATTCAGAAGGGCCGCGATCTGGAAAAGGTGGTGCTATCGCGCGCCGTGCGCTGGCATATCGAAAATCGCATCCTGCTCTACGGAAACAAGACCGTCATCTTCGACTAGGACGCGTAAGCGACGTTCACGATGAACAAGAGAAAACTGTTTACCTTGATTCTGGAACATGTCGGCGGAACATACATTTCCCAGGTCTCGGCTATTTCTCCCTCTGCGGCGCTGCTTGAATGGGTCGCGAAAGTCTCCAGTAAGGAGTTGCATGTGTGGAAGATTACGCGAAGCGAGCTGCGGACGATGGCAGAAGATGAACCGATTTCAATAACAGGCTGTCCAGGGGTGTGGTGCATTGCAGGTTCGACCAGAAAAGGACTCGCGCTCGTCAACATCGTTGCCACCGAGCGATAGGTCTAATTCTCCGGGGCAGTGAAGCGTGACTGAGCGTCGAGGGGACGTTCCAACTTTCCGTTTGCTCAGCGTGCAGCCACAGCTCTCGTATCGTTCAAGTCAGCTGCCAGCAGCCGGTGAAACAAATGCTCGCCCGCCTCGCGCCGCACGGATAGCCGCCCAGCTTGGTACGCGTGGGAACTCAATCCGCGTTGCACGCCGTCGCATATCACGATGTCTTCCTGCTGCACGCGCTCGCTCACGCCCATGCTCTCGCGGATGTAGGGCATTTGCGCTTCGCTGGTATCGCCAAAATAAAAATCAAACATCACTTCGCAGCGGTCCACGCCCAGCGGAATCACCAAATTCGTATCGAGATATCCCTCGTACCAATTCAGCATGAAATTTGGATACTGCCAGAAATAATACGCGCGATCGCCTTTGCGGGTTGCCGCGGCGCTGGCCTCGGAGGTTTTGTCCACGGCCACGGGGCTGGATTGCACGCAACAGCGGTCCACATTTTCAATCGTGTAGTTCGTGTAATCCAGGACGCTGTTCAGCCCTTTGTGCATGTGCGGCACGTGATAGCCGCCGTCCAGAAAATTATCCACGTACACTTTCCAGTTACACTGCTGAACATAGCTGCGGCGTTCGACGAATTGCAGCCCGCCGAAATTCAGTGGCTGCGCGAGACCCACCAGTGCGCCCAGAAAATCGCGCAGCGGGGCGGCGTGCGGATCCAGATTCACGAAAATAAAATTCTCCCAGGTCTCTACGCGAACCGGCACCAACCCATTCTGCGCGCGGTCAAAATTGCAGACGCCTTCGAATTCGGTCATCCCGCGCAGCTCGCCTTCCAGGTTGTACGTCCATCCGTGATAGGGGCAGCGCATGTGCTGCGCGTGGCCGCACGGTTCGTTCATCACGGTCATGGCGTGATGCCGACAAACGTTGTAGAACGCGCGCAGTTTTCCATCGCTTCCGCGCACCGCGACAATCGGCTCTCCCGCAACGGTCGCCGTCACATACTGGCCCGGCTTTTCCACTTGCGCCGTCCGTCCCACCGATTGCCAGGTGCGCGAAAACACATTTTGCAATTCCAACTGTGCGATCCGCGCGTCGGTGTACCACGGCGCGGGAATCGTGTACGCATCCTGCAGCGCTGCGGCGGCGTTATAGGAAGCGAGAATTTCTTTCACCGTCGGTTCCATGCAATTCTCTCCTCAAGAATTTCTGCAATCGCTCGCGGAAAATATCGCGCACGAAGTTCAGATCCCGATCGCGCCGCGCAGCACCAGCAAAAATTGATTGATGCGCGCCTGATTCTTCGCGGGATCGGCCGGATGCGGAAAAAGTCCGGGATCGAGCTCTTCCGTCAGCAGCGCATCCTGAAAACGCTCCATAGTCCAATCCAGAATCGAAACGATCAGCGGCGCATCAATGTCCGAACGCACTTCGCCGCGCGCAATTCCCAGCCGCACGAAGGCGGTGCTGCCGTAGGGATCCTCCGCCAGCAGAAAACGATTGATTTCCCGCTTCAGCGCCAGGTCCACTCCGTAATTTCCCAGCAGCGCCACGCGATAGGGAATCCAATCTTCGCGCACCAGCCGTTCAGTGCGCAGCAGCCAGTAGCGCAGAATTTCGAAGAATCCCTTTTCACGAATTTGCGACGGGCAATCCAGATACGCCGGAAAAGAGCGCACCGCTTTTTTGTACGCTTCCAGAAATAATCCGCCCTTGCTGCCGAAATATTGAAAAATCGAACCTTTGGCGACTCCCAACTGCGCCGAAAGGTCTTCGATGCGCGCCGCGTGATAACCATGCTCCGCGAAATGGCGCAAAGCCGCGTCCACAATGCGCGCGCGTTTGGCTTCCAGGCGCGGCCCCGGCGTAACCGGGCGCACGTCAGGGTTCAGGACGCTGCGTGGAGTTTTTACGCGCTGGTGTGACCGCAGGTCATGGCTGGATACCGTCATTGGATTATTTCTCCAGTTATGCTATCTATTTCCAGTTATATGCTGTCGTGACTGGCGGTCATACTAAACCCGGATGCCTCCGCAACGCAAGTCTTATGATGCGATCGTCATCGGCGCGGGCCACAACGGCCTGACGGCCGCCGCGTATCTTTCGCGCGCCGGATTTTCCACGCTGGTCGTGGAGCGCCGCGAAATTGTGGGCGGCTGTTGCGTCACCGAAGAAATCGCGCCGGGCTGCCGCGCTTCCACAACTTCTTATATCGCGAGCATGTTGCGGCCCACGATTATTCGCGATCTCGATCTCGGGGCGCACGGATTAAGAATGGTTCCGTGCGATCCGGGCTTGCTAGTTCCGTTTCCAGATGGGCAAGTGGTGCCGTGGTGGGCGGACCGCGCTCGCGCTATCGGTCGAGTTCCGCAAACTTTCGCCGCGCGACGCAGACACTTTCGTGCGCGTGGACGACCAGCTGAAAAAACTGGCGCGTTATCTGCAGCCGTTTTTCCTGGAGCCGCCGCCCGATCCCACAAGCCGCGGTGCCTCTGGCTGGCTGGAACTTATGCGCGTCGGGAAAAGATTCCGCGGCATGCAGGGCGATGAAGCCGCGCAGCTGGTTTCGTTCCTCACTGGAAGCCTCGGCGATTTTCTCGATCGCCATTACGAATCCGAAAAAATGAAGACGATGTTTCTGGCGAACAATGTTTATGGCAAACACGGCGGCCCGTACGACGCGGGCTCCGCTCTTGGATTGCTGTTCCACCTATTGAGCGGTGGCGATGGCGAAATTCAAGGCTTCTACGGCCACGTGATTGGAGGCATGGGCGCGATCACCCAGGCCCTGGCTTCCGCCTGCCGCAAAACGGGCGCCGAGATTCTTACTTCCGCGCCCGTCGCGAAAGTGGATGTACGTGGCGGCCGCGCGCGCGGCGTCGTCCTGGAGGACGGCTCGGAAATTTCCGCGCGCTTCGTGCTCTCGAACGCGGATCCCAAGCGCACGTTCCTCGGCCTGGTGGAAGCGCGCGAGCTTCCCGCCGATTTTCGTCACGCCGTCGCCGGTATCAAGATGGACGGCCCCTGCGCCAAAGTTAACTTCGTGCTCAGCGAAGAGCCGCGCGTGACTGGCATGCCGCGTGAATGGCCGGCGCCGCAGCGTTCACTTTTCACGCTAGTGCCTTCCCTGGAATTCGCCGAGCGCTGCTACGACATCGCCAAGTTCGGCGAAATTCCCGAAGAGCTGTGGGTGGATTGCGTGGTCGCGTCCAACGTGGATTCCACGCTCGCGCCGCCGGGCAAGCACGTGATGACCACGTTCGTTCAGTACGTCCCGTACAAGCTGCGGCACGGGACGTGGGACGAAAGTCGCGAGTTGCTTGGCGACCGCGTAGTGAAAAAAATCGCGGAGTACGCGCCCAACTTCCCGCAGTCCGTCATCGCGCGGCAGGTGCTCACTCCGCTCGACCTGGAACGCACCTACGGCCTCACCGAAGGAAATATTTTTCACGGTGATCTTTCGCTCGAACAGCTTTTTTTCATGCGGCCGGTTGCCGGGTGGGCGCAGTACCGCACGCCCATCGCCGGACTCTATCTTTGCGGCGCGGGTGCGCATCCAGGCGGCGGCGTCACCGGCGCGCCGGGATACAACGCCGCGCATCAAGTGTTGCGTGACAGCCGGCGCGGCAAAGTGAAAATGGCGCATGCATAACGAGACATTGTTCTGGGGTGAGTTTCGATTTTGATACGAGCCGCGCCACGGCGCAGCTCATAAGGAGCAACAATGGCCAGCACCAACAAAAAAGGCATCCTCGAAAAATTATCCGAAGGCGTAGTTCTCGGCGATGGCGGCTATCTTCTGGAACTGGAAAAACGCGGCCGCGTGCGCGCAGGTCCGTTCACGCCCGAAGTCGCGCTGAACAATCCGGAATCCCTGCTGGAGCTGCATCGTGAATTTCGCGACGCCGGCGCGGAAGTTCTGCAAGCGCTTACGTTCTACGCCAGCCGCGACAAACTCGCGACCGTCGGCATGGGCGAGCGCGTGGAAGAATTAAATCGCGCCGCGGTGCGCATCGCCAAGCAGGCCGCCGGCGATCGCTGCCTCGTTGCCGGGAATCTGAGCCTCACATGGATGTACGAGCCCAACGACAACGCCGCCGCCGACCGCGTACGCAGAACTTTCGACGAGCAACTCGACGTGCAAGTCGCCGAAGGCGTGGACTTCATCATCGGCGAAACGTTTTCATTTCTCGGCGAAGCTTTGCTCGCCGTCGAGCGAGCGAAGAAAACCAAATTGCCGGTGATGGTCACTGTCTGCTTCGAGAATGAGGACATCACCACCGACGGCAAGTCCGCCGCGGACGTCGCGCGTGCGCTCAGCGACGCCGGCGCGGACGTGGTCGGCATCAATTGCCTGCGCAGTCCCGAACACACGCTGCCGCTGATGGCTGAAATGCGCAAAGCCGTGCCGGGTTATATCGGTTGCCAGCCCGTTGCCTATCGCACCACGCACACGCACCGCGATTTCACCAGCTTGGCGGCGTTTCCGGACCAGCTCGAGCCTTATCAGCTCACGCGCCGCGAGATGGCGCAATACGCCGTGAAAGCGCGCGAGCTGGGCGTGAATTATATCGGCGCATGTTGCGGCGCGGTGGCCACGCACATCCGCGAGATGGCGCGCGCGCTGGGAAAACTTCCGGCCGACGAGCGCGTCTGGAAAAAAGGCGGCGAGAAGCCCATGTCCGCATACGAGTATTACGGCCACGACCAGAAAGCCAAGGCGGGCTCGTAGGCAACCGCACATGACGCGTTAAGGGCGCGCCGCACGCCGCTATGCCGCGAATCGCGCTCGCTTTTCGGCGCAATCTCGGCGCATGATGTCCGCCTCATGCCCTGCCCACGCGGAGATTTTCGCCCATGAGTGACGCGCCCAGCACCCATCGCCCGCACCGCGCCATGGGCTTTCGGGATCTGGTGCTGTTCTACATCGTCACGGGAATCAGCCTGCGCTGGATCGCCACGGCCGCCACAGTCGGCGCCAGCGCCCTGGTCATCTGGCTGATCGCCTGGTGCGCGTTCTATCTTCCACTGGCGCTTTCGGTGATGGAACTTTCCTCGCGCTATCCGCAGGAAGGCGGCATGTACATCTGGACCAAGCGCGCGTTCGGGGAATTTCCCGGTTTCATGACCGGCTGGACCTACTGGGCCAGCAATCTTCCTTACTTTCCGGCAGTTCTTTATTTCGCCGCCGGCAATGCCCTATATATAGGACCAGCAAGCTGGCAGTCGCTTTCGAGCAACAAGACGTATTTCCTGCTGTTCGCGCTGCTGGGGCTCGGGCTCGCCACGTTTCTAAACGTCATCGGACTTTCCGTCGGCAAATGGCTGCACAATCTCGGCGCCATCGGCACGTGGCTACCCATCGCGATTCTTTTCGCCATCGCCGCCGCCGCGTGGCACCGCTTTGGCTCCGCCACAAAATTCACCGCCGCCAGCATGACTCCGCACATGCACTTCCGCGATGTGCTGTTCATGGCCACCATCGTGTTCGCGCTCGGCGGCTCCGAATCCGCATCTTTTCTGGGAGATGAAGTAAAGGACGCGCGCCGAAATCTTCCGCGTGGCCTGCTCGCCGGAGGTGCATTTGTCACTAGCGGCTATATTCTCGGCACCGTCGCGGTGCTGATCGCTTTGCCGGCCAGCCAAGTGAGCGGATTGCAGGGCATCATGCAGGCGATTTCGCAATCCGCGGAGCGCGTCGGCTTTTCCGGAATCGGCCCGCTGGCGGCGCTGCTGATAACCGTCAGCAATCTAGGCGCGCTCGGCGCATGGCTGGCGGTTTCGGCGCGGCTGCCTTTTGTGGCGGGGCTCGACCGTTATTTGCCGTCTGCATTCGCGCGCGTTCATCCGAAATGGGGCACGCCGCATGTGGCGTTGTTGGTGCAAGCTTTTTGCGGTGTGATTTTTATTGTGTTGGGTCAGGCGGGAACGAGCGTGTACGGCGCGTACGAAGTTCTGGTGAGCATGGGCATCATCACTTATTTCATTCCGTATCTTTTTGTGTTTGCGTCGCTGATTCGATTGCAGCGGGAGCCGGCCGGGCCCGAAGTTATGCGCATTCCCGGCGGCCGGCCTGCAGCGTTTGCGCTCGGCGTGCTGGGATTCACCACCACGCTGGTCACGATCGCGTTCTCGGTGATTCCAGCAGACGACGAGCCGCACAAAGTGTTGGCCGTGGTAAAAATTGTGGGGCTTACCGCGCTATTGCTGGCGATCGGAATGTTTGCGTTCGCGTGGGGAAAATCACACGCCGCGAAAAATCCTGCGTGAGGGTGCGCTCGCAAATCGCAAAGGTATCCGGCGAAGTTTCCGGCACGCGCTTAGCTATCGGTCGCCTTACCTGCGGGATTGTGCCAGCCACCGATTGCAGCCGCCAGGTGATTTGCCTCGACCGGTCCCCACGTTCCAGGCTGATAGGGCTGGATCGGAACGATGTCGCCCAGAATTGGCTCGACGATCGCCCAAGCGGCTTCCACCGCATCCTGCCGCACGAACAGCAGTGAATCGCCCTTCATCGCGTCAGTGAGCAGCCGCTCGTACGCTTCCATCTCGCCCGTTGCCTCAGAGGAGACCGCCGAGAGCTCCGTTTCCATCGTTTGCAGTCTCGGTCCGGGACGTTTCACCCGCGCACCGAGGCTCAAAGACAAATCAGGCCCCAGTCGAAAGCGGAAATAATTCGATCCCGGCGGCAGCTTCGTCAGCGGCGGCTGGCGCAGCTTCACGAACACTTCCGTGGCCGTTACCGCCAAGCACTTTCCCGCGCGAATCAAGAACGGCACTCCCGCCCAGCGCCAGGAATCGACCTCCAGGCAGACGGCCGCGTACGTTTCCACTTCCGAATTGGGCGCGACGCCCGGTTCCTGGTGATAGCCCGTGAATTGCCCGCGCACCAGGTTGGTGGGACTGATCGGCGGAATCATGCGAAAAATTTTTACTTGTTCGTCGCGCAACGATTCCGGGTACATGCTGGTGGGCGGTTCCATCGCCAGAAAGCCCACTACCTGCAGCAGGTGATTTTGAATTACGTCGCGAATGGCGCCCGTCTCGTCGTAGAACTTTCCGCGGCCCTGCACGCCGAAAGATTCCGCCATGGTGATTTCCACGCTGTGAATGTAGTTGCGATTCCAGATCGGCTCCAGAAACGCATTGGCAAACCGGAACAACAGCAAATTTTCCACCGCTTCCTTGCCTAGATAGTGGTCAATGCGGAAAATTCCGGATTCCGGGAACACCGATTGCAGAATCGCGTTCAGGTGCTGCGCGGATTCCAGGTCGTGTCCAAACGGTTTTTCGATGATCACGCGCGCATTCGTGGCGCAGCCCGATTTTCCCAGGCCCTCCACCACCGTGGCGAATAAACTCGGAGGAATTGCCAGATAATGCGTGGGATTCTTCGCGCCGTCGAGCGTCGTACACAATTGTTCAAACGTCTTGGGGTCCTGATAATCGCCGTCAATGTATTTCAGCAGCCCCACCAGTTTGGTGAACGCCGCTTCATCCACGCCGCCGCCGAACGTAGCGATGCCATCGCGCGCTCGCTCGCGCAGCTGCTCGATGTTCCAGCCCGCCTTGGCCACGCCGATCACCGGCACGTTCAGGTTTCCGCGCTTCACCATGGCCTGCAGCGCGGGGAAAATCTTCTTGTGCGCCAGATCCCCCGTCGCGCCGAAGAACACCAACGCATCCGACGGCACTTTCGGGCCGGCAATCGTGCTTTTCACTTCCGGACTTGCTGTCGTCGTCTCAGCCATCTCTCATCCTTATGATTTCTTCTCGTGATGTCCGCCGAATTCAAAGCGCATCGCGGAAAGCAGCTTGTTCGCGAAATCCGACTCGCCGCGCGAGGTGAACCGCTCGAACAGCGCGCTGGTGAGTACCGGCGCCGGAGTGCCTTCCTCGATCGCCGCCTGAATCGTCCAGCGCCCCTCGCCGGAATCCGATACGCGGCCGGAAAAATCCGCCAGCGTTGGTGATTTAATCAGCGCAATCGCCGTCAGATCCAGCAGCCACGACGCGATCACGCTGCCTCTCCGCCACACCTCCGTCACATCCGGCAAATTAAGGTCATACAAATAATGTTCCGGCGAGCGCAGCGGCGTGGTCTCCGCGTCCTGCGTCTGCGTCGTTTTCCCCACGTTGGCGTGGCGCAGAATATTCAGCCCTTCGGCGTACGCGGCCATCAAGCCGTATTCGATACCGTTGTGCACCATCTTCACGAAGTGCCCCGCGCCGGAAGGCCCGCAATGCAAGTAGCCTTCTTCGGCGGTGCCCGCGACTTTCTCGCGTCCCGGCGTGCGCGCGATATCGCCGCGCCCGGGCGCCAGCGTTTTGAAAATTGGATCGAGCCGTTGCACCGTCGCCTGTTCTCCGCCGATCATCATGCAATACCCGCGCTCCAGGCCCCACACGCCGCCGCTGGTGCCCACATCCACGTAATGAATTCCCTTGGGCGCCAGTTCCTTGCTGCGCCGAATATCGTCAATGTAATAAGAATTCCCGCCATCAATCACAATATCGTCCTTCTGCAGCTTGGGCAGGAGTTGCGCCAGCGTGCTATCCACCACCGCCGCCGGCACCATCAGCCAGATCGCGCGCGGCTGTTTCAGCTTGGCGATGAAATCATCGAGCGAACTGCCGCCCGTCGCACCTTCCTTCGCCAGCGCCTGCACGCTGGCCGGCGTCATGTCAAACACCACGCATTCATGTCCGGCCTTCATCAGCCGCCGGACCATGTTGGCTCCCATCCGTCCCAGTCCAATCATTCCCAGTTGCATTTTAGAGCTCCTCTCTCACGATATGATTCGCGGTCGCTGGCCTGAGTCGCAAAATTGAAAAAGTCGTTTGTAGCGGCGGCACCGTACCGCAGTCGCGGGACGGGACCGTCAATTATTGTTGACGCATAATCGATAGCGCGCGCCGAGGTCGCCAGCACGTCCATTCGCAGGCATACCACCGGGAAAATCTCCGCGTTTATTAAGCCACACTTCGCCGCTCGCGCATAACCCGAATCTTCGCGCCTCGTAAACTGCTCCGCCCGCCATTAGCGCACGCTCGTATCTCTCGGAAGTTACGCTTTCAACATAACGATATGACGCCAGCGTCAGCCGTGTCTGCAATCGCTGTAGACTGTGCGCTTACGCTGCTGGTAGCGAGCCTGCGTGTGATTCCGCGCGCGGACTGCGCAAATTCGAGGTTTGAAGCTTGACCGTCACTGCAGAACTGCATCGCCGCTACGCAATCGGCTCCGAAATCCGCGCCGCCCGCGACTGCGCCCGCACCCGCGGGCCCATGGATTTACCGTCCCTGGCTCGACCTGCTGGTTGGTTGCGGCGCGTGGTCGGCTCCGCTGCTCGCGATCGCGCTCTTGATGACGCCAGCGCACACTCACGCCTGGGCCATGGCATTTTATCTGCTCGCCATCGTCTTCAATTACCCGCATTTCATGGCCACGATATACCGCGCTTATCACACGCGCGCGGATTTCGAGAAATACAAATTCGTCACGCTGCACGTCACGCTGCTGCTGGGGCTCACGGCCATCGTGATGCACGCTTCGCCGCGCTTTTTCCCCTGGCTGTTCACGCTTTATATTTGCTGGAGCCCCTGGCACTACTCCGGGCAGAACTACGGCTTACTAATGATGTTCGCGCGGCGCAGTGGCGCGGAAATCAGCGCAAGCGAAAGGCGCTGGTTGCGCAGCGCGTTTGTGGCTTCGTACCTGATGTTGCTCGCGAGCTTTGAAACCGGCGGTTCCAGCGACCCGCTGATCCTCTCACTCGGTCTGCCGCCGAAATTCACGTTCCCCGTGCGCCTGGCCTTCGGCGTTGCATTCATGATTTTCACATTTCTCGGATTTCGCCGCTTGATTCGCACCATGGGAGCGCGCGCGATGCTTGCGCCGCTCACGCTCGCCTTCACCCAATTCCTCTGGTTCGTGCTGCCCACGCTGCTGGAGTTGAATTCCGTTTCGCAGGTGCCGCAAACGCGCTACAGCAGCGGAATTCTCGCCGTGCTGCATTCCGCGCAGTATATTTGGATCACCAGTTACTATCAGCGCCGCGAAGCGCGCGCCGCCGGGCAGAAAAACTGGCACATCGCTACGTATTTCGCGACGCTCCTCGCCGGAGGCATCGCGCTGTTCATCCCCGGGCCGTGGCTGGTGAGCTACCTTTTCCATTACGATTTCACCACCAGCTTCCTGATCTTCGTTTCCCTCGTGAACATTCATCATTTCATTCTGGACGCGAAGCTATGGAAGCTCCGTGACAAGCGCGTCGCAGCGCTGCTGGTTGATCCGGGCGCCAAGCCGTCGGCTCCCGCTGCCACAGCGTATCCGCAACCTGCGAATTCTGCTCGCGCTCTCGCGGTTCGGGTTTTGTCTGCCCCCGCGTTCCGTATTTCCCTCGCCGCGCTCCTGTTCCTTTGGGGCGGGTTCGACCAATTCCATTTCGCGCTGCGCACCGATGAAGGAAATCTCCCGGCCCTTCTGCGCGCTGCTCAAATCAATCCCTACGACAGCTTCGTCGAAGAACGTATCGCCCGCGCCGAAACGCAGCAGGGCCAGCACGACCAGGCCGTCGCAGCGCTCACTCGCGCCGTCGCCATCAATCCCAGCAGCATCACCCTGCAGCAAGCTGCCGCCCGCGCGCTGATCGCGGACGGCCGCTACACCGAAGCCTACGCGCACTATCAGAAAATGCTGGAACGGTTTCCACGCGATACGGATGCGCTCACCAACTACGGCTTGCTCGCCGCGCGCCTGGGCCATCCCGAGGAGGCCATGGATTCCTGGCAAAAATCCGTGGACATAAATCCCAACCAGCCGAATGCGAACCTGTATCTCGCGGAAGCTTGCGATCAGCGCAACGAGCCCGCAGCCGCCGCTCGCCATTGGAATTTGTTTCTGCGATTCGCCTCCACGAATCCGCCGTCCACGTCGGACGCGCCGGCCTTCACCCACCAGCAGATACTCGCAGCCACTGTGCAATTCGCCGACGACGAGGCACGCATTAATCAATCTGCCGCCGCCCTCACGCAATATGATTTGGCTATCGCGCAAGCGCAGCAAGCCGGCGACGCGAAACTGGAAAGCTTAGCGCTCGTTCATCGCGCGGATGTGCAAGCTAGAAATAGCGACGCCGCCGCGGCTGCGCAGTCCTACCAACGCGCCCTGGTGCTCGATGCCAAAAACGGCGACACGCCGGCCGCCGCGCTGGATTGGTTCAACTACGGACAATTTCTGCGCCGCCAGAGCGCGCCGGACGATTTGGTTTACGCTTCCTTGCTGCATGCCGAAAATTTATTGAGTGGCGCAGCGGGCTCTGAGCTAGCCACCGTGCAAACCGCTCGACGCCAGTTAGAAAGCAAGATGGGCGCAAAAGCAGCCGCAGTTGCGCAAGGAAACTTGCCCAATCTGCTCGCGCACGCCGCAAATTTCGCGCCCGGCGCGCATTGAAATAACCTCGCCTTCGCCACCGCCAATCCGTGTAAGATTTGCAAGACCCATGACCATTCCCGCCGAACGCCAGGACACGCGCAAGATGCGCGAGATGTTCAGCAAGATCGCGCCCAAATACGATTTCATCACGCGCGTCATCTCCTATGGCATGGACGGCCGCTGGAAACGCATGGGCGTGCTGGGCGCTTCGCTGCCCAAAGATGCCCTGGTCATGGATCTCGCTTCAGGCACCGGCGATTTTTCCCGGCTGGTGCGCGAGCATTTACCCGCTGCGCGCCCGGTGGCGGTGGACATCACCGAAGAAATGCTGCGCGTCGGGCGCCGGAATGGCCTGGAGGAAGCGGTTTGCGCGGACGCCACCGCGTTGCCGTTTGCCTCGGCGTCTTTCGATTGCGTCTTTATCGGCTACGGCCTGCGAAATTTCCCGAACCTCAGCGCCGCAGTGCGCGAAATCGAACGCATCACGCGGCCCGGCGGCGTGATGGTCAGTCTCGATTTTTTTCTGCCGACGAATCGCGTGTTCCGCCAGCTGTACTTGGGATTTTTATATGTGCAGGGAGCGTTCTGGGGCACGCTCTTGCATGGCAGACCACGCACTTACACTTATATTCCGGATTCGATCCGCAGCTTCCTCTCCGTTCAAGAATACTCCTCGCTGCTGCAGCGTACGGGATACCATCGGGTGGATGCGCGCGAGTTTATTTTCGGCGGGATCGGTTTGCTCTGGGCTGTGAAGCGTTAATTGCGGGGAGATTTGAATTTCTAAAGCCCGGAGCGCGTCGATCCGTTTAATTCTCCAGCCGGAACCGCGTCGACGCCAGCTGGTACAGCCTCCGCCAAACCAGCCGGTTGATCGTCACCACCATTGCCGCCATCAGAATCGTTGCCGCCAACAGCACGCGAGTATTTCCCGTGTCCGTGGCGTTGCTGATCACCGCTCCCAGTCCTGTGGTCAGGTAGGTATGCCCGCGAAATTTGAAATATTCCGCGACGATGCTGGCGTTCCACGCGCCTCCCGAGGCCGTCACAAATCCGGTGATCAAGAACGGAAAAATTCCCGGCAAGAGCAGTTCCCGCCAGCGCTCCGTCCTGCCGAATCGAAAAACGGAACACACCTCTTTCAAATCCGTGGGGATAGCGATGGCCCCCGCGATCACGTTGAACAGGATGTACCACTGCGTGCCCAGAAGCAGCAGCATGATTGAACCGATGCCCAATCCGCCGCCCGCACGGATCAGCACCAGCAAAATAATCGGAAAAAGCGCGGTGGCCGGCACCGAAGCCGCCACCTGCGCAATCGGCTGCGCGATGGCCGAAAGTTTCGGTTTCAGGCCGATCAAAATTCCCACGGGAATGGTCCACAACGCCGCGAGGAACAAGGTGAAGGCCACGCGCAAGAACGTCGCGCCCGCGCCTAGAAATATGCTGCGCAATTCCTCGCGCGTCAGGTGCGCCAGCAGCATCACCATTCTCGCGGATTCGTAAACAATCCCCGCGAGCAGCGCCGCCAGCAATAGGCGCGTTAGCCATTGATAAATGCTGCGCGACGCGCGTGCGGTGCTCGTCGCCGCGTGGCTCCGCGCAAAATGCAAGCTCAGGAATTCGCGCGCCGGCCGCACCGTCAGCCGCGAAAAAAACGGCAAAATTCTCGAGCTGCGCAGCAGATCCAGAACCGCCGACCTTGGCGCATCCGTGGACTCAACCTGCTCGAATTTGAATTTCTCCGCCCACGCGATCACCGGCCGCCACACCAGCTGATCAATCACCACGATGATTCCGATCATCACTCCCATGCCCCACCAGATCGCCCGCGTGTTTCCGGCATTCGCGGCGGTCTGCAGGTAGGAGCCCAGTCCTGGCAGCCGCAAGTCGCGATCTCCTAGCGTGAACATCTCGCAGGCCATCAGAAAAAACCAGCCACCCGCCACGGACATCATCGAATTCCACACCAGCCCGATGATCGAATAAGGCAGCTCCATCTGCGTGAATCGCTGCCACCAGCTCCAGTGGTAGATTTCGGCCACTTCGCGCATCTCGCGCGGAATGCTTTTCAGCGATGAATAAAAGCTGAACGTCATGTTCCACACTTGCCCGGTAAAGATCAGCAATATGGACCCCAGCTCCACGCCCAATTGCTTGGTGGGAAAAAGCGCCACCATCGCCACCATCACGCCGGGAAGAAAACTGAGCACCGGGATGGACTGCAGCGTATCCAGCAGCGGCACCATGAACTTTTCCGCGCGCGCGTTGTACGCCGCGACGTATCCATATACCAGCGTGAACGCCAGGCTCACCAGGTACGCGGCTGCGATCCGCAGCACCGAAAACATCGCGTATCGTGGCAGCGCGCTCGGCTCCAGATGTATTTCCATCGGCGCGCCGGCCGGCGTCATCCAGTAATGCGTCATCGAAAGGATCGCGTAAAAAAAAGCCAGTGCCGCGAGCAGGATCGGCAAATCCCGCAAGAGCGAAGGCACGGTGGACGGAATCGTCCCCCACGTCAGCGTGCGGCTAGAGCTTTTCTGTATTTCGCCGGCCATCAGTGCAGGGAAGCGCTTTCCGGAGAATTTTCGCCGTGGTGGTCCAGCTGATGGAGATGCAACGAATCGTCCTCCGCGTCATACGTGAAGAGCTCCGCGTAGCGGCCCCAGTTGAGCGCGGTTTCGATCTGCTGCTCCACTTCCACTTGCGCGAAGCGTTCGTCCAGCAGGTCGCGGAAAAATTCCACCGGCATGGTGTGATTCGATTTCTTTTGCAGCGCGGATTGAATCTGCTGCAGCAGGGAAACGTGCGCCAGCACCGCCTCGCGAAATAATACCTTGCGCGTCGGGATGTCGGCCTGCGCGAAGGCGCGCCCCTTCTCCGTGATGCGCACATCGCCTTCGTGCACCGTGGCGAAGCCGAGCAGCGTCGCCGCATCCAAAATTGGCAGCAAGTCGTCCACCTCCAGCAGCAGTTCCTCGGCAATGTGGTACATGTCTTCTTCGCCGCCGCGATCGTCCAGCAATTCCAGCAAGCCGCCGATACCGCCCGGCCGCGAGTGGGGCAGCATCTGCGCCGCAGCTTTTTCCTTGTGCTCGGTTTTGGATGGTGGCGCCAGCTCCAATTGCGGCTGCGTCATTACTTTGTAGATGTAGTCCACGTATAAAACGAACGCCGCGGACTTGCGGTCGCGTGGGTGCTGCAGCGGCACGCGAAAATCCGCGCGAATCTTCGCCGGATTGCGCCCCAGCACGATGATGCGATCCGCCAGCAGCACTGCTTCTTCAATATTGTGCGTGACGATGAAGATGCATCGCGTGGGAACTTTCTTCGCCAGCCACAGCTCCAGCAGTTCGCCGCGCAGGTTCTCCGCCGTGAGCACGTCCAGCGCGGAGAAAGGCTCGTCCATGAACAAAATCTCCGGTTCCACGGCCAGCGCGCGCGCGAATCCGACGCGCTGTTTCATCCCGCCCGATAATTCCTTGGGATACGCCGATTCGAAGCCGTGCAATCCGACGGAAGCCAGCGCCCGCAGCGCCCGCCGATGACGCTCAAAGTGCGTGATGCCGCGCGCGAGCAACGGCGCTTCCACGTTTTCCAGCACCGTGAGCCACGGAAAAAGCGCGAAGCTCTGGAACACGATGGCCACGTTCGGACGGCACCCTTTCATCGGCTGTCCGTGCCACAAAACTTCTCCCGCTGAAGGCGCCGCAAGCCCCGAAAGAATTCGCAGCAACGTGGATTTTCCCGAACCCGAAGGACCCAGCAGCGCGATGATTGTGTTCGGCTCGACGGCAAAATCCACCGGAGCAATCACCTGAATTTGCCGCCCGTCGGGCTGCTGGTAGCTTTTTTCGATTTGCCGCGCCTGAATAATCGGCTCGGTATCAATGGCCGGCGGCGCAATCTCCGTGGTAACTGCGCCGGCCTCGGTGCCGGGCACCGCGCAGTAGGGCGCTCCCGTTCCCGCTTCCGCCAGTTCGTCCATCAAGCACTGCCACGCTTCTTCCGGCAGCGCATCCAGAAAATGGTTCCGCTCGCCCGCGCTCATCGCTTCCATCACCGCGCTCATTTCCCGCGACGGCAGCGAATGCAGCAGCACGTAGGCGTGGTAATACGGCAGGTGCACGATCAACGGCGCCGCCAGATCCACCGGCATCGCATGGAACAGCGCGCGCTGCTCGTCGTACGGCAGGCTCAGAAAGAAATCGGCAGCCGCGCTGGGATCCGCCCGTCGCAACAGCTCGATTGCCGGACCCCACTGCCTTTGCGCCAGCAGGTTGCGCAGCTTTTGTGTTTCCTGGTTGTTCATTTGCGCACGCAAGAGCCTACTACGTTTTCGTAAAGACTGCGAAGCCCCGGGAATGCGTCACGGGAGCGTGTGTTACAGAATTGTGACAGCAGCAATGTGCATCGAACATCACTGCAAGTCTCCAACTGGCAATCAACCGACCCACGGCGACAATTCGTCGTCTCGGTATGATCGCGCGACCATCTCGGTTGCGCGCGAGGCAGCGAACTGTGTCGTTGTGGCACGTCCGGTTCGGTCTGAAACCGTCAGCGCACCGCAAGATAGCTACGTGCGAGTCCCATTCGCCATGAACTCCCTTCGCATCCGCCTCTGCGCTCAATCACTTAGGTTAAGACGCCGAACGCCTGCTCGCTGGCCGACATCGTGCAGTACGCACTGCAGCCCAACTCTGCGCGTAGGAGTACCCCTGCGTATTGCACGCCAGGGAACCGATGCCAGCACCCAGCGCGAACGCTGACAGGAGCACCGTGGACCGGACCAAACTACAAAAGCGCAAATCAAAACGCGCCGCCCCGGTAGACACCGTAAGGACCAATCTTCGTCGCATCGAGCGGAGAGAGTGGCAGTTGTGGATCGTCGCGATTCTAGTCAGCCTGGTGCTGCTGGCTGGCTTGATGGCTTTTATCCTTCCGGGCTTGGGCCTGCAGGAATACAATTTTTCGCTCCATCTTCTTCCCCCGGTGGTGCAGGGCTTGGTCGCGTTGGTCCTGATTTTTGACATCTACACCATCTTTCAGCAATTGCAGATTCATCGCATGCGCAATCGTCTGGCCGAGCGCGAGGAATTATTCCGCCTGATCAGCGAAAACGCCGCGGACATGATCGCCGTCGTGGACATGGACGGCCGCCGCATCTTCAACAGCGATGCGTACCAGAAAATCCTCGGCTACTCCGCCGAAGAACTGAAGAATTCATCCTCCATGGATCAGATTCATCCCGAAGACCGCGAGCGTGTGAAAGCGGCCGCGACCGAAGCGCGCCGCACCGGCATCGGGAAGAATCTGGAATATCGGATCCGTCACAAGGACGGTACATGGCTGGTTCTGGAGTCCACCTCCAGCGTCATTGGAAACTCCAGCGGCGTCCCCGAGAAACTCGTCATCGTCAATCGCGACATCACCGCTCGAAAACAAGCCTCCGAGGCCTTGCGATTATCCGAAGTCAGTTTTCGCTCCGTCATCGAGAACGCGCCGTACGGCATTTACCGCGCGCAGGCTTCCGGGAAGCTGTTGCTTGCCAACCCGGCGCTGCAGAAAATGTTGGGCTACGAATCGCAGGATGAATTATTACGCGTGAACCTGACCACCGACGTCTATGTGGACCCTCTGGAACATCAACGGGTCAACGATCTTTTCACCAACCAGAAAGAGTTCACCGATGTGCAGGTGGATTGGAAACGCAAAGATGGCACGCCCATCAAAGCACGTTGCACCGGCTGGTTCGTAAAATCTGTCGGCGAAGGCGCCGCCTATTTTGAAGTTTTCGCGGAAGATGTCACCGAGAAGTGGCTGCTCGAGCGCCAACTCCGCATGGCCCAGAAAATGGAAGCCGTGGGCAGGCTCTCCGGTGGCATCGCGCACGACTTCAACAATCTGCTGGGCGTCATCATCGGCTACAGCCAGGTGCTGAAGCGGACGCTGCCGCCTGGCACCGCTTTCCTGGAGCACGCCGAAGAAATCGAAAAGGCCGGCCAGCGCGCCGCCTCCCTCACCCGCCAGTTGCTGGCCTTCAGCCGCCAGCAAGTCCTGGCGCCCGCGGTGTTGAATCTCAACTCCTTGATTTCGGAAATGGAAAAGATGTTGCCGCGCCTCATCGGTGAAGACATCGAAATCGTGATCGCTCTGGATCCAGCAATCGGCAGCGTCAAGGCCGATCAAGGCCAGCTGGAGCAGGTGATCATGAACTTGGCGGTCAACGCGCGCGACGCCATGCCCAACGGCGGCAAAGTTGTAATCACCACCTCTAATGTCTCGCTCGATGAAGCTTGGACGCGCCTGCATCCCGGGTCCAGAGTCGGTGAGTTCGTCATGCTGTCCGTCGCGGACAGCGGCACCGGCATCGATTCCGAAACCCTCGCGCACATTTTCGAACCTTTCTTCACCACCAAGGAGCGCGGCAAAGGCACCGGACTGGGCCTGGCCACCGTGTATGGCGTGGTGAAACAAAGCGGCGGATATGTCTGGGTGGAAAGCGCGCCAGGAAAAGGAGCCTCATTCCAGATTTATTTGCCGCGTATCGAGGAGCCGGTCAGCGTGATTGAGCCTGTCGCCCCAATCGTCGAAGCGTTTCGCGGAGCAGAAACCATACTCCTGGTGGAAGACGCGGACGCGCTGCGCAAGCTGACCCACATGCTCCTCGAGCAGCACGGCTATCGCGTTCTGGTCGCCGAAAACGGCGCTGCAGCCCTGCAGTTGGTAGAACAAAAACCCGAGCGCATCAATCTCTTGCTTACCGACGTCATCATGCCCGGCCTGAATGGCCGCGTGCTCGCCGAGCGTCTGGAGCTTCGTCAGCCGGGCCTGAAGGTGCTGTATATGTCCGGCTACACGGACGACGCCATCGTGGACCACGGCGTCCTGGAATCCGGCACCCATTTACTCCACAAACCTTTCAGCGAAGAGAACCTGATCCGCAAAGTCCGCGAAGTGCTGGACGCGGACGCCGCCGCTCCGCCGGTTCTTGCGGAGCCTCTGATTCTCACCAAGACCTAAAAGCAGATTGCGCAGCAGGAGGCAGCTTTGGCGATGAGACGACTCTTGATCGTGGACGATGATGAGGCCATGCGCCGCCTCTTCCGTCTGAATTTGTCCGACAACTACGAGATTGTTGATACCGCTGACCCCGAGCAAGCTCTCGCCTTGGCCATGGAGCACAAGCCGGACGCCATCTTGATGGATCTGCGCATGCCCAAGCATTCAGGCCTTGGTCTCTGCCGCGCCCTGGGCGCCATCAACAAGGCTCAGCCCGTTCCCATTTTCATTGTCAGCGGTGAGACCGCCAGCGAAGTCAAACAATCCTGCGCGGAAATGGGCACCGCCGGCTATTTTGAGAAACCGGTCGATTTTGACGCTCTCAGGGTCTCTCTCGCGAAAGTAAAAAGACAGACGCAGGTTCCGCGCACCGAAGTTCGCGTGCAAATTCGCGTCGAGCTGAGACTTTCGGGCGCCGATATCCACGGAAAAGAATTCAAGGAGTCCACCTTCACTGAAAACGTCAGCGTCAGCGCTTTCCTCTGCGCTTGTACCGCAACCCTGGAGAAGGACTCCATCGTCGAGGTTTTCATCGTCCAGGGAAATGACAAGTACGTCGGCAAAGCTCGTGTGGTTCGGTCCGAGGAACGGCAAGGCTCTTGCTGTTTCTATGGTTTCCGCTTCATTGAAAAGAAGGGGGAATGGATCCTGCAGTAGCGCAATCCGCCGTCAGCTGCGCGGCGTCGCACCGCAAGTTCGGACGGAGCGGCGAGATTTCCATTCGATATCCAAAATGACCGTTACGCACCAAACCGTGGCCCCTGAAACGGCCGACAAAGCGCCCGTCAATACTTTGACGCCCGCGCCTGCCGTTCGCGCGTTGATCGTAGACGACGACCTCGCGTTGCGTAAGATCTTGTCCGTTATGCTTACGCAGTCCGCTTTCCTATGCCGCACGGCGGCCAGTGGCGAAGAAGCGCTTTGCCTCCTGGAGCGGCACCCGTTCGACGTCGTGATCTCTGATCTGCGAATGCCCGGCATCACCGGCATGGATCTGCTGATCGCGGTTCGAGAGCGCCATCCCCATCTGGCATTCCTGATGGTCACGGGCGAGGACGAAACCCGCGTGGGCGTGCGCGCCATGCAGCTGGGAGCGGACGACTATTTGCTGAAGCCCTTCGACGCGGATGTCGTGCTCGGCAGTCTGCATCGCGCGCTGCAGAAAAAGAAACTGGAGCGCGAAGTGATGGAATACCGTCTCCGCCTCGAGGAAATGGTTTCCGAACGCACTCAGCAATTGCAAATCGCGCTGCGTCAGACCGAACGCAGTTACGAAGACACCCTGGAAGCTCTGGGCGCCGCCATCGATCTTCGCGATAGCCCCACGGCGGGACACTCCCGGCGCGTTTTTCTCTACTCCATGGAGCTCGCAAAATCGATCGGCGGTCTGGAACTAGAAATCAGAAGCATCGCCATGGGCGCCTGGCTGCACGACATCGGCAAGCTCGCCATCCCCGACCGTGTTCTGCTCAAGCCTGGTTCGCTCACGGACTCGGAATGGGAGATCATGCGGCGCCACGCCAGAATCGGTTACGAACTCGTGAAGAGCATTTCTTTTTTGGCGGGGGCTGCGGAAATTGTCCTCACGCACCACGAGCGTTTCGACGGTTCGGGTTATCCGCAAAAGATGAAAGGGGATGAGATTCCGTTCGGCGCCAGAATATTTGCCGTCGCGGATACGCTTGACGCCATGACTTCCGATCGGCCCTATCGCGCCGCTCTTCCGCTGCAGGCTGCGCGCGACGTAATCGAGCGCGGCTCGGGAACTCTCTTCGATCCCCTGGTTGCCGCCGCGTTTCTGCGCGTTCCGAACGAAACCTGGGCGATCATCGCCAGGGAAACGGTCGCAGTCCAGCCCAGCTCGGTACTCGCGGCCGGAACGATCCAACTTCTCAGCACCCTGCCCGGTCCTCCGTCTGAACTCTTCGAAGTGAATCGAACGCTCCAGCGCGCCGGCATTTTCGCCAGGCTCAGAACTTTCGCGACCATTCCTTGGGCCAACGCTCCACCACGACTTTCTTATCCGTATAGAATTCCACCGCGTCGCGTCCTTGCCCGTGCAGCACGCCCAGAAAACTGTCTCGCCAGCCGCTGAACGGGAAATACGCCATCGGCGCCGCCACTCCGATGTTGATTCCGATGTTACCGGCGGGCACTTCATAGCGGAATTTTCTCGCCGCTGCTCCGCTGCTCGTGAAAATCGAAGCCATATTTCCAAACGGGCTGCGCGAAAGCGTTTCGATCCCTTCTTCCAGCGTATTCGCATGCACCAGGCTCAGCACCGGACCGAAGATTTCGGTCGTGGAAAGCGCGCTCGCGGCCGGCACGCCATCGAGCAGCGTCGGCTTCAGGAAATTGCCCGCGGATGCTGCGCCGTTTCCCGCACGGCCATCGAGCAAAACTTTAGCGCCATCACTCACACCCGCGGCGATCAATCCCTCAATTCGCTTTTTGCTCTCCGCGGTAATCACCGGACCCATCTGCACGTCTTTATCCAGGCCGTTGCCCACGCGGATCGCGCTCGCAACCTGCGCAATTTCCTGCGTGAACTCGTTGCGCGCTTCCCCGACCGTCACCGCCACCGACACCGCCAGGCAGCGCTGCCCCGCGCAGCCGAACGCGCTATCGCTCACAATTCGCGTCGTCGTCTCCAGGTCCGCGTCCGGCAGAATCAATACATGATTTTTCGCGCCGCCCTGGCATTGCACCCTCTTGCCGAATTTAGCCGCCTGCGCGTAAATATATTTCGCCACGGGTGACGAGCCCACGAAACTGATCGCCCGCACTTCCGGATGCTCCAGCAGCGCATCCACGGCCGTCTTGTCGCCGTGGATCAGATTCAGCACTCCCGGCGGCAATTTCAGTGCTTCCATCAGCTCGAAGGCGCGCTGCATCGTCAGCGGAACTTTTTCGGAAGCCTTCAGGATGAAAGTGTTTCCGCAGGCGATCGCGTACGGCAGAAACCAGAAGGGAATCATCGCCGGAAAATTAAATGGCGTGATCGCCGCCGTCACTCCCAGCGGCTGCCGTATCATCATCTCGTCAATGCCGGAAGCCACGTCTTCCAGGTTGTATCCCTGCATCAGAGTCGGAATCCCGCAGGCGACTTCTACGTTCTCAATCGCTCGCCGCAATTCCGCGCGCGATTCGCCCACCGTCTTCCCGTTTTCGCGCGTGCATATTTGCGCCAGTTCCTCCACGTGGTCTTCCAGCAGCTGCTTCAACTTGAACAAATACTGGATCCGGTCTTCGGGGGGCGTGCGTCGCCATGCCGGATAAGCGGCCGCGGCGGACGCCACGGCAGCGTTCACATCTTCCTTTCCCGCGATCGGCGCGCGCGCCAGATTTTCTCCCGTCGCGGGATTCACCACGTCGCGGTACTCAACGGACTTGCTTCCGAGCCATTCTCCCCGGTAGTAATGTTTCAATTCACGAATGCTGGCCATGTGCAATACTCCTGTCTCGTGCTGCTCGCCCGCCGCAAAACACGCTCACAATTGACAACCGGGCGTTCCTTTGCCATAGTCTCAAAGCGGTTAGACAAATACAATGCCCGCAGCGCATATGTGGTGGCTGCTCACTGCGGAGGAGAAAAGTTGAGCGAACCTAGCTTTCTCGTCCATTCCGTCAACTTGCCGGAGCGAGCTGCGGGCGAGCTTCTGTCTTTGCCTCGCCAACAAGCCGGATGGGAATGGATGAGTTTCTTCGTCCGCCGTTTGCAGCCGGGTGACGTCTTCCGCGCGCGCACCGAGCACGAGGAAGCAGCCTTCGTGTTGCTCGGCGGCACCTGCCAGGTGGATTGGGGCCAGGGCGCCACGCGAATCGGAAAGCGCAAGAATGTGTTTGACGGTTTGCCGTATGCGCTCTATCTGCCCACCGGAAACCAGGCGGCTTTCGCCGCGGAGACAATTTGCGAAATCGCGGAATGCCGCGCGCCATCCGAAGCCCGCCTGCAGCCCAAATTGATCACTCCCAGTGACGTCGTCAGCGGCCTGCGCGGCGGCGGAAACGCCTCGCGCCAGATTGTGGACATCATCACTCCCGCTTTTCCAGCGGATAAGCTGATGGTGATTGAAGTTTATACGCCCGGGGGAAATTGGTCGAGCTGGCCTCCGCACAAGCACGACGTGCACAACCCGCCCGCCGAAGTGGATTTGGACGAAATTTATTACTACCGCCTCCGCCAACCAGACGGATTTGCCATGCAACATCTCTACTCCGGCAAGCATGGCGCCGATCAAACCCTGAAAGTGAAAGATGGCGATACCGTGCTGGTGCACAGTGGCTTTCACCCGGTGGTCGCGGGGCCAGGCTACGACGTTTACTATCTGAATTTTCTTGCAGGCTCCGCCCGCGCCTTGGCCGTCACCGAAGATCCCCAACATGTATGGATCCGTTCCACCTGGAAGGACACCGACCCTCGCTTGCCGCTCGTGACGGAATAGTCGCGCCGGAAAAGGAAACCCATGCGGATGCCCTGCGGCCGGAGCGATGGCGAACCTTCAAACCGAGTAGCGGAAACTCGCCGGACACTCGCATCTCCTCACCAGCGCGCCTCGCGTCGTATTTATTATAATCGCTTAGAATACAGCCGCTGGTTTCGCTTCTTTTACGCCACGGCGCACTCGTCCTTTTGTTTGTCCTCTGCAGCTGCGAAGCCGGCGAGCTATGCCGCCACCCGCGCCTCCATCCGGATATCTCCGCCTCGGGCTTTCCTTTCTCTGGTGCAAGTACGAAAATCGTGCCATAAGCAACTCTGGGGTGTCACACCAATGGGAAGGGGCATCGCCTGATGACCGTTCGGCTCACCGCGGCTCAAGCTACCATCGCGTACCTCAAGAATCAGTATTCCGAACGCGACGGCGAGCAACAGCGCTTCTTCGAAGGCTGCCTGGGAATTTTTGGCCACGGCAATGTCGCCGGCCTCGGCCAGGCGCTGGAACAAGATCCGGGTTTGCGCTACTACCTCTTCCGCAACGAGCAGGCCATGGTCCATGCCGCCACGGCTTTCGCCAAGACAAGCTTCCGCATGCGCGCGCTGGTCTGCACTTCCTCCATCGGACCCGGAGCAACCAATATGATCACCGGCGCGGCCACCGCTACCGTAAACCGCTTGCCCGTGCTATTGCTCCCCGGAGATATTTTTGCGCGTCGCAATGTCGCTCCCGTCCTGCAACAGCTCGAATCGCCATCGTCCCAGGATATTTCCGTAAACGATTGCTTCAAACCAGTCTCGCGCTACTGGGACCGCATTCAGCGTCCCGAGCAACTACTAACCTCTCTGCCCGAAGCTATGCGCGTGCTCACTTCGCCCGCGGAAACCGGAGCCGTCACCATCGCCTTTCCCCAGGATGTCCAGGCCGAAGCTTTCGATTTTCCCGAAAAGTTTTTCGCCAAGAAAGTTTGGATAATCCCTCGCAATCGCTGCGATCAAGATCTCCTGCAACGCGCCGCCGAATGGATTCGCGCCGCGAAGAAACCGCTGATCGTCGCCGGCGGAGGCGTCCTCTATTCGCAAGCCTCGGAAGCTCTCGCGCAGTTCGCGCAAGCCACGGGCATCCCCGTCTGCGAGACGCAAGCTGGCAAAGGTTCTCTGCCCTTCGACGATCCGCAGCAGCTCGGCGCCGTCGGAGTCACCGGCACGCCCGGCGCCAATATCGTTGCGCGCGAAGCGGACCTGATCCTGGGCATCGGCACGCGCTATAGCGATTTCACTAGCGCGTCAAAAACCGCGTTCCAGAATTCCGCGGTGCGCTTCATCAATATAAATGTCGCTGAGTTCGACGCCTACAAACACGCCGCCCTTCCCCTCACTGGCGACGCGCGCCTCACCATCACGGAATTGCAGCAAGCCCTCGGCACCTTCACCGTGGAAGAAAGTTACCGCGCCCGCATCAACGATTTTCGCGCCCGCTGGGAAAATGAAGTGGACCGCATCTACGGAATTCGCCAGACCCCGCCCATCACGCAGGGCGAAGTCATCGGCGTCGTAAATAATTTCACCAAGCCTTCGGACATCGTGATCTGCGCGGCCGGCAGCTTACCCGGAGATTTGCACAAGCTCTGGCGCACCCGCCAACCGGGCGGCTATCACATGGAATATGGTTTCTCCTGTATGGGTTACGAAATTGCCGGCGGGCTCGGCGCGAAAATGGCCGACCCGGCGCGCGAAGTGTACGTGCTCATCGGCGACGGCTCTTACCTGATGATGGCGCAGGAAATTGTCACCTCGCTGCAGGAAGGCTACAAAATCAACATCGTGCTCCTCGATAATCACGGCTTTTCCAGCATCGGCGGCCTCAGCCGCGCCTGTGGCAACGAGGGCATGGGAACGAATTACCGATATCGTCGCAGCGATAAGTACGATGGCGAAGTGATTCCCGTGGATTTTGCGGCCAACGCCGCCAGCTTGGGCGCATGGATCGCTCGGGCGAAAACCGCCGACGAACTAAAAGCAGCTCTCGCCGCCGCTCGCGGACAGCGCCGCACTTCGGTAGTCGTCATCGAAACTTCCTACGACCAACGCGTTCCCGGCTACGAATCCTGGTGGGATGTGCCCATCGCCGAAGTTTCCGAACGCGACGCGGTCAAAACCGCGCGCCGCAGCTACGAAGAAGCGCGCAAAAAAGAACGATTTTTCTTTTAGGGCAAATGTTCACCGCAGTTGTATCCGCGTAGCCGTTGCAAAAGTTTCCTTTGAAACTCGTGACACAGAGAGGTAAGGGTGGCAACATCCCCAGACGCAGGCGCCGCGCAAACCGCAGCGCCCAGGAAACCTCATCTCAAGCGCGCCTTGAGCCTCTGGGACCTGATCTATTACGGCATCATTCTCACCTCGCCCATCGCCGCTGTGCCGCTTTTCGGCGAAGGCCAGGTTCTTTCGCATGGGCACACCGTCGCGACTCTTTTGTTAGCGATGGTTGCGATGTCCGTCACCGCCATCAGTTTCGGCCGCATGGCCAGCGTCTATCCCTCCGCAGGTTCGGTGTACACCTACATCAGCCGCGAGCTGAATCCACATTTCGGATTCGTCGTCGGCTGGGCGATGTTCCTCGAATACCTCTTTCAGCCCATCCAGAACGCTCTCTACGCCGCGCTTGCCATCCAGCGCATGACGCCGCGCATCCCTTTCGCAATTCTGGCGGCCGTCACCGTGGGATTCATCACCGTCCTCACGGTGCAGGGAATTAAATTCACCGCGCGCACCAACGAAGTCCTGCTCGGCTTCATGCTGCTCGTCACCACCGTATTCCTGGTCGAATCGTTCCGCTTCGTCGTCTTGCACCAGCATTTCGCCGGACTTTTCTCTCTGCATCCGATTTACAATCCGGCCACATTTAATATTCGCGCCGTCGCCGCGGGCACCTCGCTCGCCGCGCTCGTGTTCATCGGCTTCGATGGCGTCTCCATCCTCGCGGAAGAAGTCCATAATCCCAAACGCAATGTGCTGCTCGCCTCCGTCCTCGTCGTCATCTTCACCGGACTTTTCAGCGGCCTGCAGGTTTATCTCGCACAGCGCGTCTGGCCGGACTACACCACGCTGCAAAATCCGGAAACCGCATTCATGGACGTCGCCAGGATGGCCAGCGGCCCCGCGCTGTTCGCTGCGTACGGCGTCATGCTTATCGTTTCCAGCATCGCCTGCGGGCTTGCCGGACACGTGGGCGCGTCGCGCCTGCTCTACAGCATGGGTCGTGACGATGTGCTGCCGAAAAAGATCTTCGGCTACCTCAGCCCCAGGAAAAGCAATCCGGTTTACAACGTGTGGATTGTCGGCGTACTCGCTTACATCGGCGTGGTTACCATCCCGTGGGAACACGCCGCGGAAATAGTTACCTTCGGCGCGCTGCTGGCGTTCATGGGCGTGAATCTCGCGGCCTTCCGCCACTTCTGGTTTTCGCGCGAAGCAATCGGGCAGCGCAATTTCTTCGTGGACGCTTTCGTTCCCGGTTTCGGCTTCATTTTCTGTTTTCTGCTGCTGATCAGCCTGCAAACCTGGACGAAGTATGCCGGCCTGGCCTGGCTGGTGGTGGGAATTCTCTACGGTGGCTACAAAACACGGGGATTTACACGCAGGCCCAAATTAATTGACTTCAGCGAATCCTAAAGTGCGCCGCACCAGAAATGCGTTTTACCGCAAGTCTCGAACCAATGCGCTTTTTGCCTTGCCCGGCTCGTAATCCAGCGATTGCCCGCGCGACACGTGCAGCGCAAACCCGCACGATTCGCGAATGCGCAATTCTGGCTGCAGCTTTTTCACCGCGGCCTTGCTGCGATCTCCCGCAATGCGCCGGATCAGCAGTTCCGCCGCCTCGATCCCCAGCTGGTGTTTCGGCAATTCCACGGTCGTCAACCGCGGTCGAAAAACTCCCAGCCAGGGATAATCATCAAAACTCACCAGGCCAAAATCTTCCGGGCAGCGCAAACCCATTTCTTCCGCGGCCTTCAGCAATCCCACGGTCATCAAATGGTTCGCCACATAAATCCCATCCGGCCGGTGCGAGAGCAATGCGTGCCCCGCGCGGAATCCGGATTCAATCCGATAATCTCCTTCGATGTCCAGTTCCGGCTCGTAAGCCAGTCCTTCCGCCTTCAACGCGTCGCGAAACCCTTCCCAGCGCGCTTGCGCGTTGCTCACCTTGCGCGGCCCGCCAATCAATCCGATGCGCCGCCTTCCCGAACGAGCCAGGTGGCACACCGCGTCGTACGCGCCCTGGTAATCGTCGGTAATCACGGCATCCTTGGTCAATTTCGGATACGTGCGCATCACCAGCACGAAAGGGATGTTAACTTCTTTGATCATCTGCCGCAGCGATGGCCGAAAATCCTCCGCGGCCTTCGTCAGCAGGATTCCATCCACGCGCTTCGAGAGCAGCAACTCCACCGATTTCTCTTCTTTGGCGAGAGAGTCGTCGCTATTGCACAGCAGCAGATTGTACCCGTGCCGCTGCGCGGCATCTTCCGCCCCGCGCACCACCATCGGGAAAAACGGATTGGCGATATCCGGCACGATCATTCCGATGGTGTGCGTCCGCTGATTCGCCAGGCTCCGCGCAATCAGGTTCGGACGGTAATTCAGCTTGCGGATCGCGGTTTCCACGCGCTTGCGCAGCTTCTCGCCCACGTGGCTCTTGTGGTTCACCACTGCGGAAACGGTGAAGACGGAGACGCGCGACATCTTCGCAACATCATAGATGCTGGCGGTCTTGCCCGATTTCTTACGTCCCGCTTTTTTCACGACGGTCATCCGTATCGGCCTTGTGCCCAAAGAACCCGCGGGCTGCGCCCGTAAATTCGCAGCGCCCACAGCGCGCCACTCAGTAGTTTATGACAAGCGGCTGCTGTTTTCTTGCCGAGTTATAAATTGACTCAAGAATTACCATGTCCCGATGCCCCTGCACGCCGTCGCTTTCCACCGGCCGCCGGTTCTGAATCGCCGAAGCGAACTCCTTCAGCTCCAGACCAAACTCGTCAACGATCGGAAACGTCCGGTCAATCGCGCGTTTCCCGGCTTTGCCCGTGAGCCGTCGCACTTCATCGAATGGAAATGCAGGAGTTAGCGACGCCCACCCCTTCGTCCCCTGCACGTATATAAAGGATGACAAAACCGCCCCGTACGACGAACTGCCCTGGACCACCAGCCCGCTTGGGAACTGCAAGCGGAACGAAATCCCTTCCTCCACGTCCCAGAACGTCACCGTGTCGCGCGCCCAGCTCTGCGCGCTCACTTCCACCGGATCTTCCTCCACCAGCCAGCGCGTGGTGTTCACGCAATACACGCCCAAATCCATCAGCGGCCCGCCGCCCGCCAGATTCGAATCCACCAGCCACGGCAACGACTTGCCCGCCGAATACAACTCACTGAACGCCGTATGTATCACGTCAATCCGGCCCAGCTCGCCATTCTGAATCAATTGCTTGAGGTAAAGACTGCTGGGCTCAAAATATTTTCGGTATGCGGTCATCAACAGCACGCGATTTCGCCGGCAAGCTTCCACCATCCGCGCGGCCTGCTCGGCCGTTGCCGCCAGAGGCTTCTCGCACAGCACGTGCTTGCCGGCCTGCGCTGCCTGCACTGTGAAAGACTCATGCAGGCCGTTCGGAGTCGCCACAAAAACGGCGTCCACTTCAGGATTCCCGAGGCACACCGCGTACTCGTCGTTGCTGTAATGCGCGCTGGCCTTGAATCTGCGTGCCACTCGCGCGGCCTTGTCCTTATCCCTGCTGACTACCGCCACCAGTTTTGCGTTCTTGCACTTCGCGAAGCTCGGCAATACAGATCCTTGCGCGATCGTGCCCAGGCCCACCACTGCAAACCCAATCTTTTTCCCCACGCCCATTGATTGGACATCTCCCAAGAACGCGTAACGCCGGCGCCGGATGCTCTTGCGCTCCCGCCTCGCCTAACTCTCGCGGTCGGCGCGTCCCAGCCTCTGATTTCGAATCGCCTTGTGATCCAAGCCACGCAATTCTTCGCTCGCACCCAGTACTTTCTCAATCGCATCCGCAATCGAGTCCACGTCCGCCACGCTGCCCACGAAGAGCTGATGCGGAAACCACACCGCCTCGTGATAAGCCGCGCGATCCGCCACCGGACACGAATACATGTTGCGCAAATCAAGCGGCTTCTCGCGCCCCCAACTCAGGGCAGGGAAGTCCTCGGGCTGCAAAGGGAACAGCGAGCTCTTGTACACCGGCTCGTAGAAAAGCCCATCGCAAGGAATACCTTCCAGCTGCAGCGCGCCCACGAACGCCGCGCGCGGGATGTCATTCGCTTTGTCCGCGAAATATTTGAACATGAAGCCGTAGGGCGCGAGGCGCGTAATTCGTGGTTCGGGTTTCAGCAATTTGATGGCCGCGGTATTCTGCAGCCGCGATTCGAAATGCTTGACGTTTTTTTCGCGCGTCGCGGCCTGCTGCGGCAAACGCTCCAGTTGCGGCCCCAGCACCGCCGCTTGCAGCTCGCTGAGCCGATGATTAAATCCGATGATGCGATGATGATATTGGTCCGTCAGGCTGGCGCGCCCCGCGTTGATGTAACTCTGCACCAGCTCCATGTACTCCAGCGTGTTGGTGATCACGGCGCCGCCTTCGCCCGACGTGATCAACTTGCTGGACTGAAAACTGAACGCTCCCAGGTCTCCCATCGATCCGGCGCCTTGCCCCTTCCACATCGCGCCGTGTGCGTGCGCACAGTCTTCGATCACTTTCAAATCGTGTTTCTTGGCGATACGCAAAATTTCGTCCATGTCCGCGAAACGCATCCCCAGGTGCACGGGCAAAATCGCTTTCGTCTTCGGCGTAATGGCCTGCTCGATCAGCTTCGCGTCCAGGCAATACGTTTCCGGATCCACATCCACGAATACCGGCACGGCATTGAGCAGCAGCACCGGACCGACCGTGCCCTCCCACGTGTACGCCGGAACGATTACTTCATCTCCAGGACGAATCTGAATCGCTTTCAGGCATGCCTCGATCGCCACCGTCCCGGTGCTCACGCACTGGCCATACTTCGCGGTCTGAAATGCGGCGAATTTTTTCGCGAACGCGTCCGCGTATTTGCCAGGGAACGGCTGGCCGCCCCATTTCAAGCTGGTGAAAGCATCCTCCAGCGCTGCGAATTCCTCCTTCGTGGCGACAGGCCACGGCGTGAAGGGTGTCTTGCGTACGGGTTCGCCACCGGTAATCGCCAATTTTCCCACGTGCGAATCTCCTGTTCCGAAATTGGATTTAGCTGATGAATCTTGTCTTTGTAGCGGCGCACTTTAGTGCGCCATTTCTGGCGTGGCAACGCCGATCGTGCAACCGCGACAAAACGCCGCGCGAGCCGCTGCGCCGCGTCACTACGCTTCCGGATTCGGAATCAAAATGTCGCGCACCACCCCATCCAAATCGTGGCACGCCGTAATAAACTGCCGCAAAGTCCGCCGCGTCGGCGCAAACGAGTCGAATTCCTCGATCGACAGGCCGCCTTCGGTGTTCGCGCGCCGGAAATCCGCAAATCTTCTGCGCGAAAGCTCTTCCACGATCTCTGCGCGCACCGGCTCATCAATCCGCGAACGCACTTCGATGTCGCTGGCATTGAATCGCACTTGCCACGGACCGGGCGGCGAAATCACCATGTCACCGCCGATGAACTCGCTCCAGTGCATGTGATTGCGAAACGCCGCCGAAAGCAGCCGGATGCGATAGCCTCGCTCCTTGAATATGCGGTACGCCTTCTTCAGCACGGCGACGCCAGCCCATTCCAGATATCCCGGATCGATCGCGATATTTTCTTTTTCCATCACGACCTTCAGCCAGTCGTCCAGGCGCCCCACCATCAGCGTGCACACTGGCCCCATACTGGCAATTTCCTTACCTTCTTTTGTGCGTCGCTGCAAACCGCGCTCCACGGCTTCGGCGACGGCGATGCACTGTGGTAATGTGAACGACACAGTCGCGTTGATGCTCACTCCGCGGTAGGTAGCTTCTTCGATCGCCGGAATTCCCGCACGCGTCACCGGAATCTTTACGATCATGTTTGGCGCGAGCTGGCTGAATTCCACTGCCTGCTTCACGATTGCCTGGCTGTCGCGAAATAGCCGCGGGTCCGTCTGAATCGAGAGCCTGCCGTTGCGGCCGTGCTGCGCATCGAAGATCGGCTTCAGCAGAGCCGCGGCGCGGATGGATATTTCGCGCACCAATTGCCACGCGATCTCGTCTTCGGTCGCCGTGGGCAGCTCTTTGATCAGTTCCTGTATGCGGCCCTTCCAGAAACTCATCTCTTTTTTCAGAACGCCCACCACAATCACCGGATTACACGTCGCACCTACGGCTCCATGTTCGATCGAATACGTCAGCTCTTCGATGGAAGCGGAATCGTTCCACAGACAGGTGGGAGTGGTTTGCGTCATTTTGTACAGGGGACTTTTGTAAGCAGTTTCAGTTGCGCGCGTCATATTTTCCGTCCATTCTCCGAAACTTGTTAACGCCTAAAGTCCCGCGTCACGATGCCGCCCGCACATCCGTCAGCGCCACCTCAATCGGTTTCGCCTGCAAGTGCGATTTTTCAGCGGCCACCGCGATCGCCAGCGCTTTCAGTCCGTCGTCGCCCGTCACTCGCGGCGCAAGATCGTGCAGCATGTTGTGCACAAAATCCCGCACCTCGGCGAGATATGCATCCGCGAACCGCGTCAGAAAATGATCGGCCAGGCTCCGCTCGCCGCCGCGTGCAGACAGAAAGACAGCCGGCGCCTGCTGCAGGCTGCCGACAAAAATCGAGCCTTTCGATCCGACGATCTCCGTGCGCACGTCATAGCCGTAAACCGCCTGCGCGTACGATTCCACGTTTCCGATAGCACCCCGCCGGTACGTCAGGTTCACCACGCTCGCCACCACGTCTCCAAACTTCGCCAGTTCCGGCCGAATCGCGGCCGTCGTGTACGCATGCACCGCGCTGACTTCGTCCTGCATCATCCAGCGCGCCAAATCAAAATCGTGAATGGTGTTCGTGTAAAAAATCATCCCGTTGATGCGTGACTCGTACGCCGCAATAGGACCCCACTCCTTATCGCGCCCCAGCGATTTGAAAATCACCGGCACGCCAATTTCGCCGGCTTCAATCCGCTTCATCGCCGCGGCGTAAGCAGGGTCGTAGCGCCGCATGAATCCAACCTGCAATCGCCGGCCTGATTTGGCCACCGCATCAATCGCTGCGCGCGCGTCAGAAAGATTCAGCGCCAGCGGCTTCTCGCATAGCACATCTTTCCCCGCGCGCACCGCCGTCTCCACCGCTTGCGCGTGAAACTTGTCGGGCGTCGCGATCAGCACTGCATCCAGATCCTTGCGCTCCAGCATCGCGTCCAGACTGCTGTACCAATTCTCGATCTCGAGTTCCTCCGCCACCACTCGCACGCGTTCGGCCGAAGCGTCCGCAATCGCCACCAGCCGCGCCTCCGGCACCAGGCGGCGCAGATTCTCCGCGTGGCGCTTGCCCATCTCCCCGACGCCCAGCACTCCCACTCCGAGCTTCTTCATTCAAACTTCTCCCCGATAATTCCGGCCCTTAGTTACGACCACACCGCTGGAAATCTAAATCGCCACGTCCGCGCCTAGCGCGCTCCTGCGGCTACTCCGAGGTCATTCACAACTCCCCGCAAATATTTCAAACTCGCCGCCACGCTCTCGGCCGGCGGAATCGGCGTCGCGCCAAATTTCACATCCTGCTCCACCACCGACCATCCCGAATACCCGTTCTTCACCAGCGTGCGGAAAAATGCCGGGAAATCAATGTTGCCCTGCCCGATCACCGTGAAAACTTTGTGCTCGATGGCCTCTTCAAAAGTCCACTTGTTGCGCCGCGCCTCCTCGAGCACCTTGGTGTTGCAATCCTTGATGTGCACGAAGCGCAGCTTGCTCTTATATTTCTCCGCCTCTTTCACGGAATCGCCGTACCCGTAAACGCAATGCCCCGTATCCAGGCACAGGCCAACGTTCGTGTGCGCGGTCGCGTCATAAAACCGCTCGCACTCCTCCGGCGTCTCCACATACGTCGCCACGTGCGGATGGAACACCAAATCCAGTCCAAACTCGTTCGCCACTTTTTCCGCGTCCGCCACAATTTTCCCGATGTGCTTCCACTGCTCGGCGCTCAAGGTAGGGCATCCCTTGTCGTAAGCGCGCCCCGAAAACGCGTTGCGCTCCGGCGATTGGTCATCCGCAATCACCAGGAACGGAGCTTTCAAAGTCGCCAGCAAATTTCCCACCTTGCGAATCCGTTCCATCACCGCCTGGCTGGCCGCGGGATCCGTCATTTTCACCGGCACGAACGAAGCCAGCAGCTTCAGCTTGCGCTTTTCGAGTTGCGGCTGAAGAATTTTCGGATCGGTGGGAAAAAAACCGTAGGGTCCCAGCTCCGATCCCGTGTAACCGGCTTCCACCATTTCATCCAGCATCTTTTCGTAAGATTGCTCCCACGATGGCCCGGGATAATCCAGCACTCCCCAGCTATCGGGTGCGGAAGCAAATAGAAATCGCTCGCTGATTGCGCTCATGCGTTCCTCTTTCTCGAGAGTTTGAATTTTCTTGAAAAATCTTGCGCGGCCATCGAGGCACGGCCAGGACGAACGTGAGAACCTTCGTAAATCGCGGCCTGATGGGTGATTCGTGACCGTTCATTTGTACTGAATAGAAAAAGTGAAGTGCTGTGTTTTCTGTTAGTTGCAAAATTCGTGACTAGGGAAAACCGTTCATTTGTATTGAATAGAAATTGGTGGATTGGGGGCGTTTTGGCCGGGGGCTGTGCAGCCCAGAGGGCCGGGGTGACGGCACTGGATCGGCCGCGGGTTGCGTTCGACATTTTCACAGATTCATCATCCTCTTCGGGCGCGCGAAAAGCAAAAGGTTGTGTGTGTACAGGAAGCTGGCGCTTCGCGGATGCCATCCCAGGCTACCGCCACGGCTCCAGCACGACTTTCATCGATTCCGCTTCCACGGATTTCTTCATCGCTGCATCCACATCCCGCAATCCATACCGATGGGTTACAAATTCCCGCAGCGGATAATTCTTCATGTAACGCGCCATCTGCCGCATGCTGGGCCCGTAAGCCGCCGGCTCTTCGCCGCCGACGCCGAGAATTCGCGCATTCTTCGCGCAAATATGCCGGTGCGGGCTAATCGCCACCTCGCCCAAATCCGAAAAATTTCCCGCCTCCACCAGCAGTCCCCCCACGCGCAACATCTCCAGCGCCTCCGGCACCGCTTGCGGCACTCCGGCACATTCAATCACCATGTCCGCGCCGCGCCCGTGCGTCAAATCCTTCACCATCTGCAGGCGCTGCGGCTGCGACATGCTCCCGACATTCACGGCGTAATCCGCGCCGAGCCGCTTCGCAAAATTCAAGCGGTACTCCGACTTATCCACCGCGATAATCGCCCCTGCGCCCAGCATGCGCGCCTTCATCAGAAAGCACATTCCCAAAGGACCCACGCCGAGCACCACCACCGTGTCGTCGAAACGAAACGACTCGTTCGGAAACGCGGACATCTGTTTCGCGCGGTCCAGTCCCACGGACACCGCGAAAATCTCCGTCAGCACCGCCACCTCGGAAGGCAAATCGTCCGGCACTTTCACCAGAAAACTTCCGGGCACCACATACATGTACTGGGCCCATCCGCCAAATAAATGCGGCGGATTTTTCGCGCTCAGGTTGTTGCCATAATCTGTCGTCTTCTCGCAGCAGTAGTACGGAAAATCGTGCCGGCAATAGTAGCACTCACCGCACGCCACATTCGCGCCCACCACCACGCGATCGCCCTCACGCAGCGCCACGCCCTCGAAGTCCGCGTACTTTCCATCGCCGCCGATCGCCGCAATCGTTCCGACGTTCTCATGCCCCTGAATAATCGGAAATTCCAGCTGACGGCCGCCATACTGAGCGGTGTAACCCTGAAACGTGTGCTTGTCCGTGCCGCAAATTCCGGACATTTCCATGCGAATCAGCACACAACCAGCAGCAGGTTCCGGCAGAGGGTATTCGCGTATCTCGTACGTCCCGGGTTTCACCAACGTCGCTGCCAGAACGCCTGGGGCCGCCATGGATGTGTGCTCTTTGCAGCGCCCGCATTTCCGCGCGGGCGTTCGACTGCTTTCGAACAAAACCGGACGGATGCGATCCGTCCGGTTCCCGCAGCATCGAAGCTTTCGCTCTGCGTCTTCGTTCTATTCTGACTAGAAGTACAGTTTCAAAGAAAGCTGGCCAATGCGTCCCGGCAGCGTTCCAGGAACCTGGCCGAACGACGCCGATGTAGGCGCGAAGCCGCCTCCCTGGGCTGGGGGGATTGGAGTGAACCCGGTAATCCCACTCGGCGTCAAGAACTGGGTGTGATTGAACATGTTAAATAGCTCACCGCGGAATTGCAGGTTGACGCGTTCCGTGATCCGCGTGTCTTTGACTACGGCAAAATCCCAATTGTTGATTCCAGGCCCGTGGAAGAACCGGCGCCTGGAATCGCCCTGCAAGCCCAAATCGGAAGGCGCAAACGATGACGTCGAGAAATATTGGCCGCCGGTATTTCGCGGGTTCTCAATCACAACCGGCGCAATCAAATTGGGCGTGTCCACCGGCAGAGTAATCGGTCCGCCGAATCCCGTACCGAGCAGCGATTGGTCGTCAGTTTCGACGAGCGTCACAGGCAGACCAGTGGCAAATTTTGTGATTCCGCTGATGGCCCATCCGTGGGTGAGGCGCGATGGCCCGCCCAGTTTATCGATCGGCAGGCTGTAGTTGTAGCTGGCCACGAAATTGTTCGTGCTGTCGAACGCGGCAAGCCCGCGGCTCAACCGGTGGTTAATAGGATTGATCTGCTCGCCGTAACCTGACGAATCGTCGAAAGCCTTGCTGAGCGTATAACCGACCAGGGTCTGCAGACGGCCACTCGTGTGCCGGTAGCTAACCTGCAGGGAATTGTACGAGGACGCGCCGGCGGTGATGAAATACGAATCGTTGCCGAACGGAACGATCGGCGTACCGTTTGGGAGCGTTGTACCGGGGAAATTTAGTCGCGTGCCAGGCTGGAACCCACCGCCCGGGAGAGCGTAAACCAGGTTTTCGTTCCCGGGGCTGCATGTGGTATTCGTCGTTCCCACGGCAATCGCGTTTTCGGCCGCAAGTTGCAGGCACAGCGACGGACTTCCCGGATTCGCAGACTCCGACGAGAGTAACCGGTGCCCTTGCGTGCCCACATAGCTCAAGGTCAACAAATCAGCACTGGTAAACTGGTGTTCGATGGAGAGTTCATATTCTTCGGCGTAGGGGAGCCGGTTCTTATTGTAGAAGGCCGGCGAACTGCCGATCGTCCCGAAGGCGTTAAAGAAGTCGGTTAAGTTGTCGTATGGGGGTCCGCTCGCAGGATTCTTGGCCGAAAAATGCAGCGGCGGCTGGGTTACGGGGAAAAAGTTTGTGATGGACGAGCCCGCGGCGCGGTTGGTAAACGGAGCAGCAAAAGTCGGTTCGTTCTGCCCCGTATAGTTTCCGAATGGCGCGTCTCCAATTTCATTGAAGTCCGTCGCGCCTTCGAACGTGCTGTAGAAAATGCCCCAACCTGCGCGGATGCTGGTAGATCCGGGCTTGCCCAGGATCTTGCCGAGCATGCCGTCATAGTCTCCGAACGAATACGCCAAGCCTAACCGCGGAGCAAAATTGTTCCAACGGGTGGGCGCCAGCGTGCTCGGAACACCTGGATCACCGGGAAACACCCACCCTGTCGGTGAACCGGGGAAAACGACGGATTGTTCCCCGGGAATCAAAGTTTGAAATTGGTTGTACTTTACCTTCCACGGCGCGCTGACGTCGTAGCGCAGTCCATAGTTGAACGTCAAATTCGATTTCACGCGCCAGCTGTCTTGAGCGTATAGGCCCAAATAAAAATTTCGTCCGTACGAAGGATAGGATTGCCCTTGTACGTACGAACTGGGCGCACCCAGGAGAAAGTCCACAAAGTCGCTCCCGGTTTCGCTGGGCTGGCCGTTGAAATTGCTCCCGAAGAAGAAGTTCCCGTTCGAGACGTTATCAATCAGGTCTTCTTCCAGTTGGTCATAGTGATACTGGCCCCCGAATTTCAGTGTGTGCGTGCCCACAATGTGGCTGTAATTGTCCACCACCTGGTAAATGTTATCGATCAGGCCGTTCGGACGGCTCGGCACTCCGATTATAAAGTCGTTGAAGTCAATTTCCGGGACGCCTTCCAGAGCCGGTACCAGAGGCACGATACCCGGGGCGCCGCCCGCGCCCGAAGCAAATCCCAGGCTCGCCAGCGTCACTCCCTTTCCACCTTGGGGTTGGTTGAACAACGTATCCAGGCGAAAATATCCCAGGCGAAATTCGTTTACCGATGCGGAGCTAAACGTTTTCGTAGCTCCGAGATCGACGTTGTAGGTTTGCCCATTTCCACTCACGTTGAATCCCGGATAAACCGGTGCGTTCCCCGGCCAATAGGGGCTGAGCTGGTTGAATTTGTCCCAGTAGAAATATGCCGTCAGGAGCCCGAAACTGGTGTTAGCGTCCCCCCGCCCGCTGAACTTGTTGTCGTTAAGATCTATTGCTCCCGCATTCGTTGTAAACGTCGGCACGCCCGCGCTATTCGTTCCATTGGCAGGTAGAATGTACGGTAGAAGGTTTCCCGAAATTGGATTAAAGACGGTGGGCGATAGTTGCGGTCCTGTTGGGCTCCCGAAAACGCAACCCGTGGCCGGGTTGGTCGACGTGCACCCCGGAACGTAATAGTTTTCCCCACTCATTACGGTATATCCCAGTTGAGTGCTTAATTGAGTTGCCCAAGCCGTTCCATTCACTGTCGTCGGAACCGGAGGGAGACCCTGAATGGGGTTATTCATGACGAAACTGTTTGCCAGGCTGCTGAAGTTTCCCGATTCCAAATCCGAAGTCGGTGCCCCGGTAATGCGTTGGGTCTGTCCCTGAATCACCCGGTTTCCTTGATAATCGGCAAAAAAGAAAATCTTGTCGCGTTTGATGGGGCCGCCAAATGTTCCGCCGAATTGATTTTGGTGATAGGCGCCGCGTTGTCCCTGATCAAAGTAGTTCGCAGCGTCAAAGTCCGTGTTGCGCACGAATTCAAAAAGATTTCCGTGGTATCCATTTGTGCCGGACTTGGTGACCACGTTAATCAGCCCGCCGCTGTAGTTGCCGTACTCGGCGTCCGGATTGTTCGTCAGAATGCGAAACTCGTAAATCGAATCGAGGTTGGGAATCGCTCCGGCGCCGGAAAATCCCATCTCCTGCACCAGAATTCCATTCAGGATGAAACCGTTTTCCGATTCGCGCATTCCATTCACAGAAACCGCGCCGGAATCCAAATCACCCGATACTTGTGGCACCGCAAAACCCGCCGAAATAAACGGTCCCGCGTAAGCTCCCGTCATTTGTGACGCCGTCTGCGCCACGCCCGGCTGCAAACCCAGCAAATCGGTATAGCTGCGGGTCACCAGCGGCACATCGGTCATCGTCTTGCCGGTGATCACCTCGCCCATTTGCGTGCTTTCAGTGTCCACGTGCAAAGCGTCGGCGGATACTTCCACCTTCTCCGTAGTCGCGCCCACCGCCAGTTTCACGTCAATCACCAGCGCAGAGTTCACATCCAGCACCAATCCCGTCTGCGCGTAACCTTTGAATCCGCTTTGCTGCACACTGATGGTGTAATTGCCCAGCGGCAGCGATTGGAAGGAATAAAACCCCGCCGCGTTGGTGGTCAGCGTGGTGGCCACGCCCGTGTCCACGTTGGTCGCGGTTACCGTCGCGCCCGCCACCACCGCGCCGCTCGGGTCCGTCACCGTTCCCGAAATGCTGGCGGTTACGCCGGCCAGCAGCCGTCCGCAAGTGAACAGCGCCAATGCAAAAATCAGAACGCTAAAATATTTTGCAAATCGTGTGCTTCGCATTCCCCACCCCCAAGTTTGTTAACGCTCGATCGAGTCGGACCCTGCGAGCCGGCGGATCTTCCGCTGATCCCCCTGCGATTGCTGCTCCGGTCTTGCGAGCGAAAGCGTTAAAACAGTCTAACCGGTTATTCCTTGCTGAGGCTTATAGTGTAGGCTCTATCCTTTGTCAAGTTGTTTCGCCGCCGCAGCGCGGCCGGTCGCCCTTGCGCGACGCGCGAAGACAAGTCCATAAATATGTATCGTTCGGATCGTCCGTAAAATCATTCAGCTCTTGCGCTTCCTTCTCCGTTCTGCCGGCTTTCCGCCAAATCATCGGCTATTTCCAGGCGATTGTGCACTCCTCGGGGCATTGCTGCCGCGCGGGCTCCCGCGCAGATTGATCCGTCGCGAATTCCTGCGCCAGGTTTTCGCCGCCGTCTGCAGTCAGACCTATATAACCGATTAGAAATACGAATCGTGCCGCGCAGGGTGTTTCTCAGGAAGGTTATTCGCGTACGATCGAAGAGCGGATCAACCGCCCTGCAAAAACGCAGCGACGTCGAGGATTTTCAAGATCTTTCCGCGATGTCCCGGATTAGTTCTCTTTTTTCAACTCGACCACAACAACCTCAATCGCGTTATCACCGGCGTTGACGTCGGCGTGCATCGTGTTGGGCGGGTTTGCGGGGAGCCAGTAAGCTTTGCCGGTTTCCCAGACGTGAGACTCAGCGGGACCGTGCTGTTCGACGATCTTCATCGTCCCACCCGTAATCGCTACGATTACGCGTGGATGTTCATGCCGGTGCATGGCGAGGGGCGCGTCTGGAAAAATGACGGACTTCCACACCTTCACGGCGTCGTTTTCGAATAAAGGAGTTCGCTGCGTCTGCGTGGATTGTTGGGTATGAACGGCGAGAAAAACCGACGACGCGAAAAACGCGCCAAGCAGAAACATCTTCATGAAAGCCTCCCGGCGGGGAATCGTAGCACAGTGAAGCGCCAAAGCCGGGCCGCACACGCTCCCCTGAGAAAAGACTTAAAGACGCGATACAGCGCAGGATCATTTTTTCATTCCCGCTTCTCGGCATTGCTGTAAATCCGGACGCTGTAGCTTCACAAATCAATCACAACATCGCCGGTCGGCTGTGAGCAGCACACGAGAAGGTTGCCGTCGGCCGGCTTGTCGAGTGGCTCCGGGTCGTAGACGGCCGCGCCCGATACCAAACCGCTCTCGCAGTTGTGGCAAACACCGGTTCGACACGCCCAACGGACCGGGACATCACACGCCTCAGCCATTTCCAGGATGCTCGCGTAGCGCGACGCGTCCCAGTGTGCGGAAATGCCACTGCGCGCGAACGATACGAGCGGGCCAGATTTTGCCTCGTCGCTTGGCAGATGCGGAGTTCGCGTGATTGCGCCGACGACGCCAGGGGTCCTGGACTCGCCGCCGTTGAAGATCTCGATGTGAATGCTCTCCGGCGCCACACCTAAGGCCGTCAGAGCCTCTTTCATGTCCGCCATGAATCGGGTTGGCCCGCAAATGTAAACATCAGCGTCGCGTGGCAGTCCGAGTTCATCGAAAACCGACCGCGAGAAGCGTCCCGTCGCGTTGAAATCCTCTCCCGTTTTGTCGCTTGCGTCCGGCTTGGTGTAATAGATGTAGCTGCGGCCATTCGTTAGCCCGCTCATCAGGCGGCGCACTTCGCCGGCAAACGGATGATGCTGCCCATCACGCGCTGTGTGCAACCACATCACTTGACGCGTAGAGCTTGCCGCCGCGAGCGCCTGCAGCATCGCTAGAACCGGCGTGGCGCCGATCCCAGCACTAAGCAATACGATCGGCCGCTCTCCCGGCTGCAGAATAAAACTTCCACGCGGCGAGCTGACGTCGAGGCGGTCGCCTACACGAAGATGTTCTCGCAAGTAGTTTCCAGCCGCTCCATCCGGCTCGATCTTCACGCTGATTCGATAACGCTCGTTGAAAGTGGGCCCGAGAGCGAGTAGCTGCGAAAAAGCGTCGCGCCGCCGGCGACAGGCTTCAGACGCACGACGACGTATTGACCTGGCAGAGCCATGGGAAGCTCGCGACCGTCGGCGCTCTGCATGGCAAACGAGAGAACGTCCGCGGACTCGCGATCAATCGAGGTCACAGCGAGCGACTGAAATCCTGGCGGGGATGGATGGGACGCAGCGGCAGGCGCCAGTCCCGCGTTTCCCGTTTCCGCTGCATTTTTCTGACTCTGCAGAAGCGCTTCAAACGAGCCTCGCCATCCGTCGGCAAGCGCTTCGATCCGCAACGCGCGTTCCAGACGATCGCGTGGGTGCGGAGGCAAATAGAGCAGCGCGTTAATCTCAGCGACGGTCATGTGCTCCGCCGCCTCTCCGACCTTCACAACTTCGTCGCCGGCACCGACCTCACCTTCGCGGAGAACGCGGAAATAGAAGCCCGGCCGGCCGCTCGATGTGAGCAATGCCGCCATCCGCGGTTCGTCCATCCGAATGCCGACGCGATAGCATGTCACGCGAGGTTGGGTGACCTCGAAAAGTGCGCTGCCGATCTGAAATCGATCGCCGATGCACACGGCATCATCAGCCAATCCTTCGATCGTGAAGTTCTCACCGAACTGTCCGAAGACGAAATCGCTCCGCTTCAGCTGCTCCTGCCAATACCGATACGATTCAATCTGGTAAACGAAGACGGCTCGATGTTCACCTCCATGCCCGGCCAGATCGCCTTGACCGTCTCCCTCCAGATTCAACCGGCCGGCGCGACAGCGACCCGTCACCGGATTCTTCCAGACCCCGGTGTGTACCGTGCGCTCTTTCCACGCGACGTCGCGCGGAAGCCCAACGTTCACCGATAGCAGCCGAGCCATACCGTTAGGATTCCTCCCGCACGAATCTCACATCGGCGAAGGGACGCTCGATCACCTGAGCAACTTGCCGGCGAGCCAGTAATCAACACTGAACTTTCCCGCACCAGAGCAGATCAGCCAGATAAAGAAGAGCACGTAGAGGACTTCCGGAAGGTAGAGAACATCGTCGAGCCAGTTGAGACGCGAGAGTCCTTTGGGCACGGTGGCAAGCGTGTTGGTGAGGATGGCGACAATCATATCAATCAACAAAGCCGCGCAGGCCGGGCTCGAAAGAATCCCCACGGTCAGCAAGGACCCGCAAACGAACTCGACACTCGCCACGAAATAAGCCGTCTGGCGGGGAAACGGGACTTTGGACGCAACAAGCGTATCGTAAACAGGTTTGATGCCCCCGGCGCTAAATAATTTGTTTGCCCCGGAGATGGCGAAGAACAGCCCGATCGAAATGCGCACCAGAAGGATGGCGTATTGTTCCAAACCACTGCTACCCAACAGCGCAAACTGGATCAACCGTTTCCAATCCATCTCGCACCTCCAGATTAAGTGTCCATCCGTTCGACCCATTTAGCGCGGAATGCGGGAGCTACGAATGGATCCGCAAAGTACTGTGTTTCCCGCGCAACCTTGTCGCCCTTGAACTCCATGATGCTCACGGTGTAGGACGGCTTGGCGTCATATGTGAGGATGAATTCGGTGACCCAAAGCTCACCGCTGCCAACGATTCGTCGGATAGAAAACCGCTTTTTGTTCGGCTGACTGGCGCGCTGGCCCTGGATGTTGGTTCGGCCACGGGTTAGCTCGCCGGACTGCGGGTATTCCAGCACTGCGTCCTCGAGATAGATGCGGTGCTCCGTTTCAAAATCGTTGGCATCGGACGCGGCCCAATGCTGATCCAGTGCCGCACGGATTTGTTTCTCTTGCATCGTCTGTTCGGGCTGCGGTGTCGCTTCCATGTTCATGCTCCTTTCGAAATGAAATCCGGAATGCCGGTTTTCATCAGTTCAGTGAGCCTCGGTCTGGTCTGAATGCGATTGATTTCGTCAAGCGCGCCTTCCGCAAGAGACGAGATGTCGAAATTCTCTCTCGCGCAGGCAGCAGTCCGGGGCGTGGTAAGCAGAGCCGTGCCACGCTGCACCGCCCAGGCCAGCAACATCTGTCCCGGATTGTCCTGTCGCGCTAACCAACAAACCAGCGGAAACGTCAGGACAACCAGATGCCGCCCTGTTCGCACGAGCAACTCCCGCGCGACGAAAGCATACTCCAGGCCGCCTTTCGTGCCTGCCTCTTTTGCAACTTGCCTGGCGCGCTGACGGAAGATGTTCTGGGGGAACTTGTTCTTTCCAACCGTGTGCTCGGAACCACGGAGATACTGCTCCTCAACCACACCGGCTGCGGGTTCACGACATTTACAGGCGCCGAACTGAACGCGAAACTCAGCGCTTCTACCGGTGATGCGTCGCCGGCTCCCATGCGATTCTTCTCGTATCAGGACCCCGAGCAGAACACCCGGGAACAAATCAATACGCTACGATCACATCCTTGGTTCTCAAAAGATGTGCCGGTGCGCGGATTCATTTTCGACATGGAGACCGGTCTGCTGCGGGAAGTGCAGCCGATTGCAAAGCACGCTGCTGCCTGAAAGAATCTGGGCTTGCGGGATTCAAGTTCAGCCTTGCGTAGATCAGCGTTTCCTTCAGTTGTTCGGCTCAAACTTGAAACGGCAAGCCCAGACCCTGACGTCAAGAGACAGGAAGTTTTGCATTCACGAAGGAGACCGCGACATCGGTATAATCCAGAACCTGGGAGGCGCCATGACTAAAGCGACGAGCTTTCAAACGGACATTCGACCGCTCTTCACGCAACGGGACATTGACGGCATGCGCAAGGGGTTCAACCTGGAAAGTTACGATGAAGTGAAAAACCACGCTGCCGCCATCTACGATCGCATTCGGGGAATCGGCGGCGCGCTCATGCCGCCCCCACCGCCAAGAGGTGAGGGGCCCTGGCCGCAATCTCGCATTGAACTGTTCGCCAAGTGGATCGCCGACGGATTACAACCGTAGTCGGCCTGCAGGCTCGCGGCGTCCGAGGAGACAGCCGGCGTGAAGTGAAAACTTGCTCCGCGAGGAAAGTTGTCGGTAGCCCAGCCCGCCCGTGAGCAACGCGGCCGTATTCCGCTGCCTCCATCGGCGAATCAGTCCGATTGGCAAGGGTCTCCGTGCCAGCTAAACCCTCCAGAGTACGAGGGGTACAGGCCGCACCAGCCGCGTCCACGCCGATACGAAGGTATTGACGATACCATCGTCTAATTGCTCGTCTCCCACGCTTCTGTTTTGATACATTGGTCGCGACCGATTCAATCAGACGCGACTAGCGAAGAATAAAGGAGTAAGCATATGAAAATAGTGATGGTGTTGACCTCCCACGATCAACTGGGGAACACCGGCCGCAAGACCGGCTTTTGGCTCGAAGAATTTGCAGCCCCTTACTTTGTTTTCAGGGATGCCGGCGTGCAGCTCACCCTTGCGTCACCGAATGGCGGCCAGCCGCCGGTCGATCCTAAGAGCGATCTGCCGGAGAATCAGACGGCCGCCATGACGCGGTTCAAGCAGGACCAGGCCGCGCAAAAGGCGCTTTCCCAGACGGTGAAGCTCGCCGACGTGAAATCGGAAGATTACGACACAGTGTTCTACGTAGGCGGGCACGGCCCCATGTGGGATCTTGCAGAAAGCCCCGTTTCCATCGCATTGCTCGAGTCCTTCTATAATTCCGGCAAGGTGATTGCCTTGGTGTGCCACTCGCCCGGCGTCCTGCGCCATGTCACCTACAAGGGAGAGCCCCTCGTGAAGGGCAAACGCGTGACGGGTTTCACAAATGGCGAGGAAGCAGATGTGCAATTGACCCACGTCGTACCGTTCCTCGTCGAGGATGAGTTGCTGCGGCTGGGCGCCATCTTTGAGAAAGTCGCCGACTGGCAACCGTTTTCCATCGTCGATGGCCGTCTCGTTACCGGGCAGAATCCCGCATCCTCCACCAGCGCAGCCCAAGCGCTGCTAAAGCTGCTCGCTGGGGAAAAAGCCGCTTCCGCTTAGGTCCCTGGCGTCGCTTCAGCGCACGAGGGTGTGCGTCGATAAAGTCGCTGGAAGTCCATCTCTGAAGGATCAACGATGGGATCGAATGCAACTCCGGTCGGAGAACCGAGCTGCAATTGGTTCGATCGCGCGGATGGCATTCCTTCCACTCGGCTTGCACTCGCGTTCACTTGGATCATCACAGCCGCCGGGAATTCGTCGTCCTGCAGGTCCGCAGCAGCGGTATCAGTGGATCGGGGGATCGAATCCTCAGTTTGCGCGGTGTGAAGCACGGATGATTGGTCATGACCAGCACGGGAAACGACCTGGGATGACTCGGTGGGCACAAGTTGGGCAGGCGCGTGGCTCGTGCCTCTCTACGCTGCGTAAATCAGACGGTCATAACTCGCGCACCCACACTTCCTCTACATCGAGGCCGAGCGAACCGGCGCAGCAATTCATTACATTGCGCGTATCTTCATGTAGCGGATGAAATCGGGAAGCATTTTGACGATCCCAATGATCAAGAAAAGTACTATCACGCTTAGGATCACTATCTTCACCACGGTTCACCTCGCGAATCCTCGGCTGCCAGCTTAAGAAGAGCACGGGCTAGCGAATCTGCACATACGGATGAACACTGATTTAACGCCGGTAACTAGCGTACTCAAGTCGTCCCAGGCCGAATTCGGGCCTCGCCGGGAGTGAGAATAAAACCGGACACATCCCTTTTGATTCGGTACAATCGCGGCGAAGCGCTGCCTACTACGGGCTCTTCGCAACGCATCGTATCACACGGCAGGGCAAGTCCGGCTTCCACAGAGGGAATCGCATGGCGAGTTCCACCGACCATGGACGCGTGGCTGATGCAACGCCGCTCCCGATAAAAGAGATCCACATTCTCTGGATCACAGCGGGCCTCGGCTGCGATGGAGACACCATCGCGATGACCGCGGCCACGCAGCCGAGCATCGAAGACGTTCTTCTCGGCGGCATCCCCTGGATTCCAAAGGTGCACCTGCACAATCCTTTTCTTTCATATGACAACGGCGAAGAATTCATGCGCCACTTTCACCAGGCCGCGGCAGGAAAGCTCGCGCCGTTCATCCTGGTGATGGAAGGTTCGATCCCCAACGAAAAAAACAAGAGCGAAGGATACTGGGCAACATTCGGCACAGATCAATCAACGGGCCAGCCCATCCTGACGTGTGATTGGATCGATCGCCTCGCGCCGAAAGCCTGGGCGGTCGTTGCCGCCGGCACGTGCGCCACCTACGGCGGTATTCACGCCATGGAAGGAAATCCAACCGGCTGCATGGGACTCGCGGATTATCTCGGTTGGAATTGGAAATCCGTGGCGGGCATTCCCATCGTTTGCGTTCCGGGATGCCCGGTGCAGCCCGATAATTTCATGGAAGTTCTTTTGTACTTGCTGCACATGGCCGCCGGGCGCGCTCCCATGATTCCGCTGGACGATGCGTTGCGTCCCACTTGGCTCTTCGGCGCCACCGTTCACGAAGGATGCGATCGCGGCGGATATTACGAGCAGGCGCAGTTCGCCGAGGAGTATGGCGCGCCCACCTGCATCGTGAAACTCGGTTGCTGGGGACCGGTGGTGCAGTGCAACGTTGGCAAACGCGGCTGGATGGGCGGAGTCGGCGGTTGTCCAAACGTCGGCGGGATTTGCATCGGATGCACCATGCCGGGCTTTCCGGATAAATTCATGCCGTTCATGAATCAGCCGCCCGGTTCGCTGCTCTCTTCCGCCGCGGTGATGACCTACGGGCGCGCAATTCATGCCTTGCGCCGCTTCACCCAAGCATCTCTGAATAAGGAACCGACCTGGCGGAGCCGCGCGCAAGACTGAAATCCCGTGCAGCGCAACGCCGGCTGCGAGAAGCGAAATCTACGTATCTGTGAAAGTTGGGGCAGCGCAAGAGAAAGCAAATGACCCTGGATTACTTAACACAAGGAAAAGATTCGCGCGGCGATCCCAAATCGCTTGCTGCGGACAAACTTCTCGGAAACTTGTCGGAGGCGGAAAAAGCCCTTCAGGAACTAGCCAACGTTTTTTTGCAGCAGCAGTCTTTGAGTTCCACCGCAGCCTTCGATCTTGCCGAAGCAGCGGAAGCGCAGCCCAATCCCGAAGCGCCTTTGTTGAACATGGAAGCGAAGTACCGCGCTCTCGTCGAGCAAATCCCCGCTGTCGTGTTCATGGCCTATCTCGACAAGGGAATCGGCGAAGCCTACGTAAGCCCGCAGATTGAAACCGCGCTAGGATTTTCCCAAAGCGAGTGGCTGGAAGATCCCGTGCGCTGGTACCAGCAGATTCATCCGGACGACAAAATGCGCTGGAGCGAAGAAGCTGCCGAGATGTTCCTCTCCGGCAAGCCGCTGCGCTCGTCGTACCGTGTGATGGCGCGCGATGGCCGCGTGCTCTGGTTTCAGTGCGAAGCAAAAATGATTCGCCGCGAGGATGGCCGCCCGTGGTTCATCCACGGCGTGGGATTTGACATCACCGAACGCAAAGGCCTGGAAGAAGCGATCCTGGAAATCAGCGCGCGGGAACAACGGCGCATCGCTCAGGATCTGCACGATGGCCTGGGCCAGCATCTCACCGGCATCGCTTTCATGAGTAAAGTTCTGGAAGCGAAACTTTCCGACAAAACATTGCCCGAAGCGGTGGAAGCCGCCCAGATCGTGAAAATGGTGAACCAGGCGATTGACAACACCCGCCAACTGGCGCGCGGCCTCCATCCGGTGGCGGCAGAACCTCTCGGATTGATCTCCGCGCTGAAAAAATGGGCCAGCGAAGTGGAAGCGCTTTTTCAAATCGGCTGCAGTTTCCGCTGCGAGAAGCAAATCGCCATTCACGATGCGAACATGGCCACGCATCTTTATCGGATTGCCCAGGAAGCGGTGAACAACGCCATCCGCCACGGAAAAGCCGGAAATATTATCATCCGGCTATCGAGTAAGGGTGGCACCGGCACGCTCTCCATCCAGGACGATGGCGAGGGATTCCCCACACAGCCTTCCAATCCACCTGGAGTTGGTCTCAACATCATGGATTATCGGGCGGATATGGTGGGCGGCTCGCTGAAAGTTCAGCCGAACCAAGATCACGGCATCACCGTGACTTGCACCTTTCCCATCAAGGGTGTTGAATAGCGGAGAACTCCCATGAATGCCAAAGCGCAGCTGGATGTTCAGGCGAAAAAATTCCGGGTGCTGCTGGTTGACGATCACCCGATCGTGCGCCAGGGACTCGCTCTGCTCATTGATCGTGAAGCGGATCTCTCCGTCTGCGGCGAAGCGGATGGCGCGCACTCCGCGTTCCACGCTATGGAGACTCTCCGCCCGGACATCGTGCTCCTGGACATTTCGCTAAACGGGCCGGACGGATTGGAAGTGCTCAAGGAAATCCGCATGAAAAGCGGCAGCCTCCCCGTGCTGATTCTTTCCATGCACGATGAATCCATTTACGCCGAACGCGCCATGCGCGCCGGCGCCAACGGCTACATCATGAAGCAGGAAGCCACCGAAAAAGTATTGATCGCGATCCGCAGAATCCTGCAAGGCGATGTTTATCTCAGCGATCGGCTCACCACCACCATGTTGCAGCAATATGTAAGAGGCGGCGCGCACACAAAAAGCTCGCCGCTGCTGAATCTCACCGATCGTGAGCTCGAAGTTTTCCGCTTGATCGGCGAAGGACACGGCACGCGGCAAATCGCCGACGAATTGCATCTCAGCGTGAAGACCATCGAATCCTACCAGGCGCACATCAAGGAAAAACTGGCGCTGCGCAACGCCCGCGAATTGGTTCAGCACGCCATTGAATGGACTGTGAACCTCAACGGCGGCTACTGACCCGGATTTATACGATCAGGGTTTCCCCGATGGCTAAAAGTGACCGTCCCCTACCGTAAATACCACTTGTTCCTGATTGTAGTTGGACCACGGTCTGAGTAATCCTCTCAATCGAAATTTTGGATAGCAGTCTGTCCCGAACCGGGTCAAATGCCTCCCGCTGGGAGCCCTCGACCTAACTGTGTTTCCGCACAACAGGGTTTCATCGGGACTGGGCACCCGCACAGTTGTCCCTGCTGGCTTTCGCAGCAGCCTGAGAGGAGGGACTAGCAATGACACCCGAAGCAGTTCCTTACGGTCGAAAAACGCAAAAGCCGTCACCGGTCCCAGATATTCATATTCTGTGGATCACCGCCGGACTTGGTTGCGACGGCGATTCCGTTTCCATCACCGCCGCCACGCAGCCCAGCATTGAGGACGTCCTACTGGGCGCGATCCCCGGATTGCCTCGTGTCCACCTGCACAATCCGGTACTCGCCTACGAGAACGGCGACGATTTCCTGAAGTTTTGGTACCAAGCCGAACAGGGCAAGCTCGAACCGTTCGTGCTGGTTGTGGAAGGCTCGATCCCCAACGAGAAAATCAAGAAGGAAGGCTACTGGGCGGCCCTCGGCACCGATTCGAAGACCGGCCAACCCATCACCACCAATGAATGGATCGATCGTCTGACGCCCAAAGCGCTGGCCGTGGTCGCCTGCGGCACCTGCGCCACTTACGGCGGAATCCACGCTATGCAGGGTAACCCCACGGGAGCAATGGGGTTAGCCGACTACCTGGGCTGGGGTTGGAAGTCGAAAGCAGGCTTGCCCATCGTCAATGTGCCCGGGTGCCCCGTGCAACCGGACAACTTCATGGAGACGCTGCTCTATCTTCTATATCAAGTCGCTGGCCTGGCTCCCATGATTCCGCTGGACGACCAGCTGCGCCCGCTCTGGCTCTTCGGCAAAACCGTTCACGACGGCTGCGACCGCGCCGGCTATTACGAGCAAGGCGATTTCGCCGAAGTGTACGGCTCGCCGAAGTGCATCGTGAAACTCGGCTGCTGGGGTCCGGTGGTGAATTGCAACGTGCCCAAGCGCGGCTGGATGGCCGGCATCGGCGGCTGTCCCAACGTCGGCGGCATCTGCATCGGCTGCACCATGCCGGGCTTCCCGGACAAATTCATGCCGTTCATGGATGAGCCCCCCGGCGCGAAAGTTTCCGCCGCGGCCATCAGCGTTTACGGCAAAACCATCCGCACCCTGCGTTCATTCACAAATGACACGGTGAACAAGGAACCGAAGTGGCGCCACACCGGCACGGAACTAACCACCGGCTATAGACCCGGGACGTACTAAATAAAAGGAGCCGAAAATATGGGCACAATTACTTCTGCTACAAAAGGTACGCCGACCGGTTCCCGAAAATTAGTGGAGATGAACTGGGATCCGATTACCCGGATCGTCGGCAGCCTGGGAATTTTCACCAAAATCGATTTCGATAATCGCCAGGTCGCCGAATGTCACAGCACTTCCTCGATCTTCCGCGGCTACAGCATTTTTATGAAAGGCAAGGACCCGCGCGACGCGCACTTCATCACCAGCCGCATCTGCGGGATCTGCGGCGATAATCACGCCACCTGCGCCACCTACGCCCAAAACATGGCGTTTGGCGTGCGCCCGCCGGCGATGGCCGAATGGATTGTGAATCTCGGCGAAGCCGCTGAGTACATGTTCGACCACAATATTTTTCAGGACAATCTGGTCGGCGTGGATTTCTGCGAGCAGATGGTGAAAGAAACCAACCCCGGCGTTTACGCTAAGGCCGAAAAAACGGCCGCGCCCGGCGCCAATCTTCACGGCTATCGCACTATCGCGGACATCATGAAGGCCCTGAATCCCTTCGTCGGCTCCTTCTACCGCGAAGCCTTGCAGATGAGCCGCATGACCCGCGAAATGTTCTGCCTGATGGAAGGCCGCCACGTGCATCCTTCCACGCTGTATCCCGGCGGAGTCGGCACCGTTCCCACCGTGCAGCTCTTCACGGATTACCTGGTGCGTTTGATGAAATACGTGGAATTCATGAAGAAGGTTGTTCCGCTGCACGACGACCTGTTTGATTTCTTTTACGAAGCGCTGCCCGGATACGAAGAAGTGGGCCGCCGCCGCGTCTTGCTGGCCTGCTGGGGCTCGTTCAACAATCCAGCAGTCTGCGATTATTCCTACAAGAAGATGACCGAGTGGGGCCGGGCCATGTACGTCACGCCCGGCGTCGTGGTGGACGACAAGCTCGTCACCAACGACCTGGTGGACATCAACCTGAATATACGCATCCTCCTCGGCAGCTCGTATTACGACGGTTGGGAGAATTCCGAAAAGTTTGTGCAGAAGGATCCTCTGGGCAATCCCGTGGATCAGAACCATCCCTGGAATCAGACCACCATCCCCAGACCGCAAAAGCGCGACTTCGGCGGCAAATACACCTGGGTCATGTCGCCGCGCTGGCTCGATAAAAGAACCGGCGACCATCTCGCGCTCGACACCGGCGGCGGCCCCATCGCGCGCTTGTGGGCCACCGCGCTGGGCGGGATTGTGGACAACGGCTACGTCAAATCCACCGGCCGCAGCGTGAAAATGTATTTGCCAAAAACCATGTCGCTGCCCGAAGTCGAATTCGAATGGAAGATTCCGAAGTGGAGCAACGCCATCGAACGCGACCGCGCGCGAACCTATTTCCAGGTGTATGCCGCGTCATGCGCTCTGTACTTTGTAGAACAGGCGCTCGCGGAATTGCACGCCGGAAGAACCAAGACGTGGTCGGAATTCAGCGTCCCGCAGGAAGCCATCGGCTGCGGCTTCCACGAAGCGGTGCGCGGTGTGCTATCGCATCACGTGGTGATTCGCGACGGCAAGATCGCGAATTATCATCCCTATCCACCTACGCCGTGGAACGCCAATCCCCGCGACATTTACGGAACGCCGGGACCGTACGAAGACGCGGTGCAGAACACGCCTATCTTCGAAGAAAACGGTCCGGATAAATTCAAAGGCATAGACATCATGCGCGCCGTGCGCAGCTTCGACCCCTGCTTGCCCTGCGGCGTGCACATGTATTTGGGCAATGGCAAGGTGCTGGAGACCCATCACTCTCCAATGTTCGGCCAGCGCGCTTGACGCTCCAGGTTTTCGCGTAGAAGCGGGCGGCGGCGGCGACAGGCAGGCTTGGGCGGAATGGGATAGCTTGCCGCATCCGTCGCAGCCGCCCGCTTCGATTTATCTTTGAAGGAGAATATGCCGCCTGACAAAGACCTCCAGAAACGCATCCAGCGGATCGGCGAAATTGTCGAGCAACTCGAAGCCACCGCCGACCCAAACGCGCGCGCCATGGCCAAGGAACTCCTCGAATCCCTGATGGCCTTGCACGGAGCTGCGCTCGAACAAATCCTCGCCCTAACTTCCCAGGCCGGCGAAACCGGCGAGTCTCTCGTCCGGAAATTTGGCGGCGATCAATTGATCAGCAGCCTGTTACTGTTGTACGGCCTGCATCCTTGCGATTTGCAAACCCGCGTCACAACCGCGCTCGAGAAATCGCGCGGCTTCCTCGATTCGCACTCTGCGAAGGCCGAGCTGGTTTCGATCAGCGATGACGGCGCGGTGACGCTCCGCCTGCATCTCAAACCCGGCGGCTGCGGCTCCACGGCGGCGACGGTGAAATCCACGCTCCAAGCGGCCATACAGGACGCAGCTCCGGATGCTGCCTCGATCCTGGTGCAAGAAGCCGATAACGGAGCGCCACGCTCCGGATTTGTCTCCCTCGCGCAACTCGCGAATGGCCAGAGCATGGCAGCATTGTCCGGCGCGCCGGCCCAGCGGAGCGGTGACTGATATGGCTCCCGCGCTTCCATCGCTGCAGGAAAGCGCGTTCGCAACCCTTCGCCAGTTTGCGCGCAAGCGCACGCCCGTCGAGCGCTGCGAAATGTGCAGCCGCGAACTTTTTCCCGAGCACGAACACCTCGTCGAGCCCGCCAGCCGCAAACTGATCTGTGCCTGCGAGGCGTGCGCAATCCTCTTCGACGGGCAGGCCGGCACAAAATACAAACGAGTTCCGCGCCGTGTGCAATTCCTCGCGGACTTTCAGCTGACCGACGCCCAGTGGGATGGATTGACGGTCCCCATTGAAATGGCGTTCTTCTTCCACAGCACACCGCATGGAAAAGTGATCGCGCTCTATCCCAGTCCCGCGGGCCCCACCGAATCGTTGCTATCCCTGGAAACCTGGGTGGATATCGAGGAGGTCAATCCCATCCTGAAGACGATGGAGCCCGACGTAACCGCGCTGCTCGTCAACCGCGTCGGGCACAACCGAGGCTCTGTCGCCGCGGAATATTATTTAGTCCCGATTGATGAATGTTACAAGCTCGTCGGCTTGATCCGCACCCACTGGCGCGGGCTTTCCGGCGGGACCGAAGTGTGGCGCGAAATCGGCGCGTTCTTCGCCGTGCTGCAGCGCCGCGCCGGAGTCGGTCGCGAGGGCGCGCATGCCTGAACTCGTCCTCACGATCGAAGGCGCCGAAGTGGTCCAGTACGCGGCCGCGCCGTTACTCGCGTTCAAGCTGCGCATCGCCAGCAACCCCAGCGAACAGATTATTCACACCGTCGCTCTGCGCGCGCAAATCCAAATCGAAGCAACTCGCAGAAAATACGACGCGAACGAGCAGGCCCGCCTCGCCGACCTCTTCGGCGAACCCGATCGCTGGGGCCAGACGTTGCGCAGTATGCTCTGGACGCACGCCAGCGTGGTGGTTCCGCGTTTCGCAGGCAGCACCGTTGCCGATATCTCCGTACCATGTACGTTTGATTTCAACGTCGCCGCCACAAAATATTTTCACGGCGTCAGCAGCGGCGATTTGCCGCTCTGCTTCCAATTCAGCGGCACCGTCTTCTATCAGGGTGAAGACGAAACCCTGCAAGTCGCGCCCATTTCCTGGGACAAAGAATCCAAATACCGACTGCCCGTAAAAGTTTGGAAAGATTTGATGGACGCCTACTACCCGAATTCCACCTGGCTCGCCCTGCACAAAGACGCATTCGAAAAACTTTATCAATTTAAAGTGCGCGAAGGTATTCCCACCTGGGAAGAGGCGCTGGAACGGGCGCTCAACGCTCTTCCGGAGACGGTGCGCTCATGAACGCCGCGCTCGTGGACGGAATCGTGAAGGCCGTGCTCTACGAAGGTTACATGCTGTACCCCTACCGCCCATCCGCCGTGAAAAATCGCCAGCGATTTAACTTCGGCGTGATTTACCCGCGCGCGTATAGCGAAGCGCAGGGCGGCACCGACGCGTGGACCATGCAAACCGAATGCCTCGTGCTAGGCGATGCGCAAACTCAATGCGCGGTTCGCGTCCGATTTTTGCGCATGGTGACGCGTACGATTGCAAAACTTCGCGCGCCCGCGAACGATCTCGCCTCGGTCTCCGAGGCAGCGATCGAATACGTCGAAAAGCTGGAAGTTAGCGGCAAGACTTTCCAGCCATGGCAAGAAGCGGTCGAGGAAGTGATCGAAGTGACGGAGTTCGATCTTTCCGCCCTCTGCGCCCAGCCGATGCAGTGGCCATTTCGCTTGTCGCTCAAACAAGAACAAGAAGCGATTCGCGATGAACACGGGTTGATCGTTGGAATCATCCTGCGCGAAAAAGCCAGCATCGCAGGAATGGTCGAGCTGGCGGCGCAGCGGCTCCAGGAAGGCGTGTTCAAGCTCACCGCACGCATAGCCAATATCTCGCGCTTCGCAGCCGCGAGCCCGGCAACCCGTGAAGAAGCGCTCGCACGCTCTCTCGTTTCCGCTCACACCATTCTGGAAGTTCGCGCCGGAGAATTTGTTTCTCTGGTTGATCCTCCCGATGCCCACCGCGAATTCGCGCAAGCTTGTCAAAACATCGGCACCTGGCCAGTCCTCGTAGGCGAAGAAGGCCAGCGCGACACCCTGCTCTCTTCACCCATAATTTTGTACGACTATCCCCAGATCGCCCCCGAAAGCCCCGGCGATTTATTCGATGGCGCCGAAATCGACGAAATACTGTCGCTGCGCATCATGACCCTCACCGAAGAAGAAAAACGCGAAATGCGCGAATCCGATGATCGCGCGCGCAAAATTCTGGAACGCACCGAAACTCTACCGCAAGAGCAATTGATGAAACTCCACGGCGCGTTGCGCGGTTTGCGCGCCGTAAAGAGCGAGGCGCCGTGAACGAATGGGAATTCCAAGCGCTGGAAGATAAAACTGCGCTCGAATCATTTGAGATTCGCGGCGTTGCAGTCCGGCGTGGTGAACGCGTTAGGCTGCGGCCGCACCCCGGCGGCGACGTTTTCGATCTCGCGCTCGATGGCAAAATCGCCACGATCGAATCCATCGAGCAGGATTACGAAGGCCAGCTGCACGTTTGCGTCGTCGTGGACGAAGATCCCGGCAGGGACATCGGCCTGATGCGCCAACCCGGCCACAGATTTTTCTTCGCGCCCACGGAAGTGGAACCCCTCTCCAAAGAAGAACAGGAAACGCCCGCCGCCGAAACCAAGCGCATCCTCATCGCCGGAATCGGCAACATTTTTCTCGGTGACGATGCCTTTGGTGTCGAAGTCGCGAGCATTCTCGCCCGCCGCAAGTTCCCGCAAGGCGTTCGCGTGACGGACTTCGGCATCCGCGGCTTTGATCTCGCCTATGCGCTGATGGAAGGCTACGAGACTACTATCCTCGTGGACGCTTATCCCGGTGCAGGCCAGCCCGGCACCCTCTTCGTCGTCGAACCGGATTTGCAAAATTTGGATTCCGCCGGAACGCAGCCGGGTTTCGTCGATCCGCACGGGATGAATCCGCTGAACGTGCTGCGCATGGCCGTAAATATGGGCGCGCAGCTGAAGCGCATCCTGCTGGTAGGCTGCGTGCCGGCAACTCTGGGCCCGGAAGAAGGAAAAATGGGCCTCAGCGAGCCCATCGAAGCCGCAGTTAACGAAGCCGTGCAGCTGGTAGATTCGCTGGTGACGAGAATTCTCGCGGAAGAATGGCCAGCAAAAAAATAAAACGTATTCCCATCGCGCAAAGGAGAAAACCATGGCGGTCGAATTAATGGATCAGGCGGCAGAATCAAACGGAACCGACAAGGACACGCTCTACATGCTCGGCGGCGTCGCTCTGGTGATCTTCGGCGCCGGCCTGGTGCTTTCCAATCCCACCGTGCGCCGTTATCTCGGTCAGATTGGCGTGGGAAACCTGGCCTCCGCCGCGATACCGGACATCGAGCGATATTTCCGTCTGCGCTCGATGTAAAAGCGGACGAGCATCGCAACCGGCCCGCGTAACTTCTCTGCATTTGGCGCGCGCCGCAAAGAGTGCGCCATCAGGATTGATGTCGTGCAAACAGCAACGCAAAGAGGCCTCGTGCCAGTGAAATTTGCGCTCGATACCAACGCCAGCCGCTTCACCGTGCAGGCGTTCGCCACCGGCATGCTCTCGACCTTCGGCCACAATCCGAAAATTGCCATCCGCGACTACGACGGCGAAATTCAATTCGCCCCGGACACTTATGAAAACGCCGTATTGCGCGTGACCGTGCGCACCAGCGCCATGGACGTTCAAGAGGAAATGAGCGGCGACGACCGTAAAAAGCTCGAACAAACCATGAACGACGTTCTGGAAGTGCAGCGTTTCCCAACCGCAGCGTACCAGAGCCAACAAATAACGGTCCAGAAACAGACCGAAGATCTCCTGCTCGCCCACGCTACCGGCACGCTTTCATTTCACGGCGTTACCCAAACACAATCCTTGGACGCTCGCGTCACGCGCCTGGGAACGATGCTGCGAATTTCCGGCGACTTCTCGTTGCGCCAATCGGATTACGCCATCAAGCCCGTATCTTTTGCCGGCGGGGCATTGCGCTTGAAAGACGAACTCAAATTTACTTTTGAACTCGTAGCCCGCATGCAAGAAGAAGCAAACGCTTAGCCGCAACTGAAAATCAGCAAAGGGAGCTGCATCGTGTGCCTGGCAATACCCGGAAAAATCGTGGAGATTGACTCGCAGAACACGCAACTCGCGACCGTGGATGTCGTCGGCGTGCGCCGCAAAGTGGATTTAGGCCTGTTGCAGGATTCACCGCCCGTCCCTGGCGATTGGGTCCTGATACACGTCGGCTTCGCCATGAGCAAGATCAGCGAAGCCGATGCCGCAGATCAGATGGAAACTCTCACCATGCTGGGTGAAGCGGCAGCGGCGATGGAGGAAGTGCGCGGCTATGGTCTCGAGAACGAAATCGAAGACTATCCGCCGCAAAGGTGGAAGCAATGAAATTCGTGGATGAATTTCGCGCTCCAGAACTCATCGCCAAAGCAGGCGAAGAAATTCGCAAGCTCGCCGATCCCAATCGCCACTATCGCATCATGGAAGTGTGCGGCGGCCACACCCACGCAATTTATCGTTTTGGCCTCAAGGATTTGCTTCCCGCCAACGTCGAATTAATTCACGGGCCGGGCTGCCCGGTTTGCGTGCTGCCGATGGGCCGCATTGATGATGGTTTGTCCCTCGCGGCGCGACCTGATTTTATTTTCGCCGCCTTTGGCGACATGATGCGCGTTCCCGGCACCCACGGCAGTCCGCTGGAATACAAAGCGCGCGGCATGGACGTGCGCATCGTGTACTCTCCGGCCGACGCGCTCAAACTCGCGCGCAACAATCCCGAAAAACACGTAATGTTCTTCGCCATTGGTTTCGAAACCACCGCGCCTTCCACTGCTTTAACCCTGGTGCGCGCGAAAACCGAAGGTCTGCAAAATTTCTCCGTGTTCTGCAATCACGTGACCATCATTCCCGCCATCCGCGCAATTCTGGATTCTCCAGACATGCGCCTCGACGGCTTTGTCGGCCCCGGCCACGTTTCCACGGTCATCGGCTGCAGGCCCTACGATTGGATTGCCAAGGACGAAGGCAAACCGGTCGTTGTCTCCGGCTTCGAGCCTCTGGACATTCTGCAATCCATCGTGATGTTGCTGCGCCAGCTGCGCAACGGCGAGGCCAAAGTCGAAAACCAGTACAAGCGCGTCGTGCCTTGGGAAGGGAATCGCGCCGCGCTGCGCGCCATGGCCGAAGTATTTGAACTTCGCCCGTACTTCGAATGGCGCGGCTTGGGTTTCATCTCGCAATCGGCGCTGAAAATCCGCCAGAGCTATGGCACCTGGGACTCCGAGCAACGCTTCACAGTTCCCGGCATCCGCGTCACCGACCCCAAAGCCGCGCAGTGCGGCGAAGTGCTCAAAGGCGTGCTCAAGCCCGCGCAGTGCAAGCTTTTCGGACGCGAGTGCACGCCCGAACAACCGGTCGGCGCGCTGATGGTTTCTTCCGAAGGCTCGTGCGCGGCCTACTACAATTACGAGCATCGCAAACCGATCACCATCGCGAATGCTGCGACGCGTTAAGCAAACGGGAGATTCATGGCCACCGCTGCCACCAAAATCAAATTCCGCGAACCGCAGATCGAAATGTCGCACGGCGCCGGAGGCAAGGCCAGCCGCAGGCTCGTCGAAGGATTGTTCGCCCCGCTTCTTTTCGGTTCTTCCACGGGCCCTCTGGGTGATGCCGCTCACATCCAAATTAACGGCACAAAAATCGCCATGACCACAGACAGTTTTGTGGTCAAGCCATTGCGTTTTCCCGGCGGCTCCATCGGCGAACTCGCCATCAATGGCACGGTGAACGATCTCGCCGTTTCCGGCGCCCGCGCCGAAGCGATCGTCGTCACCTTCGTTCTGGAAGCGGGCTTGCCCACCGAAATCTTGGAAGCGGAAGTCCGCGCCATGGCTGATGCCGCCGAACGCGCGGGCGTCAGAATTGCTGGCGGCGATACAAAAGTCGTCGAGCACGGCAAGGCCGACGGAATGTACGTCACCACCACCGGAATCGGCCGGCTGCTTTCCGGAGTGGAAATTTCTCCGCAGTCGGTGCGCCCCGGTGACAAAGTTCTGCTCTCCGGCCCCATCGGCGATCACGGCATCACGATTTTACTAGCGCGCGGCGATCTCGATCTCGAAGCGGATCTGCGCTCGGACACGCGCTCCGTTTTTCCCCTCGTCCAGGCGCTCGTGCGCGAATGCGGCGCAAGCGTTCGCTGGATGCGCGATCCCACGCGCGGCGGCGTGGCCACTTCGCTGAACGAGCTCGCGCGCGATTGCGGCCTGGGCATCGTTCTCTGCGAAGAGAAGATTCCCGTGCGCGACTCCGTGCGCGGCGCTTGCGAACTTCTCGGCCTCGATCCGCTGCATATCGCGAACGAAGGCCAATTTCTAGCCGTAATTTCGTCCGAGCACGCGGAATCCGCGCTCCGGGCACTGCGCGCAACGCCGGGCGGCGAGGAAGCAATACTCATCGGCGATGTTCGCGAACAGCCGGATAGCGCGGTTTTAGTCACCACTCTTTACGGAGGCAGCCGCCTGGTGGACATGCTCGTCGGCGATCCGCTGCCCCGTATTTGTTAGGAAGCCAGGATGCCCACGGACGTTGCACTCACCGCGCAAATCAGCCAGCGATTGCAGGCGCGCAATCAGCTGATCGAATCATTTTTCGCGGCGGAATCCATGCGCTTAGCCGAAGCTTGCCGCGAAATGTCTGAACGCTTTCTGCGCGGCGGCAGGCTACTCGCTTTTGGCCGCGGCCCCCACGCCACAGACGCCCAACACGTCTCCGTCGAATTCGTCCATCCGGTGATTGTCGGAAAACGCGCGTTGCCGGCGCTGGATCTTTCTCTCGCTTTCGAACCGTGGCTGAAAACGCTGGTCCAGCCTGACGACATTGTCATGGGCTTCGGTCCTCCCGAAGGCGACGCCGAAGTCTGGGCCGCTCTGGACGCCGCACAGCAACGCCACGCGATGACGTTCGCGTTGCCAGGCGCCGGCGGCTCCTATTTTTGCAATCCCGCCACGCACGATGCCTTCATTCATCAGGAACTCATCGAAATTCTCTACCATACGCTCTGGGAGACTGTGCACGTCTTCTTCGAACACCGCGAGCTCGGGCATGACGTTGGCGAGGCCGGCTTTCTCTACCCATTCCTCGGTAAAGACAAACAGGAAACGTCCGACATCGTCGCGCAAGTCGCCGCTTCCATCCGCATGAAAGCGCAGGACGACGCGCTGCTGCGCACGCAAGTTGCGCACGAAGAATCCGAAAAAATCGGCAATGCGGCTGCCGCGATTCGTGCACGCATCGCTCGCGGCGGCAAGCTCATTATTTTCGGGAATGGTGGCTCGGCCACCGACGCCAACGATTTCGCCATTGATTGCGTCATGCCGCCGGCCGGATTTGCGGCCATTCCCGCAATTTCGCTCTCCATGGAGCCCGCGAATCTCTCCGCCATCGCCAACGACGTCGGCACCGAATTAATTTTTCAGCGCCAGTTGATCGCGCACGCCCGGCCGAATGACGTAGCCATCGCCATTTCCACCAGCGGCGGCTCGAAAAACATCGTCATCGCCCTGGAAGAAGCGCGCAAAAGGAATCTGCTCACCGTGGCGTTGCTGGGTTACGACGGCGGCGAAGTCCTGCGCCGCGGCCTCGCGGATTTTCCGTTGATCGTTCGCTCCGATTACATTCCGCGCATCCAGGAAGTGCAAGCTTCGATTTACCATCTGCTTCGTGAGGGGCTGGAGGGCTTCGCTCATGCCTAATCTGGAACTGTACGGGACGGCTAGCTGTCCTTACACCAGCGAAATGCGCGAATGGCTCGAATGGAAGGGAACTGAATTCACCGAGTTCGACGTGGACGCCGATAGCGATGCGCGCGAACGAATGCGCCGGCTGGCGCAACCACCCTTCACCGTTCCTCTGCTCGTTAAGGACGGCAAAGTGATTCAGGTCGGCTGGCAAGGCCACGGCTGCGTGGTGAACGCAAAATAGAATCCATGCTCTACGCTTACTCCATTCGCGTGCGCGGGGTTGTGCAGGGCGTCGGGTTTCGTCCGTTCGTTTACAGGCTTGCAAGCGCGAATAATCTGCAGGGCTGGGTCTTGAACGCGGAAGAAGGCGTCGAGATCCATCTGGAAGGAAATGGAGAAGCGCTCCAATCGTTTTTGCAAGAAATGAAATCGCATCCGCCGCAGGCCGCGCAGATTTCCGAAGTGCGCGTTGCATCCGCCGAGCCCGTAGGCGCCACTGAATTCGTAATTCGCGAAAGCGCAGCGGGCCGCAGGCCCACCGTGCGAATTTCACCTGACCTTCCAGTGTGCGAGCAATGCCTGCAGGAGCTCGTCGATCCCGACGATCGCCGCCGTCATTACCCCTACATTAATTGCACGAATTGCGGCCCGCGCTACAGCATCATTCGCAGCCTGCCCTACGACCGTCCCAACACCACGATGGCCGCGTGGCCGCTCGATGGTCATTGCGCCGCCGACTACGTGAATCCCGCGGACCGTCGCTTTCACGCGCAGCCTGTCGCATGCCCCGCGTGCGGCCCGCATTATTTCTATCAAGCTGGCGACCAGATTACGCGCGGCGACAAGGCGGCCATTCGCAAAGCCGTGCAAGATCTTCGCGCGGGCAAGATTGTGGCGGTCAAAGGACTCGGCGGCTACCATCTGGCTTGTGACGCACAAGATGCCGAAGCGGTCAGCGCCATGCGCGTCAGAAAATTCCGCAAAGAAAAGCCCTTCGCCTTAATGGCGAAAAATATTGCGGTGGCGCGCGGCCTGGTGGAACTCGGCTCCGAAACGGAAGCATTGCTGCAGTCCGTTGCCCGACCTATCGTACTCGCGCGCGCTAAAACCGAGTTGTCCGGCGTCGCGCCCGAAAATGACGAGCTCGGCGTCATGTTGCCCTACACGCCGCTCCATCATTTGCTCTTCGCTGCTGGCGCCCCCGATACCCTCGTCATGACCAGCGCGAATCGTTCCAGCGAACCCATCGCGTACAAAGATGATGACGCGCTCCGGCAACTTTCCGGCATCGCGGATGGTTTTCTGATCGGCCAGCGCCCCATCGCTCGCCGCGTGGACGATTCCGTCGCGCGCGCCGGCGTTTTCGGCCCGGCGATTCTTCGCCGCGCTCGCGGTTACGCACCCAGCTCCGCTGCCACCTTGCCAACCGCGCGCCCGATTCTCGCTCTAGGCGCCGACCTCAAAAATACGATCACCCTGGTCGTCGCTGGCCAAGCATTCGTCAGCCAGCATATTGGCGACCTCGATCATTACCAATCGCTCTGCGCTTTTCGCGAGACGATCCGCGATTTGCTGGCGATGTACGAAATTGATTCCAGCGAACTATTGCTCGTGCACGATGGGCATCCCCAATACGTTTCCACGCTCCATGCTGTGGAATTTCCCGCGGCAGAAAAATGCGCTGTGCAGCATCACCGCGCCCACATCGCTTCCGTCCTGGCGGAGCGCGCTGCATGGGACCAGCGAATTATCGGCGTCAGTTTCGACGGCACGGGCTACGGCGACGACGGCACCATCTGGGGCGGCGAGATTTTTGCCGGCAGCGTCCGCGAAGGCTTCGAGCGCGTCGCCCATCTCCGCGCAGCGATACTGCCCGGCGGTGATGCGGCCGCCACGCATCCAGTCCAGGCAGCCGCCGGTTTTCTTGCGCAACTGAATCAGCTGGTTGACCTCACCGCTCGTCCGTTCTCATTTCCGTCGCGCTATCGCGATGCTGTGCAGCTCGTCAATAGCAGCGTTCGCTCATTCACCACCACTTCGATGGGACGACTCTTTGATACCGCGGCCGCGTTGCTCGGTTTCACGCATGAAGTAACTTTCGAAGGCCAGGCCGCAATGTGGCTGGAGCGTCTCGCCGCTCACGCGCCCGCGGCCGATGCGTATCCATTCCCATTGCTCGGCAATGAGCTCGATTTTCGTCCGTTGCTGCAAAGCATAATCAATGACAGGCTTCGCGGCCGCGACGAACCCGAAATCGCACGCGCATTCCAGCGCGGGATTGCGGAAGGTCTCCGTGACGCCGCCCTGACTCTATGCTGCGCGCTTAACACCGACACCATCGTGCTTTCCGGCGGCGTTTTCCAAAACGAACTGCTCCTGCGCGATCTAAAAGCTCTCCTGGAACCCGAACAGCTGCAAATCTGGACGAATCACGTCGTCCCAGCGAATGACGGCGGCATCAGCCTCGGCCAAGCCGCGCTGGCCGCGTTGGGCCACCGCAGCCCGCAATCTTCCGTCGCAGAAACAGAATCGGAATCGGAATGGACGGCGCACGTGACGTAAAAATATGTTCTGCCGCCGCTGCAGCATTTGCTTTATGACTTTTGAGGTGACGCGCGCCAATGCACGAACTTTCCATCGCCATGAGCATCGTTGATCTCGCCTGCGAAGAAGCCGGAATGCGCGGCGCGCCGGGCGTGGACGTGGTCTATCTCAAACTCGGCCCGCTCTCCGGCGTGGTAAAAGAAGCGTTGCTTTTCTCCTACGAAATTGCCTGCCAGCAAACGCCTCTGGAAGGTTCAAAACTGCTGATCGAGGAAGTTCCCATCGTCGTGAATTGTCCCGTGTGCATGGACCGCCGCTCGGTCCAGTCCATACAGTCGCTCTGCTGCGCCATATGCGGCACACCCACCCCTGAAATCCTGGAAGGGCGCGAGCTGATGGTCACCGCAATGGAGCTGCGACAATGAATCCAGAACCGCGCCTGGTGGAAGTCCGCAAAAACGTCCTGAAACAAAACGACGTCCTCGCTCGCGCCCTCCGCGAACGTTTCCGCGCAGCCGGCGTCCTCGCGATCAGTCTCGTCTCCAGCCCCGGCTCGGGAAAGACGGCATTCCTCGAAAGAACTCTCACGCTGCTTCACACCCGCTACAAAGTCGCGGCTTTGGTCGGCGACCTGGCCACGGAGAATGACGCAGCTCGCCTCGCACGCAGCCAAGCTCCCGTGAAACAAATCATCACCGGCACGGTCTGCCATCTGGAAGCAGCGATGGTCCAAAACGCCCTCGAAGGCTGGGATTTCCGCGATCTCGATTTCTTGTTCATTGAAAACGTCGGCAACCTGGTCTGCCCCTCATCCTACGATCTAGGCGAAGACCTGCGCCTCGTGCTGCTGTCGGTAACCGAAGGTGAGGACAAGCCCCTGAAGTATCCGACCATCTTCAACAGCGCGGACGTCGCCATCATCACCAAATCAGATCTCGCTGCCGCCGTGGAATTTGATGAGGCGCTGACGAGACGAAACATTCAGGCAGTGCGGCCGGGCATCCAGGTGCTCAAACTCTCTGCCAAAACTGGCGCAGGAATGTCCGACTTCTTGGAATTTCTCGAAAGGCTGCACCCGCGTTCCCGTGCCGCTGCCGCGGTCGGAAAATAAACGATCCAGGATTTGCCCCTTACTTCCTGGTTCGCGTAATCCTGCCGACTGAGCAACGGCCCCGCGCTGCGCCAACGTTCACCTGGCTACAGATCAACATCTTTCCCGATGCATCGGAACCGCAGCAGTCAGTGTGCATTATATTCGGGCGCACTGCGCAAATGCCGCAAGTTTCTCGCTAAAGCTGATTATTTATCGCCTTACTCCGGGGTCTTTGTTTCGATTACGCTGTTGCCTCGAGCCAATCGAGGGCGGGGAGCGCTGATTCCTCGTCCGCCAGTCAGTCGTTGGACAAGCCGTTAGACAAGTTGGACAAGTTCGCGGCGTCGCAGAACAGCACGCAATTGCAATGTAAGCCTATAAGAAAACGGGGAATAACGTGGTCGGGGCGATTGGATTTGAAACGTCAACCGGCTGGCCCGAAACCAGACGCTCGACGACGATACGTGAGTCTGTAAACGATTGATACAACAAGAAGTGGTCGGGGCGAAAGGATTTGAACCTTCGACCTCCTGGTCCCGAACCAGGCGCGCTAGCCAGGCTGCGCTACGCCCCGACCGTGTACGCGCAAGCAGCACAAAACTCACGCGCGAACCAAACTAGAATAGCACAGCTTCCCGACCGCCGCGCAGTTCCCGCGAACACGCTCCCCGCAAAATCCCACGAAATCATTGTTCGCGACGATTCACCGCGTAAAGCACTACATCGAGTCCACGGTGAACCATTTCCCGTTCGTATGTCATCCCTAATTTTTCCATCACATGAATCGAGGCCTGATTCGCGGCCAGCGCCACCGCCACAATTCTCGCGAGCCCGGCGCGCTCAAATCCATCCGTCAGCGCCGTCCGCGCCGCTTCCGTCGCTAGGCCTTGTTCCCACCATGCGCGCGCCAGCCACCAGCCGATTTCAGTTTCCGCGGTGCCATCCAGCGGTTGCAACCCGCAGAAACCAATCATCGCCGACGTTTCTTTAAGCAGAAGTTTCCACAAGCAATATCCGAGCCGGTCGAAGTGACTAATTTGCCGCCCAACAAATTCGCGAATCTGCTCGTCCGGCCAAGGCTTGCCGCCCGAAATGTATCGCATCACCTGGGGATCCGTCCCGATAGGACGCAACAGCAGCCAATCGTCCGGCTGCCATGGCAAGAGGCGCATCCGCGCTGTCTCCAGCATAAAAATATCCAGCGCCAGCTACGCCGGCTGCGAATTCAGCTTAGCCGCCTCAGCCAGCCGCACCAATTTCGCTTCCGTGATGGAAGGAATCGCGCGAATCGTCTGCAGCACGGAAGGATCCACCACGCCATCCAGCCGCACCAGCGCCACCGCCTCCGCGCCATGCACCGGCTGCCGCCTGCCCAACGCAAACGTCGCGATGTTCACGCCCAGATTCCCCAGCGCCGTCCCGATTTTCCCAATCACGCCCGGCACGTCACGATTGCGCGTCAGCAGCAAAGTGCCTTCCAGCGGCGCTTCCAATTCAATCCCATCCAGCAGCAAAATGCGCGGCGAACCGTCCTGCGCCACGGTCCCTTCCACCGTCAGCGCATGACCGCCATTTTCCGCCGCCACTTCCAGCGTGTTGGGATATCCGCGTTCGCGCCGCCGCGTAGTTTCCTCCACAATCAGCCCGCGCGCCGCAGCCGCCTGCGAAGCATTCACCAAATTCACTTTTTCGTCGAGCACCGAGTTCAAAATTCCAATCAACACCGCGCTGCGAATCACATGCGAACCAAGCTCCGCCGGCTCGCCTGCATAACGAATTCGCACCCGGCTGAAACTCGCCGGCGCGGCGGCCTGCGCCACGAAAGCCCCCAGCCGCTCGCCCAACTCCAGATACGGCCGCAAGCGCCGATATTGCTCCGCCGAAAGCGCCGGCATATTGACCGCGTTGCGAATCAACCCCTCCGCCAGATACTCCCGCACCTGCTGCGCGATCAGCGTCCCCACCTCTTCTTGTGCCTCCGCCGTCGATCCCGCGATGTGCGGCGTCGCAATCAAATTCGGCAATCCAATCAACGGCGAATCTTTCGGCGGCTCGATCGCAAACGTATCCACCGCCGCGCCCGACAAATGCCCCGACCGCAAAGCCTCGGCCAGCGCCGCTTCATCAATCAATTCGCCCCGCGCGCAATTGATCAGCCGCGCACCCTTCTTCATCTGCGCCAGCGCCGCCGCGTTGATAATTTTCTCCGTCGCCGCGCTCAGCGCCGTGTGCAAAGAAATCACATCCGAGCGCTTCAGCAATTCCTCGAACGAAATCAGCTCCACTTCCAATTCGCGCGCCGCCGCCGGCGTCACATACGGGTCATACGCCAGCACTTTCATTTCCAAAGCCCGCGCCCGCCGCGCCACTTCCGACCCCACTCGCCCCAGCCCCACCAACCCCAGCGTCTTCCCGCGCAATTCCATTCCCGACGAAGTCTTCTCCCAACGCCCCGCCTGAATCGCCGCGTTCCCCTGCGTCACCCCGCGCGCCAAAGCCAGCAGCAGCGCAAAAGTATGCTCCGCGACGCTCACCGCGTTCCCGCCGGGCGTGTTCATCACCAACACGCCGCGATGCGTCGCCGCGTCCATATCCACATTGTCCACGCCCACGCCCGCGCGCCCCACCACGCGCAGCTTCTCGGCGCCATCCAGCAGCGCGCTCGTCACCTTCGTCGCGCTGCGCACGATCAACCCATCCGCATTCACGATCTCACTCACCAGCGCCGCAGCCGTCGGCAACACAATCTCCCAACCCGTCGCGCGCAACAATTCGATCCCGCGTTCGCTGATTTTATCCGCAACGATTATTTTCATTTTAGAAGCGTAATGGCTGCCCGCAGCAGAGTCAAATCCGTTGTGCGCATCCACCTAATCAAAATCGCGCAATGCAAATGCAAGTGTAGATGCCCTCGCGCGCGGTAAAACATTCCCTGTGGTATTCTGGCTGCACTTCGGGGGACAACCAATGAGCTACATCGAAAAAATTCAGATCGACCTCACCGCGGCCATGAAAGAAAAGGACGAACTCCGCCTCAGCGTCCTGCGCATGGTCAAAAGCGCCCTAAAACTCAAAGAAATCGACAAAATGCGCCCGCTCGACGATCTCGAATCCCTGCAAATTCTGCAAACGCTCATCAAACAGCGCAAAGAATCCGTCGAACAGTTCACCCAAGGCGGCCGCAAAGATCTCGCGGACAAGGAAGCCAAGGAAATCGGCATCATCGAAAAATATTTGCCCGCCGCTCCCAGCGACGACGAAATGCATCGCGCCGTCGAATCCGCCATCGCCGAATCCGGCGCCGACTCGCTGAAACAAATGGGCGCCGTCGTAAAAGCCGCCCGCGCCAAACTCGAAGGCAAATCCATTGACGGCAAATCGCTCAGCGACAAAGTCCGCGAGCGCCTGACGGAAAAATCCGCGGGCAAATCCTGAGCGTAATCAGTAAGCCAACCCGTCTCCGGCCGTAAACGCGAACGCCAGCGTCATCGTCACTATGCCGCGCCAGCGACAGCGAGAGCGACGGCCCAAACTCAACGTCTCACCCAGGTTGGTCCCGTGCCGCTGCCCGAAACCATCGCCGTAAAATACACCGAAGAAGAAGCCGAATACCTCAGCATGCGTCCGCTCGTCCGCCAGACCTTCCGCGCCCCGGAACTAGTCGACATGATCGTCCAGGTCTCCGGAAAAGATCCCGCCCGCGTGCAGCAAATCCTCCGCGCCGGCACGGTGGTCTTCCATTCTTTCCGCTACTGGTGGCAGGGATTCGATCCCGATCCAGCCGCCCTCGCCGAAATTCTCGCCACCTATCCCGACGCCGACCCCGCGCGCCCCTTCCGCGCCGCCGATTGCACCGAAGTAATCCTGGAATCCAGCGGCTCGCCCCCGCGCCATTCCCTGCGCATCACCAAAGAATCCGCCGCAAAATCCGGCCCGCTGCAAAAAATCACCCGCGCCCTGCGCCACCAACCCAGCTTCTGGCAAATCCTCATGAATTTCGCCGATGAAGCCCAAGCCCAACCCCGCCCGCGCTACCGCGAATATTCCTACACCCGCCGCGCCGACCTCTACTCCATCGCCCTCACCCCCGCCCAAATCGCGCGCCTAACTCAAGAAGCCGCCCGCCACGCCCCCCGCCCGTTACGCGCCGAACTCCTCGAGCCCCCAGCCATCTCCCAAATCGTCTTCCTCTGCCCCCGCCCCGCAACGCCGTCATCCTGAGGAGCGCAGCGAAAGGATCTCTCTTCGCCTTTTGTCCTGCCCACCCTCACATCGCCCGATAAATCCACCCAATCACCACGCCGCAACCCGCCACATCAAGCCGCAACCCGCCGCAACACTCTGCACCACGCCGCAACACTCTGCGACACGCCGTCATCCTGAGCGGAGCGAAGGATCTCTCTTCGGTTTAACTTTCAACCCTCAACTTTCAACCCGCAACTCCCCCCGCCACCCGCTACGCCGCCCGATAAATCCACCCAATCACCACGCCCACCACCACCCACTGCACAAAATAAGCCACCGACTGCTGCACCGTCAGCTTCCATCCAATATTCAAGTTAACAAAGTTGTGCACCGTAAACGTCCCAATCGCAAACACTCCAATCAACGCGCCGAACCGCGCTCCTTCCACCACTCCCGATCCCACGTGATAAATCATCGCGTAAATCACCGCCAGCACCGCGATCGCCACCAACGTCGCCGCCATCGCCACCGGCATCTTTTTCATCTGTCCTTCCTCCTGCCGGTACACCGCCGGATATTTCATGAACTCCTTCTTCATCCACGGCATCGCCACAAACATCGCTCCCCCCGCCACAAAATACGCCACGAACGCTCCCAAGGCCGCCAGCACCACTCGCATCATGTTCATCCGCGCTCCTTTTCATTGCAGCCGCGGTCCCGTCCCGCGACTGCGGGACGGCAGCACCGCCAGCCTTTGCCGTTGCTGTTGAATTTCACAGATGGACCACGCACCAGCGCAGCCCCTCCACGCGCCGGGAGCTTGCCACAAAAAACAAAACCCCGGAAGAAAGAATTTCCTCTCTCTCCGGGGCTCGTCTGACTTTCAACTTTCAACTGCTGACCTCGACTCTTAACTTTCAACTTCTGCCCTCGGCTCTCAAACACGGCAGGTTTCAATAAAAAGTGATGCAGCACCCGCAAAATCGTAGGGCGTTCGTTTGGGCGGTGTCCGTGGGCTGGCCACCCGTCCTTTTCTAGACAATTTCACCGTCTAGGGCGTAGCATCCAAGCCGTCGGTGTGAGGTATAAAATATGACAGTTTACGAGATTATAAGTGATGCTATCCAAAACAGGAAAATCGTGACTGCGACTTATCGAAACAGACCGCGGGTAATGTGTCCCCACGTTCTTGGCACGAAGCGCGGGAGACAGCAGGCACTCTTCTATCAGTTCGCTGGCGACAGCAGCAGCGGGCTCGGGCCAGATGGCGACCCCGAGAACTGGCGATGTATGTTTCTCGATGAGTTATCCGACGTGAGTTCAGGCGATGCGCAGGGTGAGTGGCATACCGCGCCAAATCACTCTAGGCCACAGACGTGCGTAGACCACATCGAAGCAGTTGTGAAACTCTAGACCGCAGCGGCCATTTGCGCCCGTTCTGCGGGAGCGAGCACGCTGTTCTTCCAACTAGCATATCCGTGCGCGCGCTCAGCGGCGTTTGGGCCGGAAAAAACGGCCGCGAAAACACGCCCATCCGCATCAATGGCTTCGACGTGCCAGTGTCCGGGGTAATCACTTGATTCTACGACTTCGTAGTGCATCGAGCACCTCCAGCGGGAATCGAACGCCGCGAGAGTAGCAGATTTTACTTTCCTCATGTCTTCTTTTTAAACGTAGGTTTCCGATTTAGCGCCTGCAGGCTCGATCTTTTTTGAGGTTGCGGCACCAACTCACAAGGGCGTGAACTTATACGCAATATCACGAATCACGGCCGCAGAGACTCGAAGTTTCGCCAGTCGATATCAAAGCGCGTAGCCGGGAGTTCGCTTCGCATCTCGATTCCCGATTGGTTGTTTGAGATCGGATAGGCCCCGTAATTCGCTAGAAACGCTCGCAAGAATACGCCCTCTAATTCCGCGATACTTGGGATTCCGAGAACCGTTAGGAAGTCGAAGGTTAGGTGGGAAAAGCGTGCACCCATCTTGTGGATGTAATTCGTCAACCCAGGATTGCCGGATTGCCCCGACGCGTGACTTCTGAGGCGGCTCCCGATGCTATTCTGCTTCGACTCGCTCATTCCGATGTATACCAACCGAGAAGGCGCGTATGGATAGGGAATGTCCTGGCTGACCAGATAGATAAAGTACAAACCGGCCAAACCGCGTACGGAACGGATCGAGACCTCATCGAGGGGTCGGTCTTCAAGGAATCGTATGATAGGGTGTATATTCATCACCTAGTAACAATCTATCTTATGGAGCGCATCGCATGAGCGACCTACCCCAAGACGCGGAGCCGCGAGCAAGCAGGATCCTGTCGGGCCCCGAGGTTCTCGCCAAATTTGTAGCCACGATCGAGTCGGAGTCAGATCTTGATGCGGCTACCATCGAGGCAATCAAACATCTTCGCGCACAGGGAAAGTTGTCGGCAACGAACCTCCTGAAGGGCCTCGAAGAAGCTAGAGGGAGCGCCAAAGTATGATCCGGCTGCGGCAGCTCCGGGTAGCTGGATTTCGGGGCGTACTAGACCCGTTGACGATTGATCTCGGCTCCGAATGTCACAGTATCGCGATCTTCGGCGAAAACGCCACCGGTAAAAGTTCGATTGCTGATGCAGTCGAGTGGTTCTACACCGACCGAGTCGACCACCTCTGGAAGGAAAATTGCAAGGAGAGCGCACTACGAAATACACTCCTGCCCGACGGCTCTCGCTCAACCGTAGAAATCCACTACAACGAACGAAGGCTGGACTGCGTTAAATCTATGTCGCCTTCCTTTAGTTCTACATTTTCCAACCGCACGAACGAATTCACCGACTACGTAGGCGGAATTCAGGAAGGCCAAGAACGTTTAATTTTGCGTAACTTCGATTTGCTGAGTTTCGTAATGAGCACGAAGACCGAGAAACGACAGTACCTTGCCAAAATCATAGGCTACGAAGCGCTCGATGATTTCCGGGAAGTTCTGAGCCGAACGCAGAGCAAGCTAGAAGGCACTGTCGACTACTTAACGGCGAAGCGGAACGTGCCCGAATATCAAAAGGAAATTTTCAAAATTGCTGGCGACAACATTGCAAGTGTGAGGGGATTGTTTGAAGCTGCCAACAGGCTAGGAACCGCTGCCGGAGTGTCGCTTAGCGTGCAGGACGACGACTCCTACAAAGCCGCGTTGGCGGAAATCGCCGGCAGAATCGGAGAAACGGACAAAGCGAAAAGGCAGCTCGTTTTCAATAACGCCGTGCAAAGTTGTGACCTTCTGTCGAAGAGGGCCGCGGATGCGAATCTAGCCTTCAACGAGCTCACGCGCCTTTTTGAAGAGCTGATTAAGTCGGAGGAAGAGGTACGGCAAATCAAGCTCGAATCATTTCTTTCGCTCGGCACCAAAGCGATCGAGCAAGCTTTGACCCCGGTGGATTCATGTCCGCTATGTCTTCAACCCAAGCCTTGGGAACAACTCAAACAAGAACTGCAGGAGCGAATCGCTACTCTTCAGCGCAGCAAAAGGAAATATGAGGCCGCGTTAACGCAGAAGACTTTAACAATAGCGGCGTTGAATGACGCCAGTGCGAAGGCCCACAATCTATTGGACTTCGCATCGCAGGCGGCCTCCGGTCCCGCGTTCGTCCGGGCGGTGACGGAATACCGAGATGCCGTGAGCAACCTCGGACGAGAAATCAACGAGAGGTTCGATCAATATCAGCGATTTTCGATGAACCTTGAATCAGCCACCGTCATAGTGACCCGCGCTATACAGAAGGAGTCAGAGCGCTTCGGGCAGGAGATCGAAACCCTCAAGTTGTCCAAGCAGGAACAAACACTGCTGGATTTGCTTCGAAATCTAGGGCTTCTGAGGACCGCATTCTTCAATTACGCGGGGGCTTCGATAACTACAAGAAAATTCGACGCACAGATCAAAACAATTTCAGCGATTCGCTCGAAGTTCAGCAGTATTCACGGCGCCACCCTACAAGCTGCGTTGGATAGAATGTCGGATGATATAAGCGGTTACTATTTGGCGATGCATCCGCACGAAAATGTGGGCGACATCAAGCTCAAGGTTCTTGAGGAAGGGGTTGAATTCGAATACGACTTTCACGGCAAGCGCGTGTATCCTCCAATCAAATATCTAACCGAATCTCATCTGAATAGCCTTGGCATCGCGGTGTTCCTTGCTTCGGCAAAACTTTTCAATAAGATCAACGGATTTGTGGTTCTCGACGATGTGGTCACCAGTTTCGACTCAAACCACCGCGTTCGGCTGTTGCGGCTGCTCGGTGTAGAATTCGCGAATTGGCAGGTCGTCCTTTTGACTCATGAACCATTCTGGTTCCAGATGATCAAGCGCGAGCTGGCGCCAAAGGGATGGCTAGTGTCGGAACTCGAGGTACTATCGGGCACGCGAGTTCAAATTAAGTCCTCCGCGAAGGATTTCAAGGAATACATCGATAAAAAGAAGAACGACGGGACGTTGGCGCCCAATGACCTCAGGACTTTTCTGGAACGAGTTTTGAAAGACATCTGCGCTGTTCTTGACGTCAAGCTGGCGTTCCGCTACAACGACGAAAATGAACGTCGTATGGCCGGCGAACTTATGAGTGAACTTCGATCCGCACTCAAAAGAAAGAGTCCACCCACGAATGATGATCCGATTATATTGAGAATCGGTACCTCAAGCCTCATCGTCACGACCGGCTCTCACGACTCGGGACCCGCTCTGTCTTCTGGCGACATCGCGACTTCTCACCAAGATATCCTCGCGCTGGACGAGCTATTCCGCTGCCTGAACTGCGGTACGTTAGTGAGCGTAGAACGGCTTGTTGAACATGAAAACAGGGCATACTGCAAATGCGGGCAAAAGAACTTACCCTGGAAACCATAAGCGGGAGGCCAACCCTTCCACACCACTCAAACGAACGCCGTTGAATTTCCGGGTGCCTGCCCGCTGCCAGCTGGCGGGCCGCATCCCCTCGGTTTTTGAAGGGTGCGGGTTTAGACGACGGGCCGTTCGAGCCGCCCCCGCCAAGCTATCCGCGTGCCAGTCTTTGTAGGTCGGGGCTTTAGTTTACCCTGAGAGTCCGCCAACGACGGGCTCGAAGGGCCCCGACAAAAAATCGATGCCGCGAAGCGGCATACCTTTCGCGGCGCATTTCCCGCGAGTTTTCGAGTTGCGCGTCCCCATCGAGCACGATCCGCCCCCGCGCCACTACTCGCGCCACCAGACTTTGAATTTCCCGCCGCAAAATCTCCGTGCGCGGCGTACAAAAACCAAAAACATTCTCCACCTGCGCTACCCTTCGATCCCGCGCAGCGGGATCTCAGGGTGAATCGCGCTACAGCGCGATTCAAAAAACCTGTACCGAACCTGTCCATCACAATTCGTACAGGTCTGGGCCAGTTTTCGTACAGCTCGTACTGGTTCTGTACCTTTTCTGGACCTCGTCTGCCCCTCTGACCAGCTGTTTTCCTCGCGCCTTCGCGCTAGACTCGAACGGAAACTAAAATATGAAAACGCACACACGATCGCGGCATTTTCGGGCACGCCGGGGCTTGCCGGCGTTTACCGCAGGAGACTTTCCATTTTCGAATTTCGCCTTTTCGGCCGCGAGTTATGCATTATTAATCGCGACTCGGCCAATTATTAAAAATCGACGCAAATGACTGAAAACAAACAACAGCGACCCACTCTAATCGCTACAAAAATCGGCCTATTTTCGGCGACGGAAGTTTTTCGCGCGCCAGAAATGGACCGCTGGAATTTGCGCAGCCGGCCGCACGCAGACCACCTCCGCAGAAACCTCCAAGCACGGGTCCTGGCGCCGCGTTGCGCGGATCGCGGGCCACGGGTCGCGGGTCGCGCGTCACGACTCACTACCCACCAATCACCACTCACGAATCACACACTTTCTAATCGGTCCCACTGCGATTAGAAATCGCCGCAACCAAATGAAAACAAACGGAGAGCTCCAATTCTAATCGGTCGAAAATCGCATGTTTTTTACCTGCCCGGCAGCACATTGCGCCGCTTTTCGCGCAGAAAATGCGCGCGCATCGTGCGCAACGCCGCGCCAAAAGCCACAAGTTATGCACCGGGTAATCCTCAACGTGCACAACGCTCCTGTGGATATCACTGTGGATAAAGGAACGGGTACCATCAGCGAAAAAGCCCAGCAAAATCAACATTTTAAATACCATAGGGTTGTGCGGTATTCGTACCGCGCTGTAAACACGCGACTTACTGTAAAAGTCGAGCAATCCTGCCGCTTGCCCTCGCCGCGCTTTCCGGCACCCCTTGTTACTGCTCAAATGGAATATGCACAGGTCTGGGGCGGCATGTTCTCTAAACGTTACTAGCATAGGGATTTGCCTTTCTAGGCAACATATGCGTATTTACCGCAAACGCGCCTTTTTCGTCCCGGAATCTACCGCCGCCGTTGACTCGCCCGGTATGCGGGACTATAGTAAAACCGACCTTTGGAATGCTCACTGGCCCGCGAGCCCAGGGTTTTTCCGGGGACTTCATGAATCTGCCTAACAGCTTGACGACCCTGCGGATCTTTTTCGTTCCGCTGCTGGTCGTTGTGCTGCTCACCCGCCAGCCCAATTTTAATTTCTGGGGACTGCCTATCCACTTCGAAGTGCTCGGCGTGCTAATTCTGCTCGCGGCCGCGGCTACCGATATGATGGACGGCTACCTGGCCCGTTCACGCAAGGAAATCACCACGCTGGGAATTCTGCTGGATCCCATCGCGGACAAGCTGCTGATTTCCGCCGCGTTTATTTCCCTGGTGGAAATGGGTTTGATGCAGGCGTGGATGGTGGTGATCATCATCGGCCGCGAATTTATGGTGATGGGCCTGCGCGAGATTGCTTCGGTCGAAGGTCTGATCATTCCGGCGTCCCCGCTGGGCAAAGTGAAAATGATTTTGCAAGTGCTGGCGGGATGCACCGTAATCCTCACCGCCAATCATCCCGCGTTGAAACTGGTAGGCACCGTGCTGCTGTGGATGGTGGTGGTGAGCGCGGTGGCGTCGGCAGGGCATTACTTCCAGATGTTCTGGGCGCAAATTAATTTTCGCGTGCAGCTGCGCCAACGGGGCGCGTTGCTCGTGAAGCCGGAAGAAAAGCCGCAGGATGTCCTCACTCGCTGAGCGCGAGCAGCAGTTGCTGTTGCAGATCGCTCGCAGCGCGCTAGCGCTCGGCGTCGCAGCTGGCGCCGGAAACAAACCTCCGCAGCAGGATTTTCCCAACTGAAGAATTTTTGCAGCAACCCGCAGGCGCGTTCGTAACGCTCCATCGCCGCGGTCGCCTGCGCGGCTGCGTCGGCCAGCTGCCAGGCCGCGACGCGTTAGCCGCAGTAGTCGCGCACTGCGCCCGCGCCGCTGCTCTGGACGATTCGCGGTTCCAGCCTGTCTCCTTCGCGGAGCTAAGCGAGATCGAGATCGAGCTTTCAGTTCTCTCTGCGTTGCAGGATGTGACGCTGGATGCAATCGAAGCAGGCAAGCATGGCCTTGTCGTCAGCCAAGGCAGCCAGCGCGGGGTGCTGCTGCCGCAAGTGGCCAGTCAATTCCACTGGCAGGCGCAACGCTTCCTGGAAGAGACGTGCGTGAAGGCAGGCTTGGCACGCGAAGCCTGGAAAGATCCCGCGACGAGGGTACAGGCGTTTACCGCCGAAGTATTCAGCGAAGCAGCTTTCCCGCTTCCGCCCGGGAACGCGCGATCTGGTTAAAGCTAGACGCAGCGGAACTCGGCGGGCTGCCGCCTACTCCAGTTCCACGTAATCGCCGACGAAGAACTCACGCAGGCTGAAGGTGGTCAAGATCGTAGCGGAATTGGTCCCGGTTCGCAGCACGATGCCCTCGCCGATGACTTCGCGTGGAGTGTTATCCCACTTCCACTTCTCCGGCGAGCTTCCAAACCCGTAGATGCGGCCAAAGACGTTTGCTTCCTTGTCGTTGTCGAATGCGGCGCGCTTGGTCTCGTATACGATTTCATGCTCGGTGCCGGTGTAGCGGAAGATGCGGAAGTAGTCGCCCACGCGGACGCCCTGTTGGCTGCCCAGGTTCACGAAGAATACGTCGTTGGTCCCCAACTCCACCTGGAAGCCTTTGCCGATCATTACCATCGCGGTGGCTTTGCCGCTGAAAGGCGCGAAGCGGTCGAAATTGGCCTCGGATTTCAGGGGCGGCGTGGGACGCTCCTTGAACGGCAGGACGATATCGCCGCGCTGTATGTAGTTGCAGGAGTGTTCCACTTGCGCGATAGCGGTGTCGGGCTGCGCGACGACCACGCGCACGCGGCCTTCATCCTCCCACCAGGTGCCCAGCTTGCGGATAATCGCGAACTGCCATTTGGCCCATTCGACTTCGGTGGGGTCAACGATCGGACGGATCACCGAGAATTCGTCGCCGACCTTCACACCCTGGCTGGCGCCTTTGTCGAGGTACACATAGTCGCCGTCCTGGAAGGTAATCTTGTAATTGGAGCCCTCGCCGGTGATCACGTAGGAGTCTTGCGGAACGGACTCGTTGGTGATGGTCCCCGAGCAATAGATGTCCTTATAAATCGGCACCGAGGCCGGGCCTTGTTGCGCCGAAGCGGCAACGCCGGAAAGGCTCAAAATCAGACTCGCAAGGACAATTTTCCCACGCATAATGCTTGCTCCTTTGAATATCGCGCGCCGCGGAACAGGCGCTAACCCCACGATTAGCCCGATGTACCGACTGTAATGGACGTACTGGAACCCGTCAAGACAATGGTCCGACCCGCTTTACACATTGTGCACCACATGGTACAAGCCCTGTAGTACCTGTACGATAGGACAGGGTCCCCCGATTTCGCGAGAACAGACGCCCGCGTCAGTGATCCGAATACGGCCCAATCCAAGCCGCTTCTATGATTGCCAAAGACAAAATCTGCGCGGTGGTGGCTGCGGCAGACGCCGCTGGGATGTGGAAACAGCTCGCGCAGGCGTTGCGGGTTACGCGCACCGCGGAGCTGCGACTGGATTGGCTTTCCGGCGCCAGCGAAATGGACCAGTTTCTGGCGCGGCTGGAAAAAAAACGGCCGCGTGCCACATTGATCGCCACTTGCCGGCGGCACGAAGCGGGCGGGAAATTTCGCGGGACGATTGCGCAGCAGCTGGTACATCTGGCCGCGGCGCTGCGCTCGGGTTGCGCCTGGTACGATCTGGAGGTCGAAAGTTCTGCGCGGTGTCCGCCGGAATTGCTGGAAGTGCTGCTCGGCGAAGGGCGGCGCATTGCCTCGGCGCATTTTTTCCAGCGCTCGCCCAAAAATTTACGGCGGGTTGCGGCGGATTTGGGTCGTGGCGAGCCTGAGGCGATCAAGATCGCGGCGCAATGTGACACGTTGGCTCGCGGCATCGAGTTGCTGCACCTGGCGCGCGGAAGACAAGACATCGTCGCGGTGCCCATGGGCGACGTGGCGCAAGCAACGCGGGTACTAGCGCTGCGCGATGGAAGCGCGCTGGCGTATGCGCCGGTGGAAGACGCGACGGCCCCTGGTCAGATCACGTTGTGTGACATGCAAGGTTTGTATCGCGCCGACAAATTGCGCCGCAAGACGCGCGTGTATGGAGTGATCGGCAATCCCATCGGACACTCGTTGTCACCCGTGCTGCAGAACGCGGGATTTCAGGCGCGCCGGATCGATGCTGTGTTTCTGCCGTTTCTGGTGCGCGATCTGCGCGATTTTTTGCTTTCCATCGAGCCGCTGGGGATCGCCGGCTTCAGCGTCACGCTGCCGCACAAGCAGGCGATCCTGCGCCATCTGGATGATTGCGATCCAATGGCGGCGGCGATCGGCGCGGTGAATACTGTGGTGGTGCGCGGCGGCGGCAAATTGTACGGCTACAATACCGATTATGTGGGTGTGTTGCGCGCGCTGGAGCGCCGCATTCCGTTGCGCGGCAGTCGTGCTTTAATTTTCGGGGCGGGAGGCGCGGCGCGCGCGGTGGCGTTTGCGCTGGCGGAATCGGGGGCGTCGGTTTGCGTTTGCGCGCGGCGCGCGCAGGCGGCGAAGGCGCTGGCAAGGGCGGTGGGCGGCGAAGTCGTAGAGCGTCCGCGCCTGCAGCGCGAATTTTTTGACGCGATCGTCAACGCGACGCCGGTAGGAATGCATCCCGCCGCGGACCGCTCGCCGCTTGCCGCGCGCGAACTGAATTGCCGGCTGGTTTTCGACCTGATTTACCGGCCGCGCGTAACGAAGCTCATGCAACTCGCGGCGCTGCGGGGCATCGAAACGGTTTCGGGCGTGGAGATGTTTGTCGCGCAGGGAACCGCGCAATGGGAAATATGGACGGGCGAGCGCGCACCATCGGAAGCGATGCGCCGCGCCGTGTTGCGCGCGCTGACGCGAGAAGAGAAAATGGCCAGAAGATGATTCAGCCGGACTTCAAGACGTTCACGAAACTGGCTCGCCAGGGAAACCTGGTTCCGGTGTACGAGACGTTCACGGCGGACCTGTTGACGCCGGTGGGCGCGCATCTGCGCCTTGCTCATAACGCGAAATATTCGTTTCTGCTGGAAAGTGTGGAAGGCGGCGAAAATATTGCGCGCTACACATTCGCCGGCGCGAATCCGCAGGAGGTGTTTCGTTCGCGCGGGCGTAAATGCAGCCTGGAAACGGGCGGCAAGCGCAAGAATTTCGAGGCCGACCCTATCGAGTATTTGCGGCAGCTCACCGAGCGGTATAAGCCGGTGCGCGTGCCGGGCCTGCCGCCGCTGATCGGCGGAGCGATCGGATATTTCGCGTACGACATGGTGCGGTTGATCGAAAAGATTCCGGCGAGCGGGCGTGACGATCTGCATCTGGACGATAGCGTGATGATGTTCTATCTGGGCGTCGTGGCGTTCGATCATGTGCAGCACCGCGTATGGGTGATGCGCAATGTTTTTACGGAAGGTCCGGGAAGTCTGCGCGAAAAATATGACGCCGCGGTGCGCGAAATTCGCCGCACGCGCCGCAAATTGGAGAGTCCGCTGCCGCGGCAGCGCCGCACACGGCGAGGCGGAGCGCTGCGCGTGGAATCGAATTTTACCAAGGCGCAATATACGGCCGCGGTGCGCAAGGCCAAAAGTTACATTCGCGCGGGCGACATATTTCAGGTCGTGCCCAGCCAGCGATTTTCGGCGCGCACCAGCGCCGACCCGTTCGAGATTTATCGCGCGCTGCGCGTGGTGAATCCTTCGCCGTATCTTTATTATTTGAAGCTCGACGAGCTTGCGGTGGTGGGCAGCTCGCCGGAAATGCTGGTGAAGGTGCAAGCGCGGAATATTTCTTATCGCCCGATCGCCGGAACGGTGCCGCGCGGTCGCAACGAAGCGGAAGATCGCGCGCTCGAGGCGAAATTGCTCGCCGACCCCAAAGAGCGCGCCGAGCACATCATGCTCGTGGACCTGGGCCGCAACGATCTGGGACGCGTGTGCGAATACGGTTCGGTGAAGGTCGAGCGGTTGATGTACGTCGAACGCTATTCTCACGTGATGCATCTGGTTTCCAGTCTGCGTGGGCAATTGCGCGCGGACGTGGATTGCTTTGACGCGCTGATGGCCTGTTTTCCCGCAGGCACTCTTTCCGGCGCGCCGAAAATTCGCGCGATGCAAATTATTGATGAGCTGGAGCCAACGCGACGGGGAATCTATGCCGGCGCGGTGATGTATCTGGATTTTTCTGGGAACATTGATTCGTGCATCGCGCTGCGGACGATGGTGGCTAAGGGCGGCCGCGCCTACATCCAAGCGGGCGGCGGAGTGGTGGCGGATTCCGTGCCTGAGCGCGAGTATCAGGAAACGGTGAACAAAGCGCGCGCGCTGGTGAAGGCGCTGGAAATCGCGCATCGCGGCAGAAATGGAAGCCGCGCGGAATAGTGACGTGCGGCGACAATTTTCACGGTGATCGCAAGAGGGCGAAGAGCCGGCGGGACGCCGGCGCTACGAAAAACGCGGCTCCAGGGGCTAAAGCCCCTTTCGTACCTGCGCGTGATGGCGGGGCTGAAGCCCCGCCCTTCCGGGCTGCCCATTTATGAGATGACTTCGTGTAGGTTGAAAGCAACCGTACAAAAAAGAAGTTAGAATATGAGTGCGACATGATTCTGCTGCTCGACAACTACGATTCGTTTACATACAACCTGGCGCAGTACCTTGGCCAGATGGGGCAGCAGCTGGATGTGCGCCGCAACGACGAGATCACGCTGGATGAAATCGAGGAAATGGCGCCGGAGCGTATCGTGATTTCGCCGGGGCCGTGCACGCCGAAGGAAGCGGGCGTCAGCGTTCCGTTGATCCAGAGATTTGCGGGGAAGATTCCGATTTTGGGTGTGTGCCTGGGGCATCAGGCGATTGGCGCGGCGTTTGGCGGACGCGTGATTCGCGCACCGAAATTGATGCACGGAAAAACGAGCGAGATCGAGCACGACGGGCGCACGATTTTTCAGGGATTGCCGCAGCCGTTCATCGCTACGCGTTATCACTCGTTGATCGTGGAACGCAAATCGTTGCCGCGCGAGCTGGAAATTTCCGCCGAATCGGAAGATGGGACGATCATGGGTTTTCGGCATCGCAAGTTGCGGGTGGAAGGCGTGCAGTTTCATCCGGAATCGGTGCTGACCGGCGCGGGATTCGATTTGCTGAAGAATTTTTTGAGTATTTGACGCGATACGGCGGTGCGCAGTGCGCCAGAAGCAAAGGAAGCGGGCCGCGATCGCCGAAATTCTTGTGCTCTGCGTCACATTCGCTGCCGCCCTTCTGTTTCCTGGGGCTGCGGGTCCGAATGCGGCGTCTCGCACGCAGGCAGAAAACCCTCCGCCGCAAACTTACCTTGGTTTCGACGCGAACGATTATCCTGGCGACGCTGCGCTACCGGCGCTGCGACGGACTTTCACTTTTTCCGGCTATTGGCTCAACGCGCCGCCCGGCGCCAAGACAAATTCCTGGGTGGGCCGGCGTCCCGCGCTGCTCAAAAACGGGTTTGGTTTTTTGGTGCTGTTCAACGGTCGCTTGTCGAAGGAATTGAAGCCGCCCGTGAATCCCAACGATTTGGGCGTAAAGGATGGGGAACTCGCCGTCGCCGCGGCGCAACGCGAAGGATTTTCCGCTGGGAACGGCACTGTGATTTTTTTGGATATCGAAGAGGGAGGTCGAATGCTGCCGTCTCAATTCAATTACCTTGAAGGCTGGACGGGGCGCGTGGCGGCGAGCGGTTTCGTCGCTGGAGTTTATTGCTCCGGGATGAAAGTGAAGGAAGGTAACGGACAAACCATCACGACGGCGGACGACATTCACGAACGCTTGCCGGTGATGGCCTACTTCATTTACAACGATGCCTGTCCTCCGTCACCGGGATGCGCGTATCTGAAAAATCCGCCGGCGCCATCGAAGAGCGGATTTGCCGGAGCGCGCGTTTGGCAGTTTGCGCAATCGCCGCGGCGGCGGAATTTTACTGCGCGGTGCAGCGCGACTTACAGTTCGGACGGAAATTGTTACCCGCCGGTGAGCGCTGCCGCCGGGCATATTCAGCTCGATCTCGATTCTTCGGCGTCCGCTGACCCGTCTAGCATGGTTGCGCATCCCATCAAGTAAATCGTGGCTTCAGGGGCCAAAGCCCCTGCTAACGCTGGCCGTGACGGCGGGGCTGAAGCCTCGCCCTTCCGCGTCAACCAGTTGTGAAATGACTCGGATCAATTCGCGGAGCGGATTTCAATCAGGGCGCGGACTGGCTGTGGTGGCCCGTGGTGGATTGCGAAAACGCTGCCAGCGCTTCGAGCTTGGCGCTGGCCGCGCCGCTGTCGATGGATTCTGCGGCCAGGCGCACGCCGTCGAGAAAATCGGTGGCGCGGCCTGCGACGACGAGGGCTCCGGCTGCATTTGCCAGCACGATGTCGCGGTGCGGGCCGTGTTCGTGGCGGTGGGATGCGCTGCCCAGAATTTTGCGGATGATCTCGGCATTGTGCGCGGCGTCGCCACCGCGGATTGCTTCGAGCGGGGCGCGTCGCAGTCCGAAATCTTCGGGCACAACCGTGTAACTGCGGACCGCGGCATCGCGCAGCTCGGCGATATTCGTGTCTCCGCTGATCGAAATTTCATCCAAGCCATCGGCGCCGTGAACCACCAGCGCGCGCTGCACGCCCAATTCACCGAGGGCTTGCGCGACGAGTTCGGTGAGGCTTGCGTCATACACGCCGACGATTTGCGCGGAGCTCCGGCGGGATTGGTGAGCGGGCCGAGCAGATTGAAAACCGTGCGCACGCGCAGTTCGCGGCGCGCGGGAATCGCATAGCGCGTGGCGGCGTGCATCGCGGGTGCGTAGAGAAAGCCGATGCCGATTTGTTCGATGGATTCGGCGACACGTTCGGGCGGGAGATCGATTTTTACTCCGAGGGCTTCGAGCACGTCGGCAGAGCCGCAGCGCGAGCCGGTGGAACGGTTGCCGTGTTTGGCGACGCGCACGCCGGCTCCGGCGACGACGAAGGCCACGGCGGTGGAAATGTTGAACGTGCCACGCGCGTCGCCGCCGGTGCCGCAGGTGTCCACGAGCACTTCGTCGGGATGTTTGCGGCCGGCGGGAAAAATTGGGGTGGCGTGGCGGCGCATGGCCAGGGCGAAGCCGACGACTTCGTCAACCGTTTCGCCTTTTATGCGCAACGCGATCAGCAGGCCGGCGATCTGCTCGGTGCTGGCTTGGCCGGAAAGGATTTGCTCCATCGCGGCTTGGGCCTCGGAGCGCGAGAGATCTTCGCCTTGGATGAGTTTGTCGAGCGCTTCGTGGATCATTTTTGTCTTTACGTTTAGATGCGCGGCGATTGCCAGGCGGCGGTTTTTCGTGCGCCGCGGCCGCTTGCCCGTGCCTCATCTTCCAAGTAAACTAAGTCGCTTTATTTGTCCCCGAATCTTAGCACTATTCAAGGCGACCTTCAGGAAGCCGATGGAGCCGGAATGAAGATCCACGAATATCAGGCCAAGGGTATCCTTGCGAAATTTGGCGTGCCGGTGCCGCGCGGGGAAGTAGTGTTTAAGAAGGATGAAGCGCGCGCGGTGGCGCAGCGGCTGGGAACTTCTGTGGTGGTGGTGAAGGCGCAAATCCATGCGGGCGGGCGCGGCAAGGCCGGCGGCGTGAAGCTCGGGAAATCTCCTGACGATGCCGCGACACTGGCGGAGCAAATTTTGGGAATGAAATTGGTGACGCCGCAGACGGGCGAAGAAGGGCGCATCGTGCGGCGCGTGTTGATCGAAGAGGGTCTGGACATCAAGCGCGAACTGTATCTGGGTATTTTGGTGGATCGCGCGCTGGGCGTGCCGATTTTCATGGCCAGCGCAGCGGGCGGAATGGAAATTGAGGAAGTGGCGAAGGATCATCCCGAAGCGATTTTGCGCGAAGCGATCGATCCGGCGACGGGGTTTCAGCCCTATCAGGCGCGCAAATTGGCGTTTGGATTGGGGCTGACGCCGGAGCAGGTGGGCGTGGCCGTGCCGTTTTTTCAGGCGTTGTATCGCGCGTTCATCGAGACGGACGCTTCGATGATCGAAATCAATCCGTGCGTGGTGACGGGCGATGGGAAGCTGGTGGCGCTGGATGCGAAAGTAACTTTTGACGACAACGCGCTGTACCGCCATCCGGAATTCAAGGATTTGCGCGACCTGGAAGAGGAAACGCCGCTGGAAGTGGAAGCTTCGAAATTTAAATTGAATTACATCAAGCTCGACGGCGACATTGCCTGCATGGTGAATGGCGCGGGCTTGGCCATGGCCACCATGGACATCATTAAATTGAGCGGCGGCAGCCCGGCGAATTTTCTGGATGTGGGCGGCGGGGCTTCCGAGGAGCAAGTGAAGAACGCGTTTCGCATTTTGCTGAGCGATCCGAACGTGCGCGCGGTCTTCGTGAATATTTTCGGCGGGATTTTGCGCTGCGACGTGCTCGCCAGCGGCGTGGTGAACGCGGCGAAGGAATTGAAGTTCAAAGTACCGGTGGTGGTGCGCATGGAAGGCACCAACGTGAAACAAGGCAAGGAAATTTTGCGCGACTCCGGATTCAATTTTGTGGTGGCGGAGGGCATGAAAGATGGGGCGGAAAAAGTGGTGAAACTTGCCGGAGGCGCACGATGAGCGTGCTGGTTGATAAGGATACGCGGCTGATCGTGCAGGGGATTACCGGGCGCGAGGGAAGTTTTCATGCGCAGCAGATGCTGGATTACGGGACGAAGGTGGTGGCGGGCGTGACGCCGGGGAAGGGCGGGACGGAACATCTGAAGGTGCCGGTGTTCAATACCGTGGCGGAAGCGGTGAAGGCGACGAAGGCCAACGTGTCGGTGATTTTTGTGCCGCCGCCATTTGCCGCGGATGCGATTCTGGAAGCGATGGACGCGGGTTTACCGTTGGTGATTTGCATTACGGAGGGCGTGCCTACTTTGGACATGGTGCGCGTGGCCGCGGCGCTGAAAAATTCACGGACGCGATTGATTGGGCCCAACTGTCCGGGAATTATTTCGCCGGGAAAATGCAAAATCGGAATCATGCCGGGCTCGATTCACAAGCAGGGACACGTGGGGGTGGTGAGCCGCAGCGGAACTTTGACGTATGAGGCCGTGGATCAGCTGACGCGCTTGGGGATCGGGCAGTCCACTTGTATTGGGATTGGCGGCGATCCAATTATCGGGACGAGTTTTCTGGATGCGATCAAGATGTTCAACGAAGATCGCGATACGCGTGCGATCGTGCTGATCGGCGAAATCGGCGGCAACGCTGAGGAAGTGGCGGCGGAGTACATCAAGAAGCATGTGCGCAAGCCGGTGGTGGGATTCATCGCGGGGCAGACGGCGCCTCCGGGGCGGCGCATGGGGCATGCCGGCGCAATTATCAGCGGCGGGCAGGGAACGGCGGCGGAAAAATATAAGGCGATGCGGGCCGCGGGGATTCGTACGGTGCAGAGTCCGGCGGAGATCGGGCATACGATCGCGGCTGTTCTGGGCAAATCGAAATCGAAATCGAAGGTAAAACCGGTCGCGAAGAAAAAAGTTGGCGCTGGAAAAGCGAAGAAGGCGGCAAAGAAAAAGAAGTAGTTCGCGTCGCGTCGCGATGCGTGCTGGTCTGCGCGCTATTTTAATTTCGGGAGATGAATCGAATGGCTGTCGAGAGAACACTGGCAATTGTTAAACCGGACGCCGTGGGGCGCGGGCTGACTGCGGACATTCTTAGCCGTGTGCATGCGGCGAAATTCAAGATCATCGCGATCAAATCGCTGCGTTTGACGCGGAAGCAGGCCGAGGGATTTTACGCGGTGCATCGCGAGCGGGGGTTTTTCGGCGAGTTGACCGAATTCATGAGCTCGGGCAAGGCCGTGGTGATGGTGCTCGAGGCTGAAAATGGAATCGCGAAATGGCGCGAGACAATGGGCGCGACGGATCCCGCGAAGGCGGCTGCCGGCACCATTCGCAAAGAATTGGGCGAGAGCATTCAGTTTAATTGCACGCACGGTTCGGACGCGCAGGATACGGCGGCGTACGAGATTGGATATTTTTTTTCCGGGGCGGAATTGGTCTGAGCTGATCGGGCGCGCCGTCGAGGGCGGGTCTGAGACCCGCCCCTACGAGACCGTCGCGGTGTTGAAATTGTGGCAAGCTGGGGCGCCGCCCTTCGATCCCGCGCTGCGGGATCTCAGGATGAATCGCCCTGCAGGTCGATTCACAAGCAGCGCCCCTACCCTACTGTTAGAGCCCTCGTTGGCACTTTGGTTTCCGCATTTGCCTACCGCAATTTTAATTCTTCGGGAAGTCGGGCGAGGCCTCCACTTCCAGAATTTGTTTGGTGTGGCGTTCGCTGTGCGCGGCCGTGAAGAGCACCCATTCGTAGGCGTCCAGCGGGCCGAGCGGGCTATCCATCACGTGCTGGCGCAGGTCCGGCGTGGTCTGCAGAAATTCGATGGTACGTTTGTCGCAGTTTCTCCCCGCCTGCGCGGTGCATGGTCCGATTTGATGACGGAACTCTAATAAAGGTGCGTGCGAATGTCGAAAGTTGCGGTGGCGCCGCGCTGGCGCACTGAAGCGCGCCGCTACCAAATCGCATCGGAGCCATTGGTTGGGGTTAGAATGGAGCGCTGAGCGCGCTGCCATGGATGCATTCCGCGAGACCGGAAAACTTCTGATCGTGCTGGGGATTGTGCTGGCAGGCGTGGGCGCGCTGCTGGCATTTGGCGGAAAACTACCGTTCCGGCTGGGGCGCTTGCCGGGTGATATCGTGTATCAGGGGCGGAACGGAAGTTTTTACTTTCCGGTGGCGACGTGCATTCTGCTGAGCGTGGTTTTGAGTTTGCTGCTGTGGGTTGTGAATCATTTCCGCAGATAGAATTATGAGCCAGACATCACTTTTCAATTTGATGCCGGAGCGGCGGACCTGGAAGGTCAGCGAGCTTACGGCGCGCATTCGCGAGCTGCTGGAATCGGCGCTGCCGGAAGTGTGGGTGGAGGGTGAGGTTTCGAATTGCCACATGGCGCAATCCGGGCATTGCTATTTCACGCTGAAGGATGCGAAGTCGCAGATTCGCTGCGTGTGTTTCCGTGACCAGATGCGCGGAATGAAATTCAAACCCGAGGATGGACTGCACATCACGGTGCGCGGCGCTTTGAGTGTGTACGACGCGCGCGGGGAATACCAAATTTATGTGACGTTGATCGAACCAGTAGGCTTGGGCGCGCTGCAACTGGCGTTCGAGCAGCTGAAGAAAAAGCTGGAACTGGAAGGATTGTTCGCAGCAGCGCGCAAGAAGCCGTTGCCGGTGCTGCCGCGCTGCATCGGAGTGATCACTTCGCCGACCGGCGCCGCGATTCGTGACATTTTGCGCGTGCTGAAGCGCCGATTTCCCAACGCGCAGGTGAGTTTGTATCCCGTGAAGGTGCAGGGCGCGGGAGCGGCGGCGGAAATCGTGGAAGCGCTGCGCTATTTCAACCAAGCGAAAACGGCGGACGTGCTGATTCTGACGCGCGGCGGCGGGTCGCTGGAAGATTTGTGGGCGTTCAACGAGGAAATTCTGGCGCGGGCGATTTTCGCGTCGCGGATTCCAGTGATCACCGGCGTGGGGCACGAGACGGATTTCACGATTGCGGATTTTGTGGCGGATTTGCGCGCGCCCACTCCTTCGGCGGCCGCGGAAATCGTGGTGAAGTCGCGCGAGGAATTCGAGCGGCACATCGCTGAATATCAGCGGCAGATTGCGCATCACGTCCGCTACCGGCTTTCGCAGTGGCGGCATCGCGTGCGGGATTTGCAGACGCATCGCGGATTCCGTCAGCTGGAACTGGTGCTGCGCAACCATCGGCAACAGCTGGACGAGATGGCGAATTCGCTGGCGATTGGTTTGCGGCTGCGGCTGGCGATGGCGCGGCAGCGATTGACGGAAGCGAACGCGCACATTGCGTCGTTCGATCTGCGCGGGCGCGCGGCGGTGCTGGCGCGGCGAATCGAGCAACAGCGCGGATTGCTGCGGGCGGCTCTGGAAAGATTGGTGGCGCGCAAGCGACGCGGGTTTGCGACGGCGCAGGTGCGGTTTGCGGCGCTCGACTTGCGCGCGCGGGTGGGGTATTTGCGCCGGCGATTGGAACGAAATTCCGCAGACCTGCAGGTCCGGATTGACCGCCTGCTGATTGTGAAGCGACGATTGCTGCAAGCCGCCGCGCTGACGCTCGATGAGCGCAGCCCATTGCGAATCCTGGAGCGGGGATACGCGATTGCGTACGACGCGTCGGGGAAAGTGCTGCGTTCGCCGGAACAAGTTGCACTCGGCGAAGATATTTCAGTGCGGTTGGCGCGCGGAGAAGTTGGCGCTACGGTGCGCACGAAAAAGAACGCGTAACCTCACAGCTATCGATACACTTCTCGCCTGTGGCCAATGTTGGCTATCATCACCGTTCGGACCGAATCGTCGATGTCGTAAACTACCCGATAGTCGCCGGCTCGAATCCGCCAGCCACCGCGTCCCTTCAACTTTTGGCAATTCATCGGACGCGGATTGTCCGCAAGACCGTCGATAGCGCGCTTAACTCTTTCAAAGTCGGATTTGGAGAGCGCAGCGAATTCGCGGTCAGCGCGAGGCAGGAACAATACCGAATAGCTCACTTCCGTGAATCTTCGATCCTTCGCAAAACCTGCTCGTAGGGAATAGGCGTTCCACCTTCTTCCTTGGCAGAATCGTAAGCTCGAATGGCCTCGAGTTCTTCGGCGTCCTCGACCAGCTTTTCATACTCCCTGATGTCGAGGACAACGCTTACTTTTTGACCCTTTTTATTCTTAATGAACTTTGTCGTCGGCATTGTAGATGCCTCAACATAAGTCTACCCTTCGCCGGGAGTCGAGAGCAATAGGACTATTCCTCATCAGCAGCACCGCCGGAGACTTTCAGAACCGCCAGGAAAGCCTCCTGAGGGATATCCACGCGGCCTACGCGTTTCATGCGCTTTTTGCCTTCTTTTTGTTTTTCGAGGAGTTTGCGTTTGCGCGAAATGTCGCCGCCGTAGCATTTGGCGATCACGTTTTTGCGGATGGGGCTGATGGTTTCGCGGGCGATCACACGGCTGCCGATGGCGGCCTGTATAGCGATTTCGAACATCTGGCGCGGGATGAGTTTGCGGAGTCGCGAGACTAAATCGCGGCCACGTTCGTAGGATTGGTCGCGGTGGCAGATTACCGTGAGCGCGTCCACCGGCTCGCCGCCGACCAGCACGTCGAGCTTCACCAGGTCCGATTCGTGATAGCCGGACAAATGGTAATCGAGCGAAGCGTAGCCGCGGGAAACGCTCTTCAGCCGATCGTAAAAATCCAGCACGATTTCGTTCAGCGGCATTTCGTAGGTGAGCATGATGCGCGTGGGCGAGAGATATTCGAATTTCTTCTGCGTGCCGCGCTTTTCCTCGCACAGTTGCAGCACGCCGCCGACGGATTCCTCGGAAGTGATAATCATGGCGGTCAGAATCGGTTCTTCAATTTTCTGAATGGAAGCGGGCGGCGGAAATTTAGTGGGATTGTCCACTTCCATCACTTCGTTGGCCGTGGTGGTGATGCGGTACTGCACGCTGGGCGCGGTGGTGATCAGGCCGATATTGAATTCGCGCTCCAGGCGTTCCTGCACGATTTCCATATGCAGCAAGCCGAGAAAGCCGCAGCGAAAGCCGAAGCCGAGGGCGACGGAATTTTCCGGCTCGTAGAAGAACGCGGCATCATTGAGCTGCAATTTGCCCAAGGCGTCGCGCAGCATTTCGTAATCGCTGGCGTTCACGGGAAAAAGTCCGGCGAAGACCATCGGCTTGATGGCTTCGAAACCGGGCAGCGGCGGCGCGGGATGGCCGTCTTCGACCACGGTGTCACCCACGCGCGCGTCGGCGACGCGCTTGATATTGGCGATGATGAAGCCCACGTCTCCTGCGGCGAGTTCCTGCAACACCACCGGCTTAGGCGTGAGCACGCCGAGATTTTCCACTTCATACACTTCATTGCTCGACGTGAGGCGAATTTTCATTTGTGGCGTCAAGCGGCCTTCCATCACGCGCACCAGCACGACGGCCCCGCGGTAGGAATCGAACCAGGAATCGAAAATCAGCGCGCGCAGAGGCGCGTCAGAAGATCCTTGCGGCACCGGAACCAGGCGCACGATGGCTTCCAGAACTTCTTCCACGCCCAGACCGCTTTTCGCGCTGATGGGCAGAGCCTCGTCCGCCGGAATCGCCAGCACATTTTCAATCTGTTCCTTGGCGTAATCAATCCGCGCTGCAGGCAGGTCAATTTTATTGATCACCGGAATGATGGTGAGATTGTGGCGCGAAGCGAGGAAGGCATTGGCCACTGTCTGTGCTTCGACGCCTTGGCTCGCGTCTACCACCAGCAGCGCGCCTTCGCAGGCGGATAGCGCGCGCGAAACTTCGTAGGAAAAATCCACGTGCCCGGGCGTGTCAATCAGGTTCAGGCGATATTCGTGGCCGTCACGAGCGGTGTAATGCAGGCGAATGCTCTTCGCCTTGATGGTGATACCGCGTTCGCGCTCCAGATCCATGGAATCGAGCACCTGCGAATGCATCTCGCGCTGGGTGAGCGCACCGGTGAGTTCCAGCAGGCGGTCGGCCAGCGTGGATTTGCCGTGGTCGATGTGCGCAATGATGCAGAAATTGCGGATGTACTGGGGATCCATGGCTCTCTGTGCGAATGCGCGGCGCAGGCGGGAGCGAAGCACGCTCTGCGCGCGGGCGTCGCGCCTTTCAAACTATCGAGTTTGCCATAGAACGCGGGGAAACGCGAAAAGTGCGAGCGGAAAGTTGACAGTCAAGCGTTGAAAGTTGAAAGTTCAAAGCTGAAAGTGAACGGCACCCGGCGTCGGCGGCGGGATCGGCGGCTGCGCTGTCCGGCTGGCGGGACCCGGTGGAGTCTTAGCACCTTCGCCGGTAGTCTCGGATTGCCTGCGGAAAGCTGATATCGTAGGCTGTAGCCGGTTTAACGTTTGGCGGACCTTACCATTTGAATCAACAGAGCGACCGCGGCACGGCCGCGATGGGAGATTTGCGGTTGTATTTGCAGATGCAAGCACACTTTAATTTCAACGGGTTCTACAAGACGCGCGCGGCGGAAGCTGCTCATTGAACACCACGGCCCAGATCGTCGTCGTACAAAAAAAGTCCAGAGCGCTGAGGATTCTCGGCTACGCGCTGGCGACCGCCTGCCTGATATGGGTGCTGCACGATTTCCATTTCATGCAAGCGATGCGCGAGCTGGCGCGCGTGGATTGGAAGTGGGTGGCGATCGGCATGGGGTTCGACGTGTTGAGCTATGGCGTGCAGGCGCTGCGCTGGAAATGGCTGCTCAGCCCGTTCGGGAAGGTGAAGCTGACGCACACGATCCGCGCGGTGTACGCCGGGTTATTCGCCAATCTGGTGTTTCCGCTGCGGCCGGGCGAATTGCTGCGCAGCTACATCGTGTCGGATGCGGAGGACATCACGCTCGGCAGAGTGCTGGGTTCGGTGGGCGTCGAGCGGCTGGTGGATTTGGTGATTGCCACGGCATCGCTGGCGGTGGTGTCGTTGTTGGTGGATTTGCCGCAGCGATTCCGCAGGGTGGCCGATACGCTGGGAATCATCACCCTGGTGCTGCTGGGGATCGTGGTGGTGATCATTTATTACCTGGAAGTGAAACTTTCGCAGGATCCGGAGTGCTACACGGGGCAGCGGCGTCTGCCCGGAAAATTGATGCGCGCGCTGCTGGGATTGCACGCTATGGGCACGGCGCCGAGTTTTTACGCGGCGGTATTCGCGTCCCTGCTGATGCCGGCCTGCCAGGTGCTGGGGCTGTGGGCGATGATGCAGGCTTACGGATTGCAGCTGCCGTTTCTGGCGGCGATTGTGGTGCTGCTGATCATTAATTTGGGCGTGTCATTGCCGAACGCGCCGGCCAACGTGGGCTCTTACCAATTTTTCTGTGTGCTGGGCTTGAGCGTGTTTCAGGTGGAGAAGACGACAGCGACGAGTTTTTCGTTTTTCGCGTTCCTAGCGCTGACGATTCCCTTTATTTTTCTGGGATTTGCGGGCCTGGTGCGCAGCGGGTTATCGTTGAAATCCATGCGAGAGAAAGTGAAGGAATTGCCCAGCCAGGCGCGCGCGGGTGCGCGGGCGTAGCGCCGCCGCGGCCCTCAACTGGCTCCCCGGCTGGAAATCCCCATCGGACGAACCCTCGAACGCCCCCTCCAAATCCTCGTCTTTTGTGGTGCTTCTGAGCACGCTGGACTGAATTCGTTTTGAGGGCAGCTTGGCGTCCGGTATATAGTGGATGTTCGACCTGCGCGAAAAAATCGGGACCCGTGACGAGGTCGCGGCAAAGCACGCGGGCGGACTTCCCCAGCGAGCCCGCACCACCCGAGGAACGCGCCGTTTCCCATGGCACAGGACATTAACAAACATCTCGACCGGGCGCGCAAGAGCCTGGAGAAGAACAAGCTTCGCGAAGCCGTCAGCGAGTACCAGGCGGTGCTCGAAGAGGCTCCCGCGCATCAGGAAGCGCTGCAGGCGCTGGCGGACATTTATACCCGCCTGAACGAGCCGCAGCTGGCCGCCGAATATTACGGCATTCAGTTCGACCGCCTGGTGGAATCCGGCGACGGCGCCAAGGCTTCCGCCGTATTCATCCGTTTTCTGCGCACGTTTCCGCAGCCCGCCGACCGTTTGATGCGTTTTGCCACCCTGCTGCAGAAACAAAACCGCACCTCCGAAGCGATCGAACAATTTGGCAATGCCGCGGAGCTTTACAACAAAGAACAGCGCGGCATCGAAGCGCTGGCGTGCTACGAGAGCATGGCAGTGCTGGATCCGGAAAATCCGCAGCGGCATATCGTCCTGGGCGAAATGGCGGAAAAGCTGCGTCATGCAGACATGGCGGCGCGCAGCTACCTGCGTGCGGGGCAATTGACGTTGTCCGTGGGCGCGCTGGACGAAGCGCTGGAATATTTCGGGCGAGCGCACGTGCTGGCGCCGCAGGACCGGGTGGGCGCGCTGCTGTTTGGCGAAGCAAAACTGCGCAAGGGCGACGCCGAGGGCGCGGTGATGTTGCTGGAGCCTTTTGCGGCCACGGAGCGCGATGCCGCGTTTCTGGCGCTCTATGGCGAAGCGCTGCTGCGCACCGGGCGCCTGGACACGGCGCGGGAAGTGTTTCAGGCCTACTACTCGCAAAAGCCGGAAGGCTTCGTAAAATTGTTTGAATTGGCTGCCGCGTATATCCGCGCGGGACAAGATCCCAAAGCCGCCACGCTGCTGGTGCAGACCAAAGAAACCATGCGCTCGCTGCGCAAGGAAGTGGAACTTTCGGCCAACCTGGACCGGCTGGCGACAAGCTTTCCGCAGTCGCTGCCGCTGGCGGAGGTGGTGGCCAAGCTCTATGAAGAGCTGAATCGCGAGACGAAATATTTCGATTCGCTCGTGAAACTTTTCGATCTGTATCTGGGCGTGGGCCGGTTGAAAGAAGCCTGCGAATCGCTGGACCGGCTGGTGGATATTGACCCGTACGATTACCGCAATCACGAGCGCATCGCGAAACTGGAGGGCAAAGCCGATCCCGGTTTTCTGCAGAATATTCTGGCGCGAGCGGCGAAGGCGGCCACCGTATCCACGCGCACCGACGGCTTTACCGGAGCGGGGCGCGAGCCTTCGGAAAACGCGGCTGGGGTGCCCGAAGAAGTGCGCGCACAGCAAGCGCTGGAAGATCTGGTGGTGCAGGTAGAAATTTTTTTGCAGTACTCGTTGCAGAGCAAAGCGGTGGAACGGCTGGAGCGCATCGCGGAACTTTTCCCCGGCGAGGAAGAAAAGAACGAGCGGCTGCGCGCACTCTACGAACGCGCGAACTGGTGGCCGAAAGGCGCGGGACGCAAGCCCACGACGCGAGCCGCGGCTCCTGCGCCCGCGGCTGTGGAAGCTCCTCCACCGCTGCAACCCGCGCAACAGCTGGAGGCCTACGGAACCACTTCGGCACCCACGGCAGCGGAAACGCATCGCGACCTGGCGGCGATCGCGGAAATTAATCGCTTGATGTACCGGCAGCCCACGCCGCGAGAAGTGTTGGTGACGACGGCGGCGGAAATCGGGAAGCATCTGCGGGTGAGCCGTTGCCTGGTGGCGGTGGGCGCTCCCGGCGAAGGGGCGCAAGCGACGGCGGAATATGCCGCGCCGGGGTTTGCGGCGGTGGGCCCGCAAAAAGTTTCGAGCATCGTGGGAATGGTGACGCAAGTGACGCCCGATTCGATGGGCGGAGTGGAATTGCAGGCATCCAGCTTGCCGGCCTTGCGCGAACTGGGGCTGGAATCGGCGCTGGGCGTGATGCTGACGGACAAGGAAACGCAAGCGCCTTCCGGAGCCCTGCTGATCGGCGATGCGCGCGGGCGAAAATGGAAACCGAACGAAAGCTATTTCCTGCAAGCCGTGGGCGACCAGCTGGTAATGTCCGTGAATCACACGCGACTGCGTTCGCTGGTCCGCTCGCTCGCGGTGGCGGACGAAAAAACCGGCCTGCTGAATCGCGGAGCCTATATTGATTGCCTGCTGGTGGAATCCAATCGCGCGCGAGCGCAGAACACCGCGATTTCGCTTGATCGTGGTGCACGTGGACCGCGGCGGCGACTTGCTGCGCCAGCACGGAGACGCGGCCGTGGATCATTACATCGAACAACTGGCGCGCGCGCTTTCGTCCGCGATTCGCCAGACCGATGTGGCCGTAAAATACACGGCCTGGTCGCTGGCGTTCATTCTGCCGGATACGTCGCTGGAAAATGCGCGTGCGCTGGGGGAAAAATTGCGTTCCCTGGCTGCGTCCGTGCGTCCGTCGTGGGGCACGCCGGATTTGACAATCAGCGCCGTGGTGGCGGAAGCTTCTTCGCGCCCCGGCGACGAGACCGAAGATCGCGTCACCGAATGGATCAATCGCGCTGAAGCCGGGTTGGACGACGCGCGGCAACGCGGCGGCGACACGCTGGTAGCGCTTTCCACGCCCTAATCCCGAATTATCCCGAGGACTAATGTTCATTACCGATGCTGTGATTTTGCATGGAGCACGCACGCCGATGGCGCGTTACATGGGTGCGTTTGATAACACCACGGCGATTGAGCTGGGCGCGGCCGCCAGCAGAGAAGCGATTCGCCGCGCCGGAACCGAGCCCGCGGATTTCGATCACGTAATTTTCGGCAACGTGATGCAGACCAGCGCCGATGCGCTCTACGGCGCGCGCCACGTGGGACTGAAAGCCGGGTTGCCGATTGAAACTCCGGCGGTAACCGTGAATCGTCTGTGCGGATCGGGAATGGAATCCATCACCCAAGCCGCGCAACGGATTCTGCTGGGCGAAGCGCGCGTGGTGCTGGCCGGCGGGACGGAAAATATGTCGCAAGCGCCGCACGTGATTCGCGGAGCGCGCGCGGGCTTTCGACTGGGCGAAGGCAAGCTGGAAGATTCGCTGATGTCGGGGCTGTTCGACACGTATTGCGGCTTCAGCATGTCCGAGACGGCGGAAAATCTGGCGGCGGAGCAGGGCATCACGCGCCGCGCATCCGATGAATACGCGCTGCGCAGCCAGCAGGCCGCGGAGGCTGCATTCCGCGCGGGACATTTCAAGGAAGAAATCGTTCCGGTGGAAGTGAAGAAAGGAAAAAAGACGACGATGGTGATGGAGGACGATCACCGCCGCCCCGAAACGACGATCGAAGTGCTGGAAGCGCTGCAGCCCGCGTTTCGCAAAGACGGCATCGTGACCGCCGGGAATGCCAGCGGCATTGTGGATGGCGCGGCGGCGGTGGTGGTGACGCACGCGAAAATCGCGAAAGAGCGCGGCTGGAAACCGCTGGGACGCATCGTCGGTTGGGCCACGGCGGGCGTGCCGCCGCAGATCATGGGCATCGGTCCGGTGCCGGCAATTCAGAAAGCGCTGGCACTCGCGGGTTTGAAACTCGAGCAAATGGATCTGGTGGAAGTGAACGAAGCATTCGCGGCGCAATACCTGGCGGTGGAAAAAAAGCTGGGGCTGAATCGCGAGAAAACCAATGTGAATGGTGGCGCGATCGCTCTGGGGCATCCGCTGGCGGCCACCGGAACGCGGCTGGTGCTGAGCTTGCTGCTGGAATTGCGGCGGCGCGGCGCGCGCTATGGCGTCGCCAGCGCCTGCATCGGTGGCGGGCAGGGGATTGCGGTAATTGTCGAATCGGTTTCTTGAGCGCGGCGGCATAACGCGGCAAACCACGGCCGATTCGGGTACCATACCAGTGTTAAAATCCGGAAACTTGCGGCAAGGAAGATATGGCTTACGATAATTTACTGTTCGAGGTGAGCGAGAAGATCGCGCGCATCACCTTTAATCGTCCGAACGTGCTGAACGCGCTCAATCGCAAGACCATGGACGAGCTGGGCGATTGCCTGAAGAAAGTGCGGGCGGATGACGAGATTCGTGTGCTGATTCTCACCGGCGCGGGTGAAAAAGCGTTTATCGCCGGAGCGGACATCAACGAACTATCGCAGCAGACTCCCGTGCACGGCCGGGAATTTACTCTGTACGGCCAGGAAATTATTCATCGCCTGGAGACGCTGGGGAAGCCCGCGATCGCAGCGATCAATGGCTTCGCGCTGGGCGGCGGATGCGAGGTCGCGATGGCCTGCACGCTGCGCATCGCCAGCCGCAACGCCAAGCTGGGCCAGCCAGAAGTGAAGCTGGGACTTGTTCCGGGATACGGCGGGACGCAGCGGCTGCCGCGGCTGTGCGGAAAAGGCGTGGCGCACGAACTGATTCTGACCGGTGAAATGATTTCGGCGGAAGAAGCATTGCGCGTCGGCCTGGTGAATCGCGTCGTGGAACCAGGGGAATTGCTGGCGACGGCGGAAGCAATCGCCAAAAAAATAATCGCCAACGCGCCGCTGGCCGTGAAGTACGCGATGGAAGCCGTGGAGCACGGAATGGAAATGCCGCAGGAAGAAGGCTTGTACCTGGAAGCCACGCTTTTTGGCTTGTCCTGCGCGACGCAGGATATGCGCGAAGGCACGCGGGCGTTCCTGGAAAAGCGGCCGCCGAAATTCGAGGGGCGCTGAAGCATGATGGAAAAGTTGAAGCCGGCAAATTTGCGGGGCGGATTGAACGCTGCTGGGCTGCGCATTGGCGTGGTCGCGAGCCAGTTCAACAATTTCATTACGGACCGGCTGCTGGCGGGAGCGCTCGACGCGCTGCAGCAGGCCGGCGCGGTTGCCGAGCAGATTCAGGTGGTGCGCGTGCCCGGATCGTTTGAACTTCCGATCGTTGCAAAAAAACTGGCGGCGAGCGGGCGATTCGATTCCATCATTTGCATCGGCTGCGTTTTGCGCGGCGAGACATCCCACTACGACGTGGTGGTGTCTGAAACCGCGCGCGGAATTCAGCTCGCGCAGCTCGATACCGGCGTGCCGCTGATTTTTTGCGTGCTCACCTGCGACACGCTGGAGCAGGCGATTGACCGCGCGGGGCTGAAGTCGGGCAACAAAGGTTATGAGGCGGGTCTCGTGGCTGTGGAAATGGGGCAGCTGGTGCGCAAGATCGCCGGCAAGTCCGCCGCTGCGCCGGACGGCAAGGTCAAAAGCGCGTCGCGTCGCGGGCGGCGCCGCTAGCATGACGCTGCGCCGCAAGTCACGCGAGTTCGCGCTGCAAATGCTTTTCGAGTGGGACATGACGCGGCGCAAACCCTTACTGGTGGAGAACAATTTCTGGAAGCAGGCGCGCGCGGCGGATTCCACGCGCAAATTCGCTAATCAATTGTTCGAAGGCGCCGTCGCTGCGGCGGACGCGAGCGACAAAACGGTCGAGAAGCTTTCCGAAAACTGGAAACTCGAGCGCCTCGCGGCCGTGGACCGCAGTATCCTGCGCCTGGCGATTTACGAATTGCGCTTCGGTACCGCGCCGGTGAAAGTGGTGATTGACGAAGCGTTGGAGCTCGCGAAGAAATTTTCCTCGGCGGATTCCCCAGCGTTCTTGAACGGCATTCTGGACGCCACGAGCAAAACTTTCGACGAACCGCGCCCCGCAAAGAAGTAGAAAATTTCCTAAGCTTCGATGTGGCCCTCGAAAATCCGCACTGCCGAGCCGCTGACTTTCGGCGTGAGCTTGCCCTTGTCGGCGCCCACTTCCACAAGAATTTCGCTGGGGCGGCCCATTTCCACGCCCTGCGTGATTTGCAATTGCTCTCCGGGTTTTAATTGGCCGTGATGCACCAGGTACGCGCCGAGCGAGCCGCCCGCCGAACCCGTCGCAGGATCTTCAATCGTCCCCCAGGGAACCATGCCGCGCGCATGGGCGCGGCCGCGTCCGCTGAGCGCGAAGCAATACGCCATGGTACCGTGCGGCGAAACCAGATGCGCCAGCGCGGGCATGTTCATTTGAATTTTCGCGAGTACCGTGCGGCGGCTCACCGGAACCATCAGGTTGGAAATTCCCGTGGAAGCGAATTCGATCGGCAGCGACGGCGCCAGGTCGCTCGGTTTCAGGCCGAGCGCGGCGGCGAGTGTGGCGCGTGAGAACGGAGCGCGCGTGAAACGCGCCGGGCGTTGCGTCATGGTGACGCGCACGGGCCGGCCGTTGTGAAAAGCTAACTCCACGGGAAGAATTCCGGCGCCGGTTTGCTGCAGGATGTGCACGCTGCCCTCAGAGGCGGGGACGACGCCGAGTTCAGCGAGCAAAAACCATGCGCCGATTACCGGATGGCCGGCCAGCGGCAGCTCGCGCGTGGTGGTGAAAATGCGCAGGCGCGCCAGCGCGCGATTATTCGCGGGCCGCTGGATGAAAACGGTTTCCGAAAGATTCATTTCGCGCGCGATGGCCTGCATTTTCGCGGTGGGAATGCCGTCGCCATCGGTGACGACCGCCAGCGGATTCCCGGCGAAGCGTTTGGTGGTGAAAACATCGAGCGTATAGAGTCGGCGATTCATAGGATTCCGCTTTCTGGCCCGGTCGCGGGCGCGCGTGAGATAGATGATAGCGCGTTCTGCCGCCGCGGCCCGGAAATAAACCGCGCTAAGCCGCGCGGCGCGGCAGATGTCGCTGCGCTGACGGCTGAAAAATTTGTTGCGCTTTAGAGGCGTTGCAGTTCGACGCGGGTGCGCTCGTTGCGCACGTTCCCCGTGTTCAGGGTTGTTTTCGGTTCGATCAGCACCACGTGAACTTCTTCGTCCGCCACGGGCAGGTGTTCGACGCCCTTGGGGACGATAATGAATTCGCCGGGCAGCACGGCGACTTCGTGCTCGCGAAAACGCATGCGCAGGCGGCCTTGGACCACGAGAAACATTTCGTCCTCGTCGTCGTGATGATGCCAGACGAATTCTCCGGTGAACTTAACGATTTTCACGTAGGTATCGTTCAGCTCGCCGATAATTGTGGGACTCCAGTAGTCGTGCACGCGGGACAGTTTTTCATGCAGATTTACCGCTTCCATCGTCATTCTCCTTTTTTGCATTGGCAGCGGGCCACCGCCCCGGCAGGCCCGCTGTGTTGCGGCTACAATTTTTGCACCAGCGTCACGACTGCATCCAGAACGCGCTTGGTGGTTTCCGGACGCGTAGTCTCCGAATAAATCCGCAGCATGTTTTCGGTTCCGGAAGCGCGCAGCATCAGCCAGCCAATGTCGTCCAGATAGACCTTGATGCCGTCGAGATTTTCGCGGCGGGTGATGGGCCAATCCAGCAGCCGCTGCGGTTTGTCGGCGGAAAAATGAGCGATGGCTTTTTCCTTCTGGCCGTCTTTCACGTGCAAGTCCACGCGGCCATAATGGTGTTCGCCGAATTCCGCGTGCAGCAGCGCGACGAGTTCGCCCAGGCTTTTGCCGTGCCAGGCCATCACTTCGGCGAGCAGCAGCGCGTTCACAGTTGCGTCGCGCTCGGGCAAGTGCAGCTTGGTGCCGATTCCGCCGCTTTCTTCACCGCCCAGCAGGATGTCGCTTTCCAGCATCCGGTCGCAGATGTATTTGAAGCCCACGGGCGTTTCCCAAACCTGGCGGCCGAATTTCGCAGCGATCTTGTCGATCATCTTGGTCGTCGAAAAAGTTTTGGCCACCGCGCCTTCGAGCTTGCGCGTGCCGGCGAGATGCCACAGCAGAATCGCGAAGATCTGATGAGGATTGATGAACGCGCCATCGCGGTCCACCGCGCCGATGCGGTCAGCGTCGCCATCGAGCGCGAAGCCGGCATCGAATTTGCCTTGCACCACGGCGCGTTGCAGCGCCGCGATGTGCGGCTCGATGGGTTCGGGATTTACGCCGCCGAAAAGCGGATCGCGAGTGCCGCGAATTTCTTCGCAGGCGATTTCGTGGCGGCGGAACAGTTCGCGCAACAGGCCGCGCCCCGCGCCGTGCATGGGATCAATCACGAAGCGGAATTTCGCGGCGCGCAGACGATCCCAATCCACCAGCGCGTCGAGCGTTTCCAGATACGGCGCGCGCAGATCGAGCGAATGGATCAGATCTTTGCGCGGCGGCAGCGCCGGAACGCCGTCGCGCAAGGTTTTCGCAAGCTCGGATTCAATTTGCGCGACGATGGCGGGCGAAGCGGAACTGCCATAGCTGGCCTTGTATTTTACGCCGTTCCACTGAAAGGGATTGTGGCTCGCGGTAATCTGGATTCCGCCGGCGGCGCCGCGAAGTTTCACCAGCAGAGAGAGCGCGGGCGTAGGCGCGGATTCGCTGGCCAGCCACACAGGAATGCCGGCGGCGGAAACCGTTTCCGCGGCCGCGCGCGCGAAACGCTCCGAGCCGAAGCGTGTGTCGTAGCCCACCAGGATACCTGCGCCCGGTTTTTCCGCGCGCACCGCGTAACGGGCAATCGCGTGCGTCACCTTGCGCACGTTCTCAAACGTGAAATCTTCGGCGATGATGGCGCGCCAGCCGTCGGTGCCAAATAGGATGTCGCTCACGGTAAGCCAGTATAAGCGATGCGAATTCCTGCGGGAAGCCGCGACCGGCGAAAAAGTGGCGCGCGCCAGGCGCCAAAATGGCGGGCGCTACAGCAACCGCGAAAGTTTCTGCTGCTCGAGCCACTTGACGATTTTTCCCACGTCTTGCGCGCGCTCCCGCGGGCACACCAGGATGGCGTCGCCGGTTTCTACCAGCACCAAACCCTGCACGCCGATGGCGGCGATAAATTTCCCGGGCGCCCAGATGTAATTTCCGCTGGCGTCCAACATGAACGACGGGCTGGCGCAAACGTTTGCGCCGGGTTTGGCCGCGAGTAATTCATAAACCGCGCTCCACGAGCCGATGTCGCTCCAGCCGACTTTGGCGGGGATCACCGAGACGCGCGCGGCGCTGCCGGCGCGCGCGGCGGGTTCCATGATGGCGTAGTCCACGGAGATGTTTTCGAGCCTGGGATAGATCCGCCGCAGAGCTGCAGCGTATTTCCGCGTGCCGATTGTTCCGGCGAGCTGCAGCAGCGCGGAGTGCGTGGTGGGAAGGAAGCTGCGCAAGCATTCCAGATACGTGGAAACGCGCCAGAAAAATATTCCTGCGTTCCAGAAATATTTGCCGGACGCAACGTAACGGCGCGCCACCGGCAGCGCCGGCTTTTCCGTGAAGCGGCGAACGGCCAGGGCGGCAGTGCCGCGAACGCGCGCGTTCATCTTCCCCGCTTCGATGTAGCCGTAACCTGTTTCCGGGTGCGTGGGCGGAATCCCGAACACCACCAGATTACCGGGGTCGCGCGCCAGCTGCAGCGCGGCGCGCGCAAGTTTACGGTAGCGCGCGCCGTCGGCGACGTGGCTGTCCGACGGCAGCACGGCCATCAGCGCGTCGCCGTATTCGTGGTGCAAATGAATCGCGGCGAGCGCGATGGCGGCGGCGGTGTTGCGGCCGACAGGTTCGGCAAGAATGTGGGCGGCGGGAACGCCGGGCAGCTGCTTACGCACCGCAGCGGCTTGTTCGATATTCGTGACCACCCAAAAATCGCGCAGAGCAAAAATCGGTTCCAGGCGCGCGACGGTTTCGCGCAGCATGGTCTCGCCGCCAGTGATATTCAGCAGCTGCTTGGGAGTGCGCGTGCGGCTGCGCGGCCAGAAACGAGTGCCGCGTCCGCCGGCGAGCAGCACCGCGCACACGGGGAGTGGATCGTTTCCGGGCTTAGAGCGTTTTTTCACGGATACACCAAATGCGACACCGCGGTTTCGCTGAGGCCTTGCGCGGCGAGCTTGCTCGCGAATTCATCGAGAGATGCGGGAAGGTAAGCGCGCAAAAGCGATGTACGCTCGACGGGCGCCAAATGGTATGCGCCGAGCGCCGCGGGCAGCAGCCAGGTTTGCGCCGGCGCGTATTCCACGGACTCCCCGCCCCACTGGATGTTGCCGTGCCCTTCAAGAAACGTCAGCAGATCGAAATGTTCCGGCGATGTCTCTGCCGCCATCCGTGCCGCGAATTCCCATCTTTCCACGGCAAAATAGCGGCAGGCGATAAAAAACGTTTCTGTCACGCCGTCGCGGACCATCCGCGCCGCATCGATTTTTCCACCGCGCTGTTCGCCGAAGCGCATCACCTGCAAAGCTTTTTCGATGTGCAATTCGCGCGCATGCCCCAAAGCGTCGCGGCGGTCGTAATCGAACACGCGATAAGTAAGATCCGAATATTCCTGAATTTCGCAGAGCACCAGGCCCGCGCCAATGGTGTGCGCGGTGCCGGCAGGAACGAAAATGGCTTCTCCTGCGCGCAGCGGCACGTGCTGCAGGCAATCTTCAGCAGAACCATCCTCGATGGCGCGCTTGAATATTTCCGGCGTGACTCCGGGTTTCAGCCCAGCCAGCACTTCGGCATCGGGCCGTGCGCGGATGGCGTACCACATTTCCGTCTTGCCGCGGCCTCCCGCAGCCTGTTCGTGGCGCGCGGCGAATTCATCATCCGGATGGACCTGCACCGAAAGCTTTTCTTCCGCGAAAATAAATTTTACGAGCAGGGGAAACGAGCAGTCGGGAGCGCTAATTTTCGTTCCAGTCCACGCGGACGGCAAAGTGCGCCACACGTCGCCAAGTTTCTGGCCGGCAAAAGGGCCAGACGCGAAGCGGCATTCCACGCCAGTCATCCACGCCTCGCCCAAAGGCTCAGCCAGATTGGATTTTTCGGGAAACAGCGGCGCAAGAGTGCGCGCGCCCCAGGGACGCGCGCTGAATATCGGCGCCAGCCGCGCGGGGCACAGAGAGGCGCTGCTCGAACTCACGCGGCCTTACCGAAGAAGCGCGCCAACCGGCGCAGGCCTTCGTCGATCCGCTCCATCGAAGTGGCGTACGAGAGGCGCAAAAATCCCGGCGCGCCGAACGCTTCGCCGGGCGTGACTGCGACGTGTTCGCATTCCAGAAGCTGCTTGGCGACGGCAGTGGTGTTCGGCATTTTCGGGCTGAAATGCGCCGCGACATTCGGAAACACGTAGAACGCGCCCATTGGCGGCGTGCAGACGACTCCCGGAATCGCGCGCATACCGGCGAGAATGTGTTCGCGGCGCCGCGCATATTCCTCGAGCATGGCCGTTACCGAATCCATCGAACCGCGCATGGCCGCAAGTCCAGCGTACTGAATGATCGAAGTGGGATTTGAAGTGGACTGGCTTTGCAGCTTGGCGATCGCATCTACCAGCGGCTTGGGCGCAAGAATGTAGCCGAGACGCAGGCCGGTCATGGCAAACGTTTTCGAAAACGAGCCGGCGACGATCAAGCGATCCTTGGGGCCGGGAATGCTGGCGGCGGAAAATGGTTTGGCGTCCTTATAGACAAAGTGCGAATAGCATTCGTCGGAGAGCAGCCAGATGTTGTGCCGGTTGCAAAAATCCTGCAAGCGCGCGAATTCGATGGGTGGAATCACCGAGCCCGTGGGATTGTTCGGCGAGTTGGCGATGACAATCTTGGTCTTTGGCGTGGCCGCCGCTTCCACTTGAGAGGCGCGCAATATGAAGGAATCGTTCTCGAGCGTCTGCACGAAGACGGGCGTTCCGCCGGCGTACTTCACCATATCCGGATAGCTGACCCAGTAGGGAGCACCGATGATGACTTCGTCGCCCGGATTGATCAGGGAACAAATCGCATTGAATATCGCGTGTTTGCCGCCAACGTTGACCACGCACTCGGAGGGCTGATAGGACGATCCCAATTGTGCGGCATGCCAATCGCAAATCGCCTGGCGCAACGGCGCGATGCCCGCCACCGGCGTGTACTTGGTGCGATTTTCTCCGAGCGCCTCGACGATGGCGCGCTTGATGTGCTCGGGCGTGGGAAAATCCGGTTCGCCGGGTCCGAAGTCCGCGACGTCAATGCCCTGCGCTTTCAGCTTCTCGGCTTCCTGCAGCACCACCATCGTCGGTGAAATGCTGATGCGATTCACACGATCGGCAAGCTGAACGGTCTTTTCCATTTGTTTTTCCGTGGCCAGTTCCATCACACGCTCCCAAGTTCAAAAGTGCCGCGAATTCGCCGCGGGGCCTGAGCCGCGGCGCGATTCCATCATGACAATTCTACTTGAACTTAGCGCCGAGCCGCTCCTGCACGATCGGCGGAACAAAATCCTTGATGGGGCCGCCCAGCCGCGCCAGTTCTTTTACCAGCCGCGAGCTTAGGTAGCTGTACTGCTCGGCCGGCAGCATGAATACCGTTTCAATGTCCGGCTCGATCTTGCGGTTCATCATGGCCATCTGCAGTTCGTATTCGTAATCGGAAACGGCGCGGATGCCGCGCACGATCACGCTGGCTTTTTTGGCGCGCGCGTAGTCCATCAGCAGGCCGTCAAACACATCAATCTCCACGTTCACCCACTTGAACGTGGCGGTCTCCAGCATCTCCACGCGCTCTTTTTCGCTGAACAGCGGGTCCTTCTCCAGATTGTGCGCCACGGCCACCACCAGCCGGTCAAAAATATTAGACGCGCGGGTGATCAGGTCCAAATGTCCATTGGTGACCGGATCAAACGAACCGGGATAGATTGCTGTAACGGGTCTGGAGGCGCTGGAATCCATTCGATACGCGATTCTATCCTAGAAATTCCTTTGCTGCGGCCAGAAAAATCTTGGCGCGACGCCTGCCGGCAGTGCCAATGTGGCCTCTATTGATGCGGAACGCGCCTGGGGCTGCGAAGCTCTCGGCTCGCCAGACGCCTGCTGAGCCGAGGCGCAGGTCCACGGCGAGCAGGCGAAGCCGTTTAACGCGCGTAAGCTGCCGTTCGGCTTGGCATTTGCCCCATTTAGCCCCTGCAGGTTGACCAGTACGACTAAAATGGTCGTTGTTTAAGGTATTGCGCCAGTTGGAGTTGTGGGGAATACGTAACTTGACTTTCTTGGCTGGCAGGCCTTAGAATCTATATGCGACCGTATCAGTCGCATATGCATCTATGATGAAGCTATCGAAGAAGGCCGACTACGGCTTGATCGCGCTGAAGCATTTGGCCATGCATGGCGGCCACGGGTCGTGCAGCGCCGGGGACATCGCCGAGCTCTATAAGATGTCCACGCCGCTGATGGCGAAAGTGCTGCAGAAACTGGCGAAGGTAGGGCTGGTGGCAGCGCGACACGGTTCAGGCGGCGGTTACACTCTGGCGCGAGACGCTTCGCTAATTTCAGCGCTGGATGTGATCAAGGCGATTGACGGGCCGCTGTTCATTACCTCCTGCGTGACTTCGCGCGGGGCTTGCGACGTGACGACCACCTGCTCGATTCGCGAGCCTTTGCGGCGCGTGAACGACAGCATTCTGGAAGTGCTCGGCAAAGTCACGATTTCGCAGATGACGGATGAGGCGCCGCTGTCGGAGATGGTCGAACTGCGCGTCTGAGGCTGAAGGGAAAAGCCTACGCAGAGACGCAGAGTTCGCAGAGAAGAACGAAACGAGTTTTGGGGCAGCGTTACTTGGGCTGGCGGCTACAAACACTGAACGGGGATTGAGGAGACAGAGAATGGCGATCAAGCTTCCGATTTATTTTGATAATCATGCGACCACGCAGGTAGATCCGCGCGTTGTCGAGGCCATGGTTCCTTTTTTTACGGACAAGTACGGCAACGCCGCCAGCCGCAACCATGAATACGGCTGGAAGGCGGAAGAGGCGGTGGAGAATGCGCGCGGGCAAATCGCCAAGCTGATTAACGCCACCCCCAAAGAGATTGTGTTCACCAGCGGCGCCACGGAATCCACCAACCTGGCGATCAAAGGCGTCGCCGAAATGTATCGCGAGAAGGGCAATCACATTATCACGCAGGTCACCGAGCACAAGGCGACGCTGGATACCTGTAAGCGCCTGGAGAAAAACGGCTACGAAGTCACCTACCTGGCCGTGCACAAGGACGGCCGCATCAGCCTGGACGAGCTGCGCAAGGCGATCACGCCGAAGACAATTCTGATTTCGATCATGTACGCGAACAACGAAATCGGCGTGGTGCAGCCCGTCGCGGAAATCGGCAAGATCGCCAAAGAAAAGGGCGTCTTCTTCCACGTGGATGGCGTGCAGGCCGTGGGCAAGATTCCCGTGGACGTGCAGAAGGACGGCATCGACCTGATGTCCATCTCCGCGCACAAAATTTACGGACCCAAGGGCGTCGGCGCGCTCTACGTCCGCCGCAAGAATCCCCGCGTGCAACTCGCCGCGCAGATTGATGGCGGCGGACACGAACGCGGCATGCGCTCCGGCACGCTGAATGTGCCGGGCATCGTCGGTTTGGGCAAAGCTTGCGAGCTCTGCGGTCAGGAAATGGCGCAGGAAAGCGAAAAGCTGTTCAAGCTGCGCGAACGTCTGCGCGAGTCCATCATGTCGCGGCTGGATGAGACGTTTATCAACGGCTCGATGGAACATCGTCTGCCGCACAACGTCAATATCAGCTTCGCGTACGTCGAAGGCGAATCGCTGCTGATGGGCATCAACGACATCGCGGTGTCCAGCGGCTCGGCCTGCACTTCGGCGACTTTGGAACCCAGCTACGTGCTGAAGGCCCTGGGTGTGGGCGAGGATCTGGCGCACACTTCCATCCGTTTCGGTCTGGGACGCTTCAACACGGAAGAAGAAGTGGATTACGTAGCGGATCGCGTGGTCGAAACCGTATCCCGTTTGCGTGAACTTTCACCTCTGTATGAAATGGCTAAAGAGGGAGTGGACGTCAGCAAAATGAAATGGCAGGTGGCAGCGGAATAAAAATCGTCTCAAAAGGGGGGAACGTGATCTACGAAGGCACAGTAGGCGTGCATCGAACGTTCAGCGGCAGCACCCCGGTATTTGACGTATTTTTCGCTCCTAACGTAGATGGCGGCGCGTGCAATTCGCGGCGCTTTCGTGACCTGGAAGAACTGGCAGGGTTTTTGGAATTTTTGAAGTTGCGTGAAGAAGTGGTGGTGCGGACGCTGGAGGAGGTTTGCGCCGGACGTTCGGCATCCATCGCGCACGTGACTTTGTCGGATCGAGTGATTGCAGAAGAAGGGCTGGATAGCAGCATTACGATGAAGAGGAGAATCAACTAATGGCGTACAGCGATAAAGTAATCGAGCATTACAACCATCCGCGCAACGTCGGCTCGCTCGACAAGGCCGATCCGAACGTGGGTACGGGTCTGGTGGGCGCGCCGGAATGCGGCGACGTCATGAAGCTGCAAATGAAGGTGAATCCGCAAACGCGCGTGATCGAAGAGGCCAAGTTCAAGACCTTCGGTTGCGGCTCCGCGATTGCCAGTTCTTCCCTGGCCACCGAATGGGTGAAGGGCAAGACCGTCGAGGAAGCGCTGGCCATCAAGAACACGGACATCGTCCGTGAACTGGCGCTGCCCCCGGTGAAGATTCACTGTTCGGTGCTGGCGGAAGATGCCATCAAGGCCGCGCTCGGCGACTGGAAGAAGAAGCAGGGCGAAGCGGACTTGAAGCCCGCGGAAACAGCGTCGGCGCATAACTAACCCGCAATCTGTTTGCTGCTGCGCCGCGCACGGCGATTCGTGCGCGGCCTCGATGCAAATAGGACGAAGACTATGATTCATGTATCCGAAAAAGCTGCCGTAAAAATTCGCGAACTGCTGCAAAAAGAAGGCGTGCCGGCCGAGTCCGGCGGACTCCGCGTGGGCGTGCAGGGCGGCGGATGTTCGGGGCTGAGCTACGCGATGCGCCTGGATACCGAAGCGCGGAACCGCGATAAAGTGTTCGAAGAAAACGGCGCGCGCATTTTCGTGGATCCCAAGAGCTATCTCTATCTTCACGACACCACGCTGGATTATCACGAAGACCTGATGAAGCAGGGCTTCGTCTTCCAGAATCCGCAGGCGGCGCGGAGTTGCGGATGCGGTAGTTCGTTTACCGCCTGAGCTGGGCAGCGGGCGGTGCGTGGTGAGCGGTATGCGTTTCACGATTCACGTTTCGCTTTGAGCTGAGGCATTTCTCTCCTGTGCCAATCGCGCTCTTCTTCCCTCGGGGGCGCGCCCGGACGAGACCAGACCTATGAGCGTCATACGTTCCCAAGATGCGCAGGCCGAGGGCATACCGGTCACAAGTTGTTGGAATTGCCGCGCGGCGGTCACCGGCGCGCATTTTTGCGCCTCGTGCGGGAAGGTGCAGCCGCTGCCGGCGGGTGCGAGTTATTTTGCGTTTTTCGGATTGCCGCAGAAGCTGACGATTGAACCAGCCTCGCTCGAAGGCCAGTTTCATATGCTCAGTTGGAAGCTGCATCCGGATAATTTTGTGCGTGCCGGCGAACTCGAGCGCACCTTGTCGCTGCAGCGCTCCTCGCAGTTGAACGATGCGTATCGCACGCTGCGCGATCCGATCGCGCGCGTCGAATACCTGCTGGAGCATCTCGGTGTGCGCAAGGAAGGCACGACCAAGCAGCAGGCGCCGCCGGAATTGCTCGAGGAGGTTTTCGAGTTGAACGAATCGCTCGATGAATTGCGCGACGCGCGCGCTGCGGGCGGTGATGTGGCTGCGCTGCAGGGCCGGCTCGAGGTGGCGCAGCAAAATTTTCAAGAAGATCTCGACGACTTGGATACGGATCTTGCGGCGCTGGGGCGCGACTGGGATGCCGCGGTCGATTTCGGCGGCGAAGACGCAAAGAAAACTGCACTGCTGGCGCGCATGAACGAAGTCCTGAACCGCCGCGCCTACATCCGAAATTTAGTTGCGGGCGTGCAGAAAGAGCTTACGGCGTGAACTACTCCGATAAAAGACGCGACCCGTGGCCCGCGACCCGTGAAAGGCAGAAGCGGAGCGTTGCATGCTGAAGAGTTTCCGTGAGCTTGAAGTCTGGCAAAAGGCGCACGGCCTGACGTTGGAGGTGTATCGCGCGACGAGCCGGTTTCCGCGAACGGAGCAGTTCGGTATCGTGGCGCAGATGCGGCGATCAGCCATGTCGGTGCCTGCGAATATTGCCGAAGGATTCGGACGGCATACGACGAAGGATTTTCTCCATTTCTTGACGATTGCTAATGGATCGCTGGAAGAAACACGGTATTTTCTGATTCTGAGCAACGGGCTCCAGTATTTGCCAGACGATGATTTCAAACAGCTGGAACGCAAAAGTGATTCCGTAGGGCAGATGCTGGGCGCCCTGTCGCGGTCGCTGCGAAACCGAGCGGCCGGTTTTTCACGGGTCGCGGGTCGCGGAGCACGGGTCGCGGACACTCAACTTGGGAGCTAGGGAACGATGGGACGCGTAGTTGGCATTGATTTGGGGACGACATTTAGCCTGATCGCGTATCTGGATACGCAAACTGGGGCGCCGAAGTGTATTCCCGGGCCGTACGGCTCGACTTTGTGCCCGTCGGTTGTGAGCGTGGACCGCGACGGCAAAGTAATCGTCGGCGAACCGGCGCGCGCGAAACTGTTGACGCAGCCGGAGCGCACCATTTATTCCGTCAAGCGCTTGATGGGCCGCGGCGTGGCTGACGTCCAGGATGAGCTGAAGATTTTTCCGTTTCGCATTGATCCCGGCAGCGACAACGTGATTCGTGTGCGTCTGGGCGATAAGAATTTCACCGCGCCGGAAATTTCCGCCTACATTCTGCGCGAGCTGAAATCGTGGGCCGAAGCCTACTTCAATGAGCCCGTGGATCGAGCGGTGATCACCGTACCGGCCTATTTCAACGACGCGCAGCGCCAAGCCACCAAAGACGCCGGCCGCCTCGCCGGGCTCGAAGTCTTGCGCCTGGTGAACGAGCCGACGGCCGCGGCGCTCGCGTACGGCTTGCACAAACAGAAGCGCGGCCACGTGGCTGTGTACGATTTTGGCGGCGGCACATTCGATATTTCCATCCTGAAGCTGATCAGCACCAACGAAGGCGACATCTATCAGGTGCTCGCGACCAACGGCGATACCCACCTGGGCGGCGACGATATTGACAACGCGCTGCTGGATCTGGCGCGCCGCGAAATCCGCGATAAATTCGGCGTGGAATTCGATCATCGCGGCGAAGCCATCCAGACCCTGCGCAAGAGCCTAATTCGCGCCAAGCACGAGCTTTCCTCGGCGGAAAAAACCATCGTGCAATATCCGCTGGAATCAAAAGGCATGTATATCCGCGAAATCACCCGCGCGGAATTCGACGAGCTGATTCGCCCCATCATCGCGCGCACCATGGCGCCCGTGAAAATGGCCCTGTCCGATGCCAAGCTCGCACCCAAAGAAATGGACGAAGTGGTGCTGGTGGGCGGCTCGACGCGCATCCCGCTGGTGCGCAAGACGGTGGGCGATTATTTCCAGCGTGCACCGCATTGCGAGCTGGACCCCGACGAAGTAGTCGCACTGGGCGCGGCTGTGCAGGCCGATATCCTCGAGACTGGCGTGAAAACCATGCTGCTGCTGGATGTGACGCCGCTATCGCTGGGCATTGAGACCATGGGCGGCGTAATCGCTAAAATTATTCCGCGCAATTCCACGATTCCCGCCAGCGCGCAGGAACTTTTCACCACGGGAGTCGAGAATCAGACGGCCATTGACGTTCATGTGCTGCAAGGCGAGCGCGAACTGGCGAAGGATTGCCGCTCGCTCGCGCGCTTTCAGTTGAAGACGCCGCCGGGACCCGCGGGCCTGGCGCGCATCGAAGTGAAATTCCTGATTGATGCCAACGGAATTCTGCAAGTGGCCGCGCGCGATTTGCGTACCAGCGAGCAGCACACCGTCGAAGTGCAGCCCAGCTACGGCCTTTCGGATACCGAGATTGAACGCATGCTCGAGGAGTCCATCGAGTACGCCGAGCAGGATTTTGCCGAGCGCCAGGTGATCGAAGCGCGCACCGAAGCGGAGACCATCCTCGCCGCGACGGACAAGGCGCTGGCGGACCCGCGCTCGCAGGAAATTTCCAGCCGCGGAACGAAAAGCCATCGCGGATTCGGAAGCGCAGTTGCGCGCGGCGCTGGCGGGCAGCGATTACAAATTGATGCGCACACGGATTGACGAAATCAACGCGGCCACGGCGCACCTGGCCGAAGTGTTGATGAACGGCGCGCTGCAAACGGCTTTCGAAGGCAAGCGGCTGGACGACGTATAGGACAACGCGTGAGAGAGCGGGCGACTTCGCTTGGCCCGGCTCGCGATGACATTTTTAGTTTGGTGAATTGGCGCTCGACCGTTCTGATTTTGTGATGAGCGCGTTGAGAGAGGAGCAGCACAGCATGGGCGGCAAGAATCCATATATAGAAGAAACAAAGTTCGCGCCCGCGACGAAGAAATATAAGGTCACGTTTGTCAGGGAAGGGAAGACCGTTGAAATTGATCCGGAAAAAATTCCCTACGGCCACGACGGCCTGCCGGGCAGTATCCTGGATATTTCGCAGGGCTATCATATCGGCCTGGACCACGCCTGCGGAGGCGTGTGCGCCTGCTCCACTTGCCACGTGATCGTGCACGAGGGTCTGGACAGTTGCAACGAAGCCACCGACGCGGAGCTGGACCAGCTGGACGAAGCGCCGGGTGTGACGCCGAAATCGCGCCTCGGTTGCCAGTGCGTGCCGGACGGAACCAAGGACATCGTCGTCGAGATTCCGGAATGGAATAAAAATTACGCGAAGGAAGCGGAACACTAGAAATTTGCCCAGCTGTGCTGCGGCCGCCAAATGCGGCGGGCGCGGAAATTGTGCATCCCGGAGCCGGACAGAATGCCGAACACGTTTGATTGGGACAACGCCGAGGAAATCGGCATCCAGCTCGCCGAAAAACATCCGGGCGTGGACCCGCTTACTGTGCGCTTCACGGACATGCACAAATGGATCGTCGAGCTGCCCGGATTTACCGGCGACCCGAAGCTATCGAACGAAGGAAAGCTGGAAGCCATCCAAATGGCCTGGCACGAAGAATTTCAGGACGCCCAGTAACGCAGCTTCCGCGTACGCCGCATCCCCACGAACTCTCGCCCGTGCTTTAGCAAGCAATTCGCCAGTAGTTCGCACGCGGTTCGCATAAACTTCCCCAACCCGCTTCCACAGTAGTCCAAATTGTCCATCGAATCGCGCCCGCGATTCCCTGCATCCAATCCGGCAAATCGCGCCGGCGTGATACATTTTTGTCCTCGGGATTGAACTTGGCGCATCGCATCAGCCGGCCGGGAGGCACCACCATGGAAGCGGATCTGCGATTTCCCGTAGGAAAATTTCAGCGGCCAACGGCGCCGCTGTCAGACGGCCAGCGCCACGAGTTCATCGAGGCGATCGCGGTAACACCCGCGCGGCTGAACGAAGCTGTGAAAGGATTAAAACCTGAGCAGCTCGACACGCGCTACCGCCCCGAAGGCTGGACCGTGCGCCAGGTGGTACATCACGTTCCAGACAGCCACATGAACGCCTACTCGCGCTTCAAACTCGCGCTCACCGAAGATCTGCCGTTGATCAAGCCCTACGACGAAGCGAAATGGTCCGAGCTGGGCGATGTGAGAACGGCGCCCATCGAACTTTCACTCGCCCTGCTGGAAAATTTGCACAAGCGCTGGGTGTTGCTGTTGCGCACATTGGGGCCGGCGGAATGGTCGCGCAAATTCCGTCATCCGGAGTGGGACAAGCCCATGTCGCTGGACGATACGCTCGCGTTGTACGCCTGGCACGGAAGACATCATGTGGCGCACATCACCTCGTTGCGTGAACGCGAAGGCTGGCAGTAGCGCAGCCGAGAATAGAAAAGCGAAATTGGAAAATGGAACAGCATGGAAGACACCCACCATCGCCCCACGTGGAAGACGCTATTAGCCTTCGCGATTATCTACTTTGTCTGGGGCTCCACGTTTCTGGCGATTCGCGTGGGCGTTCGCGAAGTTCCGCCGTTAGTTCTGGCAGCGATGCGTTTTTCAGTTGCGGGCCTGGTTCTTTTTGGCTGGGTGCTCGCGAGTGGCGAACGCGCACCCACCGCACGTGAATGGCGGTCCGCGTCCTTATTAGGTCTCGTGATCTTTGTATTCGATTACGGGCTGTTGTTCTGGGCCGAGCAGCGCGTGCCTTCGGGCCTTGCCGCCGTGATGCTGGCGATGATTCCAGTATTTATGGCGCTCTCGGAAATTATTTTCCTGCGCACGCAGCGCCTGACGCTTCGCTTGGCCCTGGCGCTCCTGATCGGCATCGGCGGAGTAGGAGTGCTAGTGAGCCACACGTTAAATCTGGGTGGCGCACCGATTGACAGGCTGGGCGCGATGGCGCTGATTTTCGCATCCATCAGTTGGTCGCTGGCGTCCGTGCTGGCGCGCAAGCTGCCACTGCCCAGTTCTAAAGTGATGAGTTCCGGAGCGCAGATGCTCACGGGCGGGATTCTGCTTACCATCGCGGCGGGCGCGTTCGGTGAATTCAGAAATTTTCACCCGTCGGCCGTTTCGCGCGGCGCCTGGCTCGCGCTGCTTTACTTGATCGTCGCGGGCTCGATCATCGGTTTCACGGCGTATGTGTGGCTGATTCATCATGAGTCGCCCACGAAAGTCGGCACCTACGCGTACGTGAATCCGATTGTCGCGGTGCTGGTGGGATATTTTCTAGGCGGCGAAGCTCTCACCACGCGCACGATCCTGGGCACGCTGCTTGTTCTGATCAGCGTGGTGGTAATCACCACCACGCCCGCGAAAAAACCGGCAGAAACACTCCTAGCGGAAGACGCAGCGTAACCTCCGCGCATCCCACCCGGCATTACACCATTCCTAACGCAGCTTTTCGATCTGTTGCTGCACGTGGCTGCGAAATTCCAGCGGATGCCCGACTTTGCGAAATGGATCGGAAGTTCCGCCCGTCCCAATCATCACAATTGTTCCGTAACCCAGCATCCTGCCGAACGTCGTCTCGCTCACTTCGATGCTTTCTACTTTATTCAGCAGCATTTCGATGGTTTTGCGGCTCATCAACCCCGTCTTGATCACCACGCGGCGGCTGGTCACCGCCATTTCCGTGGCGTTGCGCCGCAGCATGCCCATCAGAATCACCACGGCGCCGCACACCAGCAGCGCCACGCCGCTGCCTTCCGTCAGGCGCAAAGTGTTCATATCCATCCCATGCTCGCTGAACGCGTAATAAAGCAGCAGCGCTCCGGGCACGCCGAGCAGCACGAATCCCACGAAGAGGTGGCCGAGCATTACGATCCAATGCAGCCGCGTCTGGTAAATCACTGTTTCGCCGGGAACCAGGTTCGATTCTACGTAGCTCATCTGCTCTACCCCCGAATTGCTCAGCCCAACATGAGATCAAGCTGATCGTTCGTTATTGAATGAGGCTATCACAATGGCCGGAGCGCGCGCGTGCCGCATCGGTTCAATCCTCGATTAGTCGCGCGATTGGAAAGTGGCCACTACGCGTGGCCAAAACAAATTGTCACGAGGTACCAACAGGTATAGCCTGTGGAGGATGAGTTTGCCGGTTCATACCCTTAAGGCAGCGCTGGCCACGGCGATTTCTTTGTGGATGACCGTCGTAGCCTGCTTCATGGGTTGCACGCTGCCAGCCCTCGCGAATCCCAGTTCGACCGGCGTCGCTGCGATCCAAAAGAATTCAGTCGATCAAAGCCAGACGGACCAAATGGCAGGCATGGAAAACTGCCCGCACCATTCCGGCGGCAGTGTTCCCGCGAAACCAAACGGCGGTAAGCCCGTTCGCGGCAGCGCGATGTCGTGCTGCCCTCTGGAAATAACCGTCGCTCTGAAATCGCGCACAGCAACGCCGGGAATTTCTCCTGCACGCGATTTCGTCCTGGCATCTAGCTTCAATTTGGCGGCAATTCGTTATTGCTATTCAGTGGAATCTGTTCCGCTCGTCTGGCACAGCGGCAGAGATACGCTCCTCGAAACACGCCTGCTTCGCATCTAGAACTCACCAACAGACATGCTCTCCTTGGTTCACGCCGGTGGCATCGCCATCGGCCGGCAAAAACCAAATTGATTTTTCAAAGGAGAAAAATCCATGAAGAACATCAGGGCAATTCTGTTGCTGGCGGTAGTCGCACTCGGTTTTGCAGGAGCGGCGAAGGCAGCAAGCGCATCATGCTGCGCTTCTACCGAATGCTGTGCCTCCTGTTCCGGCTGCGAGAAGTAAGCTGGGCAATTGAATGAGGGAAGGCGCGAGCCGTTTGGTTCGCGCCTTCTTTTCTTGGCGCGAAACTGAGCGCCACGAGCCGAGCCGATGCGGAGCGGCTCCAACTCGTAGTACAATAGAGACGCGGCGGGGCAATCCCGAAGTCAGTTGCACTTCTGTTGCACCGGCGCGACGCACGAAAACCCATTGGCGCTATGGTGCAACGGTTAGCACGCGGCCCTTTCAAGGCTGAAATACGGGTTCGATTCCCGTTAGCGCTACCAATTACGTCCTGATTCGACGGCCTTCGTATTCCCTGCAATCCCTCAACTCCGCAAATACATCTGGCGAGAGCCCCATCGCAGTCCGCCGCCGCGCGTTGCCTTTATGGAAACAATTCTCCGCCAACCCACAACAAAAGCCACAGCGCCGTGTTTTACTGGATTGCAGGGTAAGGCCGCGGTCGCATCCCCTGCGAACGCCATCCCAATTCCACACGAGGTGATAATCCGAATGAAAACTCTTACCAGAATTGCTGTGATCGCCGCGGCGATCGCTTTCCTGCTCCCGTTCACGTCGCAGAATGTCCGCGCACAAGGCAAGCACCCAGCTTACCTGCACGCCCTTTCCGATCTGCGCGATGCGCGGGCACACCTGCAACGCCCCGACGGCGGCGCTTTGCACGCTGAAGAGCGCGCCGCGATCGAAGAGATCGACCATGCGATAGCTGAAGTCAAGACCGCCGCATTCGATGACGGCAAGAACATTGATGATCACGCTCCCGTGGACCCGCACGATCCGTGGGCCGGACGCTTGCACAAGGCCCGCGCGCTTCTGGACAAGGCGCATCACGATATCGAAAAGGAAGAAGATAACCCGGAAGCGCGAGGTCTGCGAGACCGCGTGATCATGCACATTGACCGTGCCCATCATCATGTGGACGAGGCCATTGCCATCGTTGACACGCACTAAACCAAGAATCTGAATCCAGACACTTCCCTGGGCCGGCAGTCAGCTGGCCCAGGGATTTTTTATTTGCGGCCATCCTCCGCGCCACCTCCGGCGCGCCTGAAGAAACCCGAAATGAGGTAAACTTGCCGTACTAGGTGGGGAAAAGAAGTGGCGGACGCAGTTCCGCGCGCGCGACAACATTGGCGCGCGCAGCACAAAGGAGGGTCACAGTGGCGGATTTAATGAGGACATCGAACCCGGCTCTGAACGCCAAGGCATTCCAGGGAGAGGGCGTCGGACTGGGCGAGGCGATGACGCTGCAGGGAACCGTCAACAAGACGGGCTTGCTGCTGATCTGCGTGATCGCGACGGCGGCCTGGACCTGGAACATTTACACGCGTTCGCAGAATCCCGCGGCGGTGCTGCCGCTGCTCGCCATCGGCGGAATCGGCGGATTTATTTTCGCGCTGGTGACGATCTTCAAGAAGACCTGGGCCCCGGTGACCGCGCCGGTTTACGCGTTGCTCGAAGGCCTGCTGCTCGGCGGCATCTCCGCCATTTACGATGTGCGCTTTCATGGGATCGCAATTCAAGCGGTGAGCCTGACGTTTGGCACGCTCGCAATCCTGCTGCTGGCGTATCGCTCCGGACTGATTCCGGTCACGGAGAAGTTCCGGCTGGGCGTGGTGGCGGCCACCGGTGGAATTATGCTGTTCTACGTAGCGACGATCGTGCTGGGATTTTTCGGCATCCACTTCACCACAATCAGCGGCTCCGGACCCATCGGGATCGCATTCAGCGGGTTTGTGGTCGTGGTGGCGGCGCTGAATCTGGTGCTGGATTTCGATTTCATCGAAAGCGGTGTGGCCGCGGAAGCGCCTAAATATATGGAGTGGTACGCGGCGTTCGGGCTGATGGTCACGCTGATTTGGCTGTATCTGGAAATACTGAACTTGCTGGCGAAGCTGCGCAGCCGCGATTGATAGCGGGCGCTGCCCAGCCCCTGCCCGTGGTACTCGCGTGACATTCCCGCGCGCGAAGCCCGCGCTTCAATAACGACGCGTAAGTGGTTCCCACAGCACACCTGCGAGCGAAATCCGTGCTTTCGCATACTGGTAGCCTGCCACCAAAAATGTAACGTTTTCACCCCGCCCAGGTCGAATTGGAAATCGTGATTTCCCCCTAATTCCTCTAACTATCTCTCCCACATAGGTTTGGGCATCCCCTCAGCGTGGCCTGGGAACTGCATTGTATCTACTGAATTTCTGTGGTTCGCCCGCCACCTCCAGGGCGATTCGAGGGTGTAAGCGTGAGAGAACGTGGCACGAATTTGAACTGCGGCGCGCGCCGAGGCAACCGTCAGCGCGGCTTCTCCATGATCGAGCTCAGCGTCGTAATTATGCTGATCCTGATCATCACAGCGATGGCGATGCTAGCCTTCCTGCCGACCCTGCAAGATACTCGTTTCGATACTGCCATGCGGCAAGTGCTCGACCAACTGCGGCAGGCTCGCGAGTACGCGCTCACCAATCGCCGTTACGTGCAGGTCACCTTTCCCGTGGTTGGCACTCCCAACGGAAATCTCTACGAAGTTGTCTTGACGCAACGGAATGACCTGACGGCGGGCGCGGGAGCGGTGAACCCGATCTTGAGCACGCTGCCGATTCAATATCCTGCTCAATACGTTTTAGCCATGACGCAGGACACGCCGGACGCCTTCAGCGGCGGCCCGCCAACCTCGCCGATTATGTTCGAGAGCCTAGCCGGCGGACCTGTCGGCGGCATGCTGTTCCAGAGCGATGGCGAACTGGTGGATGGAGCGACGTTCCAGCCGATTAATGGAACCGTGTTCCTGGGCTTTCCCGGGAAAAACACCTCGGCCCGGGCGATTACGGTTTTGGGCGGTACCGGCAGGATCAGAGGCTGGAAGGGCACCGGCGCGATTTGGTTCCGGTTCTGAAGGAGAGCGGAAAAATGCGGCAAGCGAGAAAGCGGCAAACAGCGAAGGGATTCACGCTGCTGGAGACGATGATCGCGCTGGTAGTTCTGGGTGTAGGCGTTTTGGGTTTGTGCGCGATGCTGGCGGACTCCTTGGCCTACATGCAGGGCTCGCAATACGATTTCATCGCGCAGCAGAAGGCGGAAGAAGCCGCCGAAGCGATCTACACCGCGAAATATACGAACAACGCCACTTTCGCGCAGCTTTCCAACAACAGCGCCGGCAACCCCGCTGGACTTTTTCTGTCCACACCACAGCCGTTGCTGGTGCCAGGAGCCGACGGACTTGTCGGTTCGGTTGCCGATGCCGGTGGTAACCCGGACTACATTGTCTATCCCGGGCCAGACGGAAAACTGGGCACGCCCGACGATCTATATGAATCACTCGGAGCCTTTACTCGCACGATTACGATCACTGCCGTGCCGGGTTACACCAACAGCCTTAATCAGGCGGTCATCACCGTGAATTATTCGACGGGCCGTTTTAATCGCCGCTACACCTTAACCACTTACGTTTCAGCGTACTAGAGCCGCGAGGAGCAAGGAATGAAGCCGCAAAAAGGATTTACGCTGATCGAACTGATGGTATCGATGGGAATCGTGGTTTCCGTCGTGGCCATGGCCACCGGCGCGCTGATGCAGGCGCAGAAAGCCACCACCGCCGTCGCGTATCAGGCCAACACGCAAGAGAACCTGCGCGCCGGAATGCATTTCATGGTTCGGGACCTGATGCAGGCGGGCGAAGGAATTCCTCAGGGCGGCATCAGCCTCCCCTACACCGTCACCTCGGCTGTGAATCGCCCCGGCACAGCCACGATATTTCCCAACTCCTACACCACGCTGCCGGCGGTCACTCCGGGATGGAAAGCAGGACAGTTCGCAATCTCCCTGAATCCGACCACCGGCGCGACTCTCACCGGAGTTCAGACCGACATCATCAACATCATCTACGCGGATAATATTTTGGTGGATACAGTGGCAACGAATCACTATCTCTACAGCTATCCGATCGTGCAGGCCGCGCCTTCCACCCCGGTTTGTGCGGGCACCATTAACGCGACCGGTGCATCGGTCTCACTCGCACCTGCCTGTTTCACCATGCCGGGAGCCACCAATCCCATTACCGCGGGTAACTTGATGATGTTCCACAACCAGAACGGCACCGCCCTGGAATATGTCACCAGCGTCGCCGGACAAACCATTAATTTTGCCGCCGGCGATCCGGCGGGGTTGAATCAGACGGGCAAGGCTTTTGGAACAGTTGCCAGCCTGGCCACAACGCCGGGGGTCTTTCCTCCCACGACGGTCACTCGCGTCTGGATGGTGACCTACTACATTGATGCCACGAACGTTCAGGACCCAGTATTGATCCGCCAGGTAAATTATCCGAATTATCCCGCGGCCAATCCCGCCAATCCACCGCAGCCGATTGCCGACGATATCGAGAACCTCGCCTTCAGCTATGCCATCACCAGCTCCACGGACGCGGCCGGCACCTACGGAGTCACGCCGTTCACCAATGGTTCCGGCAACGCCTCCACGCCGATTGCTCCGGATACTCCGGCGCAGATTCGCGCGGTCAACGTCTTCCTGGCGGGCCGGTCCGAATATACCTACACGTCGCTGGCCACGCCTCAGTATCTGCGCAGCAACTTAAGCACCCAGGTGAGCATTCGCAGCCTTTCCTTTACCAACCAGTTCCAGACGTCTGCGTCGTCCACGGCGCCGTAGGCTTTAGCAGCTAACCGGGCACCGCGCTTTACAGATATTCAAGGAGATCCGCTGTGAGAATGGAACGAGAAAAGGGCGTCGCACTGGTAACCGCGTTGATGATTCTGATGTTAATTTCCGCCATCGTTTGTGGCATGTGCTGGATGGTCATGACGGACCAGCGCCTGGGCGGCAATAACCAGAGCCGCGAGCTGGCCTTCTACGGCGCGGAAGCCGGCATGGAAAAGATGACCACTGACGTGGCCCAGCAGTTTGCTACTTCCGGTTCGCTCACTGCAGCCAACGTCGCATCCATCACAGCCATTCCCCCCAATGCCCTCACCGGCATTACCTATGTGAATTCCGCCGGCGCTTCCACCTATAACCTCACGTTCGTTGCGGACGCATTCGGCAATCCCGCGACGAACAACGCCACCATTTTGCCGCCGAGTCCCTACGCCGGCATGCAAGGCTTGATCACGCCGTTCACCATGACGGTGGAGGCGCAGAATGCCACCACGGGCGCGTCCGTGAAGCTGACCCGCCAAGTTCAAGTAGTCGCCATTCCCGTATTCCAGTTCGGCATTTATTCCGATTCCGATCTTTCGTTCTTCAACGGCCCTTCGTTCGGTTTCGGCGGGCGCACGCACACCAATGGAAATCTGTGGCTGACTCCGAACCAAGGTCCCACTTTCCTGGGTGACAAGGTAACGGTGGTAGGCGAAGTCGTCCGCACCAACCTCGAAAATGGTTTCGCGGTCACCGGCGCCGGAGCCACTTACGGTGGAGACGTTTCCATCGCCTTGTCGCCGGATCCGACCATGGTCGGCGAGCCGGGCGGCGCTCCCTATACCAACGCTTCGTGGCGCGAGTTGGCCATCGGCGAAGGCAGCGTGACGGGCAACAGCATTTACGGCGCCGTCAGCACCACTCTGAACAATCCCACATGGACCGGAACGGTGATTCCGGCTTACAACGGCCAGCTTCAGAACCACGTTCTGCCGTTGAGCCTCACTTCCACCGCGTTGGGTGGAATCACACCCATTTCATTGATTCGCCGCCCGGTCCCGGGTGAACTCGGCGCTCTACCCGCCACCTTCGCCCAGCGCCTTTTCTCGCAGGCCACATTGCGAATCTTGATTGACGATTATCCGCTTCCCAGCACTGTGCCGGGCTCCGCAGCTGCTTGCCACACCGCCGATATGATGAGCCTCGACACCGTCACCACTGCCACCGATCCCGTTGATCTCGCGACCTTGGGGTATATCGCTGGCTCGCCTGCCGGCTTCAACGCAAGTCCGGCTTGGTACGCCGGTAACTTTCCGCTGCCGGTGTCGGGAGCAAATGCTACCTACACCCCCAGCAACACGGCCGCGCAACCTGGATATTGGATAAAGCCTGGATATCCCATCATCACCGGATGCATCAAGATTGAATATCAAGTGAATCCCGGTGGTGCATGGACTGACTACACCAAGCAGATACTGGCCCTGGGCCTCACCGGGAAGAATATCAATCCGACCACCGGGGTGCTGTCTCCGCTCCTTGCGAGTCTGCCCGGTGCCCAAGTTACCGCTCAAGGTCCGAGCGGCGGAGGAGTCGCTACAGTCCCCTGCGCGAATCCCAGCACGCATGCGATCATCCGACTGGCCCGCGTGCGCGACAACCTGGACGCCGCCAGCGCCAGCGCGAACGGATGCGGAACCATTACCGCCGCAACCGTCGCCACCGATTTCTGGCCAAACGTGCTGTATGACACGCGTGAAGGAGTTGACCGCGCGCCGGCCGCCGCCACCTCCACACCGTTCATCGCCGCAGAAGGCGTGATGAACTACGTCGAGCTGGATGCAGGGAACCTGGTGGCTTGGTTCACTGCCAACCAGGCTGGCCTGGGCCTGGACAACAACACCGGATACACGCTTTATTTTTCAGACCGCCGTGGCGAAAAGGTCGACACCAGCGTCGTCCCCAACATCAAGACCGGCTCCTTCGGGTATAACGACATCATCAATCCCAGCGATCCGGCCAACGGCTGCTCGAACGTCGTCCTCGATCCCGGTGAAGATTTCGAAGGCGACGGTTTCCTCCGGACGTATGGCGCCCAAGAAGTGCCTCCTACCTTGATCGCCCCGGCAAACTGGATACTGAGCACTGCGGCGGCTCCCGTCGCACCGGCGAGCACCGTGATGTGGACCGGCGCGACTGGCGCGTCGGGAAACATGATTGGCGCTACCATCAAAGTCGGAGCCATCACCTACTCCGGTGGCCTGTTCCCCAACGCCAACTGTGCGGGCCTGAATCCGAATCGTCCGGACGTTACCTACGGCAACCCGCAGGAAGCTCGGGAAAATCCTCCGGTCTTCTTCCGCCGCGCCCTGAAAATCGTAAACGGAGCCACGCTCACCATCGGAACCTCCTGCAGCGGTACCGATGGCCTTAGCATCGTTTCCGAAAACCCAGTTTACATCCAGGGCGATTACAACGCGCCGGTGGACGACGGAACCTGGGGCGGCACCAGCGTCGCCGCAGCCGTCGAAGGCGACGCGGTCACGTTCCTTTCCAACAACTGGAACGACGTGAACTCCTTCGCTTTCCCTTTCAACACCAATAACCGCGCTGCGGTGCCCACGGCGTACCGCGCTGCGATCATTTCCGGTAAGGGTATTCCATTCCCGTCCATCGGCGGACAGGCGCAGGACTTCGGCACGGACGGCGGTGTGCACAATTTCCTCCGCTTCCTGGAAAACTGGGGCGTGGTATGCCACTACCGAGGTTCGATGGTCAGTTTCTATTACAACCGTCAAGCCGTTGGCACCTATAAGGGCACCGGCGTTTACGGTCCGCCCAGCCCGCGTGACTACTCCTTTGACACCAACTTTACCTTGGGCCCCGCGTGCCTGCCGCCGCGCACTCCGTCGTTGCGCTCGGTCAACACCATCGGCTTCTCGCAGGAAATTCTGCCGACCCAGTAACAGCTATCGTATCCCGCAGCGCAGGAAGCGGCTCCCGTACCTCCCGGGAGCCGCTTTTGTTTTGCGCCGCCTGGCGCTTGCGGCATCACGGCGAGGCGGGCAGAACGCGCACATTGAAATTCGTGTTCACGGGCGGCGCATTGCAAGTCGGCGCCTCGCTGCTGGAGCACAATCCCGTAAACACATCGCTGAAATCTCCCGGCAACGCCAGGCCCACCAGCGGCTCGGCATAAAGATTGTAGCTGTGCCCCACGGGCAGCCGCTCCAGGTCGAACGAGCCGTCAAACTGCGTCGGCGGATTGGCCGGATCGCAGCTCCAGCCGCCCAGCGTTCCCGCAATCACCGAACCCGTCTCTGCATCCACGGCGACTACGTGCGCGCCGACCATGCCGCTGACCGGTGAGCCCGGCGAGGGCGCGGCCAGAGTCGCGAGCGCGAACGGATTCGCCGGAACGATCCGGCCGCGAATCGTGCCCACATGGAGCGTATCGTTCGGGTCCGGATATTGCGCGCGGATGCCGGTGCGATCGTCGTCCGCCAGCGGGCCGTCGGGCACGGAACCGTCTGGCCGATAGCCAAGATATTGGCCCGGCGGCGGTGCGAACGGAAACATGATCGCGCGAATCACCGCGGAATGATCCAGACCGATCCAGTGACCCAGCTCGTGCGTCAGCAGCGATTCCAGATCGTACGCGCCCTGACCTTGCGGCTCGGCCAGCGCGCCCGGAGTGGCGAAGGTTGCCTGCCCGTCATTGCGGAAAAGTGTATCGGCGTCGAGAATTTGTCCCGCGAAGGCGGCTGGGCCGGATGCTCCCACCACCGCGCCCGGCGCGTTGGCGGTGATGGTGCGCGTGAATGCCAACACGCCGCTGGTGAATGCCACGCTGGATTGGTTGAAGCAAATGGTGTTCAGCCCATCCACGTTGCTGTCCGCGTCGTTGCTGCAGGAATCAGCCGGCGTCACCTGTTGCAGCGGTGCGAAGAGGCCCGGATACGCCGTGGCGTTCATGGTAGTGCCCGTCACGCCGGACCACACGCCGAAGGAATCCGTAATCGTCTGATTGATCTCCGCGATTTGCGCGGGAGAGTGCTCCGCGGCGACGGTGAGGATTGTTGGCGACAACAGAGTCGTCATCGCCGTGCTCCAGCGGCGATTCAGCGGCGCGGCCAGCGAAAGATTCCAGTGATTCGGCTGCGGGCATCCGCCGCTTTGTGGGATGGTGCTATTCACGGTATAGGGAAACGCGCCCGCCGGGGAAATTGCCGAGAACAACAACAGCATGACGGTTGCTGTAGCAAGCTGTTTCTTCATTTCTTCCCACCGTATGGCGCGCCCAGCGCGGTTTGCACGCGCAGCCGCAGCGCCGCCACGGAAAGATTGCGGATGCCTTCGGCGTCGAATTGCCGCGCCGCCGGATCGTAAGTATCGAACGCGGCGGTATCCTGCAGCACGGTTTCCGCGCCCGTGCGCGCATCGCGATGAATGCGAAAAGTTCCCTGCACCCAGCTCACGATGGAAAAATCGCCCCGCGCCGTGGGCTGCAGGAACAGGACCACTTCCTCGCCGGGTCGAAAACGCGGCACGCCGGAGACGGTGGACGTCAGGTTTCCAACCGAGCCGCCCAGCAGCCGCACCGTCACTTGCTGTGCCGCGCCGGTGGGCGCGCCCTTCCAGGAATCCTCCACCTGGAACGACGTGAACGTCCAGATCTCGCCGCCGTCCCATGCCGCGGAATTCCCCAGGCACTGCGCGCGCACCACCAGCCCTGCCGCCTGCGTCATTTTCGCCACAGACATCCGTTCGAGCGTCGTAGCGGAAGCCGTCAGCCCAGCGGTGACGTGCATCGCCGCGAGCAAAACAACAATCAGGATGACGCGCCGCCCGCTTTCGGTGGCACAAGCAATCCTGCCTGTGCGGTTTCTGCAGATCCGCCAATATTTGCTCCGCGACGGTAGGGGCGCTGCTTGCTGCGCCCCAGCTTGCCAAGATTTCAGCCGCGTCCGGCCCTCGCCGTTGAATTTGCTTCGCGATCGTTTCGTCATTTCATTTCACCTCGCCTCATCTCACCTCCAGCATTCCCGTCGATGCCGCGCGATCGTTGTTCAACGTGGTGATGAAGAGCGTGCGCACCCCCGGAATCGTTGCATTCGAAATCTGCAGATCCAGCTCGATCATGTTCGGGAAAAGTCCGGTGATGGCCGAAGCCGTCACGCCGATGTCGCTACCGTCCGGCGCACCGCCTGCTCCGCTGAACTCATAAACAAAAGTGGGATCGAGCAAGTTGCCGTGAATGCACAGGCTCACCACCGCCGTGCCGGATGCCGGGCGCGTCACCGTCAGCGGCGAGCCCTGAACTCCGCAGCTGCCGTCAACGAGCAGGCCGATGGTATCCACATCAATCGGCGCGGACTCCGCAGCCGTCGTTGGTTCCGGAACCACCAGCACGATGGACGTAGCAGCGGGCGCGCCGCTGGTCAGCGCGAGCGCAGCCACCGAAATATCGAACGGCACAATCACGAATGGCACGGGATTCGAAAGCGCGCCGTTCGGGCCCGGATTCCGCACTTGAATCGTAGCAGCCGCGGCGGAAGCCACGTCCGCGGGATTCAGTCCCGTGGCACAACTCGTTGCCGCTGCGCATGTGGTGCCGCGCGCCGTGCCATTGATCAATATCGTCGAAGCCCCGACGCCACTGCCCGCCACAAATCCCGCTCCCTGCACGGCCAGCGGGAAACTCTCGACGGCTCCTGCGAAAACGCTCGATGGCGAAATAATTTCGATGCTTGGGCCACTGGTGATCGCTACCGTCGCGCTGACTGTCTTGCTGGCGTCAGCCGCGCTGGTGGCCATCACCGTCACCGCGTTCGGTGAAGGCGCGGACGTCGGCGAGGTGTAAAGTCCCGCGCCATTGATCGCGCCGCATGCGGAGCCCGCGCAGCCCTGGCCCGCCACGCCACTATGCACGGTCCACGTGACGGCGTGGTTCGTCGTGCCCGTCACTACCGCAAAAAATTGTTGCGTGGAAATCGCGCCGCCGGACGGTGGCAAGAACGCATACAGTGGCGACACCCTCACCGCCACGTTGCTGCCGGGCGCGGAAATCGCAATCAGCGCGCTCCCGCTCTTGGTCGGATCAGCCTCGCTGCTCGCCGTCACGGTCACCGGATTCACCGTGGGCACGGTTGCGGGCGCCCAATAATCAACGCTGGCGGAGCTGGCCCCAGTCGGAGCCAGGCACGGGCTGGACGCATGTTGGCAAATCTGCCCCACCGCCGTATTCCCATTCGCGATGGAATTCACGCTCCATGTAACCGACATGTCAGCGGAATTGGCCACCGTAGGCGCAAGCGTCACGCGCGCGCTGGTGAGAATGGACGCGCTCGGTGGCGAGACGCTCACACTCACGTTGCTGACGATGGTGATCGCGGCCGAAGCGGCTGCGCTGCCAACACCGCCAGCCACCGCGTGAATCGTCACCGGATTCGTCCCGGGAAGATTCGCGGGCGCGGTGTACGAAGCAGTCGTCGCACTGGTCACCACAATAGTGCCTACCGCCGCGCTGCCGCCCGCAATTCCGTTTACGTCCCAGGCAATCGCCGCCGCGCCGATCCCGCAGAAGGACGCAGTAAACGTCTGCGTTAGTCCCAGATCCACCTGAGCCGTGGGCGGCGCAATCGAATTGGGATTAGCGCATGCAATCGTCACCGCCGCGCTTCCCGTCTTTGTGGGATCAGCTACGCTCGCGGCAGTCACTGTGACCAGCGCCGGCGCTGGAATCACCGCAGGCGCGCTATACACCGCGGAGCTGGCGCCATTCACCACGACTGTGCCCACCGTCGCGTTTCCGCCGGCTACGCCGTTTACGCTCCATGTGACGCTGCCCGTAACGCCGCCTGCCCCGGAGATGTTTGCCGTAAAAACCTGCGCGCCACCCGGCTCCACCGTAGCCGTTGCCGGCAGCACCGCAATCCCGATGCCGTCCTGCAACGTGACGCCCGCCGAAGCTTGGTCATTCCGATTCGCCACGCTAACCACCGTGACCGTCACGCCCGCGGGACTGGGCATCGCCAGCGGAGCCGTGTACAATCCCGCGTCACTCACCGTCCCCGAAATCGAATTTCCATTCGCGACGCCATTCACTTCCCAAGTCACCGCCACGTCCCCAGAGCCTGTGACCAACGCCTGAAATTGCTGCATCCCCCCAAGCGCCACCACTGCGCTGCCCGGTTCCAGCAACACAGTTACGCTCGGCAAAGGCGGCGTGCCCGCATATCCGCAACCGCCCAGCGTAAACGCCATCAGCGCGAACGCAGCCATCGCCTGCAGCACCTTGCGGAATGCGTCAGAATGCTGCGAAGCGCTCGCGTCGGCGCTCCTGTGCGGCATTACGCGCCGCAGCCCGCTCGTGCTGAAGATGTTCATGGCCGCTTACAACAAACGCACGCGTTGTGCCAAAGCGACGCACGCTCAGCCATAGCAGACTTAATCCAGCAATCCGCATCGCGGGTCACCAATGCATCGCCAAACCCCGCAATCGGAAATGGTTAACAGTTCTCCGCAGCGCGACTCGCCGCATCAAACCACGCCAAACACAAGAAACGCAAAATCCACCGAAAATCCCCCGGTCCCGCAATGGCACAGAATCCCACCGCTCAAATCCGATTTGGGAGAGCACTTCCGATCCCGCGCGCCTCGTGCGTTCAGTCGCCGTGTGCCCCACACAGCCCAATGGTTGACACCAGCCCGCACCAGTCGAATAATGCGCCCATGCCCAAGCCCGAAACTGTGCGGCGCATCAAAAGCTACTCAGCCGAAAACGGCTACGTCTATCAATATCAATTTCAAGACGTGCATCCGGCCCAGCGCGACGCCGCCAAAGGAAACGAATTCATCTATTACGTTTCCGCCGACCGCAAAACCATGTTTCCCATCCGCATCTTCGTTCGCCGCGAGGCCCTCGACCAATGGACCAAGCAAACCGGCCGCGCCCTCACCGGCACAGAAGAATACGCCGTAGCAAAAATGCGCCTGTTCCAAGCCCTCGACGAAGTCGCAGACTTCGCCACCGCCCGCCCCGAACTCACAGTGGACGCCACCAACCTGCCATCACTGCTGGAACGCCTGGATTTGTAGTGCCGGTGGGAACCGCAATTCAACGCGCAACAACTGAACGCCGCTAAGCTTTCGTCGCCAGTGCCGCGTGCAACGCCGCTTCTAAATTTTCGTAGCGAAACGCGAAGCCGTACTGCTGCAAGCACTCCGGCAGAACGCGCTGGCTACTAAGTAACAACGCATCCGCCATCTCTCCCAGCGCCAGGCGCAGCGCGAACCCCGGCGCGGGAAAAATTGCCGGCCGGTGCAGCACGCTCGCCAGCACCCGCGTGAATTCGCTGTTGCGCACCGGCTGCGGCGACACCAAATTCACCGGCCCGTTCCACCGCGCATCCTCAATCGCCGCGCGCAGCACCCTCAGCGCGTCTTCCATCGCGATCCAGGACATCCACTGCTTCCCGCTTCCCAGCCGCCCACCCGCGCCGAATCTAAAGGGCGTCAACATAGCCGCCAGCGCGCCACCTTCCGTCGAAAGCACAATTCCGAACCGTGCGATCACCGTGCGCATGCCGGAGCTCGCCGCGCGCGCCGCTTCGCCTTCCCACGCGCGGCACAGGATGGCCAGAAAATCGCTGCCATAGCCGCTCGTTTCCGTCAGCACTTCGTCGCCGCGGTTTCCGTAGTAGCCCGTCGCCGAAGCGCAAACAAATACGCGCGGCGGCTGCCTCAGGTGCGAAAGCGCATCCACCAGCACGCGCGTCGAATCCACCCGGCTGCCGCGCAAGATCGTCTTGCGCTTGGGTGTCCAGCGCCCGCCCGCGATGCTCGCGCCGTTCAGATTCACCAAGGCGTCGAAGCCTTCCATCGCCGGCACGTCCACCTGCGCGCTCAGTGGATTCCACTGCACGTCGCCAGGCGCCGCTTCGCTGCCCGGACGCACCATATGGCAGACGCTATGGCCATCGCGACGCAGCCCGCTCGTGAGCGCCGCCCCCACCAGCCCTGAGCCTCCCGAAATCAGAACTTTCATCGAATGTCCCCGTGAACGAGGCGCGTCCCGCTGCCCGTGCAACTAACCTACGGCGCGCCGCAAGCGCCGTCAAGCGAACTCCAGCGCCTGCGTATATTCCGCCGCGCCCCGTGGTATCGCTCACCCCTGGCGTGAATTATTCCGCAAGCAATCGAGGACGCCCGCACCTATGTAGTATAGAATTTGCAATTCTGCAACGAGGTGTGAATGGCAGTCACGCTCCGCCGCATTCGAGCCGCAATCATCCTGGCCAGCATCGTCGTGTTTCCCGCCGCAATTTCCCGTGGCACCCAGGATAATCCTGGCATCCGCGGCTTCGCGCCCGGCGCGCGTGGCCGCCGAGCGCGCCCTTGAACAGCAGATGCGCGCGATCCCCGACCCCGCGCGCGCCGAAAGCAATTTGCGCCACCTCACCAGCGAACCGCACATGGCCGGCACCGAAGCCAGCCATCGCGTGGCGGAATGGCTGCGCGACCAATATCGCAGCTACGGCTTCGACGCCGATATCGTCAGCTACAGCGTCTGGCTCGCACAGCCGCGCGAAGTGCGGCTTGAGCTGACCGCGCCAAACAAAAAAGACTTGGCTACTCCCGAGCAGCCCTTCCAGATTGATCCCGACACCTCCAACAAAAATATTGTCGTCGGCTTCAATACCTTCTCGCCTTCCGGAGACGTCACCGCCCCGGTCGTGTACGTGAATTACGGAATGCAGGCGGATTATCGCGAGCTCGAAAAGCTCGGCGTCAGCGTCGCCGGAAAAATCGCCATCGCTCGCTACGGCGGCTGCTACCGCGGCATCAAAACCAAATTAGCCGAAGAGCACAAAGCCCTCGCCCTCATAATTTATTCCGATCCAGAAGATGACGGCTACGTTGCGGGCGACGTCTTTCCCAACGGCCCGTGGCGTCCCATGTCCGGCATCCAGCGCGGCTCCGTCGAATACACAGAAATTTATCCGGGCGACCCGCTCACACCCGCCATTCCCGCCACCGCGAACGCCAAGCGTCTCGCTCCCGCCGACGCCGCAAATCTCCCGCGCATCCCCACCATACCCATCAATTCGCAGGACGCCTCCGCAATTCTCGAAAATCTCGGCGGCGCACACGTTCCGCGTCAATGGCAGGGCGGCTTGCCGTTCACCTATCACGTCGGCGCCGGCCCGGCCGTCGCGCACATGAAGCTGGTAATGGATTATCAGCAGCGCATGCTGTACGACGTCATCGCAAAACTGCGCGGCGCCAACGACGGCGAGTGGGTCGTCCTCGGCAATCATCACGACGCCTGGGTTTATGGCGCGGTAGATCCCGGTAGCGGCACCGCAACCATGCTCGAAACCGCGCACGCTTTCGGTGCACTCGTCCACGCCGGCTGGAAGCCGCGCCGCACCATCGTGATGTGCGAATGGGACGGCGAGGAGCCCGGGCTGATGGGCTCGACCGAATGGGTGGAAGCGAATCGCGCCGAGCTACAGGCGAAAGCCGTCGCCTATCTGAATACGGATGTAGGCGTTGCCGGGCCAAATTTTACCGCTTCCGCCACGCCGTCGCTCAAACAGCTGGTACGTGAAGTTGCCCGCGAAGTGCAGGACCCGCGCGACGTGCGCAGCGTTTACAACGTCTGGCTGGATCGCGCCACGCGCCAACAGGAAGAGCCGAGCGGCATCGCGCGCCCCCCGAGTGCGAAATTCACCGCGCCCGGCGAAGCTCCTATCGAAGCCCTCGGCGCCGGCTCGGATTTCTGTCCCTTCTTCGACCACGCCGGAATTCCTTCGCTCGACGCCGGATTCATCGGCGACTACGGCGTGTACCACTCCATGTACGACGATTTCTACTGGATGAAAAAATTCGGCGATCCCACCTTCGAATTTCACGTCGCGCTGGCGAAAATCCTCGGCACCCTCGCCCTGCGCCTCGATGAATCAGACACCCTTCCGTTCGATTACTCCGCCTACGCCGCCGAAATCGCGCACGCCGCAAACGACCTCGCCACTCGCGCCGCGAAGCTGGGAATCGGCAGCAACGATGTGCCAGCAGTTTCAGACGCCGCCGCGCAACTCACCGCTTCCGCCGCGCGCGCCTCCCAGGCGTTGCAGCATTGGCCGAACGCATCGCCCAACTCCGCCAGGCAAAATGATTTGAATCGCGAACTAGTAAGCGTCGAACAAGCTCTGCTGGCTCCCGAAGGTCTTACAGGCCGCACCTGGTACAAACACACCATCTACGCCCCCGGCTCCTACACCGGATACGCAGCCGAAGTCCTCCCCGGCGCAAACGAAGCCCTCGACCGCCAAGACCCCGCCACCTTCACCCACGAAGCCGCCGCCCTGGCCGCCGCCCTCCGCCGCGCCTCCAACCGCCTCGACGAAATCGCCCGCCTCGCGTCGGCCCCCGGCCGCTAGTTGACGGGATGGCGGATAGGGACGGGAAAAAGGGACCACCCCGCGCGTCGCTTCTTAACTTTGGCCGCAAATTTTAAAAGTAGAAATTCGGGAGATCTGTGACGCAAAAAGCAAATGTTCGATTGGGGCGGTAAGCAGGACTCTCGGTGAGACCTACGCTCCCATGGGAGTCAAGTTGTACCACCGCGCAACGTCATCTATATTTCCGAGCAACTGCATCTACGGACGTGCTTCGCTCATTCCTTCGGACATCTTGTTTGTCAAAATTCCCGCTCCTTCGATATCGGGAACATTCCAGATTGCCGAACCGATAAATTCCGGCTCATTGGTTAAGCGCTCAAAATCGTGCGACGAAATCTTTCCGCGAGGCCCAACACAAGCCTTGCTATTGCTTCACATACTCGGCTTTCGCTAGGGGTTTCCCTAGTTGTGCAGACCTCGAGTCAAATCTAGAGTTGTCTTTTCTGATAGAACCACCTCCACGCCGGAGACTCCGGCACTCGGAACCAGAACCGGAATAGGAGACCTGACATGGCCACAGCAGAGCGCGCAACGCCCTCAACGTCCACGGAGCGTGATTGGACGAAACCACAGGCGATGGCGATTCCCAAGGGGGGATTTTTCACGGACAAAGTTGAGCAAGGCAGGTACGGCCCGATCTTTCCCAAGACTCCGGCGTGCTACGGCTTCTCCGTCATTGCAAAAGTCATCCCCGGAAGGGAAGAGCACATATACAACCATGCCAAAGTCATCGAGAAAGCAATCGCAGATGATCCCGAAACGCTCGCTATACTCAAGGCACACTACTTGAGGTGGCTGGTCTTCACCATTAAGGGTGAGAGCTACATGATGTATCAGGCCATCTTCGATACCGATTTCGATAAATACTGCGAAGACGCCTCTGTCCTCTTCGGAAAGACAGGCATCAAGTCGGCCTTTGAAGCCCTTGAGGGATGGCCGGCGGACTACGCGACCAATCCTGCGTCCATCGTCAAGTTTTTCCGCGAACACCAATGTCCGAGCTTCCTCGAATACAGTGAACATCCCTATGTGAGTTGCGAAGAAATCAAGAAGGCTCTGAAACTCAAGGCGGCCTTTCAGCGGCATGCTCGACCTGATGCAGTAGCAGATCTGTTCTTTTACTGACTACGGAGAAGGGCGTGTCCCTCTTGCAACAATCGCATCGCAATTCACAAGATTTGACCAAAGGAACCGATCAGCCTGTTTCGCTTGATTTCGACGACATTCAGCATTTCTTGATGTCGCGGCCGCCTGCGCGGGCAGCGCGCTACGAGTTCCTCGCGTTCAAGAGTGGTTTAGATGGACGAAGGTGGCTGACGGGCCTGATCGACAAGGTGGGCACGGCAAGTGCCGTCGGATCCAGCCTACTTGACGCAAGGTGGGTGACCGTTGGCTTCACCTGGAACGGCTTGCAAACCCTTGGAGTAGCTGAAGCATCATTGGCCACCTTCCCGGAAGAGTTTCGTCAGGGGATGGCGGCCCGGGCGGGAGTCCTCGGCACTACAGGCGCTAATCATCCACATCACTGGGTGGGAGGACTGGCCAGTCCTAACCTGCATGCGATTGTCGTCCTGTTTGCCCGTGACGTCGCCGAACGTGAGCGCTGTCGCGGGGAGCACGAGCGGTATATCGCGCATGCGGTGCGGTCGAAGTGCCGTCAACTCTGGATCTGGAAGGCATCCCCCCATTCGATTACGCTCACGAACGCTTCGGCTATCGGGCTCGGCTCTCGCAAGCCGGTCATCGCCGGAATTCGAGTAAAGAGCCTACACCCGGCTCTGGCAAACCGATCAAACCGGGCGAATTTTTTCTTGGCTATCCTGACGAAGAAGGTTCCGCTTCCAGATTGCCGCAGCCGGAAATTCTTTCTCGCAACGGCAGCTATGTTGCCTATCTGAAAATGGAGGAGCACGTAGGCGCGTTTCGCGATTTCCTCCGAGCCCACGGTGAAACACCGGAATAGCAGGAATTAATAGCTGCCAAGCTGATGGGACGATGGCGGAGCGGCGCTCCCCTTGTCCTCGCGCCGGATAAGGACGATCCGAAGCTCGGTGCTGATTCTCAGCGCAGCAACGATTTTAATTACGCAGCGATGGACCCCCACGGCTATGGCTGCCCGCTGGGGGCACACATCCGGCGCATGAACCCGCGCGATACCGCAGTGAACATGAACCGGCGGAAAATGATCCGGCGAGGGGGGACTTATGGTCCGCCTTTGCCAGAAGGCGTCCCCGAAGACAGCATAGAGCCAGGTATCGCAGCGTTCGTCGGCTGTGCGAGCCTGGTCCGCCAATTTGAATTTGCGATGAATGTGTGGGCGAACGACCCAAATTTTCACGAGCTGGGAAACGAGCGCGATCCGATATTCGGTACGCAGGACGGCACTTTTGACATGACCATCCCCAAGCGGCCCATTCGGAAAAAGATCAAGGGGCTACCAGCTTTCACCACGATCCGAGGCGGCGCTTATTTCTTTTTGCCGGGTATAAAGGCACTCCGATACCTGGCGTCGCTGAGTGATGGCGTTTGAAAGAAAGGTTATTGGAAAGCGCAGAAAGAGAGGAATCATGAGCTCCGGTCCTCAACCGCCGCGTACTTACAACCAGAATCATGCGCCGCGCCAGTACACTCCGGGCAAACGGAGAGTTTCAATCTACTGGACGTGGAGTTACCCCTGGGAGACCAACCGGAACACGGCCGAACTAGACAATCGCTTCTCGACCATGACCGAGGTCCGGAGAGTCGCCTGGCCAGCCTATGAGGGAACCGAGTGGGATGAAATGCATTTCCTGCAAGGAATCGCTGGGACCCTGGAACTGTTTCACCGCTCCACGCTCGCGTTTCAGAAGGTCGTCGGTGAAGTCACCGGACACCCGGTTGCAGTGTTTCAACGAATCGACCAGGCCGGGTACAAACTTCCGATCGACGAGCGAATCCTGGACGACACAGACACGCTGATGGTGTTCGGTCTCGATCACCTGGTTTCAGAGCAGGAGGCGGCGTCTGGAGAGATCGAGGCAGTCCGCACCTGGCTGCAACGAGAAGGAACTTGCCTTCTGCTTGGGCCCCATCACGACGTGGGATTTGCAGAAGATCTGCAGCAGCGCCAACTCGAATATATGCCCCTCGGGGATGCGCTCGGCCTTCGACAACAGCGGTTCGGACAATACATTGTTCGATGATGCAAGACTTGGGGTGCCGGTGATAAATCAATTTGGACTTCGCCCGGCCCTCGTCCAAGGCACCTATCGAATTGCGCCGCTGACAATCAACAAAGACGTGGACAAGCTTGGCGTCCTCAACGGGGTTAGCACATTTAATTTTCATCCCCACCTGCCTCATTACGCGCTCACTACCGATGACACGAAGTCTGTCCACGTGCTTACGCGCCAACCGATTGACCTGGACCGACCGCATCCTTTCACCCAGGCGGGCAATACTGAGTTCAACTCGTTCCTTTGGATGCCGCCTAACGCACAACGCGCCGGAAACATCCTGTTGGCGGACTCCACGATATTTACTACGTTGTTTGGCGGTGTCGAGTCGTTGGAGACTTTTTGGAAAAACCTGCCAACAATGCCACTGGCAAGCGGGATATCAGCGAAGAAATCTCAATCTATCGCCTGATCCGAAACGCTAAGTGCATAAACACAGCACGGGAAAGGTCGAATGGAACTTCTAAGTAAGGCAGTCCCAATTGCGATGCTCTCCTTCGTGGTTTCCAGCATGCTGGCGGTTGGTTTGAGTCTCACCATTCGGGAAATTGCGACTTCTCTACGCAATGGGAAACTTGTCTTGCTCGCACTGCTCGCCAATTTTGTGCTGATGCCACTGGGGGCATTGGCCATAGCCAGAATTCTGAAGCTTGACCAGCCACTCGGCATAGCCCTGCTTTTGCTGGGCGCAGCTGCCGGCGCGCCATTTCTTCCCAAGCTGGCAGGAATTGCCAAGGGCAACCTTGCCTTCGCCGTGGGATTGATGGTGCTACTCATGGTTTTGACCGTGGCCTATATGCCCCTCGTGCTGCCGCTGCTTTTGGAGGGCGTTTCGGTCGACCCGATGAAAATAGCACGCTCGCTGGTCCTTCTCATGTTGCTTCCACTGGGTGTCGGGCTTGCAGTGAACGCCTGGTTCGGAAGCATTGCTGGAAAACTGCGGGCGCCGCTTAACCGAATCTCTACTCTCAGCCTGGTACTCCTGATTGTGCTGCTGTTGGTGACGAATATTCAAAATGTAATCTCGTTGTTCGGAACACGCGGCATTTTGGCGAGCATCCTCTTTCTTTTCGCTGGTGCTGGAATCGGATGGCTCCTCGGCGGCCCGGGCTTCGAGACAAGGGGCGTGCTCTCGTTAGCGACTGCGCAGCGCAATATTGCTGCTGCACTTGTTGTCGCCGGCAAGGAATTCGACGACCCCAAAGTACTCGTCATGATTGTCGTCGTTGCAGTTGTTGGGCTGCTTATTCTAATGCCGCTGGCGCGCGTCTTAGGAACTCGGACCGCGGAAAGTCCAGCATAGAAGACTACAGGTTCAGGACCGCAGAGTGTCCCAGATTTTGAACAACAGAGCCATTAGGTCAATTAGAGCAGGCTTGGCATTTCGTTTCCTTGCTGCGGTTGCCCTCGTTGTGGTTGCTAACGTTTTCGTTTTGACACCCGCCCAAGCGCAAGTCAGAGGCGTCTATCCTGTAGGCATGAATGCCACCAACTCTGGGGTGACCCCTGACGCAGGAATCACCTATTCAAACCTTTTTGTTTTTTTCTCGCGTGATGAAGAGAAGGGTCCTAACGGTGAAATCGTGGCCACGGGCCAGAACTCGATCATGATGGATATGAACACTTTTGTCTGGGTGAGCGATAAGGAGATCGGATTCCTGGGCGGAGCAGTATTCTCGGCATCAGCTACTCTTCCAATCGCTAACAACTCGCTCACCTCGGATCTTCAAGGGCCTATCAGCGGCGGTGGCGGGTTTGCGGATTCCTATTTTCAACCGTTTATTCTAGGCTGGCGCAAGCAGCGCGTTGCCGTTCGCGCAATCTATGGTTTCCTGGCGCCCACAGGGAGATTTAGCCCGGGTGCCAACACAAATGTCGGCTCAGGTTACTGGACCTCAGTTGTTGCGAGTGGACAGACGATCTATCTCAGCGCGAGCAAAGCCACTACCTTTTCTGCCTTTCAGATGTATGAATTTCATGGCACCCAAGAGGGCACAATGGTCCACCCCGGCCAGACCTTTAACTTGGACTATTCGCTAGCCCATACTTTTCCCGTTCAACCTGGACTCACGCCTTCAGCTTGGGTTGGTGGGCTACGGTCAGTGGCAGACTACCGATAAACATGGCCCGAACATCACGCCGGAACAGGCAGCCGCGCACTACAGAGTTGATGCGCTAGGGTTCGCAGCAAACGCAATATTGCCCGAGAAGAAGGTAAGCGCGGGTGTCAAGTATTTTCACGAATTCGAGGGCAGAAATACCTACCAAGGATACACACTCCAGATCTCCGCCGCGATTACGTTTTAAACCAGCCCGGAACCGCTTAGGGAAGTATGCGTCGCTTCTCAACAGATGGCCATCCGGAAGGCAGCAACGGGTCTTTTCGGCCTGATCGAAAGTCGGCCTCGCATCCTCGCGTCAGTAGCTATCGCCCTCCGCGACACGAATTTGTGTCTGGTGTTCGCGCTCCACGCTCCGCGCACGATGGAGTCCGCCTAAAGCTGACGTCTTAACGTTACGAATAGCTACGGCGCGAGCGGAATGTGCACGGACCCGATTCTGCCGCTTCCACCGTCGCGCACAATCACTTGCACTCCGGCGGAATTCGGCAGCACCTGCACTTCGCGGGAGAGCACCATCCCCTGCTTTAACAACAGATCGTAGGTCGCCGAATCAATCGCCAGCGGCAGCCGCTGCGGATGCGACTCGATTACGCGGTTCTTGTCGTCCAGTTGGATGAAGACCGCTTCCACCGCGTCGTTCCAGGTGTCATTCAGTTGCGCAAATTGGAATTGCGCAGTGTCCAGCGACAGCAAAAGATTCAGCCTTTTCTCACCCGATTCATGTGCAGGCGTCACCCGCACGCGAATCCGAATTCCGGTCGCCGCCACCGGGCTGGTGGCAATCTCTGACGCCATCTCCGACCAGGTTTGCCCCGCCACTTTCGGCTCCGGCAGCGCGAAATAACCTTCGCGCGTCTGCACGTGCGCGTCCGGTCGATTCACTCTCACGCGCAATTTATGAAAGCTTCCGTCCCAGTTCACATCCTCCGGATTAAAGCCCAGCTTGTACGTCATGCGCGAATCGTCAATGGTCTTCCGGATCAAGTCTTGATGGCATTCGCTTGTAGAAAGCAATTCCGCCCGTGCGCCGCGCCACGCTTTGCATGGCCCCGATATTTGCCATGTCTTGTTCGACGCTCTACGACGCGCTCGCTCGAACGTGCCGCATCCAGCAACCTCGCGCGCATCCACCGAAAAACATCCACTTCGCCCTGTTCACCGCTCCTCGGCAGCTCCACGTCCGTCGCGAACGGGATTTTCCGGCCATCCGGCGTCTTTTGCAGATTATTGGTTTCGATGCTGAACGGAAAACTGCCCGAGATCCACACCAGGTTTTTTCGTCCCGGCAGCGAGCCCACGTGATCCGCAATCTTCACTGCGCCTCGCCGTAGGATGCCCGTGGTCTTGGCGAACGGGTGACTGTCGTCTATGCCCTCAGCCGCTGCCCCTGCTTCCAAATCCTTGTGCAGCGCTCCGATTGACTCGGTGCGGGCCGCATCCATGTCCAGCGCGTGCTCTCCCAGATAATTCCTCAGTGACTCCGCCAGGCTCGACGAATCGCTCGAAAACTCGTGCAGCACGCGCAGGTACGCGCCCAGCGCGTACAGCGCCACAGATCCTGCACCTGGATTGTTTGCAGAAACTTCAAAACCTGGCTGCGCACAAAAGCTTGATCGAAGAATCCTGTTTGAATGTATCGAGCAAATTACCGTCAAGTTTGACGGCACACTGGCGGCTTGAATCTCATTCGTATAAGTACCGGGAGGCAACGGCTCCGGCGCGCCCGGCAACATCTGGCTCGTCTCCTCCGAGAAAAGCTGAATCGCGCGCTGCGATTTGTTATCCAACACCCTAATCGTCTTTCGTCATCCGGTAACGGGCTGCCGTCTTATCGAGGACGATCACGTCAATCTGCACCAAACGCGTGGCCACGCGCAGCGGCTTCTGTGCCGCAGCTGTCGCCTGTGCTGCGCCAAGCAATTCGCCGCTATTGCGACGAAGATCGCAGCGGCGAAAATCGCCAAGGCGAATACCTCAGTCGCGCGTGCCTTCATCGGCCGTCGGCCTTTCTCGCGCCGGACTTCGTATATTACGTCGCGCAAACATCCTGGAAAATAAAATCCATCTTATCGGACCAGCGCCACTTCGGCCACCCCGCCTCCAGTCCGAACGGCATCCCCTTAGCCACGCAGGACCGTGAAAACTTCCCTGAAATAAATGTCCGTTGCCCATCTGCCCGCTGTCAGGCACACCGTAGAAATAGGTTTCGCCCCAGTCCGACCGAAGTGCAGTCCAAGAGGCATCCACAAGTCACCCGTTCGCTGCAATAGCAAACAAGCGATGAGCCCAAAGATGCCAACCGTGAATAGGCCGAGCACCGTCCAACCGGGATTCAGCATGTGCGCCGCGGCCATCAGCGCCGAGGTGATCACCGCCGCCGGCCAGAAGCCGATCCCGCTCGTCAATGTAAACTGCAAGTAGCCGCGGTACAAAAACTCCTCGACCATCGTTGCCAATATCATCGTCGCAGCCCACAGCAACCCATATTTCACAATGTCCAGGCCGTGGATCTGCACTGATCCGAGTGAGTAAGCGTGCGCCAGCCGCAAAACCACAAGAAGTAACGTCAGCGAAGCGAAGCCGATCACCCACGCTTGCCAGAACTGCCCGCAAAACGCTCGCCGCCACGGAAAGCCGTAGTCCCCAGGGTTTCGGCCCTCGATTTTCGACATGATCCAAGCCGCCAGCATCAGCACGCATAACGCGATCAAAAACGTAACGATTCCGACCGTCGGGCTACTCGAGTCCGGTTGGCGCCCGTGCAACAAAGCGTCTGCGATTCGGTTCGCGCCGTAACCGAACGCAAATACCAGCGCGCCGTAGATCAACAGCCGCCATCCCGCGCGCAGGCCATTCGGACTCTTAAAAGTGTCTTGTGGCATTCGCTAGTCCCTCGGACATACAACACAGCTGGCAGGTACACGAATCTTAATGAATCGCCGCCTCTGGCTCACTCAACAAGATTGAAGCTAGCACCGGCTCGACGCCCTGGACTATGATTGATTGCGCCAAAGTGTCGGAGCGAGCTGATCCTGGCTTCTATCCAGAAAGAACCGCGGAGCGCCCCATTTCTAAATCGCCCACAGTTTTTGCTCGTTCCGTGCGCAAGATTGCCGATGCCGTAGCGCCGTGCGGCAATTCCGGTCATCTGCTCAAAGCCGTGGGCCTCGACCGCGACGCACTACGCGATCCGGTCCTCAAAATTCCCTATGCGGACATGATGATGCTCTCCGAGCTTGCCTCGCGCATGACCAAGGACGTTGCCTTCGGCCTGCACGTAGGCGAGCACGTCGAACAAAACTCCTACGGCATCGTCGGATACTCCGTCGTCAGCAGCGCAACCCTCGGCGAAGCGCTCGCAGCCTGGAACGCTATTTGCCGATCAGGACGAACGGCAGCGTGTTCAATCTCGACGTGGAGTAACCATCGCACATTTCCGGTGGAAATTTCAAACAGCTCGCTCCCGAACCTCGCACGATGTCGAAATGACCATGGCCGCAATCGCGCGCTTCAACCGTCTCTCGGAAGGCACCGCATGGACGCCGCGCGAGGTCTGGTTCGCGCACCCGAAGCCCAAGGACGTTTCCGAGCACGCCCGCATTTTTCGGGCGCCTGTGCGCTTCGGCATGCCGGTCACTTCGCTGCTCCTTGATCGCACGTTGCTCAATCTCCCTATGCGCGGCGCCAATTCCGTGGGCATCAAGTAATACCGCGGCCGCCGACCAGCTTCTCGCGATGGTCCGCCAAGGCCAATCTCACGCAAAGCGTTCTCAGCTTCATTCGCCAGCGTTTGTGCAGCGGGGATTTTGGGCTCAACGACGCTTCCCGGCACCTCGGGGTCAGCCGCCGCACGTTGCAAAGAAAATTGCAGCAATAATTCGCGTCTCACCTCGTCAGTTGAACGAGCTCGCCGGGATCTTTCGCGCTGCCTCCTGCTCGGCTCGCACGCCACGGCCACCGAAGCCGCCTACGCCCTGGGCTTTTCCGATCCCGCCGCGTTCCATCACGCATTCCAAAGGTGGCACGGCATGCCGCCCCAAGCCTATCGCGACGCTAAGATGCACTAGCCTGGATCTATTTCCATTGGCCCCGGCTGCGCAACCATGCAGCCGCCGCCTTTGATTTTGTAGCGGCCACCTTTAGGTGGGCGGCGTTGACGTTGCTGTTGAATTTGTAGCGGCCGGTCCCGTGTTTCGGGACCGGGCAGCCGTGGCCCTTGGTGTTGCCTTTGACTTTGCCTTCGTAGCCGCGCACTTCATTGCGCCATCAATGTCGCGCCAATCCCTGCGGCTGTCGCAAGACGCGCCCGGCCGAATTCGCGTTGCACCGGCCTCCACGGTAGAATAAAGAAGATGCGCGTTCGCGTCCTATTTTTCGGCCAACTCAAAGACATCGCCGGCCTCTCGCAGGAAGACGCCGAGCTTTCCGAAGGCGCGCGCGTGGAAGACCTCTACGAGCGTTACGCGCGCCGCTTCCCGCGCCTCGCGGAGTTTCGCCCGTCCGTCGCTGCTTCCGTTAACCAGGAATACGCTGAATGGCGCGCCGCACTCTCCTCCGGTGACGAAGTCGCCTTCCTCCCGCCGGTAAGCGGCGGTCAGCAAGCCGGGATCAATGAAGACATCGTCCTTCTCGTCCGCGAACCCATCCAGCCGCGCGAAATATTGCTCAACCTCAAAGCTTTCGAAGACGGCGCGGCGGTAATCTTTGACGGATTCGTGCGCAACAATTTCAAAGGCCAGCGCACCCTCTATCTCGAATACGAAGCCTACGAACCCATGGCCTACGCCAAGCTGCGCGAAATTGCCGCGCATATCCACACCCACTTTGCAATCCATCGCCTCGCAGTCGTCCACCGCCTCGGCCGGCTCGAAGTCGGCGATACCAGCGTCTTCATCGCCGTCAGCGCCCCGCATCGCGCCGCCGCCTTCGATGCCTGCCGTTACGCCATTGACACTCTGAAACGCACCGTGCCCATCTGGAAGAAGGAATTCTTCGCCGGCGGCGCCGTCTGGGCCGAAGGCGAATCATTCCCCCAGCCAGCCAATTCCGCCTCCGAAGAATCTACCTCTTAGATGAAACGAGCCATCGCCACGCTTTGCACCATCGCGCTCGCGGGCTTCGGCGCATTCGCGGATGCAACGCTCTACGATCCGCAGCAGCAACAGCGCCAAAAAGGCCCGATCCGCGTCCAGACGGACCTCGTCAGCATCCTCGCCAGCGTCACCGACGACAAAGGCGAGCCAGTCATCGGCCTCGCCCAAAGCGCGTTCCAACTCACCGAAGAGGGCATCACCCAGAAAATCATCCGCTTCGAACCGCAAACCAATCGCCCGCTCGACCTGGCCTTGATGCTCGACGCCAGCGGCTCCGCGGCGATCGAATTGAAAATCGAACGCGAGGCTGCGGCACATTTTATCGAGGAAGTGGTTCGCCCCGACGATCGGCTCTCCGTTTTTTCATTTGGAGCCGACGTTGTGCAGCTCTCCAATTTTTCCGCTGATCTCAAACAGTTGGATGGCGCGGTGCGCCGCGTGGATACCAGCCCGGACATGGGCACCTCGCTCTACGACGCAGTCGTTCTCGGCTCGCAATCCGTCCGTCGCCAAGGCGCCGAACGCCGCCGCGCCCTCGTAATCATCACCGACGCGGGCGAAACCACCAGCGTCTCAAAATTCGAAGATGCGCGCCGCGTCGCGATCGCCGCGAACGTCTTGCTTTATACTGTCGTCGTGCGCCCCATGAAATCCGATGCTGGATGGAACACCGCGGGCGAGCACGCTATCTCCACCATCACTGACAGCGTCGGCGGAGCCATGTACTATCCGACCAATCTCAGCGAACTGGGCGCTATCTTCGACCGCATCAATCGCGAGCTGCGCACCCAATATCTGCTCGGCTACTATCCCAATCCCACCCCGCCGCCCGGCAGCGACCGGCACGTGGTGGTTACCGTGAACACCGGAGACAACGTGCGTTATCGCAAGGAATATTTCACCGCCGGAGTGGCGCAATAATCCGATGAACCATTTTCTCGATGTCGCCATCGTCGCCGCCCGCGAAGCAGGCGCCGTTCTGCTTTCCGAACACAGCCGCCCGCAGAAAATCACCTATAAAGGCGACGTGGACCTAGTGACGGAAACCGACAAGCGCTCCGAAGCCATCGTTGTAGGCCGCTTGCGCCGCGAATTTCCCGATCATCGCATCGTCGCCGAAGAAGGTTCCAGTGGCTCGACCGCCGCATCGCGTTACGAATGGCACGTGGACCCGCTCGATGGCACCACGAATTTCGCCCACGGCTATCCGTGCTTCGCAGTCTCGATCGGGCTGCTCGAAGATGGCGTCCCCCTCATAGGCGTGGTCTTCAATTCCGTCGCCGACGAACTTTTTTCCGCCGCGCGCGGCCAGGGCGCGTTCCTCAATCAAAAACCAATCCACGTTTCCACCGCTCAGCGCATGGCCGTCAGCCTGGTGGCCACCGGTTTCCCCACGCACAAGCGCGGCGACAACCTGAACATCCATTATTACTGGCATTTCACGCTAAATTCGCACGGCGTCCGCCGCGACGGTTCGGCCGCGCTCGATCTCTGCTCGGTGGCCTGCGGCCGCTTCGAAGCCTTCTGGGAATTCGGCCTGAAATCGTGGGATACCGCCGCCGGCATCCTCATCGTCAGCGAAGCCGGCGGCAAAGTCACCGACCTCAGTGGCGGCCCATACAAGCCCGGCGGCCCAGATCTGCTCGTAACCAACGGCCACATCCACGCCGAGATGCAGCAAATGATGGCCGATATCGCCACCCGCGCGAACAACAAGCTGTAGCATGCCTCGCTCATTGCGATACGCCGCGCCTTCATCTTGGAGTGCGGGGGCTTGCCCCCGCCAGTTACAAGGCGAGGCTTGCCTCGCCGTCGCTGTCGTGCCAAAAATCGTTGGCGGCCGGAAAACCACCGTTACAAAGGTTCTCGAGAAACTCCACGTCGCGCACAATCATTGACGCCCCACACGCCGCGATGCTAGCGTGGCCCAACCTCCTTCATGCGCGCCGTTGACATCATCCGCAAAAAACGCGACGCCGCGGAACTCTCCCGCGAAGAAATCGCATTCTTAATTGACGGCGCCACCCACGACCGCATCCCCGACTATCAATTAGCCGCCTTCCTCATGGCCGTCCTCTGGCGCGGCATGACCCGCTCCGAACTAGCCGCACTCACCGAATCCATGCTCAATTCCGGCGAAGTCCTCGACTGGTCCGATCTCCCCGCGCCAAAAGTTGACAAGCACTCCACCGGCGGCGTCGGCGACAAAACTTCTCTCGTCATCGCTCCCATCGTCGCCGCGGCCGGCCTGTACGTCCCCATGATCAGCGGCCGCGGCCTAGGCCACACCGGCGGCACTCTCGACAAACTCGAATCCATCCCCGGTTTCGACGTGAATTTGCAGTTGCACCAATTCCGCCGCACTCTCGCGCTCGCTCACTGCGCCCTGATCGGCCAAACGCCCGAAATCGCTCCAGCCGATAAAAAACTCTACGCCCTGCGCGACGTCACCGCCACCGTCGAAAGCCCCTACCTCATCACCGCCTCCATCATGAGCAAAAAAATGGCGGAGGGCATCGACGCGCTGGTCCTCGACGTAAAAACCGGCGACGGCGCATTCATGAAAAAGCAGCAAGACGCCGAATACCTAGCCGAGCTGATGGTCGAAACCGGCGTGCGGATGGGCAAGAAAGTCGTCGCGCTCATCACCGACATGGAGCAGCCCCTCGGCCGCAAGATCGGCAACTCCCTGGAAGTCGAGGAATGTATCGAAATTCTCGATGGCGAAGGCCCGCAAGATCTTCTCGAATTGTGCCTGGAACTTTCGGCCTGGATGTTCGTCCTGGGCGGCAAGTCGAAATCCGTGGCCGCCGGCCGCACGCTAGCAGCAGAAATGATTGCTTCCGGACGCGCGCGTGATACATTCCGCGAAGTGATTCGCTTGCAAGGAGGCGATCCCCGCGTGATCGAAGATCCCAGCCGCCTGCCGCACGCCAAACACACCGCCCGCGTGGACGCTCGCCGCGCGGGCTACGTCACCGCAATTCACTGCGAACAGGTAGGCGTAGCCAGCATGCTCCTAGGCGGCGGTAGAGAAAAGAAAGAAGACTCGGTCGATCCAGCAGTAGGCCTGGTGCTAGAAAAAAAAATCGGCGACGCGGTAGCAGCAGGCGAAAATCTCTGCACGGTACATTACAACCTGGACGCGCGCCTCGTCCCAGCCATGCGCCTGCTGTCCGCAAGTTTCGAAATCGGCGACCAAGCTCCGCCCGCCGCGCCGCTAGTACGCAAAATCATCGGCGCCCAAGAATCTTTGTAGGTCGTGGCTTCAGCCACGACAAAAGCTGCAAAAAATTACAGCGGCTTTAGCCGCTGAAGTACCGGTTTTGAAGTAGTCGTCAGACACGCTCGAAAGGAGGCACCCGCGCATGCACCGCCTGGTAGGCGTACTGGGAATGCTCACCATGATGGCTTTCGCGTTCCTATTCTCCACCAATCGCCGGGCCATCCGCGGGAAAACGGTCGCCTGGGGCCTCGGCCTGCAAATCGTCTTTGCCTACCTCGTCATCAATTGGACCTACGGCCAGTGGATCTTCCAGAAAGCCGGTGCCGGCGTAAACTGGGTCCTAGATTTCGCCTTCTTCGGCTCCCAATTCGTCTTCGGCGACCTCGGAAAAAAAGGCTCGCCCATGGGCTTCTTCTTCGCCTTTCAGGTCCTCCCCACCATCATTTTCATCGCCGCAGTTTTCGCGCTCCTCTATTACTACGGCGTAATGCAATTCATCATCAAGCAAGCCGCGCGCCTCATGACCGGCCTGATGGGCGCAAGCGGCGCCGAATCGCTCAACGTCGCTGCCAGCATCTTCATGGGCCAGACCGAAGCGCCCCTCACCATTCGCCCCTATCTTCCCGAAGTCACTCAATCCGAATTAATGACCATCATGACCAGCGGTATGGCCCACGTTTCCGGCGGCATGATGGCCGCCTACATCGCCTATGGTGTCGAAGCCAAACATGTCCTCGCCGCCGTGATCATGACCGCCCCCGGCACAATCCTGCTTTCCAAAATGATGGTCCCCGAAACCGAAGTGCCTGTAACTTCCGGCAAAGTGGAACTCGCACCGCTGGAACGCGACGCCAACGCCCTCGGCGCACTCGCCCGCGGCACCGTCGACGGTCTCAGCCTCGCCCTGAACGTCGGCGCCATGCTCATCACCTTCATCGCGCTGATTTATCTCGTGGACGGCGTATTCGCCGCGGTGCACAACGGCCTGACGTCGCTCGGCGTCACCTGGTTTCCCTCCAGCGTCGAACAAATTTTCGGCTATCTCTTCTCGCCCATCGCCTGGGTCATCGGAATTCCCTGGCACGACTGCCATGCCATCGGAAACTTGTTGGGCTTGCGCATGGTCACCAACGAATTAATTGCCTTCCAGCGCCTGGGCCCCATGAAAGACGCGCTCGATCCCCGCTCCTTTACCATCGCCACCTTCGCGCTCTGCGGCTTCGCAAATTTCAGCTCCATCGGAATTCAAATCGGCGGCATCGGCGCTCTGGCGCCCAATAAAAAAGCAGACCTCGCCCGCTTGGGCATTCGCGCCATGCTTACCGGCACCATGGCCAATCTAATGTCCGCTTCCATTGTCGGGATCATGATGCGATGAGCGCGAAAAAAACAAAATCATCCGCGCGCGATTCCGAATTCGCCCGCGCTGACCGCGCCGCAAAATTCATCCTCGCGAAAACCAGGCTGCGCCCGAAAATCGCGCTGGTCCTCGGCTCCGGACTCGGCGCCTTCGCCGACGAATTGCAAGACGCCACGCGCATCCCCTACGAAAAAATTCCCGGCTTTCCGCGTTCCACCGCCATCGGCCACGCCGGACGTATGGTGATTGGCAAAATCGAAAATATCGCCGTCGCCGCGATGCAGGGCCGCGTCCACTTTTACGAAGGCTACACCGCGCAGCAAGTCGCGTTTCCCATGCGCGTCCTCGGCCGCCTCGGCATTCGCTCCGCCATCCTCACCAACGCCGCCGGCGGCATCAATCTGCAATACACCCAGGGCGCGCTCGTCGTCATCAGCGATCACATCAATCTCCAGGGCATTAATCCGCTCGATCGGCCCCAACGATGAACGCTTCGGCCCGCGCTTTCCAGATATGACCCAAGCCTACTCGAAGCCCTATCGCGAAATCGCGCTCGCCGCAGCCAAAAAACTTGGCATCGCTGCCCCCGAAGGCGTGTACGCCGCGCTCGCCGGACCGAACTACGAAACCCCCGCCGAAATTCGTTATTTGCGTACGATTGGAGCCGATTTGGTCGGCATGTCCACGGTTCCGGAAACGCTAGCCGCGCGCCACATGGGAATTCGCGTGCTCGGAATTTCCTGCGTCACTAATATGGCCGCGGGCATCCTGGATCAAGTGCTCGACCACAAGGAAGTATTGGAAACCGGCGAACGAGTGAAAGGCCAGTTCATCGCGCTGCTGCGCGCCGTGTTGCCGCGCATCGCCGCGGATTGTAAGTAAAGGAAAGGAAAGCGAAAAATACATGAGCGAATATGACGCGCTAGTCACCGCCGCGACGCAAGCATTCCAGAACGCCTGTGCCCCCATCTCCAATTTCCGCGTAGGCGCGGCCGTACGCGCCAAATCCGGCCGCATCTTTGCCGGATGCAATATCGAAAACGCCACGCTGGGCCTAACCTGCTGCGCCGAACGTGTAGCAATTTTCAAAGCCGTCTCCGAAGGCGAGCGCGGCTTCGACGCCATCGCCGTAGTCACCGACGTGGATCGCCTCACCCCGCCCTGCGGCGCCTGCCGCCAAATCATCTGGGAATTCTGCGGCGATGTCCCGGTTCTGCTGGCCAACCTAAAAGGAAAAGTGGAACACGAAACATCCGGCAAGCTCCTGCCGCGCGCATTCGATGCTTCGTTCCTGTAGCGATTCAAAGGCGGGAGTAAGACGACAGCAAAAAGCTCCGACCTCCGGCGTTTGGTTCCGCATTTGAATTCGTAGCGGCGCACTTCAGTGCGCCACCGCAAATGAACGCAGATGAAGACAAACGAAGTCAGAACCGAAAATAGAAAACACAAAAAGAAAATCGCTGTGCGTAAGCCGCACACCATGGCGCTACAACAGAACCTCACAAAAGGCTGACATGACCACAAATCTAGAGCTGCTCTTTGCCCGCCGGAAATCCCTAAGTCTTATCACTCGCTTTTATCAGTGTTCATCTGTGTTCATCAGTGGTGCCTTTTTCTTTTTCCTTGTCGCAGCACCACCCACCCCAGCGCAAGAAAAAGTGGACCTGCTAATAACCGGTGGCACCGTAATCACCATGGACGCCCAACGTCGCGTCCTCGACGACGGCGCCATAGCCGTCCGCGGCGATTCCATCGTGGCAGTAGGCCCTCGTACCGAACTAGAAGCAAAATACACTCCGGCGAAAGTCATGAACGCCCACGGCGCCATCGTGATGCCCGGCCTCATCAACGGCCACACCCATGCCGCGATGAGCCTGTTCCGCGGCATCGCCGAAGATCTCTCCCTCGACGACTGGCTGCACGCCTACATTTTTCCCGCCGAAGCCCGCAACGTAACCGAAGATTTCGCCGCCTGGGGCACGCGCCTGGCCATTCTGGAAATGCTGCGCGGTGGCGTCACCACCTACGCGGACATGTATTATTTCGAAGACGTCGTCGCGCGCGTCACCAAAGAAGCAGGCATGCGCGGCGTCCTCGGCGAAACCATCATTGATTTTCCCGCTCCGGACAACAAAACTCTCCCCGCAGCATTCGCTTATACCCAAAAATTTCTCGACCACTGGAAAGGCGATCCCCTCATCGTCGCCGCCGTCGCTCCGCATTCCATGTACACCTGCTCAGAAAAAACTCTGCAGGAGGCGGCGGCCCTCGCCCGCCGCAACAACGCGCCAATTCTGATCCACATCGCTGAAGCTCCCTTCGAGCTCGAGCAAAGCCGCAATAAATACGGCCTCACGCCCGTAGCCTATCTTTCGCGCGCCGGCGTCCTGGGCCCAGACGTGGTCGGCGCGCACTGCATCCTGGTGGACCAGGCAGACATCGCCACCCTCGCGCACTTCGGCGTCGGCTGCGTTTACAATCCTTCCAGCAATATGAAAACGGCCGCGGGCGTGATGCCCATCGTCGAAATGCTCGCGGCCGGCGAAGCCATCGGCTTAGCCACTGACGGCGCCGCCAGCAACAATAATCTCGACATGTTCGAGGAAATGGATCTAGCCCCCAAGCTGCAGAAACTCGCCCGCATGGATTCGCGCGCTCTTCCCGCCGAGCAGGTAGTCGCGTTAGCCACCATCACCGGCGCCCGCGCCCTGCACCTCGATAAACAAATCGGCTCCCTGGAGTCTGGCAAGAAAGCAGACTTAATTCTGGTGGACACCACCGCCCCGCACGCCACACCCATGTACAACGTCTATTCCGAGCTGGTTTACGCGTTGAAAGCAAGTGACGTAAAGACGGTAGTTATCGCAGGAAAAATCGTAATGGAAGATCGCCAAATGCGAACGTTGAACGAACCCGAAATTTTAGCGAAAGCAAGGGAATACCAAAAACAAGTAGCTGCATCGCTAGCTAAACCCACCGCAAAATAAGCTGTCTAGTGCGGACGCCCACTCTAGCAACTTCGCGCCGCTAATCAATTTCGCTTTTCTATTTTCTATTTTCGCTTTCGCCTTTGTCAGTTTTTATCTGTGTTCATCTGTGGTGATTTTGACCTTCTGCCGCAACACCGAACACCCACCTAATCAGGCTTTCGCGCCGAATTCCGCTGCCGCTGCAACTTCAAAGCAGTCGAACGCAAAGTTTCCGGCACGTTCTTATTCGCCGCAAGCTGCTTCAAGTCCGTAGGCACCAAATGCGGCAGCAGATGCAAACTCACATCCAGCGGAGACTTCGGATTCTTGGTCAAATTCTTAATCACCACATAGCTCTTCATGAAATTCCGGTTCTTCGAAATAATCCGCAGCACTTCCTGCGACACATTGGTCATCGCCGCAAAACTTTCAATCTCCAGGTCCGTCAGCCGCGGCGATTGCAGCACCCCGCGCTGCACAATTTTATTGGGGTCGCGTATCAAGAGCATCCGTTCCTCGCGCCCGCCCTTCACCGCCAGCTGAATCCGCTGCACGATATTCATCTTGGCCATCCGCTGCAGCAAAGACACTCGCTTCTTCACGTCCGGCTCGGCCTCCACCGCCGCCTCTTCAATCACTTTCTCTTCCAGAAACGCATTCGTCTCGATTTCCGCCAGCAACTCTTTCTGGTCCGGTGTCGCTGCTTCGGAATAGGCCAGCGCGATCCCCAGCGCCGGATAAGAACTCAGCCGGTCCAGATTGTCGAGCAGCGTCTGAATTCCCACGCTCGTCAAATCTGCAGAAACCCGCGTCACAAATTCCGCCGGGCAAGCCGCGTTCGCCGCCATGCGGTCCGCCACTTCCGGCCTCCCGCCCATGTTGTCCGCGCAATATTCAAAAAGCTTCAGGTCCGCATCCGGACGCGCCAGCGCCACCTGCAGCGATTCCAGCGACTGCGTCAACAAACAGCTTTTCGCGCGCTCCGCGACAGCAGGATCTTTGTCCATGGTCAATACGGCCAGCAACTCGGCGCGATCTTCCGGCGCCAGCGACATGGTCCCCGCGCACAAAGCCAGTTTTTGTTCCGGCCTCGCGTGCCCCGAACGCACCGCCGCTCGTATCTCAGCGCTAATGGGGATCTCCTCCCGCGGTTTTCAAATCCTTCCGCGTCAGCGTCACCGAACCCGGCTGCCCTGGCTCGCCGCCCGCCGCCACCGCCTGCCCGTTCAGCTCCAGCACAATCGCGCTCGATTCGCTCGTTGATATTTCCAGCGTATCCACCGCCGTGAACCGGTACACCTGCCGCGCATCCATGTGCCCCTCGAATAATGGCTTGCCGTCCGCCACAACTTTCACGTCCGCGGCCCTCGCCGCCTCCAGTTTCAAATCAAGCGTCGGCGCCGTTCCGGATGTGCCAGATGTGAACTGCGCGCCACCGCCCGCCGCTGGGCTCGATGCAATCGCCGGATCAGACGGCGGCATCGCACTCGGGTCAGGCGCGGCACTCTGTGCGGCAGTCGGTGCAGAATCCGCCTGTGCGCCATTCTCAGCCGCAACACTCGGTGCCACACCAGAATCCGGCGCGGAATTTACGGGCTCCCCGGAATGTTTGTGCAACCGCGCTGCAATCTTCGGTCCCAGAAAGTGAAGAGCCGCCCAACCGCTAGCCACAACCAGCAGCGCCAGCACCACCACCACGAAAACCCGCGCCCAATTGCGGTCCGGTTCCTCCGGAGGGTCCGCTACCACCCCTGGTTCAGGCCGCCCCTTAGTTTCCAGCGCGTATTCCGCCACCAAGCTGTCCTCATCCAGCCCCAGGTAACGCGCCACCGAGCGTATAAAGCCGCGATTGAATACGCCGCCCGGCAGCAGCTCCCATTGTTCGCTCTCCAGGGCTGCCAGGAAGCGCGGTGCAATGCGCGTAGCCGCTGAAATTTCTTCCAGTGTGACGCCCCGCATTTCCCGCTCGCGTTTGAGATGTTCGCCGAAAGGTTTTGAAGGCATCCGCTGGAATCCGCAACTACAGAAAATATAGGCGTCACTGATGGGAGTGTCAATGCTGGCCGATAACCCATCGGAAGGGTGCCCCATTGCCCTTTCAACAATCGCGCCGCGAACGTCATTGCAGTGTACCGAAACCGTTCACTATAATGTCAACGTTGACTTCAGACTCCAACGAACCGACGAAAGGCGTCGCCGAAGACTCCCTGCGGCGATCCACGGACGCGCGCCCCTTTGGCGGCATCGAAAGGCGCAGAACTCCGGGTGTGGATATGTCCATCGAGTCTTCCAACGAAGTCACCGTATTCCACGAATTAGGCAAAGCCCTAACATCCTCCTTACAGCTCGATCAGGTCCTGCGCACCATCATGGAAAAAATCAATGAGGTTCTGCGCCCCGATACCTGGTCGCTCCTCTTGATGGACCAGGAGAAGGACGAACTTTATTTCCAGATTGCCACCGGCAAAGGCGCGGAATCGTTGAAGGACGTGCGCATTAAAGTCGGCCAGGGATTGGCCGGCTGGGTGGCGCAGACCGGCGAAGCAGTAGTAGTACGCGACACCGCCAAAGATTCGCGTTTCTTCGGCCAGGTGGATGCGAAAACGAAAATGGAAACGCGCAGCATCGTCGCCGTGCCGGTGCGTTTTCGAGACCAATGCCTCGGCGTCATCGAACTCATTAATAGCATCGGCCCCGAAGGTTTCAGCGCCCGCGACCTCGCCCTCCTCGAAGCCCTCGCCGATTACGCCGCTATCGCCATCGAAAACGCGCGCCACGTGCAGCGCATTCACGAACTCACCATCACCGACGATTGCACCAGCCTCTACAACGCGCGCCATCTGAATTTCATGCTGGACACCGAAATCTACCGCTCGCACCGTTACGCGTTCGAATTCTCGCTGATCTTCATCGACCTCGATCATTTCAAAAGCGTCAACGACACGCACGGCCACCTGATGGGCTCGAAGCTCCTGGCCGAAATCGGCCAAGCCATCAAAGACAAATGCCGCTTGATTGACCTAGCCTTCCGCTACGGCGGCGATGAATTCGTAGTGCTGCTCCCGCAAACCTCAAAAGAGAATGCCTTGGGGGTCGCCCGCCGCCTCCACAAACTAATCCGCGAAGCCGTCTGGCTGAAAGACACCGGCATCAACGCCCACGTAACCGCCAGCGTAGGCGTAGCCGCCTACCCCAGCGACTCCCGCACCAAAGCCGAACTCCTCCACCTGGCCGACGAAGCCATGTACCTGGTAAAGAACACCACCAGAGACAGCGTAGCCGCCTCCGGCGTAGGCCTGCTAGCCCAAGACAAGTAGCGCCTGCAAATCCAAGCTCGGAAGCTCTCCCCTAAAATGTTGTCGTCAGCCGCAGCGCGAAACTCCGTGAAGGCCCAATCGCATTGCCAGAAAACAACCCGCCGAAATCAATCACGTCGAGCACGTTCGTCAGGTTCTGCCCATCCGCCTGTAGCCGTACATTGTATCGCTCCGATTTGTACACATCTGCGCCCGCCGACACATTCACCTGAAATGATGGATAGATCCGCCCGGTAGCGAAGTTAACGCGAGACACAACTTGTGGTCCGTATTGCGCGGTTACTCCCGCGATGCACTGTGCCTCCGTCTCGCCGTCCGGGCACTGAAAATCAAACGGGAGCCCTGTATCGTACTGAATCCCGCCCGCGATCCAAAAGCGCGGAGCGACCTGATAACGTACGCGTGCGCGGACGGTGTTGCGCTGATCCTGCGAATCCGGCACATGGCCCGTAGTCGGTATCTCCGCATCGTCGCCCAGAAACAGCCCGCCCGTCACCGGAAACCAGGCTTGGCCGACGATGTAGGAATAGCTCGCAAATCCCGAGAAGCCGTGCCAATCAGGAACCGTGAGCTTCCCTTCCGCTCCGTAAATGATGGACTTGCTGAACGCAATCGGATAGCTGATGGTGGTGTTTTCAATCTGATCATCATCCGCATAATTATTTACCAGCCGGCGAAAGTAATTGGCGTCGAGCTTAACTTTTCCATAGAAATCCTTCGTCACGCCCGCCTCATAGTAATTTCCTTCGGACGGCTCCACAGGTAACTGCAAGGAAACAGGGTTCAGTTCCGTCGCTGCCGTCGAACTCGAAAGCAGAATGTTCTCGTTAGAGGGCGTCTGAAACACTCGGTCATAGGAAAAATGCACCACCAGCCCGGCGGAGGGGAAATATCGCGCGATTGAAATGCGCGGATCCACGGCTTGCCGGTTCAACAACAACTGATAATGGTCCCAGCGAATCCCCGCGTTGATCGTCCAGTTTCCCAGATGCATCTGGTCCTGCACGAACGCGGACTGTTCCAGGTCCGGGCGGTTCGCCGCGAAACTAAAGGTCAACGGAGTGTCCGGGTCGAACTGCGTCGGATCAGAGATGAGGTACCGGAAATTCTCGTTCAGATAGGTGTTGTCGGACTCCACGCCAAACTTCCATTCATGCCGCCCGTGAACTGCGGTCACCACGCCCCTGAAATATGCTTCGCGAAACCAATTGTGCTGCGAAATCAGAATCGGCGTCGAATAAGCGTTAGAGTAAAAATCGTTCGAGTCGCCGCGCGCCATGCCGTAAATATCGGCAAGCACGTTCGAAGAAAAAATGTGCTGGTAGGTAACGATCCCCATCGTCTCAAAATTGTCTGCATTCTGCCGCTGCGGCCCCGGTGGCAGCGTGGGATCGATAGGCGTCAGATGCGGTTCCTGCTGCACCAATTCGTTCGGGATGTCGTAGCGCGCCAGTTCGTGGCGCACGCTCAGGCTGAAGCGGTCGTTGGGCGTGAGTTTCCGCGCGTAGCGCAGTGAAAAATCGCCCGTAGTGCCCGTGTTCGAATAATTCTCCGGGACGACGGGGTTCAGGTAATGACCCGTGAATGCGCCGCTGGCGCTCCCGCTCAGCGTATTCTTCCCCCACACATACTGTGCGCTCGCGAAAGCGCCCGCGGTGTCGAAGCTCCCGCCGGATAGCACCACCTGCCCGTGAAGCCCCGGATCGGAATCCTGAATGGTATTCACCTCCACCACGCCGCCCATCTTGCGCCCATATTCTGCGGGAATTCCCGCCGTGTAGATGCTCATGGACTGCACGTCGTCCGCCTCAATTTCATTCCCGAAACTCGGCGAACGATTGTCCTGGAGCGGCACACCATCCACCACAAACTGCGTCTGGTATTCCGATCCCCGCGGATGCAGCACCGCATTGCCTTCATACAACCACCCCGGCTGCGAATTCACCAGGTCCTGCAACGATCGCCCCGGCAGCGAACTCACCCGGTGTTCAATCGTATCCGAACCGATCTGGCTCACTGCCCCCGCTTGGTCCGGATCAATCAAAGTATCCGCCGCACGAACCGTCACGGACTGATTCACCGCAGGCAGCTTCAGCCGAATCGTATGCTCGGTGGGAACGGAGGAACGAATCTCCAAAGTTTCCGACATCGGCGCGAACCCAGCCTGCGTAATTTCCAGCTGATACACGCCAAACGGCAGCCGTTGCACGTCCAACGTCCCCTGCTCGCTGGTCGTCAGCGAATTGCGATACTGATTCGCCTCGCTGACAATCAATACGCTGGTCTTCACTCCCAGCCCCGCAGGATCAATCACCTTCAGCCGCAGTTCTCCCCGATTGCTCTGGCAATAAAGCGGCAATGCGCATAAGAAATACACAACCGCAACGTTCCGCAACAATCTGATTGGCATCAAGGACCGGCCCCCGTAGTTTCGCCAAGCATCTCCCAACACGTACTCCACCTACCCCGGCTGGTACAGAACGAACCGCCGGGCTGCCCCTGCTTCTCGCACGCCACTCAAGTTGAATATTCCCCGGCCTCCTCTTTTGTTCAGCCTCTTTTCGCTCTCCGTGAAGAATTCAATAACCGACCCGAATAATCCTTGAACAGAATCCCACCCAATGGAATATACATACAGGGACCCATGCTGCTTCCTCCGCGAAACTTCGCCGCCGAGTTGTCGTTTCCCATCCCTGCGCCCGTTGCGGTCTCCGTCCAGCAATCCGAAGTCGAATGCGCAGTCATCACCCTGTTCGACCAGTATCGCAACCCCCTGCTTCGTTACGTTTTGTCGTTCGGCCTTTCCGTTCACGATGCAGAAGAAGTCACCCAGGACGTTTTCCTCGCGCTTTTCCGCCATCTGCAGCGCGGAAAATCTCGCCGTAATCTGCGCGGCTGGATGTTTCGCGTCGCCCACAATCTCGCTCTCAGGCAACGCGCCGCCAACAAGAAACTCCAGGACGCGCTGCATGACGACACCACAGTTGCACTGGCGAAACTAGACGCCACTCCCAACCCCGAAGAACAAATGACCTCCGGCCAGACTCTCCAGCGCCTGCGTACCGTCCTGCGCGCTTTGCCCGAACAAGACCGCTGCTGCCTCGCCCTGCGCGCCGAAGGCCTGCGCTACCGCGAAATTGCAGCCACCCTCGGAATTTCTCTCGGTTCCGTATCGCTCTCCCTCACGCGCTCTCTGGCGCGCCTGGGAAGCTCTGAAAAAGTAAAAGGATCGCGTTATGCCTGATGAAGAACTTCACATATCGGACCAGGACCTCCTGCGCTCTGCGGACGGTGAACTCCCCAGCAGCCGCGCCCGCCATATTCGCGCGCATCTAACCGCCTGCTGGCTGTGCCGCACGCGCCTCGCGGAACTCGAATCCACTATCGCCGATTTCGTCCACACGCATCGCAGCGCGCTCGATCCTCAATTACCGCCCGCTGCAGGTCCGCGCGCTCTGCTCAAGGCGCGCTTGGCCCAGGCCGCATCCAAATCCCGCGTGGCCCCATGGCCGAAGCTCCTGCAATTCTTTTTTCCGCGCGGCGCTATGGCGTACGTCGCCGTGGCGCTCCTGCTCGTCGCAATAGGAAGCGTGCTTCTCACTCAGCATTTCGCTCCATCGCGCTCATCCTCACGACCCATTCCCATCGAAAACGTTGCAGTCCCGAATCGCAGCCTCACGCCCGGCGCCACCCGTTCCGTTTCCCTCCACGACGTCTGCTCGCTACCCCACGAAGAAGTAGTTCGCGATGTCCCGGCCTCATTGCGTCTGCAGGTCTTTCACGAATACGGCATTGCGAGCGCCCGCGTCGCAGACTATGAAATCGATTTTCTGATCGCCCCGCGCTTGGGCGGCTCCGAAGACATCCACAATCTCTGGCCCGAGCCTTACACGCTGCCCACCTGGAACGCCCACGTCAAAGACGCGCTCGAAGAACATCTTCACCAAATGGTTTGCCAAGGAAGCCTCGACCTGCCCACTGCCCAGCGCGACATCTCCACCGACTGGATTGCAGCTTACAAAAAGTATTTCCACACCGATAAACCTCTAGCAACTTCCGCGGCCCACGAAGTCACTCCAGCCGCCCAGCGTTCCCGCCGCCGCTTCTCCTGACGAAACCCCCCGCTCCAGCGCCGTAGGCGCGGCACAAGTTAGCCCAGGCCGGAAGGCCTGGGAAAAATTGCAACAAATCCCGGGAGCGCCGTAGGTGCGATACATGCTTCGCACGTAAGCGCAGGCGCATCGCATCCCCGGTTTCACACACTTGCCGCATCGCCTTCCCCACTCTTCAAAGCAGCGCCGTAGGTGGGGCACAGCTGTGGCTGCACCCGCCACCCACCCCCCTCCGTTTGCTGTCAGCAAACCTCTAACCTATACTCGTCCTCTAACAATTTATCCCCCGATTTAGGGAGCCGCCGCTCTGCGCAATCAGGAATCAGCGCGCTACGCACGTTGGGCCGCATGGGCTGCAGCCGTCATCGTCCTCGTCGTCGCCGGCGTCTATGCCCAGCGCGCCATCCGCGCCGCCCGCGCCAGAAAAAACGCTCCGCCCTCCATCCCCGCATCCGTGCAACAGCAATCCGCCGAATTCTCCTACGTCGGCACAGACCAGGGCCGCGCCCTCTTCACCATCCGCGCCTCGCACGCCACCCAATATAAAGACCAGAATCGCGCCCTCCTCCAGGATGTCTGGATCACCATTTACGGCCACGACGGCAGCCGCAACGACAACATTCACACCCGCGAATGCAATTACGAGCCCTCCACCGGAAACGTAGTCTGCGAGGGCGACGTCCAGATCGATCTCGCCAGCGCCACGCCAGCTCCCGGCAAGCCTGCCGACAAAGATCTACAAGTCACCACGCGCAATCTCTCCTTCAATCGCGAATCCGGCGACGCCACCACCACCGCGCCAGTGCAATTCCGTTTCCCGCAGGGCGCAGGCCATTCCGATGGAATGATCTATAGCTCGCAAAAGGAAATTGTCCGCCTCACTCACAACGTGCAGCTCGACCTCGCGGCGTCCGACAAAAGCGGCGGCCTGCCCGTCACCGCCACCGGCGGCAGCATGGAAATCAGCCGCAACGATCGCATGGTCCAGCTCGATGCTCCGGCCAACGTCCGCCAAGGTGGCCGCGCGCTCTCCGCTGATAAAATTTCCATCGAGCTTGACGCCGATTTCCGTGCCCGCCGCGCCATCGCCCAAGGCCATCCGCAGGTCACTTCCACCGATCCCCGCGGGAAATCCACAGCCACGGCCACTCAATTCGATCTCCTCGTGAACTCCGATGGCTGGATCGAGCGCATCATCGCCGACGGCAATGTCCAAGCCTCCCGCGAAGCCTCCGGCAGCACAGACCACTTCGTCGCCGCGAGCGTCGTCCTGAACATGACGCCGCAGCACAATCTTCTCCGCGAAATGGCGGCCACCGGCAACGTGAAAGCAAATTCCCACATCGGCGCGGAATCCCGCTCCATCGAAACCGAATCACTGCTCGCCACTTTCGGCCCCGGCCAGCACGGTGACCAGCAGGCGGTCCAGACCGTCAGCACTCTCGCGCCCGGCACGATCGAAACCAAATCAGCCCAGGAAACCACCACTCTTCGCGCCAGAAGATTTGTCGCGCAATTCGCGCCTACCGGACGCCTGGACACTCTGCTCGGCCACGGCGGCGCCACTGTCTCCAGAAAAATCGGCTCCGCCCCGCCGCAAACCATCAAAGCCGCTGAACTCGCCGCCAAATTTTCACCCGACGGCGAATGGCAGCAACTTGATGAAACTGGCGACGTCCACTTCCAGCAAGCCGATCGTCAGGCCTCCGCCGACCGTGCCAACATCGTCCGCTCCACCGAGCTGATCTTGCTCGACGGCTCCCCGGTCCTCACCGACTCGATGAGCCGCACCACCGCCACCAGCGTCGCCATCAACCAGAGGTCCGGCGAAATTCGCGCTTCCGGTGGCGTGCTTTCCACCTACTTCCCCAGCGCGCAGAATTCCGCCCTGAGCCTCGGTTCCGGCCCAGGCCATATTTCTGCCGCCACTCTCGAGGGTTCCACCACTTCAGGCCATGTCACCTATGTCGGCCACGCGCGTCTCTGGCAGGCCGATTCCGTGCTGGAAGCAAATCAGATCGAATTCTGGCGCGACGAAAAAAAGCTGCTGGCGACCGGAAACGTCGTCGCCAATTTTCCCCAGGCCGGGCCGCCGCCCGCGCAGCCGCTCGCGAAACCGTCGCCTGCCCCATCAACCAAAGCGCTTTCCACCACTCCGTCCGGCCCCACGCTCTGGCAGATTCGCGCGCCCATGCTCACCTATTGGGGCGACACCGGCAAAGCCCACCTGGAATCCGGCGTCACCGCCGACTCTCAGCAGGGCTCCATGCAATCCCGCACCCTGGACGTCTTTCTGACAGCGGCAGCGCCAGGGTCTGGCAAGCCATCGTCCCCAGCGACCCCCAAAACCGTCCCATCGCCTGCAGGCACCGCCTCCGAGGGCCGCCAACTCGACCACGCCCTCGCCCTGGGCGGCGTCACCGTGCGCCAGGGCGACCGCCGTGGCACCGCCGATCAGGCTGAATACACCGCTTCCGACGGAAAATTCGTCCTTTCTGGCGGTCAGCCCACCATTATTGATGCCTCCAGCGACACAACTACCGGCCATTCGTTGACCTTCTTTGTAGCGAATGATACGATTTTAATCGATTCGCAAGATGGTTCGCGCACGCTGACCAAGCACCGGGTTGAGAAATGAACCGGCATGTTGAAACTCCAGGCCGCTGAGCTCAGTAAGTCTTATCGAGGGCGGAAGGTCGTCGATAAAATTAGCCTGGAAATTCAGCAGGGTGAAGTGGTTGGGTTGCTCGGGCCGAACGGCGCCGGAAAGACCACGACGTTCTATATCCTGGTCGGCCTCGCGCGTCCGGACTACGGGCGTGTAATTCTCGACGGCGAGGACATCACGGACCTACCCATGTACCTTCGGGCCCGCAGCGGCATCAGCTACCTTCCTCAAGAGCCTTCGGTTTTTCGGAAAATGACGGTGGAAGAGAACCTGCTCGCGGTCCTCGAAACCCTGCCGCTCACCTCCGAACAGCGCCGCGACCGCGTCGAAGAGTTGCTGGTGCAGATGGGCCTGGAAGGCGTCCGCTACAGTCGGGCGTATGTCTTATCCGGCGGAGAACGCCGCCGCCTGGAGATTGCGCGCTCTTTGGTGCTTTCGCCGTCGTTCGTGCTCCTGGATGAGCCGTTCGCGGGCATTGACCCGCTCACGGTCGTGGACATCCAGAAAATTATCGCGGACTTATGCGCCGCGGGCATTGGCGTGCTAGTGACCGACCATAACGTCCGCGACACCTTGGCCGTCACCAATCGCGCTTACATCATTAACGAAGGCAGAATTTTTAGAGCGGGGACTCCGGAAGAGCTTTCCAGCGATCCCGAAGTCCGCCGCGTGTATCTCGGTGAAGGATTCCGGCTCAACTGATTGCTATGAACTGGCTCGCACCCAAATTAAGCCTGCGCGTCGCCCAAAAACAAATCCTCACCCCGGGCCTCGTGCAAATGGTCAGTGTGCTCGCGCTCAATCGCCTGGAGCTGCGCGAGATGATCAATCAGGAAATCATGGCCAATCCCGTCCTCGACGAAGTCACCGAAGAGGGCGCCGCCGCCACCGATAGTTACACCGACGAAGCCTTCCTCAAAAAAGAAACCGAAAAAGTCCCCGAAACTGAACCCGCCAATCCTTTCGACGAATTCGATTTCGGCTCCTTCTTCACCCAATATCTCGATGCCGGCTCCGAACGCGCCGGCAGCAGCGAGCGCGAAGACATCGAACGCCCTTCCTTCGACAAATTCCTTTCCTCCGCGCAGAATCTCGCCGACCATCTCGCCTGGCAACTCAGCGTCAGCATCTGCACCGAAATCGTGCGCAAGATCGCCGAAAGCATCGTCGGCAACCTCGATGAAAATGGCTACCTCACCGCCACCCTCGACGAACTCGCGCAGTCCGGCAACTACTCTATGGAAGACGTCGAAGAAGCCCTCGCCATGGTCCAGGAATTCGATCCCCCCGGCGTGGGCGCGCGCGACCTGCAGGAATGCCTGCTGATGCAGCTCAAACTAATTGACCCGCAAAACACCCTCGCGCAGCAAATCATCGCCGAACACCTCAAGCTGCTGCAGAATAACCAGCTCAAAGAAGTCGCTCGCGCGCTGAATCGTCCCGTCGAACTAGTCAAGCGCGCCGTGGACGTCATCAAGCAGCTCGATCCCAAGCCCGGCCTGCGTTACAACCACATCGAGCCGCGCCTCGTCGAACCCGACGTCCAATTCCGCAAAGTTGACGGCGAATGGCAAGCCCTCATGAATGAAGACGACTTGCCGCAGCTCCGCCTCAATCCCATGTATCGCCGCCTGCTCGCCCGCGATGCCGCCGACCGCGACGTCCGCAATTACGTGAAAGAACGCTTCACCGCCGCCATCCAGCTGATGAAAAATATCGAGCAGCGCAAGCACACCATCCAGCGCGTCTGCCAATCCATCCTCCGCCGCCAGGGCGATTTCCTCGATTACGGCGCCGATCACCTGAAGCCCATGATGATCAAAGAAGTCGCCGAAGAAGTCGGCGTGCATCCTTCCACCGTCAGCCGCGCCGTCGCCAATAAATACGTCCACACGCCCCAAGGCGTCCTCGAACTCCGTTATTTCTTTAGCGAATCCGTGAACGGTCCGCAGGGCAGCGAGATGTCTCTGCTCTCCCTCAAACGCCGCGTCAAAAAAATGATTGACGATGAAGACACCGCGCACCCCCTTACCGACGAGCAGATCACCAAGCGCCTCAGCGAAGAGGGCATTCAAGTCACCCGCCGCACCGTCGCCAAATATCGCGAAGATCTCCGCATTCCCAGCACCCATCGCCGACGGGTCAAGGGCTAACCACCCGCCGTGACGCGCCGCCGCCGCACTCCCAGAAATCGCAGTCGTGACGCCCGCCAGCTCGTTATCCTCACCGGCCTATCCGGCTCCGGAAAAGGCTCGGTGCTCAACACCTTCGAAGACCTCGGCTTCTATTGCGTGGATAATCTCCCCGTCGGCCTCATTTCCACCTTCAGCGAGCTTTACGTAGAAGGCGTCGGCGAAATTGAACGCGCCGCCCTTCTCGTGGACGCCCGCGAAGGCGAGCAAATCGAAAAGCTCCCCCGCATCTACCGTAAGCTCGCCTCCGAACATCCCGCCACTCTCGTCTTCGTCGAAGCCAGCGACGAAGTTCTCCTCCGCCGCTTCAGCGAAACCCGGCGCCCTCACCCGCTCAGCCAGGATCATTCCATCGCCGAAGGCATTCGGCTGGAGCGACGCCGCATGGCGCCCATCCGCCGCCTCGCGGACGTCATCATTGACACCTCGAAATTCAACGTGCATGAGCTGCGCCAGTTCATTCTGGACCGCTTCCAGAATCCCGGCCGCCGCCCGCTGCTCGTCTCGGTCGTCAGCTTTGGCTTTCGCTACGGCATTCCGCCCGACGCCGATCTCGTCTTCGACGTGCGCTTTTTGCCCAACCCGCATTTCGTGCCGCGCTTGCGTCCATTCAGCGGCAAGGATCCCCGCGTCGCGCGCTACATACGTTCCTTCTCGCAAACGGGCGAATTCCTGCGCCGCATCGAGAGCTTGTTGTTGTATTTGATCCCGCACTATATTGCAGAAGGCAAAAGCTATCTCACCGTGGCGCTCGGTTGCACCGGTGGCCGCCATCGTTCTGTCGCGCTGGCCGAAGTAATTCGCCGCGACTTGAAACGCAAAGGTTACTCGGCCAAAGTCGTGCATCGCGATATTGAAAAATCCACTACTTGAAATCTTAATGCCGCGCCAACGCGGCCAAGGGCTTCCATTTGCATTCTGAAAAAATAGACGGTACCGCAAACCTCACCCAGCGCGAAGAGCTTCGCCGCCTCCTCCGCTATCTCGCTCCCTACAGCCTGCCGCTCGCCGCCGGCATTCTGCTCATGGCCGTTATGGGCGTCGCCGAAGGCCTCGTCGCCTTCGCCATCAAGCCCGCTCTCGACGTCGTACTGAATCCGCAGTCAACGCTCCAAAAACTCGTCCTCTTTCAGGTTCCCGGCACCGATCGCATCGTGTACCTGAACGATTTCGTGCCCTCGCGCGTGCACCACGTCTGGTCCGTCTTCGCCCTCTCTCTGCTATTCATTTTCCTGGTGAAAGCCGTCGCCGAATATTTCGGCAGCACCCTGATTCAATATGTCGGCCTCGCCGGCGTCACCAATCTCCGCAATAGTGTGTACGTCAAAATCGTCCAGCAGCCCGTGGGATTCTTCCATCACAATCCCGTCGGCCGCGTCATGTCCGCCGTAATCGCCGATATCGAGCAGATGCGCAGCGCCTTCTCCGACTATCTCGCCGACTTCTTCCGCCAGATTTTCAGCCTGGTCATCTTCGTCGTCGTGCTCTTGGTAATTGACTGGCGCATGGCCATCGGCTCCGCCGTTCTCGTTCCTCTCGTCGTCTGGCCCGTCGCGAAATTAACCCGCCGCATCCGCCGCTCCACCGAGACCAGCCGCACTCGCCTCGCCGACCTCAGCCAAATCCTCCAGGAAACCATCAGCGGCAATCGCGTCGTAAAAGCTTTCGGCATGGAAGGCTTCGAAATCCGCAAATTCCGCGAAGCCGCTCGCAATCTCCTCCGCGAGAACATGCGCTGGATCCGCGCCATGGCCGCGACCGGCCCCATCATGGACGTTCTCGGCGCCGTCGTCATCGCCATGATCCTGCTCTACGCCCGCGGCGAAATTAAAGTCGGCCGCATGACCATCGGCTCTTTCGGCGCCTTCACCTTCGCCCTCTTCAAAGCCTACGAACCCATCAAGCGCCTCGGCAGCATCTACCAGCTTTTCGTCCAGGCGCTCGGCACTTCTTCCCAGGTTTTCACACTCCTCGATCAGCCCGAAGAAAAGCTCGACGTCCCGGACGCCGTCGCCCTGCCTCCCTTTTCGCATTCCGTGGAATTCGAAAACGCCAACTTCAAATATGACGACGCCGATTCGCTAACGCTCAGCAACATTTCGCTGAAAGTTCCCGCCGGCGCCGTCGTCGCCATCGTCGGCTCCAGCGGTGCCGGCAAGACCACCCTCGTCAATCTCCTTCCGCGCTTTTACGCTGCCACTTCCGGCACTGTGCGCATTGACGGCCACGACCTCCGCGGCGTCACCCTGCGCTCCTTGCGCGGGCAAATGGCCATCGTCACCCAGGAAACCATCCTCTTCAACGACACCATCTGGAGCAATCTCTGTTACGGCCGCCCCGACCTCCCCGAAGAAAAAGTTTTCGCCGCCGCGCAAGCCGCCATGGCCCACGATTTCATCATGCAAATGCCCAAGGGCTACCAGACCCTCATCGGCGATCGCGGCCAGCGCCTCTCCGGCGGCCAGCGCCAGCGTCTCGCCATCGCCCGCGCACTGCTCAAGGACGCGCCCATCCTCATCCTCGACGAAGCCACCTCCGAACTCGACTCCGAATCCGAAATGCTCGTGCAAAGCGCGCTCAACAACCTCATGACCGGCCGCACCGTCTTCGTCATCGCCCATCGCCTCTCCACCATTCGCCGCGCGGACTTGATTGCTGTCCTCGATGGGGGCACAATTCGCGAGCGCGGTACACACGAAGAATTGCTGGAGCGCCGCGGCCTCTACGCCCGTTTATACGAAATGCAATTTCGCGACGCCGAACCGGCCTCGCGCGCGGCAGGTCCCTTGTAAATATGCCTAGCACCGGGTCACAATCAGTCTCCGTGAATTCTCCGAAGCCTATTACCACGCAATCCACTGGCCTGAAATCCATGACCGGTTACGCCCAGGCCCGCGCCATCGAAAGCGGTTGGAGCCTCCGCGTCACCATCCGCGCCGTCAACCATCGCTTCCTGGATTTGCATCTGCGCATTCCCGAAGGCTTCGAGCCGCTCGAGCCGCGCATCCGCCAGATCCTCCGCGAACGCGTGCGCCGCGGTCATCTTGATTTCACGCTGCATTACGAACTCGCCGGTCCCGCAGCCGTCGGCGTGAATCACGATGTCGCCGCCGCCTACCTGAAAGCCGTCAATTCGCTGCGCAAAGAATTCGGCATTCAAACCGAACCCGACCTCGCCTCCATCCTCCGCTTGCCCGGAGTCATCGGCGCCGCCGCCACCTCCGTCGAAGGCGAAATCGAACGCCTCGAATCCGTCGTCACGCGTTGCCTCAATGAAGCTCTCGATAAACTCGATCGCATGAGAGAACAGGAAGCCAGTCACCTGCGCGAAGAAATGTCCGCGCGCCTGCGCCACATTGCCGCCCTCACCGCGAATCTCGAAACTCTCGCCGAAGGCGCTCGCCCCGCTTTCGCCAAGCGTCTCGCCGCCCGCCTGCAGGAATTGCTCGGCGAAGCTCCCCTCGATCCCGCGCGCCTCGCTCAGGAAGCTTCCATCGCCGCCGAGCGCAGCGATGTCTCCGAGGAACTGGCGCGCCTGCGCAGTCACGTGCAACAATTTGAGTCGCTGCTCTCCGGCGCATCCGACGTCGGCAAAAAACTCGACTTCCTGCTCCAGGAAATGCAGCGCGAATCGAACACCCTGCTTTCCAAAACGCCAGGCAACGACGCCGCGGGCCTGGACATCACCCGCCTCGGCCTGGAAATTAAATCCGAGATCGAAAAGTTGCGCGAACAGGTGCAGAACATCGAATGAGCCAACCCGACCCGCTGGTGCTGATTGTCTCCGGCCCTTCGGGTTCCGGAAAATCCACCCTGATGGAGAAGATTTTGCAGCTCCCCAACGTCCTGCGCTCTGTGTCGTGCACGACACGGGCCCCCCGCAAGACGGAGAGCAGCAGCAAGTGTTACAATTTCGTATCGGAAGCCGTATTCCAGCAAATGGTCGAGCGCGGTGAGTTTCTGGAGTATGCGCGTGTTTTTGGCAAGAACTGGTATGGTACTCCCAGGAAGTGGCTCGATGAGGCCCGGGAACGCCACCAGACCCTGGTGCTGGAAATTGACGTGCAAGGTGCGCAGCAGGTAAAAGATCAGCTGCCCTCCGCCGTCATGATTTTTGTTTTGCCGCCGTCGAAGCAGGATCTCGAACACCGGCTGCGCGCGCGCGGGCAGGATGACGAAGATGAAATCCGCCGCCGCCTCGATCGCGCGCGCGACGAAATGCTGCGGTACAACAGTTACGATTACGCCGTCATCAATGACGACGTCGAGCGCGCCGGCCGCGAAATTCAGGCTATCGCCTTAGGCTCGCGTTGCCAGATGGCTCTGAACGAAGACCGAATTCGCGAAATTCTGAAGACTTTTGGAGGCTGATTTTCACATGGCTCATCTCAAGGACGCACCCGATAGCCAATTTGCTTACGTCGTAGTCGTCGCCCGCCGCGCCCGCCAGCTGTTGATCGGCGGCCGCCCCATGGTCGATAACCCCCGGTCGCGCAAAACCACGCGCATCGCCGAAGAAGAACTGCAAAAGGGCCTGCTCGAATACGACGCCCCCCACCTAAACGAACAAGCCGAAGACATCAACGAGAAAAAGAAAAAGTGATCGCAGCCAAAGGTTTTGCCGTCGTAGCGGCCGCATGCTTTTTCTTTTTAGGCGGGCGTCTTTGAAGTTGCCGTTCGTAGCGCCGGCGTCTCGCCGGCCGTTTTGCACTTGAATTTGTAGCGGCCGGTTCAGTTTCATCGAACCGGGCAGCCTGTGACGTAGGTGTTGACTTCGTAGCGGCGCACTTCAGTGCGCCATCGCTGGTCAGGCAGCCACCGATGACGTCTTGGAGCGATGGCATGACTCACCAATCCACTAGGCGGACACGAACTCCATGAAACTCGCCCTAGGCGTAACCGGCGGCGTCGCGGCTTACAAAGCCGCCGAACTAGTCCGCCGCCTCCAAAGCGAAAAACTTGACGTCCAGGTCGTAATGACCCGCGCCGCCCAGGAATTCATCACCCCTCTAACCTTCGCCGCCCTCACCGGACAAAAAGTAATCACCGACATATTCTCCACCGCCGGCTCAGCCCCAGCCAACGTCGAAAGCGCCATCGAACATATCGCTGTAGCCCAACGCATTGACCTCCTGCTCGTAGCCCCAGCCACCGCCGACATTCTCGGAAAATTCGCGCACGGCATAGCCGAAGATTTTCTCTCCACCTTGTATCTCGCGACGAAAGCCCCGGTAGTCGTAGCCCCCGCGATGAACGTAAACATGTGGGAGCACCCAGCGACCCAGCAAAATCTAGCCGCCCTCCGCGCCCGCGGCGTCCACGTAGTGGACCCCGACGAAGGCTACCTCGCCTGCGGCATGACCGGCGCCGGACGCCTCGCCGCCACCGAATCCATCGTCAAAAAAGTTTGCGAAGTCCTCGGCCTGCGCCACGATTTCGCCGGTCAGACGGTCCTCGTCACCGCCGGCCCCACTTGCGAAGATCTCGACCCCGTCCGTTTCCTCACCAATCGTTCCTCCGGCAAAATGGGCTACGCCCTGGCCGAAGCCGCCCAGCGTCGCGGCGCGCGCGTAATTCTCGTGAGCGGCCCCACCGACCTGAAAATTCCCGATGGTGTGGATTGGGTTCCCGTCCGCTCCTCCGAACAAATGCATCGCGCCGTTCTCGAACGAGCCCGCGAAGCAAACGTCGCCATCATGGCTGCCGCAGTCTCCGATTACCGTCCGGCCGCCGCCCAAGATAAAAAAATCAAACGCGGCGATGGCACCTTCACCCTCGAGCTCGAACCCACGCCCGATATCCTCGCCGAACTAGGCCGCGAAAAACTCAATCGCATCCTTGTAGGCTTCGCTGCCGAAACAAATAACGTCGCAGAAAACGCCCGCGGCAAGCTCCAGCGCAAAGCCGCCCACATGATCGTTGCCAACGACGTCACCCAGGCCGGCGCCGGCTTCGATACCGACACCAATATCGTCACCCTCTTCCTCCGCGATGGCCGCGAGCTCCCGCTCCCCCAACTAAATAAATTCGACGTGGCCAATCGCATCCTCGATCAGGTACTGGATATTCAGAAACAATCCAAGTAGATTCTCAAGCGGCACATTCTCAACTGGAGGATTTAATGGATCCGGCCAAGCGCGCAAGTGTAGGCGCCCGCAGCGAAGTCCGTGACTATGCCCGGCTCGAAGAACAAGTGAAAGACTGGCTGCGCTATGGCGAAGATCTAGGCCTCGGCCCCTACTATCGTGATCGCCCGTCGCTCCACGCAATCGCCGCAGCCGCGTCTGCATCGGTGGAATCGCACAATGTCGCAACGTTGAGCGAGATCTCCTCAATTGCGCCCGCTGCGATTCCCGTGGCAATGGCCGCCGCAGCCCCAGGCCGCACGTCAGGCACTCCTGTTAATGTCGCGCCGTCGCCATCTGCATCGCAGAAGTCCGCGCCCGCCTCCACAATCCTGCCCGCCATTGCACCATCGCTCTTCGAATCCATCGAACGCATCGCAGGCGACACTCTTCCGCGCATCCGCGAAGACATCGGCGACTGCACTCGCTGCAAACTCCACAAAGGCCGCACCAAAATCGTCTTCGGCACCGGCAATCCCAACGCTGACCTGATGTTCGTAGGCGAAGGTCCCGGCCGCGACGAAGATCTCAGCGGCGAACCCTTCGTAGGCCGCGCCGGAAAACTTCTCACCGACATGATCAAAGCCATGGGCCTCGAGCGCGCAGACGTTTACATCGCCAACGTAGTGAAATGCCGCCCCCCGGAAAATCGCCTCCCCGAAAAAGACGAAATCGCCACCTGCTCCCCATTTCTAATGCGCCAGATTGACGCCATCAAACCGAAAGTGATCTGCACACTGGGCAGCTGCTCCGCCCAGACCCTGCTGCAAACCGCTCAAGGCATCTCCAAACTTCGCGGCGAGTGGTTCGACTTCCGCGGCACGAAACTAATGCCCACCTATCATCCCGCCTACCTGCTCCGCAATCCCGCCGCCAAGCCCGAAGTCTGGAAAGACCTGCAAAAAGTTATGGCCGTCCTAGGCTTGCAACCCAAAAAACGCTGATGCCGCGCCCCGTTAGTAGCGCCGGCCTGCCTGCCGGTAGGCAGGCGTCTCGCCGGCTCCATTGCCGTTGCTGTTGCCCGTGAATTTGTAGTGGCCGCCTACTTTTTCTTTTTAGGCGGGCGTCTTTGCTGTTGCCGTTGTCTTTGCCGTTGCTTCTGAATTTGTAGCGGCCAGCTTTAGCTGAGCGCCGTTGACGTTGCTGCCACGGACCATGAATATCCCGCTCGCCATAATCCTCGGCCTGACCGGCGCCATCTCGTGGGGCGCCGCCGATTTCGCCGCCCGCTTCGCCTCCCGCCAAGTCGGCGCCTATCGCACTCTCTTCTTCATGCAATTCTTCGGCTTCGTTGCCCTAAGCGTCTACCTGAAATCCACCGGCGGCTTCTCGCACGGAATAGCCCCAGGCTGGCACCCCTGGGCCATGGCCGTAGCAGCCGGCCTCCTGAACATGCTCGCATCCCTGGCCCTCTACCACTCCTTCGAACACGGCACCATGAGCATCGTTGGCCCAGTCTCCTCCAGTTACCCTGCGCTAACCGTCGCACTAGCGCTCATCAGCGGCGAACGCATCCACGCCATCCGCGCCGCAGGACTCGCCGTCACGCTGCTAGGCGTAATCTTAGCCGCTACGTCCTTCGCGCAAAAAAAATCCACGTCAGCAGAAAAAAATCCAGAACACGCCAAAGCACCAGCCGATCCCGAAACAGAAACCTCCCGCGCCCATCTATCAACGGGCGTAGGCTCGGCCATCTGCGCCGCTCTAGGTTTCGGCGTCCTCTTCTGGTTCCTGGGATTCCACGTAGTCCCAGCAGTAGGCAGCGCCGTCTCCGTCTGGGTCATGCGCCTCACAGCTCTCGTAGCACTGGCACTCGCAGCCGGTCCCACACGCCAAACGCTAAAGCTCCCCCGCGGCAAAGTCTGGTGGCTCCTCCTGGCCGTAGGCGTCCTCGACACCGCCGCATTCGTCGTCAACAACGCCGGCCTAAGCACCGGCCAGGTTTCCGTCGTCAGCGTCCTGGCCTCCCTCTACGGTGCCTTCACCGTCCTACTAGCCTGGATCTTCCTCCGCGAACGCCTAGAGCGCTCCCAATGGCTAGGCATAATCCTAATTTTCATCGGCATCATCCTAGTCAGCATTTGAAACAACCATCCGGTAGCATAGGCAATCCTGCCTGTGCTGAATCGGCAAGACTGGTCGCCGCGACGTCGAAAAAAATAACCGCGATGTGCGACTCAATCCGCAAATCGTTACGCACTCCGATCAAACACCGCACGCTGTTACACTATTCCACTGATCCAATGACGCAACGCTACCTCGAAGTCGCGCTCCCAGTCCCACTGCGCTCAGCGTTCACCTACGCCGTGCCCACTTCCTACAACGGCGAAGAACTCGTCGGCCGCCGCGTCCTGGTCCCATTCCGCAATCGCGCCATGATCGGTGTAGGCCTGACAGTCTCCACACAAGCGCCAGACGCCAAACGCATCAAAGAAATCGCCGAACTCCTCGACCGCGTCCCCGCGCTCCCACCCAAACTCATCGAACTAGGTCAATGGATCAGCCGCTACTACCTCGCCCCCATCGGCGAAGCCTTCCGCGCCATGCTCCCGCCCGAAATCGAATTGCGCCACCATCGCGAATACTGGCTAACCACCGAAGGCCGCGCGTACCTGCACGACCTCGAGACGAACGAAGAAAATACCGACGTAGAAGCCGCCGAACTCACCTACCTCCGCCTCTTCGAAAAAGGAAAGTCCGACGCGCCCGAACGCGCTGTAAGCGAAACCCGCGTAGCCCGGATGCCGGGAGGTGATGCTGCCGCCGAAAAATTCGTCCGCCGCGGCCACCTAGCCGCCCGCGAAAGCACCAGCCGCCGCAAAACGCGCACGCAAAAAATCGTAGCGTGGAACCCGGCGAACGAAGCTCCCGCCGCTAACGCCACAGAAGAAAAAATCCGCGATGTCCTCACCGCCACGCGCGGCCCGCTACCGTTGAATCTGCTCGTCGAGCAAGCACAAGTCTCCCGCGCCATCATCGCCCGCCTGGAAAAATCCGGCCGCCTGCAATCCTGGGAAGAGCCGCTCACAGCCGAAGAAGATCCCTGGGACACCGATTTCACTCCGCCAACAAACGTCCTAAACTCCGAACAAAAACACGCGCTAGCAGAAATCTGGCGCTGGCTGGTAGCCGAAAAATTCACAGCGGCGCTGCTCCACGGCGTCACCGGCAGCGGTAAAACAGAAGTGTATCTCGGCGCAATCGAGGCTGCCCTCTCCCGCGGCAAAACCGCGATCGTCCTGGTCCCCGAAATCGCGCTCACTCTCTGGGTCGGTCGCTTAGTCCGCGCGCGTTTCGGCAGCGAAGTCGCCATCCTCCACAGCGCTTTGCCCGATGCCGAACGAGCCCGCGAATGGTGGCGCGTCCGCCACGGCGAAGCCCGCATAGTCGTCGGCACGCGCTCCGCCGTTTTCGCGCCGCTGGAAAATCTCGGCCTCATCATCGTGGATGAAGAACAGGAAACCAGCTACAAGCAGGAAGAAACTCCGCGCTACCACGGCCGCGACACCGCCGTATATCGCGCGCGCCTGGAAGGAGCAGTCGCCCTGCTAGGCTCCGCCACTCCTTCGCTCGAAACCTACCACAACGCCCGCGAAGGAAAATATCACCTGCTCGAACTCACCGCCCGCGTCGCCGATCGTCCGCTAGCCGAAGTCCGCATCGTTGACCTGCGCGAAGAATTTCGCCGCGCTCACAAAGCCGCGCCCGTCTCCGAATCGCTCCGAACCGCGATCGCTCTGCGCCTCGAGGAAAAAACCCAAGCGATGGTCCTCATCAATCGCCGCGGCTATTCCTGGTCCTCGCTCTGCCGCAGCTGTGGCGCCTTCGTGCAATGCCAGAATTGCAGCATCGCGCTCACCTATCACAAAAATCGCCAGCGGCTCGAATGCCACTATTGCGGATACTCGCTCCGTCCGCCGAAGCAGTGCCCGAAATGCCACGCCGAATACATGTATTTTGTCGGCGACGGCGCCGAACGCGTCGAAGAATATCTCCACGAAATTTTTCCCGCCGCGAAAATTGCCCGCCTCGATCGCGACACCGTCCGCACCAAGCGCGAATTCCAGCAAGTACTCGGCGCCTTCGCAAAGGGTGCACTCGATGTCCTCGTCGGCACCCAAATGGTCGCCAAAGGCCACGATTTTCAGCGCGTCACTTTAGTCGGAGTCGTCGCCGCCGATCTCGCCCTGGGCCGCCCCGATTTTCGCGCCGCCGAACGCACCTTCCAACTCCTCACCCAAGTCGCCGGCCGCGCCGGACGCGGCGAACTCTCCGGCGAAGTCCTGGTCGAAACCCACTACCCCGAGCACTACGCAATCCAGCACGCTGCCAAACAAGACTATCTCTCGTTCTACGAAAAAGAGGCCCATTTCCGCCGCATGCTGCACTACCCGCCCTTCACCGCGCTAGCCAGCATCCTGGTCCGAGATAAAAAAATTGAAAACGCCATCCGCTGGTCCCGCGCCCTGGCCGCCTATTTCGCCCCCTATGAAAATCGCGGCGTAAAAATTCTAGGCCCCGCCGCCGCCCCGCTAGCCCGCCTCCGCCAGGAATACCGCTTTCAATTCCTGCTGAAATCCCCGCAACGCTCCGCGCTCTCCCAAGCCCTAAGCGGCGCCCTCGATTTCTGCGCCAAAAAAGAAATCCCCGAAACCGCCGTTATCGTGGACGTAGATCCCGCCAGCTTGTTCTAAACCGAACGCGCGAATAGGTTTTGAATTTGTAGCGGCCGCCTGCTTTTGCTTTTTAGGCGGGCGTCTTTGACTCTGCATTTGAATTAGTCGTTGAATTTGTAGAGGCCCGTTCAGGTTCATCGAACCGGGCATGCCGTCGCAGTATCTTTGATTTTCTCTGCCGTCGGTTTTCTCTGCGAACTCTGCGTCTCTGCGGTATCCCTGCTCTTTGTCTTTCTCTGTGTTCTCCGCTTTTCTCTGTGTCCTCTGTGTTAATCTTTTGATCTTACCCAGCCCAACTCACCACAGATTATTCGTAGGCCACAAACTAAAACACAAAATAAAAATCACCAGCCCCACGCAAGCCAAAAGTTTCCGCGAAGCATCCAACGCCTCCCACCGATCAAACGGCGGCGGATGCGGAAAGCGCAGTGACAACACCAGCAGCACAATCCCCCAGAACGCCCACACGTGCCAGTAGCCCACTCCCAAAAACACCAAGCCCACCGCCGCAGCTAACGAAAACCGCTGGTGCCGCTGCGGCGCCAGACTATAAAGGATGTGTCCGCCATCCAGTTGCCACACCGGCAGCAGATTCAACGCCGTCGCCAGCAGCCCAATCCACGCCGCCAGCGCCACCGGATGAAATAACAACGACTTCGCCTCAGTCCCCGGATGAAACATCGCCATAAAAATCTTCATCAGTCCGGGAAATCCAAATATCAACCCGCCATCGTCCTGCACGCCCGGAATTACTTTCGACATCGCAATTCCATACGCCGTCAACGGCACCGCCACAATAAATCCCGCAATCGGGCCCGCGATGCCAATATCAAATAGCGCCCGCCGCGTCGTAATCGGCGCGCGAATTCGTATCACCGCGCCAAACGTGCCGAAAGGGAAGGGCGAAGGCAAAAAAAACGGATAGCTGCAATCAATTCCGTAATACTTGCACGCGAGATAGTGGCCCATCTCGTGCGCCATGAAAAATCCCAGCAGGGTCAGTGAAAACGGAATCCCCAGCAACAACATTCCAGGATGTTGAAAGGGCAACAGCGGTATCGCGAACAGCTTTTCATCGCCCGAAAACGGCTCCACATTTTGCGCGAACGAAGTGGCAATCAGCGCCCCCGCCGAAAGCGTCATCAATACGGTCAAAAAAAAGAATACAATCGCAGGCCAAATCGGCTGCCGCCGCGCGCGCATCCGCGGCGGCGGCAGATCAATAATCTCCGGATAATTTCGGTCGAGAATTTCCAGTGGGACGCGGCCATGCCCGTTGCCGTCGCTATTGCCCATGAAGGTTGGATGCCCCAGCGCGAAAAACGGGTTCGGCGCGGTATGCAGCTCTGCCGCCAGTTCGTACTGAGTTTCCGTGCAAGCTGATAATCTCTGTAGGCCGTGACTTCAGACTTTGCGTGAGAACTGAAGAATCTTTGTAGGTGTTTCTGGCCACTAGCCACTCGTCACTAGCCACTGCCTTTTTTCCCGAACGAATCTACGCCATGCCCCATCCAATCGAATCAATGCAACCCGGCCTCAGCCACTCCAGTACCTCACCGTGCGGCCGCGGCGCAAACTCGTTCACGGCTTCGGCGGCGCCGCAGTCGCCGGCAGCGACTGCAATTCCTTGCCCGGCTTGAAGCGCACCGCTTTTCCAGGGGGAATACTCACTTGTTGTCCCGTGCGCGGATTGCGGCCGATGCCCGTCTTCCGCGGCTTCACGTTGAACACGCCGAAGCGCCGCAACTCAATTCGTTCCCCGCGGCCCAGCGCGTTCTTCATCGCCTCGAAGACGGTTTCCACCGCCTGCTCGGCTTTCGTTCGAGTAATATTAGTCTTCTGTACGATTGCGTTGACGATGTCGAGCTTGATCACACGAACCTCCCGCAGGGCGGAAACCTATGCTAGACAGGGGGTTGCAGGTTGTCAAGCGCCGTCCCGTGTAATACACTGCCCGACTCGCAACGCCTCGCGTGCGCCGCAGAGTGTATCGAGCCTCAGCCGTTGCCGTCGAATTTGTTTTTGACTCTGTAGCGGCCAGATTTAGCTGGGCGCCTTTGTCTTTCGTAGCGCCGGCGTCCCGCCGGCTCTTTTGACTTTGTTTTTTGAATTTGTGAATCGCTCCCGCAGAGCGGGAGCTCAGGGTAGCGGCGGTCTTTAGACCGCCAGCCTTTGCCGTTGCTTTGTTGGTCGTGGCTTCAGCCACGACACAAACCACGCAAGCGTCGAGCGGCTTTAGCCGCCGAAGTACCGGTTTTGGCGTTGCATTACGCAACCAACAATCACCCAGAATTCCGGGAGGAAAAAGATGTCCGTGAAGTCCGATAAATGGATCCGCAAAATGGCGCGCGAACACAAAATGATCGAGCCCTACGAAGACCGCCAGGTTCGCGACGGCGTCATCAGCTACGGCGTCTCTTCTTACGGCTACGACATGCGCGTCGCCGATGAATTCCGCATCTTCACCAATGTGAATTCCACCATCGTCGATCCCAAGCACTTCGACCCAAAATCGTTCGTCGAATTCAGGGGCGACGTCTGCATCGTGCCGCCGAATTCCTTCGCGCTCGGCCGTTCCGTGGAATACTTCCGCATTCCGCGCAACGTACTAACCCTCTGCGTGGGCAAATCCACCTACGCGCGCTGCGGCATCATCGTCAACGTCACGCCCTTCGAACCCGAGTGGGAAGGCTTCGTCACCCTGGAGATCAGCAACACCACACCTCTACCAGCCAAAATTTACGGCAATGAAGGCCTCTGCCAGGTAATCTTTTTCGAATCCGACGAGCAGTGCGAAGTCTCCTACAAAGACAAAAAAGGCAAATACCAATCCCAGCAGGGAATCGTCCTGCCGAAAATCTAGCACTCAATAAATCCGCATGCGCGGGGCTCGCCGAAGCCCCGCACATCGTGCGACTTCAGGACTTCCCTCCAACAATCGGCGAAACCTTTCCCCACTTTCCTGTGAATACAAACGTATCCAGCGCCTTCCTCTCCCGCGGTGCCACTTCCGGCGCCTTCAAGTGATCCGGCAAAGTGTGCGCCTCGCCCGGATACCCGATCGCAATCCCCGCCACCGCTTCATATCCTTCCGGAATCGCGAAGATTTCCCGCGCCTTCTCGGGCATAATTCCCCCCATCTGGTGTACCGCCAAACCCAACTCCTCCGCCTGTATCGTCAATGTCGCGGAAGCCGCCCCCACGTCGTGAAACGCATGACGATTCGGCTCGCCGTTATGCTCGAATTTCAATTTCGCCACGCTCAACGCCACCACCGGAGCACTCTTCGCCCAGCTCTGGTTGAACTCGACGAAACAATCCAGCACCCGCTTATAATTTTCCGGCTCATCCTTCGTCCCAACAATGAAATACCACGGCTGCCCGTTGTACGAAGAAGCCGCCCACCGCGCCGCCTCAAACAGGCTGCGCAATTTCTCCGCTTCCACCGGCCGCGCAGCAAACGCACGCGGGCTCCAGCGCTCCCCGATCAACGAATGAATCGGCGCGCTGGTCGTTGCCGTCTTTTTCAGTGCACTCATATTTTCTCCTTTAAAATGACGTTCACAGATTGATGCCAATCCAACTGAGCTCTGAACGAATCAACGACCCCGCCCTCGCAGCCCCCGCAGCAGCGAGAATTGCACTTTCCGGGTAGGGGCGCTGCTTGCTGCGCCCGCCTTTGACGTCGTCGTTGCCGTTGCTTTTGCCTTTGTAGCGGCGCACTTCAGTGCGCCATCGGCGTCGCGGCAACAACCGATGGCGGTCCACAAATCCCTGCCGCAATCGCCGCGTCAGCCCTTCTTCGCCAACTTCCCATCCACCGAATAAGCTCCAGCTCCATTCACAGCCAGCACCAGCAACCCGCCCATGATCGCGGCATTCTTCAAAAAATTGATCATCTGCGTCTGCTGCTCCATCCCCTGCGCCGCCCAGAAATTGTGAAAAAAGTAGGTCACTGGAATCAGATACAGGAACAACAGCCAAGCCGCGAAGCGCGTCTTGAATCCCGCCAGAATCGCGAGGCCACAAGCCAGTTCCACCGCAGCCGCCACTGCAATCGCCACGCCGGGCGCCGGCAGGTGCACGGCGGCCGCATAACCCACAATCTGCGCGTAACCGCCCACCTTAAAAAATCCGCTGATCAAAAACATCACGCTGATCAGAATTCGCCCGGCCAAAGTGGTTATATCGTTCGTTGAGTTCATTCGCATTTCTCCTTTCCAGATTTAATTTTTACGCCAGATCGAACAACAGCACTTCCGATGCTTCCTTCGCTTCCACCCGCACTTCGGCTTCCTTGGTTATGGCCGCGCCGTCACCCGCCTTCAATTCCACTCCATTCAATTTCACCGCGCCCTTCGCCAGTTGCACCCACGCATGACGTCCGGCCTTCAGCGCATGCTTGGTTTCCTGGCCCTTATCCAGGCGCGTGATGAAAAGGTCCGCGTCCTGATGAATCGATACCGGCGCTTCCGGCCCGGCCACATGATGAAACTGGCCGCGCAAGTCCTTGTCCGGGAATGCCAGTTGCTCGTAGACCGGCTTCAGGCCCTTGCGATCCGGCGTAATCCATATCTGCAGCAAGTGTGTCGAATCCTTCGGCGAAGGATTGAATTCGCTGTGCATCACACCCGTCCCCGCCGACATGTGCTGCAATTCCCCCGGACGTAGCACGGCGCCCGTGCCCATGCTGTCGCGATGCTCAATCGCTCCGTCCAGAATCCATGTCAGGATTTCCATGTCGCGATGCGGGTGCATCCCGAATCCCTGTCCGGGCGCCACCACGTCTTCGTTTAAAACGCGTAGCGAACGGAACTCCATGAACTTCGGATCGTAGTACTGATCAAATGAAAAACTGAATCGTGAATCCAGCCACGAAATCTGGTTGTGGCCGCGTTCGTTACTCGGTCTGATCGTGATCATCTTCTTTCTCCCTCTTTAGTCTTTCCGTGCACAATTCATCGGCGCCCCGGCCCAGCTTGCGCGCGATCTTGCGCAATTGTTCCTGCTCCGCGGCGCTCAATCTACTCATCACCTTCACCACTAGTTTCGCGTGCTCTGGAAACACCCGCGTAATCAACCGTCGCCCCTTCGGCGTCAGATGGATTTGAATCATTCGGCGATCCTCTACCTGCCGTTCCCGCCGCACCCAGCCGTGCCGCTCCAGGTTGTCCACCACCAACGTCACGTTCCCGCCGCTGCGCAAAAGCTTCTCGCCCAGCGTGTGCTGGCACATCGGTCCCAGGTGCAGCAGCGCTTCCAGCACTGCAAACTGCCCCGTGGTGACGCCCAGCCCTTCCAGATGCGCCGTAGCCTTCGCTACCGTCGAATCTGTTGCGCGGATCAGGTTGATATAGGCGCTGAGCGCCCTGATCGTCTCTGCATCGCCTTGGAAGTGTGTCGGCATATATGCTTCAAGCTCAAATCATTCAAGCTTAAACGATTGGATGCGGCTCCAGCCCGCAGGATTCAGCCTGGCGTAAACCACTCAAAACACGGGCTTTGCCTTTGGTCGCGCCGGCGTCCCGCCGGCTCTGATGTCTTTTGACTTGGTCGTTGCCGTTGTAGCGGCCGCCTGCTTTTTCCTTTTAGGCGGGCGTTTTTGAATCTGTCTTTAGACTTTGTACCTGGCTCAGCGCGCCAATTCGCCAACCACAACTACGGCTTCTGCGTCGGCCTCATCAATATCTCACTAATAAAACTCTGTGGCGCCTGCCTCACAATCATCTCCACCGCCAGCGCTATATCCTCTGCCTGCAACATCTTGCTGACATCCTTCTTTCCCCGCGGCGAAAACTCCGTAGCCACGCTCCCCGGGCAAATCGCGCTTACCCGTATCCCATACCCCCGCAAATCCTCCGCCATGCACTCCGTCAATCCCAGCAGCCCCCATTTCGACGCGCAATAAATCCCGCCCCCTGCAAACGCATTTTTCCCCGCCAAAGACGCGATATTGATGATATGCCCGCCCCGCCGCTCGATCATGCCCCCCGCCACCGCCTTGCTCGCCAGGAACACCGCCTTCAAATTGGTGTCTAACACACTGTCCCAATTCGCCTCCGTGGCTTCATGCGTGGGGCCGAAATATCCGATCCCCGCGTTGTTCACCAAGATCCCGACGGGGCCCAGCGCTTTCTCGGTGTTTTGCACAAAGGCCGCGATTTGGTCGCCATGCGTCACATCCACCGCCGCACTAAACACTCCAGCGGCACCGCTGGCACGCAGCTCCCCCGCCGCGCTCTCCAGCTTCCGTGCGTCCCGCGCGCACAAACTCACTTTCGCGCCCAGTGTTCCCAATCGCTGCGCCACCGCCAAACCGATTCCGCGGCTCGCACCTGTAACAATTGCCACTACCCCTTCCAACGGTTTTCCATTATTCATATCCGTGGCTCCAGCGAGGCGACAGTTCGCCTCGATTTGCCATCTTATCATTCACGTGAGAACATTCACGCAGCTGGAACAGGGACGCCAATCGGCTCTGCAAGGTGGATTCACCTTGCACGCATGCGTAGGTTTCCCTATAATCCCGGTTTCGTTTAGCTCGTTATCCTTCAGGGGTTGTGACCCTAGGCGATACTGTTCGTCCGTACCAAAACTGGTCCAGGAGGCAGGGAAGAGATGATACGAATGCGCTTTGCTACGAAGGGAATTCTGTTCACTGCTCTCGTACTCGTTTGTCTTCCTGCGCCGCCAGCCTCTGCCAGGGCCCTGCAACAAGACCAGGGAAAAACTTCTTACACCATTCCGGAGTACAACGCTTTCCAGGCCGCGCGCGCCGAAACCAACGCGCAAAATCGCATCAAGCTCCTCGACGATTTCATCAGCAAGTTTCCCAGCTCCACGCTGATGACTTACGTGGACCAGCTCTACGTCTCCACCTACACCGAGCTGAAAAATTATCCCAAGGTCATCGAGTACGCCGACAAATTGCTCGCCATGGGCGATAAAGTTGACACCGGCACTCGTCTGCAGGTTCTCCAGACCCGTGTGCAAGTTTTCCCCTTCGCTTTTAATCCTAAAGATCCCAACGCGCACGATCAACTTGTGAAAGCCCGCGACGCCGCCAAAGAAGGCGCGGATCTCCTCGGCAAATATCCCAAACCTGCCGACTCCAAATTAACCGACGAGCAATTCGCCGAACAGAAAAAACCCGGAATCGCTTTCTTCGACGCCGCTGCCGGTTTCGCGGACCTCCAGTTGAAAGACTATCCCGCCGCGATCGAAGCTTTCAAAGGCGCCACCGCCGACAATCCCAAGGACGCGATCTCCTACTACCGCGAAGGTCTCGCCTATTTGGGCGAGGCGCCGCCGCAATCCGTGGATGGTTTCTGGGCCCTCGCGCGCGCCATCAATCTCGGAGTCCCCGACGCCGACAAAATTAAAGACTATCTGCGCAAAGCAATCCTGGTTTACGAACAACCGGGCTGCGATAGCTCGGTGGACGCGCAGGTGACCGAGTTACTAACCCTGGCAGGCACTTCTGGCGATCGCCCCGCAACCTACACGATTCCAGCTGCCGCCGACCTGCAAAAAATCGCAGCTTCCAGCACGATTCTAACCGTTTTGACCGACCTCAGTGCTGGCGGCGACAAAGCCAAACAGACCTGGCTCGCCATCTGTGGCGCGCAATTTCCGGGAGTCGTCGGCAAAATTATTGAAGTCAAGCAGGGCGAGGGATTCGTGAACTTCGAAGTCTTCACCGGCGCCGACGAAACCGAAGTGCAAAACGCCACCACCGCGAATATGGACGTGAAAGTTTGGACCGCCGCTCCTCCTGCCGGCACGCCCAACGCCGCCCAGGAAACGCCACAGCCAGACGTCACCCGCCTCGCCAAGGACGACGGCGTCCGCTTCTCCGGCGCCATCGTCAGTTACGACCCGACGCCTTTCCTCCTGCACTGGGATCAAGTAAAAGTTGACCCCACCACCATCCCGGAGAAGGCCGAAACCGGCAAGCACCACAAAGTCCCAGCCAAACAATAATAGCCGCACACGATTCTCAATAAAAAATGGCCGGCGCAGAAATGCCCGGCCATTTTCTTTTCCTGGGAACGCCAATCTCCCGATCGGCGACGTAGCACAACCCGGCCTACGGCAGGCAGGCGCTCCTGGCTGTGCTCTCAGGCTTTCTGACGGTGCGACAAGCATCGCCATCCTGAGGACGGCGCTTTTGTCTCAAGCCGGGCGAAGGATCTCTCTCAGGTTTTCTCTGCGTTCTCTGCTTCTCTGCGGTGATCCTTCGTCTTTGCCTTCGTACGTGGAAAATTACTAAAGAGGTCTCACACCCAACGGCCCTTACCACCGCTTATGCCCACCCATATGATCCAACTTATACTCCCCCACCTTGCGACTCAAAGTATTCCGATGTATCCCCAAAATCTTCGCTGCCCGCGACTGATTCCCATCCTGCCGCTCCAGCACCCGCTTGATAAATTTCTTCTCGAACTCCTCCACCGCCTCTTCCAGCAAAATCCCGCGCTCCACCATCATCCCTATCAAAGATTCCAGTTGTTCTTTCACGATGACACGCTCCGCATGAGCACTGGGAGAATCGCCGAAGAAAAATTCCACGCGCCAGCATCCGCAACGCTCCATCCGTCGCGCACGCTCCTCGCTGCAATTGCTTTTAGTCTAATTCGTGGCCGGTAATGCGCTGGTAGGCTTCCCGGTACTTTCCCCGTGTGGCCGCCACCACGTCCGCGGGAAGCGCCGGACCCGGAGCTTGCTTATTCCATCCAATCTTTTCCAGATAATCGCGCACGTACTGCTTATCGAAAGAAGGCTGCGTGCGCCCCGGCACGTATTCATCCGCCGGCCAAAAACGCGAAGAATCCGGCGTCAGCGCCTCGTCAATCCATATCAATTCGTCGCCGATCATCCCAAATTCGAATTTCGTGTCCGCAATAATGATCCCGCGACCCGCGGCATGTTCCACGGCGCTGCGATAAATCGCCAAACTCGTGTCGCGCAATTTCTCCGCCAGCGGCCGCCCCACAGTCTCGACCGTCTGCTCGAAAGAAATGTTTTCGTCGTGCCCGGTTGTCGCCTTCGTCGAAGGCGTGAAGATCGGCTCCGGCAAACGGTCGGACTCGCGCATCCCCGCCGGCAGCTGAATCCCGCAAATCGCTCCCGTCTTCTGATAATCCTTCCAGCCCGACCCCGAAATATATCCGCGCACCACGCATTCAATCGGCGCAGGCTCCGTCTTGCGCACCAGCATCGCGCGCCCCGCCAGCGCCTCGGCGTATGGCGCCAGCTCGCCGCCAAAATCCTTCGCCGAAATAATATGGTTCGGCACCAGCCCGGCCAGCTTCTCAAACCAATAAAGCGAAAGCTGCGTCAGCACCTTGCCCTTATCCGGAATCGGCGTCGGCAACACCACATCAAACGCCGAGAGGCGGTCCGTCGCGACAATCAGCAGCTTGTCGCCCACCTCATAAATATCGCGCACCTTGCCGCGCCCGCGCAGCTTCAATCCGGGAAAATTCGTCTGCGATATGACTGGAGCTCATTTGTGGGGATGCCAAGTGATGTTCCTCGATGCAGCGCCGCACATTCTAACGCAGCGCCCACCCATGTCAACCCTTAAGAAAATATCGCGGCGGGCTGACCGGACTTTTTGCGGCTCGTAGAAGGTAGTAGGATTATCACCGTGAATCAAGTCCGCCACCAGGAACCCGCCCAATGAATAAAAGAACTTTCATGAAACTCATCACCGCGGCAATGGCTCTGCCCGCGGCCTCACGAGCTTTCGCGTGGGCCGCCGCGGAGAAACTCAAGAACTGGGCCGGCAATGTTGAATATGGCACGGAGCGCCTGTATCCCACCGGCTCGTTGCAACAAGTTCGCGACTACGTTAAAAAAGAAACAAAGCTCAAAGTCCTGGGCACCCGCCATTCTTTCAATCACATTGCCGACAGCAAAGACTGCTTCCTTTCGCTGCAGCCCATGAACGAAGTCGTGACGCTGGATCCCGCGGCGCGCACTGTCACTGTCGCGGGCAGCATTACCTACGGCCAGCTCGCGCCGTATCTCGACTCCCACGGATTCGCTCTGCACAATCTCGCATCTCTGCCGCATATTTCGGTAGTTGGCGCGTGCATGACGGCGACTCACGGCTCCGGCCAGAAGAACGGCAATCTCTCTACCGCCGTATCCGCGCTCGAAATCGTCACCGCATCCGGCGACGTGCTGAAATTATCGCGCGCGCGCGACGGCGAAACATTTAATGGCGCCGTCGTGGGCCTGGGCGCCCTCGGCGTGGTCACCAGCATCACGCTCGATGTTCAACCCTCCTTCATGATGCGCCAGTACGTTTACGAAAACCTGCCGTTCAGCGCGTTGCAGGATCATTTTGATGCCATCGAATCCAGCGCTTACAGCGTCAGCCTCTTCACCGACTGGCAACAGCAGCGCATCAACGAAGTCTGGATCAAGAGCCGCGTAGAACCAGGGGTGGAATTCCACGCCACGCCGGAATTTTTTGGCGCGAAACTGGCGACAAAGAACCTGCACCCGATCTCGGACCTCTCAGCCGAAAATTGCACCGAGCAGATGGGCGTTCTCGGCCCCTGGTACGAGCGCCTGCCGCACTTCCGAATGGGCTTCACGCCCAGTGCCGGCAAAGAGCTGCAGACGGAATATTTCGTTCCTCGCCGCCATGCCGTTGAAGCAATCCTCGCAGTCGAACGCCTGCGCGATCAGGTGAGCCCCTCTCTGCTGATCACCGAAATCCGCGCCATCGCAGCCGATAACCTGTGGATGAGCCCGTGCCACCAGCAGGATTCCGTAACCATCCACTTCACATGGAAGCCCGACTGGCCCGCCGTCAGCAAGTTGCTCCCGATAATCGAAAAGGAGCTGGCTCCGTTCAACGCCAAGCCCCACTGGGCCAAGCTCTTCACTACATCGCCCCAAACTCTGCGCACCCTGTACACAAAAATGCCCGACTTTGTCGCCGTCGCAACGAAGTACGATCCGCAGGGAAAATTTCGCAACGATTTCCTGAACGAAAATATTTTTAGCAGCTGACCACGAGGAAATACTACCGAAGTAAGCGTTCCAAAAACTCTTATTCGACCGCGCTACGCCGCATTGCTTGCGCTTTTAGGCGCTACAGCCGCCGCGCTTTCCTCCCACTTCACGGAAACCAATTTCGAAACTCCCGGCTCCTGCATCGTCACGCCATACATCACCGATCCCATCTCCATGGTCTTGCGATTGTGCGTCACCACGATAAACTGCGTCTGGCCGCACATATCCGCCAACATCTTGTTAAATCGCCCGACGTTCGCCTCGTCCAGCGGCGCGTCCACCTCGTCGAGAATGCAGAACGGGCTGGGCTGATACTTGAACACCGCAATCAAGAGCGCCAAAGCCGTCAGCGCCTTCTCGCCGCCAGAAAGCAGCAAAATATTCTGCAGCCGCTTGCCGGGGGGCTGCGCCACGATATCAATCCCCGCCTCGCCCGAACTATCCGGCTCGCCCAGCCGCATTTCGCCGTGCCCGCCGCCGAAGAGCGACTGGAACGCGATCGCGAAATGCGCGTTGATAAAATTAAACGCCTCTTCGAATTTCTGCCGCGAGACTTGATCCAGCTCATTAATCGTCAGCTGCGTATTCTGAATGGACGACACCAGATCGTCCCGCTCCCGCCGCAAGAAAGTATCGCGCTCCTCGCACTCCTTAAACTCTTCCAGTGCCATCATGTTCACCGGACCCATGGCATCCACGCGCGCCTTCATCTCGTTGTAATTCGTTTCCGCAGCGATCAGTTCTTCCCCGGCGAGCAACTGCATTTCCTGTGCCATCAATTCTTCCGGCTGTGCGTTCAATTCCGCCATGCACGTCTGCCGCAGATAATCGCGGTCCGCGTCGTTGCGCGCTTTTTCGATTTGCCGCTGGCCGCGCTCGGCCCGCAATTCGTCCAGCGACTGCCGTTTGCCGCGCACCGTCTCATCCAGCTGCGCCGCACGCGTGCGCGCTCCCTCCCACTCCGTCTCCAGCGCCGCCTTCAATTCTTCCAGCCGCATCTTTTCCGTGCGCAATTCCGTAACCTGCATTCCCAGCTGCTCGCAGGAACTCTCCAGCTCCGTTTTCTCAACCACCATTCCCGCGTGCTGCTGCTGCAGCGAAGCCATGCGCTCGCCCGCCACAGTCAATTCCGCAATCAAATGCTGCTCGGCAGACTCCGCGCTCGAAAGCCGCTCGGATATCGTCGCGAGCTCTTCGCGCCGCGCTACCACTTGTTCCTGCAAAGCCTGAAAATCCTGCCGCAAAAGCGCTAGCCGCCCGGAAACCTCCGCGCTCTCCGCCTCAGCCGCCTCACGCGATTGCACCGCCGCCAAATGTTCGCGCCGCGCATCCGCCGCGCGCAGCCGCGCAGTTTCCGCATCCGCATGTAGCCGCGCAATTTCCTCGCGCTCGGTCGCGAATTGCTGCTCGATCCGCCGCAATTCAGAGCGCGCCTGATCCCGCTGGTGCGTCGCCGCCACCAAAGATTTTTCCGCTTCCATCTGCCGCGCGATTGCAGACGCCACCTGCTCCTCACCGCTCGCAATCGCCATCTCGATCCGCGTCATCTCCGCCTGCTGCTCGTTCACCGCGCGCTCCAGCCGCATCGCTTCGGCTTCGTGCTGCCGCAATTCGCGCTTCAAAGCCAAAGGCCCTGCTTCGCCCGGCCGCCCACCGGAAACCATCCGCCCGTGATAGCAAGTCCCTTCCGGAGTCAGAAAATAGCTGTGCGGATTCTCATTCGCCATCCGCTCGGCCAGTGTCGCGTTCTCCACCACGTAAGCCGTACGCAGCTTCGTCAGAAAATATTTTGCCGCAGGTCCCAGCGGCTCGCGGAATTCCACCAGGCGGTCCAAACGCCCCAGCACTCCATCTGGCATGGGCAGCGAAGCATCCGCTTCCGGCGTGGCCATATTCAATTTGTTCAGCGAGTCCACGAAAAACGTCGCGCGTCCGCCCATCTCATCGCGCAGCAGCGAAATTCCCGCGCGCGCCTGGTCGAACGATTCCACCACCACGTACTCCAATTCATCGCGCAGAAATTGTTCGATCGCCCCCTCGTACTTTTCCTGCACCTCGGCGTAATCCGCCAGCAATCCCACCGCGCGAAACGCTCCGCCCGGAGTGTCAGCGCTGCGCTCGCCGTTCACATTGAAAAGTTTCTGCACTGCGTCCGCCGTATACGCACGTTCGCTCAAAATCTGCTCGATCGAAGCGTGCCGCGCGCGTTCCGCCGAAAGCCCTTCGCGCATGCGCTCCAGATTGCTGCCCGGTTTCCTGCTGTCCCCGACGCAGTTCCACCAGCCGCGCCTGCGTCTCGCGCACCATCGCACCAAATTCCAGCGCACTAGCTTCCGCCAGAGTAAACGTCTCTTCCGCAGCCGCAACTTTCGCAACCAGCGCGCTGCATTCACTTTCCACCGCGCGCATCGCCGCCGTCCGTTGCTCTTCCGCCGCCGTGTGCCGCGCAGCCGCCTCTTCCGCCTGCAGCGATTCCGCCTGCTCCCGCGCCGATTCCTCCACCAGCCGTCCGGCAATATGCCGCAATTCTTCCATGCGCAGGTCCAGCTGTTGCTGCTCGCTCACGCTGGCCAAAGATTGCTCGGTCGTCTCGCGCAAGGAAGCTTCCACGCTAGCCGTCTGCTCCCGCAGCGCGAAAACCGCTTCGCGGTGCGCCGTCATGCGCGTGGTCATGTCACCCACTTGCCGTTCCGCCACTTCCGTCTCCACCACCAGCCGCGCCGCTCGCGCATCAATCTGCGCAGTCTGCTCGCGATTAAAAGTGATCCGGTTCTCCGCGCGATCCAAATCCAGCGCCGTCTGTCCCAGCAAATTCTGGATTTGCCGCAACTCCGCGTCCAACTCATAAGTCCGCGCGCTCAAACGCTCCTGCTCGCTTTCCAGCTCGTGTACCGAACGCGCCTCGCCTTCTTCCGCCGTATCCATCTCCCGCAACAATTTTTCCAGCCGCACCGCTTCCTGATCCAGATGCTCCGCCTTGCTCGCCAATACGCTGCGCAATAATCCGCGCATCTGCTCGCGCAGCTCCGCGTAACGCCGCGCCTTCGACGCCTGCCTCTTCAACGAAGCCAGCTGCTTTTCCACTTCCACCAGAATGTCGTGTACCCGCGAAAGATTTACTTTCGACGCTTCCAGCTTCGCTTCCGCCAATCGCCGCTTGGTCTTGTACATCGTGATTCCCGCGGCTTCTTCGATAATCGCCCGCCGGTCCATCGGCTTCGAATTCAAAATCTGCCCGATGCGCCCCTGCTCGATAATCGCGTAGCTGTCCGGGCCCAACCCCATGCCCATGAAAAGTTCCTGCACGTCGCGCAAACGCGCCACGCGCCCGTTAATCAAATATTCGCTCTGCCCCGAACGATACAGCCGCCGCCCCACCACAATTTCTCCGGCCTTCATCGTAATCGCAGCTTTTTCCGCGCCGCGCTTCTTCCACGGCTTGCCCTTCTCATCCGCCGCAGGCGCAGGCTCAAGAGAAATTGCTCCGGGCGCCGCCGTCTCACCGTCAGCCATCTCAATAAATCCATCCACAACTTTCGTTTCGGGCTGCGCCGCGTCCTCCACAATCACAGGCCCCATCGCCTCCGAGGCCGCAGCTGGCGTCTCCGCCTCCGGCGCATCCATTACCACAGCCACAGCGTTTGCCAATTCCGGGTCCACCAAGGTCAGCATCACCTCAGACAATCCCATTGGCGGCCGCTTCGCCGTGCCATTAAAAATGCAGTCAGACATCCGCTCCGCGCGCAACATCCGGTGGCTCTGCTCTCCCAGCACCCAGGAGATCGCGTCCACCACGTTCGACTTCCCGCACCCGTTCGGCCCCACGATGCAAGTGATCCCCGTGCCACTAAAAGTGATGGGAGTCTTCTCGCAGAAGGACTTAAACCCAAATAACTCGACTTTACGTAGTTTCAGCACCAGTTTCCTCGCACAGTTTACCCCCTCTGCCTCAATGGCTGAAGGAGCTTCAATTGATCAATCTTTTTTCGGAGGTATTTCGAGACACAAACGCTGGAGGGTCAATAATCAAAGGCCCTTCCGCCTGGCGCTTCCGGGACGGCGGTTACGGGAGTAAAAAGTAGCACGCGTCGCCACCAGTGTAAAGCCCGCTTTTCCAGATTCTGCACATCCTGTAGTGCCCAATCACCAAACGCACCCAGCCCCGAGTACCACGAAATCCAGAAGTTTCTAGCTGCTAGACACGAATCACTGGCCGCAGCCTTTTTCACCCAACCCACTCCCGCGCACTCCGCCCGCCATCAGAGTCGAAGCTACGAATCACCAATCACTAATCACCAATCACTCATCACTCGTCACTCAACACTTTCTTCTTCATTGACTTACAACCATCGTCATCCTAGCATCCCCCCAGCAGGAGGCGCGCTTGCCTCAGGATCCCGGACCAACTTCCAATCACGCGTTCGCCGTTCTACTAATTCTTGCAGTCATCTTTTTTCTTTCATTCGAAGGCTTGCGCCCACCCTCGCCCAGGCCCGCCAGTGCCTCTTCCACGGAGTTTTCGGCAGCGCGTGCCCGTGAAATCTTGAACCGTCTCGTCGGCGATGGCGTTCCCCATCCCACCGGCAGCGCGCAAAACGACGTAGTCCGCGGCCGCGTCCTCGACGAATTTTCCAACGCCGGTTACTTGCCCACGGTACAAACTGGCTTCGCCTGCGACGAACAAGGCGACTGCGGCTCGGTCCAAAATGTCCTGGCGCGCCTCGAAGGCTCGGAGCCGGCAGGGCCCACGGTTCTCCTGGCCGCGCATTACGACTCCGTCCCCGCCGGCCCCGGCGCGTTCGACGATGGCGCCGGCGCCTCCACCGTCCTCGAAATTGCGCACATCTGCAGATCGCTCCCGCAGCCGCGCCACTCCATCATCTTCCTCATTGACGACGGCGAAGAAGCCGGCCTCCTCGGCGCTCGCGTTTTCGTCAATCAGCATCCCTGGGCCAAGGAAGTTCGCGCCGTCATCAACGTGGACAGCCGCGGCACCTCCGGCCCCAGCCTCATGTTCGAAACCGGTGACGCCAACGATTGGGCCGTGCGTCTCTTCGCGCAACATGCCGCGCATCCCGTCACCAGCTCCATTTTTTACACCGCCTACAAACAAATTCCCAACGACACCGATTTCACCGTCTTCAAAGCCGCCGGATATCAAGGCCTCAACTTCGCCAACATTCGCGACGTCGTCCAGTACCACACTCCTCTGGACAATTTCGGAAATGCCGATCCCGCCACGCTGCAACATCACGGCGACAACGTCCTCAGTTCTCTCGATGCCTTCGCCAACGCCGATATTTCCAATCCTCCCAAATCCGAGGCGGTCTATTTCGATCTCCTCGGCACTTGGACCGTATACTGGCCCGCCGCTCGCACCGTCGCGATCGCCTTGTCTGCCGTATTTCTCCTGCTGCTCGAAATCGCCTGGCTGTTTTACAAAAAGCTCCTCGCCGGCCCGGAATTTCTCTGGGGATTTCTCGCCTGGCCTGTCTCCATTCTCGCCGTCGCCATTTTCGCGTTTCTTCTCAGCTTCATTTTGCGCAAAGCTGGCGCCATGCCCGTTCCCTGGACCGCACACCCGCATCCCGCGCAAGTCGCTTTCTGGTCTCTGGCCATCGTGCTGCTCTCTTTCACCGCGCTGCGCTTTGCCTCTCGTGCCGGGTTTTTCGGCTTGTGGTCGGGCACTTGGATTTGGTGGGCGTTGCTCTCCATCACCCTCGCCGCGCGAATTCCCGGCGTCAGCTACGTCCTGCTGGCCGCCACCTGCGCCGCAGCCTTCGCCGGATTGCTGCTGATCTTCCGTCCGAAGTCTTCCTCCCTCGCGGCGATTCTCCCCTTGGCCGTTTCCGCCATCGTAGGCTTTCCGCTGCCGCTGTTGCTCTACCAGGGCTTTGGTGGCCGCGTGCTGCCCTTGGTCGCCGTGCTGGTCGGCGTGCTTCTCAGCCCCCTCGCGCCGCTCTGCGCCGATGTGCACCGCGCCCGCGGCGTCTCGCTTCTCGCGCTGCCCTGGCTGGCCGGCGCCACCATGCTGCTCGCGTCCTTCGCCGCCATCGTCGTCCCGGCGTTTTCCGCGAAATCTCCAGAGCACGTCAACCTGCAATACGTTCAGGAAGCGGACTCCGGCAATTCGCAATGGGTCGTCTATCCTGCCTCCACCCACTTGCCCGAACTGATTCGCCTCGCCACGAATTTCCGTGGACAGGAAACCGGCGCCTTCCCCTGGATCCCAGATGCCGCATTTTTCGCCGCCGCACCGCACGTCGAAGTCGCGCCGCCCACATTCACCGTACTCGAATCCTCCGAGCTCCCCGCCAGGCGCCGCTACCGCACCCTGCTTCGTTCCGAACGCGGCGCCTCCGAAGCTCTGGTCATGTTTCCTCCCGACTCGCGCATCGAATCGGTTCTCGCCGCGGACGAGCCCGTGCAACCGCAAACCGACAAAGTTCGCCAATATCAGAACGGCTGGTATTCTTACGATTTTTACGCGATGCCCGCGAAGGGCGTGGAAATCAGTTTTACTCTACCGGTGGGAAAGCCCGTGGGAGTTTATGTCCTCGACGTAACCTACGCCCTCCCTCTCGAGGGCATGTTCCTGCTCAAATCTCGCCCGCTAACCGCCGCTCCTTTCGCCGAAGGCGACTGCACCATTGCCAGCCGCCGCGTCCAACTCCTCCCCTAGCGCTTCACGTAACCTTACATCTCGCGTTGTCATCTCCAACCCGCGGAGCGGGTCAGGGATCTGCTTTTCGTCTCGCGCAAGCCCTGCGCAAGACGCAAAACCCAAAACCCAAAACGCAAATCCCCCCGCACCTTCATCGGAAAAACATGACCGTCGCCTACTTCTGAACCGCCGGCGCGATCACCAACTTTCCGTCTACATTTTTCTCCAGCACAATCGCCGGCTTCGCATTCGCGCTCTTCTTTTGCAGCTGCGCCAACCGCGCCGCTTCCGCCACCGTCAGCGGCCGTATTCCTGATTCGATCACTCCCAACGCCACAGCATCCCGATAATTTGTAAATCGCGACGGCACGTATGGCCCAGGGTTCGTCGAACTTTGGTTTACGTCGCGATCCAGCACCGCGCCGGGAGCGCTCGGCACCGCTGCCGTGCTCGATGGCGGATTGATATTTGCCGAGCCGCTCAGGCCGCCGCCGGCGCCCAGGCTCGTCGCGCCGTTCAGACCTGCGGAATCACCAATGCTGCCGTAGCTATTGATTGTCGCCCCACCCTGCCCATGCGCCACGCCTGCAAAAATCAAAAAACTCGCCATCACCAATATCTTCTTCATGTTTTTTGCCCCTTCCGACGCGCCGCCGGATTCCCGGCCGCGAGCCGTAACGTGCGACAGGCGTACCATACGAAAGTACCGTAGGTACCAAACGCCACCCGTGCCTGCGGCGGTCGCCGCCAATCTGGCACAGCCGCACACCCTGCCTGCCCCGCTCGTCCACTCGCCCTGCTACTGCGTTACTATCTGCAATCGCATTTCCATTCCGCCCTTTGCCCCAACACCGCCCCTCAGCTACAATCTTCCTCTTGCCATAACGCTGAAAATGACAGACATACGCCTCCACAACACGCTCTCCAACCGCCTGGAGCCTCTCCAGCCCCTGCACAAGGGCGAAGTCCGCATCTACAGCTGCGGCCCCACGGTCTACGATTATGCTCATATCGGCAATTTTCGTACTTTCGTCTTCCAGGATGTACTACGCCGCTTCCTGCTCTCCCGCGGCCTCCGCGTCCTCCAGGTAATGAACCTCACCGACGTGGACGATCGCATCATCCAGAACGCCGCCGCTGCCGCCATCTCCATCCGCGAGTACACCGAAAAATATGTTCAGGCGTTCTTCGAAGACATGAAGGCGCTGCACCTGCAACAGCCCGAAGAAACCGTCCGCGCCACCGACCATATCGAAGACATGGTCGCGCTCATCTCCCGCCTCCAGGAAAAAGGCCTCACCTATCCGAGCGAAGGTTCCATCTATTACCGCATCGCCAAATTTCCAGATTACGGCAAGCTCTCTAAAATTGATCTCGGCGGCATGAAAGCCGGCGCTCGCGTGGATAACGATCGCTACGAAAAAGACGACGCCCGCGATTTCGCTCTCTGGAAAGCGCCGAAACCCGGCGAGCATTTCTGGGAAACGGCCATCGGTCCCGGCCGTCCCGGCTGGCACATCGAATGCGCCGCCATGGCCATGAAATATCTCGGCGAGACTCTGGACATCCACACCGGCGGCATTGACCTCGCCTTCCCGCATCACGAAAACGAAATCGCCGAAAGCGAGCCCGCCACCGGTAAGCCTTTCGTCAAAATCTGGCTCCATGCCGAGCACCTGATAGTGGACGGCGAGAAAATGTCGAAATCCCTGGGCAATTTCTTCACGCTGCGCGATCTCTTCGCCAAGGGCACCAAGCCTTCTTCCATCCGCTACCTGCTGCTCTCGGTTCCTTACCGGCGCCAGCTGAATTTCACCGCCGATAGCTTGACGCAGGCCGCCAACTCCGTCGCACGCCTGCGCAATTTTGCGGCGCGCCTGAAAACCGAACAATTCGCCGCCGGCTCCAATCCCCAAATCGCCAAACGCGCCGAAAAAGCCCTCGCCGATTTCGATGCCGGCCTCGCCGACGATCTGAATACCGCCTTCTCGCTCGCTGCCATCTTCGATCTCGTCCGCGATGTGAACACTTCCATGGATCGCGGCGAATTCCTGCAGCAGGACGCGCCCATCATCGTCGCCGCCCTCGAAAAATTTGACGCCATCCTCGCCGTCCTCTCTGATGACGACGACGAAAAACTTCGCGAACTCGGCTTCGGCCCTGAACAATCCCGCTGGACTCCCGAAAAAATCGAGCAACTCATCGCCGAACGCAACGCCGCCAAAAAACGCCGCGATTTCAAACGTTCCGATGAAATACGCCAGGAACTCTTGAACTCTGGTATCATCCTGGAGGATACGCGTGACGGCTCTGTCCGTTGGAAGTACAAATGACCATCTCCGCAAAACACGATCTCTCGCTACACAGCCAGCCCTCTCACGAGCGCCCCAATCTCTACGGCGTTGATTAAGTAAGCCCCTCCGATTTTCGTTTTCGGCCTGCACCCGGCGGGAACCGGTCTGCGCGCTGATTTCAAAATTCTTTTCTGGAGGCTGTAATGCATGTGACGGACACCAAAGTTGATGCGAAGTTGCCCCACCTCGTTACCGAATTGCCCGGCCCCAAGGCCAAGAAACTCGTCGAGCGCGATCATCACGTCGTCTCGCCGTCCTACACCCGCGACTATCCGTTAGTCGCGAAGTTCGGCCGCGGCGCCACCATCGAAGATGTTGACGGCAACACCTTCCTCGATTTCGCCGCCGGCATTGCTGTCGTCTCGACCGGCCATTGCCATCCCGAAGTTGTCGCAGCCATCCAAAAGCAGGCCGCCGAGCTGATTCACATGTCCGGCACCGATTTCTACTATCCCAGCATGGTGGAACTCGCTGAAAAATTAGCGTCGATTGCACCAGGCAAGGAAGCCAAACGCGTTTATTTCGGCAATTCCGGCGCTGAGGCCATCGAAGCGGCTATCAAGCTGGTGAAATTTCACACCAAGCGCGACAAGCTGATCGCCTTTCACGGCTCCTTCCACGGCCGCACCATGGGCGCGCTTTCCTTGACCGCCAGTCGTGCGGTCCAGCGCAAGGGATTCGGCACGTTGCTCTCCGGCGTCTTTCACATGCCGTTTCCAGACACCTATCGCGGTACCTACGGAGTTCGTCCCGAGACTGCCTCCGCCGATTGCCTCTCCTATCTCGAAAATGAATTGTTCCGCCGCCGCGTGGATCCCGAAGAGGTCGCCGGAATCTTCATCGAGCCGATTCAAGGTGAGGGCGGCTATCTGCCCGCGCCCGCGGAATTTTTGCAGGGTCTGCAACGCATCTGCCGCAAGCACGGCATCCTGCTCGTCGCCGACGAAGTGCAATCCGGCATGGGACGCACCGGCAAATGGTGGGCATCCGATCACGCCGGCATCGAGCCAGACATCATCTGCACCGCGAAGGGGATTGCTTCCGGCATGCCGCTCAGCGCCATCGTCGCCCGCGCCAGCGTCATGAATTGGACTCCCGGCGCGCACGCTTCCACTTTCGGCGGCAATCCGGTTTGCATCGCCGCATCGCTTGCGACGATCGGTCTGCTCGAACGGAATTACATCGCGAACGCTGCGCAAATGGGCGAATTCATCCGCGGCCTCACCGCCGATTGGACCACCCGCCACAAAATTGTCGGCGAAGTCCGCGGCAAAGGCCTGATGATCGGCATCGAGATCGTCCGCGATCAAAAAACCAAAGAACGCGCTCCCGATCTGCGCAACCGTCTGGTGCAGATGGCCTTCCACAAAGGTTTGCTGATACTAGGCTCCGGCGACACCACGCTGCGCTTCTGCCCTCCGCTGCTGATTGACGAAGAGCAGGCCGAGTTCGCAGTCCGCACCGTGGACGCCTGCATCACAGAAATCGAACGCTCGCTGTAAGCGCGCGGCATAGCGCCGTCGCATAACCGCCTCGCAAATAGCACAGGCCCGCACGCGCGAGCCTGTGCTATTTTGTTTGCCGGATCCCACTATCGAATTCGCGACAAGCCGTCACGCACTGTCCGCAAAAAAGCATGACCGTTGAGACTCGAAACGAGGCGCGCACTTTTGAAATTCTTTAATTCCGGCGCTCAAACCGACAAATTAGCCTGTGCCTCCCAGGCCGCGTATTTGCGCGATTTTTATCGCACCCTTCTGGATACGCCACGAAATTCGGAGCCCAGCCGCTTGCTCAAGTTTGGTTATCGCGTGTACTCGCAAGCGGACGAGGACGGCATCCTCCACGAAATATTCAGGCGCATCGGTGAGGGCCATCGCACATTTATCGAACTGGGCACCGGCAGCGGCCTGGAAAACAACACGCTTTTCCTTCTCACCCAAGGTTGGAGCGGAGTGTGGATCGAGGGCTCCGCGCGAAAAGTAGCCTCTGCGAAAAAAAACCTAGCGACCCTCGTAGCCCAGCAACAGTTGCGCATCGCGCAACACTTCATCACCGCGGCGAGTATCGACAAGACGATCGCGACCTTGCACCCACAGTCGGAACTCGATTATTGTCCATAGACCTCGATGGCAATGACTATTACATTCTCGATGCCATCCGCTCGATTTCTCCCCGCGTGATCGTCGCCGAATACAATGCCAAATTTCCTCCGGACATTTTCTGGGTGATGCAGTACAACGAGGCGCACCACTGGGATTCTTCCGATTATTTCGGCGCCTCGCTGAAAGCTCTCGCAGACCTGCTGGCCGCGCGCGGCTACGCGCTAGTTGGTTGCAGCGTCCTGGGCACCAACGCCTTCTTTGTCCGGAAAGATTTGGTCGCTCCCCCCCCCGCATTCTGCTCGCCATTCACCTCCGAAAATCACTATGAGCCCGCGAGATATTTTCTCCACCCCGTATTCGAATCCGGATATCCCGGCGGATTCGGTCCATTTCGCACAAAGGGGAAGCCCTGATTCGATTCCTGCAACGTTTTCCGCGAATAAATCCTGTCCGCTGCGCGTTCCGCGATAAAATCCAACTCCGGAGGACTATTTGCCGCGCATTCTCGACGTAGGCTGTGGGCCGACGAAATATCCCGGCTCCATCGGCCTCGACATGAATCCATCCACCGCCGCCGATGTCCTGTGCCATCTGGATCGCGGGGGCTTGCCCTTTCGCGACAATTCCTTCGATCAGCTTCGCGCCGAGCACATCATCGAACACGTAGCGGACATCATCGCCACCATGGAAGAATTTCACCGCGTCACCAAACCAGGCGGAACCATTTTCATCGCCACTCCTCATTACACGGATTACAGTTCGTTCCGCGATCCGACGCATCGCTGGCACCTGAACACCTACTCGTTTCTCTATTTTTATCCCGGCGGAATGCACGGCCGCGATATGTGGTACACCAAAGTCCGCATGCGCGAGGTGAAACTCAACCTGCGCCTCCTGAATCTCTGGCGCACCCTAGGCTTCGAGTTCCTGGTCAACCGCAGCCGCTTCTTCCGCCAGTTCTGGGAGCACTACCTGAGTTTCGTAATCCGCGGAAAGCTGATGGAGTTCACCTTCGAGGTCATCAAGTGATCCCATCTGAGCTCTGTGGGCTCGACAAGATTCTGTAACGGCCGCTTCGTCCCGTGCCTTTCGGGACGAAGCGGGCAGCCCTTGGTTTTTCGGTTATCTTTGTAGGCCGTGGCTTTAGCCACGGCATAAGCGCAAGCAGCGCGAGCGGCTTCAGCCGCTGAAGTACCGATTGTGGGTTAGCAGCAGGACAACGAATGACCAACGCATCTCCCAACGCCGAAAAAACTGGCTCGACGCCATCCGCCGCGACTGGGACACTCGCGCGCGCGAAAATGCCCGCGCCTACATCAACTGGCCCGACGTTCCCAATGAAGAAGACGCCTTCTTCGCCTCCGGAAAAACCGACTACGATCACTACGTCACCCCATTCCTCAAAAAAATGTCTTTCGACCCGCGCGAAAAAACCGCCCTCGAAATCGGCTGCGGCATCGGACGCATCGCCCGCTGGATGTCCCAGGATTTCGCGCAATACATTGGCGTGGACGTCTCGCCAGAAATGATTCGCAAAGCCTCCAGCTACAATTTGCCCCGCGCGCATTTTCAAGCCGTCTCCGGCGGCGACCTGGCCGGCATTCCGAACGCGAGCGTGGATTTCGTCTGGTCCTTCGCCGTGTTCCAGCACGTCCCGGACAAAAACGCCATCTTCAATTATTTTCAGGAAGCCGCCCGCGTCCTGCGCCCCGGCGGAATTTTTCGCCTGCACATGAAAGGCCTCTGGACTCTGCCGCTAGGCCGCCTGATGCTCGAAGCCGGATTCCCGGACCGCTATCGCGACCGCGATAAAAAAACGGCAAGATTCAGAATCCCATTCGTCCGCCTGCGCTATCTGGATACCTGGCAAGGCCGCTCCATCCGTCCCGTTGAAGCTGTGCAACAATGTGAATCAGCGGGCCTCGCGGTGCTCGACACCGCCGGCGAGTGGACGCCCATGATGTGGATCGGAGGCCGCAAAAAATGAGCGCCGCAATCCACACCAACCGCGATGACGCATCCAACCATGCCAACTAATCCCAAACCGCGCATCCTCGACGTCGGCTGCGGCAGAAAAAAATATCCCGGCTCCATCGGCATTGATATGAGCGCCGCGGGCCAGGCCGACGTGCTGTGCGACTGGACGCGCACGCCGTTTGCGGACAGCACCTTCGACGAAGTCCGCCTGATCCACATGATCGAAGAAGTGGACGACATTTTTAAAGTGCTCGCGGAGGCGCACCGTGTCGCGAAACCCAACGCCCGCGTTGTAATCATGACGCCGCACTACACCGACCACGCCTCCTACTGCAGCCCCGCCCATCGCTGGCATCTCTCCAGTTTTTCGCTGTGGTTTTTCAGCGAGAAGCCTGCCGAATACGATTACTACGCCCCGGCGCAATTTCGCGAGCGCCGCGTGCACGTCACGTTACTCCGCATCTGGCGCGCGCTTGGTTTTCAGTTTTTCGTCAATCATTTCCGCTGGTTCCGCAAATTCTGGGAGTATTATTTGTGCTTCGTCATTCGCGGCAAGACCGTCGAATGGGAACTCGAAGTCGTAAAGTAGGTTTTCCACCCGTGCTAGCGCGTTTCATGTTCGCGATCATTGATTTCGCCGCCCGCAGAGGTCTCGGCGCAACGCCGTCCGCACACTCTCCGGCGGACGCCGCCAGCGCCACCGCCAAAAATCGCGCCCGCCAAATCGGTGTCCGCGGCGAAACCTACGCCTACTGGTACCTGCGCCGCCACGGCTACATCCTCGTCGCGCGCAATTTCACTTCGCCCGGCATCAAAGGTGAAATTGACATGGTCGGCTACGACGGCCAGACGCTCGCCTTCGTCGAAGTCAAGACGCGCACCATCGTCGAGCCGTCGTCGTCGCCGCAATCGTCGCAGCCCGCGCGGCCCACGCCGGAAGAGGCCGTGAATTGGGAAAAGCGCCGCAACCTCTCGCGTATGGCTGGCCAGTTTCTGCGCGCCCGCCACATCGAAAAAGCCGCGTGCCGCTTCGACGTGCTGGCCATCGAAACGCGCCCCGGCGCAAGGCCCGTCGTGCGCCTGCACAAAGGCGCGTTCAACGCGACGCAGCATTAGCTGGGCGGCTTTGCTCTGAAATACTGAGGTGCGCGCACCACCGCGCAACACCCGTAGTAGAATATTCACGCGCACTAACCAGGAGGAAGTTTTGCCGGAGCTTCGCAAGGATCCCATCACGGGTCGCTGGGTCATCATCTCCACGGATCGCGGTAAGCGCCCCATGGATTTCGTGCGCGAGAGTGTGCACATCAAAGGCAACCCGGCCATCTGTCCTTTCTGCCCAGGCAATGAAGGCAAGACGCCGAAGGAAATTCTCGCCTACGGACGCAACGGCGGCGGCAAAGACACTCCGGGATGGACGGTCCGCGTAGTTCCCAACAAATTTCCGGCGCTGGGGATCGAAGGAGGACTGGACCGCGAAGGCGAAGGGCTTTTCGATCGCATGAATGGAGTGGGCGCGCACGAAGTGATCATCGAATCGCCGGATCACCAGAAGACGCTGGCCATGCTCAACGAAAAAGGCGTGGAAGAAGTTCTGTGGGCCTATCGCGATCGCATGCTCGATCTGAAAAACGACCGGCGCTTCCGCTACATTTTAATTTTCAAAAATCACGGCGAGCCGGCCGGCGCGACCGTGGAACATACGCACTCGCAGCTGATCGCGCTGCCCATCGTGCCCAATCGCGTGCGCGAGGAAGTGGACAGCTCCAAACGCTACTACGAACAAAAAGAGCGCTGCATTTTCTGCGACATGATCCGCCAGGAACTGGAAACCGGCTCGCGCATGATTATCGAGAGCGATCACTTCATCGCGCTGGCGCCCTACGCTCCGCGTTTTCCGTTCGAGACCTGGATACTGCCGCGCCAGCACAGCTCGTCCTTCGAAAATATGCCCGCGCCCTACTACGCGCATCTGGCGCGTCTGCTGCACGATTTTCTGGGCCGCCTGGACGCCGCGCTCGCGTTCCCATCCTACAATTACGTGATCCATACCTCGCCGATCGGCGAAGAAATCAACGACCACTACCACTGGCACATCGAAATGATGCCCAAACTGACCAAGGTCGCCGGCTTCGAATGGGGCACCGGCTTCTACATCAATCCCACTCCGCCCGAAGAAGCGGCGCGCTTCCTGCGCGAAGCAAAAGTCCCGGTCTAGGCTCGCCAGCGCCTAAGCAAAAAGCAGATTCCTCCGGCCAACTACGCCTTCGGAATGACAATGTTATTTAGTTGTTAGCGAATTATTTTGCCGGTTCTTTCTTCTCCTGAATCGAAAGCAACTCCACTTCAAAAATGAGCGTGGAATTCGGCGGGATCGGCCCCTTCGCGGTCGGCCCATACGCCAGATCGGAGGGAATAAACAGTTGCCACTTCGATCCCACCGGCATCAGTTGCAGCGCCTCGGTCCAGCCCTTGATCACGCCGCCCACCGGAATGGTCAGCGGTTGATTGCGCTTATAGGAGCTGTCGAATTCGGTGTTGTCCAGCAGCGTGCCTTTGTAATTGCACACCACGGTATCGGTCGCGGTAGGTTTCGGGCCGGTGCCTTCTGTGAGGATTTTATATTGCAGGCCACTGGGCAGGGTCACCACGCCGTCTTTCGTTTTGTTTTCCGCCAGGAACGCGTCGCCGGCCACCTTGTTCGCCTCGCCCAGTTTCTTCGAGGCCTCGGCAGCGACCTGCGCTTTTTCCGCCTGTTGTTTGCGCAGTCGCGTCTGCAGACTGGTCATTACCGCCTTGGCCTCTTCGTCCGTCAAGGCCGGCTTGCCGTCGCTGAGCGCATCCTTCATCCCGCGCAACAGAATATTAGGATCCACGTCCACGCCATCGCGGTGGATGCTCTTGCCAATGTTTAATCCAATGGCGTAGCTCTCTTTGTCTTTGTCCGTCTTGAGCACCAAAGGAGCCGCGGCAGCGCGATGTTGCGCCGCAGCGCCTGCCGGAGTTTTTGCCGCCGTGCCGGTTTGCGTTTTCGCCGGCGTAGAACTTTGCGCTGAACCCGCTGGCTTCGCCGCAGCTGCGGCAGGTTTGGCAGGGGGCTTCGCGGGCGTCGAAGGCTTTTTTGCAGCCGGTGCCGAGGTGTCGCTAGCAGCGGGCGCGCTCGCCGCTGCCGGAGTTGATGATGGATTTGTCGCCGGAGTCTGCTGCGCCGCTGCAGTCCCAGCAAAGATGAAGGTGGTTGCCAATACGCAGATTGCAATGTTGGGTAATTTTCGCATGGCCCTAGTTTCGCAGAGGTTCGCCGCATGCGCAAACAGAGTGATTCGCGATTGGTGAGCAGTGATCCGTGATTCGAGGCTGGGAGCGAAGCGATGGATACTTGAGGGTGGGTAGTTCCCGGGCGGGGAGAGGCGAGCCGTACGAGCTAAACTTGTGTCGATTAGAAATGGGCGCCGTTGTTTGTTTTCTGCGAGTTACGAGCGTTTCTAATTGCATTAAGTGTCGATTAGAAATCGCGTGATTTGGGACCAGGTTAGTGAACGGTGACCGGTGCGATGGCTCGTACGTACCAATCAGGAGAGGCGATGCGAGTCTCGGCAGCTGCGATGCGTGACTTGTGATCCGTGACTCGTGACTCGTGAGCCGCGACGCGCGAACGGCGCGCAGGGCCAACCTGTTTCCTTCACACCGCCACCGGCACGGGTTCAAGGCCGGACTGAACACAGACTGCGTGGGTAACGTGGCCGTCCGTCGGCGAGATTGGCGCGAATTTGAATGCGGTGTCATATTTTAATTTTCATTCGACGTTAGCATGAAGGCGATGCGAAAACAGCTGTTCGAAAGGACAGACGCGGTACAGAAATGGTACAGAACTAGTACTACCTGTCCGAAGTGAATTCGTGGAGTTGCAGTGCTTCGTCATGCTGAGGCCAAAGATTTCACGCAGAGAGCGCGGGGGGTGGGAACGCGGAAGAAGCAGTGGAAACCGAAGTCAAAGGCGCGCGCCTAAAAAAGCAGGCGGCCGCCACGAAGTCAAAGACAAATGCAACGGCGAACCTACGGCAACGGCTGCCCGGTTCGATGAAGCTGAACCGGCCGCTACAGAGTCAAATTCAACGGCGCACAGCCAGCGCTCCCGTCTCGAATAGGAAGGCGCCGAAAAATGCGAGCTGTCCAGCGCGCGGGCGCTCGTTAATGCGCGATTTAAAGATGTCAATTCTTCGCGCCGCGGCGGAGACAATTTGTTTACCAGTTAATGACCGCGGAAAAACAAGGATGACCCCGCAACAGTTGTAGCCTCCGCTCGGCGTATCCAGAAATCGCAGAAATCGGGCAGATGCGCTTCGTGATGGGGCGGCCCAGATGCCGCGCCAGCCGAAATCTTAACGGTCTATCTTTCGTGCACTTAAGGAGGCACAGGCAATGAGAGTTTCCCCAAAAGCAGCAAAGGCATTCCTGGCGAGCGCGGTACTGGCGGTTCTGCCGCTGAGCACGTTCGCGCAACATTATACGCAGGAGAATTTGGTGTCTGACATTGCGCAGCCGGACAATGCCGACGGAACAAAAGTAGGCATTGACCCGAATCTGAAGAATGCTTGGGGCGTGTCGCGCGGCGCGGCGAGTCCTTGGTGGGTGAATAACGCGGGGACCGGCACTTCCACTTTGTACACCGGCGGCGGGGCGACTGTGCCGTTGGTGGTGACCGTACCTAACGCGGCGGGAGTGAAAGGTCCATCGACCCCGACGGGAATGATTTTCAATGGCACCAGTGATTTTGCTCTGGCCGCCAATAATCCGGCGGCATTTATTTTTGCGACGAAGAACGGCACGATTTCTGGATGGGGTCCGCCGTTCACGCCGATCACGCCGAACAGCGCAGGTGTGGGGGAGTCGCTCGCGGTGAACAAAGTGGACGAATCGAAGAACGGTGCGGTGTTTATGGGACTGACGTGGGTGGAAAGGGAAGGCGATCATTTCCTGCTGGCCGCGAATTTCAGCCAGCGGCGCATCGAGGTATTCGACAAGAACTACAAGCGGGTGAAGATTTCCGAAGAAGCGTTTGAGGACGAGCGCATCCCGCACGATTTCGCTCCGTACAACGTGCAAGCTGTGGGCGGAACCGTGGTGGTGGCGTACGCGAAGCAGAATGCGACGAAGACGTCCGCGGACGACAGCTGCGGCGAGCAGTGCGGTTTTGTGGACGTGTTCACGGCGGGCGGCAGATTGGTGCTGCGTCTGGAAGACGGCCCATGGCTGCAGGCTCCGTGGGGAGTGGCGCTTGCTCCGCAGGATTACGGATTCTTCAGCCACGATTTGCTGATCGGCAACAGATTCGGTGGGACGATCGCGGGGTTCGACGCGGTGAGCGGACATTTCCTGGGGAATTTGCTGGACGCGTCCGGCGCGCCGATCGCCATCAGCGGATTGTGGGGTGTGGAATTTGATAACCGGGGCAGCAACGAAGCGGGCAGCACGGCCAGTCCTTCGGCGGGCCCGGCACTATTTTTCGCGGCGGGGATAGACGGCTACGCCAATGGGTTATTCGGCACGCTGACACCGGTGGCGGCGGAATTGAACGCAGAAGATCACGAGTAGTAATCCCTCCTCAGTGCCCCGGCTCGCAAGGGCCGGGGCAATCCCCCTTTTTCACACAACCTATCTCACAAATTTTCTGCCGCAACAGAAAGGCGTGGCTTCAGGGGCTAAAGAGTCTGTGTGAGAACTGCAAATTCGTGGCCTCAGCGGCTAAAGCCGTCCTGATTTTGCGGCAGTTACGGCACGGCTGAAGCCGTGCCCTGACGAAAACCAGCAGTCCTCACCCACGCTCTAAAGCCCCGCCCTTCCGGTCCAACGCATTTATGAGATGGCATGCAGAGAGTCTCCCTGCCAACTTTCATCAGCGTGCGCGATTGGAAGCGGAATCGGTGGGCGATTCGTGCATGCTGAGGATGTACCAGTGGCCATCGGATTTGCGGCAGAGCATCATGCCGCGGCCGGTGGTGTGAATGGTCGCGGATTCGATGGTGTAGTCGTACAAACTCCAAACCACGTCGCCGACGGCGCGCTGATCTTTCATGGTCATGGAAAAATGGACGCGTGGGGTGATGCCAAAATATGTTTGCTGAAAATGATTGGTGGCTTGCTCGCGCCCGCGCAATTCGCCGGCTGGGGAGCTGAGGACGAAATCGAGATCGAAGCAGGCGGCAAGTTTGGCGGCGTCCGCGTTGTTGAAAGCATCGGAGCAAGAGTGCATGGCTTGTTCCATGTCCGCAATGACGGAAACTTCGGCCGAGCTGGGTTGCGCGATGCCGAGGCGGGCGACGCTGCGTTGGAGGTCAATGGTGACGCCGAGTTGCTCGAGGAGGTCGACACCGAGGACTCCGTCGAGTGGGGCGCCGCAGGCTTTGGCGAGAGCGGACAAGTCAATCGCCGGGAGGGTGACGCCGCGCAGGATGTGGTTGCCGAGCCTTAGCTCGTCGATGGAAACGACGCGCGCGCTGAGCGCGGTAGTTTGATTCCAGGATTGCACGCGGATTTCTTTCGAGTGTCCTGAAGCGAATGATTTTTCGTTGAGCATGGAGGTGGCGGCGGTGTCGATGAGGAAGCGCTTGTTGGCGTCGTTTACCTGGAGGATTACGACGGGAAGGCGATCGCAGCGTTGCAGGGGGATCTCGTTGGAATTGGCGTTGGGTGTGGACTGCGCGGCCGCGCGTTGCGTTTGCGCCTGAAGCTGCGGTTGCGCGGCAAGCGAGAGCAGCAGGCTGGCGACGGCGGCAGTTAGCAATCGCGGAGCGATGCGCATCACTTCCTCGGTGGTACGGATACTGTGACTTGGTCAATGCGCCTTAAGATTGCGGCGCTGGCTGAACGGAAAGCGGATTGATCGCGGAAGAGGCGCGAGCTCCAATTGCCGCCCATGGCGAGGGCCTGAATTTCGAAGGCCAGCTGGCGGACGTCAACGTCCTTGCGGATTTCAGCGGCGGATTGCGCGTCGCGCGCGGCGTGTTCCAGATTTCCCAGCCATTTTTTCATCAGGCCGACGATGCGATCGCGAACGGGGCCGGGGCGATCATCGAATTCGAGGGAGGCGGCGGAGAAAAAGCAGCCGCCGGGGAAGACTTTCTGTTCGCCGTATTCGCTAGCCAGTTTCTGGCAGAGGGCGCGCAGGAGGCGGAGGCCGCGGAGTTGCGCGGCGGGGCGCACGACTTTTTCGACGAAGATGTCGCGCGCTTCGTCCACGACGGCGCATTGCAAATCTTCTTTGGAGCCGAAGTGAGCGAAGAGGCCGCTCTTGCTGATGCGCAGGGTAGCGGCGAGTTTGCCGATGGTGAGGCCCTCGAGGCCTTCCAGGGAAGCGATGTTGACGGCTTTGCGGAGGATGGCGCGGCGGGTTTTGAGGCCGCGGGGTCGGCGGGATGGATGTTTTCTTGCGGCGACGGAGAGCGGAGGCGTGTGCGGTGCGGATCGTTGGGGGTGGGCTTTCATTTTGCTGCGTGGATAATAGCACGACCGTTCGTGCTATTACAATAGTATTCTGGCGCGCATCGCTGGCGCCAGCCGGTCGCGAACCTGCGGCAGGCTCGCGAGCTAAATTCTAGGTGTGGCCGAAGAGCAGGGGGGCGCCTAGTTTGGCGGTGTAGTTGGGGCGATAGCGCTCGGTGCTGTAGAGGGCGGCTACGTCCACTCTGCGGGCGCCGGCTGAGGACGCGGGAAGCGGGGCGGAAGCGTAGCAGCCGTTCTGCACGCCGACCATTTGACCGGTGACGCCGTCGCGGATGAGGTCGAGCGCGATATTTGCGTAGGTGATGGCGACGATTTGATCAATGGCATCGGGTTCGCCGCTGCGCAAATCGTAGGTGAGGTCGCTCTCGATGGTTTCTTCGCCGGTGCGGCGATGCAGGTCGTCGGCGAGGGCGTGGCCGATGTCCACTTTTTTTCTGTGGCCGTAGGCGTCGGCTTCGCCGTATTCGTCCACGACGCGATTGGTCCAGGTAGCGCCTTCGGAAACGATCACCAGGGAATAGTTGCTGGAATTATTGCGCTTGTCTTCCATCAGGATTTTGGCGACGCGGTCGAGATCGAAGGGAACTTCGGGGATGAGGCAGCGGGCGGAAGTGATGTAGGAAGTGTAGAGCGCGGTGAAGCCGGCGTCGCGTCCGAAAATGCGGAATACGCCGATGCGTTCGTGAGAGCCGAGGGTGGTGCGCTGGCGGTTGATGGCATCTTTGGCGCGGGTGATGGCGGTGGAGAAGCCGATGCAGTATTCGGTGCCGTGGACATCGTTGTCCATAGTCTTGGGAATGCCGATTACGGGAAAGCCGTGGCTGGAGAGGACGGAGGCGAAGCTGAGGGTATCATCGCCGCCGATGGCGATGAGGCAATCGATGCCGAGGCGCTGGAGATTTTCGATGACGATGGGAGTGAAGTCGTAAAATTTGCCGTCGAAGGAAAGTTTCTTCAGTTGGTCTGGGGAGATGTGCGCGGGGACTTTGCTGGCGGCGACTTTGCGGGGATTGGTGCGGGAAGTGTGCAGCCAGGTGCCGCCGCTGCGGTCAATGGTGCGGGTATTTTCGCGGGTGAGTGGAAGATGGAGTTGCGCTTCGCCGGTGTCGGCGGGATTCATGTTGGTGAGGCCTTTCCAACCTTTGCGGATGCCGGTAACGGTGCGGCCCATTTCTGTGGCGCGGTACACTACGGATTTAATTACGGAATTGAGACCGGGGACGTCGCCGCCGCCGGTGAGGATGCCGATGTTGTTGCCTTTCGCCATCGAATTGTTGCTCCTTGGGATGCCGGCAGTGCCGAGGGACGACTGGATCCGCTGGGTTGCTGTGCGTTGAGGCGGATACAGGGACCGGGCGCCGGATGATGTCGTAGTGCCACGACTACGATTCAAATTATGTGTGCAGTTCTACTAGTACACTAAAATCGCAAAAAGATGAATGGGGAAGGGAAGGAAATTGTGCGGAGGCGGCGGGTGAGTGGAGCGCCGAGTGTGAGTGCGGGAGAGATTTTTCGCCTAGCTTGAAACAAAGGCGCCAGACTCCCTTCGCAAAATCACTCAGGGCAGGCAGGATGACGGTGCGCGTCGCATCGTCAGCGACTCAGAGGCCAGGGAGAAAGGTGCAGGCGAGTCGGCGACGTGGATTAAACTGCGGCGAGCTGGGGCGCAGCAAGCAGCGCCCCTACCGATATTGATCAGGTGTCGCGCGGGGGCAAAGCCTGAAGCTTGGCGCGGTTAGAACCTGACGACGATTCCGACCTGAGCGCGGAGATTGTCCTGAGTGCTTTTGCCGATGACCGTGCTATTGCCGAAGCCGGTGCGAACGTAATCGATTTGGGCGAGGCGGAAGGAAATGTGTTCGCGGAAGGGGAGGTCGAGGCCGCCGCCGACGACGAAATCAAGCGCCGTGTTGTTCGGGAGCTTGCTGAGGTTGATGCATTCTCCCTGGGCGGTGCAGGCGTTGTAGATGTTGCGGTAGGTATTGTCGTGGGCTCCGCCGATCATAAATTCCGCGAAGGGCTCGAAGCGCTTCACACGGAAGCGCAGGACTGGTCCAACCGTGTAGGTGAAGACGCCGCCGCTAACGGATAGCTGGCAATCGGAGAAACTATTGCAGCCCTGGGTGCTGGCGGGCACGGTAATGCTCTGCGCGTAGGTGCCGTAATCCTGAAACTCGGCTTTGAGGCCGAGGTGTTTGAAGAAGAAATAGGCGACGGAGGCGCCGCCGCCGTTCAAAGCGGAGTCCGGGACGAAGCCGCCTTGCGGGACGCGGAAGTAGGAATAATCCGCGGCGATTTCCACTTTTTTTGGTGCATCCTGCGCGAAAGCTACGGTGGCGAACGATGTGGCCAGCGCGAGCAAAAGCAATTTCTTCATTTCGAAGGCTCCCGGAAATCCAGTGAAGGGACGGCTGCGGCGCAGCGGCAGTTACAAGACGATTGCGGTTGAGGATGCCGCCGAGGCACGCGCTGCTATTTTAGCCGCAATTCGGATGGTAAGAAGTGAATATCGAGCGAAAGGTTGGATTTGGGGGTTTGGAGTGGGGAGGTGGGGGAGGGGCAAAGGCACCACAGATGAACACTGATAAAGACTGATAAAAGCAAAAGCGAAAATGGAAAAAGGAAACGGGAAAATGGGTGGGAAGCCGTTCTGGGTTGCGAACAGTGGGTTTTCAGGCCGAGGCGGGGGTTCGCACGGGCTTGGTTCTTTCGAACAGCAGCGCGAGCCTTTGTTGGTGATCCATGGGCTGCCAGGGGACTAGCTTATCGGCTAGGACATCCATTCTACGGAGGAGGGTGAGTTCGACGAAAAGATCCATAAAGTCCATATCGCGGAAGACGAGGGAGCCGGACTCGCGCATTTTGTCGCTGATGCGCTCGAGATGGGCGGGCATCTCCGTCCAATGCAGGCCGGAACGGTGGTGATGACAGAGGTGGTAACCCTCGTTCATGAAGTTCACTTCGTCATAGACGGTGACGGTGTTGGCGAAATAATCCTCGGGGCGTTGCGCGTCGTAAAAAGCGTGCTGGACCCAGGCGGTCATGGCCATAATGAAATTCATGACGAGAAGAGGAACCAGGACGTAGGCGAGACCGATTCTCCAGTCGTAAATAAAAACCGCCGCGAAATAAATTGCGTAGAGTGTGATTCCCCATAACATGCGGCGGCGGTTCTCGTCCTCGCCTCTGGTTTTGAAGTACACATAGGGGATCAGGCCCACGACCGTCCAAATGTTGCGCGAGAGATACCAGAAGAAATCCATTTTGCTGGTGCGATCGTAGCCGATGGTGGAGGTGGTGTCGTCGGGTCCGCTATTTTCTTTGTGGTGAAGGCGGACGTGCACGGTGCGATCGAGTTCAGGAACGTTGCCGTAGAGAAATCCGAGGAAGAACTCGACGTAGCGGCCGAAGACCTTGTGGTATTTGTCTGAGAAGTAGCCTTGGCGGCGGTGAGCTTCCAGGTGTTTGGCGCTGAACATTCTGACGAAGCGCTGAAACTTGAGGCCGTAGAGAGAAAGGTAGAAGGCCAGCGCGAGCCAGAGCAGAGGTTTTTTTATGACGAGTTGCGCCAGGAAAATTGGCACGGCGGTGAGGGTGACGGAGACCATGAGGCGCAGCGCGGGAATGTCTCGGGAGTCGCGCAGAATAATTTGGCCGAGGCGATCGAGGAGCCGGTCGTAAGCGGCGGAGAGAAATTGATATGCGTCGCGCAGGGGACGGATTTTTCCGAGCAGCGTGGCTGCGCCATAAAAGCCAAGGGATGGCAGGGCGACGAGAGTTAGAGCGGCAATGCTGGCCAGAGCCACGGGAACCGAGAACAGGCGAAACGCGATTCGGGAATCCATGCTCTTCGCGGAGTTACGTGTACCTTCGCGAGCGGCTTGCGGCGCTTCGTTCAGGTCAGCTTCGGCTAATTTGCCTGCCAGGTGCATGGTCGTTGTTATGCCAGTTGACGGGTCTCGTCGGGTATCCTACGCAAAAAGAATCTACACTGAAGGGGAGCAAAGTTCCAGCGGGGAACGGCTGTGGTTGATATAGCGCGCCCAAAAGGGTTCATTATCGGCATGGATTGTCACCCCAGCGTTTAGCAAATCGCTTTTTGGGATCAGGACACGGGTCCTGAACTTGCTCGTCTTCAGGACCTCTCAGAGTAAGGGAGACCATTACTTTTCCAAGACAAGCTATTACCCTTCACATAAACAGTGAGATGGGCAGATTTTGGCTGGGGGGCCCTCACCGAACTGTGATTTACCTAAATCAAGGTTCCAGCTACCGTTCGCGTTTTGGCGTGCCTTGGATTTCCGAGGTGAGGCCGCGCCCGCGCCGCTCCCAAGCAGGATCATGATGGGGATAGCAAACAGGCATCCAAGCAGCTTGGTCATAGATATCCTCTTTCGAGATAAAAGCGCATTTCGGATCGCGGCAGTTTTCGCGCGTACATCTTAATGGGGTTCGAAGAGTCTGAGGTTTGACGAACAGTGTGTCAATTCTGATCATGAAGTCGGGGTCCATTTTAGAGCGGCGCGGACAGCCAGGTATCGGGGAGTCTCGATCAAGCCTGCAGACACGATATATATATATTGCGAGAAGAATTCTTTGACAAGTTAACCTGCGAAAGAATATCCTTCGCCCAGTCATTTATTTGTTTTGCTGGTTGTCAAGGGCCGGCAGACTTACCAGTGCTCGCGCTGGAAGAAACTGATCACGCACCGCGATGCCTCTCCTGAAGTGAAGCGGCTCTGCCGGTCTTGCCTTCCTGAGCGCCGCCATCGGAACAGAAAACCCCGGGTTCCATTGAACGGAAATTGCAGGCTAAAAAACACAATGACGAATGCGCAAGAAGCTATGAGCGACCAAGACCCACTCGGCTGGCGCGAGGCGATAGCGCAGGGACATTTTATCCTTCAATCCGACTCAGCTCGGTACCCGATACCCGGTAAGTTGAACATAGCTTTAACCGCAGTTCAGATCACCGCCGCTTTCGCCCTCCTGGCATCAGCCTCTCATGCAAAGAGTCTCTGGGTGACGGGACTGCTTGCGGTCATGTTCGCCTTTATTATGCAGCTCGGCTTTTGTCTGGGTCACGAGGCGGTGCACGGTAAACTACACGCCAACTCGGCAGTAAATGATGGGCTTGGTATTATGCTGTTCTCGATATTTCCTGCCAGCTATCACTTATTTGAAATTGCCCACCTTACTCACCATCGAAGAAATCGTTCTGACGCGGAGCTGGAAGATTATGTTCTGCCCACGGAAGTCCCTTGGCTGAAGCGGATTAACTACTACCTCGTCCTTTGCGGTCTGTTCTGGTTCTTGACTCCGCTGGCATTTCTGGTGATCGCTATTACGCCGAGTTCCATTAGGGTTCCGTCGCCAGGAGAGGACGCCGGAGCCTTTTCACGCTACCTTCAGTTTCTGAACAGCGTGCATCGCGGATACGTTCGCCGAGACCTGGTGATAACCGCGATCATTTGGACGGTCGCTTCGCTGTTTCTTCACTTCACGCTCTCCGCCCTGGCGATTTGTTATGCATTGTTTGCATTTTGCTGGGCAAGCCAGCAGTACATTTATCACGTGCGCACCCCCCGGCATGCGGTTCTCGGGGCATTCGATCTCCAGCTATGGCGCCCGTTGGAACTCCTCTACCTGCATTTCAATTATCACTTGACCCACCACGTCGCAGCTTGGATCCCATGGATTTATCTCCCGAAGATAGCAGCCGAGCAGCCAACGCGTGATTTTCTAACGGCGTATCTTGAACAGTGGCGTCCGCCGCAGCCGCTGGAGAAAGCGTGGCCGCCACGCTTTCAGGCTTGCGGCCCCCTGCCGCCGCGTTCTGAACTAGAGTCCGTCGTCGGCGAACATTAGCGTGGCTAGCCACGTAGATCCCGTCAGTTATCGTGGCACCTCACGCCGATTCTGGCGCGTTGCTGTCGTCTGTGTTGCTGCTGTTGTCCTTATTCTGTATTCGTTTCACGTGGATCGCCGACTGGAAACCGCTGCGAACACAAAAGGCAGTGAAGCGGAACGCGTCTCGCAAGAACTGGCCGAGCAATTTCGGTCTCCTTTGGCGCAGCGCGTCATCCTGGTGATGCACGGCCTGCCCGCAGCGGACTCCGACGAGGGACGGCAAGTGTTAGGGAATAACGTCGAAGAGGTGCGGAAAGAGCCCGGAGTATCTGGCGAGGTTTCTTATCTCAATTGGAACGATCCGATTTTTCCAGGGAAGGGAGAAGGAACCATCGTCATCATTGGCCTCGCCGAAGCCAAACCTTCCGTGGAAGCGCTCATCCCACATCTGGCAGGCGACTGGAATTGGTGGCCATGGGGGCTGCGCGGCGCGGACGCGACGCAAACGGCAGGGAGGGGCAAGTGAGCGGTTGCGATGTTGATATTCCGGGTCAGGCGCCTTCGTCGCTCTGCGCCCCCGCCGTATTGCGCCAACGCGTGGAGATCCGCGAAGCGGTGGAAGGCGACAACGAGGAGTTGCTGGCGCTCACCCGGTCAACTCCCATGGCAGGTAGTATCGCGCTGCGAATCGACCGTGATCCGGATTTCTTCGCATTGCTCCGGCTGCGGGGAGAAGGAAAAGTTTACGTTGCGGTGCGGGGGCGCGAGATCATCGGTTGCATTTCTGCATCGCTGCGGACCGCGTATGTGGCGGGAGTTCCGGAAATTGTCGCCTACGTGGGAGACATGAAAGTGCAGTCGCGCTTTTCAGGAACTCGCATAGCGCTGCGGCTGATCCAAACCCTGGAGGCCCATTTGAGGTCTGTGGGCATCGATCTTTGTTTCAGCGTAGTGGCGGACGGCAACCAGCGTGTGATGCCGCTCTTTGAAGGACGGCTGGGCATACCGCGATGGGCTTCGCTGGGGCGGTTTCTCGTGGACGAGGTGATCCCTTCGCCGTTCCCAGGGCGTTCGCGGCAGCACTGCATTGCGAGCGCCGAGGCGGGTGATCTGCCGGCAATCACAATGCTGCTGGATCGCTTCCATCGTGCGCGGCAATTCGCTCCACAAATTTCGCAGGATGATCTTGCCAGGACACTCTCCGGCTGCCGGGAGGAACCTTTTTCAAAGATGTTTGTCGCGCGCAATGATGGGAGCATTGTGGCAACCCTCAGCCTGCACGACACGCGGGAGATCAAGCGCAACGTACTGCTCGACGCTTCGGCAACTATCCGCGGCGCGCTGGCCTTGCTGCGGATCGCCACCGCCCCGCTCCCCGGATTGCGTGTTCCCCGGATTGGAGAGCCCTTGCGGGTTCTCTATGCGCGGTTTGTCGCCTGCGAGGAGGGGCACGGGCAGGCACTCCAAGCGCTGGTGGCAATGGCGCGCGCAGAGGCCTTTCGGCGGCGATTCACATTCCTGGTGATTGGGCTGCACGAACGCGATCCGCTGCGCCGACTCGTCCGGGGAATCCCACGGTTTACGTTTTCGTCCCACGCCTTGGCGACGAGCCTGACAAAACCCGAACGGCTTGAATCACTCGCTGCGGGATTGCCGTATGAAGACTATGCACTGGTCTGAAAATTTCTGAGTAGGAGGATGTTGATGGAAGACGCCAACGTAAACAAATCTTCAGCAATGGAACATGCAACGGACGAACAGAACGCCCAGGTATGGCGGGACGTCCTGGCCCAGGCAGTAACGGGAGAACTCGTCGCCGCCCTGAACTACGAAGCGCTGGCGGGGATCTGCACGGAGCCGCACGAGAAGGCCGAGGCTCTCGAGCACGCCGAAAGCGAAAAAGGCCATGCAGCCAGGTTCACCGCCGCCGGAAGTGATCTGGGCATCGCGGTGAAGGGGGATGTTTATGCGCTCTACTGGAAACGGATGCGAGCTGCTTTTATGGCGCGCGCTCGGGCCGCTGACTTCGTCGGCTGTCTGCTGGTGCAGGAAGTGATGCTGGAATCTTTTGCGGTTGCGGGCTATCAGCAGATCGCAGCAGTAGCGCCGGGGAAACTCGCCAAGACATTCGCGGCAATCGCAAGCGAAGAAGCCGAGCACATCGACCACGCCGTGGGGATGCTGCGAGACGAGCGCGCACGCGGCCCGGAAGCGTTTGATGCGAAAGTCCACATGCTGCACGAGGACGTGATGACGACCTTCGCCGAGATGGTAGGGCGGGAAGACCGAGGCGGGCACTGCGGCCTGTGCTACGGCAATTGTGTGAAACCATCACTTCCGGGGATCGGCCTGAGTCTCAGCAACATTCGAGGCGCTTCGTTGCGCCACTATCTGAAAATACTGGATGCGATCGGATTGCGGGGGGAAGCAACGCTTGCCTGGGTGGCGCAATTACCGGTTTGAAGCGGGAGGCGGAGGCGATGGAGACGTCCGCTGATTTCGCGCTGATCGGCCATCCGGAGAGTTGGGGAGCGGCAGCGGCAGTGCTCTCGGCACTGCGAGGACGGCAACAGCCGATACCGCTGCAAGACCTGCAAGAGATCCTTCCCTGGCTGCCTGCGCGCACACTCTGTCGGGTCCGGGTTGGCTCGTTGCGGGGGGGCGAATCCCGCGGTGTGTATATTGATTCCTTTATTCCGCCGGATCGGCTGGAGGGACGATTTTTACGGGAGAATCTGGCACGGGTGCGAGAGGCTGCGGAGTACGCAATTCGAGAAGAGGCAAAGATTGTAGCGCTGGGTGGATTCAGTTCGATTCTGCTGGAAGGTAATCTCGATTTACTGCCGCAGCACGCCGCAACGGCGTTCACGACGGGTAACACTTTAACAGTCGCACTGATCATGCGCGGGATGGAAAGGGCGGCAGAGCTGGCTGGCCGGCATTTACGGGATGCGCGCGTGCTGGTGATTGGGGCGACTGGTGACGTCGGTTCGGGTTGCGCGCTTTGCTTGGCACCGCGAGTGAAGCGGCTGCTCCTTTGCGCGCGGAATTTAGATCGGTTGCACAAATTTGGCGCTCAATTGACGGGTTGTGGAGCTGAAATCGAAATGGGAACCGATGTGCAACAACTCGCCGCGAGGGCGGACTTTATCGTCTGCGCGGCGAGCTTGGCTGCTCCCACGATTTTTCTGGAAGGGTTCGCCAGGGACGCGATCATTTGCGATGCAGGGTATCCGAAGAACCTGCGCGCCGGCTGTAGTCCAGCGCAGGGCGCAGTGTTCTTCGGGGGTCTCGGTCAAGCGAAAGGCGGAATTCGACTCGATCCGGACTTGCGGGGGATCCTTAATGCCCACCCATTTCCAAATGTGGCGCATGGCTGTTTGCTCGAAGGGATGGCGTTGGCGCTGGAGGGACGTTTCGAATCCTTTTCCCGCGGCCGAGGCCTGATCACACCATCTCAAGTAGACGAGATATGGAATATCGCACAAAAACACGGAATCGGGCTGGCTCCCTTATTTAATGCCGATGGGCCCGTGGAAGAACGAATTTCGAACCTTGCGGCGGAAGTGCGTCCATGAAATCGAATCAAGACGCACAAGTCGAGCTTTCGGACCTGCTCTTTGGAATGAGTTGGGAGGACCCGGCCTCGGACAAGCGCGCTCTGCAGATTCAGCCTACGGACACACTATTCACGATCAGTTCCGGCGGTTGTAACACGCTGAGTTTTCTGCTGGAAAATCCCGCCCAGATTTATGCGGTGGATATCAATGGTTGCCAATCGCACCTATTAGAATTGAAGTGCGCCGCGATTCGACATTTGGGATGCGACGATCTTTACGGGTTTCTCGGCCTGCAGCCGTCGAAAGATCGAATCGAAATGTTCCATTCTCTCAGTAAGGATTTCGGCAAAGCGGCGCTGGAATACTGGCGGCGGCGGCTGCCGATGATTCGGGCCGGTGTCGTATACCAAGGCCGCTATGAAAAGTTCCTGCGTCACTTCCGCCGCTTGCTCCGCCTGGTTCAAGGCAGCAACCGGACCGAAAGATTGTTCGAAAGTCGATCGCTCGAGGAACAGCAGGAGTATTTCGATCGCACCTGGAACACGGCGCAGTGGCGGATTCTCTTTCGCCTGGCGTTCAATAAGCGCGTGCTGGCAAAGCGAGGGCTATCGGCCGACTACTTTCGATTCGATGATGGGGCTTCGTCGTTCGCGGAAAGCTTCTTCAACCGCTCGAAACGGGCGCTGCGAGAGATCCCCGTGGCATCGAACTATTTTCTCGCGCAGTACCTGCTCGGCCGGTACGTGACGCCCGATGCGGTTCCAGAGTTCCTGCGAAGAGAGAATCTAGCGGTGATACGCGACAGGCTCGACCGCATCCAAATCGTCACCGCTGACGCGAAAAGCTGGCTGACTGATCGCCCGGCAGCCTCGATCGACGCCTTTAGTTTGTCGAACATCTGCGAGCTAATGAGCCCCGAGGAAACGGCGCTGACGTTCGAGGAGGTAGCTCGAACAGCCAGGCCTGGAGCCAGGCTTTGCTTCCGCAACCTGGTAATTCCACGGGAGGTTCAAGGAAGCCTCGCCTGGAAGATCCAACTTCGAGAGGATTATAGCCGGCAACTTCTCGAACAGGATCGTTCGTTTGTGTACTCGCGAGTGCAGGCCTATGTTGTCGCGATGCAGAAAGCTTCGGCAGGAGGATGAAACGAGATTCGTAACAGCGCCGGGGACTGAGGGTAACGAAAGGCTTCACGAGAACGAGACTGCCAGGCAGCACAAGAACAGGAGTGGTGCGCCCGGGCGGATTCGAACCGTCGACCTTGTGCTTCGGAGGCACACGCTCTATCCATCTGAGCTACGGGCGCAATCGGAGATTACCGTTGGTCGAATGATTGTATTACGTTCGGTTGTGGGGTCGCAATGGATTGGAGCGGGGAATCGGCGGAAGTTCAAAGGCACCACAGATGAACGCAGATGAACACAGATAAAAGCAAAGACGAAAATGGAATCGGGACAGTGCGAAGAGACCGCTTCACCACGGCCTGATGAACTTCAAATCAACGTAGAGCGTGTGAATTGAGTCATCGCTGGCTATGAACTCCAGTTCCGCTCTTCCGTCTCGGTCACATCCAATTAGCATCATTGGTCTGCCAACCCTCGCTGATATTGCGCATTGCTCATCCTCCGGAAGATCGTCGATGAATCCCGGCGGCAGCGCCTTCAGTACCACTTTGTCGCCGGGCTTCGGCTTCGTAACTCGCTTTTTCCGGCGAACCGTCACAATGTCAGGAAGGGTATCTTCCAAAGTAATCGCGGTCAAGAAGCCGCGGAGCTAGTTGTGGCCGCCGGCTAGTTCGCGGACTATCGAGTTTACGAAGGATTTGGCGTCGCCGAAGAGCATCAGGGTTTTGTCGAGGTAGTACAGGGGATTATCGATACCGGCGAAGCCTGGGTTCATGCTGCGTTTGATGACCATTACGGTGCGGGCTTTGTCCACATCGAGAATGGGCATGCCGTAGATGGGGCTGGCGTGATCGCTGCGGGCGGCGGGATTGGTGACGTCGTTCGCGCCGATCACCAGGGCAACGTCAGCTTGTGGGAAATCATCGTTGACTTCTTCCATGTCGAGAAGCTTGTCGTAGGGGATGTCGGCTTCGGCTAATAGGACGTTCATGTGTCCGGGCATGCGTCCGGCGACGGGATGGATGGCGAATTTTACGTCCACGCCGCGTTTGGTGAGGGCGTCGTAAAGTTCGCGGACTTTGTGCTGGGCTTGGGCGACGGCCATGCCGTAGCCGGGAACGATGATTACTTTGCTCGCGGCGCCCAGGATTGCTGCGGCTTCTTCGGGCGTCGCGCTGTGCACGGGGCGAGCTTGTTCGGCTGTGGCGCTCGAGACTTGTTCCTGGCCGAAGGCGCCGAAGAGGACGTTGGTGAAGGAGCGATTCATTGCTTTGGACATATTAACGGAGAGGATGAAGCCGGAGGCGCCGTCTAGCGCGCCGGCGATGATGAGCAGCTTGCTATCGAGGACGAAACCCATGGCTGCGGCGGAGAGGCCGGCGTAGGAATTCAGCAGCGAGATTACGGTGGGCATGTCGGCGCCACCGATGGGGATGATCATGAGCACACCGAAGATCAGAGGGATTATAAGCATCAGCGGAAACAGATGGGTGTGGGCGGGATTGTGGACGAGATAGGCGGCGATGCCGATGGCGACGGCGAGGAACAAGAGATTGACGACGTTTTGACCTTTATAAGTGATGGGGCGCTGCGGGAGGATTTCTTGCAATTTTCCGGCGGCCATGAGGCTGCCGGTGAAGGTTAGGCCGCCGAGAATTACTTCCATGGAGAGCACGGACATCATGAAGGGCGGCACGTGGGGCGCGCGCAGATAAAATTCGGCGGTGCCGACTAGCGTGACGCAGAAGGCGCCGAAGGCGTGGCTGAGCGCGGTGCGTTGCGGGACGGCGGTCATGTGGACCATGCCGAGGGGCACGCCGATGATGGTGCCGAGGACCAGGGCGATGGCGATCCATTTATATTCGATGATGTTGTGATTCAGGAGCGTGCCGGCGATGGCGAGGAACATGCCGAGCTCGCCGGCGCGCACTCCGCGGCGGGCGGTGGCGGGGGTGCGCATCCACACCAGAGCGAGGATAAAGAGCGCGGTAGCGATCAGGTAGATGATTTCGATGAAAGTGTCGGTGCCGAGCCAGGGGATCATTATTTTTTGGGGCCGCTGGTTTTGAACATTTTGAGCATGCGATCGGTGATGAGGAAGCCGCCGACGACGTTGCTGGTGGCGGCGACGATGGCGAGGGCACCTAGGATGGTGGAGAGGGTGCTGCGATGTTCGCCGGTGAGGATGATGGCGCCGACGACGGCGATGGCGTCGAGCGCGTTGGTGAGGGACATGAGCGGAGTGTGCAGCAGCGGAGTGATCTGGCGGATGACTTCAAAACCTATGAAAGCGGCGAGCATGAAAACGTAAAGGCTGGTGAGCAGATCCATCTTCATGACTATTTTTTCTCCTCTGGCGCGGTGACTAACGGCGGCAGTTTGTAAAATTCGCGCAGGCGCGGATTGACGATTTCGCCGCCGGTGGTGAGCAGCGTGTCGCGGGTGATTTCGTCGCTGGGATCGAGGCGGAGCTTGCCGTCTTTGACGAGGTGCAGCAGGAAGGCGGAGACGTTGCGCGCGTACATCTGGCTGGCGTGGTAAGGAACTGTCGAGGCTAGATTGTACCAGCCGATGATGGTGACACCGTGGGCGACGATTTTTTCGCCGGGTTGGGTCAGCTCGCAATTACCGCCGCGTTCGGATGCGAGGTCCACGATTACGGAGCCGGGCGACATGTTCTTGACCATGTCCGCGGTGACGAGGAGGGGCGATTTTGTTCCGGGGACTACGGCGGCGGTGATGACGACATCGCTTTCGGCGACTACCTTGCCTAGCAGCTCGCGTTGGCGGCCGTAAAATTCTTCGCCCTGGGCGCGGGCGTAGCCGCGGGCGTCTTCTGCGTCTTTGGCTTCGATGGGCAATTCGACAAAGCGGCCGCCGAGGCTTTGGACTTGTTCTTTCGCGGCGGGACGCATGTCGTAGGCAGAGGCTACTGCACCGAGGCGGCGGGCGGTGGCGACAGCTTGGAGGCCGGCTACGCCTGCGCCGATTACGAAAACTCGGGCGGGGGTGATGGTGCCGGCGGCGGTGGTTAGCATGGGGAAAATTCTCGGGAGCGTGTCCGCGGCGATGACTAGGGCTTTGTACCCGCAGATGGTGGCCATGCTGGAGAGGACGTCCATGCTTTGCGCGCGGGTGGTGCGGGGCATTAGCTCGACGGAGAGTGCGGTGACGTTGCGTTGCGCGATTTGTTGGATGGTGTTGAGGCCGCCTAGCGGGCGGAGAAATCCGACGAGCGCTTGATCTTTGTGGAGGAGTGGGAGGTCGGCGTCGCCGGTTTTGTCGTTGGAGCCGTAGCAGAGGACTTGGGCGATGATGTCTGCGGTGCGGAAAACTTCGGCGCGGTCGGGGATTATTTTTGCGCCTTTGGCGGTGTAGGTGGTGTCGGGGTAGCCGGCTTCGGTTCCGGCGCCGGCTTCTACGATGACTTCCAGGCCGCCTTTTGCCAGGGTGGGGATCACGGAGGGGACCAGGGCTACGCGGCGTTCACCTGGATAGCTTTCTCGTGGGACGCCGACGATCATGAAACTTCCTCCGGGAATTGTGGATCGAGATGCTGTCGCAGGAAAAGTTTGCGGCGAAGGGAGGTGGAGAAAATCCCCAGGCTGCAGACGCTGCGGCACGGCTTTGTGAAACTGGAGATGATACACCAGGCGGGTGAGAGTTGGGGCGGGATCGTTGGGCGGAGATTTGGCGCGATTTGCAAATTCAAAGGCAAATTCCAAGACGCCCGTCCCGCGAAGCGGGACGGGCGGTACAAACTCAAAAACAAGAGCACAAGCAACGGCAAAAGAGCCGGCGGGACGCCGGCGCTACCAAAGTCAGTAGCAGGGCTGGATGACGCCGATCTTGTCGCCTGGCAGCACCGCAGTTGCCTTATAATCCGCTGCGATCGAGGAGAGTGCCTGTGACTGAGTGCATTCGTGGGCTATTTTATTCGCGGAATAATTTACTTCGAGGCGTTGCGCTGCTCGTGGCGCTGGCTTGCGCTGGGTTGTTGTGCGCGGATGCTGCGCGGGGGCAGGCGCAGGCGACGGATCCTTTGAGCGCGCTTTCTGCTGGGGCGCAGCGGACGATTTCGCAATTGAGTTCGTTGAATGCGATTGCGGCGGGCGAGTGGAAATTTCATGTGGGGGATGTGGCGCATGGCGAAGCGCCGGAGCTGGATGATTCGAGTTGGCAGACGTTTCGCGGGAAAGTCGCACGCGCCGACGGAGGCGGTTTGGTACCGGCGGTGGATTGAGGTGCCGAAGACTTTGAATGGTTACGATTTGAGCGGAGCGCGAATGTGGTTTCAGTTCGAGGCTTACGCGAATGGGCCGATGCCGCAGATTATTTATTTCAACGGAAGGCGCGTGGCGATGGGGGATGACCTGGAGCCGATTGTGTTGTTCGATCACGCGCAGCCGGGCGAGCGCGTGCTGGTGGCGGTGAAATTGCTGCATACGGTGGACCGGAAAACTTTTGCGCGGGCGAACGTGGCGATCGAATTCAGTGCGGCGCGGCCGAATCCCAACGATTTGCTGCAGGAGATGCTTTCGGCCAACGCATTGTTGCCGTCGCTGGGGCCGTCGGCTGGTGCGGTGCGCGTCGGGATCGAAGCGGCCAGCGCTGCGGTGGACTTGCAGGCGCTGGGGCAGGCGCAACAACCGGCTTTTGATGCGTCTTTGGTGCGCGCGCAGGCGGAGCTGGAAAAAATCAAGGGCGACTTGCAGCAGACTTCCATTCGCTTGACGGGAAATTCGCACATTGATGCGGCGTGGCTGTGGCCGTGGACGGAAACGGTGCAGGTGGTGCACAACACATTTTCGACCGCGCTGCAGCTGATGGATGAATATCCGCAAATACACCTTTACGCAGTCTGCGGCGGCTTACAGCGAATGGATGTGCCAGAAATATCCAGCGATCTGCGCGGAGATACAGGAGCGGGTGAAGGAGGGGCGCTGGGAACTGGTGGGCGGGATGTGGGTGGAGCCGGATTTGAATATGCCGGGCGGCGAATCGTTGGTGCGGCAACTGCTGATCGGCAAGCGATACTTCCGCGAGAAATTCGGGGTGGACGTGCGCATCGGCTGGAATCCGGATTCTTTCGGTTACAACTGGCAGCTGCCGCAAATCTACAAGAAATCCGGGGTGGATTATTTTGTGACGCAGAAGATGGCGTGGAATGATACGAATCCGCTGCCGTTCAAGCTTTTTTGGTGGCAAGCGCCGGATGGCAGCAAGGTGCTGGCATATTTTCCGCATGATTATGCGCGAGGGATCGAGCCGGAGCCGCTGGCGGAAGATGTGGCGCACGCGCGGCGATTGGATCCGGGGCTGCCGGAAATGATGCATCTGTTTGGCGTGGGCGATCATGGCGGAGGGCCGACGCGGGCGATGCTGGACGCGGGAGTGCGCTGGACCGATCCGAAGATGGTGTATCCGAAGACGTTTTTTGGGAACGCGCAGGGATTTTTTTCGGACGTGGAAGGGAAGCTGGATACGGCGCATTCGCCGGTTTGGAATTACAAGACGATGGCGGGCGGTGCGACGCAATTGGCAGAGCCGCCGGCGGGGATGGTCAGCTTACCGACCTGGAATGATGAATTGTATTTTGAATATCACCGCGGGGTATTCACTTCGCAGGCGGCGCAGAAGCGGAACATGCGCGAGAGCGAAGAGTGGATGCTGGACGCGGAGAAATACTCTTCGCTGGCGTGGCTTTCCGGCTTGGCGTATCCCGCTGCTGCTTTGAACGAAGCGTGGAAGAAAGTGCTGTTCAATCAATTTCACGATCTGGCGGCGGGATCGGGGATTGCCGTGATTTATCAGGAGGCGCAGCGGGATTACGACATGGTTCGCTTTACAGCGGGCGAAGCCAGTGCGGCGGCGCTGGGGGAAATCGCCGCGAGGGTGGATACGCGTTCAGCTGCGGGCGCGACGCCTGTGCTGATTTTCAATCCGTTGGCGTGGGAACGCAAAGACGTGGTGGAATTTTCAGTGCAGATGCCGGAGAGCGTGAAGGATGGCGTTGTGGTGCTGGATGCGGAGAATCATTTGCTGCCGATGCAGGTGATTTCGTCGGATGCGGCGACGAATACGGTGCGCTTGCTGGTGGAGCCGCGCGCGGTTCCGGCGCTCGGTTATGCGTTGTTGCGCGTCGTGCCGGGGCGGCGGGATGCGCCCAGCGATTTATCAGCGCACGATTTGACGCTGGAAAATTCGCTGCTGCGCGTGGTGGTGGATGGCAAGACGGGTTGCATCACGAGTTTGTACGACAAGCGTTCGCATTTCGAATCCTTTGCAACGGGTGCAAAGGATGCGTCGGACGCCTGCGGGAATGAATTGATTGCGTTTGAGGACAAGCCGAAAGATTACGACGCGTGGAATATTGATGCCGAACTTCGAGAAGTCGTTTACGCGGCTGGACATGGTGGATTCCGTGCAGCTGGTGGAGCGCGGGCCGCTGCGCGCGACGATTCGGGTGACGCGCACGTGGCAGCATTCGAAATTTGTGCAGGACATCACGCTTTATGCTGGCCTCGATCGCGTGGACGTGGTGAATGATTTTGACTGGCAGGAGACGCATGTGCTGCTGAAGGCTGCGTTTCCACTGGCGGCAGCGAGCGAACACGCGACGTACGAGATTCCGTATGGGTCAATCGAGCGGCCGACGACGCGCAATAATTCGTGGGAAGCCGCGAAATTCGAGGTGCCGGCGCTGCGCTGGGCCGATTTGGGCGATGCGGCGCACGGGTTCACCCTGATTAACGATTCGAAGTACGGCTACGACGCCAAGGGCAACGTGCTGCGGATTTCGCTGTTGCGTTCGCCGACGTGGCCGGACGCGGATGCGGATCGCGGGCCGCAACATTTTGCTTACGCGCTTTACCCTCATGCGGGGGATTGGAAGCAGGCGCTGACGGTGCGGCGCGGCTACGAATTCAATTCGCGATTGAGAGCTTTGGCGGTGAGCTCGCATACGGGAGCGTGGGGCGCTGAGCATTCTTTTGTGGGCGTGGAGCAGGACAACGTAATTTTGACGGCAGTGAAGAAAACGGAAAATGGCGACGCGCTGCTTTTCCGGTTTTATGAATGGGCGGGGAAAAATGCCGAGGTGCAGTTGACTGTGCCGGCAGGGGCTGCGTCTGCGACGTTGACGAACTTGATGGAGCAGGCGGAAGGCGCGGCGTTGACGGTTTCGCGCGACGGGAAAGTTAGCCTGCCGGTGCATCCGTTCGAGATTGTTTCGGTGCGCGTGAATTATCCGCGCGGTGGTTTGGGTGCGGTCGCGGCAGAAATGGCGCACTAAAGTGCGCCGCTACGTTTCGATCCCGCACAGCGGGATCTCAGGGTGAATCGCCCTGTGGGGCGATTCACAAAGGCTGAGTTAGCCGCGCGACAGATTTTTTATCTGCCTGGCTAGTTTTTCGACTTGTTCAGCTTTGTTGACCATTGCCATGGAGAGCACGTTGACGGAATCGGTTTTTTCGACCTCGTCTTTCAGCTCGGTGGCGAGGACGAAGAGTTTTTCGACGTCGTCGTGGATCTGATCTTTATTTTGTTTCAGGATCTGCTTGGGGTCGGGCTTGGCGGCGTTATCGCCGAACGGGTCGTTGCGGCCGTCGTACACCGGGGTATTGCCCTGAGGCAGCTTGGGGCTGGGATTCTGCTGCGCGAAGGTGGTGCGAACGGCGAGCAGCCCTAGCGGGGCAGCGAGCGTCCAGGAAAATAGTTGGGTGATGAAATTACGCTTTATCGGGTCCATAATGCGTGCTCCCGTGCGCGGAATGTGCTGCGGGTTTTCGGCTGGCCGCGCCGCGTGGGCAGCTTGCCGGGTGGTATAATTCCGCTCCCCCTATCTTATGACTGATTCGTTCTCACGGTGGATGGAAATTGCAGGGAAGACCGGCTTGCGTTTGCTGGTGATCCTGCTGGTTGCGGTGCTGCTGACGCGCATGCTGAGGGCGGTGACGGCGCGGCTGGTGCACCTGGCCAAAGCGCAGTCGCGCGCCGGACAAATGCGCGAACAGCAGACGCGCACGATGGCGGGATTGCTGTACAGCATTGGAGCGGCGATTATCGGGTTGGTCGCGGTGCTGATGGGGTTCGAGGTGCTGGGTTTCGACATCGCTCCGGCGATGGCGACGGCGGGGGTGGCGAGCATTGCGATTGCGTTTGGGGCGCAGAGCCTGCTGAAGGATTTCATCAATGGTTTTTTTATTGTGTTCGAGGATCAGTATGTGGTGGGCGACCTGATCCAGGTGAATGGGGAGACGGGGCGCGTGGAACATCTCACGTTGCGGCGGACGGTGCTACGCAATCCGGCGGGAGCGATGGTGACGGTGCCGAACAGCCTGGTGGGGCAGGTGGCGAATTTGAGCCGCGATTGGTCGCAGGCGTTTGTGGACGTGACGGTGCCGGCGGCGGAGATGGTGGGGCGGGCGCTGGCGACGCTGGAAAAAATCGCGGGGGATTTTCGCAATGACGGGGATTGGTCCGCCGCGTTAATTGACGGGCCGCGGGTGCTGGGGATCGAAGCGCTTTCCCTGGATGGCACGGTGATCCGGCTGCAGGCGCGGACGATATTGAATCGGAAAGACGATGTGGCGCGCGAATTGCGGCGCCGAATCAAGCTGGGATTCGAGCAAGCGAAAATTCCGCTGAGCCATACGCATCAAGTGATGCTGCAGGGCGAAGTGCCGCCGAGCGACGAATAGCTGCAAGCGAGTGACTGCAACCGAGTGAGTGTGATCGACAATCCAGGAGGATGCGATGGGAGAGGTGACGCACGAGCAGGTAAATCTGATGTTGCGGCTGTACGACATCCGGCGGGAGCCGCGTTTGCGTGAAGCGCGGGATTGGTACGTGAGGAATTTCAAGCCGACATCGCTGGAAGACGTGATGAACGTGGCGCCGCCGAATTCGCAGGAAAACGCATTCATGCGCATGGTGATCAGTTACTGGGATACGGCGGCGAACATCGTGAATCGCGGGCTGATCGATGAGGAATTTTTCTTTGAGAGCACGGGCGAGCAATGGATCGTGTGGGAGCGGCTGAAGCCGATCGTGGGGGGATGGCGCGAGATGTTCAAGAACCCGCACGCTTTCGAGCGGCTGGAGGAACACGTCAAGCGGCTGGAGGCTTGGCGCGAGAAAAATGCACCGGGCAGCACGGAAGCGATGCGCGCGATGATGGCGTCGGTGGCGGCGCGCGAACGGAAGCCGTGATATAGGGCGGTTTTAATGTGATGGGGCGTCGCGGCCGCGCGGAGCATGGCGTGCGCGTGGCGCTCTGGCGCCTTAGCCGTCGCCCAGAATATTGCTATGAGGTGTGGGCGAGTTATGGTAATTTTCTGCCCGACCCCCGCGATTGGTATTTTCCTGAATGATTTCCACGCACCGGGAAGCTCTGAGCTGATATTCGGGGCCAGAGAATTGCCCGGGGAGGCATGAATAACATGAACGCCCGCCACCCATTTACATGTGTGATTGCGCTGCTGGCCTGTTTGCTGCTCGGGATTCCCGCGGACGTTGTGGCGCAAACTACGCAGCCGCAGCATGCGGGGAAACTTACCGCGGTGCTGCCGGTGGTGAACGTGATTCGCGGGCCGCAGCAGACGCCTGCTTCCACTTCGGAAGCGGTTTATTGGGGCGACGTGATTAACACCGGGCATCTGGCGCGGGCGCGCGTGGCGCTGGATGACGGCTCGGTGCTGAGCGTGGGTTCGGATTCGAACCTGACGGTGACGAAACATGACGGCGGAGCGCAGCAGACGGAACTGGATCTGAATTACGGACGCGTGCGCGCGAAAGCCGTGAAACAGGTGAAGCCCAACGCCAGTTTTCAGATTCGCACTCCGACGGGAGTGGCGGGCGTGGTGGGAACCGATTTCGCGCTGGATTCGCAAGGGGACACGACGCGGATTGTGGTGTACGAGGGGAAGGTGAATTTCTGCGCGTTCACGTCCAAGAAGAAAGAAGAGGGCGGAGCGGGTGATGCGGAGCAGAAGAAAGAAAAGAACGGGAAGATGCTGGGGCCGTGCGTGATTGTGGGCGCGGGCGAGACGTCGAGCGTGCAGTTTGATGCGGCTCCCACGCCGCCGGTGCCGGCGACGCCTGTGACCGTGACGGAGATGAGCACCACCACGAGCGTGAGCGGAGGAGCTGGCGGAGCCGTGGGTGGCCTGGGAGTTGCGGGCGCGACGGCGGTGGGAGTGGGCGCGGCGGTGGCGGTGACAGTGGCGGCCGTGGTGATTCGCGCGGCGAGCAAGACGCAGACGTGCTCGTCTCCGGCGGCTGCGGCGCACGTTGCACCGGCGGCGAATTGCACGGGGATTGCGGGTGCTGGTGCTGGGAAGGTGCCGGGGCAGCGGCCCTGAGGTTGTTGCAGCAGCTGTGGTTGGGGGACAATTGCAAAATCGATACTTCAGCGGCTAAAGCCGCGCGGCTGCGGTTTGATCATTGTCGTGGCTAAAGCCACGACCTACAAAGACGGTCAAGTTCTTTCGCCTCGCCTCGATCCCCGCAACGATTGAAAACTTCAGGATTCCGCGCAATCGGTTCAGCTGTGCGAGTGGTGCGCCCGATCTTGCTGAGCAGATAGGAATTCCGTGATGATGTGAATTGCTGTGGCGGGTTGGTCGGTTTCGAAAATATGGCTGGCGTGGGGGATGAGGGCGAGCCGCGCGTGTGGGATGCGTTCGGCGATCAGGTGGGCGTTGGCGACGGGAATGAGCTGGTCGGTTTCGCCGTGAATGATGAGCGTCGGCGCGGCGATCTGCGCGATGCGGCTGTAGGCTTCCCACTGGAGAATGCCTTGCAACTGGCCCAGGTATCCTTGCGGAGTGGGATACCACTTCATGCGGATGGCCATGTCTTCATCGATGCGTGCGCGCGGAGTGGCGACGTCGTAAATGAAGGGGATCATGGCTTCGGTAGATTCCTGCGGACTCATGCCCTGGCGCGTGAGGATTTCCAGGACGTGCGGTTCGGCGCGCACGATGTGGGGGCCGCCGGCGTTGGTGCAACCCAAGATTAAAGAGCGCACGCGTTGGGGATATTGCAGCGCGAATTCCTGGGCGATCATGCCGCCCATGGAGACGCCGTAAAGGTGCGCGCTGGGAACTCGCGCGGCATCGAGAACCGCGACGGCATCGGAAGCCATCTGCGCGATGGGATAGATGCCCGGGGGAACGTCGCTTTGGCCGATGCCGCGATTATCAAGAGCGATGGTGCGAAAACTCTGCGCCAGAAACGGGCGCGAGCGATGCCACATGTAGGAGGGATAGCTGAGACCCTTGATGAGCAGCAGAGGTTCGCCGGAGCCTTGTTCATCCCAATAAATTCTGGCGCCTTGATTTTCAACGAAAGGCATGGAGCCTCCGGGTGGGGCGAGATGGGTCGGGAGCGACGGCTGGCGCGCGCAGGGAATGAGATAGCGACACACAGATGAATGTTACTAACACGCGCGCCATTGTATATAATCCGGCTCACCATGCCAAATCAAGAAACGCTGTACGAGGTGGCCAAGCGGGTGGCCACGATCACGCTGAACCGACCCGACAAATTAAACGCCTGGACCGCGGTGATGGAGCAGGAAGTGCGGGCTGCGATGGCGGAGGCGGAGCGCGACGAAAATGTTCGCGTGATCGTGCTGACGGGCGCGGGACGGGGATTCTGCGCGGGCGCGGACATGTCTCTGCTGAGCACGGTGGCGACGAAAGGGCTGGACGCCGCGCAGCGGGCGCAGGCGGTGCAGGCTGGGGCGGGTTCCGGCTCTTCTTCTGGCTCTGGCTCGGGCGGCGGCGGAGCGCGTGCGGATTTTCAGAAGAAATATTCGTATTTTCCGGCATTGAGCAAGCCGGTGATCGCGGCGATCAACGGGCCGGCGGTGGGATTGGGGCTGGTAATTGCGCTGTATTGCGATTTGCGTTTTGCTTCGGACGCGGCGCGATTCAGCACGGCGTTTGCGCGGCGCGGGCTGATTGCCGAGTATGGAATGGCGTGGATGTTGCCGCGGCTGGTGGGCCACGCGAACGCGCTGGAGCTGCTTTTTTCCGCGAGATTGATTGACGCCGCGGAGGCTTTGCGCATGGGGCTGGCGAATCAGGTGTTCGCGCAGGACGTGTTTCAGCAGAAAGTGCGAGAGTATGCGACGGAGCTGGCGTCGAATGTGAGCCCGCGCTCGTTGCGCGTGATCAAGCGGCAAGTGTACGACGCGATGTTCCAGACGCTGGGCGAAGCGTTCGAAATTGCCGAGCGGGAAATGCTGGAGAGTTTGCAGTGCGAGGACTTCAAAGAGGGCGTGGCGCACTTTGTGGAAAAGCGCGCGCCGAATTTCACCGGAAAATAGCAGAAACCTATGAACGTTGAGCCCAGCGCCAAGACCAAGGAACTGCAGCAGCGGTTGCAGAGCTTCATGGATGCGCACGTGTATCCGAACGAATCGCGATTCGAGGAGGAAACAGCGCGCGAACCGTGGAAACCGACGCGGATCGTGGAAGAGCTGAAGGCGAAAGCGCGGGGCGAGGGGTTGTGGAATTTATTTTTGCCCGAGGATCCCAGCGGCGCGGGGCTGAGCAATCTGGAATATGCGCCGCTGTGCGAAATCATGGGCCGCAGCCACATGGCGCCGGAGGTATTCAATTGTTCCGCGCCGGATACGGGAAATATAGAGGTGCTGGCGCGTTATGGCACGGCGGAGCAGAAGGAAAAGTGGTTGCAGCCGCTGCTGGCGGGGGAAATTCGATCGTGTTTTGCGATGACGGAGCCGGATGTGGCGTCTTCGGATGCGACAAATATTGCGGCGAGCATTGTGCGTCGTGGGGACGAGTACGTTATTAATGGGCGAAAGTGGTGGTCATCGGGAGCGGGCGATCCGCGCTGCAAAATCGCGATTTTCATGGGTAAGAGCGATCCCGCGGCGGCGGCGCACAAACAGCAGTCCATGATCCTGGTGCCGCTGGGTGCGCCGGGAGTGAAGATCGTGCGGATGCTGAAGGTGTTTGGTTACGATCATGCGCCGCACGGGCATGCCGAGATTCATTTCGAAAACGTGCGCGTGCCAGTGGCGAATATGCTGCTCGGCGAAGGGCGCGGATTTGAAATTGCGCAGGGACGGCTGGGGCCGGGGCGAATTCATCATTGCATGCGCTGCATTGGTGTGGCGGAGCGGGCGCTGGAAACGATGTGCAAGCGCGTGCAGAGTAGAGTAGCGTTCGGGAAAGCTCTAGCCGAGCAGGGAACGATTCGCGCGGGGATTGCGGAATCGCGCATGGAGATCGAGCAGGCGCGGCTGCTGACGTTGAAAGCGGCGCACATGATGGATACGGTGGGGAACAAGGGGGCGCGCGCGGAAATTGCGATGATCAAGGTGGTGGCGCCCAACGTGACGCTGCGCGTGCTGGATCGCGCGATACAGGCGCACGGAGGAGCGGGGGTTTCGCAGGATACTTTTCTGGCGAGCGCGTGGGCGATGGTGCGGACTTTGCGATTGGCGGACGGGCCGGACGAAGTGCATATGGAATCGATCGCGAAGTGGGAGCTGGCGAAGAGTGGCAAATCGGCCGGGCCGCCGGCTGGACGCTAGATTTTGGTGGGGACGAGCGATCGTGCTGCTTGGACGCGCGATTGGGATTGGAAGGCTTTCGATGCCGGTTGTTTTGAAAAATCCGCAGGCGCTGCAAGAATTTGTGGGCGGGGAACTTGGCGTGACGGAGTGGTTTCGCCTTACGCAAGAGCGCATCGCACAATTTGCGGAGGCTACCGAGGACCGGCAATGGATTCATCTGGACCGGGAGCGGGCTGGCCGCGAGTCGCCTTATGGCGGGACGATCGCGCACGGTTTTTTGACGCTTTCGTTGATCGCGCATTTCGTGCACGAGGTGATGCGGATTGAGGGCGGCTTACGGCTGGCCGTGAATTATGGACTGAACCGCGTGCGCTTTCCCGCAGCGGTGCCGGCGGAGTCGCGGATTCGGGCGCGGGTGGGAGTGTTGGCGTGCAAGGAAATTGCGGATTCGGTGGAGGCGATTTATAGCGTTGCGGTAGAAATTGAAGGGGCGGAGAAACCTGGTTGCGTGGCGGAGTGGGTTGTTCGGTATTACGTTTGATTCGGTGGCGTGGCCGCAAAAAGCAGATCCCTTACCCGCTGCGCGGGTTCGGGATGACAGCCATTTTTTAGATTTGGCCGGTGTGGGCGGTGTGCAGGGAGGCGCGCAACAGCATTTGGATTGTTGCGGGCATGGCGGCGAAGCGGGCGTCTTTGGTCAAGCCCTGGTGGTAGCGAAAATAAATTTGCTGGACGATCACGGCTAGTTTGAAGCGCGCGAAGGCGAGATAGAAGGCGATGTGAGAAACATCGCAGCCTGTTTTTTGTGCATAGTGCTGCACAATTTCCTGGCGCGTGAAGCTTCCTTGCTCCGTTGTGGGTCCCCAGCGATTTTGCTGGATTTCCTGCGGATCGGTTTGGTCCACCCAATATGCGAGTGCCGTGCCTAGATCGGTGAGCGAGTCGCCGATGGTGCACATTTCCCAATCGAGGACGCCGACGATTCTGGTGATGTCGGCGGGATCGAGGACGACGTTGTCATATTTATAGTCATTGTGAATTAGCGAAACGGCACTGGTGGCGGGCAAGTGCTGTTGCATCCACGTTGTGATTTTTTCCACCTCGGGATAGTCGTGCGTCTTCGAACCGTGGTAGCGCTCGGTCCAGCCGCGAACTTGGCGTTCGAGATAGCCTTCCGGCTTGCCGAGATCGGCGAGGCCAGCGGCGGAGTAGTCCACGCGATGCAGGCGCACGAGGTTTTCGATGAAGGATTCGCTGAGGCGGCGGGCTTTTTCCGCGGAGAAATCGAAACCCTGGGGGAGCTTTCGGCGCAAGATAATGCCGTGGACCGGCTGCATCACGTAGAAGGGCGCGCCGATGACGGAATCGTCATCGCAGTAGAGGAGAACTTCGGGAGCGGGTTGGTAAACGGAGTGAAGATTGGAGAGGACGCGAAATTCGCGGGACATGTCGTGCGCGGATTTCACTTTGCTGCCGAAGGGCGGCCGGCGGAGGACTAATTCTTTGGCGCCGAGCTGCAGAGAGTACGTGAGGTTGGAATGGCCGGCGGGAAATTGGCGAACTGCGAGCGCGCCTGTTTCGCCGGGAAAGTGATTGCGCAGGTAGGGTTCGAGGGCAGCCAAGTTGAGTTCTTCGCCGGAGCGAATGGCTGTGGGTTGGTCGAGGAAGTCGCTCATCGAAAAATCTCCCTAGCGGTGCGTGAGCATCGCGAGATCGGCAATGTGTTCGTGGATATTGAAACTGCTGAGCGTGAAGCGCGCGGCGCTGAAGAGAAATTCGCTCCAGGATGAGTTGCGCGACATCCAGGTCATTTGCAGCGTGCTGTCGGGCGACAAGTGCAAGGCGCGTTGCGTGGCGACGGCGATGGGACCGCCCGATGTGAAAACCGCGACGCGTTCACCGTGATTTGCGCCGGAGAGGAATTGAGTGAGGCCGAAATTTACGCGGGCGCAGAATTCCGGCCAGGTCTCGACACCTTCCAGGGGGAGCACGCCGCGGACCCAATCACGGACTACGGCTTCGAATAATTTTTGAAATGTGGTGCGTTGCGCTGCGGTGTTGGTGGCGGATTGGAACGCGGCGTGGAGGTCGCGGATGTTCTGATCACTTTCGAGGAGCGCGGGAAGGCCGCCGCGGAGCACGGTTTCTCCTGGATATTCGTCGAACTCCGGAAGCGTTTGCGGCTCGGGAAAATTCAGGCCGGCCTGGTGGTAAGCGGCGCTGACGAGTTTTACGGTGTCTTTCTGGCGGGCGCAGGGACCGACGCCGACGCGATGGAATGCGAGTTTGCGTTGCGCCCAGTGCTCGCCGAGAAGGCGTGATTGGGTTTCGCCGAGCGGGGACAATTTGTCGTAGTTCGGCTCGAGGAAGGAAGCTTGTCCGTGACGGACGAGGTAGAGGATGCCCATGGTCAGGTTGGTTCTCGGGTGATGATCGAGTCAGCGACGATATTGTGCCGGTGAAAAGCGCGCAGGTCCAGCCGCTGATGGCGGCAGGAGTTTTCGCGGTGACAGCCGCCGCGAACGCCGTGCCCCAGCTGTGTCGCACCTCCCGTTCGACCCTGCCCCAGGCAGGCTCTCAGGGTAAAACGGCGCTCCGGATTTTTCTTGCGACGTTTCCCAGGCCTTCCGGCCTGGGCTAACTTATGCCGCGCCTGCGGCGCTGGTGCGGCGGTGTCGGTAAAAACTCGCGGCGCCCGAGCGAAAAGCAGATCCCTCACCCGCGTTCGCGAGTTCGGGATGACAAGCCGCGCATTTTTTGTGCAAGCTAGACAGCGGCGCCTTCTTCTTTGCCGAAGTGGGCGAAAGTTTTGCCTTGGTCTGCGAGGCGCGCCAGCAGCGGGGCTGGTTGCCAGATTTCGCCGTGCTGGCGGTGAAATTCGGCGACGCGCGCGAAAACCTGTTTCAGGCCGACCGTGTCCGCATACCACATGGGGCCGCCGCGATAGGCGGGGAAGCCGTAGCCGTTGAGATAAATAATGTCTATGTCCGAAGCGCGCAGGGCGAACCCTTCTTCGAGGATGCGCGCGCCTTCGTTGACGAGAGCGTAGAGGCAGCGATCCACGATTTCCGCGGGGGAAATTTCGCGCTGCGGGATTTTTGCTTCGGTTACCCATTTGCGGATCAGTTCATCAACCGCGGGATCGGGCATGGCGCGGCGCTGCTCATCATATTTGTACCAACCGGCGCCTGTCTTTTGACCGAAGCGGCCTAGCTCGCAGAGATTGTCTTCGACGAAGGGCTGGCGGATGCCGGGCTTTTCAAGGTGGCGATATTCCTTGCGGATGCGCCAGCCGACATCGAGGCCGGCGAGATCTCCGGTGGCGAGCGGTCCCATGGCCATGCCGAAATCGGAGAGAGCTTTATCCACGGCAGCGACGCTGGCGCCTTCTTCGACGAGGAACTGAGCTTCGCGACGATACGGACCCAAACATGCGATTGCCGACAAAGCCGCGGCAATTGCCGACGAGCACGCCGATCTTGCCAAGCGACTTTCGAAATTTGCATGCAGGTGGCGATCACTTCTTTGGAGGTGGCTTTGCCGCGGACGATTTCGAGCAGGCGCATCACATTGGCGGGGCTGAAGAAGTGCGTGCCAATGACGAATGCGGGACGCGAAGTGACGGAAGCGATTTCGTCGATATCCAGCGTGGAAGTATTGCTGGCGAGGATGGCGCCGGGTTTGCAGGAGCGATCGAGTTCTTTGAAGACTTCTTTTTTGAGGGCCATGCCTTCGAAGACGGCTTCGATGACCAGATCGGCTTTGCTGAAATCGTCGTAGGAGAGCGTGGGAGTGATGCGTTTGAGGCGCTCAGCGGCATCTTGCGGAGTGAAGCGGCCGCGCTTGACGGAATTTGCGTAATTGGACTGGATGGTGGCGAGGCCGCGATCGAGCGTGGCTTGGTCCGCGTCTTTTAGTGTGACGGGAATTCCGGCGTTGGAGAGGACCATGGCGATGCCGCCGCCCATGGTGCCGGCGCCGACGACCGCGGCGGATTTGACGGGGAGGAGGGGAGTTTCCTTGGGAACGTCGGGAATTTTGCTGACTTCGCGTTCGCTGAAGAAAACGTGGATGAGCGCCTTGGATTGGTCGGAGAAGAGGCACTCGGTGAAGAGCGCTTGTTCGACCTGGCAGCCTTCGGCGAACGGCAATTTAGTGGCGGCTTCGATGGCGGCGATGGCGGCGACGGGAGCGAGGAGGCCGCGCTGTTTTTTGGCGACGGTCTCGCGCGCGGCGGCAAATATCGGCGCGTTGTCGGCTGCGTTGCCAAGCTTTTCGTGGCGCTCGCGAGTTTTGGGTGCGGGCTTGGCGGCGACTTCGCGGGCAAAGGCGATTGCGCCGGGGAGAAGCTCGCCTTCGATGATGCGATCGACGATGCCGCACTGCAGAGCTTCCGTGGCCTTTATGGGATTGCCGGTGGTGCACATTTCTACGGCTTTCGCGACGCCCGCGAGGCGGGGAAGGCGTTGCGTGCCGGCCGCGCCAGGGATGATGCCGAGTTTTACTTCGGGCTGGCCGACTTGCGCGGTGGCAACGGCGACGCGGTAGTGGCAGGCCATGGCTACTTCGAGGCCGCCGCCGAAAGCCGTGCCGTGAATGGCGACGATCACGGGTTTAAGGTTGTTTTCGATTTTCAAGAGAAAAGGGAGCAGGCCTTCGCCGCGGGGCTTTCCGGAAGTCATTTTGCCGAATTCTTTGATATCGGCGCCGGCGATGAAGGTGCGGCCGCCGCCGATGAGGACGACGGCTTGGATGCTGGCGTCTTGCGCGATTTGATCGAGCGATTCGGAGATGCCTTCGGGGACGCCGGGGCTGAGCGCGTTGACTGGGGGATTATTGATGGTGATTACGGCGACGTTGTTTTCTTTTGTGAGTTGGATGAGATCAGTCATTGCAAGATTCCTTGGGATGTGGATTTAGAGTTTGCGCAATAAATGTGGGTAGCCTTGGTGGCGGTGGTCTTTAGACCGCCATCGTCGTTGCCGTGCCGCGCATGGCGCACTGAAGTGCGCCGCTACGACGTCAACGGCAAATTCAACCGCGACCGCCTGAAATAGCAGGCGGCCGCTACAAATTCAAGAGCAAGTTCAAAAACGCCCAGCCGTTTACGCGGTTTTCGCGGAGACGGTGCCGGCGTCTATCGCGGTGGAGTCGATCACCTTTGCGGCAATCCGCTCGCGATGAAAGGTGGCGTCGCCGAATGCCGTTTCCGAGCCTTTGGCGCGGCGGTAATACAGTTGCACGTCGTTTTCCCAGGTGAAACCCATGCCGCCGTGAATCTGGATGCCGCGATTGCCGACGGTGCGGGCCGCATCACTTGCGTACATTTTGGCGATAGAGACGGCGATGGTAGCGTCCGGAGAATTTTCTTCCAACGCCCATCCGGCATAGTACACCGCGGAGCGGGAACTTTCAGTTTCCAAATACATATCCGCACATTGGTGCTGGACGGCCTGAAACGTGCCGATGGATTTGCCGAACTGTTTGCGAGTCTTGGCATATTCGACGGTGATGTCGAGGGTGCGTTGCATGCCGCCGACCAGTTCGGCGGCGATTGCAGCTGTGGCGACGTCGAAGGCCCGCACGAGATTGGTGGTGGCGCCGATTTCTTCGGCGGGAGTGTTGTTGAATTCGACGACGTAGAGCTTGCGGGTGAGGTCCATGGCAGTCATGGGGGAGATTTTCAAGCCGGGTGCTTTGGCGTTCACGGCGAAGATCCCGTTGCGCGCTACTACGATGATGAAATCGGCGATGGCGGCGTCAGAGACGAAATATTTTTCGCCGGTGAGCTTGCCGTTGGTCGCCGCGAGTTGGACTTCGCGGAGGTTCCAGCTGGCATTCGATTCCAGGATGGCGACGGTGGAGCGAGCTTCGCCGCGGCAGATAGGCGCGAGATATTTTTGTTTGTGCGCGGGGGAGGCGACGACGTCGAGGACCGAGCCGGCGAGCACGACGGTGGAAAAAAACGGGCCAGGCAGCAGCGCGCGGCCGGCTTCTTCCATCAGAAGCATCAGTTCGACTTTGCCGAGACCGACTCCGCCGTAGGCTTCCGGAAAAATGATGCCGGTGTAGCCCTGGTCGGTGAGCTTGGACCAAAGCGCGGCGTCGTAGGCGGTGTCCGTTTCCATCAAGCGGCGCATTTCCGCGCTGGGACATTCGCCGGCGAAGAATTTGCGCGCGCTATCTTTCAGAAATTCCTGACTTTCACTCAAGCCGAATTGCATGGAGGTTCCCCTTACGAGTTTTTGGCTTAATAGCTTCTGGGCAGGCCGAGAACAAAATGTCCGATGATGTTGCGCTGCACTTCGGAGGTGCCGGCTTCGATAGTATTGCCGCGGGTGCGCAGGTAGGCGTAGGACCACATGCCGTTGTCAATCGCGCGCGGGTCGCCGGCGAGGAGTTGGCCGTAGGGGCCGAGAATTTCCTGCGCGATTTGCTGGAGGCGCTGGTTGAGCTCGCTCCAGAAAATTTTCTGGATGCTGCCTTCGGGGCCGGGCACGCCGGTGGAGGTGACGCGGCTGAAGGCGCGCATCTGATTGAAGCGCATGATTTCGATTTCGGCGCTGCACTGCGCGAGCTTCTGGCGAATGACGGGATCCTGGGTGGCCGGCCGGCCGTCGCGCTGCATGTGGCGCGCGAGTTCGATGAGGCGGGTGATGTAGCGTTTGAAAATGAGATGCAGGCGCGCGCCGTAGGAGCCGCGCTCGTACATCAGCGTGCTCATGGCGACATTCCAGCCGTCGTTCACCTTGCCGAGAACATTTTCGGCGGGCACGCACACGTCGCGAAAGAAAAGCTCGTTGAATTCGGATTCGCCGGTCATTTGGCGAAGCGGGCGAACTTCGACGCCGGGAGATTTCATATTCACGAGGAGGACGGTAAGGCCTTTGTGCTTCGCGGCGGCGGGGTCGGTGCGCACGACGAGTTCGCACCAGTCGCCCACCCAGCCGTAGCTGGTCCAGACTTTCTGGCCGTTGACGACGTAGTGATTGCCGTGGAGGACGGCTTGGGTTTGCAGGCCGGCGAGGTCGGAGCCGGCGTTCGGCTCGGAAAAACCCTGGCACCAAATTTCTTCGGCGCTGAGAATTTTCGGGATATAGCGCTGCTTCTGCACTTCGGTGCCGTAGGCGATGATGGTGGGACCGATCAGGCCGAGGCCGAGGGAATTGGCCATGGGCGGAGCTTCGACGCGGGCCATTTCTTCCCAGAAAAGCGCTTGCTGCATGAGCGTGGCGCTGCGGCCTGCGTATTCCTGGGGCCAGGAAACGGCGGCCCAGCGGCCTTCCTGCAGCTTGCGCTGCCAGGCGCGCAGATAGGGGAAAGATTCTTCGATGGGTTTTTCGCGCCACTCGTTCCAGTCTTTGGGGACGTTCGCCGCGAGCCACGCGCGGAGTTCGTCGCGAAACTGCAATTCGTCGGCGGTCAGGTTTAGGTCCATGGATCAGACTCCTTCGGTTTGGCTGCAAAAAATTCCGCAAAACGTGCTGCGCCGAGCTGCATCAATTTATTTCAGGCGCCGGACTTGGCTTTAGGCGACGCTGGTATGGCGGCGCTCAGGCGCATGGTTTCCTGTCCTTGCCAATATTTCTTGCGGATGTCTTTTTTCAGAATTTTGCCGGTGCCGGTTTTGGGCAGGCTCTCGACGAATTCGAAAGAGCGCGGACATTTATAGTGCGCCAGGCGCGAGCGGCAGAACTCGATGAGCTCGGATTCGGTGGCGGCCGCGTTTGCTTTCAACACCACTAGAGCCTTGGGGACTTCGCCCCACTTGGCGTCGGGAACGGGAATCACGCCGGCTTCGAGGACGGCGGGATGCGCGAGGATGGCTTTTTCGAGTTCGAGGGAGGAGATATTTTCTCCGCCGCTGACGATGATGTCTTTCTTGCGATCGACGATGAGCGCGTAGCCGTCTTCATTGAGCGTGGCCATATCTCCAGTGTGGAACCAGCCGCCGCGCAGAGCTTCGGCGGAGGCTTCGGGCTGGCGCCAGTAGCCCTCCATGACGCCGTCACCGCGCACGATGATTTCGCCGATGGATTGACCGTCGTGCGGCACGTCGTTGTCGCTCGGATCTACGACACGCAAATCCACGCCGGGAATTGCGTAGCCGGTCATGGCCTGGCCGATATGGCGCTGCTCGCCTTGCCAATCCATGCCGGACTTCATGGGGGAAACGGAAAGAGTGGGTGAAGTTTCGGTGAGGCCGTAGCCGGAAAAACATTCGCAGGCAAGTTTTTCCTCCACTTCGCGAATGAGCGTGGGCGAGGAGGCGGCGCCGCCGATGACGATGCGGCGCAGGCTGGTGAGATTGTAATGTTGGCGCTCCGGGCAATTCACCAGAGCCGTGGCCATGATGGGAACGAGGCTCAGCGTGTTCACGCCTTCTTTTTCGACGAGGCGGAAAATTTCCTTGGGGTCGAAACGCTGGATCATCACATGCGTGCCACCGAGCATTGTGAGGAAATGCGCGACGCCCCAGCCATTGGCGTGGAACAGAGGAATGGTGTGCAGCTCGACGGCGCCTCTTTCGATCTGCAATCCCAGGCAGACGTGCACCGCGTGCAGGTACACGTTGCGGTGGGTGAGCATCACGCCTTTGGGATTGGCGCTGGTCCCGCTGGTGTAGAAAAGCTCGGACAGGGAATTTTCATCGATCGAGGAGATGTCCGCGAAATGGGGCGTGGCTGCGGCCAGAAGCTGATCGTAATTTTGCGGGGAGAGCCAGGGAGCGGCCGGAGCGCCGTCAAGCTGGCAAATTAATTTCACCGAGGGGATATCTTTGCGAAAGGCTTCGGCTGCGGGGAGGAACTGTTTTTCGACGAAGAGCGCGGTGGCGCCGGAATCGTTGAGGATGTAGCCGAGTTCGCCCGGAGTGAGGCGGATATTGAGCGGAAGCAGCACAGCGCCGGCTTCGAGAACACCGTAATAGGCTTCGAGCAAGCGATGGCAATTGCTGCTGAGGAAAGCGACGCGGTCGCCGGGCTGGATTCCGGCATGGCGCAGAGCGCCGGCGAGCCGGCTGACGCGGTCGGCCATTTGCGCGTAGGTGTAGCGGTCGTCATTGCAGACGACCGCGGTGCGGCGAGGATATTGTTGCGCCGCGTAGCGCAGGAAACGCAGAGGAGTGAGTGGAATATTCATGGTTTATTTTGCCTGGATCAGGCGGATTGACCCCCATCAACCACTAGAGTGTGTCCGGTGACAAAATCGGATGCCGCGGAAGCGAGAAAAATCGCGGCGCCTTTCAGGTCTTGCGGACCGCCGAAGCGGCCCAAGGGGATTCCGGCGAGGAGCGATTCCTTGTTTCGTTCGATCACTTTTTCGGACATGTCGGTAGGGAACCAGCCGGGCGCGATCGCGTTTACCTGAATATTGTGCATGCCCCATTTGCAGGCGAGGTCTTTGGTGAAGATGATGACGCCGCCTTTACTGGAGCTGTAGCCGATGGCGGAAAACTTTGGAGATGAGCCGCGCAGCCCGGCGACGGATGCGATGTTGATAATTTTTCCGCGGCGCTGCGCGATCATGGCGCGGCCCACCGTTTGCGAGAACAGAAACGTGCCGGTGAGATTGGTTTCGATCACTTTGTTCCATTGATCGAGCGTCATGGTTTCGACTGGCGCGCCCCAGGAAGTGCCGGCGTTGTTGATGAGGATGTCTATGCAGCCAAATTTTTCGAGCGTGGCGTCGGCGACCCTTTGAATGCTGGCCGGATCTTTTACGTCGCAGGCCAGGGCGAGAACTTTGACGCCGGCGGATTGGAGCTCGGCGGCGGCTTGCTCGCAACGTTCTTTTTTGCGGGCGCAGAGGACGAGGGTTGCGCCCATTTCGGCTAGACCGTCCGCCATTTGGCGGCCCAGGCCCACGGAGCCGCCGGTGATTATGGCGACGCGGTTGGAGAGATCGAAGATTTTGGAGGTGGTCACGTGGCGAGTTGTGGGGCCGGGGTTCATAGTTTGTTCCGTCAAAATAGCGTGTGTTTATATCATATGTTAGAAGCTAACGCTACGTTGCAAATTCAAAGCCAAATTCAAAGACGCTCGCCTATAAGCAGGCGGCCGCTACGACGGCAACGTCTACGGCAATGACAACGTCAACAAAGCCGGCGGGACGCCGGCGCTACGAGAGTCAAAGGCGCCCGCCTGAAGGCGGCCGCGACCCTTCGGCCCCGCACCGCGGGGTCTCAGGATGAATCGCCCTGTAGGGCGATTCACAGAGTCAAAAGAAACGTCAAAATCAGAACCTGTACTTCAGCGGCTGAAGCCGCTTGGATTCGGCTCGGTCTGTGTCGTGGCTAAAGCCACGACCTACAAAGATTCCCGCAGTCTGACACGGACACTGACGCGACGACCTACAAAGATTCCCGCAGTCTGACACGGACACTGACGCGACGGCCTGCAAAGATTCTCGAGCCCTGACACCGACTCTAAAGCCACGGGCTGCAACGACTCTCGAACCCCGACGCACACTTCACATCCACGCGCTTTAGTACTGATCGCCGAAAGAGAAGCCTTGGGTGCAATCATTGCCAACGCCGAAAAAGCAGGGGTGTGCGAAGGCGTCGAAGGGACGGAGATAGGGCGCCGGCGTGTAGTCGATGAATGCGGGCGGAACCGGGACGATGGTGGTGCCGACTTCAAAGATATTGAAATCCGGGCCGAGAGCGGCGGCGTCGCCGTTGAGGAGATTGGCGTCGATGCCGGGCCAGTGGCCGGTCTCAAGTCGCTGCAGGAGAGTTTCGACTGCGGCGATGGTTTCGGCGGGAGTGAAGGCGCAGTGCCCAGCGCGATCGACGAAAGTCTGACGCAGCAGGCGGCTGTTATCGTCCACGCGGTCCACGACGTCTTTGTAAGCTGATTCATTTTGCACTACGACCAGGCCGTCACCCTTGGTGTGCATGGTCAGGACCGGAATGTCGATGTGGCCGTCGAAAATAATATTTTGCTCGAGGTAATTGACCGGTTTTGGATTGGCTTTGATGCGCGCCGCATGATTCAGAGCGTCGAGGTCCGCTTCCAGGCTGAGTCCGGCGGTTTGATAGAGCGCCCAGACTTCGTCGCGGTCCACGGATTTTTCCAGTTGCTTGCGGTAATCCACGCCGGTGTTCCAGGAAACGTTGCCGCCGGCACGGGCTTCCAGCTCGGCACGGAAAGCAAAGACGAAGGGAAAGTCAACCTGCTGATCCCAGAGAAACTGATTGGCTTCCTGAGAGGCGAAATCGGTGGGAGAAGGTTCCGGGGAAGTGGGAGTGAACCAGCCGGGGGTGTCGCTGAGAGCTGCGCCGAGAGCGATGCGCGCGCGGCCTTGAGGAGTAGCTTGTGCGGCGGCGAGAAGTTCTTCGGCGAGGGTGAGATTCGCGGTGGGGTTGGTGATGTTGACAACCTGTAAGCCAGTGGCGGGCGCGAGCAGCGTCTGGAAGGCGAACTCCGCGTCGAGCGCGGTGTTCCAGGTGGCTACGCCGCCAGACAAAACGCCGCACATGGGTTGCGCGGCGGCGAAGCGCTGGGGGTTTCTTTGAATTAGTCCGGCGGTGATGATGCCGCCGAGAGAATGTCCCCAGGCGATGGTGGCGACCGGGTGGCCGAAAATGGTGTCGAACAAATCGAGCACGGCGATCTGATCGGTGAGGGCTTCGTGGATGGCCCAGCCGGTGGTGGCGTAGGAGGAGCCGGCGAGGGCGAAGCCGTTGCCGAGGAGAAATGCGCCGGTGGCGGGGTCGCCGACATCGGTGGCGGGATTGGGGCTGCCCGGGGTGACGTAGCCATGGCTATAGAGAAATAAGGTGCCGTTCCAATTGTAAGGAACCTGTATGAGGTAGGTGGCGCCGTCGCCGAGCGGGCCAGCTTTGGTGGTGACGCCGGCTTGCGCGCGCGAGGCATCCGCGGCGGAAAGAATGAGAACGGCGACGATGGCGACGAAAAGTGAGGTGCGTTTTATTTGTTGCGACATTTCAACTCCTCCTGTGGCTGCGAAGTTCGAGGGGCCGTGGCTGCGGCGAAATTATTCGCCGACGGAATTTCGGAGACGGCGCCGGCGGGGTGTGGTGCGGGAACCGCCGGCGATTTTCTGTCGCGCAATCAGAAATTAAATCTGCAGCCGAGCTGGATCTCCCGTTTCGGCAAGGCCGCAGTGAAGCCAAGCGGCGTGCTGGGAGAGAGAGCGGCGCTGCCGTGCACGTTGAAAGTGGTGAACCCGGGCTGGAAGCCGAACAGCGGGTTCACTTCGTTGTTCACGCTGGCGTAATTGGTGTGGTTGGCGATGTTGAAGCCTTCCGCAGTGAGCAGCAGATTGAGCCGCTCGCCGAATTTGTGCTGCCAGGTCAAGCGGGCGTCGAAGTCAACATAGTTGGGGCCGAGACCGGTGTCGCGCGGATCGCCGATGGGGCGTTCGTTGGTGATGTGATTGTTGCCATTGACCGCTCCACCCGCGAGCAGATTGAAAGGATGACCGCTGTGGTACTGGAAAATCGGCGAGAGTTGAAAGCCCGCGAGGATGGGATTCTTCGAAGGGCTACTGAACACTCCTGCGAGAATGACTTTGTGGCGTTCATCGAATTCGGAGAGAGCGCGTTCGGCGGCCAAGTCCGTGGGATCTTGCGGACCGAAGTCGGTGTTGAAATCGGTGCCGGTGTCGAAGGCTTTGCTGTAGGTGTAATTTCCGAAGAAAGAGAAATTATCGCTGAAGCGCTTGTGGACTTCGAGAATGCCACCTTCGTAGAGGCCGGAGGAGGCGGAGGTGTATTGGTTATTTTGAATGATCAGCGGATTCACAAAGCAAGCGAAGGGCTGGTTCGGGTTCGCCAGGGTCGGCGCGCAGGGCTGGCCTTCGAGGCCGCCGAGCGGGTCGGTTAGTGGCGTGGTGTTCCAGTTGCGGTAGGAAACGGACTTGCCGTCTGCCAGGGTTACGGTGCTCATGGGCGTGCTGGGCAGCAGATTGGTGTCAATCGCGACGGGGATGTGGACGGTGTGGGAATAGATGAAGCTCACGGAAACCGAGAAGCCGGGCGTGATTTCGCGTTCGATGCCGAGCGAAGCTTGTTGCGAATAAAGCGGCCGGTAGTTGGGCGGGTTGCTGAACAATACAGTCAGGGGCGAAAGCAGACCCTGGTCCTGCACGAAAATGCCGTAGTTCGCTACGTCAGCCGGAGTGATGCAAGCGTTCGTTCCCGGCGCCGGGTTTGTGCAGGTGATCTTGTTTGCGCCGGGCGCGTTGCCTGGAGGCGCTGGCGTGGCAAAAAGACCGGAAAATACCGATCCGGCAGACTGGACGAAGGGAAGAATGCTGAAGCCCGGATCGACATAAATGGAAATGAACCGGTTGCAGGGGCTGCTGCCATTTCCCGGAAATCCGAGGGGTATGGGAGGGTTCGTGACCCCGATCCCGCAGGTGTTAACCGCATTGTTCACCTGATCGGGAACCTGGGAAGTGTTGTGCTGATTCTCGACGGTGCTGCGATTCTTGTTCAAGACTCCCAGGCTCAAGTCCACCTGAGGAATTTGGGCGTCAATGGGCCCGTAGAAAATCCCGTAGCCGCCGCGGATGACGGTCTTGTGATCCTTGAAGGGATCCCAGGCGAAGGAGATACGCGGGGCGACGTCGCCATAGAACGTATTCAGCGGCTGATATTGCGAATCAACTTCATAACGAATGCCATAGTTCAGAGTGAAATTGGAAGCGATCTTCCAGGAGTCCTGTAAATAAATTCCGCTCAACGGCCGGGTGTACGCGGGATAGTCCGGGTTCCCGTAGCCTTGTTGAAAAACCTGGGGCGCTGAAAGAGAAGCGGCCTGCAGCGAAGTTAGACCATCCGCGGGACCGTCGAGTTGGGGGCTGAGGGCGATGCCCGGAAGAGGTCCGAAGACGAAGCGACCCGGGAGGAAAGTGTGGGATTCCGAGTGATTGCCACGCAGGAGCTCCGAGCCGCCGAACTTGATGGTGTGGCTACCACGGACGAGAGTGACGTTGTCGGCAAACTCGTAGCGGCGAAGGATGGTGAGACTGGGGAGAAATATATTGGTGCCGAGATTGTTGGCGAAGCTGGCGATCTGCACTCCCACCTGTCCGGGCTCGTTAGGGATGACGTTGAAGCTGTTGTAATCCCACTGGAAGCGGAATTCATTTTGGGTGCGCGGGCTGAAGATGTGGTACCAGGACGCTTGAAGATTGTTGTCGTAATCGTGGATGGAGCTGCCGGCGGAAAAACCGGTGAGCGATTGCACGTCGGGATTTTCTTCCAGGTCGTGACCGTAACGGTAGCTGAGAGAAATCGAGTCTGCTTCGCTGATGTGATGATCGAGGCGGCCTGAGAACAGGTACTGGCGCGTGGTGTAATCGAAGAGGCCGCCGTTGGATTCCAGTTGGTTGATGAGGTAAGTGTTGAGGGCGTTTTGCCCGGCATTGAGGCCGGTAAGCTGGCTGGTAGTCAATCCGAGCGTCAGGGCTCCGGCACACTCAGGGCCATTGAGTGTAGTTACTGTGCCGTCGGGATGGTTGATGCACGGAACCGGGCCGGGCTGGAGTTCGAGTCCGTTGATAACGGCCTGCTGAGGGGCAGTGGGAAGAAACTCATTCGTATTAGTCAGCAGCGGAACGGCATTTTCGGAGTTTTGGCGCAAACCTTCAAAGGCAAAGAAGACGAAGGTCTTGTCCTTGTGGATGGGGGCGCCGATAGCGCCGCCGAATTGGTAGCGTCCCAGAGAATCCTTGATTGGTGTACCCAGGAGTGGCGAATTCGCGGATTAGCGTTGGATCGAAGATCTCACCGGGCGCGAGCGCTTGGGTGAAGGCGAAAGGATCGCGCGCATCCAGGGCGCTGTTGCGGAAATAGCTGTACACGGTACCGTGCACATCGTTGGTGCCTGTTTTTGTGACGATGTTGACGGACGCGCCAGTCGCGCCGCCCAAATCCGCGGCGTAATTGCTGCGGTTCACCTGGAATTCCTGGACCGCGTCTTGGCTCACGGTGAGGCGCACGCCGCCGGCATCATCGCCCGCCTCGCCGCCGTCAACGGTGACGCTATTGCCGCGGCCGTTGCTACCGTAGAAGGAAAGGCCGCTTTGCGGAGTCTGCTTGACGCGAAAATCCTGATCGTCTGTGAGGTGCGTGGAATCGGCGACACCCGGGAGGAGCAAGGTGAAGTTGAGATAGTCGCGACGGTCAATGGGGAGATCTTCGATATATTGCTGGGTGATGGTATTCGACTGGCTGCCGCGCTCGGTTTCGACGACGGGCGGCGCGGCGGAGACTTCGATGACGGAGGAGGTGGTCGCTACCTGGAGGTGGAAGTCGAGGTTAGCGATTTGTCCGACAGTGATGACGACGCCCTTCTGGATTTGCGATTGGAAGCCGGCGATCTGCGCAGTGAGATCGTAGGTGCCCGGAGACAGACTGGTGAAGCGATACTGGCCGTTCGAGTCCACGGCGGCAGTGAGGCGAAGGCCCCTGGAGGTATCCTCGGCCGTGACGGTTCCCTTGGGGATGACGGCGCCGGTGGGATCGGACACCGTGCCGCTCAGGCTCCCCGAGGCGCCCACACCCTGGGCGTGCGCGGCGGGATTCGCCAGCAGCAAAGACGCGGCCAGCACGACGGCACAAGTAAATGAGATGAGTTGTCTCATGGCTCCTCCTAATGTGTGGAACGGCTGCAAGATTCCGGGGGATGCATTATTGCGTGACAGATTCGATGAATTCAAAGACACACGACCCCCACGTCCGACCCTTACACTGAGAATTGTGAGTGTAGGTATCACATCATAGTAACTAACGTCAACAGGAAAGCTGATGGGGCATATTAGAATTTCTGATGGAGGTGCGGCGGGGTGAGGCAGGACAGAGTGGGGCTTGTTGAGGCGGCGGATAGAATTGATCTGAATGCGGGGAAGTTGGCGCGAAAATGATTCGTCTGGTTCAAACGCCAGATTACTTTGCGGATGAACGGCGAGAGCGCTAGCGGCTCGAAATGGTTCCGGGGCTTAACGTGCGTCCGTGGAGGTGACCGAGAACTTTAGCCCCAGGGCGTGCATGACGCGGATTACGGTGGCGAACTCCGGGTTGCCCTCCGTGCTCAGAGCTTTGTAGAGGCTTTCGCGGGATAGGCCGGCTTTCTTGGCAATCTGCGACATGCCGCGGGCGCGCGCGACGGTGCCCAGCGCTTTGGCGATGAAAGCCGGATCGTTTGTTTCCAGAGCTTCTTCCATGTAAGCGTGGATCGCGTCGTTGTTAGTCAGATATTCCGCCGAATCGTAAGGGCGCGTTCGGGTTGCGGGAGATTTTGTTTTCTTTTTTGGCATGTTCAATCCTCGAGGCTTGCGGCGAGCATTTTCGCGGTCTTGATGTCTTTGGCCTGCGTGCTTTTGTCGCCGCCACACAACAGCACGATTGACGTGGTGTCGCGCTTAACAAAATAAACTCTATAGCCGGGGCCGTATTGAATCCGAAGCTCGCTAACACCTGCCCCGACTGGCGCAACATCGCCGGGATTGCCAAGTGCCAAGCGATCGATGCGAGCCGCGATTTTCGCCCTGGCACGGTGGTCGCGAAGCCGCGCCATCCAGCTCGAAAAAGCTGGTGTTTGGCGAACTTCCATTACAATGGAGTGTATCCTATAAGCTACAGCAGGTCAAGAGTGGCGGAAAGCATCTAGCGCGGGGTGAGCACGATGCGGCCGGATACCACGCCGTTACGCAAGTCGGCCATGGCTTCGTTTACTTGGGCGAGAGGGCGGGTGGTGACTTGGGAGTGGATTTTTCCGGCGGCGGCCATGGCGAGGACCGCGCGTAGATCGTGGCGCGTGCCGACGGAGGATGCCTGGATGCGGACTTCTGAGGCGGCCATCGAAATGGGCGGGAAGCAGATGGATTCCGCGGGCAGGCCGACGACGAGGAGAATTCCGGTGGGGCGGACGCAGAGAAAGGCGGTGTCGTAGGCGGCTTTTGCGGCGGAAGTGACGATGGCGGCGTGCGCGCCTCCTGCGCGACGGAATTCCTTGGCGACATTTGCGGTGGTCGCGTTCAGAGTTGCGGATGCGCCGAGAGTTTTGGCGTGCGCGAGCTTTTCATCGGAGACATCAATCGCGGTGACGATGGCACCCAGGCCCGCGCCGATTTGCACCGCGAGTTGGCCCAGGCCGCCCACACCGAACACCGCGAAACGCTGGCCCGGCTGGATTTTGGCGTGCTGCAGGGCGCGATACACCGTGACGCCCGCGCAGAAAAGCGGAGCGGCGTCGCTGGAGGAAAGCTGGTCGGGAATTTTCAGCGCGTGGCTGGCGGGAGCTTTGACGAATTCCGCGAAGCCGCCGTCCACGGTGACGCCGGTGATTTGTTGTTTGATACAGAGATTTTCGTTGCCTTCGCGGCAGAATTCACATTCGCCGCAGCTCCAGTGGAGCCAGGGGACGCCGACGCGGTCGCCGACTTGCAAATTTTCGACGGCTGCGCCTTTTTCCACGACGCGGCCGGCGATTTCGTGACCGAGGACCAGCGGCTTTTTGATGATGCGCACCAACTGCGGCCAATCGGCATCGGCCAGGTGCAAATCGGAATGGCACACGCCGCAGGCTTCGACTGCGATCAACACTTCGTGCGCGGCGGGCTTGGGCTGCGCGATCTCTTCGATATTCAGGGGCGATTTGAATTCGCGCAGGACGGCGGCTTTCATGGCGTGGGCCTCAGCGAGCTTGGGATTGTGGTTGCGCTGCGCACGGATGGGGCGCGACCTTGCATCACGGGAGTATCGGCCAGAAGTGATTTGGGTTTACGGCCGGGCGCCCCGCAAGAAAAATTCTACCGCATTGCGCACACGCTCGGTGAGCTTGTGCGGTCCGGTAAGGTCCACGGCCCATTGGCGGACGACGGTGTTGAAAAGTCCTTCCATGAATTCGGCCAGATGCACGACGGGAAAATCACGGGTGACTTCGCCATTTTTTTGGCCCTCGGCGATAATTTCGCGGAGAAGGCTGACGGTGGCTGCTTCCGCTCCGCGCAGTTCCGGCGAGCGCACCGGATCCATCGCGCCGGCGAGAATCACGGCCTGCCAGAGCGGGCGGCCCACTTCCGTGACGTTGCCGAGAGATTCGTAAAAGCGGCGCAGGCGTTGTTCGGTGGTGGCTTTGGTGGAGAGCTCGGACTTCAGGCTCTCGGCCTGGCGGGCGAAGGCGCGGCGGCCGACTTCGCGCAACACGGCTTCCTTGCTGGGGAAATAGCGGAAGAAAGTGGGCTGGCTGATTTCCAGGGTTTGCACGATGTCGTCAATGCGCGTCTTCTCGTAGCCGCGCTGGCGAAAAAGATGCAGGGCTGTTTCGATGATCTGCTGGCGCAAACGGGCCTTCTTGCGTTCGCGAAGGCCACCCAGTGGTTCTTTGCGCGAGCCTGCGTGGGCGCGTTTTCTGGCGGCGACGCGGTCGTCGCTATCGCTGAGGTTTGCGGGTGTCGTTGAGGATGGCTGCCTGGGGGAAATTTTTGCGCGGGGCATGATGCTGTTCCTCCTGCAGAGTGCACCGGGGTGGGGTGCGGAAAGTATATTGTGATAGTCGCCCTAACATTATAGTGACTAACGCCAAGTTGCAAGCCCCAGTTGGTTTTCGTCCTGGTGCGGCGAGCGGCAATCAGATAGGGAACAGAAGCGGGCCGAACGGTGGATTTACGTGAAGGCAATAAATGTTGGAGGCGCGGGTGGGAATCGAACCCCCAAGCGGCAGCGCGTTGTGATGCGGACTGGAGACGACGCTATGTGCATTTAGCGACGCGTCGGCGACGGAACATCGCCAAGTTGGCCATGGCCCGGAGACTGGGAGTGCGGTTGTACTGGATGTGGCGGAACGGCTGGGAATTTCCAGAGTGGGTCAAATTCGGTTCGCACGCGGGACAGCTCGGTACCGGACATGGCGCGAACCAGAACGCCGTCCACTTGAATGGGCGTCCCGCTCCCTCGCTCGAGGGAGTTTGCAGCAATAATCACGGTCTGAAGTTTAGGATCGAAGAGATGTATGGGTCGGACCGAAACCGACCGACCGATTACAAGCGAGCCGTGGTCATCGACACTGGGCCAAAGAACCGACGAATAAAGACGCTCACAGAAGCGAACGCAGAAGTGCGCGCATCAATAGTTTGACAGAGCCGATGTTGTTAGAGATGTCCGGCAACGCGACTGCGACTTATCGGGAGCGTGCATCAGGACAACGGCGTTGCCATCGTTCCCGGATCACTAGAGGCGCAATCGGCGACAATCCCTCGCTGTATCGTCGGTCCAATTTCCTCGTTCCGCAAGGTATGCTTTCGTTTTCGCCATCACACCACGCAAAAAAGGGGGCAGCGATTCGCTTCCCCCTTGCAGAAACACTCTTACTTACTGAAGTATCGTAGTAACTGCCGCACAGGTACCGACGGCGGTACCGATTGCGGCACCGGTCGTGTTGTAACGCAACACCCCCGACTGATCCGAGCAGAAAGCGCGCGTACCGGTCGAGGCGTTCAGTCGCGTGGCGTTGGTTTCAAAGGTTTGGAACGGCGAAGCGGTTGTGCCAGCGCCCGTCGCGCCGGCAGTAACCAGCGTGTAGCCAGACTTGGTGCCCAAGGTCAGAACCGGGTCGATCAAGCAAGCATCGGCCGCAGCCGCAACGCAACCGGCGCCGCCGCCGAGTGCTGTGAGGCCAGCTGCAAAACCCTGTCCCCACGTGGAGGAGTAAGTGATCTGAGCCGTGGTGATGGTGCGAACGGAACCAACCGCAGACGCCTCGTTGGCCGCGATGCGGGCGCGAAGCAAGTTCGGAATCGCGATCGCCGCGATAATCAAGATGATCGCTACGACGATCAACAATTCGATAAGCGAAAACCCTTTCTGATTCTTGTTGAATGACATTGTTCTCCTAGACGGACGGTTCGACTTCAAAAGCTGTTCCGATGTGGAACGAGTCGCTAACATCCATTTCCCGTTATCAGTCTGTACGCTTTCTACAATGCAAGCCAATAGCCACCGCAGTCGCTGGACACAGACTTCACGGTCCTTCTCCAAGTCACTTTAGCCTGAACGCGATGCGTGATTCTTCTCGCACCACAGTCCGTCTCGCATCGTCAACACGACGACAATTCCGCCGTATTGTGTCACTTCCGTCAGCCGTGATCCGGCGGTGCCAAGACAGAACATGCTCCTTTGCAAAAGCAGTTGTGCCGGAATGGAACATAAGGAGGATTTTTGGTTTTCCGACAGCCGAGCAGCAATTCCAACCGCACCACGGGTAACAGCGCAAACGGTCGCCGGAATTTTTTGTAGGAGATGATTCCCGCAGGCCGTGCGCGAATCGAATACCTACTCGGACTAGCCAACGCACACGCGAATGGAAAAACTATCTCAGTTTTATTGATTTCCCAACGACAGAGTTGCCCTCAGGCGCCGTGAGGACAGGCTAACTCCTGATTAACGCGGTCATCGGACACGTGAAGTTCTAGTACGGCACATGTGAGGTAACGCGACTTGGCCGGAGATTAAGAATCGGATAGTCTGAGGTTGCAGTTTCACCTTCGTGATGCGACGGGCAAATCCATCTGGAAGGAGAACTGCCATGAACAGCAACTTTTTTCCACGAGCTAAGCAGCAAACGCCGCAAGGGGTTCCCATCCGAAGCCAAGGTTAAGCGCGGTTGCCGCGTCGTCCATGGCGGGAAGGAACTATCTGAGAAGCTGGGCAGGAACGACCTCTGTCCATGCGGATCCGCGAGGCGCTTTCAAGAAGTGCTGCATGCAGACCGGCCGTTATGACGGCGCGCCGCGAAACCACTACAACAGATAGATAACCGAAGGGCACGGCATAAACCGTGTCCTTCGCTCAAACGCCTGATTAATGCGCCAACCGGAAAAGTTGGTTCTATTACCCACATGCCCGGTAATGTGTCAGTGAGGACTTAGAGATATTCTGGGCGAGCGGGCTCATAACTTTAAGGGGCGATCTCCGTGTTGATAGATACTCGATACCTATCTGAAGGAAGTTGACGGTAGCGATTCGTCCTGTCGCCTAAAACGCTCGCGATTTCTGTCACCGTCAGATATCGCAACCGGGCGAATTTCTCGACTCGTTGTACGACTTGCATAAGACCTACCAGCGTCGCGTACTCAGCGCTGTTTATCTTTTCGTTGACGACCACTCCGCCGCCTTCGATGATGGCGTAGGTCGGAGTTTCAGCGTCGCCGTTACAGTATCCTGGGAAAAGGGACAAAGGAACTGAGAATGGCACCATCGGAATTTTCGGTCCTAAAAAAATCGCCTGACATGGATAAAGCACGCCCCTTTTTAGAATCATCAGAGAAACTGGATCAGTACCCAGCGCATGCAACGCGGGGATATCCGGAAAGCGCCAGTGAGAGCAACGAGCTAATGCTGCCAATAGGGCGGCATCGGGCTCGGGCGACGTCCGAGGAATGATTGCCAAGCGTCGTTCTACGTCATCGAGAAGCGCTTCAGCGTCTTCACAATTATTTCCGCAGATAACCAAACCGTGATTTCCGAGAATGAAAACATTTGTCTCCGGAGCCGCGGAGAGAAGCTTCTCAATTTTCCTGGCCAGCGGAATGCCCGAAGATATATACGGAACCCATCGCCAATTTAGACCGGCAAGTCGTTTACTGAGCTGGCTAGGTCCATCCCTGCGTACTGCCCAAGCAATTGTATTGACAGAATGTACGTGCAGGACAACCCGATGCTGCAAGACGGCATGCATCGCCGTCTCAATTGAGGGGCGCAACTGCTCACTCAATGCATCGACTTGCGCAATCTCCACGTTCCTGCGCAAGGATTCCTTGACTACTGCGAGTTCAATCGGAACAAAAGTATCTTCTTGCTTCGCATTCGCCAAGCACTTGCCGGAAGCCTTAATCCATAGAACTCCATCGAGCTTAAGAGATATGTTCCCATTATTGCCTTGTACCAATTGAGGGTCACAACCGACCCGCGCGGATAATTTGCGAAGAGAAGCAATCTCCTCTCTCTGAGGACGGAGTGACAGCTTTGGTCGGGTGGCAAGGTTCACGATCGATTTCCTCCGAACTGTACCATCGCTTTACCTTTACGCCCGTTGCCATTGACCTCGCGGCCAACGTAGCAAAGAAGTTGGCAGTGCTAACTGAGGACTTTGAGGCCTGGTCCGCCTGGCATCAGGTCCACCTGGATCTGATCGAGAAGACCCTCTCCACGGTGGCGAAACTCTTTGGGCAGGTCGCCATTATCGGCCCGAAGGTGCTTTAGGTAGTTCGGCCGCAGGGAGGCAATCAGTTCTCGGCGGTCCTTAGTTACGAGCGGCTTGCCAACGTGGATCTTGCCCATGCGCTCAAGTACCATTTCCGGCGCCACTCCCGCGAACATCATCAGTGGCCAGGTGAAATCTGGCCCGTTCAGTTTGCGCAGACGGTAGAGCCACATGAACACTGACCCGGCGCGCCAAGCCAAGGGGCCCCACCAGCTATACTGCCCGGGGCGCAAATTATGCTTCCAACACTTCATCATGAGCTGCCATTGCAGGGGGCTAAGCTGGCGGGTGCGAGTGACGCCGGTTTGGTGCTCCATCCGAGTGTCGTGCAACGGAGTGAAAATTGACGGCACCAGAAACGCAAATAGACCGCGGCGGTCCATTTCGTACACCAGATCGAGCGTCTCTCGAACGTCCTGATCGGATTCACCCGGATTCCCAATCATCAGCGTCATCATAGGGAACCAGTTGTTCTGGTTGGCAACGCGCAGGCCTTCGAGGACAACGCTGGGCCAGTCGTCGATGGAGAATGGAATGGCTTTGCTGGGCATGATCTGCCGCGCCATGCGTACCGACCCGGTCTCCAGCCCGATAAGCGGGACGAGGGCCTTCCCTTTCGGGTGGGTGCTAAGCCGCGGCAGATGAATCGGACTCTTCGGAAGCAACACTGCCGAAAGTTGGCGAATTAACTCCGGATCCACCACGAAAGGCGCCATGGTGCAGTGGCTCAGCAGATGCTGCTCCACACCCGGCGTGTTGACAATCTCGGTATACAGGTCCACGAGTGCTTCGCGGTTGGGAAAAAAGAATGGCGTGTCCGTATGTACTTGGCCCCAGATGAACATGTCCTCAGTGGCGAGCGAGATCAGGTTGTTGCCCTCGCGCACGTTGGCACGTACCGCGTCCATGATCTTCGCCTTGGGCAAGTCGATCTGCGGGTTCAAGTCGGGCACGCAGAACTGGCACCTGCGACCACACCCGGTAGTCATCTCCACCACGCCGAAAGTGGTGCGCTTATCGGGAAACAGGATGCCATCGCGCGAGGTGGGGTGAGCCAAGTTGATTTCTCGTGGCAGCGCTTCTCCCGTAATGGCTTTCTGGAACAGCGCCAATGTGTCGCTGGACTCGCTGCGCCCTTCTGCGACGCAGTCCACGCCCAGCTCCTCGAAAGCGTTGTTTTGCGTGATCTGCCAGCCGCCTGACCCGCCCACGATCACTTGAAAATTCTTACGATACGGGCTGGACTTGATCCTATCGAACATCACGCGGGTGTAAATCGAATTCAACGGCTCTTTTGACGAGCCATAAATCGAAGTGTATACGCCTGCCGCAAACGTCACGCCCAGCGGGTTATGGGTGGAAACGCCAACCACGCGAGTGTTGGGCCCTACGAATTTGTCCAGGTCGTCGGGGAAGCATGCCACCACCTCGTCCGCCGTGAATTCACGCAGCAGGGACTTCTCCAACACGCGCACTCCGGCAGGCATGTAGCGTGCCGTGCCGTCGTCGTTGCGCTCCACGTCGCGCCAATTCGGATACTTTTTATTCAGAACAAATTCGAGCCACTGTGGTATCGAGGCCAGCGCCATTTGGATGAAGAAACCGGCGTGGTCAATCGTTTCCGTCAACGGTGCAGTCAGAACGATGAGCTTGCCGCCGCCAGCGGGAACATGGCGTGCTAGACCGGCTGTGCTCCCTGAGGCCAGATTGAAGTGCGGATCTTTCTTCTCGACGCCCGTTTGCATGTAACAGATTCCTCGTGGTCCGGAGTCAACTTGCAGCACATGTGCGCCTCATCATATGCTCAAGTGCGTTTCATCCGGAGATTCGGATTTGGACCTCTGGCGCGCGCATCGTACACTTCTCCTGCCCTGGACACAACGAATTCGCTACCGAACCGCCCTTCACCGAGATCACGGCAGACGCGGCCCGTAGGCCAATCGCATCTGAAACGGGCCCTGACTCCCGATTGGTCGTGCCAGCTCAACCGGTCGATGCAACACCATCCAGTGCATTGACTCGGCAACGCTTCCGCGGGAGAACCATCTGTCTGGCTGTGCGCGGTCAAAACCTATCCAGGACAACGTTCCAACTGGTCTGGCCGTAGCGAGGGATTCTAGCTTTTGTTTTCAATGCAAGGTGGGTTCGAGCTTAGTGTTGCGTTGACCCATTGAGACCACCCGCGAAACCGGACGAGTCGCCCATGACTACCGAAACCAAATTCGAGGTACGACAGAGGTACGATTGAGAGTTGCTTTGCATAAAGACTTCATAAACATTGACTAAAGTGATTGGAGGCGCGGGTGGGAATCGAACCCACGTATAAAGGTTTTGCAGACCTCTCCCTTACCACTTGGGTACCGCGCCTCAGTTCTACAGTATAGCGAAACCGTGCCGCAGTTTCAGCCCGGAAGCTTGCGGGCGTGAGTGTAAGACCTACGGGCTGTGAGATTCAATCGCGATTGGTGGTTGCCGCTTTGGGAATGGCGGACTGAAGTCCGCCGCTACGAAAGCTAGGTCAACGGCTAAGCGAAACTCAAAGGCGCCCACCTAAAGGTGGCCGCTACCCTTCGATCCCGCGCTGCGGGATCTCAGGGTGAATCGCGCTGCAGCGCGATTCACGTGATTCAACGGATGTGCAATTCATAGGGCATGCGAGCTTGCACCGGCTCCATGCGGCTGACGATGTGCTGGAGCATGGATTCGAGCGATTGCGATTCGCTCATGTTGTTGTCTTTTTCGCGCTCGAAAAATTGCTGGAAAAATGTTTTTTCTTCGGGATAGCGGACGATGTGCACGCTTTCGCTGGCGGGAATGTTGGAGAGCTGCTTGGCGATTTCGACGGCGCGGTCGAGCCCGCCGAGCTCGTCCACCAAGCCGAGCTCTTTGGCTTGCGCGCCGGACCAGACGCGGCCTTTGGCGATCTTGTCCACGGCTTCGACGGTCATCTTGCGTCCCTGGGCGACGCCCTTGGTGAAATCGGCGTAGGTATCGTTGAGGGATTTCTGGATGTAAGCGCGCTGCGCGGGAGAAAAATTCTGCTGAGCGGAAAAGAGCGTGGCGTTGTCGCTGGTGGCGACGTAATCGGTGCTGATGCCGAGCAGCGCGTAAAGCCCCGAGACGTTGAATTTGCCGATCAGCACGCCGATAGAGCCGGTGATGGTGCCGGGATCGGCCACGATTTTACGCGCGGGCGCGGCAATCCAATAACCGCCGGAGGCCGCAACGTCGGACATGGAAACGACGACGGGCTTTACCTGATTCGCGAGTTCCACTTCGCGGCGAATCACTTCGCTGCCCACTACCGAGCCGCCGCCCGAATCCACGCGCAGCACGATGGCCTTGATGGTGTAGTCGTTGCGCGCGGCGCGAATGTCGGCGGCCACGGAATCGCCGCCCATCACCGAACCACCGCCGGGAGTGTTGCCGGAATCGCCGGAAACGATGAGGCCGGTGGCGTGCACGACGGCGATTCTGGTGCTGCCTTCATTCGAGATCGAGGAGCGATAGCGATTCAGGGAGATGGGATTCCAGCCGTGGGCGCGACCTTTAAAATAATCCTGCAGCTGATCCCAGTAGCCGAGGCGGTCCACGATTTTGTTGGTCACCGCGTCGCTGGACGAAAACGGGCCGCGGTTTAGCAGCGCTTCGAATTGCGCGCGGTCCATGCCGCGGGCTTTTGAAGCATCGTTCAGGTATTGGTCGTAGATGCTGCGCAACAGGCCTTCGACTTCTTCTTTATGAGCGGGAGTAAACTGTTTCTCGGTGAAAGTGTTGCCGGCGGTCTTGAATTCGGCGATGTGATAGAACTCCGGGACGACCTTTAATTTGTCGAGCGTGCCGCGGAAGAAGACGGCTTCAGCCATCATGCCGCGAATGCTGACGGGCGCGGTGGGAACGAGCCAAATTTGCTGGCAGGCGCTGGCCAGATAGTATTCGGGGTTGCCGATGCCGTCGTAGCCGAGATAGCAGATGCTGGGCTTGCCGCTTTTGCGAAACGCGAGCAGGTGACTGCGAATTTCCTCGAGCTTGCCCCAGCCGGTTTCAAGCGGCGCGATGCGCACGACGAGGCCGGTGATGTGCGAGTCTTTGGCGGCGGCGTCAATCGCGTCCACGTAATCGTGCAGCACTGGAACCGTGAAGCCGTTGAAGGCGCTGAAGAAATCGGGAGCGCGCTGTTCTTCAATCTGTCCGGCGGCGTCGATTACAAGGACGGAGTTCGAAGCCAAACGCAAGGTGTGGCTGGGTTTCATTGCGACAATACAGAGGATGACGAGAAAGACCGCTAGAACAATGATGATGATTGCACGGCGCTGGCCCCAGGTCATTTTCATTCACCTCGTCGAGGATTATTGCGCGGGGAAACGAGAACAGACAAGGTAGCACCGCGGGGCGGAAAACTCCACATTGGGGCGGCGAGGAAACGAGGCGCGAGGGTTTTGGCGTGCTCGCGCGCGCGGCGGAAATACGCGATGAAAAACGCGGCCAGAGGTTATGCTAGCGGCGGTGCGGCGGAGCGGCCCTGAGAAGCGGCGGATGAAGAAAATCAAACTTTTTGCGAGCGTGATCGTTGCGGCGGCGATTTGCGCTTATGTGACGATGGGATTGCGTTACGCGTCGTATGCGCCGCAGCGGTCGGATACTTATATTTGGGGCGTTTATCACGTGCATTCGACAATGTCAGACGGGCTGCAGTCAGCGGAAGAAATCGCGGTGCAGGCGCGGGCGACGGGGGTGAGCCTGGTGCTGCTGACGGATCACGGCACGCCAAACCTGGCGTCGTCCAGTTATCGCAAGATTATCGATGGAGTGACAGTGGTGGGCGGCTCGGAAGCGAGTTTGCCGGACGGGCACCTGACTTTTTTCGGTGCGCAGGAGGCGCCGGGATTCCGTTTGTCGTCTTTTCCGCCGGAAGCGATGGACGACGCGCGAGGGTGGGGCGCATTTCCGGTGCTGGCATATCCCGATGATCCGGATTACGGGTGGCGTTATTGGGATAGGGACTTACGGCCGGGCGGGATTGAGGTGCTGAATCTGTTCACATGTTTGCGTGGCGCGTCGTGGGCCGCACGGTTACAGCTGGCGATGTTCTATCCCTTTTCGCATTATTATTTTTTGAAGAGCATTGCGGTGCCCGCGGAATCGCTGGCGCATTGGGATGGCTTCCTGCAACGCGGCAAGATTTGGGGATTCGAGGCGTCGGATGCGCATGGCGGCTTTCGCGTCGGTTCGTGGCTGGCGATGAAATTGCCGTCGTATGCGGATACTTTCTCGTTCGTGGGGATGGGGATTTCGCGGTGGTATGAGGCTGATCCGGAAACCGCGGTGCGCCGCGGGGATTTTTTCAATTGCGTGCGGGGGGCGGGAGAACCGGAGCGTTTTGAATTTTCGGCGCGCGACGGTTTGCGGGATTTCCCGAGTGGCAGCGAGGTGGCGGCGCACGCAAGCTTGCATGTGGCGGTGCTGGCGGGGAAGCAGCCGGTGCGCGTCGTTTTGAAGAAGGACGGGGCGGTGGTGCGCGAAGTTAACGCGGAACATTTGGATTTGGAAAATGCCGAGGCGGGAGTTTATCGCGTGGAGGTTTTTTTGGTGGCGCACCGGTTTTTGCGGGCGGACGTGCCGTGGATTCTTTCGAATCCAATTTTCGTGGGGACGGGTAGCGGGACTGTGCCGCCGCGGCGTTTTACGACGATTCGCGCGCAGCTGGCGCCGCCGGCCGCCGTCAGGCCGTATTAACCCTTTGAAATACGTACAAAGGGCGGGGTCTGCTATAATCCCGTACTCACAATATGGATTTCGATCACCTGACAACCTTTCTGGAGATTTCGAAGCTGGGGAGCTTTTCGCGCGCGGGGCAAAAACTGTTCCGTTCGCAGCCCGCGGTAAGCGCGCAGATCCGCCAGCTTGAACAGGAGTACGGGCAAAAGCTGTTCGACCGCGTGGGCAAGACGGTAAAATTGACAGCGGCGGGTGAAGCGCTGATCGTCTATGCAAACCGGCTGCTGAATTTGAAGGAAGAATCGCTGCGGGCGGTGTCTGATCTCTCCAGTTCGCCGCGCGGCACGCTGAATATTGGCGCGAATGAAGCGACGTGCCTGTACGTGCTGCCGGATTTGTTCGCGGCGTATCACCGGCAATTTCCCGCGGTGCAAATCAGCATTTACCGGAATTTCAGCCGCAAGGTAATCGAGAAAATCGAAGACGGCACAGTGGACGTGGGAATCGTGACGCTGCCGGTGAAATCTCCGAGCCTGAAGATCCATTCGATATTTCGCGACCGGCTGATGCTGATGGTGAGCGCGAGCAATCCATTGGCGCGCGCGAAAGGCGTGACGCTGAGCGAAATTGCGGAGCAGCCGCAGATCCTGCCGAAGACGGGCTACACGCGGCAATTATTCGACAAACTTTTCCGCCCGTATCGCGCGAAGCTGCGGATCACCATGGAACTGGCCAGCGTGGGAATGATCAAGCGGTTCGTGGCGGCGGGGCTGGGAGTTTCGATCATCAGCGAAAGTTTTGCCAAGGACGAAGTGCGTTCGGGCGAAGCGAAACTGGTCCCCATCACGGACGTGCAGCTCACCAGAGAGCTCGGACTCGTCTATCGGCGTGACCGGACTTTGCCGCGAGCCGCGGCGGCATTCGTTACGCTGCTGCGCCAACAGCATTTTCCCGCGGAGAGCGGGCACGTCGCCAGCAAGCGCTGACCCGTCAGGGAATCCCTTCCAGCAACTTCCAGCATCCAAAATTGCGTAGCGCGCGTACCATATATATAAGGTGAAGTGCGCAAGCGGGGAGCATCATGCTCGTCAAGAAAGCACCCGATCTTACATATAAGGATGTGACGCCCAGGACTTTGTACATGGGGCGGCGCAATTTTCTTTTTGGATTGGCTGCGGCGTACGGCGCGGTGGTCGGCTACAAGAAAGTGACGCGCTTGCTGGAGGGTCCGGCGACCGGTTCGACGCCGGTGAAGCTGTCGGGTGTGATGAAATGGCCGGGTAGCACCACGGAGAAAGAAACCTCGCTGGAAGATGTGACCCACTACAATAATTTCTACGAATTTGGCACGAGCAAGACCGATCCCGCGGCGAACTCCAGGAATTTTGTGACCACGCCGTGGAGTATTTCCGTCGAGGGGGAAGTAAAGAACAAGCGCACGTTCAGCATGGATGAAATCATGAAGCTGGCGCCGCTGGAAGAGCGGATTTACCGGCACCGCTGCGTGGAAGGCTGGTCCATCGTGGTGCCGTGGATCGGCTATTCGTTCAGCACGATCATGAAATTGGCGGAGCCGACGCCCAAGGCGAAATTTGTGGCGTTTGAAAGCTATTACAGCCCGAAACAGATGCCCGAAGGCGGCTCGGCGGGAATTGAGCTGCCCTATGTGGAGGGATTGCGTCTGGACGAAGCCATGAATCCGCTGACGCTGCTGACGGTGGGGATGTACGACGAGACGCTGCCAAACCAGGATGGCGCGCCGGTACGATTAGTGATTCCGTGGAAGTACGGATTCAAGAGCATCAAATCGTCTGGTGCGCATTCGGTTTGTGAAGGATCAGCCGCCGACGACGTGGAACATCTCGAACGCGCATGAATATGGTTTTTACTCGAATGTGAATCCCAATGTGGATCACCCGCGCTGGTCGCAAGCCACCGAACGCCGCCTGGGAGAATTCCGGCGGCGGCCGACGCTGATGTTCAATGGATATGGCGACCAGGTGGCGAACATGTACAGCGGCATGGACCTGAAGAAATATTACTGAGCGTGAGCCTCGCGTGAATTCCATCCTCACAAGCAAATGGACCAAGGTGGTGGTGTTTCTGGCGTGCCTGGTCCCTTTGGCGCAATTGCTGTGGCGCGCGTTTCACAATGGGCTGGCGGGATTTCCGGACAACATGGATTTCGGCGCAAACCCCATCGAGTTCATCACGCATGCGACGGGGGATTGGACGCTGCGTTTTCTGGTCATTACTTTGACGATTACGCCGCTGCGGAGAATTTTGCGGCAGCCGCAGTTGATTCGTTTTCGGCGGATGCTGGGGTTGTTCGCGTTCTTTTATGGGTGCCTGCATTTTGGGACGTGGATTGGGCTGGACAAATTTTTTGCGTGGGCTGAAATGTGGAAGGACGTGCAGAAGCGGCGATTCATTACCGTGGGATTCGCGGCGTTTGTATTGATGATTCCCCTGGCGGTGACTTCGACGGCCGGGATGATCCGGCGGCTGGGCGGCAGGCGCTGGCAGCTGCTGCATAGGCTGATTTACGTTAGCGCGATTCTGGGCGTGATTCATTATTATTGGCTGGTGAAATCGGACGTGCGCAAGCCGCTGGAGTACGCGGTGATCGTGGGAATTTTGCTGGCGTACCGGTTGGGAATTTGGATTTACGGGCGCGCACACCGGTCCCCAGCCAGCGGCACTGCCCACGCCGAACCTTCGACTGCTGAGACAGCGTAGCGGCAACAGCTGCCCGGTCCCGCTGCGCGGGACCGGCCGCTACGAATTCAAAAACAAAGTCGAAAACAGAGTCAAAGTCAGAGTCGCCCGCCTAAAAAAAGCAGGCGGCCGCTACAAAGTCAAAAGCAATTCCGCAGTGCGGTGGCTGAAGCCCGCGACCTACGAAGACTTCCGCGTTATCGCGCCCCAGTTTCAGTGCTGCTTCAATTCCACCACCCATCTTCCGGTGAATGAAAGCTATCCAAAGGTACGATTGCTTATTGCGTTGCGAGCGCGAAGAATGGAGCTGCAGGACGAACATGGCGCGCGAGAAAACAATCCGAAGAGATGCCGAAGAGCTGGTGAACAGCATCACGCATGGCGTGGGGCTGGTGATGAGCATTGCCGGTTTCGTGGTATTGCTGACGCTGGCGGTGATGCACGGCAGCGCGTTGCGCGTCGTGAGCTGCGCGATTTACGGAAGCACGCTGATTTGCGTGTATGCGGCGTCCACGCTGTATCACGGGATTGCTGCGCCGCGATGCAAACGCGCGCTGAAAATTTTCGACCATTGCGCGATTTATTTGCTGATCGCCGGAACTTACACGCCTTTTCTGCTGGTGAACCTGGGCGGCGGTTGGGGATGGTCGCTGCTGGGCGTGATATGGGGACTGGCGATGGCGGGCATCCTGCTGAAATTCTGGTTTGTGGATCATTTTAAGATTTTTTCGACCGTCGTGTACCTGGCGATGGGTTGGCTGGCAATCATTGCGGTGAAGCCGCTGCTGCTGCACGTCTCGGCGCCGGGAATCGCGTGGCTGATTGCGGGCGGGTTGATGTACACGATTGGAGTAGCATTTTTCGCCGCGCCACGCCTGCGCTATGGCCACGCGATCTGGCATGTGTTCGTAATGGCCGGAAGCATCTGTCACTACATTGCGGTGCTGTTGGCCGTGGTGCTGGTGGCCAAGCACTAGCGCACCGGCGCAATTGCGGTACGGGGAATGCGGTTCCTCTGGTGGCATCAATCGTCAATCGCTTGGCGTCGGCGTCTTGATGCATTTCGTGGTTCCGTTTTGGCTTGGCTGATGGCTGCTAATATCGCAGATGGGCCGTTTATACAGCGAACCACGGATTGCCGCCGGAGGTGGATTCCAACCATACTCCTGCCGTATAACATGATGAAAATAGCGCGGTTGCGAGTGGACTTGCCGCGAGGGTTGGAAAGCTGCTGCCAAAATGCGCGCTCAATCAGCCCGCGACTGGACAGTTGGAGCTGGCTGACGCGGTTCGGGCACTGTTCCGAAACTGCACTGTCGGACAGGTGTTTGTGACGCATTTGCCGGGTAGAATCGCAGAAATCGGTTTTCTCGGGTCAAGCGCATAACCAGTGGTTGATTCATGGCGCTTGGCTTCTCGCGCCAGACGATCGGTTGCTCTCGTGCATAGAAATAACAGGCAAGCAGCGAGGTCTGCTAGTTGAGAAATCCCAAGAATCTGCTTCTGTGCGTTCTGCTCATGGGAATGTGCATTTCCCTGTTCGCGTGCGGATATGCCGGCACTCCTCCCGGTTCCAAGACCAATCCCGCCACCGCCGGCCCGACGATCACGCAGCAGCCGAACAGTCAGTCGGTAACGGCAGGGCAAGCGGCGACATTTTCGGTGGCGGCGACGGGCGACACGCCACTGAGCTATCAGTGGTACATGAATGGAGCGGCTGCGGGAAGCAACGCGAACACGTTTTCGATTGCTCCGACAACCATCGGCCAGACGGGGGCGCAGATTTATGTGCTGGTGAGTAACGCGGGAGGATCGGCGACGAGCGCAACGGTTACGTTGACCGTGACTGCTACGGCGACCGCTCCGACAATTGCGCAGCAGCCCACGAACGATACGGTGACGGCGGGGCAGACGGCGGCATTTTCGGTGGTGGCGACGGGCACCGCGCCGCTGACTTATCAGTGGTTCATGAATGGCACGGCCGCTGGCACGAATTCGAATTTGTTTTCAATTGCGCAGACGACGACCGGGCAGAGCGGCGCTCAGATCTACGTGAAGGTGAGCAATACGGCGGGAAACGCGACGAGCAACAGCGTGACTCTTACCGTGAATCCGGCCGCGCCCACTGCTCCGGCGATTACGCAGCAGCCTGCGAACGCTACCGTGACGGTTGGTCAAGCGGCGACGTTTACAGTGACGGCAACGGGCACCGCGCCGCTGACCTATCAATGGTTCATGAACGGAACCGCGGTGGGCACGAATTCGAGCAGCTACACGATTTCGCAGACGACTCTGGGGGAAACCGGCGCGCAAATTTATGTGACGGTAACGAATGCGGTGAACAGCGCGAGCAGCCAGACCGTGACGCTAACGGTGAATGCGGCGCAAGCCAGCACCGTGAACGTGCTGACGTATCACAACGACGTGGCGCGCACGGGCCAGAATCTGAGCGAGGGCACGCTGACGAGCGCGAACGTGAAGTTTGCGAATTTCGGGATGGTGGGGAATTTGTCGGTGGACGCGGGTGTGGATGCGGAGCCGCTCTACGTATCGAATCTAACGCTGGCGGGCGGCGTGCACAACGTGGTCTATGTGGTCACCGAGAACGACTCGGTGTACGCGTTTGATGCGGATACGTTCGCGCAGTTGTGGCACGTCTCCGTGCTGGGGGCGAACGAAACCGCGAGTGACAATCGCGGATGCGCGCAAGTTTCGCCGATCATCGGAATTACCTCGACGCCGGTGATTGATCTGAGCGCCGGCACGCACGGCGAGATTTTTCTGGTGGCGATGTCGCTGGACAACGGCGGGAACTATCATCAGCGATTGCACGCCTTGGACCTGAGCACGGGCGGAGAAATCGGCGGCAGCCCGGTGACAATACAAGCGACGTTTCCAACGACGAATGGCACGACCACATTCGATCCGAAGCAATACAAGGACCGCGCCGCGCTGCTGCTCGTGAACGGCGTGATTTACACGACTTGGGCGTCGCATTGCGACGATGGACCGTACACCGGCTGGATCATCGCCTACAACGAAACGACGCTGGCGCAATCGAGCGTGCTGGACGTGATACCCAACGGCGGCGACGGTGCGATCTGGATGGCGGGCGACGGCCCCGCGGCGGATTCTTCGGGCAATATTTATTTTCTCGACGCGAATGGAACCTTTGATGACACTTTGAACGGCAGCGGATTCCCCGAACACGGCGATTACGGCAACGCGTTCGTGAAGCTTTCGACCGCGGGCAACACCTTGAGCGTCGCCGACTATTTCACCATGTTCAACACGGACTCGGAGTCGGACGCGGACGAAGACTTGGGCTCCGGCGGCGAGATGCTGTTGCCCGATTTGCAAGACGCGCAGAGCAACACCTGGCATCTGGCAGTGGGCGCGGGCAAGGATGGGCACATCTACCTGGTGAATCGCGATCTGATGGGCAAATTCAATACGAATAACGACAGCGCCATTTACCAGGAAATCGATTCGAACGGTCTGGGTGGCGGCGTCTTTTCCACGCCTGCATATTTCAACAACGCGGTGTATTACGGCGCCATCGGCGATCATTTAAGAGCGTTTTCAATTGCGAACGCGAAGCTGAGCACGCCCGCGAGTTCGATGAGCGCTTCGAGCTTCGGTTATCCGGGGGCGACGCCGAGCATTTCGGCGAACGGGAGTGCGAGCGGAATTGTGTGGGCGGTGGAGAACAACGGCGGGGGAGTGCTGCACGCTTTCGACGCGACGAATCTTGGGACGGAGTTGTACAACAGCAACCAGGCCGCGAATAACCGGGATCATTTTGCAGACAATAAATTTATTACGCCGATGATTGCCAATGGGAAAGTCTATGTAGGCACGCCCAATGGCGTGGCGGTGTTTGGATTATTGCCCTAATCGCGGCGCGGTACCACGAAAAGCACGGCTTCAGGGGCTAAAGCCCCGCCCTTCCAGTCAGCCCACTGTTGATTGGTTTCTCTACTGCTTTAGAGCCTTCTCGATTGCGACGATCACTTCTGGCGAGTCGGGAGTGACGTCTGGCTCGAAGCGCTTGACGACATTTCCGTTGCGGTCCACCAGGAACTTCGTGAAATTCCATTTGATCTCGCCGACGAGGGCGGGATTGGCCTTGGTGGTCAGGTAGCTGTAGAGCGGAGTCTGGTCGTCGCCCTTTACCGAAACTTTGGCGTACATCGGAAACGTGACGCTGTACTTCGTCTGGCAGAAAGTCTTGATCTCCTGATTCGTGCCGGGTTCCTGGCTGCCGAAATTATTGGCAGGGAAACCCAGGATCACGAAGCCCTGGTCTTTGTATTTTTCATAGGTGGATTCCAGCGCGCTGTATTGCGGGGTGAAACCGCAGCGGCTGGCGACGTTTACGACCAGGACCACTTTGCCTTTGAAATTCGCGAGGGGTAGGGGCTTGCCATCAATCGAAGGCAGCGTGAATTCGTAAATGCTCGAAGCTGCAAAAAGAGAAGCGCTCATCAGCAGGGCCACCAATCCTATAAAGTAGGCGCGGGACGTTCCGGTTCGCGAAATCCGCATTTTGTCTCCTCGGGGGTTTCGGGTCTTGGCACTTTCATGCGGATAGCAGGATACAGCAGAGGAGTGCGGGTCGCAATTCCGGTGAAATTTGGGTGGTGGGTCGGCGCGCTTGGCGGCGGAAATTTTCGAGGGGATTAGCGATCTCCACAAACACCAACGCCCCGTCAGCGCCGCGCGCGCCGACGGGGCGTCGGGTGCTTCACCAACTACGAGATCGGCAGCCGTTCCGTCGAGGCTTGGCTTGCACTCGTGCTGAGGTAAAACATGGCGTTGAGCCCTTCGACGGACACCGCTGCCAGCGTGCGGCCGTGGCCTGAGTTTCGCACCAGCAACGCGCTCTGGCTGGCCCGGCGATTCGTCGGCACTTCGCGCACGCGGATGTTCATGTCAGCGCCGTCGCCGTGGATGTTGAGCACGCGGCCGGTCGCGTCCAACTTCACGGAAACCGAATACTGCCCGGCTTTCAAATTTTTGCCGGCGCACTTCGCGTTGTAGGGCAGCGTAACTTTGCCCTGGAAATCGTCTGGCGTTTGGTTCACGTCGTCCACTGCTGCGACGAGGGCGGGGCGCGCGGCCGAGGCTTCTTCGGCGGAGAATGGGAAAGAGTCCGGCATCACGTCCGCTTGCGCACGCGCCGTTACCGGCAGCATGCACGCGAGGCCCAGAGCCGCTATGTACAGCGAAGCTTTCACTACGGTCGTCATTTTCATTTTCGTCTCCTTCGTGCTGCGAATCTTTGAGTTCAAATTTTTCATTTGGTGCCTCAATGCACGCGCAGTTTCGTACGAAAGGCTAAATCGTTCAATGCAAGCGAGGTCCTTTGTTGATAAAAGGAAGGTAAAGCCATAATGGATTGTAAATGCAGCACTTATACGGATTGGAGCGCGCCAGCTTGAGTTCCCGCAGCGCCCGCTGTAAACTGCGGCGCCTCAGTTGCTACGATGCGTGACGAACTTTCTTCCGAAGGTAGGCTCAGCTTCGACGCCTACCATGTTGACCTGCGCACCGGTGAAGTCCGCAAACACGGCCGCAAAGTGCGTCTGGCTGGCCGGCCTTTTCAAATTCTCGCGTTGCTGCTGGAACAGCCCGGCGAATTGCTGACGCGCAAGGAATTGCAGAGCCGCCTGTGGCCTGCCGACACGTTCGTGGATTTCGAGCACGGCGTGAACGCGGCGATCCTCACGCTGCGGCGCGCGTTGTGCGATTCGCACAAGAATCCGCGTTACATCGAGACGCTGCCGCGGCGCGGGTACCGTTTCATTGCGGCTGTGGAGAGGATTCAGGCGGACGCGGGGACGAAGGTTGCATCTTCGGTTTCTGCCAGCGATGCGCGGGTAGCCGCTGCTGCTGAGTCTCACGTGGAATGGGTCGGGCAGGTGGCCACGATCTGCGACCAAGCCGGCCGAAACTATGTGCTGCTGCCCGTCACAGAGGAAATCCTTCGGGAGATGCGCGCCTGCGAAACGGCTAAGGACGATCTGGGGATTTCGCTGCTGGTGGCAGGCGACAAACTGTTGCTAGTCGAATGTGGGACCAGGGCGAAGGTTCTGGACGCTAGTAATGCGGCGCTCGGCTGCAAGGTGCGAATCCTAGGAGGCCAGTTTGTCGGCGAACAGGCGTTCGCGCTGCGCGCGAATCTTGCAGGGCTCTCCTAAAAGTTCAGCCACGATCGAAACGTACGGCTTCAGGGGCTTAAGCCCCGCCGTTCCGAGTCGCCTATTTCCGCGCTGACTTCTAGTGATCATTCGTCGTCGGGATGAACGCCGAGGTCATCGTTCATTTCTCCGGCTGCGAGCGGCCGAATGCATAATTTCTTTTGGTCCGTGCTGCATTGATATACCTGATAGGCGGGCAAATCTTCGGGCTGCACTTCGTACGAGCCGTCCTCCATGTTTACCGCGGAATCGTAGCTGAGCATCGCGTACGGGTTGCGCGGCGTCACGCGCACGCGAAACTGGGCTGATGCCGGTTCGTAATTTCCATAACTGAAGCAGTGGCCGATGCAGGCGCGATCGGCGACGTGTTGCACCAGGATGCGCGATTCGGGGAAGGGCGGCTTGAGCGTGGCGAGAACGCGCGAGTTCGGCGGCACGGTGCGCACGAGTCGCTCCACCTGCGCCTCCATCCGATTGATCGTGCCGGTATCCTGATACAAGAATGCGAAAAATATTGCCGCGATTGCGCCGCACGCGAGCAGGTGCCACTTGCGCGGCTGCAGGGCGCCAAGCAGGCAACAGAGCAGCACGGCGGAAACCGAAGTGAGACGTTCGGTGAGGAGCGCGAGCGCGGACGGCTGATAGGGAAAACGGATGCCATCGGGCAGCAGAAATACTGCCAGGCCGACGACTACGTAGAGCTGCAGCGGAATCGCGAGGTCCCCCCAGTTAAGCTTGCCCCAGGGGCGACTGAAAAAAGCTGCGGCTAAAGCGCACAAAATGAAAATCAGCAGCGCGAGTTCTGGAATGGCGTAGCGCGGGCCGAACAGCAGCAGCTGATCCGAACCGTTGAAGAAATAGAAGGGATCGTTGCGCGCTTGAACGATATCGTGATGCCAAAAATAATAGCGCGCGGCGCAGAGCACCACGCCCGCCGCAATTACCAGCAGGACCTGATAGCGCCGGGGAATCGCTTCGGCCATCGCGACGTATGCCGAGGCGGCGACCAGCCATGCGAAGCCCAGCGGATGCGCCAGCATCGCGAGGGGCGCGAGGGCGATGGGGAGCAAGCGTTCCCAGCCGCGGCCGCGCCAGAAGATTGCAATCCCGAAGAATGCCAGGCCCAGCGAAATGTAGAAATTCAGGAAACCCATTTCGAAGGAATAGCCGTAGCTGAACATGACGATGGCGGGGCAGAGCAGCCAGGGCGCGCGTCTGGTGGCGGCGCAGACGAGCGCGAACGCGCCCCAGAAAAAAATCAGCACAGCGATCGAGACGGCGATTTTTTCCGCAGCGTGCAGCGAGACAAACCGGCCGAGGCCGACGAGCAAGTAGTCAAAGAGCACATTGTTCCAGCGCGGCGCGAGCCACAGGCCGGGAGCTTGGCCGCGGCGGATGAGTTGCGCGAGCCAGGCATTGTAGAGGTGGCTGCCGAGGTCGCCGGCAGCGATGTTGCGGTGCCAGAAAACGGGAGCGAGGACTGCGGCGGAAATCAGCAGCATTCGACACATATGTAGCCGGACGAACGCGACGGCTTGCGCTAGTAGCGGCGGGCGCGGCTCCGACTGCGGAATGCCTTCCACGATTTCGTTTTCAGCCCGGCTGGTTGGGTTGGCGTGGGAGTGCAGCGTCAAGAAGGGCGCCTCAGCAGGTGCGAAATTGTGCGCTGCATCCCCGCAAACATATCACGAGATGAGTTGGCTGCGGCCGGTCAACCCGCGGAGCCCAGAGTGAATCGCGCTACAAATTCAAAAGTGACGGCAACGACAAAGTCAACGGCGCCCGCCTAAAAAGCAGGCGGCCGCGACCCTTCGATCCCACACCGCGGGATCTCAGGATGAATCGCCCTGTGGGGCGATTCACAAATTCAAAAGCGGCGGCTGCGGCAATGTGCCCGAAGCGCGGCAAGTAGTGATATAAGGATTGCACAGTGGCACGAGGATGCACGGGAGGGCGGCGATGAGCGATCCGAATATTGCGGACATTGCGAAAAAAGCGGTGGGCTGGTCGATTCTGGTGAGCGTGGTGATGATTGTGGCCGGAATTCTGGCGATTGCCATGCCGCTGGAGGCTGGGCTGGCCGTGAATATTTTCGTGGCCTGGATGCTGATTTTCGCGGCGGTGGCGCATTTTGTTTTTGCGTGGTTTACGCGGCGCACCGGAAGCGTGCTGCTGAAGGTGTTGCTGGGGATTCTGTATTTGTGCGTGGCGATTTACCTGCTGGATCATCCGGCGCGGGGCCTGGCTACCCTGACCCTGGCGCTGGCGTTTTATCTGGTGATCGAGGGAGTTTTCGAGCTGGTGCTGTATTTTCAGCACCGGCCTGCTGCGGGAGCGGGGTGGTTCCTGATGGACGGGATTGTGACGCTGATTCTCGGCGGGATGATATGGGCGACTTGGCCGTCGAGCACGGAATGGGTGGTGGGGACGCTGGTCGGGATCAGTATTTTTTTTAGCGGTGTGACGCGGTTGATGATTTCGCTGGCGGCGCGGCGGGTGGTGACGAAGGTCGCGTAGGCACGACGAATTTATAGTGAGGTAGTCGGAGCGGCGGTCCCGCGAAGCAGGACCGCCATCGACCCGCGGCGCAACACCGATGGCGCACTGAAGTGCGCCGCTACAAAGGCCCTTCAGACGCAAGTATAGATGTTCTTGAATTTTCCAGGCTGAATTCCAGAGCTAACTACGCTTCTTGATCGTCTTTCTTTGGCGCGTAGGGGTATTTCGGGGGTTTCTGCATGTGGGACGTGCGGTAGGCTTCCAGTTCCGCGTCGGTCAGGTTGAAGTGCGTCTTGACGGGGTGATTTTCCGTCGCGGCAAGCTCCAGGTGCAGGCGGTGCGAGCAAATGTCCGGCGCATCCTGAAAACGGACGCGGCGGGTATTAAAGGCCTCATTGGGAATGGTCAGAGTGAATTCGCGCGGTTCGGTCGCGGTTTCGCGAACGGTGAAAGTATATTCACGGCCCTGAGCCTTGGCCTCAAACCCCACGAACTGCACGATGACGTTGTTATTGTTGTTGCTCATTTTCCGGCGGCCGCCACGGCCAAAGGCGCCGCGACTTTCTTCACGCGCTTGGCGCGCTTGCGCTTCGGCGGGGTGCCTTCGGCGATTTCGACAACCATGATGCTGGTGACGAACTTCTTCATGCCGTGGAGGTCGAAATCGATGGAAGTGCGGTCGTTATCGGATTCGGTGATGACGCCCAGACCGTATTGGAAGTGCTTGATGTACTGCCCTTCGGGAAGTGCTTTCAACGAGGCTCCTAAGACTGATGTTGCATGTGCGAAAAAAAAGGGCGAACCGGCAGAAGCCGGCTCGCCCCTCTTCGACTAGAGGCTGGTGACGTTCGCTGCCTGCAGACCCTTCGGTCCACGGGTAACTTCGAACTCAACCGCTTGCCCTTCGTTCAGCGACTTATAACCTTCCGCCTGAATGGCCGAAAAGTGGACGAAAACGTCCTCGCCGGACTGGCGCTGGATGAATCCGAAGCCCTTGCTGGCATTGAACCACTTTACTGTTCCTTGTTCTCTCACTGATTTACTTCCTTCTTTTTAAGCTATTTGTTTGCTTCTCGACCGCCTCCAGCCGTAAAGCGAAAGAGGCTGCAAGTGTGAACTTGCAGCCCCTTCAATCGAATCTAAAGGTGTTACAAGAGCAACAAACGCAGGACAAACATAGCATGGTTTGGCCCTGTACCCTAACGAATTCGTAGGCCGTAAGCGGGCGCTGCGCGGCGGAAAAGCTTGCGGTGATTCTGTGTGCTGGTGGCGTGTTCGCGCTTCTGGTGCGCGCGGGTGCGCGAAAGCAACATCCGATTGTCGGATGCGGCGAACGGAGAGTATGATGTGCGAACCCTAACCTAGTATTGAGCCGGCCGTTGGGCCATCCATCATCCAACCCTCGGCCCCAGCGTCTTGCAGAATGTTCTGTTTGGAGGTTTGCCATGAAGAAAAAGCCACTCATGATTATCGGCGGCATTGTCGTGGTGTTGTTTTTGATCGTTTTGGCATTGCCGCTTTTTATCAACGCAAACCAATTCAAGCCGACGCTGCAAACGCAGCTGGGCAGCGCGCTGGGACGTTCAGTGGGGGTCGGCGATATCAGCCTTTCGATCATTTCGGGCGGCGTGACGGTTTCGGATGTTTCCATTGGAGACGATCCGGCATTCAGCAAGTCGCCGTTTCTGACGGCGAAGGCTGTGAGCGTTGGCGTCGAGATGCTGCCGCTGATTTTTTCGAAGAAACTCGAGGTGCGTTCGCTGACGGTGAAGGATCCGGAAGTGAATCTGATTCACGCGGCGAATGGGACTTGGAATTATTCAAGCCTGGGCGGGAACGCGAGCACAGCGAAGAGCGCGCCGAAGAGTTCGGAGCCGAGCCCGGGCGCTGCGGGCTCGTTAAGCGTGGGGGAGATCAGCATCGAGAACGGAAAGATTATCGTGAGCGCGGCGGGGTCCAGCGCCAAGCCTAGCATCTACCAGAACGTCAGCCTGGAAGCGTCGGATCTTTCTTACACTTCACAATTTCCATTCAAGTTGACGGCCACCGGCCCGGGAAACGCCGCGATAAAAGTAGCAGGCAAGGCGGGGCCAATCGATGCGGCGGATGCTTCGCTGACGCCGCTGGACGCGACGGTGGAGGTGGAGCACCTGGACCTGGCGAACACCGGCTTTACCGATGCGTCCTCTGGAATCGCGGGCGTGATGGACTTCAAGGGCACCTTGAGTTCCGACGGCAAACAGTTGAATGCCAAAGGCACGGTGAAGGCGAACAAGCTGAAATTGTCAGCGACGGGCGCGCCTTCTTCTGTTCCGCTGAATGTTGACTACGCGGCGACGTACGATCTGAAAAGGCGGTCGGGGAATCTCAATCAGGGAGACATTCACATCGGCAGCGCGTTGGCACGTTTGAATGGGGCTTTCAACGTCGCGGCGGAGCCGGCCAAATTGGACATGCGACTGAACGGGCAGGCGATGTCGGTGAGCGATCTGGAAGGGTTTCTTCCAGCGGTAGGAGTGGTGGTGCCGCCGGGATCAAAACTGCAGAGCGGAGCGCTCACCATGAATCTGACGGTCGGCGGACCGGTGGACAAGCTGGTAATTTCCGGGCCTGTTAATTTGTCGAATGCCAAGCTGGCGGGATTCAGCGTGAAATCCAAGCTGGGGCCCTTGGGGTCCATTCCCGGCCTCGGCGGCGGAGGCAGCGGAGGCGGTGGATCGGACACGGATATTCAGACGCTGAGCGCGAATGTCCGGAACGATCCGTCGGGAACGAAAATTGATAATTTAAATCTGGTGATGCCGTCGCTGGGGACAATCACGGGAAGTGGGACCGTCAGCGCGGCGGGACAGCTGAATTTTAAATTGGTTGCGAATCTGGCGGGCGCTGCGGGCGCGCTCACCAGCGTGGCAGGAGCGGCCGGCGGCGGAATTACCGGCGGGCTTTCCTCATTGACCGGTGGTGGTGGAGGGAGCAAGAGCGGGAACAACGGTATTCCGTTTACCGTGCAGGGCACGACGTCGAATCCCCAGGTAATCCCGGACGTAAGCGGCGTCGCCAAGAACGCGATCACGAACGGGGTGGTTGGAAATCCAGCGAGTAAGGCGAATGTCGCGACGGGATTAACAGGCGGACTGCTGGGGAAAAAGAAAACGCCGCAGTAGCGGACGAGCGTTTTTTTCTGATCACTGCGGTGGCGAACGAGGTGAGGCGGGGCGCGCGGTCGGGCTGCTGCAGCTTAGTGCAGCGAATTTCCCGAGCCGGTTCGCGTCAACGTGGCTTCGGCGTCGCTAAGCAGAGTACGCAGCGCGCGCGCTACGAAGCGAATCAGTATCGCGATCACGCCTAGCGCCAGCAGGACGATCACGGACGCTAAGTACGGGTGCCGCGTAACAATCCACATCAGAAATACCACCAACGCGTCTTCGGCTGTGCTTAGCGCGAGATTCGAGAACGGTTCCGGCGAATGTAGGATGGCTGCGCGCGCGGCTGTCTTCCCACCATGCGCTGCAAGCGCGATTAAACCACCCGCGAAGGTTGCGGCGATCTGTTCCCACTGCGGTAATTGCGACGTCGCGGCGTAGGCCAAATAGGCCGCGACTGGAACGCGCACGAACGTGTGGGCTGCGTTCCAGAGCAGATCGAACACCGGAATCTTGTCCCCGACGAATTCCAGCAGGAACAGCGCGCCGCAGAGCGCGATGATTTTCCAATCTTGCAGCGCGTGCAAGGCGGGTGGCAGCGCCAGGACGTTGAAGCGAGCGAGCAGGCCGAGCATTCCGACGGTGGCGTATACGTTCAGGCCGGCGGAGAAACTGACGACGACAAGAATCGCGCTTAGTTCGTTGCCGGTAGGTATTAACGGGGATAGAGATGGCAGGATCATGGGTTGGAGAAGCGCGCTGTGTGTAGCGCAATGTTCGCCGCGCGGCGGATTGCACGCAGGTCGCTCGCGTATACGCCGCGACCGCGAAACCGGTACTTCAGCGGCTAAAGCCGCCGCGATTCGTCTGCGTTTAGGTCGTGGCTAAAGCCATGGCCTACAAAGATTGCCGAGCCGCGATGCGGACGTGATGGCGCATTGCACTTCAGCAGCGCTGGACTACTTGGTTGCCGGTTGCTTGGCGATCACCAGATTGCTGATCTTGTCGTAGGTGGCTTTGGGGATGATTTTTTTTCGCAGCAGTTCGGTCTTGGCGTGGTACGGACGGCCATCAATGATTTTCTGCGCGTAGGCGGCGCCGATCCCCGGCAGGGCGTCGAGTTGCTCTTTGGTGGCTGTATTCAAATCCACCAGGCTGCCGGCGGCTGGAGCCGCGGCTGCGGATTGCGCCGCGGCGGTATGGCTGTGCGGCAGAACCGGGACCGAGAGAACGAACAGCAGCGATGCCGCAAGCAGCAAGAATGAAAAACCCAGTTTTCGCTTCATAGACGCGCTCCTTTTTGAACCGCACGGTGAACACCCAAAACGCGTGGTTGTAACGCCGGTAGCCTGCCACGCCTGTACGCTTGCCGCCGCATACAATACCACCGAGGGCCATTTTGATTCTACGACAGGAGCCGTCTAACTCTTGCGACACCGGCACGAGAGGCACCGATGCGACGCGCCTGGTTTCCAGCCTTATAATGGATGTAGTACCTACGTGATTTAACAGCCGGCCTGACCGCAAGCGGGAAAAGGCCTCCGCGTGTTTCGCCGGCCGCTGCAGACGTTTAATCCTCTCGGCATTGATCGATCCCCTTCGTGGTTCGGTATGGAACGCAGCCTGACGCCGGCACGATTGTGTCCGCGCGGGAGCGAACGCGTTGCATACGGCTCCTAACAAACGGCGTGATTTGCAATCGTGAGTGATCCGGCGAGGTGCGGTAGATGAAGCGCGTTCTGTTCGTGGATGATCAGCCGAGAGTGCTGGAGCAATTGCAGCAAATGTTGGAATCGCAGAAGGACCAGTGGGACATGGCCTTCGCGCCCGGCGGCGAAGCTGCGTTGATGCTGCTGGATGCGACGCCGTTTGACGTGGTGGTCTCGGATATTGCCATGCCGGGAATGGATGGCGCGGCACTGATGAAGATCGTGTGCGAGCGGTATCCGGCGATCGTGCGCATCGTGCTTTCGGCTCCGCAGGAAATGGAAGAAGCGCTGCGCGCCGTGCCCGTGGCGCATCAGTTTCTGCTGAAGCCGTGCGATCCGAATATGCTGCGCGTGGCGGTGGAGCGCGCGACGAGCCTATCGAATATCCTGAGCAACAAATTGCTGGCGAACCTGGTGGGTTCGGTGAAGGACCTGCCGGTGCTGCCGCGCACGTACCTGGCGCTGCGGCAGAAACTTGCCGAACCGGAGGCGTCCATCGTAGACGTGGTGCGGATCGTGGAGCAGGACGTGGCGATTTCCGCGAAAATTCTGCAGTTGGTGAACTCGGCGTTCTTTGGCTTGCCGCGGGAAGTCTCGTCGGTACGGACGGCCGTGGGGTTTCTGGGCATTGACACATTGCAGAACCTGGTGTTGTCCGCGGGAGTGTTCACTATTTTCGATCAGCTGGCGCGGCTGCCGGGATTTTCTTGCGAGGAGCTACAAGCGCATTCGCAACTGACCACGAAGATTGCCGGACAAATTCCGGCGTCGGCGCACGTGCGCGGGGTTGCCGTGGTCGCCGGCCTGCTGCACGACGTAGGCAAATTAGTGCTGGCCACGCGCGCGCCCGCGCATTTTACGCGCGCGCTGGAGGGCGCGGAGGCGGAAGGGCGCCCTTTATACGTGGTGGAAACAGAACTGATGGGCGTTTCGCATGCCGAGGTGGGAGCCTATCTGCTGGGGATTTGGGGTCTGCCGTCGCCGGTGGTGGAGGCAGTGGCGCATCACCATCATCCGGAGCGCGTGCCGCAGGATTCCTTGGACGCGGTGGGAATCGTGTACATTTCCAATATTTTGGCGCACCAGGTTGCGGGTCGCGCGCCGGCCGGCGAACCGCTGGCGCAGATGGAAATTGATACGGAGTACCTGGAAAGACTGGGCGTCAGCGAGCAGTTTCCCAGTTGGCAGGAAATGGCGAAAACGAGCGCCGGCGAATTGCACGTGGAGAGCTAGGCGCGGGCCGCCAAGGGCATAGCGCGCGCCGCGGACGTCGGTGCGCGCCGGGTTTCTGTGAACCGGCGCGGCTGCGGCGACCGAAACGCCCGCGAATTCGCCTCCTACAACGCTGCAAACTTGTTTGGCCCGCGATGTCACCCTTCTAAATAGTCAGTAAACAAACCCCAAGCCCGTGAATTTTTGGTTACAATAGCGCCCGCTGCGGGGTGGTGATTCTTGTCGGACCGAGTTGGCAGGGCGGATGGGGCAGGCGGAGCTTTCGCAAAATTCGCCGAAGTAAGCCGCAGGCATCGCCGCGGGTCGCTGAGCGTGGTGTGCGCCGTGGTCCTGTGCACCGCGCTGGGGCCGCTGCTGGCCCAGCAGATTTCGTCGCGCCGTTCGCGCGCGGCACGTGGAGCGGGTTCCGCCGAGCCGGTGCGAAGGCGCGCGGAGTGGTTCTTCCGGCAGCGCGCTTCCGCGAACGGACATATTCCCAACAGCCTTCTGCTCGAAGCTTTCGCGGGCAATCGCAAAATGATCAGCGCGAACGGCACATTTGTGGAGCGCGCCGCTTCGCTTAAGCAGGACATCTCGCCTTCGCTGCATTCCTGGACGTCCCTCGGCCCGCAACCCACCGCGAACACCGCATTCTACGGAAATGTTTCCGGCCGCGTGACGGCGCTTGCCCCGGATCCCTGCGACACGACGGGAAACACAGTGTACGCGGGCGGCGCGGATGGCGGCGTGTGGGTGAGCTTCAACGCGTTGAGCGGCAATCCAGTCACGTGGCAGCCGCTCAGCGATGATGAGCCGTCACTTTCCATTGGCGCGCTGGCGTTGGCCTCCAAGCCGTGCCAAACGTTAAATGGCCACGCGCAGAGCAGCCTGATTCTGGTGGGTACGGGCGAATCGAACTACGCGCACGACAGTTTATATGGCGCAGGAGTGCTGCGTTCCTCCGATGGCGGCCAAACCTGGACCCAGGATTCCACGTTTACGAGCAGCGCATCGCAAGGGCCCGGGGCGAGCGGCCCTTACATCGCGGCGCTGGCCGTGCAGCCGCATCAGACGAATCCCGTAGTGCTGGCGGCGGTGCAGGGAACGGATTACGCCGCGGGCGGAGCGCTGCTTTCGGGCATGTGGCGTTCGACGGATGGTGGAGGCAGCTGGATTCGCGTGCAGCCGAGCGGTGGAGCGAGCAGCCCGCCGTACAATCCGGCGACGGATGTGAAGTTCGATCCCGGCGATTCTTCGGGGCTGACGGTTTATGCGGCGCTCGGTGATCCGAACGGCGATGCGGATGCACAAGCGGGGTGTGCGAGCGCGCCTTGCAACGGCGTGTATATTTCCCAGGATGCCGGGATCACATGGAGTCGGGTGGCGGGACTCGACAGCGTCTCGACGCCATCGCTGTACGGAAGCATCTCGCTGGCGATTGCGCCGGGCGCGTCGCCGGCGGCTTCGATTTTGTACGTGGCGATCGCGGATGCCAGCACGAATTCGAATGCGCTGCTCGGCGTGCTCTCCGGCACGGGAATTCAACCCAACGGGAGCGGTCCCGCGTTCACGACGATCTTTCCCAACGTTTCGAACTTGCCGGATTTCTGCGCGCCGCAGTGTTTTTACGATATGAAACTTGCCGTGGTTCCCGGCACTTCCGGCCAGACGATTTTTGCCGGCGGTTCCGCGCAGCCGCACGCCGGAAAAATCAAGATCGGCAATTCATCGGTGTATCGCTCGCTCGACGGCGGAAATACCTGGGGCGATATGAGCATGGACGGCAGCGGCAACGAAACTTCGATCCACGTGGACGTGCACGCGCTGCATTTCGCGGTGGGATCCGGCGGCGCGGTGCTGGCGATGTTTGCGGGCAACGATGGAGGCGTGTGGGCTTCGCAGGATGTGTTCAGCGCCGCGACGGTGCCCGGCAATCAGCATTGGGCCGACTTGAATACGAATACCGGCAATGCCAATACCTCGCTGAATCTGACGCAGTTTTATCCCGGGATTTCGATTCATCCCGCGACCGACCAGATTATTTACGGCGGAACCTCAGGGAACGACGTGCAGCAATTCAGCGGCTCGCTCGAGGCGAGCGGGACCGAGGCTTGCCCTTACGACGGCGGCTTCACGGCGATTGACCCACAAACGCCCAGCACGATTTATGCGGCGTGCAGTTATCTAGGCGGTCCCGGCACGCTGACCAAAAATATTCTGAATGGCGTTCCGGGCATGGATGGCATCAATTGGCCGGCGATAGACAACAACGGAATCAATTTTGCCGACAACGCCGATTTCATCCCACCGCTGGTGCTGGATTTGAAGAGCAGCCAGAATTTATATTTCGGGACGTATCGTTTGTACCAGACGACCAATGGCGGGACGAGTTGGTCCGTGATCAGCCCGGATCTCACGAGCGACAACAGCCAGAACTTCGTCACCGCAGTTTCCGTGGCGCCGAGCAGTTCGAACACGATTTACGCGGGAACTTCCGACGGGCGGCTCTGGCAGTCCGCGCAGGCGTTGAGTGGCGCGACCGACATTCATAGGGTGAACGGAACGAATCAGCCGGGACGCAGCGTCACGGCCATCGCGGTGGATTCCACCAACCCGGAAGCGGCGTTCGCGGCGTATTCCGGTTTTTCTTGTCCTGGGGTAAATGGATGCGACGGCCTGGGGCACGTTTTTTTCACGAATAATTCCGGGGCCTCCTGGCTGCGGGTGGATGGCAACTTGCCGGACGTTCCGGTGAACGATATCGTAATCGATCCCACCGATGGGACGGACAACACGATTTACGTCGCCACGGATTCCGGGGTTTACGCCAGTGCGAACGCCACCGCCGGGGGCGCGACCACCTGGAGCGTGCTGCAATCCGGCTTGCCGAATTCGCAGGTGCTGGCGCTGAGGTTGCGCAACACGTCGCGGACGCTGGTGGCCGCGACGCACGGGCGCGGTCTGTGGAGTTTGCTGCTGCCAAATCTTCCGAGCTACGCGCTGACGGAGCTAAGCCCGACCGCAGCCAACGTGGGGTCGGGATCGTTTGTGCTGGCAGCCACCGGCGACGGATTCACATCGCAATCCGTGATCGAGTTCAACGGCAGCGCGCTGGCAACTACGTTCGTTAGCGCCATGAGCCTGACGGCGACGGCACCCGCCAGCGCGCTGAATTGCGGCGGTGGAATGCCGGTGACGGTTTCCGATCCGGCTCTGGGCTCAACGAATACGCTGACCTTCAGTTCCGTCGGAGCGTCGTGCGATTTTTCTTTCGGCGCAACGGTTCCTGCGAGCAACACGACCAGCGCCGGTGGAACGGCGACATATCAGGTGAATCTGAACGCCGTGGGCAGCGCTGGCGGAGTGGTGCAGCTTTCCTGCAGCAATGCGCCCGCGGGCTTCAGCTGCAATTTCATGCCGAATCCGGCGACGACTTCCGCGGCGGGGACCAGCGTGGCGCTCGCGATCTCTGTCCCCGTGACGGCGAGCGTGCCCCCAGCGCATTTCACGTTGCCGCAGACTCCGAAATTCGAATCTGCGCAGCTTGCTGTGGCCGCGATGCTCGCGATTTTCATTTTGTTTGCCCCGCGGAATAATTTAAACCGCTCGCGCGCGCGAATGGCCTTCTCATGCTTGACGGTGATAGTGCTGCTCGGGTTGATGGCGGCGTGCGGTGGGGGAGGCGGTGGGGGTGGCCCCATGCCGCGGACATACGAGATCACCATCGAAGGCGTGGGCGGAAACTTCCAGCATTCAACTACGGTGCAAGTCGTGGTAGATTAGCCCCCGTCGGCGCGCCAGCCCGGCCTGCGTATCCGGCCGCACCCATTTTTGCACGGGAGGAGTTCCGCCATGACCTGCCCGCAATGCAACGAGCATATCCCCGCAAGATCGCTTTGGACGCCAACAGGGCTTTCAGGCGTGGTGTGCGCACATTGTCACGCGGCACTATGCCCCAAGCCGCTTTCTGCAATTTTAGTTTTGGCTGTTTCCTTCGGTTTGGGGGATTTGGCGCTGATGTTTCTGCGGCACGAGGGCGCGGAATTCTGGTTGGCATGTCTGGGATTTTTCGTGGTATTTGCGGCGGTGTTCGCGCTAATGGCGCCGCTGTTTATGCGCATGCGTTTGAAGGACCACGGCGACCCACATCTGAGCGGCCACCGCGCCTGAGCTGGAGCGCGGCGCGCTAAAGCATCTGGCGAAGCACGTACTGCAGGATGCCACCGTGCTGGTAGTAAGAAACCTCGAACGGCGTATCAATCCGCGCCAAAGCGTTGAACCGAATTTCCTTGCCTTGCGCATCGCGCGCCGTGACTTTCATTTTCTTGCGCGGCTCGAAATTTCCCGCCAGGCCTTCGATTGCGAAGATTTCCAGACCAGTGAGCCCCAGTGACGCGAGGGTTTCTCCCGGCAGAAACTCCAGTGGCAGCACGCCCATGCCCACCAGGTTGCTGCGATGGATGCGCTCGAAACTTTCCGCCAATACTGCGCGCACACCGAGCAGAATCGTGCCCTTGGCGGCCCAGTCGCGCGAGGAGCCGGAGCCGTATTCCTTTCCGGCAAAAATAATCAGTGGCACGCGCTCGTCGCGATATTTCATGGCCGCATCGTAGATGGCCATTTTTTCACCGCCAGGCTGATGAATCGTCCAGCCGCCTTCGGTGCCTGGCGCCAGCAGATTGCGCAGGCGAATATTGGCGAAAGTGCCGCGCATCATGACTTCGTGATTGCCGCGGCGCGCGCCGTAAGAATTGAAATCCTTGGGCTGCACTCCGTGCGCGATCAGATATTTTCCGGCAGGCGTGTCCGCGGGGATGGAGCCGGCGGGAGAGATGTGGTCGGTGGTGACGCTATCGCCCAGCACCGCGAGCGCGCGCAGGCCGTGCAGGTCCTGAAGCGCGGTAGGCTTCAGCGGCATATTTTCAAAATAGGGCGGATGCTTGATGTATGTGGATTTCGCGTCCCAGGCGTACAGGTCGCCTTCGGGAATGGGCAGCGCGCGCCAGTGTTCGTCGCCGGTGAAGACGTCGGCGTATTCTTTGCGGAACATTTCGCTGGTGACGGAAGAGCGCATGGTGCTTTCGACTTCGTCGGGCGTGGGCCAGATATCGCGCAGATAAACCGGCTTGCCGGATTTGTCGTCGCCCAGAGATTCGTTGACGATGTCGAAATCCATGCGTCCGGCCAGCGCATAGGCCACCACCAGAGGCGGCGAGGCCAGATAATTGGCGCGGCACAGCGGATTAATGCGGCCTTCGAAGTTGCGATTGCCACTGAGCACGGAGACGGCCACCAGATTATTGTCCTTGATCGCCTTTCCGATGGCGTCGGGCAGCGGGCCGCTATTGCCGATGCAGGTGGTGCAACCGTAGCCGACCAGATTGAAGCGCAATGCATTCAGAGAGGGCCACAGGCCGGCTTTTTCGATGTAGTCGGTCACCACTTTCGAGCCTGGCGCGAAACTGGTTTTCACCCAGGGCTTGGTCTTCAGCCCGCGCTCCACGGCTTTTTTCGCAAGCAGCCCGGCGCCGAGCATCAGCGAAGGATTCGAGGTGTTCGTGCAGCTGGTGATCGCCGCAATTACCACCGAGCCATCCGCCAGATCGAATTTGTCGCCATTATTTTGCACGCTGACGTGTTTTGGCTGCGCGGTCAGCGTTTTTTCGAACGATGCTTTGGCTTGCGTCAGCGGGACGCTGTCTTGTGGGCGCTTGGGTCCGGCCATCGTGGGGACGACGGTGGCGAGATCGAGCTCGAGCCGATCCGAGAATATCGGTTCCGGCGTCTGATCCGTGCGGAACAGGCCCTGGTCTTTGGTGTAGGCTTCGACCAGGCGAACGCGTTCTGCATCGCGCGCGGTGAAGCGCAGATACGCGAGCGTTTCGCTGTCCACCGGGAAGAAGCCCATGGTCGCGCCATATTCCGGCGCCATGTTGGCGATCGTGGCGCGGTCGGGAAGCGTGAGGCTCGAGAGTCCCGTGCCGTAAAATTCCACGAACTTTCCGACGACTCCTTTTTTGCGCAACATTTGCGTGACGGTAAGAACCAAATCGGTCGCCGTCGCGCCTTCGGGCAGACGGCCGTGCAGCTTGAAGCCAACCACCGCGGGAATCAGCATGGAAAGCGGCTGGCCGAGCATGGCGGCTTCCGCTTCAATCCCGCCGACGCCCCAGCCGAATACGCCGAGGCCGTTGACCATCGTGGTGTGCGAATCCGTGCCGACCAGCGAATCCGGGAATGCCAGGCGCACGCCTTCTTGCTCCTGACTGAAAACAACTCGCGCCAGATATTCCAGATTCACCTGGTGGCAAATGCCGGTATCCGGCGGCACGACTTTGAAATTCTGGAAGCCCTTCTGGCCCCAGCGCAAGAACGCGTAGCGCTCGATATTGCGCTGCATTTCCAGGTCGGCGTTGAAGGCGAACGCGCCCTCGACGCCGAATTTATCCACTTGCACGGAGTGGTCAATCACCAGCTCAGCGGGCAGCAGCGGATTTATTTTTTTGGGATTGCCGCCGAGCTGCCGCATGGCCTCGCGCATTGCGGCCAGGTCCACCACTGCGGGGACGCCGGTGAAATCCTGCAGCAGCACACGCGCCGGCATGAACGAGATTTCTTTTTCCGTCGCGCCCGCCGCACTGGAAGGATCCCAACCTGCCAGGGCGTGAATGTCTTCGGAAAAAACGAACTGGCCGTCCTCGTGGCGCAGCAAATTTTCCAGCAGGACTTTCAGCGAAAAGGGCAGCCGCGAAATATTGCCGATTCCGGCGCGCTCCAGCACGCTCAAGCGGTAAATTTCGTAGGAATCGTTGCCAGCGCGCAACGGGGTTCGCGAGCCAAACGAATTTTTCTTTGCGGAGCTCATGCGGGGATTAATTCTCCTCTCATCGGAACAAGCCATTTTAGCGCACTACCGCCCAGGTTCTGGCGCGAATTTCGCTGCGGGCCGCGGTAACGTGCGCATGTACTGAAGCCCTATTGCGGGCAGGAACTGGGTGCGATTCCTGCTAGTGCTTGGGAGGGACGTAGCTGTCCGGCAGTTTTGCGCCTTCGCCGAAGAAATAGGTCTCCATCTGCTCTTCCATCACCTGCTGCGATTTCGGGTCCAGCGGATTCAAGCGAAACTCGTTCATCAGCATCTTGGAATGTTCTACCCACAGCTTCCAAGCTTCCTTCGAAACGCTATCGTAGATCCGCTGGCCGATTGCGCCCTTCCAGGGAATGCGATCCAGTCCCGGCATTTCCCGGCCGAATTTAACGCACTTCACGATATGGGGGGTCTGCGGCGCCGTTTGCGCCGAAGCGGCTGCGCCCGGATTTCCTGAATTCTTCTCGTCGGCCATGGACGTCTCCTTGCAGAGTGTGCTGCAATTCAAGATACTGCATCGGCGGGCGAAATTCCAGTTGGGGGCCGGGCCGGAAGCCGAGTCGGGCTGATGGCGATGTCCTGTAGCGGGGCATCCGTATAGTTGTGATAGGCTCTTGTGGAAGGGCCCTGGTTTTAATAAAACATACAAGTGCGTCCGGCGGAGCGTCGCCGGGCCACCGGGAAAATCCTGATGAATACGAAAGCAGTCGTTGCTTCCGAAGCCACTCATGCGGGCGGCTTCTTCTGCGAAGCGCCATCTGATCCTTGCGCGATCGTCATGTTTGGGGCGTCGGGCGATCTCGCGCGGCGCAAGCTTTTGCCTGCGCTCTACGATCTTTCATTCCACGCTTGTCTGGGACCGCGTTTTCGTCTGTTGGGTTTCGCGCGCACGGAAATGACCGACGGCGATTTCACCCAGAAGGCCGGTGAATTCCTGCCCACCGGCACTCAAGAAGAGGCCGACGACGGCAAGAAAGCAGAATTCCTGAAATGTCTGCGATATTTTTCTGGGAACTACGACGATCCCGAAACGTTTCGCCGCTTGGCGCAACGCCTGGACGAGCTCGATAGCGAAGGCCAGCTCGGCGGCAATCGCCTTTTTTACCTGGCGACGCCGCCGGAAGTGTATTTGCACGTGATCGAGCAGCTCAAGAAGGCGGGGCTGAACAAGCCGAAGAGCGAAAAATCCTGGGCGCGCATTATTATCGAAAAACCGTTTGGGCACGATCTGGCGTCAGCGAAAGAATTGAATAAACGAGTGCTGGAGACGTTCGACGAGTCGCAGGTGTACCGCATTGACCACTACCTGGGCAAAGAGACCGTGCAGAACATGTTGGTGTTCCGGTTCGGCAACGGCATCTTCGAGCCTCTGTGGAATCGCAACTATATTGATAGCGTGCAGATTACCGCCGCCGAGCAGCTGGGCGTGGAGCGGCGCGCGGCGTTCTATGAATCCGCCGGCGCGCTGCGGGACATGATTCAGAGCCACGTGCTGCAGCTCACTTCGCTGATCGCCATGGAAGCGCCGGCGACATTTGACGCTACTGCGGTGCGCAACGAGAAGATTAAAGTTTTGCAATCCATCCGGCCGTTCACCAAGGTATCGGTGTGGAAAGACGTGATTCGCGGGCAGTATGGTCCCGGGCAGGAGAACGGAAAGGCGGTGCCGGGATATCGGCAGGAACCCGGGGTGAAGGCGGATTCGGCGACGGATACATTTGTGGCATTGAAGTTGCATGTGGACAACTGGCGCTGGAGCGGCGTGCCGTTCTATTTGCGCACGGGCAAGAGACTGGCGCGGCCGCTCACAGAAGTTGCGATCCAGTTCAAGAGCGCACCGCACATGGTATTTCGCGGTGAGAACAACGAGACCAATTCGCTGGTTCTGAATATTCAGCCCGACGAAGGTATTTCGCTTTCCTTCGGAGCAAAATCGCCGGGCGCGCAGATGCGCATTCAACCGGTGACCATGGATTTCAAGTATAAGGATGCGTTTGGAGGCGGCTCACGTCCCGCCTACGCCACGCTTATTAATGATTGCATCCGCGGAGACGCTACGCTGTTTGACCGCGCCGATAGCGTCGAAGCTGCCTGGACATTGGTGGACCCAATCCTGGAAGCATGGAAGAATGCGTCGCCGCCGCCTTTCCCGAATTATCCGGCGGGAAGTGACGGTCCGCGGACGGTGGATGATTTGGCGGCTTCCGATGGCCGCCATTGGCGCCCGCTGTAGCAAGGCCGCATGTTCACGCACGGCACGCTCGGTTTTCAAGTTCGGAGGCCTCAATGATTTTGGCGGGCGACCTGGGAGGGACCAAGGCCAATCTGGGTCTCTTCGACGTAAAGGCAGGGAAGCTGGTCCGCGTCGCCGACCGGCGTTACGTCACGCAGCAACATGCCGGCTTGGAAGAAATCACCAGTGATTTTTTGAATGGGGCAGGAGCAAAAATCACCGCGGCGTCTTTCGGAATTGCCGGGCCGGTGGTCAACAATCGGGTGCAGGCGACAAATTTTCCCTGGGTGGTGGATGGCGCCAGCGTCGCGACGCATCTGCATCTGAATCACGTGCGACTGGTGAACGACGTGGAAGCGGCAGCCTACGGCATTGGCGTCCTGGAACCCGGTGAACTGGAAACGCTGCATGCCGGAGTGCCTTCGCCGCGCTCCACGCAAATCGTGATCGCAGCCGGCACCGGGCTAGGCGAAGGCATTCTGTTCTGGGACGGCCATCGGCACGTCCCCATGGCCACGGAAGCAGGGCACGCGGATTTTGCTCCGAACACCTCGCAGCAAGCGGACCTCTGGAAATTTCTGAATACGCGCCAGGAATGCGTGAGCGTGGAAACGATATTGTCCGGCGGCGGATTTCAGCGCGTGCACGAATTTTTGGATCCGGCGGTGCGGCACGCGGGGTTCGATGATGACGGCGAAGATCCCGCGCCGGAAATTACGCGCCGCGGATTGAGCGGCGAATGCCCGGTGTGCGCCGCGACGCTGGACCTGTGGGTGGAAATCTACGGTTCGGAAGCAGGAAATCTGGCGCTGCGCACCGTGGCGCGCGGCGGGATTTACATCGCGGGCGGAATCGCCGTGAAAGTGCTGCCGAAGCTGAAGAACGGAAAATTCGCGGCGGCCGTGAAGCACAAGGAAAAACTCGAATCGTTCCTGGTGCAGATTCCCATACACGTTGTCTTGAACGAAGAGTGCCCGCTGCTCGGCGCGGCCTCGGTAGCCTGGAAAAATCTTTAGTCGGCGACAGCCGGTCTGGCGCGATTAACCGAAGACTCCACGAACCTCCGCAAATCCGCACGCGTGTCGATACTCGGCGCTCCGCACACGAACGCGCTGATTCTTCGCCCCCAGACAAGCGGTAGTTTCTCCTGCGATTACTCGAAGCTTCCGGTGACGCCCTGGAATCCGTGGCTGGCCTGCTTGAGCAGCCACTTCGCCACGCGGGCAGCGTCGTAGCAATACGCGACGTTGTAGCCCAGCGTGGAGAAGCAGTGCGGCTCGCAACCCTGCTTCATCTCGCCCAGTTGCTTCAGGTCGAATTTCTGCTTTTCCACTGTGCCCCAATCGTATCCGGCGTTGTACATCGGGAAACACGGCGCGAGCGTGCCGTCGGTGCGAATGATCAGCCAGTTCTGGCCGGCGCGGCAGCCCCAGTGCTCGCCCACGCCGCGCATGAATCCCTTCATATTCTGCAAGCGCGTAATCGAGTCCACCATTTTGTAACCCTGGCGCTGCTTGTCGATGAGCCAGTCGAGCAAATCGTCCACCATCGGAAAATCGTCGGGGCGGATGTAGGTGTCGTTGGCGTCCAGATGCTTGAAGTGCGGCTGCTCCATCATGGGCGCTTCGTTGATGTGAAAAGTGAGCGAGATGCCGTTATCGTGCGCAATTTCGACCAGCTGTTTCACGTCTTCGATATTCGTGCGGCAGATATTCGTATTGAAGAAGACCGTGTATCCGTAGCGATACTGGCGCCGCACCAGGTAATCGAAGTAGGAACTGACGTGCTCGAAAGCTTTCGGCAGTCCGGGTTTTTCCTTGACTGTATCCACCGCGAAGTTGATCGTAGCGATGCCCGCGTCGGTGAGGCGATCAATCACATCCGGACGCAGCAAGCGCGCGTTGGTGGCGAGATAAACCCAGAAATCCTTTTTCGCGGCATAGTAAACGACCTTGTGCACAAAATCCGGCCGGACCAGTGGCTCACCGCCCGTGGGTGCCAGCACGCGGCACGGCGTGTCATGAAGCCAGTCTATGGCGCGGCGGGCGGTGTCTTCGGTCATGCCCTTGACGCGATTGTCGTAGGACCAGCAGTAGTGGCAATCCAGATTGCATTTCCAATCGGTAAATAAGTACGCGATGATCGGCTGAAAATCTCCGGGGAGGACGCGGGATTTTAAATACGGAACCATCCAACCGCGCATGTTCTTGAAAATGCGCGAAGCAGGCCAGTGCCTGCTGCCGGTCTGCAGAACCTGGTCGTGCGCCGCGATATCATCGGCGTCCAGATCATGGAAAAGCTCGGGTTGGTTTGGGAAAACAGGCGTGGGCAGAGTCTTTTTTTCTTTAGATGATTCCGGCGTGTGTTTCTCAGGTGTTTCCTGAAGTAGTTTGTGCAACGGTACATCAAGGCGGAAGGGATAAGAAGGAACGGTGGGAAGCGACTGGTGATGATCGGACATGATTTCCTCCCTGAGCGTTTGGATTTGAAGCAACTGTCGCGCCCGACAGCATTGCTGTCCTATTTCCCGGTAGTATGCCTCGCACCTTGCCCGTGTGTTTGTACGGTAGCGAACATTTCGTCAGAGCAAGGGTACCGAGACCCCGGACCCTAGGATTCGATTCAGGAACCCGGCAAAGAGTTACAGGCTACGCAGAAAAAACTTGCATCCGCAGGGCAGACGCTATTAACAAAGATACGCACGTTTTGACTCTTTTCTTGGACGCGGTGCATCTATACTAGCAACAGGAGCGCAATTCTTGGCTGGAGGGAATCGGGCCGTGCTTTCCAGACGAATTCCGATATGTATTGTTGTTTGGTCGGTGTTTTCGGTCGGGCCGCTGGCCTCGCGGTCCGCAGCGCAGGAAATAACGCCGGCTGCTTCCGGTTCCCCCGATATAGCCTCAAAGGTAACGCTAACTCCGAGTCCGTTCGCGCAGCTAAAGGATGCGCAGGAAAAAGCGAATCCGCCGCAGACGACATCCCCGCAACCACAGGGCCAGCAACCACAGGCCCAGCAACAGCAGACTCCGGACCAGCAGAACGGCGCGTCGCACGACCGCCTGTTCTGGGCGCTGCCCAATTTCCTCACGGTTGAGAATGCCGAAAACGTTCCGCCGCTGACGCCCGGCCAAAAATTCAAAGTGGTGGCGCGCGGCGTGTTCGACCCGATGGAATTTGTTTTAGTGGGATTCGTGGCGGGGCTGGGGCAGGCCAGCGACAGCGATCCATCCTACGGGCAAGGGGCGCAAGGATACGCGAAGCGCTACGGCACGGCCTACGGAGACAACGCCATCGAGAATTTCATGGCCTACGCCGTGTTGCCGTCGGTGCTGCACCAGGATCCGCGTTACTACCAGCTGGGCCAGGGGGGATTCCGAAAGCGCGCGGTGCATGCCTTGAGCCGCGTCGTGATCACACGCTCGGATTCCGGCCAGTCGCAGTTCAACTACTCCGAGATATTGGGAGCAGGCAGCGCGGCCGCGATTTCCACTTACGCGTACCACCCGCAGAGCGAGCGGAGTTTTGGAAATGTGGCGACGGTATGGGTCACGCAGATGGGGTGGGACGCGGCGACGTATATGGTGAAAGAATTCTGGCCGGATCTTCGCAAGAAACCGCGGAAGGACAAGCAGCAGTAGCGCCGGCTTTGGTGGCCGCACGAGCGCTGACGGGAGTTTGCAAGCGTTGAAATGGCCAGCAGCCAGCGGCTGGGTGAAGGCGACGTTGCCCGCGCTGGGCGGGCCAGGAATTTTCCTTGCGGCGTTTCTGGATTCTTCCTTCGTGCCGCTCCCGTTGGTCACCGACCTCATTGTGATGGAACTTTCGATCCGGCAGCCGCTGCGCATGCCGTACTACGTGGCGATGGCGGCGCTGGGTTCGCTCGCGGGGTCCATCTGGATTTACGCGCTGGCGCGCAAAGCCGGAGAAGCGTATTACCGCAAAAAGCAGGGCCACGAGCCCGGACGTATTCGCAAGTGGGTCGAGCAGTATCCGTTTACATCCGTGGTGTTGCCCGCCGTGGCGCCTTTTCCCGTGCCTTTCAAGCCGTTCGTGATCGCGCAAGGCGTGTTTCGCGTGCCATTCGGGCCGTTTGTGGTGGGTACGTTTGTGGGGCGTGGAGCCTTATTTTTCGCGGAAGGCTTTCTGGCGGTGCGCTACGGAGCGGCCGCGAAGGATTTTGTGTTGCACCAAAAGTGGGCATCGCTCGCTATTCTGCTGGCGTTGATTTTGATCGTGCTCGCCATTCGCCGGCTGCCCTTTGATCGTTCCAGCGCGCCATCGGAAACGGACTAGAGTTCCCTCACGCGCCGTTCCAGTTCCTTCGTAATCTCATTCGCGTCCTGATCGGCGGAAAAACTCACCGGTTTTCCGATCGTCACTTGCACGTGACCTGGACGCGTGAGTATGCGATTTGCCTGCCGCAAATCAAAAAGTCCCGCGAGGCGCATGGGCACGACTGGAATGTTCAGTTGCTTCGCAAGCAGGCCAACGCCGGCGCGGAAGGGGGCAATTTGCCCGTCCTCGGTCGTCTGACCTTCGGGAAAGACCAGAATATTCCAGCCGCGATCCGCCAGATCGCCAGCGAACGAGAAACTTTTCAGGAAGCCAGAACGTTGGGGCAACGGAAAAACGTTGAAGAGTGACAGCGCCAGAAAATAATCGAGCCGTTCGCGCAGGCGGTTGAACAGATTCATGTCCTTCGCTGGACGGCGCATTTCGGCGAGGCGTTCGGCGCGCATGGCGGTGGCCAGCCGATTTCGCAAGCGCGCCGGCAATGCCGGAAGAATCCAGGCGATGTCCAGGTAGGTGATGTGATTGGAGATCACTAAAACGGGACCGTGCAGCCCACGGAGATTCTGGCGGCCGCGAATCCGCGGAGCGGCAAGCAGATAAGTGGCCGGCCAGGCGAGCAGATAATACACGGCAAGGCGCACGGTCGTCGTCAGCCAGCTCTGCGGCCACCGCGGATAGGCATGTTCGACAGGCGTGGCAGGAGATTCCGTCAGGAGTTTTTCCAGTTGGCCGACGGTTGCGGCTTCGCTGAAGCGCACGTCGCTGAGGTCTGTCTGATAACGGTGCTCAAGCGCGCTCATCAGCTCGACGCGATCGAGCGAAGTCATGTGCAGGTCGGCGTCGAGCGCGGCGTCGCGTGAATCGGCGGCGAGCGGGCGCCCGGTGATTTGGGCGATCAGCGCGGCCAGGGAGCTGCCACCGCTCTGCTGCGTGGCAGGCGCTGCATCCAGATTTGCATTGACGACCTCGCGAATGCGCGGCAGCAGCGGCTTCAGAGTGGGCGTGCGCGGGAAATCGGGATCGGGCCACGCAAACCAGCGGCGGATCTTTTGATATTCCGCGAGCGAACGATTGGCGTTTTCGATCAATGACGATTGATTTGCGCGCTGCGGATCTTCGAGCAACAGTACCGCGCACGGTTCCGCATTGCCGTCGCGTTCGATTCCAATCACCACGCAATCCCGCACGCCGGGCTCGTGGCGCACCGCTTTTTCCAAATCTTCGGGATAGACGTTCATACCCGCCGGCGTGACGATCACGTTTTTCCTGCGGCCTTTGAAATACAGGCGGCCGTCCGCGCCGGTTTCACCCATATCTCCGGTGTGAAGCCATCCGTCGGATTCCATCACCGATTGCGTCTGATCGTGCTGGCGATAGGCGGTGGCCACATTTTCTCCGCGCACCAGGATTTCACCGTGTTCGTCAACACGAACTTCCAAGCCCGGAAAAATCTTTGCCCAGCGAACCTTTCGCGGATTGGAACGGATGATTCAGGCTGATGAGCGAAGTAGTTTCGGTCATGCCATATCCCTGAATCACGGCGTAACCCACGCGATTCCAGAACGTTTCCACCGGTTCGGGCAGCGCGGCCCCTCCGGAAATGAACGCCCAGAATTTCCAGCCCAGCAGCGAATGGATTCGCCGGAATCGCCACCAGCGCCGCAGAAAATGTTCCTGGCCTGCGCGCGCAAAGCTTTCGTTGAATCGCTCATTCCGGCTGTCACGTTCCATTTGACGCTGGATTTCGCGCTGCAGAGATTCGATAAATCGCGGCACCGCCACCAGCACGGAAATGCGCTCATCGCGAATCACATCGATCAGCCCGGATGGCTTGAGCGAGTCAATGAAGACCACGGTCCCCGCCAGGAACGGCGGAATAAATATTCCCAGCATCTGGCCGAAGACGTGGCTCAGCGGCAGCAAGTTCAAAAAGCGCAGCGGATGAAAGATGCGCTCGTAGCGCAGGTATTTCCGGATTTCGCGCTCCACCGGTTCGATATTGGCGAGGACGTTTCCGTGCGAGATCACCACGCCACGCGGCTCCGCTGTGGTGCCGGAGGTGAAAATGATCTCCAAAGTGTCCTGGCGGGAAAGAGCGGGCGCGGGGTAGGGCGAAGAATCCCGGTGCTCCGCAAGCTCCGCGAGCGATTCCAGGGCGATATGGTTTTCCGGGAGGCCGGCATCCGGAAGCGCGCGGCCGCGAAAAACCAATTTGGCGTTTACTTCGCGAGCGACGCGCGCGGCGAATTCCGCCGTGGAGCCGTGGTCAATGGGCACGGACACGGCTCCGCGCAGCAGGCATCCGAAAAACGCGACGATCCATTCCGGGGAGTTTTCGCCCCACAACAGGACGGCGTCGCCTTTGCCGATGCCACGAAATTCCAATTCGCGCGCCACGCAATTCGCCCGCTCCGCGATTTGCGCGTACGTCCAGGTTTCCATGCGATAGCCGCGGCGATAACGCACGGCGATTTCATTTCCGCGCGCCGCGTAGTGCGAGACGAAATCTAGGAGCGACTGCACGTTCGCTCGCGCGGGGGATTTGTCAGATGCTCAGACATTGAGGTTCGGTGGTCTCCAACACGTTCGCGTTCCATTCCCTTTGATACAATTTACAGGTTGTGGGGCATATATACAAAACGGTGGTCATCGGGGGCGGGATCAGTGGTCTCGCGTGCGCGTTCCGCCTGCGGCAATTAGGGATTCAGGCAGTCGTGCTGGAGGCATCGGAACGCCCCGGCGGCATGGTTTCCACAGTCAGGCGGAACGGATTCGTGTTCGAGGCCGGACCGCAATGCCCGCGCTTCCCGGCGTCGGTGTGGAACCTGGTGCGTGAGCTCAACCTGGAAAGCGAATTCGTGGCCGGCGATCCGAAGGCCAAGCGGTATATTTTGCGAGATAGCCGTCTGCACCTTGCGCCATTTTCTCCGGGCGGACTGCTCACGACGCGATTGGTCGGTACGCACTCGAAATACCGGTTGTTGACTGAGGCTCTGCGAAATACGCAGCCTCCCGCCGAGGAAGAGTCGCTCGCGGAATTCGTGGAACGAAAATTCGGCCCCGAAGTCTTGAATTATCTGGCTGACCCGTTCGTTTCCACGGTTTTTTTTGGCGACGCGCACAAGATGGGCATGGAGAGCGCGTTTCCCGCGTTAGTGGAATGGGAACGAAGCCGCGGCAGCGTGGTGCGCGGAGCGCTGCGCGCTTACCGGGCGAAACGCAATGTGCAGGCATCGAATGGGAAGCCCGCGGCCGGTGATTACAGCGCAAAGCATGGAGGCCTGTACGTCACCGACGCGTTGCCATCGCTTGGCTCGTTCAAGAACGGAATGGCCACGCTCGCGGAGAAGCTCGCGGAAAAATTGGGAGAGGATGTCCACTTCGGCGCGCGGGTGGAATCCATCACCGCGTCGCGCGGTGAAAACTCCCGAAACGAGACAGGCTGGCAAGTTCGTGCAAGCGGCGGTGAGGAATTTTCGGCGGAGGCTTTGGTGCTGGCGGTGCCAGCTCACGTGGCGGCTTCGTTGCTGCAGCAAAGCGCACGGAAATCGAGTGGGCTGCTCGCAGCGATCGAACATGCGCCGATGGGCGTGGTTTCTTCGGCCTACGATCGAAAACAGGTGCGTCACGCGCTGGACGGTTTCGGATTCATGGTTCCGCGCCGCGAGGGCTTGCACACGGTTTGCACGTTCTGGAATTCGTCGTTATTTCCGAGCAGCGCGCCGCAGGGCACGGTGCTGATGACCAGCTTTGTGCGCAGCGACGCGGATGGGTTGCTCGCGGCTCCCTACGACGTCTTTGCGCAAACAGTGGAAGCGGAGAACGCGAAAATCCTGGGGATTTCCGGTGCGCCGATCGAACGAACAGTATGGAGATTTCCGGCCGCGCTGCCGCAGTACAATGTGGGTCACGCGCGCAGAGTGCACGAAATCCGCGAAGCTCTGCACGAATTGCCGAGCCTGGCCCTCGCGGGAAATTATCTGGCGGGACGATCGATCGGCGAATGCGCGGAATCGGGTTTTCAAGCTGCGGAAAAGTTGCGCGGCCACATGCGCAGCTGAAGCATCCAATTTCTGCGGAGATAAGCGGTAGCGGAGAGCGAAGTTGTTCATCCACACTCTCATTTGGATTTTGGGCTTGCTGTTGCTGGGCGCCGCAGCCGGCACGCTCTACCAGAAACTCGGCCTGCGCCGGGACTGGAGGACCCATCCGCCACCGGGCAAGCTTGTTGATTTAGGAACGCATCGTCTGCACGCGCTCGAAGCGGGGCACGGAAGTCCGACGATTGTGCTGGAAGCGGGGCTGATGTCCACCATGCTGAGCTGGAGTGAAATCCAGCGCGCACTGGCGCAATCGTATCGCGTCGTGAGCTACGATCGCGCCGGATTGGGCTGGAGCGACTTGGGTCCCATGCCGCGAACGGCCGAGCGCATGGTCGAGGAACTTCATACTTTGCTCGAGCGCACGGCGATTCCTCCGCCGTACGTTCTGGTCGGACACTCTTTCGGCGGACTCACCATGCCGTTATTTGCAGCGCGCTATCCGCAGCAGACTGCGGGCGTGGTGCTGGTGGATCCAGTGGCGCCGGCCGAATGGAACCCTCCTTCGGAACAGGACCGCAAGCGCGCCGAAATCGGCGCGACGGTAGCTCGGCGCGCCGCGCTGCTGTGCCGCATCGGCGTCATTCGTTTTGTGGTGTTCCTGCTGACTTCCGGTGCAACGAAACTGGCAGGCCGTTTGGTGCGATTGATCGGCCGGGAAGCGCCCGCTGAATCCGGCTCGGTTTCCAGTCCTTGGTTCTGGAATCTGCCCGCCGAGGAGCGCGCGATGGCAGCGATCTTCTGGGCGCAGGAAAAATTCTGCCGAACCATCGCGAGCCAGCTGGAAAATCTGCCGCCGTCTGCTCTGCGCGTTGCTGAACTGGGCGAATTTTGCAGCAAGCCGGTGGTGATCCTCTCTGCAAAATCCACGCCTGCAAAAAGACGCGAGCAGCACGAAGCCATCGCGCAGCGCTTGCCCCAAGGGCGTTATGTGTTGGCGGAAGCGAGCAGCCACTGGATCATGCAGGATCAGCCCGAACTGGTCCTGGGAGCAATTCATGACGTGGCGCGTTCCGTTCTGAAACCTGAAGCGGAAGCCGCAGCTGGGCGCGCCGGCTCGTCCGGTATTTCGGGCTGAGTCGCGTCGTAAGCGCCCGCTTCGTGCAATCGCGCGTGCCACCCGGATTTAGTTAAATGGATCAAATTTCTGCATCGCCCGTGTCCCCTTCCGAATCTAAGCGCTTGGAGCAGCGACTAGCCCGCAGTGGAGCTAGGCCAGATTACAATGGAGGCCGGAACCCAGTGTCGTAGAGCCTCGACACTCTTGCGGAGAAGTGCTAAATTTCTGGGGTTTTCTCCATGGATTGCAGTCTCACAAGATAAGGGTCTTCTGTGCGCAATCCTTGACCGCAGGTGTGACGAGAAGACGTCTTCGGCAGCAGCGGTGCAGTCCCTATTTGGTGATCCGCCAGCCGCCTGAAGCTCACAGACGAATTGAATTATAGAATTAGAAAAATTTAAAAGAGAGAGCCGATGAATGGTTCCGTGAGACGTACCGTCGTAATCGTGGTGGCGCTTGTCGTGATCGTGGCCGCCGCGATCGCGGTAGCGCTGCGCCCGAAACCAGCGGCCAGCGCAGGTCCCCCGCCGGATGTAATGGTCACGCCCGTCCAGCAAAAAGATGTGGCGCTGTACAGCGAATGGATTGGCACGCTCGACGGCCTGGTGAACGCCAACGTAAAAGCGCAAGTGACCGGCTATTTGCTGCAACAGGATTATCAGGAAGGCGCGTACGTTGAGAAAGGCCAGCTTCTGTTTCAGATTGACCCACGGCCCTTTCAGGCTGTGCTCGACCAGTCCGAAGGACTATTAGCGCAGGCCAATGCACAGCTTGCGAACGCCGAGGCTGTGCAGTTGCGCAATCAACTTGATGTGGATCGCTACACTCCGCTGGCGAAAGAGCAGGCCGCGAGCCAGCAGGATCTAGACAACGCCATTCAAAACAATCTGGCGGCGCAAGCGACCGTAGCGACGGCCAAGGCGCAAATTCAGTCAGCGCAGGCTGCGGTGGAAACTGCACGGCTCAATCTCGGATTTACGCGATTGGTGGCGCCGATCAGCGGCATTGCTGGCATCGCCCAGTTGCAGGTGGGCGCGCTGGTGGATACCACGAGCGCTCCGGTCACCACGGTTTCTACGGTTGACCCTATCAAGGTCTATTTCACGGTCAGTGAAAGCGAGTACCTCGATTTCAACCGGCGCTTTCCGACCGAATCCGGCAGGCAAGCGGAGTTGAAGCGCATGCCGCTCGATTTGATCCTGGCGGATGGCCGCACTTACGACCACTCCGGCACGATTGACTTCGCGGACCGCGCCGTGAATCAAGGCACGGGCGCGATCCTGATCGCGGGACTGTTCCCGAACCCCGGAAATATTTTGCGGCCGGGTGGTTACGGAAAAGTTCGAGCGGCCACGAGCACGCAGACTGGCGCGCTAGTGATACCGCAACGCGCGGTGACTGAGTTGCAAGGCAGCTATCAGGTGGCGGTGGTGGACGCCCAAAATAAAGTGAGCATCCGCACGGTGACGCCCGGTGAACGCACCGGCAGCGATTGGATTATCGCCAAGGGCCTGCAGGCGGGGGAGCGCGTGGTGGCTGAAGGTGCGCAGAAGGTGCGTCCTGGATCGCAAGTCAACCCGAAGCCGTATGTGGCGGCAACGAGCGCGACGGCGGAGGGAAACTAAGGCCCGTGTCCAAATTTTTCATCAACCGCCCGATCGTGGCGATCGTGATTTCGATTGTGATGGTAATTCTCGGCATCATCACCATCGTCAGCTTGCCCGTCGCGCAATTCCCGAACATCGCTCCGCCGGAAGTGCAAATTCAGGCCACCTACGTGGGAGCGGACGCGCAAACCCTGGAACAATCCGTGGCCACGCCCATCGAACAGCAAATGAGCGGCGTGGACAACATGAATTACATGTATTCGTTGAACGCCACGGCCAATGCCACGATGACTATGATCGTGGACTTCGATGTGAAGACGGACCCGAACACCGATCAAATTCTTGCGCAGATGCGCGAAACCCAAGCGGCTTCGCAACTTCCCGCGGACGTCAACAACTACGGTATTACCGTGCAGAAGTCGGTCACTTCTCCCCTGATGCTGCTCACATTGTATTCGCCGAAAGGCACCTACGACGCCAGGTTCCTTTCCAACTTTGCTTACATCAACATCCGCGACCCGCTCACGCGTTCCTACGGAATCGGCAACGTGCAGATCTTCGGCGCCGGTCAATACGCGATGCGCATGTGGGTGAAGCCGGACCAATTGGCCAAGCTGGGCATCACCGTCACAGACATCATCAACGCGATCCAGTCCCAGAACACCGTGAACCCCGCCGGACAAGTGGGCGGCGAGCCGGTGCCCCCGGGGCAGGAGTACACCTACGCCGTGCGCGCGCAAGGACGATTGATTTCCGAACAGGAGTTCGGGCAGATCGTGGTGCGCGAAACACCCGATGGCGGCATCGTGCGCGTAAAAGATGTGGCCCGCGTGGAACTGGGTTCCCAGGATTACAGCAGAGTAGGACGCTTGAACGGCAAACCCGGCGCGATTATCGCCGTTTACCAGTTGCCAGGCTCAAACGCGGTGGACGCGGCCAAAGCCGTGAATAAGTTGATTGTCGGAATGAAACAGACCTTTCCGCAGGACGTGGACTACGTGGTTTCGCTGGATACCACCAAGTCGGTGACGTCCGGAATCAAGGAAATCGTCGAGACCCTCGTGATTGCCATCGTGCTGGTGATCCTGGTGGTTTACATCTTCCTGCAAAGCTGGCGCGCCACGTTGATCCCCATGCTGGCCGTGCCGGTGGCGCTCATCGGGACGTTCGTCTTTTTCCCGCTTTTCGGATTCTCGATCAACACGCTCTCCTTATTAGGCCTGGTGCTGGCGATCGGCTTGGTGGTGGACGACGCGATCGTGGTCGTCGAAGGCGTCGGGCGCCATATCGAAGAAGGCCTTGCACCCAAAGAAGCCGCCCTCAAAGCCATGAACGAATTGACGGGTCCGGTCGTCGGTATCGCGCTGGTGCTTTCCGCTGTATTCGTTCCCACCGCATTCATTCCGGGAATCACCGGACGCCTTTATCAGCAGTTTGCGGTGACCATCGCGATTTCCGTCATCCTCTCCGCTTTCAACGCCCTCACTCTCAGTCCGGCTCTTTCGGCTCTCTTGCTGCGCCCCAAGGAAGAGAGCAAGGGCGTGCTGGCAAAATTTTTTGCGTGGTTCAATCGGACGTTCGAGCGCGCGACGGAGGACTACGTGTCCGTTTCCGGCGCGCTGATTCGCAAGAGCGCCGTCGCCATCGTGTTGCTCGTGGTGTTCGTAGTGGGCGCGGCATTTTTCGGAGCCCGCGTGCCCTCCAGTTTTCTACCGGATGAAGATCAAGGCTACCTCTTCATCAACTTGCAACTTCCCAACGCCGCTTCGCTGCAACGCACGGACCGTGCGGCGCGCGATGTGGAAAAAATACTGGCGGACACTCCCGGAGTGAAATACACCACCAGCGTAATCGGCTTCAGCCTGCTGAGCTTCGTGAATACCAGCTACAACGCATTTTTCTTCGTCACTCTGGATCCCTGGGATGACCGAAAATCTCGCGCCACACAGTTCCAGGAAATCAAGGCGCGCCTGAACCAGAAACTGAACCAGCTGCCCGAAGGCATCGCCTTCAATTTTTCACCTCCCGCGATCCCCGGCGTCGGCACCTCCGGCGGTTTTACATTTGTTCTGGAGGACCGCGCCGGCAAAGACGTCGAATACCTCACCCAGAATTTGAACACGTTCATGGCCGCGGCGCGCAAGCGCCCGGAGATCGGTTTTCTCGCCACCACCTATTTGCCCAGCGTGCCGCAGCAGTTCATCACCGTGGACCGCGACAAGGTGATCAAGCAGGGCGTCGCCATCTCCGACGTATACAAAACCATTCAATCGTTCATGGGCGGATATTTCATCAACTATTTCAACCGCTTCGGCCGCCAATGGCAGGTCTATATCGAGGCCGAAGGCGAATACCGCACCCGCGCCGAAAACGTGGGGCAGTTCTACGTGCGCAACAATAAGGGTGACAATGTGCCGCTCTCCGCGCTCACGAAATTCGAGCCGCGCATCGGCCCCGAATTCACCATGCGCTTCAACGAACATCGCAGCGCTCAGATCGTCGGCAGCGCCGCTCCGGGCTACAGTTCCGGGCAGGCCATGCAAGCGCTCGAACAAGTCTTCGCGCAGTCCATGCCCCCCGACATGGGTTACGACTACAAGGACATGTCCTTCCAGGAAAAGCTGGCGCAGCAGGGAGTTTCTCCCACGGTCGTTTTTGCATTTTCCCTTTTGTTTGTCTTCCTGATTCTCGCCGCGCTCTATGAGAGTTGGTCGCTGCCGTTCAGCGTGCTGCTGAGCACGCCGGTCGCGGTGTTCGGCGCGTTCGCCACGTTGTGGTTGCGCCGCGTCGTAAGTGGATGGTTCTATCCCCCGTACATGATACAGATCGAAAGCGACGTGTATTCGCAGATCGGGCTGGTCATGCTGATCGGTCTCGCCGCGAAAAACGCGATTCTGATCGTCGAATTTGCCAAAGACGAATACGAGCAAGGCAAACCACTGATTGATGCTGCGTTGGGGGGCGCGCGCATCCGGCTGCGGCCCATTTTGATGACATCATTCGCATTCATCCTCGGCAGCGTGCCTTTGTGGATAGCCACCGGCGCCGGCTCCGTCGCGCGCCAGATTATCGGCACCACGGTTATCGGTGGAATGCTCGCGGCAAGTTTCCTCGCCATCTTCCTGGTTCCTGCAATTTTCTACCTGGTCGAAAAATGGTCAGGCGCCGGAAAAAAGGATCCCGCGGCCGCAGCGCCGGCCATGCCCGCGCCGGCGTCGGGAGACTGACGTGAGCCACCGACTCATGGACGAGCGCAAGGCGCCGCGGAGCAATTCGTGAACAAGAATTTCACGAACATGAAATTCGTGACGACTCTACGGCCATTGATAGCCGCTCTACTGGTTGCAAATCTCGTCGCCGGGTGCGCGGTGGGCCCCAACTATCACAAGCCCGACGTGCCGACTCCGGCCGCGTATCACGATCTGCAAGGAACCCCACAGGCTGAGGTGCAGGCCGCTTCCTACGCCGATCTACCCTGGTGGCAAGTATTTTCGGATCCCGTCCTGCAAGAGCTGATCCGCACCGCGCTGAAACAGAACTATGATTTGCAGATTGCGACGGAGCGCATTAGCGCCGCGCGCGCTCAAGTGGCGATCACCCGCTCCAGTCTTTTCCCGCAGGTGCAAGGCGACGGCAATTTCACGGGTGGCAAAGAACAGTTTTTTCCGGCGAAGGGGAATATTCTGCTGCTCACCGCAGACGTCGCCTTTCAAGTGGACTTATGGGGCGGACTGCGCCGTGCCACCCAGGCCGCGCGCGCCCAGTTGCTGGCGACGGAGGCCGCGCGGCAAACCGTGGTGCTGACCTTGGTCAGCGACGTCGCCGCCGATTATTTTGCGCTACTTGAGCTTGACCTGGAATTGCAGATCTCCCGCGATACCGTGAAGACGCAGGAAGATTCCGTCAAGTTGACGTCGCTAAGGCTGGACCACGGAGTCGCCACGAAGCTGGACGTGCTGCAGGCGCAGCAAGTGCTGGACACCGCGAATGCCCAGATCCCGGATCTAGAGAGGCAGATCGGCCAGGAGGAAGATGCCATCAGCATTCTCCTCGGGAATTATCCGCAAAACTTGCCGCGCGGTTTGGCGCTCGCGGATCAGCCGCTTCCTCCCGGTGTGCCCCCAGGATTGCCTTCCTCGCTGCTTGAGCGACGGCCCGATATTCGCCAAGCCGAACAACAGCTCATCGCTGCCAACGCCCAAATCGGCGTGGCCAAGGCTCAGTTCTTTCCACAGGTTTCGCTAACGGGCGCGGGCGGCGGCGCATTTGGGCGCAGCAGCCTTTTCACCAGCATGATGAGTTCGCAAACGGCTGTCTGGGCGTACGGCGCGCAAGTGAGCCAGCCGATTTTCACGGGCGGCGCGCTGCGGGGGAATCTGCATCTGGCGGAAGCGCAGCATGAGGTCGCTTTGCTTGCCTACAAGGAAGCAATTCAACACGCCTTCGGAGATGTGTCCGATGCCTTGATTGGATATCAGAAATTACATGAAGTGCGTGTTCGCCAGGAACAGACCGTCGCAGACTTGGCGGAGTCGGTGCGCCTTTCCGTCATGCGTTACAAAGGCGGCACCACAACGTATCTGGAAGTGCTGGACGGCCAGCGGTCGCTTTTCGAGGCGGAAATCACTTTGGCGCAGGCGCGTGGCGCCGAATACCAGAGTCTGGTGCAACTCTACAAAGCCCTCGGCGGTGGTTGGAAACAGTAAGCGGTACTTCTGCGCTGTGTTATCTCTCTAAAATCTCTTTCAGTTTTTGCATCTCAATTTCCATTTGCTTCATGGCTTCGTCGAACTGCTGATCGCTCATCAGCGCGGGCTGAAAAAGCGTCATCATCACCGTCGCGCCTTCGCCATTGGGCACCACGCGAGAATATACTTCCCAGGTCGCTTGCGGATCTTTCCAGACGTGGTCGAACACTCCGAGTTCCTTCACGGCATTAATTTTCAGCGCGCCTTCGCCGAATTTGGTGACCGCATGGAACCACCCGTCTTGCCCGGGGCTGACGGAACGCAAATTCACCACGGCATAGGAGGGCCAATTCATCGGATTTGCGAGGAAAGCGAAGGCCTTCTCGGGACTGGCCTGGATATCCGCTGACTTTATCGCTGAGCGTGCAATTTTCTTCACGATGCCCTCTCCACTTTTGAAAGTTTTTGTTACCGGGAGCTGGGAAAAAGCTGAATGCATTCACCGCCATCGCGTCCGAAGTAACGCACTTTCTTTCCGTTCAGATACACGATGTAGTAGGCGCATCCGGCTGCGGCGCCTTCCGCTACGAAATCCGGATACGACGCATGTCCGGCTTGAACTTTTTGATTGATGTGTTCGAGCTTCTCTGCGGAAAACTCAGCCGCCACTCCGTTGTGCGCCAGCGGCGCACCGGTGACGAAGGACTCCCCGTTCGTCGTGTAGTAGCGAAATTCGTTTCGCAAAAAATCCACGTGATAGGACTCTATGCCCTCATTCCCCAGCGTTGCCAGGATCTCGCGGAAGGTAATTTCTTTCGTCAGCGCCTTGCGGATCAATTCTTGAATGACTGATTTATTCATTTGACCCTCCCTCCTAATCAACGGGTACTTTCGTCAGTCCATGCAGCGTCGCCGTTTTCTTCAGTATGCCGGCCAGGATCTTGCGATCGAATCGCGAAAGAACCCCGAAGAACTCTTCATCGTTGTCGTCCGCGAGCCTGGCCAGCTTGGGGACAATCGCGATCGCCGCGGGTGTGAGCTCGATGTCTTGATAGCGGCGATCGCTGCTGGATTCCTTGCGCGTGACCAGGCCTTTTCCCAGAAGCCGGCTAATGAGCTTGGAAACCGCGCCGCGCGTAAGGCCGGTCAGCTCCGCCACCACACTCGGCGAAGTGGTGTCGTCGCCGCCGTACATTTCTCGCAACACCACCCACTCGGCCACCGTCACGCCGCTGGTTCCCAGCTTGCGGGCGAAGGCGTAAGAAACATGGTTGGAAACCAGCCGCATCCAAAATCCGATGTGCATCGTTAGCCGGCTGGCCGCGATCTTGCTGGCGGGCCTTTTCGTCGCCATGGTGCCGTTCCTCACCTGGTCATAATAGTATCCTAGGAAACTATTGTCAAGGAAATATTTGCCCGCGCGAACCCCGCCCACAGACACCGGGGATCGCGTTTCGTGGTTTCAATCCTCCGCTCATCTCTCTTACAATGTGGTAAGTCCCTGCGTCGCGCCCGTAGCTCAGTTGGAAAGAGCGTCTGCCTTCTAAGCAGAGGGTCGGGGGTTCGAATCCCTCCGGGCGCGCCACCCCTCATTTTTGCCTTTGGCAAAGATTACGTCGAAGGGTTTTCTGTATGTGGGATAAACACTTGCGGCATCGATTGCGCAGTTCGAAAGGACCAGATTGAGCAGTTTTGCCTTTTCGGATGGGGACTGCTTAACGTATAGAAAATAGGCCTTATTCGCGAGTTCTAAGATTTTGACAGCGTCAAGCATTCTCTCCGGTTTGATCTCGGCGACTGCGCGAATTGCCACCTGAATCTCTTGCTCTTCTGCTTGCCACTCACCGCCTTTTCGACTCCATAGTTCCTCGGTAATCTTCCCGTCTAATTTGTCCAGATAAGCCTGATCGAGACGGTTGCGGACAGAGGCTAGGCGTTGCTGCAAGCGCTGTTCGTGATCCTGCTTAACTCTTGTTTCGCGGCCCTTGTCCGACAGCAGGGATTTTGAAAGCTGCGATACAACGCTATCTGGTACATAAATATCTTTCAGGATTTGGCCGAGCCGATTGCCCAACTCCTCCTCGCGGAAATACGGTAACTCGCACTTCCCACGGGAACCCGTGCAACGGTAATAGGTATATTTTTGCTTCTTGATCTCCGCCGTGACCATGCAATCGTCATAGGCGCATGACAGCAGGCCCCGAAATGCAAAGTCATGCTTCGGATACCTTGGCTTGTTCCTCCCGTGAAATACGGACTGAACCTGTTCGAACAAAGAACGCTCAACAAGCGGCGTCTGGGTACCTGTGTAGGTCTTGCCATCCCAAATGAACGATCCTGCATAGAAGGGGTTTTTCAGTAGCCTGTCGAGATATCCTTTAGCCATCGTCACGCCAAACTCAGACTTAATTGCCAAGCGTAGCTGAGTAAGCGAATAGTTGCCGGTGGCATAGAGCTCAAACATGCGCCGCGCTAACGGAGCTTTTTGCGGGTCAGCTTCAATCGTGTGTTCAACTGTGTTGTTCCGGTACCCTATCGGAGGACGGCTGGGATAGATCCCTTGCTCCGCCTTTTCCCGCATTCCCTTCTTCACTTCTTCCCGTAGATTTTCAATGTAATTTCGGGCCATCACGACGTGGATGCCGTGAATCAGCTTCGCTTGGGATTGGGCAGCCTTACTAATGATCTGACCCTCCTTCGGGAGGTGGATTTCAATGTCCAAGTCTTCGAGCGTCAGACAATCCCGCAAGTTGCGGTACAACCGATCCGTCTTTTCGACGATCACGACCCGGCAGTTGGACGTTTTTTCCAGAAAGCGGACCATTTCGCCGAACTTCTTGCGCCCCGCCATTTTTGCAGTTTCCACGTCCACAAATTCCTGGGCGATCTGAAAGTCATTCTTTTGGGCGTAATCCCGGAGAAACTTTAGCTGCGCCGGGATGGAATACCCCTCGCGTTCCTGGTCCTTGCTGGATACCCGGGCATAAATGACAGCGGATTTCATCGGACTTTCTCCCGGCCGGTTTTACGGCTCAATTTTTCTAGCTCACCTTGCACTCGTTCAATTTCATTGTCAACGGCGCGAATAGCATTCTTTAAATCTGGATCACGAATTATAAGTCCTTGTTTTACTTCAAGATCGGCTTTCTGACGTTTCAGATGTTGAACGCGATTAAATAGGACCGTCGCAATACTGGCATTTGAATCATTTCCTGCAATAAGGATTTCATTTTCGAGGATCTTATTTAACCGTGATATGCCGGTTTTACCGCGAATGAAGATTTGAATTCCACAATCAATGCAAACGCAATACGGTTTTTGCGTGCGCGCAATCCGGATTTCCAGGCTTGTACCGCAAACCGGACACGGGAAAAACTTCCCAAGCAGCGTAGTTTGACGTTTATCCGAGCCCTCTAACGTGATGTTAACGTTGGCAGGCTGCGAGTTACTTTTCATCGGCTTTCTCCCTTTGGTCCCAGCTATCCAGAAGCTCAAACAGGGTTCCCAACCAGACCAGGGCGTCTGAATCGAGGGTATTTTCTAGTGCAGCGGTTGGTGCCAATACGCTTTCCTTCGATACGAGGTGATCCGGAGGAATGGGAACAACGTTTGAACGCGGTTCCGATTTGACGCCTCGCCTTTTAGAGGTTTCGAAGGACATGTGCCATTTCCAACCGGCCAAGCCGCATACCGGGGCAACATGCTCATAGGACAGGAGTGGTAGACTTCGGTAAAGGAACTGAAATCAGAGTTTCATTTCCGCGATGAGCCAACCAAAGAAGCGACGCAGACCGAGAATCAAGATTCCCGCGTCTACGCAGCCGAATTGGCGTGCAAAGGTGCATCCTTTTTTTGTCCGCATGCTTGAGTACAACAACCAAGTGGCAAAGCTTCGGGCGAGTCCCAACGAGGCAGATCAAATGGACGCGCAGCGACTGACCAGGGAGCCACCGCGGGAATTGGCTGAGGAGGCAGATCGAATGCACGACGCGATTCCGCCCGCGGAACGACCTCAACACGACGCCTATCTGTCGATCTACGGGATAGCAGACGCCCCGGAGGGAGGCACAATGTCAGAGGGGCAATTTACGATGGGATGGCTGGCGTTTAACAAATACGGGAAGTCCATCGTTGAACTGGTTCAAGGGGATGTGGCCGGAGACGAAAAATCAAGCAGGCAGCTGTTAAGCGTCCAGAAGGCGTATCAGGATTGGCGATACGGGAAGCTGGATGTAAACAAGATGCCCTTCAAATTCGATAGCGACCACATCCAAATCATCCAAGCCGGGCTGGAATTGGGATTTAGAGTTTTATCGCCTGCTGAATTGGCGGATTGCTACGACGAAATGTGTAACTGTGGGAAATCTCATGACCCAGAAAATATGAATAAGCTCAGGACCCGCGTTATCAAAATCATGGATCGGTTGGTGAAAACTCTGCCAACGAAGTAGCCCGATAAGGCGGGTGGTTTCAATGGGTCGACGCAACACTAAGTTCAAACCCACCTTCCATTGAAAACAGAAAGTTAAGATCGCTCGCTAGAGCCAGCCCAGGTAGAACGCTGCCCTGGCCAGGTTTCGACCGAGTACAGCGAAACGGATGGTTCTCCCGCGAAAGCATTGTCGAATCAAGAGACTGAATGGTGTTGCATCGACCGGTTGAGCTGGCAGCGTTAATCAGGCAGTCGCTGGCTAACTCTCAAGAATTGGAATCAAAACCTAGTATCCGTATTGACTTGCTGTCCGTGGAAGCATTTTCGCTGCGCAGAGGTCGTGTTTAAGAGTTGCATCTTTTCATTGCCTGAGTAGTAGGATGTGGATACGTACATCATCAGCATCCTGGTGTGACGGCATAGTCATGGCAATTCGTCGCCGCATTGATTTCTTACGCCATGCGCGGGGAGTCTACGTGCGCAGGATACTCATAGTCCCGGGTTTCGTACTCGCGTTGGTAATGTTCGCGCGCCTTACCTCAGCGCAGCAACGTGCAGCGCCTGCAAGTGGAGATCGTGGACTGATCACGGTCCGCTTGAACCTCGCGGACGGCGAGAAGTTCAGCGGAGTGGCCACGATCCGTCTGCTCACTCTCGCAGGATCCGAAGTCGCTACCAGTGCTGAGAATTCAGCGGAACAAATACGCTTCGCAGATATTTCCGCCGCCGTTTACATCGTCGAAGCCATCGCACCTGGTTTCGTGTCCGTCAAGCAGGCGCTCGAAATTTCGGCCGACCGGCACTCGATAACTGTTTTCCTGACCATGACTCCTGAGACTTCGCCATCGTCTGCTGTTTCGGGCTCGTCCGCTGTTCCAAATGTGGCGCTTAGCGGCCGTGAGGAAGCCGAGAAATCGCTGCAAGTTTTGCGGCAAGCCGATTCCATCCCGCCTGTAATGGCAAGCGTCGCGTGTCCTCTGCCCTTCGTGTTAAAAGGTGTGGCGCGGCGCGTGGAAGAGCTTGTTGACAACCTCGATCGATTCAGCGCCACGGAACGAGTTGAACACTTCGCTGTACGGCCCGACGGCGACCTGGGAGCGCCGGACTCCCTTTCATTTGAATATGTCGTTGTTGTTGCTCGGCGTGGCGACGGAGACTTTCAAATCGACGAATACCGGGATGGAGGCGAGGATCCAGCCCGGTTTCCGGCCCACGTCGCGACGGTAGGCTTGCCCGCACTGGCGCTTGTGTTTCATCCGAAGTTCGCCTCCGAATTCAATTTTGTGTGCGAAGGCTTGGGAGCATGGGGAGGTAAGCCGGCGTGGCAAGTTCACTTTGAACAGCGGCAGGACCGTCCTAACCAAATGCGGAGCTACGTCGTGTACAAAAATACCTATCCGGTTCCGTTGCAGGGTCGCGTGATGATCGATGCAGCTACGTTCCAGGTGTTGCGGATGGAATCAGAACTGGCCATGCCGGTCCCGGAAATTAAGCTTACGCGCGAGCACATCCTGATCGACTATTCCCTGGTGCAGTTCCGTACCGGCGAGCAGCAACTCTGGCTTCCGCGGAGCGCCGAGCTTTACGTAGAAAGAAACGGAAGCCGTTACTATCGCCGGCACACGTTTAGCAATTTCCAGGTTTTCACGGTCGGAACAAGTCAGAAAGTTCACCCGCCAAAAGAATCCTATTCGTTCACCAACAAGTCCGATCGCGAGATTTTCGGAATTCTGACCGTTAACCCAATCTCCGGCCAGGACCTTCAATCGGCGTCAATCACATTCGCAATTCCCCCAGGTGGAACCGTCTTCAAGGTCGTCGGTAACGGCAAAGACGTAAACTTCCCGGTCGAGGCGATTGAGTCGGCCCGCTTCGCATATAACGGCGCTCCTGGATCCGTTGACGCGAATGCGTATTTCGTCAAAACAAGCACGCTGGAGCTTGTGCCGGAGACCGTCGTTCTCGTTAAGACAAATTGAGCTCCACGGTCCGCTCGACCTCGCCCGCCGATCCCGTGGATTGAAAGCCTACTGCCCGAATAGAAGTTCCGATACGGGAGCGTTGACGTGCCGGTGTCCATGTCCTCGAAGGTTAACGTGGCTCCAATGACCGCCCCTTACCGTTGATAGCAAGCTCTAGCCGAGTTCAGAAGTGCCGCTGCGGAGGACCTTCTGTCTTCGATTTTCCTCGGCGCATCTGGAATCCGGACACGCGGAAAGTGTTTTCTCGGATGGCTGATGTGAATTTTTCAAACATGGCATAAGATGGCTTCGCTGAGTAACGGAACGGGAAGGAAGTGTTAGCTAATCCGATTGGGGAACATCGTGGTGACTTCCGTAGGCAATTTCCGCGTGGTACGCAGATTGGCGTTCACTGTCGTCCTTCTTCTGGGCCTGAATTCTGCGGCGGCACAGAGTGGCGACGAGACGGTGCGTTCGATCACCGATGCGCTGCGCTCGCAGCAATATGATCAGGCCTATCAAACAGCGCACGCCGGACTCCAGAAATCACCGCACGACCCGAAAATTCTAACTCTGGAGGGGCTCGCACTTTCCGGACTGGGAAAGAAAGAAGGCGCATTGGCCGACTACGATGCGGCTTTGAAGATCGCGCCAAACTATGTACCGGCGCTCGAGGCGGCCGCGGAACTCGAATACAACGCCGGCAGCGAGCGCGCTGTGCCTTTGTTGAATAGACTCCTCGCGCTTCGACCGAACGATCCGACGACGCACGCGATGCTTGCTGCAATCGCTTACAGGCGGAAAGATTGCGCGTCGGCTGTGAAGCACTTCCAGGCAAGCGGCGCAGCCCTATCCTCTCAGCCGGTCGCTCTGGAGGAATACGGTGATTGCCTCGTGCGGCTGAAAAGAGTCGAGGAAGCAATTCCCATCTTTCAACAACTTATGGCGGCATCGCCGGAAGCACCTCGAGCGCGTTACAACCTCGCGGCGGTGCAACTCGCGGCGAATAAGAACCGGGACGCCATTGAATCGCTGCAACCATTGCTCGACGCCGAAAATCCCGATCCGGATGTCCTAGATCTTGCTGCCGAGGCTTACGAGAATATAGGCGACACGCCGCACGCGCTACAGTATTTGCGACAAGCCATCGTCCTCGCGCCTGACAATCCGAGGTTCTATGTTGACTTCGCAACTCTGTCGCTGAACCACTCCTCTTATCAGGTTGGAATCGACATGATCAACGTGGGCCTGAGCAGAATTCCTGACTCGGCCGCGCTCCACGCCGCTCGCGGGGTTTTATATGTGCAATACGGTCAGTATGAAAAGGGAGAAGCCGATTTTGAAGCGGCCGAGAAGTTGAATCCAAATCAAGCTTTTGGCTCCGAGGCGTCCGGCCTGGCAAGTTTTCAGGAAAAGGATCTCGATACCGCGCTGGACTCCGTTCGCGCGAAATTGAAAGAGCATCCGAACGATGCGTTTCTGGAATATTTGCTGGCTCAAATTCTGGCTCGACAGGGTCCCGCCGTCGGCAGCGCGGAGTTCAACCAGGCGGTAGCAGCGGCGACGCGAGCGATTGTCTTGAATCCCAACTTGCTCGAAGGCCGAGACGTTCTCGCGAGCCTGTACCTGAAATCAGGCCAGTTTGAGAAGTCGATCCAACAATCGCGCATCGTACTGCAGAATGAGCCGGACGATCCAGAGGCGCTCTACCATTTAATGCAGGCTCTGCGGAGCACCGGGAAGACAGACGAAATTCCTGACTTGGTGAAACGACTGGCGGCGGCCCAGGCTGCGTCTGGGAAGAAAGAAGCGGAACAAAACCGCTTCCGACTGGTTGAGCCGGACAAGAACCAGCCGGATGGTCAGCCTAACTAAAGCAACAGGGAACTCGGCGGCATCCTCGATGGAAGTTTCGCCTCATTCGCGTGCCAACAATCTGTGAAAAGGTTTTCCGCGCTTCGTCAGCGCAAGCGCCATCGATAATTGGCGAAATATATAACGGCCGTCCGTCGTGAAGGGGTCCTCCTAGGACCGTCGCAGACGCGAGGACCGCTATTCTCCGCGTTCGCAGCGCAAACGCCAAAAATGTCCGCAAAAAGAGGGAAGTCGGCATTGCAAACCTGTCAGCGCCACTTAGATGGAGTAACGAGAGAATTCTTCCATTCAAAATTCCTCTTGACACTATTTGCTAAATGGAGGTACTTTCCGGGCAACGCGCGAGAAAACGTTTACCCGATGCTCGCTATTGCCAGGCAGTGAACGAGTATCGAAGTCGCCGCCAAAGCCACGCGGAGCTGCCGGCGCCGGCTTGAAGCGGTTGTGTTACGGGATCACGCGGCCCAAGCATTCGGATGATAAAAATGGGGGGTGGGTATGAGAGGTAAATTCGTATTTTATTTCGTGGCAGTCCTGTTTTTGGCCGCACTTTCCGCAGGACGTTCCTCCGCGCAATTCAGTGGAAACATTCAAGGCGTGGTTTCCGACTCATCCGGCGCCGTTGCTGCGGGAGTCACGATAGAACTGCGCAACGCTGACACCGGAATCAAGCACGCCACCGTCACGAGCGACTCCGGCAACTACCGCTTCAACAGTCTCGAACCTGGACACTACGTCATCGCTGCGTCCAAGACCGGCTTCAGAACCACAGAGGTGGATTTGACGCTGAATACCGAAGAGACGAAGGGCATCAACATTACGCTTCCAGTGGCCGCAGCCAATGAAACGGTGAGCGTCACAACCGAAGCTCCCATTCTGGACGTCGATGAAAATCGCCTGCAGACGACGCTCTCAGGGCAAACGGTAAAAGACCTTCCGACTATTAATCGAAATCTTTGGGACTTGGTGACGGTGACGCCGGGAGTCGTGGGGCTCGGCACGCGCGGCGCAGGCGAGGCCCCGGGTGGAAATCCCGACAATTTCGGAACGCAAACGCCCCAGATCAGCGCGAACGGGCGCAGCTACACGGGCAATACTTATTTCGTGGACGGCTTGAACGTAACCAGCCCCGTGCAGAACGGAAATATTATTCTGGCGCCTATTCCGGACGCGGTGCAGGAAATGACGATGCAGGCGAACACGTGGGACGCGGAAAACGCCCTTGGCAGTTCGGTGGTGGTGAATTTGACGACCAAGTCCGGAACGAACCAGTATCACGGCACGGGAAGCCTGCTCTATACCAACCAGGATTTGCAAGCGGTTCCGGAATTTTCGCAGACAGTAGCACCGTTCGGACGCAAGGATTTGGTGGGAACCTTCGGCGGTCCGATCGTCAAGAACAAGCTGTTTTTCTTCGCCGATGTGGAAAAACTGTGGGCCACGCTCCCCGAAACCAGCAGCGGTTTGATCTCCTGGGACGATCCGGGTTTTGACAGTTGGGCTCTAGCAAATTTTCCGAGCACGGTTGGCACCAGTATCTACAGCCTGTACCCGACGAATGATCTTAAACCGAACGGGACCGTGGAAAACGCGCAACAATATTTTAAACTTGCTACTTGTCCTGGCAGCGGTGTGATTCCCGTGGGACCGGGAACCGCGACGATTCCCTGCGGTACGAACGTTCTCGATTTCGGCAGCCAGGTGGTCAGTCCGTATTACAACGCCCTGCAGTACAACTTCCGCGTGGACGCATATATCACTCCGAACGATCGCTTGTATGTTTCTTACTACAACGATTCCTTCCAGCAAGCAGCGATTTCTCGGCGCCAAGGGCTGGATGTAACTAACTTGATGAACAACCGGTATGGACAAATTGATTACACCCATACCTTCAGTTCGACGTTATTAATTGAAGGCGGGTTCGCGTTTGCGAGCGTTGGAGGCGCGAATGGCCAGAACGGGAATTTGAAGGTTCCTGAAGTCAACATCAACGACGGCAGTTCGGGCTTCAACGCAGGCGGATGGGGGCCTGGAGAATACCGAGGTCCGAACTATAATTGGCGCGGGGTACTGACCTGGATTCGCGGGCCGCACACTTTCAAGTTCGGATACAACGGGGACCACGCCATCGAACATGGCGACTTTACGCCCGTGAACGTCCGGCCGGGATTCACTTTCAACACTCTTTTCGACGTGGTTCAGGACAATCCTGTGCAGGAAAGCGTCGGAGCGTATAACCCGCTAACCGGCACTCAGGGCACAGTAGCATTCGGCGGACAGACCAATCCGTTTGGCTTCTTCGCTCAGGACGATTGGAAAGTGAAGTCGAATCTGTCACTGACGCTGGCATTGCGTTGGGATGACTTTACGAATCAAACGCCGTGGGGCAGCAGTGGATTCCAATTCAGCAGCATTTTCCTCGGTTCCGGCAGCACCTTGACGCAGCAAATTGGAAACGCTTCGGTTGGCACGGTCAGCGGCGTGTTTAATCCCGCTTACCCGACGAGTAGTTACTGGAGTCCGAGGATCGGTTTCGCTTGGGATCCGACGAAGTCGGGGAAGTGGAGCATCCGTGGCGGCATCGGTGTGTACCGCGACTGGATCGTTCTGGGGCAAACCGTTGATCAAACACGCAACAACCCGCCCGGCGTGGTCAGTCCTGTCTTTACTGAAGGGGGAACGGGAATTCAGCCTATTTTCGCGCTCGCCCCTTCCGGCACGTATCCATTCAATTTCCCGTTGCCGGCGATTCCCGCCGGTTCGCTCGATCCGAAAGGCGGATTACTGGGTGTGGCATCTGCGGTGACGGCCCTGCAGCGAAATATGCAGGCACCACTCGCGGTCAATTACGTAGTGGGCGTGGAGAGACAGCTTCCTTGGAGGTTGGTCGCAGGAGCAAATTACTCCGGTTCCCGCTCATACAACGGTCTGACCGGGGCGGATCAGAATCGTTGCGCCGAATGCGCGGTTCCAGATGGAGCTGGTGGAATCACGATCAATCGGCCAAACACGAGCTTCGGGCCGATGAATTATGTGCAGGCTAACAATCGGGCGACGTACAACGCCATGATTCTTTCCCTGCGAGGGAATCCGAATAAGAGCTTCCATTTCCAGGCGTCTTACATTCTTTCGCACACGATGGATTTTCCCGAGGCTAACACCCGGTTCGATCAGGACGGGGGTCTGAACATCCCCGACCAAAACGCCTACTTCACGTATTGGGGTGATGCGAATTGGGATGTGAGGCAGCGCTTCGCGTTCTCCGAAGTTTACAATATTCCCGGGATTGGCAACGGTATCGTGGGAGTACTGACGAAGGGCTGGGTAGTTAGCGGCCTCGGGGTGATCCAGAGCGGCACTCCGTACTGGGTGTACAACACCAATAGCTTCCTGGCACCGACAAATCCAGGGGACTACAACATGGACGGCACCAACTGGGATGTACCCGACGCGCCGAGCCAGAATTTCACCGGGTCACACAGCCGGCAGGCCTACAAAACTGGGATTTTTACGCAAGCCGATTTCCCCGCTCCCACTCCTGGGACGGAAGGCAATCTTCCACGCAACATTTACCGCAATCCGGGCTTCATCGAGTTTGACGCGAGCGTATTGAAAAACAATCACATCTCGAAGCTCGGCGAGGGGGGCAATATACAGTTGCGGTTTGATTTCCTCAACCTGTTCAATCACGTAAATCTCGGGCCTGTGAATGACAATATGGCGGCGTCGAATTTTGGGACGGTTACCACGTCTCTTCCCGCCAGACAGATTCAACTGGGCCTGCGACTTGAGTTCTAGGCGTTAGTACTCGATCAAAAGCGAGCCGAACTCTTCCGTTCGGCTCGAAAACTCCAAGCTCAGAGATCGCGGAGATGAAGGCCAAGATCAGTTAGGCCACACGCATTGTTGAGCGAACGAGTTTCCGGGTCGGGCTTGAATTTTATGAGCTCTGCAATTCTGTGGGTTTCGTGGATGAGGATCGAAAGTTGGCACGCGGTTCTTTCGATATCGTGAACACGAGTAGGATCGGGCGCTAGTAAGGAATCGACGGGAAGCGCACTTTTTGGAAGATTTTCACCCCCACCACCCGGGCCTGGGCTTGTGCTCTCCCCAAAGAGCGCAGGCCCAGGTTTTTTTCAATCACGTCGATGCTCGGACGCTCCCGACACCTTGACATCATAGTGGAGGGCTAAGAACGAACGCCGTGAATGTCGGACGGAAACCTATAATCAGGCAGTTCGAATGTCCGTTGGCAATGCCGGGTCATTCTAAGTCAAAAATGTACGCACGTTACACCCATCGCTGCAAGGACGGTATCATCCACACGGTTGAACGGGAAGCTAGAACCGCTCGGTTTGCGTTCGGACTAGTGGGTAGCGGAATGCGGTCGTGAATATTCGCGATGTGGCGAAACGGGCGGGGGTTTCTACCGCGACCGTCTCCCGCACCATTAACGGGGCGCCCACCGTTAAGCCCCACTTGGCGCGCCGAGTTTGGGGAGCTATTGAAGAGCTCGGCTTCTATCCTGACACCCAGGCTCGCGGGCTAGTTTCCGGACGTAGCCGCATCTTCGGGCTGATCATTTCAGAGATTACCAATCCCTTTTTCCCCGAAATTGTCCAAGGCTTTGAAGACCTCGCTGTGCAACACAATTACGAGATGTTGATGAGCTCGACGTTACATGATCCTAAGCGAATGGCGCTATCGGTTCGACGAATGATCGAACGTCAAGTGGAAGGGGTAGCGGTCCTCTCGTTTGGGATGGAAGAGGCGTTGTTAGAAGATCTTAAGTCACGTCGGGTGCCGCTGGTTTTCATTGACGTCGGGCCCTCGCTGCCGAGAATATCGAATATCCGAATCGACTACTTGCATGGCATCCGGCAAGCAGTACAGCATTTGGCGGCCTTGCGACACGAACACATCGCTTTTATTTCTGGTCCACTCACGCTGAGATCCGCAGTTGCTCGTAATCAGGCGTTCTTGCAATCGATGGGGGAAATCGGATTGCGAGTCGAAGCGGGCGACGTGATCGAAGGAGACCACACCATGGAAGGCGGCATGGCTGCGGCAGAGCAAATCCTAGCAATGCCCCAAAGGCCGACAGCGGTCATTTGCTCAAACGACATGACAGCTATCGGTGTGATGAGGGAAAGCTATCAGCAAGGGGTCCACGTTCCTCGAGATCTGTCTGTAATCGGTTTTGATGACATACGTCTGGCGGAGTTTTTGATTCCGCCGTTGACATCAGTGAAAATGTCGCAAAATGAAATTGCTACCCTCGCGTTCACAGCCCTATTGACCGACGTCCTAAGGCCGATCCCCGCCCCGAACGGCACCGAATATCTGCTGCAGACCACGCTCGTGCTGCGTGAATCCACAGCGATGGCCTCATAGGTTTCGAACTTTGATCAATGTCCCGGAGAGTCGCTGTAAACTTTGATCCAGTGGTTGCGGACTTTGGCCCTCGTGTCCGTTCCATTCACATCCGAAACAATCAAGTTCGATTTCTGCACGGGCATGTGACAGTCGATGCAGTTGTTTGCGATCTGAGAGCCTAGCTTGGGATGCATGCCGCATTTTTCGGGCTGGTGGCACGCGATGCATCGGCTTGAATAGCTCGCTGCCGTTCGTTCGGGCGCGTGCTCGTCGTGGCATGTGGAGCACGTTATCGTGCCGGACGATTGAAAGCAGCGGCTCTTTTCAAGAAGCGCGGCTTGATTGCCGTGCACGTCCACCTTGGCGTCGGGCCCTGGCCGTTGCAGTTTGATATAGGCGTCTAGCGATTCTCCGGGCTTGAAAGAAAATGCTGCAGCGATTCCTTCTCCCAGACCGCCGTGACACTGGGCGCAGACATCAATCTGCCGATCTCGCGAAAGCTTGGCAGGATTGACGATGTCATCGCCAGTGGACGCCGCGGCCACAGAACGATGGAGGGAGACATGCTCCCGGCCTGGACCATGGCACCGCTCGCAAGTAATGCCCAAAACAAAATCAGTTTGATCGTAGCGATTCCCGAGCGGCGCGGGAGTGATCGGCTCAAAGTAGGTCGCATGACATTCGACGCAGCGGGGAATCACAGGCCGGTCGAAATTTGCCGTGCCGTCCAGATATCCTGGACTGTTGACCCAGCGGCCGAGTTCCACCCAATACGAAACGGGGAGTTCGAAAAGCTCGTCTCCCTTCCAATACAGATATGTCTGGCCCTTTCTTCCGGAGCCTATTACCAGGCCAAAGGCTTCCGACCGTTCCTTGCTGCTGGGAGGTTGTCCGAAGACCGCGGTTTGATAAAAGCCGCCGTGCATGACATCCATTCTGAAAGAAAGGCTGGGGTCGATCGTTTTCAGGGTGTTTCCTGGCGGCGTAAATTTTCCGGCGATGGAGTGAGCGCTTGGCATCTGGGAAGTGCGGTGGTGCACCGTTTGCTGGAACGTTTGCAGCTTGTCTTGATGGCAGGAGCCACACGCTTCGTCCCCGACGTAGCCGGCAGCGCTCCATTTGCCGGTCGGTGCCTGAGGAATCGCTTTATCGGGCGCCGCACCAGATGGCGTCAGTTGTGGCCGAGCGTCAGCCGTACGAACAGTGATCGCCAGAGCCAGAAAGAAGACAACATTAGTTCTTGCCACTCAATTCCTCTTCGGAAGCGCTTGCTCGAACCTACTTTGGCTCCGTAATCCGCAGGGTCTTGTTTTCCTCAAGGCCTGTGGTGAGGACCTGTTTCTGGCGGGAGGGCCAGACGACCTCGACGCTATCAATTTTGGCCGCGTCGCCAAGCCCAAAATAAAGCGGCAGAACGCTTTGAGAAAGATAGCCGGACTTGCCGTCGTTGTATTTCATGTAGGTCTGTCCGCCGGCATGGACGCGGACTGTGGCGCCCAGTCCGTTTCGGTTGGAGACGGTGCCGACAAGGACGACCTTGAGCCAGCGAATGTGTTTTCGTTGGGCGAGATCGCTGATGAAAACTTGCGGCTCGGAATTGAGGTCGTTGGTGATGATGTCGAGGTCGCCGTCGTCATCGAGATCGAACATGACCGAAGAGCGACTGGAGCGGGGAGCCATGGCGGTGATTTTGCCTGACTGGCCTGCGCACGTCCCCGCGTTCATTCCTGACTTCGCGTCAGGGCCGGAGCAATCAATTTCAAACCATGGAGTATACAGATTCTTGCGCGGCTCGATGCCGAGGATGAATTCAGAATCGAGAAATTTCTGCCCGCGGTTGTTCAGCAGCAGGGAATTGATGCCGTAGCGATAGGGAAAGCTCATGCCTGAGGCGATGAAAATGTCGTCCCAGCCGTCAGCGTTGATATCGCCAACACTGACGCCCCACGGCCAGTAATTCTCCACGCCCATTTTGTCGGAAACTTCTTCGATCTTGCCGTCGCCCAGATTGTGGTAGAGAGCGTTGCCGAAGATGAATTCGGATTTCCTGCCCTGAAGGTAATCGTCGGTCCAGGTGACTTCGGCTTTCTGCTTCTCGTTATCCGTTCCAGGCTCCCGGCTCATGTCTGAATGCATATCGGTGACGAACAGGTCGATGCGGCCATCGTTATCGTAGTCGAAGAATTTGATGCCCATCGCGCCCCACGGAGTGCGCGGGAAATACTGCGCGGTCTTGTCGGCAAAAATCTTGCCGCCTTCGTTTTCGTAATAGGAATTGCTGCCCTGCATGTTTAGGAAATAGATGCTCGGCCAGCCTGTGCCATTCAGATCGCCGAAGCTGGCATCGCCGCACCAGCCGTGGGGATGCAGTCCCATTTCCTCGGTGACATCCTTGAAATGGTGATGACCGAGGTTCTTGTAGAGGACGGGATGTTCAAAGCGCTCGGGATGAAGGTGGCCAAAGAAGCCATCTTTAAAGGCAACATACTCGCCATCGGGGCCTTTTTCATTGTTGGTGTACACGCCCACATTGCAGACGAGCAGGTCGAGCAGGCCGTCGTTGTCATAGTCGAAGAAGAAAGCTCCGGAGGAGTGGGCTACGAGGCCGAGGCCAGCTTCGTTCGTTACATCACGGAAGTGGCCGTGCCCGTCGTTCTTGAATAGGACGTTGCCGCCGCGAACGGTGGTGACGAACAGGTCCTGGCTGCCGTCGTTGTCAACATCGGCAAACGCCGCGCCGACACTGACGCGGCCGGGCAAACCGACGCTGGCCTCTGCCGTGATGTTCTTGAATTTGCCGCTGCCAAGGTTCTTCCAGAGCTCGTTGCCGCCGACTTGATTCGCGAAATAGATGTCGTAGAGGCCGTCGCCATCAACGTCCGCAACGGCGATGCCGCTACCATGGTCGTAATGCGCAGCCTTCATATGCAGTGTTACGTCGTCCACGGCATGATTGACGAAGGTGATCCCGCTTTCCTTTAGCTTGTCTGTAAAGTGGAATCGGTAGAAGACTTTGAATTGTTCTTCAGTCTCGATCTGCGCTTGCTTTCGCGCGGCGAGAGAATCCGCTCCGATGTCTTCATCGGGGTAGCGCGGACGCGGTTTGGTGTCGCTCGAAGCGCCGGTGATGCCGAGTGCCGCTCCGGCGAGCAGGAGTACAGTGATCATGAAAAGGTGGTCGCGAAGAGTTGCCATATTGCCTGTCCTCCGAGTAAACGTTTCCACGAAACGGCGTGGAGCGCTTTAGAAACCCATTTAAGAGAAGCTTGCTGAAATTGAATCGCGCCTCGAAGCGTTACAAACTGCTTTCCCGACCATTCTCGGTGTTTTCCGCTCCCCAATTTTCCTTGCGGGTCCCGCAACACCATCTCGAAGTTTACTCGCAGGAGTGTGAAAACCTAAAGTCTTTCGCGGGCGTTGATCTAAGCGCACTGCTACGGCAGACATGATACGAAATCGATCAGAAAAGTTCTAAGATCGTCCCCTTGGGCGCGCCATCTTGAATCTTAGCGCTTTATTGGATTAGTGAATTCGCTCGCGCCACTACTTCCTCTCACTACGGTCCATTTGGGTCCAGAATCGCGCAGCACATTGCGGCCGAAATCGCTTGCTGCCCGGAAGGCGCTGCAGCAAGCGCAGCTACGTCGCACCCCTTCCTACGGCCATGACTATAAACGTGATGAAAGCGTTGCGCTTCGCGGCGTATGGATCAACGTCCTTGTTGCGAATCGAGCAAGTGCCGATTCCCGAGCCGGGCGACGGAGAAGCACTCGTTCGCGTGAAGGCCGCGGCGATCAATCCCAGCGACATTGCTAACGTTGCGGGGTGCTTCAAGAAAGCAACTCTACCGCATCAAGCGTGCGAGCCGCAACTCTCGGTTCGCGGGGCTTTCTGTCAAAAGCCCTTGGACACTGTCAAGCTTTTGGAAATTAGCCATTACTCCGGGGCCGGAGCTCCGCGAGCAACGGAGACTCAAAAATAATCTCCATCTCAGGCGAAAAGGGCCAGCCGGAAATTGACCAGCACACGGAATCGGCCAAGAAAATAACATTCGGGATCATTGCGGTTAACCCGGGTGGATGTATATTCGAGCGGCAGGTGTAAATTAAAAAGGGAGGTTCTCATGTCATTGCGCATTTGCGTTCTCGCAGCAGGTCTTCTGTGGGCCACCGCAGGATTTGGCCAGTCCGCTCACGCGGATTTCGTCAACGCACAGGGACAGAAAATCGGCAGCGCACAGATACATTCATCTGGCAGCGGCATTCGGATTGACATAAAGGTCTCGCAATTGACGCCCGGCATGCACGGGATCCACGTCCACAACATCGGCAAATGTGAAGGTCCGGCTTTCGCCAGCGCGGGTCCGCATTTCAATCCGACTTCCAAGCATCATGGAAAAGATAATCCGGAAGGGCCGCACGCCGGAGACTTGCTCATGCTCAAAGTGAATGCAGATGGGGTCGGCAAGGCGTCGCTGCTGGACCCAAACGCCACACTCCGTGACGGGCCAAACTCCATTTTTCACGATGGCGGCACCGCGCTGGTGATCCATGCTGATCCTGACGATTACAAGACGGATCCTTCAGGGAACTCCGGTGCTCGCATTGCCTGTGGCGTGATTGAAAAGTAGGCGTGGCCCGAATAGACAGGGGTGATGGCCACGGATTGGAAGGAACACGGAGTTAAGATCGTGCATGCCGGCGAACTCGATACGAACACGCCGCAGACGTCTGGAATGACGCGCGCCGCGGAGCGCCTCGGAGGGTTGCATGAACGTATCGGAGCAGGTCCCGTCGCATCCATCGATCCTCGAGCCGAACGTGGTGGTGCGCGGCAATGCGGTGAGCTTCGCGCAGGAAATTGCTGCCGGCTCGCATCGCCTAACCGCGGACGAACCGGCCGCTGCGGGCGGCACAAATTCGGGGCCAACTCCATACGACCTGTTGCTCTCCGCATTGGGCGCGTGCACTTCCATGACCATCGGAATGTATGCGCGCCGGAAGAATTGGCCGCTGGAAGGCATCATCGTACGTCTGCGGCATTCAAAAATTCACGCTGAAGATTGCGCCGCGTGCGAAACGAAAGAAGGAATTCTCGATCGCATTGAGCGCGAATTAGAATTGGCGGGCCCCCTGACCACCGAGCAGCGAGCGAAACTTCTGCAAATTGCGGAAAGCTGTCCCGTCCATCGAACGCTGAAATCCCAAATCGATATCGAGTCTTGGCTCAAGTAAACGAGAGCCGGAACCTGATCCGCGCGAGAATGCATCCATAGCCTCATGAAACCGCCCTGCGACGAAGGCGTCGTCCGATCGCTGTACGCAGAAGTTCCGTGCGCGGCGCAAGCGCAACGTTGGATCCTGGCAGCCACAATTCTCGGCTCCAGCATGGCTTTTATTGACGGCACGGTCGTCAACGTAGCTTTGCCCGCGCTGCAGACGACCCTGCACGCCAGCGTGGTAGGCGTGCAATGGGTCGTCGAATCTTTCGGATTGTTTTTGGGCGCCTTGATTCTCGTGGGCGGCTCGCTCGGCGATTTGTTTGGCCGCCGGCGGGTGTTCCTGATCGGCGTGGGAATCTTTGCGGCTGCTTCTATCGCATGTGGCCTCGCCTCTAATATTCAACAACTCGTGATGGCGCGAAGTGTCCAAGGTGTAGGAGCCGCTTTTCTCGTCCCCGGCAGCCTGTCCCTGATCAGCGCCTCATTCGACGAGAAAACACGCGGCCAAGCGATCGGCACATGGTCCGGCTTCACAGCGATCACCACAGCCATGGGACCGGTTCTGGGCGGCTGGCTAATTGAGCATGCCTCCTGGCGCTGGGTATTCTTCATCAACGTTCCGCTCGCGGCCGCTGTAATCATAATTTCGCTTTGGCGCGTCCCTGAAAGTCGTAACGCGGCGGCCGGGCATGTGGATTGGCTGGGGGCGCTGGTCGCGACGGTCGGATTAGGCGGCGTGGTGTACGGTTTCATCGAGTCCACCAGTCTCGGTTGGGGACAACCTCTCGTTTACGGAAGCCTGATTCTGGGGTTCAGCTGCCTGATTGGTTTCGCGTTCGTCGAGGCCAGGATAAATTCGCCCATGGTTCCGCTGACGCTGTTTGCGTCCCGCGGTTTTAGCGGCGCGAACCTGCTCACCCTGTTTCTCTACGCCGCTCTTGGAATTTTCTTTTTCTTGTTCCCGCTGAACCTGATTCAAGTGCAGGGATACTCGACAACTGCAACGGGCGCGGCCGCACTCCCGCTAATTCTGCTGATATTCTTACTTTCGCGCTGGTCCGGCGGGCTGGTTGCGCGCTACGGGTCGAAGGCTCCGCTGATCGTCGGTCCGTTGATTGCAGCACTGGGTTTCGCTCTCTGCGCCCTGCCCGGAGCGAGCGCCTCTTATTGGATTGGATTCTTCCCGGCGTTCACCGTTCTCGGTTTTGGAATGGCGGTTAGCGTGGCTCCGCTCACCACGGTGGTGATGAGTTCAGTGGGTCAGGACCGTGCCGGCGCCGCCTCCGGCATCAACAACGCTGTAGCGCGAGTCGCGAGCGTGCTCGCCGTGGCAATCCTCGGAATCGTAATGGTGAAATTATTCAGCTCCAGCTTGCAGCGTAGTCTCACAGGCGCGCTGCTGCCCGCAGGCATTCTCCAGTTCGTTCGCGCAAACGAGATCAAGCTCGCCGGCCTTGACCTGCCCTCCGGCCTGGACGCGCAGACGGCGGCGCTGCTCCGTGCCTCAATTTCCCATGCGTTTGTGTTTGCATTCCGAATCGTAATGTTAATCTGCGCAGGTTTGTGCGTGGTAAGTGCTGCGGTGGCATCGCTGATGATTCCCGCCAACACTGAGCGCGCAAATTAGACACCGCCATTGTCCGCGACCCGGGCGTGTCCGGTCGTTTTCTTAATTCAGTACTCGGAGACTCGCAGCAATATCACTCCGTGGCCAGCCACTTGAATTTTGTATTTACCCTGCATCGAGCCGAGGTCCTTCGCCGCCCACACGTCGCGTACCTTCACCGCGCCTTTAAACCCAAGTCCGCGAAAATCCACCTGCATATCAAGAGGCCCGGGATGGCGATTGAAAAGCCCCACCGCCTTCGACCCATCGGCAAGCGGCCGCACCCAAATTTCCGTCGGGCCTTCTGCGGAAAACCGGTCGCCTTGTTTGCCCGCGGAATCCTGATCGATGGCCAACACCTCGCGATTCGTAAGCAGCGCCAGCGTCTCCGGGCTCATCGCGCTCAAGTCGTTCCCAGCCAGCAGCGGCGCCGCAAGGATCGCCCACAGACTCATATGCGTGCGATATTCTTCAGCCTTCATTCCGCCATTGCCCACTTCCAGCATGTCCGGATCATTCCAGTGGCCCGGTCCCGCGAATTTCGCGAGCCCCGCCTGCCCGAATCCGATTGTCGCCATTCTTTCATACGTGTCGTTGATGTCGCCGGTCGTTCGCCACAGGTTGCCGCCGGCCGCTGCGCCCCACTGCCACACCGCGTGGTCGCCGTACTGGCAGAAACTGTAAACAATCGGGCGTCCCGTCTTACGCAGGGCGTCGCGCATTTTCACATACGCGTCCACCATCATTTTGTTGGCCGCATCCGCTGAACCAGCGCCGGCCATGATATCGCGCAGCCCGCACAAGTCGTATTTCAAGTAATCGATTCCCCACGCCGCATAGGTAGCCGCATCCTGCTCTTCATGCCTGTAGCTCCCCGCAAATTTCGCGCAGGTTTCCGGGCCCGGCGAAGAATAAATTCCAATCTTCAGGCCCTTGCTGTGAACGTAGTCCGCCAGCGCTTTCATATCCGGAAATTTGCTGTTGGCGTGAATGAATCCTTGCGCGTCGCGCTCTCCCTCCCAGGTGTCATCGATGTTGATATAAACGTAGCCCGCGTCGCGCATGCCGGAAGAAACCATCGCATCGGCTTGCGCCCGGATTACGGCATCATTAACCTTCTCGGCGAAGTGATTCCAGCTATTCCAACCCATCGGCGGCGTGGCCGCCACGCTTGCCGACTGCGCCTGACCAAGCGGCGCAGCCAGGAGGACCAGAACACCGGCAAGAAAAAGATTCATCGCATCGGATTTGTGCTTCGATTGTGCAATCATAAGTTCCGATCCTCGATTGAGCCGCCGAAAATGCTCGCTCACGATAACTGCGACGGCGGGCAGCCTGGCTGGGCGCACACTGATTCTTGTCTGTAAGCAATGTTTCCAACAACGATTATTTTTGCCAATTGATTGGAGTCTCTCTAAAATCAGCTTTTAGTTTTTCTCATTGGGGCTGTCAGTTGCCAGTTGCCGGCTGCCGCAGGCTCCGCTCTTATGATCCCGAAATTGTTTCGGCTGGAGAATTAGCTAGACCCGTGAGTAAGCATCCAGCTACCGTACGGAACGCTTGCTGCCGGCAGCACCAACGAGGAGAAGGGAATGGGCCATCCGCTTCTTGATCTGACGGGCAAGACGGCAGTAGTCATCGGCGGGACCAGCGGCATCGGATTTGCGCTCGCGCGCGAGTTGGCCAAAGCGGGCGCGGATGTGGTGCCCACCGGCCGGCGCGCCGAACTCGCGCGCGTTGCTGCCGCAGAAGTCGAAGCGCTGGGCCGCCGGTCGCTCGCGCAAACCTGCGACGTCACCGATAACGACTCCTTGCAGCGCCTTCTGGAATCAGTGTGCGCGAAATTCCGTAGCGTTCAGATTCTGGTCAATTGCGCGGGCCGCACCAAGCGCTCGCCCACTCTGGAATTTCCCGATGAAGAATGGGACGCGATCCTGGAAACCAACTTGAAGGGCACCCTCCATGCCTGCCGCGTTTTTGGCCGTCACATGATCGAACGCAAGTACGGCCGCATCATTAATATCGGTTCGCTGGCTTGCTTTGTGGGGCTGTTCGAAGTCGCCGCTTACAATGCCAGCAAAGCCGCGGTTGCCGCGCTCACTAAAACTCTCGCGATCGAATGGGCCACCTCCGGAGTCTGCGTGAATGCGCTGGTTCCCGGCGTGCTGCGCACGGATTTAAACGCGGCGCTGCTCGATGGGACGGAGCGAGGCCGCGAATTCCTGATGCGCACGCCGATGCGGCGTTATGGAAAGGTGGAAGAACTCGGCGGCGCCGCGGTATTCCTCGCTTCCGATGCCGCCAGCTTCGTCACTGGCCACTTGCTTGTGGTGGACGGCGGCTTCCTCGCCAGCGGCGTCAATCAATAGCGCAGCCGGCAGCAGGAACTGATGCCCAGGACTGTCCGGCTTTTACTCCTGTTCCGTTGTCGCGTCGCGAGTCGTGACGTGTTCCTGCTTCGAAGAGTCTCGGCAACGCGTTCACTCGCGATCCGCAGGTGGCGGCGGCGCCACAAACACCAGCGAAACCAGGTACACGAGGATCCCCAAGCCAATCAACGCAGCCGCCAGAAACGCAAACAGCACGAACGAAAGCGGATGAAACCACAGCAGGCTCACAATCTCCAGCACCAGCCCCACAATCACCAGGCCGCTGGAAATTCGCAGCAGCCGCCCAATTCCGATTTCGCTGATCTTCATGGCGCGGGCCTCCACAGTTTCAGATGGCTCAGATTCGCGATGTCGTGCGCCGTATCGTGGCAGCCGCTGGTCAGGCAGGAAGTCTGCTCCGACTTCAGCGAATCCAGCAGCGCCGCATGCACCGGATTCACCTCAAAACTCCGCGCGCCCAGATGGCAGTGCAGGCACTGCGCGTTTTTGAATCCCCCCGCGATGCGGATCGCCGCTGGATCCGGCGGCGTACTCACGTACTGCATGTAAATCCGCTTCAGCCCCTGCATCTTGTCCTTCAGAGGGCCGTAGATCGTGTAGTCCGCGTGACACGCATGGCAGGCCATGTCGGCCGGCACGCGATGATTCTGAAAATGCTGCGCGGGAATGTGGCTGGGGTCATCCACGAACAGGCTTTGCCCGTAGGGAATCATCACGTGGCACGAAATGCAGAATCGCGTCTGTTCGGAGCGCTGGATGTGCGTGTTCATTCCACTGACAATGCACAGCGCCGGCAGCACGCACAATCCAATGAACGCCACAATCTTCCAGCCGACCGCGTGCGTCACCGTAGGACGAATCAAGAACACCGCGGCCAACACGATGCTCAGCACAATTTGACAAATCAATACCGCAATCACCACTCCTCCTTCCAACACCTCGAGCAACCAACTCGATCACTCGGAGCTGGCTCCGCTGCGCCGTGCTACTTTTTTGCCAGCGCGCGAATGTAGCCGACCAATCCCTTGATCTGATCGTCCGTGATCTTGCCCTTATACGCCGGTATTTTCTTACCCTTGCCGTTCGCGATGCTGTCGGTCAATTGCGCGCCCGTTTGCTTCTGCACGTCCGCGGACGTCAGATCCGTCACGCCCAACGCTCCGATCATTTGCCCAATTTCTTCATGGGTTAGCGTCAGCAGCCAATCATTCGCGAATTCGGGGCTCACGTAGGTTCAGTCGTTCATCAACACCTGCTTGGAATCCTGCAGCCAAGCATGCGCGGGCCCGTAAAGTGCGGCGTATCGTGGATCGTTTACGTCCGAACGAAAAGTCCGCCCGCCATCGAAAAACCAGTCGTGCTCCGCGCGATGAAACGATGTGCCAAAATGCAAACCCTTGGCGCGCACCGCGCCCGCCAAATCTCCAATCACATCGCGTCCGGGATTTCCCACGTCCACAAGCCGAAAGAAAACTTGCGCTCCCGTCTCGGTTGATATGGATCAGTCGTCATCGGGTCCCTTGCCCTGTTCGGCAGTTAGTTTGTCCACCGCAGCCGCTTCCAGCGCTCGGCACTTCATATCGGAAAGCATCCTGCTCGCAAAATTCATTCACGCGCCGTCGCGCCAGATGTCTCGCAACGCCGGATACAACTTGCGATACGCTTCGTACCGCCGGTTCATCAGCGCGATATTTTCCGGCTTCGGCTCGATTCGCTGGGAAACCCGCACCGTCGCGTCCGACGCTTTCTCCACGCTGCTCCAGTTGCCCGCGCCCACTCCTGCAAGCAGCGCCGCGCCGTAGGCCGGGCCTTCCTCCACTTCCAGCGAGCCAACCGGCATGCCGTAAACGTCCGCCTGAATCTGGCGCCACAAAGCCCCGCGCGCGCCGCCGCCGCCCAGGCGAATGGATTCCACCGGAATCTTCAATTCGGCGAAAATCGTCAAAGTGTCGCGCAAACTGAATGCCACGCCTTCCAGAATCGCGCGAATCACATGCGCGCGCGTATGCGTCGCGGAAATCCCCACCAGCGCTCCTCGCGCGTGAGGGTCCAGATGAGGAGTCCGCTCACCCATCAGATAAGGCGCCCACAACAAACCATCCGAGCCCGCCGGAGCAGCGCTCGCTTGGGTCAGCAATCGCGTGTAAGCGTCCTGCGCTTGATCGCCGCCCGCGCCAAACTGATCGCGAAACCAGCGCAGCGAATATCCCGCGGCCTGCGTCACTCCCATCACATGCCAGCGTTGCGGAACTGCATGGCAAAACGTGTGAATGCGTCCCGCGGGATCGCGCACCGGCCCGGCAGTCGCGGCGAACACCACGCCGGAAGTGCCGATCGTCGCACTCACGGCGCCGGGCCGCACAATCCCCATGCCCACTGCTCCCGCGGCCTGATCTCCCGCGCCCGTGACAATGGGGATTCCGGCGCGAAGTCCGGTGGCGCGCGCGCCCTCTTCCGAAACGTGTCCCGAGATTTCGCACGACTCGAAAACCGTTGGCAGCAGGTCCGCGTTCAATCGTGACACTTCCATCATCGGCCGCGACCATTGGCGATTGGCCACGTCAAATAGCAGCGTCCCCGAAGCGTCCGCAACGTCCGTTGCGCGAGAACCGCTGAGCCGCAAGCGTATGTAATCTTTCGGCAACAGAATCGCGCCGGCCCGCGCCCAAATTTCCGGCTCGTTCTGCTGCACCCACCAGATTTTAGGAAGTGTGAAATTGGTCAGCGCCGGGTTGGCAGTCAGCTCGATCAGCCGCGCCGCGCCGATTTTCTCGGTGATTTCGCGGCATTGCGCTTCCGTGCGCTGGTCGCACCATAAAATGGATGGACGCAGGGTACTTCCGCCGCGGTCCAGCAGCACCAGGCCATGCATCTGCCCGGTCAACGCGATGCCGCTGATTTCGCCGCCTGTGGTCTTGCCGCGCGCCAGACATTCCGGAATCGCGCTGCAAACGGCGGCCCACCAGTCGCAGGGATTTTGCTCGGCCCAGCCCTCATGAGGTGACACAAACGGAGGATGCGCGGCAGTCGCGGAACTCACGACGCGGCCGTCACCATCAAGCAGCACGGCCCGCGTGCCGCCAGTCCCGATATCAATTCCCAAAAGCTTCATCGCCGTCGCACCCTGTTAATTCGAAACAAATCGCGTCCAGCCGCGGCGTCAACCGCGCCCAGTTCTCACCAGCATCCAGATCGGCCGCTCCCAAACAGCCGATTTTCCCAAGCTTTTGTGCTCCGCCACTTACATGCGGTTTGACATCCGCAGACGTACATACTATACGGAACTGGGAACTGCGGTCGCCGATTCGACGCTTCCCCTGCGCGAAGGGTCGAAGTAGAGGCGAACCGGCGACAAGTTCGCATTGCGAGCATAGGACTATGAAGCGTTTCTTGGGACTTCTTTTCGTCGCGGCGAGTTTCGCCAGCGCTGCGCCGTTGCCGTCAAATCTGATCGCCAATCTTCACGCCCGTACCACCATCAGCTTGAATGGCGAGTGGCGCGTGATTATTGATCCCTACGAGAATGGCCTCGGTTCGCGCTTCTACGAAAACCGCAAGCCCAAGGACAAGCAGGATCTGGTGGAATACGATTTTGATGCTTCCGGCACTCTGCACGTTCCTGGAGACTGGAACTCGCAGCGCGAGAGTCTTTTGTTCTACGAAGGGCCCATCTGGTACGAGCGGTCGTTCTCGTTTCACCGCGCCAAACTCGCTCGAACCTTCCTCTACCTTGGCGCGGCGAATTATCAGGCACGCGTGTATCTCAACGGCAAAGCGATCGGCGAACATCAGGGAGGGTTCACTCCTTTTAATTTTGAGATAACCAACGACGTGCGCGAGGGCGACAATTTCGTCGTTGTGGAAGTGAACAACACGCGGCACAGCGATGCTGTGCCTGCTCTGAACACTGATTGGTGGAACTATGGTGGACTGACGCGCGACGTGTCCATCGTCGAAGTGCCCGCAACATTCATCCAGGATTATTTCGTGCAGCTTGCGAAGGGTTCCCAGGGCCAAATCGCTGGATGGGTGAAGCTCGACGGGGCGACGCAACCGCAACAGGTGACGATCGAGATTCCGGAGGCAAGCGTCGAGCAGCGAGTGACTACGGATGCCAACGGTTACGCGGAATTCAATTTTGCCGCGAAGCTTCAGCTATGGTCACCGGAAAGTCCAAAGCTTTACCGCGTAGAACTTTCCAGTGCAGGCGATCGCGTGCAGGATCAAATCGGATTTCGCACCATTGAAACGCGCGGCACGAAAATCCTCCTGAACGGCAAGCCCATTTTCCTGCGCGGTATTTCCATGCATGAAGAGGCGCCATTCCGCGGCGGGCGCGCATTTTCCGCCGAGGACGACGCCGTCTTGCTCGGCTGGGCCAGGGAACTGGGATGCAATTTCGTCCGCCTCGCGCATTATCCGTACAACGAAGACATGATTCGCCTGGCCGATCAAATGGGGTTTCTGGTCTGGGAGGAGATTCCGGTTTACTGGGATATCGATTGGCAAAATTCCGCCACGCTGCAGATTGCCGAGGAACAGATGCGGGATTTGATCGCCCGCGATCACAATCGTGCGGCGACCGTCTTCTGGTCTATCGGCAATGAGACGCCAGTGAATCCCGCGCGAACGGAATTCATGAAACAGTTGGCGAATTACGCGCGCGAACGGGATTCCACGCGCCTCGTCACCGCCGCGATGAATCACTTCATCGCGAATGCCGGCGCCAATATCCGGCTACTGGACGATTCGCTGGGAGAATTTCTGGACGTTCTTGGCATCAATGAATACGCCGGCTGGTACAACGGCCCCATCGCAGCCACCGACGAGCTGCAATGGAAGACAGCGTACGATAAGCCCCTGATCGTCAGCGAGTTTGGCGCGGGGGCTCCCTTCGGGGCGCACGGCAGCGCCGATGCGCGCTGGACCGAGGAGTACCAAACGAGCCTATATCAGCACCAAATCGCGATGTTGCGCAAGATTCCGTCCCTCGCCGGCATGTCGCCCTGGGTGCTGATGGATTTTCGCTCGCCGCGCCGGCCTCTGCCCGGTGTGCAGGATTTTTACAATCGCAAGGGCCTGATTTCAGACCGCGGCCAGCGCAAGCAAGCGTTCTACACGCTGCAGAAGTTCTACAGGGAAATGGCGGCCGCGCCGCTCGCGCAGTGATCGCTCGCGCATCACAAGAAAAGAAAACCGGAGACTCATCGGCTTGGCAAATTGTTCCAAATCGAAGCTGCAGCTTCTGCTCTGCGTAATCGCGCTGGCAGCCGCCGCGTCATTTGCAATCTCGCTCGCGCTTTCCGCGCAAAAGTCTGATTTGGGCAACATCTCGATGGCCACGCAAGATCGCCTGAAACTTTCCGCGTGGTGGCCGACGAAAGGCGCCGCGCCGCGCGAGCAATATGTGGGCACGGCGGCGTGTGCTACGTGCCACACCGTCAAGACAGCTTTGCAGCAAACCACGCCGATGGCCCACGCATCCGTGGACGCAGCGAATTCGGATATTTTACGTGCGCACCAGCGGCTGAATTTTCAGGCTGGACCCTATCGTTACGAAATCGCATCGGGCGCGGGCGGCAGCCTTTATTCCGTTCACGAAGGCGCAAAATGCACAGCAGTGCAATTGGGCTGGGCGTTCGGGTACGGCGAGGTGGGTCAAACGTACGTTTACCAGCAAAACGGTTCGTTCTACGAAAGCCGTCTGAGCTATTACCGCGAGCTGCAGGGGCTGGACATCACCACGGGCCACTCGCATTCCACTCCCAGCAAACTCGCGGACGCGGCCGGCCGGTTGCTGGACCCTGAAGAAACTCAGCACTGTTTCGGCTGCCATTCCACGGCTTCCACCACCAGCAATCGCTTTGACCTCGCACATGTGATTCTCGGGGTGAGCTGCGAAGCTTGCCATGGGCCTGGCGCGCAGCACACCGCGGCAATGCAGGCCGAAGATTTCGAGCAGGGAAAAAAACTGATCTTCAATCCGCGCGGGCTTAGCCCCGTCGCTTCGGTGGAGTTCTGCGGAGCGTGCCACCGCGCGAAATGGGATGTGGCCACGGCTGGCCTTTCGGGAACTCTCACGGTGCGCTTTCAGCCCTATCGTCTGGAGACCAGCAAGTGCTGGGGCGAAAGCGGCGACGCGCGCTTGACTTGCTACTCCTGCCACGATCCGCACAAACCGCTGGTGCACGATTTAGGTTCGTACGACGAGCGCTGCCTGAAGTGTCACGCATCGAGCACGCACGCGCAATCGGCGCAAGTCGCACACGCCGCGCCAACCTGCCCGGTGAGCGATAAGAATTGCGTCACCTGCCATATGCCGAAGTACGAGCTGCCGGAGATGCACTCGAAATTCACCGATCATCGAATACGCATCGTGAGGAAGGGTGAGCCGTTTCCGGGCTGACGCCATGGTTTGGAGCACTTGCTATAATTTTACTGTGGCGCGCAGCAGCGTCGCTTTGGCGCGGTCGCCGCGCTCAATTTTCGTGTGGAACGTTTAGTGAAACGAGTATCTCTGTAGTTCGTGGCCTCGCGGGTTGCGCAAAAACTCACAGCAGGGAAGTTCTGGACGTTGATTGCGTAACGGCGCGCTTCAGTGCGCCATCGCCGCCGCGGCACTCATCGATCACAAGCCAAAGACCGGCCACAAAGACCGAATCAGCGTTTCGACGGCAGGGCAGTTTCGAAATCAGCAGCCGCTTTGTTGATTCCGACAGCCACGTTTTCGATTATTTGCGCCACCTGCGGAATCTGTGCCTCCGCCTCTTTCCATTTTTTCTCGTCCATGTATTCATGCACCGCCGCCACCGTCTTCGCGCCATATCCGGTGTAGGCGCCGGGTGCGTAAATCTGGTTTTTGAACCAGGGACGTTCCGGCAATCCTTTCTCGTTCAAGAACAGTCGCGAAATTCGCAGCAAATCCGCATTCAGCGTTTCCAAAGATTGCGGCGCCAAAGCCGGCGAACCCGCGGCCTGCCATTGCGCGAGCGCTTTGGAATACCGCTCCGCGCTCTTCTTCAGCGTCTCGATGGAATTTTTCAGCGGCGTAAAATTCATGTACGGCGGAACCGCCTCCGCAGGTGGCGGCACGTAAGTCTTGCGCGGGTCCGCCGCCGCCGTGAAGACGCCTTCCTGCAGTTCCAGATTGCGCTCGGTGATTTCGTCCTGCTTATCCTTCAGCAATTTCTCCAATTCCGTTTCGTATTTTGCGATCGCTTCCGCTTGCGGCGCGTAGTCCACCGGAATTAGATCCGCCCCGGCCAAGCGCAAAATAGTTGTGCCGGCGGTTTGCGCCAGCGCGCGCCCATACGAAAAATCCGTATCCACGAAATGCGTGTACCAGTAAAAATCATCGTAAATCGAATGATACTGATCGCCATCGTCCTCGCCGCCAAATCCCATATCCAGCGTGGAGATCCCGGCGAAATCCTGGAAGGCCGTATAGTCCGACCCATCTCCCAGCGCGGAAATCTCCAGGTCCGCGCGCTTCCGAGCCTCCCCGCGTTCTTCGGCATTCTTTGCTTCGCTGATGCTCACCAGGTGCGCGCGCTGAAAGACGGACAAATGCGTTTCCGGGTCTTGAATTTCGCGCGTCACGCTGCTAACCACTTCCTGTAAATCCTGCGTGCCGCCCGCGCCGAATTGGCCCCTCTCGTTGCTGTCGGAATTGAGGTACGCAACGGCGTGCTGTTGCAGCTCGGCCAGATGTGTTTCCACCCACTCCACGGACCCCAGCAAGCCGGGCTCTTCTCCATCCCACGCGCAATAAATAATGGTGCGCTTCGGCGTCCAACCTTGTTTGTGCAATTCGCCAAGCATGCGCGCTTCCTCCAGCATTTCAGACTGGCCGGAAATTGGATCGTCGGCGCCATTCACCCACGCATCGAAATGGTTTCCGCGGATCACCCACTGCCCCGCATCATCGCCGCCATGCAGGGTGCCAATCACGTCGTAAATTGGTTTCATGTCCCAGTTTGAAGCGACTTTCAGGTGCACTTTCGCGGGCCCCGGACCGATGTGATAGGTAATCCCCAGGCCGCCGCGCCATTTTTCCGGCGCCACCGGACCTTGCAGCGCGGAAAGCAGCGGCAGCGCATCGGCGTAGGAAATCGGCAGCACGGGAATTTTCGTAATGGTCTTGGCATCTTTGATCGCCAGGCGTTTTGCATCGGGCGTCGCGCCCACGCCGGGTGTGAGCGGATCGCCGGGATAGTCCGTATCCATCACGCTGCCGCGTTGCACGCCTTCGCGCGGCCGCCAGCCGCCCGCGGGATAATCGTCGCCCTGGAAATATCCGTCGCCGCGCGGATCGGAATAGATGATGCAGCCGATCGCGCCATGCTCCGCGGCAACTTTTGGTTTCGTGCCGCGCCAGCCGGAACCGTAACGCGCGATGACGATCGCACCCCGCACCGAAATTCCCAGGCGATCGAGCTGTTCGTAATCCTCGCGAATGCCGTAATTCACATAGACCAGCGGCGCGGTCACGTCTCCATCCACCGAATACGCATTGTAGGTCGGCAGCTGTTCCGCGGTCTGGTTACTAGTCGGATCCATCGGCAGCACAGGCTCCTGCAACTTCGCGCGGAACTGCGTGGGTTCCAGCAGCTCGACGAGGCGTTCCTTCGGCGTGGGAAATAAAACGCTGAACGTTTCGATATGCGCGTCGAAGCCCCACTCCTTCATTCGCGCCAGAATCCATTCCGCATTGTCTTTATCGTAAGGCGAGCCCACATGATGCGGCCGCGCGCTCAGGCGCCGCATGTTCTCGCGAATGTTTCCGGGCACAATGCCGTCCTGAAACTTTTTCTCCAGCGCAATTTCCGTCGCGGCCGACGCCTTCGTGTACCCGGCGATTGTCGGAGAACTCTGCGCGTCGGTGTTTTGTCCCGGGGTGATCTGAGCCGAGAGCAACGCGGTAATCGTAAGCAGCGAGCAACACATCGAGCGCAAAGACATGAAAAGTTTCTCCTCAGATGAAATGGCCGGCGCAAACGGGACATCCGCGCGCAAATCGTCACGCACGCTCTCGCCAGCGGACGACAAACTAGCAGCGATTCAGAGCCGTTGCATTCTCATACCATCGCGTCGCACATGCCAGAACATTTTTTGCCGGCGCTTCAGGAAAATAGGGATGTCAGCGAGGGGGAAAAGCGAACGTGCGGCCAGGTTCTCTCAACCTGGAAGCGTGCAGTATGAAATCGTGCCCAGGAATGAGCGAAGGACTACTTCTTGCCCCCGCCCTGATCCAGTCCAAACGTTGGATGTTCTTTCGTGCCCGTGATCTTGATGTGCAAATCCGTTCCGCCGTTCTTGCCTTTGAAAAACGGGTCCGCCGCCTTCAGAAAAAAAGATTTCGCGCCAGTCGTCGTCTGCGAAAGCTTGGCCTGCAGCAGCAAGTCGCCGTGGAAATCCATCGCCGTGCTATCCACATTGTAGGTGCCGTCCAAATGCAGCGACGCGCCCTGCACCGCGAAACTCAAATTAGAAAATGTCACCACGCCCTCAGCCAGCCTGAAAGTTCCGCGCAGATCGGAAGCGACTTCGCTGATGTCCGTATCCATCGGCTTGCCCTGTCCTTTGCGGCTGAGCGTGTCCACTTTATCCTGCACGATCGCGCTGGTAAATTGCGCGTGGCCCACGCCGAATTGTCCGGCGAGTTTCATGCGCTCCAGCAGATCCCCTTCGCCTTCCGGAATATCAATCGTGGTCTTCAGATTTGCGGAGCCGATCATCATCGGCTGGTCGGAATTGACCACCAGCCGCAGCAGATCTTCGATGCGCCCGTTTTCCGATGTCGCATTCAAGAAAATCGTGCGCCCCTTTATATCCTTGTTGGCGTCCACGATCTTCCCGTTCACCGCCAAAGTGGTGTGCTGAAACTTAGCGATCACGCTTTTCAAAATTACGTCGCCGTTCGTCCCGTCCACCAGCGCCGAAAAATCCGTGTGCAGCGCCACCGGCGTGCCGCCGGTGCGCAAGCCGAAGTCGGGCGTATCCGTATATCCCTCCACCGCCAAATAATCCAGTGGCCCGGAAAATTGTCCCTTCGACGAAAGAATCCCGCGCAGCCCCTTCAGCGTGCCCAGGTCCGCGTTCTGAAACGTGTAGTGTCCGTCCGCCGAAGTCGCGCTCGGTTCCTCCGCCTCCCAAGGTCCGAATTCACCGCTGGAATCAATTTCGCCCTTAGGAATAGCGTTGGTCAGCAGCGCGTGGAATTGCGCCGGGTGATCGAAACTCACATCGTGCAGATCCAGATAATGAATGGGAAATTCGCGCGGCGGTTTGTCGGATTGCGCTCGCAGCACTTCGATGTTCGCATCGTCCGCGCGCACTTCGCCAATCAGCATTGGATATTTCTTCGTCAGATCCTGATCGGTCTTCTGAATCAACGGCTGCCCGCCCGGCTCGCGCGGCGGCGTGTGAATTTGCAAGCCATCGAGCTGCACAAAGGAAATGTAGGGCCGGGGGCGCAGCAGCTCCGCCAAATTTCCGTACATCGAAACCGTCTTCACTTCGATCAGCGGCGGAATATCGGTGCGGCCTTTATGGCGCAACACCAGGCCGGTAATCGTCACACGCAGTCGCGGAAACAAACTCACATCAAAGTCCGAAAATTCCACCGAACTCGCGAAATGCGTCTCCAAAACCTTCTGCGTTCGCGCGCGCACGAAGCTGTGCATCGCCGGTCCCAGCAATACCCCAGCGACAACCAGCACCAACAGCACCACCACGACGCCCGCGATGATCCATTTACGCATCAGGCCTTCTCAACTCCATGACTCGCCGCGCGATCCAAGCCGTCCTCAGCATGCCCATATTAATCGAGCCAACCCGCATTCTCTCTACTGCAAACCCTGTAGAACGCGGAACTTTTCACTGGGCGATACCGCCGCTCCCATTTGACGATGACAGCGCCCCTCGGCTCTGATACCGTCCGCGGGTCTCCCGGAACGCGAATTATTCCATAAAGGCAGCGGAACAGGGAGTGCGGAAATAATTCTTCTCGCACGGCTCGCAGTCAGGAGCAAGAATGAAAAGCAGCTCCGGATTTTACGGCTGGAAGCTGGTAGGAGTGCTCTTCGCGCTGGATTTTCTGAACATGGGCGTCCCGCTTTTTGGCGGCGCGGTAATCAATACCTACATGCTGAAGCAGATTCCGATGAGCCGCAGCGCGTATGGCTTGGGATTCACGCTGATCAATCTGTTCATCGGCCTTCCTGCCACGCTGGTGGTCGCCGTAATCCTGAAGTGGGGCACGCGCGCAGCCTTCGTTATCGGTGCGGTTTTCCTTTCGGCCGGAGCGTTGTTCCTCGCGTTCTTCGCTTCGAAGCCTTGGCATTACCTGGCCGCATTCGGAATTATCATCGCCACCGGAATTTGTTTCAGCACCATCATTCCAGTGACGACGCTGGTGGCGCGCTGGTTTAAAATATTTCGCGGCAGAGCGATGGCCATCCCGCTGAGCGCTTCAGGCTTCGCCGGTTTTTTGTGCGCGCCTCTTTTCAACAAAATTCTCGCGGCGGATGCGGGCAACTGGCGACATGCCTGGCTGCTCGTCGCCATAATTCCCGTATTCTCCGGAATCGTCGCGTTCTCGCTGGTCAAGGAGCGTCCCGCAGATTGCGGCCAGACCGTGGACGGCGCAACCGAAGAAGCGAGCGCGCTGACATCGTCGGCGATGGATGGGCGCATCACCAAACATTCCTGGACGCCGCGCGAAGCCTATCGCACGCCCGCGTACTGGTTGGTGCTGCTAGGTGGAATCGCCTGCCAATTCCCATATTTCTTTTTCATCGCACACTGGATTCTGCATTTGAAGGCCGCGCATTTCCAGGCAAACACCGCGGCCTGGGCCATGGGCCTGTTCACGCTGGGCGCAATCGCCGGCCGCTTGGTGGGCGGTTGGCTGATGGATAAAATCGCCGCGCGCTTTGCGTTCGCGAGCGGCCTGCTGTGCTACTTCGTCGGCTCGCTGCTGGCTATCGAGGCGCGGCCCGCGGCGCTGGCGCTCGCGATTGCCGCGGGGATGTTGTACGGCATCGCGTTCGGATGGACGTTTGTGTGCTTGAATACGGTGACCGCGCATTTCTTCGGCCCCGCGGCTTTTCCGAAATTGAATGGCATGATGCTGCTGTTGACCGCCATCTTCTGCTCGCCCGCGGGCTTGATTGGCGGCGAGATTTTCGACAAATTTGGAAGCTACACCCGGGCGTTTGAATTAAACATACTGCTCGTCGCGATTGGAATCCTGGCGCTGAGTTTCGCGAAGCCGCCGCAGCCGCCGCGAAATTCCACGGCCGAATTGGCGATCGCGGTCTTGTAAACAGATTCGTCACGCGTGAAGCGTTGCCAGCTGCAATTCTGGAAAGCGGCAGCTTCCGCCGGAGGGTGCATGGCGTTCACAGTCCGCGAAGTCACCTACCGCGTCCTGCGCGATCTGGGCATGACCACGATTTTCGGCAATCCCGGCTCCAGCGAGTTGCCTTTCCTGAAGGATATGCCGCCCGATTTCCGCTACGTCCTGGCCCTGCACGAACGCTCTGCCGCCGGGATGGCGCTCGGCTTCGCGATCGCGAAAAAATCCGCCGCCTTCGTGAATCTGCATTCCATCGCCAGCGTGGGCAACGGCCTTTCCGCAATCATTGACGCGCACTACTGCCACGCGCCGCTCGTAATAACTACAGGGCAGCAGGACCGCCGCCAAATTATGGCCGAACCATTTCTCGTCAGCCGCGCCGTGGACGTCGTGCGGCCCTACGTGAAGTGGGCTTGCGAGCCGCTGCGCGCCGAAGATGTTCCGGCAGCAATCGCTCGCGGCTACTATCTCGCTACGCAATCTCCCCAAGGCCCCGTATTCATTTCGATCCCCATGGATGATTGGAATCGGCCTTGCTCTCCGCTCGCCGCAAGAAAAGTCAGCCACACGGTCGCGCCAGACTCGACCGCGCTAATGGAAGCAGCGCGCACGCTGGAAGTCGCGGCCAATCCCGCCATTGTAGCCGGCGCGCAGATCGAAGAAGACTCCGCGTGGCACGAAGTAATTGCGCTCGCCGAACATCTGAACGCCCGCGTGTACGAAGAGCCGCTTCCTGCGCGCTGGACGTTTCCGCGCTCGCATCCGTTATTCTCTGGCGGTCTGTTGCCGGCGCAAGCGCCGCTGGCCGCGCAATTGGCGCAGCATGACACGGTGCTGGTTCTCGGCGCGCCAGTGTTTCTCTACTACGCATACGTGCCAGGCGTCGGCATCCGCCAAGGCACAAAACTATTTCAGATCACCAATTCGCCTTGCGACGCCGCATCCGCTCTCGCCGGCACCAGCATCGTCGGCAATATCGCCGCAGCCGCGCAATTTTTGCGTGACCGGCTGCAGAAACGCGAACCGCGGCCTGCGATAAAGCGCGCCGCTCCCGTTGAACCGCAGCCCAGCCATCCGATGACCACCGCGTATCTTTTCAGCGCGCTCAACAAATTGCTTCCCGCGGATGCGATCATTGCGGAGGAGTGCCCGTCGTCGAAAGGCGATCTTGATCGTTACCTCCAGCGCGATGAGCCCGGCTCATTTTATTCTGTGCGCAGCGGTATCCTGGGGTTCGCAATGCCGCTCGCGGTCGGTTTGCAAATGGCCAATCCCACCCGCCGCGTGATCGCCCCCATCGGTGACGGTTCCGCGCAATATTCCATCCAGGCGCTGTGGACCGCCGTGCAGCAGCAGGTTTCGGTAATTTTCATCCTGATTCGCAACGGCGATTATTCTGCGCTGCGCGGATTCAGCAATTTCACCAGTGTCGGCTCGAATGTGCCGGGCATCGAAATTCCCGGAATTGACGCGGTGAAAATCGCGCAGGGCTACGGCATGGCGGCCTGGGAAGTGGACAAAGCAGAAGAACTTGCGCCTGCCATAAAGCGCGCCCTGCTGGAAAAAGGCCCCTGTCTGATCAGCGTAAATGTACAACCCGGCGGCCAGACCTGCATGGGCATGGATCAATCCGTGAATCCGCCGAACTACGGCTGATCGCAGAATCAGGCGCGCGAGACGGCGGCGTTCGTCACTAATTCCGGCCCCGATGCACTGGCCAGCGCGGTGAAGAAATTCACGCTGACGGTCGCCAGCTCCGAGGCAGGGAACTTCGCGTGGTAACGATCGTCCGCCTGCAATCCCGCTTCCCGCGCGCACTCCAAAAAAATCGGCAGCTCCACCAGATATTGATCGGAGAATCCGTGCGTGCCGTCGTACGCCACCACCGGCGTCTGCCGCAGATTCGCGGCGGCCAGTTCCGGCGGCAATGTGTGCAGTTCCAGAACCAACAAACCAAAACGCCCGACGTAAGGCGCCCACCGGCGCAAATATCGCACCAGATTTTCTTCCAGCTCGTCCGCGGGAATTTCCTCGCCCAAGTAAGCGAACGCGCCAGTGGATTTCCCGCGCCGGCTGCCGCGCGCATAATTCGCCGGTGGCGAATACGGACGATTGTGATCGAGAAAAGAACGCACGTGCAGCAAATCATGCACGTCCAGCCCTAGCGCTTCCAGATCGCTGCCGAGTTGCGCGGGGCGATTGATGTCCCCGGCAATCACATGGCACACCGGCACTTCGGCTTTGCGCAAGTGCTGCTTGGCGACGCGGCGCGCCACCTTATTGAAATCAGCGCCCACCAGCACCAGCGGATGTTGCTCCAGCACTTTGCCTCGCGCGGTTTTCTGTTTCACTACCTCGTACAAATGCTCCAGAAAAGTTCCATCGCCGCAGCCCATGTCGCAAATCCCCTGCGGTTGCCGCGCCAGCGGGCGATTGAAAATCTCGATAACAATTTCATCCACTTTCTTGAAATAAGTTTTGTGCGCTCCGCCGCTGCCCCACACGTTCATCCCGCGATTCACCAGCAGCTCCACGCCGCTTTCGTCCACCCTGGGCCCGCGCGCATTTCCAAACAGCAGCGTGGGCAGCGAATTGAACATCGGCAAATACGAAACCGTCACGCCATACGAAGTCGCAATCTGCGCCGCATACAGCCCGCGCGATGTCAGCCGCACAGTATCTTCGTCGCGCTGCAGCCATCCTTGCGTCGCCAGCAGGTCGAACAGGGAATTCAAACTGGCGTGATTTCCCGCGAGCGTCCGCGTTTCCACCGGCCCCTGTTCCAGCCGCGCCAGCACGCCGCCGCGCGCTAGCGCCACCATTGCCGGGCCGATCAGCACGCCATCCAGATGGCCGCGAATGTTTTCCACCACGTGTGCCGCCACCGGATCGTCCTGCGGCGCCACGAGCCATCGTTCGCGCGCGCGCTGCACCAGCGATTGCAGGGAAGGGAGGACCGGGCCATCGAACTTGCCGTAAAGAAAATCTTCGAGGAACAGCGCTTTGGGGATGAACGAAATTACTTCCCGGTAGAGCGGCGCGGCGAGTCGCACTCCGATGACGCCCTCAGGCGTAAGCGCGTACCGCAACGCCCCGTCGTTCGCTTCGCTGCGCTGCCGCAGCCATCCGCACGAAGTCAGCAAACGCAGCGCCACGCGCAAGTAGCCGCGATTCGCATGAGTGTGCTCGCAAATTTCGTCGAGTGTAATCGATGCCGACGGGGAATCGAAAAGCCGGAAGACCCCGCGGTCCGCGAGCGCCGCCACCGTGGGGGCCAGCGCGATTCCCGAGAGGTGATTGAAGATCGTCGCCCGGACGGCTGCTTTTTCGTCTTCCACCCTCAACGCTCCAGCCTGGCAAACCGAACCGAACTCTCGAAGCAGGAATTTCCTACTCGCGCCCCTCGAACAAATCTCTGCCCTCGACCAGCGCGCGCATCTTGCGGTCCACCACGCTGCGCTGCAGCATCCAGAATCCGCAGTCTGGATGAACGTAGTGCAGCCGCTCCACCCCAATCGTCTTCGCGATTTTCTCAATGCGCGAAGCGATCAGCTCGCGCGACTCCACTTCGTTATCCTTGATATCAATCACGCCGATCCCTAGCCCGATCTTGGGATCCAGTTCGCTGAACGCGGACAATTCCTCGTACCCGCGCCGCGCAAATTCCAAAACCAGGTGATCGGTCTTGAGCGAATTCAGAAACGGAATCAAATCGCGCCAGAACCCGCGCAGCATCGGCTGCCCGCCGTAATTCCCGAAGCAGATGTGCACCGCTTTTTCGTTCAGGATGCCGCCCAGCGCGTGATTGATCGCTTCCGCGGCCCACGGCGCATCCTGCGGAAATCCCACGATGCTCGCTTCGTCCAGCTGCACCGTGTCCGCTTCGATCAATTCGAGCTGGCGGCGCAGAATGTCCGCGATGTCCATCGCCAGCTCGGCAGTGTCTTTGTAAAAACAATTCGTCAGCAGCCGCGCGAGCATGTGCGGGCCGGTGCAAGTAAACTTCAGCGGCGATTTCGTCAACACGCGCGAAAATTCGTAGTCCCGCGGCAAATTTAAAGTCCCTTCGCCAATCCGCTCCACCACCATGCCCGCCGTGAGCAACCGGAATCCTGAAGCTCTGTCCGCGCGAAAGCGGTCAAAATCCGAAAGCGAAAAATGCTTGCGGATGCCTTCCATCTGCGACACAAAATAATCAATCATCCCGTTCGTTTCCGGGTGGCTGGGATCGAAACGCATCAGCTCGCCATCAGAAATCAGGTCCAGGCCCGCGAGTTCCTGCGTCTTCAGCACGGACATCACCGCGTCGCGCAGCACCAGCCGCGATGTATTGCCCACCAGCCACGACGGCACTGGATAACTGCCCACAACCGTTGTTTTGATTCGCGGATTCACGCGGTCTCCTCCCGTCCGGCAGACGGCGCGGGCGAACTCCATCCGCCCGATGAAATCGATGATACGCCCGATGACCCCGTCGTTGCTGCCCCGGCCTCTGCGCCGCTGATCGCTAGCCCAATCGTCACCTCCGTCGATACCTTTAACGTTCCGTTTGGCCTTCCTGCCGCCGGCGCACCGCGCAAAATGCGGGCGAACATCGGCCAGCTCGATTGCCACGCGCGCCCACGGATGTATACTGCACTCGCGATCGGCGCATTCGCGCTCGCTGGGCGATTCGCGCACCGCGGCGCGCGCCCGATTCCGGAGGACCACATGGCCATCGTTGCTGCCAAAAGCACTCTCGCCTCAGTCATACAGGAATATGGCCGCCCCGATATTCACATCGGCGTGGGAGAAGACGAATCTCCCTACGTGCCCTTCAAGGAAAATGTTTTTATCCGCCATCTCGCCTTCGACGTGCGCACCAATTCTTTCGCCAACATTCTCTGGGTGAAAAAAGGCGGAATGCTGGGCCGCCACCGCCATCGCGGGCCCATCTCCGCCTGCACGCTGGAAGGGAGCTGGCGCTATCTGGAATACGATTGGGTCGCGCGGCCCGGCAGTTATGTCCGCGAAAATCCCGGCGTGATTCATACCCTGGTTTCCGACGACCCCAACGGCATGAAAACGATTTTCTTTCTGAATGGTTCGCTCGAATTTTACGACGACAATGACGTGCTGCTCGATACCCTCGATGTTTTCTGGTTCATTGACCATTACCTGAATCACTGCCGCGCCCACGGCTTGAAGATCAACGAGAAACTCTGGATCTGACCGCGCGGTAAATCCCGCGCCATCGCGCAACTCGGATGCGCCTTTGTGCCAAATCGCCTGTTTCATATTGTGAAAGCATCTTTCATATTGACACTTCCCGGATTCTATCTACAATGCAGCAAGGGTCAAGGATAAAGTTCCGCACGTACGCGAACGCTGCACCGGAGGGGTTGTGCCATCCAGGCCGGCATCTGCAACAAAGGGCGCCCGCATCCGCAAAATCAACGCGCCCGGTTCCAGCAAATCCCTGCAGAAAGCGCTGCGCATTCTCCTGCACCTCGGTCAGAACGGCCCTGAACTCGGTGTTACCCAACTCGCCGCCGCGCTCAATCTGGACAAGGCCACCGTCCACCGCCTGCTGAACGCCATGGAAAAATTCGGCGTGATCGAAAGGAACGGGGACAACGAGCGCTACCGTCTGGGCCTGAAGCTCCACGAGCTCGGCACCAAAGCCGTCGAATCGCGCACCCTGCAATCCGAAGCTCACCAGTTTCTGCTGGAAATGTCCGGCCGCTCCCGCGAAACCGTCAGCCTCGCCGTCCCCGGCGCCGGAGGCATCCTGTGCCTGGACCGCGTGAACTCGCCGCACACCGTCATCACCGTGCGCACCAATGTCGGCGCGCATTTTCCCGCGCACTGCACCGCCGTTGGTAAAGCAGTCCTTGCATTTCTGCCCGAGCAGGAAATCAACGCGCTGCTGCTGCGCAACGGTTTGCCGCGGTTCACGCCTTCCACATTCACTCGCCCATCGGAGCTGAAGGAAAATCTGCGCCAGATACGCCAGCGCGGCTACGCGATGGATAATCAGGAACTCGAAAGGGGATTGAGCGGCGTCGCCGCGCCGGTTCTGCTCGCCGAAAATCGCGTGCTTGCCGCCGTGGGAATCGCCGGACCCACGCTGCGCTTTCGCGGCAAAGAACTCGCGCAAAAAATCGCGCTGGTGCGCGAAATCGCCGCGAAACTTTCCGCAAGTCTTGGTGGCGCGCCTCACTTGTCACGAGCGTCATGACCGCAAGCTTGCAACGCCAATAAAGGAGCACAAAAATGTCCGCACCATACCGGGCCGACCACGTCGGCAGCTTTCTCCGTCCGCCGGAGCTGCTCGAAGCGCGCCGCACCGCGGCGCAAGATCCCGAGCGCCTGCACGCCACCGAAGATCGCGATATCGAGCGTGTCCTGGCCAAGCAAAAAGAACTCGGCTTCGAGATTTTCACTGACGGCGAATTTCGCCGCCGTAATTTCATGAGCGACTTCACCGACGCCGTGGAAGGCTTCGACCTGGGAGACGCCGTCGCGCGCTCCTGGAAAGCCGGGCAGGAAAAAGACGCGCCGGTCAGCAGCGTCACCGGCATCGTCACCCGAAAGTTGCGCGCTGTCGAGCCGCTCACCGGACGCGAGCTCCCCTTCCTCAGAAAACACAGCCCCGGCAATATCAAAATGACGTTGCCCAGCGCCACGCAATTTCCCGCCATCGCCTTCAAACGCGGCGTCACCGACAAAGTTTACAAAGACCATTCCGAATTGCTCTGGGACATCGTCGCCATCATGAAAACGGAACTCGCCAGGCTTTCCGCCGAAGGCGTGAAGTACATTCAGATTGACGCGCCGCGCTACAGCTACTTCATGGATCCCAAATGGCGCGAGTGGATTCGCACCGAAATGAATATCGCGCCGGACGCGCTGCTCGATGAATCCATCCGCGCCGATAATGCCTGTTTCGCCGCAGCCAAGCGCCCCGGCGTCACTCTCGCCATGCATCTCTGCCGCGGCAATAATCGCAGCCACTGGTACGCCGAGGGCGGGTACGACGCGATCGCCGAAAAACTTTTCGCCACCATGAACGTCGATCGTTTTCTGCTGGAATATGACGATGATCGTTCCGGCACATTCGAGCCTCTGCGCCTGGTCCCGCGCGATAAGGCCGTCGTCCTCGGTCTGATCAGCTCGAAAAAGCCGCAACTGGAAAACGCGGACGACATCACGCACAGAATCCACGAAGCCGCTCGCTTTTTCCCGCTGGAAAATCTCGCGCTCAGCCCGCAATGCGGCTTCGCTTCCACTATGGAAGGAAATCTGCTAACCGAAGAAGAGCAATGGACCAAACTGCGCCTCGTCGCCGACGTTGCGCGCCGCGTGTGGAGCTAAGCACTCGATTTGATCGCCGGCAGGGTCGCTTGACATTCCCAGACCGGAAGAGAAGAATCGCGACGAAAGTAAATCGTACAATTGCGCGATAAACGCGCGCTGCGCGCATTCCGTGCATAGCCCGCGATTCGCGCTGCTCGGTTCGCAATCCGCACGCAACGAGGAAGGTACACCATGCTCTCCACTCCCTACATTGACGGCAAAGCCATCGAAGTCGCTCCCTCCACGATGGCCGACGTCCTCAATCCAGCCGATCAGAAGCCCTTTGCCAGGATCTTCATGGGCCAGGAACAGCACATGCGTGCCGCGATTGACGCAGCCCACGCCGCAAAAACCGCCTGGGGAAATTCACCCGCCGCTCTGCGCGAAAAAATTCTGCATCGCGCCGCCGATGAACTGGAAGCAGCGACGAGCGAAATGGTTGATCTGTTGATCGGCGAAGGCGGCTCCACATTCGGCAAAGCCCACTTCGAAGTCCCGTTCGCGGCGAACATGCTGCGCTCCATCGCCGGAGAAGCGCGGCGCGTGCAAGGCGACGTTTTCCCCTCCGACGTTACCGGCTTGCTATCGCTCGCGATCCGCCGCCCACTAGGAGTCGTCGCCGGAATCTCGCCCTTCAATTTTCCGGTGGTGCTGGCGCTGAAAAAGGTAGCGTTCGCTCTCGCTACAGGCAACACTTTCGTCCTGAAGCCGTCGGAAGAAACTTCGCTGGTAGGCCTGAAGCTCGCCGAAATTTTCGAAAAGGCCGGCCTGCCTCCCGGAGTCCTCAACGTCGTTCCCGGCGACGGTCCCACGCTAGCCCGCGTGCTCTTCGATGATCCGCGCGTGAAATTGATTTCGTTCACCGGTTCCACAGCCGTCGGACGCCACATCGCCGTCGAGTGCGCCAAGAAAGGCAAGCGCGTGGTGCTGGAAATGGGCGGCAAAAGCCCGCTCATCGTGCTGAAAGATGCAGACGTGGATTACGCCGTGGACACGGCCTGCTTCGGCATCTTCATTCATCAGGGTCAAATCTGTATGGCGGGTTCGCGCATCATCGTCGAAGCGCCGATCTACGAAACTTTCCTGCAGCGTTTCGCGGCCAAGGCCAAAAGTCTGCAAGTGGGCGACCCGCGCGACCCGCACACCGTGATCGGCCCGCTGATTCGCGCGTCGCAATGCCAGATGATCGATCGCAAAATCAAGGAAGCCGTCGCCGCAGGCGCGCGCGTCCTAACCGGCGGCACCTACGAAGGAAATTTTTATCAGCCCACCGTCGTCGCCGACGTTACTCCCAGCATGGCCGCATTTCGCGACGAACTTTTCGGCCCAGTAGCTGCCGTCAGCCGCGCGGACGACGCCGAGCACGCCCTCGCGCTCGCCAACAATTCCTCCTACGGCCTTTCTTCCGCGGTGCTCACGAATGATTTGCAGCTAGCCATGCGTTTCGCTCTCGAACTCGAAGCCGGCATGGTGCATCTCAACGGCCCCACCGTCCACGACGAGCCCACAGTTCCATTCGGCGGCGTGAAAGATTCCGGGAGCGGCCGCGAAGGTGGCCGCTGGTCCGTGGAAGAAATGACCGAAGTAAAATGGGTAACAATCCAGATGGGCCGCCGCCACTATCCATTTTGAGTGCGAGCTTCAAAGCATTCGCAACCCCTGGATAATCTTTGTAGGTCGTGGCTTCAGCCACGACATCACAATCACAAATTCAGCGCGGCTTTAGCCGCTGAAGTACAGGTTTTGAATTAGCCGCGCGCAATTTCTAGTTGCCACCGCGCACTCAACAATCAAAAAAAACCGTCTCCCCAGGCCCCTGCATAATCACGTCCCACTTCAACAACCCCTCCATCCCCGGCACCCTCCGCGCGATCAAAGTCCCGCGCCGCCCCGCCTCCACCAATCCCAAAGCAAAATCGCCATCATTCCCCGGCTCATCCGGAAAATAGATCCGCGTCACCAATCGCCGCAACAATCCGCGCATAAAAACAGAAACCGCAATATGCGGCGCCTGCAATTTTCCATCCGGCACCGGCCCCGGACCCGGCACCGCCCCCGGCTTGATCGTAGTAAAACGAAATTTCCCATCCTCATCCGTCGGAATTCGTCCGTAACCCTGGAAGCCGACCTCGACTGGCTTGTCCTGCGGATCTTCCGGGTGCGCATATTTGCCATACGAATTCGCCTGCCACAATTCGATGATCGCGTCCGGCACTCCCACGCCGTCGGCATCCAGCACGCGCCCTTCGATCGTCACGCGCTCGCCCGCAACGCCAGGCCCTACAAGCTCCGCGCAATTCAGCCGGTCCAAACCGATGCTGAAGAACGGCCCCACGGTCTGCGAAGTAGTCGCGCGCAGCGTCATCGATTCTCCATCGGCGTCGCTTCACGGCCGTTCAAAATGATGTCGAACTTATACCCCAGCGCGTGCCCCGGAATCGTCGTTTCCCAATCGAAAGCTGAAATCAGCCGCTGCCGCGCCGCTTCATCTGCCGTGCAGTTATAAATCGGATCAAACGGCAGCAGCGCATCGCCGGGAAAATACATTTGTGTCACCAGGCGCGTCGCAAACGCCGGCCCAAACACAGAAAAATGCACGTGCGCCGGCCGCCACGCATTATGGTGATTGCCCCAGGGATACTCTCCGGGCCGTACAGTTATAAAACGATAGCGCCCCTCGTTATCAGTCATCGCGTAGCCCTGGCCGCTGAAATTCGGGTCCAGCGGAGCCTGGTGCTGATCCACTTTGTGCCGGTAGCGCCCCGCCGCATTCGCTTGCCACACTTCCACCAATGTTTTTCGGAGCGGCTTGCCATCCTCATCAATCACTCGTCCACTGACGATAATCCGCTCGCCCAGCGGCTCGCCGGAATTTTGCCGCGTCAAATCGCAAGCCTTCACATTCACGCTCTCCGGCACAAACACTGGCCCGGTAATTTCCGAAAGCGTGTGCGGCAGATAAACGAGCGGCTGCGCCGGCGCGCGCTTCAACGAAGACTTATAGGTGGGATGCAGATACTCCGGCTGCGTTCCAGCAATCGCGCGCCGGTATCCGGGCGGGTAGTTCATTTAATTTTCCTCACCAACACTATACATCGCGCGCGGGGCGCGCGATAAAAGTTCACTCCGCGCCCGCCGCGCTGCCGTGCGCCGCGGCCGTGCGCGCATGCAAATCGCGCAACGCCGCCAGCTCGCTCGCACTCGGCTTCGGCGTAATTTCCAAATTCGCCGCCACGCGCAATTCCCATCCCGTGGCGCTCCGTCGCTTGCTCGGCCGATACCCCCGGATGCAGCGCCGTCAGCACCAATTCATTCGTCACAGTATCGGACACCAGCACTCCCAGATCTGAAATCACGGTAGTAGCTCCCCGGCCACGCACCTTCGCTCCGCCGTTCCCCCCGCCGCGCTCGAAATAGCCAGAAGAAGTGACGAAATCCAGCCGCTCCACAAACGTGCGCCTATTCTGCTTCAGCAAAATCGCCACTTCCTTCGCTGCCGTCACGATTTCCGGCGCGCCTCCGGAGCCAGGCAGGCGCACCTGCGGCGCTTCATAACTCCCGCCAATGAAGGTCGTATTGATGTTACCGAACTTGTCGATCTGCGCCGCGCCCAGAAAACCCACGTCCACCCGCCCTCCCTGTAACCAATACCGGAAAATCTCCGGCACGGAGACCACCGTGTCCGCCGTTTCCGCCAGCTCGCCGTCCCCTATCGAAAGCGGCAGCACCTGCGGCTTCGCGCCAATCGTCCCCGACTCGTAAATCAGCACCACGTCCGGCGCATGCGTCAGCCGCGCCAGATTGGCCGCCGCGCTCGGCAATCCGATCCCCACAAAACACACGCTGCCATTCCGCAGCCAGCGCGCGGCCGCGATGGTCATGATCTCGCCCGGCGAATATTCCAGTTCAGCGATGGCTGCTCACCTTCGCTTCCGCCTCGCTGCTGCGGCGATATTCCGCAAAATCCGATGTGCCCATCACGTGCCGTTCCATCCACGCGCGGAAAGTTTCCCGGTCGCGCGAAATTCCATCCCACGCGATGCAAAACGCATTGTCGCGTTTGTAATAGCCGTGCGCGTAGGAAGGATGCGCTCCGCCTGGCACCACGCACACGCATGAAACCACCCACGCCGGCAGCACGCAAGCGTTCAACGGCGCGTCCAGTTCCTCCACGATCTCTTCCACCGTCACGATCACTTTTTTCGCCGCCAGCGCCGCTTCCTTTTGAATCCCAATAATCCCGTAAATCAGCACGTTGCCTTTGCGGTCGGCTTTCTGCGCGTGCAGGATGCTCACGTCGGGACGCAGCGCCGGAGTCGCCGTCAAAACTTCGCCGGTGAACGGGCACTCGATGGATTTGATCTTGGAATTGTGCTTTGGCAAATCGGAGCCGACGTATCCGCGCATCACCGCAAACGGCAGCCCCGATGCCCCCGCCTGATAACGCGCAGCCATGTCCGCATGGCTGTGTTCTTCGATCGCGAGCGGCGCGGGCCAGCCGGTTTGAATCGCGTCACGAAAGCGGTGCAGGGAACCGACGCCGGGATTTCCGCCCCAGGAAAATATCAATCGCGCAGCGCAGCCCATCCCGATCATCTGGTCGTAGATCAGATCCGGAGTCATGCGAATCAGCGTGAGGTTGCGGCGGCGCTGGCGAATCAATTCGTGCCCCGCGGCAAACGGTATCAGGTGCGTGAATCCTTCCAGCGCCACAGAGTCGCCGTCGTGCACCAATTCCGCCGCCGCTTCGCGCAACGATACGAGAGTCGCCAAGACTTCTCCCTGAGCTTTGCGTGCTTCGGATGCCCGCTTGCGAAATGCCTGGGCGAATTTATGCAGGCGCGCTCGTTCTTGTCAAGGCCGATTATCGAAATAGCGTGCGCCTATCGCCCAATTCGTGTATCCTTCGCCGTTTCCAGGCCATCTGGTAGGAGACTTTCTATGCCGCGCCCCAGTACTCACAAAGCCGCCAAGCTCGCCAAATCCACCAAACGCCCGAACCGCGCAGTGCCACCCGCTGCCGCAACGGTTGCGGTCGCCGCTGCCGCCATCGTTACGGCGAATTCCCCCGCCGCGCCGCCCACCCCTTCCGCGCAGATTGATGCCCTCACCGGCGATCCCGATTTCATGACCTCGCTCGCGCGCGGCCTCGCCGTCATCCAGGCCTTCTCCCAGAAAAAACGCCAGCTCACCATTTCGCAGGTCAGCAACAAAACCGGATTTTCGCGCGCCGCCGTCCGGCGCTGCCTCTACACGCTCGCCAAGCTCGGTTTCGCCGGCTCCGACGACAATCGGCACTTTTTTCTCCAGCCGCGCGTCCTCGCACTGGGCCATTCCTATATTTCTTCCATGCCGCTCGCCACGGCCGCGCATCCCATCCTCGAGCGTTTCAGCCGCATGATGCACGAATCCTGTTCCATCGCCACGCTCGATGGCCTCGATATCGTGTACGTCGCACGTGCCAACGTCACCCGCATCATGGCCATTGATCTCGGCGTCGGCAGCCGCTTGCCCGCGTTCTGCACGTCCATGGGCCGCGTGCTGCTCGCGAATTTGCCGCCCGATGAGCTCGAATCTTTTCTCGCGCGCATTCAATTCACGCGTTACACGGACCGCACCATCGTCACCGCCGACAAACTCCGCCCGATTCTGCGCACGGTTCTGCGCAATGGCTACGCTATCGTGGATCAGGAACTCGAGCTCGGTCTCCGCTCCATGGCCGTGCCCATTCAAAGTCCCAGCGGGCAAGTGGTCGCCGCGGTCAATGTCGGCGCGCACGCGCAACGCGTTTCCAATCAGGAGATGCTCAACAATTTCCTGCCGCACCTGCGCGCCGCCGCGCAGGAACTTTGCATGTTGCTGCGCTGATGATCGCAGCGCCTATCATCACCACGGGCAAAAAATGAACGTGGATACAAAAGACTATTCGAAGCGCTACGAGAATACCCTCGTCGCCATCCTGTTCTTTTCCTGGGGCACGGTCTTCCTCGACCGCATGTCGCAGCTCTACCTCGCGCCCTACATCGCTCCGGAATTTCACCTGACGCACGAACAAGTCGGCATGTTGGCCTCGGTCCTCGCCATCACCTGGGCCGTTTCCACTTTATTTTTCGGCGCGCTCTCCGACCGCTTCGGCCGCCGCAGAATTCTCATTCCCGCGGTCTTCGCGTTTTCGCTTTTGTCCTGGCTCTCCGGCGTCGCGCACACTTTTCACCAATTGCTCCTGATTCGCGCGCTGATGGGCATCGCCGAAGGTCCCTGCTGGTCCATCATGACGGCGCTCATCGAGGAATCTTCCACGCCCAGCCGCCGCGGACGCAACATCGGCATCGTCGTCAGCGCCGGAGCTCTCGTCGGCCTCGCTGTCGCGCCGATCCTCACGACGCAAGTTGCCGCGCGCTTCGGCTGGCGCTGGGCGTTCTTCGTGTGCGGCGTGCCCGGACTTCTCATGGGCCTGCTGATGTGGAAGTTCGTGAAGGAGCCGCCCAAAAAATCCGGTGGCGAAGGCGAGCGCCTCCACCAACCCCGAATCCGCGATTACTTCACCATCTTGCGCTATCGCAACGTCTGGCTGTGCTGCATCGGCGCCGCCGGTTTCATCTCCTGGCTATTTCTGTCAAACGTTTTCGCGCCGCTCTACATCACCGAAGTGGCGCATCAGAAAGCCACCACCGCCGGATTTCTCCTCGGCGCTACCGGCCTCGGCAGTTTCGTCCTGGGATTTCTCATGCCCGCGTTGTCCGATCGTGTGGGGCGCAAGCCCGTACTCCTCGCCATGGCCGCGATGTCCGCGCTAGTCCCGCTCGTGCTGCTGGTCCGGCCGCTCTACGCCTATCCGTGGCTCCTCGCGGCAATTTTATTTCTCACCAATGCGGGGCAGGGCATGCCCACTCTCGTGATGGTGTTGATTCCCACCGAAAGCGTACCGCCGCAATTTGCCGCCACCTCGATCGGCCTTGCCACGCTGGTCGGCGAGGTTTTCGGCGCGACGATTGCGCCAACTCTAGGCGGAGCGCTGGCGGAAAAACACGGCCTGGGGATCACGCTGCTGATGTCTGCCGGGGGTGCGGGCCTTTTATTCCTGGTGGCGTTGTTCCTGAAAGAAACCGCGAACGTCAGAAACGGCAGCGCGCATCCGCCGCCCGTTGCTGAACCGCTCCACTAGCGCAGCCGACCCATGCGAGCGATAGATTATTTCGACAAGCAAGCCGAAGCGATTCCCGATCGCACCGCCATCGTTGACGGCAGCGTGCGTTACTCGTATGCCGACGTGCGCAGCGCCAGCGAGCGTATCGCCCGCGCCATGTGGGCCGCCGGCCTGCGCGGCGAACAGCCTGTCGCCATCTATTCCATCAACGACGCGCGCGTTCTGCTCTGCATGTTGGGCCTGATGCGCGCCGGCGCCGTCTGGGTGCCCATCAATTATCGCAATGCGCCTGACGCCAACGTCGAATATTTAAATTACGTCAAAACTTCCTGGCTCTTCTATCACAGCAGCTATCGCGATCGCGTCCCTGAACTGCAAGCGCGCGTCCCATCGTTGCAGCACCTGATCTGTATTGACGCCGAAGACGGAAAAAATCCCTCGCTCGAAAAATTCATGCAACCTGGCACCGACGCCAACAGCGAAGATCCCACCTCACCAGAGATCGAATGGGCCGATGCCAGCGGCAATCCGGATCGTCTCGTCGGCCTGGTTCCCACCGGCGGCACCACTGGACCCGCCAAAGGCGTGCGCGTCACCAGCCTCTCCTGGGGCGCCATGACGGAAATGGCTTCGTATTACTGGCGCAGCGAAGGCTGCGATCCCGTGTGCCTCTGCGTCGCGCCGCTATCCCACGCGGCAGGCGTGGTGGCGTTCACTATGTTCACGCTGGGCGCAACAAACGTCGTCATGCCCGGATTCGACGCGCTCGAAGTCCTGCGCAATATCGACCGCCTCCGCGTCACGCATTTATTTTTGCCGCCCACCGCGTTCTACGGATTGCTCGCGCATCCGGACGTGCGCAAGTTCGATTATTCCAGCCTGCGCGTGTTTCTATTGGCCGCTTCGCCCGTCTCGCCAGACAAGCTCCAGCAAGGCGTCGAAATTTTCGGCCCATGCATGTGTCAGAGCTACGGCCAGACCGAAGCGCCCATGCTGATGACCTTCCTCGACCAAAAAACCATCGCAGCCGCTGCCGCCGGAGATCACCCCGAACGCCTGCGCAGTTGCGGCAAGCCCACCTCCGCTGTGCGTCTCGCGATCATGGACGACCACGGCCAACTTCTACCCCCCGACCAGCCCGGCGAAATCGTCGCGCGCGGTTCGCTCGTCTCGCCGGGATATTACGAAATGCCGCAAGCCACCGCGGAAATTCGCGCGCATGGCTGGCATCACACCGGAGACATCGGCTACCGCGATGAGCATGGATTTTTTTATATCGTTGATCGCAAGAAGGACATGATCATTTCCGGCGGCTTCAACGTCTATTCCGCCGAAGTGGAAGCCGCCATCATGGCTCTGCCGCAAGTGCACGAATGCGCGGTGATCGGCGTACCGCACGCCAAATGGGGCGAAGCAGTGAAAGCTCTGGTAGTTCTGCGCGCGGGCCAATCACTGCTCGAGCAGGACGTCCTCGAACATTGCAAAGCGAAGCTCGGCGGGGTGAAATCCCCCAAATCAGTCGAGTTCGTACCAGAGATCGCCAAAACTCCCGCAGGCAAAATCGATCGCAAGCAGCTTCGCAAACCTTACTGGTCCGCCACCGACCGCGCCGTCCACTAACCCCCGAAGGTTTTCGCTTTGTCGTTGACGTTGTAGCGGCGGTCTTTAGACCGCCATCGGTGTTGCGCCACGGACCGATGGCGCACTAAAGTGCGCCCCTGCAAAATCCAAACCTCGCGCCGCGCACATTTTTCGCCAAACCGCCTAACCACTAGCGATGGGAACCATCCCCACGCCCCGGCCCCGCACCGCCGCTCTCCTTCAAACTCTGATTAGCCCGAAAAATCACATAAGCTCGTATCGCCGCCGCGTCCCCGTGCGAAATCTCCTTCGCAAACGACACCATGCCGTTCTCCCGCAACAATCCGCCCAACACAATGTGAAACCACTGGTCATTGGTCAAAGTGCTCGAATAACGCAAATCCGGCAGCACTCCACCGCTAACGGCCACGTCGCCGTGACAATTCCCGCAGAAACGCTGATACTGCTGCTCGCCCCTGCGCACCGTCGCAGCATCCGCCGTCGGCGGGGGCGGATGCAACACTTCCGGCTCAATCTCCGGCAGCGCAGGTAGCACCACCTTGCCGCCCAGCTTGAACGCCAACATGCGGCGAAACATTCCGCACGCGCCCGGATTTCAAAGCGGGTTCCCCCGCAGCCAACGGAAACACTCCGCCCCACCCCGCCAGAATCGCCACGTACTGCTCGCCGTTCACGGTGTAACTGATCGGCCCCGCAATCGCGCCCGTCTGAATCGCGTAAGACCACACCTTCGCGCCAGTGTCTGCCCGATACGCTTCGAAATTTCCCTTCGCCGTGCCCTCGAAAACCAGATTGCCCGCCGTCGACACCACTCCGCTATTCCACGCTTCCGGACGATCCACGTCCCACGCCTGCTTCTGTTGCAGCGGGTCCCACGCCACCAGCCGCCCGCGCACGCTGCTCATGATCGCTTTTTTGATCGCCGGATCCTGCGGCATGCCCGCGGCAGCAAAATCAATCCCCACATCGAACCCCAAATTTTTCGCATGAAAATCCGCATCCGACTTGTACGGAAATCCCACATCCTGAATCGGAATGTAAACCAGGCCGGTAACCGGACTATAGGACATCGGCTGCCAACTGTGCGCGCCCAAAGGTCCGGGAATAACCACTTCCGAATCGCGTCCCACATAGCGCGCCAGCGCCGTCTCCACAGGCCGGCCGGTCTTCATGTCCACGCCGCTGGCCCACGTGATATGTGTGTACGGCGCAGCGGAAATCAACGCCCCCGTCGCGCGATCCAGCACGTAAAAAATCCCATTCTTCGGCGCATGCATTAGAATTTTTCGCGGCTGCCCCTGAATCACCAGATCAGCCAAAATCATTTGCCCGTCCGAATCGTAATCCCAAGCCTCGTCCGGATTTTCCTGGTAGTGCCACACGTATTCGCCCGTCTCCGGCCGCAAAGCCACGATCGAGCAAGTGAATAAATTGTCTCCGCCGTGCGGGCTGCGAATTCGCGGATTCCACGGTCCGCCATTGCCCACGCCGATAAAAAGCAAATCCAGTTCCGGATCGTACACAATCGAATCCCACACCGTTCCCCCGCCGCCGTATTTCCACCACTCGCCGGTCCATGTCTTCGCAGCCTTCGCCAGAATCGGATTCTCGAATGGTTTCGCGGGATTGCCCGGCACTGTATAAAATCGCCAGGCCATCTCGCCCGTTTCCGCGTCATACGCCGAAACGTAGCCGCGCACACCCATTTCCGCGCCGCCATTGCCGATGATCACTTTGCCCTTCACCACGCGCGGCGCTCCGGTAATCGTGTAGCGAAACTTCCGGTCAATCGTCAGCTTCTCCCACACCATCTGACCCGTCGCCGCATCCAGCGCCACCAGACGTCCATCCAGCGTGCCGAAAAATACTTTGCCGCCCCACACTGCCACGCCGCGATTCACCACGTCGCAACAGGCGTTTACCGCCCATTCCGGAATCACTTTCGGGTCGTAAGCCCAGAGCGGCGCGCCCGTCGCGGCATTCAACGCGAAAACTTTGCTCCACGCTGTCGTAAAATACATCACCCCGTCCACCACGATCGGCGTCGCCTCCTGCCCGCGCCGCGTGTCCGGATCGTAGAACCAGGTCAGTCCCAGCTGGCCGATGTTTTTATCATTCACCAGTTTTAACGGGCTGAAGCGCTGCTCGTTGTAAGTCCGTCCATGCACCAACCAGTTTCCCGGATCGCGGTCGGCGCGCAGCACGCGTGCTTCATTCACGCCCTGCCTCCCGGCGGCCGCGGAATTTTCATTCTCCGCGCTGGGCCAGCCGCTCCCGCCGCAGCCCGCGCCACACGCCACGGCCACGCCCAGCGCAATCCCGACCGAAGCGAAAACTTCTGCACGCCACGAACATTTTTCTGCGTTCAATGTTTTTCCCGCCACGAATTCATCGCGCCAACCTGCATCACAAAATTACCTCGTGCCCTAACCACGCAAAAAACCGCAATCATCCGAATTTCCGGATGCGCCCAGGCGTTTCTCCCGTAACAGAGATCACCCCGCGCGCTCCCATACCCCGCTTCGATACTGCTTTGCACCGTGCAAGTCAAGGCAGCTCTCCATCCCCTCGGGGCGATATTCGCACAAGCGCTCGATTAAAGGCTTGACAATTTCACACCACGGCGTTAAACGTTCAGCCCATAAAGGGTGTGGATGCGGATCATCCAGCCTACAAATGGCTGTCCGCTAAAGGGGGGAACCATGGGCGCACGTCCGATGCTGCTCGCGGTCCTTGTTATTGCACTTCTCTTCGCCTGCACGAGCCCCGCATTTTCGCAAATCACCGTGGCCCAATTGAACGGCTCCGTGCACGACGAAAGCGGCGGCAGCGTGAAGAACGCCACCCTCACCCTGCGCGACACCGCCACCAACGCGGTCTATCGCACCAACTCCAACGATTCCGGCCTCTACGTAATCCCCAATTTGCCGCCCGGCACCTACGAGCTAACCGTCGCCTTCACCGGCTTCGCCACCACTGTGGACAAAGGCATCGTGCTCAACGTCGGTCAGAGCGCCACCGTTGACATAGCTCTGAAAGTCGCCACGCAAAACGAGCAGGTGGTAGTCACCACCGAAGTTCCCCCCATCGAACCCACCAAAACAGAAATCAGCCAGGTGATCGACACCCAGCAAATTCAAGACCTGCCCATCAGCGGCCGCCAATTCACCGATTTCGCTCTCTTAACCGCCGGCGTCGCCACCGGCCGCAGCAGCTTGCAGTCCACCATCACCGAATTTGAAACCACCCGCATCTCCTTCGCCGGCATGCGCGACTTCAGCAACATGATTACGGTAGATGGCGCGGACAACGTCAACACCGCCACCGGTTCGCAACGTTCCACTCCGCCGCAGGAATCCGTGCAGGAATTTCGCGTGGTGAACAACGCTTTCGGCGCCGAATACGGCCGCGCGCTCGGCGGCATCGTCAACATTGTCACCAAGTCCGGCGGCAATGAACTTCACGGTTCCATCTACGATTACTTGCAGAACAACGCCACCGACGCGCGCTCCCTCCTCCAGCCGGCTCCCGATGCCTACGTTCTGCGCCAAAATCAATTCGGCGCCGCGCTCGGCGGCCCCATCAAGAAAGATAAAATTTTCTTCTTCACCAATTACGAAGGCCAGCGCCGCGGCGAATCTCCCACTTTCCCGGCCGTGCTCTATCAAAATCTGGATCTGATCAATGCGTCCAAGGCGGCGCTGGGCATCGCGCCCGAAAATCTCAATGTCCTGAAAACCAGGGACAACGACTACGGCATCGCCAAACTGGATTGGCAGTTGAATCCCGGCAACCACCTGACCATACGTTACAACATCGAAGATGGTCGCGACTTGAATGAGCTGGTCGGCAGCACGCTCGACGGCGGCGGCATCGGCGCCCCCAGCAGCGGACACGATCTTTTCCTGCGCGATCAGTCACTCGTCGGCGACGTCGCCACTACCGTAAAACCCAATCTCGTGAACAGTTTCCTGATGCAATACGCCCGCCGCCACTATAATTTCCCCGGCGTCACCGGTCAGCCCAACCTCGACATCCCCAACACTCTGCTGTTCGGCCACAATTTCGGCGTCTTCGACGCCGTCTATGAAAGCCGTTTCCAGATCACCGATTCCATGGCCTGGGTCAAAGGCAATCACGTCGCGAAATTCGGCGTGGATTACAATCACATCAACAACTTCGTCATCTGGCCCGGCTTCACTCCCATGCGCATCGTCATGCCCGGCCTCAACTGCCTGGTGGACTTCGCCAACTTCGTGAACCCACTCGCCGGCATCGCTTCCAACCCGGCCGATGGCCCCTGCCCCACGGCGACGGCTCCCTTCTTTCCCACCCAGGTCGGCGCTCCCTTCGGTCCCAATAACAACGACCAGCCCTTGAACGGCGTCCCCATCGTTTTCTGGGGCGCTCCCGTGGGGACCGTCGCACCGGACGTCAACGGCCAGTTGCCAACTCCGCCGCCCATCCCCACCAACTGGAACAATGCCTATATCCCCAGCGAAACCGTTAATTTTTCAGAGACCTTGAACCACGCCTACTACGGCTTCTACGCGCAGGATCAATGGCGCATCAAGCCCAGCCTGACCATAAACTACGGGCTGCGCTACGACCTCGAATCCGGACTCTCCAAGCAAATCAATATGCACTACAACGGCATCCAGCCCCGCGTCGGTCTCGCCTGGTCGCCCAACAGTAAGACCGTCGTCCGCGCCGGCTTTGGCCTCTTCGACGACCGCTACAACCTTTCGTTCCTGTTCATCACCCAGCCGCAGCGGCCCGTAATTATTCCGGGTGAGACTTTGCCGGGAATTCGCCAGGGTGCCAACACCGCAACCTGGGTTCTGAATCAATTGACGCCGCAGCCGCCGTCAGCAGGGCAACCTTTGCCGGCAACCGCCGCCGCTACCTTGATCACTAGTGGCCAGGTGCCAGACCAGTTCATCACCGGTCCGTGTCCGCCTTCCTGCACCGCAGGCGCCGGCATGGTGCAACACGACAGCAAGATCCCATACTCGGAACAAGCCAACATAGAAATTGACCGCGAAATCGTCAAGGGCCTCACGGTCAGCGCCGGCTATCTGTGGGTTTCAGCCCATCATTTGGTTCGCGCCGAAAACCTCAACGTCTGCCCGCCTTTCGGCGCCGCTGCTGGCACCACCGTTCCCAGCGTCACTCCGGGCACCCCGGCATGTCCGCCGGCCGAAGCGCCTCCTTCTGCTTGGCCCACCGGAAAAGCCTTTTTCTACAATGGATTGAATCCCGGCGGCTCGCCGGCATACGGCAATGCCGGCCTGCTCTATTACACAGACAACACCGGCAATTCCAATTACAACGGCCTGACCCTTCAGCTAAACTATCGATTCAACAAAATTTTCACTCTCGACGCCAATTACACTTGGTCGCACACCTTCGACGACGGCACCTTCACCACCTTCGTCAGCACGCCCCAGGATCTCTACAATCGCAACCTGGAATACGCCAATTCCAACCAGGACGTTCGCCAGCGCTTCATCACTAACTTCACCCTGGAAGGTCCCAAGGACAGCATTCTGCGCAATTTCACTTTCAGCAATATCGTCACACTGCAGACGCCGCGCCCGTTCACTCTCTTCGTCGGCTTCGACGCCAACGGCGACACCAATCCGGTGACGGACCGAGTCAGCACCGCGCCGCGCAATAGCTATTACGGGGACGATCTGTATTCCTGGGATATGCGCGTCTCTCGCTATTTCCAATTCAGAGAGCGTTACCGCCTCGATCTCATAGTCGATGCGTTCAACCTGCTCAATCGCCCCAACGTTGATGAAGTCACCTCCGTCTACGGCGCCTCCGTCTTTTGCGGAACCAGCGCGATTCCCCAGCGCTACAAAGATGCTGGCACCATCGCCGCTCAGAATCAGGCCATCGCGTTTGACACCGGCACTGGACCACCGACCTGCCCGCTCAGTTTGGGCCCCGTACCAGCTCCTCCGGTGCCCAGTGCCAGCTTCGGCAGCCCCAGAACCATGCTAAATCCGCGCCAGTTCCAATTCGCGGCCAAGTTCTCGTTCTGATCGCGTCGCGGGAAAGCGTCAGTTCGGGAATCTTTGTAGGTCGTGGCTTTAGCCACGACATAGCTCCTACAAGGTCCGAGCGGCTTTAGCCGCTGAAGTACAGGTTTTCGTCAGGGCACGGCTGCAGCCGTGCCTCAATCGCCGTCAGATTCCAGCGGCTTCAGCCGCTGAGGTCACAATTTTCGAGTTGGCGCAAACTCCGCCGAAACGTCGTATCAGGCGGATAGAAAATTCTAGTTTTCTTAGTCCCGCCGTTCCGCAGGAGAACTTTTTGGCAACTTTCGTCTTCGCGCATGGCTCGCTGCGCCCGCGAATTTCCAGTCGCCACGGCGAAAAAGATTCTTGAGGCCGCGCGCGCCCGAAAGTTATAGGCTCCGCTCAATGCCCACTCTCCACGCCAAGCCCAACCCCCTCGAAATCAATTTCCAGAAATCCGCCATCCTCGTCGTGGACATGCAGAACGCCTTCGCCAGCCCGCGCGGCATGTTGGACATCGCCGGCCTCGACATTTCCGGCGCCGCTCGCGTCACTCACGCCATCCGCGACGTCCTGAACGCCGCCCGCGCCTCGCAAATTCCCATCATCTATCTCCAGATGGGCTACAAGCCCGACCTCAGCAATAGTGGAGGGTCCAGCTCCCCGAATTGGCACAAGGAACTCGCCATGTGTCTGATGCACGCGCGGCCGGAACTAAAAGGGAAAATTCTCACCGAAGGCACTTGGGACTTCGCCATCGTGGACGAACTCGCTCCCCAACCAGGAGACCTGGTCATCGTAAAAACGCGCTACAGCGGCTTCGTGGGAACCACTCTCGATTCCTTGCTGCGCATGCGCGGCATCCAATTTCTTTTTTTCACGGGCATCGCCACCAATGTGTGCGTCGAATCCACGCTCCGCGACGCCTTTTTCCTCGATTACTGGCCGATCCTTCTCGCCGATGGCGCCATGCCCGCCGGCGACGCGAAACAGCACGAGGCCACTCTGTTCAATGTGGAATCGTTTTTCGGATGGACCATGCTGTCGAGTGAGTTGCTGAAAAATCTGAAATTGCAAGCCGCGTGAGGCTCTCGTGTGGACTGTGGACATTGACGTCGGCGGAACTTTAACGGACGCCCTCTTTACCAAAGTGGAAGAAGTGTTCTGCGTGAAGGTAGATACCACGCCGCACGATCTGACCGTCTGCCTGTTCGACTGCCTCGCGCAGGCAGCTGCGAAACTCAATTTCCCAGACACTAGGGACTTTCTTGAGCACGTCGAGCTAATCCGCTGGTCCACCACCATCACTTCCAACGTCCTCGCCGAATCGCGCGGCCCGCGCATCGGCCTGCTCGTCTCCGCAGGCCACCAGCTCGACCTCTACGGCCCCGAAGCCCGCAGCGGCGTTCTCAATCGCCTGATCTCCGAGCACGATGTCATCGGCCTCAGCCCCTCCGCCGACGAGCTGGAAATCATGAACGCCGCGCGCAAGCTCCTCGAAAGCGGCGTCCGCCGCATCTGCGTCAGCCTGCAAGACTCCCATCGCGATCCCCGCCGCGAAATCGCGATCAAACGCATCATTGACCAGCAATATCCCGATCATTTCCTCGGCTCCGTCCCGGTCCTCGCCGGTAGCGACATCTCCAAATCCGCCGAAGATCGCACGCGCACCTATTCCGCGCTGATCAATACCTACACGCACGGCGCGCTAGCCGCCACGCTCTTCAAAGCCGAAGACGAGCTGCGCGAATCCGCCGGCTACACCGGCACATTCCTAGTCAGCCACATCAACGGCGGCGTCGCCGGAATCGCCAAGACCAAGGCGATTGACACCATCGAATCCGGCCCCATCCTTGGGATTCACGCCAGCGCCTATCTCGCGAAAGCCTACGGCTTCAACGACGTCGTCGCCATGGACATCGGCGGGACCACCGCGAAGGTCAGCGTCCTGCGCAACGGCGAGCCAATTTATCGCAAGCCTTCCGATTTTTTCGGCATCCCCTTGGCCATCTCGCTGCCCGATTTGCATTCCATCGCGCTCGGCGGCGGCAGCATCGTCAAACCCGCTGCGCACTCAAACAAACCGGACGTCCAACTAGGCCCCGAAAGTATGGGCTCCTACCCCGGACCAGCCTGCTACGGCCTCGGCGGCGATCAACCCACACTCACCGACGCATTCGTCACGGCAGGCCTGATCAATCCCGAATATTTTCTCGGCGGCACCAAATCAATTGACCTCGAACTCGCCCGCAAGACGATCGCCGACTCCGTCGCCACGCCGCTCAACGTCTCCACCGAAGACGCCTGCCGCATCATCATCAGTCGCGCCTTCGCATCCGTCGCTGCCATGATCCTCGCCGCGAAAAAATCCCTGCGCGAAGATCTCTCAAACTCCATCCTCTTCGCCTACGGCGGCAACGGCAGCCTCTTCGCCTGCGGCGTAGCCGAAAAAGCCGGCCTCCACCGCGTCCAATTATTTTCGCTGGGCTCCGTCTTCAGCGCCTTTGGCTCCTCCGTCTCCGATATCTCTCACCTATACGAAGGCTCGCTCGCCGGCGTCGCGCTCAACGAAACCGGCGTCACCCGCGTTCGCCAAATGCTCGAAGAAATGAAAGCCGAAGGCGTGAAAGATCTGTTGGGCGAAGGCATTCGCCCCGAAGGCATCACCTACGCCTGCGAACTCGACGCATCGCGCAACGGCCACGGTTCCATAGCCGTGCATTGCGCGAATGTTCTCTCCGCAGCGAAAAGGATTTGCACGCAGCGCTCGCGAAAGCTCTTGCGCACCAGTCGGCTGGCGCGCCCGACGGCCTGATTTCGCTCGAACTCCTCCGCGTTTCGGTAAAAAAACAAATGCCCAAGCCGCATCTGGTCGAACGCCCACTGCATATCCCCGATTCCTCGCACGCCCGCAAAGGCACACGCAAAGTCACCTGGGGCAGCAGCAACGGTGAAGCGCACATCTACAACTGGGAAGCTCTGCAACCGGGCAATCAAGTAAAAGGCTGCGCCATCCTCGAAGACGTGAACACCACGTACTTCGTCCCAGAAAACTGGCAAATGACCATGGACCGCTTCCGCAACGCCGCGCTAACCCGCGCACCGGAGAAACAATGACCACGCCGGCACAAAATAAAAATCGCCTCCGCATCACCGAATATCTCGACCTCGACCTGGCCAACGACCAATGGACCTGCAACCGCTGCAACCGCGCCCTCGGTCCCGCTCGCGAAAATTACAAAAAAGGCTGCCTCGTCCACGACCGCGACCCCCGCGAAATCCATCCGCCGCTCGTCACCGGCGCCTTCAATTTTTCGCCCGACCCGCTCTGGGTCCGCATCGTCGAATTTTACTGCCCCGGCTGCGGCACCCAAGTCGAAACCGAATACCTCCCGCCCGGCCATCCCATCACCCACGACATTGAAATTGACGTGGACCGCCTGAAACAACGCCTGCAGAAAGGCGAATTCGTAATCCGCGACCAGCGCCTCGAGGCCACCGAATGAACTCCATTGACATAGACGTCGGCGGCACCTTCACCGACCTGGTCCTCAATTTCAACGGGAAAGCCCTGATCAAAAAGTCGCCCACGACTCCCTACGATCTCTCCGTCTGCTTCACCCGCGTCATCGAAGACGGCGCCGCCGCCCTCGGCATGAGGATCGAAGACCTGCTGCCAGCGATCGAAATGATCCGCTACTCCACCACCATAGCGCTCAATCGCCTCATCGAAAAAAAGGGCCCCCGCCTCGGCCTAATCACCACCGAAGGCCACGAAGACGTTGTCCTGCTAGGGCGCGGCGCGCAGTGGATTGACGGCACCCGCGTCGCCGAACGCCGCAACCTCGCAGTCCAAAATAAACCCGACCCGCTCATCCCCCGCGACATGATCGTCGGCGTAAAAGAACGCGTGGATTCGCGCGGCCACATCATTCGCCCGCTTGATGAAAACGACGTCCGCGAAAAAGTTCGCTACCTCACCAGCCGCGGCGCCCGCGGTTTCGTCGTCGCGCTCCTCTGGGGCTTCCTCAATCCCGCGAACGAGCGCCGCGTAAAAGAAATCATCCGCGACGAGTACAAGGAATTCCACATCGGTTATCTTCCCGTCGTTCTCGCCGGACAAGTCGTCGGCAAGCTCGGCGAATACGAACGCACCATGGCCGCCATCCTCGACGCCTACCTGCAGCGCTCCATGCAAATCGAACTTTCCGCCATGTGGGACAAGCTCCGCGAAAAAGGCTACTCCAAGCCTTTATTGATGATCCAAAGCTCCGGCGGCATCGCCGAAGTTTTTCGCACCGCAGCCAGCCGCACCTTCAACAGCGGCCCGGTCTCCGGCCTCATGGGCGCTCATCACGTCGCAAAAATTCTCGGCTACCAGAATGTCGTCATGACGGACATGGGCGGCACCAGCTTCGACGTCGGCCTCGTCGTCAAAGACAGCGTCCGCAGCTACGATTTTCGCCCCATCATTGATCGCTGGATGGTCGGCATCACCATGATCAAAACTCTTTCCATCGGCGCCGGTGGCGGCTCCATCGCTTCCGTCAACAAGCTTCTGGAAAATCGCGTGCAAGTCGGCCCGCGCAGTGCCGGCTCCATCCCCGGCCCCGCCTGTTTCAATCTCGGCGGCACCGAACCCACAGTCACCGACGCAGACGTTGTCCTCGGCTACCTGAACCCCGAATATTATTTCGGCGGCAAGATGCGCCTCGATAAAAATCGCGCCATCCAGGCCGTCCGCGAAAAAATCGCGAAGCCCCTGGGCATCGGTGTCGAAGAAGCCGCGGTCATCGTCCGCAAAATCGTCAACGGCAATATGGCTTCCGCCATCATGAAAGAAGTTCATCTCCGCGGCCACAGCCCCGAAGATTTCATCCTCTTCGTAGGCGGCGGCGCGGGCCCCACCCACGCCGAAGGCTACAAAGCCGACATTCCCAAAGCCGTCACCTTCGCCTTTTCGCCCGTCTTTTGCGCCTTCGGCTCCTCCACCATGGACATCATGCACGTTTACGAAGTCTCCAAAAAACTCACGCTCATGGAGCCGCGCACCCAAATAATCACGAGCGAATTCACCGTCTTCAACGAAACAGTCGAAACCCTGATCGAACAAGCCCGCCGCGACCTCACAGGCGACGGCCTGAATCTCAACGACGCATCCTTCGTCCTCGAACTCGATATGCTCTACGGTGGCCAATTCCACGTGAAGCGCGCTCTTTCCCCGCTGCTCGCCGTGCACTCCACAGAAGACGTCCGCGCCATCTGCGACGCCTTCAACAAAGAATTCAGCGAAGCCTTCAGCCCCTTCGTGGTAAATCCCGAAGGCGGCATCTTCATCGAAAGCTTCATCCTGAAAGCGATCGTCCCCACAAAAAAAATCGAGCTGCCCAAGCTGGCGCTAGAAGGCCCCAGCCCAGCAGCAGCCCGCAAAGGCGAGCGCCCCGTGTACTGGCCGCCAGAAAAAGATTTTCGCCCCACTCCACTTTTCACCTACGAATCGCTGCGCCCCGGGAACGTAATCGAAGGTCCCGCGATCGTCGAAGGCGAATACACCACGCTGGTAGTCCCCCCAGCGCTCCATTTCACAATCAACAACCGCGGCCTGGGCATCCTGGAACGCAAATGATCCCGCGCCGCAACTTCGTAGCGCCGGCGTCTCGCCGGCTCGTAGCTTTTAACCGAACCGAAACGCCGAACGCGTGTCATCCCGAACCGAGTCCCGCGCTTTTTCTTTCCCGCCGCATTTTGGCGGGCGCGGGACGCAGAGAGGGATCTGCTTTCCTCGCGTGCGCGCTATGCGCTAAACCGGAAGGGCGGGGCTTCAGCCCCGCCGTCAAAGTCGGCGCGAGAGAAGGGGCTTCAGCCCCTGAAGCCATCCATTTCCCTCATGGCCGTTTTTTATTGAAATAGATTCGAGCGCAAGAAAAAATCAAGGAGCCCCATGCCCATCCCAACACTCGCCGAAAAATTAGCCTGGCTGAAACCCGCACCCGCCACGCCCTACGAAAAAGAATCCGCCGCCAAAATCCCCCAAGGCGATTACGAAATCGGCGTGCAAGTCACCAACGACATCCTCGACGAAGCCATGGAAGTCTTCATCCGCTCCTCGCGCAGCTATTTCGGCGTCTCCGGCGATTCCATGGTCGCGCTCTTCACCGCTGGCGGCGATCTCATCAACGCCTCCTGCGGCACCTACCTGCACGCCATCATCCAGCCCATCGTCATTAAATTTATTCTGAAATATTACGAAAAAAATCCCGGCATCCGCGATGGAGACATCTGGTACACCAACGACGCCCTCTACGGCGGCATCCACAATCCCGATCAAGTCGCGCTCATGCCCATTTTCTACAAAGGCCAGCTCCTGGCCTGGGGGTCCGCCGCGCTGCACACCACCGAAACCGGCGCCATCGAGCCGGGCGGCATGCCCGTCAGCGCAAAATCACGTTTCGAAGAAGGCCTGAATCTTCCACCCATAAAAATCGGCGAAAATTTCGAAATCCGCCAGGATTTTCTGGAGTTTTACACCGTGTACGGCCTGCGCGCCCCCGCTATGTTCATTTCCGACCTGCGCGCGCGCTGCACCACCGCCGATCGCGTGCGCGTCCGCGTCCTCGAGCTGGCAGAAAAACGCGGCCCCGATTTCGTCGTCGGCCTCATGCGCAAAATGTGCGAAACCGCCGAAGCCGGCGCCGAAAAGAAAATCAAATCCCTCCCCGACGGCAAATTCCGCGCCGTAGTCTTCAACGACGCCATCGGCTGGACCCCCGCGCTCGTCCGCGCCTGCTTTCTAACCCTCACAAAAAAAGACGGCGGTATCGTTTTCAATTTCGAAGGCACCTCGCCAGAAAATCCGTCGTCTTACAACGTGCATCCCCAAGCAGTAGTCGGCCACATCGCCAACTTCATGTACGAATATATTTTTCACGACCTCCCCATCGCCAGCTCCACCTTCGCCGCCATTGATTTCGAATTTCCCGAAGGCATCATGCTCAATCCCGACAAAATGGCCGCCACCAGCTGCTGCGTCTTCATTGGCATGCAATGCCGCAACGCCACGCACAACGCTTTCGCCAAAATGATGTTCTCCAGCGCCGCCCTCTGGAAACAAGTCACCGCCGCGCCCGGCAGCCAGCACACTTCGCAAATTTGCGCCGGTCATTCGCAATGGAATCTCGCAGTGTCAGACGTCCTTTCCTTTTCGCTCAACACCCAGGGACAAGGCGGCCGCTCCGGACAAGACGGCATGGACGCCTACGGTTTCGCTTGGTGCGCCTTCGGCCGCGCGCCCGATTCCGAGCAAGTCGAAAGCGAACTCCCCGTCACCGTCACCCTCTCGCAGCACTGGAAAGATTCCAGCGGCCCCGGCCTGCATCGCGGCGGTTCCGGCGGCGTGCAGCACTGGATGATTCACAAAGTTCCCGAACTCGTTTCCATGTGCATGGGCAACGGCAGCAAAGTCCCCCTCGGCCAGCCGCTTTTCGGTGGCTACGCCTCTTCGCCTATTCCCGGCATCAGCATTCGCAAAGCCGATTTGCTGAAGCAAATGGCCGACGCCAACCCCGCGCTTACCATGGATTTCCGCACCATCCTCGAAGACCACACCATCCAGGGAAATTGGAATATGGAATTGATCGCGCGCACGCCCAAAGTTTATGACGAAGGCGACCTGCTCTTCGGCTTCAGCGGCGGCGGCCCCGGCTACGGCGACCCGCTCGAACGCGACCCGCTGGAAATTCTCGAAGACGTAAAGAAAAAAATCATTTCAGACGCCACCGCCCAAAACATTTACCGCATCGCCTACGATCCAGTGCGCCGCAAGCTCGATCCCGAAAAAACCAAGCAGCTTCGCGACGAGGAACGCCGCGCTCGCCTCGCCCGCGGCAAATCCGTTCGACGAATTCCCGCAGAACTGGAGCAAGCTCAGTCCTCCCAAAGAAATCCTGCAGTGGTACGGCACCTGGCCCGACGCGAAGTCCACCGGACCATGCTTCCGACCGTGACCCGCGCGCGATGAATGCGACGCTCACACCGCGCCAAATGCTCAAAGGGCTTTTGCAGGGAAATCCACCGCCCCGCCCGCTTTTCCTGCCCATCGTTTTTTCGCTCGGCGCGAAAGTCGAGAATCTGAAGCTGCCCGCATTTCTCACGAGCGCCACGAAAATCACGAATTCCCTCCGCCAGATCCGCACGCACCTGCGCTCCGACGGTGTCGCGTGCTATTTCGATCCCTATCTCGAAGCCGAAGCGCTCGGCGCAACGCTGCAATACGCCGCAGACGACCAGCGGCCTACGCTGCAATGGCCGCATCGTGCCGATACCGGCGAGCTACCCGAAGATCTGCGCTCCCCGGAAGACGCTGCGAAAAGCCCTCGCGTCACGGTCGCGGTCGAAGTGATCCAGCGCCTCAAATCACTAATGCGCGATGAGCCTCTATTGTGTGCTGGCGTCACCGGCCCGTTCACTCTCGCCGCGCATCTTCTCGACTTGCGTCCAGCCGACGCGCCCCCACGCGAAGATTTTTCCGACGCCGCGCTGGAACTAGCCGCCGCAACCATCACCCAAGTCGCCACCAAATTCGTCGCAGCCGGCGCCAACGTAATCTTCATCCAGGAAAATATTTTCCCCGTGCTCTCAGCCGAACATTGCGATGCCTGGGCTTCATCGCTCGCTCCAGCCTTCAACATTATCCGCTTCTACGAAGCGCTCCCCGTTCTCCTGTTCAGCGACCAGAATTCCTTCGTCGCAAACAGGGAAGCAGTCTTCGCGCGCGATTGGAATTGCATCCTCTGCCCGGCTCTCAATCCATCCGCCTCCAGCGCAGCCGAACTTGCTCCACCACCAGACCGCGCGAATATCGGTATCGCCCTGCCCAACGCGCCATTTCAGCCAGCCGTCTCCTCCAGCGCAGAAACCTTCGCCGATTCACTTCATACTATAATGATGGAGTTGCGGCCCGTGCTCGTTACCACGGCCGGAGACGTCCCGGCATCAACAGACATCAAGCTTCTAGCAAAAGTAGGAGAGGCGATCCGTCGTTAAGCGCTAGAAGCGATCTCATAAGTGGGTTGGACTGGAAGGGCGGGGCTTTGGAGTCTGTGTGAGAACCGCTGATTTTCGTCAGGGCACGGCTTCAGCCGTGCCGTAACCGCAGCGATCTCCGAGCGGCTTTAGCCGCTGAGGGAATGAATTTCTGGTTCTCACACAGAGACTTAACCCCCTCAAGCCACGGTTTTGTATCACGGCTGACTATTTATGAGACGGGTTCTAGCAATCCGTAACCTGGTTTTCATGAATTTGTACAAGATGAAATGACCACCAAGCCGCAAATAAACGATCGCGTCCGGCCCGTGCGACTGCGTACTTCCGGCGCCACGCTCTATCCTCTCGCCGACGGCGCGATCCTCGTTCGCGCGGACGAGCCACTAGGACCGTACCCGCAAGTCCTCACTGATCGCCTCACACATTGGGCGAAAATTTCGCCGCACAAGATCTGCATGGCCAAAAGGGAAGCCAACGGCGAATGGCGCAAACTCACCTACGCGCAAGTTCTGCAAGCCGTAAATGCCATCGGCCAATCCCTCCTCGATCGCGGACTCTCCGAAGACCGCCCCGTCGCCATCCTCTCTGAAAACGATCTCGAACATTTCCTGCTCATGCTCGCGGGCCAGCACGTAGGAATTCCCACCGCCCACATTTCCCCAGTCTATTCGCTAGTCTCGCGCGATTTCGGCAAGCTGCGCCACACCCTAGGCCTCCTCACTCCCGGCCTCGTCTTCGTCTCCCACGGCGAACGCTACGCGAACGCGCTCGAAAAAGTAGTCCCGCACGCCACAGAAATCGTATTCACCACCGCGCCCCCGCCAGCCAGAAAAGCAACTCCCTTCGCCGAGCTCGCGGCCACCACACCGACACCAGCCGTCGAATCCGCCCACCAAAAAATCCAGCCAGACGCCGTCGCAAAAATCTTGTTCACCTCAGGCTCCACTGGCATGCCCAAAGGCGTCATCAACACTCACCGTATGCTCTGCTGCAATCAGCAAATGATCGCCCAGGTTTTTTGTTTCCTGCAGGACGAGCCTCCCGTACTCCTCGACTGGCTCCCCTGGAATCACACTTTCGGCGGAAATCACAATACCGGCATCGCTCTCTACAACGGCGGCAGCTTTTATATAGATGATGGCAAACCCGGCCCCTCGCTAATCGCGGAAACCATCCGCAACCTGCGCGAAATTTCCCCCACCGTTTATTTCAACGTCCCCAAAGGCTACGAAGACCTGCTGCCAGCACTGCGCTCTGATGAACAGCTGCGCGAAAATTTCTTTCGCCACCTGCGCCTGCTTTTTTACGCCGGTGCGGGCTTGTCGCAACCAGTCTGGGACGCCTATCGCGACCTAGCCCTGCAAACCTGCGGCGAGCGCATCATCATGGTCACTGGCCTGGGCTCCACCGAAACCGCTCCCATGGCGATTCAAACCACCTGGGAAACCGATCAAGCAGGAGTCATCGGCATCCCCATTCCCGGCGTCGAAGCCAAACTCGTCCCCCGCGGCGCAAAATTAGAAGTCCGCGTGCGCGGCCCGAACATCACTCCCGGCTACTGGCGCCAGCCGGAACTAACCGCACAAGCGTTCGACCAAGACGGCTTTTACAATTTCGGCGATGCGCTGAAGTTCGTCGATCCCGCCGACGTCAATAAAGGTTTCCTCTTCGACGGCCGCTTCTCCGAGGACTTCAAACTCGCCAGCGGCACATGGGCCAGCGTCGGCCCGCTGCGTTCGCGCATTCTCAGCCACTTCGCGCCCTACGTCCGCGACGTGGTAATCACCGGCCACGACCGCGACGCCGTCGGCATGCTAATTTTCGCCGATGCCGACGCCTGCCGTGCTCTTTGCCCGCAGCTCCAGCGCGAAGCATCCGCCGCCGACATTTTTTCGCATCCACAAATCCGCGCGCATTTTCAGGCCCTCCTCGAAACGTGCGCCGCAAATTCCACCGGCAGCTCCACTCGCGTCACCCGCGCGATAATCGTAGAAGAGCCGCCATCGCTAGACGCTGGAGAAATCACCGACAAAGGCTCGCTGAATCAACACGCCGTCCTGGATCGCCGCGCCGCAATCGTCGCAGAACTCTACGCGCCGCAACCATCGCCGCGCATTCTGCGTGTCAAGAAATGTTTTGACTTTGCTTTTGGTAGCGCCGGCGTCCCGCCGGCTCCGTTGCCTTTGACTTTGCATTACGCCGTCGCCGTTGACTTTGCTTTTGACTCTGTAGCGGCCGGTTCAGGTTTATCGAACCGGGCAGCCGTTGATTCGGTGTTGCATTTCCGGCGGCGCACTTTGGCGCACCATCAGTGCCACGTCAATTAAGGAGAACTAACTCATGCCCACCACCACAAACGGCGGCTTCTTCATCGCCTACAACGATATCTACCTCCTCGACGGCGTCCGCACCCCCTTCATCGACTACAACACCGCCCTGGGCCTAGTCTCCCCCACCGATCTCGGCATCAAAGCCGCCCGCGCCCTCTTCGAACGCACAAAAATCCCACCTCAAGACGTCGGCGCAGTAATCGCCGGCAGCGTAGCCCAAGCCAGCTTTGACGCCTACGTCCTCCCCCGCCACATCGGCCTCTATTCCGGCGTCCCGCTCGATCGCCCCGCGCTACTCGTCCAACGCGTCTGCGGCACCGGCATGGAAGCCATCAGCCAGGCCGCCGACGCCATCTCCCTGAAAAAAATCGAGCTCGGCCTCTGCGTCGGCGCCGAATCCATGAGTCGCAATCCCATCGCCGCCTACACCCACCGCGGCGGTTTCCGCATGGGCCAAGTCGAATTCAAAGATTTCCTCTGGGAAGCACTGTTAGATCCCGCGCCAGGAATCACCATGGGACAAACCGCGGAAAATACCGCCCGCAAATACAAAATCACCCGCGAAGAAGTGGACCGTTTCGCCGAACTAAGCTTCTCTCGCGCCCTCGCCGCGCAAAAAAGCTGCTTCCTCTCCGGCGAAATTACGCCGCTCATCAGCGAAACATTCGAACTGGAAGGTTACAACCCACGCGCGATCCGCCTCCCCAGCAAAATCGAAAGCCTAGCCGCCGACACCCACATCCGCCCCTCCTCCTACGAAGTCTTATCCAAGATTCGCCCCGCGTTCGACGGCGTGCAAACCGGCGGCAACAGTTCCGCCATCGTGGACGGCGCCGCCGCCGCGCTAGTCGGCTCCGGCGCGTACGCAAAGTCGCGCAATATCCAGCCGCTCGCGCGCATCGCCGCCGTCGCCACGGTTGGCGTGCCTCCCGAAATCATGAGCATCGCCCCGGCTCCCGCGATCCGCAAACTCCTCGACGGCATGGGCATGCAGCTCGAAGCCATCGACCGCTTCGAAATCAACGAAGCCTTCGGCGCGCAAATCATCGGCGTCGAACGCGAGCTAGGCCTCGACCGCAACAAGCTCAACGTCAACGGCGGCGCCATCGCCATCGGCCATCCTCTCGCCGCCACCGGCATACGCCTGGCCGTGACGGTCTCACGCGAACTCCGCCGCTCAAATCTACGCTACGGCATCGCCTCAGCCTGCATCGGCGGCGGCCAGGGCATCGCCGTGCTCCTCGAAATCCCACGCTAAAAAATCGCGCCACGTTGCAAATTCATCTTACTGATGCGTTCCATCCATGCCCCCACCACGGCCTTCGCCGCATCAAACTGATGTAAAATGTAGTAATAGCAGCCAGCACTGTCAGCCGGAGGTAAATTACTTTCATGAGCGATGCCGCACTCAAATCCTATTTATTCGTCAGCGATTTCGACCAGACTCTCACGTTCAACGATTCCGGTTACGTGCTCAGCGAAATCGTGGGAATCCCCACAGCCGAATTCGAACGCAAAGCCGCGGGCATGGCCAAACTCAATCTGGTCCAGCAGGGCGCCGAACTAGCCTACCTCCTGCTCCACGATCCCGAATTCCGCTCGCGCGTCCGCAAGGAACACTTAATTCAGGTCGGCAAGGAAATCCGCCTCAAAGCCAATATCGGCCTGCTCAACGAAATTCTCGACCACGGCATCCAGGGCTATCATTTCGATTTCTACGTTCTCTCCGCCGCGCCCGTCGAAGTAATCCAATCCGCGCTCGAAGGAATCCTGCCGCCCGATCGCATTCACGGCACCGAATTCAAATACAAAAGCAGCGGAGAAATTGACACCATCGTCCGCGCCACCGCCGGTTACGGCAAAGTCGCCTTCCTCGACGAATTACAAGCCAAAATGAAAATCGGCCCCGATCACGTCATCTACGCCGGCGACGGCAGCTCCGACATTCACGTCATGCTGCACATCAACGCCCGCGACGGCTTCACCATCGCCGTCTCCGAAACCAAACACGTTTCCCACATCGCCCAGCGCACCATTCTCAGCGCCAGCGCTCTCGGCGTCCTCGTCCCCATCCTGGAAAGAATTGTCGGCAAAAGCCGCGCGCAAATCCGCACCTTCCTGGAATCCTACGGCTTTCTAATTCAGGAATGGGATAAAGTTCGCACCGACTGGCTCACGCTCCGCCCCGCGACGGAAGAAGCCGTCGAAACTAGCTCAGGAGATGGCTCAACAATATGATCAGCTCAATCGGCTGGCTCGCCACCGCTCTCGTCACCGCTTCCTATTTTTTCCGCAATCACAAAACGCTCCGCATCATGCAGGCCCTCGGCGCCGTCGTCTGGCTAACCTACGGCATCCTGATCAACTCCAAACCAGTAATGGTCGCCAACATCATCGTCGCCGTTGTCGCGCTCTACTCCACGATCCTGCCAACCCGCGTCCCCCCGCCAGCATCCGTCCCCCCGCCAGCGCCAGAAACCGCCGACTAAATTTCACGTCAACGCGCCAAGTCAACCGCGCGCCGTTGCTTCTGCTTTGAATTCGCAGTTAACTTTCTCTGTGTTCTCCGCCTTTTCTCGGTGTGCTCTGTGTAAGGTCTTTAACCTTCTCTGCGACCTCTGCTTCTCTGCGGTAATCTTTCGCCGTTGTCTTGGTCTTTCGCGTCGCAGCACGAACCACGCCACCCTACAACCCAATCCACCCCGCATGTATCAACCACAAAGAAGCAACCCCCACCAAAATCCAAAGCACCACCCCCTGCAACATCGGCCTCACCCCCACCTGCCGCACCGTAGCCCGCGAAATCCCCGTCCCAATTAAATAAAGCGTAGCCGTCAGTCCCAATTTCCCCATCACGCTCAAAACATGCCACGCCCCCGCAAGCCCAAGCCAGTAAGTATTCGCCACCGCCGCCAAACAAAAAAAACCAATAAACCACGGCCACTGGATCCGGCTATCCGACCTCTTCATCACCGCCGCCCCCACCGAAACCGGCACGATCCACAAAGCTCGCGTCAATTTCACCGTGGTCCCCACCACCAAAGCCACCGCGCCATAACGCGCCGTCGCCCCCACCACCGAACTCGTGTCATGAATCGCCAGCGCCGCCCACAATCCAAATTGCTGTTGCGACAGATGCAGCAGCCATCCCAGCGGCGGAAAAATCAGCAGCGCAACTGCATTCAAAATAAAAATCGTCCCCAGCGAAACCGCCGTCTCTTCCTGATCCGCATGAATGATCGGCGCCACCGCCGCAATCGCGCTCCCACCGCAAATCGCCGTACCCACGGTGATCAAAATCGAAGCCGTTTTGTTCACCCCCAGCATCCGCCCTGCCAGCAATCCCGCCGTCAACGCGAACGCAATGCTCACCGCCGTGTACACGAACCCGCTCCGCCCAACGCGCAATACTTCGTGCAGGTTCATCCCGAATCCCAGCCCCACCACCGACGCTTGCAGCAAATATTTCGTCGCCGTGCGCGATTCCGTCTGCCACGGATGCGTGAACCCAAATCCAAAAACCAGCCCCAGCGCCAGCGCCGCCGCCGGAGAAATCACTCCGCTCGCGCACAACGCCAACCCCAGCAAAAATAAAATTTTTACGGCCACATGACTCTCCAATCAGCAGCGCGCAACGGCAGAATAGTCCGCTCGCGGTCCAGTCTTATATCACTAATACCATCGCTCTGCTCGGCCAGAACACCGCCACTTCCTTTCCCTCAGCCCTTCGCTGCAAGTCCAGCGTCCGCTCGCCCATCGCTTCTTCGCGCGATTCGTGCTCCATTCTTCAGCCTGCCGCGAACATTAGAGAAAATTTAGAAAAACTCCCTCCTCTACCCCTTACATCTTCGCTCCCTTCTCCAATTTAATGTGGACATCAGCACCCTTTCTCGGTCAAATTATGGGGGTAGCTCTGACGTGCTATTGTCATCTGGGGGAAATACGCTATGCGATACTTTGCCTTCCTATTAGGTTTCGTCCTTCTTCTATCCATAAGCTCCAGCGCACAATCCACCGCTTCCAATTCCGTGTTGCTGCCATCTTCCTATTATGCTGTGCCTGGGACTTTTGACGCACCCGCGAACGCACCCGCCATCGCGCTCACGCCGTTCTCCAATACTCCGGCGAACGCCCCTCCCGGAGCCTTCGCGCCTTCGACGCCGCTGTCGCTCTCACTGCTGCCCGCTCCGCCCGCCGCTCCGCAAGATGTCACCAGCGTCTTCGAGAATTATTCCTGGCAGCTTTATGGCGGTTACACTTTCATGCGTTTTTTCGAACTGCCCCACATCACTGAGAGTATGAACGGCTTCAACTACAGCGTCGTCTATTACTGGAAAGATTGGTTCGGCGTGGATGGCGAGCTCGCGGCTACCCACGCAACGCAAGACAACGTCAGCTCCTGGTTCCTGTTCGGCGGCGGTGGTCCGCGTTTTCGCTGGTCCGCGAAAAAGGGAATCGAAATCTGGGCGCACGCTCTGGCCGGATATTCCCACTTCACGCCTCAGACGCCCGCCGGTCTCCAGCACGCTTTCGCCTACGAACTTGGCGGCGGCGTTGACTTGCCCTTCAAGGAGCGCTGGGCGATCCGTTTGGGCGCAGACGCCATGTGCAGCCGCTACTTCAACACCTACCAATACAGCCCGGTAGCCCACGCAGGCCTGGTCTTCCGGTTCTAGCACCACGACAGTTCCAATGATTCGTAGGGGCGCTGCTTGTGAATCGCGCTGCAGCGCGATTCATCCTGAGATCCCGCGGCGCGGGATCGAAGGGTGCGCACTCCGCGGTAATCTTTCGCCGTTGCCTTCGCACCACCCGTCTTCACCCGCACGCATGAATCGCAGCGCGTCTCCTGCCACTTTTCCCCCGCACGCATCATCCAATCGCCCATGAACCTATTCGATGAATTACAAATTCGCGACGTCCTCCTCCGCAACCGCATCGTCGTCTCCCCCATGTGCCAGTATTCCAGCACCGACGGCTTCGCCAACGATTGGCACCTCGTCCATCTCGGCAGCCGCGCCGTCGGCGGCGCCTCCCTCGTCTTCACCGAAGCCTGCGCCGTCTCCGCCGAAGGCCGCATCAGCCCGCAAGATCTCGGCATCTGGAAAGACGAGCACATCGCCTTCCTCTCCCGCATCACCCAATTTCTGCTAGGGCAGGGAACCGTCCCCGGAATTCAGCTCGCCCACGCCGGACGCAAAGGCAGCACTCCGCGTCCCTGGGAGCGCGGCGGCTTCGTCCCTGAATCCCAAGGCGGCTGGAAACCAGTTGCCCCCAGCGCCATCCCTTTTTCCGATACCTACGCGAAGCCCGTAGCGCTCGATGCCGCCGGAATTCAAGACGTCGTAAAAGATTTCGCCGCTGCCGCGGTGCGCGCCCTGCAAGCCGGCTTCAAAGTGATCGAAATCCATTCCGCGCACGGCTACCTCCTCCACGAATTCCTCTCGCCCCTCGCCAATCAGCGCACCGATTCCTACGGCGGCTCGCTTGAGAATCGCACGCGCCTGCTCCGCGAAGTCGTCACCGCTGTCCGCCGCGTCTGGCCCGCCGGCTATCCTTTATTCGTCCGCATCTCCGCCAGCGATTGGGTTCTCGGCGGCTGGGACCTCGAGCAATCCGTCGCTCTCGCCGAACAGCTCGGCCCGCTCGGCGTAGATCTCATTGATTGCTCCTCCGGCGGCATGGTTCCCGCAGCAAAGATTCCCGTCGGCCCGGGCTACCAGGTTCCTTTCGCAGCAGAAATCCGCCAGCGCACCGGTATCCTCACCGGCGCCGTGGGCATGATCACCAGCGCCAGCCAGGCCGACTCCATCCTGAATGGTGACAAAGCCGACGTAGTAATCCTGGCCCGCGAATTCTTGCGTCAGCCGTATTGGCCCCTAGCCGTAGCCCGCGACCTCGGCTTCCCAGTAAGCTGGCCAGTCCAATATCTCCGCGCCGCCCCCGACGGAACCCCGCCCCGCGAACCCATTAAACTCCCAGCAAATCCATCAACAGCAGCCGAGCACGACGAAACCCAAGAATAAATCCGCGAAGCGCACCCCATCTTGGAGTGCGGAAGCTTGCTTCCGCCTTCACAAGGCGAGGCTTGCCTCGCCGCTCTCACCACGGGCGCCGTGACCACCGCTCGCGCTCTCAACACGACTCCCCTTCGCACCGGAAACACCCCCCGCAAACCCTCTACCGCCCACGCACCAATCCATCTACCATTATCCCCGTGACGACGACCGACCACCTCCACCGTCGCATCGCCGCGGCCACCGGCATCGTCATGGCCAGCGTCCTGCTCAGCCGCATCCTCGGCTTCTTCCGCGATTGGACCGTCGCCCACCAGGTCGGCGCCAACGCTGCTACCAGCGCCTACTACACCGCCTTCACTCTCCCCGATTTCCTTAATTATCTAATCGCCGGAGGCTCGCTCAGCATCACCTTCATCCCGGTCTTCGCCAAATACGTCGCTGAACAGCGCGAAGACGAAGGCTGGCGCGTTTTCTCCACAGTCGTCACCGTAATGGGCTGCATTCTGGTTACGCTCGTCGTCCTCGGCGAAATCTACGCCGCGCATCTGGTGAAATACATCGCTCCAGGCTTCGCCCCTGCCGAATTCCATCAAACCGTATTCCTCACGCGCCTAATGCTCCCCGCGCAAATCTGCTTCTACGAGGGAAGCATCCTTAGTGCGGTGCAATACGCCAAAAATCGCTTTATCATCCCGTCGCTCGCGCCCATCATCTACAACATCGGCATCATCCTCGGCGGCGTCCTGCTCTACTCGCGCGTCGGGATCAATGGCTTCGCGGTCGGCGTCCTCGGCGGCGCCATCTGCGGAAATTTTCTGCTGCAAATCTACGGAGCTTGGCGTGCCGGCGCGATTTTCAGGCCCAATTTCAATATCCGCCACCCCGGCTTCTGGATGTTCCTGAAGCTTTCCGTCCCCATCATGCTCGCGCTCTCACTTTCCTTTGTGGACGATTGGATCATCCGCTGGTTCGGCTCCTATCTCCAACCAGCCTCCATCACCTGGCTCAACAACGGCAAGACCCTAATGCGCGTCCCCCTAGGCCTGGTAGGCCAAGCCATCGGCGTCGCCTCATTTCCCATCCTCGCGCAACTCTACTCAGAAAAAAAATTCGACGACTTGAACCAAATCCTCAACTCCACATTCCGCGCTTTGATTTTCCTGCTCCTGCCCATCTCCGCGCTGACCATCGCGCAAAGTCTCCCGCTCGTCTATCTGGTCTTCTCGCACACCCGTCTCCACGGCCCGGATCTCGCGGCCACTGCCTCCACGCTAGCGTTTTTCTCAATCGGAATGTTCGCCTGGGGCGCGCAGAATATCCTGGCCCGCGGCTTCTACGCCACCCGCGACACCATCACTCCCGCCGTAGTCGGTACCGTCACCACTCTCCTGAGCCTCCCGGTCTATTGGCTCCTAGTCCGCCGCCTCGACTACGTCGGCTTAGCCCTAGCCAGCACGATAGGCATCGTGGCCTACACCATCCTCCTCTTCGTCCTGCTAGCCCGCCGCACAAAAAATCCAGAAGAGGGCAGCCTCGTAGTCTTCTTCCTCAAAGTAGCAGTAGCCTCCTGCGCCGCAGGCTACGCGTGCTACCGCCTCACAGCCTGGCTGGAAAATTTCATCCACTGGCAACGCATAATCGGCGCGCTGCTGCTCTTGACCGCGGTAACGTCGGCAGGAATCGTACTGTACGTAGCACTACTAAAAATCTTCCGCGTCCCAGAAGTCGGCCAATACCTCCGCCGCGCCTACACCTTCGCCGCGCGTACATAACGCCGAGCCGCACCCTAGGAACGCCAATCAACCGATTGGCGCCGTGCCGTTGCCGTTGTAGCGCCGGCGTCTCGCCGGCTCTTTTGATTCTTGCTGTTGCAGTTGAATTTGTAGCGGCCAGCTTTAGCTGGGCGCCTTTGCCGTTGCAGTTCGAGCGACCCCTCCGTGCCGCGTTTTTCTCGGGAGGTAGGGGCGCTGCTTGCTGCGCCCCAGCTTGCCACGATGTCCGCCTAGCCGACTCTTTGCCGTTGTCTTTGTAGCGGTCGGTTCAGGTTCATCGAACCGGGCAGCCGTTGATGTTGGTTTGAATTTGGAGCGGCGCCCTTCAGGGCGCCATTTGCTTTCTGTGGAACCACCAGACTCCACAGCTACGCCAACCCACCCCTACTCCACCCTCTCCATCACCGGCCGCACCGTCACCTCACTATCCTTAATCACCTCAAGCTCTCTCGACCAATCCCGTTTTCCCCCAGCCCGCAATTCAATCCGATGCGCCCCGCTCGCCAGATGCAAAGTCGCCGGCGTCTGCCCCACAAAATGTCCATCCACATAAACCTCCGCACCCGCCGGATCAGACAGGATCGCGACGCTTCCCACCCCACGCGCCTTCTCCCCGTCATCGCTCGAAGCCGCCGCCACCGGCATCGCATGCGGATGCATCGGCCCCACCCGCGCATCCCCAGCCCCAGTCGCGCTCGCGCTCTCCGCTCCCCCCGCCAGCTTCATGTCAAAATGATCCGACTTCAGCACAAAATAATTTCCCCGCCGCTTGCCATTCACCGAAAGCCACTCATACGGCCCATTCGTAATCGTGATCTGTTGCGCCGCGTAACCGGCCAACGAAACACGCAACGTCATGGCATGTTCCAGGCGCGCGCCAAACACCGTATGTGTCTTATGAAAGTAACCGCCAGGATAGTCCGTATGAAAAGGAGTGGTTCCCACCAGCGCCCCATCAATTTCCACATTCGCCCCGGCAGGCGCGCTAGTGATGTTGAAAGATTCCGCGCCGCCGACCGGCGCCAGCGCAAGAAACGCCAATACCCCCGCCAAAGCGGTGAAAAACACGCCCCTCAAAGCTCGCATGGAGACCCCCAAGGTGAGGAATCCACCATGTCACCCGCTAACGCCCCCGTCAATCCGCACAACTACGCACGAGCTCGACCTCAAATAGCGATCCTCACACATCAGCCGCATCCCCGCCGCGACGGAAGTGCCATGAAGTCAATAACTTACGCTTCCACAAAAACGAAACCACCTGCCGAACCAGCGCATCTTTCAATAGAGGGCGCTGCGAGGATTTTCGCAGTGACGCTCTCGCCCGCAGGAGTGTTGAGGCTATGTTGCTCGAAATCTCGGCGGTAAATTGCACTTTTGAAGAGGAGAAGAAATGGACCTTCGTACCAAAACCAGCCTTACAGCGGTTGCTGTTCTAATTCTCTCGCTCCCCATCTGGGCCCGCACCGATTCGGCTCAACTGGTGATCGATCATCCCGTCACTATCGGCACGCAGCAGTTGGAACCCGGGACATACAATCTCAAAGCGAACGACGGCCAAAATCAAATCAGCGTCGTCCGAGCCGACGATGGCAAGACTGTCGCATCTGTTCCGTGTGAATGGGTTCAACTCGCACAAAAGCCTCGCCAAACTGAAGTCCTCTTCAACGCGGACCGCGTCGTAGAGATCGATTTCGCTGGCAAGACCAAAGGCGTCGCATTTCACTAATTCGCCGCAAACTCCAAAATGGCCGGAGGCGGACCGAACATCCGCCTCTTTCTGTTTCTCTTCATCCCTAGCGCAAATATCTCCCCAACCAATCCAAAAATGTCCCGTACCACAACTCACTATTCTGCGGCTTCAAAACCCAATGCCCCTCGTCCGGGAAAATCACCAATTTCGACGGCACGCCTTGCACCTGCAGCGCGGTAAAAAACTCGAAATCCTGGTTGTAAGGCACGCGAAAATCCAACTCTCCTCCCACCACCAAAGTCGGCGTCTTATATTTCCCCAACCCCGCCGCGTACTCGCTAGGCGACCACTTCCGATACGATTCCGGTTTACTCCAAGGCGTCCCGCCAAATTCCCAATCCGCGAACCACAATTCCTCCGTCGCTCCGTACTCGCTCATCAAATCGTAAGGTCCCGCATGACTGATCAAACACTTAAACCGGTCCGTGTGCGTCGCGATCCAATCAATCATGTACCCGCCGTAAGATCCCCCCGCGGCCCCCACCCGCGCCCCATCAATAAACGGATACTTCGCGATCGCCGCATCCAGCCCCTTCATCAAATCCTCGTAAACCTTCCCACCCCAATCGCGGCTAATTTCCGCCGTGAATTTCTGCCCGTATCCAGTTGACCCGCGCGGATTGATCATCACCACCACATATCCCGCCGCGGCCATCACCTGCTGGTTCCAACGATATCCCCATGCGTCCGTCCAGGCCCCCTGTGGCCCGCCATGAATCAAAAGCAGCAGCGGATATTTTTTCGCCGCATCAAAATGCGGTGGCCGGATCAACAATCCCTCCACCTGCGTCTTTTCCGCGCCCTCAAACCAAAAAGGCTCCGCCGCAGGCAATTCCAGTTGCGCCAGCAGCGCGCCATTCTGATGCGTCACCTGCCGCAAATGCCCGCCACCATCCGCATCCGCCGTAAAAATTTCCGTAGGCATCGTCAGACTCGTCCTCGCCAGCGCAAAAGTCCGCCCATCGCGGCTCAAATCGAAATCCCCATTGAACCCATCCGCGATCACCACCTTCGGCCCGCTTCCCGCCGCCACGGCAATCGCATACACCGGCATTTCCGCCTTGTCTTCCGCAGAGAAATAAATCCGCGCGCTGTCCGGGCTCCACGCATAAGATTCCACGCTGCGATCGAAATCCTCCGTCCGATTAACGATCTTCCCGCTCGACCGCTCGTACAACATCAACCGCCACCGATCCGCCTCATACCCGCCCTGCAACTGCGCGCGATAAGCAATCCATTTCCCGTCCGGCGAATAAGCCGGCCCCCAATCGTTCCCCGGATTCGTAGTGATCCGCTTCGGCGCGTTCCCGCCCGCCACATCCACCGTAAACAGATCCCCGTTCGTGCTCAACGCCTCGTCCTTGTCCGTATTCGCCGTGAAACAAAGCTCCCGGCCATCCGCCGAAAACGCAATCGCTTCCGGCGCCCCCTCATTAAACGGCGGCACATCGTAATTCGCCCCCGGCGTCAAATCCCGCGCCGCGCTAGCGCCATCCGCCGCCATCACAAATAAATGTCCACGCTTTCCGTCCCACCATTCCGTCCAATGCCGGTACAAAAGTTTTTCGTAAATCCGCGCCTTCACCTTGCTCTTTTCTTTCGCCGCATCCCTCGCTGCGTTGCAAGCATCGTCCCCACAATCCGGATACACCGAAGAAACAAACGCCACCGCCTTCCCATCCGGCGACCACAATTCGTTGTCCGCTCCGGTAGAAATCGAAGTCAGCCGCGTCGCCTCGCCGCCCTCCAGTGCGATCCAATAAATCTGCGGCGTTCCCGACCGCCCCGAAATAAACGCCAGCCTCTTCCCATCCGGCGACCACCGCGGCCGCATATCACTCCCCCCGCGCGTCAATTGCCGCGCCTCGCCGCCGCCCGCCCGCCGCCGGCACGATCCAAATATCGCGCACCGCATGATTCGCCTCCATGTCAGGCGTTGCCACCGCTATAAGCGATCCATTTCCCGTCCGGCGAAATCTGCGGCTCGCTCACCCGATGCAAAGAAATCAAATCTTTAAAAGTGATTGCCCGCTTCTCCGCCGCCTGCCCCGCTGCCGCAACCACGGCAGCCGTCACCACGACTGTCATCACCGCGATCACCGCCCCCGCAACCCGCGCGCCCCGCCTCATAATCCCTCCCCGCCTCCATAAATTGTCGCCACCATCCCCAAAACGTGTGATCATCACACTTTCGTTTTCCTTTTCCAAGGGAGTACTCTAAGCCGTCCCAGGATTCTCGCTTTTGACTTGGTAGCGGCGGTCTTCAGACCGCCATCGATCGAAGTGACGAAACCGATCGTACACTCGGCCGCCCGTTGTGCCGCGGTCCCGATTTCAGCGCACGCATCACGCGCCCGAAAAGAGGCCCCATGGAAGACGCACTAACCGTCCATCGCCTGCATTTCGCCTTCACCATCACCTTCCATTACATTTTCCCGCAACTCACCATGGGCCTCGCCCTCCTCATCCTAATCCTGAAATCCCTCTACCTCCGCACCCACGACGAAATCTGGAACGACTCCGCCCGTTTCTGGGCCAAAATTTTTGGCATCAGCTTCGCCCTCGGCGTCGTTACCGGCATCCCCATGGAATTTCAGTTCGGCACCAACTGGTCGCAATTCTCCAGATCCGCCGGCGGCGTAATCGGCCAAACTCTCGCCATGGAAGGCGTCTTCTCCTTCTTCCTCGAATCTTCTTTCTTGGGCCTTTTTATCTTCGGTGAAAAACGTCTCGGCCCGCGCCTGCACTGGCTTTCCTCGCTCATGATGTTTCTCGGTTCCTGGCTTTCCGGCTACCTCATCGTCCTCACCGACGCCTGGATGCAGCACCCTGTCGGCTACCACCTCGCCGCGAACGGCTCCTACGAACTAAAAAGCTACTGGGCGCTGCTGTTGAATCCCTGGGGCCTCTGGCAGTACGCGCACACCATGGTTGGCGCGGTGCAGACCGGCTGCTTCACCATGGCCGCCGTCGGCGCCTATTACATCCTTTCGCACCAGCACGAAAACTTCGGCAAAATTTTCGTCCGCGTCGGCGTCACCGTCGGCATCATCGCCGCGCTCCTCCAGCTTTTCCCCACCGGTGACGGCCAGGGAAAAATGATCGCCGAATTTCAGCGCCCCACCCTCGCCGCCATGGAAGGCCTGTTCCAAACGCAAGCCGGCGCCCCCATCGCCATCCTCGGCCAACCCGATGTCCCCAAGCAGCGCCTCGATAATCCCCTCACCATCCCCAGCGCCCTCAGCTTCCTCACCTACCAGAAATGGACCGCCACGGTGCAAGGCCTCGACCAATTTCCGCAATCCGAATGGCCCGACAATATCGCGCTGCTCTATTTCAGCTATCACATCATGGTCGGCCTCGGCACCATGTTCATCGCCATCCTCGCGCTCGCCGCACTCCAGCTTTTTCGCGGCAAGCTGTTCGATTCGCCCATTCTCCTCTGGGCCCTGATGCTCGCCCTCCCGCTCCCCTTCATCGCCAATACCGCCGGCTGGATCACCGCCGAAGTCGGCCGCCAACCCTGGCTCATCTACGGAATGATGCGCACCCGCGCCGGAGTCTCGCCCCTGGTCTCCGCCGGCAGCGCCTGGTTCACGCTCTTAGGTTTTCTAGGTATGTACACAATTCTGGGAATGCTTTTCCTGTTCCTGGTCTATCGCGAAATCGAACACGGCCCCGGCCTCGACGGCTCAAGCGCAGCTCACGCGGCAGCCGCCGCATCGTAGCGCCGGCTCGTCCTGAGAGCCTGCCTCCGGCAGGATCGAAGGGCGTCTCGCCGGCTCTTAGTTTTTGAAGTGTTCTTGAATTTGCCTTTGAATTTGTAGCGGCCGGTTCAGGTTCATCGAACCGGGCAGCCGTTGGTGCTGTTTTTGAACTTGTGAATCGCGCCGCAGCGCGATTCATCCTTCGCTCCCGCAGTGCGGGAGCGAAGGGTAGCGTCCATCCCGGCTACGCTGGACGGGCGTAGATGACGTCGCCTTTGCAGTTGGTGTTGCTCGAAAATCTTTGTAGGTCGCGGCTGCATTTCCCGCGAGCTTTTGATTTGCTTGCAGCCAAACGAGGCCGCAGCGGCGACGCCAAGCTCACAACGCCGCCGGCCAAAAAAAGGACGCCCATGGCCACAATCTGGTTCTGCCTAGTCGCCATCATGATCGCCGGCTACGTCGTCCTCGACGGCTTCGACATCGGCGTCGGCATCCTCCATCTCTATCTCGCCCGCACCGACGACGAGCGCCGCGTCCTCCTCCGCACCATCGGCCCCGTCTGGGATGGCAACGAAGTCTGGCTCGTTGCCGCGGGCGGCACGCTCTATTTCGCCTTCCCCGCGCTCTACGCCGCCAGCTTCAGCGGATTCTATCTTCCCCTCATGATGGTTCTCTGGCTTCTGATTCTCCGCGGAGTCTCCATCGAATTTCGCAGCCACGTCGGCGGACACATCTGGTCCGTCTTCTGGGACGCGGTCTTCTCCTTCGCCAGCATCCTGCTCGCCATATTTTTCGGCGCCGCGCTGGGCAACGTGGCCCGCGGTGTTCCACTCGATGCCGCCGGCAATTTCTTCGAACCTCTATGGACCAACTTTCAACCCACCGGCCAAACCGGAATCCTCGATTGGTACACCATCCTCATCGGCGTCGCGGCCCTCGCGGTCCTCGCTCTCCATGGCGCCGTCTGGCTCACCTGGCGCACCACCGACGAATTGCAAGCTCGCGCCCACGCCGCCGCATCGCGCTTGTGGTGGCTCGTCGCCGCCCTCACCCTCCTCGTCACCTTCACCAGCTTCCGTCTGCTGCCGGTAGGTCTGCTCAGCTTTCGCGTGCATCCCTTCGGTTTTATTTTTCCTATGCTGGCCATCACCGGCCTGCTCGCCGTCAAATTATTTCTGCGCACCGAACAGGAAGCCCTAGCCTTCGCCGCATCCTGCTCCTACATCGTCGGCATGTTGACCAGCGTCACCTTCACCCTCTACCCCAACGTCCTCCCAGCCACCACCGGCCTCAACTACAATCTCACCATCTTCAACGCCAAAGCCGCCGATTACGGCCTGAAAATCGGCCTCATCTGGTGGCTAATCGGCATGTCCCTAGCCGTAACCTACACCATCTTCACCTACACAAAATTCGCAGGAAAAATTCGCGCCACCGACCCCGACGATCACGCCACCTACTAACTCGCCGCCACGTGAGGCTGCTTCCCCGGTCGTCATCCTGAGCGCAGCGAAGGATCTCTCCCGCTTTTCGTTTTTGACTCGCCTTTGAAGTTGCCTGTGAATTTGTAGCGACCATCCGCAGGTAGGAGTCGTCGAGGTCGCAGTTGCCTTCGTAGCGCCGGCGTCTCGCCGGCTCTTTGTTTTTGAATTGCCATAGCCGTTGCCGTGGAATTTGTAGCGGCCGGTTCAGCCTCATCGGACCGCGCCGCCGTTTCTGTTGGTTTTGAAGTTGTAGCGACCAGCCTTAGGTAGGAGCCGTTGCAGTTGCTTTTCTCTGCGTCCGGCGTCTACCCCGACGCAGTCGGGGCGCCTCTGCGGTAATCTTTCGCGGTTGTCTTTGCTTTTGGATTTAGCTCAGGTAGGATTTATCAATGCTTTTATCAGTGTTCATCTGCGTTCATCAGTGGTGAAGTTGAACTCCGCAAGCGCAGCAACACTTCAAATCCTCGAACGCACCTTGCAAGTAAGAAACGCCTGCCCAGCCCCCGCCAAAATCAACAACACACTGAACGGCCGCGGAAAAGTCACAATCCTTCGCGTCTCAATGATCGCCTTGCCCGCTCCCACCTGTATTTCCTGTTTCTTCGCCGGCATCGCCACCTGCGGATGGATCAACGCCGCAATCCCCGCCGCCACCAGCAATATCCCCACAATCGCTATCGGATGAAATTTCATCTCAGCACCTCCCCAGCTTCAATTCGCCGCGCCCGCCGTCGCCGCGCTAGCTGCCAGCGCATGAGTAATCTCCCCTAAATAATCCGGCCGCCCCTCTTCCCGCACAATATGCGGGTACCGCAACCCCCCATGATAATCCACGGAAAAAGTCCGGAACTGCGCGCCGTTCGCCACAATCAATTGTATTGGCTCCGTCGCAGTCTTGGCCGCGTCAATCGCACCGCGCATCGCGTCCGAAGAATACTGCGCCCCATTCACCGCCACAATCTTCATCCCCGGACCAATCCCCGCGCGATAAGCTGGTCCGCCATGAATCACATCGCCCACCACGCCCTCATCCGACGCCGAAAATCCCACAGTCAAAGAAAAATTCGCCCGCCGCGCCAGCGCTTCTTCGATCCCCACGACTTCGTTCGGCTGTTCGTTGTACACCAGCTTCCAGCCGCTTTTTTCCACCGCCTCGTTCGGAGTTTTCGTCGCCACTCCATCCAGCCGCGCGCGCAAAAACCCGGCCCAGTCGTACGGCGCAACGGCGTTCAACGCCGCCACCACGTCTTCAAACGTGTACGTTTTCAATTCCGGCTGCCCGCTCGCGCCTCCGTGAAAAACCTTGCAGAAATCGTCGATCGATTTCTTGTCCTTCGTAATCGTCCGCAAAGTTTCGTCCACGTCCATCCACAGCAGCTCGCCCTCTTCGTAAAAATCCGTTCCTCTCCGCCAGTTAGACCAGTCGTTCGTCGCGTCGTAAAGAAATGGCGCCGCGTCCGCCGTATCCTGCAAAGGACGCCACTCGCGCCCCGGCCGGTTTTCGTACTGCGCCACCAGTCCCGCAAAATCTTCCCGCCACTGTTCCGGCGTTTGCAGCCCGCTGCGCGCCGTTAACACCTCGCCCAAATATTCCGTCAACCCTTCGTACACCCACAGCAGATCGTCTTTCATCGGCTGCTGGTAATCGGGAGTCGCCAGGCCCGCCGGCCGCCGGTACTTGCCGTTCCAGGAATGCACGTATTCGTGCGGCAACAATGTCGCGAATTCCACGCGCTCGGCGTCATCAATCAGACTCCGCTCTGCCGTGCGGTCATCGCTCGATTCGTGATGCTCCAGGCCAAAGTGCGCCACGTCGTCGCTCAACGTCAGCAAAAAATGGTAATCCCGATAATGCCGCGCCCCGAAAAGCGTGTACGCCTCCATCACCAGATTGTGCAATTGCAGCTGCGTCTCCGGCGTCATGGCCAAAGCCGCCGCGCTGTCGGCCGCGATATCAATTTCATGCGACGGATTCTGCCCCGGCGTCAGTTGAATCGCCCGGTAGTAGCGGCCGGAAAGCACCGGCGAATCCACCAGGGTCGTCAACGCCACTGGCACGAATTCAATCGTCGCTCCATCCTGTTTCGCAATCGGCAGCGCTGTCCCGAATTTCCAATCAGCAGGCAAGCGCAGGCTCGGCGCGAAAACAATATCCTTAGCCGGCAGCCCTTTCGGATACACCAGCACCTGGTTCCAGCTCAGCACATCCAGAGACGCCGTAGCCGAAGCTCCCGCGGAAAATCCCGTCGCCGGCCCCGACAGCAGAAAATCGAAATCCGCTTCCAGCAAGCTCACTCCCGCCGGCACGTCCACATGAATCGAAAACATTTCCACCAGATCCCGCCGCCACGCAATCGCTTCCCGCCGCCGCTGAACTTCATCCCCGCCACTTGGATAATCGGCCCGTCCGGCATGTGCTCCCCAGGAATCCATTCCGGGTAATACAAAGTAACCGGACCACCCGTCACCGGAATCTCCATATGCACATGCAAAATCTTCTGCGGCGCCTGCGAAGCATCCACAGCAAGCCGTATCGGTGCCGCCGCAGTCTGCCCCACCGCCACGTTCACAGTGCCACACACAAATATCAACGCCACCGCTAGCGCGATCACGACCGTCCGCATAGTCCCTCGCATCCGTGCCTCCATAATTTCAAATCGTCCAAACTCGGCGTCTCGCGCGTCACACGGTCGCTGCTATTGCTGTCGCTGCCGCAAATTCCCGCCGTCGCTCCCTCTCGCATCGCCTTTATCAGCGTTCTTCAGTGGTGCCGTTGCCTTTCTCTGCGTCCTCTGCGCTCCCACCTCTGCGCCCTCTGCGTTAAATCTTTCGCCTTTCTCTGTGTCCTCCGCTTTTCCTCTGTGTTCTCTGTGTTAAATCTTTTGCCTTTATCTGTGTTCATCTGCGTTCATCTGTGGTGCCTTTGACGTTCCGCTCTCAACCTAGCCACCCTCAAAATCCCTTCACCCCCACCTGCCACATCAAAAATCCCAAAACCTGCGTATCCTCTTCGATAATCTTGCTCACCGGACGCCCTTCGCTATGCCCCAATTTCGTGTCGTACAAAAGCAGGATCGGCTTCTCGCCGCCCTGCGCCGCCTGCACCGCAGCCGTCATTTTCCGCGCGTGCAAGGGAGCCACCCGCGTATCACTATCCCCCGTCAAAAACAGTATCGCCGGATATTTCGTCCCCGCCACCACGTGATGATATGGCGAATAAGCATACAGAGCAGGGAACTGGCTCGCTTCCTCCGCCGTCCCGTACTCCGGCACCCAATATTTCGCCACGAAAAAATTCTGGTAACGCACCATGTCCAGCAGCGGATACCCGCACACGATCGCCCCAAAAAGCTCCGGACGCTGCGTCATCGCCGCGCCCATCAATAAGCCGCCGTTGCTCCGCCCCGTGATCGCCAGCTTCTCCGCCCGCGTGTAATGATTCGCGATCAGCCATTCCGCCGCCGCGAAAAAATCATCGAATACGTTCTGTTTTTTCTCCAGCATCCCCGCGCGATGCCACTCTTCGCCGAATTCGCCTCCCCCGCGCAAGCTCGGCAGCGCGAACACCCCTCCGTGCTCCACCCACAGCACCGCGTCATCGCGAAACATCGGCGTCTCGCTCACGTCGAACCCGCCATAAGCCGTCATCAAAGCCGGATTCGTCCCGTCCAGCTGCAATCCTTTCTTGTAAAATAAAAACATCGGCACGCGCGTCTTGTCTTTCGATTCGTACCACACCTGCTTCAGCTCAAACGCGTTCGCATCAATCGGCACCGCCGGCTTGGCCCACACGTCCAGCGCCCGCGCGCTCAAATCGTAACGATAAACCGTCGCCGGTATCGCAAACGACTGGAACGAAAAAAACGCCTCGTTCGTTTTCCAGCGGCCCACAATTCCCGCCACCGTTCCCAGTTGCGGCAATGCAATTCCCCCCGCCGGCGTCCCGTCCGCCTGAAATATTTTCAGCTCCGAAGCGGCGTTGTGCGAATACTGCGCCACGATTTTCCCGCCCGCCAGCCGGAAATCTTCCATCCGCGATTCGCCTTCGGGAATAATCTCTTTCCAGTGCTCCTGCGACGGCGTTCGCAACGGCACCGCCACCATCCGCCATTTCGGCGCCTTCCAATTCGTCTGCAGATACAAAGTATCGCCCGCGATTGCCCCCTGAAAACATCCATCCAGCGTGTTCACCACCGGCGTGATCGGTCCGCCCATCTTCAAATCCTGAAAATAAACCTCCGACCGGTCGCACGCCGACCCGTAGAAAACCTGAAACAGCAAATATCGCTCGTCCTCCGAAACATCCACCGCCACGATCTTGTCCGGCGTATAACCGTCACCGAAAATCTTGGTGTCGTTCGCCGCATCCGTTCCCATCGCGTGGAAATAAACGCGCGGCCCTTCTTCCACCTGCTTCGAATAATAAAATCCGCTCTTGTCTTTTCTGAAAGTAGGGCTGGAAATATAACGCGCCCGCGGCAGCACGTCCTTGCGCTCTTTCCCCGTATCCGTATCCAGAAAATGCAGCGAGACTTCGTCCTCGCCCCCTTTGCGCACTCCATACGCCACCAGTTTGCCGTCCTCGGAAACTCCTTCGAAATTCACGCTGCTGCTGTGGTCGGCGCTCAAGTTCGCCGGATCCACCAGCACTTCCTCCGCGCCTCTCGCCCCCCGCCGCATATAAAGGACGAACAAATCCTGGTTCGCCGCGCGCTTCGCATAAAAATATCGCCCGCCGCGCTCGATCGGCAGCCCGATCGTATCCACCTTGATCAATTCTCCCAACCGCTTGGCGATCGCCTCCTGCCCCGCCAATTTCCCCAGCGCCGCCTGCGTGCAAGCATTCTCCGCGTCAATCCACGCCCGCGTCTCCGCGCTGTTCTGATCCTCCAGCCAGCGATAGGGATCGTGCACCACCGTTCCCTGAATCGTCTCCGTCACATCCTCAATCCGCGCCGTCGGCGGACACTTCGCCTTCGCATCCTGTGCATTCACGGTAGTCACGCTCGCAATCAGAAAAAATCCCGGCAGGAACAATCGCAATAAAAATAAATTTGTCTTCAAACGATGCACAGAACCACAGAAATGTCCCGGCGCAGCGCCGGCACTCGCTGCCAACTCAGCTTTCAATGAATTCCTCCAGCGCGGATCTTTACATTACCGGCGTGGCCGTCTTTCGAGGCGGATTAAAGAATGGCAAGTCCCTCACCGTCGCTCGCACCTTATGACGCACCGCTTCCACCGTCAGTTCCATCTGCAATTCCGTTCCGGCCGCAGCGTGCTCGCGATTCAAACTTCCCAGCGCGATCATCTTCTTCAGCGTCGGCGACCACGTCGTCGAAGTCGCCTTGCCCACCTGCAACCCTCCGCGATACACCGGCACGTGCGCGCGCGAAGCCGTGCTCTGCACCTGCGGCCCCAATCCCACCGCGTCGTAAAGCCGCTCCACATCTTCCCAGCGCACATCCAGTCCCATCAACAGCCGCTTCGGCCCGCGCGCGTGTTCTGCCGCCAGCGCCTCGCGCCCGATAAAATATTCCTTCTTCAAATCCACCATCTTGCCCAGCCCCAGCTCGTAAGGCGAATATTTCTGCGCTTCAATCAACGCCCGCTTGCTACTGGTGTAATCCACTTCCAGCATGATCAATCCCGCCTCGATCCGCGCCACATCCAGCGCAATAATCCCCGCCGGATGCAAATCAAACGGCCTCCCATTTTCCATCAACGCGTCCCAAACCCGCGGCGCATCCTTCCACGCCATCCATATCTCATAACCCAGATCGCCCGTATAACCGGTCCGCGAAATATCCACGTCCACTCCGCCGATTTTCCCGTGCACAACTCGAAAATATTTCAGATTCGCAATATCCGCTTCCGCCACTTTCTTCAGCAGCCCCCCGGAAGTCGGCCCCTGCAACGCCAGCGCCGCCACCTTGTCCGAAATATCTTCCATCTGCACGTCCAGCCCCAGCGCGTTCTGATGAAACCAGCGAATGCTCGGATCCGCTGCCGTCCAGCGGTACGAATTCTCGCCCAGTCGCGAAATCGTCCCGTCATCAATCACTTTTCCCTGCTCGTCGCACCAGCAGCAATAAATCACCTGCCCGATCGCCACTTTATTAATGTCCCGTGTGATCACCCGGTTCACGAATTTCGTCGCGTCCTTGCCCTCGATCCGGTACTTGTAGAGCGGCGTCACATCAATCAGCGCGCAAGCATTGCGAATTGCGTTGTACTCGTGGTCGTGATGCATCTCGTACACGCTCACCGCGTAATACCCCGACCACTCGCGATAATTCATGCTCTCGCACAATCTCAAAGTTCTATCGTGAACCGCAGTCCCAATCGGCACAGTCACTCCTATCCACAAGAAAAATACCAAAGCACGCAGCCCGCAATTATAGTGCCCGCATCCACCACCCCGCAAGCCGTTCCATGCGACCCTGATTTGATTTCAGTCCGTCATCCTGAGCGTAGCGAAGGATCTCTCTTCGGTTCGTCCACGTCACGACGTCGACGGTAGGGGCGCTGCTTGCTGCGCCCCAGCTTGCCACGATGTCAGCCCCGCCGATTTTTCTAGCCACCAGCCACTCGTCACCAGCCGCTGCCTTGTTAATCCACCGTCAGTCGTAATGTGTCTCGCACTCATCAATCATCACTGCCTCCCTGACCCACGGTCAGCCGCCGCACGCTTCTCCCTTGTGACTCCACCCCCACGCCTGTAAAATGTTTCGGCTCCGGTGTTCATCCTTCGCACCGCCGCATCACCCGCACAATCCATGGCAAAGAAATACGACGTCATCGTAATCGGCGGCGGCCACAACGGCCTCGTGAACGCGGCGTACCTCGCCAAATCAGGAAAAAAAGTCTTAGTCCTCGAAAAACGTTACGTCCTCGGCGGCGCAGCCGTAACCGAAGAAATCATCCCCGGCTTCAAATTCTCAGTTTTTTCCTACGTCGTCTCGCTGCTTCGACCAGAAATTATTCGCGATCTCGATCTCCCCCGCCACGGCCTGGAAATTCTTCCCCTCGACGGCACCATGACCCCCATGCCCAACGGCGACTACCTCTGGCGCCAGAACGATCACGGCAAAACGCGCCGCGAACTCGAGCGCCACTCCAAGCTCGACGCCGAGGCCTACGAAGAATTCGGCAAGTCCATGGTCGCCATGTGCCGCTTCGTAAAACCGATTCTCGGCATGATTCCTCCCGATCCCACGTCCTTCGATCCGCGCGACCTGAAAAAACTCGCCTTCCTCGCCAAGCGTTTCCAGAATCTCGACGCCGAGGACAAATACAATCTCGTCCAGCTCATGACCATGAGCGCCGCCGATTTTCTCGACCAGTGGTTTGAGACCGACGTCCTCAAAGCCACCATGTCCGCCTCCGGAATCATCGGCACGTTTCTCGGCATCCGTTCGCCCGGCACGGCCTACGTTTTGCTCCATCATTACATGGGCGAAATTGATGGCGCCTTCCGCTCCTGGGGTTTCAGCCGCGGCGGCACCGGCGCCATTTCCAACGCCATCGCCGGCGCAGCCCTCGAAGCCGGCGTCGAAATCCGCAAGGAAGTCGCAGTCTCGAAAATTCTCATAAAGAATGGCGTCGCCCACGGCGTGGTCCTCGAAGGCGGCGAAGAAATTCGCGCGGACGTTGTCTCTTCGAGTGTCGATCCCAATCTGACATTTCTAAAGTTCATCGAACCCAATGAGCTGCCAGCCGATTTCCTCGAAGACGTCCGCCGCTACAAATATCGCGGCTCCTCCGGCAAAGTGAATCTCGCGCTCGACGGCCTGCCGGATTTCACCTGCCTCCCCGGTACTGGCAATCATCTCCGCGGAGCGATTTCCATTTCGCCTTCCATGGAATATATGGAGCGCGCCTACGACCAGGCCAAGTACGGCGAATTTTCCCGCCGCCCCTACATTGATATGGTCATCCCCTCGCTCACCGATCCCTCCGTCGCGCCGCCCGGGAAACACATCCTTTCCTGCTTCGTGCAATACGCGCCCTACAAGTTGTCATCCGGCACCTGGGACGAGCAGCGCGAAGCCTTCGGCAACACCGTCATCGACACGATTTCCCAATTCGCGCCCAACCTGAAAAATCTAATCATCGGAAAACAATTCATCACGCCGCTCGATATCGAACGCCAGACCGGCCTCACCGAAGGCAACATTTTTCAAGGCGAACTTTCGCTCGAACAACTTTTCTTCCTGCGTCCCGCCGCCGGCTGGGCCCGCTATCGCACTCCGATAAAAAAGCTCTACATGTGCGGCTCCGCCACGCATCCCGGCGGCGGCATCATGGGCGCTCCCGGACGCCTCGCAGCTCTCGAAATTCTAAAAGACACAGGGAGAAGCTGAGCGTGGCCTCGCAACGCGACATCATCATTCTCGGCGGAGGGCACAACGCGCTCGTAACCGCGTTTTACCTCGCGAAAAAAGGCCACAAGCCTCTCATCCTTGAACGCCGCTCCATCGTAGGCGGCGCCGCCGTCACCGAAGAATTTCATCCCGGCTTCAAATGCTCCACCGTCGCGCACGCCGGCGGCCCACCGCTTGCCCACATCGTGCACGACATGCAACTCGCCCGCCACGGCCTGGAAAAACTAGAATCGCCCGTCCGCGTTTTCGCGCCTGCGCCCGATGGCCGCGCGCTCGTCCTGCACACCGATCCCTCGGCCTCCGCTCGCCAAATTGATAATTTCTCGAAAAAAGACGGCGCAAAGTATTTCGAACTTTCCAAAGAAATCGCCCGCGCTGCCGCCATCGCCGCCGAGCTTCTCGTCCTCACGCCGCCCGTAATCGAAAAACCGTCCAAGGAAGACCTCTGGAAGCTCCTGAAAATCGGGCGCAAGGTCCGCGGCCTCGGAAAAAAAGAAATGATGCAGCTGATCCGCTGGGGCCCGATGGCCGTCGCGGATTTTGTCGCTGAATTTTTCGAAACCGATCTGCTTCGCGCCGTCGTAGCCGCGCGCGGAATTTTTGGCGCTTCGCTCGGCCCCTGGTCCGCCGGTTCCACCGCACTGCTGCTCCTGCGCGCCGCCGCTGACCCTCATCCGGTAGGGAATTCAGCCTACCCGCGCGGCGGCATGGGCGCGCTCACCGCCGCGATGGCCGCTGCCGCGAAAGAAGCCGGCGCTGAAATCCGCACCGGCGCCGAAGTCGCGCAAATTCTGGTGAAGCACGGCGCAGTCACCGGCGTCGCGCTGGCGAACGGTGAAGAAATCTCAGCCAAAGCCGTAATTTCTGGCGCCGACCCGCGCCGCACCCTGCTCGGCCTGCTCGATCCCGTCCACCTGCCGCCCAGCTTCATCGTCAAAATGCTCAATTTCCGTAGCAATGGAGTCGCCGCGAAAGTAAACGTCGCGCTCGACGGCCTACCGTCGTTCGCCGCGCTTGCGCATTCTTGCGACGGCAATGCCGCGCTTGCCGGACGCATCCACATCGGCACAGGAATTGACTATCTCGAGCACGCCTTCGACGATTCCAAATACGGCGAATTTTCCCGCGCCCCCTATCTCGATATTTCCATCCCCACAATTCTCGATAATTCGCTAGCACCCGCCGGAAAACACGTCATGTCCATCTACATGCAGTTCGCGCCCTACAAACTAAAATCCGGCGATTGGTCCCTGCAACGCGACGCCCTGCGCGACACCGTAATCAAAACTCTCGTGCAATACGCCCCCGATTTCCCCGCGAAGATTCTAGCGGTCCAAACTCTAACGCCTCAAGATCTCGAAACCACCTACGGCTTAACCGGCGGCCACCCTTTCCACGGCGAACTAGCCCTGGACCAAATTTTCACCATGCGCCCCCTCCTCGGCTGGGCCCGCTACGCTACACCCGTAAAAGGCCTGTACCTCTGCGGCAACGGCACCCACCCCGGCAACGGCCTAACCGGCGCCTCCGGCCACAACGCCGCCCGCGAAATCGCGAAGCACCTCCGCTAATCTCGCGCGCGTCCGCCAATCTCTCAAACGGCATGCACTGCGGTTTTGCGTTTGACCGTGTAGAGGCCGGTCCCGCAAAGCGGGACCGGGCAGCCATTGCCGTAGGTTAGTCTCCCTCTTTCTCTGTGTCCTCCGCTTTTCTCCGTCTCCTCTGTGTTAATCTTCTCGCCTTTCTCTGCGTCCGGCGTTTACCCCGACGTAGTCGGGGCGCCTCTGCGGTAATCTTTCGCCCTTGCCGTGATCTCCCCAAGAGAAAGACGCGCGTGTCATCCCGAACGAGGTGTTTCTAGACACTAACCACTCGCCACTGCCTTTTTCACTAGCGATGCACGCGCGCTCGCCTAGGGATATGCTATAATACGGCTATGGCAACTCTATACGTTGAAAACGTACCCGATGAACTCTACGAGGCCCTCCGCCGACGCGCCCGCGAAGGCCGTCGCTCCATAGCGGCTGAAGTCGTTGCCCTCCTGGAGCAAAACATTCCCACCGAAAAAGAGCTGCGCGCCAGGCGCGAAATCACGCGCAAACTTATGCAACTGCGCTCCGGCAAGCTATCTGAAAAGCGATTTCCCTCGACCGAAGAAATGCAGCGAGAGGACCGCGCGCGTTGAGCCTAGTCGTCGTGGACGCGAGCGTTGTCGCAAAATGGCTGCTCCCGAGCGCCCGCGAACCTTTGGCCGACGAAGCGTCCGAGCTGTTACTGCAGTATTCCAGCGACAAAATCCAACTTGTCGTCCCAGATTTGTTCTGGGCCGAAATGGGAAGCTTCCTTTGGAAAGCAGTTCGATTGAAGCGCTGTGCCTTGTCGCTTGCAAAAACCCGACTCGCATGGCTCGGCGAGTATCGGATTACCACGATTCCGAGCAGGGCATCGCTCGATCTCGCTTTCGCTATCGCCACAGCTTTTGACCGCAGCCTTTACGACAGCCTGTACGTTGCGCTGGCTGTGTCTTATAAATCCCATCTCGTCACAGCCGACGAAAAACTTGCCAACGCCCTCGCTGCGCACTTACCCGTTAAGTGGCTCGGCGCTTATTTCTAGTTTCCAGTCAAGTGCGGTCAGGTCGGTCGGTTTCGAAATGAGCTCCAGCATTCGAATTTTCGCCGCCTTTTGCGATATCCTCTCTCGCGTAGCGAACCGTTTCAACTGCACACAACGGAGCCGTTCATGCCCACGCCAAAAAAATCTTCCCATCGCACCATCGATCGCTCCCGCCTCCACGCCCTGATGTCCCGCGAAGAAGAAAAATTCGTAGCCGAACGCCCTCTCTCCGCCGCTCTCTACGCCCGCGCGCAAAAATCACTCCTAGGCGGCGTCCCCATGAACTGGATGAAAAAATGGGCCGGCAAATTTCCCGTCTTCGTCGCCGAAGCCCACGGCGCGCATTTCCAGGATGTTGACGGCCACGACTACGTTGACCTATGCCTCGGCGACACCGGCGCCATGACCGGCCACTCTCCCTCGCCAGCCGCCGCAGCCATCGCGCGCCAGGCCAATCACGGAATCACCCTGATGCTTCCCACCGAAGACGCCGCGTGGGTCGGCGAAGAACTCACCCGCCGCTTTGGCCTCCCCTACTGGCAGTTCACACTCACCGCCACCGACGCCAATCGCTTCGCCATCCGCACCGCCCGCGAAATCACCCAGCGCCCAAAAATCCTGGTCTTCAACTACTGCTACCACGGCACGGTGGACGAAACCTACATCTCGCTCCACAACGGCATCGCCGGCCCCCGCCGCGGCAACATCGGCCCGCCGGTTAATCCAGTCGAGACCACCCGCATCGTCGAATTCAACGATCTCGCCGCGCTCGAAACGGAACTCGCGCACCAAGACGTCGCCTGCATCCTCGCCGAACCAGTCCTCACCAACGTCGGCATCGTCCATCCCGAGCCCGGCTACTGGGAAAAAGCCGCCGCCCTCGCGCGAAAATTCGGCACGCTCCTGATCATCGACGAAACCCACACCATTTGCACCGGCCCCGGCGGCTACACCCACGCCCACGGCCTCAAGCCCGATTTCTTTGTCATCGGCAAGCCCATCGCCAGCGGTGTTCCCGCCGCAACTTACGGCTGCACCGCGGACGTAGCGCAAAGGATCTCGAGCCGCATTCAGCTGGAGGATTGCGACACCGGCGGCATCGGCGGCACGCTAGCAGGCAACGCGCCTATCTCTAGCCGCCATTCGCGCCACGCTAGAACACGTCTTAACTCCCGCCGCCTTCGCCCACATGATTCCCCTGGCCGAACAATTCGCCGACGGCGTCGCCAAAGCCGTCAACGAAGCCGCATTGCCCTGGCACGTAGCCCGCCTAGGCTGCCGCGCCGAATATCTGTTCCACCCGCACCCCCCGCGCAACGGCGGAGAAGCAGCCGCCGCCATGGACTTCGAACTAGAGCGTTTCATGCATCTCTACGCCCTAAATCGCGGCATCCTCCTGACCCCATTCCACAACATGGCTCTGATGTCGCCAGCCACCACCGCCGCAGACATCGACCAACACACCAAAGTTTTCACAGCCGCGGTCCATGAACTCACTCAGTAACGCAACAAAGTTCGGCACGCGGCGCGCCGCATCGCGTAGCCTCGTCATCCTGAGCGGAGCGAAGGATCTCTCTCGCTTTAGACTTCCTCTGCGCCCTCTGCGCCTCTGCGGTAAACGCCTCTATCTTTCTCAGATTTTTCTCCGCCGTTCCTCTGTACTCTCTGTGTAAAATCTTTTGCCGTTCTCTTCGCATCGAACAAGCCGTCACCAGGAGCACACAAATGCCCGATCGCACCCGCGCCCGCGAACTAGCCGCCGAATTCAACGCCAAGGGCGACCCACTAGGCTGGTTCGACGCTCTCTACCGCGAAGCCCAATCCGGCACCACCGAAATTCCCTGGGCCGACCTCGTCCCCAATCCCAACCTGCTGGACTTCTGGAAATTGCATCCGCAAGAAACGCGCAACAAATCAGCCCTGATTATCGGCAGCGGCCTGGGCGACGACGCCGAGCAACTCTCCGCCTGGGGCTACCAAACCACCGCCTTCGACATTTCCGCCACGGCGATCACCGCCACCAAAACCCGCTTTCCCGCCACCAAAGTGCAATATGTCGCCGCGGATTTGCTAACCCCGCCCGCATCCTGGCACGCCAAATTTGATTTCGTATTCGAGTCCTACACCCTGCAATCGCTTCCCCCAGACTTGCGCGCGCAGGCGTTCCCCAAAATTGCGGAATTTCTAAAGCCCGCGGGACTGTTGCTGGTAATCGCCAGAGGCCGCGACCCGGAAGAAGACCCAGGCCACGTCCCCTGGCGCCTCACCCGCGCCGAACTTGCCGCATTTTCCAGCGCCGGCCTGCAAGAAGTCTCCTTCGATGATTACCTCGACCCCTACGACCCAGGCGTCAGAAAATTTCGCGCCACCTATCGCCGCCCGTAATTCATTCTCGCGCATGCGGTCTGCGAATCCGTTTCCACTTTCCGATCCTGCGCCACGGCCCGCGAGCTATACTCAATCGTGACGTCGTTGACGCGCTCTAGCGCTCCGGCCACGCGCACGCTGCAGCCTGAAATCGCGCGACTCCAAGCGAAGGGACGCACTTGAACCACGACCGCCGAAAATTTCTGCAAACCCTGGCCGCCGCAGGAGCCGCCGCCGCATTCCCCGGCGTTCCGCTCCTGAATCACGGCGTAGCGAACGCCACCGCCGCCGCAGCGACAATCGCCAAACCGCAGCCCGCTCCGGAATCCTTCGACTTCGCCTTCTTCACCGACACCCACATCCAACCCGAACTAGACGCCGCCCACGGCTGCCAAATGGCCTTCGCAAAAATTGCCGCAGCCCAACCCGAATTCGCCATCTGCGGCGGCGATCTCGTTTTCGACGCGCTCGGCGCCAGCCGCTCCCGCGCCGACATGCTCTTCGATCTCTACCACCGCACCGAAGCCACCATTAACGCCCCGCTCCATCACGCCATCGGCAATCACGACCTCTACGGCATCCTCACCCAAAGCGGCGCCACGCCCACCGACCCCGGCTACGGCAAAAAAATGTTCGAAGACCGCATCGGCGCGCGCACTTACTATTCCTTCGACCACCGCGGCTACCACTTCATCATCCTCGATTCCATTTTCCCCACGCCCGATCGCCTCTGGGAAGGCCGCATTGACGACGCGCAGCTGCAATGGCTCGCGCACGATCTCGCCGCCCTCCCGCCCAAAGCGCCCATCATCGTCATCACCCACGTCCCGCTCATCACCGGCTATCTCGCCTACGGACCTAAACCCGATGGCACGCCGCGCCATGACACCGTCTCCGTCGCAAATTCCTCACAAATAATCGCGCTCTTCGCCAACCACAATGTCCTCGCCGTCTTTCAAGGCCATCTCCACATCAACGAACTCGTGAATTACAAAAATTGCCAGTACGCCTGCTGCGGCGCCGTCTGCGGCAATTGGTGGCACGGCCCGCGCCTGGATTTCCCCGAAGGATTCACGATCGTCAGCCTGCGCGAAGGAAAAATCTCCTGGCGCTACGAAACCTACGGCTTCCAAAGCGTCGCACCGGACGCGCGTTATAAATCTTAATTAAGCAACCCAAATTGGTTTAGAATCGCGGCGCCATCACATGACTCTAAACACGCTCACAACGCGCGCCTTTCTCGCCTTCGCTCTTACGTTCCTCTGCGCCACATCACTCCACGCGCAAGCAACGCAACAGCAGCCCCAATCGCAATTGCAACCCGCACCGACCCCGCACGCCATCGTCCTCCATGCCGCGCGCCTCCTCGACGTAGAATCCGGCCGCTTCACCACCCCCGGCGAAATCCTCATCCAAGCCGACGTAATAAAAGAAGTCGGCGCGAAAGTCACCAAGCCAGCCGATGCGCAAATCATTGACCTCGGCGACGCCACCCTTCTCCCCGGCCTGATTGACGCCCACGTCCACCTCTTCCTCCATCCCGGCGCCGAAGATCTGCAAACCGTGCAGGAATCCGTCCCGCAGCGCACCATCACAGCCACTCTTGCCGCGCGCGCCGATCTCCTGGCCGGTTTCACCGCCGAACGCGACATGGGCACCGAAGGCGCCGGCTCCGCAGACACCGCCGTCCGCGACGCCATCAATCGCGGCGAAATTCCCGGCCCGCGCCTGCGCATCAGCGGCAACGCCATCAATATCCTCGGCGGCCACGAAGACGCCATCGGCTACAACCCCGAGCAGCACGTTCTCCCCAACGCCACCTACGCCAACAACGCCGCAGAACTCGTCACCGTAATTCGCCAACAGCTGAAAGAAGGCGCGGACTTCATTAAAATTTACGAAACCGGCGCGGACTCCATCGCCAACGGAAAATTCTCGACACCATATCAGTACACCGAAGAAGAACTCACCGTCGCCGTCCGCGAAGCCGCCCGCACCGGTAACCGCGTCGCCGTTCACGCCACCGGCGAACCCGGCACTCTCTACGCCGCCCGCGCCGGAGTCGAATCCGTTGACCACGCCTTCCATCTCAGCGACGAAACCATGCGCCTCATGCGCGAAAAGCAAATTTTCGCCGTCCCCACTTTCACCATCTCCGAATATTTCGCCGCACACGCCGCCACTCCCGAAGCCGCCGCACGCGAACAGGCCCTGCTCGATCTGCACGTCACCAACTTCAAAAAGCAGCTCGCCGCAGGCGTCCCCATCGCCATGGGCTCGGACGTCGGCCCATTTCCCCACGGCACACAAGCCCGCGAATTTATCTTGATGGTGAAATACGGAATGTCGCCGCTAGCCGCGATCCAAGCTGGCACGGTGAACGGCGCAAAACTTCTAGGCTGGCAGGAAGAAATCGGCGCGCTAAAGCCCGGCTATCAGGCAGACATCGTCGCAGTCCCCGGCAATCCGCTCGAAGACATCTCAACGCTGGAAAAAGTTTCCTTCGTAATGAAAGCCGGCGTCATCTACCGCAAATAACCAGAAATTATCTCCCGCGGCCCTTGCTCGGAATAGCGCGGCCGCTGGCTCGCTATAACAGCTACTGCTCTGCATCCGCGTGGGGCTTTTCGGTTCGCCGATCACCAGAGTCGTGTGTCATCCCGAACGCAGTCCCGCGCTTTTTCTTGCCCGCCGCAGTTTGGCGGGCGCGGGACGCGGAGAGGGATCTGCTTTTCGCCGAAACCACCCCGCACTCACACCCGCACGCCCGCGCATTCCAGGCTCTCCGAGGACGCGTCCAGCAAAACCACGCCCTCGGAGAGCCGGGAGTCCTTTTGTCCTTCACCTGCTTACCGCGAAACCGCCTTCCCTAGCACGTGCCTCTTGATGTCCTCGACGCTTTCCATTGCTTCGTCGGGAACTTCCAGCTCGTGGTAGCGGTGCTTGCTCCCGGGATGCGGGCGCAACTGCAGCGTGATGTTCTCGTTCCGGATCACGTTGCTGCGTATTGCCCCGAGAACTTTGTTGTTCTCGTCGGTGATGACCATCAGCTTTGCCATGTTTTTTCTCCTTCGTCCCTGCTTCCTTCGATTTTCACAAATTCATCAGCCCAACTAGCTCAGCCCGCCGCCTTCCAGCGCGAAGAACGTGTCCGTCCCCGTGTTCGTCAGCTGGAATGCGTAAACCACCGCGCCGTTCGGATCCAGGATCTTCTCGTGCGCATCCGTAATCAGATTCCCGCCAGGATTTTCCGGCGAGCCTTGTGCAAACTGCGCGCCGAAATCAGCTCCGCCGTTAATCACGTACCCGACGCCGATCTTCTGCCCAGTCGCGATGAATCCCCAGTTATTCACGTTGTACGCCATGTGTTCCTCCTTGATTTTGATTTCGCTTCCCACCGCGTTCCGAATCGCGCCAGCGTCGGTTCACACCCGTCCTGCAGCGCGGCCGATGCATTTCCGGCCGGCGACTGCCGGATGAGAGTGAAATCTGCCTGTCGGTATTCCTGCTTTGGGAAAGCGGGACCGGCACGGTTCGGGGTTGCGCCATTCCCGCTGCGGAGACAGCGGGACGGCTTATTTTTCAAGCGTTTGATTTTTGCGAGGCGGTTCTGGTGGTAAGTCTGTAGGTCGGAGCAGCGGCCGAACCGGTCCGGCGGCGAATTTCTCGCGCGTCGGGCTCGGCGCCGGCCGCTCTCCGTTCGTCGCCTCTATAAAAACGGGACGAACCGTTACAAACCCCAGCTAAATCGCCGCAGAGCCCACGATTAATAAGCCAAAATGTATTTCGCGTCAATTCGCAATTCTACGCACGCAACGCCTCAACCGCGCCGTACATTCGGCACTCGCTCGCGGCGCTAATCCGGATTCACACAGGGCGGAAAACGCGCAGTAGGGGTCATCCCGAACCCGCGGTAGCGGGGGAGGGATCTGCTTTTCGTCAGGGCACGGCTTCAGCCGTGCCGTAACCGCCGTGACGTCAGGGCGGCTTCAGCCGCTGAGGCCGCGAAGCTTGAGCGCTCCATCGTCTCCTCGGTCCCTGAGAAAATGTTTTGAAGCGTTTTTCCGAAGCATGCTCAACAACCGGAAGCTTGCGCTCTCCACACCGCATCCCCGTTTATTAATTCGTTGTTTCCGCGAGCAATACGAGCATACGATGCATCCGACAGCAGTCTAAATCGAACCTCGCGGTTCCGATCGTTCTGTCAGCCAAAAAAAACAGGAGAGAAAAAAACGATGATCAAGCGAATGCTCTGCGTTGCCACGTTGTGTGTATTGTTCATGTCCATGTTCGTGTTTTCCGCGCCCGCGGCGCGCGCCCAGCAAGCCGAGGCCCCCAAGCAGCCGGTCGTTTACACCTACGTTTCCTTCTTCGGAGTTCCCCGCGCGCAATGGGCCGCGTACGAAAAAAACGCGATGTCGGAGCACAAGGTTTTCGACAATCTTCTCGCCGACGGCACGATCCTCAGCTACGGTGACGGTGCTATGGAAGTTCACGAAGGACTGAACGCCCCCACGCACGTCGGTTGGTTTACTTCCACCTCGATGGCCGGCTTGATGAAAGCTCTGGCGACCCTGCGCTCCTCGGCTCCCACTGCATCCGATATCGCCTACACCATGCATGCCGATGAGATCACCATGTCCACGATGTACAACGGCAAGGGCGGCACCACCGACAGCGGCTATGTCCTGGTGCAGGATTGGACGCCCAAGCCAGGCCACGCCGAAGAATTCCAAGATTTGCTCACGAAGTATCGCAAACCTTCGCTGGATGCCGCCGTTGCTGATGGCACTCTTTCCGGATATTCGGTTGAGGAAGATCTGATTCACACCGAAACGCCCGGCACCTTCACCCTCATCGCCGTTTTTCCCAACGCCGCGGCCATGGATAAGTTCTACGCCGAAATCGAAGCCCTGCGCAAAACCCAACCCCTCTTCGGCGATGTCTACAGCTCCACAGTGGACTATGCCGCGCATCGCGACCACCTCGTCCGCATCCTCTACTCGAAAAGCAAGTAAGGCCGCGACGCGGAGCGTTCGCTAAATCGTGCGAACTCGCCCGCATCAACGCGACGCAGCCCCTCCACGCTGCGTAGGGGCGGGTCCCGCAGTTGCGGAGCCCCGCCCCTTTTTCCGCGACCGAATGTCGTCAATGCTGCCGCGGCGCATCACAAGTTCGCGCCGAGCCCTTGCAGTAATCGGAAAGGGCGGCGCGCTCTAATCTTTCACCGCGAACCAATGTCCCCGAACATTTTGCGGTGCCAAGTATCCCCAGCGCGGCGTATCTTGGAGTGCGGCGGCTTGCCGCCGCTTTCGTCGCACCTCCATGCCCGCCAACCAAAGCGAGCCAGGTTCGAGGCTTGCCTCGCCCGCCGACCAACAGCATTTCCACCAGCGACGCCTGCCTCGCTGATCTCCGGCACCACGTTCGAGGCGCAGCCACGGTAGGGGCGCTGCTTGTGAATCGCGCTCCAGCGCGATTCATCCTGAGATCCGGCGGTGCGGAATCGAAGGGCTGCGCCCCAGCTTGCCCGGCGTCACACACGCCACCGTCGGCGGTCCACGCTCGCAACCGCAATCCGCGCACCACCCATCCCAGCACGTCGGAAAGCAGGCACTTGCCTTGCGCCGTCGCCTTCGATTTCCTCTGCGCACTCTGCGCGCCGACCTCTGCGCCCTCTGCGTTAAAGCAGTTACCGTTTCCCCGTGGCCCTGCACGACGCACGCAGGCCGTCCTTGGACGCCATCCCGAGCGCAGCGAAGACACTCTGGCTGTGCTCCCAGGCTTTCTCGCGGCCTCTCATCCCTATGGCGACCCGTCGCCTCTCCTGGGAAAGCCCATCCCCCGATTGGCGATCCGCGCCACGCTTCCAGCCAGCGTCTGCTCTTGACCAAACGAAGACGTCAAATCGCCGGTGAATCAATCGCCTGGCGACACGAGTAGCTGCTTGAGGATTGTCCTGAGTGATGCGGTTCCAGACTCTCAAAGAGGTCTTTTCTTGCGCGGCGTGTGACCCTCCATCCCTTACCCCTTGCGGTGTTCGGCAAGCCACGCGCGTTTGCGCTCTTCCATCCGCGCGCGCACATCCGAGGCATCAATCAATTCTTCGCGCTGCGCCTCGGCATATCCTTCCGCGATCTTCGCCCGGATTTCCTCGCGATTCGCAGCCAGCCAAGCCTCCCGCTCGTGCAGCATCGAGACCGCGTGTTCCACGAACTCATCCACGCTCTGGTAAGCGCCGCACTGGATGTCCTGCTTGATCATCTCCTCAATCTCTGGCCGCAGGCGAATGTTCATGCCCGCATTATTCCTCGCGACGCCAGCCCATCCGCACGAAACCAACACGCGACGACCCACACAGCACCCGATCCCGTACCTCGTTCCGCCTCACACACTTACCCCCGTCCGTATTTCTACGAATATCTAACGGTCCACAAATGTGTTAGCGTCAGTCGGGGCACTTTTCCGCCCCGATAAGGACGCAACATGCGGGCTGGCGCACAGGCAAACGGGTTAGCAGCTGAATCGCACCGGCAGTCGCTCGGGCATGCCGACGCGCCATGCACCCCGCAGCGTGCCGCGACACTCCGCCCAGATCCGCCGCGGCCTCTTCCTACTCGTTCAGCTCCACTTGCGGTCACTACGGACACACCATCCGTAATTCCCTATCGACACAAACGGCGATTAAAAACATGACTCAACTCATTGAAAACAAACAGTCGGCATCATTTCTAATCGACACTAAATTTCCCATTTTTCGCCCCATGCCTTCGCAGTTCAAAGGCCCGACGCCTCGCCCCGTCGGTCACTATGCACGCACCACCAATCGCTACTTACGCTGTCCTTGTGCCACCATCACGCGCGGCGCTAAAATGGAAAGCTCCGGAACGCGCACCACAGCCCGAGTGAGGCACAACCAATGACATCCACAGCAACGACTGGCACGACTGGGACACCCAAGACACCGGTGAATCTGCAGCGCGGGGAATTTGTTAACGAAGCGTTTATCGATTTTACTCAGCCTGCTAATCGCAAGGCGATGGAGGACGCGCTGGCATCGGTCCGTGGGATGTTTGGGCGCGAGTATCCGCTGACGATTGGCGGCGAGCGCATCACCACTACCGAGAAGATCAAGTCCTTCAACCCGTCGCATCCCACTGAAGTGATTGGCGTGTTTCAGAAGGCTACTGTGGAGATGGCCAACCAGGCCGTGGAAAAAGCGGCTGCGGCTTTCGAGCGCTGGAAGCGTGTGCCGGTGGAAGAGCGCGTGGCGTGTTTGTATCGCGCGGCGGATATTTTGCGCAAGCGGCGCTACGAGCTGGATGCTTGGCTGAGCTTTGAAATCGGCAAAACCTGGCCGGAAGCGGATGCGGACATCGCCGAGCTGATCGATTTTTGCGAATACTACGGGCGCGAAGCGTTGCGACTGGGCGTGCCGCAAAAATTGACTCCATTCCGAGGCGAAAACAATTATCTGAAATATATCCCGCTGGGCGTGGGCATCGTGATTCCGCCGTGGAATTTCGCGGCGGCGATCATGGGCGGCATGACGGTGGCGGCCGTTGTAACTGGAAACACCGTGGTGGTGAAACCCTCGAGCGATTCGCCGACGATTGCCGCGATCTTCATTGATATTTTGTACGAGGCGGGCGTGCCGGGAGATGTCGTCAGCTTCTTTACCGGACCCGGCAGCACGGCGGGCGAAGCGCTGGTGACGCACGCCAAAACGCGGTTCATCGCTTTTACAGGTTCAAAGGAAGCGGGATTGCGCATCGCCGAGCAAGCGACGAAAACCCAGCCGGGGCAGGTGTGGATCAAGCGCACCGTGCTGGAAATGGGCGGCAAGGACGCGATCGTTGTGGATGACGAGGCGGACGTGGACCTGGCGGTGGAAGGCGTGGCGCTTTCGGCGTTCGGTTATCAGGGGCAGAAGTGTTCGGCGTGCTCGCGGGCCATCGTCGCGGAAAAAATTTACGACGAGTTTTTGACGAAGCTGGTGGAGCGCGTGAAAAAAATGAAAGTGGGGCCGATCGAGGATCCCGCGAATTATATGGGCCCGGTGATCAATAAGGCCGCCATGACTTCGATCCTTGGTTACATTGACCACGGAAAAAAGGAAGGGCGGCTGGTGGCCGGCGGAAAGCGCGCCGAGGGCGATGGCTATTTCATCGAGCCGACGATCATCGCGGACGTAGATCGCAAGGCGCGCATTTTCCAGGAAGAAATTTTCGGTCCGGTGCTGGCGGTGACCAAGGCCAAGGATTTCGATGAAGCGCTTTCCATGGCCAACGATAGCGAATTCGGGCTGACTGGCGCGGTGTATTCACAAAATGCCGCAGAAAATCGCCCGCGCCGAAGAGGAATTTCACGTCGGGAATTTGTATATGAACCGCAAGTGCACCGGCGCCATGGTCGGCGCGCATCCCTTCGGCGGATTCAATATGTCCGGCACGGATTCAAAGTCCGGCGGCCAGGATTATCTGCTGTTGTTCACCCAAGCGAAAACAGTTTCCGAGAAAATCGGCGGCACGAAATAAAGTTGTGGCGCGAAAAGATTTAACCCAGAGGACACAGAGAAAAGCAAAAGAGAGAACACAGAGAAAGCACAGAGAAAAATATTAACGCAATCAAAACCGTAATTCTCGAATGTTTCTCTGTGTTCTCCGATTTTCTCTGTGTCCTCTGTGTAAAGTATTTGAATTTTCAATCACCAGCCGAAGTGTCCGCTGCCGGTTTTAGTTTGAAGCCATATCGCAGGGCCACGTAAGCAACAGGCCCCGAAGCCAGCAGCAATGGCGCAGAGCGCCAGACGTAACTTTCACTTTGCGCGATTTTCAGCGCGCACAAAACCAGCGGAAAAATCAAAATGTACGCGATGCCCAGCGCGCCGCCGGGAATGCGAAAACTGCGCGGCGCATCCGGCAATTTTCGGCGCATTTGCCACGCCGCGAAAAGCGTGAGCAGCGTGGTGGCGATGCGCGTCCAGATGTAGATGTTGACCATGTCCTCGACGTCGAACTTTGCCAGCATGCAGTAAACAATCGTTGAAACCGCGATGGCGCGCGTCGGCGTGCCGTAGCGTTCGTGAATTTTTCCCAGCCACGCCGGCAGGTAGCCATCTTGCGCCATCGTCGCCGGCACGCGCGTGGTGTAGAGAATGGTGCTGTTGGAAAGTGAAAGCGTGCCGATCATCGCGGCGATGAGCATGGCGGCGCCCAGTGCTGGTCCGCCGATCAGGCGCGAGGCCGTGACGATGTAATCCGTTTTCCATTCCTGCCAGTTGCCGAGCACGGCAAGCGCGAGAGTGGTGGGAAGAATGTAGGTGAGGATGTTCATCGGCGTGTTCCAGGCGAGGATGCGCACGAAAGTCTTCTGCGGATTTTTCATTTCGCCGGTGGAGCTGGAGAGCTGCTCGTACCCGGCGTAATTCCACATCGCGAGCGCCAGGCCTTTGCCGAAGACGCTGCCGAAAGGCGCGCCGGGCGGAACGAACGGCACAACTGGGTTGTAGTGCATGTGAAAGAGCGAAATCGCGCACAGCCAGGTTACCGGAATCATCACCGCAACCAGCAGCGCAACCGAGAGCCATCCCGCGACTTGAATGCCGCGCGCATTCAGATACGCGAGCACGATCAGCACCAGGCACGCTCCCGCCCATTTGGCGTAGCCCGTCAGCGATGGAAAATAAATGCCGAGGTAGTCCATCACCAGCACCCCGTAGAGGCTGTTCAGCAAAAATGTTCCGGTCCAATTCCACCAGCCGCATTGAAAGCCCCAGAAATCGCCGAAGGCTGCGCGGCTCCAGCGGTAGAAGCCGCCTTGGACGGGCAGCAGGCTATTGAGTTCGGCGGAGGCGAAGGAAATCGGGATGCTCCAGAAAAAAGGAACGAAGGCGAGAAAGACGAGCGCCATGCCGGGGCCGGAATCGTGGAAGATGCCTTCGTAACCGAACGGGCCGCCGGCGGTGTAGCCGTAAAAAATGCAGAGCAGCGGAAGGAAACCGATCTGGCGCAGGCGCGCGCCGTTGGAGTTTGGCGGCTGCTCGGTTTCAGCGGAATTTGTTGGCATCGAGCTGCTGGGCGATGTTGCGTGCAGAGTGCGGCATGATATGGGAGTGGTCCGCTGATTTCAACGACAAAGAAAACAATCGCTTGACGCGGCAGGCTAGGCGGTTAGAGAATCCGCGTTCAGCCCAGGTTCCCTCGAATAGCAAGATTGCCCCGTACAGCAGTCCTGCGATACGCACGGAAGAAATCAGAGATTCGTGGCGAGTGATTGGTGAATCGTGACTGGAGTTTTGAGAAATTCTCACCTGGTGCTTGCCGCGAAGAGTGGGTTGATTAAAAAAGCAGTGTCTAGTGATTCGTGGCGAGTGGCTAGAAAAAGTCGAAACGTCGGCCGAGCATTCTCGGATCGCCGCGAAGATCGGGATTGAGCCTCTTTTTTGAGGGACTTGGCGGGGCGGCCGAGTTCGGTGGGCCGTTGGGGTGTCTGTGGCGTCCGAGTTGCAGTATTAAGGTAACGTGGTGGTGGTCCCCGCAGAGGCACATCAGCGATCAGGCTCTAAGTACTGTACGCACATGAAGATGCGTGTGGGTGACACCCCCTTTCGGGCGATGCGGTTCAGGGGGATGCGCAAAGTTTTGCACTTGTAGCCGTATTGTTTGCTGCCGGAGGAAATATGTCGCTAAGGCGCATCTTGAGACGCGCAACGAGTTTGCTGATTCTTTGCCTTTTGCTGCTGCTGATTGCGAATGCCGCATACGCGCAGAACACCGTCTCAACGGTCGCAGGGAGCGCTCCGCCCAACCATGTTTCTCCCACCTCAGCGATCATCGAAGGCCCGCAAGCGGTTGTTCGCGACACCTCGGGAAATCTTTATGTGGTCAACGACAACGGCGTGATCTACAAAGTGACCGCTGGGACCACGGCTCCGAGTTCCACGTCCATTTACGCCGGGAATAACACCGCGGGATTTTCGCCGAACGGAAGCTTGGCGACTGCGGCATTGTTTTATGAACCGCTCGGCGCGGCGCTCGATGTCAATGGCAATCTTTATTTTTCCGATCAGAATAATTGCGTGGTGCGGGAGATAGTGGCATCCAGTGGAGTCATCAACACAGTGGCAGGAGTTGCAGGCAAATGCGGATATAACGGAGACGGTATCGCGGCAACAAGCGCGCGTCTTTATTTTCCGCAAGGCGTGGCATTGGACGGTTCTGGAAATCTTTATATCGCGGACATTAACAACAGTCTCGTTCGTCGCGTGGACTTGACGAGTGGAATCATAACGACGTATGCCGGCACTCCCGGGACTGCGGGGTTTCCCACAAACAACGTTTTGGCAACCTCAGCCTCCTTGAACGGCCCGGACGCGCTTGCCGTCGATACGGGTGGAAATCTTTTCATCGCGGATCAGTACGACCAAGTGATTTGTCGGGTCGATGCCACGTCGAAAAATATCACGATCGTGGCCGGAACAGGCCCGCAAGGCTTCAGTGGTGACGGGGGGCCAGCAACGTCGGCAACTCTGAACACGCCGGCCGGCGTGGCGGTGGATGGCGCGGGAAACATTTACATTGCCGACTATTCAAATTCAAGAGTTCGAGAAGTGCTCTCGCCGACCAATCCGACTACACCAAATCAAATTAACACGATTGTCGGCAACAGCACTTTTGGATATAACGGCGACGGAGGTGTGGGAACTGCGACCGAGCTAACCAACCCTGTCGGCTTGTTCGTTGATGCCGCCACCGGCAACCTCTGGATAGCAGACTATTGGAGTAATCGCGTTCGGCTGTACACGGCGAGCACGAAGATAGTTACAACGGTGGTGGGGAGTGGCTTGGTGGGCGACGGTGGGCCGGCGACGAGCGCCAGCTTGTATTACCCGCGTAATCCCGCGCTGGATGCCAAGGGCGATCTATTTTTCGTTGACGCGCAAAACGATCGAATCCGTGAAGTGAGCGCTTCGGACCAAACAATATCAACGGTGGTAGGTACTGGAATTCCGTGTCCAACAGGGACCGACGCGTGTGGTGACGGCGGGCCCGCCACCGCCGCTGCACTTTTTATGCCGCGCACAGTCACGATCGAACCGTCCGGAAATTTGCTGGTTGCGGATGATGGCGACAATCGAATTCGCGAGGTGGCCGGTGGAATCATCACGACCATCGTGGGATCCGGGAATCAGTGCACGGCTCCTTTTTCGAGCTGCGGCGACGGCGGGCCTGCGCTTAGCGCCAGCCTAAACGATGCACGGGCAGCGGTGATGGATGCTGCAGGAAATCTCTATTTCGTGGATGCGCAAGACAATCGCGTCCGCGAAGTGGACACAACCGGCACGATCACAACGATTGCGGGGGGTGGGCCTGATGGGACCGCGCCCCTGGGGTGTCCAGGAAGTTACACCGGGGACGGCGGACCGGCGGTGGACGCTACCCTAAGTTGCCCCGCTGGTCTGGACATCGATTCAAAGGGCAACCTGTACGTCTCCGACACAGATAACAATGTGATTCGCAAGATTGATACCGGCTCGCCGCGGATCATCACGACTATCGTCGGGACTGGGACACCGGGACACACTGGCGATGGCGGTTTGGCGACGAGCGCGACTCTGAATTCGCCCCTGCGAGTGTCGGCGAACGGCGCAGGCAACCTGTTTATCTCCGACGCTGGAAATAATGTGATCCGCCGCGTGGACGGAACAACTGGGATTATCACGACGTTCGCAGGAAATTTGAACTTTGCATTTGCAGGCGATGGCATGCCGGCACTTTCAGCCAGCTTTGCCACTCCGGACGGAGTCGTGGTGAACGACCTGGGCAACATGTACGTGGGCGATTTGTATAACAACCGGATCAGGCTGGTGCTGCTGAATCCGAACATAACGCTTTCCAGTACTACAGTGGCATTCGCAAACCAACCGATTAATGCGAGCGCGACCTTGCCGGTGACGTTGACCAACTCGGGAGACGCGCCGATGGCGATTGCAGACATTGCGATTACTGCGGGGGCATTTTCGCGAGCCACATCCGCGACGCCGTGCCCAGCGTCGCCTGCAACGCTGGCGGTTGGCGCTCAGTGCGTGATTGAGGTGGGATTCACGCCGACGGAGTTTATTGCTTACACCGGAACGATGACGATCTCTGACAACGCTCCGGCCACAGGAAGCACGCAGACAGTCAGTCTTTCGGGGATGGGCGCTGCGGCACTAACGGTCAAGGTGAGCGGCTCCGGGACAGTGACCAGCGCGCCGACCGGGATCAGCTGTCCGACGTCCTGCTCGGCTACATTCGCGGGCAACAGCGCAGTCGTACTGACAGCGAGCGCAAGCAAGGGCTCGACATTCACGAGCTTTAGCGCGCCCTGCACGCCGGCCAGTCCTGAGACGACTCCCCCGACCTGCACGGTGACAATGAGTGAGGCCGAGGCCGTGACGACAACGTTCGCGACGGCCGGGGCCGCGACGCCGGTGCTGACGATCATCAAGTCCAACAATGGGGTGTTCTCGGAGGGCGAACTTGGCGCGCTTTACGCGGTGACAGTCACAAATGCCGGCACGGGACCGACGAGCGGAACAGTGACGGTGACCGAGACGATACCGTCGGGTTTGACTCTGGACTCGATGCAAGGGACGGGGTGGACGTGCGCCGACGGCGGCAACACTTGCACGCGCGGTGACGCGCTGGCGGCGGGAGCGAGCTATCCGCCGATTGCGGTTGCGGTGGACGTGTCTGACGACACAGGCTCGCCGCTCGTGAACTCGGTCACGGTGTCTGGCGGCGGTGCTGCCACGGCAACAGGGACGGATTCGACAACGATCACTGCGAGTGCGGTGGCGCAGGCAATCGTGGCGGATTTTGGAGGAGACTACGAGTATCAGGACGGTATCGATGACAAGCAAAGGATCGATGGACAAACGCCGCCACTGCAAATCGTACTGACAAACACCTCGACAACCCAGACCGTGAATTTTAGCAGCGTTGCTGTTGATAACCCCGCGTACAAGGTGGGGATGAACTGCACGACGCTCCTGCCGGGCAAGACCTGCGTGGTCACCGCCAGCTTCACGGCAACGAGCACCTGCCAAAATCTGTTCGCGAATATAACCGTGCAGGACAACGACCCGGGAGGAAATCTGCTCCTCGGTGTGAACGGGTTTGGCGCGGACAGCAATATCCAGGTGGACGACCTGACGGATCCAACTCTCAGCGCGCAAGCGCTGGCACAGAGCTTGGTAGGATCGGGAGTGACGATTAGTGGCGTCACTTACACAGGGTCGGCGCGCGCTGCCGGGAACTTCACCAGCAGCACGAATATTATCGGCTTCAACAGCGGGATCGTACTGAGCACCGGATCGGTACGAAATGTGGTGGGTCCGAATTGCGTTAGTGGAGCCGCGCCTGCGCTAAACGATCCAGTTGGGGCGGGCAGCGACGGAGGAGACTCCGGAATCTCAGTGGACAATGGCCAGGCTGGAGACACAGACCTGACGACTCTAGGTGGCGGAGACACGGAAGACGCCACGGTGCTGGAGTTCGATTTTGTGCCCACCAGCACCAACATCTCATTCCAGTACGTATTCAGCTCGGATGAGTACAACGAGTTTGTAGGGGAATTCAACGATGTACTCGGACTGTTTTTGACGGCGCCGGACGGCACTCCGGTGAATATTGCGGTAGTTCCGGGGACGGATCCAGCGCAGGCTGTTTCGATTAATGACATAAACAGCGAGGCAAATCCCCAATTTTATGTGAACAACGAATTCCTGCCTGCGGCGGCGCCGCTGGATACGGAGATGAACGGGCTGACTACGGCGTTGACGGCGCAAGCGACAGTGACGCCCGGGCTGAAGTATCACATCAAGCTGGCGATCGCGGATGCGACCGACCACTTGTACGATTCGAACGTGTTCGTGCAGGCGGGAAGTTTGTCGAGCGGGAACGTGACGGCGAATCCCGCGTCGCTGACGTTTGGGAACCAGGCGCAGGGGACGACGAGCGCGTCGCAGCCGGTGACGATTACGAATGTGGGCGGCACCACTGTGACAAATGTGAGCGTCGCGGCGAGCGCGAACTTCGGGGAGACGAACACTTGCCCGACGTCGTTGGTGACGGGCACGGGGACTGGATCGAGCTGCACGGTGAACGTGACGTTTGCGCCGACGGCGACGGGAACGCTGACCGGGACTGTGACGGTGACTTACACGAGCACGGGCAGCGCGACACCGCAAACGACGACGATATCGCTGACGGGTACGGGAACTGCGGCGACGGGCGGGACGATTGTGATTGCACCGACGACGTTGCCGTTCGGGGACGAGGGCGTGGGAACGACGAGCACGGCGCAGACGTTGACCGTGTCGAACACCGGCAGTACGGCGGTGACGTTCACGAGCATTGCGATGACGGGAGATTTTGCCGGCGCGACGCTGGCACAGTGCCCAAGCATCGCGGCGGGAGCAGCGGCGTGCACGTTCCACATTACGTTTACGCCGACGGCGACGGGAGCGCGACCGGGAACGATCACGTTTACGGATAACGCTACGGGAAGCCCGCAGACCGTGACGTTGACAGGGACGGGCGTTCCGGCGGTGATCGGGATTGCGCCTACGCTGTTGACATTCGGAAGCCAGGTGGTGGGAACGACGAGCGCGGCGCAGACGGTGACGGTGTCGAACAACGGAGAGTTTCCATTGATTTTCAGTAATATCGTGACGAGCGGCGATTTCGCGGGCGCGACGCTGGCGCAGTGCACGAGCATCGGGGTGGAAGCGCCGTCGTGCGTATTTTCGATCACGTTTAAGCCGACGGCGACGGGACCGCTAGCGGGAGCGATCACGTTTACGGACAATGCGACCGGAAGTCCGCAAACGGTGACGCTGAGCGGGACGGGCACGGCTGGAACGGCTACGTTGACGGTGACGCCGGGGAGTTTGACGTTTGGATCGCAGACGGTGAGCACGACGAGCGCGGCGCAGAGCGTGACGGTGAAAAATACGAGCACGGCGACAGTTAATTTCACCGGGTTCACGATTAGCGGCGAGGATGGGGAGGATTTTGCGGTGCCGGCGGCTTCTGGCGGTGCGTGCAATCCGACGGGAACGCTGGCGGCGGGAGCGAGCTGCACGATTAATGTGGCGTTCACGCCGGGGGCGGCAGGAACGCGATCGGCGACGTTGAATATTGCCGACAATGCGACCGGTAGTCCGCAGGCGGTGACGTTGAGCGGCACGGGCGTGACTTCGTCGGTGATCATTGCGGTGGCGCCGGGAGGATCTTCGACGGCGACGACAGTGTCTGGCGGGACGGCGTACTACGGTTTGACGATTGCTGGAGCGCCGGGAGTGACCGGGACGGTGCAGCTGGGTTGCGTGCCGTCGTCGGTGCTGATCACTTGCAAAGTGATACCGGGAGCGGTGACTTTGAACGGGGGGACGACGGAGGTGGCTTTTGCGATTCAGACGTTCTGCCAGGGTGCGACGACGGCGACGGGATTGGCGGCGCCGGGCGGTGGTGGCGGGCTCGGCAGAGGGATCGGGATGCTGCTGGCGACGATGATGCTGGGCGGGCTGGTGTGGATGTTCCGGCGGAACCGGCGAGTGGCTTTGACGTTTGCTACCTTGCTGCTGGTGGCGCTGGGAGCGGCGGCTTGCAATAGTTTGCCGTCGGGACCGAACGGGGCTACGCCGGCGGGGACTTATAGTTTGTCGTTGACGTCTTCTTTGAATGGGGGGCCGACGCAGACTTTGAATAACTTTTTAACGCTGGTGGTGAAGTAGGGAAGACAAATCGCAGAGACGCAGAGACGCAAAAAGCGCAGAGAAGAAGCGGAGAACATAGAGAAGGCGGGAGAGATCCTTCGTCGCTGCGCTCCTCAGGATGACGACGCGAGTGGGAGTCGCGCCCCGACTCAAGGCAGACGATTAGGGCGCGGGGGTTATGTCGAAGAGGTGGGCTTGGAAGGCGTCGCGGCGGATGAAGAGGCCGATGTCGTGAAGTTCCTGGCCGGTGCGATCGTAGCGGACGTTGTTTAGCTCGTCGTTCAAGATGTAATTCTGCTGGGGCGAGACGCGGTCAGCGAGGTGGACGCGGCCTTGCGAAGTGTAAGCCGCCAGATTTACCGCAATTATTTTCCACGCTTTTAGTGAACGCCATTCGTAAACGAGCAGTGCATCGGTGGGTGCATCGCCTTCCGGTGCGACGTCGAGCAGCTTCCATTTTCCTTCGTGAAAAACATCCTGCCTGGTAATTCGCAAAATTTTCTGGAAGAAATTGGTGCTGATGGGATCGGGCGGCTCGTCCGCGGCGATGCGCAGAGTGATGGGGAGATGAATGCGGCGGCCTTCGAGCTCGCCTTGGTGATAGAAGCGCATGCCGGGTAGTGTGCCGAGTAATGTGCCGTCGGCGACGAGACGGTCGTTGGGGAAGACCACGGCGCGGCGTGGCTTCGTCGTGATTTTCCATGAAGCGCGCGAAATCGCTTTGGCGTTCGGGAAAGTTCGCGAGGCGCTCGCGGATGTGCCAGATGTTGGTGTCGCGCACGGCGTCGTAGAGGGTTTTGTCGTAGGAGTAAGAAAATCCTAGATCGAGGAGGCGCTGTTCGGTGCCCCAGTAGGCTTCGGCGAGGAGAGCGAGGTTGGGGACGGCGGCGTGGGCTTCGGTCCAGAATTCTTTTTCAGGCTGAGGCGTATTGCCGAGCAGGTGACGCCAGTTGGCGTCGAAAATGTCGTTGAGCTGGAGCATGGCCATGTCGCAGCGGATGCCGTCGCAGTGGGCGGCGATGGTGCGGAGGTCTTGCAGTTGCGCGGCGCGAAGGCCGGGATGGAAATGATTGAGTTGGGCTACGTCTTGCCAGGGCGGGAAGTAGGGATCTTTTGCCAGCGCGGTGTAACGCGGACCTTGCGGTGTGGATTGAGTGTAGTAGAGCGACGGATTTTTCTGAAATTCTTCCTGGGGTGCTTGGACGTAATATTCCGGGCGTTCGCGCATCCAGGGATGATCGAGCGCGGTGTGGTTGCCGACGAAATCCAGGAATAATGCGATGCCGCGGGTGCGCAATTTTTCGCGGGCGGCGTCGAGGGATTGCCAGGAGCCGATGCGCGGGTCGGGGAAATATCCGGCGACGGCGTAGGGTGAGCTGATGACGTCTTCAGGCTTCCAGCCGGGGAGGGCGAGATCGAACTGAGCGGTGTTCGCCGGATTTTCCATGTTTATGCGGCGCGAGATCGGGCTGCGTTGCCAGACGCCCATTAGCCAGACGATGTGGAAGCCTTGGGCGGCGAGGGCGTCCCATTCGGAGTCGGGGACTTCGGCGAGGGTGATATTTTTTTTGAGGCGCGCGGAGAGTTGTTCGAGCCACGTCCAGGTATTGATTTCGTACAGGTGGGGGTGGGAGCGCGCTGGGAGGCTGGGAGAAGAACTTGGCTGTGTGGGCATCGAATTGAGATTAATGGTGACGCGGGGGAGTGTCAATGGAATGGCGTTCGAGAGCTGACAGTTAAGAGTTGAAAGTCAAAAGTTAGAAAAATGGCTGGCGCGAGCATTGTTGCTACGGGATGGATTTTCTCGTTTGATTATAAAAGCAGTGGCTAGTGACGAGTGGCTAGTGGCTAGAAAAAGACAGGCGAAGCTGGGGCGATCGTTGGCTGGGCGGTTCATCGACAAATGCTTGGATTGGTGACACATTATTTCAGGCGGAGCGGCTGGCTCGTGTCTGAAAGTGAGGAGGGATTCGATCATGGTAAAGCGTGCGATTTTGGCAGGGTTTGCGATGGTGTTTGCGGTGGGGCTGTCGGTGGCGGGGCAGGACGGCGGGGCGAAGAGCGGGTCGTGGTCCGGCGTGATTACGAATGATATGTGCGGGGCTCGGGATGCGAGCGCGGCGAAGGCGGAGTGCACGTCGAAGTGCGTGAAATCATATGGGGCGAAATACGCGCTGTACAACGATGCCGACAAGAAAGTTTATATTCTGGAGCCGCAGGATAAGGCGGACGGTCACGCGGGGCATGAGGTGACGGTGAAGGGGACGCTGGATGGGGATACGATACATGTGACTTCGCTGACGATGAATCCGGCGAAGGGATCGTAGCGGTTTTTGGGTTTTGCGTTAGGGTTTCGTCTCCGCAGGGTGTACGTCTGAAGGGCAGGGCCGATGGCCTTGCCCTTTTTTTGTATTCGGATGCATCAGAGATCGAGGAGAGATCCTTCGTCGCTGCGCTCCTCAGGATGACGGGGCGCCGGTTTCGCAAATCGTCCCCAGCCATGCGTTCTGATATACTTCGCGACCTCACGTGATTCGGTTGATCGGAAAGGGCGCCGGAATGAAATTCCAAAGAAAAATTGCGTTGGCGGTGATGTTGATGGTGGGTGCGGTCGTGGCGCGGGCACAGAATTCGCCTTCTGCGGCGGCGGCGGCGGGCGGGCGTGTTTTGGCGGTGGATGATTATTTTCGGATCAAAGAGGTGGGAGATCCGCAGATCAGCCCGGATGGAAAGTGGGTGGCGTACACGGTGGAGACATCGAATTTGAAGGAGGACAAGAACCGGCGGCGGATATGGATGGTTCCTATTGTTGGTGGAACGCCGGTTGCGCTGACGGGCGAGAATGAATCGTCTTCGCATCCGCGCTGGAGCCCGGACGGAAAGTACATCGCGTTTATTTCGGCGCGTGCGGGAAGCGGCGGAGATGATGACGATGAGAAAGGCAAGAAGCAGGTGTGGATTCTGAATCGCGAAGGGGGCGAGGCGCAGCAGCTGACCGACACGATACAGGACGTGGACGGTTTCGCGTGGTCGCCCGCGAGTGACCGGATGGTGTTGGTGCTGCAGGACGCGACGCCGGAGGAAATCGAGGCGGCGGTGAACAAGACGAAGGAAAGCAAGGCAAAGGCCAAGCCGCGACCGTATGTGATAGACCGGCTGCACTTCAAAGAGGATGAGGTCGGGTATCTGGACCGGCGGCGGACGCATTTGTACGTTTTCACGATTGCGGATCACAAGCAGCGGCAGATTACTTCCGGCGATTACGACGATAGTGAACCGGCGTGGTCTGCGGACGGGAACAAGATTGCGTTTGCGAGCAACCGTTCGAAGCCCGAGCCGGACTTGAATTACAACACGGACATATGGGTGGTGGCGGCGGACAACACGGATCAGGGGAAGGTGCTGGTGCAGGTCACGACAAACGTGGGGACGGAGGAAGCGCCGGTGTGGTCACCGGACGGGAAGTGGATCGCATACACCACGCAGCTGGAGCCGGCGCTGTTTCAATATTCCACGATACAGATTGCGGTTTCGCCGGCGACGGGCGGCGCGGCCAACGTGCTGACGCGAAAGCTGGATCGCAATTCGACGATTCCGCGATTTTCGGCAGACGGGAAATTTATTTATTTTATTGCGGACGATGATGGAACGCAGAATTTGTTGCGCGTGCCGGCGGCGGGCGGGGAGATTACGCGGCCGATTGGCGGGCGCAAGATGGTGGAAGCGTACTCGCTGGGGGCGGATGGGACGGCGGTGGCGACGGTGGGAGAGCTGACGCATCCGGACGAGCTGTACGTGCTGTCTGCGGGCGGCGAATTGCGGAAATTGACCAGCGAGAATGATGCGCTGATGGCGGAACTGCGCCTGCCGAGCGTGGAGTACGTGCATTTCAAGAGCAAGGACGGAACGACCGTGGCGGGATATTTGTACAAACCGCCGGATTATCAACCCGGCGTGAAGTATCCGACGATTTTGAAACCGCACGGCGGGCCGGTGTGGGCTTACTACGCGGAATTTAATTTTGATCCGCAGTTGTATGCGGCGAACGGGTATGTGGTGTTGACGCCGAATCCGAGAGGATCGTCCGGCTACGGATTGGACTACTGCAAAGCAATTTTTGCGGATTGGGGCCACAAGGATTTTGAAGATGACATGGCCATGGTGGATTACGCCGTGGCGCAGGGGATCGCAGATCCGGATAAGTTGGGGGTGGGAGGCTGGTCGTACGGGGGGATTTCGACGAACTTCATTATTACGCAGACGACGCGGTTCAAGGCGGCGATTTCGGGCGCGGGAAGTTTTCTGTACATCACCAGCTGGGGGCACGATCTTTATTCGCGGGATTGGGAGTACGAATTGGGACTGCCTTGGAAGAATCGCGCGCTGTGGGAAAAGCTTTCGCCGTTCAATCGCGTGACGGCGATTACGACGCCGACGCTGGTGATGGGAGGCGAAGTGGATTGGAACGTACCGGTGATTAACGGGGAGCAGCTGTATCAGAGTTTGCGGCGATTGGGCGTGCCGACTTTGCTGGTGGTTTATCCGGGGGAATATCACGAGTTTTCGCGGCCGTCGTTTATTCGGGATCGGTATGAGCGGTATTTATTTTGGTATGGGCATTATGTGAAGGGAGTGGGGGTGGCGGTGCCGCCAGCGGGGAAGAGCGCGGATTGAGCTGGGCGGTAGGTTAGGAGCTCAAAGGCACCACAGATGAACGCAGATGAACACAGATAAAGCAAAGTCGGGGTAAAGCCGAAACAAAAAGCGAGAGCAAAATGCCCGTTTCGTCCCGAAAGGCGCGGGACGAAGCGGCCGCTACATAAGCAACGTCAAAAGAAAAGTCGAAGTCAGAAGCAAAAACTCCAATCGGGAGATTGGCGTTCCCAGATTATTTTGATGCGCCGTCGATGAAGGCGGCTATATTGGATTTTAATTTGGCTAGGTCTTCCTGGTGAAGGTACATCATGTGGCCTGCGCCGTAGTATTCGAAGTGGATGTTGTTGCGCAAACCTCCTGGCAGGAAGAGATGGTCCATGGTGTATTCGGTGGCGTAGAAGGGGGTGGCCATATCGTAGAAACCGTTTTCGACCTGGACTTGCAGGTGCGGATTGGTCATGAGCGCCTGGATCAGGTCGCCGGAGACATTGGCGGAGCCGGGGAAAAAGCCGCCGCCTTGCGGGCCGCGATGTTTCCAATCCCAATTTTGGCCGACGTCGCCGCTGAGAGCTTCGTAGGGTCTTTCTTCAGTGACTTTTAATTCTTCGCGGGCGTAGCTATTGAAGGCTGCGGTGAAGGCGCCGCGCACAGCGGTGTAGGAGGGATCGTCTTCGGCGTATTCGGTGAGCATGTCGTAAGTGGGCATGGTGTAGCGGGCGTCGTAACGGCCGGTGGTGAGGCCGTGGCTGCGCATTAATTCCACATTGAATTGCGGGAGGTTTACGCGCAGGTCGGCCTTGAGGAGGTAGTCTTCGCTGAGGCCGATGAAGTGCGAGAGTTTTTTCGCAACTTCGGACTTTTCAGCGGGGGTGATGTTGGTGCCTTTCATCAGCGCGGTGGCGTAATCGGTGGCGGCGAATTTGCGGGCTTCGGCGAGGAAGGCGGGGACGTCGGATGGCGGATCGGCGAGCGCTTTTTGATACACGGCGGTAGCGGCGTAGCTGGGGACATAGAGGATGAAGGGCAGGTCGTCGCCGGGATTGAACGAGATGGTGCCGAGATTGAGGACGGAAGAGATGAGCACGATGCCGTTGATGTAAATGCCGTCGTGCTGCTGCAGGTAATTTCCGAGGGCAGCGGAACGGAAGGTGCCGTAACTTTCGCCGATGAGAAATTTCGGCGAGTTCCAGCGGTTGTTGCGATTGATATAGATGTTGATGAACTGCGCGAACATTTTGACGTCCTGATCTACTCCCCAGAAATCTTTATTTTGGGCTTTGCCTACGGCGTGGCTGAAGCCTGTGCCGACGGGGTCAATGAACACCATGTCGGTTTTGTCGAGCAGGGAATTGGCGTTGTCTTCGATCTTGTAGGGCGCGGGCGGGGTGGCGGCGTGGTCGGCGGTGACGACGCGGCGCGGGCCGAACGCGCCCATGTGCAGCCAGATCGAAGCGGAGCCGGGGCCGCCGTTGTAGATGAAGGCGATGGGGCGCTGGGTGAAGTCCTTGGTGTCGCTGCGGGTGTAGGCGGTGGAATAGATGAGCGCGGTGGGCTCGCCTTTTTCGTCTTTGAGGAGAGTGGTGGAGGCGGTGGCTTTGTAGGCGATGGATTGGTTGTTGATTTTGATGGTGTGGTCGCTGGGCCAGGTTTCTTCTTTGGGAGGGTTGGCGGTGTCTGGGGATTTTGCGTCTGTGGCGGCGGCTGGTGGCTTGGCGTCTTTTGGTGGCTCTTGCGCTGTGGTGCCGGTGGTGAGGAGAAGCAGAGTTGCCGCACAGGTGGCTAGGAAGGTCTTCATTTACGCTCCGATGTGTTGAGTTTGCGCCCCAATTATCGCGGGGGGATTCTACGTAGGGGCGTTGGTGTAAGTCAAACTGGGGCGAGGATGTTTTCTGAAGTGCGTTTTACAGCAGAGACGCCCCGACTACGTCGGGGTAAACGCCGGACGCAGAGAAAGGCAAAAGATTTAACACGGAGAACACAGAGAAAAGCGGAGGGCACGGAGGAAACCGGAGAAGTGATCAAACCGAAAAGTCGAAGAGAGATCCTTCGCTGCGCTCAGGATGACGGCACTGTTTACTCCGGAGCCGTGCTAATTGCACGGCGGATTGGTGAAGGTGAGGGTGATTGTGCTGGGATCATCCGTTGTGTTGGCGGCTGGCGTATCGGCAGCCTCGGTGTCGGCGGGTTGATCGCTGGCGCTGACCACGGCGGCGATTTTTTGAACGTCGGAATTGATGCGGGCTGGGACGGTACAGGCGGATTGGTTGTGGCGCTGGCTGGCGCGTTGTGGGTCTAGATCTTCCCAGGCGGAGAAGGTGTAGCTTGCGGATTGGAGGAGAGTGAATTCGTAGAGGCCTTCGCCGATTTTGCGGGCGGCGGGATTTTCGCCTTTATCGGCTTGGGCGGTGACGGTGACTTCGCCGGGCGGGCGGCCGTCGGTCCATTTGAGTTGAAGTTTTACGGTGCGCGTGGGGTAGCCGTCCTGGAGCTTGATATTGGCGTTCAGAATTTGCTGGCCGTCTTTTATTTTTATGATTTTGGCTTCGGATTGTTGGGGCTCGCCGGGGTAGAAAGCGCGCGGAAAAGGTGAATTAGGATCGAGGCGATTCATGCGATTGAAAACGAGGAGATATTCGCCGGGGCCGATGTGATCGAATTCGAATTTGCCGTCGGGGCCTTGAAAACCCCAGAGGCCGGGCTGGGCGGGATCGAAGCGTTCGGCGCGATAGAGTTCGACGGACGCCAGGTTCAGAGATTTGCCGTTGGAGCCGAGAACGCTGCCACGAATTTTTCCGGTGGGGAGGGCGTTGACGTTGTACTCGTAGCATGCGCCGGAGGGAATTTTGAACGGGGGCAGGCCGCCTTTCAGAGTTTTCTGGGAGAACTCGAAGCGGGCGGGGAGATCGGCGGTGTAAACATATTCTCCGGCGTGCACGTCGTAGAAGGAATAGACGCCGTCGGGGCCGGTGCTGGCGGAGAAGCGATCGTCTTTGGAGCGCAATTTTAATTTTACGTGGGGGATGGGATCTTCGGGATCGTCGGTGGGGGCGAGGAGCGGCGGATCGGCGCGGCGGAGGACGCCGAAGACGGAAGCGACGCGGTCGTGATTGCGCATGGAGCGCAATTGAGGGAGCAGCGCGCGGCCTTCGCTTGCGGGGCGCGTCTGGCTGCAGATGACGGCGAAGAGACGGCCTTCGGTTTCTTGTTGGGTGAAGACGATGTACTGCTCGCCTTTTTTGAAGTAGTAGCCGCAATCGGCGTCGTCGCCGCCGGAGAAGACGTCGATATCGGCGGAGTCGGGGCCGGCAAATTTTTCGTCAATGTGGAAATGGTAACGGGTGATGGGCGCGATGGTTTGGGGAGCGGCGCCGGGATTTGCTTCGCTGGTGTTGGCCGCGGCGGCGGCGGATTCGACGGTGGTGGCGTCGGGAGCTACTGCGGAGATTGCGGTGACGGTGCCGAGGAAAACTGTGTCGTCGGATTGCAGGCCGGGACATTTTCCGGGAGGTTGTTTGGAACAGGTGCAGGCGTGAAGCACCGAGGGAACGAAAAAGAGCAGGAGGGCAACGGCTAGGAATGGACGCTTGAGCATGAATAGATATCCTACCTTGTGAAGCGCGGGGAAATCGAGGAATCGTGCGAGATTTTTTTGTGGGATGCGAGCGGGTGTGAGTGGTTTGGTTGTAAAGGCAGTGGCTAGTGATTAGTGGCTAGTGGCTAGAAAACTTCTGGCGTGAGTGGTTGGTACGCTTATTTGTGGTGCGGGTTGGCGTTATGGCGCTCGGAAGCGCTGCGCTATTTTGGTACACTTGGGCTGTTTGCGGTGGGCAAAGTTCCCTGGGATGGATTTTGGGGGTGTGGATTTATGCGCGGATTGGCGCGGAGCGGCGCGAGCTGGATAAAGGAGCAATTTACGAACATGCGAAAGATTCTGGGCGGTTTGATGGCGGCGGTGGTGATTTTTTCGGCGGCGGCGGGAGCGGGAGCGCAGCAGGCGGCGCCTGCGCCGGCGCAGCAGGGGAATCAGTCCATCTACAATGTGACAGTGGTGGGGAAGACCGTCACGGCGGTGAGTTATCAGCATCGCAGCGGCTCGACGATGATTGGATTTCAGGGGACGCCGCTGCTGCCGCTGGCGAAGGGCGACGCGAAGGTGGACAGCAAGCAGGGATCAATCGTGGTGAGCGCGAGTTTCAAGAATATGCAGTCGGCGCAAAAATTTGGGAAGGAATATTTGACGTATGTGCTGTGGGCGATCACTCCGGAAGGGAAACCGAATAATCTGGGGGAATTGCTGCTGAATGGCGACAACAGCAAATTGACGGCGACCACGAATTTGCAGACTTTTGGAATGATCGTGACGGCCGAGCCGTATTTTGCGGTGAGCATGCCGAGCGACGTGGTAGTGCTGGAGAACGTGATTCGGGCGGACACGGTGGGAACGGCGGAGCAGGTGACGGCGAATTACGAATTGCTGCAGCGTGGCGGATATACGTACGACATGTCGAAGGCGCGGGAACCGATCACGACTTTCTCGCCGAAGATTCCGCTGGAAGTGTATGAGGCGCGCAACGCGGTTTCAATTGCGCAGAGCGCGGGGGCAGACACGCTGGCGCCGGATGCCTATCAAAAGGCGCTGACCTCGCTGGCGCAAGCCGATAGTCTGGTTGCGAAGAAGTCCGACAAGAAGCTAGTGATCGCGGCGGCGCGGGATGCGGTGCAGACGGCGGCGGATGCGCGCGCGATCGCTTTGAAGCGGGCGGCGCAGCAGAAAGCGGAGGCCGAGCAGGCAGCGGCGCAGGCGGCAGTGGCAGCGGCGGACGCGAAGCAAAAACAGGAAGCCGCGGCGCGGCAACAGGCCGAGATCCAAAAATTGCAGGCGGAGCGGGATGCGGCGCAGGCGGCTGCTGCTCGTGCGCAGGCGGATGCGGCGGCTTTGGTAGCGCAGCAACAAGCACAGGCGGCGAAACAGCAAGCGAATGCAGCGCAACAACAGGCGAAGGCTGCAGAAGAAGCGGCGGCGAAGTCGGAAGCGGAGAAGCAGGCGTTGCGGGCGGCGCTGCTGGATCAGTTCAATCGGGTTTTGCCGACGACGGATACGCCTCGTGGTTTGCAGGTGAACATGGCGGACGTGTTGTTTGAGTTCGGGAAATTCCAATTGCAGCAATCGGCGCGGGAGGCTTTGGCGAAATTTTCCGGGATTGTGCTGGCGCATCCGGGATTGCATTTGTCGGTAGAGGGATATACGGATAGCGTGGGGAGCGATGCGTTCAATCAGACGCTTTCGGAGCAGCGGGCTAATGCAGTGCGGGATTATTTGATACAGCAAGGGTTGGATCCGACTTCGATTGTGGCTACGGGATTTGGGAAGTCGAATCCGGTGGCGAGTAATGATACGGCAGCGGGCCGGCAGCAGAACCGGCGCGTGGAGATTATTATTTCGGGTGAAGTGATTGGGACCAAGATTGGAGCGCCTAGCGCGCCGCCGCAGCAGTAGGTCGCGGTTTCGTGCGAAGGGTGGCCGTGCGGCGATGTTTCTTTCGTCGAGAGGAAGGCGAAGAGAGATCCTTCGCTCCGCTCAGGATGACGGTGCTGCGGAGTTAGCGATCTGGTTGGGACCAGAGGCGGAAGCCGCCGAGGAAGGCGTTATTGTTGCTGCCGAGGCGGGCGCCGGGCGGGAGTTTCTTGAGCTTGGCGGCGTTGCCTCCGCCTAAGACCACGTAGTCGGCTTCCAGAGCGGCTTTTAATTTTTCGGTAACTTTGAACACGTGGCGGCGCCATTTTTTCTTCCCTAATTTTTCCAGACCGCGCAAACCGAGGTAGTCCTCATACGTTTTTCCGTGCTTGTAGGAGAGGTGCGCGAGCTCCATGGGCTCGAGGAATCCGTTGGAGATCATCGCGGAGCCCAGGCCGGTGCCGAGGCCGAGAAAGAGCATGCGGCCGCCTTTGTAGCTGCCGAGCGCTTGCATGCTGGCGTCGTTGATGATTTTTATGGGGTGGCCGAAGGCTTTGCGGAAGTCGAAACCCATCCAGCCGCCGCCAAGATTGTGTGGCTCGCGGAGGGGGTGGGCGTTGATGACCGGGCCGGGATAGCCGATGGAGATGCAATCGTACTTCCAGGTGCGCGTGGCTTGTTTGACGACGCGAACCATTTTGGCGGCGGTCATGGAGGGGCCCGACGGAATTTTCACGGGATCTTTTTGACCGGTCATCAGGAGCTTGACGTTGGTGCCGCCGACATCAATTGCGAGTACGCGGCGTTTCTGCGGCGCTGCCTGGGGTTTCTTCACGGGTGCTCCTCGAGTATTATCCTTCGACGTTATATCCCGCGACAGCGGGGAGTCAAACTGGAATTTGGATTTACAGCTGAGGGCGAGAGGGATTCTTGATTCGTTTCTAATTTTCCGGTGTTCGAGAGGGGATTGCCAATTATGAGCACGCAATTTGATCGCAGGCAGGTGTTGAAGGTGGTGGGCGCTACTTGTGCGGCGTTTATTTTGCCGGGGACGGGGGAGGCGAGGGCGGCCGGACTCGCGGCAGGGGATCAGGATCTGGAGATACGGGTTTCTTCGGTTAGCGCGCACACGTTGCGGCTGAGTATTTTTTCTGCTCGGGCTGGCGACGGGACTGTGCGCAGCGACGGATCGTTGGTGCAGGAGAGTTGGGACGGGCCGGTGACGAGGCTGAGCGGGGAATTCGCGCAGCGCGGCGTGAAGGTGGGGGATTTGAGCGTGAAGATTGCGCCTAACCCTCTGGCGTTTACGATTTACGGGGCGGACGGCGCGGCAATTCAGCAACTCAAGGTGGATCGCGCGAGCGGAGTGGTATCTTTCGCGACGGGGAATTCGCCCTTGCTGGGATTGGGCGAGGGCGGGCCGCAATTCGATCGTCGGGGATCGGTTGACACGATGAAGCGCGGGCAGGGTGGGTACAAATTGGAAACGAACGGCGCACGCGTGCCGATTCCATGGCTGATTGGGACGGCGGGGTGGGCGATGTTCTTTCATGCGCCGTTCGGGACGTTTGATTTTTCGGGGCCGGAGAGCAAATTTGAGCCGGCGGGGCCGGACGCGGCGTATCCCTTGGACATTTTTTTCGTGGCGGCGCCGGAGCCCGCGACGATTATGAGCGAATACGCGCGGCTGACGGGGAATGCGGAGCTGCCGCCGCTGTGGAGTTTCGGTTACATGCAATCGCACCGGACGCTGGGGAGTCCGGAGGAAATACTGGCGGAGGCGAAAACATTTCGCGAAAAGAAATTGCCATGCGACGCGATGATTTATCTGAGCACGGGATTTTGCCCGAACGGATGGAACACGGAAAACGGCGCGTTCGAATGGAATGCGCGCGCGTTTCCGGATCCGCCGGCGATGCTGGCGGAATTGCACAAGGATCATTTTCGGGCGGTGGTGCACACGGTGATTTTGACGGACAAGTTGACGGGGAGAGCACAGGACGCTTGCGACGTGACGAAATATGATGAGCAGGAAGCGGGCTGTTACTGGGATGCGCACCGCAAAGATTTCGCGATGGGCGTGGATGGATGGTGGCCGGATGAAGGCGATCCGCTGGATATTGCGTCGAGCCTGGTGCGCAATCGAATGTACTGGGAAGGCCCGCAGACTGACCGGCCGAACGAACGGCCGTTTGCGTTGCATCGCAACGGGTATGCGGGGATGCAGCGTTATGCGTCGTTCTTATGGTCGGGGGATGTGTATTCGACCTGGGAGACGCTGAAAACTCACTTGCCGATCGCGGTGAACACGGGATTGAGCGGCGTGCCGTACTGGGGAACGGATATTGGCGGATTTGTGCCGACGAAAGAATTCACGGCGGAATTATTTGTACGCTGGTTTCAGTTTGGCGCGTTTTGCACTTCGTTTCGTGCGCATGGCCGCGCGTGGAAACTGCGGCTGCCGTGGGGTTGGAACACGGGCGATACCGGGCCGGCGGAAATTAGAAATTATGGCGGCGCGGCGATTCCGGATGCGAGCCAACTGCACAATCCGCAGGTGGAAATAATTTGCAGGAAATATCTGGAGCTGCGCTACCGGATGCTGCCGTACATCTACAGCGTGGTGCGGGAGTGCACGCTGACGGGGATGCCGGTGATGCGTTCGTTGTGGCTGCATTATCCCGATGATGCGGCGGCGGTGGGGCGCGGGGACGAATATTTGTGGGGGCGGGATTTATTGGTGGCGCCGGTGGTGGAGCAGGGCGCGACTGCTCGGGTGGTCTATTTGCCGCGCGGTGATTGGTGGGATTTCTGGACAGGCGAGCGGGCGAAGGGCGGGCGGGAGATCGCGCGGGCTGTGGATTTGGAGACGATGCCTTTGTATGCGCGGGCTGGAGCGATTGTGCCGCTGGGACCGGTGAAACAATTTGCGGATGAGAAAGTGGAGGGGCCGCTTTCGATTTCTGTTTATGCGGGGGCGGATGGCTCGTTTTTGTTCTATGAGGACGACGGGAATTCTTTTAATTACCGCAAGGGCGAGTGGATGGGGATCGAGATGCGGTGGAATGATGCGCGGCGGGTTTTGAAAATGGAATTGGCCGCTGGATCGCGGATGTTGGCGCCGAGTCGCCGGGAAATTGAGGTGAAATTGGGCGAGACGGTGCGAAAAGTGGTGTTTGAGGGCAAGGTGGTGGAGGTGGCATTTTGAAGTTTTTCGCTTGCTTGCGAGGTGGATGCGCTGGTTGACCCGGGGGTGATAGCCGAGGGATTTTGCGTGATGCGCTCGAGGCTATGTCGCGGGGAAGCGCAAAAGGGGTGACCAAGTGGGCCCAGCTGGGTGACTTCCGGCGTTGCAACGCGCTCTCGATAACATCTTTATTTGCAGACGGTTATGGCGTCTTTGGATTGGGTAAAGTGCTTGCATAAAATTCGCAATCAGATATATTCCGTAGAGGGCCGTCACGCCAGTTGACCCGCCGACGATCCGAATCGCACCGAATGAGGGAATAGTTACAGGAACCGGACGGCTGCTGTGATAAGTGAAGTAAACGCTTCCTCGAAATTGGGTTTGGAGTGCCACCTGGCAGCTCGAAGTGAAAGATGGAGGACGACGTGAAGTTTCCCACGGGCGTTTCGCGACGGCAGTTTGTTTCCGCGGTGATGTCGTCGGCTGCGCTGGCGTGTCTTCCGAAAACGGCGGGAGCGTTCGCCGGAAGCGCTGCTTTGGAGCACGCGTTGTTGCAGGGCGAGCGTCCTCATGGTCCAGACGCGCGCGTTGCGCTGCTTGCGGCGCCGTTTCCCATGGAGCAAGTGCGTCTGCTGGATGGCCCCTTCCTGGATGCCACCAAGGCGAACCTGCAATACCTGCATTCTCTTCCGGTGGATCGCCTAGTACACAATTTTCGCGTGAATGCGGGACTGGCGAGCTCGGCGGAGGCGTTGGGCGGTTGGGAAGCACCAGACTGCGAACTGCGCGGACATTTTACGGGACATTTTCTTTCGGCGTGCGCGCTGGGGTATGCCAGCACCGGCGACGAAGAATTGAAAATGAAGGGCGAGGCGGTGGTCGCCGAGTTGGCCAAATGCCAGGAAGCGAAGGGCAACGGTTACTTGAGCGCGTTTCCTGAGAATTTTTTTGACCGGCTGAGCGACGGCAAAGGCGTGTGGGCGCCGTTCTACACGCTGCACAAGATTATGGCGGGAAATCTGGACATGTACACGTACTGCCAATCGCAACAGGCGCTGGCGGTGGCTGAGGGTATGGCGGCGTGGATGGGGCACTGGACGAATGGCATCAGCGACGAGCACATGCAGCGGATTTTGAAGACTGAGTACGGCGGAACGAATGAGGCACTTTATAACCTGAGCGCGATTACGGGGAAGCGGCAATATTTTCGGACTGCGACGCGCTTCGAGCAGCCGGATTTCTTTGGACCTCTGGCCGGGCACCGCGATGAGTTGAAGGGGCTGCACACGAATACGAATATTCCGAAGATCATTGGCGCGGCACGGCGGTATGAGCTGACCGGCGATCCTTATTACCACGAGGTGGCTGAATATTTCTGGGAAGAGGTGACGCAAGAGCGCGCGTACGTGACAGGCGGGACGAGCAACGGCGAAGGATGGGACACGGACGCGGGGAATTTGTCGAAGGCGCTGAGTTTGTGGTCGGAGGAATGCTGCTGCGGATACAACATGCTGAAACTGACGCGGCATGTGCATCAATGGACCGCGGATCCGCGCTATATGGACTACTATGAGCGGACACTATTCAATTCGCGGCTGGGGACGCAGGATCCGGAAAACGGGATGAAGATGTATTATTTCCCGCTGGAAACAGGGTATTGGAAGTTTTTTCATTCTCCGCTCAATTCGTTCTGGTGCTGCACGGGAACCGGCGTGGAAGAGTTTTCGAAATTTACGGATACGATTTATTCGCGCAACGAGAACGATGTATTCGTGAATCTTTTTATCGCTTCGGAGGCGCGCTGGCCGGAGAAGGGGCTTACGATTCGGCAGACCACCAGCTTTCCCGAGCAAGAAGGCACCAGCATCGCGGTGAAAGCGGCAAAACCGGCGCACGCGGGCATCAATATACGCATTCCGAGCTGGGCAGTGGACGGCGGGAGGGTGGAACTGAACGGAAAAGCGCTGCCGGTTTTTTCCAGCCCCGGAAGCTACCTGAAAATCACGCGGGAGTGGGCGGATGGCGACCGGCTGGAGGTGAAGTTGCCGATGCGGTTGCGTACCGAGCCTCTGCTGGGCGATCCGACACAGGTGGCGGCGCTGTACGGGCCCATCGTGCTGGCCGGGCGATTGGGAAGCGAAGGGCTGACGCGCGAAATGCAATTTGATGCGGATCATGGGCCGACGCAATTGGCTCCGCCGCACGCCGAAGCGAAAGGGAGCGCGAAGATTTTTGCGAAATCGGTGGAAGAAATTCGCGCGGGCGCGTGGGTGGAACCCGTGAAGGGACAGCCGCTGACATTTCAAACCGTGGGCCAGAAGAATGCGACGACTTTGATTCCGCTGAATCGAATATTGGGGGAACGCTACGCGGTTTATTGGAAGACGAGCACGCGAAGCGAAGATGCGGACGGGTGAGATTGCCGCGAGCTAGCGATTGGCATTTGCAGAATCTGCATCCGGGCATGGTGGTTTTGCTGCGGACGTTGACGGGGCCGCCATTGCAGGGGATAGTACGTGGCACGCGTAATCGGAGATAGCAAGTGAGCATTCACGAAGTTGCGAGGCTGGCGAAGGTATCGATCGCGACGGTGTCGCGCACCATCAATGGTGTGCCGACGGTAACGCCGCAGCTTTCACGGCGGGTGTGGAAAGTGATCGAGGAGCTAGGATATTACCCGAACACGCAGGCGCGGGCGCTGGTTTCCGGACGCAGCCGAATTTTCGGCTTGATCGTTTCGGAAATCACCAACCCGTTCTTTCCGGAGATTGTGCAGGGATTCGAAGACATCGCGGTGCAAAACAATTACGAGATTCTGACGACTTCCACGGTGCACGATCCCGGGCGAATGGCGCTTTCGGTGCGGCGGATGATCGAACGGCGGGTGGAAGGCGTGGCGGTGGTGACGTTCGGGATGGAAGAAGCGCTGTTCGATGATCTGAAATCGCGCAACGTGCCGCTGGTATTTATTGACGTAGGGCCGCCGCTGCCGCGGATCAGCACGATCAAAATTGATTATTTGAATGGGCTGAGGCAGGCGGTGCAGCACCTGGCCGCTTTGCGCCACGAAAGAATTGCATTTGTCTCCGGACCTTTGACGCTGAAGACCGCTTTGGCGCGGCAACATGCATTTATGCAGGCCATGGGCGAGATCGGGCTGGCCGTGGATCCGCGGCACCTGGTGGAAGGGAATCACACGATGGAGGGCGGCATCGCGGCGATGCAGAAGCTTTTTGCTTTCTCGGAAATTCCCACGGCAGTGATTTGCTCGAATGATATGACGGCGTTGGGAGTGATGCGCGAAAGTTACGCGCAGGGGGTGCACGTTCCGAAGGAACTCTCCGTGGTGGGATTTGATGACATCCGCCTGGCCCAGTTCGTCATACCGCCCTTGACCACGGTAAAAATGTCGCAATCGGAAATTGCACGCCTGGCGTTCAATGCGCTGCTGGCGGACGTGCGGCGGAAATCTCCTTCGCCGACGGGCAGCGAATACATGCTCCGCACCAGCCTGGTCCTGCGCGATTCCACCGCGCTGGCTCCGAAATCGGTGCGGCGGCGAAAGCCCAAAGCCGCCACCACCGGCGGTGAGTGAAGCAAGTGAAAGCTTCGATTTGAAGCGCCGCCCGCGATCATGCATAGATTTGCGAATTTGACGGGAATGCGCGCGCATTGGACTGTTTGGTGGCTTTTTCTTGCGAGTAAACGTTTGCCGCATCGCGCACACCGCCAGTGTTTCTAAGTAAGTGCCGGGCGGAGCGCGGCCGCGGTGCGTTATTTTGGGCTGGGAAATGCACTGGCACGAAAATTAACTTTTCGAGGCGCGGATTTTTATGGCGATTGTGGCAGGCGTAGATTTCGGAACGTTGAGTGTTCGCGTTTCGATCGTGGACAGCGAGAAGGGCACGCTGGAATCCGCGGTGGCGGAATATCCACTGCATCGCAAACGCGAGGACCCAGAATTTGCGACGCAGTCGCACGAAGATCACATGCGCGCGCTGGCTTTGGCTACGCGCGAGGCTTTGAAAAAGGCGGGAGTGCGCGGCGAGGACGTGGAAGCAATCGCGCTGGATACCACGGGATCGTCGGTGGTTCCGGTGGACGCGAAGATGGCGCCGCTGGATGATTATTATTTGTGGTGCGACCATCGCGCGAAGGCCGAAGCCGCGGAGATCACCGAGCTGGCGAATCGTGAGGGGCTGGAAGCGATTCGCTGGTGTGGCGGCGTGTATTCTTCGGAGTGGGGATTCGCGAAGCTGCTGCACTGGCTGCGCCACAATGCGGATAAGCGCGGGAAATTCGCGAGCGCGTTCGAGCATTGCGACATGGTTGCGGCCACGCTGTGCGGGGTGACGGATCCGAGCAAGGCGAAACGCAGCGTTTGCGCGATGGGACACAAGTGGTTGTGGCACGCGGATCTGGGCGGCCTGCCTTCCGAGGAATTTCTGGTGAAATTGGATCCGTTGCTGGCCGGGGTGCGCGCGAAACTCGCGGGGCAGTACGAGACGTCCGACAAGATTGCCGGGACGCTATCTGCTTACTGGGCCGAGAAGCTGGGATTGCGCGCGGGAATTCCGATTCCGGTGGGCGCGTTCGACGCGCATTGGGACGCGATTGGCGCGGGCACGCAGGAAAAAGATGTGGCGAACGTGGTGGGGACGTCCACATGCATTATTGGAATTTCGAGCCAGACGCAGCTGGTGCCGGGAGTGTGCGGCGTGGTGCAGGGCAGCGTGCATCCGGGCTATACGGGGATCGAGGCCGGACTTTCCGCTACCGGAGATATATTTGAGGCGATCTCACGGCGGGCGAATACCACAATCTCGCAATTGAGCGTGGGGCTAGAAAAATATCACGCGGGCCAAACCGGATTGCTGCGCATGACCTGGGACAATGGCGATCGCACGGTGCTGGTGAATCCGAATCTGCGCGGAATCACGCTGGGCTGGAATCTGCAGCACACGGCGCAGGATGAACTTTTCGCGGCGATCGAAGGAACTGCTTTTCACACGCGTGTGATTCTGGATCGCATGGCGGAGTATGGCACAAAGATCGAGCGGGTGATCAATGCGGGAGGGATTCCGCAGAGCAATCCGGTTTTAAATCAGGTTTATGCGAATGTGCTGGGCCGTCCGGTGCTGGTGCCGAGCAAGAAAGTCACTAGCCTAGGGTCCGCCATTTTTGCATTTCTGGCGGCGGGGACGTTTAAGACGATCGAAGAGGCGCAAAAGCAGATTTGTCCGGCGCATATTGTGTTCCATCCGCAGAAGGAAGCGCAGGGAATTTACGACGAGTTGTACGCGCTGTACCGGAGATTGTATTTCGAATTTGGCGGAGCGGCGGGTGGCGGGAGTTTTGGCGATGTGTTGCCCGCGCTGATTCGGATCTCCGCGAGACAGATGGCGCGGGAGCACACGGCGGAAAAAGCGAATTAGTTCGGCTTGCGTGGCATCCTTCCAATGTTTTTCTTGGCGTGAAATCCAAATCGTTGATTTGCGGAAATGCTTTTGCATCCGTATGCTGGATGGATTCCTGTGCTCGCGAAAATGAATGATTGTTGGATCGCGCGTGGGCGGAGTTGTGGATGACCCGGATTTCCTGTGCAGGGCTGCTTTTTGATATGGACGGAGTGCTGGTGGATTCGACGCCGGCGGTGGCGCGGGTGTGGACGCGTTGGGCTGCGCGGCACGGATTTGACGCCGCGGAGGTGGTGCATCGGGCGCACGGGCGGCCGAGCATCACCACGGTGCGCGAGTACCTGCCGAACAGCGATGCTCTGGCCGAGAACCAGGAAATCGAGCGGGACGAGGTGACGGACCTGGACGGAGTGGTGCCGCTGCCGGGCGCGCTGGAATTATTGACGGCGCTGCCGCGCGGGCGGTGGACGATTGTGACGTCGTGTTCGCGACGGCTGGCGGAAGTGCGATTGAAAACGAGCGGATTGCCGCGGCCGGAAGTTTTCGTCACATCGAGCGACATTACGAACGGCAAACCGGCGCCAGATCCTTATTTGAAGGGCGCGGAGGTGCTGGGTTTTGCGGCGCAGGAATGCGTGGTGGTGGAGGACGCGCCGGCGGGAGTGCGTTCGGGAAAGGCTGCCGGGGCGAGAGTGATTGGGTTGTGCACGACGATGGCGTCGCGCGAGATACGAGATGCGGGCGCGGATTGGGTGGTGCAGGATTGCGCGGCGATAGAGCTGGATCGTGCCGCGATTCACGAGGGGGAACTTTCGTTGGTGCTGCGGGACGACCGCGCGGCGGGCGACTAGAATACGGCGTCAGATCCGGTAGCGCAGATATTCGACCATCGTTATAAATGGCGAAACAAACCAACGGCGAAGCGAACCAATCTAACGAGTGCCCGGTCCCGCTTTGCGGGACCGGCCTCTACAAAATCAAGAGCAACGTCAACCGCGCCCAGCTGAACCTGGCCACTACAACGTCAAGACCTGCCGGTTGCGCCCGGTAACCCTCGAAACGCTGGCTACGAATGAAGCGTCAAAACGGTTAGCGAGTGGGCCGGGAACGTCTGATGGAACGCCGGGCCGGCGCCGGAAAATGGGCTGCGTTTGACGCCTACGATTTTCGGGTCGGCGAAGGTGTTTGTGGAATCCAGGCTGGGGCCGTTTACTTCGTAGAGATCACCTGTTGCCTGCAATTTGAAACCTTCGATGGCGATGTCCGCGGTTATATCCGAGGTGGGATGACGATTGACGACGGCTAGCGTGAGCTTTTGGCCGTTGTCGTCCGTGGTGGCGGAGACGTCGAGGTATGGCGTGTCGGGCATATCCGGAAACGAGTCGGAACGCACGAAGGTATCGAGCGCGACATTGCCGGAATGTTGGGCGTAGAGCTGCAGCGGGAAATAAATCGTCTGTAACACGATGCCTGTGGGATTGGCGAGGATCGGTGCGATGACGTTTACAAGTTGCGCGAGGTCTGCCATCTGCACCGTGCGGCAATTGCGATGGAAGATGTTGAGCGCGGAGGCGGCCCAGAGTGCGTCGCGCAGATTGTAAACTTCTTCGAGCTTGTGATCGTCGCCGCGCTTGAACCAGGAGCGGAACCAGATGTTCCATTCGTCGGCGGCGATCTTGACGCGTTCTTTTTTTTCATTTTTGCCGGCGACGGAAGTGATTACGGCGTCGAGTACTTTTATTTCGTGCTCGAGCTTGCTGGCGTCGTGAATTTCCTTGGGCGTATCCATGCTGCCGCCGTAGTGATGGAGCGAAATGTAGTCCACGACGTCAACAAGGCGTTCCAGGACCTCGCGGTCCCAATCGGCATTGTTTCCTCCGCAGGCAACTAGCTTGATGGTGGGATCGACCCACTGCATCATTTTGGCGAACTCCAGGGCGAGGTCGGCATAGGCCGTGGCAGTTTTGTGGCCGGCTTGCCAGGAGCCGTAGATTTCATTCCCCAGGCCCCAATATTTCACGTTGTACGGTTCGGGATGGCCGTTTTTTCTGCGCAGATTGGCCCAAGCGGTGTTCATGGTGCCGTTGCAATATTCCACCCAGTCCGCGGCGTCTTGCATGGTGCCGGTGCCCATGTTCACAGTGATGTAAGGCTCGGCGCCGAGCTTGCGGCAATACTGAATAAATTCGTCGGTGCCGAAGCGATTGGATTCTTCGGCCTGCCAGGCAGTGTCCCAGCGGCGCGGGCGGGAATCTTTTGGTCCGATGCCGTCGCGCCAATTGTATCCGGACGAAAAATTTCCGCCGGGCCATCGCAGCAGAGGAATGTGCAGGGCGCGCACGGCTTCCAGAACGTCCTTGCGAAAACCGTCGCTGTCGGAAAGAGGCGAGCCTTCTTCGTAGATCCCGCCGTAGATGCAGCGGCCGAGATGTTCGATAAAGTTGCCGTAGATATTGCGGTCAATTTTGCCGATCTGGCGATCGAAATCGATTTTTATGCGCGCGGTTACGGCGGGCGCGGAAGTTTGCGGCGGCGTGGCGGACACCGTGGGCAAAGCGGCTTTGGTTGCCAGCGAGGAAGAGGAAAGCAGCGGAAATGCGGCGGCACCGAGCGCCGCGGCTACTCCGCCTTTCAGGAAATTGCGCCGTGCGGGAAGTTTGATGGTCATCGAAGTGTCTCCGTTGTCGCCGCGCGTCGTTCTCGTGTGTGCGGACGATCGACCGCGTCCCTAGCGGAAACGCTGGCCGAGTGCGCGGCAAGAGTATCCATGAGAAAACGTTTACTCGTCAACAGGGGATTGCGAAGCTCTTGGTTTCATATGAGGAGGAGAGGCTTGACGAAGGTGAATAGATTGCTGGGTCGCCCGCGCTGCCAAGATCGAAGTGAACAACGCCCGCCCAAAAGGCAGGTGGCCGCTACAAAAGCGAATGCAATGAGTTGGCAGGGCTGACATCGTGGCAAGCTGGGGCGCAGCCCTTCGATCCCGCGCTGCGGGATCTCAGGATGAATCGCGCTGCAGCGCGATTCACAAGCAGCGCCCCTACAAAGTCAAAGTTAAAGTCAAAAGCAACGGAGCCGACGGGACGCCGGCGCTACGAGGGCCGAAGTCGAAACCGGCGACGTGCGCGCACCCAAATCAGGCGTGTTGCTCACGGTGGCGTTGGATGAATTCTTTCAGATATTCACCGGCGGTGGTGATGTGCTTCCAGAGAGCGTCGGAGGCGATGTCTGGATTTTTGGTGCGGCAGGCGTCCAGAAGTTCGTGATGGGCTTTGCCCGCCAGGTGCAGATCGCGAGTGAAAACCAGATGCAAGCGGGTGTAGCGGTCGCAATTATTGTTCAGGGTTTTGAGGAAGGAGAGCATCACCGGGCGATTCGCGGGCGCGTAAAGCGCGGAATGGAACGCCCAGTTCCACTGGCCCCAGGATTTTACCTCGGCGTCGTTTTCGAGCGCTTCCTCGAAATGCTGGAGAATTTCTGCGGCAGCTTGAAAATCCTTCTCGGTGAAATTGGCGATGGCCTGGCGGAGCATGTAGCATTCCAGGACCGCGCGCGTTTCGAACAGCTGCATGATTTCGTCGGGAGAGAGGGCGGAAACGACCGCGCCGCGATTGGCGACGATGGTGATCAGCCCCTCGGCGGCCAAATGGCTGAGGGCCTCGCGCACAGGGATGCGGCTGATCTGAAATTCGGCAGCGATGGCGTCTTGGCGGAGCTGCTCGCCTTCGCGCAGTTCGCCGTGCAAAATTTTGTCGCGCAAACGCTCGACGACGGCGGCGGCCAAGGATTGGCGCGGGATGGCATTCGTTTTTCTGGGCGCGGAGTGTTCGTGAGTTGGCGCCGAGACGGATGCAGGTTGAGGTTTTGTCATAATTGGTTACGTAACCTTATCGAACCAGACGTGGGCGGTGCGCAGCATACTTGAAGAATGCGGATTTGAATCGCCCGCGTTTCCGGACCAGGACTTTTGTCGCGCTGCTTGTGCGGCCAGGAAATCGCCCCGTTTCTGATCATCTGTCAGGACGGCTAACGTGTCAATTCTCCGTCCACCATGCGCCAGATGCCGAGAGAATTCTGGTTTTTCAATTCAGGCGGCAGCGCGACGTCTGGAAAATCCTGATAGCAGACGGGGCGGGCAAAGCGAAAGATCGCGAGCGTGCCGACGGAAGTAGTGCGCGAATCGGTGCTGGCAGGGTAGGGCCCGCCATGAACGATGGCATCGCAGAGTTCCAGGCCGGTGGGATAGCCATTGTAAATAATTCGGCCGACTTTATTTTCGAGGATGGCGATGAGCTCGGAGAATTCCACGATGTCCTGCTCGGTGCCGTGAATGGTGGCGGTGAGATGGCCGTGCAGACCGCGAGCGGCTTCGAGGATCTGTGCCTTCTTTGAATAATTGATGAGCAAAGTTTCGGGGCCGAACACTTCGCTGGAGAGATCGGGGCTGGCCAGGAACGATGTTATGTCGGTCTGGAACAACACAGCGCCTGCTTGAAAGGCAGAGCCCGCGTCGGGAGATTTTTCTTCGGCGATCAGGCTGACGTCTTCGCGATTCTTGCGATTGCGAATTTCACGGCTGTACGAGGAGCTGATGCCAGCGGTCAGCAACGTGAACTTCGCGGACTCCGATACTTTGCCTTTGAGGATCTTGACGAGCGCTTCCGCGGGTTTTCCTTCTGATAGAAATATGAGTCCGGGCTTGGTGCAGAATTGGCCGGCGCCGAGCGTGAAGGAACCGTAGAGTTCGACCGCGATTTTTTCGCCGCGAGCGGCGAGCGCGCCGGGAAGAATGAAAGTGGGGTTGGTGCTGCCCATTTCACCGTAAAACGGAATGGGGGATGGACGCTTCGTCGCGAGGTCGAACAGCGCGCGACCGGCGGGAATGGAACCGGTGAAGCCGACGGCTTTCACCAGCGGATGTTGCACGAGGGTGGCGCCGACGGAAGTGCCGGAATCGAAGAGCAAGGAAAAAACGCCCTCGGGGAGATCGCAGGCGCGCACGCTATCGCGAATGATGCGGCCCACCAATTCACTGGTGCCGGGATGCGCGGGATGGGCTTTGACGATGACGGGATTTCCGGCGGCGAACGCGGAGGCGGTATCGCCACCGGCAACGGAAAACGCCAGCGGAAAATTGCTGGCGCCGAAAACTACCACCGGGCCGAGAGGGCGCAGCATGGAGCGGACGTCCGGCTTCGGAACTGGTTTGCGCAGCGGATCGGAGTGATCGATGCGCGCCGTGACCCAGGAGCCTTCGCGCACTACCTTTGCGAACATGCGGAGCTGAGTGCAGGTGCGTCCTGTTTCCGATTGCAGACGAGCCAGCGGGAGCGCGGATTCCTGATTAGCGCGCGTGACCAGGGATTCTGTCTGCGCTTCCATTCGCGAGGCGATGGTTTCCAGGAACTCGGCTTTTTTTGCGCCGGACACTTGCGCGAAAAAAGTGCTGGCTTCGGCGGCGAGTCTGACGGCGAGGTTAACTTCTTCGTTCGTGGCCGAGTGAAAAGAGGGCTCGATTTTCTGGCCGGTGGCGGGGGCGAAGGCTTGGAACGCGCCGTTCCCAGGGGCGCCTGCATTGCCGTCACGAAAACCGATTAGAGACTTTCCCAGAAATTCCATTTTATAGATCCTTTACCTTGCGGCTTGCGCTAGAGCGGAGCTCGCATTTTTGGGGCGATTTTGAATGGCGTGACGAATTAAATTTCTGGTCGTTTCCAATTCTTCGCCGACCAGCTCCAGTTTTGGCGCTCGGACGCGGGCGTTGCCGATGCCAAGCTCCTGCTGAACCAATTTTATCAGCTGGATGAACTTGGGAACCGTATCGAGACGCAGCAACGGCAAAAACCAGCGATAGAGTTCGAACGCCTGCGCGGATTTTCCTTCCATGCCGTAGTTGAACAAGTCCACGGACTCGCGCGGTAGAGCATTGGCGAGACCGGCGATCCATCCGGTGGCGCCGACTCCGATGCCTTCGAGGATGGCGTCGTCCACGCCGATAAATAGAATCAGGCGATCGCCGATGAGGCTGCGAATCGCGCTGACCCTGCGGACGTCGGTGCTCGATTCCTTTACCGAATGCAGATTCTGGTGTTCGCTTGCCAGTTCCTGAATCTGCTCGGGAAGAAAATCGGTTCCGTAGGAGACAGGATTATTGTACAGCATGCTGGAAAGCGGCGTGGATTTGAGAACGGCGGCAACGTGGGCTTTCATTTCGCGCCAGTCACCTTTGTAAACGTAGGGCGGAAGAACCATGAGTCGCTTCGCAGCCGGCGGATTCCGCGGCCTGGGCTTGCGCGACGGCTTCGGCGGTGGAGAGCGCGGAGATTGCGGCGACCACGGGAGCGCGGTCTTTTAGCGCGCCGACGCAGTTGCGGAGAATCGCGACCTTTTCAGCGAAGGAAAGGGTGGCACCTTCTCCGAGCGAGCCGAGCGCGACGATGCCGGTGCAGCCATTTTCGACCAGCCAGCGGCAGTGATTGGCCATGAAAGCGTGGTCCACTTTTTCATTTTGATCGAAACAAGTGGTGATTGCGGGCATTACGCCTTGCCACTTCATCGGAACCCTCCGTTTAATTTCGTGGCGCAGAATGCGATGGAATTGCCGCCTGGCTCGAACAACGCACCGGAAAGAGCGGCGGGCGGACGGAATCAATTTCCCAACCGAAAAGAAATTCGGCGGCGGGGGCGCAAACGCGTCCCTGGCAGGGGCCCATGCCGCAGCGGGCGTGCAGTTTCGCGGACCGCCAGGAGCTGTGTTCGCGCAATCGTTCGTGCGAGACGTCTTCACAGCGACAGACCAGCGTGTCCGGACGCGCGAGATTTTTCAGCTCGGGGCGCAACGGGAATGCGTCTTGCAATATGCGGACTACTTTTTGGTAGCGCGCGCGCTTGGAGAATAAATGCTTGGCGCGGTCTTCCCAGTTTGTGGCGGCATAGCCGGCAATTTCGCCCGCGACGAGCGCAAGTTCGAGGCCGCCGATTCCGGTGGGCTCGCCGGCGCAAAACGTTCCGGCGATCGAGGTTTGCTGATATTCATTCACTTCCACAAATCCGTTTTCGAGCCGGCAGCCGCACATGCGCGGCAGCTCGATGTTGGGTATCAGATGAAAGCCGCAGGCGAGATAATCGCATTCGATTTCGCTGGTCTGGCCTTGGCGCGAAATGCGGACGCTTTCGAGGCGCCGATTTCCGAAGGCGGCGACCGGCCAACAATCGGTCCAGTGCGGAATGCCGCGAAGATTGCAGGCGAGACGCACGGCTTCAGCGGCTTTGCCGGGAACGAGTAACATCTTCAGGCCGAATTGCGCCATGCGCGGCCGAGTGGTTTGCTCGCAGATGCCAACGACTTTCGCGCCACATTGGCGCGCGTATGCGGCGACTGCCAGCAGCAGCGGACCGGTTCCGGCGATGACGATGCGTTTTCCGGATATGTCCAGTCCGGATTTTGCGAGGGCTTGCAGGCCGCCCGCGCCCATAACGTTCGGCAAAGTCCAGCCGGGAAACGGCAGGAAGAGCTCGCGCGCGCCGGTGGCGAGAATCAGTTTTCCGTAAGTGATCTGCATGGCGGCATCATCGGATTCCGCGGCGAGCTCGCCATTCGCGGCGTGAAAGACTCGCGCACCGCGAACGATTTGAACTGCTGATTTATGCAGACGATCAAACCAAATCGATGATGCCGACGGCTGGGCGGAGTTGTGAGCGCCGCGCCAGATTTGTCCGCCGGCAGCGGGATTGTCGTCGATCAAGCCGACGGTCTTGCCGGAATCAGCGGCTGCGAGAGCTGCGGCGATGCCGGCGGGGCCTGCGCCTACTACGGCGACGTCGAATCTGAGATGTTTGACGCTATCCATTGGCTTCTATTTCCATATTTGCTTCGCAAAGCACCTGGCAACTGCGGCGCTGCGGCTCTCCGTTGATTGCCACCCGGCATTCGAAGCAAGTGCCCATGCCGCAGAGCGGCGAGCGCGGTTGGCCGGTGACCGAAGTGCGGCAAGTGGCGCCCGATGCGAGAACTGCGACGGCGACCGTGGCTCCTGCGCGAACGGTCACAGGCTTTCCATTTACGCGAACGGAAACGGAGTCAGACATGCGCCTCCGCAGCCATCTGCCGGGAGGGCAGATAGGGGTGAATGGGAATCGCGGGGCGCTGGCCGAGAATTTGCGCGCAGATTAATTTTGCTGTGGCGAGTGAGGTGGTGATGCCCAGGCCTTCGTGGCCGGCGGCGACCAAAACGGACGGATCTTCTGGCGAAGGGCCGATCAACGGGAGTTTGTCGGGAGTGGCTGGGCGAAAACCGGTCCACACGCGAATCGCCGAAAGCTGGCTGAGGTCCGGCATGTATTCGAAGGCGCGTTGCAACATGCGCGACAGAATGGAGTCGTCCACCGCGGAATTTTCCGCGCCGTATTGGCGCGATGAACCGATCAATATCTGGCCTGTTTTTCGAGGCTGCACGTTGAAGGCCACGGAATCAGCGGTGAGGGAGTGCGCGCTTTTCAAGTAGCCTAGCTCGACGACTTGATGATGGAGAAAATTCGGATAGCGATCGGTGATTACCAGGTGGCCTTTGCGGGGCCTAATATTTATTCCGCGGCTTAGTTTTGGAGCGGACTGGCCGGCGGCATTGATGATAAAACCCGCGGCGAAGATGGTGCCGTCGGCGAGACGCGCGACGCCTCTGCCGATTGCAGCGACTGGGCGGCCGTGAATGACACGAGCGCCCAACTCGCGAGCTTTCTGCAACAGGAATCCGGCGGCGCAGGGCGGGTAAACGACGGAATCTCCCGGCACGCGAAGTCCGCCCGCCAGCGGCGCGCGCAAGTGGGGCTCCGCCTCACGAACCTGCTGCGAATCGAGAATTTCCACGTTTAGGCCGCGTTCGCGGTAGTAATCAAATTTTCGATGGACTTCGGCCATTTCGATTTCATCGGCGGCGACCCACAGCGTTCCACACGGATCAAACTCGACGGCGGGGGGAAGCTGCTCGCGCATGTCGTCCCAAAGAATTTGAGAGTAACGCGTGATGGCGAACTGCGCCTCGGAATCATCCATGACCACGATGTGGCCCATGGCTGCGCCAGTGGAGCCAGAGCTGGGGAAGCCTTCGTCAATCACCAGAACGCGCAGGCCTTCGGTCGAGAGCTCCAACGCGCAGGCCGCGCCAACAATGCCGGCGCCGACGATCACAATTTCGGCAGGCTTGTTCACGGGTTAATGCCATTACGAAAGGGATCGCGCGGATCGAGAATCACATCCGCCTCCGAAGTAATGAACGCCGAACCTTTGATAACGGGCAAGATCTGGCCGTCTTCGATGCGAACCTGTCCTTCGAACTCGCTGCCCACGATGCTTTCCTGCCGCCACACTTCGCCGGGCTGCAATTTTCCATCGGCGTAGAGGCAGGCGAGCTTGGCGCTGGTTCCAGTGCCGCAGGGCGAACGGTCATAGGCTTTTCCGGGGCAAAGAACGAAATTCTGGCTTTGAATTCCGGGCTTTCTGGAGGGGCGAAACAGTTCGACGTGATCGATCTCTTTGCCGTCGGAGCCGGTGATTCCGCTGGTGGCCAGAGATTGGCGAATAGCCCAGGCGAAGTCCGTCAATTTTTCAATGTTCGCGCTCGTCAGCTCGATGGGATTATCGCTCACCAGAAAAAACCAATTGCCGCCCCAGGCGACGTCGCCCGTCACGGCGCCATAACCGGGCACGTGCACCGTTACGTTTGCGGCGGTGCGTTTGCTTGCGACATTGACCACGGTGACTTCGCCGGTTTCGTGCAGGGTGGCGGTGACGGTGCCTACGGGTGTTTCGATGCGATGGTCGCCGTAGGTGATTTTTCCCAAGTACGCCAGAGTGATGACCAAGCCGATGGTGCCGTGCACGCACATGCCGAGATAGCCGACATTATTGAAAAAAATTACGCCGGCAGCGCTGGCGGGATCGGCAGGCGTGCAGAGAATTCCGCCCACAACTACTTCGGAGCCGCGCGGTTCATTGGCTAGCGCGCTGCGGAGGTAATCATGATCGAGGCGAAAGCGTTCTAATTGTTCGGTTACCGAGCCGCGGCCGAGGTCCGGACCGCCGCTTACGATCATTCTGGTGGGCTCGCCGCCGGTATGAGAATCAACGATGTGGATGCGTTTGACGGCGTCGAACAGGTTCGCGGGAGTATTCTCAGCACGTGGTTTGGCAATACTCATGAGCAGGCGACCCGATCCGTACTCGCGAGCGACGCATCATCTGGATTATGCGACGGTGCATTATTGGGTATCAGAGCAGAAATTTGCGAGCGAAATTGCGAAGACGCTGGAGCCGATGACCAGGGAACGCGAGCGGCGAGCGGTGGCAAAGAAGCTGAAGGTATGGGGAAAACGGAATGAGGCGAGGAAAGTGATGTAGAGACGGGAGTGAAGTAAATAAGCATTGACGGGACAGCGTGCATATAATATACACTGCGGCGAACCTGTGCAACCGAAAAGGTTTAGTGTGCTGAAGACATTCACTCAGGGTGCCGCGGTTGGGCGCGGGTAACAGGTTTTCCCATGTGCTTTCCGCGATTTACGGGGAGAGGCGGATGTGGCATAACATCGGGCCGAATTACCGCACTTCGTTTCCTTTTTCGCATGACCCCCGATTGCAGCGGGGCGTGCGACTCAGTTCCGGCTCAATCCGGTTTCAGGACCTTGCGTCGTGGCCCCAGAGTCGTCGTCACCCCGACGGCTTTGGATGCCAGCAAGGAGGATGTAGGGAAGGGCGGGGCTTCCCCGGCCCCCCTTCCCAAAATCCTTGAGGCCTATTGCGGAAAACCCTAGAACGGGTATCGGCGGGGATCGGTTTGTGAACCGACCGTAGGCGGGCGGTAGCAGCGGCTCTCGTCGTGTCGTGCCCGAGGCGTTGGTGATCGAAAGCGCGGACTGTGGCGCCAGGCTGACGCCTTGGCAAGTTGGGGCGCAGCCCTTCGATCCCGCGCGGCGGAATCTCAGGATGAATTGCGCTGTAGCGCAATTCACAAGCAGCGCCCCTACCGTGGCTGACGCGTAAACGTGTTGCGGGGAGTAGGCGAGGCAAGCTTCGCCTAGAGCGGTTTGTTGGGGGATATTGAGCTTCGATGAAAGCGGCGGCAAGCCGCCGCACTCCAAGATGGGCGAGGCGCCGGATCGGGCTGATGCGCGCGTTTTGATTTTGCGAGTTGTGAGGTTTCGATCGGCGCGCTTTGCCTGCGACGCAAACAACATTTATTCGGCGCTGCCCCAAATGTCGCCTACCTTGTATCCTTGGGGAAATGGATCGTCGGAATCGAGGACGTATTGGGCGATTCCGGTGATCCAGGCGCGGCCGCTAATCGTGGGAACTACGGCGGGGTAGGGGCCGACACGCGTCTGCGCGATCATGCGGCCGGTGAAGGTGGTGCCGAGGATTCCTTCGTGCACAAAATCCTGATGCAGTGGCAACTGGCCTTTGGCGTGGAGCGTGGCCATTTTTGCGCAGGTTCCGGTGCCGCAGGGCGAACGATCGAGAGCGCCGGTCCATGAGGAGGGTCGGCTCCAATCGAGTTTGCCGGTGGAGACGATCACGGTGTTCTTGCGGTCGGAGCGCGGATGGTCCGCCAGGCGCGGAAAGTTGCGCGATGGTGATTCCGCGTAATGGCGGGATTTTCCGGATGAACTGCGGGGAGCTGTTCGCTCGCCGCAGCTTTAATCATTTCACCGACGCGGACGATGTCGCGCGCTTCGTCGGGAGTGAGCCGGAAGCCCAGAGGCGCGGCATCGGCGATGACGTAGAACATGCCGCCGTAGGCCACGTCCACTTTTATGGTGCCGAGGCTGGGAACTTCGACCGAGGCATCGAGATGCACGGCGAACGCCGGAACATTCTGAAACGTGACGCGCTTCACTTTTTGATTTTCGATCTCGGCTTCGACTTCGATGAGGCCGGCGGGTGTATCGAGCTTCAGCTTCATGACGCGCTCGCGGATGGGAATCATTCCGGTCTCGAGCAGCACGGTGACGACGCAGATGGTGTTGGTTCCGGACATGGGCGGATATTCGGTTTGCTCCATGATTACGAATCCGGCAGCGGCTTCGGGATTCGTGGACGGCAGGATGAGGTTGCAATTGGACGCGGGATAGCCGCGCGGTTCGCGCAGCATTAATTTGCGCAGGTCGTCCGCGCGCGTTTCGAGGTATTTCATTTTTTCGAACATGGTGGCGCCGGGGACGTCCAGCACTCCGCCGACGATTACGCGGCCAGGCTCGCCGCAAGCGTGCGCGTCCACGGCGGAAATCATGCGAGCGAATTGCACGGGATTACCCCCAAGGAATGTTTTTGGCGATTCGGACCGATTGCAACGGCAACGGCTGCCCGGTTCGATGACCCTGAACCGGCCGCTACAAATTCAAAAACGAAGGCAACAAAGCCGGCGGGACGCCGGCGCTACGACAACTCCTGGTCGGGCATTTTACGATGTTGGGCTGAGCGCGCTATCAGAAAATAAACCGGGACGCCGAGAATGACGATGATCAGGCCCGGCCAGGTGGTGGCGGGGCGATAGGTGAACAGCACGATCAGAATGGCTGCTGCGCCGATGATGTAAAGAGCGGGGAGCCAGGGGTAGCCGAAGGCGCGATAGGGGCGGTCAGCATTGGGTTTTTTGATGCGCAGGCGAAAGACGCCGGCGATGGTGAGAATATAAAAAATCAGCGCGGCAGAAATAATGTAATCAAGCAGATCACTGTACAGGTTTCCGTAGGATTTTGTGGCAGTGTTAAACGTGCGTGGAAGTACCAGGAACGCGGCCCAGAGGCCCTGAATGAGCAAGGCCCAGGCGGGCACGCGCGCGGCATTCAGCGTTCCGGCGGATTGGAAAAATAGCCCGTCGCGCGCCATGGCGTAATAGGTTCGGGCGCCGGCGAGCGTCAGAGCGTTTACCGTGCCGACGGTGGAGACCATGATGGCGGCGGCCATAAGCGCGGCGCCTAGCGTGGGGAAAATCGTTTGCAACATTGCCGTGGCGACACGATCCGAAGGAGCACGTTGGATTGCTTCCAGCGGAAGCGTGACGAGATAGGCGACGTTGGCGAGAAGATAGAGGGTGATTACGATGCTGGTGCCGATGGCGAGCGAGAGCGGGAGATTGCGGCGCGGATTTTTTACTTCTCCGGCGGTGAAAGTGATGTCGTGCCAGGAATCGGCGGAGAAGAGCGAGCCGGTCTGCGCGACACAGATGGCTACGAGCAGGCCGAAGGCGCTCGTAGCGCTGAGTCCGGCGGCGAGGGGAGAGACGCCGCGGGCGGTCCAGGCATTGCTGAAATTTTCGTGAACGGCGGCTGCGTTCCAGCCAAGCGTGAGCCCGAGCAGAATCAGGACGATGAGCGCGATGGTCTTGCCTACGGTGAAAACATTTTGGACCACTTTGCCGTATTGCAGGCCGCGGCTATTCGTCCAGGTGAGCACGGCGATGACGCCGATGGCCACGAATTGCGCGGATGAAAGCGAGAATGCATAGCCGCTGGAAACGTGGATCGGCGCGATTAAATAGTGGGATTCCGAAACCGACGGGAAGAGCACGCCGGAAAAACGCGCGAAGGCGATAGCCACGGCTGCGATGGTTCCGGTCTGGATGACGGTGCAGAGCGTCCAGCCGTAGAGAAAACCCCAGAGCGGGGAGAACGCTTCGCGCAAATAAATGTACATGCCGCCGGCGCGGGGCATCATGGCGGCGAGTTCGCCGTAGGAAAGTGCTCCGGCGATGGTGAGGACGCCGGTGAAAACCCAGGCTACGAGCAGCCATCCGGCGCAGCCGATTTGGCGCGACATGTCCGCGGAGACGATGAAAATTCCAGAGCCGATCATCACGCCGACGACGACCATCACCGAGTCGAAGAGGCCGAGACCGCGCTCGAAAGTTGGAGTTTGCGGAGCGGCGGCCCGGGGAGTGACGGGTGCGTCTGTGGTCATTAGTATCCTTGTGAGTCTTGTGGCGCTTGTCGAGCGGCTCGCAGGGCGGCGAAGATTGTGCTGCAGCGCGCAGCGTCAATTAAGTTCATGGAGACAAGAAGCTTGCGGGAAGCATTTAAGGTTCGTACGAAAGCGCTTGACGCGTGGATAATATATACAAGACCATACCTCCGTGTCGAATTCATCCTCGGACAATTCGGGTGCCCCTAATAAAGATGCAAACGGCGCCGACTCGAAATCTGTGCGCATTTCTCGCCGCGAATTCGGGCTCGATGCGGCGCTGGCTGCCGCGCTTGTAGTTTCGCCGCCGAGCTTGCTCACTGCGCGCCGCGACTCGGACAACATATCACCGACGAATCCGGTGGGCGAGCAGGAAACGGCGGCGGTGAAGTTGACGCCGGAACAGAGCCGGGACGTGGAAGCGAAGCTCGCCAACATTATTCGGAAGTACGGCGAACGATTGTCGGAAGAGCAGCGGAAACATCTGCGCAGGATTCTGGCTTACAACGAAACCATGCTGGCTCCTGTTCGGGCGTTTGCGCTGCAGAATGGAGATCCGCCGATCACGGTCTTGAAACTTTCCAGTGGGGAAAATAACGAGTGATGAAGCGGGCGCTGACAATTTTAGGAGGTCGCGTTCGCCGGCGAAGCCGACCGACCGAAACGCTTGAGCTGCATGCGAGGAAGAATTAATCCGTGCTGAGCGAAGACATACTCTATCTTTCAGTGCGCGAACTCGGAGAGCGAATTCGCGGCGGAAAACTTTCGCCCGTGGAGCTGGCGGAAAGTTTTTTGGCGCGTAGCGAAATGCTGGGGCCGAAGCTGAACGCTTACGCGACGATTACGCGAGAGCTGGCCTTGCAGCAGGCGCGCGCGGCCGAAAAAGAGATAGCGTCCGGGCATTATCGCGGACCTTTGCATGGAGTACCGTACGCCGCGAAAGACCTTGTGGCGGTTTCAGGCTATCCGACGACCTGGGGCGCGCGGCCGCTGGCGAAGCAGTCGTTTGATTACAACGCGACGGTGATTGAGAAACTGAACCGCGCGGGCGCCGTGCTGATCGGGAAAGCGGCGATGATCGAGCTGGCCGGAGGGTTGGGATATTCCGCCGGTGACGCCTCGTTGACCGGACCTTGCAAAAATCCGTGGAACACGAAGTATTGGACGTGCGGATCGTCGAGCGGTTCGGGCGCGATTGTGGCGGCGGCGATGGCACCTTGGGCGATCGGATCGGATACGCGCGGGTCGATCATATGCCCTTCATCATGGTGCGGAATTTCCGGGATGCGGCCGAGTTTTGGGCGCGTGAGCCGGCATGGCGCGATGGCGATCGCATGGACGATGGATAAGCTGGGGCCGATGGCGCGCACGGCGGATGATTGCGGGCTGGTGCTCTCGGTGCTGGCGGGGCATGATCCGATGGATTTCGATTCTTTGCCGGCCAGCGTTGCGGATTTTGCATATTCTGCGGCGCCGGGAGAGGCGGTGAAACCGATTCGCATTGGGCGATTGACGAATGTGTGGAATCAACAGGAGCCGGGATTGGAAGCGGCGGTGGATGCAGCTTTGAAAGTGCTGGAGAAAAACGGCGCGACGATTGCCGATGTAGAAATGCCGGACGGTCCTTACGAAGAGGCGGCGGAGCTGACTATTCTGATGGAATCCGCTGCGGCGTTCCAGGATTTGATTGCATCGGGGCGTTGTGCGGAGTTGATTGATCCGGTGGGACAGATTAATGGTTACGCGAGCCAGGAATTTTCGGTGGGCGATTATCTGCAGGTGCAGCGGGTGCGAACATTTTTGCAGGCGCAAGTGGATAAATTGTTCGAGCGGTTCGACGTGCTGGCGACGGCGGGAGAATCGTCGGCGGCTGCGCCTTTGAGCGCGCCTCCGGAAGAAGATTCCGCCGAGCCGATCGAACGGCGCGCGCCGGACGGAGTTTCGAGTTTGTGCGGATTGCCGGCGATCAGCGTGCCGTGCGGATTGAGCAAGGACAAGCTGCCGTTCGGAGTGCAATTCATTGGGCGGGCGCTTGACGATCACGCGGTGATCGCAGCGGCGCGGCTATTCCAGAGCCATACGGACTGGCACATGATGCGTCCGCCGATCAACTAGAATCCGGAGCCTTCAAGGGGTTTTCGTGACCATTCGTGATGCAAGCTTGCGGCGAACTGAGGAGCGGGGTGTGCGCTTTGCGGAGAGAAAGTTCGCGTCAGCGGCGTGTTGCGGTTTTATGGGGTTGCTGCTTGTGATTTCTTGCGGCGTGGTGATTTGCGCGGAGGGAATTGCGCGGCCGGCGCAGGCGCCGGTTCAGGCTCAGGATAGCGCGCTGGAACGGTTTGCGGCGGACTTCTGGAGCTGGCGCGCGCGTTATCAGCCGTTTTCTACGGACGATATTCCACGGCTCGAGCATCCTGCGGGCGAACGTGATTGGTCGGCGAGTTCGATTGCAAAGCAAAGGAAGCAGCTCGAAGAATTTGAAGCGCAGTGGAAAAAGCTGGACCGCGCGGGGTGGACGACGGGCGAAAAAGTGGACGACCGGCTGATGGGCTCGGCGCTGGCGCGCGTGCGTTGGGAGCTGGACATGAACCGGCGCTGGGAGCGCGATCCGACGTTTTATCTGGATCAGACGCTCACGGCTTTGCTCGAAGCGCTGGTGGAACCCCCGCCGTTTGATGCGGCGCGCAGCCGCGAAATTGTGGCGCGCATGCAGGACGTGCCGAAGATTCTGAATGATGGGGAAGCGAATCTGCACGCGGTGCGACCGTTTGCGCAGCTGGCGATTGATTCGTTGCAGCAAATACGGCCGGAGCTGCTGGAAGTGGGGCGCGAAGTCGCACCGATGTTGCAGCGGGGCGCGTTGCAATCCGGAAATGGCTCTGCCGAATTCCACGCGGCGACGGAAAAAGCGATCGTGGCGCTGGAAGCTTATCGCGCGTGGCTGCAGGAACATTTGCAGGGCATGCCGGAAAATGCGGCGGTGGGGCGCAAGAACTATGAATTCTTTCTGAGCCACGTGGCGCTGATTCCTTATACGCCGGAACAACTGGTGGCGATCAGCCGGCAAGAGTGGGAACGCGCAGTGACTTTCGAGCAGTTGGAGAAGCAGCGCAACCAGGGCCTGCCGGAATTGAAGATTGCCGCGAGCATTGACGAGGAAATCCGCACGGCCGAGCGCGACGAACTGGCGATTCGCGATTTTCTGGAGAAGAAGGGGATCCTGACGGTGTCGCCGGAAATCGGCCACTACACGATCCGGCTGATGCCGGGATATGTGAACGCGCTTTCCGGATTCGGTGAGACGGACGATTTTCTGCACGCGACTGGCGTGCGCTGGGCGAACGAGCCTTCGCCGACGCTGGGATATTTCTGGCTGGCGACGGCGAAGGATCCGCGGCCGGATATGGTGCACGAGGGTGTGCCGGGGCATTATTTCCAGATGGCGTGGTCGCGGATGCACGACGACCCGATTCGGCGTCACTATTATGATTCGGGGCCGAACGAAGGGCTGGGATTTTACGTCGAGGAAATGATGCTGCAGGCGGGGCTGTTCGACGATAGTCCGCGCTCGCGCGAAATTATTTACAATTTCATGCGGCTGCGCGCGCTGCGCGTGGAAGTGGACGTGAAACTGGCGCTGGGATTATTCACGATCGGGCAGGCTGCGGATTATCTGGCGCGTTACGTGCCGATGGATCAGAAAACCGCGGAGGAAGAGGCTGCGGGCTTCGCCGTGGGGCCGGGGCAGGCAATCAGCTATCAGATTGGGAAAATTCAGATCATGCGATTTATGGCAGATGCGCGATTGAAACAGGGCGATGCGTTTAGCCTGCGTGCGTTCGACGATTATTTGTGGAAGAACGGCAATGTGCCGATTGTCTTGCTGCGTTGGGAATATTTGGGCTTGGATGACGATCTGCAGAGCGTGGACAAGGCGGCGACTGCTGCGCGTTGAGGGCCGAAAAAAGCGCGGAGTGGGGTTGTTGCCGAAAAGCGAGTAAACGTTTACGCGCAATTGGTTATACTGAAAGGTTGGAGAGTGGCGGCTGCGATTGGAGATGAACGATGGTTTGGCGACCGTTGAAATCCGGACCTCCTGCCGCGAGATCTGGTGAAAATTATTTGGGGAGACTGAGATGAACAAGAAAAAGAATATTTCGCGGCGACGGTTCGTGACTTCGGCGGTATCGGCGGGTGCGGCGGCGTGTTTGCTGCCGACGAGGGGATTGTTCGCCGGGGTAGCGAGAGATGCGCGCCCGAAGAATGGATTGCTGCAGCAGTCCTCGCCTGCGCTGCTCGACAAGCCTTCGTGGAAAGATCAAGGCATCGAAAATCTCAGCCGGTCTCCCTACGCAAAGCTGAAGAATATTCCGGTCCACGCGGTGACGATCGAAAGCGGATTCTGGGAGAAGCGGCGGGTGATCAATGTGGAGAAGAGCATTCCCAGCATGCACGATCTGCTGGAGGCGAACGGACGCATGAACAATTTTCGCCGGCTGATCGGCAAGAGCAGCGCGGCGCAAAGCGGTCCGGTTTATTCCGACTCCGATATTTATAAGTGGACAGAGGCAGTGGGATTCACGCTGCAGTCGGGTGCATATCCGGAGTTGCGCGCTTCGGCACAGAAATTCATTGATGACGTGGTGGCGACGCAGAAGGCGAACGGTTATCTGAATACCTATTACGTGGACGACAAGGCCGCGCTGAGCATGACGGTGCAGACGCAGACGACCGGCCACGAACTTTACAACATGGGACATTATTTGCAGGGCGCGATTGCATTTTATCGCGGCACGGGCGATCCCAAGATGCTGGATGCCGGCATCCGCTTCGTGGACGATTTCCTGCTGCCGAGTTACGGGCCAGCGCCGCTGAAGCCGATCGTTTCCGGGCATCCGGAAATCGAGATGGCGCTGATTGAGCTTTACCGCACCACGGGCGACAAGCGGCAACTGGATCTGGCGGGATACATTCTGGCAGGCGACGACCGGCTGCAACTGGAGCCGCGGCGCACGATCTATATGTATAGCGGGACGCCGTTCACGGCGCGCACCAAGCTGGAAGGGCACGCGGTGCGCGCGATGTACGCATGTTGCGGCGCGACGGACTACTACATGGAGACTGGCGATCCGGTTTACCTGAAGACGTTGAACGCGCTGTGGAACGATATGACCGGCAGCAAAATGTACGTCACTGGAGGAGTGGGATCGCGCGCGGCGGGCGAAGCTTTCGGCGATGCTTACGAGCTGCCGAACGCGCGGGCGTATGGCGAAAGCTGCGCGGCGATCGGCAACATGATGTGGAACTGGCGGATGCTGGCGGTGACCGGCGATGCGAAGTTCACGGATGTAATCGAGCGGGCACTGTACAACGGAATCAATTCGGGGATGTCGCTGGACGGGACGCTTTATTGTTATCGCAATCCGCTGGCGTTCGATCCTGCGACGGGCGACAAGATTCGCAACACCTGGTACGACACGACGTGCTGCCCGCCAAACCTGGAGCGGACATTCGCGGCGCTGCCCGGATATTTTTACAGCACCAGCAGCGACGGAATTTACGCGCATCTGTACGACAATTCGGAACTCGACTGGCACCTGGAGAACGGGACCGGGCTGAAGATCACGCAGAAAACGAATTATCCGTGGGATGGCGGCGTGGAAATCGGCGTGACGCCGGCGGAACCGTCGGAATTTACGTTTTATGTGCGGATTCCGGGATGGGCGGAGAGCGCGCAGGTTGCGGTGAATGGAAAACCTGTGGAGGGCGCGAAGGCCGGTGAATATTGGCCGATACGGCGGCGGTGGGCGGCGGGCGACGTGGTGCATTTGAAGATGGAAATGACTCCGCAGGTGATCGAGGCGAATCCCCACGTGGTGGAAGATGCCGGGCGCGTGGCGGTGCAGCGCGGTCCGCTGGTGTATTGCCTGGAACAACTCGACCAGCCGAGCGGAGTGAAGCTGGATGATGTGGCGCTGGACCTGGGGCGCAAGACGACGGGCGAATTCCGCAGCGAGTTCAAAAGCGATTTGCTGGGCGGCGTGGTGGTGCTGGAGCATCGCGGCGCAAGCCTGGAATTCGGCAGCGCGCACGAGGCTTTGTATTCCACGTACCGGGCAGATACGCCGAAGAACAAGCCGGTGGCGCTCACGTTCATTCCGTATTACGCATGGGCGAATCGCGAAGCGACTCCGATGCAGGTGTGGACGCCGCTGCTGAGAGCGTGAAATCTCGCAGCGATGCAAAGGCGAAATCGCGGTGGAAATTTCTTCCTGATTACGGTGTGGCGCCGCGCTGAGCGGCGTCCGATTTCGGCAGCAACAGTAGGACGCGGGGCAAAAGATTTTCGCGCTTGTCCACCACTCCCGTAATGCCTTCGGGCAGGCTGGCTTCCGCGCGGATTACCGCGGAATGCATGGTGTTCAATAATATGGGCACATCTGGGCAGAGGTTGTGCAGCTGGCGGGCGGCGTCCAGGCCATTCATGCGAGGCATGGAGAGGTCGAGGATGATCAGGTCGGGGCTCAGCCGCGGCGCTTGTTCCAGGGCATTCAGCCCGTCGAAGGCTTCGCCGCAAACCGCGAAGCCGGACGCTTCCAATTGAGAGCGGATTTCGGTTCGCACGGATGGATTATCATCAACGACAAAAACGCGGTGTAACACGCTGTCCCCTAGAACAACAGGGTGACAGCCAAATCGCTGGGGAGCACCCAAGCCTATGTGCGCTAGAGTACCAAAGGAGGGTGCGCTCGACGAAGGTATTTTCCGGGGGACGGCGCCAGGCCGCAGGCACGCGATGGCGGGAAACTCATACCGTTGGTTGCTTCCACTCGATTTTCAAGACGCCCAGTGAGTCCAGCGCGTCTTTCATAGCCGCGCGTTCTTCGACGGAAACCTGGCCGTTCAGCGATCGGCGGGCACGAATGGAGTCTTCCACGGCTTTTACGCGAATCTCAAGCTCGACTGGGTCGGTCTCGAGAACAGCAGCTTTATACAGCGCCCGCCAGCGATTTTCGACCATGAGGCCCTCCTGCGGGGCCGCATTTTATGTTCACGCGCAGGCGTTGTCAGCGCGGTAGCGTACCAAGGCGGCTGAGTTCTTTTTCCCACATCTCGGTCTGTTGTTTGATGGCGGCGTAACATTCACAGGCGGCATCTTCCAGACCGCTGCGGTCGTCGATCCTGACGCTGCCGCGATTGTAGGTGATGAATCCGGCCTTCTGCAGAATGCCGGCGGCAACGGTGACGCTGGCGCGTCTGGTTCCGAGCATATGCGCGAGAAATTCTTGGGTTAGGGGCACGATGTCTCCGCCGAGCCGGTCCTGACTCATGAGGAGCCAGCGCGCGAGGCGTTCGTCCACTTCGTGCAGGCGATTGCAGGCGGCGACGTGGATCGCCTGCATGCCGAGGCTTTGCGCGTAACGATTCAGATTTTTTTCCAAAACCGGCGAGTGGGACAGAACTTCTTTGAAGTCTGCCGCAGTCATCTGGTGGGCGCTGCCCGCCACTTGCATGATGACTTGCGTGGGGCTGGTGCTGAGTCCCACGATGAGCGGAAGGCCGATGAATCCCTCCTTGCCTGCCAATCCAACTTCCACACTTTTTCCGTCGCTCATGACGTTGAGCACCGAAGCGAGACCGCTATTAATGAAGTAGGCGTGCGTGATTGGCTCGCCGGCTTCATGCAGGACGGTGTGGGTAGGCAGCTCGACGAATTCCAATTTCCTGAATGCCGCAGTCAATTCGGCGGCGGGCAGGCCGAGCAGGATTAGATTTTGGATATTATTGTGATTGCCAACGGCGGCTGCGGGTATGGCACTGACACGACGGGGTAGTTTTGGAGAGGCCATAAGGCTCCTGTGCGTGCGAATCAGGTCTGATTTCGCAAGGAGCCGCAGATTTTGGGGAGGCGACGGCAGGATGCTAGTGAGACAGTTCAACCATACGCGTTAGGCGGGCGGATAGCTATGAAATACGGCGTCGGCGGGCTGGTAACGCAGGTGTGCGAAAGGAAACAGAATCGCGCGATGCAGGCTGTCAAGATGAAGCAGTGAAAGACAGGAAATCGACGAAGAAACAGCGGGATAAAGCTGCGCTTGCCGCCGTGACGCGGGAAATGGAACGGCCGCGCTTTGTGGAATCGGCGCGCGCAGAGGAAGAAGCAGCCGGACATCAGGTGATAAACCGCAAGAAGAAACTGGGGTGAGCGACGGGGTTTGAACCCGCGACCCTCGGTGCCACAGACCGATGCTCTACCAGCTGAGCTACGCTCACCGCCGAGTGATTCCAGTAGTTTACACCATCTGAAGGGTGCTGCAACGGCATCCGTGTGTTGGCGGAGTCTCGTTCCGAAGTGGGAATGGGGGCGTGGGTGCGGGCGGGATAATTTTGCAAGAATCAGGAAACGTTTGCGCGGTGGCGATACGTCTAAAACCGCAGGGTTAGGTGCGAGTTGGAGTGCATCTAAAATGGATCGGAATGGCCCGCGTATTGCAGTCTCGGAGTTGTTCCGAGCTGGGCGAGGAATCTGGGGGGAAGTTTAATGCGTTCGATGCTTGCGACGAGTTCGATGAAGAGAGGCTGGGAGGCGGGCGCGAAAACCGCGCTGCTGATGCTGGCGGGCGCGGCGCTTGTGGTGGCGCCATGCAGCGCGAGTGCGCGCGCGGAATGGCCCGCGCAGGACGCGGCGATGCCGCAAGCTGCGGCGCAACAGACGCCGCTGACACAGAAAGTTGGCGCGGTGAAATCCATTAACGGCAATGCTCTGGTGCTTACGGTGGATGGCGGAGCGGACGTGAGCGTGACCGTCGCGAGCAACGCGAAAATCGTGCAGGTGGCGCCGGGGGAAAAAGATCTGAAGTCCGCGACGCCGATTCAACTGACAGACTTGCAGGTGGGCGATCGAGTTCTGGTACGCGGAAGAGCGTCGGACGACGCGAAAACGATGGCCGCGGTGGGAATCATCGCGATGAAGCGCACGGACCTGGAAGCGAAAAAGGCGCAGGACCGCGACGATTGGCAAAAGCGCGGCATTGGCGGACTGGTGAGCGCCGTGGATGCGTCCACCGGGACGATCACAATTTCTACCGGGACGGGAGCTACCGCGAAAACCGTGGCGATTCACACCACGAAAAATACCGTGTTGCGCCGCTACGCGCCGGACTCGGTGCAATTCGATGACGCCAAGCCTGCTGCTCTGGATCAGATCAAGTCGGGAGATCAAGTGCGCGCGCGGGGAACGAAGAGCGCGGACGGAAGCGAATTTGCGGCGGACGAAATAGTTTCCGGAACTTTCCGCAACCTCGCCGGAATTATTACTGCGATTGATGTGGGCGCGCAGACGATCAGCTTGACGGACTTGATCAGCAAGCAACCGGTGGTGGTGAAAATCACGGCGCAATCGCAGCTACGGAAAATTCCCGCGCAGATGGCGCAGATGATTGCGTTCCGGCTGAAGGGCGCAGGTGCAGCGGCGGGCGCCGGCGCGCAGGGTGGTTCCGCGGGGAATGCCGGAGCACCCTCGCAGGGCGGCACAGTTGGGCAAGGGAATGCTGCCAGTGGTGGGTCTTCGAATGGCGAGCAGCGGCCGGGCGGGGCGGGAAGTGGCGCGCCGGGTGGCGGCGGGCGCGGCGACTTCCAACAAATTGTGAATCGTTTGCCGGCCAGCACGCTCGCGGATTTTCAGAAAGGCGACGCCGTGATGGTGGTGTCCACGCAGGGCAGCGATGCAGACGGCGTCACTGCCATCACGATCCTGGGCGGCGTGGAAGCGATACTGGCCGCAGCGCCTGCCGGCAACGCCGCGCAAGCGATGATGCTCTCGCCATGGACCCTGGGCGGCGGCGCACCAGGTGGAGACGCCTCCGGCGGAAATCAATAAATCATAATCAGCTCACCGATTCTTAGTCTTTCAGGAGACGGAATGAAAGCCCGGGTCTTTTTTTTCTTATCATTTATTGCCGTCACAATCGTTGTGGTTTTTTGCTGCGCCGGAGCCACGTTTGCACAGACCTCAACGCAGACCTCCGCGCAGGCTGGCAACGGAACCATTCGCGGGCAGGTGACGGATCCTTCGGCCGCGGCCGTGGTAGGCGCGTCCATCATCGTTACAGCGCCGGATGGAACCAGCCTCGCCGCGACCACCAACCGGGATGGAATTTTCGAAGTGCAAAATGTGGCGCCGGGAAAATACACGGTGGAGGTGATAGCGCCCGGCTTTGCGCTCTACAAGAATGACGCCGTGCAAGTGGCGGCAGGCCAGATTCAACAGCTCAACGTCGCGCTGACGATCGAAGCCGAACAGCAGCAGGTGACGGTGACCGACCAGACAGGCGCGGTGGACGTAAGCCCCACGAACAATGCCGGCGCGATTGTGATCAACGGCGCGGCGTTGGATGCGCTGCCGGATGATCCCGACGAGCTGCAGACCGACTTGACCGCGCTGGCCGGACCTTCCGCGGGACCGAACGGCGGGCAATTCTATATTGATGGATTCACGGCGGGGCAGCTGCCTCCGAAATCCGCGATTCGCGAAATTCGCATCAATCAAAATCCATTCTCGGCGCAGTATGACAAAGTGGGCTACGGCCGCATTGAGATTTTCACCAAGCCCGGCACGGACAAATGGCACGGCGGTTTTTCGGTGAACGGGAACGATTCGGCGTTCAACACGCGTAATCCGTTTTTCAATTCGAGCGAAGCGTCGGGCACGGGCTATCCCAGTTACTATTCGATGCAATACAGTGGAAATATCGGCGGTCCACTGAGCAAGAAGGCCTCGTTTTTTTTCACGGAGGATATTCGCGACATTAACGACCTGGCTATCGTGAACGCGGAAGTGGTGAACCCGACGACATTCGCGGTGACGCCTTTCAGCGCGGCGGTGCCCAATCCGAAGAAGCGCTATAACATTGGGCCGCGGCTGGATTACGCGCTGACGAAGACCAACACGCTTACCGTTCGCTATCAATATTACCGGAACACCGAGGACAACGACGGTGTCGGCGGATTTGCCTTGCCGTCGCAGGGCGACAATACGGTGAACACCGAGCAGACGCTGCAAGTGGGCGACACGCAAATCTTCGGAACGAAAGTGGTGAATGAAACGCGCTTTCAATATTTGCGCGAGCAGAGTACGCAGACGCCGCTGAGTCTCGCACCGACCATCGACGTTCCGCTGGCGTTCGATGGCGGCGGCTCGAGCGGCGGCATGATCAGCGACACGACGAACAACTACGAATTTCAGAACTATACTTCGGTGCAGTACACCAAGCATTTCCTGAAATTTGGCGCGCGGCTGCGCGGCTCGACCGATGGAAATACTTCCACGGGTGGGTTCAACGGCACGTACGTGTTTCCTTCCACCGCGGCGTATATAGCCACTTTGCAAGGGATACCTTCGGCGAACCAATTCACGGTGACGGCGAACCCGGCGAACACGACGCTCCCGGCCAATCCGTTTGTGCACGTAGGATATGTGGACGTGGGTTTGTACGTGGAAGACGATTGGCGCATACGGCCCAACATTACTCTGAGTTACGGATTGCGGTTTGAGTCGCAGAATAATATCAGCAACCATGCCGACTGGGCGCCACGGTTGGGATTTGCGTGGGGAATTGGCGGAGGCGGAAAGAGCGCGCCCAAGACGATTCTGCGCGCCGGCTTCGGAGTTTTCTACGATCGCTTTACCTCGTCGGACATCCTGACGGAAAACCGCTTGAGCGGCACGAACCTGGCGGAATATGTGGTTCCCAGCCCTGGCTTTTTTAATCCCAACGCTTCGGCGCCGCCGCTTCTGACGCCCGGCCCAACGGAGTTGTTCACTTCGTATAGGCCGAATCAGAATTTGCACGCGCCGTATGTGGCCCAGACGGCCGTCAGCTTGGAACGGCAGCTGACCAAAGTTGCGAATTTGAGCGTTTCGTATCTGAATTCCGTGGGCAACGACCAGTTGCTGACGAACAATATCAACGCGCCCACCAACCTTTCTGCGATCTATCCTTATTATCTGAATCCGGCCGCTGCGACGCGGCCCACTCAGTTCGAGAATATCTATCAGTACGAATCGGGGGCAATTTTCCGGCAGAATCAATTGTTCGTGCAAAGCCGGATTCAAGCGGGGCAGAAGCTGACGCTGTTCGCTTACTACGTGCTGAATTACGCGAACAGCGACACTTCGGGCGCGAACAGCTTTCCTTCGAATCCTGCGAATTTTATGCAGGATTATGGCCGCGCGTCGTTCGACGTTCGCAATCGCTTCTTTCTGGGCGGTTCTGTGGGGCTGAAGTGGGGCTTGCGATTCAGCCCGTTCATGATTGCCAGTTCCGGATCGCCGTACAACGTGACTTTGAGCCAGGATTTGATTGGCAGCTCGCAATTGAATCAGCGGCCTTCTTTTTCGAGCGCCCCGGCGACCGGTGCGATCATCACTGTTCCGGGATTCGGCACTTTCAATACGCAGCCGGGCGTGAATGCCACGCCGATTCCTGTAAACGACTTTACGGGGCCGAACCATTTCACGCTGAACGTGCGCCTGGCGAAGACGTTTAATTTCGGCCCGGAAACCAAGGGTGCCGCGGGCGTTGGCGGAGGTGGAGGCGGTGGAGGGCGGGGCGGCGGTGGCGGAGGGCGCGGAGGCGGCGCGAATCCGTTTGGTGGCGGCGGGCCGGGAGGATTCGGCGGTAACACCTCGACGAAGCGATACAGCGTTACGCTGAGCATCAATGCGCGCAACGTTTTTAACGTTGTGAATTTGGCTAATCCTAGTGCGGTCTTGAATCCTCCGGCGGTTGCGGGCGGGAGCGCGTCGTTCAACGCCGCGTTTTTTGGGGTTTCGAATGCGCTGGCCGGGGGCCCATTTTCGTCGAGCGCAGCGAATCGCCAGGTATATTTGCAGGCGGGGTTTTCGTTCTGAGGCGCAGTTGAAAGTTCACAGTTGAAAGTTCAGACAGCAGCGTTCAGTGGTTGAGCTGCCTGTTGCGTTCAGCAAAGTTCATCCGTGGTGATATTGACTTTGAATCCGGCTGAGCGATCACTTTTTGGCTGAGGGCATCACCAGCGTTTCTACTACTGGTACTGGCAGCGCGCCTTCGTCGAGGACCAGGTCGTGAAACTTCAGCAGGTTGAAATTTTTGCCTGCGGTGGCTTGATATTTCTGGCGCAGCGCGAACCATTCGCGAATGCCTACGTAATAGGTGGGCAGTTGCGTCGAGGTTAGTTTGGCGCGTTGCAATTTTCCTTCTGCTTCGGCCTGGGTTTGGAACGATTCCCTAGTCATTAAATCCATCGCTTCCTGATCGCTCATGTTCATGGTGTGCATTTTGATATCGAGAATCGCGTTGGAGATGACGCGCAGGCGAATTTTGCGCATGACCATGCGGAAGCGCGGATCGTTGTCGAGGAAGCCCTCGTCCATCATTACCTGCGCGATGTATTCGGCCCAGCCTTCGACGTAGGCGCCGTTGGAATAGAGCGAGCGCAGCAGGCGGCGCCGTTCGGGCTGGATGTTATTGGCGTGTTCGGCCTGGACGTAATGGCCGGGAAGCGCTTCGTGAATGCTGAGCCATTGCAAAGTGAAATCGTTGTACTCGCGCAGCTTCGATTCGGCCTTGGCATCCGGCATTTGGGGATCGATGGGAGTGACCCAATATTGCGCTTCGGCTTGGGGTTCGAGCGGAGGCGCGCTGTGGAATCCAGCGACGGAGTAAGAGCCACGTTCGAAGGGCGGGGTGGGTATCACTTTCAGGTTATCGCGCGAGGTGAGCGAGACGATTTGCTTCTCGCGGATGAATTGGGTGATGCCGGCGAGGTCGGCCTCAATGGTGGGCTGCAATTGATCGCGGCTGGGGTGGTGCTCGGATATTTTTTGCAGCACTTCCTGGATGATCAGATTTTGCCGGTCGGGTGGGGCGAGATTCGCGTGGTCGTTGTGGTCCGGATACATCTGTGCGTGCAGGGGCAGCGCGATCTGCAGCATTTCGGCGCGCACGGATTGCATGTCTTGCTCGGCGCTGGCCAGCACTTCCGCGGGGGTGATGGAAGTTTCCATCACCAGCGCGAACTTCTGATCGTAGAGTTCCTTGCCCAGGCGCCAGGTGAGATTCGAAGGCTGCTTGGCGAGCGAATTCTGCAGCCATGCGGAGAAATCATGCAACGATTTTATAGCGGGCGGGGCGACGGCGTCGTATTTGGCCTTCAGCGGCGAGCCTGCGGGAATTTCCGCAGCGAGGGTATGTTCGATGAGTTCAATGTTGCCGGCATTTTCTTCGACGGCTGTGGAAATCCACACGGGATCGGAGTCGGACAAGTACGGCTGCACTTGCGCGAGGAGGCGCGGAATCTGGCTAACGCGTGAGAGGACGTGGCCGACGCGGACGTCGTGCGGCGCGTAATTCTGGGTGAGCGGCAGGAACAGCGCGTTGCCGATCAGTTCCACGACGACGGTGGGATTGTGTTTGTAGCTTTGAATGTGATCGAACTCGAGGAGGTTGAGGCCGATCTGATCGTCTATCAGCTGCCAATCGGCGGCGTCTTCCAGGTCCATTGCAGAAGGAGGCGCCTCTTTGTGGAATCGTTCGCGCCAGTTGGCGTAGAACTCGCGCTGCTGGGCGATGGATTCCAGACTGAGATTGTCCAGCTCGGCATCCAGAGTGATCGTCTTCCCCGTCTTGGCGTCTAGATGCGAGTGATAGCCTGCCGCTGAAGCGCTCACTGGAGAAAGCGCGAGCGAATCTTTCATGAACTGATCGCTGAGCGCGGCGAATTTTTGCGACGTCGCGGAGTGCGAGGCGCCCGCAGGCTGGCTGGGTTGTTGCGAGTTCGAAGATGGCGAGATCATAAGCACCCAGAGAATAACGCCGGCAGAGAGAGTCCATCGAAAAAACATCGGGAGTCCTTTCAATTGCGCGGCCGCATTCAACTGGGCCGGCGGAAGGGAATTGGCGGGTTGCGTTTGCGCTTGCCGGAGGATTGCTGTAGGCGCTCGCGGGCTTGGTCGGCCCAGGGTCCGTTGGGAGCGTAGCGCAGATAGAGCGTCCATTGTTCGTGGGCGGCTTTGCGTTCACCGCGTTTTTCGTAGGCGAGCGCCAGGTTGAAATGAACGTCCGCGTGGGCGGGCATGGCGCGGGCGGCGCGGCGCAGATGGTCGACGGCTTCGTCGAGCTCGCCGAGTTCTTCAAGCGTGCAGCCCAGGTTGTAGCGCGAGATACCGTTGAGCGGATCGATTTGCACAGCGGCGAGGAAGGCATTGCGCGCGTCGGTGAGCTGGCCCATCTGGTAGTAAGCGACGCCGAGATTGATGTGCGCTTCGATCCAATTGGGCGCGAGATCCACCACGCGTTGATAATTTTCGATCGCCTCGGGCAGGGTTTCGGCGCGGGCTTCGCAATCGAGCGCGGACTGGAAAAAATCCTCGGGAGTGGGGCCGACCATGGCGCGCAATTTCGCGGGCTGAGGTGTGAGGTCGAACGGGAAAGCCCACTGGCGCAGAAACGGATTGAAGGGACGTTCGGAGCCGGGTGGGACGACGTGAACTTCGCGGCCGAATTCGACGAGGCGGAGCTCCTGTATCGGCACGGGGCTGGCGCCAAATTGCGATTCCATCAGCGCCACGGCGCGGCGCACGCGTTTGGCGGGAACGCGATTTTGGGTGATGCGTTGGATGGAGCGCAGGGCTACCAGATCGCCGAAGCTGTAGAATCGCTCGCCCCAGCGCGCTTCGGGATGCACTAAGCGCAAGCGTTCCCAGTAACGAAGACGGTTCGGCTCAAGACCCAGGATGCGCCCCACTTCATTTCGCGTATATCGCTGCGCCAATCCGCCCGTCCCCCCGCTCGCCCTGTGGTGCCGCGAATGATTATGCACCTGGTGTCAACTCTTGCCTATGGTACTGGGCTGTGGATAACTTCGGGCGGGGAGCGAAAGGAGGAAGTCGAAAGTTGAAAGTCAAAGGCACCACAGATGAACGCAGATGAACACAGATAAAGGCACACAGATAAAGTCAAAGGCGAAAACGGGGAAGCAAGGAAGCACGGAACCAACAGCGTGTGAATCGAATCTCCTGTTTAGGTTTTATCTGCGTTCATCTGTGGTGATTTTGACTTGTAGTCTGACCGGTCGCGGACGACGCGCCGGGCGGTGGGGCGGCGCGGGCGCTGGCGGATGCGTTGGCGTTCGTGCGAGGCGATAACCAAAAGAGGACAGGCGGTTGCGCGGCGTGTGGGGCTTGTTAGACTTTGATAGGCAGTAGCCCGCCACGATGCCTCTTGATACCGCCGAACGATTGTATCTGGACCGCCAGGTCACCCTGGCTCGAGCCATTTTTGTGGCTCTGGCGCTGGTGGATTTGATCGAGATGTCGGCGGCGGGCTCGCGGACGGCCGCAGCAATTTTTCTGACGGTGTACTTGCTTCTGGCGTTGGCGGTGCTGGGGTACGAGCGCCTCTCGAGCGAGACGAGCTTCACGATTCCGCTGGTGGCGGATTTTGTGGCGCTGGGGGTGTTTCTGTTTCTGACGCCTTCGGTTTCCGCCTGGTGGTTCCTGTTTCTGTTTGTGGTGTTTGCGCTGGCAACGCAGGGCGACGCGCGCCTGATGCTGGCGCTGGTGGCGGTCGCGACCGCCGGAATCATATTTCGCGTGGCGCTGATGGAATTGTCCGGCTGGCACGGCGCCTGGCATTGGCTCACGATCGGGTTGGGAACAGTGATTTCCGGGCTGGGAATGGGATTTCTGGGCGCGCGGGAACGCGAGCACCTGGAGCGCCAGCAATTTCTGGAAAAAGTTTCGCGGCTGCTGCAGTTTGACAGGGGATTGACCGAGTCCGTTCGCCAGGCGCTGGGAGAGATTGCCCTGGCGTTCGAATGCGAGCAAGCTTGCCTGGCAATTCGCGACGAAGAACTCGAGCGGCTGTTCGTCTGGAAGATTCATCCGAACGACCGGGAGATTGGCGGGCCGGAAACGCTGCCGCTCTCGCGCTCGGACACATTCCTGACGGACACGTTCGAGACTTCCTTCTGTTGGGAATTCAACGATGGCGCGGGAAGCGGATTTGGCTGGGACCGGCGGAGCGGGCAAGTGTTTCGCAACCTGGCCGCGCCACCGAATTCCACGCGGGAGGAATTTGGCGCGCGTACGTTGCTGGCCGTGACGATTGAGGCGGGCGGCCGGCCGACCGGGCGGGTGCTGCTGATCAATCCCGACGGGGCTGCTGGGACGATCGGGACTGCGGGGCTGAACGGAGCGCAGGGATCGCGGCGGCGGTTCACCAAAGGCGAGCTACGGTGGTTCGAGCAGATCATCCGGCACGTGGGGCCGCCGCTGGAGAACGTCTTCTTAATGAGGCACTTACGGGCGCGCGCGGTGGAATCAGAGCGCAGCCGAATATCGCGCGACCTGCATGATGGAATCCTGCAGACGCTGCTGAGCCTGAATATTCAGCTGGACGTGCTACGCCACAAGTTCCCCTGGACGCCGGAGCAGGCGGGCAAAGAGTTGGAAACACTGCAAAAAACCGTCCAACAAGAAAGCGGAGAATTGCGTAGGATGGTTACAGACCTTCGCCCGCTGCGTGTGGAAAGCGCCGATATGCGGGAGCTGATGCTGGGTTTCGCGGAGCGATTCCGCAACGAAGCGGCGATGGCGGTGGATTTATTCATCGAGGACCGGAATTTGCGTTTGCCGGACCGAATTTGCCGGGAGCTTTTCCAGATATATCGTGAGTCACTGAACAATATAAAAAAGCATGCGAAGGCGAGTCACGTCGTGGTAAAACTAGGGCAAGATGAGGCGAAGGTGTCTCTCGTTGTGGATGATAATGGGCGGGGATTCAGTTTCTCCGGCAGGTATAGCAGCGAAGAGCTGGACCGGTTGCGACTCGGGCCAATTTCGATCAAGGAAAGAACCAGGGGCGTGGGGGGGACGCTAACGGTGGAATCGAATCCCGGGCACGGGGCGCGTCTGACGGTAGAAATCCCACTGAATTAACTAAAAATGACGAAAGCAAAACAGGTGATTCGCATCCTGGTCGCGGACGACCATGCCATTTTCCGTGATGGCCTGCGCAAGCTATTGGAGGCCGCCGACGAGATACAGATCGTGGGCGAGGCGTCCAATGGCGTGGAATGCGTGAAGATGCTCACCAAGCTGAAGCCGGATATCCTGCTGCTGGACCTGCGCATGCCGGAAAAGGACGGCCTGGGCGTGCTGGAAGAAGTGAATTTCGATTCGCTGCCGACGCGGGTGATCGTGCTGACGGCGGCGGAAGATGATCGCGACGTGGTGCGCGCGATGCGCCTGGGTGCGCGCGGCGTGGTGCTGAAACAATCGGCCAGCGATCTGCTGGTGAAGAGCATCCGCAAGGTGTCCGATGGCGAAATCTGGCTGGACAACCGGATGACGGCGGAAGTGATTGACGCGTTCAAGAAATCGGCGGAATCGGGCCAGCGGCGGGAAAAACCGCTGTTGAGCGACCGCGAGAAGGAAATCGTGCAGCTGGTGGCGCAGGGGTTCCGGAATCGGGAGATCGGCGAGAAGCTTTTCATCAGCGAACAGACGGTAAAAAATCATCTGCATAATATTTTCGATAAATTGGGCGTTTCCGACCGTCTGGAACTTGCGCTGTATGCCATTCATCACCGACTGATCGATCAGACCTAGCCGACGTTTGCAGCGTCGCATGTAATTTTGCGCATTTTTTCCGCCGGCGCTGCCGAGCCTTCCCTGATTTTTTTCACCTCGCAACCCCTTCTGCGCGAAAAACGTTTAGAATGTTTGTCGGCTGAATTATTCACGATGAGTGCGACCAACCCCAGTACGGTGAGCGAGGAATCTCCGCGCGTTTTCTCGCGTGAATTGGTGATGATTCTTTGCATGCTGGCGCTGGTGGTAATGCTGACGCTGACGGCGTTGGCATCGCGGCTGTACCACAAGAAGGTGCATTCGCTGGCGGACGCGATGTTCGCGCAGGGGCAAGTGGACGAGCAGGCGGGACGACTCGATGCGGCGCTGGCGGATTACCGCAACGCGCTGGCGTACAATCCGGGCAATCCACGGTTTCAATTTTATCTGGCGAAGGCCCTGGAGGCGGCCGGACGCGGCGATGAAGCGCGTTCGTACCTGCTGAACTTGCTTGCTGAAACTCCCGGCAGCGGAGAAATAAACCTGGAACTGGCGCGCATCGCGGCGCGCCGCAATTCGATGGCGGACGCGATGCGTTATTACCAGGGCGCGATTTACGGCGAATGGGACGGCGATCCGATGGCGATGCGCTGGCAGGTGCGCCGGGAGCTTTGCGAGGCTCTGCTGGCGCGCGGCGAGGTGAAACAGGCCGCGCCGGATGTGCTCGCGCTGGCGCAGAACACGCCGGCGGGTGATTTGCCGCGGCTGAAAATCGTGGGGCAGCTGCTGCTGCGCACACAGCAATGGAACCGCGCGCTGGACTTGGATCGCACGTTGCTGGACGCCGACCCGAAGGACGAAGAATCGCTGGCGGGCGCGGCGGAAGCGGCTTTTGAACTGGGCCAGTACATTTCGGCGATGGAATATTTCGACCGGCTGCCCCACGAAAGGCGGGAACAGCCAGAACTTGCGAATCGCTATGAGATGAACGGGCGAATTCTGACGGCGGATCCATTCCTGCTGGGACTGCCCGTGGAGATGAGAGCGCAGCGAGCGGCGAACGCGCTGGCGCTGGCGGGAACACGCGCGGAAACTTGCGCGCGGCAAACTGGACAAGCGCTGGAACAGATTACGCCGCAGACGGAATTGCAGAAGCTGTACGCGCAGGGCAAGAACTTCCAAAACGACTGGACCGTGCGATACCTGGAGCGATTTCCAGATCGCCTGGATGCCGCCATGACATACGTATTTGGCGTGGAAAATGCCGCGGCGGCTGCTTGCGGGGAACCGCAGGGTGACGATCGCGCTTTGTGGCTGCTGGGGCGCAGCCGGTCGGCGGTGAACCGGTGAGCGACGCGCCCGTCGTTCCGGTGACGAGCGCGCCGGTGACAACCGCGCCCGACGGCGGGCTGCGTCGCCCGGCATTGTCGCGCCCGAGGAGCGGAGACATTTCCGCGCGCGCTGGGAAGCGTGGACGCATGCGATTTTTACGCTGCGCGAAGACCGGTTCTTCCTGCTGCTCGCTGTGCTAATCGGCGTTTTTTCGGGGCTGGCGGTGGTGTGTTTCCGGCTGGCGATTGAATGGACGCAGATCATGCTGCTGGGCCCGTCGCTGGCTCCGTCGTTTCCGCGCGTGGTGTTGGCGCCGACTTTGGCGGGCCTGGTGGTGGCGGTGCTGGCGATACGTGTTTTCCCGCTAGTGCGCACCAGCGGAGTGAATCAGATCAAATCGGCCGTGTACATTTCCAACGGCTACGTGCCGTTCGTCACGGTGATTGGGAAATTTATTGCGTGCGCGCTGGCCATCGGCAGCGGGCAATCGTTGGGGCCGGAAGATCCTTCGCTGCAGATGGGTGCGGGAATCGCTTCGCTGATTGGGCGCAGTCTGCGGCTGTCGCAGGAAAAAGTGCGGTTGATCGCGCCTGTCGGCGCAGCGGCGGGACTGGCGGCGGCGTTCAATGCGCCGATTTCGGCGGTGCTGTTCGTGATTGAAGAAGTGATCGGAACGTGGAGCGCGGGCGTGCTGGGCGCGATCGTACTCGCGGCGGTGTCGAGCGTGGTGACGATGCGCGCGTTCCTGGGGCCTGAGTCGCTGTTTCGCGTGCCGCCGTTTCGCGTGGCAGGGCCTTCGGAGATGCTGGCGTACGCGGTGCTGGGCGTTGCCGGAGGCGGCGCCTCGCTGTTGCTGTTGAAATGGATTGCGTGGGCGCGGCCCAAAGTGCAGGCGTTGCCAAACTGGACGAAATATCTTTTGCCTTCATTGGCGGGATTGCTGATCGGATTGATCGGGATGCGCTTTCCGCAGGTGATGGGCGCGGGTTATGCGATTGTGGACCAGGCGATGCACGGGCAATTCGTGTGGCAATTGCTGTTGTTGCTGGCCGCGCTAAAATTGCTGGCGACCGGATTTTCTTTTCTGAGCGGAACGCCGGGCGGGATGTTTGCGCCTGCGCTATTTATCGGCGCGATGCTGGGCGGAGCGGTTGGCGCGCTGGAGCATCATTTCGTGCCGAGCCTTACGGCGACGGTGGGCACGTTTGCGCTGGTGGGAATCGGGACATTGTTTGCGGGGTTCCTGCGCACGCCGATCACTTCGGTATTTTTGGTGATTGAGCTTGCGGGAAATTACACTGCTATTTTGCCGGTAATTATTTCCACGATGATTGCGTATGGGATTTCGCGCGCCTACCAGAAAGATCCGTTGTTCGACGTGCTGGCGCGGCAAGACGGCGTGGTGTTGCCGTCAATCGAGGAGCGGCGGGAGATGACGTCCTTCGTGGTGGAGGACGCGATGCGTACGGACGGCGTGCTCGTGAGCGAACCCGGCGAGCACATTGTGGAAGTCGCAAGGCGCGCGGAGGCGAACCCGGAGGCGGCGTTGCTGCTGCGCATGCGTCCGGGAGAATGGTGGCTGCTGGACCGCGAAGACGTGCTGCGCCTGGCGCCGGACGCAGCGCGCACCACCACCCCTATCCATGCCAAGTCCAAGGGACCGGTTCCCTACCTCTTCCGCGATCAGAGCCTCGCCGAAGCTCTGCAAGTGATGGGCGATTGGCCGGTGCTGCCAGTGGCCAGCCGGGCAGACCTGGGGAAGCTGGAAGGCATACTCACACTTGCCGACACGCTGCACGCATTTCGCAAGACCCCGAAAGACGACTGAGAATAGGACTCTCCTCACAATCCCTTATTTTTGTTTAGGTTAGCTGCGCTAGGACTAGTACTTGTGTACCAATTTGGGCTACTAGAATTGAGGCTTTAGCTCTATTGGTTCTCAGGCGCGGCAGCCCTACTCTACATGCGTACTTAGGGAGGTAGTGTCCTGTGGCTTTAAAAGAGCGACGTGCAACGCGGCGATTTCTAATGCGTCTTCCGCTGACCGTTCGCTGGACTGACGAAAGCGTCGTTGGCGAAGCTGCCACAGAATCGCGGGAAGTAAGTTCCCGCGGTCTCTATTTTCACTTGCCCAAAGGGTTGAGGAGCGGCGCTCCGGTCGAGATCGTTATGACCTTGCCGCATGAACTAACTCAAGCAGGTCCGGTGCGCGTCCGGTGCCTCGGCCGTGTATTGCGGACCAGTCCCGAGAATTCGGGCGAAGTGGGAGTGGCAGCAGCGATCGAACGTTACGAGTTCATGCGCAGCAGCGAATCAGCGGCATAACCAGTTTCTTACCCAGACCCTGCGGAGATGGGTGAGAATGCCGGGAGGCTCGGGTCCCTCAGCCTAGCCTCCTGGCTCCTTTTCTATTGACCGCCGAATTCTCTCAGAGCGGTTGCAATCCCACGCCTGCGTTTCGCTTCCCGCGCTAGCTGTTCGTTTTCGTCCAACCCAGGATGTGAAATCCCTGGAATGAAATCCGCCGACGAAATTTCGTTTAATCGAATTCGCGGCGCGGCGGTGTCTGGTGCGCAGTGACGCGGCCGACGACGATGTCCGCCTGCGCGTAATTTTCGCCGCGAATCGGCGCGCCCGCCAGGCGGCGCAGCATCGCCAGCTGACCCACGTGCGCCAGGGAATCCGCGATCGCACCCTGGAAGAGTTTTTCCGGCGGGCAGGAAAGCTCGGCATCCGAGGCAAGATAATCGTCGAGCGTTTTTAGCGCCGTGAAGAAGCGTTTGGTGCCCTCGTCCCACAAAAGCGGCGAAGAATCGTGCCAGTCCTGTTTGCCATTGGCCTGTGTAAGCGCCCAATCGAGCAAATCTCCCAGATGCGCGAGGATCTGCCCGCACGCGCGCGTGGTGTCACCGGCGCGATATTCGGCGAAACCTGGCGGGGCGCCCCTCATAACTTTTCCGCCACGATAGGCGAGCGTGGCAATGGTGTGACGCAAGAGTTGACGGCTGGAACCCGGGGTTGGGCGTTCGGGTGTAGGGTCCATAGTGGCTCGATTATAAAGCAAATTGTGGTTTTGTGGCACGCACCACAGATGGCGGTGCGGTCGATACGGATGGACCGGCTCGGGGCTGTGAATCTATACTGAATCGATGCCTTCGGCCACTGCACGTCCTGCCACGGAACGTCCCGCCTCGGAACTGCTCGAAGCTTTGCGGCGTTATTGGGGCTACGATTCGTTTCGTCCCATGCAGGAGCGCATCGTGCGCAGTCTGCTCGGCGGGCAAGACGCGTGCGTGGTGATGCCGACGGGCGGCGGAAAATCTTTGTGCTACCAATTGCCGGCGGCATTGCTGGCGGATCGCACGGTGGTGGTGGTCTCGCCGCTGATCGCGCTGATGCAGGACCAGGTGGCGCAGCTCGGCCAGATGGGAATTTCTGCGGCGCTGCTGAATAGCTCGCTGGGCGCGAGCGAGCAGTCTGCGATTTTGCGCGAAGCGATCGCCGGACGCTATCGGCTGCTTTACCTTTCACCGGAACGATTGGCGCGGGCGGACACGATTGAATGGCTGCAACGCGTGCCGATTTCGCTTTTTGCGATTGACGAGGCGCACTGCATTTCGGAATGGGGGCACGAGTTCCGTCCTGAATACCGGCAGCTGAGTTCGCTGCGGCGGCATTTTCCCGATCGTCCGATTGCAGCGTTTACGGCGAGCGCTACGCAGCAGGTAAGGCACGACATCATTGAACAGCTGGCCCTGCGCGCGCCGCATAAATACATCGCCAGCTTTCACCGGGCGAATCTGCGTTACGTGGTGAGGCAATGCGACTCGGGCACGCAATCGGAGCTGCTGCTGCGGGCGCTGCAAAGCTATGCCGGGAGCAACGTGATCGTCTATGCGCCGACGATTGCGCGTGTGGAAGAGACCGTCGCGTTTCTGGCGGCGCAGGGAATCGCGGCGATCGGTTATCACGGCAAGATGGACAACGCCACCCGGCGGCGCAACCAGGAAAAATGGATGTCCGACGAGGTTCCGGTGCTGGTGGGCACTGTGGCGTTTGGATTGGGGATCAATAAAGCCGCGGTGCGCGCAGTGATTCATCTTTCGCTGCCGAAGTCCATTGAACAATATTATCAGGAGGCTGGACGCGCGGGGCGTGATGGGCTTCCCGCGGATTGCGTGATGCTGTGGCAGAAAAAAGATGCAGGCCTACTGGCGCATTTCATGGAACAGCTCAGCGATCCGCAGGAACGGGAACGCGGCTGGCAGCGCTATCACATTATTCGCAATTTTGTGGAATCGACGGGCTGCCGGCATCGCCAGATATGCTTGCATTTTGGGGAAAGCCCGAAGTGGACGACGTGCGGGGCTTGCGATGTATGCGGTTGTGAAATCGGATGGCTGCGCGCGCCGGTGGTGGCGCCGCGTTCGAAACGGCGCGGGAAGCGTTCCGCGACGGAACGTGCTGCTGCAACTGCTGCCGCGGCTTCAATCACATTCACGCGTGGGCCGCGCCCGAGCCCAAGCCCGGAAAATGATTTGCCGGTAAGCGCATCGGCTGATGCGAGGGCGCGCGGCAGTGGCTGGTGGGGATCTGCGGGTAAGCGGGAAACTTCGGGTGCTAGTGCAAAAATTGCATCTGGGATTGACCCGGAGCTTCGCGAATATATGCGCGAATGGCGGCGGGTCGTTTCCAAGAAGATGAACATCGCGGCGTTTATCATCATGCACGATACGTCGTTGGATCATTTGTGCCAGGTGCAGCCGCGTTCGCTGGCGGAGATCCGCAAAGTTTCTGGCTTTGGCGAGCGCAAGACGGAAATGTACGGTCCGGCGATTCTCGATGCGCTGGAAAGATTCCGCAACGGTGCGCGCGTGGTGGCGGAACCATTCGATGATTAGCGCGCGCGATCGCGGCGAATGATTCAGTCGCGCGATTTGCCGCGTGTATTATCGGACGGAAACGACGTCGTCGTGCGTCCTGCGAAAATTGCGGATTGTTGTGATGCGGAAGCCGCGGGCTTCAGCGACGGGCCCGCCGCACCGTAAGTCATCGCGTTGCGGGTCTTGGCGAGCGGCGCGGTATCGAGGAATTTCACGGCGTTGCCATCGCGTTCGATTCCCAGTTCTGTCCACAGCGCCGGGAGATCCACGTTGTAAGGCTGGTCCTTCATTTTGGCGTAAAGATTTTGCAGCACTGGCACGCCTGTGGCTTGATCGCCGATGGTGAGCGCCTTTTCCAGCTCCCAGTCGTAGCGAATGTCGCCGCCAGCGTTCAAAATTCCGCGCAGAGCATCTTCCAGCCCCTTTTTATTACCGGTTTCGCGATGAATCTCGACGTCGGCAAGAAAGCAGAATAGTGCGCCGCCCCAATACGTGCGCCCCCAGGTGTGCGTGTGGTCCAGGCCCTCATCGCCGGCGGCGGGGAGGCCTTGATGCAGGTCGCGCAGCACTTCGAACCACATTTCGTTGGCATCGAAATGGCCAGCGCGGACGCGCGCGATCGGTTCCACGTAAGTGGCGATGCCTTCTTCGATCCAATGATGTTTTTCGGCGACGGAAGGGAAGGACAAGTGCACCATCTCGTGCGTCAGCATCCAATCGCGCGCGAGATCGGAGAACTGCGCGTCCTTGCCCACGTGAATGGTGATGAAGCCGCCATTGTCGCGGCCAAATGTGCGGCCCCCGCGCACACCTTTTCCGTCAGAGGGAACAATCTTGAGCAAAAGTTGCGGCACAGGGAAACGGCCGTAATATGCGGTGACGGATTCCGCGGCCCAGCGTACCCACTTCAGCAAATCTTCTTTGCTCGCCTGCATCGGGCCGGATTCGATGTTGACGTCAATGCGCGAGTTGCCGATGACTATCGTGGAGGTCATTTCGTCAGCAGGAAAAGCAGTGGCCGCGGCGAGCCAGACGATTACAACAGCGAGGAGCGCCGGACAGAAAATTCTCGCGAGCCGCGAACTGCGCCGAACTAGTCGCCGCACCGGGCCACGGTCCATATCCCATTGTGCGACCCGACAAGGATTAAGCCAAGGACGAACCACCGTTGCCGCGTAGCGCCTTGCGCACGGCGCGATCCAGCAGGTGATCCAGCGAAATCTTGCCCGCGCCGAAAATCAGGATCAGTAGACCCACGAACAGGTAAATGAAGGAAGCGGCGTTTTGGAATTTGTCGGGGTTGGAGATGAAAGCGAACAACGCCTCATGATCCGCCGTCCAATAGGCCGTGAACATGTCTATCGCGAGGCCCAGGGCCGCGATGCGCGAGAGCAAGCCGAGCGCCAACAGAATTCCGCAGACGAATTCGAATGATGAGACGAAGGTGGCCGTGGCGTGCGGCGCAGGCAATCCGAGGCTGCTGAAAAATTCGGTAACTTTCGGCAGGTTGTGCATTTTCGCCCAGCCATTCTGAGAGAGTTGCCAGCCCCAGTACACGCGGACCAGCAGCAGGAAGGGAGATTGCAGGCTGGAGACTACTTTCACGAATCCGTCGTACAGGCGCAAAATCTGACTTCCCGCTTTGCTCATGGAGTGGGGCGCTCTCTTCCGGCCAGCGTCTAACGCGACGCGGCCTTTGCAATTTTCGAGGATTTTTCCAGGCGGCAGAACCAGTTGAGCGCCGACCAGGTGTGGAACCATTTTTCAACATGCGCGGCGCGGTCGGGCACAGCGATCGGCGAGCTGCGCAACGCCGATTCGATTGCGGCGTTCAATGATTTGCCGCCATGCAGCGCCGATAGAATGGCGAATTCTTCGCGGTCGAGGCGGCGGAAATAGACGTCCTCGTCCAGGCGATGCACGGCCAGAAAAATAGGGCTGGGTTTCAGCTTCGCCACGGCGCTGACGCGTTTGCGTTTGTGCCGCTCGCTGAAAGTATTGCTCGCGACATCCAGATCGTCGGACTCCTTGCGCACTTCGAGCAGCAAATCATCCACGGGATAGCGCAGCGCGAGCAGGCTGACGTAGGGTTGCAACCGCAAACGCAGCTTAGCTGAATTCACGCCCGCAAGATCCTCGGGCTTCAGCGACGGTTCTCTCAAACCGTCGAACGCTTCGATATCGGCCCATTCCAGGCGCGCCATATCCACGGCGAGATTCTGCCGCTCGCCGGCCCAGTTCGGATGCTTCTGCAACCAGCCCACCAGGCGCGAACCAAGATTGCGCAGGGTGAACGATTGCGAAGGGCAATCGATCAGATACGCTTTGGCCATGGCGTCGAAGCGGCGGCCTCCCAGCACGGCGCGCACGCCGGGAAAATCCTCGGCGAACGCGGAAAGCACGCGAAACCAGTATTGGCGATTGTAAATTTCCAGGCGTTCGAACGAAGTCAGGCGGTCGTTAGGCTTGATGATTTGCGACGCGACGGCGCGCATGGAGCGGCCATCGGGAGCGACTGTACGCATGCGTTCGGAGCTCGTCAACGGAGTCATGACGGCGCGAGCCATGCGGCGTTGCAGGTTGAGAAGTTTCATACGGCGGCCGCGAGCGAGGCGCTGGCGAGAAAGCGATTGGCTTTCAGCGCTTCGTCATGCACTTCGTCGAAGGAAGGGATGCTGTCGTCCCACTCGAGCAGCGTAGCGGTGTGGCCGACGCGTTCGATGGCGCGCGCGTAGAGCTTCCACACCGGATCAATCACGGGATGATCGTGCGTATCGAGAATGTACTTGCGGTATTTCGAATGCCCGGCGATGTGGATTTGCGCGACGCGTTCGGCCGGGACGCTATTCACGTAGGTGAACGGGTCGAAGCTGTGATTCTGCGACGAGACGTAAATATTGTTTACGTCGAGAAGAATGCCGCAATCGGCGCGCTCCGCCACTTCGTTCAGAAATTCCCATTCGGTCATTTCGGAGACGTGAAATTCCGCGTAGCTGCTGACGTTTTCGACAGCCACCGGTATCTCGATGAAGTCGCGCACTTCGCGGATTTTCTGCGCGGTGATGCGCGCCGCTTCAAAAGTGTAGGGCATGGGCAGCAGGTCGTGCGTGTAGCGGCCGTCCACGCTGCCCCAGCAGAGGTGGTCGGAAAGCCAGGGAGTTTTGGTGCGCTGCACTAAAGTTTTCAGGCGGCGCAGATGCTCACGATTGGGGCGTTCGGCTGAGCCGAAGTACATGGAAACGCCGTGCTGCACCACTTTGTACTGCTCCAGAATTTGATCGAGGATGCGCAGAGGACGCCCGCCGTCAATCATGAAATTTTCGGATATGATTTCGAACCAATCCACCACGGGTTTCCGCGTGAGAATGTGGTGGTAATGCGGCGAGCGCAGACCGATCCCGATTCCGTAATCCGTGTGGCCGTTAAAGCGATTGGCAGGCATTTCCTACTCCGCTGGCTAACACCAAAAATTGGCACGAAAAGAAAAAATGATGCGGAAAAGTGTTGAGGGCCGCTCGCCACGAGCCGGCCCTCAACACCAGACCGTTGGTACGCGATGCAATCGCCAATGCGGCGAGTGTTACTCGGGCATCTTCGAGCCGTCGGTTGCGCAGCCGCCCTTGCCCTTGCAAGAGTTCTTGCCTTTGCAGCCATTGTCGCTCGATTTACATCCGCCCTTGCCCTTGCAGGAGTTCTGACCCTTGCAGCCGTGCTTTTCTTTCACCTTGGAATCTGCGGGCTTCTGATCCGACTGGGCCGCGGTATGCATGCCGGAGAGAAGGTTGGACGCCTGGATCGTTGTGGTGGTGCCAGCCAGCAAACCTGCGAGCGCTGCGCCAGCAATCAGGGCCTTCTTTGACTTGGTCATTTTAACGAATTACCTCCTGTGAGATTGGACTGCAACCACACCTGCCTCTACTACGTTGTGGACGGTGGTTTTGGATTGCCGCTAACGGTTTTTCCGGACTGGGTTGGTTCCACGCCCCGGTAGTTACCCGGGATTCGCCCGCAGCATAACCCTGCGAACCCTGCCTGACAACTCTTGTTTTCTCCAGGTACCCGGGGTGTCCGAAAACGCTCAGCGAGGAGCCGCGGTCGTGAGAAAATCCCACGAGCGAACGTCGGATGGGCTGCGTTGGGCCGGGTGCGGGGTGTTGGACTGTGCGAATGCGGATCGGTTATCTGGCGATGGACGAATTAATTGCAGCATGAATCGTGTTGCGATTGGGCGAATCAGATGTGAGCACCGGCGCTGCCTTTTGGGATTGACGGTAAGCTCGATCTCCGGTAGGGTGTTATTTGCATGTTGAATTGTTGCCAGATGCGGTGTTGTCCATGCGCTTGTTGCGCATGTTGTATGGCGCACCAGTCTGGCGATAGGAGATTTGGAACTTAAGTCTTAATCCAACCTTAGGTTCTCAAGCCCCACCCGCCAGAAACACTGGTTGGTGGGTTTTTTGTTTTTAGGGCCTGTTTTTATGAGCGAGATCTTCTTGTGAGCGAAATCATCAAGGAAACCAAGGCACAGCGCGTAGAGCGGCTCAAGCGAGCCAAGAATGCGTGGGAGTGTATCGACGAGATTCGCGAATTCGCGCGGCAGGGGCACGCCTCCATATCGCCGGAGTGGCTGGGGACCTATTTTCGTTCATGGGGGATTTACACGCAGGGCGATGGGCACGGAGTGATCGGCGGCGCGAACGGTGAAGGGAAGGCCACGCCGTTTTTCATGATGCGCATCCGGATTCCCAACGGAATTTTGCGCAGCGCGCAGTTGCGGGCCGTCGCTGACATCGCGCAGCAGTACGCGCGCGGCGTGGCGGATATTACGGTGCGGCAGAATATTCAGTTGCATTGGGTGACGATCGAAGCGCTGCCCGAAATATTAGACCGCCTGCATTCCGTGGGGTTGACGACCACCGGCGCGTGCGGCGACGTGGCGCGCAACATCACCGGATGCCCGCTGGCGGGAGTGGATGCGGATGAAATTTACGATGCGTCGCGAGTGGCGCTGGAATTAAACCGGCAGATCGGGGGCAATTCCGAATTTTACAACCTGCCCAGAAAATTCAAAGTTTCGATTACCGGCTGCCATCTGTGGTGCTCCTATCCTGAAATCAATGACGTGGCTTTGACGGCAACGACGCGCCGCAGAGGTGGCGCAGTGGAAACAGGGTTCTCTCTGCGCGTGGGCGGCGGACTTTCCACGGACCCGCATCTGGCGATGCGTTTGAACGCGTTTGTAGCCGAGCATCAGGCGGCGCAGGTGGTGCGCGCGATCGCTGAGATTTTCCGCGACAGCGAAGTGCTGCGCGAGAACCGTGATCGGGCGCGATTGAAGTTTCTGTTTCTGAAGCACGGTTGGACGGCTGAATCGTTTCTCACGGAGCTTCACGAGCGCCTGGGATTCAAGCTCGATCCTGCGGAACCTGAGCACGTTCCGGAGGACGCTTATCGCGATCATGTGGGGATACATGCGCAGAAGCAGCCGGGATTTTCCTATGTCGGCGCGTCCGTGCTGCGCGGGCGGATCAGCGCCGATCAATTGCGCACCGCCGCGGAACTTGCCGAACGCTACGCCGGCGGCGAGATACGCACCACAATTATGCAAAACCTGGTGTTGGTGAACGTGCCGAGCGAGCACGCTGCGACCGTGGCGCGGGCGCTCGACGCAGCGGGCCTGCCGGTGGCGGCTTCGCCTTTTGCGCGCGGGACGATTGCTTGCACCGGTTCCGAATTCTGCAAGTTGGCGCTGACGGAAACGAAAAGCTTCGCGCGCTGGCTGGTGGAAGAGCTCGAAGACCGCATTCCTGGATTCGACGAGCAACTGAAACTGCACATTGCCGGCTGCCCGAACAGCTGCGGCCAACATTGGATTGCGGACATCGGCCTGGAAGGTAAGAAAATCAAAGTGGGCGGCGAGATGGTGGACGCTTACTACTTCTGCGTGGGTGGCGCGGTGGGCAAGTATGCCGCGATCGCTCGCCCCGTGGGCTACCGCTGCGCCGCGACGGAAGTGCCGGATGCCGTCGAGCGCTTGCTGCGAAATTTTGATGAAGACCGCAATCCCGGCGAAAATTTGCGGCAATTTTTTGCGCGACATACCAATGACGAGATCCGCATGCTCCTGGCGGGGCACATTGCGGAGGCTGTGGCACGGGACGTTTCGGCGGGTCCCGTGCCGCACGGGATTGAGGGATAAGCGATGCCGCTGTTTCCCATTTCGCTGAAATTGCGCGGGCGGCTCTGTCTCGTCGTGGGTGGCGGCGTGATTGCGGAATCGAAGATTCAGAGTTTGCTCGTGGCAGAGGCGCACGTGGTGGTGGTCGCGCCGGAAGTTACGCAGGCCGTTGGGGAGTGGGCGCGGGCAGGCCAAATCGAATGGCAGGCTCGAGCGTTTGCTGCGGAAGATTTGTGCGGCGCGTTTCTCGTGGTGGCGGGCACGTCTTCGGCGCAGGTGAATCACGAAGTCTTTCGGCAATGCGAGGCGGAAGGAATTTTGTGCAACGTGGTGGATGATCCGGAGTACTGCCACTTTTATTATCCGGCGGTGGTGCGGCGCGGGGCCTTGCAGATCGCGATTTCCACCGAGGGACAGAGCCCAGCGCTGGCGCAGCGGCTGCGCAAGGAACTCGAAGCGCAATTCGGTCCGGAATACGAATCGTGGCTGGAATGGCTCGGTGCGGCGCGCCAATTCCTGCGCAGCGAAGGGAAAGATCCCGAGGAAACGAAGAAGCTCTTGCACAAACTTGCGAGCGAAGAAATGTTCGAAAGATTTTTGCGTGAAGGTGAGCGGGACGAGCGGGAATTGATCGGCAGGAGCAATTCATGAAGGGCAAAGTTTATCTGGTTGGCGGTGGTCCCGGAGATCCCGAACTGCTGACGCTGAAGGCGGCGAAAATTCTGGGCCGCGCGAATATCGTGCTGCACGACGCGCTGGTGAGCCGTGAAGTGCTGGCGCTCGCGGCTGCCGGCGCGGAGCTCATTGACGTCGGTAAAAGGTGCGGGCTGAAATTGCTGACGCAGGAAGAAATCAACGCCCTGATGATTTCCTATGCGAAGTCGCACGAAGTAGTCGTGCGATTGAAAGGCGGCGATCCTTTGCTCTTTGGCCGCGCGGGTGAAGAAATCGCGGCGCTGCGGCGAGCGGGCGTCGAATTTGAAATTGTTCCGGGCATCACGGCAGGCTTCGGCGCCGCGGCTGCCGCCGGATTTTCGCTTACAGACCGGCGCGTTGCTTCGCAGGTGCTCTTCACCACGATCCAGCGCGATACCGACAACCGTTCGATACAGTGGGGCGGAATTTCCAGCACCACGACGCTGGTGCTCTACATGCCGGGTACGGACTACGCGCGCGTGATGCAGCAATTGCGTGATGCCGGATGGCCGGACGACATGCCTTGCGCGATTGTGTCGCACGCCTCCGGAAAAGATCAGGAGATGCGCTCGACGGTTCTGGCGAAGCTGGCAGACGAGGCCACGCTTCCTGCACCGGCTATCATGGTCGTGGGGCGCGTGGTGGCGGAAGTGGCGGAACAAATTGGCCGGGAATTTCGGATCGGTGCGGAAGCTGCCGAGAGAAATTCACGACCGATGGTGATTTGAAGGCTCGTAGTTACCCAAACCAAAAAACCAGAGATGGCGCGCGCGCTTTTTCGCCGATTTTTACCAGCGATGGCGCAGAGCCGCGGCGAACCTTTGCTCGTAGATGCGGTGCACGGCAGCCATCGCCTGCGGTGTGAGCGGCGGCAGGCCTGAAGCGCGGCAATTGTCGCTGACTTGCTCCGGGCGTTTGCCGCCGGGGATGGCGCAGGTGACCGCGTCGAACATCAAAATCCAGCGCAGCGCGAACTGGCTCATGGTGACGCCGGGAGGCAGCAGCGCGCGGATTTCTTCGGCAGCTTCTAGACCAGCGTTGTAATCCACGCCGGAAAAGGTTTCGCCCACATCGAACGCTTCGCCGTGGCGGTTGAAATTGCGATGATCGTCCGCGGCAAAAGTGGAATCGGCGCGAAGTTTGCCGGTGAGCAGGCCGCTGGCGAGCGGCACCCGCGCCAGAATGCCCACTTTTTTTCGCTGGGCTTGCAGGAAAAATTCATCGGCGGGCCGCTGGCGAAAACAGTTGAAGATAATTTGCACGCTCTGGACGTTCGGGTGCTCGATCGCTTGCACTGCTTCGTCCACTTTTTCCACGCTGACGCCGTAGTAGCGCAGCTTGCCGGCTTGCACCATCCGGTCGAGAATATCGAAAGCTTCCGGCTGGAAATAAAGCTCAGTGGGCGGGCAGTGGAGTTGCAGCAGGTCGAGCGCGTCAGTTGCGAGATTGCGCAGGCTGTCGTCCACCCACGCGGTAAGATTCGCCGCGCTGTAGCCGGCGACAGACTGCTTCGGCAGACGCCGCCCGGCCTTGGTGGCGACGATGATGTCCTTCTTGTAATTTTTCTTCAGGTCGGCGATCAGGCGCTCGCTGCGGCCATCGCCGTACACATCGGCGGTATCGAAAAAGTTTACGCCGCAATCGACAGCCGTGCGCAGCGCCGCCATTGCTTCTTCGTCGGAGACATGGCCCCACGAACCGCCAATGGCCCATGCACCGAAGCTGACTTCCGAAACTTTCCAACCGGTGCGGCCCAGCGCGCGATATTCCACGTTTAATTTGTCTCCATCTCCGGAAATTATTGCGGGCCGAGGTTTAGGACTCGACCAAATGATAGAGCCTGTAATCCTCGTTCATGATCGTTGCAAAGGGACGCAGCGTCAAGCTGCTGGTGTCCGTCTTCACGATCCAATCATCTGACGATTGCGCGAAAGCTGTAGCCGCGAGCATTTGCTGGCGCGTAATCCGTTCGGGCATATTTCCCACCCCAAACAGCACGATCGGGCCGCGCAGTAGCGCTAGCGTGTTGGGGTTCTTGCTGTCCACGGCTTCCACGGTAATCGGCATTTCCATTTCCATCTCGATGCGGTCGCCATCTTTCCAGGTGCGCTGCACGGCGAGAAACTTTCCCGGCACCACATCGCTTTGAATGCGAGTGCCGTTCACGGCTACAGTGGTCTTCGCTCCAGCCCATCCCGGTATGCGCACATTCACGGTAAAAGTCTCCGGCCGCGCCAGTTTGAATTCCAGCTGCGTGGTATTCGCTTGCGGGAATTTCGTCGTCTGCGTGAGTGTGACCGGCGTGCCGTTCTGCGGCCAGGAAACCGTGGAAGGCAGGAACAGGTTGACGTAGATGCCGTCTTGACTGCGGAAGTACGAACTGATGCCGTAATCGGCGGTGAGCTGCGGGAACGTGCCGGAGCAGCAGGGCCACTTGTCCTTGTAATGGACTTTCTTTGCGGCGTTGTTGTAATCGGAATAGTAGAAGGAAGTGCCGTCCGGCAGGATTGGCCACGCGCCGGCAATGGTGTTGTAGAGGATGCGTTCCATGCTGTCGCCGTAGCGCGCATCGCCGGTGACGCGCAGCAAGTAGCGCGTGATTTTGAAATGGCCGTAAGCGCCGCAAGGCGTTTCGAAGCTGGAGTGGGTCAGGCCCAGGCTCTGCCAGAGTCCATCGCTTCCGGGCTGGACAAACGCTTCGTCCGGCCCCCAACCGCCGGTGACGTAACTCTGCTCGCGCACCATGCGGAACCCGTTAGCCGCGGCGCGCAGATATTTTTCGTCGCCCAGCACCAGATACGCTTGCATCGCGGAGCTGAGCGCGTTCACGTGGCTGTAGGCGTGCTCGCCGGGAAGGTCATTCGTGCCTTCTGCGAGAGGATCAAAGTATTCCTTCTCGATGAAGCGGACGGCGAGGTCCTTGTAACGCGGGTCACCGCTGCGCTGATACGCGAGGAAGAAATTTTCCGGCAGCGTGTAGGTTTCATCGAAGGTGTAGGCGATATCCTTATGGAAACGCGCGCGCTGTTCGGGGCGGCTCAACGCTTTTTCCGGCAGATGCGGCAGCACGGCTTGGGTGCTGCTCCAGAGCACGTCCAGCGCGGAGGTATCGCCGGCGAATTCGTGCGCGTCAATCAAGCCGCAGCAGGTTTTATCGAAGGTGTAGGCGGGCAGGCGGTAGTCCACATAAAATTTTCCGGCCGGGTCCACCGTAGCGCCGTAGCCGCGCACCAGGCGCTGCACTTTTTCCTGCGTGGGCTTCGATCCGGTCACAGCGTAAGCGCGCGCGAGTCCCGAAAGATATTGCCCGAAACTGTGTCCGGGGATGAACGCGTGGAAATTATCCATGGAGCTGAAATCGTCGGCGTCGTCGTACCAGCCGCCCATGTCCGGCCCGATCGCGGTAAGGCCTTCGCGCTTGCGGAATGGTTTCAGCAGCGCGTCTTCATCGAGATGCAAGTAGAGATCGTGATTTTGATCGAACTGGCGGCGGAACGGACTATCGAGCAATTGCACTTGGGAGTAGCCGAACGTGGACAATTGAGGGGTAATCGCGACCTGCGCGGCTGGCGCTGCAGATTTCGCCCACGTGGGGATGGAGCGCGCGGCGAGCGCAGCGCCCGTGGTAACCGCAGCGTTCGCAATGAATTGCCGCCTAGAAGTCTTTTTCATGGTCTGGTCTCCCTTGGATCGCGGTGCCGCGGTTCGCCTGAGGCCCGTTGCGTCCTGCTGCGGGTGCGGGCGTGGATGAACAAAGTCGAGAAAGCGTTTACCTATCGCTTATACTGCCCGCGAAAGCTGGTTGTCAAGCGAGCGGTTGATGCTGCGTTTCTCTCCTTGATCGTTACGCAGAATAAGTGAGCACGAAAATCGAATCGTCCCGCCCAAAACTGGGCTACGGCTCGGGCGGCGCGGCGGCGCCCGGCGCCTGCTCGCCTTGAATGAAAAGCTTGTAACGGTTCTCCGATGCTTCCTGTTGCTGCGATTGCGCGCGCAGCTCGGCGAGGCGCTTCACCAAATCTGGAACTTCGCCTTTGGGATCATTTATTTTCCGCAGCGCCAGCAGTAGATGGTACACGGCGATCTGGTCGTTGGGATTTTCGCGCAGCACCAGACGACATTGTTCAATGGCGCGCTCATTTTGTCCGGACTGAAGATACAGATTGCCGAGCACGTCGCGCGCCAGCGGGAAGTCCGGCTGGAGTTGCACCGCTCGCGCTGCCGCTTTCACCGCATCGTTAAATTCCGGGCTGCCGACCGCAGGCCCGCTTTGAGAAATAATTTCAGCTTTCAAATAATGCAGGAACGCATCAGCGGGATGCGCCTTCAGTTCTGTCTCCACGGTTTTGAGAGCCTGGTCAAGATTGCTGGACTGCATTTGCGCCAGGCCTTCTGCGACGGCTGCAGACGCCTGGCCCGGATCGAGCCGGTTGGCAACCTCGAAATCAGACTGCCCTTTTTCGAATTGGCCCATCTGAATAAAGAGAATGCCGCGCGCGATATACAGCGGCGCGGCTTTGGGCAGCTGCGTGAGGCCGGCGTCAATCATTTCGACGCCAACCTGAAACGATTCGTGCTTGTACGACAACGCAGCGAAATCTACGTAGTACTTCACCTTGCGCGGGCTTGCGACGATCGCTTGCCGCAGCAGATTTACTGCGCGCGGCGTGTCGCCGGTCTCTTCGTAAGCTGCTGATGCCAGGTCCAGAACGTCGGGGTCTGGTTCGCTGGCTTCGAGCAACGGCTGCAACGTGCTGATCGCGTCCGGGCTGTGCTGCGCGGTGAACTGTGCCACGGCCAGGTTGTAGCGCGCGTGCGGATCGTTTGGCTGCAGCGCGAGGATTTGTTGGAAAACGGGGAGCGCTTCGTCGGGCTTCTGCAAATCCATTAGGCACGCGCCGTACTCTTCCAGCGCGCTGGGCTGAGCAGAAAGCACCGGGCCGCTTTTCCGGAAGTGCTCCACTGCTCCGACGCAATCATGTTTCTTGTACGCCAGTGAAGCGAGCATGGCGTGAGTGGTCGGCTCGTCGGGCCGCACTTTCAAAATGCGATTGAGCAGCGCAACGGCCCGGCTGCTTCCGGCCTTGTATTCCAATTCGGCGGCGCCTTCGAGCGCGGCCAGGTAATCCGGCGATATGGTGAGGGCTTTATTGTAGGCAATTAGCGCTTCGCGATTACGGCCGAGATGCGCGAGTGCGATGCCTTCGAGAGTCCACAGCCGCACGTCCTTCGGCCACGCTCCAAGCTGGGTGCGAACCAGGGTCAGGGCTTGTTCGTTGTCGCCGGCGTGCAACGCGGCCTGGATCGCGCTGATGCTGCTCGCGTCGGCGCCGGTTTGGGCGATGGCCGCAACGGCGCAAACCGCCAGCAGACAGAAGGCTAGAGCGCTGCGCAGTGGCAGGAACAAAATTTCCAGGCCGCGGTGCGCCGTGCGTTGGCCAAAATTGTGCGGCCGTGATCTGTCCGGAACGATCTTCGCGCTGATGCTGTTTACCATGCGATTCGTATGAGCGAGACGCCTTGCCGCGGCAACGCAAATTGCAGATGCGCGGCTCCGCCATTGATTGAAATCCACGCCGGAGAATTCAACAGTTGCAGTTGTCCCGCATCCTGCAGCTCTTGATATTGGACGGGCGACGGCGATTGCGGAGATCCCATTTCTTTCCACGCTGTGAACGCGTTACTGTGCTGCGCGTCAATGCGAAAATGTTCGCTCAGCGCTCGTTTCGCGTCTGGCGGCAGACCCTCGATGGCCAGATCAATCGGCGCAGCCGGGGCGGAAAGATCGTCATCGTGATAATTCCACATCAGGATCTGGAGTCCGTGATCTGTGCGCGTGGCGATCGCGTTGATATCCGGCTGCGCACGCACGCCGTTGAGCGCCACGTCGTCGGTCGAAAGCGCGGCGGAACTGGCCACTCGCACGCGCTCGCCGCCGAGCAGACCGAACATTCGGAAAGCATTCAGCACCGGCTTGTCTAATCCATTCGAAGCCAGTTCGCGGAAGCCAGCGAAATAGGGCTGGTCTTCGAATTCAAATGACCAGGTGACCGCGCCCAGAAAATTTACGTGCTCGCTGCTCGCGAGCGCGTAGATGCTGTGCAGCGCCTCCGCCGTATAGGATGCGAACAGCTCTCCGTTGCGGTAGGCATTCTGCGGATTTTCTTGCGCGGAGCATGCGGCGCATCCTTCCGGGTCCGATTCGCCCAATACAATGGGCGTTTCGCGCCATTCCGGAAAAGACGCGACGATTTGAAATCCGTTCTTGATCGCTGTGAGCTGCCGCGCGATGCCCATCTGCACGTGGTCACCCAGCCATTTCGGCGAACCCTTGGGATGGAAGCTAACGAACAGCAGTGGCGAGCCGATTTTTCCCGTCGCGTAATTGGTCTGATGGGCGCAGTGCACGAGGAACTGGCGCAGGAATTCGGACGCATGCGGATTTCCCGGGCCCGTGCTGTCTGGTCCTCCGATGCGAGCTTCCGGAAACGCGCGCAGCACTGCGTCGGCTGTGAAATCATAAAGCTTGAAGTATTCCTCGGGCGTGCCCTTCCAGTATTCGATGTCCGGCTCGTTCCAGACTTCCCACAACCAGGTTTTCACTTCCGCGTCGCCGTACCGCGCCCGCAAGTGACGAGTAAATTGAAAAACCAGCTCCGACCACTTGGCGTAATCCCGCGGCGGGTAGGCCCAACCGGTATAGATCGAACCTTTCGGAAAATTATGGCGATACGGTTCGGGATGCGTGGAAAGCGCTGCGGGCATGAAGCCGATTTCGACGATGGGCTTGATGCCGGCCGCGTGAAACGTATCGAAGATGTGATCGATGATCTTCCAGCTGTAAACGGGATTACCGTCCTTGTCCTCGGTGTACGCGTTGGTCGAGCCCCACTTCAGCGAAGCCGAGCCGTCACCGGTGGTGAGCAGATTGTGGACGCGAACGTACACCGGCGCGGAGCTGAGCGCCGCCAGTTCGCCCAGAAGTTTTTTTCCGTCCGGGGCGTAGGTGTAGTTCGGCTCATCGTAGCCGAAATAATTCCAGATGGGGCGGATGTCCCCTTCCGATTGATCCGCGCGCACGTGGATCGTCACGCTCTCTGGCGCTTGCTGTGCGGACGACAAGCAAGGCCACAGCAGGCAGAACGCCGCGGCCTGAATTAGCATGGCGAGGGTTTTTTTCATTGCGCACCGCGATTCGCCGCGGGCACGATACGGACTGCGGCCGTCGCACCTACGATTTCAGCCTTCCTAAGACGCACGCTTTCGCCACTCGCCTGGTATTCACGCCGACTGCATGGTTCGCTGCAGCACGTTGCCCAGCTGCTTACTTTTGTACGGTGAACTTGTAGGTCGAAGTCGAGTGCAACGTTTGCCCCGGCTTCAACTCCGTCGAAGGAAAATTCTTCTGATTCGGCGAATCGGGGAAATGCTGCGTTTCCAGGCAGAACGCCGAGCGGTAGCCGTAAACTTTTCCGTCCTTGCCGTGAATGGTGCCGTCCAGAAAATTTCCGCTGTAGAACTGCACGCCCGGTTCGGTGGTGGATACTTCCAGAACGCGGCCGCTTTGCGCGTCATACGCGCGCGCCGCCGGTGACAACGAGGTTGGTGATTTCTTGTCCAGCACCCAGTTGTGATCGTAGCCTCGGCCGAGTCTCAATTGCTCGTCATTCATATTGATGCGCGCTCCGATGGCGATGGGCTGCAGGAAATCGAAAGGAGTGTTGTGTACATCCTGCAGTTTGCCGGTGGGGATGAGCGTCGCGTCAACCGGAGTGAACTGGCTGGCGTACAAGGTGAGCTGATGCTGCAGAATGTCGCCGTTCCCTTGTCCAGCGAGATTGAAATAGGAGTGGTTCGTCAAATTGAGCACGGTATCTTTGTCCGTTGTGGCCGTGTAATCAATCTTCACGGTGTTCTCATCCGCCAGCACTGTGTAAACGACCGTTACAGACAAGGTTCCCGGAAATCCTTCTTCTCCGTCTTTGCTGACGTACGTTAATTCCAGAGCCTCGCCCGCGCTGCTGGAAACATCTCTGGCAGTCCATACACGCTTATTGAAGCCGCGGATCCCGCCGTGCAAGGTGTTCGGGCCGTCGTTCAGCGGCAACGTGTGCACCACGCCGTCCAGAGTGAACTTGCCGTGCGCGATGCGGTTGCCGTAGCGTCCGATGGTGCCGCCGAAGTATGCTTTGCCGTTCTCGTAGTCCGTGGGATTGTCGTAGCCGAGCACCACATCGCCCAGCTTTCCGTCACGATCCGGAACTTTCAGCGAGACCAGCGTGCCTCCGAAGTTGCTGATCGCGACGGCTCATCCCATACTTGTTCGTGAGGGTGTACAAATCCACGCTCTGCCCATCCTGTATCTTGCCGAAAGCCTGCTTTTGCATTTTCGATTTCGCCTCTGCATTGGGATAAGGCAGCATCGTCATGGCGCCAAGAAAAAGCAGCGCTGCGATCATCGCGGGGATCCTTGCGTTCCATCTCGCCATCATTGTCTCCTCAGACTTCTTATTAGGGACCACACTAGCGCCAATCGGGGCCAAAGAAATCGCAGAATGCGCAGTCTGTGACCCGAGCATTACGGTTTAGCTGGGATGATTGGGCCCGGCATGGAAGTATGAGGCCGGGCGTCGCGGTAGTCTCCGGGAATCAGGTTCGTATCCAAAATCGAGCGCGGATGCAAAAGTGTTTGGTAAACGTTTTCCTTCGTTTTATACTGCGCGCCGCCGCGAGTGTCAAGCGCGCGTCCCGCAGCGCGCGAACCCGGATATAATGCCAACGTACGAACTCAACAGATGAATCTTACGCGTCGCTCATTTTTCCATCTATCGCTGGGTCTCTCGCTGGGCGCCTCCGCCTCTCGTGTCTTCGGCCAAGGGATGTCGCCGCATTCCACTAAAGCGCAGCCGCGCTCGGCGCCTTCGGGCCGCCCTTTCTACGCGCATTTTACGGATATCGCCGCTTCTGCCGGCCTGCTGGCGCCCACGATCTATGGGTACCCGGACCATAAGGACTACATACTGGAGGCCGTCGGCTGCGGGTGCGCCTTCCTCGATTATGACAACGACGGCTGGATGGACATTTTTCTGCTGACCGGCACGCGCATGAATGCCACGCCTGCCGGCGCGACGAACCGCCTCTACAAGAACAATCGCGACGGCACCTTCACCGACGTGACCGAAAAAGCAGGCTTGCATGATGCGGGCTGGGCCGGCGGCGTATGCGTCGGCGATTACAATAACGACGGCTTCGAAGACCTTTTCTGTACCTACTTTGGGCAAAACAAGCTGTATCGCAATAATGGCGACGGCACGTTCACCGACGTTACCAAGCAAGCCGGCTATTGAACGAAGAGCCGCGATATGGCGCAGGCTGCACGTTTCTGGACTACAACCGCGACGGCAATCTGGATCTTTTCGTCTCCAACTACGTGCAGTTTGACCTGAAGCGCGTTCCCAAGCCCGGACAGAACAGCAATTGCACCTGGAAGGGAGTGGACGTGGAGTGCGGACCGCGCGGCCTGCCGCACGGAGTGCATTCCTTGTATCGCAACAATGGCGATGGCACGTTCACTGACGTTAGCGTGCAGGCCGGAATCTCAACGCTGCGCGGAAGCTATGGCATGACGGTGGTTTCCGCCGATTTCGACGAGGATGGCTGGCCCGATATCTACCTGGCCTGCGATTCCACGCCCAGCCTCCTGTTCATGAACAATCACGATGGAACTTTTCGCGAAGAGGGCGTGATTCGCGGCGTAGCGCTCAGCGAGGATGGCGAGGAACAAGCCGGAATGGGCGTGGGGGTGGGCGATTACGACCTCGACGGCCATTTGGATCTATTCAAGACGCATTTCAGCGAAGACACCAACGGCCTCTATCACAACGACGGCAAGGGCAATTTTGTGGACGTAACGCGGGTGGCGCGGATCGGCGTGGAAAACCGCTACGTGGGCTGGGGAGCGGGCATCGTGGATCTGGACAACGATGGCTTCCCCGATATTTTCATGGTCACTGGCAGCGTTTACCCGGAACTCGAGAAAACGATGCCGCAATTCCCCAACAAAACGCCGCGTGTGGTGTTTCGCAATCTCGGCAATGGCACGTTCGAAGAGCTGCTGGACGAAGCCGGACCGGGCGTTGCGGCCCCGCATTGCAGCCGCGGATGCGCCTTCGGGGATTTTGACAACGATGGCGACCTGGACGTCCTGATCGTCAACTTGAATGAACCACCGTCCCTTTTGCGCAACGATCTGCGCGGCGCGAATCACTGGCTGAAGCTGAAATTGGTGGGCACAAAATCGAATCGCAGCGCCATCGGCGCCAGAGCGGTGGTGCGCTACGGTAAAAAATCGCAGGTGCAAGAGGTCCTCAGCCAATCGAGCTTTTACTCGGTAAACGATACCAGGCTGCACTTCGGCCTGGGCTCCGAAAAGTCGGCGGACATCGCGATTCGCTGGCCCAGCGGGGCGCACGAAGAGCTGAAAGGTGTCGCAGCGGACCAATTGATCGTGGTGAAAGAGGGAACTGGAATCGTGGCCGGCGAGGGCTGGTCCAAACCCGTGGGCTAGGAGCGCCGGGGGCCGTGATGCGCGCCGCTACTGCTCACTATCTACAGTCCATCAACCCTACCAGGATCGAAAAAGCCCGCAATGTTGCGCATCCAGGCACTCGTGTAACGTAAAAGTACTATTGCATCCAAATTTCCGCTTGACAGCATTTGAGAAACGGATGTAAATTGCGCGCAACAAGAAGTAAACGTTTTCTCTGAAAGTGGTGGAGCTACTTGCATTCGCTTTCTCGGGTCGGCGTCCCGCTGATGCGGTTGGGCCGGTGCTCAGCGATGTAGATTGCGGGGCGCGTTTTCCGGGCGGGCCAAATTCGTGAGAATCCTAAGTGGGGGGATTTGAATGAGATTCAAGACTGCATTGCGTTGCTTCTTTATGCTCCTTGTAGGTGCTCTTTCTGCCAGTGTTTCCTTCGCACAATTTAGCGCTGGCGTGACCGGTGTGGTGCAGGATGCCACCGGTGCGTCGGTGGCGAAGGCCAATGTTGTGTTGGTCCAGGTCGGCACTCAGGTGACTCGTACGGTTGTGACCGACTCGAACGGCAGCTTCAACTTTGTCAGCCTTGCGCCAGCTAACTATGAAATTAGCGCCGAGGCTGCTGGATTTGCCAAGACCGTTGAGAGGATCGACCTCGATACGAACCAAACTCTTAACGTGACGCTGTCGCTCTCGCTGAAGTCTGTTACTACGTCGGTGGAGGTAACGGAAGTAGCGCCAGTCGTGAACCCGTCCGAGAGCCGCAATGAGCTCACCCTCGAACACGTAGCCGTAGATGAGTTGCCAGTCCCGGGTCGCAGCATCGTTGGCTTGGTCACGCTAGCCCCAGGCGTCACCGGACTTGGCACCACAGCGGCCAATGCCCCGGGGTCGAACGTTGACAACTATTCCACGGAAACGGCAGTGGACGCCAGCGCGAACGGCGAAGGCCAGATGTCCAATATGTGGGTTGTGGACGGCTTGGACGTCACCAGCGGAATCCGTCAGGGTATTTTGAATTTGACCCCCAATCCGGACTCGGTGCAGGAACTAGGTATTCAGGTGAACACCTTCTCTTCCGAATACTCCCGAGCAAGCGGACTGCAGACCGTGATGACCACCAAATCCGGCACCGACCAGTTTCACGGGTTCGCCAGCGACTACTATTACAACCGCAACATGTTCGCCCGGACCAAATTTAGCCCCAACGAGTATCTGCCCTTCCACGGTAACAACATGGCCTTCGGTATCGGCGGCCCGATCATTCCGCATCACCAACTGTTCTTCTTCTTCGACGTTGAGCCATTGCGCTCGGAGCAATCGACCAACGCCGGCGGTCAGACTTTCGCCGACCCTGCGTTTGTAGCTTTTGCCAACGCAAACTTCCCGACCACCGTAGGGACAGGGATATTAAACACCTATGTACCCTCAAACCTGACTGGTGTGACGGTTGCACAGACCGTCGGCCAGTTCTTCGGACCGACCGCCTGCCCAACACCGGCGTCCGCGATCACGGTGGGAACAGCTCTGCTGCCATGCTCCACGAACTTTATTGATAGCGGCAACTTGAGCGCGAGCGCGGTTCGCAACGGAACTCAATATTTCGGCCGCGTGGACAAGTATTTCAGCAAGGATCGCATCTACGGCAGCTTTTATCGAACGGTGCTCACCTATGGCGCCCCAGGCCCGATACCGCAATTCTCTGCTCCCAGCAACCACAACTGGGAGTATGCGATTCAGGCGAACTGGACTCACACGTTCAACCCCAACACCCTAAACGAAGCCATATTCGGCGTAAGCCGCATCGAAGGTACTTTGGCCAGTGGTGCGGCGGTCTACAGCGTCCCGAATATTTCGGTTGGAGGCACCAACGTCGGTTTCGGCGCCGGCTTCGCTCAAGGCGACTTTATTCAGAAGAATTATCACTGGCGCGACGTCCTCACTCACGTCCAGGGCGCGCACACTCTGAAGTTCGGCTATGAAGGTTGGTACGGAACCGATATCGAGCCTTTCCAGGGTCCCTATTCCACACCGAACTTCAACTTCCAGGATTTGACCACCCTGATTCAGGACCAGCCACGAAACGAAGGTAATGTGATGTATAACCCGCAGACCGGTCTGCCGGAGTTGTGGTCCTGGGACGCGGCCTCCCGGACTTGGGGCGTATTCGCGATGGACACCTGGAAGGTAAAATCAAATCTGACGTTGACGCTCGGCGTCCGCTACGATGATTCCGGTAACCCGTGGTCCAACAGTCCCACGACCGTGTTCGGGAACTTCTACCTTGGACCCGGGTCCACGATGGACCAACAGGTGACAAACGGCTTCGCGAAGGCGACCCACAACGCCTTGAACCACTCCGTCAACGACTTGGTGAGTCCGCGCATCGCTGTCGCGTGGGATCCGACGGGTCATGGTCTATGGGCGGTGCGTGGCGGCTTCGGGGTCTATAACAACTGGCTGACGTCCGCGAACGTGCAGGAGGAATTCCGCGGCAATCCCCCAGGACTCATTCAACCGACGTTCGTTCCGGGCGGCGTGGCTGGTGTTTCCGGTCCCCCGATCTTCGTGCTTGGGACCGGCAACACGCCTCCTTTCGGTTTTACGAATCCTGTGTTGAACGCAAATCTGATCAACTCGCAGGGAGGTATTACGGGCGCGAACTTCGGGATCGGCGGCATTAATCCGAACCTGAAATCGCCTCAGGCGGCAGTGTGGTCGGGAACCGTGGAGCGTAGCTTCGCCAGAAATTTCGCGGCCAGCGTCGGATACACAGGTTCCCACTCGTACAATCTCGTCGGTGCCGGTGATCAGGCGGGAGCAGTGAGCTACGGCGTGAACATCAACACTTTCGCCGGCGATCTGGTCCAGAACAACAGCTTGGTTCCAACCCACCTGAATCCTAGTTTCGGCAGCATCAATTATGCCGATAACAATCGCTACGGAAACTACCATGCGGTGATATTCGACCTTCGTGGCAGATTTTCACACGGGTTCTTTGATGCCTCGTATACACGCTCCAGTTCTAAGGACGACGCAGGCGTCTATCCCGTCGCGTCAAATCCGTCTCAGTTCTACGGACCGTCTCCTTGGGATGCTCCGAACCGCTTTTCTCTCGTGGGCAACTACCAGATTCAGGGCCTGAACGGCGGCAAGGACCTGGTTGGCCATTTGACCGGTGGCTGGGGAATTACCGGCACAATCATCTTTCAGAGCGGCTATCCGTTTAACGTTACAAACACCCACAACTTCAATCCCACTTGCGAGTTCGGTCCTACGCTTTGCCCGTCGCTTGCCAATCCCATCACCGGACTTGCCGCGAACAGTGGTGATTACAACGCCGACGGACAGAACTTGGATTACCCCAACGTTACCAGCTACGCGCAGGGCAACTCCAAGTCAGCTTTCCTGAGCGGCGTTTTCAGCAGTCCCCTGACGCAATTTACGCAGCCGACTCTGGGAACCGAAGGGAACGAAAAATTCAACTCGTTCCGCGGACCGAATTTCTCCGAGACGGACGCTGCCATTTACAAGGACAACCGCTTCGGGGAAAGATTTAACTTCCAGATCCGGTTTGAGTTCTACAACCTCTTTAACCGTACCAATTTGGAGAACATGGACACCGACCCGCTCGATAGTAACTTCGGAAAAGCTACCGGACAGCTGTTGGGCCGGTGGTGGCAGATCGGCGGCAGATTTACGTTCTAGTTTGTCCACCCTGGAAAAGAGCCTGCGGCCTCCCCAAAGGACGCAGGCTCTTTTCGTTTTTACGCCCCTGTTTTTCCTGACCTAGCCCAGAGCTTCGGCGCACCCCCGCCAACCTCGGCGTTTTCAACCTCCAAATAATTGGAACTTCCCGGTCCCATAGGGTGAATCTTCCAATGGAAGCTGCATCGGTCGAAGTTCGTCTAGCGATTGATGGCACAGTTCAAGGCGAGCAACGCTCTACGCATGACATTCATGTCCATCGGAAAACAGGCTGGCGCAAGACCGCTCGCGCGCGGCGGTAACTTCGCGATGCAGAAGTCATTCGTCCTGAGAAAGTTCGGGATTGTCCTTTCTGCGGCTCTCCTATCGCTGGCAGGAGCCCCACTGCTGGGCCAGCAGCAAGGCCCCACCATCTCGGTAAACGTGAAGCTGGTAACCATGTTCGCTACGGTGCGCGATAAACATGGCGCGCTCATCCGCAGCTTGACCAAAGATGATTTTGTGCTGGAGCAGGACGGCCATCCGCAAACGATCAGCTACTTCGCGCCGGATTCCGACCTCCCGCTCACGCTTGGCCTGCTGGTGGATACCAGCATGAGCCAGCGCCGCCTGCTTGACCAGGAGCGCGACGCCAGCCACGCTTTCCTCGATCATTTGTTGCGCGAAGATAAAGACAAGGCGTTCGTAATCCACTTCGACCGTGAAGTGGAGTTGCTGCAAGACCTGACGTCCTCGCGGCAGAAATTGGAAGCGTCGCTGGATCAGCTGGGCAGGCCGCAGTTCTCGCAAACGAGCGGAAGTGGCGGCTCGTCGAGCGGCGATCCGGACAGCAGCAGCGGCGGCGGCGGAGGTGGCGGCGGGCGCGGCTCGCACGGCGGCTATGGCGGAGGCGGCGGGACGTTGCTGTACGACGCGGTGTATCTGGCGTCTGACGAGCTGATGAAAAAACAGCAGGGCCGCAAGGCGTTGATCATTCTTTCCGATGGCGTGGACCGCGGCAGCAAAGAAACTCTGCGCGACGCCATCGAAACGGCCGAGCGCTCCGACACGCTCGTCTATTCCATACTCTTCGCCGACAAGGAAGAACACGGAAACGGCGGCGGCTACGGCGGCGGGCACATGGGCGGCGGAGGAATGGGTGGAGGCGGCATGGGAGGCGGCGGGCATCGGCGCTATCCGCAGGAATCGCGCCCGGACGGAAAGAAAATCCTGCAGCAGCTATCGAAGGAAACCGGCGGACGTTTTTTCGAAGTCACGAAGAAGGAAACAATCGATGAGATTTACGCGGAAATTGATGAGGAGCTGCGTAATCAGTATGCGCTAGGCTATACCCCCGATAAAACAGACGCCGCCATGGGCTATCACAAAATCCAATTGACAACGAAGCAGAAGGACGCGACGGTGCAAACGCGCGAAGGCTTTTACATTGATCGCTAGCTCAACGCAGCTGCAGGCGATGTGCGTTGTTACCGTCGGCTAAGCAAGCTGCGGAAGAAGGACACAAGGCGTTCGTAGCGGCGGTCTTCAGACCGCCATCGGTGATAGCCGCGCCACCGGCGGCGCACTAAAGTGCGCCGCTACAAAATCAAACGCGATGCGCAGCTCCGCTGATCACGGGCTTGGCGCGGTCGCAGCCGGAGCCTGTTGCAGCGCCAAGTAAGCTCGCCCAAACGCCGCGTGCTGCGTTCCCGGTGCAATCGCAACCACTTGCACCGTATATCGCCCGATGGGCAGCTTCTGCAGCGGCAAGCTGATACGGAACGAAACGGTGTGCGTCTTCGCATCCACCCGCGCGGGTGCAATCAGCGGCGTGGCGTTCATCTGAATCCCATTACGCAGAAACACCAGTCCCGCGCGCAGCGAATTCGGATCGAACGTTTCATTTTTTCCAGCTTTTTCCGGGTAGTACGCTTGCAGGAAAACGTACAGCGTCTGCCCTTGAGTGAAATAGTTGGTAACACTGGGAATAATTCGCTGTCCTTCCATATCCAGCGGCGAGCTCGAGATTTTCGCGCGCACGCCTTGCCCTTTGGTGGCGACCTCGGATGATTTCTCGATGGGCACCAGCTGGCTCGATAGGAGAACGGAACTGAGCGTCACTTTTTCCGGCTGCGCTCCGGGCACCAGCAGATTCTGCTCGAACGTCCCAATTTTTCCCGATTCATTTTCGCGCGCCACAAATTTCAGCCGGTAGTTTCCCGGCGCCAGAACCATTCCGCCTTGATACAGCAGGTTGCTGTGACGCACCTGCTCGAAATGCTCGGCATCCAAATTCACCTGAATCGTATCGCGCAGCTGCGCGACGATCTGGCCAGCCGGCACGGCGCGCACTTCCACCGCAAAATCGAACTCGGCGTGCTGCCTATTGTGCTTCTGCGCCCAATCCAGCGCGCTTGCGGCAATTTTCGCCGCGATAGGCACATACGCTTGCGTTGCGCTCAGCCGGAAGATCCCGGTCTCGACAGCCACGGGCAGCTCGACGACGGGATTGTCGGAATTAATGGCGTCGGCGAGCTGCTGATCGCGGTCTTCCTTCTCCAAGTGCTGAAAATCGCGCGGCGCGTAATATCCATCGCGGAAGCGCACGTGCGCGCCGGGAATATTTACCTTCACGCGAATGGCTCGCCAGCGGCCGTCGTGCTTTACCTCCGCACCCAGGTTGTAACCGATCAGGTAGTAACCGCCGTTTTCCCGTTGGATGGCGGGGAAGGCGTCACTCAAATCGCCCAAATCGAAAAAGGCTTTTCCACCCGTGTCCGTCGAAAGAGTCGCGAGCGTGTCGCGAGAATCTTCGCGCTGGTCAGTTTGATGGAAGACGGATGCCCCGGTGAACATGGAAGTCCCGGTTGCGGCGTTGGTCGTGACGTCACCGCCCGGCGGCGCGGCGAGCAAACCGCGCGAATCAATCGAATAGATGGAAACGTCCGCGCGATTCGCGGCATCCGTAGCGGCGCGAAGTTGCGTGCGATTTTCTTCGCCAGTCTGCGTAATTCCGCCGGTGAATTCCACCATCGCTTTTCTTCCGGGGATTCCGCCGAGTACGTCCGCGAGGCCCTCGACCGCCGCGAGCTTCTGGTCCGTGTTGAACACGTTGAACTCGGTTTCATCCGGCGTGTACGCCGCGCCGGTATATTCCTGGACGTCATATTCTCCGTTGGCCGCCGCGGCGTAGAGCGGGCTCGCGAGATTCGCGGAATTGTCCGGCGTCAATTGCGCGATCGCCTTATTCAGCACGCCGCGATCGTTGGTGAAATTTGCCAGCACCGTAAGCCGCGTGGAGAAAACAATCACCGCGACCACGTCGGCCTTGGTCATCTGCTGCTTCACGAATTTGTCCGCCGCGTCGTGCGCGCGAATCAGATCGTCCGATTGCATGGACGTGAGATCGAAGAAGAGCACGATCAGGCGGCGGTCGCGCAGCGCATCGCTGATTGCGTCCGCGGAAGGCGAATTCGGCCCTTCGTTATCAACCGCGACGACGATCGGTTTCGCGTCGTCGGCCGTCGCCGTTTCGATTGCTTCGATGTCGGCGTACGAAAAAGAGGTGATCGCCTGCGGCTTGCCTTCATCCGTCACCGTAAATTGATTCGCGGACAAATTCTTGATGGGCCTGCCGGACTTGTCGTTCACTTCTACGTCAATGCGCACTAGATCCGACGAACTCCGCAGCACCGCGGACGACTGGTGCGCAGCGGCCTGCTGTGCTGGAGATTGCCGCGTGGTCGGACGAGCAGACGCGGGCGGCACCACCACAGGCGCAGACGGGCTGCCGGCTTGTTGCTGCTGCTGCGACTGAGGGGCCTGAGCAGCTTGCGCCGCAGCAATGGTCCGGCGGCCAGCGCAGCCATCAACCACAACGTCGCGATTTTGTAAGCAATCTCGCGCATCAGAAATTAAACCGCGCCATCACGTCCATCGTACGCATGGAGCCGGCGCTGGTCACGCGTCCGATTGACGAAGACCCTAGCGTGGCCGAAAGTCCGGAGAACGCCGGCGTGTTCGTCAGATTCTGCACTTCCCAGCGAATGTCCAGATGATGCCGCTCGCGCGGCCCGAAGCGGAAAGATTTCGCCAGCGACATATTCCAATTGAATTTGCACGGGCCTGCAATCGCGCCGCGGCGCTCGTTGCCGTAGGCACCGGAGGCCGGCGTGGCGAAAGCAGCGGTATTGAAAAACGCGAGAGGCGAGCCGCCGCAAATTCCCAAGTCAGGATTGGCCACCTGATCCGGCCGCAGCGAAAAACTCGCGCCCGTGCCGTTATCCGACGCAGTGCCGCCCAGATACGCCGTGACCGGCGTTCCGGTTTGCCACGTGACGATATTCTGCAGCCGCCAGTTGCTGAGCGCGTGCTCGGCCCAGCCATGCGTAGCGTAACGATGGTGTTCGCCGAAGGGAAGTTCATACAGCGTCGAGAAACGCAATTGGTGCCGCACGTCAAAAGACGAAAGCCCGCGCTCCGCCGCGTAGTTGCCGTCCTGCTGCACCACGATACCCGAGCTGCCGCCGATGCTGCTGGCGTTATCCAGCGATTTCGCAAACGTGTAAAACGCCTGAAACGAAATGCCGTGCGTGAAACGATGCACCACGCGCACCTGCAGCGCGTTGTAAATCGAATTCGCGCCGGACTGATCGTAGTAAAAACTGTTGGCGTCGGGAATTTGCAGCGAGTCCTGCGTGTTCAGCGGACTGGTGCCCAGCGGCGCGCGATTCGGAGCGCGCAACAAGTCCAGGTCCGTGCCCTTCGTCCCGGTGTAAGTCAAATCCAGGATCCAATTCTGGCTGAAGGAAGTCTCCGTGCCCAGCGTCCAAATCTGCGCGTAGCCATCCTTGTAAAAAGGATTGACGCCTCCACGATTGGAAATAATCGTGCTGCTGCTCGGGAAACCCTTTTCCAAAGTGAGCGTTTGCGTGCCGGAAGTGATCAGATTTTCCGAGGTGGCGAAGGGCGGTTCGTAAGACAGATATTTCTGCGCCAGCGAATTGTAAATCGCCACGTTGTAGAAAATCGAATATCCGCCGCGAATTACGGTTTTCGGTTTAATCCCGCGCGGCAGCCATGCGAAGCCCACGCGCGGCGCCCAATTTCCATAATCGCCGTGCACCAGCGCGCGCGGGTACGCGCCATTGAATGTTCCCACCGCGCCGGGCGTGACCACGTCCACCGCCGTGGCCGTGGAATTCAAATCCAGATTCGCGATCTGGTCGTATTTGTCCACCGGCGGCGTCGCGGCTTCGTAGCGCAGCCCGTAGAGCAGCGTAAACTGCTTGGTCATGCGCCAATCGTCCTGCGCGTAACCGATAAAATCCCAGCTGCGTAAATAAATATTAGGCCCGAATTGTACGGTGGTGCTGTAAGGCAGGCCGAGCAGGAAATCGGCAAGCTCGTAGTAAGGCTCGGTCTGCGGCGTCGCGGGAACCGGCTGGCCTGTCGCCGTCAGTTGCGAGGTCATCACGCCCGTGAAATTGAATGACCCTCGCGGCACCGGATTGGCTTCGGAATTCAGCTGAATGCGGCGCATCTCGCCACCGAACGTAAAAGTGTGTTTCGCGTGAACCCACTTCAAACTGTCGCTCAGGCGCAGCGTCTGGTTGCGCACCAGCGAAGGCACCGGATCGTTCAGCGCCGAAAAGCTGGTGAAACCCACCTGCGGAATGCCGTAGGTCAGCGGTTCGGTGGAGACGCCGGTAATTCCCAGGTCTCCCGCCACATTGTTCACGAACGAATTATCGCTCAGCACGCGCGCCCGGCTGCGGCTCCAGTTCAGTTGCGTGGTTTCCACCAGATGCGAGGTCCAGTTGTGCGCCAGTCCCAGCGTCACGGACTGGCTCAGCGTGGAGGAATCGCCGGCGGTGTTCAAAAAATTGCCAAAGGTATTCTGCCGCTGGGAGTTCAGGTTGTACCCGCCGTTCAAGTTGAACTTGGAATTGATGGTATGCAGGACGTGTAAATTCAATGTGTCGCTGTTCACCGGCACCGTGGTCTGCAGCACGTAATTTTGAACGGTGCCGGGCAAATTCGGCATGGGGTAGAAGGCGAGCAGCCCCGCCGCAGCTGTATTGATTGCAGGAATCTGGCAGCCATTTCCCAGCGGCGTCCGCGGTCCCGTGAAATTCGAAAACGGATCGTACAGCGTGACTCCCAGGCCGCAGAAATTGCCGCTGCGTTCGGCCGCGGTCGGCACCGTGGAATAATTGTCCAGCGCGCTGGATTGCGTTTCGTGCTGGTAGTTGACGAAGAAAAAAGTCTTGTCGCTGCCATTGTAAATGTGCGGAATTTTCAGCGGGCCGCCCAGGTTACCCCCAAAGCGTTCGTCGTAGTGGCTCGGCTTGGGAACAGGATTGCCGGTAATCGAATAGGGTTTGGCGTCCCACACGGAATTTTCGTAACGATCGTAGAAACTGAAGCGAATGCGATTCACCGTCTGGCGATTTAATCTGCCGCGCCCACCAAACATTCCGCCGCCCCCGCCTCCGCCGGGAGCTCCGCCAAACATTCCGCCTCCGCCGCTTGGTCCGCCGAAGCTGCCCGCGCCACCTTGTCCACCACCGGGTCCCCCAGCGCCTGGTCCGCCGCGTCCTCCGCCCGGACCTTGCCCACCTTCCCCAGTCGGATTGCCTGGCACCAGACCGTTCGCCCCGAATCCGCCGGGGCCGTTTCCAGAGAGGCCCTGGCCAACCGTGCCTTGCAATAAAAATGAATCGGAAGTCGCGCTGGAACCGGCACCCGCTGGAAGTTCCGCGGCGACCTGCGTTCCTTCATTCGCGGGGGTGTTCGTTGCCCCCGCCGCGCCGCCCGCGCCTGCATCGGTAAGGTCGGTTTGCTCGAAGCCGCCGCCGGCGAGTCCGGCGCGAATCGCGTTGGTGACGCCAGCGGGTGTCTGGCCTCGTCCGCCGCTGCCGCCACCTCGGCGACCGCTACCCGCATCTGCGCCGGCATTGGCACCCGGACCTGCATTGTTGTTTGCCCCGCCGTTCGCAGTGCGCGGATTGCGCGGCGCGCGCGTTGCTTCGGGCTTCGCCGTCAATTCCGCCAGAGTTGCCACGCGCAGAACAATCGGAATGGGGCCGGGCGGCACCAATGGAATATCCACCACCAGCGAAGCGTTCGCGAATCCCAGCTGGCTTGCTTCCACGCGATAAGACCCGGCGGGAATTTGCGGAAATTCGAACTTACCGGATTCATCCGTCCAACTCAGCCACGCTTTGTTCGTCTCCGTGTTCACCAGACGTACGGTCGCAGCGGGAACTGGAGTGCCTTCCGACGTGCGCACCAACCCGCTCACCATTTGCGGCGGGCTCGCGGGCTGCTGCGCCCAATTCAAATTTCCGCCGCCGAGCCAAAATAGCAGCAGCGCCAACATTTTCGCTTGATGGCGATTAAAAATGACGTTTCCTCGAGCCGATCGACTTTTGCGAAGTGCCGGCAACGCCGCGAAGCTGCATCCGTCAGCGCAATTTCCGGTGCCGGCGACGCGTTCCTGGTCCAGTCCGCAGTCACCGCAGCGTGCGCCTTCACCCTTTCATCGTCGGGCGCGCCGAGCCGTGGACGTACCGCAATTGTAATGGGCAGAACGCCCGAGTTCTCGCGAAATCTGAATTCCTGCGCCGCTAACTAATTCAGTTTCAATGGCGCCAGAGTTCCAGTATTCCGCGGACGACGGGCGGGTGCGAGAGCTCCCGACAGCACCGCAGAGGACAGGGAACCGCTCTCACAAAATTGCGGAACTTTTGCACGCGAAAACCAGAATTAGAAGACACGTAGTGCAGCACAGCAGCAGGGAAGCAACATCGGTAAAATAATTATGAACGCTGATGGCAACCTATACGAATTCTACCTGCATCTGTTCGTTACAAATGGCGGGGAATTAAGGGTAATGGGCCAGCGCATCGCAAATCTCAGGCTGACGAAGACATTCGCGTCCGCTGCGACCGTCCTGGCATGCGGGTGCGCGCTGGCGCTCACGTTCTCTAGCGCCGTGAACCGTCCGGCGCAAGCCCAGGGCGTGCAAACCGTGCTGCACGCGCGCGGCCGGGTATTTCCAGACGTGGGACGCGGCGCGGAAGCGATCGAGCGCGACGCTGCTGGTCATTACTATGTGCTGGCTGCCCCAGCCAGCGTCATCTGGATTTACAGCGCCGACGGAAAGCGCATCGGCCAAATTCCCAGCGCTCAGGCCGTGGGCGACGCAACCATCAAATTCGCCGTGGACTTCGACCGCGACCCCGCCTCCGGGCGAATTTTCGTGGCCGATCGCGGCGCCAACGCGGTGAAGATTTTTGCGGCCGACGGCGCCTTCGAATCCAGCGTTCCGGTGAACGCACCCATGTCCGTGGTCGCTCTGGCGGGCGGCGAATTCGCGGTGGTCACCCTGCGCAGCGACCATCTGGTGCGCGTGATGAACCAGCATGGCAAGCTGGTGCGCACTTTCGGCAATATTTCCGATGCCGTAAGCGATCCCAGCCAGCTGACGATGCCCGCGATCGGCGCCTCCGCCAATTCCGCGGCCGGCTACGCAGCGGGTTATTCCACCAGCGCTCCGCCGTCCTACGCCATGGATATCGGAAAACTCTATAGCGGCGCGCCCGGCGATATTTATCTCGCGTTCACAGCGCTGAAGGATCCCAAATTTCGCAAATACGATCGCTTCGGTTATGCCGGCTACGAAGCGGAAATCTCCGCGAAAGATTTGAATCCCGATATCAGTCACGATAATTCCCAGGTGCAACTGGGCATGCGCGTTTCCGGCATGGCTGGGCCCGGTGAAATGTTTTCCTTCGGCAGCATGTACGCGGTAGGAAGCGGCGCCTCTGGATTCACGATGAATGGCGGCCATGGCGCGGGCGGACGTCGCGGCGGCTCGGCGATACCCGGCGGAACGGGCGGCGCCGCACCTGGCAGCGCGCCCGGCTCAGCTGGCGCGAGCACGACGACTGGCGGCGGCAACGATAGCGATGCGGCCACAATTAATCCAACGGCCAATGCAGCCGGCAGCGCGATCGACTCAGCCGATGGCTCGGACCTCAGCGGCTCGCTATCGGCAAACAGCGGCAGCAGCGCGTCGTCGGGTTCCGCCTCCAGCAGCACTCCGGACTTCAACGCGCTGCTCGGCGTGGGCGAACCGGGTGGAGGCTTTGGTGCGCCAGGAATTTTTGGTCCGGGAGCTTTCCCGGGATTCGACGGGCCCGGCGGCTTCGGCGGCGGGTTCGAACATCATCCACTGGGCGGCGCGGATGCGGGCGGCGCAGTGGGCGCGGAAGGCGGAGCCGGAACTGCAGGCGCCGTTGGTGGTTTTCCCGGTGGCCACGCCGACTTTCCAGGCGGCCACGCCGGCGGAGCGGAAAGTCCCGGCGCCGGGCACGGTGAATACGGCGAGCGCTTCGGCCGCGGCTTCCGGCAAGAGGGCCTGAACAGTTTTGCCGGAGTGGTGAAGTTCACCGAGCGCGAGCCGAATATTACGGCGAAGCCGGTGATTCGCGCATTGGGCGTGGATCGGGCCACCCAGCAAGTGTGGGCCGCGATCGGCGACATGTTGTTACACTTCGACCGTGATGGAAATCTGCTGGATACTTACCGCGTGGCCACCACCCAGGGCGCCGCGCTGCAGCCCGTGGGAATTTTGATCGAGCCCGAGCGCATCCTGCTGCTTTCCGATCCCGCGGGAATTTACGAATTCGCCCGGCCCGACAAATTGCCCGCGCCCGGCAAACAACCTCGCGCGGCGGCGCCTTCCTCGCAGTAACGGGGCGAAAGAAAATCGCGATTTTCAGCTGAGGATTGCTTCGGGTATGCCGTTGGCCAGCAGCTTCGCGAATTGTTCGGGCAGAACCGGCCGGCTGAAATAATAACCTTGCGCCTCGTCGCACTGATGCGCCTGCAGAAACGCCAATTCCTCCTGCGATTCCACACCCTCGGCGATCACGCGCAACTTCAAGCTGCGGCCCATGCTGATCACCGCCGTCACGATGGTGGTTTCGTCCGGAGCCGTAGTGATCTGCCGGATGAACGACTGGTCAATCTTCAGCGCGTCAATCGGAAATTTCCGCAGATAGCTCAGGCTGGAATATCCCGTGCCGAAATCATCCACCGCCAATTGCACGCCGCTGGCTCGCAACGCCTTCAAAATGGACTGGGTGGACTCCGCCCGCTTCATCAAAACGCTTTCGGTGAGTTCCAGCTCCAGCGAGCGGGGATCCAGGCCCGTCTCCTCGAGGATCTTGAAGACTCCGTCCAGAAAGTCGTCGTCCCGGAACTCCATGGCGGAAATGTTTACAGCCATGGTCGTCAGCGGCAGGCCCGCATCCATCCAGGTGCGCGCTTGCTTGCAGGCTTCGCGCAGGATCCAGTTGCCGATGGGCAGAATCAGGCCGCAGTCTTCCGCGATGGGAATGAAATCGCCTGGAGGGACCATCCCGCGCGTGGGGTGATTCCAGCGAATCAAGGCTTCGGCGCCGGAAATGTCCCCGGTCCTCAAGTTCACCTTGGGCTGGTAGTGCACCATGAATTCTTCACGCTCCAGGGCGCGCCGCAGGCTTTCTTCGATGGATTGCCGTTCCACCGCGCGCACGTTCATCGCCGGCTTGAAGAATTGATAGCTCTGCCGCCCGTTTTCCTTGGCCTGATACATGGCGGTGTCCGCGTTCTTGATCAGCGTCTCCGCGTCCATGCCATCATCGGGAAACACGCTGACGCCAATGCTGGTGGTGACATGCAAATCGTGCTGGTCAACGGAATGCGCTTCGGCCACCGTCTGCAGCATGCGGCGCGCGGTGATGGCCGCATCTTCGGATTGGCCCACCTCGGTAAGCAGCACCACAAATTCGTCGCCCCCCTGGCGGCTGACGGTATCCGAGCCGCGCACGCAATCCACCAGGCGTTTGGCGACGGATTGCAGCAGCTTGTCGCCCGTGGGATGACCGAGCGAATCATTGATGTGCTTGAATCCATCCAGATCCAGAAACAGCACCGCCACTTTTTTCGAGTTACGCTGCGCCCAGGCAATCGCCTGATTTACGCGATCGTTCAGCAGCATGCGATTGGGCATGCCCGTCAGGAAATCGTGCTGCGCCGAATGGGTCATCTCCAGCGCCATTGCGCGCGCCACGCTCACGTCGCGAAAGACGATCACCGCTCCGGTCGGCTGGCCTTCGCGATCATGAATCGGCGCCACCGAATCTTCGATGGGAACCTCCGAGCCATCGCGGCGTATCAGGATGCAATTCGACGGCAAATGTACGGTCTGGTTTAGTCCCACGGACCGCTCCATCGGATTCGGAGTGACCTCGCGCGTGTTGGCGTCCATGATGCGAAAGACTTCGGCCATGGGCCGGCCGGCGGCTTCCTGGCGCGTCCAGCTAGTCATTTTTTCCGCGACCAGATTCAGGAAGGTGATGTTCCCGGAGGCGTCGGTGCAAATCACCGCGTCGCCGATGCAATTCAGAGTAACCTGGGCGCGTTCCTTCTCGACGAACAGCGCCTCTTCCATGGTCTTGCGCTCGACGGCATAGCGCAGCGCGCGCAGCAGACCGCGGGTTTCGATTTGGCCTTTAATCAGATAATCTTGCGCGCCCACTTGCAGGCATTGGGCGGCCAGGGACTCGTCGTCCATCCCGGTCAAAACGACCAGAGGCACGCGCGGCGCGGCCTGGTGCGCCCGCCGCACCGCGTCCAGTCCTTGTGAATCTGGCAGTCCCAGGTCCAGCAAGATTAAATCAAACGCGCGCTCGGAAAGATGCTTCTCTGCTTCGCTCAGGCTCGACGCGCGTACCAATTCGGTGTCGTGCATTCCTTGCTCGTTGAACATCTCCACGATCAGACGAGCGTCTCCCGGGTTGTCCTCCACCAGGAGTAGCCGCTTGATCAATCGCTTCGGCATGCAGGTTACCTTTGCTGCGGCAATTTGACCTTGGTGAGCCAGAAATCGTTGATGCTGCCCACCAGGCTCTCGAAGGCATCCAACTGCACGGGTTTGCTGAGGTAACAATTGGCCTGCAGCTGGTAGCTCTTGACGATGTCCGCCTCCGCGTCGGAGGTGGTCAGGATTACGGTCGGTATCGTTTTCAGGCTGGCATCATCCTTGATATGCGCCAGCACTTCGCGGCCGTCCATCTTGGGCAGGTTGAGGTCGAGCAATATGAGATCCGGCCGTGGCGAGTGGGCGTGAATTCCCTCGCGCCTCAGAAAGGACATGGCCTCCACGCCGTCCGTGGTCACGTGGAGATGGATGGCCGGATTGGCTTCGCGGAAGGCCTCTTGCGTCAGCCGCACGTCGCCGGGACTGTCTTCTACCAATAGAACTTCGATGGGCATGCTTTCTTCTCCTATGTGACTCATGATTTCACCCCGCTTCCTTCCAGGGCAAAGCGGAAAGTGGATCCGTGCCCCGGTTGGGATTCGACCGTTATCGTGCCGCCATGCCTTTCTACGATTTTTTTGCAGATAGCCAAGCCGATGCCGGTTCCGGCGAATTCTTCGCGCTTGTGCAGCCTCTGGAACATCACGAAAATCCTGTCGAAGTATTGCGGATCAATTCCCAGGCCGTTGTCTTGCACCGAGAAGGTCCATTTACTGCCGCCGTTCTTGGTGGCTGAGACGTGTATTTTCGGCACGCCCGGCTTTTGGTACTTGATGGCGTTACCCACCAGATTTTGAAATAGCTGCACCAGTTGCGTCTCGTCCGCCAGGACCGGGGGCAGCGCATCGTGCGTCACCAGCGCGCCGCTATCGGCGATGGCGCCGCGCAGATTCAGCAGCGAACGTTCCAGCGCATCTTCGCTGGAGGTCTCCAGCAAGTCCTTACCCTTGGTTCCCACGCGCGAATAAGCCAGCAGGTCCTGAATCAACCGTTGCATGCGGTTTGCGCCATCCACCGCGAAGGTGATGAACTCGTCGGCGTCGGAATCCAGCCGGCCTTTGTAACGCCGGGCCAGCAGCTGGGTGTAGCTGGCCACCATGCGCAGCGGCTCCTGCAAATCGTGCGAGGCGATGTACGCGAATTGCCCCAATTCCTCGTTCGAGCGGTTCAGTTCCTCTACCTTATATAGAAGATGAGCTTCGGCCACCTTGCGCATGGTGATGTCGCGAATTGCCGCCGTCACCAGGATGCCCTCCGCGCTTTCCAGCGGGCTGAGCATGATCTCGATGGGGAACTCGGTTCCATCCTTGCGCCGCCCGGTGATTTCGATGCCGGTGCCAATCTGCTGCGCCAGCGCGTCTTCGGCGGAGCGCAGCGCGTCGGCAATCAGCCGTTCGGCGAAACCCGCCGGAATGATGTTCTTCATGCGCTGCCCGACGAGTTCATCGCGGTGGTAGCCGAACTGTTTTTCGGCCTGTACGTTCAGCAGCACGATGTCTCCCTCTTGATTCACCACCACCATCGCGTCCGGCGCCGCCTCCAGCAGCCCGCGGTAGCGGCCTTCCATGCGCGCCAGGTGTTTTTCTGCTTCCTTGCGCACGCTGATGTCGCGAATCGCCGCCGTCACCAGAATGCCCTCGGCGCTGTCCAGCGGGCTGAGCATGATCTCGATGGGGAACTCCGTGCCGTTCTTTCTCCGCGCAATCAACTCGATGCCCGTGCCGATCTGCTGCGCCAGCGCGTCTTCCGCGGAGCGCAGACCGTCCGCCACCAGCCGCTCCGCGAAGCCTTCGGGAATGATGTTTATTACTTTCTGGCCGACCAGCTCGTCGCGGCGGTAGCCGAATTGTTGTTCCGCCTGAACGTTCAGCAGCACGATGTCGCCTTGCGGATTCACCACCACCATCGCGTCCGGCGCCGCTTCCAGCAGCCCGCGGTAGCGGCCTTCCATCAGCGCCAGATGTTTTTCCGCTTCGCGGCGCACGCTGATGTCGCGAATAGCCGCCGTCACCAGAATGCCTTCGGCGCTCTCCAGCGGGCTCAGCATGATCTCTATGGGAAATTCACTGCCATTCTTCCTTCGGGCGATCAGCTCGATGCCCGTGCCAATCTGCTGCGCCAGCGCGTCCTCCACCGAACGCAGCCCGTCGGCGATCAGCCGCTCCGCGAATCCTCTGGGAATGATGTTCTTCACTTTCTGCCCGACCAGCTCGTCGCGGCGATAGCCAAACTGTTTTTCTGCCTGGACGTTCAGCAGCACGATGTCGCCCTTCTGATTCACTACCACCATCGCGTCTGGCGCGGCTTCCAGCAGCCCGCGGTAGCGCCCTTCCATCAACGCCAGATGTTTTTCCGCCGCGCGGCGCACGCTGATATCGCGAATCGCCGCCGTCACCAAAATGCCTTCGGCGCTGTCCAGCGGACTGAGCATTAGCTCGATGGGGAACTCACTGTGATCCTTGCGCCGGGCAGTAAGCTCGATCCCCGTGCCAATCTGCTGCGCCAGCGCGTCTTCCGCCGAGCGCAGCCCGTCCGCCACCAGCCGTTCCGCAAAGCCCTCCGGAATGATGTTCTTCACTTTCTGGCCGACCAGCTCGTCGCGGCGATAGCCGAACTGTTTTTCCGCCTGCACGTTCAGCAGCACGATATCCCCGCGCGGATTCACCACTACCATCGCGTCTGGAGCGGCTTCCAGCAGCCCGCGGTAGCGGCCTTCCATCAGCGCCAGATGTTTTTCGGCGGCTTTGCGCACGCTGATGTCGCGAATCGCCGCCGTTACCAAAATACCTTCGGCGCTGTTCAGTGGGCTGAGCATGATTTCGATGGGGAACTCGCTGCCATTCTTGCGCCGGGCGATCAGCTCAATCCCCGTGCCGATCTGCTGCGCTAGCGCTGCGGCGGCGCTGCGCGTGCCGTCCGCCACCAGCCGCTCGGCAAATCCCTCCGGAATGATGTTCTTTACCTTCTGCCCGACCAGTTCATCGCGGTGGTAGCCGAACTGTTTTTCGGCCTGCACGTTCAACAGCACGATTTCACCTTCGGGATTCACCACCACCATCGCGTCCGGAGCCGCCTCCAGCAATCCGCGGTACTTCGCGCCGGAATCGCCGCGCGCTTCCTCCGCCAGCGCCCGTCGCAAGACATCGCGCTGCACGCTCCAACCCGCGGCTGCAGCGATCAGCAGCCCCAACACGGTTCCGATAATCAGAATCGCCTTGGTCTGCAGCAGGCGCCGCTGGGCCTCCGCTTCGCGCAGCACCAGCAGCTGCGATTCTTCTGCTTCCATCCGCTGCACCACCCCTTGAAATTCGCCCATAATCCGCGCGCCCTCTCCTCCGCGCACGGCTTCGGCCGCAGCTTCCATGCCCTTTTCCCGCCGCAACGCAATCATCGCTTCCGCGAATTGAATGTTCTGGTCGCCCAGCCGCACCAGGTTCGGCATGTTGCGCTGCTGCGTCGCGTTATCCACTGTCAAATTGCCAATGTTGCTTTCGGTCTGCTCCACGCGAGCGATGGCGTCGTGAAAGTCCTGCAGGGAATTTTCATCTCCGCTAAGCACAAACCCGAGGTAGCTTGATTCCGCCCTCTGCATCTCCGAGAGCGCGCCGCGCAGGTTTTCCAGCACCTCCTGCGTGTGCCGCACCCAGCGGCCGCTTTCATTGGATTCCACCACGCCGCGGTAGGAGATCGCGCTCACCAGCAATACCGCAACAATGGCGGAGCCGAACGCGCGTTGCACCGTGCGATTCGATAGAGGCTGCGTCTTCATCTAACACCAGGTTGGGAAGGGGAATGCTATTCCGCACGTGACCCTGAAGGCTGTAAGAGGGCAGCCCGTTGCCACGACGGTATTTTTAGAAGGGGCCTCAATCCTATGGCGCGCGTCGCGAGAAATCAAGCCGCGTTTGCCGTCTAGTGTCGCATCGACCATCAGCGATGCGCCCTCGCGCGTGGCATTCCAGAGATTGTGAGGTGATTTCAGCCTCGGATCAGCGGCTGCCGAATCGAAACAGCAGCCCCGCGCCTATGCGCAAATTATTTTGGTGGTCGTTGGTGCCGTTGTTGAAGCGCGTGTAGTAATAATCAGCTTCGATCGCGCGCAACGCGATGCTTTCCGTCAGCTTGATCTCCAGCCCGCCGCCGGCAATCATCGCGAATCCGTTGGAACTGCCGTAGCCGGAGCTGCCCGGCGACAAACCCCCGCTCGTGTGCGCACCGCCCAGCAAAATTTGCGCGAACGGCTGCAAACGGCCAAAGCTATACGAGGTGTAGCGTGGCCCGGCCGTGAACGATATGAGTGTCAGGTCTGCGCTGGTGCCCGCGATATTCGAAGCGTGCTGCACCGCTATCTCACCGACCACCGCCACGCCGTGCCCCAAGTGATAGCCCAGCCAGCCATTCGCACCATTCATCGAAAAGCAGCCGCATTCGCCCGGTGGCGCGTTGGTGTGCACGTACGTGTAACCGCCGCCCACGTCGAACGTGCTTTGCGCCGCGGCGGGCTGCGCCACGACGCACGAGACCGCCAGCATCACCGCCATAACCACCGCACGACACGCCGCTCGCCGCATATTTTTCTGCATCGGTCTTTTTCCTTAACTTAGATTAAGTTAGCGAGCCCGCGCTCGCAGCGCTGCCTGCGTTGCTGTCGCACGAAGTTCCTACTGCACGTGTATCGTCACGGTGGTGGACGAGTGCAGCAGTCCGCTCGTGCCGGTAATCGTCACGACGTAGGTTCCGTTCGGCGTGAACGGCGCGCTGGGGAATCCGCCATTGCATCCGGCGATGACCAGCGCCGCTGCCGCGAGTCCCGCGCACGCGAGAGTCAGCCGCATCCTTCGCGGCATTCCGCGGACGGCGAGCACTATGCCGCCGAGCATGCACAGTCCGAATGCCAACGCGAGGCCCGGCCACACCGGCGTAAGGTGTCCGGACGGCGCTACGAAGGCCGTAACTGTCGGCAGCTGAATTGTCAGCACTACCGGTGCGCCGGCCGCTCCCGGCGTAACGATGGGCGGCGTGAATACTGCCACCGCTCCCGGAGGCAAGCCGCTGGCGGACAACGTCACCGGCAGGTTGAAAGCGCCACCCAGCGGCGGCACGGTCAGCGGAAAAGTTACCAGCGCGCCTTGCGGCACAGTCACCGGCGCTTGCGGCGCAACCACAATGAATCCTGGCGCTACCGTGACCATCGTCGCCGCGGAAGTAGAAGTCGCCGAAGTGGCGTTTCCGGAATAAACCGCCGTGATGGACACAGCACCGACCGGCAGCCCGCTGCCAATAAACGTCGCGACGCCGGAAGAATTCACCGTGCCCATGCCGAGCAGCGTCGCGCCGCTGAAGAAACTCACGGTGCCGAGTGACGAACCGGTCGGCGTCGGCGCAACCGTCGCCGTAAATGTTTCCATCTGCCCATCCGTCGGCGGAGTCGGCGTCAGCAGCAGCGTCGTCGTCGTGACGGTCAGCGGCGCAATCGTCTCCATCACCGCCGGCGAGCTGGACGTGGCGAAAGTCGTGTTGCCCGAATAGATCGCGCCAATACTGTCGGCGCCCAGGGGCAGGGCAGTGGTGGTGCACGTCGCAATGCCCAAGGAATTTACCGTGCCCATGCACAACAGCGTTTCGCCGGCGTAGAAGCTCACCGTGCCCAGCGGCGAGCCCGTCGGTGCGGGCGCAACGGTCGCCGTCAGCGTCACGGTTTGCCCGATGATTGCCGGACTCGGTGCCGCCACCAGCGTGGTGGTCGTAGTCGTCAGCGATTCTGCAGCTGCGGACAACGAAACGGTGGCCGAAACGCTCAAGCTCCGCGAAGCATCTCCCGGATAACTTGCTTCCACCAGATGCGCTCCCGCTCCCGTGACGGACACTCCCGTAGCCGTCGCCGTTTCACTTTGCTGATTTAACAGCACGCTGACCGTCCCGTCTTCATTGTTGGTTACCACCAGGTCGGTCAGGCCGTCTCCATTGAAGTCACCCGCGGCAATTCCCCACGGGCCTTCTCCGGCCACGTCGTCAACCACCGGCGCCTGGAACGTGCCGTCACCGTTGCCGTAAAGAATGCTGACGCTGGTGTCATTGTTGTCGCTGATGGCCACATCCAGATTTCCATCGTGATTGAAATCCCCGATCGCCAGGTCGTTCGGGCCGTCTCCGGTCGGATACTCCACTTGCGTCTGAAACGTGCCGTCGCCGTTGCCCAGGAAAATACTCATGGTATTTTCGTCATAGTTCGCGACGACTAAATCCAGCTTGCCGTCCTTGTTAAAGTCCGCCGCCAGAATGTAGTCCGAATCATACGGATCAGATCCCGAACCGACCGGATACGTCGCCTGCGCCGGGAACGTGCCGTCACCATTGCCCAGCAGCACACCCACCGTCTGGTCCGCTGAGTTCAGCACCGCCAAATCCAAAATCCCGTCGCCGTTGAAGTCGCCGGCCGTCAGCGAGAGCGGGCCTTCTCCCACCGGATACTGGACTTGATTCTGGAAAGTGCCATCGCCTCTGCCCAGCAAAATGCTCACGGTGTCATCGCCGATGTTGGCTGTGGCTATATCCTCGAAACCGTCGCCGTTGAAGTCGCCCACCACGACGCTGATCCCGGCGCCTCCGACGGTGTAGGGAACCTGCGGCTGGAAGGTGCCATCGCCGTCGCCGAGCAGCACGCTGATCTGGCTTGGCCCGTCCGTCGGACCGACGCTCACCAGGTCCAGCTTGCCGTCGCCGTTGAAATCGCCGACCTTCAAATCGGTTGATTCCAGGGCGATCGGATAAGTCACCGCGGGCAGGAATGCGCCGTTGCCAGTTCCGATGAAAACGCTGATGGTCGCTGCGTTGTTGTCACCGATTGCGTAATCCAGGACCCCGTCGTTGTTGAAGTCGCCGGTCACCACATTTTCCGGTCCGTTGGGCTCATTCAGCGGCGTTCCCAAGGTCGCTATAAATCCATAAGCGAGCGTCGCCGGATTGAACGTCGCAGTCCCCACCACCGCGTTCGCATTGCTGGTATCCAGGAACGACGTGGTTCCGCTCAGCGCCGCAACGCCAAACGCCTTCACCGTCGCGGTCAGCGTGTAATTTCCGGCGCTGCCGGAAGACCCCAGTGTGGTCTGGCTCACATACGAAGCCGCCCCGGTAACCGTCAACGGGTGCGCCGTCGAGACCCCGCCCTGCAGCGCGTTGTCTCCTGTAAACACCGCGTCAATGCTGTAGGTGCCCACGCCAAACGTAAGCTTCAGTGCGGCTGTCCCAGTGCTGGTCAACCCCGCCGTGCCCAGAATTGCCGTGCCCTGGCAGCGCGTAGCCGTCGCATCGCAAAAAGTAATCGTGCCGGAAGTAACCTCACTGATTCCGTTCAGCACTGTCGCCGTCAGCGTCGTAGCTGTTCCAGCAGTGACCGATGCCGCTGAAACCGCCAGCGTCACCGCCGCCATCGCCGCCGACGTCACGTGCACAGTTACCGGCGCAGAAATCGAACCGTGCAGCCCCGCAACGTCGCCGGAATACTCCGCGATGACGCTGTAGAAGCCAATAGCCAGGTCGCTCACCAAAAGTGTGGCCACGCCGGAACTATTCACGGTGCCGGTTCCCAGCAGCGTCGCGCCATCGTAAAAGCTCACCGACCCCAGCGGCGAACAACCTGTCGGAATCGGCGCAATAGCCGCCGTCAGCGTCGTCGCGGCGCCAAATACCACTGGATTCGGCGCGATGGTCAGCGTCGTGGTGGTAGTCGTCGTCATCCCATTGTCCCCGGTCAGTGATACCGGCGCGGAGGTGCTCTGCGCGCGCTCCACGTCACCGCGATAATTTGCCACCGTGCTCTGAACGCCGCTGCCCGGAGCCGAAACCCCCGTGGCGATCGCCGTCTGCGTCTCCGCCTGCAGCAGAACCGTCACGGTGCCGTCTTCCAGGTCGGAATCCGCCAGGTCCAGCATCCCGTCGCCGTTGAAATCCGCCAGGGTCACGTTGGCAGGTAGGTTGCCGACCGTGTAGTCGGTCTTAGCCAGGAATGTCCCGTCGCCCACGCCCAGCAGCACGCTTACGGTCCCGTCTTCCCCGGTGTTTGCCGTCACCATATCCAAAATCCCGTCGCCATTCATGTCACCCAGCGCCAGTCCCCGCCCGGCATCACCGGTCGGGTAGGGAACCGCCGTCGCAAAAGTGCCGTCGTTGTTGCCCAGCAGCACGTATGCGTTGGTGTTGCTGCCGTTCGGGACCACCAGGTCCAGCACGCCGGACTTTCTCAAATCGCCTGTCGTTAACCAGTAGGGTTGCGCCCCTCCCGGCAGCGCCAACGTGGTCTGCGCCGCGAATGTTCCGTCGCCCGCTCCAATCAGTATTCCCACGTTGCTGTCGTTCGCGTTCGATACCGCCAGGTCCAGTTTCCCGTCGTTGTTGAAGTCCCCAACCACCACCGCTAGCGGCGCGCTGCCGACTGTGTTCGTGCCCACTGGCGCCCCGAAAGTTCCATCGCCAACGCCCAGCAAGATGCTTATGGAATTGGTTCCTTCGTCCACCACCGCCAGATCCAGAATGCCATCGCCGTTGAAATCCCCTACGGCTACGAAATCAGGCTGCGTCCCGCTGGCATAGGTCACCGCCGCCTGAAACGTGCCGTCGCCATTTCCCAGCAGCACGTTCACCGTCGTGCCGCCATACGTGTTGGGGATAATCAGATCGGCGTTGCCGTCGCCATTCACGTCGGCCACTGCGAACATGGCGGGCTGATTTGCCAAGCCGACGTTCAGGGGATAATTAAATGTGCCGTCCCCGGCGCCCAGGGCTACGTACACCTGGTAACTGGATTGACCGTTGACCCACGCGAGATCGGGAATTCCATCGTTGTTAAAATCGGCGCTAGCTACAAACGTTACTCCGTCGCCTATGGACAGCGGCGATTCTGGAGCTTGCACGTACACAGTCGCCAGCGACCCGGCATTCAGCGCCGGGAGGCCGATCACCGCATTCCCATCGCTGAGATCAATAAACGAAACTGTGCCCGTCGCCGTCGCCCGTCCGAAACTGGTTACCGTGCTCGTCAGCGTGTAGTTTCCCGCGGAGCCCGTCGCTGCCAGCAAAGTGGAACTCAGGTAGCTGGAATTCGCCGTCACCGTCACCGCTTGCGCCGTCGACGCGCTCGCCGGCGTTCCATTAAAGCCCTGAAACACAGCCTTAATGCTGTACGTCCCCACTCCCAGAATCAGCTTCAGCTGCGCCGTCCCACTCGCCGTCATTTGCGCCCTGCCGAATACCGCCGCGCCATCGCAATGCGCCGCAGTCGCGTCGCAGAACACCACTTGGCCCAGCGTCACGTTGGTGATCACCGGGCCCGGCGCGGTCCTGGTTACTGTGGCCGTCAACGTCGTCACCGTCCCGGCTGTAACGCCGCCCGACGACACCGTCAAAGTTGTCGTCGTAAAGGTGGCGGGGCCTGCGAACGCCCGCGGCGTCTGCGCCAGCACCGCCGCAACAACCACTAGCCACACCAGAATTTTTCGGCCGCGCGCGCTCACCATTGTGTGCGTTGGTGCCGGAGCTTGGAAAAAGGCGAAAACTTTTGAGGAGTGTGAATGCTGTTGCAGGCGGCTTTCAAACATGGCGTCGTGTTCTCCTCTGCGCGTGTGTTTCTGAAACTACTGAGAGGAGAGCAATCAAAAGCAGCCCCGGTGCCCTTACCAGCTCACCAGCCGCGTGCCTTTGCGGACCACCGCCATGGCTCCCCACGAACCATGCATCGGCTGTCTCGACTTCTTGGATTAATTCTGCCGGGCGGCCAAGCCCATTCGAGGAATCAAGCAGCGAGAAAATACTCTGAAGGGGTCGAACTTTTAAAAGTTAGAGCAAGCGCCTCGCGACGTCAACGCGCTTCGTTTGATCTTGCTATGCGCGTGTCCAATGGAGCAATCCGCGTTCTCACCATTATTAGAAAAAACTCATCCGGGCTTCGCCTCGATCGAATCTCCTTTCAGCCAACCACTGCGCCACTGCTCCCTCGCGGTCCGCCTTTGTTACCCATTCGTCGAGGTGGTCTCCTTGGAAGTGATCTCGTACTTGAAATTGTCCGGATCGAGGCTATCGATCCGCCCTTCGGCAGTTTCCGCCTGCGGATACATGAAGAAGCCAATCGGTGCGCCGCTCGATCCCGGCAGCGCCAGATCATGCGCGAAGTTATACGCCATCCAGTTCATCTCCCACGATCCGAATAGCCTCGTCCGCGCATTCTTCACCATGGCGTCGTCCAAATTCCTGTCGATCGCAGAAATTCGCGTCGCTTCATATGCCACCCTTCGCACCAGAAATTCTGCTCTTACTCGCCCAGCAACGGCTAGCCTGCACGCGACTCGCTCGCCAGGCAACCTGCCAGACCGGTCCTTGGAGCTTGCGCTCGCATTGCCGCCGGCAACACCTTGGTCCTTATATATCAACGGCGCCGCGGAAGCCGAGAAAGTTCAAGACGTGCAGTTTGGCGAGTCCCGCCTCTTCGAGACGATGCTCGCGCAGAATTCCGCTGCTGCGCATTGCGCAAACAAATGAAATGCGCTTCAGCACTTGTGGTATGTCTTAGACTCTTTCCCGGCACGCCTGCGGGAATTTGCTGCCCCTCGATGCTGGAGCCGACCCAGGCACGGCGAAATGATCACAAGCATTCCCCGCCATCCGCTGATGCTCTGCTGGCTGTGCCCTTGGGAACAGTCACGGTGCAATAACCCATTCGCGCACAGTCGGCCGTAAAAACGATGGTGAAGATTAGGAGCACGGTTAGAAAGTGCCTTAGAATGAGTAAAGCAATCACTGTCGGGGCGTAGCGCAGCCTGGTAGCGCGCCTGCCTTGGGCGCAGGAGGTCTGGAGTTCAAATCTCCACGCCCCGACCACTTACTTCTTTGTTTTCAATTCACTCTTGTTGCTGACGAATACGCCGGTGCCTGAACTCGGGTCCATTTGGGTCCAAATACAAGCCTCTCGACGTTTTCTACCGCGCGACGTTGCTCTTCCGGGATCGCGTGCAGATAAATCTCGCGCGTGATTTCTGGCGAGGAGTGGCCGAGGAGCGATTGCATCGTTCCTAACGGCGTATCCACAGAGTCGAGCATCGTCGCGTGGCTATGCCTCAGAAGGTGCCACGTGATACCAGGAAGGCCTAGTTTCTCCGCCGCACGCTTCAGGTGCTTGCGTCAGAGATTCCATCGTTCTAGTGGCTTACCTTCGCGCGTGGCAAATACCAGAGCGTTAGGATCAACAACGGCGGGACAGATCGCGGCGAGAATTTTTGCCGTTTCCGTCCCCAGCGGGAGGGTTCGTCACTCGTGGACTAGAACAGAGTCAATTAAGTACCACTTCAGCCGACCGGTGACCGCTGGGGATCGGCTGATCGTTGGTAATGCGGGTCGCATGACAACTCCCGCGTAGCAAGAGACGAACGCAAGACCTCTTCCTCTACTTACCTATTCAGTGTTGGGAAAGAAAATTGTGTCGCCGGGAAGCGAAAATAATTTCGCCCTGAGGTCTGCCAGCTCTGGAGTGGTCCGGTCGCTATGTGCGCCTTACTACGGTTCGGCACTTTCGCCTGTGGACGCTACAGTGCAACTGTCGCGTCTTGTGGCAGAGGGCGGGAGCGACCCCACGAACTTTTTGGGCGGCTGAAAGCCGAAAAAGTGGGGTCGCTCCTGCCCGTTTTGGTAGTTTTCCGGCCGCTGCTTTTGGGGTTTCGCTCCAAGCATCGCATTCTGTTTCAGAGGAGTGGGCGCCGACAGGGTGAAGACCTTGGTACAGGACGAGCTGCGGAGTGAAAATGTTACGTTCTTCACGGCTCGCGGCTCTGTCATGTCTTGGGCAAACGGTCCTGGGACTACTTTGGATGAGGCGATAGGCGACCACCTCTTGATTTCCAATGGCGACTATCCAACGGACGAAACGTTTCGGTGGGGATCATCCACAGTAAGAAAGATTGAACAAGCGCGGCAGGATAACCTTTTGCCTACGGATGATCTGGCAGAACCTCTGCGGCATTTCTTACGAGAAAAGCTCAGGCCGTCGAGTTGGCCGAGAGCTTATTTTTCAGGCGATTCAGAAGGTAAACATGGGTTAGGGCTATCGCAGGGATTAGGATGACCGCTGCTTTCCACGAAGCAGTTTGGTTATAACCGGCGCTTGCCAGCGCGGCGAAGGCGATTCCACCCATAAAGTATGGAAAGACCCATGCTTCAGCGTTACTGCAAATCCGACCAAACGACTGGCCTGACGCAAGACCGATCACAACGGTTACGAGAGCGGAGTTCAGCGCAAAGTAGATGCAGCCTGCAAGAATAACGGTGCCGATTCCAGAGTCCCAGGCATTTTCAACGAGCAAGAAATGGGAAAGCTGGTACGCAGCAGCAGCGCTGAGTAGGAGGGCCGCGGCGCTAAATGTCACCTGCACAAGGCGCGGACGCCTCGAGCTTCGCCAAACACATTGAATGACGGCCATGACTCCGCTGATCACCACGACTTCGGAAAATCGAAGGGCGTTCATCGCCAATACCAGGAAGACGAAATTGGGAGTGATGGTCGACTCGATACCGGGGATGCGGATTTTCAGGGTCGAAGCGAGAGCCGCAAGCCCCAAATAAATTGCGAATTGTTTGAGGTTTGCCGGAGACCACGATCTTGCCGCCAGCAACAAGATCGCAAACCCGGAGGCGATCACAAGCGCGATGTAGAGTCTGGCGTTTCTTGGCAGCATCTGTTTCCTCGTCGCCTATGCTATCCGTTAATTGCCCCAGACGACCGAATTGCCCCAAACGACGGAGTTGCCCCAGACGACAGAATTACCCCAAACGACCGAATTACCCCATACCACGGAGTTGCCCCAGACGACCGAACTGCCCGAAATAATGGAATTGCCCCAGACCGCCGAATTGTTCCAAGCGCCGGAGCTATTCCAAACGGTTCCGGGAGCTGCGACAACGGTAACGGAATTGTTAGCATTGAGCGTGACGCTAGGCGACAAGGCGGAGCCTACGGTTGCCGGGGCCAAGCTGCTATCCGATAACGCCGCGTACGCGTCAACCGCACCCGCGCCTATCGAGAAAATATCCTGCTCGATCGTGTAGGTGACTCCCGAACCCAGGTCCGTGGTCGACGTGGAAGAACTGAACCCCTTCCATGCTGTCTTCATCAGGCGGGCCTTCACCTGGTCCGGAGTAATGGAAGGATTCTGTTGTACCAGAAGTGCCGACACTCCGCTGACCACGGCCGCTGCCATACTGGTGCCGCTCAATTGCATATAATGCGACGTGCCGTAGGAGGATCCGCAATTCGTTCCCGAGGAATTGCAGGGATAAACGGCTATGCCGGGATATTCCGTTACGAGCGTGTTGCTCTGTGAGGACTCCAGCGATATCACTGCATTGCCCGGCGCAACCAGGTCTGGTTTGACAACGTAATCGAAAATGGTGGGACCCTTCGAGCTGTAGCTCGTCATGGATTGCGCGGCTTGCGAGCCTGTTCCATGGGTGTTGCTCGCGCCAACGGTGATCACGTAGGGGTCATTTCCAGGCGCACCGATGGTGCCATAACCTTCCGTTCCAGCCGCGTAATACTCACCATAGTTGCCGCCGGAGACCACCACGACGATTCCTGCCTGCCACGCGGATTCCACGGCCTGGCAGAGCGGATCTTGCGTGTAGCTCTCAAATATTTGGCGCGCTAAGGACAAATTCACTACGCGGATGTTGTACGTGCTTTGCAGGGCGACTGCTTGCTGGAGAGCAGCAATGACGGAACTGTCGGTTCCGGCACCAGTGGGGTCCAACACACGAAAATCGATAATGTTGGCCTCTGGCGCGATGCCTTGGTACGTATTCGGATAAGTCTGCAGATTCTCGGAGACGAATCCATTTCCAGCGATAATTCCGGATATGTGCGTGCCGTGACCGTAGTCATCGTTAGCGCTGCTATAACCTGGCACAAAACTCTGGCTATAGACGACTCGGGAAGGACTGCCATTTCCACCGGAATTCAGGTCCTTAACACTATTGACGCCACTGTCGAGCACCGCGACGCCAACTCCTGTGCCGTTCCAGCCATTTGCATTGGCCAGGTCAGCGTTCACGGCCGTGACTACCGTATTTGTGGCTCCCTTTAACTTACGATCGGGAGAAATGTACACGACGTTTTCGTGTTCAGCCAGAGTGCTGAGCAGGGCGCCGTTGGCGGTCACCAACTGAGCATGGATGAGCGGCAGATCGGATTTAAACGCGGCTCCGTCGGCCGTCAGGTCCGTGCTGCCCGGCGTGCTCTTGAATTGCACGATCACGTCTACGGGCTTGTCCGGGGCGATGTTCTTAAGGTCAGGAGAGATCTTCGCGGCTAGTAGCGTAGTCGCCGGCATTGCGGGGAATCCCGGTGTGCCACCTGGTCCAGATTGGTCCGCCTCGGGCACATGGCCGTTCGCATCGGATCTATCACTTGTGAATGCGCTTATGCTGGGGAACGTGCGGGTTTCCACTGAAGACGGACTTGTAGTCGAACTGGACGCCGAAAATGGATTCAGGGCCGAGATAGCATTGTGGACGTCAGCAAAAAGACCGCCCCTTTTCGCCGCGGCCGTAGTCCTCTGAGCGGCAGTATTCGAGATAGAGCTTGCGGACGAAGCTTTGGCGCTGATCGCTGCTTGTCGGCCATCCTGACCCCAGGGCGCCGTTACCGAGATTCCCCAGATGCTTAGGGTCAGACAGAGCGCGATTAGAGGTCCCCAAGTGGTGGTTTTCGGGAAGCCACCTTCATTTTCTGTGTGATCGGGTCGTTTGGACTTCATGATGACGAGATCTCCTCGATAACTGGTTCAGGGCCGGCGGTCCATACGAGGGGTCGGGGAACTTTTCTATCTGGGACATCATGCGGTCAGAGGAGGATTCGGGCGATGGTACAGGCGGATAATTCCCCTAGTACCAAAGGTCCAGCCCTTTGGGAGCCAACCAGGAAGTGCAACGAGTGAATTTCGGTACTCTTGAGGTGATTGATTCCTGCAGAACACTTCATGCCGACTTAAGCCCTGGCGGGGGTTCATCTTCGGACAATATCGGAGCACAGTACTATTCCCGATTCCAATGGTTGGTTGCAACCTAACACCAAGGCATCGCCCATGTTGATTTAGGCATGGATGATGCGCGACTTTTCCCAGGCCCCGCACCGTGGATTTTGCCCTCATCGGCCAGACAAACTTAGGAATCTTTCTGTGAGGACGGACTAAAGACTGGGTCCTGCCGCGAGAAAGTAAACGAAGACAAAGCTCATGACGAGATCGAAAAGGATGCTGAGTGACCCGGGCAAGGAGGCCCAGTTCCTTGGCTGGCCAGCGGTTTCTCTGTTGGCCATTCAGATAGCCTTAGGGATCCTGGCGGTTTTCTACGCTCTTTCTCACTGGCACTCGGACGACCCTCTTCGCTTTGCATGCTACTTGCTGGTGGCACTTGCCGCATCCGTATTCAAGGTCCAGCTGCCCGGCATTGAAGCCACAATGTCTGCAAATTTCCTCTTTATTCTCGTGGGAATCATGGACCTTTCCACTGCGGAAACCATC
>CAWBLT010000012.1:0-131704 GCA_963789665.1 uncultured Acidobacteriota bacterium | reverse complement strand
ACTCCTGCGACGAGGGGTGTATCACTTTTCCCCGCCTTGTAACCTATCCCGTAGCGGCTTTGACTCCGGCGTTGGCGGCGTTTAGACTTGTGATCTGATGAGATCCATTTCGCGCGGCGGCGGCGGGTACATGTTTGACATCGGGAGTTATTTCCCGCCGGCGATCAAGACGATTTGCATTGCTTGTGTTAGCGTATTTTTGGCGCAGGAGCTTTCGCAGCTGCTGTTTGGAACGGCTGGGTGGAATTTCTGGCTGGCCTGGTTCGGTTTGGTCCCGCACGCGGTAACCCACGGTTTTGTCTGGCAACTCTTTACTTATATTTTCCTGCACGGCGGCGTCTGGCACATTTTGTTTAACCTGCTGTACCTGTGTATGTTTGGCGCGGATTTGGAGCGAGCCTGGGGCAGCCGCAAATTTTACACTTACTTTTTTATTTGCGGAGTGGGCGCGGGAGTGATCAACGTAATCGTGAAGACGATTATGGACCCGCACGGGCTGGGCAGCGCGCGGATTCCGACGATCGGGGCATCGGGTGCGATTTACGGCGTGCTGCTGGCGGTGGCGGTGATCATGCCGCACCGGCAGGTGTGGGTATTTCCGCTGCCGGTGACGGTTTCGATGCGCGTGTTTGTGATTGTGATGGGCGCGATCGAATTTTTTGGGACGATTGGGGCCGGCGGCGACAACGTTAGCCATGTGTGCCATTTGGGCGGGATGTTGGTGGGATATATTTATTTGCGGCGCGGGTCTTATGGGTACAGCGTGCGGAATTATTTTTCGGATTGGAAGAGGAAGAGGTTGAAGAGGAAGTTTGAAGTTTATGTGCGGGACCATCAGGATAAGCCGCCTTCTAATCCGGATAATTGGGTGAATTAGGGTTTGCGGTGGGGCCGCATCTGTTCGGATGCGTGGAATTCATTGGGGTGCTTCGTGTTTGGGTAGTGGTGTGTTTTGGGAGTTCAAAAGATTTTACACAGAGGAGACGGAGGAAAGGCGGAGGAAAGGCGGAGGAAAGGCGGAGGACACAGAGAAAGACAAAGGCTTTGACCGCAGAGACGCAGAGAAAGTCGGGAGAGATCCTTCGCTTCGCTCAGGATGACGGCGCAACAGGCAATGGCGACGGAGCCGGCGGGACGCCTGCCTACCGGCAGGCAGGCCGGCGCTACGAACGCTGCGGGGGTTAGCCGCCGATGCGGAGTAGGCGCATCAGGTTGGTGGAGCCTGTGGTGCCGATGGGGGTGCCGGCTACTACGCCGATTATGTCGCCGCGCTTTACTAGTTTCTCTTCGAGCAGGCGTTTTTCGGCGGTGGCGGCTAGTTTGTCGATGTCGTGAACGGCGCCCATGCTGCGCGGCAATACGCCCCAGAAGAGGGCGAGGCGGCGGCGCGTTTCCTGAACGGGGGAGAAGGCGACGATGGGAGCGCGGGGGCGATACTTGGAGACGAGGCCGGCGGACGAACCTTTTTCGGTGAATACGGCGACGACTCTGCAGGTGCAATTCTTCGGCGGCGTGGCAGATGGCTTCGGCGATGACTTCGTTGATTTGCAGATTGCCGGAGCGCGCGGGGCGCGGTAATTGGGTGACGCTGGCTTCGGCTTCGCGGATGATGCGGTCCATCATCATGACGGATTCCAGAGGATAAAGGCCCGCAGCGGTTTCGCCGGAAAGCATGAGGGCGTCGCTGCCGTCGAAAATGGCGTTGGCGACGTCGGAAGCTTCGGCGCGCGTGGGGCGCGGATTTTTTTGCATGGAATCGAGCATCTGGGTGGCGGTGATCACCGGGATCAGGGCGTTGCGCGCTTTAAGAATGATTTGTTTTTGCACTACAGGAACTTTTTCGGGGCTCATTTCGACGCCCAAATCGCCGCGCGCGACCATCACGCCATCGGCGATGGCCAGAATTTCGTCGAGATTGTTTATGGCTTCGGGCTTTTCGAGCTTGGCGATTACTGGCGTGTCTTTTCCGGCGCGGGCGATGGCGTGTTTGGCGGCGCGCACGTCCGCAGCAGTGCGCACGAAGCTGAGCGCGAGATAATCGGCGCCGATAACCAGTGCCGACTGCAAGTCTTTGCGGTCTTTCGCGGTCATCGAGGGGATATCGAGCTTGATGCCGGGAAGATTGATGCCTTTGTGCTCGCCCAGGTCTCCGGGGTTTTCGACTTGAGTGATGACATCCTGGCCGCGGGTGGAAAGCACACGCAGAGCGATATCGCCATCACTGAGGAGAATGCGGTCGCCCTTGTGCACGGATTCGGGCAGCGCGCGGAAAGTGGTGCTGACGCCTTCCTCGGTGCCGGGAATGTTGCGGGTGGTGATAGTGAAGCGCTGGCCGAAGCGCAGGCGAATGGGTTTACCGCCGACGAGCTTGCCGGTGCGGATTTTTGGGCCTTGCAGATCGGCGAGCACGCCGATGGGCTTTTCGTATTTGGCGGAAGCGCGGCGCAGGGCCGCGACCATGCGCACGCGGTCTTCATGCGTGCCGTGGGAAAAATTCAAGCGGGCGACGTCCATCCCGGCGTGCACCAGCTTCTCGATCATGGCGTACGAGGAAGTGACGGGGCCGAGGGTACAGACTATTTTTGCTCTGCGTGGGTTGATCACGATTATTTGGTCACCGAGAAATCATTTACGATTGCGAAGAGAAATTCAATGCCTTTGTGAAAAGCATCGACGGGGATGCGTTCATTATCGGCGTGAAAGCGGGAAAGATCGTCGTCGCTGAGTGCGAAGGGCGCCAGGCCGTAGGCTTGCACGTTGCGCAGGCGCAGCGGCGTGGAATCGGTGAAATAAGTGGACATGAGTGGAACGACCGGGGCGCCGGGATAGGTTTTGGCGGTAACGCTGGAGATTTCGTTGTAAAAATCCGAAGTGAGCGAAGAGGAGGGAGATGTTTCGGACAGGGGCAGCTCCGGCTCGAAGGTGATTGCGGGATCGTTGACGAGTTGCTGCAGCTTGGCGATGAAAGGAGCGAGCTGGTTTCCCGGAAGCAGGCGAACGTTCATAACGGCGCGCGCCTCCGATGGAATTACATTCGGGCGAATACCGGCGCGCAACATGGTGGGGGCGACGGTGTCGTGAAGCATCGCGTTCCACGCGGGACTCTGATTGGAAATTACGCGGGCGGCATGCTCGCCGCGGTCGGAGGTATCGAGGGAGCGCATCCACTTGGCAGTTTCCTCGTCCTGGAGCGGGGCGATGGCCTGGAAATAGGCGCGGGTGACGGAATTGAATTGCACGGGCGCTTCGTAGTCACCGATTTTTGCGATGGCGGCGGCGAGATGAACGACGGGATTGTCTTTTCTGGGCATGGACGCGTGGCCGGAGGTGCCCTTGGCGATGACGTCCACATTGGCGGGTACTTTTTCGCTGACTTGCACGCCGACGTATTGCGGCTTGCCGTCTTTGAGGAAAACGCCGCCACCTTCGTTGATGGCGAAGCCTGCGGCGATTTTGTCCCAGTGCTTGTCCACGGCGAAGAGCATTCCGGTTGCGCCGTAGGCTTCTTCGTCGCCTTCGGCTAGGAAGATGACGTCGCGATTGAGGCGCGCGTTGGAGCGTTTCAGTTCGATGAAGACGGCGAGATTGGCGGCGAGCATGCCTTTGTCGTCAATGGCGCCGCGGCCGTAGAGGTAGCCGTCCTTTATAGTGGCGGCGAAGGGGTCTTGGGTCCATTTGGATTTGTCCACGCCGACTACGTCGAGATGGGCCATGAGGAGCAGGGCGCGCGAAGGATCGGGCACGGCGCTGGAGGAGAGCCGCGCGACGATGAATCCGCGTCCGGGAGTGCTTTCAAAAATTTCAGAGGGGATGCCTTCTTTGGTGAGAATGGCGGCGATGTATTTTGCGGCTACGAGTTCGTTGCCTGGCGGGTTGGTGGTGTCTATGCGCAGGAGGCCCTGCAGCCAGCCGAGCGCGTCTTGTTGAATCTGGGAGAGCGACGGATTGGCGGCCGGCGTATATTGCGGCGAGGTGGGAACGGACTGCGCTGGAACTGGTGCGGCAGACAGCATTAGTACTATAAGGACAAGAATCGGAAACGGAATGCGCGCGCGCGCCATCCTTGATTTCCCCCCAGAGAGTGAAATTCAATCGCAGAGCAGCAGACCAATTCATACTATCATGCTGGCGGATGCGGTTCCGGCGGCGAGACGCGAGGCGTTTTCTGAACTGCAATCTTCGGTGAATGGTTGCGGAATGGGCTGAGGCGGCGGACCATCCCAAAAGGCGCGCGGACGCATCCTAGTGTCCGAACAGTCGCAAGTGGGCGCAACTGGCGGGCACGACAGGGCGCATTGCGAAACGAGGGGAGCACGAAATTGAAGACTTGGATGCGAATGGCGCTTTTGGGGATTTTGGTCGTCGTGCTGGGTGTGCCGCCGGGGACGTTAACGTCTTACGCACGCGCGCGGCAACAAGAAGGGCCGGTGACGCCGGCGCCGGCGCAACAGCCGGGGGCGGCGCCGAAGCAGCCGAGCGGACAGCAGCAGCCTTCGCAAGCGGGGAAGCCGCAGGCGCAGGCGCCGCAGGTGGCCATCGCGGTGCAATCGAACGTGGTGAATATTGATGCGGTGGTGACGGACCAGGACGGGAACATCATTACCGGCCTGCAGAAACAGAATTTCCGCGTGCTGGATGATGGCCAGCCGCAGCAGATCAGCAATTTTGGAGCGAGCGAGGCGCCGATTACGATTGTGGTGCTGATGGAATTCAGCCGGCGGATGGGAAGTTACTTCGGGTATCGCGGAAAGATGTGGGCTTACAATTTTCTGGATCATTTGAACGCGAAGGATTGGGTGGCGTTCAAGACTTTCGATTTGAAGACCACGATGGTTTCGGATTTCACGCAGGATAAGAAGGCGGTGGCGCAGGAAGTGGCGTCGCTTTATTTTCCGGATTTCAGCGAGGCGAATTTATTTGATGCGACGCTGGAAACTTTGGACCAGCTGCGGGACGTGAAAGGGAAGCGGTCTATTTTAATTATCGCTTCGGGATATGACACCTTCAGCAAGCACACTTTGGATCAGACCTTTAAGCCGCTGAAAGAAACCGATGTGACGATTTTCTGCGTGGGGATGGGCGGGGCTCTGGATGCGATGGGCGTTCACGAAAAGAGCATGACCGGGCCGGAATTTGCGAGCGTGAATTATTTGCAGGCGGAGAATCAGTTGAAAACATTTGCGGCGATGACGGGAGGGTGGGCTTGGTTCCCGCGGTTTGAAGGGGAGATGAACGATATTTTCAATTCCGTGGCGGTTTTTTTGCGGAATCAGTACACGATCGGGTTTACGCCTTCGACGGCGCCGGACGGGAAGGTGCACAAGTTGAAGGTGGAAGTGCTGGATAACGACGGGAACCCGTTTATGACGTTGGATAAGAAGGGGAAGAAGAAGAAGATCACGGTGAATGCGCGGGAGTGGTACACGTCGCCGAAGCCGACGACGGGGAATTAGGTTGCTATCGTCGGTGTTAACATGGGCACGGCATGCCGTGTCCCTACGCCCCGCGCCATTGCGTCGCCGGTATCCACAAAATATGGTGCTTCGTAGTTCGTAACCCCCAACTGCACGTTCCGAGACTTCCACAAGAAAGCAGATCCCTCACTGCGTCCCGCGCCCGTCCCGCAGTCGCGGTACGGGGAAGAAAAAGCGCGGGACTGCGTTCGGGATGACACGGGGAATCAGGTTGCAGTTGAGGGTGGGATCGAAGAGAGATCCTTCGCTCCGCTCAGGATGACGAGTGTAATTTGTTAGTCGCGGTGAATAACGTTGACAGATTTAGCGCGGATCATTTTTGGGGGAGGCGGAGGTCGCGGCCGGACATTTCTGGGGGCTCGGGGACTTCGAGGACGCCCAGGAGGGTGGGGGCTATGTCGCGGAGGGAGCCGCCGGGAGTTAGTTGGGTGCGGGCGTCTTCGGTTAGCAGGATGAAGGGGACGGGATTGGTGGTGTGGTAGGTGTGGGCGCCGCCGGTGACGGGATCAATCATGGTTTCGGCGTTACCGTGGTCGGCGGTGATGATCCAGGCGCCGCCGCGGGGTTTTAGGGACTGAAAAATTCTGCCGAGACATTCGTCCACGGTTTCTACGGCTTTGATTGTGGCTTCGAGCTTGCCGGAATGGCCGACCATGTCGGCGTTCGCGAAATTCATGATGATGGCGTCGAAATTTCCATTTTCGATGGCGTGGATTACGGTGTCGGCGACTCCGGCGGCGGACATTTCTGGTTTTAAATCGTAGGTGGGCACTTTCTGCGACGGGACTACCACGCGTTCTTCCCCTGGGAATGGTTTTTCCACGCCGCCATTGAAGAAGTAGGTGACGTGCGCGTACTTTTCGGTTTCGGCTACGCGCAGATTTTTGTATTCCTGCTCGGCAAAAACGTTGGCGAGGATTTGTTCCAGTTTTTCGGGCGCGATCAGGTAGCGCAGCCAGGGCCAGGCTTTGTCGTATTGGGTGGTGGCGACGAAGAAAAGATTTTTGGGGCGCGCGGGATCGGTGAATTCTTTGAAGCCAGGTTCGACTAAGGCGCGGGTGGTTTCGCGGGCGCGGTCGGCGCGGAAATTGAAGAAGATCACGGCGTCGTCATCGCGGATTATGGCGCGGGGGACGGCTGGTTTTCCGGGTGCGGGCTCCGTGGTGATTACGGTGGGGACTACGAATTCGTCGGTGACGCCTTTTTCGTAACTGGCGCGGATGGCGGCGACGGGATCGGTGAATTTGGCATCGGATTCGCCGTGGGCCATGGCGCGATAGGATTTTTCGATGCGGTCCCAGCGATTGTCGCGATCCATGGCGTAGTAGCGGCCGATGATGGTGGCGATTTGGCCGACGCCGTACTCGCGCATTTTCTTTTCGAGGGCTTGGAGGAATTCGATGCCGCTGTTCGGCGGAGTGTCGCGGCCGTCGGTAAAGCAATGGACGAAGACGCGCTCGACTTTATTTTCGCGAGCCATGCGGAGTAGGGCGTAGAGATGTTCGATGTGGGAGTGCACGCCGCCATCACTGAGGAGGCCGAGCAGATGGAGTTGGCGGGCGCGGCCGCGTTCCATGGCTTCGCGGAGCAGTGGTTGGCGCTGGAATTCGCCGCTGGCGATTAGCTGGTCTATGCGGGTGATATCCATGTGCACGATGCGGCCGGCGCCGATGTTGAGATGGCCGACTTCGCTATTGCCCATTTGTCCTTCGGGGAGGCCGACGGCGGGGCCGGAGGTGTGGATGAGCGTGTTGGGAAATTCTTGGAGGAGGCGATCGTAATTTGGTTTGCGCGCGAGGGCGATGGCGTTGCCGGTGGTTGCGGCGCGATAACCCCAGCCGTCCAGGACGGTGAGGACGATGGGTTTTGGGCGTTTATTTCGTTGGGTCATGTCAAGGGTCAGAATACCTTATCGAAATAAATCACGCGAGGGTCATGCGCCGACGATGCGGTGAGCCAATTTCCCGAGTAAGGGGTAAGCGGCCCATTCGCCGCGGCCGGCTTTGATGCCGAAGTAGATGCCGATGACCAGATTCAGGGCCGTGAATCCCATCATCGCCAGCCAGAAGCCGAAGAATCCCAGAAAGAATCCGGCAGGCGGGGGACTATTGGGCGCTGCCTTTGTCATCGGGGGGATTGTGGTAATCAAAAGCAACGCCATGCTACCGAACCAAAGAACGAGAAAGGTGCACTGCCATAAGAGAGCCTGCATGGCATGGAACGCGACAAATCTAGATTTGCGGCGGATGAGAAAAATGATCAACGGAGCGATCCACGACCCGACCAGCTGGAGAACCTGCGCGAGAGTCGCCATTGTTTTTTCGTCGGAGGTTGGTTCGTATGGTGTTGCGAGGTCGTTCATGTGTGCGCGTCCTCCTGATTCAGATATCGCGGCCTCCGTCGTGAAAACAGTCGCAGCTACGGTCGCAACGCCTGGCGGCCGGGGAAGCGGGCTTTGGCGCCTAGGGCTTCTTCGATGCGGAGGAGTTGGTTGTATTTGGCGATGCGGTCGGTGCGGGAGGCGGAGCCGGTTTTGATTTGGCCGGTGCCCATGGCGACGACGAAATCGGCGAGGAAGGTGTCTTCGGTTTCGCCGCTGCGATGGGAGACGATGGCGGCGTAGTTGGCTTTGCGGGCCATTTCCACGGCTTCGATGGTTTCGCTGACTGTGCCGATTTGATTGAGCTTGATGAGGATGGCGTTGCCGATGCCTTCGGAGATGCCGCGGGCGAAGATTTTGGGGTTGGTTACGAAAATATCGTCGCCGACCAGCTGGATTTTTTTGCCGAGGTCGCGGGTAATGATTTTCCAGCCGTCCCAATCGTCTTCGGAGAGGCCGTCTTCGATGGAGACGATGGGATATTTGGCGGCCCAGGCTTCCCAGAATTTGACCATCTCTTGTGATGTGCGCTCGGATTTGTCGGATTTTTTGAAGACGTATTTTTTTGTGGCGCGATCGTAGAATTCGCTAGAGGCGGGGTCGAGCGCGATGGCGATCTGTTCGCCGGGTTTGTAGCCGGCGGCGGTGATGGCTTCCAGGACGCGTTCAAGAGCTTCTTCGTTGGATTTCAGATTGGGCGCGAAGCCGCCTTCATCGCCGACGGCGGTGGAATAGCCATTTTTCTTCAACACGGATTTCAGGTGATGGAAAACTTCGACGCCCCAGCGCAGCGCTTCGCGGAAATTCGGGGCGCCGATGGGCATGACCATGAATTCCTGCACGTCCACGGAATTATCGGCGTGGGCGCCGCCATTGACGATGTTCATCATGGGGACGGGGAGGGTGTTGGCGGATTTGTCGCTGGAATAGCGCGCGAGATATTGGTAGAGCGGGAGGGCGAGTTGCGCGGCGGCGGCGCGGGCGGCGGCCATGGAGACGGCGAGGATGGCGTTGGCGCCGAAATTGGATTTGTTGGGCGTGGCGTCGGCTTCGATCATTTTGCGATCGAGCGCGTTTTGGTCGGCGGCGTCTAGTCCGGTGACGGCTTTCGCGATTTCTGCGTTCACGTGGCCGACGGCTTTGAGGACGCCTTTGCCCAGGTAGCGGGATTTGTCGTTGTCGCGGAGTTCGTTGGCTTCGTGTTCGCCGGTGGAAGCGCCGGAAGGGACGGCGGCGCGGCCGACGGCGCCGCCTGCTACGTGGACTTCGGCTTCGACGGTGGGATTGCCGCGGGAGTCAATGATTTCGCGGGCGTGGACTTTGGTGATTTTCGTGGACATGGGGCTCCTATTATTTGGTTTGATGGCGAATTGTGCGATGAACATCGTAAACGGTTTGGGGTGAGTGGTACAAGGTGGGGTGTCAGTTGCGTTTCTGATGTGGGGGTGCGACTGCGAAAGGGGGGCGACGTCACATGATGCGCGGCGCGGATAAAACGAAGAGAGATCCTTCGCTGCGCTCAGGATGACGCGGCGCCGATGGAATATCGATCCCTACAAAACCTTTGTGCGGCGCGATGAAGCCGGCGTTTGCTGTTGCAGGATTTTGCGGCCGCGGGCGCGCAAGGCTGGGGTGCCGATTTGCGTCAGTTCTTCGATCAGCGGGGTGATTTGGGATTTTAATTTGGGGTCGGAGGCGGCTAAATCCCAGATTGCTTGCATGGCAAAGGTTTTCACTATGCTGCTTTTGTCGCGGAGGTAATCGAAGAGGATGTCGAGGGCGACGGCGCGTTCTTTGGTGGTGAGCTTGAGGCGCGGGATGATCAGGGCGGCGTGCCAGCGGATTTCCTGTTGATTGGTGCTGCCGGCGATGGCGAGGATTTTTCTTTTGTGGGGGTGGAGAAGGTCGGGGCGTTGGGCGGTGATTTTTTCGATGGCGTCGGCGGTGCGCATGCGGAGGACTGGGTCGGCTGCGGCTAGGCCTTTCATGAGATTAGGAAAATTTGCGGGGTGAGCGAGAACTTGGGCTGCTACTTCGTTCGAGCGGCCGATGGAGCGGCGGTCGCCGCCGGAGAGTTTTTTTAGTAGAGGGTGCATGGAAACCTTGCCGCGAGACGCCTGCCTACCGGCAGGCCGGCCGGCCGGCGCTGCTAAAACCGGGTTCCGCTACGTAATGCTCGGCGCGGAGAAATCGAAGAGAGATCCTTCGCTCCGCTCAGGATGACGGGCGCTATGCCCGCGAAGATGGCCAAGGCGCTCAGGATGACGGCACGCAAATCGAGAGCGGGCTGGGTTGACAGCGTGGCAAGCTGGGGCGCAGCCCTTCGATCCCGCGCAGCGGGATCTCAGGATGAATCGCCCTGCAGGGCGATTCACAAGCAGCGCCCGTACCGACGCAGAGAACGGCGGCATCATTCGGGTTCTTCGATCATGGATTCGGGGCGGACTACTACTACTACGCCGTGTTCGGTGACGGAGTATCTAGCGCGGTCGGCTTCTGCGTCGTAGCCGATTACTGTGCCTTCGGGCAGGCTTACGTGGCGGTCAATTATGGCGCGGCGGATGCGGCAGCTGCGGCCTACGTTTACATGATTGAAGACGATGCATTGATCTAGTTCGCTGTAGCTGTTCACGCGCACGTCGAGGCCCAGGACGGATTTGGTGACGCGTCCGCCGGAAACGATGGAGCCCGCGCCGACGATGGAATCGAGCGCGACGCCCATGCGGGAGGGATCGGCGAAAACGAATTTGGCGGGTGGATATTGCTGCTGCCAGGTGTGCAGCGGCCAGCTTTTGTCGTAGAGGTTAAAGACCGGGGAGACGGAGACCAGGTCCATATTGGCTTCGTGGTAGGCCTCGACGGTGCCGACATCACGCCAGTAGGATTCTTCTTTTTTATTTTCGTCGCGAAAATTGTAGGCGAAGACGCGATGCTTTTCGATGATGCGCGGGATGATGTCCTTACCGAAATCGTGATTGGACTTGGGATCTTCGGCGTCGGCGATCAGGGTGGGAACGAGCAGCTGGGTATTGAAAAGATAGACGCCCATGGAGGCGTTCACTTTGTCCGGATGAATGCGCGAGGGCTTGGGTTCGGCGGGCTTTTCTTCGAAGCCGACGATGCGCCAGTCTTTATCGGTTTCGATGACGCCGAAACTGCCGGCGGCTTCCTGGGGAGAGACTTCGAAGGTGGCGACGGTGACGTCCGCACCGGCTTCGACGTGCTGCTCGAGCATCTTCTGATAATTCATTTTGTAGATATGGTCGCCGGAGAGGATGAAGACGAAATTGGATTGTTCGGAGCCGATGGAATAGATGTTCTGATAAACGGCGTCGGCGGTGCCTTGATACCAGTGCTGCGAGACGCGCATTTGCGGCGTAAGAACTTCGATGAAATCGCCGTGGCCCATTAGCGTGGACCAGCCCTGGCGCACGTGACGATTGAGGCTGAGCGCTTTGTACTGGGTGAGGACGAAGACGCGGCGCAGGTCGCTATTGAGGCAATTGGAGAGGGTGACGTCAATGATGCGGTAGATGCCGCCGAAGGGGACGGCGGGCTTGGCGCGATCGCGAGTGAGGGGCCAAAGGCGTTCGCCCTGGCCACCGGCCAGCAGGACCGCAAGTGCGTTGCGCATCAGAGGCATGGAAACGCTCCCCCCGAAAGTCCCGGGCTGGCGGAGGACATTCTAGCAGCAAGTGCAAGGGGGCAGAAAGAGAGGCCGGGAGATTTGGTGGAGTGCGAGGTGCGCTGAAACGTCTTGCGAGTGCGCGGTACCGGCGCAAGGGCCGTACGAGCCGTGATGATAACTAGAGAGTTACAAATTGCGGTTTTTGGGGCTTTGCCAATTTAAGCCTTGACTTACGGGTCGGGCGGGCGATAGAAGAACTTGGCAATTGCCGGTTCGGGTGTGAACCGGCTACACTGGTGGTAACCCATTCAGTGCAAACTAACATTCAACGGGGAACGGGGGTGAATACGCGTGGCAGAAGTTGTCATTCAAGAGGGAGAATCTCTGGAGAATGCACTCCGACGCTTCAAGAGAAAGGTGCAGTCGGAAGACATAATCAAAGAGATTAAAAAGCACAGCTACTACATGAAACCAGGTGAAAGGCGCCGTGCCAAAGAGGCCCTCTCGCGTAAGCGTCTCCGAAAAAAGCAACGGCGTGAGCAAGACTAGGTGACCATATAACCGGGGTCCATTCAAACGGTTCGAACCGGTCGGGGTGAGGGAAACGTGAATTTTTCCGGGCACGTTCCCGAATTTGACTGGGAGAACTGTTCCGCTGCTACTCCTGTTCCAGCAAGGCCATGGAGCAGCGTATGGAATACCACGATAGGGTTTTGAAGTGTGCAGAGTGTTCGGCTGAGTTCGTTTTCACCGCCGGCGAGCAGATGTTTTTCGCCGACAAGGGCTTCAAGAACGAGCCCAAGCGGTGCAAAGCGTGCAAGGCTAATCGCTCGGCGGGCACCACGGCAGGTTCCGGCAGCGTGCAACGTGTCGAGACCAAGACGGTGTGCTCGCAATGCGGAAAAGAAACAACCGTTCCGTTCAAGCCTACACAGGGACGCCCGGTATATTGCCGCGAATGTTTCCAGCAGCGGCGAACGGCCGGGCCACAGAGCGTCGCGGCGCCTTAAGAAGCGCGTCTTTCTAGTGGTGGCTTGAAACAGGCCGAGCGAAGTTCCCGGCAGTTCTGACTCTGATCGGCTAGCGCGATCGGAGGGCGGGGCGGGAGCGAGTCCGGAAAAAAGGGAAATCCATCTTCAAAGGCTCTTCCTGGCGTGCGAGCGCCGGGGAGAGCCTTTTGATTTTTGGGGTTGTGATACGCCGCGGCGGTTCCGCAGCGGGCACGGCCCTCCTGCGACGGGCAGGCGTGCCGTGCCCTACCGTCGAATTCGACTTGTTTCGTGTTGGCCGCGCTTTGTTGCTCGCTGATTGTTACGCGGCGGCGCGCGCTGGTTTAGTGGGAGCGATGTCGCGAAGCGCGTTGAGGAACGCTTCGGTTTCGGGGTTCGTGCCGATGGTGACGCGCAGGAAGTTGGGCATGGCGGGGAATTGGCGGCCGACGAAGATGTTGCGCGCGCGAAATTGTTCGATGATGGGTTTTACGTCCGTGCCGAGATCGAGCATGACGAAATTGGCTTGCGAAGGGATGAATGGGCGCGAGTCCGCGGTTAGTTCAGAGCAGAGCAACTTCCGCGTGAAGTTGAGTTGGGCCCGGCAGGTGTCAACGTGCTCGTCGTCCGCGAGGCTGGCGAGCGCGGCTTGGAGGACTGCGGCGTTGCCGTTGTCCTGCAGAAGCTCGGCGGCGAGGCGTGCGATAGGTTCTTTCGCGCCGATGGCGTAGCCCAGGCGCATTCCGGCCAGGCCGTAAATTTTTGAAAACGTGCGCGCGACGATTACGTTGGGATGCGCGGGGATGAATTCGACGGCGCTCGCGTAGCGCGGGTCGTCGGCGAAATCGTAGTAGGCCTCGTCCACGATGATGAGCGTGGTGGGCGGGACGGCTTGCACGAAGGCGGCGAACTCATCGCGGGTGACGATGGTGCCGGTGGGATTATTGGGATTGCAGATGTAGGCGACGCCGGTTTTTGAGGTACACGCCGCGGCCATTTTGGGGAGATCGTGGCGATGGTCGGCGGTGAGGGGGATTAGCACGGCATTGGCATTCAGCACGCGTGCATAGTCCAGCACGGCCTCGAAAGTGGGGGCGGCGGCTACGACGTTGCGCGAGGGATCGAGGAAGGCATTGTCTGCGGCGCGGAGGATTTCGGTGGAGCCGCAGCCGAGGATAATGTTTTCGGGTTTCTGGTTGAATTTTTGCGCGAGCGCGGTGATTACGTCGCGATAGGCTTGGTCGGGGTAACGGTTGGAGATAGGACCGCAATCGGCGAGGGCGGCGCGGGCTTTGGGCGAGGGACCGTAGGGATTTTCGTTGAAGTTCAGGCGGATGGCGCCCGGGGGCATCGGTTTGCGCTTTGTGGCATCCAATAGGTTCAGGCTCGGGAGACTCGGCGCGGCGATTGCGGCGGCTAGAGATTGTGCGAAGATGCGCGAGAAGTCGCGGCGGGAATGGGTTGCGGCGGTCATCGAGTGCTCCTATGTTGAAAAATTCTGCCGGATGATACTCCGCGGCAGCGTGGCGGACAATGAATGGCTTGATGCTTTTCCGAATGAGCATGGTGAATTCATCTGGAGGTGGAAATGGCGACGAAAACGGAAAAACAAGCAGCAGGTGAAACGCAAGTCTGCGAAGAAGGCGAGCTCGAAGAAGCGGGCCGTGAAAGGCGCGCGCGATGTGAACGACAAGGCGCTGCGCGAGCAATTGCGGAAGGTTCTGGATTGGCGCGAGGCGCACGCGGATTGGAAGCAAGCGCTGGCGGGCTTGGATGCGGCACATCGCGGAGTGCGTCCGGCGGGATCGCCGCATTCGGCGTGGGATTTGCTGGAGCATGTGCGACTCGCGCAGCGGGATATTCTGGAGTTCACGCTGGAGCCGAAACATGTGTCGCCGGATTGGCCGGCGGGATATTGGCCGAAGAGTTTGGCGCCGGCGGATGACGCGGAGTGGGAAAAGAGCGTACGGGAGTTTTTTCATGATCTGCAGGAGATGGAGAAACTGGTGAGCAATCCGCGGACGGATCTTTTCGCGCGGATTGCGCACGGAACGGGGCAGACGTTCTTGCGCCAGGTTTTGCTGCTGATTGATCACAATTCGTATCATCTGGGGCAGCTGGTGCTGGTGCGGAGGTTGCTGAGCGCGTGGTAGGAAATGCGAGTGGCGCTGCTCTCGCGCGTTCGCGGGTCCTTGTTATAATAGGGTTGTTATAATAGAGAGAGCGAAATCGTTACGAGGCAATCGTCAGGAAGATTCGGGGAGATTCATGAGCCGTCAGCAAACAATTGTGGACTCGGTGGCGACGCAGGATGCGCAAGAGCGCGTCTGGGACGCGTTCCGCCGCTGGGGATATCTGCAGGCGAATTTAGATCCGCTGGGCGACATGGCGCCGGTGGCCATGCCGGAGCTGGAATTGAGCGGCGCGGAAGCGGAAGCGGCGCGCCGGGTTTATTGCGGGACGATTGGCGTGGAGTTCATGCACATTCCGGAGCGCGAGAAGCGGGAATGGATTCAAGCGCGCATGGAAGCGGAAGCGCCGGAAGCGGATCGCGCGCGAATTCTGGAATGGCTGGTGCGCGCGGAAATTTTCGAGCAGGTGCTGCAGACGCGTTATCTGGGAACGAAGCGCTATTCGCTGGAGGGTGAGGCGGCGCTGCTCCCTTTGCTCGATGCGATTCTGGATGCGTCGTCCGAGCAGGGTGCGGTGCAGGCGGTGCTCTCGATGAGCCATCGCGGACGGTTGAACGTGATGGTGCATATCGTGGGGCGCGATGCGGCGGAAGTTTTTGCGCGATTTGAGGATGTGGACCCGCGCAGCGTGCTGGGCGGCGGCGACGTGAAGTATCACATGGGCGCAACCGGCGAGTTTTTGACAGCGGGTGGAAAAAAGGTAGGCATGCATTTGGTATCGAACCCGAGCCATCTGGAAGCGGTGGACCCGGTGGCGATCGGGCGGACGCGAGCGAAGCAGGCGCGGCGGGGCGACGCAGGTTTGCGCCATGTGGTGCCGGTGCTGATGCACGGAGACGCGGCGTTTGCGGGGCAGGGAGTATGGGCGGAGACGCTGAACATGGCGGGCGTGGAGGGATTCACGGTGGGCGGATCGGTGCACATCATCGTGAATAATCTGATTGGGTTCACGACGATTCCGCGGGATTCGCAATCTTCGCGATTTTCTTCTGATTTGGCGAAGCGTTTGCCGATTCCGATTTTTCACGTGAACTCGGAGGATCCGGACGCAGTGGCGCGTGTCGGTCGGATGGCGGCGGAGTATCGCTACGCGTTTGGAACGCCGGTGGTGGTGGATTTGATCGGGTATCGCAGGCACGGGCACAGCGAAGTGGATGATCCAACGATTACGCAGCCGTTGCGTTACCGAAAGATTGATGCGCATCCGCCGCTGTGGGAAATTTATTCGGAAAAAATCGGCGTGGATGCGGCGCCGATTGTGCAGCGCGTGCGCGGGGAATTGGATGCAGCGCAGAAAAAGGCGCTGGAGCTGGAGAAAAATCCGCCGATGCGCAAGCTGCCGCCTTATTGGGATGCCTTTCGCGGCGGGCGTTATAACGCGGCGATGGAAGTGGATACCGGCGTGGCGTCTGGGGAATTGGCGGCGATTGGCGAAGCTTTGACGCGGTATCCTGACGGATTTCATATTCACCCGAAGGTGAAAAAACTTTTGGAGCAGCGATTGGAAATGGCGCAGGGCAAGCGGCCGCTGGATTACGGAATGGCGGAAGCGCTGGCGTTTGGGACGCTGCTGAAACAGCGCGTGCCGGTGCGGCTGAGCGGGCAGGACAGCCGGCGCGGGACGTTTAATCAGCGGCACGCGGCGCTGATTGATATCGAAACGGAAGAGGAGTACGTGCCGCTGCAGAATTTGGGGCAGGGTGAAGCGTGGTTCGAGGCGATCAATTCGACTTTGTCGGAAGCGTCTGTGCTGGGATTCGAATACGGGTTCAGCCGCGATTTTCCGGAGGCGCTGGTGCTGTGGGAGGCGCAGTTCGGGGATTTCGCGAACGGCGCGCAGACAATTATTGACCAGTTTATTTCCGCGGGCGAGGACAAGTGGAATTTGCTTTCGGGCGTGGTGCTGCTGCTGCCGCACGGGTATGAAGGGCAGGGGCCGGAACATTCCAGCGCGCGGATCGAAAGATTTTTGCAATTGGCGGCGCGGGACAACATGCAGATTTGCCAGCCGACTACCGCGGCGCAATATTTTCATTTGTTGCGGCGGCAGGCATTGCGGGCCTGGCGCAAGCCGCTGGTGGTGTTTACGCCGAAGAGCATGCTGCGGAATCCGGCGGCTTCTTCCTCGCTGGCGGATTTGGGAACGGCGCGATTTCAGACGGTGATTCCGGATCGCGGGGATGGATCGGCGGAGCGCGTGCTGCTGTGCAGCGGGAAAATCGGGCATGAATTGATGGCGGAGCGGAAGCGGCGCAAGGATACTGCGACGGCGATTATTTTTCTGGAGCAGCTGTATCCGTTTCCGGAAACGGAGTTGGCGGCGGAGATGGACCGGCACACGAAGGCGCGGGATTTTGTGTGGGTGCAGGAAGAGCCGGCGAATATGGGCGCGCTGGCGTTCTTGTTGCCGCGGCTGGAGCGATTGGCGCGCGGACGCGGAGTGCTTTCGATTAAGCGATCGGCGAGCGCGAGTCCGGCGACGGGTTCGCACAAGGCGCATGAGATGGAGCAGCATACTTTGCTGACCTTGGCGTTTGGCGGGGCGGAAAAAAGCTGAGTAATAAATTGTTCGGCTGCGATCGGAATGCGCGGCTTCAGGGGCTAAAGCCCTTTCATTCGTTTGAGTTCTTAGGCGGGGCTGAAGCCCCGCCCTTCCAAGTTGGCCTGAGTTGTGCCGCGTCGGCGCGAAAAAGCAGATCCCTCACTCCGTCCCGCGCCCGCCGAAGTGCGGCGGGAAAGAAAAAGCGCGGGACTCCCCTCGGGATGACATGGGATTCCTAGATAGCCGACTTGCGAAGTCCGGGCCTCCCGAGCCTCGCCCTTCAAGTCCATCCACTCACGACTTCCCGGCGCGCGATTATTTTTTTGAAATTATGAAGCTTTGGGGGCCGGGACTGCGGCGCAGTTCGTTTAGAGTGAAGCCTGCTTTGCGGAACATTTTGTCGTATTCGGAATAGGTGTAGGCGTCGCCGGCGCGGGTGGTGCCTAGCATGATCATGCTGAAGGCAGCGGGGGCGGGCGGCGAGACGCGGTCTTCATTGGGCACGAATTCCACGGTGACGGCGCGGCCACCCGGTTTCAGCGCGGCGTGAACTTTGCGCAGGATGGTTTCGATTGTTTGCGGATCGAAATGGTGCAGGAATCCGGTGAGCAGCACGATGTCGTAATCCTTCCCGAAATCCAATTCGAACGCGCTGCCCGGCAGATCGTGCACGCGCGCGGCCACGCCGGCGGCCTTGGCATTTTCGTGGGCGACTTTTAAGACTTCCGGCCAATCCAGGGCGAAAATTTCCGCGTGGGGATTTTGTTTGGCGATGGTGACGCCGTACATGCCGTGGCCGGCGGCTACGTCCAGCACTTTCCATTTTTCACCGGCGCTGGCGCTGAGAGTTTCGGCTACGGCCACGGCGGTCATGCGCTGCAGGTTGCTCATGGAGCGCGCGAACTCGACCCATTTGGAACTATCTGGCTCGGCGGTGGACTGCTCGCCCTTCAGTGATGTGCCGGCGCGTACGATTGCGGTGAGATCCTGATAGAGGTTGATCATTTCCGGGAGGGCGAGAAAGTTGGCGGCCGCGCCCATGTAGGCGGGCGAGCGGCGATTGAGAAAAACGGCGGAATCGTCGGCGAGGGCATATTCCTGGCCGTTCTTGATGAGGAATCCGTGGATGACGAGATAGTCGCAGAGAATGCGGATGCCGCGTTCGCTGGATTCGCAGCGTTTGGCGATGGAGGCTTGGGTGGTGGAGCCGGCGGCGATGGCGGAGAATACGTCCAGCTCGATCGCGGTTTTCAGCGCGGCGGTTTTTTGGTAAGCGTTCAGAGTTTCAAAAATGCGCTCGGGAGTCACGTTGGCAGGTTCGGGTGCGGTGGTCATGGGAGTCGCTCCTGAAATTTAGTATGCGCTGAATTGTAGATTTTCGAGATGGCGATGGCAACGGCGGCGTTGTGGAATTCGCTTGGGTAATGCGCGTGAGTTCGTTACATTTCTGGCGCGCTTGTTGCAACGCGAACTCGCGTTAGGGCCGAGGTGAATGAAATGCAGATTGAACCATTTGAGCTGGAACGCTGGCAATCGGTGTGGGAGAACAAAGTCGAGCTGAACATTTCCGAGAGCGGGGTGCATCCGCTGACGACGGCGGAGCTGGTGCCGGACCCCGAGCAGCTGCGGAAGATATTGGATATGCAGCAACTATATCCGCAGACGAATGGCAGCGAGGAATTGCGTTCGCGGATCGCGGAACTGTATCCGGGAGCGGGCGCGGAAAATGTGCTGGTGACGTGCGGCGGGTCGGAGGCGAATTACGTTTCCACGTGGTCGCTGATCGAGCCGGGCGACGAAGTAGTTTTTATGATGCCGAATTACATGCAGATCGCGGGAGTGGCGCGGGCGATGGGCGCGACGGTGAAGCCGCTATGGCTGCGCGAGGCGCTGGATTGGGGAATTAATGTGGACGATCTGCCGCGGGTGGTGACGCCGAAAACGAAATTGATCGCGATATGCAATCCGAGCAATCCCACCGGAGCGGTGCTGCGCGATGACATGCGCGCGGCGCTGGTGACGGCCGCGGCGAAAGTAGGCGCGTGGATTATTTCGGACGAAGTATATCGCGGCGCGGAATTCGACGGCGAGACGACGGCGACGATGTGGGGCGGCTACGAACGCATGCTGTGCACGGCGGGGCTTTCGAAGGCTTTCAGCTTGCCGGGGCTGCGCACGGGATGGGTGATTGGGGCGCCGAAAATGATCGAGAAGCTGTGGAGTTATCACGACTACACCAGCATCGGGCCTTCGATGCTGACGGACCGGCTGGCTTCGGTGGCGCTTGCGCCGGAGCGGCGCACGTGGATTTTGAATCGCACGCGGGAATATGTGCGGCGCAATTATCCGCCGCTGCGGGCGTGGCTGGACGGACATGCGGAGGTATTTTCGCACGTGGCGCCGAAGGCGGGCGCGATCGCCTGGGCGGGATTGCGCGGCGGCAGAAACTCGGCGCAGATGGCGGAAGAACTGCGCGTGAAGAAGAGCGTATTGCTGGTTCCTGGCGAGCAGGTGGGGATGGAAGGGTTCGTGCGGTTTGGATTCGGCGGCGATGCGGCACAATTGCAGCAGGCCCTGGGGCGGATTGACGAGTGGCTGGGTGAGACGCGGGCGGCGAGCGCGCGCTGATTTGTCCGAGTGGATGCAGGCTCGAGCCTGTATGAAAATTTGAGACTTTTTGCGTCAGCGGCTGAACCGTTTGCGAAAAAGGGGCGCGACGTATTTGTGGCGGAGGTTCTGTCCCGCCGTCGCGGGACGGGACCGCGATCGGTGATGGGCGCACCACCGATGGCGCACTAAAGTGCGCCGCCACAACAGCACGGTGTGTGTCCACGTTGCAACGTTAGTGATTCGGCATCGCTTGCGGGAACTGCGCGCTGACAGAAATGCGCGGATGGTAATTTTGGAAGATAAGGTCGGATGAGGGGTCAGCCCGACATGTCTCTTCCAATGCCCGGTCCCAAGGCGGTGCTGCGCATCGTCATTAATTTTTGTCTGGTCGGTTGGGGCGCTGCGATGATCGCGCAGGCGCGCCGCGTGGGTCCGGGCCACGTGCGGCTGGAATGGCTGCACAATCTGGCCATCTTCTTTTTCTTCTCGCTGCTCGCTTTCGCGCTTTTTTTCGCGGAATACCAGATTGTGCAGGGGCTCACCAAGCACGACCTGAACGTCACGCTGGGATACGTGCAGTCGCTGGGCTGCACGCTGCTGGTGCTGTGCGGATTGTGGGGAATTTATTACGCGAGCGGGAGGGAGCTGACGACGCCTACGAACCCGGCGTTTACGGAAAACGTGCTGCTGGTGATTTATATTTTTGGGCACGTGGTGTTCGTGGGGAATGTGATCTGGAGCTACGCGCAGGAGGGAAGCACGCGATGAAACCGGAGGCCGCCGCGGATAAGCCTGCTGCAACATTCGGATGGCCCAGCTCGCCGGCGCGGATGTTCGGAATCGCCGCGGCGTTTTTTGTGATTGTGGAAACGATTCTGGTGAAGGCGGGATTTCTGAACTCGCGATTGCCGGTGATGCTGGACGGGCAAATTGAGCAGGTGCAGGTTGCGGGTTTGTGGCTGATGGTGGCCGCGCCGTTCGCGATGTTCGCTCTGATCTACACGGGAGTTGAGCTCAAGGCGGAGCGCGTGTTCGAGCAATCGCCGACGCGGATTCATTTTGTGTGCACACTGTTTGCGGTGCTCGAAACAATTCGGGTGTATTTGGGATGGGCCTCGACCACCGTCGGCCCGACTCCCGCGGTGCTCACGATTAAGGATTTCAGCGGAGTGGGCGCGTTTCTGATTTTGGCGCTGGGCGCGTTTATCTGGAACCTCGTCGCGAGCAAGCCGAAGTCCGCGGTCCGCCGCTAACTCATGTCGTTTAGTCCTCCACGTAATTCACAGAATACTTCACGGGACGAGACGCTCGGCGTTTCGCGCTACGCGGTGAAGCTGCTGCGCGGAGCGGCCTTCGTATTGCGGTTACTTCTCGTATTTCTGCTGGCGACTTGCGCGGCACTGCCGGTGTTCGCGCAAGAGGAGCACTGGGATACGCTCAACACGCGGGTGAAAAATCTGTACACGCGGGAGAAATACGCGGAGGCGCTGCCGATCGCCGAAGAAAATTTGCAGATGGCGGAAGAAGCCTGGGGGCCAAACGATTATCGCGTCGCCTTCAGCCTGCAGGATCTGGCGGCGATTCGCAACGAGCAGAATGATTTTGCCGGGGCTGAGCCGCTGGCGCAGCGCGCACTGAAGATCCTGGAGGCCGCCACGCCGCCGGATCCGCGCAGGGTTGCCAATGCTTTGAATACGCTGGGGGGGATTTACCTGAAGGCGGGAAAACTCGCTGAAGCGGAGGCCTTTGGGCAGCGCGCGCTGGAGATTCAGCAGAAAGCGCTGCCGGCGGACGATCCGGACCTTGGTGAAACGCTGGCAGGGCTCGCCAGCCTGTACCAGATGCAGTTCAAGAACTACGGCGAGACGGAGGATTATTACAAACGCGCGATTGCCATTATGGAAAAAGCGTACGGCCCGAAAGATCCGCATCTGGCCACGGTGCTGGGAAATTTCGCGCGGGTGTATTCGATGTCCAGCCGAAACGCGGAGGCCGTGCCGCTTTTTGCGCGTGAGGTGGCGATCAAGGAAGTGATATTGGGCCCCGATAATCCCCATGTGTTCCTGGAGCGGTGTTTATTGGCCGCGGCGCAGTAGCGGCGCGAAACAGTATGCCGCGGCGGAGGAAACCTACAAGCGCATCGTGGTCAGCGCGCAAGTGCAGGAGCGTTCCGACCGAGATTTTCAAGTCGCCAGCTTCTACGGCGTGCTCAGCAGCTTGCAGCACGTGCAGGGAGAAGATGCGGAGGCGGAAGATTCCGCTTTGCGCGCGGTGCAGGTGATTCAGGATGCGAAGGGGCCGCTGGACCCGGAGATCATGGAGCCGCTGGAGCGCCTGGTGCGGCTTTATCAGTGATGAGAAGAAATATCCACAGGCGGAGCAGACCTTGCAACGCCTTTTGGCCGTCAGGGAGAAAGATGACGGACCGAAGAGCGTGCGAATTGTGATGAATCTTGACGACATGATCAAGCTCTTGCAGGCGCAGGGCAAATTAGCGGAGACGGAACCGTATTATTTGCGCAGCATCGAATTCTGGGACCAGACTCCGCAGAAGGACGCTAGCATTGCTGCTCGCCAAAGATATGCGGAGCTGCTGCGCAAATTGAACCGCGAGCCGGAGGCGCTCGCGGTGGACAACCAGATCAAGGAAATTCGTCTGCAGCAGCGGGTGGCGCAGATGAAAGACGACGACATCGCCAACATGAAATGGGGCTTGGTGGGACTGGAAAGCATAGTGCTGCAGCACGGTTTTGGAGCGGATTACGACCAGGTGGCCGATTCGCTCCTGGACTATGCGTCGATCCTGCGTCTGAAGGGACGGTCGGAGGAAGCAAAGAATGTGGCCGCGCGCGCGCTGAGCATGCGCGCTCACGGCGATTACGCAGGGCCGGAATCCTTTGCCGCGTGGCTGATCGAGACGTCGAATCGCATGAACAGTAACAGTCCCGGGTCGGTGCAATACGAGCAGGTGGCGGATAGTCTGGAGAACGCAGCGGGATTGCTGCGCAAGGTGAACCGGCCGACGGATGCAGGCATTCTGGAAGCAAAAGCCAAGGCCATGCGCGCCGAGCTTCCTGCTGCACGGCCCTAGCTTCTTAAGATGCGGGACGGCGTGAGCCGATATTCGCTATCACGCTGACGCGCGTGGCGCTGCGATGTGGTTACTTCTGTTCGCTGGCGGATTGTTCTTGGTCGGTTTCGGATTTGTGCCAGCTGGAGTCGGGGTTGAATTTCGTCATGGCTTTGACGAGCGCTTCAGTGTTCTTGCCCAGGTCTTTTTCGTAAACCACGCCGTTGCCGCCGACGATAAAGGTCATCACGCCGGACGATCGATACTCCGCGGGATAAGCGACGAAGGCGAAGCCGCCGGTCATCTTGCCGCGCACGATGTAGTTTTTCGAGCCCCCAGGAGCATGGTGCCCTTGGGCCGTCAGGATGTGGAAGTAATAGCCGTGGAATGGAGTGGCCCCGCCTTCGGGAATGTTTGCGTAACCTTCCTTGACGGCGGCTGCGATCAGCGGACCAATCGGACTTTGCGGCGCGCCGTCAGCGGCTTTCCAATAGAGGCCATTGTGCTGGCCTGCGTCGCTGAAGAAGCGCTGTGTGTATTCATTGTGATTTTGCGAAGCGTAATCCTTCTGGGCGGCTACAAGTTCCTGGCAGACGCGGATGGTGGTGATTTCGTTGCGGCCGACGCGGCGGTAGAGAATTTCCTTGGTTCCGGCTTCGGTATCGAAATACCAAACATTTCCTTTGTGCACCAGCGGGATGGGCGTGGGCCAATTTTCCGCGCCGATGACGAGCGAGGTGGTGCCGTCGGGTTCATTCACCAGGCGATGCATCTCCAGATATTTTTTCACAAAGTTTGCGCGCATGTCCTGGTCTTGGACTTGGTCGCCGGAGGAAACGACTTCCTTGCCGTCGGGACCGAAGATGGCGAGCATGGCTTTTTCGTCATTGGCTTGCGTCGCGGCGACCAGCGCGCTGCTGGCCTCTTCGGCGGAAGCGAAGGTTTTCTGGCCTGGTTGCTGGGCCTGGGAAATGGCGGGCATGCAGCCCAACAAGAAAATAGCGACTACTGCGAATTTCGGAAGATGGCCCCACTGCCGAGCTACAAAGTTCAGTTTTGTCTGCCGCATAGATTTGTTCTCCGTTTCTATGAGTCACTTTGGTGGTTCGCTTCTTTCTTTCGCGAACTGTTAGGAATGCTCTAAGAATAGGAACATTTTAGAATTCTGATTAGTGATGGCCGCCACCGCCGCCGTGAGCTCCTCCACCGCCACCACCACCGTGGAATCCACCGCCGCCCCCACCAAAGCTGGAGCTTCCGCGCGAAGAGTAGCTGCGGGCCTCGCCGCCATGGTCATAGCCGCTAAAGCCACTGGAGCGTGTGCCGGTCTGGCTGTGTGCTGCAGGTAGCCCACCGGTTTGGCCATGGCCTGCTGGCTCGTATCCCCGCGCGGCCTGATTATTTCCATGGAAAGGCGTGTCTCTGCCGCCGGGGCTGTTGTAAACGTTCGCGGCTCCGCGTTGAACGTTGTTCGTAACGCCGCGTTCACCACCGGCGCGATAATAATTGTTGCGGTTGTAAAATGTGTTGCTGCGGGAGTAGTAGCGGTTGTTGTTATAAATCACGGTGTGGCCGCCCCAACCGACGCCCCAGTGGTTCCAGCCCCAGCCGTAGCCGCCGTAGAAGCCGACGCCAAAGCCGACTCCCCAAAATAGAGAGGGGCCGCCCCACCAGATTCCGGGATACGGGTACCAACCGGGCCAGGCCACGACAGGGTATCCGTAGACCAGCCAGGGATTATAGGCGGGGACGTAGACGACATCGGGTGAAGCGGGCTGGATGACGATTGTGGAGCCTTGCGTCTGGACGGTTTGCTGCTGCGTGTCCTTCAGATTGCCGGCTTGCTGGGCTTTCTGGCGCATCACCTGAATCGCGTCCATTACGCCTTGTTCCTGGTTGTAATATGCGTCGCCGAGAGATGACGTCCAGGAAATATTCTTGTCCATATTTCCGAGCACCGTGGGAAACGCGGTGAGGGCTTTCACGCTGGGGTCCCAGGATTGCTGGTCCACGGCTTGCGCGAGAGCGTCGCCCTTTAGATCGGGATTGGCTTGCACCCAGCGGTCCGCCTCGACAATTTCCGCGGGGAAAGTGGATGCAGCGAGGACCTGCGCGACCAGCGAATCCGGGTAGAGCGCGATAGGCGCGACGAGTTGCTGCAACTGATCCGCAGTCTGCTGTGTGTAGGGCGGAGCTTGCGAAGGTTGCGCGGGACCTTGCGCATCCTGCTCCTGAGCGGCGAACACAGTTTGCGGCAGCAGCGGCAGTAGCAGGGCGAATGCGAGCGCGCAGGCGAGGATTTGCTTTCCCAGGTGAGGGTCTGCGAGCGCTTTGAAGCGTTGGAAAATGACCGTGAGGCTCGGGATAACGTTCATGAAGTGAGCCCTCCTGTGTAGTTAGATGCGCAGTGAAAAGTTTAGGTTTCTATGTATCTCATGGTTCTGGTACCGGTTGCGATTGCCATGTTCCGCTGAAGGTGGGGGGATGTCAACGTTGTTGCTGAGGCGGATCGCTGGAGCGGATGAAGTAGTGGGGCTTGTCGAGATCGGCGCGGACGGCTACGTCGAAGAAGCCGACCATCATTTCATCGTAGGTTTGATCGCCCCAGCGGACGGCAGCGTCGGGATCGGGATTGTGCGGATTATTTTTGGAATTGTCGTACCAGGCGACGGCTTGCAGCACCGTGCCGGCGGGCAGGGGCCGCGGCTCGGCGAGGCGATAACTCAGTTGCCAGTAAAAATCGTAGTTTACGCGCAGCAAAGGCTCGGCGGTTTTGTCCGGGCGCAAAATATTGTATGCGAAGCGTTTTCCGCGCAGGTGCATGTGCGGGAAAAAACTGAGCAGGACCGCGTCGTTGGGGAGTGAGCCATGAACTTCGACGCGGTAGTCGTCCGCGCCCGGAGGGATAACGAAGCGATCGTTGGTCAATTGCAGCGTGAGCACGCGCTGTTGCGGCGGATGCTCGGCGAAGACGATGCCGATGCTGGATTGATCTGTGGCGGCGTGCCCATGCGCCATGTAATGCATTTGGAAATACTAGATCGGAGCCGGCCGGCACGAATTTCGCCATGCCCTCGGGCCAACTGTCGGGCGAGCTTCCCGGCGCGTACACAAGCAGAATATCGGCTTGGGTGAAATGGGTGTCCTGGCGGTCTTGTTGGTCGGTCATGTCCGCGCCGGTGAAGGGAACGCCGATGGGAGCGTGGCGCAGCCAATTGGAATTTGGCGGACGGATGTAAACGACGGCGTGATGCACGCTGGCGCGGCTGGAAGGCTGAATTTCGGACATCTGGATCCATTTGTCTTGCGTGAAGTGGGTGGGGACGATTTCGTAGGTGTAGTCAATATCGCCGTGAGCGGGGAGGGTGACGGGTTTGGTCATGCGCACGATTGCGTCGGGCTGCGGAATCATCCAACCTTCCGGCCACTGGCGCGGCGGTGGCGCGGAGTGCGGATCGCCGGCGGGGGCTTGCGCATTGGCCCAGGAAACGAGGGTGGCAATTTCCTGTGGCGTGAGCGAGGGATCGTTCGCGAAATGGCCGACGGCGGGATCGGCAAACCACGGCGGCATTTCGCGTTTGGCGGTGGAATCGGCGATGGCGCGGGCGAAAGGGCGGGTTTGGGCGTAGGACATCAATTGCATCGGGCCGATTTCGCCGGCGCGGTGGCAGCTTTGGCAATGCTGCTGGAGGATGGGCAGGACGTCGCGATAGAACGTGGGCGCAGCAACCAAGGCCTGCGATGGCTCGGTCGGCGGTTGCGGCGTGGGTTGATTTTCTTGCTGCTGCGCGGCGCAGGCGGTCGCGAACAGCAGGAACAAGACCGTTGGCAGAGAGATTCTCAAGAAATTATGGATGCGGGTTGGGCGGTTGGGGTATTCGTTTTGGAGATTCACAACGCAGGAATTGTACACCGAGCGCGACGGTGGGTCCGCTAGCATGAGGCTCGCGTTCCGGATGTGAAGGGTAGATGTGAGAAGTGCAAAACCGGTACTTCAGCGGCTGAAGCCGCTCGACGTTTGTTTGGATGATGTCGTGGCTGAAGCCACGACCTACAAAGACTCCGGAGTTCTCACACACCACCTGAAATCTCGACTACTTCTTGGAGACCGCCGCGATGTACACCGCGAATGGTTCGAGCGACAACCGTGCGACGGAGGAATTATTTTGCAGCGATGACTGCGTGGTCAGCAGGGTTTTCGCGGATTTTACGTTGAGGCGCTGTTGCGAAAGTTTGAAGTTCACGGTTTGCAGTGCGGCGGACATGTTGATGACGATGAGCACCGCGTCGTTTTTCGTTTTGCGCAGGTAGGACAATACATTCGGATCGTTTTCGTTTAATGCGAGGTAATCGCCGTCGAGGAGCGCCGGGTTTGCGCGGCGCAGGGCGAGCAGGCTTTTGTACCAGTTCAGGATCGAGTTCGGGTCCTTCAGCTCATCCGCGACGTTGTAGGTTTTGTAGGTTGGCGGAATGGGATTCCAGGGTGCGCCGGTGGTAAATCCGGCGTTGGGATCGGCGTTCCACTGCATGGGCGTACGTTCGCCATCGCGGCCTTTTTCTTTCGGCCATCCGCGGCGGCCGATGGGGTCCTGCACATCTTCCCAGCGCGTGGGATCGTTGTTCTGCATGCCGATTTCTTCGCCGTAGTACAGGATGGGCGTGCCGCGCAGGGTTAGGAGCATTGCGGCCATGGCTTTGGCGATTTGATCGTTGTGCTGGCCGTCGCCGTAGCGATTCCAAGAACGCACGATGTCGTGATTGCCGATGACGTACACGGGCCATTCTCCGGTGGCTTCGACCGCAGCGACGTGTTCGCGAAACACCGGCGCGGAAAATTTCAGCTTGGTGAGCAGCAGGTCCATGGGCATCTGCAACTCGTCGTTACTGGCGCCGTAATACGGTTTCAGTTGCGCGACGTTATCCGTCCAGGTTTCGCCGATCAGGACCGCGTTGTATTTGTTGGCTACGGCGCGCAGGCCTTGCAGCGCGGTGTGGACTTCGGGTAATCGCTGCGTGTATTTGTCTTCGATGTTGGGATCGCCGAAGGCATTGGTGCCGGGCAGAACCGGATTGTCTTTCAGGCCGGGGTCTTCGAAGAGCGAATCCACGGCATCGAGACGAAAGCCTGCGACGCCGCGTTGATACCACCACTCCGTGGTGCCGTACATGGCGTCAACGACTGCGGGATTGCGCCAGTTCAGGTCCGGCTGCTGGGGGTAAAAATAATGGTAGTAATACTGTTTGGTGGTGTCGTCCCACTGCCAGGCCGAGCCGCCGAATACGGCGATCCAGTTGTTGGGCGGGGCATCGTTCTTGCCATCGCCTTTGCCATCGCGCCAGATGTACCAATCGCGTTTGGGCGAAGTGCGCGAGGAGCGGGAATCTACGAACCAGGGATGCTGGTCGGAAGTGTGGTTGACCACGAAATCCAAAATGATTTTGATGCCGTGGTCCGCGCCTGATTTTTGCAGGCGGTCGAAATCGGCTAGGCTGCCGTACATTTTGTCTATGTTTTCGTAGTCGGAAACGTCGTAGCCGAAATCCACCTGCGGGGACGGGAAGCACGGGGCGATCCAGATGGCGTCCACGCCGAGAGCTTTCAGGTAATCGAGCTTCGCGGCGATGCCATTGAGATCGCCGATGCCGTCGCCATTGCTATCCATGAAGCTGCGCGGATAGATTTCGTAAAACACGGCGTGCTGATACCAGGGAGGCGGCGGAGCGTGCATCGCCTTGCTTTGTGCTCGTGATGCGCGCAACGCGACGAGCAGAATGGCTAGCATCAGTGCGGTCGCAGCAAACCTGCCGTGCATGAACATACCTCCGCAAAGCGCCAAATCAACCAGAAACGTGTGTGAGTCTAGCAGGGTAGTGATTGCTGCCAGCTGCCAGCGGCGAAATGCGAGGAGGCATGCCCGCGCGTCCGAGAAGGCCAGGACGCGCGGCCGCTACACAATCTAGGCGTGGGCCGGACGTGACTTTGGTGCTCACCCGGCTCCTATTCGGGCATGGTTATGGTTTCTTCGCGCGGCATGGCGTCGAGCGTGGCTTTATCGAGATTCAAGTGAGCGGCGACGAGTTCCGGCGGAGTGTGCGCGAGCCACTCGGAGAGCGCGAGGTCCTGATAGTAGCTGCTCTTGAACATCTCCAGGAACTTCAGGTCGGTGGTACCGGTATTTTCGACGTAGTGCGGCAGGGTTTTTTGAATGTAGCCGACGTCGCCGGTTTCGAAATCCATGGTGCGGGCGCGACCTCCGGTGGTGAAGACCGTCATGCGGCCCTTGCCGCCGAAGTAATATTGCCATTCGTCGGCGTTGGGGTGCCAATGCAGTTCGCGCACGCCGCCGGGCTTGACAGTGACGATGGCTGCGGCGGTGGTGGTGACTTTGAAATTTTTCGCGTCAATGATGCGGACGTCGCCGCTCTTGTTGCTCCTGGTGGGAGGCATGTCCATGGTGCGGAAAGCGAAATCAATGGGCGAAGGGCCTAGCGTACCCGCGGCGACGCGTTTATCTTCGGCGAGCGGGCCGGGGACTGCAGTCTGAAAAATGAACTTTTCCTTCTTGGGCATGTTGGCGAGAGCTTTTTCGCTGACGCCGAAATTTTTCGCGACTACGTCCGTAGGCGTGTGCGCCATCCAGTCGGTCAAAAGCACGGTTTCGTATTCGGAAAAATTGCCGTCGTCGAAGACCAGCAGAAATTCGCAGCCGTCAGGAGCGAGCCCTTGAATCGAGTGCGGAATGCCCGGCGGGAAAAACCAGAGTTCGTTCTCTTTCACGTCGGTGACGAAACTCTTGCCATCGGCGTCAATGCAGGTGATGCGCGCGGTGCCGTAGAGCATGAAGGCCCATTCCGCTGCGGTGTGCCAGTGCAGTTCGCGGACGCCGCCGGCGGTGAGGCGCATGTCCACGCCGGCGAGGGTTTTGGAAACCGCCAGTTCGCGTTGGGTGACTTCGCGCGACCAGCCGCCTTCTTGCATGCGCTTGTGCGCGAGCGAGAAAGGGTATTTAAAGGTTTGCACGCCACCGGCGTCGGTTTGCGGGGGACTGTTCGAATCGGGATTGGCCGCGTCAATCGCGGGATTGGTGGGGCCTGGGTCGCTTGAGCTACGGTTGCTTTTCTGCTGGTAGGGAGCCTGTTCCTGCGCGGCCAACTTTTCCCCGGCGAGCATCCCAGCGGCTGCGAGAGCTGCCGAGCCCACTCCCAGGAAGCCCCTGCGCGTCAATTCATCCTTCGGTGCGTCCTTCTCTGTTTCGTTGCTCATTTTGATCACCTCGGTGATTCGAACTGGACTTCGTCAACGGATTTGGAAATCAAGTCCCGTGCCGAAATGTGAGATGACGAAAACACCTGGAAAGTCGCGGAGCACTGAAAGAAAGAGCGCGAACTACGGCTGGACGGGTGCGCCTCTTAATCCTACCGCGACGCAAATTCTACACCCGGTCGTCAAGTCGGCGGTGTTCGGAAGGGGATGCGCCGCAGATCGTCGTGCCGGCGGTCCGTGCCGCGCTGGTGGCGCGCGCTGGCGTTGACTTGAGCATGGCGGGGCCATAAGATGGCGCGCAGCCGGGTTCGTGCCCGCCTGCCATGAAAGCGCCACCACCTGAGAACGAATCGGCACGACTCGCGGCGCTGCAGCGTTACGCCATCCTGGATACATTTCCCGAGCAGGAATTCGACGACCTCTCGCGCCTCGCCGCGACGATCTGCGGCACGCCGATCGCCTTGGTGAGCCTGGTGGATGCCCACCGGCAGTGGTTCAAATCACGAATCGGGATCGAGGAAACGGAAACTTCGCGGGACGTAGCCTTCTGCGCGCACGCGATTTTGCAGCCGGACGTGATGGTGGTGCCGGACGCGCTGGAAGATGAGCGCTTTCGCAGCAACCCGCTGGTTACAGACAGTCCCAAGGTGCGTTTCTACGCGGGCGCGCCATTGATTTCGCAGGAAGGATACGCGCTGGGAACGTTGTGCGTGATAGACCGCGTGCCGCGCAATATGTCGGAGGAGCAGAAGGAGTCGCTGAAGGCGCTGAGCCGGCTGGTGGTGACGCAGATGGAGCTGCGGCGCAGCGTGACGGATTTGTCGCGGGCCATTCGCGAGCGGCGCATGACGGAAGAAGAGCTCGACCAGCTATTCACGGTTTCACTGGACATGCTGTGCATCGCGGGGTTCGACGGATATTTCAAGCGCATCAATCCGGCGTGGGAAAAGACGCTGGGTGTTTCGATTGAGGAATTGCTCTCCAAGCCCTTCACTGAATTTGTGCACCCGGACGATCGCGACAGAACCGCGACGGAGTCCGAGAGGCTGGACGAAGGCGAACAGGTGATTTCGTTCGAGAACCGCTATCGCTGCGGCGACGGAACTTATCGCTGGCTGCTGTGGAACGCGACGCCGAGCCCGGACAACAAATTGATTTTTGCAGTGGCGCGTGACGTCACGCAGCGCAAGGAAGCCGAGCGCAGGCTTTCGACGGGGTACGCGGTGACGCGGGTGCTGGCGGAAGCGGAATCTCTGGATGCCGCGGCGCCGCTGATTCTGATGGCGATCTGCGAAGGGCTGAGCTGGGATTTGGGAGTTTTGTGGCGCGTGGACGAAACGGCGGGAGTGTTGCGCTGCATGAATGTGTGGCATTCGCCGCAACTGAGTTTTCCGCAATTTGTGAAAGCCACGCGAGAATCCACGTATGAGCGGTCCGTGGGCGTTCCCGGACAGGTCTGGGAAACTTCACAGCCGATGTGGCTGGCGGATCTGCCGCAGGTGGAAAATTTTCCGCGCGTGCCGTTCGCGATCGCCGAAGGACTGCATGCCTCGTTTGCGTTTCCGATACGCGTGGGCGAGCACGTCGCGGGGGTGATCGAATTTTCCTGCCGGCAGATACGCAAGCTGGAGCCCGATTTGATGGAGATGTTCGATTCCATCGGCAGCCAGATCGGGCAGTTCATTGAGAGGCGCCGGGCGGAGATGGAGCTGAAGATGTATGCCGATTTTCTGGAAGCAGCGCGCAATGCGCAGCAAGCGGATGCGCGGCGACTGGCGCAGCTGGTGAAAGAGCTGGAAGCGGCGAAGGAGAAGGCCGAGGAAGCCACGCGGGCGAAGAGCGAGTTCCTGGCGAACATGAGCCACGAAATACGCACGCCGATGAACGCGATTATTGGCATGACCGAGCTGGCGCTGGAAACGAAAATGTCCGCGGAGCAGCGGGAATTTCTGGGGACGGTGAAAAGCTCGGCGGCGTCGCTGCTGAATTTGATCAACGACATTCTAGATTTCTCGAAAGCCGAAGCGCGCAAGGAACAGCTGGAGCACATGGAGTTCCCGTTGCGCGAGACGATCGAGGAAACGCTGAAATCCCTGGCGCAGCGCGCGCAGCAGAAGGAAATCGAGCTGGCCTCCTACTTCGCGCCGGATGTGCCGGACGCGTTGGTGGGCGATCCGGACCGGCTGCGGCGGATCGTGGTGAATCTGGTGGCGAACGCGATCAAGTTCACCGAGCATGGGGAAGTGGTGGTGCGGGTAAGCGTGGAAGCGCACGCGGAGCCGGATGTCTTGCTGCATTTTTCGGTGAGTGACACGGGGATCGGAATTCCCATCGAAAAGCAGCAGCGCATTTTCGAGGCGTTCGCGCAGGCCGATTCCTCCACCACGCGCAAGTATGGCGGCACCGGGCTGGGCCTGGCGATTTCCGCGCAACTTTGCGAATTGATGAACGGCGTGATGTGGGTGGAAAGCGAAGAGGGCCGGGGCAGCACGTTTCACTTTACGGCGCACTTCGGCCGGCCGGGAACTCCCGCGAAGAAATCCTCCCAAGCGGAGCCGGTGACGCTGCACGATTTGCCGGTGCTGGTGGTGGACGATAATTCGACGAACCGAAAAATCCTGGAGGAGATGATCGCGAATTGGCGGATGAAGCCGGTGGCGGTGGCGAATGGACCGGCGGCGCTGGATGCGCTGCGCCGGGGGCATCAGAATGGAACTCCTTTTCGCCTGGTGCTGCTCGACGGGCACATGCCGGATATGGATGGGTTTGAGGTGGCGGCGCGCGTAAAGCAGGATCCGCAGTTACATGGCGCGCAGGTGATTCTGCTCACTTCCGCGGGGCGCAGCGAGGATGTAGCGCGCGCCAAGGCGGTGGGAGTGGCGGCGGCGCTGAGCAAGCCGGTGAAGCAGTCGGAATTGTGGGACGCGATCGTTACGGTGCTGCATGTGCCGGGGCGGCAGAAGGTGCGGCCGTCGGCGGCCAGAGCGCGCGCGCGTGCCGCCCGGCAGCCCTTGCGCGTGTTGCTGGCTGAGGATAATCCGGTGAATCAGGAAGTGGCGGTGCAGATGCTGGAGCGGCGCGGACATTCGGTGATCGTCGCGGAAAATGGCCGCCAGGCGCTGACGGCGATCGAGCGGCACAAATTCGATCTGGTGCTGATGGACGTGCAGATGCCGGAAATGGGCGGGCTGGAAGCCACGCAATTGATCCGCGAAAACGAAAAATCCACAGGCGAACATTTGCCGATCGTGGCAATGACCGCGCACGCCATGCAAGGAGACCGCGAACGCTGCATCGCCGCAGGGATGGATGGATACCTGGCGAAACCGATTGATCCCAAGTCGTTCCTGCAGACGGTGGAGGGATTTTCGCAGCGCGTGGCGCAGAGCGAGACGGGCCGGAAGGAGCCGGGGGCGCGCGGGGGGAGCGCCGAGCGGACCGGTGGCGGGAACGGTGACGGACGGCGGGCGCTGGATGTGACGGCGCTGCTGGAGTGGTTCAGCGGGAACCGCAAGCTGCTGCGCAGTATCGTGAAAACTTTCCGTGACGACTGCCCGCGGATGATGGCGCGCATTCGCAGCGCGCTGGCGGCGAACGACGCCAACTTGCTGGCGGATGGAGCTCACGCGTTGAAGGGTTCGGTGGGAAACTTCGGCCCGACGGCGGCGCTGGACACCATTCGAGAGATGGAAAAAATCGCGCGACAGGGTAAACTCGACGGCGCCTGGGAGCTCTACGCCACGCTGGAAGACGAGATCGCGTTGCTGCTGCCGGCACTGCACGCCATCGGCGCGCAAAAAAGGCCTCTGCGGCGGACGGGCCGCTCGCATCATGCACCGGGGAGGAAACGATGACGCGCATTCTAGTGGCTGACGATGACCGCACCACGCGCCTGCTGCTGACCGAAACGCTCCGCGCCCAGAAGTACACGGTGATCGAGGCGGCCGACGGAGCGGAAACCCTGAAGAAATTGAAGGCGGGGAAATTCGACCTGGTGTTGCTGGACATATGGATGCCGAAAATGAACGGGCTGGAGGTTCTGGCGAAATTTCGCAAGGCGAAAAAGCGCCCCAAGATCATCGTGATGACCTCCGACGACACGCCGCAGACATTGCTCAGCGCGATTCGCGAAGAGGCATACACATACGTTGCCAAGCCGATCGATCCGCACGCGCTGGTGATTCTGGTGAAGGAAACTCTTTCGAAAAAGCCGGGCCAGCGGCCGATTGAAGTGATTTCCGCGAGTCCCAATTGGGTGGAGCTGTCGGTATCGTGCACGTTGGACGAAGCGGAGCGGATCGAAGCCTTCATGGCGCATTTGAAGACGGGGCTTTCCGACGACGTGCGCCGCGCGGTGGGGCAGGCATTTCATGAACTGCTGTTGAACGCGGTGGAGTGGGGCGGCAAGCTGGATCCCAATCGCAAAGTGCGCATTTCGTATCTGCGGGCGCGCCGCATGCTGATGTATCGGATCGCGGATCCCGGGCAAGGATTCCAGTTTGCAGGGCTGGATCACGCGGCGATTTCGCACACGCCGGATGAGCCCACCGCGCACGACCAGGTCCGGCAAAACAAAGGATTGCGGCCCGGCGGATTCGGGCTGCTGATGACCCAGGCGAACGTGGATGAGCTGGTGTACAACGAAAAGCAGAACGAAGTGGTGTTCGTGAAATACCTCACGGAATGACCTCCCGTCGCCGGGCGCGGCTTGCGCGGTGCGTGCTGGGCACTTTTGACACGCTGCTGCGCCGAATCCAGCGCGATGTGGTAAATTCGACCCGAACAATGCGATGAAAAACCTGCTGATTTTCGTGATGTTCGCGGGAGTCCTGGCGCTGGTGATTCTGTTCGGGCTGCCCAGGTTTCCACGGCAAGAAAGCGCGGCGCGCCGGCCGCAGCCTTCGCCGTGGAATTCCGGCGCGATTCAGAGCACGTTCGCGGGTGCGCAGGTGCAGGAAGCAGACGCGACGCATGCGACACTGGAGTTTTTCTTCGACCTGGACAACAACACGGATGCGGATTACCGGTTCGCCAAAGGCGCCGCCACGGTGGTGATGACGCGGCTGAAGTCCAATGGCAGCTTGAGTTCGGAAGAGCCGATCGAATTGAACAGCTCGGTATTTCTGCCGGCGCGCAATCGGACGCGCATCGCGGTGCAGGTGACGCGTCCTTTCAATTGGCCCGCGGGCCTGCCTGCGGCGCAGATTGGTCCGGTGAACCAAGTGAAATTCCGGCAGCTGGTGGCGGATGAAGTGGCGAACCTGAGCGGATTCGTGATGTTCGATACGGCCACGCATTTCCAGATTGAGCTTCCCGGCGGCTGGCAGGAATTGCAGCCTTCTGCAACCGCGGCGGGGCTGAATTAGAAATACGGACTGAGGGTTGTTGCGCGCGCTGTGGGCGCAAGCAACGCGATGCATGACTGACGAACCAGAACAACATTCAGACTCGAGTCCCGTTTCCATACCGGCGAGCGACCGGCGCGCGCACCCGCGCCAGCGCATCCGCTCGCTTTCCTACGTGCAACTGGGCGACGGCAACGGCGGGATCGTTCTCAATATCAGCGAAGGCGGAATCGCGGTGCAGGCGGCGGAGGGTTTGGACGACAGTGAAGGCCTGCTGGCAATGCGCATCGAGGTTCCGCGCTCGCGCAAGCGCCTGGAAGTGACTGGAGAAATTGCATGGATCGGCGAATCGCGCAAAGAGGCGGGACTGCGATTCGTGAATCTGCCGGAGGAGGCATTGACGCGAATTCGCGCATGGATGGCGCGCGAGGAATCGCCGGCAACTGGTCAGGAGGAGAGCGAGGAGGAAATCGAAGCGCCGGTCGCTCGCGCGGCAGAGGCTCGCGCTGAGACAGTTGCAAGTGCAGAAGCTCCGACGGCCCGGGAGGATCGCGCCGTTGAGGCCGAGGAACTGGCGGCAGAGAACGAAGAAGAGCTCAGCGAAATTGAGGCGCCGGTTGCAGATGACGATGAGCCGACGGAGTTCGACGAAGAGTCTGCCGATGAACCTGCGGACGAGCCTGAAGAAGAAGAGCCCGCCGAAGTAGCCGAAGACGCCGCTGTCGCGATGGAAGCGTCGCCGCGTGTGGTGAGAGAACCAGTTGCCCCGGCGCCGGTGGCGCAGAAGGAAGAAGATCGCGCGCGAACGATTGCGCCGCCGGTGCTGACGTTTGAGAAGAAACCGCAAGCGCCAATTTCCGCGCTTACCGGGATCAGCGGCACGCATGGAGCGCCGGCTTTTGCGGTGGCTGCCGCGCCGCCCGCACCAGCGCGTTATTCCACTGGCGATGCTGCGGCGTCACTTTTCCCAAGACCGCACGTCACACCCGCACCCCCAGCTGCCGCCGCCGACGATGGCTGGAAGAGTTTTCGCGTGCAGCTGCAAAGCGGATGGTTTCTTGCGGCGCTGGTGCTGCTGCTGGCGACGATTTCATTTGTGGCCGGCATGGCAGTGCGCCGCGGAGCACTGAACGGCGTGATGGGTGATGTTGATGATGTGATCCAGCCCAAGAGCGCGCCTGCGCCTTCAGCGGCAAATCTTGCAACTAATGCTTACGGCAACGCTTCCGGCGCGGCGGCTGCGACTGCCCCGGCTAAGCCGCTCCAAATCGAGATCGTGGATTTGGAGAATCACCGCTGGACGATTCCTGCCGCGCCCGGTGCGAACCACGGCGATGCCGGCGCCGCGCGGCAGACGCCATTGAACGAGGGCGCGCGGCCAGACGGCGGTGCATCGTCCGCGCCGTCTGCCGGGAGTTTGCCGAATCAAAATTCCGCGCAAGGCGCAGCGGCCAACGGTGCGGCAGCGGTAGAAAAACCGGGCGCGCCGCTGATGTTGAGTTTGCCGGAAACGCCGATCAGCGCTTCGGGTTCGATCGCGATACGCGCGACGGGCATGGTCCCGATGCCGGCGGGCGAAGTGGATTCCGGGCAACACGCGCGCAAACTGCAGATCGGCGAGCTCACTAATATGGTGGAGCCCGTTTATCCGCCCGATGCGCGGCAGGCGCGTCTGGAAGGTACCGTGAAATTGCATGTGGTGGTCGCCGCGAACGGCGAAATTCAGAGCTTCCGAACTGTCAGCGGGCCCGAATCTTTGGCGCAAGCCGCGATGGCTGCGGTGCGCGAGTGGCGCTACCGGCCCACCTTGCTGAACGGAAAACCCGTCGAGACACAGGAAGACGTGAGCTTCGTATTTCGCTTGCCGAATTGACGGCGCGCCGGCGCTGCCGCCGGTATCTGAAATGCCGCTCGCATCGATTTGATGCGCGGCAGGTTTCGCGCGCGGCCGTCGGCGTTACCAATCGCACCACGGCGGTGATCCTGTATTGACGCTGGAACGGGCGGCGTATACGATTGCTGCGCTTTCATCAGGAGGAAAAAATGGCCAAGAGCAGACTCACGAAAGTTGCAGAGAGCATCGGCGGCGCAATCGGCAAGGCCGATCGCACGGCGCACAAGGTTGCCAAGGCAGGCGTGCTGGCGAAGAAAGAGCTGGAAGCGCTTTCCAAGGAAGTGGATTCGCTGAAGAAGCGCTTGCAGAAAACCACCAAGCGCTTGCGCAACGCGCTGTCGTAGATTTTTTTAGAGTTGGCTGCGTGGCGGGTTGCGGCGCGCTCTCGATTGGGGCGCGCTGATTGCGTGCCATTTGGTTTCGAGCGGGCGGTTCAGCGCGGCGTCGCTTCCGCTGCGGCGCTATCGAGGCGCCGTAGTGCTTCGTTCGTCGTAATTGTGGTGGCTCCCAGCGCCGCAAGCTCCTTCATGGTGCGGCGCGCTTCCTCTTTGTTCAGCGTTTCGATCGCATCGCTTACCACGGCCACGCGCCGCCCGCGTTCCAGCAGGCCTTTCGCGGCGAGGCGCACGCAATATTCCGTCACCACTCCAAACACAATAAATTCGGCGTCGCGCGGCAGGCGCTCCAGCAGCGCTTCCGCGTGGTGGCTTTCAAAAATGTCCAGCGTTTGCTTTTCCAGCACGATTTGCTGGAATTGCGCGAGGTCGGCGGGCAACTTCGCGGTTGGCTCGTTCGGGATCGTGACATGTTTGTCGGTGAGCGCCTCGGGGACATGCTTCGCGCCTGGGGTTTCCCGGATGCAATGCGGCGGGAACTGCGCGAATTCGGGGTCGTCTTTGGTGTGAATGCAGCCGTGCGAGACCAGCAGGACGCGGCCCTGGCGCGCTGCGTCGGTGAGCCGCCGGATATTGTGCAGCAGCTTTTCCGCGCCGGGGACGTAGAGTTTGCCGCCCGGCGTCATGAAGTCTTCCTGCGCGTCCACTTCCCAGAAGATTACTTTCTTGGAGACCATTTGGTTCCTGTAGTTGCGCGAGTGAGTCATCCGACCTGTCTTGCGCGCTGCGGTGACGCGAATCGCACGAAATTCATTTATAGCCCGGTTTGCAACGGGGTGACAAGCCCGCGATGCCGGCGCACTCGTGGGTGCGTTGGCTAAACCAGATCGCCTTCCTTTGGCTGCGGATTGATGTTAGTTTTCAGGTGAAATTCGCATGATGCTTTTTTGACGCGCCTTTATGCCCGAGCGATTCGTGTTTTCCGATCTTCGTGAGCTTTTTGCCAAGGCGAACGAGGTGAAGTCTGGCGATCAATTGGCCGGAATCGCCGCGGCTTCGGAACGCGAACGGGTTGCCGCAAAGCGCCAGCTTGCGGATTTGCCGCTCGACGAGATTGTGCGGAATCCGCTGATTGATCCTGATCAGGACGACGTGAGCCGCTTGATTCTGGATTCCTTCGATCGCGAAAACTTCCAGCCGCTGAAAAGTATCACCGTTGGCGAATTCCGCGAGCGCTTGCTCGACGATGCCACCACCGAAGGCGAACTGCGCACGATCCAGCGCGCCGTCATTCCCGAAATCGCCGCCGCCGTGGCGAAAATTATGAGCAACAAGGATCTGGTGCTGGCCGCGGCGCGGATTCGCAACGTCACGCGATGCCGGAACACCATGGGCGAGCGCGGAGTGCTGGGAATTCGCGTGCAGCCCAATCATCCGGTGGACGATATCGGCGGCATCTTGCTGGCCGCGTTTGAAGGATTGTTGTATGGATGCGGCGACGCGGTGATCGGCGTGAATCCCGCGGCGGATTCGGTGGAAACGGTTGGCGCGATTCTGCACGCGCTGGATCGTCTGGTGACTGCTTGCAAAGCTCCGACGCAAACCTGCTGCCTGGCGCATATTTCGACGCAACTTGCTGCGCTCGCGCGGGGCGCGCCAGTAGATCTGTTGTTCCAATCCATCTGCGGCACGGAAGCGGCCAACAAAAGTTTTGGCATCACGCTCGGGATGCTGCGCGAAGGCCGCGAGCGGATGATGGAACATCACGGGCAGCGCAACGACGTTGTGTGGAAAGGGACGAACGTGATGTATTTCGAAACCGGGCAGGGCAGCGCGCTTTCGGCGGAGGCGCACTGCGGCGTGGACCAGCTCACTTTGGAAGCTCGCGCGTACGGCGTGGCGCGCGTTTTCGACCCGTTCCTGGTGAATAGCGTGGTGGGATTTATTGGGCCGGAATATCTCTACGATGAACGGCAAATTATTCGCGCGGGGCTGGAAGATCATTTCATGGGCAAGCTACTGGGGCTGCCGATGGGCTGCGACGTTTGCTACACGAATCACGCGGAGGCCGATCAGAATTCCGCGGACAATCTTTTGCTGCTGCTGGGCGCGGCCGGATGCAATTATTTCATGGGCGTTCCGTGCGGCGACGATGTGATGCTGAACTATCAATCGACCAGCTATCACGACGCGATCGGCGTGCGCAGGATTTTCGGCCTGCGGCCTGCGCCGGAATTTTTGGCGTGGCTGGAAAGCGCAGGAATCTATCGTGATGGCGAACCGGTGAAGTTGGACGCGCCGGCGCGGCGACAGTTACTGCAGGGGTTGGAATCGTCGCTGGAAGGAATGGTTTGATTGGCTGAAGATTCCAGCAAACGCGCGGCCGATAAATTGGCCGCTGGCTCGGATTGGCCGGAGCTGGTGCGCAAGATTCGCGCGCGCACGCCGGCGCGAATTCTGGTGGGGCGTGCGGGTCCGGCCTATCGCACGGAGACTCAGCTGCAACTGCGCGAGGACCATGCCGCGGCGCGCGACGCGGTGCGCGCGGAGCTCGACGTGAACGCGGCGTTCGGCGCGGAATTTGTGGCGCGATGGAAACTCTTTGAAGTTCGTACACGCGCGACATCGAAGGACGAATATCTGCAACATCCCTCGCTGGGCCGCGCATTCGATGATGCATCACGCTCGGAAATTGTGCGCCGCTGCGCCGCGGAATGCGATGTGCAGATCGCGATCGGCGATGGGCTATCGGTTCCGGCGATTGGCGCGCAGGTGCCGCGACTGCTGCCGCTTTTGGTGGCAGGCGCGCTCGCGCGCGGATGGAGCGTCGGGCAGACATTTATCATTCATCATTGCCGCGTGGGGATTGTGAACGAGATTGGCGAGCTGCTGAGGCCGCGGGTGGTGCTGCTGCTGATTGGCGAGCGGCCGGGCCTGGCCACCGCAGAAAGTTTGTCGGCGTACATGGCGTACCAGCCGGGGCGTACGCATTCGGATGCGAACCGCAATCTGATTTCGAATATTCACAGCCGCGGGCTGCGCGCGGAGGAAGCGGCCGCGCGTATCTTGAATTTGTGCGCGCAGATGATGAGGCTGCGCGTGAGTGGCGTGACGCTGAAAGAAAGCGCCGGTCACGAACCGGAAAGCTTGCCCAAGTAAAGCGCCATGCCGACGGCTGCGTGCATGCCGAGTTTTTCCAGCGCGCGAACCTCTTTGTGGCTGCGAATGCCACCGGCCGCGGTGATAGGTTTTTTTGTGACGCGCCGCAGTTTGCGGAACCAGGCGAGGTCGGTGCCTTTCATGGTTCCTTCGTTGTCCACAAAAGTGCAGAGAAATCCGGAGCAATACGGTTCGAGCTGCGGCATCACGTCCGCGGGGTGCAATTTCAGGCGCTGGCGCCAGCCGCGCACTACGATTTGGCCGCGTTCGGTATCCAGCGCCAGAATCACATTCCTGCGGCCGACGCGCACGCACAATTTCTGGAGAAAATCGTGCGCGATTTCTCCATCGCGGAAGGCCGCGCTGCCCACGATGATTTTCTCCGCGCCCCAGGAAAGGATTTTTTCGGCGCGCGCGATGCTGCGGATTCCGCCGCCCACGCGAATCTTCATTGTGCCGCGGCGGGACAGAAGTTTGATCCAGCGGCCGTTCGAGCCGGTGCCGATCGCCGCGTCCAGGTCAATCACATGCAGGATGGGATAATCGCGAAAACGCTCGAGCAGGCCGAGGATATCGTCAACCGAAAGCGCGAGCTTGCGGCCGCGAACGAGTTGCACGGCCTTGCCGTTTTGCAGATCGATGCAGGGAATAATCATTGGCTGAGGGTCATCGACTGAGACGCACGGGCACGCCGCGGCCCGCCAAATATGTTTTCAGCGAGCCGATGGAGTGTTCCGCGGTGTGAAAGATCGAAGCGGCTAGCGCAGCGTCCGCCTGGCCTTCACCGAAGACCGCCAGAAAATCGTCGAATGTTTTCGCGCCGCCGGAAGCAATTACCGGAACCGAGACTTGCTGCGCGATCGCTACCGTCAGTCCGCAATCGAAGCCGCTGCAAGTGCCGTCGCGATCAATCGAAGTGAGCAAAATTTCGCCGGCACCGCGCGACACGCCTTCGCGCGCCCATGCGGCGGCGTCACGTCCGCTGGATTCGGCGCCGCCGCGGATAAAAGCTTCCCAGCCGGCGCTCGTTTTCTTTACGTCCATCGAAAGCACCACGGCTTGCGAGCCAAATTGCGCGGCGAGCTCCGAAATCAGTTCCGGGCGCTCGACGGCGGCGGTGTTTACAGTGACTTTATCGGCGCCGGCCCGCAGCACGGCGTGTCCATCTTCCAGGCGGCGAATTCCGCCGCCGGCCGTGAATGGAATGTTCAATTGTTGCGCGACGCGGCGCACGGTTTCAAGAAATGTGGCGCGGCCGTCGCGGGACGCGGTGATGTCGAGGAGGATCAGTTCGTCCGCGCCTTCGCGATTGTAGCGTGCGGCGAGTTCTTCGGGATCGCCCATATCGCGCAGGCCGGCAAATTCGACGCCTTTCACCACGCGGCCGGCGTCCACGTCGAGGCAGGGAATGATGCGGCGCGCGAGGGTCATCGTGCCCACTCCAGGAAATTGCGCAGCACGCGCGCGCCTGCCTCACCGGATTTTTCCGGATGAAATTGCACGGCCATCAGATTGTTTTGCTCCAGCACCGCCGCAAAAGGAAAACCGTGATCGCACGCGGCAGCGGTGTGCGGTTCGCTGGAGGCCGCGGCATAGGAATGCGCGAAATAAAAATAGGCGTCATCTGGAAGATCGCGCAGCAGGATGCTTGGGCGCAGGCGCCGCACCTGATTCCAGCCGATGTGCGGCGATTTCACATTGGTGGGCAGCGCTTGCACATTTTCGTGAATCAGGTCGAGGCCTGGCTCGCCGGGTGCTTCCGCGCTGGATGAGAACATCGCCTGCAGGCCCAGGCAAATACCAAGAACTGGAATCCCGCCAGCGATCGCCTGGCGCAGCGCTGAGGTCAGATTTCTTTCGCGCAGGCCGGTGACGAACGCGGAGAAGTGTCCGACGCCGGGGAGAATCAGGACGCGGGCGGCGGCGATTTGTTCGGGCCTGGTCACGCATTCCGTTTCCGCGCCCAGGCTGCGTAGCGCGCGCTCCACCGACGGCAGGTTACCGGCACCGTAATCAATGATGGAAATTTTCACAGCAGCCCCTTGGTGCTGGGCAAGACGCGGCGCAGCTGGCGATCGCGCGTGACCGCAAAACGCAGCGCGCGCGCGAAGGCCTTGAACATCACTTCGATCTGATGGTGCGAAGAGCGGCCGTACACGTGACGCAAATGAACGTTGGCGGCTGCCGCTTGAGCGAATGCCTGGAAGAAATCCTCGAGCAGCTCGGTTTGAAAATCGCCGACGCGGCGGGCCAGCGGCCGCCATTTGCAGACGAAATGCGCGCGGCCGGAAAAATCGATGGCGCAGGCGGCCAGCGATTCGTCCATGGGCATCAGGAAGTAGCCGGCGCGGAGGATGCCGCGTTTCGAGCCGAGCGCTTGCTTCACCGCTGCGCCGAGCGCGATGCCGACGTCCTCGACGGTGTGGTGCTGGTCCACATCTAGATCGCCGCGGGCGACCAGATCGAGATCGAGCGCGCCGTGGCGCGCGATCTGTTCGAGCATGTGATCGAAAAAGCGGATGCCGGTGTCTATGCGCGCTTTGCCGCGGCCGTCGAGATTCAGCTTGAGCTTGATGCTGGTTTCGTTCGTGGTTCTGTGCACCGTTGCTTTTCTCATAGGATCTCTCTTAATTGCCGCAGCACGCGGCGAGTTTGGGTGAGCGTTCCGAAAGTGATGCGCACGTAGCCGGCGCCACCGAAATCGCTGGAGCGGTCGCGGATCAGCGTGCCCTGGCGGGCGAGAGAGGCGACGACTTCTTTTGCGCGAGCGCCGAGAAAGAGCAGAACGAAATTCGCGGCGCTGGGGAAGAACGGGATGCCCAGCTTGGTAAGGCCGCGTTCGAGTTCTTTGCGGCCGCGGCGGAATTCGCGCAGGGTGCTGAGCAGGAATTGCCGATCGCGGAGCGTGGCGCGCGCCGCCACCAGCGCGGCGACGTTCACGGGATACGGCGATTGCGCTTTTCTGAAATGTTCGGTGATCGAGCCATGCGCAAGAATGCAGCCCAGGCGCAGGCCGGCGAGGCCGGCGGCTTTGGAAAACGTGCGCGTGACTACCAGATTGTGGTGGCGGCGAATCCAGGGAAGGATCGTGATTCCCGAAAACTCGAAATAGGCTTCATCCACGACTACGAGCGTGTTTGTTGCGGCTTTCAGGATGCGCCGCAATTCCGCGGGTTGCAGAACGCTGCCAGTGGGATTATTTGGATTGGCGAGGAAGAAGATGCGCGGCCTGGTGCGCAGCGCGGCGAGGAGCGCTTTCATTGGAAATTGCATCTTGGCGTCGTAGCGCAGCGCCTGGATGCGCGCCCCTGCGAGCTCGGAATAAAAGCGATACATGGCGAAGGTGGGCTCGACGAGCAGAATCGTGTCGTCCGGTTCGACAAATGTATCCACGATCAGATGCAGCGCTTCGTCGGTGCCGTTGGTAAGCAGCAGTTCGTCGCGGTGCACTTTGAAGAATTGCGCCAGTTCGCGGCGCACGCTTTCCTGCTCCGGATACATGGAGACGGCGGCGGAGGTGAGGTTGCGAATCGCCTGGCGCACCAGCGGCGAGCATCCGATGGTGTTTTCGTTGAAATCCAGGCGCAGCTTTCCGTCGCGGCCTTCGAGCGGCGGATGATAGGGACGCATGCGCGCGACGGCGCTGCGCACCGGGATCACGGGCTTCATTCGCGCACCTCCACGGCCCGCGCGTGCGCCAGCAAGCCTTCGGCTTTCGCGAATTGTTTCGCGACGGGCGCCAGGCGCGCGAGTCCCGCGCGGGTTACTTCCTGCACGCTGATGCATTTCACGAAGTCGGCGGTGGATAATCCGCCGCGCGCGCGAGCCACGCCGCCCGTGGGCAGCACGTGATTTGTGCCCGTGGCGTAATCGCCGAACGATTGCGCACTCCAATCGCCGAGGAAGATGCTTCCGGCCGAATCGAAGCGGTCGGCGAGACGGCTGGCGGTGCCAGGCAGGCTCAAATGTTCCGGCGCGAAGCGGTTGACGAAGTGCACGGCTGCTGCGAGATTGGGTGCGACGAGCACGGCCCCGTTTTTCGCAAGCGAGCGCCACGCGGGATTCGATTTCGGGAGTCGCGCCAGTTGGCGTGCGATTTCGGCCGCAACGCGCGACCAAATCGCAGTGAAGTAGTCACGAAAAGCGCGACGGCATCTGGATCGTGTTCCGCTTGGGCGACCAGGTCCGCGGCAATGAAGCCGGGATTGCCGCCCGACGCGAACACTACGGCCTCCGTGGGCCCGGCGAGCAGATCAATCGCGCAGTCCGCGCTGACCAGCCGCTTTGCCGCGGCGACGTAGCGATTGCCCGGGCCGAAGATTTTGTCCACGCGGGGAATTGATTGCGTGCCGTAGGCCAGAGCCGCGATCGCTTGCGCTCCGCCCACGCGCGCAATTTGGCGCAGCCCCAGGCGCGCGGCTGCGGCGAGAAGCTGGTCACCGGGTTGCGGGCTGACAATCACGATGTGGCGCACGCCCGCTTCTTGCGCGGGAATCGCGGTCATCAGCAGCGTCGAGGCCAGCGAAAATCTTCCGCCGGGCAGATAACATCCCACTGTTTCGATCGGGCGTACGCGCTGCCTTGCGCGCACGCCCGGTTCCACTTCGATATTCCATTCCTGCGGTTTCTGGCGGCGGGCCACGGCGCGAATATTCCGCGCGGCGTGATCCACGGCATCGAGAAATGCCGCGGGCACTCTGCGTGAAGCGCTGGCCAATTCATCGCGCGTGACCCAGACGTTGTCGCGTCGCAACGCAAACTGGTCGAATCGCTTCGTCCAGTAAAATAAAGCCGCATCGCCGCGCCGCTGCACGTCGCGCACGATGCGGGCGGCAGCGCGTTCTGCGACGAGGTCGCGGTCGCGCCGCTGCGCCAGAATCTTTTCTTCGATTGCGCCAGTGAGCCGGAGCACGCGCATCAATACACGATTTTGTTGAGCGGATACTCAACAATCCCTTCCGCGCGGGCGGATTTAAGTTTCGGGATCAATTGGCGCACGGTGCGTTCTTCGACGATGGTATTGATTGCCACCCAGTCCGGATCGCTGAGCTGCGCCACGGTGGGATTGCGCAATGCGGGCAGCGCGGCCAGCACATTGGGAAGATCCTCGCGGCGCACGTTGAGCATCAATCCCACGCGGTTGTACGCCTTGATGGCGCCCTCGAGCAGCAAGACCATGTTCTGCATTTTTTCGCGTTTCCACTGGTCCCGCCAGGAGGCGCGATGGGCGATAAACCACGGCGCGGACTCCAGCAGCGTGTCCACGATGCGCAAATGGTTGGCGCGCAGGGAAGCGCCGGTCTCGGTGACTTCCACGATGGCGTCGGCCAGCTGCGGGACTTTCACTTCCGTGGCGCCCCAGGAAAATTCCACGCGCGCTGTCACGCCATGGCGCTGCAAATATTGCTCCGTCAGATGCACGGCTTCGGTGGCGATCACTTTTCCGCGCAGGTCGCTGACGCTTTTCACCGGCGAATCTTCGGCCACGGCCAGCACCCAGCGCACGCGGCCCAGGCTGGTCTTCGCATACACCAGCTCGGCGATTTCTTCCACGGCGCCGCTGGTCTCCAGGATCCAGTCTTTGCCGGTGATGCCGGCGTCCAGCGCGCCGCTGCCGACGTAACGCGCCATTTCCTGCGCGCGCACCAGCATGCATTCGACTTCGGGATCGTCAATCGTTGGATAGTAGCTGCGGGAATTCACGGAGATGCGCCAGCCGGCGCGCGCGAAAAGCTCCACGGTGGAATCCTGCAGACTGCCTTTGGGGATGCCGAGCTTCAGGCTGCTCATGGTTTTTTCCCTTCGCCATAAAGTTGCGCGGGAGAAAATACGCGTTCAGCGATCACCGCCGCGTCGCCCTCTCTTCCCAGACGCCGGAAAAAACAGCTGCGATAGCCTTCGTGGCAGACGGCCGAGCCGGAAAGTTCCACGCGCACGAGCAAAGCGTCCTGGTCGCAGTCCACGCGCAATTCGCGCAACAGTAATTTTTGCCCGCTGCTTTCGCCCTTGGTCCACAATTTCTGGCGCGAGCGGCTGTAGAACGTGACGAATCCCGTGGCGCGGGTGCGCTCCAGCGCTTCGCGGTTCATGAATCCCAGCATCAGCACGTCGCCGTTGGCATCGTCCTGGACGATGGCCGGAATCAGGCCGTTTTCCTTGGCAAAGTCGAGTTCCATTTTTTTGCTCCCTAAAAACAAAAAACCCGCGGGCGGGTTAGGCGCCTGCGGGTTGATGAGTCCAGCTTAATTTCAGGTCAGCTAGTCACACCACCGCGGGCACGGGATGGCGTGATGATGATGGTGAAGCAAATTGTGTGCCCGAAGTTTCATGACTGGATAGAAACTATCGCAAGGCCCCGGCAATGTCAAGAATTCTCACCATCTTCGACGCCAGACCTCGCTTCGTCCACACCCTCCGATTACTTCCGAAGACGTTCATGCGTCCGGAATTTGCGTTGCAATCTGGCGGTGCGCGCGGGAAATCACAATAATGGAAAAATACTAGAGACAGGCGCGGCGTGACGGGGTCTACTGTGTGGCGCTGCGACGATTCTCAGGAGCGAGGGAAATGCGATTCAGTCCACGCGAATGAAAAGGACGCGCCAGTCTTGAACGTGCAACTGATTTCCGTCGCCGCAAAACTGCTGAAAATCGCGGGCGCGCTGGCCGCGCTCTACGCCGTAGTCACCGCCGCTCTTTTCACCATCATGCTGCAATCGCCGGACAAATTTGCCGGCACCATGAAGTACGTCCCCTGGCCGGCGTTCATGGTGCTGCCGTTCAAGCCGCTGTGGAACGTGGCGCGCAAAGGCCATTTGGCCGTCGGCGATATGGCCCCGGATTTTTCGCTGGAGAGCCCGGACCACAAGAGCACGTTTCAGTTGTCGTCCATGCGCGGCCAGAAACCGGTGGTGCTGGTTTTTGGCAGCTACACGTGACCTCCTTTCCGGCGGGAGGTTCCCGCTCTGAACAAGCTGTACGAACAATATAAAGATGAGGTGGCGTTCTACGTGGTGTACATCCGCGAAGCGCATACCAGTGACGTCTGGCAGGATCCCGACAATCTGGACGAGCACGTGATTTTCGCGAGCCCGAAAAATATAGCGGAGCGCAGCGAGATGGGGCAGTTGTGCGTGGTGAAACTGGGGATTCACTTTCCCGCCGTGGTGGATGGCTTCGACAACTCCACCGAGCGCAACTACACGGGCTGGCCCGACCGGCTCTACGTGATCGATCGCGAGGGGCGCGTGGCGTACAAGACGCGGCCCGGCCCGTTTGGATTCAAGCCGCAGGGAATTGCGGACACGCTGCAGAGGCTTTTACCGTCGGCGGCAAATCGCTGAGCATCGCACTGGTTCTGCAATCACGCTGAAACCAAACATCGCTTGGTGCGCTCGCCTCTGACGCGCGCTAGTTCACTTCGATGGTGGTTACGCTTAGCGCCGGCAGCGTGATCGTAACAGACGAGCCGCTCACCGGCATCGTTCCAGTGGACACCGGCTCAACAGGATTTTGTCCCTGCGCGGAAGCCGCTGTGATCTGATAAAGCTTGGCCGTGCCGGAAAGCGCTTGGCCGCTGATGGCGGTCACTTGCGAGCTGGTGGAGCGATTGATGGCCACGAATACGAACCTGCCCGGAGTGTCGCTGTCCGAACTCGCATAGACCACCACGTTTTGCACGTTGCTGGAAGTCGCCAGCAGCGAGGTATCGCCGAAATTTGCGCCGGCTCCATCGAAATCTCGGAACGCGCGGAAACCCGCCAGCGCGTAGGAATACGTTCCATTCGGCGGCCAGAAATTCGCCGCGAAGACTCCCTGGCTGCCGAAGATGCCGAGGTTATCCGCTTGCGCGATGGTTCCGGCGATGTGGTTCCAGCCTCCGCTCTCATATTCCGTGAGCGAAATTTTCATGCCGGGAAATTCCGCGTTGATCTTGCTCTGCAGCCGCGCCAGAAGCTTGATCGGAGTATTGCCCAGTTCCTGGTAGATCCAAGGATTGCTGTTGGTGGAATCGGTGAAGGTGGGATCCCACAGATTGCGCGGGCTCTGCACGATCAATTGCACCTGCGCATCGGTTAGAGTTGCGCCGGTCAAATCCAGGCTGCGAGTTCCGCTCGAATCGTACTCCTCCGCGTACCAGTGGAAGTCATACACGTCCACCAGCGGCTTGCCGTAGGCGGTGGAAGCGGTGTTGAGCGCGGTGAGATATTTGTCCGGGAACCAGTTCGCGCCGCCGGGCGTGGCGCTCAGTTCGCCTTGCCAATTGTAGATGCCCTGAAATCCGTAGTGCACCGGACCGAAAATAACCATGTCGGGAAACTGGTTCTTCAGCGCCTTGGTGAGCGTGATGGTTTTCGCAATGTAATTGTCGGACGTCACCGGATTCGGCCCTTGCACTTCCAGGTGCGTCGAGTTCCAGAGTTCCGGCTCGTTGTCCAGGCTGACGAAAGTGGGATGCGTGGGGCTCGCGCCAAAAATTCCCACGCCGGAAAATTTCTGATCGAGGGCCCAGACAAATTCGTCCATGTACACGTTGGCGTCGGTAGTGGGCGGCGTGATGGTGAAAGGCGTGCTGGAGACCGTGCTCTTTTGATCGACCACTTGTTTGAAGCGCGTCAGGTCCGGCGGGCTCGCGACGCTTACCGGGCCGCTCTCGTCGCCGGACACCAGTCCTTGCAGTTGCACAGTGATTAAGCTGGCCAAGCCGTTCGATTGATCTCCGGCAATGAAAGTGCGCACGGCTTCAGCCGGCGTGGTGCTGCTGCTCAGGTAGTCATCGTTTTCGTAGAGATAATCGCTGCCTGCGTTGGAAGCGTTGGTCTCCCAGTTATAGGCGGTCCAGCGGTTGCCGCCCGCACGATCGAATGTGAGCTGCGGCGGAGCGCCGGTGACGCCGGAATAAAAATTGAGGCCGTAGATATACGGCGAAATGGGTTTGGTTTGCGCCGGATTGATGGTGATGGTCACATTCGCGGTGGGACTGGCGGGCGTGGCGCTGGCTTGGGCGGAATTGGCGCTTTGGCCGGCGGTGTTCGCGGCGGAGACCACGTAGTAGTACGTGGTGCCGTTGGTCACGGTTGTATCGGTGTAGTTCGTTGCGGTAGGAGAAGCGACTGCTGTGTTGTACGGTCCGCCGTTGCTCGTCGAGCGCTTCAGGTTGTAACTGGCCGCGCCTGTGCTCGCATTCCAGCTCAGGCTCACTTGCGCATTGCCGCCGGTTGCTTGCAAACCGGTGGGCGTTGCGGGAGGGCTCACAGGAGCGACCGGTGTGGCGGAGACTTCCGGGGAATTGGCGCTCTCGCCGCCGGAGTTTACTGCTGAAACCTTGTAAAAATATTTCGTGCCGTTGCTGAGCCCGGTATCGGTGTAGCTGGTGGAAGTGGGCGCCGCGATTTGCGTTTCCGCGCCGCTGCTGGTGGAGCGCTTCACGTGATAGCTGGTCGCGGTGGCGCTGGCGGTCCAGGACAAGCTCACCTGCGCGTTGCCCGCAGCAGCCGCGAGTCCCGTGGGAGCCGCCGGCGGAGGCAGCACTGGCGTGGCATTTACTTCCGCGGAGTTCGCGCTTTGTCCCGCGGAGTTATACGCGGAGACAACGTAAAAGTATTTTGTGCCGTTGGTCAGGCCCGTGTCGGTATCGTTCGTTGCGGCCTGCGTGGCAATTTGCGTGTAGGGTCCGCCGGAAGTGGTGGAGCGTTTCACGTAGTAGCCCGTCGCGCCCGAGCTGGCCGTCCAGTTCAGTGCCACCTGCGCGTTTCCCGCTACGGCGGTGAAACCCATGGGAGCGGCTGGGACGGTCGTGTCACCGCCACCGTTTCCGCCCCCGTTGTAGCCGGTGCTGGCGCATCCTGCATGCAACAGCAGGACGCCGGTCAATAGCACCAGCACAAGAATCGGAAATGTGCGGTTGGCAAACTTCATCTGGCTCGCCTCCCAAGCGGTGCAACTGCGGGGCAATTCCGACTGGATTGTCCGATCCGAGAGCCGGGAATAAGTGTTTCTGTGGAAATAGGTTAAGGAATTGGGGGAGTGCCGGCAAGCTGTCCTAAGGGCCAGAAAAGGTTCCAGTCCGCGCGGGTCAGCAAATCGTGTCCATATGCACAGCGGCCCGGTTTCAGGGCGTGTTCGGGGCGTGCTGTTAACCACCTTGGCGCATTCCCCGGCCCTCCGCGTTGACACTCCCCGAGCCTCTGTCAGAATCGTTGCACTGGACGCCGAAAAATCAATCGAAGGAGTCTCGCATGAATTTGTTGAAGCGCTTTACTGTGATTGTGCTGAGCTCTCTGCTGGCGGCTCTGCCCGCGATGCCGCAACCCCAGACGGGCAATCAGCCGGCGGGCCAGATCAACGCCCTGATCCCCGCGGCCACGCGCAATTCGCAACCCGCGAAGGTGAAAGAGGATTTGAATTGGAACGATTTGCTGCAGACGCAGCACAGCGGCCGTGTGCGCGCCGGACTGAAGGACGGTTCGATTCTCAGCCTGGGTTCGGACAGTGAGTTGCGCATCGTGCAGCACGACAGCGCTTCGCAGCAGACTTCGTTGGAAATGGATTTCGGCAAGATTCGCAGCCAGGTGGTGAAGATCTCCAAGCCCGGCGGCAAATTCGAAATGAAGACGCCCAACGCGGTGATCGGGGTCATCGGTACGGATTTTTACGTCGGATTCGAATCGAATTCCACCACGGTGATCTGCTACAAGGGCAAAGTTTCGGTAACGCCAACGAACGGAGCGCACGCCGGTAACAATTCCGGGCAATCCAACGCAGCTCGAATTCCATCACCGTGAGCGCCGGGTCAAATGGTGGTGGTGACATCGGAAATTCCGCCCGCCGGATTTCAGCCATCGGACACGCCGCCCGCGACCTTGCAAACCAGCCTCACCGACACGGATATTCCGACGAGCGCCGGGATCCCGCACCAAAGCCACACGCTCCGCTGGGTCACTATTGGCGTGGCAGTGGCGGTGGGATTAGGAGTAGGCCTCGGCGTCGGTCTGACGCGCGGCGGCGGCGCCCCGGCCACGAAGCCGGGCGGGCCCGTGACCGGAGCTCCGTGAGGCTGAGTTGCGAACACGCTGCTTCCTTAAAGCCGGGGCCGTTTTCAGCTAAGGCATAATGGTCCCGGAATTTGTTCGCCCATTGCGATTTCTATGAACTCGCCGGAACAGCGATGGCCCCGCTGGAGGGAACGGTTAAGAGGATTCGCGCTCGACCACGTTGACCTGGGTCTGGGCGTGCTGGTCACTCTGCTGGGGCTGGTGCTGTTCCGATTTTCCGGGATTGGCGCCATTGATTCGCGCGCCGGTTTCGCATTCCTGCAAAGCATCGAACAAAGCTCGCTGGATTTGCGCTTCGAAATGCGCGGAGCGCGCCCGCATGACGATCGCATCGTCATCGTGGGCATTGACGAACAAACCCTGCAGAAAATTAATTCGTTTCCCCTGCCGCGCAAGAATTACGCCGCACTGATCGATAAATTGAGCGCCGGCGGCGCGCGTGTGATTGCGTTTGACGTAACGTTTCCAACCCCCGAGAGCAATTCCGCCGGAGAAGCGCTGGGGAAATTGCAGACGGAGCTTGGCGCCGCGACATCGCCCGCGCTGCGCAAGCGGATTCAGGACCTGGAACTGGCCAGCGATCAGGATGCGATACTGGCCGCGGCCATGAAGAACAGCGGCAACATCGTTCTCGGACACATATTTCTGGACTCGCAGCCCGACCCGAAATTGGCCGAGGAATATTTCAATATCGCCTGGGCTCACGTGTTTCCTCAAATCTTGCCGGTGGGCTTCAAAAGCGGGCAGAACGTGGACTTGGGCAAGGTGTGGAGTGAGAACGGCGGGCTGGTGAAGCAAGGCGTCGAGGCCAACATCCCCAAACTTGCGGATTCGGCCGCATCCTTTGGATTCATCAATATCGTTCCGGATTCCGACGGCACGCTGCGCCACGCCTTGCTGATGATCCGCTATCAGGATATGGACTTTTTCCCGTCGCTCGATTTGGAAGTGGTGCGCGCGTACGAAAAAATTCCCGATCAGCAGGTAGCCGCTTACATTGCGCCGAACGGGCTGGAACGGATTCAGCTGGGCCGTCACACCTTGCGGCACGCCTCTGACGGCAGCGCCCTATCTGAACTACACGGGGCCGTACCGCACCTATGCGCAGTATTCGATGTGGGATGTGATCAGCGGGACGGTGCCGCCGGAAACTTTTCGCGACAAGATAGTTCTGGTGGGCGCCACGGCACTGGCCATCGGCGATATTCGCAATACGCCGTTCCCGGGCCAGGACGCGATTTATATGGGGGTGGAAGTTCACGCCAACATCATAGACAACCTGCTGCACAGCGAAGAGCAGGGGCGCGGATTCCTGAAGCGCGGGCCCAATGAAATGGCGGTGGATGTGGGATTCATTCTGTTGTTCGGCTTGGTTTTCGGGTTCCTGTTCAGCCGCGTGACGCCGCTGTATTCAACGATTACCGTGCTGGTGACCCTCACGGCTTACGCCTGGTTCGTCTATTTCAGCTTCGTGCACAAAGGGCAGTGGCTCAGCTTCGTGATTCCTGCCAGCACGCTCGCGGCGAACTATGCGGCGATCACCAGCCTGCGCATGATCAGCGAGGAACGCGCCAAGCGCAATATTCGCAAGAGTTTTTCGCAGTATCTTGCCCCCGGAGTGATCGCGCTGATTGAAAAAGATCCGGAGAAATATATTCGTCCCGGCGGCGAGGTGAAGGAACTCTCGGTGCTCTTCAGCGATATCCGCGGATTCACCACCATCTCTGAAGGACTGACGCCGGACCAGCTGGTGCAACTGCTCAACGAATACTTCGGGCAAATGACCGAAATTGTTTTTGCCACCGATGGCACGCTCGATAAATATATCGGCGACGCGATTATGGCTTTTTGGGGCTCACCCTATCCGCAGGAAGATCACGCGACGCGCAGTTGCGCCTGTGCGTTGCGCATGTCGCGAGGCCTCGCGACGCTGAACGCCAAATGGCAAGCGGCGGGGCGCCCGCCGATTTCGATTGGAATTGGTTTGAACACTGGGTCTGGTGAATGTGGGCAATATGGGCTCAGCGCGGCGCCTGTCCTGGACCGTGATGGGCGACAACGTAAACCTGGCATCGCGGCTGGAGGGCATCACCAAGCAGTATCACGTGCAGATTGTGATCAGCGAGGCGACCTATCGGCAGGTTTCCAGTCAGTTCGTGTGCCGCGAGCTGGATAAAATACGAGTGAAAGGCAAAAACTTGCCAGTGAATATTTATGAGTTGCTGGACGTCGCCGCCGAAAAATCCAAATACGAAAAGCTGCTCGAGCAGTTCGATCGCGCCATGGCCGCCTACCGGTCGCAAGATTGGCGTGAGGCGGCGGCGCTGTTTACCGATGTGCTGCTGAAATATCCGGAGGACGGCCCGAGCCAGGTTTTTCTGGAACGTGCGATGGAGTTTTCGGAGAGCGCGCCGGAAGGCGAATGGGACGGCGTGTACGTGATGAAGACGAAGTAGAGCGGCTGCTGGAAGTTTTCTAGATTGAATTGTGCGTGCCCGTTACTGCCGATCAGTTGCTGCGCAGCGACGCCGATAACGTGAACGTCCCCTTTACACCCTTCTCGCGGTTCCAATCGTGGTAGGTGTGGCACTCGAAGCAGCGCGACTCCGCAGCTTCGCGCCCGCCGCGATGGCACTTCTCGCAAGTCGCGATCCCCGGCAGCAGCACGTCCGCGGTTTCCTGGCTGGTCAGCGCGCCGCCATGACATTCCACACATTTCAGGAGCTTGTGCGTATCGTGATTGAACACGGCGTGCTGAAACCAGCGCTGCGTGATATTGGATTTCGCGACGACAGGCAGTGGCGCGCTTGCCGCAAACTTTAGCGCGTGGCATTGCGCGCACGTCTTCCGCCAGAGGAGTTCTTCCGATTCCGCCACTCGCCACGCCACCCACTGCTGCTCGGTGAGCACGCGCACCGCGGGCGGGATTGGCTGGTGCGGAAGATTGCGGTTCGGAGCCGTTACGCGCAACTCCGCCGGATGATTGGGAATATATTGCTGAAACTTTTGCACCAGAAACGTGTGGATCACTTCGGGAGTATCGTGCGGCACGCCTTCCTGAAAACGCGCATCGAATTGCAATCCGTGGCACGCGGCGCAATGTTTCGCGTAGGTCACCGGAGACATGTAGGCGCGCCCCGCATCCATGGACGGCGGAATCGCGCGCAGATTCAAATTCACCGGCTGATCTTGCGCGCCGCTTGAACCGAACCGCCAGCGCGATTCCGGCCGCACCGTGCGATGGCAATCTTCGCAATCGAGTTGCACCGGACCATTCGGCCCGCGCAGATTGTGTTTCAGGTGTATCGCGTGATTCAGCTTGATCGTGCCGGGATCGCTGCTGCCCGCGCGCAACGCCGCGAATTCAGGATGGCCTCCGTTGAAACGCGTTATGTCCGCAGTGAAATGCGTGGCGGCTCCGCTGGTGTGCAGGTTTGCGTGGCACTGCGTGCAGCTGACGTCCGCGGTTACGGCCAGGCGCGGATGTCCGCGGTGTTCCGCATGGCACGCGGCGCAGGCGGGCGTGAAAATTTGATTCGCGTGGTGTGCCGGCGCGTCGTGGCAGGAATCGCAGCCCTGATCGCTGGCCCTGGCGCTGAACACGCCGGCTTGAGCCACGTGGCATGCGCTGCATCGCGCCGTGAGCACCGCATGAGACGCGGACATTCTGCCGCCACTATAAATGCGATTGTTGCGAGCCAGCGCGTACCAGCCCAGCCAAAGCAGCGCCAACACCGGAAGCGCGACGGACAAAATAAAACGCAGGCGCCGGAACGGGTGCGGATGCTTGAAATATTCCAGGTCAATCCGCTGCGCCAGGTTTTTTGTTGTGAGCTTGGCTCGTGCCACCGATGCTCGCCTCTATTTGCCGCGGCCCGTCTCGATCCGCCGCTTCAGTAACGCAATGCCATGATCGCGTGCGCACAGCCCAGCAGCAGCAGCGCCAGTGACAGCGGAACGTGCAGCATCAGCCATCCGTGCAGCCAATGGTGATAGCTGATCTGCCTGCGCAGTTGCCGTTCCTCTTCGCAAATATCTTCCAGATTTTTTACGGTGCCATGAAGTGCAGCGGGCAGCAGCGTGCGCAACCCTTCGAAGATCCCGGTTGCTTTCACTCGATTCGACAACGCCGGGTTTTGCACGCGTTCCTGCTGCAGGAAGGGCCGCATGTCGCGGCTATAGAAGTTGCACAGCGGAACTGTGTCGGTTGTTGCGATCGTCGCTGTTGCCGTTGCCACGCTTGATCGCGCCGCTGCTGCCGGCGCCGTGTTCTGTAAATTCAGCGGACCGCAGGCGGCTTCTACCATTGCGTCGGCCTCGGCCAGCAGTTGCGCGCGCACGCGATCGATTTGCTCGAAGATTGTTTCCATGGGGATGCGCGTGGTCATCACCGGCGGCATGTAATGCTGCAAGACCGCACCGAAAAGTCCGCTCACGACGACCACGATCAGCAGCACCATCAAGACGCTGGTGAGCGGGCCGCCGAACCGGAAGCCGCCGTGAAAAAGAATCAGCGGCAGGCTCAACAATCCCAGCCACAAATGGCCGCGCATCCAGGTCTGTGCGCGGCCCAGTCTCCACACCGGGACTTTCTTCCGCGCCGCCAGCAGTCCCGCGAAAATCATGCAGAGCGAGCCGGCAATTCCAAACGTCAAGCCGATGGCGCTGCCGCCGCTGGGACCCGCGGGAGACGCTGCCGCGTAAACAACGTAAATCGCCGTCGCCACGCCGAAAATAATCAGCGAAGCGATCAGCCACGCGCGATGTGTGCGGTCAATGCGCAAGGTTTCGTGCGTTCCCGTGCTGCAGGATAAATCTCTTAACTTTCCGGCGTCGTGCTCGTGCCTTGCTTCAGCAAATTCGCAAAAAACTTCCGCGGGTTCACGCGATGGGCCGCGTCGTGCGGGCAAGCATAGACACAACTCGGCTCCGCAAAATCCGAACAAAGGTCGCAGGACGTCGCTTTTTGCTTCACCATTGCCTTTTTCTGGCCGGGCATTCCCGGCACGTCGGTGAAAACATTGAACGGGTGCATGTTGATGTTGCCGTAGGGGCAATTCTCCGCGCACAGCCCGCAGCCGATGCACCAATCCTCGATAATCACTTCCAGAGAATTGCGCCGCCGAATGGAACCCACCGGACATCCCACCATGCACAGCGGGTCCAAACACTGGCGACAGGAAGTCGCCACCAGGTAGTGATCGAATCGCAATCCCTCGCGCACCAGGCGAGTGACACCGTCGTGCGCGTCGGCGCAGGCTTTCACGCAAGCGTCGCAGCGCGTGCAGGCGTCCAGATCGAGCAGCAACAAACTTTGCGCTTCCATCAATCCCTGCTTCAGGAAGCTCTCCAGCGGCGTGCTGTTGATCATCACCAGCGTTTCGTGATTCATCTGCACGCGTTCTTGCCCCACCCGCTCGAGCTTCTGGCGGACGCCGGGGAACTGCCGCGTCATGCTGGCGAAATCTTCCGCGCTGATGCGCACCACCTCCACGTGGTCCAGCGCCGTGCACGTGGCGCTGCGCACCGTGTCCTCCAGCAGCGCCGTTTCGCCGAAATATTCGCCGCGTGAAAGATATGCCAGCACCATTTCGCCGCCGGCATGCGTCTGCGACACTTTCACGAAGCCGATGCGCACGAGGTAGAAGCTGTCCGCCGATTCGCCCTGGCGGCAAATCACCTGGCCGGGAGTAAAGCGCAGCAGCTCCACCCGTTCGCGCAGCCCTGCGATGAATTCATCCGTCAATTCCGCGAATACCGGAACCGCGCGCAAATGGGAGTCCAGGGCGCGCTGCCGGTACGATTGATCCAGCCGCGCGCGGAAAGTTTTATTGCGCTGCATGATGTCCAGCACGTTGCGCAGCATTTCCAGCGCCGTGCAATTCGTTTCCGCGCGCACCGTCGCCGAGCGCGGGTACAGGCTCATGCAGGTCATTTCGCCGAACAGGTCGCCGGGACCCAGCACGGCCACGGGATTGTCGTAATTCAGGTCCATCGGCGCATCAATGTGAATCCAGTGCTGCGCAGTTTCTTCTTCGCGCGCGTCGTTCTGGCGCTGCGTCAGCTTGCTGGAAAGTTTTCCCAGAAACTTGCGCACCGCGCCCTTCGTCTTTACGTGCGCGATGGGGCTGGAAATCGAAACCTTGGCCTGGCCCTCCAGCATGTAAAACGCCGTGGATCCGTATTCGCCTTCCCGGCAAATCACCTCGCCGGGTTTGAAATGCCTGCGTACGACGGCGTTGCGATTCAGGCTTAAAAACGTTCCGGAGACGCCTTGGAAGAATGGCAGCTCCTGCAGCTCTTCGAGCGCCACCGATTCGGAATCCGGCGTCCTGGCAATGGCGGTCTGGGTCACAACTTTGTTCGTCAGTGCGCCCGTGGGGCAGGAAACCATGCACTCGCCGCAGGAAACGCAGGAAGATTCGCCCATGGGCTCGTTGTCGTCGAACGCGATGCCCGTGGTGGCGCCTTTGCCCATGCGTCCCAGGACAAAATTCTCGCGAATGTCGCTGCAGCCGCGAATGCAGCGGTCGCACAAAATACACGCATCGAAATCCACGGCGATGCTCATCGAGGAATCGTCGGGACCGCGACGCGTCGCACGCGGCGCATAACGCGCTGCGGTGATCTGCTCCTGCTTGGCCAAAGCCTCCAGCTCGCAATCGCCGGACTGCCGCTCGCGCGCGCACGGGCTGGGATGATCGGACATCAGCAGTTCAATCAAAGTGTGCCGCGCGCGCTTTACTCCGTCGGCGGCGGTGTTCACCGCCATTCCTGGCTCCACGGGACGAATGCATGACGCCGTATACACACGCGCGCCCACGTCCACCACGCATACGCGGCAGACGCCTACGGGCTTTTCGTTTTGCTGGTGGCACAGCGTGGGAATTGCGATGTTGTGCATCCGCGCGGCGTCGAAAATCGTGGTTCCGGCGGGGACGGAGACTTTCCTTCCGTCTATCGTGAGTTCTACCAGCGGGCTGGCACTCACGTGCGCACCTGTTTTGCTGCTGCGAAGCTTTGCGTGGCTCTTTCGCCGATCCTCACACCACACGGGCAAACGCGCGCGGAGCAACTCCGCTGCAAAATGTGCGCTTCCACTTCGGCGCGAAAATGTTTCAAGACCGAAGCGATCGGCGCGGGCACCACTTGCCCCAGGCCGCAGATCGAAGTCAGCCGCAGCGCGCCGGAAAGTTCGTCAATCAATGCTAGGTCCGCGGCCGAGCCTTTTCCTTGCGTCCAGCCGGTCAGCATCTCCACCAATTTCTGCGAGCCGACGCGGCAGGGCACGCACTTGCCGCAGGATTCGTTGCGGAAGAATTGCGTCGAATTCAGCGCCATGTCCAGCATGCAGCGATCGTCCGCGCACACCACCAGCGCGCCGGAGCCCAGCATCGAGCCGGCGTCTGCCAGCGACTTGAAATCCAACCGCACGTCCGCCATGGACGCGGGCAAATAACCGGAAGACGGTCCCGAGGGCGCGAAGCCTTTCAATTTTTTCCCATCCGCGATCCCGCCGGCGTATTTGAAGATCAGCTCGGATACCGGCGTGCCCATCGGCACTTCGTACACGCCGGGATGCACCACGTCGCCGCTCACTCCAATAAACTTCAGCCCCGCCGCGCCATTCAAGCCTTGCGATTTGTACCAATCCACGCCGCGGAAAAGGATGGTGGGCACGTTGGCAAACGTCTCGACGTTATTAATCACCGTCGGCTTGTTCCACAGACCCTGCAGCACGGGAAACGGCGGTTTATTGCGCGGCTCCGCGCGCTTGCCTTCGATGGCTTCCAGCAGCGCCGTTTCTTCGCCGCAAATATATCCGCCCGGGCTGACGAATATTTCCAGATCAAAGCTGAATTCGCTTCCCAGGACTTGCGAACCCAATAGTCCGTTGCGCGAACAGCGCCGGATTTCATCGTGCAGTATTTTTTCCTGGTCCTCGTATTCGTGGCGGATATAAAGGATGCCCTTCTGCGCGCCGGTCAGCACGCCTGCCAGAATCATTCCTTCCACCACGAGGTGCGGCAAATGCGTCAGGATGAAGCGGTCCTTGAACGTGCCGGGCTCGCTTTCGTCCGCATTGCACACGATGAATTTCTCCGGTCCCGCCGCCTGGCGCACCAGCTGCCATTTCGATTCGGTGGGGAAGCCCGCTCCGCCCAGGCCGCGCAGCCCGGAAGCTTTCAGCGTGGCAAACGCCGCGTCCAGATCCCGCGACTTTATCAGGCGCTGCAGAGTCTGGTAGTGCTCTCCTTCGCCGTATGGATCCGATGCGCACGGTATCCGGCGGTGCACTTGCGAAATTTCCGGCAACGCGCCGCCGGCGAGCACGTCGCCGACCATTGCAGTGATCTGATTCTGCGCGAGACCTGTATAGATGTGTTCGTTGATCCCGACCGCCGGCGCTTCATTGCAGCGGCCCAGGCAGGAAACTCCGCCGATTTTCGCGTCGGTGTATGCGGACTGCCGGAAAGCCTCTTCGAGACCGGCGCGCAACGCGCCCGCGCCCCGCAGATGGCAGGACATATCCTGACAAACGCGCACGTCTGCTTTCGGCGGCGGCGTCAGATGAAAATGGGGATAAAAGCTGGCGACTCCGTGCAGGCGATACAGCGGCACATCAATTTTTTTGGCGAGAGCTTTCAGTTGATCGGCGGGCAGGTAGCCGAACTGGCGTTGAATTTCCCTGAGCTCGCTAAAAATCAAGGGGAAGGAATCCTCACCGGGGAGAGTATGCATTCGCGCCCCGGAAAACAACCAGCCGTCTCCAGCGGTGTTGCGTATACGGATATAACCACGAGCGTCGCGCGAAATCCAGCGTGCAATTATTCTTGCGCGAGGCGCCGCGAATAATTCAGCCTGAATTCAGTTGATTTCGATAGTATCCGATAGTACAAGGTGGCTGATTCGCAGGATTTTCACACTCCACCGGCCGTGCGGTCCGGCATCCTGCTCTGCCAAATTGCCAATGGATACGAAGCTCGTTACCAAACGCCGGTTGTTTGCGATTTCTCCATCTCTATTTTTTGCTTTTGTGATTGCGAGCGTGGCCCTCTGCCCAATCGCGCGTTCGCAAGAAGCGGTGATGCCGCTCTTCGCGTTCGATGGCCCGGCACGCCAAGCAAACCAGACAGGCCAGACAGGCCAGGCAGGTCAGGCGGCTCGCTACACCGGTCCGGGTTCGTGCGCATCTACCACGTGCCACGGCAGCGTCTCGCCGCGCACCGATAATCGCGTGCTGCAGAACGAGTACAGCACCTGGATCGTCAAGGACAAACACTCCAAAGCCTACGCTTCTTTGCAGGGCAACATTGGCGCGCGCATGGCTACAATTCTCGGCATCGGCAAAGCCGAGTCCGCGCCCAAGTGCCTGGCGTGCCACGCGCTCGATGTTCCCGCGACGCAACGCGCCCGCACCTTCGACCTGAGCGAAGGAGTGAGCTGCGAAAGCTGCCACGGTCCTGCCGCCGCTTGGCTCGGTCGCCATACCGAACGCGACTGGACGCATGAACAATCCGTCGCCGCGGGCATGTACGACATGCGCGACCTTACCAAGCGCAGCGAAAAATGTTTGAGTTGCCATTTGGGCAGCGAGGAAAAATCTGTTGACCATGAAATGATCGCCGCCGGCCATCCGGACCTTTATTTCGAGCTCGATTCCTTCTCTGCCGTCATGCCGCGCCACTGGAAAGAACCCGGCGAGCCGGGCGAACCCGAAAACACCGACCCCTGGTACGACGTTCGCGAACTGACCACTGGCCAAGCCGTGCAGTTGCGGCAATCCCTGCTCCGTCTTGAATCTCGCGCGCACGGCAAATTCTGGCCCGAATATTCCGAGCTGCAATGTTACGCGTGCCATCACAGCCTGACCTTGCCGGAAAATAGCTGGCGCCAAGCCCGCGGGTATTCCGGGCGGCGCCCAGGCGATCCGCCGTGGAATCCTTCGCGCTACACAATCTTTCACGAAGTAGTTTTCCAGGCCGATGGCGACGATGCCGGAAAACTGGATTCCGAGCTGGCGCGCCTGGCTCAGCTGATGAGCCAATTAAATCCGGACCGCGACGCGGTAGCCACTTCCGCCGGAAATTGCGCCAGACTTGTCGGCGACTTGTCTTTGAAAGTCGGCGCGATGCCCAACGATCCCGCGTCCACGCTGCGCTTGCTGCGGAAAATTTCGGGCGATGCGGACAACATTTCCGCGCAGGGCGAGCACGCCGCGGCACAGGCCGCCATGGCCGTGCAATCGCTGTTCGTCGCGTATGAACGGAACGAGCCATTCCCGCATTCCGCCGAGCTGCGCACCGCCATCAGCGCGCTCTTCCAGGATTTGCAGGACCCATCCGCCTACGATCCGGCGCGCTTCGCCGGCAAGTTGCGCCAGGTAAACGCCCTGCTGCCGTAAACCAAGATGCCGCGTAATATATTCCTACGAACCCTGAAAGCTGTGCGGCACGAACGCCAGGAGGGCTTGCGTGAAAAATTATGACCTTGTGGTGATCGGCTCAGGTCCGGCCGGCGAAAAAGGCGCCGCTCAAGCCGCCTACTTCGGCAAGCGCGTCGCGCTCATCGAGTGCAGCGACGTTCTCGGCGGCGCGTGCGTCAACACCGGCACCATCCCCAGCAAAATTCTGCGCGAGTCCGCGCTGTATTTTTCCGGCATACGCCAGCGGGGTTTGTATGGCGTGGACTATTCGCTGCGCGAAGGCTTGACCGTCAAGAATTTCATGCACCGCAAGGATGTAGTGGTGGAAGCCGAGCGCAAAAAGCTGGCCCAGAACCTGGCGGCACACGGCATTGACCTCATCCGCGGTCTCGCCACTTTCGAAGATTCCAGCACCCTCTCGGTAATCACGTTACGCGACGAGTGTCTCACGCTGAAGGCAGACGCGATCCTGATCGCCACGGGCTCCGTCCCGCATCGCGCGCCGGAAATTCCCTTCGATGATGAAAATATTTTCGATTCGGACTCCATTTTGAAAATGGGTTCCATTCCGCGCAGCCTGGCGGTGGTGGGCGGCGGCGTGATCGGCTGCGAATACGCTTCCATTTTCACGGCGCTGGGCGCCGAAGTGTCGCTGGTGGACGGCCGCGATCGCGTGCTGCCTTTTCTGGACGCGGAAATCTCCGCTTGCCTGCGCGAACGGCTGGCGCACCTGGGGGTGCAATTTTTCTTCGGCGAGCGCACCACGCAAATCGAACGCGCGCAGAAGAAAGTGCGCATCACCCTGCAATCCGGTAAGACGCTCGAAACCGAAGCAGCCCTCTTTGCTGCCGGCCGCCGTGGCGCGGTGGACAAACTGGCGCTCGAAAAAGCGGGCGTCGGGCTCAATAAGCGCGGCTACATCGAAGTGAATGAAAACTACCGCACCGCCGCGCCGCGCGTTTACGCCGCCGGAGACGTGATCGGATTTCCCGCGCTCGCTTCTACTTCCATGGAACAAGGCCGCGTGGCCGTGTGCCATGCGTTCGGATTTCAGTACAAGCAGCGCCTGGCTTCCATGCTGCCGATGGGCATTTACACCATCCCCGAAATCTCCGCCGTGGGCGAATCCGAGGAAACCTGCAAGGAGAAGGGGATTGAGTACGCCGTAGGACGGGCGCGCTACGCCAACAACACGCGCGGCCAGATTGTGGGCGATTTGACCGGATTGCTGAAACTAATTTTCGCGCGGTCAGACCGCCGCCTGCTGGGCGTGCAGATCATCGGCGAGAGCGCCACCGAGCTGATTCATCTGGGAATGATGGCGCTGGAATCCGCGATGACTCTCGACGCCTTCATTGACTTCGTCTTCAACTATCCGACGCTTTCCGAGATGTACAAGTACGCCGCCTACGACGGCCTGGGAAATCTTTCCGGGCACAAACTCCGCGAGGGTTAGCCCGCTCGCCACTCGTCGCTGCCCTTCAATCCGTCGGGTTGCGCGGAAACTTCAAATACGGCAGCCGCACTCCATCGATCACAATCTGGTCCGCGCGAATATTCGCGGGCGCTTCAAAGCCCACGGCGCCGCCGGCGGTCACGTAGTCATCCTGATCCACGCCATCCCCGCTGACGCCGAGCCCGCCCACCAGCACGCCATTGATATACAGAGGTTCCGAACCGGGAAAAAATACCACGCCGCTCTGATTGGCCTTGGGCCACGCCACGCTGGGCACTTGAAATCCCTGCGTGCACGCATTGTCGGTATCCTGCGTGTACAGATTAAAGAACGGCCCTGGCGATGTGCCATCGATCCCCGAAGGAAAGAAAGGCTGCGCGCCAAAACCGATGGTGCGATTTGTGACCGCCGTACCCAGCGGCACTTGGTTCAAATCCGCGGCTTGCCGGTTCGTCCCGCTGAAGTAAATCACGTTGCGCGCTTTCGACGCGGCCACATCAATACTGAACACCGTTCCATCCGTCATGCGGTACAAGCCGATCAGCGTGCCGTCCAGATCGCTCACCGCGATCGTCATTTTTGCGCGCTCTCCGATGGGCAGGCGAATCTGTGCCCGCGTCACATTGGCCGTCGCTACCGCGTTGTTGATGATCTGCGTCACTTGCGCTGCCGTCAGGCCACCCACCGGCCCATCCGCCGCGGCAATTAGCGCGCCTTCGGGCGGAACTCCGGGGCTGGCCACTGGGCTTATCGTAAAGTTGGCGGCGTTGAATGTGCCGCTGGTGACGCCGCTCGGCGCCGTGGTCTGATTCACGAACGGCAGTGTGATGCCCGCGATGGAAACAATTCCCGGCGCTGGAAAAGCAGGAAAGCCGACGCCGTCGGTCGCCGTGCTCGGCCCGCTCATCCCGATCATCCCCGCGGCAGCGTACGCCACGTATTCCGCTGCGTTCGGATCCGCCGCTGCCACTCCGATCCCGCCCACTTCTTGCCCGTTCTTGAAAATCGGCACACCGCCGGGATTCACCGCAGTCGCGTCGCTATCATTTAAATCCGTCTTGCCCGTGATAATTCCGTATCCCGGAGTTGCGCCGGCAATCGTGGTGGCCGGCGGCACGAGCGTATTGATGCTCGTCGCGAGATTGCAGCCCCGATTGGTATTCTCGATGCCGTACAGCGCGGCGTTCGCGGTGTTCGCAACGCCTGGCGGAAAATGAATGCCGCTTATGAATCGCACCGTGCGTGAAGAAAGCGGCGCCTCATCGTTGCTGAAAAAAGCGCCGGTGCGCGCCAGCGCGACCGCCAGATCCGCCGTGGGAATCATCGCGCCGAAATTTCCCAACGACGTAGGCGGCGCGGATGGTCCTACGTACACGGCGAGGATACGGCCCATGCGATCCACTACGGCGATGGCCATGGCGTCGGATGGCGCCGCAGTCGCCGCGGCCTCCACCACCATTTGTACGTCTGCTGCCGACAAGGTTTCGGTCGCGGGCGGAGGACCTGGTGGGAACGCCACGCCCACGCCGCCGCCGCTACTGCCACTTCCACCGCCGCCGCACGCGCCAAGCATCAGGCAAAATGCCACGCCCAGGCAAACCCGTAGGCTGATCGGCCTCCACGGGCGTGTGCGAACCGTTTGCTTTGCCGCCCGAATCATCGGTTTGGACTATTGGTACCACAGCCGCACATCGTTCTCAATCATTCTGCAAATCAGTTGTGCAATCGTGATTGAATAATGCAAAAATCGGGTCCCAGATTGTGCGCGCCGGGTCGTTGGAACAGATTTGCCGCCTCCGGAAAAAACTGTGATCGCGAAACGATTCCAATTGTTTCTCCCCGAAACTCACCGGACAGCCGGGGCCTGACGCAATGCGCGACGCTTCCCGCGTGTTGCTTTCGAGATCGGCGTGTCTGTGCTGGCTCGTGAGTTTGCTCTGCATCGCGCCTGCGTCCGCTTCCGGCACAAGATCCAACTTGCCCCTGCAATCCGTCGCACAGCAACGCTTGCCCGGGCAATCGCCTGCAAAGAAAGCTGCGTTGCAAGGCGTGATCCGCGATGCGAACGGGAAGCCGGTCATCGGTGCAACGGTGATCTTGCGCAACGCGGCCACGGATCAAAAAATCGAAAAAATCAGCAGCGCCCAAGGAGTCTTCCGGTTCATCGACGTCGCCCCCGGTGACTACGAGCTAAAAATTGCAGTCGCGGGCTTTCAGGAATTCAGCTATCCCGCCGTGCAGCTAAAACCTGGCGACGATCTCGTGCGCGAAATTACGCTCATTGCCATCCCGTCCACTGCACCAGCGCCGCCGCAATTTCCGCAGCTTCCCACCGGTTCCACAAATCCGCCGAACGGTTCGCAGCCTGCGCCATCTCCCACAGTTCCGCCGAACGCGGTGCAGAACGGCAATCTCCAGCAGGCGGGGCAGCAACCCGCGCCGGAATCGCTGCCTCCTTCCGATCAGGTCTTTCGTCCCGATCCCGATCGCTGGTCCGTCGCCATGCCCGATTGGGACCGCTACGGAATCGGTGGCGAACATCCCTACGTGAAGGGCAGCAAGTGGGATCCTTTCAACCGCAATAAATTGAAGGGCGACGTGCCGATCATCGGCAAGCAGACTTTTCTGAATCTCACCGCCGCCAGCGATACATTTTTAGACGGCCGGCGCCTGCCCACGCCCACCGACGTCAGTTCCGCGCGGCCCGGCAGCAGTGATTTTTTCGGCAAGGGCAACCAGCTTTTCCTGGATCAAACTTTCGCGTTTTCCTTTGATCTTTTTCACGGCGACACCTCCTTCCGCCCGGTGGATTGGCGCATCCGCATCACTCCGGTCGTCAGCCTGAATTATCTGGACGTGCAGGAACTGGGCGTTGTGAACGTGGACGTGCGCAAGGGCACCACGCGCCTGGATTCGCATCTCGGTTTGCAGGAAGCCTTCGCCGAAGTGAAGCTGCACGATCTCGGCCCGAATTACGATTTTGTTTCGGTGCGCGCCGGCATCCAGGCTTTCAACAGCGATTTTCGCGGCTTCCTGTTTGTGGAAGAACAGCCAGGCGTGCGCTTCTTCGGCAACCTGGATTCCAATCGGTGGCAATATAACGTCGCCTATTTCAATTTCCTGGAGAAGAACACCAACAGCGGGCTGAATTCCATGGCGCTGCGCAATCAACAGGTCGTCATTGCCAATGCCTACCGCCAGGATTTTTTGTTCCAGGGCTACACCGCGCAGTTGAGTGTGCATTACAACAAGGACGACGCCTCGATTCACTACGACGATAACGGTTTTCTGGTACGCCCCTCGCCCATCGGCGCCGTTTTTTCCAGCGGCATGATCCGCCCGCACAGCGTGCACGCCGTCTATCTCGGCTGGACCGGCGACGGCCACATCGGCCCGCTGAATTTGACGCACGCTTTCTATCAGGCGTTCGGCAACGACAGCTTCAACGCCATCGCCGGCAAAGCCGTCACCATCAACGCGCAGATGGCCGCGCTCGAGCTTTCCTACGACAAAGATTGGTTTCGCATCAAAAGTTCGGTCTTCTACGCCTCCGGCTCGGCGAATCCTTCCAGCAACCGCGCGCGAGGATTTGACTCGATTGACGATTTTCCGGAATTTGCCGGCGGCATCTTCAGCTTTTGGAATCGCGAAAGCATTCGCTTGACGGGCTCGGGCGTCGCTCTGAACTCTGGCAACAGCCTGCTGCCCGATCTGCGCTCGAACAAAGACGAAGGCCAGGCCAATTTTGTGAATCCTGGAATTTTCCTGGCGAATATCGGCGCCGAATTTGACTTGACGCCAAAATTGCGCGGCTTTGCCAACGTGAATTATTTGCGCTTCGAGCGCACCGAGACGCTCGAACAAATTCTGTTTCAATCGCCGATTCACCACTCCATTGGAGTTGATTCCAGCTTCGGCGTGCGCTACCGTCCGCCTCTCACCGAAAATATTTCCATTGCGGCGGGCGCGGCCGCTTTGATTCCAGGCCAGGGACTGAAAGATATTTATACCGGCAGAGTGATGTTTTCGCTTTTCACCGATTTGCGATTTCAATTTTGAGCGTGCGAATTTGCTGATCACATTCATGCGCGGCTCGGCGGACGGCTCCACGGCGCGAAAGCGCAGCATGCGCCGCGCCTGCGTCGCTATCATCGTTGTCGCTGCCGCCGCAGCCACCGCGTTGCTGTTCGAAGGCCGCTCGCACGCACAGTCGCCGGCGCAGCAACGAAGCCTGCTCGGACAATCCCAATCCGATGTGGATCGCAAGAGCGCCGGATGCGTTTCCTGCCACACCACCACCGATGAGCCTTCCATGCATCCCACCGGCACAGTCCATCTGGCCTGCGTGGATTGCCACGGCGGAGACTCGACCGCGATTTCTGCCATCCGGCACGCAGCCCGGCGCGGTGCAGTACCAACAGCTGAAGAATCGCGCGCATCCGCAGCCCACCGATTCCGCGCTCGCAGGAGCCTCCGGGAATCCGCCGCGCCTCTACACCAAATGGCTGCGCGAGAATTATGCTTACGTACGTTTCGTCAATCCCGGCGATTTGCGCGTCGCTGCGGAAACTTGCGGCAGCAATGGATGCCACGCATCGGAAGTTCTGAAAGTAAAAACCAGCATGATGACGCACGGCGGAATGTTGTGGGGCGCGGCGCTCTACAACAACGGCTCCTTCCCCCTGAAGAACGCGCGCTTCGGCGAAAGTTATTCCTCGGATGGCCAGCCGCAGGCGCTGCTCACCGTGCCAACGCCCACGCCCGAAGAAACGCGCACCAAGGGCGTCGTCCCGGAGCTGACGCCTCTGCAACGCTGGGAAATTTCGCAGCCCGGCAACATCCTGCGCGTATTTGAACGCGGCGGCGAAAAAAAAGGCGAAATCGGCAATCCCAATCGCGAGGATGAATCCGGCCGCCCGGACGACAAGCTCGGCGAGCGCGGCTTCGGCACGCTGCTGCGCACCGATCCCGTTTTTCTCGGCCTGCAGAAAACGCGTCTGCTCGATCCGCTGCTTTCGCTGCCCGGCACGAACGATGAACCCGGCGATTATCGCGGCAGCGGCTGCACCGCCTGCCATGTGGTTTACGCCAACGATCGCTCGCCGCAACATTCTGGTCCATATGCCCGCTTCGGCCATCTCGGCGAAAGCGCCTCCGCCGATCCCACCATCCCGAAAAATGAGTCCGGGCATCCCATTCGCCACAGCTTCACGCGCGCGATTCCGTCCAGCCAATGCATGATTTGCCATGTTCATCCCGGCACGAATATGGAAACCACCTACTTCGGCTACACCTGGTGGGACAACGAAGCCGACGGCGCCGCGATGTATCCGCGCCAGCAACACAATCCGACGGAAGAAGAAAAATACCAGATCGCGCTGCGCAATCCGGAGGGCGCGGCCGCGCGCGGCTTGTGGTCCGATCCGAAATTCCTCGAAAAACTGGGCAGCCCGGAATTCAACGCGCGACTCGACCAGACGCAATTCGCCGATTTCCATAGCCACGGCTGGGTCTTTCGCGCCGTTTATAAACGCGATCGCCAGGGCAACCTGCTCGACGCCGAAAATAAAATTGTCGCCCCCAAGGATCCCGACAAATTCAAAAAGGCAGTCCACCTCGCCGACATTCACCTCGAAAAAGGGATGCACTGCGTGGATTGCCATTTCGAGCAGGATTCCCATGGCAACGGCAAACTCTACGCCGAGCCGCGCGCCGCCATCGAACTCGATTGCGTGGATTGCCACGGCTCGATTGACGCGCGCGCAACCCTCGTTTCGTCCGGCGCCGCGTCTCCTGCCGGCGGCACACACTTCGATGCGCTGCGCACTCCCTGGAACACGCGCCGCTTCGAATTCCGCGCTGGCAAGCTGTTCCAACGCTCCATGGTTGAGCAGGACAAAGAATGGGAAGTCGTGCAAACCCTCGACACTATCACTCCCGGCAATTCGCATTACAGTGAAAAATCGCGCTGGGCGAAAACCATTCGCACCGACGGCAAATCCTGGGGCGACGTTCCCTCCGATTCAGCGCAGCTCGCGCACGCCAATAGCCGCATGACTTGCTACGCCTGCCACACCTCCTGGACGCCCAATTGTTTCGGCTGCCATCTTTCCATGACGGCCAATCAACGCAAGCCCATGCTGCACAACGAAGGCCTCCTCACGCGCAATTGGACCGCCTACAATTTTCAGGTTCTGCGCGACGATGGCTTCATGCTCGGCATTGATGGCACCGTCACCGGCCATCGCATCGCGCCGGTCCGTTCGTCCTGCGCCATCCTGGTCAGCTCCCAAAATCAGAATCGCGATTGGATTTATTACATGCAACAAACCGTTTCCGCCGAAGGGCTCAGCGGCACCGCGTTCAGCACGTTTGTTCCACACACCGTTCGCGCCAAGGAAACCAAGGCCTGCGACGATTGCCACATTTCCGACCGCAAGGACAATAACGCCTGGATGGCGCAGGTGCTGCTGCAGGGCACGAATCTATTGAACTTTATGGGCCGCTATATCTATGTCGCCGATGGCGCGAAGGGTTTTGACGCCGTGGCCGTCGCCGAACACGATGAGCCGCCCGCGATCATCGGCAGTTATCTGCAGCGCGTGGCCTACCCGCAGGATTATCAGCAGCACGTGGCGCGCGGCCGCGAACTGCAGGAGTCCTACCACCACATCGGAAACGTTCTCGATCTGCAGCTGCGCGGCGAATATCTCTACGCCGCGCTGGGCAAGGGCGGATTCCGCGTGTACGACGTCGCGAATGTGGACAACAAGAATTTCTCCGAGCGCACCATCACCGCTCCCGTTTCTCCGCTCGGCCAGCGCTTTTACGTGAGCACCAAATACGCGACGGCCGTCGCCAGCCCTTCGACGCAAGCGCTCGATCCCGCGCGTGCGCGTAATCCAGTGAACGAGGAGCAAGCCATTCATCCGCTCTACGCTTATTTATACGTGGCCGACAAGTACGAAGGCCTGGTAGTCGTCGGCGATCCCGATCCCAAAAGCAAATCGCCCGGTGTGAGCACGCTGCTCGATGGCGATCCGCGCAATAATTTTCTGAAGCGCGCGCTGGCTTTCAATCCGGATGGAATTCTGAACGGCGCGCGGCGCATCACCATTGCCGGAACCTATGCTTACATGCTCTGCGATCGCGGCCTAGTGGTGGTGGACCTGAACGATCCGCTGCATCCGCGTGTCACCACGGAAATCGGCGAGCCGGAGCTGCACGAGCCGCGCGGAATCGCCATTCAATTTCACTACGCGTTCGTGGTGGATCGCGACGGGCTGAAAGTGCTCGACGTTTCTGCGCTCGACCATCCCCGCATGGTTGCGAGCGCCCTCGTACCGCTCGCCGACGCCCGCAATATCTACGTCGCCCGCACCTACGCCTACGTCGCAGGCGGAAGGGAAGGCGTCGCCATCGTGGATGTTGAAAAACCCGAGCAGCCGCGGCTCGACCAAGTGTTCACCGGCGATGGAAAGATCAACGACGCGCAGGACATCAAGATCGGCATGGTGGACGCTAGCGCCTTCGCCTTCGTCGCCGATGGCCGCAACGGTCTGCGGGTGCTGCAAATATTATCGCCCGAAGATTCGCCCAACTCCTACGGCTTCAGCCCGCGGCCCACGCCCAAACTAATCGCCACCTATCGCACCAGCGGTCCGGCGCTCGCAGTATCGAAGGGCATTGACCGCGACCGCGCCGTGGATGAAAGTGGCAATCAAATCGCCGTCTTCGGCCGCCGCGGCGCCCGCCCATTCAATCGCGAAGAAGCCTCGCGTCTGTTCATGCACGATGGCGCGCCCTACACTGTGCCCGACGAGCCGCCCAACAAGCCAAGCGCCATCGCGACCGCCGCCCAGTCGCAATCGAGTTCCAATACTGTGCCGCGCTGAAACCACACAGACAAATCGCTGACGCAATTCAATATTTGCGAAGGGAAGTGGATAACTTGGTGGGCCCGCTAGGATTCGAACCTAGGACCAACGGATTATGAGTCCGCTGCTCTAACCAGCTGAGCTACGGGCCCGGCCTGGTCGCATCATCTTATAGCGAAACGTTTCAGCGGGCAGCAAGTGTTTGCGCTGGCTTCCGCCAGATTCCGGCGGATTGGATGTGGGCCGAAGTTATTCACAGCGTCTTGCGGAACGAAATTGCAGCGGGCAGGCCTTCCAGCGACCTGGGGCGGATCCGCAGTTCCGCGCGGCTGGTCTTTTCCGGCGTTAGTGCATGCTGCTTGAAGGATCGGCGGTAGGCGCTCGGGGTCATCTGCCGAATGCGGCGGAACTGCCGGTTAAAGTTGGCGAGATTCGAGAGACCGACTTCGTACGCGATCATGCTCACCGGCATGTCGGTTTCCGCCAAGCGCATGCAGGCGCGCCCAATGCGCAGCTTGCAGAGGTATTCGCTGACGCTGTCGCCGGTATGTTTTACGAAAAGGCGGTGCAACGACCTCGCGGACAAATTCCCCACACCGCAGAGCGCGGCGATCCGTATCGGCTCCTGGAACTGCCGGTGAAGATATTGCAGCACGCGCGTGAATTGCGCCGGCTCGCTATCCGCGGCGGACGGCACGGTCATCGCGGTTTTCGAGAGATTGACCGCGTTCACGTCGGCCAGCGCCACCAGCAGATCGAGCGTAGCGTGCAGGCGTGACTGCGGAGATTCCGAGAGGATCTGGTCAAGACGGCCCACAACGCGTTTGGCCGTGGACCGCGGAAATTCCAGGCCGGTCGCGGCGTTTCGCAGCAAGCGCCGGATGGCCGCATACTCCGGGCACACTTGCGCCATCTGCAGCGCCCAATGTCCTGAAAACCATATAACGATCGCGGTATGCGGTTCGTTGCGATGGATGGTTGCGGTGGAGGCCCAGGTATGCGGCATGTCGGACGGCACGAGCGCCAGATCCGGTGAGCGGTATTTTCCGATATGATCACCGATGAATCGCCAACCCTTGCTGTTCAACGTCAAGGTAAGTTCGTATTCCGGGTGGTGGTGCCACTCGAAGGGGATCTCCACAACGCGTCTGTGGTAAACGCGCACCGAGCAGCCCTTCGGAAACGTGACCGATTCAAATTGAGGTTTCATAGCGTCGTCCAGTTGCAGCTATTGCGCGCTGGCCGAATTGTACCAGTAGTTGGCCGTTCTGCATCACTCACCAATTCTGCTCTTTGCTAGATTCGCCGTCGCGGCTTCTGGGCTGCGCTCTCGCCGCCAGAACGAGTTGCACAAGGAGCAGAATTTCATGAAATTCGAAATCACAGACCTGCCCAAGCTGGTGCGCGAAACGAAAAAGTCCCTGCGCGCAGCGCTCCCCGGTTATGCCGCGGCTTTCCAGAAAGTCGAATCCGAGATGCGTCGTCGCGTGGACGCGATCGTCAAGGAACGAGAGTCGGGCCAAGCGGTTGTCCCGATCGTCCATTATTCGGATATCGCAGCCGGCAGCGTGCCCGCGGAGATGATCGCGAAAATCAAGCAGCGCGGCGCGTGCGTCATCCGTGAAACTTTCGCTCCGGCGCAGGCAAATGCATGGAACGATGAAATCACTGCCTACGTTGAAAAAAACGACCTCGACGCCAAACTTGCCAACGCCGCGGAAGACAAATACTTCGGAACGCTGGCGTCTGCGAAACCGCAGATTTACGGAGTCTATTGGTCGCGCCCGCAAGTGCAGGCTCGCCAAGCCGAATCGCTGACTCGTGTACGCGTTTTCATGAATAACCTGTGGCAAGCGGAAAGTGAAGGACGGCGGCATTTCAATCCGAACGAGGTGCCCGCCTACGCCGATCGTATTCGGCGGCGCCCACCCGGTTCCGCATCGTTGGGCCTATCCCCGCACGTGGATGGCGGCTCGGTGGAGCGTTGGCTCGACGAAAATTTTCGCAAAGTGTATCGCCACGTCTTTTCCGGCAACACGCTACCAGTACGACGCGTATGATGCCGCCTTCCGCCCCGAGGTCCGCGAGGTTCCTTCCCCCGCGGTTTGCTCGATGTTCCGCACGTTTCAGGGATGGACTGCGTTGACTCGTCAAGGAAAGGGAGACGGCACGCTGCAGCTGATTCCCATCGCCGAGTCCATGGTGTACGTCTTGCTGCGCGCGCTGCAGGACGATGTCGCCGAAGACGACCTTTGCGGGGCGCAGCCGGGCCGTGCGCTCTCCGTGAATCCGCAGTTTCACAGTTTGTTGATCGAAGCTCTTTCCTCCATTCCATTGATGGAACCCGGCGACGCCGTTTTCTGGCATTCCGATGTAGTGCACGCGGTTGAAAACGAACATCGCGGTTCGGGCTACAGCAACGTGATGTACATCGCTTCGGCGCCCGGTTGCGCCAAGAATTCCGCTTACCTGCCGCAGCAAGCGCAGGCTTTTCTCGCGGGAAAAACTCCACCGGACTTCGCCTCTGATGATTTTGAAGTCGATTTCGTGGGGCGCGGAACACTTGGGGACTTGACTGAACTGGGGCGTTCACAGCTTGGGATTACCGAGGCGCTCGCGAAGGGGACTCAGGTTGGCCGCTCTGCCTGATTCTGAAAACCAATCGCTCGGCAAGCCCCGACTGTTTTCGCCAGGCAACACGCTGCCCTTTGTTCTGGTGACGACGTTGTTTCTCCTCTGGGGCATCCCCAGCAACTTGAACGACGTGCTCATCAAGCAGTTCATGAAATCATTTGAGATGAACCGCTTTCAGGCCGGCCTGATTCAATCGGCTTTCTACTTGGGCTATTTTCTGTTGGCCTTGCCGGCCGCGCTGGTCATGCGCAAGTATGGGTACAAGACCGGGCTGGTGATCGGTTTGCTTCTGTTCGGCACGGGCGCGCTGCTTTTCTGGCCTGCTGCCGTCGTGCAGCGCTACGGATTCTTTCTGTTTGCGCTCTTCGTCATCGCCGGCGGCCTGTCTTTTCTGGAAACCGGCGCGAACCCCTTCATCTCGGTGCTGGGCGACCCACGAACATCGGAGCAGCGCCTGAATCTCGCGCAGGCCTTCAACCCATTGGGGTGTATCGCTGGAGTCATCGTCGGCACCATCTTCATCTTTTCGGGGGTCGAACTGAATCCGGCGCAGGTTGCGGCGTTGAAAACTGCCGGGACGTATCAAGCATACCTGCAGCACGAAACACTGCGCGTCGTCACTCCTTACCTGGTGCTCGGCTGCATCGTTTTTTTCTTTGCAGTGGTGATCATGAGCACAAAGTTTCCCAAAATCGCTGACGAGTCCGGCTCAGCCGCTGACGCGCCGAAGGGAAACTCCCGGGAGCTGCTCAAATACCCGCACTTCGTTCAAGGCGTGCTGGCGCAATTCTTTTACATCGGAGCTCAGGTGGGGACCTGGAGTTATTTCATCACCTATGTTCAGGACTACACGCATCTTCCTGAAAAGACCGCAGGGTATTTTCTCACCGGCACGCTGGTCGTCTTCACCATCGGCAGATTCCTGGCGACGTATCTGATGAAGTTCATCGCGCCCAGTAAACTGATGGGAATCTACAGCCTGGTCAACATGGTTTTGGTCGCCATCGGAGTTCTGCTGCCAGGCTGGATCGGCCTCTGGGCGATCTTCCTCACCAGCTTTTTTATGTCGCTCATGTTCCCCACAATCTTCGCGCTGGGATTAAAAGGGCTGGGGCCCAATACAAAGATCGGCGGGTCGCTGATCGTGATGGCCGTCATCGGTGGCGCTATCTTCACGCCCATCATGGGGCGGATTTTCGAAGCCACGCACAGCATGGCCACGGCGATGATCGTTCCGCTCGTCTGCTACCTATTCATAGCCTACTACGCGTTTATCGGCTCGAAGGCTCGCCTGCCCGAACCCGCTCTCGTGATGGGGCGCTGAAAACATTCAGCCCCCGCGAATCCATTCCTGCAGCCGCGCGACCATACCCTACCCCTGCTCCGAAATTTCCACCGCGAGCGAGCCTGGAGCGCCGGCGCCAAGCAGGCATATAATGCGCGATGCGCGCTGCATGATCGCCGCGCGATCGCATCGAAAACGCAGGCAACCAGGAGGGCAATGGCTCGGCTAGATTCTCCGCGGGTGGTCAACATTGAAGATTTGCGCCGCATGGCTCGGCGGCGGCTGCCGCGCGCGGTGTTCGACTACGTGGACGGCGGCGCCGGCGACGAAGTGACCCTGCGCGAAAATTGCCACGCGTTCCAGGAAGTAATCCTGCGCCCGCGACACGCCGTGGCGCTCGAGAAATGCGATTTACGCACGCGCGTCCTGGGCCACGACATTTCTTTTCCCGCGATTCTCGCGCCGGTCGGTTACAGCCGCTTGATGCATCCCGAAGGCGAACTGGCCGCGGCGCGTGCGGCAGGCGAATTCGGCACCGCGTTCATCCTCTCCACGGTTTCCGGGCACAAGCTGGAGAACGCCAAAACTTCTTCCACCGGACCGGTTTGGTATCAGCTCTATCTGATGGGCGGGCGCGAAGCGGCGGAAGCGGCCATCGAACGCGCGCGCGTGGCCGGATATTCCGCGCTGGTGATCACCATTGATACCGCGATTGCCGGAATGCGCGAGCGCGACGTGCGCAATGGCATCAAGGAATTGCTGGGCAGTTCGTTGTTCGCGAAAATTCCGTTCGTTCCGGATGTGCTGCTGCATCCGCGCTGGCTGGCCGCGTTTCTGCTCGATGGCGGCGTGCCGCTGCTGGAAAATGTGGTGACGCGCGACGCGGGGCCGATGAAGATGATGCACGTGGGCGCGGCGTTAGCCAGCGCGGTGGTTACTTGGGACGATTTGCGCTGGTTGCGCAAACTTTGGTCCGGCCCGCTGGTGGTGAAGGGCGTGCTCACCGGCGACGATGCGCGCCGCGCGATCGACGGCGGCGCCGACGGGATCGTGGTGTCCAATCACGGCGGGCGGCAGCTGGACACCGTGTCGGCCACGCTACGCGCGTTGCCGGAGGTGGTGGCGGCGGTGAACGGCCAAGCGGAAGTTCTCATGGATGGCGGCGTGCGCCGCGGCTCCGACATCGTGAAAGCCATTTGCATGGGAGCGAAAGCCGTGCTCGTCGGGCGCGCCTACGCCTACGGCCTGGGCGCTGCAGGCTACCCCGGCGTCATGCGCGCGCTGGAAATTTTGCGCGACGGATCTCGAGCGTGTGCTCCGGCTGATGGGCTGCGCGTCCGTTGCGGAGCTGAATCCGTCGCTCGTGGATGTGCCGGAAGCCTGGCGCGCGAAGCCACGCACGCGCGAATCCGAAATCGCCCGCAAGCAGTGACGCAACGTCGCGACGAAGCGTCCGCGTTCACGGTCTCGAATTTGTAGCGCCCATCCCGCCTATGCGGGCTGGGCGTCTTTGGCGTGGCTTTCGTAGCGGCGCACTTTAGTGCGCCATCGGTGGCGCGGCTACCACCGATGGCGGTCTGAAGCCCGCCGCTACAAAGCCAACATCTCCGCATCGCGCGCAATTCACGCCCACCCCCATTCCTTAGTTGACGCCATAGCGGCGCCTATGCTAAATCCCCCTATCCGGTAAACGTATACTTGCAACGCAGATCGTGCCCAGAATCACGGCGCTCGCACCGAATCATCGCGCGCTCAGAGTTTCTCATCCGTTACTTGGCGCGATCTGGGCTCAGCAATTGTGCCGGTTAGTGTTAGTCTTTGCCTTAACGTGTCCGTACACGACGATCGAATAGCCGGGTTGCCCGGCCAGCGCAAAGAAAGACAGGCGGATAACGAATGATGAATCTCGGCATCGCGATGTTCACCGGAGATCGCTTGGTGCATTTGGCGCCGGTGGATCTGGCAATCGTGGTCTTTTATTTCGTGCTGGTGCTGGCCATCGGCTTCTACCTGAAAGGGCGCTCGAATACGGGCGAAGATTTTTTCCTCGCCGGACGCGAAATGACGGCGTGGATCGCCGGCCTCAGCTTTCTTTCCGCAAACCTGGGCGCACTGGAATTAATGGGCTGGGCCGCCGCGTCCTATCAATACGGCATCCTCGCCGCGCACTGGTACTGGATCGGCGCCATCCCGGCCATGTTGTTCCTCGGCCTGGTGATGATGCCGTTCTACTACATTTCCAAGACGCACTCGGTGCCCGGCTATCTGAAGTTGCGTTTCGGCGAATCCAGCCGCGCGCTTTCCGCGATTTGTTTCGGGTTCATGACCGTGCTGATGAGCGGCATCAACATGTACGCCATGGCCCTGGTGATGAAAGTCGTCCTGGGCTGGGACATCAATTTCAGCATCTGGGTTTCCTCCCTCACCGTCGCGGTTTATGTGACGCTCGGCGGCCTACGCTCCGCAATTTTCAATGAAGTCCTGCAGTTCATCCTGATTTGGGCCGGCGCATTGGTGATACCGGTTATGGGATTGATCGAAGCGGGCGGCTGGAAAGCGCTGCAACTGAAAGTCGCGGCGAATGCATCCGTCGAATACACGCATCTCTGGTCCACGCTCGGCTCGTTCAAAGACAATCCCATGGGGATTCACTGGACAGGAATCGTCTTCGGCCTGGGCTTCGTGATTTCATTTGCGTATTGGACGACGGACTTCCTCGTGGTGCAGCGCGTGTTAGCTGCGAAAGACCTGCGCGCGGCGAAAATGGCCCCGATAATCGGCGCGGCTTTCAAAATGTTTGTGCCCTTCATCGTGATTCTCCCCGGCCTGCTCGGGCTCGCCGTGCTGCCGATGAAGCTCACCGGCGAAGCTGTGGCGGTCGCCACCGGCGGTCACAGCTACAACGAAGTGTTGCCGCTGATGCTCGCGCGCTACTGCGGTCCCGGATTGCTGGGCCTCGGCATCACCGCGCTGATCGCCGGCTTCATGTCCGGCATGGCGGGCAACGTCAGCGCCTTCTCCACGGTCTGGACCTACGACATCTATAAGGCGCTGATCAAGAAGACGGCCACCGACGCCCATTACGTCCTGATGGGCCGCTGGTCCACGATCCTGGGCGTGCTGATCAGCATCGGCACCGCATATTTGGTAATGTCGTTCCTCAGCATCATGGATTACGTGCAGGCGCTTTTCAGTTTCTTCGTCGCGCCGCTTTTCGGCACCGTGATTCTGGGCATGCTTTGGAAACGCGCCACGGCCGCGGGCGGATTCTGGGGCTTGCTGGCCGGAACGGTTTCGTCCGTTGGAATGTGGGCGTGGGTCAAGATAGATCCCACGGCGCTGCGTTACGTCGCTCTTTCCAGCGACGCGAAAGACATGGCGGAAAATATGTATCGCGGCTTGTGGTCCTGGATCATCTGCGTGGTCGTGACGGTCGCGGTCAGCCTGGTTACCAAGCCCAAGCCCGAAAGTGAATTGGTCGGCCTGGTCTATGGCGCCACGGTAATTCCCACCGAAGCGCAGGTTCCGCTGTATCACAAACCCGCATTCTGGGCAGTGATCGTCGCGATTGTTTTCATTGCACTCAACGTTATGTTCTGGTGAGGTCCATGCGAGCTGACGGCACAATTTCGATTTGGTTCTTCATAGGCGTTTCGCTGCTGGTCAATGGCGTGCTGATTTTTGGCGCGGGGCTTTACCAAATTTCCCATCCGCCCGCGGTGAAAGTGGTCCTCTACGACCTGCATGCGAGTGTGTGGTGGGGCGCAATCCTGGCGATCATCGGCTTGCTCTACTGCATCCGCTACAATCCCGCCCGCGCCTGATTGGCCGCGCGGCCGCTTTAGCGCGCCGTTGCATTTCGTAGCGCCGGCGTCCCGCCGGCTCTGTCGCTGTTGATTTTGCCGTTGTAGCGGCCATCCCGCTCTTGCGGGATGGGAGTCTTTGACTTTGTCAACTCAACTAATTTTTTCGCGAACCACCGCGCAATTCCTGACTCCGCATTCGCACCCCGCATAGTAAAATGAAGCTCAGCCACATTCGCGCAATCGTTCCACAAATTCAGACTGGAAAGGATGGCTGATGGCAATTCTCGTCGCGGGAGGAGCCGGCTACATCGGCAGCGTCACGGTGGAGCTGCTACGCGCCGCGGGCGAGCGCGTGGTGGTCCTGGACAATCTGGTGCGTGGCCACCGCCCAGCGCTCGACCAGGACATCCCGCTGTATCAAGGCAATATCGGCGACCGCACTCTGCTCGCGCGCATCGCCGCCGAGCACGAACTGGAATCCTGCATCCATTTCGCCGCCGTCACCTTCGTCGGCGAATCCGTGAAGAACCCCGCATGGTATTACGAGAACAACGTCGAGCAGGGCATCGCCCTGATGAGCGCGCTGGTTGAAGCCCGCGTGCGCCGCGTGGTCTTCTCCTCCACCGCCGCCACCTACGGAGATCCGCAGCACGTCCCCATCTCCGAAGACGAGCCGCAGTGGCCCGTGAATCCCTATGGCTGGTCGAAATTGTTCATGGAACGCCTACTGCATTCCTTCGATGTGGCCTACGGCCTGAAGTTCGTTGCGCTGCGCTACTTCAACGCCGCCGGCGCCACCGAAAAATGCGGCGAGCATCACGATCCGGAATCGCATCTGATCCCCTGCATTTTGCAAGCGGCAACGAAAGAACCGCCGGAAGTCGCCGTCTTCGGAAATAATTATCCCACTCCGGATGGCACCCCAGTTCGCGATTACGTCCACGTAGTGGACCTGGCCGACGCCCACATTCGCGCCCTGAACCATCTGCGCCGCGGCGGCCAGTCCGATTTCCTGAATCTTGGCACCGGCCAAGGCTATTCCGTACTGGAAGTAATCGAAACCGCCCGCCAGGTAACCGGCCGCGACATCCGCATCCGCGTCGAGCCGCCGCGCCCCGGCGATCCACCGCGCCTGGTAGCCGACCCCGCAAAATCAAAATCCATCCTCGGCTGGGTCCCCACCAAATCCGATTTGCGCTCCATCATTGACTCAGCCTGGCGCTGGCACCAAAGCCACCCCCGCGGCTACGATTCATAGTCGCCATCAGCCCCAGCGACGCGCACAAGGCCGCCGCGCCGCGCACCGTGAAGCTTCACTTTTTGCGGTACTGCTGGACGAGCTGGCGATAGCGTGGGTCGTCACGCAGGGACGCGAAATACGGGCTGGCATCGAGCGAGGCGAAATCGCCGTAACCTAACTTGAAGGCGGCTTGCAGGGAGTCTAGCGCCTTGGGCTTGTCGCCCTTGGCGGCATACGCCGCGCTGAGCCAATAGCGGGCGATCGCGGTCTTTTGTCCGGGGTCTGACTTCAGCAGATAAGCAATGGCCTGATCGTAGCTTCCCTGAGCCAATGAGAGTTGGGCCATTCCCAGGTTCTCGTACATTGGACTGCCAATTTCTCCGGCGTGGCGGAACGCGTCAGCCGCTTCCGGGTAGCGAGCCTGAAAAAGAAACGCGCGGCCCAAGTGATACTGCGAGGCCGCCGAGTTTGGTTGCAGCCGTACGGCCTCCCGTGCCGCCTTCTCTACCTCCAACGCGTCCGGAGGTTGCTCATATCCCAAAGCCCAGGAGAGCAGGTCCCAAGCCAGCGAATTGTCCGGTTCCAATCGCACGGCTTCACGGAGTTCGCTCACCGCGGCGGCATAGTCATAGCGCAAGGCGTACGTCTGACCAAGCGCGACATGGGCCTCCGCTAGATTAGGATCGATGGCAATGGCGCGCCGGGCGAATTCCTCAGCGCGTCGGAGGCGAGCCGGATCGGTGTCCAGGTCCCGATAATAGAGCCCTTCCACGTGGGAAAGCCCGGCTAATGCGGGTGCATAATTGGAGTCGAACGTCAGCGCCACTTCGAAATTCTTGCGCGCCGCCTCCAGCTTTTCGGGCGTTTCCACCTCCAGCAGAGCGCGGCCCACCAGGAAGGACTCGTACGCTTGAGGATTCTGCGTGTAGCGGTGCTGGATGGCTTTTTGCTCTTGCGGGCTGAGGTGCAGATTCAGCGCCTGGGCAATTTTCAGCGCGGTTTGTTCTTGCAGGGAAAATACGTCCTTCATTTCGCCGACGAAATCGTCGGCCCAGACTTGAAATCCGGTGGTGGAGTCGGTCAAATGCACGTTGATGCGCACTTGATTGCCGGATTTTCGCACAGTGCCTTCCAGCAAATAGCGCACGCCCAATTGACGCCCCAGGTCCGCCGCACTTTGACCCGACGCTTTTACAGCCGCGACCGTGGAATGCGCCGCCACATCGATTCCCTGAATCTTGGACAGCTTGGTGGTGATTTCGTCGGTCATTCCGTCGGTGAAGTAAGTGCTGTCCGCATCGGTGCTGAGATTTTGCAGTGGGAGAACGGCGACGGACGGCTTCACTGCAACGGCTGCGGCGCGCGGCGCCGAATGTTTTTGATACCAGAGCGCGCCGCCGGCCGCCAGCACGGCCAGCAATATGATTCCACCCAAGTACATGCCCAGGCGTGCAGAACGCGGCGAGGATTGCGCCACTGCCGCAGGGAGCACGGTGCGCGCGGAGTCGGTTTCGCGCTTCACCCGCCGCAGGTCCGCACCCAAGTCCGCGGCTGACTGGTAGCGCAGCTTGCGGTCTTTCTCCAGCGCCTTGCTGATCACCTGTTCCAGGGCCACCGGCAGCGCGGAATTCAAACGAAGTGGCGCGACCGGCGGGCGGTTCAGTATGGCGTCGAAAATCACTCCGGTGGTCGCACCGGGAAAAGCGATCGCGCCAGTAGCCATTTCGTACAGCACCACACCCAGGGAGAAAAGATCGGTGCGCCGGTCCAGCTCGCTCCCACGCACTTGCTCCGGGGACATGTACGAAACCGTGCCCATGGCGGTGCCCGGACTGGTGAGAAATTGCTCGGCGGCGGCGGTGGGTCGCACGGAAACCGTGGCGCCTTCGGCGACCTTTTGCTCGACGGGCGTGAGCTTGGCGAGTCCAAAGTCCAGAATCTTGGCGTGCCCGCGGGCGGTGATGAAGAGATTGGCCGGCTTGATATCGCGATGAATGATGCCGGCGGCGTGCGCCGCGTCGAGGCCTTCGGCAATTTGTATGCTCCAGTCGAGCAGTGCCTCGACTTCCAGCGGGCGGCCGGCGATATGGTGTTTCAGCGTTTGCCCGTCCAGAAATTCCATGGCGATGAAGCGGCGGCCCTCGAACTCGTCAATTTCGTAGATGGTGCAAATATTGGGATGGTTCAGGGCTGAAGCGGCTTGTGCTTCGCGCTGGAAGCGTTCCAGGGCTTGGACGTCTTTGGCCAGATCATCCGGCAGGAACTTCAGGGCAACAAAACGGTGGAGCTTGACGTCCTCCGCCTTGTACACCACACCCATTCCGCCGCCGCCGAGCTTCTGCACAATGCGGTAGTGGGAGATCGTTTGGTCAATCATCGATGGGGAAGAGCTCGTGGCGGCACATGTTAGGCCACGCCCGAAAACAAGTCAACGCGAGCACGGGATGGCGGATAGAGACGGGAAAAAGGGACCACCCGTCGTGTGTGTTATCTAGTTAGAAGTCGGCATCCTTTTGGTATCGTTCAAGGCTCGATACAATCCACCGCATGGCAAAGAGTTCGGGTCAAGTGGACTCGGTAAGAGCTTCTCGCGATGGGCATGAGTTCCACGAGACATGGGCTGCACGTAAGGCATTACAACTGTTATTGCCGAATGACGACCTGATCGGCATAGCGGTAGAGAGCCTTGCGCCTGCCGACCAAGCTCACGCGTCCAAAGAAGCAGTTGAGATTGCAGACCTCATTCTCTATCACGGCGAATTCCCGACCTTTGACGACTCAACAAAACTTGTCATTTTGCAGTTCAAATATTCCATAAGCTCACGCTCCAAAGAGTTTGGGCATTCCGATGCAAAAAAGACCATTAAAAAGTTTGCCGCAGCCTATCGAAGCTACAGGAGGAATTACGGAAAAGCGAAGGTCGACCAGAGACTTGAATTTCAGCTAATCACAAATCGGCCAATTCTCTCCGAATTTAGCGAAGCTATCCAATCTGTTGCAAACCGCAAAATTGCCACTGGTAAGGTTAAGCGTCAGGTAGATCAGTTCCGATCAAATTGTGGGTTGTCCGGTAACGCGACTAACAGGGACTTGGCGACCAATTTCGGGTACCATCGAGCCGCTTTTCATTCACTAGCGCGAGCCAAATGACAAAACTAAAGAGAATGTTTCTAGGCGGAGCTGGTGTCGCCGTCGTCATCTTCCTTATTGCTGGATGCGGGAAGAACGACGCCATCAATCAAGCGGAGAAAAAGGACGCAATTAATGGTATTCCCGTGCCCAGCCTCGCCGAGACCAAAGATATAGCGGAACAGGGTTTCATCTACGGCCTGCCCATCGTGATGAACTACGCGGTCATGTATGAATTTTGCGTGGACAAGAACTCTGGCCAGTATAAGGGACCGTTCAACCAGATATTCAATGAGCATCGGGTATTCACTTATAAGGACACAGCGATTGTCACCCCCAATAGCGACACACCTTACTCGATGCTATGGGTTGACCTGCGCGCCGAGCCAATCGTGTTGTCGGTGCCAGCGGTATCAAAGGATCGCTACTATTCGGCGCAGCTCATCGACGGCAATACGTACAATTATGGGTATGTCGGCAGTCGCGCCACCGGGACCGCGCCGGGCAACTACCTGATCGTTGGCCCAGACTGGAAAGGAGAAACGCCAGCAGGAATAAAGCAGGTCTTCCATTCGACGACATTCTTCGGCCTTACGCCTTTTCGTACACAACTCTTCAACGCGAAAGACATGCCGAACGTCGAGAAAGTACAGGCAGGCTACAAAGCGCAGACACTCTCCGCCTATTTGCACCAACCTCCGCCGCCAGCCGCCCCCGCCATCGACTTTCCGAAAGCTGACGCCGAGTTGGTAAAGAGCAACTTCTTCGAGTTCCTCGATTTCGCATTGCAGTTCAATCCTGCAACACCGGACGAGACGAATATCCGCGCCAAGATGGCGAGTATTGGCATCGGTCCCGGCAAAAAGTTTGAGATGAAAGACCTTTCACCTGAGCACAAGGCCGCAATTCTTCTTGGTATGAAGAGTGGGGATTCGAAGATTGAACAGTACTTGGTTACAGGGCAAAAGAACATCAATGGCTGGAAGATTAGTTCCCTCTTCGGCGACCGAACGTTTTATAACGGCGACTGGTTGAAGCGTGCCGCTGCCGCTAAGGGAGGCATTTACGGCAACGACGCCGTTGAAGCCATGTATCCGATGACCAGAGCAACAGCGACGGGAGAAACTCTCGATGGCAGCAAGCACAATTACACTCTGACTTTCCCGAGTGGGCAGTTCCCGCCTGTCAACGCCTTCTGGTCGGTGACCATGTACGACGGGAAGACTCAGCTTCTGATTGAAAATCCCATCAACCGCTATCTCATCAACTCGCCGATGCTGCCGGGAATGAAGAAGAATTCCGACGGGTCGCTAACGCTCTACATCCAGAAAGACTCGCCGTCCGCCGACAAGAAAGCAAACTGGTTGCCCGCGCCTGACGGCCCGATCTATCTAGTGATGCGCTTGTACTGGCCGAAGGAAACGCCGCCATCAATTCTTCCCCGCCGGCGAAGGCACGTGGCAACCGCCAGCAGTCATGGTGACGCAATAGCTTTTTAGGGAGAGATCATGAAACGGCACAAAGTGAACTCGGTTTCATTGTTTGTGTTTGCGGCTATGACGTTGACCGCTTGCGGCCCAGCGCAACAGCAGACAACGAGCGCACCGAACGGACTTACGCCCGACGAAACTCGGCAAATCGCGAAGGACGCTTTTATTTATGGCTTCCCGCTGGTGGACAACTACCTAACGATGTACAAGCAGGCTATCGACACCAGCGGTCGTGCCTACGAAGCGCCATTTAATACGGTTGCTCGTTCAAAAGGTGTCGCCACGCCGGAAGACACATTCGTGGTCACGCCAAACTCCGATACGCCGTACTCGTTTCTCTGGATGGACTTGCGTGCGGAACCGCTCGTGGTCACTATGCCGAAAATTGAAAAGGGGCGCTATTACACTGGTCAGATGGTGGACCTTTATACCTTCAACTTCGCCTATCTGGGCACGCGCACGTATGGCAACGATGGAGGCACATACCTCGTCGCCGGTCCCGGATGGAACGGCGAAACGCCCAAAGGCATCAAAGTTGTGATCCACTGCGAGACAGAGTTCGCATACATCCTCTTCCGCACGCAGCTATTTCAGTCCGGCCGACATGGTGAACGTCGCTGCAATCCAGAAGGGCTATACAGCGCAGCCACTCAGCAAGTTCCTTGGCCAATCGGCTCCCCCTCCCGCCGCAGCAGTGGACTGGCCGAAGCCTGCGCCGGAAATAGAAAAAACGCCTGCTCTCTTTCCCTATGTCAATTTTCTCTTGCAGTTCTGTCCTCAAAACCCATCTGAAACGGCACTCATGGCACGCTTCGCCAAGCTCAACATCGGGGCGGGAAAGACTTTTGATTTCTCAAAGCTGTCTCCCGAAAATCAGAAAGCAATGGGAGATGGAATAGCGGATGCGTGGAAAGAACTCGAAGGCGTAGTGCATCAAATCAACGTGGACGAGATTTCCAGCGGCCAACTATTCGGAACCCGCGAAGCGTTGAAAAACAACTACCTCTACCGATTCGTAGGAGCGAAACTGGGGCTTTTCGGCAATTCAGGAGCAGAGGCGATTTATTTTGGATATTTCGTGGATGCCGATGGGAAGCCACTCGATGCTTCAAAGGCCAGCTACAACCTGACTTTTCCCAAAGGGCAACTTCCTCCGGTAAAGGCGTTCTGGTCTTTGACCATGTACGACGGCAAGACACAGTTGTTGGTCGCAAACCCATTGAAACGTTACCTGCTCAACTCCACCATGCTCAAGTCGTTTAAGTGGGACAAAGACGGGGGCCTAACTCTGCACATCCAGAAGGAATCGCCGGGGGCTGCACAGCAATCCAACTGGCTGCCAACGCCTGATGGCCCCTTCTACGCCATTCTCCGCCTTTACATGCCGGATGAGTCCGTGCAAAACAACACGTGGAAGAAACCGCCGATGCAGCCGGTAGCAACGAAATAAATAATGGCCATCGTACGAATGGTGTAATGGCAGGTGGCTAGGCTAGCTCCCGATTAGTCGGCAACCCGGAAGTTATGACAGAAATCGCGCTAGGTCCCGGTAAACGCTCTAACCGGACGTTTGCTTTTTGCGTCACAGATCTCCCGAATTTCTATTTTTGAAATTAGCGGCCAAAATAAAGAAGCGACGCGCGGGGTGGTCCCTTTTTCCCGTCCCTATCCGCCATCCCGTCAACGCGAGCACGACCCTGCTCGCATGCGCCGTCATCCTTCACCCGTCCCGCGCCTGTGGGATTAATTCGCCGGCTTCACCGCTTCCATCAGCCCGAAAAATCCTTCGGCCATCGTGGGATGAATGTACACCGCGCCTTTCAGCACGGTGTAGGGCGCGCCGGCCAAAATCATCGCGCCCAGGATCTGGACCGTCTCGCCGCCTTCGCTGCCCAGAATTGCCGCGCCCAGGATGCGATCGCTCTGCGCGTCCACGATGATTTTCATCAGGCCCGCGGTTTCGTCGCGTTCAATCGCGCGCGAGACGCTGGACATCGGAAACGTGCCCATCTTGAATTTCCGGCCCGCGGCGCGCGCCTCAGTTTCTGTGATGCCCACGCGTCCCAGTTGCGGGTCGGTGAAAAGCGCGTAGGGAAGGTAGCGGTTTTCGATGCTGAGATTTTTCCCCTCCACAATATTCGCGTACGCAATTTGAAAATCATTGTAGGAAATGTGCGTGAACGCCGGCCCGCCTTTCACGTCGCCCAGCGCCCATATGCCCGGAACATTCGTCTCCATCCGGCCGTTCACCTTGATATAGCCGCGCGCATCCGTCAAAACGCCCGCCACTTCCAGGCCCAGATCGTCCGTGTTCGGCTTGCGTCCCGTAGCGACGAGCAAGTGCGACCCCTGCAAAGTTTCGGCCGCTCCGCCAGTTTCCACGCTCAGCGCCACCACCCCGCCACGATTCTCGGCGCGCTTCGTGGAAGTATTCAGGCGAAACACGATGCCTTCCGCTTCCAGCGCTTGCTGCAGCGCCGACGTAATGTCCAGATCCTCGCGCGGCAGAATGCGTTCGCCACTGTGAATAATGGTCACGCGGCTGCCGAACCTGCGGAACATCTGCCCGAATTCCAACCCGATGTATCCGCCGCCCAGCACCAGCAAATGTTCCGGCACCGTTTGCAAGTCCATGATCGTGGTGTTGCTGAGAAACGGAACCGCGTCCAGCCCGGGAATTTGCGGAATCGCGGGGCGCGTCCCGGTATCAATGAATATTTTCTCGCTCTCCAGGACTTCCGTGCCTACCTGCACCTGGTGCGGCCCAATAAACCTCGCTTGCCCGCGCACCAATTTCACGGTCGGCCGGGCGTCAATTCGTTTCTGTACGCCGTTGCGCCCTTTTTGCACCACCGCAGCCTTGCGCGCGATCACTGCCGGCAGATCCACAGAGACGTCGCTCGCCCGCACCCCCCATCGCGCCGCAGCGCGCGCGTAGTGCGCTACCTGCGCGGAGGCCACCATCGTCTTCGTCGGCGTGCAACCGGTGTTGATGCAGGAGCCGCCCAATTCCGCGCGCTCGATCAGCGCCACCTTCCAGCCCAGATCGCCCAACGCAAACGAAAGGGGATTGGCCGCCTGTCCGGAGCCGATCGCAATGGCATCGAATTTCATTTCACTCCCTCCGCGCCGCCTGAATATTGCGCGCCCAAGTGTACCCAAATTTTCGCGCCGCGTGCACTTCGCGCAGACCGGAAGCAGACTCCCGCTTGCACCCATTCTCACGCCCGCGCCCCCGTTCGCCGCAACCAAGCCAAGGAAACTCGCGCAAAAAATGCATCACGATTTCTGCCCCTCCAAATTAGAATCATACGCATGGCCAGGGGTTGGGAAAGCAAGGCAGTAGAAGGTCAGGTCCAGGAATTTCAGTCGAAAGAGGACCGGCAGAATAAAAAGCAGGTTTCGCAGGACCAGGTGGAAACGCGCCGCAAACGCGGGGTGCTGCTGCTTTCACGCGCGCGCGTCGAAAAACAGCTGCAATCCACCCAAGGCCCGCGTTACCGCGAACAACTGGAGCGAGCGCTCGCCGATCTCGATGCGCAACTCGCGCAACTTCCCGCCGACACGAAGTAAACCGCCCGCGCACAGTGCATCGCACCGCTGGTTGACTGAGCAGCGCCGCCCCGAACGAAGTTCCCCAACTCAAGCATTCAAAAGGCGCATGATTACTGCAGCTACTGAGAGATCGCGGGCCGGCCCCTAGCCTCGCGCTTCGAGGTGAGCCACTTGCGGAGTCGTTTGCGCGCCATACGCGCCATGACGCCAGTGGAAAGAGGAGCCCAGCCATGCCGCAGGAAAATCCAGCCTCCGAAACGATCACGGCGCGCTGTTGCATCGTGGGCGGCGGTCCCGCCGGGATGGTGTGCGGCTTTCTGCTCGCGCGCGCCGGCATTGACGTGGTGGTGCTGGAAAAACACGCCGATTTCCTGCGCGATTTTCGCGGCGACACCATTCATCCCTCCACGCTCGAGGTGATGTACGAGCTGGGAATTCTGGAAGATTTTCTGCGCCGCCCGCATCAGGAGCTGGTGCGCATCGGAGCGCAAATTGATGACTTCACTGTCGCCATCGCGGATTTTTCTCATCTGCCCACGCACTGCAAATTTATCGGACTGATGCCGCAGTGGGAATTCCTGAACTTCATCGCGGAAAAAGCCAAGGCCTATCCTGGATTTCATCTGCGCACGGAAACCGAAGTCACCGATTTGCTGATCGCGAACGGCAAAGTCGCGGGTGTTCGCGCCCAATCGCCGCGCGGCGCCCTGGAAGTGCGCGCGGATTTAACCATCGGAGCCGACGGCCGCCGTTCGATCGTCCGCGAGAAGGCCGGCTTCGAAGTGCTCGACCTCGGCGCGCCCATTGACGTGCTGTGGATGCGCGTCTCGCGCCAGCCCGGCGATCCCAATCAGGCTCTTGGCCGCTTCCGGGCAGGGAAGATCCTGGTGACGATTGACCGTGGCGAATATTGGCAATGCGCGTACGTCATCCCGAAGGGTGGCCTCGACGCGATTCGCGATAGAGGCCTCGCGAATTTTCAGCAGGAAATCGCGAGCGTCGCGCCATTCTTACGCGAACGCCTCGGCGAATTAAAAGACTGGAACGACGTCAAGCTGCTTACCGTCGCGGTGGATCGCTTGCAGCAGTGGTCGCGCGCCGGACTTCTGTGCATCGGAGATTCCGCGCATGCCATGTCTCCGATCGGTGGCGTGGGCATCAATCTCGCCATTCAAGACGCAGTCGCCGCCGCGAATATCCTCGCCGCGCCGCTGGCAAAAGGCGCCGTCAGCGATGAGTGCCTGCGCCACGTGCAACGCCGCCGCGAATTCCCCACGCGCGTGACCCAGGGATTTCAGGTCTTCGCGCACAAGCGTTTTATCGGTCCGGCGTTGCGCAACGCCCGCCCGCTGACCCGTCTCCCGTTTGCGTTAAAGCTTCTGCAGCTATGCCCGATCTTGCGGCGCATTCCCGCGCGCCTGGTAGGAATGGGAGTGCGACCGGAACACGTACACACGCCTGATACAAAAGTGCAATCATCGCGTCAAAGATAAAGAAGTTTGCGAAGCGGAAGAAGTCAAAGAACGCAGCTAGTCGCGCGGACGCCCCGGGTCGGGATCCTCGACGAACACCACGCCCACTCCGTTCTGATTCTTTTCACGCCCCAGCTCGAAGTGCACCACGGTCCCGCGCAACGTCATCACGCTGGAAATCGTGGGATCGCTGGAAGCTTCAATCACTACGCGCACCTCGGACTGCAACCGCGGCCGGCTGCGCAGCGCCAGGTAAGCTCCCTGCAAACTGATATCGCGCACCGTGGCTTTTTCCTCGAATGGCCTGCCGTCCTCGGTCTGTCCGCTGACCGTGGCGGCAAAACGCAGCCGCCGCCGAATTCCCAGCCGCGTTTCTTTCATCTCCACGGCCACGCCGCGTTCGCTCAAGCTGATGGACATGCCTTCGGTGGCCGCCCAGGTCGCCGGAAATTCCTGGCGCGCCGCGGAAAGAAATCCATCCACCACCTTGTCCGGCGAATCCGGGTCGTGGTGGAACAAAATTAAGTTCCGCACCTTGGCCTCGCGCGCGATCTTCACGCCCTCCAGCCAGCTGGAATGCCCCCAGCCTCTGCGGTCCGAAGCCAGCTGCTCCGGAGAATATTGCGCGTCGTAGATCAGCACGTCCGCGCCATGCGCCAGCTGCAGCAGGTTCTGATCGCAGGTATGTTCTCCGGGCTCATTGTCGGTGGCATAGACAATCGAGCCGCCGGTGGTATCAAGCCGGTATCCCAGGCATCCCTGCGGATGATTCAAAAAACGCGAGGTAATGTGCGTGCCGTTGATCTCCCATGATTCTGCGTCGGCCACTTCGCGAAAATCACGCGCCGCGGTCATCATGGTCACATCTACCGGAAAATAGGGGCTGGCGAGCTGCGCCGCAAAAACTTGCTGCAGGCTATTTGGTCCTAAATACTTGGATTGAAAGCTATAGAAGTGGAAGCGGTTCTGCGATTCGAAGAAAGGATGGAAAAACGGGATGCCCTGAATGTGGTCCCAATGATAGTGCGTCACCAGGATGTGCGCTTCGATGCCCATTCCGCGGCGCTTTTCGGTGAGGTGGTTGCCGAGCATGCGCAACCCCGTGCCGCAATCCAGGATAAAATTGGTCCCGTCCGGCGCGCTCAATTCCAGGCAAGGCGTGTTTCCGCCATAGCGCCAGGTGTCGCGCTCGAGCGTCGGCGTCGAGCCGCGCACGCCCCAAAAAACAAGTTTGGCAACCTGGTGCGTCATCAACGGGCGGCTTGCGACGCTGCGCGCCTGCGCCCCCTCTGAGAGTTGAGGCCCAAGAAACTGTGCCATGGTAGGCGGGTGCGGCGAGGTAAGTCAATTGGGTTTCGGCCAACGCGTTCGTTCCCGGCGGTTTCAGCGATTCACACCGTTATAGCCCACGGAACTGCCGCGAATCCACGCTATAAGCCAAACCAAATCGCGGTTAGAATCGTGCTGATGCACGACGAAGCACAGAAATCCGGCGGCCATTCTCACGACGGCCACAGCCACGGCCACGACCATGCGCACGATCATGATCATGGGCACGAGCATGGTCACAGCCACGGTCTGGGTGGCCATTCGCACGTGTCACTTCCTGCCGAGGGCATGACCTTAGCGCTAGGCGCCGCCGTCGTCGCCACCTTCGCATTAGTTGCCGTCGAGCTGCTTGCCGGTTACGCCGGGCATTCCATCGCCTTGGTCAGCGACGCGGTGCACAACCTCACCGACGTGCCCACTCTCGTGCTCTCCTGGCTGGCCATGCGCTGGGCCGCCAAGCCTCCCACGCCGCAAAAGACCTACGGCTACCATCGCGCGGGAATCCTCGCTGCATTCGTCAACGCCATGCTGCTCGCGCTGGTTTCCCTCGGCCTGATTTACGAATCGGTGCTGCGCCTGCGCACTCCAGTGGAGGTGAAAACCGGCCTGATGCTGTGGGTCTCCGTTTTCGCTTTGCTGATTAACGGCGGGATCACGCTCGCGCTCTCCAGCGGCCGCCGCGACCTGAATCTGCGCAGTGTGTGGATTCACAACTTGGGCGACGCCCTATCGAACGTCGCAATCGTCGTCGGCGCGCTGGCCATTCGTTACACCGGCACCACCTGGGCCGACCCGGTCATCGGCATCGCCATCGGCGCCATGGTGCTGTGGTCCGGCGTTGGCATTTTGCGCGAGAGCACCCACATTCTGCTGGAGGGCCTGCCGCGCAGCATTGCCCTGGAAGAAGTCGCGCGCGCCCTTGCTGAGAATCGAAGGCGTGCAGGAAGTTCACGACATCCATATCTGGACGCTCGGCACCGACCTGAACGCGCTCTCCTGCCACATCTGCATTCCGGACATGCACATGGAAGAAAGCGAAAGGGTCCTCGCCAAAATCCACGAAGTCCTCGACCAGCAATTCAAGATCACCCACACCACCATCCAATTCGAGCGCGCCGGCCTCCCAGCCGACGCAGGCCTCTACATGCCCGAACCCATCCGCCGTTCCGAAAGCTAATCCAGCGGCAATTCGTCGCGTAACCAAGCGGCACGGTTTTCGTAGCGCCGGCGTCTCGCCGGCTCTTCGCATTTGATTTTGTGAATCGCCCCATAGGGCGATTCATCCTGAGATTCGGCGGTGCCGAATCGAAGGGTAGCGGCCGGTCCCGGCTTGTGGGACCGGGCAGCCGTTGCATTTGGTTTGTGCTCGAGAATCGTTTTAGGTCGGGTCTTCAAAGCGGGGAATGCTGGTGCGCAGATTCAATTCGCAGTCGCTACAGCGGAAGCTGCATCGGGGTGCCGTTCTCTTGATTCACGCGTTGCGTCGCATCCGCGTCGAAAATTTCTGCTGATATCGTGAGTCGCCGTCCTTCCGGCGTGATGTAAACCACTTGCCCCTGCGTCATCGTGAAGGCCACCACGTCCAAATGGCTGCCGTCGCGCAACACCAGAGTCAGCGTGCCCACGTCTGCCAGCGGCTCCTGCTGCTCGGCTTCCTGCCGTTCAGGTGCGCGTGGAGCCGCACTCGCCTCGGTCTGCCCGTCGTCCCGATTGTCAGCGCGTTCGCCGTTTCGCTCGTCGCCGCGTTCGCCGTTGCGATCATCGGGTGCCCCAGCCTGCTGCTCATCCGCCTGCTGTCCCTCTACCTCGTCCGATTCCTGTGTCGCATCGTTTGGCGCGCCCGCGGCCTCATCAGCACGCCCAGCAAAGTAATATCCGCCCACGCCCAGAATATAAACTACCCGAGGCATCGTACCCGTGACCGGCGGCGGATTCCGGCGGCGGCCCACCGGCGGGCCGACCGGCGCGAACACCCTGCTGCCTGCAGCCTGTGTTCGCGGCGTTGCAGACAGTCCGGCATGGCGAGAAGGCACGTCGGTGGAATGAACGCTGGCCCGCGCGCGAACCCCGGAGCCGCTGAGAGGAACCACACTTGAGACGCTAGAAGAGGATGTGCGCACGACGTTGGCAGCATGAGGCGCGTTGCCACTCGGTGCAGGGGCGAAGTGGACCCCGGATGGAGCGAACCCGCCAGCCGCTCCGCGCTGCGCCGCGACCACAGACGGCATCGCCAGCAGCAACACGCCTAAGAACCCGAACATCATCCGCGGTTTCATGCTTCTCTCCGCCGCGCCCTACCCATATGACGCTGCAAAACCCTCGACGGTTGCCGATACTTTACCACCATTCGCCGAACGCAGACTCTTCCACCTAAGATCGCGGGCACTTATCACTCCGCTGTGGTGTCTATGGCCTAAGCCACTGGGGTCACCGGCCAGCTCTAGCGGCGGCTTGCCCGGAAATTGGGCTTGGCTTTTCCCCACACCCCGGATGTGCTATAAACGTGCGTCCGAAGGACTACTAGAAATGGGACAGCCGGAAGCCGTAGTTCCGAAGGCGCAAGCAGCGGAGCCGGAAGTCAGCGATCGCGGGGCGCAACCCGAGCCTTCCCAGTATTGCCCGCGATGTTCGGCTCGGCTGGAGCAGCGCAGCTGCAAAATGATCTGCGCTTCTTGCGGATATTACATGTCCTGCTCGGATTTTTACTGAAGAGAAAGATCGCCGCCCCCGGGCAGTGACTTCTCGGCTCTACCGATTCCAAATAAGATTTCGAATTTTCCAGGAGGCGCGAACGTGGCACTGAGAATGGTTGATAACGAAGTGAATGGCGTGACGGTGCTGGAGATCGAAGGGCGCATCGTGCTGGGCGAAGAAAGCAATGCGTTTCGTGAGAAAGTAAAGAGTCTGCTCGCCGCCGGCAAGAAGCAGATCGTGCTGAATCTCGCGCAGGTCGGTTACATTGACAGCGCCGGCCTCGGCACCCTGGTGGCCACATTTCACAGCGCCCGCTCGCAAGGCGCCGTTCTGAAGCTGGCCAACCTCGGCTCGAAGTTCAAAGAAGTGCTGCAGGTCACCAAGCTGATGACCGTGTTCGATACCTACGACAACGAAGCAGCCGCAGTCGCCAGCTTCGCCAAGTAGCTTCGTAGCGCCGGCGTCTCGCCGGCTCTTTTCATTCCGCGTTCGGCTACGCTTAATGAAACGTGGTTGTAGGGGCGGTTCCCGCAGGCGCGGGATCCGCCCTTACGACCGGCACTCGCACGAATCACTTTCCGCTGCGTGCATCCGCTTGCCCCGCCACGCGCCCTTCCACCTGATAAATCGCAATCCCGCTCAATAATTTCGGATAGAAATCCGTGGACTTCTGCGGCAACACATCTCCGCCCAGCGCAATATCAGCCACCTGCTGCACGCGCACCGGATTCAGCAGGCAAGCCAGTTGTGCTTCGCCGCGATCCACCGCCGCCAGCGCCGCATCCATCTCGCGCTCATAACCCACGTTTTTTTCCGCAGCCACAGCTTCCGCGCTAATCCCCAGCCCGCGTTCCATTATCAGCCGGTGCAGCAGCACCACGTCCAAACCGCGCTGCGCCTCCGATACATCCGGCAGCATCGCTTCCAGGTCCGCATCGCGCCGCAGCAAAAATACATAGAACGCCCCGCCGCCCGGATAGATGCCAATCGCGCGCCGCCCGTGATTTGTGCCCTCGAAATCCTTGCGGAATTCCGCGAACGCGCTGGCGCGCTCTTCCGCATTCTGAAATGGATACGAATACCAGTCGAACGCCTGCGCCACGCTGTTGCGGAACTTGTCGAAATCAAAATTGGCCACGTTGCGGATCAGGCGATGCGTCGGCAGGATTGTCAAGCCCTTGGAATGGGTGTTGATGAACGTCATCATCGCGAATTCCGCCGCCGCGTAAGGATCGTTCACGCCGGCAGCCTTGCGGGATTCATTGCGAAAGTTCAAAGCCGTCTCGTAGCGATGATGACCGTCCGCGATGATCAGCTTCTTATCCGCCATCGCGCCCTGAATCCGGCGGATCGTCGCCACGTCCGTCACCGGCCACAGCCGATGCGTCACCCCGAATTCGTCGCGCAGTTCCTGCGGCGCGGATGCGTCCGTCGCCTCTTCCAGCAGCGTGTCAATCAGTCGCGGCGGATCGTTGTACAGCATAAAAAGTTGTCCGGTTTGCGCGTGCGTGTGCCGCAGCAGCTCGATGCGGTCCGCTTTCGGCGCGGAAAGCGTGCGCTCGTGGCGGAACACCACCTGCGCGTCGTAATCTTCCACCCGTCCCAGCGCGATGAAGCCGATGCGCGTCTTGCGCGTGTGCGTTCCCGGCACCAGATATTCTTGCGAATAGACGTAAATGCCCGGCGCCGCGTCCTGCACCAGAATTTTCTCCGCAATCCATTCGCGTACTTTTTGCCCCGCGCGCGTGTACACATTATTTTCCGGCGAATCGCTCGCTGCGGCGCGCCCCTTCTCGATAGCAATCAAATTGTAAGGACTCGCGGCGTAATACTGCTCCTGCATCGCCGGCGTAATCTTGTCGTAAGGCTGCGTGAGGACTTTCTCTAGCGGCACGCGGTTCGTATCGTAGCGGAAGGCGCGAAAGGGTTGAATTTCAGCCATGTGGGCCTCGGGTGGCGGTTTCAGCAACTTGAGAAACCCCAATTGTACCAGCCGCGCCACCACAATCCAAAAGTTCGCGCCCTGTCGCCTGCCGCTCAGTTTCTGTTCGTGCGTATTGTCTACTGAGCTGCGAGCTTCGATTCGCTTACTGTCGCTCACTCACAATTTCGATGTTTCTGGAGTAAGAAACTCCGCTGCCATTGGGTGCATATCCCGCGACGGTTTTGCGGACCAATCTCAATTGCACAAAGTCGTAAATCGGGATCATCAGATAATCGCCCAGCAGCGTCCGTTCCGCTTCCTCCAGAACCTTCGCTCTTTCAAGCGGATTGCGTTCCAAGTTTGCGCTGCTCACCAGCGAATCGTATTTGTGGTCGGAGAAGCCCAAGTCATTCTCGGTGGAACCGGAGAGCCAGATCTCGTCAAACGTGTTGGGGTCAGCATAGTCAGCGACCCAACCCTTTGCCAAGAGAACTCCCGCCGCGGGATCTTCGGGTGCTTTCGTATCAGAGTATGGCGTCACTAGTGCCTCCACTCCCAGCGCTTCTTTCCACTGGCGCGCTATTGCTCGTGATGCTGCCTTACGGGATTCACCGTCGGCGCGGAGTTCCACCTTCAATTGTTTGCCCGGACCGTAGCCGGCCTCGGCATAGAGTTGACGAGCAACAGCCAGTTGCTGTGCCTTCGCCATTTTTGCCCAAGGGAATTCCTGCGGGGTGTACCCCGGCAGCCCCGGAGGCACCCAACCGTATGCCGGCCTCTCGCCTCGGCCTGCGACCTCACTGGTGATGTATTCGCGGTCGGTCGCCATGGCAAGAGCTTGTCTTAACTTGACGTTGTTTTTGAACGGCCCAGACTTCTGCTCGAAGGCGTAATAGTAGACTCCAAGATCCGGATAGCTCTTCAATTCGTCGGCGTGCTTTGCCCGAATCTCCGCAAGCTGGCTTGCCGGAACACCCCAGGTAATGTCCGTATTTCCGGCGAAGTAGAATTGCGCTTCTTCTTCGTCAGTCTGCGGGAAAAAGTACTGAACTTCCGCGAGCTTTACATGATCACGGTCCCAGTAATTAGGATTCTTCTTCAGCACGATGCGCGAGCCAGCGGTCCATTCCTGCAATGTGAACGCTCCGCTGCCAACCAGCGTCCCGTTTTTTCCGAAATTTTCTCCTTGCTGCTCAATTAATTTGCGGTTCAACGGCGCAAGACTTGGATGGGTGAGCGCAACCAGAAAGTAGGGAGTGGGCTGGGCCAATGTGATCTTCAACTTGCTGGGACCCTCCGCTGCAACTCCCAGGTGCTCCACTGCGGCGTCTTTCGCGTCACTGATCTCCCTGGCATCGCGTATGGGAAACGCCAAAAATGCATATACCGATTTTGTGGCAGGATTCACCAAGCGGCGGTAGCTGTAAACGAAATCGTCGGCGGTCAGCGCTTCACCGTTTGACCACTTCAGGCCAGTACGCAATTGAAACGTGTACGTCAGACCGTCGGCGCTGATTTCCCAGCTCTGCGCTGCGCCGCCGATAACCCTCCCATCCGGAGCGAAGATCACCAGACCTTCGTACAAATCTCGTTGCACGGTTGCGGCCGCCACGGATTCTGTCTTGTGCGGGTCCAAGCCCTCCGGTTCATTAGATGTGTCTCGCCGCAAAACCTGCGCCGCAAGGGTCGTCGAGGATATGAGCAACAGAACAGTAGCCCAAACACAAACACGCACCAAAGGCATCGATGTACTCCCTACGTTTCAGGCGCGCGCTGCCGCTACTCTGGCGTGCTTCATGGCAGTCGCGTGCCGGGATACTATCGCAGTTCACTCCCAACGGTCGAGTACTCGGAAATTCGGAAGTCATCCAGAAACGGGCTTGTGACAAGCGAAAGGTAAGGTCCCAACCTCACAGAAGCAGTGTCTCTCAGCTAGCTGCTAAAATTTCAGCTCCGCGATTTGCCTCAGCAAACGAATCAGCGTCGAAGCCTGTGCCGGAGTTAGCTCCTTGCGAAGTTTATCTTCTGCAGCGCGGCGTTCTTTGACCAGCCCTTCGCGGTACTTATTGCCCTTCGCTGTAAGTTGCACCAGCAACGCCCTTCCGCTGTCAGCCTTCCGCTCCGAAAGCAGCCCCTCGTGAATCATCGTCTTAATGGCGCGATGCACCACCGTCCGGTCGAACCCCAGCATCGTGGCGATTTGATTTTGATTCAGCGCCGCGCCGCCCCGCAGAGTGGACATTATGAAGCCGCGCGTCTGCGAGCACTTCGTCTTCTGCTCCAGCCGCTTGCCGACCGCAAAATAAGCCGCAGCCAGATGCACCAGCACCGAATCCTTCAGAATTTCCTGCGGGATCAGTTTCTTATCAACAATGATCATACGATCGCGCACCGTCTCCTCCAGCGGCCTGCGCCACTGCGGCTGATCCACGTGGCGCGGCGATTTTTTTCCAATGGCGATGACCATCACAATCTCATGATCCTTCCCAGAAAGCCCCAGCAATTTGCCCAGCCGCAGCCCGTCAAACCCCTCCATCGGGCACGTATTCAATCCCAGCGCTTCCGCCGCAATCATCAAATTCTGGCAAGCCAGTGACGCACTCTTCGTCGCCCACTTAAACATGCCCTGCCGCGCCACCGGAAGCGTGCCCATCGTCTTCCAGAAATGTAGCACGCGCAGAATCGTCCATTTCAGCAGGCCCAACACGCCAAACCAACCCTGAATGAAAAACCATTTCCCGAATTTGGCCCGCTGCTCGTAATCCGCGATTTTCTTCGCCGGAAAACCAGCGGCGCGCATCCATGCCAGCTCGCTTGCGGTTGTGGATTTCCACGATCCGATGTCCGCCACGGCAACAATCAATGCCGAAGCCGTTGCCGCGGGACTCTGACCGAAGCACAGCCGCGCGGCCTCGTTCTTAAGTTCCGGCGTCTCCACCCAATAAAAACGGTAGGGCTGGATGTTAAAGCTCGAAGGCGCCACGCGCGCCGCATGCAGAATCTGCTCCCGCGTGTCGGGTGGAATTTCCACCGGATCGAACACCTTAATGGCCCTGCGTTGCAGAATGGCTTCCAGCACGTGGCTCATGTGCCACCTCCATGTTGCTACTACAACATATCTATGTTGCAGATGCAACATGAAAAATACACACGGCCGCTGCAGTGACAATTCTCACCGCCCCGCATAAAATGAATAGGTCGCACGAAAATTCCACGCGAGGTTCCCCTGACGCATGGCGGAAAATAACGGCCGCTTCTCCGGCGTGCGCGCCCTAATCTTTGATCTGGACGGCACGCTGATTGACTCCCAGCTGGACTTGGTGCTTTCGGTGAACGCCATGCTCGAACACATGGGTCGCGAACCCCACGTCCACGAAAAAATCTGCAGCTTCATCGGAAATGGCGCGCCGATGTTAGTGCAGCGAGCCTTGGGTGAAAATGCCTCGGAAGACGAAGTCGCAAAAGGCCTCGCCTATTTTCTGGAATACTATCGCGCGCACATGCTGGACAACACTGACGCCTATCCCGGCGTGCGCGAAGCACTCGCACAGCTGCAGAAATATCCGATGGCGGTGCTCACCAACAAGCCCGTGCATTTCAGCCGCGCGATTCTGCAGGGCCTCAATCTTTCGCGTTACTTCCGCTACGTTTACGGTGGCAATAGCTTCCAGACCAAGAAGCCCGATCCGCAGGGCGCGCAAATCCTGTTGCGCGAGCTGCAAGCCGCGCCACACGAAGCCATGATGGTGGGAGACTCTGACGTGGACATCAAAACCGCGCGCAATGCGGGCATGCACGCCTGCGGCGTAACCTACGGCTTCGGCACCGAAAGCTTGCGCGCCCATCCGCCCGACGTGGTGCTCGATACTCTCAGCGAACTGCCCGCGCATCTGAAATAAATTGCTAAACGAAAGATCCGGAACGAAACGGCCCGTGCGAGATGTGGAGAATCTTTGTGGGTCGCGGCTTTAGCCGCGACATAAACGCAGAAAAAACCGAGCGGCTTCAGCCGCTGAAGTTCCGCATTGCTTTTGCGTTCAAATTTATGAATGGCCGAATTAACCGCTACTACGCCTTCGCGTACGTTTTCTTGAACCAATCCCAAGTCCGCTTCAATCCTTCTTCGAATAAAACTCGCGGCTCGTAGCCAAGAATCTTGCGCGCCAGCGAAACGTCCGCTTGCGAATCGCGTATGTCGCCGTCGCGCGGCGCCTCATATTTCGGCTGAATCGTTTTTCCCGTAATGCGCTCCAGCATTTTCACTACCTGATTCAAAGTGATCCGCGCTCCCGTCCCGCCGTTGAATACCAATCCCGAGGCGCCGTCAGCCTCGCAGGCGCGGAGCGTCTCGTCCACAATATTTTCGATATAAGTGAAATCGCGCGATTGCTCGCCATCGCCGTATATCACCGGCGGCTGGCCCTCAATCACCGCCAGCATGAAGCGCGAAAGCACGCCCGAATATTGCGACGAAGGATCCTGGCGCGGTCCAAAAACGTTGAAGTACCGCACACACGCATTCTCCAGGCCATAGACGCGCCCAAAAACCTGCGCGTACAATTCGCCCACGTATTTCGTCAAGCCGTAGGGCGAAATCGCCTGCGCTGGCATGCTCTCCACTTTCGGCAGTGTTGGCGTCTCGCCATAGGCCGCCGACGAAGCCGCGAAAACGAACCGGCGCACCTGCGCATCCCGTGCGGCCACCAGTACGTTCAGCGTCCCGTCAATATTCACGTGATTGGTTTCCAGCGGATTCAGCACCGAGCGCGGCACCGAAGTCCGCGCGCCCAGATGAATTACGTAGTCCACGCCCTTACACGCCGACTGCACCGCGGCCAAGTCCGTGATGCTCCCCAGGTGCAGATCGATCTGGTCGCGCACTCCCGCCAGGTTCGCTTCCTTGCCGGCGGAAAGATCGTCGAGCACCACCACTTCCTGGCGGCGTTTCACCAGTTCATCCACAATGCTCGAGCCGATAAATCCCGCGCCGCCGGTCACCAGGTAACGCATTCTGGAAATCCTCCCGCCGAGAACAAACGCCATGAATGGCTTGCCGTATGTTTCTCAGATCCGTTTGACTATATCCCCGCCGCTTGCGCATGGGCAACCTCTGGCACCAGAATAGATAGCTGCTGCGCGATAAACGCAATACGAGCGAGACGCGCAAGACGCGCTATACGCGCAATACGCAAACGTTGCCGCGTCATCAAACATTGATTGTCAGCCGGGCGTCAATATGAAATTGCAGCATCGCGCAGCCGCCGCAAACCGGCTCTTCACCGCCGCGTTCATCTTCATTTGTGGCGGCGTTCTGGCGACATCTCGCTCCGCGCACCCTCGCGCAAACACAAGTCAGACACCCTCCGCCGCCCCCGGCAAGGCGCTAACTTCCAGTAAGATCGCAGCCGCGGAGGCGCCCTGCCATTCCGCGTCGGCGAAACTTTGAACTACCGCGTGGAATGGGCAATCTTTCCCAATGCCGCCGCGCTGCAAATGAGCGTCGTCGAGCGCCGCAACCTTCTGGGTTGGCAGACCTGGCACTTCCGCGCGTCGGCGCACTCGGAGGCTCCGGCGCGCACGCTCTTCGAAGTGGACGACCAATTCGATTCCTACACGGATGCCACCACACTCGAGAGCCATCAATACGAAATGTATCTCAACGAATTGGGTTCGCAGCAGTACGACGTAATGCACCTCGTCGCGATCGGGCAGGCGAATCGCGGCAACGTCGCGCCGGTAATCGTGCAACCCGGTACGCGCGATCCCCTCGGCGCTTTCTACGCGCTGCGCGCCGTGGATTGGCAGCACACCGCGGATTTTCACTTCCCGGTTTACGATGGCAGTGATTTATACGAGGTAGGCGCGCGTCAGGAAGCCGCGTCGGATGCGATCGTGGTGGACGCCGGAAAATTCCAGGCCACAAAAATTTCGCTGCGCGTGTTCGAGCATGGTAGAGAAGTGCCGCACCTGAATTTCCTGGTGTGGTTCGCGCACAATCCCGCCCGTACGCCGCTGCTGGTTCTGGCGGATATGCCTTTGGGAAATGTGCGCGTGGAATTGGCAGCCGCGCCCAGGTAATTGGGGCTGGGCCGCAAAATAATATGACCGCTTAATCTTCGGGAACCACCCAATCATCCGGCGGGAAATCAATTTGCCAGAAAGTGCGCGACGGCTTCACGAACTCGATGCCCATCTGCGCTTTCCCAGCCTGTGCCGCGCCCACATACACGATGCGGCATTCCTGGGTATGCTGCGTGGCCTTATTTGCCAGCGTAACTTCCTGCGCGGCGGCCACCCGCGCGGCTAGCGAAATCAGCGCTCCGTGCGCGTTCACCACCAGCGTGCGCGTCTCTTCCGCGAAGTCCTGGTTGGAGGTGTTCTTGCCCGTCACCGTAATTGGCACGCTCAGCAGCACGCGCATGCTGCGGCGGCGCCCCGGGTCCAATAACAGCGGCTCGTTATCTTTTTGCGGTTGCGTTCGTGCTCGCATACCCCACACGATAAAGTTTACCTTCGTACCGGGCAATGGAACTATCTTCCCATGTACGAAAACACACCCTCCCCCTGTTCGTTCGTACAGGCGAAAATACGGCGCAGCAATTCTCGCGAGAAAATCTAGGGATTTGTTTGCAGGTTCCGGCTCCGTGCCAGCGCGCGGCCTAGCAGTTTGCGGAAAAATGAACGGAGGCCGAGGTTTTGACTTTGTAGCGGCCAGTTTTAGCTGGGCGCCTTTGACTTTGCTGTCGTAGCGGCGCACTTTAGTGCGCCATCGGTGGTGCGGCTATCACCTATGGCGGTCCCGTCCCGAGGTCGCGGGACGAGACCGACGCTACAAAGGCCTCGTGTTCCCTTTCCGCAAACTCTTGAGCCCTTGAGGGCCCCGCACCACGCGCGAACTAGCAGTGCACCACTTTTTCACGGCTCTGCTTCACATGCCGCGTCGCATTGCGCGTGTCCACCACCAGCTTGGAATCCCGCACGATGGCCTCGTAGTCATAGCTGGTATGGTCGGTCGCGATCAGCACGCAGTCGTAACTAGCCAGGCGCTCGGGGGAAAGTTCCACTGACCTCATATTGGAAAAATCATAATGGCGCATTTTGTGCAGCGCCGGAAAATACGGATCGTTGTAATCCAGCACCGCTCCGCGCGCGCTCAGCAGCTCCAGCAGTTTCAGCGAAGGCGATTCGCGCAAATCGTCCACGTCCTTCTTGTACGCCACGCCCAGCAGCAAAATCTTCGAACCCTTCACGCTTTTTTCGTGGCTGTTCAGAGCGTTCACCAGCGCGTCCACCACGTTATAAGGCATGGCGGTATTGATTTCTCCGGCCAGCTCGATGAAGCGCGTCGCAAAATCGTATTCGCGCGCTTTCCAGGAAAGATAATAAGGGTCCACCGGAATGCAGTGTCCGCCCAAGCCCGGCCCGGGATAAAACGGCATGAACCCGAAAGGCTTGGTCGCCGCGCTGTCAATCACTTCCCAGATATCCAGGTCCATGCGCAGCGAAAGCTGTTTGAGTTCGTTCACCAGCGCAATATTCACGCAGCGAAAAATATTTTCCAGCAGCTTCACCATTTCCGCCGCGCGCGTGGAGCTGACTGGCACCACCTGCGACACGATCTGCGCGTACAGCGCCACCGCCGCGCGGCCGCTCGCCGGATTGATCCCTCCCACCACTTTCGGAATCTGCGCCAGCCCGAATTGCTTGTTGCCCGGGTCTTCGCGCTCCGGAGAAAACGCCAAATAGAAATCCGTACCCACGTTTTCGCTGCCGGCGCCCTTAGCCAGCGGACACTTCAATCCGCCCTTCTCCAGAATCGGCAGCACCAATTCTTCGGTGGTGCCTGGATAAGTAGTGCTCTCCAGCACAATCAGCTGCTGGCGCTGCAAATTCGGCGCGATTGCTTGCGCCGTTTTTTCCACGTAGCTCAAATCCGGTTCGCGCCGCTCGTCCAGCGGCGTGGGCACGCAGATCAGCACCGCGTCCATTTCCCGCAGGCGCGCGAAATCCGTGGTGGCATCGAAGTGTTTTCCCTGTATGTGCTGCTTGATTTTGTCCGCGGAAATATGCTGGATGTAGGATTGCCCGGCATTCAGCTTGGTGATTTTTTCCTGATCGGTATCGAACCCGGTGACGCGCTGCCCCACCTCGGCAAATCGCAGCGCCAGGGGCAGCCCCACGTAGCCGCACCCGATGATTCCGATCTTGATTTCTTTTCCCGCAAAAAATTCCGGCTTACGCTCCGCGGCCATCTCTCTCCCTCGGTGCCACGAACTAAGGCAGCCGCGCCCAGACTGGGCGGAAGCCGCAATATCAGACGAAAAATTACTATAACAAGAATCCGAATCTGCTCCTAGGCGCGACGCCCGCGGCCCGCGTGTAAGCATTTCCTCGCCCAACGCGTATGGCTGCGCCCCGCAACGATATCGTAGAAACGAGGGAAATCCGGTTGCAGCCACATGAATATTGCGCGGAAACTGAGCGCGGCTTTAGATTGTGCGCGAGAACTCAGGAATCTTTGTAGGTCGTGGCTTTAGCCACGACACAAACGCCGCAAGGTCAATGCGGCTTCAGCCGCTGAAGTACCAGTCTGGAGTTCTCACACAGGCTCTCGAGCCGCTGCGGCCATCAAGTGGGAGCTCTCACGCGGTATCAAGCAGTCCCGCACCGCGCAATCAGGCGATGGCGCTCCACTCGGTCGAGGTTATCATGCGCAAATTCGGCAATGGCGCCACCAGTTTTCCGCCGCGCGCCAGAAAATCGTGCTCGCGAATCTGAATCTCGTCCATGAAGTGCCACGGCAGCACCAGAAAATTATCGGCGTGCGCGCGAGCCTCCGCTTCGGAAACGATCGGTATCCAGGTTCCCACCGTGTATTTCCCCCACTTTTCGGGGTTGCGCTCCGCCGCGGAGCGAATCACGGTGTGATCCAGCCCAAACACTTGCAGCAGCGTGTTGCCTTTCGTCGAGGCGCCGTATGCGGAGATTTCCTGGCCGTGCCGCCGCTCGTTGCCCAACCATTCCCGCAGCTTCGCGCCGATCTGCCGCACGCGCGCGCCGAATTCCTGATACACGCTCGGCGAGCGCAGTCCCGCGGTTTGTTCTCGCGCGCGCATGGCGTCCACGCGTTCGCGGCGCGCCGGAACAGAGGCTGCCGGTGAATTGCGGTGCACCACGTACACGCGAAAGCTTCCGCCGTTTACGTCGTTGGTCTCCACGTCCGCCACCAGCAAACCGTGCCGCGCCAGCAGCGGCTCCAGCGAGCTGAGCGAATAGTATTCCAGATGCTCGTGGCAGATCGCGTCAAACGCGTTGTACTCCAGAACCGCGGGCAAATAATGCATCTCGATCACCCAAACGCCTTCTTCCATCAGTATGCTCGCCACATCCGCCACAAACGCGCTGGGATCTTCCAGGTCGTAAAACATGGCGATGGAAGTTACGATGCGAAACTGTTCGCCGGCCACGGGCCGCGCGCTGAAAAAATCCGGCACGATGCGATCGGTGCCGGCCGCGGCTTCGCAGGCCAAATTTTCCGCCGGCTCGAATCCCACGCGGCGGACGCCGTCGTAACCGTACGACCGCAGCAGCGTCCCATCGTTGCACCCGATGTCCAGCACGCTGTCTCCCGCCTGCAGGCCCGCGAAATGCGCGGCCTTGCTGGCGATGTCCCCCAGCGCCGCGCGCATCGTGGCGCTGATTCCGGATTTGTACCAGTAGTGCGTGTAAAGCCATTCCGCCGGCGTGGTGTGCCGCAATTGCGCCAGGCCGCACTCCTCGCAAAGCAGCAAATCCAGTGGCACGCGCGGCCAGCGCCCGCTGTCTGGCACATCCGCGAAGTTCGAGACATAAAGATTTCCTAGATCCAGGACGCTTTGCAGGCGGCCGCTTCCGCAAGACCGGCAGGTCTTGCGCACTCTTACTTCTGGATGCTGCTTGGTTGAATACATTTTCGACGCTAACTCGGCGATTTGTTGGATCACGGATATTCCCCAGGAGTGCTCAGACGCTTTGTGCCAGGGCCGCTTTTGCCGGCTGCGCGATTCTCCGGTCGAGCGTCGAGCGATACCATTCCACTGTTTCCACCAGTCCGTCGGCCAGGCCCCTGCGGGCGCGAAAACCAAATTCCTTTTGCGCGCGGGCCACGTCCAGCACGCGCCGCGTGGTGCCCTCCGGATAACTGGGATCCCATTGAATGCGTCCGGTGTATCCGGTCACGTGCGCGATTTTGCGCGCCAGCTCGTGAATGGGCACTTCGACGCCGCTGCCGAGGTTGATGGCATCGCCGCCGGTGTAATGTTCCAGCGCCAGCACAATTCCTTCGGCGCAATCTTCCACATGAATGAAATCGCGTGTGGCGCACCCCGTGCCGCCGATTACGATTTCCGTCGCGCCCGTTTCCACGGCGTGCACGAATTTGCGTATCAGCGAGGCGATCACATAGCTGGTCTTGGGCTCGAAATTGTCGCCCGGTCCGTAGAAATTCGTGGGGATCAGGAACACGCAGTGAAAACCGTATTGCTGCCGGTAGGCCTGCGCTTGAATGAAAGGCAGCCGCTTGGCGATTCCGTGAATTGCGCGCGCCGGATCCGGAAGTCCCTTGAACAAGTCCTGCTCGCGCAGCGGCACCGGAGCATTCGCCGGGTAGGAACTGGCGCTGCCGATGCAAATCATTTTCTCCACGCCATGCCGGCTGGACGCTTCCATCAACTGCGTGGTCATCATCACGTTGTTGTAGAAACTTTCGGCGACGTCGCGATGACTGGCGGGATTGTCCACCGTGGCAGCGAGATGCAGCAGCAGATGCGGCCGGTATTTGTCGAAGAGTTGCTCGATGTGGTCCCAGCGGCTGAGGTCGCAGCTGGCGCGCCGCGGCACGGTGACGTCTGTGCAACCGCGTTCGCGCAGTTTGCGGACCACCACGCGGCCCAGGAATCCCGCTCCGCCGGTCACCGCGATGCGCCGGCCGTGGAAAACTCCCATGGCCGCGTTGGCATTCGCCAGAGCCCTCATTCCCCGCCTCGCATCGCCATGCGCCGCTCGATCTGGCCGCTCAGTTTGTCTTCCAGAAGTTGCACGTCCGCTTCGACCATGATTTTCACCAGGTCGCGAAACTTTGTCTGCGGAGCCCAGCCGAATTTCTTGCGTGCTTTCGAGGAGTCGCCTTCCAGTCGGTCAATTTCCGTGGGCCGGTAATATTGCGGATCCACTTCCACGTGGCGGCGCCAGTCCAGCCCCACTTCGGCGAAGGCGCGCTCCACGAACTCCCGCACCGAATGCGTTTCGCCAGTGGCCAGCAGAAAATCCTCCGGCTCGTCCTGCTGCAGCATCTTCCAGATTCCTTCCACAAACTCCGGCGCGTAGCCCCAGTCGCGTTCGCCATCCAGGTTGCCGAGGTACAATTTCTCCTGCATTCCGTGCAGAATGCGCGCGACGGCGCGTGTGATTTTCCGGCTGACAAAGATTTCGCCGCGGCGCGGTGATTCGTGATTGAAGAGAATCCCGTTCACCGCATAGAGGCCGTAGCCTTCGCGCGCATTCGCCGTCATCCAGTAGCTGTAGAGCTTCGCGCAACCGTACGGGCTGCGCGGACGGAACGGCGTGGTTTCGGTTTGCGGGCATTCGTAGGCTTGACCGAACATCTCGCTACTGGCTGCATTGTAAAAACGCGTGGGGATACCAGTCTCGCGAATGGCGTCCAGCAGGCGCGTGGTTCCCAGCGCGGTGACGTCGCCGGTGTATTCCGGAATGTCGAAACTCACGCGCACGTGGCTCTGTGCGCCCAGGTGATAGATTTCGTCCGGCGCGATACGGTAGAGCAATTTGGACAGGCTGGTGGCGTCAGACAGGTCACCGAAATGAAGGAAGAAACTGATGTCGCGGTCGTGCCAATCCGAGATTAAATGGTCAACTCGTTCCGTATTGAAACTGCTCGAACGCCGCTTAATCCCATGCACTTCGTAGTTCTTCGCCAGCAGCAATTCGGCGAGGTAGGAGCCATCCTGACCGGTGATACCTGTGATGAACGCTCGTTTGCGGCGTGCCGGAAAAGCGACAGTCATAGGGTTTGCTCTCTGGAACGGGCCGATTGACCTTGGATGCGCGCCACAAATACCAATTCGACCGTGTGCGCGTGTTGCTTCAGTCATTTTCAGCAGCGTGAGTGGGAACGCGCGGCAGATTGCGCAAGCGCCTTCACGTTTCCGCAAATGAAACTGTTCGGATCGGTTCCACGGGCCTAGAGAGCAAGCTTCCTGCCAATCAATTAGTCGCTTGTCGCCGTTCGTCCGGCGCGCGTCCGCTGCGCGCTGTCGCTCCTGCGTTGTCATCTCTCATCTGCTGCGTTATCCTCGCCTGCAATGATTGATATTCATTGCCACTTGCTTGCCGGGCTTGACGACGGTCCGGATTCCATCGAAATGTCTCTGGAAATGGCGGAAATGGCTATTTCAGATGGCATTACGCACGTGATTGCCACGCCGCACGCGCATCCGCAACATGCTTTCGTCCCCGAACTGATCAACCTGCGGCGCGACGAGATGCAAGCGAAGGTGGAAGGTCGGCTGATTCTCGCCACAGGATGCGACTTTCACCTGAGCTTTGAGAACTTGCAGGAGATTCAGCGCCTTCCCAGCCGCTTCACGCTGAACCAAAAGAACTACTTGCTGGTAGAGTTTGCCGACTATTCGATTCCGCCTTCGATGGACCAGGCGCTGCATCATCTGCAACTCGCGGGACTGCGGCCGATCATCACGCATCCGGAGCGGAATCCCTTGATTCGCGCGAAGCCCGAACGGTTGTTTCGCTGGTTGCGGCAGGGCTGCTATGCGCAGGTGACGGGACAATCGCTACTGGGAAAATTCGGGAAGGCTGCGCAGGAAGTGGCGGAGGAATGGATCGGAATGAACGTGGTGCATTTTCTGGCGAGCGACGCGCACAACCTGACTTCGCGCCCGCTGCGCTTGAAGGAAGTGTTCGATCACGTGGCGAAAAAGCGCGGCGAGGATGTGGCCAAGGCGCTGCTGGTGGATAATCCGCTGGCGGTGTTTGAAGGGAAGCCGCTGCCGTGGGTTCCGGAGATGGATGACGATATTGGATTGAGTCCGGGAGCTACGCCGCGCAAGCGCAAACGATTTTGGTTTTTTTGAGGATCGGTGGCGGCGAGCGAAAAGAAAGAGAGATCCTTCACCCGCTGTCGCGGGATCCCTTCGCCAAGGATCTCAGGGCAAGCAGGATGACGGTGCGATGCCATTGAACCGGCGCCGTGCGATTCAGCGAAACAATTCTAAAATTTCTTCGTAGCGCTTGAAGGGCGCGATTAGGTATGCGCCGGCGATGCTTTCGCTGCGCGCGGTGCGGGCCCAATCGAGCATTTGGCGGGCCAGGACGAAGCCGCGTTCGCGGGCGGCGTCGCCGGCCTTTTCCATTTCGCGCAGCGTGGCTTCGGGGATGACGATTCCGGGAACTTCGTTGTTCAGCCGTAATGCTTGTTTGTAACTGGTGAGCGGCCACAAACCGACGATGATGGGTACCGGTGATTTTCCGCCGAGGCGTTTCAGAAATGCCTGCCAGTGCTGCGGATCGAAAATCGGCTGGGTCATCGCGAAATGCGCGCCAGCTTCGATTTTCGCCTCGAAGCGCCGCAGCTCTTCATCAATATCTTCCGCAACGGGATTCACGGCGACGCCAATCGTGAAATTGGTGGCGCCGCCCAGGCTCTTGCCGGCCCAGTCCGTGCCTTGATTCAAGCGCGAGAGAACTTTCACCAGGCCGATGGAATCCACTTCGTACACGCCGCTGGTTTCCGGATGATCGCCGAGCGAAGGAGGATCGCCGGTGATGGCCAGCACATTGCGCACACCGCCGACGGCCCATGCGCCGAGCAGCACGGCCTGCAGACCGATAATATTGGCATCGCGGGTGGTGACGTGCGGCACGGTTTCGTAGCCGTGGGCTTCGAGCGCGCCGGCCAGAACCAGCGCGTCCATGCCGACGCGCGCGAGAGTGCCGCTATTGATGTCAATCGAGTCCACGTGAGGGGAAGCCATGACGCGGCCGACTTGCTCCAGGATGCGGTCGATGGTGACGCCCTTGGGCGGATCAATTTCGACGGACGTGACGAATTCCCCGGCCTGAATTTTTTTCCAGAGTTTGCTTTCGGGCTCGCGCGCAGCGATGCGGCGGAAGCGTTCGGCCGGCTCAAAAACTTCTATGGTTCCGCTCGCGCCACTTCCAGCGGCGGCTTTCGAGCTGCGCGGTTTTGCAGAACGCAGTTTCTTCACCGCTTCCGCCATGGCGTGAATGTGATCGGGAGTGGTGCCGCAGCAGCCGCCGATAATGCACGTGCCAATTTCAGCTGCTTCCTGCGCGAACAGCGCAAAATACTCCGGCGAAGATTTTGGATAGACGATGCGATCGCCGACGCGCTTGGGAAATCCGGCATTAGGCATGGCGGAAAGCGGCAGCTTGGAGTTGGCTGCCAGCTCGCGCAACACCGGCAACAAAAGTTGCGGACCGATGGTGCAGTTCGCGCCAATGGCCTGAATATTTTTGTCTTTCAGCTGCTCCCAGGCATCCTGGGGGCGTGTGCCGCCGAAGGTAGTGCCTTCATCGGAGTAGGTCAGCTGCGCGACGATGGGCAGGCGCGAAAACGAGCGGATGGCGTCCACAGCGGCGAGAAGTTCGGCGATGTCGCTGAAGGTTTCGAGCAGAAACAAATCCACGCCGCGTTCTTCGAGAGCTCCCGCCTGTTCCTTGAAGATGGCGACGATATCCTGGTGCGGCAGCTCGCGCACATGCTGCAAAATTCCCAGCGGTCCGATGGAGCCGGCAATGAGGACTTCGTGTTTGGCGGCTTCGCGCGCCTCGCGGGCGATTTTTACGGCGCGATGATTCAGCTCCGCGACGCGTTCGGCCATGCCGAATTGGCCGAGTTTGTGGCGATTGGCGCTGAAGGTATTGGTCTCGATGATTTGCGCGCCGGCTTCGATGTAGGTTTGATGAACGTGAAAGACGGCGTCGCCGTGGGTGACGTTGAGCTCGTCCACGCAGCGCTGCGGCCCGACGGATTCGTAGAGCAGGGAGCCCATGGCGCCGTCGGCGACCAGGATGGCCTGGGTGAGTCGTTCGTTGAAATCCTCGATGCGCATGGTTTTCTGTTTTTTGCGTCTAGCCGAGTGCCGCTGAAGCAAACGGCGCTTCCGCATGTTCCGGCGACGGGCAAAAAGTTCGTCATTATACCATCTGCGGAGCGGGGGACTGCAAAGCCCGACGCGGCGTTGTGCGGCACGTGTTAATCGCTTGCTGGGGCGGGCGCGGGATGGAGCGCGCGATCCGCCAAAAGTATCGAATAGAAATTGAGAGTTTCCTTTGTTTTCAATGAGTTGCGTCATTTTGTGTTGATTCCATTGGCTTCATTTGTACTGATTAGAACTGGGGCGCTCTGAGGGGTGGGATTCCTGATGGGTCTGGGAACGTTCCTGAGAAAATCAGCCGCAAGTTGAGCGGGATCAGGGAGATCGCGTGAGAGAACAGCCGGGTCGGGAGCCGCAGCCTGGAGAAATGCCGCGTGAGCTTCCGCATCGAGCTCTTGCGGCGATTTAGCGGGATCCGGAGCGGGCGGAGTGTATTTAGAGCGGCGCCTATGGGACGTGGGTTTGGAGGCGGAGCGCGCCAGTGGGGAAGGCGAGCCTGAGAATGATTCCAGCGGGGCGGCAACGGACTCGATTTTGGAAACCACAATTTCAGATTTAGAGGCCGGCTGCACCCACATGCCATCGTCGTTTACGTGGGAGTAGGTGTAGACAGCCTGGATGACGTCGCGAGCGGTTACGTTGACGCGATCGGCTTGTTCGATGATGTGGCCCAAGGCGAAGCGAAGGGTGCGGTCGCGCCGCGCGAAGAGCTTCAAGGCGTGAGCGTGGTTGTAAATGGTGGCGCGGGATTTTAAACCGTATTTCTTCATAATGACTTCGGGGCTGGTCCACTGGAGAAAGGCTTCCTGGATCAGGGAGCATGCGGGATGTTTGCAGACTTCACAGAGGCGTCGGTGGCGGGCGAGGTCTTGTTCCTGGCTTTCGATGATTTCGGTTGCGCATTGGGTGATGGCGGCCTTTTGAGCGCGGGTTAGTCTGTCCATGTGCGGTCCTTTTAAATTTGTTGGGGGCTCACTAGTGCCCCGACTCACGCTAACAGAACTGACTGGGGAATAATATTCGTAGAAATACGGAGAGAGGCAACTGCAAGAAAACACTGGGGCTGTGTGTTGGTGGCGTGTGTGCTTACCTGGCGGAGGTGCCGCAGCCACAGAAAGAGAGATCCTTCGCTGCGCTCAGGATGACGAACGAAATTCTCGGCGACGAATCGGTCCTACAAAACTAGCGCGGGGCTGACACCGTGCCGAGAAGGGGCGCAGCCCTTCGATCCCGCGCTGCGGGATCTCAGGATGAATCGCCCTGCAGGGCGATTCACAAGCAGCGCCCCTACCGAGGAAAGGTGGCAGCGCGGCGTGGTGACAGGTACAGGTACTGTGTGCACAGCGTTCCCACGACTATTGGTGGCCGGGCATAGTTCGCGAATCGCGAACAATCTGTTTGACTTGTTCGCAAAATGCGACTTAAATGAGTGGGAGAGCGGGATTGCACGTCATTAGCCGGAAACGTCTGGTGGAAGCTGCGGCGAAGCATCCGCAACTGGGCCAGCCCCTGGACGCCTGGTATCGGATCGCGAAACGGGCGCGGTGGCGAAGTCTGATGGACGTGCGACGCGAATTTCCGAGCGCCGACGGAGTGTGGAAATTCACGGTATTCAATATCAAAGGGAACGCGCACCGGTTAATTACGGAAATAAACTACCGGACGGGACGCGTCTTCCTGCGCCACGTGTTGACCCATGCCGAGTACACGAGAGGAGGATGGAAGAAATGAGCTCCCGGATAGTAACCCCGGAATATAGCCGCTTGCTCGTGAGAATTTCGCCGAAAGTGATTCACAGCGAGAAAGAAAATGAGATTTATACGGAAGCGCTCTACGAGCTTGACCAGCGGAGCGGCAAGCTAACCCGCGCGGAGAAAGAACTGGCCGAACTGTTGACGCTATTGATTGAGGATTTCGAATCGAAACAGTACGAGCTTCCGCGGGCCAAGCCTCTGGAAGTGTTGCGATTCTTGATGGAGCAGCACGAGCTGAAGCAAAAGGATTTGGTGGATGTGTTCGGGACGCGCAGCATTGTGTCGGAGGTGTTGAGCGGCAAGCGGAAGTTGAACAAGGAGCACATCGGGCGGCTCAGCGAACGCTTCCACGTTTCGCCGGATGTGTTTTTTTAGGTGGAGTCCGCGGACACTTCGCGATTTTGCCGCAGCGAGAGAAAGAGAGATCCTTCGTCGCTGCGCTCCTCAGGATGACGGCTTAGAAGCGAGGGCTCAGGAAACTGCGACGTCAAAGGCGCCCGCCTAAAGACGGCCGCTACAAATTCAAAAGCAAATTCAACGGCAACTGCAATGCTCGTGTGGCGACATCCGCGCCGCACAGCCTGAAGGCTGTGCCACGAAAACGGAGCGCGGCGGCGTGACGAAAGAACGTCAATCGGAGATTGGCGTTCCCAGGTACGCGGCGGATCCGTGGCAATTTTGAAGCCTGGTCAAGCTGGGGCGCAGCAAGCAGCGCCCCTACCGATTCAAAACCAACTCAACGGCTGCCCGGTTCGATGAACCTGAACCGGCCGCTACACAATCAAGAACAACGGCAACGGCTGGCGGTCTGAAGACCGCCGGTACCCTGCGATCCCGCACCGCGGGATTGCAGACATCTGGAACAAACGCGATAGTCGTTCGCAAAGACGGGCGGGTCCCGCGACTGCGGGACCCGCCCCTACGGAAAATTCAGCGCGGAGAAGTAAACAAATCCGAGTTCGGTCGGATCACTTGGTGGTCATGCGAGAGACTAGCTGCGATGTGCCACGACGAGCCGGCGAACGCTTAGCGTTTTTGGCCGACGAGGCCGGCGATGGTGTCCATCAGGTCGAACTTTGTGAGGACTTCTAGTTTGGCGCCGGGCATTTCTACGAAGACGGCTGGGCTGTCGTGGCTGAGGATGTGGGTGACGCGTTCGATGGGGGAGTTGGCGGGAACTTGGGGGAGCGGGGCGCCCATTACTTCGCGGATGACGAGCTTGCGGAGATCTTTTCCTTGCAGGGCGAGATTCAGGATTTGATCTTCGAAAACTGTGCCGATGGATTTTCCTTCCTCGAAAATTGGGAGCTGGGAAATATCCTGTTGCTGCATGGTTTGCAGGGCGTGGAAGACGGTCTGGTAGGGGCCGGCGACGATCATGTCGCGGGTTTTTCCGGCCTGCTGCTTCACGCGGATGACGTCGGAGGCGCAGAGGGCGACTTCGGCGTCCACGTAGCCGTGCTCGCGCATCCAGCCGTCGTTAAAAACTTTGGACATGTAACGCGAGCCGGAATCGGGCATGAAGGCGACGATCATGTCGCCCGATTTTGCTGTGCGCGCGATTTTTAGGGCTGCGGAAATGCAGCCGCCGCCGGAGCCACCGGTGAAGATGGCTTCTTGTTTGGCGAGGCGGCGCGCCCAGACGAAACATTCTTCGTCGCTGACCTGGTGGATGTCGTCGAGAATTTTCAGATTCATGGTGCCGGGAAAAAAATCTTCGCCGATGCCTTCGACGACGTAGGTGAGCGCTTTGCCGGTGTTTCCGGTTTTCAATTTTTCGTAGTAGAGCGAGCCGATGGGGTCCACGCCGATTATTTTGACTTCGGGATTTTTTTCTTTCAGGTAGCGGCCGACGCCGGAGATGGTGCCGCCAGTGCCGACGCCGCAGACGAAGTGGGTGATTTTCCCTTCGGTGTCCTGCCAAATTTCCGGGCCGGTGGTGCGGTAATGCGCCTCGGGATTCATGGGATTTTCGTATTGATTGGGGTAGTAGGAATTGGGGATTTCGCGGGCTAGTTTCGCGGCGACAGAATAGTAGCTGCGGGGGTCTTCGGGTTCGACAGCGGTGGGGCAGACGATTACTTCGGCGCCGAAGGCTTTCAGCAGATCGATTTTTTCGCGCGATTGCTTGTCGGTGATGGTGAAGACGACTTTGTAGCCGCGGACGCAGGCGACGAGCGCGAGGCCCATGCCGGTGTTGCCGGAAGTGCCTTCGATGATGGTGCCGCCGGGTTTCAGTTTTCCGGTGCGTTCGGCTTCGTCAATCATGGCGAGGCCGATGCGGTCTTTTACGGAGCCGCCGGGATTCATGTAGTCGGCCTTGACCCAGACTTCGGCGGGGGAATCTTTGGCCAGACGATTGAGGCGGATGATCGGCGTGTGGCCGATGGCTTCCAGAATGTTGTTGCACTTCATGTGCGCGGATCAGCTCCTGCTTTCAGTGGCGGACTGAACCAGCTTAGAGATTTTCGGAAATTGTGGCAAGCGGGAAGGGCGGCGCGTTTCCGTAGTGGTGATTGGTAGTTGCGATTGATGGGGCGCGCGGCGACTGGCGCGGGCGTGTGCTGCGCTCGTGCTATGCTTTTCTGGTGGAGACGGGCGCGCCTGGCGCGGAATATCTTTTTTACGATGGACATTGCGGATTGTGCCATCGCGCGGTGAAGTTTGTTTTGCGACATGACCGCAGCGGGCGGGCATTTCGATTTGCGCCGCTGCAAGGCTCGACGTTTTTGGCGCGGGTGGCGGAGGAGCGGCGGGTGGGGTTGCCGGATAGCGTGGTGGTGTTGACGCGGGATGGGGAGTTGCTGGTGCGGTCGGCGGCGTTCTTGCACATTTTTCGGCGCTTGGGCGGCGGATGGAGAGTGCTGGCGGCGGTGTTGAGTGTGGTGCCGCGGGGGTTGCGTGATTGGGCGTACGACTTTGTGGCGCGGGTTCGGTATCGGGTGTTTGGCAAGCGCGAGGATTTGTGTCCGATTGTGCCGGCGGAGTTGCGGGCGCGATTTGATCCGTAGATTGGCGGCATATGGAAAAGCGGAAAAGTGAAAATAGAAAATGGAAAATCGCGAGCGAAAAAATTGGTGGGGGCGAAATTCGACTGAGGGAGACCTGATGGCACGAACAAACATTTCTAGCGGAACGCCTTGGGAGCCGGTGATTGGTTATTCGCGGGCGGTGCGGGTGGGGGCGAACGTGTGGGTTTCGGGAACGACGGCGACGGACGCGCAGGGAAAGATTGTTGGCGTGGGAGATGCTTACGCGCAGGCGGTGCAGACTTTGAAGAATATTGAGCGGGCGCTGCAGAAGGCTGGAGCGGGATTGACCGACGTGGTGCGGACGCGCATGTACATTATCAGCGCGGCTGATTCGGAGAAGGTGGGGCGGGCACATGGAGAATTCTTCGGGAAGATTTTGCCGGCGACTTCGATGATCCAGGTGAGCGCGTTTATTTCGCCGGAGATGATGGTGGAGATTGAGGCCGAGGCGATTGTGGAGAATGGGTAACTGGAGCTGCGGCGCGCGCGTCGGCGGCTGGCGGGGCGGTTGTAACACAATATTCACAATGGGGAGGGCGGCGATTCGCTAAAATCGCGGGCCATGGCCAGAGACACTTTGCAGATTGTGGTATCGGCGGGAAGCAGGGAAGGGCAGAAGATTTTGACGCTCAAGGGCTCGCTGAACATTCAGACAATTTTTGAGTTTCAGAAGGCGACGCGCGAGGAAGGCGCACCGAAACTGATCCTGGATTTCAGCGGCGTGCCTTATGTGGATTCGGCGGGGCTGGGGGCGTTGGTGGGAGCTTATGTGGCGGCGCAGCGCACGCAGCGGAAATTGGCGGTGGCGGGAACGAATACGCAGGTGAAGGCGTTGATTGATATGACGCACGTGGGGACATTGATCAAGTCTTATGCGACCGTGCAGGAAGCGGAAGAGGCGCTGGGGTAGGTTGGCCGGAAAATTGAAATTGGAAAAGTGAAAATAGAGCGGCGTGCGTTTTGGTTATTTTGGTTTACTCACCTTCCTTGATCCATCCGCGTTGAAAATCCGCTGATAAAACTTTGGCTATGCCTTCGCTGCTGCGGCGGCTTGTTCGGCGTCTAGTTTGGGTTGGATCCAGCGGAAGACGGTGCGGACGATCAGGACATTCAGGAAGATGGAGATCAGGGATGCGGCCAGGGTGGCTGAGAATATTTCTTCGCCTACCAGGCCGGATTTTCTGGCTACTTCCACCAGGATGAAGGAGAGCTCGCCGATTTGGGTGAGGCCGGCGGCTACTGCGATGGACGTCCAGATGGAGTAGCGGAAGAGCTTCATCACTGCCAGCCACACCACAAATTTTCCGAAGACGATCAGCAGGAGCATTACGCCTAGCAGCGGGAGATTGTGCAGGACTACTGAGGGGACTACCAGCGTGCCTAGCGAGACGAAAAATAAGGCTACGAAGGGGTCGCGCAGGGGGATTAGTGAATTGTGGGCTTGATGTAAATCTGCGGCGCCGCTGATGGAGAGGCCGGCTAGGAATGCGCCTAGCGCTACGGAGAAGCCGGCGGCTTGCGCGGTGGCGGCGGAAACCAGGCAGATGGCGATGGCGACCAGGAGGAAAAGTTCGGGATCTTTGGTGCGGGCTACCAGGCGGAAGAGGCGCGGGCACCAATGTCATGGCGAGGATTGCGAGCGGGATGAGCAGGAGCGTGGCTTTGCCGAGCGTCCAGGCGGCTTTGGCGAAGCGGCCTTCGGCGGGGCCGCTGAAGATGGGGATGATGACGGTCATGAAGACGACGGCGACGTCTTCGACGAGAGTGATGCCGATCATCACGCGGCCGTAGGTGGTGCCCATGGCGTTGCGGTCAGCGAGCAGGCGCGCGAGGACCATAGTGCTGGCGACGGAGATGGTGGCGCCGACGACGAAGCCTTGGATCATGGTCCAGCCGACCAGCCACGCGGCGGCTAGCGCGAAGGCCATCGAGAGCAGAATGCCGAGCGTGCCGCCGCCGAGGGCGATCCATTTCACGCGCATCAGGTCAGGAATGGAAAATTCCACGCCGATGGAGAACATCAGCAGGACTACGCCGACTTCGGCGAAAACTTCGAAGGCGTGGAGATCGGAGATGTGGACGCCGGGGGTGAAGGGGCTGATGACGATGCCGCCCAGTACGAAACCGAGGATCAGGGGGAGTTTCAGGCGCCAGGCTACGAGGCCGCCCAGGACTGCGGCTAGGAAGATGTAGGTTAAATCGCGGAAGAGAACTGGACTGGCTTCCATGGGGCCTCGTTGTATGGTGCGGCGGGACTAATTTACTTTGTGGGGTTGAGGCTGGCAACGACGAATATTACCGCAGAGGCGCCCCGACTTTGTCGGGGTAAACGCCGGACGCAGAGAAAGTCAAAAGATTTAACACAGAGAACACGGAGCAAAGCGGAGGACACAGAGAAAGCGGGAGAGATCCCTCACCCGCTGTCGCGGGTTCAGGATGACGGACGAAAGCGGGAGCACCGACAAGATTGTGTGTGCCACGGGAGTGGACGGCGAATTGGGAACATCGCGCAACGTAGCTTCCGGCTGAGCGCTTGAGTATGCGATAGAATGTTGGGGCGATGGAACGATTTTACCGCGCGACGATGAAGATTACCGGCGATACGGTGTTCGGCCGGTTGGCGTTTACATTTTTGGTGGTGTGCGCGATCGCATTTGGCGCGGCGGTGGGGTTGCTGTTTGTGTACTCGGGTGATTTGCCGGAAATTCATGCGCTGCAGGATTACCGGCCGAACGTGGTGACGGAGCTGTACGCGGACGACGGGCAATCCGTGGGCACATTCGCGCTGCAGCGGCGAATTCTGCTGAGCTACCGGCAGATCCCGAAGGTTTTGACGGACGCGATCCTCACTACCGAAGACCAGCACTTCGAAGAGCACTGGGGCGTGGACATTCCGCGCGTGTTGCAGGCCGCGTGGCACGATATCGCGAAGCATCGCCTGGCGGAGGGTGCCAGCACGCTGACGATGCAACTGGCCGGCGGATTATTCCTGAATCGTTCGGACCGCAGCGCGCGGCGGAAGATTGAGGAGACGATTCTGGCGATCCAGATCGAGCGGCACTACACCAAAGAACAGATTTTCACGATGTACTGCAACCAGATTTATCTGGGCTCGGGGAATTACGGGTTTGAAGCGGCTTCGGAATATTATTTCAGCAAGCCGGTGGGGCAATTGACGCTGCCCGAAGCAGCGACGCTCGCGGCGATCATTCGTGGGCCGATTTACGCGCCGATCAATCATCCGGACCGGGCGCTGGCGCGGCGCAACCTGGTGCTGCAATTGATGGCGCACGACCGCAAAATCAGCGAAGCGCAAGCCGACGCCGCGATGAAGGAGCCGCTGGGCCTGCACGTGGAATCATTGCGCAACGATCTGGCGCCGTATTTCGTGGAAGAAGTGCGGCAGTATCTGGAGCACACCTACGGCACTGCGGCGGTCCACGAGCAGGGATTGCGCGTGTATACCTCGTTGAATGTGGCGATGCAGAAGGCCGCGGACCAGGCGGTGCGCGACGGATTGCATGCCTACGACCGGCGGCACGGCTGGCGCGGAAAACTGCCAAACATCCTGGAAGAGAATTTAGGGCCGCTGGAAAAATACCAGGATGAGGATTGGCGCAATACGCCGCGCAAGGGCGATTACGTCAACGGTGTGGTGACGGCCGTGGAACCGACCTTCGCGACGCTGAAGATCGGGACGTATCACGCGATGCTGACGCCCGCGGATTTCGCGTGGACGGGGATCAAATCACCGAAGCAGCTTTTGACGGTAGGTGACTTGGTTTGCGTATCGGTGAAAGACGTTTCGGGATTTACGGTGCGCGCGCAGCTGGAACAAGTGCCCGCGGCGCAGGCTGCATTGCTCGCGATTGATAACGCTACCGGTGAGATTAAGGCCATGGTGGGCGGCTACAATTTCGAGGAATCGAAATTCAATCGCGCGACGCAGGCGCTGCGGCAGACGGGTAGCTCATTCAAGGTGTATGTGTACGCCGACGCGCTGCAGATGGGCATGAATCCGTTCGACACCGTGGTGGACGAGCCGGTCACTTTTCGCAGCGGCGGGCAAAATTATTCTCCGAAGAATTACGACGAGAAATTCGAAGGGCGCATCACGCTACGGCGCGCGCTGGCGGATTCGCGCAACGTGCCGGCGGTGCGTTTGCTGGATCACGTGGGCGTGCAGAATGTGATCGAGCTGGCGCGCAAATTCGGGATCAGCAGCCCGCTGCCGCCGTATTTGCCGCTGGCGCTGGGCGCGGCGGATTTGACGCTGATGGAACACACTTCCGCGTTCACGGTGTTTCCCGATGACGGCATTCATATTGAGCCGCATTACATCCGGCGCGTCACTTCTTATGATGGGGCGGTGCTGGAAGAGCCTCGACCGAAAGTGAATGATGTGATACCGCCGGAAGTGGCGCGCACGATGGTGGCGATGCTGGAGGAAGTGGTGCAGTTCGGCACCGGCGTGCGCGCGAAAGAATTGGCGCGGCCTTCGGCGGGGAAGACCGGGACGACGAATGATTTTACGGATGCGTGGTACATCGGGTTCACGCCGCGACTTACGGCGGGCGTTTGGGTGGGGAACGACGACAAGCGGATTTCGCTGGGGAAAAAGGAGACGGGGGCGCGGGCGGCTTTGCCGATTTGGCTAGAATTCATGCAGCAGGGGTTGCAGGGCGAGACGGTGGAAAATTTCCCGAACGTGGTTCCGCTGGAGAAGCTGGCTCCGTTGAGGCAGGTGCAGGTGGATGTGCCGGATACGGCGCCACCGGCGGATGCCGCGGAGCAGGGGTTGACGGAGGGGGCGGTGCCGAAGGCGGGGCCTGCGGTGGCGAAGCCTGCGCCGACGCCGAAAGCGGCTGCGCCGTCGTCTACACAGTTGAAGGCGGCTGCGGGGCCGTCGCGTCAGTAAGGAATGTGCGGCGGAGTCGCGGATATAGTTGTAGAAGCCGCTCAGATTTTTCTCCGTTCATTTCGTGGCCCTTCGAGCCTGACACAGTCAGGCTTTCAGGATGAACTAAAGCCACGAGCTACAAAGATTGCCAAGCAACGTCAAAGACTGGCGGTCTGAAGACCGCCGCTACGAATTCAACACCCACACCAAAGCAATGGCTGCCCGGTTCGAGGAACGTGAACCGGCCGCTACAAAGGCGACAGCAAGAGCAACGTCAAGGATGCCCGTCTAAAAAGCAACAGCAGGGGGCCGCTACAAATTCAAGTACTACTGCAACGGCGCGCAGCTAAAGCTGGGCGCTTGAGGTGAACGACCGTGCTTCATGATGGTGGCATTGGATTCGATTGGGTGGGACGTGGCGTCGTCGGGTTGGGGAAAAAGGCAGTGGCTAGTGACGAGTGGCTAGTGGCTAGAAACAGCTGCGACGATTTTCGAGTTCTCACACGGGTTGGCTGCTTTCGTTGACTTGGGCTGCGGCGCAACTTACTATGTGCGCGACATGGAGCCTACCGATTCGCTTATAGGGAAAACATTTTCGCACTACCGCGTCGTGGAGCGACTGGGCGGCGGCGGGATGGGTGTGGTTTACAAGGCGGAGGATACGAACCTGGGGCGGTTCGTGGCCTTGAAGTTTTTGCCGGATGAATTTGCGGCGGACCCGCAGGCCTTGGAGCGATTTCGGCGGGAGGCGCGGGCGGCTTCGGCTTTGAACCATCCGAATATTTGTACGATTCACGAGATTGGCGAGGAAAACGGGCACACGTTCCTGGCGATGGAATGCCTGGACGGGAAAACTCTAAAACATTCGATTGCGGGGCGTCCGCTGGATCTGGAACTGCTGCTGGACCTGAGTATTGAGATTGCGGACGCGCTGGACGCGGCGCACAGCAAGGGAATCGTCCATCGCGACATCAAGCCCGCGAACATTTTTGTGACTGAGCGCGGCCACGCCAAGATTCTGGACTTCGGACTGGCCAAGCAGATCAGCCGCACCGCGGTGCACGCGATGACGCAGGACGCAACGCAGGCGGCGCAGATGACTGCGGGCGTGCGTCCGGAAGATCTCACGAGTCCTGGAGTGGCGGTAGGCACGGTGGCGTATATGTCGCCGGAGCAGGTGCGCGGGAAGGAATTGGATGCGCGCACGGATCTGTTTTCGTTTGGTGTGGTGCTGTACGAAATGGCGACGGGCGCGGTTCCGTTTCGCGGCGAGACTTCCGGAGTGATCACTGAAGCGATTTTGAATCGCGCGCCGGTGGCTCCGGTGCGATTGAATCCGGAGCTGCCCGCGAAGCTGGAAGACATTATTAATAAGGCGCTGGAAAAGGATCGCGACCTGCGCTATCAGGCGGCGTCGGATGTGCGGACCGATTTGAAGCGGCTGCGGCGGGATACGGATTCGGGGCGCATTTCTTCGACGAGTGGGCGGGTGGCGCAGGATATCTCGCAGGCGCAGACGCCGGCAGCGGCTAGCAGTTCGAGCGTGGCAATTCCGGCGCAGGCTGTGGCGCCGCCTGCGCGGAACAATTATCTGCCGGTCGCCGTTGGCGCTGTGGTGCTGCTCGCGGTGGCCGCGTTTGCGGCGTATCACTTCTGGGGCGGTTCGCGCGCACCGAGCGGGCCTGCGAAAATCGCGCAAATCAGCCAGTGGGATAAGCCAATTGATTTCGCGCGGCTTTCTCCGGACGGGCACACGGTGGCGTTCAGTTCGCCGGTAAACGGAGTTGACCAAGTGTTCGTGATGCTGGCCTCGGGCGGCCAGCCGTTGCAATTAACCAGCGACAATGGCGCGAAAATCGTGGATAGCTTTTCGCCGGATGGCGCGGAGATCTACTACGGCAAATCGGAAGAGCGAAGCGAGGAGTGGTCGGTGGCGACGCTCGGCGGGAAGCCGACGAGGGTCGTTTCGGGTTCGCACCTGGCTCCTTCCCCCGACGGCGCGTACCTTTACCACACAGATACAGATGAGAGAGTGATCTCGCGCGTGGGAAAATCGGGGCTGGATGAGGAAAAAATATACACGTTCGGCGCGGCCACGCTTCCGATCAGCCGCATCTTGCCGTATCCCGATGGCAATCATTTGCTGGCGATCACGGCGGATCCGGTTTCTTCGCGTGAAGGATTCCGCGCGCACGAGATTGACATCGCCAAAAAGACGGCAACCGATTTGGACGAAATTCCGGGCATCGCGGCAAGCGTGGTGTGGGCCGATTCGGGGAATAGCATCCTATTCAGCCGCACGTTAAACGGTCTTACAAATATCTGGAAGTACACATTGGCCGACAAGAAACTCGAACAGATCACACAGGGACCTGGGCCGGATACGTGGCCGATGCCTGATCCCGGCGGCAAGGGCCTGTATTTCGTGAACGGAAAATCTTCGGGGTTTTTGACGGCATACAATGCTCGTACCAAGCAGACCACTGACATTGCCTCGGAAAATGCCACCCAGCCTGCGATTTCACCCGACGGCAAACGGGTAGCGTACATCACGATTCCGTCACGGGACCGCAATGAGGTGTGGGTGGCGGACATTGACGGCAGCAACAAGACAAAACTCGCCACGGGGGAATCGCTGGCTACGGGCATGTGGTCCGCGGACAGCGCCCGCATTGGATTTATCGCGGAAAAAGCCGGCGTGCCGGACAAACCTTATTTCGTCGGCGTGGATGGAAGCGGCCAGCAGGCGTTGAGCTGGTCCGGCGGTACGGTGCAAAATGTGTTGATGAGCCCCGACGGGAAAACCGTCTATATGAACAGCTTTGAAAAGACGGTCAATGCGGCGACAATCTCGCGAGAAAGCGCGGAGGGTTCGACGCCGGAGAAAGTCAGCGACACTTGCGGATTTGCTTTTAGCGTCGCACCGGGCGGGAAGTATCTGTTTACTCTGCTTGGCGGCGCTGGAAAGGTGGGCATCTACCAGCTGTCGCTTGCCGATGGGCAGTGTACGCCGCTGGTGCCAGGTGCGGTGACGTTTGGGGTCGTGAATGGCACGGATGGCAAGTCGTTTACGTATGCGATCCCGTCGCAGCAGGACGTTACGATTTACCGGCAGGGTTGGGTCGATGGAAAGCTTATTGGCAAGCCACAGGTGGCGCTGAAGCTGCCGTTTGCGTTTCCGTTGGTTAGCGGCGGGAATGCTTATGATTATTCGAGTGATCTTTCCACCGTGGTTTATGCGCGTGCGGGCGGGCATGCGGATATATATCTTCTGAGTCAGAAGTAAATCCTCGAAAGGAACCGCAATTAGCCGGCGAGACGCCGGCGCTACCATATTCAATTTCGCGCACTTGCCTGACGCTCGCCGTTTACCGGAATGGATCCCAGCCTTGAGGTCTCAGCGGCGTAGCTTTTCCATCCGGCGCGACGAGGATTAGTTCGCGGTTGCGGGTGATTTCGCCGATCGCAGTTATTGCTGAAGCGCCGGGTGCTTCGCGGATTTTTTTTGCTTGGCGGGGTGGGATGGTGAAGAGGAGTTCGTAGTCTTCGCCGCCGTGTAACGCCAGCTGCAGGGGATCGAGCTTGTGCTGGCCTAATTTGCGCGCGGCTGTTGCGGGGATCGCTACCGTGGGAATTTTGTTGGCGTAGATTTTCGCACCGACTTGGCTGGCGGCGCAGAGGCGGGCCAGGTCGGTCGAGAGGCCGTCGGAAAGATCCATGGCGGATGTGGCGATGCGTGGTTCGGGCTAGCCAGGAGCCGAGTTCGATTCGGATTTTGGGATAGAGGTGCGGCTGGACTTGGGCGCGCAGTTGGCGATTGCGGGCGTGGCCGCGCAGGACTAGCTCGAGGCCTAGTTGGGCGCGACCTAGTTTGCCGCTGACATAGATGATATCGCCGGGGCGAGCGCCGGAACGGGTTAGCGCGCGGTTGGGGGCGATTTCACCTAGCACCGTGATGCTGACGAACACGGTGCGGCTCTTTGTCGTGTCGCCGCCGATGACGGTGATACGCAGCTCGCGGGCGGCGCGCGCCATTCCTTTTAGGAATGCATCGAGCCACGCGCCGGTGCGCGTGGCCGGTAGCGCGAGAGTCAGGAGAAAGAAACGCGGAGTGGCGCCCATGGCGGCGAGGTCGCTTGTCGCGCGGGCTAGAGCTTTGTAGCCGACGGAGTCTGGCCGGTGGGTGTTTAGCTGGAAGTGGACATTTTCCAGGAATGTATCGCAGCTGAGCACCCAATCGGTGCGGCCGGCGGGCGAGAGGAGCGCGGCATCGTCGCCGATTCCTATTTTGAGACGCGAGGACATTTTCCGACGCGACGACGTCGCCGGATGCGACGCGAGGGCGCGGGCGATTTTCTGGACGAGTTGGCGTTCTTGTACCATCCTGAACTTTCGTACAGTTGTATTGCGATTCCAGAATAAGGTAAGGTTTCTAGTCGGGAATCCCTAATCAAAATTTGGGGGTGCGCCGATAAGTCCTTTGCATAGATGGGGACGCTGTGGAAAACTTAAGTTTAAGGTTGACCACGATGGGTGCGCTGACTACAATTCACCGGGTTTCGTATCCGGCTTGTGCAATTGGACTTAGTGGCGCGCCGCAGTACCGCGATTGGGGAATCGCGGAATCCGATCAACCGGTTCAAACTAACAGCGGAAAAAATTAACAATATGAAGGGCAAGTATTACACGTTTTTTATTGCTTCGAGCGCTTCCGGCGGGATGCGGCGCGTGCGTGTGCCCTTTTACATTTTGCATGCGCTGGCGATTCTGGCGGCGGTGGGCGGGATAACGGTGCTGGCGGGGATGGGTTCGTATTCGCGCATGCTGTGGAAGGCGACCAGTTACAATTCGCTGCGCCGCGAGCAAGACACCCTGAAGCAACAATATAAGGTGCTGCAGACGGAAGTGAAGGATACCAACCAGCGGCTGGACTCGTTGCAATCGCTGGCGAGCGAAGTGGCCATCGCGTACGGAATCACGCGGTTCAAGCAGACACCGTTTGCGTTTGGCGACGATGCCAGCGGGCAGGACGTGGAGTACCAGGAATCGGTGGACGAATTCAGTTACCTGCAGCGCAACGCCTCGGCGGTCACCATGTCCGATGGCGGGTTGCGGCTGCTGCCTGCGTCACAGCTGAGTAGCCTGGGAATTGTGCCGACATTGTGGCCGGTGGTGGGCGAAATTACCGGGCATTTCGGCGAGCGGCTGGATCCGTTCAGTGGTGAAGGCGCGTTCCATGCGGGGATGGACATTGCTTCGCATTACGGCGATTCGGTGCACGCCACGGCGGATGGGATTGTGGCGGTGGTGGAGCAGCGCGCGGGGTATGGCAAGCTGGTGGTGATCGACCACGGATTTGGCGTCAGCACCTGGTACGGGCATCTTTCAGCGTTCAGCACGCATGTGGGCACGCACGTGAAGCGCGGAGATATTATTGGATTGGAAGGCCAGAGCGGACGTTCGACTGGGCCACACCTGCATTACGAAGTGCGAATTTACAATACGCCTGTGAATCCTTGGCGTTACCTCAGCACGGCGGCGACTTCGGCTTCCGCGGCAGATTAGTTCTTCCCACCTGAAATCGCAGTGTTCCTTCTTTTTGCAGTTGTAACCTAATTTACTGAGATGTGTGCGGATAATCTGCGGCAGGCTTGGCGGGCGCGACTGCGTGCGGTGTGGCTGAGGGGTGGGTTGCGGCGGGCTTGGGCGGAGTTGGCGCGGCGGTGAGCATGTCAGGAGTGATCTCCAGCGTGATGCGAACTATTTTGTTCTGGTGGTTGATGGTGGCGTGGTTGAGCAGCGCTTCGAGGAACACAAACTGTTCTTTGGTCAGCTGGCGGCGCGTGCGTGGGTCGGAGAGCGCCAGGGAGCCGGCCATTTTTCCGGTTTCGAGCAGGAAGGCTAATTGCACGGCGTTCTTGAGGGCATCGCATTCGGCATCAATCGTGATCCTTAAGTTATCGCGGTCGGGCTGGCCGGCCAGGGTGATGGCTTGCACGCTGCGCGCAATCTGTTCGAGCTGCGCCGAGTTGTGGAGAGGCGCGTAGATGCTTTGCGGCAGACGGTCGGTGCGCGCGACGGCAAACATGGGCGCACCGGCTACGCGTTGAATGCGTGACTGCATGGCGGGGCCGCGAGACGAGGCGGACGACGCGTTGGGATTGACGCGCGCGAGCAGGTCTGTGGCGTAGCGGCCGCCAGCGAGGGCAAGGCGGGTTGGCGAAAGAAATGTAAGAGAGACCGGAGGATTTCCGGGCACTTCGTAAAGCGGCTGCGATCCGTGAGGGATTTCTTTTCCGGTGCGCGATGCGTAGGCTTTGATTTTCTCTTGATCGAAGCGGCCATCGGCAATCGCGAGAACGCGATCTTCGCCGAGAACGTTCTGCGGCGTGCCGAAGCTGGCGGGCCACACGGCGATGGCGGCGTGATCGAGGTCGCGTGTGTAGTCGAAGCCTGTGTCGCGGACGAAGTTGGCATAGTCACGATCGGCTTTCGGGCCGGGCGTGGCGAGGCCCAGCGCGGCGGCGAGTGGGGAATTCTGTAACGCGCGCAAATTTGCCGCGTCTATATACGCGACGACCGGCGCGTCGGCGGGGAGCTGGCTCAGTATGTCCGGCGCGGGGCCAGCGATCGGCACGCCCGGAACAGTGGAAACGATTGGCGGCAGCGGACGGGCTTGCCAGAAATAGTAGGCCACGCCGGCGCCGACCAGGCACAGCAGCACGAGGGCGATTACGATCAGGGCGCGTTTGGCGGAGGAGAGCGGCACGTTAAATGAATGTTCGACGCTACCAACTTAGTGTAATGTTTTTGTTCCCGGCTGCGTAGAATATTCAACGCAGCAGGTGTGCCGGGATTTGGCGCGGCGAGGTGTGGATTATGAAATCTACATGGCAGAAAGGGCTCGGCGTCGGCATTTTTGCATTGTTTTGCGTATTTGCGGCGCAAGCACAGGATGCAGGCAAGCCCGCGGCATCAGCGGCGCCAGCCGCTACGAAGCCGGCGGCCGCCATGCCCACCGGCGATGAAGTTGTGGATCATTACGTAATGGCCATCGGCGGGCGTGCCGCGTGGCTGAAGCTGAATTCGCGCGTTTCCAAGGGCACCATCGAAATTCCGGCGATGAATAACCTTAGCGGCACGGTGGAGATTCACGAAAAGGCGCCGAACCTGATGCTGGCGGTGATTAATCTGGGCGGCGCTGCGTTCGAGCAGGGCTTCGACGGCACCATCGCGTGGCAGGACAATCCGCAAAATGGATTGCGCGTACTTTCCGGAGGGGAGTTGGATGACGCGCGGCGCGAAGCGGATTTTTATCATTCGCTGGACCTGCGCAAGAATTACACCAAGCTGACCGTGACCGGAATCGAACGCGTGAATGAGCACGACACCTACGCGGTGGAAGCCGCGCGCACAGACGGCGCGCCGGACAAAATGTATTTCGACATGCAAAGCGGGCTGCTGGTGCGCAGCGTGAAGCATCGCTACACTCCGGATGGCGTCGCGGAATTCCAGGCGGATGTGGAGGACTACACCGAAGTGGACGGCGTGAAATTGCCGTTCACCGTGCACCAGTCCGGCGCGAGCGCGGCTTTCGTCATACACTTCACGGAAGTGCAGCATAACTTGCAGCTGACGGACGCCCAGTTTGCCGAGCCCCCGGCGGAACCCCCGGCGGATGCCCCTGCCGCGCCGGCGGAGAAGCAGCCCGAATGAGGAAACCTAATAAGGAAACTCGATTCGACGAAAAAGGGGATTAGCTGTATAATAGGGCACGGCCAGTACTCGGGATGAGCTGGTAAGTGGCGATCTGGCAATGGTTTTGCGGCAGGCAGAAAGTTGCTTGCAATTTTATTGCCTGTGTGATAATTTTGCTCGGTTTGTCAGTGCTGGCGTAGCTCAGTTGGTAGAGCATCTGATTTGTAATCAGAGGGTCGGGGGTTCAACTCCCTCCGCCAGCTGAGTTCGAAGTACCGGGAATATTTTGGCAAGGGTTGCGGACGAAACTCCTCGCGACAAAAGCGCTAGGGCTGGTGTCTTTAGACACGAGCCCTTTCTGCATTGCGGAGTGCCCCGTACAACGTTGCTGTTCAATCAGGTGGCGTAAGAGATGCGGGATGCAGTTGTGTCCCGGAGGATTTCACGGAACGCGAGTGGGGCGTTTCGAATGGTTTTGCGGGACGGGTGGGTGAGTGGCTAAAACCAGCAGACTGTAAATCTGCCGCTCCTTGCGGGCTACGAAGGTTCGAATCCTTCCCCGTCCACCAGTAACCCGCGTTACCCAAGCGAATGGTTGGACAGACTGACGGAAGTTTATCTTGAGGGATGTAGAGATTCAGAAGCGCGGCGGCCCCAGCGGCAATTCTGAAGGCGGCGCGCAGGGAAGTGGGGCGACCGGTACGAGCCTGGGTAGCTCAGTTGGTAGAGCGCGTCCTTGGTAAGGACGAGGTCACCGGTTCAATCCCGGTCCCAGGCTCCAGATTGCAGTGAGCAGAGCGCGGCGCAGCGTTGGGGGAATCACAATCACGGCTTCGCATAGCGCTAGCGAAAAGTTTGCAGGGCATGAGCGGGGGTAACTCAGTGGTAGAGTCTCTGCCTTCCAAGCAGATGGTCGCGGGTTCGAGCCCCGTCCCCCGCTCCATGGCGCGGCCGAATGCGAAGGATCTGAGATTTTTGCAACAGCTAGCACCGCAGTGACATCTTATCGCGCGCCTCTCGCCGCGAAGCTCTAATACGAGGGTGATACCAGATGGCGAAAGAGAAATTCGAACGGAATAAGCCGCATGTGAATATTGGGACGATTGGTCACATTGACCATGGCAAAACGACTTCGACGGCGGCGATCACCAAAGTGTTGTCGAAGAACAATCCGAAGGTGGCATTCCGCGCGTTCGATTCGATTGACAACGCGCCGGAAGAGCGCGAGCGCGGCATCACGATCGCGGTATCGCACGTGGAGTACGAGACGGCGAATCGGCATTACGCGCACATTGATTGTCCGGGCCACGCGGATTATGTGAAGAACATGATTACGGGCGCGGCGCAGATGGACGGCGCGATTCTGGTGGTGGCGGCGACGGATGGTCCGATGCCGCAAACGCGCGAGCACATTTTGCTGGCGCGGCAGGTGGGCGTGCCGTACATCGTGGTGTTTTTGAACAAGTGCGACATGGTGGACGATCCGGAGTTGCTCGAGCTGGTGGAACTGGAAGTGCGCGAGCTGCTGAAGAGCTATCAATATCCTGGCGACACTTTGCCGGTGATTCGCGGTTCGGCTTTGAAAGCTCTCGAAGGCGATGCGAAGTGGGAGAAGTCGATTCTGGAATTGATGGAAGCGGTGGACAAGAGCATACCGCAGCCGGTGAGAGATATTGATAAGCCGTTCGCGATGCCGATCGAAGATATTTTTTCGATTTCTGGTAGAGGAACGGTGGTGACGGGCAGAATCGAGCGCGGCAAAGTGAAAGTGGGCGAAGAAGTTGAGATTGTAGGTTTCCGTCCGACGATGAAGAAGACGGTGACGGGGATTGAAATGTTCCGCAAGCTGCTGGACGAGGGCATGGCGGGAGACAACGTGGGATTGCTGCTGCGCGGCACGGAAAAAGATGAAGTGGAGCGCGGGCAGGTGCTGGCGAAGCCGGGATCGATCACGCCGCACACGAAGTTCAAGGCTGAGGCGTACGTTTTGACGAAGGAAGAGGGCGGGCGGCACACGCCGTTTTTCACGGGGTACCGGCCGCAATTTTATTTCCGCACGACGGACGTGACGGGCGACGTGAAGTTGCCGGCAGGAGTGGAGATGGTGATGCCGGGCGACAACATATCGTGTGAGATTACGTTGATAACACCGGTAGCCTTGGAGAAGGGCTTGCGCTTCGCGATTCGCGAAGGCGGGCACACCGTGGGCGCCGGAGCGGTTGCCGAGATCATCGAGTAAACGACCATGAGAGAAATCATCACACTGCAGTGCAACGATTGTAAGAACCGGAACTACACGACTACCAAGAATCGCCGCAAGCATACGGAGCGGCTGGAGACTTCCAAGTTCTGCAATACTTGCCGGAAGCATACGGGGCATAAGGAAGTTAAATAGCTTTCCGGATTCGGCGAGGTTTTGTGGCCGAAGAAATTGCGGGGTCTTGGTTTTGTTACATCGTTAAGTGTTCGGATGGCGCGCTGTATGTTGGGATCACCAATGATCTTTGCGAGCGCGTGGAAGAGCACAATCGTGGATTTGGACCTCGGTTCACGAAGGCGCGGCGACCGGTGGAGTTGATTTGGAGTGAGAGTTTTCCAGGCATTTTTGCCGCGCGACGCCGAGAAATTGAGTTGAAGGGTTGGAGCCGCACCAAGAAATTGCGGCTGGTGAACGAGAGAAACGTTCTGCGGCGGGTAAACCCTTCGAACCCGCCACTGGCGGGTTCTCAGGGTAAAGGGGAGTAGGTTTAACGGTAGACCATCGGTCTCCAAAACCGAGAGTGGGGGTTCGAATCCCTCCTCCCCTGCCAGTTTGTTGGCGATGCAGCGGGCAGGGAATGTGGCGCGCAGGGAACGCAGCAGAGCTTCACGTTT
>CAWBLT010000011.1:0-28211 GCA_963789665.1 uncultured Acidobacteriota bacterium | reverse complement strand
GCGGTGGGAGACTGAGCGATCACCGGACCCGATCGAAAAAGAAAAACCAGTGTGCATGCCGACAGGACGAAAATTACCGTGAGAATCTTGCCGCATCGCAATGCCATGCTCTCTCCTTTGCATGTCGCGAGAATTCTAAATGAAGTATTTCGGTACCTGCGCGATTCGGCGGTCGCCATGCCCTGGCCCGCACGGGTGCTGACCATATCGTTTCGGGTGCAAGCAAACGCCGAATCTCAGCAGGCGCCTTTGCTTCTATCTGGAAGACACGTGTCACAAATTCTGCTAATGCGCCTCTGCAGAACCGGTCCGCGAAGTGCGAGGCATTTTGAATTCGTCCAATTGCGGCGGCCCTCGGAGTCTGGACTCCATTTTTTCGTTCGGAGCAACGGCATTGTACGTCCGCAAGGACCGTTGTCAATACAAATGCCACAACGTTTTGGCATTTTGGGAGGACCGACCGTTCGAGGCCGTCACATACCTGCAATTATTGCGAAGCTCAGCAACGGATGGCTGGTTTTTCAAAAAATGACTTGACAACGATTTTTGTGAATGTTACATCTCCGCGCATAGGTGACCGAATCGTTTCGGTACTGGGGACGGGTGATCCTTAGGGGGCAGCATTCGACTGACGATATTTCATTCGTCTTTTCCAGGTTTTTCCGTGTCAACCTCGTCCGTAATACGTTTCGTGGGGCGTGCGGATGGCGGAGAGCAAGCGGTCGAGAGCGCCGATTATTCAGAGGCGATCGCGTTCGCGGGCGTTCCCGCTTTTGCGGTGCCCGCGATGGATTCGGACTTTAAGGTTCCTGATTTTTTTCCAAGCGAGTGGCGGGTAGCGGAGCGGTTTTGAGTCGAGCTGTGTGGAAGCTCGGGAGACTGCTTTTCGAATCTGAAACGCGGAGGATGCAATGGATCAAGGCATGAGGAGTCGCAGGTTGCTCGACCGGGTGATGCTGTTTGCCGTGCTGCTTGGGGTTTCTGCCCTGCCTGCGTTTGGCCAGATCGATCGCGGAGCCATCGCCGGGAGGATTCTAGACGCGTCTGGTGCTGTGGTGCCTAGCGCGAAAGTGACGATCACAAATAAGGCGACGGGGGTCGAAGCGAACACCTCTGTCGATTCGGACGGAGAGTATCAGGTTCTGGCATTAATTCCGGGCACCTACTCCGTGAAGGCGAGCGCCGCCGGGTTTGACAGCGTTTTGCGCGATGACATTCATTTGCACGTGCAAGATCACCTGTCCATTAATTTTTCGTTGAAGGTTGGATCAGTGAATACGCAAATCGTGGTTACGGGTGGTGAGTCAATCCTGGAGACGCAGTCGGCCGACATCGGAAGCGTAGTGAATGAACAGCACATCAACGATCTCCCTCTCAACGGGCGTCGTTACGCTGATTTGGCGCTTTTGGAACCCGGCGTTTATAAGTTTTATGCCCCGGCCAACCCTGCGCCCGATCGCTTTAGCGCCAACGGGAACAGCGAACTGCAGAACAATTTTCTGCTGAACGGCATCGACAATAACTCCTTCTCGGAAAACTTGCAGGAATTGTCGGTGCAGGTTGTGCAGCCGCCGCCCGATGCCCTACAGGAGTTTAAGATTCAGACGCGCACGTACTCCTCTGAATTCGGCAATTCGGCCGGAGCCGTGGTCAATGCGACCATCAAATCGGGTACGAATGGGTACCATGGAGTTCTGTACGAATTTTTCCGGAATAAGGTCCTGGATGCCAACACGTGGATCAATAATTTGACCGATACGCCACGCGGCGGCTTTTCGCAAAATCAATTCGGCGGTACATTCGGAGGCCCGATCAAGAAGGACAAACTCTTTTTCTTTGGCGATCTCGAACGCTTCACCAGTAGGGAAGGCACTACCGTCCAAAGCACGGTCCCGACTCCGCTGATGACGGAGGGCAATTTCACGGAATTGCCTTATACATTGGGCAATATACACGTCCCCGGGCAGGCCGGGTGCTACGCCGGAAACATTATCCAGGCGGGCTGTTTCGATCCCGTTGCGCAACAATTAATGGGTCTGGTCGCCGCTACGGCCACTCCGAATATCCCAGCCGCGGTGGCTGTGGAAGGAATCCCCGGGAGTTGGACCGGCGCGCCGAACTATGTGTTTGCGACGTCGATTCCTAATGACCAGTATTCCTTGGATGGGCGCATCGACTACACGCTCAGCTCAAAAGATCAGATATTTGGAAGCTACAGCTACCGGCACGTGGACAAGCAGGACCCGCTATGGACCAGCAATCCGTTGATCGGCAATGGCAACTTCGCCACAGAGTATCGCTGGCACCAGCAGTCGATCGCGCTGGGTTGGACGCACACGCTTTCAAACTCACTGGTCAATGATCTGCGCTTCGGCTTCACCCGGGACTACGCCCATAGCGACCCCAATGGCCTGACTGTTGGTACTTCCCAGGCAGAATCAGCGATTGGTCTGTCAGGAATTCCGGATGGCCCGGGATCCGCCGGCATACCTCCTTTCTTCATTAGCGGCCTGACGACAGAAGGCTCAGCAGCTTGGCGGCCTCAGTACCAGATTTCACAAGCGTGGAACGTGGTTGAGAACCTCAACTGGTTGAAAGGCACGCACAGCTTCAAGTTCGGTTACCAATACATCAAGCGCAGCGACAATTTTCTCGATATCGAAGCTCCGCAGGGCCTTATGTTAGAAACTGGAGTTGTCACCAGCAGTTTTCAGAATGCGCTGCCCGATCTGCTGCTCGGAGACGTTAATTTAGTAATTTTCACCACGCCCCACATCGTCCATTATTACACGCCAGGAAACTCCTTCTATGCCATGGATACCTGGAAGGCCACTTCGAAACTAACCGTGACTTACGGCCTCCGATACGAACTTTTCGCTCCGCTGATTGATAGGGAGAACCAAACGTCGAACTTCTCCCCGGCGAACGGAGGAGAACTTATCACCGCGGCGAGCAATGCGTCTGGTTGGTACAATCGTTCGCTGATTCATCCGGCATTGAACAATTTTGCGCCGCGCCTTGGTTTTGCCTACCAGATGTTGCCGCGCCTCGTTTGGCGCGGTGGATATGGGGTTTTTTATCAGCATGTAAATCGCATAGGCTCGGAAGCATTGCTCCAGCTCAATCCGCCGCAGTTTGTTGATACACAACTTGTTACCGGTGGGACCAGCGCCGTGTTTCAGCTAAAGGATGGGTTCCCGGCCTCGATTATCGATGCAACTGCCCCACCTTTGTATGAGCTTCACATTCGCGCGCAGGATCCGAACCAGCGCACGCCGTATGTCGAGCAGACAAGCTTCGGATTTGAATATCAAGTTGCGAGTGATACGGTGGTTTCAGCGACCTACGTTGGAAATTGGGGGCGCAAGGAGGAACGCGTACGCGATGCCAACCAGCCACAGGTCACTGGTTTCGATACCGGCTGTCCGATTTTGCTGTATCCCTACGCCAATCTGAGCACCGTAACAAATGTAGATACATTTGCGGGCGCTGGTAATCCCTGCGCCTCCGCAGGTACGCATGCGTACCTGGAAACTGCGACGAATGACGGAAATTCGGCCTACAACGCCCTCCAGCTTGACTTGCAACGGAGAATGTCCAAAGGCTTGAGCTACGGACTAGGTTATACGTTCGCCCACGGTCTCGCCAATTACCGCGACAACTTGACGGCGCAGCAGTTACCTCAAAACTCGTATAACTATGGCGCCGAAATGGGGAACTCGGTTCTCGATGTTCGCAGCCGTTTTGTCGGGAATTTCATTTGGGAACTGCCGTTTGGACAGGGGCAACGCTTCATGTCAGGCGATGGTTTCGCCGCTCGTTGGCTGGGTGGATGGCAATTCAACGGAATCGTAACGCTGCAGACCGGAACTCCGTTTAACGTCACCGCCAACAATGATGGCCTGGTAGACGGCAATAACCCCGTCTATGCGAACTGTATCGGGAATCCCTACGCTGGCGCGACAACCAATCCTAAGTTGTACACGACTACGGGGTTCATAATCAATCCGGCGGCGTTTTCGCAACCTGGTCCCGGGCAGTTCGGGACATGCGCTCCCTATCAGTTTTACGGTCCCGGAATTCAAACATGGGACCTGAGTGTGTTCAAACAATTCAAGTTCACGGAAAGATGGCAGCTGCAATTTAGAGCTGAATTCTTCAACGCCTTCAATCACCCCAACTTCGCAAACCCGAATGCGGATATTGGCTCGCCAGCTTCGTTTGGAAAGGTCAACAACACGCTTGCGCCGATTCTGGGTACCGATTCGGGCGGACCGGGCGATCCTCGTGAAATCCAATTCGGTCTGAAGCTGTACTTCTAACGTCTGCCGCCGGAGCGGCACGGGCCGCTCCGGTATCTTCTTTCTAGCGTTTTTGATTCCAATAATGGATGGGATCAAACGCCTTCCGGGAGGCGGTTTTTGTCGTCCACATGTCAAGTTACGGCGGCGCAGGCGACTATCGAGTTTTGGAAAAATCAGTATATCGAGCCAGCCGGGGTCGAGCGCGAGAGACACTTCTTCCGAGGGCAGGAAATATCATGAATTGGTGTGCTGGTTAGGAGTATCGAGATTGGGCGCGCCAGGCACCGTTTCTCAGGGGAGGTATACATGGCCCAAACTCATTACGAAGAGGAGGTCTTGATTCACTCGGCCTCCGTCGCGCAGGACAAATCCGGTGTCCTGGTGTCTGTCACGCGCGAGCGAGCAAACTGGAAGACCATCAATTTCTCGGTCCGTCGGCTCATCGCGGGACAATATTGGCAGAGCAACACTGGTGACCAAGAGGCTGCTCTCGTCGTTCTCGGAGGAAAAGCGACTGTGGACTGGGGTGAAGGTCCCCGCGAAGTTGGGGGACGCAAGGACGTTTTCAGCGGCTATCCGTACGCGATCTACTTGCCGAGCCACACGTTTCTTGAGATTTCGGCCATCACCAATTGCGAATTTGCGGATTGCCGCACTCCTTCTTCCGCTCAGCTTGGTCCTCGCATCATAACTCCCGCAGATTGCCGCGAGGAGATTCGCGGCGGGGGAAATAGCACCCGTCAAATCGTCGATGTCATTCACCCGGAGTTTCCTGCTGATAAGCTCTTGGTTTGCGAGGTCTATACACCCAGCGGAAATTGGTCGAGCTATCCGCCGCACAAGCATGACGTTCACAACCCCCCGTTTGAAGTGGACCTCGACGAAACCTATTACTACCGGATCAGCAAACCCGAGGGTTACGCATTCCAACGCCTGTACGACGCTGCGGGAACGCGTGACAACACCCTGACTCTCGTTGACGGCGATTTAGTACTGATCAAGGACGGCTACCATCCCGTCGTCGCAGCTCATGGGTACGACGTGTATTACCTCAATGCGCTTGCCGGTAGCGCTCGTTCCATGGCTGCCAGCGACGATCCGCGCTACACGCACCTCCGCAAGAGCGGCCTGGAGCGCGATCCTCGCGTTCCGTTGGTTCACGCTCCGGGTTCGGAACGAAGTTCGTAGCTCGGGCTGTGTTGCGCGGCGGACCCGCAGCGGGAAGTCGGCGGAGGACTGGCTTATTGGCGTCGCGGTAGTGTCGTGCTAACGATTTTTGGCTGAGCCGTTTGGGGCCAGGAAGGACGAGGTCGGTAATGCCACATAAGATTGGAATCGTTGGAGCGGGAGGTGCTGGTAGCATACATGCCGCAATTCTGGCAAAGGATGCCCGCGTGACGCTTCAGAGTGTTTTTGACGTAGACGCGGCCCACGCGCAATCAATGGCTACCAAGTTTGGCTGTCGCCCCGCCCGGTCGCTCGAGGAACTCTTCAATGGGTGTGACGCCGTCTACATCTGTACCCCGAATACAACTCATGAAGACATTGCCACGCAAGTTCTGGATGCCGGCAAGCACGTTTTTTGCGAAAAGCCCTTCGCGTTGACTTTGGAGCACGCCACAAGACTGCGCAATCGGGCTGTTCGCTCCGGCCTTGTCTATCAAGTGGGCCACAATCGCCGTTTTGCGCCGGTCTACAAAATTCTCAAACGTGCAATCGATCTCGGCGAGTTCCGTCCGCTTTCGGTCCACGCTAAAATGAACCGCGGAGAACTCACGAACCCGCCCTGGGTGTGGAATTCGAGCCTGACTGGCGGCTTCCTGTATGAGACCCCCGTGCACATGTTCGATTTGATGACCTATTTCTTTGGAAAGGTTGAATGGGTGCAAGTAGCTGCTCGCGCTCACCAACATGGCGAACTCGACGATTTTTCCATCTTGCTTAGTTTTCATTCCGGTTTGCAGGCGACGATGAAGACCTACGCGCACGCCAGCTGGCATTTCCCTTTCGAGCGCTTCGAGGTCTATGGGATGCACGCTACCTATGAAACGTTCGAAATGGAGAGAATCTCTTTCACGAACGGATTGGAGAGCCGCACGACCACTTACGATTTCTCGCTCGCGACCATGCATGAGAAGTGGGGCTACGTCGAAGAAGATTGTCTTTTCGTCGACGCCCTCAACGGTAAATCGCCCGCCCCCGTCACCGCCGATGACGGATACAACGTCGTTGAATTGATCGAAGCCTGCTATCAGAGCGCCAGGGATGGCGCGCGCGTGCACTTGGGCGCACTCGCGCAGAGGCCGTAAATTGCAGAAATTTTCCGAGCGGATCCGCTTTGCAACGGCCCCCGTCAGTTGGGGCGTGCAGGATGATCCGGGGCCAGCTTGGCAGCAACCCTACGGGCAAATTCTCGAAGAAATCGTTTCCGCGGGCTTCACGGGAACGGAATTGGGACCCTTTGGTTATTTCCCGACCGACCCCCCGATTCTGCATGAATCATTGCAGCGGCTCGGATTGTCCATGCTTTCTTCTTTCGTTCCCGTTCCGATCACCGAACCTTCGCGCGTAGAAAACGTAATCGCTCATGTGCGCAGGGTCGGCGCGCTGCTCGCTGCATTGGGTGCCAGATTGGTGGTTCTCGCCGATTGCCAAACACCCCAACGAAGGGAAATCGCGGGTCGCGTTCCGCTGGATGGAAGCAAGTCGTTGACCCTGGCTCAGTGGAAGCACGTAGGAGCGGTCATCCGGCAGGTCGAGCAGGCCGCTGCGGAATTCGGCCTCCGCGTTGTATTCCATCCCCACGTCGCCACTTTCGTCGAGACACCCATGGAAGTGGAACGCCTTTTTGAGGCACTCGCCGGCACGCAGGTCGGCCTGTGTCTTGATACCGGGCACTGCGTTTACGGAGGGGGAGATCCCGTCGATGAGGCGCGAAGATATCGTTCTGTGCTGCATTACGTGCACATCAAAGACGTCAACGCCGGTGTTTTGGGCGAAGCGCGGCGCCAGAAGCTAGACTTTGATCAAGCCATCGGCGCCGGCGTGTTCTCTCGAATCGGAAACGGATGTATCGATTTCGACAGTTTCTTTCGATTCCTGGCCGAAAGCAGTTATGCAGGCTGGGCGATCGTCGAACAAGATGTTATCTACGGCAAGACGCTCGTTCCGCCGGCGGAGAGCATGCGCTCCAGTCTGAGCTATCTGAAAAATGTGATGTCTAAAATTTCGCCCGCAGATTGACTCATGTAAACACACTGCGGATCGAAAACAGCCGTCATTCGCAACGAAGCCGCTTACGCCGCTTAGAGTTTCATCTGTTGTCCGAATGCCTGAAGGTATTCGGTCAGCACTTTCTGGGCTACATCCTGACGGCCAACCAGAGGGTTTTTCTCGAGTGCCGCAAGCGCGAACTCGCGTGAATGCTCGACGGAAGCCCGCACCGCGAGCCGTTCATACTCTTTCATCTGGAGCAGCAAGGGACGAACAGCATTCGGCGCACGCTCCACCGGAAGCACCCGAACGCCGGAAGAAGAAACCTCGCATGGCAGTTCCACGGCGTCATCTGCATCGAGATCCTTCATTGCTCCGCTATTGCGAACCGTAAGAGGAATCAAGGAAGGCGTTTCTGCATGTAACGCCTGTAGAACGAGAAGCGCTATCCGTTCGTAGCCCGAAAATTCCGAGTAGAGTTCCTGATTCTCTTTGCGTCTCTCACCTGCCGTTGCCTCGATACTGAAGTAAGAAGCATTTCGTTCGCGCAGGTAATCTTCATAGATTTCGATTAGCTTCGCCTCGGGAGCCTGCGCCAGCCTTTGCAACAGCCGCGTGCTCATCGCCGCGACGGCCTGCCCGCGTGACTGGCCGCTTTGCTTCGTGTTCTTGTACGCGGCCTCTGGAAAATAATAAAAGTAGAGATATTCCGTGGGCAGCAGCCCCAGTTGTTGAATGAACTGCGACGGGTAAAGCCCGTGCCGATAGCATCTCTGAATGATTTCCGGTGCAGACAGCACTTTCGGAAGGAGTTCCGCCCCCGTCTCATCGCAAATCGACCGTACCCAGCCTAAATGGTTCAGTCCGAAGTAGTCGAAACGCAATCCAAACGGAGTTCGGTCAAGCGCATGGGCGATCGCTTCAAACGTTTCCAAAGGAGTGTCGCAAACGCCGATGAGATTGACTCGGGAGTAATTCAGAAGTCCTTGCGAAATAATTCCGACTGGATTTGTGAAATTGATGACCGTCGCGCGCGGAGCCACGCGTTCAATCAGCCGCGCATATTCCAGCATCACGCCCAAATTCCGCATGGCGCAGGCGAAGCCACCTGCGCCCACCGTTTCCTGGCCGACCAGCCCATGTGCCAGAGCGATCGTCTCGTCTTTGACTCGCGCCTCAGTTCCACCCACGCGAATACTTGTGATGACGTAGTCCGCGCCTTCCAGCGCATGCTCGGGATCGGAATACGCTGTGAGGAGCGCGCGCAATCCACTGCGCTTGCCCATCGCTTCCGCAACCCTCTTCATGATCTTCACGCGTTCGGGATCGCTATCCCAAAACGCCAACTCGTCCAGCCGCACGTTCCCGCTAAGGCCTGCGAGACCGTGGACTAGCAGGGGGGTCCGCACCCCCGCGGCTCCGACCAGAGTGATTTTCATGATTGTGCTACGTCCTCCCCCTGGATTTCCCGTTGGGGTTTTGCGACGCGGGCCGCAATTCGTCCTCGATGTTTCTCATGTCCATGTCAGCGAAGCTTCTTCATCAACTTCCTCAGCTTGTCCGCTGTCGGAATTGCAGAAGATCCTCCGGCACCCGTCGTGGCGAGCGCACCACATACATTTCCCGCTCGCAGACACTCCTCGAGCGGCCACCCCGCAAGATACCCGTGAAGAAAACCACCATCGAAAGCGTCGCCTGATCCTGTCGCATCCATCGCGCGGACGCGAAGCGATTTCATGCGCACGATTCTTCCGTCACGAACGGCCAAAGAGCCGTCCCGGCCAAGTTTGACCACCGGAACGCGGACGCTTCGCGCCAAGTTTCTTGCAGCGACCTCGATTGTTTTTGCTCCTGTCATGGCCTTCGCTTCCGATTCGTTTGGAAATATAAATTCGAACTCTTTCAGCAGCGACGGCAATCGTGGAGACTCGAGTACTTCAGGGTTCCATCCGCAATCCGCCGAAATCGTCAAGCCTCGCTTGCGCAGTTTGCGAATGGCCGCCATCCACAGCTGTGGTGGCCGCAGCGCACACGCCAAATGCAGATGCCATCCGCTTCGCAACTGCTTCTGCACGCTCGGCCGCGCCAGCAGTCTTTCCAATTTCGCATTGATTCTGTCGTGAGTGATCATCATGCGATCACCTTCGCAGGCGGCGCAGACCGTGATCGCCGTCTGTAAATGCGCATCGAATTCACAGCCTCGGGTGGAGATCCCGCTTTTGACCACCCTCTGCCATTCCTGACTTCTGAGCGCATCCCTTCCGACTCTCGTAATCGCTTTTGTCGGCGTGCCTAATCCCGCCGCTACTAATGCGGTTGTTGCCAGGCCGCCGCCTGGAAATCGCGCGAAGCTTGCAGTCTTGACTTCTTCTCCCATTCGAGGAATCGTCGGCAGGTCGTAGAACACCAGGTCAAAAAAAAATTCACCAAAGACCACCAATCCTCGGCCGCTGCGAGAGGAGGTAGAACTCGCCATATTCGGAATCATAGCAGAGTCAGTCCACAGGACAAAGAAACGAAGCGAATACACCGAAACGTTTTGGTGCCTGTATTTTAACGAATTATCGAAGATGTGCTGCTTGGCGTGCGGATCGATTCCCTTACAACGCACCGTCTTCTGATCAGTCCCGATATCGCCGCAACATTCTGAACCAGTCAGGAATGGGAGAAGCCTGGGAACTGCAGACCGCCTTCGGTCCCGCAGACTTTTGAGTAGTTCCTACTCCGACGCAACCTCAACAAGCGTCTGGTAAATCATCGCCGTACCTTGTTCCAGCGATTCGATCGCCACTCTTTCATCGTTTCCGTGCATGCGCGTCAAATCTTCGGGTGTGATGGGATACGGATAAATCCCGTAAACGGGAATGCCTCTGCTCCGCCATGCGGTCGCGTCCGTACCCGCTTGAAATAGATATGGGGTCACAGGCCTCCCGGGCCAGGTCGAATGAGCGCTAGACTCCAACGCCCGGTACAGATCTGTGTTTGTGTTCGAAGACTTCAAACTCTCAGCTTCTCTTACAAGTTCCTGTACCCGTGCAGCGTCTGGGTTGTCCCCCGAAGGAAGTGAAACATCCACGCGCGGGTCGTCGATTACCTCGCGAATCTCTGCAATGAACTTTTCCAGGTCGGTTCCCGGAATGACCCTCAGATTAAGAGTCGCCTCCGCCGATCCCGGAATCACGTTCCCCCGAAACCCAGCTTTGAGGAATACGGGAGCGAAAGTGTTCCGCATAATCGCGTGCAGCAATGCGTCCTTGCTGATTTCTCGATCCGCTTCCTGGATCACTTTCGGGTCCTTGCCGTTTACCAGGTCGTCGAAATATTTGGAGAGCGGCGGCTCGCTGGTCTTCGCGAGCGTTTCGAAGAATTCTCGCGTGCTGGGAATCAACTCCACCGGCGTCTGGTAATCCGCTAGCTTCGCCATCGCCTTGGACAAGGTGAAAATAGCGCTGTCGGTTCTCGGCATCGAGGAATGCGTCGATGTTCCTATAGCGTCAAGAAGCAAGGGAATGGACACCTTATCGCCCGTGGAGAGGCTTACGTACTGCACTCCACCGTTCGCACTTTTCATTATCCATCCGCCCTCATTCAGCGCGAATTCGCAGTCCATCAGTTCCCAATGCGATTTGGCGAGCCAACTCGTGTTGTAGAGCCCACTTTCTTCATCCGCTTCTGACAGTAGAATCACGTCGCGGTGCAGCGGGACGTGATTCTTTACCAGCTCCATAATCGCCTCAGCGAACACCGCTATGCCGCCCTTGAAATCCATCGCGCCTCGGCCATAAATATAGCCATCTTTCACAGTACCCGCGAACGGATCGACGGTCCACTTCTGGCGCTCCACTCCCACGACGTCCCCGTGCGCCGCCAGCAGCACAGGCTTTTTTGACCCGTCGCCTTTGACTCTCGCAATGAAATGGACTTTGTCTGCGTCCGGCGTGGGAATGATCTCGACCTCGACGCCCAGCGCGCGAAACTTCTTCGCCAACAATTCCGCAAGGTCTCGATTGTTTCCCGGGGGATTGCTGCTATTCACACGAATCAGTTCGATCAAGAGATCCGCCGTAGGATCTTGTTTGCGCTGCGCCGTTCCCTGTTGGGTGAGAATTAGGCAAACTCCGCTGACAATCGCCAATTTAAACAGCATCGATGGCTTCATTTTCACAAAACTCCAATGTATTTTGGATGAACGAACGGCGTTCGTTGAAAACTTTCCATGCCGGCCTGATTGGCCGGAGAGTTACGCCAGAAATCTATTTAGCCTAAGAAGAGTCGCAGGGCAAATATATCACAGCGATGTGCCCCGAGTTTGAATTGCGAAGTCGAATTCGCTGTAACAAGACGGCGGCGTCGGTATCGGTTCGCCCCTCTGTGCAACTCCTCGGCGCCCAGGCCAGCTTATTTCTCCACATTTCCATTCCTTGCCGGACGAGGCGCGCTGCGGGGCGGCTTATCCGCATTCGTATTGAGAGTGAATGCGATATCGGCTAACGTATGGAGCAAGATGAAATTTCTATGGCGCCAATGAAGCGAATCTGCGTAGCCGTAATGCTTGCTGGCGCAGCTACTCTCACTGCTGCAACGGGAACTTTTGCGGCGCCACAGCAGACTGAAACTTTCCATCCCGGCCAAGCCAAACCATCCGCCGACGAAGGAGGGACACCCACTCGCCATGACTTTTTGGGAGACGCGGCTTGCCAGCAGTGCCACCAGGAAATCGGCAACACCTATGCGCGCACCGCGCACCACCTGACATCGCAACTGCCCAACAAGGATTCCATTTTGGGCGAATTTACGAATGGCAAGAATATTCTGAAGACTGGCGATTCGGATCTGCATTTCCGCATGGACGCGAAAGAAAATGGATTTTATGAAACCGCTGTATTGTGGCAGCCGCCGGAGCAGAAGACGCGAACGGAGCGAATCGATATCGTGACCGGGTCTGGAATCAAGGGACAGACCTATTTGTATTGGAAAGGCGATCAGCTTTTTCAATTGCCGGTATCTTACTGGACGGACCTGAAAGGATGGATCACGAGCCCGGGATATACAGAGGGCGTTGCGAACTTCGACAGACCGATTTTGCCCCGCTGCCTGGAGTGTCACGCTACCTACTTTGAGTCGATTCCATCGAACAAAGCCGAAAACTACTACAAGAAGACTGGGTTTGTTCTCGGCATCTCTTGCGAACGATGCCACGGGCCGGGCCGAGCGCATGCGGAGTACGAGCGAGCGCAACCTGCCGCGGTTTCTTCGGGCGCTCAATCCATCGTGAATCCGGTGAATCTACCGCGGGACCGTCAAATTGAGGTGTGTGCACAATGTCATGGCGGAATCGGGCAAGCGATTGCCGCGGCATTTTCGTACGTCCCGGGACAACAATTGGAGAATTACGTCAGACTGCCGCGGCCCGAGGCGGAGGCCCGCGTTGACGTGCACGGCAATCAGGTGGCACTCACGCAAAGAAGCCGGTGCTACCAAAACTCGCAGATGACGTGTGCAACGTGCCATGAGGTGCACGCGCCCGAACGTGCCGCAGCGTCTTATTCAAAAAAATGTTTGCAGTGTCATCAAGATCGGGACTGCGGCGAATTTCTGAAGCTGGGTACGAAGATTCGCGAGAACTGCATCGATTGCCACATGCCGTTGCAGAATTCCAACCTGATCGTCTCCGACGTGAATGGAGAGCAAGTCAAGGCGCGGATCCGGAATCACTGGATCAAGGTTTATCCGATGGCTCAAAATCCGTGATTCACGTCCAAGAAATAGCGCGCCTGGGCCACGTCGGTGGTTCGAGCCAGCGTTCGAGGACGCCAAGGTGACGGTCTTTACCTGGCATGCTCTGCGCCATACGTTTGCGAGCCGTTTAGTAGTGGCGGGAGTAGATCTTCGGACCGTACAGGGCTTCTAGGCCACAAGTGCGTCGCCACGACCGTGCGATACTCCCATTTAGCTCCGAAGCACACACTGGACGCTGTCGAACGACTGGGCGCTGCTCCGACGACTTCAACCGGCACCACTACCGGCACCGGAGCTTCGGCCCCGCCAATGGGGCAACCGCTCTTATTACAGTAAAACTTTTGCTAGTATAGGCTTGCGGTCGCCCTGCCCGGGTGGCGGAATGGCATACGCGGAGGACTTAAAAACATTTGTCATTCATGTTTGTCGCCAATGAAAACCGCTAGTTCTTTCAGCTGTTAACCAACCGTGTTAACTAAATTCATCACAGGGGATTTTTCAGTACCATTTAGGAAAAGTACTTTCGGACTATTGTCGTTAACATCGTCTGAAATTAAATTGGGATCGTACCGAATCGGATAGGCGTCGAACATCCGAGCCAGTAAAGCTGGCAGCCCCCACCCTGCTGTAGTCGGGCCATCGGAAACTTGCAGTCGGAGTTTCTGCATGGCCTTTCCCGAACGAACTCGTTGGCTTTCTGTTGAACAAGCAGCCGAATACCTAGGCTGTTCTCCCCAAACCATCCGTTCAATTCTCCACCGAGGCGAGTTGCGCGCGTCGCGCCTCGGTCCTGAAGGCTCTCCCTATTTATTGGACCGGCTGGACGTTGACCGGTTTCTCGAACGGCGCAAGCGAATACTCCCGCCCTACCGAAAGGGAACTCGGCCTGCCGTTGCAAAGCGTCACCTTAAAGCAAGGAAGGTGGCGTAATGAGGGGAAACCGGTTTCCCCTTCCTACGACTCCTGAAGAACGGGCGGAGTTTGTGGCTGCTAGTTTCGCTGCATCCGGACAGCAGATCGCGCCGTATGTGCGTCAGCTAAGATCTGATTTTAAGGCCTTAAAACTTCGCGAGACCATCATGGGGTGCAGAACGTGGACCGAGTTCTGCAAGACGGTCCTCCGGCGTACGACGCGCGCCGTCCGTTACACCATGGCCGGCGGCAATCCCCGCTCAAAGCGAAATCCGCCGAAGGAGAAGTTTGACTGGCAAAGCGAGTGGGGCGCGGCCGGAATGCCAGAGTTCGAGCAGGATGACGATAGGCCATTCCAATCACTTAAGGTTCATTTTGCCAATCAGGGGGATGTCGAACGATTCGCGGCCCTAGTGGGTCAAAAGATAACGCCGAAGACGCGGTACATGTGGTACCCGGAAATGGCGAAGAACTGCTGCGTCATTAAGAGCTACGTCGCGGCGGAGTCGGAGCCCGAAGTCGAGAGTGAACTGTGCGAGGTCGCGCCATGAATCCCAGCTATCCAGTCTATGTAATCTCAAAAGGCCGATGGCAGTCTCGATTAACGGTGAAAGCTTTGGAATCTATGGGCGCGCCCTATCACCTCGTGATCGAGCCGCAGGAGTACGATCAATATGCGGCGGTAATTGATCCCAGAAAAATCCTGATGCTGCCGTTCTCGAATCTGGGTCAGGGTTCGATCCCGGCGCGCAATTGGGTATGGGAGCACGCACTTTCACAAGGAGCGGCGCGACACTGGATTCTCGATGACAACATTCGGGGTTTTCATCGGCTAAACAGAAACGCAAAAATCCGTGTCAAAACCGGAGCCATATTTCGCGCAGCGGAGGACTTTGTGGACCGCTATGAGAATGTCGCAATCGCCGGATTCCAGTACAAGATGTTTGCCCCATCACGGTTGCGCTGGCCAGCGTTCGCTCTCAACACGAGGGTCTATTCCTGCATTCTCATCAAAAACGATATTCCCTACCGCTGGCGCGGTCGGTACAACGAGGACACGGACCTGTCGCTTCGCGCGCTGAAGGATGGCTGGTGCACCGCGTTGTTCTATGCATTCCTCGCCGATAAACAAGCAACCATGACCATGAAGGGCGGCAACACCGAGCAACTCTATTCGGGTGATGGGCGCTTACGAATGGCGCAATCACTCCGAGATCAGCATCCCGATGTGGTTGGTATAACGCGGAAGTGGGGTCGGTGGCAGCATCAGGTTGATTATCGGTCGTTCAAGCAAAATCGCTTGATTCCGAGAACCGATGCCCCTATTCGCGGCGGGGTAGACAACTTTGGGATGAAGTTAAAAGGTGATCATCTCGTGTGTACTAATCAGTGATGAATAACCGAGTTGACATCAGACGAGGAGAATTATATAATGCCTTCAGGGTCGGTAAATCCGGGCAAGCCGGTGAACAGCTCCTCGTAAGGCCACCAACCGTAGTTAGCAGTTCCATTCACATTTCCACAGAGAGGTGAACTCGTGGACCCACAAGTAATCCGCGACTTCCAACATTTTGCCGAAGAGTTTGAAAAAAGCAAATCGTGGGGAACCATCACACTGGAGTTTCGTGAGGGTGTCCCAATGACCATTTCCTCGCATGTGAACCGCCGCATCGTCGGTCCGCAGCAGGCTCAAATCGCAAAGGGAGATAAACCCTATGTCAAAGAATATCGCTAGCCCCGCCGAACAAAAATTCCGATACGTGACTGTCACAACGCGTTCCGGTGAAACCGCGCACATCCGAATCAGAAGGATTCACCGTGACGCGGGATACTTGCTTCTTGACGGTTATGTTGACCACAAGAAAGGACGCAATTATCTGAGTGAACGAATCTTTGCGCAGCTCTACTTCCGGTCCACCGACGAATACCATGATGCTGTTGTGGCGCTAAAACGCATTAAGGGCGACTGCATGATTCAACTTAAACCCTACTCGGCGGCCGAGTGGTCGGACATCACGTGCAAGCTCAGCGGCAACTACGATGCTGACAACCTCTTCACGAAACCGGAGGCGGAGTGATGGGCGTCCTCAACTTTTCAACCAACGAGCAAAAGGATCTAGTTCTCAAGATCGCGCAGATGGACTTGCCGACCTACGCGCACATCTTCAAGAATCCAGAAATGCCGGAGCATATATCACTACGCGAAACCAACCTAAACCGGCTTGGCGTGAAGCCCGAGCAGCTCGAGGACTTTCACGAAACGGTGTGCAAGTGGCGCGAGGTTTACCAGAACGCGTTGTATGAAGCCCGCAAGCGTATTGACTCGGGCCTTCCTTCTAGCGGTTCGCAACCGGCACAGGCCAGCCTCCCGTGGCAGGAAAGGTTCCGCACGCTCGACCAGCTCGAAACCGGACCAATGAAGATGTTGATTGAGGGCTTCGCGCCTTGGGGCGTCAACGGCATCGGCTCGCTTTCAGGCGTGGCAAAGACCTGGTTCGGACTCTCCATCGCCAAAGCGCTGACATCGGGCAAGCCATTTCTCAGTGTTTATCCCGTGACACAGACTCAGAACGTTCTCTACTTGATACCCGAGATGGGCGACCGTACGTTTAGGAATCGTGCCGAAAAGATGGGTCTGCCGATGAAGGCGACATCTGCTCCATGGTTTCGGTGCACCACGGTGAAGGATGGGAGAATCGCGCTTCGGGACTCTGGCCTTCTCGAATGCATCAAGGAAACCAAGCCGGTGATCTTCCTCGACACGCTCGTTCGGTTTAATCCGACCGACGATGAGAATAGCGCGCAGCAAAACGCCAAGCTGATCGCCAACGTTTTGTTTGACTATCAAACGCTGGGCTCACCCGGGCAGTTCTTCATGCACCACAGTCCCAAGTACGCTTCCGACGCCGAGTCAATGACGTTAGAAAACGTCTTTCGCGGTACCGGCGATCTGGGCGCGATGTGCGATGCCGCGTACGGTTTGTGCAACGACAAGCGCAAGCGTGATAACGGCAAGGAATGGGACGCTGAATACTTCGATGAGAGTAAACGGCTGACCAGGGTGCTGGTGAAGTGCGTCAAGCCTCGTGATTTTGAGGGACCCGAAGCCTTCTTGGTTCAAGGGCGACCCTACATTGACGAGCGTGGGGACTTCGCGGTTATTGATGGCGTCGAGCGCCGCCCGCTGGAAGAACGAATCGTTGCAGAGATTCAGAAGAATGTCGGCATCACGGTGGGTGCATTGCGGAAACAGTTCGGTACGAGAGATGACCGCATCAAGAAGATCGCTAAAGCTGCTGGTTACGAATGGGACGGAAAGTACTGGCGTGTTGCGCTTCCCTCATTGGTTACCGCTGACTTGAAGAAGGATGCATTCTGATGAATCCAGTTTCAAGCCGCAGTCGGATTTGTAAGTCGTTAATTTCATCCCAGCGGTTTACGACAGTGTACGGTTGCCATTACTAGCATAATGGCACCGTACATTATACCGCCCGTACAGCCCGTACACGGTCCGTACATCCTGCAAGTTGTATTGTTTGCACGTGGTTATGATTGCCCGTACAAACCGTACACAAGGCGTACACGCGTGTACGGTCGGTTTTGCAACCCCCTCCTCGCAGGCAAAGGGTTTAGCGATCGCGCTGCGGCTTGAAAGGAGTGACGTTGCGCGTGCCCGATTCACAGCGTTATTCGCAGCTTCCCGTAAAGTATAGACCGGATGGCACTAGAAACTTCCTGATGAAGTGTGTCGGAACCCGCGCGAAGTTTGTCCTTCTCACATTCCTAACCGTTCACGAAAGCCCAGGCTAGTTTCCCGATGGTATTACGCGGCTACCGGTCAATGCGGGCCAATACGGCTATGCCAGCCCTGTTATTCAGGGCCTCAGGATGATGCTGGTGCGGGATTCAAACCGCCCAGGACTCGACCGAACGGCGGGTCGGAAAGATTCCTCCTCGGATTGGTTGACATCCGGTTTGCAACTTGATAAATTTACGTTGTAAGCAACACCCGCGCCTCAGAAGTGCTGTGCGACTCCAAAGGACAAAATATGCCGCGTGAACGTGACGACATCGCTGATCTTGTGGTGCGTGCTACCCCGAGTAATCTTCGGAAGGCACTTCACTTGCGTGCGACGAAGCCCGACACAGGACTGGCAAAGCGTGATGAGCTTGAGAAGCTTTTCACCGAGGCTAAAGCAGAGTATGAACGCGCCGCTGATGACGTTCGCATTCGTGGCAGCGTAATCACCGTCACCAAGTATTCCTCCAAAGGAAAAGGATTCGAAACTGAGGTGGTGAATCCTTACTACCGCGTGATGCGTGGTCTCTCACAGCAGATGGCAACACTTGCCAAACTCTTGTCTCGTTTTGATAAACCGAAAGATGGTGCTGAACCTGGGTCAGCGGCTGCTCTCTTTCCAGAGTTATTCAAGGAAGGACAAGCCTCGTGAGCGACGACCGGATGCTTCAGATGCGGAAAGATTTGCAACTCATCACTGAGGCAGGCATTCCCTGCGGTGACCTAGATGTTGACCGCGACGGCTACACGGTGTTCGAGATTGCGTGGGCCATCCGGGAGGACGTCGGAAAGAGTCATGGACAGTTGGCTTCTGAAATCGACGTGGTGTGCCGCATGTCGCTGAAAGAGAAAGCGGAGTTACGTGAACGTGTAGCTAAGAGGACGATATTCAAAGACATTCAGCAACGGTGTTCACGAGTCACAGCGGTTCGCTTTTCCGAATAAGGAGCATAAGCATGACCCTCGAAGTCAACGAAGCGTTTCTTCTTGATGACGATAGGCAACATCGTTTGGTGTTCGTGAAAGAATTGCTCGACCGATTGCAAGCCGTCGAGAAGCGGTGTGTGGACTTGGAGGCCAAAGTTAATGGCACTACTTGGGAACCTGATGCGAACAAACGGATTCAAGCAGCGGCTCGTGCTGGCCGGCTTGCGCGACTTGCTAAGGATTCATCCGAACTGGAAGTCGGGTCCGTCGGACTCGATAGTGTGGGACACGGGAAGCGAGCAGCAGGTGTATTGGCCGACTTGGACGAAGAAGATTCTGTCACCGAACAAGAAGGAGACGTTGACGATTCGGTGGTTTACGAGATTGCTGCTGCCGCCCGTGAGAACCACGAGTACGCGGTCGCGGGTGATTGACGAGGACAATCCGATTAGCGTTTTCGAAGTTGTGTAGTTGAAGTTGTGAAGGAGCTTTTATGAAAGTGCGTTTTCTAAACACAGGCGAGGTTGTTGACCTAGCCACGCAGGATTATCTGTTCGTCATGATTAAGTTGGGGTTTCTCGAAGAGGTCAAAGTAAAAGTTAAACCGAAAGAACCCGGCACAGCACGGTGGTGGCCGGACGGTACGAGTAGCAAGTCGGCGTGCATCGTGGCCTTTTGTGCAACGTGCCGCCAGTCGGTAAAGGCGTATGACGCCAACGAAAAGGTGAAACTCGAACACTGCGGCAAGACCGAGTTCGTACCGAAAGAAGTACTGGAACAGTATAACCGATTACGAAACACGTGGTAACGCACGCGTCGGCGAATGACGCACTCAATGAAGGAGCTTCACCATGCTAACTGACACCGAAGTCCGCGCACTCAATCAGGGCACACCCGAGTTTGGGCCAGGCTCTTCCTTCGCACGCAACACCAATCCCGACGAGGTACGACGGCTCATTGCCGAAACACGCGCACGCTTTCTTGGAGCGAACGCCGTAGCCGAGTGCCGCAGTCAGTACGAGCGCCATCACAACGTCACGCCCGCCGAAACTCTGGAAAGTATTTCGGTTTTCTAGTCATGCCGAAGATCGGAGACGTCTTATACCGCAACTGTGCGGGCGTGATTGCGAACTGGGTTGTAGATAAGGGATACGGTGGCGTAATTCCTTATGAAGATCACGTGGGGACACTGCATGAGCAACTTCCGAAGTTTAAGTGCACGTTCTTTGCGCACTGCAATGACTTCTCGAAGAACGGTGAGAAGAACTTGGTTCGTAACGGAACGTCAGTCATGTTCGACATTAGGGAAGGTATCAAAGGACCGTATGCGTTCCACATTCGCATCATAGGTCAGCCTACTGAGGAGATGAAATATGAACGCAACATCTGAAGTTGTCTGGCCCGTACGAACACCGAAGCCCAAGCAAGAGCCTGCGCCTTACGTTCGTCCGCCGAAACCGACGGAGGCAAGTCAGATGCAGCTCGAAGAAAACGTTCAACGATTCATCAACATTCTCAATGAACCGTTGAGCAAGGATGAAGCCGCAAGCCTCGGGCAACCATCGTATGGGTCGGCTTACATCGGGTTGTATAAGATCTTCAAACACTTCGACGGTCACATCGCAATTTTGAAGAAAAACAATGACGAACTGTGGGAAGACCATAACAAACTTATGGCAGATGTGGGGAAGTTGAAGAAGTAACGCACGCGTCGGCGAATGACGCACTCAAGGAGAACGAACATGCTTGACATTGCAAAGTATCAACGTCTTGCCGATGACATTTCGAGAAACACGGCGAAGTATGCCGGGCCTGAAGTAAATGAATTGCACCCGTCTTACGCTAACTCACGAAAGCATCATGCGGATGCCATCGTGGCGTTGGTCGAAAACCAGAACGCGTTGGAAGATCGCATCGTGGCGTTGGCCGAAAACCAGAACGCGTTGGAAGATCGCATCGCTGCTCTTGAAGGAAAGAAGTAACGCACTGAACGCACGCGTCGGCGAATGACGCACTCAATGAAGGAGCACCACCATGTTAACCGATAAAGCTCTCTTGGAAGTTTCGCGACTCACACGTCAAGCTCGTTCTCTCGCGAACGGCAATAGCCGCCAGCGTAAAGAAGCAGAACTCATAAAAGAGAAAATCAAAGCCATCAACCGCAACGGGTTTTCACCGGACGAAGCGACTCAGCGCGTCATCAATGCTGAGCGTGAAGAGATGGGATTGCCTGCGTTTGACTTCGATGAAGTCCGTAAGCAGGCTCGTCACGCGGAATTGTTCAAGCGGTTCATCGCCGGCGGCGCCATCCACGATATTGAAGTTGAAGCTCGTGACCTGGCTGCCGGTGGGCAAACCATTACCTACACTGAAGGAAGCGAAGGCGGGTTCCTCGTACCGCAGTCGGTGTATGACCAGCTGATTCTTGGCATGTCAGCCGTCACGCCGCTGCTCGATGATGCCATCGTCACCATCAAGACGCCTCCCGATGTGGCGGCGTTGCCTGGTCAACCGGACGGCGGTAACGGCATTCAGTCGCTCCGACCGATCGTCGTACCCGCTTGGGACACCACGCAGGTGACCGCGTTCCGTCTCGGTGAGAACGTTCAGCAGACGAAGGGTTCACCGATGACGGCTCACGGCACCACGCTCAACTCCTACGCATATCGCACACAGGACGTCGCGGTGTCGTTCGAGTTCGAGCAAGATAGCTTCCAGGACGTCATGGACGGTCTGACACAGATGTTCTCAATCGGTTTGGCACGTGGCTGCGGCGCGGATTTGGAATATGGTTCCGGGTCGAGTGAACCGACGGGTTTGATTACCGCCGCGGCTTCGACCGGGTTGTCATTCTCATCGTCCAGCATCACCGTGGCGCAACTGGAACAGATTTTCTTCGAGGTTGATAAGATTCACCGTGCACACCCGTCATGCTCGTGGGTTATGTCAGACGGTGCGTGGGCGGCAATCACCAAGAACGCACCGACGGCGGCTCGTCCCTTGGCGTTCGACGCGGGTGAAGATCAGTATCCGCTCCAGACCAACTGCGCCGGCCGGTTGCTCGGCAAGCGTGTGTTGATTGACAACAATATCGAAGGAAGCAACGGCAGCAATCCACAATCGGACATCGTGTTCGGTAACCTCTCACGATTCTTTGTCCGACTGAGCGGCATTCGCGTCAAGCGGAACTTGGAGTCGGCCTATGTCACCAGTGGGCAAGCACTCTATACCGCGTTGCTGCGGTTGGACTCGAACATCGTGTCGGCGGGTGACACACCCATCGTCAGCGCCGTTCTATCCGACTAAGCTTCGGTTGAGTCGTCACCTCGTCAACCGAACGAGTGGGGCGGTGTTGGTGTCGGCCTGCACCGTCCTTCCTCTGTTCTTAAGGAGTTCTTATGAAAGATGGGGAAGTTGAACCTCCTCATCTCGGTCATGTTTGGTTTAGGTATGCCGCAGAAGTTCTACTATCGTCGGTAGGAGACTTCCACTGGTACGAAAAACCGCAACGAGATGAGAAGAAAGTAAAGGTTATGACAAGAGGCGCGAGGATTCAGAAACGACGGAAAGGGAGAGGGAACATGGCAAAGCGACTGGAGGATAAGAACGGTAAGTTGCAGAAGCTCGAACCTGGCTACATCGAGCGTTACGAAGAGCAGACGGGATTCAAGCCACACATTCCGGTCATGCCACCGTGTGGTGAGACCGTGTCCACGGTGAACACGTATTCCGAAAAGCAATCCTAAGCTCGGGGGTTTGCGGCAACCGGCCCCGGGGTAAGCAAACGCAGGAGCATTCCACTCCGAGCGGAGCGCTTTCTTCATCCGGCCCGCCGGGAACTCGCAAGGGTTCCCGACAATTCTTGTGTGAGTGCCGAAAACACCGTGACACAAGAGGTAGACATACCTTCCTAACACGGGCGGCTGCGAGCGGCTGGTGTCCATTACACTGGCCGCTCTTTTAAGAAGGAGGCTGTATGAATAACGACCCTGTGATTTGGATTAGTCCAATTGAAGGACCACTGACGGTTAGCGATGTTTCACCGAACGGAGTTGTGCCACCCACACCGGGTCATATTCCTATCGGCAGCGGAATCCCCGGCACGAAGCAAGCTCCTGTCGTGAAGCCCAATCCGAGGCAGTGAAGGAGATTCACCATGTGTTTTCAATGCCTAAGCGACCTCGACCGCATAACACCAGCACCTGCGATCGTCGAGAAGAAGTGGTCAACGCGTGCACTCCAGAACCTTGTGAACTTCCAAATCGGTCTTCCTACCGAGCCGGGCTACAACTTTGAGGTCGTGGCGGGCAAGCCTATCATCGTGGATGCCGTGGCGTTGGAGCTGATGCGGTCAATGCAACCGGCACAGGAGCGTCGCGCCCGCGCACGTCATACCCGCAAGATCATCAACCGAGCACGCGCCGGACGGGCTAGGGCCGCGCAAATCACACCTCAGACTGCATAATTCTAAACGGGTTATACAGCACCAAAACACCTCCCTATAGATAACCGTCGTCTGGCTCCCAAAACACCCTAAATGGTCCCTTTAACACGCAGAACCAGGGCTTAAAACGGCCTATCGAAATCACGCCCGGATTTTCCTGAAGGTTTGACCATTGGTTTTATTTACACTCCTTCCTCGACTGATTACTATCGAGTTAAGTTAATGAAGTGATTAACACAGTCACTTCCCAAGGAGAATGAAGATGGCAGCGAATCAAAACGTGCTACGACAGGCCCTCGCAGTCAGCCCCGCACCACGGAACGCGACGGTTTTACGAAAGCTCAACACCGAACCGATCCTTACCTCAACGTTGGCTCGTGCCTTTCATGAAGCTGTGAAGCACGCCGTAGCGTTGGGCGCTCCTAGTCACGTACGGATGTTGATGACGACCATCCGCCAGAGCATCGAGGTTGCCAAGCACTGTGAGGAAGAACTCAAGCTGCTGCTTGAGATTTGCGAGCAGCACATAGCGTTGGTGGAGCACGAGAACAGTGGCGTCACTGAATACGAACGCAAGCGCTGACCGTCCAGACGATCGGATGGCAGCCGAAGGGAAAGGAGAAACACCAATGAGCAAGGAAAAGAAGCCGAAGGCGGTAAAGGCATCACGCAAGGCGGTTGAACCAACGGTTGAAAACCTGAAGACGGCACGCGAGGCAGCAACCGTTCTCGATTACTCGTTGCCGAGAATCAGGAAGGCGCTATCGGCCACCTGGGGTGAAGCAGCGGTTATTCGGCACGCGCTGCTCAAGGCTGATAAGGCCAAGTCGTGAAGCATACCGTCACCAAGCCCGGTCAGTGGCCGTACATCGCGACGCTTACGAAGAAGGCTCGCGTGAACGGCGTCACTCTGACGCTGACTGCGAAACTCGTTGTGCGGAGCGGCTGGGCTAACGACTAGGCACGTAGCACAATCCGAATAGCACAGAGGCTCCGGTCAGTACGACGGAGCCTTTTTGTTTCCCGCCAAAAACCGTAGGCGAAACTAAAGCGAAGATGGTATCGTAACTTTGATGGACGAGCCGCGCAAGAAAATCATCTTTCTGGCTGCCGCGATGTTTCTGTGCCGCCGCTTGGCAGCACTGGACCGCCGTCCGTCGCCAGCGCGTGAGGCTGCGTATCGTGATTCGATTGACGATGCCGTTGAGTTGATGCGGCGGATTGACGCGCGGTTCCCAGCCGGCAAACCATAAATGGTGTCCTATGCAGTCCTCTGATACTATCTCGGCACTTGACATGCCAGCGGAACTCAGCATTACCCTTCGCTACTCAGGCGCAGATGTCGATGACGGGACGATGTCCCTTGACGAAGTCGTTGACGCGCTTCAAGGTTTCTCGGGCTCCTACTCGAAGGTCGCGGCTCTACGCGCCACTGCCACCGAGCATCAACTCAAGGTAGCCGGAGTACGAACCGGCTCGTTTGATCTGCTGATTCAAGCGTGGAGTGTCATCCAGCAGGTTGCGCCCACGGTCGAGACCCTACATCAGGCAAGTGATTCCGCATTATGGGTCGTGAAACGCGTAGCGGGAGTCATCGGACTCAAGAAGCACGTTAAGGCACAGCCCTACACGTTCAATGTCCGTGGAAATGACAACACTGTCATCGTGATCAATACCGAAGGCGGTCAACTTTCTGTAACACCCGATACATTCGAGATCTTCAAAGATCGCTTGATCGACACGGAGCTAAACAAGATCGCCTCTCCCCTTCGTGAAGGTAGGGTGGATTCGGCCGAGATCAGGGTCAACAACGAACCGACCGCAAAGATTGAAAGCAGCGAGCGTGAATACTTCCGCCCCGACGCGACGGTGGCGACCACGCGTGAGATGGAAGTGGTTGGCACGCTGGTTTCGTTAAACAAGGACACGAGCAGAGGCTTATTCAGGTTCGGAGATAGAACAAGCGTCCGGTATCACTACGCTGGTGATGACCGTGCAGGCTTTCACAGGGACTTCAGCCATACCGGTCCCGTTCGCGTTACCGGTGACGTGACGTTCGATGCGAATCTCAACGTCACTCATATCGAGATAAGAGTGGTCGTTTACCTTCAACAGGAACTGCCCTTCCCGTCAACAACCGACCAGTAGACTTTTCCTGGAGGAGCCACCATGAGCGACAGCTTAGATGATGCAGCGGATAGAATTGAGTCGGCTCTCGACCGTGTCGAAACAGCGATCAAAGAAAAGTGGTCAGACTTCCAGTGGATCATAATTATCATTGTAGGTATCTGGCTGTGGTCTGTACCCGGTGACATGTGGCATTCGAAATGGCGTTACACGTGGGCCTATGACATTCCTGAGACTGCGGTGTACGTTCAGAAAGAGCCCCACGATTGTTCATTCCTCGCCGCGCCTATAGGTGAAAAGTACTGTCACTATGACCGGACCGTCTCATTCACCCGTTGGGCGACATCGCAAGCGAATACTCCCATCGTCTCTTACGACGACGGCAAGACTTGGAGCGACCTTGAACCTGGCGGTAAGCAAATGCCAAAAGTTTCAACCGTGGAGGAAGTCGTCATCAATTGGGAGAAGAAAGAAGATTGAGGACGTTCATCGTAGAGTTTCATCGTCACCCTGCGGTGACGGTGACTAGGGCTCGTGGTCGGTTGCCTGCCGACGTTCGAGCCCTTTTCTTTTATGCGGCTCTCCATGCGGAGCAAGAACACTCCCTGCATCCCGATTGCCCCGGCGGTTTGTCCGTGTTGACATCATACTGAGAGTGTCTGTCAAGCAGCGCGTCATCCACTCTCATCGTATCTTCCCCACGGATGTTTCTGTTGTGGGAAGCGAATGGGTGCTTGCATTGACCGCACGGCTGATTGTCGTTCATCTTGCCCTCACAATCAGGGAGTGGATAACTCCCTTACCGTGGCACTTCGGGCAAGCATCACGACCGCCTCTGCCTTGGCAATCGGGGCAGGGACGAATCGGGGTACGAACCTTTCTACCTCTGAAGGGCTGGGGCCTCATTTTGTCGCTCCTGGGACGTCCTTTGAGCGAAGACTAAGCGAACGTTCCCTTTTCATTCGATGCTCCCAGTGGCTGAGAGGTTGCCTTAGGCGCGGCACTCGGGATTCGAGCCTCCATATCCTTCGCCTGGGGCTCGACTCTTTCGACAACACGGCAAGAGTTCCAGGAGTCGAGCATTGTCGCATCGGCTATGATCCTAGGATATGTTCTATAGAAAGGGAAATCTCGACCAAGTAGTTTCCGAAATTAAAAAGCTTCAAGATGACCTGCGTCAGCTTGATCGGCAGAGGGTCATTCTACAGAGACGCTTGATGATAAAGGTCGCTCTGTTCAACAACCGTTACGTCAACCCCCTAGCCCGCCCTCTCAGTCGAGCCCAGGCAAAAAATCCAACCGCCTTGCGCAACATTCGGACTGGGAATCAGCGCCGGGCCGGTCTGCCACCGAACACTCCCACCGTTCGTCAGCTTCGTGAGCAACACGGCTGCACCTGGGACGAGGCTAAAATAATGCAACGCCGTCTCCTCGCCGACCGATAGCGGCAAATCCAATTCCTCCTAGTGCAACCTTATTTACATTCCAATAGAAACTGGTATTCAATTAGCCCGTGAAAAAGCAGTCTCAAAAACGCGGCCGCTACGGCGACGGTTGTGTGTACCGCCAAACGGGCCGCACGACATGGTGGCTGACCTGGTACGAGCCGCGTCGCGGTCTTGACGGTACGATCACGCGCGAAAAGATGTACAAGTCTAGCGGCACAGAGGACCGCCAGGTGGCTCAGAAGCTCCTGCGCGCCGAGTTGCAACGCGTCGGCGGCAGGCGCCTCACCGTCGCTGACCCGCAGAAGGTGTCGTACGACGACCTACGTGACAACTTTCTGGCGCATTGCGTGATGAAAAACCTGCGGTCGCTCGTGAAGGACCACGACGGCAAACCGACCCTCAACACGATTCCGCGCCTGGACAAATACTTCAGCGGTTGTCGGGCCAGTGAGATAACAGTGGCCGATTTGAAGCGTTTTCGCACTGATGGAAAGTCTGAGGGACTATCCGACGTGCGGCTGAATCGGTACATGGCAACCCTGCGGGCGGCCTTCAATCAGGCCATCAAGGACGATCTGATCACGCGTACGGAGGCCCCGTCATACTTCCCAACGGTAGCGGAACCGAATGAGGCGCGTGGCGCGGTGTTCTTCAAACGCGAGTGGTACGAGCCACTTTGCCGCAAGCTGGAGGAGCCACTTCGGTCGGCTTTCATTTTGTGCTACCACTCCGGCACGCGTGTCCACGAGATGCTTCGGCTCCAGTGGAAGCACATTGATGTCAAAGACCGGGTCATTCGGCTGCCCGCAGAGATCACCAAGACCGGACGTTCGCGCATGGCTCCGTTGCCAAAGGACTTTCAGCGTAAACAGGGCAAGCCCGATGAACTGGTCTTTCCGCTCGGAAACTTTCGCTGGCACTGGTATAAGGCGTGCGTTGCGATCAAGGCCGGTAAATGGGAGACTATGGCCTCAGGCCGTAAGAAGTACGTCGGCCCGCTGTTGAGGCACTGCCGCCACACGTTTGTCCGCAACGCATCGGATGCGGGCATGGAAGAGAAGAGAATCATGGAAGTTACCGGCCATCTGACACGCGCCACCTTCGACCGCTACAACATAGGGAAGGAAGAGGACGTGGCACGCTTCGCCGACGCGATGGAGCGCTTTCACAAGAAGGCCTAGGTTAACCGATGTTAACTATCGCCTTGTAAACGGTTGTAACCCGAAGTAAAGAAATAGCAATAGAACGTTGAGTTTTCCACCTCGCCCGGGTGGCGGAATGGCATACGCGGAGGACTT
>CAWBLT010000010.1:0-457152 GCA_963789665.1 uncultured Acidobacteriota bacterium | reverse complement strand
GTTAGAAACTGGAGTTGTCACCAGCAGTTTTCAGAATGCGCTGCCCGATCTGCTGCTCGGAGACGTCAATTTGGTAATTTTCACCACGCCCCACATCGTCCATTATTACACCCCAGGAAACTCCTTCTATGCCATGGACACTTGGAAGGCCACTTCGAAACTAACCGTGACTTACGGCCTCCGATACGAACTTTTCGCTCCGCTGATTGATAGGGAGAACCAAACGTCGAACTTCTCCCCGGCGAACGGAGGAGAACTTATCACCGCGGCGAGCAATGCGTCTGGTTGGTACAATCGTTCGCTGATTCATCCGGCATTGAACAATTTTGCGCCGCGCCTTGGTTTTGCCTACCAGATGTTGCCGCGCCTCGTTTGGCGCGGTGGATATGGGGTTTTTTATCAGCATGTAAATCGCATAGGCTCGGAAGCATTGCTTCAGCTCAATCCGCCGCAGTTTGTTGATACACAACTTGTTACCGGTGGGACCAGCGCCGTGTTTCAGCTAAAGGATGGGTTCCCGGCTTCGATTATCGATGCAACTGCCCCACCTTTGTATGAGCTTCACATTCGCGCGCAGGATCCGAACCAGCGCACGCCGTATGTCGAGCAGACAAGCTTCGGATTTGAATATCAAGTTGCGAGTGATACGGTGGTTTCAGCGACCTACGTTGGAAATTGGGGGCGCAAGGAGGAACGCGTACGCGATGCCAACCAGCCACAGGTCACTGGTTTCGATACCGGCTGTCCGATTTTGCTGTATCCCTACGCCAATCTGAGCACCGTAACAAATGTAGATACATTTGCGGGCGCTGGTAATCCCTGCGCCTCCGCAGGTACGCATGCGTACCTGGAAACCGCGACGAACGACGGAAATTCGGCCTACAACGCCCTCCAGCTTGACTTGCAACGGAGAATGTCCAAAGGCTTGAGCTACGGACTAGGTTATACGTTCGCCCACGGTCTCGCCAATTACCGCGACAACTTGACGGCGCAGCAGTTACCTCAAAACTCGTATAACTATGGCGCCGAAATGGGGAACTCGGTTCTCGATGTTCGCAGCCGTTTTGTCGGGAATTTCATTTGGGAACTGCCGTTTGGACAGGGGCAACGCTTCATGTCAGGCGATGGTTTCGCCGCTCGTTGGCTGGGTGGATGGCAATTCAACGGAATCGTAACGCTGCAGACCGGAACTCCGTTTAACGTCACCGCCAACAATGATGGCCTGGTAGACGGCAATAACCCCGTCTATGCGAACTGTATCGGGAATCCCTACGCTGGCGCGACAACCAATCCTAAGTTGTACACGACTACGGGGTTCATAATCAATCCGGCGGCGTTTTCGCAACCTGGTCCCGGGCAGTTCGGGACATGCGCTCCCTATCAGTTTTACGGTCCCGGAATTCAAACATGGGACCTGAGTGTGTTCAAACAATTCAAGTTCACGGAAAGATGGCAGCTGCAATTTAGAGCTGAATTCTTCAACGCCTTCAATCACCCCAACTTCGCAAACCCGAATGCGGATATTGGCTCGCCAGCTTCGTTTGGAAAGGTCAACAACACGCTTGCGCCGATTCTAGGTACCGATTCGGGCGGACCGGGCGATCCTCGTGAAATCCAATTCGGGCTGAAGCTGTACTTCTAACGTCTGCCGCCGGAGCGGCACGGGCCGCTCCGGTATCTTCTTTCTAGCGTTTTTGATTCCAAAAATGGATGGGATCAAACGCCTTCCGGGAGGCGGTTTTTGTCGTCCACACGTCAAGTTACGGCGGCGCAGGCGACTATCGAGTTTTGGAAAAATCAGTATGTCGAGCCAGCCGGGGTCGAGCGCGAGAGACACTTCTTCCGAGGGCAGGAGACATCATGAATTGGTGTGCTGGTTAGGAGTATCGAGATTGGGCGCGCCAGGCACCGTTTCTCAGGGGAGACATACATGGCCCAAACTCATTACGAAGAGGAGGTCTTGATTCACTCGGCCTCCGTCGCGCAGGACAAATCCGGTGTCCTGGTGTCTGTCACGCGCGAGCGAGCAAACTGGAAGACCATCAATTTCTCGGTCCGTCGGCTCATCGCGGGACAATATTGGCAGAGCAACACTGGTGACCAAGAGGCTGCTCTCGTCGTTCTCGGAGGAAAAGCGACTGTGGACTGGGGTGAAGGTCCCCGCGAAGTTGGGGGACGCAAGGACGTTTTCAGCGGCTATCCGTACGCGATCTACTTGCCGAGCCACACGTTTCTTGAGATTTCGGCGATCACCAATTGCGAATTTGCGGATTGCCGCACTCCTTCTTCCGCTCAGCTTGGTCCTCGCATCATAACTCCCGCAGATTGCCGCGAGGAGATTCGCGGCGGGGGAAATAGCACCCGTCAAATCGTCGATGTCATTCACCCGGAGTTTCCTGCTGATAAGCTCTTGGTTTGCGAGGTCTATACACCCAGCGGAAATTGGTCGAGCTATCCGCCGCACAAGCATGACGTTCACAACCCCCCGTTTGAAGTGGACCTCGACGAAACCTATTACTACCGGATCAGCAAACCCGAGGGTTACGCATTCCAACGCCTGTACGACGCTGCGGGAACGCGTGACAACACCCTGACTCTCATCGACGGCGATTTAGTACTGATCAAGGACGGCTACCATCCCGTCGTCGCAGCTCATGGGTACGACGTGTATTACCTCAATGCGCTTGCCGGTAGCGCTCGTTCCATGGCTGCCAGCGACGATCCGCGCTACACGCACCTCCGCAAGAGCGGCCTGGAGCGCGATCCTCGCGTTCCGTTGGTTCACGCTCCGGGTTCGGAACGAAGTTCGTAGCTCGGGCTGTGTTGCGCGGCGGACCCGCTGCGGGAAGTCGGCGGAAGACTGACTCATTGGCGTCGCGGTAGTGTCGTGCTAACGATTTTTGGCTGAGCCGTTTGGGGCCAGGAAGGACGAGGTCGGTAATGCCACATAAGATTGGAATCGTTGGAGCGGGAGGTGCTGGTAGCATACATGCCGCAATCCTGGCAAAGGATGCCCGCGTGACGCTTCAGAGTGTTTTTGACGTAGACGCGGCCCACGCGCAATCAATGGCTACCAAGTTTGGCTGTCGCCCCGCCCGGTCGCTCGAGGAACTCTTCAATGAGTGTGACGCCGTCTATATCTGTACCCCGAATACAACTCATGAAGACATTGCCACGCAAGTTCTGGATGCCGGCAAGCACGTTTTTTGCGAAAAGCCCTTCGCGTTGACTTTGGAGCACGCCACAAGACTGCGCAATCGGGCTGTTCGCTCCGGCCTTGTCTATCAAGTGGGCCACAATCGCCGTTTTGCGCCGGTCTACAAAATTCTCAAACGTGCAATCGATCTCGGCGAGTTCCGTCCGCTTTCGGTCCACGCTAAAATGAACCGCGGAGAACTCACGAACCCGCCCTGGGTGTGGAATTCGAGCCTGACTGGCGGCTTCCTGTATGAGACCCCCGTGCACATGTTCGATTTGATGACCTATTTCTTTGGAAAGGTTGAATGGGTGCAAGTAGCTGCTCGCGCTCACCAACATGGCGAACTCGACGATTTTTCCATCTTGCTTAGTTTTCATTCCGGATTGCAGGCGACGATGAAGACCTACGCGCACGCCAGCTGGCATTTCCCTTTCGAGCGCTTCGAGGTCTATGGGATGCACGCTACCTATGAAACGTTCGAAATGGAGAGAATCTCTTTCACGAACGGATTGGAGAGCCGCACGACCACTTACGATTTCTCGCTCGCGACCATGCATGAGAAGTGGGGCTACGTCGAAGAAGATTGTCTTTTCGTCGACGCCCTCAACGGTAAATCGCCCGCCCCCGTCACCGCCGATGACGGATACAACGTCGTTGAATTGATCGAAGCCTGCTATCAGAGCGCCAGGGATGGCGCGCGCGTGCACTTGGGCGCACTCGCGCAGAGGCCGTAAATTGCAGAAATTTTCCGAGCGGATCCGCTTTGCAACGGCCCCCGTCAGTTGGGGCGTGCAGGATGATCCGGGGCCAGCTTGGCAGCAACCCTACGGGCAAATTCTCGAAGAAATCGTTTCCGCGGGCTTCACGGGAACGGAATTGGGACCCTTTGGTTATTTCCCGACCGACCCCCCGATTCTGCATGAATCATTGCAGCGGCTCGGCTTGTCCATGCTTTCTTCTTTCGTTCCCGTTCCGATCACCGAACCTTCGCGCGTAGAAAACGTAATCGCTCATGTGCGCAGGGTCGGCGCGCTGCTCGCTGCATTGGGTGCCAGATTGGTGGTTCTCGCCGATTGCCAAACACCCCAACGAAGGGAAATCGCGGGTCGCGTTCCGCTGGATGGAAGCAAGTCGTTGACCCTGGCTCAGTGGAAGCACGTAGGAGCGGTCATCCGGCAGGTCGAGCAGGCTGCTGCGGAATTCGGCCTCCGCGTTGTATTCCATCCCCACGTCGCCACTTTCGTCGAGACACCCATGGAAGTGGAACGCCTTTTTGAGGCACTCGCCGGCACGCAGGTCGGCCTGTGTCTTGATACCGGGCACTGCGTTTACGGCGGGGGAGATCCCGTCGATGAGGCGCGAAGATATCGTTCTGTGCTGCATTACGTGCACATCAAAGACGTCGACGCCGGTGTTTTGGGCGAAGCGCGGCGCCAGAAGCTAGACTTTGATCAAGCCATCGGCGCCGGCGTGTTCTCTCGAATCGGAAACGGATGTATCGATTTCGACAGTTTCTTTCGATTCCTGGCCGAAAGCAGTTATGCAGGCTGGGCGATCGTCGAACAAGATGTTATCTACGGCAAGACGCTCGTTCCGCCGGCGGAGAGCATGCGCTCCAGTCTGAGCTATCTGAAAAATGTGATGTCTAAAATTTCGCCCGCAGATTGACTCATGTAAAAGCACTGCGGATCGAAAACAGCCGTCATTCGCAACGAAGCGGCTTACGCCGCTTAGAGTTTCATCTGTTGTCCGAATGCCTGAAGGTATTCGGTCAGCACTTTCTGGGCTACATCCTGACGGCCAACCAGAGGGTTTTTCTCGAGTGCCGCAAGCGCGAACTCGCGTGAATGCTCGACGGAAGCCCGCACCGCGAGCCGTTCATACTCTTTCATCTGGAGCAGCAAGGGACGAACAGCATTCGGCGCACGCTCCACCGGAAGCACCCGAACGCCGGAAGAAGAAACCTCGCATGGCAGTTCCACGGCGTCATCTGCATCGAGATCCTTCATTGCTCCGCTATTGCGAACCGTAAGAGGAATCAAGGAAGGCGTTTCTGCATGTAACGCCTGTAGAACGAGAAGCGCTATCCGTTCGTAGCCCGAAAATTCCGAGTAGAGTTCCTGATTCTCTTTGCGTCTCTCACCTGCCGTTGCCTCGATACTGAAGTAAGAAGCATTTCGTTCGCGCAGGTAATCTTCATAGATTTCGATTAGCTTCGCCTCGGGAGCCTGCGCCAGCCTTTGCAACAGCCGCGTGCTCATCGCCGCGACGGCCTGCCCGCGTGACTGGCCGCTTTGCTTCGTGTTCTTGTACGCGGCCTCTGGAAAATAATAAAAGTAGAGATATTCCGTGGGCAGCAGCCCCAGTTGTTGAATGAACTGCGACGGGAAAAGCCCGTGCCGATAGCATCTCTGAATGATTTCCGGTGCAGACAGCACTTTCGGAAGGAGTTCCGCCCCCGTCTCATCGCAAATCGACCGTACCCAGCCTAAATGGTTCAGTCCGAAGTAGTCGAAACGCAATCCAAACGGAGTTCGGTCAAGCGCATGGGCGATCGCTTCAAACGTTTCCAAAGGAGTGTCGCAAACGCCGATGAGATTGACTCGGGAGTAATTCAGAAGTCCTTGCGAAATAATTCCGACTGGATTTGTGAAATTGATGACCGTCGCGCGCGGAGCCACGCGTTCAATCAGCCGCGCATATTCCAGCATCACGCCCAAATTCCGCATGGCGCAGGCGAAGCCACCTGCGCCCACCGTTTCCTGGCCGACCAGCCCATGTGCCAGAGCGATCGTCTCGTCTTTGACTCGCGCCTCAGTTCCACCCACGCGAATACTTGTGATGACGTAGTCCGCGCCTTCCAGCGCATGCTCGGGATCGGAATACGCTGTGAGGCGCGCGCGCAATCCACTGCGCTTGCCCATCGCTTCCGCAACCCTCTTCATGATCTTCACGCGTTCGGGATCGCTATCCCAAAACGCCAACTCGTCCAGCCGCACGTTCCCGCTAAGGCCTGCGAGACCGTGGACTAGCAGGGGGGTCCGCACCCCCGCGGCTCCGACCAGAGTGATTTTCATGATTGTGCTACGTCCTCCCCCTAGATTTCCCGTTGGGGTTTTGCGACGCGGGCCGCAATTCGTCCTCGATGTTTCTCATGTCCATGTCAGCGAAGCTTCTTCATCAACTTCCTCAGCTTGTCCGCTGTCGGAATTGCAGAAGATCCTCCGGCACCCGTCGTGGCGAGCGCACCACATACATTTCCCGCTCGCAGACACTCCTCGAGCGGCCACCCCGCAAGATACCCGTGAAGAAAACCACCATCGAAAGCGTCGCCTGATCCTGTCGCATCCATCGCGCGGACGCGAAGCGATTTCATGCGCACGATTCTTCCGTCACGAACGGCCAAAGAGCCGTCCCGGCCAAGTTTGACCACCGGAACGCGGACGCTTCGCGCCAAGTTTCTTGCAGCGACCTCGATTGTTTTTGCTCCTGTCATGGCCTTCGCTTCCGATTCGTTTGGAAATATAAATTCGAACTCTTTCAGCAGCGACGGCAATCGTGGAGACTTGAGTACTTCAGGGTTCCATCCGCAATCCGCCGAAATCGTCAAGCCTCGCTTGCGCAGTTTGCGAATCGCCGCCATCCACAGCTGTGGTGGCCGCAGCGCACACGCCAAATGCAGATGCCATCCGCTTCGCAACTGCTTCTGCACGCTCGGCCGCGCCAGCAGTCTTTCCAATTTCGCATTGATTCTGTCGTGAGTGATCATCATGCGATCACCTTCGCAGGCGGCGCAGACTGTGATCGCCGTCGGTAAATGCGCATCGAATTCACAGCCTCGGGTGGAGATCCCGCTTTTGACCACCCTCTGCCATTCCTGACTTCTGAGCGCATCCCTTCCGACTCTCGTAATCGCTTTTGTCGGCGTGCCTAATCCCGCCGCTACTAATGCGGTTGTTGCCAGGCCGCCGCCTGGAAATCGCGCGAAGCTTGCAGTCTTGACTTCTTCTCCCATTCGAGGAATCGTCGGCAGGTCGTAGAACACCAGGTCAAAAAAAAATTCACCAAAGACCACCAATCCTCGGCCGCTGCGAGAGGAGGTAGAACTCGCCATATTGGGAATCATAGCAGAGTCGGTCCACAGGACAAAGAAACGAAGCGAAAACACCGAAACGTTTTGGTGCCTGTATTTTAACGAATTATCGAAGATGTGCTGCTTGGCGTGCGGATCGATTCCCTTACAACGCACCGTCTTCTGATCAGTCCCGATACCGAGCAACATTCTGAACCAGTCAGGAATGGGAGAAGCCTGGGAACTGCAGACCGCCTTCGGTACCGCAGACTTTTGAGTAGTTTCTACTCCGACGCAACCTGAACAAGCGTCCGGTAAATCATCTCCGTGCCTTGTTCCAGCGATTCGATCGCTACTCGTTCATCGTTTCCGTGCATGCGCGTCAAATCTTCGGGTGTAATGGGATACGGATAAATCCCGTAAACGGGAACGCCTCTGCTCCGCCATGCGGTCGCGTCCGTACCCGCTTGAAATAGATATGGGGTCACCGGCCTCCCGGGCCAGGTCGAATGAGCGCTAGACTCCAACGCCCGGTACAGATCTGTGTTCGTGTTCGAAGACTTCAAACTCTCAGCTTCTCTTACAAGTTCCTGTACCCGTGCAGCGTCTGGGTTGTCCCCCGAAGGAAGTGAAACATCCACGCGCGGGTCGTCGATTACCTCGCGAATCTCCGCAATAAACTTTTCCAGGTCGGTTCCCGGAATGACCCTCAGATTAAGAGTCGCCTCGGCCGATCCCGGAATCACGTTCCCCCGAAACCCAGCTTTGAGGAATACGGGAGCGAAAGTGTTCCGCATAATCGCATGCAGCAATGCGTTCTTGCTGATTTCTCGATCCGCTTCCTGAATCACTTTCGGGTCCTTGCCGTTTACCAGGTCGTCGAAATATTTGGAGAGCGGCGGCTCGCTGGTCTTCGCGAGCGTTTCGAAGAATTCTCGCGTGCTGGGAATCAACTCCACCGGCGTCTGGTAATCCGCTAGCTTCGCCATCGCCTTGGACAAGGTGAAAATAGCGCTGTCGGGTCTCGGCATCGAGGAATGCGTCGATGTTCCTATAGCGTCAAGAAGCAAGGGAATGGACACCTTATCGCCCGTGGAGATGCTTACGTACTGCACTCCACCGTTCGCACTTTTCATTATCCATCCGCCCTCATTCAGCGCGAATTCGCAGTCCATCAGTTCCCAATGCGATTTGGCGAGCCAACTCGTGTTGTAGAGCCCACTTTCTTCATCCGCTTCTGACAGTAGAATCACGTCGCGGTGCAGCGGGACGTGATTCTTTACCAGCTCCATAATCGCCTCAGCGAACACCGCTATGCCGCCCTTGAAATCCATCGCGCCTCGGCCATAAATATAGCCATCTTTCACAGTACCCGCGAACGGATCGACGGTCCACTTCTGGCGCTCCACTCCCACGACGTCCCCGTGCGCCGCCAGCAGCACAGGCTTTTTTGACCCGTCGCCTTTGACTCTCGCAATGAAATGGACTTTGTCTGCGTCCGGCGTGGGAATGATCTCGACCTCGACGCCCAGCGCGCGAAACTTCTTCGCCAACAATTCCGCAAGGTCTCGATTGTTTCCCGGGGGATTACTGCTATTCACACGAATCAGTTCGATCAAGAGATCCGCCGTAGGATCCTGTTTGCGCTGCGCCGTTCCCTGTTGGGTGAGAATTAGGCAAACTCCGCTGACAATCGCCAATTTAAACAGCATCGATGGCTTCATTTTCACAAAACTCCAATGTATTTTGGATGAACGAACGGCGTTCGTTGAAAACTTTCCATACCGGCCTGATTGGCCGGAGAGTTACGCCAGAAATCTATTTAGCCTAAGAAGAGTCGCAGGGCAAATATATCACAGCGATGTGCCCCGAGTTTGAATTGCGAAGTCGAATTCGCTGTAACGAGACGGCGGCGTCGGTATCGGTTCGCCCCTCTGTGCAACTCCTCGGCGCCCAGGCCAGCTTATTTCTCCACATTTCCATTCCTTGCCGGACGAGGCGCGCTGCGGGGCGGCTTATCCGCATTCGTATTGAGAGTGAATGCGATATCGGCTAACGTATGGAGCAAGATGAAATTTCTATGGCGCCAATGAAGCGAATCTGCGTAGCCGTAATGCTTGCTGGCGCAGCTACTCTCACTGCTGCAACGGGAACTTTTGCGGCGCCACAGCAGACTGAAACTTTCCATCCCGGCCAAGCCAAACCATCCGCCGACGAAGGAGGGACACCCACTCGCCATGACTTTTTGGGAGACGCGGCTTGCCAGCAGTGCCACCAGGAAATCGGCAACACCTATGCGCGCACCGCGCACCACCTGACATCGCAACTGCCCAACAAGGATTCCATTTTGGGCGAATTTACGAATGGCGAGAATATTCTGAAGACTGGCGATTCGGATCTGCATTTCCGCATGGACGCGAAAGAAAATGGATTTTATGAAACCGCTGTATTGTGGCAGCCGCCGGAGCAGAAGACGCGAACGGAGCGAATCGATATCGTGACCGGGTCTGGAATCAAGGGACAGACCTATTTGTATTGGAAAGGCGATCAGCTTTTTCAATTGCCGGTATCTTACTGGACGGACCTGAAAGGATGGATCACGAGCCCGGGATATACAGAGGGCGTTGCGAACTTCGACAGACCGATTTTGCCCCGCTGCCTGGAGTGTCACGCTACCTACTTTGAGTCGATTCCATCGAACAAAGCCGAAAACTACTACAAGAAGACTGGGTTTGTTCTCGGCATCTCTTGCGAACGATGCCACGGGCCGGGCCGAGCGCATGCGGAGTACGAGCGAGCGCAACCTGCCGCGGTTTCTTCGGGCGCTCAATCCATCGTGAATCCGGTGAATCTACCGCGGGACCGTCAAATTGAGGTGTGTGCACAATGTCATGGCGGAATCGGGCAAGCGATTGCCGCGGCATTTTCGTACGTCCCGGGACAACAATTGGAGAATTACGTCAGACTGCCGCGGCCCGAGGCGGAGGCCCGCGTTGACGTGCACGGCAATCAGGTGGCACTCACGCAAAGAAGCCGGTGCTACCAAAACTCGCAGATGACGTGTGCAACGTGCCATGAGGTGCACGCGCCCGAACGTGCCGCAGCGTCTTATTCAAAAAAATGTTTGCAGTGTCATCAAGATCGGGACTGCGGCGAATTTCTGAAGCTGGGTACGAAGATTCGCGAGAACTGCATCGATTGCCACATGCCGTTGCAGAATTCCAACCTGATCGTCTCCGACGTGAATGGAGAGCAAGTCAAGGCGCGGATCCGGAATCACTGGATCAAGGTTTATCCGATGGCTCAAAATCCGTGATTCACGTCCAAGAAATAGCGCGCCTGGGCCACGTCGGTGGTTCGAGCCAGCGTTCGAGGACGCCAAGGTGACGGTCTTTACCTGGCATGCTCTGCGCCATACGTTTGCGAGCCGTTTAGTAGTGGCGGGAGTAGATCTTCGGACCGTACAGGGCTTCTAGGCCACAAGTGCGTCGCCACGACCGTGCGATACACCCATTTAGCTCCGAAGCACACACTGGACGCTGTCGAACGACTGGGCGCTGCTCCGACGACTTCAACCGGCACCACTACCGACACCGGAGCTTCGGCCCCGCCAATGGGGCAACCGCTCTTATTACAGTAAAACTTTTGCTAGTATAGGCTTGCGGTCGCCCTGCCCGGGTGGCGGAATGGCATACGCGGAGGACTTAAAATCCTTTGTCCTTAACGGGACGTGTGGGTTCGACCCCCACCCCGGGCACTTCTGTTTTTGATTTGATTCCCAATGACAATTGAGGTTGGTGACTTGAGCGCGTGCGTGGAGGCGCGCGGATCGTGGATTTATGCTTGGCGGTTGTTTTTTACCGCAGAGGAGCAGAGAAAGGCAAAGGATTTTACACAGAGGGTACAGAGGAAAGGCGGAGGAAAATCTGAGAAAGAAAAGTGCGTTTAGCGCCGAGACGGAGGGGGCGCGGAGAAAACCTAAGGCAGGATGCCCGCTCCGTCCCGAAAAACACGGGACGGAGCGGCCGCTACAAATTCGACGCAGAGCCTCCGCTAGGGCTTTTGCAGGGCGGGGATTATGGCGGAGAAATCTTTTTCGCCGTAGCCTGCCGCGATGGCTTTTTCGAAATCGGCGATGGCTGGGGTCGCCGTGTTCATGGCTATGCCGTGGCGCACGCCTTCTTCACGGGCGTAGGTGAGGTCTTTGGCCATCAGGCGTAGGACGAAGTTGGGCGTGAGGTCATTTGCGGCGGCACGGGTGGTGATCACTTTCAGTAGCGGGCTGCCTGGTGCGCCGGCGGCTAGGATGGCTACGGACTTTTCGCGATCCAGGCCGCTGGCGGTGACCAGGGCCATGGCTTCGGCTATGGATGCGGCTTGCACGCCACAGAGGAAATTATTGATTAGCTTCAGCGTGGCGCCGCTGCCGGTGGGACCGAGATGCAGAACGTCGCGGCTCATTACGGCGAGGATCGGGCGGACGGCGGCGAGGGCTTCGGCGGAACCTCCTACGAGAAAAAGTAATTCGCCGGCGGCGGCTTGGGGCTTTGAGCCGGTTACGGGAGCGTCGAGGAGTTCGCACTCGTGTTTTTTTGCTGCGGCGGCTAGTTCGTGAATCCATCGCACGCTCGCGGTGCTGGATTCGAGGAGCCATGTGCCGGGAGCGGCTCCGGCTAGTGCGCCGGAGTCTTTATCGAGCCAGACGGCGCGAGAGGCATTGTCGTCCGCGAGAATGCTGATAATAATGTCGGCGCGTGCGGCGGCGTCGCGCGGAGTGCGTGCTACGTAGGCTCCGGCTTTCGCGAAGGGCGCGGTTTTTTCCGGATTGCGGTTGTACACGGCTAGTGGAAAACCGGCGGTGAGGACGCGTCCGGCCATTCCTGTGCCCATCAATCCTAGTCCCAGAATTGCTACGCGCGGCTTGGTCATTTATTGGTTCACCCCAGTGGAATTGCTTCTATTAGCGGCGGCTTGGCGGCGGCCACTTGCAGCGGATTGCGCAGCGCGCGGCCGAAGCCTGTGAATTGCACTTGCATTATATCTCCCGAGGCGAGGCGGACGCCTTCGCCGAAGCTGAGGCAATCGGCGCCGAAGAAATGGACGTGGACGTCGCCGGGGCGGCGATGCGTTTCGAATTTGAAGTGATGGTGCTCCATGTTGCGCAAGCTGTGGCACATTTCGGATTCGCCGGTGCGAATGTTTTTCTGCCAAAGGGGCTTGCCGGAGCGTTCGATGGTGACTTCTCCTTGGACGGAATCGAATATGGGATCGAGCGTGATTTCGGGGCCTAACGCGGGAGTACGCAGCTTCGAGCCTGCCAGATTCAGATAATTCTTTTTTTCGAAAACGTGGTCGGAGAATTCGTTGCCGCAGGCCATGCCGATGCGATGGGGGCGGCCGTCGGCCGCGATGATGTAAATTCCGGCGATTTCGGCTTCTTCGCCGCCGTCTTCGGCGTAGGGCGGAATTTCCAACGGTTCATTGTGGGCGCGGAGGATTGTGCCGGTACCTTTGTAGAACCATTCGGGGGGCGTGCCGATTTCGCCTGCAGCGGGGCGTCCTCCGGCTATCCCCCAGCGAAACATTTTCATGCTGTCGGTGAGATCTTCGCTGGCGATGGCGTGCATGTCCTGCCGGTCGCGTGCGCTGCCGAGATGCGTGAGGCCTGTGCCGGAGACTAGGCAACGAGATGGCTCTTGGGGATGATCAATAGGCGGTAGGATGCGCCAGTCGGATTGGCCAGCGTAGATGGGGCCGTAGTCGAGCACGAGGTTCGAGAGTTTCTGCTGCGCGAGGGCCGTCAACTTCACGTTGTTCGCGATGGCTTCTTGGGCCAGGGAATAGATGGATGCGGTCTGGTGGAGCAGGCGGAGGCCGGGCTCTTCGACGAGTGCCACTGCGCGGTCGTTGCCTTTGGCGATTTGGATTAGTCGGGTCATTGAAAGGTTCAGCGGCGGCTTATTCGATTACCTCGAATTTTGCGAGGGCCTTTTCGTTTACGGTCAGGCCCAGGCCCGGCAGATTATCGTCGAGGTCCACGAAACCGTCTTTGGCTTTGGGCTCGCCATCGAAGATATACCAGAAAAGTTCGTTGCCGACTTCGACGTCCACGATGGGGAAATATTCTGCCATGGGGGAATTCAGGTTGGCCATTACGACGTGATAGTTGTGCATTTGTCCGGCGTGGGGAATTACGGGGATGGAATGCGATTCGGCTAGCGCTTGAATTTTGCGGGCTTGGGTGATGCCGCCGACGCGGTTGGTGTCGAATTGAATGTAATCCACGGCGCGAGCTTCGAGCAGGTCGCGGAAACCGTACTGCGTGAATTCGTGCTCGCCGCCGGCGATGGGAATGCGCGCGTAGGACTTCAGTTCGGCATAGCCTTGGATATCGTCGGGGATTACGGGTTCTTCGAGCCAGCGCAGATGGAAGGGCTCGAGCAACGGCAACATGCGTTTGGCGTAGTCGAGGGTCCAGCCCATGTAGGCGTCGGCCATTACGTCAACGCCATCGCCTACGGATTCGCGGATTGTTTTCACGAGGGCGACATTTTTTTGCATGCCCGCGGCGCCGTCCGTGGGGCCCCAGCCGAAGCGGAGTTTCATAGCTTGGTAGCCTTCTTTTTTGTAGCGCTTGGCTTCGGCGGCTAGTTCGCTGAGTTCGATGCTGTAGAGGCGGCTAGCGTAGACGGGGATGCGCGGTTTGGTGCGGCCGCCGAGCAGGCGGAAGACTGGTTGCTTGGCGGATTTGCCGAGGAGGTCCCAGAGCGCGATGTCCACGGCGGAGATTGCGGCCATGCCGATGCCTTTGCGGCCGAACGCCATCGTTTTGCGGTACATGTGCTGCCAGAGGAATTCGATGTTCCAGGGATCGGCGCCGATTAGCAACGGTTTCAGGTAGAGATCGATTACTTGTTTGGTGATCGGCGGAGCGAGGGCGGCGTTGCCGATGCCTACATGGCCGTCGTCGGTGAAAATTTCGACTATCAGCCAGCCGTGGAAGGTAAAAGTTTGCATGGAGGCTTCTTCGCGGAGCGTGAGGAGGTCCATGGGGTTGGTGCAGAAATGCGGGGGCAAGGGAACCGTCTTGCCGCGCCAGCGGACTGCTCTTGTGCGAATTTCTTTAATTTTCATGGGACTCCTTCATGGTTGAGTTTCTGGCGCTAATGTGCGCGCGATGTTGAGCGGAGCGATGCGCGGCACCGTGGTTAGTATCACGAGAAAAGCGATTACGTGAAATGTGGCGGCTAGTTGGAAGACGGCTTGGTAGCCGAAGTCGTGATCGAGCAGGTAGCCGGCTAATTCGCCGAATGCTATGCCGCCCATCGCGCCGCCGAAGCCTATCAGGCCTGCTACTGAGCCTACTACGCTGCTGGGAAAAAGATCGGCGGGGAGAACCATTACCAGAGTGGACCAGGATTGCTGGCCGAAGTACGCGAGGCTGAAAATCGTGATGGCCCAGGCGATGGGAGTGCGAGTGACTAGCAGTATAAGTGGCATTACTGCGACGCTAAGGCCCATCGCTAGTTTGCGGGCTGCGTTCGCTGAGAATTTTTGGCGGACCAGGTGGCTGGAGAACCAGCCACCGGCGAGGCAGCCGATGCCTGCGGCGGCGTTGGGGATCCAGGCTACGGCGCCTACAGCTTTGATGTCGAAGTGGCGCGCGTCGTAGAGATATTTGGGGAGCCAGAAGAGATAGAAGTACCAGGCGGCGTCGCTTAGAAATTTTGCCGCGACCATGCCCCAGGTTTCTTTGTGGCGGAGTAGATCGAGCCAGGCGATTTTTTTTGTGGATGCGGCGGTGGCGATCGCAGGGGAAATTTTCTGGCGCTCTTGCTCGGTGAGTTGCGGATGTTCGGCAGGTGTGAAGTAGGATTTGCGCCACCAGGCAGTCCAGAGGAGGCCTAGCGCGCCGGTTGCGAAAAAAATCCAGCGCCAATTGGCGTACGTGAGAATTAGCGCGATCAGTGGTGGGGCGACGACTGCTCCAACGGCGCTGCCGCTATTGATGATGCCCATGGCCGTGGCGCGTTCGTTGACTGAGAACCATTCGGCTACCGTTCTGGTGGCCGCGGGGAAGCCGCCGCCTTCGCCCATGCCTAGCGCAAAGCGGCTGACGGCTAGCATGGTGAAAGTTAGGGCGAGGCCGTGGCTGGCGCAGGCTACGGACCAGAAGATCATTATTACGGTGAAGCCGAGGCGGGTGCCTAGAGCGTCGGCTAGTTTGCCGCCGCCGGCGTACATGAAGGCGTAGGCTAGGAGGAAGGCGGATTGGAGATTGGAGAATTGTACGTTGGTGAGCGGGATGTCGTTGCTGATCGCTTTGATGGCGACGGGAAGAGTTTGGCGGTCCAGGTAGCTGATGGCGATGGCGGCGCTTACTAGGATTGCGATTCGCCAGCGCAACATTTTGGGGCTCCGGGTGATTGCTTGCACCGAGTTGGCGCGGTGACGTGCGCCGGTACAACAGCTACGTCAACGTCAAAGACGAAGTCAACGCCAAAGCCAACGGCAACGGCTGCCCGGTCCCAAAAGGCGGGACCGGCCGCTACAAGGTCAAAGGCCACGTCAACTGCCAGGAGCCGGCGGGACGCCGGCGCTACGAAAGTCAAAGGCTGGCGGTCTAAAGACCGCCGCTACAAATTCAACTGCTTTGATTCGTTGCGCAACTTATTCGCGCGCATTTAGTGGTTGTCACGGGCTACTGGGGCGCCGCTGTTGCCTACCAGGAAGTCCAGGTCGGCGCCTTGATGCGCTTGCTGCACGTGTTCGGTGTAGAGCTTTACGTAGCCGCGAGCTGGGTTTGGAGGCGGCGTCCATTGAGCGCGGCGGGCGGCTAGCGTGGCGTCGTCCACATTCAGGCTGATGGTGCGAGCAGGAACGTCGAGCGTGATCGTGTCGCCGCTGCGGGCGAGGGCTAGCGGGCCGCCGGCTGCTGCTTCGGGCGAGGCGTGGAGAACTACGGTGCCGTAGGCGGTACCGCTCATGCGCGCGTCGGAAATGCGGACCATGTCTTTCACGCCTTTGCGCAGAACTTTTGGGGGCAGGGGCATGTTGCCGACTTCGGCCATGCCGGGATAGCCGATAGGGCCGCAATTTTGCAGGAGCATGACGCAGGTTTCGTCAATGTCAAGGTTCTCCTGGTCAATGCGGGCGTAAAAATCTTCGATGGAATTGAAAACGACCGCGCGGCCGGTATGCTGGAGCAGATGCGGGCTGGCGGCGGAAAGTTTTATGACGGCGCCATCGGGAGCGAGATTGCCGCGCAGTACAGCGATGCCAGAATTTTCTTTGAAAGGCTGCGCGAAGGTGTGAATTACTTCGCGATTCCAGCAGGGGGCTTCGGAGACGTTGTGCCAGATGGTCTGGCCGTTCACGGTGAGCGCGTCGCGATCGAGGGCGCCATTTTCGCCGAGCTCGCGCAGGACAGCGGGAAGGCCGCCGGCGTAGAAAAAATCTTCCATCAGGTAGGTGCCACTCGGTTGGAGATTGACGAGACACGGAAGATGCGATGCTAGCGCGTCGAAATCATTCAAGGCGAGCGGGACGCCGATACGTCCGGCGATGGCGATCAGGTGAATGACGGCGTTGGTGGAGCCGCCGATGGCGGCGTTGGCGCGAATGGCATTTTGAAATGCGGCGCGCGTGAGAATTTGCGACATGCGCAGATCTTCTTTGACCATTTCGACGATGCGGCGTCCGGTGAATTGCGCGAGAGTGTGGCGGCGCGCGTCCACGGCGGGGATGGCGGCGTTTCCCGGGAGCGCCATGCCGAGCGCTTCGACCATGTTGGCCATGGTCGAGGCTGTGCCCATGGTCATACAGTGGCCTTTGGAGCGGCTCATGCAACTTTCGGCTTCGAAAAATTCCTCGAGCTTCATTTGGCCGGAGCGAACTTTTTCGGACATTTGCCAGACGCCGGTGCCGGAGCCGAGGTCGTGGCCTTGAAATTTTCCGTTGAGCATGGGGCCGCCGGAGAGGCCGATGGTGGGAAGATCGCAGGAGGCGGCGCCCATTAATAATGATGGAGTGGTTTTGTCGCAGCCCATCAGCAGGACGACGCCATCAAGGGGATTGCCGCGGATAGATTCTTCCACGTCCATGCTGGCGAGATTGCGGAAGAGCATGGCGGTGGGGCGGAGCATCGTTTCGCCGAGGGACATCACCGGAAATTCCAGTGGAAAGCCGCCCGCTTCCCACACGCCGCGTTTTACCCATTCGGCGATTTCGCGGAAGTGTCCGTTGCAGGGAGTGAGTTCGGACCAGGTGTTGCAGATGCCGATGACCGGGCGGCCGGTGAACATGTCGTGCGGCCAGCCTTGGTTTTTCATCCAGCTGCGATAGATGAAACCGTCGCGGTCCTTGCGGCCAAACCATTCCTGGCTGCGCAGCTTTTTTGTGGTCATGGGTGGTGGTCTCCGCGTGCAAGGAAACCTTGCGATGATATCGCAAAATGTAGCGGGTGGCTGCGGATATGGTGCGCGGAAACAAGTTTGTTGACGAAATGGGGCGGGGGATTGACTATCTTTTGCGGCGTGCTTGTTTTCAAAATTCAGCAGCGGTGGCTCAGGAGCTTTGACGATGACTGGTAACTTGCGATTCGGATGGGATTTCAGAAAGACACTGAGCGTCTTGGTTTTTGCGGCGGCGGGCGCGAGTTTGGCGGCGATTGCGCTGCTCTGTGGGGCGAATGCGACGCCGGTGGCTGCTGCGGCTTCGCCCGCGGCGCAGAAGAGCTTGCGGGTCTATTTTGTCGATGTGGAGGGAGGACAGGCGACATTGTTTGTTACGCCTGAAGGGCAGTCTTTGCTGATTGATACGGGGTGGGATGGGAACAACGGGCGGGATGCGGATCGGATTGTGGCGGCGGCGAAGTCGGCAGGGCTTACGAAGATTGATTATGTTTTGATCACGCATTTTCATGAGGATCACGTGGGCGGGGCGCCGCAACTGGCTGCGCGGATTCCTGATGGGGACATTTATTGATCATGGCGAGAACCGCGAGGCGGGGGACGGGCCGACGGCGCAGGGATGGCAGGCTTATCAGGCTTTGCTGGCGACAGGAAAATACAAACGGATTACTCCCAAGCCCGGGGACGTGCTGCCGATTCAGGGAATGCATGTGGAGGTGATCAGCGCGGATGGGGCTTTGATTGCGAAGCCGCTGCCGGGAGCAGGGCAGGAGAATGCGGCTTGCAAGGAATCGGAGACGCGTCCTGCGGACACGACGGAGAATCTGCGGTCGCTGGGGACGTTGATCACATTTGGCAAGCTGCGAATTTTGGATTTGGGCGATTTGACTTGGGACAAGGAAATGGAACTGATGTGCCCGGTAAATAAATTGGGTCACGTTGATGTTTACATCGTGTCGCATCACGGGTGGCAGCAGAGCAGCAGCCCGGCGCTGGTGTGGGGAATCGCGCCGCGCGTGGCGATCATGGATAACGGGGCGAAGAAGGGCGGGACACCTTCGACTTGGGACATTATTGAGAAATCGCCGCAGCTGGAAAATTTGTGGCAGGTGCATTTTTCGGATGAGGGTGGCGCGGCGCACAATGTTGCGGCGGAATTTATTGCGAATCCGCCGGGGACTGACGCGGGGAATTATTTGGAATTGATTGGACATGCGGATAGCGGGTTTGAGATGTTCAATTCGCGGACGCAGCAGACGAAGAAGTATCCGGCGCGGTGAGGAACGTCAAAGGCTGGCGGTCCCGCATCGCGGGACCGCCGCTACAAAGACTCGTCGGGAGCCGGTTCGGGGATTGGTTCGATGCGTCCCAGGCCGAAGATGTAGCCGGCTATGCCTGCCAGCAGGAAAGTGGTGGCGACTACGAAGGCCCAGGCGAATTCGTGAGTGGCCGCTACTACGTAGCCGGTGACGATCGGCGCGGCGATGGCTGATAATTGATTTCCGAAATTTAGAATTCCACCCAAAGTACCGACGCTTCCTTCCGGAGCGATCAGCGAAGGAATGGACCAGCCTACCGGCGCTGCAGCGGAAAGACCACCGATCGAGACGCTAATCCAGAAAAGCGCGCTGGCGGGAGTGTGGGCGTGCGCGGCGCCCAGGATGCCGAGGCCGAAGGCTGTCCCGCCGACCAAAACAATTTGGCGGACGAGCGAGGCGTCGCGGCCGCGATGGATGAGCGCGTTGACGAGCCAGCCGCCGATGACCAGATCGGTGAAAGTGGCGAAGAGCCAGGGCACGCTGGAGTAAAGCACGGAGTGCAGCAAATTTACGTGCAGGGCTGAAGAAAGATAGCTGGGGAGCCAGGTGAGCAGCAGATAGAAAGTGTAATTATAGGAAGCGTAGCCGAGGACGAGGCCTTGGACTTTGCGTTGGCGCAACAGGTAGAGCAGCGAGCCGGCTTGATTGATTTTGGGGCGCCCTTCGGGTTGCGCGCCGCCTTCACGGATGAATTCGCGTTCGGCGGGCGTAAGGGATTTATCTTCGCTGGGGTTGCGGTAGATCCAGTAGAAGAGGACGAAATAAAGAAAACTGAGAATTCCGGTGGCCGCGAAACTCCAGCGCCAGCCGAAGTGGATGAGCAGCAGTCCGATGAGCGGGACTCCCGCGGCGGGACCGAATTTCGCGGCGCCGTCGAAGATGGCGGTGGCTAGGCTGCGTTCGCGCGATGGAAACCAGTAGCCGACGGCTTTGGAATTCGCTGGGAAGGTGGGAGCTTCGCCGACTCCGAGGAGGAGGCGCGCGCCGAAAAAACTTCCCACGCCGGTGGCGGCTGCGGCGCCGAAGGATGCGACGCTCCAGAGGAAAGTGCTGACGCGGCCGACCAGTTTTACGCCGAAGCGGTCGAGCAGGACACCGCAGGGAAGTTGCAGCGCGGCGTAGGGCCAGCTGTAGGCGCTAAGCAGGTAGCCGAATTGGACGGCGCTGATGCCGAAGGCGGCGTGGAGGGCGTCTTGCGAGACGGAGATGTTGACGCGATCGAAATAATTTATCAGCACGCCGAGGCCTAGGACGCAGGCGATTACCCAGCGGCGGCGGGGGATGGGGGTGATTTGGGCGCGGATTGTTTCGCTGCTGGGATGATTCATGTTGTGGTTGGCGGCGCCGCCGTGAGCGTCGGAGGAGATTGTAGACGAGGGAGAGTGTTACGGGTACAAAATGCTGGAGCGGTGCCGGCGGCTTAAGAGACGCCAATGACGCGACACCAATGGCGCACTAAAGTGCGCCGCTACGAAGGCCCGGCATGCTGCCGTTCGGCCTTTCGGGCGGATTGTGGTATTTATCGGCGAGGGGAATCAAACGGATATATCATTATATGAAGCTCGGGGTTCGGCTCCGCTCCGGCAACTTCAAATATGAATCGAAAAGACAGAGTATTTGCGTCGGTGGACCTTGCGGTTGCGGATGTCCCCGATGGCGCAACCGTCATGTTCGGCGGATTCGGCGGCGCGGGATTTCCGAATAATTTAATTCAAGGATTGGCGCGGCGGGGCGCGCGGAATTTGCGCGTGATCAGCAATAATTGTGGGACGGGGGACGGCGAGCTGGGGATTCTCTTCAAGAACCGGCAGATACGACATGTGGTGGCGGCGTTTCCGGGGCCCGGCGCGATTTATTTTCAGCAGCAGTTTGATGCGGGCGAAGTGGAATTGGAATTGGTGCCGCAGGGAATTTTGTGCGAGCGGATGCGCGCGTTTGGGGCGGGCATTCCAGCGTTTTATTCGCCGGTGGGCGTGGGGACGGATGTGGCGCAGGGCAAGGAAGAGCGCGTGATTCGCGGGAAGAGATATATTTTGGAGCAGGCGCTGGGCGCGGATTACGCTTTTATTAAGGCGCAGCGTGCGGATCGCATGGGAAATCTGATTTATCGCAAGGCGGCGCGAAATTTTAATCCGATCATGGCGACGGCGGCGAAGGTGACGATTGTGGAGGTGGACGAAGTGGTGGAGATCGGGGCGCTCGATCCGGAGACGATTGTGACGCCTTCGATTTACGTGGACCGCATCGTGGTGGCGAAGGGAATTCACAATGCCTAAAGCGCGGCTGACACGCGAGCAGATCGCCGAGCGCGCGGCGCTGGAATTGCCGGACGGAGCGTATGTGAATTTAGGCTGGGGAATTCCGAATTTGATTGCGGCGTACGTGCCGAAAGATGTGGTGGTTTATTTTCACAGTGAGAACGGGATTTTGGGGATGGGGCCGCGAGCCAAGGCAGGCGAGGAAGATTACGATCTGGTGGACGCGATGAAGGTGCCGGTAACGTTGGTACCGGGGGCAGCTTATTTTTCGCAGGTGGATGCGCATGTGATGACGCGGGGCGGACATTTGGATATTTGTATTCTGGGCGGATTGCAGGTTTCGGAGCGCGGCGACCTGGCGAATTGGCGAGTGCCGGGAGCGAAAGGCGCGGGCGGGATTGGCGGCGCGATGGATATTTCCGTGGGCGCCGAGAAATTGATCGTGACCATGGAACACAATGCGAAGGATGGGCAGCGAAAAATCGTGCAAGCTTGCAGCTATCCGCTAACGGCTGTCGAGTGCGTGAATACGATTATCACCGATCTGGCGGTGATTGATGTTACGGCAGAGGGGTTGGTGCTACGCGAGGTGGCTCCGGGATTTACACCGGAGGAAGTGCAGCAGCAGACGGAGCCGAAACTGCGTTACAGCGGAAAAGTGCCGGAGATGGCGCTGCGGAAGCAGTGAGCGCGGATTTTTGTGCCGCGAAAGCGGAGTGTGATTTTCTGATTATGGAAAACGGATCGAACGAACGGAAGAAGCCGCCGACTTATTGGATCGGCGAAGGCGGGGGGTGGTTGCTGCGTCACGTCGTCAGTGGACTCGCGGCGACGGGCATTACGCCGAACATGTTTACGTTTTTGGGCCTCGCGGTAAATTCGTGGGCGGCGGCGCTGTTTGCGATGGGGATGTTCCGGCAGGCCGCGGCCGTTTTGTTTCTCGCGGGATTTTTGGACATGGCCGACGGGCAGGTGGCGCGGCGCGTGGGGCGGGTGACGGCGTTTGGCGCGTTTCTGGATTCAACGCTGGACCGTTATTCGGATCTGGCTTTGTACATGGGATTGGTGGTGCATTACACGCTGGTGGGGCGGCCATTTTATATGGCGCTCGCGGCCGTCGCGATGGCGAGTTCGTTTATGGTGAGTTATGCGCGCGCGCGGGCCGAATCGATTATTCCATTGTGCAAAGTGGGATTCATGGAGCGGCCGGAGCGGCTGGTGCTGCTGATCATGGGCGGCGCGTTTAATCGCATGGCGCAGGTATTGTGGGTGATCGCGGTGGTTTCGACGATTACGGTGATTCATCGCGTGGTTTATACCTGGCAGGAGTTGCGGGCGGGGCGTTCGTTGCCGGCAGCTAGCGAGACGCAGATTTCTTAGCTCGGGACGCGCCTTAGCGCGCGGCCGCAACAAAAACCTGTGTCGCACCTACGGCGCTCTGGATTCTCTTTGCGATTTTTCCCAGGCCTTCCGGCCTGGGCTAACTTATGCCGCGCCTACGGCGCTGGTTTGGCCGTTTGCGGAGAAACCTCTTAGAATTTCTTTACCGGATTTTCCCGCAGCGATTCTTCTACTGGAGTTGAGACGATTTCCTGCACGCGTTGGCGCAATGCGTCCACTTCGGCGCGCGGGATTTGCGTGGTGTCAATCGTGTCGTGCAGATAGACCGTGATTTTTTCCGGGTGCAACATCCAGTGGCCGGTTTGGAAGAATTGGTAGGAGCCGGCCATGCTCACGGGCACGATGGGAATTCCGAATCTCTGGGCGATGCTGAAAATTCCTTTCTTGAATGGCTGGACGTGGCCGTCGCGCGTGCGCGAGCCTTCGGCGAAAGCAATCAGGCTGACGCCGGAATCGAGCGCGGTTTTGGCGCGCTGGGTCATGATTTCCAGGCCTTCGCGGCTGGGCGCGTCGGGCACGGGAATATTTCCGAAGCGGCCCATCATCCAGCCGTACACCGGAACGTTGAAGTGCGATTCGAGCTCGAAGCCGCGCAGGAATTGCGGGATGGCGGAGTAGACCACGAACGGGTCGAAAAGACTTACGTGATTGCAGATGAAGATGCTGGTGCGGGTCGGGTTGAATCCGGGAGCGCGGCGCACTTCGAAGCGCGCGCCTGCGAGGCGCAGAATATTGCGGAAGAAAACGCGCTGCGGCCAATCGTTCTTTCTTGGATCGATGACTGCGCCGATGGCGATCAGAATAGTGCCGACGAGCGCGAAATGGATTCCGCTGACGGCCCATAGGATTGCGGAGCGGACATTCAGGTACGCGCGTTTCATACGATCACGTCCAGCGCGGCCGGTAGAATTTCCAGGGACTGGCATTCCAGGCGCAGGCTTTCGCCGTCAACCATTACATTTACCGGGCCGGCTAGTTCGAAATCAATTCGTTTGGTGGCGGCGCGGGATGCACGGCGATGATGGATATGCGTGCCGGTGAAGAGGCGCGGGAGAGTGTAGATGAGGCCGAGGCGTCCGATGGGGGCCCAGCGGACGTATTCGATGAGGCCGTCGGTGGGATCGGCGTTGGGCGCGATCATCATGTGGCCGCCGGTGAATTTGCTGTTGTTGAAGCTGAGGAATAAAGCTGGATTGCGATCGAATTCTTTTGTTTCTGCTTCGGCCAGGCGGTGCGGGAAGGCGAGATGTTCAAGCTGCACCAGGCGCGTGAAGACGCCGAGGATGTAACCGAGCTCGCCCCAGCGTTTGAAGCGGCGGTTGGTGGTTTCGGCGACGTCGGCGGGAAAACCTAGCGTGAGGAGATTCAGGAAATAGAGTTCGCCTTGGGCGTGGCGAAGGCGGATCACGTCGCAGGAGCGGTGATTATTTTTTTTTAGCGCCTCGATGGTATGTTCGACGCCGCGTTTGGTGAAATCCTTCAGGAAGGAATTGCCGGTGCCGAGCGGCAGCAGGCCTAGCGTGGGGCGGCCTTGAGTTGCGGCTTCCGGGAAAAGGCCGTTGATGATTTCGAAGGATGTGCCGTCGCCGCCTACGGCCAGGAAATTGCGGATTCCTTCGTTGTAGGCTGCGCGCGCGATATTGGTGGCTTCGCCTGCGCGAGTTGTGCGCTTTACGGCTAGATCAATTCCGGCGTTGCGAACTCTTTCTAACATGCTGGCGGCGAATTGGCCGGACTTGCCGCCGCCTGCCGCGGGATTTACGATCGCGAGGAATTGCGTGGTCACTGGCGCGAGCGCTCCGGTCTGGATGAGTGTGGCGCGAATCATAGCGGCACCACGGCTGTGCGTTCGCTCGTCTGGCGGATTTGTTCGGCTAGCTCGGCGCGTTTGATTTTCAGGGAGGCGGTTAGGGGGAAATCGCGGTCCCAGGTTAAGTAGCCGCTGATGCGTTTGTAATTCAGGAGGCGGCGATTGCGTTCGGAGACTTCTTTCACTAGGGATTCGGTGATTTCTTGCGCGGTTTCCGGATGGAGGACCAGGACGAGTTGTTCGCCGACCATGGTGCGGGCTGGCCACAGATAATTTGCGGCGAAAACGCAGAATTCTTTTACCGGGAGGCCTGCGAAATAGGTTTCGACGTCTTCCGGATAAATGTTTTTGCCTTCTTCGGTGACGATCATGTTTTTTTTGCGGCCGAAGAGTTGCAGGTGGCCGGAGGGATCGAGGCGGCCCAGATCTCCGGTGAGCAGCCAGCCGTCTTTGATGGTTTCGGCGGTCATTTCGGGGTCGTCGAGGTAGTGCGACATTAATGTTTTGCTGCGTACGGTGACTTCGCCGATTCCTTCCGCGCCGGAATTCGAGATTTTCACTTCCATGCCGGGGAGGGGCTTGCCGACGGTGTCTCCACGGAAAGGTTTCAGATCATTGACTGTGATTACCGTGCCTGCTTCGGTGCAGCCGTAGCCGTTGCCTACGGGAATTCCCAGATCGTAGAAAAATTGCAGGGTTTCGGGTTCGGTGAAAGCGCCGCCTACGAAGAGGGCGCGCAACTGGCCGCCGAACGCTTGGTGAACTTGCGGCAGAAGGGCGCGGCTGATTTTCAGGTGAGGGCGACGGCGCGTCAATACGCGATTTGTGGCGATGAGCGCGTTGAGGATTTTTCGCTTGCGTGGTGGGAGATCCGCGAACCTTTGGCGGAGGCCGCGTTCTAGATTTTTCAGGATCATGGGCACGAGCGCCATGTAGGTGATTTTGTATTTGGTGAAGGCTTCGCGGATAAATTCGGGACGCAGGGTGCGCAGATGCACGACGGTGGCGCCGCAGGTGAACGGGCCGATGAAGCCGACCATGAAGTCGATAGCGTGATTGGTGGGGAGGATGCTGAGGTAGCGCACGCCGGGCCAGAAGGGATAGAGCGACGTTAGCGCGACGCATTGTTCGAGGTAATTATCGTGCGTGAGGACGCAGCCTTTGGGGCGTCCGCCGGTGCCCGAGGAATACACGATGCAGGCGGGGTCGTTGCGTTTGCGCGGGATGAAAGTTGGCTCGCTGGTTGCGCGGAAATCTTCCCAGCGATGCGCGCCGCTGAGATCGGCGTTCGCTGGAGCTTCGGTGACAATTACGGTGCGGGCGGAGAGGTTTTTGAATTGGTCGGATTGCGTGATGGCGCGCCAGAGGTGGTATTCGAACACTAGAAATTCGGCATGAGAGTGTACGAGGAGTTGCAGTTGTTCCGCCGCAGTGAGTTTGTAATCGAGCGGAACCAGGACGCCGCCGCAGTAGAAAATCGCGTAGGCCGAAATCAGCCATTTCGACTGATTGGTCATTACTATGGCGGCGCGCGTGCCGTCCTTCAGTCCTGCACCTTGCAGCGCGCTCGCTAGCGGCAGCGCTTGTTCTTTGAATTGGCGATACGTGAGGCGGGCGTTTTCGCGGTCGCGATCGGCTTCGATCAGGCAGATTTCATTTGGCCAGCGATCGAGCGCGGCACGCAGGGCTTCTCCGAGCGAATTGAATTGGCGGAGATCCAGCATTACAGGCGTGATTGAATCCGTTGGGCGAGGGTGCGGAAGTCGGTTACGCCCTGGAGTTCGTAGTCGGGGAGTTCGATTTGGAAATGCTGTTCGATGCGGGTTAGGAGCTCGAGGGCTTGGAGGCTGTTGATGCCGAGCTTTTTGAAGAAATCGTCGTCGGGGGAGAGTTGGTCGCGCTGGACTTTGAAATGCTCGGCGGCCAAGTGCAGAACTTCGTCGGTGGTTTTGTCCAGGGTGTTCATGTCGTTCTATCTTGCCACAAATTTGGTTGGGTCTGCATGGTTGGTACGGCTCGCATCGCTACGGAAGATAGGGGAGCGCGTCGGTGCTTTCGACGAACTTGCGCAGGCCCGCGTCCACGGCGGGGCGCATGAAGAGGTCGCAAAAGATTTCGATTTCGCGGCGGAGCTCTTCGCGGGGAATTGGCTTGATGAATTTCTTGGCGGCGATGGCGGTGCCGCGATCGAACTTTTTCAATTGTGCGGCTGTGGAGCGTGCCACGCGAAGGGCGTCGCCTTCGGCCGCTACTTGACTGACGAGGCCGACAGACTGGGCTTTGGCGGCGTTGATGCTGCGGCCGGTTAGGAGCAGATCGCGGACTACGGCGTTGCCAAGGTCGCGTTTCAGGCGGGGAATTCCGCCGAAACCGGGGATGAGGCCGAGGCGCAGCTCGGGGAAACAGAAGCGCGTCATTTTATCGGCGACGATCAGATCGCAGGCGAGCGCTAGTTCGAAGCCGCCGCCGAAGGTGACGCCGTGAACCGCTGCGATGGTGGTGAGCGGAGCTTCGTCGAGCGAGTTCATCACGTGATGAATGCGCTCGAGGAAATCGCGCAGGGCGGCGAGGCGTTCGTCTTGCGGAAGCGATTGGGCTACGCGATAGGTTTCGCGGAGGTCGGCGCCGGCGCAGAAACCTTCTTTGCGCGTACTGCTGATGATGAGCGCGTGGGCGTCGCGCTGTAGGGAAGGGAGCGCGCCGATGAATTTTTCGAGGTCGGCGAGGGTGGCGCGGCCGATTTCGTTGCAGGGGGCGCGATCGAGGGTTAGCTCGATGGTGCCGTCGAGCAGTTGCCAGGAAAGGGTTTCGCCTTGGAAGGTGTTCATGAGGGTCTCTTCTGGTAAAGCGCTTCGATTTCGGCGCTGAAGCGCGCGGTGATGGCGTCGCGTTTCAGTTTTCCCATGGTGGTGAGCAGGCCGCTTTCCATGGTGAAGGGTTCGGGGACTACGTGGAAGGCGCGAATTTGTTTGTAGTGGGGCTGCGCGGCGTTCACGGATTCGATGGCGGATTGGATTTGTTCATCGGTTAATTTGTTTGCTCCATTCGCGCCGTTGGGCGTGAGAAGGGCGGCGAGGAAGCTGCGTTGATTGCCGATGAGGACTACCTGCTGCGTTTCGGGCAAGAGTTGCGCGAGTTTTTCTTCGATGGGCTCGGGCGCGATGTTGTGGCCGGAATTGAGGATAATCAAGTTTTTAATACGGCCGGTGATGCGCCAGTTGCCGTTTTCGTTGGGTTCGCCTTGATCGCCGGTGTGGAACCAGCCGTCTTGCAGGGCTTTGGCGGTTTCGGCGGGACGCTGCCAGTATCCAGGAAAAATATTCGGACCGCGGACCAGGATTTCGCCATCTTCGGCGCGCTTCATTTCTACGCCGGGGATTGCGGGACCGACGAATCCGGGCTCGACGCGGGCGGGATCGTCTGCGGTACAGATGGCCGTGGTTTCGGTGAGGCCATAGACCTGCAGGACCGGGATGCCGAGCATCATGAAGAAAAGTTGAGTTTCGACGGCTAGCGGCGCCGAGCCGCAGATCAGAGCTTTCAGGTTGGGGCCGATGCTTTTGCGGATGGCGGGGAACATCAGGGAATTTCCGAGAGCTAGCCAGAAGAAATCGCCGAATTTTGATTGTTTGTTGTGACGGCGGATGAAGGCTTGTTGGGCGCGGGGGAAAATTGCTGTGGCAAGACCACCGCGCTTTTGGACTGTGGTCTGAATTCTGGCGCGGACGCGTTCGAGGAGCGTGGGGACATTCAGGAAATATTCGGGGGCGGCTAGTTTTAGTTCGTCCGCGAGCTTGTTGAGGTCGGTGGAAAGCGCTAGAACGCTGTGCCTTGAAAGCGCGGTGAGGAGCAGGATCCAGGACGCGGCGAAACAGAAGGGGGCGTAATGGAAAATGCGATCGGGCTGTGTGCGCGGGCCCATTAATTTGTCGAGGCGGGAATTTGTGGCGCTGACGATGTGGTTTACGTTTCCGGCGGTGAGCACGACGCCTTTGGGTTCGCCGGAAGTGCCGGAGGTGTAGATGATGGAAATTACGTCCGAGTCTTCGTGGTGCATGGGCGGAGTGGGAGCGCTTGGTTCACCCGCGTAGACGCCTTCGAGCAGCGAAATTTGCGGGGCTTGCGGCCACAACTTTTTTATTTCCGAGGCGATCGCGGCATCGAGACAGAAAATGCGCGAGGGCGTGGAGTCCTGCATCATCGCGACGAGTTCGGTGGGAGCCTGGCGGGCGTAGAGCGGCACGACGACTATTCCTTCGGCCATGAGGGCGAGGTCGAGCGCGGCCCAGCGAATGCTGTTCGGTGCTAGCAGCGCGCAGCGATCACCTTTTTGCAGGCCGCGGGCTAGCAGGAAGTGGCGGGCTTGCTGCGTCATGGCGAGCAGTTCGCTGCCGGTGACGGAGCGAACTTTTTCGCCGTGAATTTCCTGCAGCACCGGCTCGGCAGCGGATTTGTTTAGTTGAGCGAAGATGTTTTCGAGAAATGTCATGCGGCGAGGACTCCGCTGTGTTTTTCGAGCAGTTTTAGCAGGTTGGGGCCGAGCGGCGGGAGATAGTCTTCCCAGCCGAGAACGCCTTGGCGCACGGGAAATTCCGGATAGCGGCGCGCGACCTGCTCTTCGAGATAAGTGCCCATACGGGCCATGAGCTGGAGATTGCGCGCGACGGTGCGTTCCATAGCGTCGGGAATTTCTTCGGCTTCAGAATCGAGCGCGCGCAGGGCGGCGACAATTTTGTCTGCCAGGCCGGATTCATCCACGCGCATGAGGAGATGTTCGTGGCCGCGTTCGCGCAGGAGATTGCGGATGCGCTCGTCCATGGTGACACCGGCGGAGGGGATGCCCGCGGGCATGGTGGTGACGATCGCATGATAGCGCGAAGAAAGCAGGCGATGGCAGGCGCGGAGGATGCTGACGAGTTCGTACATGTTGAATTGATCGGAGCCGAAGACGGGGGCGCCGCCCAGTTTTTCGGCGACGCGCTGGCAGGCGTCGCGATCGAGCATTTCCATGGCGACCATTACGGGGAAAACTTTGCGCGATTTTTGGTAGCCGGCGACGCCTGCGGCCATTTCGCTGAGATATTTTTCGTAGGCGGCGTCCACATGGGAGCCGGAGCGATGAAAATAAATGGTGCGGTAGTAACTTTTTTCGTACGCGCCTGCTACGGAGTGCGCGAGCGCCTTCGCTAGCGATGCGCTGACCGGCCACCAGAAAGGATTGATGGGGCAGACTGCTAGCACGGGAGTTTTTCCGTCCCAGCCTGCGTCGCGCAGAGCTTTGCGGCCGTATTCGGGGGCTAGCGGCTCGAAGGTCCAGGCGGTGTCTGTGCCGAGTTCGGTGGGAACGCCGAGTTTGCCAAGGACGGCTTGCGATTCGACGTTGCGCGTGATGATCAAGGAATCGCGGCAGTAGCGGCGCGTCATTTTTTGCAGGAGCGGGTCCATGGCGCCTGCTTCCGCGCCGTAAGCGATGCTTAATTTATTTTGCGCGGAGGCGATGCCGAGAGCGCCGATCATCATCGTGGTGAGGGCGTTGGCGAACTTGCTTTTGAACATGGAGCCTTCGCAGGCTACGACACCGTCGTTCTGGCGAACCACGCGGTGCAGGAATGGCGGGAAGACGTCCGGCAGATGGACCTGGCGCGCGTCGCCAAAATATCCGCTGGTTAGATCGAAATTCTGCGACATGACGCTGAGCGCGAGATTGTCGTCGCCCAGGATGCGACGGACCTGGCGGATCATTTCTTCGACGCGCACGTCGGAGCCGGTGTTGCGCGTGCCGTTGTAGCCCGCGAAGAGCAGCTTCAGTTTTGTGCCGGGCTGCCAGGCGTGTCCTGCGCCGAGCATCCATTCAAACTTGTTGAGCTCGATGAGAGCGCTGACCCAGGTTTCGAGAAGCAGGTCGGTCATGGGCGCGGGTCCTGCGAGGCGTTCGCGGCGCGGGAGGCGGTGTGGACCGGCGCGTCGGCGGGCCATTCGCGATATTTGAAGACGAAATGATTTTCGCGGCTGAAACGCAGGAGCGGCAGGCTGTACTGTGAGAAGGGCGCGGGATGGCGGCCGAGTTCTTCGACGACGCGGGTGTTGTCGAAAACCGTGTTCCACAAAAGGTAGGGGAGGAAAACTTTCAGGAGCGTAGCAAGGCCGCCGATTTTTCCGGCGCGGCCCGCCAGGGCGTTGACAATTTTTTCGGTGGATTTTTCGAAGCTGGGGACGAAGACGGGACCGCGCTTGTCTTGTGCTTTGGAGAGCGCTTCGGTTAGTTCGATAAAAGTTTCGGACTCGCGGCCGGAGGAGAGATGGTAAATCTCGTGCAATGGGTTTTCTTTTTGATGCAGCGTCGAGACGGCGTCGGCGACGAAGTCCACCGGGACGATATCAATGCGATCCCCGGGGCGGAAGGGGAGCATGGGGAGGCTGGCTAGGAAGACGAAGGCGCGGACCATGTCGAACTGATTGGTTTCAGGACGGCGGCTATCGCCCAGGACGATGCTGGGGCGGAAGATGGTGCGCTGCACGTCTGGAAGGAGCTGGCGGACCATGTGTTCGCAGAACTTTTTTGTGCGCGCGTAGGGATCGTAGTCGGAGCGATTCCAGTCAATCGAGGTGTCTTCCTGGACCACTTCGCTCGAGCGTTGTCCGGCGACGGCAACCGTGCTGACGTGACTGAAGCGGCGGAGGCCGTGCTGGTCGCGGGCGCGCTGGGCAAGCTGGATGACTTCGAGCGTGCCGCGGAGATTCACGTTGAGGCAGCTCTTTTCGGATTTGCGATTCAGTGATGCGGCGCAGTGGATTACGGAATCTGTGGAGCGGACGAGCTGCGCGTAGTCGTCGTCGGAGAGGCCGAAACGCGCTTCGGTGAGGTCGCCACGAAAAATTCTTATGCGCGTGTGCAGCAGTTGGTCGAAGCGCTGGAAATCGAGATGCAACTGGAGAGCGCGCCAGAGGCGTTCCTGGGCTTCCTGTTCATTGCGCGCGCGGACGAGCAGATTCAGCGGGTCGGAATGGCCCGTCAGCAAATTCGACGCGATGTGCGCGCCGATATATCCGGTGGAACCGGTCAGGAGGATGGCCACAGTGATTGAGTGTCAGGATGCCGTTGCCGGACCCGAGTTGTTCGAACCCGAGCTTGCTGCACCCGCTGCTCCCGCGGCGGTGGTGGCGTTCGCTTCGTTGCGCGATGCGAGCGGCACGGAACGCCGGGGACGCGATTCCGGCTGGCGTCCTTCGATGAGAGGATAACACCACTTGCGCAGAGCAGGAATGTGCACGTTGATCCAGTAATCCCACCAATCGAGGGCGCGGGCATCGTAGCCGAAATCGGCTTGCTCGTCGGGCGGGAGGGCGGCGCTGAGGCGTTCGACGTTGGCAGCTTCGAAGACGTGGTCGTTGTGCAGGATGAAAGGTTCGAAGAGGGAGATGAGCTTGACGACCTTTTCGAGCTCGCGTTCCTGGCGGGCTAGGGGAGGCTTCGACGCGAATGGTTCGGTGGCGCGATTGATGGCTTGGACTACGGCTTTTTGCGCGGGGGCGGAAATGGCCTTGTAGCGCGTTTTGGAAACTGGGATAGCGTCGAAGCGCGCGCGCATGCGGTGCTGGATGTCGGCGTGCGCGCGATAAAATTTTCTGTGGCCCAGGCCGGTGAGTTCGATGGAGCGGCGCATGTTGCAGGCGTTGGCTACGGAGGTGGCTAGTTGATAGACGCGCTGGTGGCGGCGGGCGACTAGCGCGGCGGAGATCAGCGTCATGCCCCGGCAGACGAGATCAACCGGGATGAGGTCGAGGCATTTTGATTCGTTCGTCGGCAGCTGGCGGAAGAAGGTTCCTAGCAAGTAGGAGAGCGAGGCGGAGGTGTTGATGCCTTCGTTCCAGCCCAGGAACGGTTTTTCGAGCGAGGATTCGACGATGGCGGGGCGGACTACGGCGATTGCGGCTTGCGGGTTGGCGTCGAGAAAATTGCGGATCAGGGATTCGGAGATGCTTTTGGTGAAGGTGTAGGTGTTGGGCCAGCCTAGTTCGATGGCGCGGCGCGAAGCCGCGTCGGTGAGGGTTTGGCGCAGCCAGCGGACGCGATTTTTGCGGATTTGATTTTCCAGCGCTGGGCCTTGCAGGTCTTTCGCGGCGTGTTCTTTTTTTTGCGCGGCGCGGCGGAGTTCTTCGGTTACTTCTGGCGATTCGGCGCGGGCTTCGGTTTCTCTTATTAAATTTTCCAGCGACTGCCATTCCTTTACGGCGTCGTAATTGGGAATGGCGCGCGGCGTGTAATTTTTTGGCAATTCTTCCAGGACGCGGCCGTCGCGCTGGCCCACTACGTAGCAGGTGGAGAGGTGCAGCAGCGAGGCGTGCGCGCATTCTTTAAGAAAATCGAGGACGTAGGCGGTGGAGCGGACGTTTACGGCGAGGGCATCGCGCAAGTCGGGGTTGAAGTCGGTAAGGCCGGAGCTGTTGACGATTACGTCCAGCGATCGCGTGAGCTTTTGCTGGTCTTGCGGGCTGAGGCCCAGGTTGGGTTTGCTGACGTCGCCGTCAACCACTTCGATGCGTTCGCTGAGAAATTCGGCGAATTTGTCGCCGTGGCGTTCGGCTAGTTTTTCGAAGACTGGGGATTCTTCAATTACGCGTTGCAGGCGTTGCAGGGAGGTGTTGGCGCGATTGTGGCGGACGAGCAGGTAGATGCGGCCGATTTCCGGGAGGTCGGTCAGCAGATTCGCCAGCCAAACTTTACCAATGAAGCCGGTGGCGCCGATCAGCAGGATATTTTTTCCGCGCAGGGCGGCGCGGGCGGAAAAAACCGGATGGCCGTTGCGCGATTCGTAGTGGACTACCGGGACGTACACTTTGGGCGCAGCGCGTTCGGCTGGTTTGATGGCTTCGTCGAGGACTTGCGGATTTTTTTCGAAGCCGAGCAGGCTAATTAACGTTTCGCGGGAGACGCGGCCGTCGGGTTGGCTGCCGGTGAATCTGGCGAAGGCGCCGCGCGGGCGGATTACCGGGTCGAGCAGGCGTCCTGTGGCCATGCCTTCGCGGAAATCGAGGCGATTGGAAATGATGCGCGCGATGCCGAGATGCTTTGCGAGCGGGCGCATGACGTGGTCGAGGCCCTGGCTGACTAGGACGATTTCGCCGCCGGCGGCGATCGCTTCTTGTAATTTGGCGATGCCTGGCTGCTTCAGGCGCGGCTTCAGGAAATACTCGAAAAATTCTTCGCCTAGGAGATCGAGGCGGTCGCGGCTGACTCCGCGGAGGACGGTGTGGAGCAGGCGGGTGGCGAAGACGCGGTCGGTGATGTAGAGGAAGGGACGGCCTACGGCGAGAATGGCCATGGCGCCGCGGCGCGTCCAGCGCTCCAGGAAGCTTTGCGAATTCCAGGCGAAGAAGCCGACGGGGCGGACGGCGGTGAGATTGAGCAGGCTGCCTTCGACGCGCCAGAAGACCCGCTCGCGCGCGGGTGCGGAGGCGTGTGGTGAGCGGGCGGCTATTTTCGAAATTGGAGCGTTTGAATTAGACAGCGACATCGTTGAGTGAGTTGCTGCTGGTGATTCGGAAGCAGTGAAATTATCACGGTATTTGGCGGCAAGCAAGCGGACGGAGAGGTCTCGATGCCTCGCGACGAGTCTTCTGCCTCGGAATAAGTTCCGGTTAGCCCATAACCCAAGAGAAATCCAGAAACGGTTCTGAGCTGGATTACAACTTGGCCTTTAGTGTCTCAAGGCTTGGGTTGCCACAATTCGATCGGATTTCCCTCAGGGTCATGCAGGCGGCCGAACCGGCCGTAAGGATAAGACTCCGGGTCAAGTTTGACCTCGATTCCCGCAGCTTGCAGCTGGGCCGCCATTTTGTCGAGATCGCGCACGCGAAAGTTCAGCATCCAGACCTTCTGCGGATCGCCGAAATATTTGGTGGTCTCCGGGAAGGGAGTGAAAGCGGTTGCTCCGGCCTCTTGGTGCCACGAGGTTTCGCCGTCTTTCGTCGGTATCGTCAAAATCCCCAGGTTTTGCTGGTACCAGAGCGCCAACGCTTTCGGATCTTTGGCGCGGAAGAAGAATCCTCCGATTCCGACCACTTTTTCCATTTCCGTTCCTCCCGCGATCTCATCGCGAACAGCGGCCCCCGCAGCGAGAGGGGAGCCCTGTGGCTGTGCGGCGGTCTGCGCGGCGATGCCGAGTTGGTTCCGCCCTAAGATGAAGCTCGACCCGAAAGCGAATGAAAGAGTTCGAAGCAGTTGGCGTCTTAGAGAAAGCATCCCATCCTCCATTTGAGAAGAGCGCGAACCGGCCCACGATACCTGTGTGAACAGGGTCCTGGGAAGCGCAAAGATCAGGTTCTGGGCGAGTGGCCGGCTACGCGGAAGCTATCCCAAAACCCGTTGGTGAATCCCTGCTGCGAATTTACCTATTCCTAGTTGCCGATGCTGGATGCTCGATCAGCGACACTTCGGATTGGTGGCTGCTAGTTTGCGGGCCCGGCAAATAGCAGCAGATTCCCATCGGGATCTTTGACGATGAAATTCCTGGCGCCCCACGGTTGTTTTTTCAGTTTCTGGTGAAAGGTAACTCCGGCGGACTGAAATTCAAGAAACAACAGCTTGATCTCATCCGCTGTAGCTACGGTCATGGATGCCGACAGCAGCTCCTCACGCTCGCGGACTGTTGCTTCGATTACGGGCCCCTCGACACGCCTGAGGTTGAGACGCGCCGCGTCGCGGCCCACCTGTGCGTAGAAGGGAGGGTCGCCGTAACTGAATACGAGCGAAAAGCCTAACTTCTGCTGGAAGAAATCGCAGGATTTCTTGATATCGGTGACGAACAATTGCGGCTCCGCGCCGACAATCGTCGCTTTGGCTGGCGACGATTTCACTTTGCGCGACGTGGCGGTGAGTCCAGCTTGCAGGGCTTGCCAGCTCGCGAAGCCGTGCTGTCTTGCGACCATTTCTTGCGCATCGCTGAGCTTGAAGTTCGTCGCAAGAATCTGCGCATCGGGCATATTCAGGAAACGAGGTAAATGCACGCGGATCTGTGCGGCGACGGGATAGTGCTGTTCACGATGCCAACGAAGTATCAGCTTGGCTTGCTTTTTAAGGTTTTCCAGATTGGGCATGTAGGCCTCCACGATGGGATCGTAGGTGGGCATTGCCCTTCGGCGTTGCGCCGATGCACCCTACATGCGCTGGTGGAAGTATCGGCTGGCTTGTCGGAAACTGTCAACTGGGAACGACGGCACACTATGGCGCGAAAACGGTTGGGTGATGCGGCGTACGCGCGGGCAAGCTGGGGCGCAGCCCTTCGATGCCGCGCTGCGGCATCTCAGGATGAATCGCGCTGCGGCGCGATTCACACGCAGCGCCCCTACCTGGCTGCGCGCGGACGCGTGGCGGTGGATGCGGCGAGCGAAGAGAGATCCTTCACCCGCTTCGCGCGTTCAGGATGACGGCGCGCGCAGAATTCGCGCTTTGATTATTTTTCGGGCTTTGGGTAGTCGAAGCGGAAAGTTTCTCCGGCTGGGCCTGCTACGCCTCTGGTGTTGTACTTTAACAAGTAATCCAAATGTTGTTTGTCTTCTGGGTATGCTACGCCGTCGGGATATGGATACGGCACCGTGGTGTGGAATGGCAGCGGGGTTACGGTGTCGCCGTGGGCGGCGTAGAAGTCCATGTCTTTGGCGAAGCCGTTGGCGTAGAGGAAATAGTCGCGAGTCCAGCCGGCGGGAAGATCTGGCAGGTGCGTCGAGTCGAAATCCACGGAGACTTCATCGCCGGAGCCGAAGATTACGTACTCGTCGTCGGTTTTCTGCATCAGGTCAGTTACGTCGCCGTAGCGGGTGTAATTGCCGATTTGGCGGGCGTAGGGGCCGGTGGCGCTGACGTCTTCGTAAATGTAGGAGAGATCGTTTTTCGGATTGCCTTCGACTACGCGTGGGTAGCCGCGGAATTGCAGCTTGGCTTCGGCTAGCGGAACTTCGGTGAGTTTGAACTCCGTTTCCTCGGGAGAATTGTCCACGCGGATGCGATCCCAATAGACGCGGAGATTGGTGGAGATGCGGATGAAGCGTGCGCCGGGGGGAATTTTCCCGGTGAGGTCGGCGACCATGGTGCGGGAGAGGCCGGCGGGGAAGCCCATGTCGTCAATCACCTTGACCCATTGGCCGGAGCCGTCTTGCACTTCGACGTAGGGCGGGACGGGAGTGATGCCTGCTTGCCAGGCGGCGTACATGGAGCTGGCGCTGAAATAATCGGTGAAGCCGTCCATCAGCAGGCGCAGGGGGCGCGAGGAATCCCAATCGCCGAGGTCGAGTTCGATCCAGTGCATTTCGGCAAAGCCCGCGTAGGGCGCGAGCGGGAAATTCGTCACGTATTTGTGATCTTGCTCGCGGAGGAGCGGGAGGAGATTGCGGCTGTGATCGTCCCATGCACCGGCGGGGAGATGCGCGTCGCGGCTGGCGATCACTTTGAATTGCGGGAACGGGAGTTCGCTGGCGAAATGTTCGTTGGGATAGACTTCGACGTCTATCGGGTGATCTACCGCTAGCAGGCGCGCTTGATCGAGATAGTCCAGCTCTTCCATCGGTTCGAGCATTTTGAAACGCAGGCGGCCTTCTTGCGGCTGTGCTAGCGAGCCGGTGACTTTGAAATATTCCGCCGGGTTGGGAATGTTGCGCTGGTTGGGGCCGGTCCAGTGGCCGACGATTCCTGGGCCGATCATGTCGGCGAGAAATTCGAATTTAGTTCCGTTCCAGACGAAGACGATGGGACAGGAGCTGCCGCGGCGGTCAATTTCGGTGATCAGTTCTTCTTTGTGGGCTGGAATTTCTAATTCATCTTGCAGGACGCCGGTGGGCCAGAGTAGGCGGATTACGTCGGCTTGGCGTTCGGCGCCCAGGCCGGCGACGATTGGGGCGGGGCCTTGTCCTAGATAGCCGGATGCGCCGGGAACTTCCCATTTTTGCTGGAGTGCTCCGGCGTAGAGTTCGACTTTGGTGCCGATGGCGGATTTATTGTCGTTCTCGCCTTTCAGCGCGATTTTTAGCCAGTTGTAGCGGTTGCCGCCTTCGTTCTTCAGCAGCACGGGCGGGAGATTATTTTGGGTGATCAGCAGATCGGTGGCGCCGTCGCCATCGAAATCGAAGGCGATGATGCCGCGGGGATTTCTTCAGCGCGATTTTGTCGAGGCCTGTGGAGGCAGTGACGTCGCGGAAACCGGCGGCGCCTTCGTTGCGCAGCAGGACGATGTGTCCTGCGCCGGCAAAATCTTCGCCTACTGCTACCAGGTCAATCCAGCCGTCGTCATCGTAATCAATGGGAGCCAGGCCCCAGCCGCGCATCCAGTCGAGATCCGGGAGATTCACTCGTTCGAAAGATTTTCCGGCGTTGTTGCGCCAGAGGCTTAGGCCGGGCGCGCCCCAGTGCGTGAAGGCCAGGTCCATCCAGCCGTCTTTATTGAAATCGAGCGCCACTACTCCGGCGGTGGCGGCGGGCATGTCGCTGCTCCACGGGGTGGTGGATTGGAAGGCGCCTTCGCGGGGATTTAGATACACGACGGGGGATTTTTGCCAGCCGGTGACGACGAAATCTATGGCGCGGTCGTTGTTGATGTCGCTGGCCGAGGGCGCCTACGGATGGCGCGGTGCCGGCCAGATTTGTTTCGCGTGGTCCAATTTGTAAATGTGCCATTGCCGTTGTTGCGCCAGAGGACGTTGCCGGGTGCGGTTGCGTCTGTTGGAAATGCGAAGGCTTCTGCTGGATTGGGGAGCGGGAAATCGTTGCAGCGGGTGACGTAGAGATCGAGATCGCCATCGTGATCGAAATCAATAAATGTTACGCCTAGCGCGAGCGCGCCGGCCTGAGCTTCGGTGTCTATGCCGACGTCTTTGGTGACGTCCTTGAATGTGCCGTTGCCTTCGTTGTGGAAGAGGATGACTGTGCCGTCCGTGGTGACGGCCAGGTCGGGTTTGCCGTCGTTGTCGTAATCGCCGACGGCGCAGCCCATGCCTTGGCCGTGGATTTCGAGGTGGGCTTCGCGGGTGACGTTCAGGAATTTTCCGGCGCCGATATTTTTGTAGAGCGCGGAATTGCCGCGGCCGTCGGCATCTGCAAGGAAAATGTCGGGCTTGCCGTCGCTGTTGTAATCAATGATGCAGGCGCCGCTGCCCAGGAATTGCGCGAGGGAACTGGCTGGAGGTTGTGCTGCGGCGGGTTTCGGCGTGCGCGTTTTTCGCAGGGATAGCGTTGCGCTGCCGGATGCTGAAGGCGTGGTGTCGGCGGCGCCGTGCAGTTGCGTGTTTGCGACGCGCGCTGTGGCGGAGGCGGGCAGATTCGCGGCGGCGGTGACGTTGACGAAATGGACGGGCATCGCTTGCGGCACTGGCTCGGGGGCTGGCTGCATGATTTCGGCGAGGGAATATTTTCCTTGTTCGCCGTAGATGAAGCTTACCGGCTTGCCGAGTTTCTGCGAGGTCATGTGCTGGAAGCGGTCGAAGTGAACTTTGGCTTCGGCGGTTTTACCGCTGCGTTGCAGGGCTTGGGCCATGCCGAATTCGGCGGATACTTGGAAGGGATTGAGTACGAGCGCGCGTTGGAAGGACGGCAATGGCTTTTTCGTATTGCTGCTGCTGGGAATAAATCAGGCCGAGGAAATATTGGGTGTCGGCATCGTAGGGATCGAGCGTCGCAACTTTCTGGAAGTCGGCGATGGCGGCTTCGGCGTCGCCTCCAGCTTTTTCCATCAGGCCCAGGTTGAACCAGGCCCAGGGATTGCGCGGGTCGCGTTGCGCGGATTTTTGCAGGATAGCGCGGGCTTCGTCGAAACGCTGCATGTTGAGGAAGGCGATGCCGGCGTTGAGGCAGCCAATGTCGGTCTGGGGGTCGAGAATGCAGGCGCGCTGGAATTTGCCGAGAGCTTTTTCGAATTGCTGGCGGTTCATGAGGGAGACGCCGAAATTGTTTTCTCTGATTACTTCGGCGCGGGGGTTGGCGGGGGGTTCTTGCGCGGTGGAGTCGTCGTCGGTTTTTGCGGGGCGGGTTGTGCGTGGGCGTGTTTTGTGGCTGCGCTGGTTGCTGCGGCTGCGTCGGTGGTTGCTGCTGTTGCTCCTGGCTGGCGCCGATGAGCGCACAAGCGAAAATCGTCAGGAAAATGAGTGCGCGGGTGAAGCGGATCATTACTCTCCCTTTCTGAGTGCGTTGGACATTCTACCGCGTCGGGGGCGGTTTGGGTGTCGCGCGGGATTATTTTCGGGGGACGGCGGATGCGGGGGCACACGCGGACCTTCTGCTGAGAGCCTTCGAATTGCTTGCAGCTGCGAATTGCAAAAGCAGGCGAGGCAAGCCTCGCCCTAAACCAAGGCGGCGGCAAGCCGCCGCACTCCCAGATGGGCTTGGCGGCTTGCGTGCTAGACTGGCGGGCGCGTGGGCGGGATTTCTGTTGAGTTGACTATGAATGATTTGAATTTTCTTTCGGCTGTGGAGATGGCGGAGCAGATTCGCGCGCGGGCGATTTCGCCTGTGGAGTTGGTGGATGCGCATTTGGGGCGGATTGCGGAATTGAATTGTGGGCGTGAGTCGAAGCTGAATGCGTTTGTGCATGTGGATGTGGATCGCGCGCGCGCACAGGCTAAAGCTTGCGGAAACGGAAGCGGCAGTTGGGTCGCACGGGCATTCGGATTCGCTCGGGCGCTTTGCACGGCGTGCCTCTTTCTGTGAAAAGTTCTGTGGATGTAGCGGGGTGGCCTTGCGAGTGTGGGAGCCGATTGCGCAAAGGTTATGTGCCGTCGGAGGATGCGACGCTTGTTACGCGGTTGCGCGCGGCTGGCGCGATTCTGCTGGGGAATACGAATGTGCCGGAATTTTTAATGGCTTATGAGACGGACAATTCCTTGTATGGGCGCACGAATAGTCCTTGGGATGTGGAGCGCACGCCCGGCGGATCGAGCGGCGGGGAAGCGGCGGCGATTGCGGCGGGATGTTCGGCGGGAGGAGTGGGGAGCGACGGCGGCGGTTCGATACGCGATTCCGGCGCACTTTTCGGGGATTTGCGGATTGAAGCCGACGCCGGGGCGTGTGCCTTCGTCGGGACACTATCCGGTGTCGGCGGGGCCGTTTGCGCAATTGGGCGTGGTGGGGCCGATGGCGCGGACGATTGCGGATGTGGCGAGATTATTTGCGGTGATGGCTGGGTACGGACATTGGGGATCCGGCTTCGGCGCCGGTGCCCTTGCGTGTGTGGAGCGACGCGGAAATTCTGAAGCTGCGCGTGGCTTATTTTGAGGATGACGGCGTGACGGCTGTGACTGCGGAAACTGCAGCGGCGGTGCGCGCGGCGGCGGAGGCTTTGCGCGCGCAGGGATTTCAGGTGGAGGCTTGGCGGCCGCAGAATTTGGATCGCGTGTGGTCACTTTGGTGGAATTTATTCGGGCGCGCGGTGCAGATGGCGTTTGCTTCGACGGTGGAGGGGCGCGAGGCGGAATTGAGTCCGATGCATCGGGCTTGGCGGGAGCGTGTGGCGCTGGAGCCGGCGATGGATGGTAGGGAGTGGTTGAACACTTTGGTGGGGCGTGATGCTTTGCGCGAAAAATTATTGCGGCAGATGGAGACGTTTCCGATTTTGTTGTGCCCGGCTTGCGCGGTTCCGGCGTTTCGTCATGGGGAGCGGGAATGGATCGTGCAGGGGCGCAAGGTGGAATATTTGAAGGCGATGAGTTATTCGCAGTGGTTCAATTTGCTGGGGAATCCGGCGGCGGTGGTGCCGGTGGGGCGTTCGCCGGAGGGTTTGCCGATTGGCGTGCAGATTGTGGGGCGCCCTTGGGAAGATGAGGCGGTGTTGGCGGTGGCGGCGAAGGTTGAAGCGGCTACGGGTGGGTTCAGGCGGCCGCCTATGTAGTGCCGGTGATTTTGTTGCGCGCAGCGGAAAAATTTATTGGCGCTTTGTTAGCTCGCGGTGTTGGCGCGCGCGATCAGAAAAATCGCGAGGAAGTAGAAGATGAACATTAGCGCGAGAAAAGCCTGCGCACGTTTATTAGCGCCGGCGAATTCTTTCCAGACGAAGATGCCCCAGAGCGCGGCGACCATGGGGGCGGACTGGCCGATTGAGTAAGAGATTGCCACGCCGGTGAAATTGGCGGCAACGAGATTGAAGACTGTGCCGGTGGTCCAGATGGCGCCGCCGAGCAAGCCGAGTACGTGGCCGTTCACCGGGCCGCGGAAGAATCCGCTGAATGCGACGGGCTCGCCCACCAGCGGCTTCTTCATGAAATACAAATTCCACCAGAGGCAGGAAAGCAGCGCGCCGCCGGTGAGAAAGACGGCGATGCTGTAGGGTCCGAGGGTATTTCCGTGGGTGAGGGCGCGGGTGGAGAAGGGCGCCCACAGGCCCATCAGGACGCCGGAGATTACGCAGACGATGATGCTTTTGCGCGAGGCTTCGCGGTTCGTGCCGAGTTCGCCGTAGGCTTTGCCGTCGAGAATCACGGCGACTACGGCGCAGAGGACTCCGGCGCCCAGCATCATTACGTTGCCGCGTTGCTGCTGCACGAAGCTGAGGACGGTGCCGACTACCAGGGCGATGCCGATGGCTACGGGGAAGGCGATGGCCAGGCCGGCCATGTCGATGGCGGCGACGAGCAGCAGATTCGCGAGGTTGAAGATTATTCCGGCTACCAGGGCCCAGCCGATGTTGGAGAGGTCGGCGGAGCGGACGTTTTGGATGAAGCTGGCGGGGCCGGCGTTGATGGAGCCCATGGTGAGGGCGTAGACCAGCGCGGCGAGGAAGATTCCGATGGCGTAGTCCCAGTAGAAAAGTTCGAAGCGATAATTTTTTACGCCTTTGTAGGTGTTGGCCCAGGAACCCCAACAGGCGGCGGAGACGAACATCATTAGCAGGGCGGTGCCGAAGGTTGTTGGTGTGAACATTTAGGTCCTTTGCAATGCGAATGCTGGCGCGGGTTGCGTGTTGGCGCCGCGACTTTAGAATGCGGCTGCTGCTTTTGGGTTTTGCTGCTTGATCAACGATATAACTTCGTCGTGCCGGGCCATGGCGCGGGCGCCGATTTTTGTGCAGCATAGCGCGGCGCAGGCGTTGGCGAACAGGCCTACTTTTTGGCAATCCCAGCCTTGCAGCAGCGCGTAGGAGAGGCCGCCCATGAAGGCGTCGCCTGCGCCGGTGGTGTCCACTACCTCCACTTTGAAGGCGGGGACTCTGGCGACTTCTTTGGGAGTGGCGATCAAACAGCCGTCGGCGCCGAGGGTGATGGCGACGACTGAGGGGCCCATGCGAAGAAGGGCGGTGGAAATTTTTTCGTAATCGGCTTCGCCGGTGAGTTCGCGGGCGGCGGCTTTGCAGGGCTTGAGCACATCCACGAGGCGCAGGGCGCTGCAGAGTTCGGCCTGCGTGCCGAGATTGGATTCGGCGAAAAAGCTGGGGGAAACGTCGAGATCGAAAATCACGCGGACTTTGGCGTCGTGCGCGACTTGCATGGCTTCTTTTACGGGGGCGATGGCCAGCTGCGATGCTTCGGTGTGAAAATGCTTGGCCGCCTGAATGTGCGCGGCGAAGCGATGCAGGACCTGATACACGGAAATTTTGCCGGTGACGTTGGGGAACATGTAGATGCAGCGTTCGCCGGCGACATCGACCGGAATCCATGTGAGGGAGGAATATTCGCCCTTCACGACTTCGATGCCGGATAGATCCATGTGATCTTCGGCGAAGGCTTTCTGGATGAGGAGGCCGTTTTGATCGTCGCCGAGGAGGCCCAGCCAGCCGGTGCTGACGCCGAGGCGGGCGACCTGCGTGAGATTATTGGCGGTGACGCCGCCGGCGTGGATTTCCATGCGCGTGGCGTTGATTTTTTCTTCGGGGCCCAGCAGGCGCGGCACGATGGCGAAATAATCCACGGTGCAGCTGCCGATTCCGACGACGTCAACTTTTGCTGTGGTGTCTGACATGGGCTCGGTTCTCGTTATTTCGCTGCTGCTGAGTGCGCTGCGGGCGGCAGCGCCATCAGGTCAGTAAACATCTTATAGAATTTTTCTTTGTTTAGTTCTTCGGGAATGTTGACGAGCTGCTCGCCCAGGCCCGGCTGCGCCCCTTCGGTCCACACCAGCACGTTGCCGTAGCCCGCGGTGTGCGAAATGTCTATGTCCATGAAATATTGTGTTTGCTGGGTGATGACGGTGGGGTCGAGCCATCCGGCGACGGCCAGTTCGTCCCACATGAATTCTTCGTCGGCATATTTTGCCAGGTATTGCGACGCGGGGCTGGGAGATTTTGCGATTTCGGCGATGAGTTCCTTGGTCATGTGAGTTTTTACGGAGATGTCCACGGTGGTGATGGTGATCTTGTGCCACGGCGCAGTGAGCACCATGTGCACGGATTCGGGGTCCCACCAGAAATTAAATTCGCGGCGATTTTCGGCGCGCCATTCTTTGGGAACTTCCGGGGCGATGCTGCCGCCCATGACTACGAGCTCCTGGGCCAGCTCGGAGACTTGAGGATCCAGGCTGATGGCTTGCGCGATGTCCGTCATGGGGCCACCGGCGTAGATCGTGACCTCGTGCGGATATTTGTGCACCATGCGGATGATGAAATGCGCCGCATCTTCCTTTTGCGCTTGCAGAGTGGGATTGCCTTCGGCGAGATCGGGAACCTCGAAGGGCAAATGATATTTTCCGCGCAGGCCATCGCCCAGATTCATGCCGGGACGGTGGCCGTTCCACGCGCCTTGATAGTGGACCGTGCCGTAAAGTTTTTCCCAGCGTTCAATTAGTTCCATGCGATTGATCAGCGGATACACCGCGCCGGGATAGACGGGAATGTCCTGGTGGCCGGTGAGCTCCAGCATGCGCAGAGTGTGGGCTACTTCTTCGTCGCGCCACATATCGCCGCTGACGACGGTAATGCCCAGCGTTTCGACATTAGGCGATTGCAGGAACATGAGGATGGATTGCTGATCGGTGGTGGCGGCGCCGCGGGCGTCCTGGTCAATGATAACTTTTCGTTTGGATTGCGCGGCGGCTGTGGTGGCAGAGATGCAGGCCAGCACGACGAAAACGACGATGAACGGCACGATTCTCTTCAGGCCCATGGTGATGATTGATCCCCTTGTAGTGATTCGGCTGCTGATTATTTGCGGCTGGTTTCCCTTGGTCGCGTTCCGGCGGCAGGACACCTGTGGCACCAACGGAGCTTATAGTTCTCCGCAGAGTGTGAGTCAAGGGAAAACCGCATTTTTAGGGGAGGGCGGCTTGTGCCGAAACGGCTCACGTCAATCCACGCCAATAGCGGATGTTATAATCCGCGGATGTTTTCTTGGTTCAGAAAAACGCGTGATTCCGCGGCGCTGCTCCGTGCGGTGATCACGTTGCTGGGTCTTGGCCTGGCGGCGGATTCGCTGGTGTGCGCGGCGCAAACGCCGACGAGGCAGCAGGCGGCGAGTGTGATTGCAGAGGCGCACGCTGCGGCGGTGGCGGGGCGATTTGCAGATGCGATCGCGGATTACCACGAGGCGCTGCGGATTGCGCCGCAGAATGTGGATGCGGAAATTGGCTTGGCGCAGGCGTATCGCGGCGTGCGCAATTTTGATGCGGCCAAGCAGACGCTGGAGCAGGCGCGGCGCGAGCATCCGAAAAGCGCGGCGCCGCTGGCAATGCTGGGCGATCTGGACCTGGAACTGCAGACCTATGACGCGGCCATCGCGCACTTGAAGGCGGCGTTGGCGCTCGAGCCTGCGAACGTTGACGCGCGCAATCGGCTGGCGGTGGCGTACAAGGCCAAGGGCGATGCGGCGGACGTGGCGGAAGCGCTCGCGCAGCTCGCCAAAGTGCTGGCGCGCGATCCGAAAAATGCGCTGGCGATTTACACGCGCGCGGAAATCTATGCGGATCAGAACCGCGATGCGCTGGCGTTGCCGGACGCGGAGGAAGTGGTGGAGCTACAGCCCCAGAATGCGCGCGGGCGGGCGCTGCTGGGAAAGATTCTAGTGCGCGCGCCGGCAGGAGCCGCGGCGGAGGAAATCAAATCGCGCTGCGGCCGGGCGGTGCTGGCTCTGGAGCCGCTGCTGAGTACGGCGGGGGCGCCGGCGGACTCCGAGACTTTGTTTCTGCTGTCGCGCGCATATCGTTGCGCGGGGCAGGATGAAAAAGCGGCGGCGACTTTGCAGCAGTTCGAGAAGGCTTCGCAGATCGATCGGACCACGAAGGAAAATCAGACGCAGGCGAAGCATCTGGTGCAGCAGGCGGATGAATTGGCGATGAAGAATGATTTCGCGGGATCACTCGCGGTGCTGCAGCAGGCGATTGCGATGGACGCGACCTATCCAGCGGCTTACTCGCAGCTGGCGAAACTTTACTACTCGTCAGGGGAGATCGAAAAGGCCAGCGATGCGATTCGGCAGGCTTTGCAGCGGGCGCCTTACCATCCGGAATATCTATACGTGCAGGGGAAAATTTTTGAGAAGCAGGGAAAGATCGATGATGCGCTGGGCGCGTTTCAGCAGTACCGTGCTGGTCAATCCGAAGGAGTCGGACGCTTATTTTGAGATGGGGGCGATTTACCAGCAGCGCGGCGAGCGTGCGCAGGCCAGGGCGGCTTACCAGAAGGCCGTGGAGATTTCGCCGGGCGATTCGGATTACAAACGGGCGTTGGGGGCGCTGAACGGACGCGCGGGTGTGACGCCGTGATGAGTCTGAGCGGCAACGTCAAAATCTGTACTTCAGCGGCTGAAGCCGCACTGATTCTCTTGCGTTAACGTCGTGGCTAAAGCCACGACCTACAAAGATTCCGGCCTTCTAAGGCTTACGCTAGAGTTGCGAGCCACAAAGATTGTCGAGTTCCTATGCCGAGTCTGAGCTTGGGCTTGGTTGACGGCCCAGAGTTTTGGCCGCAGTTTCGAGCGCGATCGCCAGGTCTTGCACGCCGCGGCGGATTTCTTTTGCGTCAATTGCCGCGAAACCAAGCTGCAGGCCCGTTGCCGCCGCTTGACCCTGGCTGTAGATGCTCAGTGGAGTGACTTCCACATTTCGTTTGGCGGCCGCTGCTGCCGCTGATTCGCCTTGCAGGCCGCGTTGCAACCAGCCTACCGTCTGCAGACCAGCTTCAACTCCTGATATTTCCAGCAAGCCGGCGAGATTTTGTTTAGCACAGTGTAAGAGGACGTTCAGCCGCTCGGCGTAAATTTGTCTCATGCGGCGGAGATGGCGGCCGAAGTGTCCCGCGGTGATGAAATCGCAGAGGACGGCTTGTTCCATTAGCGGGGCGTGACGGCGAGTGATGGAAAGCGTGGCGGAGATGCGATCCATCAGGTCGGAAGGCAGCACGAGATATCCGAGGCGCAACGAAGGGAAGAGCACTTTGCTGAAACTTCCGGTGAACAGGACGAGGCCGTGGCGGTCGAGGCCTTGCAATGCGGGGACGGGACGTCCTGCGTAGCGGAATTCGCTGTCGTAATCGTCTTCCAGAATCAGCGCGCCGGATTTGCGGGCGGATTCGAGCAACTGCAGGCGGCGGGGAAGGCTCATGGTGATTCCGAGGGGAAACTGATGGCCGGGCGTGACGTAAACGAGGCGCGCGCCGCGCAGGGTGGATTCGCGCAGCTTCATGCCCTGGTCGTCCAGCGGGACGCGGGATATTTTTGCGCCGAATGAATGGAAGACGGTGGCCGCGCCGATGTAGCCGGGATTTTCCATGCAGACGCGATCGCCCGGATTCAGGAATAGGCGCGCGACCAGATCGAAGGCTTCCTGAGCGCCGGAGACGATGGCTACTTGGTCGGGGACGCAGTTCACGCCGCGCGAAGTGTTCAGGTAGCCGGCGACGGCTTGGCGGAGCGGCAGGTATCCCAGCGGATCGCAGCCCATCAGGAAATTCGTGGAGACTTTGCGCAGGCGGCGGGCGGCGACTTGCGCCCACAACGTAGCGGGGAACAAATCCAGGGCGGGCAGGTTGGGGCGGAAGGCGCGCGTGGGACGCGGCGCAAAACCTGGAAACAGTCGGACGCGTTTGGCGTAGGCGGAAAATTTTCTGGCTCTCGTTCGTGGATGTTGGGTGGCCGCTGGCAGCGACGGCTTGGCTTTAGCGGCGATCTGGAGCAAATCGTCGGGCAGGGTGTTGCTAACGTATGTGCCCGAGCCTGTGCGAGCCTGCACGTAGCCTTCGGATTTCAGTTGGTCAATGGCGTTGACGATGGTGCCCCGCGACAGGCGATATTGCTTGGCGAGATCGCGCGTGGCGGGAATGCGGGCGGCGGGGTGCAGGCGCCCTTCGAGGATGGCGGAGCGGAGGGAAGCGTAGAGCCAGCGGTAGGCGGGCGCGGTTCCATCTTTCGGCGGGAGCGCGAGTTCGAATGTGGCGGCTCGTTTGGCCATCAAAGTGGTACAGCGAGAATAGCATAAATGGACCTTGCGGATAGACCGCTGTGGATTTAAGTTTGACGCTGCGGGAGGAAGCGATGAGAGCTTATGGAATGGCGGGCAGAAGCGCGGCTGCGCTGCTGTGCGTGGTGGCGGCGGGATATCTGGGCTGGGGACAAGCGCGCAGCGACAGGCAGCAGGCGGAGAAGAGCGAACGGGGGCGAATCGTGCTGGCGCAGGCGTTGCCGAAAATGGATGGCGAGCATCTGCGGGCGACTTTGGTGGAGGTGAACTACGGACCCGGCGAATCCTCGGCGGCGCACAGCCATCCTTGCCCGGTGATTGGTTACGTTGCGGCAGGGGCCTTGCGAACGCAGGTGCGCGGCGAGAGCGAAGTGGTGTACAAGGCCGGGGAAAGTTTTTACGAGGCGGCGAATGGCGTGCACGTGGTCTCGGCGAATGCGAGCCGGACGGAGCCGGCGAAGCTGCTTGCGTATTTCGTCTGCGATCATGACGCGCCGTTGAGCGCGGCGGCGCCGGGGGGAAAGTGATGATGCGCCAGACGTCGTCCGGGGTGGAGGGTGTGGCGCGCGCCGCCGCGCTGACGGAGCGCACCGTGAATTGGGAACGATGGGGAATACTTTACGCGCGCTGTGCGCTGGGCGTGGCGTTCTTGTCCGGTATCGCCGACCGTTTCGGGTTATACACGGGCCGGAACGTGGGGTACGGGAATTTCGCGGGGTTTATGAGCTATACGGCGAAGGTGAATTCTTTCATGCCGGCGTTCACGATTCCATTTCTGGCGTGGGCAGCGACGGCTGCGGAGCTGCTTCTGGGCATCGCGTTAATATTGGGGATCTGGACGCGCTGGGTGGCACTCGGCAGCGCGTTGCTGCTGGCGCTGTTTGGGGTCGCGATGGCGGTTTCGTTTGGGATCAAGTCGCCGATGGACTATTCGGTGTTTTCGGCGTCGGCGGGAGCGGTATTGTTGGCGGCTTATTCGGATCGAAAGGCGGATGCGCGAGCGTGAGTGGCGTCATCTAAAATATTATGAAGATGGCAAGAGGAGGATTTATGGAAGCGCGATTTAATTTTATGAAGGCCGCGCCGGGAGTGTACGAAGCGATGCTGGGGCTGGAGAAATATCTTCAGGGGTGCGGATTGGAGCCGGGCCTGCTGCACCTGATCAAGCTGCGAGCTTCGCAGGTGAATGGTTGCGCTTACTGCCTGGACATGCACTGGAAAGATCTGCGCGCGAGCGGAGAGAAGGAGCAGCGGATGTATTCGCTGGATGCTTGGCGGGAATGTCCGTATTACACGGAACGCGAGCGGGCGGCGCTGGGGTGGACGGAAGCGGTGACGCTAATTACGGCTGGGCATGTGCCGGACGCGGTGTATGCGGAAGTGCGCGCGCATTTCAGCGAGAAGGAGATTTGCGATCTGACTTTGGCGGTGGCGGCGATCAATGCCTGGAACCGGCTGGCGATTGCTTCGCGGACCGTGCCGGGATCGTATCAAGCGCAGCCGGCGAAGGCCGCGCACTGAAGAATACAGTGAAGGAATAATTTCCCGCGCGAAGCGCGCGGCCTTCGTTGTGCGATGAATTTTCAGCTTAACGATTGTGGCGGATGTACGGGTGTGTTTGCACAGATCGGTAAATTCACAGGAGGAAATCATGCGTCGGATTGCCGGGATGACGGTGGGAATTTTTGTATTGGGATTGCTGCTGGGGCCGGGGATGGCGTACGGGCAGGATGAACGCGGGCAAATTCTGAAGGTGCGCGAGAGCGTGTGGCGCGCCTGGTTTGCGAACGATGCCAAGGCGCTGCAGAGATTAGTGCCGCCGGACACCATCGTGATCAGTTCCGATGAAGCGAAGTGGAAGAACCAGGCGGATATATTGCGGACCGCGGCGGAATTTCAGGCGAGCGGCGGAAAACTGCTGCGCCTGGAATTTCCGCGGACGGAGATCCAGCGCTTCGGCGACGTGGCGATTATCTGGACTTCGTACGTGGTGGAGACGGAAGAAAATGGCAAGCGCGTGGTTAGCTCCGGGCGGGCCACGGAGATTTTTGTGCGGCGCAATGGAGAATGGGTGAATCCGGGGTGGCATACGGATAACTTCAAGGGAGAATAGCGAACGTGGCGGCGTGCGCGGGCGCGGCGGGCGGCGGCGTTGATGCTGTATGCGCTACAGTGTGCGGTATTGCACACTCTTAGAAAGAGGCGCGAAGCATAGTCGAGGCACCGCGCAGTGCGAGCGGAATTTCTGAGTTGGAGGCCTTCTACATGCATCGTGCACATCATTACGTCGCTTCGCTGTTTCTCACCGCCGCCTTGGCGGCACCCGTATCAATGCTGGCCGCGCCTGTGCCGCAAGAAGTCGGCGTGCAGGTACGAGTCTACGATCGGGATCACAAGGACTATCACAACTGGGACGACCATGAGCGGCACGCTTGGGGAATATTCCTGGCGGACAACCACCGGCACGATCACGAATATGCTCATGCCAACCAGAAAGAGCAGAGGGAATATTGGAACTGGCGGCACAGCCATCCGGATTAATCTTTCGCAGGATTGGTATGTTGATTTGGAAATGCCTGACGACTTGAGCGTCCGGTCCATAACGGTTTGGATCGGACGCCGTCGTGGGTCTTCACGACAGCGGTAAACTTCGGAATTGCGGATCCTGCTGGTTAGAGTCTGCGTTGCACAATCAAAATCGGTAGTTCGCCGGCGCTGATTGCCGTGCTTCGTTGCATGCCGCAAAAAAATTCAGGAATACCGCGGAGAAGCAGCGGGCGCAGAGAAAGGCAAGAGGGATCCTTCGGCCAGCATGAAGCAAACGCGCCGCCCTCCCTTCGCAAAATCACTCAGGGCAGGCAGGATGACGATGCTCACCGCGTCGTCACAGTATCAACGGCTTGGGGCGGGGGTAGCCGATCAGGTAGGCGATGGGGACTTCGCCTGTGGGATTGGCGCGTTCGCCCATTTCCCATTGGTATTCCTTGGCGGATAATTTGGCGATGATTTCGCGGAGTTCGTTCGGGCGGTAGGTGCGGAGGCAGGAGACTACGCCATCGAAGAGCAGCACTATCGGAATGATGGGCAGGACGTAGGTGCAGAGCAGGCGGGACCAGCGGAAGGGGCGGATCCAGGGAGTGAAGAGGAAGGGGAGGAGGGACCAGAGGAACATGAACGCGAGTGTCGATGGGGCGCGGCGCGTGACTTCGAAGATGCCGATGCCTTGGCTGGCGTCCACGGCATTTTGCAGGACGGCGCGGGCTTGTTCGGGCTGGAAATGATGGAAGGAAGTGAACATCGTGCGGAAGCCGCGCAGTTCGGGCGGGACGTTGGTGGCGTCCACGGGAGCGGAATGGAATGTGATGTGATTTTGTGAAGCGGCGCTAGCGGATTGGAATGCTGCGAGGTTTGGGTATTTGTCAGTGAGCAGAATTCGCAGTGCGGCGTGCTGGTTGGCGTGCATCCGGGGAGAAAGTTTCAGCCAGGGGCCTCCACCGCCGGAACACATGTCCACGACGGTGCGGCTCTTCGTGGAATCGAGAGCGGATTGCAGCAGCGGGGCGACGGGGGCGTAGGCTCCGAAGAAATTCATGGCGGATTGGAGCGTGTCGGTGATTTCGTCGCGAAGGAAGGAAGGGAACCACGATTGTTCGTGGAGCTCGATGAGATGTACGCGGCGCATGGGGATTGGATAGGCGGGTAGTATGAGGCAATTGCGGCGGGCGCGGCAAATGCATTGGTTTGGGACGAAGTGCGCACAGCCAGGAGTGCCCTCCTGCGGCGGGCAGGGCTGTCCCGCGGTTAATACATGATGGTGCGGGTGAGGTGATGGGGCCAGTTGGTGGTGTGGTAGTGGGTCCAGATGCGGGCGTCAATTTGGGGGATGATGATTTGCGCGTCGGGAGCGCGGAGCTTGTTGATTTCCTCGGTGAGCAGGGCGGTCGAGTAAATGCAGTGGGCGCGGATTTCGATTTCCTGGGTGCTGTTGCGGGGGATCAGCTGGTGCGTGTTGATGGTTTTTTCCAGCGCCGGGGAATAGCTGGTGATGCCCATCAGGCGCAGGCCGACGGGGACGATGTAATCGGCGAAGGCGGTCATGGAGTGTATGTCGTCAATTTGAAATTTTCCGGATTTGTGCAGGCTGGCGTAGAGGAACCAGAGGCCCAGCTGCGGGAGTTTGTAGAGTTTGATTTCGTGGCCGTCGTAGATGCTGACGTCGTTGAAGCGCGGGAATTCCACGACGAGGCGGTCCACCATGCCGTTGCCATGATCGTAGAGGCGCGGGGAGCAGCTGTGGATGAAATTGTGGAAGCGGCCGCCGTATTTTGCGGCGAGCACGGCGCCGACTTGGCGCCAAAGCTCCATCTTTTCATCGAGCATGGGGATTTCGATATTGCCGGCAAAAATTTTTTCCATTTGCGGGCGGGTTAGCTGCGCGAGGTATTCGCCGTCGAGGATCGGAGTGCCCTGGTCCATGGCGCGCTTGATGCAGGCGAATTCGGCTTCGGAATCGGACCAGTGCTGGCCGGCGTAGTCCACCTGAAATTTTACGTGCGTGGTGAAATCGGTGAAGGCGGTGTCCACGACGTCCGCGACCATGATGAAATCAATGGTTTCGTCGGGGTTGTTCTCGCCGACGCCCAACGGCAGGTGATATTCGGGCATGGGGAGTTCTTCGTAGGCCATCCAGCTGGCGACTTCGACGAGTTTTTCCACGTTGGTGCGCACATCGCGCGAATTTTCGATGACAGGAGGAAGGCTATCGAGGACGGGACTGCCGATGGGTTTGGGCCAGCGTACCTTTATAGGCGATGCAGAGGAGGCGGCAGCTTGCCGGAGGGTTTCCCCTCCGGCTGCTGCTGCTGCGATCATGGAGTTGGTTGCGGTTTGTAAAAACTGCCTTCGTCCCAAGGGGCCCCAAGGTCATCAGAACATGAACTTGACGCCGGCCTGGAATGCGAAGGGCGTGCTGCCCGGTGCGACCTGGTTGATGGAACGGTAGCCCGAGGCCGCTTGGGCTGCTTTCATGCCAGCGACGGTGAACGGGGCGCAATCGAGCCCCATCGCGCCGGAACCCGGAAATTCGTTTGCCCAGGAGTTGCACTGTCCCGCAGGGTAGTTGATCGTCGCGCTGGTGTCCGGGTTTGAGTAAAGGTTTGCGCGATTAGTCAGGTTATAGAAATCGCCAGACAACTGGACCGTGTAGCGTTCACCAAAGTTGAAGTCCTTTTGGATTCGAGCATCCCATTCGGCGAAGCCCGGTTGATCGGCCGTATAGCGACCGATCAGGATGGACTTGCCGTTCGCGAGGGTGACCGTCGGACGGTCATTGTTGTGGGAGTATCCGGAATTGGCCACAGTGTCGCCGTTGAGGTCCGCGTTGACAACGCCGGCAACAGGTATGTCCGCCGTGCCCAAATAGAGCGGATACGGTACGCCCGTGTGAGCGATGAACGAGGAGCTGACGGCGAAGCCTTTCGGCAGCTCGTAAACGCCCGCGGCTTTGAACTGTTGCTTGATGTCCAAACCGTTGCGGCCGTAGTCCAAGGCAAGATTGAAGGGGTCTTGTTGACCGAAGTAAGTATCGGTATCGCGCTCGCTGGCGCCATTGTCTTTGTTTTCCGACCAGATGTAGTTTGCAAACACCTGGAAGTGATTGGAGAAGCGCTTGGTGACGTTCACGACCGCCGACTCGTAATTGCCGTGCGCATAGCTCGCTGTGGTATTCGTGCTGATGCTAAGCGACGGATCCAATAGACCGCAGAGAATCGAGCGCCCAAACGCATCGGCTGCGGGCGGCTGACCAGCGCCACCGCAGCGAGTGAAGTTCCGATACCACGCTTCTTCAGAGCCATAGCCCCCGGTTCTTAAGTGCTGCGAGTTAACCCACGCAAACGTGGCAGTAACCGTCCAACTGCGGGCGAAGGTGTGTTCGACGCCGGCTGTGAGGTTGGATATTTGCGGATTGCGGAAATCCGGGTCAACCAAGTTGGGTCCGGGGCAGCCGTAGACAACATTGTTCGACGGATCTGGAGTGCTGCAGAGTTGATTGACACCCAGAGTGGTGGTGCTCGGAAATAGGTATGGGAACTGGGGCCCAGGCAGGCAGGACGCTGCAAAGAAGCAGAAGAGTCCCACGGTCTTGCCGCCGCCTGCCGTGGGCAAGAAGAGCAGGGGAATCTGAGCGTAGTAATAGCCCCAAGAGGCGCGGACCACGGTGGGATGTTCATTGGATCCGACATTCCAGGCCAGGCCGATGCGCGGACCGAACTGCTTGAAGTCATCAGGGACCCGTTGCGGAATGCCGATCGTACGAGTGTTGGCTCCAGTGCCGGTGTACGTTTCGCTACCCGGAAACGCGGTTTGCGGTTGCGGGTACCAAGAGCCTTCCCAGCGCAGACCATACGTCAGAGTAATGCGCGGGGTGAGCTGCCATTTGTCCTGCCAATAGAGGCCCAAGGTGGAGTTGTAATTGTTGTAGAGCGTTCCGGAGGCGGAGAGCGGCTGGCCGTTCAGCCCCAAGTTCTGGATGAGAGCCTGTGAATTGCCGAGCTGAAAATCTTGCAGCGAATCGAATTCGTACTGACCAGAGGACCAGCCGACGAAAGTATCTTTGCGGTCGGTGTAGGTGTCGGTATCGCCGCCGAATTTCATGTCGTGCTTGCCGAAGGAGTAGGAGAAGTTATCGGCAGCTTGCAGTTTGCCGCCGTCGCCATTGATGGGCAGGTAGTAGCGCTGGCCGAACAGAAAGCTGGAAGATTCAGCACCCGAGGTGCAGGGACCGAACGCGCAGATCAAGATGGTGGGAGTGCCGGGCGCATTGGAGTGGCGCTTGCGGGTTTCACCTTCGATGCTCAGACGAATTTCATTCACCTTGCGGCCGAGGACGGTGTTGAGGTCGAAGGTTCCGCTGATGCCCTGATTGATGAAGTTTTCTGTTTCGCTGAAGGCAGCTGGGACTTCATTCTGGCCGAGGCCGCCGGTAAAGCCGCTGGTGTGGTTTTTAGTGCCGTAGCCACGGATGCTGAAGTGATTGGCCGGGCTGAACTGATAATCATAGTGGCCCAGGAGGGTGAAGAGATTTTGCAGTTGATTGCTCGACCCCTGCAAGTCAGCCAGAGAATTAACTCCGAAGCAGGCGTTCAGGAACGATTGGCCTGCGGTGGGGACGGCGCAGCCAGCCGGCAGGTTGAATCCGGTGGTGGAGGCGCTGGGAAGAGGGACGGTGCCGGGAGCGCAGTTGCCGCCAGTTCGGAGGCGCAGGGCCGGTGCAGGCTGCAAACGTCGGACCGGTGAAGGAGCTCAAATCGAAAGCGGTATTGCAATCCGCGGTGGAAATCCCACTGCAGAAATTGGTGGCGAGGGGACCGTTCTCGCGCTGGATATCGGTGGACAAGAAGAGGAACTGGCGATCTTTGTGAATGGGGAAGCCGATGGAACCGCCGAACTGATTCTGATTGTCAATGTTGGGAGGGTTGCCGATGCCGTCCGTCGCGGTGAGACTGCCTCCGCGATAATACTCGTGAGCTTCGCCGTGCACTTGGTTGGTGCCGGATTTGGTTACCACGTTCACCAGGCCGCCGGTGGCGTGGCCGAACTCGGGCGCGAAACCGTTGGTGACAACCTGGAATTCTTCGACGGATTCCAGAGGTACGGTGAAGTTCTTGGTTTCCAGCGAGCCGAAAAATTCTCCGAAGTAGTTGTTGAAGCTGTCCTGGCCGTCAATGACGAGCGAGGAGTAATCGCTCTGTTGGCCGCCGAGGCGGATGCCGCCGCGGAGACCGGGCACGACTTGCGCGGAGGAGCTGAGCTGGGCGAGGTCGCGATAATCGCGGCCGGAGAGCGGCAGGCTTTCCAGGTCACGTTGATTGATCACCTGATTGATTCCGGCGGTGGAGGTGTCCACTACACCGGTGGATTCGGCAGTCACCGTGACCGTTTGCGTCTGCCCTTTGACGGGGAGGGTGACATCGAGCGCGAGGCTCGACCCAATTTCCACGTGGATGTCGGTGATTTCGGAGGCGGCGAAACCCGTGGCCTCGGCGTGAATTTTATAAACGCCGGGGAGCAACTGCGAGAAGATGTAGGAACCGGTCTGATCGGTATCTACCTCGCGGGAATAGCCGGTGGAAGGATTGGAGATGATGACCTTCGCGCCAGGGACCTGGGAATGGCTGGTGTCATAAACATAGCCGCGGATTTCGCCGCGCTCCACGGATTGCGCGCGCGCACCGGGCGCGGCCAAGAAAAGACTCGCGAGCGAAAAGACGACGGCCAGCGCTGCCAGAAACACAACCTTTACCATTTTCATTGTTGCTCTCCCTCTGGGTGTGGAGCGATCGGCTGCGAAATTTGCAATACCGGAATGCGCGAAGTGTTTGTTTGCCATGTTATTTACCCGCCAGCCGCGAATTCAGCAGCTGCAGAAATTTTTCGGCGTTGACGCCGGTGCAGACCTGGACGTTGGGATTCACATGGTCCACACCTTCGATGATGTAGCGATCGCCGTGCAGCACGTTGCGTTCGACGGCGTTGTGGCGATTGGCGACGGTTTCACCGCGGGTGAATTCACCGCGGGATTCTACGTCCACATGCATTGCCTGCGTGACTACAATCGAAGCATCGATCGCGGTGCCGACGGCCAGCGGGTCGTACATCGGCGAACCACCGCCCGCCCCGTATTTGGCTTCCTGACCGATCAGGAAAGTAAGAACTTTCACCACGAAGTCATTTTCGGGGCCGTGCGTTTTCGCAAGCTGATCCAGATGCGCCTGGTCGTAGAGAGTTTTGTCGCCGACGTCGAGGCCGACCATGGTCAAGCGCCAGCCTGCTTGGAAGACAATCTGCGCGGCTTCGGGATCGTTATAGATGTTGGCTTCGGCGGCGGCGTTGACGTTGCCGCCGGAGATTGAGCCGCCCATGATCACCACTTCCTTCACCAGCGGAACGATCGAAGGATCTTTCAGCAGCGCGAGCGCGATGTTGGTGAGCGGGCCGACCGGGACCAGAGTGATCTCGTGCGGATTGTCGTGGATCATTTGAATGATCAGGTCGGGGCCGAAGCGCGGGTCAGCTTTGCATTTGCTGGCGGGCAAGTCCACGTTGGCCAGGCCGTTCGCGCCGTGCCAGAGTTCGGCGGTGATGAGCTTTTGAAACAGCGGATGCTGGGCGCCCCCCGCAACGGGAATGTCGCAGCGATTGGCGAGGGAAACTAGTTTCAGAGCGTTTTCCAGGCCTTGCTGCGCGGTCACATTGCCGGGGACGACGGTGAGGGCGCGCACATCCAGCTCCGGCGAATTCAGCGCGAGGAGGATGGCGAGCGCGTCGTCGGTGCCGGGGTCGGTGTCTATGATTACTTTCTTGGGGGTTACTTTTTCGGGAGCTGCGGGCGGCGTGGCGTGGTTGGCTGAGCGCGCATTTTCGTCTGCGTTTGCTACGGACGCGCCGACGAAAGCGACGACCGCGAAGACCAGAGCGATAAACGCAGCGAAGAGCGCGCGCGGCATTGACCAATTACGCGCAGAATCGTTCATTCGCGTGACGGATTCTCGGGTGCTTTTACGAGCAGCACCAGAGCCGCGCGAATATTTTGCGCCACAATAGTTCACGAACTGCGGAGTAATTATGGGAATCACTTCCGGACAAGGGCCCCCCAGCCCACAGAATGGAAGCAGGCTATCCTTGGGTACGCGCAGAGTCAACACGAAACTGAGCGCGAGCGAAAGTTTTCCACAGAGCGCGAATGCGTTCCATAAAAGAACAGAGCAGTATGAAATTTGGGAAAATCGTTACGGGAATGTGAATGAGCGGGCGCGGCGTTGCTATCGGGTGCAGAGATCGAGCGTCAAAACGGTTAGATGAAGTTGAAACGGGGCTGGGCGTGGTGTGGAGATTGGGTGTGCTGATAGAATCTGTCCGGCAATGAGACAGCAACGAATGATTTTTCGCAGCTCCCTGCTTATTTTTCTTTCCATCCTTATTATGGGCACCGCGGACGTGTCCGGCGCTTTGCTGGGGCCGTCGGCGCGGGCGGCGTATCGCAGAATGATTGACGCGCGCGTGCGGCAGGCAGCGCCTCGTTCGTCGCATGGTGAATCCGCGGCTGCAGCGGAACAGGACGAGGCGGTGAGACTGCGGCATCGCAGCGAGATTACCAATCCTTATCACGTGGAATTTCGCGACGTGACCGGCGCCGCGGGAATTCATTTTCATCACGAACGTGCGTCGTCGCCGCAGCGGCTGTACCCGGAAACGATGGGCGCGGGCGTCGGGTGGATTGATTACAACCAGGACGGATATCTGGACGCGATTTTCGTGAACAGCGGTTACACGCCTTATTATCACCCGCTGCTCCCGCCGCAGCCGGCGCTGTATCGCAATAATCGCGACGGAACTTTTACGGACGTGACGGAGCAAAGCAAGATTCACAGCGACGGGACATTTTTTTTCGGCGTAGCGGTGGGCGATTACGATAACGACGGGTTCCCGGACATTTATATGACTGGTTACCGCCATTCGGTGCTGTGGCACAACAACGGCGATGGGACTTTCACGGATGTGACCGCCAAGGCCGGAGTGGGTGACGACGGAAACTGGGGCACGGCGGCGGGATGGTTCGATTACGATCACGACGGCAAGCTGGATCTGCTAGTGACGAATTACGTGCAGTACGACGTGGACCATCCGGTGCTGTGCGGCGATATACGTCCGGGATTCACGGGGATTCCGCAGACCAGCGCGTACTGCCATCCGGACAGCTTTCACGGCAGTTCGGCGAAGCTATATCACAATAATGGCGACGGGACGTTTACGGACGTCACCGAAAAAGCGGGTTTGCTGAACGCGGACGGCAAGAGCCTGGCCGTGGTGCTGGCCGATCTGAACGGCGACGGCTGGACGGATATCTTTATCGCGAACGACACGCAGCGGAATTTTCTGTACCTGAATAATGGGGACGGCACGTTTCGTGACGCGACATATAAGTCGGGCGCGGGATTCAGCGAGGATGGGCGTCCCGAAGCGGGCATGAGCGCGGACGCCGCGGACGTGATGAACAACGGGCTGATGTACCTGTTTGTGAGCCATTTGGATTTCGAGTTGAACCGGATGTATCGGAATAATGGGGACGGGACTTTTACGGATTTCACGATTGCTTCCGGGATCGGCCAGACCAATATTTTGCGCAGCGCCTTCGGCGCGCGATTTTTCGATTTCGATAATGATGGTTGGCGCGACCTGCTGCTGATCAACGGACATATTCTGGACAACATTCCGCTGTATCACCCCGAGGTTGCGTACGAAGAAGAGAAGATGCTGTACCGCAACCGCGGCGACGGAAATTTCGTGGATGCCACGCGAACCGAGGGCGCGGATTTTCGCAAGCCGCGCGTGGGGCGGGGCCTCGCAGTCGGAGATTACGACAACGACGGCTGGCAGGATTTTCTGGTCAGCAATAATGGAGAGGATGCGCAGCTTTTCCGGAACGAGGGCGGGAGTTCTCCCGCGGCGCAGGGGAATCACTGGATCGCGGTGCGGTTGATCGGCGTGAAATCGAATCGTGATGGGATTGGGGCTTCGTTGAAATTGACGGCCGGGGATTTTAAGAGCTACGACCAGGCGAAGGGCGGGATGAGTTATTGCTCGGCGCAGGACCCGCGGATTTATTTTGGATTGGGGAAGCATGAGATGGTGGATTCAATCGTGATTCACTGGCCAAGCGGCTACGTGCAGGAACTGAAGGACATTCCGGCGGATGTAATTGTCACGGTCACGGAAGGCGTGGATGCTAAGGCTGTGAAGTATCGGTACCCCGCCGCAGAGGTAGTTTTTTCCAGCGTTGCAATCAATGTTTTTGGATTCGTGGCGATTGGTGTGTTCATTCAGGTTTGGACGAAGCCGGTGGCGATGATGTCGTTGCCGCGGCGTTGCAGGATTAGTTGCGGTAGGGGCTTGGGCGGAGGGCCGTCGAGGACTGCGCCGTTGGTGGCGGAAAATATGCCGCCGTGGCAGGGGCAGGTGAAGATGTTGGACTCGGGGCGGTAGAAGACGGGGCAGGTGTGGTGGGTGCAGAGGCGGCTGAACGCGATGTAGGCGTCTTCGGCAGGACGCAGGAGGAAGCAGGGGCGGTCGTCGGCGGGGTAGGTGAAAATTTTGGAGCCGCCGACGGGGATTTCTCCGGCTTGGGCGATCACTTTTGCCGGGTATCCGGGTTTGTGTTTTGCCCAGTAGGCGGCCAGGGCGCCTGCGAGTGCTAAGACGCTGGCGACACCGAACCAGATGTTGAAGCCGCGGCGGGTCACTTGCGGAGCTTCTTCTCGTTGTAGGCGGTCGTAGTCCGTTTCGTTAATGGGTGGCTCGTTCAAGTTTCTTGGGCGGTGCGCCGCGCATACAGCTGCGGTGGTTATGTCCTCGGTAACAGGGGCGCAGCAAGCAGCGCCCCTACCACTTCGATTTTTCGCCTAAGTTTATTTATGTTCATCTGCGGCGCATTTTCCTACGTGTGGCATGGCTATGAAGCTAGATGGCCCAGCTGCAGGCGCGTTTGCAGGACGTGCAGGATGGTGTCGCGGGCGATCATGCCTACGATGGCGCCGTCTGCTACCACGGGCATCTGGTTGATGTCCTCGGTTTGCATGCGCTGCAGGACGCCCAGCGCGGGCTCGTCGGGCGTGGCACAGTGGGCGCGATCGAACGGCATCATCACGGCTTGAATGGAAGTATTGGCCCATTCTTCGCGGGGCACGGCGCGCGCGGAGGCTAGCGTGACCAGGCCGACCGGTCGGCCGGCGCCGGTGACGACGTGGCAGCGGCGTCCGGTGCGCAGCACCTCGTGAACATAATCATCCACGGAGATGTTGCGTTCAACCGTGGGCACGTCCTGAGTCATGATGTCGCCGGCGCGCACGCCGGTGAGCGTGTTGCGGACGGCGAGCTGTGTGTAGCTTTCGCGCGCGGCGCTCAGCAGAAACCAGCCGATGAACGCGGTCCATATTCCGTTGACCAGGCTGCCGTGGAATGCCCACCACACTCCGATAAAAATCATCACGTAGGCGAAGAAGCGCCCCGCGTAGGACGCGATTTTTGTGGCGCGCGTGAAATCTCCCGTGATGCCCCAGGCGATGCTGCGCAGGACGCGGCCGCCGTCGAGCGGAAATCCGGGAATCAGATTGAAGAGGGCGAGCATCACGTTGATTTCCCAAAGCCAGGTGCAGGACGCTACCATCAGCTCGTTGCCATGGAAATAATGCGTGACCAACCAGAAGCAACCGCCCAGGAACAGGCTGGAAAGCGGCCCTGCGATGGCGATGTTGAATTCCTGCAGCGCGCTGGAAGGATCGCGCGAGATGCTGGAGAGCCCGCCGAATACGTAGAGCGTAATGGACTGCACCGGGATGCGGTAATGCCGGGCGACGATGCTGTGACTGACTTCGTGAAACAGCAGCGAGCCGAAAAATAGGATGCTGGTGATGATGCCGAGGGCCCAGTGCTGTTGCGTGGACCATCCGGGATGCAGCGAGGTGAACTGCTCTCCAAGCGATACGGTGATTAGCAGGAAGATGATGATCCAGCTGGAGTGCAGGTAGACGGGAATGCCAAAGATGCGGAAGAGTTGAAAGCCGCCGGTCAGTTGGCCCGGGCGCGCGGCTTTGTCGGCGGAGGGCGAGGCGCCGGGATGGTCTTGTTCGGGAGTAGGCGTGGTGGCCATGTCGTAGGCGTGTGTGGCTGAAGCAGATTCTAGCAGAGGTGGGGCGATTGCGGGTGCTTGGCGGCGGCGGGATTTTGCGTCCGTGCCAGGGCTTGCGTTGCGTGTCGATTTCCACGACGTGTTTGCGGGGCCACGGTTGTGCGTGGGTGGCGCGGAGTCTAGTTGTAGCTGAGTTTGCTGGCTTGCGGCGGCAAGGTGTTGAGAATGCTGACTTGAGGCCTCGGCTGGTCTTCTGACGTTTCCTGTTTCCTCGATTGGCTACCTTCCTGCTCTTACTTCGTTTGCAGCCCAGCTCACACGGAGGACATAGCCATGGAAAACGGAATCGGATTTGTGGCGGTGGCGGGAGCGATTTTCATTTCCTTTGCGGTGGCGCTGGGGCTGGAGTGGTTGAGCTTGGTGTTGCTGATGCGCTTGATGCCGGCGCGGCCTGCGCCGCAAACGGTCGCGCAGAGGTAGGCGGAGATGGCGCCGTCGCGTGGTGGCGGCGGGTCGGAGCGGCGCGCGGCGTAGTGGTCAATGGGAAGGCGGGAGCACAGCCAGGAATGGCTGTGCCACGAGGTGACACATGCTTTTTCTGCGGCTGTTGTTGTTTGTTGTGAGTGTTGGGTTCCTGGGAGTAGCCGTTGCGATCGTGCTTTATGACCTTTACTTGGCGTTTGAGCTGAACCGGATTCTGCGGCTCGGCGAACGTAAGCCTAAGGATGTTGCGCGCGAGCAGCCTGCTGTGACGTCGAGCGAGGGCGGTCCAGCGGCGAGCACCAGCGCCGCCGCGTCTGCGCCAGTCGCGCGTCCGACTTTTTATTTGCCGCCGCGATCTACGGGACCGCGGCGGGCGATACGTTGGTCTGCTGCTGCGAAGCTTGTGCTGTTTGCGGTGCTTTCGAGTTTGGTGGGCAAAAGTATCCTCGTGGTGCCGGATGGGTTCGCGGCGGTGCGCGTAAGCCAGATTTCGGGCGTGCGGCCGGGAACTTTGTATGCTGGCACCCATTTGCTGCTGCCGCTGGTGCAGCGCGCGCAGCTTTTCGATATCCGCGAGAAGGTGTATTCGACGGCGGCCTCGGAAAATCCCCGCGACAAAGGCCTGGAAATTCTCACAGTGGAAGCGCGCGAAGGTTTATCGGTCGGCCTCGCCGTGACCGTGCGCTACCGGGTGGATCCGCGCCACTTAGATTATGTGGACGCAGAATTTGCCGCAGCCGATCGAGGAAGAAATCGTGGCGCCGGTGGTGACCAGCACTTTCCGCGACCTCGCGCCGAATTACATCGTGCGCGACGTTTTTTCCACCAAGCGCGATGAATTCCGGCAGCGCGCCACGCAGGCCATCACCGCGCGCCTCGGCGAAGACCAAATTATCGTGAAGGAAGTGCTGCTGCGCAAAGTGTTGCTGCCCGAACAATACCAGCAGGGGCTGCAGGGATTATTGATGAAGGAGCAGGAAGACGATCAGGTGACGGTGGACCAGAGCATCGAGCAGAAAAAAGTGAAGATCGCGGAATCGCAGGCGGAGGCGCAGAAAGTGCGCCAGATCAAGCGCGCGGAGGGCGATGCGCGCACGCGGGTGTTGATGGCGCAGGCGGAATCGGACGCGATGCAGTACACACTGCCGCTGAAACAAAAACAAATTGAGCAATCGCGGCTGGAAGCCGAAGCGCGCAAGCAGACCACGATTGAAGACGCCGAAGCCGCGGCGTCGGCGCGCGTGAAGAACGCCGAGGCGGAGGCGCAGGCCAAAGTGATTGACAGCAAGGCCGAGCAGCAGCGGCGCCAATTGTTTGCGGACACGCAAAACCAGGAAACCGTGCGCGGCGCCGAAGCCGCGGCGCAGGCGAAGGTGATTGACGGGAAGGCCGAGAAGGAGCGGCAGGATTTGCTGGCCGCTGCGGAGGCGAACCAGATTCGTCTGACGGCGCAGGCCGGCGCGGAAAAAATGCAGCTGGAGGCGTCGGCGCTGAAGGTGAATCCGATGCTGGTGCAATTGACGGTGGCGCAGCGCTTGAGCGACAAGGTGCAGATCATGATGGTGCCGACGGACGGGAAATTTTTCTTTACGAATGATGTGTTGAAGTCGGCGCAGGCTTTTCCGGGCTTGAGTGATGGGCCTGCGCGCGCAGGCGGGAAACCGTGATGCGGTAATTCCGCTGCGCGGCAATATTGCAGAGATTCCCGGCCGGGGTTCTCGCGGCCTGTTCCGCGAGTAGGGCAGCCCGGTTCGGGAGTAACGCCGGCAAAAACCCTTGCGGGTGGCACGGTGAGGACCAGGAGCACAAAGCGACGCGACCGCCGCAGCGAAGATTGCGTCCTGGAGCTGAGCCGCAGCCACCCTGCTGGCGTGATTGTGTCGCACGGCAAAGGAGGGAGCACAGCGAAGAGTCTGGCTGTGTTCTCTCTCCGATTCGTCATCCTGAGCGCAGCGAAGGATCTCTCTTCGATTTCAGCCCGTCGGCCTTCGCGGCACAGCGACAAGAATGGCTGCGCCACGATGGCGAAAAGCGCAGCCAAGATTGCCCACGCCGCGATGGATTAACGGCGCGGGCACGCGGCGAGGGATGCGCCCAACTTTGAGGATTCAGCGGTGTGCTAAGATGACGATTCGCGAACGCGCTTCACGATTCGCGCACACTGATGCGGCCTTCCTGCCGGACTTCCTCTCCGAGTTCAGACAACGCTGCTTGTTTTGTTTTTCATTGCCGTCCCGTTCGCGGCCCCCGCGCAAAATTCGAATCCGTTGCCACAGCGGTGGAACGACGCGATGAGCCAGCTCGCGGATAAAATTGCCGCCGCAGTGCGGCCGGCGCGCTCGCTCACATTGAACCCTGTCGAAAACACGTCGTCGGTCAGTCCCGCGGATGTCGCGCTACTGTGCCGATCGCTGGAAACGGAATTGGCTGCGCGAAAAATTCGCGTGATTCAGGAAGGGCTTCCCGAAATACTCATCGATGTAAAAATTTCCGAAGGAGCAGAAGGACCGTTGGTCACTGTCGAAATTCACCACAGCGATGATGACGATTCCACGGGGCAAATTGCCATCGTGGCCTTGCAAAAGCGAGCCGTCACAAGCACCGGCGAAGGCGGGGTGCCGCTAATCCTCCAGCGCAAGTTCGTATTCGCGCAGGCTGAACCGATTCTTGATTTCATGAGCCCCGCTTTTTTAGATGCTGCAGGGTCCCGGCTGCTGGTGCTGAATCGAGACCGAGTGGATTATTTGCGGCTGGACCAAGCGCGTTGGTCGGTCGATCACTCATCTGCCGTGAAGTCCCGGTTTCACGCCACCCGTGATCCGCGCGGGCTGATTGCGAAAGATCAAGATGATGACGAAGCTATCCACATTTATCTGCCGCACGAAACCTGCATAGGCACCGCCCACGGCCAAACGGAGCTTGGCTGCAGCCCCAGCGTTCGGGCGAAGCCTCCCGCCGTTCTGTTCATGGGACACATGTGGCCGTTGAACCCCGCTGAACCGCGGATTTTTTCGGCGCCTTATGATCCGGACCGCAACTACTTCGCAGGGCTGGAGGCGAACTTTGGAGATTCCGCGGGTCGTCTTCCAGCGTTTTTTTCCGGCGCCGTCATGAGCGCAGGAAACCGTGCATCGTGGATTCTTGCTGAGCTGGATGGGGAGGCGCGGCTTTACGATGGATCCCCTGCGGCGGCGGCGACCTTCTCGGGCTGGGGCGACGATGTCATTGGCGTTGCAGCGGATTGCGATTCGGCGTGGCTGGTGCTGGTGACTGGCACAGGCGATTGGACTGCGCGCGATACGCTGCGAATTTACCGGGTTACGGACCATCAGGCCGCGACGGTGGGGCAGCCGCTGGAATTTTCGGGGCCGATTCTGGCGTTGTGGCCGGCGCAGGATGGCAAATCGGCTCGCGTGGTTTCACGAAATTTGCAAACGGGGATGTATGAAGCTTCGCTTGTGTCTGTTTCTTGCGGCAATTAGCGTCGCGCTGTGCCGTGGCTCCCGCGTGGACCGCGCGCCGGCCGCGCTATGGCGGGACTCTGCGCGTCGAGATTGGCGCAGCCGTTGCATCGGTTGATCCGGACGTTGCGGCTGCTACGCCGGAAGAGGCAGCGGCGAAATCGCAGATCGATTCATTCATATTTGATCATCGGGATGCGGATGGGAATTTTGCTGGCGCGGCGGGGAGTGGGCCATTTCGCGTGACTGCGTGGGATGCGGGGAAGCGGGCGGTGCTTGCTGCAAATGATGAATTTCGCGAGGGGCGGCCGTTTGTGGATGGCATCGAGATTGGGATGGGGCGGGCAGCGCACGAGCGGCTCGTTGATCTGGAACTGAGCAAGACGGATTTGACGGAGATTGCGCCGCAGGATGCGCGGCGGGCTGCGGAACAGGGCGTGCGCGTTAGCGTTTCGCAGCCAGCTGAATTGTTAGGGCTGGTTTCTGTTGGCCGGAATGCGGCACCGAATGCGGCAGACAAGATGAACGCCCGGACGACGAGTCAAGCGGCCGCACAGACTGCGGGGCAAGCGCTGTCGCTGGCGATTGACCGCGTGGCGATTGTGAATTTTATTTTGCAGAAGACTGGTGAACCCGCGGGCGGCTTGTTGCCGCAGTGGTCCAGCGGCACGGCATTTTTGTTTCCGGCGGCGGCGCCGACGGCGGCCGATCTGACGCACGCGAAGGAACTTTGGAAACAAATCGCGCCGTCCGGTGCTTTGGTGTTGGGATATGATTCCGCTGATCCGCTGGAACAAAGCGTCGCGGAGCGGATTGTGGTGAACGCGAAAGAAGTGGGGATGGCGGTCCGTGCGCAGGCGATGCCAGGCGCGAGCGCCAGCGCGGAAAAATCGCATGGGGCTGGATCGCAAGTGGGTCGCGTGGATCTGCAGCTGATGCGCTGGCGAATGACGTCGTCTTTGCCGGGCGCTGCGCTGAAAGATTTTCTTGCGCGGATTTATTCGGGGCCGCTCGCGGGCGTGGAGCTTGGCGCGTTTCCCGAGGCTGCTTCGCCGGAGGACATTTATAAGCAGCAGCGCGCAGTGCTGAACACCTATCGCGTGGTGCCGCTGGTGTGGCTGCCGCAGGTTTATGGATTGAGCGCGCGCGTGCGGGATTGGAAAGCGCCAGGGCCGGGCGAGAATTGGCCGCTCGCGGATGTGTGGTTGGATACGGAAACGCCAACGCCAGCGCAGACGCCCGCGCCAACAGGAGTCCAATGAGCTCATGCCACGACACCGGCTCCGCAGCGGCGCCCTTCGCCGGGCAGCGGCTTCGTGTACACACACTACCTTTTGCATTTCGCCCGCCACAAGAGGATGATGAATCTGTGAAAATCTCGACGATGACGCCCAGCCGATCCAGCGCCCTCTCCCCGGCGCTCCCAGCCGGCCGCCCCTGCGCCTCTGCCGATGCCACCAGGATCGTCATCCTGCTTGCCCTGAGCGAATTCTGCGCAGGGAGTCCGGCGCCTTTGCCTCATGCCGGGCGAAGCCTGCCTGCCGCGCAGGCAGGGATCTCTCCGGCCTTCTTCGGCGCCCTCGACCCCTCCAATCCCCAATTTCTATTCGATACAAATAAACCCTTTCCTTTCACCACTTATTTTTCAGCGCGCTCAAAACAAAGCACTTATTTTTTTCTATTCAATACAAATGACCGCTCTCAGATTACCGCGCACCGCTCACCAATCACGAAATCACGGAGAATTCCGTGACCTTTCGCACCCGGTTGTTCGTCAACTTCATGCTGGCGCTGCTGCTATCCGTGGGATTGATCGCGGCGGGCGTAACCGTTGTTACGCGGCGGGCGTTTGAGGAACTGAATCGCGAGCATACGGACGCGCTGCTCGCGCAATTTCAGCGGGAATTTGCGCGCCGCGGGAGCGAAGTCGTCGAGAGCGTGAAGGGCATCGCCGACGCGGAGCCGACCGTGCGCATGGCGATTGATTTGAGCCGGCCGAACGCGGATGTGTCGGTGTACGTGAACGACGCGCATGGCGTATCGAAATCACACCAGCTGGATCTGCTGGATTTTGTGAACAACGACGGGACCATTATTTCCTCGCAGGAATCTCCGGCGCGCTTCAACTACAAAATGGAATGGGTGACCAAGCCGGAGGATTGGCCGGCGCGGGGCGCGTTTTTGACGAAACTCGATACCGAAACGGGGCCGGCGCTGGCGCTGCTGTCTGTGGCCACGGTGCGGGTGGGCGACCGGGATTTGTACGTCGTGGGAGGCGAGCGGCTGGGCAAGGATTTTCTGGCTTCACTGGTATTGCCGGGGAACATGCGCGCGCTGCTGTATCTGAATCTGGATCCGGATTTTCAGGATGCGAATTTGCTGGATGCGAACGGACCGGCGCCGGACGCGGACCGTTTCGAGCCGCTGGTGACGAAAGAAAAGGCCAGCCCGGTGGAGCAGTCCACGGAAATCCGCTGGAGCATCGATCCGGCGAGCGCGGAAATGTTTGACGCTTTGCCATTGCAAGGGCGAGCCAAGGAATTGCTGGGAGTGTTGTTCGTGGGCAGCTCGCAACGCACCGTGGTGTCGCTGGAGCGGCGCATTCGCTGGCTGGCGCTGGGCGTGGTGGCGGTGGGATTGCTTTTCGGGTTGATGCTGAGCTGGTGGGGCGCGGCGCGCGTGACGCGTCCGGTGCAAAAACTGGCGGAGGGCGCGCAGGAAGTGGCGGATGGAAATTGGAACGCGCGGGTGAACGTGCGCGGCGCGGACGAAGTGGGGCAGCTGGCGGCGTCGTTCAACAAGATGACCGAGCAATTGGTGGAACAGCGCGACAAGCTGGTGCAGGTGGAGCGCGTGGCGGCATGGCGGGAATTGGCGCGGCGCCTCGCGCACGAATTGAAGAATCCGCTCTTTCCGCTGCAGACCACCGTGGAAAATCTGCGCAAAGCGCGCGAGCAAGATTCGCCGCAGTTCGAGGAAGTGTTTCAGGAGTCCACCGGGATACTGCTGGCGGAAATCGAAAATTTGAAGGCGATCGTGGGACGGTTCAGCGATTTCGCGAAGATGCCGCAGCCGGAATTGAGCACGGTGAACCTGAACGAGATCGTGCGCACCGTGGTGAAATTGTTCGAAGGGCAATTCAGCGCGGTGGGGCGTCCGGCGATTACTCCGGAGCTGCATCTGGAAGATGATTTGCCGCTGATTCAAGCCGACGCCACGCTGCTGCATCGGGCCGTGGAGAACCTGGTGCTGAACGCCATGGACGCGATGCCGGCCGGCGGCGTGCTGATGCTGCGCACGGCGCACAAGGATGGCGAAGTGACCCTGGAAATTTCGGATACCGGCACGGGATTGACGCCGGAAGAATCCGAGCGGCTTTTTACGCCTTACTACACGACCAAGCAGCATGGAACTGGCCTGGGGCTCGCGATCGTCCAGGCAGTGGTGGCCGATCACGGCGGGCGAATTTCCGTGGACAGCGAAACGGGAGTGGGAACTTCCTTCCATATTGACCTGCCGATCAAGCCGCCGCACAAGGCGCAGAGTTTTCCCATGGTTTTCGAGAAAAAAGAAGACGACGAGGCGTAGTCTCCCGTGTCTGCCAAAGCCCACATTTTGATCATTGATGATGACGCGAACACGCTGGCGTCGCTGGCGCGGGCTTTTCGGCTGGCGGGGCATGAGGCGACCGTTTGCGACAATGCAGCTCGCGCGCTGGAGCTGGCCAAGGCCGAGCGCTTCGATCTGATTCTTTCCGACGTGGTGATGCCGGGGCGCGACGGGATCGCGCTACTGGAGGATTTCAAGGCGATTGGTTTGGCTTCGCCGGTGGTGATGATGTCCGGGCAGGCTTCGATCGAAATGGCGGTGAAGGCCACGCGATTGGGCGCGAGCGATTTTCTGGAGAAACCTATCTCCAGCGAGAAATTGCTGTTGACGGTGGAGAACGCGCTGCGCGTGCGCCATCTGGAGGAAGAAAATCGCGATTTAAAGCGGCGCTTGGGAAGGCATCACATTGTGTGGGCCAGCGCGGCGATGAAGGAAGTGATGGCGCAGGTGGAGCACGTGGCGGCGAGCGAAACGCGCGTGTGCATTCGCGGCGAGACGGGGACGGGCAAGGAATTGATCGCGCGAACCCTTCATGAGAAAAGTCCGCGGCGGAATGGGCCGTTTATTTCGCTGAATTGCGCGGCGGTGCCTTCGGAACTGATGGAGACGGAATTGTTCGGGCACGAGAAGGGGTCGTTCACGGGAGCTGCTTCGCGGCACACCGGGAAATTCGAGCAGGCGCATCGCGGAACCTTGTTCCTGGACGAGATCGGCGACATGCCCATGACCATGCAGGCGAAATTGCTGCGCGTGCTGGAAGAGGGCGAGATCGAGCGGGTGGGCGGAGACAAGCCGTTTGCGGTGGATGTGCGCGTGGTGGTGGCGACGCATCGGAATCTGGAGGAGCAGGTGCGGCAGGGAACTTTTCGCGAGGATCTGTATCATCGCGTGTTCGTGTTTCCGATTGTGCTGCCGCCGCTGCGCGAGCGGCGCGAGGATATTCGCGTGCTGGCGGAACATTTCGTGCGGCAACTGGAGGAGCAGAATAATTGGAAGCTGCGGAAATTATCGCCGGAGGCGATTGCGGAGCTGGAAAAATATTCGTGGCCGGGAAATGTGCGGGAATTGCGGAATGTGGTGGAGCGGGTTTTGCTGCTGGCGCCGGGCGACGTGGTGGAGGCGGAGACGGTGCGGCGGGCGCTGCCCGGTGCTGCTGGTGGTTTTGGCGCTGTCGGCGGCGGAACGGCTTCGTCTAGAATTGCGCTGGAGATGGGGACTTTGGCGCAGCGTGTGGAGGCTTTCGAGCGGGAGACTTTGCTGGCGGAATTGAAGTTGCATCATCATCACATGACGAATACGGCGAAGGCGCTGGGGCTCGAGCGCAGTCATCTATATAAGAAGTGCCAGCAGCTGGGGATTGATTTGCGGGCGATACGGCAGACGGAGTAGGTGCGGTTTGCGGTCTGCTACGAAGGCGAGTCTGATTTTTTTCGCGCGGCGATCAAATAGCTTGTCGCTATATAGAGGATGATGGACACGGCCATAGTGATCCACATCGCCCTGGCATTCAGAGTTACTGCGAAAACGGTGACGGCTACGAAAAATCCCCACATGAAGAGTTCGCCCAGGAAGGCTTGTTTCCAGTGAGGCTTCAGGCCACTGTCCGGCAGGCGCGGTTCGAGCGACGGGAAGAGGCGAGGAACGCGGCGACAGAATTCGAGGTAGGATTCGCCTTGCTCTTTTCGCAGATTCGATTCCTCCAGGCCGATCAGGCGCAGGCAGAAAATCAGATTCCCCACCACGATCACCAGGAATCCCACGCGGCTTGCCAGCATGCCCATGCCGAACGCCATCAGAATATTTCCCAGGTAGAGCGGATTGCGCAAATGGCGGTACGGACCGGAGGCGACGACTTTCTCCGCGTGCAAATCGTGATCTTGCATTACGTCCGAGCGGAGATAGGACGTGGCCCAGGTGCGCAGGAGCGCGGTGATCAACATGAGCAGCGCGGCGAAAGCCAGAGCGCAGCGGGCGAGCAGATCAGCGTGGGGGGAATGTTCGCCGATGGTGATGTTGATCAGGTATTGCACGACGTTGACGTGGTCCAGCGCGTAGAGCCAGAAACCGAGGCCGAAGATCAGGCCGAAGATCCAGAAGCGATTGCGAAACTCGAACTCGGTGGCTTTCATGAGGCTCCTGAGCAGAGTAGGCGATTCCTATTCTATACGCACGCCGCTTCAGGTTTGTTACCGCCGGTCGCTAGCTTCACGCGGCGGTGGCGGAAACAGGCGGCCGAAGAGCAAGTGCGTGGGGAAATAGACCACAAAGACGAGAAAGAGGAAAGTGACAGCGAGGTGCACCGGAGCGGGACCGTAGGAGCGATGGAGGAAGGGATCTTTTACGGCGAAATTCAGATTCTGGTCCGGGGTAACGAAGCGTGAGGCGATGAGGACGGGGAGCAGGATGGCGGATTGCAGTTTCCACGCGCTGCGATCGTAGCCGAGGCGGCTGAGCGACCATAGCAGGATGACGGGCAGGACGACATGGAACAGCGAGAGCAAACGCGCCCAGAGCGGGGTGCTGCCGTCGAAGAGGTATTCGGTGCCGCCGATGAGGTGGCGGCCGAAGATCAAGCGGGCGGCTACGTCGAGCGTCCACACCAGGTCAATAAGCACTGAGGAGACGGCCTGGCTGGAAACCAGGAGCGCGCTGTTGGTGAATAGGCCGATGCAGGTGAGGATTACGGCGATGTCGCAGAGGTGGAGGAAATTTGCCGGGACCCCAGGCGTGCCAGTAGGCGGCGAACCAGAGGACGAGGAAGATTAGGGCGAGGTAGCGGAGCCAATCGGGGATTTCCTGGCGTGACGCTGGTGAAGTGGTGGGCATTTTGTGGATGCAAACGGGGCCATCGTAGCAAATCGATTGGCGAAATCCCAACGCCAGAGGTCAGCGGAGCGTTCCGATTTTGGCGCTATGTACGAATCGATGTGCGCGTGCGAAGATTTGAGTTCTGATGACGATTCATCCAGCGTGGTTTGCGGCGGGCGGAGTGTGCGCAGCGGCAGGATTGATTGCGTGGGGGGCGGTGGCGCCGGGTGCGCAGCTATTCGGGCGCACGTTGCGGCGTTTGGATGATGCTTCGCGCATGGCGATTACTTTTGATGATGGGCCGAATCCGGCTGTGACGCCCGGAGTGCTGGAGCTGCTGGAGCGTTACCACGCGAAGGCGACATTTTTCCTGATTGGGCAGCGCGTGCGGGCGTTTCCGGCGCTGGCGCGGGAGATTGCGGAGCGCGGGCACGCTGTGGGCAATCACACGGAGACGCATCCGTCGCTTACGTTTCTATCGGCGAGGCGCATCACTGAAGAGCTGGAGCGTTGCGACGATGCGATTGCGGCGGTGACGGGAAAATCGCCTCGCTGGATGCGGCCGCCGTTTGGTTATCGCAGCCCGCTGCTGGATACGATTGTGCGGAGGCGCGGCGGGGCAGGAGTGGCGATGTGGAATGTGGCGGCGCGGGATTGGCGGACGCATGAACCGGAGCCCGTGATTCAACGCTTGCGCAGGGCGCGCGGCGGAGATATCGTCCTTTTACACGATGGCGATCATCGCGTGCTGGAAGGGAAGCGCGCGCACGTGCTGGCGGCTTTGGAATATTGGTTGCCGCGCTGGCGCGACGCGGGCATACAATTTGTGAAGCTGGACGAAGCGCAACTCAAAACTCAGGCGGGCTAGAGCGCATGGATGAAAAAAGGTATTACGACGAGAAGCCCGAAACGAAGCAGATGACGCTGGTGTGTCCGCATTGCCGCGAAGAAGGGGTGTATCCGGTGCGCTGGATGGCGCGGACGAAGAAGGGGGCGGTGCCGCCGGGCGGGAACGAAGATGATCGCGCGAAATTCGCGAAGGCGAGATCTTACATGGTGCGGATGGATGACATGGTGGCGTGCCGGAATATTCGCTGCCGGAAGAGGTTTGATCTAACGGGTCAGACTGTGATTCTGACGTAAGCGAACGAATTGGCACAGAGGACGAAGAGAAAAAGCGCAAGGCAGAATACACCGCAGAGAAGCAGAGTACGCAGAGAAAACCTGAGACAACACCCACGCAGGGCCCGTGGCTGCGGGTGTCTCTAGGAGTACTAGGCCGCGGTGCGGGCGTTTGTAAAAAGTTTGTCATGGCCGCTTGTTCGCTTGACATCGCTTGGCGATTGCTATTAATTGCACATCACTACCTGGGCATGTGAACCGCTCGCAGCAGCTGTGTGTCCGGGTGCAATTCATAGCGTGCGTGCGACGCCAGGAGACCTTTCGATGAAACTCAAATTTATCGCGGGATTTGCAGTAGTGTGCGCGCTGATTTCCAGTGCGGCGATGGTGACGGTGGGGCAAACGGCGAGCGTGGCATCCAGAATCTCGTCGGCCGTGGATGAAAAGAATATGGTGACGTTGAAGGGCAACACGCATCCGCTGGCGGCGGCGCAGTTCGATCGCGGCGAAGCGCCGGGCAGCCTGGCGATGAACCGCATGTTGCTGGTGCTGCAGCACACGCCGGCGCAGGAAGCTGCGATCAAGCAACTGCTGGCCGAGCAGCAAAATCAAGGATCATCCAGTTTTCATCAATGGCTGACGCCGCAGCAATACGGGCAGATGTTTGGCCCGTCCGACCAGGACATTAAGACGATCACCAGCTGGCTGCAATCGCACGGTTTTGAGGTGGCGAATGTTTCGCCGGGGCGCCACGTGATTGAATTTTCCGGGACGGCTGCGCAGGTGCAGGAAGCGTTCCACACGACGATCCATCACTATTCGGTGAACGGCGAAGAGCACTGGGCGAACTCGAGCGATCCGCAGATTCCAGCGGCGCTGGCTCCGGTGGTGGTGGGAGTAAAATCGCTGCACAATTTCCGCGCCAAGCCCACGTCACATTACACCGGGCTATATCGGCGCGACAAAAGCACGGGACAAACGACGCAGACCAGCGGGCCGAGGTTCACGTTCACCAGCGGCGGCGAGGATTTTTTTGCGCTGGGTCCGGCGGATTTCGCGACGATCTACAATGTGACGCCGTTGTGGACCGCGGGGATTGACGGAACGGGCGAAAGCATCGCCATTATTCAGGAATCGAACATCAACGTGTCGGATGTGCACAATTTCCGCGCGCTCTTTGGCCTGCCGGTGAACGATCCGGAAATAGTTCTGGACGGACCGGATCCGGGGATTGACCCAGATATCGAGCCGGAAGCGGTGATTGACGTGACGTGGTCGGGCGCCGTGGCCAAGGGCGCGACAATCAAGATGATCGTTTCATCGAGCACGAATACCACGGAGGGGATCGCACTTTCGGCGCAGTACCTGGCGGACCACAACATCGCTTCGATTTCCAGCATGAGCTTCGGGCAATGCGAGCTGCACCTGGGCACGGCGGGAAATCAGTTCTGGAACGCGGTGTGGGAGCAAGCAGCGGCGGAAGGCATCAGCGCATTCGTTTCGGCGGGAGACGGCGGTTCGGCGGGATGCGACAACTTTGATACGGCGCTGGTGGCGCGCGACGGGCTGGCGGTGAGCGGAGATGCGTCCACGCCGTTCGACATCGCCGTGGGCGGCACCGATTTCGCGGGAGACTTCTTCAACCCGGCGGCATTCTGGAGCGCGACCAACGATCCGACGACGCAAGGTTCGGCGCTGAGTTACATTCCGGAGCTGCCATGGAACGATAGCTGCGCGAATTCGTTATTTGCGTTTATCGGATTCCCGACGGACCCGATCGCCACCTGCAATAACGCGAGCGCCGCGGGGTTCCTGAACATCGTGGGCGGAAGCGGCGGGGCGAGCAGTTGCGTTTCGTCCGATGGCTCGCACATCGCAAGCTGCAGCGGCGGATATGCGAAGCCTTCGTGGCAGACGGGCGTGGGCGTGCCGGCGGACGGAGTGCGCGACATTCCAGACGTTTCGTTGTTTGCCAGCAACGGATTTTTGGGATCGTTTTATATTATTTGCGAAGCGGACCTAGTTCCGACGGGAATGTGCGATCTGAATCCGCCGTATGAGGATTTCGCGGGATTCGGCGGCACGTCGGTGTCGTCGCCGGCTTTCGCAGGCATTCAGGCGCTGGTGGACCAGAAGACGCATGCGCGGCAGGGGAACGCCAACTTCGTGTACTACAAATTGGCGGCAGGGGAGAACCCGGCGAACTGCAACGTGAATGGCAACGCGATACTGACGACGTTGCCGGCCGCGTCTTGCATATTCAACGATATCACGGCGGATACGAATGCGGTGCCGTGCGCCGCGGGTTCACCGAACTGTGGCACCGAAGGCGGGCCGATCGGAGTGCTCACCGGGTACAACTCGGGAGTCGGGTATGACCTGACGACGGGTTTGGGATCGGTGAACGCGGCGAACTTGGTGAACAACTGGAAGTCGGTGACGTTCACACCTACTGCAACGTTGCTCAGGGTAAGTCCTCAAATCATCTTCCACGGGCAAGGCGTGAATGTGGATGTTGCAGTGATCGCCAAGGGCGGCGCGCCTTCCGGCGAGATCGCGCTGAAGACGAATCACCAGGATCCGGCGGGTGATTTGACGCTCGGTGCAAACGGAACGATCAAGACGGTTACCCATCTGCTGCCCGGCGGCATCTCGTTCGTGACGGCGGATTACTTCGGCGACGGCACCTTCGCGCACAGCGATTCGAACCCTGCGCCGATTATTGTTCTTGCGGAACCGAGCAGCACGAAAGTTTCGTTCTTCTCGCTGAACGCCCAGCAAACGGAGATAGTGCCGTTTACCGGCGGCGGATACGGCAGCATCGTGTTCCTGCGCGCGGACGTGGCGGGAAGATCTGGATTCGGGACGGCCACCGGCAACGTGATTTTGACGGACGATGGCAGAGGGATCCCGGGAAATCCATTCAAGCTGAATTCGCAAGGGAACACTCTGACGCCGAATTCGATTAACACCTTCGGGGTGGGAACGCACACAATCCGCGCGACGTACGAAGGCGATTTGAGCTTCCTGCCGAACCAAGCGCAGCCTGCGTCGTTCGTGATCACCAAGGGCGGGACCTCCGTCACACTCACAGCGGCTCCTGCAACTGCTGCGGTGGGCGCGAGCGTGGCGCTGACGGCGACGGTGAACACTTCCAGCTTCGGCAATCCGCCGACGGGCAAAGTGACGTTTACTGCCGGTGGGAAGAAACTGGGAACGGTTAGCGTCACCGGCAGCAGCGATCCTAATAGCGGGTTGGCTTCCGCGACTGCGACGCTTGCGACGACGAGCCTGCCGAAGGGAGCGGATGCGATTATCGCGACTTACAGCGGCGATCAAAACTATACGGGGGCTGCGGTGGCGATCAGCGTGACGATAACTGCTCCGTAGAGCTTGCAGTTAAGTTCGGCGGAGTTAAAAAAGCCCGCCCTCGGTGGTACCGGGGCGGGCTTTTTATTTGTATGCCGTTTCCAGAGCGCGGGCAGCTTGGTTGACATCCTAAGTCTTCCGCAGAAGCGGGATTGGCGGCAAGAGTTTGCTGCACGCGAAGCGAAAGCTGTGTCGCACCTCCCATTTGGCCCTGCCGCTGGCAGGCCCTCAGGGTGAAACGGCGCTCCGGATCTTTTTTACGAACTTTCCCAGGCCTTCCGGCCTGGGCTAACTTATGCCGCGCCTACGGCGCTGGTGCTGGGTCTTGATCAAGGAAAGAGCCGGCGAGACGCCGGCGCTACTAAAGCCCCGCGGTGCGGAGAGTGTCAACCGAGCCTTCGCGGCTCGGTGGTTGCCGGAATGGTATTGGGTTCAGGAGTTGACGGGGACGCGTTCGAGGATTTCGCGGATTTTTGTGCCCAGGGCTTTCAGGTTGAAGGGCTTTTGCAGGAAGGCCATGCCGCCCTCGAGCACGCCGTGGCGGAAAACGCTGTCGTCGGTGTAGCCGGAGATGTACAGGACTTTTAGGTCGGGACGAGCGGTGGTGAGGCGCGCGGCAAGTTCGCGGCCGCTGACGCGGGGCATCACTACGTCGGTGATGAGCAGCTGAATTTTTCCTTTATGGGCGGCGGCGATTTCCAGAGCTTGCATGCCGTCGGGCGCGTCGAGAACCTGGTAGCCGCGAGCCGCGAGGTATTCGCAGACGAGCTCGCGCACGCTCTGTTCGTCTTCGACGAACAAGATGGTTTCGGTGCCGGGTTCGTGGCCGCTGGCGATTTTTTCGGGCGCTTTCTTTTCTACGGGTGCTTGCACCATCGGCAGGTACACCTTGAAGGTTGTGCCGTGGCCGACTTCGCTATAAACCCAGACGTACCCGCCGCTTTGCTTCACGACACCGTACACGGTGGCGAGGCCCAGGCCGGTGCCGCGGCCTTGCGATTTGGTGGTGAAAAATGGCTCGAAGATGCGGGCTTGCGTGGCGGCGTCCATGCCGATGCCGCTATCGCTTACGGTGAGCATGACGTAGTGGCCGGGGTCCACGACGGCGTGCTCGGTGGCGTAATCGCGGTCCAGGTGGACGTTGGAAGTTTCGATGGTCAAGCGACCGCCGTCGGGCATGGCATCGCGTGCGTTGACCACCAGATTCAGGGCGACCTGCTCGATCTGGCTGGGGTCCGCTTTCACGCGGCCCAGATTCGCGCCGGGCAGGAAAGCGAGTTCGATATTGGCGCCGATGACGCGCGAAACCATCTGGATCATTCCGGCGACGACTTCGTTCAAATCCAGAACGCGGGGCTGCAGCACTTGCATGCGGCTGAAGGCGAGCAACTGGCGCGTCAGGCCGGCGGCACGTTCGGCGGCTTGCTGGATTTGTTCGACGTTCTGGCGCGCGGGACTTTGGCGATCGGCGGCGGAGCCGGGCAAACGGTCCAGAAGCATCTCCGCATGGCCCTTCACGACCATCAGAAGATTATTGAAATCGTGGGCGACGCCGCCGGCGAGTTCTCCGACGGCCTGCAACTTTTGCGACTGGCGCAGCTGATCGGCGAGCGATTTGCGGTCGGTGATATCGAGCGCGACGCCAATCACACCGCTAATTTCACCGTCGGTGCCGCGCATCGGGCGCACGTGAGATTCGAAGATGCGCTTCTGCCAGTGCAATTCGTACGTGAGGGATTCACCGGCCAGCGCGCGCCAGTGCGCGTTGATGGAAGGGTGCTGGGGATCGTTTGTCTCAAAATATTCAGCGAGGGTTTTGCCGGTGAGGCCTCCGGATTTAACGCCCAGCGAATCCAGGCCGGCGCCCATGCTGGAGGTGTAGCGCAGTTCTTTGTCAGTGGTCCAGAGGACGGCGGGCATGCGCTCGATCATCACGGCCAGGCGCGCGCGGCCCTGGTGACGTTCGATCTGCGATTTTTCGAGATCTTCGAGCATGCCGTTGATGGCAACGCCGAGGAATGCGAGTTCGTCCTGGCCGGGGACGTCGAGTCGCGCGGAAAGATCGCCGCTGGCGCCGATTTGGGTGATGTTCTCGGTGAGGTTGGCAATGCGCGATATGACGACGCGCTCGAGCAAATAGAGCGTAACCGCGCCGAAAACGAAACCGGCGGCGACCAACAACAACAGAAACTGGACCAGGCTGGTTTGGCCCTGCTCGTAGATGGTTCTGGGCAGCAGGACGCGGATGAGCAACGCAGGCCGACCGTAGATATCGTCTAATACCTGGTAGGCGGCAAGCGATTGGCTATCGAGCGGGCGGATGAAATTCGGGGCGCCGTGGGAGATGGCAGCGGCCGCGGCGCGGAAATCGGGGCTGAGAGCCGAGGAGGAAAGCGTCTGCGCCTCGACGGGCATGAGAGTCAGGTCGGCCAGATGCTGAATTTCAGCGGCATCGAGCAGATGGCCCATGATCATGGTGCCGGCGATCGGCCCGGAAGCATCGCTGGCGAGAATTGGACGGGAGTCCACCAGAGCAGGTCCGCCGGGCAGATCGAGAAGACCCGCCACTTTGCTGTGAGGGTCTTTCAGGTTGAGCAACAGCGAGCCGGGTTTCAGATGATCGTCCAGGCCCGCTGGGACGTGCATTTCGCCACCGCGGGTCAGGTCGAAGCCTCTGGAGAAGAGTTTGCGGCCGTGGGCATCGAGGATCACGACGAAGCTGATTTTCAGCTCCTGAAACGTGGGAGCGGGGAATTCGGTTTTGACGTAGCTGGGGCGCAGGCCTCGGGCGTATTCGTAAGTCAGATCCCAGGTGGCGTACTCGCTGGTGGTCTGATCGAGGGTGTTTAGTTCGTTGGCCAGGGCGCTGGAAGCGCGCGCAATGTCGCGGCCAGCGAAGTCTTCTTCCAATTTGGCGAAGCCACGCATCAGCACGATGCGCGACAGCACAAAGAGGCCGCCGACTAGGCCGAGCATGGTAATGCCGATGATCAGCAGGGTCTTGCGCCGTAGAGAGGACGGCACACGAAGCTGGGCTATGTGGAGGGGTACCAAGAGAAGCCTCAAAAGCCATTATATCGGCTGCGGGGTGGGTGTGGTTTTCGAGGTGTCCTAGTCGTACATGGGCGGTTTGGGGAGCGGAGGCAAGAAGGAAAGCGTGGTAGCCGGGTGGCGGGAAGGTTTATCCTTCATACATCTCGCTGGCCGTGGGGAGGCATCTTTAGTACTTAACCCTTACTGGATCGCGTTGATGGGGGTCAGATGACAAAGAGTCCGCTCCACTTACCGCAGGTGCTAGTGTTAGTCATCACCGCCGGATGCGCGCTGCCCGTGGCGGCGCAAGATGCCGGGCCGATGCCTCCGCCGGCCCCGTCTTCCGCGTCTGCTCCGGCGAGGCAGCCCGCGACGCAGAAACCGCAGGATGGGTCTGCTGGCGCGCCTGCTTCGGGACAGTCCGCACCTGCTGCTGGGGCAGATGCGGCGTCAGCTCCGGCTGCTGGAACTGCGGCGGCTGGTTCCGCGGTGCCTGGGGCGAACGGTACGAGTTCAAGTGCGGGTTCTCCAGCGGTTCCGGCGGTGGCGGCGGTTGCGAAGATCATGGTGCCGGCGGGGACGCATATTCCGCTCGTGCTGCACAATGCGGTGTCCACGCGCAGCGCGCGGCCGGGCGATCCGGTGTACTTCGAGACTTTGTTTCCGGTGATGATTGACGGAAAAGTGGTGATCCCGGCGGGATCGTATGTGAGCGGCGAGATCACGGAATCGAAGCGGCCCGGGCGAGTGAAGGGGCGCGGTGAATTGATGATCAAGTTGACGACGATGATTTTGCCGAACGCTTACATGGTGAACCTGAATGCGGTGCCCAGCAATGCGGGGACGGGTGGCAACGAGACCACGGACAGTGAGGGCAAGATCATCGGGGACTCGGAGAAAGGCCACGACATCGGAACGATCGCGAAGACCACGGCGGCGGGAGCGGGCATCGGGGGACTGGCGACGCAAAGCGGGCGAGGCGTGGGAATCGGCGCGGCAGCGGGAGCGGCGGCGGGGTTGGCGGCGGTGCTTTTGACGCGCGGGCCGGATGCGGAGATGCCACGCGGGTCCACGGTGGAAGCGGTGATTGACCGCTCGCTTTATCTGGATGCGGATAAGGTGCAGTTCAGCGGACCGGGGCAGGCTTCGTCGCTGGCGGGACCGCCGAATCGCGAGCCGGTGCGTAATCGGGATCCTTTTTAGAGTTGTGATTGGTGCGTGGGCGCATTAGTCACGATTGGGGCGTCGTGACGATGGATTGCAGAGCGCTGGCGTTGTTGCCGCGATACGCATGGCGGACTAAAGTGCGCCGCTACAAAATCAGGAAGCGCTGCGATTCGCCTGCGCGTGTGCGTGGGATTTTGCGGTGGTGAAGCGCAGCGGCGAAAAACTTTCCGTATTGAACTCCGATTTTCCTGTGACGATCCAATCGCGCATGATTTTTGCCGTGGCGGGCGCTAGCAGGATGCCGTTGCGGTAATGGCCGGTGGCGAGCCATAGGCCGGGGATGTCGGTGGGACCGATGATGGGCAGAAGATCGGGCGTGGCGGGGCGCAGGCCGGACCATTCTTCGACAATTTTCGCGTCGGCCAAGGCTGGAGCGAGCTCGAGCGCGGCGTCGAGGATCTGGCGGACTCCTTGCGGCGTGACCTCTTTCACGAAGCCGGCATTTTCGAGTGTGCTGCCGGCGATGATGCGACCATCGCGGCGCGGGACCAGGTAGCCGCAATCGGAGCGCAAGACTTTTTTCAGCCGCACGGTTGTCGAACGCAGCGCAAGCATTTGGCCGCGTACTGGATGGACTGGGGCGTATTGGCGTAGTTGCGGTTGCGGATCTGATGTGCGGGCGGCGTCTGCGCCTGCGATTGTATTCCCTGCGATCGTATCGTTTGCGATCGTACCGCAAAAACTTCCCATGGCGACCACTACTTGCTTGGCTGAGATTTTTTGGCCGGCGGCAATCACACCGGCGCACGATTTGCCTTCATAGAGCAGGGAGTCCACTGTGCTATGGGCATGAATTTCGGCGCCGCGGTGTGTTGCAGCCGCGAGCACGGCTTCGATGAGCAGGCGGGGATCCACGGTTGCTTCTTCGGGTAGCCAGGCGACCGCGCCGGCCTGCGCTCCAAGCGATGGCTCGTGCTTGCGAGCTTCGTTTGGAGACATCGCCGCAGCGGCAAATCCCAGGTGGTGAAATTCGGCGACCATTTTATTGCGCGCGCTTTCAGCTTGGCGTCCGCGGAAGACTTCGAATGTGCCGTTACACGTGAAATCCACGGACTTTTCGGAAGCTTTTTCGACTGCGGCTATGAATTCAGGGTAGAGACGCAGGCTTTCTTTTCCGAGAGGAACCAGCGCGGAAGATTCGGGCGAATCCGGCCCCGGCGCGAGCATTCCGGCAGCAGCCCAGGAAGCTTCGTGGCCGGGTTCCTGGCGATCGAGGACTGCGACGCGCAATTTTTCGGAGGCAAGCTCGAAGGCGATCGAGCTGCCGATCAATCCGCCGCCAACGATGATGACGTCGTAAGCGCTCATCGATTCATATTAGCAGGAATTCTTGGGTGGATATTCCTCGACACGGCGGCGACCGAGGAAGGAGCTAGCTACGGCGGACCTGATGCGAGATTCAGCTCAGAGGGACTCAACGAGCTCGACGGAGAGGAGGCGGGCTTTTTGGGCGAGGGTTTGGGCGCGGGACCAGTCGCCGCCTTTGCCGGCTTCTTCGGATTGGGCCAGGAAGCTGCGAATTTTTTCGACGAGATCTTGTTGCGCGGCGTTCAAGACTTTGCCGTTGGCCTGCTGCAGATTTTTTTGCGCGACATTGGTGTCTTCGCCCGTGGTGCGGCGCATGCTGGCTTGATCGCCGGGCGAAAGCTGCGGGGAGATTTGCGGCGGTGGAGTGCGCGCGGGCTGCTCGGCCTGAGTGTCCGAGGAGGCTTCGGCGGGTTGGCGGTGCGGAGGCGGCGGAGGTTTGGTGTGCGCTGGCTCGACAGGTAACGGAGCGGCGGCGGTGGCGGCGGGAGTCGGCGGAGGGACTACGGTTTCGACCGGGGGCAGAGCGTCGGTGTCTGGCGCAATGTTGGTGATGGGTTTGGAATCGGCGGTGGAAGGCGCGGGCGCGGAGGCGACCGGCGCAGCGGCTTTCACCGTCGTGCGGTTACACCCCACCGTGCTCAATGACAGCCCGCTGAGAAAAAAGGCTGCCAGCAACGCGGATTCTGTTTTTCGGCTGGGCATTTATCTTCTTACTTCCGACAGCTCAGTTCCAAGTGCTAACTGCCAACTTTCAACTTTCAATTTCTAATAACATCTAACTTTATCTTTTCTCTTCAGCGAACGGTTGCCCGAAATCGCGATGCTTTCCTTGCGGCGCCTCCAGGGAGCGCGCCAGCGGCAGTTCCAGGCGAAAGGTCGTGCCGCGTCCAGGCTCGGATTCGAATTCTATCCGACCGTTGTGCAACTGCACAAATCGAAAAGTGTTTGCCAGTCCGATGCCGGTCCCTCCGGGACGGGTGGTAAAAAACAACTGGAAAATTTTCTTTTGATTTTCGGGCGAAATTCCGGCGCCGGAATCGGCGACGGCGACGACGGCGAAATCACCGTGGCGGCGCAGGCTCAGCGAGATGTTGCCGCCGGGACTGGTGAAGTCGCTGGCGTTCAACAACAGATTGAGCACGGCCTGATGAATGAGCTGGCCATCCACCAGAACATGGGGAAATTCCGAAGGCAAATCCACGCGGAGCTCGATGCCGGCTTTGGCGATAGTGGGGCGCGCGGCTTCCAGCACGTCGTCGAGCAAAACGCGCAGATCGGTTTCCTCCAGCTTGATTTCCAGCGGCTTGGTGAAGTTCAGGAACGTTTTCACGGCGCGATCGAGGCGATCAATTTCGCTATCGAGCATTTTCACGGCCTGCTGGGGTTCGGGCTCGACGGGCATATTGGCTTTCAGGACTTCGAGCCACAGGCGCATGGAATTCAGGGGATTTTTCACTTCGTGCGCGACGCCGGCGGTGACGCGGCCCAGCGCGGCGAGGCGTTCGGAGACTTGGAGTTGATTGCCGATGCGTTCGAGGGATTCGACGTCGCGCAGAGTGATGAGCGCGCCCATGGCCAAGCCGTGCTCGCGGATTACCTGGGCGCTGAGGCCGATGCGCTGCGAGCCGTGCAGTCCGGCGAGAGTAATTTCGGCATTTTCGATGTGGCCGACTTCGTCACCATGAATGCCCAAGGCTTCGCGCGCGGGATGCCCTGGGGGAAAAATTTCGCTGACGCGCAATCCGCGCAGAACTTCGGAGCGTTGGCCCAGGAATTTTTCCACCGACGGGCTCACCAGCACCGCGTTGCCGCGGGCGTTAAAAAGCAGCAGGCCGTCTTCCAGGCCGCCCATCACCTGGTCGAGATTTTCGCGCAGGGTGCTGAAAATTTCGCGGACGTCTCTTAACTGTTTTCCGATGCCGATGATTTTGGTGCTGACCGCGCCGAATTCGTCGCTGCGTTCGACGGGTTCGAGATCGAATTCGCCGGCGGAGATGCGGTCGAGTTGGGCGGAGATGCGGTCAATCGGAGCGAGGGAGGCGCGGCTGACGACGAGCGCGAGCAGAGTGGAAAGCAGCACGGAGGCCAGCGCGTAATAGCCGGCGGATACCAGGCCGGGCGAAATTTCGTTGCGAATCAGCGCGGAAGAAAGGCCGATGCGAATGTCGCCGAAAGGCCCATTGATATTGAAGGGCAGCGAATCTTCGTACACCAGCGGCGGTCCGTAGAGCGTGCGCAATTGCTGGAAGAAGCCGCCGCGCACGAGTGAGTCCACCGGTGGGCGCTGGGCAATTTTCTGGCCGCGCAGGCTGGCGTCGCTGGAGACGAGCACGATTCCGTCGAGGTCGCTGATGGTGATTTCATAGATGGACGGGGAATAGCCGATGGCCGATTCCATGACGGAATTCAGGGTGCTGCTATTGTCGAGAGCGCGCTGCACGTAGGCGCGCAAATCCGCAGGACTGGAGGAAGCCGGGGATTCGCCGCGCGCGGCGGCGTCGGTGAGCGAATTCTGGCAGGCCAGATAGATTTGTCGCGCGACGAAGCGCGCGCGGTCATCGGCCTGGCGCAACGTCTGGCGCGTGAGGCGCGCGATGTACAAGCCCGAGACCGCGGTGACGACCGCCAAGACCAGCAGGGAAGTCGCCAGCGTGAATTTAGTTTTCAGGCTGAGACGCATCTCTCCGCCCCGCCTCGTATTCTTTTAATTTGTTGTGCAGCGTTTTCAGACTGATGCCGAGAAGCTCGGCGGCGCGCGTCTTGTTCTGGCTGGTAGCGGCCAGAGTTTGCACGATCAGTTCGCGCTCGACGGCGTCCACCGTGGTGCCGATGGGGAAGCGCAGGCCGCCCAGGCCGGAGGTGGTCATGGCGGTGACGCGGCCAAATTCGGCGGGCAGATGCTGGCGCGCGATGGTAGCGCGGTCGGAAGCGATGGCGGAACGCTCCAGGACGTTGCGCAGCTCGCGCACGTTGCCCGGCCAAGGATAGGATTTGAAGAGTTCCATGACGTCGGTGCCGACACCGGTGACTTTCTTTTCGTGCTTGGTGGAAATATCGGTGAGCAGGTGATCCACCAGAAGTGGCAGATCTTCCTTGTGTTCGCGCAACGGAGGGAGGTGGATGTTGAAAACATTCAGGCGGAAATAGAGATCCTGGCGTAGATGTCCATCGGCCACGGCTTGTTCCGGGTTCTTGTTGGTGGCGGCGACTACGCGCACGTCCACGGGCGTTTCCACTTTGCTGCCGAGGCGGCGGACTTTGTGATCTTCCAGGACGCGGAGTAGTTTCGCTTGTGTTTGCGCGGGCATTTCGCCGATTTCGTCGAGCAGCAGAGTGCCGCCGTCAGCCAACTCGAAACAGCCGATGCGGCGTTCGGCGGCGCCGGTGAAGGCGCCTTTCTCGTGACCGAAAATTTCGCTTTCCATCAGGGATTCGGGGATGGCGGAGCAATTGATGGCGACGAAGGGGCGGTCGGCGCGCGGCGAGAGCATGTGAATCGAGCGCGCGACCATTTCTTTGCCCGAGCCGGTTTCGCCGGTGATGAGAACGGAGGCGGTAGATGGCGCGGCAATTTCCACCTGGCGCATTACGTCTTGCATTGGGGCGGAAGTGCCGACGAGAGTGCCGAGTTTTCCGGCGGCGCGCAGATCGCGCGTGAGCGCTACTACAGCTTGTTGATTGCGCACGTGGCCGAGCGCGCGTTCGAGTAGCGCGCGCAGCACCGGAGGCTTTAGAGGTTTTTCGATGTACCAGTAGGCGCCGGCTTCGATGGCTTGGACGACGCGTTCGTCGCTGCCGCGGCCGGTGATGATGATTACGGGAATGCGCAGGATGTCGTCGCCTAGTTGCTTGAGCAGATCGAGGCCGTTCATGCCGGGGAGCTCGACGTCCGCGAGGATCAGGCTGGGCTGGAATTCCTGAAATTTGGCGAGGGCTTCTTCGCCGCTGCCGACGCCGAGGATTTCCCAATTCCATTTGCGCAGCAGGGCTTCGTAGCCTTTGCGGGCGTTGTCTTCATCTTCGACGATCAGGATGCGCTGCTGGTTGGGAGTCGAGGTGGCCATCGGAACTTTGAGCCTACCAGCAGTACGGCGGAAATCCAATAGAGCGGGGCGCGGGTTGGCGGGTGCTCCGTTTCCGATTGCTGGAATACCCGCCGCGAAAGGCTCGTCGGGCCCAGCGCGCGCGACAATTTCAGCGGTCAGTTGTGCGCCGCTTCCTGCTCCGGCACTTCGGAAGTGGTCACGCTGAATTGCAGCAGATTCGCGGTGCCGAAGGATGTGGTGAGCGCCACGTCGGATGCGTCGCGGCCCACGGCCATCAACACGCGGCCGATGCGCGGCTGGTTGTGGCGCGCATCGAAGGTCCACCAGCGGTCTTGCAGATACGCTTCGAACCACGCGCTGAAATCCATGGGCATGGGCGACGCCGGGACGCCAATGTCTCCCAGATATCCAGTGGCATAGCGCGCCGGGATATTCAGCGCGCGGCACATGGTAACGGCGAGGTGCTGAAAATCGCGGCAAACGCCTTTGCGGTCGGCAAAAACATCGAGCGCGGTTTTCATGGCGTTCGCGTATTCGTATCCGAACTTCACCTTGTCGTGCACCCATTGGCAGACGGCCTGCACGCGATTCCATCCGGGCGCGACGCCGCCGAAAAGTTCCGTGGCAATGTTGGACATGCGGTCCACTTCGCAGTAGCGGCTGCTGAGGAGATAGCGGAGCGCGTCATCCGGCAAATGCTGCGGCGGCACTTCGTGGGCCCACGGCGCGACTGGGTCTGGAATGCCAGTGTCGTAAATCAGAGTGGAGTTGTTCAGGTGGAGTGGGCCTGCGGGCGCAAGAAAGCGGGAACAGTTATTTCCGAAACTGTCGAGGTAACTGTGGACTGCGGTGGCGGGCTCCAGTTTCAATTCATCGGGCATGCGCAGATCCTGCGCGCGGGACGGATGCACTTTCAGGAGCGCAACGGTGGCTACGGGGGCGGGAGCGTCAAAAATGATGTCGTAGCCCAAGCGGATCAGCATGTGGAATCTTACGCCTTCGGGCTGGGTGGATGCGCCGCGGGTGGGGCTGGCGGCGATCATCGGATTCTCGAATGTAGCAGCAGTGCGGAGGAAAGCCAATAGAGTGGGGGTGGCGGCGGCCGCTTCGGCACAGGTGGATTCCTGCAATGGGAAGGATTTGCGGGGTCGTTCTGGCGATGGGAGGGCGGCTCGCGACTTAACGGCTTTATTGTCAGTGGAGACGGGAGGTGCGGTCGGCCATCTTCTTGCAGCCGGTTTCATGGGTGAACCGTGGAAGAGAATCGGAAGGCTGTGCGCTACGATATTCATGTGCCGGTGCAGATTTGCACGTCGCAGCACTCGCCGCCGGAATTCCACGCCGGTGAGCTGCGGGATATTTCGCGCACTGGGATTTTGTTCCACGCGCAGATTTCATTCGAGATCGGAACGACGCTGGAGCTGGCGTTTTGTTTGCCGGCGGAGCGGGAGCGAAATTCTTGCGTGCTGGCGCGGGCCACGGTGAAGACGCTGCGCACATGGGAACTTCCGGGCGAGGCTACGCCGCTTTACGGAATTGCGGTGACGATTGAACGCATTGACTTCGCGCAGCCTTCTACTTCTACTGCCGCATGAGTGTCGGGCTGTCTGCGTTTATGCCTGGCTGCCTGCTTGTTCCACCGTTGCGTCCCCGCCCGCCTAAGAGCCTGCGTGAGAACTCGCAATTCAATCCCTCAGCGGCTAAAGCCGCTCTGACGTCGCGGCGGTTACGGCACGGCTGAAGCCGTGCCCTGACGCGAAACAGTAGTTGTCACACAGACTCTGAAACCACGACTTACCGAAATTCTCGAGTTACCAGGCCGACTTCTAGGTTCTGCCGAGATGCAGGGGGCGCTCGAGGACCAGCTCGAGCTTCATGTTTTGCGGCAGCGTGAGTTCCTGGCCGAGGCCGGAGGTAATCATGAATGCGGTGGCGGCGGAGATGGCGGCGCCCATGGCGGCGTCTTGCTTGTCCTTTTTGGCGATACCTGGCTCGGCGCCGACGAACGCGGCTTCGGCGGCGGCGAAGGCGGCGTCTTCCTGCTTGGTGTTGGTGACGCGGATTTCGCCTTCACGGTCGTAGAGCACGCGTATGGAATGGACTCCTGGGGCGTCAATCAAGTCGGCTACCAGAGGTATCCAGCCGGTGGAATCGTGGATTTCATCGAAGGTGAGCCAGAGGCGCGCGCGGCCTACTTTTCCGGCGGGCTGAATTTTGTCAATGTGGCCGCGGATTAGGGCTCCGGCGGGCAGGGTGGGACCTGCGGCGGTGACGATGGGCTCGAGGGTGCGGGCGAGGAATTGCTTGCCGACCTTGTCTTCCTTGGTGGAGATGGTGGTTTGCAGGGAGATTAGAAAACGAGTGCCGCGCGCGGCGGAGTCGGGTGGGGCGTCCTGGGCTGGCGCGGCGGGATCCTGCGGTTGCGTTTGGGCTTGGATTTGGGTTTGGGTTGCCACACTTGAAAACAGCAACAGAGCGGACGTAAATGCGAAGCTTCTCCAGCGTTTCATGAACTCCTCCAAGTTTTTGTTTGGCGCTTTCAGCTGGAGGCGAAAGCGGGTACGTCTTGAGGTGAATATAGCAAAACTTGGGCTGCGAGGCGAGTGCGGGTTTTTGAGTCACGCAAAGCGGGGCCGCCAGCGGTGCTGGATGCGCGACCGATGGCGCACTGAAGTGCGCCGCTACAACGTCAAAACCTGAGAGCGCGCGCTGGGCGGGTGGAATGCAAGATATTCACGTGGGCACTTGGCGCGGGGGCTAGAGCGGGCCGAGATTCAGAAAAAACTGTACAGGAACGGACTGGCGTGAATTATAATCGCGCCAGTTTTACGGGTTACCGTAGGACACGCTCGATACTCCCTTTTTCGGCCCCCTTTCGAGTCCTGTGCATTATTTTCATGGCGTCGCGTGTGGGGGGAAGAATGAGCGCTATCGTCAGCGCGGAACGATGTGGCTGGGGCTGTGCTGAGGAGGCGTACTTTGAAAGTGTCAGAACGAGCCGCCATTTTCGTTGTGGCTTTCTTTTTGGTGGTAGGGGCGGCGTTTGCCGACGATACCAAGCCGCGTGTGGCGGATGGATCCGCGAGCGCAGCCGCGAAGGCCTCGGCGGCTGCGGATGTGGCCGGCGCGAGCGACACGATCTCCAAGGGCGCTAAGGGCGCTGAGGCCGCCACCGTCACGACTGATGCCGCGGCGGCGAGCGGCACATCGTCCGACGCAGCGACGACTCCTGCGAGTTCCCCCGCTGACGCAACAGCGCCACCAGTACCGCCATCGGCGTCGGCTTCCGGATCGTCTTCTGTGTCGTCTTCCGCGTCGTCTTCCCCATCATCGCCAGCATCATCGTCCGGTTTGGCCAGACCCAATTCGGGCGCGGGACAAGCGAAAGCGGCGATGGCTGACGAGGATTCTGAGCTGCCGAAATTCACGCCGATGCCGGCGCTGGACGGCAATCCGGGACTATTCCTGCTGGAAACCGGCGAGACACTTCCCAAGCATGGCTGGTCGCTGGGCATCGGGTTGAATAAGTTTTCGCGCATGCCGGGAGACATAACGTCGCTGCAACTGGTTCCCTCGTTCGGCTACGGCGCGACCAACTGGCTCTCGTTATTTTTTCAGATTAATTCGTACGATTACATTCACGTCGGAGAGCCAAGTCTTCTGAGCTTGGCGCCGGGGAACGTGAACCCGCAATACCAGAACACGATTTATAACTCGATCATTCCTTCCACTGGTTTTCCGCCGGCTTATGTGGAAGATGCGCCGTTTGCGTCACACAACGGCAGCGGCGTGGGCGAAATGGATTTGGGATTCAAGATTGGGTTGCTTTCGGAGCGGCGCGGGAAGCCGATCAGTCTTTCCATTCGCAATGATTTCTATCTTCCGACAAAGACTGGGCTGACGGACCTGCTGGCGAACCAGGTGCAGTACGGGAAGTTCAATTACGGAGTCGGTTTGGAGGCCAGCAAGACGTTCTTCCACGGGGGAATTACGGCGACGGCGAACTGGGCGTATCGTTTTACGCGTGATTCCAGCTATACGGTTAGTGTTGGCGGCGTTCCGGAAACCGTGGTGCTGAATCTGGCGGATCAAATGCAGGTAGGCGCGGGCCTTTTGATTTTTCCGACGAAGCGTTTTCAGATTATGACGGAGTACGACGGGACGGTTTATATCGGTAAGGGAATTCAGAACACCACGTTTGGCGCGCGCGATCCCGTGGACAATATTATTGGTTTCCGGCTGTATGCGTGGAAGTGGGCGGCGATGGACATGGGTTACCGGTATTCGCTGGACCTGACGAATCATCGCGACCGCAACGGATTCATAATTAAGGTGGGCGTGGCGCACTGGCCGGAAAAGCCGCTGCCGCCGGACGTGGTGACGGCTTCCTGCGCGGTGGATAAGGCTGCGGTGAAGGAAGGATCGGAGGATTACGTTACGGCGAATGTAAACGCCACGGATGCGAACGGACTACCCTTGACTTACCAGTGGACCGCGACGGGCGGCTCGATTGATGGATCAGGACCGTACGTGCGCTGGAATTCCGCTAGCGTGGGCGCGGGCAGTTACACGCTGACATCGCGCGTGGATAACGGCGCGGGCAAGACGGCGAGTTGCTCCGCGAACGTGACCGTGCAGCCGAAACCGGCGCCTCCTGCTCCGACGATGACCTGCACTGCGGATCGTTCGACGGTGCTCGCCGGGGAGCGCGCGGAAATCACGGCCAATGTGAACGATGCATCGGGGACGGCGATACGCTTCACGTGGCAGGCCAACGGCGGGCAGGTGATCGGCAGCGGCTCGATAGTACAATTCGATACATCGGGGCTCGCGCCGGGAATCTATACTGTGACTGGTCGCGCGGAAAATGAAGTGCATAGCGCGTGCGATTGCACCGCGGCTGTTACGGTGCAAGCGCCGCCGCCCGCGCCGCAAGCGAACAAGGTGAGTGCTTGCGATTTCGCGCCGGGCAGCGCGGGGGCGGACAACGTGTGCAAACGCAATCTGGATGACGCCGCGGTGCGCTTGCAGAGCGATCCGCGGTCGAAGGTGGTGCTGGTGGGTTCCGCGGACCCGAAGGAACCGCTGGCCGCGAAGTTGGCGGGCGAACGCGCGGCGAGCTGCCAGAGATATTTGCAGGAGAAGAAGGGCGTGGACGCTTCGCGGGTTGAGGTTCGCACCGCGGCGGGAGTGGCGGGCGCGGGCAAGGACAATCGGCGGGTGGATATAGTGTTTGTTCCGGATGGCGCGTCGTATTAAGGTTGCGTTCATTTCGGATTGATTTCGGGTTTATTGCAGGCCAGTTGCAGGCCCGTTGCAGGTTTGTTGCAGCTGCTGAGGGAGAAAGGAAGCAGCAGGACGCCCGGCGGCAATCGCGGGCGGTGGGATTTCGGCGAGCAGTGTCTTTGACTGGAGAAGTTGCGTAAAGGAAGCAGCGTGCTGCTGCGCTCCGCCAGAGCCGGCGTGGCCCGGTGCTTCGAATCGAAGTTAATTTACGACTGACGCTTCGCGCTCGTTCCACCGCAAATTTTTGCCGGGCGTACACGGCGCGTATCCGATATGACTTCGCTGATCAGGTCCTTCCGGTTTAATTCTATCGTGGTGTTTGGCTTGGTTTGCGCGTGCGTGTGTGCGTGCGTGGGTGCGGCGCCGGTACAAGCGCAGGTGTGGCAGGCGATGGGCCCTGCAGGCGGCGACGTGCGTGCGCTGGCGAGCGATCCGGCGCGCCGGGACGTGCTTTATATGGGCACGACCGACGGTGCGATTTTTGTGTCGCGCGATGGCGGGGCCGATTGGGAACAGGCCGGAGCGGCGGGTGAAAATCAAAACACGGTGGTGACAGCGATCATCGTGGATCCGCGCGATTCCGCACGGCTGTATGCCGCCACATGGACGCGCGAGATTGCAGGTGAAGGCGGCGGAGTATTTCTGAGCACTGACGGCGGTGTGACGTGGCACGATTCTGGGCTCGCGGGCCACGCGGTGCGCGCGCTGGCGCAGGCTGCATCGGATCCGGCTGTGCTGGTGGCTGGGGCGCTGGACGGAGTTTTCTTGTCGCGCGATTCGGGGGAGAGCTGGCGGCGCGTGACGCCAGCTGGCGATGCCGAGCTGCGCAATTTTGATTCGCTGGCGATTGATTCGCGCGATCCGCTGACAATCTACGCCGGGACGTTTCATCTTCCGTGGAAGACCACGGACGGCGGCAAGCACTGGAGCCCGATTCACAGGGGAATGATTGACGATTCCGACGTGCTCAGCCTGCTGACGGACGCAGAGAATCCGCAGCGGATTTTTGCCAGCGCCTGCTCGGGGATGTACCGCAGCGACGATGCCGGCGCGACCTGGGAAAAACTGGAAGGCATCCCGTACTCTTCGCGACGTACGCCGGTGATTCGCCAGGACGCGGCGCGCCCGGCGATTTTGTATGCGGGGACGACCGAGGGATTGTGGAAGACCGCGAACGGTGGCGCTTCGTGGCGGCGAATTTCACCGCGGAGCTGGGTGATTAATTCGATGGTGATCGTGCCGCGCGATGGCGATGCTGGCGGCGAATCGCGCGTGCTGCTGGGAACGGAACAGCACGGGGTGCTCGCGAGCGATGATGGCGGCGCAAGTTTCCAGGCGTCGAACGAGGGATTTCACCATCACCGCATCGTTTCGCTGGCTGTGGACCGGCGTGACCCGGAGTACGCAGCCGCGGTTCTGGAGAATGCGCCGGACACGCTGCTGATGACCGCGGATGGTGGCAAGAATTGGGAGGCGATGAGCGTCGGGCTCGACGGAGAAGCGGTGCGGCAGATTTTTTCATCGCCAACGGGTTGGTGGGCCGCTCTCGCGTCCGGGGGCCTCGCGCGATTCGATGCGCGACGAAATGCCTGGGCGCGCATCGGAGTCGTGGGACATTTTTCGACTGTCGATTCAGCGGGAGATGCAGCGAGCAATTCGCCGCGGTCGAAAGCCGAGCTGCGCGCTTTTCGGCCGGCAGTGAACGACATGTTTTTCGCCGATGCGGCTTGGTTCGCCGCTACGGAGCAGGGGCTTTTCGTGTCGGATGACTCCGGCCGGTCGTGGACGGAGCTGGCGATGGGCTCGGTGGAATTGCCGGTCGGTTCGGTGCGTGCATCGAGCGATGGACAGCGGATCCGGCTGGTCTCTTCGGGTGGGATGATCTTTTCCGAAGATGCGGGACGCACATGGACCTGGCACGATCTGCCGCTCGAATCGGGCGGCGCGATTCGGCTGGAGTGGACGCCAGACAATATTTTGCTCGCGGTGGCCCGCACGGGGTTATACATTTCGCGCGACGCCGGAGAGCGCTGGACCAAGGCGCAGGCGGGACTGCCCGGCGGCTTGGCGGATGCCTTGCTGGCACGGCCGGATTTTTGGCTGGTTTCGATGCAAGCGGCGGGACTTTATATTTCGCGGGATGAAGGCGCGACTTGGTCGCGGGTAAAACAGAGCGCGACGACCAGGACATCGGCTGGCGTAACGGGTAGCGCAGCGCGTGCGAGCGATGGTGCGTTCCCGGTGCTGGTTGCGGTGGGCGCGGCGGGGCGGATCTACGCCGGGTCAGCGAACGACGGCTTGTACGTTCTCGATTTGTCCGGTGATGCCGCAGCGAAAACCTTAACCATGGGCGCGACAGGTACCAAGGGCGCCGTTGACGCGACGGGCGGCCAGTGAGCACGGACTGGACCGGCGCAGGACGAGCACTGGACGGGCGCTGAGCTGGCAGCAGCAGTCCCGGGATGAGCGAGATGAGACCTCAGTTGTAAGCCAGTTGGCGCGATTTTCCGTCATTGAAACTTCAGCATTCCCAACGTTGCACGAGCTACGAGAAAAAAGACTTACGCGCCTGCGTACTATTACGGACTTGTTAATTGTTCCATTTCGACTCTACACTTTGCGCCTCACTCTTTGCCGAATCGACACCTAAACACTGTTAGATCGGGCAGATCCGGAATCGTTCCCATTTGGTGCTTGTGTTGCAAATGAACTCGGGAAACGCAGACGGAAAAGGGGAACGAATACCATGGCGGTAGGACAGGTGTTCACGGCGGAACGCCCGATATCGGCGACGGTTTTGATTGTGGATGATGAGGACGCAACACGGAGTCTGTGTCACGACGTGGTGACGGATTCCGGATTACGCACGCGCACGGCTTCGACGACGGAGCAGGCGCTGGAGATCCTGGATCAGATGCCGGTGGATATTCTGATCACGGACCTGCGCGTGCCGCAGATCGGCGGCCTGGAATTGCTGAAGCGGGTGCGCACTAATTATCCGCAGACGGCGGTGCTGGTGCTGACGCAGTACGGCACGATTGAGAGCGCGGTGGAGGCGACGCGTCTGGGGGCCGCGGATTACATCACCAAGCCATTTCACATCCCGGAGCTGCGCAGCAAGCTGGATCGGATGATACGGCTGCTGGATGTGGATCAGGAAAACCGCGTGCTGCGCGAGACGCTGCGCACGCGGCCGGGATTCGCGGATTTGATCGGCGTTTCGCTGAAGATGCAGCGGGTGTACCGCCTGATCGAACGAGTGAGCCAGCACGCGTATCCGGTGCTGATTCTGGGCGAGAGCGGCACGGGAAAGGAATTGGTGGCGCGCTCGGTGCATTTTTCGGGCGTGCGGCGGAACAAGCCGTTCATTCCGGTGGATTGTTCTTCGCTGGTGCCCACTTTGATTGAGGCGGAATTATTTGGATACGTGAAGGGCGCGTTCACCGGAGCGCTGCACGCGAAACAAGGGCTGATGGAGATCGCCGACGGCGGCACGCTGTTCCTGGATGAGATAGGAGACCTGCCGTTTGACATGCAGGCCAAGCTGCTGCGCGCATTGCAGGAAAAAGAAGTGCGCCCGGTGGGTTCGACGGACCGCATTCCGCTATCGGCGCGAATTATTGCGGCGACGAATCGCGATCTGGACGCCGCGGTGCGGCAGGGCACCTTTCGCCAGGATCTTTTTTTCCGGTTAAACGTGGTGCAAATCAAGATACCGCCGCTGCGCGAGCGCAAGACGGATATCCCGATTCTGGTGAATTCGTTCCTGGAGAAATTCAGCGAGACGAATGGAAGGATGCGTACGATTTCCGAAGATGCGATTGCGCGGATGATGGCTTACGACTGGCCGGGCAATGTGCGCGAGCTGGAGAACGCGATTGAGCGGGCCATTGCGCTGGGTTCGGGGCCCATCCTGCACGCGGGCGATCTGCCGACGAATTTGCAGTACGGCACGGGCGATCGGCTGCCGCAGAACGACGAACTGCTGCCGCTGGATGAGTTGGAGCGTCGGGCGATTTTGCGCGCGTTACGCGAAGCGGGAGGCGACAAGCTGGCTGCGGCGCGGATGCTGGGGATCGGCAAGACGACTTTGTATCGCAAGCTGAAGCAGTATGACTCGCAGACGCAGCCGAATTGATATTTTTCACCAAACGATGAAGCCTCGTTGAATTTGCGGGATGGATGTCTGGGCCATTCGTGCCTGCCGCCAGCAGGCTCGAATGATGAACTGAAGGCAGGACCTGCAAAGACCCTCGAGTACTCGCACCGCGTCCGAAGCCACGATCTACAAACATCCTCCAGTTGCGCCGCAGGCTCACTACCGATGGATTTCGCTAGGCAAAAAATCCCTAGAGGGGAAGGTCTGTATCGAAGTGGGAAGTTCTTCTCTTTATTCTCTCCCCCTGCATCGCCACCACACTGATACATAAAGATTTAAGCGCAGTCCACTTGGACCGAATCATGCAATGGGATTGGCATGCGCTCGATATCGGGCTTGGTGGAAGCGTCATGCACAGGAACATTGTGGGTTGCGAAATGAACTGCGCGACGGTACACGGCGTTCTGCTTCGCCGTTCGCAGGTCGCACGCGCGCTGCGGAGGAACGCCGCAATGAAGCACGGCGGATCGCAGGCTTCGCTGGCGCGAATGACGGCGCATTCGTCGCGGGGTTCCGCAGCGGGCGAGTCCCAGCCCGATGGGAATGCGCTTTTCGGTGACGCCGGGTTCGCGGCGGTGTTTGACACCAGCGCCGAAGCGCTGCTAATGGTTAACCCGCAGGGCGTGATTGAGCGGGCGAATCCTCGCGCCGGCGAGATGTTGCGCTGCAAGGAGAGCGAGCTGGTTGACGCGGACCTGGGAGAGTTCCTCGCGCGGCCGTCTCGAGAGGAGTTTTCGCGGTTGTGCACTTTGCAGGCCGCGTCCAAGGCGTTGTCCATTGTGGAGGGAGCGCTGGCCAGCGGTTTTCCGGTGCGCATCAGTTTCCGCGCCGCGCTGGGTGGAGCGCAGACTTTGTTGTTGTGCCTGGAGGAAGGCTCGATCGTGCAGCGCGCGGAAGGCAAGTGGCTGCAGGTGGAGGCGGAACTGACCAGCGTGCTGGATTCCATGCAGACCGGCACGATCCTGCTGGACGCGGCTGGGCGAATTCGTTTCTGCAACGCGCGGTTCGGGCAGTATTTCGGGATGGAACGCCGGCAGCTGCAATCTCTGGAGACGTTCGAGAACCTGACGGCTTTGGTGGCGCCGCGCTTTCGCACCCCTGAAAATTTTGATGCGCCGTGGAAGTCATTTGCAGAAGGACAGCGAGTTCCCGGGCACGATGAGTTGGAATTGACGCGGCCGACCCGGCGCATCCTGGAGCGGTTTGCGCGCCCGGTACTGGACCGCGAAGGCCGGGCGGTGGGCTGGCTGGAGCTGTATTACGACGTAACCGGAGAGCGGCAGATTCAATCCAAGCTGCTGCAGACGGAAAAAATGGCGGCGGTTGGTCAGCTGGTTTCGGGCATCGCGCACGAATTGAACAATCCGTTGACGGCCATCATGGGTTACGGGCAATTGCTGCTGGGGCAAGGCCTGGCGCCCGAGCAGTATTCGGAAGCCAGCAAAGTGTTTCAGCAGGCGGAGCGGGCGCGGCGCATCGTAAAGAACCTGCTGTATTTTGCGCGGGAGAATGAGCCGGAGCGCACGCGCGTGGACCTGAACGAAATCGTGGAACGCACGCTGGCGCTGCGCAGCTACGAATTGCGGGTGGAGAACATCCTGGTGGAATGCGAGCTGGCGGGCGATTTGCCGGAAACGATGGCGGACCCCTACCAGTTGCAGCAGGTGGTGTTGAATTTATTGATGAATGCGGAGCAGGCGCTGTTGCAGGAACGCGGGCAGGGCAAAGTGAAAATCAAGACGCGAGTGGCGGACGGTCAGCGGATTGCAATAGAAATATCCGATGACGGCCCGGGAGTTCCGCGGGGAATCGCGTCGCGGATTTTCGATCCGTTCTTCACCACCAAGCCTCCCGGAGTAGGGACGGGGCTGGGGCTATCGATCGTGTACGGAATCGTGAAGCAGCACGGCGGGGAAGTGACGTTTGAGAACCAGAGCGGAGGCGGGGCGCGTTTTGTGGTGGAATTGCCGGTGCTGGAGATTCCCGCGGACGAGCACGAGCCGGCGGCGCTGGAATTTGCGAGCGACTCGGGGCCGGTGCGCAGCGGAAGGATTCTGGTGGTGGAAGATGAGCCGAGTGTGGCGCAGTTGATTGTGGACGTGCTGCGGGAAGAAGGGCATCAGGTGGAGGCGGTGCTGGAAAGCCAGGAAGGACTGGCGCGGCTTTCGCGCGCGCACTACGACCTGGTGGTGTGCGATCTGCGCATGCCGCGGCTGGACGGTCCGGCATTCTACGAAGCGCTGATTCGCGCGGACAGTCCGGTGCAGAATCAATTGTTGTTCGTCACCGGAGACACTCTGGCACCGCGCACGATGCAATTTCTGGAGAAGAGCAAGCTGCCGTATCTGGCGAAGCCTTTTCTGGTGGAAGAATTGAAGCTGGCAGTGAACCGCCGGCTGGAACGCAACCGGCGCGCGGAGGAAGGCGCGTTGGTTGCCGGTCCTGGGAGGGACCGGAAGACATGAGACCGCAGAGCAACGCCGTGCGCATACCGACGGAAGAAAACGAGAGTTCGGCTGCACGAGGCGCGCTGCTGTGCGTTGCCGATGCCGGGCTCGCGGAGCGGCTGAGGCGTGAAATCGAAAATTGCGCGTCGGTGGGGACCATTTCCACTGCTGTGAATTTGGCGGACGTGGTCGAGCGGATGGAGAAAGATGCGCCGTGCGTGATTCTGCTGGATGACGAATTGCTGCTGGGCGCGCCGCTATGCGAATTTTTGCGCCAGTTGACGAAAACCGCTCCCGTGGTTTTGCTGGCTGCGGCCGAACGGCAGGCGGAGATCCTGCGGATGGTAGCGGAGGGCGAAGTGGAATTCGTGGCGCGCCGCGGCGATTTTATTCCGCTGGCCGCCTGCCTGTTGGAGCGGCGTTTGCGCTGGGCGCGGCGGTCCGCTTTGACTAGAGGATCGCCCTGGGAGGATATGCCGGATGATGTGGCAGAGATTTTCCGGCACGAAATCAACAATCCGCTTACAGGGATACTGGGCAACGCGGAGCTATTGCTTTCGCATGGCGTGCGATTGCCTGCGGCGGACACGCAGCGGCTGCAGACCGTGGTGGACCTGGCAGTGCGGCTACGCGAGACCATCCGGCGATTGAGCGATGCATGGGATAGCCAGACGCGTTTGCCGAAGTCAGCAGCGCCGCGTGCAGCGTCTAGCGTTTCGCTGGTCTGACGAATTATTGCTGCGATTGTTGCGGGCCGTTTTCCTGCCATGCCGCGGCTGCGGCGCGGGCTTTTTCCAGCAGCGCGTCGAGGTCTTTGCGCGCGAGAAGTTGTCCGGCCAAGACGACTGCCGAAATTTTCTGTGTGTTCTCAATCTTCTGCGACGGATCGGCGTCCAGCAACACCATATCAGCGCGCTGGCCTGCTTTGATCATCCCACTATCTTTTCTGCTGAGGAATTCCGCGGGATTTTCCGTGGCTGTTTGCAGGGCTTCTTGCGGCGTTAGTCCTGCGGCGACCAATTCGCGCAGCTCGTAGTGCAGGCTGCTGCCCGGGAAGACGCAGCGATCGAGCGAATCGCTGCCGGCGAGCAGGCGGACACCCGCGCGATGCATCTCACCCGTCAACTTGCGATCATTTTCATATTGACGATTCCACCAGGCAGCGTCTGCCAATGCTCGTTGCGACGGCGGTTCCGCCGGGCGCCATTCTTTTTGCAGGGCGAGCGGAATGTAGGCTAGCAGCGGGTCATCTGGCGATTGCTGGGGCGAGTGGGCCAGAGTCGAAATCGGATAAAGCGTGGGCGTGACCCAGGTGCCATTGCGCAGGAGGGTGGCCCACAGCGCTGCGGCTTTCTGCGGCGAAAAAGTTCTGTCCGCGTTGTCGAACACGGCGGCGTCGGAGCCGTCTTTTTTCGAGGAGGCTTCCTGCAAGCGGCGGCGCAGGTCTGCTTCCTGGCTCGAGCAATCCAGCGCGAGTGAGCTATAGATGATGTGCTCGATGCTTTTCTGTCCGGCGGCCGAGGCTTCGCTGGCGGTGACGCCCCTGGGAACGTGGCCGGCGAAGGAAATGCCGTCTTTTTTCGATTCTGCGGCGACTGCGAAATAGGCTTCGCGTGAGAGTTGAATCACTTTGATGAAATCAGCGCCTTGTTTCTGCAGTGCGTCCACAGCGGCGCGGGCTTCTGTGGCGCTGCCGACTTGAAGGATTGAGGGGTCGGTGGATTTCGCCTTGCCGGGCGGGGGCGCGGGAACGAGCATCGGACCGGCGGCCACGATTTGCGGCCCGAGCAGCGCGCCGGACGCGATTTCCCGGCGCCATTGCTGGAGCGCGCGCAGGTCGCCGCCCATGTCGCGTATTCCAGTGATCCCATTCGCGACGAGCAGGGGGAGCAAAACGTTTTTGGACCACGCCGGCTCGGCGCTGATTCCGGCGATGTGCGTGTGCATGTCCCACAAGCCGGGAATCAGGAATTTTCCGCGCGCGTCGAGTTGCAATTCATCCTGGTGCGCAGGGCGCCGGTGGTCGCGCGCATCACCGATCCATTCGATCACGCCGCGGGAAACGATCACAGTCGCGTCCTTTTGTGGCGGGCCTTGCGAATTGACGATGGTGACGTGAGTGATGGCGAGGGGAATTTCCGCGGCAGAGTTGGCCAACGATTCGCGCACCGCGGCGGGACGTGGGCGAGACGCGGCCGCAAATGCGAGCAGGGTTACGCAAATAGCGGCGGCGAAACCGCGAGGCAGAGACTGCACGTTAGCACCCCTGGCTGGTTCTGCCTCGCTTAGACGCTACTTGCTGCCCTTTAGGTAGCGGTCAAACCAATCAATGGTGCGGCGAATCGCGTCAATCTGATTTTCGCGCTTGGCGAATCCGTGGCCTTCGTTGGAGTAGTAATGCGCGTCCACGGTTTTGCCGGAGTCCTTCAGGGTTTGCACCACTTGCTCGGCTTCTTCCTTGGGCACGCGGATGTCGTTATCGCCCTGGAGCACCAGCAGCGGGGCCTTGGCGTTCTTGATGAAGGTGAGCGGGGAATCGGCGTCGTAGATGGCGTGATCTTTTTCGGGATCGCCGAGCAGGGATTTTTCGTATTGCTGCAGGAAGGGATCCTCGTGCTGCAGCATGGTGAGCCAGTTGATGATGCCGTATTCTTCGACGGCCGCGGCCCAGATTTCCGGCGCTTTGCCGATGGCCATGAGAGTCATGTAGCCGCCGTAGGAGCCGCCGGTGATTCCGATTTTTTTCGAATCCACGTAGCCGGTGGCTTCCAGGAATTTCACGCCGTAGATTTCATCTTGCAGGTCGCCGCCGCCGAGGTCCTTCACATTGGCCTGCTGAAAATCCATGCCGTAACCAGTGGAGCCGCGGACATTGGGCGCAATGCAGATGTAGCCGCGCGTGGCGAGAGCGACGACCGTGCGATTGAAATAATCGGTGGTCTGTCCAGTGGGCCCGCCGTGGGGCAGGACAATAGCGGGATTCGAGCCGTCGCGCTTCAGATTGAACGGCACCCAGACGAAGGCGCTGATAATTTTTCCGTCGAAACTTTTATAATGGACCAGTTGAGAGGGCGGGATTTTCGCGGCCGTGAGGCTGGCGATGGCGGAATAGGTGAGCTGGCGCGGCGCCTGCTGCGCGATGTCGTAAACCCACAGATCGCCGGGCTGGGTGGAGCTTTGATGCGAAACCAGCAGGCGCGCGCCCAGGTGCGCGAAGGGCGAAGGATTTCCGGCGTAGCTGTTGAGACCGGCGGGCAGATTGATTTTGACGCCGTGGCGCGTAGCGCTGTCGGCCAGATAGGCGTCGCTGCGGCCGTCTTCGTTCACTTCGTAAGTAAATTGTTTGCCGTCGGGTGAAAAATCTCCGGCGTTGGCTTCCCACTTCAGATCGGTGACCCAGGTGAGTTTCTTGGTGGCGACATCTATTTCGGCGATGTTGCTGTAGCCGCCGGGACGGTCCGAAGCGACCAGCAGCGTGCGGCCGTCGGGCGATATGGAAGAAGCCATGGTGCGGTGATCGCCTTCGTGCGGCGAAAATTTTCCTGCGCGCCAGTGGAGGCATCGATGCGAAAGGCGTCCGAATCGGTGAAGCCGGCATTGAAGCGCGTGGCGTAGATGAATTTTCCGTCCGGGCTCCAGATGGCGTTGCTCCACAGATGGTTCGCGGTTTTTTCCTGCGTCAGGTTGCGCACGGCGCGCGTCTTCCAGTCCATGACGGCGATATCGGTGGCGGAAGCGGTCTTCGGTTTGTACGCGAAGGCGATGGTCTTGCCGTCGCGCGACCAGACGGCGCTGGTTTCGGAAATTTCGGGCGTGTTGGTGAGGTTCTGCACCTCGCCGCCGTCGCTGGGGATGGCGAAGAGGTCGTAAATTTCGCCGCCGCCCTGATCGGATTGAAAGACGATCCATTTTCCGTCTGGAGACCAGGTGGCGCCGGACTGCCGATCGTCCGATTGGCTCAGCTGGATGGGCCAGCCGCCCGCGGCGCTTACTTTCCACAGATTGTTGCGGCCCGTAAGGTTGGTGCTGAAGACGACTTGCTTGCCGTCGGGCGACCAGGCGCCGCCGCTCACCGAGCGCGTGTAAAAAAGATCGTCCACGGGGATGGGTATGGCGCCTATGGCGGGGTGGAGGCGACGGATTTCGGGTCGGTAATTTCGCGCGTGTCTGGGGAATCCGAGGCGGCCAGAACGGTAATGGAAAATACGAGCAGCAACGCAAGTCGGCTGAATTTCACGAGGTATCTCCTGGGTAAGAGAATCGCGGCATCATAGGTCGCGGTCAGGGAGACGTCAACGTGTCGCGGACGCAAATTTGGGATTGGGTGGCTGCTGAGAATTCGTCGCTTCGTATCGCGCTAGGGCAGGTGGGTACCGGATGTGGGCGGTGACTTGCGTTCGCGCACGGAGTGGCTCGGCTCCTGGAGCCACTGCAAGATAGAAGTGGTGATGCGCGAGGCTTTTTCGGGGCCGCGGATGAACTGCGAGGCGCGAGCACGAGGCAGCGGATGGCTTCCGAGAGGCTGTGTTGTCCGAAGGCGCGCCGACAACTCGGTCTGTGGCGCGGGCCTATAGGGCTTTGGCAATGCGTGGAGGCGCCTCGTTGCATGGGACGGCGCTCGCAACCAATGCAGGCATGATGATGCGAAGGCGGGCCATTGGAAGTTGATTTTGCTAACGTTCCAGTTCTTGTTTCGCCACGCGGATAATTGCCCGGAAGCAGCACTGATCAGCGAATGAGCCCGCGTTCGCACTTGCGCGAGACGGACTTGCGATGCCGGCGCGATTGCGGACAGCGTGGCTTTCACGCTCTTCGTCTTGGCAAGAAGATGACGTCGCAAGCGCTTACTGAAATCATTTTCTTGTTTCGGCGCTTCCTTCCGCGCGACGGCCAGTGGCACTACGATCCGTGGGGCGGCCGTACGCTCAACGATTCGCGGCTCGATCGGCACGGCGGTTTTGGATGCCGACGCGAGACGGTCAATAATCTCGTATGCAACCGGAGATGACGGCGACTGCCGCTCACACGGAGAAGGAAACGCGATGGGCGCTTGCGAAATTCGTGGCACGCCGGAGCCGGATTCAAGACCTGGCGTGCGAGGGGCAAACTGAGCACCCAGCGTGCCTGCGCACGCGCCCGCTGCGGCGGCAGCGAGACGGAGCGGCTCGCGACTCGGTATGCCGGGCGCTTTGGCATCGAGCGGCACGCCAAGGTCGGATGGAGCGGGTGCGGGGAAAATTTCCGGAGTTCCCGCAAAACCCGACAGGTGTCCAGAGGGACTTGAAAAGACCGCGTCGCCCGCAGCGGCAAGCGGGACGACCGGCCTGATTTCGTCATATTGCAGTTCGTGCGCGGCTTCACCGACTACGCGTCCGGGCACGGGGCGGATTTTCTCTCGCGCGGCTCGCGTCAGGGACTGCTCGCATAGCGCATTGAGCACGCGCGGGAGTCCGCGCGAGTAAAGCAGCAGCGCCTCGACCGCTTCCGGGTGGAAGACGGCGGCACCGGAGCTGCCTGCGACGCGCAGACGCGCATCAATGTAATGGCGGATTTCCTCCAGCGTCAGCGGTGCGGTACGGCAACGCAGCGCGATGCGTTGGCGCAGCTGGCGCAGCTCGGGGCGCCTCAGAGTTTCCTCAAATTCCGGCTGGCCGCAGAGGACGATCTGCAACGGGCTGCCCTGGACGGTCTGAAAATTCAAAAGCATGCGAAGCTCTTCGAGCGTGCGCAGCGTCAGCCCTTGCGCTTCGTCCACGAACAATACCGGGGTCTGGCCCGCGCAGGAACGGTCCTGCAGCCAGCTATGGAGGTGCGCCAGCGGCGTGCCGCGGCTCGCGTTGACGGGCACACCGAAATCCGCCAGGACCAAATCCAATAGCTCGCTGGCCTTCAGATGAGAATTAAAAATGAATGCTTTGGGGATGCGCTCCTGCTCGAGCCACTCCATCAGGCGATTGAGCAACACAGTCTTGCCCGTGCCAACTTCGCCCGTAAGCAATAGCAAGCCTTTACGTCCGCGGATTCCTTCGATGATCTGGTCCAGGATCTCTTTTGTTTGCTGGGTGAGGAACAAATAGCGCGGGTCTGGATTGGCCCGGAAGGGATTGTCACGCAGATCAAAAAAACTGGAGAATGGCCCAGTCATAGGGGTCCTCAAGGGCGGGGAACCCATGATAGGTGAAACCTTGCGGGGAGGCAATGGCTTTGCAGAGCCGGAACCGAGCGGGATAAATGGGACGGAGCACGCGAGGCGTCAACGCGCCAGAGAATTAGGTAGTGTGTCAGTTTCCGGCTACGCGACGGCAGGGACCTGTTGAAGAAGCCGCACTCAGTCGCTCTTGCCGGCGGTGTTTGCGTCTTTCAGCACCAGGACGAGGATGCGGCCGTCGGAGTGGAAGCTGCCGCCGGTGGCGGTGCTGGCTTCTGTGAGCGGATCGGCGGGGGTTACGTGGGTGCGGTGCTGCACCAGGCCGGTGCGGGAGAGGGTGTCGTTGACGTATTCGCGTTCGCCGTCGATTGCCGGGTCAATCTTGTGCGTTACTTTGTTGTTGCGTTCGTCGCGCTCGAAGCCGATGTCGTGGGTGGCGGCGACGCACCAGAGTGGGCGGCCGTCCACGACAAAGGGCGATTTCCATAGGCGCAGGTGATTGCGGGACATGGCGACGCGCACCGGCTCGGCGTGCGCGAAGCCATAATCTTGCGGGCGGGCGAAGAGGTAGAGCGTGCTCATGGGCATGGTGAGGTAATCTTTTTTTTCGAGCGAATCAATTACCGCGTTCACTACTGCGTCTTGCACGGAGCGGTCCACGCGCACCCAACCGGCTCTGGCGAAAACTTGCAGCACTTGCTCCTGGGTGCCGACGAGCAGGATGTTGACCATGTCTCCGGGCTTGCCTTGCGGATCGGAAACTCGCCGCGGAATTTTTCGCAGAAGTGCGGGAGTGATCTCTGGCAGCGGCGTTTCGGGTGGGCCGCCGATAGCGATGGCTGCGGTGGTGCTGAGGCCGGGATTGAGCACTGCGATTTTCACTTCGAAGTTGCCCTTGGCGCCTTGTGCGTCGCGCAGGCTCTGGTTAATTCCTAGAAATAGCCGCCCCGCTACCGGCGCTTCATAATCCATGCTCTCGCCCAGCGGGAATGGTTGCGCAACATTATCGTCGCCAAGCCGTCCGATCAGCGAGCCGTGGCCAGCGTTGCTGACAGCGTAGTCGTGGACCAAATCCCCGAAGGCACGGGGGAGGCCGTCCGGGCCAAAGGTGCGACCGTCGGGATGTTTTTTGTCCGCGGGATAGGTGATGGTTCCGCTGGCGGTGAGGCGCAACTTTTCTCCAGCGCGCAAATCAATTTTTGTGTCCACCCACTGTTTGGATGCGTCCACATCGATTTGGTAGGAGGTGACGCTGGAGGAACTGGTTTGCGCCGTTGCCGGCGAGGACGTGGACGCAGCGACGACAGCGGAGAATATTATCGCGGCGATTGTCAGAGGCGGTCTAAAGACCGCCGCTACCAAGGCCTCGCGCATCAATTCCCCGAAAGATTTTTCGGCGATTTCTGGTTCAGCGTGGCGATCAGTAATCTGGCGCAATCCGGGGCGGGCTCTTTGCCGAAGAGCACCACACCCTTCGCATCCACCGGTTTCCCGTACAGGACTGTGTTGGCGCCATTGTCCGCACGCAGAGTGGAACCCGCCAGCGAGATGCCGGCGAAAAGGCCGCGCGCACGTGAATAGGAAAACACCTCGGCGTGCATGGTGACATCCGTCTCGGCGGTTACGTTGCGCCCTACCGGCCCTGCTGCCACGGAAAAATCGGCTCCCAATTTCACCTTGCTGGTCAGAATGCTGCTGGCGGCGCGGTCGTTCATCAGCAGCAGAACAAAGTCCGTAGCCTGGCCGCCCAGTTGCAAGCCGAAACTGCCGCCTTCCAGTGCCATCATGGTAGGCGCTCCCCAAGGCCCCTTAAAATTGGGGCCGCTGCGGCAAGTCATCAGGCCGCGTCCGTAACTCGCGCCCAGAACAAAAGCAAGTTTCACGACGGAAGGAAGCACCACGACGCATTCCGCCTTGCCGATAACGCTCTTGGGAATGTCGTCCGGGATGTTCATGATCTCTTTCATCACCCGGCCGGCATCTTCCACGCGGCCACATTCTTTTTCGGATGCAGGTGCGGTGAGCAAAAGCGCCGCGATCAACCCCGCGGCGGCAACAGCTTTGATCATCAAGTCTCCCGATCTGTTCGCAACAGCCCGGATTGCAGAAAATCGCCAGGCGGCCCAGCGCAGAGCCCTGACTGCGCCCAAAATCGCAGTTTCTGCAGACCGCAGTGAATTCTACATGGGCGGAGAAACCACGGCAACAGCGGGGTTCCTGCGTGACCCTGCGTGGCCTCGGGAAAAGCAGCGTAAATCAGCGGCAGCTATTTACTTCGGGCGCGAGTTTACCTACCATGTGCGGTGCCAGCGAAGCCGCTCCTGGGCGAGCTGTCACTTTGCTGGCCCCCGAGAAAGCAACTAAAACCGATGCCACGTACCGCACGACTTGTTGTCATAGAACCGAATGGTGTTCGCCGGGAAGTCGCCATCACCAGCACGCCGTTCCGCATAGGACGGCAAGCCGGCAACGAACTGACCCTGCGCGATAGCCGCATCAGCCGCGAGCAGGCGCAAATACTTTCCGTCAACGGCAACATGGTGCTGGAAGACATGGGCAGCCGGCACGGAACGTACGTCAACGGCCAAAAAGTGATCAAGCACGAGCTGCAGGCGAAAGACCAGGTGGATTTCGGCATGGCGGATTCCTACAAGCTGGAATTCCTGGGTGAAGGCGCGACGATCGAAGAATTGGTGGAGCGCGTGGAAGCGCCGGCGCCGAGCCATTCCGGCTCGCGCGAGCTGTATCACCTGGGCGTGCTGCTGGAAGTGGCGCGCACACTGGGTACAGGGCTCTCGCTGGAAGACGTGCTGACGGCCGTAGTGGATGCGGCGATTCAAGTGACGCGCACCGAACGCGGCGTGCTGCTGCTGGCGAACGAGTCGCACGAATTGCAGATGATCGTGGCGCGCGACGCGCAGCGGCGAACTTTGCGGCCCGACCAATTGCAGGTTTCGCAATCGGTAGTGAAGCGCGTGGCGCAGACGCGGCGCGAGCTGATCGTCAGCGACACGGGTGAAGACGGCGGAATGAGCCAGCAGGAGAGCGTGGCGCGGCTGGAGCTGCACACGGTGATCGCGATTCCGGTGGATAAGCTGCCGGTGATCGAAACGCTGGACGCCACCATTTCCACGCGGCAGGGCGAATTGCTCGGCGTGCTGTACCTGGATAGCCATGTGCCGTCCAGCGCGTTTACGGATCTGGACCGCGAAGTATTGCGCACGCTGGCGCGCGAGGCCGCGACGGTGGTGGAAAACGCGCGATTGTTTGCCGCGTCGCGCGCGAAGCAGCGCCTGGACCACGAAATTGAAATTGCCAGCCAGATTCAGAAACAGCTGCTGCCGAAGTCGCTGCCCGATTTGCCGGACGTGGCGGTGGCGGGCTCGACTCTTTCCTGCCATTCGGTGGGCGGCGACTGCTTCGACGTGATTGGGTTGGGCGGCGGACGGCACGGATTTTTCGTGGGCGATATTTCGGGCAAGGGCGTTACGGCGGCGCTGCTGGCCACTTTGCTGCAAGGAGTGTTCTTCACGACGGCCGCGATGGATATTTCGCTGCCTGGAGTTTTTTCGCGCGTGAATCAGTATTTGTGCGAGCGCACGGGCGAAGACCGCTATGCCACCGTGTTCTACGGCATTCTGGATAAGCTGGGGCGCTTTGAGTACGTCAACGCCGGACACGTGCCGCCGCTTCTGAAACGTAAAGCCGGCGGGCTGGAAGGCCTGGGCTCGGCGAATTTCCCCGTGGGAATGTTTTCGGAAGCCGAATACCAGAGCGCGCGCGTGCAATTCGAGCCGGGCGATTTTCTGGTGATATACACGGACGGCGTTTCGGAAGCGACCAACACGCGCAACGAATTGTTCGAAGAATTCCGGCTGCGCCAGATCGTGGAAGATTTTAGCGGCGAGAACGTGACGCAGCTCGGCGATGCGATCCGCGAAGGGATGCGCGTATTCACCGAAGGCGCCGCGCAGTCCGACGACATCACCATACTGGTGATCCAATACAAGGGAAACGTCGCGTGAAACGCAAATCCGCTCTGCCCAGCGAAGGCGGTCTGCCGCTCGAGACGCTCGAGCAGGTAGTGGCGACGCTCAATCCGGAAACCGAACCCGGCGAACTTGCCGCGCAGATGGTGTGCGTGCTGGCGGCGCCGGGGCGATTGGAAGGAGCGCGGCTGTGGCGGGTGGTGGGCGGGGCGCCGTCGGTGTGGCAGGAAAGCGGCGAGCTGCCTGCGCCGGACGCGGCGCGCATCGAGAGAATTCTGCAAGGGAAAGATTCGGGAACGAACGGCGACCATTGCACGTTCGTCTTAGGCCACGGCGCGCATCCGGTGGGAATCCTGGAGGCGCGGCCGAAGGGACCGCTCGATCCCCGAACGCGCGGATGGCTGGAACTGTTCCGGCGCTATGCGGAAGTGGCGCTGGAAAGCAGCGAACGGCGGCACGCGGTGATCGAGCTTTCCACGATTGTGGAAGCCACTAAGCGGCTGAATTCCACGCTGGATCTCGCCGAATTGCTCAACATTATTTTGCAACTGACCACGCGGCATACCGGCGCTGAACGCGGCACGGTTTTTCTTGTTGATCGCGAGCGCAATGAAATCTGGTCGCTGGTGGGTTTGGGCCTGGATCAGCACGAAATTCGCCTGCCCATCAGCCGCGGGATTGCCGGGTGGGTGGCGGAGCACGGCGAAACCGTGAACTTGGAAGACGCTTACGCCGATCCGCGATTTGAATCCGAAGTGGATATACGGCTCGGTTTCCGCACCAAGTCGCTGCTGTGTTTGCCGATTCGCAGCAAGAGCGGCGAACCGATCGGCGTGTTGCAACTACTGAACAAAAAATCGGGGCCGTTCACGCACGCGGACGAAAACCTGCTGCGCGCGATTTCCGATCATGTGGCGCTGGCGCTGGAAAACGCGCAACTGCACCGCGATTTACTGCACAAGCAGCGCATGGAGCGCGATCTGGCGCTGGCGCGCAGCATTCAACTGGGACTGCTGCCGGAGCGTCCGCCGGTGCTCGACGGATTTGAAATTGGCGTGGCGCACCGGCCGTCGCTCGAAGTCGGCGGCGACTATTATGATTTCATTGCGCTCGCGCCGGATACGATTCTGACGGTGGTGGCGGACGTGGAAGGCAAGGGCGTGGGTTCGGCGATGGTGATGGCCAACCTGCAAGCAACGCTGCACGCGCTGCTGGCGCATTTGCATTCTCTGGAACGCCTGGTGGAATCGCTGAACGACATGATGCTGGCCGATACGCGCGGGCAGAAATTCATGACCATGTTCGTGGGTCTGCTGGACCAGCCGCGGCGTACCCTGCATTACGTGAATGCCGGACACGTGCAGCCGGCGGTGGTGCGCGTGAATGGCGACGTGGAATACCTCACCGAAGGCGGCATGGTGGTGGGACTTTTCGCGGGCGTGCGCTACGAGCGCGGCCACGTGAAGCTGCATCCGGGCGACGTGGTGGTTTTCTGCACCGACGGAATCACCGAAGCGAATAATTCGTCGGAGGAAGAATTCGGCACGCAGCGGCTGGTGGACCTGGTGACGCGCGAGCGCCATCTGCCGGCGCAGGAAATCGTGCAAGCGGTGATGACCAACGTGGATTCATTCTCGCGCGGCGGCACCCATGAAGATGATCGCGTGATATTGGTAATCAAAGTAACTTAGTTCGTCCTGCCTGTAACCCTCAGGTTCCCGTAGAAGAATAATGCCGCGTGCCGAAATTCCAGAGCGAAATTGCTATGGTGAGGAACACTACCGCGACGACCGGCACGAGCGGGGCGTATTGCGGCGAGACGTTGCGGCCGAGCATACGCACGCTGGGATAGAAGGACGCCAGGCCGAAGGGAATAATCCAGCACAGGAAAAATTGCACCAGGCCGCTGTAAATCGAAAGCGGGTAGCGGCCGAAGGCCATCACGTTCCACACGGGTGGGTGGACGCCGATGCGATCTTCGAACCAGAACGATACCGTGCTGAGGATCAGGAAGACCGATATATAGATGATGCCGGCGCACAGGCCGAAGAAAAATAGCATGGCAACTTTCGCGGGCGTCCATGCCAGGCCCAGATGGCGCGTGGCCCACCACATGCAAAATACGCCGGTGGCGACTTCCTGCAGCGATTCGATGCGAAATGTTTCGAAGAGCACCTGAAAGAGCGAAGAAACGGGCCGCAGCAGCACGCGATCGAATTTCCCCTCGATGATGTAATTGTTCCCGAAATCGTAGAGGTTCAGGCTGACGATGTTGAAGATGCCGTAGGGAATCAGCGAGAAGCCGTAGAGGAAGAGCACTTCTTCGAAGCGCCAGCCGGCAAGCTGCGGAACTTTTCGGAATAGAACCACGACGAAACTCAGCGCAAAGATTGTGGCGGCGAAGCTGGTCGCCAGACTGATGAAGAAATCGCCGCGATAGCTGACGCGCACTTTCGCATACTGCGAAAAATAGTCGAACAACAGCGCGAAATGCCGCTGCGTGGCGTCGAGGAAACCGGCGACGCCTGACTTTTCGATGATGGGCATTGTCGTTGGCATGGTTTGCGCAGCACCGGCGTCTCGCCGGCGTTTTTCGCCTATTCTGAATCTAAACCTGCCGGCGAGCCGCCGGCGCTACGAACTAACCCCCGTGAATGGTGATTTTCTGCGCCGCGCGTTCCCACCAGAGGTGGGCGAGCCACAGCAGCGCGATCACCCACAGCCACTGAATTCCCAGCGCGCGCAACGCTGCTGCGCGGTCCAGCTTGCCAAGATAAATCTGCAGCGGCGTGTAGGCGATATGCTCAAACGGCAGCCATGCCAGCACTCTTTGCACGCGATCCGGGAAAAACGACATGGGGATCAGCAGTCCGGAGAGCATCTCGATCAGCCAGTACTTCGCGCGAATCAAAGCGAGAATGGATTTCAGCGGAATCGCGCACGTGCCGATCATGAAATTGATCGCGGCCATCAGGAAGAAGCTGCCGAACACTGCCACCAGGAACAGCAGAAAATTTTCGCGCGATGCTGGGCCTTGCACAGGAAATACTAGCGCCACCACGACGGCGGTGGGCAGCGTCAGCAAACCGAGACGAAACGCCGATTCGCCGATGGCGCGCGAAATCCACATCCACTGCACGGAAACCGGCTTGATCAAATCCATGGCGATCTTGCCTTCGATCACTTCGTACGCCATTTCCTGGTCAATCGTGTTCCAGTAGAACGAGCGAATCATCCAGCCAACGCTCACGTAAGTGATCATCTGCGCCAGGTTGTATCCGGCGATGGCGAGGCCGCCGCGGTACACCGCGCTCCAGATGAAGTAGTACACCGTGACATTCAGGAAATAAGTGATGATGCCGGTGAAATAGCGCAGCCGGAACGCCAGGATGTTGACGAATCCCACGCGCGAAAATTCCGCGTAAGGGACCAGGGCCTGCACCCAACTGCTCACACGCTCACCTCAAGATGGGCGTCGCCGGCGTAGATGCGTTTGATGATTTCTTCGATGGGCTCGTCTTCGATGAGCAGGTCGCGGACTTCTACGGCATCCAGGATCCTGCGAATCAGATCGGAAGTGGAAACTTTCACGCGGTCGAAGCGGATGCGATAGGTCAGCTCGTCCACCTGGTCCACTTCCAGGCCGTCGCGTGAGAAAGCGTCCAGGCACTCGGCCTGCGTGCGGTCCTTCAACACAAATTTAATCTGCTTGGTGCGCAGCAATTGCTGCTTCAGCTGCGCCAGCTGGCCGTCGTAGAGCACTTTGCCGTGATCAATAATCATGATGCGGCGGCAAAGCTCTTCGATGTCGTCCAGGTCGTGCGTCGTCAGCAGGACCGTGGTGCGGAATTCGCGATTGATGGCGCGCAGAAAATGGCGGATGTGATCTTTCGCGACTACGTCCAGCCCGATGGTCGGCTCATCGAGGAACAGCAGCGGGGGATTGTGCAGCAGCGCGGCGGCCAGGTCGCAACGCATGCGTTCGCCGAGCGAAAGTTTGCGCACGGGCGTGTGCAGGTAATCGCGAATATTCAGGATGGCGTCGAAGTGCTCCATGCGCGCGTCAAAATCGCGCTGCGAGACGTCGTAGATGCGCCGCAGCAGCTTGAAGGATTCAATCACGGCGATGTCCCACCACAGCTGGGTGCGCTGGCCAAACACCACGCCGATGGTCTTCACGTACTGGCGGCGCTGGCGGTAGGGAACGTAACCATTGATGCGAATTTCGCCGCTGGTGGGAACCAGAATGCCGGTGAGCATTTTGATGGTGGTGGATTTTCCCGCGCCGTTGGGGCCGATGTAGCCGACCATTTCGCCGCGTTCGATGGTAAATCCGACGCGGTCCACGGCCGCAACCGTGCGGTAATCGCGAACGAAAAGATTTTGAATCGAGCCCCACACGCCCTCGCGCCGCTTGAAGGTGCGGAAGTGTTTCGAGAGTTCGTGGACGTGAATTAAGGAGTCGGCGCTCATCCGATTGGGAATTCTAGCATTTACAGGGAGCCGGCGCAGGCCCGGCGCTGCAGCGCGCGGCACCAGGCAGCGCGTCAGTAACAGCGCGCGCCTTCACCCCGTCTGGCAACTTTAGACGCGAGAAAGTGGAATTCGGTGCGCCGGACTTATAGGGGAATTGAGCTCTGTCTGGCGCTAGGGGCCGCACAGCGGATCACCTAGAGGATGACCCAGAGGAGCCTGGGGCCGCTTAGCCCTTGTGGCAGACCGAGCAGTGCTTGGCTTCGTAATTTTCCATCGTGACTTCGAACATGTTGTTGCATCCAATACATACGCGATGGATTTTCGGCGCCGGCTTTTCGCCCGGCTTGGTTTCTGTAGCATGCGCGGAGTGCTGGCTATGTTGTGGCTCGCTCATGGGCGGATTCTAACATGAAGCGAATCCCGCCGGCCGCCGCAACTCTTCCTTTGCACCTGCCCGGGGTACACAGACCCCGCACAACCTCCTCCGGGATGCGAGCCGGAGCACTCCGGCGGCGTTTGCGCGGGCAAGCCGGGAAAGGGTCTGCTACAATTTTACGACTTCGGGGGAAGCCTGCGCCGTAGCGGTGCGCGCGATTACATGCCGGAAAACAACAAGCCAAAATGGGTGATTGCGGGCATCGGCGCGGCGTTGTGCGTGGTGCTGCTGATTGTGCTGGCGGAACGTGGGCCGGCGCCGCAGGTGCAGATTGTGACCGTCACGCGTGAGGATTTGACCGCGTCCATTACCGGTAATGGCAAAGTCGAGCCGATCGAACCGACCGTTGCCCGCGCGCAATTTCCCACTTTCGTTGCGGATGTCAGGGCTACTGAAGGGCAGTCCGTGCACAAGGGCCAGTTGATTTTGTCGCTGGATGCGGCGGACGTGCGCGCGCAGCTCTCGCAAGCCCGCGCGGATTTGCTGGCGGCGCAGATGGAATTGCGCAATGCACACGCCGGCGGGCCTCCTGATGACGTAGCGCAGCTACTGGGCAATTTGCAAAAGGCCGAAACAGAAGTTGCCAACCTCGAAAGAACGCAGCAAGCCCTGGCGCAACTCGTTTCCAAAGGAGCGGCCACGCAGGACGAAGTGGCGCAGAACCAGGCCGCGCTGGCGACCGCGCGCGCCAATCTGCAAATCTATCAGCAGAAAAAACAGGCGCTCGATCAGCGGGCGTCCGTGGGCGTGGAAAGCGCCAGCCTGCGCGTGAAGCAACGGCAGGATCTGGTGCTCGCGCTGGAAGAAAAAGTTCGCTCGGCGACGGTGATCGCGCCTTCGGACGGGACGCTTTATTCGCTGCCCGTGCGCAAGGGCGATTTCGTGAAGTTGGGCGACGTGCTGGCGGAAATGGCAGACCTGCATCACGTGCGCGTGCGTGCTTTCGTGGACGAGCCGGACCTGGGCTCGCTCGGGCAGAATCAGGATGTGCAGGTGCTGTGGGACGCGATGCCCAAGCGCATCTGGAACGGCAAGGTCGAGCAGGTGCCCAAGCAAGTGGTGGCGCGCGGCTCGCGCAGCGTGGGCGAGGTGCTCTGCTCGGTGGACAACGACAAAGTGGAGCTGCTGCCGAATGTGAACGTGGAAGTGCGCATTCTGGTGCACGAACAGCACGGCGTGCTGGTGATTCCGCGCGGGGCGGTGCGCTACGACCAGGGGCAACATTTCGTGCTGGCCTACGACGGCGACGAGGTGCACCGGCGGGACATTAAGGTAGGAGTCGCGGGCGCCGATAAATATGAAGTGCTTTCCGGACTGGCGCAGGGAGACAAGGTGGCGCTGCCGGGAGACGTGGATTTGCGCGATGGCATGAAGGTCCGAGCCGCGGAGGCCAAATGAGAGAGAAGGACGCCCGAGGTAGGAGCAGCGCGAGAATTGCGAATATGCTTCGCGCGGCGTTGGCTGCGACGGTCTTTGTGGTGATCAGTGCGGCAACGCCAGCCGGCTTCACACGGGAATGCCTGGCTTCGTTCACGGCCTTGGCCGTGGACGCCACGGCTCAGATACAGACGGCGCAGCGGCAATTCAACGCCGGTAATTACTCGGGCGCGATCTCGACTCTGCAATCTGCCGTCACGCAAAATCCCAACAGCGCGGAGGCTTACTACTGGCTGGGCCGCACGTACTACGAAATCCGGGATTATGACAACGCGATTGCGGCGGGCGAGAAGTCCGTGGCGCTCGATCCCAAAAATTCCGTTTACCATCAGTGGCTGGGGAGAATTTACGGCGGCAAGGCGGATCGCGACCGCAGTTTTTCGTATGCGCGAAAGGTGAAAAAGGAATTCGAGGAGGCGGTGCAGCTGAATCCTGAAAATATCGCGGCGCGGCGCGATCTGGAGGAATACGATTTGCAAGCGCCCTGGGTCGTCGGCGGCAATAAAGACGAAGCCAAGGCGGAAGTAGATGCCATTGCCGCGCTCGATCCGGTCGCTGGCCATCTGGCGCGCGGCGTCTATGATATGGATGGCGCGAAGAAATCCGATCTCGCCGAAAAGGAATACCGCGAAGTTCTGGCTGCCAAGCCCGGCAAGATTGATGCTTATCTGGAAGTGATCGCTTTCTTCCAGCAGCAGAATAGGCCCGCGGACATGGACACTGCGATCCAAGCCGCGGCGTTGGTAAGCCCAAATGATCCGCGGCTGGGATATTGGCGTGGCGCGGCCCTGACTCTGGCCAATACGAACCTTGCCGACGCGGAAAAATACCTGAAGGCCTATCTGGCCAGCACTTCGGATCGCAGCGATTGGCCTTCGCACTCTGCGGCGCGCGGTTGGCTGGGCCGCGTGTACGAAGCGCAAGGGAAACGCAGCGATGCCGCCGAACAATATCGCGCGGCGTTGCAACTCGACCCCAACGACAAGGACGCCAAGACGCGGCTCGATCGCCTGGCGAAATCCGCGCATTAAATCCGTGAAAGACTCGCTCGAAACTCGCAGCCTGCGAACCGCATCTCATCCAGTGGTGATTCCTATTACGCCAACGTCGAAAGCCACGCCGATTCTCTGGGCGGAAACCTGGAGCCTGGCGCTGCAGGAACTGCGCGGCAATAAAGTGCGCGCGATGCTGACCATGCTGGGCGTGATTATTGGGAGCGCCTGCATTGTGCTGGTGGTGACGGTGGCGCTGGCGGGAAAGCGCTACATCGTGGGACAGATTGAAGGCGTCGGCGCGAACTTGATTTATGGCGAGCTGGTTCATTCCGGCGACGCGCAACGCACTACGCTGGCCGACGAAATCACCGTGGCGGACATCGCTGCGATGAAAGCGGCGCTGCCGCACGTGGCGCAAGTGGCGGGAACGCACGACACGCCCATGACTTTCGTGGTGAACGGCACCAGCCGGCCGGTGAGCCTGGTGGGCGTGACCGACGGATTTCAGGAAATTCGCCGCCTGAACATTTTGCGCGGCCGCTATTTCGACGAAGACGATATGATCGCGCACAGCAAGGTGTGCTTGCTCTCCCGGGAACTCGCGGACCTGGCTTTCCCCAACGAAGAACGGCTGGGCAAGGATATTCGCCTGGGCGATCTGCACTTCACCGTGATTGGCGTGTTTCACGAAAGAACCGCCACCTTCGGGGAGACGGAAATCACGCAAAATTCCGTGCTGGTGCCGATTGGGCTGATCAAGTCCTACACCGGCGAAGACTTCCTGCGCACTTTTTACGTGCAAGCGGACCGGCCGGAAGATGTGTCGCTGCTCACCGCGGAGGTGGCGCAATTGCTGAGCAGCCGCCATCGCGCGGGCGCGGAATATCGCGTGCAGAATCTGGGTTCGCTGCTGGATTCCGCGCGCAGAATTTCGCTGGCGCTCACCGTGATTCTGATCGTGATCGCGACGATCGCGCTGACCATCAGCGGCATCGGCATTATGAACATCATGTTGGTGACGGTGACCGAGCGCACGCGCGAGATTGGCATTCGCAAGGCTATTGGCGCGCCGCGCATTACCATCCTCTACCAATTCCTGATGGAAGCGCTGTTGATCAGCGGGACGGGCGCGCTGCTGGGCATCGCAATTGCCGTGGCGATTCCGATGGTACTGAATATTGTGATCAGCCTGGTTCCGGAATTGGCGGGCGTGCACATCCCGGTGTCGTGGGTCTCGGTGGTTCTGGCGTTTTTGGTATCCTGTTCCACGGGCCTGTTATTTGGATATCTGCCGGCGAATCGCGCTGCGCGACTGCAGCCTACGGAATCGTTGCGTTATGAATAAATCGCCATTTCTAAAAGCGCTTAAGGTTGGGCTTCCGGCGCTGTTGCTGCTGCTGGTGCTGCTGTGCGCCGCAGTTCCGGCGCGCGCGCAGGAGGATCGCAAGCTCAGCATGCGTGAAGCGGTCGCGCTGGCGCTGCAGAACAGCCGCGACCTGGCTCTGGCGCGCCTGCAATACAATGTCGCGCTGAATGAAGCCGGCGTGGACCGCTCTGCGTTCCGGCCGAACATCTACACGGGTTCGGGCGCGGCATACACCTACGGATTTCCGTCTCTGGGCGGAGGGCCGCCGGCCGTCTTCCAGCTGAATTACAACCAGGCGTTTTTCGATCCGGTGCTGAAGGCGCAGCAGCAAGCCGCGGAAGATCATGCCAAGAGCGTGAAGCTGGAAATCGATCGCACGCGCGACGACGTGATCGTGCGCACAGCTGTCGCGTATCTCGAGCTTGCCGAGGTGCGCCATTCTCTGCAGCTGCTGCGCGGGGAACAAGCCAGCGCGGAAAAGATCCTGGGCGTCACGCGCGAACGTGTGCAGGCCAACCAGGAGCTCGCCATTGAGGTGACGCGCAGCGAATTGACCGCGGCGCGCGTCGCGGAGCGCATCATCAAGCTGGAAGGGAAGAACGAAACGCTGACGCAACAGATCCAGAATCTTACCGGCGTCGCCGACACACAAGCGATTGAACTGGACACGGAAGAGCCCTCTTTTGCGACCGACCTGCAGGAAACGGAGCTTTCCAACCTCGCGATTCAGAGCGACCGCGGCATCCAGGAAGCGGAAAATGACCGGCTGGCGCGGCAACATATTCTGCGCGGCGCAAAACTTAGTTATTGGCCGACGCTGAGTTTCGTGGGCCAGTACAGCGTTCTTTCCAATTTCAATAACTATACGAAATATTACAGCGGCCAGTATCAGGCCAATAATTTTGCCATCGGCGTGCAGATCAACATTCCATTATTCTCCGCCAAAACGCGCGCGAACGTGGCGCTGGCGAAAAGTGAATTGCAGCTGTCCGAGCTGTCGCTGGGAAACAGGCGCCAGGAAGTTCGCCTGGACGTGCTGCAGAAACAGCGCGACGTGCGCGAGCTGGAAGCGACCTACGAAGTGGCGCGCCTGGATTTGAAACTGGCGCAGGAAACCGTGCAGCTCACGCAGGCCAAATTCGACGAAGGGCGCGCCACGCTGCGCGATATCGAAGCTGTCCGCCTGGATGAAAACGACAAGTTCGTGGCTTTCCTGGACGCGGATTTTGCGCGCCAACGCAGTCAATTGACGCTGTTGCGCGCCACCGGGCAGCTGGCCAAGGTGTTTCAGTAGCACGTGGCGCTAAAAGCATGGCTTGGGCTGAGTGCGAAAATCGAGTAAAATTGAGTGTTGCTGGTTAGGCAGCGGTTGATACGTCTTTTTAGATGCCCTGAGGGGGGTCATAGTACATGGCGTCTGTAATGAAAACGTTGTTCCTGAATCCGCCGAGTTTTGAAAAATTTGATGGTGGCGCCGGCTCCCGTTGGCCCGCCACGCGCGAAATTGAATCTTACTGGTATCCGGTATGGCTCACGTATCCCGCCGGAATGCTCGAAGGCAGCCGCCTGCTGGATGGTCCTCCGCACCACATCACGCCCGCGGAAGTGGTGCAAATCGCGCAGGATTACGAATTCGTGGTGCTGTTCACCTCCACCGTGGGTTTCTGGAGCGATTTGAAAATGGCACGGGCCATGAAGGAAAAAAAGCCCGGGCTGAAGATCGCTTTCGTTGGTCCGCAAGTGCAGATCAAGCCCGCGGAAAGCCTGCTGGCGAGCCCGGACATTGATTTCGTGGTGCGTGGTGAGTTCGATATTTCCGTGGTGGAGTACGCGCAGGGCAAGCCACTCTCCGAAATCTTAAGTGCGAGCTACATTAAAGACGGCAAGGTCGTGCACAATCCGCAGCGCGCTATGTTGCAAACCGCGGAACTGGACGCGCTGCCCTTCGCCACCGAGGTTTACCAGAAACATCTGACCATCGAAAAATATAATGTGCCGTTCCTGCTGAATCCGTACGTTTCGTTCTACACCACGCGCGGTTGCCCGGCTCTCTGCACTTTCTGTCTGTGGCCGCAGACGCTTTCCGGCCACGCCTGGCGCGTGCGCTCGGTGGAAAACGTCGCCCGCGAATTCAGGCAAGCGCACAAAATGTTCCCGCAAGCGAAGGAATTTTTCTTCGATGACGACACCTTCAACATTCGCAAGGACCGCGTGCTGGCGCTCTGTAAGGAATTCAAGCCCGTCGGCTTCCAGTGGTCCTGCACCGCGCGCGTACACAGCGATTACGAAACCCTGAAAGCCATGGCCGACGCCGGCGCGCGCCTGCTGATCGTTGGCTTTGAATCCGGCGACCCGCAAATTTTGAAAAATCTCAAGAAGGGCGCCACCGTGGAAATGGGCCGCACCTTCGTGCAGAACTGCAAGAAAGTCGGCATCCACGTGCACGGCGATTTCATCATCGGCCTGCCCGGCGAAACGAAAGAGACCATCGAAAAAACCATCGACTACGCCAAGGAACTGGATTGCGAGACGATTCAGGTTTCCATGGCGCATGCGTACCCCGGCACTGAGCTTTACGATCAGGGCATGCGCGAAGGTTTTCTTGCCGGTGAAGCCATTACGGATGACATGGGCCACCAGTTGCCGCACCTCCAGTACCCACACCTCTCGCGCGAGTACATGGTCGAATCCGTCAACCGCTTTTACGACGAATATTATTTCCGCCCGCGCGTTGCCTGGCGCATCGTGCGCGAAGCTCTGTGGGATTCCCACGAACGCAAACGCCTGTTCCACGAAGCCGTGGATTTCATGAAGCTGCGCCACGACCGCCGCAAGGTGGCCAAAAAAGGCGTGCAGAAAAGAGTCATGGTGCAAGTACAAGCGCCGCCCATGGAGCCGCAAACTTCCGGCGCGGCGGGCGAATCACAGGGCGCATGACGCCGTCGCAAGGCCTGCACCTGAAAACCTACGTTTTCCTGTTGTTTATGGTCACGTTTGGCCCGCTGGGCGACGTGTTTCTGGCCGACGGCATGAAAAAAGTGGGCGCTTTGAACATGCAGGACCCCGCTTCCGTATTTCATTTCTTTGCGCGCGCGTTTGCTTCCGGAACGGTTTGGCTGGGCGTGCTTCTGCTGCTCGCGTATTTTATTTCGTACACTCTCGTGTTGTCGTGGGCCGATTTCAGTTTCGTGCAGCCGGCTTCTTCGCTGTCCTACGTGATTGTGGCGTTGCTCGGTCATTTTGTTCTGCGTGAATTTGTCAGTCCCCTGCGCTGGGCGGGCATCGCGCTGCTGGGGCTGGGCGTTTTGATTGTGGGCTACACGCCGCCGCGAACGACTGAGCGAGTCTGATGGTCTGGACGGTCGCTCGCGACGCGCTGCTTTTGCTGGCGCTCGCATCGTTCGCTTACTACGTAGTCGCCATCGTCGCCGCGCTGCGATTTTTTCGCCGTCGCGATGGCGCCGCGCTTCCCTCCGATTTCACTCCTCCCATCAGCATTCTGAAACCTATCTATGGACTGGATCGCGAAACCTACGAAAATTACGCCAGCTTTTGCATGCAGGATTATCCGGATTACGAAATATTATTTTGTGTGAGCGACGAGCAGGATGCCGCGATTCCGGTGATTGCGAAACTGGCGAGCGATTTTCCGCAACGCCGCATTAATCTGCTGATCGGCTCAGAACCGCTGGGCGTCAGCGACAAGGTGAACAAACTGTGCCGCATGGCGCGCGAAGCCCGGCACGAAATTCTGGCGGTGAGCGACAGCGACGTGCGCGTGGAGTCTGATTATTTGCGCGCCATTGCCGCGTCCTTTAGCAATCCGGCTGTCGGCGCGGTCACCTGCCTCTATCGCGGGCTGACCGACGGCTCGCTCGCTGCAAACCTCGAAGCCATCGGCAACAGCACGGATTTCACCGCGGGCGTGCTGGTGGCGTGGCTGTTCGCTCCAGTGAACTTCGCGCTGGGCGCCACCATGGCGACAACCAAAGCGCGCCTGGCCGAAATTGGCGGCTTCGAATCTCTGGTGGACCATTTTTCCGACGATTACGAGCTGGGCAATCGCATCGCCGCGCGCGGCCATCGCGTCGAGCTGAGCACGTTTCCGGTTTCCATCGTTTATCCGCAGCAGACGTTCGCCGACGCCTTTCGCCACCAGCTGCGCTGGAATGTCAGCATCCGCTTTTCGCGTCCCGCCGGGCACCTCGGATTAATTTTCACACAAGCATTGCCGCTGGCATTGCTGGCTGCGGTTTTCGCGCCATCCGCTGCCTGGGCGATCAGCTTGCTCGGCGGTTATCTGCTGCTGCGGGGAATGTCCGCGTGGGTCGTCGGCGTGTACGGCATGGGCGATTCCGGCGTGCGAAAGCACCTGGAGCTGCTGCCGCTGCGCGACGCGTTCGCCTTCATGGTGTGGGTCGCCAGCTTCTTTCCCCAGCGTATCTACTGGCGCGGCCGCGAATTCCACGTCCGCGACAAGCGCCTGGTTCCCACCGCGCCGCGCCAATCGTGACGTCGCAGGTTTTGACTGTGTAGCGGCGCACTTCAGTGCGCCATCGGCGTTGCGCCGCGGATCGATCGCGGTGAGAGAGCTGCTGAGACGAGCCGCCTACTCAGCTTTTTTCAGCTGCTTGTACAATTCGTTCGCAACCAGAAATTCCTGCTCCAATTCCTTGGAAGTAAGGCGCGTGCGCAAATACTCCACGGCTTGCTCCAGCCGGTCCAGCGCGCGCGCTATGTTGACAGTGTTCGTGTGCGCCACATCGCGCCACACACTGTAAGGACTGCCCGCGAGGCGCAACATATCCTGCAATCCCGGGCCAGAAAGTGAAACCGGCAGCCCTGTCTCGTCCGTTTCGTCCTGCACCACGCGCGCCAGCGCCACGGCCAACAGTTGCGGCAAGTGCGAAACGATGCCCACGGCCCAATCGTGCGTATCCGCATCGCACCACACCGGCTCGGCTCCCAGCATTCGCACCAGCGCGGCGAATCCTTGCACTCGCGGATCGGGATCGTCCTCTAACCCGATCAACGCATAGCGCGCGCCAGAAAATAATCCAGCGTCCGCTCGGGCGATCCCCGACGTTTCCTTCCCGGCCATGGGATGTCCGCCGAGAAAGCGCGCACCGCGAGCAAAAGAATTTCTCGCCGCGCGGCAGATGGCAGCTTTGGTGCTGCCGGTATCCGTCACCAGCGCGCCATCTTTTGCCGCCGCGGCAATTGCGGGAAGCGCCTCAATCGTCGCGCCAATCGGCAGCGCGACGTACACCAGGTCCGCTCCGCGCACTGCGCTCGCCAGATCCCGCGCAGTCTCCTGCACGGCTCCGCGCGCAAGCGCCGCTAGCAAAGTTTCCGCGCGGTCGAATCCTGCAATTGAAATGTCCGGGAAATGTTTGCGCAGCGCCAGGCCGAATGATCCGCCGATCAGGCCGGTTCCGAGGATGGCTACGCGTGAGAAGGGAACTACGCTGGGCGTCGAAGGCACGCGATAGTTTAATGCAAATTGCCGAAATCCGTCAGCGCGCGGAGGAACGCGCCGCACGGCGCTCGCTTGCCGCATCGTCCGGCTCGACGACTTCCACCTGCGAGACGTCCTCCAGCTTTTCGATTTGCCGCACCAAAGTATTTTCGGCGCGGTCGGCCTGCACGGTCATTTGAATATCCAGAAAGTGTCCGTCCTCGGTCGTGTCCGCGGTCAGATGCAGCAGGTCGAAGCGCCGCCTGCGCGTCACTCCCAGAATGCGCACCAATGCGCCTTCGCTTTGTTTGACCCGCACCTGTAGCGTGAATTTGATCACCGCGCAACCTCGCGCGCCACTTCGTGCTGGTGCAGCATTTCGGAATTCGAGCGTCCCGGACCGACGATCGGCCAGACGTTGGCTTCCTGATGAATCAGCACGTGCGCGAGCACCGGGCCGGGTTCCGCCAGCAGCCGGTCAATCGCCGCCGGGACGTCCGCGCGATCTTCCACGCGAAACGCGGGAATGCCCATGGATTCCGCCACGCGGCAGAAATCGGGATTGTCGGAAAGGTCCACTTCGCTGTAGCGCTTGTCGTGGAACAATTCCTGCCACTGGCGCACCATGCCCAGCGCGCGATTGTCGAAGAGCACGATCTTCACCGGCAGGTCGTAACGACGCAGCGTCGCCAGTTCCTGCAGGTTCATCATGATCGAGCCGTCGCCGGAAACATTGATGACCGTGGCGTTCGGGAACGCCAGCTGCGCGCCAATCGCCGCGGGCAGGCCGAATCCCATGGTGCCCAAGCCGCCGCTGCTGAGATGTTGCGACGGGCGGTTGAAATGAAAATGCTGCGCCACCCACATCTGGTGCTGGCCCACATCGCAGGCGACGATGGATTCATCACCCGCGCGGTCCGAAAGAGCTTTCAGAAAGCCGGGCGCATACACTTCCGTGCCGGGCGCGGCGTAATCCCATGCATGAGCTTCTTTCGAAACCGCACACTCGCGCCGCCACGGCTCAATATCCGCCAGCTTGCACGTGAGCGCTTGCAAAGCATGACGCAAGTTGCCGATCACCGGAACGTCCGCGCGGCGCAGCTTGCCGATTTCCGCGCGGTCCACGTCCAAGTGAATCACCTTTGCATTGGGCGCGAACGCGTTCAGCCGGCCGGTGGCCCGATCGTCGAATCGCGCGCCGACGCAGATCAGCAGGTCGCACGTCTGCACTGCGTGATTCGCGGTTTTTGTGCCGTGCATGCCCATCATTCCCAGCGCCAGCTCGTGCGTGGTGGGCAGCGCGCCCAGTCCTTTCAACGTGGCTACCACGGGAATGCGCGTCGCTGCAATGAACGCGCGGAATTCGGCGAGCGCGTTGCCCATGCCGATGCCGCCGCCGGCATAGACCACCGGGTTGCGGCTCTCGCGCATCAGTGCCAGCGCGCGCGTGATGGATTCCGTGGACGGCTCGGCGATTTCTTCGCTGCTGCCGTCTTCGTGGAATTCGTATTCGGCGACGGTGTTGGCGATGTCTTTCGGCAAATCAATCAGCACCGGCCCGGGGCGTCCGGAGCGCGCGATGCGGAAAGCCTCATGCACGATGCGCGGCAGTTCCGCGGCGGTCTTGGCGAGGAAGCTGTGCTTCACCACGGGCAACGTGATGCCGAAAATATCGACCTCTTGAAACGCATCAGTGCCCATCAGCGAAGTAGCCACTTGCCCGGTGATCGCGACCATGGGGACTGAATCCATGTAAGCGTTGGCGATTCCCGTCACTAAATTGGTTGCGCCGGGGCCGGACGTGGCCATGCACACGCCCACCTTTCCCGTGGCGCGCGCGTAACCGTCAGCGGCGAGCGCGGCGGCCTGTTCGTGGCGCACCAGGATGTGCCGGATCTTGGAATCCAGCAGCGCGTCGTACACCGGCATGATCGCGCCGCCGGGATAACCGAAAATGATTTCGACGCCCTCGTGTTCGAGAGCCTTGACCAAAAATTCCGCACCCTTCATTTGGCACCTCGCGCGGACGCCGCCGTCTCCGGCTTCAGCCAGGACATTTGCGCGCGCAATTCCGCTCCGACCTTTTCGATCGGGTGGTTCTTGTCTTTATCCAGCAGCTTGTTGTAGACCGGCCGCCCGGTCTGATTTTCCAGGATCCATTCCTTGGCGAATGCGCCGGACTGAATTTCGCTGAGAATTTTCTTCATGCTTTCGCGTACGTGCGCGTCAATCACGCGTGAGCCGCGCGTAATGTCTCCGTACTTGGCCGTCTCGCTGACGAACTGGTGCATCTTGGCGATGCCGCCTTCGTAAATCAGGTCCACGATCAGCTTCAATTCGTGCAGACATTCGAAATACGCGGCTTCCGGCTGATATCCGGCTTCCACCAGAGTCTCCCAGCCGGCTTGAATCAATTCGCGCGCGCCGCCGCAGAGCACGGCCTGCTCGCCGAACAGATCCGTCTCGGTTTCCTCTGCAAAGGTGGTCTGAATCACTCCCGCGCGTGTGCCACCGATGGCGCTGGCGTAGGCCAGCGTGCGATCAAACGCGTGCCCCGACGCATCCTGATGAATCGCGAGCAAGCAGGGCACGCCACCGCCGCCTTCATAAGTGCGGCGCACCAGATTTCCCGGGCCTTTGGGCGCGACCATGGTGATGTCCACCGTCTTGGGCGGCGTGATTTGCCCGTAATGAATATTGAAGCCGTGCGAGAACAGAATCATCGCGCCTTCTTTCAATCCGGGCGCCACTTCGTTCTGGTACAGCGCAGGCTGCGCCATGTCCGGCGCGAGCATCACGATTACGTCGGCGCCCTCGACCGCTTCCGCTGGGCCGCTAAGCTTCCAGCCGTCTGTCTCGGCCTGCTTCCACGAAGGGCCGCCGCGGCGAAGCCCTACCGTAACGTTCATCTTGCTGTCGCGCAGATTCAGCGCGTGCGCGCGGCCCTGGCTGCCGTAGCCCAGCACGGCAATGCGTTTTCCTTCCAGCGCGCGCGGATTGGTGTCGGTATCCCAGAACATTTTCGCCATGGTGATTCTCCTTGTGACTGCAATTTCTACGCGGCGCTGGTTACGGCGCCCAGCGATGCCGAGGTAACAAGCTTTGCGTACTTGGCCATCACGCCCGTGGTGTAATGCGGCGCGGGCGCCTTCCACTGCGCGCGACGCTCTTCCAGGTTGGCCGCGACGTCCAGACGCCGCGCTTTCACGTCCAGGGTAATAATGTCGCCATCGCGTAACAGCGCGATCGGCCCGCCGTTCGCTGCTTCCGGAGCGACATGGCCGACCATTAACCCGTGCGTCGCGCCACTGAAACGGCCATCCGTGATCAAAGCAATGTTGTCGTCGATGCCTTGGCCCACCAGCGCGCCGGTCACCGCCAGCATTTCGCGCATGCCTGGGCCACCTTTCGGACCTTCGTAACGAATCACGATCACATCGCCAGGCTTGATCTGGCGACTTTGCACCGCGGCGAACGCGGCTTCTTCGGAATCAAACACGCGCGCCGGCCCGCTGTGCAGCACGCGCTCGTGTCCGGCGAGTTTCACGACGCAGCCTTCCGGCGCGATCGTTCCGTGCAGAATCGCCAGGCCACCGTCGGCTTTGATGGGTTTCGCAAGCGGTCGCACGACTTCCTGGCCGGCCGTTTCGTTCGCATCGCTGATTTCCTCGAACAGCTTTCGTCCCGATGCGGTAATCCCGTCTTTCAGCAGCCCCGCTTCGCGCAAACGCAGCCCCAGCACGCGCATCCCGCCCGCGCGGAACATATCCGGCGCGTTAAACCGGCCGCCCGGGTTTCAAGTCCGCCAGCACCGGGGTCTTCGCGGAAATGTCATCAAAATCTTTCAACGTCAGCGGCACGCCCGCGTCGGAAGCAATCGCCAGCAGATGCAGCACGGCGTTGGTGGAGCCGCCGCTGGAGGCAACTGACGCAATCGCGTTGTGCAGCGATTCGCGCGTGATGATTTGCTTGGGGCGGATGTCGTCCTTCAGCAACTGCATCACCAATTTGCCGCAATCGAATGCAGCCTTGCCCTTGCGCGGATCGGTGGCCGGAATTTCATTCGCGCCCATCGGCGAAATTCCCAGAAATGTGAGCGCCATGGCCATGGTGTTCGCGGTGAATTGCCCGCCGCACGCGCCGGCCCCAGGACACGCCACGTCTTCCAACTCGCCCAGCTGCTTTTCGGTCATCTTGCCGGCAGCGCACGCGCCCACGGCTTCGAACACATCCATAATCGTGACTTCGCGTCCCGCGAAATGTCCCGCCAGAATCGAGCCGCCATACAGCGACAGGGAAGGCAGGTTCAGCCGCGCCAGCGCCATCACCGTGCCGGGAATGGTCTTGTCGCAGCCGCAAATCGCCACCACCGCATCGAACGCGTGCGCGCGCACGAACAGCTCGATGGAATCGGCAATCACTTCGCGCGATATCAGCGAAGCCTTCATGCCTTCGGTGCCCATGGTGATGCCGTCGGAAATCGTGATGGTGTCAAATTCGATGGGTGTGCCGCCCGCGGCGCGCACGCCGGCCTTCACGCGCTCGGCCAGCTGCCGCAAATGAAAATTGCAGGGAGTGACCTCGGTCCAAGTATTGGCTATGGCCACCAGCGGGCGCGCCAAATCGGCGTCGGTGAGGCCGGTGGCCTTCAGCATGGCCCTGGCGGGCGCGCGAGAAATCCCTTTCTTGATGGCGTCGCTTTGCATGTTGTCCTTACTAGTAGGCGTCCGGCAGGGCGATAAGTCCAATTTGTAATTCTTGGCAAATTCATAAATGAAGCTTATACGTGAATTTCACACTCCGCGCTTGACGCTGGCGCCCGGGTTTCGTATAGTGGGCCTTGTTAGGGACTTAACAGGACAGCAAAGGCGCGTGGGTAATAGGCTTTATTACCGTTTCGCTTTTACCAGCCGCTTCCCTTATCAGGGGGAGCGGGCCGGCGAGACGCGCGCGGAGCACCCAGCACTTAGCAACTAAGCACCGCACCAAGTCTTCCAAGCCGGCCGCGACCCCTAAGGGGAACGCGGCCTTTTTGTTTTTGGGGTCATTTTCAGTGCTGGATGCAAAGGGAGAAGCGGGATGAGTGAGATCAAAATTGGCGATTGGCGCGCGAAAATTGACGCGATTGACACCACTCTGCTGCACCTGCTCAATGTGCGCGCGGGTTTTGCCCTGGAGGTTGGCCGGTTGAAGGGCGCGCGCGGCATCGCCCTGCGCGTCCCCGCGCGCGAACAGGAAATCCTGACACGGATGAAGAAGTTGAATCCCGGGCCGCTCGATAGCGAAGCGGTCGGCAAAATCTACAGCCAGATCCTGCACGAATCCATACGCATCCAGGCCGACCACGGCTTGGGCTCGAGGCAAATTCCGAAGCGCGGCAAGTCGCGCCTGACCGAAAGACGGCGCAAGGTGGCGGCGGCATGAAAAGCGCAGCCACGGCGCGGATCGCTTTCCAGGGCGAGCGCGGAGCGTTCAGCGAAGAAGCCGCGCTGAAACTGCTCGGCGCGAACGTCGCTCTGGTGCCGTGTCCGACGTTTGACGCGACGTTCTCCGCGATTCGCAATCAGGCCGCGGATTACGTGCTCGCGCCGATGGAGAACAGTCTGGCGGGTTCGGTGCATCGCTCGTTCGACTTGCTGGTCGAAAGCGGCCTGCACATCGTCGGCGAAGTGATCATTCCCATCGTGCACAACTTGATTGGCGTGCCGGGCGCGTCGCTCGAACAGATCGCGTCGGTGGAATCGCATCCCGTGGCCCTCGCGCAGTGCGAGCAGTTCTTCCTCGACCATCCGCAGCTCAAGCGCATTCCCGCCGAAGACACCGCAGGCAGTGTGCGCGAAGTGATGTGCGTGGGCGACCTCACGCGCGCGGCGATTGCCAGCAAACGCGCCGCTGAACTCTACGACGCCGTAATCCTGCAAGAGCACCTGGAAGACGACCGCGAAAATTACACGCGTTTCTTCCTGCTCGCGCCGTCAGCAGATGCTCCCAAGGAATTTCCCGCCGCCGACAAAATCTCGCTCGTGTTTCAGCTGGCGCACAAGCCCGGCGCGCTGCATCACGCCCTGGAGCCTTTCGCGCGCCGCAATATCAACATGATGAAAATCGAAAGCCGGCCTGTGCACGGACGCCCGTGGCAATACCGTTTTTATCTTGGACCTGCAAGCCGCGGCGAGCGACCCGGAATTCGCCGCGGCGCTGGCCGAACTCGCGCAGCAAGCAGTGGAACTAAAAGTTCTTGGCTCATATAAATCGGCGGAAACTGCGCCGGCCGGTAAATTGTTTTCCGAGGGGACCTGATGATCATCAACATGGCCGTAAACGCAACGGAAGAGCAGATTGACCACGTCGTGAAGCGCATTCAGGAGTGCGGTTTTCAGGCGCATCTGAGCCGCGGGGAGGAACGGGCCGTGATTGGAGTCGTTGGCAAAAGCGAAAAGCATCGCGGGGAGCTGGAGGCGCTGCAAGCGGCTCCCGGCGTGGAGGAAATTATCCGCATCACCCATCCTTTCAAGCTCGCGTCCAGAAATTTTCGCCCCGAAGGCTCGGTGGTCGAGCTGGGCAAGGGCGTTTCCATCGGCGGGGCGGAAATCGTGGCGGCGGCCGGGCCGTGCGCGGTCGAGTCCGCGGCGCAAATCGGCGAAATTGCCGAAAAAGTGGCGCGCGCCGGAGCAAAATTGCTGCGCGGCGGCGCGTTCAAGCCGCGCTCGTCCCCCTATTCCTTTCAAGGGCTCGGTGAAGAAGGCCTGAAGCTGCTGCGCGCCGCCGCGGACGCGAACGGCCTGCTGGTGGTCAGCGAAGTGATGGACCCTTCGCAGATTGAGGTGATGCTGCCCTACGTGGACGTGATGCAAGTGGGCGCGCGCAACATGCAGAATTATTATCTGCTGCGCGCGCTCGGCGAAATTCAGAAGCCGGTGCTGCTGAAGCGCGGCATGTCCGCCACCATCGAAGAACTGCTGCTCAGCGCCGAGTACATCATGTCCGGCGGAAACTACAATGTGATTCTGTGCGAGCGCGGCATACGCACCTTCGACACCTACATGCGCAACACCATGGACATCGCCGCGATTCCGGTGATCAAGCAGCTCTCGCACCTGCCGGTGGTCGCCGACCCGTCGCACGGCACCGGACGCCGCGACAAAGTCGCCGCCATGGCGCGCGCTTCAGTGGCCGCCGGCGCCGACGGCCTGCTCATCGAAGTCCATCAAGATCCCGAGCGCGCCCTCTCCGACGGCGCCCAATCCCTCTACCCCGATCAATTCGCCCAACTAATGGCCGAAGCAAGAATGATCGCTCCAGCGGTGGGCCGCCGCATCGCCGAGGAGAAGGCCCACCAGCGCGCTGCGGTGTGAGGTCTGAGCCGTGCTGAAAATGAGTCACATTGGCCGGGGCGCTAGCATTTGGGACCGAATGCGTTTAACCTGTTTGGGAGAGGTTCATTCCAATGACGATTCGGGTCGACCTTAATCCCGAGACCGAAGCCCGCCTGATTGCCGAGGCGCGTGCCAAGGGTCTGCCATTGGAAAAAGTGGCCGAGCTACTTCTAAACGAAGCCCTCAACGGACGTTCGCGGTCTCAAGGACGGTTGAGCGTGGAAGAATTTCATCGCATGCTGGACGCGATGGCGGAAGGCTCCGCTCTGATTTGCCCACCGAAAGTTTTTCTCCAAGCTTCTATGAAAAACTGCCTGATTTGCCCACCGAAAGTTTTTCTCGCGCAAGACGTTCCTATGAGGACCGGCTAGATGGCGGAGACGTACACTCTGTCGATAGCAATCGTGCTTCTGCGCCTGGGTCAAGCCCCCGATCACAGCGAGCGGATCCCATCATCGTCGCAGGCACGGATGCCATCCTTCGCCGTGACCTCCCCCTCCCCTCCTCCCCCCCCCCCCCCGGCATCCTCTGCTACACGTCCCAGAATGTTGCGGAGTTTTGGAACACTTGCACGCGCCCGGCGGATCGTAATGGCTATGGCCTTTCCCCTGAAGAGACGGATCAACGCGCCAGCTTTTTCGAGGAAAAGCTCCGCTAGCTACCGGACAATCTCGCAGTCCACGAAGAGTGGCGTAAAATCCTGGTCACGCACAGCGTCTCTGGTATACAGGTCCATGACGCTCGCTTAGTGGCGGCAATGCGTGTGCATGGGGTCAGGCGTATTCTGACGTTCAACGATAAAGACTTTACTCGCTATGCCGATATTGCCCCAAACCGTTCATCCGACTGAAATATTTCTCTCACGATACCGAAATCGGAGTCGAAGTGATTCACCGCCACACTAAACCACCATCAGCGGAACGTAGCTTTCCTATCTGAGATTGTGGATCAATTGCCGTCGAAACAACTAAAGCGTGAACTGCAGAAAGAAGGCGTTGCCCCTTAAGGCGCCACTGCGCTTTGAACCACGATAGCTGACGCGTCGAGTTGGTCGCTAAGATGCGTCCAGTTCCATCGCGATAGCACCGCAGAAGGATTACCGGGCGCGCGCGCGCAATCTCGTAGCGTTCCACGTCTACCGGACAAGCCTTCGGATTCGCGCAGCCTTTGCAGCAAATCGACCGCCTTGGCATACCCTGTTCTGATTCGCGAGATGTCGAGAAGATGCGGGGTTCACGCAGGCGGGGCTGGCCTGCTAAAGTCAGGAGTAACCACGCAATCTGTGATTGCTCGTACTCGAATGACGCAGAATACATGGCCGTATGTGTGTGCGAGTCGCTGCCCATTTTTCATGCTGGAGCGCATGCCCGCCACGGCCTGCGGCGTCGCATTGTTCTTGTTCTCGTCTCCACGCCGAGAAGAAGTTCCATTTCTCCGGTCGCTTCCTCGCGGTTTAACTCGCGGGTCGCATCGAGTTCTTACATAAGCGCTGCGTGGCGACTATGCAACGACGATGCGCAGCCGTCCATACCTGACAGAACTCAAAATCATGAATCCGCACTCTCGCCCAAGGATCGCGTCCCTTTGTGTCCACAGGTCGGGAGAGCGTGCGAACCCGCGTCGATTTCATTTAGCTCGGCAATCGTCCTCCGAAAATCATCCAAGGAACGGAATTGATCTGTTCCGAGGTCCCATTTCCACCCGTAGGCGTGAATACCTGCTCTAAGAGTTACATAGCTTTTGGGACTGTGGTGCATAAAAAGTTGCTCGCACCTACCATCGGCCAACAGTCCCGCGATGGATAGCATCGGGGAGCCGGTGAGAATCACGGCCTTCATGTTCAGTTCAAGCGAATGTCGATAGAGAAACACGATCGGGTACGCCCGGAAGTCCTGAATGGGAATGCCGTCGAGGCCGAAGTGACGATTCTGCCGCAGCGCCGCGACAGCTTCCTGGCCAACCAAGTGAAAGCTCTCAGCAAAGAGCGCAAACTCCAAATCAGGAGCGCCGCGCCAGTTCAAAACAACCATTCCATCGGCCGGCGCTTTGCCGGCAAATAGGCGCCTTTTCCCTGCGGTGTTCTCCATCGGGATGCCTCGTACGCCATCATGCGCCCGATTGCGCAGCGCGGACATTCGTACGTCTGCGCTAGAACCGGCACGATTTGTACTCGGGCTATTTAAGCCACGCCCGCACGGAGGCGTGCGGGCGGGTGCGCACATCCCATCCACATCTTTCTGCCCAAGCGAAGGCGTCCATCAATTTGTCCGGCTGCCCCATCCTTCGCGCTTTTGTCTCACGCGAAGGGTGGGGGTTTAGACGCTCCACGATCAAAGACCACACCGAACCACACTCCCCAAATCATCTCGGCCAGTAAGTACCAGCACTGTCCCAGCCTGTCCCAATGGCCTCGCCTCCCCACCCTCACGTACAGCTGTATTTTCGTTCCATCAATGCTACTTTGGGCCAGGAGAATAAATATGAGGCGCTTTCGAAAATTTCGCGACGAACGTTTCGCGCTCACCACCCTGCAAAATCCCCTCGTCGAAGTCCGCACCTACGCCGAACTCGTCCAAGCCGCGCAACAAGAGCGCGAAAACCGAGCGGCCGCCGCCCAAATCCCCGCCCCAGTCCCTGTTGAAGTGCCGGCAACGCCACCGCTGCCCGCGCCAGTCGTCGAATGCGTCCCGGATTCGATTCCCGCCGCGCAAGTCCAGGAACAATTCCAGGAAATTGTCGCGTCCGCGGAGGCAGACCCGCCCACCCCAGAGCCGCTCACCGAGGAGCCCGAGCCTCTTGATTTCGCAAACGATGAATCCGCAGACCCGGATCCAGCGGACCTCGAATCCCCGCGCCCCGCTCGCGCAAACCCTGCCGTGCAGCAACTCCTCGACGCGCTCGGCATTTCCCTTGACCCGAAGCCGCCCACGGAATCCCCGGCGCTTCCCGTCCTCGAAGTCGAGCCTACGACCGAGCTCGCGCCAATACCGCGCCCCAAAACCAAATTAAGTCGCAAAAAAAAATCACGCCGCAAACTCGCGCAAACCGATCGCCCCGAACCCACCCCGCTCGAGCGCCACGCGCGCAAATGCTCCATCTGCCGCCATCCTCAGCGGCAGACTGATCGAAGAAGCTTTTCTGCATTGGCGCAGCCCTGACACGATCATGAACTGGTTTAACATTGTCGCCGAAACCACCATCTACCACCACGCCCACGCCTTTAATCTTTTCGCTCAGCGCAACCGCAATCTGCAGTCCGCCCTCGGAAACATTGTCGAGGAACTTGACCGGTCTGCGTTTACTACCCGCGACATGCTCGACGCCGTCCGTGCCCTCGCGCACGTCAACGAAGACGGTCGCTGGATTCATCCCCCCACCAAATCCGAGATCGTCTATTCCGTGCAGCGTTTACCCGCCGCAGCGAGCCTGCCCGCCGGCCAAGCAGCGCTGCCCGCCGCAGCGGCCCAACCACTTCTAATCGCTAGTCCAATATTAGAAACCGATGCAAACCGCTGAAAACAATCATCAGCAACCCATGCTAATCGCTAGTTTTTCGGCCGTTTTGCCTACGCTACCTAGGGTGACGGCGCAAGGCGGCAAAGGTCGCGAGAAACGTCGCGGCTCTGACGATTTACTGGACGTCGGTGACTTTTCCGTTGGTGAAGATTACTTTCATGTCGGGGTAGAAGTACATTTGCTTGGCGCCGAGGTTGACGATCTTTTGCGGCTGGCCGAGGATCTCGACCACCTGGTCTGTCGTTTGGCCCAGCGCGATGGTCTTCGGAGGCGCGGGTGCTTGCGCGGCGGGCGCTGGCGCTGGCGGCGCGGCATTATCCGCGGCCGGAGCATCCGGCGCGTCGGACTCCGCGGTGATTACTTCTTCGATGGTCTTGATGACATCGTCGGCGGGCGGGGTGACGTTCTTCGCAAACGGAAATTTCAGTTGGCCGTAGTAACGTACGTCGTTAAAGGGATCACTGTAAAACTGAAAAACGACGCCGTCCGGTTTCACGATGTACTCCGTGACCCAAAACTTTTCACCGGTGACGAATTTGCGCTGCGCGATGTTGGTGGTTTGTTGATTGGCGGCGCTCGAGCTTCGATGCCCCAAGCCATATTGGCGCCGAAGCCGAAGGAGATTGCGCCGTTCTTGTAAGTGTTGGTGGGCGGAGCGACGGCTTCGGTGCTGGCCATTACCAGGCCGTCCTTGTGCAGATCGAGGACGGAGCCGGCCGTCGCGATATCCGAGCGGTCCGCGGTCATCTTGGTGCGCTTAAACTCCGCAGCGAGCCGCTTCTGAATTTCGGCGTGCGGATCCTGTGCAAGAAGCGCAGGCGCGATGCCCGCCAGTGCCAGCGTCAATGCCAGAACCAGGGCCGCGTAAATCACTCGGCGCATAACCTGCCTCCTCTTGAGGTGCAGCGAAATTTCGATTCTGAAGTGCCGGCCGACCGACGAGATAAATTACACCCACTTTCTTTCGCGCGCAATTATGTCGCGTTCAGTTTCGTGACACGGAAGAGCCGCCGCGCGCATTTATCCACGAAGCTCGCTCCAGTGCGTTGTTCGTCAGTCTCCCTGCTCCGCGATGAAGGCATCCACCGTGAGGACCGCTGCTTGCGCCGGGAAAATCTTCTCAGTGAGCACGCGGTGAACTTCCTCGTCGGCGTCGAAGCAGGCGTCTTTAAGGACGACGCAGCGGAAATCGAGGTCGGCGGCGCGCCGGAGCGTGGAGAGCGTGATGCCGCTGGTGGAAATTCCGAAGAGCACCAGATTCTCGATGCCGCGCGAGCGCAGAATCAGGTGGAGCTGGTTCTCGGAGAACGCGCCCACTCGCTGCTTGTAAACGATAAGGTCTTCGGGGCGAGCGACCGCGGCGTGGAATCCGGCGGAAGGAGTGCCGATTACGAAGAGGTTGTTTTCCTTCAGACGTTTCCAGCGCGACTCCCCATCCGGAAGTTCGGGATGGCCAGGCGCAAATCCAAGCCCCACGTGGATGATCAGAAATTGTTTCTTGCGCGCAAAATCCACGGCTTTGGCCGCCTTGGGGATGACGGCGTCGGCGGCAGGGACAAACCCAAAAATTCCATTCTGCAGATCAAGAGTCAGCAAAGCTGTCTTTTTCGGCTCGAGTTTCATGTGTCTTCCTTGCTGATTATTTCGATGACACAGGATATCACTGTATTTACATCCGTCCGGAGTGCATGCCATACTCCCCAGTCTGAGGGACGGAGGTACGTCCATGCGCAGCTCGATTCGTGCAGTTTCGCTTTTCCCTGTGGTTCTCGCGGCAGTTCTGGCTTGCGTGATCGCGGTTCCGGCATTCGCGTCGGGCGAAGACAAGCCCGCGGCGCCGTCGGCCACGGCCGCCCCAGCGGTGGCTCGGCCGGATCGCGAAAAGAAAGTGTACACCAACGACGATATTGACCGGATGTGGCCGAAGGAGCAGGAGGCCGCGAGTGATTCGCAGAGCTCTCCGGCGAGCGCGCTCACGCCGCCGGTAGCGCGGCGTTCAGCTGTTGTTTCTCGTGCCGCGAGCACCACGGGTGCGCGGGCAAGCCGCGAGAATAATCCTGTGTGGTACGCGGCACAGATTGAATCGCTCTACGCGCAACTCGATAGCTTGAGTAACAGAGAAGCAAGCATGCGCAATTTCCGTGACACTGGATCAGATGCCGGTGTGACCGTGGGGCTTCAATTCGATGCGCCCTGCGAAGGCATCACCACGGACAACGCGATCCAGCAGCTGGCAACGCGCCGCCAGGAAATCGAGCAGCAGATCAGCGATCTTCAGGATACCGCGGAGCAGAATGGCGTATCGCCCGCGATATTTCAGGATCCATCTGAAATTCTGCAAGCCGCGCGCAAGCCGCTAAGCCCGGGACAGCAACAAGCGCTGCTGCTGGAAAGGCAGAGCGAGCTGATCGGCAGGCTCGACGGCGTGCAGAACCAGCTGGCAGACATGTCCAGCCAAGCCGCAGCCCAGGGAATCGTGCTGCTGCCGCCCACGCCACAATGGGGCGGTAACCTCACCACCAACCGGATCCAGAGCCTCGACGAACGCGCCGGCCAGATCCAGAACGCGCTCAGCGAGAACGAAGACGCCGCGCGGCAAGCAGGCATCGCGCCCTCCGCGCTGCCCTAGAAACAATTTCCGCTAGCGCGGAGTAGCCAAGAACCCAGACGGCGGGTGCTGCGGCGGCAAAACCGGCACTTCAGCGGCTGAAGCTGCGTCGGACCTACCGGTCGCGGCGGCGATTCTGTTTTCGCGAACGGCTCAGCGAGATTCGTTCGCGTGGCGCACCGCGGGGGGTGCGGACGGCGGGTGTGTAGCGAGCGCGTCGGGAATCGGCTGGTTGATGACGGTGACGCCCGTGGACGCCCATGCGAGGCGACCATCGCTTTTCGCGACTTCTTCGACGATTTTCGTGAACAAGCGATCCTGCATGGCGGTCCGGTTGGTATAGTCCACCACATAGTTGACGGTAAATTCCAGCGCTCCGGCATTCACCGCGAGCGCGACGACGGGTTCGAGCGGAGGATTTTCGCTGCGAAATTCGTCACTCACGGCTTTCCAGGAATTTTTCGCTTCAATAATGTAATCGCCGATGGTCTCGTTGGCGGCGCGCAGCAGCATCTCTCTGGCTAGTCCAGCGTCGCTGGACGATGAGAGCACCACCTTAATCTGGTCCCAGATGAAGCGAAATCCTTGCGAGTAATTAAAAACGGCAGATTTCAGGACGGTATTATTGGGGATGCGCACGATGCGCCCGCTGTACAAATCGCGCCCGACCCAGCTGCCGACTTCCATCAAGGTGGTGCGCAGCAGGCCGATATCCACCACGTCGCCGCGCGTTTCGCCGATCTGAACTCTGTCGCCCACAAAGTACAGCTTCGAAAAGCCGATGGAGAAGGCGCCGGCAATACTGGCCAGCACATCCTGCAGAGCGACGGCCACGCCCGCGCCGGCGACGCCGATGGCAAAGCTCAGCCGGCCGAGGCGATCTTCGAAGAGGATTGCGAGGAAAAGAAGAATCGCCACATATCCGGAAAAGACTACGAACTTGCGAACTTTGTAGCGCGCATCCACGCGGCCAAAGCGCCGGGGCAGAGTCTGTTCAAGCAACTTGAACGCGCCATGAATCAGAAGGATGCCGACAATCGCGGCGAGGCATTTGCCGAGCAGCGAAAGGGACATCGCCTGTTTGAGGAGCTCGTTCATTGGTTCACCATCATACGCAGATCACGGCTGCAAGTGCAGGCGGCCTCAGGATTTCTTTTTCTGCTTCTCCCAAAGTTCCAAGAACAATGCGACCGTGGCGGGTGCATAGCCGGCATAGTGGTTGTTCGCGTACGCATAGACTTTGATGCCGCGTCGCGTGGTTTGGTAGCAGTAGTCCACCCAACGAGACAAGGCAGCGCGGCGGTCAACAATGGTTTTGTCCCATACCTTGGTGTGCTGCTCGATTCCTTTGCGGTCGCCCAGCCAGCGGACATAGGTAAAGTTGGAGGTGATGGGATCCAGACGACTGGTCAATTCCGTGATGCCCGGCATCCACGCTTGATCGATGACCGCCAGCGCTACATTGTGCTCCCGCAATATCTGCGTGAACTTTTCGTCCAGCCAATTTTTATTGCGGATTTCAACGGCGAACTGGTGGCCCTGCGGGAGATTCTTCAAGAAGGGTCGCAGGCGCGCGAGAAACTCGGCGCCGCTCTTGAACTTGGTGCGATTGAAGTAGGGGAACTGCAGAAGCATGGGGCCGAGCTTGTCTTTTCCCAGGCCTTCGGCGGTGTCCACGAAGGTCTTGAACTCCTCGTCGCAATCCTCAAGGCATTTTTCGTGGGTGATGACCTGAGGAATTTTTAGCGCGAAGAGGAAACCGGGCGGCGTCTTGTTGGCCCACCCGGTGATGGTGGAGCGCGCCGGCGTGCGGTAGAACGTGCTATCCACTTCGACGGTGTTGAACTGCGTGGCGTAGTAGGTAAGAAAATCGCGCGGCTGCGTTCCGCTGGGATAGAACGTGCCTTCCCAGCCAGCGGCGGTGAATGCGGACGTGCCTATGCGAATCTCGGCTGCGGTTTCCTGGGCCACGATTGCGAGAGCCTAACTTACCGGCCGACTGCGAGGCAAGCGGCGTTTTGGGCGGGCTGCGTCCGTTGCTGTGATAGAGTTTTCGCGCGTTCGACACGCGCCATGATTTTTGTGGAGACAGCACGGTTGCTCTTCCGCTCGCACGAGGCAAGCGACGAAGCTGATTTCGTGAGCATGCACACCGACGCTGAAGTCCGGCGTTATGTGGGAGGACAGGCTTGGCCGGTGGAGAAGGCACGGTCTCGTTTTCGGGAGCAGTATCTAGGCAGGCCGGTGGAAACCTACGGATTGTGGGCGACCGTTTTCAAAGAAGAAGGGAAGTATATCGGATGTTGCGGGCTGCGTGCTCCTGGCAACGAGATGGGCGCGAGCCTCGGGTATTATCTGGCGCGGCCTTACTGGGGACGCGGGCTGGCGTCGGAGGCGTCACAGGCTTTTATTGACGCAGCGTTTACGCGGCTGGGGCTGGATCGCGTGGCGGCGGACGTGGAAAAAGGCAACTCCGCTTCGGAACACATTTTGCAGAAGTTCGGATTCAAATATCTGCGGCGGGAAGAAATTCCCGGGCGGGGCCGGATCATCAATTTCTATGAGCTGGCGAGAGGCGAATGGCAAGGGCGTCGCGGGACGTGACAGCCGGCGCGGCATAAATAATTTCCGCGCTATTCTCGTGCGTGTATTCCCGTGGAAATCCTGGGAAGCTCGGACGATGATGTGCAGGCGGGTGGTTGACGAACTTCGGTTCCGACAGTAAAGTAGCTTAGGGTCGTGCGAGCGGCCCTTTTTTGTTGTCTCCCCTCGGCTGGGAGGTCGTACAATTGGCAGTACATCAGATTCTGGATCTGATTATCCTGGTTCGAGTCCAGGCCTCCCAGCCAACTTTCACGAAGCTGTAAACTTCCCAACAGAACTGAGCAATTCGTAGATTGAGCCGACGTCCGTTCGTTGTGTGAACGCGAGCTGGAGGGAGCAGCGGGGACGGCGCGGCCTCGCCAGGCTGCTGAGGGGCGAAATAATTATTTGTCGGAGGTGTTAGCCGGCTGACAATCGTTAACCCATGCTCTTCGCCCGGCACGGTTCGCGATTCCGCGCAAGAATTCGTGAATCGTTGAAGTACCTGTTTTTCAGGCGTTTGAAGTCGGAGCCCTCCTCGCTGCCAATCGGCTATGCGATTGCACTTGACGAAAACCTGAGCTTCGGTTAGCAAGTGGGTGGAGTTGGCAGGGGGAAAATGCGCACGGTCGGCAAAAGGAACCCCTTCGGCGAAGTGAGGCAAGCCGAACAGGCTGCGAATCTCCTGCGGAAGTCTGCAGGAATCGTGGTGCTGCTTGCCGGCGTATTGCTTGCGGCGACGTTGTGTTTTGGCGCTCCGGCGAGTCCTGCGCACAGTCCCGACATCTTCAAACCGCAGTCAACGCCGGCGCACTCCATCTTTCATTTGTCGATGCTGGTCCTGGCGATTACCGGCGCTATTTTTGCGGTTGTTTTCAGCTTGTTGGCGTACTCGGTCGTGAAGTTCCGCAAGCGCGGCGGTGATGATGGCCGCGAGCCGGCGCAAGTTTATGGCAGCAATCAAATAGAGCTCGCGTGGACGGTGATTCCCATCCTCATCGTGCTGGTGCTGTTCCTGGCCACCGCGCGCGTGATTCACTCCATCCAGGACGCTCCCCAACCGGCGGGGGCCATTGAAGTGACCGCCATCGGTCATCAGTTCTGGTGGGAATTTCGTTACCCTGCTCTAGGTGTAGTCACCGCGAACGAACTGCATGTGCCGGTCAGCAACCCTGCAAATTCGACACCCACGTATCTCACTTTGCTTTCTGCCGATACCGATCACAGTTTTTGGGTGCCGCGGTTGGCCGGAAAGACGGACCTGATTCCTAACCACCCGAATCGCACCTGGATCGACCCTCAAGAGACAGGACTCTATCTTGGCCAGTGCGCTCAGTATTGCGGCGTCCAGCATGCCAAGATGCTGCTGCGGGTTTACGTTGATTCGCCGGAGCAATTCAAGCAGTGGGTCGAGGAGCAAAAGAGGCCGGCCGTCGGCAATGACGCGGTCGCGGAAGGCCGCCGGATCTTCGAAACCACCGCGTGCGTGAACTGCCACGCCATCGCAGGAACCGTGGCCAACGGGCGTTTCGGGCCGGACCTCACCCATCTGATGAGCCGCGACACCATCGCGTCAGGCGTAGCATCGAATAATCGCGAGAATCTGCGAGCGTGGATCCAGAGCCCCGACTCGATCAAGCCGGGTTCCTTAATGCCCGCAATGCAACTGACTGATCACGATCTCGACGCGCTCACGGCATACCTGGTGACGCTGCGATGAGCACGAGGAGATAGCGATGTCGTCAGAAACCATCGCCCTCAGCACAGTCGGTCCCGATGCCCGGCCAATCGGTGAACGCCTGCACGACTGGTTTGTCACTGTTGACCACAAGAAGCTGGGAATTCTCTACATCCTCTATGGGCTTTTCTTTCTCGTCGTTGGCGGTGTCGAAGCCATCATCATGCGCATACAGCTGATCGTTCCTCACAATCATTTCGTTTCTCCCCAAGTTTTCAACCGCATGATGACGATGCACGGCACCACCATGATTTTTTTCATGGTCATGCCCGTCCTCTTTGGCTTCGGCACCTATCTGATTCCGCTGATGATTGGCGCCAGGGACATGGCCTTTCCACGGCTGAACGCCTTCAGTTTTTGGATGACTGCTTTTGGAGGACTGCTTCTTTACTTCAGTTTCATCGGCGGCAATGGGCTTTACGGCGCGGGGACTGCTCCCGACGTTGGATGGTGGGCCTATGCGCCGCTTACTGCGCGCGCGTTCTCGCCCGGGCACAGCACCGATTTCTGGACTCTTGCCTTGCTGGCGTCGGGTGTGGGCAGTATCGGAACAGGAGTCAACTTCATTGCAACAATCCTCTGCATGCGCTGCCCCGGCATGACTCTCGGAAAAATGCCCTTGCTGGCATGGCTCAATCTCGTGGTGGGCGGGATGGTTATCTTTTGCATATCGCCTCTTACCGCGGCACAGATCATGCTCCTTATCGATCGCTATCTTGGCGGACACTTTTTTGATACCCAGGCAGGGGGCTCCGCAGTTCTTTGGATGCACTTCTTCTGGATTTTCGGCCACCCGGAAGTTTACATCCTGGTAGTTCCGGCCTTCGCGTTCGTATCCGAAATTGTTCCAGTGTTCTCTCGCAAACCGATCTTCGGGTATCCCATCATGGTGGCGGCGACAATCGCCATCGGGTTTATCAGCTTTAGCGTCTGGGCTCACCACATGTTCACGGTGGGGATGAGCTCTTACGGGAACAGTCTCTTCGTTTTCACGACCGTGGCCATCGCTGTTCCAACGGGGATCAAGATATTCAATTGGCTAGGGACGATGTGGGGCGGGAAAATTCAGCTCCGGGTCCCAATGCTCTTCTGTATTGGCTTCCTGTTCCAATTCCTGATCGCGGGCTTGACGGGAATCATGTTGGGGACCGCGCCGTTCAACTGGCAGCTGAGCGGCTCCTATTTTGTGGTTGCGCATTTTCATTACGTCATCGTTGGGGGAATCGTTTTTGCACTCTTCGGAGCGTTCTACTACTGGTATCCGAAAATGAGTGGAAGGATGTACAACGAGACGCTCGGGAAATGGCACTTCTGGCTATTCATAATCGGGTTCCATCTCACGTTTGATTTCATGCATATCCCCGGGATCTTGGGAATGCCGCGCCGGATTTACACCTACGAGCCGGGCCGCGGATGGGAAACCTGGAACTTGATCGTCACCGTCGGCGCATTCTTTCAAGCCGCAGCTATTCTTGTGTTCGTCGTCAATCTTCTCTGGTCGCTTCGGAAGGGCGAACTTGCCGGAAATGATCCCTGGGATGCGTGGACGCTCGAATGGTCCACCAGTTCGCCGCCGCCGGATTACGACTTTGCCACGACACCAGTGGTGCGCAGCAGGCGCCCGCTTTGGGACCTGAAGCACCCCGAAGATCCGGATTGGAAATATGAATAGACAGGAGAACTTCATTGAGTAGCGCGGCGTACACACGAACTACGGCGGAGCCTGAGTGGGTTCTACCATCGCGCGGGCGCGTGGGAATGTTCTCCCTGATCGGCGCGGAATCAGCGATCTTCACGATCTTCGTGGTGGCCTACATTTTTTATCTGGGGAAGAGCGTTGCAGGCCCGACGCCCCAGGACGTCCTGGAGCTTCCGATTTTCAGCACGATCTGTTTGCTTTCGAGCAGCCTGACAATTCATCTGGCAGTGCGCGCTTTGCGCAATGCAAAGGTGGGCGCCTTTGGATTGTGGTGGTTCGTAACCATGGCGCTTGGCACGATTTTTCTGGTCAGCACCGGCCGTGAGTGGCACCACTTGATTTACGACAAAGGCCTGACCGTCAGCACAAATCTCTTCGGCACCACCTACTACTCGCTCGTCGGCCTGCACGCATTTCACGTAACGGTGGGGCTGCTCATGATTGCTCTGGCCATGGTTTTCACGCTGTTTGGCAAAGTGAAGCCGGAGCACAGTGAGCGTGCGGAAGTGTTTTCGCTGTACTGGCATTTCGTGGATGTGGTCTGGGTGATTGTGTTCACCGTGGTTTACATCATCGGCCGCTAAGGAAAAATGGCGTCACATGAGTACTGTTGAATCGCGATCGCAGACACCGGAAGCCACGCGGAGCACAATCCACCTGCCGGCACCGACGGCTTGGCCCATCGTCCTTGCTTTTGGCGTCACTCTGCTCCTGGCGGGATTGGTCACCACCTCTGCGGTGAGCCTGCTGGGAGCAATCCTCGCTGTCGCTGGATTCGTCGGCTGGTTCCGGGATGTCCTACCGCAAGAACAGGAAGAGACGATTGAAGTAAAAGTGGAGGCGATCGTGGTTTCCACCTCTCGTCGCGAAGTCGCCAGGCTGCCGGTTGCGCCGGATCTGCCGCGCGCGCTGCTGCCACTCGAAACATATCCAGTCTCCGCAGGTATCAAAGGCGGTCTCGCCGGCAGCGTGGCCATGGCAGTGCTCGGCTGCATGTTTGGTGTTCTGAAGGAAGGGAGCATCTGGTATCCGATCAACCTGCTGGCAGCGACCGTCTTCACGCAAGCAGCGCATCTCGGCGTAGCCTCACTAAAGGCATTCCACCTGGACATGTTCTTAGTGGCAACGGGCATTCATCTGCTCACATCACTGCTCGTAGGACTTCTATACGGTGCCATGCTGCCCATGATTCCGCATCGCCCCATTCTTTTGGGCGGCTTAGTGGCGCCAATTCTCTGGACGGGACTGCTCCACAGCGTTCTGGACCTGCTCAACCCGCTGTTGAACCAACTCATCAGCTGGCCGTGGTTCGCCGCTTCGCAGTTCGCCTTCGGCATTGTCGCTGGATTGGTCGTGGTGCAGCAGGAGCAGGTGCGCACGCGTCAGCTCGTGCCGTTTCTGATGCGGGCCGGTGTCGAAGCGCCGGGCATGATGAAAGAGCGCGACGAGAAGGACGAATCGCAATGAAGTTCCGCGTGCTGATGTTCGCCGCCGTGGGACTTTCCGCGCTTTTGTGCGGATGCGCCAACGCGCCCGGGCGCCCAGTGCCGGGCGACGAGCCGGTGGTGCCGAGCGAAGTCACGGACTTCAAAGTACTGTACGGCGAAAACTGCTCAGGGTGCCATGGCAATGACGGCAAGGGCGGAGCTGCCATCGCTCTCGCCGATCCTGTGTACCTGGCTATCGCCGACGATATGGTCGTGCGCCACGCCACGGCGGATGGAATTTCCGGAACGTCCATGCCCGCGTTCGCGCAAAGCGCTGGCGGCATGCTCACGGAAAAACAGATTGACGCGCTCGTCCAGGGAATTCGCCAGCGCTGGGCCCAGCCGGACGTGCTGCGCGGCGCAAATCCGCCGCCGTATTCTTCGGCGGACGCGGGCGATGTGTCGCGTGGTTCGGTCGCCTACGCGCAATTTTGCTCTTCCTGCCACGGCGCCGGTGGCCGCGGCGGACAAAAGGCCAGCTCCATCGTGGATGGATCGTTCCTCGCCCTGCTCAACGATCAGCAACTCCGCACGCTTGTAATTGTGGGCCGCCCCGAACTCGGCGCGCCGGATTGGCGCGGCAATGTTCCGGGCAAGCCGATGTCGCCGCAGGATGTGTCCGATGTTGTGGCCTGGCTGGCCTCGCAGCGGGCGAAATTCCCCGGCCAACCTTACTCGACTAGTGGCGAATCGACGGGAGAAGTTCGATGACGTTACCGACGGACCTTGGCAGGCGTGATCTCTTCATGAAGATCGGAATCTTCTTGAACGGCATCGTGGGTGTGATTCTGGCTGTGCCGATCGTCCGCTACCTGCTTTCCCCCGCTGCGCACGAGCGGAAAGGTAGCTATGACAGCTGGGTCTCGCTGGGCAACCTTGGGCAGTTTCCTTCCGGTCAGACGCGCCTCGCCACCTATCGAAACCCTACTGTCTCTCCGACCGATGGAGCCACGGCAGATATAGCGTGCTGGGTACGAAATGTTGACGGGCAAAATTTTCAGGTTTTCGCGATCAATTGCGCACATCTGGGGTGCCCGGTGCGCTGGTTCCCGCAATCCAGCCTGTTCATGTGTCCTTGCCATGGCGGTGTTTACTACCAAGACGGCGCTCGCGCCTCCGGACCTCCGGAACGCGGATTATTCGAATACCACTACAAGGTTGAAAACGGAAACCTGTTGATCAAATCCGGCGAGATGCCCACGCCGGGCCAAGCGTCCAATATCGTTCGAGAGATACGGCCATGCGCCTGATCAAGACAATCGGCGAGTGGTTAGATGCGCGTTTGCAAATTGGCGCAACCATCACGGAGACCGCCGAACATCGCATTCCGCGCGAAACCGCCAGTTGGTTTTATGTTTTTGGCAGCGCCGCGTTTGTGGTGTTCATGCTGCAAATCGTTACCGGCATACTGCTCGCGTTTATTTACGTCCCGTCCGCCGGCGAAGCCTGGAACAGCCTGCAGACTTTGAATCATCAGGTCTCGCTGGGGTGGTTCATTCGCGCGCTGCACGGCTGGGGTTCGGACTTTATGGTGGCGATTGTGTTGATCCATATGGTCCAGGTATTTTTATTCGGGGCGTACAAATATCCGCGTGAACTGACCTGGATCGTCGGCGTATTTCTCTTGCTGGTGACACTGGGCATGGCGTTCACCGGACAGGTGTTGCGATTCGACCAAGACGCGTACTGGGGCTTGGGAATTGGGGCTTCCATTGCCAGTCGCGTCCCGGTGATGGGACCTTCAATCGTCAACCTGATGCTGGGCGGCCCCATTATCGCCGGAGCTACCCTGTCGCGGTTCTTTGCCCTGCATGTGTTTATTGTCCCCGGCCTACTGATCGCGTTTGTTTCGGTGCACCTATTGATGGTGATCAAGCTGGGGATTAATGAGTGGCCGATGCCGGGGCGATTGGTGCGCAAGGCGACATATATCAAGGAATACCACGAGCTGGTCAAGAAGGACGGCATACGGTTCTTCCCGGACGGCATGGGGAAAGATCTACTTTTCGATGGCTTCATCCTGTTATCGATCGCGGCGTGCGCCATCTATTACGGCCCGTTCGGTCCGTCTGGCCCGCCGAATCCCACGATCATTCAAACCGTTCCGAAGCCGGATTTCTTCTTTCTCTGGCTCTATGCGGTGCTTTCGTTCCTGCCGCCGTCCATGGAAACTCCTGCTTTGCTGATCGGACCGGTAGTGGTAATTCTCGGCCTGCTCTTTTTGCCGTTTGCATTCGGCGAAGGCGAAAAGAGCTGGCGGCGACGGCCCGTGGCCGTACTCACCATTTTATTGGTGGCGGTGGCGTTGGGGACGTTCACGCACCTTGCAGAACATACCCCCTGGAGTCCCGTGATGGATGCCTGGAGCGGAATCCCGATTCCGTCCGAGTTTCTGCACAACCGCACGGCTCTCGAGCGGCAAGGCGCGCTGGTTTTTCAGGTGAAGCAATGCCACAACTGCCACGCGCTTGATGACCAAGGCGGGAAGCGCGGTCCGGCTCTGGATGCTGTTGCCGTGCGCTTGACGCAGGATCAACTGATTCGGCAGGTGATTCAAGGTGGCGGGAATATGCCCGCCTACGGCAAGAATTTGAGCCCCGCCGAGACGACGGCGCTGGTCGCGTTCCTCGAGTCGCTGCATCCCGCCGGACAGTCGCCGGCACGCGATGCCGCGCGGGCCGTCGCGCTGGCCCCAGACGCAGCGGCGGCTGGCGCGGGTCATCCGTAGACTTGTAATGAACGCTGCCGCTCAAGCTGTTTGGCAATCATGGTCGGCTCCGCTGCTGGTTGATCTGCTACTTTCGCTTACCGCTTTGGTTTACGCGTTAGGCTGGTTTCGCTTGCGCAGCGCGTTTCCCGGATTAATTTCGTCGCGGCACCTTGCTGCTTTTTTTTCTGGAATTATTTTCGTGTGGGTGGCAATCGGGTCCCCTCTGAATGCATTCGATGATTTATCGCTCACGGTGCACATGGTGCAGCACCTGCTGCTGATGGCTGTGGCGCCACCTTTGATTCTGCTGGGGGCTCCGGCTCTTCCGTTGCTGCATGGACTGCCGGGATGGATGGCGCGCGGCGTGGTTGCTCCTTTCCTACGATGGGGACCAGTGAAGTGGCTCGGGCACCTTGTCACGCGCCTTGCCATCGCGTGGCTTGTGGCGGCGCTGGCATTGATCGTATGGCATATCCCGGCGGTGTTTGAGCTGGCGTTGCGTTTGCAGTGGGTGCATGAGCTCGAGCACGCCTGCTTTTTCGGAGCCGGCCTGGCGTTCTGGTGGCCGGTGGTGCAGCCCTGGCCGAGCGTTGCCGCGGCGCCGCGCTGGATTATTCCGTTGTACCTTTTCTGCGCCACTTTACCCTGCGATGCGCTTTCGGGTTTTCTGGTGTTCTGCGATCGCGTGGTGTACGCGACTTATCTATCCGCGCCGCGAGTCCTGGCCATTTCGCCGCTGCAGGATCAGGAATGCGCAGCAGCGCTGATGTGGGTGTGCACGACGATTATTTTTCTGGTGCCGGCGGTGGTGGTCACCGTGCAGTTTCTGGCGCCGCACGGCGCGCAGTTGCCCGAGACTCCCGGCATGACAGGGAAGCCGTTGGACGCGGCGAAATGGAAAGTGGTGTAGAGACTCCTTCGGTCTGTCGCGATCCTCGGTTCTGAGCCCCGGTTAAAATTCCGCAGCTAAAAGTCATGTGAAAGGCGTCTATCGCGTCCCGCAGTCGCGGGACTGTATGGGCGCCAGCAACGCAAGACCCACGCCCGCAACGATTACCCGCAAGAGTGGAAGTGTACGCAAGTTCGTATTGACTGACCACCAGTCAGTCAGATACAATGGTTTCGTTGGCAGGCAGTCACGGCAGTTCCAGAGGGTCTGCTTTTCCAAGGAGAGCACCATGAATTATCTAATTACCGGCGCGACGGGAGACATTGGGTCGCGCGTCGTGAAACATTTGCTTGCGCTGGGAGCCCGGCCGCGCGTCTTCGCACGCGATGCGCGGAAGGCACGCGAGCGCTTCGGAGAGCGCGTGGATGTGGCCGTGGGCGATCTGGCCGACGCGGGGTCGCTGCTCGCGGCGCTGGCCGGAGTGGATGTGCTTTTTCTGGTGAACAGCGGGCCGGAAATCGCGAGCCGCGACGCAGCGGCTGCCACTGCCGCGAAAGGCGCCGGTGTAAAGCATCTCGTGAAGCTTTCCTCGATGGATGCGCAGCAGGACCTCGGTACGGGGCTATGGCATGCGCGAGGCGAGTCCGCAATTCGCGCCAGCGGGATCGCTTTCACATTCGTGCAGCCGACGGGGTTCATGGAGAATGCGCTTTTCTGGGCGCCGCCGATCAAGTCGCGCGGAGTGGTGCGTTCCGCGACTGGCGCCGGCAAGATTCCGTTCATTCACTCCGACGATATTGCGGCCGTCGCGACCAAGGTGTTGACGACACGGGAGTACGAAGGAAAGGCGCTGCCGATTACCGGCCCGGAGGCGCTGAGCTACGCGGAGATGGCGGCGAAGATCGGCGCGGCGATCGGCAAACAGATCGGGTTCGAAGCTATCGCCGAGAGCGAAGTGCGCCAGCGAATGATCGAGAGCGGCGATTCGGAAGAGATGGTCGTGGCGCATCTTTCGATTTACCGCGCTATTCGCGAGGGGCGGCTAGCTACGGTCACGGACAACGTCGAGCGCGTTCTGGGACGAAAGCCAATCACATTCGATCGTTGGGCGCAGGAACACGTGGAGGCGTTCCGCTGATATTTGTGACACCAGATCGGCGGGCAGTGCGCAGCGCGCGCCAAGCGCACACTGCTGTGTTAGTTTATTGTGAGTGACCAGCGTTCAGTCGCGGAGGTTGGGCCAGTCGAATGTCCGTCGCATCTAAAACTCGTCCTCGGACCAAGCCGCCGGAAGAGCGGCGCGAAGAGCTGATGAATGCGGCGCAGCGCTTGTTTCTGAAACACGGCGTGGGCCCGACGACGATCGAGCAAATCACCACCGGCGCTGCGGTAGCCAAAGGGACGTTCTATCTTTATTTTTCGTCGAAGGAGGACGTCCTCGCTGCGCTGCGCGGCCGCTTCGGGCAAGAGCTGCAAACGCGCATTAGAGCGGCGATCGCGCAAATTCGGGAAGGGGACTGGAAGGGGAAGTTGGCCGCGTGGGCTGCGGCCGGAGTTGATGGTTATCTCGATTCCGCGCAGTTGCACGATATTCTCTTCTACGGTTCGCGGCCGCCCACGCGGACGGGCTTGGTGAAGAACGTTATCATCGATCATCTGGCGGAATTGCTGCGCGGCGGCGTTGCGGCTGGGGCCTGGTCCGTTGACGATCCTGGTTTCACCGCGGTCTTCCTGTTCAATGGTATGCACAGCGTCGTGGATCACGCGCAGAGCAACGAGAAGCGCGTAAATCGCAGCCGGCTTGCTCGGAGATTGCAACGAATTTGTCTGCGCGCGGTGGGGTTATGAGGGGACTGAGCGCTGCGTGGTCGCCATCAGCTGCAAGAACTGCGCGAATTCGTTGTACAAAGCGGGAACGGTAACTTTTTGAGGCGCACGAATTTGGCGAAACGACTGCTTATGTTAAAATTATGTTCAGAGGTAAGATATGCGGTCATTTGGCTGGATTTCGCGGAATTTGTTGATGGTGGGCACGCTGCTGTGCTCGATCGTGCTAACCGGCGCGCGTGCCCAAGCGCACGACGGATCGCCTGAGCAAGGCCAGGAACACGTGCTGCGGCTTTATAACACGCACACCGGAGAACGGCTGGAGATTGTGTTCCGGCGAGGGGAGCAATACATTCCCGGCGCGCTAGCCAAGCTGGATTATTTCCTGCGGGATCACAATACGGGCGACGTTCGCCATTTCGATCCGCGCTTGTACGATATTCTCGCCGATCTCACCTCGTCGGTGGGGCATCCCAACGGCGAAATTGATATCGTGTGCGGCTACCGAACCCCCTCAACGAACGAATCCCTGCGCGCGCATACCACAGGAGTTGCGAAGAACAGCCTGCATATTCAGGCGGAAGCGATTGACCTGCGCATGCCCGGAGTTGACACGCTCACGCTGCGCCGGGCGGCGCTGGCATTGCGTCGCGGCGGCGTGGGCTACTACCCTCATTCTGATTTCATCCACGTAGATACCGGGCGCGTCCGGCAGTGGTGCTTCGATTGTCCTGCGCGTCTGATCACTGGCAATTAATCCCGGCAATTAACCGGGGTACGGGTACCCCTTATCGAGCACTTTCTCCAGCGTCGCGTCGTGCCCGTAGATGTCGTCGTAAAAGTGAACGGTTCCATCCTCCGTAACGATCACCGTGCCATAGACAATTAAGATCGGAATCGGATGCGCGAGGTTGATCTGCTGCGTCGCGCTTCCATTCATAGCCGCGCGAACGCGCTCCAGGTTCCAGTCTCCCGAGTTGCGGCGTAAGACCCAAACAGCGAGATCGGCGGGCCTTTCCAGGCGAATGCAGCCATGGCTGAAATCGCGCCGCGACTTGGAGAAGAATGTCTGCTCGGGGGTATCGTGCATGTAGATGTTGTAGCTATTCGGAAAGATAAATTTCACCAGCCCCAGTGAATTTTTTGGACCCGGATTTTGCCGGATGAAAAGCTTGCCGGAGCGGAGCTGCTGGAGCACGTCGCTTGAGATGGCTCCGGACGCGACGACCTCCTGGCGGCTGTCCACGACTGCGAATCCCTTCTTTTCCAGGTAGTCGGGGTCGCGCACGATCTTCGGGATGAATTCGGTTTTGGCGATGGAATAGGGAACGCTCCAGTAGGGCCGAAAAACCAGGTACTGCATGCTGTCCTCAAACACTGGAGTGTTGTGGTTATAGGCTTTGCCGACGACGACGTTCATGGTCAGAGCGACTTTGAAGTTTTCGTCGTAGGCGCGGAGGCGGAATTCCGGAATATTTGCGACGATGGGCGCATCGTGCAGGCCGATGGGCAACCAGCGCCAGCGCTCGAGAATGAGTTGCATCTCGCGCACGCGGGTGGCGAGTGGCACGTTGAGGTCGGCCAGAGTTTGCGGCGTGATTTTTCCGTCCGCGGTGCGGCCCAGCCGGGTTTGAAAATGTTTTACGGCGTCCACCAGCGGGCCTTGATACACCGCTGCGTCTGTTGCCAAGATCGCGTCGGGTGGAAGATCGCCCACGAGCCGGAGTAAGCGAACGAGCTGCGGGACTCCGGGATAGGCGTCGCCCGGAGCGATCGATTTTCCCGTGGCGGGCAGCGGCGCGCCGTCGTATTCCTTCGCATATTGCAGATAGTTGTGTAGGGCTTTAATGGTCCGCTGGTAGCCGGGGTAGGGAGGTTCCACTTGCGCCAGGACGCTGGGTACGTCGGAAGCATCCACCACATCCGTTTTCAGGAATTGCGGCAAATCGTATTTCTTGGCCTCGATATCGAAATCAAAATCAAAATGCTTGGGATTGACCTTGCCGATGTGCAGGTCGGAGACATATCTCATCACGCAGACGGTGAGCGCGACATCGAACTGCAGCGCGTCCGCTTCAGAGGGCTGGGACGCGACGGGGTGGAGTTTCGCGAGGCGCTCGCTCCAACGCAGCCCGTCGTAATCGTCGGCGGATAATCCCTCCTGGTCGGCTTGCAGCAGGAGCGCGATGACCTGTTGCGCCTGTGCGGTGGGCTGCATGCCGCGGACCCACGGCAGGGAATTGCCGTAGGAGTCGTAAAATTCCTTCACCAGCTTGCGGTAGTCGCTGAAGTCGGGCCAGCGCAGCTGCGGCAGATTCCCGGAGTCGATCGCGGCACGCAACGCGGCTTGGCCTTCGGGGCTGAGTGTTTGGGGCGGCGCCGCAGGATTCGTAGAAGATTGCGATTGCGAGCGCGCCGCCGTCGAGCCGATGTAGCGAGCGAATAGCAGCGCTAGCACGGCGAGTGCCAGCAATAACATCAGGCCTTTCGTAACTGGACGTGGCTTCACTGGATTCCTCCCGAATGTGATGCAGTTGTGAGCGACGCGTCGGGTGTTTGTAGAAACCGGACGTTAGATAGATGCGGCGCGATGTGATGCGGGGCGCATGGTTCTTGTAGAAATCGCGCTGCCCCTAGCCGCGTCTTGCGCGCGTGACTTTCTTTTCCGACAAGCGGATTCTACCTCATTCGAGGCGGGCATGTACTTGCGGAGGAGTGGGCGAAGGCCGGCGTCACTCAGTGTGCGGCGAGGCCGGCCGAGCGCGTTAGGATCCGCTGGAATGCGCCGATTTCTTCGTCGGACACACACCTCGTTTAGCGGCGAGCTCAGAGGCCCACAGCAGGATATCGAACAGGCGAGCCCGTTCCAGATTGTCCAAGCCGCGCATGGGATGAACCAGGCCGGCGGCCTGCTGTGCGCAGGAATGCAGGAAGCGGTCAATGGAAACTGACGCGGCCTCATCGGGATCGGCGAAGCGATTCGCGCTGCACGCGTTCAGGCGCTCGTAACAGCGCGCGATGAAGTGGTCCACGCAGAAATGCTTCAGTTCGAACGAGGACATGGCCGGGCGTCCGCAATTTCCCATGTCACAGCGGGCAAGCTTCCACGCTAGGGCTGGGCGGTCTTGTTGTGAGTCAGACGTCTGCTTTTCATCCGGGAATTGCTGGGTGTCTTCGTTCATCGGGTTCATGGGTCCCAAAGCCTCTAATTGCGCGTGGGTGATGCCACACACGCGGTTGATCCATTCGGTGTTTACGTTTCGCCTTAACATATGCGCACATCGGACAGTTCCCTCGCACGCGAAGTGGTCTCGGCGGATTCGGGAAGTTCCGCTTCGTAGGTATGAACCTTTACACGGACGTCAATCAGCGGGGCAACGAGCTTGCGCATTGCCGGAGAATCTTCCCAGTGGTTTTCCGTGGCCTGCGGTGCAGTGTCCCACAGGCTGAGCACGCGAATCAGGCGTGGCTCTTTGTGCGAGGTCAGCACGAAGATGCCCGCGAACCCGGTTTGCCGCCCCAACAAAGCGGCGACCTCGCGGCGCATGCAGTTCCGTAGTTGTTGTTCCCTTCCTGGCTTGGCAACGAACTCCACCGCCCGTGCGTTCAAGTTAACGGCCTCCGTGTCTTGATTCGATCCGGGGAAAAGACTCGTCAGACGAGAGTCGGGGCTGCCGGGCGATTTCGTGGGCGCGTCCAATTCCAGATAAGCGTGCGAACTCATTACAAAAATCCTCGCTTCCGCCCGCATTTGTATGGGCGCAGATGAGGGGAGGCGCACCCCGGTGGGGTTCCCTGACCGTCAGGGCCGGGGCGCGCCCGGGGGGATGGACATCGGCTTTACGCCATCGTATGGACTGGGTCATCTGATTCACCAATCCAATCTCAGTACAAGTACGCATAGGTAGTGCGCGGGTGCCACGAAACGTTTCAATTGCGAATGAAATATTTTGGGGGTCGCCGCGACTTAATTGCTCCGAGACAGGAACAGGATATCCGCCGCGCTTCGGCGTGGTAGTCCTGGGCAGGCGTTCGATTGCGCAGTTCGTCCACGGCGGGATATACTCGCTAACCTTCGAGGCGCCTGTGGAATTTTTCTCCTTTGATGAGGCCTACCTTAAACGTCTCCGGGAACGGGACTTCCCGACGGAGCAGCACTTCGTCGCGTACTTTCGCAAACTGCTCGTCATCAAATTAAGGTCGCGACTGCGTGGCTCGCAGGCCGTGGAGGATATCGCGCAGGAGACGTTTCTGCGGGTATTCAAGGCGATGAGTTCCGAAAGGGGAATTCGCCAGCCGGAGAGGCTCGGGGCGTTCGTTAACTCCGTTTGCAACAATGTGTTGCAAGAGTTTTATCGTTCCTCGGACCACGGCACACAGCTGGATGACGATACGCCGGAGCCTGTGGACCAAGTAATCGACCTGGACGGGTTTCTGGTGAGCAAGGAAACCCGGGAACAAGTAAGGAGGGTTCTGGCGCAGCTTCCCGAAAAGGACCGGCAGCTGTTGCGCGCTATCTTCCTGGAAGAAAAGGAGAAAGACCAGGTTTGCCTGGAATTTGGTGTGGATCGCGATTATTTGAGGGTGCTGCTGCATCGCGCCAAGCACAACTTCCGCGTTTTCTATGAGAAGAGCGAGGCAGAGGGGGCGCGCCCCGCGAAACAATAGGGAAACGGGATGAAACGATTTAGGGTCAGGCGTCACTACTGGTAGGACGGAATACATGGAACACACACAAGCTATCCAATTGAAAGCCGCTGAGCGGTACGTACTCGGGGAATTGCCGAGCGACCTCCGCGAACTATACGAGGAGCACTTCTTCAGCTGCGTGGAATGCGCGGAAGAGGTGAACCTGGCGGCGGCGTTCGTTGAAAATAGCCGGGCGGCTATGGGTTCCGAGCCCGTTATGCCGCCCGTCCGTCTGCCGGTGCCTGTGGCGGAGCGGCCGGCTTCGCAGGGATGGTTTGGCGCGTTCTTGCGGCCGAGCTTTGCTGTGCCGGTGTTCGCGGCGCTGCTGATGCTGGTCGCTTATCAAACGTTTTTGGTGATTCCGCGGTTGAAGGGCGCGGCGACACAGTCTGTTGGGGCGCTGGCGTCCGCCGCTCCGCAAGCGCTGGCTTCGTTTTCGTTGATCACCGCGGACTCGCGCGGCGGGGAACCGTTGACGGTAAGGGTTGCGCCGGGACGACCCTTCAGTTTGTATTTTGACATTCCTCCGGACGGACATTACTCCTCGTATATTTGCGAATTGCAGAATGCTGCCGGCAAAGCGGAATTCTCCTTGAACATTTCCTCCGAACAGGCTAAGAATGCCGTGCAGCTTCTGATTCCTTCTGCAAGCTTGGGAACCGGAATGCACGCGCTCGTCGTGCGCGGACTTCGGACGCAGGACGGCGCGGCCAGCAGCGGCACCGAAGTAGCACGCTACCCATTCACGCTCGTAGTCTCGCGGTAAATAAATCAATCCAAAACCAGGAGGGCAATCCCGATGGGAACTACCTACCGGACCTTTCTCTACAACGCACACGGTTACGGCCTGGGAGGGCAGATCACCCGTCCCTTCGAGCAAATGATTGACGTGCAGGCGATGGCGTCATTGCCTTTGAGCGGCGGACATGGTCTCGCTCGCACTGAGAATTTCAACCTGAAAGACATTGTGTCGTTCAAAGCCGCTTACACGGAGGTCTCGGGGAGTCAGAACCCGAAAGACGGAAGTTATACAACACTGGTTTCCGCGACCGTAGAGGGTTTGAATGTTCACAATATTGTGACGGTCGATCGCGTGGTCGCGCGGATCTCTTCCAATCATCCCGCGGACGGCCAGGAACCCACGATCACACCACTCGGGAGCCAATTCGATAATTTGCGGATTGCAGGCTGCCCCGTCCAGGTGGAGCTCGACAATCATCTATTCACGCGGCTGGGGACGTTCGATGCCTTCAAATCTGAGTACGAACAGAACCAACAGGCACGCGATGCGATGCAGGCCCGCTTTCTTTGGGGCCAACCCAAGTCTGACGTACCGGAATTCCTCCGCGAGCGGTATAAATGGTTCGCGGGAGACGCCTTCCCGGAGTCCAAGGGGATCGTGCTTTGTTCGTTGGTGAAAGACATCAAGATGAACTGCCCGGAGATTCAGCGTTTCGGGAACGTGCTGATCGTGCCGCACTTCGGCAAGATCTATCTGGCCGAGTTCCTTCTGAAACGGTACGAGCGCTCCGTCACGATGCTACGCCTGGAGATGGGTTCGGCGACCGCAGCCACCGTCGGCGGACCGGGCGGCACCGGCAACGGCACAACCTTCCCCTGATCTGGCTGGCTGTGCTCGTCATACTGACGGGAATTGCTGGTTGCCATCGGCACGCGGAAGTCAACCCTGAAGCCCTTTATCAAGACGCCCAGTTGAAGTTGCAGCAGGGCGATCTGTTGGCGGCTTCGCGGGAATCGGACGCGGGATTTCAGCAATTTTCCGGGCGCAACGAGGAGTGGGCTTGGCGTTTTCGGGTGCTGGAGGCTGAAGTTTTCGTCTGGCGCGGCCTCAGCGCTGACGCGCTAAAGCTGCTCGCACCCGCGCTTCCGCCTTCCCTCTCCGGCGGTGACATCGCCGTCCGGCGGGACATGGTGCGTGCTCTGGCATACGCTTTTCTGCAGGAGTTTGATGAAGCAGAGGAACATCTCAGCCTAGCCGATCATCTCGCAAGATCGAACGTGCCGGACTTACTTGGGGAGATCGTCCTCGGTCGCGGCACGCTGGAAGTTTTGCGCGGCGATCCCCAGGCCGCGGAGCAGGCATTTCGCCAGTCCCTCCAAATCGCTCGTGCAACAAATCAAGAATTTCTCCAGGCCAGGGCGCTCGGGAGCCTGGGACTTGTCGCCATGAAACAAGAGCGTTTCGACGAGTCCATTGACTGGAATACGCAGGCGCTGGCTCTCTCGCAATCTCTTGGTGCGCGCACTGCCACGGAGAAAATCCTGGGAAATACGGGATGGAGCTATTACCAGATGGGGGACCTCGATCGGGCTCTCTCCCTTTACACGCAAGCGAAGGAGGCCGCCGCGCAGTTGGGTGTGACCACGGACGAGGCGCTCTGGCTGACGAATATTGGAAATGTGGAATACCACCAGCGTTCCTACGCGGCCGCTGAGCGCGATTACCAGCTGGCGCTGGCTCTCGCCCGCAAACTTGACAATAAGTCAGTTGCAGCCAACTGCCTCAATAATCTCGCGCACGTTGCGTTGATGGAAAAGAAGTATGGCCTGGCCGGGGAATATAACCGTCAAGCGCTTGCCCTGGAGCGCGAAAGCAAAGACAGATCTCTCGAGCTCTACTCCCTTATCACCGAAAGCTACATCGCCACGGGTCAAAAGGATTTCCCGCGAGCAGAAGCCGATTTGCGCGAAGTGCTGCGAGAGAAGACTTCGGACAGCTATCTCCACTGGCAAGCCGAGTACGCTCTCGCCAATGTGTGCGCGGCGGAAAACCAGCCAGCGCGGGCCGAAGAACATTTCCGGAAAACCCTCTCGACGCTCGAAACCGTCCGGTCCTCGATTCAGCGCGCCGATTTTCGGCTTTCTTTTTTGTCGGGAGTGATCGGTTTTTACGATGATTACGTTGACTTTCTGCTAGCGCGCCAAGACGTGGAAGCAGCGTTGCTGGTGGCCGAAGTGAGCCGCGCGCGAACCTTGGCCGAGGGGCTGGGGTTCAATTCAACCGCAGTCCGGTCCCCGAACAGGGACTTCCATCCGCGGCAAATCGCGTCGCATCTGGATGCGATAATTCTTACTTACTGGATTGGTGTTGATCACTCCTATTTGTGGTTAATCACGCCGGCGCGGGTAGAGCTGTTCACTTTGCCGCCGGCCGCGGAGATTGATCCCTTGGTGCAGTCTTACCGGCAGGCGCTGCTGGGATCGCGCGATGTGCTGGAGACCCAGAACGCGGAGGGGCGGCAACTTTATAATTTGCTGGTGGCGCCGGCTGCGAAAATGATTCCGCAGGGGGCGCGGGTCACGATATTACCCGATGGCAGCCTTTATGGATTGAATTTCGAGACGTTGCTGGCGCCTTCGCCCGAATTGCATTACTGGATTGAGGATGTGGACGTGTCGTACGCCAATTCTTTGACGCTGCTGGCGGCGGGGGCTTCGCGGCGTGCGGCTCCTGCGGAGAAACTTTTATTGGTGGGCGATCCCGTTTCGCCAGATGCGGAATTTCCGAAATTACCGCAGGCCGCGGCGGAAATGACGGGGATCGAGAATTATTTTCCCGCGGCCGAGCGTACGGTTTATTCGGGTGCGCAGGCGACGCCCGATTCGTATCTGAAGAGCCAGCTCGCCGGCTTTTCCTACATTCATTTTGTGGCGCATGGCACGGCCAGCCGCACCAGCCCGCTCGATTCGGCGGTGATTCTTTCCAAGCAAGGTGACGACTACAAACTCTACGCCCGCGACATCATTCAGCATCCCCTGCATGCCGACCTGGTGACGATTTCGGCTTGCCACGGCGAGGGCGTGCGTACCTATTCAGGCGAGGGCTTGGTCGGTTTGTCCTGGGCGTTCTTGCGCGCCGGGGCGCATGAAGTGATTGCGGCGTTGTGGGAAGTGAACGATAATTCCACGCCGCAGCTGATGGATCATTTGTACTCCGAAATAGGCAAGGGTTTGCCGCCGGATGCTGCTTTGCGCGACGCGAAGCTGGCGCTTTTGCATTCCGGCGGCGTTTATCGCCGGCCGTTTTATTGGGCGCCGTTCGAGTTGTATCGCGGCTCGTAGATCGCTCTAGAAAACGTCGAGCGTCCCTACGATTCGCGTGGCGTTCGCGTGAAGAAAATATATGCGACGAGCAGCGCCGCGAAAATTGCGGAGATTATGGCTCCTGCGATGCGGTCCCACGTGCTGCTAAATTGCACTACGACCTTTCGGGCGCCGTCTGGAACCACTACCAGCATCTGCGCGGTTTCTGGGGCTGCGGTTGGTGCCATATTTCTGAAGTCCACCCGTGCTTCCCAGCCGGGATAACTCAGCAGGCGTAGCGCCAGTATTGCCGGCGCGGCATTCTGCGTCGAGAAGCGTTTGTCTTCGGCGGTCCAACGCTCGATGCGCACCGTGTTGTCTGGCGGGGGCGTGACCGCGCGTGTATCTTCGTCAAACTGCTGAATCCGCGGCGCTGGTTTGCCGATCATTTCACTCAGCGGATCGGCGCCGGGCAATTCGTAGCGATCGCAGCCCAGCGGTTGATATTCGTCAGTGCCTTCGTAGCCGCGGCCGGATTGAATTCCCCTGGTGAGAACGGGAATGTCTTCGCTGTCCCACCAGCCGTCGTTCACCAGGGCGGCAGCGAGCGTCGTCAGAGCGATCGCGATAACCAGCCCGCCGAGCCAAGGCCGTTTGGCGCGTCCGATGGCCGCGGCGAGGAAAAACGCGAACACAAAATCGAGCACACCCAGCCACCGCCACGGAAATTGCACAAATTCCAGCTTGGGCAGCCAACGCCACACAAACATGCTGGGGGGAAACATCAGCAATACCGAGGCGGCGCCGAGTGCGAGGAGCATCCACCAGATTTCCGGAAACTCCCGGCGGCGGCGCGCAAACAAGACCACCGAGATACCGGTGACGAGCATCACGCCCATCGCCACGCCGGAGACTTTCCAGTTGAAGATCAAAAATTCGGGGTCAATCACGTGGGTGAAGAGAAAGTTTTGGTCCGGGCTCAGGAGATCCGCTAGAGCCTGATGAATCTGCACCCAGCGCTGTTCGTAAGCCGCAGGAATAATATAAAACGCGGCGAGGCCAAAGCCCGCGGCCATGGCAGCGCCGCCGAGAAGCAAGGGCCGTAAGCTGCGCCGCAAAATGCACACCACGAAGAACAACAGCATCAGGGAGTAGGTGGCCAGCACCGCGGCGGGCGCGTTAGCCAGCCAAATCAACGCGAACGGCACGGCCAGATATTGCAAGCCGCGCCAGCCCTCGCGCAGCAGGCGCACCGCGCCACACAGTGCCAGCGGAAGCAGAGCGCTGGCGAGAAGTTCGGCGAAATCACTGCGGTAGTAAACGATGATCAGGTGATACGGATTTACGGCGTAGAGTACGGCTGCGGCTGTCGCTTCACGCGGGCCAAGCCATTCGCGCGCAAACCGCCACATCGAAAATCCTGCCAGTAGGAGCGCGAGCCAGATAAATGCGCCCGGCGCCATTCTCCACGGCAGCAGGGAACCCGAGCGTGGCGCCCAGCATCCAGGATCCCGGCGGATAAAAAACAAAGCGCGGCTCGCCGTAGCCCCAGTTGGCCCATTCAGCCCAGCGCGGGAAGAGTATGCCTTCGCGCCATTGTCCCGCGACGTCCAACCAGGACGCCAGGTGAAACTGGAAATCGTGGCCGGATGCGTTGCCCAGAAAAAACATCGGCGCGATCACGGCCGTCGCGGCAAGGGCGACAAGCAGAAGAACCACGCGCGGCGAGCCTGCGGATGCGCGCGGCGCGGTCTGCGATGTAGGATCGGTGGTTACGGTCGGGTGAATTGTTTTCGTCCCATCGGGTATTGTCACAGCCCACGGCTTGATTTACATGCGGACCGTAAGAGAATACCCAATCGCGCGCATCATTTGCCACTTGGCGCCACTCGCGCCGCCTGCACTGGCACTCCGTGGCGGGCCGCGCCGCGATGCGCAACAGAGTATGCGGGCAAGCGGCGTGCTTGCCAATACGCTGCCGCAGCGGGTAGAGTCCTTGGGGATTAATCGAAGCTGGTCGCCGCCGAATGGTCTTACGGTTCCACGAGGCTCGCAAGCATGAACATGCCAGGCATTGCCGATAAGCGATGAGCATGGAATCCACGTTTACTGCCGAAGAACAGAGGCTGCAGGCCAGCTCCGAACGGGTGGCGCATTGGAAGCGCTGGGGCCCTTACCTCGCCGAGCGGCAATGGGGCACCGTGCGCGAGGATTACAGCCCCAATGGCGACGCGTGGGATTATTTTCCGCACGACCACGCGCGCTCCCGCGCGTATCGCTGGGGAGAAGACGGCATCGCCGGCTTCTGTGATCGTCACCAGCACATTTGTTTCGGTCTGGCGCTGTGGAATGAAAAAGATCGCATCCTGAAAGAGCGGCTCTTCGGACTGACCAACAAAGAAGGGAATCACGGCGAGGACGTCAAAGAGTATTACTACTATCTGGATGCTACGCCGACCAGTTCCTATCTGCAATTTCTCTACAAGTATCCGCAGGCGGCATTCCCTTACGACCAGCTGCTCGAAGAAAACGCCAAACGCACGCGCCACCAGCCGGAATACGAGCTGATTGATACCGGGGTGTTCGCGGAGGATCGCTACTTCGATGTGTTCGTGGAATACGCGAAAGTCACATTCGAAGATATTGTGGTGCGCATTACAGCCTGGAATCGCGGTCCGCAAGCCGCGCGTCTGCATTTGCTGCCCTCTCTTTGGTTTCGCAATCGCTGGGACTGGGGCGATTCGTACAACACCCCGCAAGTGGCGCGCGTCGCGGGGTACCAGGGTGCCGAGCTATTTGAACTGACGGAATTTCATTACGGCCAGCGCTGGCTGGCGATCGAAGGAGCGCCGGAGCCGCTCTTTACCGATAACGAAACGAATATGGAGCGGCTCTTCGGGCAACAGAGCAAGACACCTTATGTGAAGGATGCGTTTCACCGCTACCTGGTGAATGGCGAACGCGACGCCGTGAATCCCGCGATGACTGGAACGAAAGCGGCCGCGCATTTTTCTTCGGAAATCGCGCCGGGCCAAAGTTGGACGATTCGTCTGCGGCTCACCGACGAAAACCTCGCGGAGAATCGTACGCCGACGAGCCAGCTTTTTGGCCCGGCGTTCGATGCGATCTTCGAGCAGCGCAAGAAAGAGGCGGATGAGTTCTACGAAAAGCGCATTGACGCAAAACTGAGCGAAGATGCGCGCCGCGTGCAGCGGCAGGCTTTTGCGGGCCTGCTGTGGTGCAAGCAGAGCTATCACTATGACGTGCGCCGCTGGCTGGAAGGAGATTCGACGCAGCCGAAGCCCGATGCCAGCCGCGTGTACGGCCGCAACCATGAGTGGACGCACCTCTACAATTCCGATGTGATTTCCATGCCGGACACGTGGGAATACCCGTGGTATGCATCGTGGGATTTGGCGTTCCACTGCGTTTCGATGGCGCTGATTGATCCCGAATTCGCGAAGCAGCAGCTGATTCTGTTCCATCGCGAGTGGTACATGAATCCCAGCGGCCAGGTGCCCGCGTACGAATGGAATTTTTCCGATGTGAATCCGCCGGTATTGGCTTGGGCCACCTGGCGCGTCTATAAAATCGCGGGGCGCGTGGAAGGCAAGCAGGATCGTAACTTCCTGGTGCGTTTGTTTCACAAGCTTCTGCTGAATTTTACCTGGTGGGTGAACCGCAAGGATCCCGAAGGGAAGAACGTTTTTGAGGGCGGCTTCCTGGGCTTGGATAATATCGGCGTGTTCGACCGCTCCTCTCCTCTGGGCCCCGGAAATTTCATCGAGCAATCGGACGGCACCAGTTGGATGGCCATGTTTTGCCTGGACATGCTGGCGATGTCCATGGAGTTGGCGCATGACGACCCGGCGTACGAGGACGTGGCCAGCAAATTCTTCGAGCACTTTGTGTACATCGCGCAGGCCATGAACGACATCGGCGGCACAGGAATCGGCCTGTGGGACGAGAAGGATGGCTTTTATTACGACGTGCTGCATCTGGGAAACACCGCTCATTTGCCGATGAAAGTCCGCTCGATGGTGGGACTGATACCGCTTTTTGCCGTGGAGGTTTTCGAGCCGGAGGATTTGGCGCGGCTGCCGAGTTTTTGCAAGCGCATGGATTGGTTTTTGGCGCACAATCCGGACGTCGCGGAGCACGTGGATATGACCGAGCGCACCGACAAAGGCGCGCGCCTGATGCTCAGCATCGCCAATCGCGCGAAGCTCGAGCGGATTTACAAATATGTTCTGGACGAAAATGAATTTCTTTCGCCGCACGGCGTGCGCGCGCTTTCCAAATATCACAAGGATCATCCCTTCGCTTTGCATGTGAATGGCCTTACGCAGGCAGTGGATTACGAACCTGCCGAATCCACCGGCGCCTTGTTCGGCGGGAATTCCAATTGGCGCGGGCCGGTGTGGTTCCCGCTGAATTTCCTGCTGATCGAAGCGTTGCAGCGCGTGCACTACTACTACGGAGACGGCTTCAAGGTGGAATTCCCGACGGGGTCTGGGCAACAGAAAACATTGTGGGAAGTGGCGCGCGAAGTTTCGCGGAGGCTCTCGCACATCTTTCTGCAAAAGGATGGCCGCCGCGCGGTGTATGGCGACGTGGAATTATTTCAGAAGGATCCGTATTGGCGCGACTTGATTTTGTTTTACGAGTATTTCAATGGCGATAGCGGAGCGGGGCTGGGCGCGAGCCATCAGACCGGATGGACGGCGTTAGTGGCAAAATTAATCGAGCAAAGCGGGGAATAGCTGCGCGCGTTTCCGCGCTGTTCATGGCGCTCAGAAATCCGTGACCAGGCCCAAACCCAGCGAAACGCGGTTGATGTAATTGAAATACGCCACAGTCAGCACCGTTTCGCGCACCGCAGCGTCGTCCCACCCGGCCTTTTTCAACGTATCGGTATCGGATTCCTCGATGTCGTCGGGATGACGCGTTAATTTATCAGCAAATCGGAACAGCGCCTTGACGTTCTTATCCACCGTCGCGTTTTCGTAGTCCGCGGTTAGTTTCCGCGCCAGAGCCTTGTCCACTCCGAAGCGTCGCAGCAGCTCCATGTGAAACATCACGCAATACGTGGAAGAGTTGATGCCGCTCACTACCAGGCCGATCTGCTCTTTTACGATCGTGGAAAGAGCGCCGTCGGCCATCACCGCCTCGCTCATCTGCAATTGCGCTTCGATCACGGCGGGCTTGGCGCCCAGCGTCTTGAAGTAATGCGGCAGAAATCCCAGCTTCTGTTCGATTTTTCCGTAAATCTCGCGCAGGCGCCCGTCTGCCTGGGTCTCTTCGATCTCGTTTACGAATGGCATGAACTTGCTCCTCGGATGAGATGGATGCGGGATAAAAATGAAGCCCGAGCGTCTGCGCATTGTAGCACGTTGGAATGAATGCGCGGCTGCCAGGAACGATCGCGCGCATGGATTCGCTGGATTGATTTGCCGGATGGGAATCGCAGAGACGCCGCTGCGCGCGCTAGAGCGCGGCTTCCACCAGCTCGATCAGAACTTTTTTCGCGTCGGGTGCGGTAGCTAGAAAGAAATTCACACGCGTGCCGTCCGCGCCCGTGCGTGTGGCAGGATACAGCGGCGGCAGAGCGAATCGCGTGCGCAGAATTTCGGTCGCGCGATCCACGTCGCGCACGTAAATTTCAATCTGCTGGATGCCCTCGCCGAACTTTTGCAGGTAGCGCGAAATGGCCCCGGGTCCGCCCGGCTCGCGGGTGGTGAGGATATCGAATTCGAGGGAAGCGTCCAGATGCAGCTCGAATTCCAGCGCGTCCTGGTCCGCGGGCACCTGCGCCAGTCGCGGAGAATTATTGGCCGCGCGAATTTTCTGGAATGTTTCCGGCTGCACTGCGATACCCACAACGATGGATGAGGCCGGAAAGCCTGAACGTAGTTCGTCATTTGTAGGGGCGGATCCCGCAGGCGCGGAACCAGCCCCTACGGTCGAAGCCCTGCTCGGGTTGCCTGGCAGCGTAAGCTCGCGGAATTCGGGATCGGAAACCCAACGGCTCAGCAGCGGTGTGCACAAACCCACGCCGGCGAGATAAAGCCTCATCGCGGACTCAATCTTCATGCGCTTGTCCGAGCCCGCCAGGTCCTGAATCCAGCGCGCGATGCCAGCGGCGTCCGACATAAGCGCCCGCCGTCAGCGTCCGGTGGTAGATGCGGATTTTACCGCGTTGATGTTGGTGAGGGTGACGTAACTGGGCTGGCCGGCGCGCACCGTCACGGGCACGTCCCAGCGCTCGCGCGCGTCGCCCGCGACTGCTTCGATATTCAGCGTACCGAGCCAGTAGTTACCCGGGGCAATTCCGCGCAGCGCGCCCTGGCCTTGCATATCCGTCTCGGCGCGAGCCACCAGATATTTTCCGCGCGCCAGGTCCGCGGTATCGCGCGCTTGTTCTGTCAGGTTCTTGGTCTTGAGCATGTCCCATTTGTGGCCGGGGTTCACTTCTTCCAGGCTCAGGTCCATGCTGTCCTTGCTTTCGGGGTCGGCGATAATGAACGTGCGGATGGCATCGTGGTATTCGGTTACCTGGAGATCGTATTTGGCCGGATTCTTGGAGCGGTCCTCTAACTTGTATTTTGGCGTGGGGAAACCCTCGGTGTGGTCGCCGACCATTCGCTCTGTGTATGCTTTGAAAAATTCCGGAACGTTCATAATGTCGTCCGCTTTGAGCATTTTGGTGAAGTCTTCACCGGACAGATTGACGCGGTGGTTCGCCTTCATCCAGGCTTTCAGTTCCTTGGAAACGTCCAGCGCGTCTATGAATTTATCCTGATTGGGGGCGGGCGAGGCGGCTACGGCTTCCTTCTCGATGTCCGCATAACTTTTACTGAGCAAGTAGAAAGGAAGCGTGCGCACCGGTTCGTCTTCACCGGCCGAAGGAGTGACGCGCGCGACAAATTGCACCGTGCCGGTCTGCGCGGCGGCGCGCGGAGTTTTTCCGATGACGCCCGCGATGAGGAACAGCAGCGAAACTGTGGAAATCGAAATCCTCAAGGATGTTTTCATAGCGCTCATCGTAGCAGATGCGCGAATGTGCAGATACGGGATGGTCCTGAAGGTAAACGTCAGCGCGCGAGCGAATCTTGCGGGCCAGAAGGGTATCGCGGACGGAAAGAGATCAGTAGAGGTGGAAAGTTACTTCGATGGTTTGGCGCACCGGTGCCGGCCTGCCATTCGGTCCCGCGGCCGGCCGGAACCGCCAGGTTCGCACGGCTTCGATCGCTTTTTCGTCGAGGCCCAGACCAAGGCCCTTCAGCACTTGAATGTCCGTGGCTTTGCCTTCCGCGGTGATGATGGCGACCAGCGTAACGGTGCCCTGATATTTTGCTTTTACGGCTTCGTCGGAATATTGCGCTTGCGGGCAATAGATGCACGCCGGATAGCCGTACCCGCCGGTGCCAGCATTGAAAGGGCCGCCGCCTGTGCCGCCGCCTTCTCCTGGTCCCACGCCGCCGCCGCTGCCGCTTCCCACGCCCGTGCCATTTCCGGAGCCGATTCCGTTGCCGCTGCCGGGCCCGTTCGAGTCGTTGATTACTTTCGACAGCGGGTCGCCCCAATTATTCATGTTGGGGCTGGGCAGCTTCAATTCCGGCGGACCCAAAACCGTCGGCGTCATCGCCAGGCGCGCGTTCGGATTCGTGACCACTTTTGGCGGAGTGAACTGCGTCATCGCGAATTTCGGCAGCTTACCGCGGCTCGCGGGCAATGGATCATGCGCACCGCCACCGCCACCACCACCGGCTTTCTTAGCGCCAGGTGGCAGCTTGGGCGAATACGGCGAGATGACCATCACGTCTACCTGCGAATTAGCTTTGGTGGTCGAGGGCGAGGGCAGCACCAGCAGCAACGGCCCGATAATCAGCACCAGAATCGTCACGTGGACGGCCAGCGACAATGCCTGCACGCGCGTGAATTGCGTATTCTTGGACCACAGCTCCGGCACTGCCACGGGCTGGCTGGTGGTTTTCAGCGGCGCCAGCTTTGGCGGCGAAATGACATCGCGCAGGTTCTGCCAGAAGCCGCCGAATCCGGCATTCCAGTTGACCAGCAGGTCGGAGTTCACCGGACCGCGCGGCGCCGAGCGGAAAAACTCGCTCAAATTGTCGCGCAGGCTTTCGCCGAATCCGGGAGTGTTGAATACCGTGGGTTTCACGCCCTTCATGTTTACGGGGCGTTCGAAGAGGAAATCCCTGATGTTGGAAAAGAAGTTCCGCAACTCGGAGTCTGCGACGGGAGACTTGTAGCGTCCGATCTCGAGGGTCGGTTCCGGCTTGGCGCCGCCTGGATCGCTGATTGGCGTTGTAAGGTCTGCCATATGAGCTGCCTGCTGCTTGTTGCCGCAGTCCTCTGTAGTCTTAGACGCGCCCCCACGAAAAAGGATGTCTGGCCGGGCGCGGCTGACACCATCCAAAAACCATTGTAACATACGAGTTGCAAGTTTCGTTGTGCAGCAACTCACAACTGTGCTTCGCTAAAAGAGTCACGGAGCCAGGTGTTTCAGCTGCCCCGCGCGCAAATCTATCTCGCAAGATAGAAAGGCTTCCGAACCCCTAGAGATGGCAAAACCTGTGGACCTGAAAAGTACACTGAATCTTCCGAAGACGGATTTCCCGATGAAAGCCAAGCTGCCCGAGCGCGAACCGGAACAGCTCGCTGCCTGGGAAGCACAAGGCCTGTATTACCGCATTCTGGAATCGCGCGCGGACGCCCCGCTTTTTGTATTGCACGATGGGCCGCCGTATCCCACGGGTGAAATCCATCTGGGCACCGGCCTGAATAAGGTTGTGAAAGACATGATCGTGAAGTCCAAGACCATGTCCGGATTTCGCGCGCCGTATATTCCCGGCTGGGATTGCCACGGCCTGCCCATCGAGACGAAAGTCGAAAAAGAATTGGGCGGTAAGACCAGCAAAGTGCCCGCTGCGGAATTTCGCCGCATGTGCCGACAGTTTGCCGCGGGGTTTGTCGAAAAACACAAAGTCGAATTCAAGCGCCTGGGGGTTTTGGGGCAGTGGGACCGGCCTTATCTCACCATGGACGCGCGCGATGAAGCTTCGATCGCCGGCGCTTTCCTTGATTTCTACGAGAAGGGCTACGTCTATCGTGGTTTGAAGCCCGTGTATTGGTGCATTTTTGACCGCACCGCACTGGCGGAAGCGGAAGTGGAATATGAGGACCACAGCAGTCCTTCTATCTGGGTAAGGTTTCCGGTTGTTGCCGGAGAAAAAACGAAAGAGCTGGGTCTGGATGGCGACGTCAGCGCTCTGATCTGGACCACTACGCCCTGGACGCTGCCTGCGAACCGCGCTTTGGCGTTTCATCCGGAGTTCGAGTACGTCGTCGCCGACACGTCCGCGGGAAAATTGCTGCTGGCGAAAGAACGAGTGAACGCTCTGGAGACCGAACTGCACATCGAAGTTCACGCGGTGCACACGACCTCGAAAGGCGCGAAATTCGAAGGCGTACAGTTCCAGCATCCGTTCCTCGATATGCAGGTTCCCGGCGTTCTGGCGGATTACGTGACGCTCGATCAAGGCAGCGGCATCGTGCACACCGCTCCCGGCCACGGCGCGGACGATTTCCGCACGGGTCAAAAATATGGCCTCGAGTCCTATGCGCCGCAGGACGACGACGGCCGCTTTATCGAAGGCCTGGCCGAATATAAAGGCAAGACGGTGTTCGAAGCGAACCCCATCGTCATCGAGCTGCTGAAGAAGCGCGACATGCTCGTCGGCGAAAAGAAAATCACGCACAGCTATCCGCATTGCTGGCGCTGCCACAATCCGGTGATCTTCCGCGCCACTGAGCAGTGGTTCATTCAGATGGATTCCGGCACCGCAGCGATCCCTGCTCCAAAAGCTCCGGCACTGCGTCCGAGTGCTCTCGAAGAAATCGAAAAAGTGAAATGGCTCCCGGCATGGGGCCGCGAACGCATGCGCGAAATGATCGCGGGGCGCCCGGACTGGTGCATTTCCCGCCAGCGTTTTTGGGGCGTGCCGCTGATCGTTTTTTATTGCGACGCGTGCGGCTTGCAGTTGAAGGATCATGCGGCGCTGCGTCACGTGCTGCCGTTTTTCGAGCGCGAAGGCGCAGATGTGTGGTTTACGCGCACCGCCGAGGAGCTGCTGCCGCCGGGAACGAAGTGCTCCTGTGGCCACGCGAAGTGGCGCAAGGAAACGGACATTCTCGACGTGTGGTTCGAATCCGGCTCGACGCATCTGGCCGTGCTGACGCGTGACAATCAGCGCTGGCCGGCGGACGTCTATTTGGAAGGACCGGACCAGTATCGCGGTTGGTTTCAGAGTTCCTTGCTCGTGGGCATCGGCACGCGCGGCGGTGCGCCGTACCGAGAAGTGGTGACGCACGGCTGGACGCTCGACGAAAAAGGCGCGCCGATGTCCAAGTCTCTCGGCAACGCCATCTACCCTGCTGAAATTTGCGCGAAATGGGGCGCCGACATGCTCCGGATTTGGGTCGTCTCGCAGGATTACACGGCGGACGTGCGCATCTCCGAAGCGATGATGACGCAGCTGGCGGAAGCCTACCGCAAAATCCGCAACACGTTTCGCTTCGCGCTCAGTAATTTGAACGAGTTCGATCCCGCGCGCGATTCCCTGGCCGCTGCGGACCTGTTGGAGATGGACGCGTGGATGCTCCGGCGCACCGGAGCGCTCGCGCGCGAATGCCGCGAGTGGTACGACAACTTCGAATTTCATCGCGTCTATCATGCGCTGCACGATTTCTGCACGGTGGACCTCAGCTCGTTTTATTTCGACGTACTGAAGGACCGCCTGTACACCTTCGCGCCGAAAAGTCGCGGGCGGCGTTCGGCACAGACCGCCGTGTACCGCATCGCCAGCACGCTGCTGCGGTTGATTGCGCCGATCACTGTTTTCACCGCGGAAGAAGTGTGGAAGCATCTGCCGCGCGCTTCCTCTGACCCGGTCAGTGTGCACATGGCCACGTTCCCGGTAGCCGCGGAACTGGAATGCGTGTTGGACGAAGCGCGTGCGAAGAACTGGGACCGCCTGCTTCAAGTCCGCGAAGAAGTTCTGAAGGCGCTGGAGCCGGTGCGTGCAGCGAAGACCATCACGTCCGGGCTCGAGGCGCGCGTAACGCTTGCGGCGAACGCCGACTTGGCGGCGCTGCTGCGGAAGTACGCCGCGTATTTGCCGGGCCTGTTCATCGTCTCGCAGGTGGAAATCGCGGATGCCAAACCCGAGGGCACGGCGCCGAGCGGCATCGAAGGCTTGCACATCACTGTCGAGCGCGCGCTCGGCAAAAAATGCGAGCGCTGCTGGAATTACTCGACGCACGTCGGCGAAAGCACGGATTATCCAACCTTGTGCGAACGCTGCGTCGCCGCGCTCAACGAAATCGAACGCGATGGCGGCCTGGTGGCGGGGAGTTCGCAGTCCTGATGCCAGCCGCCTCGCGTTTCCGTGGGCTGGCGTTGGGGATTATTTCGCTGGGCGCGCTGGCGGCGGACCAGCTGAGTAAACACGCAGTGGAAAAGCATACTGCCGTAGGTTCGCTGCGTGTGGTGATTCCTGGCTTCTTGAATCTGGTCCACACCACCAACCCGGGAGTCGCCTTCGGCCTCTTCGCCGATTCCGAAAATCCCTGGCGAGGTCCGCTGCTCATCACTTTTTCCGTGGCCGTGATCGCCATGCTGGTGTGGCTGCTGGCGACGGGCCGCGCGGGCGGGCGCTTGGGCGAGTGCGGCCTCGCGCTGATTTTGGGCGGGGCGCTGGGCAACGTGCTCGATCGCTTCCTGCGCCACAGCGTCACCGACTTCATTGACTTTCACCTCGGCGGCCATCACTGGTACACATTTAATCTGGCCGATTCCGCGATCGTGCTGGGCGCGGCGCTGGTGGTGCTGGAACTCTTTCGCGAGCAGGCGCATCCTAATCAGGAGCCGGCATAGGCATGCATCCGATACTTTTCACATTTGGCGGCATCCCGATTTACTCCTACGGAGTGTTGGTCGCGACGGGTGTGCTGATCAGTCTGTGGTATGGCCGCCGTCAGGCGCCGCGCGCGGGAATTGATCCGGACAAGCTCTGGAACATGGGGATTTATTTCGTGCTGGTGGCGCTGCTGGTGGCGAAAATCTGGCTGATCTTGAGCGCCTGGGATTTCTACATGGCGAATCCGCGCTACATTTTCAGCGTCGCCACGTTTCAATCGGGCGGCACTTTTTACGGCGGCGTTGTCGGCGGCGTGCTGACGATTCTGCTGTACACCCACTTCCAGAAAATGCCGCTGCTGCCCACGCTCGATACCTGCGCCGCTGCGCTGCCCATCGGCCACGCCATTGGAAGGCTCGGCTGTTTCGCGGCCGGTTGCTGCTATGGCAAGCCAACCTGCGGTGGCCTGGGGCGTCGTCTTCAAAAATCCGCTGGCCGAGCAGTTGGCAGGCACGCCGCTTGGAGTTCATCTGCATCCCACGCAGCTTTACGAAGCGGCGCTGGAATTCCTGAATTTTCTTTTCTTGATGTGGCTGGGGAAACGCCAGCGCTTCGTCGGCCAGATTTTCGGCGCGTACCTGATGCTCTACGGCACCGAGCGTGGCATTATTGAATTTTTTCGCGGCGATCCCGGACGCACCATGATGTTTCACGACAGCGTCTCGCTGATGCAGATCACCAGCTTGGTCTTGATTCTGACCGGCGCGTTCCTGTGGTGGCGCGGGCTGCAAGGTAAGGCGCCGATTCATCCGGTGGCCTCAGCGCCCGCCGCAGCCGGCGATTAGCATTGGCGTATGACATACGAAGCAGAATCAGCGAATCCCCTCATGCACGATTATTCTGACACCGACGACAATTTCGACGCGCCAGGCGATTCTCACCGTCGCCATGAATTCGTGGTTGGCGAAGAGCACGCCGGCGAGCGCCTGGACCGCTTTCTCGCCGCGCAATTTCCGGACGTGAGCCGCACGCACGTTCAGACGCTGATTGACGAAGGCCGCGTGCGCGTCAGCGGCATCGCCAAAAAGCCCTCGCACCATCTGGATTCAGGCGAAACCATCACGGTAGAAATTCCCGCCCCGCCGCTGCCTGGCGTGGAAGCCGAAAATATTCCGCTCACGATCCTTTACGAAGACCAGGACATCGCCATCGTAAACAAACCCGCCGGAATGATCGTCCATCCCGGCGCCGGCGCGGACAGCGGCACGCTCGTCGCCGCGTTGCTGCATCGCTTTGGCGTCGAGCACGGGCTTTCCAGCGTGGGCGGCCCGCTGCGGCCAGGGATCGTGCATCGCCTCGACAAGGGAACCTCCGGAGCGATGGTGATCGCGCGCAACGACGCCGCTCATTTGAAACTGGTGGAAGAATTTCGCGAACGCCGCGTGCAGAAAACTTACATCGCGCTCTTACACGGCAATACAAAGGGAGAAAAAGGACGCATCGAATTGCCCGTGGCGCGCGATCTCCGCCGCCGCTCGCGCATGACCGCCCGCCGCAGCGAAGGCCGCGAAGCGCGCACGGATTGGCGCCTGCTCTTGCGGCTTGGCGCATTTTCCTTGATCGAAGCGGACCTGCACACGGGACGCACGCACCAGATCCGCGTGCATTTCTCCGCGCTGGCGCTGCCCGTGGTGGGCGACACGCTGTACGGAGCGCCGCATCAGGAATCTATCGGACGCGATCAGTTGCCATCCCTGGGACGCAACTTTCTGCATTCCGCGCGCATCGCAATGGAACACCCCCGCACCGGCCAGCGCATGGAATTTCGCGCACCGCTGCCGCAAGAGTTGCTGGCGTACCTCCGGGCTCTCGGTGCAATGGCGAAATCGCCGCCCGGTGGCATTGACGCCGCGCTCCGGGATTACCTATGATGACTCGCGTGAGAACTCTGCGCACGATTGCCGCGCCCTCCATCTTGTTCCTGGCAGCTCTGTTCGTATTTTTCACGGGCCACTTGTGCGCGCAACAGGCTCCCGCACCGCCGCCTCCTCCTCCGCCAACTTCCAGCGATGCGCCGGCGCAGAATCCGGATCAGAATTCGCCGCAAAGTCCCGCGAAGTCTGGGGGCGCACAGGCCGCTACTCCGCCGATCGTCTCCACCACGGGGCTGGTGCACCTCGTCGCCACGGTGATGGACCGCCGCCACGAATTCGTCACCGATCTGGAGCAGACCGATTTCAAAGTTCTGGAAGACGGCGCGCCGCAGGAAATTCGCTATTTCGGACGGGACACGGACTTGCCGCTGCGCATCGGCATCCTGCTCGATACTTCCAACAGCATTCGCCCGCGCCTGGAATTCGAAAAGGAAGCCGCCAACGATTTTCTGGAGCACGTAATCCGCAGAAACAAAGACCAGGCGTTCCTGATGACGTTCGACAACGAGCCGGAGGTGATTCAGGATTTCACCGGCGACCTGGCGCTGCTCACCGATGCCATCCGCAAGCAGCGCGCCGGCGGCGGCACGGCTCTCGACGACGCCATTTACCGCGCTGCCGAAAAACTCTCTAATCCTCCGCTGCCCAAGGGCCCGAATCCGGAAGTCCGCCGCGTGCTGGTGGTGATCAGCGACGGTGACGACAATCTAAGCGATCATGCCCTGAGCGAAGCCGTGGAAGCGGCCATCCGCGCCGAGGCCGCCATCTATTGCGTCAGCACGAATACTGACTGGCTGGCGATTGATGGTGACAAGCCGCACAAGATGCACATCGAAGGCGGCGACAAAGTTCTGGAAGAGTTCGCGGATCAGAGCGGCGGGCGGGTGTTCTATCCTTATAAGGTGGACGACCTGGCGCAGTCCTTCGTGGATATCGGCACGGAACTGCGCAGCCAGTACTTCATCGCGTATTCGCCTTCGAATCCGCAATCCACAGGAAAATATCGCAAGATCGAAGTGCAGACGGACCGCAAAGGCCTGAACGTGCGTACCCGCAAAGGCTATTACGCCACGTCACCCACCGTGCCGCCGGCGGGCAAGTAAGCCGGCCGCAGCTTTCTCTGCTCCCGGCGCCTACCCCCACAGAGTCGGGACGTCTTTCACGATGCGACGAGCATCGTCATCCTGCCTGCCCTGAGTGATTTTGCGAAGGGAGGTCAGCGCCTTTGTTTCAAGCCGGCCGAAGGATCTCTCCCGCCTTTCTCTGCGTACTCTCCGTCTCTGCAGTGGATCCCAATCGTTGAAGAAGTACCGCAAGCCGCCCGCTACTTGAACGGCGCGTAATATCCCTTGCGCGCCAAAACTTTCACATCCGGACGAGCCACGCTCACTTGAATCTTGCGGAACGTCCCATCGCGCTTCAGGTTGGTGGGATAGTAGCCCAGCACGTACTGCGAACGCAGCTCCTCGGAAATTTCGTCGAACGCTTTTTCGAGCGACTTTTCGTTGTGCACGTCAATCACGCGCCCCCCGGTATCGTCCGCCATGCGACGCGCCACACCCGGGCCCGTGCCAAACGTCGCCATGCGATCGCTGATCAGCAGGACGTGAATTACCGCATCCGAGCGCTGCGCGGCTTCGATGGCGTCCTGCATTTTCAATTTACTGCCGGTGTCTTCCGCGTCGGTGAGTATGATCACGCCCTTGCGGCCGGCTTCGGTGGCGAGTTCATCATGGCACGCCAGATAAATCGCGTCATATAGATCCGTCCCGCCGCTATTATTGCCTTGCGGAATCGTGCCGGGCGTGACCACGCCGCCTCCGCCCACGGAATTCACGCGCGCGCGGCGAATCGCGCTGGAGAGCACGGAAGTGTCTTGCGTGAAATCGGCGAGCAGGTCCACGTCGAAGTCGAAGGTGATCACCATCGCTTCGTCCTTCGGGCGCATCACCTCCCGCAAGAATCGCGAGGCGGCGTCCTGTTCGGCGTCAATCATGCGGTCCATGCTCGCGCTGGTATCAATCAGCAGGCCCAGCGTGATCGGCATGTTCACTTCTTTCGAGAAAAATTCCACCTTCTGCTCGACGCCGTCTTCGGTAATCTTGAAATCATCTTTGTTCAGGTCGTTGACGATTCCGTGCTGCTTGTTGCGCACCGTGGCGAACACGTTGACGATGGTGGTCTGAACTTTTAGAGGGCCCTGATCCTGCGGCAGGTTTTGCTGATTCGATTGCTGGCCTTGCTGGTTGGATTGCGCTTGCGGAATCGGCTGCGCGGCTCCTTTGGCAGGCGCTTCCGTCGTCACCCCTACGTATCCCGCCAGTGCCAAAGTAAAAATGCCCGCCGCGAGGCTGGTCCGCCGCATTGTATAATCTCCCTGTAGCCGGTTGCGTTTGATACGATGCACCCTGCGCGCCAGCGGATGTTCCGGAAGTTGCCCGGCGCGAAATGAGTACAGCACTCTAAAATGGCGCCATTCGGCCGAATCGAGAATCTCTGATGACCCGATTAATTTCGACGCTCGGTATTGTATTACTTTTCGGGGCTTTTGCGGCGGCCCAGCAGTCGGGCGGCCCTGGCACGCAGCAGCAGGAATCCAAGCCTCCCGTGCAGCCGGGACAGTTGGCCCCTCCCGCGCCGCCCAGTGCGCCAGCGCAAGCTCCGCCGGTGCAAACGCCGCAGCCACAGACCGGGCAATCGCAAAGCGCACCGCCGCCGGCCGGCCACGCGCAGAATTCCAAGCAAGCCGGTGAGCCGCGCCAGGCTATCAAGATCCGCACCAACCTGGTCATCATTCCGGTCACCGTGAAAAACCGCGACGGCCAGCTGATCGGCGATCTGCAGCGCGACGAGTTCCGCGTCTTCTGCGATAACGTCGAGCAGCAAATTGTTTTTTTTACCTCCGATCCCTATCCGCTCTCCGCCGTGGTGCTGATTGATGACGATCTCTCGATCAAGTCCGCCGACCAGGTGCAAAAGAGTTTGGCGGCCATCTCCGGTGGATTCGGGCCCAACGATGAAGTGGCGGTGGTGACCTACGATCAGTTTCCGAATACTGTTTCGGAGTTTTCTTTCAACAACGATCTCCTCTTCACTCAACTGAAACGGCTCGACCTGCATTCCCACTATCCCGGCTCGCCCGTGGGCGGTCCTTTGACCTCCGGCGCTACCGCCAACGGCCGCTCGCTGGAAACGGGAGCGCCCACGACAGTCGGCGTGCAGCAGCAAAAGCAGGATAAGGACCTCGACGACGCTGTTTACGCCGCGGGCGAGATGCTCAAGAGCCGCGGCCGCGATCGCCGCAAAATCGTTTTCCTGATTTCCGACGGAAATAATTCGCGCACCAACGAACACACGCTGGACCAGACCTTGCAGCTCCTGCTCAAGTCCGATATTTCCGTTTATTCCATTTCCGTGGGCCACGCATTCATGCAGAAGGAAAGCACGCGCCTCGAAAGATACGCCACATCCACCGGCGGCGACACTTTCTACGCGGGAAAGGATCGTGGCCTGGAAAATCTCTATGCTTCCGTCACCGAGCAGGCCCGCAACCAGTACACCATCACCTTTCAGCCGCAAGACACCGACCGCAGCAAGGATTATCACAGCATCGAAGTGCGCGTGCGCCGTCCGGAGCTGGACGTAACCGCGCGCCAGGGCTACTACCAGAGCGGCTTGCATTAAATCTCGCGCATTCTTCGCGAGTCCGCCCCAATTCGATTATCTTTGTAGGTCGTGGCTTCAGCCACGACACCAAAACAGAAAAATCGCGGCGGCTTCAGCCGCTGAAGTACAGATTTTGCTTTCGCGCTGGAGAAATCAATGTGCACGAGCGCTCCACTGTTTCATAAATTGCGCTGGCGCAAAAGTTTTTCTGCTTGACTTCAACGTCGGCGGCCTTTATAGATTGACGAAGCGAATCGAGCGCGTTGTGTATGTTGCGGCGCCGCTGAATCGCGGGGAGAAAGTTCCACAGTAGTTCTTGCGCGGAACATCCCGGGCTTAGTCAGGCAGAGAAGCCCAGTCGGGAAATGAAACGGGGCGTCACGAGAAATCGCGACGCCCCGTTTCTATTTGTGGCTCAAGTTTTTCGTGCGCGGGTCACTCGGAATGCCGCTGCGAATCTGCATTTTCCTTCGCGCCGGCCCGATTCTGCGTCGGCCGAATCGAAATCAACTGCTCGTGCGCCGGGCACAGGGGTTTGTAATCGCAAAATGAGCATACGAATCCGGGCTTCGCGCTAAAATCCCGCGCGCGAATGCGGTCCGCCACTTCCGCGATTTTCTCCCTGGTTTCTTTTAATGCCTTGGCGTCGCGCGTTCCGGCCGCGCCTTCGTTGGTCATCAGGTTATAAAACACCAGGCGCACCGGATCCAGGTCCAGCACTTCTTCCGCCGCCAGCGCGTACACACCGAGTTGCAAATCCTTCGCCGCGGCTTTCACGTCTTTCGGCCGGCCGGTTTTGTAATCAATAATCTCCACCTGGTTGCCTTCGATCCGATTCACCTGGTCCATCCGCCCGGTGACGATCACGTCGTGCTCCAGCGGCAGCTCGAAAGTTTTTTCCTGATACAACACGTCGGCCGGCGCGCCGCTGTATGTGCGATGAAAGGCTTCGAGTTGCTCGCGCCCCGCCTTGCGATATTCCTCCTCGTGATATTCATCAATGAATCCGGCGGCGGACCACTCGCGGTCGTAAATCGCCAGCACTTCTTCCAGCGGAACTTTCTTGCGCGTGCTGAACTCCGCGACGAATTCCTTGATCGTGCGGTGCATCACGTTGCCGAACGTGGCCATGGCGTGCGCGCCGCCGCGGATGCCCCACACGTATTGGAACATGTAACGCATCGGGCAGCGGTCGTAGGCATCAATCGCCGAAGCGCTTAATTGCAGCGGCTCCGGCCGCGGCGGATGAAATGCCTTGGCCCACAGCGCCACGCGCGAATACGCCCTGGTTGGCTCGCTGCCCGGAGGAAAAAGTTGCGTGGGGTCGCTCGAATCAGCTTCGGGTCCCGAGGTTTCCAGGGCAGACGGCACTTGCACCGTGGGCGTGAGCTGGTGCGTGTCCAGCGTCTTAATTTTCGCATTCGCCAGGAAGTCGTCGAGAAACGGCGAAGGCTTCTTGCGTTTGTTCACCAGCGTCGAAAGCGTCAGCTGCTGCCTCGCGCGCGTGAGCGCCACGTAAAAGAGCCGCCGCTCTTCCTGCATCTGGAAATCAAACTTGGGCTGTTCTTCCTTCATCAACTCCGGCGGAAATTCGAAGACCACCTTGCGCACGCCGGAAGGGAAGTCGTTCTTGGAAACGCGCAGAATGAAAACGTGCGGGAATTCCAGCCCCTTGGCGGAATGCACGGTCATCAGCTGCACGGCGTCATCGGAAATTTCTTCCTCCAGCGAAATGTCGCCGCCCGCTTCGTAAAAATATGCAAGATACTCGATAAAATGGCGCAGCTGCTTTTCTTCGCTCTTGCGTTCCCACTCTTTTACAAACTTCACAAAGCGGTCGAGGTAGTAGCGATCCTGCTCCGAAGGCAGCGGCGCCAGCGCCAGCCCGGCGATCAGCTCGTCTAGGAGTGCCGTCGCTGTCTCGCGCTTTGCGCTCTGGCGCAACTGAGCCAGCAGCAGCACCAACTCGCCGAGCCGCCCGCGCGCGTTGAATGGCGCTTCGTTCTGCGCGGTTTCCAGCTCGTCGCCCAGCGGTCGCCGGTGATTTTTCTCCGCGCGCTCAGCCAGGCGCACCAGGTCGCGCGGTTCCAGGCCCCAATATGGCGCGGCCAGCACGCGCGCACAGGCCACGTTGTCTCCCGGCAGCACGATCAGCCGCAGCCACGCGAGCAAGTCGCGCACCAGCGTGCTCGACAAAATCGAAAGCTTGCGAATCACAAACGGAATCTCGCGCCGGCGCAATTCATCCACCAGCTTTTCCCGGTGCGTGTGCTTGCGGTACAGCACTGCGAAATTACGCCAGGCCGCGCCTGCTGCGTGCAGCCGCTCGATTTCGGAAGTGACCCAATGCGCTTCCTCCTCGGGCGTGCCAAATTCCGCGATGCGGATTTTTTCGCCTTCGCGATTCTCGGTGGTCAGCGCTTTGGGCGGCAGCAGCGGCGACTTTTCGTTGTGCTTGATCACTTCGCCGGCCACGCGCAAAATGCGCTGCGTCGAGCGGTAATTCTGCGAAAGCGAAACCAGAAACTTCTTCGTAGCCGGGCCCAGCTTCGCGTCGCTAACGCCGCAGAAGCGCTTCAGAAAAATCGTGAAGCTTCCGAACGAAGCTCCGCGGAAGCGGTAAATCGCCTGATCGTCATCGCCCACCGCGACGATGTTGCGGCGTTCGCCCGCCAGCAGCCACAGCAGCTCGAGTTGCGCGATATTCGTGTCCTGAAATTCGTCCACCAGAATGTAGCGGTATTGCTCGTGCATCTGTGCGAGCAGGGAAGCGTCGCCGCGCAGCCTCTGTACCGCATGTAAAAGTTGCTCGCCGAAAGTTAGCAGGTTGCGTTCGCGCAGCAGCCGCTCGCTCACGCGATACACGCGCGCCAGCTCTTCCTGCCGCGCCACTTCATCCTCCGCGATCTGCAGCGCGTCGGATTCCAGCGATTTCTTGCCCGCCTCGTGTTTCTTGCGCAGGCCGGCGACAAAGCGCTCGTAATCCTCAGGCGTCACCAGCTCGTCCTGGCAGCGCGAAAAGAATTTCACGAAGTCGCTGATGAATTCGCCGGGGTCCTGCAGCCGGCGGAAATGTTTCAGGTCCAGCTCGCCAATGTGCCGCCGCAGCAAAATCTTGTGGTCAATTTCATCCAGCGGCTGCGCATCCGGATTGGTCGCCTGCAATATTTTTTCCAGGCAAAATTTATGAAAAGTGCTCAGCCACACGCCCTCGGCACGCGCGCCGATGGCTTTCACCACGCGACTCTTCATCCCTCCGGCGGCTTTGTCAGTAAACGTGAGCCCCAGGATGCTCTCGCCCGCCAACTCCGGATTCGTCTCCAGCAAATTGCGAATCCGCTCGACGATCACGCTCGTCTTGCCCGTGCCCGCGCCCGCCACCACCAGCAGCGGCCCCTCGCCGTGTTCCACCGCCGCGCGCTGCCCTGCGTTCAGGCCAACGTTCAGGCCAATGTTCAGCCCAGTGTTCGCGCCGGCTTGCCGCTCCGACTTTTCGTTGGCCTTCATGGTTTGCAATTTCCGCTCGACTATCTTAACAGAGTTTGCGCAGGCGAACGGAAGGCGAAGACCTGCCGTCACTCCGGCATTGCCATCGCCCTCCCCCCATCCATCCGCAAAATTGACCGCATCTGGCCCGGCGCTTATAATTGTGATTCCGACCGAGGAAGCCTGAAGGAGCATTCACCATGGAACGAGCCGTCATCTTAAGCGCCGTGCGCACGCCCATCGGAAAATTCATGGGTGGCCTGGCGCCGCTTTCCGCCACAGAACTCGGCGCGAAAGCCGTCGCCGAAGTCGTCCGCCGCGCCGGCATCGAGCCGAATCAGGTGGACGAAGCGATCCTGGGCAACGTCGTCCAGGCAGGCCTCGGCCAGAATCCCGCGCGCCAGGCTGCTCTGCGCGGCGGTCTGGACCCACGCGTCGCAGCCATGACCATCAACAAAGTTTGCGGCTCTGGATTAAAGGCAGTGGCCCTCGCCGCGCAGGCCGTGCAGCTCGGCGAATCCGAAGTGGTCGTCGCCGGCGGCATGGAGTCCATGTCCAACTGCCCCTACTTGCTGAAAGGCGCGCGCTCCGGCTTCCGTCTCGGCAATCAGGAAATGATTGATTCCATGATTAACGACGGCCTGTGGGACGTGTACGAAAATTTTCATATGGGCGTCACCGGCGAACTCGTCGCCGAAAAATATAAAATCTCGCGCGAGGAGCAGGACCAGTTCGCGCTGGAAAGCCATCAAAAAGCGATTCGCGCCATAAAATCCTGTTTCTTCAGTGCGCAAATCGTTCCGGTGGAAATTCCGCAGAAGAAGGGCGATCCCATCGTCGTCAAGACGGATGAATCGCCGCGCGAGGATACGTCGCTCGAAATTCTCGCCAAGCTGAAACCCGCGTTTAAGAAAGACGGCACCGTGACGGCAGGGAACGCGCCGGGCACGAACGACGGAGCCGCGGCCGTGATCGTCACCAGCGAAAAAAATGCCGCACGCTTCGGCAAACAGCCCGTCGCGCGCATCGTCGCGCAAGCCGTCAGCGGCGTCGAGCCCAAATGGGTGATGATGGCCCCGGTGGACGCCGTGGAAAAGCTACTGCAGAAAACCGGCTGGGACCGCGACAAAGATGTGGACCTCTACGAACTGAACGAAGCTTTCGCAGTCGCGGCCATCGCCGTTACCCGCGTGCTGAAGCTCAACCCCGAAAAGGTAAACGTCAATGGCGGCGCGGTAGCGTTAGGCCATCCCATCGGCGCATCCGGCGCGCGCGTCCTGGTCACCCTGCTCTACGAATTGCAGCGCCGCAACCTCAAGCGCGGCATCGCCGCCCTCTGCCTCGGCGGCGGCAACGCTGTCGCGCTCGCCATCGAACTCCCGTAGCGCCGGCGTCTCGTCGGCTCTTGGCTCGGCACATAAGCATTTTGGAGCGAGCAAAAAAGTCCATGTTCTGCCCGAAGTGTAATGCCGATTATCCACAGGGGACGACACGCTGCAGTCGGTGCGGCGTCCGGCTGGTGGCGCGTCACCAGCCTGAATCAGCGGGAGGTAGTTCCCACGCGACGCTCGCACTGGCACGGCGACGATCCCGCGGCGTTCAGTGCCGTCCTTGCTGCCCTACAGGATGCCGATATTCAGACCCACGAAATTTCCGCACACTATCATCTGTCGCGCATACCGGGAACATACGGCCCACTGCAAGGAATCTATGTTCATTCCGAGGACCTCCCTGCCGCTCATAAGGTGATCGCCGAAGTCTTGGCCCGGAACGAAGGCACCACCGCCTAGTCAGTCCCCCCACGCGTTCGGCAGCCCTTCGGATCAGTGCACCGCTCGAATCGGCCGCTTTAGTGCTTGACAGCATCATACCTTGCACTGCAAGGTATGTGCTCCGATGAACCGCACACGGCGCAAGCGATCCCGAATCCGCTGACAAATGGGAAGTACAGCTCCGCAAAGGCTGCCTGGAACTCGCCATCCTCGCCGCCCTGTGGGACGGCAAACTTTACGGCCTGGAAATTCTGCGCCGCCTCGAAAGCGATTCCGACCTGATCGTCTCCGAAGGCACCGTGTATCCGCTGCTCAGCCGGCTGAAGGCGCTCGGCCTGGTGCGCAGCGAGTGGGTGGAGTCTGATGCCGGGCACCCGCGAAAATATTACGCGCTCACCGCAACCGGAAAAGAGCGCGCCCGTGAAATGGCCGGCATGTGGGCGCGGTTCTCTTCGAGCATGAGCAAGCTGCTCGCTCCGCTCGCGAGGGGGAAGTAAATGACCAGCATAGCGGACGACGCCCGACAACGGATCGATACTTACCTCGCCAAATTGCGCGGCAGGCTGCGAGGATTCAACGACGCCGAGGTACGCGAGGTCGTTGATGAGTTGCGCAGCCACATTGCGGACAAGCTTGCGACGACAGGAACAGCCAATGTCGCGGCAGTGGACGATGCGCTCGCTGCGCTAGGCACTCCGGAAGAGTTGGCCAGCCAGTACATCACCGACAATCTGCTCGCGCGCGCGGAAGTCAGCCGCTCGCCGCTGCAGATCCTGAAAAGCTTGTTCCGCTGGGCAAGCCTGAGCATCGCAGGATTTCTGGTGTTGCTCGGTTCACTTACCGGATATTTCCTGGGAATTGTCTTCATGCTTTGCGCGCTGCTGAAGCCATTTCATCCGCGCACCGCTGGGCTGTGGATCATTCCAGACGGCGCGGGTGACTCGGAGATTTCGGTACGACTTGGGTTCGGCAGCATGCCGGCCGGCAGGGAAGTGCTGGGCTGGTGGATTGTGCCGCTCGGATTGGTGGTCGGCTGCGGCCTTGTGATGTTAACCACTCGCTTCGCAGTCTGGTGCGCGCGGCGATCTCGCAAGCCAACCGTTTTGCCGCGCAGCTGATACAGGGAGCCAGCGCGACGTAGAGGAGTTGGGCATGAGTGGAATTGACGAACGGCGAAGGTTCCGCAACAGCCGCGGCGGAAGCTTCTCACGCGCAGCCAGAAAAACGCGCGAGCGGCTGGCGCGGCAGCAAATGGCTGGCGGTCGCGGAATTGCTCGTCGTCGCGCTGATTTTCTACGCGGATTTCAAGCATCTCATTTTTTTCAGCAAAACTCCGTACCTCGCGCTGTTTGCATGGCTCTCGCTTCGCGCCCGCCAATTGCGCTGGCGAGACGTCGGGCTCAGCATCTTTCGCAACTGGAAGACCACGCTGGCGTGGGGCGTCGCGGTCGGCGTCCTGATGGAAGCCTTCGAACTTTTCGTCAGCCAGCCCCTGCTGGTGAAATTCCTGGGCAAGAATCCGGACCTCGAAGATTTTCGCCCGCTGATCGGCAACCTGAAGCTGACTCTATTATTCATCGTGCTGGCGTGGACGATTGCGGCCTTCGGCGAAGAAATGGTTTATCGCGGCTACTTGATGAACCGCGTCGCCGATCTGTTTAACCGCACGCGGCGCGCCTGGCTCATCAGCCTGATCGCCGTCCACGTCGGCTTTGCTCTGGCCCACGCCTATCAAGGACTCACCGGCGCAATTGACGAGGGCCTCATGGGCCTGCTGCTCGGCGTGATTTATCTGCGCACCGGGCGCAACCTGGCCGTCCCGATCGTCGCGCACGGCGTTGCAGACACGATTGATTTCGTGCTCATGTTTTTCGGCAAGTATCCCGGCATGTAGCGCCGCCGCTCGCCGCCGCTATTTCGCTGGTACTTGAAACTCCGTCCGGATGAACGGCTTAATCCCTTCCTCTCCGGTCAATCGCAGGCACGCCTGTGTGCCCTCGATCTCCAGATCAATGTGAAAATCGAAAAAGGGGCAGCACTTCGCTTCAGTGGTCACCCAATTCGCGAGTTCCGTAACAGAGACCTCCGCCGGATTGAACATGAATTCGTAGCCTGTCGCCGTTTCCAGAATCCTCGTCCGAGAGGCGATAAGCCTCTCCGTCAATTGTTTCTGCTGCGCTCGTTCGGCCGGATTCAACGCTTTTACGTTGCAGTAGAATTTGCCATCGGTGTTCGTTTGCGACGCCGCGCCAGTCGTGGCCGGCGAAGCCTGCTGCGTCGCCTGTCCCGTACCACTCGTTGCCAACAACAGCGTCAACGCGGCTGTCACGGCGCTGCCCTTGCTCACTCCCGTGAATCGTTTGCTGTTCATGTTTTCGCTCCTTGTGGTTTGCCTTCACCCACCGGCACATGCTAAAAGTTAAAGTCAACTTTAAGTCAAGCCTTACTTTTCGGGGCGACCGCGAGGGATAAATGAAGATTGGAGAACTTGCTCGACGCACCGGCCTGAATGCCTCCGCGATTCGCTACTACGAACGGATGGGCCTGCTCGTGCCGCCGCACCGCACCGGGGGCCAACGTAGGTATCCCCAGGAAGCGACGTACCGCGTGCTGCTTATCCGTTTCGCAGGCGACATGGGTTTCACGCTAGCGGAGGTCAAAACATTCCTCAGCGGCTTGCGCGACGATGCCCCGGTAGGGCCGCGGTGGAAAAAATTGGCTCATCGCAAAATAAAAGAAGCAGAGCGGACCATCGAGCGCTCGCTCCGCTTGAAATCGCTTTTCGAACACTTGCTCCGTTGCCGCTGCGCCTCTCTACAGGTCTGCGTGCAGCGCCTCAGCCTCAGCGAAAATCTTAAACAGATCGGCGAAGATCGCAACTAAGCGAGTTGCCTCAACACAGCTAGCAAGAGTGTTGCAAACGAGCCGGTCAGATTGTGGCTGGCGCGCACGGTTCAGCAGCGCTTGACGTTCCTCCACCTCGTATGTTTCCTTTACCTCCTCTATATCCTTCGCATTACCCGGCCCCTTCGCCGCCCTGGAGGCCCCATGCAATCGGCAGCCCTCGGATTCCGCGCCCACTCCGGCTGGACCGCCCTGGTCGCGCTCTCCGTAAACAAAGCTGCGCCGTGCGTCCTGGCGCGCCAGCGGCTTCACCTCGTCGAATCCTTTACGTACAAATTCCGCCAGCCCTACCACACCGGCGAAAGATTGCCCCTCGATGAAGCCCGCATCTTTATCGCGCTGGTTGAGAAGCAAGCAAGAAGCCTCGCCTATCGCGCGATCCGTGACCTCCAGAAAAGCTTGCAAGCGCAAGGTTACCGGTTCACGCATTGCGGTCTGGTCCTCGCATCGGGCCGCCCGCTGCCCAGCCTGCCGCAAATCCTGGCGTCGCACGCCCTGATTCACACCGCCGATGGCGAACTTTTTCGCGGAGCGCTGCTGCACGCCAGCGCCCGTTGCGGTCTGGCGCTCCGCGCCGTAAAAGAACGCGAACTCCTGAACGAATCGTCACAAGCGTTGCGACTCAAGCCAAACGTTCTGACGCGCCGCGTCGCCGAGCTAGGCCGCCCCCTCGGCGCGCCCTGGACGCAGGACGAAAAGCTAGCGTCGCTCGTCGCCTGGCTAGCTCTTGCATCGAAACCGCAGGCGGACGGTCGCACGCGCAGCGCAACCTGAAGTTCCTCCAGCTCCTCCACTTCCTTTCCCTCCTCCAATTCCATTATCATCAACCCCTATGTCACTCGACCAAATCAAGAAAGTCGCCGTGCTCGGCGCCGGCACCATGGGCAATGGCATCGCCCACGTCTTCGCGCGCTCCGGCTACAGCGTGATTCTGCGCGACGTCGAAACGCGCTTCCTCGATCGCGGCCTGGAAGCCATCGGCAAGAACCTCGACCGCGAAGTGAAGAAAGAAAAAATCGCCGCCAGCGATAAGCCGCTGATCCTCGCGCGCATCCAGCCCACCACCGACGTCTCCGCGCTAGCCGCCGCCGATTTCGCCGTCGAAGCCATCCCCGAACAGCTCGACCTGAAAGTCCGCCTGCTGAAAGATGTGGACGCGGTTCTCAAACCCGGCGTGATTCTCGCCAGCAACACGTCCTCAATTTCCATCACGCAACTCGCCGCGCAAACCTCCCGCCCCGAGAAATTCATCGGTATGCATTTCATGAATCCCGTGCCGGTGATGGCGCTGGTGGAAGTAATCCGCGGCCTGGCCACCAGCGACGACACGTTTCAGGTCACGACGTCGCTGTGCGAGAAGCTGGAAAAGAAACCAGTCGCAGTGAACGACGCGCCCGGCTTCGTCTCCAATCGCGTCCTGATGCCGCTGATCAATGAAGCCGCCTTCGCCGTGATGGAAGGCGTCGCCACTCCCGAAGCGGTGGACGCGGTGATGAAAATGGGCATGAACCATCCCATGGGTCCGCTGGAGCTGGCTGATTTTATCGGACTCGACGTCTGCGTAAATATTCTCGAAGTGCTGCAAACCGGGTTCGGCGATCCCAAATACCGCGCCTGCCCCCTGCTGCGCAAATACGTCGCTGCCGGCTGGCTGGGCCGCAAATCCGGCCGCGGCTTCTACAAGTATTGATACTATGGGCAAAATACCCTTTGCTTTTTGTTCGCCTAGTGATATTATGGCCCTCGAAATGGCCGAGCCGGGAACGGGCACTCAGTGTTAAACTCACTCCGCCTCGGTCTCCAGCTAAGACCAAACAGATAATCCTCTTGAGGTGGCACCGTGAACGACGAAAAGTCAAAAAACCTGGATTTGGCAATCTCGCAGATTGAAAAGCAGTACGGCAAGGGCTCCATCATGCGCCTGGGGAACAAGGACGTTCTGGTCCCCGTGAACGTAATCCCCACCGGCTCGATCTCCATTGACGCAGCTCTCGGCGTGGGCGGCTTCCCGCGCGGCCGCGTGATCGAAGTGTACGGCCCGGAATCGGGCGGCAAGACCACCCTGACCCTGCACGTGATCGCCGAAGCCCAAAAACTCGGCGGCCAGGCGGCCTTCATTGACGCCGAGCACGCGCTGGATCCGTCCTACGCGCGCAAGCTGGGCGTGGACGTGGACAACCTGCTGGTATCGCAGCCGGACAACGGCGAGCAGGCGCTGGAAATCGCCGAAGCGCTGATCCGCTCGAATGCCGTGGACATTATAGTTGTGGACTCGGTCGCCGCCTTGGTGCCGCGCGCTGAGCTCGAAGGCGATATGGGTGACGCGCAGATGGGCCTGCAGGCGCGCTTGATGTCGCAAGCCCTGCGCAAGCTCACCGCCATCGTCTCGAAATCGAAGACCTGCCTGATTTTCATCAACCAGATCCGCGAGAAGATCGGCGTGATGTTCGGCAATCCGGAAACCACCACCGGCGGGCGCGCGCTGAAGTTCTACGCTTCCATTCGCGTGGATATCCGGCGCATCCAATCCATCAAGGAAGGCGACCGCGTCATCGGCTCACGCACGCGCGCGAAAATCGTGAAGAACAAGGTTGCCGCGCCGTTCCGCGAAGCTGAGTTCGACATCATTTACGGTGAAGGCGTGTCGCGCGAAGGCGATTTGATTGACGTGGGCGTCGCCAACGGCCTGCTCGAAAAATCCGGCACCTGGATTTCGTACAAGAACGAACGCTTGGGCCAGGGCCGCGATAACGCCCGCGTTTTCCTGAAGGAAAACACGGACATCCGCGCCAAGCTCGAACACGATCTGCGCAAGGCGCTGGGCTTGCTCGCGCAACCCTCCGTCGCAGCCGACGGCAACGGCAAGCCTTCAGCCGAAGCGCAAAAATTGGCCGCCGCAGACGCAGCCAAGCAGCCGCCGAAAGCGGCCGCGGCAACCGCTTCCTCACAGGGTCGCTCGAGCCGCTAGCCAACAGAGCGGCAGCTATACAATAGCAATAATTTCGCGTAGGACGCGGGGCGGCGTGTTGCCTCCTCGCGCCCCCGCGATCATTTGGACATCGCCCAATCGTTTCGCCGCAGCAAACCGCCGCGGTCCCAATCTGTCCTTTCGTCCAGTTATGCGCGCAGGAACGTCCTCATCCTTATCTGTTGCGTTCCCCTGCATCCCTTCCGTAAACTGAAAGTCAGTCGGCTGAAGTATGTAATTCTCAGGCCGATATAGGACTCGATGCAGTCTGGCCCAGCCGTTAAACAGTTTGTCCCGGTGATTTGTCTTTTTCTTGCAGGCGCCTTCGCCGTCGCGTCGGCGGCGACTCCTGCAACGACCACCACCCACACGCGCCACAAAAAGACCGGCATATCGGCGTACGGTGATCCCACCAAGAACGACAATGCAGATTACGACGATCCGCTGATCCGTGAGATTGCCGTCAGCGCGCTCGGCCACGCCAACGGTTCGGTGCTCGCGATGGACCCATCCACTGGCCGCATCCTTACCATCGTCAATCAGAAGATGGCGTTTTCCTCCGGCTTCGAGCCGTGCTCCACGATCAAGCCCGTGATCGCTCTTGCTGGGTTGCAGGAAGGCGTAATCACTCGCGACACCATGCTCCAAGTGGGCCATCGCCGTTACATGGACCTCACCGAAGCGATGGCGCATTCCAACAACGTCTATTTCGAACAGGTCGGCACGCGCCTGGGTTTCCCTCGCGTCCATCAGTACGCCCGGCTGGTCGGCTTGGGCGAGCGCGCCGGCTATGACATTCCGGAAGAGCAGCCCGGTCTGGTTCCTTCCGCGCCTCCCGCCTACGGCGGAGTCGCGCGCATGTCCAGTTTCGGCGAAGGCATCCGCCTCACGCCGCTGCAGCTGGCCTCGCTGGTTTCCACGCTGGCGAACGGCGGCACGCAGTATTACCTGCAATATCCGCGCACCGCGGAAGCCCGGCAAAATTTTCAGCCGCGCGTGCGCCAGCAGCTTGATATCGCTCCGTTGCTGCCCGATTTGCGCGAAGGCATGCTCGCTGCCGTGATGTACGGCACGGCCAAGCAAAGCTACGATCCCGACGGCGAGCAGGCGCTCGGCAAGACCGGCACCTGCAACGACGAATCGCTCGGTGGACGCCTCGGCTGGTTTGTTTCCTACGCCGACCAGGCGCATCCGAAAATTGTGCTGGTGGTGCTGATTCGCGGAGGCGGCCGCGCGGTGAGCGGTCCGCACGCTTCCGAAATCGCCGGCCGGATTTATCACGGCCTGCGCGAAAAAAATTATTTCGCCGAATCCGCGCGGCGCGCGCAGTACACCACCGCCGCGGGCGCCTCGCATTAGCATTTTGTAGCGCCGGCGTCTCGCCGGCTCGGTTGGCCTTTGCCTTAGATGTTCTCTGCGCACTCTGCGCCTCTGCGGTTCACATCTTTTGGATCGAAGCGCCGCGACCTTCAAAAAACGTCTGTTACTCCCATGAACAAATCCCCCGCATTTCACTTCCTGCCCCGCAGCGCATTGCGTTATGCTGCCAACTTCGTAAACTATTCGCCCTAGGGAATTATGGGAACAACGCTCAAGGTTCTGATCTGTGGTTTGCTGGTCGCCGTAGCTGTAACGTGCTTCGTCGGTGTGAATTACCTGCGCACATCCGCGTCCGATTACGAAGTCATGACGCAAGCTACTCCATCGCGCGAAGACGCGCATCGCATGCAGGAGCAGCTGGTGCTGTTCAGCGAAGCGGCGGTCCCGGCGCGCCAGCCGTTCCCAGCTTTCCTGCAAAGCTTGGGGTTCGCTTCGAGCACCGCCACACGATTGATGGCTGCCGCGCAATCTGTTTTCGATCTGCGCCATTTGCGCGCGGGGAACAGTTTCGTGGTGGGCCGCTCGAGCTTGGGCGACTTGCGCGAAGTGCGTTATCGCATTGACGCCGATCGCGTGCTTTACATCCGGCCGCAAGGAAACGATTTTCACGCCGAGCTGCAGACCATTCCGTCGGAAACCGAGGAAGTAGGCGTCGTCGGCCAAGTGAATGGATCGCTCTTCAATGCCGTGCTGGACGCGGGGGAAAGGCCGGAGCTGGCCATGCGCCTGGCGGAAATATTCGGCTGGGACCTGGATTTTTACACCGATCCGCGGCCGGGGGATACCTTCCGCGTCGTAGTTGAAAAGAAAACGCTCGAAAGCGGCGAAGTTGTTTCCTACGGCCGCATTCTCGCGGCGGAATATAACAACGGCCCGCATCCCTATCGCGCGGTCCTGTTTCACGGCCCCAATGGCGCCCCTGCGTACTACACGCCGGAAGGGAAGTCCATGAAGAAGGCCTTTCTGCACTCGCCGCTGAAATTTGCCGCGGTGATTACCTCGCATTTCAGCCAGCACCGCTATCATCCCATTCTGAAAGAGTACCGTCCGCACCTGGGCATTGATTACGCCGCGCCCACCGGCACTCCCGTGCAAACCATCGGCGATGGCCGCGTGATTTTCGCCGGCAGAAAGGGCGGCGCCGGCAACTTGATCGAGATTCAACACAACAACGGTTACACCACTTATTACATGCACTTGTCGCGCGTGCTGGTACATTCCGGCGAGCGCGTCGAACAGGGCCAGCGGATTGGCCTGGTAGGGCATGACCGGCCTTGCCACCGGTCCGCACCTGGATTTCCGCATCCAGCGCGGCAAAGAATTCCTGAACTTCGAGCGCCTCCCGCTGCCACCTTCCGATCCAGTATCGAAGCGCGACTGGAACGAATTCGCGGCAGCCCGGGATCACGCTCTGGCCCTGATGCCCCCGCTCCCGTCGCAGCAATCTCCAACCGTCGCCAAAAATTCGCCGCCAGCGTTTTTGCCTACACCCAACTCTTCGTTCCCAACGAATTGAAGCGCTGGTAAGCGGCCTGATGGCGTGACCGGGCAGCAGCGCTGAGTGGTCACGGGTATTGGGGCGCGGGACGGCGAGTTTAATTCTGCGAAATATCCAACCATGCAAAAATTGTCGATTAGAGCGAGTTGCCGTGGTTTGTTTCCTACGACTTGCGAAAGGTTCTAATTTCCCATACTTGCGATTAGAAATTCTGAAGTTCGGGGAGGAGCGCAGCGCCGGGGTGGCGAAAGGCCGGGCGGCTGCGGCGTTCATCTAGGGCACGCTTGAACCGTAAACCGCGTCTTTTGAGTATATCATCATAGTGACTTACCGAACATAACATAGAACAGCAAAGAATTCAAGCCGGAACTGGCCTCGGTACCGGGCCCCACGTGGATTTCCGCATGCAGCGCGGCGAAGAATTCCTGAATTTCGAGCGCCTGCCGCTATCGCCCCCCGATCCAATAGTCTAGCACCACCGGCGAGCTGTGCGGCTCTCTGTGGTGTGCCTTACGGCCAGGTTGGTTCAAATACCCTCAGCCTGTGGACCGCACGATTAAGGCTCGCTGACGCAGCGCAAGCCGTCTCGATATCCCACCGGTCCGCGACGAACCCGCCGAGACATGCATTGTAGTCGGGGCCTTGTTTGGCTGTACTTCCGAACCTTGGGACGATGCGCTGGCGTATATCACGAGACCTTGCATGCCTGGCCAATCGTACCAATCGTTCTTTTGGATCAGCGAGGTCGTCGCAGTTCCCCGGCACCAGTTCTTGGCGAACGGTCAGGAACTGCGCGAGATTTCGCGCATCCGCCAACAGCCACGACTCGACTTCTCTTACCGCTACTCGAAAGATTAGATTCGGATGCGCTGGAACTCCTAGCCAATCGGCGATGAGACCGGATGGACATGGATTTGAATCGAGGTCAGTGAGCAGAACGAAAGGCGTGCCCCTCGCTGCGGTATTCCAGCCACGTACGGTCTTCCGGAGGTAGCCATAACCATTTCGACCGTATGTAACCCCGACATGGTATTCGCGATTGATGAATCCCAGCAGCCTTCGCAATACGGATTCACTTAAGTCATCCTCGACCGCCAAATTGACAGGAATCGGACTCATTCGAAGAGCTCGAGGTTTCTCAACGTCGACGGCGCCGTACGGGGCAGCGTTGCATCGGCAACCGTCAAGCCGCTTTGCAGTAAGTCGCGCACTTCGTTATTGGCCGAAGCCACTTGCGCGACAGTTCCTTCGACGTCGGGTCTCAGCATCACAACTTCTTCCCCGCCGATGCCCTTTTCTGACAAGAGGTCCCAGCTGTGGGTACTCACGAACACCTGACGCTTTCTTTTTCGCTGCATCCGATAGAAGAGGCCCGGCAGCTTGCTGATGATTCCCGAGTGCAGAGACAATTCCGGCTCCTCCAGAAGAAGCGGAGCGTCACCTTCGAGCAAAGTCCAGAACAAGCCTATCAATCGCAGGGTTCCATCGGAGAACTGGTCCTCACGTTGCAGCCCAGCGTTTGGGCGCCAATGGCTGTAAGTTGCTTCAACGTGAGGTATACCCGCCTCGTCCTTCGTATAAGACAGGTTCTTGAGTTGAGGAACCGCTTCGCGAAGAGCGGCCTCGATCTTGCCGAGTCGATACCGCCGCGTTTTCTCGGGTGTTCGCGCGACCATTTCCAAAAAGTTTCGACCGTACGGATCTTCGGGCACACTGGGGCCTTGAAATGCCTCGGGATGTCGTACGAGTTGAGGAACGAGATGCAGATATCTAATCGATTCAAAAAATCGCGTTACCTCTCGAAATTTCGCATTTGCGCTTATTTGTTCAAGATGAGTCTGCGTCAGCCGCAGATCATCTGCTTCATCCTGTTCGTCAGGCCTGTTTAATACAAGCTCACCTTTCTTCCAGACTCGTTCGTATCGCAGTTTAGGCTGGCGGTATCCGCGTACCTGTTGCGTGATGCCGATCGCGTAGGTCCACTCGGGCTCTGACGCCCCGTTCGACATCTCAACCTCAATTTCAACATCCGGCTCCTGTCGCGCAGCCAAGCACCTAACTTTAGAAACCCCTCCCCGCTGGCTGATTGCCTGCTGCAGACCTCCGCCAGGTTTCGACACGTCTCGGAGAAAACGAAGAGCATCTAGGAGGTTTGATTTTCCGGAAGCGTTAGGACCGACGATAAACACCCGTTCCTTCAATGGGATGTCTACTGACCGGAAATTTCGCCAATTCTTCAATGCCAGACGCGAGATGATCATCGGGGAAGGATTCTACTCTTTTTGGATGATTTTTTCAGAACTCGCGCTGACGATGCCCGGTCAAGGGCGCGAAACCGCCGTTGGCTTCCGCGTTGACTTGGGTTTCTGCTGCGGCCTAAGATGCTCGCTTGAGCGTTTTGCACACGTGAGCGACCAGACCGTCTCGCATTACCGAATCGTCGAAAAGGTCGGTGCCGGCGGGATGGGCGTGGTTTACCGCGCACATGACGACCGGCTGAACCGCGACGTTGCCCTGAAATTCCTTCCCGATGAACTGAACCATGACGCAAACGCGCGCGCTCTCTTGATTCGCGAGGCACGCACCGCTTCCGCACTGAATCATCCCAACATTTGCACGATCTACGACGTGGGCGAAGCCGACGGCAAGAACTACATCGTGATGGAATTTGTCAGTGGTCGTTCCCTGGCGGAGCAAATTCCGGAAGACGGGCTGCCGGTAGAGACGGTAATTCGCTACGGCGAGCAAATTGCCGACGCCATGGCGCACGCGCACGAACGGGGCGTGATACACCGCGATTTGAAAACCCCCAACGTCATCGTGATGCCCGGAGGCCGCGTCAAGGTCCTGGACTTCGGTCTGGCCAAGCACATGACCCCGGGCGAAATCAACCTGCAGACGCAATCGATAAGCACGCTGACTTCGGAAGGCGCAATCGTCGGGACCATGCACTACATGGCGCCGGAATTATTTCGCGGCGAGCCGGCCGATGCGCGCAGCGACGTGTGGGCGCTGGGCGTGGTGCTGTATGAGATGTGCAACGGCAAGCGGCCGTTCCGCGGAAGAACTTCGTACGAATTAAGCTCGATGATCCTGCACGATTCGCCGCCGCCGTTGCGGGACAACGTGCCATTGGGTCTGCGTTCCGTGATTGAGCATTGCCTGGCGAAGGATCCAGCGCAGCGCTACCAGCATGCCAGCGAAATCCGCGCGGCGCTGGAAGCGTTGCGCACGAATTCAGCGGTGATTCCGGCGAGCGCAATTCAACCTTCCGCGCCGCAGGCTGCGCCTGCGGCGCCGCGCTCGCGTCTGGTGCGCGCGCTGCTGGTTTCGTCGGTGGCAGCGGGATTGCTGCTGCTAACGGCGTTTGTCTGGAAACTCGTCGAAGTGAAGTGGCGCGGCTCACCGGCCGTTGGCGCGGCGTCCATTCAATCTCTGGCGGTGCTGCCGCTGGAAAATCTTACCGGCGATCCCAAGCAGGATTATTTCGCCGATGGAATGTGCGACGCGCTGATCACCGAGCTTTCGCAGATCAAGAAACTGCGGGTGATCTCGCGCACTTCGGTGATGCAATACAAGGACAAGCACGAAAGCCCGGCGCAGATCGCGCAGGAATTAGGCGTGGACGCCCTGGTGGAAGGCTCGGTGCTGCGCTCGGACGATCGCGTGCGCATCTCCGCCGAACTGGTGCAGCCGCAAACCGGCCAGAACCTCTGGGCGCACAGCTACGAGCGCACCGTCACGGATATTTTGGCGCTGCAGAGCGACCTGGCGCGCGACATCGTCACGCAAATTCAGATTCAGCTGACGCAGCCGGAGCAGGAGCGCCTGGCGAATACGCGAACCGTGGTTCCGGCCGCGTACGACGCGTACCTGCAAGGAAATTACTTCGTAGCGAAACGCACCGGCGAAGCGGTGACCCTAGCGGTTGGTGATTACCGCCAGGCAATTCAGCTGGATCCGACCTATGCGCCGTCGTATGCCGGACTTGCGGAAGCTCTCGCGCTGTCGGCCGATTACAAGGACGTGCCATCATCGGAAGTGCTGCCGGAAGCCGAAGCGGCGGCGGTGAAAGCGCTGCAACTCGATGACAATTTCGCTTCCGCACACACGGTGCTCGGTCAGATTCGCGCGTACCGCCTGGAATGGTCCGGCGTGCTGGACGAATTCCGGCGCGCGATTGAGCTAAATCCCGGTGAGGCGAACAGTCATCATTGGTATGCGCTGGCGCTGGCCTGCGCGGGGCGAAGCGACGAAGCGATCTCGGAAATGAAGCTGGCGCAGGAACTCGATCCGCGCTCGCTGATCATCAACGCTAATTTGTCATGGGTGCTGTATCTGGCTGGCCGGAATGAGCAGGCTGTGGCGCAAGCACAGAAAACCGTGGCGATGGATCCCAGCTTCGCGGTGGCGCATGGCTATCTGGGCCAGGCGTATCTGTCGCAACGGGAATACGCCAAGGCGTTGCAGGAATTGCAGCAGGCGCTGGCGCTTTCGGACAACGAAACTTCGTTCAAGGCCGAGCTGGGGAATGCTTACGCCGTGGCGGGAAAGAAACCCGAGGCGCAGGCGATTCTGCACGATTTGCTGCAGATGTCGGCGCGGCAGTATGTGTCGCCGTACAGCATCGCGCTGGTTTACGTGGGTTTGGACCAGAAAGACGAAGCGTTTCAGTGGCTGGATAAAGCGTATGCGGAGCGCTCCGTTCGCCTGATCAATATTGCCGTGCACCCGCGATTTGCGAGTTTGCATTCTGATCCCAGATTCCGCGCGCTGGTGCAGCGCATCGGCCTGCCGTTCACGCCGGCGGGCGGTAGCGTGAAGTGAAAAGCAGGTGAGGGATTTGCGCCGGGAAATGCCGGCCGGTCAGGCGCGCATCGCCCCGGACGCCGGCGCGACGCGGCATAATGATTCGCGGCGCAATCTTTCTTGACGCTGTGTCGGGCCTCAACTACACTCTCGCCGTTCCCCGAACCGCTGCCAGGATGGGCCCGAGTTTACCAATTAATGAAGATTGCAGTTCATAGGTTGAGGAGGACTGTATGGCCAAAATCAGCTTCACGCTGAAGAGCGTCACCAAGGAAATCAAGAAGGCGGAGAAAAAGCTCCGCGCGCTCCGCGGAAAAGTCGTCAAGGCCGATCAGAAGAAGATCGATCTGAAGCTACAAAGCCTGAAACGAGGTCACGGCATCATCGCGCATATTTGCAGGCCGCCCACGCAGTTCGGTCAATCGTTTACCACCAAATCCAAGTAGAGTCGTTCGCCGCGGCGCAGTTCGCGGAACCAGTGTCGCGCGCTGCTCATGAAATCTGAAATGCCGCCCGGAGGGAGGGCCGAATGGCCGAGATTCGTTTCACGTTGAAGAGCATCACGAAGGAAATCGAGAAGGCGGAGAAAAAGCTGCGCGCGTTGCGCGGAAAAGTCGTCAAGGCCGACGTGAGGAAGATCGACTTGAACCTGCGCAGCTTGAAGAAAGCCCTGGGGTTTATCGGAATCGTTTGCCGGCCGGCCGCGCATTTCGGGCAATCGTTCCGGAGCAAATCCAAGTAAAGTGTGCGGGCGCGAAGAGTGTTTCCGCGCCTCCGCTCGCTCCCTGGCGCATGGCGAAAACGAAACAGGTGCTGTTCCGGCGGTCTCCGTTTTTGGTGTCCTACTGGAACGATGACGGGCTGATCTTCGAGAATTATGCGACCAACAAAGGCGCGAGCGCCGCGCCGATCGCCACCGAAGTATTGAATTTCTTCAGCCGCTGGCTATCCGCCGAAGCACTTTTCCGCCATCTTCCGCAGTATTCAGCGTCGTCCTTGCGCGCGGCCATCAAGGAGCTGTTGCGGCATTCACTGCTGCAACGCTCGGACCGTAAACTGCAGCCTGTTGAACTTGCGATGTCCGCGTGGAAGGATTGGAACCCCGCTGCGGGATTCTTTCACTTCACGGGACGCGACCTTCCCTTCGAAGCGGACCTGCTGCGCATCGGGCGTTACATGGAAGGGTTGACGCACGCGAAGGCGATGCCCGTTCCGGTGAAGCATTATCCGCGGGCGGCGCAGACAGTTCTGCCAGCGCCGCGTGAGGAAGGCGAATTCACGCGCGTGCTTACGTCGCGGAGGACTTGGCGGAGGTTTGCGCCGGGCAAAATTGCGCTCGCGGATTTAGCGACGCTGTTGGGATTGACTTGGGGAGTGCGCGAGTGGGTTGCGGTTCCGCCGCTGGGACGTTTTGCGGTGAAGACTTCTCCGTCGGGAGGAGCCTTGCATCCGATCGAGGCCTACGTGGTGGCGCGCGACGTGGAGGGAATTGCTCCGGGGATTTATCACTACGACGCGAGCGGGCATCGGTTGGAATTGCTGCGGCGCGGGATGACGCGCGATCGGATGTCGGATTATGTGATCGGGCAGAGATGGTTTTCCGAAGCGGCCGCGTTTGTGTTCATGACAGGAGTGTTCACGCGCACGCAATGGAAATATCGCTATCCGCGGGCTTATCGCGTGGTGCTGACGGAGGCGGGGCATTTGTGCCAGACGTTTTGTCTGGTGGCGACCTGGCTGGGGCTTGCGCCGTTTTGCACGATGGCGATGGCGGATTCGAAGATCGATCGTGATTTGGGGATTGATGGAGCGACGGAAGGAGTTTTGTACGTTGCGGGCGTGGGGAAACGGCCTGAAGGCATGGATTGGAAAACGGCATCTTTGCCGATTGATCCGACGGGGAGAAAACGCAGGCTGCGAGATTAGCGGCGCGGCACGAGAACGAAGAGAGATCCTTCGCTCCGCTCAGGATGACGGTCGTTCCGGGAATTGGGCGGGCTTACGCTTTCAGTTCCCAGGTGTCGCCGGCGCGCAGGAGTTTGGCCAGGTCGCCTTTGCCTTTTTTGGCGATTACGTCGCGGATTTGTTGCTGAATTAAATCTTCGTAGCGCGGAACGCCTTGCAGGGCGCGCAGGACGCCGATGGGGGTGGGGAATCCGGGCGTGGAATCCATGCGCGACAGAGCGAAGGCATAAACGGGATTGGGATTGTGCTCGTCGTGGACGAGCAAATCTTTTTCGGCGATGCCGTTGCCGAGCGCAACGACTTCGAGGTCCAGGCCCACGAGGCGAATTCCTTTGTCGCGATTTTTTCCGAAGATTAACGGCTTGCCGTGATCGAGCTGGACGACCTGTTCGCTGCGGGCTTCTTTTTCGGTGATGGTTTCCCAGGCGCCGTCGTTGAAAATATTGCAATTCTGCAGGATCTCGATGTATGCCGAACCCTGATGCGCGGCCGCTTTTCTCAGGGTTTCTTTCAGGTGTTGCTGAAAAACGTCCACGGAGCGCGCGATGAAGGTGGCTTCGGAACCGAGAGCGAGCGAGAGCGGGCTGAAGGGGCGATCCACGGAACCGAACGGTGTGGATTTCGCTTTCTTGCCGACTTCGGACGTGGGCGAGTATTGGCCTTTGGTGAGGCCGTAAATTTTATTGTTGAACATCAGGACTTTGAGTCCGACATTGCGGCGCAGCATATGAATGGTGTGGTTGCCGCCGATGGAGAGCGAGTCGCCGTCGCCGGTGGCCACCCAGACGTCGAGATCGGGGCGGATGAGTTTTACGCCGGTGGCGATGGCGGGGGCGCGGCCGTGGATGGTGTGGAAGCCGAACGTGTTCATGTAATAAGGGAAGCGGCTGGAGCAGCCAATGCCGGAGATGAAGACGAATTTTTCGCGCGGGACGCCGAGTTCGGCGAAGACGGCCTGGACGGCGGCGAGAATGGCGTAATCGCCGCAGCCGGGGCACCAGCGGATTTCCTGGTCGGTCTGGAAGTCTTTTTTCGTGTAAATCGGCAACGTGGCCGTGGTCATTGCAAATCTCCTGGGTATCGAGAGGGGACGGCAAAATCAAGAACGCACCGCAGAGACGCAGAGGACGCAGAGAAAACAACTTCCTCGCAGCGGGCTGAGAATGGGATCGAGTTGTAGTGTGTCATAGGCACGTGATCGTCTCAGTCGAGCAGCTCTTCGATTTTTGCTTCGATTTCGGATTGCTTGAAGGGCTTGCCCTGGATTTTGCCGTAGCTTTCGGCGTCCACTAGAAATTTTGCGCGCAGGATCATTACCAGCTGGCCCATATTCATTTCCGGGACGAGAACTTTTTTGTAGCGCTTGAGAATATCGCCGAGATTGCGCGGCAGGGGATTCAGATAGCGCAGATGGACGTGGCCGATGCGATGACCTTTCTCCCGCATGGGTGCGATGGCAGCGGTAATCGGTCCGGCTGTAGAACCCCAGGCCACGATGAGCAAATCTCCGGACTGATCGCCTTCGGGAACGATTTCGGGAATATCTTGGGCTATCCCTTCGACTTTTTCGGCGCGGGTGCGAACCATGTGCTCGTGGTTGAGCGGCTCGTAGTTGATGTTGCCGGTCACGTCCTGCTTTTCGATGCCGCCGACGCGATGTTCGAGGCCCGGCGTGCCGGGAATGGCCCAGGGGCGCGCGAGCGTGGAAGGATTGCGCTTGTACGGGAGAAAGCCTTCGGGATTGGTCTCGAAGTGCACCGGAATCTGCGGCAATTCCGCGATCGTGGGAATTTTCCAGGGCTCGGCGCCGTTGGCGAGGTAGCCGTCGGAGAGAATAATCACGGGCACCATGTATTTAATGGCGATGCGGCTGGCTTCGAGGGCAATCCAGAAGCAATCACCGGGGGAAGAGGGAGCGAGCACCGGAACGGGAGCTTCGGAATTGCGTCCATAGAGTGCTTGTAAAAGATCGGCTTGTTCGGTTTTCGTGGGGAGACCCGTTGACGGACCGCCGCGTTGAATATCGCAGATCACCAGCGGCAATTCGACGGCGACGGCGAGGCCGATCGCTTCGGTTTTCAGGGCCATGCCCGGCCCGGACGTGGTGGTGATGGCCAGCGCGCCGGTGTAAGAGGCGCCGATGGCGGAAGAGACGGCGGCGATTTCGTCTTCGGCTTGAAAAGTGGTGACGCCGAAATCCTTGTACATCGAGAGTTCGTGAAGAATGTCGGAGGCCGGCGTGATGGGATAAGAGCCGAGGAACAGCGGGATGCCGGCTTGCTGCGATGCGGCGACGAAACCAAGAGCGAGCGCGGCATTGCCGCTGATATTGCGGTATGTGCCCGGCGACAACTTGGCCGGAGGAATTTCGTAGCTGATCTGGAATGCTTCGGTGGCTTCGCAGAAGCTGTAGCCGGCCTGCATCGCCAGCTTGTTGGCGGTTACGAGCTGCGGCTTATTCTTGAATTTGTCATCGAGATAGCGGAGCGTGGGCTCCATGGAGCGGTTGTAGAGCCAGTAGCACATGCCGAGGGCGAAGAAATTTTTGCAGCGGTCCATGCTCTTGGCGTCGAGGCCGACATCTTTCAGCGCGGCGCGGGTGAGCTTGGTCAGCTGAACGGCAAAAAGACGATAGCCGTCGAGCGAATGGTCTTCGAGCGGGCTAACAGTGATTTGCGCCTTGCGCAGATCACTTTCGCCAAAGTCATCGGAATTGACGATGAGGATGCCGTTGGTTTTCAGGTCGGCGAGATTCATTTTCAGCGCGGCGGGATTCATGGCGATCAGAACGTCCACGCTGTCTCCGGGCGTGTACACGTTGCTCGAGGAGAAGTGCACCTGGAATCCGCTGACGCCGGGCAGGGTGCCGGCGGGAGCGCGAATCTCGGCGGGGTAGTCCGGGAAAGTGGCGAGATCGTTGCCGTAGAGGGCGACGGTATTGGTGAACTGGCTGCCGGTGATTTGCATGCCGTCACCGGAGTCACCGCAGAAGCGGATGACCGCCTTGTCTATGGTTTCTCTTTTGCGACCCAAGATATCTGAGATGGTGGTGGACATTCCTAATTGGCCCTCGTGGTGATGGGTGGAAAGAATCGCCCGGAAACGCCGTTTGCGGAGTGCGAAATGCATAGGCGGCGATGGCTCAAGATGGCTTCAAAAGTATTGAATAGAAATGGCTGTTTTGTTGGTATGGAAGGAGTTACGGGAATTTTACTGGCTTCATTTGTATCGAATAGAAATGCCAGGCGGACGGCGAACTTTGACGATTTCAAGGAGCCGGTTGCACTGGGAGCGGTGGGTCGAGCGGACGCCATGGGCCGCAAATCCGAATGGAAAAAAGTAATGGGAGCGTGTGAGGCGCCGTAGTCAACTGCGCGGCGCGAAAGCTTGCGCGGGTTCGCTTCTTCTCGCATAACTCCAAAGACAGAGTACCCAAGTCCAACGATAGGCTACCACAACGAGCGTGACTTTGCCCGGTACACAGTTAGATGATGTTCCGTAAGAGTTTAGATGCCCCGGGGCTGGATTAGTGAGCCGACAGTCGAGTGAGAGTGGATTCGAGGCGGAACCGGGTCATTCGCGATAACGTCTTAAGTTCTGGATGAGCGAGTTGAGTGAGCGGAGCGGTGCCCGCTTCGTCCCGAAAAGCACGGGACGAAGCGGCCGCTACATAAGTGCAACATCAGCGCATCGTGGAGCGGCATTGCTATGAAATTCGATTTGGGGAGATTGGCGATGGCGCAACCCACCACGGCGCATGTGGTGCGGCATTGGTTTTTGACGCTGGGAGGGCCGGGGCTGATTCTGCTGGGATTAATTGATAGCTCGGTGATTCCGGTGCCGGGAAGCATGGATGCGATGACCATCGTGCTGTCGGCGCATCAACGGACGTGGTGGGCGTATTATGCGGTGATGGCGACGGCGGGATCGGTGCTGGGCGCGTACGTGACGTACCGGCTGGCGCGGAATCGCGGGGAGAAGGCGCTGCACGACAGGCTCTCCAAGCGCAACGCGAAGAAGGTGGTGCGGGTGTTTGAGCGTTGGGGATTCGGAGCGATCGCGGTGCCGGCGCTGCTGCCGCCGCCGATGCCGATGGTGCCGTTCGTAATTGCGGCAGGGGCTTTGCAGTATTCACCGAGGAAGTTTTTGGTGGCGATGTCGGTGGGGAGATTGGCGCGGTATGGGATTTTGGCGTATTTGGGAGCGGTGTACGGGCGGAAGATTTTCGCGGTGGTATTGGCGCACGGGGAAGTGGCGTTGTACGTGACCATTGGAGTGTGCGTGGCGGCGACGGCGGTATTTCTGTTGATGCGATACAAGCGGAAGAGGGAAGCGCTGGCGGGGGGAGATTAGCTGGAGGTCCGCGAGTCCCGTTTCCCGGGACTGGCCGCGCTTCATTAACCTCGTAGATTGATCAGCCGCGTATACACGTCGTGGGGACCAATCCAGAACCAGACATAGTCCTCACCGTCCTCGACAGCCAGTGCGCGATGATTGATCCCGGCCCTAACTGACCAAAACTTTCCTACTTTCTTGAAGTGCAACGAAGGATACGAGCGGTTCTCTTTGAGGAGTTCGAAGTTCTTGCGGGCTACCGCCTGAGTTCCTTCTGGCAAGCGAGCGAGAAGAATCCAGAAACGGCTGGTGGCGCGATGCATCTACAGATCCCTGAGTTTTCCCTTCGCCTTCTCTTCACGAACTTCACGCTCCAAGAACTCAAGTCTTCCGGCATCAGAGTCGGCAGCGATCTCCTGGTCCCACCTCTCCCAATCTTTCTCCGATAACCAGCGAAAAATCTCGGCGAATTCCTCAGTGGGAAGACTCTCGATTTCCGCCTTTAGTGAATCGATCTTAGACATGGTATCTACCATCCGATGCGGTCGAATGCCCGCGCTACAGGAAACCGAGCACTTATTGTTAACGATTATAGCGCTTTTACTGATTGAAAACCTCGCCGTTTTCTGAACGCGATCGTGTTTGCTATAGTGCCGACATGCGGCTCGCGATCGTATTTTTTTTCTTGGGGGCTCCGGTTTTCGCGCAGGCGGGGCTGCAACGGGAAATTCGCGGCGTTGCTGCGGATGCTCGTGGGAAAGTCTCTGTGGCTTGCGCGCTGCCGGGTTCGCGGCTGGACTGCGACCTGGATGAGCATGCGCATCCGCCGATGCAGTCGGTGTTCAAGTTTCCGTTGGCGGTTACGGCGCTGCATATCGTTGAGGTTGGCAAGCTTTCGCTGGAGCAGCCGGTGCGATTTCTGCCTAGCGATCGCATCCTGCCGCGTATCTACAGTCCATTGCAGGACAAATACCCCGACGGGAACGTAGACGTTCCATTGCGTGAGTTGCTGCGGCTGACGGCATCGCTGAGCGACAACGTGGCGGCGGACATTGTGTTGCGCAGGATTGGCGGGCCGGCGGTCGTGAACGGATATATGGAGTCACTCAGGGTAACGGGATTTCATCTGCAGGACGACGAACAGGCCGTGGCTCGCGATAACTCCTTGCAATATCGCAACTGGTTTGAGCCTGCGGGGGCGGTGCAATTGTTGCGGCGGATCAGCGACAACTCCCCGCTGACCGAGGAGCACACGCGAATGCTGTTGCAATGGATGCAGGAGACGCCTACCGGGACCCACCGGATCAAGGGCGGGCTGCCGGCCGGAACGATGGTGACGCATAAGACAGGAAGCTCAGGGACTAAGGACGGAGTTACTGCCGCGACAAACGATGTGGGGTTGATCACATTGCCGGACAGGCGGCGCTTGGCGATTGCGATTTTTGTGACGGATTCGGCGGCGGATGAAGCGACGCGCGATGCGGTGATTGCGCGAATTGCGAAGGCGGCTTACGACGAAGAGATCCCGGCCGAGAAGTGAGAGCGGCTTGAGTTGCGGCTGCGATTGCCGGCTCGTGATGAAGCGGCGGTTTGCAGCACGACGATTCTGGAATGCCTGGTCGTTCGGCTAGAATGCCAAGAATGACAAACCCAACGATGCAAGAAGTCCGGGGCGTGCAAAACCGTGGAGCCGTGATTGTGACTGGCGCGAGCCGCGGCATCGGTGCGGCCATCGCCAGGCTGGTTGGCGCGAGCGGTTTCCCGGTCGCGGTCAATTTTTTGACGAACAGCGCTGGGGCCGAAGAGGTGGTTCGGGAGATTGTGTCCGGCGGGGGCCGAGCGATCGCGATTCAGAGCGATGTTAGCCATGAAGAGGAAATCCTGCGATTGTTCGAGACGAGTGTGCGCGAATTCGGGCGGATCGAAGGGCTTGTGAATAACGCGGGCGTGACGGGTGGCTTATTCCGAGTTGATGCAGTGCCCGCGCAGGCGATCGCGCAAGTTTTGGCGACGAACGTTACGGGAACCATATTGTGTTCGCGCGAAGCGGTGCGGCGAATGTCCGTGCGCCACGGTGGAGTGGGCGGTTCGATCGTGAACATCTCGTCGCTGGCTGCGCGGACAGGTGGGGCTGGGGAGTGGGTGCACTATGCGGCTTCTAAAGGGGCGATTGATAGTTTTACTGTGGGCTTGGCTCGAGAGGTAGCGAGTGAAGGAATTCGCGTCAACGCTGTCGCGCCCGGATTAATTGAAACCGAGCTGCACGCTGCGAATGGCGTGCCGGATCGGCTGAACCGTTTGGCGCCTTCGATTCCCATCGGACGTCCTGGCACGGCGCTTGAGGTGGCTCAGGGTGTACTTTGGCTGCTTTCAGCGGCGGCTTCTTATACGACGGGAACGATATTGGAGATTGGCGGAGGGCGATAGCGAGGGTGAAGATTCGCCGAGTTAGTTGATTGGTGAGAGCCAGATATCTTGATCAACGTAGGCAGTGAGCGCGGTTCCGGCGGGGATGTCAACATTCTTGCCGTGTTTGATCAGGCCGATAGGACCGAACAGGACAGTCAGTGCCACGGTTGCTCCGGTTTTGCTGTCACCCTCTCGCCCTTTGGTTCCGCGAATGCGCACGTGATTGCTGCCGGACACCAAATATTGCATTTGAACGCTGAGTTCTCCTGGTCTTCCCATCATGCCGGCCTTCTTGGCGTCGGTTACGGTGGCTACGGCGTGGGCTCCTTTCGGGACCACGATGGAATTTCCGACTTTTAGGTCGTCATCGAGCAGAAATTCTACGGGATCTCCTTCACGAGCGGTTTTCGAGTTTAGATCCGCGGCGATTTTCAGAGAAACCTGCACGCCTTCCTTCAGCAGGCAGCCGTTGTTCGCGCTGCAAGTTGGTTGGGAGGGATCGGTTAGTGTGCCGCCACGAACGGCTTCCACATTGCCGGAGGGTTTCGCGGATTGCGCGGCGAGCATGGCTTCCAACACGGATTTATCCACGCCGGCGTTTTTCAAGGTGATGAGTGCTTGGGGAGAGGTGTCGAAATTCGTGCTGCTGGACTGGATATCTTTCACGATCAGGGCGGCGTCGAAACCCTGAGTGGTCATGTTGATGATGTCGGCGTTGGTGAGCGGTTTCTGGGTTTGCGCGAAGGGTGCAGGGGCTACCCCCATGCTTAGGGCAAGGAGCACCAGGAAACGGACGGGTTTCATGAGGGCTTCTCCTGAGAACTTCATCTTCAAGGAAGGGCGAGGATATCCCAAGAACAGAGTATCAGCAGTTAAATTTGTTTCTAAGTACTTATGATGTTCGGCGGCGGGTTGGGAGGACGTGAGCAGCGGAGGCGAGGAACGCGCAATCTTAAGGCGTCCTCCTCCGGCAGATGCAGTTTGAGGTGATCGGCGCGAGCTTTATTCATTGGGGGACTTCGAGTGAAGGACAGTGCCCATCGCGGCAAGTCAGGTTGACGGGGGCTGGACCGAACCTGTCCTAGAGTACCATTGACTTTCGCTTTTGGTTCGCCTAGTGTGTAAGCTTGAACCTGGGCCCAGAGGGGTGTGAAATGGCGCTGACCAAGAGGCAGAAAGAAGTACTGAATTACCTGGTGGGATTCATCAATAAGAACGGCTATTCGCCGAGTTTCGAGGAAATCGCGCACGCGCTGAAGCTGACGTCGCTGGCGACGGTGCACAAGCATCTCTCGACGCTGGAGAAGAAGGGGTATATTCGCCGCGGGTACAACCAGAGCCGATCGATTGAGGTGGTGCAACTGCCGAAGCCGATCCGCGAGCAGGTGCTGGATCGCCACGTGATCGAACTGCCGCTGGCGGGAAGGATTGCGGCCGGGCGTCCTTTGGAAGCGGTGGAGGGCAACGAGACGATTTCGCTGGCTGATTTTGCGCGCGGGCAGAATACGTTCGTGCTGCAGGTGAAGGGCGAATCCATGCGCGACGACCATATATTGGATGGGGATTACATTGTGGTGGAGCAGACGCAGGTGGCGAACCCTGGAGAGATCGTGGTGGCGCTGGTGGGCGAAGACGACGCGACCGTGAAGAGATTTTACCGGGAGCCGGGCGGGAAAGTGCGGTTGCAGCCGGCGAATTCGGCGATGGCGCCGATTGTGGTGCAGGGCACGGACGTGAAGATCCAGGGGCGGGTGGTGGGAGTGCTGCGGAAGTATTAGGCGCCGCGCTACGTGGAACAAACCAACGTCAAAGACGCACGCCGAAAAGGCAGGCGACCGCTACGAATTCAAAAACAAAGGCGAGTCGGCGACGGGGTGGACATCGTGGCAAGCTGGGGCGCAGCCCTTCGATCCCGCGTCGCGGGATCTCAGGATGAATCGTCCTGCGGGACGATTCACAAGCAGCGCCCCTACCCCGGACATTAAGACGCCGTGCGGCGGACTGTAAGGACAAATCGCGCTTGCGGTTTGAGGTTTAAAGTTTTAGGATGCAGTTCCCCAGCTTGACCGGATGGAGTTATCTCGCCGGACACACTCGTCCCATTTTGGAATTGGCATGGCTCGCGCGTGGGACTACATTCAAAGACCCCGGTCCTAATAGTCAATCAGTCGGTGGTTTCAGCGTACTTGGGTCCTAGGAGGGTAAATGTGGGGAGACAAGAAACCGGAGGCTCCGGGGAAAAAGGCGATCCCGCAGCAGCCACAACCGTCTCAGCAGGCGCAGCAAGTTAAACCGAGCGTGCCGAGTGCAAACGCACCGGCTTTTCCTGGGGAGGTAAAGACAATGGCACCGAATGATCCGACGTATCCGAATACGAGTTCGGGCAACACGGCACGGCTGGGTTCGAGCCTGCATGTAAAGGGCGAGATTACCGGCAATGAAGATTTGCTGATTGACGGCACCGTCGAGGGATTGGTTCAGCTGGAGGACCGCAAGCTGACGGTGGGAGCGAGCGCGAAGGTGACAGCGGATGTGATTGCCCGCGAAGTGGTGGTTTACGGTAACGTGAAGGGCAATCTGCGCGCGCGAGATCGTATTGAGATCAAGAAGGACGGGTCGGTGGTGGGAGATTTGACCACGGCGCGGATTTCAATCGAGGATGGAGCTTACTTTAAGGGCTCGATCGAGATTGACAAGACCGGCGAAGCCGGCGACGACAGCAGCAAGGCGTTTTCACGCGCGAATCGCAGCGCGGCGGCGACGACTACATCTTAGGATTGGTAGCTGTGTTTTGTACGGTGGCGGGCCGCCTGCGGTGGTCCGCCGCTTCGTTCGTTGCGTTGCGCTTCCTCGCACCCTGCCGGTCGCTGTTCCGCATGCGAGTCCTCGTTGACATAAATCGTGACGTACTTTAAACTCAATGTTTGTCCCTAGACGGAAAGGTGTGACTGCATAGATGCCGACGTATATACCAAGAGGCCGCGAGGCCGAAGAGTTGATGGTAGGGAAGAACTGGTTCGTGATAGACGCCGAAGGAGTGGTGCTGGGGCGGCTGGCGACGCGTATTGCGCGATTGCTGATTGGGAAGGACAAGCCGACGTACACGCCGCATCTGGATTGCGGAGATCATGTGGTGGTGGTGAACGCGGAGAAGGTGAAGTTGACGGGCAACAAGATCGATCAGAAGTTGTATCGTCATCACAGCGGCTGGCCGGGTGGATTGAAGGAAGTGCCGATCCGCACGTTGCTGCAACGCCGGCCGGAAGAGGTTGTGCGCGAGGCGGTGCTGGGAATGCTGCCGAAGAACAAGCTGCGCGCGCGTCGAGCAAAGAAGCTGCGTGTTTATGCCGGAAGTGAAGGCCTCGCCCGCCACACCGGACAAAAGCCTCAGCCACTCTCGCTGTAACCTCGTCACGGGAAGTCACGGGAACCGAAAAAAACCGTTCCGCGGATTGGTCCGCAGGGACGATTCAGGCTTGTCCTTAGCGGCGCTCCGTTTACGGAGTGCGCCAGGGAAAATTAGGAGGAACTTTGAGTTCAGGTGCGAGTTCGCTGGAAGGAACGGCAAAACAATTTTACGGCACGGGGCGGCGGCGGGAATCCATCGCGCGCGTGTACATCAAGCAGGGCGCGGCGCGATTTACGGTGAATGGCCGGCCAGTGGATGAATATTTCCGCAACGTGGCGTGGAATACGGCGGCGGTAGAGCCGTTGAAGTTCACGCAGATGCTGGACCAGGTGGAAGTGAAGTGTATTGTGAAGGGCGGCGGCGTGGGCGGACAGTCGGGAGCGGTGCGCATGGGACTTTCGCGCGCGCTATCTAGGCTGAACCCGGAATTGCGCCCGGCGCTGCGCAAGAATGGGTTTCTGACGCGGGATCCGCGCATGAAGGAACGGAAGAAGTATGGGCAGAAGGGCGCGGTCGACCGACGGAGATTCTCGGGCAAGCCGTTCAGCAAGCGGTAAAGTGGCCGGTTCCCTTCGGACCCGACGCAGTCGGGTCCTCTGGGCAAGCCAGTTCAGCAAGCGGTAAAGTGGCCGATTCCCTTCGGACCCGACGCAGTCGGGTCCTCTGGGCAAGCCAGTTCAGTAAGCGGTAGTTGCAGGCTTGATGCGGCTGCAATCGAAGAGAGATCCTTCGCTCCGCTCAGGATGACGGCGTAAGGCTGCTGCGACGGCAACAATAAAGGCGGGCGGGTCTGAGACCCGCCCCCACAGTTCGGTGATTAGGGGTCGCGGTAAGCAGTGACGGTTGGGTACGGATCGGGCTTCGAGGAATTGGGGCTTGATTAATTCACGGCCGGGAAGGGACCGGCAAAAAAGGATGCTGCCCTAGCGATCGCATGTGGGTCGCGGGGAAATAAGCATCCCTTCACGAGAGGAGGAACTTTGGGAGTCGAAATTACGATGAAAGAGCTGCTGGAGGCTGGAGTTCATTTTGGCCACCAGACGCGGCGCTGGAACCCGAAGATGAAGGAATACATTTTCGGGGAACGCAATGGAATCCACATTATTGACCTGCAGAAGACCTTGAAGATGTTCCGCGACGCCGCGCGCTACGTGGCCGAGCTAGCGGGGCAAGGCAAACGAGTTCTTTTTCTCGGGACGAAACGCCAGGCGCAGGAAGCCATCGCTGAAGAGGCGAACCGCTGCGGCATGTTCTACGTGAACCACCGCTGGCTGGGCGGCACCATGACGAACTGGGTGACGCTGCAGAAATCCATCAAGCGATTGAAATTGCTGAAGGGCATGGTGGAAGACGGGCGCATGGCGCAATTTTCGAAGAAGGAAGCGGCGCGGCTGGAACGCGAACTGAAACATCTGAAGCAGAATTTTTCCGGCGTGGAGAACATGACCACGCTACCGGATGCGCTGTTCGTGATTGATCCGAACGCGGAGCTGATCGCCGTGCACGAAGCGCGGCGCATGGGCATACCGGTGGTGGCGATCGTGGATACGAATTGCGATCCGGATCTGGTGGATTGGGTGATTCCGGGCAACGATGATGCGTTGCGCGCGATTCGCCTGTTCACATCGAAAATTTCGGACGCGGTGATCGTGGGGCATCAATCCTTCGAGCAGACGCAGATCGCCGATCAGAAAGCGATTGAAGGCAGTGGCGAAGAAGGCGTCGATTACGTGGACACCAGCGCCTACGAAGTTTACGAAAAGCAGGAAGGCGATTTCGTGGAAGGCGAGCCGGGTGAGGTGGTGGCAGTAGAAGAAGCGGCCGCCGCAGCCGTGCCGACCGAAGACGAGACGCAGCCTCGGTAAGAGCGATTCCTCGCGTTTTAAAATTGCAATCGCTGGAGTTGAGCGGGGCGGTCCAGCCGCGCACAGAGTGCGTCCCCAAATCATGAAAAGGAATTGAGTACAATTATGGCAACGGCAGACGGAAAACCGAATATTTCGGCGCAACAGGTGAAAGAACTGCGCGATCGCACGGGTGTGGGTTTCGCGGCGTGCCGCGAGGCGCTGGTGGAATCCGCGGGCGACATCGAACGGGCGATTGATCTGCTGCGCAAGAAGGGGCAGGCGACGGCGGCGAAGAAGGCGCAGCGGGCGACGTCCGAAGGATTGGTGAGTTGTTACATACACGCGGGCGGAAAAATCGGCGTGCTGATTGAAGTGAACTGCGAGAGCGATTTCGTGGCGCGCACGGATGATTTCCAGCGTTTGTGCCACGATGTGGCCATGCATATCGCGGCGCTGGATCCGCGTTTTCTGCGGCGCGAGGAAGTGACGCAGGAGACGCTGGACCGCGAGCGGGAAATCTACAAGGAACAGGCCAAGGCGACGGGCAAGCCGGAAGCGGTGATCGAGAAGATCGTCAGCGGCAAGATGGAAAAATTTTACGAAGAGAATTGCTTGTACGAGCAGCACTTCATCAAGGATGAAGGGTTTGACGGTGAAGGAGCTGATCGACCACACGATCGCGAAGATCGGCGAGAATATTGCGGTGCGGCGTTTTTCGCGGTTCAAGGTGGGCGAGATGGATGGGGCCGGGCAGCGGGCGGCGGGCGCAGCTGAGGCTGAGGCGCCGGGGGCTGTGCCTAGCGCTTAGGTTTATTGCGTAATTTGAAAGGCTTTATGATCCGCCGCGTTCGCGGCGGATTTTTTTTGGGGCAGGCTCTGCGGCGCAACTTTGATGAGCGAGGAAGGCACCCCGGGCCTCAGAGATGCGTAACAATGCAGGCGAGGCAAGCCTCGCCCAAGAGAAGGCGGCGGCAAGCCGCCGCACTCCAAGAAAAGCGAATTCACCCGCGTCGTTCCGAGGGGCGCGCGAAGGCGCGTCATTGTGTCATCGTTGTGTGAGGATGCGGGGATTCTCTGCTAAAATACGCGCGGCCAGGGGGGCTGGCTCATCCGTGACCAAAAAAGCCGCAGGAAGCAGGGGACAGAAGGCGCCGGCGAGCAGCAATTCCAGGGGAAAGACTTCGATACAACCCGCAGCAATGGAAACTCCTGCCAGCAACGGCGGACCCGTGTACCAGCGGCTGGTGCTGAAACTTTCCGGGGAATCGCTTTCGGGGCCGCAGGAATCGGGAATTCACGCCGAAACAATCCAGGGCATATCGCGCGAGGTGAAGGAGATTTGCGACCTGGGAGTGCAGGTGGCGATCGTGGTGGGCGGCGGGAATTTTTTTCGCGGCACACGGCAGAAGGAACTGGCGATTGACCGCGCGACCGGCGATTACATGGGGATGCTGGCGACCGTGATTAATGGATTGGCGATGGTGGACGCGCTGGAAAAAGCCGGCTGCCACACGCGGTTGCTGAGCGCGATTGAAATGCATCAGGTGGCGGAGCCGTTTATCCGGCGGCGGGCGACGCGGCATCTGGAGAAGGGCCGCGTGGTGATTTTTGCGGCGGGCACGGGGAACCCGTATTTTTCGACGGACACGGCGGCGGCGTTGCGCGCGATGGAAATCAAAGCGCAGGTGATTTTGAAAGCGACGCGCGTGGATGGCGTGTACGACGCGGACCCGGAAAAAGTGAAAGGCGCGAGGAAGTTCGAGAGGATCACCTACCTGGACGTGCTGCAAAAGGGACTTTCGGTGATGGATTCGACGGCGATTTCGCTGTGCATGGACAACCAAATGCCGATCGTGGTGTTCAACATGAATGTGCGCGGCAATTTGAAGCGGGTGGTGCTGGGTGAGCGAGTTGGCTCGGTGGTTACCGCGGCGTGAAATATGAAGTGTGGAGGCGAATTTCTCGATGAGCACGATTACCACGAGTAAAGACGCGCTGGCGCAAGCCAGGACGCGGATGGAAAAAGCGGTGGAGGATTTCCGCAAGGAACTGGGCGGCGTGCGCACCGGACGCGCGAACACGGCGCTGCTCGATAGCGTGCGCGTGGACTATCACGGGACGCCGATGCCGATCAACCAGCTGGGCACGTTGAATGTGCCGGATGCTTCGACGATCGTGATTTCGCCTTGGGATCCCGGGGCGGTGGCTTTGATTGACAAGGCCATCCGATTGACGGATCTGGGTTTGAATCCGACGAATGACGGAAAAGTGGTGCGTGTGCCGATTCCTGCTTTGACGGAGGACCGGCGCAAAGACATGGTGAAGCACATTCACAAGGTGCTGGAAAATCACCGCACGGCGATACGCAATATACGGCGAGACATCAAGGAAGGCGTGGAGAAGCTGGAGAAGGAAAAGAAAATCAGCGAGGATGAGCGGAAGAGATCGCTGGATGAGCTGGAGAAGGTGACGCATTCGGAGACGAAGAAGATCGAGGATTTGTCGGCGGCGAAAGAGAAGGAAGTGATGGAGATTAAGTAGGGCGCGAGTGTTTGTTTCGCGGCGTTGACCTCCGAGATTGCCTCGTTGTGATTTGCCCCTCATTGCAGGCTCCTCTGCTCAAGAAATCAAAGTCAAAATCACCACTGATGAACGCAGATGAACAGTGATAAACGTTGGGCGAAGAGAAACGACAGCTGGGGCGGCTCACGCAAGGGAACTTGGGCGATCGAAGAGAGATCCTTCGTCGCTTCGCTCCTCAGGATGACGGCGTAAGTCAAAGGCAAAGACAAAAACGCCCGCCTAAAAAAGCAGGCGGCCGCTACAAAGGCCGAGTCAAAGGCAAGAACGCCGATCGGGAGATCGGCGTTTCCGGGCGTCGGCCTCCGCGGGCACGGCATGCCGTGCCGCTACAACGTCAACAGCAAGATCAACTGCAAGTAGCCGGCGAGACGCCGGCGCTACGAACCGCGGGCACTTTCGTCTTTTAATTCAGGGTGCGGACGTCTTCGGGAGGAATTAAGGTGAAGGTGCAGGTTCCCGTGGTGGCGTGAGCAGGTTAGCGTGCCGCGGCGGACTAGTTTTGCGGGCGAGGCGTCTGGAAACATGGGGCCGAAATCCAGGGTGCGGAGCTTTTCTGTGAAGGGGCGGAGGTCCTGGCTGCCGCTGACGAATTTGACCGCGTCGATTTTTGGATTTTTGGCGCCGGGCGAGAGCAGGACGAAGAAATCGGCGCGGGCATTTTCCTTCAGGAGATCTCCGGCCGGGAAACACGCGAACTTTGGTGAGTTCGGGTTTGGATTTTGCGACGAGTTCGTCAATTCCGGCGTTGCCGCCGAGCAGAACGATCAGGCGCGCGCGAGTTTCGGGGACGGAGTGCGGGGCGGCGATGGCTTCGGCATACATGCGCGCGGCTTGGTCTTTTTCGCCGCGTTTTTCGTAGATTTGGGCGAGGTGATCACCGACTTCGCCGTGCTGATTGAGCAGCCAGGCGGCGCGAATGTAGCGTTCGGCCTGGTCGAGATCACCTTTGCGAAAATTGATCCAGCCGAGAGTGTCCCAGTAAACGCCGATGCTTGCGACTTGGGTGAGATCGTCGAGCGACAGGCGGGCAAGTTCGACGTTGCGCAGATTGGCGGCGGTGGCGGCAATGGCTGATTCGGCGTATTGCGCGGCTTTGTCGAGCTCGAGATTGTGCTCGGCGAGAGCGTAAGCAACGTTGTTCCAGACGACGGGCGTTTGCGCGAGATCCACTCCTTTTTCGAATGCTTCCAGCGCTTTGTCTTTTTCACCAGTGTTGAGGAACGCGTTGCCGAGGCTGACTTCGAGTTCGGCGTTGTCCGGAGCGAGAACCGTGGCCTTGTCGAGTTCGGGTATGGCTTCTGAATATTTGTGCTGTTCGAGGAAAAGCGCGCCGAGCGCGGCGTGGGCGACGGGATCGAGCGGATTCACTTCGATTTGCTTGCGGAAGGCGTCGGCGGCTTCGGGAAATTTCTGCTGCTGTTGCAGGGTCAGGCCCAAGTAATTGTAAACGTGCTCGTCGTAGGGATTGGCGGCAATCTGTTTCTGAAATGCGGCGGCGGCTTCGTCGAACTGTCCGAGACGCAAGTAGGCGAGGCCGAGATCGTTCCAGCCCTGCTTGCTTTTGGGGTCAATTTCGACGGCGTGTTGGAGCAGGGGAATGGCTTCGCGGACATTTCCGGCATTGAGCGCGGCGATGCCTGCTTCCAGAAGTTCGTCGGCGCTGGCGGTGGTGGGGATAGTGGGCGCGCCGGTGGTGGAATTTTCGACGACGAGGAGCTGGGTTTCGTCGGATTCCACGGCGCGGGAAAACGCCAGATAATCGCTGACGCGTGCGGCGGGGAGTTCGCGCATTTTGAAGTTCAAGGAGCGCTGCGCGGTGAGGGTGTGATTTTCGAAGTGGTAACTGGATTTGAATTCGGCATAGTCGCGTTCGACAGAAACGGCGACGGGCGCGCGCGCGGAGAAATTGGCGGGGAGGGTCATTTTCAGGTCCATGGTGACGTCGAGCGGGCTGCCGAGATAGATCGGAGCGGTGGAATCTTCGGAAGCGTCGGGCAAGCCGATGGCGAGGAGGGGGACTCCGACTTTGGATTTTTTGCTGGACCAGTCGAGATAATTTGCTTGCGCGAAATCGAGATCGAGTTCGAAAGGCTTTGCGGTGTCGGAAGGATCGCTGGGTTTTACGTTGGTGATTTCGCCTTTGATGCCGTCGAGCGCGGCGATGGTCTGGCCGAGTTCCTTCCATTGCGTTTGCGGCGTGCGGCGGAAGGCGACGCGCAGGGCGTACTCGTTATCGCCGCGGAGGAAATAGCGCAGCGTGGCGGTTAGTTTGCCGAGATCGCTCACGCGGGCTTCGATTTCGACGTGCTGAGTGGAGAGGAACGGAGGGTCGGCGGGAGTCTGGACGATTCTGCCGGCGCCATCGGGCTGGACGAGCAGAGCGGATTTAGCGCGCAGCGGCGGAGAGAGCAGGCGGAAGGGCGCGACTTCCGCGGTGGAATCCATCCAGATCAATTCATCGCCGATGGGGACGGCGGTGATCAGGTGATCGAATTGGGAAGGCGAAGGAACATCGAGATCGATTTTGCGCGCGAAGGGAATCAGGACCGCGTCGGACGGGATGTTTGCGGCCTGCAACATGGCGGCGAGGAGGGTGTGCTTGTCCTTGCAATCGCCGTATTGATTTTTGAAAACGTCGGCAGCGGAATGCGGCTGGTAACGGCCCAAGCCGAAGGAGAGGCTTACGTAGCGAATATTTTTTGCGACGTAATCGTAGAGCGCGGCGATTTTATCGAGTTCCGTGGCGCGGCCTTGAATGAGCTCTTGAGTTTTCGCGCGGATTTCCGGCGTGGGATCGCTGCGGCCCTTTTCGAGATTGGCGTACCACTCGGCGACTTGGGCCCAGGTGGTGAACGTGGTGAATTGCACGTCGGGCTGAGGTTCCGCGGGCGGCTGCGATTTGTTTTTGGATTGCTCACGCGCGTCAGGGCGCGTGAGATTGGCGTGCTGCCAGTGGTGAATTTCACGATCGCCGGTGAAATCGGTGGCGTGCTCGATCTTTGGCGCAGTGATGAATTTGTGCACGCGGCCGGCGGGCAAGTTGACGTCGAGGCGCTCGTCGAGCGTGATCGCGTCTTTTACGAAGGCGTAGTCGAACCAGAAATTTCCGGGAGCGAGCGCGGTGACGGTGCGCGTTGCGATTTCATATTCGATCGTATCGCCGGCGTGGAGCGACGGCACGGTGACATGTTTTTCTTTGTAGTCCGTGTATTCGGGAGCGTCGCGGGCTACGCTGGCGGTCATTTCCTTTATGGCGTCGGCTGAGGCGGTGGCGATGGAGCCGTCTTTCTTTTTCACGCGCACGAAGCGGACGTCCATTACTTCGTTCGAGGAGTTGTAGCCGAAGATAAGCTCGCCGAGTTGTTGCACGCCGGCGTCGCTTTGCACGCGGATGCGCACGGCGAGCGTGCGTTCGCTGGTGCCATCGTTTTCAAAACGCGCGGTGGTATGGTACTGCTCGATGACGAAGGGTTCCTGGGAGTAATCGGCGGGTGCTGACTTCGGGGCCGCGGCTGGTATTTTCTGCGCGTCGGACTTGTTGATGGTCAGCGGAATCTTGCGCCACTTGTCTGTGTCTGGCTGTTGCGCCGAAGATGCAGCTGAAAGCAGAAGCGCGCACAACGCAGCCATGTAGAATCTGGTCATCCTTACTCCCTGTGGAGATTACTTAGACCTAGGCAGTGTAGGTGCGTTGGCGGATGCGGTAAAGCGGTAGAGGTCGCGTACGTAGGCAATGATGAAACGGGTTGGCGCGAGGTGTGTTGTGGTAGGAGACCGGGCGGGGCGGCGTGGAGACTGGGGGCAGCGCTGCGTTCGGGATCGCTGGATGACGGTAAGTACTGCATAATCTGATTGATAGAGCCACCTGATGCGTGGCTTGCCAGTTTTCTCACCTTGAGACGGCTTGGTACTGGGGATTTTGCGAGCCCGCCTGAGGAAATGGTGGGAGAAATTTTCGACGGGCTGGTCAGGCACGAGCGGGAGGTTGCCGGTGGCGGAAGCGTTTGGGAGAGCAAGGAAAAGGCCAACCTCACCGATTTATTTTTTGGATGGAATCGAGTTGACAAGACCCATTGATTCTCTTATACTTCCTCGGTTGTCTGAGGGTCTTTGGACCCAGTGGTGATTAGGGAAGTCTTTCGTGCCCCGGAACAAAGAGCGACGGAACGGGGCAAGAAAGAGCGGCCGAAATGGGGCGCCAGCCCCGCAAAGCCGTGTGAGCCTCTCCGCAGATTGGTAGAAGATGCAGTTCACTCCTTGGGGTGACTCGTTTTCGCGGAGTACCTGGTAATTCCTTCGGGTGTGGCGCCTTTTCCGTATCATTCACTCGCCGAATTCTGCGCGGGCTTATTTGCCGTGCGCGGAAATTTGCGCGAAGTTTTCTGCTGGCGAGATTTTCGAGACGAGTTTTCTTGGGAACAGGGGGAAAGCGTGCCGACGTTTTCACAGCTCGTGCGTAACGGGCGGAAGAAGATCCGGGTAAAGACGAAGTCACCCGCGCTCGAAGGATGTCCTGAGAAGCGCGGGGTGTGCGTTCGTGTTTACACTCAGACACCGAAGAAACCAAATTCGGCGCTGCGCAAGGTAGCGCGCGCGCGCCTGACCAACAGCGCGGAAGTCACCACGTATATCCCCGGGATCGGCCACAATTTGCAGGAACACTCCATCGTACTGGTGCGCGGCGGCCGCGTGAAGGATCTGCCCGGCGTGCGTTATCACATCGTGCGCGGAACGTTGGACGCAGCAGGCGTTGAAAATCGAAAACAAGCGCGCTCGAAGTATGGCGCCAAGCGGCCCAAAGCCGCGCAGAAGTAGGAGAGCGGAACGATGCCACGTAAAGGATGGGTACTACGCCGCAAGATTCCAGGCGATCCGGTTTTCGGCAGCGACCTGGTGCAGAAGTTTATTTCCAGCATGATGTATGACGGCAAGCGCGCCACGGCGCAGGCGATTTTCTACAACGCCATGGATCAGGTGGCGAAAAAGACCAACGACGATTCCTTCAAGCTCTTTAAGAAGGCCATCGAGAACTGCAAGCCGGTGCTGGAAGTGAAGACGCGGCGCGTGGGCGGCGCGAACTATCAGGTTCCGGTGGAAGTGAATCCGTTTCGTCGGCAGTCGCTGGCGATTCACTGGCTGGTGCTGTATTCGCGCACGCGCAGCGGCAAGACGATGACCGATAAGCTGGCGGAAGAAATCATGGACGCAGCCAATGGTCGCGGCGGCGCGGTAAAGAAAAAGGAGGACGTGCACCGCATGGCGGAAGCGAACAAAGCGTTCGCCCACTATCGCTGGTAGCACGGGGCCTAATTTCGCATGGCACGACTCGTACAACTCGATCAGACGCGCAACATCGGGATCATGGCGCACATTGACGCAGGTAAGACCACGTCAACCGAGCGCATCCTTTTCTATACGGGTGTGACTTACAAGATCGGCGAAGTGCACGACGGCACGACCGTCATGGACTGGATGGAGCAGGAGCGCGAGCGCGGGATTACGATTACGTCCGCGGCGACGACAGCTTCCTGGGTGCGTTTCGACAAGAAATACCGCATTAACATTATTGATACTCCCGGCCACGTGGATTTCACGGTGGAAGTGGAGCGTTCGCTGCGCGTGCTGGACGGCGCGGTAGCGATTTTCGACGCGGTCGCGGGCGTACAGCCTCAGTCGGAGACGGTGTGGCGCCAGGCGGACAAGTATCGCGTGCCGCGCATTGCTTTCATCAACAAGATGGACCGGGTTGGCGCGGATTTCGATCATTCGGTGCGCTCGATGCGGCAACGTCTTTCGGCGCACCCTGTGCCGCTGCAATTTCCGATCGGGCGCGAAGAGAATTTCCTGGGCGTGATTGATTTCATCGAAGAGCGCGCGATTATCTGGAAGGACGAAACTCTGGGCGCGGAATATGAGACGTTGCCGCTGGAAAGACTTTGGGATGCGGCGTACTTGAAAGAGCATCCGGCGCTGGAAATCGCGGTGAAGGCATCGGCGCTGACGCCGGAATTCTACAAAGAGCATCGCGAAAAAGTGGTGGAGTATATCGCCGAGCACGACGACGCCATCCTGACAAAGTATCTGGAGCAGCATAAGCTGGAGCCTGCGGAATTGCGCGCTTCGCTGCGGCGTTCGACGATTGCGCTGAAGCTGGTTCCAGTGTTGGCTGGGTCTGCTTTCAAGAATAAGGGCATCCAACCACTGCTGGATGCGGTGGTGGATTATCTGCCGGCGCCTTCCGATGTGCCGCCAGTTGAGGGCACGGACCCCAATGGGGATGAGCCGATTCTGCGGCGCGCTTCGGACGATCAGCCGTTTGCGGCTCTCGCGTTCAAGATCATGACTGACCCGTTCGTCGGCCACGTGACTTACATTCGCGTTTATTCCGGCGTGCTGAAGGCCGGGCAGAATGTCTATAACTCGACACGCAAGACGCGCGAGCGCATTGGACGTTTGCTGCGCATGCACGCGAACAAGCGCGAAGAGATTGAGTCCATCGAGGCGGGTGACATCGCGGCGTGCGTGGGACTGAAGAATGTGACCACCGGCGACACTTTGTGCGATGAAGAGAAGCCGGTATTGCTCGAGAACATTGATTTCCCGGCGCCGGTAATTTCGGTGGCGATCGAGCCGAAGACCAAAGCGGACCAGGAAAAAATGGGCACCGCGCTGGGCAAGCTGGCGCAGGAAGATCCCACGTTCCGCGTGCATACAGATCACGACACGAACCAGACTTTGATCTCCGGCATGGGCGAATTGCACCTGGAAATTATCGTAGACCGCATGATGCGCGAATTTGGCGTGCAGGCCAATGTGGGCCGGCCGCAGGTGGCGTACCGCGAAACGATTTTGCGGATGGCGGAAGGCGAAGGAAAGTACATCAAGCAGACCGGCGGACGCGGGCAGTACGGCCACGCGGTGCTGACGGTGCATCCGCTGGCGAATTCCAATCACGAAGACATGCACGAGATGTCCACCGACGAAATTGACGAGCTGGCGAAGCAAGTTTCGGGCGGCAAGGGCGGCAAGTGGCATTTCGACAAGGAACATCGCCTGCTGTTTGTGGATAAGGTTGTGGGCGGAGCGATTCCCAAGGAATTTATCGCGCCGATCGAAGCGGGCGTGCGCGAGGCGATGGAAACAGGCGTTTTGGCCGGGTATGAGATGGTGGACGCGGCAGTCGTCCTGACTGATGGCAGCTATCACGACGTGGATAGCTCGGAAATGGCCTTCAAGATTGCGGGGTCCATGGCGTTCAAGGATGCTTGCAAGCGCGCGAATCCGAAGCTGCTCGAGCCGATCATGCGCGTTGAGGTGGTGGTGCCGGAAGACTACATGGGACCGGTGATTGCGGACCTGAATTCACGGCGCGGCCAGATGCAGGGACGCGAATCTCGCGGCGGGACGGAAATTATCAATGTGCGGGTGCCGCTGGCGGCGATGTTCGGTTACGCCACGGAAATCCGCAGCAGGACGCAGGGGCGCGGCAGTTTTACGATGCACTTTTCGCACTACGAGCAGGTTCCGGGAAACATTGCCGAAGAGATTATTGGCAGCGCGAGCGGCGAAAAAACCAAGAAGTAGGCACGGCCGGGAATTTAGCACTCAGAACAGTGTGACTTGAGGAGCAGAGAGCGAAATGGCGAAAGAGAAATTCGAACGGAATAAGCCGCATGTGAATATTGGGACGATTGGTCACATTGACCACGGCAAAACGACTTCGACGGCGGCGATCACCAAAGTGTTGTCGAAGAACAATCCGAAGGTGGCATTCCGCGCGTTCGATTCGATCGACAACGCGCCGGAAGAGCGCGAGCGCGGCATCACGATCGCGGTATCGCACGTGGAGTACGAGACGGCGAACCGGCACTACGCGCACATTGATTGTCCGGGCCACGCGGATTATGTGAAGAACATGATTACGGGCGCGGCGCAGATGGACGGCGCGATTCTGGTGGTGGCGGCGACGGATGGTCCGATGCCGCAAACGCGCGAGCACATTTTGCTGGCGCGGCAGGTGGGCGTGCCGTACATCGTGGTGTTTTTGAACAAGTGCGACATGGTGGACGATCCGGAGTTGCTCGAGCTGGTGGAGCTGGAAGTGCGCGAGCTGCTGAAGAGCTATCAATATCCTGGCGACACGCTGCCGGTGATTCGCGGTTCGGCTTTGAAAGCTCTCGAAGGCGATGCGAAGTGGGAGAAGTCGATTTTGGAATTGATGGAAGCGGTGGACAAGAGCATACCGCAGCCGGTGAGAGATATTGATAAGCCGTTCGCGATGCCGATCGAAGATATTTTTTCGATTTCTGGTAGAGGAACGGTGGTGACGGGAAGAATCGAGCGCGGCAAAGTGAAAGTGGGCGAAGAAGTTGAGATTGTAGGTTTCCGTCCGACGATGAAGAAGACGGTGACCGGGCATTGAAATGTTCCGCAAGCTTCTGGACGAGGGCATGGCGGGAGACAACGTCGGGTTGCTGCTGCGCGGCACGGAAAAAGATGAAGTGGAGCGCGGGCAAGTGTTGGCGAAGCCGGGATCGATCACGCCGCACACCAAGTTCAAGGCTGAGGCGTACGTTTTGACGAAGGAAGAGGGCGGGCGGCACACGCCGTTTTTCACGGGGTACCGGCCGCAGTTTTATTTTCGCACGACGGACGTGACGGGCGACGTGAAGTTGCCAGCAGGAGTGGAGATGGTGATGCCGGGCGACAACATATCGTGTGAGATTACGCTGATTACACCGGTAGCCTTGGAGAAGGGCTTGCGCTTCGCGATTCGCGAAGGCGGGCACACCGTGGGCGCCGGAGCGGTTGCCGAGATCATCGAGTAATTATGCCAAACGGAGAAAAAATTCGGATTCGTTTGAAAGCGTACGATCATCGCATTCTCGATCAATCCACCAAAGAAATTGTGGACACCGCGAAGCGCACCGGAGCGGACGTAGCCGGGCCGATTCCTCTGCCCACCGTCATCAACCGCTGGACGGTGTTGCGTTCGCCGCACGTGGACAAGAAGTCGCGCGAGCAGTTTGAGATGCGCACGCACAAGAGGCTGATTGATATTCTGGAGCCGACGCCGGACACGGTGGACGCGCTGATGAAGTTGGATCTGCCTCCTGGCGTGGACGTCGAGATCAAAGCTTTCGGACGCGAACATACCGGGAAGTAATAGCGGCTGCGGTTGCTGAAAAAGGCAGTGGCTAGTGATTAGTGGCTAGTGGCTAGAAACGGCCGGCGATTGAAATTGACCCGCCTTAAAGTTTGGGCGGAAGGAACGAGAGAGCGAGATGGCAGTCAACGGCATATTGGGAATCAAGCTGGGGATGACGCAGATTTTCGCGGACGACGGCACAGCTGTTCCGTGCACCGTCCTGCAGGCGGGGCCGTGCGTGGTGGTGCAGCGCCGCACGAAGACCACCGACGGCTACGAAGCGGTGCAGCTGGGCCTGGTGGAATTCATCAAGCCGCAGCGGGTGAACAAGGCGCGCACCGGACATTTCAAGAAGGCGAACGTGGCGCCGCTGCGTTATCTGAAAGAGATTCGCATTGACGATTCCAAGGATGAAGCCAAGTCTGGGGATCGCGTGCTGGTGGAGAATTTCAAGGTGGGCGAGCTGGTGGATGTCACCGGCGTGAGCAAGGGCAAGGGTTTTCAGGGCGGCGTGAAGCGCTGGCATTTCCGCGGCGGCGACGCGAGCCACGGGTCGATGTTTCACCGAGCTCCGGGCGGAATCGGAGCAAGCTCGTTTCCATCGAGGGTGTGGAAGGGGCAGCACATGCCGGGTCATATGGGGCATGAGCGCAAGACTTCCAAGAATTTGCGGGTGGTGAAAGTGGATTCCGAAGAGAATTTGTTGCTGGTGCGCGGCGCAGTGGCCGGGCCGCAGGGCAGTTACATATTTATTCGCAAGGTTAAGGCGCATCTGTAGAAGAAATTTGTAAGCGAGAGAGACGACACGATGCCTGTTGTGGACGTAAAGAACCTGGAAGGAAAGAAAGTCGGGCAGATCGAACTTGCCGATGATGTGTTTGCCGCGAAGGTGAACGCGCACCTGCTGCACGAGGCGGTGCGGCATCATCTGCGGGGCGAGCGCGCCGGAACGCACAAGACGAAGGACAAGAGCGAAGTTTCCGGCTCGGGCAAGAAACTGTGGAAGCAGAAGGGCACGGGGCGCGCGCGCGTGGGATCGATCCGGTCGCCTTTGTGGCGGCACGGCGGCACAGTGCACGGCCCGGTGCCACGCAGCTACGACTACGCGCTGCCGAAGAAAATGATTCTGGGCGCGCTGCGCTCGGCGCTGTCCGCAAAAGTGGCGGAACAAAAATTGACGGTGGTGGACGGCTGGAAGCTGGAATCGCACAAGACCAAAGCGTTTCGCGCGATGCTGGGCAAGTTGGACAAAGAGACTGAAACGTACCTGCTAGTGGAAAGCGGCGCGAACCTGAATCTGGAGCGCGCCAGCCGCAACATCGCGGGCGTGACGCTGGTGCCGCCGACGGCTCTGGAGCCTTACGACCTGCTGCGGCATGAGCACGTGATGTTGTCGCGCGAAGCAGTGGCGAAGTTGAGCCGGTCGCTTTCGGCCACGCGGCCGGAAGTGCCGGTACAGATCGAGCCGGCTCCTGCGCCTGCTGCTACGAAGCACGCGGCGAGCGAGAAGCAGGCGGAAGCAAAAGCTCCGGCCAAGGCTGCTGCGGCGAAAACGGAAAAGTCGGCGAAGAAGCCCGCGGCGAAAAAAGAAGCGAAGGCCAAAGCCAAGCCCAAAGGGAAGAAGGGATAAGCGATGGAGAACAGGGTATATCAGATTATCCGGCGTCCCATCATCACCGAAAAGGGTTTGGGCGTGAAGGAAACGCAGCACACGGTGGTGTTCGAGGTGGCGAAGGACGCGACCAAGACGGAGATTAAGGAAGCGGTGCAGCGCGTTTTCAAGGTGAAGGTGGATCACGTGCGCACGGCAATTTTTCACGGCAAGTTCCGCAGGCGGGGACGCGCCGAAGGATTCCGCAGCGATTGGAAGAAGGCGTACGTACGGCTGAAAGAAGGCGAAAAGATGATCGAGTACGCCGAGAACATCTAGTTTTTGAGTAGTTGGTTTTGAGCGGGGCTGAAGTTGACGGTGGCAAGAGCAAGCGAGCGCGCAACAGAGTTCGAGGGGAACCGGTAAGAGGCAACAATGGCAATAAAAACATTTAAACCGTACACACCGTCACGACGCTTTCTGACCATGCTCGATAAGAGCGAGATCACCAAGCAAACACCGGAAAAGTCGCTGGTGGAAGTGCAGAAGCGCACCGGCGGACGAAATTCGCACGGAGAAATCACTTCCTGGCATCGCGGCGGCGGGCACCAACAGAAATACCGCACCGTGGATTTCCGGCGCGAGAAGACCGGAATCCCCGCGAAAGTGGCGGCGATCGAATACGATCCGAACCGCTCGGCGCGCATCGCGCTGCTGCACTATGCGGACGGGGAGAAGCGCTACATTTTGCAGCCGGTGGGGCTGGAAGTCGGGATGACGGTGCAGAATGGCGCCGGCGCGGAAATTTTGCCGGGTAATGCGCTGCAGATTCGCAACATTCCTCCCGGCACGATGATTCACAACCTGGAGCTGTATCCGGGCAAGGGCGGGCAGGTGGTGCGTTCGGCGGGCGGCGCGGCGCAACTGATGAGCAAGGAAGGCGATTTCGCGCTGGTAAAGCTGCCTTCGGGTGAAGTGCGGAAGTTCAGCATTGATTGCATGGCGACGGTGGGACAGTTGGGCAATCTGGATCACGAGAATGTGACGTACGGCAAGGCGGGACGAACGCGCTGGCACGGCAAGCGTCCTACGGTACGCGGCGTGGCAATGAACCCGGTGGACCACCCGCACGGCGGCGGTGAAGGCCGCGTGAAGGGCAACCATCCGCAAACGCCTTGGGGATTTCCGACGCTGGGAGCGAAGACGCGCAAGAAGCGTCCGAGCGACCGGATGATTGTGGAACGGCGCAAGCCATAATTTTAGTGAAGTTGTGAGGAGCAGTAGAAAAGCAATGAACCCGGCGCGGGGGACAATGCGGAGTTACTCGATGACAGCCACCAGATCATCAAGACGTGCAACCAAGCGTGCGGGCAGACGTGCCCCGCGACGCGCAACACGTGCGCGGAAAGCAGTTCCGCGGCGCGCAGCCAAGCCGGCGGTAAAGATTGCCTCGAAGCTGGTGCCGGCGCCCCAGATTCAGTATCGGTTGTGCCGGTCGGGCTGGGCGGTAATTGTGGAGCGGATTCCGAACGCGCAGGGGACGCGGTTTGTGTGTCCTTTCTGCCCGCTTTCGCACCGCGTTTCCGGGCCGGTGCGAGGATTCAAAAGAGTTCGCCGCGCGCAGTGGGTGAAGCTGCGCCGCGTGGAGGAGTAGGACAAAAGATGCCGCGCTCGCTGAAGAAGGGACCGTTCATTGACGGCCACCTGCGTAAGAAGGTGGAAGGTTTGAACGCCCGCAACGAAAAGAAAGTTTTGAAGACTTGGTCGCGCCGTTCGACGATTTTGCCGGACATGATCGGGCACACGCTGGCGGTGCACAACGGCAAGAAGTTTATACCGGTGTACATCACCGAGCAGATGATCGGACACAAACTGGGCGAATTCTCGCCGACGCGCACGTTCAAAGGGCACGCGGTGAAAGCGGCGCTGGAGAGGGCCGCGGCATCGGCAGGCGCGCCAGCGGCGGGAGCAGCACCAGCAGCCGGAGCAGCGCCGGCAGCGAAGTCTTAAAGGGCATATAACGATGGCAACGGCAATTCAGGAAACGACGGACAAGACGCAGATCGGGGGAATCGCCATGGCGCGCTATACGCGCGTCTCGCCGCAGAAGGCGCGGCTGGTGATTGACCTGATTCGCGGACAGCGCGCGGAAGAAGCGCTGCACACGCTGCAATTCACGAAGAAGCGGGTGGCCAAGGATATCGAGAAGACGCTGCGCAGCGCCATCGCCAACGCCGAACGCAAGGCGGAAGATTCCGGCGAGACGCTGGATGTGGACGAGTTGTTTGTGACGCGTTGCTTCGTGAACGAGGGGCCGCGCTGGAAGCGGATGCGTCCGGCGCCGATGGGACGCGGGTTCCGTTATCAGAAGCGGACGAGCCATATCGTGGTGGAAGTTTCCGAACATCACCGCGCGGTGGCCGGCCGCGTGGCGGCAGCGGCGGCGGAAGCGCAGGCGTCGAAGGGCGTGAAGGGCGCGGTACGCAAAGCGCGCAAGGCATTGGAACAACGCAATAAGCCAGGACAGAAAAAGAAGAAGTAGCGGGAGGACAGTTTGGGGCAGAAAACACATCCGTACGGTTTTCGGCTGGGCTACAACAAGGTCTGGAAGTCGCGCTGGTTCGCGAAGAAGGATTATGCCGACCTGCTGCATGAAGACGTGGTGCTGCGCAAGACGCTGAAGGAAAAGCTGAAGTCCGCGGGGATCAGCGGGATTGACGTGGAGCGCGCCGCGAACAAATTGGTCGTGCGAATTTACACGGCGCGCCCGGGAATCATCATCGGCCGCAAAGGCTCGGAAATTGACAAGCTGAAGGCCGACGTGCAGAAGCGCACCAAGCGCGAAGTGCACATCGATATTCAGGAAGTGCACCGGCCCGGAGCTGGATGCGCATTTGGTGGCGGAATCGATCGCGCTGCAACTGGAAAAGCGCGTGGCGTTCCGGCGAGCGATGCGCAAGGCGGTGGATTCGGCGCTGCGTTTTGGCTGCAAGGGAATCAAGGTGCGCGTAGCGGGCCGGCTGAACGGCGCGGAAATCGCGCGTAAAGAATGGTATCTGCAGGGGCGGCTGCCTTTGCAGACGCTGCGCGCGGACATTGATTTTGGCACGGCGGAAGCGCACACGACGTACGGAGTAATTGGCGTGAAGTGCTGGATCTACCAGGGCGAAAAAATCCCGCAGCGCGTGAACAAGAACGCGCCGGCGGCAGCGGCCAAAGCGTAAAGCTGAAAGTTTAAGGACACGGGCAAAAATTCATGTTGATGCCGAAAAAAGTAAAGTACCGCAAGCAGCAGCGCGGGCGAAGGACGGGCAAGGCGTGGCGCGGCGGAGCGCTGGCGTTCGGCGAGTACGGGCTGAAGGCTCTGGAACCTGCGTGGATCACCGACCGGCAGATTGAAGCGGCGCGCGTGGCGATTACGCGGTTCATCAAGCGCGGCGGAAAATTGTGGATCCGGATTTTTCCGGACAAGCCCTACACCAAGAAGCCGGCCGAGACTCGTATGGGCAAGGGCAAAGGTCCACCGGAGAAGTGGGTAGCGGTGGTGAAGCCGGGGCGAGTGATGTTTGAAATGGCGGGCGTGGATTTGGCGTCGGCAACCGAAGCGATGAAGCTGGCTTCGCACAAATTGCCCATCCGGACGAAATTCGTGAGCCGGGCGGAGGAACTGTAATGGCGGATCGAAACGCGGGGCGCACGGTGAAGTACCGCGAAATGAGCAAAGCCGAGCTCGAAACCCAGCAGGGCGAGCTCGCCGAGCAGATTTTCCGGCTGCGTTTTCAGCTTTCGACCGGACAGGCCGAAGGCTTGAAGAAGCTGCGGGAAGCAAAGCGCGATTTCGCGCGGATCAAGACGGTGCTGCGCGAAACTGAATTGAGGAAGGCGTAATGGCAAACGAAGCGGCAGTCGCGCAAGAAAGCACGGCGGAGCGCGGAGTCCGGCAGGAACTGACGGGCATCGTGACTTCGACGAAGATGCAGAAGACCATTGTGGTGAAGGTGACGCGCGCGGTGCAGCACCCGCTGTATCACCGGGTAGTGCGCCACACCAAGAAATATTACGCGCACGACGAGACCGGGGAAGCGAAGGTAGGCGACACGGTGCAGATTGCTTCCACGCGGCCGCTTTCGAAATTGAAGCGCTGGCGGTTGAAGGAAGTACTGCAACGCTCGGCGCGCGTGGCGTAAAGAAAGCCTCGGCGATTGCGCGGGGTGCCCGATATAAGGGTGCTGTTCAACAGGGAGCAAGATCATGGTACAGATGCGAACATGGCTGACGGTGGCGGACAATTCCGGCGCGCGCCAGCTGACCTGCATTCTTCCGTTGGGCGGAGATGCGGGATTGACGGCGGGATTGGGCGACGTCGTCACGGCGGCGGTGAAGGAAGCGCAGCCGGAAAGCCAGGTAAAGAAAGGCACGGTGGTGAAGTGCGTGATCGTGCGCACGCGCAAAGAGCAGCGGCGCAAGGACGGGACGTACATCCGTTTTGACGATAACGCGGCGGTATTGATTAACGATGCGAACGAGCCGATTGGGACGCGCGTTTTCGGGCCAGTAGCCCGCGAGTTGCGCGACAAGAAGTTCACCAAGATCATCTCGCTCGCTCCGGAAGTGTGGTAACCATGAGAAAAATACAGGAAAAACCGGCAGCATTCAGCATCCGCCACGGGGACACGGTGAAGATCATGTCCGGGCGATCGAAAGGAAAGACCGGGAAAGTGCTTTCGGTGAATCCCTGGAAACTGACAGTGACAGTCGAGCACGCGAACATGATGAAGAAGCACACGCGGCCGAACCCTTCGAAGAACATCAAGGGCGGAATTCTGGAGAAGGAAGGGCCAGTGCATGTTTCGAACGTGCTGCTGGTCTGCCCGGGATGCGGCAAGCATACGCGCGCGGGACACACCACGCTGCCGGATGGGACGAAGGTACGTTCGTGCCGGCGCTGCAACACGACTTTTGAGAACTAGATTTTTTGCGAGGTAAGGGCGAGAAATGATTACGCGTTTGCATGAAAAGTATCGCAAGGATGCAGTGCCGGCGTTATTGAAGCGCTTCGGATTGAAGAACACGATGGCTGTGCCGCGGGTGCAGAAGGTGACGGTAAACATCGGGATGGGCGAAGCGAGCGCGAACGTGAAGCTGCTGGACACGGCCGCGGCGGAGCTGGGACAGATTACCGGGCAGAAGCCAGTGATCACGCGGGCGAAGAAGTCCATCGCGAATTTCAAGATTCGCAAGGGCATGGCCATTGGCTGCATGGTCACGCTGCGCGGCGAGCGGATGTATGAATTTCTCGACCGGCTTTCCAGCATCGTGCTGCCACGCGTACGCGATTTCAAGGGATTGCCGCCGAACTCTTTTGATGGGCGCGGCAATTACACGCTGGGGCTGAAAGACCAGCTGGTGTTTCCGGAAATTGATTACACGCGGGTGGACAAAATCAAGGGCATGAACATAACGATAACCACGACCGCCCGCAACGACGAAGAAGGGCGCGAGCTGCTGAAGCTGCTCGGCGTGCCGTTCCGGGTCCAGACCTAGGCTTTAAGGAGATAGAACGAGTATGGGACGCACCGCGCAATTCGCGAAGCAGTTGAAGAAGCCGAAGTTCAAAGTCCGCTGGCGCAACCGCTGCCGGGTTTGCGGACGTCCGCGCGCTTTCCTGCGCAAGTTTGAGATGTGCCGCATTTGTTTCCGCGGGTTCGCGCTGAAGGGAGAAATTCCCGGCGTGACCAAGGCGAGCTGGTAGTTTTTCAAGGAAGATTAAGGACGAGGAAGAATGACGACTGATCCGATTGCCGATTTACTGACGCGAATTCGCAACGCCTCGCGCGCGAAGCACTCGCGCGTGGATTTGCCCAGCTCGAAGTTGAAGGTGGAGCTGGCGCGCATCCTGAAAGAGGAAGGATATCTGGCGAATTTCAAGGTTGTGGAAGAGCAGAAGCCGAAGAAGACGCTGCGTCTGTTTTTGCGCTACACGCCGGACCGCCGCAGCGTGATCACGGACCTGAAGCGCATCTCGCGGCCGGGTTCGCGGCGCTATGTGGGCAAGACGGACATCCGGCAAGTAGTGGGCGGAATGGGAATTTCGATTGTGTCCACGGCCAAGGGATTGATGACGGGGCAAGCGGCGCGCAAGGCCGGCATCGGCGGCGAAATCATGTGCGAGGTCTGGTAAGGGTTCGGCGGGAATTTCTGTAACACGAGGATCGAACAGAGCCATGTCGCGAATTGGAAATAAAATTATACCGGTACCGTCCGGGGTGAAGATTCAGATCAAGGACGACGCCGTGGAAGTGCAGGGTCCCAAGGGCAAGATGCGCGTGGTAGTGCCGAAGGGCATCCATTTCGAGCAGAAGGACGGGATACTCACCGCGAAGCGCGAATCGGAAGACAAGCGCGCGTTGCATGGACTGGCGCGAGCGCTGGTGGCGAACGCGGTGACGGGCGTCACGACCGGCTTCAAGAAGGATTTGGACATCGTGGGCGTCGGGTACCGCGCTGAAGTGAAAGGCAAGAACGTGGTGCTGGCGCTGGGATATTCGCACCCGATTGAATTTCCGATTCCGGAAGGCATCACGATCGCCATCGAGAAACAGGTGCACATGGTGGTGACCGGGGCGGACAAGAATCAGGTGGGGCAGGTGGCCGCGAATCTACGCGCGCTACGTCCACCGGATCCTTACAAGCAGAAGGGCGTGCGCATTACCGGCGAGCGCTTGAAGAAGAAGGCCGGCAAGGCTGGCGCGAAGTCGGCAGCGGCTTAGGCCAGGAGGAGAGCGAACGTGGCAGCACCGGTACACAAATTATCGCGGGAAGCGCATCGCCGCCGCATTCACGTACGGACGCGCAAGACGCTGTCGGGCACGGCAGAGCGCCCGAGGCTTTGCGTGCATCGTTCGGCGAAACATATACGCGCGCAGGTGGTGGACGATCAGACGAATCGCACGATTGTCTCAGCCAGCTCGCTGGATGCGGAAGTAAAGAAGTCCATCAAGGGCGGCGGCAACATTGCGGCGGCCAAAGTGGTGGGCAAGGCCATCGCGGAACGCGCGCAAGCCAAAGGCGTGGACAAGGTGGTTTACGATCGTGGGGGATATCAATATCACGGGCGCGTGAAGGCGCTCGCGGAAGCGGCCCGAGAGGCGGGCCTGAAGTTCTGAAAATTATGTCGAAACAAGAGCTCAAAGACTCGTTAGCTGTACGCCGTCCGGTGGAAACCAACCAGGCGAACTTGAAGGATCAGGTGGTTTCGATCAACCGCTGCACCAAGGTAGTGAAGGGCGGAAAGAACCTCAGCTTTTCGGCGCTGGTGGTGGTGGGAGATCAGGGCGGCCACGCCGGGTTCGGCATGGGCAAGGCGCGCGAAGTGCCCATGGCCATCCGCAAGGCGATTGAGGCGGCCAAGAAGAACATGGTGAAGCTGAATATGAAGGGCACCACGATTCCGCACCAGGTGCTGGGACGATTTGGTTCGGGCCAGGTGCTGCTGAAGCCGGCGCCGGATGGAACCGGAATTATCGCGGGCGGAGCGGTGCGCGCGGTGATGGAGGTCGCGGGGATTCAGAACGTGCTGACGAAGTCGCTGGGCACCTCGAACCCGCACAACGTAATCAAGGCGACGTTTGACGCGCTGATGCATTTGAAGGATGCGGCCAAGGTGGCGGAAGGGCGCGGGAAGATTGCGGAGGAAGCGACGGCACAGTAGTTCCTTCGCGCGAAAAACATGACGACAACAGCGGCGACAACGACAACGGGCAAGAAGAAACCAGGGAAACTGAAGATCAAGTGGACCGTGAGCTTTATTGGCTGTCCGCGCGATATGCGCCAGACGGTTCGCGGGCTGGGATTCCGGCGGATGCAACAGGTGCTGGAAGTGGAAGACACGCCATCGATTCGCGGCATGATCGCGCGCGTGCACCATCTAGTAAAGATTGAGGGCTGAGAATGGCACAGACACCGACACTATCGAATTTGAAGCCGCCGCGAGGATCGCGTCACCGCAAGGTGCGCGTAGGACGCGGCATGGGCTCGAAAATGGGCAAGACCGCAGGCGCGGGCAACAAGGGGCAGCAGTCCCGCCGCGGATATTCCAGGCGGCCGGGATTTGAAGGCGGGCAGATGCCGCTGCACCGGCGATTGCCGAAGCGTGGATTTTCTGCGCCGGATTCGACGACGTATGCGGTGATTAATGTGGAGAGCCTGAACGTGTTTGAGGCGGGCGAAACGATTTCACCGGAAATTTTGTATGCCTTGGGCGTGTTGCGCGTGAAGCGCGAGGCCCTGAAGATTCTGGGCAGCGGCGAACTGAAAGTGGCTTTGACGGTGCAGGCGCATGCGTTCAGCAAGTCGGCGGAAGCGAAGATCACGGCTGCCGGAGGAAAGGTCGAAGTCCTGCAATGAACAAGCTGTTCCTAGCCATTCGGAATATTTTCAGCACGCCGGATCTGCGCAACCGCGTTCTTTTTACGCTGGGCATGCTGGCGGTGTACCGCTTGGGCGGGCACATTCCGACGCCGGGGATCAATACGGCACTGTTGCAGGATATGTTCCAGCGGGGACAAGGCTCGGTACTCGGGCTGATTGATCTTTTTAGCGGCGGCAACCTGCGCCGGCTGACGATATTTGCGCTGGGCATCATGCCGTACATCACGGCTTCGATTATTTTGCAGTTGATGGTGGTGGTGTGGCCTTACCTGGAGCGTTTGCAGAAGGAAGGCGAGCTGGGGCGGCGGAAAATCACGCAGTACACGCGGTATTTGACGATTATTCTGAGCTTGTTTCAATCGTTCACGATCGCGAAGACTTTGACGCTGCAGAGCATGAACGGCGAAGCGCTGGTGTATCACCCGGGCTGGCGGTTCATGCTGATGACAATCCTGACGCTGACGACAGGCTCGGCGTTCATCATGTGGCTGGGCGAGCAGATCAGCGAGCGCGGCATCGGAAATGGGATGTCGCTGATTATTTTCGCGGGCATCGTGGTGGGCTTGCCGAACGCGGTGCACGACCTGTACTTGAAGACCACGAGCGGTGAGTGGGGATCGCTGGCCGGGATAATCCTGGTGGGCTTGATCGTGCTGATGCTGGCGGTGGTGGCCTTCATCGTGTTCGTGGAAGGCGGGCAGCGGCGGATTCCGGTGCAGTACGCGAAGCGCGTGATGGGCCGCAAGGTGATGGGCGGGCAGATGACCTATCTGCCGCTGCGCGTGAATTCCGGGGGGGTGATTCCGCCGATTTTTGCGAGCTCGCTGCTCACTTTCCCGCAGACTTTGGCGCTGTTTTTTTCGAACAAGTCCACGGCCTTCGGGAAGTTCGCGAACATGATCAAGTGGGGCGAGCCGCTCTACACTTTGATTTATGTGACGCTGATCATATTTTTCGCGTTTTTCTACGTGGGGATTATTTTCAATCCCACGGAGCTGGCGGACAACATGCGGAAGTACGGCGGGTTCGTGCCGGGGATTCGGCCGGGGCGGAACACGTCAGAATATATTAATCGCATTTTGACGCGGCTTACGTTTGTGGGCGGCGTGTATCTGGCGGTGGTTTGCTTGCTGCCGGAGTGGATGATTTCCGGGATTCACCTGCAGCATTTGTGGCTGGTAGGCGACTGGTTCGACCGGCACATGTGGCGCTTCGTGCTGGATGGATTGAATGTGCAGTTTTACTTCGGGGGCACGTCGCTCCTGATCGTCGTAGGCGTGGCCATGGACACGGTGCAGCAACTCGAGGCGCAGTTGGTGATGCGGAATTACGACGGGTTTGTGCGCAAGGGCCGAGTCCGGGGCCGTCGCAGTTAATGACCGACGCATCGGCGGTGAGGATGGCGCTCAAACGGGCGTTAATTTTCCTGGGTCCGCCAGGAGCTGGAAAAGGCACCCAGGCGAAGCGCATGGCCAAGCAGTTGGGCGTGCCGCATCTTTCCACTGGCGACATGCTGCGGGACGCAGTGACGCGGCAGACCACGCCGGGGCGGCTGGCAGAGCCGATCATGGAGCGCGGCGACCTGGTGCCCGATGAGATCGTGCTGGGAATGGTGGAAGAGCGGCTGGCGCGGTGGGATTGCGACGAGGGATTCATCTTCGACGGATTTCCGCGGACGATTCGGCAGGCGGAAGAATTGGACAAGATTTTGCAGCGGCGGGGGTTGGGCAAGCCGCTGGTGATTCAGTTTCTGGTGAGCCCGGAAACGCTGGTGCGACGAGTAGCGGGCCGCTGGACGTGCAGCGTGGGCGGCGAGACGTACAACATACTCGAGCGGCCGCCGAAGACTCCGGGGATTTGCGATAACGACGGCGGGAAGCTGATTCAGCGGTCGGACGATCAGCCGGAGATTGTGAAAGAGCGATTCGCGGCGTACGAACGGCAGACGCAGCCGCTGGCGGATTATTACCGGACGCATGGTGTGCTGGAAGTGGTGGATGGAGATGCAGGAGTGGAGGAAGTAACCCGCGCATTGAATGAAATTGTGAAGCGCGCGGAAGGGCGCGATGGTCATCTGTAAATCGCCGGCGGAATTGGACAAGATGTATCGCGCGGGGCAGATCGTGTGGGGCGCGCTGGCGGAAATGCGCACGATGATCCGGCCGGGCATCTCGACGAAAGAGCTGGACGAGTTTGCCGAGGGTTACACGAAGGAGCACGGGGCGCGGCCGGCGTTCAAGGGCTACCGGGGATATCCGGGCTCGGTGTGCACTTCGATCAATCAGGAAGTAGTGCACGGGATTCCATCGGCGGCGCGGAAATTGCGCGAAGGCGACATTCTTTCGATGGATTTCGGAGTGGAGCTGGGCGGGTATTTTGGCGACGCGGCGTTGACGGTTCCGGTGGGCAAGGTGACGCCGGAGCGCGAGAAGCTGCTGCGCGTGACGCGGGAATCGCTGGAGCAGGGCATCGCGAAGATCCGGGCGGGGAATCGCCTGGGAGATGTATCGGCCGCGGTGCAGCAGTGGGTGGAAAAGAACGGATATTCGGTGGTGCGCGAGTTTGTGGGCCACGGGATCGGCACGAAGATGCATGAGGACCCGCAGCTGCCGAATTACGGATCGCCGGGGCAGGGTCCGAAATTGCAAGAGGGCATGGTGCTGGCCATCGAACCGATGGTGAACACAGGCGGCCCGGGCGTGCGAGTGCTGGACGACGAGTGGACGGCGGTGACAGCGGACGGCAGCGATTCGGCGCACTTCGAGCACACCGTGGCTGTGACGAAAAATGGGCCGTGGATTTTAACGCGACCGAAAGAAGCGGCAGGTCCGGTCTGGTAAGCAGCAGGAATCAGAAGTCAGCTGGGGTGGAACACAGGAGCGCATGCGACCAAGGCCAGAGAAGGAAAACAAGAAGCCGGGTGAAAGCGGGAAGGAAGACGCCATCGAGGTGATGGCTACCGTGATTGAGCCGCTGCCGAACGCGATGTTTCGCGTGGAGCTGGAGAACAAGCACCAGGTGCTGGCCCATATTTCCGGGAAGATGCGCAAAAACTTTATTCGCATTCTGTCGGGAGATCGCGTGGCGGTGGAGCTTTCGCCCTACGACCTGACGCGCGGCCGAATCGTATACCGCTACAAGTAGTTCGGCGCGGAGCAGCAGAATTATCGGGCCCCCAAGAGGGGATGGAGTGGAAAAATGAAGGTTCGGGCATCGGTAAAGAAAATCTGCATGAAGTGCAAGGTCGTGCATCGGCGCGGCGTGGTGCGCGTGATTTGTACGAACGCCAAGCACCGCCAGCGCCAGGGATAAGCCAGGCCAGAGGCCGGAGGATACAGAATGGCTCGCATCGCAGGTGTGGATTTGCCGCCGAACAAGCGGCTTTGGATTGGGCTCACTTCGATTTACGGCATCGGACAGGCGCGCGCGAAATCGCTGTCCGCGAAAGCGAACGTGGACCACACCAAGAAGATCAAGGATCTGACGGAAGACGAAGCGACGCGGCTGCGCGCGGCGATTGAGGCCGAAGGCGGGATCGAGGGCGATCTGCGCAAAGAGACGCAGATGAACATCCGGCGGCTGATTGAAATTCAGGCGTATCGCGGATTGCGGCATCGCCGCAACCTGCCGGTTCGTGGCCAGCGCACGCACACCAACGCGCGTACCCGGAAGGGTCCGCGGAAGGGCGCGGTAGCGGCGAAGAAAATCGCGGCCCGCAAGTAAAGTCCGCAGAGATTAGACGGTTAAGCAGGACAGGAGAGACACGAGCGTGGCAAAAGAACCGAAAGACGCGGCAGCAGCACCAGGAGGAGCGCCGGCAGCAGCAGCGGCGAAAAGCTCCAAGCGCAAGAAGGAATTCCGCAAGAAGAAGGAAAAGCGCGTGGTGCCGCACGGCGTGGTGTGCATCCAGGCGACGTTTAACAATACGATTGTGACGCTGACGGATCCCGATGGCCGCGCGGTGAGCTGGTCGTCGGCTGGCTCGGTGGGATTCAAGGGTTCACGCAAGGGCACGCCGTACGCAGCGCAGCAAGCAGCTGCGACGGCGGCAGGCGTGGCGCGCGACCAGTACGGCATGAAATCGGTGGAAGTGCGCGTGAAGGGACCAGGCGCAGGACGCGAATCGGCAGTGCGCGCGCTGGCTTCTTCGGGCTTGCACATCAATGCGATCAAGGACGTGACGCCGGTGCCGCACAACGGCTGCCGACCGCCCAAGCGCCGCCGCGTATAACGGCAGCGACAGAGATTCAGGAAAATTGCAGAGTTTGAGATAAAGGAGATAGGACTTGGCAAGACATCGTGAAGCGGTTTGCCGACTGTGCCGAAGGGAAGGGCAAAAACTCTTCTTGAAAGGCCTGCGGTGTTTTACAGAAAAGTGCGCGATCGAAAAACGCAATTTCGTTCCCGGGCAGCACGGGCAGGCCCGGCGGGCGAAGATGGTGGGCTACGGCGTGCAGTTGCGCGAGAAGCAGAAAGTGAAGCGCACCTACGGGCTGCTGGAGCGGCAATTCCGCACGTATTTCGAAAAGGCGTTGCGGACCAAGGGGCCAACCGGCGCAAACCTGATGGTGATGCTGGAGCGCCGCCTGGACAACGTGATCTACCGCATGGGCCTGGGCGGCTCGCGCTCGCAGGCACGGCAACTGGTGCTGCACGGGCACATCCGCGTGAAGGGTCAGAAGGTGAACATTCCCAGCTACCTGGTGAACGTGGGGGATGAAATCACGCTGAAAGACAACATGCACGAAAACGTGATGATCATGGAAGCGCGCAATCTGGCGAAGAGCCAGGGCGTGGCTCCGTGGCTCGATATTGACCCAGCGAATTTCAAGGCGCGCGTGGTGGCGATGCCGCGTCGCGAAGACGTGCAGACGCCGCCGATGAACGAACAGCTGATCGTGGAACTGTATTCGAAGTAGCGCTGGGAGATTATCAACGTTTATAAGTTAGTCGGTTCGCCGCGGGCGAGCCAGGAGGAATGTCGAAGATGTGGAAGGGCTTCCAGAAACCAAAGCGTTTGGCAGCAGAACCAGAAACACTAACCGACAAGTACGGGAAATTCTCAGCGCAGCCTTTTGAGCGCGGCTGGGGAACCACGGTCGGGAACTCCCTGCGGCGCGCGTTGCTGAGCTCGATTGAAGGCGCAGCGATCACCGCGGTGAAAATCGAAGGCGTACTGCACGAGTTTTCGCCGATTCCGGGCGTCGTGGAAGACGCTACGGATATCATCCTTAACCTGAAGGCGGTTCCGCTGAAGTTGAATACGGACCAGCCGAAGACGATCACTTTGATCGTGGATACGCCGGGACCGGTGACCTCGGCGAAAATCGAAGAGGATGCGGATATCGCGGTGCTAGATAAGAACGTGTACATCGCGACGGTGAGCGAAGGCGGTAAGTTCGAGCTGGAATTGCGCGTGAAGAATGGCCGCGGCTATGTGGCGGCCGACCGCAACTTCGACGAAGACCTGCCCATCGGTTACATTCCGATTGATTCGGTGCACTCGCCGGTGCGCAAGGTGAACTACGCGGTGGAAGCGGCACGTTTGGGACAGATGACGGATTACGAGAAGCTCACGCTGGAAGTCTGGACCAACGCGGCGATTACCCCGCAGGACGCGATTGGGCTGGCGTCGAAGCTGATGAAGGACCACATGAGCATCTTCATCAATTTCGAAGAGACGCCGGACCTGCCGGAAGAAGTCGTCGAGAACTACAGCGATCCACGGCTTGGAATTTTTGGACCGCTCGGTGGAAGAATTGGAGCTTTCGGTGCGCTCCTACAATTGCCTGAAGAACGCGAACATTCAAAATCTGCGCGAGCTGGTGCAGAAGACCGAATCCGAAATGCTGAAGACCAAGAATTTCGGACGCAAGTCGCTGAATGAGATCAAGGACATCTTGCACAAGATGGGCTTGAGCCTGGGCATGAAGTTTGACGAGCACGGCCGGATTATCTGGCCGCCGCTGCCAAGCCAGACCGCGCCTCCGCCTTCCGAGGGGGATGCCACGGCAATGTAATCGCGCGGGAAACCGCGCGAGCCACGGTAAGCGACTATGAGACACCTTAAATCAGGGTCCAAACTCGGGAAGCAGCCCGCGCATCGCCGCGCGGTGTTGCGCAACCTGGTGACGAACCTCATCGAGAAGGAACGCATTCACACCACCATCCTGCGGGCGAAGGCGACCCGGCGGCTGGCGGAGAAGATGATTACGCTCGGCAAGCGCGACTCGTTGCACGCGCGACGCCAGGCGGCGGCTTTCCTGATGACTCCAGGAGCCACGGAAAAGCTGTTCAGCGACCTGGCTCCGCGATTTGCGGACCGTCCCGGCGGCTACACGCGCATTATCCGGGCGGGCTGGAGATTGGGAGACGGAGCGGATCTGGCGATTCTGGAGTTTATCGGCTCGGAATTGAAGAAGAAGGACAAGAAGCCGCGCCGGAAACAGGATGTGGAGACTCCGGAAAAGGAAGAGGAGAAGGAAGCGGTGGCAGCGAAGTAGCTTCCTTCGCTTATTTTCGATCAATCACTTAATTTAAGAAGGCCCGCTCCGATTCGCCGGAGCGGGCCTTTTGTTTTTTCAGGCTGGCGTGCGATGCGAAGCTACTGTTTGATTCCCAGCCACGAATTGTAGATGGCCTTCTGCTGATCCGTGGGGTGCTCCATCGGCTTGAGCGTGTAGGTGGGGTAGGGGCTGGCTTTGAGCGCGACGGAAAAGTCTTTGAACTCGCCGAGGCGCAGGACCGTTAGGCGCAGCGTGTCGCCAGGCTTGTGCGCGGCGATTTCCTTGGTGAAGCTGTCGAAGTCCACGGCGCGGCCGTCCACGGCGTAGATGATGTCGTCACGGTCGAGCCCGGCAGATTCGGTGGGGCTGCCGGGAATGATGTTGCGGATTTTGGCGCGGCCATCGTCGTTCTTAGTGGTATCGATGCCTATCCACGGTTTTTCGGTATCGAGCTTCTTTTCGACTGTAATCCCCGCGTACCCGAAATACTCCTCGTAGGGAATCGGATCTTTTCCGGAGATATAGCGCTGGAAAAAGTCGCTGACTTCTTTCACGCTCTTGCCGGAAACTTCGGCAGCGGCTTTGATGGTGTCGTCGGGCTCGAAACCGGGCTTGGGGAGCGCGTGGCGTGAATAGAGCAGACGCATCCAGTCGTCGAGGGATTTCTGATTGTTGGTGTCGTGGCGGATTGCAAAATCCATGATGTGGCCCATGATTTGGCCGCCGTCGTAGTAGGAATACCAGGTGTTCAAAAGGTTGTTGTCCTGGTGGATCACGCTGTCGCGCGGGAACCAGGTGTCCCAACTGGTGTCTTCGATGCTGCGCTCACCGCGGCCGGGCTGCGCTTCGAATTTGGTAATGAGCTGGCTGATGGCGTCGAGATATTGCTCGGGAGTGATCAGACCGGCGTGCGCGAGGGCCAGCGCGCCGTAGTAACTGGTGAGGCCTTCAGAGATCCAGAGCGACGGTGTGTGGACCATTTGGGAGTAATCGAAGGGGCCGAGGGGCAGAGGGCGCAGGCGCTTGACGTTCCAGGCATGGAAGAATTCGTGCGCGGACACGTAGAGCTTCAGATCGTAGGCATTGACGAATCTGGGGTTCGGCTCGGTCGAGTCCCAATCGGCGGTGAAATTAATCTGCGTGGAGTTCAGGTGCTCAAGGCCGCCGCCGGTCTTGGGCCAGACGTGGAAAATAAAATAATATTCCTTGAAGGGAGCGGCTTGGCCCGGGGTGCCGGCCACCGGCTGGAATATGGGAACCTCCTGAGCGACTACTTTTTGCAGATCGTCCACGAACTTCGCAAAATCCTTCCGGCCCATGACGTCGTGCACGATCACGTGATATTTTGTGCCGAGGACTTCGAAATCTTTTTCGGCGAAGTCGGAGATTTCGAGGGGGCAATCGGCGAAGGTGTCGTAGTTGGCTGATTGAAAAGTTGTGGCCGAGGTGTGGTCCATGCCGGTGGCGACGCGCCAGCCCGTGGGAACAGCGATGGAGAGGGTTGTGGGGCGATCCTTTCCGCCGACGAAGTACATCCACACGGAAGGGCCGCCGATGAATGCATGGCGCTCGTTGTATTGCGCGATGTTGTTCTGCAGCGTGTTGGCGTAAACCTGGTATTCGACTGTGACGGACTTTGCGCCTGCCAGCTCGATGCGCCAGGTCTGGCTGTCCGTCTTGCGCCAGGCAAGTTCCTGGCCGGCGGCGGTGTGCGCGCGGAAACGCTGCACGTTGGCGGCGTAGTTTTCGATGTAGTAGGAACCGGGCGCCCAATCCGGAATAGCGAAATCTACGGACGTGCCAGAGAGAGAGTCGGCGTGGATGGTGATATCGAGCAAATGGGAGTTGGGGCGCTCGAACTTCAATTCATAGCTGACTGGACTGGCGCCGGAAGCTGCAGCGGAAAATGCGAGCAGGCAAACGGCGGCGAGTAACGGCAGATAACGCAAGAAACGGCTGGACATCGGTGGCTTCATTGGCGTCTCCATTTCTATAAGTGAATTTTCAAGCGGTGTTGGTCGGGATCGTTCCGACGGCGTTCCTTTCATCCTCAAGCCGCTTTTCACGAGCCTTTCCCAGAAGAACGAAAAGCGATGCGACGAGCTGCGCCGCGATGCCGCCGGAGGTGTCAATAAGCACATCGCCCACGGCGGCGGTGCGGCCGGGAACGAACGACTGGTGATACTCGTCGAGCGCGGCATAGGCGGCGATGACTAAAACCGTCACCAGCGCCCAGCGCAGGTGCATGCCTTTTTCGCCGGCGCGAATTCCGCGCAGGATGAGCATGCTCAGAATGAAATATTCGGTCAAGTGTCCGCATTTGCGAATGATATGGTGAAGGAAGTCGAGAGTTTGAGCGGAAGCGTGTGGGAGAAAAAAGCGCAGCATCGGGATGATGAAATGGCTGGTGTTGTCCGAAGTAAAAACCCCCGTGGAAAAACCGGAAATCACGACGGCCCAGACTAGCGCCGGCCACCAATGCTTGAGCCACTTCATACTAGCGGTGCAGCCCGGCGCAAACGTGCGTTGATTGGAAGGCTATTTTCAAAGAGAGCGCTCGATCTCTATTCGCGCCGGTAATTGGGAGCTTCGCGCGTGATGATCACGTCGTGCACATGGCTCTCGAGCAGACCCGCCGAAGAGATGCGGATGAATTTGCTGCGTTCCTGAAGTTCGGTGAGATTGGCGGCGCCACAGTAGCCCATTCCGCTGCGCAGGCCGCCGACCAGCTGGTCCACCAGGCCCGCCAGAGGGCCTTTGTAAGGCACCTGGCCTTCGATGCCTTCCGGGACGGACTTGCCGCGTTCGGCGCCTTCCTGAGCGTAACGATCGGCGGAGCCTGCTTCCATGGCGCCGAGCGAGCCCATGCCACGGTAGGATTTGAAGGTGCGGCCTTGATACAAAATTGTTTCGCCGGGAGATTCTTCGGTGCCGGCGAACAGGCCGCCGATCATCACGGAATTGGCTCCGGCGGCGATGGCTTTGGTGATGTCGCCCGAAAATTTGATGCCGCCATCGGCGATGATGGGGACGCCAGTGCCTTTCGCGGCGCGTGACGTTTCGATGATCGCGGTGATCTGCGGGACGCCCGCGCCCGTGACGACGCGTGTGGTACAGATGGAGCCCGGACCGATGCCGATTTTCAGGCCGTCCACGCCGAGGGAAATCAGATCGCGCGCGCCTTCAGCCGTGGCTACGTTGCCCGCGACTACTTGCATCTCTGGAAATTTCTGCTTTACGGCGCGGATGGCATCCATCACGCGGGTGCTGTGCCCGTGCGCGGTGTCAATGGCCAGCACGTCCACTTTTTCGCGCGCCATTTCCGCGGCGCGTTCCAGAAAATCGCCCGTGGCGCCGATGGCCGCGCCCACGCGCAGGCGGCCGTGCTCGTCTTTAGTGGCGCTGGGGAATTCGATTTTTTTCTGGATGTCTTTTACGGTGATCAGGCCTTTCAGGTTGAAATCCGCGTCCACTACCAGGAGTTTTTCGATGCGATGGCGCTGCAGGATGCGCTCGGCTTCTTCGAGGGTGGTGCCGACCGGAACGGTGACGAGGTTGTCCTTGGTCATTACCGAACTTACGGGCTGATCGAGATTACGTTCGAAGCGCAAATCGCGATTGGTGAGAATGCCCACCAGGCGCGCGCCGCGCGTGACCGGCAGGCCCGACACTTTGTATTTGTTCATGATGTCGAGCGCCTGGCGGACGGAAAGCTCGGGCGCAATGGTGACCGGGTCAACGATCATGCCGCTTTCCGAGCGCTTGACGCGGTCCACTTCCTCGGCTTGGCGGTCAATGGTCATGTTGCGATGGATGAAGCCGATGCCGCCCTGGCGCGCGATGGCGATGGCCAGGCGCGCGTCCGTCACCGTGTCCATGGCGGCGGCGACGATGGGGATGTTCAGCGAAATTTTGCGCGAGAGGCAGGTGCGCGTGTCGGCTTGCGTCGGCAGGATCGACGATTTGCCGGGCAGCAGCAGGACATCGTCAAAGGTGAGCGCATCGGGAATGGGTCCTTCAATCATCTATTCTCCTGTGAGCCTGAAGGTCCCCATATGCAGCAAAGCCCAGCGGAATGAGCTGGGCTCGAGGAGGATTCACTTGTAGCGGCAGACCTTCATTATTGAAGTATTCATTTTATGTGCATCGGCTGGCGAAATCAAGCAGCGAGGGCGCGAGGAAATCCGGCTATTGCCCTAATTTAGAATTTCGGTTACGAATCTAATGTGGACACTTTGCAAATTCAGATTCGGCGCTTAGCGCCGTCGGAAGGCGCCGCGTATCGCGAGATTCGGTTGGAGGCGCTGCGCGGCAACCCGGAAGCTTTTGGCAGCACGTTTGAAGCTGAGAGCATTCGGCCGCTCGAACATTTTTCGGGACGCGTGGCGCAGTGTCCGGTGTTTGGCGCTTTTCGTGACGCGGAGATTGTTGGTATGGCGGGGTTCCTGGGCCGAGAAGGAGCGAAGGACGCGCATAAGGGCTACCTCTGGGGAATGTACGTCCGGCCTGGTGCGCGGAACTCTGGAGTGGGGAAGAAGCTCGCCAAGGCCGTGATTGATTATGCGCGGCAGCATGTGGAAGTGCTGCAACTGGATGTCGTCAGCGAAAATGAAGCGGCGCGGCGGCTTTATGCGAGTCTGGGCTTCTTGGAATATGGAATCGAGCGAAAGGCGCTGAAGCAAGGCGGCCGTTATTACGATGAAGTGCTGATGGCGAAGGACCTCACCGGTGATGCAATGGATTTGAAAGCTGACGGCTAGTGAGGTTGCGCGAAACGTCCGGACTCCCTACCATGTAAACAGTGAAGGAATTCAGACCACATCCGCTGTTGCGCAATCCCCATGCGATGACCATAGCGGCGAATTTCTGGCCGCGGTCGGTTCCGCAGCTTCCTCGTGGTGTGGCGCGCTCATTTGAGACGGAACCCGGCACGCAGGTTCTGGGCGTGTGCCACTGGCAGCAGAATCCGCGCGAACATCCCACCTTGGTGGTGCTGCATGGCTTGGAGGGTTCGTGCGAATCCGGCTATATGCGCGGCACGGGGGAGAAGGCGTGGCTCGCGGGGTTCAACGTGGTGCGTCTGAATCAGCGGAATTGCGGCGGCACGGAGAAGTTGAGCCCGACGCTTTATCATTCGGGATTGAGCTGCGATATTCGCGCCGTGGTGTCGGAGCTGGCCGAACGCGACGGCTTGCCGGAAATATTTGCCGCGGGGTATTCCATGGGCGGAAATCTGGTGCTGAAGATGGCGGGAGAAATGGGCGGCTCGCCGCCGGCGGAGTTGCGCGGCGTGGTGGCGATCGCGCCGGCGCTGGATCTGGCTGCTTGTGCGGACGCGCTGAGCAAGCCGCGCAATTTCATTTACGAGCATCATTTCGTGACGCGGCTGAAGCGGCATATGCGGCACAAGGCCAGCTTGTTTACGGAATTATATCCGCTGCAGGCGGTTCCTGGGTTTCCGCGGATTCGTTCGGTGCGCGAGTTCGATGACGTGATTACGGCGCGTTATTGCGGATTTGCGGATGCCAGCGACTATTACGCGCGGTCCAGCGCATCGCGGGTGGTAGCGGAAATTCGCGTGCCGACGCTGATTATCGCGGCGCAGGACGATCCGTTCGTGCCGTTCGAGCCATTTCAAGATCCCACGATTCTGGGCAACCGGTGGATCACGTTGATGGCGCCGGAGCATGGCGGACACTGCGCGTTTATTTCGCAGGAAGATGGGCCGGAGCGGTTCTGGGCGGAGGCGAGGATCGTGGAATTTTGCGTGAGCAATTCGGGATTAGCGAGCGCTTCTAATACGAAGACCGAGAGCCAGACCAGACACGTTTACGGCTAAACTCAAAGTCAAACGAGCCGGCGGGACGCCCTTCGATCCTGCCTCTGGCAGGCGCTCAGGGTAAACCGGCGCTGCGTCACGCGATGGGGTTTTCGAGCGATGGCTGAAACCCAGGCGTGAGCAGCTGCGCTTCGCCCGATTCGGCAATTACCATGTCGTCTTCGCAGCGCAAGCCGTAGTCGCCGACGACGTAGATTCCCGGCTCGTTTGAAAAGGTCATGCCGGGCTTGAGAATCGTGCGGTTTCCACGGACCAGATACGGCGATTCGTGGCCGTCCATGCCGATACCGTGGCCCAGGCGGTGCGAGAAGTATTTGTAACCGGGACCGAATCCGGCATCGGTGATCACTTTGCGCGCGGCATCGTCCACGGAGCCACATTCGTGGCCGGAGACGGCGGCGGCGAGCGCGGCGTTTTGCGCGTGGCGCACGACTTCAAAAGCGTGCTGAAGTTTTTCGGGCGGCTTGCCCAGAACTCCCATTCGTGTGACGTCCGACTGATAGCCTTCGACGGTCGTGCCATCGTCAATCATCACGCCGACGCCTTCGCGCAGCACTTGCTCTTCGCGCGAGCCGTGGGGAAGAGCGGAGGAAGCTCCGAAAAACACGGAGGCTTCGCCTTGCAAGCCCATGCGGGCATAGCCGCGCGCCGCCAGTTGGGAAACTTCGCGCTGCGTCATGCCCTCGCGCAGCGAAGCGAAGACGGCTTTGTACACCGCGCAAGTGGCTGAACAGGCCAGCCGCATCAACTCCAGCTCGTGCGCGCTCTTTTGCGCGCGGCAGCCCACGGTGATGGGATCGCCGCTGGCGTAATCGAGTGAAGCTGCAGCTTGGCGCAGCCCATCGTAAAAAACGTAGCGTGTGGTGGCTTCGATGCCCACTTTTCCGGTGCGAATGCCGCGCTCCAGCAGCCATTTTTCAATGATCGGGTAGGGGCTTTCATCTTCCTGCCAAACGCGGATTTCGACCGGCCAGCGCAGCTGCTCGCGCAGGCGGCCCTCTTCAAAGGCTGGCGCGACCAAGACCGGATCCCCTTGCCGGGGTACGAGAAACGCGAGAATTCGTTCGCTGGGCCACCAGTGGATGCCGGTGTAATAGACCAGCGTGGTGCCCGGTGTGACGTAGAGCGCTTCGAAGCGCGGCTTGGCATCCGACATCAGTTGCTGAGCATGTGCGACGCGCGCCTGAAGTTCTTCGGCGCGAATGGGCTGCACGCGATCGCCGAGGGGTTTCAAGGTATCGAATGCGGGCGGCAGTGATTGCCCCGCAGCCTGCACCGCGGGTTGTGACCCCGCTGCAACAGCGTCGCAAAAGCTTCCCGCCGCAACACCGCCGCCAGCGACAGCAGCATTCTTGAATAAATCGCGCCGCGAAAATTTCATGAAACTCCTGAAGGAACAATCAGTGGAAGTGGGAGATCAGGACGGCGTCCGTGACGGCGCGGCCGTGAGCGTAGATGATTTGTTTCCCGTCCGGCGATAAGGTGTACGCGCCCCACTGAAAATCCGGCCCTAAATTCATCACTTGCTTGGCGGCGGCGGGCGCGCTTCCCTGTGGACCCACGGGCTGAGCCCACAGAGTTACGACACCATCTTTCCGGATCGGGTACAGAATCGCGCGGCCATCTTTTGTCCAGGAGATTTTCTGGCCACCATCGCCGTTGACGGCGGCTTGTGCTTCCTGAGGGAAGTCATAGACGCTGCGAATCTCTCCGCCGTCCAAGCCCATCACGGCGAGCTTGGACGGCTTGCCGGGATCTGGTTGGTAGAGAACCGCCAGAGAGCTGCCGTCCGGTGCATATGCGGGAGAATATGCTTCTGCTTTGGAAATTTCCGTCGGCGTGCCGCCATCAATGCCAACGCGCATTACGTGGGTGGAATTGCCGGTGACATCCACATAGACGACAAACTTGCCGTCCGGCGAGCAATTGGGATGCACCGCAATCTTGCCGGTGCTGAGTTGCACGAGGTTGGATCCATCCATGTCCGCGCGCCAAATGAAGCTGCTGCCTGTGCCGCGGCCCATGGAGAAGACGAAGTGGCGGCCGTCTCCACAGTCGGAAAGCCAACTGGGACTGGTGACGCCGGAGCCTATATCGTGGACGTTTGTGCCATCGGGCAACGCACTGGCAAGCTGGATGCTTCCGGAGGTGTAGTAAGTGTAGATAATCTTGCCGTCAGGCGTCCAGATGATGCCGGAAATACCATCGGCGCGGCTGATGCCGCTGGAGATTTGGCGCGGCGGTGAAAAGGAAGCGGAACTGCCAAAGCTGGCGACCCACAAGCTGCCGGTGAGAGATACCTGGGCGGTGGCCAGCGCGGAACCGTCGGAGGTGATGCTGGTTCCGCTGTAAAAATTTAAATCATTGGTGACGCGGCGAATCTCGGCGTCGGGATAACTGAGCGAATAAAGCTGCGCGTTGAGAGTGGTCATCGCGACGCGCGCGTTGAAAAGGAGCGCGGAGCCGTCCGGAAGCCAGGCCATTTGATCGGGAGAAATCCAGTCCGTCGAGCCCAGGCGCGTCTTTGTTTTGGAATCAACGTTCACGATCTCGACGGCCCATTTGCCGAATTCGCCGGTAGGATTGTCTGCGACGGCGATGCGCTTGCCATCGGGAGCCCACGCCGGGCCATTATCAGAAAAACGGGTTGGATTGGTCAGAACTTCCAGGGGCTGCTCACCGGTGCCGTCTGAATTTGCGACGAGCAACGTGGAAGTCTTGGTCTTCCCGGATTGCCGCACGAACACGAACCGCTTCCCATCGGGAGAAAAACTGATAGGACTATCCACATCGACAATTATCTGGCGGGGTGCGCCGCCGAGGGAAGGCGCTTGAAACAGGGTGCCGACGCCAACGGATTCATCTCGCTTGACGAAATAAAGATAATTACCATCGAGCGAAAAATTCAGGCCTTCGATCTCGCCGGGTGAACCGAGTTCCACCTGCGCGGTGCTTCCGGTGACGAGCTGGCGAATCCAGATGCCGTGGCTGCCTTTTTCGTCCGCGACGTAGGCGACCCACTTGCCGTCGGCGGAAATCGTGACGGAGTGGATGTTGCCGGTGGAGGTGATCGGCGAAATCATCATTTGCGAAAACGAGGCCGTTTCCTGGTGGCGATGTCCGAAGCGATCGTGAAACGCGAAGGCGAGGATCGCGCCGACGGCAATGAGTACAACCACGGTTGCCCCGATCCACATGCCCAGGTGCGAGCCACTTTGCGTCGGGGCGCTCGCAGATGTGGATGCTGACGATGGAAGCGGGGTCGCGTGCGATGCGGTGGGTTGCGACGCATTTGAGCCAGAGCCGGGATTTGCGGCTGTGCTCGCCGCCGCCCACGAGCCCGTGGACCCGCTGGGCGCACGCGAAGAGTCGGTGTCGCGTTTCAAGCGTTTTAAGTCGCCACGCAGTTCGGCGGCGGTCTGGTAACGCAGGTCGCGGTCTTTCTCCAGCGATTTTCCGATGATTTCCTCGAGCTTGGCGGGAAGCAGCGGATTGATGGAGGTTGGCGAGGCGGGCGTGCGATTCAGAATGGCGTCAAAAATAACCGCCGAAGTATTGCCATTAAACGCTGCCTGGCCGGTGGCCATTTCGTAGAGCACCGCACCCAGACTGAAGAGGTCGGTGCGCGCATCGAGCTCTTCGCCGCGCGCTTGTTCCGGAGACATGTAAGCGACGGTGCCGATCGCCGAGCCCGGACTGGTGAGCAGGAGATTGTCCGTGGTGGGCTGCGTGACGCTGTTGCCCGCACCCACTGCTTCACCGACGCGGCGGGCTGCGGCTTGCTTGGCTAGTCCGAAATCGAGAATTTTTGCCTGGCCGCGGGAGGTGATGAAAATATTGGCCGGCTTGATGTCACGATGAATGATGCCGCGGGCATGGGCGGCATCGAGCGCATCGGCAATCTGCGCGCCGAAGTCGAGCAGGGCATCGGTGGCCATGGGCCGGCCGCCGATGCGTTCGCGGAGCGTCTGGCCTTCGAGGACTTCCATGACGAGGTAGGGGCGCCCGTTGTGTTCGCCGACGTCGTAGATGGTGCAAATGGCCGGATGATTCAGGGAAGAGGCGGCGCGAGCTTCGCGCTGGAATCGTTCGAGCGAGGCCGGATCGCGCGCGAGATCGGCGGAGAGAAATTTGAGCGCGACTTGACGGCCGAGGCGCGTGTCTTCAGCGCGAAATACCTGTCCCATGCCGCCGCTGCCCAGCGGATCGAGAATGCGGTAGTGCGATATTGTTTCGCCGATCATCGCGATTTTTGTGCGTTCCTCTTCGCACGACATCGTAAACAACTGCACGCGACGGCGCAAGGATGTAAAAGAGAACGGTTGAGGCCCGGGCGAAGAAAATGGAAAGGATGAAAGGGGCTCGGCGCAAGTCGGGAAAGCTTGGTTGAGCCTCAAAATTCTTGCAACTTTTCTGGGACGGTTGGGTTTCACTCCCCAGCAGCAAAAGGGGCTCCGGCCTCCGGCCATCATCGATTACAAGTCTGAATTACTAGTCTAAGGAGAAATTCAAATGGGGAATCCTAGAGCTATTGGTGTGTTTGCTTGTTTTCTTGCCGCGTTGACGCTTTCCAGTTGCGGCGGAGGCTCCAGCATGGGAACCACTTCCACGCAGAGCCAGGCCTCGATTTACACGGTGGGTACCGATGCTCCTTTGCCGAGCGTCGTCTCCTGCGAAGTCACTGTAAGCGGAATCACGTTGTTCAATGGCACGACGAACGTGAGCGTGCTATCGCAGCCGCAGATTGTGGATTTTGCGCAGCTCAGTGGTTTGCACCAGTTGCTGGACCTTACCGCCGTGCCGATCGGAACCTACACCTCGGCGACGATCACGATCGCGTCGCCGGTGATCGGGTTTATTGATACATCCGTGAATCCGCCGGTCGTCAATACGATCAACGGAACGCTGTCGCAATCGAGCGTGACGGTGAACCTCGCGCAGCCGGTGATGGTTTCCGACGCGGATCTGTTCGGTCTGCGCATGGAATTTGATCTGCGCAAGTCGCTCGCAGTTGACGGGAGCGGCCAGGTGACCGGCGCGGTGAATCCGGTTTTCGAAGTCGCGTTGCGGAACTCGACCGATTCGCAGGTTGCCATTGATGACTTTCACGGAGGTGTGGTGGGAGTCACGGGCGCCAACACGTTTACCATTCAGGGACCGCACGGCCGCCAGTGGACGGTGACGACCAATGACAACACCATGCTCGACGATCCCAACGCTCCGGTGAGTTCATTCACCACGAATACCATCGTGGAAGTATCGGGCGTGCTGGACCCGGTGACGCATAGCATTGACGCGTCCGAGGTGGAAGTCGTTTCCAACGACAACTTCTTCATGGGCGGTTTGTTCACCAGCGTTCGTCCGGCGACGGGGCCGGCCACGCAAGTGGACTTGTACGTTCGTGATTTGTTGCCGGCGGTGAACGGAGTTTCCGACGGCCAGCTTGAGACGCTGGATTTGAACGGCTCGGAAAAATACATGATCGAGCACATCAACCTGCCATTGACGACGCTGCTTTTCAACAATTCGGAACTGGCGGCGGGGCAGCGCGTGGGAATCGGTGGAGCGATCAGCACCACCAACGGCGCCACCACTTTGACGGTTCACCGCGTGGTTCTGCGGCGTCAGGGACAGGCGGGCGGGTGGGTGCCCGGCAGCACCATGGTGCAGAACAATAACGCCGGTACATTCCAGTTGAACGATCAATGGACGGCGGGCGTATTGCTTCCGCAGCCATTAACCGTGATGACCACGAACGATACCAACTTTATCAATCTGAGCGGACTCGCGGCCCTGCAAGGCACGCAGCCGATTTCGATTCGTGTGGTTGGCTTCATACTTATCAATCAGGCCACGGGGCAGGCGGTGATGGTGGCGCGTTCGGTGGAGGAACTTGCCTCATAACCATTCATAACAGTCATACCACGTCATAACCGTTGCAGAGAGGTCTTCGGCGACGGGCCACTGTCCTGCTCTCCTGGGAGCGGGACAGTGGCAATTTTCTTTTGCCTTGCGCCGGCGCGCGCCAGAGCTACAATCGGCGGCATGAGCGAGCCACAAACTTTTACGGAGTTCTGGACCTTTTACGTCTTAGCGCACCGCCAGCCGCTCACGCGAATTTTTCATGCGGCAGGCACGCTGGTGGGATGGTCGCTGCTGGTTACCGCAATTGTGTTGCGCAAGCCGTGGTACGTGCTGGCCGCGTTTGCCGTGCCGTACGCGCTGGCCTGGTTTTCACATTTCTTCGTTGAGCACAACCGTCCGGCGACATTTGGACATCCGTTGTGGTCGTGGCTGGCGGACCAGAAAATGGTGGCGATGGTGCTGGCGGGAAAGATGGAAGCCGAAGTGCAGCGTTGCGCCACGGTGGAACGCGCTGGATCCAGCGCTTGACGGCTACGGAATTCGCCGTGCTTGAGGTGTTCTTCTCAATCCTGCCGCAGCCATTCGTCAGCGTTCCACTTGAGTTGCGACGATCTGTTTTCCGCGCACCTTGATCTCGATGGCAATTGGAGGCCGCACGCCTTGGCCGCTGACGATCGCCCCGCGCACGACTCCATTCGGCCCCGTTCCATAGCGCGCGAGATCGTACACCGCATGATTGCAAGGGTCTGCCACCATCGGGTGATCCGCCTGAAAATCGTACACGCGTTGCAACTTCTCCAGGTCGGTCACATACTCCAATTCGCAATTGCCGTAAGGCTCCCGCAGCGAGAGACCCCAATAAACGCCACTGGGAAGATGGACGACGAGCGCCGGAAGATCTTCGGAAGTTTGCGCCACGCGAAATACAAAACGTTTGGATGACCAGGCCTTGGCAAGTTCCGCCGTTGTGGCTACCGGCCCTGGTCCCATCGGGATCGGCACTGCCGGTGCCGCAGTCGCGGGCGCGAGATCGACAACTGGTGCGGCGGCGGGGACTTCCTCTTTTTGGCTCGGAGTACTCGACTGTTTGCGCACGAACAGCGCGAGTGAGACCAAGCCGATAACGATGGCAGCAATTGCCAGGGATTTTTGCGCCGGAAACTTGTCCGCCACGCCCGCCGAGCTTCGCGACTGCGACGCCATCGCTCGCGGCGGTTCCGGTGCCGGCTTATTGCGGGCGGGATTGCCGGTAACGCCCGGAATGTTCGGCTCAGTCGGCTTGAATGGATCTTGTTCTTTAGGTTTGTCAGACACGGTGAACCGCACTGTAGTAATCCTCAGCTTGATTTGGTTCGCAGGAATTTGCAAGCAGGCCGATGCCTTATGCGTTAATGGTGCGGCAGCGAGCGAGGGGGAGAAAGGGCACGGTCTCGCGCAGGTGCAATGCCCTGCGCCGGCCTGGCAGCTTATTAGGCTGGATGCTCGACGCGCACGGAATGGTGCGCGACGTATTCGTGCAGATTAGCGAGGATCAGCAACAGCTCCAGCATGCGATCGCGTTGTTCGGGCTGCGGCTCGTCGGCGCTCTCTTCCAGATTCTTCACGGTGGCGAGCGCATCGGAAAGCAGCCACTCCAGACTTTCTTTGCTGATCGGGGATCCTTCACGGCAACGCGCGAGCGCCTGGTCGGTGCGCAGAAATGCTTCATCGAGAAAATGATCCAGACAAAGTTCCGCGCGGGTCAACGCCGGAGGCGCCGGTTTTGCGCACCCAGCACGGACGCAATGGACGGAAACAGCGGCGTTCATCCCACACCCCTGATTCTTGAGCGGCTACTGCCTCAAGGTTGAGGAGAGAGTAGCACAAAATTTTTGCGCGCAAGTTAACGTGAGTTGTAAAGGACAACAACGCCGCAGCCTATCCGAGAGACGTGGCGAGAGACGCGCGAGCGGGGATATTGCCGGCCGGTGAAGGCCCATCGCCGCCGCGCGCGTTCCCGCGCCACGAAATTTCTAACGGATCTGAATACTGCCGGAGCTGGTGCTGAGTTCGACGGTTGGGCCGCCGCCTCCTACTTTTCCTTGCAGCTCGCGCGGACTGAGCTTGCCTTGCACCGCGATCTCGCGGCTGGTGTCAATACTCCCGGAACTGGTGCGCGCCACCAGATTGAATGCGGCCTGCTGCGGCAACTCTACGGTGACGTCGCCTGAGCCAGTGTGCAAACGCCAGTCGCCGGTCGGATCGCCTTGCGCGGAAATGCTGCCGCTGCCGGTTTGCACTTTCACCGCGCCTTTGGCGCCTTTGATTTCCACGTCGCCCGAGCCGGTTCCGATTTCCACGTCGCCGGCCGCGGTCTGTTCGAATTTCACGCTGCCACTGCCGCTGGAAGCGGTAAGAGCTCCGGCAATGCCAATGGCGCGAATGCTGCCGCTGCCCGCGATGGCTTTTGCGGCCCCGTGGATTCCGTTGAGTTCGATATCTCCCGATCCCGTGCGCGCATGTGTTTCACCGCCAATGTTGCTGAGCCGCACGCTGCCGGAACCGCTGCTGGCATCCGCCGGGCCGGCGATGCCGCCCACGATCTGATCGCCCGATCCGGATTCGGAGTGCAGCTTGGTTTGCGCCGGCACCACGATTTCGTAGCTGATCGAAATATTATTGTTCCCATCGTGATTTTCAATGTGGCCGACGCGGATGGTATTCCCATTCTGCTCGATCGGTGGATTGGCTTCGATCTCGTGGATGCGCTGCTCAGCGTCGGCGCCGAACCAGCCGTGATTGGCATGAATGCGGCCGTGGATTTCCACTTTGCTGGAATCTCCCGTGCGCACCGTGATTTCGCCGGAGCCGGTCTGAACGTCCAGATCTACCGCGCCCGTTATAGTGAGCGTGCGGTCGAAATGGCCTTCGTCGCTGGCCAGCGCCGGCCTGGATGCCATGGTGGCGGCGAGGGAGAGCGCGAGGGCCAGCAGTGCGGGGAAAGTATGCGTACGAATTCTCATATTCCATCCTCCTGAGCAGATTGGTCCCAACTCAGATAGACATACGCAGACCGCGTGCGAAAAGTTCAGAACTGAGGGTGGGCGCCTAGGCCGCTTGGCCGTGGCACTTTTTGTACTTTTTGCCGGAGCCGCAAGGGCAGGGGTCGTTGCGGCCGACTTTGGCGCCGGCGCGCACGGGCTTGGGCGCTTCCACGGGCGTGTTGCCCGTCTGAAATTGCATTTGTTGCTGCTGGCGGCGCTGTTTGCGCTCGATTTCTTCAGGAGAAAATTGCGAAAGGCCGCGCGGCACCAGGGGCTTCTGCGCGGAAGGGGCAGCTGGTTGCGCCGAGGCCGCAGCGGGTTGCTCCGCAGGCCGCACCAGAAAGAGGAATCGCACGGCTTCGGTGTCGATGCGATTCATCAGCTCGTCGAAAAGAATGAACGCTTCCTTCTTGAACTCGACCAGCGGGTCTTTCTGTCCGTACCCGCGCAGACCGATGCCTTCTTTCAGGTGGTCCAGCGTGAGGAGATGATCTTTCCACTGGCCGTCCACCACGTCCAGCAGGATGTGGCGCTCCAGCCAGCGCAGCGTCTGCGCGCCGAAAAGCGCTTCTTTCTCCTCATAGCGCGCGCGGACTTTTTCGATGAGTATTTCTCCCACCGTTTCGTGATTCAGCGTCGCGAAATCCATCCCCACGGCTTTGGGATCGAAACCGAACTGATTCAGTATTTCGTTGGAGAATTGCGTGACGTTCCACTGGTCCGGATGCTGTTCGCGCGAGCAATAGGTTTCGACCAGTTCATTCGCGATGGCGTCGGCGCGCTCCAGCACGAATTCTTTCTGGTCGCGGCCTTCCAGGAACGAGCGGCGCAGGTTGTAGATTGTTTCGCGCTGCTTGTTCATCACATCGTCGTATTCCAGCAGGTGCTTGCGCGCTTCGAAATTTTGCGCTTCCACGGCCATTTGCGCGTTTTCGATGCGTTTGCTGATGAGCTTCGATTCGATGGGCACGCCTTCGGTCATGCCGAGCCAGTGCATCATGGCTTTTACCTTCTCGCCGCCGAAGATTCGCAACAGGTCGTCTTCCAGCGAGAGGAAGAATCGCGAGGAGCCCGGATCGCCCTGACGGCCGGCGCGGCCGCGCAATTGATTGTCAATGCGGCGAGCCTCATGCCGTTCGGTACCTAGAATGTGCAAGCCGCCCATCGCTACCACTTCGTCGTGCTCGGCCTTGCATTCCGCGGCAAACTGATCGTAAATCGGTTTCCACTGTTCCAGCGGCACCTGGAAGATTTTGCCCTCGATTTGGAACAGCACCATCGCCGGACTGCTGCCACCATTGGAAGGAGCTTGCAAAGCCGAGCCGGCGGCACTGGCCGCGTCGGCTTGCGCGGCGGTTTCGGTGCCAGGAGCCGCGCCAATCACCGAGCTGGCGGGGGCGTAGGGCAGCGCGAGTTTGTTCTTCAGGCAATAATCGCGCGTCATGGCTTCGGGATTGCCGCCGAGGAGGATGTCCGTGCCGCGGCCGGCCATGTTCGTCGAGACCGTAACCGTGCCCTTGCGTCCTGCTTGCGAAATGATGATTGCTTCGCGCTCGTGCTGCTTGGCGTTCAATACCTGGTGCGGAATTCCGGCTTTTTTCAGGTGCGCAGCGATCTTTTCCGATTTTTCGATGGAAATGCTGCCCACCAGCACCGGCTGGCCGCGTTCGTAATACTGGCGGACGCCGCCTGCGTGCGTGCCGTCTTCCTGCAGAATGCCATTCACCGCCGCTTCGAATTTTTCCGCTTCGGTGCGGTACACCACGTCGGAATTTTCGATTCGGATCAGCGTTTTGTTTGTGGGGATGGCCACCACTTCGAGCTTGTAGATCTTGTCGAATTCCGGCGCTTCCGTTTCCGCTGTTCCGGTCATGCCCGAAAGTTTTTTGTACATGCGGAAGTAATTCTGAAAAGTGATCGTGGCGAGAGTCTGATTTTCCCGCTCGATCTTCACGCCTTCCTTGGCCTCCACCGCCTGGTGCAAGCCATCGGACCAGCGGCGGCCGGGCATTTGCCGTCCGGTGAATTCATCCACGATCACAACTTCGCCGTCTTTCACCACGTAATCCACGTCTTTTTGAAACAGCGTGTGCGCACGCAGTCCTTGATAGACGTGGTGGATGATGTCCATGTGCGCCGGGTCGTAGAGATTGCCCAGGCTCAGCAGCTGCTCGCACTTGGACACGCCTTCTTCGGTGAGCGTTGCGGTGCGGTGTTTTTCGTCGAGGGTGTAATCAATGTCCAGGATCAGCTTTGGAATAACCTTGTCGATGCGATAGTACTTGTCAGTGGATTCCTCGGCGGGGCCGGAAATGATCAGCGGCGTGCGCGCCTCGTCAATCAGGATGGAGTCCACTTCGTCCACGATGGCGAAGTGATGGCCGCGCTGCACGCATTGCGTCAAATCGTACTTCATGTTGTCGCGCAAGTAATCGAAGCCGAATTCGTTATTGGTGCCGAAGGTGATGTCGGCTGCGTAGGCAGCGCGACGCTGCACGTCGTCCAGATCGTGAACGATGACCCCCACGGAAAGACCCAGCATTTTGTAAATCGGGCCCATCCATTCCGCATCGCGGCGAGCCAGGTAATCGTTCACGGTGACGATGTGCACGCCTTTGCCGGTCAAGGCGTTTAGATACGCAGGCAGGGTAGCGACGAGCGTTTTTCCTTCGCCCGTCTTCATTTCCGAAATTTTGCCGTGGTGCAGCACCGCGCCGCCGATCAGCTGCACATCGAAATGGCGCATGCCGAGCGTGCGTCGCCCCGCCTCGCGCACCAACGCGAAAGCCGGCACCAACGCTGGCTGCAGCGCTTCCTGCATTTTTTGCTTGTAGTCCGGGTCGTCGCGCTCCAGGCCTTCCATGCGCGACTGGACTTCGGTCTTCAGCTCAGCAGTTTTCGCCGTAATCTCGGCATCCGAGAGTTTGCGCATCTCAGGCTCGAGCGCATTGATCTCCGCGACCAGCGGCTGCAGTTCTTTTACGTCGCGTTCGTGCTTCGTGCCGATGAAACGCGCTACGACGCCATTTATGAATTTTTCGACATCCATATTTTCAGATTAGACGCATGCGGGCCCACAAACGGGGCGAAATTGTCGTTTAAGCTCCCGTGAACGGGGAACCCGACCTGCAGGTGTGGCAGCTGCGAGGATCGCGCGTCTCCCTGAATACTATTGTATCCGCTTGCGCGATTTCGTGCAAAGCGCCCTTCGGATGACTGTGTGAATGCGGTCTTAATCCCGCGCCCACAGTGGACGCTTGCGGGTTTTGCTCACGGCCTTGCCGCTCCTGCGCCGGCAGTCTATCATTGCAGGCTGACCTAATCAGTCGGGAAGCCGCTGCTACGCGGATTCGCCGAAAGGACTCCTATGCCTCCCGGACCAGGACCTGGACCTGCAGCAACGCTCGAGAAGAGACCGCCCATCGCGGGCGTCAAGAATCTTGTGGCCGTCGCCAGCGGCAAAGGTGGCGTGGGCAAGACCACCGTCGCCGTAAATCTGGCGATCGCGCTGAAAAAGCTTGGCGCTACCGTTGGCTTGCTCGATGCCGACGTGTACGGCCCCAATGTGCCGGTGATGCTGGGCACCAATGAACAGCCACGCGCGGTGGATGAGAAGACCATCATCCCGGTGGAAGCTTACGGTGTGAAAATGATTTCCATGGGATTGCTGAATCCCGGGGATAAGCCGCTGGTGTGGCGCGGGCCGATGCTGCACAGCGTGATGCAGCAATTTCTGCGCAGCGTGCAGTGGGGCACGCTCGATTACCTGATCGTGGATTTGCCGCCGGGCACTGGCGATGTGCAGCTTTCCCTGATCCAAAGCGTATCGGTGACGGGCGCGGTAGTCGTCACCACACCTTCCATCGTGGCGCTGGCGGACGTGCGCAAGGCCGTGGAAATGTTTCGCCAGGTGAATGTGGAAATTCTGGGCGTCGTGGAAAACATGAGTTACTTCAATTGCCCGCATTGCAACGGGCGCATTGATGTTTTTGGCCACGGTGAAGGCCAGCATATGGCCAAAAATTTCGGCGTGCCGTTTCTGGGCGAGATTGAAATTGACCCGCAGATTCGCATCGGCGGCGATACCGGCAAGCCGGTGGCGTCGCTGGGTGAAGACGCGCCCGGAGGCAAGAGTATGTACGACGTGGCGCGCAACGTCATCGCGCGGCTCGAAATCGTCAACGCTTCGGCGGGCGCACCTGTGGTGCAGATATTGTGATTTGATTTTGTCGCGGCGCCTCGCGGAGTTGCGGGAATTTTCTTCAGGTGCTAATGGGGAGTGGCATATTGCTGCGCAGTTACAAGGGACAAATGCCACGGGTTGCGGCCAGCGCTTATATTGATCCGCAGGCCGTGATTATTGGCGACGTCGAGATCGGCGAAGATTCCAGCGTGTGGCCTTGCGCTGTGATTCGCGGCGACGTGCACTACATTCGCATCGGCGCGCGCACGAATATTCAAGACGGCTCGATTTTGCACGTGATGCGCGATACCAATCCGCTGGTGCTGGGCGACGACGTCACGGTGGGACATAGCGTCACGCTGCATGGCTGCACGATTGAATCGCGCTGTTTGATTGGCATGGGCAGCATCATCCTGAATGGCGCGGTGATTGGCACGGGCTCGATCATCGCGGCGGGGACGCTGGTGCCGGAGCGCACGATTGTTCCGCCCGGCAGCTTGATGATGGGGCAGCCGGCGAAGCTGCGGCGTGCGCTGGGTGCTGAAGATCTTGATTCGATTGATGCGTACGCGCGGCGGTATGTGGAGTACAAAGAGACGTATCGCGCCGAGGAACGGATGCAGGGAAGCAAGGAGACAGGGAACTAGCGTTGCCAGAGAAACGACAATTCCGCGCCATCAAAGGCACCCGCGACATTCTTCCACCTGATTCGAATCTGTGGAATTGGTTCGAATACGCCGCGCGTGAAGTATTCGAATCGTACAATTTCCGCGAAATCCGATTGCCGATCTTCGAGCAGACGGAATTGTTTGCGCGTTCTGTGGGCACTGAAACCGATATCGTCTCGAAAGAAATGTTCACGTTCCGTCTTCCGGATGGCTCTGAGCGGCTGGCAAAAGACGAAGCAGGTGTTTCGCAGGCTGGCGAAGGCGAACAAGTATCCCTGCGCCCCGAAGCGACTGCTAGCACGATGAGGGCTTACATCGAACACAATTTGCAGGCGTTACCTGGGAATCTGAAATTGTATTGCATCGGGCCGATGTTCCGACGCGAACGGCCGCAGAAGGGGCGCTACCGGCAGTTCTACCAGGTGAACGCGGAGATCTTGGGGCAGTCGGACGCTCCCGCGATTGACGCCGAATTGCTCGAAATGCTGATGGTGTTTTTCAAGCGCGTGGGGTTGACGCGCACGACGCTTTACGTCAATTCGATTGGCGACAAGAATTGCCGGCCGCAGTATGTGGAATTGCTGCGCCAGGAGTTGACTAAGGTTAAGAATCAGCTCGGGCCGGATTCGCAGCGACGCATCGAGACCAATCCGCTGCGCGTGCTGGATTCGAAATTGCCGCAGGAGCAGGAGATTATCGCGAAGTTGCCGCGCATTTCCGACCATCTGTGCGCGGAATGCCGCGAGCACTTCGCGAAGCTGAAGGACGAGCTGAAGCAGCGCGGAATTGTGTACGAAGAAAATTGGCGGCTGGTGCGCGGGCTGGACTATTACACGCGCACGACGTTTGAGGTGATTGCAGAAGGCCTCGGCTCGCAGAATGCTGTCTGCGGCGGCGGGCGCTATGATGGATTGGTCGAGCTTCTCGGTGGGCCGCCGACGAAAGGGATCGGCTTTGCGATCGGCAGCGACCGCGCCATTCTTTCGATTCAGGAGTCTGGGCATTTGCCGCAGCTGCCGGGTTTGGATGTGTTCGTCGCGTGGATGGGATTGCCAACTTACGCCACCGCAGTAGGCCTTTCGAGAAAGCTGCGCGAGTCGGGCCTTTCGGTCGAACTGCCCGGCGAAGAAATGAAATTTAAGAAGTCGCTGAACCTGGCCGACAAGCTCGGCGCGCGCTACGCCGTGATCATCGGCAGCGACGAAGTCGCCTCCGGCACGTTCACGCTGAAACGCCTGGCCGACGCGGATCAGAGGAAGCTTTCCGAATACGAACTGCTAGAATATCTGGAATCCGAAAAACGCGGCACACGGGGCTGACGGCAACATCGCAACAGGATCTAATGCGCCGCCCGCGCCCGCGAAAGGGAACCGAATCTTGCTCGACGCTCTCGGCAATCTGAAACGCACCAATTACTGTGGCGACTTGCGCGCGTCGGACGCTGATAAAGATGTGATCCTGATGGGGTGGGTGCACCGCCGCCGCGACCTGGGCCAATTGATTTTCATTGACTTGCGCGATCGCGCGGGCCTGGCGCAGATCGTTTTCAACAACGAGCTGCATCCCGAGGCGCACAAAAAGGCCGAAGAATTGCGCTCGGAATTTGTGGTGGCCGTCGAAGGCAAGGTGATTCGCCGCCAGAAATCCAATCCCGAAATTGCTTCCGGCGAAGTGGAAGTGATGGCCACGCGCCTGCACATTTTGAATAATTCCAAGACGCCGCCGTTCCAGATTGAAGACGAAGTGACCGCCAGCGAGGAAACTCGATTGCGCCATCGCTACATCGATCTGCGCCGCCCCCGGCCGCACCGCAACATCGAGCTGCGCCACCGCATTCTTTTCGAGATGCGCAAGACGCTCGACAGCCTGGGATTTTTTGAAATTGAAACACCCATGCTGACGCGCTCGACGCCGGAGGGCGCGCGCGACTACCTGGTGCCCAGCCGCGTGCATCACGGGCAGTTCTACGCGCTGCCGCAATCGCCGCAAATCTTCAAACAGATTCTGATGATTTCAGGCATGGACCGCTATTTTCAAATCGTACGCTGTTTCCGCGACGAAGACTTGCGCGCGGATCGCCAGCCGGAATTCACGCAGCTGGACCTGGAAATGTCGTTCCCGCGCCAGCAAGATATCTTCGAGGTGATCGAACGCGTAATGATTCGTGCGCTGGAGGTGGTCGGCGTGAAGGCGCAGGGACCGTTTCGCCATCTCGATTACCAGGAAGCCTTACGCCGCTACGGGTCGGACAAGCCGGATTTGCGTTTTGGCGTGGAGCTGCAGAATGTGACGCAGCATTTCGAGCCGGCGCGCGCGACGATTCATTTCGAAGGAAACGTGCAAGCGGTGGTCGCTCCAGGTGCGGCGGGCTGGTCGCGCAAACAGCTCGATGAGCTGGGCGAAGTTGCGAAATCCGCTGGCGCGCGCGGCGTTTACACCGTGAAGGTGACGGCCGAAGGGATCAGCTCGCCGCTCGAAAAAACCTTGGGCGCGGATGGGCTGAAGAAATTGGCGGAAGCCACTGGCGCGAAAGCAGGCGATTTGATCGTTGCGGTCGCAGCGAAAGAACAGATCGCGCACACCGATACTTCGTTAAATGTTGCGGGCCACGTCCGCCTGTACCTGGGCGACAAGCTCAACCTGATTGACCGCGCCAAATGGGAATTCGCCTGGATCACGGGCTTCGCGCTCTTTGAATGGAGCGAGAGCGACAAGCGTTGGGTCAGCGCGCAGCATCCGTTTACCGGGATCGTCGAGGAAGATCTCGACAAGCTGGAATCCGCGCCGTGGGAATGCCGCTCGAAGGGCTACGATCTGGTGCTCAATGGCGTCGAGCTGGGCTCGGGCAGCATACGAATTCATCGCCAGGACGTGCAGGCGCGAATGTTTAAGGCGCTCGGTCTGAGCGAAGAGACGGCGCGGCAGCGGTTCGGTTTTTTTCTCGACGCGCTTACGTTCGGAACACCACCGCACGGCGGAATCGCGCTGGGCCTCGACCGCGTGGTGATGCTGCTGGCCGGAGAAAAATCCATTCGCGAGGTGATCGCGTTCCCGAAAACGACGGCCGCGCAGGATTTGATGGCCGAATCGCCGTCAGCGGTAGGCACGGATCAGCTGAATGATCTGGGAATCGCCATTAAGCAATCGGAAGCGGGAATGGCGGCAAAGAAGGACGCGTGATGTCGTATCGTTTGCTGATTGGCATCGCAATTGCTGCGGTACTGGGAGTGTTCCTGCTGGTGCGCAGCATGCACAGGCTTAGCCTGCGCATGCAATTCATGGTGCTGGCCGTGCTCGGCGTGACGATCGGGTTCATTTTTCTGGTGATGGTGCAGATGCCTTCGTTTCCGATGTGGTTTGGCGTTTCGCTCGTGGTGGTTGTCTTCCTATTCAGCTTGTTCGGCACACGGATTTTTTTGCGCAGTCTCGCCCAGGAAGATAAAAGGACCGAAGATGAAGCTCGCGCGGAATATCGCCGCGGTTCTGAGGCCTCTGGTTTGGCCGATCCGCACTCTGCAGGCCATACCTCATGAGCCGCATCCGCATACTTCCGGAAACTGTCGCCAATAAAATTGCGGCGGGCGAGGTCGTCGAGCGGCCTGCTTCCGTGGTGAAGGAACTGCTCGAAAATGCGCTGGACGCGGGCGCCCGTTCCATTCGCATCGAGACGGAGTCAGGCGGCAAGCGGCTGATCCGCGTGATTGACGATGGCTGCGGCATGAATCACGACGACGCGCTGCTGGCCTTCGAGCGCCACGCCACTTCCAAGCTGCGCACCGCCGACGATCTGCTCTCCATTGCCACGCTGGGATTCCGTGGAGAGGCTTTACCCACCATCGCCGCGATCTCCCGCCTGCTGCTGGAAACGCGCGACGCGGAAGAAGGGGAGGGAACGCGCATCGAATTCGCGGGCGGCAAGCTGCTGAGTGTGAAGCCGGCGGGAGTGCCGGTGGGAACTTCGATCAGCGTGGCAGATATTTTCTATGCGGTCCCGGCGCGGCGCAAATTTTTGAAGTCCGAAACGACCGAGCTGGGCCATATCGCATCGCTCGTGACGCATTACGCGCTGGCGCATCCCGACCGGCATTTTTTGCTGAAGACCCCGTCGCAGGAAATCCTGAATTGTCCGCCGGTGGAAAAGCTGGCGGATCGCGTGTATCAGATTTTCGGGCGCCAGTCGCTGGATGAACTCACCGAAATTCCAGCGACGGAAGCGGCGGTGCGCAGCGCCATCACCGAGCCGCCGCTGGAAGCCGAAGAGCGCGCCGCCACGTTGCGTGTGAGCGGATTCACTTCGCGGCCTGAGGTGCAGCGCAGCAACCGCAACGGCATTTACATTTTCGTGAACCGGCGCCTGGTGCGCGACCGCCTGCTGTTGCACGCGATCAGCGAAGCCTATCGCAACATCGTGCCGCCCGGCGTTTTTCCCGTAGTGCTGCTGTTTCTGGATATGCCCTACGAGGAAGTGGACGTGAACGTGCACCCGGCGAAAATCGAAGTGCGTTTTCGCCACCCGCAGTTTGTGCACGATTTCACGCGCGATGCAATACGTCAGGCGCTTTCCGTAGCGCGGCCCATTCCTGGATTTCCTGCCGCGCGCGCGGCGACTGCTGCCGGCGGTGGCGCTGCGGCGTCTGCACCGGCAAATGGCGGTTCGACCGCGTTTGCGGCCGGAGCCGCGGCGATTGACCCGGCCTTTCTTTCGTCGGCAAGCGCCGGAGCAGTGCCTGGCGCGTTTCCCGGTCCGCCACGCGCGATCATTCCCGCTTCTTTTGGTGACGTCGCCGCTGCCGCTGAAGGATTTGAATTGAGCGGCGCGCCCGACCGCCCGATTTCCCAACGTCTGCAATTCGATCCCACGGGCGCGAGCGATTTTTCGCTGGGTCCGCAGGAATCCGGCGCAGCAGTCGCTGCCGACAGCATCCGCGCCGCCGAAACACCTGGCGCGCTGCCCAGCGTGGAAGACATTGCCGACCTGAAGCCTCTAGGCCAGGTGAATAGCAGTTTCATTGTCGCGGTGAATGGAGAAGGATTGTGGATCATTGACCAGCACGTGGCGCACGAGCGCGTGCTCTTCGAGCAGCACTTGCGCGCGCGCCGCGAAGGAGAACTGGGCGGACAGCGTCTGCTGGTGCCGTTGATCGTCGAGCTGAATCCCCGGCAGCTGGCTATTTTCGAGCAGATCGGCGAGGAATTACGCGCCAACGGTTTTGAAGCGGAGCTGATGGGCGCGCGCAGCGTGGCAATTCAGGCCGCGCCGGCAGGCATCACCAGCGGCGACGCCGAACGTCTGCTATACGAAATCCTGGACGGAATCGCGCGCGAAAATCAGGCCATCTCGATTGATTCGCTGCAGGCCAAGATTGCCGCTTCCACTTCCTGCCACGCGGCCATCAAGGTGAATACCCCGCTGGACCCGGCGAAAATGGAATGGCTGCTGGGCGAGCTGGCGAAGACCGAATATCCGATGAGTTGTCCACACGGCCGGCCAGTGGTGCTGCGCTACTCGGTGCGTGAAATCGAACGCGCCTTCAAGCGGATTTGATGGGGAATTTGAGCGCGAAGCCAAGCCTGAACTCAAGGCCGAGCCCCGACCCGCGAGTGACCTCTTGAAGAAACTCATTGTCGCGATTGATGGGCCTGTCGGTTCGGGCAAAAGCACGCTGGCGCGGCGCGTGGCTGAGTTGCTGGGCTACGTGTACGTGGACACCGGAGCGATGTATCGCGCGCTGGCGTTCAAAGCGCTGCGCAACGGCCTGCTGCTCGATGGCCACGATGAGGAATTGGTCGCCCTGGCGCGCGCCACGCGCATTGACCTGCGCGCGGAAGGCGGCACGCAGCGGGTGCTCCTCGATGACGATGATGTAACCACGGCGATTCGCACACCCGAAGTATCGCAGGCCGCATCGAAGATTGCCGTGAATCCCGGAGTGCGCCAGGTGCTGGTAGCGGAGCAGCGCCGCGCCGGCGAACAAGGCGGCGTAGTGATGGAAGGACGGGACATCGGCAGCGTGGTGTTTCCCGACGCGCAATTGAAAATTTTTCTTACCGCCTCGCCGGAAACGCGCGCCGAGCGGCGTTGGCGCGAGCACCTGCAGAAGGGCGACGACATTAACCTGCGACGCACGCTCGAGGAAATCCACGAGCGCGACCGGCGCGACTTGCAGCGCTCCACTTCGCCGCTGGTGCGCGCCGCGGATGCCGTGGTGGTGGACAGCTCCGCGATGGAGCCAGAAGAAGTAGCGCGGCTGGTAGTGCTGTTAGCCCAAGAGCAGGCCGGAGCCAACGCAAAATAGCCAGCCGCCGGCCAGCCGCAATGATCCGTCGCCGGCCGGGCTGTTCGCGCCGCCCAAGGCGACGCCAGGGACCAAGCCCGGAACGACGCCGGGAACCCCGCGGACGCAAATACTAGCTTTCGATTTACACCTGCGGTGCTACGGGTTCTTCCTGCGGGAAAAGTATTTGCCGCGCCCATTCGACCGCCGACACATACAGCGCGGGAATCATATCTTCCTGAATTCCCAGCCGCGCGGCCGACGGGCCGATTTCGTCCCAATGCCCGCGTTCGTAATTCAACGCGAACTCGAAAATTTCGCGCAGCTTATTGGCCTTGCCCATCAGCGCATCACGAATTTCCTGGTGAATGGTAATTTCCCGCAGCACATCCGGCATGCGCATATCCAGAATCGCGTCCATCGCGGAAAGCAGCCCTAGCAGGAAAAGATCGTTCGCGGAGTCCGGGAGCCGCGCGCACGGCGCGAGCAGTTCGCAGAATTGCGCGCGAATCAGCGGCAAGGCCGCCAGCTCCGCCGGCTTCCCGCTGGCCATGCAAGTGACGGCGATCAGCGAAACCCACTTGCGCGTGCCGCGCTCGCCCAGCAGCGCGAGCGCATGAGGAATCGAGCGCACCTCCACGATCAGCGGAAACGCGGGAGAATTCAGATAGCGCAGCAGGCGAAAGCTAAGCGACGCTTCCGCTTTGATGCGCGCGCTTACCTCTTCGACGTCCATGGGCGCGCGGTTCACCGCCTGCAGCACCAGCAGATGGTTCATCTGGTTCGGCGGAATGTCGTTGCGCGTAAGCATCTCGGGCCGGCTGAAAAAGTAGCCCTGGAAGTAGGTGTATCCCCAGCGGCGGGTGCGATGGAAATCGTTATAGGTTTCCACTTTTTCCGCCACCATGCGGATATTCATGGGCAAATAAGTGCGCGCCAGACGAAGCTGATCCGCGGGCGAGGTCGCAAGGAGATCCACCTTGATGAAATCCGCCAGGGCCACCAGTGGTTTCCAATCCGGGCGTTCCTGGAAATCGTCCAGCGCCAGCAGGTAGCCGACTTGTTTCAGGCGGCGGCAGGCGTCGTGCACTTCGTCGTCCATGGGAACGGTTTCCAGGATTTCCAGCACCACGCGGTCTTTGGGCAGCATGGTGGCGAAATCGCGAATCAGAAAATCACGGGTGCAGTTCAGGAAGGCGCGGCATCCTGGCGTGAGCCGCTCGATGCCGAACAGCAGAATGCTGTCCACGGTGGAGGCGGCAGCCATGTCCGCCTGTAGCGCGTCATAGCGGTTTTCCGGGCCGGAGCGGAAGAGCAGTTCGTAACCGTACACGACGCGTGCGGAATTGAAGATCGGCTGGCGAGCCAGAAAGCGTTGCACGTGTTTCTCCTTCCCGCTGTGCGCGGGTGCTCCAAAACGGGAAGGGGGAAAGGGGCTTGCGCCCCGCGAAAATCTGCAGCTAGGCCGGGCTCGACATGGAAGCGAGGAATTCGCCGTTCGTTTTGGTTTTTGAGAGGCGTCCGAGCAGAAGCTCCATGGCTTCCACCGTGGAGAGAGGGCTGAGCACCTTGCGCAACACCCAGATGCGATTCAATTCGTCCGCAGGCAGCAGCAGCTCGTCTTTACGCGTTCCGGAGCGGTTGATGTCAATCGTCGGGAACACGCGCTTGTCCACCAGGCGGCGGTCGAGGTTAATTTCCATGTTGCCGGTGCCCTTGAACTCTTCGAAGATGACGTCGTCCATGCGGCTGCCGGTATCAATCAAGGCGGTAGCGATGATGGTGAGCGAGCCACCTTCTTCCACGTTGCGCGCTGCGGCAAAGAAACGCCGCGGGCGCTGCAGGGCGTTGGCGTCAATACCGCCGGACAGGACTTTGCCCGAAGGCGGCGTGACGGCGTTGTAAGCGCGGCCCAAGCGCGTGAGCGAATCCAGCAGGATGACTACGTCGCGCTTGTGTTCCACCAGGCGCTTGGCCTTTTCCAGCACCATTTCCGCGACTTGAATGTGCCGTTGCGGCGGTTCGTCGAACGTGGAGCTGATGACTTCGCCCTTCACGGTGCGCTGCATGTCCGTGACTTCTTCCGGCCGCTCGTCGATCAGCAGCACGATCAGCGCGACTTCCGGATGGTTGGTGGTGACGGAATTGGCGATGGACTGCAGCATCATCGTCTTTCCGGTGCGCGGCGGAGCGACGATCAAGCCGCGCTGTCCCTTGCCGATGGGGCAGAGCATGTCCAGCACTCGCCCGGTGAGGTTTTCCTTAGTGGTTTCCAGGCGGATGCGATCGGCCGGATACAGAGGCGTCAGGTTGTCGAAGAATATCTTGCTGCGTGCGACTTCGGGGTCTTCGAAGTTGACCGCTTCGACCTTGATCAGCGCGAAGTAGCGTTCGCCGTCCTTGGGCGGGCGCACCTGGCCGGATACCGTATCGCCGGTGCGCAGATCGAATTTGCGGATCTGCGACGGCGAGACGTAGATGTCGTCCGGGCCCGGCAAATAATTGTATTCGGGCGCGCGCAGGAAGCCGAAGCCGTCCGGCAGGCATTCCAGCACTCCTTCGGAGAAGATCAACCCGTTCTTTTCCGTCTGGGCGCGGAGGATCTGGAAGATCAACTCCTGCTTGCGCATGCCCGAGGCGCCGGGAATGTTCAGCTCCTTGGCGATTTTCGCCAGGTCCGTGATGTTCTTGTCTTTCAGTTCTGCAAGGCTAATGCTCATCGATTTCGTTCCTTCTCAAGCCTGGTTTTCAGGCAGATTGATTTCTGAATGGATTACGGGCGGGCGCAAATTCGAACCTGCCACACTTTTGCAACTTAAATACGGGAAAACCTACAGACAACCGGAAACCTCTGGCCGCGGGCCAAGCCTGCTGATCAAAATGAGGAAGGACCAGAGGGTTTCAATTGGTTAGTTCATTGTCCTGCGCGACGTCCGCGCCGAACTCGGGTTCGACTCCAGCAACCGGTGGGTGGCCTGGAATCGGAAGCGGATGCTCCAGCGCAATCTGCAGCACGTCGTCCATGGACTCGACGAAATGAATGGACATCTGCGACTGGATATCCAGCGGGATATCCGCCAGATCTTTTTCATTGTCCTTCGGCAAAATAATGGTGCGCAAGCCGAGGCGGTGCGCCGCCAGCAGCTTTTCCTTTACGCCGCCGATGGGCAGCACCTTGCCGCGCAAGGTGATTTCGCCGGTCATGGCGATATCGCAGCGCACTGGAATCTTCGTCAACGCGCTGACGATGGAAGTGCAGATGGTGATGCCGGCCGAAGGACCGTCTTTGGGTATCGCGCCTTCCGGGACGTGCATGTGAATGTCCAGGTGGCGATAGAAGTCCTTGGGCAGGCTGAACAGATGGCTGCGCGAGCGAATGTAGCTCATCGCGGCCTGCGCCGATTCCTGCATCACGTCGCCGAGCTTACCGGTGAGAGTTAGCCGGCCGCGGCCCTGCATCAAAGTGGCTTCAGTGGAGAGAACTTCGCCGCCCACTTCCGTCCAGGCGAGGCCAGTGGTCAAGCCGATTTCGTTTTTCTTCTCCGCGAGGAAGTCGCGGTACTTCAGGATGCCAAGGTAGTCGTTCAAGTTCGTCGGAGTGACTTCCACGGCGACGTCCTTGCCTTCGGTGACGACCTTGCGCGCTACTTTCCGCGAAATATTGGCCAGCTCGCGGTTCAGGTTGCGCACGCCTGCTTCGCGCGTGTAATGGCGAATGGTGCTCTTGATCGCGTCGTCCGTGATTTTCAACTGATTTTTCGCGAGGCCGGTCGCTTCCAGCTGCTTGGGAATCAGGTAGCGCGTGGCGATCTGAAATTTTTCGTGCTCGGTGTACCCGGGGATGCGCAGCACTTCCATGCGATCCTGCAGCGGCTGCGGGATCGTGTGCAGCACGTTCGCGGTGCAGACGAACATGACTTTCGAAAGATCATATTCCACGTCCAGGTAATGGTCAGTGAAGGCGTGATTCAGCTCGGGGTCCAGCACTTCCATCAGCGCCGCCGACGGGTCGCCGCGGAAATCCATGGACATCTTGTCCACTTCGTCCAGCACGAACACGGGATTGGTGGTGCCGGCCTTGCGCATCATCTGAATGATCTGGCCGGGCAGGGCGCCAATATAGGTGCGGCGGTGACCGCGAATTTCAGCCTCATCGCGCACGCCGCCCAGTGACACGCGCACGAACTTACGTCCCGTGGCGCGGCCGATGGACATCGCGAGCGAAGTCTTGCCCACGCCTGGAGGCCCAAGGAAGCAGAGAATCGAGCCCTTTGGGTTTTTTACCAGCTGGCGCACGGCGAGATATTCGAGGATGCGGTCCTTAATCTTGTCCAGGCCGTAATGATCTTCGGAGAGAATCACTTCGGCGCGCTTGATGTCACGAATTTCTTTCGAACGCTTCTTCCAGGGCACCGCCAGCAGCCAGTCCAGATAGTTGCGCGATACCGTGGATTCCGCGGACATCGGCGGCATCATTTCCAGCCGCTTCAGTTCCTGCATGGCCTTTTCCTGCGGCCCTTCAGGCATTCCGGAAGTTTCGATCTTCTTTTTCAGCTGCTCGATTTCGTTGGCTTCGCCGCGGCCCAGCTCTTTCTGGATGGCCTTCAGCTTTTCGTTGAGGTAGTACTCTTTCTGCGCGCGTTCCATCTGGCGCTTCACGCGGGTATTGATGGAGCGATCCACGTTCAGCTTTTCGATTTCGACTTCCAGAATATCGGCGATGCGGTTCAAGCGCTCCAGCGGCTCGAAAAGCTCGAGCAATTCCTGTTTTTCCTCGACGGGGATCTGCAGGTTCGCGGAGATCGCGTCGGAAAGCTTGCCGGCATCTTCCACGCGCACGGCCGCGATCATGGTGTCGTAATTCAGGCTCTGCGAGAGCTTTACATACTGCTCGAAAAGGCCGGTAACGCGCTCGGAAGCCTGCTGCAGTTGCGGGGAAGGCTCGGTCTTGGAAGTAACCACGCGGATCGAAGCGCGGAAAAAGCCTTCGTCGCTGGTAATCTGCACGATTTTGGCGCGCTCGGTTCCTTCCACCAGCACCTTGATATTGCCGTCGGGCAGCTTCACGCTCTGCACGATATTCGCGAGCGTACCCACCTGATAGATTTCTTCCGGTTTGGGATCGTCCACCGACGCGTCATGCTGCGTGACCAGGAAAATCTTCTTGTCGCCGGCCAGCGCGTCTTCCAGCGCGCGCACAGACGCTTCCCGGCCCACGATGAAGGGGTGCATCATCTCCGGGAAAATCACCATTTCCCGCACCGGCATCATCGGCACGCGCTTGATTTCGCCTTTTTCGCGATTGAACATCGAGTCTTTTTTTCTCCCGGTACGCTAGCCCGCTTTTTCCAGCAGGCTCCAGTTGATTTCGCGTCCCTTGACCATGTCTGCCGTGACTACGAAGTCACGCAACTTACGCTGCGCCGGCAGGTGATACATCATCTCCAGCATCAGATCTTCCAGAATCATGCGCAGGCCGCGGGCGCCCACTTTGCGCTGCAGCGCCAGCTCCGCCACGGTGTCCAGCGCGTCGTCCGTGAAGCGCAGCCGCACATTTTCAAATTCAAAGAGCCGCTGATATTGCCGCACCAGCGCGTTCTTCGGCTCGGTGAGAATGCGTACCAGCGCCGATTTATCCAGATCGCTCAGCACGCCCACCACCGGCAAGCGCCCCACAAATTCGGGAATCAAGCCGTAGCGAATCAGATCAGTGGGCTGCGCCTGCTCCAGCATTTCGATATTGCGCCGCGACGCGGTGGTTACCTGCGCATCGGCCTGGAACCCCAGCGACTTGTGCCCCACGCGCCGTTCGATAATCTTTTCCAGTCCCACGAAAGCCCCGCCGCAGATGAACAGGATGTTGGTCGTATCCACCGGCGTAAATTCCTGGTGCGGGTGCTTGCGACCGCCCTGCGGCGGCACGTTGGCGACTGTTCCTTCCAGAATCTTCAGCAGCGCCTGCTGCACACCCTCGCCGGAAACGTCGCGCGTAATCGAAGGGTTTTCGTCCTTCTTCGAGATCTTGTCAATCTCGTCTATATATATGATGCCTTGCTGGGCCTTTTGGACGTCACCATCGGCGGCCTGCAGCAGCTTCAGGATGATGTTTTCGACGTCTTCGCCGACGTAGCCTGCTTCGGTCAAGGTCGTCGCGTCCACAATCGCGAACGGCACGTCCAGCATGCGCGATAGCGTCTGCGCCATCAGCGTCTTGCCGGTTCCCGTGGGACCTACCAGCAAAATATTGGACTTCGCCAGTTCCACATCGCCCGGCTGCTTGTTCAAGAAGATGCGCTTGTAGTGGTTGTAGACCGCGACCGCCAGCTTCTTCTTGGTCTTGTCCTGCCCGATGACGTAGCCATCCAGGAACGCCTTGATCTCGGGAGGGCGGGGCAGACGCCGGTTCGCCGGGCTGGACTGCTCGCGCTTCTCATCTTCGAGAATCTGCTGGCAGACGCCCACGCACTCGTTGCAAATATACGAGCGCGGATATTCCGATGGAGAACTGATCAGCTTCTCCACCTGCTCCTGCGTTTTATGGCAGAAGGAACAGCGTAACGGCTCTTCCGGTGTGAACCGTTTCACTGATTAGGCTCCCTCACTTCGGATTTCACCGCACCCATAACGAATGTATCTTGTATTGTAAATCTGAATGCGGCCGGGCGGCAGGGAATCATCGGTTTGGATACTAACCCTTTGGAACGGCAATTACCTGTGCTTCGTAATGATTTCGTCCACGATGCCGTACGCCTTCGCCTGTTCGGCCGTCATGATGAAATCGCGCTCCACGTCTCGCTCGATTTTTTCAAACGTTTGGCCCGTGTGTCCGGCCAGCAGTCTATTGAGCGATTCGCGCGTGCGAATGATCTCTTTCGCGTGAATATCAATGTCCGTCGCCTGGCCTGACAGGCCGGACATCCACGGCTGGTGAATCAACACTCGTGAATTCGGCAGCGCGTAGCGCTTCTTCGGAGTGCCGGAAGCCAGCAGCACCGCTGCGATCGAAGCGGACTGGCCGATGCAATAGGTCACCACGTCGGGACGCACAAACTGCATCGTGTCGTAAATCGCCATGCCCGCGGAAATCGAGCCGCCCGGCGAATTGATGTACACCGAAATATCTTTCTCGGGATCTTCCGACGCCAGAAACAGCAGTTGCGCGGTCACCAGGTTCGCCACGTGATCGTCAATCGGCGTGCCGATGAAAATAATGTGGTCCTTCAGCAGCCGTGAATAAATGTCATAAGCCCGCTCGCCGCGGTTCGTCTGTTCGACGACCATCGGAACGAGGGTGGTGGCGTACGGAGTCGCGTCGTCTGTATATTTCATTGGAAGTGTCTTTGCGCGCTGAGGAGCCCGAACCAGATATTACTCTTCACGTTTGGCTGTCTTCTCGATTCGGGTATTGCTGTAGAGCCACTCGATTGTTTTGTCGCTTCGCAACTTCGACTTCATCCTATCGAGCGCTCCTTGCTTTGTCAAGCGAGCCCGCAGCGACGTTGCCGATTCGCCACTGTGTTCCGCCAGCGCATTTATTTCCTTTTCGACGTCTTCGTCGGTTGCTTCGATTTTTTCCGCGTCCGCGACGCGGTCAATGATCAGTTCGGCCTTCACGTCGTCCACCGCGCGATCGTGCTGGCCCTTGCGCAGCGACACCCAATCCACATTCACCGCGCGCGGGTCCACTCCCTGCGATGCCAGTGAGCGGACGGTGCGTTCCAGCCGCACATCCATCTGATGCTCGACCAGCGCATCGGGAACCGGAAAATCGTGCTTCTTCACCAGCGTTTCCAGAATCTTTTCGCGTGCTTGCGCGGATTGCCGCGCTTCCTTCTCGGCTTCCAGATTGTCCTGGATTTTCTTGCGCAGCTCGGCGACTGTCGTGACGCCGCCTACTTCCTTAGCCACTTCAACCGCGAACTCGTCATTCAGTTCCGGAAGCTTCTTTTCCTTGATTGCCTGCACTTCCACGGTGTAGTCGTACGTCTTGCCCTTGAGCTTCTCGTCGGGATAATCATCAGGATATTTGGCCTGAAATTTCTTGGTTTCGCCGGGATTCGCGCCGCGCAGATTTTCCGTGAAACTCTCCAGGGTTTCTTCGGCGCCGATGTGGCACATAATATTGTCGGCCTCGACGGGCTCGCCTTCGCCCTCGGGTACTCCGGAAAGCTTCATCAGCGCGTAGTCGCCGTCTTTCGCCGCGCGGCCTTCCACGGGTACGAAAGTCGCGGCGCGCTCGCGCATTTCCTTAATGACTTCGTCAATCTTGGCGTCGCCCGCGTCCAGTTCGTCCACCTGAACTTCCAGGCCTTTGTAATCGCCCAGCTCGAATTCCGGAAGCACTTCGAACACCGCGCGGAATTTCAGCGGCTCGCCTTCCTTGAATTCGACCTTATCCACTTCAGGGCGGGTTACCGGGACCAGTTTTTTTTCGTCCAGCGCTTTTTCCAGGTATTCCGGCACCAGCGATTGCACTACTTCGCCCTGGATATCTTCGGCGAAGCGCCGGCGGATCAGCGTCACGGGGGCCTTGCCCGGACGGAAGCCGGGAATGCGCGCCACACGCGCCAGATCGCGCTCCACTTTCTGGCTGGCTTTGCTGACCACTTCGGCTGGAATTTCCAGCTCGATTTCGCGTTTGCAGGTTGATTCGGTCATGGGATTTTTTTGCAGGGGAAGGACTGCGGAACACCCTGTTTCCAATCTGCCTTTCACCTGTTCGAAGTTCGAGAGGGAGGACGGCAGGGAAGTGCGGCCAAACGCAACCGCATCAGAAACTCTAGTATAGAGAAAGTGCGTGCTGGCGTCAACGCTGTTCGGGTCGAGCAGAAAGTTTCGATCTGCACGGGATGCCGCTCGCGGATTGCCGGCGCGCCGCTATCCGATCGTCGTTTGCGAGCGGCGTCGCTACAGAGACGGCCGGTTGACTGTGCCGGCCCGCGTAGTCGCGTTATACTGCCATCGGGGAGAATAGAGATGACCCAGTCAAACGAAGAAGCGGCCGCCGAATTGAAGCGCCAGCATGAGGCCGCCAAGCACCGATTGGAATCGCTGCGGGAAGAAGCACGCAAGCTGGGCCACGAGTTCGAAGAAAAACTGAAGCCGGAAATTCTGGAGGCGGAAGTCGAGCTAACTCGCCTGAGCGGAATGCTGGGACAAATCGGGTTGTAGCGATTCGCGTTTAGCGGAAGAATGATCTGCAAGAAGAATTCGCACGAGGAATTCGAAAGCAGAGTGCGGAAGAAGGGACTCGAACCCCTACGGCCTTTCGGCCACCAGCTCCTAAGGCTGGCGCGTCTGCCAATTCCGCCACTTCCGCCTGTAATTACACTATCACCCGCGCCGAACCGTTTCAAACATCTCATCCGCAGGCAGCACACGCCGCCAAATCCGCTCCGATTGCATAATCGACCACCCGTTTCAGATATGCGCGTTTTTGAGTGACACAATAAATTGAATTCCTGGAACCGACTGATTTCGCAGGTGTTCGTCATTGGTTATAAATATGTCGATCCCGGTTCGCGCAGCGCACGCCAGCTGGATCGCATCCGGCGGCTTTATCGATTTGTTCTGACGAATTCTGGCGTAGGAGCGGGCCGCCGTCTGGTCGAACGGAATTAGAATTGCCCTGGCCGCCAAAATGTTCTCATAGCGTTGACAGAGCGCCTCGTTTCCTTCCGCCACGGGGTGAACCAACAGTTCTCCCAGTGTCACAACAGAAGTGAACAGTATATCGCCTCGATCCAGCATGCGTTCTGCCAAGCGCGTGACTGCCGCGGTGTTTGGCCCAGCATCCTCCATCAAGTAGATAAAGAGATTGGTGTCCCAGAAAACGCGGCTCACTCCCAGCCTTCCCGCAGCTTGCGCACGTATTCGTCCGCGTCCACGTTTTTCCAAATTTCCTTGCCCAGGCCCTTCAATTCCAAAATCGAATCCTCCCGAGAACCCTTGCGCGTTGGCGGCGCGTAGTCTGATTCGTACCAATCGAGCAGGAAACGATACTTGGCCGGGATCTCGCCGGAATTTGGAATTATCTTTGAGCCATCGCGGTCGGGATGAAATGGGTCTCCCTTCCGGAACAGACGGCGAGTAAGCTTGCCGGTGGCGAAAAGCATGCGGTAACGCGCCGGATCCTTCGCACGATTCGCAACGGAGTGCTGAAGTACATGAACCCGCACGCCGGGGCGGAGCGGCGTATGGATTCGTTCCTTCTGCACGCGGTCCATGATCTCGGCGATGGTGAAATCCTTCCTTTTTGGATTCTCACGGTGGAGCAGGGCGGTGGCGATCCAGACTTCATCCGCGACCCTGACGGCCTCGACAGAAACTTCCATCCGAGATGCGGACATTGAAGACCTCCGTTGCCAATGTATACATTGTACGCCAATCACGTATTCCGTCAAGTCCGGAATCGGCCCCCTGCTACGATTCGAACGGCGGCTTGTAAGGATCGGTCAATCAGTCACAGCCGATTGCACTTGCCGCCGCACCGGGCATTTGTTACGCTCCGCTTCAAATGCCACACTGGGACGCCAAACTTTCGGGAGGAACCTCGTGCCACATTGCACCAAGTGCGGAACTATGGTCGCCGACAACCTTGGGTTCTGCCCTAGTTGCGGCGCGCCGCAGGAGGGGGGAGTAGCGACCGCCATGGCTCCCGCTGCCAGCACGCAGTCAGGCATGTCCGAAAATGTTGCGGGGCTGCTGTGCTACTTGCTTGGGTGGATCACGGGGCTGATTTTCTTTTTGATCGATAAGCGCCCGTTCGTCCGCTTCCACGCCGCGCAGTCCATCGTCGTATTCGGTGGCCTCACGGTCATCCGCATCGTCCTTGCGATGCTATTCGTTTCGTCGGGGATGGCGGGATTCTCAATGGGTTTCGGACTACTCACGCTCGTTTCGGTACTCGGCTTCGTGCTTTGGGTTTTGCTCATGGTCAAGGCGTATCAAGGCGAAAAGTTTCGCATTCCACTCGCTGCTGATCTGGCCGATCAAATCTTCGGAAAATCCTGAAGCGATCCACGACGCTTGCTCTTTCCAGGATGGACGGGTTTTCTATCGCCCCGTCCGGGCCTGCCTAATGCCGGTCACAGAAAGATCGCCAAGAGCCACGATACCACCGCGGAATTCGCCCACCCTCGTTCGCTCTTGACTTTAGCCAACTGAACGTCCATCGTTGTTGGCTTTCCCCCTGCGCGAGGTGCCATGCCGCGGGGGTGGTCAGGAGAGGGAATTGAAGCTCCGGGTTTGCTTCCACGATAAATGCTTCGACGGGGCCTCCTCCGCCGCGATTTTCACGCGCTTCTATAAGGAGCGCATCAATCCCGCGGCCGAGTTCTTCTATACCGGAATGACGCACAAAGCCTCGCAGCCTTTCGAGGACGGGACTTTCGACGGCGACGAAAATGCCATTGTGGATTTCAAGTACTCCAGCTCGCCAAAGCTGACCTGGTGGTTCGACCATCATCAGAGCGCGTTTTTGACGCCCGCCGATGCCGAACATTTTCGTCAGGATCATTCCGGCAAGAAGTTCTACGATCCCACCTACAAATCCTGCACCAAATTTCTGGCCACCATCGCCTCGGAAAAATTCGGCTTCGACGCCAAGCCGCTCGCCAACCTCATTCACTGGGGCGACATCATTGATGGAGCGCAATTCGCCTCGCCCGCGGACGCCGTCAGTCTTACGGAACCCGCCACGCAGCTGGCCCTGGTGATCGAAGCCGCGCCCGAAGCTGACCTGGTGCCTAAACTGATTCCGAACTTGGCCTACAAGTCGCTGGCGGAAATGGTGGAATTACCCATCGTGAAGAAATATCTGGGACCACTGTTGGAGCGGCACCGAAAATCGCTCGACGTGTTTCGCGAGCGCGCCGATTTTCGCGATGGCGTGATTTTTTTCGATGTCAGCGATTTAGACCTCGAGGGCTACAACAAATTCGTCCCATACTTTTTGTTTCCCGACGCGCTGTATTCCGTGGGCGTGAGTTCCTCGCCGCTGCGCGCCAAGGTTTCGGTCGGCACCAATCCCTGGAAAGAAGCTTCCGCGGATGTGAATCTGGCTTCGCTGTGCGAAAAGCATGGCGGTGGCGGGCACGCGCGTGTGGCGGCTATTTCACTCGGCCCCGGCGACCTGGTCCGCGCCCGGCAAGTGGCTCAGGAAATTGCGGCGACGCTGAGGCGGCACAAGTAGATTTTTTCGTCGGGATGAATGCGGCGCTGCAATCGTTACAGGTATTTTGTGCCGTGCGGCGGTGGTTGGGTGCGGCATTCACTCGTGTTACAATTTTTTCCGTGGGCCGGTAGCTCAATGGTAGAGCAGCTGCCTCTTAAGCAGCGGGTTGGAGGTTCGAGTCCTCCCCGGCTCACCACTTATTTGCATTGCAATTGATGTTGCGCCACCACGCTTCTCGCGATCGCTCCCCAGTTGTGCCACGCAGTTTTCACCTCGCGCGTCTATCGGTAATTTCCGGCATAAGCGCCCCGTGATTCACTTCACGCTGATACTTGCTTTGCCTGATGCGCCGCGATTTATCGTTCCATTGCGGGCGCTGTCCTGTAAAATTCCAACTCGTATAGCCCTGGTGCTTCTGTCTTGCGGCCGCCCCTTCCAATGGCCGCCGGAACTGCTGCTTCATTCCGTCGGCCGGAATGCGCAAACCGCAGATTTCCGGCGGTGAATAACGAATTGAACGGAGAATCGAAGCTAGAAGATGGCTAAGCTGGCCCAACCACCTCCGCCCGTTTTTTCCGAGCCAGAGGAGCCGATTCGCGCCGAGCTTTTCAGCGTCGAGCGCCTGGAGCAGCACGCGGAAAGTCTGGCGGCCGCGCAGCTCGTGGTCACCGCCCCCGAGGAAGGGCGGCCGCTGATTCCACGCGTGCTGGAGAATGGCCGCGTCCTTCTCGAGTACTACCGGGCCACGGCGCGCGCCATCCAGCACGAGCAAGCCATCACCCCCGCGGCCGAATGGTTCGTAGATAACTTTTATATCGTTGAAGAGCAGCTGCGCGAAATTCGTGACGATCTTCCTCCTGGCTTTTACCGCAAATTGCCCAAGCTCGCGTCCGGGCACCTGGAAGGTTTTCCGCGCGTCTTTGGCGTCGCCTGGGCGTTCGTCGCGCACAACGACAGCCGCTTCGATCCCGAAGTATTGCGCCGATTCGTCAGCGCCTACCAGCGCGTGCAACCGCTGACCATTGGCGAACTCTGGGCGGTGGCCATCACTCTGCGCATCGTGCTGGTGGAAAACCTGCGGCGCGTGGCCGAGCGCATCGTGCGCAGCCGCAACGCGCGCGTGGAAGCCGATATCCTTGCCGACCGCGTGCTCGGCGCGGCGGGGCAAACGGCCGTTTCACCCGCAGCCGTTCTGCGGCGCTTCGAAAATAAACCGCTGGAACGCTCCTTTGCGGTGCAGTTGGTGCAGCGCCTGCGCGATCTGGATCCGAAGGTCGGCCCGATTCTGGTGTGGTTGGATGAACGCCTCGCCGCACAGGGCACCACCGCCGACGAAATCGTGCGCACCGAACATCAAGAGCAGGCCGCCATGAGCGTGACGGTGCGCAACATCATCACCAGCATGCGGCTGACTTCCGCGTTCGATTGGGAAGAATTTTTCGAGAGCGTCAGCCTGGTGGACGAAGTGCTGCGCGGCGGCAGCAATTTCGGAGACATGGACTTTGCCACGCGCGATTACTACCGCCATGCGATTGAAGATCTCTCGCGAGGCTCATCCCATAGCGAAATCGAAGTTGCACAGCGCGCCGTGCAACGCGCCAAGCGCGCGCGCGCCGAACTTCGCAGCGACGGGCATCCGCCGGACGAACGCAAGGCCGATCCCGGCTACTACCTGATCTCCCGCGGCCGCCTTGATTTCGAGCGGGAACTCGGCTTCCACGTCGCCTGGCGACGCGGCGTGCTGCGCTTATACGTGCGCGCCGCCGTGCCGGGGTATTTGGGCACGATCGCGGCGATGACCGCGCTGATCCTGGCGCTGCCGCTGGCGCATGCCCGCGAATTGGGAGTGAGCGCGCCCATTTTGGCGCTCTTTGCTTTGCTCGCTTCCGTGCCTGCTTCCGATCTGGCGATAGCGCTGGTCAATCGCGTAGTGGCGGATTTACTGGGCCCACGCACTTTGGCGCGCCTGGAATTGCGCGACGGCGTTCCGGAAGAACTGCGCACCATCATCGTGGTCCCTACGCTCTTGATCTCGCAGGACGCGATCAAGGAACAGGTGGAGCGCCTGGAGATTCACTACCTCGCGAACGTGGATGGCGATCTGCGCTTTGCGCTGCTCACCGATTGGGTGGACGCCACCTCCGAAAATTTGCCGGGAGATGACGAATTGCTGGCCGCGGCCGCCAGCGGCATCGCCGGCTTGAACAAAGCCCATGGCCCCGCTCCCGGGGGCGGCGCACGTTTCTTCCTGTTCCATCGCAAGCGCACCTGGAACGAACGCGAAGAGAAATGGATGGGTTGGGAACGCAAGCGGGGCAAGCTGCACGAGCTGAACCAGCTGCTGCGCGGCTCGACGTACACGAATTTCATTCCGGTCGGGGACCAGGTGCCGGAATCCATCCCCATGATTCGTTACGTCATCACGCTGGATGCGGATACGCGGCTTTCGCGCGGCACCGCGGCGCGCCTGGTCGGCACCATGGCGCACCCGTTGAATCGGCCGCAATTCAGCGCCGAACTGGGGCGCGTGGTGGACGGCTATGGCGTGGTGCAGCCACGCGTGACGCCTTCGCTTCCTACCGATCGCGAAGGCTCCCGCTTCCAGCGAATTTTTTCCGGCCCCAGCGGCATCGATCCCTACGCTTCCGCGGTTTCCGACGTTTATCAGGACCTGTTTCACGAGGGCTCGTACACCGGGAAGGGAATCTACGATCTCGACGCGTTCGAGGCCGCGTTGGCCGGCAAGGTCAAAGAGAACACCCTGCTGAGCCACGATTTGTTCGAAGGTATTTTCGCGCGCGCCGCGCTCGCCAGCGATATCGAGCTGTTCGACGAGTTTCCATCGCATTACGAAGTGGCAGCCGCCCGCCAGCATCGCTGGGCCCGCGGAGACTGGCAGCTTCTGCCGTGGATTTTCGGGCGCGGCGGACTGTCGAAGGAAGAACGCCGCAAAGTTTCCATTCCCGCGATCAGCCGCTGGAAGATGATGGACAATCTGCGCCGCACGCTTTCCGCGCCGTGCATGCTGCTGCTCATGCTGGCGGGATGGCTGGTGCCACAAGTGTCTCCATGGATGTGGACCCGCTTCGTGCTGGCCACGATCTCCATTCCCGCGCTAATCCCCTTTCTCGTCGGATTGAATTCCCGTTTGAGCGGCATTTCCAAACGCAGCCATTTTCGTGATGTGCTGTCCGACCTGTCGCTGGGCGCATCGCAGATCGGTTTAACCATCACGTTCATTGCGTACCAGGCGTGGCTGATGAGCGATGCGATCGTGCGCACATTAGTTCGTTTGTTCTTCACGCGCCGCAATCTGCTGCAGTGGGTCACCGCGGCGCAGGCCAAATATGAAGTGGACTTGGGTCTCCTGGGCGCCTACGGACGCATGATCGCCAGCGTGCTGGTGGCTTCCGGCGCGCTGATGGCCGTGGCCGTGGTGCGTCCGCAGGCTTTGTGGGTGGCAGTTCCGTTTGGCGCGCTGTGGATCGCGGCGCCCGCGGTGGCGCGTTGGATCAGCATTCCTCCCCCCGTCGAAGACATCGAGCCGTTATCCGCGGCAGACACCAAGGCCCTGCGCACAATTTCCCGGCGCACCTGGCGATTCTTCGAGCGATTCGTTTCCGCCGAAGACCGTTTTCTGCCGCCGGATAATTTTCAAGAAGATCCCAAGCCCGTCGTAGCCCATCGAACTTCTCCCACTAATATTGGTCTTTATCTGCTCTCGACGCTCGCCGCTCGAGACATGGGTTGGCTGGGCGCGCAGGAAGCAGCTGATCGCCTGGAAGCGACGCTGCAAACCATGAGTCAGCTGGAGCTGTACCGCGGCCATTTTTACAATTGGTACGACACGCGCCGCCTGGTTCCGCTCGATCCCAAGTATGTCTCCAGCGTGGACAGCGGCAACCTCGCCGCCAATTTGCTCGTTCTGGGCAACGGCTGCCGCGAAATCATCCAGGAACCCTTCGCCGCGTCGCGTCCCTTCACCGGCGTCGGTGATGCGCTGCATCTATTGCGCGAAGCGCTGGAAGAAATCGCTGATACCCAGCGCACGCACACCGTAACGCGCAAGCAATTGGCGAACGCGCTGGACTCGCTGGCGGCCTTGCTCGAGCCGGTTCCCGTCGGCCCGCGCGACTGGGCCGCGCGCTTTCTGGAGGTTCAGGAGCGCGCCCAGACCGTGGCCGATATCGCTCAGGCGTTGGCTCAGGAACTGGGCGCGCCTGCTGACTCCGAATTGTGCATCTGGGCCGAGGCCGCGCGGGCCAACCTGGAAAGTTATGCGCGTGATGCGCGGATCATGATTCCCTGGCTGCGTCTGGAACCCGGCGAGGTGCTGGCCATGGCCGAACGTCCGCAGGAACAAGCCCCCGAGTGGGTGGCCATCGAACCATCGTTTCGCCACCTGCCGGCGCTGGCGGACGTTCCGGATCGTTGCGAATCCGCGGTGCGCGAATTGGCCACGCTGCGCGAAAGATTCGCCGGTGATCTCGCGACGAATCGCGAAGTCCTGCAGCGTATTGATGCTCTCACGATAGCCCTCAACGGCTCAGGCCGGGATGCGTCGGCGCTCACGCGTCGCCTGGTCGCCATCGCGCACGCAGCGCAAAGCATGTTCGACGCCATGGACTTCACCTTTCTCTTCGACAACTCGCGCAAGCTTTTCTCCATCGGATTCCGCGGCACTGACGGAACGCTGGACGGCAATTGCTACGACCTGCTGGCTTCCGAAGCGCGGCTGGCCAGCTTCATCGCCATCGCCAAAGGTGAAGTGCCGGCGTCGCACTGGTTCCGCCTGGGTCGCGCGCTCACTCCGGTCGGCCGCGGCTTGGCATTGATCTCCTGGTCAGGCTCGATGTTCGAATACCTGATGCCCGCGCTGGTGATGCGTTCTCCGGCGAACAGCATGTTGAGCCAGACGTACGAGCAGGTTGTCGTGCGTCAGATCGAATACGGAGAGGAGCGCAGCGTTCCCTGGGGAATCTCCGAATCGGCCTTCAATGCTCGCGACATGGATTTCACTTATCAGTATTCAGGTTTCGGCGTTCCGGGCCTGGGGCTCAAGCGTGGGTTGAGCGAAGACCTGGTGATCGCGCCGTATGCCACGGCGCTGGCCGCGATGATCAATCCTGCAGCGGCGGTGCAGAATTTTGCCAGGCTCGCGCGCGCGGGAGCCGCCGGAAGCTACGGTTTCTACGAAGCATTGGATTACACCAGCAGCCGTTTGCCGGAAGGAAAAGATGTCGCGGTGATTCGCGCTTTCATGGCTCATCACCAGGGCATGTCCATCATCGCGCTGGCCGACCTGCTGAATGGGGGCGTGATGCGCGATCGTTTCCACGCCGAGCCGATCGTGCGCGCCACGGAGCTGCTGTTGCAGGAGCGCACCCCGCGCGACGTGCTGGTTGCGCGTCCGCGCGCCGAAGAAGTTTCCGCGGCATCCAAAGTGCGTGAACTGATCCCTCCGCTGGTGCGCCGCTTCAGCACGCCGCACGACGCGATTCCGCGCACCCAATTGCTCTCCAACGGCCGCTATTCCGTAATGCTTACCTCCGCCGGTTCGGGTTACAGCCGCTGGCGCGATCTGGCCATCACCCGCTGGCGCGAAGACCTCACGCTGGATAACTGGGGCCAGTACATCTTCCTGCGCGACGAACAATCCGGCAACGTCTGGTCGGCTGGATTCCAGCCCGCGGGAATCGAAGCCGACGAATACGAAGCCATTTTCTTCGAGGACCACGCCGAGATCATCCGGCGCGACCGCTCGCTTACGACGGCGCTGGACGTAGTAGTGTCCTCCGAAGACGATGCGGAAGTCCGGCGCATTTCGCTCAGCAACGTGGGCGTGCGCGCGCGCGATATTCAAGTTACCTCCTACGCCGAACTTTCGCTCACGCCGCAAGCGGCGGATGTCGCGCATCCCGCTTTCGCAAAACTATTCGTCGAAACTGAATTCGTGGCGGACGTCGGCGCTCTGGTCGCCACGCGCCGCAAGCGCTCCGAAGACGAGACATCCGTGTGGGTCGCCCATGTGTTGGTGACGGATGGCGAAACCGTCGGAGAATTGCAATTTGAAACGGATCGCGCGCGATTCGTGGGACGCACGCGCAATCTGCGCGATCCCGTTTCGGTAATGGATGGCCGTCCGCTTTCCAATACAGTTGGTTCCGTGCTGGATCCTATCTTGAGCCTCCGCCGCACGGTACGCGTTCCGCCGGGCGGCACGGTCCATTTGATTTTTTCCACTATTGCCGCCGGGACGCGCGAAGAGATTCTGGATCTCGCCGACAAATATCGCGATGCGCGAACCTTTGAACGCACGCATACCCTGGCGTGGACGCAGGCGCAGGTGCAGCTGCATCACCTGGGCATCACTTCCGAAGAAGCGCTGCTGTTCCAGCGCCTGGCGAACGCCGTCCTGTACGTGGATCCGTCGCTGCGACCCACCGCCGACGTGCTGGCGCGCAGCTCTCTGGATATTTCCACGCTGTGGGCCCAGGGAATCTCCGGCGATTTGCCGATTATTCTGGCGCGCATTGACGATCCCGACGACGTGGACATCATCCGGCAAATGCTGCGTGCGCACGAATACTGGCGGATGAAGCAGCTGTCGGCGGACGTGGTCATCATCAACGAAAAGGCCGCATCCTACGTGCAGGAACTGCAAGACTCACTCGAAGCTCTGGTTCGCGGCAGCCAGTTGAGGCTCTCGCCGGATTCCGGCGGCGTGAGCGGGAAAATTTTCCTGCTGCGCGGCGATCTGCTCACTCCGCAGGCGCGCACCCAACTTCAAGCCGTGGCGCGCGCTGTGCTGTTGAGCCGGCGTGGCACGCTGGCAGAGCAGATCGTCCGCTCGCAATATCCGGAGCCGCCAGAGCGCGCCCTCGCGCGCCCCGCACGCCCCACCAAGTCCCCGGAATCTCGCTTGCCGCGCCAGGCTCTGCAATTTTTCAATGGCCTGGGCGGTTTCGCGGATCGTGGCCGTGAGTATGTGATTGCCTTGAACGAAGGACTGCGCACGCCTGAGCCCTGGGTCAATGTCGTCGCCAATCCATCCTTCGGATTCCTGGTCTCCGAATCTGGTTCGGGCTTCACCTGGTCTCTCAACAGCCATGAAAATCAGCTCACACCTTGGTCCAACGATCATGTTTTTGACACGCCGGGTGAAGCGATCTACATCCGCGACGAAGCCACCGGCGAAGTCTGGACTCCTACCGCTCTGCCCGTGCGAGATGAAGGCGCAAGCTATCAGGCGCGTCACGGTCAGGGTTACAGCCGTTTCCTGCACGGCTCGCGCGGCATTGCCCTGGAGCTCTTGCAATTTGTCCCGGTGGAAGACCCCATAAAAATCTCCCGGCTCACGCTGCGGAATGATTCGGACCGCGTGCGCCGCCTTTCCATCACTGCCTATGCCGAATGGGTGCTGGGAAGCTCGCGCAGCGCCACGGCGCCTTACATCATCACGGAAGTGGAGCCGCAGTCGAAAGCCATCCTGGCGCGCAGCGCCTGGAGCGGTGAGTTTGGCGGCCGTGTCGCTTTCGCCGATCTGCGCGGGCAGCAAACCTCCTGCAGCGGCGACCGCACGGAATTTTTCGGCCGCAATGGCACCGTTGCCCGCCCCGCGGCGCTGGAACGCACCGCTCCGCTCTCCGGCAAGGTGGGTCCGGGCCTGGACCCGTGCGCCGCGCTGCAAACCACGATCGAGCTGCGCGCAGGGGCCCGCGCCGAAGTCGTATTTTTCCTGGGCCAAACGGAAAACAAAGAACAAGCGCGCGACCTGTTAATGCGCTACCGCACCGCGGATCTGGACAAAGTTCTCGGCGAAGTGACGCGCCGCTGGGACGAAATCCTCGACACCGTGAAAGTTACCACTCCCGATCCCAGCATGGATGTGCTGCTGAATCGCTGGCTCTTGTACCAAACATTATCTTGCCGCGTCTGGGCCCGCGCAGGTTTTTACCAGGTGAGCGGCGCCTATGGATTCCGTGACCAACTGCAAGATGTGATGGCTCTCAATATTTCGAAACGCAGTGTGGCGCGCGAGCAATTACTGCGCGCGGCCGCCCACCAATTCCCGGAAGGCGACGTCCAGCATTGGTGGCACCCTCCTTCGGGTCGCGGCATTCGCACCCGCATGTCCGACGATCTCCTGTGGCTGCCCTACTCCGTGGTCCAGTTCATCGAAGCCACCGGCGACATGACCGTGCTGGAAGAATCCGTCCCCTTTATCGAGGGCGATCTGCTGGCGGAAGGGCAGAAGGAATCCTATTTCCAGCCGCGCGTTTCCGAAACCCGCGCGACGCTTTTCGAGCACTGCGCGCGCGCCTTGGACCGCAGCCTGAATGTGGGAAGCCACGGCCTCCCGTTGATGGGCACGGGTGACTGGAACGACGGCATGAACCGCGTGGGACAGGATGGCAAGGGCGAAAGCGTGTGGCTCGGCTGGTTCCTGCACGCCGTCCTGTGGGAGTTTGCCAAGCTCGCGGATGGCCGCGGCGAGCGCCAGCGTGCTGAGACGTGGCGCCTGCACGTCAGCAGCCTCAAGGCTGCTCTGGAGCGCGATGGCTGGGATGGCGAGTGGTACCGCCGCGCTTATTTCGACGACGGCACGCCGCTAGGTTCCGCGCAGAACACTGAATGCCGGATTGACGCGATTGCGCAGTCCTGGGCCGTCTTGAGCGGCGCCGCCGAACCAGGCCGGGCCGCTCGCGCCATGGCCGCGGTGGACAACCAGCTCATTCGCCGCCCCGACGGCTTGATCCTGCTGCTTACGCCGCCTTTCGATCATCCCGATCACGATCCCGGTTACATCAAAGGGTACTTGCCGGGCATTCGCGAAAATGGCGGCCAGTACACCCACGCCGCCACCTGGACGCTGATGGCGTTTGCGGAGCTGGGCGACGGCGAGAGAGCCGCGGAGCTATTCCGCATGATGAATCCCATCAACCGTGCCGATACGCGCGCCAACGTGCAGCGCTACAAGGTTGAGCCTTACGTCGTCGCAGGCGATATCTACGCCGAAGCGCCGCATATCGGACGCGGTGGTTGGACCTGGTACACCGGCTCGGCAGGTTGGCTCTATCGCGCCGGGATCGAATCAATCCTGGGATTCCGAGTGCGCGGAACCTTGCTCTCGATTGACCCCTGCATCCCGCGAAACTGGCCTGGATACGGCGTGGAGTTCCGCTACCACTCGTCCCTGTACAAGATCACTGTCGAAAATCCCTCCGGAGTGGCGCGCGGGGTCGCTCTTACGGAGCTTGACGGAAAGCTGCTGGCCGGCTCCGCCGCGATTCACCTGATGGACGACGGCGTGGTGCATCAGGTCCGCATCGTACTAGGGTGAGCATAGAACTCGGAAGACAGCCTGCCCAGGGGGCCTTTCATTCGTCGAAACAGTCATTAGCTTCGTTTCATCCGCTGTTACATTCGATGTCTGGTTCGTCTAACATTAATTGTGCCGACTAGGGACATATTGAGGCCAAGGGAGCTGTCGCGCCGCGAGTTGCTGCGGGATTTGGCGGCGCTTTCCGCCTGCGGCATTCCGCTTGCCTCAGGCCTCTCGCTCCAGCACTCCCTTGCCAGCCGCCAGGCCGCCCCTGCGCCCTCGCAGCTTCCGCCTCCCAGCTACCTCTCGCCCAGGGACGATTCCTTCCTTGAGGAGCTCGAAAAAGCGATTTTTCAGTTTTTCTGGGATCAAACCAATCCCAGCACCGGAATGGTGAAGGACCGCTGCAATGTGCGCTCCTCCGACAACGGTGTGGTCAGCAGCATCGCCGCCACCGGATTCGGCTTGACCGCGCTGTGCATCGGCGAAAAGCGCGGATATATCTCGTTCACGCTCGCCCGCGAACGCGTGATCAACGCGCTGCGCTTTTTCTGGAAGAAGCTGCCCAACCAGCGCGGATTTTTCTACCATTGGGCCAACATCAATACCGGCGAGCGGCTCTGGCAATCCGAATTCTCCTCGATAGATACTTCCATTTTACTGTGCGGAATTCTCACCTGCCGCCAGCACTTCGAGCACTCCGAGATCAGCGAGCTGGCGCACGAAATTTTCAACCGCGTGGATTGGAACTGGCTGTCCGAAGATACGCGCATCCTTCCGCACGGCTGGAGCCCGGAAACAGGATTCCTGCAATATCGCTGGGACAGCTACAGCGAAATGATGATGATGTACCTGCTGGGCCTGGGCTCGACGTCCCACGCGCTGGCCCCGGCCACCTGGGACGCCTGGAAGCGCACCATATTCGAATTCGACGGGATCAAGTTCATCGGCTCCTACGCTCCGCTGTTCGTCCATCAGTATTCGCAGGCTTGGTTTGATTTCCGCGGCAAGCGCGATCTGTACGCGGACTATTTTCAAAATTCGATCCTGGCGACGGACGTGCACCGGCGATTCTGTTTGAGCCTCGCGAACAAGTTTCCCGATTACAGCAATGACCTGTGGGGAATCACCGCCTCCGATTCCATCAATGGATACCGCGTCTGGGGCGGCCCGCCGGAAACTGGCCCGATTGATGGCACCATCGTGCCCTGTGCCGCGGCGGGTTCGCTGCCATTTTTGCCGGGACCCACGATGCGCGTGCTCCGTACGATTGACAATCGTTACGGCGCCGGCACCTGGAGCCGCTACGGATTCGTGGATGCTTTCAATCCGCTGACAAACTGGTACGACAGCGACGTGGTTGGAATTGATGCCGGGATTACGATGGTAATGGCGGAAAATGCGCGCACCGCGTTCGTGTGGGATACCTTCATGAAGAATCCGGAAGCACAAAGAGGCATGGATCGCGCGGGATTCAAAGCCTATCAGCCACTCGCGCCACAGGAACTAGTTGGGATGCACCTGCGCAACACGTAGGAAATAATTGGGGCAGGGAACTGGAACCACTCACCGCAGCAGTCAAACCGGCCGCGAAACACGCACGCCAGTGATCAGCCCTCAGAAAATTTAGCGGTAATTCGCGGCCTGCAGTTCAAACATCTCCGCATAATGTCCGCCCACTTTCAGCAGCTGGTCGTGCTGGCCCTGTTCGGCAATCTCGCCGTCCTTCAGGACCAGAATGCGATTGGACATCTTCACGGTCGAGAAGCGGTGCGAGATCAGCAGCGACATCTTGCCTTCCGTCAATTCGGAAAAGCGCTGAAACACCTCGTGCTCGGAGCGAGCATCGAGCGCCGCCGTAGGCTCATCCAGAATCAGCAATTGCGCATCGCGCAAATAAGCGCGGGCAATCGCGATCTTCTGCCATTCGCCGCCCGAAAGATCCACGGCGCCTTCAAAACGCGAGCCGAGAACCTGATCGAAACCCTTGGGCAACCGGCGAATCGCCTGCTCCGCCAGACTCTTGTTGGCAGCCGCGCGGATCTGGAACGGATTGTTGCGCTCCTCAATGCGGCCCACCGCGATGTTGGCCGAAGCCGTCATCTCATAACGCATGAAGTCCTGGAAAATTACGCCAATTTCCTGCCACAGGCTCTCCAGGTCGTACTCGCGCAAATCCTTGCCATCCAGGAGAATTTGTCCTTCAGTCGGATCGTACAAGCGCGTCAGCAACTTCACGATGGTGGTCTTGCCCTGGCCATTCTCGCCGACGATGGCGATGCGCTCCGAAGGCGCCAGCTTGAAGCTCACGTTCTTCAAAATCATCCGCGAGCTGCCCGGATAGGCGAACGATACGTTCTTGAATTCGAATCCCTGCAGAATTTTCTTAGGAGCCGGCAACGCGCCAGGCTTCGAGAAAATCTTCGGCTTCACCGCGAAGAATTCCAGCAAGTCAGTCATAAACAAAGCCTGGTTGGCAATTTCCGAAAAAGTAGTGAACACCGCCTGGATGTTGGAACTGGCCCCGCCAATCGCACCGGCCAGAAAAATCATGGTGGCCAGCGAAATTAAGCCTGTCACTGTGTGATAAATCACGAAGATGTAAGTGCCGTAGTAACCCGCCACACCCACCATCGCCAGCAGCGCGCCAATAAACAGCCGGTGTCGCGCCACGCCTATGGTCTGGTCGTGAAGCTCGGTGGCGACATCCGAATACCGGCCCACCAGGAACGGCGCAAGCCCAAATAGTTTCAGTTCTTTCGCGCCTTCTTTAGTGCCGCCCAACAGCCGCAAATAATCGAGCTCGCGCCGCGCGGGAGTCTGCTGGAAACTCAGCGAATATCCCAGGAACGCGAAATGCGTTTCGCCCAGAAACGCCGGTACCACGCACGCCACCAGCGCGATCAATAACCACGGTGAGTAGACGAAAATCCCAGCCGCCAGGCTGACCGTCGTGATGGTTTCTTGAATCAGCCGGCCGGAGATCTTGATCATCTGTACCCGGTCCGTGCTCTGTACACGAGCGCGTTCCAGCTTGTCATAGAAAACCGGATCTTCGTAGGACATCAAATCCAGATTCGCCGCGTGCTTCATCAACCGCACGCTGATGTGCTTCATGAATCGTTCAGCCAGGGTGGTGTCGCAGAAATCGATCACCCGCATTAAAATGGCCGCAATTCCAGCCAGCAGGAATTCCAGAGTCACCAGTCCCCAGAAATAATGTGGCAGCGGCGTTTGCTTGGCGTTTAACGCGTAAATTGCGGCGATGATCATCTGCGTGACCGCCAACATGGATAGCGGAATCAGCGCAGCCACCACACGCGAAGTCAGGTTCGCGACGGCCACGGCCGGCGCAGCGTCCCAAACAAATTTCATTACCGGGGGAATGTTCTTCAGCGCGCGCAGGCGCTCTGCCCATCTAGGGCTGGGTATATCCTCGGCGGGATTCACATCTTTGCCGGCTGGGTTGCCAACTAAAGCTCGTGTACTCAAGACTGGGTCTCCGATCTCGAATGCTGCTGTCTCGTATGGACATGACGCTTATCGACGAGACTTGATTATGCAAGAGTGCACGTCTGCAGCCAAGACGAACTCGCTGTAACTTGCTAATAAGTAAAGACCTACAGAAATGGCCGCAATCTTGCTACGCGATTTTTTTCTCGGTCCCGGAAAGTTCTACTCGAATATAGTACTCGCCCAGATTTCAGGAATTGCAGCCACGCGCGGTCATGGCACAAATCGCCGCCCCAGAACAGGTCAACTCACTTTCAAGAATACCTCAAAAACCTGAGCGGCGCGCCGCAGCCGAAGAGCGTATGGTTAAGATGTGGCCACTCTCGTCAGCGAAGAGCTTCACCCAACCACCGCCTCCCGCTGGGCGAAGTTCCAGAATTTCGCGCACAACCTGAAAACCAAAGCCAAGCGCACCCTCTGGCGTTCCAAGGATGGCTGGCGCCAATTAACCGCAGGCATGGAGACCGCGGACCTCTGGATGCAGTTCAAAGCCGAAGCCCACGCCAGCTCCAGCCTCTATAAACGCGACGTTGACTGGCACGCCGTACATTCGCAGCAGGCCTGGAAGCAGCCCTTCAAAATATTCGCCGCGCTCTTTGCCGGAATACTGAAAAAACTTTCACCGGCCCGCCGCGTGTTGCTGGTCTTCAGCTTGCTCCTCGCGCTCCTGTCGGTCCTCGGCTTTGAGTTTCTACTCATCACCACGAAAGTGGAATTTCTTGTGGCCTTCGCGGGAATATTGATCCTGCTGATTATGGTCCTGGGCGATCACGTCGCCATGAAACGCGACATCGAAATCGCCCGCGAAATTCAGCGCTGGCTGGTGCCGCGCGTCCCGCCCGAAGTGCCGGGAATTGACATGGCGTTCGCCACGCGACCTGCCAACACTGTCGCGGGCGATTACTACGACGCCTTTCGCCGCGCCGCTGATGGCCCGCTGCTGATCGCCGTCGCCGACGTTTCCGGCAAGAGCGTGCCGGCCGCGATGCTCATGGCGAACTTTCAGGCCAGTCTCCGCGCGCTTGCCGGAGCGCCGAGCTCGCTTTCGCAGCTGGTTACAGACTTAAATCGGTTGGCTTGCGGCAACAACCTGAACGGCCGGCGCTTCACCACCGCATTTCTCGCGGAATTGAATCCCGCCACAGGCGAGCTCAGCTATCTCTCCGCCGGCCACAATCCTCCAATGCTGGTGCGGCAAGACGGAACGATCGAGCGCCTGAATTCCGAAAGCATGCCGCTGGGAATCGAGCTAACCGAAAAATTTGTGGCTGGTACGACGACTCTCGAGCTCGACGATGTCCTGGTCATTTACACCGACGGAGTCACCGAGGCGCAGAACGAAAGGGCTGAGCAGTTCGGCGAAGCGCGCCTGCTGGCCCTGCTGCAGCCGAGAATAAAGGAAAGAGCGGCCATAACACTTTCTGGAATCATGAAACATCTCGACGAATTTGTGGGTGTAGCACCGCAATATGACGACATCACCTGCTTGGTCGTCAGCCGAAGTTAGCCGGAATTCGTCCAGACGAGCCGCAACGTTCGCGGGCTATTTCAGCAACGTTCGATGATTGCCGCAATCCCCTGGCCCACTCCGATGCACATCGTGCACAGCGCGTAGCGCCCTTTAATCGCCTGCAGTTGGTACATCGCCGTGGTCACCAGACGCGCGCCACTGGCGCCCAGCGGGTGCCCAATCGCGATAGCTCCGCCGTTGGGGTTCACGTGCTGCGCGTCGTCGAGTAGTCCCAATTCCCGTGTCACCGCCAGCGCCTGCGCCGCGAAAGCCTCATTTAGCTCGATCACGTCCATCTGCGAAATTTTCAGCCCGGTTTTTTCCAACAGCTTTTTCGTCGCCGGCGCCGGCCCCATGCCCATGATGCGCGGAGCCACTCCCGCCGTGGCCGTCGCCAGCACTCGCGCGCGTGGGGTCAAGCGATGCTTCGCAACAGCTGCCTGCGATGCCAGCAGCAGCGCGCACGCGCCATCGTTTATTCCCGAAGCATTTCCGGCCGTCACGGTGCCGTTGGGCTTCACGATCGGTTTCAATTTCGCCAGCCCGTCCAGCGTCGTGTCCGGACGAGGATGCTCATCCGTATCAAAAATCTTCGCATCGCCTTTTTTCTGCGGTACGGGCACCGCGACGATCTCTTGCTTGAAAAATCCGGCGGCATTCGCGCGCGCCCAGCGCTGCTGCGTACGATATGCAAACGCATCCTGGTCCGCGCGCCCCACCTGATACTCCTCCGCCACGTTTTCCGCCGTTTCCGGCATGGAATCCACGCCGTAGTTGGCTTTCATCAGCGGATTGATGAACCGCCAGCCAAGCGTCGTATCGAAAGTCTCCGCGTTGCGGCTGAAGGCGCTGTCGGCCTTAGCGGTCACAAACGGAGCGCGCGTCATGCTCTCCACTCCGCCGGCAATCATCAGCTCCGTCTCGCCGGATTTGATCGCGCGCGCCGCCACGCCCAGCGCGTCCAGACTCGAGCCGCACAGCCGGTTCACCGTCGCGCCCGGCACTTCCTTCGGCAAACCTGCCAGCAGCAGCGCCATGCGCGCCACGTTGCGATTATCTTCGCCGGCCTGGTTCGCGCATCCGTAGATCACATCATCCACATCGCCCCAATCCACGCCCGGATTTCGCTCCTGCAGCGCGCGCAGCGGAATCGCTGCCAGGTCGTCGGTGCGAATCGTCGCCAGCGCGCCGCTGTAGCGTCCAAAAGGTGTGCGCACTGCATCACAAATAAAAACTTCGATCACAAAATTTCTCCACTGTGTTCGATGAAAATACCGTCGAGTTCGATTCGCCGCCCGCGCAAACGATGCGCCAGCACGAAACCGCGAGCGCGATTATCGGCCAGCACCCGATTTTGCCCAGCCTAGTATATCCGACCACGCGCCGCTTTCTGCGGTAGCGGGTGCTTCACAGAAAATAGCAACATCGTGTAAGCTATCGCCATGAGCGAAAAAATTCAGAAGACCGACGCCGAATGGCGCGCCAAGCTCGACGACAACCAATATTACGTCACGCGCAAGCAGGGAACGGAGCCGCCCTTTACGGGCGAGTACGAAAACGAGGAAGCCGAAGGGACCTACACCTGCGTCTGCTGCGGCCAGCCGCTGTTTTCTTCCGACGCGAAATTTCATTCTGGCTCAGGCTGGCCCAGCTATTACCAGCCCGTGGCGGCCGATAACGTGGAACTGAAACGCGACATCAGTCACGGTATGGTGCGCACCGAGGCGATCTGCAGCCGCTGCGACGCGCATCTGGGCCACGTGTTCGAAGACGGCCCGGATCCCACGGGTCTGCGTTTTTGCATTAATTCCGCCGCCCTGAAGCTCGAGGAAAAAAAGAAGGACGAGAAATAAGCGTTCCGCCGCGCCACCGTGGCGCATTTTCCTGCCCGTCAGCACGCAGACAGACTAGTGGTTGAAGTAAACTACCTGAGGATGGGCATTCCCAGGGTTCGCATCAGTCGAGATCCCGCGGAAACTTCCCGGCGACGCAATGTAGAACACCATCCCCGACGGCAAACCGATCGTGGAACCAATCTGCATCGTCCCGCGGCCGTTGCTTCCCACCACGTAATTCGGGATCACCACCGACTGATCCGTGTGCGGCGTTCCATCGTTGTCCGCTTCGTCCAGAATTCCCGTCATGGAACCATTGCCGTCGAGCGAATCCATCTGTCCGACGATATTCACAGCGGCCGGATCGATCGTGGTCTCCGCGCTCAGCGTATATCCGCCCTGTATCGAAGCGGTCGTGAAGGGCGCGGTGGACGTTTGCGCGTCCAGCAGGCCGTAGCTGACGGCGGCGTCCGAGCCGATCAAAAGTCCCTGATTAGGCGCTGTTAAATACGCCGCAGCGATCCGCGCCCCTAATCCGGTGAATGCCATCCGCCCATTCCTGCTGGGGTCTGGCGTGTAGGTTCCGGCGGCGGCGATGCCTGGAGAGTACGTGCCTCCGTCATTCTGATCGTAGGTGCTGTTCGCTTCGTTGATTCCGCCTGGGGTCGTCACGCCGGTTAGCAGGCCGGCAAGAACGCTGGCGTTCGCACCGTCTAAGCCGCTCGCGGTCACCACGCTAGTTCCGTGCAGTGCCGTGGCATCGAACGGCGTGCCAGGCTGTTGCAATATCATCTCGCCCGCCAGGCGCGGCAAGATGGCCGTGGTAGCGTCGATGGCCATCAGGAAAATGTCATTCGAGGAAACGAAATAAAAGCTGTATGTCGCTGTGACTTGCGTCGACGCAGGAATCTGGTAGGTCAGCGCCAAAATGCCCTTGTTGTTGCTCGAAGTCACCTCAAAACTTCCGGTAACCGCCACCGCCGGACTGTACGTTCCCCCGTCGTTGACGTCGAACATTCCCGGAGTCAACTCAGAGAGGCCGTCAGCGTGCGCGACGCCCACAATCACTTCGGACTTTCCCTGGTTATCCTGTCCGTTCAGCTCGAACACATAATTTCCGCTGAAAGCCGCGCCGGATAACGAGCCTCCCACCACCGGCTTAATGATTCCGGATCCATGCGTCTGCGGCGTGCCGATCGTGTCGTTCTCGATGATATGAAAATTCCCGCCCGAATCCACCGCCAGCAGATAATTCGTCGTGGAAACCGCACCCTTGCTGTTCGTCGTGATCCACTGCATCGTGCCGCGGCCATCGCTGCCTAACGTGTAGGTTCCATTGAAGGAGGAAGACGTGAAAATGCCCAGCGTGCCGCCGGAACGATTGCTGTCCAGCTGCCCATTGGAAATCGTGCCGTTTCCGCTGGCATTGAAGTTGCCGGCCATCTCGACGTTCCCGCCCGAATCGAACCCATGGAACAGAAAACTGTAAGCGCCGCTGAACAGCGTAGTGGGGCTGGTGGTTCCGGCGGCAACCGCAATGCTCAGCGGTTGTGGCGTGGATGTCGTCAAATTGGAGTCCTCCACCCGCACGGAGAACTTAGCGGTGGTCGCCAGGATGGGGGTGCCGGAGATGATGCCCGTCGCGGAATTCAGCTTGAGTCCCGAAGGAAGCTGGCCGCCAGTTATCGCTCCAAGTGTATGGTGGCACGCCGCCGGTGGCCAAAAGATTAGCGCTATAGCCCACGGCCACGTCGCCCGAAGGCAGCGGTGGCGTCACCGCTTGCAGTGGCGCCACGGTAATCACTGAAATCGTCACGCCCGCCGCACTGGCCGCGTGCTGGGGCGGAATTGCAGAATCCGTAACCGTCGGAAAAAACGTGGTAAGTCCAGCCGTCGTGGGTGTGCCGGTGATTAACCCGCTCGAAGTATTCAGCTCCAATCCCTTGGGCAACGTATTCGCCGGCACGCTCCAGGTCAGCGGCGGAACGCCGCCCGCAGAAGCAATCGCGGAGCTGTAGGCTGTGCCCACAATCCCGTTGGCCATCGCCGTCGAGGTAACGGAAAGCGCAGGCGCAGGATCAATCGTAACCGTGTACGTGGGCGAGGGCACGGTGAGCGGCGGCGTCCCGTCGTCAGTCGCGTTAATCGTAAACGTGGACGTTCCAGAACTGGTCGGAGTTCCGATCACCGTTCCAACGTTATTCAGTTTCAAGCCTGCAGGCAACGCCCCAGTCCCCAGCGCATAAGTGACGGGCGCAACGCCGCCGCTGGTAATGATCGTCTGGTTGTAGGCGACGCCATTGGAACCGTTCGGCAAAGACAGGGTTGTGAAAGTTACCGGCAGCACGATCGTGATCGTTGACGTCGCGGTCACGCCCGCATTTGCCTTCGCAATGGCTTCCAGGCTTACGGTAATACCGGTAGTGAGACCCGATGGCGCGGTATAAGTCACCGAAGTGGTTGTGATATTTGTCAAAGTGCCGCAACTGGTCCCGGCGCATCCGGAACCCGTCAGTGGCTGCCAGGTGACCCCCTGGTTCTTCGTGTCGTTGCCCAGTGTCGCGATGAAAACCAGCGGCTCCCCCTGATCGATGCTGGAAGTCTTCGGGAAAACCGCCAGCGTGATGGTGCTGCCGCCGCCACCGCAACTTGAGATCATCGTAACGCACAAAAAAGCCATCAGCGCGCAGGCGAGCGACGGCAAGCCGCTCCAGCGCACCCGACCGTTGGCCTTCGCGCTCGTCCGCAGCGCCAGGAAATTTTTCATTCGGGCATACACCTTCAATGTCGTCATAGCACCTTGGATTTCTTTTTGGATCCGCCCGGAACGGAGGGAGTCGCTCCCACATCGAACCATTGGCTCATTAAACGAAACTATTTGAATAACAAAACCACCGCAGCGTGTCAACGCACATCTCCACCCGGCCGTCGGCCCGCCGCCGGCCGCAAAACCCTATACCAGCCACAGATTTGTTCTGCGATAATGCGCCCCATCGGTCAGCCATAAGGATGCAGTCCAGGCGCACCTCGTTGCCCGGCCCTTGCCGCCAGGTTTTCGCGCAGCCCGTGCTCCAGGTCAAGTTCAGCTGCATCGCGAACCTACGCACATCCCATAACGCAGAACCGCTGCCGCCGGACAGACCAATGAGCTGGCGAGTAGCAGGAGCGGGTCGTGAAATTGTGTCGTGCTGTTGTGCTGTTCTGTTCCGTATTTATTTTCTCGGCCATTTCTTGGGGACAAGCATTCCGCGGAAGCATCATCGGCCACGTAGAGGACGCCTCCGGCGGTCGCATTCCTAACGCCACGATCGTAGTCCAAGCCCAGGCCTCTGCCGTCCAGCGCACCGCCAGCGCCGATAGCCATGGTGATTTCCGTGTGGATGATCTGCCCCCCGGCGAATACCACGTCAGCGTCACCGCCTCGGGTTTTGCCGAAGCAGCCTCGGAACTCGAAGTGGTCGTCAGCATGGTGAAAGAGATTACCGCCACTCTGCAGCCCGCCGCCTTGCAGCAAAGCGTAAAGGTGCATGCGCAAGCCTCCTCGATCAGCACGGAACAGATCGAGCTTTCCAGCGCGGTTCACCAGGGCGCAGTATCGGCCGAAGACTTGCAGACGATTCCTCTCGGTCACCGCAGTTTTGCCAACATCGCCTTCCTGGTGCCCGGCACCGAGCCGGTCGAGCCCTCCGACCCCACCAAGGCCCGCATCACCGCGGTTTCCTTCGGCGGCAGTTCCGGCCTGAACGTCGAGCTTTCCGTGGATGGCGGCGACAATTCCGACGACTACATCGGCGGCTTTCTGCAGAACTATTCGCCCGACGTCGTCCAGGAGTTCGTGGTGCGCACTGCACAGGAAGATGCCGACACGGGCCGCACCACCGGCGGCTCCGTGGTGCTCACCACCAAGCGCGGCGCCGATGATTGGCATGGCGATGCCGCCTTTTACGAACGCGCCGCCGCTCTCAACGCCCGCTTGCCCATTGATAATCCGCCGCCGGAACCCAAACAGCCTTTCTCCCGCCAGAACTACATTGGCACCATCGGCGGCCCGGTCGTCAAAGGCAAGATCTGGTTTTTCTCCTCGCTCGAATACGTTCACGAAGACGCCAGCATCGCCTACAGCCCCGCCAGCATCTCGGAATTTAATGCACTGGCGAGCTTGGCCACCGCCGGCCTGGTCCCCGACGTGAATTCCATCGCAGTTCCGTCGAACGCGCCTGTGCCGTTTCACGATTACCTGGTCACCACGCGTTTTGATTGGACGCAGTCAGCCCGCTCGCAATGGTTCCTGCGCGCTGCGGTAGATCGTTACACCACAACCAATGATCTGGTGCAGCAAGCCACCCTGCCGTCCACCGGGGCGACCTCGCGTTCGAATTACATGAACCTTCTCGTCAGCCAGCAATTCGTCTTCAGCCCCACCTGGATCGGCTCGTTCGTCTTCGAAGCCAGCGCCCTACACCACACCGAAACGCGCAACGGCGACTTGGGATACGCGCTCGCCTTTCCTTTCAGTTCCACGGACAGCACCATTTCCGGCTTCGAAACTTTTGGCGACAATCAGTTCGTCACGCCCATCACCGCGTTTCCGGTTCTGCGCAACCAGGAAAAATACCAGTTCCGCTACGACGTCACTCACACCGTTGGCAAACACGCCCCGCGCTTCGGCATCAATTTCATCCACGAACCGGTGATGAGCGGCGCGCTCGCAGGCAACGCCGAAACCCTGCTCCAATATCCGCAAAATCCCACCTTCTACGCCGCAAATCCAACCCAGTTCTATAACGATTTAGCCTGCACACCGCCGGTTCCAGTCGACATCAACTGCACCGCCACTCCCATCGCCGACGGCAGCTTCGTGCAGAACGTCCAGCGCCTGGGCCTCTACGCCGAGGATACCTGGCGCGCCACGCCCCGCCTCACCGTGAATTACGGCCTGCGCTACGACACCACTTTCGGCTTATTCAACGCCTCCGGCCGCAGCCAGCTGGAAAATCCCGCGTATCTCACGCTGAACGCGCTCGACATTCCGCTCGTCTCCAGCGCTCCGCAGGATTATCGCCGCGCCTTCGCGCCTCGCCTGGGCATCGCTTATTCTCTCGGCCAGTCGGCGTCCACGGTTTTTCGCGCCGGCTTCGGCCTCTATTACAACGACCTCGCGCAGAACGGCTGGGTCACTGCATTTCAGGCAGTCAACGCCCCTCCCGCCCCCTGCGTCGTGCCCACGGACTCTGGCTGCCTCCAGCCCGGCTCGGCAGGCGCCTTGATTGACGGCCGCTACCGGACGCCTTACGCCATCCACGTCACCGCAGGCGTCGAACATTCATTCAATGCCCAATGGCTCGTCAGCGCTGATTACACCCACGAGCAGGGAAATCACGGATATCGCCGCTACGATTACACCGCAGGAGTAAATCTCCCGGCAGACGCGCCAGACATCGCGCTCTTCAAGAGCGACAATCGCTCCAGTTACAACGGCCTCTCGATTCATCTGCAGGGCAACGTTTCGCGCCATTTCAATTTCATCGCCAATTACACGCTATCGAAAGCGCAAACCTGGGGCTGCGTGCTCGGCGAACTTTTCGACTATGTGAATGGCGTCTGCGATCCGCTCAATCCTTTTGCGCAGGGCGATTACGGCCCTTCCGGCGAAGACGTGCGCGACCGTTTCGTTCTGGCTGGAGTGTTCCATCTGCCCGCCGGATTCGAAGTCTCTCTCCTCGGCCAAGCCGAAACCGCCCGCCCCTTCACCATCACCAATACCGACGGCACGGACCGCATCACGGTGAACGGCGTCAAGACCTCGCTCGATGAATTCCGCGGCACTCCCTACATCCAGTGGGATTTCCGCGTCAGCCGTCCGTTCACGTTCCACGAGCGCTTCACGGCCACTCCTTTCATCGAATTCTTCAACCTCTTCAATCGCAATAATCCCGGCGCGAACTACGTCACCAACGTCGGCGCCTTCCCGATTCCGGTGAACGACCCATCCAACATCACCGGCATCTGCGCGAATCCGCCCACGTGCTCAAGCTTCACGCCCATCACCAGCCTCAAGCAATTAAGTTTTCCCGCGGGCGCGCTGGGCGATTTCTTCGGCCCCGGCACCACGGTGGGCGGCGCGTTCGCAGCCCAAATCGGCGCCCGCTTCACCTTCTAGCCCGCCCAGCGCGGCGGCGACGATCGGCAAGTGTCACCGCGCGTCGCGGTCAAGTACATCGCGAACCAAAGCAGCGCCCGGCTATTTCTGGATGCTGTGCTCAGTGTGGCCGCGATACAAGTTGGCAGTGGGGTAGTGCGCCTGAATCACGTCAAACACATACTCGGAAGGTACCATCGTCCCCAGGTCAACGTCGGGAATTGCCCCCGCAATAATTCCGATCAGCATCACCCGATGCAGCGCGGAAGGCACCGGCGGCAGCAGATACACCGGCGAGCCGCTGTTGCCTCCAACAAAATTTCCAGCCAGCAGCCACACCTCGCGCGGCAGCGCCTTGCCGGCCTCCGCCTGCGTGCACTTCATGTTGATCGACTCTTCGGGAATGTTTGAAATCCGTCCGAACTTGAATGCCGGATAATTGCGTTGTGTGTCCAGCAAAGCCGGCACCAAGCCGGCTGTGACGATCTGGTCGCCGATGCCCACCTTGTAATTTTCGGTTTCGGCTTTAGTGGCAAAATCCGCCACCGAAATAAAACGAACGTCATTGCGCATCAGCTCCGCTACGTGCGTTGCAGAGACTGGAATCACCGCTACGTCCACGCGGTCGCTCGGGCTCGCATACCAAATGTTCTTTCCCGCATTCACCAGACCCAGCGGCACCACGTCCGTTCCGTCCTCTTCCTGGCCCACCTTGAAATTCTTCACGTTCACGCGCGCGTAAATCTCCTGCGGATTTGCCCACGAGCAGCCCTCCCACTTCGGATCCACGATGTGCCGCGCCGTCACGATCGCGATGAAGCTGCGCGCGGGATCGGCCTTCATGGGAATATCCACCAGGAACCCGGTGCCCACTTCAAATTCCTTCCCACGAGGGTAGTAAAGAAACACGATGCTCTTTTTCACGATCCCCACGTTGAACGGCATCGAAGACCCGCCCACGCGCACAGCGGGCACGACCAGCACTGCAACAAGCAGCGCCGCCACAAACACAGCAAGGAATCGTTTCACGATGCAAACTCCTGGTTAGACTTGCCGCGAATCATACTGAGAAACCCCCCGGCGCACCAGTTCGGCAACTGATGCGCTGATTTCTGCATCTGAGACAATGCTAATAAACTCGCCGCTTGCGCGCGCGATCGCAAAATCACTCGCTGTGAATCTCCCGCGTGATTTTCAATTTAGGCCGTTTTTTAGTATAAACGTTTGTTTGGAACTGTCCGGCGGCGTTGCCGGGTTGCTCTCAGCGGAGGAATGCATTGATAGAAGTTCAGGATTTGACGAAAGCCTACGGCGCGGTCACGGCCGTGGATCACGTTTCCTTCACGGTAAATAAAGGCGAAATCCTTGGTTTCCTCGGACCCAACGGTGCGGGCAAGACCACCACCATGCGCATTCTCACCGGATACATGCCCGCCACATCGGGCACCGCAAAAATCGCCGGCTTCGACGTCTTCGGCGATTCCATGGAAGTCCGCCGCCACATCGGCTACCTGCCCGAAACTCCGCCGGTGTATCCGGATATGACCGTCGAGGATTATCTGGATTTCGTCGCGCGCATCAAGAACGTCCCGGCCGATAAGCGCGCCGCGCGCGTCACCGAAGCGATGCGCAAAACCAATCTGGAAGATCGCCGCACGCAGCTCATCAAGCGCCTCTCCCGCGGTTACAAACAGCGCGTAGGCATCGCGCAAGCCCTGGTGCACGATCCCGACGTCATCATCCTCGACGAGCCCACGGTGGGCCTCGATCCCAAGCAGATCATCGAAGTCCGCAACTTGATCAAAGGCCTCGCGGGCGATCACACCATCATTCTCTCCACGCATATTCTCCCGGAAGTCAGCATGACCTGCGACCGCGTGGTGATCATCAATAAAGGCAAAATCGCCGCTGTGGACACGCCGCAAAACCTGACCTCGCAGCTCAAAGGCGGCCAGAAAATTCGCGTCGAGGTGCAAGCGCCGGAAAAGGCCCTGCGCGACGCGCTCGCGCAGGTTCCCGGCACCACCCGCGTCGAAGCGGAACAACTCCCGGGTGGCGCGCACCTCGTCGCGATCGTCGAAACCACACAGGGCGCCGACATTCGCAGCGCCATCGCCGCGAAAATCGTACAGAATGGCTGGCCGCTCTTTGAACTCCGCGGCGTCAGCCTCAGCTTGGAAGAAATTTTCCTGGAATTGACCACCGACGACGCCGCGCACGCGCAGGCATCCTCGAATTAACCGGAATGTGGCAGTCTGACCAAGGAGTCTGAAAAACGATGCACAACCTCTACGCCATTTATCGCAAGGAAATGCGCCACTATTTTGTCTCGCCGGTCGCCTACGTCTGCATCGGCGTGTTCTTGCTCATCAGCGCTTTCTTCTTCAATTTCTTCCTGTCCGCCGTTATTCAGCAATCCTTCCAAATGGAAATGCAGAGCATGCAGTTCGGCACGCCGCCGCAATTTGACGTCCCCGGCCAGGTCATGCGCGCTTTTCTGGGTCTGCTGTCTACTCTCATTCTCTTCATTACCCCGTTTCTCACCATGGGCGTCTTCGCCGAAGAGCGCAAGCGCGGCACCATGGAATTGCTAATGACTTCGCCCATCAGCGAAATTCAAATTGTCCTCGGCAAGTTCTTCGCTTCCTTGTCACTGTTCGCGCTCATGCTTCTGCCCACGGCCAGCTACGTCGTTTACATGTATCTCCACAGCGATCCGCTGCCGCCGTGGCGCCTGCTCCTCGCGGGCTACGCCGGAATACTGCTGCTCGGTGGCTCGCTTCTCGCGCTGGGCACCTTTATCTCCTCGCTCACCGAAAATCAGCTCATCGCCGCGGTGCTTACGTTCGTGGCCTTCCTGTTCCTATGGGTCTTGGATCTTGGCCACACCTCCGAAGGTGGCCTCGGTTCCGTGCTGCAATATCTTTCCGCCAGCCGCCATTACGACGATTTTGCTCGCGGCATCATAGACACGTCCGGCCTGATTTATTATTTCAGCTTTATGATTCTTTTCGTTTTCTTGACGGTGCGCTCGATTGATTCGATGCGCTGGCGCCGCGCCTGATTCCATCACGCGCGGCTCGCAATTCATGGAGGAACTTGCAGTATGAAATGGGATCGCGAAGAGATAGCTAGTTTCATCGGCACCATTGGCGTTGCGATGCTCGTCGCCAGCGGCGTGCGTTATTCCATTCAAGGGGAACTGCTCACCACCAGCAAAGTACTGCTGATCGCCGGCGGCGTTTTCGTCCTGGCAGCCATCGTCCTCGGCTTTCGCGCCATCGTCAGAGCGTTTTCCGGCCGCACCGCGCAGCAGGGCACCAACACCACAATTTTGACGCTCGCCGTCATCGCCATTCTGGCCGTCCTCAATTTCGTCGGCTTCCGCCATCACAAAACTTTCGACCTCACCACCGAAAAGCTCTATACCCTCTCCGACCAGACCCGCAATATCGTCAGCGGCCTGAAACAAGACCTCATCGTCGCGCGCTTTGACAAGACTCCCAACACCACCTTCGACGACCTGATGGCCGAGTACAAAACCCTCAGCCCGCACTTCAAGTATCAATTTGTTGACCCGCAGCAGAAGCCGGAAGTGGCGCAAGACTTCGGCGCAACCCACATGGGCGACGTCGTCATTGCCTACGGCACACGCAAAGATCATTTGGATGCCGGCGCCCGCGGCCAGCTCGGCGAAGAAGACGTCACCGGCGCCATCGTCAAAGTCACCAGCGACAAAACAAAAGAAGTCTGCTTCGTCACCGGCCACGGCGAAAAATCTCTCACCGATGGTTCGCAGGACGGCTACACCCAAGTGGACGCCGGCCTGAAGAAAGAAAATTACGCGACGAAAACCGTCAACCTGATCGCCGAAAACGGTGTGCCGGCCGACTGCAGTGTCGCTGGTAATTGCCGGGCCGAAGCAGTCCTACTACCCGCAGGAGACCGCGATGCTCGGGAAGTTTCTCGACGCTGGCGGCAACGCGCTGATCATGGTGGATCCCGCGACGGATCCCAAGCTCGATGACCTCTTCCAGTCATGGAATGTGGCTGTGGGCAGCAACGTAGTGGTGGACGCCAGCGGCATGGGCCAGCTCTTCGGCGGCGGCCCGATTATTCCAGTCGTCCAGGATTTTGGTTCCAGTCCCATCACCAAAGGATTTCAAGGGTCGGTAGCATTCTTCCCGCTCGCGCGCACCGCGGCGATCGCCGACAAAAGCAAAACGATTCCGCAGACCGTCGAGCTTCTGAAAACGTCCGAGCGCAGCTTCACCATCCCCAAGCTCGAGCCCGGCCAGAAGAAAATATCTTTCGACTCCAAAACCGACAAAATTGGCCCGCTTTCTCTGGGCGTCACGGCGAATCGCAAAGTGGGCGACAAAGACGCGCGCTTGGTCGTCATCGGCAATTCCCAATTCGCCGCGAATCCCTGGGTTACCCAGCAACGAAACGGCGATCTCTTCTTCAACTCGATTGACTGGCTCACGCAGGACGAAAACTTGATCTCCATCCGGCCCAAGAGCGCGACGAACCGCCGCGTCACCCTCTCCGAAGCCCAATCCGCCGCTCTGCACTGGCTGGATCTCGTCTTCCTGCCGGGATTGGTGATCTTCTCCGGAGTTTACATTTGGTGGAAACGCCGCTAACGCTCGCAAAAGGATTCGCAAACATTTCCGAACACCATGATTAAGAAATCCACACTGATTGTCCTGCTGCTGGCGGTCATCGCCGGCGCCGCGGCCTATTATTTCGATTGGAAGCGCGGCCAGAAAGAAGCCGAGAACTCGCCGGCGGATACGAACAAGCCCGCCTTCACGCTACAGGCGGATGACATTTCTTCGCTGACCATCTCCTACCCGGCCGACCCGAAATCGCAGCCAATCCACTTTGAAAAGCAAAATGGCGTGTGGCAAATTACCCAGCCACTGCAGACTGGCGCCGACGACGCCTCGCTGCAGGGAATTCTCCAGCAACTCGGGTCAGTCCGCATCGCGCAGACCGAGCCCGGCACCCCGGATCGCCTCAAAGTGTTCGGCCTCGAAACCCCTGACGTCATACTCGATTTTCAAATGAAGAATGGCGCGAAGCATTCGCTGCGCTTGGGCAAGAAGGACTTCACTGGCGTCTCCGTGTATGCCATCGTGGACGGTGCGAAAGACGTAGCTCTGCTGCCCGATTCGTTGCTGGTCAGCGCCGACAAACCTCTGCAGGATTTGCGCGATCATTCCGTGCTGCATTTCGTTCCCGGCGAAGTGAATTCGTTCGACCTCAAGAACCCATCGGGTGAACTAGCAGCGGCTAAAGACCGCGACGCCTGGAAGTTCACCCAGCCCGCCATCGCGCCCGCCGATGCAGACGCCATTAACTCGCTTCTCTTGGCAGTCTCCAGCGCCAGGATGACCACCATCGCCAGCGAAACCTCCGGAGGTCTAGCCAAGTATGGCCTCGCCAGCCCGGCAATCACGTTCAGCACCTCAGTTGGCAAGGGCAAGACCGCGACACTCTCAGTAGGCAAGAAGGAAGGCGATGAATATTTCGCGCGCGACACTTCGCGCCCCACTATTTTTCGGATTAATCAGGAGCTCTACCAGAAACTCTCAGAAAACTTCAGCGCCTTGCGCGACAAAAAACTCGCTCATTTCGACCCAGCGACCATCACGCACGCGGAGATTCACAACGCCAGCGGTACGATCCTTTGCTCCCGCAAGAACGAAACGGACTGGGCGTGTGACGCAACGGACCAAAAGAACGACAAAGCGAAGCAGAACGAACAGCAGAAAGACACTCAGCAGGGAAAACCAGCAAGTCTCGACAAGCTATTTACTCCGCTGCAGCAAGCTACCGCGGACGAAATCCTCGACCGGCCGACGCCCGCGCAGCTTGCCACACTAGCCAAGCCTGCCTTCGCAGTGATTCTCACCGACAAAAGCGGAAAAGTCTCTGAAAGTTGAAATTTCGAAGGAATCCGGTAGATCGGTTTACGCGCGCACTAGCGCAAGCCCCACAATCTACGAACTGAAACCGCAAATTCTCACCGACTTGAGCTTTAAATCCACCGACCTAACGAACTAGCCGCGCGCGAAACAGCGCAGCGCTGACCCGACGGCCCACCTGCCACCCGCGCCAGCCGATTTACGCCGCGGTATGCATCTCTTGCAGCGCGCTCTCCGCAGGCCATGTCGCCACCAGCAGCACTTTTCCCGTTACGGGAGAAATGTGCACATAGAACACCTGCGCGTCGCTCTTAATCTCGTACAACTCAGGATGTTTCGGATCGGGAATGGCCTGCGCACCACTTGCCAATAAATGGCGCAGCTGCACGATCAATTCCCTCGGGTGGTCTCGCAAATCCTCGATCTGCATGTCACATGCCCAGCGCATCACCGTGCTCCTCCCCCGCCCGCTCTTTCGTACCTCATCTACTTATACGGTTGGATGCTTGAAAATGTTGCAGGGCTTCTCATTTTTTCACTTTATTTCCGCCAAATTGGCACTCTTCCGCCCCCGGCTCCCAATTCAAGTATAGGAACGTTAACCGCTAACTTGTTACTTGCGCGGCCCTTCCAAACTTGCCATAGTCACCACAGCGGAGGCCCCACTCATCGTGACTAAGCAAAGGCTCAAAAAGACCAGCCGCATGAAACGCGACAAGCGGCGTAAGCACCATCACTGGCAGGTTACCGTGTACTACGCCGACGGCGAAAAGTTTGCTCGCGTTTACATTGATCGCGATCGCGCTCAGAAGTTCGCTGACCGGCAGAAGAAATCCCCTGTCGTCAAGGCTACTCGCATTATGGAAGTTGACTAACTCCCGTTTCGGCGGCGCTGGCGCTCGCGCCATCACTGCACTCACGCCTCGCCGCCCCTTCCATTTTTTCATTCCCTCCAGTAAGTAATCTCCATCCTCGCCGCAACACCGCCTCGCCCACCCCGGCAACCTCTTCTGAACCCCGTCCCATTTCTGTTATAGTTGCCGCCCTCTGGACCACTGGGTCCAGGTTTTTTCCTGGGGCCGCGTTTCCGCATCATCGCGGCCAGAATTACCTGCGGAGATTTCAGCGGCTATGCCCGATCAAACCTACGTCCCGCATCCCGTGGATACTTCGCGCGTCAACCTGGACGATCTGCAGCCGCTGCTGGAAGGCTTGGCCCGCAACGCCCACGAGATCTGGGCGCAGCAGCGCCTGCGCGATGGCTGGACGTACGGCGCGCATCGCGACGACGTCAAGCGCACGCATCCCTGCCTGGTGCCCTACGAAAATCTTTCGGAATCAGAAAAAGAATACGACCGCGTCATGGTCAACGAAACATTGAAAACCATTCTTGCCCTGGGATACCGCATCGCCAAAAGGTGAGTGATGCACAAATCTCAACCTCCGAAACCCAGGCTGGCCTTGCGCGTCGGCGTTACCGGCCACCGGCCGCCAGATCTGCCCCGCGCCCAAATCGATCTGCTGCAAAGGAAAATCCACGAAGTCCTGCATCTCCTCAAGCAATTTGCGCTCGAACATCCGCGCGTCTCCACCTCCTATCGCGAACGCGACGAACCCCTCCTGCGCATGGTCTCCGCGCTGGCCGAAGGTGCGGACCGCTACGCCGCGCAGCAGGCGATTTCACTCGGCTACGAACTGCAATGCGCGTTGCCCTTCGCTCGCGACGAATACCTCAACGATTTCGAAGCAGACGCCGCCGCGCAGGAGTTTAACCGGCTGCTGGATAACACGCAGGTCACCACCGCCATCCTCGAACTGGATGGCTCGCGCGCCCGCGCCGCCGAAGCCTACCTGGCGGCGGGTCGCGTCATTCTCAGCCAATCGGACGTTCTGCTCGCGATTTGGGACGGCCTGGATCCGCACGGCGAGGGCGTCACCGCGCAGCTTGTGGCGGAGGCGGGCCTGCGCAATGTCTTGACCATACGCATTGCTTCCGAGTTTCCGCATCACATTTACTACCGCGCTTCCGGCATCAAATGGGAATCTTCCAGCGAGGCCAAAGAGGTGTTCCTTGCCCAGTTGCGCACTTCACTGAACCCTCCGCGCCACACCAAAAAGGAAAAGGAGGAGGAGCTATCCACCTCTACGCAGGATTACTTCTCAGAACAACAAAAGCGCTGGAATTGGGGCATGCTCTGGATCCCATTTCGTAACCTTTGGCTGTTTCGCCCCACCAAGCCCGTCCCGATGGTTACAGATTTCGGCTTGTCCGGTGTGGACGAGTGGGTTGCGATCTTGAAAAATTCCGGCGCGTTCTCAGACAGCGCAATCGCGCTCATTGACGACGCTCGTCTTTGCGATCACTACGGCTGGGCCAACGGCCTCGCCGAATACTACGGCAATGTCTATCGCTCGGCGTTTGTGGCTAACTACCTCCTCAGCGCGCTGGCGGTCTTTTGCGCATTTATTCACTACGCCCTCGAGCAGTTAGGCTGGGAAAAAATAAGCCTTGGATTCATCGTCGCGGAACTCGGGCTGCTAGGCTCCATCGCGTTCCTTTACGCCATCGGCAGGGCCCATCGCTGGCATGAACGATGGATAGACTACCGCTTGCTCGCCGAGTATCTGCGCCAATTGTTTTTCCTGATTCCCTTGGGTCCCGGAGAACTTTCCTCGCCACACCTGCCGAAATATATGTCGGCCGGCGATCCCAAGACCACCTGGATGTATTGGCATTACCTCGCCCTGCGGCGCGAAATCGGAATGGTCGGCGGCGAATACAGTCACGCCTACCTGGATTCGGTGCGGTCCTTCCTCAACAGTAAGGACGGCATTCGCGGACAAATTGACTATCACGAAAATAACGCGGATCGCATGGAAACACTCGATTCCAGATTTGTCAGCTTGACCAAAGCCCTTTTCGGCGTTGCCATCGCGGCGGCCGTCGCCGCCGGGCTACTGCAGGGATTATTGTTGGCGCATGTCCTTCCCGAATGCATGGCGCGCTCGCTGCCCGTGCTCTGGCTCACCGCGATTATTGCCTTTCTGGCGACTGCATCTCCTACCCTGGGAGCCGCCCTGGCAGGCATCCGCAGTCAGGCAGAATTCGAACGCGTGAAAAAGCGCTCCCGCGCGATGCTGCACACCTTGCAGAGCATCTGCAAGGAACTGGACGCCCGCGACCAGCATCACCAGAAAATCTCGCTGGCGGCTCTGAACCTGATCGTCGCCGAAGCCGGCCAATTAATGGTGGATGAACTTCTCGATTGGCGAATCGTGTTTAAGGATAGGCCGCTTCCGGAGCCAGGTTAACCCGCTCGATCAACCGCGCCCCTGAATCTCATCCGAGGAAACTCAGTGTCGGTGTCGTGAAATTCGGCAGATTCGGAAATACCGTCGGCAAGTCCGCGGAATCCACGCCAAACCATTTTGCAAGCGTCGCGCCATACTGGTCCACCGACGTGCTGGGTATCCACCGGCCATTGTTGCCGACGTCGTCCGGTCCGCCCAGCGCCAGCTGCGGAAACGTTCCGTACACATCGCCCCCTACCACCGCGCCGCCCATCACCAGATGATGGCTGCCCCATGCGTGGTCCGTGCCGCCATTGGAGCCCGGCTGAAATGTACGGCTGAAATCAGATAGCGTGAAGGAGGTGACCTGCTGCTGCACTCCCAATTCCACCGTCGCGTTGTAAAACGCCGACATCGCTGGATCGAGTTGCGTGAAAAGCGCCTGCTGCGTAGGCAGCTGGGCGCTGTGCGTATCGAATCCGCCCAGCGAACAAAAGAAAATCTGCCGCTGCAGGCCGAGCGCGCTGCGCGCCTGCATTACCTGCGCCACTTGCTGCAATTGGCCGCCGATTCCCGTGCTCGGGAATTGCGTTTGCAGGCTGGGCGAACCTTTCAGAGCCGCCGCCAGCACCGCGCTTTGCGCCAGCGATTGGCTCATCACCGCGCTGCTGTCCTGCACCAGAGAAATCCCCGAATCTAACGTAAGTAATTGCTGGAACGCCACCAGGCGCGCATTCGCCGCCGTCCCGCCATAGTAGCCGCCCAGCCCTGGCGATGATCCGGGAATCAACGCGTAAGGTTGCGTCTGCGCCCCCGTGCAGATAATCGCGCCGCCGGCGACGGACGTAATCGGCGGATACTGCGCCCCTGAATTCATTGGCTGCAGCACGTCCGCCGTGCGTCCGGCCCACCCTGTGGAACCGGACCCGTCGAACTGCGCCGTCTGCCACTGCCCCTGCTGGTCCGAATGTGAAAACAAATTCACCGGAATCGTGCCGGTTCCTTGCTGGTACTGTGTTTGTGTCAACGGCTGCGAGAGCGTGCCCACGTTGGCCACCACCGCCAGTTGTCCGCCGTTGAAAAGTCCCTGCAGCCCCGGCAGTTGCGGGTGCAATCCATAAGGTACCTTTCCCGTCTTGGCCACGATCGGCAGCAACGAGCCTTGCGCCAACGCCAAATTTTGCCGAATCGTCGCGTAATTCTGATAGCCCGCCGTGTCGTTCGGCACCAGCAAATTGTTGCTGTCGTTCCCGCCAAAAAGAAAAATGCACACCAGCGCCTGGTACCCGCTCGCAGGCCCCGCCGCCAGCGCGTGAATCATGTTCAGCCGCCCCAACGCGGCCGTCATCCCGAAGGACGCAGCAGTGCAGCAGCTGGCGCGCAAAAGGTCTCTGCGTGAAATTCCGTTTCCCCGACCCATATTCACACTCCCGCGGCTGCGCCGCTCCCGCTCTAGTGCTGCACTTGATATTGCGATGAAGTCCCAATCAGATAGATAGCCGCCTGCGCTTCCTGCAGACCCTGTTTGCTTCCCGTCGGCACCGTTTGCATCGCCGTCAGGATGGAACTCTGCATGTCCGAAGACATCGATCCGTGCAGCATCAAAGTATTCAGTGAACCAAGCAACGCGCTCGGATTGGACGCCTGCGTCGCGTAACTGGAAAAATCCACTGTTGTCCCTGACCCGATCGACCCGAACACGAAGTTATTCGTCCAGTTGACGCGATTCAGAGACGTCGCCGTGGTCAATATCTGAAATTCCGGCCCATACATCGTCGTCCCAGGAATCACATAGCTCGGTGAATAAAAATTGAACACGCTCGGCGAGAACAATGCTTGCTGCCCCATATCGTTTCCCTGATAAGCCAGGCTGGATCCATCGCTCGTAGCTCCGAAAGCCCGCAGCAACCCAGTCATGTATAGAATCGGTTCCTGCAGATGGCCGTCCGTTCCCACCGCCGTCGCCGGATCGTCTCCGCGTCGCGCTTCCGGGTCCATCAGTATCGCGGTGATCACCGCTTTCATATCGCCGCGCACGCCCGATCCGTTGTTATTGAACACGCTCGCCACCCGCTGGATGTAAGCCGGGCTGGGGTTGCTGGTCACTAGGTGCTGGATCAGCTCATTCGCAACGAACGGCCCCACGTTCGGATGATTGAATACGTTGTCGAGCGCGCCCTGCAGATCCTGCGCGGCTGATTGCCCCGCAGGCAGCAGTCCACCACCAGAGGCTCCTGGATAAACCAGCAGTTGCTTGGCCGTCGTGTCGTGATTGGAATCCACCGCCACCATCGGCCCGGTCCAGTAAGCGGGGTTATAAGTTTGTTGTGTCGCGCCGGGCGTCAGCGGATAGGTCCAGCCGGTATAAGCCACGGCAAAGGCCTCCACCGTGTCTTGCGTGTACGTCGGAATTTGGTTTCCGCCGGAATCCAGCTGATAAGACCCGTCCGTATTCAATTGCGACGTCCCAATCGTGAAAAGCTGCATGAATTCACGCGCGTAATTCTCATTCGCGTGATCGCCCCGGCTGACGTTCGGCTTGCCGTTGTTCACCATATCCAGCCAATCGCCCATCGCCGGCGATAGCGTCACGTCTTGCATAATCTGCCGGTAATTCGTGAACGAATCATTCTCCAGCAGCTGCAAGTAGTTGGTATACCCCGTGGGGTCCGTCACTTTGGCGCCGCCAATCACGAAAATCTGGCTCAGCGCGAACGCCACGCGCTGGCGCAATTGATCCTGCGCCGTCAGATTCTGCACAAAAAATCTCTGCTGCACCGCGCCCAGCCCCGTCTCCCCGGACGCCGGCAACGGATACTTCGTAATCGGCAGCGCGTATTGCGCCGTCAAAAATCCCTGCAGTCCGCTGTATTGCACCTGGGTGATCAGCGCCGTCGTGGGACCAAAAGTAGTCTGCTCCAGTAAACGATCCGCAACATTCGCCGCAACCGAAATGGTTCCCACCACCTCCGCGCTCATGTCGTTCGAGCCGATCGCACCAGGATCGGGATTCACCACGTCCACTGACACCGAGCCCACCTGCGCGGGTGTCGCCGTGCCGCTTGCCGTCAGCTGCGTGCTGGATATATATGCGGTCGTGAGCGTCGCGCCGCCGAACGTAACCGTCGCGCCACTTACGAAGTCGCTGCCCGTGATCGTCAACGTGAACGCCCCCACATCCACCTGCGGCGGTGATATTCCCGTCACCACTGGTATGGGGTTCAGCAACGTTACCGAACTACTCGCCGTTTCGGATGGCTTCGCGGTCTCCGCCGCTGCAATCGTGATGCTATTCGGCGCGGGCAGTACCCCCGGCGCGCTGTAGTTTCCGTTCGCGTCGATTGTTCCCAGCGTCGCGTTTCCACCCGCGACCCCATTGACGGACCAGGTCCACGTCTTTCCAGCCACCGATGGCGTGAATGGCTGCACTGATCCCACGCGCACGGATGCCTCTGAAGGTGAAAGTGTCAAAGTGTGCGAATCGGGTTGGGTGAAACCTGGCGGCGTAAGCGCGCAACTCGCGCTCATCATTGCCGCGGACACGACAATTGCAGCAAAACTCCAGCGGCGCACGGTGCCCTCCTCAGCGTCAGTCTGAATTCGTTGCTAAACCGGTTTGAATTTCTCCCGAGCGATGAAGACTGGGTTCCAAATCGCTGGCAGTTCCGAAACGGATTTAAGTGTGGTCCCACAGGCTAGCAACACCCATGCCGTGCCGATACTGACCAACGGGACGGATTTGGGGGGCCTGTCCGTAGGTACTATCGGCGGCGGTTCGAAATGCTTAAGCGCGGTGGCAGTGCCGTGCGAACGGAAGGAAAAGCGGATCGGCGCGCGCGTGGTGCCGGCGTCCGAGGCTCAAGAGCGGGATAGTGTCGCGCGGGTAGGAAGGGCCTGCCTGAGAAATCGTGAGTCTTTGTAGGTCGTGGCTTCAGCCACGACATTAATCGCGCAAAATCAGCGCGGCTTTAGCCGCTGAAGTACCGGCGTTGCATTTGCCGCGGAGAATCTGCACGCGATTCCGTAGCTACGGCTGCGTCTGGCCCTTATCCTTATGAAACTTACGCCGAATGTCCGGCCAGAACTCGTTCAGCACAATCCGTATCGCGTCATACCCCACCTGCGTGCCCCACACCGATGTGGTGTTCGAGAGTGTCTTATCCGCCTCGGGATGATAGCTGTAAGTGGAAATTGCGGCGGCCGCAAAGCTGCCCCCGATTTCGCCAAAGTTAAAAGTTTTGTGCCCGGAGTCCGTGCGCGTAATCACCAGCCTGCTCAGCGCGTAGCCGGTGCGGTGCAGAACGGAACCTTTGCCCAGTTGGTAGTAACGCGGATCCGTATGCAGTACCGAAGGCACCACCGCGTTCACCATGAAATTCTCGATCGTGCCATCCGCAAATTGCGATCCGAATCTCTTCGCGTATCCTTCAGCGCCCTGGCCGTAGCCCGGTTCACTGTTCTGCGCTTGGCTGATCCCCGCCAGTGCCATGTACCACGGGATTTGCACGTAGTCGAACGAAGACCGCACCGCCACTTTGTATTTCTGTGCCGCGGTCATGGGCGGAACGTGCGCGGAGTTTTCCAGCGTTAGAAAATTCGGCAGCGCGAAGAACAGCCGGTCCTTCGATCCCGCGTCGCTCGCGGTCGCGCTGGGCGCATTGTTTGGATCGGCGGGCTTCTGCGCGCTCGGCGCTTGTCCAGAGGAAGGCTCGGCAGCCGGCGCCGCGCTCTGTGGCTGTTGCGCCGGTGTTTGCGGCCCGGTTTGCGCTGGGGCAGCGGGCGCAGGCTCAGCCTGCGGCCGGGCGGAACTGCCGGGAGCTATGGCGAGCAGCGCAATTGCAAGCGAGGCCGAAAAAACAATAAAGGGCTGCCGACTTCTGGTTGTCATGTAAATCTATAATCTCCCGGCTCTGAGCCGCGATTTGAGCACCTATCCGCGCCCGTTCCTCGAGCCACAATTTCATCGCTGCAATCCTGTCCAGCTCTGCTGGCCGTGCCAGGAATTCACATCAAACAGCGGTTAAGTTCCATAATCCGCTCGCCAGCGGCTGGAACGCGTGCAGGTGCGCGCCGTTTCCACTTACGGTGCTTTCCGATTAAATGGGACGTAACTCCGAGCATACCAGAATCGCCCTGCAGCGACTCCCGCTGGTGCCATTGTTTACAATGCGCCACGCCGGGCGGTGGGCCGCACAGCGGGTCAAGCGGCTCTGCCAGGTACGCAAGGAATCACGAGCGAGCCGTCGACCGTTCACCGCAAGCGTCGGCCAGTAGCAGTACAGCTCCGCCGAAGGCCAACGTATCAAAAAAATAGTTCACGCTTACGATGTCCTTGGGGCTGGCGATCAGCATCGGCAAATACTCAAATAGCACCAGCAGCAGAATCATCACCCCCAGATACGTCGCGGCCTGCCGCGTTTTCTTGTTCGCGACCAGGCACGCCCCGCTCGCAATCAGCACCGCGCCCGCCGCGTAAGCCCAGAACAGCCGCCCGGGAATCCACTCGGGCATGGTTTTTTCCAGTGGAACGCCAGTCGCCAACATCGGATGCAGAAAATGCTCCACGCCGTAGAACACCGCCGCGGTCCCGATCACCAATCGCGCAAAGGTCACCAGCACCGGCACGCCTCCGGCGCGCTTCGCGCTCATCTGCGCTCCCGCAAAAGCCAAAGCCCCGCTGGCGAATGCAAGCTCTCGCAATGCCAGCGTCCAGGTAAATCGATCGCTCGGCTGCGCCACCACGCCGGGTATATCCATCAGCACTACGAACAAACAGAACATAGCTCCCAGCAGCGTTGCCGACAAGCGTGACTGTACCTTCACCGTAATGCTCAGCGCCGCGGCAATCAGTGCCACACCCACCAGATATACCCAAAATGTGTGCGCAGGTATCCAACTCGGAACCATCGTGGCGATGTCCGTGGTGATGGTGAAATGCTCCGTTCCGAACACCGCCATCGGTATCGCGAAGCACAATCGCCCGATCGGCATCACTTTGTCGAGCCCGTGAGCTTGCGGCAGCTCGTCCTTCGATTATTTTCACCAAGCCGAGCACCAGCAGTACCGCGGCCGCGACATAAGCCCAGAACACCACGCCCGGCATCCCGAACACTGCAATCGCCGCCGCGAAATCAACCTGCGCGACTTCCATGTACGCGCTTGGCATTCCGTCAATCCCCTTTGTGGTTCTGAATCACATCGCGCCGCAAGAGTTGCACGTTGAGCTCGATCCCACGGACGTTCGCACGCACGCGTCCCAGACATCTCCGCGGGTCGCTTTCGTAACGCCCGCTCGATTCTGCTGCAGTAAGTACTGGTATCCGATCGGTGGATGTTGCGTCAGGTTTGATGTGGCAAATCAGGAATAGAAAGCACTGGCGAAACGGAATCTATGGCTCCTAAAAAGCAGAAGGCCCGCCTTGCAGCGGGCCTTCGAGGGGAGAAAGCTCCACGGCCACTGCGCGGTGGGCGGCAGAACTCTTTCCTCGGTCGCAGTCTAGTACGAGGTGCGGAAATCAGTCAAGCAGGAAAGGGTACTTTTTAACCCCAAGCTAAAATGCTGAAACAAATAACGTTACATCCAAAAAAGCCGCTTTTCCACCGGTTGCTCACTTCGGCAGTTTTCGCTCGATCCCGTAGAAGTCCTCTGAATTGATGGGCTTACTGCCCAGCCCTAATTGCAGCACTTGCATCGTGCTGCTGCGATCAAACACTTTATCCGGCCAGAATCGCTTCACCACAATCCGAAATCCGCCGAACGCAATCCCCGAAATCAGTGCGAAGCAGCAAATAATCCCAGTCCCGATGATCGCTCCGACAATCATCGTAGTGATCGGCGGCTCTTTGAATTGAAACGTCGGCTCGTTCCAGGTAACTTCCGCTCCGGATTGAACCTGATCCAGCAATTTATCCGCTTCCGCCTTGTTGCGCGCGCCGAACACAATCGCCAGCAGCGTGATCGAACGCCGGCCGAATACCGGCGAACCATTCTGCGGCGCGTCGGCCGCGCCCGCCGCGTTCACGTGATACACCTGCTGTAACTCGTTCAACTTTTTCTGCGCCGTCTGCGGAGTAGGGAAGTCCGCGATAAGCAGATTCAATTCCCGCCCGTCCACGTGATATCTCGCGACCTCCGCTTCCGCGCCCGTCGCAAATCCCAGCCAGTCATTCTGCGATACCGGAAAAAATTGGTCCAGCGTCACCGGTCCCAGAATGTACTTGTCCGAACGCTCAATAAATCCCTTCGTCGGCAAGTGCTCGGTAAGCGTCGGCAGCGGGCCTTGCTGCGCCTTCGCCGACACCGCGCTCACCAAAGCGTTCAAGCCGTCCGCATCCTTGGTCAGATCGCTGCCGTGTATATCCAGCACCAGGTTCCCGATCAATACCAGCGCTTCCCCGCCAGACATCACCGAATGTTCGTTTGGCCCCGGCCGCGCCATATCCGGCGTCCGCAGGTAGGAATACAGTCCATAAGCCCCGCTGGGATCCTTCATGCGATACAGCGTCACCTGCAGCGCGTCCTGGCCCAGCGAATACGTTCCTTCCTCGCCCGCTACAAACCCGTATTCCCCCCGTGCTGCCGCTTGCTGGCCGGCCAGGAAGCTCCCGGCGTGGTCGCCGTTGTATATCACGGGAGGATTCAGCCCGGCCCTGGCGCTGCCGCTCCATCCGGCGAAGGAATTCGGCAAGATGCCCTGCGCAGACGCAGGAATCGCGGCTAGCAGCGCAGATAGGATAAGCAAAGGCCTGGCGTGGCGCATAGTGTCCCTGTTATTAGACGCCAGTATTCTACTTAGGGTTCCCGTCGGAAGCTACTGCTACAGTCCCGCCGCCCGCAGGGCGGTTGTCGGAGACCAGTTTGGACTTATCGTAGGAGAGGCTATTGAGGCTGTCGAGATAGGAGACGATGCCGCGATACAGCCCGTCGGCGACGCGTTGCCGCTGGTCGGTCTTCTTCAGCAGCTTTTCATCGCTCGGGTTGCTGATAAACGAAATCTCCGAAAGTACCGAAGGCATATTCGCGCCAATCAGAACCACAAAAGGCGCTTTCTTCACGCCGCGATTGCGCTCATCCTGGCTGACCAGCTGTAGCCGGTGCGTCAGCGAATCCTGTATATCGCTCGCGAGTTCCTTGGATTCTTCCACTTTCTCGTTGCGCGCGATTTTCTTGATGATGTCCTGCAGATCGTGCAACGAAGACTGCGCCAGCGCATTCTCGCGCGCCGCCACCGCCATGGATTCTTCCGAAGTCGCAAAATTCAAATAATAGGTTTCGATTCCGCGCGCGGCCGCGTCGTGGCTGGAATTGGCGTGCACGGAAATGAAAAGATCCGCCTTCGCCTCGTTCGCGATCGCCGTGCGCTCTTCCAGCGGAACAAAAGTATCGTCCTTGCGCGTGTAGATCACCTCTGCGCCAGGCAGTTTTTCTTCGATCTCGTGGCCCAGCCGCAGCGCCACGTCCAGGCACAGGTCCTTCTCCATCAATCCGTGCGGCCCGATCGTTCCGGTATCGTGTCCGCCGTGGCCCGGATCAATCACGATCCGGCTGATTTTCAATCCCAGCGCGCGCGTCAGCGAACGCTGGCCATCGCGCGTAGGCTTCGATTCTGTCGGCGGCACCAGCGCTGCTGACTTGGTGGTATCCGCCTTCGATTTCGCGACAGGCTGTTTCGCCGCGGCGGTAGCCGAAGCAGCAGACGATGGCGTTTTCAAAGCTGGCGCTAGCTTGTTCTCGGCGCTAACCGAAACCGTCTCGCCCGCCGCAGCATGCGGTTTCGAATCAGCATCGTTGGATTCCGCTTTTGCGTTCTTCGCCGCCTGCGTAGGCGTTGCCGCGCTCGCAACCTCGTTCCCGCCTGCAGCCACAGGTTTCGCATGAACTTCAATCACCAGCCGATAAGGATTCGCCAGCAAATATCCGGAATAGTCGCGCGCGCCGCTCACATCCAGCACCAGCCGCACCACGCCGTCCTTGTTCTGCCCCAGGCGCAAGGACTTCAGCAGCCCGTCCTTAACTTCCCAGTTTTTCTTGGCGATGTCCGGAGTCAGTTTCGCGCGGTGCAAATCGAAATAAACGCGATCCGGTGCGGCGATGCGCGCTGCGTTAAAAGCAATCGTGTCGCTCAAAGTCACCACGATGCGCGCGGAATTCTCCGTGTTCCAGGTTTTCACATCCAGCACGCGCGGCGTTCCGTTCTCACTCTCCTGCTGTTCCACCGTCTTGCCTTTCAACTCTGGCCACGCGTCCGTCGCAGCGGCCGCCTGAACTTTGGCTTGGGCCTGGCCTGAGCTTGCTGTTTCGCCTGCGCCTGGAGCTTCTCTTGTGCTTGGGCCTGTGCCGCGGCTTGAGCCTGCGCCAACGCTTGTGCGTTGGCTTTTTCGCGCGTCTCGGCGATGTCCTTCAACGCCACGCGCGCGTCACTCGCCAGGTCAGACTTCGGGAAGCGTCTCACATATTCCTTAAGCGTTGCTTCCGCCACATCGGGCTGATGCAAGCCGTCTTTCTGCACCAGTCCAATCGAATAGAGCGCCTGCTCCCGATAGCGGCTGCCCGGATACTGCTTCAGCAAAAAATTGTACGAATCAATCGCCGACTGAAAGTACTTAGCGTCGAACAAGCGCCCCATTTCTTCATACAACTCCGCTTCGGCGATCAACGACGGCGTCACCTCCTCCGCCTGCGCCGAAATCAGATAAACCTTGTGATAAGCGGAAACCGCCGCGCGGTAATCCACCAGCGAGCGATCTTTCTGCGGGGTTCCTTCCAGAGTGGTGCGCATCCGCACCGCGCGCTCAAACTGCTCGCGCGCATCCATTTTGTGGTCGGTTCGTGCAGACAGACAAAGGGGAACGGCTAGCGCCAGGGCTAGGAAGAGCCATCGGGCCGGCAATATTCTAGCGGATACCACGTGCGTCATTCGTTCGTGAAAATTACCCGGCCATTCGAGTCCACCACTTTTCGCACTGGATTTCTTGGCGGAGTCCAGAGCGTCGAATCGCGGCCCGAGCCGGGTCGAAAGTATGCGTCTTGCACCTTCTGCACGTACCGTTGCGTTTCCCAATATGGCGGAACGCCTCTGTTGGCGTCCACGGCGTGCTCGCCGGCATTGTAAGCCGCTAGCGTCTTGTTAAGTCGCCGTTGTAACGATCCAGCAGAGATTTCAGGTACGTCGTCCCGCCTTCCACATTCTGCGCGGGATCGAAGGGATTGCCGACGCCAAAGCGTTGTGCCGTCCCAGGGATCAACTGCATCAACCCCACGGCGCCCTTGCGAGACACCGCTTGCGGATTCCACCCGGACTCCGTGCTGATTACGGCTTTCACCAGCGCGGGATCCACCTGATGACGCGCCGCCGCATCGCGCACAATGCGATCCAGCCGTCCGTCATTCGCACCGAGAGTTTCCGCCGCAGACGCGGACGACAGCGCGGAGCGGGAGTGTGAACCGCTCGCCGTAGGACTGATAGTACTCCCACGACGTGCGTTGGGGGAATCCCCATTCACGAACACCAGCTTGCCGTGCTCGTCCATCTGGGTTGCAATTTGTGCGCGCAGCGGCGTGGACAGCGCCAGCATCACGCCCGCGACCAGCACTGCAACTGGGATGCAGTTTCTGTTCATGGTTATAGTTTTCGCCAGCGCTTTTTCAGGGCGCTGACGCACCACCTTACAGCGAGCCTCGGGGAAGGCAGAGCGCTTTGCTTCCAAGCCACAAACGAAAGACACACATACGGCGAAGAAGGAGGCTTCTCCGTCGTAAGCATCTGGCACAACAGCAATTATAACAATCGGTCGAGTAGGGGGTAAACCTGGTCCAGGGCGTTTTGTATGCCCGATGTGTCTTTTCCGCCAGCCTCCGCCAAATCGGGACGGCCGCCCCCGGAACCGCCTACCAGCTTGGCCAATTCCTGGACGATTTTCCCGGCATGGAGCTTGGGGATCAGATCCTTGGTAACTGCTGTGATTAGAGCGACTTTGCCGTCGTCGGCTGACGCCAGCACGACTACGCCGGAGCCTAGTTTTTGGCGAAGCGCGTCCACCAATTGGCGCAGCGCGTCGCGATCGTAGCCGTTCACCTGGGCGGCAATCAGGCGAACATCCTTCACCGTGCGGGCCTGTTCCACCAAATCTCCGGCCAGCGAGCCTGCCGCTTTGCGCTTCAGCGCCTCCAGCTGCTTTTCCAGCTGCTTGGTGGTTTCAAATTGGCGTTCCAGCGCGGCGATGATTTCGTCTTCGCCGGCGTTCAACATTCCGGCTACAGCGCGCAGCGTCGCGAGCGACTTCTGATATTCAGCGAGTGCGCGATCTCCGGAAATTGCTTCGATCCGGCGCACTCCTGCGGCTACCGATTGCTCGCCGATGATTTTGAAAACGCCGATGTCGCCAGTGCGAACGACGTGGGTGCCGCCACAAAGCTCCTTGCTGTAGAAACCGCGCGGCGTGGAAGCATCGGGAATGGTGACGACGCGGACGTTCGCTTCCGGATACTTGTCGCCGAAGAAAGCCAGCGCACCCGAAGCGAGCGCGTCGTCAATGTTCATGATGTCCGTGCGCATTTCCAGGTTCTTGCGGATTTCTTCGTTTACCTGCTGCTCGATTTCGCCGAATTCGCTGGGATCCACTTGCGCGAAATGCGAAAAATCGAAATCGTAAATGATCGGGCGCGACCAGCGACCCAGCTTGTTTCACGTGCGTGCCCAGGATATTGCGCAAAGCGGCGTTCAGCAGGTGCGTGGCCGTGTGATTGCGCATATCACGCACGCGGCGTTCGGGATCGGCGATGGTTGCGACGTGATCGCCCACGTGCAGGTCTTCTTTCGCGACGATGCGGTGCGCGATCAGTCCGGTGACGGGGTAGTACGCGCCGCGCACCTCGGCAACTTCGAGCGCGCCAGAATTGTCGTAGAAGCCGCCGGTATCGGCGACCTGCCCGCCGGATTCGGAATAGATCGAAGTGCGGTCGAGCACGACTTCGGCTTCGGTCCCCGCTTTGATCTCATTCACCGCGCCTTGCTTGGTGACGATCGCTTCGATGCGCGCGTCGCGCGTCTTCGTGCCAAAATAAAATTCCTGCTCCGTCTTGTACGATTGCGCCAACTTCGAGTAAACAGGATTCGCCGCGTCTTTGTGGGCGCCCTTCCATGACGCGCGTCCGCGCGCGTTGCTGTTCTTCCTTCGCACGATCGAATGCCGCCCAGTCAACATCGATTCCCGTGTCTCGCGCAACGTCTTCGATGAAATCACGAGGCAGGCCGTATGTGTCATACAGCTTGAAAGCATCCTCACCGCGGATACGTGAGGCTTCTCTCGCGCAGCATCTTTGAACGATTCGATTTCGTCTTTGTTCAACGTGAACATCTCGGGGCTGCGTTTCGCTACACCTTTCGCGAACTTGAGATTGTCGCCGCTCTGGCCAATCGCTGAAGATCATTTTCGAGATCGTCTTCAAGCCCAATCGCATCTAGCGTGCGGGCGAATCTGTTTCTCTTCGGCGATCACGACGTCGGCAATCTCGCTCGGCACGTTTCCATCAGCTCAGGATAAGCCTACTTCATTTCAGTCGCGGACCGCGAACACCATGTGGTAGAGGAAAGGCCGTTCCTGTCCAAGCAGCGCGCCGTGATGAATTGCCGCGGCGAATGATTTTCCGCAGCACGTAGCCTCGACCTTCGTTCGACGGAACCACGCCATCGTCAGATCAGAAAAGTTGCGGCGCGAGAGTGATCCGCGATGATTCGCAGGGAAGCAGCGTCCGTTTCCGCGATCATCCCCGTACACTTCGTTTGCCAAACCGCATTCGCCGCGCATCAATCAGCGGCTCGAACAAATCCGTGTCGAAATTCGCGATTACGTGTTCGAGGACGGCGGTGGTGCGCTCGAGGCCCATGCCGGTGTCCACGGACGGCTTCGGCAGGGGATTGAGGTTGCCGGAGGCGTCGCGATTGAACTGCATGAAGACGAGGTTCCAGATTTCGACGTAGCGGCCGCAGTCGCAGGGGAACGTGCATCCTCCTGCTGCGCACTGTGGCGTTCGCGGATCGTCAACGGCTGCGACGCCCATGTCGTAGAAAATTTCGCTGCAGGGGCCGCAGGGGCCGGTATCGCCCATGGCCCAGAAATTATCTTTCAGGCCGGGGATCGCAAAGATGCGATCTTTCGCAGCGCCCGACATTGAGCCAAAAGTCAGCGGCCTCAGTATCCGTCCCGAGCGTGTTGCCGGGCGCAACTTCCGCGCCGCCGAAAACGGTGAAGTAAAGTTTTTCCAGCGGAATGCCGTACCAATCGGGCGAAGTGATCAGCTCCATCGCGGAGGCGATGGCATCCTTCTTGAAATAATCGCCGAAGGAAAAATTTCCCAGCATTTCGAAAAAGGTGTGATGGCGGTTGGTGAACCCGACATTTTCCAGGTCGTTGTGCTTGCCGCCGGCGCGCACGCATTTCTGGCAAGTGGTAGCGCGGTTGTAATCGCGCTTTTCCAGGCCCAGGAAGACGTCTTTGAACTGGTTCATTCCGGCGTTGGTGAAGAGCAGCGTGGGGTCGTTCGTCGGGACGAGCGAAGAGCTGCGCACCACGCGGTGGCCGCGCTCTTCGAAGAATTTCAGAAATGTTTTGCGGACTTCGTTGCCGGTCCACTGCTTCTCAGTCAAGGATGCCCTCTGTGGAAACGGTTCATTATCGCAGAGGGTTTGTGCGGTCGCAACGGCGGGGGAGATGTCGCTGTGATCTTGGTGCGGTGGCAGAAATTCAAAAGCTCGCGGGAAAGGCGCCGCGAAAGGAAGGCGCTTCGCGCCGTCTTTTATTGTCGGAGCTAAAGCTCCGACCCACAAAGATTCCGGAGTGCGCTGCGCGCCGGCCCTTTTTGTCGGTGGTAAAGCTCCCGTCCACAAAGATTTCGGAGTGCGCTGCGCGCCATGTTTTTGTCGGAGCTAAAGCTCCGACCCACAAAGATTTCCGAACTTGCTGCGCGGGACTTTTCTCCCAGCGCTTCGGCGCTGGGCTAACTTGCGCCGCGCCTACGGCGCTGGTTGGTTGCGCGGCTGGGTAGCTGGCGAGGTTAGCACCTTGCCGAGCTGGGGCGCGGCAAGCAGCGCCCCTACCAACTGCAAAAGTGTTGGTGGGTTGGGGATCGCCCATCGCGAATGTCTTAGTAAGCGGAGTTGCGCAAAATACAGAGAGCCGGCGAGACGCCGGCGCTACGAAAACCGCCGTCGGAAAGGCGGGAGCGCCGCTGGCGCATGTCGTTTTTTTGTTGCGGTTAGAAAATCTTTTCTCGTTTGGATTCAGAGGGTTAGGAAATTTCTGAATCCGGGTTGTTGCGGTTAGAAATACGGTGACTGGCGGTTGGACGATTGAGAATGGGGATCTATGTGGCGCAAATGTGGTGTGCAAACATGCGATTTTAGACCGATTAGAAAAAATTAAGTGCTGGTGATCCGGGTGGTTGCGGGGATTTCTAATCGCGGAGGAGCCGATTAGAAAGTGACGAGTGATTTGTGATGAGTCACGAGTGGGATTGGCGCTGCGATCTTGGCGCCGAAGGGCTTTGCGCGGGAGCGGGCGAGGGGGTGGGGCGTAAGTCATTGTGGCGCAAGCAGCGTGGTGCATGCGGCCTCCTCGCTTGGGCGGCATATGCGCCCGACAGATGATAACACACGCGTTATGATAACTCAAGAGGTAAGTGTGCGGGCGCGGTGTGGCCTAGTGCGATGTCTTTAATCAGGAGGGCGAGGACATAGAGAAAACGGGAGAGATCCCTGCCTGCGACAGGCTGGCTTCGGTCAGCTTGGGGCGAGGGCGCCGGCCTCCCTTCGCAAAATCACTCAGGGCAAGCCCTTCGCCGAGTTCGCTCAGGGCAAGCCCTTCGCAAATCACTCAGGGCAGGCAGGATGACGATGCCGGTCGCATCGTCAGAAAATCGGCGGGTGACCGGGTTGGGATTGACGGGGTAGGATGCGGGCTCACTTATGCGAAGGCGTACAGACAGCGCAGCACTGGTTCGACGAAATACCGCCGCTGGCGGCGTTTCGGGAATTGTCGAGCGGGCGATTGAGCGGGCCACGAAGCTGCTGTTGCGCGGTGATGGCCAGGGAGCGCTGCGGGTATTGCGGCCCGCGCTGCGGAAATTTCCGGGCAGTGGGGAACTGCAGGCTCGGCGTGGCGATGCATTGTATCTAGAGGAGCGACTGGAGCAGGCGCGCGAGGCTTACCGGCGCGCTTTGTCTTTGGACGACACGATATTTCAGGCATGGTACGGCCTGGGATGTGTGGAATATTCCGTGGGAGCTTATGCCGCGGCGATTAAGAGTTTTCGCCGCGCGCTGGCGTTGGATGCGAGCGATGGAGATGCCCGGATGTATCTGGGCGGATCGTTATTCCACATGGGTTACGTGGATGAGGCGATTGACGAATATCAAGCCGTCGCCAGAACGGCGGGGCCGGACTTGCGTCGAAAAGCGCTGGGCCAAATCGCGACAATTATTCCGGGAAGCCCTTCGAGGGGGAACGCTGAGGTAATGAAGTCCCGCGTGGCATGGTCGAGGCAGGAGGCACAGTTTGAGCTGCGCGCGGCCAAGACCAAGATGCCGACGCGCCTGCGCGCGCGAGGCCGTGCGCATTCGCCGGGCGAGAAAATTCGTATAGGCTACGTTTCGGCATTTTATGGCTCGCGGAACTGGATGAAGCCGATGTGGGGAATGATCAACGAGCACGACCGGTCGTCCTTCGAAATTCATTTGTTCTGGGATGTGCAAAATCCCAGTGTCGCGAGGGGTTACCGGCGAGACGCGCGGGATTCAATTCATGACATCAACGGCCTTGCGAACGAAGAGGCGGCGCGGCGAATTCGCAAGGCCGGAATTGATATTCTGGTGGACCTAAACGGCTATAGCTTTCCGAAGCGGCTGGGGATGTTCATGCGGAAACCGGCCGCTATTCAGTTCGCGGTGTTCTGCATGTACGCTACGACCGGGATTCGCGCGTACGACTACGTCGTCAGCGACTCGGCCGCGTTGCCGGTGGCGGAGGAGCGCTTCTGCACCGAACGGGTGTTGCGCGTTTCGGGAAGCTATCTCGCATTCCGCGTTCAGTATCCGGTACCGCGCGTTGTTCCGCCGCCTTGCGTCGAGAAGGGATTCGTGACGTTCGGATGTCTTGCGCCGCAATATAAGATCACTGATGGAGTAATCGCGACGTGGGCTCAAATTCTGATACGTGCGCCGAGCAGCAGGCTCATTTTGAAAAGCACTGGCCTGGACCAGCCCTCGAATCGCGCGGCGGTGCTTGCGCGCTTTGCCCGGTGCGGTGTCGGCCCCGAACGCGTGACTCTGGAGCACTCGGCGGAACACTTCACATTCCTGAAAGCCTACGGAAGGATTGATATCGCGCTCGACACTTTTCCCTACAACGGGGGAACGACAACGATGGAGGCGCTGTGGCAGGGTGTGCCGGTGCTGACGTTCAATGGCGACCGATGGGCGAGCCGGACGAGCCGTACTTTGGTGCTGGCCGCGGGCTTGGAGGAATGGGATTTGCCGTCGCGCGAGGAGTACGTGGAGCGCTCTATCGCCCTGGCAATTTCGCCGGAGACTCCTGCGAGGCTTGCGGCACTGCGAAGTGGGATGCGAGCGCGGCTAGCGGATTCGGCGGCTTGCGATAGCAGGGGCCTCTGCCGAGAAGTGGAACAGCACTACCGAAAAATATTCCGGCTGAACGAAACGCCTGGAGCCAAACGAGAGGCCTGGGCAGCCCGTTCAGCCGGCAGCAATCTGTCGCGAGGCAGGGGGTGAGCTTAGCTTACTTGAATCCAGCCCACGCGGCGGGCGACCGACAAATTCTGGACTTTTTTCAGAGCGACTTTCTTCAATTTCTTGCCGCCGGATTTCTTCGCATTTCTTGGGAGCCATGTAGTCCTCCTTGCGAATTTTGGTTCTGGGTGGTCCTCAATTGTGGCGCACGTGCAATGTGGTTCTATGCAAATCGCGCGCCAAAGTCAACTTTAGCGAAAGCCGCACGCGATGGGGTTGGGAATGTAGGAGATAGGCCTGCGGGGTTGGCGCGGAGCGGCGCGGCCGTGGGGCCTGGCATTGTTGAATAAGTAAGCGCGTGTTGAAAAATTCAATTTCGCGCGGCGGGTGAGTGGAAGAAAGGGCGGCTCTGAGAGCCGCCCCTACACACCATTACACCGCGCGATGGGGCCAACGCGGTGGCAAGTTGGGGCGCAGCCCTTCGATCCCGCGCTGCGGGATCTCAGGATGAATCGCCCTGGAGGGCGATTCACAAGCAGCGCCCCTACCGCTACCGCGAGGATCGCGCTAGTTCTCCGGCGCGGCCTTCTTCTTGGCTTTGGCTGCTGCTTCGGCTTCCGCGGTCCAGGGCGGGATCACGCCGTTGATGCGGGCGTAGGCGATGGATTGGCCGAGATGTTCGTGCGCGTGGGTGACGAGAAGGTAGATCACGTCGCCGTAGTTGGCATCGGGGCCGAGCTTGGGCAGCGGCTTATTGAAATCGGCGTTGGTCATGGCTTCGATCGCGGCGTGGGCGCTGGCGAAGGATTTATTGAGCGCGTCAATGATCTGCACTTTGTCGGTGGTGGATTTTTCGAAGGTTTTCGGATCGAAGCCGGCCGGGAGCGGCGTGCCCATATAGTTCGGAATATTGTAATTCGCGTTGGCGACGTGCAGGAAGACTTCGCCGATGGAGCGCACGCCTTCGGCGGGACGCCAGCTGTATTTATCGGCCGGGATGGCGGTGGCCAGATCCACAAATTTCTTGTGCATGCCGTCGAGGTCCAGCAGGGACTGCGGTTTCATGTCGTAGCTGGGCGGAGTCGTGTCCTTCGCTTGCGTCGAGGGAGCGGCCTGCGCGGCCGGGCCGGACAGCGCAAAAGTGCGGGACGCGCCGGCGGTGAGCAGCAGGGCCAGGGCCGTTGCAGACATCAAGACTTTCTTCATCTGTCGTTCTCCTTTGAAAAGCGGGTGCTGCGAATTTATTCGTGCGTCCCGCGGAGCGGCAAACTGTCCGAAATCGGCAAAGCGGATGGCGCGGTGTCCGGAGTCGAGATGGTCGCACCGGATTACGGATTGCGCCCTTGGCCAATCTCCAATTTCATGGAGTCTGCAATGACGATCAGCTTCACAAACATCCCCGTGGGTTGCTGTGGGGCTTAGACGGAGGACGCGTGAAAAAATCTCACTACCGCGGCGATTTTTTTGCGGAGAAGCGAGGATTTTTTACCGCAGAGACGCAGAGAGCGCAGAGAAAACCGGAGGCGATGGCTCATGCGAACACGCGCGGCAGACATCGTGGCAAGCTGGGGCGCAGCTAGCAGCGCCCCTACCGTGGCCACGCGTGGATGGGTTGCCAGAAAGAGCAGCCAAAGCAAGTTTCGGCGAAGAGAAAGCGGCGCAACGCGGCAGGACGCGAATCACGGCTCGGAGAGTTCGGAGTCGGCGGAGTCGGCGCTGGCGTCGGGAAGTTCGGGGAGGTCGCCGTGGGTGATGCCTTTTAGTTCGGCGCGGATGATGTCGGAAGAGAATCCGGCGCCCAGAAGATTACGGTAGAGGGAGGCGATCTTTTTTTGGTCGAGTGGGCCGCGGAGATGCGCGAGGCGGCGGGTGAGGCGCGCCCGCACGAGCGCGGCTTCGTCGGTTTCGGCGAATACGGAATCCACGGCAGATTCGATGTAGCGGTCGGGGACGCCGCGGGCGCGCAGTTCGCGGGCGATGCGGAAACGGCCTTGGCGGCGCAATTTGGCGTGTTGCGCGGCGTAGTTCAGCGCGAATTTGGCATCGTCCAGATAGTTGAGTTCGCGGAGGCGCGCGATGACGGCGGGGATCAGATCTTTATTTTCGGCGCGGCGCTCGAGATGTTTTTTCATTTCGGAGATGGAGAAGGGGCGGCGCATCAGGGCGCGTTGCGCGGACATGTAGAGCTGCGTCTCGGTGAGGAGCTTGCGGGCGGGGGGGCGCGAGCGCATCACTTGAGGATAGTTCAGGAGTTGGAGGAAGTATAGGAGTTGGAGGAGGTAGCGGAGAAAGTCAAATTCACCACAGATGAACGCAGATGAACACTGATAAAGGCGAGACGAGGAGAGAGGCGTCCATGGCGGCTCACGCGAGGGGTTGTGGAAGAAATCGAAGAGAGATCCTTCACCCGCTTCGCGGGTTCAGGATGACGGCCGCGACGGTGCGCCGATCCGGCAAAAATCCATGCGGCGCCGTTAGCGGCGCGAAGAGTTGGTGCTGTCGAATTCGGTCATGGCGCGTTCCATATCTTCGCGGGCGGAATCGGCGCTGGAGCGGACGCCCTGGACGCGGAGACGGAAATCGTCCGGATTCGACGCGCGCAGAATGGCTTCTTCGAACGTGATCAGGTTGCGGGAGTAGAGATCGAAGAGCGATTGATCGAACGTTTGCATGCCGTACTGGCTGACGCCGGCGGCGATGGCGTCGCGAATCATGCGCGTTTTGTCGGGATTGATGATGCAATCGCGGATGTAGCCGGTGGAGATCATGACTTCGACGGCCGGGACGCGGCCGGAGCCATCGGCTTTGCGCACCAGGCGCTGGCTGATGACGGCTTTCAGAGTGCCGGCAAGCTGCAGACGAATCTGTTTTTGTTCGGGCGGCGGAAAGACGGCGATGATGCGCTGAATGGTTTCCGTCGCGTCCAGAGTGTGCAGGGTGGACAGCACCAAGTGGCCGGTTTCGGCTGCGAGAATGGCAGTGGAGATGGTTTCCAGGTCGCGCATTTCGCCGACCAGGACGACGTCCGGGTCTTGGCGCAATGCGGCGCGCAACGCGGTGGAGAAGGACGCGGTGTCCACTTCCACTTCGCGCTGGTTGATGAATCCTTTTTTATCGCGGTGCAGATATTCGATCGGGTCTTCAATGGTGATGATGTGCTCGGAGCGCAGCGAATTGATGCGGTCAATCATTGCGGCGAGCGTGGTGGATTTGCCGGAACCGGTGGTGCCGGTGGTGAGAATCAAGCCGCGCTGCTCTTCGCAAACGGTGGAGAGAATGCGCGGGAGCTCGAGCTCTTCGATGGTGCGAATTTTTGTGGGGATGACGCGCAGAACCATGCCGACGTTGCCGCGTTGCTGGAAAACGTTGACGCGGAAGCGGCCGAGGCCGGCGACGCCGTAAGCCATGTCGAGTTCGGCGGTTTCCTTGAACTTTTGCTTCTGGCGATTGGTCATCATGCTGAAGGCCATGGAGAGCATTTCTTCAGGCGTGATGCGTGGTACGTCGCTGAGCGGGTTCAGGATGCCATCCACGCGAAGATAGGGGTGGTTGCCGACTTTCAGGTGCAAGTCGGAGGCGCGGCTTTCGACAGCGCGGCGCAGCAGATCGTCAATATTGATGGCCATTTATCGTCCTGGGCTCCGAGGTAGGAGCGTCTAGTCAAGCTAGCATGGATTGTGGAGGCTGCAACGAAGAGCGGGCGGGGATGGTGCGAAATGGACAACCTGAACTTTGGGACAGGTGGGGAAGGCGAAGGATGTAGAGGAGGTGAAGGAGGTGGAGGAGAAATTCAAAATCACCACAGATGAACGCAGATGAACACAGATAAAACGAGAGAAAGGCAGAAGCGAGGGTCGAAGAAAAGTTAGATCGGAGGTTGGTCGGGGAGAAAGATGCGGTCGTAGATTACGCCGGCCAGGACGCCGCCAAGGAGCGGGCCGACCCAGTACACGCCGTGGTTGGTCCAGTGATTGCGCGTGACGAGGGCGGGACCGAAGGCACGGGCGGGGTTGACGGCGGCGCCAGTGAAGGGGAGGCCGCAGAGAGCGTCCACGGTGACGGCGAGGCCGATGGCGAAGCCGGCTACTTTGTTGAAGGCGCCCTTGGCGTCAACGTTCGAGGCGAAGAAAACGAAGACGAGGAAGAAAGTCATCACGCCTTCGAGGAGCATGCCGTGCAGGCGCGTGAAATCGGGCGCGAGCGCAGGAGTGATGGAGCCAAGAGCTTCGGGGCGCCAGCTGGAATCGGGGATGATGACGACGAGCGCGTAGGCGGCGGCGATGGCGCCGAGAAGCTGCGCGGCGCTGTAGAGGATCGTTTGCAGGGTGCTGAGGCGACGGCTGACCCAGAACGAGACGGTGACGGCGGGATTCAGGTGGCCTCCGGAGATATGACCGACGGCCGTGACCATGATGCCGACGGTGAGCCCGTAGGCGAGCGCGAGGCCGAGGATGGTGATGCTGCCTTGTCCGGAGGAGCGCAGGTATTGGTCGGCGCAGAGGGCGCCGGCCGCGAAGAACACGACGGCGAAGGTGCCGAAGAATTCCGCGAGCAATTTTTGGGTGAGGCTGTACAAGCGGTGCTCCAGGAAATGCGCGGCGCGATGCGTTTGAGTCTTACGTGATTGCGCCGCGCGCGATTCTACTGAATTAACGGAGCCAGGTCAAAAGATGGGAGAGCGAATGGCGGGGGTAGGCGCTGCGCGAACAAATCGAAAGCTCGCGGGAAATGCGCCGCGAAAGGAACTGGCGCCTCGCGCCAGATCGGGAAAAGAAATTCAGAATCCAGCGGTGAATCAGTTGCCGATTGCGCGGCTCATCGGGCGCTATGGCAATGCGGCCGAAACGATTATGCTGAAGCGTGACTGAAATTCCAGACGCGCCGCCGCAGGTCCCGCCGCCGCAGACCCTGCAGCCGCAGACCCCGCATCGGAAAGCCACTCTCCGATCCATCGTGCGATGGTTTCTCATCGGAGCGGCGGTTCTTTGGGCGCTTGCGGTGCTGATCCTTGTGGCTGCCCGGTGGATTGATCCACCCACCACCGCGGTGCACATGGAGCGTCGCCTGCAGGCATGGATTCACCGCACGGACGTATCACGAACGGTACGAGTTCGTTCCGCTGAGCCAAATCTCGCCGGATTTGCAGCATGCTGTAATTGCCGCGGAAGACGCGCGCTTCTACCAGCATCATGGGTTCGATTGGGACGCGATGGAAATTGCGGCGGAAGCCGATATGGAAGGCGGCCGCATTCGCGGTGGGTCCACGCTTACGCAGCAACTGGTAAAAAACCTGTTCTTCGGAACCGGAGGCTCCATCCTGCGCAAGGGCGCCGAGTTCACACTTGTCCCGGTGGCCGAATTGGTCCTGGGCAAGCAGCGCATTTTGGAGCTCTACCTCAACGTGGTCGAATGGGGCCCTGGCGTTTATGGCGCGGAGGCGGCGTGCCGTTATTACTATCGAGCCTCAGCCCGGAGCATCGACCGGCAAGAAGCGGCGCAACTCGCCGCAATTCTGCCGTTGCCCCTGAAGCGCCGGCCCGATCACATGACTCGCTACAGCGGACTCATCCTGGAGCGGATGCGCCAAATGGGTTGGTGATCGCGCACGACTTTAGTGAGAGTTTTGGAAGATTCGTACCGACAAACGGCATCGCCGCGCAAATGGGCGCACAAACGCGTCCGCTTGCGCGACGACTCAGGACATGCCGACAACATTCGAGCATGCGTTAGAAGCCGCGGCTCGCGGCATGGGCAACGCGCGCAGCGAAAACTAGACTGCGCGCGTTAGCCGATTTATCGCCCTCACGCCGCGCGTCGGGACGCGGCCAGGTCAAAGCGATCGAGGTTCATCACTTTGGCCCAGGCTGCGACGAAGTCCTGGACGAACTTGGTGTGCGCGTCCGAGCTTCCGTACACTTCTGACAGAGCGCGAAGTTGTGCGTTTGAGCCGAAGATCAGATCGGCTCGCGTTGCCGTCCAGCGGACTTCGCCGGTCTTGCGATCGCGGCCTTCGAAAGTGCTGTTCGCGTCTGACGTCGCTTTCCACGCCGTACGCATATCCAGCAGGTTGATGAAGAAGTCGTTGGTCAATGCCTCCGGCTTCTTGGTGAAGACGCCAAACTTGGTCTGTCCGTGGTTGGTATTGAGCACGCGCATTCCGCCGATCAGCACCGTGAGTTCCGGCGCGGTGAGCGTGAGGAGCTGTGCCTTATCCAGAAGTTCCACTTCGGCCGGTGCCTCGGCATTCCGGTTGAAGTAGGAGCGGAAACCGTCGGCGACCGGTTCGAGCACGGCGAATGATTGCACGTCGGTCTGCTGCTGCGAAGCGTCCATGCGCCCTGGGGCGAAGGGAACGATCACAGTGACGCCCGCATTTTTCGCGGCCTGCTCCACACCAGCGCCACCGGCTAGCACGATCAAGTCGGCAAACGAGATTTTCTTGCCGCTCGTCTGCGAAGCGTTGAAGTCGGTCTGGATTTTTTCCAGTACCTTCAACACCTTCTGCAGCTGCTCGGGCTGATTGACCTTCCAATCTTTCTGCGGCGCAAGGCGAATGCGCGCGCCGTTTGCACCACCACGCTTGTCGGATCCACGGTAGGTGGACGCCGACGCCCAGGCGGTCGAGACCAGTTGCGAGACGGTGAGCCCCGAGGCGAGAATTTTCGCCTTCAGAGCCGCGACATCCTTGTCATCCACCAATGCATGATTTACGGCTGGGACGGGGTCCTGCCAGAGCAGCTCTTCCTTCGGAATTTCCGGGCCGAGGTAGCGTGCGCGCGGTCCCATGTCGCGATGCGTCAGCTTGAACCACGCCCGCGCGAACGCATCGGCAAGCAAAGTCGGATTCTCGTAGAAGCGCCGCGAGATTTTTTCGTACACGGGATCGACTCGCAAAGAAATATCGGTGGTCAGCATCGCCGGTTGGTGATGCTTGGAGGGATTATGGGCGTCCGGAACCATTCCCGCGCCTGCGTTGCCTTTCGGCTTCCACTGGTGCGCGCCGCCGGGGCTCTTGGTCAGTTCCCATTCGTACTTGAATAAGTGTTCGAAGAAACTGTTACTCCATTTCGTCGGCGTGCTGCTCCAGGTGACCTCCAGGCCGCTGGTAATTGCGTCACCTGCGATACCAGTGGCGTAGGCGCTCGACCAGCCGAGGCCCTGCTCCTCAATCGGCGAGCCTTCTGGCTCTTTGCCCAAGTGAGCGCCGGGCCCGGCTCCGTGGGTCTTGCCGAAGGTGTGACCGCCTGCGATCAACGCGACGGTTTCTTCATCGTTCATCGCCATCCGCGCGAAAGTCTCGCGTATATCTTTCGCTGCCGCTAGTGGATCTGGCTTGCCTTCCGGGCCCTCGGGGTTCACATAAATCAGGCCCATCGTGGTAGCGCCCAGCGGATTTGCGAGATCGCGATCACCCGAATAGCGCTTCTCCGTTCCCATCCAGGTCGTTTCCAGTCCCCAGTTGACGTCCAGGTCCGGTTCCCACACGTCCGGCCGTCCGCCGGCAAAGCCGAAAGTTTTGAAGCCCATGGTTTCCAGGGCGACGTTGCCCGCGAGGATCATCAGATCGGCCCAGGAAATTTTCTTGCCATACTTCTGTTTGATGGGCCAGAGCAGGCGGCGCGCCCGATCCAGGTTGACGTTGTCCGGCCAGCTGTTGAGTGGCGCGAAACGCTGCTGACCTCGGCCGCCGCCTCCGCGACCGTCACCAATGCGATACGTTCCGGCGCTGTGCCACGCCATGCGAATAAACAGCGGACCGTAGTGGCCGAAGTCCGCAGGCCACCAGTCCTGCGAATCGGTCATCAACGCGGCAAGATCTTTCTTCAGCGCGTTGTAGTCCAGGCTCTTGAACTCTTCCGCGTAATTGAAATTCCTGCCCATGGGGTCGGACAGCGATGAATGCTGAGCGAGCAAATTCAAATTCAGCTGGTTCGGCCACCACTCACGGTTTGTTGGGTTTGCGCTGCTGCTGTGATGGAACGGGCACTTCGCTTCAGAAGCCATGCGTATTCTCCTTCAGACTTTTAAATTCAGCCGCATAAGTTCGTTGAAATCCATACAGCGATTTCCAGGAAGTTAAGTTACCATCCCAATGGGCGATAGTTCCAATACATTGCTCCCATTTTAGGTATAGGCGCACCCTATGGAATTTCATCAGCTGCGATATGTTTGCGCGATTGCGGACACGGGCAACTTCAGCCGCGCCGCCGAGCGCTGCCAGGTCGCCCAGCCTTCCCTCTCACAACAGGTGCTGAAACTCGAAGAGGAGCTGGGCACGAAGCTCTTCGACCGCCTGGGACGCAGCATTCGCCTCACCGAAGCGGGTCGCGCTTTCATTCCTCGCGCCCGCGCAATTCTGGAGCAGACGGAGGCAGCGCGATCCACGGCGGCCGATCAGAATACAGACCTTCGCGGCAGCGTCGCCGTGGGCGTCATTCCCACTGTCGCGCCCTATCTGATACCGCGTTATGCGGCGGGGTTCGCCAAGCGGTACCCCGACGCGAAACTGCGCATCGTGGAAGAAACCACTGCGGTCCTGGTGGAAGGTTTGCGCGACCTCTCGATTGACGTGGCGATCCTTGCACTGCCGCTGCGCCACAAGGAACTGGAGCTGTTCCCTATCCGAACCGAGCCGCTCTTTGCGGCATTGAGCAGAAAGCATCCGCTTGCCTCCGCAAAATCGCTCGCGCTCAAAGACTTGCGAGGCGAATCGTTCGTGATGTTGCGCGACGGCCACTGTTTTCGGGATCTGAGCGTTGATACCTGCACACGCGCACGCGTTACGCCCCACATTGTGTTTGAGAGCGGACAGTTCAGCAGTTTGCTGGGAATGGTTGCGGCCGGTGTGGGCGTCTCGCTCGTCCCTGAAATGGCTATTGATCGCAACATCGCCTGCCGCTACGTGCGCCTCAGCGATATTCAGGCTACGCGAACGATCGTCACGGCTGTGCTGCATGGGCGTAGTTTCAACCGCGTGCAGCAAGCCTTCGTATCCGGTATTAGAGGCAAAGCCACGCGCTAGCCGCCGGCGGAAAATCGTCTTCTGCGAGTGGCCGCACTCGAGGTTAACGTTGCTGTGCGGCTGTTCTCTGGCGCGCCCTCGACGCTGTAGGCGTTGGTGGTGGAGTTGCAGATGCGACGCGTTCGATATGCAAAACCATGATGCCTAGTCAACGGATCGGTCTACACTGCCAATGTCGATGATGGAAGGGGGGCTCGGAATGAAAGACGTGAGCAGCGTGTTAGATCACTTTCGAGTATCAGCGAGAGAAATTTGGAATCGTGCTTTTTGGCCGGATCCAGACTTTCGAAACTGGGATTCAGCTGAAGTATTCGGCGAGATTCAGAGAATTCTCTTCGGTGAGTTGGTTCTGGCGAAACTTTCGTTGGCTTGGTCCCCGACAGAGATTTTTCGCGTAGCAATTCCTTTCTTCCGGTTGGTTCCGACATTTGGCGCGACTTCAATCATGATTCAGCGATCAGAGACGGAACGGGGCTATTGGGATCATCCCGTGCGCGAAATAAAGCCCGGAGAAGCGGAACTGCATTTCATCGCGTATTTTGATTGGAACGATTTGGATTACCGAGACCTTCGTTACTACCGCGTCAAAATCGCGAGTTTTTCGACTCACCCTGAACTAGCCGGCAGAGAGGCACTCCTTGAGCGGCAAAACTTCTCGATTTATTTGGTGGGCGAATAACGCTAGCTCGAACGGGGCCGGCGTCTCAGAGGGTTCCCAGGCAGAGGCCGAAGACGACCAGCGCGAATTCGATCGCCAGTACAGTCCAATACGCTCGGGGCCGATCTTTGCGGGTTAGCCACGTACGCCAATACAAATTCAGCAATCTTCCCGAGATCAGCTGATAAATCGTTATTCCCAACGCCAAGAGCAATACGACGAACGGATAGCGTTTTCCATTCAACGTGAGCGCGCATTCGGTGATCAAATGCAGATGTGATGTCTCAGCGGACGGCGCCGGCTGGTACGGCTAGCGGGGTTAGCCAGTTGTGGCGGTCGGGTTTTTTGCCTTCGGCCAGGGCGAAGAATTCGTCCTGGATGCGTTTGGTGATGGGACCGCGGGAGCCGATGCCGATTTTGACCCGGTCTATGGAGCGAATGGGCGTGACTTCGACCGCGGTGCCGCAGAAGAAGACTTCGCTGGCGATGTAGAGCATTTCGCGCGGGATGATCTGCTCGACGACCGGAATGCCGAGGTCTTTGCAGATGGTCATTATGGAGTGGCGCGTGATTCCTGGTAGCGCGGAATTTGCCAGTGGAGGGGTGATTACCTGGTCGCCGGAGACGACGAAGATATTTTCGCCGGAGCCTTCGCTGACGTAGCCGTTGGTATCGAGGGCGATGCCTTCCACGTAGCCATTGGCGCGCGCTTCCATGCGAATGAGCTGGGAATTCATGTAATTGGCGGCGCACTTGGCCATTTGCGGCAGCGTGTTGGGCGCGGGACGATTCCAGGAACTGACGCAAACGTCCACGCCGTTGCGCAGGCCTTCTTCACCTAGATATTTTCCCCAGGGGTAGCACGCCATGTACACCTCGACGGGGCAGCCGATGGGGTCCACTCCCGCTTCGCCATAGCCGCGCAGAACTACCGGGCGAATGTAGCAGGCGCCGATTTTATTCACGCGCAGGAGTTCGAGATTGGCGTTGCAGAGGTCGTCGAGATTGAACGGAACTTCCATGCGGTAGATATAGGCCGAATTCAGCAGGCGCTGCATGTGTTCTTTGAGGCGGAAAATTCCCGGGCCCTGCTGCGTTTCGTAGCAGCGGATGCCTTCGAAGACGGCCGAGCCGTAGCTGACCACGTGGGAGAGGACGTGAATTTTGGCGTCGTCCCAGTTGATGAACTTGCCGTCGTGCCAGATCTTTTCTGTCTTGGGGATGGGCATCGGGTCGCTCCGCGTGCAAAAAAATTCTAAAAATGGCTACGAGGGCAGAGTAGAGCAGGGGGGGCGCGGTGTCAATCTGTGGTGGCGTGGTTGTGCCGAGATGGGATGCTCCAATTTGGACGGGGGAAAAGAAGGGCAAAGGCACCACAGATGAACGCAGATGAACACAGATAAAGGCAGTGATGAAATCAAAAACAAGAACAGAGGCAGAAATGAAAACAGAAACAGAAACTGAAATGCGGAGCTACTCTTCGCGCAGGGCTACTAGTGGATCCACCCTGGTGGCGCGGTGGGCTGGGATGAAGCAGGCCAGCAGCGCTACCGAAGTCAGCAGGGCGGCGATCGCGACAAAGGTTACGGGATCCGTGGGTTTCACGGCGTAGAGCATGGAGCGCAGGAATTGGGTGAGCAGCAGGGCGCCGAGAAGGCCTGCGGCCAGGCCGAAGGCTACCAAGATCATGCCTTCACCGAGGGCCATGCGGAGAATGTGTTGACGCTGCGCGCCCAGGGCGATGCGAATGCCGATTTCGTGAGCACGCTGGCTGAAGGTGTAGGCCATTACGCCGTAAATTCCGATGGAGGCGAGCAGCAGCGCGATGACGCCGAAGAAGCCAAGAATTTCAAGCGCGAAGCGGCGCTCCGCCATGGATCGGGCGACGACTTCATCCATGGTGCGTACGGCGTACACCGGCACGTCCGGATCCACTGCCTGAACTTCGCGCCGAATCGCGTCGCCAATGGTGCCGGAGTCGCGAGAGGTGCGCGCGTAGATGACGGAACTGTAGGAAGGGGCTTGGAAAGTCGAGAGATAGATATGCGGGACTTCTTGGGATTCCAGCGAATCGGACTTCACGTTGCCGACGACGCCGATAATGTTCAACCAGGGCTGCGTGGACTGAACGGGGCCGGGCTTAATGCGTTTGCCAATCGGATTGTCGCCGGGCCAATACTGGTGGGCAAAGGCTTCGTCCACAATGACGACTTGCTGGCCCTTGTCGTCGTCGGCGTCGGTGAAGTTTCTTCCAGATAAGAGAGGGATCTCCAGCGCGTGGAAGTGACCCGGACTGACGGAAGCAAATTCGGCGACCGGTGTTCGTTCGGAGTCGGCGGGACGGCCTTCGATGGTGAAGGGTACTTGGTTCCGCGCACGGACAAGCGGCAGGCTGCCACCGCCGCCGATGGCGGCTTCTTCGACGCCCGGCAGAGCGGAAACGCGCCGCAGAACCTCACGCATGAAGGCGGCGCGCTTCGGAGTGGTGAAGTAGCGATTTTGATTGGGATCATTGGGGTACGCGAGCCAAATCTGCGCGGTGACTACCTGATGGGGGTTGAAGCCCGGCCGGACCTGCAAAAGTTGCCAGAAGCTGCGCAAGAAAAGGCCAGCGCCGATCAAAAGGATCAGCGAGAGCGCGATCTCCGAAGCGACGAGGGCGCTGGAAACGCGCATCTGACGCTTGCTGGAGCCCGAGCCACGACTGCCTTCTCTGAGATTCGAGATTTGGTTGGGGCTGGCGGCTTGCAGCGCTGGCACGAGGCCGAAGATCACTCCCGTGACAACCGAAAGCAGTAGCGCGAAGAAGAGCACGGCCGGGCTGATGGTCACTTCATTCAGGCGGGGAATATCCGCCGGCGCGAAATGCAGCAGAGCGTTTTTCAGTACGACTACGGTAACCAGTGCCACGCATCCGGAAACAAAAGCGAGCAGGACGCTTTCCGTGAGCATCTGCGCGATGAGGCGGCCGCGCCCGGCACCCAGCGCCAGGCGGATGGCGATTTCGCGGTGGCGTCCGGAGGCGCGAGCCAGCAGCAGATTCGCGAGATTGACGCAGGCGATCAGCAACACGAATCCAACCGCGGCGAACAGCACGAAAAGTTCGCTGCGGACATTGGCGGTGAGGTCCTGCTGCACGGAAACGAGGCGCGGAGCCCAACCTGCGGCCGGGGGATAGTCAGTGGCGTAAGCGCGGGCGAGGCCTGCGTCGAAGGTTTCGAGTTGCGCCTGCGCTTGGGCGATGCTCAAGCCGGGTTTGAGACGCCCAATCGCGCCGGGAAGCATGCGCACTGAACGGAGCGGCGGCGCGGGAAATGGTAGAGCGTTATAGCCGGCGGCGATGTAGGCATCTTCTTCTGTTTCGAGTGTTTTTCCCGGGTGATGGAATCCGGGGGGCATGACGCCGATGATTTCGTATAGATCGCCATCGAGGCGCAGGCTTTTGCCGATGGCTTTGGGATCGCCGCCGTATGCGCGGTGCCAGAAACCGTCGCTTAGGACCACGGCGTTGATGAAGCCTGGGACATCGTCCTTCATTGTGAATACTCGGCCAAGCTCCGGCTGCACTCCTAGCATTGTGAAATAATTCGCGCTGGTGGCCAGGACTTCGATGCGCTCGGGACGTTCCACATTGGTGAGATTTGCAGGAATGGGCCAGATGACTGCGATTTCTTGAAAGATGCCGGCGCGATCGCGGTAATCCCAATACTGCGGGACCGACATGCCAACATCCTTGGTGTTGGAGCTGCGCAGGTCGTCGAATACACGCACCAGTTGCGCGGAATTCGGGAAGGGAAGCGGGCGAAGCAAGACGCCGTCAACGATGCTGAACGCGGCGATATTCGCGCCGATGCCGAGGGCCAGCGTCAGAATCGCGACCAAGGTGAAGCCGGGAGTTTTGAGCAGCATGCGGCACGCGTAGCGGACGTCTTGCAGGAACGAGGCCATTTTGCCTCCTCTTGAGCGTGATGCAAACGGACCTGTGCGGTTCGTGAAGTAAGACGTGTGAAGTTATTTTTGTGTTAGCAGCGGGATGAGAATTTGTTGCGGTTGAGGCGCGTAGGCGCGCTCTGTGCCGCGTGGTGCGTTCGGTGGTGGGACGTGCGTCCCTAAATCAAACAAGTTTGAACGGGTGAAAGGCTGCGCGGCGAGTGGCTGCGCGACAGCTTGACTTGGCGGTGGGAAGGTCAGCGGCCGGAAGCTTGTGCGCCGCGCAGAACCATACAGGTGCACGAAGAGCGCGCGACCAAGGCGCCGGCGGAGTTGGTGATATCACATTCAACCAGCCCGACGGTGTTGCCGCGTTTGACGACTTTTCCGACGGCGCGCAATTTTTCGCTCCAGACGGGGCGGAGAAAATTGATTTTCAGCTCGAGAGTGGTGAAGGACTCGCCGTCTTCCAAAGTGGAGGCGAAGGAGACTCCCATGGCCGCGTCGGCAACATCGCAGAGAACACCGCCGTGCAGAGTGCCCATGGGATTGGCGTGTTTTTCGCTGGCCTCGAATTCGAAGACTGCCTCGCCGCGCTTCACGGCGACCAGTCTGAAGCCGATGAGTTGGCCGATCGGAGGAGAAGGCACCTCGCCGCGAATCATGGCCTCGAGGTTTTCCAGCCGTATGCTCATGAAATTTACCTCACGCGAATAATGATTGGTGTGGCATGGGTGATTAGAGTCGCGGGGAGCGCGAAAGATGCAGCCGAACATCGCGTAAGAACGCTAGAAATGTTCCTCGATGTCCTGGGCGGCGTGGCCACGCCCGGAGAAGCCGGAGATGCGGCCCCATGCGCTGGTTTTCCAGTTTTCAGTGATGTGGCTTTCTAGAATCCAGGGCGGCAGCTCGACGTACATGTAGCGCGCGAGGGCGTGCAAATAGGGCTCGTACATCGCGCGCAATTCTTTCAGTTTGTTTTTGGAAGCCTCGTCTTCGCGAAGCTGATAGCCGGCTTGCTCCAGACTGGAATACAGGCGCGCGAGCTGCTCGGGAGGCAAGCGGTCGGGGCCGTCAGCGCGCGGCTTGGCGAAGAAAACTTGCGCGAGATCCGCGACGGTGTGGCGGCACATGGCAAACGTGAGACGCGCTTGACGCGAGCAAGGGTTATCGGATGTGGCGATCAGCAGCGCGGTGGAATCGAGAATCGCCGCGAGAGCAGCCAGCCAGGATTCGTTGGTGTGCTGCGAGCGGAAATAACTGACGACGGGATAGGAGATGTGGCTTTCGAGCAGCTCGGCGGACCAGTGCTCCCAATCGCGGAAAAGGATCAGCAAAGCATCCAGTCCATGCGGCCCGGCGTGACGCAGCAGCAGTTCGGAGGCAGTGGGCGGCGAGCCGGCGCGGGCGTCCAGCAGCACGATGGTGACTTCGCGTTTCGAAAAGGCCTGATAGATGACTGGCAGATAGCTGATGATCAGCGCGAGGAATCCGAAGCCGAGGCCGCTTTCAAATATGGCGAGGATGCGCTCGGGGGAAGTGTGGGGAGTGACGTCGCCAAGGCCCAGCGTGAAAAACGTGGTGCCGCTGAGATAGAAACAAGTTTCTAGCGAGGGGCGTGTGGGATCGTGCGGCGTGTTGCCGTAGTACAAAAATCCGAATCCGAAAATCAGCGAGGCGGCCCAGAGCGCGAAGAGAATCAGCAGGGAGAGCGGGCCGAAAAAGCTGAGGAATGCTTCGCGCGTTTTTGTGGAACGGATCAAACGCGCGACGGCTTTGGTGGGTATCCACAATGACAGGTAGAACGCGCGCGTGAGGCGGAAACGGCGCGAGACGCGGCGCGGCAGAATGATGGTCTCGAACGCTTCCAGCAGGATGACCGCGATGATGCAGAGGCCGATTAAGACCGGAACAATCATGCAGCCTGCTCCAGTACGGAGGTGAGAGTGATATCCGCTTTGAAGAGGCGCGAAACTGGACAATTGGCTTTGGCGCTGGCGGCCGCGGATTCGAACGCGGACTGCGAAATTCCGGGAATGCGCGCGGCGAGGTCCAGATGGATTTTGGAGATGGTCCAGCCGGCCTCGAGTTTTTCCAGCGAGACGGTCGCGGTGACTTTGATGCTTTCCGGAGCGAAGTTCATCGTGCTGAGTTGCGCGGAAAGAGCCATGGCGAAGCAGCCGGCGTGAGCGGCACCGATCAATTCTTCGGGGTTCGTGCCTTTGGCGTTTTCGAAGCGCGTGAGGAAGGAGTAGGGCGCGTCGGCGAGCGTGCCACTGGCGGTGCTGATGCTGCCATGGCCGTCCTTCAGTGTGCCGTTCCAGATTGCTGAGGCGGTGCGTTGCATGTGGCTCTCCTGTGGACTGCGGGATTCTGCTGTAGACGGATTTCTCGCGGCCGGGTGTGGCTAGCGGCCCGGGTGCCAGGAACTGTTTTACTCTTGCGAGGCTCTGAAATCCAGCTTCGGGGCAGCCCCGCCGAACGTCGCGCCTGGCTGCGAGTCGCGCTGGCTGCAACCGGACGTAGTTAGATGTCGGAGCGAGTGGCGTGGATTTAAATTTGGTGCGTGGCGATGGAAATTCCGTGAGGTTCCGGGTTCAGTGCATGTCGGAGGGCGGGGGAGGGGATTGGCGGGTGCTGAGCGAATGAAAATTCTTCTGAATGCGTTCGAGGCGGTTGCCTGCAACATTTTCATAGACGCCGAAGGCCACGAAGGGGATCAGCGCGGCGAGCGCCCAGAGCTTGGCGCTGTTGGGGAATTTAGCTTCGGGCTCCCAACGGAATAGGCGGCGGGAGATTTCGAAGGCGACCAGGAGGCCAAGTGTGAGCGCGACGAAATCCGTGAGGACTTCGACGGGGGTGGAGGCGTTGGTAGTGGCGGCTTCCAGGCCGTTTGCTAAGTAAGTGGCGGGCATGAACAGAGCAGCGCGCTGAATCCAGTGCGGGAAGATGGCGAGCGGCACGCTGGCGCCTGATAGGAAGAGGAAACCGGTCCAGATGAGCTGGTTGATGACTTGCGTTTCCTGCATGGTGTTGGTCACGCTGGCGACAATCAGGCCGAAGGCGGAGAAAGCCGCGGAACCGATGGTGATGAGCAAGAAGACCGCCCAGAGATTTCCCCAACCCGGCATGTGCAGCGCCCATTTGCAGGCCAGAATTTCGATGATCACCGACGGGACGACCAGCAAATAGTTTGCCAGGATGCTGGAAGCGAGCATGGGTCCAGCACCGAGCGGCGCCAGGCGGAATCGGCGCAGAATTCCAGCTTCGCGAAACATTACCAGCTGGACGCTGAGCCCCCAGAAGCTGCCCATCACGGTGAGAGTAAGGACGGCACCGAGGATGTAACCAATCCATCCCGTGGAGCCCTTGCTGAAAACCAGCACGAAGAAAAACAGGAAGCCCAGCGGCATGATCAGGCTGAAAAACAAAAATGTGCGATTGCGCATGGCCAGGCGCACGCGGATTTTGGTGAGCGTCCAGGTATTGGTGATGGGATTCGAGGCCATTTTCAGTTTAGTCCCTTAGCCTGCGCCCGGTCAGCTCGATGAAGACGTCTTCGAGAGAGGGCGAGAACATTTCCAGGCTTTGCAGTTCGTTGTTCTCCGCTTCCAGCTGTTTTACCAGCGCGACGATGGTCCGCGGCGGCAGCGTGGAATGCAAGATGTAGGTACCTTCGAAGTCGCGGCAATCGGCGACGCCTTCGAGCGTGCTGAGAACGCCGTTGGTGAGAGGCCGTGCAAGGCGGACTTCGATGCGCGTGGTTCCGGCGGAGGAATGTTTCAGCTCGCGCGGCGTGCCGGTCTTGATGATGCGGCCATAGTCCACGATGGCCACCCGATCGCAGAGGCGCTCGGCTTCTTCGATGTAGTGCGTGGTGATGAGCACGGTCTTCTTGTCTTTGCGCAGTTCCTCGATGATGTCGTAAATCTCGCGGCGCACTTGCGGGTCCAGGCCGGCGGTGGGCTCGTCCAGAAACACCACCTGTGGATTATTGACGAGGGCCATGGCCAGAGCAAGGCGCTGCTTTTGTCCGCCGGAAAGCTGGCTGTAGAAGGCGTTGCGTTTTTCCTCGAGCTGGAAACGTTTCAGCAGCGCTTCGGTATCGGCGCGGTTGCTGTAGAAGTTGGCGAATAGATCGAGGGCTTCCTTCACGCGGAGTTTATCGGGCAGGGAAGTGGACTGCAGCACCGCGCCGATTTTTTGTTTGAACTCCGAGCCGGCCTTTTCGGGATCGAGCCCGCAGACGCGGGCCGTACCGCGGTCGGGCGTGCGCATGCCTTCCAGGATTTCGACGGTGGTGGTCTTTCCGGCGCCGTTGGGACCGAGCAAGCCGAAAACCTCTCCCTCCTGGACGGAAAAACTAAGGCCGCGGACGGCTTCGACGGCGCCGTAACTTTTGAACAGGCCTTCGACGGCGATGATGGGTTCCGGCACGAATAATTTCCTCAGTGATTGTGGAGCTATCTTCTATATCACACTCGTGATTTCGGCGCGACTCGCCGGGCGGGCTTGCGCTTAGGTTTGCCAGATTTCGCGCGTGAATTGGCGCGGGACTGGGCGCGCGATTTCGATTTTGGCGACCAGGCGTAGAGCTTCATGTCAATTCGGGTGCCTTCGATGGGCACACCTTCAGTGGCTAGCAGGCGGCGCTGCAGGCTGGCGTGCGGTTCAGGCATCGTGACTTTGCCGCCGGCGCCGATGACGCGATGCCAGGGAATGCCGCGGCCGCGCGGAGTTGCCGCCATGGCGTAACCGACGGCGCGAGCTCCACCGCGCAGGCGCAGGGCTTTAGCAAGCTCGCCATAAGTAGTAACCCGGCCGCGCGGAATTCGTTTCACCAGCCGATAGACGGGATCCCAGGACATTCCTCACCTCTGCAGACAGTTTAATCGAAAACCGACGTCGCTGCGGCAGCAACGTGTGTGGCGGATTTGCGCGCCGCGACGAGTCCGTAGATGAGCTGCGGCATTGATGAAATCGTGATGCAACGGAATCAAATAACTGATAGGTCACGCTGGAAACGAGCAGCTCGCAGCGCTAAGCAGGCGCCGCGAACGCTGCAACAAGTAATGACGGATACGATACAGTGCCGAGAAGTCCATCCGTTCGTACTATTGCTCTTGTAGTGGACCACCCATACACTACGTATCAGCATCTAAGCTTGTATCCGTGCTGAGCGCGGGAAACGTGCGCCGCTGGAAAAGGAGGGTGTTGTGGCTTTTGTTCGACGCAAAGGCAACACCTACTTTCTGGTGCACAACGTGCGCAAGCAGGGCAAGGTGCAGCAGTTGCATTTAGCGCGGTTGGGGGAACGGCCGCGCATAACGGATGATGTGGTTCGCAAGGTATCGCGCAATCACCCCTTCCTCGATCTGGACTGGTCGCACCTGCGGGAGCAGGTGAATGGCCGGATCGAGTTGTTTGATATTCGGTCGCCGTACGTGCAGAACCTGATGCATTCGTTGCGAAACCTTAACCTGGACCTGGCCGACCTGTCACCGCCAATGCTGCTTTTGGCAGATCGAGCCAATTCAAGCCGTGAACTGGTCACGCAATTACGGTTGTTGCGGTCAACGCTCGACGTGAAACTGGATCAATTCGAGCGAACGGAACCGCGCAATCCGGAAAGCGGTAGGAAGTTCCGGTAGGGAGCAAAACCGTGGGCGCGCAGGCACTACAACTAGACCCGACACAGCGCAGCGTGGAATCTCGGGATTTTGAAGCCGGGCTGCGGCGGAAGATTGTGGGGCAAGACGAAGCGGTGCAGGCCGTAGTGGACCTGTACCAGGTGTTTCGCGCCGGGCTGAATTCGCCGGGGCGGCCGGTGGGGAATTTGCTGTTCTTGGGACCGACGGGCGCGGGCAAAACGCGCGTCGTCGAGGCCACCGCCGAAGTGCTATTTGGAGATCCGCGCGCGGTGATCAAGGTGGACTGCGCCGAGTTCCAGCACTCACACGAAATCGCGAAATTGATTGGCTCGCCTCCGGGGTATTTGGGACACCGCGAGACGCATCCTTTGATCACGCAGGAAGCCCTCGCGCAATACCACACCGAGAAGCTGAAGATTTCGTTCCTGCTGTTCGACGAAATCGAAAAGGCTTCGGATGCGCTGTGGCAATTGCTGCTGGGAATTCTGGACAAGGCCACTTTGACGCTGGGCGACAACCGGCGGGTGGATTTGTCGCAGACGATGATTTTCATGACGTCGAACTTGGGCGGCGTGGAAATCACCGAGCTGATGACGGGCGGATTGGGATTTGCTCCGGTGCAGCGCGCGGAGACCAAGGCTGGCCTCGACGAGAAAGTCGAAAAGACCGCGTCGGAAGCCGCCAAGCGGAAGTTCGCGCCGGAATTCATGAACCGGATCGACAAGACGGTGGTGTTCCATCCTTTGCGTTCGGCGCAGCTCGAGCAGATTCTGGAAATTGAACTTGGGATGGTGCAACAGCGCGTGCTGGAAACTGCGAAGGGACGCTTCTTGTTCCGTGTAACGCAGCCGGCGCGGGAATTTTTGCTGAAGGAAGGGACGGACATGAAATACGGCGCGCGGCATTTGAAGCGCGCGATCGAGCGGCACGTGGTGTACCCGCTGGCGAGCTTGCTGGCGACCGAGCAGGTGTCACTGGGTGACGTGATTTCGATTGATTGGCACGGCGGCGAGCTGGGCCTGACGTTCCTGAAAGAAGCCGAGGGTGCGCTGGTGCCGATGGCTTCTCCGGCGCCCGACCGACTCACCGAAGCGGCAGCGGCAAGCTCGGACGGCCGCACCGCGCTGTTCCCGGCGGCGATTGCGGCGGCAGAACTCACTTCGACGCAGAGAGTGGCTCCGGCTGCGACCCGCGGCCTTCCGATCGAGAAAGCCAAGCTCGACAAGAAGTAGGCCGGCTGATTTACAGTTCTTCGCGGCGAGCGTCGTGAGATTTTGTGACGCTCGCCGCGATTTGTTTTTTGTCCGTGGTTCTCGAAGCAGAAAGTTCGTCCCGCCATACCGCGCCTTGAGCGGTTCACTCTCGCCCATTCTCAGAAATCCAAAAATGTCCGCTTACGCTTCCGGCTCGGTCCAGGGTTCGTCGAAGCTGCCGCCATAAATATTGGGGACTTTGGCGCCCATGGGCCGCAGGTAGGTAGAAAGCTGGCCGCGATGATGAATCGCGTGGTGCAGCATGAACTGAAGGTAGAGCGCGGCAGGGTGATTATAAATCCCGAAGAAGGGCAACGGGGTGGCCCAGAATTCGGGCGAAAGCTTTTTGACTTCCGGTAATTTCGATTCAAAGCCGTCTTCGTAGAGAGCCAGAATATCTTCGGTGGTGCCGAGGTCCGCGGGCATCACATCGTCTTCCATCTCAAATTTGCCGGTGAGGAATCCATCGAGAAACCACACGTCGGATGAAGCGATATGCCAGGCGAGTTCGAAGGCGCTGCGCGAGTCCGGGTGCGGGCGGTAGCTTTCCTTGGCGATGGGGATCGCTTTGAGAACGCGGCGCGTAGTTAGATATTCCTTCTGAACTTGCGGCAGAAGCGTTTCGACGAAGAATGCGGCTTGTTCCGGTGTCACGTTGGCTCTCTTTCTCCTGCGATTCGGCGGTGCTTTGGAAAAACCTCAATAATCTGAAGGTCACTTACATTATGCCAGCAAATGGGCGGGATGCGCGAGAGGCGCCGCGGCAATTCGTGCTTCGTCGCTCACTGATCTTCGATCCTACACAGGCTTCCAGCGCAGGATGGGTTTGCGCGCGGCGGCGACCTCATCCAGGCGGCCGACGCGTGTGGAGTGCGGAGCGGTCTTCACGAGATCGGGCGTGGCGTCGGCTTCGGCGGCGATGGAGCGCATCGCGTCAATGAATAAATCGCATTCCTGTTTCGATTCGGATTCTGTCGGCTCGATCATCATGGCGCCCGGAACGATCAGCGGGAAGGCGGTGGTATACGGGTGGAAGCCGTAATCGATCAGGCGCTTGGCGATATCCATGGTGTTTACGCCTTTCACTTTTTGGCGCGCGTCGCTGAAGACGACTTCGTGCATGGAGGGCAGATTGTACGGGAGATCGAAATAAGGCTCGAGATTTTTCCGGATGTAATTGGCGTTCAGCACGGCGTCTTCAGTGGCCTGGCGAATGCCTGGGCCGTAAGCGAGCGTGTAGGCCAGGGCGCGCAGCAGCACGCCGAAATTTCCGGCGAAGGCGCGCACGCGTCCCACGGATTTCGGGCGATGGTGATCGAGGGCGTAGGTGCCGTCCGCTTTCTGCACGACTACCGGAACCGGCAGGAATGGCTCGAGGATTTTCTTGGCTAGCACCGGGCCGGCGCCGGGGCCTCCGCCGCCGTGCGGCGTGGAAAAAGTCTTGTGCAGGTTCAGGTGCATCACATCCACGCCGAAATCGCCGGGGCGGGTGACGCCGGCGAGCGCGTTCATGTTAGCGCCATCCATATAAAGCAGCGCCCCGCGTTCGTGGAGGATGGCGGCAATTTCGGCGATGCGCTCTTCAAAGACGCCAAGCGTGCTGGGATTGGTGAGCATCAGCGCGGCGACATCGTCAGTGACGAATTCGCGCAGGTGATCGGTGTCGAGCTGGCCGCGGCTATTGGATTTGATGTTCTGCACTTCGTATCCGGCGATCACGACCGAAGCAGGATTGGTGCCGTGCGCGGAATCGGGGATCAGAACTTTGTGGCGTGGATTGCCCTGGCTTTCCAGGTACGCGCGGATCATCAGCAGGCCGGTGAGTTCGCCCTGCGCTCCGGCAGCCGGTTGCAGCGTGGCTGCGTCCATGCCGGTGATGGAGAGCAGGCATTTCTGCAGATCGTGCAGGATGCGCAGGCAGCCTTGCGAGACTTCGGCGGGCTGCTCGGGATGTTCGTTCGCCAGGCCATCGAGGCGGGCGACGAATTCGTTTACGCGCGGATTGTATTTCATGGTGCAGGAGCCGAGCGGATACATGCCGAGATCAATCGCGTAATTCCATGTGGAAAGGCGCGTGAAGTGGCGGATCACTTCGATTTCGCTGACCTCAGGGAAGCCTTCGATTGAAGCGCGCGTGAATTCGGAGCCGAGAGCTTGCGCGGGATCCACGGCCGGCACGTCGAGCGGCGGAAGTTCCATGCCGCGTTTGCCGGGAGCGGATTGTTCGAAGATCAGGCCTTCGTTCTGGCTGACGTGCGCGCGAGCCTTGCCTACGTTTTTGGCGGGCGCTTCGAGATCGCTGAGCTTGGGATTCAAATCTTGCAGCTCCTTAAACGGGTCTTTCCAGAATGCGGCGCACGGCGGCGGCGAAGCGTTCGATTTCCGCGCGCGGCGTGGTTTCGGTGACGCAGACGACGGCGCGCTTGGTGAGTTCCGGATATTGCGTGCCGAGCGCGAACGGGCCGATGATTTTTTCCCGCAGCAGGTCGGCGTTGATCATTTTCACCGAGCGCGGAAATTCCAGCGAGAACTCGTTGAACGTGGGACCGCTGAAAACGCGGCGCACGCCGGGAATTTTTTCGAGTTCGGCCTGGGCGAAACGGGCTTTGGCGAGATTCTGCAGCGCCTGCTCGCGCAAGCCTTCTTTTCCGATCAGGCACAGGTGAATGGTGGCGGCGAGAGCGTAGAGAGCTTCGTTGGTGCAGATATTCGATGTCGCCTTCTCGCGGCGGATGTGTTGTTCGCGCGTGGCGAGCGTAAGCACGAAATCCACGATTGCCGGCTGCGTCGGTGGTTTGTCCAGCGAGGCGCCCGGGCATCTGGCGCACGAATTTTTCGCGCGTAGCGATTACGCCGACGTACGGACCGCCGTAACTGGACGGGATGCCGAAGGCTTGGCCTTCCATGGCGACGATGTCGGCTTCCGCAGGCGGCCGCACAATGCCGAGCGAAACGGCTTCGGTGATGGCGGTGACCAGCAACGCGCCTGATGCATGCGCGACTTCGGCCAGCGTCGGCACATCCTCCAGTACGCCGAAAAAGTTTGGCGACTGCACGACGACGGCTGCCGTGCGCGCTAGCGTTTCCGGTTTCAACGCAGCGCGATCGAGCTGACCCGACGCGGTGTAGCCGATCTCTTCAATTTCCAGGCCCAGATTTTTCGCGTAGGTATGCAGAACCTGCCGGTATTCGGGATGGACGGAGCGCGCGACCAGAACGTGACGGCGACTGGTCAGCCGCTCGGCCATCAGCACGGCTTCGGTGAGCGCGGTGGAACCGTCGTACATGGAAGCGTTGGCAACTTCCTGGCCGGTGATCTGGCACATCAAAGTTTGAAACTCGAATATCGCGGTGAGCGTGCCTTGCGCGAATTCGGCCTGGTACGGCGTGTAGGAAGTGAGAAATTCGCCGCGTTGGATCAGCGCATCGGCCGCGACGGACCGCAAATGCTGGTACACGCCGGCACCGAGAAACGAAACGTAGCCGCGCGCATTTTCCGCGGCGCGTGCTTGAAAATATTGAATGATCTCGGATTCCGAAAGCGGGCCGGGCAGATCAAGCGGGGCGCGCAGCCGGAATCTTTCCGGAATCGATGTGAAGAGTTCTTCGATGAAACGCGTCCCGATCGCGGCCAGCATTTCCTGGCGTTCGGAGGGGCTTTTGGGGAGATAGCGCATCAGGCGGAGTGTTCCTTGGCTTGCGCGGCGATGTAAGCTTCGTAGGCGGCGGCGTCCATCAGGCCAGCCACCTCGTGGGGATCCGCGAGCTTCAGTTTGATGAGCCAGGCGGTATTGTGCGGGTCCGTATTGATTTTTTCCGGCGTGTCCACCAACAGAGGATTCGTTTCGGTGACTTCGCCGGAAACGGGAGCGTAAATTTCGCTGACGGCCTTTACCGATTCCACCGAGCCAAAAGATTTGCCGGGGGCCAGCTTGGCGCCGACTTTGGGCGCGTCCACGAAAACGACGTCGCCCAATTCCTGCTGCGCGTAATCGGTGATGCCGATGGTGGCGACGTCACCTTGCACCTTGATCCACTCGTGGTCTTTCGTGTAGCGATAGTCAGTTGGGTACATTTTGTCCCTTTCGATTGGATGCGTTAAGCCTATTGTTGACGCTTGTAAAACGGCAGAGCGACGATGCGCGCTGGCGCCGCCTGTCCGCGAATGCTGATTTCGATTTCCGCTCCGACGGTGTTCGCGTTCGGCGGAACGTAAGCCATGCCAATATTTTTCTTCAGGAACGGCGCGGGACAACCGCTGGTGACCCGGCCTGCTTCCTGGCCGCCGATCAGCACAGGATAGCCGTCGCGCCCGATGCGCTTATCGAGCATTTCGAAGCCGATTAATTTTCGCGGCAGCCCGGATTGCTTTTGTTGCGCGAGAGCATCGCTGCCGAGAAAAGGAGCCTTCTCCATTTTGCAGATCCAGGCGAGGCCTGCTTCCCAGGGCGTAGTGGTGTCGTCAATTTCATGGCCGTAGAGGCACATGCCCGCTTCCAGGCGCAAAGTATTGCGCGCGCCCAGGCCGCAGGGAATCATCGCCGGCGGATTCACCGGCTTGCATCAGATCGTTCCAGAGTTTTTCGGCGTGTTCCGGCGCGAAATAAATTTCGAAGCCGTCTTCGCCCGTGTAGCCGGTACGCGCGATCAGGCAATCCACGCCGCTGACTTTGCCAAAAGCAAAATGATAGTAGCGGATGGCGTCAAGCGCGGCCGGCATAAGCTTCTGCAGGATTTCAAGTGCGCGCGGGCCTTGAATCGCGAGTTGCGAATAGCGCGGCCCGGCGTTTTCGACCGCGGCGTCGAATTGATTGTTTGCGACGACGTGCTGAAAGTCGTCATCCTGATTTCCGGCATTGACGCAGAGCAGATAATGCGTGTCCGAAAGCTTGTGCACCAGCAGGTCGTCCACAAACGTGCCACGGGAAGTCATCAGCCCTGAATAGTGGGCCTGGCCGACGCTCAATTTCGCGGCGTTGTTGCAGCTGACCCACTGCACGAGTTGCAGCGCGCCGGGACCGCGGATTTCCAGTTCGCCCATGTGGCTGACGTCGAACAGGCCAGCGCGCATGCGCACGGCCTGATGCTCGGCCATGATTCCCGTGTACTCCAAAGGCATATCCCAGCCGCCGAAATTGACCATCTTCGCGCCCAGGCGGCGATGGACGGAATTCAGAGCGGTCTTGCGCAATTCCACGGCGGCCGATGTGTTCACAGAGGGTTTCTCATTTGCGCGGCGAAATACCGAACGTAGCATGCGAGTTTTGGAGTGTCAAGGAAGGCGACCGCCGGTCATTTTCGCGGCGTCCGCAACGCATTGATTGCATTGCCCGCTTGCGCTGCAGGGAATCGCGCAGCGCAAGGCGCTTGTGGCTGCGTCGCGCATGTCCTACTATGAGCTGAGCGAAACAGACGCGTACTCGACCCAGAGGCGGCGACGGTGCTTACACTTTGTTCGCAATGTGACAAACCGGAATCGCAGTGCACCTGCGAGAAGTTCTGCTGTTTCTGCCAATCGCAATACAATATCCGGCTGGCGGTGGATGGAATGTATTATTGTCCAGATTGCCGCGAGGCCTGCGACGTCCGCGTGGCCGACGCCGAACAGCACTAATCCATGAGTCATCCAGAATGAGCAACGAGCCGGCGCACACCGAATTAATCATGCACGACGACACCCGGCTTTTCGGGGCGATCGCTGCGGTGGTGCAGCACGCTTCGCAACGCTGCGGTTTGTCGGAAGCGGGCCAGCAGGGACTGACCTCGGCGGTGGAAGAAGCGTGCCGCGAAACATTTCCCCTGATGGCAGGCCAGGCGAAGGGCGAACCGACGGTGCGCGTGATCGTTTCGGATTTTCCCGATCGCGTGGAAGTCGCCATCGAACACACCGGTGAAGCGCTGCCCACCGCGGGGCTAGACACGTTTATCGGTGATGCCGCAGGGGACCCCGGCGCGGGATTAAGCAGGGCGCTGCAAATGACCAAAGTGGACCGCGTGCAGTATGCAACCAGCGGCGGCCTCTCGCGCATGACGTTGATCAAGTATTGTGACGGCGGACGCAAGGCGAACGCGTAGTTCCTCATTTCGCCCGGTTCCGCGATTCCAATCAATCATTTTCACCCGGGGCGAGCGCTCGCGCGGGATATCGCTACGTCGATTTTGTATCGAGTGCAAGTTCACGACGGAGGGGTCTAGAGGTGACGGCAGCGGCGAGCCTGGAGGCCCGCCGCCGTCGTGCGAAATTTCGCTCACATCGGTGCAGCGAATGCCTTGGTCTGAATCAGCGACAACAATTCTTCCTGGCTTACCGGCAATTCGATTTTCAGGCGATCACCGGTGGGCGTGACTTTCACCTGATCCAGAGTTTTCGCGAGCGACGGATTGCCCTGCGCTTCCTGATAACGGCGATACATGATGCCCGCTTGCATGGCCGCGCCCAGCAAATTGGCGTCGTCCACGGAATCACAGACGGCCGAGAAGTGCGCGTCCACGCCGCTATCCGCGTTAATGTTAATGATCATCGCGTGCAGGCGCCCAATGATGGCGGCGGCCTGGGGGAATTGCCCTGCCTGCGGAACCAGCTGTTGCATGGCGAGGTGCGTGTGATCTTTATCCAGCACAGCCCAGATGATGCCGTTGCCGTTGGCTTCGGAGATCAGCGGGAAAAGTTTCCCGGTGAGCAGCGTTTCCTCGCCGCCCATGCGCACGTTGATCAAGTGCTCCAGAACCGTGCGGTTGCCAAAAGCGGCGGTGCTGGAATCGAAGAAGACGAACAGAATATCGCCCGCGGCCGCTCCACTGCCGAAAGCGTAGAGATGATAGCCCTGCACTTCGAAGGACGGAACTTTCTGCGCCTTAAGTTTGCTTTCCACCGTGGCAGGGTCGAACTGGCCGAGCGCAATGCCCACCACATCGTCCGTGCTGCCGCTGCTGACGTTGGCCCAGGCGATCTCTTCTACCTGCGAATTCGGATCCACGCCGGAGGAGCCTAGAAACTGTTCGAACTGGCGGAATTTCGGCGGCAGCACCTGGCCGTAGAGTTGCGAGAACCAGGGAAATTTCCGCGCCGCTTTCAGGTCGGCGTAGGAAAATTCGCCGACGGTTTTTGGGAACATGCCGATGATGGCCGTGCTGAGCGATCCGGCCGAGGTGCGCGTGGGAGCGACGCTTACGGCGCCGAACACCAGAGTGAAGGCGAGTAGGGCTGAAATTGCGCTGCGTATGATTGGTTTTGTCATTGGGCGTCCCCTCAGTTCAATTCCTTACATTCATCCTTAGAAAAATATAATCAGCGGCCGACGCCGACTGGACTTTCGCCGACGCGCGCAGAAAGAGTTGCGGACTCCGCGCGCAGCCTCTTGGCAAATTCGCTGTCTGTGATGGATTCCAGATTGATCGCTACGTTTTCCAGCGCGCCGCGCACCGCTGCGGCAGCCATCAATCTTCCCACGCGGATGTCTGAATACATAGACGGGCTGGAGATGCGCTCCAGTTGCCCGAGGCGGTCAAAAACTTCCGCGGCCCCCCGCGCGACTTCCAGCGGAACGCTGGCGGCGCCGTGCAGCGCCTGCTGAATTGCGGCGTCGCGCTGGCCCTCTAGTTCAGACGTATCTTTCGGCAACTTGTAAGCAGCCATTACGTTACTGAAGGACGCTGCGTCGCGATCAATCGCTTCCGAAAGCGCGCGCGCAGAAGCTTGAAATTCGGCCAGTGCGTCGCTCAGGCGATCCACGTAAGCCGCCTGCGATTTTTTCTTGCGCGAGAGGCTGGCGACCATCTGTCCCAGACTGGCGCCGAGCGCGCCCGCGAGCGCTGCCACCGAGCCGCCGCCGGGAGTGGCCGTAGGTTCGGCTACCGCATCGAGAAAAGGTTGCGCGAGCGACGCCAGCTTGCCCGGACCTTCCGGAGTAACCTGGCCGCTCAGCGAAGCCTCGATACGATTTTCAAACACTTGCGCGGGGGAAAAGTTTTCCAGCTGCAGATAGAAATCGGCCGTCAGTTCGATGGCGCGCTTGGGAATCAGGCCGACGATTTCGCTGCCTACGATGGATACGCCGTAACGTTCTGCTTCGCGCTTTACCATCTCGAAGACGCGATGCAGCGGCGTTTGTTCGAAATCCGTCATATTGATGGAAACCTGCGCGAGATGGCGCGCGCGCAGATCCACGCCCATGGCCTTCACGTAGCGCAGGCCCCCGTTTGAGAAGCGGATGTTCTTGCTGATTTTTTTCGCGATCTCCAAGTCCGGCGTGTTCAGGTTGATGTTGTAAGCCACCAGGAATTTGCGCGCGCCGACGACTGTCGCGCCGGCGGTGGGATGCAGTCGTTGTTCGCCGACGTCTGGAGCGCGATCGGGATTTTTGGGGACTTCCGCGAGCAAGCCTTCGAACTGGCCCTTGCGAATGTTTTCGAGATTGCTGCGTTCGGGACGCTGCGCGGCGGCTTCGTAGAAATAGACCGGAATGCGGTAGCGCTCCCAAATCTCGCGGCCGACTTTTTTCGCCAGGGCGACGCAATCTTCGATGCTGACCCCTTCGACGGGGATGAAGGGAACGACATCCGTCGCACCCATGCGCGGATGCGCGCCGGAATGTTTGGTCAGGTCGATCAGCTGGGCGGCTTTTCCGACGCCGCGCAGCGCTGCTTCGGCAACCGCGTCCGGCTCACCGGCAATCGTCACGACGCTGCGGTTGTGGTCGGCGTCACTTTCGCGATCCAGCAGATACACACCGGGAACTTCGCGCATCGCGGCGATGATGGCGTCAACTTTAGCCATATCGCGCCCTTCGGAGAAATTCGGAACAGATTCAACGAGTCGTTTCATGTGGTTAAAGATTCTTCGCGTGGATGATGGCGCCGCGTTTCATGGTGAAGGCGCACAGATTCACACCAAAATAATACGGGATTTCGCGGTAGTCGGCCACGTCAAAGGCAGCGATGTCCGCATACTTGCCAACTTCCAGCGAGCCGGCGCGATCGTGCGCGCGCAGCGAGTACGCGGGGTTGATGGTTGCGGCGCTGATGGCTTCGGCCGGCGTCATGCGCATCTGCGTGCAGGCCAGCGACAAAATCATGGACATGCTCAGCGTGGGGCTGGTGCCGGGATTGAAATCCGTGGCGATGCCGAGGATCGCCCCCGCATCAATCAGTTTGCGCGCCGGGCCGTAATGATTGAGACCGAGATGGAAGCAACAGCCGGGTAGCAGCGTGCAGACGACGTTCGAGAGTGCGAGCGCGCGAATGTCCGTGGCACTGATTTTTTCCAAATGGTCGGCGCTTGCCGCTTGCATTTCGATGGCGAGGCGGGCGGCGCCGGTGTTGGCCAGCTGCTCGGCATGGATGCGCGGCACCAAACCTCCGGCACGTCCGGCAGCGAGAATCCTGCGGGCTTGTGCAACCGTGAATGCGCCGCGGTCGCAAAAAACGTCGCAGAATTCGGCGAGGCCGGCCATGGCTACCGTGGGAATCCAGCGTTCGACGAGCAGGTTCACGTACGCATCGGGCCGGCTGCGAAATTCCGCGGGCACGACGTGCGCGCCGAGAAACGTGGCGTGGATATCGAGCGGGTGCTCCTGATGCAATTCCGAGAGCAGCGACAGAATCTTGAGTTCGCTTTTCCAGTCGAGGCCGTAGCCGCTTTTTGATTCGATAGTGGTGGTGCCGTGCGTCGCGAATAAATTCAAGTTGGCGATGGCGCGCGTTTTAAGCGCGCTCGGAGTGGCGCGGCGCAGGCTTTCGACCGTGGAGCGTATCCCACCACCTTTCTTCGCGATTTTTTCGTAGCTGGCGCCGGCGATGCGCTCTTCGTATTCCTTGGCGCGGCTGCGCGGGAATATCAGATGCGTGTGCGAATCCACAAAGCCGGGGAGCACCACGCGTCCCGCGAGATCTAATTTTTCCGCGCGGCGCGCTTGACGCAATTTCTCGATGCGGCGGCGCGGGCCGATTGCTGCGATGCGATCTTCGTGGATGAGGATCGCGCCGTCGGGAATGATGCCCAGGTCGCTGAGAGCTTTGCCGCGGCGGGGAACTGGTCCGCGCAAGGTCAACAGCTGCGAGCAGCCGGTGATGAGGACGTCGGGCACGGGTGCAGCGATACTAACGCCGACGGGGAGCAAAAGACTACTGGCGACGCGGAATCGTTAATAGGGCATGTCAATTTCGTGAATCGCCCAGTCGAGCGATTCACAAAGGCGCGAGGTTACGCCTTCGCCGCCATGCCGGAATATGCTGGCGCGAAAACTTCGGTGACGAATGTTTCGAGCGTCGTCGGCGTCGTGTTCTTCGCCGAGCGCGGCTCCAGCGGCACAACGAGCCCCGCATTCGCGCCTTTCCACATTTCAATCAGCAGCGCCGCGGTCTTCTTTGGCAGGCCCACCTGCACGAGCGCAGGTTCGAGCATCATGAACGGCACCTGCATGTATCCGAGCTTAGGCTTGCCGATGGACGCGCCAACAATCGGCGCCGCTTCCTTCATCGAAATGTCGCGCTGCCCGTGCAGCTCCTGCGCGGAACTACCGGAAAAATCGCGCGCGGCCAGGCGCGTGGCGGCGTATGCGCCGATATCTTTCGTGGCAATCCACGGCATCGGCGCATCGCTGGTCAAACCGCCGGGAAGAATTCCCATCGTGCGCATCGGCGGAATGCTCATCAAGAGATTTTCCATAAAGTAGGCAGCGCGCAGATGCAAAACGTTGAGGCCCGCGATGCGATTGAGTTTTTGTTCCAGATTGTGCAGGCCGACGATGGGCCCGGTCTTTTCCGCGTGTTGCGCGCCGATGCTGCTGAGATTGACCACGTAGGGCACGCGCGCGTTCGCGACGGCGGCGGCAAAGGAATCGGATACGCGTTCCTGATGCGCGCGCAAATCCTGATTCGAAATATCTTCGGGCAGCACGAGATAGACGGCCGTCGCGCCCTCGAAGGCTTTGGTCATCGAAGCGGCATCTTCCACGTTGCCGACGAACGCTTCTGCCCCCTTTTGCACCAGAGGTTCGAGCTTTTTCGCGTCGCGGCCGACTACGCGAATTTGCTCGCCTTTTGCGAGCAAAGCCTCCGCTGCCGGTCTTCCCGTGTGTCCCGTTGCTCCTACGATTACGATCATGAATTCTCCTATTGCATCGGGATTTTTACGCTGGACTTTTTCGCGAAGGCGACCGCTTCGGGATAGCCGGCGTCCACGTGGCGCGCGACGCCGATGCCAGGGTCGTTCGTCAGCACGCGCTGAATGCGTTCGCCCATTTCTTTCGAGCCGTCCGCAACCGTTACCTGCCCGGCGTGCAACGAGTAGCCGATACCTACGCCGCCGCCATTGTGAATGGAAACCCAACTGGCGCCGCTGGCGGTATTCAGCAGGGCATTGAGCAGAGGCCAGTCTGCGATAGCGTCCGAGCCATCCAGCATTTTTTCGGTTTCGCGATAGGGTGAAGCCACCGAACCGCAGTCCAGATGATCGCGCCCAATCACGATGGGGCCTTTCAATTCGCCGCGCGCCACCAGATCGTTCAGCGCCACGCCGAAACGGTCGCGTTCGCCGTAGCCGAGCCAGCAGATGCGCGCGGGCAGGCCCTGAAAGCGCACGCGCTTCTCCGCGAGCTTGATCCAGCGCGAAAGAATTTCGTCGTGCGGAAACATTTCCAGCACCAGCTGGTCGGTGCGGTGAATATCGGAAGGCTCGCCCGAAAGCGCCGCCCAGCGGAACGGGCCGCGCCCTTCGCAGAATAGCGGACGAATGTAGGCGGGCACAAAGCCCGGAAAATCGTAGGCGTTCTTTACGCCTTGCTGGAATGCAAACGTGCGGATGTTGTTGCCGTAATCAAAAGTGACCGAGCCCATTTTCTGCAGCGCGAGCATGCCTTCCACGTGACGCGCGATGGAATCGAGCGAGCGCTTTTCGTAAGCGGCGGGATCGGCTTTGCGCAGCTCGGCGGCTTGCGCGACGTCCAGGTCCTGCGGAATGTAGCCGCCGATGGGATCGTGCGCGCTGGTTTGGTCGGTGAGCAGGTCCGGCACCACGCCGCGGCGCGCGAGCTCGGGAATCACGTCCGCGCAATTGCCGGTGAGCCCCACGGAAGTAGCTTCGCGTTTGCGCACCGCATTCTTCAGGATGCGCAGCGCCTCGTCCAGATCGTTGACCATCAAATCGCAGTAACCCATTTTCACGCGGCGCTTGATGCGTTCCGGGTCCACGTCAATTCCCAGAAACGCCGCGCCGTTCAGAGTCGCGGCCAGCGGCTGCGCGCCGCCCATGCCGCCCATGCCGCCGGTCACCACCAATTTCCCGGCGAGGTCGCCGCCGAAATGCTGCCGCGCGGCTGCCGCAAAAGTTTCGTATGTCCCCTGCAGAATTCCTTGCGAGCCAATGTAAATCCAGCTGCCCGCGGTCATTTGGCCGTACATCATCAGACCCGCGCGATCGAGCTCGTCGAAATGCTTCCAATCGCTCCAGTGTCCCACCAGATTGGAATTGGCAATCAGCACGCGCGGCGCATACGAATGCGTGCGAAAAATTCCCACCGGCTTGCCGGATTGCACCAGCAAAGTTTCGTCATTTTCCAGCGAGCGCAACGACGCAACAATCGCGTGGTAGCAATTCCAGTTGCGCGCCGCCTTGCCGCGCCCGCCATAGACGATCAAATCTTCGGGCTTCTCGGCGACTTCCGGATCGAGGTTGTTCATCAACATGCGCAGCGCCGCTTCCTGTTGCCAGCCCTTGCAGGAAAGCGCGGAGCCGCGGGGCGCGCGCACGGGATGATATCCGGAGGCTTCTTCGGTGACCAGCTTCGACATGGAAACCCTCCGCAGGCATCTTAACGCACACGGGCGGTGGAATTGTAGCGCGGCTCGAAGCTCTGCGAGCATCCACAACGCGCCAGGCCTATCGCGTTGCACGTCCCGCGCCTATACGCTAGAGTTGTTTGAGAGCACATGGACTATCCCGCGCTGAACAAACTCTTCCTGGACGCCGTAGACCGCTACGCTAACCCCAAAGCACAAATGTACAAGACCGCAAATGGCTGGGAATCCATCAGTGCGGCCGAAATGCTGCGGCGCGTGGCGGGTTTGTCGAAAGCGCTGGGCGAACTCGGCATCAAGGCGGGCGATCGCGTGGGCATCTTCGCGCCGAATTGCCCGGAGTGGCACGTCGCGGATTTCGCCATCACCGGACTGGGTGCGGCCAGCGTGCCAATTTATTTCAACGAGTCGGCAGACCGGCTGACATACATCCTGAACGATTCCGGCGCGCGAATCGTGATTACCAAGGGCGAAACGCAGGCGCGCAAGATCGCCGAAGCGCGCGGACGCCTGCCGGGGCTCGAACACGTAATTTCCGTGGCTCCGCCGAGCGATTTGCATGGCGAGATCCTGCGTTATGAGACGTTGATTGCAACGGCCGCAGACGCGGATATCGCGGAATATCGGCGCCGCGCTGCGGAAGCTTCCGGCGGGCTGCTGGCGACAATCATTTACACCTCCGGAACCACGGGCGAGCCCAAAGGCGTGATGCTGAATCATTCGAATCTCAGCTCGAATGCGATTGATTCGCTGAAGGAATATGTATTTCTACCGGACGACGTGGCGCTGGAATTTTTGCCCCTCGCTCACGTGTACGAGCGCACGGTGGGCTACGGCTATTTGTCGCGCGGCGTTTCCATTGCTTACCTGGAGCAGATCGAAGCCGTGGCCCAAGCGCTGCTGGAAGTGCATCCGACCATGACGGCAGCCGTACCGCGATTTTTCGAGAAATTGTACGCGAACATTCTGGAGAAGGGCCATCGCGAGACCGGCCTGAAGCGCAAGATTTTCGACTGGGCGCTGCGCGTGGCGCAGGAATCGGTGCCGTGGCGCGCCTACGGGAAAAAGGCCAGCAGCGGCTTGCGAATGCGCTGGAGCATTGCAGACCGGCTGGTGTATTCGAAAATTCGCGCGGGGCTGGGCGGCAAGGTTCGCACGTTCTGCTCCGGAGGAGCGCCGCTCGCGCCGGAGCTTGCGGAATTTTTCTGGTCGTTGGATGTGCGCGTGTTTCAGGGCTACGGCCTGACGGAAACCGCGCCTGTGGTTACGGCCAATTTGCCCACGGCGAACAAGGTGGGCACGGTGGGGCGCCCTATCCCCCACGTGGAAATTCGCATCGCGGAAGATGGCGAGATCCTGGTGAAGGGCCCGAACGTGATGCAGGGCTACTATCGCAAGCCCGCCGAGACGCGCGAAGTGTTGACGGAGGATGGCTGGTTCCGCACGGGCGATATCGGAAAGTTGGACTCGGACGGATACCTGATCATCACCGACCGCAAAAAAGAACTGCTGAAGACCGCGGCGGGAAAATTCGTCGCGCCCGCGCCCATCGAAAATATGCTGAAGTCTTGTCCGTACATTACCAATGCGATCGTGGTGGGAGACAAACGCAAATTCGTCTCCGTGTTGCTCGTTTTGAATTTCGCCACCATCGAAGCCGAAGCCAAGCGGCAGGGCCGCGAATTTAGCACGCATTCGCAGATGCTCGCGGATCCCTGGGTTCGCGATTTAATCTCGCACGAGATCGAACGGCTGACGGCATCGCTCGCGCAGTACGAGAAGCCCAAACGCTTTGCGCTGCTGGAGCAGGATTTTACCTACGCCAGCGGCGAGCTGACCTACACGTTGAAAATGAAACGGCGCGTGATCGAAGAGCGTTATCAGGACGTGATCGCGCGCCTCTACGCAGACGTAGAAGAGCCGCGACCGCAGCACCAGGCATAGCATCAAACGTAGCGGCAGGCGAAACTTTCGCGTATAACCTGTGCGTGCCGGGCGTTCCGCTACGCTGGATCCGCGGCTGGCGCAGTGCGCACGCCGTACGATGAGATTCGGAGAATCTTGATGGCCGACCAACTGGTGATTGCCGGGCGCGCTTTCAATTCGCGCTTGATTGTAGGCACGGGGAAATACCGCAGCTTTGACGAAATGCGCCGCGCGCATCAGGCTTCGGGCGCGGATATGGTCACGGTCGCGGTGCGGCGCGTGAATCTCACCGACAAATCCAAAGAATCCCTGCTTGATTACATTGATCGCGCGAATTTTTTCATTCTGCCAAATACCGCCGGCTGCTACACCGCGGACGAAGCGGTGCGCACCGCGCGGCTGGGGCGCGAGGTGGGCCTTTCGGAATGGGTGAAGCTGGAAGTGATCGGCGACCAGCAAACGCTTTTTCCCGACACCGAGCAATTGATCGTCGCGACGAAGATTTTGGCGAAGGAAGGATTCGTGGTGCTGCCCTACACCAATGACGATTTGATTGTCGCGCGGAAATTGATTGACGCCGGCGCAGCGGCGGTGATGCCCTTGGGCGCTCCGATCGGCTCCGGCATGGGAATTCAGAATGTGACGAACCTGCGGATTCTGCGCGAACGAATCACCGAAGTGCCGCTGATCGTGGACGCTGGCGTGGGCACTGCTTCCGACGCGGCATTGGCAATGGAACTGGGCGCGGACGGCGTGTTGATGAACACCGCGATCGCCGAGGCGCAGGATGCAGTGCTGATGGCCGAGGCCATGGGATCGGCCGTGGATGCCGGCCGCAAGGCGTTTCTGGCCGGACGCATCAGCAAGAAACTTTACGCTTCGGCGTCCAGCCCGCTCCATGGAGTTGTGAAGTAGCCTACGTGCCTGCTGCTGCGTCGCGAGTTGCGCTGGCGTTGTGATGCGCGGGCTCAGCGAAATAAAATGTGCCACAGAATATCCACCAGTGCGTGCACGATCGCGCCGGGAAATAGCGAACCGGTTTTAATCCACGTACGGCCGTAGAACAAGCCCGCCACGGTTGCCAGAAACACATATTTCCAATTGGGGAAAGGCGCGTGGAAAATGTGCGCGAAGCCAAAAGCGACGGACGCCACAGCCAAGCCTGCCCATTGATTCTTGAACGTGCGCGAAAGAATGTTCTGCAGCACACCGCGAAACAGGAATTCCTCCGGCCACGCAGTGAAAAATAAAATCCCGACCACCTCGACCGGCGCAGTGCGCAGGCGCGCAAACGATGGCGCGAACGTGAGAAAGCCGATGCGCAGCCCGACCACGACGGCGATCACGGCGAACACCGCAAAATGCAGCAGTACATTCCACGCGAAGCCGCGCCGCCATTCCACTGCGTAGCCGATTCCGTCCATCCGCCGCAGCAGCACGAACGCCGCGACGCCGGTGCTCAGCGCCAGCAAGATCGTCAGCGTGTGCATCAGTTGCGGCGGATAGGGGAACAGCACGTAAAGGAATGTGCGGCCCATCCAGCGAAGTTCGATCGGCAACCAGATCAGCAGCACCGCGGCGTAATCTTGCCATTGTCCTGGAGGCTTCCCGATGCACGTGGCAGCGAGCAGCGCCGGCAACACGGTGTACGCCGCGCCGAGCAACGCCGTTTTCCAATTGGCAGTGACGCCGATGGTGTAAATCAGCACGGCGAACAGCGGCACCAGAGGCGCCAGCACCGCGCCGTGTTCGCCGAACAAATGCCGCACTCGCTCCAGCACACGCGGCGCAGCAAGAAACAACTCAAACGCGAAAAGCGCCGCAGCCACCCCAAGCGCCAGCGCAAACGAACGCCCGGCATATCCCAGCCGAATTCCGTAGAACGCGGCGAGTCCGACGATCACGCCCCATGCAATAGCAGCGGTGGGCAAATTCATAGACCACGATGCGGAGATTTTCGCCACGGCTGAAGATTTTACTGAAGTGCGCACCGGTTCCGGAAGAAACTTCGATGCTGGCCCAGTCTCCAATAAACAATCAGCCACCGAGGCGGTTGAGTCCATTGAACGCGGCAGTCTTGTAACACTCGGCCAAGGTGGGATAGTTGAAAACGGTGTCTATGAAGTAGGTGATCTTGCCCTTCAGCTTGAAAACTGCCTGACCGATGTGCAGCAGCTCGGCAGCGTTCTCCCCGAAAATATGCACGCCCAGCAAATCCAGTGTTTCGCGATGGAAAAGGAGTTTGAGCCGGCCATCGGTGTGCCCGGCGATTTGCCCACGCGCGATCTCGCGGTAGTACGCCACGCCGACTTCATAGGGAACATCGGCGTCGGTGAGCTGCTCCTCGGTTTTCCCAATGAAAGAAATCTGCGGAATGGTGTAAATCCCGTAAGGGTAGCTCTCAGGATCGGTCTGCACTGGCAAACCGAAAGCTCTTGCGGCGGCGATGCGCCCTTGCTCCATGGAAACGGAAGCCAGGCTGGGAAAGCCGATCACGTCGCCCACCGCGAAGATGTGCGGCTGGGTGGTGCGGAAATCCGCGTCAACCTTAATGCGGCCGCGATTGTCAGCCTCGATTCCGGCCGCGGCCAGGTCCAGCCGTTCCACGTTGCCCTGGCGGCCCACGGCGTAAAGCAACGCATCCGCGTTGATGCGTTTCTTGCTCACCAGGTTCGCGGCCACTTTGCCGTCGGGCAATGCTTCCACGCTTTCCACTTCCTCGTTCAAGCGCATGGTGGCCCGGTGATCGCGCATCTGGTAGCTGAGCGCTTCCACCATTTCGGTGTCCGCAAACTCCAGCAGCCGCGGCCGCTTTTCCACAATGATCACGCGCACGCCAAGCGTGGCGAACATGCACGCGTACTCGACGCCAATCACGCCGCCGCCCACCACGATCAGCGTCCTGGGAATCTGCGGCATGCTCAGGATCTGGTCGCTATCGATAATGTTGCGGCCATTGATCGGCACTTTCGGATTCTTCGCGGGCTTGGTGCCGGTAGCGATGACGACGTATTCGCCCTCAATTTCGGCGAAGCCATTGCCGTTTTCCACGCGCAGGTGATGCGCATCTATAAATTTTCCAGTGCCGTGCATGACGTCCACGCCGTTGCGCTTCAGCTGGTCCTGCGTAACTCCAACTTCGTTTTCGACCACGCGTTGGATTCGGAAAATTACATCGGCCATCGTGATGGTCGCCGCGGCGCCGCGATTGACACCGTAGAAGTTCTTGGAATAGAAGCCCGAGAGGTGCAGCACGGCTTCGCGCATCGTCTTGCTGGGAATGGTGCCGGTATTGATGCACACGCCGCCAATGGCGCTCTGCTTTTCGATCATCGCCACGCGCTTGCCGGCCTTCGCGCCCTGAATAGCAGCGCGCTGCCCGCCCGGTCCCGAGCCGATTACGATCAGATCATATGGCTGCATTCGAAGATTCCTGTGCGGCTGATTCGCTTGTGGGGCGTGTCATAGGCTAAAGACTGATAGCGCAGGCGTGTTACTGCGAGATGAACGAACCGGCCGAGGCGAGCCGGGGGAATAATTGCCTTTGCCTTACGGGAGCGGCTGGGGCCCCGCAAACGATGGGGACGTATGCCTTTAGGGTTCCCGCTTGGTGGTACTTGTGCGATTCTGGTGCGGCTCAAAACGACGCCACAGAGATGCCCGCACCTACGAAACCCGAACGATTCACCTACATTGATTGGCTGCGGGGATTTGCCTGCCTGCTGATGTTTCAGGTGCATGCGTACGATTCGTGGCTGAGCCCAGCGGCGCGCGAGACGAAGTTCTTCAAGTGGTCGCAGCTGAGCGGCACGCTGCCGGCGCCGATGTTCCTGTTTCTGGCGGGCGTCTCTTTCGCGCTGGTGACCGACAAAATGCGGCGCAAAGGCGCGCCCGCGAACGAAATCGCGCGCAAGACGATTTTGCGCGGCGCGGAAATTTTGGCGCTCGGCTACGGCTTCCGTTTGCAGGAGTACTTGCTCGGCCTGCCCTGGGCGCCCTGGACCGACCTGCTGCGCGTGGATATTCTGAACACGATCGGCTTCTCGATGATTTTGATGGGCGTGGTGTGCTGGTTCGCACGCACGCGCGCAGCGAATTTGGCGCTCGCGCTAGTGGCGACGGCTGCAATCGCTCTGGCCACGCCGCCGCTCTACACCACATGGCGGCCGCGCTGGCTGCCATGGTTTCTGGAGTCCTACATCAACGGAGTGCACACGCTCAACACTCCGCAACCGTGGCTGTTTCCCGTTTTCCCGTGGGCGGCGTTTGCGTTTGCCGGCCTCGCGCTGGGATTTTTCCTGTTCGACGATTGGGCGATGAAGAATCAGGCGAAAGCCGTTACGTCACTCGGCGCGCTGGGAATCGCGCTGTACTATTTTTCGCTGTGGCTGGATGCGCGGCCCGTGCAGCTCTTCGCGGTTTACGACTACTGGCACACCAGCCCCAACTTTTTTCTGGCGCGGGTGGGCATTCTGCTGGTGATGTTTCCCCTGAGCTTCGTGTGGTGCCGCTGGGTGGTTTCGCGAATCCCGTTTAGCCCGATGGTGCAGATGGGCCAGACTTCGCTGCTGGTCTATTGGGTGCACATTGAATTTGTGTACGGCCGATTTTCCATTCTGCAGAAAGGCGCGCAATCCATTGCCATGGCCACGCTGGGCCTGCTGGTCATTACTACGGCGATGGTTTTGTTGTCCGTGGCGCGCACACGCTGGAAGGGAAATGGCGCGGAAGTGATTGCCTGGCTGCGACGCACAGCTGCGGCCGGCACCAGAGGCTTAGGGTTTCATTGCGGAACAGCCCTGCGCGCCGGGCGTCGGCTGCGTCTTGAAAATTAATTCTCCTGGACGCGCCAGGCCGAAATTTTCGCGCGCGATGCATTCCATTGTCGAGGGATCGGTCTTCAGATCCTTCACATGGTCCTGCAGTCTCTTGTTTTCGGAATCCAGTTGAGTTATTTCCTGCTGGATTTTCCGCGCTTCGGCTTGCGAGCGGCGCATCGCCAGCACTCCGTGCGTTCCGAAAATATCCTGCAGCAGCAGCAACACGAATCCTGCAATCAGGAACCAATACAAATTGCGGCGCAGGAACGCGCCCAGCTGCTCGGCGAAGCTCTGGTGCGGAGTGGTCGCTTCGATTTTCTCCGGCGGCGAATTGTTTGCGTGACGGTTCACTGGCTGATCCACGCGCGCGCTTCCTCGGCCAACTTCTGCGCGGCGGCGAGCTTCGCAGCTTCGGTATAGATGCGCACCACCGGCTCGGTGCCCGAGGGGCGCATCAGAATCCACGAGCTGTCGTCGAAAATCAGTTTCAGGCCATCGGTGCGATCGATCTTCGCGACTTTGTGTCCCGCGAATTCCGTGAAGTTTTCCAGCAGACGATGCGGCAGCTTGGCTTGCGCTTCCGCGGGCAGATGCAAATTTTCGCGCACCGGCCAGAATTCGGCGCCTACGCGGCGGAAGAGATCGCGCAGCTGTTCGCCCAGCGATTTCTGCCGCGCGGCAATCATTTCGGCTACCAGCAGACAGGCCAGGATGCCGTCTTTTTCCGGCAAGTGGCCGTGAATGGTCATGCCCGCGCTTTCCTCGCCGCCCAGCGCAATTTTGCCGGCGCGCAGCAGCGGGCCAACATACTTAAAGCCCACAGGAGTTTCGTAAGCCTTTACGCCGTGCAGGCGCGCGACGGCGTCAATCAAATGCGTGGTGGCGACGCTCCGCGAAGCTCCGAGCTTTTCTCCGCGAGTTTCGAGCAAGTAATCGAACACCAGGCCCAGGATGTGATTGGGCTGCACGAAGCTGCCATCGCGGTCGAGAATGCCGAAGCGGTCGGCGTCGCCGTCGGTGGCAAGGCCCGCGAGCGCCTTCTTCTCCAGCACCAGCTTTTTCAACGGCGCCAGGTTTTCTTCCGAAGGGTCCGGGCCGCTGCCGTCGAAGAGCACGTCGCGGCGGGTGCGAATGGATTCCACCGTCATTCCGTGCTCGCTCAGGATGCGATCGAGCCAGCCCGCTCCGCAGCCGTGCACCGCGTCGTAAGCAAAATTGCCTTGCGCTTTCGCCAGCACGTCGAAGCGAATCATTTTTGTCAACTGCTCGAAGTAAGGGCCGCGCGGATCGATTCGCTCGAAATCGTCTGCAATATCCTGGAAGTGGCCTTCGTCCTCTGGCAACGCGGCGGCGCGTTTCTCAATGTCCTTCGTGATGTCGGGCAGGGCCGGGCCGCCGTCGGGGCCGGAAAATTTCAGTCCGTTATATTCGGCGGGATTGTGGCTGGCGGTGATGTTCACGCCGCCATCGAGTTTATTGTGGATGATGGCATGGGCCAGCACGGGTGTCGGCGTCGGCTCCGGGCAGAAAACGATCGCGCAGCCATTTTTCCGCAGCACGCCTGCAGCGGTGCGCGCGAATTCCGGGGAAAAGAAGCGCGTATCGTGGCCAACGACGACTTTAGGATTTTTCTTGAGCGTACAAACGTGCCCGGCGATGGCGGCCGAGGCTCGGCGCACTCCTCCGAAGGTAAAATCGTCGGCGATCACGCCGCGCCAGCCGGAGGTGCCGAAGTGAATCGTTTGTTTCGTCACGGGCGACTATTGTATCTTGGCCTGCGAATTAAAATCACGGAAGAACGGCGCGAGTCGCAAGAGTAAAGGCGGATGGGTGGCGAAGTTGACCGATAAAATCATCGTACTGGTTACCTGTGGATCACGAAAAGAGGCGCGGAAGATTGCGCGCGCACTAGTCGGACGGCGCCTCGCGGCTTGCGTCAGCGAAATTGCAGTCCCGGTAGCCTCGACGTACCGCTGGAAGGGCAAGGTCGAGTCGGCCAAGGAATTTTTGCTGCTGATCAAGACGAGTAAGAAGCGTTATGTGGCGGTGCGGGACGCGGTGCGCAAGCTGCACAGTTACGAGGTGCCGGAAATTATCGCGCTGCCGATCGCAGCAGGGTCGCGCGCCTACTTGAATTGGATTGCGGAGTCGGTTAAGCCGTCGTGACTTGCGGAGCCGCCAGCCGATTTCCGGCACTATGCATTTCGAATCGTCGCAGCCGGCGATTAGAAAGCACGCTAACTCCATGAAAACAAACAGAGGCGACCCATTTTAATCGACAGTAATTTATTGCGTACTCCAGGCGCGGACCCCTGATCCAATCCTCCCCGCAAACGCTAGATTTGCGCGAGCGCCTGGTCCAAATCAGCAATGATGTCTTCCACGTCTTCAATTCCCGACTGACAAGCGCACCAAGCCTTGCGTAATCCCAATCTGCATCTGGATTTCCGGTGGGATCGAAGCATGGGTCATCAGCGCCGGCAGGGAAATCAGCGTCTCGACGCCCCCCAGACTTTCCGCCAGCGAGCACAACCGCACGTGATTCAGAAACTTCTTGGCTGCTTCCAATGGGCCCAGGTCAAACGAAATCATGGCGCCGAAGCCACGTTGCTGTCGTTTGGCGATCTCGTGCTGAGGATGGGAAGCCAGGCCGGGGAAGATGACGTGCTTTACCTTGGGATGAGCTGCCAGGTACTTCGCCACCGCCATCCCATTGGAATTGTGACGGTCCATACGCACCGCCAGCGTCTTCACGCCGCGTGAAACCAGAAAGCAATCCATGGGAGCCAGGCCAGCGCCCGCCGAGCGCTGCACAAAATATATTTTCTGGGCCTGTTCCGCCGTGCTGACGATGACCGCTCCCCCGGTGCAATCACTGTGGCCGTTCAGGAATTTGGTCATCGAATGAACTACGATGTCCGCGCCCAGCGCGAGCGGCTGCTGCAGATAAGGACTTAGGAATGTGTTGTCCACTACAACCGTCAGATTTCGCTCGTGCCCCAGTTTTGCAACCGCCGCCAGGTCGGTGACGATCATCGTGGGATTCGTCGGAGTCTCCACGTAAATCATTTTCGTGTTCGGCTGGATAGCCTGCTTGACCTTCTCCAGATTGGAAGTGTCCACGTAACTGAATTCCAGGCCGAACTGGACCAGCAGTTGCGTGGTGATGCGGAACACGCCGCCATAGACGGCTTGAGAAAGAATGGTGTGGTCGCCCGGTCGCAGCAGCCGGAATACGGAATCAATGGCCGCCATGCCGGAAGTGAAGACGTATGCGGCGTGGCCACCTTCGAGCTTCGCCATCGTACGCTCGAGCGCCTTTCTGTTCGGATGGTTGGTGCGGGCGTAGTCATATCCTTTGCTCTTACCCATTTCTTCGATTACGTAGGTCGAGGTTTGATAGATCGGCGCGACGATTGACCCGGTCAAAGCGTCCGGCTCCTGGCCCACGTGAATTGCATCGGTCGAAAAACCCATCACTTTCCTCCAGATATCATTGCCGCGAGATTTTTCGGCTAGGCGCCGAGCCCGATCCAGGCGTCCGTTCCAGGACGCTCCTTGGGCAACGGCGCGCAGCCCGCAAGTCCAAGTCGCGTACGCTCTTACACGATCAGGTCCAGGCTTGGCGGTACGCAACGACTCCCGGCTTCACGCTTTCATCATACGTCAGGCGGAGCGCGGCACCACACCGAACACCCCGCGGGTTGTTAAAGATGTAGCAAGGCAGGTGCCGAGGAAGATCAGAGCCATATCTGTAACCGGGCGGCGCGTTCCATACGGGTGCCGATGGCGACGGTCGGCGTGCGTGGACTTATGCTCTTGAGAGACCGACCGGATTGGAGTACAAGAAGGATGTATGAGGCCCAGTGCGCTCCGTCGCGGATTATTCTCCCTGGTGGCTTGGGCCTCACTTTTGGCAACGGGATTGCTCTCCCCTTCGGCTTGCCACTCGCAGAGCAACGGGGCCGAAAAGCCTTCGACCCAGAGCCAACCCGGCGTTACGGACAAACCCAGCCGGAAAGACGACCAAACTTCCGACGGCACCACCACTCGATTAAGGATTCGCGTTACCAATACCGAGGACAAGCCTGTGGGAAACGCCAGCGTGTACGTCCGCTTTAACCAGCCGGGCGGATTTATGCACAAGGACAAACTCGCCGAACTCAGTTTCAAGACCAATGAAGATGGTTCGGTGAAAGTTCCCGCGGTGCCGCAGGGCAAAATTTTAATTCAGGTGATTGCCAAGGGATTGCACACTTACGGCAAGTGGTACGACATCGAAAAAGATCAAGATACGATTGAAATCAAACTGGAAGCCGCTCCGCGCTGGTATTAGTTTCGTTCCACGCGAAATTTTTCTTTCCTCCGGCTCCGCTCGCCTGTTTCTCCGGCCAAAGATTGCGAACTGCCCGGAATTTGTGCAAACAGGATTAAACCTATGGATTGCAGAACGATTTCGTTTCGCGCGCCGCCATTTCCACACGGTTTTCAACAGAACTGTTGAAAACTTTTACAAACTATTTATATTTTCTTTGTGGTTCGGCGATGGAATGGTTTCAAAAATGCCCGGTCGCACGTTCCACAACCTTTTTTGCACCTGACCGCGAGTTTTCCTTCCCAAAAAGAAATTTTCGCGCACTGCGCGCGAGCTGGCGCCGCCTGCGCACCTTCGTGCGTGCTTGCTATCGTGCGCTGCGTGGCTGCAAAATGTTCCGGACCCAAATGAAATCCTTAATTCTCAACGCCGATGACTTTGGCATGACGCGTGGCGTGAACCAGGGAATCATTCGCGCGCACCGCGAAGGGATTCTCACCAGCACGACTCTGATGGCCAACGGTCCGGCTTTCGACGAAGCGGTGCAGCTGAGCGCCGCGAATCCCAAACTGGGAGTGGGCTGCCATTTAGTTCTTGTCGGAGGGAAATGCATCGCACGCAGAGAAGACGTTGCGTCACTAGCCGATGCGGACGGCAATTTGCCGGAGTCTCTCCCGAAGCTCGTTGCCAGACTTAGCTCTGGAATGATCCCGGCCAAGGAAATTGAGTTGGAACTGCGAGCGCAAATTGAAAAAATTCGTGCGGCTGGAATCAGTCCGACGCACCTGGACACCCACAAACATACGCATGCGCATCCTCGCGTGATGGAAGCACTGGGAAAGGTTGCCAAAGAATTTGGAATCAATCGCGTACGCAAGCCTGTGGAAAATCTTCACGACTCCTGGCAGACGATGCAAGCCGGCGAAAAGGGCTTCAGCATGCAAATCGTGGCAGCGGGCGCGGTTCGCGCTGTCGCTCCGCGCTTCCGCGCCATCGCCCGGAAATACGGGCTACTTTTTCCCGACCATTTCCTGGGACTGGCAGTTACCGGCCAAGTGAGCGCCGCTGCACTGCGCCGTATGGTTGACACTCTGGGTGACGGCAGCACGGAAATAATGCTGCACCCGGGAGTTTGCGACGCCGACCTGGTGCAGTCCGGCACCCGGCTGCGCGAGCAGCGCGAGACGGAACTGGATGCGCTGCTGAACCCCGGCGTGCGCAGTGCCTTGGACGAACGAGGCGTTCGCTTAATCAGCTATCGCGAGTTAAACTAACTACATGCGCGAGCACCCCAAAACGCCGCCACGCTTTTCCCTGGTGGTACCCTTTCACGACGAACAACAGAGCGTCCGCGAATTGCACCGGCAGCTCAGCGAGATCATGACCGGGCGGTTTGAACCCGTCGAGTTCGTGTACGTGGACGATCAGAGCTCGGACGCCACTCCCCAGATCCTCGCCGAGATTGCCGAGGAGGACCCGCGCGTCGCGGTACTCCGTCTGAAGCGCAACTATGGCCAGACCACGGCGCTGGCTGCCGGGTTTGATTACGCCTCCGGCGATGTGATCATCTCCATGGACGGCGATTTGCAGCACGACCCCGCCGATATTCCCGTCCTCCTCGAAACCCTGGATTCTACCGGCTGCGACATCGTCAGCGGCTGGCGGCAAAAGCGCGTGGACAATTTTATTCTGCGCCGGCTGCCTTCACGCGTCGCGAACTGGATGATGGCCAAGCTTTCCGGCGTCAACATTCATGACTTCGGGACCACTTTCAAGGTTTATCGGCGCGAGACCATCAAGGACGTCCCTTTGTACGGTGAAATGCACCGGTTCATTCCCGCGCTGGCGGCGTGGAACGGAGCCAAGATCGTCGAGGTGCCGATACGCAACATCGTGCGGCCCGATGGGAAGTCGCATTACGGGATTTCCCGGACCCTGCGCGTCTTTTTCGACATCATCACCATTCGCTTCCTGATGCGCTACATGACGCGCCCGCTTCATTTCTTCGGCCCCCCGGGGCTACTGGGATTGTTTACAGGCGGTGGGATCATGGCGTTCCTGTTGGCGGAAAAGCTGTTGTGGTGGCGAATGGACCTGTTCGCGCTGCACGGTCCGTTGCTCATCCTGGGATTGATGCTGACCTTATTTGGCGTGCAACTCCTGGCAGTAGGGCTGGTCGGCGAACTACTCATGCGCACGCACTTTGAATCCCGAGACGAGCCCATCTATCGGGTGGAGCACGTGTACGGCGGGCCAGACGCCGTCAACATTTCCGGATTCCCCAAAGCAAAAACGCTTGCGTCCAGGCAAGCTGGCGGATAGATTGTCGGCTGCCTGACCCGGGGAATCTGCATCCCCGCGAATATCCGTCCTGCGGCGTTGGCGCAAGCCAGCGCGCCGTTCGATATCGAGGAAAATTTGCGCAAGGCGCTTCTTTCCGCTTGTGTCGCTCTATCGCTCGCGGCAATTGTGTGGGCGGGCGGCGATCCGTGGAAGTCCAAGCCGTACCAGCAGTGGGACGCCAAGGACGTACGCAAGGTGCTCGACGGTTCGCCCTGGGTGCGCAGCGTGCAGGTGGAGGCTCCCTGGATCAATGGGGACGCCGACTCCGGCAATGCTGACGGTCTTGGCACGCAAACCCAGCCTGCGCCGGCCAGCGCCGGCCCAGGCCCAAGGACCGGGCCTGGCGGCGGCGGTGGCGCTGCTGCGGCGGGCACGGGTCCCCAGACGGCCTTGGCCACATTCGTGGTGCGTTGGACGTCGTCGCGAAGCATCCGCGAGGCGGTGTATCGCAATGCGATCCTGGCGGGCCAGCTCAAGGAAGACGCGGCGGAAGAACAACTCGCGCAGCCCGTGCAATCCTACGAGATTGTGGTGGCGGGACCGGACATGAAACCGTTTCAGTCCGTGGATGAAAAGATTCTGGAACATGGCGCTTTCCTGATGGACCGGAAAACGAAACAGAAAATCCTGCCCGCCAGCGTAAAGATCCAGAATAGCGAAGACGGGAAAAAAATACAGTCGGTTGCATTCTACTTTCCGAAGAAATCGGACAGCGGGATATCCACGATCGGCGCCGATGTAAAAGCGGTAGATTTTTTGTGTGTAGTCACCAACGTGAAAATAGAAGCAAGTTTTGACACTTCCAAAATGGCGGATACATTGGGACGCGACCTCTAGTCTCAATCGCTGAGAAATCTCAAGTGCGCGAGGAGTCTTGATGAAGATAGCAGCGCGGTTCGGTTGCGTGGGCGTTCTATTGGCGACGATGCCTGTTTTCGCGAGCGCCCAGATGGGCATGCACGCTGGTCCCGCGATGCGCGGGATATTCAATCCGGTGGTGGGTTCGGGCGGTCAGTACGAAATGACCTCGGACAAGGGCACCAATACCCTGATGGAAATCGCCATCGTCGGCAAGGAATCGGTGGCTGGCAAAGATGGCTACTGGTTTGAGGTGACGATGTCCATTCCGTCGATGGGGCAAATGGTCTCAAAGACACTGTCGGTGGTGGATGGCTCGGACATGGTCACCTCTCGCACGATCATGCAGATGGGTAACCACCCGCCGATGGAAATGCCCACGCAGATGACCAGGTCCAGCACGCAAAAGCAGCCCGCCGATATCCGCGATCGCGCAGAGGACGTGGGAAGCGAGACGGTCACCACTCCCGCGGGAACTTTTACGGCTGAACATTACAAAATGAAGGACGGATCAGGCGACGCCTGGGTAGCTCCCAAGGCCGGACCGTACGGCTTGGTGAAATTTCAGGGAAAAGAAACGTCCATGGTGCTGACCAAAGTGGTCACGGACGCCAAGGACAAGATTACCGGGACGCCGGTGCCGTTTAATCCGATGATGTTCCAGCAAGATCAGCATCAGTGACAGCAATTCTGTAATTTCAGGTTTGAGAGGCGCCCCAGAGGCACCGGGGCGCCTCTTCTTTTTTTAGGCGCGCTTTCCGGCGCAGCATACGCGAATCTGTAAGGACTGGGGGTCCTCCTACATGGTTCTCACCGCAGACAAATTCTATCGAGGTCGAATCACGCAGCGCGAAAACTTCGCGCCAGATTTATGGAAAGTCAAGATCGATCCAGGCGGCGAATTCAATTTTGTGGCGGGGCAGTACGCGACGCTGGGAGTGGATTCGCCGTCCAAGCGGATTGAACGCGCCTACTCGATCGTATCCTCACCCTACGAGCGCGAACTGGAGTTTTTCTTCGAGCTGGTTGATCAGGGGGAATTGACTCCATCGCTGCACAAGCTCCAGGTCGGGCGACGAGCTTTCCGTGCGAAAAATCGCCAAGGGCCGCTTCACGCTGGATTTGAAAAGCGGCCGCCACAACCATCTGCTGCTGGCCACGGTCACCGGCGTTGCGCCGTATGTTTCCTACGTCCGCACGCTGTATGCCGACTGGCAAGAGAAGAGATTTCCCGGCGAGCTCCGCCTGTACATAATCCAGGGCGCCAGCCGTTCGTGGGAATTCGGCTATCGTGCGGAACTCGAGCGCATCGCTGGTCAGGTGCCGTGGCTAACGTACGTCCCAACGGTAAGCCGTCCCTGGGAGGACGCGGCGTGGCGCGGCGAAACTGGGCGAGTGGAAGACCTCATCCGCAAGTATGCGCACGAATGGAAACTCGATCCCGCCGATACCACTGGTTACCTGTGCGGCCATCCGCAAATGATTGAGTTGGGCAGAGGCATCCTGCTACGCGGCGGTTACGCCAAAGAATCCCTGCGCGAGGAAGTTTACTGGGTCCCGCCAAAGTGAAGTTCCCGATCCTGACGGGCGCGTGCAAGGGGCCTTGCTGCGCCCGCCAGTAAGGGAATCCGCCGCGATTTAGTCCTGAGTCTCCGAACTTGCGGCGGCGACTTGTTCCACGGTGCTTTCGATGGCGCGTATGGGAGCCGAGACGTGCACGGTTTCGTCTGGGTCCGTGACGTCCACCACTACCGAACCACCCGACTTGGTCACCAGAACGTGTTGCCCTGGTTCGCGCACCTCCACCAGGGTTACGTCTTCCCCGGCGCGCAGTTGCTCCAGCGCTGCGCGAATCGTGGGCATCCATGGCTTGATTTCGGCAGCCGCGTTGCCCAGTTTGCGGCTGGGGATGAAGTGCATCGTGATGGGCACCAGCATCGCCGGTGCCAGCACGTAGACGTGATGAGCTTCCGGCTGCTTTTCCACCACGTTTACTTCGATCATCCCTTCGCTGCAAATTAACCCGATACCTGCCAGCGCCGTACCCGCAACTCCTAGCGCCACTTTTCCTAGCAGAACCATGCTGCACCTCCTGCGCGATTTTCCAGCTATTCCCCGGAGCTATGCGAATCGATCCAGATGCGCACGTGTTCGGTGGCGTCCTGCACGGTCACCAGCACGGCGTCGCCCGCGTCGCTGAGGGCGCGAATGGCCGCGGCTATGTCCAGTTCGTTGTCTTTCGCTGTCGAAAACAGCGCGTCCACCACCTTCATCGGGATGGTCACGTCCACTTTCTCGCCGTCCTTGCTCTTGTCCAAAACGTGGACGATCAAGTTTCCGTTCAATTTCGCTACGCGCACGTCCTGATCTTTTTCCTTCACGGTGACAAATTCGTTGTCTGGCGCGTTGCGGATGGCGTCCAGCATCGCGCGCACGTCCACGCCGTTGAAATCCGTCTCGCCGATGGTCACGTGGCCGTTGTGCAGAGAGCCATGATTGACGGTGGGCAGGATTGCCGCCGCCATCGAAAGGGGCACGTTCACATTCACGCTCTCGCCTTTGGAAGCATCATCGACCTTCACGTGCAAGTAGCGCTCCGTCGTCGCCGGCGCCGCCATTGCCGTTACCGCCAGATTGCTCATCGTTAGCGCCAGCACACAACACACCCCGATCGCTCGCATTCCTTTTCGCATGTTTGGAAGCCTCCCGTGCTCTTCCTGCTCCTAAGTACGGAAGGGGGCTGAGAAATGTTCCGTGAATTCTGATGCGGGCGGGTTTAGGCGTGTCAGCGAGGCGCGGCGGAGAATTAGTCTCGTTGGAGTTTGAAGTACACGGCAGCCAGCGGCGGGACCTTGAGCTTGAGGGACCACGGACGTCCATTCCAGGGAATCGGTTCAGCGCGCACGCCTCCGGCGTTGCCGGCGTCGCTGCCTTCGTAATACCCGGAATCGCTGTTGAGAATTTCCCGGTAGTATCCTGCCGCCGGAACGCCGATGCGGTAATCCAGCCGCAACACCGGCGTGAAATTGCAAACCACCACGACAAAGTCCTCCGGGTTTCGCGCCCGCCGGATGAACGACAGAATGCTCGCCGCTGCATCATTCGCTTCGATCCATTCGAAGCCGGCCCATTCGAAGTCCACTTCGAAGAAGGGCCGTTCGGTCGCGTGCAGGCGATTCAGGTCAGCCAGCAGTCTCTGCACCCCGCGATGAGCTGGCGACTCTTCCAGCGACCAATCCACGCTACCTTCTTCCCAGAATTCGTTGCGCTCCGCCAGCTCGCTGCCCATGAAGAGCAGTTTTTTCCCCGGATGCGCGTACATATAGCCGAAGAGCAAACGAAGATTGGCGAATTTCTGCCAATCGTCGCCCGGCATTTTTTCCAGCAGCGTGCGTTTGCCGTGCACCACCTCATCGTGCGAGAGCGGCAAAACGAAATTCTCCTGGAACGCGTAAATCATCGAAAAAGTGAGCTCGTTGTGATGATGCTGGCGAAACAGGGGATCGAGCGCGAAATAACGCAGCGTGTCGTTCATCCATCCCATGTTCCATTTCAAATCGAAGCCCAGGCCGCCTACATACGTCGGGCGCGAAACCGCCGGCCACGATGTGGATTCCTCGGCGATCATCAGCGCGCCGGGATGCCGGCTGTGCAGCACTTCGTTCAAATGTTTCAGGAACGCGATCGCTTCCAGATTTTCGCGGCCGCCGAAAGTGTTCGGAATCCACTCGCCGGGTTTACGCGAATAATCCAAGTACAGCATGGAAGCCACCGCATCCACGCGCAGCCCGTCCAGGTGATACTTGTCCAGCCAGAACAGCGCATTGGACACCAGGAAATTTTCCACTTCGTTGCGGCCGTAGTTGAAGACCAGCGTGCCCCAGTCCGGGTGGGCGCCGCGCCGCGGGTCGGCGTGCTCGTAGAGATGCGTGCCGTCGAATAACCCCAGCCCATGCGCGTCGCGTGGGAAATGCGCCGGGGTCCAATCCAGAATCACGCCGATTTCCTGTTGGTGGCAGCGATCCACAAAATACATGAAGTCCACGGGCGAGCCGAAACGGCTGGTCACCGCGAAATACCCGACGGTCTGATACCCCCAGGAAGCGTCCAGGGGATGTTCCATGATCGGCAGCAGCTCAATATGCGTAAAGCCCATGCGTTTCACGTAGGGCAGCAGCTCTTCGGCGAGCTCGCGATAGGTCAGCCAGCGGTTTCCTTCTTCCGGCTTGCGCCGCCACGATCCGGCGTGCAATTCGTAAATCGTCATCGGGGAGTGCAGCCAGTCGCGCAGCGGGCGCGACTCCATCCACGCGGTGTCCTTCCATTTGTAGCCGTCGATCGTGCGCACCACAGACGCATTGTTGGGCCGCATTTCGCCCGCGAAACCGTACGGGTCTGTTTTCAAGCCCAGTGTGTTCCCGACGCTCGATAGAATCTCGAATTTGTACACCTCGCCTTCATCCATTCCGGGGATGAATATTTCCCAGATGCCGCTGGCCCCGCGATGACGCATGGGATGCACGCGGCCATCCCAGAAGTTGAAGTTGCCCACCACGCTCACGCGCCGCGCGTTAGGCGCCCACACGCCGAAATGCACGCCGCGCACGCCCGCTACTTCGCGCACATGTGCGCCCAGTTTTTCGTACTTCTGATAGTGCGTGCCTTCGCCGGAAAGATACAGGTCGTACTCGGTGAGCACTGGCGGGAACGCATACGGATCGTAAGTCTCGAAAACATTTCCGTCGCTGAAGCGAATCTGCAGGCGGTACGCGCCGGGAGGCACGGTTTCGCTCTGCGTCTTGCCGGCGTTGCTCGCGGGAATCCGCGCTTCGAACACGCCGTCGGGATGTATTTGCGTCGCGCGGTGCGCTTCTGCCTTCTTGCCCCACAGCACCGTCACTTCCGCCGCGTTAGGACGAAAAACGCGAATCGCCAGCGACTTCTTTCCGTCTTGCTCCGTCCAGTGTGGCCCCAGAACCGCAAATGGATCGGAATGCTCGCCGCGCACGATCAGCGCGATGTCTTTCTCCAAGGCGTCCAACGTCTCCTGGGGATTCACTGCGGGAGCTTTGAGTTTGTCTTCTTTTCCCATAACGGTTGCAAGTCCAATGCCGGAGTCCGGGCCACCATCTTACCGGACGGCAAGCGCCACGCCAAACGAAGCGCCCTGTGATTCCTATCGCCCCAAATCGAAACGTGCTGGACTTGATTCCAGAAGCCCGGTAGCCTAACCGGCAGCTCTGGGGCGCACGGCGGGGCAATCCAAGAAGGAGATCACTCATGAAAAAATTCGCTCGCTCGATGTGCCTGCTGGCGGTTCCGGCGCTGCTCCTCGCCGCCGCAGGCTCGACCCACGCGCAAGAAGGCGCGCAGCCCAAGACTCCTCCTACTCCCACCAAAGCCGTCCTGGAAAATTGGAACGACGTGGGCAACCGCCTGATCACCATGGCGCAGGACTGGCCAGAAGAAAAATACACTTACAAATTGACTCCCGCCGTGCGCACATTCCAGGAAGTGATCCTGCACATTGCGGGCTCGAATTACGACATCATCAATCATCAGGCTGGCACCAAGGTCGGCGAAGCGCAGAACGATCCGCCCGCGAGCCAATACAAGACCAAAGCGCAGACCGTTGCGTATCTGAAAAAATCCGTGGAGGATGGAGCTGCGCTGCTGCAGAAAGAAGGCGATGCCGAAGTGCTGAAGCATCTCTCCGACTGGATCGGTTACACCGAACACATGGGCGAGCACTACGGATTGCTGGTGGCTTACTACCGCGCGACTGGCGGCGTACCCCCGGAGTCACGACCCAAAAAGTAGCTGCGCCCGCCTATTCTGATCGGGAAGGGATCGTGGCGCGGAGGCTTCGGCGCACGCTGAGCAGGGCCGATCCGCGATCTCCCTCGACGGGCTGTTCTTTTCTTCCGTTTCGGGCCATCCAGACGGAATCTACGCACCCCCGAGACCGTAATTCCGGCACTTCCGAATCCGGGAAATTACCTTTTTGCCACCCCTAAGTCATAGGAAATGTGAGTGCTTAGTACGAACGTACCATTGTGGCGCAAGACCCTGCAACTTATACAGGATGTGGGGGAATCCTCGGGAACGAGTGCTCGTTCCGCGCCAGAGAACATGCCCAACAAAGCCGCCACTTTGCCCAAGAATGGAGACGGTTCGTCGCGCGCGCATGCGGGCAAGCGCCCAGCCAACTCCCCGCTGTCTGCGCCCGGAAAGAAGCAGGCGAGCGGCACGGATGCCTTTCCGCAGCACTTGGATTTTCAACTGCTGTTTTCGAGCCATCCCGAGGCCATGGTCGTCCTCGACGTAAACCACCGCATTCAGATGTGCAATTCCGCTTTCGAAAAGCTCTTCCAATATCGTCAGGCCGATATCCTTGGCGGCGCACTGGACGTGCTGCTCGCGTCCGACGAACTCCATGGCGAAGCGCTGCGCTTCAGCGAGCGCGCGGCCGCGGGCGAAGTGGTGCGTGCGAACACCAGGCGCCGCCGCCGCGACGGCTCCTCCGTGGACGTGCAAGTCACTTGCGTGCCGCTGCAGCAGGACGGAAAAATCGTCGGCTGCTATGGGATCTACCAGGACATCACCGAGCGCTGCGCCGCTGAACGAGCGCAGCAAGAGGCCGAGAAAAAACTCAGCCTGCTATTTGAAAACGCCGTCGAAGGCATTTTTCAGACCACCGTCGACGGCCGGCTGCTCAGCGTAAACCCGGCGCTGGCGCGCATGTGCGGCTACAGTTCGCCGGCGGAAATGCTCGCCACGATTCACGACATCGGCAAGGATTTTTACACCGATCCGGAAACGCGCCTGGAATTCCAGCGCGCGATGGAAGAACACGGAGCCGTCGAGGCCTTCGAATATCAGCTGCGCAAGAAAAATGGCGCGTTTATCTGGATTTCCGAAAACGCCCGAGTGATCCGCGATGCTGGCGGCAAGGTCATCGCCTACGAAGGCACCATGGAAGACATCACCGAGCGGAAACGCTCCGAGCTCGAGCGCCAGATAACCTTTGAAATCATTCACGGCGTAAACGTCACCGACAATCTGGACGAGCTGCTCTATCTGATTCATCAATCGCTCAATAAAGTGCTCTACGCTGAGAACTGTTTCGTCGCGCTCTATGAATCCGCTTCCGGCATGTTCCACTTTCCTTTTTTCGTGGACCAGTTCGACGAAGCTCCTCCCCCGCAACAGGTGGGCAGAAGCTGCACGGCCTACGTCTATCGCACCGGCCGCGCCATGCTGATTCCGCAGCAGGTTTTCGATCGGCTCGCAGCGGATGGAGAAGTAGAGTTGGTTGGAACCCCGTCACCCTCCTGGCTGGGCGCGCCTCTGCGCACTCCGGCGGCCACCATTGGCGTGCTGGTTGTGCAGCATTACGAGAACGAAGCTGCCTATACCGAGCGCGACCTGGAATTCCTGGCTTCCGTCGGCGGCCAGATCGCCCTGGCGATTGACCGCAAACGCGCCGAAGAAAAAATTCGTGAAAGCGAAGCGCGGCTGCGTGTGCTGGTCGAGCAATTGCCGGCAGTGCTGTGGACGGTCGGCAAGGATCTTTGCTTCACTTCCGCTTTGGGCGCCGGCCTCACGCGCCTGGGCTTGAAACCGAATCAGATCGTGGGCGTCTCGCTCTTCGACTATTTCGAAACATCCGACCCGGCATTTCTACCCATCGCCGCCCATCGTCGCGCGATCTCCGGCGAGCCCATGACTTTCCATGTGGAATGGAAGGGCGGCTCGTACACCTGCCACGTAGAGCCGCTGCGCACGTCGGAAGGAGACCTCCAGGGCGCGATCTGCATGGCGCTGGATATCACGGACCGCAGGCAACTCGAGGAGCAACTCCGCCAGGCACAAAAGATGGAAGCCGTCGGACGCCTGGCCGGAGGCATCGCTCACGACTTCAACAATCTTTTGATGGTCATTCAGGGTTACGCGGATCTTATGACCGAGCGGCTGGCCGAAGGCGATCCGCTGCGCCGCAATGCCGAACAAATTCAGACCGCATCGCAACGCGCCACATCCCTCACTCGCCAATTGCTCGCCTTCAGCCGCAAACAGATGCTCGCGCCCAAAGTGCTAAGCGTGCAAAGCGTCGTCACCGAGATGGAAAAGATTTTGCGCCGGCTGATTGGAGAGGACGTGCAGCTGGAAACCTCCAGCGTGCCGGACCTCGGTTTGGTGAAAGCCGATCGCAGCCAAATCGAGCAGGTGATCCTCAATCTCGCGGTCAATGCGCGCGACGCCATGCCCGAGGGCGGCCGCTTAACCATCGAAACCGCCAACGTGGATCTCGACGAATCCTTCTCGCACTCCTCCGTAATGCTTTCGCCGGGCCCCTACGTGATGCTCGCCGTCACCGACAACGGCTGCGGCATGGACGTCGAAACCCAGGCGCACATCTTTGAGCCTTTCTTTACCACCAAGGAAAAGGGCAAGGGCACAGGCCTCGGTCTCGCTACCGTGTACGGCATCGTCAAGCAAAGCGGCGGTTACGTCTGGGTTTATAGCGAACCCGGGCGCGGAACCAGCTTTAAAGTCTACTTGCCGCGTGTATGGGACGAGCAAACCAACCCAGGTCGCGATCGCAGAGTCGAGGGGAAGTCGCTGCCGCAGGGAACAGAAACAGTCCTGCTGGTGGAAGATGAAAAAGGAGTGCGCGAACTCGCCCGCGAATATCTGGAAATGACCGGCTACGCCGTCATCGAAGCGGAGAACGGTCACACCGCTCTGGAATTGGCAGCCTTACATTCCGGGCCGATCCATTTGCTCATGACCGACGTGGTCATGCCCGGAATCAGCGGCCGCGAACTCTCCGAACGCGTGAAGACGATACGTCCCGACATCCGCGTGCTTTTCATGTCTGGCTACACGGACCAGGCCGTCGTGCATCACGGCATCCTAGAAACCGATGCGGTGCTGCTGCAGAAACCGTTCACGGTAGCGGCGCTCGCGGCGAAGTTGCGCGACATTTTGAATCTCGAAGTCGCTCGGTAGCCTCGTCCTCGCGTTTCTCTTGAATCTCGAAAACCTTCAATTTCGGGCCGCTCGGCCTAGTACCTCGTTGTTTCGACATGGAACGATTGAGTTCATCCGAACCATCGGCGCGCGATCGTTTTCTGCGGTCCTCGGATTCGCGCCGCGCTCTTCGTGCGGAAGCCCAGCAATTTCATGTGCTTTCCGCATGGGGCCGTTTACACGCCGGTGCTCCCCCATTGGCGTTCCAGATGCTTCTAGTCAATTCGTCAGGCCGGAAGCAAAAGAAGCCGGGTACTGCGAAGGGGACACATGGGGACCATGACAGCGCAATTGAGCAGCGAGATGCACAATACCGTTACAGAAGAACTGATTTCAGCGCGCCGGCTGTGGACGGCTGTGCTGCTGAATGCCGTCGAGGATTGGCGTAACGGCACGCTGCGCGCGCGGCGCGAAGCACAGGAATTTCTTTTTGATAGCGGCGAAGATTTCGATATGGTTTGTGCGGCTGCGGGATTGGACTCGAAAGATTTCCGCGTCCGCTTGCTGAAGGTCGGCCGCATGGTCGAAGCGCGCGCGCCATTCTCACTTTCTTTTGCCACGTAAATCGCGCCCAGCCAGTCAGTAACCGCGCGCGAAGAATCCTCCGTTGGCATCCGTGCAAATAGCGTAGTATTTGCTGGTCGCTGCTTTGCGCGGGAAATGATGACGCCGGCAAACGAAAACGCTCCAGCTCCGGAAAAGCAATTGCTCGCCTGTTGCGCCCGAACCAAACTCACGCCCGAAGGCGCAGCTGCAATTCACAAAATTCTTGCCGGTCCGCTGGATTGGGAATACCTGCTCTTTGAAGCGGAAGAAAATTCAATCTCGCCGTTGCTGGATCGCCACCTCTCGGCCGTTGCTCCCGGCGCCGCGCCACCAACCGCGCAGGAGCAGCTGAAGAAGACTTGTCGCGCCAATACGGTTCGCTGCCTCTATCTCACCGCCGAACTCATCAACATTCTGCGCCTCTTCCAGGCTCAGAACATTCCCTCCATCCCCTACAAAGGCCCCGTGCTCGCCGCTCAGGCGTACGGAGACCTCGCGCTCCGCGAATTTGAAGATTTGGACATCATCCTGCGTCAGAGCGACGTTCCGAAAGCGCACGAAATTATCGTCTCGCTCGGCTACAAGCCGAAATTCGATTGGATTTTATCGCCCGGAGCCGCCGCATCGCTGGTTCCCGGCGAGTACAATTACCGCGACGAGCCGCGCCGCGCGATGGTGGAATTGCACACCGAAATCACTTTGCGCCATTTTCCCGTCAAACCAGACCTCGATGCCTTCATCCGCAATCTTGCGCCCGTCCTCCTGAGCGATCGCGAAATTCCCACCTTCACCGCGGAAGACCTGCTGCCGATGCTTTGCATTCACGGCTCGAAGGATTTCTGGGAGCGGCTTTCCTGGATCGCAGACATCAATGAACTGCTCCAATCCCATCCGGCGCTCGATTGGGATCGTGTCCTGCGTTTTGCGCAACCTTTGCATGCGACGCGCATGTTGAATCTCGGCCTCGCGCTCGCCGTGCGCGTGCTCGACGCATCGCTGCCGGCCGAAGTAAGCGCTCGAGTGCAAACGGACCGCGTCGCCGGTCAGGTCGCCGCCGAAGTCCGCCAAAGATTGCTGAGCCGTCCTTTTCGTATGCTGGATGCCGCGGGCAGATATCACTTTCGCAGAAGAATGCTCGCGCGAAAGTTCGACGGCTGGCGCTATGCGCTGCGTCTAGCGGTGGTTCCGTCCGAGGATGATTGGCAGATGCTGCGCCTTCCGCGCGTGCTCGCACCGCTCTACGTGGCGCTGCGTCCGCTTCGCCTGCTGCAGAAGTACGGCTGGGCGGGCCGGCGCGATGTGAAGCCTCTGTCTTAACGCTGCGGCAACGCGGCCAAAATCAATTTCCAGTTTTAGCGGATGTGCGCTGGTCTTCGATCACAAAGTCGCTGGGCACCCGGAATAGCGCGGGGTCAGGCTCAGACCGGGAGAGGCCAACCAACTGAATCACCTGTGTGCCTTCCCTGGGATCCTTGCGTGTGACGGACAAATTTATTTCCAGGTCGCTGGAATACCAGAACTCCCGCGTGGTTACCACCGGCTGGTTGTTGCCGATCACTCCGGCGTTAATCGTAAGCGTTTCGCGCGTGCCGACCACGTTCAGATCGTCCACCACCTCAGTCCCCAGGCTCTCGCGGGTCAGAAAGCGCTTGCCGTTATCGAGCGATCCGGCCGGAGTGGGTGCGAATTTCACCGACGCGTAATAGTCGGTCACCGTGCAATGCCGCGACGCAATTGTGCAGGTCGTCCGCGTGTGTTCGGCGGGATCCAGAATAATCATGTCCATCGCTCTGGATTGCTCATTCGAATTGGCGGGCACGAAGGTCACGTGCTCGCGGCGAATCCGTCCCTGGCTATCCCGCGCCACCATCGCCATCAGATGCGTCGTCACCACGCTGCCATCTTCCAGCGTGCGCGTCCAATCAATGCTGTCCCGGCCCGAAAACGGTTTTCCAGTCACGGGAAGCACCTGGATCCCGGCGACGTGGACGCGCGTACCGCCATCCGGTCCACGAGACGTCTCAGTTGGCTCTTGCGCGGTAACAGACCAGGCGAGAACTGCCGATCCGACCAACAAAAGTAAGGCGCGGAGTTTCATAAGGCTACCTCACTCCTTAGTTACACGAATATAGCATCGGGTTGTATGAATCACAATCTTGGATGGACCCGGATGGATTTCGTAAACCTGTTTCGCGCGCATCCCTGCAGATTGTGCGGTAGAATGGGTCTTCGCGGCGCCCGGCCCGCTCGCGGTTCCGAGCCAGGGCTGCCGCTCAAAGAAGTTGCAGGGCCAAATTTCCAGTTTTCTTGAGGAGGCTATCATCATGAGCACCACCGTAAATCCCACCAGCGCCGCCAACGCCGGCAAACCGGCTCAGAATCCCCTGAAAGAGCTCATCAAGTTTGGCCAGTCCGTCTGGCTCGATTACATTCGCCGCGACCTGCTCACCACCGGTGAACTGAAGCGCCTGATCGAAGTGGACGGTCTGCGCGGCATGACCTCCAATCCTTCCATCTTCGAAAAAGCCATTACTGGCAGCACCGAATACACCTCGACGCTCGAAGAACTCGAAAAGCGCAAGGACCTCGACGCCAAAGGTCGCTACGAGGAACTCGCCATCAAGGACATTCAGGACGCCGCCGACTTTCTGCGCCCGGTCTACCAGCAGACCAAGAAGCGCGACGGCTACGTGAGCCTGGAAGTTTCTCCCTATCTCGCGCACAAAACTCAGGAAACTCTGGACGAAGCGCGCCGCCTCTGGAAGCGCGTGGGCCGCGAGAACCTGATGGTCAAAGTGCCCGGCACCCCGGAAGGAATTCCTGCGTTCCAGCAACTGATCAGCGAGGGCATCAATATCAACGTCACGCTGCTTTTCGCGTTTGACGTGTACGTGCGCGTCGCCGAGGCCTACATCGCTGGCCTGGAAGCATTTGCGAAGGGCGGCGGCGACGTCAGCCGCATCGCCAGCGTGGCCAGCTTTTTCATCAGCCGCATAGACACTCTGGTGGATAGCGAAATTGACGCCAAGCTCAAGACTACGACAAACGCCGGCGATCAGGCGCTGCTGCGCAGTCTGCATGGCAAAGTAGCCATCGCCAACGGCAAACTCACCTACCAACGTTACAAGCAGATTTTCAGCGGCCCGCGCTGGGATGCCCTCGCCGGGCGCGGCGCGCAGACCCAACGCGTGCTGTGGGCCAGCACCAGCACCAAAAATCCAGCGTACAGCGATGTTTACTACGTCGAAGAACTCATTGGCCCCGATACGGTGGACACTATTCCACCCGCCACCTTCGATGCGTTCCGCGATCACGGCAAGCCTCGCGCCAGCCTGGAAGAAAATGTCCCAGCCGCCCAGGAAACCATGCAGGGCCTGGAAAAGGCCGGCATTTCCATGACGGCTGCCACCGACAAGCTCACCGCGGACGGCGTCAAGCAATTTTCGGATGCCTTCGACACGCTGCTCGACGCGGTGAAGAATCGCGCCGCGAAAGCTAGCTCCGCGAAATAGGTTTTGTGGCATGCACTCTTCGCACCCCTGAGCCGCGTGGATGAAATCCCGCGCCGAATCGCTCCGCAGCATCGCCGGGCAATCGTTTGACGTTTGCGTGATCGGCGGCGGCGCCACCGGTTCCGGCTGCGCGCTCGATTCCCAGCTGCGCGGCTTCCGCACCGTCCAGCTCGAAGCCGGCGACTACGCCTCCGCTACTTCCAGCACTTCCACGAAAATGGCGCACGGCGGCGTGCGTTACCTCGAAGAAGCCATTCGCGGCTTCGATCCCAAGGAATACGCGGTGCTCAAGCGCGCGTTGCACGAGCGTATTCACATGCTGCGCAACGCTCCCTTTCTCACCGCCACCAAGCAATTCATCACTCCCTGTTTTCGCTGGTTCGATATCCCGTATTTTGAAATTGGCCTCAAACTCTACGATTGGATCGCCGGCCGCGACGGTCTCGCCCCTAGTATTTATCTCTCGCGCGCCGAAACTCTGCGCCACATGCCGACGCTGGCTACCGGCCGCCTCGCCGGCAGCGTGGCCTACACCGACGGACAATTCGACGACGCGCGTTACAACATCACTCTGGTGAAGACTTTCGCCGCCGCCGGTGGCGAAACTCTGAACTACGCGCGTGTGCTTGCGTTCCAAAAGGCGCCCGATGGAAGGCTCGCAGCGCCGTCGAGGTTGAAGACCAGCTGCACGCAGACCCGCTTTACCATCCGCGCCCGCGCCTTCATCAACGCCACCGGCCCTTTCGCCGACACCGTGCGCCGCATGGCGACGCCTGCTGCGCTGCCGCGCATGCGCCTCAGCAAAGGCATCCACATTCTCCTGCCGCTGGAAGTGCTCTCCAGCGAGGACGCACTGCTGATTCCGAAAACCGAAGACGGCCGCGTGCTTTTTGCAATTCCCTGGTACGGCCGCTTGCTGGTGGGAACGACCGACGACGAAGCAGAGTTGGACGACGAACTATACGTGAAGAAGGAAGAAGTCGCCTACGTCTTGCGGCAATTGAACAAGTATCTGGCGCGACCTGCGACACCCGATCAAATTGTTAGCGGAACGGCAGGGCTGCGTCCGCTGGTCAGTTCCGGCAAATCCACCGAAACGAAAAGTCTGGCGCGCGATCATGAAGTAGAGCTCGACCACGCGAGCGGGCTGATCAGCATCATGGGCGGGAAATGGACCACGCATCGCGCCATGGCCGAAGACACGCTCAACGCTACGCAGAAATATCTCGGCGAAGCCGGACGCAAGTGCTCGACGCTAAGCCATCCGCTTCTCGGCTCTGCTGGTTACACGCCGGATTACTGGCAGACGCTCGCGAAACGATTCGGACTCACGGAACTGACGGCGCGGCACCTCGCTCAGAAATACGGGTCATGTGCTCCGGATGTGATGAAGTTCACGGAGGTGGATCCCGACCTCGCTCGCCCACTACTGGCAGGCTTGGCTCCCATCCGCGCCGAGGTCGTCTATGGCGCTAGCGACGAGCTCGCGGTCACTATCGAAGATATTCTTGCCCGGCGCATCGGCTTGCAACTCTACGGTTGGCGCGATGCGATCCGCGCCGCCCCGGCCGTCGCAGAACTGCTTACGCGCGAACTCGAGTGGACGGAAAGCGCCAGGCAGCAGGCAATAACAGAATACGTCGCGAAAATTCGCGGCCTGATCGAAAAAGCCGGAATCTGAAGCGCTCCGCGCAGCGCGAGCGCCGCGCACAGCCTACAGGACACACCCGATGGACTGTCCATGATTCGCCATTCATGCTGTAATGTCCGCGTGAAAGCCGTGGCACGCGTCCACGTGAGGATGACCCAATGACACTGAAGGAATACAACAAGAAGCGGCATTTCGGCGTCTCGCCCGAACCTTCCGGCAAGACCACTCCACCGAAAAAGCAAGATGCTCTCCTCTACGTGATTCAGAAACATCGCGCCACCGCGCTTCACTATGATTTCCGCCTCGAATGGAACGGCGTGCTGCTCTCCTGGGCCGTCCCCAAAGGTCCTTCGCTCGACTCTTCGGTCAAGCGCCTCGCGATGCAGGTAGAGGATCATCCTGTCGAGTACGCCAATTTCGAAGGCGTTATTCCCGAAGGCGAATACGGCGGCGGCACCGTCATGGTCTGGGACGAAGGCACCTGGACTCCGGAATCACCCGACGTGAACGCGGCGCTCGCGAAGGGCGACCTGAAGATCAATCTTCACGGCAAAAAGTTGCAAGGCTCCTGGGTGCTGGTGCGCACGCACGGCTGGGGCAGCAGCTCCGGGAAATCGTGGCTGCTCATCAAGCATCGCGATCAGCACACTTCCACGAAAGACGTCACCATCGAAAAACCGCGCTCCATCGTCAGTAATAAGCTTCTTGCCGAGATCGCGCGTGATGGCGGCGGCGACGTCGAAAAAGCTGCCACCGGCGATCCGGGGTACAAACCAAAAAAGGCAGTAGCCGCGAAGAAATCCGTCGCCGCGAAGCAGACCCGCGCGCCTGCGAAACGCGCGAAACGAAAAGCCGCGGAGTAAATTCCGGTTCAACGCCCGAGGTATCCATGGCCAAACTCCCCATCACCATTTCCCACCCCGATAAAATCTTCTGGCCTGACGAGGGCTACACCAAGCAGGACCTCGCCGAGTACTACGCCGCGATCTTTTCCAAACTCCAGCCGTACGTGGACGATCGCATCCTGTCGCTTGAACGTTGCCCCGACGGGATGGGCGGCAAGTGTTTCTATCAAAAGGAAAAGCCCCAGAGCATGCCGCCCGGCACTCCGACGAAACGCATTCGTCACGCCGGCGGCTCATCGGAATCGACGAACTATGTGGTCGGTGGCTCACTCCAGACGCAGCTCGCGCTTGTAAATCTCGGCTGCATCGCCGTGCACGTGATGGCCGGCCGCGCCACGGCGCCTCGCAAATCAGACTGGCTGTGCTTCGATCTGGACCCAGCAACCGGCAAATTCGCGGATGCGGCTCGAGCGGCCTTGCACGTTAAAGACGGCCTGGACGCGCTGCAACTGGATTCGTACCCTAAAACTTCCGGCAGCCGCGGTATCCATGTCTTCGTTCCCCTGCGCGGCGGCCCCGATGCCGACGAAGTTCTCGCCTTCGCCCGCGCATTCGTTGCCCGCGTAGCAGCGTCGCACCCCAAGGAACTCACGGTCGAACATTCGATCTCTGCGCGTGGCCAGCGCGTTTATCTGGACGCGTTCCGCAACGGATTTGGCCAGACGGTAGTAGCTCCTTATTCCGTTCGCCGCCGCGACAAAGCGCCTTTTTCCACGCCATTGGCCTGGCCGGAAGTGAAAACCAACCTTGACCCTTCCACTTTCAATCTCGGCAATTTCCGCAAACGACTGAAAGCCAAAGACCCCTGGGCCGACTTCTTCAGAAATCGCCAAAGCCTGAAAGGCGCCGCCAAATCGCTGAAGAAATTGTAATCTCGCCCGCGCGCCTTCACCGATTCGCCAGAAATGCCACTCAGTGCTATCCTTGATGTATTCCGAGAAGGTCTTCTGTGCGGAATACGCATTGTAGGAACAGAAAAATGAACCACGCCGCAGCCCCTGAAGCGCCTGAATGCAAATCTCTGGAATGGGCGCACCCGCTCGTGCGGGAATGGTTCGTCGCAAAATTCGGCACTCCTACCGAGCCTCAGGAATTAGGCTGGCCGCACATTCTCGCCAGAAAAAACACGCTGATCTGCGCTCCCACCGGCTCCGGCAAGACTCTCGCCGCGTTCCTCGCCTGCATTGACGCGCTCGTGCGCAAGGCACTCGCAGGCGATCTACTTGATCAGACCGAAGTTCTGTATGTGTCTCCCCTGAAAGCGCTAGGAAACGACATTCAAAAGAATTTGGACGCCCCGCTGGGAGAAATTCTCCAGCTGGCCCACCAGCGTGGCTTTTTGATGCCCGAAATCCGCACCGCCGTGCGCACCGGCGACACGCTCGTCCGCGACCGTCTCGCGATGCAAAAGCGCCCGCCGCACATTCTGGTCACCACTCCGGAATCGCTCTACATTCTGCTCACGGCAGGAAAGAGCAGGGAACTGCTGCGCACCGTGCGCACGCTGATCGTGGACGAAATCCACGCCGTCGCGGACGACAAGCGCGGCACGCATCTCGCCTTGTCCGTGGAACGCCTCGAAGCGCTCACCGCGCAACCGCTCACCAGGATTGGACTCTCGGCGACGCAAAAGCCGATCGAGCTCGTCGGCCAATTCCTCACCGGCAGCGACCGGCCCGCGCCGGTAATCGTCGAAATCGAGCAGCGCCGCCGCCTCGATCTCGCCATCGAAGTGCCGTCCAGCGAACTCGGCCCCATCGCCTCCAACGAAATGTGGGACGAAATCTATCAACGCGTAGCGAACCTCGTCCAGCAACACCGCTCGACGCTCATTTTCGTAAATACTCGCCGCCTCGCCGAACGCTTAGCGCATCATCTGGCGGCCCTGCTTGGCGACGATGCCGTCGCCTCGCACCACGGCAGCCTTTCGCGCCTCCGTCGCCTCGCCGTCGAATCCAAACTTAAAGCCGGTGAAATTCGCGCGCTCGTCGCCACCGCCTCGCTGGAACTCGGAATTGATATTGGGACGGTGGATCTGGTCTGCCAGATCGGCTCGCCTCGCTCCATCTCCGTGGCCCTGCAGCGCGCTGGGCGCGCCGGTCACTGGCGTGGCGCGATTCCGAAAAGCCGTTTCTTTGCCACCACGCGCGACGAGCTTCTCGAATGCGCCGCCCTCGTTCGCGCCATCCGTCACGGCGAACTCGATCGCATCGAGATTCCGCAAGCCCCTCTGGATATTCTCGCGCAGCAGATCGTCGCCGCGTGTGCGGCAGAAGACTGGCAAGAAGACGATCTGTTCGCGCTCGTACGTCGCGCCTTTCCCTATCGCCATCTCGAGCGCAAAGACTTCGACGAAATCGTCGGCATGCTTTCCGATGGCATCGCCGCGCGCCGCGGCCGCTACGGCTCCTACCTGCATCGCGATCAGGTGAACCATCGGCTGCGCGGACGCCGCGGCAGCCGCCTCGCCGCAATCACCAGCGGTGGCGCGATCCCCGATAACGCGCTCTACACCGTAGTTGCCGAACCCGAAGGCGCCGTAATCGGCACGGTTGACGAAGATTTCGCCGTCGAAAGTTTGCGCGGCGATATTTTCCTCCTCGGAAATTCTTCCTGGCGAATCCGCCGCGTGCAATCCGGTTCCGTATCCGTCGAAGACGCGAAAGGCGCGCCCCCCAACGTTCCTTTCTGGCGCGGCGAAGCTCCCTTCGCGCACCATGGAACTCTCTCAACAGGTCGCGCATGTTCGTGAGCATGTCGGTTCGCTCACCGAAGGCCTGGCGCCCTCGCCCGATCTGCGCAATTCGCCGCAAGCCGCCGCAGCCATAAAGTGGCTCGAAGACGAATGCGGCATGGACCGCCCCGGCGCCGAACAAGCCGCACAATACATTGTCGAAGGCCGCGCCGTGCTGCGCGCCGTTCCCACTCAGACCACCATCGTCGCCGAACGCTTCTTCGATGAAAGCGGCGGCATGCAGCTCGTAATCCACGCGCCCTTCGGCGGCCGTATCAATAAAGCCTGGGGCCTCGCCTTGCGCAAACGTTTCTGCCGTTCTTTCAATTTCGAGCTGCAAGCTGCCGCCACGGACAACGGCCTGAACATTTCTCTCAGCGATCAACACAGCTTTCCGCTCGCCGACGTTTTTCATTTCCTGCACGCCGCCAGCCTCGAACCGCTGCTCGAACAAGCCGTGCTGACTTCACCGATATTCGCCACCCGCTGGCGCTGGGTCGCCGGGCGCTCGCTCGCGCTGCTCCGTTTCATGGGCGGGAAAAAAGTTCCGCCGCCCATCCAGCGCATGCGCTCCGACGATCTGCTGGCCGCCGTTTTCCCGCAAGCCCTGGCGTGCCAGGAAAATATTTCGGGCGACATCGAAATCCCCAACCATCCCCTCGCGCGCGAGACCATGAAAGACGCGCTCACCGAAGCCATGGACGTCGCAGGCCTGAAAGTCGTCCTGGAAGATATCGCCGCCGGCCGCATCCGCTGCGTAGCCGTCGAAACCCCGGTGCCGTCGCAATTTTCGCACGAGATTCTGAACGCCAACCCGTACGCGTATCTTGACGACGCGCCACTCGAAGAACGCCGCGCTCGCGCCGTGGAAATGCGCCGCATGCTGCCCGAAGCGGTGCTGTCTGAAATCGGCAGGCTGGATCCCGCTGCGATAGCCGAAGTTCGCGAAGAGGCGTGGCCAGACGTTCGCGACGCAGACGAGCTTCACGACGTGCTGCTGGAGCTCGCGGCGCTCCCGGACGATTCGAACGTCGCTGGTGTAGAGACGAAGCCGATCGCGGCTTGGACGGAGTATTTCGCCGCGCTCGCTGCTGCAGGCCGCGCGATCCGGGCCTGCTCCGGCGCGCGCGCCTACTGGCTAGCTGCCGAAAAAACAAAAACCTTCGCCGCGATTTTCCCGGACGCCAGCTTCGATTCGCAACCGCCAGAAATCGAATCGCAGCAACCATCGCGTGACGACGCTCTCTTCACCAGCATCACCGGCTGGCTCGCTCATCTCGGTCCAGTCACGATTCCAGGCTTGGCCGCCTTCCTGGGCCTTGCGGCAGCCGACGTTGAAAAAACCATGCTGCGCATGGAAGCGGCCGGTTCCATTCTGCGCGGTCAATTCACCGACGCATCCAGTGGCGCAACGGAATGGTGCGACCGCCGTTTGCTCGCGCGTATTCACCGCCTCACGCTTGGCTCGCTGCGCAAACAGATTCAGCCCGTAACCGCCGCACAGTTTATGCGCTGGCTGCTCCGTTGGCAGCACCTCACTCCGGAAACGCGCCTGCTAGGCGAACGCGGCACCCTCGAAGCGCTGCAGCAGCTGCAGGGATTCGAAGCGCCCGCGAATTCCTGGGAACAACAAATTCTCGCGCGCCGCATCGCAAACTATGATCCGAACGTCCTCGACCGCCTCTGTCTCACCGGGGCCGTCGGCTGGGGCCGCCTCTCCCCGCATCCCGCCACGCTGAGCGAGCACAACGGAGCAATTCGTCGCGTGGTTCCCACCAGCGTAGCGCCGCTCACGTTTTTCATCCGCGAAGACGCGGATTGGATGATTTCGCGCCACGCCTCCGATCATGCCTTCGATAGCACCGCCGGCGCAGTCGGTGAAAGTGGCGAATCCGTCGGCCTCAGCCACGCCGCACGCGAAGTGCTGGCCCACCTGCGCCAGCGCGGCGCTTCATTTTTCGCGGACATCCTGCGTGGCACCGGAAAAATCAAAGCGGAACTGGAAACCGCTCTGTGGGAGCTGGTAACCGCGGGAATGATCACCGCCGATGGCTTCGACAACATGCGCGCCTTGATCGATCCCAAGCGCCGCGCCGGTCATGGCAAAGGCCACAACGCGCGTCCGCGCCACAGCGCCGGGCGCTGGTCGTTGCTTTACACCAGCGAGGTCACTCGACCGCTACGCGCGTGATGGAATCCATCTGCTGGACGCTGCTGAAACGCTACGGCGTAGTCTTTCGCGAAATGGCCGCGCGCGAGACGATGGCCCCGCGCTGGCGCGAATTGCTCATCGCCCTGCGCCGCCTCGAAGATCAGGGCGAAATCCGCGGCGGCCGCTTTATCAGCGGATTCCTGGGCGAGCAATTTGCGCTGCCCGATCGCGGTGGAGTCTCTGCGCGCATCGGCTCGCCAGCCGGGCTCCGGCGAAGCCGTAACCATTTCCGCCGCGGATCCGCTGAATCTGGTCGGCATCCTGATTCCGGGCGACCGTGTCTCATCCAGCTCAGGGAGGACAGTCACGCTCGTGGACGGCGTCGCAGCCGATCCCGCCGATCCGCTCGACAATTATTCCGTTGCAGCCGCCGGTTAAGCCGCGCGTTCTATCGTGCGATACCATTCACACCGACCTTCCCGCGGCAGCGCCCGATGCCCAAGCCCACTGAAAATTAAATCCACCCAGACTGCCCAGTCACATCCACCACCTCGCCCACAAAAAATAATCCACGCACCTTGCTCGCTTCCATCGTCTTGCTGGAAAGTTCGTCTGTATTCACGCCGCCAGCCGTCACTTCAGCCTTGTCGTAGCCTTCCGTATCGGCCGGAACCACAACCCATTCATGCACGCAGCGCTCGAGTTCATCCAGCTCCTGTTTACTCCAGGTATCCTTCGCGGCCCTTTGCGCCCTTTGCAGTGGGCGCATGCAAATCCAGCCAGCGCGTGGCGAATCGCTTGGGCAACACGCCCTGAAATGCCGCGCGCGCAGCCGCGATATTTCGAGCTCCGCCATCGCGTAGCGCCGCCGTAATGTCGCGTCCCGGAGCCAGATCAATGCGCAGCGGCTTGCCCTTGCTCCAATAAGACGAAATCTGCAGGATCGCCGGCCCACTCAATCCACGATGCGTGATCAGCATGCTCTCGCGAAAGCGCTGCTCACCGAATCCCGCGACAACTTCCGCGGAAACTCCGGCCAAATCGCAGTATTGCTCGCGATCCGGGGCGCCGAACACCAGCGGTACCAGCGCCGGTCTCGTCCTCTGAATCTTCACTCCAAATTGACGCGCCAGGTCGTAACCGAATGCAGTCGCGCCCATCTTCGGGATGGAAAGCCCGCCCGTCGCAATCACCAACGCTGGCGCGTGGAATTCATCGCCATCGCAGCGAATGAAAAACTCGCCCGTCCGTCGAACGTCGCGAATTCTGACGTTCAATTGTATTTTCACGCCGGCAGCCCGGCACTCTTCCTCGAGCATCTGCGTGATCTCGTTCGCCGAGCGATCGCAGAACAGTTGCCCCAGTGTTTTTTCGTGATACGCAATGTGATGCTTTTCCACCAGCGCAATGAAATCCGCCGGCGTATATCGCGCCAGCGCCGATTTCGCAAAATGCGGATTCGAGGAAAGGAAATTCTCCGGCTGGCAATATATGTTGGTGAAATTGCAGCGCCCGCCGCCGGAAATTAATATCTTTTTCCCAGCACGTTCGGCGCGCTCCAGAACCGCCACGCGCCGTCCGCGTTTGCCTGCTTCGATCGCGCACATCAGCCCAGCGGCGCCGGCGCCCAGAACCACCACGTCGAATTTATGGATCATGTCGCGATCGTTTCGGCACCGTTGGAATCGTCAAGCTCGGATGCATCTGAATCTGGAACATTTTCGCGCGACGATGCGCCATCGCCAGCGCCGATGCGTCTAAAATAGACATATGCAGCGGAAAATATTTTGGATCACCTTCACCGTACTTGGCCTGCTTGCCGATATGGCGCTTCCTCTCTGGTGGGCGCTGGCCGCGACCATCCCCATCGGCTACGCGAGTTGGTGGTTCGCTTACCGCAGCGATTGGTTTTAGGTCCGCCATTCACGCCCGCAGCTGCGGCGCATCGTTTCCAAATCGTCCGATTAACAGCCGACGTCTCGCCGCCACGTTTTGCCCCGCGAACTCTTCGAGGGTAAACTGATTGCAGGAGAAGACCAAACAATTTGCCCCCGATTATCAATGCGCAAGGACTCTCGAAGCGGTACGGCACCGCGCCGCTCTTTCAGAATATTTCGTTCACTGTCTCCGAAGGCGATCGCATTGGCCTGATCGGCCCCAACGGCTCCGGTAAATCCACGCTCCTCGAAATGCTCCACGGACGCGTGCAGCCCGATAGCGGCAACGTAGCCATTCGCAAAGGCACCAGGCTGAGCTGCGTGTCGCAGATTTCGGAATTTTCGGCTGGAGAAACCGCTCACTCGGTAATCGAAGCCGCCCTGAAGAAATCCGGCGTGCCGGAATCGGACCGCGCCTTTCGCACCGAGGAAGCGCTCAGCCGCGCCGGCTTCGAAGATTTCGCAATCCCCACTGCGTCGCTCTCCGGCGGTTGGAAGAAACGCCTGGCGATTGCCGAAGCGCTTGTCCAGCAGCCTGATATCCTGCTTTTGGACGAGCCTACCAATCATCTCGATCTCGCCGGAATTAAATGGCTCGAAACGCTCCTGCAGAACGCTTCCTTCGCCTGCGTCGTTGTCAGTCACGACCGCTACTTCCTGGAAAACGTCGCCGATCACATGGTTGAGCTGGACCTCACCTACGAAGACGGCTTCCTGCGCGTCAACGGAAATTACAGCCATTTTCTCGAAGCCAAGGAACAATATCTCCACGCGCAAGGCAAGCGCCAGGAAGCGCTGGAAAATCTGGTGCACACCGAAATCGAATGGCTGCGCCGCGGCCCCAAGGCTCGCGCCACCAAATCGAAATCGCGCATTGATAAAGCACACTCCATGATCGGCGAGCTCGCGGACCTGAACAACCGCACCCGCACCACCACCGCGAAGATTGACTTCACTGCCTCCAATCGCCAGACCAAGCAACTCATTGGCCTGGATGGCGTCACCTACACGATTGGCGGCCGCACGCTTTTCCGTAACATTGATTTCACGCTGCAATCCGGCATGCGCGTCGGCCTGGTTGGCCCGAACGGCAGCGGCAAGACCACTCTGCTCCGTCTACTGCGCGGCGACATCCTTCCCACCGCCGGAAAAATTCACAAAGCGGATTCGCTGCGCATCGTGTACTTCGATCAGAATCGCCAGCTCGATCCCGGCGTCTCCCTCCGGCGCGCGCTCGCTCCGGACAGCGATTCGGTGATTTATCAGGAACGCGTGATCCACGTCGCCGCCTGGGCAGCCCGCTTTTTATTTTCCGGCGAGGATCTGAATCGCCCGGTGGGCCGCCTTTCCGGAGGCGAGCGTGCCCGCGTCTTGATCGCGCAGCTGATGCTGCAACAGGCGGACGTGCTGCTGCTCGACGAGCCGACCAACGACCTCGATATCCCCACGCTGGAAATTCTCGAAGAAAGCCTGCTCGAATATCGTGGCGCCTTGGTCCTCGTCACGCACGATCGCTATATGCTCGATCGTATCTCCACCATCGTGCTCGGACTGGATGGCCGCGGCGACGCTGAACGCTTCGCCGATTATTCGCAATGGGATGCCTGGCTGCGCTCGCAACAAGCCAAGCCATCGGCGGATGCGCCGGCCGCTGCGACGCGCAAAGGTCGCGACAGCGCGCCGGCCGATACCAACCGCCCGGGCGCGACCGCGAAAAAACTCTCCCAGACCGAAGGCCGCGAATTCGCTTCCATCGAAAAGCGCATCGCCAAAGCGGAAGAAGCGCTTCTCGCCAGACGCGCCGCGTTGGACGATCCCGAAATCTCCAGCGACGCTCCGCGCCTTCATACCGCGTACGTGGAAATGGAGTCCGCGCAGAAAACAGTGGATGAGCTTTACGCGCGCTGGGCCGAACTAAGCCAAACCACGCCCGAACAATTGAAAAAGTAGTGGGTAACAGCGGGCTTCGGATCGCCATCGACCGCAGCCGCAATCAAACTGATGCGGAGTAGGGGCGCCGCTTGCTGCGCCCCGGCTCGCCACGGTTAGAGCAGCGCCGGTCATTCGCAGTGGACTTTCGCTGACTACTCCGCCTTGGAAAATTCCCCGAGCAAGGCTTCGTGCAACCGCAGTTGATGTTCCGCGGATAATTTCGCCCCAGCCGAAGTCAGATAAAAAACGTCAATGGCCGTCTCTCCCTCGGTTTCGATCAGCGCGATCTCAATATTGCAATTTTCCCGCGAAAATGTGGAGCTGATCCGGTGCAACAGTCCCGGCTGATCCTGCGCAACAATCTCGATCAGCGTGCTATGCGCGGAGCAGGCATCGTCCGTCTTCACTCGAGTTTCCACTTTCACTTTCGGCAAGCGCCTTTTTTCCGAACGCAAGCGATCGCGCAGCATCCGGTCGAGATCTGCCTTTCCGGTCAGCACATCATGAATACTCGCCTGAAAGCGCTCCCACTCCGGCAGATTCAACTCCAGCGTTCGAAAACGATCCGTGAAATAAAATGTATCCACCACCACCCCAGCCTGATTCGAAAAAGCCGCGGCCTTCACAATGTTCATCCCCCACGCCGCCAGCACGCCCGCCATCGTCGCGAAAAGGGAAGGGCGGTCGGTCGTAACCAGCGTCAACTCGTACCAGTGGCGTCCCCTGCGCAAATTCTGCTGCACGGAATCCTTACCGAGCCGCGCGGCCATTTCCAGATGCGCCAGCACCTCTCCCGCATCGTGCGTCAACAAATAACGCCGCGGCAATCCTTCCAGAAACGCGTCCAGCCGGTCTCCCACGGAGAGCGCCAGCGTTCCCAAATGCGCCATCACCTCATCATGCGCGTCCACGTGCAAGCGCTCGTCCAGGCTTCGATTCAAATGATTGGCCGTCGCGATATAAAGCTGCCAGATATTCTCGGCCTTCCACGGCGTGAGCGCCTCGGGATTCACGGCCTTGATATCGGCATACGTCAGCAAGCACAGCATCTTTAATCGTTCCGGCGTCTCCACCTTTTCAGCGAAAGCCCGCACGGTTTCGGGATCGAAAATGTCCCGGCGCATCGCAGCGCTCATTTCCAGGTGGCGATCGATCAAGAACAGAACCGTTTCGCAATCCGGCGCGTCCAGATCCAGCCGATCCAGCGCGCCTTCCGCGATTCTCACGCTGGCGTGCACGTGGTCATCCGACTTCGCGCCCTTGCCCACGTCATGCAGCAGCAGCGCGAGATACAGCAGGTCCGGCTGCTCCAGTTCCTCCAGCAGTTCCGCGTAGCGCTGGTCCCATTTGGACTGCGACTGGCGCAGCGCGTGCAGATTGTCAATGGCCACGAACGTGTGCTCGTCCACCGTGAAGCGGTGCGAGTAATCGCGTACCACCAGCGCATCAATTCCCGCAAATTCCGGGAAGAGCAGCGTCAGTAACCGCAGCGAATGCATCGCGCGCAAAGCGTCCGCGGCGTGCGGCGCCACCAGAATTTCCTGCAGCAGGTGCCACAGCTCCGTGCCTTTCGGCGGCACCGCCTCCAGCGCCGGAAATGCCCGCTGGATCTGTGCTTCCGTGCTGGAGCTCAGCGTCAGTCCGTGCCGCGCCAAAAAACGGAACGCGCGCAGGATCAGCTCGGGATCATCCAGCGCCGCGGGCTGGCGCAATAGCAGCATCCCGTCCTCGACCAAAAACTCCGCATTCGAAAGTCGCGACCGCAATTGCTGGAATTGGTGATGCAGCGAAAGGCGCGCCGCCGGAATCTCCTCCAGCATTTGCACGCACACGTGATGCACCGTCCGCGCATGGCTGAAGTACAGGCGCATCCATTCCGCGGTGCTCCAATCCTCCGCGCCGCGTTCGCTCGCCGCGCGAATCGTGCGCGGCGAATGCGCCACGCCGATTTTCTGCGCAGCCGCGGCGTCTTGCGATTCCCAGGTTAACGTGTTGTCGTCGCGATTATGCCGGAAGTGCAAAAAGCATCGGATGGACATCAGCGCGTTCAGTGCCGCCGCAAACGATTCCTGAATCGCGGCAGGCAAAACCGCGTCGTCGCTGGGCCACACGTGATACTGCTCGATCGCGGCCAATAGTGAGAGCCAGCAAACCACGTTGTAATCGCGCAGGCCGCCCGGTCCGTCCTTAATATTTGGCTCCAAGTGAAACACCGTGCTCCCAAATTTGCCGTGCCGCGTGCGCGTCAGCTCGCCCAGCCGCTTTACGATTTGCTCCGACTCGCGTGCCAGCAACTTCGGAATTTGGTCATTGTGCAGCCGCGCAAACACGCGATGATCGCCCGCCAGATATCTGCAATCGAGCAGCGAAATTGCGAATTCGGAATTGGCGGCTTCGAACTTGCCGCATTCGGCGAGAGTGCGCGTGGCCGGGCTGAGCTTCAATCCCAGATCCCACAAATCCTGCGAAAATTTGCGGATCGGCTCTTTGGATTTTTCTTCCGTGCCATTCCCGGCGTGCAGAAACAGCACGTCAATGTCGGAAAAGGGGAAAAGCCAGCGCCGCCCGAAGCCGCCCAGCGCGACCACTGCAAAATCCGCGGGCCCATTGGACTCTGGGAAGACATGCTGCTTCCAAAGGCGCTCGATGATTGATTCGATCAGTGCGCTGCGGCCCAGCAGCGCGGCCCTGCCGTCGCCCGTCGCGGCGAACTGCTCTTTAATGCGCGCCGATTCCTTCGCGGATAATTCGCGCAGTTCAGCGGAAAGCGATGGACTTGTTGGCATCAAAGTTCTTCCGGAGCTAGCAGTGCGTCACGCTTGCATCCTTCGCGCGGTCTTTTGGCCGATGAATCATACGCGCGCGCCCACGCGGCCAGCTACGCGCTGCGGAAAAAATCCGCACCAGTCCAATTTCCTACGCGCCCCGCTGCTGCGCAGCCTGCGATCCGGCTGTCAGCATTTCGACGGCATCTTCAGGGTACGCCAGCATGCCAAATTCCGGAACGTCCAGTCCGGACAGCTCCACTTCGCGTGTCACCCGCATCGAGCGCCACGCATTCACCAGCGAAAAAACAATGTACGTAAACCCGAACGCGTACGCCGCCAGCAATGTAGCTCCGCCCAGCTGCACGCCGAATTGCCTGAGATCTCCGTGCAGCAGCCCCGTCACGCCTTGCCCAGCCTTGCCCAGATACGCTGCCGCACCTACTCCATTCCATCCCGCGCCATACGTTCCGTCGGCGAAAATTCCCACCGCCACCGCGCCAAACCACCCGCAATAGCCGTGCACAGAAATCGCGCCGCAAGGATCATCGATTTTCAAAACCCGCTCATTGAAAAGCACGCCCAAGCAAACCACCACGCCGGCGATCACCCCGATCATCACCGCGGAGTTGGGCGACACGAACGCGCAAGGAGCCGTAATCGCCACCAGTCCCGCTAGCATTCCGTTGCAAGCCATCGTGATATCAGGTTTTCCAAACATGAAGTACCACAGCAGCATCGCCGCCGCCGAGCCTGCCACCGCCGCAAGATTGGTATTCACGGCCACCACCGCAATCCTTAGATCGGTCGCGCCTAGCGTCGAGCCCGGATTAAATCCCATCCACCCGAATAACAAAATAAAAGTCCCGCTCACCACGAACACGATGTTCGACGCGGGAAACGCGCGCGGTTTTCCGTCCGCACCATACTTACCAAGTCGCGGCCCCAAAATAATGGCCAACGCCATCGCGCAGAATCCCCCAATCGCGTGCACCACCGACGATCCCGCGAAATCCACATACCCATGTCCCAAATTCTTGCTCAACCCCAGCTGCGAAAGCCAACCGCCGCCCCATGCCCAGCAACCGGAAATCGGGTACAGAATGCCGCCGATAAACAGCTCGCACAACAGAAACGCCCAGAACGTAATCCGCTCGCAAATCGCGCCAACGATGATGTACCCGGCCGTCTCCATAAACACCACTTCGAAAAGCGTCAAGCAGTTACTGCTCGCGTCGTATGCCGGGCCGCTCAGAAAAAATCCCTTGCCTCCCAGAAATCCCCATTGGCCGCTGCCAATCAGGAAATGATTTAGCGTGGGCACGCCGCCAAGGTTCGCGGGCGCAGCATTCAAAGCCACCGCGCCGAACTGAAATGCATAGCCCACCGCGTAGTAAGCAAGGAACGCAAATACGTACGCCGCGAAATTCAGCATCATCAAATGCCCGGCGTTTTTCTTGCGCACTAGCCCGCACGTCAGCAATGCAAATCCCGCCTGCATGAAAAGCACCAGGTAACCGGTCAGCAGCGTCCAGGAAAAATTCGCCGCGATCCGCGTGTGGCCCACGTCGTCCGCCAGCTTCAGCGCCAGCGGTTCCCGAGCGGCCTGCGCCTGGTATTCGTCGAAATCCTTTTTCAACTTGGCATAATCGGGCGCGCTGGGATCCGTCGGCTCGGGCACCACGAACGGATTGCCCGCGGCATCGGCCGCCGACGATCGGTCACCGGTCGCGGTTCCAGCGGGATCCGGTTGCGTCTGGTCTGCGCGCGCCACGCTCATCGGACCACAAAGGATTTGCGCGCTGACCAGTGCGATGACGAGGGCGACGATCATTTGCAGGATCCTCCGTGTCGTCCGCCGGGCAAATGCACATTCCATTTTCGAACTCCTATCCTGATTAGGGTAACCGCTCGAAGTCCTCACACATCCACAGCCAACATTTTTCAAATCGCGCTCGGCCCGCGTTCCCCGGTGCGTATCCGAATCACTTCATCCAGCGACGTCACAAAAATCTTTCCGTCGCCGATCACCCCGGTTCGCGCGCCTTCCAAAATCGCGTCCACCACTGGATCCACCAGCTCTTCCACCACCGCGATGCTCACAAAAATCTTCGGCAGAAAATCCACGGTATATTCCGACCCGCGGTACGTCTCCGTGTGTCCTTTCTGCCGGCCAAATCCGCGCACTTCCGATACGGTCAGGCCGGTCACTCCCAGCGCCGTGACGCGCAGCTTCACCTCGTCCAGCTGGGAAGGTCTGATAACGGCATCAATTCGCTTCATTTGTGCCTGCTCCTTTTCGTCTGGAACCGAAAACCCGCCGTATGCAACTAGGTATGGAACCTACTAGCGCGTCGTCAGTCAAATCAAAAACCTTGATGGGATGCATCACTATCACGAGAAGGGCACTGCGTTCAAGAAGCCGCTGCAGCAGCTGGCGGCTTTCGCAGAATCGAGCATCAAGCGAAATCTTCAACCGTCGCGCCGCGCGAATTTTTAATTCACGCGAATCGCGTCGGAAATTGGGTAGAATGCCCGGGCTCCATGCGGCAGCGGCCGGCGAAATCCGAAAATGATCACTCTACTCTCCATCATCGCGCTCGGCTTTTTCCTCGGCATGCGCCACGCCACGGACCCCGATCACGTCATCGCCGTAACCACCATCGTCAGCCGTCAACGCAGCATGATCCACGCCGCGGTGATTGGCGCGCTGTGGGGCGTCGGCCATACCATCACGATTTTTCTGGTCGGCTCCGCCATCATCCTCTTCGGAGTCGTGATTCCCCCGCGCCTGGGCCTCACCATGGAATTAAGCGTCGGCCTGATGCTCATCCTGCTTGGAATCCTGAATCTCTCGGGCTTTACACGCTGGGTCACGGAACAGTTCACGCCGCCGGCGAACGCCTTGCACGCGCACGTGCATCCACACGTGCACGGAGATTACATTCACACCCACCCGCACGCCCACGAGCCCGAAAAACACGGTCACGCTGAAGGTGCCACGCCGGTCGGCTGGATGGATCGCGTCTTCGGACAACTCGGCCTCTATCAAGCCGTTCGCCCGCTCCTGGTCGGCCTCGTCCACGGACTCGCCGGCTCGGCCGCCGTCGCCCTGCTCGTGCTCACCACCATTCGCGATCCCTACTGGGCCATCGCCTATCTGCTGGTCTTCGGAGTTGGCACCATCGCCGGAATGATGATCATCACCACCGCGATCGCGTTGCCGTTCAAATACTCGCAGCAACGCTTCGCGCGCTTCAATCGCGCCCTGCAAGTTGCTTCGGGCATCATCAGTCTCGCGTTCGGAATCTTCATCGTTTACAAAATGGGCTACGTCAACGGAATATTCACCAACCATCCGAAGTGGACGCCGGAATAGCCGTCCATCGGTGCAGCTCTCTCCTAGCAGTCGCGCCGCATCAACCCGCCGATTCGGCCGCGTTCGGCAGCCGCTTGCAACATTCAGAAAAAATCCAAGCGCATGCCCGCCAGCAGCCCAGAACCAATCCGAGAAGGTACGTCTTCAGAATTCCTTTCGGCTTCAAACGCGCGTACACCAGGTTCATGCTCCATGCCGGCGTCGTATAAACTGTCCCGGAAGTTCGGGCACCAATGCGATTCCTCACGGCTGGCTCGTACAAAATCTTCTCGATTCCCACATTAAAAAATTTGGCCATCTGCAAGATCCGCTGGTTATACGCAATCCTGGCCCGCCACGGCAGAGCGCCCCGTTTCCAGTATTTCAGAATCAGCGCGGAAGCTTCAGCCGCATGACGCAGCGCTGCGGTCACTCCGTTCGCCGTGATGGGATCCACCATCGAAGCCGCTTCGCCCCCGACAATCCAGTTCGGCCCGGCCACTCCGTCATAAACCCGCGAGCGAAAAGCCGTCGCGTTGCAAGCGCCCAAGGGTCCCGCCCGCAACAGCGGCTCAAAACGCGGAAACTTCAGCAGCTGCTGCTGAAAAATATCCTCGACCCCCAGCCCCTGCTCTCGGCGCGCTTTCATCGCCGCGCCGGTCGTGACGTATCCCACGCTGACCACCTGCGGACTAATCGGAATCTCCCAAACCCAATCCAGGTATTCCACCGCCAGCGGTTCCATGTACAAACTCGTCCCTTCCACCAGCTCTGAAATCGTAAAGTACGTCCAGATCGCCACCTTTGGCGGACCGAACTGAATTGCCGGCAGATCGAACTCGCGCGGCAGCAGGGAACTCGCAAATCCCGATGCGTCAATGAACCACGGTGAAGAAATCCGCGCGCCCCCTGCGGTCTGCACGGCGACCACTCTGTCGCCATCCCGCTCCACCTTCACCACCGTGTCGCGAATCACCGTCACACCACTCGCGATTGTCCTCCTCAGCAGCTCTTCGTCCAGACGTAACCGGTCCACGTGCATCGTGCGCAGCTCCACGCGGAATGGCGCCCCAGCCAGCCACGCCCCCGGCACATAATGATCCGAAGTGCCGTCGCGCAATTTCATGGTCACGTGCCGCTTCCACGTTGCCAATCCGCCCCGCACCAAATCTTCCATCGGCAGCCCTAGCGCCTTCAGCAGCTCGGGTCCCGACCAATCCAGCGACTCGCCCACCTCCTGTCGTATCCCTTCTTCCGGTTCGATGCACACCACGCGCAGACCAGTCGCCGCCAGCTGCATTGCCGCAGCCTTCCCGCACAAACCCGCGCCCAGCACAGTCACGTCGTAAACAGCAGAAGGGGAAGACACCGCGGCAAACTATCATTCGGCTGCAAGCCCACCAATAGTACAAAACAACTAGAAGAGCGCTGGAAGCAACACCTTCACATTGACTTGGTTTGGGCGGGTACGACGCTAAACGCCGCTGCAGAGTAGATTTGCGAGGCTTATGATGCCGGCCTGTTCAATCTCGATGGGGCGTGCGGAAATAATCCCCGAGCCTTCTTTCACAGTGATGAACTGATTCGCGCCAATTTTCGAAAGCGATTCCTTCTGTCCGCCAGGCCACACAATTTCAATGCTGACCGTCTTGCCCGCTTGCGGCGTGCCCAATCCAAACGTCAACGGCAGCTCGCTCTGCGACGCGTAGCTCGATCCCGTCTTCACCATGCGAAAAAGCCGCGCGCCCGCGCTAGTCGTCAGCGTGACCTTCGCGCCGATTCCATCGCGATTCGAGCGTGTGCCCACCAGCCTCACGCGCAGCATGTCGTTCTGATTCCCGTTATCGTTGCGCAGCAGCCGCGCCGTCCCGTTGTTCGCGGTGATCACCAGATCCAGATCGCCGTCGTTATCGTAATCCAGATAAGCTGCACCGCGCGCAACCACCGGCTGTTGCAGCGCGGGCCCAACTTTTGCTGACGCGTCTTCAAATTTCCCGTCGCCCTTATTGCGAAAAAGGATCGCCGGCTGCGCATACTTCAGCGTTGGCTGCACCACGCTGATGTCATCCGACACATGCCCATTCGCCGCAAAAATGTCCAGCCGCCCGTCCAGATCGTAGTCGAAGAAGAAACAAGCAAACGTAAGCGCCTGCAAGGACATCTGGCGAATCCCGGACGATATTTCTTCATCCACAAAGAGCCCCGAGCCATCATTGCGATACAGCGACATGCTCTCATTCGTGAAATTTCCGATCACCAGACTCTGCCAGCCCGAGCCGTCGTAGTCTCCCGCATCAGTCCCCATCCCCGCGCGTACTCTGCCGGACTCGCTGAACGCCACGCCCACCTGCACCGCCGCATCGCTGAAAGTTCCGTTGTGATTATTGTGGTACAGCTTGTTCGGCTCCGTATCGTTCGTCACAAACAGATCCATCCAACCGTCGTTGTCATAATCCAGCATCGCGACGCCCAGCGACTTGCTCGTCGGATCGTGCAGCCCGGCCCGCTTGGTCACATTCTCAAACGTTCCGTCGCCCCTGTTATGAAACAGCGTCGAGCTTTCGCCTTTGTAAGTCTGCGGCGTGCAGTACGATTTATTTTTATTGTCCAGCGTGCAGTATTGATCCTTCGCGATGGACCAATCAATGTAGTGCGTCACGAACAAATCCAGCTTGCCGTCGTTGTCGTAATCGAACCACACCGCGCTGGTGGAAAAGCCCGCATCGGCCACGCCTGCTTTCACCGTCACGTCCGCGAATTTCCCGTTGCCCAGATTGTGGAATAGATGGTTCGATCCGACCGTCGTGATGTAAACATCCTCGAAGCCGTCGTTGTCGTAATCCGCCACCGCGCAACCCAGCCCGTACGATTCCACCGCCAGCCCGGCTTCACGCGTCACGTCCGTAAACGTGCCATCTTTGTTGTTGTGATACAGCGCGGGGTAGGACTTCGCCGCGCCTTTGTGCCCCGGCCAATCCATCGAATTGACGAACAGAATGTCCTGCCAGCCGTCGTTGTCGTAATCCAATACACAAACGCCGCTCCCCATCGTTTCCGGAAGATATTTTTTGCCGAACGCGCCAGAGTTGTGCCTGAAGTGAATCCCGGCTTGCCTGGTCACGTCGCGGAATTCGATTGCGCCGGTGGGACGCGCCGGCGACGGCGCCACCGCGCCCCGGGACGGCCGGGGAATATAGCCCATGCACAAAATAGCGGCGGCCAACAGCGCACAGCACGTCCTGCGGCGATCTTGCGTCAACGCCTGGTTTCCTTTCGCGAAGCGCTACCTGATTTAACTGACGCTGGCGGCCGGCGTGCGCCGCGAATCCAACCACATCTCCACCAACATTGCTGCGGGGCCTACGATGAAAAGCGCATAGAAAGGCGCATAAACCACCTGGTGCAAGCGCAGCAGAAATTCCGCAAACGCCACCAGAAATACCACGATGCACTGGCCCTTTTTCGATCGCACCGTCGTCTTTGGATCCGTGATCATGAAAAAAATAAAAAGCTGATACATCGGCCCGGTCAGCGGCGCGATTTCCGACTGCCACGGACTTCCCGTGATGTAACTGCGCAGAAACGCGAAGGCGATGAACGAAATCACGTAGATCCCGGTGATGTGGAAGCGCCGCAAGCGCCAGATGATCACCGATCCCAGCGCCCATATCACCACCATCGGCAAAAGATAATTGCCCCATTGAATGCTCAACGTCGCCACCGTCTCCGGCGCCAAGAACAGCATCGCCGAAATCCCGAAATTCGACGGGTTCCATATGTGCCGCCCCTTCAACCGCAGCACGTATTTCGAAGTAATCGAAATCACGCTGCACAATGCGTACGGCCAGAACGCCGGCGAACGCACCAAAATGCCCACGCTGATCCCAGTAATATAAGCGCTGGCCGCATTGGGCCATTTACCGAAAAACAAGCGCCCCAGCATCAGATCCGCCGCAATACTGGCCAGAATCGCCAGCGCCGTCTTCTGGTAACTTTCAAGCACGCCGAACGAAAAATGCGCCGTCACCAGAATGCACGTAATAAAAATAGGTGCGATGTAACGGTTGTCGAGGCTCAGCCAGCGTTTCCACGCAGCTGTATCCGCACTGCGCGCGGGTGGCGCGACCGGCGCAGTGGTCTGCTCGCTCACGCCGGCTCCTTGATCTTATGAATTTCATTCACAGCGGGATTTTCGATCGTTTGAATCTTGCCGGACGGCCAGCGAATCACCGCCTTCCCCACGTGCGGGTCTTTGCCCAAACCGAAATGCAAACGCCGGTCGTTCTGCGCGGCGAATCCGCTGCCTCCGGAAACTTCCTGTTTTTGCTGCTGGCCGTTCCAATACAAAGTCACCTGCGCTCCGATAGCGCTGCGATTGCTGGCAGTTCCTTCCAATGCAAATTCGATCCACTTGTTCTCCGCCGTCACCGTGTTCTTGTAAATCAGCAGCGGCCCTCTCTGGTTCGCCACCACCGCATCCAGCACTCCGCGATTCCACAAATCCACCAGCGCCACAGCCCGTCCATCGTAAGTATCCGTCACGCCAACCGCCTGCGCGACATTAATGAATTTCCCGGCGCCATCATTCACCCACACGCGCTTCTGCTGATATCCAGACAAACTCCGCCCCTCCATCGCCGGCCAGTTCTTCGCATCAATAATAATGACGCTGTTGCCCCCAGCAATCTTCGAAAAGTCGTACCAGTAGCTGCGCGCGCGGTCCAGCGATACGTATCCATTCGTGAGATACAGATCCAAAGTCCCGTCGTTGTTCAAATCGCCGAACTGCGCGCCAAAACTCCAGCCGCCCAGCTCCACGCCCAGATCGCGCGCCAGATTTTCAAACTTCAGCCCGTCGCCCGACGTTCCTTCCTTCGGCATCCACAAATTATTTCCTTGAATCAGCACGCCGTCTTCCGAAATGTTCGACACATACACCGCATAGCGACCGTCATTCAGAACATCGCCAAACGCCGCGTTCATCCCGCTCTTCGGCGAGAATCCCACGCCGGTTTGCGCGCTCGCGTCGTGAAATCGCTTGCCGTCATTGAAATACAACTCGGACACGCCGTAATCATTGGCGATAAAGAGATCAGGATGCCCCGTGCCGCGCAAATCCGCCGCCGCGGAAGCCAAAGCCCAGCGCCGGCTGTTAATCCCCACCTGTGCGCTCACCTCTTCGAATTTGCCATTGCCGAGATTGTGAAACAGATACTTCCGGCCGCCGTTTTTCGCGTACTCGAAACTATCCGGCATGATCCGTGTGGTCTTCAAATGCCACAGGTCCACATCCTCCGAATAATAGCCGCCGATAAAAAAATCCAGCAGCCCGTCGCCATCGTAGTCAAACCACAGCGCGGTATTCGCGTTCACCCACGGCGGCAACCCGGCCTGCTCCGTAACGCGCGTGAAACCGTGCCCAGCGTCGTTGTGATACAGCTCGGGACGCCCCCACTTGATCAGCAGCAGATCTTCGTAACCATCGTTGTCGTAATCGCCCCACACCGCGCCCGTCGAAACGCCCGTTCCGGCCTGATTCACATCCGCAATCCCCATTTCCGCGGCCACGTCTTTGAACGTGCCGTCGTGCAGATTGTGGTACAGCGCGTTCTTGCTCCCCTCCGCGCTGTTCGTCACGTAAATATCCGGCCAGCCGTCGCGATCGAAATCCACAATCGAAACGGACGCCCCCATCGAAGCCACCTGCGGCATGATCGGTGCCAATTGGGGGTCGAGTGTGGGCGCTTGATGGACGAAGTTGACTCCGGCAGCGCGGGAAACTTCCTGGAAATAAAAGCCGTGGCGAGCCAGCGCCGCCTGCGCATCGAGCTTCGATTTTGCGCCGTCGCGCCGGCCAGCTGCCCATTTGATCACCAGGGGCGAAGCCAGCATCGCAACAAACAGAACGCTGACGATAATCCGCGCCGTGCGACGTTGTTTCACCGGGGAGGATCGCTCCGCAACGCGTTCTGAAAAACTTCCGGCGTCATGTAGCGAGTGTGGAAATTCTGCCAGTCTTCAGGATGCTCGCGATAGGGCCATTCGTCCTCGAGCCGTCCCGGCCGCGTGAAATACTCCTGCTTGGCATGATAGGGAAGTGGCAGCACCGTTTTCGAGAAAGTGGAATTGAAGTCGCCATCCTTGATCCATCCGTCACCGATCACCACGTAGTCGCGCAACCATCCGGCTGGCGGCGCAGGCTGTTCCGTAAACCGCAACGACATTTCGTCGCCCGAATTCACAATCACGTAGCGATCATCAATCTGCGTAAGCAGCTCGCGCACGTCGCCATAGCGCGTGTAATAGCCAATCAAATCGCGCCAGCGCTGCTTCGTGCTCACCACATTATTGTAATCCGGCACTTCCGGCGCGCCGGAATCCGGCCGACTGATGCTGGAATACCCGCGGTAATGCAAGTCCGCGTAGCTCGGCTCCAGCGTCACCGTTTTCAACGGAGCATCCGGCATGCCCTGCGCCCATTCGATGCAATCCCAATAAATTTCCAGGTTCGTGCGGATGCGCACGTGCCGCGGCGTGCCCGGACGGAAAACGTCCGTCAGATTGAACAGCACAGTTTTCTTGCGCCCCGCAGGAAACCCCAAATTCGCTTGCGCCGTCACCCATCCGCCGTGTCCGTCCGGCACCTCAATGCTCATGCCCTGCGCGCGCCAGCGATGGCCCTGCGTAATCGCCACGTTCAACGACGACTCCGTGTCGTGAATCGAGCCTTGCCCGATCAAATAGAGCGGCCCGCTCTTCGGCGCGTCCTCACCGAGGTCCACTTCCAAATAATGGTCGCGCGTGATGCCCTGATACTGTCCTCGCCCAAAATCATCCAGCGCTTTTCCGTCGAGCGTATCTACAAGACTGGTGACGTCTCTCCCAGTGTCGTCTATCGCGCGCGCAATCTTGTGCGGCGTCGCGACAGTCGTAACGCCCAATTTCGGCGGCGGAATCGAAAACCGCTCATCCACGTATATTTCCGTCCCCGCCGGATGATCCACCGTCATCAGCGCCAGATAATCGTAGTAATAGACCTCCCAGAGCTCCGCCGTGACGCGTAAATCGTAATAGCCGTCGTGCGGGACAAGTTGGTCGCGCCGGATCTTGTACCACTCTCCGGTTGTCTCCACGCGCGCGGTGCCAATCGTATTGATCCGCAGTCCAATCGCCGACCCCCACGGTACCGCATCCTTTATGAACTCCATGCCTTTCCCGTTGTAAGCGAAAAGGAACGGACAAGAAGCCTTCAGGCGCTGCTCCGTAACCACTTCCGTGTCCGCCGCCACGCCGAACTCCGCGCGCACCGTGCCGTTCGGCCATACCACGCGCACCACATCTGTGCTGGTCTGATTCCCCAGACCAAAATGTACTCGCGGCCCAGTAATCGGCTGCTTCTGCACCAGCATTCCGGAGCGAATCTCAATTTCGCCGCCCACGCCAAATGGATTAATGCGTTGGTCGCCCACCGCCTGCTTCGCGTGCGGCCGCACCACTTGCCAGTGATAATTCTTCGCTCCGTGATTGACAGCCTGCAGTGGTTGTCCGTCGGCGGTAAGACCCAGCAGATCGAGGCGCCCGTTGCCGCCCAGATCCGCCGCATCAGAAATCAGCGCGGGAGGGGGTGCCGGCCCGAACGGATGCTGCAGGAAAACAAATTTACTTTTTTCGTCCGCAAGCCAAACCAACGCTCCGGGAATCTTGCCCTTCCCATCCAACGACGCGTCCGTCAAAAACAAATCCAGCGCGCCATTGTTATCCAGATCAGCGACGCCCAACCGCACTTCGCCGCTGAGATAAGCTGGAACGCCAGCCCCAGCCGGAACGCGCGCAATCTCGGCGACGTCCAGCGTTTGACCTTCGCGTTTGTCAGAAATCCGTACAATCGCGCCGTCCGCCTGCACCGCCAGCAGATCGAGCACCCCATCATCATCAACATCCGCGATATTAAGAGCCTTGACCAACGGAAAATTGGCGGGCAACGGCAACTCCCGGAACTGCGCTTGTCGCTCGTTGTGAAAAACGTGCAGGCGACCCGCGCCATCCACCAGTGCGGCATCAGGATTCCCGTCCCCATCGAAATCCGCCCATGCGAACGCGCGCAGCCCGCTGACGCCCGCAAACGGATGAATCGCCGTGAACGTGTCGTCACCATTATTTCGTAAAACGAGCGGCAGCCCTTCCTTCGCGCCCAGCACGATATCCAAATCGCCGTCCGCTTCAATGTCCACCGCCCACGCGCCCGTGTAACTCAGCGCTCGTTACGGCTTTCGGCAATTTCGCTTGCGCCGTCACGTCAGTAAATAATTTCGGATTGTCCTGGCGCATCAGCCGCACACCACCGGCGCCCGCGAGCACGAGGTCGTTGTTGAAATCGTAGTTGAAATCGATCGGCAAAATTCCTTCGGGCAGCGGCGCTACGCCCGCTGGTCCGCCGGGAAAGGGAAATGTTGCGCCGGTGGATAGCATGCACCTCGCGCGCCGTTTGCTTCCGCGACGACCGGAGGTCCAGCGCTGCCAAGCTGGACGGCACCAATCCATTCCCAATGCTTCGCGCCCGGATTTGCGAGTAAAGGCTCCGGAGCGAAGGAAAGCGGGATGTCCGCGGGCGCTCGAACGAACGCAGGCGGTTCCATTCGCAGAAAATGAGTGAATGGCTCGGCCTCTTCGCCGGGCGCCGCCTGCAGCACGGCCAAGCTCTCGCGGAACTCCGCAACGCGCATCAGAGTGTTGCGCAAGAAAGTAGTTCGCGTCGCAGCGCCACGCGCGTCCGGCGCGGCCACGGAAGCCGACAACGCCGCCAGCTGCTGCTGGACTTCCGGCGGCCACTGCGCAGCTCGCGACCTGATTTGCCCGAGCGCGGTTTGCAGCGTCGCCGCATCACCGCGTTTCGCGGCCGCGCGCGCCAGCTCCAGCCAAGCCGCCAGATTATCCGGCTGCGCCTTCAGAATATTCTGCATCAGCGACTCGAACTCCGCATCGCTGCCGGGGCCGCCGTCGCGCTCCACTTCCTGCGCTAGCTGATACGCGGCGCGATAGTTCTGCGGATTGATTGCGACCGCCTTGCGCCAATCTGCAATCGCTTCCTTGGAATTGCCGCGCGTGCTCTGCAGAATTCCCAGCAAATAATATATTTGGTCGTTCTTCGGCGCGAGTTCGCGCGCCCGCTCGTATCGTTGCGCGGCCGCGTCGAAATTTCGCTGCCGAAACGCCAGCACGCCCCAGTTGGCCCAACCAGCCGGCTCGCCCGGCGCCAGCTGCACCACCTGCGCATTTTTGCTCTCGGCGGTAACGTCGTCGCCCACCTGCAGCGCCGCCAGTCCCGTGTAGAACGCGGACACAGTTTCGGCATATTCCTGCGACGATTTGTCAGGTAGCTTGCCACCGCCGCATCCCGCGACGCTCACCGCAATCGCGCAGAGACAAAGAACAATCGCCGTCCGTTGGCGGAACGGCACGCTGCACATTTTCGACGCACACGTTAAAATCTCGCCGAGCATCATCCTCACACCTTCTGCAACTGACTTTTGCGGTACTTTCGTTTGCGCATGATCACATGAAACCACAGGAATCCAACTCCCAGAAACGGCAGCGAAAACATCAGCAAATCCCAGCGGCCCAGTCCCGGCGGCGTCACTTCCACGTCCGCCGTCGCCTCGCCGTCGCCCTGCGAACTCTTCACGATCAGCCGCACGTGCCACAACTCCTGCGCATCAAACTGCGCTTCGGTCCGGTACTGTACTTGCCCGCGTAGGTTTTCCAGTTGCGTCGGATAAATTACTTCCGCCAGACGTCCCGTCACCGGCCGCACGCCAATTTCAATTTTCAAATCCGGCGGAATCGTGCCTCCCGGCGGAGGATCCACGATCACATAAAACAGTCCCGTGCCCACGTCCGGATGAGTCCACAGCGAAACCGCAACCGGCCCCACGCGCTTGTCAGAAATAATGGGAAATGGCGGCCCATTGTGCGCGCCCAGCGGGGCACTGGCGAGCAACAGCAACATGACCAGGGACGCCAGCTTGCGCCAGTCAATTCCGCGCGGATTGTGAGAAATAATCATCGCTGTGTTGCGCCACGCCCTAAAAGCTTGCTCTCCCGCTATCCGGCAAGAAATGTTCCGCGCATGTCCATCGGCTGAAACATCATCCACATCGCCGCAAGCCACAAGACCACCGACACCGCGGCCCACGGCACAAAGGCTCGCAGCGGGCGCTCGGCGCAATCGTTTTCGGCCAGTTGATGTATCACCAGCAAAGATCCCGCGAGGCCCAGCACTAAAAATCCAACCTCCAGCGGCTGCACGAATCGCATCGGAATTCCCAGCCAGCTCCAGCGCGGCGCGCCGAACAAATTCCAGCCCAGTCGCGCCGCCGCGCTCTGCGTCACCGGCACCACGGTGTACAGACCCGTCAAAAAATGAAAACTGTAGTGCGCGAGCCACATTCCAAATCCCAACGGCACCAGTCCATATGTGTAGCGCACAGCCAGCGGCACCAGCGCCCGCCGGCTGCCTCCCCAAATCTGCGTCAGCCATGCCGCCAGTCCCAGCAACACCGCCGGCTCCAGAATCAAGAACAGCCCAAACAACACGCCCAACACCGGCGCCTTGCTATTCACATGCAAAATGCCGGCGAGCCAGCTCTCCAGCGCATACACCGGGCTCACCATCCCAAAAGCATTCAGCAGCGCCCCAAAACTAAATACAATCCCGAGCGCCGCCAAATCCTTGCGCTGCGAAAAGCGTCCAATCCCCGATCGCCGCGGGTCCACCATCAGTTCACTCGCAGGCAAGCGGCTCAATATTCCGATGTTGTCGTGTGGACAGGCGTGCACGCAATCCAGGCAGAACGTGCAATCCATATTCCCCACTTTCAGCGGCTGGAACAAAGCCAATTCGCACCCACGCTGGAGCACCACCAGCTCAGGACCGGGCGCACGCCTTCCGCGAATGCAATCTTTCGTCCCGCACGCATCGCACACATCCAGATTGCGCACCTTCACTTCCAGCGGCGAAATCGTGGAAGCCACAAAATTGAATTGCCCGATCGGACACACAAATTTGCAGAACGACGCGTGCTTGAAGAGGCCGTCCACCACCAGCACCGCCAGAAAATAGCCCACGATCAGCCAGGCGGTCCACCAAGGCGAGGACCACAAACTAAATTCTTCGTAGCAAAATAAAATCAGCGCGAACAAGCCCACCGAAAGCCACTTGTTGCGTAGTTTCCGCGGCCAGTTCCAGCGCGGACGAAAAAATCGCCGCGCCACATTCCGCACCAGCATGAAAGGACAAGCCAGGCAGAAAAAATTCCCCGCGCACAGCAGCACCAGCACCAGCGCCCCGCGAAAATGCACCCAGCTCAGCGTCGTCGCCAGATTCTTTGGCGCAAGCGATGGCCCCAGCAATCCATCCAGGATCATCGCCACACTCACAATCAGCAGCGGAATCTGCAGCACCGTGCGCAGGTGACGCCAGTGGAACAAACGGCGCAGCCCGGGCACTTGCATTAAATCAAACGGAGGGGGCTCAGCAGCAATGGACGGATTGCGCGTTGGATTGGACAACGTCGCCTAGTTCGCGGCCACGCCCGGAACGTTTACGTCGCGCTCCAGCGTGCGCCCGTCGGGCAGTGCAGCATGAATCAGCACCACCCAATCGCCGGGCATCCCAAATTCCAGCGCGCCCTGATATTGTCCCGGCGCAACTTCCCGGGCTTCGCCAAACACAGGAGCCATCCCCGGATGCGACATATCTGCCTCAAGACCCACATGCGCTCCAGCGACCGGTTTTCCCGCGGCATCGCGTAATTTCACGGAAAGCACGACAGGCCCAACACGAACCGGCTGCGAACCAATTCCGTACTCAATCGCGACATCCGATTGCGGCGCGACCGGCTTGCGGCATCCCGATGCAAGCAAGACGGCAACGCACGCCATCCGTACAAGAATTCTGTTCCGCCGCGCCCGCCAATGTCTCAGCGTGAAATCGGCTCGAACGCGACGCCCAGCTTCGGTAACTCCGCGCACCCGCGAAAAGAATCGAAACTCCCGAATCACGCCGCCTGGGGTTTCGCCAGTCCCTTGTGCCAGGCGCAAGTGCACGCGTCCGAGTTCGCTTCGTTCTCAGCTGGGAACATGTGGTAGTACATGCCAATGACCATGGGGACGAACACGATCGAGTTGTAGAACAGGTGCAGCTCCACGCGCGGCACGAAGAATTGCAGCACGCTCATCGGCACCGGTCTGCCGAACAAATTGTGATGCAAGGTCGCCTGCGTGATCAGCAACAGATGCTCAATGTGGTGCCAGAATTGAATCACTAGCGCGATCGTCCACCACGTGCGCGCTCTTCCGCTGAATCCCTTGCGCAGCACCCAAAGTCCGATCAGCATCACCAAAGCGTAGACGTAGTGCAGCACTTCGGACTTGATCAGCCACGGATACCACAGCCCGAGCAGCCCGTTCGCCTGCGGACGCGGCCAGCCCATCACATAAATCTGGTAAGCCTGCACCAGATGCTCAGCCCAATGCGCCAGCACGATGAACATGAAGCCCTGCAGCGCGCGCTCGTGCCACACGGTGTTTAGTTTCTCGTAAAAACTGGCAGGCGCAGTGGATTCGAAATGAGCACTCTGAATACTCGGACTGGATACCGCCATCCCGATGCCCTCCCAAGAGCTGAAGCTGCACACCAAGTAGAACCCGTGCCGCACACTCGCACACCCTCTCGCGGCGTTCAATAATGGAATTATACTAGACGGCGGGGGACGCCGGCCCGGAACGAACCCATTCTCGTTTCGGGGACAAGCGGCACGCTGCCCGTTCATCTTCAGAGCGCTTCAGCTACGCGCTGCATCTCGCTGAAAATGAACCACATACACGTGCCTGAACCGCGTGGCTAGCTCTGGAGTCATGGAATCGCACTTCGCAGAACGCGTAACCTCTGAATAAGCAGAGTAGCTGCCAGGCCACCAGGAGTCTGCGCTCAGACGGCCGCAGCCGGAACGGGCACCGCGTCAGAAGCGGTACTCAGCTCTTTTCGTAATTCCGCCAGCGTCGTGAACGCACGCGCTCCCTCGCTCAATCCCAGCCGCCGGCTAACTTTCGCCGGATCATCCGTAAAATTCCACAATCCCACGATGACTCTCAGTTTCGCATCCTGCGCGCGTAGCTTCGCGTAAAGCGTGCGCGCATGAGGTATGGCAAACGGCGGCAGCGCCGATATGCACACCACATCCGGTCTCTCTTCCTTCACCTGTGCCAACATTTCCGTCGCGCTGCCCAGCGGAACGCACTGCGCACGATGTCCCGCTATTTCCAGGACCTGTGCCAGCATGATGCCCACCATTTCGTCGGCTTCGTCTCGGGCCGGCAAACACAGCACTTTGTAAGACTCCGTCGCCCGCCGCGAGCCGGCTATCGCCGCCTCGCCCGCCTCGCCGTCTTCCGCCACCGCAGGCGGTTCCTCGCCGCGCGGCTCCCAGAATTCGTCAATCAATTCCCGCGTGCTCTGGCCGATGAATTTCTGGTGCGCATCTTCCAGGCGATTTTGATGGCGGTCTTCCTCCGCCAGGCTCAGTGCGGGAATCAGCACGGAATCGTACAGCTCCTCCAGCGTCTTTCCTTCCAGATAATTCTCCAGCACCTGCCGCGCCTCGTCGTGATCCATCGCCAGCAGGCGCTGGTAGAAACGCGAATCGGGCGTCAACGGCGGCTCGTCACCCAATAGGATTTGCAGAAATCTCAGCCGCGGCACGTGCCGTCCTACCACCAGCAGGCAGACTGTTAGCGGTGTCGAAAGCACCAGCCCAATCGGACCCCAGATTGCCGTCCAGAAGATCGCCGCCACCAGAATTGCCAGCGACGATATCCCAGTGTGAATTCCGTACAGTAGCGGCTCGATCAGATTCGAAACCAGCAACTCGGTACACACAAAAAGTCCCAACACGATCAGCGGACGCGTCCAACCGTCGAATACCGCCAGCGAAAGCAGCAGGGGCATGATTCCGCCGAGCGGCGGTCCAATATAAGGAAGAAAGCGCAACGTGCCGACGATCACGCCCCACAACAGCGCGCCCGGTAATCCGATGAAATGCAAACACACGCCGATGAAAATCCCGTAGCAGGTGTTCACCACGAATTGCAGCAGCAAGTATCTGCTCACGCGCGCGCTGGCATCGTCCAGCGTCTGTGTTACTACATGCAGGTTCCCGTCTCCCGCCAGCGATATCAGCCGGTTGCGCAAGTCTTCCCGCCGAATCAGCATGAAAATCGTGAACACCAGCACAATCAATGCACTGGTCAGCAGTCCCAGCACATCCTGCATGGATTCCAGCGGCAACGCCGGTGATTTCACTACCTCCACGGGCACCGGTCGCGGCTCCGGCACCGGCCGCAGGATTGTGGGCCGCGTCAGCGTTGGATCGCCGGAGCGCGGTGCGGTCGGAGGTGTCGCCAGATCCTTGCCGATTTCCGTCATCGTCTGCGAAGCATTGTCCAGCGCGTGGTGGCCGGACCAGTGCAACGACGTCAGCTTCGTTCTGATATTGGCCTTATAGTCCGGGAGTTGATTCACTACTTGGCTAAACTGCTTCGCTACCGTCCAGCCCAACCCGCCGCACGCTCCCACAGACAGCAACACCACCAGCAGCGCCGACGGAATGCGCCCGAAATGGATGCGCTCCAGGATTTTTACGACAGGCGTGAGGATGAAAGTGAACAGCAGGGCCAGCGCGAAGGGAATCAGCACAATCCGCGCAAAATATAGCGTAGCGATTGCCACCACCGTGGCAACCACCGCAAGCAAATGAAACAAATCTTTCGAGGAGCTGGGCCGCGGCGCCATGGCGTGACGTGCGTCTGGCACGCTCACGCTCGTGTAAGCAGGCCCACTGCCAGCGAGATTACAAAAAGCACCACGAACAAGTAGAACAGCAACTTGGCGATTCCCGCCGCTGCTACCATGATTCCAGCAAAACCTAGCACTCCGGCCAGGATCGCAATCACCAGAAAGATCAGAGCCCAGCGCAACATAAATCCTCCTCACCAAAAATTTTAGCAGCGCAGAAATTCCGAAAATCCTGGACTCTCGGACTTCCCGCGCCCCGATCCGAGAAAATCGTCCTCAGCCCCATGGGACGTCCTCATCCCTTCAGGGACATCAGTTACCAGCTGAGCATACCTGCGTCTTCAGAAATCCGCATGAATCGTTCCCTGTAGATTCGGGTATTTTTACCAGTACGATGATAGGCGAGACCAAGGCGCGTTGCTGTTCACATTGACACACTTTTCCCTAACTCATGCGTTCCGCAGCCCGAGTCGTGACGACGCGCTGTATCATGCCGAAATCAATCACCGCAATTGGAGTCGCAGTAATGCCGGCTTCGGGGATCGGGGGGCTGTTCTCGCCTCAGCCCTTCACACACGATGGACAAACGGTGCTTGGAAGTTACACTATAATCGTGTACACTATTTCAGTATGAAAAATATTACCCTGAGTGCCGATGAGCGATCTGATCGAGCAAGCGCGACTGCTCGCCAAATCCCAGCACAAGACGCTCAATGCCTTATTCCGCGAATGGCTGGAACAATTCACGGCACAGAGCGGCGGCATGCAGGAGTTCGACGCTCTGATGAAGCGACTGAAACACGTCCAGGCGGGGCGGCGCTTTACTCGGGACGAGATGAATGAGCGGTAGATTCTTTCTTGATACAAACATCTTCGTATATTCGTTCGACGCAAGTTCACCGAAGAAGGCCGCGCAAGCCCGGAAGCTGATCGGAAATGCAATCGAGACGGGCGGCGGGATTGTCAGCTATCAAGTGGTGCAAGAGTTCTTTAACGTTGCGCTGCGCCGCTTCGCAAAGCCCATGAGCGCCCTCGACGCCGAGCAATATTTGTCCACGACGTTTCGGCCACTCCTTTCAGTGCATTCTTCCCAGGCTTTGTATGGAGAGGCGCTGCGTATTGGAGCAAGGTATCAGTTACGTTGGTACGATTCTTTGATCGTCGCTGCTGCGATCGAGGGGCAGTGCGGAGTTCTTTTTAGTGAGGACTTTCAGGATGGACAAAAGATCGGAAGCGTCAGCCTCTCCAACCCCTTTACCTGAGACCAAGAATCCTGGCAATTTCGATTCGGCGCGAACAAAACAACGGCTCAGAGGAAGCAACCTCTGAGCCGTTTCAGACCGCTTAAATTGGTTGCGGGGACCCGCAGCGCACAGAACGCTCCGGTCGTACCATTCCGGACCGACCTACCTCGGCCAGCCAGCCGGGGTTCGGTTCTCGGCTCACAAATCTACCTGCCAAAACACGACCGCGCTAGATTACAGGATTGTTAGAGATGTCCGGTAACTCGACTAGTCCGGAGTTAGCGCCGCTTGCCATCCCTTCTGAGAGGCGCGATGCGGACCGCTTCACAAAATCCGGGCCGCGTTGGGGACGTTCGTTTCCGCTAGGTACCCGCGATTCCCTTGTTCTGAAGGACCCTGACTACGACGCGCCTGTTTTCGGCTTGGCCGTCGGCCGTCTTGTCAGACCCTACTTGCCTGCTCTCGCCCATCGCGCCTGGAGCTAACATATTCGTAAGAGGTATGTGACCCTGCTGCTGCAAGAATTGCGTAACGTTGTTGGCCCGGTCCTCGCTCAGCGTTTGGTTGAGTGCAGCGCTCCCCACCGATGAGGCGTAGCCCTTCACCTGAATCGTGTACGCCGTGATCGTCTTGGCCTTTGCCGCCAAGTCCAGCAACTGCTGGTTGTACTTCGGATCAAACTCGACCTTGCCATTGGCGAATAACACGGTTACTTCGTCCATGATGTTGAAGTCATCCAACTGTCCGAAGCGCTTGTTCGCTGCAGCAACGGCCGCTTTGTTGGCCTCGATTTTCTCCTGCGCCAGCGCCATTTGCTGCTGCTGTTGTTGTATTTCCTGTTGTTGGCGCTCGATTGCGGCCTGCTGCTCCGCGAGCTGTTGCTGAGTCTGCTCTACCTGTTCTTTCGTCGGTTGCAGTCCAGCTTGGATCGTTTGGGCGTCTTCTAAATCATTCCCTTTGAACTTAATCGAACTCGCGACCAATTGATTTTGCGCGTTGTAGGCTCCCTCCACCTGGACTTGCAGGCCGGGTATCAAAGCGGCCATCGACATTTGCTTGCGGCGCGCTTTGAAAATTCCCTGAATCTGGGCCACTTGGGTATCGTCGGTGAGCACTACCACTACCTTCGACGAGTCCTGAGTCTGTAACGTCATGGTTTCCCCGCTACGACCCGTGATCAATCCCTCTGCTTTGGCGGTCTGAGCTGCAGCCGCACCGCACAGCACCGTTGCCAGAGCAAGAGTGGTTACCAATCCGATAGCTGCGAACCTGTATTTGTACATGGATTCTCTCCTCTTGTTTCCGTTGTCTCGATTTTCGTCGCTGCCTTCTTGAATTGGAGTTGCTTTGGCTTGGTGATCGGAATCTACACTCGGTGGTGTGTTTGCGACATTGATAAAGTGAGTGCATCCGTCAGCCCGAACAGCAGTTCGACCATGGCGGATTGTACTCTGGACGAAAGTCCTCCGAGCCGTTTTTATTTTTGGGCGCTCCATGCAGTCGGCCTCTCCGACCTTCGTCGCTTCTCGCTGACCAGTAACTAACAGCTGATTCACTGCTTCTGCGTCTGATCCTGATTCATTTGTTTCGGTTTTACTTCAACAACCCTGCCCTTGCCACTCGTGAAACTCGTTCCGGCGTCTACGCTCCCTCTCAGCTGCCGCCAAAACGACGGCTCCGGTCTTGGCAAGACTTCTCGTGCGCTCAAAACAGAAACACCAGCGAGCGTATAAAGAACTGCCACGAACCAAATTGCGAGTGCCAGTCTGGAGCAACGTTTCATGCGACGACCTCCAATTAAGTTCCATTTCCGATTTTGATTGCAGGAGAAAAGTCCCTGCTCGATCATCCTCTATATTCCAGCGTGCCGATTTGTGTTTCGACGCGGTCTGGGGTATTCAGTTTTGCCGGGATGACTTTCTCCCGCGCTCGCGCTGACGGAATGCCCACCGCCCCACGAGATGCCCTAACACCAGAGAGAAGAACCGGCGCGGCACAAGCTGTGTTGGGCATCTTCATTTTTGGGCAACGCGGCACCTCAACAATGTCTTCCGAGCAGTGCATACCAAGCGGCGCGTATGAACTAATCGAAAACTACTATTGACCCAACTTCGCGAGTAAAGGACACTCCCCGACTAAACGTTCGGGTGGGGTGTGCGATTTCGTGATGCCTGCTCTAACGGGGGATTTTCGTTGAAGCGAACTCTCGTATACCTGACGATCGCGCTCGGAATAAGCGCGCTTTATCTTTTTGCGTGGCCCTCGGCGAATCTGCCCTACTTCGCGGCAATCGTGGTGCATTTGCTGGCGGGGATCGCGTTTCTTGTTGTTCTGATTTTTACGGTACGCCCCATTCTGCGGAACGGACCCACCGTTTCGCGGCTGGGCTGGCTATTTCTTTCGGCGGGAGGGATTCTCGGCGCTGTATTGATCTTCACCGGCACGCGCCGCTCGGAATGGCCGCTGCTTTATACGCACATTGGCGCGTGCTTGACCGGTTGCGCGCTTCTAGTGTCTGATTGGGCGTCGAAGCGCGGCTTTCTTGCGGGCAGAGTCGGTTCGGGGTTGTTGCGGGGTGCGTTGTGCATGGCCGTAGCGGCGCTGATCGCGGCCGGGGCTTGGTGGTTGCGCACGGTTCCGTGGCAGCACGCGCATCAAATTCAAAATCCGGCGATTGCGCCGGCAACCATGGATAGCGAAGGCGACGGCCCACAGGGTCCCTTCTTTCCCAGTTCCGCGCAAACCTCCGACGGCCAGCGCATCCCCGCGAATTACTTCACGGAGTCTGATTCCTGCCAGCGCTGCCATCGGGACATCTACCAGCAATGGCAAGGTTCAGCGCATCATTTCTCGTCGTTCAACAACGCGTGGTATCGCAAGAGCATCGAGTACATGCAAGATACCATCGGCATAAAATCCTCGAAATGGTGCGCCGGATGCCACGATCCTGCGCTGCTATACAGCGGAATGTTCGATCGTCCCATCCGCGAAGTGGAGGATACGCCTGCCGGACAAGCCGGACTGGGCTGCATGATGTGCCACTCGATCTCGCAAGTGAAGAGCACCATGGGACAGGCGGACTTTTTTCTGGAGTACCCGGCGCTGCACAAGATGGCCGCCAGCAAGAATCCCATCGTTGTGCGCCTGCATGATTTTCTTACCGAGCTGAATCCGGAGCCGCACCGCCGGGTGTTCTTGAAACCTTTCATGCGCACGCAGACGGCGGAGTTTTGCTCGACGTGCCACAAAGTCCACCTGGATGTGCCGGTGAATAACTATCGCTGGGTGCGCGGCTTCGATGACTACGACAACTGGCAAGCCAGCGGCGTTTCATTTCAAGGCGCGCGTTCGTTTTATTATCCGCCGAAGGGACAGATGTGCGCGGATTGCCACATGCCGCTCACAAAATCCGCCGATGCCGGCAACATCGCAGGCTCGATCCATTCGCACCAATTTCCCGCTGCGAATACCGCGCTGCCCACGGCCAATCACGACGCCTCACAGCTCGCCGCAACGGAGGATTTCCTCACTAAGGGCGCGGTTAGCGTGGACGTCTTCGCGATTTCGCCGGAGAAAAGCGCGGCGAAAGGTGCCGGCGAAGAAGGCGCCGCGCCCGTCGCCGCCGCTACGGCGCCAGAACTGCAAACGACTTTTGCCGTCGGCGAGGAAGCGGAATCTTCGATTCCCGTAAATTCATCGCCTGAGTCCGCGACGCCTGTCGCCCTGCTCACTGCGCCGCTGAATCGCACGGGCGCAGCTGTGCGCCGAGGCGGCACGTACCGTGTGGATGTGGTGGTGCGCACGCGCAAACTGGGCCACTTCTTTCCCGGTGGGACGGTGGATGCTTTCGATTGCTGGGTGGAGCTGACGGCGACCGACGACAACGGCCAGAATATTTTCTGGAGCGGTCGCGTGGCGGACGGCGGCAAAGGTCCCGTAGATCCCGGCGCGCATTTTTATCGTTCGCTGCAGATTGATGCCCACGGCAACCCCATCAATAAGCGCAATGCCTGGGCCACGCGCTCCGTCGTCTATGTGCGCCTGATTCCGCCGGGCGCGGCCGATACAATTCACTACCGCGTGCAGATTCCGCCCAGCGTCGGCGATAAAATCCATCTGCACGCTAAAGTGAACTATCGCAAGTTCACGTGGTTCGACACGCAGTTTTCATTCGCGGGCCAACGCGCTCCTAACCAGAAGGATGGCTTGGTCGCGCCCAGCTACGATGACTCGCATTACGTCTTTAGCGGCGATCCTTCCAAATTGCCCGGTGGGAGCCACGGCATTCCGAATCTGCCGATTGTGGTGATGGCGGAAAACACGGTGGATTTGCGCGTCTTGCCGGCCAGCGCGCCACAACCTGCGCCAAATGTCGCGCTTAACGCGGACGATTGGACGCGGTGGAACGACTACGGCATCGGGCTGTTCCTGCAGGGCGACCTTTCCGGCGCAGCCTTCGCGTTCGGACGAATCACGCTGATGGCTCCTGCAAATTTCGACGGATGGACCAACGTCGGGCGCGTCCGTCTGCAAGAAGGAAATTTGGCCGCGGCGCAACAAGTGCTGGAGAAAGCGCTGGCGCTTAAGCCCGATTTGGCGCGCGCTAATTTTTTCTACGCAAAGGTGTTGCGGCAGCAGGGCCGCTATGAGGACGCGATCTCGCATCTCCAGACGGTCCTGGCACAGTATCCGCGCGACCGCGTGGTTCACGACGATTTAGGGCGCATTTATTTCCTGCAGCGCCGCTACCAGGACGCCTTGAAGGAATTCAACGCGACGATTGCGATTGACCCCGAAGATCTCGAGGCCAACTATAATTTGATGCTCACGTACACGGGATTGGGTAAACCCGACGTCGCTTCTCAATTTCAGAAGCGCTACCTGCGTTTCAAAGCCGATGAATCGGCGCAAACTCTTGTGGGTCCCTATGTGCGCACACATCCGGAAGACAATAACGAGCGGCAACCGATCCACGAACATTTTTCAGCGCCCCTGGCCGCGGCCAGATCCGCGGCGCCGAAGAATGCAGTTCTTTCGTACAAGACCAAGGAATCCGACTGATGCCCTTTCACAGCAGCGGAGTTTTGTTCGTCGCGGTATGCATCGCTTCGGCGCTGATTAGTATTGGCTCGACGGACGCGCGCGGAACGGCGCGCCGTGACGCGCCGCAGCATGCGGTCGCAGCCACGGGAGTCCGTTTCGACGACGTGACGCGCGCCGCCGGGATTCGCTTCGTGCACAACAACGGAGCATTCGGCAAGAAATGGCTGCCGGAGGCGATGGGACCGGGCGTCGCGTTCCTTGATTACGATAACGACGGCTGGCAGGACATTCTGCTGGTGAACGGGATGGACTGGCCGGGACACGCGCACAAACATTCGACTCTGGCGCTCTACCACAACAATCACGACGGAACATTCACGGACGTGACCCAAAAAGCAGGCTTGGCCATCGAGATGTACGGCATGGGTGTGGCGATCGGCGATTTCGACAACGACGGCTTCGACGATATTTTCATCACCGCGCTGGGCCACAATCATCTGTTCCGCAACAACGGCAACGGATCATTTTCCGATGTCACCAAGCACGCAGGCCTGGAAGGCCCCAGCGCATTCAGCACCAGCGCCGCGTGGGTGGATTACGACCGCGACGGAAAACTGGATTTGGTGGTAGCGAATTACGTGCAGTGGTCCTCCGAGACGGACCTGTATTGTGCGCTAGATGGCAAAACGAAATCCTATTGCACTCCCGAAGCTTACAAAGGCGCGTCGGTGCGACTCTGGCACAATCGCGGCGACGGAACATTTGAGGACGTGACGCAACAGGCCGGGCTGTACGATCCCACATCGAAGAGCCTCGGCATCGCCATTCTGGATGCCAATCAAGACGGCTGGCCGGACATTCTGGTGAGTAACGACACGCAGCCAAATAAACTCTACGTAAATAACGGAAACGGAACATTCACTGAGAAGGGCGTGGCGGCGGGAATCGGCTACAGTGAAGACGGCATCGCGCGCGCTGGCATGGGCGTGGACGCCGCCGACTACGATCGTTCGGGATATCCCAGCGTGGTCATCACCAATTTCTCAAATCAAATGCTTTCGTTGTATCACAATGAGCGCAACGGCTTGTTCGTTGATGAAGCTCCGGAATCGGCAGTGGGTCACGCATCGTTGCTGACGCTCGGCTTCGGGTGCTTTTTCTTTGATTACGATCTGGATGGCTGGCTCGACCTGTTTGTCGCCAATGGACATATCGAAGACGCTATCGAGCGCGTGCAGCCGCGCGTGCGCTACGCGGAACCGCCGCACTTGTTCCACAATCTTGGCAACGGCAAGTTCGCGGAAGCCACGCAATCGGCCGGCGCCGCTTTTTTAAAGCCACGCGTGGCTCGCGGCGCCGCCTATGGCGATATCAACAATGATGGCGCGCCGGATTTGCTGGTCGCGACCAACGGTGGCCCTGCTGTGCTCTTCCGCAACATGGGTACAACCAACAACAGGCTGCGGATCAAGCTGATCGGCACGAAATCAAACCGCGACGGAATTGGCGCGACGGTGCGTGTAACCGCGGGAAACGACGCGCAAACGAAGACGCTGCGCAGTGGGTCGAGCTATCTTTCCTCAAGCGAACTAATCTTGACCTTCGGTCTGGGAACGCACGCTCAGGTGAATTCCGTCGAAATCCAGTGGCCCAGTGGAGCAAAGGAATCGATCGCCAAAGTCAGTCCCAATCAATTCATTACCATCAAAGAGGGTTCGGGTATCGTATCAGCGCATCCGCTCGCGTTTGCGAAGCTCGCATCGTAAGCCGCATGAGCGATCCCTAGTTTGCGCGAACTGCTGGCCGGGTTCGGATTCTCTTGAGCCCAGCCACCGTGAACTCGCCGAGTTCGGACAAAAACTGAGGATGCGCCATTAGTGAGACTGACTTCATCGGTCACGCGCGAACGTGCTAGCGGGCGGCGCGTCCTTGCTGAGGAGCGTGTCGATTGGGATACGATCTCGACCGCTGTAACACCGGAAGTGGTCGGCACACCGCTGTCCGTATTCGTCAGTCCCTCGTGGAGGTAGTCTCCCTGGACGTGATCTCGTATTTAAAATTGTCCGGATCGAGGCTATCGAGGCGGCCTTCGGCAGTTTCCGCCTGCGGATACATGAGAAAGCCGAGCGGCGCGCCGTTCGATCCGGGCAAAGCGACGTCATGTGCGAAGTTATACGCCATCCAGTTCATTTCCCAGGAACCGAACAGCCGCGTCCGCGCGCTCTTCACCATGTCGTCGTCCATAGGACGATTCCCCGGCGGTTCTTCCAGCACCACCTTGCGCACGTCGGCTGGATCCACTGGCACCCAGCCAAACTCGTTCAGGTAAACCTCCGCCCGGCAGTGCTGCGATTTTGTGACGGTCTCTGTCGAAGCGCCCAGGCTCTTGTATCCCATTTCTGATTTGCCGACGCGGATGCCGTACACGTCCCGCGCGGGAAGTCCGGCCGCCATCGCCAGGGCGACGTAGAGCGCGTTCAGATCCGCGCACTTGCCACCGAGATCGCGCGACTCGAGCATGAAACGAATGTCGCCGACGCCACAGCCGCGAGTTTTCGGATTCCGAAAGGTGTTGTCAACGACCCATTCGTAAATGGCGCGGGCTTTTTCGACGTCGGTTTTCGCGCCGCTGGTGATTTCTGTTGCCGTGGTTTTAACGATGCCATCGGTGGGCAGGAGCTTTGTCGGTTGCAAGAAATGTTGCAAATCCGCGCGGTCCATTTTTGGTGCATTGGTTGGCGCGGAGAGATCCACAACGTAGTTCTTGGTGGTGATGCGGGTGGTAAAGGTGAGGAGTGGCTTTACATCGGATGGATATTCCGCGGCGATGATGCCGAGCGAGTCAGGCTTGTTTTGTATCATTTTCGCTGTGCCGCCCGTCGAGGGCTCGAACGAAGCAGAGAGCGTTTTCTGAAAGGGAGATTCGCTGAGAAGAGGGGTGGGCAGCCAAATGCGCGTGGCACCGGAGGGTTTGAGGACTTCCGCGCGCGTGGTGACTTCGAAGGTGCGCCACTGGTCATTCGTTGGGTCAAGCGTTCTGTCGCGCGCAAAAATTCGCCCAGGTTTAGCGAGCGCGAGGCTTGCTGAAAAAAATCCTGTTGATCGGAGAAAATCGCGTCGATTCATACGCCCCCCTCTGAACCAAAAATTCTGCTCTTACTCGCCGGCCGAGGGATAGCGTACACTCGACTCGCTCGGTAGGCAACACACGAGGCGAATCGTTGGAATCTGAGATCCGAATCCCCGATACCGTGCGTTTCCAAGACGCGGAGAAGTACGCGGCTTACTTGAAGACGGCGGCGGGCAAGCTGCGCTCCGAGCTGGCATGGGAGAACTTGCGGCGTTTTCTGCCGCGCGATGCGTCGAAACATTGTGCGCTCGATGTCGGTGGTGGCACTGGGTTTGCGAGTATGCAGCTCGCGCGGCTGGGCTATCAGGTTGTGCTGCTCGACGCTTCTGAACCGATGCTGCGAATTGCGCGTCAAGGCGCGGAGGCTTGCGGCATGACGTCGCGAATTTCGTTTTGCCACGCTGAGACCGGCCGATTGCGCGAACTCTTCGCGGCTGAGTCGATTAACTTCGTAATCTGCCACAACCTGCTGGAATACTCCGAAGATCCTTCCGCGACTGTTCGCGATATCGCTCACGTGATTCGGAAAGATGGCGCGGTTTCGTTATTGGTGCGGAATCGTGCTGGAGAAGTGCTGAAGGACGCCGTGAGATCAGGAGACTGGAAACTTGCAACTGCCGATCTCACCGCGGAGACCGTGGTAGATAGCCTCTATGGCAACCGCTTGCGCTTATTTGCACCCGCGGACGTCCGCGAAATGATTGCGCAAGCCGGGTTGGAGGTTGTCGGCGAACATGGTGTCCGTGTGTTTTTCGACTACGTCGGCATCGAGAATCCGACGGATGAGACATACTCTCAAATCTTCGAGTTGGAATTGGAGTTGGGAGCGCGGCCGGAGTTCTATGCGATTGCGCGCTACATTCAGGTAATCGCTCGCCGTTCCGGCGCATCTTCCAGCGAGGTCCGCACAACGTGACACCGCCAAGCGTTCATTCTGCTTCGCAGTCTGGTGTGGGCCGTCCCGTCGCGACAAACGGATTTGCGCTGGGACTTGGGCTAACCAACGAGTGCAACCTGGCTTGTTCATTCTGCTATCGCGACCCGGCACGAACGGACCGGCTTAGCCTCGAGCAAGTCAGATCGGTGATGGAAAGTCTGCCGATCCGTTCTGTGAATCTGGGAACTGGCGAGAACGGAATGCATCCGGAATTCCGTGAGATTTTGACCTATCTGCGCACTCTGCCGGTCAAGCTGGCCATCACCTCGAATGGCCACAGCGCGGCGGTGCTCTCTGATGACGAGCTTTGTGCTTTTCACGATATCGAGTTTTCGCTGGATTATTCCAGCGAAGAAAAACAGGACGCCCAACGCGGCCCCGGCAATTGGGCGCTGATCCACGAGCAGGCGGAGCGTTGCGTGCGACTCGGAGTTCCGGTCACTTTCATAGCGGTAATGATGAAAGCCAATTATCTGGGATTAGCGAACGTGGCGAGGGTGGTGAAGCGCCACGGAGCGCCGTTGCGCGTGAATGTCTATCAGGCCGTGCGTTCTGATCTTTATGCGTTGAGTTACGATGAGTATTGGCATGGTTTTCGCGCGTTGTTTGCGGAGACCGACGTGATCGTGATCGGCGAACCGTTGGTTCGCGCTATGGCGGGTCTGCCTCCAAGGACCGGCGGCTGCGGAGTGAGCACTGTGCGAATTACTCCGCGAGCCACGACGCAACCTTGCGTGTACTGGCCGGGAACGGGAGAGCCGCTCTCGCTGTTGTGCACGCTGGGCTCGGCAATTGCGGAGACCCCTCCTTTTGTAGAGGCGCGCTCCGTGCCCGAAGCCTGCCGCTCGTGCGATTATCTTCAGAGTTGTTACGGCGGATGTGCTGGCCGGCGGCGGCTGCAGAGCGCACTTGATCAACCGGATTTCTATTGTCCAGTCGTCAAAGGACGAACAGAAAGGTTAGAGATTCGCATGGCTGCGGCGCGCGAACTTCCGAAGGCAGAAAGCGCGTGTACCACGATCGTTATCGCCCGTGATTAATTTTCATTTCGCCGGCAGTGAAAGGACAATTTGGATCGTGGCACGATAGAAAAATCGTACCTACGGAGATGGAGCGAACTATTATGACGACTAGCCCGAGCTCATCATTCGATAATTCTCAAGTAGTACCGCAGCCGCAAGCTGGCTGGGGGCTGGTCATCGTGCGGCTTACCATCGGCGCGATGCTCGTGTGGGTATTCTTCGAGAATTTAGGAAAAGGGCTCTACACGGCAAACGGCTACGCTGGATTGATCAACTATTACATTCAACATGACCACGCTCCGGCTATTTGGAAAACCGTAATGGCGGGAGCCGCAAGTCACGCCGCGCTGGCAGCTCCGGTGCAAGCGATCACGGAAATCACTCTCGGGGTTCTCCTCGTGATCGGTCTGCTGACGCGCCCGGTAGCAGCTGTAGCGTTTCTGTACCTCGCCAGCCTTTGGGTGTCTGAATGGGGCACGGCGTGGATTTGGGAATTGTTGGTGCCGGTGATGGCGTCGCTCGCGCTCGCGGTGGGCCACGGCGGTCGAACCTGGGGCGTTGACGCCTTGCTCGCGCGGCGCTGGCCGTCGTCGCCGTGGTTTTGAGTTGAGCCTCGGTCCGGTGCGAGTGTCGGTCGTCATTCCTACACACAACGAAGCGCATTCCATTGGCCGCGTGTTGGCTGATCTTCCTTCCGATATCGTCACCGAAGTCTTGGTGGTGGATAGCGATTCAACTGACGGAACTGCCGAGATCGCTGCAAAGATGGGAGCCCGGGTGCTTCATGAGCCTCGTCGCGGATACGGGCGCGCGTGCCTTACCGGTATCGCCAACGTACTGCATCCAGACATCGTGGTGTTTTTGGACGGCGACTACAGCGATCGCCCCACCGAACTTCCGCTGCTACTCGCTCCTATCATTGCGGCTCGCGCGGACATTACATTAGGATCGCGCGTCGTGGCGGAACAAAACCATGCGGCGCTTCCCTGGCATCAAAGGTTTGGCAATCGCTTGGCTGCTACCTTAATAGGGCTTCTCTACCACGTGCCAATCACGGACCTAGGTCCGTTCCGGGCGGCACGCATCGAAGTGCTTAATGCGCTGGACCTGGAACAGGCCACGTACGGCTGGGCCGTGGAGATGATTCTGAAGGGCGCCAAGGCCGGGTTCCGCATTGTAGAGGTTCCCGTGAGTTATTATCCGCGCATCGGAACCTCAAAAATCAGCGGGACGCTAAGGGGCACGATTGGTGCAGGCTGGTACATTCTCGCACTGATCGCGCGTTATTATTTCTGGCGGAAACGGCCGGACCCGCAGAAATCGGCATGAACATCCCCGGAGCTATGTAGATGCAATCTCCTCCTCAGCGAAATGATGGGTGCACGCTGGTCATCATGGCAAAAGCACCCAGACCGGGGATGGTGAAGACACGTATGGCGCAGAGAATTCCGGTGAACGCAGTCACCGAGCTATATCGCTGCCTTTTGGATGACACTGTGGCGCTGGCGCACTCATTGGACGGTGTCGAGGTTGCGATTATGTGCCCTGCTTCGGACGTCGAAGAACTAACGAGGTTTGCGCAAGGTGCGGTGCACGTGGTCGCGCAGAAAGGAGAAGGCCTTGCGGCAGGACTCACTTCGGTGTTTGCGCACTTCACAGCGCGTGGGGCGGGACGCGTGGTTGCTTTCAACAGTGACAGCCCACATCTGCCGGCTTCGATTCTTTGGAGCGCGTTTGAAACGCTCGCCGATCACGATCTAGTTGTCGGCCCCACAAATGATGGCGGTTATTATTTGGTCGGGGCGAAGGCTGCTCATCCAGCGCTTTTCGAAGGTGACGGTATGGGCACTCAGAGTGCGCTGGAGGCCCTGCTGGCGCGCGCTCGCGGACTGCAACTTTCAGTTGGCCTCACCGATCCATTTTACGACATTGACCTGGAGGGCGACCTAGCTCGGCTTGCCGCGGAACTGCAAAACGTTCCCACGCGAGCGCCGAGAACGGCGCGGTGGCTCGCGGAATGGAGGCGAGCGGCGCCATTGGACCAAAGCAGCGGGGACCGATGACGATCACCGCATCGCGCAGGCTATATGGGCTTGGCGCCATCATGTTTGTGGCGCTTGTAGCCTGCGCCGAAATCCCGGGCGGCGTCGGATCCCCTGTCTACCTCATCATGCTGACGGTCGCGGGGATTGCGTACCTTCTCGCCGTTCGAGAGTTTTTCTCCACGCCCAGATTTCCGCGCCCCGTCATCATCACTGGGCTTGTGCTGGCTGCGCTGTGGCATATTCCATTTCTACTGATGCCGCCTGGTTCAGATGACGATGTTCATCGCTATGTCTGGGATGGCCGCGTGCAGCATCTCGGCTACGATCCTTATGTTCTGGTTCCCGGCGATCCCGCGCTCAGCGCGCTGCATACACCGGAGACGCGCACGCTGAACAACCCGGAAGTCTCGAGCCCATATCCCGCGGGCGCTCAGTTTTTTTTCCGGGGCGTGACGGCGATTCGCGAATCTATCTTTGCGTTCAAAGTTGCGTTCGCAGCGTGCGAACTTGCGATTGCTCTACTGTTGCTCGCCGAGTTGCGTCGTCTTGGGCACGCGGAACATTGGGTCCTCGTGTACGCGTGGAACCCGCTGCTGGTCACATGCGTGGCTTATAGCGGTCACATTGACATCCTCGGAGTGCTGCTTTTGATGCTTTCCGCTGCAGCGCTGCGACGCCGCTGGCGAGCCGTGGCCGCCGTCACATTTGGGCTGGCTATTGCCGTGAAATTTCTTCCGATTGTGTTGACGCCGCTTTATTGGCGTCGGGTGCGTGTGCGCGACGCGTTTGGGGCGATTCTGATCGTAGGGCTGCTGTATGTACCGTTTCTGCATCGCGGGTTGGCGCCCATGGGATCGCTCGGGGTGTTCGTGCAGCGGTTTCGCTTCAATGATCCAGTCTTCGCGACGCTCGCGCGAATCGCCAGTCCCCAAATCGTGGCTGCTTTGGCAGTCTTAGTTGGGCTTGCAACGTCCGTGTGGATGCGAAGACGTGACGATGAGTGCTCGCCGGATACATTTGCATGGCCGATGGCGGCATCCCTGCTATGCGCGCCGGCCGTGTATCCTTGGTACCTTCTATGGTTGTTGCCGTTTGTGCGGTCAATCTCGACAGTGCCCCTGATGATCTGGACCATCAGCATCCTCCCGACCTTCTACGTATGGCATTTGCGCACGCTCGGCGGCCAGTGGTTCGTTCCAGACTGGATCATGTGGTTGGAATTCGGATCCGTGGCTGCGGCCGGCGGAATTATATTGTTTCGCCGGTTCACCCGACCGGCGGTGGCCTGATGCTCATCGAATTAGGTGCCTCTGGCGAGTGCGGTGTGTAACACTGTGACACGCAGCAGGAATGGCCCCAGCGCTGAACGAGCGGACGATCACTCTCACTGTGATGTATAATCCGCGACCGAACGAGAAGGGTTGCGACTGGCTGGCGCGGGCGAACATTTTCTGCTGAAATGTTTTCCTGCATCCCGAAGCTTCTGCCGATCATCCGACCCAACATCAGTTCAATTCATAAAGGAGCAACCTTCATGACGAATACGGAGCGCTTAACGATCATCGGACTTCTGGCGTTCGGGGCACTAAACCTTGCCGCAACTTCCAACGCTCAGGCCCGCCCGCCAATTCTCGAACAGGTTGCCAAAGCCTACGGCCTCGATTCGTGGGACAACATCACGGCGATCCGTTACACGTGGCACGTACAGTTTCCCGGGGTGGATGTATCCCGCACGTGGACTTGGGAGCCCAAGACCAACAAGATTACCTATCAGGGGAAAGATAAAGACGGTAAGCCGGTGACGGCCACCTACCTGCGCTCCCAGCTCGGCAGCCAGCCTGAGAACGTCCAGAAGGATATCGATCCCGCTTTCAATAATGACAACTATTGGCTGCTGTTCCCTTTGCATGCTTACTGGGACACTAGCGCGACCGTCACTGATGAAGGAATGAAAAAACTGCCGATTGGTCCTGGCTCGGCCACGCTCGTCCCAGTGAAGTATGGCGGTGGTGGTTACACGCCGGGCGACACATGGGACCTCTACATCGGCAAAGACAACCGCGTCGTGCAGTTTGTATATCACCGCGGCGGGCCGGTGAAGCCGAGCGTCGTAACCACAACGTGGGCAGCGTACAAAAAGGCTGGCGGTTTGGACATCTCAACGGAGCACCGCGGCACCGCCGATGGCAAACCGTTCCACCTTTGGATTACTGACTTGGCCGTGAAGGTGACAGGGTCAGACGCGTGGGTGAACGCGCAATAGACAGCGGAGCAGGTCGCCCGTGCAATTGATAGCGCGTTTTTCGTTCAATTCATTCAACACTTCGGTCGAGTAGCCGACGTTGTTATGCAATCAAATACTTCGCGGAGATCCGGTTCCTGAAGCGTTGTAGAAGTTTTTTTTCCTTGGCGCACTTCGGTCGCACCGGTGCCTAGAAGCTGCTGTTTCTGGGCATTCATGACGGTGTGGCATACGAAATCTGGATGGGGCGCCGGATATCATTCCGCCTGGTACTCCACATGATTGCATAACGACGTCAGTCCCCTCGACTCGAGCGGGCTTTTGTCGATAGGCTCGGGAAGACGGAGCCGGTATTCGGTTCGCACGCAGGACAGCTCGGTACCGGACATGGCGTGAACTACAACGCCGCACACTTGAATGGGCATCCCGCTCCCTCGCGAGAGGGAGTTCGAATCACTAATCATGGTCTGAAGTTTACGATCGAACAGATGTATGGGTCGGACTGAAGCCGACCGCTCGATTACGAACGAGCCGAAGTCGTCAAGGCTGACAGGTAAGACCACCCAAGCAGCGGAAGAAAAAACTCTTTTCAGTGATTGGAGAGGTCAGCTCAAAAATAGTTTGACAGGGCCGACATTGTTAGAGATGTCCAGTCAACGCACTGGATGGTGTTGCGTCGACCCTCTGAACCCGCAGCGTTTATCAGGCATGTGGGCGCACTTCGATGGTTTGTGGCGATAGTCACGGGCACTGGCAGGATAAGAGACGCGCTCAGTTTTACAGGAAACGTGCTCTTAGAGACGATGGAGATCACTTACGCAGGTGCGAGCGCGGTTCAGGCGTCGAGCGAAACTCCTAGAAACCGAGGCTTCCCTGCCGTCGAAGTGTAAAACCCGAAAATGGCGAAAGCCCCGATGACGGAAAACGCGAAAATTGTCGATCCCGCGTACCAGGCCGCAAGATGCGTCGTCAGAGGAGAAACTTCCAGAAGGTTATTCAAGCAGAGCGCCACCGTAAGTGGCAGGAGCCCGAAACGAATCAGAATCAGCAACGCCACACCCCATAGGGCCACTTGGAACGCCATATAGAGCACCGGATGATCGTGATTCCCTAATACCGACAATAAAGCAACGAGCAAGAGCGCGACCAGGACTGCCAGCCACTCCTTGCGCAGCAGTAGCCGGATGAGAAAGAAAACAAAAAAGCAAAAGAGGGAAAAAGAAACAAAGATGACAATGTTAAGCGGAATGCCCGCGATTATGAAGCGAAGTCCGAACAGCCCGCCATGAAAGAAGTTGGGGTCCGGAGACGAGGGCACCCTGCCCATCCAGCCCGGAATCAAGATCTCCACTCGGTCCGCCACCGTCCAAAAAATTCCCGCAAGAATTCCCACCATCAGATCGCGCCCCACTACGGGATCTCGCATCTGCCCAGCCAGCAGCCGGCCCCAGGAAATCAGTGCATTCGGCCAGCGCCTCCGGACGTGCGGTTCGAGAGCCACATACAGCACCCACGAGACTGCCGCGGCGATCAGGCCCCATGCAGTTGAAATCAGAACTGGAACGTATTCCCATAGCACTGGAATATGGTGGACGATGAGCAGGTTCCCGGCCCACATTGAGAAAAAGACCAGCAAAGCCAACCTTGTCGCGCCACGCTGGTCGCCTCGCCCGGAGCGGATGTTGTTCCGCGCCATCACAATTCCCAGCAGGGCGATCAAGCAAAGCACTGTAAACACGATCGCAGTTTGGATCGATTCCCACGTGCTCGTTTGTTCTTGCTGCATGCGACGCGGCCTGGTCCACGACGAAATAAGATCGAAATACACCGGCTTCCCGCGATACGCCGCCGCTTCCACGCGTAATGGCAATTCTGGGTGCCCGGGCCAGGTTCCCTCCCATGCTGTCCGCGCGTCGCTTGTCACCAGCGGCGTCCATTGCGACGGCACGGCCTTGAAGCGGTTTTCGTCCAGCATCGCCGCTGTAAACAGTGCGGCCCAATTTGGTGCGGCTGGCGTCTCAGTCGAAGTGTCCAACTGCGGCGGCACCGCCACGAATGTCACTAGACGTCCCTGCGTGTCCAGAACTACCAGGCACATTCCAGAAATCGTGAGCGGAGGATCGTCCTCATCTATCAATCCGCTAGAATCAAACGTGCCGCTTACTATGAACTGCGGACTCTCCCGGTACCAAAACTGCACGGTTGGAGGAACGCCGGAGGAAAGATTGTTCCAGCGCGTCAGGCTGTGGTCATTCTTCTCGACGTAGCTGCGATACCCAGGAAGCGAGTCGAACAAATAAAAGGTATCAACTGGAGTGCCTGTGTAGCCAAAATCGTGAGCCATGTCGCGCGCTTTCGCCGCGAGCACTTCCGGTGGGTAGGGAAGCGGAACAAGGTTCAGCATTTCAGTTTTTTGGGATAGTATCGCCACCGCGGCCAGCCCGACAACGATCAACAGCAGGCAGCCCCAGGCAATCACCGGACGGAACCCTTCTGTTTCGCCCGCAGCCGCCACCATTTCGGGGGACGGCGTTTCCCCTGCTGCGAGAGCTGCTGCAAGCGGGTCGCCCCCTGGGAGCGCTGCTGCTACTTGCAGTGCCGAAGCCGGCCGTTTCGCGGGAACTTTCTGCAGGCATCCTAGTATCACGCGCTCGACGAGCGGATCAATTTCTTTCAAGTGCGTCGAGGGCGCGCTAGGCGCGCTCTTGTCCCGCAGCCGCGCCAGCTCGTCGTATGTCGCGGCCTCGTAGGGCTTCTTGCCCGTAAAAATTTCGTACATCACCAGGCCCAGAGAATACAGGTCGCTCTTCGCAGAGACTTCACCGCCGGAAAATTGTTCGGGCGACATGTAGGCGGGCGTGCCGGCACGTGCGTCTTCGCCCTTCATCTCGGTGGCGACTCCGGCGAGTCCGAAATCGGTAATGCGCGCGCGGCCGCGCCCATCGAGCATGATGTTGGCGGGTTTCAGATCGCGATGGATGATGCCGTGTTCGTGAGCCGCTGCCAGACCCGCGCAAACTTGGCGTGCAATTTCGAGCGCTTTGTCCGCGGGCAGGCGGCCGATGCGCCGCATCAGCGAAGATATGTCCTCGCCATCCACAAACTCCATGGTGAGGAACGTCTGCCCATCGGCTTCACCGATGTCGAAGACCCGACACACATTGGGATGCGAAACTTGACGCGCCATGCGCACTTCGCGCGTGAATCGCGCCAAAGCTTCCTCGTTCCGCCCCAAGGATTTCGGCAGGAATTTAAGCGCGACGGTCTGCCCGAGTTTCAAATCCTCGGCACGATACACTTCGCCCATCCCGCCTTTGCCCAGCGGCGAAACGATGCGATAGCGCTCGAGCAACGTGGTGCCGGGAACATAGCGTGCTTCGTAGCCAAAATCGGAAGGATGCGCAGGAGGACTAGGCCGCGCCCCAGACCCGCCACGCTGCGCAGGCGGCGCTGCGTCGGCCTGAGGATCCGCGTGAGCTTCTATACCGGCTCGAATCGCGCGAGCCGCAGGAGAGTCAGCCCGCGTCACGGTCGGCGTCGAGCTGAAATCTACGGGCGTCGCGCACGCAGGGCAAAACGCCGCCCCATCCGGTAACTCATGCGCGCACGAAGAGCATTTCATCAGGAGCTTTGGATCCGGCCTCGAGTGGCGCCATCGTACGCTTCGACCGCCTTTGACACAACGAATTTGGAGGTGCAGTTGACCTAGGTGAGATCGCGAAGGGGTGGTGACGTCCAGTGCCTGATCAGTCGCCTTACCGGACATCTGCCGTACTCGAACTTCACATCTACGATAACGGCGTTAATCGGGCAGTGGTTTCTTAACAGCCGGTAGGGAATCTTCTGTACTAGCCGGCAATCGGCCAGCCCGGGTTGCTTTCGCGGCATGGCGTGGACTGTCATTTCTGACAATAGGCATCTCTGGACGAAACACTTAATCTCCGCGCTGTTTAGATTTCCTCCAACAACATTTCACCCTGCTCGCCCTAGCCGGGTCAGCTGTTAGAGACGGCACCGCACTGTCGGTTATTGCACCGGAAAAAGACGGGAAGGAGACGGTGATGAAGAATACGAGAAAGGTGTCACTTGTTGTTGCAACGCTTTTCGCAGTAGCGGGACTAGCAGCAGCGCCGCGCGCATCCGCACAGGATCAGAAACCGAACATCGTGATGCTGATGACGGATGACACCGGCTGGAACGATTTCGGTGCCTATTCGGGCGGCGGAGCCGGACTCGGTCATCCCACACCTAACATCGATCGTCTGGCCAAAGAAGGCGCCGTCTTTACCAGCTGGTACGGACAAGCGAGCTGCACCGCAGGCCGCGCTTCTTTTATCACCGGGCGAATTCCGATTCGTTCGGCTCTATCGATCGTAGTTGCGCCCGGCGACGAGAACTACCTGCGCCCTGAGACTCCAACTATCGCTGAATACTTCAAGAAGAACGGCTACTCGACCTATTTTTCGGGCAAGTGGCATCTTGGCGACAAACCGATTTCTTATCCGATCAATCACGGGTTTGATGAGATGAAGGAGTTCGCCGCGTACTACGCCGGCGTGTATTCCTATCCCGATACGGACAAGTGGTTCCATCCCTGGTTTCCGTCGTATAACGAGGACTTCCAGAAAATGTGGGATTCGGTCGTCAACTTGGACGAGTGGGAAGGGGTGACCGGTCAACCCGCGAAAAAGGTGGCCACGATCACATACGACTATATGGCAACGATGGACGAACGGATGGCGGACTACGCAGTTACCTATATCAAGGACCACGCCAAGAGCGGCAAGCCATTCTTCATGGACGTCAACTGGATCAAAATGCACAATCCCACCAATGCGGCACCCGATTTCAAGGGACGCTCGCACCTGGGCGACTACTCCGATTCCCTGATGGAAATGGACGCGGACATCGGGAAAGTGCTGGATGAGATCCGCGCCGATGCGCCGAACACCATCGTCATCCTGACCGCCGACAACGGCGCTTGGCTTGACGCTTATCCGGATGCGGGCACGACCCCGTTCCGCGGCGAGAAGGGTTCTGCCTTCGAAGGCGGCTGGCGTGTTCCCGGCATTATGACCTGGCCCGGGCACATTCCCGCCGGCGTGCAATACAACGAGATGATGTCGCACATTGATTGCTGGTCGACTCTGGCGGCAATGGCAGGTATTCCGGTTCCGCCGACTGGCGAAATGAAGGACAACAACGGCAAGCCCATCTACTTCGACAGCATCGACAACAGCGCCTACATTCTGGGCAAGTCACCACACTCGGCGCGCAAGTCATGGATATTTATCAACGGTGAGTATCTCCATGCTGTTCGCGTTGATATGAGTGGCGATCCGAAAGCGCCTTGGCTCAACATCGCTTGGAAATTCGTGTGGACGGCGAAAGATACCTGGCTCGGACCAAATCTCGATACCGGTTCTATCCCGGCAGTTTACAACCTGACCATGGATCCGTTCGAGAAGTACGACATGATCTTCAACGGAGCCGCACCGGACCGGGCGCTGACCAACTCAGCGGGAAAGTATGCTGGGCAGGATAACGGTTGGGCGGCGGGACTGTTTAGCGTCGTGCTCGTCGATTTCGATAAGACGATCATGAAGTATCCCAGCATCAAGCGTTTCCCGGGTGGTGCGTCGAACGATTTGATTCCGAATCTTCAGAATCCCGCGAATCCAGTGCCTGCGCTCGATCCCAACAACATGCCGAAGGTCGTCCCTGGCGGGGGCGACTAGGCGCGACTTTATCATGCTACCAAGGGCGGCTCGCAAGGGTCGCCCGCCGAATCAACAAAGAGGAGGAAGGATTGAAGATGACCACGCTAGGACGATTGGCACTTTGTGTGTTTGCAGCTGCAACGATCTGCGTGGCGCAGGATGCCGTGAGCGTTGTCCACGGAACCGTCACGAAAGTGGATTCCGCCACCAAGACAGTTGTGGTGAAGACCGCCGATGGCACCGAACACACCATCAAAGTCACTGCCGACACCACAGTGAAGGGAACGAAAGAGGGCATTGACGGTCTCGCAAAAGGCACCGAAGTAGTCGCGCGCACCACCGGCAAGGGCGTGGACGAAACCGGCATCGAGATCGGCAAAGTCAGTAAGGACGGTTATAAAGTTACCAAAGGCACCGTCACCAAGGTAGACGAGGGCACCAAGACCGTCGTCATCAAGAGCGCGGATGGCACGGAGAAGACTTTCGAGTACACCGCTGACGCTGGAAAAGATGTGGGCGCCGCCGTCGGCAAAGGCACCGTAAAGGGAGCAAAGGTGACAGTGTATTACACGGAAGAATCCGGCAAGAAGATTGCGCACTTTCTCGGATTCTAACTAAGACGTGGAGTAATCCTCATCCTCACCCCCGTCGCTCTCATAACCGGACGGAATGCGCTGCCTTAAGAGGGAATGTCATGGACGCCAACGCTGATCAGGCCGTCCCTTCTGCTCCTGCTGAGGTTTCGCTCGTCCGAGGGGGCCCGTTCTATCGAGCCCAGCAAGCGGTTGGGCTCATCCGCCCGAATCAATGGAATCTCGGGCGTCGCATTGCTGTGGTGATTGCCGTCGGCTGGCTGCCGGTGTTTCTAATCACTGCGGTGTTCAACTTCGAAGGTCTCGATTCCCTGATTCGGGAATATCGTCTTCACTCCCGCATGCTGATAGCTGTTCCCGTTTTGCTGGTTGGCGAACTTCTTATGGAAGCGCGCTTTCGCACCATCATGGGGCATATCCGCCTGGCAGGCCTCCTGGACGCATCGGAGCTACCTCACATCGACGATCTGATCGCCAGACTAGCCCGCGTACGCGATTCGTATCTTCCCGAGTTCGCGATTGTGTTGCTGCTGATTGTTCACACGGCAACCTCGTACAGAGGCCTGGTGGACGCTGCAGCATGGCTAGCGCACGGGTCGAGCGCCGACCTCCACTTAACCGCGGCAGGTTGGTATGCCGTAGTGGTTAGCACGTCCATTTTCCAGTTCTTGCTCGGCCTCGCGCTTTGGAGATGGCTCCTCTGGACCTTCTTCGCGTTCAAATTGTCCAGACGGAATTTGAAGTTGGTCCCCACCCATCCTGACGAGCACGGTGGGTTAGGCTTTCTCGGTTTAACTTCAGCCGCCTTCGCGCCGGTGGCTTTCAGCGCAACTGCCGTCGTCGCGGCGACCTGGCGCGACGACATCCTGCATCACGGCGCGCGGCTGATGGACTTCAAGTTACCCGGGATTGTCCTGCTTGCGCTCACCGCTTTGGTCGCGCTGGGGCCTCTGGTCTTTTTTGTGCCTCGTCTGGCAGCGCTCCGTCGTAGAGGAATCCTGGAATATGGGATTCTCGGCCAACTTCACAGCACTCATTTTCACGAAAAATGGATTCTGCATCGCGTCGGGCATGAAGCCGAATTTCTTGTGGCCAGCGAGATCAGCACCCTTGCCAATTATGGTCGCGCTTACGAGACGATTGAAAGGATGAGTCCCTTTCTGTCTGACAAAGTAGCGCTTTACACCTTGGCGGCCGCCGTACTAATTCCCGCGTTGCCCATGATTCTCGCACAGGTCCCATTTGCGGTCGTTCTAAGCGACGTGCTGAAGGCCCTGCGCTGATTTGCTTCGGGTCAAAACCAGGCGTCCGCGCATGCGCGCAAGAAATTGCGGCGAGCCAATGTCCCGATTAGTCGGGTGATCTCAATGGGTCGGCGCAACACTAAGCTAGAACCCGCTTGGCATCGAAAACAAACGCCAAGGTCGCTAGCTAAGGCCAGACCCGCCGGACGGCTGCCCTGGCTAGGTTCTGGCCGAGTGCGGCTAAACAGATGCTTCTCCTCCTGAAGCGTTGCGGAATCAACGCGCTGCATGGTGTTGCATCGACCGGTTGAGCCGAACGGTGCCAAAACTTGGGAGGCAACGAAGAAGTAAACGGCTGCCATTGTACGTTTCGTTACGTGTTTATGAGCGCGCCGCAAATAACCGGCCATTCCGTTGCGTCACCGAGAAGAACGCGGTAAGCGTTCACGGGGCGCTGCTGACCCTGAATGCGAAGATAAAGCGCGGGCAGGCCGTGTTGCTGGTCAACGCGATAACGGAAGAAGAGCGCGCGTGCCGGGTTGTCTACGTGGGCAGTTACGTCCGGTTCGCCGACCACCGACCACCGACCACGTGCACTGACGATTTGTCGCCAAGCTTTGCCCGCCCGGCTAGAATATCCTCGTGACTAGAGACCGCTGGGCACAAATAGGAATCACGGTTCAATTCCTCATCGTTGTAAGGACACTAGGAGAGTATTTTCGGCTCAGGCACGTCCTTGGCACTAGCTTCTCGGCTGCAGTCGCTACGCCGTATGTTGGTGGTGCTTTGATAGCTGTTTGCTTTTGCTGGCTAGGCGTGACCTTGTACTTCTTCCGACGTTACACGCTGTCCGTTTGGACTGCCGTGACGGCGGTGGCCATTTTGCTCATGTACAAAATTGCTGTAATTGGTTGGTAGTGGCGGCTCGCTCCGGCGCTGCGCACGGCTAAGCTTGATAAGTCGCGTGGCCGGGCAACTGCTTTTCCGCAGATCCGCATGTCCGGTTTGGGCGGCTAGAACCCCGCTGGCATTGAAAACAAAGCTAAAAAGGCTTGCTAGGCTTAGGTCAACATGAACGCTGCCCTGGCTAAGTTTTGACAGTGGACAGCAGAAAACACATGGTTCTCCCGTGGGAATTGCATTGCTGAATCAAAGCCCTGGATGAGGAGTGTTGCATCGACCATCTGAGCTGGCAGCGTTAATCAGGACTTGGGCGCGGTTCTACCGATTCGGTACGCCGGTGAGATAGCTAGAATCACCAACTGCAACAGCGCGGCCGCTGCCGGGTCGGCTTTCGCAATCAAGCTCGCCTGCAGATTCGCTCCGAAGCTGCCGACGTTGGTTCGTTGCCTGAAGTCCGTTACCATACATACACCGCGCTTACGCGGGGAGGGCCGGAACGGTCTCCGATGACCTGTGTTTCGAGAACGATTTCGATGTTCTTTCGTTTCCAATCGCTGGGCACCCGCTTCACCATTTCGTCCATCCGCTGCTCGTCCACCAGAAACTCCCCGGCAGCGACGGTGCCCCCGCGGCCGATGCCTGCGCCTACCACCACCAATTGCTCGATATTGGGATCCACGAAGCGCGCCACGATGGCGTAATCCGAATAGGTTCCGGTTTGTTGTATCGTGCGATCCATCATCCAATTGTGATTTCCAGGATTGGCGCGGTCCTCAATCCATAATTTGTTCATCGCCACATCGTTGGCAAAGTGGAAGCGTAAAGGCGAGGTCAAGCGCAACGTCCAGCTGTTGTCGAATGCTCCAATAAATATTGATGGAGCTCGCCGTAAATCAGTCAGTGTAGTGTTTGACTCACCGAGCACGCGAGAGGTCTTCCCGTAGGTGCGCAGCAGCGCCGCGACGTTCACCAGGGGACTTACATCGTCAATGATGAGTGCAACCATGGTGTCCGGCAGCGTGATTTCGTGCGCGGGATCAGCGGCGTCGCGCAGCCGTATCGTCGAGTACTGGCTTTGATCCGCCACGCATATCAGCACCGGATTCGGTGAGTTTGCGAACGGCTCCCAAAATTGCTTCAGGACCGGCGGACGGGAAAAATGCCATAGCGTCGCCGCAGCAATCACAATCGTCAGCGCCCCCAGCGCTAATGCCGGCATCCTGCGTGCCAGCAAATTTCGCTTCGTTGGTGGAACATCCGGGAGCGTCGCGGCGGGCGAGGCTTTGACGGTATCCGCGGCGTCGCTCGGCAATTCCAGAGAAGTTACCGCCGCAGGACCGCTCGGATGCCCCGGCCAATAGAACTGCGGGGCATAGGATCCGGAAGGCAAGATCATCCGAATTTCGTGCTTGTGCTTGGGGTCTTGATAATAATGTTCGATGCGCTTACGAATTTCCGCCGCAGTCACTCGAACGATCGGGTCAGTGTTCGTATCGTAGTCGGCCGGCCGGTCGAAGATTTCTACACCAAGGATGCGCTCTTTGAGTTGGTCGGTCTGTCCAGCCAATGCTCCCGCAACCACAAACCTCAGAAACCTCGGATATCTCTTGCTGGAATGGAATAAGGGTGAAGCAAGCAGCAATTCGAGTTGCTGTTGAACGGCGCCCTTTTCGACTTCACTACATGGTGTCCAGTTTTCCGTTACTTGCTCTGGTTGCAAGGTTACCCCACCCCACCCCCCGGTGACGTGTGTCGCGGTGACGTCGCACAGACCGGCACCTCGATTAGTTTTAGGAATGCAAAGTTGATTTCGACGGATGTTACTGCGCTTTACACCAGCGTGCAATCTAAAAGCCGCTTCCGCGCCGCTTTTCGGTCATTCTCGCCCCGTTGCAAGTTGTGGGAAATGAGTGCGATGAGCGGCAGTAAATGGCCTTATCGCTCTTATCCCCCTTCCTTTACATGAAAACCGTTGCCAGCGTCCTCGCGACTCTCTATAACTCTGGCGGCCCACTGCACGGTGTTCCCGTGCCTTTACGCAAAACTTGAAAACGGACGTGCGGTCGCGAGAGGCCGGTCAGGTTTCGCCGCATGTTCGCGCGACGCGGGATTGGAGTACTGGCGTCAGCCAGAATTTCGAGGAGGGTTTTCCAAATGTCAGGCAGAGAACGGTCACGGCAACTCTGGTTCCTACTTGGTGCGCTAGCGGTTTTATTCCTCTGCTGCAATCCGCTCTACGGCCAGTCGTCCGCCGCATTCACGGCCACGCTGAGCGGCCGGGTGGTCGATGCGGCCGGCTTAGCTGTAAGAGGCGCGACGGTAACGCTGACCAGCTCGGATCTTGGCATTTCGCGCACGACGACGAGCAGCGATACGGGCCTATACAGTTTTACGTTCCTGCCAGCGGGTGTCTACGCCTTGGAGGCCAAAAACCCGGGGTTCAAGCAGTACCGGCAAGAGGGAATCATCATGGCCGCCGGCCAGAACGCTCAACAGGAGATTAGCCTGACCGTTGGAGCGCTGACTGAAAGCGTCGAAGTTACTTCCCAAGCACCGCTGCTGAACACGGACAACGCGAATATTTCGCAAGATCTGTCCGCCAGATTCACCGAAGGCCTTCCTTTGAACTTTCGCAGCGTGATCAGTTTGACGCTGATCAATTCCTCGGTGAACAACGCTGCTGAAGAGCAGGTGGTGGGAGCCCCGGGTCTCGCGCAAACCGCCGACCAGGACATTTCCTTCCTGAATTTCGGCGGCACGTTTTTTGACACTGCGGCATATCTGATAGACGGGACTTGGGACACGCGGGCTGATTGGGGCGGTGTGATCTACGTTCCGTCGGTGGACGACGTGCAGGAAATGAAGGTTATGACCAACGCGTTCACCGCGCAGTACGGCTGGAGCAGCGGCAACGTCGTCAATATCGTGACCAAGTCGGGAAGCAATGCTTTCCACGGGGATGCTTGGGAGTTCTACGCCAATAACGCGTTCGACGCGAGATACTATTTCAACAACGGAGCTCAACCGTCGTTTAATCGCAATCAGTTTGGCGGCACGATTGGCGGCCCGATCAAACAGAACAAACTCTTTTTCTTTGCCTATTATGAGGGCGAGCGGCAATCTACTCCATCAACCGCGCAGTTTACACTGCCCACCACCGCGGAGAGGGGCGGAGATTTTTCGGCACTTTTGGGAGCGCAAGCCGGAACGGACTATCTCGGAAGGCCAATCTTTGCCGGTGAGATTTACAATCCTTTCAGCACTCGCCAGGTTCCCTGCGGCGGGACCGATACCGTCACCGGAAATCACGTTACTTGCCCCGCCGGCGCGACCACCGAATTCATTCGGGACCCGGTCTCCGGCAATATCTCAACCGGGCTGGGTGTCACGAACCTGATTCCAGCGGCACTCATGGACACTATTGCCGGCAACATCGCGGCTGCAAACTATTGGCCTACGCCCGGAGCCGGACTGGCGGGCAATTTCACCGCAACCGGACCTGCAGCAGAACACTCGAACGAGTACTCGGGCCGTGTGGACTACAACATCGACGACAGCAACCGGCTTTATGCACGCTGGTCGCAGAAGTTCCAGACAAAAACCAACACACCAGATTTCTACGGACCTGACGATCCGGCAGGCCCGGGACTGTTAAATCCCAATAACCGCTACAGCGTCAACGTCGGCCTCAATCACATTTTCAATCCTACATTTACCATGAACTTGAATTTCGGCGTGAATCGCCACGTGGAGCAGGCGACTGGACAAGGCTTTGGATTCCAAACCTCCACTCTCGGGTTCCCGACATTCATTGACGGAATCGCTCCGGCGTTCCCGCAAATTTCATTCAGCGGTGGCGGCAACTACGCCGGTCTTGGTGCAAATGGCGGGAATAACAATTACATCGTTCCCCAAACGTTCTGGACCACCTCAATTGATTTCACGAAAATGGAGGGTAAGCACGAATTGGCTTTTGGTTTCACGGACGTGTGGCTGCGGATTGACGGCGGCCACTACGGCCAGACGGCGCTCAACTTCCAAACCGCGTCCACGGCGGGGCCCGATCCAAATAACACGACAGCGGGAACGGGAGACGGTTTCGCCGCTTTCCTCTTGGGAGTGGGAAGCGGAGGCAACGGGACGTCGTGCGCACTTTGCACGTCCTACCAGGCATTCCCGGCCACCGACAAGCATTTCCTTGGCTGGTATATTCAGGACGGCTGGAAGGTGACTCCCAAGGTTACGCTTACTCTCGGTATGCGCTACGAAATCCAAACCGCGCCAACCGAGCGTCACAATGCGCAAAATTCGTTCAGCTTCACTGCAGAGAATCCCATCAGCGCACAGGTGGGAGCTTCCTATCCCGGCGCACTCATCTTCGCCTCGCCCAACAACGCTGGCCTTTACAACACCACCTACAACAATATTGCTCCGCGCGTCTCGATTGCAGTTCAAGCCGCCAAGAACCTGGTGATCCGCGGCGGTTACGGAATATTCTACGTGCCCAACTTCTACGGCCAAGGTCCCAATGACGGATTTTCGCAAGCGACTCCATGGACCAACAGTCTGGACAATGGATTAACCCCGGCTACCACTCTCAGCGGGAATGCCAATGTTAATTGTGAAGCCGCTCCTGGCGTTTTCGCTCCCTGCGGCCCGGCATTCACCACCGAACGGCTGCCGACCGGAAATGCCGCGGGCGGATTGCAGGATGTCGGCTTCGGGACCACTATCACGAACCGCAACAGGCAAACTCCTTACGTGGAACAGTGGATGGCCGGAGGTCAATACTCGTTCACTCCCAACGATCTGCTGGACGTCACTTACGTAGGAAATCATGGCACGAGTCTCCTGGCGACGGGTTTGCAGTGGGAGCAGATGTCGCCGGGGAATCTGACGCAGGGGAACGCCCTCTTCAATGCGGTGCCCAACCCCTTCTTTGGCCACATAACCTCAAGCAGTTGCGGCCTTAACAACCCCACGATTATCCTGGAGCAAACGCTGATCCCATTTCCTCAGTACTGCAGCGTGTTTGAGCCTGAGCCTGCTGTCGGCACCTCTTCGTACGATGCGCTGGAGGTCACCTACACGCACCGCTGGCACTCCGGGCTGGATCTCAATCTCTCCTACACGTATTCGAAGTTCATGGATGATGTGCAAGGAAATTCCGGTTGGGCCTTCCCGGGCAGCGGGACCAACAACCTGAATTCGTACAATCTTTCCGCTGACTATTCGGTTGATGCGAGCAACGTCCCCCACAGGTTCGTGGCCTCGTACATTTACGAATTGCCCGTGGGCACTGGGAAGCGATTTGGCTCCAACTGGAGCGCGCCGCTTAACGCCGTTCTGGGCGGCTGGGCGTGGAGCGGAATTCTCACTGCTGAATCAGGTTTGCCTCTCTCCATCCAGCCGGCTTCGAACAATGTCGGGTTCGGTTTCAACCAGCGTCCCAATGTGGTGGCAGGAGTGAACCCGATACCGGCAAATCGTTCGATCAACAACTGGATCAATCCGGACGCCTTCGCGCAACCTGCCGCATTCACATTCGGAGACGCTCCCAGGTTCTTCTCGAATCTTCATGGGCCCAGGTACTTTAATTGGGACATGGGAATTCAAAAATACTGGAAATTTGCAGAAACCAAAAGCGTGCAGTTCCGCTTCGAGATGTTTAACGCGCTCAACCATCCGGACTTCTTCCAACCCGACACAAACCTGTCCGACGTGAGTGCCGGCAATTTCGGAAGGATAACCGCAGCTTATCAGGCGCGAACTGCGCAGGTGGCTGCGAAATTCTACTTTTGACGCCTGGTGCGATCTTCATCTCCCCCACCCGGAGCGCGAAAGCCTGGCAGGTGCCGGCGACTGGATTCCCAGTCGAGGCTAGCCACCCAACCTGCCAGGCGCTTCGTCCTGAGCGCAGCCGACAACTGTTTTTCAATCGTCGGGGAAGCGATGGCCTCTGTGCCAGAACTCTGTACGGATGGATCGCGGCACCGAAACAACTCGGTGATCCTGTCACACTAGGAAGTCATGGGGCCCCCAGATGCTCATAACGGATTTGCTTCGCAGGCTTCTTCGTGGCTTCTTCGTGCTGGCACTCGGGTCACTGAGTCTCTTCCACACCCCTGCTAAGGCCGCGGATGCTCCCGGTCGTTATGACCCAGTGGCCGACCCGCGCGCCATCGTGACCACCGGACATGCCCGCTTCACCGTTTTGACGCCGCAGCTCATCCGCATGGAGTGGGCCGCGGACGGCAAGTTTGAAGATCACGCTTCGCTCGTGTTTCTGAATCGTAACCTCTCCGTCCCGGAATTTACGCACGAATCCGCGCCCGATGGAGGGCGCACGGTAATTCAAACCAGCGCCCTCAAGCTCGTCTACACTCCCGGAAACTCCGACGGCAAATTTAGCCCGGACAATCTCAGCATCACTTTCAGCCTGAGTGGAAAAGAGATCGTTTGGAAGCCAGGCATGGCGGATACCGGTAACCTGCTCGGCACCTCGCGCACGCTCGACAGGGTCCAAGGCGCTGACGTGAAGTTAGAACCAGGGCTCATCTCTCGCGATGGCTGGACCATCGTGGACGACAGCACCCGGCAGCTTTTTGACTCCGATGATTTTTCTTTCGTGGCTGGAGAGCAAAGCCCTTGGCCTTGGGTCACGACGCGCCCGGCGGGAGACCGTCAGGACTGGTACTTCTTCGGTTACGGCCACGATTATAAGCGCGCTCTCTACGATTACACGCGCGTGGCCGGAAAAATTCCGCTGCCACCGCGGTTTGCATTCGGAGCCTGGTGGTCGCGATATTGGGCGTATACCGACGAGCAATTCAATCAGCTGATTCGCGGGTTCCATCAACACGACACGCCTCTCGACGTCCTCGTGATTGACGTAGATTGGCATCCCACATTCAACGAAGTTGCGGGAAACGATGCACAGGATGCCTCAGGCCACAGACTTGGCTGGACGGGCTATTCCTGGAACAAGCTGCTTTTTCCGGACCCCGATCAATTTCTAAAGGGCATACATGAACAGGGCCTCAAGGCTACAGTTAATATCCATCCGGCGTCCGGTGTGCAGCCCTGGGAGGAACACTATCCGGAGATGGCTCGCGCGATGGGGATTGATCCGGCGACGAAGCAGTACATTCCTTACGAGATCACGGACAAGAAATTCGCAACGAACTATATGAACGACATGATTCACCCGCTCGAGCAACAGGGAATCAATTTCTTCTGGCTCGACTGGCAGCAGGAAGACAAGACCAGCATTGCCGGATTGAACCCCACGTGGTGGATAAACTATGTCTTCTTCAGCGACCAGCAGCGCCAGGGCAAACGCGCGTTGCTCTTTCACCGTTGGGGCGGCCTCGGCAATCACCGCTATCAGATCGGATTTTCCGGCGACACGATTTCTGTCTGGGATTCGCTCGCATTTCAGCCGTACTTCACCGCCACCGCTGCCAACGTAGGCTACGCGTATTGGAGCCACGACATTGGCGGCCATATGCCCGGTGCCATCGAACCGGAACTCTACCTGCGCTGGATTCAGTGGGGAAGTCTAAGTCCAATCCTGCGAACTCACACCACCAAGAATCCCGACGCCGAGCGGCGCATCTGGGCCTACCCCGAGCCGTATTCGGACCTGATGCGGGAATCCTTCGCGCGTCGCTACGCCCTTCAGCCCTACATCTACACCGAGGCCAGGAAAACGTACGACACCGGTCTTGCGCTCCTGCATCCGCTCTACTATGACTGGCCGGACGCGCCGCAATCCTACACCGCGAAAAACGAATATATGTTTGGTGACAGTATGCTCGCCGATCCGGTGACGCAGCCCGTCGCGAAGGATTCGCAGCTCGCGAAAATTTCGGTCTGGCTGCCTCCCGGCGATTGGTTCGAACGGGATAGCGGCGCAAATTTTCACGGCCCCGTCACCGTCCAGCGCGACTTTTCACTTAGCCAGATCCCCTTGTATGTGAAGGGTGGAAGCATTGTTCCCATGCAACCGGCAATGAGCTATACCGGCGAGAAGCCGGTGGACCCTCTCATCCTGACAGTCTTTCCGCTGCAAAATGGACAGACATCGCAATATCGTCTTTATGAAGATGCGGGGGACACGCCCGGCTACCAACAGGAAGAATGCGCCTGGACTCCGATTCAGGCCGCCTTGAACGCCGACGGCACCACGCTCACGGTGACCGTCGCGCCTACCGCCGGCCATTACACTGGAATGCCAAACCAACGGGCCTATGAACTCCGCCTTCCGGGAAATTGGCCGCCATCTTCGGTGAGCGTTAACAACGAGCCGCTGTCCTACTCCAGCACTGCGACTAAACCCGGATGGCATTTTGAAGGCAGCACTCTAACGACCGTGATTACGACGCGCAGATTCAGCACCGCCGACGCGGTTACCGTGAAATTGCGCATCGACCTACAGTTGGCTCGCGATCGCTCGATGCTCGACGGCCTGACCGGCAAGTTGACGCGCCTTCGCGAGACGTACGACATCTTGAACGCTGCGTGGCCCACCGCGGGCGCCCCGGACCTGCTGATCGATGCGATGCAGACCGGAGATCGCATCGGCTATCATCCGGAGACTGCGTTCGCGGAAGTGAGCGGCCTGTCGGCGAAATTGAATAGCTTGGCCCAGATCATAGACGCCATGCATGCTACGGAAACCTCGCCCGCATTCGCCATGCTGAATCAGGACAAAAAATACCAGAGCCAAAAGCTGGAAGAGTACAACGGTCTGATCAGCACCGCCCTCGCACACATCGCGGACATAAATCCAACCCCCTCGGTATCTTCGAACAATACGACAAGGCAATGACTGAGTCAGCAGATCAAGAGCGAATTGCACATTGGCGAGCTAGAAATTCGCAATTCAAAGTGAGAAGCTCGGAGCCGGGCCAGGCGATTCAACCGCTTACGGAATTCTGTCAGTCCTGAACTGCGGCCGCCTCGCGATTTCGTAATGCCAGGAACATGGATGACCAGAAGAGAGCTTTTGTCTTTCTTGTTTTCTCTCGGTGCGCTTGAATTCGGCAGCGTTCTGGACGCTCAAGGGGCAACCCCCAAGACCGCCCCAGTGTTCCAAGTAAAGCCCCTGAAGGGCGTTGATTTTGTTCTCCGCAACTCGCCAACTTCTCGCAAGTATCTGATTGAAACCATGCCCGGAGGCGTAGCCCTCCTGGATTACAACAACGACGGTCTGCTGGACGTTTTCTTCGTGAACGGTGGGCATGTCCGCGACACGATGGCCAAACCCATCAGCTTCGATCGCCGAAATCCTTCCTATTGGAATCGCCTGTACAGACAGAATCCGGATGGCAGTTTCAGGGACGTCACCGAGCAGGCTGGCCTCGCGGATGCTGGAGATTCAAACTACGGAATGGGTGTCGCGGTCGGGGATTACGACAATGATGGTTTTCCCGACATCTACGTGACGAACTTCGGCAAGAATATCTTGTATCACAATAATGGCGACGGCACTTTTACCGATGTTACCGCGAAGGCTGGCGTCGCTGCCGGCGGCTGGTCCGTCTCGGCGGGATTTTTCGATTACGATAACGACGGCAGACTGGATTTGTTTGTCACGCGCTATCTCGATTGGAACATCGAGAAAAGCAAGACGTGCGGCTCGGAAAAGCCCACATATTGTCCGCCAGGCGAATTTCCCGCCATCACAAACCTCCTGTACCACAACCGGGGCGACGGCACGTTTGAAGACGTGAGCGTCTCGTCAGGCATCGCCGCGAAAAAGGGCCATGGCCTCGGAGTGGCGTTCGCGGATTATGACGGTGACGGATTCACGGACGTTTTTGTCGCGAGCGACGTCACCGATCAGTTTCTTTTTCACAACAACGGGAACGGTACTTTCACCGAATGCGGTTTGGATTCGGGCGCGGCGCTTTCAGAGAGCGGAAGAATGCCCTCGGGCATGGGCGTGGTCTTTCAGGACTACGACAACGATGGCCTTCCCGACCTTCTCATCACGCAGCTTCCTCACGATCCCTACGTTCTCTTTCATAACGACGGCCGGGGCTCCTTCAGCGCTCAGGAATTGGAAGCAGGGTTTGGCGTGCTCTCCGGAAACGTCTCAGGTTGGGGAGCCGGATTGGAAGATTTTGATAACGACGGCTGGAAGGATGCATTTATTGTCCAGGGACACGTTTTCGACAACGTTCAGATTTACGATGACTCGCTCCGCTACCGCGAGCCACCCTTGCTAGCCATGAACCGCGCGGGTCGTTTCGAACGAGCCGACCCCGGCTCAGATTTGCCCGTGGCCGGTCGCGGTGCAGCATTCGGCGATTTGAACAATGACGGTTGGATAGACGTCGTCACCACCTCTCTCGGCGAAGCCCCGCAGTTCTATTTCAATCGCCGCGGCCAATTTCACTGGCTGACGATCACGCTCTGCGGAAAGCGCAGCAACCGCGACGGTTTCGGTGCTCGCGTTCAAGTCAACGGCCAGACTCGCTTCGCTACCTCTGCGGGAAGCTACCTCTCTTCTAACGATAAACGTTTGCATTTTGGCCTTGGCTCCGCAGAGACGGCCGACATCGAAATTCGCTGGCCCTCTGGCATTCGCCAGGTCTTGCGCGGCGTCAGGGCCGATCAATTCATCGTAATTGAGGAATCGGTGCAACCATGATTCACGCGCTGCTCTGGCTGTGCTTGCTGCTGCCTCCGCAATCGGCGGAACCTCGCGTGCCCCCCGATGCGCTTCCGCTGTTGCAATCCGGCGTTGACGCTGAAAATCGCGGCGCCTTCGACCAGGCCGTCGCCGCGTTTCAGAAGGCCGCGGAGCTGGCGCCAAACTCTGCAATCGTCTTCCTTCGATTGGGCGACGCATACATGAAGGAGCATGACTACCCTGCAGCGATTCCTCCCCTGAGGCGCGCGGCTGAATTGACCCCGGATGCGCCTGCCGTTCATCAGTTGCTCGGATACGCGCTCCTTGCAGCGGGCTATGCGGCCGACGCTATTCCTCACTTGAAGATTATTAATGACTCCGGAGCTCTGGGAATCGCGCAACTGCAAGCGGGCCAAGCCGCAGAGGCAGTCGCGAATCTGCAGGCGGCTCTCGCGAAATCGCCGGACGATCCGGATCTTCTCTTTTATCTCAGCCGCGCCGCCACGGCGCTCGCTGGGCAGTCGTTGGATCGCTTGCGTTCCGTTGATCCCAATTCTGCACGAGGACATCAGGCTGTCGGTCAAACCGATTACGAAATGAAGATGCTTCCGCAGGCTGCGAGGGAGTATGAACAGGCCATCGCCATGCGGCCCGATTTGCCTGGCTTGCGGCTTGAGCTTGGACAAGTCTTCGCCGCCGGTTCCGAATGGGCCAAGGCGGAAGGACAATTTCGTGGAGAAGCAAAATTGCAGCCCGGAAGCTCGGAAGCTGCTTATCGTCTGGGAAATGCGTTGCTGCAGCAGGGAAAGATGAAGGAAGCCACTGAGGAACTGAAGCGGTCCGATTCGTTGCGTCCTGATATGCCGGAAACTCTTTATGCCTTGGGCAGAGCGGCGGCCACGAGTGATCCCGAGGTGGCCGCGCATGCGCTGGAACGCGTGTTCGAGCTGGAGAAGGATACTCCGCTCGCCGGGCAGGCGTGTTTGGTCTTAGCTCAAATTCACCGCAGGCAGGGCAAGACGGAGCAGGCAGCTCGTGACATGGAAAACTATCGCAAGATCCAAGCTCTCGCCGCTCACCCTCCATCATAAGAATCATTTTCAAGTTCGATCACCGTCATGACGGGAGGCGCCGCTTGAAAGAACACCCGCGAAAATATCGGCTAAGTTCGTTTTCGGTATGGCTGGCTTTCGTTCTTCTTGGTCCTTGTGCATCGGCGCGAGTTTCGAATGGCACGGAGCATGCCACCCAAAACGGCGCGTTTCGGACTACGGTTAAGGCTGACGGTACCTACGAACTCGATTTTTACGCCGTGGATTGGCAGCTCGTGGGCAGACTTCCCGTAGCTCCTGAGTCCGTTCAATCGACTCCGGGAAAAGATGCAATCGGAACCTACGATGCCGTATCCGCGACTTACCTGGACGGAGCGCGAACAGCCGAGATCCGCATTTATCAGGCGCTGCCGATCGCCATGTTTCGAGATGTCTGGAACTCTGCCGGTGCAAACGACCATCCATTTCCGGCATTCGACAAATTGCCGGCTCGTTTGATGAAATTCTCATTCCAGCGCAAGACATTCGGAACTTATGAATTCGGAGCGCTCGGTCCCGAAGGGCCGTGGTCGCTTTTCGACAAGCTGGGCAACGTAATGATCCTGTCGCCCGCGGACAACTTTCAAATCTCCCGAATGAACGAATCACCCGCAGGCGCGGCAGAGAGCCGCATCGCTCCGACGATCCAAAACCTGCCTGCCGGCTTTTCCCACAGCACGCTGCTTGTTTTCGATAAGGGCATGAATCACACGTTTTCTGTCTGGGGTTCCGCGCTGCTGGCGCTGGGCGGAAAGCAGCGTCCTGCGAATGACGCCAACGTCGTGCTCGCCAAGCTTGGCTACTGGACCGACAACGGCGCCCGCTACTACTACAAGTTTGACCCTCAACTAGGCTACGCAGGAACTCTGCTTGCGATACGAGACCAGTTTAAGAAACTGGGCGTGCCGCTAGGATACATGCAACTCGACAGTTGGTGGTATCCCAAGGGCGTGAACGCGCGATGGAATTCCGTGAGCTCCGCGCTTCCCGATGGTGAATATACGTATCGGGCGGATAAGGAACTCTTCCCGGATGGCCTTGCAGCGTTTCAGAAAGCGCTTGGGTTGCCGATTGCCACGCACGCACGATGGATTTCCACCGCGAGCCCCTATCGCACGCAATACAAAATGTCCGGGAATGTCGTGCTCGATCCTGCCTTTTGGAAATCCACTTCTGATTACTTAGCCGATGCGGGCGTCGTCACCTACGAGCAGGACTGGCTGGACCACAACGCGGCAACGGAACTGAATCTAAACGACCCCCAATCGTTTCTGGAAAATATGTCGGAAGCGATGCGCGGTAAAGGAATCACCATTCAATATTGCATGCCGCTGCCGAGCCACTACATGGCGAGCACGCAATATTCAAACGTCCAAACAATTCGGACCAGCGATGACCGGTTCGATCGCGAAAAGTGGGACTCTTTTCTCTATGACTCGAGACTAGCAAGCGCCGTCGGCCTCTGGCCGTGGGCGGACGTCTTCTTCAGTAACGAGCTTCCCAATTTAATTTTATCCACGTTATCGGCCGGGCCCGTGGGCGTGGGAGACGCATTGGGCGAGACCAACGCCCCCAATCTGGCAGCTGCGATCCGTAGGGATGGGTCGATCGTGAAACCTGATTCGTCCTTGCTTCCTATTAATTCGATGTATATGAGCGACGCCCTGAATGAAAGCGCGCCGATGGTGGCAATGTCGGAGACTGCATTCGGCAATCAACGCGCGCGCTACGTTTTTGCGTATGCACGAAACAGTTCGGAAGATAGCGTCACCGTTCCCCTAAGCAGCTTGGATGTGAGCGGGCCTGTATTTGCCTACGACTGGGTGAGACACAGCGGAGAGCTGCTCCCTGACGGCGGAAGTCTTCAAATGAAATTCACCGACGGCTGGGATTATCAGTTACTTTTCCCCGTGAATCACCAAGGATTGGCATTGCTGGGTGATACCGAAAAGATTGCGACCTTAGGGAAGCAACGCATCGCAGCTCTTGAAGATCACGGTACCCTGACAACCACCATCAAGTTCGCTCAGGGCGAAGACGTGCTCACCATCTCCGGCTACGCTTCGCATCTCCCTCGACTCAAAGCCCTTGAAGGCAAACTCACTAACTGGGCTTACGACCCGCAAACCAAAATCTTTAGAGCGCAAATCACGCCAGCCGGCTCTGGAGAAGCAATCTTGCAAGTCAGCGCGCGATAATTTCGGCGCAATAGAATATCCGCTTCCTGCATCAGCCTCTCGATATCCTTCGAAAATCTGGAAAAGATCGTCATTCCAGTACCCCGATCACACCGAACCGGTTGTCCATAACTTCCGGTAGCCCTGGTGATTTTTACTTGGACCTGAAGTCGCGTTACCGGACAAACAGCGGGCTAGTACTTCACAGGTACGGTAAGCGCGTTAATCAGGCATTAGACGCAGCTTCTAAGTCGTTTTCCAAATAATTTGCGGATTGGCGGGACGTTAGGGCGTGCGTATACTCGCACCACGGGAGGCACTGAATTGCGTTCCGCTGCTCTCATCGGCGCAAGCCAGTACCTTGTCCGAATCCCGTATTCGGAGAATCCGATGAGTCCGAGCAAAGTTTCGTTTCTCGCGGCGGCCTGCCTGTTGTTGTCGATTTCCTTTCCTTCCTCGATCAGCGCTCAAACCAAAAAGCCTAACATCCTCGTCATTATGGGTGACGACATCGGTTGGTATAACACCACCATCTATAATCGCGGCGACATGGGCTATCAGACGCCCAACATTGATCGCATCGGCAAGGAAGGGGCGATGTTTCTGGCCTGGTACGGGCAGCAAAGTTGTACTGCGGGCCGCGCCGCATTTATTACTGGGCAGTCTCCAATCCGCACTGGTCTGACAAAGGTCGGACTACCTGGTTCCGACATCGGTTTAAGCGCGAAAGACCCTAGCGTTGCTGACGTACTCAAGTCGCTGGGCTATGCAACGGGACAATTTGGAAAGAACCATCTTGGTGACCGCAACGAGTTCCTCCCTTGCGTTCATGGGTTCGATGTTTTCTTCGGGAATCTGTACCACCTGAACGCCGAGGAAGAGCCGGAAAATCCTGATTATCCAAAAAATCCGCAGTTCAGAGCGAAGTTTGCACCGCGTGGAGTTTTGAAATGTACGGCAACCACCACCGATGACACAACCGTCGATCCCGCTTTCGGCAAAGTCGGGATGCAGAAAATCGAAAACACCGGTGCTCTGACCGTGAAACGCATGGCAACCATTGACGATGAGTTTACGGACGCCGCCTTGGCTTGGATGGACACGCAGGCAAAAGCCGGCAAACCTTTCTTCTGTTATTACAACTCCACGCGCATGCATGTTTTTACGCACTTGAAGCCGGAATCCGAGGGCAGGACCGGTCTGGGGATAGAGGCCGATGGCATGGTGGAGCACGACGGGCACGTCGGCCAGTTGCTAAAGAAGTTGGATGATTTGGGCGTGACGGACAACACGATTGTCGTCTACACCTCGGACAACGGTGCCGAAGTCATGAGCTGGCCCGACGGTGGCACAACCCCATATCGTGGAGAGAAGGCCACCAACTTTGAAGGCGGGTACCGCGTGCCAACTCTCATTCGCTGGCCCGGCGTTATCAAGCCCGGCACGATCTTCAATCAGTTTTTTGCGCACGAGGATTTAATCCCCACATTCGCCGCAGCAGCGGGTAACGCTAACCTTGTCGAACAATGCATGAAAACGTGTCAATTGGGCAGCGGTTCATTTCACGTCCATCTCGATGGCTACAATTTGCTGCCTTTCTTCAAAGGAGAGGCCAAAGACTCGCCGCGTAAAGAGTTCCTCTACTGGAGCGACGACGGCGACCTGTTTGCCATCCGCGTCCTCGACTGGAAAATCGCCTTCTTCGAGCAGTACCACGAAGGCATCGGCGTCTGGCAAGGTGAATACACTAAGCTCCGCATTCCGATGCTATACAACCTGCGGTCTGACCCCTTCGAGCGCGGACCAGAGTCTATTTTCTACAACGACTGGATGATGCGCCGCGCATTCGTGCAGGTCCCAGCGCAAGCAGTCGTGGCCAACTGGCTCGCCAGCTTTAAGGAATATCCTATCCGCCAGAAACCCGCGAGCTTCAACCTCGATGAAGTGATGCGACAACTGAATCCAAGCAACTAGCGCCACCACGATCGGGCGGCCGGATATAAGACCTCTGCGCCGCCCGCTCATAACTCCCGATAAGTCGTGCCAGCTCAACCGGTCGATGCAACACCATCCAGTGCCTTGATTCGGCAATGCTTGCGCGGGAGAACCATACTGTTTGGCGGTGCTCGGCTGAAACCTAGTCAGGGCAACGTTCCGGCTGGTCTAACCCTAACAAGCGATTTAGGCATTTGTTTTCAATTCCAGGCGGGTTCTAGCTTAGTGTTGCGTCGACCCATTGAGATCACCCGCGTTACCGGAGATGTGAAGTAGCACTTCGCTTGTCCGAGTGCGGCGTTAACCGAGAGTTGAGATTATTTGTGTAAGGGATGGATGTGAAATACACAGTCCAAGGCTTTCAATGGCCTGCGCTGTCAGATACCCGCGTACCATGCGTACCCATCTTCCGCACCCAATTCGCCAGAGCCCAAACCTTTGCCGAATTGTTTGAGGTTATCAGTCATCGTGAGGCGGGTGATGTATTTGACGTTTTTGTAGCCGAGTTGGCGCGGAACCCGCATGCGCAGCGGTCCGCCGAATGGCGCAGGCAACTCAGCGCCGTTCATACCGTAGCTGACAAGAGTCTGCGGGTGTAACGCCTCAGCCATGTCGATGCTATCCCATCCGTCGGGCTGGATCGAGCGGTACACAACGTATCGGGCCTGGGGCAGCGTCCCCACTAGTTCCAGAATGTGCGAGAGTGCAACGCCTGTCCATTCGGCAATATACGTCCAGCCTTCTTCGCAGCCGATCATCGTGATTTGGGTGCGGGCGGGAAAGCGCTTGAGTTCAGCAACTGAGAAGGACGCCGGGCGGGTGATCATGCCGTCAACGACCAGACGCCAGTCCACAAATCCCCGGCTCTGAAAGCGCTGGAACTCTTCGCCCAGGGGATCGACTGGATTTGCAAACGGATCTTTGGAGATCTGGCTTTGCGAAAACTCCCGCGCCAGAGCGTGGCGAGTCAATACCCGCTGCGCAGCATAGGTAAGTGTTTCGCCGGCCCCATAAATCCCTCCCGAATCCGGCGGGATGAGTCCATATCGCCTGGCGAGCTTACCAGCCACGGCCAGCCCGGAAACAGCCGCGGTGGCCGCGAGCCCGGTACTAATGACCTGACGTCGAGAGAGCTTGTTCATACTCGCTCCTGAGGCTCGGTGACGCGGCCGCTGATCATGGCGCGCATCCGATTTCGGAATCCGGCAAGGACAATCATCAGTACATGAATCAGCACGAACACCACCAGAAATCCTGTCATCAAAAAGTGTATGGTGCGCGCGGATTGGTGGCCGCCCAGAACCGTGATCGGAACTAGGGCTTCAAAGGCCGGTGACATCGCCAAACCCGTCCAGATGATCAACGGAAAACACAGGAAAATAACAACCAGATACGTCAGGCGCTGCAGCACGTTATACGACCAGGCTTCTTCCGCACTCGGTCGCTCGAAACGCAGGTGCTGGGCAATTGAAATTCCCAGCCGCGTGGGCGAGACGTCAGAACGAGCGGGAAGCAAATTCCGTCGGAAATGCCCCCCGAAGAATCCGAAGGCTACGTAAAGTAAACCGGTTCCAGCCACAATCCAGGCCGATTGGAAATGGAGATAGCGGCTCCAGCCATTCTGATCGGGGAGCACGTAACCGTACCCGGTGGGAACGCTGGACCGAGAGGATGGAATCGGGATCGTGAATAAGGGCCGCATATTTACGTTGCCGGTCTCTCCCCAATAAAACCGTGGGTGAGAGATGGTAATTTCCACTCCGGTCACGAGCAGGGCCAGGAAAGACAACACGGTAAGCCAGTGCGTGACGCGAACGAGGAGAGAGTGCCGGGGACGAATTGTTTCCGTCATTCGCGGAAGTGTATCAATGGCGCACGCGCTGTGCACGGAATATCCGTCGAACTCCAGGCGCAATGTTCCTCGGTGCCTGATAAG
>CAWBLT010000009.1:0-381487 GCA_963789665.1 uncultured Acidobacteriota bacterium | reverse complement strand
TCCACTAAACAATTTATCAAAAACCCTCCGTGAGGTCTTCGTAGCGGCGGTCTTTAGACCGCCATCGGTGATAGCCACACGACCGATGGCGCACTGAAGTGCGCCGCTACGACAGCAAAGTCAAAGGCGCCCATCCCGCAACGGCGGGATGGGCGCTACAAATTTGAAATCGACATCGCTCTCTTGCCCGCGCCGTTTTTGCCAAGCATCTGTGCTACATTTCTTTGACCCACTGATGCCCACCATTCGCATTCATTCATCCGGCGGCGATTACAACGTGCAATGTGCGCCGGGTGTATTCGCTCGCGCTGGCGCGGCCGTGGCGCGGTTGGGCGAAACCACTGGCATCTACGTGCTTTCCTCGCCGCGCGTGTGGGAGCACTGGGGCCGCCCGCTGCTGCGCGCGCTTGGCAAAGACAAACGGCGGCCCGTGCGCGCCATGCTCTTCGACGACAGCGAATCGGCGAAAGACCTCGCCACCATCGAACAGATCGCGCGGCAATTGGTGCTGGCCGGCGCCGATCGCCACGCCACAATTGTCGCGATGGGCGGCGGAGTCGTGGGCGACGTGGCTGGCTTCGCGGCCGCCAGCTATCTGCGCGGTGTGCGTCTGGTGCATGTACCCACCACGCTGGTGGCGCAAGTGGACAGCTCGATCGGCGGCAAAACCGGCGTAAATCTTCCGGAAGGAAAAAATCTCGTTGGCGCGTTTTATCCGCCGCAGCTGGTGCTCGCCGATCCGAAAGCTCTGCTGACGTTGCCGCATCGCGAATACCGCTCCGGGCTATACGAAGTGGTGAAGTACGGCATCATCGCCGACCCTGAACTTTTCGCATACCTCGAACGGCACATGCTCGCGCTGCTGCGGCGCGACGCCAAAGCGCTCGGCTGGGTAATCGCGCGCTGCATTCGCATCAAAGCGGACGTTGTGGCGCGCGACGAACGCGAAGGCGGCCTGCGCCACATTCTGAATTTCGGCCACACGCTGGGCCACGCGCTGGAAGCCGCCACGCGCTATCGCCGCTTCCTGCACGGCGAGGCGATTGCCTGGGGGATGCTGGCGGCAACCTTGTTCGGCCTTGCCACCGGGCGGTTGCGCGAAAACGAAGCGACGCGCATGATGCGCTTGATCGCGAGCGTGGGCCCGGTGCCGTCGCTCGCCGGAATTCGCGCCGCGCAATTGCGTCCTATCCTCGCAGGTGATAAGAAAGCTCGTGGCGGACGCGTGCTCTGGGTGCTGCCGCGCCGTCTTGGCAAAGTGGAATGGGGCATCGACCTTCCCTGGGCTCTGGTGTCCCGCACCTTCGCGGAATTGCCCGCCCTCTCCGCGCAGGCCAAAAACTGATGCACAAGCACGCCGCATGACTGTGCAAACTGGAAAGCCGCAAAAATTGCCCGGCACGCGCCCGGAAGGCACACGCACCGAAGGCGAGGCTTCGGCGCGCGTGCGCGAAATGTTCAGCCGCATCGCGCCGCGCTACGATTTTCTGAACCACACGCTGTCCTTCTCGTTGGACAAGGTGTGGCGCCGCCGCACCGCGCGGAAATTCCGCCGCGTGCTGCGCCGCACCGACGCGCGTGTGCTGGATTTGTGCTGCGGCACCGGCGACCTGCTGTTTGCGCTGGAGCAAGTCCGCGTGCACGAGATCCGCGACCGCGGCGCGCACCGCTTTCCATTGATTGGCAGCGACTTCGCGCAGCCCATGCTGGATCGCGCGCAGCGCAAAGCTGCTTCGCATTCGCGTTCGGCCGTGTTCACTACAGCTGACGCTTTGCATCTGCCGTTTGCGGATGACTCGTTCGATCTGGTCACCAGCGCTTTCGGGTTTCGCAATCTGGTGAATTACGAGCGCGGGTTGAAGGAAATTGCGCGCGTGCTGAAGCCCGGCGGGGAAGTGGGCATATTGGAATTTTCCGAGCCCGGCTCGGGGCCCATGGCGGGACTGTTCCGTTTTTATTTCCGCAAGGTCTTGCCGCACGTAGGCTCGGCGATTTCCGGCAACAGCGAGGCTTACACGTACCTTCCCGGCTCCGTTGCGCGATTTCCAGTGCCGAAGGAAATCACCGCGCTGATGCAAAAAGTGGGATTCACCTCCGTCCACACCGCGTCATGGAATTTCCGCAGCGTGGTGCTGCACACCGCGCGCTTGCCTCAGGACTGACGTGCCGCGGTTGTTTGGTTCTCGGTGAACACAACCTCGCCGGGTCGCGATTCAGGAAACCCATGAATCGCGCGCGCCATCACATGAGTTGAAGCTGGATTTGCGGCTCGTACGTCAAATGTAGAGATGCGACGGTGCTACGCAAGGCTAAGTTTTTCCCAGGTGCTGGTGTTTGCGGCCGCGCTGCTGCTGTATGCGGGAAGTGTGCGCGCTGACGGCACTCCGATCCCGCATGGCACGCTCGAGCTCGTTGCCGAGAATCAATGGATTGAGGCCGGGCGTACGGCTCATCTTGGTTTGCGTTTCCAGCTGGAGAAGGGCTGGCACATTTACTGGGTGAATCCGGGCGATTCGGGCGAGCCGCCGCGCGTGAAGTGGCAGCTGCCCGCGGGCGTGAGCGTCGGGGAAATGGAGTGGCCCACGCCGCGGCGATTGGGAACTGCGAGCATCGTGGATTTTGGTTACGAGGACGAGGTGATGCTCATCGTGCCGTTGCATGCGGAGACGGCGCTGGCAACGCAAGGGCTCGCGCAGATCGGCGCCGAAGTGAAAGTATTGGTCTGCCGCGAAATGTGCATTCCCGGCAAGGCGCAACTTTCGCTGACGCTGCCCGTGAAATCGCAGCCGCCGGTGCCAGATGCGCGCACCGCGGAATTGTTCACTGCTGCGCGCAAAGCGCTGCCGCGCCCGGCGCCGGCGGGCTGGCGAATCAGCGTGGCGGATGCGGGCGACTCATTCGTGCTCAGCGCGAAAATCGGCGAGCATGTCGCGCAGGCGGATTTCTTTCCGCTTGCGGAGTCGCAGGTGAAGGATGCAGCCTCACAGCAATTTGCGGTAGTGCCTGGGGGCTTCCGGCTGACTTTGCGGAAGTCCGATCAGCTGCTGAAACCGATCGGGCGACTGAAGGGCGTCGTGGTTCTTGCGGGCGGCCGGGGCTACACAGTTGACGTGCTGGTGAGCAAAGGGAATTAGTACTTCAGCGGCTAAAGCCGCGCCGAGCTCCTAAAGGTGATGTCGTGGCTGAAGCCACGACCTACAAAGATTCTCGAACTGCTGAACAAACTTTGAGGGAGGAATTACGGAAATGAATCGCTCAACTATATATCGCACGATCGTCGTTCTGGCCCTTTGCGCGATGCCGCTGCTGATCGCGGCCGCGAAAGTGGGCGATGCCGCGCCGGAGTTCACCGCTGCGGCGAGCAATGGCAAGACCGTTCGCTTGGCGGACTATCGCGGAAAATACGTGGTCCTTGAGTGGCACAATAATGGCTGCCCCTACGTCGGCAAACACTACAACAGCGGCAATATGCAGCGCCTGCAAAAACAGTGGACCAGTCAGGGCGTGATCTGGTTCACCATTCTTTCTTCCGCGCCGGGCAAGCAGGGCTACATGACCGCCAGCGAAGAGAACAGCTACCTCACAAAGACGCAGGCCGTCCCCACCGCGGCGCTGCTAGATCCCACCGGCGAAATCGGCCATCTCTACGACGCGAAAACTTCGCCACAAATGGTGGTAATCAATCCGCAAGGCGTAGTGATCTACAGCGGCGCAATTGATGACAAGCCTACGACCGATCTGCAAGACGTCCAAGGTGCGACGAATTACGTTAGCCTCGCGTTAGAGCAAGCTATGTCCGGAAAGCCAGTGCAAACCCCCGCCACGCGGCCGTATGGATGCTCGGTAAAGTACGGGGACTAGGCGCGAGTGCTGGTGCGGATCGGGCGGTGTGCAGACGCGTCTGGCAAGCTAAGGGGGAAGCGTGCGCCGGCTTAGTTTTCCAGGCCGAGGACGCGGATTTTATTGAGCAGGGTTTTGTAACTGACGCCTAGCTTTTCGGCGGCGCGGGTTTTGTTCCATTTGGCGTCGCGCAGGGCGTCTTGAATTTTGAAGCGTTCGACGTGCTGGACGGCGCGTTGCGAGACTTCTTCGAGCGGGCCTTCCCACAAAAATTGTTCGGCTAACATGCCGCCGGGTAATTCTTCGACTGTCGGCTTCGATTCCGGCAATTGCAGCGCGCTCTCGTTGATTTCGGGGCCGTTCGCCAGAATCGCGGCGCGTTCGATGGCGTTCTGCAGTTCGCGGACGTTGCCGGGCCAGGAATAGGTGAGCAGGCGCGCGCGGGTCTGTTTGCCCAATTGCAGGTCGGGCTTGCGAAACTCGCGGCGGAACTTCTCCAGGAAATATTCGGCGAGCAGCAGGACGTCGTCGCCGCGATCGCGCAGCGGCGGAATGGTGATGGGCACGGCGGAAATGCGGAAGAAAAGGTCTTCGCGGAACGATTTGTCCGCCACGGCCGCGCGCAAATCCTTGTTCGTCGCGGTCAAGATGCGCACGTTCACTTCGATTTCCTGCGTGCCGCCCACGCGCTCGAAGCGCTTTTCTTCCAGCACGCGCAGCAGCTTGCTCTGAATGGCCATGGGCAGCTCGCCGATTTCATCCAGGAATAAAGTTCCGCGATGGGCCAGCTCGAGCTTGCCGATTTTGCGCGCGCCTGCGCCGGTATAGGCGCCGCGCTCGTGGCCGAACAGCTCGTTCTCGACCAACCCTTCGGGAATCGCCGCGCAATTCAGCGCCACAAACGGATGATCCGCGCGCGGGCTCAAATGATGAATCGCGCGCGCGAAAACTTCTTTGCCCGTGCCGCTCTCGCCGAGCAGCAGCACCGTGGAATCCGTCGCGGCCACGCGCTGGGTCATCGAGCTGGCGTCTTTCATCGCCGGATGCTCGCCCACGATGCGCGGAAATCCATAACGCACGGCGTATTCCTCGCGCAGCAATAAATTCTCGCGCAGCAATTCCTGCTGTTGCGCCGCGCGCTGCAAAAGCAATTTCAGATGGTCCAGGTCCACCGGCTTCTGAATAAAATCGAACGCGCCTTCCTTCATCGCGGTGACGGCTTCTTCTACCGAGCCATACGCCGTCATCAAAATCACCGGCAAAGTAGCTTCCACTTTCCGCGATTCGCGCAGCACGTCCAGACCAGAACTGCCGGGAAGTTTTAAATCGGAGAGAACCAGCAGGTAACGCCGCCCGCGAACTTTTTCGATGGCTGAATTTCCGTCGGGAGCTTCTTCGACGGTGTAGCCCGCGCGTTCCAGCGCCTTGCGGAGCATCGCCCGCAATTCAGCTTTATCTTCGACAAGGAGGATCGGTTCCATGAAGCGAAATTTCTAGCGCGCCCAGCCGGGATCGCCGCCGGCCCGCTGCAATTCCTCTTCGGCGTCGCTGATGGCCTGCTGGTCCGCCTCGATCACTTTCTTCTTGGCTTCGATCTTGTCCGTTTTCTCGTTGATGTCGCTGCGTGAATAACCCTGCTGCATGGCTTTCACCGGATCGTTGTAATACTGCACGTCCAGCACGCCCAGTTCGCGCTGCATCAGGTCCAGATCGGTTTGATCCTGCTCCATCTTTTTGCGCAGCTTCGCGAACCGGTCGCGCCAGGCCTTTTCGCCGGCAGCCGCGGAAGTTCCGCCGGACGCTGGCGCGCTGCCGTTACCAGCCGCTGCTGCATCGCTGGCGGAAGCGTCACCCGCAGCTGGACTCTCGCCCACTGCGGATACGCCGCCCTGCGTGGGAATATTGTCATTATTGAAAACTCGCGCCGGTTTCGCGCCCGCCTGATCTTTCTTCTGTTCGCGAGCCTTGCGCGCCGCCGCCACCAATGGATCGGTGGTCTGCGCGGGAATGCTCACAACCGTGGATTGCGACGACGGCGCCTGCGCTGCCGCTGCCGATGCGGGCGCTGCGGATGCCGGAGTAGAAGGAGCCGCCGACTGCTGTTGTTGCGCCTGGTTCTGGCTAGGCTGTCCCTGGGCGTTCTGGAACGCGAACGCGTGGCCCGATAACAATAGAAATGCCGCGACAGCGGCGCACAATAAGTCTCTACGCATGGGCTAACGCCTCCTCGGAGGACAGTGGAACGCCTACAAGCCAGCTCATATATAACCGGCCAGGATCCAGAACCGCGGCTTCAGGGGCTAAAGCCCCCTTTCCTGCGCAGCGTAACGGCGGGGCTGAAGCCCCGCCCTTCCGGGCTAGCCGCTAGCTAGATAGCTCTGCTCTGAGTTTAGATGCGGGCAGCGCGGGTGGCAACCGTGGATGGTGTAGGGTCCTGCCGCAAAGGTAACCACAGCAGAAACTCCGCTCCGCCCCCCTGGCGGTTGCGGCCCTCGATACTGCCGCCGTGTTGCAGCGCTACTTTCTGCACGACCGCCAGGCCCAAGCCAGTGCCCTCGGATTTAGTGGTGTAAAACGGCAGGAAAATTTTGGGCAAGTCGGTCTCCGAAATTCCCGGGCCGTCGTCCGCCACGCAGATGCGCTGCCACTTGCGGCCGCCCAATTCCTCGATGGTGCCGGAAATCGTGACGCGCGGAGTTTTGCTCGCGGACAAGGCCGATTCCGCGCCGTTGCGCGCCAGGTTCAGCAGGGCTTGCCGCAGCAAAGCTTCGTCACCCGGCAGGTCCTGGAAGGTGCCTTCGAACTCGACGGCGCACGTCGGAATGGTTTCGTGCAGCTCCTCCGCAACTTTTTCCACCACCGTCTGCATCGGCACGGTCTCGTAGCAAATCTCCAAGGGCTTGGCGAAGCGCAGGAATTCGGTGACCACGTGGGTGAGCGCCCGCGTCTGCTCCAGGATGCGTTCGGAGGATTCGCGCACGTCGCCCGGAGTGGTCTCGCTGCGAATCATCTGCGCGTAGCCGGAAATCGTCGCCAGCGAATTCTTGAACTCGTGCGCAATGCCCGCGGACATTTCGCCCAGCGCCGCCAGATTTTCCTTCCAGCGAATCTGCTTTTGCAGCGCGGTCAATTCCGTCAGGTCGCTCATCAGGCACAGCGCGCCGCTGATCTTCATATCCTGCGCATGCGGGTCGCGGGCGTTGGCCAGGTTGTCCGCCACGCCGGACTTGCCGGAGGCGCGCGCCGCGCGATAAATCGGTGAAATCGTCACGCCCAGGTTGCGCACTTCGCCCTGGGAGGTCAGATGCTCGATCTCGCCGCGCTGAAAAGTCTTGCCGTCGCGGATGCAGGCAGTCAGCATCTGCGTCAGCTCCGAGTCCGCGCCCAAAATTTCCTTGTACGAACGGTAGCGCAGCTGCCGTATGCCCAGCGCCGCTTCCGCCGCGGGATTCGTGGAACTGATCGCTCCGGTGGCATTCACCAGCAGCAGGCCCGTGGGCATATTGCGCGTCACTTCTTCGGTGAGCCGCTCGGATTCCTGCGCGCGTTCCTGCGCCAGCAAATGCAGCCGCGCGAGTTCCTTTTCCTGGGTGCGCAGCTTCTCGATCACGCCCTGCATCGAAGCGGCCATAAACGCCGAGGGATTCTCCACGTCCGTCTTCGCGGTGGTCCAGTCTTCCCGGTTCGCGCGCGCCTGTTCGCGCATGAATTTGCGCAGCAGGACTGCCGCCACCACCATGCCCGCGAACAGCACCACCACCAGCGCCACCGCGAAGCCCATGTTGAAGGGCAGCGCAGACAGCGGATGCGAATGAAGGGGCGCGGTCATCGGATTTTCTCTTCCATCAGAATCATTAACGCACCATCAGCAGAGACTGATACCAGTTCACCAGCGGCGTGCCGAAAAAAACCACCAACAGCGCCCCGGTTCCCAGAAATGTGCCAAACGGCAATTCGTAATCCGCGTCCTTGCGCCGCGCCAGAATAATCGCCACGCCCAGCACGCTGCCCAGCAGCGAACCGGCCAGAATCGTCAGCAGCGTGCGCTTCGCGCCCAGAAACGCGCCGGCCATCAGCATCATTTTCACATCGCCCAGGCCCATGCCTTCGCGCCCGCGCAATTTGAAGTACGCCTCGGACACCAGCCAGAGCAAGCCGCCGCCGACTGCCGCGCCCAAAATCGCATCCACCAGCGAAAGCACGGGCGCCGGGGGAGGGTAGTCGAACAAATGATTCGCGATCCATAGAGCGGTGCCGTCCGTCGGCTTGACGAACAAGCTGAAAATCAGCCCGATCCCGAGGCCCGTGAAGTTCACCACGTCCGGCAAGATGCGTTCGCGCAGATCGGTGAACACCAGCACCACCATAATCGCCGAAAACGCCGCCCACTTCGCCGTCTCCACGCTGATTCCAAACGCGTGAAAGCAGCCGAGAAATAGCAAGCCGGTCAAAAACTCGACCAGCGGATACATCGGCGATATCTTCGTCTTGCAGCCGCGGCACTTTCCGCCCAGCAGCAGATAGCTCAGCACTGGAATATTGTCGTAGGGGCGAATCGCCTCGCCGCATTTCGGGCACGCCGACGCCGGCAGCACGATGGACTTGCCCGACGGAATGCGCAGGATGCACACATTCAAAAAACTGCCGATGATCAGGCCGAACAGAAACACAAAAATCCCGATGAAGGTGGATAACGCCACAACTCAATTCTGCCCGAACCCCGCGCAGCCCTCAAGCCAGCCCTTGGCCATCGTGCCCGACTGCTAACGCGCTCCCTCGGGCGCGGCGGGACCGCTGAGCCTGGTGCGAGCGTGTACGCCCGCAGCGCATTCCGAACATCATGCGGATCTGGTGCGGGCTGGGAATGCATGGGTGAAGAATCGGAAATGAACACAACTCTGAACGGATGGCCGGCAACTTTTCCCAACGGTGAAACTAGGATCCGCCAGCGCGCCCATCCTTGCAAAACACAAGAATGGGCTGCTGGCAATCCTGCTGCTATCGTCGCCCGAGAAAAATCTACAGGATGTTGATCGAAAGGCGCAGTCCGGGGTGAAAGCGGTCGTACATGTAATAGCCGCCGTCGGTGTAAATGACGTACACGTCATCGTCGTAGCCCCAGCCCACTGGCCACGGCGCGCCGAATCCGAAGTTGTAGCCGCCGTAGGCGAAGCGGTGACGATTATAGTCCCCGCGATTCACGTGGAAGCTGTGCCCGCTGCCGAAACTGGCGCTGTAATGCGCTTCCGAAATGCGGCCGTGCGCGCCATTGCCACCACCACGATTTTGCGCCGCCGCGTGTGATTGTGTCGCATGAGTCTGACTTGTTGCGGCATGGCTTTGCGTCGAGTGCGCCGCGGTTTGCGTGTGCTCTTGCGCCGCAGGCTTAGCTGCTTGCGCGTGAGGCGCTTCCGCCGCGTGTTGCGCCGCGGGTTTGGATTCCTGCGCGTGCGACGGCTGCGCATGTTCCTGCGCGGGCTTGGCCGCCTGCGCGTGTCCCGCCTCCGAATGTCCTGCCTCCGAATGTCCTTCCTGGCCCTTTTCTTGCCTGGCGTAAGCGGAAGCAGTCGTGCCCAAAAGGAAAAGTAATGCGGTCATGGAGATCGCGTATTTCATGAAGGTCACCTCGAATGGAGATACGCGCCAGTCTATCGATTCCCGGAACGTGAATCTGTCCCAAACAGGACAGGTTCCAGCCGCGTCCGCCGCATGATGCGCGGGTAGAGAGGGCGCGTCGCGGGCGGTTTTCCGTCGCGCGCGCGGGCGTTTCGCGTTTGCCGCGCATTCGTCAGCCAGCCATCTGGCATTCATCCGCTGACGAGACGAGAAACTGACAACCTCGGGACAATCATTTGATTTGTCCGTGACAAGCTCCCGCGCGCGCCCGCTTACCGTGATGGCTCGGGCTACGGCATTTAATTCAATACGAGAGGAGACTCATGGATAAAACGAAAGGTCTGATGAATCGCACGGTAAACCGCCGCTCGCTAATGCAGAAGGGTGTGCTGGCGGCTGGTGCGGCTACGATGGGCGCGGCGTTGCTGGGCGGCGCGAAAGCTGCATTCGGAGACGAAGACGATGGAAGGCTCCGCAGGGGCGACGCGGCGATTCTGCGTTTCCTGGCCGCGGCTGAAATTCTCGAAACCGATCTGTGGGTTCAGTACGCGGAACTGGGCGGCATCGGCGACAATCCACCAATCGAAATTGACCCCAATCAGGCCATGAACAACTACCAAATCGCGCTCTCGAATCTCGATGGCGATGGCCCGCAATACATCACCAGCAACACCTTGGACGAAGCCAGCCACGCTGCCTTCCTGAACGCCTATCTGGAATCGAAAGGCGCTGAGCCGGTGAACCTGGAGCAGTTCCGTACTTTGCCTGGCAGCACGGCCAGCGGATCGTCAGGCAAGAAGCGCCTCACCAACCTGATGCATCTGAACGTGGACACCAGCTGGTTTGTGCGCTACCGCAGCACTACGAACCCGGATCTGGGCGGCACCTTTCCGCAGGCCATCAAACTGAACAACGTCACGGCCATTCCGCGAAACAACAATGATTACAACGGCGCCTCCAACCCCAACTTTCCCGGCAACGACCATATTCAGGCGATCGCCAACGTCGCGGCCTTTCACTTCGCCATGATCGAACAGGGTGGCTCCAGCCTTTATTCCGCGCTCGGCCAGAAAGTCAGCAGCCGCGAAGTGCTGAAAATTACGCTGGGAATTGGCGGAGACGAAGTCGCTCACTTCCTGGAATGGGTGGATTTTGCCGGTAACGGAGTGCAACAGCCCGTCGCGCCGTTCACCGACTCCATTTCCGGCCTCACCTTTCCCGACTTTTTCAACGATCCGCCGCTGCAGCCGGCCAACTTGGTGCAGCCCAGCCTGATCTTTCCCGTTCCCTGCGAATTCATCAGCGCGAATCTGCCGCACTGCGCCGTGATTCGCCCGAGCGACGATAGATTTGCCGGCGCACAAGCTGCGGTCACAGCACTCACCAACGACGGCCTGTTCACCGGGCAATCCACGAAGTTCTTCCAAGCCCTGAAAGAATTGGCCGAAGAAGCGGACGCCGCGCACCGCGAATTCTAGCCGGCCGCAAACGAATGTAGTAGGGATTGGTCCCGTGCACGCCTGTCCGAGCAGGAAGCCGCGGGACCATTTCTCATTGTGACGACGCCTGTTTCGGGCGCAAATTGTCTTGCAGGAGGTCCGTACGCGCCACTACCCACGCGCGCCGCCTCTCGATGTATGACTGCCCGTTTGACGAGCGGGTTGTGCGTGGCTACACTGCGCTGCAACGGGCCGGTGGAACGATGTTTGTCTTTTTACGCGCGATTACTTATGCCACGCTTTTTGTCGGCTTCCTGCTGATCTATCTTCCGGCGCGCCTGCTGGCGTCGGCTGGCATTGTGCGCCCACCGCTGATTGCAGCGCCGCAGATCGCGGGCATGGTCGTAGGCGCGACCGGCGCGGCGCTTGCGCTGTGGTGCATCTTCACTTTCGCGGCGATCGGCAAGGGCACTCCCGCTCCATTCGATCCTCCGCGCAAGCTGGTGATTCGCGGCCCCTACCGCTTCGTGCGCAATCCCATGTACATCGGCGCGGCCTTGGCCCTGGCCGGCGCCGCACTATTTTACAAGTCCGCACCTCTGCTCGCCTACGCCACCGCGTTCCTCATCGTCTGCCATCTCTTCGTGCTCGCGTACGAAGAACCCACGCTCCGGCGCACCTTCGGCGCAGACTACCAAGCCTACTGCCAACGCGTGAGCCGCTGGTGGCCCGCCGCCCGACCCATTGGTTAAGCGTGCTCCGGCGCCAAGTCTTTGTTCCGCTTTTCATCCCCGCTTAGTTGCGGAATCGAACACCGACCCGTCGCTGCGATCATCCTGCCGTTTGAACGCAAGCCACGCCTTACGCTATATTCGATGGTTTACACCTTATGTCGTGGATCGAACAGAAGGTTTTTGCCTACGAACACATGCGCTTCGCGCAGGAGCCGGATCGCCGCGTGCTGCCGTTTGCATGGGGACTGGAACACATTGGCGGCTCGGCCACAGAACGCGACCCACGCGGCTGGCTGGAAAATTTCGCGCGCGAAACGGTGGCGCACAGCGACGAATGGTTCGCCACCACGCCAGCCGACGATTATGCTTTGAACGAGAACGTCCTCACCTTCACCAGCGCGATTGAATCGCCGTGGCCTGAAAATAATCGCGTGCACGCGCAACTATTTCAGGCGCGCCGCAGCGGTCCGGCCGTGGTAGTCCTCGCGCAATGGAATTGCCGCTGGGATGAACAGCGGAACGTGTGCCGCTGGCTGAACACGCTGGGCATAACGGCGATCAAGCTGAGCCTGCCGTATCACGATCGCCGCGCCGTTCCCGGCCATCCGCGCGCGGATTACATGGTGAGCCCCAACATCGGCCTCACGCTGCAGGCCAATCGCCAGGCCGTGCTGGATACGCGCCGCACTCTGCGCTGGCTCGAACAGCAAGGCTACGATCGCCTCGGCATCCTCGGCACCAGCATCGGCTCCTGCCTCGCGTTTCTCACCATCGCGCATGAACCCGCCCTGCGCGCCGGCGCCTTCCTGCATGTCTCCACATATTTTGGCGACGTCGTCGCCGCCGGCCTTACCACCAGTAACGTGTGGCAGACCCTGCATCACGAAATTTCGCTCGACGAAGTGCGCCGCTATTTCTCGCCGATCAGCCCGTATCCTTATATCGCTCGTCTGCACGGCACGCGCAAAAAAATCCTGGCCATCAGCGGGCGCTACGATCCCACGTTCCCCAGCGAACTCACCGACGAATTCGTCACCGCTATCCGCCGCGACGGCGTCGCGTTCGAAAACCTCTCACTGCCTTGCGGCCACTATTCGATGGGAGTCCCGCCATTCAGCTACGCGGTAGGCTACCGTTTCGGTACATTCCTGTTTCAGGCCCTCGCTTAACGTTCGATTTTGGCGTGCGCGTCCGTAAGTCCTCCAGAATTTCAACTGAACCTGCATTTCTTGCCGCATGGTCGCTATTTTCTAAAGCACCCGGCACTCTTTGCCGATAAGCGAATTGGAGGCAATCCGATGGCAAACCCGGTAGGCGCAGTCTCACACGTTCCAGCAGTGGCACCAGCTCACGAAACCCAGGCTGAAAAGCCGGCAGCGAATGTGACCAAGGTCACTCCGCAAGACACCGTCAACATAAGCGCCGCTGGAAAAGCGGCGAGCCAGGCGAAGCCCGCCGCGAAACCGGCGGAAGACGCCAAGCACCACGGCTAAAACACGCAGGCAAATTTTTCGGCTATCGGATCCAACCGGCCGCGATTCGGGGCTCCGTCACAACGACCACGGAGTTCCGGTCGCGGTTGCGTTTTTACGTGGCGCGGGGAAGCAGAGCGCGCGATTTAACGCAGAATTGCACTGAAGTCGCCGGTGGCGATTCGTCCTTCAACGGCGCGAATATCCGGCGCGAGCGAGCGGTCCGCCTCCACCATTTTCGATTCCGCGCGCACGATCGCTTGTGCTTTAGCGGCCAGCGCGCCAGTGCGCAGCGGCGCCAGCAGATCAATGCCCTGGCAGGCCGCCAATAATTCGATTGCCAGCACGTTCCGCAAATTTCCCAGCATCGGCTGAATCCTGCGCGCCGCGCCCATCCCCATCGAAACGTAATCTTCCTGATTGGCGGAGGTGGGAATCGAATCCACGGAATGCGGCGTAGCCTGCGTCTTCATTTCGCTGGCCAGCGCGGCGGCAGAGACCTGCATGATCATGAATCCGGAATTCAATCCCGCGTCGCGCACCAGAAACGCGGGGAGCAAGCTAGTCTGCGGATTGGTCATCTGCTCGATGCGGCGCTCGGAAATTCCCGCGAGCGTTGCCAGCGCTACCGCCAGTTGATCGGCGGCCATGGCCAGCGGCTGGCCATGAAAATTTCCGCCGCTGATCACCTCTCCTTCACCCGCACCGGCACCCGCGCCGGAATCCGCAAACACTAATGGATTGTCCGTCGCGCTGTTCAGTTCCACGGTGAGCGTCGCGCGCACCTGCGCCAGCGCGTCGCGCACCGCTCCGTGCACCTGCGGCGTGCAACGCAGGCTGTAAGCATCCTGCACGCGCTTGTCGTTTTCGGTGGCGCGATGCGATTCGCGAATCGCGCTGCCTTCATTCAGTCGCCGCAGATTCCGTGCCGTAATCGCGTGCCCGGCGTAAGGCCGCGCCGCCGCGATGCGCTCATCAAACGCCGCAGGGCTGCCGCGCAAAGCATCCAGCGAAAGCGCCGCAGCCACGTCCGCGCTATCCACGGCAATCTCCGCCTCGCGCAAACCCAGCCCCAGCAGCGCCAGCATCGCCTGCGTGCCGTTCAGCAGCGCCAGCCCTTCCTTCGCTTCCAGCTGCAAAGGTGCGATCCCCGCCGTGCGCATCGCGTCGCCGCCGGAAATTTTGCGGCCTTGCAGAATTGCCTCGCCTTCGCCAATCGCCACCTGCGCCAGGTGCGCCAGCGGCGCCAGGTCCCCCGACGCGCCCACCGATCCTTGCGCCGGAATCAGCGGATGCACCCCGGCATTCAGCATCGCGCAAAGAGTTTCCGCCACCACTGGGCGCACGCCGGAAAATCCCTTGGCGATGGCATTTGCGCGCAGCAGCAACATCGCTCGCGTTTCGTGTTCGCTCAGTGGCGCTCCGACGCCGCAGGCATGGCTGCGCACCAAATTGACTTGCAGCTCGCCAATCTGTGCGCGCGAGATGCGCACCGACGCCATCTTCCCGAACCCGGTATTCACGCCGTACACGGCCTGGTCCGAAGCAATCAGCCGCTCAATCACCGCGCGCGACGCCAGCATCCGCGCGCGCGCTTGCGGGGCCAGTTCCACTTTCGCGCCATCGAATACCACGCGGTAGAGTTGCGCAAAATCGAGATGTTCGCCGTCAATTTGAATTGCGCTCATGAGTGGGTGTGCTGCTCGCCGCGCGCAGGCGCGCCGTCTTTCAGGGCAGGGAAGTATTTACGATATTTTTCCGGCAGGGTTTTCGGCCGCCCTTGCTTGTCGCAGAAAACATGCAGCGTGTCTCCGGTTGCGAGCACTTCGCGCGATTCCTGGTGCACGATTTCGTAGCCGAATTTCACCGTGCGCCGCTGCGAGGCGAGCACCTTGGTGCGCACCACCAGCAGATCGTCAAATCGCGCCGGCCTCTTGAAACGGCAGTGCGCATCCGCCACCACGATGTAACTGTCATCCTCGGCTTCCATTTTTTTATATTCGAATCCCAGCTGGCGGCACAAATCCACGCGGCCCACTTCAAACCAGGTGAAATAATTGCCGTGGTACACCACTCCCATCTGGTCTGTCTCCGCATAACGCACACGAATTGTGGTTTCTGCGTATTCCATAATTGTTCAGGAAATCGCTCAGGACGCCAGAAGGTGGCTCCGGCGTGCGAGGCCGATCCGCGCCGGCGGCGGACTCACTGTCCCGTCCATTTCGGGTGGCGTTTTTCCAGAAACGAAGCCAGCCCTTCGCGAAAATCCTCGGTCGCGCGAATGTCCGCGTTTTCCTTCGTGGCCATTTCGATTTCCTGCGCTATTTCCTTCTCGTCGTATTCCAGCAGCAGGCGTTTGGTGCGCCGCAGGCTGGTAGGGCTGGATTCCAGAAATTTCGCGGCGACTTCGTGCGCCCGCTTCAGCAAGTCTTCCGCCGGCACGATCTCCGTCACCATTCCCAGGCGGAACGCTTCCGCCGCATCAATAATCGCGCCGGTTAGCAGCAGCTCGCGCGCATGCTTTTCGCCGATCTGCCTGCGCAGCAGCACCGAAACCAGCGCTGGAATAAATCCGATGCGCACTTCGGTGTAGCCGAACTTCGCTTCCGGCACCGCCAGCGTTATATCCGCGAACGTCGCGATGCCGCAGCCGCCCGCGATTGCGGCGCCGTTCACCGCGGCAATCAGCGGCTTTGGAAAACAGTACAGCCGGTGAAACATCCGCGCCATCTGCCGCGAATCCGCCAGATTCTGCTCCGGCGACTGCTGCGCGATCGTCTGCAAGGTTTCCAAATCCATGCCCGAGCAGAACGCCCGGCCCGCGCCGGTGAGAATCAGCACGCGCACGGCGCCGTCGCTGTCCGCCGCGTTCAGCGCACCCAGCAGCTCGTCAATCATCGCGCTGGAGATGGCATTGCGCTTATCCGGCCGGTTGAACGTGATCGTCGCGAGCGCGCCGTCCTTCTCGTATTTCAAGGTGTTGTAACTAGCTGCCGCGGAAGTTGGCGTCTTGCTCGTCATCAGGCTTTCTCTGCTTTCCTGGTCATGCAGTTTTCTCTGTGACTCTGTGGCGATCCTTGGCCGTTGCCTTTCTCTGCGTCCTCTGCGTCTCTGCGGTAAAAAATTGTGCGCGCCGCCGTTAGTTCGGCTTTCCCGTCTGCGCCGTATCCGCTGCATCAGTCACGTGCGCGTATTTCTCCCGCAACTCCTCGGTAATCGCGCAAGCCACCGCCAGCGACTTCGTATCGATCCCGGTAGAAACTCCGCGCGCCGCCAAAGTCGTCAGCACCGCCTCGGTGGGAATATTCCCAACTAATTCATCGCCGGCGAACGGGCATCCGCCCATCCCGGTCAACGCTCCATCGAACCTCCGGCACCCCGCCTCATACGCCGCCAATATTTTTTCCGCCGCGCGATCCGGCCGGCTATGCAGATGCACTCCGATCTCGACCCCCGCGACGCATCCACGCACGGCTTGATAAAGTCGCGCAACCTCTTCCGGCGACGCCGTTCCCACCGTATCCGCCAGCGAAACCGTGCGCACGCCCAAATCTTTCAGCCAGATCAGGGTTTCTTCCACGATTTCCGCACCCCATGGCTCTTCGTAAGGATTCCCGAACGCCATTGAAATATAGATCACCAGATTTTTGCCCGCCGCCTTCGTGTCGCGCTGCAGCTTTTCCACCAGCTCGCGTGATTCCGCGCGCGACATATTCGCGTTCGCGCGCCGGAAGTACGCCGAAATGGAATAAGGATACCCGACGGTCGTCACTCCTGGTGTGGCCAGCGCCCGCTCCAGGCCTTGCGCGTTCACCACGATCCCGATAATTTCCACCGGCTCGCCGCCCGGCGATTTCAGCTGGCTCAAGCCCGTCAGCACCGCTTCGCTATCCGCCATCTGCGGTACGTGCTTTGGCGAAACGAAACTCACCGCATCAATGTGCCGAAATCCCAGCGCGATCAACCGGCTCAGATACTGAACTTTTTCCTCCGTGGGAATCACCTCGCGCAATCCCTGCCAGGCGTCCCGCGGACATTCCACGATGGTCACTTCATTGGCCATAAGTTTTCAGAACCACGGGCTCCGGTAAATGTGCACTGCGTACCACAACAGAAACACCGACAGCAGCACGGAAAATCCCATCAGCGTCAACGCGATCCGCGAAATTTTCCCTTCGCTCGCCTTCACGATCGTCAGCGCCGCCGCAACGACGACTCCGATCACGCCCAAATATTGGCACACCTGAAATATGAACCACAGCGCCGAACTGTAGTACGAATTCCCCGAAATCTGCGCCGAAACGAACACATCGAGCATCGCTGGCAGACAAAACAGCATCGTAACGCCGAACATTCCGTAACCGCCGCTGCGTAGTTCGTTGCTCATGGTTCGATTATGAGCTTGCCGTCAAGAGTTAACAGTTTACAGTCCAAAGTTAAAAGTTAACTGCCTGCACGGAGTCGTTACGAGTTCATGCTACCTGTTAAAAGTTCATGGTCGACAGTTCAAAGTTGAAAGTTCAAAGCTAAGTTCCCAGGTCACTGTCCAAGGCTGGAAGCATGAACAAATCGAGCGCGTCCGCTTCGTCCTTACCTTCTAACTTTTGACTGTCAACTTTCAACTCTTAGCATCTAGCCCTCAGCCTTCACCTCTCAACGATCTCCCTCCACCGCCTTTCGCAAGCCGTGAAGCATCCTGGAAATTTCCTCAATTTCCTTCTGTGGGCCGATATACGATTTGACAGTGAGATAACCTAGATCGCGGCCGACCATCAGAAGATATTCTGTTTCCGCGAGTGATCCTTCGGCGATGTTCAGGAAGCGCGCATAATCGCTCCGTCCGATTCGTTTTGACCCTTCGGCGATGTTCGTTGGAACCGACAAGGCAGCCCTTCGCAGCTGAGAAACGAAATTGAACCGCTCATCGCTCGGGAACTCACGCGTAAGCTTATAAATGTGCAAGACGAGCGCATGGCTCCGTTGCCAAACCGCAAGATCAGTAAATCGTTGCACCAGCATCCAATTCACGAACTGGTTTCAGTTCCTTACTTTCGACTTTCAACTATCAACTGTCAACTATGTCTGTAACACTCCAGTCTTAAATTCGGCGACCACTGGATTCAGCGCCGCGGCTTCCAGCGCCTCAATCAGCGCCTCTCGCGTGTGTGCTGGATCGATTATCGCATCTACCCACAGACGGGCGGCAGCATAGCGCGGATCGGTCTGGCTTTCGTAGGTTTTGCGAATCGATTCGTGCAGCTCCTTCTTTTCCGCGTCGCTGAGCTTCTTGCCTTCGCGCTCCAGTTGCTTGATTTTGATCTCAACGAGCGTGCCCGCCGCCGAATCGCCGCTCATTACTGCGTAACGCGCCGTCGGCCAGGCAAACACAAAGCGCGGATCATAAGCTTTGCCGCACATCGCGTAATGCCCGGCTCCAAAACTGCCGCCGCAAATCACCGCGATCTTGGGCACCACGCTATTGGCCACCGCGTTGACCATCTTCGCGCCCGCACGGATAATTCCGCTCCATTCCGCTTCCTTGCCGACCATAAATCCATTCACGTCGTGCAGGAAAATCAGCGGCAGCAAATTCTGATTGCAGTCGAGAATAAATCGCGCGGCCTTGTCCGCCGCTTCGTTATAAATCACGCCACCAAACTCAATGCGTCTTTCACCCGTTCCGGGAGCCACCGTGGTCACGTTTTTCTTCTGATTGGCCACGATCCCCACGGCCCAGCCGCCAATCCGCGCGTAACCGCACAAAAGCGTCTGCCCGATACTCCGCGCGATATTCCTCGAACTCGCTGCGGTCCACAATCCGCGCGATAATCTCGTGCATGTCGTACTGTTTGCCGGGAGCTCGCCGAAAAAACTCCGTAAATGCCTGCCTCGGCGTACGCTGGCGCGGCGGCAGTCTTGTGATCGAACGGCGCGCCGGCTGCCTGGCCCATCTTATCCACCAGCGCGCGTAGCCGCTTGATGCAAGCGGCGTCGTCCGCCTCGCGAAAATCAATCGTGCCGCTGATCTGCGCATGCATCTGCGCGCCACCCAATTCTTCCGCCGAAGTTTTCTGCCCGATCGCGGCCTGCACCAGCGCCGGACCCGCCAAAAATAAGCCGCTGCCTTCGGTCATCAAAATCTTGTCGCACATCACCGGCAAATAAGCCCCGCCCGCCACGCACATGCCCATGATCGCGGCGATCTGCGGAATGCCCATCGCGCTCATCACCGCATTATTGCGAAAGACGCGCCCGAAATCGTCCGTGTCCGGAAAGACGTCTTCTTGTAGCGGGAGGAAAATGCCGGCGGAATCCACCAGATAAATCGTCGGAATGTGATTTTCAATCGCGATGTTCTGCGCGCGAATCACTTTCTTCGCGGTCATCGGAAAAAACGCGCCGGCCTTCACCGTCGCGTCATTCGCGATAATCATCACCTGCCGACCGGAGACGCGTGCGAGGCCGGTGATCGTCCCGGCCGACGGAGCGCCGCCCCATTCCTGATACATATCGTGCGCGGCATAAAGTCCCAGCTCGAAAAATTCGGTCTTCGCGTCTATCAGCTTGGCGATGCGTTCCCGCGCCGTCAGCCGGTTCTTCTTATGCTGCGCCTCGATCGCTTTCGCGCCGCCGCCCTGCCGGATCTGCTGCTCTTCATTTTTTATTTCCGTCAGGCGATCCACCATCAGCCGGCTGTTCTTCTCGAACTCCGCCGACTTCTCGTCCACGCGCGTTTCGATTTTCGTTCCGCTCACCCAGCGCTCTCCTCGCAGCAATCCGCACGATAATCGGTCTTCATCAGTTTGCGGCAGATGCAGGATTCTATCACCCCTGAATTGTTTTGACTCAAGCCCCCATTACGTTAGAATCGCAGCGGCCCGCGGCACAACCGTGGACCACATTTCTCCTCTGGAGGCGCCTATGCGCAGCGATTCCCACGCGAAGGATAGGTCCGTCTCCGGCTCGCCCCGTTAACTTCGGCGTTTCGGCGCTTTCCTGAACCTCGCGATCTCTACCACTCAAGCGATTTACGCCGATTCTCGTTCGTCCAACCGCGTGCACGTGCACGCACAGGAGATTCACAAATGCGTTTCATCGACTTGGATTTAGCCCGCCGCGTGGAAATGGCCGAAGCCAACGCCGGCCGCGAATGCGCGGAGGCCTGCCACTGCCTGCACCCGGATTATCCGGTAGCCGCAGAAGAAATCGCCGGAGGCATCGCCGTTTTCGCGGGAGTGGATTCACCGGTGACGCAAGCGATAGGAGTAGGTCTGCGCGGTGCGGTCAGCGACTCCGAACTTGACGCGCTCGGCGATTTTTTCCTGAGCCGCAAAGCTCCAGCCGCCATCGAACTCTGTCCATTCATCGACATGAGCCTCTATGAAAAATTTGCGGTACGGAATTATCGCCTGCTGGAGGTGTCAAACGTTCTGCTGCTCGATGATCTGCAGGCTGCGCGCATTCCGGATACGATGCCGCCGGGAGTCACCGTTCGCCCCGCGTCCGCGGAAGAATCAAGACTCTGGACGCAAACGGTCGCGCAGGGCTTCGCCGAACATTTCCCGGTGACGCAGGCGATCCTGGATGTGATGGAAGGCATGTGCTATCGCAGCGGCTCCTGCGCATTCCTCGCATTCGTGGACGGCGTCGTGGCCGGTGGCGCGGTGGTTTCCGCCGATCACGGCGTCTGCGGACTCTTTGGCGCAAGCACGCTGCCGGCATTTCGACGTCGCGGCGTGCAGACAGCGTTGCTGGCAACGCGTCTCGCTTGGGCCCGCGAGAAAGGTTGTGATCTGGCAGTCAGCATCACACAACCGGGCAGCATCTCGCATCGCAACATCGAACGCAGCGGCTTCCGCGTTGCCTACACGCGCACAAAATTAATCCGCGCGTTGTAGCCGCAGCCACTTGCCGGTCACACGATGCGAAGGAAGGGGCGGGCGATGATTAGCCCATAAGAAGTCTTTTATCTTGCGGTGGGCAGCTACACTTCGCGCGGAGCGGTGGAAACGCGATGGCGGATAAAATCTACGATGGCTTGCGTGGTAGTTCCCGGAAGAAAAACTTCGGCTATGCCGCCCTGCTTCAGCGCGGGAATATCCGCTTCAGGAATAATTCCGCCGATCAGCACGGTCACATCGTTCATGCCCTTGCCGCGCAGCAATTCCATCAAGCGCGGACAAAGCGTATTGTGCGCGCCGGAAAGAATCGAAAGCCCGATCACGTCCACGTCTTCCTGCGCCGCCGCCGACGCTATCATTTCCGGCGTCTGGCGCAGCCCGGTATAAATCACTTCCATCCCGGCATCGCGCAACGCCCGCGCAATAATTTTCGCGCCGCGGTCATGCCCATCCAGGCCCGGCTTGGCGATCAACACTCTGATTTTCTTGTCAGGCATATGTACGCAAGAATACTTGAAATCCCCGGCAAAACGATAGCCGCACGGACCCGCAAGGTTCTATCGCGCCAAATTCAGCAGGAAATCCTCCACCAACGCGTTGAACTTGTCCGGATCGTCCACAAACAGCGCGTGGCCATCGCCCTCGAATATTTCCAGCTTGGCGTTCGGGATCTTTTTCTGCATCGCCAGAATTGTGCCCATGTAGTCCGTCTTCGCCGCGCAAACCACCACCGGCTTATCAATCTTCGGCAGCACCGCCCGGTAATCCGCCACGAAATAGCCAACCAGCAGCGCGACCGCCGTGTTCGTGGGAACTTGCAGGGAAGCTTGCACGAGTTTGTTAATGTAGTCTTCGGGATGCGGTTTTTTCAGATTTAATTGACGAACAAAGCCGTTCGTGGAGTTTTTCCGATCCTCCAGGATTCCTTTCAACAGCCCGAAGTCGTGGTCCGCATCTCCCGGCGCGCGTCCGCCCGCGTCGTTATCCACTAAAATCAGCCCCGCGAAATCGCTCGTGCCGAACTGATCCACGTATGCCATCGTCTCCACCACTGCCATGGACCACGCCACAATCACCACCGGCGCCAGATGCAATTGATCCACCACGGCCTTGATGTCCCGCGCACGTGCTGCCGGATACAGGCCGTCCGTGGTCTGCGACGATTGCCCCTGCGAGCGCGGGTCCATCGCAACCACGCGATAGTCGTGCGCAAAATAATCGATCTGGCTCTGCCAAATCCACGCGGGCATCGTCCATCCCGGCACAAATAGAATGGAAGGGAACTGATGCGCCGCCGAGAGCCCAATCTCCCCCTTCTTGATCACCGCGTCCGACGGCATCGGATTGCCAATCTGCGCGCTAGGCGAAGTAGCCAGCCGCCCCGCCTCGAGGTAATGAATTTTCACGCCGTCAGCAGTAGTGACGAACCCACTCCTCTCCGCCGGCTTCTTCTCCTTCGCCGCAGCCGCAGCCGCAGCCGACGCCGCGCCAGCGAACAGCGCGCAGCCGCAGGTTATTGAGAGGGCCACCACGAATCCAACGAGTAAGAACTCAGATTTTCTCGTTTTTGCTCTTCATCTTTCTCTGTGTACTCCGATTTTCTCCGTATTCTCTGTGTAAAATCTTTTGACTTTAATCCCGTCCTAGCCTGAACCGCCGAATACCTTCCTTCAAAGTCAGCACGTTGAAGTTAATCAGCAACCCGATCCGACAGCCCGAGAGACGTAAATACGTAAGAACAATCGCCTCGTGAATCTTCGCCAAATTCTCCACAGCCTTCAGCTCAACAACCACTTGTCCTTCAACCACGAGGTCGATGCGATAACCGCAGTCCAGTTTGACATCCTTATATACAACCGGAACAGCTTTTTGGCGGTCGTAATGAATTCCTCGCAGTTCGAACTCGCGCGCCAGGCATTCTTCGTATGTGGATTCGAGCAGGCCCGGGCCGAGCAGGTTGTGTACTTCCATTGCTGCACCAATGATTGCGCCGGTAAGTGCTCTGTCGTCCATGGGCGGGCAAGATCAAAACATTAACACAGAGAACACAGAGAAAAACGGAGGACACAGAGAAAGATGAACCAGACCAAGTCAACGGCCGCCAAACGGAACACCTATGTGATTGCTACTTCTTCGTAGATGCCGAAGACTGCGCGCATGGCGTCACAGACTTCGCCCAGCGTCGCATACGCTTTCACCGCGTCATAAATGAAGGGCATCAAGTTGTCTTTGCCTCCCGCCGCCTTGCGCAAAGCCGCCAAGCGCCGCTCGACCTCTGCGTTCGACCGCTCCGCGCGCAATTTGCGCAGCTGCGCGGTTTGCCGCGTCGCGACGGTCTCATCAATCTGCAAAATATCGATGCCTTTTTCTTCCGCCAAGTAATCATTCACGCCCACAATAATCTTTTCCTTGCGATCCACCGCCAGCTGATACATGTAAGACGCCTCCGCAATCTCCCGCTGGGGATAGCCGCGCTCGATGGCCGCCACCATCCCGCCCAGCGCGTCAATCTTCTGGATGTAATCCCACGCGCCGCGCTCCTCCTCATTCGTCAGCGCTTCCACAAAATACGAGCCGCCCAGCGGGTCCGCGGTATTCGTCACTCCGCTTTCGTGCGCAATAATCTGCTGGGTCCGCAAAGCCAAAGTCGCCGCAAATTCCGTCGGCAAGGCCCAAGCCTCGTCCAGCGAATTGGTATGCAGCGATTGCGTGCCACCCATCACCGCCGCCAAAGCCTGCAACGCAGTACGGACCACGTTGTTATAAGGCTGCTGCGCGGTCAGCGAACATCCCGCCGTCTGCGTGTGAAAGCGCAGCGCCCACGAGCGCGGGTTCTTCGCGCCAAATCGCTCGGTCATCGTCTTGTGCCAAATCCGTCGCGCCGCGCGATATTTCGCGATCTCCTCGAAAAAATCACTGTGCGCATTGAAGAAGAAAGAAAGCCGCGGCGCAAACTCGTCCACATCCATCCCGCGCCGCACGCCCCACTCGACATACTCGATGCCGTCGCGCAAAGTGAACGCCAACTCCTGAATCGCCGTCGAGCCGGCTTCGCGAATGTGGTAACCGCTGATCGAAATCGGATTGAACTTCGGAGTTTCCTTCGCGCCGAATTCCAGCGTATCAATCACCAGCCGCATGGAAGGTTCCGGTGGATAGATGTATTCCTTCTGCGCGATATATTCCTTCAAAATGTCGTTCTGCAGCGTCCCGGAAATTTTCTTCCAGTCCGCGCCCTGTTTTTCCGCCACGGCCAGGTACATCGCCCAAATCACCGCCGCGGGCGAATTGATCGTCATCGAAGTGGTCACATCCGCCAGTGGAATCTGGTCGAACAGCACTTCCATATCCGCCAGGGAACTAATGGCCACGCCGCACTTACCCACTTCACCCTCGGACAGCGCGTGGTCCGCGTCGTAGCCCATCAACGTGGGCAAATCAAACGCCACCGACAACCCGGTCTGCCCCTGCGCCAGCAAATAGCGGAATCGCGCGTTGGTATCCTGCGCGGTGCCGAAGCCCGCGAACTGCCGCATGGTCCACAAACGCCCGCGGTACATCGTGGAATGAATTCCGCGCGTGTAAGGCGGCTCGCCCGGATAGCCCAGATCTTTTTCCGGATTCCAGTCCGGCAAATCCGCGGCGGTGTACAGCCGGCGGATCGGATAATTCGAGATCGTGGTGAACTCATGGGCGCGCTCCGGCGATTTTCCCGAGCGTCGGCGCCAAAGTCTTTCTCCTCCCACGCGCGCTCCCCGGCGGAAACCTTGCGCGAGGCGTCCAATGTCGAGGTCGCCTGCGATTTCGGCGCCTTACCGGTTTTCTCGCGTAGCTTTTCAGACATAAGGGAGGGCTCCTTCAGCGCCGCGCCAGGCACAAATATGCACACAGACCAGCGCGTCCATACTTCATCTTATGGCAAGGGAAGAGAAGCGGCAACAAGCAGAAACCAGACAGTGCTCCGATTCGTGAGAAGAAGCGCGTTTGTAGCGGCGGTCTTCAGACCGCCATCGATCCGCGCGCAACACGGATCCGGATCGGACCACCGATCCGTGCCACCACACCGATGGCGCACCGAAGTGCGCCGCCACAAAACCACAAACGTACCGGGCGCCGCCGCGCCTTTACTTCGCGCCCACCACCGACCCAGGCTGCGGCGTCCCCGGAATCAAAGGATCCCGCGTCGTTGCCCCGCGCATTGCCTCCGCCACGGTAATGTGTTGCACCTCAAGCGTCCGCCCCATCGCCTGATTGAACAACACGGACGCCTCCGCCAGATTCGCCTGCGCCCGTAAAGCCGTCCCCTGCGCCGCCGTCAAATCGCGCGAGCGCAACACCACTTGATAAGAAGTGGACGATCCCAGCTGATATTTCTTCTGCTCGGCATCCAAAGTTTGCTGCGCCAAATTGCGCGCTTTCTGCGCCGCCGCCACCTGCGAGCGATCCTGCTGCAAAGCAATAATCGCGTTGCGCACATTAATAACGATGGTGTTCTCCGTCTGCCGGTATTCTACCTGCAACTGCCGCTCGTCAAACTGCGCCCGCGCGCTATCCGCCTGCGCCGAACGATTCCGGAGCGGCATCGTCAAGGTCACACCCGCCGAATACGTGGGATATTGATTCTTGAACACGTCGGACAGCGCATCGCTCACTCCGCCGTGCGTCAAACTGGTTGTAGTTGCCGGCACCCCTACGAACGCTTCATTGGTGCCGATTATCAGGGGAACTCCATCCGGGCCCACCAGCGGCGCGCCCGTATCCGCGATGAAAGATCCCGGAACGTTGGTGGTGTTGATGCCCGTTCCGTTCAATCCTTGCGCCTGGTACTGAATGTAAGCGTTCAGCGACGGCAGCAAAGCATTACGCGTGGCCTTCACTTCAATCCGCGAATTTTTCAGATTCAGATCCGCCTGATAAAGTTCAGGCCGCTTCTTCCACGCCTCTTGCACCGCGTCCTGCAGCGGAATATTTTCCACAAGGTCCGGTGTGCTGATCGGAGTAGTCGGCACAATCTCAATTCCCGCGACATCTTTCGCCAGCAGGTTCTTGGCGATATCGTTCAGCAGCACAGTCTCCTGCTGCAGTTTGGTAGTTTGCGCCACGATCAGATTTTGCTGGTCGGTCGCGAGTTGCGATTCGGCAGTCAGCACGTCCAGCGGCGCCATGGTCCCAATTTCCAGCTGCTTCTTGTTGTCCTCCCACAATTTGTGCGAAACCCCCACCGCCGCTTCTTGCACCTTCACGTTCTCGCGGTCGTACACCAGCTCCCAATAATCATCGGAAGTCTGCGTCACCACCGCGATCACCTGCTGCGCGAACTGCGAATTCGCCGCCTTGATCGTATTCTTCTGCTCGATGATGTAGCGCGTGTTCGGCAAAATCCCGAAGCCGTTCAGCAGCGGCTGCGACAAAGTAGCCGTCAATATCGGCGTGAACGCCGGGTTGAAAAATACATCCGGTTCGTTCGTCGCGCTGCGCGCGGTGTTCAGAGTGACTGAGAAATTCGTGCCGGTGTGAAATCCCTGCGTGTATCCGAAATTAACGGCCGAGTAATTCTGGTTCACCACCAGAATATTGGTACCCGTGCCCGTCCCGGAAATGAATGGGTTATTCACCGGCACGTTGGCGTGCTGCCAGGAATAGCCTACGCTGAGTACCGGATCGAACGACACCGACGGCGACGAGCCCAGCACCACTTGCTGCGTACTCAGGCTTTGTGGCACGCCTCCCGCCTGCGCTTTCAGCAGTTGCGTTTCGGCGATCCACGGCGCGAACCGTTCCACGAAGATATTCAGATTATTTTCCAGCGCCAGCGATATCGCGTCGTCCAAGCTCAGCATCAACTTGCCGTCCTGGATCAACTGATCCAATCGCGTGGAATTCGTCAGCATCGGCTCCGGCATGCTTCGCGGCGCGTAAGGCGCGAAAAAATTCGGGAACATCGGCTTGCCTGTGGAGTAATCGGCGCCCATGCCCTCCCTCAGGTTGCGCACCGGCTCCGAGGCGGTCGATCCGGTTTGCGCGCCTGGCTGGCTGGCGGGCTGTTCGTCTTGCCCGGTCTGCCTCTGTTGCTGTTGAGCCTGGCTCTGGTTTTGGCCTTCTTGCGCTTGTGCGAACGCCGGCGTCACAATCAGCGAAGCAGCCGTCAATAGCGCCACCGCCACATGCCTTAGACTTCCGTTCATCGTGTTGTCCTCTCCAAAGTTCGTTCTTGAGCTGCGACAGGCCTGTAACCTATTCAAACGCGCGAACCAGGGTGTTTGTTTCATTTTATGTATTTTCGATGCAACACCGCGGCCATGCATAACCGCTTGAATTTAGACGATTAAACGGGAAATAGTGAGCGTCAGGCGTTCATTTCCGGACAGTACCGTGCGTACCCGGACACGTGCTCGGCGAAGTTTAGCATCGCACCCACCCCGTCGCAATCGCCACCGCCGCAAACCATTCGGATCCGCGTCGCGCCGGATGGTTTTGGCTATGCCGATGCTCCGACCCACGCCACGTTTGGACGTTTCCGGCCCCGGCCGCTACTTCGTAGGGGCGGGACTCAGCCGCGCCCCTACAACTGCAGCAGAGACGCGGCGTGATGGTTTGCGGGCATCCCGAAGCTTCGACATCACGCCCTGTCCATCCAGGCACTCTCCGAGGCCTCTGCGCTCTCACCTCAGCGTCCTCTGCGGCAATATCTGTCTTTCTCTGTGTCCTCCGCCTTTTCTCCGACTTTCTCTGTGTTAAATCTTTATGCAGTTGCCTTGGATTCGAGCGCCGCCCGCGTTGACACTCAACGCGGCAACGAACTAACATGCGCGCGGCACCCGATGACGCGCAACTCCAACCCGCGCACCAACTCGTTTCCGGAATGGCGATTCCCAGCGCGCGCCTGCCTGCTTCTGCTCGCGATCTGCCTCGCCGCGCTATCCACAGCCGCGCAAGCGACGGATCTCCCCGTAAAGCCGAAAGGAAATGTCATTGATGTCCCAGCTAAGCCCGCCAGCTACGTCAACGACTACGCCCACGTGCTAAGCCCCGCCGCCCGCGCCCAACTCGAAACGCTCTGCACGGAAGTAAACGACAAAGCCAAGGCGCAAATTTTCGTTGTGATCGTTCCGTCGCTAGGCGATCGCACGGTAGAAGATTATTCCTTAGACGTAGCCACCGAATGGGGTGTAGGTCCGAAGCAAACTTCCAGCGGCATTCTCATTTTCCTGGCCGTGAACGATCACAAATACTGGACGCAGGTCGGCTACGGCCTGGAACCCATCCTGCCCGACGGTAAAGTCGGCGGCTTTGGCCGCGAAGCAGTCCCATATCTCCGGCAAGGGAATTACGACGCAGCCGTGACATTGCTCACCCGGCGCATCGCCGACGTAATCGCTCAGGACCGCGGCGTCACGCTCAGCGGCGCGCCACCGCCCGCTGCCAGGACCGGCAACTCCGGTCAGGGGAATGCCAGTGGTCTGTTGGGGCTTTTCATCTTGGGAGTCATCATTTTCATTTTGTACTCGATAATGTCGCGCGGCGGCGGCTCCGGACGCGGTCGAGGCGGCGGCAGCGGCTGGTGGATTGGCCCGCTGATCGCCAGCGGCATGGGCCGCGGCGGTTGGGGCGGAGGCGGATTCGGCGGTGGAGGTTTTGGCGGTGGAGGCGGCGGCTTCGGTGGTGGAGGCGGAGGTTCGTTCGGCGGCGGCGGCGCCGGCGGCAGCTGGTAACAGTTTCGGTATGTAGGGGCGGGTCGCGCAGAAGCGTGAGCCGCCCGTCGTGAACGTTAATTCACCAAAGGTTGTGCAATGGAAGCCAAACTAACTGAACTCGTAACCCGCATGAAAGCCGCAGCCGAGGCCAACCTGAAATCCATCGTGCTCTATGGCTCGGCTGTAACCGCCGAATTCCGCGCGGGGCATTCCGACCTCAACATTCTCTGCGTCGTTGAGCGCGCCGCTGCCGAAGATCTCGAGCATCTCCACGACGCCTCGGAATGGTGGGTGCGCCAGGGCAATCCGCCGCCGCTGCTTTTCACTCTCGATGAACTGCACAAATCCGCGGACGTCTTCGCCATCGAGTTGCTGGACATCACTAGCCATCACCGCCTGCTTTTCGGCACCGACTACTTCAGCAATTTCGAAGTTCCCCTGCGCCTGCACCGCCTGCAGGTCGAACGCGAACTGCGCGCCGATTGGCTGCGCCTCCGCCAAGCCATCCTCGCTGCGCCGCTAAGCTACAAAGCGCATCTGGGCATCATGTCTCAGTCTGTCTCCACTTTCTGCGCGCTCTTTCGCCACGCGCTCTTCGCCCTGGGCCAACCCATGCCCGGCAGCAAACGCGAAGCTGTAGCAGCCGTCGCCACGCTCACCGGCGCCGACCCCTCCGCGTTTCACGCCTTGCTCGACGTCCGCGAAGGAAAACGCAAACCCCGGCAGATAGACGTAGAAGCAAGCCTGCACGCCTACCTGGAATTCGTGGAAGTAGTCACCAACGAAGTAGATCGTCGCCTCGACGCTCTGTGAGCGCCGCATTGGATTTGCATTTGTAGCGGCGGTCTTTAGACCGCCATCGGTGCTGGGCGATGGATCGATGGCGCACTGAAGTGCGCCGCTACAAAGGCCACCGCGCTGCAGAATTTCCCTGTCTTGAAGTATGATGGCACCGCGTAACACTAAACTCGGAGGCAGTCCATGAAAGTAGCCATTGGCGTAATCGCCGTCATCTTAATCCTCGCGCTCCTCGTAGGCGGCATGTACGCCGGCCGTCGCAACGAGATGGTCCGCCTCAACGAACAGGTGAAATCCAACTGGGCGCAAGTGGACGTAGTCCTGCAACGCCGCGCCGACCTGATCCCCAATCTCGTAGCCACGGTCCAAGGCTTCGCTGCGCACGAACAAACCGTCTTCGACGACATCGCCAAAGCCCGCACCCAATACATGAACGCGCAAACCCCAGCCGACAAGATCGCCGCCAGCAACCAGATTACTCCGCTGGTACTAAAAGTCCTGGCTCTCTCCGAGAATTATCCGCAGCTCAAGTCCAACGAGAATTTCCTCCGCCTGCAAGACGAGCTGGCCGGCACCGAAAACCGCATCGCCGTCGAGCGCAAGCGCTACAACGATTCCATCCAGGAATACAACACCTACATCGGCCTGTTCCCAAACAACATCTTCGCCGGATGGGCCGGCTTCAAACGCAACAATGACTACTTCCAGGCCCCCGAAGCAGCCCGCGAAGCTCCGAAAGTGCAGTTCCCAGCCGCCAAGCCGTAGACGCCAAGCCGACGCGCGCAGCTGTTCGCGCGAAGGCCTCCGCGGCCGTGGAACGCGCGTCCAAAAACATTTCGGTTGTTATTACTTTTCCTGCGGACCTGCGGGGGGCTTGGCGGGCAAAGGTACGCGCTTGCGTTCCGTAGATTCGCTCCAATCTTCCGGTGGAAATCCAATTCTCCAGAAAAGCGGCGAAGGTTCGGTAAATTCCAGCCCCACTTCCGTCCTGGTTCCTTTACTCTCGCTCATGAACGCCACGATGCAGGTCAGCTCTTCCACTGTCTTGGAATTCACAATGGACACCTGCTGCCCCCGCTTCAACGGCGTATCCATCGAAACCAGGCAGCCGTTGGCGTTCACCGTCGTTGTCTTGGTCTCTTCCTCGAACGCTTTTCCTTTGCTCATCCCGCGCACGATCACCGCCATCTGTATGTGCACGCGCTGGGTGCGCCGTAACTTGCTGTATTGTTGGGCCGACGGAATCGGCGCTGGTTCTTTCCCGTTCGTCATCCAATTCTCCCCCGGTACCAGCCACCCCATATAATCTTGAGGGATACAAGCCCCACCACCCGGCATATTCAGACATGCCGTGCCTAAAAGCGAAACCTTCGCGTCTCACGGCCACCGCACACCTCTGTTGCTGCCAATGTTACTCTCCGATGAATCCTGCTCGCCCGCCTTGACCCTCCCGCGTTCCCGCGCTACGCTAACTCCAGTTATAGGGGTCACGTCCAGGAGGCTTCGCTCCCGCGAAACTGAATGAAACAAACCGTCCGTCTGGCAGGTGGCATCAACGAACTCTTCGGAACTCTCGACGAAAATCTTAAACTCTTCGAGTCCGCCCTTCACGTCACCACCCATCTGCGCGATCACGATCTGGAAATCGAAGGCTCGCAGCCGCAAGTGGAGCGCGCCGCGCAAATCCTGGGCGAATACAATCAACGCATCCGCGACGGCCGCATTCCAGACAGTTCAGAAGTGAAATCCCTGTTGCGCATCGCCACAGGCGCCACCAGCGAACCCGCGGCATCTGTGCGCGGCGCATTCTCTCTTTCCAACACGCGCTCCTTGGGCAAAAAGACCATCACTCCCAAGAGCGCTAACCAAAAACGTTACATGGAAGCTCTCGAAGCCTACGACATGGTCTTCGCCATCGGCCCAGGCGGTACCGGCAAGACCTATCTCGCCGTCGCGATGGCTGTGACCGCGCTGCTCTCGAAACAAGTGAATCGCATCATCCTCGCGCGCCCTGCCGTCGAAGCCGGCGAACGCCTCGGCTTTCTTCCCGGCACGTTGCAGGAAAAAGTTGACCCCTACATGCGTCCGCTCTACGACGCGCTGCACGATTTGCTCGAAGCGGACAAGCTGGAAAGCTTCCTCGAGAAGGGCATCATCGAAGTCGCGCCGCTCGCCTTCATGCGCGGCCGCACGCTCAACGATTCCTTCGTCATCCTCGACGAAGCGCAGAACACCACCAGCGAGCAGATGAAAATGTTCCTCACGCGCCTGGGCTTCAATTCCAAAGCCGTGATCACCGGCGACGTCACCCAAATTGACCTGCCCGAATCGCGCCGCTCCGGCCTCATCGAAGCGATCGAGATCGTCGGCAACATCGAAGGCATCTCCTTCACGTATTTCGATGAACGCGACGTCGTGCGCCACAACCTGGTGCAGCGCATCATCAAAGCCTACGACGAGCACGCCGCCACCCATCCTCATCACAACGGTCGCGGCTCCGGACACGCGGGCCATTCCAGCCATACTGGCCAGCAGAATCCGCGGGATTAACCTCGCGCGCATGATCCTCAATCAACAGCGTCGCGTTCGTGTTTCCATTTCCGGCCTGGAGAAATTTCTCGCCGCCGCGCGCAAGCGGCTGCGCCTGGCGCCACGCTCGCTCACCATCGCTCTGGTCAGCGACGCGCAAATTAGAAGCTGGAATCGCGCCTATCGTGGCAAAAATCGTCCGACCGATGTATTGTCCTTCCCAGCAGATGGACCCGATCCCCAAACCAAAGTTCAAAGCATCGGCGGCAACCATTCGCGGCCGAAGGCGAACCGTGCGCCCAGTCGAAAAATTGGCAAGCCACCAGCTTCCTCCTTCACCTCCTCCACGTCCTCTGCCTCCTCTAGATCCAAAAAGCCCTACCTCGGCGACATCGCCATCGCCCCCGCCGTCGCGCGCCGCAACGCTCGCCGCCTGGGCCGCGCCTTCGACCACGAAATGCGCATTCTTATTCTGCACGGCATCCTGCACTTGCTGGGCTACGATCACGAGACCGACACAGGCGAAATGGACCGCCGCGAATATCGCCTGCGTCGGGACTTAGGATTGCGCTGACGATGCCGATCTTCTTCTACTCCGCCGGCGTTCTGGCTCTGACGATTGGCCTGGTGGTGTTCTCCTACCTCGACCGCGCCTATCGCGAGCTCGGCCGCGTTCATCCCGGACGCATTCACCAGCACCTGGACACGTTCGAAGCAGACGTCGAGCCGCGCCTGCACATGGAGCGCCGCCGCGCCGCGCTCGGCTTCAGCCTCCTGGCGCGCTTCTGGCTGGTCTTTGTGGCCGCCATCACCGCGCGCGGCGTGTTGTTCTTCGTCCCCGGCACTTGGGAAGCCGCCGTCGAGATGATATTTTTTCTCGGCGCCGAAGTCGTTATCGCCATGCAATTTTTCCCGGCCTTGCTACTCGCGCGCGCCCCGGGGAACTGGGTGTTGCCGCTCGTTCCGGTGTTGCGCACGTTTGTCTTCATCATTTGGCCGGTGCAAGCCGTGCTTGAGCTGTTGATCTCCGTGCTGCATCTGTCCGAAGAATCGGAAGAGGCGCAGACGCCCGCCGCCGAACAGCAGCAGGCCATCGAAGCTCTGGTGGACGCCGCCACCGAAGAGGGCATCATCGAACAGGACGAAGCCCGCCTGATCGAATCCGTGGTTGAATTCGGCGATAAGCGCGTGCACGATGTGATGACTCCGCGCCCAGACGTAATCGCCATTCGCGCCGACGCTTCGCTGGAAGAATTGCGCGACCTGGTGGTCGAAACAAAATTCTCGCGCCTGCCCGTCTTCGAGAAAACGCTCGACGATATTGCCGGAATCGTCATGGCTCGCGACATGCTTGAGGTTCCCGACCGCGAAGCCGCGCATCGCACCGTGCGCGAACTGATGCGCCCCGCGCTCTTCGTGCCCGAAACGAAATTCGGCTCCGAGCTGCTGAAGGAAATGCAGCGCAAAAACCAGCAGCTAGCCGTAGTGATCGACGAATACGGTTTGATGGCTGGCCTGGTCACGATCGAAGATCTGGTGGAAGAGATCGTCGGCGAGATCGGGGAAGAAGACCGCCGTCCCGCGCCAGACGTGGTCCGCGAAGCCAGCGGCGCGCTGGTAATTCGCGGCAGCGTGCAACTCGAAAAAGTCAGCGAACTTTTCGGCGTGCAACTCGATTCCGGCATGCAGCATTCGGCCGCCACCACGATCGCCGGCCTGCTCAATAGTGTAGCCGGGCACGTGCCGCGCACCGGCGAAGTGATCGAAGCCGACGGGCTGCGATTCGAGGTGGTCGAAGCCAACCAACGCAAAGTACTCCGGGTCCGGGCCAAGCCGATCCCGAACACTGCAGCCTCCTCCGCCCGAACTGTGTAATGCTTCTGCGGTGTAAGGGAAGTCGTTAGCTCGCCGTTGCGAATTCCAAGGACGAAGGAGGGCGCACAGGCAAGATTGCCTATGCTACCAACGGCAAATTTGTATTGAATAGAAAATTGTATGTCCTTTTTTTTCAGCAAGGCTCCTAGCAGAGTGATGATTCTGTGGGTTTTATTTGTATCGAATAGAAATGGCGTGAGTGGTGGATGGTGCGTAGTTACCGCAGGGGACCGAAGTGCGGGGGCTGGCTTTGGGCAGAATTTGTGTCGATTCGAATTGGGTGCTGTTGTTTGTTTTCTGGAAGTTAGGGACGATTCTAATTGCATCTTGTGTCGATTAGAAATTGCGGGAAGTACGGATACGAGCCGACGATGGCTGATTTTTGAGGGGCGGGGGGAGGATGGGACTGTCGCGCGGGACGCTGAACCGCGAGTGGCGTTGACCATGTATCCCCCTTGTGGTGATGAAATTAGCGCACGACTGATGATAGCACAGTAGTTACGGTAATTCAAGTGCAAACTGAGGGGTGGGGTCGGGCTGGGTGCGCGTCCTGCCTGTCTTTGGAGCACGGGGCTTCACGAGGCTGCACGGGGATTTACGGGAGGGCGAGGTTTTTGACTCTACGCTTGTGAATTTCTGCAAACGTCCACACAGCAAAAAATCGGGCCCGCCAGACGCGGGCCCGACCCATCACTTCCGATTGTGCGAATACGCAAACGCCGGCTAGCTCTGCCCCGCGGCCTTGGCGAAAAACGCCGCCGCCCGCTTCCCTATATCTTCCGGAGCCACGTCTTCCACATGCGTTGCGATCCCCCACTGGTGCCCAAACGGATCTGTTACCTTGCCGTAACGATCACCCCAGAACTGGTCCTCCAGCGCCATGTCAATTTGCGCGCCGGCGGCCACTGCTCGCGTGAAAGTCTTGTCCGCATTCTCGACGTAAAGGAACAAGTAAATCGGCGGCGCCCCAGGAGTGACGGCCGCGGTCGGTCCCATTTCGTCGTTTAGAAAAATAATCGAATCTCCGATTTTCATTTCTGCGTGGGAGATTTTGCCATCCGGGGATGGCATGCGCATCATTTCGACCGCGCCGAACACGTTTTTGTAAAAATCAATCGCGCGCGCACAGTCTTTACAGGTTAACGATGGACTAATCGAGTGATACCCTTCGGGGATTGCTCGTACGGGGTATGCCATACAACCCTCCTAGGTTACCGATCATGCCGTGCAGTTTAGAGGTTGGAACGCGGAACCATCGCAGCGACAGTCGCTGGGCCGAACCGCGAAGGACCAAATGTTTACAAGGATGCCAGCCGAAGTCAATGGATCATACTGTGGAAATCACAGCGCCCGATTTGTTCTTCGCTTATTCATCCATCCGTAACGCAACTCGTGCGGCTTAAACAATCTCCAAATGTCCACTGCGGGAGACGCTATCTTTCTCTGTGCCCTCCGCTTTTCCCTGTGTTCTCTGTGCTAAATCTTTTGACTTTGTCTCGCACCTCGCACGTCAAAGCCCGCGCCTTCCGCCCCGCCCCTCAAAGGCGTACAATTAATTCTTCCATGCCATTCAAATCTGGATTCGTCGCGATCGTGGGCCGCCCCAACGCGGGCAAATCCACGCTCGTCAATACGCTCGTCGGCCAAAAAGTCGCCATCGTCTCCCCCAAGCCGCAAACCACCCGCAATCGCATCCAAGGCATCCTCAACCGCGAAGACGCCCAAATCGTCCTGATCGACACGCCGGGAATCCATCAACCGAAAAACGTCCTCAGCCGCATGATGATGGACGAACTGCAACACGCTCTGGAAGGCATTGACATCCTCTGCCTGATCGTTGACGCCTCCGTGGACTACGGCCCCGGCGACCGCTTCTCCATCCAATGGATTCAGCGCTTCCACGGCCCCGTGTACCTGCTGCTGAATAAAGTGGACCGGATAGCCAAACATTTGCTGCTTCCGCTGATTGAGCGCTACAACAAAGAATTCGATTTCGCGGAAATTTTTCCCATCTCCGCGCTCACCGGCGCCGGCTGCTTGGACCTGGTGAATTCCTGGCTCACCCGCTTGCCCGAGGCCCCGCCGCATTTTCCGCCCGACCAATTCACCGACCAACCCGAACGCTTCCTCGCCGCCGAGGTTGTGCGCGAAAAAGCCATCCTGCAGACGCGCGACGAAGTCCCGCACGCCATCGCCGTCCTGATTGATAGTTTTGAGGAAACCCCCAAGCTGCTGCGCATCCGCGCCACCATCTACGTGGAACGCGACGGCCAGAAGGGCATTCTGATCGGCAAGGGCGGGGAAGCGATCAAGAAGATCGGCACCACAGCGCGCAAAGAACTGGAATTCATCCTGGGCGCAAAAATATTCCTCGAGCTCTTCGTGAAAGTGCAATCCAACTGGCGCCAAAGCTCCACCCTGGTCCGCCAACTCGACTGGCACCGCCAACTGGAACAACTAGCCCAATTCCAGGAAGCCGAAGAAGTCTAGCGGCGCAGCGCGGTTGGATTTGCGGCGGTCGCTGTGTCGTGCGGCATAACGTAAATCCCTAAGCAGCTCTACTCTCTTCCATGTATGGCCCGCCGCGGGCATGCTGCGTATTCTCACATCGAGAAAAGTCGATAAGACTTCTCTACAAAGGAGGTCAACAACCAATGCCATTGTTGACGGTAATAATGGTTCTGATCGTGGTGGGAGTACTGCTGTGGCTGGTCGACCTTATTCCCATGCAGGGAACAATTAAATCGATCCTGAACGCGGTAGTAGTAATCGCCGTAGTTCTCTGGCTGTTGAATATTTTCGGGATCTTCAACTCTTTCGCGCACATCCGCGTCGGCTCTTAGCCGCAAGCGCGCCGCCCTGCGGGAAGGGAACTGAGCCTCGCAGTCAGGTGTGTGTCGTTTCCCCGCGGCACGCGCGGCGCGCAACGACGATCAGCATCACACCCGCGTCGGCGCAATTCCCAGCGAACGCATCTTGCGGTACAAATGGCTGCGCTCCAAACCCAAGGCCTGCGCCGCCTTCGTCATGTTCCAGCGATTTTCCTCCAGCTTGCGCAGCACGAACTCGCGCTCGTACGCTGACCGCGCCTCCTGCAAACTCTCGTAAGGCTTCTGCGGGCTCTTCGACACTCCCCGAAAAAGTTCCGGCGGCAAATGATGCGGCTCGATGCGCGGCGAAGGACAAACTATCACGAGGCGCTCCACCAGATTTTTCAGCTCGCGCACGTTGCCGGGCCACGGATAATTGAGGAGCACGTCGAGTGCCGTCGGACTGAACTCCTTCGCCTTCTTCCCATATTCCTGGCAAAAAGCAGCCAGAAAATGCGCCGCCAGAATCGGAATATCCGCCACCCGCTCGCGCAAAGCCGGCACGTAGAAGGGAATCACGTTCAACCGGTAAAAAAGATCCTCGCGGAAAGCATTGCGCGCAATTTCTTCCTCCAGCTTTTTATTCGTCGCGGCGATCACCCGCACGTCCACCGTCGCCGGCTGGTTCGACCCCAGTGGCTCCACGCGCCGCTCCTCCAACACGCGCAGCACCTTCGACTGCGTCTTCAAACTCATATCGCCCACTTCATCCAGAAACAGCGTCCCGCCGTCCGCCTTCTGAAATTTCCCCACCTTGTCTTCGCTCGCGCCCGTGAAACTGCCCTTGCGATGGCCGAACATTTCCGATTCGATCAATTCCTCCGGAATCGCAGCGCAATTCACTTCCACAAATTGCATCGAGCTGCGCAAGCTGCTGGCGTGCAAAGCGCGCGCCACCAGTTCCTTCCCGGTACCGCTCTCGCCGTAAATCAGGACGCGTCCATTTGTCGGCGCCGTCAAAGCGATCTGCTGCCGCAGGGCTTTCATCGGGATGCTGCTGCCCAATATCTGGTGCTTCTCCTCCAGCTCCGCGCGCAGCCGGCGGTTTTCCGTCTCCAAACGCAAATATTCCAGCGCGTTGCGCACCACCAAAACCACTTTTTCCAGCGATAAAGGCTTCTCCACAAAATCAAACGCGCCCAACTTCGTAGCCCGCACCGCCGTCTCAATATTCGCGTGCCCCGAAATCATCACCACCATCGGCGCTCCGTCCTGCGCCTGCACCCGCTCCAAAGTCTCCAGCCCATCCATTTTCTTCAACCACACATCCAGCAGCACTAGATCAAAAGTACGCGTCTCCAAACGCGCTAGGCACTCTTCGCCCGAGGCCACAGCCTCCACGTCGTACCCCTCGTCGCGCAACAAAGCACCGAGAGATTCGCGTATCCCGTTTTCATCATCAACAATAAATATGGATGCTGGCATGTTAGGTAGGTCTTCTCTGCGTCCTCTACGTCTCTGCGGTAAATCGTCCGTCCCTCTCCGATTTACCTCCGCCTTTTCTCCGTGTCCGCTGTGTTAAATCTTTTGATTTTCTGATCACCCTAGGCAGGCGAAACCGGAATCTCCGCTGCCGGAAACCGAATCACAAATCGCGTTCCCGTCGGCAAATTGTCCTCGACCCGAATCGTCCCGTTATGTTCAGCGATAATCCGGCTGGCGATCGCGAGGCCCAAACCCGTCCCGCGCTCCTTAGTAGAAAAATGCGGCAAGAACAACCGCTCCTTGTCCTCCGGCGAAATCCCCTGTCCACTATCGGAAATTTCCACTTCCACCGCGTCGCCGTCGCCCTCCACGCGCGTAGCCACGCGCATCCGCCGTATCCCCGCCCCCTCCATCGCCTCCGCCGCGTTATCAATCAAATTCGCCAGCACGCGCCGCAACAACTCGCGGTCCGCCTTCACCAAAGGCAATGACGCCGCGAGTTCCGTCCGCACGGTCACACCCTCCAGGCGCCCATGAAATAAATCCAAAGCGCTCGCCACAATCGAATTCACATCCTCCGGCGCCAATCGCGCGGCAGGGAAGCGCGCAAACTGCGAGAACGCATCCACCAGCGACTTCAACGTGTGCACTTCGCGCTCGATCAACCCCGCACACTCCGCCACCAATTTCTCCAGCTCCGTCCGCAGCGCCCCAGCCTGCTGCGACCCGCCGCTGCGCTCCAGATAACGCAGCAGTCTCTGCGCCGAGAGCTGAATCGGCGTCAAAGGATTCTTGATCTCGTGCGCAATCCGCTGCGCCACTTCCTGCCAGGCCGCGGCTTTCTGCGCGCGCAGCAAATCCGTCAAATCGTCAATCACGATCACGTACCCAGGATTCGAAAGCCGCGGCCCCAGCGAACTCACCGTCACCGCCGCGCGCACCAGCCGCCCCGCCGTCGCAATCTCAATTTCCCGCGACGCCACGCCCATGCGCAGCGAACGCCGCATCAGATGCAGCACCGCTCGCGCCGCATCTTCTCCCACCAAGTCCGGCAAAGTCCGCGCCTCTCGCGCCGAATCTCCCAGAATCGCCGGCACCGCCGAATTCACCTGCGCCACTTCGCCCGAAGAATTCAGGGAAATCACGCCCGTGGGAATATTTTCCAGAATCGCTTCCATCAATTTGCGCCGGCGCTCGCGCTCTTCGATGGCCTGTTCCAGACTCTGCGTGAACTCATTGATCTGCCGCCGCCCCTCGCCCAGCTGCTCCGTCATGCGATTGAAAGAGCGCACCAGCATGCCCAACTCGTCCTGTCCCTTCACGTCAATCCGGTAATCGAAATTCCCGCGCGAAATCTCCCGCGTCGCCTCCGCCAGCGCCTGAATCGGTACCGTCACCTGCTTAGACAGAAACAGCGCCACCCACGTAGTCGAAAATCCCAAAATCACGGTCACCACCAGCAGCCCCAGCAGCACGTCGCGTTTATAAGCGCGCAGCCCCTGCTTCTGCCGCGCGTAAGTTTCGGTCTGCGTTCGAATCTCCGAATAACGCGACAGGAAATCACTTGGCAAGATCCGCGCCACGTACAGTCTGGCTCCATTCAGCGGAGCGCTCCCCGCAATATACAAATGATCCTCGGTGTGCCAGATTTCCGCGCCGTTCGGCAGCGTTTGCATCAGCGTGGGAGTAATCGTCTCCATCTCCGGCACGGTTTGGTCGCTCGCGGGATCCTCGGGTTTCACGTACGCCACGCCGTCGTCCGCTTGCCCCGCCGCATGCGCGATCCAGGAAGCGTCCACCGACCACGCCAATCCCAGCAGCGATTGATTGCCCTTGCTCGTCGCCGCAGCTTTTTCGGCAATGGCATCCAGGTGATTCAAATTAGCGCGCGCCATGTCTTCTAGCAGCCGCTGGCTCTGCTCATTAGCAATTTCCAGCGGCCGCGGGAACCAGGCGATCAACGTGCGATTCACAACCGCGTAGCTGAAGAAGAAAAAGAAACCGATCGGCAGCAGCGACACGCCAATCGCGCCCAGCACCATCTTCACCTTGAACCGCGAGCCCATCTGGCCGCTGCGCCGCTCGATCCACAGCCGCACCAGGCTGCGCGCCAAAATCACGGTGAACACCAGCAGCGCCACCGCCAGCAGCGTCGTCAACGCGAAAAATACCGCAAACTCGCTGCCTTGTTCCGGACGCAGCGGCACGTCCAGCGACCCCACCATGAACACGGCAGCCGTCAGCAGCGTGACCACGATTCCGCCGATCCACGGCCACAACCGGTTTTTTGGTTTAGCTCGCTCCGCCTTCAACGGCCTTCCTCCAGATACCGTTCCATCAAGGATTCACCGTAAATCGTCGGCCTCGACCCTCGAATCCGTGCCAATTCGGCAGGACGAGCGGCGCCCCGAATTGAAAAACCGCACCGTTGCGAGTCAAAACAAGCCATTTTGAGTCGATTTACCATCGAAATCCCACAATACCGGGCCTAATTCACCAAGTCAAGCCAACTGTTGCGCAGAAGCCACACTACTGTGGCTGATACGTCATGCTCGAACCCGGGATCAGTATCGGAGTGTTAGAACGAGGAACTAAGTCTTTTGAATTATTAACCGCTGGCCGCAGAGCCGCCCTAACCGTTCGCCTTTTGAAACTCTCGCATGAAACTCACCAAGACCTGGACAGTCTCGAGCGGCACCGCATTGTAAATCGAAGCCCGCATCCCCCCCACCGACCGATGGCCGCCCAGCCCGATCAACCGAGCCGCCGTCGCTTCCGCAGCGAATTTCTTCTCAAGTCCCTCGTTCCCGCCAGCCACGCGAAACGTCACATTCATCTTGGACCGCGAGTCCTTCTCGATCGGCCCCACGTAATACCCGCCGCTGGAATCAATCGCGTCGTAAAGCAGGCGAGCCTTCGCCTCATTACGCTTCTCGATAGCCGCCACTCCGCCCTCCGCCTCGATCCACTCCAAAACCAATCCCACAATGTAAACCGCAAACGTCGGCGGCGTGTGATACAGCGACTTCTCCTTGATATGCGTGCGATATTGCAGCACCGTAGGCAAATTCTTGTCCGCCCGCTCCGCGAGATCCTTCCTTACAATCACCACAGTCGCCCCGGAAGGCCCCAAATTCTTCTGCGCCCCGGCAAAAATCAATCCAAACTTCCGCACATCCACGGGCCGCGACATAATGTCCGACGACATATCCGCCACCAGCGGCACCTCGCCTGTCTCAGGCAACGAATGCCACTGCGAACCCTCGATCGTATTATTCGTGCACATGTAAACGTACGAAGCGTCCGCTCCGAGCTGAATTTCGTCCTTGCGCGGCAGGCGCGTAAATTTCACCGCCTCCGTCGAAGCCGCAATCCTGTAGGGCGTCCCGCGCTTCAATTCCGCCAGCGCTTTGCCGGTCCACATTCCGGTATGCAACACGTCCACAGGCTTGCCCGGCAAGCACAAATTCAAAGGTGCCATCGTAAATTGCGAACTGCCGCCCCCCTGCACGAAGATCACGCCGTATTCCTCGGGGATGCCCATCAGCTTGCGCAGATTCTGCTCTGCGCGCCCGATAATTTCTTCAAATTCGGCCGAGCGGTGGCTCATCTCCATTACGGACATGCCCGTCCCGCGGTAATCCAGCAGCTCCTCGCGGATGCGCTGCAGGACAGCCAACGGCAGCGCCCCCGGCCCCGCGTTAAAATTGGCTGCGCGGTCCACGCCACGCGGCGAAGCAATAGAAAGTGTCACGATGCCATCCCCTCCCGATAATTTCGGTGCCCACGATTGTGTATCGCATTACGCTGAAGTCACAAGAATAGCAGATGCCCGCGGTACCTGCGAATGCAGCCAATCTGGCCGGCAAGCTAGCGGTGCAGCGTGATCCCGCGCCCCAACACAAAAACAAAGACGAGCGACAACACCGCAGCCACAGCGATCCACCCGTAGCTCCTGCTAATTCCATCCGAAGCTCGCTCCGGAACGGTCCCCCGCGGAATGTAATACCGCAACCACAGTAACCCAGAGTCAGCGCCAGCGGTCCCCGGCAGCGCTGATTGCCACACCAGCTGAATTCCAAGCGGGTTCAACAGTCCGCCCGCGCAAACTAGCAACGTCGCCGCAAGGTAGGGAATCAAAGTAAGTTTCGTCAGCCGCCGCGCATCGCTCCGCGGCACTCCCACATATCGCACCAACCCGCTACCCACCAGCAACACCGCGCCATAGTAAGCAGCGATCCCCACTACGACCAGCAGCCACCGCCACAGCCAATGCGCTTGCAATCCAGCAATCACCACCGCCCAATCCCCAAAATTAGTAACGCCCGAAAAAAAGAAATACCCAGTCCCCGAAAATAAATTGAATGCCAGCGACAGCAGCAAAAAATACCGCAATCGCACCGAGGCTCCCGTTGCGCCGCGCAGCACAATCCAAAAAATCAGAGCAGCCGTCAGGTTCGCCAAGGTTCCACCCGCGGCCACCAGTCGCGAGTCAAAGTTGCTGGACCAAGCGACAGTCGTCAGCACCCCAGATTGCGTGCCGGTGAGCAGCGCCGTGGCAGCATGACCCAATCCCTCATGCACCACATTATCGACAATCGCAGCCAAAACGCTAATCGCACAGATCGTCAGTATGTCGTCTGCCTGCGCCGAGCCCACACCAACCGTCGCCGCCATCGCGCCTCCTTCGAAGCGGTTACTCTCTAAACACGCAAAGGTGCCGGAGTCCTATTGGCTTTATCGTTTCACTCTCATAACAATTGAGTACACCGTGTGCTGCGCCTGTTCCGGTTCGGACTAGCCCGGATGCTGGCGCCCTCAAGCAACGCTCGAGCAGCGACCGAGCGGCGGTTGACAGGAGCTCGGCTCGATGATCATTCCCATTGGCCATGAAAATTTGCGCGGCCGCCGCTGGCCCTGGGTGACCACGGCCATCATCGGGCTGTGTGCCGCCATTTTCCTCGTGACCATCAGCCCGATGCAAGAGCAGATCGTCCGGATCAGCCAGGCTGAATACCATATTGTGCTCCTGAGCGCGCTATTTCCCGATGCGCCGCTGACACCGGCGGCGTCCGACATCGTGCGGGCGTTCAGGTTCGAGCACGCGGAAATCTATTCCGAAATGGAAGATCCTGCACGCGATCACTTCCTGGACGCGTGGGACAAGAAAATTCACTCCTCCGACTATTCGGCCAGCGACGCCAATGCCGAAATGAACGCGCTCTGTTCCCAACTCGCGCAGATTCAGGCGACCTCCATCTCCTGGAACTATGCTTTTCACTCGGTGCATCCCTACGCCCGAACTTACATCACCGCCACGTTCCTGCACGGTGGCTGGCTGCATATCATTTTCAACATGTGGTTTCTGTGGATTGCTGGGACGATTCTGGAGGACCTCTGGGGACGCGTCATCTATCCGATTTTCTATCTTGCGGCGGGCGCGCTCTCGTGGGCAGTACATGGCGCCGTCTTTCCGCACAGTTTCGTTCCCGCGCTTGGGGCCTCCGGAGCAATCGCCGGCCTGATGGGCGCTTTCCTGGTCCGCTTTCCCACCACGCGTATTCGCCTGGGCTGGGTGCTGTGGGTGAAAATCATAAAATTCGATGTTCCGGCGTACGTCATTCTGCCGATATGGCTGCTGATGAATTTGTCTTCGGGCGTATTGGCTAGGGTGGTGGGAGCCGAAGCGGGAGTGGCCTATTGGGCGCACATCGGTGGCTTCGCCTTCGGTGCGCTGGGAGCATTCCTGCTGCGCGCATCGGGCCTGGAGCAATCGGCGGATCAGGCGATCGAAGCGAGAGTCACATGGACCGCCGACCCGTTGATCGTTCGCGCGAACAACTCGATCGCCGAGAACAATCTGGAAGGCGCAAGCGCCACGCTGCGGCAACTGGTGCAGGAAAAACCGGATTTACTGGATGGCTGGGACCTCTTGTTCAAGGTCCAGGAACGAAAAAGAGACCTTGCGGGGCAAAAAGAAACGCTCGCTGTTCTTTGCCGCCTGCGGGTGATGGCTGGAGAATTGGAAGCTGCCGCGGCCGACTACGAAATGTATAAGAACCTCGGCGGCGACAAGCTGCCGCGCGGAGTGTGGCTGGAAATTTGCCGCTACCTGGAGCGCGAACAGCGCTGGGAACTGGCGGCCGAAGAATACGAAAAACTCGCGCACGCCTTTCCCGCCGAGCGCGCCGGCGTCTCCGCGCTGGTTTCCGCGGGCCGCATCCACGTGACACATCTTGCCAGCCCAGAGCGTGCCGAAAGATTATTCAAAGCTGCGGAATTCTCTCCGGCGCCGCATTCCGATCTCGACGCCGCGATCCAAGAGGGCCTGCAGAAGTGCATCCCAGCCCCCGTGCAAGCCGTGCGCTACCTGCGCTAGCGCCGCCGCCGCTGGGTCCGCGCCGCGCTTTTTGGCTTGGCGCACCACCGCTGGCCCCCTCGCCACGAATCCCCCAAAAATCGGTGCAACTGCTTGCCTTGACACTCCGCGCAGGCTGCCAGTAAACTGATTTGCTCGTCGCACCACGCGGAGTCGAACCGAATGCTATTGTCGCGCGATTATGTCGGTTACATGGCGAAAGAAATCGTGAAGCGCCTGGTGGCCGCGAAGATGATCGAAGCCAAGAACGCGGAGAGTCTCACCCAGCAGGTCCGCCAGGTGATGGCCGAGGAAGTGACTATTGAGGATCGGCTGAACGAAGAGGTGCGCGAGATTCTCGCCAAATACGCCGAGGAAATGCGCACTTCCGGCGCCTCTTATCAGGAAATGTACAAGAAAGTGAAGGGCCAGCTGGCCCGCGAAAGGAAATTAATTCTCCGCTAAGCAGCGGCCGATGCCATGAGACTGACACGCGAAAAAACCGTACGCCTCTCCCATCGCATCATTGATTTCCTGGTCTCCAGTCCCGACGTGGATTTCGTCGAAGACCGCGACACCATCCGCCAGGAAATCGTCAGCATCATCACCGCCCTTCTGAAAGTCGAAGCCCAGGTGGACACCGAAGTCCGCGCCAAAATCGCCTCGCAGAAAAAAGAAATCCTCGAAGGCAGCGAAGAGTGGGACATCATGTACCGCAAATACTACGCCGAAGGCCTGAAGCGAATGGGCGTAGCCGAAGTCCAGACGCGCTAGATTCCACAGGCTTTTACATTGCTTCGAAATCTTTGTAGGTCGCGGCTTCAGCAACGACATCAACACAGCAAAAATCGTGGGGCTTCACAGTTTGCGGAAAAAGTGGCGCGGGTGTCATCCCGAGCGCAGCGAGGAGGATCTGCTTTTTTGCTCCAATGTTAAGGAAAAAGCAGATCCCTCCGGCAAAAGGCGCCTGCGGGATGACAATTTGACCGTTTTTACGCAAGCTGTTCAGCCGCAGAAGTACATGCTTTGCGGTCTCAATAAAGCGCATGCAAAAAAAAGGCGCCCGGCAAAAGTACCGGGCGCCAAAGGTTTTAACTTTTAACTATCAACTCTGAACTTTCAACAGCCTATCAAGGCTGCTGATTCGGATCCGTGCGGTGCTGCAAAGTCGGCCGGTCCGGATCAGAATTCGGATCCGACGTGGTCGAAGTATCCCCCGGCTGCGGCGCCGTAGTCTGCGCGGTCTTCTTCCGCAAAGTAGGCTTGTTCGGATTCTTGTCGTTTACCTTCACGTTTTGCTCGATCAATTGCAAGCGGTGCTTCACGACGTCAAATTCCGATGTGGTCACGATATACTCGCTGCGCTGCGGCAGAATCGTCGCAATCTCTTTCTGCGAGGCCTCAATGCGGTCCGGCGTTGGCGGGTGCGTCGAGAAAATCTTCGGTATCGTGCCGGGCTGCTTCTTCTCGTCCGAAGCTACCTTCTCAAAGAACGCCACAAACGCGTTCGGGTCGTACCCCGCCTTGTACATGTACTCCAAACCAAGATAATCCGCTTCCTTCTCGTCGGTTCGCGTGAACTGCAGGAACGCCATCGGTATCGCGAACTGCATGCCCTGATAAATCGCGTATCCCGCCAAAGTGTAAGGAATAAAAATCATCGCCGGAATCATCGCCAGCTGGGCGATTTCGCCCTTGGTCGCCTGCTTCGTGCCATGCCGCGCGCAGACGTGCGCAATCTCGTGCGCCATCACGCCCGCCAGTTCCGATTCCTCGTCCGCGTGCAGAATCAACCCGCTGTTCACGTAGAAAAATCCGCCCGGCAGCGCAAACGCGTTCACCACGTCCGAATCAATCACCTTGATCGTGAACGGCACCTGCGCGTCCGAATTCCGCACCAGGTTCTGCCCCACGCGATTCACATACTCAACCACCACCGGATCGTTAATGAATTTCGCCTGGCGCTCTACTTCAGCCGAAAGCTGCTTTCCCAGCGCAATTTCATGCTCCAGCGAATAAAAGTTCAGCCCGTGCCCCACGCTGGTGCGGTTTCCGATCGCGCTCACGTCCGCCTTGCTGCCCGCTTTTACGTTCGGGTCCGCAGGCTGCTCGACGGGTTGGTCCGCCTGCTGCACTGCGCCCTTTTGCTGCGCGTTGCCGCCAGACGCACCAGTGGTGGAGGGATCGGTGCCCGGAGTCGTGCTGCCCGGAGAAGCCGTGCCGCTGGAAGGTGTGCCACTCGGAGGTGTAGAGGGCTGCTGCGCCGAAGGTTGCTGCGCCGGTGGTGTCGCGCCCTGTTGCTGTGACGAACTCTGTTGCCCGCCCTGCTGCTGCAGCGGCGGCACGGCTGCGAGGCTGGTCGAAGTCACCAGCGCTGCCGCGACGATCAAGGTCCCCAACTGCCCCGCCAAACTGTGTCTCATGGCTACCTCCGGCGGATACTGCCCGGATTATACACCCCTCCGAGCACCTTCCTCTGCTGAATTCGTTGGATGTACCTCACCCCATTTTAGTTTTCTCACCCTTGTAAAAGGTCTGTCACAAATCAGGCTGGCAGGGAGGCCGCCGCAATAGAGGTACTTGACAAAGAACACCCACGAGGCCCATCTATAGTTTGTGACTTAGTCAGTGAAGAAACCTTGGGTCGTCGGTATGTTGATAGCGCTCGCCGTCGCTGTGGCGGCTCTGTGGCTCTTGACGTTCAAGGACTTTCCGTAGAGCGCTCCGGTGGTTTCGGGTCAGGTCCGTCGTCGGTTCCACGCCACATGTTGCCTCAGAGAATCACTCCTACGCACTCATGTTGACGCCCCCCCCAATTCTCACTACATTAGTCATGTGCCCACGCGCAAACTCCAAGTCGGCCAGGTCTGGAAGAAGGAAGACTCCGGAGAATCCTATTTGGTTACTAAGGTTTACAACGAAGCCTTGACCACCTTCGCCATCCTGCGCAAAGCCGGCGCCGAATCCGAACGCCCCGTAAAAGTAAAAGTGGACCGCAAAGGCCCGGCCTACGCCCTCCCAGGCTTCAGCTACGCCCAGGAATCCGACGAGTTTTAGCAGCAGCGCACGACCTCACATCGAGCGCACCTGCATCTTCACCACGTCCTCCACCTGCATCACTTCCTTAACAATAAATCCCTCCGCGTACTTCACCCCCACCAGCCGACCGTAATACTGCGCCATCGAATTCATCCGGGCTTCGAGTTCGTCGAGCGGCAGCACTACCTTCGATTTCCGCTCCTCCTTCGGCGGCGTAAACTGCGAAGCGTAAGCCAAAATCGCCTGCTTCCGCCGCGCGAATTCCTTGGTAATGTCCACGCAAAACGTAGGCCGCTGATACTCATAAGCCGCCGCGTACAAAATCTTGAAAGGCCGGTACGCCTCGCCACCCAACGGATAATTTTTCAGCCCCGCCACGAAACAAGCCTCAAATCCCAACTGGGCCGCGGTGTAATGGTCCGGGTGCCGCCCCTCCCAGAAGGGAAGTATCACGGTCCGCGGCTGCAGCTCGCGAATCACCTCCGCGATGGCCATCTTGTAATCCTCGCGCATCTCCAGATGCGCGTCCGGCAAACCCAAATTCCTGCGCACCGTCACGCGCATAATCTTTGCCGCCCGCGCCGCCTCCTTCAACCGCGTCTCCGGAGTCCCGCGCGTCCCCGTCTCCCCGCGCGTCAAATCCAGCACCCCCGTGCGATACCCAGCCGCCGCCATCTTCAGCAAGGTCCCCCCGCTGGTAAGCTCCACATCATCCGGATGCGCCGCAATAGCCAGCAAATCAACTTTCATCCCGCCTCCGTAAGCCGTAATTCGTGACTCGTGACCCGCGCCAAATGACGATTGATCAATCCCGCGTGACAGGTGACGACGCAACAGTCCCCGATTCTACATCAATCGCCGCGTCCGCTTCGTCGCGCCATCTGAAGGTTTTCTCGGCGCCCGGCCATGGTGGCACAGGCAATCTTGCCTGTGCTCTTAGGTTTTTCTCTGCGCCCTCTGCGTCTCTGCGGTAAATTGTCCTTCTTTCTCCGATTTGCCTCCGCCTTTCCTCCCTCTTCTCTGTGTAAAATCTTTTGACTTTCCTTCCACATCATTCCCCGCCCGCCCACCAAGATGTTAATGTGACGACGACAAGGAGAAAATCCCCATGCCCGAGAAATCCCTGGCAGGTCAAGTCGCCCTAATCACCGGCGGTTCCAAACGCATCGGCCGTAGCATCGCCCTGCGCCTCGCCGCCGACGGCGCCGACATCATCATCAACTACGACTCCTCCAAATCCGACGCCGACTCCCTGGTCAGCGAGCTGAAATCCCAAGGCCGCCGCGCCCTGGCCGTTCAAGCCGACGTCTCCCACCGCGCCGACGTGCAAAAGCTTTTCACCGCCACAGAAAACGAATTCGGCCGCCTCGATATCCTGGTCAACAACGCTGGAATGTTCTTCGCCGCAAAATTCGAGGAACTCACCGAAGAGCAGTGGGACCACATCATGAACGTAAATCTGAAATCGCAATTCCTGTGCGCGCAATCCGCGGCGCCTATCATGAAACGCCAGGGCCGCGGCCGGATCATCAATCTTTCCTCGCTCGGCGGCCTGCTCCCCTGGCCCGGCTACACCCACTACTGCGTCTCCAAAGCCGGCTCCATCATGCTCACCCGCTGCCTGGCCCGCGCGCTGGGCCCTGAAATCCTGGTGAACAGCATCGCTCCCGGCACCATCCAATTTCCCGGCGAGCCCCCCGACGAGGATTACATCCAGCGCGTCCCCCTCCACCGCACCGGCACAGGCGAAGACATAGCCGAAGCCGTAGCCTACCTGACCAAAGCCGACTTCGTGACGGGTCAGATCCTAGTAGTTGACGGCGGCCGCTCGCTGGTCTAAAAAAGAAAAGCCCCGGCTCGAAACCGCCGAGCCGGGGCCGCGCTCTTTGCGAACGCTGGAGACGCTACGAAATCACAGGATTCACTTTCTCCGGATTAATCCCGAGGTCCGCAATCGCCTTCGACACCACGCACTTCTCAATCTTGCCGTCCAAGAAAAGCTCATGCAGCGTCGCCAACGTGATAAACCGCGCATCCACCTCAAAGAAATCCCGCAAAGCCGCCCGGCCTTCGCTGCGTCCGAATCCATCGGTTCCCAGCGACGCCATCCGCCGTGGCACCCACTGGCTGATCATATTCGGCAAAGTCTTCAAATAATCCGTCGCCGCCACCAGCACTCCCGGAGCGTCCTGCAAAAGTTGGGTCACGTAAGGGACACGCGCCTTCTCCGCAGGATGCAACCGGTTCCAACGGTCCGTCTCAATCCCATCCGTATAAAGCGCTTTATAACTCGTCACGCTCCACACGTCCGCCGCCACGCCATACTTCTCCGCCAGAATTTCCTGCGCCTTCAGAGCCTCGTTCAATATCGCGCCGCTGCCAAACAACTGCGCGCGCAACTGAGATTCCTTGTTCTGCGCGGCCCGGAACCGGTACATCCCCTTCAAAATCCCTGCGCGCACGTCGCCCGGCATCGCCGGCATCGCATAATTCTCGTTCATCACCGTGATGTAATAAAAAATGCTCTCGCCATCCTTATACATCCGGCGAATTCCGTCCTCGATAATCACCGACACTTCATACGCGTAAGCCGGGTCGTAAGCCCGCAGATTCGGCACCGGCAAAGCCAGTACGTGACTGTTCCCGTCCTGGTGCTGTAATCCTTCGCCCGAAAGAGTCGTCCGCCCCGCCGTCCCACCCAGCAAAAATCCGCGCACGCGCATGTCCGCTGCGGCCCAAATAAAATCCGCAATGCGCTGGAATCCGAACATCGAATAATAAATGAAGAAGGGGATCGTATTAATCCCGTGCGTCGCGTAAGCCGTGCCCGCCGCAATAAACGACGCCATCGACCCCGCTTCCGTAATCCCTTCCTCCAGGATCTGTCCGTCCTTCATTTCGTTATAATAAAGCAGCGTGTTCACGTCCACCGGCTCATACCGCTGTCCCACGCTGGAATAAATTCCCGCCGTGCGGAACAAAGACTCCATGCCAAACGTCCGCGCTTCGTCCGGCACGATCGGCACAATCAATTTCCCCATTTCCGGATCGCGCAACATTTTCCGCAAAATCCCGACGAACGCCATGGTCGTCGAAACCTCGCGTCCGTCGCTGCCGGTCAAAAATTCCTTGAACAACTCCTCATGATCCGCCACCAGCGCCTTCGAACGCACGCTCCGCTGCGGCACGTAGCCGCCGAGTTCCTCGCGCCGCGCCCGCATGTAAGCAATTTCTTCGCTGTCTTCCGCCGGACGGTAGAACGGCACCTCCGCGCACTGCGCATCGCTCAGAGGGATATCGAAGCGCGTGCGAAATTCCTGCAGTTCGTCTTCGTTCAACTTCTTCTGCTGGTGCGTGATATTTTTCCCTTCGCCCGCTTCTCCCAGCCCGTAACCTTTAATCGTCCGCGCCAGAATCACCGTCGGCGCGCCCTTGTTCTCCGTAGCCGCCTTGTAAGCGGCATACACCTTGCGCGGATCGTGCCCGCCCAAGCGCAAACGCCGCAGCTCCTCATCCGAAAACGGTTCCACCAGTTTCAGCAATCGCGGATCGGAGCCGAAGAAATGCTCACGCACATAAGCGCCGGAAGAAACCACCAGCTTCTGATACTCGCCGTCCACCAGTTCGCCCATGCGCTTCACCAGCAAACCCTCGGTGTCGCGCTCCAGAATTGCGTCCCACTCCGTGCCCCACAAAACCTTGATCACATTCCAGCCAGCCCCGCGGAACGACGATTCCAGCTCCTGAATAATCTGCCCGTTCCCGCGCACCGGCCCATCCAGCCGTTGCAAATTGCAATTGATCACGAAAATCAGATTGTCCAGCTTTTCGCGCGATGCCAAAGTGATCGCGCCCAGCGATTCCGGCTCGTCCGTCTCGCCGTCGCCCAAGAACGCCCACACCTTCGCGTCCGTCGCCGGTTTCAACCCGCGATTTTCCAGATAGCGGTTATAACGCGCCTGGTAAATCGCCATCAGCGGGCCCAGGCCCATCGAAACGGTAGGGAACTCCCAGAAATCCGGCATCAGCCAAGGATGCGGATACGACGAAAGCCCGCCGCCCGGCTTCAATTCGCGGCGGAAATTTTCCAGCTTCTCCGCCGACAGCCGCCCTTCCAAAAACGCGCGCGAATAAATTCCTGGCGCGGCGTGGCCCTGAAAATAAATCGTGTCGCCCTCAAACTCCGCCGTGCGCGCCCGGAAAAAATGGTTGAAGCCCACTTCGTACAACGCCGCCGCTGACGCATAGGTGGAAATGTGTCCGCCAATTCCGTGTTCTTCGCGATTCGCGCGCACCACCATCGCCAGCGCGTTCCAACGCACCAGGCTCTTGATGCGCCGCTCCAGTTGCTGATCTCCCGGAAATTCCGGCTGCAGGCGATGCGGAATGGTGTTCACGTACGGCGTGTTCGCGGTAAACGGAATCTCGATCCCGATCACCTTCGCATGCGCGCGCAGGCGCTCCAGTATGTAGGACGCCACGTCCGGCCCGCTCGATTGCAGCACCGAATCCAGCGACTCCAGCCACTCCTGAATTTCCGCCGCGTCCAGTCCCTGCAACGGCAAACTGATCTCGTTATTCATGTCTTCGTTCGGCCCTCGCATCGCGCTCGCTGTCACCGTCTTTCACCCGCGCACGGCGCGCTATCCACTATTTTCTCACCAATAGAATACACCCCAACGCAACCAAGCGCACTCCTCCAGCAATTGCTTTTTTTGATGCAGCTGCCTGCGCCCAGCGAGGCGCATCCGCCGCCCTGCCGCAATCGTCACGCGCCGTCATCCCGAGCGGAGCGAAGGATCTTTCTTCCGTTTTTCCGCAGCGATCCCGGCCGCCGGCAAATTCGGCTGGATCTCCCTCCGTCCCAACTTCCCCACAAACTCGCGATCCGCAGGCAGAAAATTCAATTCCGCCAAAGTCTCCGGCGCGCGCCATTCCACGCTCTCGAACACGATGTTGCGAATCGCCGCCGGTTCCACCGCCGCCGCAAAAAATATCAACTCGATCTCCTCCCGCATCTCCGCATACCGATGCCGGGTACGAAAAACTTCCACGCCGACCAGCGCCTCCACCCCCAACTCCTCACGCAACTCCCGCGCCAACCCCTCCACAGCCGTCTCCCCAGCCTGCAACTTCCCCCCGGGAAATTCCCACATCAATTCAAACGCGCCCCCACGCCGCCGCTGACAAACCAAAATCTTCCCCTCCGCCTCAATCAACCCGGCCACCACAGTCAACATTCAGCAACGCTCCCAAGGTTTTCTCTGCGTCTCCGCGGTAAACGCCTTTATCTTTCTCCGATTTTCCTCCGCGGTTCCTCTGTGCACTCTGTGTTAAATCTTTGCTCGCAGCCTTGCGACCAACGATCAATCGCGCCGCGACTCCCGGATCGCCTGCGCCAATTCTTGGGCCCCCCCGACCAACGGCGGCCCCGGCGTATTCAAAAGCTCATCCCGAACCACCACCACGCGCCCATTCCGCACCGCCGGCACGTCCCGCCACTCCGGATTCCGCAAAGCACTAGAAATTTTCGCCCGCGCACCAGTGGCCGCCCATGCCAACACAATCAAATCCGGCGAAGCCCGGGCGACGTCCGAGTCCGTCACGCGCTCCCCAGCCGCCACCACCATCTCGCCCCCACCCATCTCCACCAACTCCGCCACCCAGGGAGGGGAACTGATCCGCGGCTTAGGCCATGCCTCGCAATAAACCCTCAGGCGCCGCGAACCGCCAAGCCGCCGCGCCTCCCGCGCCACCTTGGCAAATCCCTTCTGCATCTTCCGTATCAAAATTTCCGCTGCCCGCCCGCGATTCACCAACCGCCCCAAGGTCCGCACATCACTAAAAATATCCGCCAACGACCGCGGATTGATCGCCAAGAAAGCCACCGGCTCCGCCAAAATCTTCTGCACCGTCTCCGCCGCAAACGGGACCGATCCAATCAACAGAGTCGGCCGCAACCGCATCGCCTCCCGCGCATCCATCCTCCAACAATCGCCCACCACCGCCCGCGACCCCACTTCCGCCACATCCTTACACCAGCGCGAAACGCCCACCAACTGCCGCCCCACCCCCAGCGAAAGCAAAATCGAAGTCACGCTAGGCGCCAAAGAAACAATCCGCATCTCCCCGGGTTTTGCAATCCGCTTCATAGCACCAAGATTCTACTACTCCGCGCCCCTCCTCTTTCTCTGTGTTCTCCGCTTTTCTGACGATGCGGCAAGCATCGTCATCCTGAGGGCGGCGCCTTTGCCTTAAGCCGGCCGAAGGATCTCTCTTTCTCTGCGTCGCGCCGGCAAAAGCCTCCCCCCCAAAACAAAAACGCGCCGAAGAGCCTCGCAGCTCCCCGGCGCGTTCGATTCTATCTAAAGAAAAATTACTGCGCCGCTTCCACCTTCTTCAATGCCGGCTTCGGGATCTGCCAGATAATCCCCGAATCATCCGCATTGTTCGGATAGAACTGCGCCGACTTCTTGCCCGATGGCAGCAAGATGATATCCGCGCGGCGATTGTATGCGAACCACGTCCCCTCGGCGTTGCGTGCCCGCGCCTTAGGAGCCGGATTCGGATTGGTGCTCTCCAGGGTCTTCACTTCGGACTTCTCCATCGGCCGTTCCTTGCCATAAGCCGCTGTCTGGACTTTGTCCGCCGAAATTCCCTGGTCCACCAGATATTGCTTGATGCGCTCCACGCGCCGTTCGCTCAAATCCTGGTTATGGGGCTTCGAGCCGCGAATGTCCGCATAAGCTTCTACCGACAACTTCGCGTCCCCGTCGTATTCCAGATATTTCTTGAATCCCGCCGCCAGCGTCGCGAGTTCCAGTTGCTGGCTCTTCACCAACCCCACCTGCGGGTTCCCCTTATCCGGATAATCCGTCGGGTAGAACACGCTCTGCAGCACCACATCTGGGATCGGCTCGATTGAACCGGTCACATGAAACGCCGCAGTCTGTGTCGAGGAGCCGCCGCAAACGTTCGTCGCCGTCAACGTGTAGCTCTTTTGCTCGTCCACGGTTCCGATATCCGTTTTGCTCGGATCCGCCTTCACCGTTTGGCTGCCGTTCAAGTCCACTTTGCCGATCGGCGTAATCTCCGCCGAATCCGCATTCGAAGTGGTCCAGGTCAGCGTGCCGGACTCATCCGTAATCACCTTGTCGCCGATCTTGCGGTAGTGCAGGTCCGCAGGCGCGGTGTTCAGCGTGGCCACCACGGTCGTATTGACGTTCACCGTCTCCGTCCCCGTCACCGTCCCACCTGGTCCGACCGCCGTCAAAGTGTAAGTAGTCGTCGCGTGCGGTGAAACTGCCTGCGATCCGCTGTTCGCAACTTTCCCTACGCTCTGGTCCCAGCTCACGTCCACCGCGTCCGTCGTCGTCCATTCCAGATTCGTGCTCTGGCCGCAGTTGATGTTCGCCGTCGCATTGGTCACCGTCGCATGCACCGGAGCGATCACCACCGTCGCGCTCGCGATTCCCGCGTAGAAACGCGGCAACGGCGCCTTCTTGGTCAATTCCGCGTCGCGCTTCGTCCAATCCGTCGTCACCTGCGAATTCTTCGCGACGTTGATCGAAACTTTTTTGCCCGCCTCCACCTTCACGTCGCCCGACCACAATTCCTTGCCCGCTCGCGTGACCGTCAGATGATGCGTCCCCGGAGGCAGCAGCAATTCCTGCTTCCAGACCCAGAAATCATTGTTGAATTCATCCACGTGGCCCACGAAGTATCCGGGAGTCTTCCCGTTTGAAAGCACCGCGGCGCGCACATCCGTTCCCGCGATGTACACTCGGCCCCACGGGCCCGCCACTTTATCGCCGTATGCTTCCAGCGCGACGTTGAGGTCCGTTTTCTTCCCGGCCTCAATATTTACATCCTGCGTGGAAATCTTGTAGCCATAGTTCACCACCACCACGGTGTGCTTGCCCGCCGCCAGTTTGATCTCGTGGCTGCCGTCGTTAATGGCGTTCCCATCTACGAATACGTAAGCTTGAGGCGGCGTTACCTTGATCTTCAGCTTGCCTTCTTGCGCGAAGCTGGCGCTCGCAATCATTGCGATGGCCACCGCGAGGGTGAAGACATATCCAATTCGTCGCATCTGTCTATCTCCTGACAATTTCTTAGGCGAAGTGAGAGACCGCTTTCCGCGCCCGGTTCGGATAAGCGCTGGCTGGGACTGATAAGTTACTGTCTAACCCCACTTGTGTCAACAAGATTGAAAGAAAAAAAGCGAAGCTTTTGCAAAACGCCTTGACTGTCTCGCTATCAACTATCCAACCGCTGGCCCGCTGCATTATACTCAGCCCGTGCCGGTAGTCGTTGAGAATTATTGCGCGCTTGTGAAGATCTCACGCCGTCCGCATTTCACAAAATTTCCGTGTTCAACGAAATCGTCCTCGACCATTTTCGCGCTCCGCACAATGCCGGCGACCTATCCGATGCCAGCGCGACGGTTGAAGTCACAAATCCCGTCTGCGGCGACGTCCTCCGCCTCGCCGTCCGCCTCGAAGCCAACCGCATCGCCGCCGCCCGCTTCAAAACCCAAGGCTGCGTAGCCGCCATAGCCTGCAGTTCAATCCTCACCGACGGGATTATCGGCAAATCCGCGCCAGAACTTCAAGCCATCACTCCCCAGCAAATCTCCGAAGCCCTCGGCAACCTGCCGCCCGCCACATATCACGCCGCCCAACTAGCCGCCGACGCCGTCGCCGCCCTCCTAAAAAAAATCACTTAGCCGATCCACCCACCTCGTCGCTCGTCATCCTGAGCGGAGCGAAGGATCTCTCTTCGGTTTTCTCTGCGCCCAGCGTCTACCCTGACGCAGTCGGGACGTCTCTGCGGTAATTGTCGTTGCCGTTCGCTTTTCCTTTGTACTCTTAACTGTCAACTTTCAACTCTTTGCTCGCTCGATACCAACCAAGCATCCGTCAATGCCCGATCGCCTTCCGAACCGTCTCCGGATCATTCAAATTCAAAATCACTCCCTCTTCCTCCGTCTCCACCTCGATCACTTCCGCTGCGTGATCCCAAACCACCTGCCGCGCCCCCACCCCAACCGGAGCCGCCAGCAACTCCGCGTAAACCCCAGCCCCAAAAATCACCGGATGCCCCCTGCGTCCACGATACTTCGGCAAAACAATCACTTTCCCGCGCGAATCAAAAGCCGCGATCAACTCTCCCACCAAATGCGCCGAAACCAACGGATGATCCACAGGACAAACTAAAATCCCCTCTGTCCCGCCAGCCGGCAAACTCCGTATCGCCGCCTGAATCGAAGAGACCTGCCCGCGCCGCCACTCCGCATTCACCACAATCCACGAATCCTCCACCGACAAATTAGCCCGAATCCCCTCCGCCCCAGCCCCCAACACCACGCGCGTGATCCCCACCCGCGCATGTCGTGTAGCGGCAATCAAATGATCAACGAAGGTCGAACCTTGGAAGGGAACGAGCGCCTTGGGCCGGCCCATCCGCTTGGATTCTCCGGCAGCGAGGATCGCGGCGGCCAGCATCGCAGTTCAATCACCCAGCAGATGCGCAGCTTCAGAAAGTTTTATCGATTTATTTGGCAGGCCCGCCGCATTACGCCGCACCGCAATCAATTCCGCCGTAATGCTCACCGCAATTTCTTCCGGAGTCAGCGCTCCGATATCCAGTCCTACCGGCGCGTGCACGCGCTCGAATTGCGCCGCGGAAAATCCTTCCTTCTCCAGAGCCTTGTACACCGCAATCACCTTGCGCTTGCTGCCCATCATCCCGATATAACGCGGCGCAAATCCGCGCGCTTCGGTTCCCACAGCCCAAGCCAGCACGCGCATGTCGCCGCTGTGCCCGCGCGTCACAATCAATAAATACGTCGCGGAATTCGGCTGGATTTTTTCAAACGCTTCCTCGTAAGAAGTGAAAATCTCCGTCGCCATCGGAAAGCGCTCCGCATTTGCAAACGCCTCGCGGTCTTCCACAATCACGATTCTAAATCCCGCCTGATGCGCCAAAGGCGCCACCGCCGTCGATACATGCCCGCCGCCAAAAATATAAAGCACCGGCTGCGGCAAAATCGGCTCCACGAAAATTTCCAAAGTGCCGCCACAAATCAACCCCGCGTCGTACTGCGCCTCCTGATTCAAATTGAAAATCATCTTGCGCGGCTGCTCGGTCACAATCACTTCCTTCGCCGCCGCCCACACCTCCGCCTCCACGCATCCTCCGCCCACCGTTCCCACCATCGACCCGTCATCGCGCACCAGCATGCGCGAACTCTCATAGCTCGGGATCGACCCGTTCGTATGCACAATCGTAGCCAGCGCCCCGCGCTCGCCTTCCCGCCGCATCCGGACCACCTCTTCAAATATATCCATCACCGTCCCGTAATCTCCTCAAGCTGTCGTGGCACGGCCTCTCCTGTCTTTACCATAGCCTTTTGCTGCGCCCTCTGTGTTAACTCTGTTGAAGTTCGAAACCGCACCGCCCACTGAAACATAAAGATACCGCACACACCAATCCCCACGAAATCCAATCTTTCCGGAAAAGACTTCCAGACAAGCGAGGACCAACCCACGCAGAAAATCACCAGTCCATTACCGCAACTTCAATCACGCAAACCTACGCCGACTTCGCCACCAAACTCTGATCCCCGCCGCCCGCAGGCTGCTCGTTCGACGATTCATACACCGCCGGCTGCGCGCACAAAGTCACCGCCTCAGAAATCCGCAACACCTCGTGCTGCATCGCCGTCTGCCACTTTTGAAATGCTTCCTTCTCCTGCTGCACTTCCGTCAAATTGCGGTTCATGCGCTCCACATACTGCCGCGTCACCCGCTCCATCTCCGTCTGCAGCACGGAGTTTTCCTCCGCCCGCCGCGACCAGTATTCCTCGAACTTCTTGCGCTGCTCCACCTCGTAAGCAGCCACGGCCGCCTGCCTCTGCGCCGCGTCCTGCAAAATATCGCCCAGCGGAACTCCCGCGGCATTCAGCGCCATCAGCACCGACGCGCGCTTCACCTCGTCGCCCAAGCCGCGCAAGTGATCGCTCCGCAGCATCTCCACCACCTTCGTGATGCTGTAGCCCATTCGCGGCTCCATAATTCCCGCCGTGCGGTAAATATCTTCCAGCAGCAGCAAATCTCCGCGCGGCGGGGCCAGCGACGTATCTCCCGCCATCCCCGGCGAAAAGTGAGCTGCGCCAATCCCTCCGCCTCCGTTCGTGCCATCTTTTTGCTGACCCTTGGATCCCAGATTGAGCCACTTGTTTGGCATTTCAGTCCTCTCTTCAAAGATCGATGTTGTTCGCTTCTGGTACTGCGCGCTTGAATCTGTGGCCTCGCGATTCGTCGCCTGTCGCGCCGAATTATCAAAGGCAATTTCGAAGCCAATCACCGGCTCCCGTATCACCGCCGCTGGAAATGTAATCCTCAGCAACGGCAGCGGCACCGGTCTGGGAATTGGAATCAGCGTTCCCCTGCGAAGCAGCGGTCGCCGCGCCGGAATTCCCGTGGTCAACGCGGCGGCAGGCGGCGGTTCACTTGCCATCGCCGCTTGCTGCACCGCTGCATGCGCCTCTCGTTGTACCTCGCGCCGCACCTCTTGACGCGCCTCGTGCTCCATTTCCTGCTGTATTTCCCGCAAGTTGGGCGACTCTACTTCGCGCACCTCGGGCCTTTCCGCCTCTCGCGCGCCAGGCCGATCCGCCTCACGCACTCTCGGTATATCCACCCGCCTCGCCGGAGCCGCATCCACCTGCCGGGCTGTCAGCGTCTGCGCCTTCGGCACCATTTTCGCCAGCACCTTGTTCGCAATCCGATCTCGCTGCATTCCCACCACATATTCTCCGTCGTATTCCCGGCACCATTTAGTCATCCCGGAAAAATCGTCCCGGCACCAACTCACCTCCACCCTCGTCCCGGCCCTAATCGGGATTTTTACCCGAAAACATGCGCCGGAAGGGGAGGTATCCTCAATCTTCGCTCGCGCCGTGTGCACCGTCTCGTCTTCGTCCTCCCAGGTGACGGTCGCGACAGCCATCATCGCCTTCCTCGTCTCCAGCGCAACCCGGGTCGTGCTATCCATGCCAGTTACATCGGCCATATAAGAAAGCGGTTCAACACCTTTAGCCCCGTCGAACAATTCAATTTTCTAATGTTTCCACCCCAGCCCCAGCCGCAGCCCCAGCCCCTCGCACCTATTTCAACAATACGAGGTAGGGGCGCTGCTTGTGAATTGCGCTGCAGCGCAATTCATCCTGAGATCCCGCAGCGCGGGATCGAAGGGCTGCGCCCCAGCTTGCCCGGGTGTCAACATTTCCGCGGCGCCGGTTCTCTCTGCGCCCCTGCGGTGAAAGCCGTTGCCTGACTCAGATTTTCCTCCGCCTTTCTCTGTGACCTCTGTGCCAAATCCTTGCTATCGTCCCCTCGCGCCAACTCCCCGTAAAAAAACTGTAACGATTTCACCATCCGCGTCACTACCTAGAGCATCCAAGGAATTCAGGAGCCAAAATGTTCTGGATCATAGCAACCGCAGTGCTAGCCGCAGCCATAACCTACGAAGCCCTGGAAGCCCTTAACCGCTTCACGGCCCTAACTCGTGACGATCTCCGCGCGACCGAAAAGCGGTCCTAAGAACCCCGCGCGAACCTAACGACGCCCCTCCTCCTCTAACCTCTCCGCAAAATAAAACCAATAATGTTTCTGGCACCCCGGATTGAACCCCGCCCCGCACCCCGGACAGCGCGACGCGCACCCCATATACTCCCGAATCGTCATCTCCAACCCGCAAGCCCCACAAAGTATCGCCGCGCAATCCCACTCCCCAGCCGGCCAAACCGCGATCGCATGCCCCGCCAACTCGATATGACAATCCTTGCAAGCCCAATATTCCCCGCAGCACCGCATCTTGATCGCAATAATATCCGTCGGCCCGTGATAATGCCCGCAGCGCGTCTCCGCATCCAGCCCCACCCCGCGCACCTGTGGTAAATTCATATCCCGTCACCGTAAGCCGGCCGGATTGCCGCATCCGCGCAAAGCAATCCAATCGGCCCCATAACAACGTATATATAGGTAGGGTGCCTTCGCAATCGTGCTCGATCGCACCCCAAGCTACAGACCACACAACCAATGTTAATCTATCTCTTAGCCTTCGTCGGCGGCGTCCTTACCATCCTTAGCCCGTGCATCCTGCCGGTGCTGCCGTTCGTCTTTGCCCACGCCGACCGCCCCTTCCGCCGCGCCGGCCTCCCCCTGCTCCTGGGCATGGCGCTAACCTTCGCATTAGTCGCGACCGCCGCGGCCTACGGCGGCACCGCCCCAGGCGACGACCACGGCAGCGACACCGACGCCGCCGGCGCCGGCACAGTCCAAAGTCATCGCCTGTATCAACTAATCCGCCAGAAGGGAGCAGTCGAAGACCGCACCTTCGAAATCGTATTCCTGGATCCCGGCGTGCAAGCCTTCGCCTTCACCTTCGGCTAAAAAAAAGAGAGAGACCACCATGTTTTCAGGCAACTATCAGGACAAAAAACCGAGCACGATCAGCCGTCGCACATTCTTCACCGCCCTCGGCGCAGCCGCCGCGGCGCTCGCCTGGGGATATTTCGAGCGGCGTGATCCAGTGCAAGCAGCAGCGCCCGCAGGCCCACCTAAGACCGTCAAGATCGTGCCATTCACCGACGCCGGCCAGCGACAAGACACCGTGACGGTACCTGAAATCGTCAAGACAGAAGAGGAGTGGCGCAAACAGCTCTCGCCCGATTCTTTCGAAGTCGCGCGCCACGCCGCCACCGAGCGCCCTTACACCAACGAAAATCCGAACAATCACGCCCCAGGCGTCTTTCGCTGCATCTGCTGCGATACCGCGCTCTTCGACGCCAGCACCAAGTTCGACTCAGGCACCGGCTGGCCCAGTTTCTGGCAGCCCATCGCCAAAGAAAATATTTCGGAAACCTCGGACATCAGCCTGGGCATGATCCGCACCGCGGTTTCCTGCCGCCTCTGCGACGCGCACCTGGGCCACGTCTTCGACGACGGCCCCCGCCCGACGGGCCTGCGCTACTGCATGAATTCGGTAGCCATGCGCTTCGCCAAAGCGACGTAAATGTTTTTTGCTGCATCCAATGACGAGTTGCACCGGCCGGTAGGCCAAAGGTAAAAAAATGAATCGCGCCATAAAAATCACTTTGATTCTCTGCGCCGCACTCCTGATCCTTTTCACCGTATTCCGCCGCGACGCCGCCAGCGCCGCGACCGCCCTCCCGAACCCCACGGTGGACGAATCCCTCTCCGCCCAAAAAGGTCAATCCACTCTGGTAGTCGCAGGCGGCTGTTTCTGGGGCGTGCAAGCCGTCTTCCAACACGTCAAAGGCGTCACCCGCGCCACTTCCGGCTATTCCGGCGGCACGGTCAAAAATCCCGACTACGAAGATGTCAGCAGCGGCCAGACCGGCCACGCCGAATCTGTAGAAGTCATCTACGACCCGTCGCAGATCACTCTCGGCCAACTTCTGAAAGTTTTCTTCTCCGTAGCCCACAACCCTACCGAGCTAAATCGCCAAGGCCCGGACTCCGGCACGCAATACCGTTCCGCAATTTTCTTTGCCAACGCCGATCAACAACGCATCGCCCAAGCCTACGTTGACCAACTCAATCAAGCCAAAGTGTTTTCGCAACCGATCGTCACCCAAATCGCCCCGCTAAAATCCTTCTACCGCGCCGAGGATTACCACCAGAATTACGCCACCAATCATCCCGACAATCCCTACATCGCCACCTTCGACCTTCCCAAGCTCCAACATCTCCAGCAACAATTTCCCAACCTCTACCACTGAGCCCGCAGCCCCGCGCGCCGCGAAGAACGCCAATCTTCCGATTGGTGTTTTTTGCCGCACGGGCACGCCAATCGCTGCTCACGTCACCAACGCGAGGCATTTCCGCACTTGACTCAGTTTCCCCGACGCTGTTAACTCTGGGCCGCATCCAAAATCAGGAGCGCCCATGAAAGCCATCATCTACGCCGCGCACGGCGGCCCCGAAGTCCTGCAATATAAAGATGTCCCGGACCCGCAGATCGGCCCCTACGAAGTCCTCGTGCGCGTCCGCGCCTGCGCCTTGAATCACCTCGACATCTGGCTGCGCATGGGCCTGCCCGGTTTGCATGTCCCCCTCCCGCATATCCCCGGCAGCGACATCGCCGGAGAAGTCGCGCGCATCGGCGACAAAGTCACGAACGTAAAAGTCGGCGAGCGCGTCCTGCTGCAGCCGGGAATTTCCTGCGGCCAGTGCGCCAGCTGCCTCTGCGGACAGGACAGCATGTGCGCCGCCTACACCCTCTTCGGCCAAGGCGTTGACGGCGGCTGCGCCGAGTTTGTGAAATCCCCGGCAGTGAACTGCGTCCCGATTCCCGAAACACTTTCCTTCGAAGAAGCCGCCGCGTTTCCGCTGGTTTCGCTCACCGCGTGGCACATGCTCATCGGCCGTGCGAAATTGCAGCCTGCAGAAACCGTCCTCGTGCTTGGCGCCGGCAGCGGCGTCGGCAGCGCTGCGATTCAAATCGCGAAAGCCGCGGGTGCGCGGGTGATCGCTACTGCCGGCTCTGACGCAAAATTGGAAAAGGCCAGGGAACTGGGCGCCGACGCCGTCATCAATCACACCACGCAGAAAATTGCCGACGAAGTAAAACGCCTCACCAATCGCCGCGGCGTGGAAGTGGTGTTCGAACACGTCGGCCAAGCCACATGGGACAACAGCATCCACAGCCTCGCGGTTGGCGGACGCCTGGTTACGTGCGGCGCCACCACTGGGTTCGATGGCGCAATCAACATCGCGTATCTTTTCACGCGCCACCTCACAATTCTCGGCTCCTTCATGGGCAGCAAAGCAGAATTATTCTCCGCGCTCGAATTGCTGCGCCGCGGCCTGCTGAAACCGGTGATTGACGTAGTCCTGCCGCTGGAAAAATGCGCCGAAGCCCACCAACGTATGGAAAACCGCGAACTATTCGGCAAAATCGTTTTGAGGGTGGCGTGACGATGTGGATCCGCGCTGCGCTACTGCTCGCTCGCTGCTCTGCTGCAAGCAAGCGCGCCGCCGGGATCCGTTGCGCAACACGAAAAAGTTGACCTCATCGTGATCGAAAAATCTGCGCACACGATGACGCTGATGAGCAAGGGAAACGCGCTGAAGACCTACCACGTCGCACTGAGTACCGTGCCAGTGGGAGCGAAAGAACGGGCAGGGGATCACAAAGTGCCCGAAGGGAAATACACGATCGACGAAAAGAAACCGGCAGAGCCGCTTCCATCTTGCCTTGCACGTGTCATATCCGAATGCGGCAGATCGCGCCCGCGCGAAGAAAATCGGCGTTGACCCCGGCGGAGAAATTGAAATCCACGGCCTCGAAAAGAAATATGCGTGGGTCGGGAGCATGCATCGCGCAAAAGATTGGACGGACGGATGCATCGCTGTGACCGACGTGGAAATTGAGGAAATCTATCCTCTCGTCGCGGTTGGGACGGCAGTTGAAATTCGGCCCTGAGGCCCTGATCGAGGAGAAACGGGAATGCTCGAGCAGCCGGAACAGAAAACGCCGCGCACTTTGCGCAACATGTGGCTGGGATTCGGCGTGGCTCGCCGCGATCATCGTCGGCTACACGGCTTTCGTTTTCTGGTCGCGCTGGCAGGAAAATCAGGATCTCGCCGCGAAAGAAAAAACCGCGCAGGCCGCGGCGCAGCGCGATGCGGCCGAAAAATCCGTCGCAGTGCTGGGCGGCGCTGAATTCAAGATCATCAGTTTTTACGCGATGCCCGGAACGATTCATCGCGGCGAAACCGTGGACATGTGTTACGGCGTTTCCAACGCGAAATCCGTTGCGCTGGATCCGCCCGCAGCCAACGTTTGGCCCTCTGTAAATCGCTGCATGCAGGTCGAGCCCCAGAAGACCACCACCTACACCTTCACCGCCGACGACGGCAAAGGCAACACCAAAACCGCGCAGCTCACCGTCGAGGTGCGCTGATGGAAGTGTGCCGCGGCGAACAAGAAGTATTCGCGATCGCCGCAAGCACCGCGGCAGCGCGCTGCGTTGCAAAGCGCGGCGCAAACAGGCAAAATGAGTACAGTCGGCGCCAGATGTTGCGCCGCTACGGAGTTACCTAGGCCATGGCTGTCGAACTCGCGAAGGGCGTCACGCTCGAGGCTCCAGGACAGGATGCGAACTTCCTGAAGGACGAGGGAATTTTGTTCGCGTCGCTGGACAAAGTGGTGAACTGGGCGCGCCGCAGTTCCATCTGGCCAATGTCCTTTGGTCTCGCCTGCTGCGCCATCGAAATGATGTCCATGGCCTCGTCGCGTTACGACATCGCGCGTTTCGGCGCCGAAGTTTTTCGCGGCTCGCCGCGGCAATCCGATCTGATGATCGTCGCCGGACGCGTCTCCGTAAAAATGGCCCCGGTAATCAAGCAGCTCTACGAACAAATGCCCGAACCCAAGTGGGCCATTTCCATGGGCGCCTGCGCCACTTCCGGCGGCGTCTTCAATAATTACGCGGTAGTGCAAGGCGTCAATCAAGTGATCCCGATTGACGTGTACGTCCCAGGCTGCCCGCCGCGCCCCGAAGCGCTCCTCTACGCCATCTTTCAGCTGCAGAAAAAAATCGATAACGACCGCGGCAGTTTCATGCGCTCGATGAATTTCAGCAAGAGCTGAAAATTCAGTTCGCAGTCCGCGATCGAAAGTTAAGAGCTAAAAATAAAAAAGTGAAACGCGAATTTCTTCAGCGATGCTTGCCTGAGTTTTAATTTGTTCTCCGAAGTTGGTTTCTCTGCGTCCTCTGCGTCTCCGCGGTTAATCTTTTTTCTTAGCGTCAAATGTGTGGCGAACAAAAAAGCGAGAGTAAGAAAATCCACCGCAGAGACGCAGAGTGCGCAGAGAAAACCTTAGGCATCGCGTTAAGTTGTCGATAGAACTTCTGCTGTGCCGCCGTTGAAATCGAGGATGCTGCCTGGGGAATTGTGTTCGCGGCGAACGTAGGCCATTCCGATGGCTGCGTTTGCCGCGGGTGAAAATGCGGAGCTGGTGACGATGCCGACTTCTTGGCTTCGGCGGGTTCGGTTTCCGCTGGCTTCGTCTTCCGCGCTTTGTCCTCGGTGCTTGCGGCGTACAGGCGCGTCAACGGCGCGGGCGGCTCGATCGTGGAGAATTTCAGCTGCACGCGGCGGCGATTCACTTGGCCGCGCGAGCGCACGCGTTCGACAATTTCCTGGCCGGTGTAGCAGCCTTTCGTGAAGCTGATGTGCGTCGCTTCCAGCGCGGCTTCGTGCGGAATCACAGTGTCGTTGAAATCGTCGGGGAACCACGGAACCCCGGCTTCCAGGCGCAGGGAATTCAGCGCGCGCATGCCAATCGCCGCGCCGTGCTGCGCCACAACGCTGGCGCGCAGATTGTTCCACAGCAATCCGAGGTGTTCGCGCGGAGCGATAATCTCCGCGCCGGGCAAACCAAAGTGCGAATGACGGATCAAATGGCACGCGACGCCGTCGATTTGCACTTCCGCGACGGCGTGTTCGGAAAAACCCTCGAGCGCCAAGCCGCAAGCTTCGGCGATCACCGTTCCGGCGCGCGGGCCTTCCACGGCGAAGCTGCCGAATTGCTCGGTGACGTCGCTCAAGGTGACGTCGTCCATGATGATGAACTTGTCGAGCGTCGCGACAGTGCGTTCCCGCACCGAAGCGTGCGATAGCACCAGCAGTTTGTCCTGCAGCGCGTAAATCTCCAGCTCCGCCAGAATGTGTCCCTGCGGATTCAGCAGCAACGCCAGCGTGCCGCGCCCTTCAGCCAAAGTTTTCACATCGTTCGAAACGATGGCGTTCAAATAGCGCACGCGGTCGGGGCCGCTCAGTTCGACGATGGTGTGCCAGTTGGTATCAAAAATCGCGACAGCCTCCCGCGCCGCGCGGTATTCATCCGCGAAAGCGAAGTGAAAGTGTCCGGCAACGACGCAACCGTGGAAGGACGCGAGAGTCGCACCAGCAATTTTGTGCTCGTCGAGTAGAGGCGTATCCATAATTTGCAAATCGCGCGTGCCCATCACGCGCGGCGCGATGCCCATGCATACTATCAGATGACGTTGCGCTGCCACCGGACGCTGAAGAACTCTGACTGCAGGTCACGCGGCCTCCCGCGCCCGCCAAATTCCTGTTTTTTGCCCGCCGGATATCTTGACGACGGCGCAATTCAGGTACAGACTGGCGACGCGGCGGTGTAGTGATTCATGCTCCAGCAACTTTAATCCTTTGTTCATATTCCGACTACACCAGGGACGCAACGCGTTCGGCGCTCGCGCGCTTTCGTTCAGCTTAAACCACGACAAGCAAGCACTCACTGCACGTCATCGTCCTGGAAATTGAGATGCCTCGAAAGAAGACTTGGGCCGCCACGCCGCGCGCGAAAAGCCGCGCGAAGGTTTCTCCCCCGCTCGTAGATTGGTTCCGCAAATACGAACAAGTCCTGGCAAGTTTCCAGGAAATGATCGCGGTCGTTGATCGAAACTACCGCTACGTGATGGCGAACCGGGCGTTTCTGGATTATCACGGAGCACGGCGCGAGCGAGTGGTTGGCCATCTCGTGTCCGAGGTGTTGGATCCGCACATGCTTGGACGCGCGATGAAGCCGAAGCTGGAGGAATGTTTTAAAGACCGCTCCGTCAAATTCGTCGTCACGTGCACGTACCAAAGCGCGGGAGAAGCGATCCCGTTCGTATCCTACTATCCCATCAGCGGGCCAGCCGGACTGGTGCAAGTCGCGTCCTTGTTGCAGGACATCACCGAACGCAACCGCGCGAACGAACTGATACGCCAGGAGCGCGATCGCGCGCAAAGCTATCTGGACGTTGCTGACGTCATACTGCTGGCGTTGGACGTGCACGGCCGTATCACACTGATCAACCGCAAAGGATGCGCGACGCTGGGACGGGAGGAGCGCGAGCTTCTGGGGCGCGACTGGATCGAGACCTGCCTCCCCGCCGGAATAAGGGAGCAGCTCCGAACATGCTTTCACAGTCTCCTGTCCGGGGATTTGACCTACATCGAAAACCCGGTTCTCACCAACTCCGGCGAGGAAAGAATGATCGGTTGGCGCAATTCACTATTGCGAGACAGCGAAGGACGCGTGATCGGCACGCTGAGTTCGGGCGAAGATATCACCGAGCGCAATCAGTTTGAATCCGCGTTGCGGCATTTGTCGGGCAGGCTGCTGCACGCGCAAGACGAGGAGCGGCGAAAGGTCGCCAGAGAACTTCATGATGGCATCGGCACGTATGTGAGCGGATTGAGCTTGGCCCTGGGTCGGATGCGGACGTTTCTGGACGAAAATAATCCCGAGCATCAAAAAGTTGTGGCGGAATGCCGGGACTTGATCCAAGCCGCCGCAGGAGAGATCCGCGCCATTTCCTATCTGCTGCATCCGCCGACGATTGAGGAGATGGGCCTGGGATCCTCGCTGGAATGGCTGGTGCGCGGTTTCTCCGGCCGCAGCGGAATCACGATATCGTTGCAACTGGCGACGGACATCGGCCGGCTGAAAGCGGAAACGGAATTGACGATATTTCGCGTCACGCAAGAAGCGCTGAACAATGTGTATCGCCACTCGGGGAGCAGCACCGCCGCGGTGCGCTTATTTCAGGAGTCCGATGAGATCGTGCTGGAAATCGCCGATTGTGGCCGAGGCCTGCCGCCGCGTGCTGCCGGGTCCGATCCGGATTTCACGGTGGGGATTTCAGGAATGCGGGAACGCGTGGAGGAACTCGGCGGGAAATTCAGCATCGAAAGCGTCTCGGGTGAAGGATGCACGGTGCGTGCCGCTCTTCCGCTGGTGGGCCGATCGTGATGCGCCAGCAGCAAACGAATTCGCTGCGAGCCGCGGCGAAGTTCAGTTCTTCGCGCTCTTCAGCAAGATGATGTCGCTGGATGCGGTACCGCGTGAAATGAAAAGGATCTTGCCATCGGGCGACCAGCGGAAGCCGCGCATGATGCCGCTGGGAAAATTTGTGATCTGCTTCAGCGCGCCACTGGGAAGAGGTTGCCGCCAGACATTCGTGGCGCCTCCGCGAGTCAGAGCGAGGTCAATGCCGTGATCGTCCGGCGACCATTGCGGCAGAGCTTAGTGCAGCGCCGAGAGGAACGTCAAAGGAAAAAACGGGTGGTCCGCCGGCCACCGGTACAGCAACCAACTGATCGCGAATTTGCGGCGAATCGGGATGTCCCACGCGGAACAGCACGAGCTTGTTGTCTGGGGATAAAAAGACGAAGGGCGAGGTCTGATTGTGCAGACCCAGCGAGGTGGGATTGGAGCCATCAATTCCCATGCGCCAACTACTCAATTGGCCGTCGTAGTCATAGGTTATCAAGGAACCATCCGCGGAGCATACCGGGAGCAGCGTGGACTGGTCGTGCGTCAACTGCAATTGATTGGAACCGTCCGCGTCCATCCGCCAGATATCTGATCCGTTGCCGCGCGGAACAGAATACACAATGTGCTTCCCGTCACCGCAACCCCAGGCGAACTGGACGTTCCGATCGCTGCCTACTACCAGGGTGCGCTCGCTGCCATCATATTTCGCGGTAAAGACTTCGCGGTTGCGATTGGTTAACACGATGCGGTCTTTGCCCAAAGTCGAGATGTTGAAAATCGCAGGGCCGCCCGAGGTGATTTGCGTGGCCCGCGCGGAATCGCCGCCGGGTGCGCTCCAGAGATCCAACGAAACCGTGGATTCCACGGTGACCACTGTCGAACCGTCCGCCGTCAAATCCAGCCATGGCAAGCTGTAATCCGTCAGGTCGTTAGTCAGTCGCTGCGCTTCTCCGGAAGGATAGGAGATTTTCCAAAGCTGGCCTTGCGCGCCGCCACTCTCGTCGCGCATGGGAACCAGCAGCGCGTCGCCATCGGGTAACCAATGTGGACGGCCCAGAGCGCCGTGGCTGGCGAAGAGCGTGCGCACCGCTCCGGTGGCGACGGTGAATTCATTCAGCTGGCTGCTGACCGACGGCAGCAAGGATGCGAAGATTATCGTTTTACCGTCTGGAGACCACGCGGGAGTGAGAAGACCGTTGATAGTGATGTTCGCGCTCATCGAGGTCAGGAGTTTTTCGCCTGAGCCGTCCGCATTGGCGACTAGCAGTTTGAAAGTCCCCTTGTCTGGAATTCCGCGGATGTAGGCGAATTGTTTGCCATCGGGGGAGAAGCTGATGCCGGTGTCAATATCGCGCACGATTTGCTGCGGGTTGCCGCCGAGAACCGGCATTTTGTAGAGCGAGCTGAAAAGCTGATTTTCCTTGGAGGCTTCGGTGAAATAAATGTAATTGCCGTCGGGGGAGAAGGTGAGGCCGTAGAAAACGCTGACGGCGGGCGCGAGGATTTGCACGTCGCTGCCGGTAGCCACCTGGCGAACCATGAGGCTTTGCATTTCGCCGTCGCGCAGGACGTACACGACGTATTGGCCGTTGGGGGAGATGGCCACGCCGGAGGCTTTGCCGGTTTCGGTGAGCTTTACGATGCTCATGTTTTGCGCGTTGAAAGTGTTTTGGTGGCCGCGCGATTTGAAGACGGCGAAAGCGATGGCTGCGGCGGCGATGAGCGCGATTACGGCTACTGCGGCGATTAGTTTGCCTTTGTGCTTTTTGGCTTCGCCGAGGACGATGGCGGCGCTGCCGGAGCCGCTGGCGGAAGTTTTCGTCGCACCGGAGCTTTGTGTCGGTGGTGGTGGCGGGGCGACGCTGGCGGCGGAATTGGCGCCGGATGAGCCGGCAGCCGCGGTGGGGACATTTGCGGAGCTGAAATTTTCGGCGCTGCTGACCTGCGTTTTGCTGGAACCGGAATCGCGTTGCAGGCGCTTCAGATCGGTGCGCAGGTCCGCGGCCGTCTGGTAGCGCATCGTGCGATCTTTTTCCAGCGACTTATTAATGATCCGCTCGAGTTCCTGCGGCACATCGGGATTGATGCGCACGGGGGCGACGGGCGCGCGATTCAGGATGGCGTCGAAATACGGCGGCGGAAGTGGAGCCGGAAAATGCCTGGCGGCCGGTGGCCATTTCATAAAGCACCACGCCGAGCGAAAAAATATCGGTGCGCGAATCGAGATCCCTGCCCAGGGTTTGTTCCGGCGACATGTAGGCAACCGTGCCAACCGCGATGCCGGGGCTGGTGAGGTTGGCGTTGTCGAGCGTGGCGCTGCCCGAAGCGGTGTGGCCGTCGCTGCCGGGAACGGCCATCATTTTGGCGAGGCCGAAATCCAGGATTTTGGTTTGGCCGCGGTCGGTGAGGAAAATATTCGCGGGTTTGATGTCGCGATGGATGATGCTTTCGGAATGAGCGGCGTCCAGGGCGTCGGCGGATTGGATGCCCGATTCCAGTAGGGCATCGAACGCCATCGGCCCGCCGGTGATGCGATGTTTCAGCGTGGCGCCTTTCAGCAATTCCATGGCAATGTAACTGCGGCCCTGATATTCGCCGATTTCGAAGATGGTGCAGATATTGGGATGGCTGAGCGCGGCGGCGGCGCGCGCTTCGCGCAGGAAGCGCTCGAGAGCCAGCTTGTCCTGCGACACATCGTCGGGGAGAAATTTCAGGGCGACCATGCGGCCGAGCTTGGTGTCTTCGGCTTTGTACACCACGCCCATGCCGCCGCCACCGAGCCTTTCTATAACGCGATATTGTGAAATGATTTGGCCGATGAGGGGTTGGGAGTCTGTCATTCCGTGCACATATTAGATTCGCAGGTGAGACAAGTCAACGCGGCTGTGAGCGGGATGCGCGGCAATCTCAAGTCTGTCGTTGTAATCATTCCATACGGTCGTCAGCCACCGGCGATGGCGCCGACGATGAGGAGGGGTTCCTTACCCGAGACAACTGCCTCAGGCAGTGGGGTATCCGGCTGTTCATGGGAAAGGTCCTCGCCACAGGCGAAGAAGCGCAGGAACGGCCGACGTGTTTGCGTCACGTGGTCGCGGATCGTGCCGCTCAGCACCGGGTACCGGTTCTCAAGCGCGTCCACGACGGAGCGCTGCGTGACGGGTGCCGGAAGCTCGAGTTCCACCTCGCCGCTGATGCGCGCGAGCCCGCGGAGGTGCGGCGGCAGAACGACACGAATCATGGGAGCGTCTGGACCTCAATCGAAAGCACGGTGGGAAGATCACGGACAATGGGCGACCAGGTGTCTCCGGCATCGGGGGACGCGTACACTTGCCCACCGCTGGTGCCGAAATAGATGCCGCATTTATCGAGTGAGTCCACGGCCATGGCATCGCGGAGGACGTTGACGTAGCAATTGGCTTGCGGCAGACCTTTAGTGAGCGCCTCCCACTCATTTCCGCCACTGCGACTGCGGTAGACGCGCAGCTTGCCGTCCGGCACGAAGTGCTCTCCGTCGCTCTTGATGGGCACGACGTAGATCGTTTCCGGCTCGTGCGCGTGAACATCGATCACAAAGCCGAAATCGCTGGGAAGATTTCCGCTGACTTCCTGCCAGGAGTCCCCCGCGTTGTCACTGCGCATGACGTCCCAATGTTTCTGCATGAACAAGACGCCAGGACGAGCGGGGTGCATCGCGACATGGTGAACGCAATGACCGATCTCAGCATTGGGGTCGGGAATGTATGGCGAGCGGAGGCCACGGTTGATCGGCCGCCACGTCTCGCCGCCATCGTCCGTGCGGAACGCGCCCGCAGCTGAGATGGCGATGAACATCCGCTTCGGGTCTTTCGGATCCAGAATAATCGTGTGCAAACACAAGCCGCCGGCGCCGGGCTGCCACATAGGCCCTGTGCCGTGGCCGCGGAGTCCCGCAACTTCGTGCCAGCTGTGAGCGCCGTCTGTGGAGCGGAACAATGCGGCGTCTTCTACTCCCGCATAGACATCATCCGGATCGGTGAGCGACGGTTCGAGGTGCCAGACGCGCTTGAACTCCCACGGATGCTGCGTGCCGTCATACCACTGGTGGGTAGTCAGCGGCTTACCAGTGGGGGGAGAAGTGTCATAGACGAATTTGTTGCTCTCCCCAGCAGGCGGGGCACCCGGCGTCGGCATCACCTCGCCTCCAGGAGTTTCCCAAGTCTTGCCGCCGTCGCTCGAGCGCTGGATTACTTGTCCGAACCAGCCGCTCGACTGCGATGCATACAGGCGATTTGGGTCAACCGGCGAGCCCTTGAGGTGGTAGATCTCCCATCCGGCAAAGTGGGGGCCGCTGACATCCCAGTGTTCGCGCTTGCCGTCCGACGTCAGGACGAACGCACCCTTCCGTGTCCCTACCAATACCCTCACGTTGCTCATCTGGCCCTCTCGCTCGGGTTACCTGAAATGCGCGCCGTCGAAATTCGATCGTGCAGCGATATCATTTTCCCATACTCGCGGTGCGCAACGGAATCCAAACATTTCTGTAGGAGTGGCCGCGGACTTTGAGGCTAACTCCCACAGATAATCAACTAACCGCCGAACGTCCGATATTCGCTATAGCCAGACATTGATGACGAAGCAGGCGTTGAGAATAGGGATTATCGCCACTAACCGTGTAGGGCCTCTCTAATGCGGTAACCGGAAACTGACTCACCGTGGAGAGAGTTGCTATACTTTCAATGTGAGCGAAAAACTGATTCACGAGATTATTCCGGTGGGGATGCTACAGTGCAATTGCTCGATCCTGGGCGATGCGGAGACGGGTGATGCGATCGTGGTGGATCCAGGCGACGAGGTCGAGCGAATTCTGGAGATTTTGCGCGAGCACCGGCTGAATGTGCGCGCGATTGTGAGCACGCATACGCACATTGATCACGTGGGAGGCTTGGCGAAGCTTCATGCCGCGACGAAGGCGCCGGTGCTGATCCACGAGGCGGATCTGGAGTTGTACCGGCACCTGGATATGCAGGCGCGATTTTTGGGGATGCGCACGCCGGAGAGCATGCAGATCGAAGATTTCGTGAAGGAAGGCGACAGCGTGCGTTGGGGCGGGTATGCGGCGCGCGTGATCCATACACCGGGGCACACGCCGGGGAGCATCAGCTTGCTGGTGGAGCACGGGCTGCCATCGTTTGAGCAAGGGTATGTGGATCGCGCGAGGCCGCAGTCCGCGAAAGCTTCGGCGGCGGCCCATTTGCAGGCGCATCTGCGCGGAAACGCGGGCGAGGGCGCTGCTGCTACGCCGCGCGGAGGCGAGGTTGCTCCGGGGCGGTTAGTTGCCGGCGACACTTTATTTCAGGGCAGCATCGGGCGCACCGATTTGTGGGGCGGCTCGATGAAAGATATTTTGAATTCGATCCGGGAGAAGTTGTTGGCGCTGCCGGATGAGACTTTGGTGATTCCTGGACACGGCGAGAACACCACCATCGGCGAAGAGCGCGCCGAAAATCCCTACCTGCGTTAGTTTCCGATCAATCGCACGAAAATCTGAATCTGGAACAAAGATGCCCGCTGTGTCCCGACAGACGCGGAACACAGCGGCCGCTACATCAGCAGCTGCAACTGCGGTGCGGCGGCAATTTGAAAGCCCGGGCAAGCTGGGGCGCAGCAAGCAGCGCCCCTACCTTGGCTGACGCCTGAAATCGTTCGTCGAAATTGTGTGAAGCAAGCCGTCGCACCCAGCGTTGATCCCGATTAAAACTGCACGTCTTTGATGTGCGTGGCGATGGACCATAGGTTGCCGAAGGTGTCTTCGACTGTGGCGGCGCGGTCGCCGTAGGGTTCGTTGCGCGGTGGGCGCATGGATTTCGCGCCGGCGCGCAGGGCTTTTTGATACAGGGCATCGGTGTCCGGCACGTACAGGTGGAGATGGAAGGGCATCGGCGGCATTGTGGCGGAGGCTTCGACGACCGCGAGAATGGAATCGCCGACGCGGATTCTGGCGTGCGCAATTTTTCCATCTGGCGATTTGAGCATGAAAGCCTCTTTCGCATCGAAAGCTTCCTTCGCGAATTCGATGAACTGATTGGCGCCGGCGGGATTGAAGCCGGGCACGATGGAGCGTGTGTCGCGCGTGATGTGAGCCGAATCGTGATGCGTGGTGATTTCCCAGACGTTGCCGGAGGGATCTCGCAGCACGCCGGTGCGATCGCCCCACGGTTGATCGGCGGGCGGGCGCATGGCCGTGGCTCCAGCGCGAATCGCAGCGGCGTAAACGGCGTCGGCATCTTCCACGTAGAAAATATTCCAGACGGCACGCGACGGGAATTCTTCGCTGGCGTCGCTCAATTCGAGCAGGGAATCGCCCAGGCGCAGCTCCGCGTGCATCACGGAATTGTCCGGCGGGCGATTCACGCGGAAAATTTCCTGCGCGCCGAAGCCGGCTTTGAAGAAATCGATCAGTTTTGCGGCGCCGGTGACGAGCAAATATGGCGTCAGGGTGTGGAAGCCCGCGCGGATGTAATTCACAGGCGCGGCGGAATCTTTGGCCGCTGTCGCCGGCGCACCGGATTTTGCAGCGGCCTGCGAATCGGCCGTCGCGCCGGAGTTCGCTTCGGGCTTCGAATCGCCGAGATGCGTCGCGAGATACCATTGATTGCCAGCGAGATCTCTCACGGCGGCGACGCGATCGCCGTAGGATTGATCGGCCGGTTCTTTGACCGAAGTGCCGCCAGCGTCCAGCGCGCGGCGGTATTGCGCGTCGGCATCCGCGACGTACAAATACAAAGTTGTGGGCGCCGGCTGGAACGGTCCGACGGCGTCGCTCATTTCCAGCGTGGAATCGCCGATTCTTATGGTGGTGTGCAGCAGCAATCCTTCCGGTGAAACCGCGCGACCGAGTTCTTCGGCTCCAAACGCTTGCTTCAAAAATTCGATTACGGGATCAGCTTTGGTAGGGTGCAGGAAGGCCTGCACGGTCTGCACATCGTCCACGTCATATTTCTCTTTTCCGAGATATGTGGGGAACGCGATGAACCAATTATTGCCGGCCGGATCTTTCACGCGGGCCATGCGCTCGCCCCAGCGTTGATCGGCCGGTTCACTGACGGACGTGGCGCTGGCACGAAGCGCGCGCCGGTAGGCCGCGTCGCAATCCGGGACATATATATGCAGCGACGAAGGGCTGGGCGTGCCGCTCCAGGAGCTACCTTCGCCGGTGCCGCCGCCAACCATCAGCATGGTATTGCCAACGCGCAATTCGCAGTGAACGCCGCCGGCAGAACCGGTGCCGCGGAAGGTTTCTTCTGCGCCAAAAGTTTGCTTCACGAAGTCGATCAACTGCGGCGCGTCCGCGACGGTGAGGTAGGGCGTGATGGTGCGGTAGCCCTGGGGAATGTAACTCGCTCGCGGACCGGGCGCCTTCGTTTTGGCGGCTGGCGCAGGGGCGTTCTCGGCGAGGTTCTCGAAGCGCCGCTGCATCTCCTCGGTAGTTAATGTTTCCTTCTGCGTCGCAATGACCCAAGTGAGACCGAAAGGATCGGCGAATTGGCCGGTGCGTTCGCCGTAGAACTGATCCTCCACCGGACGGAGCACTTTGGCGCCGGCGGCGACGGCGCGGGCGGCCATCGCGTCCACGTCATCCACCTGGAGGTGCATTTTCACGGGTGAGCCGCCGAGTGTCTCCGCACTGATGGCGCCGTAGTCGGGGAATTCATCGGCGAGCATGATGGTGGTGTTGCCGATACGGATTTGGGCGTGGCCGACCTTGTCGCCGGGGCCGTTGAGCCGCATCGTTTCCACCGCGCCGAATGCCTGCTTGTAGAATTCGATGGCGCGGGCGGCGCCTTTCACGGTGAGGTAGGCGGTGGCAGTCTGCTGCGCTTCGGGTGCGGTCGCGGCTTTGCTGGCCATGGGTGTTCTCCCTTCGAGTTGCGCTCGTAGTATTGCTTTGAAATTTTCGCGGGGCAGGCCGCGGAGTTCGCTCGCGACGCGGGCGAGTGCGGCGACGGGCGCTTTGGGCGCGGCGCCATCGCGGCGGCGCGGAGCCGCGCCCGGCGTCAGCAGCGCCTGGATGGCGCGATCGAGTTGTTCGCTCAGGTTTGGTTTAGGCATTGGCTGCACCCGATCGAGTCTTCTTCTGCGACGCATGCGACGCTTTGCCGGCTGCTTTTTTGCCGGATACTCTTGCGGCTTCCTCGCGCAGAGTCTGTATGCCGCGGAACTGCAGTTGTTTTACGGCGCCTTCGGTGCGTCCCAGGGCTAGCGCGATTTCACGAATGCTTTTTTCTTCGGCGAAGCGCATCTGCACGACCTTCCGCTGCTCGCTAGGAAGCTGCTGCACCAGGCGGAATAGCTCGGCGCGGATTTCGATTTCTTCCGGGCTGGGCTCGCCGCTGGCTGGGTCGTTCGCGAGAGCGTCGGATTGTTCGCGGGAACCGCGCCGCCAGCGATCCGCGATGGCGTTCGCGGCGATGCGCATCAGCCACGCGCCGAAGGGAGCGCCGCGCCATTCAAAGCGCGGCAGATTCGCCAGGGCGTGATGAAACACCTCGGAAGTCACGTCCTCGGCCGCTTCGCGGTTCGCCAGACGTCGCGCGACGTAGGCGTACACCCGCTCGAAGTGAATTTCGTAGAGCGCGGCGAACCGGCTGGGGTCCTGCTGCGCCGCTTCGATCAGCCGCCGCTCGCTGGCTTCTTGGACATCCTTCAACGAGAGCTCCGGAGTTCTTGCTGCCATAGTATAGAACTACTGCGCGGAGGAAAGGTTACGGGGGGAGTTGAGAATTAAGGTGGGCCTGAGCGGGGAGGGGGATTGAAGTTGACGCCTTGGCAAGCTGGGGCGCAGCCCTTCTATCCCGCGCAGCGGGATCTCAGGATGAATCGCCCTGTAGGGCGATTCACAAGCAGCGCCGCTACCGTGGCTTGCGCGAAGGGATTGCGGCGTGGCATGAGCGCCGCAGCGAGCTTCGGCTTGTGAAGGCGGCGGCCCTTCGACCCCGCACTGCGGGGTCTCAGGATGAATCGCGCTGTAGCGCGATTCACAAGCCGCCGCACTCCCAGGTGGGGCTGGGCGCGGACGCTTTATCGCTGTGCAGAGCGGGCTTGCTCGGGATTGATTGCGATGCGGATCTAGGTCTAAGTTTGCATTTGCGCATTAATTGACAACAGCAACTATATGGATGACAATGGCACGCATAGCGAAATCGCGTCGAGCGCGCGCGAAGGCAGGTGCAACCGTGAGAACAGGTGCGGCCATGAACACAAATGCAGCTGGGATGGCGCGCGTGGAGGCGATCCGGCGCTTTAACCGGTTTTATACGCGGAAGATTGGCGTGTTGCAGGAAGGGTTTCTTGGCAGCGCTTATTCCTTGACGCAGGGGCGCGTGTTGTATGAGCTGGCGCACCGCGAGAAGCCTACGGCGGCGGCGCTGGGCGCGGAATTGGGATTGGACGCGGGGTATGTGAGCCGGATTTTGCGAGGATTCAAGAAGGAAGGGCTAATTCATGCGGAACGTTCGGAGGCTGATGGGCGGGAGACGCTGCTGTCGTTGACGCTGCGAGGACGGAAAGTGATCGCGACTCTGGACCAGCGCTCGAACGAAGACGTCAGCGCGCGATTGCGGGGCGTAGCGGAGGCGGAGCAGCGGCGGCTGGTGGCGGCGATGGACGAGATTGAATCAGTGCTGGCGCCGCGGTCTACTGAGAGCGAGCCGTATATTTTGCGGCCGCAGCAGCCGGGTGATATGGGCTGGGTGGTGAGCCGGCAAGGAATGTTGTACGTCGAGGAATATGGATGGGACGAGCAGTACGAGGCGCTGGCGGCGAAGATTGCGGCGAATTTCATCGAGAAGTTCGATGCGCGGCGGGAGCGCTGCTGGATTGCGGAGCGCAAGGGCGAGACTGTAGGGGCTGTATTCCTCGTGAAGCATTCGGAGAAGGTGGCGAAGCTGCGTTTGCTGCATGTGGAAGCCTCGGCGCGCGGTTTGGGAATTGGCAAAAGGTTGGTGGAGGAGTGCGTGCGGTTTGCGCGGCGCGTGGGCTACAAGAAAATCACTCTGTGGACGCAGAGCATTCTGCTTGCGGCGCGGCACATTTATAAGCAGGCGGGATTTCGCTGCGTGGCGAAGAAACCGCACCACAGTTTTGGCAAGGATTTGGTGGCGGAGACTTGGGAGCTGAAGTTGTGAGGTAAATGGTGTGGCGCGGTTGAATCGTATGCGGTAGTGGTCGAACGCGCCGCAGGCCGGACAAATCGGTTTGGGAAAAAAGCAGTGGCTAGTGATGAGTGGCTAGTGGCTAGAAACAGCTGCGTTGTAAATCGTGGTGCATCAACCTTTCCTGTCGCGTTCCGCGCGCATTGCTTCCATCACACTTTGGATTAGTTCTTTGGCTTTGCCGATTTCCGCCTGCACGATGCGGATATCCATTACGGGGACGCCGGGATCGCGATTGGTGTGGCAGTACACGCCGTGTTGGCCGACCAGGACGAGAGCGTTGGTGAGCAGGTCGAGGGAGACGGCGAGGCGGCCGCGGTGGGGGCCCATCATGGTTTCGTAGTGTTCTAGTTCGTCTTTGTGTTCGTCGAAGACGGGCATGGCGGCTCCTTGAGAGTGGTGAGAGTTGAAGGTAGCGTGTCGCGCGTGGATGCGCAATGAGGCAGCCAGGGAAGCAGGTCGTGCGAATTGGATGGTTCTAGAACCATCTATTGCGGGCTGGGGAACAGGCGCGGCCAGCATCCTTTACTATGCGGTGGTGAGATTAGATAATCTGGTCCGTTGCGTTGACACTGCCCTGGATTCAGGGGGCAGGCGGGGTTCGTTCGACCGGCTATTCCAAAACGGGACGGCTTTTGCTGAGGCTGCAAACAACGCTATACTACAGGGAACGCAGAGGATGATTCGCGCTGCACAAGCTTGTTTCCTGGAACGCCCATCGGCCCGTTGCCAACGACGACAGCAAATTGTGAAATTGTACGGAGCCGCTGCCTGGGATGAATTCGGCTCCTGAGATCCGCGGGGTGAATAAATCATGAGACGTTCAGACTTGGTACGCAATCCGGGGAAGAGCAAGGCGGTGCGGACTTCGCAGATCGTTTTCGGCGAGCGGCAGCATCTGCTGCGCGTGCTGGATTCGGTAGAGCGCAGCGCGTTGCCGGCGGCGCGCTTGGAGCAGGAACGGCGCGTGATTGAGCAGCTGATTCACGCGCGGACACAGGAACTGAACCGCATTAATCCGGGTTGGGATGAGAAGGTGGGCGTGGTGCTCAGCGCGGAAGTGAAGCCGGAAACGCTGGACGGGCTGTCGCGGCAGGCTCCCAAGGAAGATTTCTATTTGCTGCGGCTGATCAGCGAGCATCCGAAAGTTTCGGCGAAGACGCTGGGGCGGTTGTCGCATCATCCGTATTCGGCGATTCGGGAGAATATCGCGCGGCATCCTAATAGCGATGCGGCGACTTTATCGCGGCTGAGCAAGGACCGTACGCAGCCCTTGTGGTATCTGGTGGCGTTCAATCCGAATGCGCCGATGATTTTGCGCAAGAAATTGCAGGAGCGGATGCGGAGGCTGGGGGAGAAGTCGGCAACGCAGTAAGGGCGCGTGATTGGTGAGTAGTGATTGGTGATTAGTGATGCGTCGCTTGCGCCTTGCGGCGGTGGTTGCAACGCGGGTGCAATTTATGAGATTTCTGGGGGCGCTCCTTGGCGCCCCTTTTTTATTTTGCATGGATCTTCCCGGCTTTGCGGCGTGCCGTCCGTAACAGCTTGCCGCGGATTTTATCTGGAGTAGAATCCGGGCATGACGGACGCTTCTCACCTTCCCGCCTCTGCGCCTTCCGCTGCTGCGTCCGCTTCTGCTTCTACTGCGTCTCCGGCAACTGCTTTTTGCAACATCGCATATGAATTTGTGTCGCGCCCGGCGCGTGAGCATCCGGAGAAGCTTGCCATTTTGGGGACTGGGCGGGCGCGGACTTATGCGGAGTTGGAGGCGTTGGTTGGGCGCGTGGCGGAAGCTTTGCGCGACTGCGAATTGTCAGCCGGGCGAGCGGGTGCTGATCGCTTTGCCGGATTCGGCGGAGCTGATCGGCGCGTTTTTTGGCGCTGCGAAAATTGGTGCGATTGCCGTGCCGGTGAATCCGATGGCCCGGGCGGCGGATTACCGGCACTGGCTGGAGAATTGCGGAGCGCGGATTGCGATTGTGCACGCGCCGATCCTCGCTGAATTCTGCGCGGGTGCCGCGGGCGATGCGGCGCTGGACCTTCTGATAATCTACGAAGGCGCGCCGGGAAGTGAGAAGCCGGAGCGCGTGGCGCGGCGGATTGTGGAGTGGGACGACTGGCTGCCGTCGCGCGTTGCGGAGGTCGCGACCCATCCAACGCTGGCAACCGACGCGGCATTCTTTTTGTACACATCGGGAAGCGGCGGCATTCCCAAAGCGGTGGTGCACCGGCACCAGGATATGGGAGCGGCGGCGCGGAACTATGCGCAGGGCGTGCTGGGATTGCGCGCGGACGACCGGTTGTTTTCGGTTTCGAAATTGTTTTTCGCTTATGGATTGGGAAATGGGATGTATTTTCCGCTGCATTTCGGGGCTGCGGTGATTTTGTATCCGGAGCGGCCGCGCGCGGACGAAATTGCGGCGGTAATTGCGGAGTATCGGCCTACCGTGTTTTTTTCGGTGCCAACATTTTATGCGTCGCTGCTGCGGGAGTCCGAGAAGGGCTTGGCGCTGGATTTTTCTTCGGTGCGGCTGGCGGTTTCGGCGGGAGAATCTTTGCCGGCGGAAGTATTCGAGCAGTTCCGCCAGCGGTTCGGGATTGAGATTTTGGATGGCATTGGTTCCAGCGAGATGCTGCACATATTTCTGTCGTCGCGGCCGGGCGAAGCGCGGGCGGGCAGCTGCGGCCGGGAAGTTCCGGGATACCAAGCGCGCATTCTGGATGATGCGGGTGAGCCCGTGGGGGTGGATGAGGCCGGGAACCTGTGGGTGAAGGGTGAAAGCGCGTTCGCGGAATATTGGCGGATTCCGGAACTGACCGCGCGGACCAAGCGCGACGGCTGGGTGAACACCGGCGACAAATTTTCGCGAGATGCCGAAGGATATTTTTATTATCGCGGGCGCGCGGACGACATGATGAAAGTTTCGGGAATGTGGGTCTCGCCGGGAGAAGTGGAGAATGCTTTGCTGGGACACGCGGCGATTGCGGAGTGCGCGGTGGTGGGGAACGCGGACTCTGTGGGGTTGGTGCGGCCGGTGGCGTATATCGTGTTGCGGCAGAGCGTGACGAATACCGCGGGTGGACTGGACAGCGAGATTTATGGGTGGTTGCGCACGCGGTTGCCGGGGTTTAAATGTCCCCAGGAGTATCGCTTTGTGAAGGAATTGCCGCGCACGGCGACGGGGAAGGTGCAGAGGTTTTTGCTGCGAACCGGGAGTCGAGAGTCGACAGTTGAAAGTTAAGAAAAGGCAGTTAAGAGTTGACGGTTGAAAGTCAAAAGCTAAACCGCGATATTCCCATGAAAAGCAGATCCCTCCGGCAAAAGGCGCCTGCGGGATGACACTCGCTCCGGCGCGTGCGGGATGATACTCGCTGCATTCTTTCGCTCGCAAGAGCGTTCGAGCCGCCGCTCGGAATTGCGTTCCACTCGCATGTACGCATGGCTGACTGATCGATCCGCACAGAGACATATTGGCTCTTTACGGCTATAATCGGGCTGGTATATTGGACTGCAGGAGTGAGCCAATGTTGCCGCTACATCTCCAGTCTGAAAGTCACATTCCGCTGTACGTGCAACTGCGCGATCAGCTGCGCGCGCTGGTGCATTCGGGTGAGTTGCGCACGGGCGACCGGATTCCGGCCAGCCGCGAGCTAGCGACGCAACTGGGCGTGCATCGCACCACCGTCGCGAATGCTTATGCGGAACTCGAATCGGAAGGCCTGATTCAGGGGCACGTGGGGCGCGGGACTTATATTTGCGGCGCGCCGGCGCGGCAGTTTACGCCGCCGCCGCGCTCGAATGGGAATGGCGGCTCTGTGCGCTGGGAAACTTTGTTTGCAGACGAGCGCGGCGAGGATGGGCTGAGCCGGCTGACTCCGGAAGTGCCGAAGGACGCGATCGGGTTTGTGGCCGCGCGTCCGCCGGAAGAATATTTTCCGCTGGAGGAATTTCGCAGCTGCTGCAATGCGGTTTTGCGCAGCGACGGGCGCAAGGTGCTGCAGATTGGATCGTCGGATGGGTATGAGCCGCTGAAGAGCGCGCTGATTGAATTTTTCCGCGAGGAAGGGCTGAACGTCCGCAGCGAGCAATTGCTGATCACCGGAGGGTGCCAGCAGGCAATTGACCTGCTGTGCAAGGCGTTCCTGCGTCCCGGGGATGCGGTGGCGTTGGAAAATCCGGCTTATCCGGGGGCGCTGGCTACTTTCGGCGCGGCGCGGATACGCACGCTGGCCGTGGCAGTGGATACGGACGACGCGCCGGCCGGGCGGCTGGGGCTGAATATAGACGCGCTGGAATCGGTGTTGATGCAGAACCGCGTGAAATTTATTTTTGCGACGCCGGATTTTCATAATCCCACTGGCACCGTTTTGCCGTTGAGCGAGCGGCGGCGTTTACTGGATATGGCGGCGCGTTACCAGGTGCCAGTGATTGAAGATTATATTTATGGGCGGCTGCGCTTGCGCGGGGCGGCGACGCCTTCGTTGCGTTCGCTGGATCGCACCGGCAGCGTGATTCAGATTGATAGCGTTTCGAAAATTGCGTTCCCGGGATTGCGCGTGGGCTGGTGCATCGGCCCGGAAAGCGTGATGGAGCGGTTGCGGCTGGTGAAGCAGGCCACGGACTTGCATACGGACCAGCTGGCGCAGGCGACGCTCGCGGAATTCATATGTCGCGGACATATGTCGCGGCATCTGGTAAAGATGAAGAAGATTTATCGCAGCCGGCTGGCCGCGATGGAATCGGCGCTGGGGAAGTTTATGCCGGAGGGAAGTTCGTGGACTCGGCCGGAGGGCGGGATGTCCGTGTGGTTGAGTTTGCCGGCGGGGTTTGATGCGGGGGAATTGCTGATCCACGCGCGGGAGCGCGGTGTGATGTATGTGCCGGGGCGGTATTTTTATCATCAGAATCCGCAGCCGAATACTTTGCGCTTGGGATTTGCGAGTTTGGACGAGAAGCGGATTGCGCGGGGGATTGAGATTTTGGGCGAGGTGGTGAAGACGGAGTTTCGGAAGCGACAGCGTGGGGCTAGGAGTGAGTTGCGGTCGCGCGTGGCGTTGGTCTAAGGAAATCGTGCTGCTGAAACCAAATCCGACGAATGCTTGTTTTGGTTGCGGCGGCGCGAATGAGCGGGGGATGCTGCTTACGTTTGAACAGGATGATGCGGCGCAGCGCATTCGCGGGAATTTTCGGCTGGGTGCGGAGTATCAGGGTGGGGCGGGATTTATTCATGGCGGTATCATCGCTACGGTGCTGGATGAAGTGCTGGGGAAGGTTTGCCGGTTCCGCGGAGTGCGTGCCGTAACGGCGGAGCTGAGCATCGAATACTTGAAGCCGGTGCTGGTGGACGCGGATTTGGTGGTGGAAGGGTACGAAGTGGAAATGAAGGGCCGCAATTTGTTTCTGGCCGGGGATATTCGCGATGTTACGGGGCAAGTGCTGGCGCGGGGGAAAGGCCGGTTTGTGATTCTGAGGGCCAAGCCAGCCGTGGCAGAAGACGCGCCGCGGGAATTGGCCGGGAAGCCGCTGGAGAAGTGAAATTCGCAGGCGAGACCGAGGGAGAAACTCGATGGAACTGATGAACAATAATTTGTGGCGCGTGAAAGTGGGGCTGGCGGAGATGTTGAAGGGTGGCGTGATTATGGACGTGACCAACGCCGAGCAGGCCAAGATCGCCGAAGATGCGGGCGCGTGCGCGGTGATGGCGCTGGAGCGCGTCCCTTCGGATATACGGAAGGAAGGTGGAGTGGCGCGCATGGCGGCGCCGCGCATCATTCGCGAAATTATGGATACGGTTTCGATTCCGGTGATGGCCAAAGTGCGCATCGGGCATTTCGCGGAAGCGCAGGTGCTGGAAGCGCTGGAAGTGGATTACATTGACGAAAGCGAAGTGTTGACGCCGGCTGACGAAGAGCATCACGTGTGGAAGCACGGTTACAAGGTGCCGTTCGTTTGCGGCGCGCGCAATCTGGGCGAGGCGTTGCGCCGGATTGCGGAAGGCGCGGCGATGGTGCGCACCAAGGGCGAAGCGGGTTCGGGGAATATCGTCGAGGCGGTGCGACACATGCGCACTATCGTGAGCCAGATGAAGCGGCTGACTTTGTTGGGCGAAGAAGAATTGGTGCACGAGTCGAAGGAATTGGGCTCGCCGTTTGAGCTGGTGGCTTGGGTGGCGAAGCACGGCAAACTGCCGGTGCCGAATTTTTCGGCGGGCGGGATTGCTACTCCCGCGGACGCGGCGCTGGTGATGCAGTTGGGCGCGGAGGCGGTGTTCGTGGGCTCGGGGATTTTCAAGTCGAGCGATCCAGCGGTGCGCGCGCGAGCAATCGTGAAGGCCACGACACATTACAAGGATGCGAAGGCGGTGCTGGAAGCGTCGGAAGAATTGGGCGACGCGATGAAAGGGCTCGACATTCGTCAGATGGACGAGAAGGATTTGCTGCAGACGCGCGGGTGGTGATGAGGCAGTGACGAGTGATTAGTGATTGGTGAGTAGTGATTAGTGGGCGTGGCCCGTGAATCGTGATTTGTGAACGGCGCGTGGCGATTCGTCGTAGTTATCGGTCATTCGGTTTTATCTGTGTTCATCTGTGTTCATCTGTGGTGCCTTTGAATTTGTAGTTTTCCGCTCGACACTCATGAAAATAGGAATCGTTGCCATACAGGGTGATTACGACGCACACGCCAAGGTGCTGGAGCGCCTCGGCGTCGCGTACACGTTTGTGCGCACGCCGGCGGACCTCGCGGGGCTTGCTGGCGTGATTCTTCCGGGCGGTGAAAGCACCACCCATCTGAAGGTGATGACGGAAGAGGGATTGTTCGATGCGCTGAAGAAATTTGCGGCGGCGGACGGGGCATTTTTCGGCACTTGCGCGGGTACGATTTTGCTGGCGAAGGAAGTGCACGGGCCGGCTCAGGCTTCCTTGGGCTTGCTGGATGCGTCGGTGCTGCGCAACGGATATGGTCGGCAGCTGGCAAGCGATGTACACATGGGGCAGACGAAATTGCGCGCGCAGCCGTTGGAGATGGTGTTCATTCGCGCGCCGATTATTGAGCGAGTGGGGGAGGGCGTGGAGGTTTTGGCAAAGGATGCGGGGCATCCGGTTTTGGTGCGCGAGGGGAAGATCTTGGCCGCGACATTTCATCCGGAGCTCAGCGACGACACCGCAGTGCACGAATATTTTGTGCGCATGGCGAGGAGTGGAGTGGCTGTCGCGCGGTAGGCGTGGTGCGGAGCAATGGCCGTCTGAAGACCGCCGCTACAAGTTCAAGGGGAGCTTCAAGAGCGGGCGCAGCGAGCAGTGCCTCGACCCGTGCAAAACCAATTCAACTGCAAAGAGCCGGCGGGACGCCGGCGCTACGGCGTCAACTGCGCGGGTTCGCGGTTCAATCCTTCCTTGATTTGTGAGATTCTGTCGGCCTCATGAAGGCTCCGGTGAAGGTGCTTTTTGTATGCGTGGGGAATTGCGTGCGCAGCCAGATGGCCGAAGCGATCGCGCGGCACTGCTGCGCGGATATTATTTTGGCGGAAAGCGCGGGAGTTTCGCCGCTGGGCTTCATTGATACCACGACGCAAGCGGTGTTGCGCGAGCGCGGCATTTCGATCGATGGGCAATTCTCGAAGGGGCTGCACAATCACAAGCTGCGCAAACCGGATGTGGTGATTAATATGTCCGGGATTCACGGCAAGGCGCTGTTTCCGGAGCACGACGTGGAGGAGTGGGCGGTGCGGGACCCGTTCGGCGAGGATATCGCGCTGCATCGCACGATTTGCGATGATATTGAGGCGCGCGTGACTCTGCTGGCGGCGAGGTTGCGGACGCAGGCGGCCAGCGCGGATTGAGAATGTGATTCGCGGCGGCGATGGCGGCGATGGGAAAAGCAGATCCCTCCGGCAAAAGGCGCCTGCGGGATGACAACGTTTTCATGCTTTTCGGTGGCGATAAAACCGTGGCCTAACCGAAAGTGGTCGTTGCCGGTCGGGCGCTGAAGCCCGCGCGATTCGAGGACTGGAGCAGGCAAGAATGCGGCGCGAAACTACCAGCGTTTCCCAGGAAGATTATCTGAAGGCGATCTGGGAATTGGTGCAGGAAGAGCAGGCGCCGATCAGCGCGCGGCTGGCTGAAGATTTGGGTGTGACTCCTCCGGCGGTGACGGCGGCGCTGAAGCGCATGACGCGCGGTGGATATTTGCGCGTGCGGCGCGATGGACATATTGAGCTATCGGCGAAGGGGCAGGAGATCGCGGGGCATCTGGTGCTGCGTCACCGGCTGGCGGAAAAATTGCTGACGGACGTGATCGGCCTCGAGTGGGCGCGCGCGCACGAAGAGGCGGAGCGGCTCGAGCATGGGATTTCGCCGGAAGTGGCGGAACTTTTGCTGAAGCGGTTCGGGCGAGATAGCCGGTGCCCGCATGGAGTGCCGCTGCTGGGCGGGATGGCGAAGTTGCGGCGGAAATTTGGGGCGGTGCGGTTGTCGGATGTTTCGGTGGGCAAGGCTTATGAAGTCTTGCGAGTGTATGAGAAAGATCCCAAGTTTTTGGAGTTTCTGACCGGGCTCGGGTTGCATCCTGGGACCAAGGTGCGGGTCCATCAGCGGGAGTATGACGAGACGATGGTCTTGTCCGTCACGGGGCATGCGGCGCGGATACATTTAGGCAAGCCTGCGACGCAGCGGGTTTGGGTGCGGGATGCGGCGTAGATCGTTGTGTTGAGACCTTGCCAAGCTGGGGCGCGGCCCTTCGATCCCGCACCGCGGGATCTCAGGATGAATCGCCCTGCAGGGCGATTCACAAGCAGCGCCCCTACCGAATATCGGAATGCGAGCCTGTGCGCAGGGAACCCCACGATAGATAATGGTGATGGGGGGCATTTGTCTGGGCTATTGCAACCGGGTGGGTTGGGCGACTATGATAGGCGCTGCTAGCCCCCGCAGGGTGACTGGAATGGTCCAGAAAGCCTTGATTGCTTCGCGCAGCTTCCAGCCAGGTGCAAAGAGAACGGCATTTGTGTCGCAGCTGTTAGAACCACGCGGATTCGAGCAATAACGCACGTAGGGCAGAGCAGTACCGAGATTGTGGATTTCCAGAAAATCACTGAAGACTGAAGGAGGAACACGATATGGCAACTGCATCCGTAGCGGTAAGACCGAGCGAAAATGTAACCGGGTACGTGACCAAGACGCGCAAGATGCTGATCAACGGCAAATGGGTTGACGCGGCTTCCGGCAAGACGTTCAAGACCTACAATCCGGCCACTGGCGAAGTGCTGTCGAATGTTGCCGAGGGCGATAAGGAAGACATCAATCGCGCAGTGCAGGCGGCGCGCGCGGCGTTTGAGACGGGGCCGTGGTCGAAGATTTCTCCTTCCGAGCGCGGGCAGATGATCTGGCGCTTGGGCGATCTGCTGCAAAAGCACCTGGAAGAATTTGCGCAGCTGGAATCGCTGGACAACGGCAAGCCGCTGAAGATTGCGCGCGTGGCCGATCTGCCGCTTGCGATTGATCATTTCCGTTATTACGCGGGCTGGGCGACGAAGATCGAAGGCAACACGATTCCGATGTCCGGTTGGAAGCAGGGCATGTTCCACGCTTACACATTGCGTGAGCCGGTGGGCGTGGTAGGGCAGATCATTCCGTGGAATTTCCCGCTGCTGATGGCGGCGTGGAAACTGGGTCCGGCGCTGGCGACGGGTTGCACCATCGTGCTGAAACCGGCGGAACAGACTCCTCTGACCGCGCTGCGCCTGGGCGAATTGATCCAGGAAGCAGGGATTCCGGATGGAGTGGTGAATATCGTTCCGGGCTACGGCGAAACCGCAGGCGCTGCTCTTGCCGCGCATCCGGATGTAGATAAGATCGCCTTCACCGGTTCCACCGAAGTGGGCAAGCTGATCTTGCAGGCTGCGGCGGGGAACTTGAAGAAGGTGTCGCTCGAGCTGGGCGGCAAGTCGCCGAACATTATTTTCGACGATGCGGATTTGGACTCGGCGATTCCCGGAGCGGCCAGCGCGATTTTCTTTAATCAGGGGCAGTGCTGCTGCGCCGGGTCGCGCCTGTATATCGAGAAGAAGGCGTTCGACAAGGTGGTCGAGGGCGTGGCGGAGAACGCTGCGAAGATCCGCGTGCGTCCGGGATTCGATCCGGACAGCGATCTGGGCCCGCTCGTTTCCGAAGAGCAGCTGAATCGCGTGTGCAACTACCTGGAGAGCGGCGCGAAGGAAGGCGCCAAGGCTGTGACGGGCGGCTCGCGTGAAGGGACTACCGGTTACTTCGTGAAGCCGACTGTCCTGGTGAACACCAACCCGAAAATGAAAGTGGTGCAGGAAGAAATTTTCGGACCCGTGGTTACCGCGATACCGTTCAGCGACCCGAGCGAAATCGCGGCGACTGCGAATGACACGATTTACGGATTGGCTGCCGGGATTTGGACGCGCGACATCAAGAAGGCGCATCAGATGGCGTCCAAGATCAAAGCCGGCACGGTCTGGATCAATTGCTACAACATCTTCGATGCGTCGCTTCCGTTTGGCGGCTACAAGCAGTCTGGTTGGGGCCGCGAGATGGGGCACGAAGTGCTGGAGCATTACACGGAAGTTAAGTCGGTGTGCTCGGCGCTGTAGTTCGCGTAGCGCGAATATGAATCTGGGGTCAGTAGGGGCACGGCATGCCGTGCCCTTACTTCCGCCAATCTGAAATTTAACGATTAGATATCGGAGCCGAGTGCGGGTTGCTCGGCTCTTTTTGTTTCTGTAATGTTGCGTGCGAAGCGCGAGGCAAGCCTCGCGCGAGAAAAGGCGGCGGCCCTTCGATACCGCGCTGCGGGATCTCAGGATGAATCGCGCTGCGGCGCGATTCACAAGACGCCGCACTCCCGGAGGGGTACTCATGTTGATTGAAGTGGCGCTGAATGGCGGTCGGACGCGGGTGGAGCATCCTCACGTGCCTTGTTCGCCGCAGGAAATGGCGGCTGCGGCGAAGGAAGCGGTGGCGGCGGGGGCTGGCGCGGTGCATTTTCATGTGCGTGGGGCGGATGCACGCGAAAGTCTGGATGCTGACGATGTGGCGCGTGCTGTCTCGGCTGTGCGCGCGGCGATTCCCGGTGTGCCATTTGGCGTGAGCACTGGGTTGTGGATGGTGCGGGACGCACGGGAGCGTCACGAGAAGGTAGCGGCCTGGAAAACTTTTCCGGATTTTGCTTCGGTGAACTTCAACGAAGAGGGCGGAATCGCGCTGGCGGAAATGCTCCTAGCGAAAGGCATCGGCGTCGAGGCGGGGATGGGCAGCGTGCTGGCTACGGAAAAATTTCTGGAGAGCAAGCTCGCGGCGCGCTGCCGGTGGGTTTTGCTGGAACCAGAGCATCAGGAAATGGATGCGGCGCTTGTCGTGGTCGCAAAGATTGAGGACATGTTGCGCGGCGCCGGGATCGCCTTGCCGATTATTTTGCATGGCGTGAATCGCACGGCGTGGGAATTGATTGATGTGGCGGCAAAGCGCGGTTATGACACGCGGGTTGGGTTCGAGGATGTGCTTACTTTGCCGGATGGCGGCCAGGCGAAAAGCAATGCAGAGCTCGTTGCGGCAGCGACGAAGCGCGCCATGGCCGCGGCCGCAAACGCAAGCCGCAGCGCGTAAGAATTATTTCGGATTGCGTGGGCGAAGCCTAGATTTTTCCGCCGCTCGCTTTTTGTTCCTTCAATTGCTGTTTCCAGCCTAGGATGCGCGCTTTGTTGCCGGCTTCTTCGGCTTCGGGGACCATGCCTTTGCGTTGATAGGCGCGGGAGATGGTGGTCCAGGCGAGAATGTCGTCGGGGTCGAGGGCTAGGATGCAGCGCGCGGTTTCGATGGTGCGGTCAAAATCCTGCTGGGCGTGATAGGCTTGCGCCAGGCCATGCAGCGCGTCGCTAAATTTGGGATCGAGTTCCAGCGCGCGCGTGTATTCCGCGATTGCTTCCGGGAGTTTTCCTTCGCCGAAGAAATCTATGCCCGCGTAGTAGTGATCTTCCGCGTTTTGGGGTTGGCTCGTCACGTTGTGATTCTAACACCTGGTCTGCCATGCTGAACGCTCTTCGCTATTACTGGATTATTGCGCGGGGGTATCGCTTGCGGCCTTGGGCTTCACCATATTTGCAGTGGAGGATGGAGACATTCTTTGGCAAGGATGCAGCCGAGCTTAATGCGGGCAAGTTTTTCAGCTTGATGTGGCGCGAACGGGCGCGGATGGAGCGATTCTTGGAGTGGGTGGGGGAGCGGCGGCGGGAGCAGCGATCGTAGCGCGCGCCGACTGTACATCGCTTTTCTCTGCGGACACTGCGTCTCGGCGGTAAACGCCTCTATCTTTCTCAGATTTTTCTCCGCAGTTCCTCTGTGACTTCTGTGTTAGAACTTTTGACTTTACTGCTACAAGCGCGCGGACATGCGCGACATTATTTTGCCGCTGGCGGAGAGTACGGACAGAATCAGGTGGTCCGTTAGCGGCACGTTGTGGTCGCGCACTTTGATTACGAAGAGCATGCGGTTGTCACCTTCCTCCATTGCCAGCGGTTTGCGCTCGATCGTTACGCTGGCTGCGGGTCGCAGATACAGGCCGCGTTTCCACTGCACGCGAAATTGCATTCCTTTGATCAAGTCCGGAGTTTTGGCCGGAGTGTAAATGTTGGCGTCACATATCTCGATGCGGATATTGATTTCAATGGTGAGGTAATCCGGAAAGAAATCCACGGGGTTCGAATTGCGGAGGAATTCGGAGCCCTGCGGCGTATCAATTCTCTCCAGTCCGTTGAAAAAACCCAGCGCTTGCATGACCGGGATGAAGTTGACGCAGACGTCGCCGGCGCGGATTTGGCCGTTGGAGAGAGAGACGTCGTCTTTGTACTCGTGCATTTTGCCGGTGAGGCCTTCGGATTGCGCACGCGCGACGGGAGCGAGCAGGAGGCAGGCTGCGGCGAAGGACCACGCGATTGGCTGTATTCGTTTCATTGTCAGCGAGCGGCTCGCTGCGGGAGAAGGACAGCGCCAAATTCCATGCTGCCACGATATAACGCGGCGTTGCGGGCTGGCAACAGCGTATGGGGTGCGTAGCGGCGGTCTTTAGACCGCCATCGTTCTGCGCCGCCACACCGATGGCGCACTGAAGTGCGCCGCTACGAATTCAACTGCAAAATCGTGCATTGGTATTCAGGCGTATAATTGAGCCTGAACGGTGCATGCCATGCCGGGCCTGAAAATATTGCAAAAATCGGCGGAATTGCACGAAGCGCGCTGGTGGGAGGCGGAGCCGGGCGGCAAAGTGCATTGCTATCTTTGTCCGCGGCACTGCCACATTGGCGAGGGTCAGGCGGGGTTCTGCTACATCCGCGCGAACGAGGGCGGAAAACTCTATAGCTTAGGCTACGCGCATCCGGCGGCGATGCAGGTGGATCCCATCGAGAAGAAACCGCTGAACCATTTTCTTCCCGGCACGCGCGTATTTTCGATGGGGACGGCCGGCTGCAACATGGGCTGCTTCTTCTGCCAGAATTGGGACATTTCGAAATCGCGCGCGGACCAAGTGGGCTCGTCCTACGTGCCGCCGGAAGACGTGGTGCTGCTGGCGATTCGCAATCACTGCGATTCGATCGCGTTCACTTACAACGAGCCGACGATTTGGGGCGAATATGTGATTGATATTTGCAGCGCGGCGAAAGAGGCGGGGCTGAATACGGTGATGGTGTCGAACGGATACATCACCTACGACGCGTTCCACGATATTTACGACCACATTGACGCGGCCAATATTGATCTGAAGGCGTTCACCGAGAAATTCTACGGAAAGATTACGCTGACCCATTTGCAGCCGGTGCTGGATGCGTTGTTGTGGCTGAAGAATGAAACGAACGTGTGGTTTGAGATCACCAACCTGATGATTCCTACATTGAATGACGCCGCCGAGGAGACGCGCGAGCTTTGCGGATGGATTCTGGAGAATTTGGGTCCGGATGTGCCGCTGCACTTCACTGCGTTTCATCCCGATTTCAAATTGCAGGACAAACCGCGCACGCCGCCGGAAACTTTGCACGCGGCGCGGCGGATTGCTTTGGACGCGGGGCTGCATTACGTTTACGAAGGAAATATTCATAGCGATGGAGCGCATACTTCGTGTCCGTCGTGCAAGACTTTGCTGGTGAAGCGTTCCTGGCACGACGTGCAGCGAGAACCGGCTGAAGGAAGGGCATTGCCCGAAATGTGGGATGGCGATTCCGGGACGTTGGGCCAATCCTCATGGCAAGACTCCGCAGAAACTTTACGAGCACGCGCGGGTTGTGGCTGCATCCAAATATTCGGATCTGAATTTGTAGTGGCGCGCATCGAATGGTCTTCAGGCTGTCCGACGGGTGGAATCTTCGTTTGTAACGAATGGCGGCGGGTGTGCGTAATAATAGTGTGGGTGATATGACTGGGACTTCTAACGGATTTGCCATGCGTACGGAGCGGGTCTCGCGGCAGTACGCGATGGGCGATGCGCTGGTGCATGCGGTGGACGACGTTTCGATTGCGGTGAAGGCTGGGGAATTTGTGGCGCTGCTGGGCAGCTCGGGCTCGGGGAAATCCACTTTGCTGAATCTGCTGGCGGGGCTGGACCGGCCGACTTCCGGAGCGATTTACGCGCACGATCAGAACCTGGCGGAAATGAATTCGCAGCAGCTGGCGCATCATCGCAGCCACACTGTTGGCATGGTGTTTCAGGCGTTTAATTTGCTGCCGCGTATGACGCTGGAGGAAAACGTGGAGCTGCCGCTGCGGCTGGCGGAGGTGGAGCGCGCGGAGCGGCCGGCGCGGGTGCGCGAGGCTTTGGAGCGCGTGAAGCTGGCGGCGCGGTTGTCGCATCGGCCTAGTGAACTTTCCGGCGGGGAACAGCAGCGGGCGGCTTTGGCGCGGGCGTTGGTGAACCGGCCGACGATTTTGCTGGCGGATGAGCCTACGGGAAATCTGGATAGCGTGACGGGCGACGCGATCATGCATCTTTTACAAGAAATAAATCGCAATTTGCAAATGACGATTGTGATGGTGACGCACGACAAAGTGCGCGCGGCGCGTTACGCGCACCGGATTATCACGATGCGCGACGGAAAATTGGTGACCGAGGGAGCCAGCGATGAAATTGCGTGACCTGACAGAACTGGCGGCGCGCAATCTGCGGGAGGCGGTGCTGCGGAATTCTTTGACGACGCTGGGAATCGCGGTGGGGGTGGCGTCGCTGGTGGCGATGCTCTCGCTGGGAGTGGGTCTGCAGGAGCTGGCCAGCACACGGCTTTCGCGGTCGGGATTGTTCGATGCGGTTTTTGTGACGACGCAGTCGAATATGCGGGCGTTTGGCGGGCCGCCGCGCCCGTTGGCGGAACGCTCGAGCACGCAGCCGGCGCGAAAGCTGGATGATGACGCGCGGAAGCAGTTGGCTGAGGTCAAGAATGTTGTCGAAGTGTATCCGGAAGTGCGCTTTCCGACCGAAGTGCAGTTCGAGGGCAAACCGTACATGACGACCGTCGCGGGGATTCCTGCTTCGGCGCAGCGCGATGGAGCTTTCGATGAGATGAAGGGCTCGTTCTTTTCTGGACCCGAAGCGAACGAAGCGATATTGCAGATTGAGTTTGCACGAGACCTTGCGAAGCAGACGGATTCGCTGATCGGGAAGGAATTGGTGTTGCGGTATGCGGAGAAGCAAGCGTTGCCTGCGGATGATGCGGCTGCGAGTGCGCCGGCGGGAAACCAATCAGCGGCGAATCGTTCCGCCGCAAAACATTCTGCTGAGGATGACGCGCCAGCGTCCGGGGGATTTTCTTTGGTGCCGCGGGAATTGAAGCTGCGGATTATTGGCGTGGTGGAAACGGAGCCAGCAACCGGATTCGGCGGATTCGGGCGCGGGCGATTGCTGATCCCTTTGCAGATCGCGCAGAATTTGCGCATCGCGCAGCCGACCGACATGCGTGAGATGTTGCGCGGAAATACGGGGAAGCCGACATATGAAACTTTGACGGTGCGCGTGAGCTCGCCGAAAGCGGTGCAGGGCGTGGAGGACGCGATCAAGGGGATGGGATTTGGAACGTTTTCGATTTTGGACGCGACGAAAAATATGATGTTGTTTTTTACGGTGTTTGATTCGTTGCTTTTAATTTTTGGAAGCCTGGCCTTGACGGTGGCGTCGCTGGGAATCGTGAATACTTTGGTGATGGCAATTCTGGAGCGGCGGCGCGAGATTGGAATTCTGAAGGCGCTGGGGGCGGCGGATCGCGATGTGCGGCGGCTATTTTTTGTGGAAGCGGGCGCGATGGGATTGCTGGGGGGAGTGCTGGGCGTGGGGATGGGATGGCTGATCGGCCGCGCGCTGACGATCGGGACGAATGCGTATTTGAAGCGGCAGGAGCTGCCGGCGATTGATATATCGTCAATCCACTGGTGGATGGTGGCGCTGGCGATTGGGGTTTCGTTTTTCGTGAGTTTGGCGGCGGGAATGTATCCAGCGTCGCGAGCGGCGCGGCTGAATCCTGTGGAGGCGCTGCGGTATGAATAGGGCGCGCGGGCGGACGCTGGGTTCCGCTGCAACGCTGATGATGATGCTGGGCTGCGCCGCGATTTGTGCTGCGGCTGCCGCGGCTGCGCCGGGAAGGGCAGAGTGCCGGTCGGCGCCTAGCAAGATTCTGGGGCATGCTGTTCCGTATTGCGTGATTCTTCCCGCCGATTACGATGCCGATAAGAGCAACGCTTATCCCGTGGTTTATTTTTTGCATGGATTGGGCGGGAACGAGCAGCTGCTGCTGAATTCCGGCGGGATGAACATGATTCAGGATTTGCGCGATCAGAAACGGATTGGGGAATTTCTGATTGTGGCGCCGGATGCGGGGCGGAGTTTCTATATTAATTCGCGGGATGGAAAAGTGCGGTATGAGGATTTTTTCATACGCGAGTTTCTGCCTTACATTGAGAGCCACTACCGGGTGCGCGCGGAGAGAAAATCGCGCGGGGTGACCGGCGTTTCGATGGGTGGTTATGGTGCGCTGCGCTTTGCGTTGAAGTATCCGAATTTGTTTGTGGCGGTGAGCGCGCATAGTCCGGCGTTGATCGAAACTTTGCCGAATATCAAGGTGTCGGGCGACCAGGCTGCGGCGGTGGCGGAGGTTTTGGGCAAGGCGTTCGGTTCGAAGGTGGATGCGGCTTTCTGGGAGCGCGAGAGCCCTTTTACGATTGTGAAGGACGGGCCGCGGCCGGCGGGATTGCAGATTTATTTTGATTGCGGGACTGACGATGAGTTTGGGTTTAATAAGGGCGCGGCGCAATTCGATGAGTTGTTGAACGCGCGCGGGATCGCGCATGAGTTTCATCTTTATCCCGGCGGGCATGATTGGGAGTATTTTGCCGAGCATTTGCCGGCTTCGTTTGAGTTTCAGTCGCGTGCTCTTGGATTTGTGGCACCCTCGAAGTAAATCCGCGTTGTTGGTTGTCGTTTGGTTCTGATGCAGCATTTTTTCGCTAGTGCTAATTTTGTTGCGGTTAGAAAATCTTTTCTCCTTTGTTTTCATGGGATTGGCAATTTTCTCAAAACGGGATGTTGCGGTTAGAACGCGGAGCTTCGTTTTTTGAGAGTAGGGAGGCACCTTGAAATTGTCAAAAAGACGACAAAAACTAGCGATTGATTTGGGGTGCTGGTGATTGTTTTCAGCGAGTTGCGATGGCTTTCGATTATGTTTCGCTAGCGATTGAATTGCGGTGGGCGGGACGGGCTGGTGCGTGGGGTGGGTGGAGTCTTGAGGATGGGCCGCGCGGCGCATGGTGCGTCCTTTTGGGGGGCGTCCACAGTGCCCCGACTTACGCTAACACAATGGGAATTGCGGCGCTATTCGTAGAAGTACGTAGGGTGGTAAGTCAGTGAAAAGTAAATGGATCGCGGTTGGGGTGCGTGGCTTCGGATAGGCAAAAATTGGGAAGGATCGGCTGGGCGCGTGAATCGCCAGCCGAAGTGGGAGTTCGACGGGACGGTTGTCGCGCCGCTGCGTCTAAACCCCGACCCTTCGCATGAAACAACGGTGCGAAGAGTCGGGCACCCGGAAAATCAAATGCGTGCGTCGAGGTGTTGTGGAAGGGTGCTCCGCCCGCCACCCGGCGCCAACCCTATGCGCGCCTCCCTCATCAGAGGTCTCAAGCAGCAGGTCACTTACAAAATGGGCACGCAATAGGCACATGGGAAGGCCCTTCGATCCCGCACAGCGGGATCTCAGGGTGAATCGCGCTGTAGCGGGATTCATAAAGGAGAAGCGACGATGAAAACAGCCAGAAACATCACGAAGGCGATTTCATTTGCAGCACTCTTGTTGACGGCGCTGGCGGGGGCTTGCTTGCCGGCACAGTCTCAGGAGACCGCCACGCGGTATTCCAAAATGGCGCCGGTCGAACAGTACCTAATGACGGATCGAAGTGCCGAGATTGCGATGGCACGGAGCGCCGCGCCGCCATCTATTTCAGATGATGCTGAGGTGATGGTCCTCGGGCGGCATGGCTATGAAACTGTGGCCAAGGGCAAGAATGGTTTCGTCTGCCTGGTGGAGCGATCGTGGATGTCTCCGTTTGACTTTGCGCAGTTCTGGAATCCGAAGATGCGCGGGCCAATCTGCTTTAATCCACCGGCGGTGCGCTCGATACTGCCTTTCACTTTCAAGCGAACGGAACTGGTGCTCTCCGGGATGTCCAAAGATCAGATGATTGCGGCCATCAAAGCGTCCGACGCGAAAGGGCTGCCGCCGCTCGAACCCGGCGCAATGTCCTACATGATGTCACTTGAGGGCTATCTGAACGACTCAGCCGGGCATTGGGTGCCTCATTTGATGTTTTACGTTCCGCTTACGGATCCCAAGTCGTGGGGAGCGGATTTGCCGGGCACTCCAGTGATGATGAATCCACAATTTCAGGGTCTGGAGCCGATAACCGAGTACATGATTCCGGTGCTCACTTGGTCGGATGGAACAGCTGCTCCCAAGGAAGCGCAGTAGAGGAGTATGACGTCGTTGTTCTAAACAGGTGTGTGGCCCACCGGCGAGGTTGGAGTCCGACGGAACGGTTGTCGGGATGCTGCGTCTAAACGCCGACCCTTCGCATGGAACAAACGCGCGAAGAGTTGATTGGATAAGAACGAAGGCTCCGATGCTGGGCCGAGTATGCTTCTGGTTGGAGGACCGAAGCGAATCGGTCAAACGAAAGGAGCCTTCGATGCTGATTATAGGATGTGATTACCATCCCAGTTGGCAACAGATTTGTTGGCTGGACACGCTGACGGGAGAGACGGAAGAAAGGAAGTTGGATCATGCGTCGGGAGAAGCGGAGAAGTTTTACCGCGGATTGGCTGGTCCGGTTTTGATTGGCATGGAGTCGACGGGAAACTGCCAGTGGTTTGTAGAGATGGCCACCACGGCGGGGCATGAGGTGTGGATCGGAGATGCGGCGAAGATTCGCGCCAGCGAAGTGCGGCAGCAGAAGACGGACCGGCGCGATGCGGCGCTGCTTTTGAAACTGCTGCTGGAGGGACGCTTTCCGCGGATTTGGACGCCGTCGGGTGCAGAGAAGGATCTGCGGCAGCTTTTGATTCATCGGCACAAGCTGGTGCGGATTCGCGCGCAGGTGAAGAATGAGCTGCAGCACCTGGCGATGAATCAGGGCGTGACGAAGAAGAATAAGCTGTGGAGCAAGGCGGGCGAAAAGGTGCTGCGCGAGTTGCCGCTGAAGCCGTGGGCGAGCCGGCGGCGAGAAGACCTGTTCCAGGTGAGAGAGATGTTGAACGGCCAGGTGGATTTGCTCGACCGAGCGGTGGTGGAAGTGGCGGAGAAGAATGAGAAAGCGCGGCTGTTGATGACGCAGCCGGGCGTGGGGCCGATTACCTCGATGGCGTTTGTGCTGACGATGGGCGATGTTTCCCGATTTCCGCGGGGCAAGCAGGTGGCCAGTTATCTGGGGCTGATTCCGCGGGAATATAGTTCGGGCGGACATCAGCGGTTCGGGTCGATCAGCAAGCAAGGAAACGGATTCATGCGGATGCTGCTGGTGGAAGCGGCGCAGGTAGCGGTGCGCTGCGATCCGCAGATGCGGCAGGAATATTTGCATCGCTGCCACAAGAAAGCCAAAGGAGTGGCGAAGGTGGCGGCGGCCAGGAAGTTGGCGATTCGACTCTACTGGATGCTGCGCACGAATCGAGGGTATCCAGAGGTCGTTCGTGTCGAGAGCAGCTCGCGGGTGCCGCTGGTCAGCGCAAGCTAGACCGAAGGGTTGATTGGGCGCTCTCGTCCAGTGTGCGATGCAAATCGCAGGCTGGGTTCGGATAGAAGAATCATGGTCGCAGTTGAGGCCGAATCGATGGTTGGCGGAACGACCGCCGAAAACTGATTCACCGTGCGAGTTTCAGAGCTTGCCTGCCGCAAGCAGGCTTCGGTCCTCCACCTCTCTGAGATCCAAGCGGTGCTGCAAAGCATTGCGGCGAACAAGTGTCTCTTGACAACGCCTTCGTTCTTATCGACGGGCACCCGGAAGATCAAACGCGTGCGTCGAGGTGGTGTGGAAGGGTCGGCCACCCGCCGGCACCCGGATATTCAACCGCGTTCGTTTGGGAGGCGGGAAGCGTTCGCCACCCGCTAGGTGGCCCCACTCCCACGCGAAGGCGCATCAGATTGTAATCATTTCATGACGCCGTTGCCCGCGCTGCTGTGCTGACGTAAGATGCAGCGCAAATGTCCGACTTAGCGTCTAAGCTCGACCCCGATTCCATATCAAACCGTACTCTCGAGATAGCGCACGTTCTCTTCACCGACATTGTCAGCTACTCGAAACTCCCGATGGACGAGCAGGAACAGCTATTGATGCAGTTGCAGGCCGCGGTGCGCAATACGTCGGAATTTGCCCGAGCCGAAGCAGACGAACAACTCATCCGTCTCCCAACCGGAGATGGCATGGCGCTCGTTTTCTTTCAGGATCCAGTGGCACCGGTTCGTTGCGCGATGGAGCTGAGTCGAATTCTCCGGAATTTTCCTAACATCAAGCTGCGCATGGGTATTCACTCTGGCCCTGTGTACCGCGTCGCAGACATCAACGCGAACCGCAACGTTGCCGGCGGTGGGATCAACACTGCACAGCGTGTCATGGATTGTGGAGATGCCGGCCACATTCTCGTTTCGAGTGCCGTAGCGGAAGTGATTGCCCAGCTCAGCATCTGGCGCCCAATGCTGCATGATCTCGGTGAGGTCGAAGTCAAGCACGGCCTTCGGTTGCGAATATTCAACTTGTACAACGACGAAGTCGGGAATCCGGGAATTCCGAACAAGGCCCTACCGCGCCAATTACCTCCTCTGCTCCGCTTCTGGCGCAATAAGCCGGCGGCAGGGTTGAGTGCGCTTATCCTTGTTTGCTTGGTTCTCGCCGCGGTTCTTTACTCGTGGCGCGCGCATAGTATTTCCGGCGCCCCCCGGTCAACCCTGGTGCAGAAACAGATCTCGTTCGTTGGTGATGCGTACATGCCCGCGATCTCGCCTGATGGAAATTTCGTAGCATATTTAACCGAGGACGCCGGAGATCAGAAACTGATGTTGCAGGCTTTGTCTGGGGGTCCTAGCGTCGAGCTCTTACATGCACCTCTACTTGTTGACCCTCGGTGGTCCCCGGATGGGTCCGAGCTCGTGTTCCGGGGCAGTCTTGACGGGAACACCCGGGGCACTTTTGTCCTTGCTCGGCTTGGTGGGGCGCCTCGACGAGTGACTGAGTTTGGAGAGTCGTGCTGGTCACCTGATGGATCGCAGATTATAAGTGCAAGGGCTACAGACAACAGGGCCGTCTTTTTGGTCGACAAGTCAACTGGAGTCGAAAAAAGAATCATTACCCCCTTGGGATACGAATCGATAGTTGGTATCGACTGCTCTCCAAAAGCCAGTATGCTGCTCCTACTTACTGAGGGCTCTGAAAAGAATCAGATATGGACGATGACGACCGATGGGGCTGAGCAGCGCAAACTCGTTGACGGTGAAAGTAGGATAGGGACCCCGCGATGGTCGCCGACGGGCGATGCAATCTACTACTTACGCCCGGTAGGAGACACAACTGAGCTTGTAAGGCTTCCAGTTTCGGGCACGTCCACGGAGTCATCAGTAATCGTGAGCGGGTTACGGACTGGTGGCTATTTTACGCTCTCGGCTGACGCATCGAAATTGACGTATACGCAGAAACAATATTATTCAAACTTATGGTCGGCAGAATTTCCGGCATCTGGAGCAGTTGCAAAGACCGAGAAGTCACTCACTTCGGGAACTTTGCAATCTGGTGATCCCAGCATCTCGCCGGACGGGCGGTCGGTGGCCTTTGTGATGAGCAGATCTGACACGGAAGGTAACGTTTACAAAATGAGTATCGACGGTGGCCAAACGACGCAATTGACATTCTTTGACGCGGCCGTCTCTTCAAGTCCGGCATGGTCGCCGGACGGCCTACGGATAGCGTTCGTCTGCAATCAAGGAGGCACTGCGAAAGTCTGGACAGTTAATGCCGATGGCAGCTCGGTCCGCGCTCTGGACAAGACGAACCCATCAGACACTAACTACGCGCTCGCTTGGGCCCCAAGTACCGAAATCATCTACCAACAACCAGGGCTACATAATCTGCGCCGCCTGAACGTTGACACTCAAGAGGAACAGGCTATTCTTCCGAAGGATTCAAATGGCTGGCTAACGTCGAGGCCAGTATTTTCTCCAGACGGCACGTCGATCGCTATAAACTGGAATCGGCCGGATGATGACGGCGTGTGGGTGATAAACCTGAAAAAATACTCAGAGAGGTTCGTAGGACCACGTCATTATTCGCCCTTCGGTTGGTCCTCGAACGGAAATTTCATATACGCATTTATTCCGGAGGGAGGACGAGAGATAATTCCGATAAACTTGGGAGATTCGCAAAAATCCAAGCCAATAATCACCATGCGTGGCCCTATCGATTCAGCTGCCGTTAGCCCCGACGGACGAAAGATCATTGTCAGCGTTACAGAAATGAAATCAGATGTATGGCTGATGAAGAATTTTGACCCACAAGTAGCTCGGGCTAAATAGCCGCCCAACCAGCTCGAGCACGTCCTGAGTCTTAACTTCCGGATACGCCGCTATCTGCGCGTATGGAATGCGTCCGCGAGTGAGCGTGTTTAGTTGCGCGGCGGCGCGCTGCCAAACTGGCGTGGTCCGCGCTAAATGAAGCCAGTTCAATCGAAGCGCGGCACGCCAGACAAATCCAAGCCGAAACCTGAGGCTGGGAACGATTCAGAGGTCTTCGTTGAGCGATATGCCGAGTAATTCTGAAACTAGGGTTTCGATCGGGGCGTGGTCATCGCTGGGTGCGAAGTAGTGGTCCCAGTTGATGTCTGGGAAACCCATGCGGGTGGCTTGGGCGGGGAGTTGTTCGCGGAGTTCGGAGGATTGGCGTCCTGGCAACAGGGTGAGGGCTTCGAAAACGACGCGATGTTCGGGATCTTGCCAGCGGTGGGAGCGGAGCTGCGCGAGAATGGTGGCACGGCCGGTGACGTGCGTGCGTACCTGGGGCAGCGAAAGCGGCTTGTCTGCTGCATAGCGCACGAAGGATTCTGAGTTCGAGGTCTATCATTTTGGACTCGGGCTGGGAAGCGAGCTGTGGGGAGCGCCTGACGGAGCTACCCGAGGTTGATGTGAGAACTGCTGCCCGGTCCCAAAAGCGGGGGCCGACGGCTGCATAATATAACGGCAAAGTCAAAAACGCCCGCGTAAAAAACAACAGCAGGCAGCCGCCATAAAATTCAGAGGCAACGTCAAAAACGCCCGCCTGAGAATCGGGCGGGCGTCAAAAATTCGACTGCAACGATGGAAATTACGCTGCGCTGGAGACTACTGGGCGGACGAAGTCTATGCGGTCTATGGCTACTGCTACGCCGTAGACGGGTGTGGTTTCGCCGGGAATCTGAGTGCTGCGCAGAGTTCTGGCGCTGGCGCGAACCAGGACGGAGGTGCCACGCTCGCGCTCCGCAGGAAGCGAGAAGGTGAGTTCCAGACCGGCGCCGGATTCGATGGGAACGTCTGAGTGGAAAAAGATGCCTGTGCGGGAGACGTCTCTCAGTTGCCCGGTGTGGAATTCCAGCGGGCGATGTTTGGACATACAGACCTGCACGGGCAGGTAAACCTCGTAGCGTCTAGCCTTTCTGCGCTCTCCCATAATATACCCCCAGAATTAGATGCACGGCGGAGGCCAAGGGGAGCTAGGGCGTTTGTGATGAAAACAAGGAGGTTAGTTGCTAGGCGGGAATTCCGTTGTGGGAAGGGCAATGCAAAAATTTCCCGGTATAGGAAATAGCGACATGCTTTTGGGGATGGGTGCGGCTAGGGAAGTCAAAGGATTTTGCACAGAGGGGAAGGGAGGAAAGGCGGAGGGAAGGCGGAGAAAAACGGAGTTGAAAGTTGAGAGTTAAGAGTGACAGCGAACGGCAACGGCTTTTTAGCGCGGAGGCGCGGAGGGCGCCCCCTTCGAACTGGCGCTGTCGGTTCTCAGGGTGAATCACGCTTTCGCGTGATTCAGAGAAAGGCGACGGCCAAGAAAAAACGCCAATCCCGGCTTGTGGGACTGGCGTTCCTCGGGGATCGCGCTTTGGTGCGACTTATAGGACTGGGTCGTGGAGGACGGAGGTGCCTTCGGCTTCTGTCAGCAGGCCCTTGCCGATTAGCAGGTGGACCATGCGGACGAGGGAGGTCCATTCTGGGCCGCGATGGCTGCCTGGAGGCATGGGCATGCGCACTAGTTCGGGGATGGGCTGGCAGTCGCCGGTGATGTCGGATAGCCATTCGGCTAGGGCGGTGCGGCGGGCTTCGTCCTGGTCGTCAAAGGAGATGCCCATGCCGAGGCCGTTCTGCGAGTAAACGACGGTGCCGGCCGTCTGGAAGGTGGTCTTGGATTTTTGCAGCGTGACGCGGACTCTGGAGCCAACGGGAAAGGGGCAGACGGTGTCCACGAAGCAGCCGCCGGGGCCGAGGTCGGTGGTGCGGGTGGAGAAGCGGGCGCCGGATTTGAGTTCGACGACTTCGGCGGCGGCGGTGAACGTGTGGCGCGCGGTGCCGCGACGTTCGGTTTCGAGGACGTCCACGGATTTGGCGACCGAGTGCGAGAGCATGTGATTTGAAGAGTTGTGCATCATTTCATCCTTTGGCAGCCCCCGAATTCCTGCTGCAGGTTTGGTTAAATTGTTAGAGCAGGAATCGGACTGCGACGCCCGTGGCGCCGTCGGGCCGTTCTTCCATGCGTACGATGGTGCCGAGAAATTTTTTGTGTGCGGAAATCTTTTTGCCGAAAGGGAACGTGACGAGCAAGCGCATGCCTACGAAGTAGTGCGGCATGCAGGTGGCGAAAAAGAGACCGTCGCGGGTGAAGTCGGTGACCTCGCCGACGTCGGCGATATCCATGAAGCGGGCGTCAAAGGGCCGCACTTCGACGGGCAGGGATATTTTCAGGCGCTCGCGCCGGCGCGTTTCGCGCGCAGCCGATTTCTTGGATGGAGCGTAGGCTGCGGAATGCGGAGCATGAACTGCCGTGGCCATGAACAACCTCCGGAACGCGATTGGCGCTTAGCGTTGCTGGATTCAATGTAGATGGCGGGCGAAGGTCTGCCAATAGGACGGCGGTACTACGGGGTGCGTACGGACGGACGGGGGCGGGTGGTAGGCGGGGGTGCGGGGCGCTGCTAAAGACTGTGTTTACAGCGAGATACTGGAGGGAGAGCCGTCGGTAGTTTTAAGGACGTTTTTGCGAGTGGAACTTTTTCGCGCTTGCGGCGATGAGCTTGGAGGTGCGCGCGAAAGCGGGCTGGCGTCAGGCGATGTTTCTTTATTTTGCTGGCGGCAAACCTTCGGAGGCTTCGAGGGCGGTGGGATACATGGAGATGACGCGATGGACTTGCGTCATCGTGAGTACACCTTTGACCATGGGGTTGCAGGCGGCAAGGCGCAGGGTGCCACCGGATTTTGCAAGGCGGGAGAAGGACTTCACGATTTGGCCGATCACGGCGCTGTCAATGTGATCAACAGCGGCCATGTCCAGAATGATGTGATGTTCCTGGTTCTTGATGTGGTCTTCGACTTCCTGGTCAATGCGTTTGCAGTCGGGGCCCATTTGCACGCGGCCGCTTAATTCCAGAACCCAGATGCCGGGCTTGATTTGTTTCTTGTTCAGAAACATTTTGTTTAACTCCTGGCCGGTGCGCGGCGCGAATTATTCTTCACAGGGAAATTGACGAATGAGGCGCATGCAATCGGCGAGCGCTTTCAGGACGGAATCGCCCCAGCCGGAAGGAACGAAGCCGGCGGTGCCTTGGTTCACGGCCTTGTCGGCTTGCGCGAAGAAACGCAGATGCTGGCCTGTGGGAGCGACGGCGTATTCCTTCACGGTGATGCCGAAGAGGATGTCCTTGCCGTCTTGATGCTTGGTCATTGAAAAGTGATGGTGTTGCGCTAATTCTTCGCTGCGGTCTGCCTGCGCATACTGCCAATCTTCCACGGTGCTCCTCCCAGGAGTGGTGGGGCCGAGAGAGATGCGGCCTGAACGCGGGAATATTAGGCTGGTGGGGGCGGCAAGTCAAATGCGGGGCGGGACGGTGTTTCGTGAGCATGCGAGAGGATGGAGGCTGTTCCGCCGAGCGGGGCACGCATCGGTGGGTGGTGGGCGACCGATGGCGCACTGAAGTGCGCCGCTACGAATGCAACGACGATCCAACGGCAAGGGCTGCCCGGTTCGATGAACCTGAACCGGCCGCTACAAAGGCAACGGCGACGGCAACGGCTTCGTACAAATTCAAAGACAGCAGAGCCGGCGGGACGCCGGCGCTACAAATGCAGGGTCTAGGCTGCGAAATTTTGGTGTGGTAGAAATTGGTGTGACGATGACTGGCGAGCGATTGAAGATACGGCGATTGGTGCGGGACGAGTTGCCGGTGCGGACTGTGCAGCTGGCGCGATATTTGATTGGCAAGACGTTGGTGCACGATTTGGGGCGCGTGCGTTTGGCGGGGAGGATTGTAGAGACCGAGGCTTATGTAAGGGGGGATGCGGCGTCGCATACTTTTCGTGGGATTACTGCGCGGAATCGGCCGCTGTTTCTGGAGCGCGGTCATGCTTATGTGTATTTCTGTTACGGCAATCATTTCATGCTGAATGTTTCGGCGCAGCGGGAGGGAATCGGCGAGGGAGTTTTGCTGCGGGCTGTTGAGCCGCTGGAGGGGATTGCGCAGATGGAGCGGAATCGCGGGACGGAGCGATTGGTGGATCTGGCGCGGGGACCGGGACGGTTGGCGGAGGCGTTTGGGGTGGATCGGCGGTTGGATGGAGTGGATTTGGTGGGCGATCGTGTTTTGTGGCTGGGGGCGGCGGTGCGGCGTGGGGGGCGGATCGGGGTTAGCGTGCGGATTGGGATTACGAAAGAGGCGGAGCGGTTGCTGCGATTTTATGAACGGGGGAGCGAGTTTGTTAGCGGGGGGAAGTTGCTGCGGGTTTAGGGGAAAATTCACCACTGATGAACACAGATAAAGACTGATAAAGGCAATGATGAAAGCAGAGCGGAAAAGTTCACAGTTTACAGTTGAGAGTTGAACGTTCAGAGATCGGAGTTGAAAGTTCAGGCGTGGTCGGTTGGTGGGTTGCGGGAGTTGTGCTGGTTCAATTTGGGGCGGTGGGAACTGGGGAGTATGATTCGACGCTGGCGGCGGCGAATGCTGCTATTCTGCTGACGGCGCTTCGGTTGGGCTGGCGGTAATCGGCTGGCTGGTTTGGCGCATCTAACCTTTATGCCTCGACGAGCGAAATCTAGTTTGGTTTCTAATGTGTTCCAGGCGTCCATGCGGGCGGGATTCCGGCGCGCTTACAATGGCGTGCAGGTGGACCCGCAGAAATATCTGCAGCAATTCCGCCGGGCGCACCGTTTGCCGATTCATACCTGGTCGGACATGTTTAACGTGGACGAGAAATTGGTGAACCATCATGCGGCGCGGGTGGTGAAATCGGCGATGCGCGCGGCGGCGTTTGAAGGAGCGGGATTCGGCCTGGGCGGGATGCTGACGATTTTGCCGGATGCGGGAATTCTTTCGGCGATTACGATTCGCATGTTGCAGAAGCTGAGCCTGATTTATGGCTTCGAATATAAGACCGAGGAAGAAGTGACGGAGCTGTGGGTGGCGGCGGCGAGCGCGGCGGGGCTGGATTTGGGACGCGAATTCGTGGAGAAGCAGGCGATGGAAAAGATTGTGCCGCGGATTATTGATCGCATTGCGGTGCGCGTGGGCGCGGAAGTCGCCGAGAAATGGTCCGGGCGGCTGATCCCGCTGCTGAGTTCGGGGATCGGCGGAACGCTGAATTATTATTTTGTGCGCGGGTGGGGACGGCGCGCGCAGAAACATTTTCTGGCGCGGCATCGCGAGGTGCGCGCGCATGGACTGCCCGCGTCGAGCATTTTGAATTTGCCGGCGCAGCCTCGCCTGCGCACGGCCAATTGACGCACAGGGCGAGGCACTTGATCGCGTTATAAAGAGCGTTGCAACCAAGACTGCTCGAGTTGTTACGGTATTGCCCGTTTTCGTTCTCCGTGCCATGCTTTCCCACCTGGTCCACGCTGAATCGGAGGAAATTGCATGCCCGTTTGTGAAGGTTGCGGCACGCGCACGGACGAAGCGCACATACAGAGCCGCGCCGAGCGTATGGAGCTTGGCGGAAAGTATCGGCCCACGCAGATTAGGGTTTTATTTCTGGATTCGGCGCCGCCGATGCGGATGGAGGATTATTTCTACCGTTCGGCCGCGGACCGATCGGTGCGGTCGTTGGCTTCGCGCATGTATTTTGATGAGCTGGTGAAGGCTACTGGAGCGCCAGGGCATGCGGCGGCGCAGGAAGAGGCGGCGCTGACGGATTTTCGGCGCAAGGGATATTTTTTGAGTTATGGGGTGGAGTGCCCGTTCGAGTCCGAAGGCGAGCTGCATGCGGCGTTGCGGCGGCTGGCTCCGACGGCATTGAAGCGGGTGCAATATTCCTTGCAGCCGAATTATATTGTGCCGATTGGGTCGGCTACGAAAGAGTTGATACGGCTGTTTGGATTGATTGGCTGGGGCGACCGGTTGATTTTGGACAAGACTGGGCCGTTCATTGATCCTTACCTGGGCGACTTGAAGAAGCAGGCAACGTTTGGCACTGCGTTTGGCGAGCGGATCAGCAAGGTGCTGGCGGGGTTGCCGTAAGGCTGCGAGAGGTCCACGGTTCGCGCGATGGCCGGAACCCATTTCATGACCGCGCGGCCGCGACCGAAACTTAGGGCTTCAGGGGCTGAAGCCCCGCCCTTCCGCGTGAAGCGGTTATGAGATGAATTCGAGGGAAAAAGCAGATCCCTCCGGCAAACGACGCCTGCGGGATGACAATCTCGTCTATTTGCTCGTCGAGTGCGCCTCGCGTTTAAATCACTTCTGTTTGTAAACTTTTCCGTCTTTCATTACGAAGCTGACATTTTCCAGGGCGCGGACGTCTTGCAGCGGGTCGGCTGGCACGGCGATGATGTCTGCGTATTTTCCGGGTTTGATGGAGCCGAGGACGTCGCTGTGACCTAGCAGGTCGGCTGCGTTTTTTGTGGCGGCTTGGATTGCCTGCAGGGGCGTCATGCCGTATTGCACCATGAAGGCGAATTGGCGGGCGGCTACGCCGTAGGGGCAGACGCCGGCGTCGGTGCCGAACGACATTTTCGCTCCGGCGGCGACGGCTTTGCGGAAATTGTCGCGCTGGAGCTGGCCTAGCGCGGCGTCGTGTTGGATGAAGTCGGCTGGTATGGCGCCGTGGCGAGCCTCGTCTTCGATACATTCCTCGTCGTAAATATCCATGTCGAGATAAGTGCCGTGCTGCTTGGCTAGGGCTATCCCTTCGTCGTCAATCATGGTGGCGTGTTCGACGGAGGCTACGCCTGCGAGGATGGCGTTCTTGATGCCTTGGGTGGAGTGGGCGTGGGCTTCGACGCGGAGGCCGAACGACTGAGCTTCTTCGACGGCGGCGCGCAGTTCTTCCATGGTGAATTCCTGGGAATTGGGATTGCTGCCGTGTTCGAGGACGGCGCCGGAGGAGAGAATTTTGATGTGGTCCACGCCGTTGTTTGCCAGCTTCCGGATTACGGCGCGGACTTGCCAGGGACCGTCGGCTTGGCCGTAGCGCAGGTCCCAGGGGAGTTGAATGTCTGGAGCCGCGCCGGTGAGCGCGCCTGCGCCGCCGGTGATGGTGACGTAGGCGCCGGCTACGTACATGCGCGGGCCGGGGATATCGCCGCGGGCGATCGCGTCTCTTAGGGCGATATCTGTGAGCGCGCGGTAAACGCCTACGTCGCGGACTGTGGTGAAGCCGGATTCGAGGGTGAGGCGCGCGTTGGGGACGGATTCCAAAGCTACTTCGGCGGCGGTGCGTTTCAGGTAAGTGAGAGGGTCGCCGCTGGGGTCGCGGGCGCCGTCGGCTAGATGGGTGTGGCAGTCGATCAGGCCGGGGAGGACGGTCATGTTTGTGAGGTCGATTACCGTGGCGCTCGGGGGGATCTGTAGGAACTCGCCTACCGCGGTGATGCGGTTGTCGGTGATCAGGATTACTTGATTGCGGAGTTCTTTGCCGGAATCAACGTCTATTAGGCGGCCGGCTTTTATGGCGGTGATGTGCGGTGGTGCGGCTGGGGTCGCGGTTGCTTGCGCGTTGGAGGCGATTGCGCAGCAGAGACAGAGGATGATTGCGGGCAGTGCGCGTGTGTTCACGATTTCTCCTGGGTGCGCGACGTAATTGGTTTTCGAGCGGAGGCATTCTACATGTGTCGCGCGGATTGGTGGTACGGAATTGGGATGGTGCGAAGGCGCGTTGGGAAGGAATGGTGCCGAGGGCCAGAATCGGACTGGCTACGCCGGCCTTTTCAGGGCCGCGCTCTACCGGTGAGCTACCTCGGCACCGGGGTGTCAAATGATTCTACGGAAAATTTAGTGGGGTGACAAACGAAAACGGGTTTTGGTGGGAAGGGAATTTGTGGTGGGCGAGGTGTGGCGGCAGAGTTCAAAAGATTAACACAGAGGTCACAGAGGAAAGGCGGAGGAAAATCGGAGAAAGATAGGCGAGAGGCTTTACCGCGGAGACGCAGAGAACGCAGAGAAAACCGGAAGAGAGATCCTTCGCTGCGCTCAGGATGACGATGCTGGTTGCATCGTCATTTTACGGAGTCGTCGTACTCTTTCATCCAGTTGCGGGTTTTTAGGACTTCGCGGGCTTTGGAGCCGTCGGCTGGGCCTACTATGCCGTCTTTTTCCATGAGGTCGATCAGGCGGGCGGCGCGGCCATAGCCTACGCGGAGGCGGCGCTGCAGGGTGGAGGTGGAGGCGCGGCCCATTTCGCAGACTACGCGGACGGCGTCCTGGTAGAGGTCGTCGTCCACTTCGTCGTTGGCATCTGCGCCGCTGCCGCCGCTGCTGGTGGAACCGTTTGCGGCGTTGTCATCTTTTTCTTTGGGCGGCTTCAGGAGTTCTTCGTTGTAGATGGCCTGGGCTTGTTCGCGCCAGAAATCGCAGACGGCTTCTACTTCGCGTTCGTGAACGTAGGGGCCGTGGATGCGATGGAGGCGCGAGGAGCCTGCGGGCAGATAAAGCATGTCGCCTTTGCCGAGCAGGGATTCGGAGCCGTTGGCGTCGAGAATGGTGCGCGAGTCCACTTTGCTGGCGACGCGGAAGGAAATGCGGGCCGGGAAATTGGCTTTGATTAGGCCGGTTATTACGTCAACTGACGGGCGCTGCGTGGCGAGGATCAAGTGAATGCCTACCGCACGGGCCATTTGGGCCAGGCGGGTGATGGATTCTTCTACGCCGTTGGTATCTACCATCATCAGGTCGGCCAGTTCGTCCACGACGATTACCAGGTAGGGAAGCGGCTTGTGTTCGTCTTCGTCGGCGCCATCGAAGAGCGAAAGCGACTGGCCTTTTTCGAAGGAGCGATTGTATTGCTCGATATTGCGGACGCCGCGGGAGGCGAGCAACTTCAGGCGCTTTTCCATTTCGCGGGTGGCGTTGCGCATTACGTTGGCCGCGACTTTTGGGTCGGTGACGACCGGCGCTAGCAGGTGCGGGATGTCGGCGTAGAGGCCTAGCTCCACTTGCTTGGGGTCGATCAGGACGAGTTTTAGTTCATCGGGCGTGGCTTTGAAGAGCATGCCCATGAGCAGGGAATTGATGAAGACGGATTTGCCGGTGCCGGTGGAACCGGCGATCAGCAGGTGCGGCATCTGGGTGAGGTCGCCGGCACGGATGCGGCCGATCAGGTCTTTGCCGAACGGCAGGCTGAGTTTTGAGGGGGAGTGGCTGAATTCGGGCGATTCGACTACGTCGCGCAGGGCGATGGTTTCGCGATGGACGTTGGGAACTTCGATGCCCACCGTGGATTTGCCGGGGATGCGTTCGATTAGGATGGATTCGGCTTGCAGCGCGAGGCAGAGGTCGTCGCTGAGGTTGGTGATGCGGCTGTACTTGATGCCGGCTTCGGGCTTGAATTCGAAAGTGGTGACGACCGGGCCGGGATTGATCTGGGTGATATGGCCGCTCACGTCGAATTCCATGCACTTGGATTCGATGGCGCGGGCGCGTTCTTTCAGTTCGCTCTCGTCCATTTTTTCGCCGCGCTCGGCATTGGAAAGCAGGGAGGGCGACGGGAGCTTGTAGGTGGTTTTGCCAGTCGCGATTTTTGGTTCCGTGGATTTCTTTTTCGCTGGCGGCGGAGCTACGGATTCGTTTTCGTGGAATTTGATGACTGTGGGGGCGCGGCGGGCGTCGTTGCGCGCTTCCTCGGCTTCGCGGTCTTCTTCTTCCTCGTCTTCTACGGTGAGTTCTTTGGTGGAAACGCGCTGGCGCGGGACGGGCGGGCGTCCGGCGATTTTGATTTCTTCGACGCGTTTGCGCAGGCGATCGGATTCGCGGGTTTCGCGCCAGTCTTGCACGCGGGCCCAGAGCTGGCCTAGGTAGCCGTCATTCGCCATGGGTTTTTTCATCCAGGCGAGAGCCGCGCGGAAGGAAAAGCTCGTGGTGAGAAAGAGCGCGGTGAGCAGCGTGGCGATGGAGACCAGGTTTGCGCCCAGCGGATTGAATGCCGCGCGCAGGGATTCCGCGAGGATGGTGCCGAGCATTCCACCTGCGGGAAGCGCGCTGCGGACTTCGGGCACGTGGAGCAGCGCTAATTCTGAAGCGAAGGATGCGAGCAGCATCGTGAAGCCGATTAATTTTGCAATCGGCGCATTGAGCAGCTGGCTGCGGAACCACTTCATCGCTACCAGGAACATTCCTACCGGAAAAAGGAACGCCGCGAAGCCGCAGAACTGGAAGAAGAGATCGGCCATGTGGGCGCCGACTGGGCCAATCCAGTTGCGCGCGGGGCCTGCGCCGGGCGGCGGGGCGGAGACGTTGAACGAAGCGTCGTGCGGAGAGTAGCTGAGCAGGCTGAGAGCGAGCAGGACGGCGAGGCTGAGGCCGACAAAGCCGATCAGCTCGTTGAGGCGCTTATTTTCAGTAGGTGTAAGGATCCGCACGACGATTTCCCCTTTTTTCCTGTTGGCGCGGCGTCGCTCACTTACGGCCGGATTATACGGCCAAAGCGCGTGGCGTGGCGGCAATAGGTCGCCGAAGGATGCCGCTGTGGGGCGTCCTCAGGCTGAGAAGCAACGACTGGGCACAAATAGGGGAAGGCCGCCGCGTAGAAAACCTGGAGTGCGCCGGCGCTAACGCGCAAAACCCAAGTGGAGGAACGCGAGCAACAAAATGACTATACCAAAGGCGATACGGTAGTAAATAAAGATTTTCAGAGTGCGTGTCTGCAAATACTGCAGGAAGAAGGCGATGACGATGAAGCCGACGACGGCGGACACGGCGATGCTGGCGATGAGTGTGGATTGCGGGATGTCGAGCGCTCCGGCGTGATGGAGTTTCAGGAGCTTGGGGACTTCTTTGGCGGCGGCTCCGGCGATTAGGGGAGTGGAGAGCAGGAAGGAGAAGCGGGCGGCTGCTTCGCGCGTCATGCCGCGGAACAGGCCGGTGGTGATGGTGATGCCAGAGCGGGAGACGCCGGGAAAGAGCGCCAGCGCTTGCGAGGTGCCGATGGCGAGGGAATCGCCGAGGGAAGTTTGTTCGATGCGACGAGTGAGGCGAGCGGAATATTCGGCGTACCACATGAGCAGAGCGATGACGATCATGGCGCAGGCGATGGGGATCGGACTGCGGAGATTTTCTTCGATCCAGTGTTCGAAGAAAAATCCTACCAGGGCGCCGGGGATGGTGCCGGCTACCAGATACCAGAAGAGGCGTTGGTTCTGCAGGACCATTTGTTCGCTGGCGCGCTTGGGGTAATGGAAGCCAAGGCCGCAGAGGGTGAGCTGAATCCATTCGCGGAAGAAATAGAGGAGCACGGCGATCAGGGTGCCGAGGTGCAGCGCTACGTCGAAGGCGACTCCCGGATCCGGCCAGTGCAGCAGGTCTGGAATTAAAATCAGGTGCGCGGAGCTGCTGATGGGCAGAAATTCGGTGAGGCCTTGCACGACTGCGAGAATGATTGCTTGCCACAGAGGCATCGGTTTTCAGTTCTCCCTGAGTGACAGCGCGCGCGCGCCGTCGGATATTTGGGCCTGCTCTCTATAGCGGAATGGTCTTGGTCATCGCGAACGCGTCGCGCCCGCCGGGATAATAGTCTTTTTTGATGCCGCGATTACGATAGCCATGCTTGGTCCAGAAGGCAACCGCGGAATCGTTGTCTGTTGCTGTTTCGAGGGCTACTTCGCGTACGCCGTTCGCGGCTAGGCGGCGTTCGATTTCGTTTAGTAGCTTTGTGCCGACATGGTGGCGGCGAAATTCTGGCAGGACGTCAATGGTGACGATGTAGCCGCTTTCGTCGCGGCGGGCGCTGATGCAGAAGCCGGCGATTTGTGTTTCGGATTCGGCGACGAGGCAGTCTGAGCCGCTGAAACGCAGGTAGGCGCGGAGTTCGCGTTGCGAGTAGGCGACTTCGGGTTCGTAGCAGGCCTGATCGATTTCGTGGAGCGTGTCGAAATCTTCGGGCTTGAAAGTTCTGAGAGTGATGTTCACAGCGGAGTCTAGACTTCCAGGATCACCGGCAGGATCAGCGGGCGCTTGGCGGTTTGCTTGTTGAGGAAGCGCTTCAGGTCCTGGCGAACTTTTTCCTTGATTACGCTCCAATCGGTTTTTTCTTCCTGGGTGGATTGCTCGATGGTTCGCAGGATGATCTCGCGGGCTTGATTGATGATTTCGGCGCCGTCTTCGGAGGGCAAGAAGCCGCGGGTGACGATTTCGGGAGCGGTCTCCATGCGCCCGGTGTGCTTGTTGATGACCATGATGGGTACGACGACGCCGTCTTCGGACAAGTGGCGGCGATCACGGATTACTACTTCTTCGATTTCTTCGAGCGAGCCGGAATCCACCAGGACGCGACCGGCGGTGACGGGTTCGCGGCGGTGCGCGCCGCCATCGGCGGTGAATTCCACCGGCTGGCCGCTTTCCAGCAGGAAAATTTGGCCGCCTACTGCGCCCAACTGTTCGGCAAGAGCGGAGTGGCGGAAGAGCTGGCGGTATTCGCCGTGCACCGGAACGAAATATTTTGGACGCACCAATTGCAGCAGGATTTTCATTTCTTCCTGGCTGGCATGGCCGGAGACGTGGATGGGGGCGGAGCGTCCGCCTTCGTAATAGACCAGGACGCGGCGGCGGAAGAAATGGTCAATCATGCGGAAGATGGCTTTTTCGTTGCCGGGAATGATGCGCGAGGAAAGGATGACGGTGTCGTTTTCGGCGATGCTCAGCAGGCGATGATTGTCCACGGCGATGCGCGAGAGCGCGGACATCGGCTCGGCCTGCGTGCCGCTCGCGAGCACGACGAGCTTTTGCGGATCGAAGGTGCGAATATCCTGCGGACGGACCACGCTGCCATCGGGCACGCGCAGCTTGCCGAGACCGTGGGCGATTTCGACGTTGTCCACCATGCTGCGGCCGACGAAGCCGATTTTGCGTCCGACCATGCGGGCGATATCAATTACTTGTTGCACGCGGTGCACGGAGCTGGCAAAGCAGGAGACGAGAACTTTGGCGGGCGCGGCGCGCATTAATTCTTCCAGGCGCACGACTACGGCGCGTTCCGATGGCGTGAAGCCGGGGCGTTCGACGTTGGTGCTGTCACTGAATAGCGCGAGAACGCCTTCCTGTCCGTAGCGGGCGAAGGCGTGCATGTCGAAGGGCTTGTCGTCCACCGGGCGTGTGGTCAATTTTGAAATCGCCGGTGTGGATGATGACTCCTACGGGAGTGCGCACGGCGAGCGCGACGCAATCAATGGTGCTGTGGGTGACGTGCAGGTATTCGATGGAGAACGGGCCGAGGACGGTGGTTTGCCCGGCCTTCACTTCGTGCAGCTTGGCTTTATCGAGCAGCGCGTGTTCTTCGAGTTTCTTGCGCACGATGGCCAGCGTAAATTCCGTGCCGTAGATCGGGACGTTCAGCTCGGGCAGGATGTAGGGGATGGCGCCGATGTGATCTTCGTGCGCGTGGGTGAGGATGATGGCGCGCACCATGCGCTTGTTCTGCTTCAGGTAAGTGATGTCCGGGATGACGATGTCCACGCCGAGAAGTTCCTGCTCGGGGAACATCAGGCCGGCGTCAATTACGATGATGTCGTCGCCGGTGCGCAGCGCGAGCATGTTCATACCGAACTCGCCCAGCCCGCCCAGCGGAATGGCCCATAGTGATGGTTGGCTCAATTTGTATGTCCGATTTGTTCGTTCCGCTCGACCAAGGGGGTTGCACGCAGCGAAAGCAGTCCCGCAATGAAGCCGATGTACGAAAGTGTTCGATCTTTGTTCGCGGTTATCGTATCACAGACGGGCGGTGGGGGAGGCGATGGCACCTTGCGGAACTGTCGGTAGCGGGTCATCTCTAACGACGCCGACCGTGTCAAGAGATTGTTCTTCCGCTTTTTGCTCTGTCCGCGCACACCCGTACGCGGGCGCAGCTGAACCCTGCTCTTCGGCGATTGGTTCGCCGTCGATTCCTGTTCCTCTGTGTTCACCCGGCTCGCTCAACCCGCGTCAGTTCATCAATCCGGTGTTGCCCACCAACCATCTCTTCGATCCCTGTGGACCATGATGAGTAATTCGAACTCCCTCCCCTTCAGGGAGGCGGGTAGCCTAATCAGTTTCACAGTCACAAGATTGCAGGACTATGACCCACGTCTGGCATCCCCGCACAGGTAGCACCGCTTTTCTGCCGCAACTGGCCACGACGACAGAACTCTGGATAATCGATTTGGTCGCGCAACATGATCCACAGCCGGATCGCGAGTTTGCGCGCTGCAGCGACTCTGGCTTTACCCAATCCCTTCGGTGCCAGCTTGCGCCGGTAGAAACGCTGCAACTCCGGGTCTCGGCGTACGGCGTGTATGGCCGCCTCGCACCAGAGAAAACGCAGTAGCGGGTTCCCTTGTTTGCTCAAGCCGCCGAGCCGCTGTCGACCTCCACTCGAGTATTCACGCGGGATCATTCCTACATAACTCGCCACCGCTTTGCCGTCAGCGAAACGCCCCGGATCACCCAAAAACACGTCCGTGGCCAACGCTGTGACCGGTCCCACGCCCGGGTGGGTCATCAACAACCTGGCCCCGGGGCGCTGCCAGGCTTGAGCACTCACACGTTTGTCCAGTTCGTCGATCTGTCCCTGCAACTGGTCATACAAGTGTTGCAATTCGCTGCGCCGATAGGCGGTGTGCAGCGGCAGCGGCAAGGATGCAATGGCATGTTGGCCTGCCTGGCTCCACAGCGTCTTGCCTCGCCGCAGACCGTGACTGAGCGCCATAGCTTGCAGCGTGTTTTGCACTCGCGTCCGCATACGCACCCACTGATGACGGTGTCTCAGCAGTGTGCGCAGATCTCGCAGTTCGCTCGAAGGCATCCAAATCGAAGGAAAGCGCTTTTCTACTTGGAGTTTTAGCAGCAACGCCGCATCCCGCCGATCGTGTTTCTGTTTGCGTGTCTCCGCTTTGCGAATCTCCGATGGATGGCCCACCCGATAATCGATCCCCAGTTCCTCCAGCAACTCCAGAAACCAGTGCATCGATCCGCTGGCTTCCAGCCCGACCTGCACCGGACCCGTCAGTGCCGAATAAAACTCCCGCACTTCCTCGCCCTCGTGCTGCAGGGTCTTCTCGACCAATTCTCCTGTTTCGGTATCCAACATCGCGATCGTTTGTTGCCGTGTGTGTAAATCAACGCCTATAATTTGCATCGAGGCCTCCTTCGGCTCGAGCGCTGTTAGGGTGAACACCGAACAGTTTACTCGGGCCGCTGTGAGGCCGACGTCGTTATGACATCAGTTTCCGATGAGAGCGTTAATCAGGAGTTGGGACTAGAATAGGCCGTCTCTTGCTGACGAGGAGGCTCGGATCGAGTTGCAGGACGACGAAGTATATTTCAGAATTCTTCCAGTGAGCCACTCTATGCGCCACTTAATGCCGATCGTAACGCCACGCCTGATCTTGCGTCCGCCAACGCTCAACGATTTGGATTCGATCCAGACCGCTAAGGAAGAAGCGTGGAGCGATTTGCAGCTTTGGATGGCTTGGGCCTTCGACAACCAACGGTCGAGGGAAGCGATGGAAAATTCGATTCGTCGCGGGATGGACTACCAGAATCAAGCAGGAATCGCTCTGGCCGGATTCCATCGGATCAACGGGGATTTTGTTGTTCGAACCGCGTTGGACCGCACCGACGAGCAAGATGTCTATGAGACAGGATATTGGGCAGCGCCGAAGTACGCCGGACGGGGCATGGCGACAGAGGCGGCAAACGCAGCTATCCGGTACGCGTTCGGGCACCTTGGTGCGAGGGCAATCAGTGTCGGATTCTTCGACGGCAACGAGTCTAGCCGCCGCATCGTGGAGAAACTGGGATTCCAGAAACTACGCGTTGCCCATAATGCAGCGATACGTTGTCTCGACGGCGCGAAGCTCGATCGTCATGAATATATACTCACCAGCCCCGATCCACTACCCGCTCTTGACGTCTCATGGGGATGAGGCCATCCGGCATGTAGTCCACGTGCCTGGTAAGTCGTGCCAGCTCAACTGGTCGATGCAACACCATCCAGTGCCTTGAATCGGCAATGCTTGCGCGGGAGAACCATACTGTTTGGCGGTGCTCGGCTGAAACCTAGTCAGGGCAACGTTCCGGCTGGTCTAACCCTAACAAGCGATTTAGGCATTTGTTTTCAATTCCAGGCGGGTTCTAGCTTAGTGTTGCGTCGACCCATTGAGATCACCCGCGTAATCGGATATTCGACGTACTAGGACTTCACTTCTCTGGTAAGGGCGTTCATCAGGAGCTACCCGTGACGGTCCTTTCTGGAGCTGCGTCGTGCGTTCACAGGTGGGAAAAGTAGAGACCGCTGCGATGCGAGCTCGATCCGGTGTTTAGGCGCGAGCGAGCGTTCGATTCAATGCGTTACCCACCAACGTCAGACGCCGATACTGCGCCGGGCGTTTTTTGCCGCAAGAGTTTTTGTGATGCTGGCCGCAATTCTTCCGGGTGCTGCCGGATATATGCCAGAAGGCGACGCCTCTTTTCCTTTCCTCGCTCCGAAGTGTCCGGTTTCAACGCGTCACAATCGGAAAGCACATCAGAACGTGAGACGGATACGCGGCGATAGATGGAAGCCCACATCTGCTTAATCGTGTATACCGAAAGGCTGAGAGAAGCCGCGAGTTCGTTGTCCGTCCCGCCCTCGCTCGTAAGAGCCAGCTCAAGCAATTGCTGTTCACTCCTGCTAAAGCCGAAAATCGGTGGAACATAGTTGAACAACGCGCCGACCCAAGAGCCTGGCCTGGCAAATTCAAGCTCACGCGTGATTCCCACGATGTGGGGGTACGCGAAGAGTCCTTCGGCGCTTCGCGGCAAAGATTTCGTGTACCGCCCGGGGGCCGGATCCCAATAGAATCCGCCGGCATCTAACGCCCATTGCAGCCGCTCCGGGCTGTCCGCTTGCGACGTGATCATCTCCTTAAAACGAAAGCCGCGGTGTATTTCGACATACGTACTTCCCATGAGGTGGTAAATCTCGGCTCTGGTTGCGAACTCGGGCCGAATAACCGATTCCCACACCAGTTCGTTGAGCCCCTCGCCTGAGTTTGCCGCGCGGACCTCCCGATCGGAAAGAACTGGTGAATTCCGTGCCACAACTCGATTAGCCACCTCTGGGCCAAACCAGAACGGCGGCGCACCCTTAAGCTCGCGAATAAAATCGTCGGAAACAAAAACCCCGACGCCAACCCCTAAGGTCGTAACGCGCGCGCCCTGAGTTTCTTCGAACACAGCCGTGGTCATTGCCTCGCAGCCTAGCAGGTGCATCCAGGCGGGCCGGAGGTTCTTGCCGGGGGTGCCATAACGCGGTCCTATCACTGGATGCGCGGTTACGATCTCGGCGCATTCGGGAACGTCCTTGGGCCGCATGGGGCGCCAGCGGAGAGGCATTGTGCAAGTCCTTACCGGAAGTGCGCAAAGCGTTTCATGGTGCTTTTAGAGTGATTGTATTTAACACAACTTCCAATAGGATTCCAACCTGGAGAAACGGCTGGACATGGAGCAGGTACGGATCGTAACGGGAGCATTGGGAACGACCCTGCTGCCCCCAAGTCAGGCCAGGTAATACTAGTTCTGCGGTAATTCTATGCGCGCCGGGGAGGGAATTCGAAAATGCCAAAGACCGTCTGGATCATTCCTGCTCTGCTGCTGTTCGCTGCTATCTCGGCGCCCAATGCTCACGCAGATTCATCCTACAGACGCCACTTTCACATGCGATACTTACGCAGGTTGTCCGCCGCCGATAGCGCCTGCCGTGTCATTCACCGCGCCTCCCACGCTCGATGTAGTATTATACGGGTACGATTTCTTTGACGTAACCCTCCAATCTGACGACGCACCTACTGACTCTTACACTTGGTTGTACGAGCTCAACTACTGCTCAAGCTTCACGGGCGACGGCAGCAGCGGTGACTGCATTATGTGGGCTGAAACATTCTCGATCACTGACACCACACGAGGCGATGAGAGCAGCTCCGAGTACACTTCTTCCATCGCAGACTCCATCGCTACTGGAACCCTTAGCTTCGCAGCCCCAACCGGTTCCACAAGCCCGGTCCCAGAGCCTAGTTCGCTAACACTAATGCTGGCCGGGGTTGCATTATTGTTTCTTTTGCCGAAACGTGTAATTCGGGTCCTGCCGCAAAGAAATTGAACACATCGCGCAAGTGTTGCGCCGACCCTCTGAACCCGCAGCGTTAATCAGGAACTAGACTTTGGCCAGACGTGCTCCATCGCCCGCTCCATTAAACCGACGTATCTGCAGCCGCTGCGTTATGTCTCGCTGATCCGTGACTTGATGAGCCCGACGACGACCGCGATCACCATGCCGCCCATACCTCCGCCTAAAGCGTTGAGACTGATCGAGGTGAAATTCACGCTGTTCAGGATTGGCGGAAGATTGGCGGGGAAAAAACTGACGAAGGCATAGATCAGGCCGCCGCCAACGACGCCAGCAATGGAATTTCCTACATGCCCCATGTTGTAGCTGCTTTTGATCGAGCCCGCGAGCGAGCCGCCCAAATTTCCGCCGATGGCACCGCTCACGAGCTGTACTGCCAACGCGGTGTTGTTCATTTTGTCTTCTTCGGAGCAGAGCAAATTGAGACTTGAGGTTCCGTGAGACGCGCCTTCGTCCCTACGGTTTCCGGATAATAGCCTGAACGGCCGAGCCTGTAAACGTGAGAAGTGCAGAGAAAATCATAGTGACCGGCACCGCGGCGTCGCGTAACCGGACAATTGCCGTATTAGAACTTCAGATGTCCGGTAAATGCTGCCCGCTCAACCGGTCGATGCAACACCATCTAATCAGTTGATCCGCCAATATTTCCCCTGAAGAACCGATCTGTTTGGCTGTACTCAGTCAAAACCTAGCCAGAGTGACGCTCCGACTGATCTAACCTAGCCAGCGCTTTTAGCTTTTGTTTTCAATACGAGGTGGGTTCTAGCTTGGTGTTGCGTTGACCCATTGGGACCACCGCGTTCATCAGGACTTAGGAAGAAAGCTCTGGCGGTTCGTTGACTTGCCCCCCTGCCGCAACCTAACATGAGCGCGAAATGGCGGACTCGGTCATCGGTCAGACGATCTCGCACTATCGCATCGTCGAGAAACTCGGCGGTGGCGGTATGGGGGTGGTCTACAAGGCCGAGGACATAGAACTCGGCCGGTTCGTTGCGATCAAAGTTCTTCCTGAAGGCGTCGCTGAAGATTCACAAGCGCTGGAGAGATTTCGACGCGAGGCGCGCGCCGCGTCCGCGTTGAACCATCCAAATATTTGCACCATTCACGAAATTTCGAGCCACGAAGGCTGGCCATTTCTGGTTATGGAATTCCTGGATGGCGCGACGCTCAAGCATGTGCTTCTTGAGAAGCCACTGGAAGTCGATGCTCTGCTTTCGCTATCCCTCGAAATTGCAGATGCGCTGGACACCGCGCACGGACAAGGCATTATTCATCGCGATATCAAGCCCGCCAACCTGTTTGTGACGCGAAGAGGCCACGCGAAGATTCTGGACTTTGGATTGGCGAAGCTCACTACGAACAACGTGAATCTGGAAGGGCGAGGCGCGTCGCAAGTGACGCTCGGTGCGGCACCGGAACACCTCACGAGTCCGGGGATGACGCTGGGAACAGTCGCGTACATGTCACCGGAGCAAGCGCTGGGCAAGGAATTGGATGCACGGACGGATCTGTTTTCATTTGGCGCGGTGCTGTACGAAATGGCGACGAGGCAACTTCCATTCCGCGGCGACAGTTCGGCGGCGCTTTTTGATTCCATCTTGAACAAAGCTCCTGTGGCTCCGGTGCGTCTGAACCCATCCTTGCCAGCGCGGCTGGAGGAGATCATCAACAAACTGCTCGAGAAGGACCGGACTTTGCGTTACCAACATGCGTCCGAGTTGCGAGCGGATTTGCAGAGATTCAAGCGGGATTTCGAATCCGGACGAAGCGCGCTGGCTAGCGGGGCGTCTTCCGCCGAGATAGCTTCACAAGCGAGCACTGGTTCGACCCAATCCGCGAGCGTGCCTCCAGGAGTTGATAACCGATCGGCAGCTGGTCAAACTCCAGCTTACGCTTCCAGCACGACTGCAGTTGCGGCAGTCGCTCGCCAGCACAAATTGGGAACCGTTCTGGTCGCATTATTCGTGCTGGCACTCGCCGCGGGCGCGACTTACGGGATTTATGTCCTCGTTCATCCTGCCGCCGTGCAGCCCTTCGAAAAATATGTCGTCGCCAAAGTGACAGACACCGGGGACATTCAGAACACCGCGATTTCACCGGACGGCAAGTTCATACTGGCGGTAGTTACGCAACAAGGGCAGCAAAGCCTCTGGCTGAGAAACCTTCCAACGGGCAGCGTTACTCAGGTGGTTGCGGCGTCCGGCCGGACCTTTTCTTCTTTGGCATTTTCTCCCGATGGCAGCTACATCTATTACCGGCAGATTTCGACAGAATCCTCTGGAGGTCTCGACTTGTACCGGGCCCCATTACTGGGCGGCACACCGGCCATAGTGGCGAAGGACGTGGACAGCAATGCGACGTTTTCACCCGCAGGCAAGCTCATCGCCTACGTCCGTGCCAACGACCCGGAGGTCGGAAAGTGGCGATTGCTGCAGGCCAATGCCGACGGCAGCGACGAGAAGGTATTGCTGATAACTGAAGGATCAAATGATCCCGACTTTATTGGCTGGTCGCCGGACGACAAGCGGATCGCTATCGCGCAGGCGAAGCCATCGCGCGGGGATTTTGGCAGCGAAATCACGATGTTCGATTTCTCTTCGGGACAGTCGAAGCTGTTTCAGAGTTTCGATGACATGGTGATCTTGAGCCTTTTGTGGGGTCCCGATGGACGAAACATTTTCGTCATATTTGCCGCGCTCGGGGGCCAGCCGTTTACTGTGAACTCCCGCTTGGGGGTATTTTCTTATCCCGACGCAAAATTCCGTATTCTTACGAACGATGTAGTTGACCATGACACCATCAGCATTACCGCTGACGGCAAAATCCTCGCTTCATTGCAGGATCAGTCGGAGACGGAAGCGGACGTTTTGGATGGCTCAGGCAAGGGAGCTCCTACAGCAATTCCCGGAATTCCTGCGCAGCAAGTTTTGGCTGGGATGGACTGGACTCCCGACGGCCACCTGCTTATTTCCGAGGGCGTCCGTCTGCTGAGACTAGCCGCGGATGGCAGCGGCGTGACCACGCTCCTCAGCGATTCGGGAGCATGGGTGCGAGAGGTCGCATCCTGTGATGGCGGCCGCTCCATTTATGCCCTTTGGTACCTTCATGACAGCTCGAAAGGAGTGAAAATGTGGCGCGCCAACGCCGATGGTTCTGGCGCAAAGGCTGTGACGCCAGTGGGGGATACAACCTTGTTTGGTTGCTCGCCCGATGGAAAATGGATCTATGCGTACGATGCGTGGAGAAGCGACGATTTGATGAAGTACCCAACATCGGGAGGGGCTCCGGAGCTCGTGGCTTCTGTCTCGCTTCCGGGCGCTCTGCTGCAAGGCGCGACGCTTTCAGCAGACGGACAGACCATCGCCGCGTACTTCAGCCAGGCAGATCCCGCAACACGGAGCTACAGAACCAAGATAGGATTGTTTTACCTCGGAACATCGGGCAAGCCGACCGTCCGTTACCTGGACGCGGACCCGCGTGCCAGCGTCAGCTTTCACTCCATTCCGCCGATTCCCCACGATGCGTTTCACTTTACGCCGGACGGCAAGGCCCTGGCGCTGCTGCTGGAGGAAAAGGGTGTGGACAATATCTGGATTCAACCGCTGGACGGCTCGAAGGGTCACACCCTGACGGACTTCAAATCGAAATTCATTTCTGATTTTCGCTGGTCACGCGACGGAAAGAGGCTAGCCGTTCTGCGCCACACCTATGCAGGGGACGTGGTCCTCCTTTATGATTCGCGCATGCCTTCGCCGTAAGGCTGGCGGCGTGAATCAGGACTTGAGGATTACTTCCGGGTTGTCCGCCATCCACTTCAGTGCGGATTTCCTTCGGCGTGAGCTTTGGCCAACCCGGGCGGCGTAAATGCCTCCTGAATAATGGGGGCTCCAAACGGGGCGCCCGTGGCTCCGCCATCCACCATCAGTTCGACCGCGTTGATGTACGAGGAATCGTCCGACGCGAGGAAGAGCACGGCTTTGGCAACTTCTTCCGGCTCGCCCCAACGACCCTGCGGAACCGCGGAAGAGAAAAACTTCGCCAACTTGGCGGAATCTTCTTCCGAAGCAGAGGCGCGGGGCCCGCGCTTCCAAATGGGAGTCTTGATCGCGCCTGGTGCGACGACGTTGACGCGAATGTTGCGCGGTGCAAGGTCGGCGGCGATGGAACGCGCCATCGAGACGAGACCACCCTTGGTGGCTGCATACGCGGCTACGCCAGGCTGGCCGAGGTAGTTATGCACCGACCCAGTAAAGATGATGCTGGCATTGTCGTTCAGCAGAGGCACCGCTGAATTCACCGTAAAGAAAGCGGCATTCAGGTTGGTGTGGATCACGTTCTCAAAAATGGCCTCGTCAGTCGAGCCGGTGGGAGTCCGGCCGGAGATGCCGGCATTGGCGAAGACAATGTCGAGCTTCCCGAAATCTGTGGCCAGGGCTGCGAAGAGCCGCTTGCGATCTTCGGCAATGGTGACGTCAGCGCGATAGCCACGCGCGCTCGGTCCGAGTTCGGCGATCGCTTCATCGAGCGTCTTCTGGTCGCGGCCGGTAATGGCGACCTGCGCGCCTTCGGCGACGAAAAGTCGGGCTGTGGCTAGACCGATGCCACTGTTGCCGCCGGTGATAAGAGCCTTCTTCCCTGTGAGCTTCATAATCCCTCCTTTTTGCAGGACTCGCAAAGTCGATGATTATCATAGGTGGAAGGATACAAACAATATGCGCTATCCCGTCGTGTGGTCGCGTTGCCGGACAGCTTCCGGGCTCGTAGTCCACATCTCCGGTGAACGCGTTAAGCAGGATCCAGCAGTTCGTTGGTCGTGGTGTCTGCTATCGACAGTCACCCGGACACGCTCTAACGTTTAGAACGCGGCAGTGGTTCGAGCGAGGGAAGATACCGCAATGCTAGTGCGAGGATTGCTTGCTAGCGGGACCAATGAAACACAAAGCCGGCCGCGACCAACAAATTGTTCTGGTGGTCGTTCGTGGAGTTCGCGAAAGTGGTCAAATAATAATCGACCTGCACAATTCGCAGCGCGAACCGGGAACTCAGCGGCACATCAACTCCGCCTCCAATCCGTGTAGCGAATTGGTAGGATCCATCGCCCACTCCGGCCACTCCGCCGCCGGCATGAGTGGCGCCCAGCAACACTTGTGCAAACGGCTCTGGCTTATGTTTCCCTTCGAACCATGGCTGCGGAAGCCTGTAACGCGCTCCGGCCAAATACGATACCAAGGTCAAGGAGCTTCCCGCCGTAGGTGCGCCGTTCGCGTTCTGTGCGCTGACGTCCGCAACCAAAGACCAGCGATCATGGAAATTCCAGGACGCCGATAGCCCTCCGCCATTCATCCCAAAACATCCGCACTGTCCGGGACCAGCATTGGCGCGCACCCATTCGTAGGTCGCAGCCGCGTCCCCTTTGTACGATTCCTGCGCTACCGCGGCCGTACTTCCCGCGAATAAGAAAATTGTCGCCATTAAGAACGATCTCATTCGTAATTCTCCTCAAGCAACTCTCAGCAGGCAACCCCCATCAATTCGACGGCACGGAAACGGTGGCGGACACATTACTGATCACGGCTTGCTCGTATGAGCCGCCCGTCGAGGCGGTGACGTAGAAATAAGCCACCGGCGGGACCGCTACGGAACCAGACATTACCTGCACGCCATCCAGCGTCACCGTCATTTGCCCCTGCTCGATTGTTATGGTGTAGTCGTGCGAAATGGTCATGCCACCCGCCACCAGCACTGGAATGCTGGTGTTGACGTTGAACCACGGATTTTCAAATAGTGGAGCTTCTCCTCTGCCCACGCCCACATAGGGAACCGGCGGGTCGCCCCCATTGTGATAAGTGTCGAAGCCGAACACGGTCCCGGGAATTCCTTTCGCTCCCAGCCCCATGCCCTGCACCCCTTCGCTCGTGGGGGTTGCTCCCAACGAGGGATCGCCGAAAACCACAGTGAAGCCGTCGGCGGGAAGAGTACTCGGATTGCTGAGCGTCATCGTGAAGCTGAGCTCTACGTCGCCAGTTGAAATCAGATTCGGCCATACCAGTACGCCAATCTGGTCGCCAGTTGCGGCCGTTAATTGGTAGCTGCATCCCGCTTCCGCCGTCGCATTGCCTAGCGGGGACCAGTTTGAGTCACAAAGACTCGGGATGCCCTGCAACGGGCCGACGAAAAGACCCGCGGAGACGCTCGTCACCGACGCCGTGACTCCATTGCTCACCACCACATAGAGAACGGAACCGGAATCCGTGCTGGCCGCCGGACCCGACGTGTAGGTTGTACCGGTCGCTCCTGGTATGGCCGCAAATGTGGAACTGCCCGGTGCGGCTTCGTACCACTGGTACGTCAAGGGAAGGTTGGAAGTCGCCGCCACTTGAAAAGTCGCGGGCGAGCCCACATCGACATATTGAGTCACTGGTTGCTGGGTGATCAGAATCCCGCTGCCAACTGCCAGAGTTGCCGGCTGGGAAACGGCTTGCCCGTAGGCATTCGTCACCACAACGTAGTATTGGTTCTGATCGTCGCCGATGGCGGTCGCCGAACTGGGTACCGTGTAGCTATCGGCAGTCGCTCCCGTGACTGGAACTCCCACGGTTTGCCCGGCGAGAATCACAAACCACTGATAGCTGAGCGCCGGAGTGCCGGAAGCGACGACGTTAAACGTCGTGGTGCCTCCGGGCGTGACGTTTTCGCCGACCGGCTGAGTGATGATGGTAGGCGAAGCATTACCCGTCGTTACCGTCAGCGTGGCCGAGGTGCTAGTGAGCGGAGTCGTGCCGCAGGAATCCGTAACCGTCGCGTAGTATTGAGCGCCGTTGTAACTGCTGTCCACCGGCGGCGTGGTGTAAATGTTTGACGTTGCGCCAGGAATGGCGGAGCCGGTGGCGCTGCCCGAAGGGATTTGGTACCACTGATAGGTAAACGGACTCAGTCCTTGTGCCGCCACTGAAAAACTGCCAGTTTGTGTTGGAAGTATCGTCACGCTGGCGGGGTTCGACGTGATTTGCGATCCCACGGCAATCGTGGCAACAGCCGAAGTTACGCTCGCGGCTCCGTTCGTCACGGTCACACTGTAATTTCCCGCATTAACAGGAGCTGCCGTCGAAATGGTGTAGGTCGAGCTGATGGCCCCTGGGATCGGCGTAAGGTTAAAGTTCCATTGGTAACTGGACGCGTACGAGGCGGTCACACTCAGCACGATGCTCGATCCGGTGCAAACATGCTGGCTGACCGGTTGGGTCGTAATCACGGGACCGCTGATCGTGCTCGTCGTTGAAACGGAAACAGACGGTTCATCCACGCTCGTCGCGGTGATCGTGTAAGTGCCGGGCGCCGTCGGTGATGTCCAGACGTTTCCGCTAAAGGTTCCTGCGGATGCGGTCCACGTCAACCCATTGGTCAAACCGCCGGTTGCGGTTGCAGTGAACGTAAGTTGGCCTGGCGCGGTGGTCTGATTCGCCGGCACGATCGGTGTAATCATAACTGGGGTTGGCGTTACGACGCATGTCGTCGAAACCACGGTACCCTGCGGACTTGTAACCGTCAGCGTGTACGTTTTGGCGGAAGTCAAAGCTGGCGTCGGGTACGAGCCGCCGCTTGTAGCAGATGCCGTAATATCCGAACTCCCCACGCCCGTCGAACCGATCACCGCCGTCCCTCCCGAGAACGTGGGAACCAGCGTCACGGGTGAGTTATAGGGCGGAGTTGCATTGCTCGGTACCAGGCTCCCGGCGATCGGGGGTATGACTTGTACGGTGAGCGTCGCTCCGTTACTGGTTACACTGCCCACCGAATTTGACACGGTCACGGTATAGACCGAACCGGTTTGCCCAGCCGTGGTGGGGGGCGTCGTATAAGTGCTGGAAGTCGCACCGTTGATCGGAACCCCGTTTACGTACCACTGGTAAGTCAGCGGACCCGTACCGCTCGCCGTCACGGTAAACGTTGCGGTCTGTCCGACAGTGACTGTCTGGTTGCCGGGCTGCGAGATAATCAATGGCGCCAGCGGTTTAGCGCCTTCGAAACCCGCGTTGCAGCCCTCCACATTGAGCAGTCCGAGGATTACAGCCAACAGACTGAGCACACCAAGGATTCGTCCGTGAAAACGGAACGGAACAGTGTTCCGAATTGGTCCACATCCGCATCGCATGGTGAGAATCTCCTAATCTGACTATATAGAGCAGGAGACGCGGTACTAGCACTGCGAGCCTTAGGACTAGCGAACTCGCTAATAGCAGTTCCTAGGAGTACTTTCGCGGAGCGGATGCGGATAGATTCCAGAGGCTATCCATAGAGCTTATCGGTGCAGCAAGTCACGTGTAATGTGATGCTTGTGGCCTTGTGCCTGGCAAGTCGGGTTACGGTACATGTGGCGTTGCCCTGATTTCGGTTCTCCTGTGACTGCGTTAAACAGGCAGGTGGGCAGTATCGTCTGGAACCGAATGGTCAGGATTTGTGGCCGCGGGCAACTCGAACAGGTGGGAAGATCCAAAAGATAGGCCCGGAAGCGGTGGCATCGCCAATGCCGTTCTTCTTCAAGTCTTCGCAATATTGGCCCACGTGCTTGAAATCCATGAGCGCAACTTGGCCACCGAATTTCAGGACGCGTACAATTTCGGAGATGGCTTCGCGGCGTCCGTCGCGGCTGGAAATGTTGTGGATTGCAAGATTGGCCACAACAACATCCACGGAGCCGTCGGCGAAGGGCAACTTTCGCATGTCGCCATCGCGCACTTCCACGCGTTCGGCAACTCCTTCGAGCGTCGCATTTTGTAGAGTGGCTTCCCGCGAGTTGTTTCCCTGATCCACCTGAGACCAGAGATCGATTCCGATGCTGCGACCGCGCGGAGGTCTTTTCGCGGCGGCGATCAGCAGTAGCCCATGGCCGCAACCCACATCGAGCGCCGTTTCATCCCCGCGAAGATGCAAACTGTCGAAGAGCCGGTCGCGCGCGCGAAATTTTCCATAATAGCTGCTGCCCAGCAGCAGGAAAGATTCGATGAAGAGAACGATGCCGCAATAGAACATCGAATAACCAATGCCGATCAAAGGTCCGATATTTCGTGGCATAGCCCATTCGAGCGAGAAATACCCGGCTGCAAACAGCGCGGGGCCGCCCAACAGAAATCCGCGGACAAGGCCCGGAGCGTCCAATCCGTAATCAGGTTTTTTCTTTTGCATTCAATTCCGCTGGAAAGGGATCGTAGCAGAAAACATTCTCAACTCCAGATGAGCTGCGTAATCGAAAACTGACGCACCGCCCAAAGGTGCGGCATTGGAAGAAAAAGACTTGCGGATCGGTGTGCGCTAGCGATTCCAGTGGGGCAAACTAATCCGCGCGGCCGCCGGCGAAGATGCGGGCTATTGCTACCAGCAGGACTGCGCCGACCGTGGCGGCTGCGAGGCTGCCCAGAAACCCGAACGAGACAATTCCCAGGCGGGTGAAAATCCAGCCGCCGATTACGGCGCCTACGAGGCCGAGGATTACGTCGGTGATGCAGCCGAAGCCACGGCCGCGGGCGATGGTGCCGGCAAGCCATCCGGCGATGAGGCCGATGATGATCCACCAGATGATTCCGTGGGTTTCGACGTAGACAACCCAGCCGTGCTCGGTGGTGGGAAGTTGCTGAAGTATTGCTGCCATCGCAAAGCTAGCCATGCGGCCTCCTGAAATTATCCCTGGCAGAAAATGTAACCCAGAGTCTTATAGATTAGCTTGGCGGCCAGAAAATCCGAAGCGTGATCGCGCGGGCGCGGGGAAAGTTCGGCGACGTCCATGGCGACGATTTTTTTGTGGTCGGCGACGGCGCGGATGAGGGAGGTTACCTGATACCAATCGAGGCCGCCAGGTTCGGGCGCGCCGGTCGAGGAGACAATCGAAGAATCGAAGCCGTCCACATTCACGGTGAGATAGACGCGCGGACCGAGATCTTCCAGAACCTTAGCGATCCAGGCCTTTACCGGGGCGCGCACGATGTCTTTCGCCCAGTACACTTTCGTTGGCAGCTTGGAGATGACTTTGGATTCTTCCTCGGAGAGCGAGCGCACGCCGACTTGCACGGCGGGGCACATTTCCACGACGCGGCGCATGGTGCAGACGTGGCTGCCGGGATTGCCTTGATATTCATTGCGCATTTCGGCGTGCGCGCCGATGTGCAGCACGCAGAGGTCTTTGAATTTTTTCAGGGTGGCGGAAACCAGCGGCGGAGTGAGGGAGTGTTCGCCACCCAGCGCGACGGGAAATTTTCCGGCGTCGAGCAATTCCAGTTGCGCGGTGAAAAGTTCGCGCAGCACTTCCTCGAAGGTGCCGTCCTGGGTGTCAATCGGGGGCCAGGTAGCGATGCCGATTTCGCGGCTGGGATCGAGCTCCAGTTCCTCGTCGTAAAGTTCCATGTGGCGGCTGGCTTCCAGAATCGCGGCGGGACCATTGCGCGTGCCGCGCTCGTAGGTGGCGGTGCGCTCCAGCGGGACGGGAAAAATTACGGCGCGCGCGGTCTCGTATGCGGAGAGCTCTTCGGGAAGTCCGCCGAAATTGTGCGGCGGCATGGGCGTGTATCGGGACATGTGCGGTCTAGGCTCCTGCGCTGCAGTAGAAATTTTTCTTTCGTCTCGTGCGCATTTGTACTATCAATGATGCGCGCGCACGCGCGAATTCGTGCTCCCAGCCCTCTTGGGAGACATACATTACACCTGTGAGGACGCTGAATGGCAAAGAAAAAGGGCGCGACCGGACGTATCCTGCACGATCCGGTGGAGGACCGCCTCACGCCGATTTATCCGCTGGACCTATCGAAGATTCACACGATCGACGATATGGTGCGCGGGATGAGCCAGACTGCGTACACCGCGCGGCAGATCGGCGATGCGGCGGACGTGCTGGAAGCGATGGCGCGGGATAAGGATTGTTTTATTGTGATGACGCTTTCCGGCGCGCTGACCGTGGGGAAAATGGGATTGGTATTTTGCGATTTGGTGGAATCGGGGATCGTGAAAGCGATCGTTTCCACCGGCGCGCTGATGGCGCACGGATTGGTGGAAGCAACGGGGCGTTCGCATTTCCGTTATGACTCGACGATGGACGACAACGAACTTTTTCTGGCCGGCTACAATCGCGTTTACGATTCGCTGGAGCCGGAAGTGAATCTGGATGCGGTGGAAGTGGTGGTGGACCACGTGCTGCAGCGCTGGCCGGAAGAGGAAGTGGTGTGCAGCTGGAAATTGAATCAGCGGATTGGGGAATATCTGGCGCGTCATGCGAAGGGGCGCGGGATTTTGAAATCGTGCATCGAGCATAACGTGCCGGTTTTGTGCCGGCGTTTACGGATTCCGAGCTGGGGATTGATTTTGCTTTGTACCAGCGGCAACGGAAGATGGAAGGGAAGGCGCCGCTGCGGTTTGATCCTTTTTTGGATTTCGAGCATTACGCGACGACCATGCTGAAGACGAAACGCATGGGAATTTTTACGATTGGCGGTGGCGTGCCGCGCAACTGGGCGCAGCAGTTTGGTGTGTATGCGGAATTGCTGGCGCGGCGGGGGTACGAGAAGATCCCACTGAAGCGTTACAACTATGGTTTGCGGATTTGTCCTGAGCCGGTGAATTGGGGCGGGCTTTCGGGGAGCACCTACACGGAGGCGGTTTCGTGGGGGAAATTTGTACCGCTGGAAGAAGGCGGACGGTTTGCCGAGGTTTTGGACGATGCCACGGTGGCTTTGCCGCTGATTGTTGGCGCGGTGCTGGAGCGGCTGGGATATCGCCATGGCGGCGGCGCTGCTGCGAAATCCGGGAAACGCGCGGCGCGCGCAAAACGGAAGTGAGTTTGAGTGCTTGCTTGGTGTTGAGTCGCACGTTGGTGAAGGCAACTTTTTTCGCGGGTTGTGCTGGTGTATTGTTGATTTTGTTCGGCGTTTCTTCCTCGCTTGGGCGTGTTACTGCGGTTCCTACGCCTTCCAGTTCAAACGAAATCCACATTCCGCGCGGGCGCGCTGTGCTGGTGGACGGCGTCAAGGCCGCGGCGGAGTGGGACGACGCTTCCATGACGCAATTTGCGGTGGCATCGGGTTGGAACGTGCGCGTCTTTGCGAAACACGATGCGCTGAATTTGTATTTTGATTTTGAAGGCGTTACGCAAGCGGGCGGCCGCTTGTTTCCGGAGATTTTGCTCGATCCGCGCGGGACGCAATCGGCGGCGTGGCAGAAAGGCCAGTGGTGGCTGCACGTTTCGAATAATTTGTGCGAGGGGAATGGCACGCCGAACGTGTATGAAACGAAGGGCAGGTCTCAGTGCGGGCGACGCAAGGTGGGGTGGGACGGAAACAATCCGCCTGAAGACCACACCGAGCTTATCGAAATTAAAGTTTCGTTCGCGAAGTTGGGCGTGGCTTATACACCGGGGATGAAGATCGGATTGGCGTTCGATGTGACCGATGCCAGCGGCAAAGCGGATCAGAAAACGTACTTCTGGCCTGCGGGTGCGAGAATTGATTCGCCGAAAACTTGGGGAATAGCTGTTGTGGAATGACGACGCGTACTAACTGCCGGCGCTAATTAATCGTCTTCGCCGATGAGGATGGCTGCAGCGAGTACGGTGGTCCAGAGGCCGCGCTTATCGCCTACGGCGGACTGGGTGATGTTCATGGTGCGGACGATTTTGTTGGAGATGCGATAGACTTCTTTTTTTTCGTCCCAGGATAAATCCGGATCGAATTCCACGTTCAGAGTAGTCGCTAGCATTTCCGCGGCGAGTTCTTCGGTGTATTCCCCGGCAATTTCTTCGCTTTCACCGAAGGAGTGATGCTCGGACAAGTATCCGAACATGGATTTATCGGCGGGCAGCGCGAGGCCCACGCCCGCGGCGATCAGGCGATGCGGTTCGCGGGTCTGATTTTCGCTGATGACCGTGAAAGCGACCTGGCCGGGCTTGATGTGTTTCAAACCTTCGCTGCGGGAAATCAATTTGCAGTAGGGCGGGAAGATCGAGGAGACGCGAACGATGTTGCACGCGGCAATGCCGGCGTTGCGCAGCGCCAGCTCAAAGCTGGATAGGCGCTCGCGGTGTTTCCCGACTCCTTTGGTGAGGAAAATTTTCTTCGCGACGAACGCCATGAGTATTACCGAACTGCGGTGCCTCCACAGAAACAAGTCGAAAAAACCAGCGAATTGAAAACTAACAAGCACATCGAGGGATGTCAATGGAATTCAGCGTGCTTGGGGCTGCCTGGTGTCGCAAACTTGCTGGCGGCGCGCGGAATATTACAGATTGATGAAAATTTTGGCGCGTCGGCTGACGGCTTGCGCGCGGCGGTGGTGCATGGGCGGATTATCCGTCTGCGGAAAAATACTCAAATTGTCATTCCGAGAGCGATGTTTGCCCGAGGAATCTGTTTCTTGCGTGGCACTCGCGCGAAAAGCAGGTCCCTCTCCCGCTTTCGCGGGATCGGGATGACACGCGCGGTGTCTTTTTTCGTTAGTTGGTCTGTTCGTGACGATGCAGCCGCAGGGCAAAGTGCGAGAGAGTGGTTCAGCGTTTTGTCGCGTGTGCGGGGCCGAAAATGAAAATGGGGAAGCGCAGAGCGAGTCCCCACCGAGGGAAGTACTGGATGACGGCAGCTGCTCCGCCATGGCCCGGTTAAACTCCTACCAGCCCCACCGGCCGTAGTATCCGCCGTAATACGCCGGATACGGATACGGGCCGTAGGGGTACGCATAATATCCGTACGGCGGCGGTGGATATGGACGCACCAGGCGCGGGCGAGGCGCTGGTTTGGACTGTGCGTAATCCTGTGCAGTTACCGCGCGGAAAGCCGCGTTGCTGCGCACGGTGGAGATCGTCAGCGGATTCTCCAACTTGAAAGTGAGCACATCCTCCGGAGGGATAATCGTGGGCTTGCCGCGCGTGAACAAAACCCCGAGAACGCCTGCGGTAAAGCCTGCGCCGGCGCCGATTGCCGCGCCCGGACCGCCTCCGAACCCTGCGCCGATCGCAGCGCCGGTTCCAGTGGTGAGGCCGATGGCTGCCGCGGAGCGGCCGTTGGAAGTGCCGGCGGAAGCGTTCAGCAGAGTGGTTTGCACGGGCACGAGTTGGCCGTCAACGAGCGTCAACTGGCTCAAATCGAGTTGCAATTTTGAGACACCACCTCCGCGCGGGGCCTTTTTCGCGTCGGTCACGTGGCCGATTATGTTTTGATTGCGGCGCATTACTACCCAGCCGTCCACTACGATGGGCTGAACGAGCGTGCCGATGAATACGTCACCCGTTTGGCTCTTTTCGCTGGAGAGCCAGTCAGTCGTGCGGATCTGGATCACGGTGCCGGCGGGAATCGTCAAATTGTCCGGCAAATTCGCAGGGCGCACGCGCGGGTATTGTTGCGGCGGAGGAGCTTGCTGCTGATATTGCGATGTGGGAGCTGGCGGTAGGGGGCCGGATTGATCCGGCGGCGGTGCTTGCTGATCTTGTTGCTGGCTTCTACTTGACCCTGCTGACTCTGTTGCTGCGGAGCGGATTGATCCTGTTGCTGCTGCTGATCTTGCTGCGCCTGCTGGTCATCCTGAGCCTGCTGCGCTGGCTGCTGCGGCATCGCCTGGTCCTGCTGAGTTTGCGGAACTTTCGCCGGGGAATTCGCCGGGGCGCCGGCTTGCGAATTGGCAGGAGCCGTCGCGGGCGGATTCTGCTGATCCTGCTGGGCGAGCGCGGGAATGCCACATAGCAATATGCCTAGCGCGAGGATGCCGATCGTCCGGCCAGTCCAGTGTTTGCGCGCCTTCAGGCTGATTTGTTCGACGTTCATCGAATACTCCTGTGTAACTCCTATGGAGATGCGGCAGCTCCACCGGAGGCTTCAGACGCCGGCAAACTTGGCTGGCCAGCGAACCTGCCCTCTATGAGTGATGGCGGTAAGCCCGCCCGGAGTTGTCTCCCTGTGGTGTAACCCATCGCAGCCAGAAAAGTTTCGGCCGGTATTCGCGAGGGTGAATTTCCGGTTTGAGCGTGTTTGTGCCGTCTAAGGCGGCCAGAGCAGATTATTGCTTGCAGAGGAGCGGGACGCAAGGCGCCAGCGTATCCGCGACGGCTTTTAATTCGCGCAGCTGGGGATGCGTGAAATCGGGGCCGGCGTCGGCGGCGGTCTTGCCTTTGCGCGAAATCTGGATCACGGCGGCGACTTTGCGTTCCTGCAGAATCGGCGCGCTCATGATTTTCTGGATGGCTTCGCCGCGCTCGTCTTCGGTGATGGGCACGGCTTCAAAGACGGATGAGTGCGGGACCACCGCGAAATGATTGATTACTTCGGGGCGTTTTTCGCGCACGGTGCGCGCGGCCAGGGAATTGGTGCTGGTCAGCGGGATCTGGCCCACTTGCCTGAGCTTTTCGGGGACCACGAAGCGCAGAAAGCGGTCGTCCTCGGTGATTACCAGGATCGCGACTTCATGCGGCTGCACCGCGAAATTCTTGCTGACCATGTCCACGACGCGGTTGAGTCCTACGAACTCGCCGTCCGAGCTCTGGCGGACAACTTCGCCCACCCACTTTTTGAGGTCGCTGATGGATTCGATGGACATGTCGGTGCTGTACTCTTTCGGGACAGTCTAGCATTGGGCGCGGAAGCTGCCACGACGCAATCTGCCGGGTGTATCCAAAGGATAGCTAGTGAGTAGCGCACGGGCTTACATCCATTCAACTGGGCTTCTTCGCGGGAAGCGATGGTGCGGCGAGCAGGCAGATCGTGATCAGGACTGCGAAGACAATCGGGGTGGTGAAGGCGTATCGAAAGCACAAAGCGGTGATCGCGACGAAGCAAATGGCGAGAGACCACGCGATGGGGCGGACGGCTGCAAACGTGTCTGCCGGAAGGCTGGAGAGCTGCCACGCCAATACCGCGGCGAACACAAGAAACACGCTGAAGAAAAGCCCGAACGCGCTGAAGAAGTCCCAATAGCTCCGGTTAAAGCCTTGAGCATCGAAATGAATCGCCCGCATGGAGTCAATCACTGAGCCTGCCGCCCACTCGGGATTGTTCTGGCGAAACCCGAGCGTATGTCCGAGGGCGAAAAGCAGCAGCAGAACAGCAGCGATGCGATAAAGCACTTTCATGCTTCGCCTCCCGAGACTGACCGGCGGCACTCAATCGCCTTCGCGGCCGCGAACGCAATCGCCTTAGTTGTGCCGACCCGCTGAACCCGCAGCGTTTGCCGGGAGACTTATGCAGCACGAATTGGCGCTGGCGGTACGACGACTTCCACGAGTCCGGTCGCGACGTTGTACACCAGGCCTGATATCAGCCACGCGGCCGGGAATGCGGGAATCGCGCGCAGTGCGGCGACGTCAACTGCAACCGCCGCGCGGGGATCGCCGACTTCTTTTGCTTTAAGTGCGCCTTCCTGTATTTGAAAATAGTGCGCCAGCATGGCGGACTCGCCTGCCAGGCGAGCGATGCCGCAATCGGTGTGCTGCATCACGATGATGTGAAACTCGCCGCCGCCCCCAGGAGCCTCGCCGGCAACCTGACCGATTCGACCGAGCAGACCCAGCTGCTCGAGCAACCCCGGCGTGATTCGGCCACCGATGTTGCGCAATACGACGGCTTCGCCCGGTTTAATTCCAAGGACATGAGCCGGATCAGCACGCATATCCGCGCAACTGATGATCATCGCTTTTACATTGGGCATCGCCGGTGCAAGCGAGGGCATCAATGTGCCGGCAGCAGACTGCTGCGCAGCAAATTCTTTATTGCGTTGTAACAAGCGGTCGAGAGTGTTCACGCTGATTCTCCTCAAGGTCGATTCTAACAGCGAGATTGTAAGCCATGGCATGCCTGAATAGAAATTCAATCCGGGTAGGGTGAGTGCAAGGCCTGGGAAGCCGCGTTACGGGAGATGTGTTTCCTCCATCGCGCCGCTAAGATTCGCGCGTTGGTCAGGGGTTGGGGAAGGACAGCACGGTAATGTAAACTCGGAATCTCGAAACGGTCTCGGAATCGCGGGTGATCGTTTCGCGCGAGGTCTTACGAGATGCGACTGAAAGTTTTGGGTTTGATGGCGTTCCTGTTGGTTGCCTTTCCAAGTCGAGCGCAGGCTCCCGCGGAGGTTCCGGTTTTTGAAGTTACACCACCCGCGGGCGGCTTCAAGATTACTTTCAACGTGAAGGCGTCGGTACCGATCGCGGGCGTATTCGAGAAGTGGGAAGCTACGCTGAAATTCACGTCCGCGGACGTGACGACCGGCGTTTTGGATCTGAAGGTTGACGCCGCCAGCGTGAATACGGGAAGCGGGCTGAAGGACGGCAAGCTGAAGGGCAAAGATTTCTTCGACGCGAAGAATAATCCATACATTACGTTTCATTCGTCGAAGGTGGAGCAGACTGGTCCGACTACCTTTGACATTCCGGGCACGTTTACGATACGCGGAGTGTCGAAACAGGAGACGCTGAAACTTACCCTGTCCGGCAAGGGTACGGGCACCGGCAATATCCAAGGATCGATGGCGTTCGATCGCAAGGAATACGGGATGAATAGCGGCATTCCCTTTATTAAAATTGCCGACCGCGTGGAGGTGGATGTCGCGCTGCAGGCGAAACAAGTTAGCGGACCGCGCGTGGTTTATAAGCAATAGACGCGGTAGCTGCGTGAGTTGGTCGCGCCCTTTTGCGTACGGGGACAATGCACGATTCGCCGCGTCACCGGAAACTGGCTTACTGGCATTGCTTTCAGCTTCTTGCAAACTTTTGCGGGCGCAATTATACTGAAACTTCTGCGGGTTAGCGTGTGACGCGCTTGGAGTGTGCATGTCGGTTGCAGCGACTGATTCTAAGACGAGTTATCTCCTCGACAAACTGCAGTCCCTCAGCGGCGTAATACCAATTGGAGCATTCCTGGCGGAACATTTCTGGTCGAACAGCTACGCGCTAGTAAGCGTGGGGAAATACAACGACGTATCGCGCGAGCTGCAGCAGATTCCCTGGCGAATCATTGTCGAAACTTGCGTGCTTTTCATTCCCATTCTGTTCCACGGGCTTTACGGCATTTACATCTGGTGGACGGGGAAGTCGAACGCCATCGGGCATCCCTGGATGGCGAATTGGCTGTACGTGCTGCAACGCTGGACCGGGATCATCGCTTTCGTTTTCATCGGCTGGCATTTGTACACCGAGCGATTTCTGGGACATGGCGTCACCTCTTACGCTGACGTGCAGCGCAGCATGATGAATCCGTGGTACCTCACTTTCTACATCGTCGGAATCACGTGCGCTTCGTTTCACCTGGGCAACGGGCTGTGGAATTTCGCCTGCAAGTGGGGAATTGCAGTTAGCGTGTCGGCGCAGCGCGCGGCGGGATGGTTTGGCGCCGCGGTGGCGGTCGGCTTCACGTTCGTCGGCGTGGCGATTGTGATTGCGCTGCATTACGGGGCGTTCCCGCTGGGGGGCTACGTCCAATGAGGCAGCCGAAAATTATTATCGTGGGCGGCGGGCTGGCCGGGCTGATGGCGGCCATCAAGGTGGCCGAAACCGGCGTAACGGCGGAGCTGTTTTCCATTGTGCCGGTGAAGCGCTCGCATTCGGTGTGCGCGCAGGGCGGCATCAACGCGGCGAAAAATTTGAAGGGCGAAGGCGATTCCACCTGGAAGCATTTCGACGACACGATATACGGCGGCGATTTTCTGGCCAATCAGCCGCTGGTGAAGGGCATGTGCGAGGCCGCGCCCGGGATTATTGACCTGCTGGATCGCATGGGCGTGATGTTCAATCGCACGCCGGAAGGATTGCTGGATTTCCGGCGCTTTGGCGGGACGTTGTACCACCGCACGGCGTTTGCGGGCGCGACCACCGGGCAGCAACTGCTTTACGCGCTGGATGAACAGGTGCGCCGCTTCGAAGCCGAGGACCGAGTAAAGAAATTCGAGGGCTGGACGTTTCTTTCGGCCGTGCTGGATCACGCCGGCGTGTGCCGCGGGATCTGCGCCATGGATTTGAAGACCATGGAGATCAAGACGTTCGCGTGCGACGCGGCGATTTTCTGCACTGGCGGAATCGGCGCTGTCTTTGGCCGCTCGACGAATTCGGTAGTGTGCACTGGCTCGGCGCAATCGGCTTTGTTCCAGCAGGGCGCTTACTACGCGAACGGCGAATTCATTCAAGTGCATCCCACCGCGATTCCCGGCGAAGACAAATTGCGTTTGATGAGCGAATCGGCGCGCGGCGAAGGCGGGCGCGTGTGGGTGCCCAAGACGCCGCAGGATCCGCGCCCGGCAAAACAAATTCCGGAGAACGAGCGATTTTATTTTCTCGAGGAGTGGTATCCGAAGTACGGCAACCTGGTGCCGCGCGACGTTGCTACACGCGCGATTCACAAGGTCGTTTACGAAATGAAGCTGGGGTTGGCGGGCGATCCTGCCGTGTATCTGGACGTCACGCACATCCCGCGCGAGGTGCTGGAGCGCAAGCTGGAAGGCATCCTGGAAATTTACCAGAAGTTTGTGGGCGTGGACCCGCACGTGGAGCCGATGAAAGTTTTTCCGGGGATGCATTACACCATGGGCGGCTTGTGGGTGGACAACGAGAACCAGGCCACCAACATTGCGGGGGTTTACGCCGCGGGCGAATGCGAATACCAGTATCACGGGGCCAATCGTCTGGGCGCGAATTCGCTGGTTTCGTGCATTTACGGTGGAGGAATCGCCGGATCTGCCGCGGTGCGTTATGCGCGCAGCCTGGAATCGGGTTGCGAGAATACTTCGCCGGCCGTCTATGAACGCGAACGCGTGCGCCAGCAGGATATTTCGGACGCTTTGCTGAACCAGCATACCGGGACGGAAAATCCGCTGACCATCTGGCGGGAGATGGGCGACGTGATGACCGAAAACGTGACGGTGATCCGTCACAACGCGGCGATGCAGAAGACGATGGTGAAGCTGGACGAGCTGAGCGAGCGATTTAAGCGCATTAATTTGCAGGACCGCACGCAGTGGTCGAACCAGACGCTGAATTTCGTGCGCGAGCTGGGTAACATGCTGATCCTGGCGAAAGTGATCACGCTGGGGGCGATCGCGCGCAATGAAACGCGCGGCGCGCATTACAAACCGGAGTTTCCGGAGCGCGACGACAAGAATTGGCTGAAGACCACCAAGGCCAGCTGGGACGCCGGGAAGATCAAGCTGGAATACGAAGCGGTGGATACTTCGCTGCTACCTTTGCGGGAACGGAAATACACCGCGGCGAAGTAGGGTGCGGGGAAAGTGAGGCATTGTGGCCGATAAAACTTTCATCGTGAAGATCAAGCGCCAGCAGCGCCCGGATGAAGCCGTGCGCTGGGAAGAATACGAGCTGCGCTACCGGCCGCATATGAACGTGATCATCTGCCTGCGCGACATTGCCGAACATCCGTTCACGCGCAGCGGCAGCGAATCCACTCCGGTGAGTTACGAAGCGAATTGCCTGGAAGAGATTTGCGGGGCGTGCGCGATGCTCGTCAACGGCAAGCCGCGCCAGGCTTGCACGGCGCTGGTGGACGACCTGGAAAAGCCGATTCGTTTGGAGCCGCTTACGAAATTTCCGCTGGTCCGTGACCTGCAGGTGGATCGCAGCTCGATGTTCGAAAATTTGAAACGCACCAAATGCTGGATTCCGATTGACGGCACGTATGATATCGGTCCGGGGCCGCGCATGTCCGCGGAAAAACAGGAAGTGGGCTACGCGCTTTCGCAATGCATCACGTGCGGGAATTGCCTGGAGATTTGCCCGAAGGTAAATGAAAATTCGCATTTCGTGGGTGCGGCGATCGTCAGCCAGGTGCGTCTATTTAATATGCATCCCACGGGCGAAATGCACGCGGGCGCGCGGCTGGATGCGCTGATGGGGCCGGGCGGCATTGAAGATTGCGACAACGCGCAGAATTGCGTGAAAGTTTGCCCCAAGGGCATTCCGCTGACGGAGTCGCTGGCCGCGGTGAACGGCCAGGTGCTGGTGCACGCGGTGAAGAGTTTCTTCCGAGGCTCGTGAGTCGGCCGTTGCGCGCGGCGCGGTATTTTTGTTTTGACGCCACGGGTTGTAGAATCCCAAAGAATGGATCATGGTTTTGGGGGATGAATGGGACGTAGTGGTTTGTTTGCGATTAGCTGGATACTGGGGGGAGTTCTGTCGCTGGTGGCCGTGAACACTGAATCACAATCGCAACCGAATATTTCGCCGGCGGCGCGCGAGCTGCACTTTCAATCCATCGTAGTGGATACGCACGACGACACCACACAGCGTCTGCTGGATTCGAAATTCGATTTTGGCGCGCGGCACAGCGATGGCAGCGTGGACATCCCGCGCATGCGCGAAGGTGGGCTGAGCGCGATTTTCTTTTCGATCTGGATTCCCGGAACGGTGACAGGGCCGACGGCGGTGCAGCGCGCGCTCGATCAGATTGGCGCGGTGCGCGAGACCGTGGCGCGGCATCCGAACGATCTGGTGCTGTGCACTACGGCGGAAGAAATTCGCCACGCGAAGGCGTCCGGGCAAAATTGCGGTGCTGATGGGCGTCGAGGGCGGGCACATGATCAACAATTCGCTCGCGAATCTGGACAAGTTTTACGCGCTGGGCGTGCGTTACATGACTCTGACGCACACGGTGAATACGGATTGGGCGGACGCTTCCACGGACAAGGCCGCACACAACGGCCTCACCGATTTCGGCAAGCAAGTGGTGCGCGAAATGAATCGCTTGGGGATGATGGTGGACATTTCGCACGTGGCGGACAAAACTTTTTACGACGTGCTGGCTGTGAGCAAAGCGCCGGTGATCGCTTCGCATTCGTCCTGTCGCGCGTTGTGCTCGGCGCCGCGCAATATGACGGACGACATGATCAAGGCGCTGGCCGCGAAGGGCGGCGTCATCCAGATCAATTACCACATCGGTTTCCTGAGCCAGCAATTTCAGGACGCGTCGAAGGCCCATCCCGAGCTGGGCAAGGAAATCGAAGCGGAATCGAAGAAGCGCTGCGGCGATAATGAAGCGTGCCAGCTGATCGAAGCTGATAAAATCACGCGGGACATGGTGGCGCAGGGAAAATTGCCGCGCGTGGACTGGACCGAGATCATCCAGCACATTGACCACGCGGTGAAGCTGGTGGGCGCGGACCATGTGGGCCTGGGCTCCGATTTCGACGGCGCGGATATGCCGTACGGAATGGAAGATGTTTCGGACATTCCGCAGATTACCAACGCGCTGCTGGCCAAGGGTTATTCTCCGGCCGACGTGCGGAAAATTCTGGGTGGCAATACGCTGCGTTTGATGCAGGATGTGGAAGCTGACGGCCCAAAAATAAGGCTCGTAATAATTTCAGGAGGAAAATCGTGAAACGCTTTGTGCCCTGTTTTTTTGTCGCGCTCCTCGTGGCTCTGGTTCCGGCGATTACGCCGGCACAAGCCCAATCTGCCGCGCCTGCGGCGAAAACGCCGGCTGCTGCGGCGCATCCGCACCCAACTGGACCTCACACGGACCCGGCTTTGCTGCATCCCGCGACGCTGACGGCCAAAGCGCCCGATGTGTATGAAGTCACGTTCAAGACCACGGGCGGCGATTTCGTGGTGCAGGTGACGCGCGCGTGGGCTCCGCTGGGCGCCGATCGCTTTTACAATCTGGTGAAGCACGGATTTTTCACGGACGCGGCTTTCTTTCGCGTGGTGCCCGGATTCATCGTGCAATTCGGATTGAGCGCGAATCCCGCGGTGAATAAAGTGTGGGACAAAGCCTCGATCAAGGATGATCCCGTCACGCAGAGCAATCACACCGGCTACTTGACGTTCGCGACTGCCGGACCTGGCACGCGCACCTCGCAGCTGTTCATCAACCTGGGTGAGAATGCGGCGCTGGACGGCCAGGGATTCGCGGCGTTCGGAAAGGTGACCACGGGGATGGACGTGGTGCAGAAGATTTATGCAGGTTACGGAGAGTCGCCGGATCAGGCGCAGATCACTTCGCAAGGGAAGGCCTATCTCGATAAGAGCTTTCCGAGACTGGACCACATCGTTTCCGCGACCGTGACTTCGCCCGCGCCGGTGGTGCACACGGCTCCGGCGCACAAGGCCGCGCCGGCGGTTGCACCGAAACCTGCGCCGAAGCCTGCGCCCGCGCAGCAGTAGTAGTTGCAGTTGTAGCGGCGCACGACGATGGTGGCTCACGGATCGGTGGTGTGGTGCGGATCAATGGCGGTCTAAAGACCGCTGCTACGAAAACGCAGTTCAATATTTCTAGAGAAATCATACGAACCGTGCAGGCACGGTTCCTTGGGAGAATGACTGATGACTGGAAAACCGTCCTTGCTGGATGCTGCCAATCTGAAAGACACTGCGCCGGAAAAATTTGATGTGACGTTCAAGACCACCGCGGGAGATTTCGTAGTGCAGGTGACGCGCGCGTGGGCGCCGTTGGGCGCGGACCGTTTCTACAATCTGGTGAATCACGGATTCTACGACGATGCGGCTTTCTTCCGCGTGATCCCCGGATTCGTGGTGCAATTCGGATTGAGCGCCGACCCGGCGGTAAACAATGTGTGGCGCAAATCGAATTTCAAGGACGATGCGGTCACGCAGAGCAACAAGCCCGGCTACCTTACTTTTGCCACCGCCGGAAAAGATACGCGGACCACGCAGCTCTTCATCAACACGGGAAACAACGCGCAGCTCGATAAAATGGGTTTCGCGCCATTTGGCCAAGTGATTTCCGGCATGGACGTGGTGAAGAAAATTCACAGCGGCTACGGCGAGGCGCCGGATCAGGGCTCGATCACCGCGTTGGGCAAGCCGTATCTCGATAAAAACTTTCCCAAGCTCGATCGCATCAATTCCGCGACGATCGCTTAGGATGTCGTCGCTTGTTCGACGAGACGGCGGCGCGCGCGCTGTTTGCCTGCGCACCTGATGATGGACACGCTGTCAGCTGAGTCTATTACTCGCGATTTCGCGACGGACCCCAATGTCGCGCTGCGCTCGCGCTTGATGCTCTTCGCCCTGGCTTCCTGCAAGCTGCTCATCCAATTCGCGGGCATCAATCACTACGGTTTTTTCCGCGATGAGCTTTATTACATCGCCTGCGGCCAGCATCTCGCCTGGGGCTATGTGGACCAGCCGCCGCTGATCGCGTTCTTCGCCTGGTGCGCGCGGCACGCGCTGGGAACTTCGCTTTTCGCCACGCGGCTGCTACCGGTTTTGGCGGGCGCGGCGGTCGTCTATCTCACCGGTCGCGTCGCGGCGGAGTTGGGCGGCGGGCTCTTCGCGCAATTCCTTGCCGCCACCGGGATTTTGTTGGCGCCCGCCTATATCGCGTTCGACAGTTTTTTCTCCATGAACGCGTTCGAGCCCCTCTTCTGGCTTTTGTGCGCGTGGATCGCCATTCGCATCCTGAAGGGGGCGTCGCCCCGACTGTGGCTGCTGTTTGGCGCCGTGGCGGGCCTGGGCCTGGAAAATAAGCACAGCATGTTGGTATTCGGGTTTGCTCTGGTTGGCGGCCTGCTACTTTCCGGGCACGCGCAGCTGTTTCATTCGAAATGGATTTGGATGGGCGCGGGTCTGGCGCTCGTAATCTTTCTGCCAAATTTGATCTGGGAATCGCGTAACGGCTGGCCGCAAATCGAAGTGGTGCGCAACGCGCAGCAATTCAAGAACGAGGCGATCTCTCCGCTGCAATTTTTGTTCGAGCAGGTGCTTTTTATGCAGCCGCTGGCGCTGCCGGTTTGGCTGGCGGGTCTGGTGTGGTATTTCGCGGCGGCGGATGGGAAGCGCTTCCGTTTTCTGGGCTGGTCTTACGTGTTCGTGCTGGCGATTTTCATTGTGCTGGGCGGTAAATCGTATTACGCGCTGCCGATTTATCCAGTGCTGATGGCGGCGGGCGGCGTCGCGCTGGAGGGATATTTCGCCGCGCCGGCGCGGCGGTGGATGGCCGTGGCATTTCCGGCTTTGCTCGTCGCCGCTGGTCTGGTGACGCTGCCGTTTGGCGCGCCGATATTGCCGGTGGACACTTTTCTGCGCTATGCGAGCCTGTTGCCTTACGCGAATTCGGTGAAGACCGAGCGCGATGCGACAACCGCGCTGCCGCAGCTATACGCCGATATGTTCGGCTGGGAAAATATGGCCACGCAGATCGCGCACGCCTACCGCGCCCTGCCGCAATCCGAGCAGGCTGGCTGCGCGATCCTGGCAGGGAATTACGGCGAGGCTGGCGCGATTGACCATTTCGGTCCGGCGCTGGGGCTGCCGGCGGCGATCAGCGGGCACAACAGCTATTATTTCTGGGGGCCGCGCGCGTACAGCGGCTCGTGCGTGATTCTTTTCGGCGAGCGCGCGGATGAGTTGAAGGATTTGTTCGGGGATGCGCAGCTGGTTGGGGTGATCACCGATCCCCATGCCGCGGTGGCCGAACGCAACGTGCATGTTTATTTGTGCCGCAGGCCGCGCGCGCCGCTGGCGGAACTTTGGCCGCATTTTAAATTGATTATTTGAGCGGGGCGATCGCCGAGAGCGAGATGGTTTCGTAGCGGCGGTCTTTAGACCGCCATCGTTCCGCGCCTTGCCACCGATGGCGCACTGAAGTGCGCCGCTACGAGTGCAACTCCAAGTGCCACTCCGAGGGCCACTAGTGCAACGGGGCGTGGCGCGGATTCCTCGCAGCCTGTTCCAACTCGACGATATTCAATCCTGACGCCACCAGGCGGTGCCCAATTTCCGAATCCGTGCGTTTGGCGATCGCCAGCAGCACGCATTCGCAGGTGAGAATGGGAATGATGCGGTCCTGTAGCACGTCGTGCGCGGGCGCAAGCTCCTCCGCGCTTTTCAGCAGCGCGGTCAGTTCGCTGGAACGCGCCAGCAGCTTGGCTTCCGCTTCGGGACTCTTCGCCGGCCGCGGCCACTGCCATTTGGTGGGCTTCTCGTCGCCGCGCCGTTGCTGGTCGTAGAATTCAATCCAGTAGTGCCAGCGCTGCGGGCTGATGCGGCAGATTTGCTGCAAATATTCCTCGACGCCGTCCTGTTCCGGCCAATACTTGGAAAGGCGCTCCCAATCGTAGATATACATTCCCGCAAGCAGGTCCGCGACCTCTACAGCGCTGGCCGCGCGACTGTGCGCCAGCATCGCCGCCAGACTTTCCGCGCGTGCCAGATCTTTGGTGAGGCGATGGGCCACGGGCGGAGTCAGCGCGCCGCCGCGCGGACGCCCCGCTGTTTCACCTGCGCCAGCGGCCACGCCCGCGAGCTTGTCACTTTTGCGCCGGCCGCCTGAACCAGGGCCACCAGGCGCACCTTTGCCATTCTTTCGCCCAAATAATTTCATTTTAGATTGACGACTCCCGTAATAATCTTAGCAGACACCCGGATTTCTCCACTGGAAACTGGGGGTGGCTTTCTCCGATTGGTCACTTGCTCTGGCGGGAACCCGGATATATATTTGCTTTTAATCCTGTGGGAATTTTCCGGTGGGCGGCAGCAGCGCGGTTAGAATGTCCGGTCAGCAAGCGGCAGAAATTTAGCGGGCGACGCCGAAGAAAGGCCCCGTTCCATGACGCAAACGCAAAGCATGACGATGCGCGATACCAGCCACGCCACGTCGAATCCGTTCGTGGGAACCTGGAAGCTGGTTTCCATTTCCTCGTCGGAATCGCGGCTTTTCGGCGAGCGGCCCATCGGTATTTTGATTTACGACGCGGACGGGCACGTGGCCGTGCAGATTATGCGCAATCCGCGGCCGGATCTGTCTTCGGGCCCGGGATTTCCCACCGCCAAGGAAGTGCAGATCGCCTACAAGGGTTACTACGCGTACTACGGCACCTACGAAGTGAACCGCGAAAAGAAAACCATCACGCATCATCTGGAAGGAAGCTTGCGCCCCGGCGACGTGGGCAAGGATTTCACGCGGGCGTACGAAATTTCGGGCGATCGGTTGGCGCTCACTCCGGTGGATGATTCGCAAGCGCGTGATGCCTGCCTGACCTGGGAGCGCGCGAAGTAGTTAGCTGGATGTAACCGAAAAATTGTCGTCGCAGCTTAGCCGCGAAGTTTAAATCCCCAGCACGGTCACGAGTTCCCGCACCGAGGCCGTTGATTTATCAAGCGCCGCCTTCTCTTCCGGCAGCAACTTAATTTCGATGATCTGTTCGATGCCGCCAGCGCCCAGCTTCACCGGCACGCCGACAAAAAGTCCGTTCACGCCGTACTCGCCTTCGAGATAAGCCGCGCAGGGCAGAATTTTCTTCTTGTCCTTCAGAATGGCTTCGGCCATTTCAAATACGGCCGCGGACGGTGCGTAATAGGCTGAGCCGGTTTTCAGCAAATTCACAATTTCCGCTCCGCCCTTGCGCGTGCGGGTCACAATCGCGTCGAGCTTATCTTTGGCGATCAGTTCGGGGAGGGGAATTCCGGCAACGGTCGAGTATCGCGTCAGCGGAACCATATCATCGCCATGCCCGCCGAGGACGAACGAGTGCACATTTTCCACCGATACGCCAAGCTCCTCGGCGACAAACGTGCTCATGCGCGCCGAATCCAGCACGCCGGCCATGCCAATCACGCGCGCCTTGGGAAATTTGCTGATCTTCAGGGCCGCTTGCGCCATCGCGTCCAAAGGATTCGTCACGACGATCAAAATCGCTTTCGGCGAAAGTTTCACGACTGCTTCCACCACTGCCTTGATCACGTCGTAATTCGCTTTCAGCAAGTCGTCGCGGCTCATTCCCGGCTTGCGCGGAAATCCGGCGGTGATCACGATGATGTCGCTATTTTCCGTGCCGCTGTAGTCGCCGCTAGCCGTGGAAATTCCCGCTGCGCGCGCGTCCGAGCCCATGATTGGCCCGGATTCCGCCATGTCCAGGGCCTTCCCTGCAGGGACACCGTCCAGAATATCGGTCAGCACCACGTCGGCCAGGCCCGCATCGTGAATCCGCTGCGCCGTCGTGGAACCGACGAAGCCTCCGCCCACCACCGTCACCTTCTTGCGCATGCCACTCTCCCCATTGGATTGAATATCGTCCGGCTGTCTTTGGTTGTGTCTATTTCAGTCGCCCGCGCCCACCGCGGCTTGCATGTTTTCGATGATCGCTGCAGCGTACTCGGAGGTCTTGAGCTTCTTCGCGCCGGGCATCAGGCGTTCCAGATCGTACGTAACTTTCTTCTGCTGAATCGTTCGCGCGATGCCGTCTTCGATCAGGCGCGCGACGGGCTTCCAATCCATGAAATCAAACATCATCGCGCCGGAGAGCATCACCGAACTGGGGTTAATCACATCCTTATCCGCATATTTCGGCGCGGTGCCGTGGGTGGCCTCGAATACTCCGAAGCCGTCGCCGATATTCGCGCCCGGAGCCATCCCCAGGCCGCCCACCTGCGCGGCGCATGCGTCGGAAAGATAATCGCCGTTGAGGTTTGGTGTCGCGAAGACTTGATACTCGTCGGCGCGGGTCAGCACCTGCTGGAACACGGAATCGGCGATGCGGTCATTGATCAGGATTTTCTTTTTCCACTGGCCGTTGCCGTGGGAGGCGTACAGAGTGTCCAGCGTGCGTTTCACTTCCTCGTAGATCTGCTTGCGGAATTCATTGGTGGCTTGATCGAGGCCCGGCTCGACGGACGCGGCATTCTCCTCAACGGACATGTTCGGGTTCTTGTCCTTATTATCCAGAATCCAGCTCTCGCGTTCGGTCACCACCACGCCGCGAAATTCCTGCGTGGCCAGTTCGTAGCCCCAATCGCGGAAAGCGCCCTCGGTGAACTTCTGAATATTTCCCTTGTGCACCAGGGTAACCACCGTGCGGCGGTTTTCCAGCGCGTGCACGATGGCGCGGCGCACCAGGCGCTTGGTTCCCGTGGGCGACATGGGCTTGATGCCCACGCCGGAATCCTCGCGGATTTTTTTCGCGACACCCTTGAGCATTTCGTTGTTCAGAAAATCAATGAGCTTTTTCACTTCCTGCGTGCCGGCGCGCCATTCGATTCCGGCGTACACGTCTTCGGTGTTTTCGCGGAAGATGACGACGTTCATGCGTTCAGGCTCGCGCACGGGCGAGGGTACGCCGGTGAAATAACGCACCGGGCGCACGCAGGCATAGAGCTCCAGCACCTGTCGCAGGGTCACGTTCAGGGAGCGGATGCCGCCGCCCACCGGAGTGGTGAGCGGGCCTTTGATGGCGACGCGGAAATCGCGAATCGCGTCCACGGTATCTTGCGGCAGCCATTCCTGGAATTGGCGGTATGCTTTCTCGCCGGCGAAAACTTCCAGCCATTCGATCTTGCGTTTGCCGGCGTAGGCCTTTTCCACGGCAGCGTCGAACACGCGCCGCGAAGCTTTCCAGATGTCTCGGCCCGTGCCGTCGCCTTCGATAAAAGGGATCACCGGGTGATCCGGCACGCGAAATACACCGTCCGTGAACTCGATACCTTGGCCGTTTGCCGGCACCGCCACGCCGTTATAGGTCGTCTTCATGGTTTGATGATTCTCCCTGGCATGCAACAGGCGCCGCAACGCGCGCTTCCGGCGTTAATTCGCAACCGATAACCTTAGCATAACAATTGCCAGCCGGACATCAACGTTCCAACGGGCAAAGGAGCGTGGGCGCTTTATCCGGGAACAGGAAAATCTTGCGGGCGAGCTCGGAGTGCAAAGTTTCGTCGCGGTAATATTGCTTCAAGATCGAATCGGTCCAAGTCAGCAAATCAGGATTGGCGGACGCGAATTCTTGCCAGCTTTGGGGCTGGCCCGCGCGCTGCATTCTCTCGTGGATGAGGAGGATGTACGCCCAGGTAATCGTCTCGTGATATAGGCCGGATTTGCCGTGCGCCTCGGCGTAACGCGTCAACGCAGCCGGAAATCGGCTGAGCACATCCAGTACCGGATGTTTGCACAGATACAGAAACGCGATTTGGATGTGGACGCCGTGGCGGAAGCGCTCGAGGGGCAGGGAACAATCTTCGAATTGGCGCAGCAGTTCGTCGTCGAGATTAGCGCGCATCGCGCACTTCCGCTTGCGCCTCTCTGCGGTGAGCCAGCCATACGATCACGGCCATCGCGTAAACCAGCAGAGCGCCGAAATCGTACTGGCCTTGCAGCACGTGAAATAGAATGGCGAACGCAATAACCGCAAGCAGCAGATAGCTCCCGGCAACATCTACCACCGGTGCCAGAAACATGATGGCCGCAACAATTTCGACGCTGGCAAGCACCAGCAGGATCCAGGAGTGCGCCCCGACGTGGCCCGGTTCAGGTGCGCCCTGCATCTTGAGGATCATCGCGCGTAGCAATTGGCACGATGCCCAGAGAACGACTACGCCGAGAACCCAGCGCAGCGCTGCGATGCTGTGTTTGGTGGTCCACTTGGTCACTTGGAACCTCTCGTCTTTTTGTTCGGCCAGGCACGCTTCGCGTGGCGCGGCGTTTTCTTTTTCGGATTAGGCGAAGCTGTGCGGGCTTCGATCAGGCGGTGGCTGGCGCGGAAATCGAGATCGAGGTCGTAGAATTTCTTCAATTCCTTGATGCGGCGGCGGGAAGGTTGCTGGAAGGCGGTCTTGCCGTCGAACGCGTGGAGCACGATGCCTTCGAGCAAGTCGCCGAGGGTCAGATCATGAAATTCGGCGAGCGCCTTGAGGACCTTGAGGAGGCGCTTCTCGATGCGCACTCCGGTCTGCACTCGCTCTACCACAAATTGTCGCTGCTGTTTTGTTGTCCGCATTATGGTACCAATGTACCACGGTAGGAATCATGACGCAATGCGAATATTCCACCGGCAACGCCAGTATGTTGGCGAAGCAAAATGCTGCGCTGGATTACTGCGAAGTGAAGCATGTGCGGCGCCTCCGGGACATTTCTCTGCTGCCCACGCGGCTGTTCTTGACGCGCGCCAGCGCTGCCCGTAGCATCGTTGGTGAATGCAATCGGGAGGACGCCATTCGAAATCATAGGGAACGCTTCGGGAATTGGCGCTATCTGGCGCTGCTGCTTTGTGTTGCGCTGCTGCTTGCGTCGCTGGCCGCTAACTCGCTAGAACGGGCTGAGGCCGGCTGTTGCGCAATCTCTCGCGCAGAAAGCGCCGGACGCGAAGCTGCAACTGACCAGCTCATCCTTTGCAGCCGACAGCGCGCTTCCCGCGAAATATACCTGCGAAGGTGCGGACACTTCTCCTGCGCTCGCCTGGACCGAGCCGCCCGCCGGCACACAGAGCTTCGCGCTGGTGGTGGATGATCCGGACGCGCCAAAGAAAACCGTGATCCACTGGCTGCTGTATGATTTGCCGCCCGCGACGCGCGCTTTGCCTGAGGGAGTCCCCACGAAGGCGAAACTTCCCGACGGTTCGCGCCAGGGCAAGAACGATCACGGCAAAATCGGCTACAGCGGCCCGTGCCCTCCGCCCGGGGCGGCGCATCACTATTTTTTCAAACTGTACGCTCTGGATTACCAGACCGGCTTGAAAGCGAAAGCCAAAGACGCGGATCTGGAGCGCGCCATCAAAGGCCACATTCTCGCGCAGTCCGAACTGATCGCGCGTTTCCAGCACTGAGGCGCCCGGTTGCGCTGGCCTGCGCCAAAGCCGATGGCAAAGTTTTATTTATAGGTTCGATTTGAAATTCTTTGCCTTGGCCGGACATTTTGGGATTTGACGCTCACAGGCCTGCGCGGTACCCTACGCTGTTCAAAAATGCTTCTGAAACTGCAATTCATTCGCGCTCGATCCCACGGCAAGGAGCCTCATGACTACCGATCTGCGTAATTTTCTTGCGATTCCCTACGAAGAACTGGAAGAACTGAATCTGAAGGCCAAGGCGCAGCGCATGAATCGCGTAGCGGCGCACAAGATCCAGGAAGAGCGCATCAAGTACCTCACGTGACGAAAAGCGCATCAAGGCCGTAACCGTGCTGTTCAGCGACCTGGAAGGCCGCCTGCACATGCTGGATTACGACAAGAAATTTCTGGTGAAGAGCTGGGACAACCTCACCTTCGATGGCTCGTCCATCCGCGGATTTACCGCGCAACGCGAAAGCGACCTGCGCCTGGGGATGGATTGGAGCGCGTTTTACTGGGGCCCGGCGGACGTTTTCGGTTCGGGCAAAGTGCTGGTGTTCGGCGAAGTGATTGATAAGGACGGCTCGCCCTATAGCGCGGACATTCGCGGCGTGCTGAAAACTTTCGCCGCGCAGCAGCACAAGAACGAAGGCTATACCTTGAACGCCGCCAATGAAATTGAAGGTTTTCTCTTCAATGGCGCCGATGCCGAGGCGCGTTACAACGAAACCGGAAAATTTGAGTACGTGAATACCGGCGGCTATTACCATTCGCTGCCCGGTGATCCGCTGCGCATGTTTATTGACACTTGCGCGGAAGTGCAGCGCGCCATGGGCTTCCAGAACGAAAAGGATCACCCGGAAGTTGCGCCCTCGCAGTTTGAAATCAATTATGGTTACGGTGAAGTGGTCGCCGCGGCGGACCAAATTCAGCTTTATAAATTGATTTGTCGCCAGGTGGCGACGCGCATGGGTCTCACCGCCAGTTTTTTGCCAAAGCCAGTGGTCGGCGTGAACGGCAACGGCATGCACACCAACGTTTCCGTCAGCAAGGGCGGCAAGAATTTGTTCTGGGATCCCAAGGGCGAGGAAAAGTTGAGCAAAGCCGGCTGGTCATTTATTGACCGCATTCTGACGCATGCGAATGACGTCTGCCTGATGCTGAATTCCAGCGTGAACGCCTATCGCCGCCTGGATCCGCATTTCGAGGCGCCCAACCAGATCAAGGCTTCGCCCGTGGATCGCGGCTCGATGATCCGCATTCCCATCGGCAATGAGAAGAGCATGCGCGTGGAAGTGCGCTCTGTCGCGCCGGATGCGAGCCCGTACATGGTGATGTACTCGATCTTCAAATCCGGCCTGGAAGGCGAGACCGCGAAGATCAAGAATCTCCGCCAAGCCGAGCGCTATTTGCCGGACAACATCTACACCGCGATTGATCATTTCCGGAACGCGGAGTGGACCACGAAGATTCTCGGCGCGGATGTGAAAGGACGCTACGCGGACCTGAAGCAAGCCGCCGCGGATCGCTGCTCGCGGCTGCTCGGCACATTCGTGAAGGCTCCGGAAGTGCAATACCACCACGAAGTTTACAATCAATACCTGTGGAACCAATTCTAACGATTCGCAGCGCGCTACGGATTGACTGAAATGCAAAACGCCCTGGCCGAAAGCCAGGGCGTTTTGTTGTGGCGACCATTTTCCAGGGGATCGCCGGAACCGTAAGCGCCGGTCAGGGAGGGAGCGGTTGTGGGTTCAGGAAGTGCGTGCCAGTTCGCAGGGCTTTGGTGGCAGCCAGTTTCTTGCCCTTCTTGAGGCGCTTGCTCGCCGTCTTTTTCTTCGCTTTCATTTGGTTCCTCCCTGCCAAAGAGATTGGCCGCGCGGCGGCCACCTGATTTAGGTGCACATCCTGCGCCAAACCGCGCTGAAAATAAAGCCAAATGCTATCGTGCTTGGTTTGCTGGCAGATGCGAGCGATTCGGGCGGCCTGAGGGACCGGAAAGATTCGCGGGCTCGCTTGTTTTTTCAACGGCTTGTGAATTTTTCAACACTCGCGTGCCATCGGAACGCGAGTCGCTGCTCGATACTTTTCGGACTTATAATTTCGCCGCCGCGCCAGCCGCTTCGCTCGATCACGCGCGGAAATGTGTGCAATAACGTCTCCCCAAACACGCAAACGCCCTGGCGGATAGCCAGGGCGTTTTGTGTGGGGCCCTGGTGAGTTGTTGCGTTCCAGTTAGCTCTTCCTGTGATGCGCTGGCGCTACAGTACGATCGACAACTCCAGCTGCGCGCCGGGATGCGCCAGATCAACCAGGTAGTACACGCCGTTGACGTCAACGACGTACACGTCGTCGTCATATCCCCAGCCCGTGGGCCAAGGCTGCGCGATGATGAAAGAGTAGCCGCCGTAGCTGAATCGCGGCCGGCCTTCGACGATCACCGGGTGGCCGACGTGGAAGGTGTGCTCGCGGCCGAAGTGCGCGCGGAATTTATCGTCCGGAATGCGCCCGTTGCCGGCGTGTTGGTTGCGCTGCGCTTCTTCAGGACGCTGGGCTTCGGGCTTGCGCTCGGTTTCCTTGGGCGGCGTCGCCGGCTTGTCCGGGCGCGCACGGTCGTCAGGAGTCTTAGGCTGTTCGGCTCGCGGCTTGTCGGTGGGTTTGCCTTCGGGCGGTTTCGCCGGCTGCTCCTGCGGGTCGTGCTGTTCTTGCGCGAAAGCTGGCGCGGAAACTCCGAAAAGCAACAACAGGGCCCCGGTTCCAATCAACATGGCGTTCTTCATGAATTTTTCCTCCCGTTCGATTGAACGTATTAACGGTTCACTTCGCTCGCGCACCTGAAACAGCGCGCGCTAAGAATGTAGCTGCAACGGCAGCGCGAGCGAATACGGTGGGGCCTGTATATTGCCGGGGAATTTGCGTTACGTGGAATCGCGGCCCCGCGGCTGCGCCCGCACGCGCGGGCGATTGCCAGCGCGCTGAACGAGCTGCGGCTTGCTTCGCGCTGGACTAAAACCCGGCAACTAAGTCAATATCGTGCCGGGGCAGAGAATTCCCACGAGGATTGCCATGGACCCTTCGCGCGACCTGGATCGCATCGTAAGTGAACTGAACGCGCGGCCGGAAGCCGATGGCGACGAGGCGTCGGACACCGCCATCCTCGATCGCTGGCTGGCCGCGCTGCTGGCGAAGGGCGGCAGCGATCTGCTGCTGGTGCCAGGAGCGCCGGTGTGCATGCTGCATGAAGGGGGCGTGCGCAACATCGAATCCGAGCCGCTGAACGGTGCGGAAATCGAAGCGATTGTGCTGCCAGCTCTCACACCGCACGCTCTGCAACAGTACCGCTCCGGCCAGATTGCCGATTCTTCGTATCGCATCGCGAACCTGGGCCGCTTCCGCATCAATCTGCATCGCGAACGCGGGCAAGCTGCCGCCGCGATTCGCGCTCTGCCGGCGAAAGTGCCGCAGCTGAGCGAGCTGCGCCTGCCGCCGAGCGTCGAGTCTCTTTCGCATTTGCAGCGCGGCCTGGTGCTGATCGGCGGGCCTGCCGGGTCCGGAAAATCGACCACGCTCGCGGCGTTGATTCACGAGATCAACCGGCGCGACGCGCGGCACATCGTCACCATCGAAGATCCCATCGAGTACGAGCACACGCACGTGCGCAGCGTGATCGAGCAGGTGGAAATCGGCACAGACGCGCCGGATTTTCCCACGGCGCTGCGCGCGGCGTTGCGCCAGGCGCCGGACATCATCGTGGTCGGCGAAATGCGCGACATCGAAACCATGCAAATTGCGGTGGCGGCCGCGGAAACCGGCCACTTGGTGCTGTCCACGATTCACACCACCGACGTAGCTTCCACCGTTTCGCGCATTTCGGATTCGTTTCCGGTGGAGCGCCAGAACACCATTCGCCAGGAATTGGCCATGGCGCTCACTGCCGTGCTCACGCAAATTCTATTGCCGTGCAAGACTGGCGGCCGCATGCCTGTTGCGGAATTGTTGATGATGAGTTACGGCGCCCGGCAGCACATTCGCCACAACGCGCTGCAGCATTTGCATCAGGAAATCACGCTGACCAAGAAGAAGGGATCGTTCACGCTGGAAGAATCGCTGGTGAAGCTGGTAGGCCAGGGGTTCGTTGATCGTGAAGACGCGCTGCTCTGCGCCATTCACCCCGACGATCTGGAAATCCTGCTGAAAGCCGAAACGCAAGCCCGCGCCGCGCGGCCCTAAGCATTAGCGGCGAAACACGTGAAGCCTTTGTAGCGGCAGTCTTCAGACCGCCATCGTTCCGCGACGCGACACCGACGGCGCACTAAAGTGCGCCGCTACAAATTCAAAAGCTTGGCCGCCTAGCTGGCGCAAAATAAAACGGCGGAGCTTGCGCCCCGCCGTGGTCGTAAATCGTGTGCGATCCAGCCTCTTAGTCGTAATACTCGGAACCCAAATGCGTGATCAGGTCCTCGCCCATCATCCAGCGCAGCGTGTTCTTGAGCTTCATCAGCTGAATGAACAAATCGTGCTCGGGGTACAGTTCCTTCGCGCACATGGGCGATTTGAAATAGAAGCTGAGCCATTCCTGAATCCCGCGCATCCCGGCCCGTTGCGCCAGATCGAAGAATAGCGCCAGGTCCAGCACGATGGGCGCCGCCAAGATCGAATCGCGGCACAGGAAATCCACTTTGATCTGCATCGGATAGCCCAGCCATCCGAAGATATCAATGTTGTCCCAGCCCTCTTTGTTGTCTCCGCGCGGCGGATAGTAGTTGATGCGGACTTTGTGGTGAATCTTGCCGTAGAGCTCCGGATACAACGCCGGCTGCAAAATGTATTCCAGCGCGCCGAGCTTCGATTCTTCCTTGGTCTTGAACGAGCCGGGATCGTCCAGCACTTCGCCATCGCGATTGCCCAGGATGTTGGTCGAAAACCAGCCGTTCAATCCCAACATGCGGGCTTTGAATGCCGGAGCGAGCACGGTTTTCAGCAGCGTCTGGCCGGTCTTGAAATCCTTGCCGCCGATCGCGACGTTCTTGGCCTTGGCATATTCCTCGAGTGCCGGTATATCCACGGTCAAATTCGGCGCGCCGTTTGCAAAGGGTACTCCTTCGCTGATAGCCGCGTAGGCGTAGAGCATCGAAGGCGCAATCGCCGGATGATTGGCTTTCATGCCTTTTTCAAATAACGCGAGGGTTTTGTGCACGTCTTCGGGCTTCAGAAAAACTTCTGTGGAGCCGCACCAGACCATCACCAGGCGGTCCAGCTTGTTCTTTTTCTTGAAGGCGCGAATATCCTCGCGGAGCTGTTCGGCCAGGTCGAATTTCGTCTTGCCCTTTTTCACGTGCGTGCCGTGCAGATTCTTTACGTAATTCTGGTCGAAGACGGCCTTCATCGGTTTGATGCCCTTCAGGAATTTTTCGGCCTTGGCGAGATCTTTCGCTTCCAGCACGCCGGCCTTTGCGGCCGCCTGGTACGCGTTGTCGCTGAACACATCCCAGCCGCCAAACACGATGTCGTCCAGTTTCGCGAGCTGCACGAAATCCTTAATCTGCGGCGTGCGCCCGTCGGTGCGCTTGCCCAGCCGGATCGTTCCCAATTGTGTCAACGAGCCAACCGGCACCGCGTGCCCTCGCCGCACCAATTCCACCCCCGCCATGAAGGTTGTGCTCACCGCGCCCATTCCGGGCGTCAGCACTCCCAATTTTCCCTTCGGCGGAGCCACACTCACAGGCCTGCGCATTCGATTCCCCCAGTTCGTTTCGTATTCGATGATGAAGCTGATGAAAATGAAAGCCGCGAAACGGTTCGCGCTCTATGCCGCCGCGTCACGCCGTCGCTGCCTGGAACTCGCGGCGTGCCCAGGAACTCGCATTTTCGTTCTTGCGCGGCAGATGTGTCGTCGTCCCGAGCGCGCCTTGCCACTAGGCGTGCCAAACGCTCCGAACAAACAATTAATCATGCGGCAACGAGCGAAGTTTTGCAAATTGATTTCCCGTCGCGTAGAAAGTGAATGCGCCGCAAAAAATTGCGCGGAGAGGCTGCCGGATTTCATTACGGAAATCGGAATAGAGTCGGGAAGGGAACCCGTGCGTAGCGAAGAAGCGCGAGGACGCGTGCGCGCGGAAATTATTTACGGCGGAACAGGTTGGAGATTTCGCCCGAGACCGAGAGGAATACTAGTACCGCGAGTGCCCCCATCATGCCGAAACCAATCATGGTCTTCTCCAGCTGCGGCTAACTTCAACATGGAACAGGCACGCGACGTGCCAGTCCCGGGCCTGAGGTATCTCCAATATTTGCAATACCCGAGCGGTTAGCTGGCTGCACACGGTTCAGATCAATGGTCAAAAATGTGGGCAAAGGTTGACACTGCGTCAGACTTTCCGGACAGTCGGCAGTGGACCAGCGGGAAGTATGTCCGCGCCAGCGCTGAAAAACGCGTTGCTACAATTTTTCGATGTGGATGGATCCGTCACCGGAGCTGATTGCGAGCGTCGCGCCGCCGGCATTCAATTTTCCGCGCACGGATGAATGGCTCAGCGAGCCGGAAACTTGAATCGGCACGTCCAGCGTGATGCTGCCATCGCCAGTGTGCGCGTCCAGATTCGCGTTCAAATCTCCCGGCAGGCGCACGGTGATGTGCCCGTCGCCGGAATGCAGATTCCAGCCGTTGGCCACTTTCGAGCCGTTGCCCACCTGGGCCTCGATGCTGCCGTCGCCAGTCTTCAGCGCCAGTGCGTCGAAGCGGCCGTCAATGCGCAGGTTGCCGTCGCCGGTGTTCGCGTCGAGCGAGCCGTCGAAGTTGTGCCCTTCGATGTGGCCATCGCCGGTGTGGATTTTTATGTCGCCCTTGATGTTTCCGGCGGTCACGTTGCCGTCGCCGGTATCGAATTGAATTTTGCCAGAAACTCCCTGGGCGGTGATGTTACCGTCGCTGGTGCGCACGTCCAAATCCAGTTCGCGCGGGACACTTACCTCCACGCGCAGGGATTTATGGCTTCCGCCGAACATCGAAAAGCCCCAATGGGGCACTTTCACTTCAATCGAAACGCTGTTGCCGGATTGACTCTCGATGATCTGCACGTCGTTTGGGCCGATCTTCCAGCCTGTCGCGGTGACGCGCGCGTCAATTTGATGCTGGTCCGTGCCGGTGACGGTGACGTCGCCATCGCCGGTGGTAACGTGCAGGTCCGCGCGGCCATTCACCTGGTAGGTCTTCGACCATTGGTCGGCGCGCACTGGGACGGCGCTGGCCGCGAGGCCGATTGCCGTCAAGATCATCGCCGCTGCAAAAATTGTTAGCCGGTTCATGAGTCACTCCGTGGCACTGGCGTTCGTGCCTTCACTAAGAGATACGTCGGGCCTGCGAAAAATGTTCCGTGACGATGCGATGAGCATCGTCATCTTGAGGCCGGCGCCTTTGCCTCAAGCCGGCCGAAGGATTTCTCTCGCCTTTCTCTGCGCCCTACGCCGACTTCCGCTTCGCTGCTTTACCCTTACTCGCACCAGGCTTTGCGCGCAACGAAGCCAAAAATTGCTCGGTCGGCAAAGTGTTCACCACATCCTTCTTCTCCACCCATCCGCGCCGCGCGGTGATCACCCCATACTTCATTAAAGGAAAATGCGCGAAGGAATGTGCGTCGGTGGAAATCACGATCTTCACTCCGCGCTCCTTTGCCATCCGCAGATGCACATCCTTCAGATCCAGCCGCTCCGGGAACGCGTTGCATTCCACCACCACGCCGCGGGCCTTGGCCGCGTCCAGAATCTTTTCCATATCGTAATCAAACGGATCGCGCCGCAGCACCAGCCGCCCCGTAGGATGCGCCAGGATCTGCACGTACGGATTTTCGAGCGCGGCCAGAATCCGTTCGGTCATTTCCGCGCGGCCCTGATTCATATAGGAATGCACCGAGGCCACCACCACGTCCAGCTGCGCGAGCACTTCGTCGTCCAGGTCGAGCTTGCCGGTTTTCAGGATGTCCACCTCGATTCCGGCGAGCAAACGAATCCCCGGCACGCGTTCCTGCGCCGCGCGGATTTTCTTGATTTGCTCGAGCGTGCGCTTTTCGTCCATGCCGTTCGCGACGGTCACGGCCTTGGAATGGTCGGTCAGCGCGATGTACTCGTAGCCGAGCTTCTTGGCCGCTTCGCCCATTTCTTCGATGGAGTTGCGTCCGTCAGAAGCGGTGGTGTGCATCTGCAGATCGCCGCGAATGTCCACGAGTTTCAGCAGATTCGGTAGAGTGTGATTTTCGGCTGCTATGATTTCGCCGGTGTTCTCGCGCAGTTCCGGTTCGATGTAATCCAGGCCCAACTTTTTGTAGATTTCCTCTTCGGTCTTTCCGGCGACGAATTTCCCGCCCTTCAGCGTCGTCAGCGCATATTCATTCAAAGTCCAGCCCATGTCCCGCGCGCGGCCGCGGAGCACCACGTTGTGTTCTTTCGAGCCGGTGAAGTACATCAGCGCCGCGCCGAAGCTGTCTTTGTCCAATAGGCGCACGTCTACTTGCAGGCCGTTGCCTAGCAGCACGCTCACTTTATTTTCGCCGTGCGCGAGGGTCCGGTCGATGCCGGGAAATTTCAGGATGTGCGCGGCCACTTCATCCACGTGTTTCTGTTTATCGTGGCCGGGGCGCAGCGTGACCAGCAAATCCAGATCGCCGACGGTTTCTTTTCCGCGGCGCAAGGAGCCGGCGGGCGTCACCGACTCCACGATTTCTTTCACCTTGCTGATGTAGGCGACCAGCTTCTGCGCTTCTTCGTCCGCCACGTCCAGTTTGAAGCGCCCGGAAGAGCGCTTCGCCAATTCCGTGGCCTTCAGGATGTTGGCCTCGGTTTTTTCGCCGAAGCCTTCCAGATCGCGCAGTTTTCCTTCGCGCGCCAGTTTTTCCACGCCTTCCACGGTGGCGACTTTGAATTTCTTGAAGAGGAACGCGACTTTCTTCGGGCCCATGCCCTGCAGGTGCAGCAAATCGAGCAGCGTCAGCGGATATTTCTTCAATAATTTCTGGCGCAGGCTGTAATCGCCGGTTTCCAATATTTCGCGAATGTGCGCGGCCATGCCGTCGCCCACGCCGGGCAGTTCTTTCAGCTTGGCGTCGTCCTTGGCGAGGTCTGCGATGCGTTCGTGGATGCTGTAGAGCAGCTCCGCGACCTTCTCGTAGCTGCGGTAGCGCCCGATGATCGCGCCATCAATTTCCAGCAGCTGCGCCGTCTCCTGCAATATCTTCGCGACTTCTCGATTTTCCATGTGGCTTCCCGGTGGCTGGATTTCGGACCCGATTTTACTTCTTTCTGAGGTGGAATCGAAAGGGGTGCGTGGAGCAGGACGGGCGCCTGCCTGCCGGTAGGCGGGCGGCTCGTCGGCTCGTTTGCTTGACTACGATTGAGCGGAGATTTCTTTGGCGCGCGCGATATCTTTCAGCACCTGCTCGCGCAGCGCTTCCGGGCCGGAAAATTTCTGCTCGTCGCGCAGACGCTGCAGGAAGCGCACCTTCATCGGGCCGGAGGTGAGCGCGTCCGCGAAATCGAACAGATGCGATTCGATTGCCAGGCGCTTGCCATCAAACGTCGGCCGCACTCCCACATTCGTCACCGAGCGATAAGTGCCGCCAGCCAGCACGGTTTCGGTTACATAGACGCCCGTCTTGGGCAGCGTCTCGTGCTCCGTCGTTAGATTCAGGGTTGGCACTACCAGCTTGCGACCCTGTCCTGTGCCGGGGCGTATCTCGCCCACCAGCGCGAACGGCCGGCCCAGCATGCGCCGCGCATCTTCCACGCGCCCGCTACGCACGGCTTCGCGAATGGCGGTGCTGGAAACGACCTCTCCGGCAGCGATCACCGGCGTCACGATGACCACTTCAAATCCCCCGCGCCGGCCCAGCTCCCGCAGCAGTGCCACGTCGCCCAGCTGTTTATGCCCGAAGCGAAAGCTCGCGCCCACCAGCACCGCGCGTGCGCGCATCGTATCCACTATATATTTTTTCACAAAGTCTTCCGCGCTCTCCTGGGCGAGTTCCGCGTCAAACTTCAGCACCAAACTCGCGTCAATTCCCATCGCCGCGAAATCCGCCAGACGCTGCGGCAGAGTCTCCAGCAGGGAAGGGGCCTGCTGCGGCCGCAGTACGCGCGCCGGATGCGGATAAAACGTCAGCACGGCCGGCAACAGCTCTTTCTGCGCCCCGCGCGAATCACCGCCTCCGCCAGCCGCCGCCGCGCGCTCGACGACGTCGCGAAGAATTTCCTGGTGCCCAACGTGCACGCCATCAAAATTCCCGATCGTCAAGACCGTGGCGGGCCGGCTTTCCCCTAATTGCTCTACCCACTCATCCGCCGAACCGATAAGCAGCATGTCCGAGCGTCCGGACGCGTGTGCCGGCAAATCCGTCAGAAATTTCAGCGTGTCCTTCGTCGCGTCCAACAGCATTAAATCTGCACCTCAAATTTCAAACCGTCATACGCCAGCTGCACGCCCTGCGGCAATTTGGCGTTGGCCTCCACGTGCCCCAAATCGTGGCAAATATGCGTGAACCATGCGCGCTTGGGTTCGAGCTCCCGCACCAGCTTAAGCGATTGCTCCACGTTCGAGTGCATCGGATGCGGCGTGTAGCGCAAGGCATCCAGGATGAAATCATCCAGCCCGTGCAGCAGCGCCTTCGAGCTCTCCGGCACCGCGCTGAAATCCGTCAGGTACGCGGCCTTGCCAAAACGAAAACCCAGCACCGGTTGCGGCCCGTGCTGCGCTGGCACCGGCGTAAACCGCAGTCCAAATAAATCGAACGGCCCAGTCAATCGTGTGCATTTCGACTTCCGGAACGGAGCTTTCCGTCACCACGTGGTCGAAGACGTACGCGAATTGCCGCCGCAACGTTACCTGCGTTTCCGCTGTTGCGTACGCCGGTATGGCGCTACGTTGTTTCAAATTGTAAGGACGGATATCGTCGAGCCCCAAAATGTGGTCCGCGTGCGAATGCGTGTACAACACCGCGTCCAGCCGGTCGATTTTTTCGCGCATGGCCTGAAAACGAAAATCCGGCGAGGTATCAATCGCTACGTTGCGGCCGTTATATGCCAGCAGGACCGAAGGCCGCGTGCGTTTGTCGTGCGGGTCGGTGGAACCGCACACCGCGCAGTGACACGCGAGCGTGGGAACGCCCATGGACGTGCCCGACCCGAGTACGGTTAATTGCAGGGAAGCCATGGTCTGGAGGGATGCCGCAAAGATTGCTCTCGATTCATCCGGCGTAGCCGGCGGTCGCGCGAAACCGCACCGCCCGGCAAATTGAAATCACGAATCACAAACGCGCGCACGGAGCCGGCTACTTCGCCTTAGCCTTCTTAGCCATCTGCTCCGCGGCCACTTTAGAAATTTCCATGAAGGTCAGCTTCAGGCTGCCGATCACTTCAATCAGCAGGTTGTCGTCGTCCTTGGACAAATTTCCGCGCGTTTTTTCGCGCAGCGCATCCAGCATGTCAATCACTTCGCGCGCGCCTTCCAGGTCCACAAACGCTTGTCCGGTGCGCGGGTCCGCCATTCCGCCGAGCATCGCGGCCGCGTTGCGCGTCAGAAAATCAATCAGCATCTGAAAGCTGCGCGACGTGGGATTCATCTCGCCGGCGTCCTGCGCCTCGGCCGCTGCGTCTTCCGGCGCCAATTCCGCGGAACCGCCCGCCGCAAGAGCAGCGCCATTTCCTGCCGCGCTCTGGGCATCCGCGTTTGCAGCGAACGCACTCGACGTCTGCGCCGGTATGGCTTTACCCGCCGAAGAAGCCGCAGCTGCCTTAGCCTTCGCTTCCGCTTGCGCCGCGGCTTTCTTCTCCGCGGCCTCGTCATTGCGCCGCTCCTGCTCCACCACGTCCTGACGCAATTCGCCGTCTTCGCCAAATAACCGGCGATCCACTACTTTGAATGTCTCTTCGTGCTTTGAATCCGCCACGGCAGGTATCCTTGGAGGTGCTCCTGAAAGTTACAAGCAAGTTTAACATCCGCTTCCGCTCTGCGACAAGCGGCGCCCGCCAGCGCGGCGAATCGGTCCGCGCCGGCCGCATTTTTCCTGTTGACACCCTTCCGCCCATCTGTTACAAGGTGTAACGCTACAATGAAGAACACACAAAATTCGCGCCCCCGCAACCTCGGCGAAGTCGAGCAGATGGTCATGGATTACGTCTGGTCGCACGGCCCGGTTTCCTCCGAAGCCTGCCGCGAAGCCCTCGCCGCCCGGCGCCCCATGAAGGAATCCACCATCCGCACCGTGCTGCGCCGCCTGGAACTCAAAGGTTACGTCGCGCACGAAATCAGCGGCCGCACTTACATCTATCGCGCCGCCGAGCCGCGCCAAAATGTGGCGGTGCGCGCCGTCAAACATATTATTGACCGCTTCTGCGGCGGCTCCGTCGAACAACTGGTGATCGGCATGGTGGACAACGCCGTGCTCGATCGCCGCCAGCTCGAGCGCCTGACCCAAAAAATCGCCGAGCGCAAAACCAGTCAGCGCAAGGAGGCGAAGTCATGATCGTCAGCCCCTTACTCGACGCGTCCGCAAATTTCGCCGTGCATGTGCTGCAGCCCGCCGCGCGCTCGCTGGCGATTGCTTGTGTCGCGGGACTGGCTCTCGCGGCGTTCCGCGTACGCAGCGTCGCGCTGCGTCTGGCGATTTGGCGGGCGGTGCTGCTGGTGGCGCTCGCGATGCCGCTGCTTGGTCTGCTGCTGCCGCCGCTGCCGGTTTTTGTGCCGCTGGCTGCAAAATTCGTGCATACGCAGCCGCCTGCGGAAATTGCGCCTGCGCGCGAACTGCAATCTCACGCGGTCAGCTTTAACCAGGTAGCGCGTTCGAGTGCGGCGAAGTTCGGCGCATATAGCTACAGCGCTAAACCTTCAGATTCAACGGGCACGCCGGATGCAGGGGGCGCGGCGCAAGCCGCGCGAGCGTTGCCGCAGCACGCACAACCCCGTCCTCCGTTTCCGTGGCTCGCAGTTTCTGCGGCGCTGTACCTCGCCGTGGCGATTTTTATGCTGATGCGCCTGGCGCTCGGCATAATCCTGGGCCGCCGCCTGGAGAGGGAAGCGCAGCTGGTCGAAGACGCGCCCGCTCTGACGCGCGTGGAATTCTTCTCGCGTGCTGCCGGCCTCGGCGCAGCGCCGCCGCGCCTGGCTGAATCCGAACTCCTCTCCGTGCCGGTGACCTTCGGCGTGCGCCGCCCTGCGATCCTGCTTCCAGCCGGCTGGCGCGAGTGGGAACCCGGCGAACTCGACGCCGTCCTGGCGCACGAAATTTCGCACGTGGTCCGCCGTGACGCGCTCGCCGAGCGCCTCTCCCTGTTGCATCGCGCGATCTTTTGGTTCAGCCCGCTCAGTTGGTGGCTGGCTCGCCGCCTAGCGGATCTCGCCGAAGAAGCCAGCGACGATGCCGCTCTGGCCGCCGGAGCCGACCGCACCCGTTACGCCGAAACTTTGCTCGGATTTTTCGCTGCGCTCGAAGCCGCGCCAGGACGCGTTTGGTGGCAAGGCGTCTCGATGGCCACCGCCGGACAAGCCGAAAAACGTGTTGATCGAATTCTCGAATGGAAAGGGAGCGTTGCCATGCGCCTGAAGAAACCCGTTGTTATCGCGTACTTGCTGCTGGCAGTTCCAGTCGTCTGCCTTATCGCGGCTTTCCGCCCGACGATCGAAAATTTCCATTCCACGCCTGCGCAGCAAGCCGCGCCGCAGACGACGCAGCCTCCCGCGGTTCCTCTTGTGCAGTCTGCGCAGCCGGCGGCGACGCCTGCCCCGGTTGCCGCGCCTGCCGCGGTCGCGGAGCCACGTGTCATTCCGGACGCCGCGCCTGATGCTGAGCCGCCCGTCGCGCCCGAAGTGTCAGTGCGCACGGTCGTCCGGCCAGACGTTTCTGTGCGCACCAACGTGGTGCGGGAAATCTCGGTAGATCCGGTTGTGTCGGTGCATACCGTTGTCACGCCGCTCGTTCTACCCAATGTTCGGCCAATCGTCTCGGTCGCGCCGATGGTCCGGGTTGTTCCCATCGTCCCCGTGCCTCCCGTCGGCGGGCCAGACAGCCCAGTGGCTCCGGTGGTATACGCAAGTCCCATTTCACCGCGCGTCCTGCAATCCATCACCAACAGCTACCGAACCGCCAACGGCGATAGCGATGGTGAGCAATTCACCATCGTGTCCGGCAATTCCAGCGTCAGCGTGTCGTCCGATAATTTCACGATCAGCACCGAGGGCAGTTCGGACGTCGCGAATTCGCTGCGCCGCAATTTCCCTGGCGATTTCATCTGGTTTATCCGCGATGGCAAGGCCTACATCATCCACGACGCCGCCACCATCAAGCAGGCCATGGATTTCTTCGCTCCCTCGCGAGAACTGGGCCGTCAACAAGAAGCGCTAGGCAAGCAGCAGGAAGCCCTGGGCGCCCAGCAGGAAGCGCTCGGAGCAAAACAAGAAGCGCTGGGCGAGCAGATGGAAAAAGTCCGCGTGAAAATTCCAGACATGACCGCCGAGCTGCAGAAACTGGAAGCCGAGCTGAAAAAAATGGGCCAGGACGGCACGCAGGACGATCTGGGCCGCATCCAGGAAAAAATCGGCGAAATCCAGGAGCGCATTGGCGAATTGCAAGCGCAAGCGGGCGAGAAGCAGGGCGAGCTCGGCGAGAAACAGGGTGCACTGGGCGAAGAGCAAGGCAAACTGGGCGAACAACAGGGCAAACTGGGCGAGCAACAAGGCAAACTGGGCGAGCAGGAAGAAGCAGCCTCCAAGAAAGCCACGCGCGAAATGAAAAAGCTCCTAGACCAAGCCGTCGCCAGCGGCCTGGCCAAGCCCGCATGACGATGCGACAAGCGTCGTCATCCTGCCTGCCCTGAGTGAATTTGCGAAGGGAGGCCGGCGCTTTTGCCTCATTCCGGCTGAAGGATCTCTCCCGCCTTCTCCGATTTTCCTCCGGTTTTTCTCTGCGTCCTCGCGATTAAATCTTTTGACTCAGGTTTGCTCTGCGCCCAGCGTCTACCCCGACGCAGTCGGGGCGTCTCTGCGGTAAATTCTTTGTAACAAACTCAACCCCGCTCGCAAAATCCCGCAACGTGCGTTAGTCTGTTGCATCAAAACAATATCGCAACTAAATAGCCAAGGAACCGAATGCCCCGCACGAAAACGACGAAGCGTAAAACGCCCGCGCGACGCAGCAACCTAAAATCGAAATCGCGCTCAACAACAAAACCGATCGCCATCTACCACGAACACCCGCGCTGGTTCGTCCCCGTCTTCGCGGAACTAGACCGCCGCGCGGTCCCGTACGTCCGCCTGGATGCCGCCCATCATCATTTCGACATTTCCCCCAACGGCCATCAGCAATTCGGCCTGGTTTTCAATCGCATGAGCCCCTCCGCGTGGACGCGCGGCAATGCCCACGCAATTTTCTACACGCTCAGCTACCTGGCGCATCTGGAAAAGCAAGGCACGCGCGTAGTGAACGGCAGCCACGCATTCCGCGTGGAAACCTCCAAAGCGCTGCAACTCTCGCTGCTTGAATCGCTCGGCCTGCCGCATCCGCGTTCGGTGGTGATTAACCATCCCTCGGAAGCAGTCGCCGCGGCAAAAAATCTGCGTTACCCGATTGTGGTGAAGCCCAATATCGGCGGCAGCGGCGTCGGCATCGTGCGCTTCGATTCGTCCGAGCAACTTGCGAATGCGGTAGAGAACGGCGCAATCCAGCTGGGCCTGGATTCCACCGGCATCGTGCAGGAATTCATTCCCGCGCGCGGCGGGCACATCACCCGCGTCGAAACCCTCGGCTACAAATATCTCTACGGCATAAAAGTTTTCACTTCGGGCGAAACTTTCGACCTCTGCCCCATGGACATCTGCAAAACCACCGACGGCGCCGAAATCAAAACCGCCTGCGTGGTGGAAGGCGCGAAGACCGGCCTGCGCGTCGAAGGTTTTACACCGCCCAAGAAAGTAATCGCCGACACCGAAAAGATTTTCCGCGCCGCGCAAATCGAAGTCGGCGGCCTGGAATACATCATTGACGACCGCGACGGCAAGCTCTACTACTACGATGTGAACGCGCTTTCGAATTTCGTTTCGGACGGCCCGCGCATCGTCGGCTTCGATCCCTTCGCGCGCTTGGTGGATTATCTGGTGCGGGAGGCGCGCTGATGCGTTACGGCTACTGGCTCCCCGTATTCGGCGGCTGGCTGCGCAATGTCGCCGACGAGCAGATGCCTCCCACATGGGATTACGTCTCGCGCCTGGCGCGCCGCAGCGAAAAAATCGGTTACAGCCTCACGCTCATCGCCGAGTTAAATCTGAACGACATCAAAGGCGTGGACGCTCCATCGCTCGACGCGTGGTCCACCGCCGCTGCGCTCGCAGCTGTCACCGAATCCCTGGAGTTGATGGTTGCCGTGCGGCCCACGTTTCATTTGCCGGCGCTGCTCGCCAAACAATCCGCCAACATTGATCGCATCAGCAACGGGCGCCTCTCGCTGAACGTGGTTTCTTCCTGGTGGGCCGAGGAAGCCAAAAAATACGGTGTGCATTTCGATCAGCACGACGATCGCTACGCGCGCACTTCCGAATGGCTCGATATCGTGGACGCCGCCTGGAAGCAGGACCATTTTTCCTACGTCGGCAAATATCATACCGTGCAGGATCTGGTGCTGCAGCCGAAGCCGGTCGCCAAACCGCGCCCCACCATTTACGCGGGCGGGGAATCGGAAGCCGCGAAAGAATTAATCTCGCAGAAGTGCGACGCTTTCGTGATGCACGGTGATTCGCCGGCGCGCGTCGCCGAAAAAATCCGCGACATGTCCGAACGCCGCGAGCGCAAGAATTTGCCGCGCATGCAATTCGGCGTGGCCGGATACGCGATCGTCCGCGACACCGAAGAGGAAGCCAAGCAGGAGCAAGCTCGTATCACCGACGTGCAGCAGAACGCCGCCGGCTACCAGAATTATCAACAGTGGCTCGCCAATACGCAGTTGGAACAGCGCGTCTCGCTCGAGGAATATTCCGTCTCGAATCGCGGCCTGCGCTCCGGCCTCGTCGGCACGCCGCAATACGTCGCCGATCGCATCGGCGAATTCGAACGCGCCGGGGTGGACCTGCTGCTGCTGCAATTCAGCCCCCAAGCCGAAGAAATGGACCGCTTCTCCGAAACCGTAATCCGCCCAGCCACAACCCACGCCGCCGCGAATTAGTTGTCGCGGCGACCCGTTGACCCCGCACGCGTAACCGGACACGTCGTTTGGCACGAAATTCACATGTCTGGTTAGCGCTGCCAGCTCAACCGGTCGATGCAACACCATCCAATCATTGATCCGCCAATACTTCCGCTGAAGAACCGATCTGTTTGGCTGTGTTCAGTCAAAACCTAGCCAGGGAGTGTTCCGACTGATCTAACCCTAGCCAGCGATTTTAGCCTTTGTTTTCAATACAAGGTGGGTTCGAGCTTAGTGTTGCGTTCACCCATTGAGACCACCGCGTTTATCGAGAGTCGGTCGGGTCTGATAAGTTGCGTTGCCGGACGTGTGGAGAAATATTTCGACCCCCTCAGGTACTCGGCGCAGCGTCCAACGAGTCGTCTACAGAATTTATGATAGGTTCACTATGAAGCAGGGAGCCTATCCCAGCTACCTGTGTGAATTGGCCGCGTCAGCTGATAACCTAATTTCCTCGCTGGCTTGCGTTAGTAATTCCTTTGCCTTACCCGCGTGACCGCCCAGATTGTAGTGATTGTCTTGTTGGGCTTCATCGACTTTTTGCCATGCTTGTCGAATTAACTCTTGAGCGGCCCTCATGTTCCCGTGGCGTTCCCCTACGTTTACGGGCGGCTGCTGCGCAAACACGACAGCGCCGAGAACAAACGCCGCGCAAATGGCGATACCAATCATTATGATTCGCTTCATTGAATTCTCCTCGTTCAGGTCTCGCTTGGCTGAACAGCAGCTTTATACAACAACACACTCCAAAGCATCAACGGGATATCAAGCAGTTATTTCGTAAATGTCGCTCACTGGAATGACTACGGTCGCTTTGACAGACATCAAGCCTCTATTCGGTGTAGCGAGATCTGCTCCTAATGGGAACCAAGCGCCGTGGATTTTATCTCACTCGCCACGAACGGACTTGGCCTCTAAATGCCTGATAAGTTCGGCGGTCTCCAATGGGTCGACGCAACACCAAGCTTGAACCCACCTTGTATTGAAAACAAAAGCTAAAATCGCTCGCTGGGACTGGTTCAGCCGGAACGCTGCCCTGGATAGGTGTTGGCCGAGTACAGCCAAATAGATGGTTCTCTCGCGGAACCATTGCCGAATTAATGTACTTAACGGTGTTGCAACGACCGGTTGAGCTGGCACGCGTTGCCGGACAAGTGGATTCAGACGTCCGCGTACCGGAAACTGAGCCACCACGCGGCACGCACGTCCTTGTCTCGAATCCATCTTCCCTGTAAATTGTCATATCGCTCATGAAGAAACGCACGCCACGTAAAATATCGAAGCGTCCGCGCCAACGACGGGCCACCTCGCCGCGCATCCCGCTAAACCGCCGCGACAAACTCGCCGGGGAATGGTTCGCGAAACTTGTCGCGCTGCAAGCTCGGCTACGCGCGCCGAACGGCTGCCCTTGGGACCGCGAGCAAACGCACGCGTCGCTGCGCAAATTCCTGATCGAAGAGACATACGAAGTTCTGGATGCGATGGAATCGTCGGACCCGCACGAATTCGCGTCAGAACTGGGCGACCTGCTGCTGCAAATCACCTTCCACTCTATCCTCGCCGAAGAAACCGGCGCGTTCACCATTTCCGACGTCATCGAATCCATCCACTCGAAGATGGTCCGCCGCCACCCGCACGTTTTCGACGACGCGACAGCCAAAGACTCCGCCGCGGTGCTGAAAAATTGGGAACAAATCAAAGCCGCGGAGCGCGCGAACGCCAACGGCAAAGAAGGGAAGGCGCCTCAGGCGAATGGCGCGAAAGCCGCTGCGGAATCTATACTGTCGGGCGTCCCGCGGTCGCTTCCGGGCGTCCTCGAAGCTTACCAACTCACCCGCCGCGCCGCGCACATCGGCTTCGACTGGGACAACCTCTCCGGCATCTTCGAAAAGCTGGATGAAGAAAAGCGCGAAATCCTCGCATCGCTGGAATCTGCCAGTCGTGCCAAGCCTGCGGCGGCTCAGCCAACCGTAGGGGCACGGCATGCCGTGCCCGCTGCAGCGCCGCGCCCCGCGACCATGACGCCACACCTCGAAGAAGAAGTCGGCGACCTGCTCTTCGCCGCCGTAAACGTCGCACGCTTCCTGGGCGCCGATCCCGAAATCGCGCTGAAGAAAGCCAATCGCAAATTCCAATCCCGTTTTCAGTGGATGGAAGCAGCTGCACGCGCCGAAGGCCACTCGCTGGCCGACTTGCCGCGCGAACGCATGGAAGAATTGTGGAATCTCTCAAAGCTGCAAAACCCCTTCGAGGCCGCGCACACCAAATGAACGCATCCGCCGAAACACCGTCGCCCGCAGCGCACGAAATCGAAATTCGCCACTGCGAATCTCTCCTCGAGTACGAATCATGCGTGCGCCTGGAAAAACAGATCTGGGGCGAGCATATCGCCGTGCCTTCGGCCATCTTCGTCGTCGCGCATCACACCGGCGGACAAATCCTCGGCGCGTACGACGGCGGCAAAATGATCGGCATGACGCTGGCGCTGGCCGGCACTCGCGGCGCAAAACCGTTTCTGCACTCGCACATGACTGCCGTGCTCCCCGAATATCAAAATCGTGGCGTGGGCCGGCGCCTGAAATTCTTCCAGCGGCAAGACGCGCTCAAGCGCGACATCCGCCTGATCGAATGGACCTTCGATCCACTCGAACTGAAAAACGCGCATTTCAATTTCGTGCGCCTGGGCGCTATCGCCCGCCGCTACATCCCCAATTGCTACGGCGTCACCGAAAGCCCGCTGCACGCGGGACTGCCCACAGATCGACTGGTAGCCGAATGGTGGCTCGATTCCGACCGCGTGAAAAATATCCTGGCCGAAAGTCCGCTGCCCACCGCAGTCGCCACCCAAACAATTTCGCTGCCGGGGGCTCTCGACGAACTGAAAGCGCAAGACCGCGAATCCGCCGCGCGCCTGCAATCCGAAACACGCGACCACTTCCGCAAATTGCTGCATCAGGGCTACATCGCCACGTCCGTCGAGCGCCGCGGCGAAACCGTGGATTACATTCTGGAACCCGCCGCTTCCATCGCGGGCTTGCGTCTGCCAGAATACCGCCCGGAAGAATTCGAAGACTAAACACAAAACACCAAAGGCCCCAGCTCCATGCGCCTGCGTAAAATCACTCTGCGCGAAATCCACATGCCGCTCGTCGCGCCCTTCCAAACCAGCTTCGGCGAAACTTCGTTGCGGCGCATTCTGCTTATCGAAGTGGACGCCGACGGCACTCCCGGCTGGGGCGAATGCACCGCCGGTGAGGATCCTTACTATTCCTACGAAACCGTCGAGACCGCCTGGCACATCCTGCGCGACTTTCTCTGGCCCATCGTGAAGTACAAGGAATTCAATTCCGCCGCCGAAGTTTTCGATCTGCTAGCCCGCGTCCGCGGCCACAATATGGCCAAAGCCGGCCTGGAAACCGCCATCTGGGATGCCGAAGCCAAACAAAAAAACCTGCCGCTAGCAAAATTGCTAGGCGGCACGCGAGACGAAATCTCCAGCGGCGTTTCCATCGGCATCCAGCCCGACATCCCGACCCTGCTCGCCAAAGTGGAAAAAGAATTAGCCGCCGGCTACCAGCGCATCAAAATAAAAATAAAGCCGGGCAACGACGTCGCCCCCGCCCGCGCCCTGCGCGAAAAATTCCCGCGCATCCGCCTGATGGTGGACGCCAACTCCGCCTATCGCCTGGAAGACGCGCCGCTGCTGAAGCAGCTCGACGCCTTCTACCTGATCATGATCGAGCAGCCCCTGGGCCACGACGACATTTACTCCCACGCCGCGCTGCAGCGCCAGCTGGATACGCCCATCTGCCTTGACGAATGCATTCACGATATCGAGCATGCCCGCGCCGCCATCGAAATCGGCGCCTGCAAAATTATCAATATGAAACTCGGCCGCGTCGGCGGCCACACCCCAGCCCGCCGCATCCACAATCTCTGCCAGCAGAAATCCATCCCCGTCTGGTGCGGAGGCATGCTGGAATCCGGCATCGGCCGCGCGCACAACATCGCCATGTCCACGCTGCCAAATTTTACGCTGCCCGGCGACGTCTCCGCCAGCCGCCGCTACTGGACCGAAGACATCATCGAGCCGGAAGTGGAAGTCACCACAAAAGGGACCATAAAAGTTCCCACCGCGCCGGGCATCGGCTACACGCCGCGCCTCGCGCGCATCGAAGCGCTCAGCAAACGCTGCGAGGTGCTCGATTGAAAGCCCGAGCCCTCCGTTGACATCGCCATTGACTTCACCCGCCGCCGCAACCACGAATCCCGAGCAGCCGCGCCCCAGCAAACTCACGCTGGCGTTCTGGCTGTTCATGATGCTTGTGCTCTGGTCCGGCAATTACGTCGCCGGAAAAATCGCCCTGCGCACCCTCGACCCCATCACGCTCACTTGCCTCCGCCTGCAACTCGCCGCATTCATCATGCTGGCAATTTATTTCACCCGCCGTGAACGCCAACCTCTGAAGCTCGGCGACGCCTGGCCCTTCCTCTATCTCGGTTTCTTCGGAGTCATCGTCAACCAAGGCCTCTTCACTGTCGGCCTGAACTACACCACGTCGAACCATTCCGCCGTGCTCATCGCCGTCGGCCCCATCATCATCCTGCTCCTCGCGCGCGCACTGAAACTCGAAATGCTCACCGCCGCCAAGGTCGCCGGCATGGCCATCTCCTTCGTCGGCGTATATCTCCTCGAAACCGAGCAAGGTTCGCCCGCCCATTCGCCGCTGCTGATGGGCGACATCATCACCTTCGGCGGCGTGATTGGCTTTGCCATTTACGCCGTCCTTGGCAAACGTGTCGTCGCGCAATACGACGCCATCGCGCTGAACACCTTCAACTGCGTCGCCGCCTCGCTACTACTGCTGCCGATAACGATTCGCCAGAGCATTCATCTCGATTGGCACAGCGTCGCGCTCAGCGGCTGGCTCGGCATGATCTACATGGCCGTCGGCAGCTCCGTCGCCGCCTACACAATCTTCTACTGGGTGCTGCGCTACATGACGGCCTCGCGTGTAGGCGCCGTAAGCTACTTCCAGCCGATCGTCGTGATCCTGCTCTCCATGGCCTTCCTGGGCGACCGCCCTTCGCGCCTGCTGCTGGAGGGGACCTCCCTGGTGCTGGTAGGCGTGTTCCTGGCCGAACGCGGCAAATCCTAATCCGACGTTGCACTGTGCCCTCGCCTTTTCTTCCTCCGTCTCCTCTGTGTTAAAGCTTTTGACCTCTTCCGTCACGCCCAGCCCAAGCCGCCGCCCCCTGGAACCTGACCCAGAGTTCCACCGAAACTTTTTCGCAGCCGCCGTGTTATACCGCACGAGGGCAGGCGTGCGAGGTTTCGGCGGATGCGTGGTTCACTCAAGCTACAAGACTTAACCAATTTGCAACCAACCGTGCACCCCGAGAGTCTAATTGTTGTAGAATGGCTTCGGCGATCTAGCCGCCCGCATAGCTTGGGAAGTAATTGGGTGGAGGTCACAAACATGAATAGGTCCGCTTCTTTCAAGATTATCTTCACCGTATTCGCTGCGCTGGCGCTGTTTTGCGCGCCGGCTGCATTTGCGCAGCGTGGTGGTGGCGGTCATGGCGGTGGTGGTGGAGGCGGCGGTTTCCACGGCGGCGGTGGCGGTGGTGGTTTCCACGGTGGTGGTGGCGGTGGCGCTCATTACAGTGGTGGAGGCGGCGGCAGCTATCATGGCAGCGCTCCCTCGTACGGTAGCGGCGGCCGCTACGGCAGTGGGGCATACGGCGGTTACCGCGGCAGCGCGAACCATTATTCCAGCGCGCCCAATCACTATTCCAGCTCCGCCAATCGCTATTCCGGTTCTGCTGCTGGACGGCCCTACAATGCGATCGGCGGCCGCTCAGGCAACAGCTATAGCGCCGGCAATCGCGCGGGCGTGACGCCTCCTTCGAGCGCGCATTTTGGCGCGCCTGGCGCAAATTCAGCGCACGGATACAACAACGGTTCCACCGCGTCTGCCGGTAATCGCGGCACGACTGCATCGCCGTACTTCGGCCGCAGCGGACCAGCGAACTCCGGGTCTGCGTCCGCGGCGCGTGGCGGCACGAATTCCAGCACCTACGCAAATTCCCGCGGCACCGCCCCTGCAGCAAACTCCAGCGGCGCGCGCGGTTCCACGTCACTCTCCGCTGCTACCAGCAACCGCAGCACGAGCAGCTCGTCCACCGTTTCCAGTAACCGCGCCGTCTCCAACATCGAACATTCTCATTTCAGCGGCTCCACAGCGTCAAATTCAAGTTCAGGCGCGTTCGGCAGCCACTCTTCCACATCTCATTTCAGCAACGCTACGCTCAGCAGCGCGCACTTCGGCTCTGCTGGCTCGATGAGCGCTCCGCACCTCGGTGGCGCGCTCAACGTTCATGGCTCGTCGACTAGCTTTTCGGGTGGCCACTCCTTCAGCAGCACCAGCGGCTTCCACAGCAATCAAGCTGTCGTTCACAATGGCTACGGCTACCACGGCGGATACTATGGCGGCGGCTACGGCTATCATGGCGGTTACTACGGTGGCTGGCATGGCGGCTGGGGATGCTGGGGCTGCGGCTTCGGCTACGGTTGGGGCGTCGGATTCGGCTGGGGCTGGGGTTGGGGCGGCTTCTGGGGCCCGTCTTGGGGCTGGGGCTGGCCCGGGTATAGCCTCGGGTACTACCCGTATTGGCCCGGTTACTACGGTTATCCCGGGTACAGCGTCACCTACGGTGACAATGGAAATTACTCCGCTCCGGACAATGGTTCGGTGGACGATAATTCCGGCAACTACAACGCCGGCCCAGTGGCGCCTGACAATTCCGGCGCTATAGCCGAACCGCAAGGTTCGCCAAACGATAATCCGGACACCGGCAACGTCTCAGCTTCGCGGCCGACCGTCCTGCTCTATCTGAAAGACGGCACCACGTACGCCGCGAGCGATTACTGGCTGCAGGACGGCGTGCTGCATTACACCGTGAATTACGGCGGCGAAAGCACGCTGAACATGGACGAACTTGACTTGCAGCGCACGGTGGACGAGAACGCCCGCCGCGGCATCAGCTTCTCGCTCCATCCGAATCCTTCGAGCGTGAACCCGCAGCAACCCAGCTCGAACGGATACCCGGCCGCAGGCTCTACGACCGATCAGAGCAACCGCTACCACACGCCGCAATACGGCAACGGCAACGGCTACGGCAGTGGCAATGGAAACGGTAATGGACGTGGCAACAGCGCGGCACCAGCCGCGACGCCAAGTCCCGCGCCCGCGCCGCCAGCAGCAACGACGCAAACCGCATCGCAAACGCTGTAAACATCACGTTTCAGTTTCAGGGCCGCGGCAGGCCAACACCTTACATCCTGCCGCGGCCTTTTTTATTTCCCCCACCCCAAAAACAAAAACGGCGCCGCAACCTTTCGGTCACAGCGCCATTTCCATTTCTGCCCGCTCCGCCACGGCCTGTCTAGGCTATCCGTCTGCGGCCGGGGTAGGGAATCCAGTTTACGAGTTGCCGCCGACGCCCGCCCCCACCGGCTCCAGTTCCGCCGATGCATGTTTGTGCGACTTGCCGCGCTCGATCTCGATTTGCCCTTTCAAGTACGCGCCGTCTTCGATCAGCACCCGGCCGCCGGTAATATTTCCGATCACCGAGCCGTCCTTCTTCACCTCAATGCGATCTTCCGCAAACAGGTTGCCGCGCACTTTGCCATACACGATCACTTCCCGTGCATGCACATCCGAAACAATCTCGCCGTTCTGTCCGACGGTGAGGCGCTGGCCCTTCAGTGAAATCGAGCCTTCCACCTTGCCGTCAATTTGCAAATCTTCATCACCGGAAATCTGGCCCTTGATCGTCAGTCCCGGTCCCAGGGTCGCCAAGTTGCGCGCCGTAGGAGCGCTGGAGCGGAACGACTGCGACGCTGCCGGAGCGGAATTGGCGTTAAAATTGGCCGACGATGGCGTTGCTGGATAGGCCGTCGGCTGTGCCGCGGCTGGGTTCGGAGAATCGCCCTGCTTGTTGTTACTCCACATATTCCCTCCGGATTAGGGTTCCAAGTCGTCGCTAGCTGCTGTGAGACGCTGAATTCAATGTATGCGCGCCTTGCGCAGCGGGCAATCGCAATTGAAGCGCGAGTTGTTCGAGATGAAACTGTACGCACGTACAGGGTGAAGATCGCGAGCTGGAAGCGTCCGATTCCGCGCGGTGCTTCCCATCTCCGGACATCCCGCAGCACGGCAAGAGTTCGCGCGGCGCGCGCGTGCTGTAGCATACGTATCGGTCCGGAAGGCGTGGAACTTCAGTTTCGGCGTCAAGCGCCGCAGAAATGGAGATTTAGCCCCGGAAGTGGAGGCTTTGATCGCGTGGCAGACAAGCTGTACGCTTGGACTTAGGACTGGCGAGCGTTGGTCGGACTTGGCGTGCTGATTGCACTATCTGATGATGAAAAGGCCGCGCGACTCGGGAGTCTTTGTAGTTCGTGGCTTTAGCCACGACATTGGGTTCAGCAGCGTCGAGCGGCTTTAGCCGCTGAAGTACCGGTTTCGTATTCACACCACGCACGTAACTGGGAGGCAACGATGGGTGCTCTGTGGCAAGACGTGCGCTACGCACTACGCGTGCTGCTCAAGTCGCCGGGCTTCACCGCTACCGCGATCCTCACGCTCGCCCTGGGCATCGGCGCCAATAGCACCATCTTCAGTTGGATCAACTCCACGCTGCTGAATCCGATTCCTGGCGCGACCAACACCGGAAATATTCTCGCGTTCACTTCCGGCGGAAATTCACGCACGCCCGTGCCATTTTCCTATCCGGATTTTAGGGACCTGCGCGAGCACACCAAAAGTTTTTCCGCGCTCACCGCCTTCACCATCGAGCCCATGAATCTGACCGGCAAAGCCAAGCCCGAGCGCACCTGGGGTAGCCTGGTTTCCGCGAACTACTTCGATTTTCTGGGCGTGCATCCGATTCTCGGCCGCGGATTTTTGCAATCCGAAGACACCGCTCCCGGTGGCGCGCCCGTGGTCGTCATCAGCTATCGCATGTGGCAGCTGCGTTACGCCGGCGATCGCTCCGTAATCGGCCGCACGCTGCAAATCAACGAGCATCCTTACACCATCGTCGGCGTCGCCCCGCCTGTTTTTCAGGGAACGCAGACTGGCCTGCGCAGCGAGCTTTGGCTGCCGATTATGATGGCGCCCCAAGTTCTATCGAACTCCGACCGGTTGAACCAGCGGGGCAACACCTGGGTGATGCCCGTGGGCCGCGTAGCGCCGGGCGTGACGCTCGAGCAGGCGCAGACGGAAATGAATCTGCTGATGAAGCAGCTCGTCGCGCAGTACCCCGAAGAACATCGCGGCGAAAATGTCGTCACGCTCTATCCGCTGTGGCGCGCGCCGTTCGGAGCCAATGGCTACCTCTACTTGCTGCTGCCGATGCTGATGGCCATCGCCGGAGCCGTGCTGCTGCTCGCCTGCGCCAACGTTGCCAATCTGCTGCTGGTGCGCTCCGTCGCGCGGCGCCGCGAAATTGCCATTCGCCTGTCCATCGGAGCCAGCCGTTGGCGCCTGGTCCGCCAGTTGCTCATCGAAAGCCTGATTCTGGCGCTCGCGGGCGGCGGCGTGGCCATGCTCATCACCATATGGACTGCCGGAACATTTTCGCAATTCATTCCGCCGACGAATATTCCCGTGGCGATGGATATTCGCGCCGACTACCGCGTGCTGCTCGGCACCATGCTGCTTTCGCTCTTCACCGGAATCATTTTCGGCGTGTTGCCCGCGTGGCGCGCTTCGGATCTCGCGCCTATTTCCGTGCTGAAAGAGGATTCGGGTAGCGTTTCCGGCGGATTGCATCGCGCGCGTCTGGCGAGCATTCTGGTCGTCGCGCAAATTTCGCTTTCGCTGTTTCTGCTGGTCTGCGCCGGACTGTTCATCCGCAGCTTTCGCGCGGCGCAGACTTTGAATCCCGGCTTCAATCCGGACCACGTGCTGATAGCTTCCTACAGCCTTTTCCCGTCCGGCTATAACCGCGCATCCGGCATGGAATTTCATCGCCAGCTGCTGGCGAAAATTTCAGCCTTGCCCGGCGTGCAATCCGTCACTATCGCGGACTGGGTGCCGCTCGGTTACACCTCAGACGCCACCATCGTGAAACCCGAAGGCTACGTGCCGCAGCCGCACGAATCCATGAATATTGCTACCGCGGCGGCCGGGCCGAATTATTTGCGCACTATGCAGATCCCGCTGGTCGCCGGACGCGATTTCACCGAGCAGGACACCGCAACTTCGCAGCCGGTGGTGATCGTCAACCAGGCTTTCGTGCATCGCTACTTCCCTAATGAAGACGGAGTGGGCAAACGCGTGGACGCGCACGGTGGCTGGTGCACGATTGTCGGTGTGACGCGCACCGGCAGCTATTACTCGCTGCGCGAAAATTCGCTGCCGTTTATTTATTTACCCGTGCTGCAGGATTATTCCGAAGAGGTGACCATTCACGCGCGCGTGGCCGGCGATCCGCTCACCTACATGGCGTCCGTGGAAAAAGCGGTGCACCAGCTGAACGCCAATCTGCCGGTGTACGACGAATCCACGCTGCTATCGCGCGTGCAGGTGGCTAGCACCGGGCAGCGCATCGCCGGCACGTTCGTCGGTGCCTTTGGCCTGCTCGCGCTCGTGCTTGCCGCGGTGGGAATTTACGGCGTCATCGCCTACACCACGCGCCAACGCACTCATGAAATCGGCTTGCGCATGGCTCTGGGCGCGCAATCCACTGACGTGTTCCGCATGGTGCTCGGCAACGGCCTGCGCCTGATCATCACGGGCCTAGTCTGCGGCCTGGCTCTGTCACTCGCGCTAACGCGTTATCTGCGCACCGTACTTTTCGGCGTCGGCGCCACAGACTTCATCACCTTCGCCGCAGTAGGCCTGCTACTCAGCGCCGTCGCCTTGCTAGCCTGCTACGTCCCCGCCCGCCGCGCCATGCGCGTGGATCCCATGGTCGCCCTGCGCTACGAGTGAAACAGAGCAGAAAAAACTCCGATGCGCCGTTTTTGGTTTTGCTTTCGATTTCGTAGCGGCGCACTTCAGTGCGCCATCCGTGTCGCGGCAACAACCGCCGGCGTTCTGAAGCCCGTCGCTACGATGTGCGCTTCGCGATCTTGATGTGCGTGGCGCCTGGCGAAGGCGTGTGGCCTTTCAGTTCATAACCCAGCTCAACCAAATTCAGATCTGTGAACAGCCGTTCTCCTGCACCGATCAGCGCCGGTGAAATGACGAAGTGCATGTCGTCCACCAGGCCTGCGCGAAGATACTGCCTCATCGTGGAGACGCCCCCGCCGAGCCGCACATCCTTTCCGCCCGCAGCGTCTTTGGCCCGCTCGAGAGCAGTGTGAATTCCATCCGTGACGAAGTGGAATGTCGTGCCTCCCTGCATCACGATGGGAGCGCGCGCGTGATGAGTGAGCACAAACACCGGAGTGTGATAGACCGGGTCGTCGCCCCACCAGCCCTTCCAACTATCATCAAGCCAAGGCCCGCGCACCGGCCCAAACATGTTGCGGCCGAGGATCCACGCACCGATGCCTTCGAAGCCCTGCCGCACCATGTCGTCGTCCAAACCCGTGGTTCCTCCTTCGCCACCGTGCATCTGCTGGTGGCTGCGAGTGCCGAATTGCCATCCAAAGACAGCCAAGCCTCCGACGCCAAGAGGATTGGCTAGATCCTGGCTAGGTCCGGCACTATAGCCATCGAGCGACACCGAGAAACAATGGACGCGAAGCCTGGACAAGACAAAACCTCCGATTTAAATCCGCTTGCATGGCGCGAGCAGACGCAATAAGTGACAAGAATTCGTAAGCGCGGCGAACGCCTTTGAATTTGTAGCGGCGCACTTCAGTGCGCCATCGCGGTGCGCCGCCGAACGATGGCGGTATGAAGACCGGCGCTACAAACGTCGCGTAACATCACGCAATCATGCTTCGCGAAACGAACCGCCCGGGGCCTTACAGTCCGGTCGTCAGCACGGCGCGGAAGCGCACTTTGCCGCTCATCATCGCGTCGTAGGCGTCATTCACCTTCTCCAGCGGGAAAACCTGCGTCATGGGACGCACACCGGTGAGCGCGCTGAATCGCAAGGTGTCCTGCGAATCAATCGAGGCGCCGGAGTACCAGCCTCGCAACCCGGCGCGGCTAAAGATCGCCGTGATCGCATTCACCTGGATTGGCGCATCCGGCACGCCCAGCACCATCAGCTTGCCGTCAATTCCCAAGCCGCCAAAAGCCGTAGTCATCGCGTCTCCGCCGGTGACCGTCGCGAGAATAGTTTTCGCGCCGCCCAGTTTCAGCAGTTCTGCCGCGACGTCCTGCTTGTCGCTATCAATGTAAACGTGCGCGCCCAGCTTTTTCGCTAGCTCGGCCTTGTCCGCCCCGCGCGCGATAGCTACCGTCTTGCAGCCGCACTTCGCAGCGAACTGGACCCCCAGATGTCCCAACCCCCCGATGCCGTATACGGCGACCACTTCGCCAGGTCCGACGCCGGAATTCCGCAGCGAATTGAATGTGGTAACGCCAGCGCACATCAGCGGTCCCGCATCTACCGCGGAGACTTCGTCTGGAATCAACGCTAGGGTGACCGCCGGCGTCACCATGTACTCCGCGTAGCCGCCGTCGCGCGAGATGCCGGTGACCGCGCGATCAACCAAGCACAAGCCGAAGAGTCCGCGGCGGCAGGAATCGCAATATCCACAGTGCCCGCCGTACCAGCCCACTCCCACCCGGTCGCCAATTTTCCAGCCCTTGACGCCGGCGCCGAGCGCGTCCACCACACCCGCGACTTCGTGTCCCGGAACGCGTGGGTAGGTGATGTTGGGAAACAAGCCTTCTTTCGTCAGTGAATCGCTGTGACAGACTCCGCAAGCTTGCACTTTCATTCGAACTTCGCCCTGGCCAGGCTGCGGAATTTCGCGTTCCACGATTTCAAATGGTCCCTTGGCTTTCGGAACTTGTACCGCGCGCATTTTTGCCATGATTCCTCCGTGCGAATTAGAGTTTTGACCGCGCTGAATTTAGCACAGTGCTTGGTTCGATGCTTTAACGAGACGCTGCGTTTCGGAAATATTCTGGCGGGGCACGCGTCCGCTTGCGTTGACAGCACCGGACCCGCATGTTAGTTTGCGCGACGGCATGACTTCAACAGATTCTTCCAGCGCGCGCAAGCGCATCGCCGTGATTCCTGGTGACGGCATCGGCAAAGAAGTAATTCCCGAAGCGGTAAAAGTTCTGCAGGCTGCGGCTGCGTCCGGCGGCAGGGAAGTGGCGCTCACGGAATTTGATTGGGGCGCCGACCGCTATCTGCGCGACGGCACCACGCTGCCGGCGGACGCGGTGGAGATGCTGCACCGCGATTTCGACGCGATTTTATTGGGCGCGATGGGCGATCCGCGCGTCCCCACGAATATTCACGCCGCGGAAATTCTGCTGGGATTGCGTTTCAAGCTCGATCTGTACGTGAACGCGCGTCCCTGCGTGCTCTTCGATAAGCGCTTCACTCCGCTGAAAGATCGCGCAGAAAAAGACGTGAACTTCGTGGTGTTTCGCGAGAACACCGAAGGTCTGTACGTCGGCATGGGCGGGAATTTCAAGAAGGGCACTGCGGACGAAATCGCCATTCAAGAGGATGTAAACACGCGCAAGGGCGTCGAGCGGATTATTCGCTTCGCATACGAGTACGCCAAGCGGCGCGGTTTGCAGCGCGTGTGCATGTCCGACAAATCCAATGCTCTGACCTACGGGCATGATCTGTGGCAGCGGGTGTTCAAGGAAGTGCGCGCGGAATATCCGGGAATCGAATCCAGCCACCAGTACATCGATAATTTGCTGATGCAGATGGTGCGCGACCCTGCGCAATTTCAGGTGATCGTCACTTCCAATCTGTTCGGCGATATCGCGAGCGATCTGGGCGCGCAACTGGCGGGCGGCTTGGGCCTGGCGCCTTCCGGAAATATTCATCCGGGACAAGTGTCGCTGTTCGAGCCGGTGCATGGCTCGGCGCCGAACATCGCGGGCAAGGGCATCGCCAATCCCATGGGCGCGATTCTCACAGTGGGGATGATGTTCGAGTTTCTGGGCTGGCAAGCGGAGGCTCAGGCGATTGACAAGGCTGTGCGGGCGGCGCTGAAGGAAGGGAAGACTCCGGCGGAGTTGGGCGGCACGCTGACGACCCGCGAAGTCGGCGATTGGGTCGCGAACACCGTCGCAAAATCTGGAATCGTGAATTAGTGCGAAAGCTCAAGACGTTAACACACAGGTCACAGATAAAAACTTCGAGGTAAATCTGAGAAAGCAAATCCGAGCGCGATTTTCTCGACACCGTTTGCAAGATCAGATCTTAATGTGCTTCTTTAACTCGCACACCGCAAGTCAGACGCTACTTTTTCGCGACCTGAGCGAGTCAACATCATCTCAACGATCGCGTTATCTGACTGCTGGATCCGCTTGCTGAATGGTTCCAGGAGCGAGCGTAGTTTTCACCGTAATTTTCTGCTTGGCGAGCAGCGTCACGTCGGTTTCAAACGGTTGGTAACCGACCAGGTCAATCTTGATGTGATGATTTCCCGCGGCGACGAGCATTCCGCGACCCATTCCGCGGAATTGGTTGACCGTGCCGGCGAAATGGCCGTCCACGAAAACGGCGGCTCTGTCCGGGGTAACTTCCAATTTGATCTCGCCGGTGACCTTGGGGAAGTCCGCGTTCGGGTTTCTCTGCAGTGATACTGTAATGATGGTCTTCTTGCCGGGCTCCGCCACGATTTTCTGCGTCAATTCAAAGTACCCGGTCTGGCGGCAGGAAATCTCGTGCTCTCCAGGCAGGAGCAGGATTTTTTTGTCGCCCTTCAGCTCATCTACGTAGCCGACATATTGGCCGTCCACCCACACGCCGGCGGTCTTGTCAGGCTTCTTTGAAGCGGCGAACCCCAGTTCGCCCATTATCTGATTGCCGCTGGATGGATTCTGCGCGCGCAACAGCAGCGGGAGGAGAAGCGCACTGATTAGAATTGCCACGCTGAGGATCGCGCCGAGCTGACCACTTTGTTTAGAACTAGAATTGCCAATTGCCATTCCACGCCTCCGTTGCTGACAGCAAGAAAATTGTTCGTCACTGCGGACCGGGAGCAAACGCTATTCTAGTCTTCTTCGCGGAGCAGGGAACATAATTATGCGGAAAGAAATGCCGTGCGAAAAATGAAGGATTCACTTTACGTGTTTCGGCACCTGGTTTGCTCGCTTCGACCAATTCTCGAGTTGTCGGCGCACCGACGCGGATTCGCGCGCACGGCCTTCAACCAACAGTTACAATTCCCGCAACGCCACTGCAATGGGCCGGCGCGCAGCGCTGATCGCCGGAAGCAGGCCGCCGATCAAGCCCATCGCTAGCGCAAACACCAAACCGCTGAGCAGCAGTCCCGGCGTGATGCGAAACGCGAACGCCAGATTCGAGAACGTCTGCCAGTTAATCGTGCTGGTGGTGAGGCCGTTCAGCCGCAGCACCGCCACGCATCCGATTACGCCCGCCGACGAAAGCGATCAGCAAAGCCTCAATCAGAAATGAGAACACCACGGCCGGGCCGCCAAACCCCAGCGCGCGCATGGTGGCAATCTCGCGGCCGCGCTCCGATACGGCGGAATACATGGTGTTGAGCGCGCCGAAAATCGCTCCGATGGCCATCACGAAAGCCACCAGTCCGCCGAGCACGGTGATCAGGCGGGTCATCGCCGTGGATTGCTTGGCGTAATAATCCACTTCGCGGAACACATCTAGATTCAGGCGCGGGTCGGCGCTCACGGAATCCTTGAGCTGTTGCAAAGCCGCGGGAGAAGTGAGGTGCACGGTGGCGGATTGATAGATGTTCGTCGGCCGCTTGTACACATCGTCCAGCACGCGCGCGTCGGCCCAGACCTCGGAATCGAAAGCGCTGCCGCCCGCGTCAAAAACGCCGACGACACGCCAGTGGCCGCCGCCGAAATCCACGGTATTGCCAACCGTCAAGCCGGAGTAGGTTTTATTTGCGTTCGTCCCGACGACCAATTCGGAAAGGCCCGGCTCAAACATTCGTCCCTGAACGATCTTTACGTTGCGGCGTATCGTCAGCACGTTCCCCGAAACGCCGCGCACCTGTACATTGGCGTTGGTGCCGGTGGCGCGCAGCGGGAAGGGAGCTACCACCACGACTTCAGAAGTGATCAGCGGGCCGGAAGCGTCGCGTGCGACCCCGGGATCATCCTGCACGATCTTGATGCTTTCCAAAGTAATTCCACTCATCATCTCAGCGGTGGCGCCCGCGCGCATCAGGATGGCGTTGTCTGCCGAACCAGAAGCCACCAACGTCGCGCGGAAACCGTTGGCTAGAGAAAGCATGGCGATGAATACGCCGACGGTGCCCGCAATGCCCAGGACAGCGACGATCGAGGACACCCAACGCGCTCGCACGCTGCGCAAGTTGTAGATTACCGGGATCGCCATTTCACACCCTCCGCAGCGCGTTCACGACGCGCATCCGCATGGCGCCAACTCCCGGCAAAATTCCGCCGGCTGCGCCGATCAGCAGAGCCGTCGCAAGCCCCATCGAAAGAATCGCCGGTGACAGTACCAGTTCGGGCAGCAAACCATTGAGCGCGTTGCCGAGCACCGGCACAGCCAGGATCGCGAGACCCAGGCCGAGAATGCCGCCGAGCAGCGCGATCAGCAGAGCCTCCGCAAGCACCAGCACAAGAATGGAAAAATCGCTGAAACCGATCGCCTTCAGAACGGCGAGTTCACCGACGCGCTCGCGCACCGCGATCGCCATGGTGTTGCCGGTGATCAGCAGCAGCGTAAAGAACACCACCGCGCCGATGGAGAGAATCAGGAATTCGATGTTGCCGAATTGTTTTACCCAGCCTGCCGCAAACGCCGATTCTGTTTCCGTCTTTGTTTCGTACGACGAATTGGTGAAAGTGTCGTCAATGGCTTTCGCGACGCGCGGCGCATCGTCAGGGTTATCGAGCCGCAGCACGTACCAGCCAATGTTGCCCTTAAAACGCTCCGGCACGCGTTCTTCGAAATAATCCCACTGAAACCAGAATTGCGTTTCGTCTCCGCCGGTGTGCGCGCTGTGATAGATGCCGTCAATATTGAATTCCCATGTGCCGCTGGTGCCGTAGCTGACATTCTTGATGGGGACGCGGTCGCCAATCTTCCAGCCGAAGCGTTGCGCGGTTCTGGCTCCCACGACCGCCCCTTCGCGGTCCGCCACGAATTTCTGCCATTGGTCGTCCGGAACCACCAGTTCGGACATCACCTGGCGCTGATTTTCCGGGTCAATCACAAACTGCGGGAAGAAGTTCTTCTCGTCCTGGTAGACGCCGCCAAACCAGTTATTGTGGGTGATGGACTTCACGCCCGGAATGTGCAGGATCTGGTCGCGGTAAGAAAGGGGAAGCGGCTGGATGATCGAGATGCGGTTGATCGTCACCAGCCGATCCGCGCCGGCAATATCGGCGCCTCGGCCGAAGGCGCCCTTGACCACCGCCAGGAAAGCGAACAGAAACAGCGCCACCGCGAACGATCCCACCGTAAGGATGGTGCGCATTTTCTTGCGCTTCAGATTCGCAAGTATCAGGTGAAGAAATTTCATGCCATGCTCCCGACGCGTCCACCTTCCACCAGCACGCCTTTGTTCAGGTGAAGTGTTGCTTGAGCCCTTTCGGCGGCCATGGGGTCGTGCGTCACCATCAGAATGGTCTTGTTGTGCTCCTTGGAGAAGCGCTGCAATAGTTCAAGTATTTCATCAGCACTCTTGCGGTCCAAGTCGCCTGTGGGCTCGTCGCACAGCAGAAAGGTAGGGTCGGCCACGATCGCGCGCGCAATCGCCACGCGCTGTTCTTGTCCGCCGGAGAGCTGCCGCGGGTAATGGTTGATGCGGTCCGCCAGCCCGACCACGCCGAGCGCAGTCTCGACGTGCGTGCGCCGCTCGGCCTTCGAGAGTTTCGTGAGCAGCAGCGGCAATTCAACGTTTTGAAACGCGGTGAGCACCGGAATCAGGTTGTACATCTGAAAGATGAAGCCCACATGCCGCGCGCGCCATTGCGTCAGCTTGCCGCTTGACATGTGCGTGATCTCGTCGCCGGCCACGGTGATGCTGCCGTGGGAAGGCACGTCGAGCCCGCCGAGCAAATTAAGCAGAGTGGTCTTGCCCGAGCCGCTGGGGCCCATGAAGGCGACGAACTCGCCCTGGTCCACGTCCAGATTCAGCCCCTGCAGGACGTCAATTTCCTCGCCGCCGCGTTTGTACTTCTTGTCGAGCCCGCGGATTTTGATCAGGCTGTTCGCGCTGCCACTGCCGTCCACTCGCACCATTTTGCGCGCTCCTATTTCTTGATCTGAACCGCTTCACCATCGTGCAAATCCGCGGGGCCTTTGATGACCACAGTATCTCCCGCCGTCAGGCCCGCCAAAATCTCCGCGTCGCTGCCGCGCGTGTTGCCTACCGTAACGGCGCGGCGTTCCAGCTGATTATCCTTTACAAGGAAAACGATCTTGCGGCCGCTTTCGTCACGGACCGCGCCGGAAGGAACCAGCGCTGCCGGTGCCATGCCCACTTGTTTGTCCGGCTCGTTCCCCAAGAAGCTGACCTTGACGCCCATGTCCGGCAAAATCCTCGGGTCGAGCTTCAGGAACGAAATGCGAACCTTTACGGTAGCTTTCTGGCGGTCCGCTGTCGGAATCACGGTGCGCACTTTCGAAGGAATTTGCCAGTCGGGATAAGCGTCCAGTATTGCCGTGACCGGCTGGCCTGGTTCGACGCGCGCGATGTAAGCTTCGTTGACGTCCACCTCAATTTCGTTTGAGTTCATGTCCACGATCGTGGCGACACCGGTGCGCGTGAAACCGCCGCCGGCGGAAACCGGCGAGATCATTTCGCCCACTTGCGCGTCTTTCGAAACCGCAACGCCATCGAACGGTGCGCGAATCACGCAATTGTTCACCGCTTGCTGCGCTTCGGCTATGCGCGCTTCCGAGCCGGCCACTTGTACTTTAGTCAGCGCGATTTTTGCTTTCAGGCTGTCCACGGCGGTCGTGGCATTGTCTAGGGTTTCCTGGCTCTGCACTCCGGCGGCCAGCAACGCTTTCGCGCGCTGCATTTCGATCTCCGCATTTCTCAGCTGCACTTCCAGGTCCGCGATTTGTGCGCGCGTGGAATTGCGATCGGCGACGGCGGATTCCAGGGCGCGCTTCACGTCGGAATCATCCAGCGTTGCGAGGATCTGGCCCTCTTTTACATGCACGCCTTCATCGAAGAACACGCCAGTGACGCGCCCGGTGATTTTCGCAGCCACTGTAGCGCGGCGGCGCGGAGTGACGTAGCCGCTGGCATTCAGCAGGGCAGGGCGGCCAGCGGCAGCTTTCTGCGCAACGGCCACTTCCACCACGGGCTTCTGATCGCGCAAAGCCCAAGCAGCTCCGGCGATCAGCGCGAGAACCACCAGCACCGCGACGACGATTCCCCAACGTTTGCCGCCCTTGCCGGCGGCGCGCTGAGTTCTGTCAATCCGCAGGGCACTGAGGTCGGGCTTTGCTGTCTGCGACGACGTAGACATGTACGGCTGATACTCCTTCGCTTGATCTTGCGGGCTGCAACTCTTACTACGCGCGACCGGGTGCAGAAGTAACGGCCTCGGCGCGGCACTGAATTCGTGCGTCCATTGTAACTTGGGTTCGCTCCGCTGGGGAGCTAGTTTCACTGCATCAAGCTACGGATGCACTGGCGGCCGCGGCGATTCAGCGCGCGCGCAAGTTCAGTCCGCTGTTCATTCTTTCGAGCACACCCCAAGCATTACTTGAATTGACCCACGAATGTAAAACGCCAACGGACGCGAAAAGTCACTGTGATATTTCTTGGCACCGCGCTCGATCATGAGACACGACGAGGATGCGGATATGGTTAAAGTAAAAAGTGAGATGCGCTCGAGCGCACATGGATCCTCTCGCCGCGCCAAAATCCCTTAGCTTCTGCTTGAACGAGCTGCCGCGAAGAACTCAACGATCGCTGGAGTTGTCGGCTGGGCGACGAATTAGTAGTGCGCGACACTTCGAGTACTAAGTGACATTATAAAAGCGATCAGCATTCCCAGCAGAAAGCCGCCGACGTGCGCCCACCACGCAACTCCGCCAGACGCAGCCGCGCCCGTCGTGCCCAGCGAACCGATCCCGCTGAGGAATTGCATCGCAAACCACAGGCCGATAAAAACCAGCGCCGGTATTCGCGCACGGAACCAGATGATGAACAGAGCCACCAACGTGGAAATCTGCGAGCCGGGGAAGAATACGATGTAGGCGCCCAGAACGCCGGAAATTGCGCCGCTGGCTCCGAGCGATGGAATGTGCGAGCCCCAGGAAAACAGTGTCTGCGCAACGCTCGAGCCGATTCCGCAGACCAGGTAGAAGAGCAGATAAGCGGCGGGGCCCATGCGATCTTCCACGTTCGCGCCGAAAATCCACAGGAACCACATGTTGCCAATGATGTGCAGCCAGCCGCCGTGCAGGAACATGCAGGTGAAGAGCGGGAGCAACGCTTCCTGCAGCGTGTAATGGCGGCCGGCTAGGGCCATCTGAATTTTGTAGGGTACGACGCCATAGGTCATGATGAATGCGTCGGCGGCATGCGGCGGCAGCGAAACCTGGTACACAAATACGATTGTGTTCGCCAGGATGAGCAGCAGCGTCACCGTGGGGAAGGAACGCCGCGGTGTCAAATCCTGCAGAGGGATCACTGATTGTTTTCCGGGCGCTTCGCCATTTTTCGCTGTGCCGTGCAGAGCATCGTCTAAATGACTGTATCTGACGTTGCGGCATTTTCAAGAGGCAATGATGATTCGCGCGGTTGCGAAGATGTAGAAATTTGCGGCAACGCAGGGCGCGGAATTCGTTTTGCAATTGCGCCGGATGCCGCGCTGTGATAAAAATTTTTGTTTCGCATGCGCGCGTAGCTAGGAACTGAGGAGTGTCCTCCCAATCGGCAGGGGACGATTCGCCTCCTCGCTCGGCGGCGCGCCGGCACCCTGATGCCAGTTCACGAATCCGAGGCCATTATCCTGCAGAGTTATCCGCTAGGCGAAGCCGACCGGCTGGTCAGCTTTCTTTCGCGCTCGATGGGCCGCGTTCGCGGGGTGGCGTCCGGCGCGCGGCGCACCAAAAGCCGCTTTGGCTCGACCCTCGAGCGGCTCTCGCACGTGCACATCTGGTTTTACGAGAAGCAGAATCGCGAATTGGTGCGCATCAACCAGTGCGACCTGGTGGAATCGTTTCTGGACGCCTTCCGCGACTACGGCTCGGGAGTGGCGCTGGCGATTCTGAGCGAAGTTACGGAGACGGTGCTGCCGGACCACGAGCCTTCCGATGCGAATTTTCGATTGCTGCTGCTCGTCGCGCAGACCATCAAGAACACGCACAAGCCGGAATTGCCGCTCGCCTATTTTGTCCTTTGGACCGTGAAACTGGGCGGCTGGCTGCCGACTCTGGACGCCTGCGCGCGCTGCGGGCGTAAACTCGAACCGAAGGAAGCGGCCTATTTTTCGCCCAGCGCTTCGGCGATCTCCTGCAGTAAATGCCGCAAGCCGGGAATGCGCACGCTTTCGCCCGCCGTGCTGGCCGCAGCGCGCAAGATGCTTGGAGAACGGCTCGATCGGCTGAACGAAGAAATGATTTCGCCGCGCGCCGCGCGCGACCTCAGCGATGTTATGCTCGACGTCATCGAACATCAAATTGACCGCAAGCTGAAGTCGCGGGAACTTCTGGAGTCTTTAGCGTGAAGAAACACTTGAAGAAAATTGTGGGCGCGAAACCAACGACGAAACCCGCGAAGGGCTTGAGCTTTCAGGACCTTTTACTAAAACTTGAAGAATATTGGACCCGCCGCGACTGCATACTGCAACAGCCGTATGACATCGAAGTGGGTGCCGGCACCATGCACCCGGAAACTTTCTTGCGCGTGCTGGGACCGGAACCTTATCGCGTGGTGTACGCGCAGCCGAGCCGCCGTCCCGCAGACGGGCGCTACGGCGAAAATCCCAACCGGCTATACAAGCACACGCAACTTCAAGTGATACTGAAACCAGCGCCTGCCGACGTGCAGGATTTGTATCTCGAGAGTCTCGCCGCCGTTGGAATCAACTTGAAGGAACATGACATTCGCTTCGAGGAAGACAACTGGGAATCGCCGACGCTCGGCGCGTGGGGCATTGGCTGGCAAGTGCTACTGGACGGGCAGGAGATTACGCAGTTCACCTATTTTCAGCAGAGCGGCGGGCAGAACCTGGATCCGATTTCTGTGGAGCTGACTTACGGGCTGGACCGCATCGCGTCCTATCTGCAGGGCGTGGACAACGTTTTCGACGTGCGCTGGTCGGAGACCGTGACGTACCGGCAGGTGCGTCTGGCGGAAGAGCAGCAGTTTTCGGCGTACAGCTTCGATCACGCGGATGCGGTATCCACGCGCAAGCAGTTTGATTTGAACGAAGCGGAGTCGGCGCGCTTGCTGGCGGCCTATGCCGCGCTGAAAGGCCCGCAAAAGAAGGGGTTTCCGATTTTGCAGGCCTACGATCTGTGCCTGAAATGCTCGCACCTCTTCAATCTGCTGGATGCTCGGGGCGCGATTTCGGTTACGGAGCGCGCGGCGATGATTGCTCGTGTGCGCAAGCTTGCGATTCGTGTAGCTGCGGCTTGGCTGGAGCAGACCTCCGATGTAACACCCGATGCGGCGAAGGTGGTCGCATGAAGGTAAAGGTGAAGGCAGCGGTCGCGGGAGGAAAATCGCGCGGAGATTTCCTTTTTGAAATTGGCTGCGAAGAAATTCCTGCGGGAATGATTTTGAAAGCCTCGCGCGAACTTAAAGCATTACTTCAAAAACATTTTCTCGCGAGTGGATTGCTCGACGAAAAATCTGCCGAGACTTCAATTGAAACCTTTGGTGCGCCGCGGCGCCTCGTCGCGATTGCGCGCGGCGTGCGCATGCGCCAAGAAGATGTTACGCGAGAAATCACCGGCCCTCCCAAATCAGTGGCATACGATCAGGTCGGCGAGCCGACACGCGCGGCGATGAGCTTCGCCGAGAAGCAGGGAATTCCCGTTTCAAAATTGAGCATCGTAAATACTCCGAAGGGCGAATATCTCTGCGCGAAGCAAGTAGTTATCGGCAAACCCGCGCCGCAAATCCTCGCCGAAGTTCTGCCTCAAGCGATTCAGGAAATTTCCTGGCCGCGCTCGATGTATTGGACTGGCGCGCACGGCCCGCGTTTCATTCGGCCGATCCGCTGGATCGTCGCGCTGCTGGACGGCAAAGTAATTCCGTTTTCGTTCGCGGGAGTGCAGTCAGGGAATCGCACCGACGGGCATCGCTTCCTCGGGAAGAAACACATCCCTGTAACGAGCCCCGCGGATTACGAAGCAAAGTTAAAGAAAAACTTTGTATTGTGCCGGCCTGCCGAGCGCGAGGCCAAGATCGCTGCGGAGATTCGCGCAGTTACGGTTCGCGGCGGCTTACACACGCACGAAGATGCCGAACTGCTGCGGCTCGTCGCATATCTTAACGAATACCCGAGTGTAATCGTTGGAGTTTTTGATCACGCATATCTGGCGCTGCCAGACGAAATTCTACTGACGGTGATGCGCGACCATCAGAAGTACTTCGGTCTGGAGTCGCGCAACGGGGAACTGGTGCCGCTTTTTCTGGCGGTGATCAATCTGCCGAAAGATCCCAAGGGCCTGGTGCGCGCCGGGCACGAACGCGTGTTGCGCGCGCGATTCGCGGACGCGCAATTTTTCTGGCAGACGGATCAGAAGACCAAGCTCGGCGATTATTTGCCGAAGCTTGCGGCGGTGACGTACGAATCGCGCCTGGGAAGCTACGGCGATAAAGTAGCGCGCATGCGTTCGCTGGCGCGTTGGCTGGCGGAGCAGTGGTTCAGCGGCGGTGTATCGCAGGCGGACGTGGCGGGCTCCGATCGCGCCGCCGAACTTGCGAAATGCGACCTGGTGACCGGAATGGTGGGCGAATTTCCGGAATTGCAGGGCGTGGTCGGCGGGCTCTACGCGCGCGCGCAGGGCGAGCCGGAAGATATTGCCTGGGCTGTCTACGATCACTATAAGCCTCTGGGCCTCGATGATCCGCTGCCGCGAAATTTAACCGGCTGTGCCGTGGCGCTGGCCGACAAGCTGGATTCGCTGGTCGCCTGTTTTGCCGTGGGCGCTGTGCCCACAGGCTCAAGCGATCCGTTCGCGCTGCGTCGCGCGGCGCAGGGAATCGTGAAGATTATTCTGGAACGCAAGCTGCCGCTGTCTCTTTCCGCCGCGATTTCAGCCGCGGCCAAAGCGCTGAAAGAGAACGCGCCGCGGATTGACGCCACCGAAGCAGTGCAGAAACAGGTGCTCGACTTCCTGCTGGAGCGCGCGCGTTACATCCTGCGCGAGCGGCGCGGTTTCGCCTACGACGAGATCAACGCCGCATTCGCGGCAGGCGCGGACGACCTGGTGGACGCCGTAGAGCGCGTGGCCGCGGTGAAAGCCATCCGCAACATGAAAAATTTCGTGCCGCTGGCGGCTTCCTTCAAGCGCATCCGCAACATCCTGGAAAAGTCCGCCGCGGGAATCGATAAATCGCAGCTGGTGGTGCAGGCCGACCTGCTGTGGGAGCCGGCCGAGCGCGCGTTGTATAACGCGGCGCAGCAAATCGGCGGGGAAGCGACCAGCAAGAAAAAAGCCAAAAAGTATCGCGAGGCGCTGGAGGCGATTTCCGGGCTGCGACCGGCGGTGGATTTATTTTTCGACAAGGTTCTAGTGATGGTTGAGGACCAGAACGTGCGCCGCAATCGGGTGGCGCTGCTCGCGGGGCTGCTTAAAGAATTTTCTACGATTGCGGACTTCTCGGAACTCGGCGGCGAAGAAGCGAAGTGATTTCTGAAGTCGCGCAGCCGCGTTGAAGTGGCGGTTGAGTTGTCGGAACGCCGACGAATTTTGTTCAAGTGTTTCGTGAGAGACGCAGAACGATTCGCGTCTCTAACATTTTCTCGCGAACTTAAAGCGAGTCTTGAGGCCAACAGATGAAATACGTTTATTTTTTCGGAGCAGGCAAGGCGGACGGCACGGGCGACATGCGCGATCTCCTCGGCGGCAAGGGTGCAGGGCTCGCGGAGATGACTCGCATCGGACTGCCGGTGCCCGCGGGCTTCACCATCACCACTGAGACCTGCGATTATTTTCTGACGCACGGCCGGAAATATCCCAGCGAGCTGCGCCCGGAAGTCACCAAAAGCATCGCTCGCCTGGAAAAACTCACCGGGAAAAAATTGGGCGACGCCAAAGACCCGCTGCTCGTCAGCGTCCGCTCCGGTTCGGCGCGCTCGATGCCCGGGATGATGGAAACAATTCTGAATTTGGGGCTCAACGATCGCGCGGTGCAGGGCCTGGCGCAGGCCACCAAAAACGAACGGTTTGCGTACGATGCGTATCGCCGCTTCGTGCAGATGTATTCGTCGGTCGTGATTGGATTGTCAAAGGAAGACCTCGAACATCGTCTGCGCGCGATGAAGCAATCGCTGGGCGTGAAAGACGATACGGACGTAACCGCCGAAGGCTGGAAGAAACTAGTCAGTGAATACAAGGCCTACTACAAAGAGAAAACCGGCAAGGACTTTCCGGATGATCCGCACGAACAGCTGTGGGGCGCGATCGGCGCGGTGTTCGATTCCTGGATGGGCGAGAAGGCCGTCACTTACAGGCGCGTCGAAAAAATCACCGGGCTGGTGGGTACCGCAGTGAACGTCGTGCAGATGGTTTTCGGCAACACCGGCGACAGTTCCGGCACCGGTGTCTGCTTCACGCGCGACCCTTCGACGGGCGAAAAAACTTTCTTCGGTGATTTTTTGCTGAACGCACAGGGCGAAGACGTGGTCGCCGGAATCCGCACGCCGATGCAGTTGAAGGAAATGGCCAAGCGCATGCCGAAAGTCTATCCGCAGCTCGAAAAAGTGCGCCAGACCCTGGAGAAACATTATCGCGACATGCAGGACTTGGAGTTCACCGTCGAGAACGGCAAGCTGTACATGCTGCAAACTCGCACTGGCAAGCGCTCGCCGTCCGCCGCATTTCAGATTGCCGTGGACATGGTCAACGAGAAGCTGATTAAAGTTGAAGAAGCACTTGAACGCATCAAGCCGGAAGATGTGGAGCGCCTTTTTTATCCGGTAATTGATCCCAAGATGTCGCGCACGGAACTTTCCAGCCGCTTGCTGGTGACCGGTAACAATGCGGTGCCGGGAGCGGCGGTGGGCAAGGCAGTGTTCACGGCGCAAGAAGCGGAAGAGTGGGCGGCGCGCGGCGAAAAAGTAATTTTGGTGCGGCACGAAACCAGCCCTGAAGATGTGGGCGGAATGTTCGTCGCGCAGGGAATTCTGACGGCGACAGGAGGCAAGACCAGCCACGCGGCGGTAGTGGCGCGCGGATGGGGGAAGTGCTGCATCGTGGGCGCGGAGAAGTTGGATATTGATCTGAAGAAGAAAACGATTCAGTCCAATGGCCGCGCGGTGCGCGAAGGCGAGTGGATCACGCTCGACGGCGGCGATGGCTCGGTGTACACCGGTCAAATCGATCTGGTGCGGCCGGAACCGCCAAAAGCCTTCGCCACGCTGATGTCCTGGACCGATAAAGTTCGCCGCCTGGGCGTGCGCACCAATGCGGATACGCCGCACGATGCCCGAGTGGCGCGCGAAATGGGCGCGGAAGGCATCGGGCTGTGCCGCACCGAGCACATGTTCTTCAAGGATTTCGAGCATCCGGAAAAAAGCATCGAGCGCCAGCAGGCCATCCAGGAAATGATTCTGGCCGAGGAGCCCGAAGCGCGGCGCACGGCTCTCGGCAAGCTTCTGCCATTTCAGCGCCGCGATTTCATCGGCATCTTTGAAGCGATGAAAGGCCTCCCGGTGACGATTCGCCTGATTGACCCGCCGCTGCATGAATTCGTGCCGCACGATCCGGCGAAGCAAGCCGATCTCGCGAAGAAAATCGGAATCTCACCCGAAGCTGTAGCTCGCCGTGTGGAACAATTACATGAAGCGAACCCCATGTTGGGGCACCGCGGCTGCAGGTTGTGCATCACATATCCGGAAATTCTGGATATGCAGGTTCGAGCGATTATTGAAGCAGCGATTGATTGTCAGAAACGCGGAATTAAAGTGTTGCCTGAGATCATGCATCCGCTCGTTCTCGATAAGAAAGAGTTGAGAATTCTGGAGCAGCAGACGCGTAAAGTTGCCGATGAGATTATCTCTCGATCTAAAGTGAAACTTGAATATCTGGTGGGCACGATGATCGAGCTGCCCCGCGCGGCGCTGCTCGCGGACCAGATCGCAGAAGTCGCCGAATTTTTCTCGTTCGGCACGAATGACTTGACGCAGACCACCATGGGCCTCTCGCGCGACGATGCCGGACGCTTCTTGCCCGAATATGTGGACGAGCGCAAGGCGGCGATCTTCAAGGAAGATCCGTTCCAGACGCTGGACATTGAAGGGGTGGGCTTGTTGATCGAATGGGCGATCGCGCGCGGGCGCAAGACGCGCCCGAAGTTGAAGATCGGGATTTGCGGCGAACATGGCGGCGATTCCGAGAGCGTGAAGTTCTGCCATCGCGTGGGGATGGATTACGTGAGCGCTTCGCCATTCCGCGTGGCGATCGCGCGCCTCGCTGCGGCGCAGGCAGTGATAGAGGGGAAGAAGCCTAAGCCTAAAGGGCGTTGAGGGCCGGGCTCGAGAGCAAAGAAAACCGGTTCGGCCAGGAGCACACCATTTCGCCAGCGCGACTTGCGAGTACGGATGGCCGGCCGCTGATCATCGGGATCTGCGGTGGCACGGGCTCGGGCAAGACCACCATCACGCGGCGAATTATCGAAGCGCTCTCCGAAACCAACGTGGTCGTGTTGCAGCAGGACAATTACTACCGCGATTATCCGGGGATGCCGTTCGCCGAGCGCGTAAAAGTGAATTTCGATCATCCCGATTCCATGGACACTCCGCTGCTGGCCGAAAATGTGCGGCAATTGCGCGCGGGCCAGGCCATTGAACGCCCCACCTACGATTACGCAAACTTTCAGCGCTTGAAGGGAACTGTGCGCATCGAGCCGCACGCGGCGATCATCGTGGAAGGAATTCTGATTTTTGAGAGCAAGGCGCTGCGCGATTTGCTGGACATCAAAATCTTCGTGGATACCGACGCGGATTTGCGTTTCATCCGGCGGCTGGTGCGAGACATACGCGACCGCGGGCGCACCACCCAGATGGTCGTGGACCAGTACATCAAAACGGTGCGGCCGATGCATCTGGAGTTTGTCGAGCCTTCCAAGCGCTATGCGGACGTAATCATTCCAGAGGGCGGGCACAACGACGTGGGTATTGACCTGGTGATCCAGAAGATCCGGTCGCTGGTTCCGCGCTGGGACGGCCAGTGAACGAAAATCGAGTCTCGCACGTATCAATATATGTGGGTGATGGCGGGACTGGCGTGAAGGAGTGGGGAAGGAAACGGAGTAAGGAGATGATGGTGAAATTTCTACTGTGGTGCATTCTGCTGGTGTTGTGCTGGCCGCTGGCTTTGCTGGCCCTGGTGCTATATCCGATCGTGTGGCTGATCCTGCTCCCGTTCCGGATTCTGGGGATTGCGGTGGACGGCGTGTTTGATTTGCTGCGTGGGATCTTGTTTCTGCCAGGGCGGATATTGCGCGGTCCGCGCAGCGCGTGAGCCGAGTGGAAAGGCGGACGCCGGTCGCGCATCTTCGAGGGATTGTTGAACCGTGGGCTGGCCGACAATTCGCGCGACGGTTTAGATTTTTCTGCGCTGCGAATAATTAAAGCTACTCGTTCGGCGGCGTTGGCATTAGGTATGACACCTGAAGTCCGGGATGAGCGAGACTTTCAGTTTTGCTTTAAGGCTTCACGGCGGCTTGCTCGTCGGGTGTTTGTACGATTGACGGAAATACCGGCGCGATCGTTGCGGTCGGTGTGACCTGCGACACAGGTTGAGGTTGAGCTTGAGGTTTCGAAACCGATTGCTCAACGCCTGAAGACCGCGGAATTCGCAATGGGATGTCGCCGTCCACTAAAGCCGTGAAGTGCTCAGACGAAGCCGTGAGCGCCGGCGCACCCTTGCGGTACTCCGAGAGAAAGAACGGATAGCCCGCGAATCTCCCGATGGCTGCCTTGGCGTCCTGCACCGCGGCAAAATTTGCGGGGACGTGATCTCCCGTCGCGGCAGTTATATCCTGCATGAACCACACTACCTGCCCGGAACTTCCCAATCCCGAGTGCCGCACCGCCATGATTCGCGCACGCGCTTCCGCGCCTCGCGGAATTACGGTGACGCCGTTCAGCGTGACGGCTTCGACGACCGTCATTTCAACTACCGAGCCTTCCTGCAGATTGTCGGAAGAAACATCACTGCTGATCGCGACTTGCACCGGCGTCTGGTCCGGAATTTTTGCTTCGATGGACGGTACGCCGTCTGGCGTCAGCGCCGGAAACGCGGCCGGCGCGTGCATCATCGCCAGAATTATGCGGTCGGAAACGCCGGACAACTTCAAACGATGCAGCGCCGCAGGCGAAGTGTCAAAATCGCAGCGTGACGCATTCAGCTTGGCAATAATCGTGTCGGGGCTCAGGTGCGCCCCCTGCATTTTCATCACGTTTACGTCGCTAAGCAGCGGCGCGGATTCGCTGGGGCGAGCGGCAATAGGTTGTTCACTTGGCTCGGCTGGCGGTTGACTCACCGACTGACTCGGCGTTTCGTCCGTCGGCTTAGCGCTTGGTTCCGCGCTTGGTTCGACGGTCAGCTCCACGGCGGGTCGAACGATTGCCTCAGTCGGCGTCTGAATAGATGGCTCGACAGTCGTCTCAACCGCCTTCTGCACAGCGGTCTCGATAGGCCGCTGAGCCGGCGCTACTTCGGGCGCCTGGCCCACCGGTTGAGCGACCGTGGTGTCCGACTGCAGCTGTGGCTTGGGCTTCTGGGTCCAGCCGAACGTGTACACCACTTGCGGTGGAGGCGCGGTGGTGGAGAGATCGCTGGTCGGTACCCAGCCGAACCTGCCATCGGTCGTTCGCACCTGGGTGAAATCGCCGTCCTGCCCGGTGATCACGAGGCTTTCGCCGCAGTGCAGCTTTCCCAGTTCTTCAAACTTCTGTGTCGATTTATAGAGCAGGATGTAGGAGTCGTAGGTTCCGCAGTGCGCGAACGCAGGAGTGTTCGCCCGCGCGGACTGCGGCGCGACCAGGAAAATCCCCACCAGGAACAAACCGTATTTCATTTTGAGTCCCCAAGCCGGTCTCAGGGACGTTCGCTGTCCGAGGCGTCCCTGGCCCCGAGTTAAGGTATTTTTAATCTGCAGGAGATTGGCAGCAATAGTACTTTGAAACAGCTGGCGGATTGGATTGGTACAGGCCGCTCAAATTGAAGCCTTAAATAAGGATTAGCGGATCGCTGGGGAACCTTACATTTTGTGGCGAAAGTGTAGCGGCGAGACCGCAACGTTCGCGGAGCACTTCATTCAAGTCATTCATTAAGTCTCTGAGTTGGCCTATCCGGAGACGTCGAGACCATCTGAAGCAATACTTCAGATTGCTACGTCGGCATCTTCAAGAAGAAGTACACGCCGAGAAATCCGAAGATGGCGTCGGGCGCCCATGCAGCGAGCAGCGGCGGAAGCTGGCCGACCGAACCCATCGCTTCAAAGAGCGCCGCCGTGACCCAATAGACGATGGCGACGCCGAGCGCGACCGCCAGTCCGCCGACGGCGCCGCGCGTCCCGGTGAGGAAAGCGAAAGGCGCGCCCAGAAAAACAATGATCCCCGCAATCAGCGGAAACGCGAATTTCTTCTGCCATTGCACGGAAAGCCGCGCGGTGTCGAATCCCGCCTGGCGCAAACCACGAATGTAGTCCCCCAACTGATGCCAGTTCATCTGCGAGGACTGCCAGAACTCACGGCGAAAATAACTGGGAGGTTCGGAAATCTCGGGAAGAGACAGCACCTTGAAGGGCGTGTAGCGCGAAACTTTGCCGCCTTCGAAATCGCGAATCCACCCTCCCGTCAGGGCCCAGGTGTTTTCGGATGCCACCCAAGTGGCGCGCGCGGCGAAGACGCGGCGGCGAATTTGAAAGGTCACGGGGTCCAGTTCGAAGACGCTCAATCCGCCGAAAAGGTTTTGGTCGGGGTCAAACAGTGCGTAATTATAAATTTTAGTGTTCTCGCCGAAGATCCATTGGTGCGCGGGCTGAAAATAGGTCTGCGCGGGGCGGCCTTTGATCTGGTTGCGCAGCGCGTCCTGGCGCTGGTTGGCGTAGGGCAGGAAGGTATCGTCGAGCAGGAACAATCCGGAGGCAATCACGCATCCGGCTAGCGTGAGCGGCAGCACCAGGCGGTAGAGGCTCATGCCGCTAGCCTTGAACGCGATCACTTCATTATTTTTTGCGAGTACCGCCAGGGTCACCAGCGTCGCCACCAGAGTGGCCAGCGGGGCGAGTTGGTACATCATCAGCGGAACGAGGTAGCGAAAATAATTCAGGACCATCGAGGCCGGGATATTATTCTTCGAAATATCGCCCAGCAGATCGAAAAGCGTGAACGCGTCAAATATCAGAATGAAGCCCGCGAGCAGTACCAGAAAATAATAGAAAAATTGCTGCAGCAAATAGACGTCGATCAGCATAGGGAAGGCCACGGCAGTGCCTTCCGGAATAATTTTCCGCGCATCCGCTTTGGACACCACCCCGCGCGCGCCGGCAAGACCGCCATTCGACGCGGGGATGGGCGCAGCGTCGGCCTCGCGGCGGCGTGCCGGGCGCGAACGTCGGAAGAAAGCATCGAGCCAGGCCACAATCGCGTTGGGTTTGCGGATGGTTTCGATGCGGCGCAGAAAAATTAATCCCAGTATCAACCCCGCGATATTTCCAGCCCAGATTCCAGCCCACGGAGCAATCGAGCCTTGCTGCGCCATATGCGCGCCGGTAACGAAAAGAAAATAGTAGCCGCCAATCAGCACCAGCGTCAGGATCAAGCCGGCGGCGCGCCCTCCACGTCGCGGACGGACGCCGATCGGCACGCCCAGCAGCGCAAACACCAGGCACGCGGCGGGAAACGCGATGCGGCGATGAAATTCCACCCGCGCGTCGCGCCAGTGCGGGCCGCTTTCGGCGAGCAATTCGGAAATCGAGCGCTCGGAATCGGACACGGCCACACTCTTCGGCCCAGCCACCGGGCTGGAAATCTCCACCGGAATATCGCTCTGGCCGAAAGTCGTCACATTGTAATGTTGAGGCTCGCGCGGATCGTATTCGTGCGTGCTGCCGCTGCCCAGATGCAATTCGAATTTGTTGTTGTCGGGGTCGGCGACCACCTGCGCGTCCTGGGCAATCGTCACGTTGGTGGTAGAGGCTGGCCCGGAGGATGCCAGGAACACGCCGCGCCAGCGCGTCGCTGCGGCTTCCACGTCTTGCACGTATAATATGAAGTGCGGAACCTGCTCGTTGAATACGCGCGGCTGAATCGCGTAAGGCGCTTGGGTCAGCAGCAGGCGTTCTTCCAGGCGTTGCAGGGTGCGAATCGCCGCGGGGCTCAGCCAGAAGGTCAGCACCAGCGTGCCGAGGCTGCAGGCGAGCGCCACGCATCCAATGGGAACCAGCAGACGGCGCAAGCTGATGCCCGAAGCATGCAGCGCGACGATTTCGCTGTCGGCGGAGAGCCGACCCAGGCCGATCAACACCCCGACCAGCACCGCCATCGGGATGGTGAAGGCCAGCACGGGCGTCAGCGAACACAGAAATATCAGCGCGACGGTGAACACGCCGCCGGAATGGCGGACCACCAGGTCCATCAGGCGGACGAGTTGCGGCACGAAGAAAACGAAAGTAAAGACAGCGAGGCCCAGGACGGCGTGCGAGCCGACTTCGCGACCGATGTATTTATCGAGGAGGCGCATGATTGCGCCTGGAGATTCTAGCATGGACGTTCGAGCGGTGCGGGCGAGTTGCGATTGATGTTCACGAAGTTGCGGAGGATAGCGAGTTGGGCCAAGTAAATCTGGTTCTCGTCTGGCACATGCACCAGCCGCAGTATCGCGATCCCGTCTCGGGGCGCTACATGCTGCCGTGGACGCGGCTGCACGCCCTGAAAGATTACTGGGGCATGGTGAAAGTGCTGGGCGAATTTCCCGGTGTGCACGCGACTTTCAATATTGTTCCGCTGCTGGCCGCGCAAATCGAGGAATACGCCAGCGGAAAATTTCGCGAGCCCTGGTTTGAACTGGCCTTTGCGGCGGCCGACACCTTGAAGCCCGAGCAGAAAAGGGAAATACTGGAGCGCGCCTTCCAGGTGAACGAGATTTACGTGCAGCGCTGGCCGCGCTTTTCCGACCTGCAAACCCAGGTGCGTTCTGCCGGTGCCGAAGCCTGCGCCGCGCGATTCAGCGAACAGGACTGGCGCGACCTGCAACTGCTTTCGCAGCTGGCCTGGATGGATGAGGAATACATCGCGAAAGATCCGGTGGTGAATCTGCTGGCGGCGAAGGGCACGGGCTTCACCGAACGCGATAAGACGCTCTTGCGCGAAAAACAGCTGGAATTGCTCGGTGCGGTGCTGCCGGAATATCGCATCGCCGCGGAAAGCGGACAAATCGAAATATCCACCACTCCTTACTACCATCCCATCCTACCGCTTTTGTGCGACACAGATATTGCGCGCGTTTCTAATCCGCACACGCCGCTGCCGCAGCCTCCCTTTCGCTTTCCCGGCGACGCGCGCGAACAACTGCTGCGCGCCAGAAAATATCACGAGCGCGTCTTCGGCCATCCGCCTGCCGGACTTTGGCCTTCGGAGGGATCGGTTTCCGACGAAGCGCTGGAAATTGCTGCGGAACTGGGATTCAAATGGTTCGCAACGGATGAAGGCGTGCTCGGCCGCACCCGCAATATCGGGTTCTGGCGCGACGCCGGCGGCTACCCGGAAAATGGTCCGGACCTCTATTCACCGTGGAAATTGCAGCATGGCGGAAAGGAAATGTACGGTTTTTTCCGCGACCATTATATTTCGGATCTTGTCGGCTTCGTTTATAGCCGCATGGGCGCAGTACAAGCCGCCGAGGATTTGCATCGCAGAATACGCGCGATCGGCGACCGTGAGCCGCCGGGGCGCACGGCCACAGTGAGCATCATTCTGGACGGCGAAAACGCCTGGGAATATTACCCGGAGAACGGGCGGCAATTTCTGCGGGAATTTTACCGTCGTGTGCAGAACGATGGAGATATTCGCGCGCTGACGGCGAGCGAAGCCGTGGCAGCGAATGCCAATGCGCCCACCATGCCGGGAATTTTTCCGGCGTCGTGGATCAACGCAAATTTTGACGTCTGGATCGGCCACCGCGAGGACGTGCGCGCCTGGGATCTGTTGCGTGACGCGCGCGAGATGTACGAGCGGGTCGCGCAGCGCAAGTCCGGAAAAGCCACCGCCGAACAATTAGCGCGCGCCTACGAAGCGGTGCTGGCCGCCGAAGGCAGCGATTGGAACTGGTGGTATGGCCCGGAGCATGGCTCGGCGAATGACGCGGAGTTTGACGACCTGTATCGCAAGCACCTCACCGAAATTTACACCGCGCTGGGCGAGCCCGCGCCCGACGTTCTCGCGCATCCGATCAAGAAAGCGCCCGAACTGGGCCGCCGCGAGCCGCCGGAATCTTATCTGGACGTGACCGTGGATGGCCGCGAGAGCAGCTATTTCGAATGGCTCGGTGCCGGTTTGTACGCCACCGATCCTCGCGGCGGCACCATGCACGGCCGCACGCGCGTGCTCGGCGGCCTCTATTTCGGATTCGGCGAAAAATATTTCTATCTGCGCGTGGACCCGGTGGAAGAGGCCATTGCGGAAATTCCGGATTTTCAATTGCGGCTCACGTTGTGGGATTCCCGCGAAACGCGCATCACCATGCGCGTGGCCAAAGCGGAAATTCGCCGGTTGCGTCGTGGAGCAGGGCGGCGCCTGCCTGCTGCATCCCCAGACGATGGTGACGGCGGCATTCGGCAAGATCATCGAGGTAGCCATCGCCCGCGAATTGTTCGACCTGCGCGGGCGCCGCCAGCTGCTCCTGAGCGTCGCGCTATGGGAAGGCGGCTTGCCGATCGAAGTCCTGCCCGTGGATGGAATGCTCGAGCTGGCGCTAGGCGAGGAGAATTTCGCGTGGGGCACGGAAACCGAAGCCAAAGTCTGATTCCGCGCGACTGAACTGCAGCCGACAGTGATTGACATTCGCATTTATTAGGAAGATAGTCGCCTGAACCCCCCTTTCAGTAGTCTCTTGGGTCCTCACAATCAGGGCCACTGTGTCTGCGGTGTTGGAGCCGCCCAAGCTGGAAACAGAAACACGTTCCAGCGGAGGGCGCTATGGGTCCGAAAGGCTATCCTGCCTGCGTTTTCTTCTCCTTTATAATAGCCGTTAGCTTCCTTGGTATGGGCCGAGTTGCGTTGCGCCAGCTGCGCCCTGCGAGATCGGGCGCGTCATTCATAGAGAATCCTCGACAGCGTGCGAGTGGCACGGGCATCGGCGCCGAACCTCCCGCATTAGCGAGCTTGACTGCGGGATTGAAGCCGCGGCCTCCTGGTGCGACGGCACCGAAGCCGCCCGCGATACGCCCCGCGAAGTTTCTCCCGTCCCCAGTTCCTTACTTGCCGGCCGCTGATCGAGCAGCTACAGCGCGTCCCGCGAGCTTTTCTTTGCCTATCACTTTTGAGCCGGTCGGCGGAGCGGCGGGACAAGCTGTGCGGTACGTTGGGCAGGGCAAAGGTATGACGGTGCTGCTGGACTCCGGCGGCATCGGGATCTCCGTGGGAAGCTCGACCGGCGCAAGCGCACCGCTCGGGCGGCTTGAAATTGCGATTGGTGAAAGGCGGAGCGGCAGCGGGCGCCACGAGCGTCGCGACGATGGACGGAATCCGACACGACCGACGGTACACCGCAAGAGGCGGCGCAGCGCGACTCCGAGAGCAAATCGGAAACCGGGAACGAGCAGGCGCCGCAACCGCCAGAACATGCCGCGCAAGGATACTCCCGGCCACAAGGGGCAAACTCCCCGCCCGCAGCGTGCGCCCCAGCAGCGCCTTCCGCGCCAGACGAAACCTACGGCCAGTCTGGAAACCCCCTCCCCGAACCTGCCGGGCGCCGAAACAAATTTCGCGTGGCGCGGTCTGACGGCCCTGAGCGGCGAAAGCAATTATTTCCTAGGCAGCGATCCAGCGAAGTGGCGCACGCACGTGCCACATTTCGCGGCGGCGGAAGCGAAGGACGTGCTGCCGGGCGTGGACATCGTCGCTTACGGGAACAGCGAGGGCGTGGAATACGATTTGCGCCTCGCTCCGGGAGTTGACCCCAACGATTTGCGGCTGGAGATCGCGAATGCTGGCGCGGCGCATTCACGGGATCTGCAATTGGACGCGTCAGGAGATCTGCTGGTGAAATTCGCCGGCCGCGAGATGCGCATGAAGAAGCCCGCCATCTACGAAGAGTGGGCGGCCGACCACATCTCATCCGCTGCGGCGGAAACAAATTGACGGCGGATACGAAATCGCGGCGGATGGCCGCGTCGCATTCCATGTGGGGCCGCACGATCCCCGCGCGACGCTGGTGCTTGATCCTTCCTTGACGGTGGTTTACGCAACGTTTCTAGGCGGCACGGGCAACGACACCGCGCAGAGCATCGCGCTGGACTCTGCTGGCAACGTGTATATCGGCGGCACCACTTCGTCGGCGGCCACATTCACAGAACCCGCCAACACCAAACAAGCCGGCACCGAAGCCTCGGATTTTTTCATCGCGAAAATAAAAATAAATCCGTCGAATCCCGCCGCAAGTCAGCTCGTGTACCTCACCTTCATTGGAGGCAGCGGAACCCAACTCGGTGGAGAAATCGCCGTGGACAGCAATGGCAACGCGGCCATCGCCGGAACCACCACTTCAGCGGATTACCCGGTGACCGACGGAAGCACGCTGACCGCGGGATTGAACGGCAAAGCAGTGAACGACGCAGCCGTCACCGAAATTGATCCCACCGGCGCGACCCTGCTGTATTCCACTTTGTTCGGAGGCAACGGCAACGAAGCCACGCTCAGTTCCGGTGGAATCGCCATGGATTCTGTGGGCGATATTTATCTGGCGATGGACACGCAGTCCACAAACCTCACGATTGCGCCGGCCATTTCAGCCACTTCTCCGGGGCCATTTTCTTCCGTTTATGGCGGAGGAGGATCAGACGGTTTTCTGGCGAAATTCGTCGTGGCCGGCACCACGCCGCACCTGGAGTACTGCACCTATCTGGGGATTGATGCCGTCGCGACGGTTACCGGCGTGGCGGTGGATTCGGTGGGGAAACGCCTACCTCGCTGGCTATACTTCGGACCCCACCGGCACCTTGCTCACGACCAACGGCTTCCAGACAACCTACAGCGGCGATCCTTCGGACGGTTTCGTGATGAAAATTCTGCCATCCGGAAACGGTGTGGCAGATTTGTCCTATGGAACGTTTCTGGGCGGCGGAGCAATGGATCAAGCACTGGCGATTGCCGTGGGAACCGGATTGCCAGGCACGGCGTACGTGACGGGAACCACGCAATCCATAAATTTTCCGGTCACCGCCAGCGCATTCCAGTCAAGTTTGTACCGCAGCGCCGAGGCCAATGCCAACGCGTTCCTGGCAGTGATCGGCCAGAGCAGCGGCGGAATGACTTCGCTGCTTTACTCCAGCTATTTGGGGGGACAGGCGACGGACGTCGGCCTGAGCGTATGGTTCGCGCAGAACAATCAGGTCTATGTTTCCGGCAGCACCACCTCCGCGAATTTTCCGGCGCTGGACAACATCCAGCCGTTCAGCGGCGATCAGGACGCATTCGTGACGGAGATGGATCCCACCTCGGCCGGCGCGGCATCGCTGACATTTTCCACCCCGTTGGGCGGGACTTCGGCCGCAGGCGCTAGCGCCGCCGCGGTGGCAGCCGGAATTGCGGCAGATACGAAAGGAAATATTTATATCGCGGGCGCCACCACGTCCGGCGATTTTCTGCTGGCAGGGAATCCGCAGAACGGGCTGCAACCAACCTGCTCGAGTTGCCAGCAGACGCCGCCCCTGAATGATGTGTTTCTCGTGGAGATCACTCCGAACCCGGCGGCGATCAGCTCCAGCGTCTCGCTCAACACCGGAAAACTGAACTTTGGGGCGCAGCCAGTCGGCTCGACCGCCATTCCACCTCAGGCGGTAGCCGTCTATAACACCGGCGATGCTCCCCTCAGCATTTCCAACATTACCCTCGCCGGTACCAACAGCGCGGATTTTTCTCTGCAGGGTGTGGCGACTTGCCTCGGCGCGCTCATCCCGCCCGGAGCCATGTGTTCGTTCGAGGTCGGATTCATCCCGTCGCTGGTAGGGCCTGAAAGCACTTTCGTCACGTTTTCCGACAACGCGCCGCCCACCTCGCAGGCTCTGGAAGCGGTGGGCAGTGGCGCGGGGCCGCTGGCAGTCGTCTCGCCTGTCGCACTCAATTTCGGAAACCAGCCCGAGGGCAGTGTGAGCGCGCCCCTGGTCATAACTCTGACGAATGGCGGAAACCAGCCGCTCACAATTTCCAAATTGCCGCCTCTCTCAGGGCCCGGCTCGACGCAGTTTTCTCAGGTGGAAACAGCCGCAACTTGTGTGGCGGTGACCCTCGCGCCAGGCGCCAGTTGCGAACTCTCGTTTGAATTCGCACCGGTAACCACCGGAACGTTCACCGCCGAAGTTGAATTTGTGGATAACTCCAGTTTCCTGCCGAACGCGGAGCAGCTGGTAACAATCACCGGAACCGGAACGGGCGTCGCACCGATCATATCTATTCTGCCCGCGGCACTATCCTTTCCCATGCAGCCCATCGGGATCACCAGCACAACGCAGCCGCTGACGTTGACCAATACCGGAAGCGCTGCGATGAACTTGAGCGGCATCGTGATTACCGGCAACAGTTCAACCAATTTTGGATTTGTCCTGAAAGGCACAAGCGCCTGCCCCTATCCCACCGGTCCTCTCCCGGCGGGAGCCAGCTGCACGATTTCGGTTGATTTCACGCCCCAGGCCAGCGGACCAATAAGCGCCACGCTCTCCATCTCGGACAACGCCGCGGGCAGCCCGCAAAGCGTCGCGCTGAGCGGCAGTGGGAACGGCGGGACGTATGGGATCTCGCTCTCTCCCACCAGTTTGAACTTCGCCACGCAGACGGTCGGCGCAAAAAGCACCATGCAGACCGTCACCCTCACGAATACTGGAACCTTCGCCACGGCCTTGACGATCGCTATGGTTGGCGCGAACTCCGGCGATTTTGCGGAGACCGACAATTGTTCGCAGGGTCCTTTGGCGGGCGGCAAAGCTTGCGTGATTACTGTCACGTTTGATCCCACGCAAACGGGAAGCCGCTCGGCCGCAGTTCAAATTTCAGACGCGGCGCCGAAGAGCCCGCAGATCGTCACGCTAACCGGCTCCGCGGTGCAGGCTACAGCGACCGTTGGGCCTTCGCCGATTGCCTTCGGAAACACGCTTGCCGGTACAGCATCGCCGCCGGTCACGGTAACGATTGCCAATACCGGCATAGCTCCGGCGGTCCTCAGTGTCGGCATCCCGAGCGTCAATCCTCCGGGTAACTTCACGACGGTCGACAACTGCACCGCGGGAGTTCCGGCGGCCGGATCCTGCACGCTTGCTGTGACATTCACTCCGCCGGCTGTGCCGGCAACAGGGGCTTGCGGCTCCACGGCGGGAGCGAAAACGGCCACCTTGACGATCCCGGACAATACGCCGACCAGTCCACAAAGCATCGCCTTGTCCGGCGCCTCGATGGATTACTGCCTTGCGCCTTCGGGCGTCGCGACGCAAACGATTACGGCCGGCACCCCAGCTACATTCCAGCTGATTGCGGATTCCGTGCAGAGCTTTGCGGGCACCGTGGCGCTCACTTGTGCCGACGCAGCGTCGGTCAGTACCTGCACGGTGCAGCCGGCGACGGCGAATCTTACATCGGGCGCGCAGGTCCCCATCGTACTCAGCGTGGCTACGGCGACGAACGCAGCGACCCCGTTCGGCAGAGCACCGGACGTGCGGCGGTTTAACCCAGATTGGCCGGATCTGGCTGCATCGCGTTGGCAGGGAATTGCGCGGTGGTTGCTCGCGCTGTTCTTGCTGCTCGCGGCCTGGGCCTCCGCTGCAAAGCGCCAGCCAGCGGGCGGAATGCGGTTCGCTCAGATCGGGCGCGATCGCGGTCTTGCTCTCGATCGGGCTGGCGGCGTGTTTCGGCGGCGGCACCGGAACGGTGGCTCCGGCCGGCACACCCACCGGAACCTACACCATGACGGTAACGGGAACGTTCACCGGCACGGGAGGCAGCACCACGCGCAGCGTGCAGGTCACTCTGATCGTCCAGTAATTTGCGGGCAGGGCAGCGCTGGCGGTTGCGGAATCAGAAAACTTTTATCGCCAGGTCGCGCGGATGCGAGCCGACGGCAATCAGCGCGGTAGGCGGCCGCGGCGGCGTCAGCCCTGGCTGGCCCGAAGGCAAAGTTCTGGTGCGGATGGCCGCCAGGTCGTTCGATGCCGTGTCCACCACCAGCAGAATGTCTCCACCCGGAGTGAGCGCGCAGGTGACCGGCGCTTGCCCGGCCTGAATCGGGCGGCCAACTTGGCGTGTATCGACCGCGACGGGCACCACATGGCCGGCGGCCGTGTCTGCAACGTACAGCGTGCTCGTCGCCGGCGCAAACACCGCGGAAGTGGGCGACATTCCCAGCAGCAGAAAATCCGCGACTTCGTTGGTGTCCGTATTTACGATCACCAGGCCGTGCGCCGAACTCGATGTGATGTAGAGTTCGCCGCCGTCGGGTTTCAGGTCCAAGTCATCGGCCGTGCCGCCCAGCGCCAGATTCGCTAGCAGCACTCTGCGCTTCAAATCCACCACGGAAACCTGGTTGTACGCGCCGGAGGTAACAAACGCCTTGGAATTGTCCGGCAGGATCGCGATTTGCTCCGGATCGGGCGCGGTGGCGATGGTCGCGATGGGCGCTAGCGTGCCGCTGTCCAGCAGCGAAATCGTGGCGTCGTCGCGATTGCTCACCACCAGCGTCTTGCCGTCCGGAGAGACACGCGCCAGCCACGGCCGGCGTCCGGCGCGCCCGCGCGCAATCACTTGGCGCGAAGCAGTATCTATCGCGACGACGGTGTTCGATCCCGAAGCCGCGACGTATGCGCGTCGCCCGTCCGCGGAAAAGTCCAGCGCGTAGGGCGCCGTTCCCACCGCGATGCGCGCCACGATCTGATTCGATTGCACGTCAAGCACCCACGCAAAGCCGCCCGCCGAGCTGACGCCCCAAATTTCGGGCCGTTTAGGATTCGCGCGCAAGCCGCTCGGCCCAGGTCCCACCACGACCGTCGCCACGGGCGAAAGCTTGATCAGGTCAATCACGGAAATTGTGCCGTCGCCGGTGTTCCCCACGTACGCGAAAAGATGCAGCCCCGGACGCAGAAACGCGGGGCGCAGCTCCAGCGCGACTTCGCGAATGGCCAGCGCGGCTAGAATTATCAGCAGGAACACCAAGCGGAAATTGAAGCGCAGTTTCAATTGATGGTGCGGCCCAGCACGGCGGCGATCTGGCGGACTTCCCGGATCAGTTGTTCGAATTCCGCCGGCAGGATGGATTGCGGCCCGTCGGACAGCGCCCGGTCCGGGTCGTGATGAACTTCTACCAGCAATCCGTCGGCGCCCACCGCGACGGCGGCGCGCGAAAGCGGCAAAACTTTATTGCGGCGCCCGGTGCCGTGCGAGGGATCCACCACGATCGGCAGATGGCTGCGCTTTTGCACCGCGGGTACCACGGCCAGGTCCAGCGTGTTGCGCGTGAAATCGGAAAAAGTGCGCACGCCGCGCTCGCACAAAATCACTGCGTAGTTTCCTTCGGACATCAGGTATTCCGCGGCCATCAGAAATTCGTCCAGCGTGGCGGCCATGCCCCGTTTCAGCAGCACCGGTTTCTTGGCGCGCCCGGCGCGCTTCAGCAGCGAAAAATTCTGCATGTTGCGCGCGCCGATCTGGATCACGTCCGCAAATTCCGCCACCAGGTCCAGCGATTCGTGATCAATCGCTTCGGTGATGATGCCCAGTCCGAATTCCTTGCGCACTTCGGCCATGATTTCCAGGCCCGCTTCGCCCAGTCCTTGAAAACTGTACGGGGAAGTGCGCGGCTTGTAAGCGCCGCCGCGGAACAGGCGCGCCCCCGCCGCCTTGATCTGCTTCGCAATGGTGAAAGCTTGCTCGCGTGTTTCGATGGCGCAGGGTCCTGCCACCATCGCGATCTCCGTGCCGCCAAAGGCGACGTCACCCAGCGGCGTGGGCACGCGCACCACCGTGTTTTCCGGTTTCACGTCGCGGCTAACCAGTTTGTACGGCTTGCTGACGGCGATGCATTCGACCACCCCCGGCATGGATTCCAGCGTCCCCAGATCCACCGCGCCGGAATTGCCGGTGATGCACACCGCGGTGCGTCCCGCGCCGGGAACGGGCAGAGCCTTAAAGCCCAGCGACTCGATGCGCTCACAGACGGCCCGCACCTGTTCGTCTGTCGCCTGCGACCGCATGACCACCAGCATGAACGCCCCCTGAGAGAACGCGAATCCAAGAGTTTACTGCATGCGGGAAGCGGGCTGCAAATCACCGGCAGGCGAATTCAAGGCTGAAAAACGCACGCTCCAAGCAGCACCAAAAACCCAAGCAAGCTTAGCACCGTGCGCACGGCGTGGAGGCGGGCCCACTTCGCGAGCAGGGATTCCACCGTGCGCGCATCCAGCTGCTTCCCGGCGTCCAGAAGCGATCGGTTGGTCGGCATGATGAAGATGAACGTAAAGGGCACGACGGCGCCTACCATGCTGCCGCCCAGCAGCCAGAGCCAATGTTGCGTGAGATGTGGCGTGGAATGTTGCGTGAGCCATGCCAGCCAGACGCCGCAAACAAAACACACGATCGCCAAAGCCGCCTGCTGCGGAGCGGCGCGTTTGTAGCTGGGCCGAAACTCCTCTAGCGCCGCGGAAGCTCCCAGCGACATTCGCGCCGGCTGTTCGACGGTCGTAAGATAAAACGACGCGCCTGCGAACATGCCGGAACTGAGCAGCGTTAGAAGCTTCAGCACATTTTCCATGGCAGGATTCAAACACAAATCGCGCCGAAACAGGCAGAGGCTGGAGTGAGATTTACAAGAAAAAAGTTGGAGGCGCGGGGCGGAATCGAACCGCCGATAAAGGTTTTGCAGACCTATGCCTTACCACTTGGCGACCGCGCCGATTGCTTGCGGCAAAAGCAAATCATAACATTGGAACCGCGCGCGCATAAATCGAAGTTTCGCACACGGTTGATTTGTTAGTCTCTAGCATCGTGCGGACCGAAAATGCCGCAAGGGGATAAATCCATGAACGCGCATGAAAAACGCGGCGCGCCGAAGCTGATGCAAACGCTGCAAGTGCGAACCGCTCGCCGGACGGAAATGCAGGACGTAACCGACGAGATCGCGGCCGCCGTACGCGATTCCGGCTGCGCGGACGGCGTCTGCCATCTCTACGTGCCGCACACCACCGCGGGCGTCACCATCAATGAGGGCTACGACCCGGCAGTCGCGCAGGACATCGCGGCGGCGTTTGACCGCCTGGTGCCGCGCGTGCTCAACTCCGCGCACGCGGAAGGGAATTCCGATTCGCACATCAAGACGGCCTTGGTGGGTTCGTCCGCAACGCTGTGGATCGTTGCCGGAAAGCTCGCGCTGGGTCGCTGGCAGCGGATTTTTTTCGCCGAATTTGATGGGCCGCGCAGCCGCGAGCTGCGCCTCAAGATCGTTCCGGATCCCGCAACGTAAACACGATGCTTCACGTCGAAGGATTGGAATTGCGAGGGCAGCCAGCTGGAATCTATGTGCGAACGCAGGAGTCTTTGTAGGTCGTGGCTCCAGTTCATCCTGAGAGCCTGCCTGTGGCAGGTTCGATGGGCCACGACATAAACGCAGCAAAACGAGTACGGCTTCAGCCGCTGAAGTACGTGTTTCGCAGTCTTCGCACGTAATTTGTCGCTGGCGTTTGCGCCTACGGTCTATGCGTGTAGTGAATTTGGTTTGGTTGTAAACTGGGTGACCATGAATCGCACGCTGTCAGCGATGCCAATAATCGGCGTTCTGCTGCTCCTGGTCTCCACCGGGGCCGGCGACGGAATTTCCGCACGAGAAGACATCACGATTGCCGTGGTGGGCGACCAGCAAGTCGTCGGCAAACCGTTCGCGGTGCGCATCAGAAATAATGGCGAAAAGCGCCTTACTTTTTGCCTGGGCGTTTGCGGCGCCATCGTCGTAGCCGGCAGCGGACGTCCCGCGCCCGGTTTCGCCGTCCAGTCGCGCACCCGCAAAAAATGGAGCAAGGAAATCATGAGTTGCTCGCCCGCGGAAGACGCATCGTCCGCCATCCTGCACGGTGGCGAAGTCCTGGAATTCACGGTGAAGGTGACGCAGCCCGGCGCGTTCAGGCTATGGCTCAGATATAAGGATGTCAGCGTGGAAGACGTGGGCGCGCACTGCGAAGCGATCAGGGACGGCAGAGCCGTGCTACAGGCCAGCTCTGACGAGTTCGACGTGGTCGCGGCCCCGAAATGAACCTCGGCGTTTACATTCAGGTGCCTTTCTGCCAGACCAAGTGCACCTACTGCAATTTTCATACCGGCGTGGTGGCGCGCGAAAAATACGGGCCCTATGCCGAGGCCGTGCGTCGCGAAATTGCGGAACTGGCGGCGAGCGGCGAGATTTCCATCCTGCGTGACGCTGCTTTGGACACAGCGTACTTTGGCGGCGGCACGCCCAGCTTGCTCGAGCCTTCTGCGCTCGCGGGAATTCTAGATTCTCTTCGCCACAATTTCGAATTCGCGCAGCCTGCAGAATGCCTCGAAGTGACCCTCGAAGCGGATCCAGAAACCATCACGCCTGAAAAAGCCCAGGCCTGGCTCGCCGCCGGATTCAACCGCATCAGCCTGGGCGTGCAATCGTTTGCCGATCGCGAATTGCAGGCCGCCGGCCGCATGCATCGTCGCGCGGATATTTTCGCGGCGGCGCGGATCCTGCGCCAAGCGGGATTCCGCAACATCAGCATGGATCTGATTGCCGGTCTCGCGCAGCAGACGCGCGAGTCGTGGGAAGAATCGGTCTCGCGCATCCTGGAGATCAGGCCTGAACACGTTTCGATCTACCTGCTGGAAATTGATGAAGGCAGCCGCCTGGGAAAAGAATCGCTCGCGGGCGGGAGCCGCTACAGCGCCGAAGCTATTCCCAGCGACGACGCCATGGCGGACTCCTACGAATCCGCATGTGCGCGCCTCGCTGAAGCCGGGTACGAGCACTACGAAATCTCGAACTGGGGCCTGCCGGGGTTCCGTTCGCGCCACAATTTGAAATATTGGCGCCGCGAACCGTATATCGGCCTGGGCGCTGGCGCGCATTCTTTTGATGGCACACAGCGCTGGTCGAACGTGCACGATTCGGCGCAATATGTCGCGTGCATCGAAAGCGGCGCCTCGCCGCGCCAGCAGATCGAGCCGGTCACCGCACAGCAAGCGCTCGAAGAGGAATTATTTCTGGGCCTGCGCCAGCTCGAAGGCATTGACCTTGCCCGAGTAGAAAAAAAGTATGGCGTCAGCCTGCAAGCGCGGATCGCCGGGCTGCGCGCGCAGGGATTGCTGGAGATGGATGGCGCTCAGCTCCGCCTGGCGCCCGCACATCTGACCGTATCGAATGAAGTATTCGTGGAGTTACTGGGATAAGGAGCCGAACGTGCACAGCGGACCCGCAGAAGCGCGGCACGAAAACCCCATCGTCGATTTGCGCAGCGATACGGTAACGCGACCGACCCCGGCGATGCGCGCCGCGATGGCTGCCGCGGAAGTTGGCGACGACGTTTATGGCGAAGACCCCACGGTGAATCGCCTGCAAGCCCGCGCCGCGGAAATTTTTCAGCGCGAAGCGGCGCTTTTCGTCCCGTCCGGCTGCATGGGCAACTTGCTAGCCATCATGGGCTGGACCCAGCGCTCCAACGAAGTGATTTGCGAGCAGCGCGCGCACGTGAATTTGTACGAACTGGCTTCCATGTCCGCGGTCGCCGGAGTGATGCCGCGCACAGTCCCGGCGCCGAGTGGCATATTAACGTGGGAGCTGATCGAGCCGCTCATCCGCGAGAAAATCTACTACGATTCGCAGACCGCCCTCGTGACGCTCGAGAATACCCACAACATGCACGGCGGCACCGTGTATCCCACGGCCGTGGCCGAAGATATCTGCGACCGCGCCCACGCGGCGGGCTTGCGCGTGCATCTGGATGGCGCGCGGATTTTCAACGCGGCGGTCGCGCTAGGCAAGAGCGTCGCGGAAATCACCCGCAAATTTGATTCGGTGATGTTCTGCCTGTCGAAAGGCCTGGGCGCACCGGTAGGCTCGCTTCTCGTCGGCTCGCAAGATTTCATCAAGCAGGCGCACATCCGCCGCAAGATGCTCGGCGGCGGCATGCGCCAGGTAGGCGTACTCGCAGCCGCTGGATTAATCGCGCTGGAAGAATCGCCCAAGCGCCTGCACCTCGATCACGAAAACGCACAGCACCTGGCGCAAGGACTCGCAGCGGTGAAGGGAATCTCGCTCGACCCGGCGCGCGTGGTAACCAACATCGTGATCTTCGACGTGCGCGCAACCGCCCGCACCGCCGCGGAAATCTGCGAGCAACTGGCAGCCAAAAAAGTTCTGTGCTCGGCCACCGAAAAATACTCCGTGCGCATGGTCACGCACTGCGATGTGCACCGCGCCGGAATTGATGCCGCCCTGGCAGCCGTCGCACAGGTCGCAGCCGAGAAAACGCCCGCAGCCGCCGCTCACTGACTCCGTCGTCGACGATCAATCGCCTCGAGTCTGTGTGCCGGCAGGTAGCCAGTATTTCCTCAGCAAAACAATTTGCGGAAAATGCGCGCGGGTCATGCTTCTGACGTTGTAGCGGCCGCCTGCTTTTTAGCCGGGCGCCTTTGACTTTAGTAGCGCCGGCGTCCCGCCGGCTCTGTTGCGTCTGAAGTTGCATTACGCTGTTGCTTTTGACTTTGTAGCGGCCGGTTCAGGTTGATCGAACCGGGCAGCAGTGGACGTAGGTTTTGACGTCGCCACACCAGCTCCAAGCCGGCGCCGTTCACCCGATAGCAGCTTCCTGTACACACACAACGTTTTGCATTTCGCCCGCCGCAAGAGCATGATGAATCTGTGAAAATGTCGAACACAGCCCGCCGCCGATCCAGCGCCCTCCTGCCGCCGCCCCCAGCCAGCCGCCCCGGTGCCGGCTGCCTCCAGAAACGCCAATTTCTATTCAATACAAATGAACCCCTCTGTCGCTCCTCCAATTTTGCAACCCACAGAAAACAAAGCACTTCATTTTTTCTATTCGATACAAATGATCGGTCACAAGCTGCTATCGAGCAAGCGCTTCTTACTAAACTTCGCAGAATTCTACGTGCCCTCAGCACGAGAAAACTCCATCCTCATGATATTGTAGGCCGCTCCGAGCTTCGAGACAGGCTCGGCAACGCGCGGGCGACGACAAGCGGCGGTGCACACATGAAGACTGCGAAAATTTTGCCGATCTGCATCAAAGTAGGACTCCCCGTTATCCTAATTCTAGGTGGACTGATGACTTTCCAATCACAAAATGCAGCCAGCGCCGCGCAAACTCAGGCTGCTGCGGCTCCTCCGACAGTTGAAGAGGCTCGCCAATTCTCCGACGCCGCCGAAAAACGCCTGCTCGATCTCTGGATCAAAGCCAGCCGCGCGCAATGGGTGCAGGAAACTTTCATCACCGACGACACCGAAATTCTCGCAGCGCAAGCTGATCAAAACGTAAAAGCCGCCACGTCCGAGCTGGCCGCGCAAGCCCGCCGCTTCGAATCGCTCGAACTTCCCCCAGACATCGAGCGCAAGCTGAAGCTCATCAAGCTCTCCGTGGATATCCCCGCGCCGCGCAATCCCAAAGAAAGCGCCGAGCTTTCGCAGATCAACGCATCGTTGCAGAGCGATTACGGCAAGGGAAAATGGTGCCCCGAGGGCGCACAGGCGAAGTGTCTCGCGCTGGATGATCTGGAAAATATCATGGCCACCAGCCGCGACCCCATCGAGCTGCAGCGCGCCTGGCTCGGCTGGCACGCCATCGCGCCGCCCATGCGCGAGCGCTATTCCCGTATGGTGGAGCTCGCGAACGAAGGCGCGCGCGAAGTGGGATTTGCAGACACCGGCGCAATGTGGCGCTCGAATTACGATATGCCTCCCGGCGTTTTCAGCGCGGAGATGGACCGGCTCTGGGAACAGGTACGGCCGCTGTACGTTTCGCTGCACGCATACGTGCGCACGCAGCTAGTGAAAAAATATGGTCCCGGAGTCCTCGGACCAGACGGCGCGATCCCCGCGCACTTGCTCGGAAATATGTGGGCGCAGGATTGGGGCAACATTTATCCGCTGGTGGCTCCCGCGAACGCCGATCCGGGCTACGATCTGACGCAAATTCTGAAAGCCAAGCAGATTGACCCGCTCGCGATGGTCCATTACGGCGAACACTTTTTCATGTCACTGGGTTTCGAAGCGCTGCCGCAGACATTCTGGCAGCGCTCCATGTTCGTCAAACCGCAAGACCGCGACGTGGTGTGCCACGCCAGCGCCTGGGACATTGATTTCGTGGACGACTTGCGCATCAAAATGTGCATCGAGCAGAAGGGCGAAGATTTCTCGACCATTCATCACGAGCTCGGACACAATTTCTACCAGCGCGCTTACGACACGCAGCCGCCGCTCTTCCGCAACAGCGCCAACGACGGTTTCCACGAAGCCATCGGCGACACCATCGCCCTTTCCGTTACGCCCGAATACCTCAAACAAATTGGGCTGCTGGAAAATGTGCCGCCCGAATCTGCGGACATCGGCATCCTGATGCACAAGGCGCTGGAGAAAGTCGCGTTCCTGCCCTTCGGCCTGCTGATTGATAAATGGCGCTGGGAAGTCTTCTCCGGAAAAATCACTCCTGCGGATTACAACAAGACCTGGTGGGCGCTGCGCGAAAAATATCAGGGTGTGAAGCCTCCCGTCGCGCGCAGCGAACAGGATTTCGATCCCGGCGCGAAATATCACGTCGCGGCCAACGTACCTTACGCGCGTTACTTCCTCGCGGACATTCTGCAGTTCCAGTTTCATCGCGCCCTCTGCCGCCAGGCCGGTTACCAAGGCCCGCTGCATCGCTGCTCGATCTACAACAATAAAGAAGCCGGCGCGCGCCTGAACAAAATGCTCCAAATGGGCCAGAGCCGCCCGTGGCCCGAAGCCCTCGAAGTGATGACCGGCGAAAAACAAATGGACGCCACCGCGATCCTCGACTATTTCGCGCCCCTGAAAAAATGGCTCGATGAGCAGAACGCGAAAGATGGCGCGAAGCTGGATTGGTAGCGCGCCCATCGCGTGATCGTGCACCGGAGGACTTGATGCGGAAGTTGGCGCGGTTTCTGTTCGTCGCTGCGATAGTCATTTCGTGCGCGGGATTACAGACCGCCAGCGCGCAATCATCCGCGAATTCCGCTGGCGCGACAAAAAACGATTGGGCCTACTACGGCCACGACGCCGGCGGCACGCGCTATTCACCCCTCACGCAGATCAATCGCGAAAATGTGAAGCACCTGAAAGTCGCCTGGACATTTCACACCGGCGACATCTCCGATGGCAAAGGCCGCCGCAAACGCAGCGGCCTGGAAACCACTCCCATTCTGGTGGATGGCACTCTCTACCTCACCACGCCCTTCAATCGTGTGTTCGCGGTGAATCCGGAAACCGGGAAACAGCTGTGGGTTTACGATCCGATGATCGAACTCGACGGAGATTACGGCGATGGTTTGATCAATCGCGGTGTCGCCACCTGGCTCGATCCATCACGCGCCAAAGGCAGGCGCTGCCGCCGCCGGATTTTCGAAAGCACACTCGATGCGCGCCTGATCGCACTTGATAGCGCGACGGGCAATCCCTGCATGGATTTCGGCAATCGTGGACAGATCAGCCTGCGCGATGTGGCGCGTTATATTCCCGGCGCAGTATCACATGACTTCTCCGCCCGCCGTGATTGACGACATGGTGGTCGTGGGTTCCTCCATTGACGACAATTCGCGCGTGAACATGCCCAGCGGCGTCGTCCGCGCCTTCGATGCGCGTACCGGCGCGCTGCGCTGGAAGTGGGAGCCGCTGCCGCCGAATGATCCTGACTCCGCCTCCGCCACTTCTGGCGCCGGAAAGATTTGGCGCACCGGCGCGGGCAACGCCTGGTCCGTGATGGTTGTGGATACAGAGCGCGATTTGATTTTTGTTCCTACCGGCAGCCCCAGTCCGGATTATTACGGCGGCATGCGCGTCGGCGACGACAAATGGGCGGATTCAATCGTTGCATTGCGTGCAAAGTCCGGCGAGCTCGTCTGGGGATTCCAGCTCGTGCATCACGATCTTTGGGATTACGACAGCGCCCCGCCGCCGCTGCTCGCCACCTTGCAGCACGACGGCAAAAGCGTGCCGGCAGTAATTCAGAGCAACAAGACCGGGTTTCTCTATGTCCTGAATCGCGACACCGGCGTCCCGGTATTTCCCGTGGAAGAGCGCCCGGTGCCGCAATCCGATGTTCCGGGCGAAGTGACCTCGCCGACGCAGCCTTTTCCGCTCGCCCCTCCGGCTCTGGTGCCGCAGAAACTTTCCGCCGATGAGGCCTGGGGCATTACTCCGGCAGACCGCGATTACTGCCGCGAGCGCATAAAAGCTCTGCGCAACGAGGGGATTTTCACGCCGCCAAGTTTGCAAGGCTCGCTCTCGGAACCAGGAAACGTCGGCGGCGCGAACTGGAGCGGCTATGCCTTCGATCCGCAGCGCGGCTTGTTGCTGGTCAATACCAATAACATTGCGGCAGAGATGGGCGTGGTCGCCGCCGACAAATACTGGGACGCGGCGGACAACAACACGTCAGACCTCGAATACACGCAGCAATACGGCGCGCCCTACGGAATGTTTCGCACGTTTCTCTTCGCGAAAGCGCATCGACTTCCGTGCACGCCTCCACCGTGGGGAACTCTCGCGGCGGTAGATATGACGCAGGGCACCATTCGCTGGCAAGTGCCGCTCGGTTCCCTCGCGCCGAACAAGCCGATGGTGCCGCTGGGTGCGCTGAGTCTGGGCGGACCGATTGTCACTGCCGGCGGCTTGGTCTTCATCGCCGGAACAATGATTGATCCGGCGATTCGCGCCTTCGACATCGAAACCGGAAAAGAACTTTGGAAATTTGACCTGCCCACTCCCGGCGCCGCAACGCCGATGACGTACCAGCTGCGTCCGGGCGGCAAACAATTCCTGGTGATCGCCGCCGGCGGCCATGCCAAGGTGACGGAAGAAAAGCAGACGGACGAAGTCGTCGCGTTTACCCTGCCGTAATCTCCGCCGTCACGGTTGTCGCGCGTGCGGATCGATATGATATAAATTGTGGTGCGGGTTCGATATTTATTTTGTTTATCATTGATTCTGCATACCAGCGAGGCCACGTGGAATTTGCGCTGACGGATGAACAACAGCAGCTGCGGCGAACGGTGCGCGAGTTTGCCGAAGGCGAAATCCTGCCCCATGTGATGGAGTGGGACGAAGTGTCGAAGTTTCCCTCCGAATTAATTCCCAAGCTCGCTGATATGGGCTTCCTCGGCGTGATTTTCCCGGAGAAATACGGCGGCGCGGGCATGGGCTACGCCGAATACGCCATCATCATCGAGGAACTTTCGCGTGTGGATGGCTCCATCGGCATCATCGTCGCGGCGCACAATTCGCTCTGCACCAATCACATCTATAAATTCGGCAGCGAAGAGCAGAAGAAGAAATACGTTACGCCTCTGGCACAGGGCAAGAAACTCGGCTGCTGGTCGCTCACCGAGCCCGAAGCCGGCTCCGACGCCGGCGGCACGCGCACCACGGCCGTGAAGAAAGACGGCGGCTGGCTGCTCAACGGCTCCAAAACTTTCACCACCAACGGACATTATGCCGACGTATGCGTGGGAATGGCGGTGACCGACCCTGCGAAAAAGAGCCACGGGATTTCCGCCTTCATCATCGAGAAGGGTACCAAGGGATTCAAGCCCGGCAAAAAAGAAAACAAGCTGGGGCTGCGCGCCAGCGATACCAGCGAAGTGGTTTTTACCGATTGTCAGGTGCCCGCGGAAAATCTGCTGGGCAAGGAAGGCGAAGGATTCGTCAACAGCCTGCAGATTCTCGATGGCGGACGAATTTCGATTGCCTCGCTCGGTCTGGGAATGGCGCAAGGCGCGTACGAAGCGTCCGTGCGCTACGCCAAGCAGCGCAAGCAATTCGGCAAGGCCATCGCGGAATTTCAAGCGATTCAGTTCAAGCTGGCGGATATGGCCACGCAAATCGAAGCGGCGCGCTTGCTCACCTATCAAGCCGCCTGGCTCGCCGACCGCGCCATCGCTTCCGGCAATCACGACGCGCGCATCACCCAGGAATCCAGCATGGCCAAGCTCTACGCCGGAGAAGTGGCCGTGCGTGTGGCCAACGAAGCCGTGCAGATTCACGGCGGCTATGGATTCATCAAGGATTATCCGGCGGAAAAGTTCTATCGCGACGTGAAGTTGTGTACGATTGGCGAGGGCACCAGTGAAATACAGAGGCTGGTGATCGCGCGGCAGATTCTGGGCAAGAAATAATTTATTTTGTTTTGACGTCAGCGCTCATTGCTGCCAGCCGTTCCAGTGTTACCATTCCGAGGCTGCAACTCACGTGGCTATGACTGTCTCCATCGAAAACTGGGCGGAGCAAGTGCGCGCAGGAGACGTGCGCGCAATTTCCCGCGCGGTTTCCGCGATTGAAAACCGCGAGCGCGGCGCTGAGGAAATTCTGCGCCAGCTTTTTCCGCACACCGGCCGCGCCTATCGCGTGGGCATCACCGGCGCGCCCGGCACGGGCAAGAGCACGCTGGTCGATCGCCTGGCCAGCTATTATCGCGCGGAGAAGAAAACCGTGGGCATCATCGCCGTGGATCCCTCGAGTCCCTTCACCGGCGGCTCCATCCTGGGCGACCGCATCCGCATGCAGGGGCACGCAACGGATGCGGGCGTGTTCATTCGTTCGATGGCCACGCGCGGATTTCTGGGCGGCTTGTCGCAGGCCACGCGAGATACCACGCTGCTGCTGGACGCGGCGGGAAAACAAATCATCCTGGTGGAAACAGTAGGAGTGGGCCAGGGCGAAATCGAAATCGTGCGTCTGGCCGATTGCACCATCGTGGTGCTGATGCCCGGCATGGGCGACGACGTGCAGAGCCTGAAAGCCGGGCTGATGGAAATCGGCGACATTTTCGTGCTGAACAAATCCGACCGCGAAGGCGCGGATCGTTTCGAGCAGCAGCTGAAGGGAATTCTGCAGCTGGTGCCGGAACGCGACGGCTGGAAACCTCCGGTGGTGCGCACCATCGCCACGGAAAATAAAGGCGTGGCCGAGCTGGGCCGCCAAATTGCCTTGTTCCGCAAGCATTTCGAGCAAGCGCACGAACGCCAGGCGCGCGAAATCGCGCACTGGAAGGAATGGATTTTGCAATTGCTGGAATCGCGGCTGATGGAGCGCGTAGCCGGAAAATATCTCAGTGAAAAAGAGCTCGACGCCATCGCGGCGGCGGTGGCCGACAGAAAAACCGACCCCTACGCCGCGGTAAATGAAATCCTGGCGCGGGCCGGGCTTGGAGAGGATCGTTGAAGCTAGGGGACCTGGAATTTCACGTGTTGGTGGATGGATATGTGTCGCTCGATGGCGGAGCGATGTTCGGTGTGATACCTAAAATAATGTGGGAAAAGAAAATTCCCTCCGACGGGCGCAATCGCATTCAGCTGGCGATGAATTGCCTGCTGGTGCACGCGGGCGGCAAACGAATTCTGGTGGAAACCGGCATCGGCGCGAAAATGTCCGCGAAGCTGCGCGATATTTACGGCGTGGAAGGCCCTTTCGTGAACGACCGGCTGAAGGACTACGGCCTGCACCCCAGCGAAATTGATATCGTGATCAATACGCACTTGCATTTCGATCACTGCGGCGGAAATACACTCGTGGAAAAAGATAAAGTCATTGCCGCCTACCCCAACGCAAAATATGTGGTGCAGCGCGGCGAATTCGAACACGCCAAGCATCCCAGCGAGCGCGACCGCGCCAGCTACCTGGAAGACAATTACGTCCCGCTTTCCAGCGCCAAGCTTGCGTTGCTGGAGGCCGATCGCGCCATCGCTCCCGGCGTGGAATTGATTCGCATCCCCGGCCACACCGCGAACATGCAGTGCGTGAAACTGACAGGCGGCGGAAAGACCGCATTTTTCCTCGCGGATTTGGTTCCTACCACGGCCCATATGGCGCTGCCATGGATCATGGGCTTCGACTTGTATCCCATGACCACGCTCGAAAACAAAAAGAAGTGGATTCCGGAATTGGTTCACGAAGGCTGGATCGCGCTGTTCTGCCACGATACCAAGACGCAGGCGGCCTACATCCGCGAGCGCGACGGACATTGGGAAGCAGAACCGATAAAGGTGGATTGAAAATGGCGAAAGCTGCAAAACGCGCGAAGAAAACAACGGCAAAGTCCGCGAAGACATCCAGCGCGAAAAACGAGAAGGTGAAAATCGGCATCATCGGAGGCAGCGGCCTTTACTCGATGGCGGGCCTCAGCAACACGCGCGAAGTCCGCGTGAAGACTCCCTTCGGCGATCCCTCCGACGCAATTATCAGCGGCACGTTGGAAGGGAAGCACGTGGCGTTTCTGGCGCGCCACGGCCGCGGCCATGTGCTTTCGCCCAGCGAGATCAACTACCGCGCCAATATCTGCGCGATGAAAATGCTCGGCGTCGACCAAATCATCTCGGTCAGCGCGGTGGGTTCGCTGCGCGATGATTTGCCGCCGCTGGATTTTCTGATCCCCGACCAATTTTTCGATCGCACCCGCGGGCGCATCGCCACATTCTTCGGCGGTGGCATCGTCGCGCATGTGGGATTTGACAAGCCCACCTGTACCCACCTCTCCGCGCACCTAGCCGAAGCCTGCGACCGCGCCGGAGTGAAAGTGCACCCCGCCGGCACCTACGTCTGCATGGAAGGCCCGCAATTTTCGACTTTGGCAGAATCGAACACCTACCGCCAACTGCGCTTCGACGTGATCGGCATGACCAATTTGACGGAAGCCAAGCTCGCGCGCGAAGCGGAACTCTGCTACGCGACCATCGCCATGATCACCGATTACGATTGCTGGCACCCGCAACACGACGCCGTAACGGTCAGCGAGATCATCGAGAACCTGAATCGCAATACTTCGAACGTGCAGCGCGTGTTGCACGAAGCCGTGGCGCAACTGCCGGCAGACCGCGCGTGCAAGTGCGGCGCAGCGCTGGCTCACGCCGTACTCACCGATCGCAAAATGATTTCCGCGGCGACCAGGAAGCGCCTGGCGCCAATCATCAGCAAGTACATTTCTTAAATAACGCGATCCCCGAAATCTACAGCACGAGGAGAGTTCATGTCGTTACTAGTGGTTGGTTCGGTGGCGTTCGATGGAATCGAGACGCCCCGTGGCAAGCACGATCGTCTGTTGGGCGGCGCCGCCAGCTATTTTGCGCTCGCGGCGTGCCACCTTGCGCCGGTGCGCCTGGTAGGCATCGTCGGCGATGATTTCACGGCGAAAGACGCCGCCGTCCTGAAACATCAGCACATTAATTTGCAGGGTCTGGAGCGCGCCGCGGGAAAAACATTTTACTGGGCCGGGCGCTACAACCAGAATATGAATGAACGCACCACTCTGATCACCGACCTCAACGTCTTCGCGAATTTCCAGCCCACGCTGCCGCCCTCGTACACGGACTCGTCTTTCATTTTTCTTGGCAACATTGATCCCGACGCTGCAGCGCTCCGTTCTGAAGCAAGTCACGCGCAAGCCCAAGGTCGTCGGCCTGGACACCATGAACTACTGGATCGAGCGCACCCCCGCCGAACTAAAAGAAACGCTGAAACATATCCAGGTACTGGTGATCAACGACGATGAGACCCGCCAACTTACCGGCCAGCACAACCTGACGCGCGCCGCGAGAGAAATCTTCAAAATGGGTCCGAAAACGCTGGTGATCAAGCGCGGCGAGCACGGCGCCATCATGATGCACGAAAACTTTTTGTTCTCCGTGCCGGCATTTCCTCTGGAAGAAGTGCACGATCCCACCGGAGCGGGCGACAGCTTCGCCGGCGGATTTATGGGCTATCTGGCGGGCGCGGGGAAGGTGAACGAGCGCACGCTGCGTAACGCCATGGTGTACGGTTCCGTGCTGGGAAGCTTCGCGGTGGAAAAATTCGGCGTGCAGCGCCTCACCACGCTCAAGCGCAGCGAAATCCACGCTCGCGCGCGCCTTTTTTCGAAGCTGACGTCGTTCAAACTTTAGGATTCCGCCCGGCAACTCTCGCCGCCGCGGAAACTTTGAAAATCGCCGCACCACTCCGGCGCGCCTTCCAGTAGAATCTCAACCGGCGCGCGCCACGGGGGTGGCATGCTTCACGACCTAAACTCCTACATTCTGCTGCGGCTGATGCTGGCAGCTTTTCTGGGCGGACTGATCGGCCTGGAACGCCAACTGCGCCGCAAGCCCGCTGGAATCCGCACCAACATGCTGATCTGCTTCGGCGCGGCGCTGTTCACCATTATTTCCTACGAAATGGCCGGCTCGGTCGGCGGCGACCACACGCGCATCGCCGCGCAGATTATTCCCGGCATCGGCTTCATCGGCGCGGGCGTGGTGATTCGCGATCGCGGCGCGGTGCTGGGCATCACCAGCGCGGCCACAATTTTCGTGATGGCCAGCATCGGCATGGCCGTGGGCGCAGGAATGCTCGCCACCGCGATTTTCGCCACCTTGATGGTGCTGGTCGCGCTAGTCGTCCTGGGCTATCTGGAAGACCGTCTGGGATTGCAAACGCGCTTGATGACGTTTCAATTGATGGCTCCAGCGAACACCGATCTGCTAGTTCCGGCGCACCGCATCGTCGAGGCCGCCAAGATCGAAGCGCGCCGCTGGCAGACGCAACAACTCAACGACGAATTGATCGTGGATTTCGAAGCGGAAGTCAGCTATCACCAGGAGCGCGAGCTTTTCACAAAATTTGCGGCGCTCAACGCCAAGGTTGAGGCTCGCCCGCTCCGCGCTTGAAGAATCATCCCGCAGCGTCGCCACATAGCCCGTCGCCTTACCAGAACAGTTGCTCATTCGAACGTCGCCCCCGAAATGTGGGCCAACCAAACACCGCGTAAGGGAATCCGAGTTGACGAGTGTTCGCCGGGATGCTATCAATTCTTGGGCATTATTCAAGGGACTCGCAGGCGTTTGGATCGTTTCCCTCGTTCGGCTTTCCCAGCGACACTCACGAACGGCGGCGCCAGTTTTCGTGAACTCTACCGGTAAAAATTGCAGGAGGACAGGCTTGATGCGTTTGCGCTGGACCGCGTTCGGGGTGGTAGCAGTGCTGGCGCTGCTGACGTCGAGTTGCAGCTCCAGCAACGGGAACAGCGTCTCCCCAGGCCAGCCGAATCCCACGCCAGTCATCACCGGACTTTTTCCGTCCAGCGTCACCGCCGGTAGCCAGTCCTTTACTCTTTTCGTTGCCGGCACCGGCTTCATTCAGGGATCCACCGGCACTTCCACGGCGTTTTGGAACGGCTCCGCGCGCTCGGCGACCGTGAATATAAATACTGGCCAACTCGCCGTCACGGTTTTTGCTTCCGACGTCGCATCCCCCGGCACTTCGCTCGTGACCGTGTCGAATCCGCTGCCGGGTGGCGGGATCAGCATCAACGCTGCGCCATTCACGGTATATCCCACGCAAACGAATACGCCGCTGATCTCCACTATCAGTCCGGCCAACGCCAGCCCCAAGGGTGCGGCATTCATGCTCACCGTGAACGGCTCGAATTTTGTTTCGGGTAATGCCAACATTCCTAACCCAACCATGCCCCCGCAACCGCCGTTTTCAGGCTCCGTCGTCGCTTTCAACGGCAGTCCTCGCACCACGGCGTTTGTCAGTTCCACGCAGTTAACTGCACAGATCACCGCCGCGGATATCGTTGCCGCCAGCTGTAACGGCATCAGCGTGTACAGCTACGTCGGCGGCGGAAACGAAATTTTCTCACCGGCGGTCAGCTTCATCGCTTCTTCCGCAAACGCACCGGCGATCTGTTCGCTTTCACCCGCCAGTGTTGTTGCCGGCGCTTCCGATTTTACGATCACCGTCAACGGCGGGAGCTTCGCCTCCGGCTCCACCGTAAAGTGGAACGGCAGCGCGCGCACCACCACGTTTGTGGACGCCAATACTGTGCAGGCGCAGATCAAGGCCGCGGACGTCGCCAAGGCAGGCGTTGAGCCGGTCACCGTCGCGAATTCCGGCGGCTCCACGCTATCGCTGAATTTTTCAATCCTGCCCACTCCGCCGGTGACTCCCACCATAACTTCCGTCATGCCGATGAATGCCACGGCTGGCGGGGTGGCGTTCACCCTGAACGTGACCGGCACGAATTTCATCCCCGATTCTGTGGTGAATTGGAATGGCGCGGCGCGCCCCACCACCTACAAGAGTGCCACCTCGCTGCAAGCGCAGATTGCGACCACGGATATCGCGACGGCCGGAACCATTGAAATTACCGTGCTGAATATTTCTTCGAACGGCGCCGCGGCTTACTCGGATCCATTTCCGTTCACCATTAATCCGGCGGCTAGCGCAGTGGTGAAATTTCCGCAGGTGATTTCCGTCAGCGTGGCTGGAGGCCCGGCAGATGGGGCGAGCGAAGCTCCGGCGATCAGCTCCGGCGGGCGATATGTCGCATTCTACTCGCAGGCGAAGAATCTGGTTGTGCCCGCTCCGGCCGTCTCCGGAAATATTTTTGTGCGCGATACCTGCGTCGGCGCGACGAATTCGAATTGCTCGCCGAAAACTCTCGCCGTGGATCTCGCGCCGGACGGCAGCGCTCCCAACGGGAAATCCAGCCGGCAAGTTGCCATCAGCGGCGATGGCCGGTTTGTGGCCTTCATCTCCCGCGCGACGAACTTAGTCCCCGGGAATGGCGTGGCGTCGCTCGGCTACTGGGAATTGTATGTGCGCGACCTTTGTGTGGGCGCGAATGCTCCTTCCGGTTGCGTGCCGCACACCGAAATCATTTCCACGGGCCCGGAAGCGGAAGCTGCCAACGGCCCCAGCACCAGCCCTGCTCTGAGCGGCGATGGCCGGTTCGTTGCCTTTGTTTCCGCGGCGACCAATCTTGTAACCGAAAAATCCACGCTGCTGCCGCGAGCTTTTGTGCGCGACACCTGTGCGGGCCCCACGGCGACGAAAGCTTGCGTGGCGCGCACCGTGGCGGTTCCGGTGGACGATGAGGATCGCGTCGCCGGCGCGCAGGCTGGACGCCCGGCGATTTCCGCCGACGGCCGCTACGTAGCCCTGGAAATGTGGGCTGCGAAATCGGCGGCGCAGGATCCGGCCAGCAGCTCCCAGATCGTCCTTGCGGACACTTGCATGGGCATTGAGTCACCCGTTTCTTGCGAGCCCTCGGCGGAGAGGATTTCCTTCGCGCCGGACGATTCAACTCTGGGCGGCGCGAATATTTCGCCGTCTCTCAGCAGCGACGCGCGCTTCGCGGTCTTCGAATCGCAACCGGCGGATTCCTCGACTGGGAATGCAACCCACGTGAGCAGAGCGTATCTGCGCGATACTTGCCTCGGTGAGACGGCGCCCGACGGCTGTGTTCCATCCACAACTCTGATTGCGAACGACAGCACCACGACGGCCACCAAAACGCAAAATTTCTCCCCCGCCATCAGCGCCTCCGGACGATACATATCGTTTGTTTCGGGCGCCGCTTCCACTGCGCCCGCCGGCCAACTGGCCAGCGAGGGCTCGCTGGTGGTGCGCGATACCTGCTTCGGCGCCGTGCTGCCATGTGCGCCGCACACCTACGCGCTTTCCGAAGCTGCAGCCACTTATTCGGCGACGCACGCCACGCTGGCGGTTTCCAGCATCAGCAAGTCCGCGCCACTCGCCGCCGACCGCTACAGCGCCGCTCCGCTCAGCTCCGACGGGCGCTTCGCCGCATTTTATGCGCCGGACACCATCGCCGCCCAGCCTGCCAGCGGCATTGGCGACGTGTATTTGGCGGTTACGCCCTTTTAAGCGCAGTTCCCGCTGCTGCTCGGATGTAAACACCTTCGCGCACGCGGCTGGACTCGCTGCGCGAAATTCCTTATTCTCCTTTGCGGCCCATGCCGCAAGCTCTCAAGCCTGAAGCACTCCACCCCGGCGATTCGGTGCGCATTCTTTCGCTGTCGAGTCCGGTGAAGGAATCTCGTTTGCAGCTGGGCGTCCAGGAGATCGCACGACTCGGCTTCACGCCGAAGTTCGATCCGGAACGCGTGCTCGCGCGCGGCGATTTTTTTGCCGGCAGCACAGCCGAGCGCGGGGCGGCGCTGAAAGAAGCGCTCACCGAAACCAGCACCCGCGGGATTTTCTGCTCGCGCGGGGGTTACGGCTCGAATTATTTGCTCGATGGGCTCAGCGTGGCGCTGGCCAATCCCAAAATTTTAGTGGGCTACAGCGATCTCACGTCGCTGCAGATTTTTCTGTGGCAGAAATTTCGCTGGATCACTTTATACGGCCCCATGGCGGCCGCGGGACTCGACAAAGGAGCGGGGGCGCCGGACGGCTACGACGTCGAGACCCTCACGCGCGCTCTATCCGAAACCAAGCAAGGTTGGACGATTCCGCTCGCCGGTACGGAGACGATCATGCCGGGTTCGGCGGACGGCGTTTTGCACGGCGGCTGCTTGACGCTCATCGAAACCGCGCTCGGTACGCCTTGGGAGCTCGACACGCACGGCGCGATTCTGCTGCTGGAAGACCGCGGCATGAAGCCCTGGCAAGTGGACCGCGCGTTCATGCATCTGAAGCAGGCGGGAAAGCTGCGCGGAGTTTCCGGCGTGCTGCTGGGGGATTTTCCAGAATGTGACGCGCCTCCCGGAAGCGAGACGGTCCTCGACGTCGCACGGCGCATTTTGGGAACCATGGGATTCCCCGTCGTGTGGGGCGCGCCGATCGGCCATACGCCGCGCCCCATGTTGACGCTGCCGCTAGGCGTTCGCGCGCGTCTAAAGGCCGACGAAACATCGCGGCTGGAAATATTGGAACCAGCCTGCCGCGCGTAAAAGTTCCGCAGCGTGATGAACGGAAGCTCATCACCTGAAAAATTCGCAGCGAGCGGCAGCAAACGCCGGGAGGCGGCAAATTTCCACGCGATCAAATAAGCTCACCGAGCACGTCCATCTGCTCGGCATCGCCGGCGCCGCCATGGCGCCTGTAGCCGGAATGCTGAAGGAGCGCGGATTTCGTGTCACCGGCTCGGACGTAAACGTCTATCCTCCGGCTTCCACGCTTCTCGATTCCCTTGGAATCCGCTGGAATGAAGGATTTCGCGCGGACAATTTGCAGCCCGCGCCGGACCTGTGCGTCGTAGGCAACGTGATCGCGCGCGGCAACCCGGAAATTGAGCAAATCCTCGACGAAAAATTGCCGTACTGCTCCATGCCGCAGCTCCTCGAGCAATATTTCATCCCCGGCCACACCTCCATCGTCGTTGCCGGTACGCACGGAAAAACCACCACCACGGCCATGCTCGCGTGGATTTTCCACGTGGCGGGACGCAAGCCTGATTTTCTGGTCGGCGGCGTTTCACCGAATTTCGGCGACCGCAGCTACGGCCTGGGCGGCGGGGAAGAATTCATTATCGAAGGCGACGAGTACGAGACGGCCTTTTTCGATCGCGGCCCGAAATTTCTGCACTACCATCCGGACGAACTGATTCTCACGTCGCTCGAATTCGACCACGCGGACATCTACCCGGATCTTCCATCCATCGCCGTGCAATTTCGCAGGCTAGTCAACTTGGTGCCGCGCCGCGGCAAAATCCTGATCTGGGGTGAGAGCGAGGAACTAAAGCAGGCCGTGGCGAAAGCGTTTTGCCCGGTGGTATCTTTCGGATTCACCTCTGAATGTGATTGGTGCGCCGGAGACGTGCAATGGCTGGATGAAGCTACCGAGTTTCGTGTAGCGTTTCGCGGCAGGGAAGTCACGCGCATCCGCACGCCGGTCGCAGGAAAACACAATGTGCTGGACGCGCTGGCCGCCACCGCCATCGCCTACGGGCGCGGGGTTGAGTGCGACGCAATCCAGCAGGCGCTCTCGACGTTCGTCAGCGTGCGCAAGCGCATGGAAACCAAAGGCGAAGCCAATGGCGTCCTGGTCGTCGAAGACTTCGCGCATCATCCCACCGCGATTCGCATGACGCTGGAAGCCACGCGCACGCGCTGGCCGGGCCGTAAAATCTGGGCGGCGGTCGAACCGCGCTCCAACACCATGCGCCGCAAAATTTTCGAGCACGTGCTCCCGGATTCACTCGCGATCGCCGACGCCGTCGTGATCGGCCCCGTCAGCCGCGCCCAGTTGCTCGAAGAGGGCGAGCGCCTCTCGCCGGAATACATCGCGAGGTCCTTGCTCGACCGCGGCCGCCCGGCAAAAGCGTTTGAATCCTCAGCCGCAATCGTGGAATTTCTAGCCGCCGAAGCCCGGCCCGGCGACATGGTGATGGTCATGTCCAACGGCAGCTTCGATGGCCTCAGTGAAAAATTGCTCGATAAATTCAAATCGCTCGAAGGAGCTCGGAAATGAAATCGGCCCGGCGGATCGTTTTGGCGTTCACCCTGTTAATTTGTGCGCGACCCGCGGCCGCTACCATCGGCTATCACATTTCGCTGAAAAATCCGGAGCAGCACATCTTTCACGTCTCGATGCAGATTCCCGCGCAGGCCGCGGACCAGGAAATAATCGTTGCGCTGCCCGCTTGGAACGCTTTGTACCAGGTGCGCGACTTTTCCTACCGCGTCCGCGATGTGCGCGCGCGGAATTCGGCAGGCGCCGCTGCGGCGTCGCTGCCCGTGCGCATGCTCGATAAGCAGACCTGGAAGATTACGCTTGCTGGCGTCGGTGTCGGCAACGGCGCAGCCACCGGCGCAGACGGGCACGCCGCGACGCTCGATTACAGCATCGAGTGGGACGACGCCGGTCCATTCAATTCGCAGCTGAACGCGCACCATGCGTTCGTGAATTTCGCCGAAGTGCTGATGTACGTTCCAAATCGCCGCGCGGAAGACACCCAAGTCCAGTTTGACGATGTGCCGGACGGCTGGCGCGTCGCGGCCGAACTTCCCGCGGGCGCGCCGGCGAATTCATTTACGGCCGCAAGCTACGACAAACTAGTGGACGCCCCAGCAGAAGTAGGGAAGTTCGCCGAGTTCGGATTCGATGAGGCCGGCGCGCACTTTCGCGTGGTCGTGGACGGCAAGGAATGGCGGCGCGAGCACCTCGAATCAATCCTGCGCGACATCACCAAGTACGAAGTGCGCCTGATGGGGGGCGCTCCCTTCACCCAGTACACTTTTTTCTTTCACTTCGGCCCGTACCCCGAAGTCGGGGGCGGCGGCATGGAGCACGCCAATTGCACCGCGATCTCCTCCTCGTCCGGCGACGCGGCCGCCTCCGTTGCCGCGCATGAATTCTTTCATGCCTGGAATGTGAAACGCATTCGCCCGCAGACGCTCGAGCCCGTGGATTACACCAAGGAAATGTACACGCGCGCGTTATGGTTCGCCGAGGGAGTCACCAGCACGTATGGCGACTACACCCTCGAGCGCAGCGGCTTGTGGACCAAGGATCAATTCTACGCGAACCTCGCCGGAGAAATCGGCGAGCTGGATTCGCGCCCCGCGCATCGCTGGCAAAGTGTCGAAGACTCCAGCCTGGACGCGTGGCTCGAAGGCTACGACGAATATCGCCGCCCGGAGCGCAGTATTTCGTATTACAACAAAGGCGAAATCCTCGGCGATCTGCTGGACCTGGCGATCCGCGACGCCACCGACAATCGCAAATCGCTCGACGACGTGCTGCGCCGCATGAACGACGCCTATGCGAAGCAAGGCCGCTTCTACGACGATTCGCAAGGCGTCCAGGCAGCCGCTGAAGAAGTCGCCGGCGTCAAGTTCGACGATTTCTTCCGCCGCTACGTCGCGGGCACCGACGAGATCCCTTACGACAATTTTTTCAGCGCCGCAGGACTACAACTGAAAGTCGAACGCCGCGCGGCGCCGGAACTGGGTTTTTGGCCCAGCGGCCACGGCCCCGGCGCGCAGGTGCTGGTATCTCAAGTGGTGCCCGGATCCTCCGCGGAAGCAGCGGGACTGCAAGCAGGAGACGCACTCGTCGCTCTGAACGGCCAGCCGCTGCCGCGTTATCTGCCGGCTTGGTTGCGGGATCACGGGCCCGGAGATATCGTCGTCCTGCGCGTGCAACGCGACGATCAAGATCTGGATTTGAAGTTCGTCCTCGGCTCGATAGACCAGAACAAATTCTCTTTAATCGAAATGCCGGGCGCCACCGGAAAACAAAAGCGCATCCGTGAAGGCTGGCTGAAGGGGAGAACAGATTGAAACTCCCGCCGCCTCCGTTGCCTTTGTCCCGCTGAATCCATGATTCGCACGATCATGGTCCTGACCTTCGTCGCCCTGGCACTGGTGTTCGTGCAGCCCCTGCTGATTTTGTGGACGCTGCTGACCGGTGACGCCAATTTCATGTATTGGACGTTCATAGGTGCCCTGCGCATCGTGTTGCGGCTTGCCGGGATTCGCGTTCGCGTCGAGGGCCTCGAAAATATTCCCAGTGGCGTGTGCGTGTTCACTTCGAATCACGCCTCGAACCTTGATCCCGTCGCTCTGGTGCCCAATATTCCCCGGCGCGTCGCGCTGCTCGCGAAAAAAGAAGTTTTTCGCATTCCTATTCTCAGCAAGGCAATCACTCTGGCCAAATTAATTCCAGTGGACCGCGCGGACAGAGAAGCCGCGGCGGAAAGCGTGGACATCGCGGTGAAATATCTGAACGAAGGCCTGTCGTTCTGCGTCTACCCGGAGGGCACGCGCAGCCGCGACGGCCGCCTGCTTCCTTTCAAGAAGGGGACTTTTCTGATGGCCATACGCGCCGCCGCGTGGGTGGTGCCGGTATCGCTGGCAGGCACGCAACGCCTGATGCGCAAAGGTGATTGGACCATTCACCCCGGCGAAGTAGTCGTGCGCTACGGCCCTGCGATCAACGCAACCGAGTACGCGGAGGACCAGCGCGACGAGCTTCGCAAGCGCGTGCAGGATCTGGTGGCGGCAGGATTGCCGGAGGAGCAGAAGCCGGCGGCAGGGGACTGACCGAACGGCGCGGCACCTCACGCAAGCTATCCGTCCAACGATTTCTGCGATGCTCTACTTCGCGCTCAACTTCGCCACAGTCTCCCGCAGCTCGCGCAATTCCTTTTGCAATTCCGGCAAGTGATTGAACACCGCCACCGATTTCCGCCACGCAAGATTATTCATCGCTGGATATCCCGAATAAATTGCGCCGGACGGAACGTCGCCTGGCACACCCGACTGCGCCGTAAGCACCGCGCCATCGCCGATCGTCAGATGTCCCGCGGCTCCCACCTGCCCGGCGAAAATGCACTTGCTGCCAACCTTCGTCGTTCCGGCAAGCCCCACCTGCCCGCACAGCAGCGTGTCCTCTCCCACCTTGCAAGCGTGACCAACCTGCACCAAATTATCAATTTTGGTTCCGCGCGAAATATGCGTCTCGCCGACGGTAGCGCGGTCAATCACGCTATGCGCCTGAATCTCCACGTCATCCTCGATCACGGTAACGCCGGACTGGCGCATCTTGTGCCAGCGGCCATCATCCCTGCGCGCAAAACCAAATCCGTCGGCCCCGATCGTCACGCCATTTTGCAGCAGCACACGATTGCCGATGCGGCAGTTCTCGCGTACCGTCACGTGGGAGTGCGCGAAAAAATCGTCGCCAATTTTCGCTCCCGGATAAATCGTCACAAAACTGTGCAGCACGGCGTTGCGCCCGATCTCCACGCCTTCGTCCACGAAACAGTACGGACCGATGTGCGCCCCCGGTGCAATTTTCGCGGTCTGCGCGATCACGGCGGTGGGATGGATTTCCATCGTAAAGCGCGGCGCCGGATGAAACAGCTCAATCGCCCGCGCAAAATCGAGATACGGATTGGCGGAACGCAGCGCCGCAATTCGCACCGGGCCGGCATCCTTCGCGACGCAGATCGCCGTCGCGCGCGTAGTCTCCAGCGCCGGCCGGTACTTACGGTTCACCAAAAACGTCAATTCGCCCGGCTGCGCCTCTTCGATTCCCGCCACGCCGCTGATTTCCAGGCTGGCGTCACCATCCACTTCGCAGCCCAGCTGTTTCGCGATCTCGCCCAATTTCATGATGGCTTCTCCTCCCGCCCATTATTACGCTGCATGAATGTACAACAGAGACGCAATCAGGCATACGGCGGCCGCACCGCACGGCATCCTGCGGCAGTCCACACAAGAAACAGCTATTCGTTGAAAAGTTTGGATTGCGATGATGCCGCGTCACCGGCAGCGCGCGGAGTACGCCGCGCCGCGCCCACCACTCCCAAAACCTTCATCTCAGCCAGCGCCGAGCGGGGAATAAATAATCGCAGGGTATTGCTATGCAGGTCCGGAGGCGTCAATTGCACGGCATTATCCAGCAGGTCCAATAGGTCATTCGCCACGATCCCTTCCATCACGTCTTCGTCCCGGAAACGCAATCGCACCCACAGCCCATCCAGCTTCGGCCGGCTCAGGAACACCTTCCGCTCGGGCTGGAATGTCTCTGGGAACTCCCGCACGAAATAGACTGACTTGACGGTCGGCATTGCTACGGAGACGTGCTCCCCGTCGGGCGTGAGTAGCTCAAAACCCTCCGTCCGCGCGAGCGCCGATGGGTTCAAGTAGCCCTTCAAGTGGCTGCGGTCAAGCAGCAACACCACCACTTTCTTGCGGGTCGAGGCTGGAGCTCGATCTTTCACGATTTTGGGGCCTTTTTCGGGGAGATTCTTGCTAAGTTCCCGGAGGTTATGTTATTCTTGCCCCTGTTTTTCGTCAAGTTATTGGTGCTTAAAGGGTTAGCATCGGAGTCACCGCCGATTGACCGAAAAGGGCAAGATCCTAAAGTCTGCCTCGGTAATAGCCCTAGCCACCGTTATCAGCCGGATTTGCGGATACTTACGCGATCAGCGAGTGGCGCTATTGCTCGGCACTTCGCCGGTAGCCGATTCGTTCATCCTGGCGTTTCGCATTCCCAATTTGATTCGCCGCATGACCGGGGAAGGCGCCCTGGGCGCTTCCTTTATACCCGTATTTACCGGGTATCTGAGAGGAAAACCACGGAAAGAAGCTTGGCAGTTCGCACAGCGGGCCTTTTGGGACACGGCGGTGATTCTGGCGGTGATCGCGGTCCTGGGAAGCGTATTTTCCAGGCAGATCGTGGGAAGCCTAACGTTCATGGGCGGCAGCCACGTCAGGTGGGACCTGGCGATTTACCTGGTTCGGATTATTTTTCCGTGCGTCTTTTTTTTGGGCCTGGCGGCGCTGGCGTCCGCGATTCTGCACTGCTTCTTTCGCTTTGGACTTCCGGCCTCGACGTCCATCCTGTTCAACGTCGTGTTCATCGCGTTTTCGTTCGGCGCTGTTTACCGGCCCATCATGAACTGGGCGCCGCTGGCTTACCGCACTCCGGCGGTGGCGCTGGCGGTTGGAATCGTAGTCGGCGCGGTTTTGCAGCTGCTGATGCAGCTTCCGGCACTCGCGAAGTTGGGCATGCGCTTCCGGCCAGACGTAACCTTCCGCGATCCCGGCGTGAAGAAAGTCGGCAAGTTGATGGTGCCGGTGTTTTTCGGGATGGGAGTGTTTCAGGTAAATTTTTTCGTGGATGCAATTTTTGCGGCATCGTCGCACATGCCGGAGGGCAGCATCAGTTCGTTGTACCTGGCGGACCGCCTGATGGAGCTGGTGCTGGGCAGCTACGCGATCGCGCTTTCTACGGCCATCCTGCCGACCATGTCGCATCAGGCGGCGGACGGAAAGCAGGACGAGATGAAGCAGACGTTCGGTTTCGCGCTGCGCGTCGCGTCGTTCATCACCATTCCGGCGGCGGTGGGCTTGATTCTGTTGCGTGTGCCGATTACGCAAGTGCTCTTTCAGCACGGCGAGTTCATGGCGCGTTCCACGGCGCTCACCGCCCACGCCTTGCTGTTTTATTCGCTGGGTCTGCCGGCGTTCGCGGCCATCAAGTTGATTACGCCGATGTATTACTCGACGCAAGATACTTTGACGCCGACGAAAGTAGGCGCGTACTCGCTAGTGCTGCACGTGGCGCTGAATTTCGTCCTGCTTTTCGCGTTCGGGCGTTATTTGTGGAACGCCAGTCCCGCGCTGGCCAGTTCGCTGGCGGCATATTTTAATTTTGGCGCCTTGTTTGTACTTTTTCGCAGACGGTTCGGACGTCTGGGCGGCTCGGCGATTTTTAATTCGCTCGGCAAGATGGCGCTCTGCGCCATGGCGATGTCAGCAGTGTGTTTTGCGGCAGTGAAGTTTTCGCATTTGGCGACGCTGGAGCATTTTCTAGCCAAAGCCGCATGGCTCGCGGGAATCATCGCTGTTTCGACCGGCATTTATTTCGGCTTGGCCTGGGCGCTGCGCTGCGAGGAACTGCCGGAATTGTTTCTGCTGCTGCGGCGTGCTGAACCGAACGCGGCGGCTGGCGGGCTGGACGTCTCGTAAACCGCGCGATAGGCGCGACGCCCCACGCGAGCACAAAGTTTCTGCCGGAAGCCTTACTACGGCGCATGAAATCGGGAGATACGATTGGAAGCGGAGATTCGAGCGTTCCTAAATTACCTGCGAGTCGAAAAAGGGCTTGCGGCGAATACGCTGCATGCGTACCGCCGGGATCTTGCCAAGTTCGCCGAATTTGCGGCCAAACGCGGGTTGACCCTCGAGCAGTTCACGCACAGCAATGTGATTGACTTCCTGCGCACGCTCTATCTGCGCAAGCTGGATAGCCGCACCGTGGCGCGCCACCTGGTCACCATCCGCCATTTCTTCCGCTTCGCGTTCACCGAAGGAATAATCAAACAGGACCCAGCCGCGAACGTAGCGGCGCCGAAGTTCCGCCGCTCGCTGCCGGAATTTCTCAGCGTCGCGGAGGTGGACCGCCTGCTGCGCCAGCCGGACGCCGCCTCCACCCTCGGCCTGCGCGACAAAGCCATGATCGAGCTGCTCTATTCCACCGGGCTGCGCGTCTCCGAATTGTGCGGGCTGAAGGCCGCGGATATTCAACTCGAGGCCGGCTGCCTGCGCTGCATCGGCAAGGGCAGTAAGGAGCGGCTGGTGCCGGTGGGCCGCGCCGCGTTGGACCTGGTGCTGCAATACATGAAAAAATCGCGCCTGGAAATTCTGGGAGAAAAAACTTCGCCCTACCTTTTCCCCAGCCGCACCGGCTCGGCCATCAACCGCATCGCCTTCTGGAAAATTCTGGCCGCTTACGGGCGCAAAGCAGGGTTGCGCAAAGCCCTCACGCCGCATATGCTGCGGCACAGCTTTGCCACGCACCTGCTGGATCGCGGAGCGGATTTGCGCTCCGTGCAAATGATGTTGGGCCACGCGGATATCGCCACCACGCAAATCTACACGCACGTCGTCGAAGAGCGTTTGAAACAGGTTTATAAAGCGCACCACCCGCGCGCCTAACAGGCGGCGCGCAATAATTCGAGGAAGGCGGAAAATTCATGCCCGATTACATGTATCTGCTGGAAAGCCGGCTGTCTCCCGAGCAGCGCGCCGTGATGGAGCGCGTGCAGGAGCTTTCGCGCACGCAAGATGTGAACGTGTATCTCACCGGCGGGGCGGTGCGCGACCTGATCTCCGGCATGCCCATTCGCGACCTGGATTTCACGGTCGAAGGCAATCCCGTGAAGATGGTGCGCGAGCTGGAAAAGGGCGGCGCGCGCGTCGTATGGGAAAGCGAGAAGATCCGCCATCACGAGATGATTTTCGCGGGCGACGTGGACGGCTCCATCTCTGCCGCGCGCGAGGATTTTTACGAGCGCCCGGGCGTGAAGCCCGAATACCGCTTCTCCAGCGTGATGGAGGACTTGCGCCGCCGCGATTTTGGCATCAATGCGATCGCCATTTCGTTGAACACGCAATCGCGCGGGTTGCTCCTCGATCCCGATGAACGGCCTCGCGGACCTGGAAAAACAGGAAGTCCGCGCGCTTTCCATCCACGCTTTCACCAATCAACCCATTCGCATGATGCGCATCTTGCGTTATGCCGCGCGCATGGGATTCAAAATGGATCCGCGCACGCAGGAGTGGTTTGACCTGGCCATCGAACGCGGCGTCACCGAACGCATCGAAGGCGCCGAAGTCGGCCACGAGATGCGCGCCCTCGCGCGTGAAGATGTTCCCGTCGCCACGCTGAAACTTTGGGAATCGCACGACATGCTCACGCTGATTCATCCCTCGCTGCAAAAAAGAAAGCCGGATTACGATAGTCTCAACAAGCTCGCGCGCGTCCGCTTCAATCTTTACAGCGCGGGTTTGCGTCCGCGCCTGCATTTGGCCGTGGCCTATTACACTTTGGGCCGCCTGAAATCGCGCGAGGCCGCCGCGGCTTTGCGCCACCTGGAATTCCGCACCGCCGAAATCGAAGAAGCCGCGGAGCTGGTTCCCGAAACCCAGAAAGTCGTGAAAGTACTGAAGAGCGCCAAGACCAACGCCGCCAAAGACGCCTTCTATTACCTCGCTTCCTTGCCCGCGGAAACTCTCGCGTTCATCGAAGTGGAAATGCCCAATCCGCGCGCCCTTTCCAAGATTCGCAATTACCTGCAGAAGTGGCGCCCGTTGCGCATGGCGTCGCCTGCCGGAGAGCTCGAGGCGCTGGGCGTCGAGCGCGGCCCGAAATTCGACAAAATCGTCGAGCAATTCTTCGAGCTGCAATTGCGCGGCAAGGGCAAAACCCCCGAAGACCGAACCAAGATCCTGAAAAATCTTGCGGGCATCAAAGACGAAATCAAAAAGCCCGAAAAAGAGAAAAAGAAACGCAAAGGCGGACCAGAAGCGCCGCTCCACGTCGAAGCGAAGCCGCACGACAAATCGAAGGGCGCAGCGGCCGGTGGCAAAGCCGCGCCAGCTCCCGCAAGCGATAGCAAAGCCGCGCCCGCCGGGAAAGCGCCAGCCGCCGCAGCGAAGCCAGGACAATCGGCGGCGGCAGCAATCGGCGCCAGAGCTCAGGCCAAGCACGACAAAGCGGCACACGACGACAAAGCCGCCGGGAAAAAGTCGAAGTCGCGCCCGGCGAAAAAATCACGCCGTTAGCCGAGAACTGGCCGCCCCCACCGACACCGGGAACAACGTGTCATCCCGAACGCAGTCCCGCGCTTTTTCTTTCCCGCCGCCGTTTGGCGGGCGCGGGACGGAGAAAGGGATCTGCTTTTCGTGCAGTTGAATTCGCAGCCGCGCGCCAGGCTAATTACACCCGCAGATTGCTGTTACACGCAGCCTGAAGCTGGTTTAGAATGAACTTCGCATGGATGCCTCGAACTTCGTTCACCTTCATCTGCACACGGACTACTCGCTTCTGGACGGCGCTTGCGAAATCGGCGAACTCACCGCCGAAGCCGCCCGCCGCGGAATGCCCGCCGTCGCCGTAACCGACCACGGCAATCTTTTTGCCGCCGCGAATTTCTATCATCAAGCCACCACCCACGGCGTGAAACCCATCATCGGCTGCGAAATGTACGTCGCGCCGGACAATCACAAAAATCGCGGCACCGGCGCCGAACGCTCGAACCACCTCGTCCTGCTCTGCGAAAACGAAAAGGGCTACCAAAATCTCATCAAGCTGGTTTCCACTGGCTATCTCGACGGCTTCTATTACAAACCCCGCGTGGATCACGAGCTGCTCGCAAAGCACAGCGAAGGCCTCATCGCTCTCTCCGCCTGCCTGCGCGGCGAAGTGGCCGACGCGCTGCTCTCCGAAAAATACGATCAAGCGCAAAAAAGCGCCTACCGCCTGCGCGATATTTTCGGCAAGCAGAATTTCTTCCTCGAAGTGCAGGACCAGGGCCTCGAGCAGGACGTCCGCGTCAATCGCGACCTGGTGCGCCTCTCGAAGGAATCCGGCATTCCGCTGGTCGCGACCAACGACTGCCACTACCTCACCCAGGCCGATTCGCACGCGCAAGAAGTCCTCATGTGCATCCAGACCGGCAAAACCATGAGCGACACCCAGCGCATGAAATTTGCCACCGACCAGTTTTATTTCAAGACGGCGGAAGAAATGGCGCACGTCTTCCGTGAATTGCCCGACGCCGTGACGCGCACGGTGGCCATCGCCGACCGCTGCAACGTCAAGATTCAGCGCGTCAGCAATCCCTTCCCGGAATTCAAAGTCCCCGAAGGCCACACCGCCGATTCGTATTTCGAGCGAGTGGTGCGCGACGGCTTCGCTTCCCGCGCCCCGCAAATCGAGCGCCTCACGAAAGAAGGCCGCCTGCGCCACCCTCTCGCTGATTACGAAGCCCGCCTCTCCGCCGAAATCGAAATGATCAAGAAGATGCGCTTCGCCGGCTACTTCCTGATCGTCTGGGATTTCATGCATTACGCCCGCGCGCAAGGCGTGCCGGTAGGCCCCGGCCGCGGTTCCGCCGCGGGCAGCCTGGTGAGCTACTCGCTGCGCATCACCGACGTGGACCCCATGCAGTACGAACTGCTCTTCGAGCGCTTTCTGAATCCCGAACGCATCTCCATGCCCGATATTGATATTGATTTCTGCATGCGCCGCCGCGGCGAAGTGATCGAATACGTGCGCAAAAAGTACGGCGCCGAAAGCGTCGCGCAAATCATCACCTTCGGCACCATGGCCGCGAAAGCCGTGCTGAAAGACGCCGGTCGCGCTCTGGACATGCCCTACGGCGACGTGGACCGCCTGGCGAAAATGATTCCCACCACGCTGAACATTTCGCTGGAAGACGCGCTGAAACAGTCGCCGCAGCTGGAAGCCGCGCGCAAGGAAGGCCCTGTAAAAGAACTAATCGAAGTGGCCCTGCGCCTGGAAGGCCTGGCGCGCCACGCCTCCACGCACGCCGCCGGAGTCGTGATCTCCCCGCGCCCGCTCACCGAAATCGTCCCGCTCTACAAGTCGAACAAGGATGAAATCACCACGCAGTACGATATGAACGCGCTCGGCCGCATCGGCCTGCTGAAGATGGATTTTCTTGGCCTCACCACGCTCACCATCCTCGACGACTCCGTGCGCATGATCAAACAAAACCGCGGCACTGACCTGGACCTCACCACCCTGCCGCTCGACGACGCGCCCACCTACGCGCTTTTCGCCCGCGGCGACACCACCGGCATCTTCCAATTTGAATCGCACGGCATGCGCGACATCCTGAAGCGTTACCAGCCCACGCAAATCGAGGACCTGACCGCGCTCAACGCTCTCTACCGTCCCGGCCCCATCCAGGGCGGCATGATTGACGAATTCATCGCGCGCAAGCAGGGCAAGAAAAAAGTCACCTACGACTTGCCGGAGCTGGAAGAGATACTTTCAGAAACCTGGGGCGTCATCGTCTTTCAAGAACAGGTAATGAAGATCGCCAATCGCCTCGCTGGATACTCATTGGGCGATGCCGACATCCTGCGCAGCGCCATGGGCAAGAAAAAAGCAGACGTGATGGCTGCTCAGCGCGAAAAATTCCTGGCAGGCTGCGCCGCGGGAAAAGTTCCCGCAAAAAAAGCCACCAGGATTTTCGACCTGATGGAGGAATTCGGCCTCTACGGTTTCCCCAAAGCCCACGCCTGCGCCTACGCACTGCTCGCGTACCAGACCGCCTACCTGAAAGTTCACTATCCCGTCGAATTTATGGCCTCCATGCTCAGCTCCGAAGCAGGCAACACCGAAAAAGTAGTGAAGTACATTAACGAAGCCCGCGGCATGGGCATTCGCGTCCTCCCGCCAGACGTGCACGAGAGCGGCCTGTACTTCACGCCCGTCGGCGACGACATCCGTTTCGGCCTCGCCGCCATAAAAAACGTCGGCGAGAACACCGCCAAAGCCATCTGCGAAGCGCGCGGCTCGACGGGCCGTTTCCGCACGCTCTTTGAATTCAGCGAAGCCATTGAACCCAAATTCCTCAACAAACGCGTTCTCGAAAGCCTCGTAAAAGCCGGAGCCCTCGATTGCGCCGGCGGCTCGCGCGGACGCCTCTTCGCCGCCATAGACCAAGCCATCGGGCGCGGCCAGAAAAAACATCAGGAAAAAACGGTAGGGCAGGGCGGCCTGTTTCTCGCCGGGCCAAACGCAGCGCACGACAGCCAACCCTGGCAGGAATCCGAACTTCCCGAAGCCGATGACTGGTCCGAAGAGCAGCAGCTCGCGGGAGAATATTCCGTCCTCGGTTTTTACATCTCCGGCCACCCGCTCGATAAATACGCCGGCCGCCTGAAAGATTTGAACGCCTCCGAACTCGCGACGATGGAAAGCCGCAAGAACAACGAAGATCTAATCGTCGCGGGAATTATCGTCCAGATTCGTCCCATGCGTTCGCGCCGCGGCGCCCGCTGGGCCATCCTCACATTGCAAGATCGCACGGGCGTGATCGAAGCTCTCGTTTTTCCCGAAGCGTTCGGCAAACTCGAAGCGATCCTCAAATCCAATACGCCGCTGCTGGTGAAGGGCCGCGTCGCGGTAGAAGATGTCGGCACGCGCTTGATCGTTGCCGATGCCCGCCTGCTCGATCAACTCGCGGATCGTCCGCCCAGCCTGCTGCGCGTGCGCATGGATCTGAGCACCGTGAACACCGGCGCCATTGACCAGCTGCAAAAACTATTTTCCAGCCGCCCCGGCCGCTGCAAGGTATCGTTCGAGCTGATTAAAGACGACGGCAGCGCCGCGACGCTCGACGCCGGCAGCGCCGTGCTCGCCGATCGCGAGCTGGTCGAGCGCGTGCGCGAAATCTGCGGCACGGACTCCGTCGCACTGGTGCAATAGGCCGCATGCGCTAAAATAAATGGCGCCGCAGCCGCAAGCGTCCATCTCCGAACGCGAGAAGAGGGAAGTGCAGTGACCGAAGGTGATGCAGTGACCAAGCGCGAGATTCTTGCCGAGAAGCTGCGCAAACGCCGCGAGCGCAAAGAGCGCATGAAGAAGTTCCGCGCGATCAAGAAAGCTCGCCGCGCCGCGCGCGAAGCCGCCGCCGCTAAACTCGCTGCACAGAATCCCACGAAGCCCGCGCCGTCAACCGCAAAAGCGGCAACCATCACCCTCAGAGCCGGCATAAAACCGGCAACAACTCTGAAACCAGCCGCGGTCAAATCCGCCGCCGTCGCCTCTCCCACGCCCGGCGAGCTGGACAAACTAAAACAACGCGCCATTGATGCCCTCGAACGCGACGTTGCCGACCTGAGCCGCCTCACCGCCCCCACCGGAGAACAGTCCGTCGAAATCGAACGCATTCGCAAGGAAGTGGACGAACTCAAACGCGAGTTTTACGTCCACCTCGGCGCCTGGCAGCGCCTGCAGCTGGCCCGCCATCCGCAGCGCCCCTACACCGACGATTTCATCCGCCTGCTTTTCGAAAACTTTTCCGAAATCCACGGCGACCGCAATTTCGCCGACGATCCCGCGCTGATCACCGGCATGGCCAAATTTCACGGCCAGCCCGTGATGATCATCGGCAGCCAAAAAGGCCGTGACACCAAGCAGCGCCTCGCGCGCAATTTCGGGCAGGCCAAGCCCGAAGGCTACCGCAAGGCACTGCGCGCCATGCATCTCGCCGCGAAATTCGGCCGCCCCATCCTCGTCTTTGTGGATACGCCCGGCGCTTATCCCGGCGTGGATGCGGAAGAGCGCGGCCAAGCCGAAGCAATTGCGCGCAATTTACGCGAAATGTCGCGCTTGCCCGTCCCCATCGTCATCGCCATCACCGGCGAAGGCGGCTCCGGCGGCGCGCTGGCTGTCGCTGTTGGCGACCGCGTTTACATGCTCGAAAATTCGGTGTACTCGGTCATCTCCCCGGAGGGCTGCGCTTCCATCATGTGGCGCGATTCCAGCAAAGCGGAAATTGCCGCGGAAGCCCTGAAAATCACCGCGCCCGATTTGCTGGAGATGAAACTGATTGACGAAATCGTTCCGGAACCAGAGGGCGGCGCGCACTATGACCACGAGGCCGCCGCCAAAATGCTCGACCCGTTTCTCACCCGGGCGCTCGATGAACTGTCCCAGCTCTCCCCGCGCCAACTCGTGGACCAAAGATACGAAAAATTCCGCCGCATGGGCCAGTTCTTCGCCTAGCGCCATAAGCTTTGCGATCATTCAGCCGCCCGGGCCCAGTCTTCTAACGGAGAAATTCGATGTTCTGCCAATATTGCGGAGGCGCACTCGACGAAGGCGCGCGATTCTGCAAATCCTGCGGTAATGCCGTGCCCGCCGCCGCGATCGCGCCGCAAGTCGTTGCGGACCCCGCACAGGCCCTCAGCAATCACGTCCACGTTCTCGGCATCTTATGGCTGGTGTACAGCATCTTCCGAATCGTGATGGCGATTTGGATTCTCGCCTTCAGTCACTTCTTTCTCCCCATGATGCAGGATGCCATGTCTCAAAGTGGCACTCCGATTCCATTTCCGTTCCCCATATTTCAATTCTTGCATTTGGTTTACGCGATCTCGGCGGTGTACGGAGTAGCCGCAGGAATCTTGGGAATCTTCGTGGGAGAGGCGCTGCGGCAGCGCAAGCCGGTTGCACGCGCGCTGGCAATCGTCGCGGCTTTCGCCAGCGTGATCAGCTTTCCGTTTGGCACGACGATTGGGGTGTACACGCTCGTCAGACTGCTACCCGAACACGCCGCTCGCGATTACAAGCAGCTCGCTCGCGCGGCTTGAATCTTGCCGTTGCCTTTGACTCTGTAGCGGCCGGTCCCGCAACGCGGGACCGGGCAGCAGTGGAAGTTGCTTTGAATTTGTTTCCCCCACTCCTTGACACCCCCGGTCGCTTGTAGTCCTATTCGATTGTTAAGCATCGCCGCGGCTTTTCCGGAGGCACGTATGCGCAATCTTGGAATCATGTGGGTTCTCTACGGTCTGCTGCGCCTTATCGGCGCGCTCGGCGTATTTCTCTACAGCAGCACCCTCACGCTCATGTGGGGCGCGTTGCTCACGCGCGTGCCCAATCCCTTCACCCTGATGGACCTGTTCCACGGTTTTCTGATTTTCGCAATCCTTCTGGGAATCGTCGCCGGCGTGGTGTCCATTATCGCCGGACTCGGCCTGATGTCCGGCGGCGCCTCGGCCCGCAGCCTCGGCCTTGTCGCGGCCTTCTTCGGGTTGATCAACGGGCCGCTTGGCATCGCGCTTGGCGCCTACACCCTGGTGGTGCTGGTCCCGGCAGGCGCGCGCAACGCCTAGCCTGCAGCCTGATTTCGCGCGAAAAATCGCTTCGTAATACCTTCCCCATTGGAGCATTGAACACGCCACGCCCCTGTTTCCATTGCCCTCGCTCCTTCCGTGCTTTAGTTTCGATGCAGGGGAACCAACTCCAATGGCAGACGCGAGTCCACCGCTTATGGACGAGATTTTTCGGCCGTACGAAAAACTGGTTGAGATCACCATTCTGGGCAAGACGTTTCTCGTCCCCGAAAGAAATTCGTTGCTGCGCGCGTTCCAATTCATCAGCCCGGAAACCATTCCTTATGGCCGTTTCTGCTGGAACCAGGAATGCCAGTATTGCAAGGTGAGCTGCCAGCTTTCCGACGACGACCAGGCGCGTCCCATCCTGAGCTGCAAATTTCTGGTGTCCGATGGCATGAACATTTCCGAAATGGCCCCCGAATTGGTCGGCTGCCTGCGCAGCAAACTAGGCGCCGCCGCACAAAATAATCCCGTCACTCCAGCAGTTGAAGCCGCGCCAGCAATCTCGAAGGCCGAGAGCAAAAGCAGCGAGCAAAACGAAAAGCTCGACCGCTAATCCGCGCCAGTAACACCCACCACTGCCGAGCTTTTCCTTTACTTCCTATACCTCCTCCATCTCCTCCACATCCCTGTGCGAAAAGCCGCGCACCTTGCGCCACCAACGCGCTGCATGTCATCCTTACCCTTCGTCATTTCACTTATCGGAGAATCCCGAATGCCATTTTGTGATGGATGCGGCGCTCAGGTGGACGAAGCCCACATCCGCCGCCGTATCGAGCGCCTCGAGCTTGCCACGCGCTTCCGGCCCATTCATATCCACGTGCTCGTTCTGGATGCCGCTCCGCCGCCAGCCCCCGAAGATCAGTTCTACCGCGCCGCGGCTTCCGCGCCACGCTCGGTCGCATCGCAAATCTTCTTCGCTGAAATCACAAAGTCCGCCGGTCTCCAGCCCAGCGAATCAGCGCACGAAGAAGCAACTCTCGCGGAATTTCAGCGCCGCGGTTTTTTTCTCGCGTATGCCGTCGAGTGCCCGGTCGAATCGCACGCTTTGCTTGACGCTGCGGTCACGCGGCTCGCTTCCACAGTCTTGCTGCGCATTAATGCCTCCTACAAACCGAAATTCATCGCGCCGGTCTCTCCGGCCTTGCAGCCGTTGCTGCCGATGTTGCAAAGCAGCTCCTGGGCCGAGCGCTTGATCCTGCACGAAGGCAGGCCGTTCGATCATCCCGGCCGCGCAGACGCAAAGCAGCACTCCGAATTTGGCGGGGCGCTAGGCGACCGCTTGTCCCAGGCGCTCGCCCACCACAACTGATGCGCCAGCGCGCCCGCAAATCCACACGTACCAAAAGTGGCATCTGCCGCTGCGAAATCCGCTCCTGAAAAAGTTCCACAAATCTCACAAATTATTTTCCGCCGTTGCGCGCGATTCGAGCAACCCGCATCACCCACCAGCCGTCCAACGCACTGGAGCTCCTCAGTGCTCACGTGATGGGTGTTGACCCCGCGGGCTCAGACGCGCTGGTAGTTCGCCGATAGCTCTCAAAACAAAAAACGCACGGTCCTGCGAAGCTACGGGTGTGCCCATACCTGTGTGCCAGCGGACCAAATAAAAAATAACGGAGGCATTTGGAAATGCGAATCAAGATAGGTCTGCTCGTAGCGGCTCTGGCACTGCTATCGCTGCCGGCGCTCGCGCAGGACGGCAATTCAGAAGTATCCGCCAACTTCACCGGTAACTTTCAGAAAGAGGCCAGCGGCTTCGGCAGCACCGACTCCCCAACCTATTCCGCCGGAGTGCTGATCAATTATCGTTATCATTTTAATCGCTGGAGCGCCGTGGAGGCCAATTACGGCAACACGCTTTTCTCGCAAATCTATTCTTCCGGTAACTTCACCCAAGCGCGCGTGCAGGAAGCCACTCTCGCCTACGTTTTCACTTTTGGAATTGCCCGCGAAGCGCGCTTTCATCCCTTTCTCGAAGCGGGCACCGGCGCTCTGTTCTTTTCTCCCGTCACCGCCGGCTCCAGCACTGGAGTAGTCAGCCAGAATCGCGCTGCCTTGCTCTACGGCGCCGGCGTGGCCTACCGGCTCACCAACCGCTTCAGCGTGCAAGCCGGATATCGCGGCCTCGTCTATACCGCACCCGACTTCGCGCTCCCCACGCAGGTCACCAACGCCAGAACAAACATGGCCGAACCCTACGTAGGCGTTTCGTTCCGCTTCTAACACTCAATCCCCATCAACCACACCACCGCGGCGGTAGCCTGCAACACGACAGGCTATCGCCGCGGCAATCTTTTGACGTTGCCGTTCTCCGCGTCCTCAGCGTCTCTGCGGTTGGCGTCTTTCTCAGATTTTTCTCCGCCTTTCCTCCGTGCCCTCTGTGTAAAATCTTTCGCCTTTCCCATGTCAGTGTTCATCTGCGTTCATCCCTGGTGCCTTTGAATTCCGCCGTACCACGAAGGCCAATCGAACCACCTCCGCCGCCACGCAACTCCAAGTGTCGAATAGCCTTGCGAGCGCGCACGCTCCGTATGTTAGAATCCCCCTGTTTCACTCAGGAGCACGATGGAGCGTTCACATGAATGCTCGACATAAATTCCTTATCGGTTCGGGAATTATTATCGTCACCTTGCTGGCCTTGGCCTACGTCGGCTTCACGCAGAGCAAGACCTATTACCACACCATTACGGAGCTTTCCACGCTGCAAGGCGCGTCGCTACATCAACGCATGCGCGTCTCCGGGAATGTGCGTACGGGTTCCATCGCACACGTAGCCGGCCGCGTGGATTTCGTCCTGACGGAGCAGGGCAGGGACCTCCCGGTAAGTTACGTCGGTCGCGATCCGCTGCCGGACACTTTCAAAGATGGCGCCCAGGCTCTAGTGGAAGGCAAAATTACGCCCGACAATCACTTTGTAGCCGAGCAAGTCCAGGCCAAGTGCGCCTCCAAGTACGAAGCCGCGCCGGTAGGCACCACCCCAGCCGCGCCGCAGCCTGGCCAAACCTCGACGGCCGCCGCCGCGCGGCCTTCTGGAAATTAAGTTTCTTGGGAACTGAGAAAGCATCGCGGGAGAATCCGTGGATATTTTAGGTTCATTTGCACTGCTGCTCGCTTTCCTGGCCGCGGTTTACGCGGTTCTGGCGGGAATAGCGGGCATCCTCACGCGGCGCACGCTCCTTACCAAAAGCGCGCGCAATGCAGGCATGGCTGTATTCGTCCTGGTGACGGTCGCCGTCGGCTGCCTGGAATATTTTTTCTTCACCAACGATTTTTCTATCGTCTATGTCGTCGAGCACAGCAATCGCGCGCTCCCCGGCTTCTATAAATTTGCCGCGCTGTGGGCCGGACAGGAAGGCTCGCTGCTCTTCTGGTCCTGGCTGCTTTCCATTTACGCGTTTCTGGTTCTTTTCCTGAATCGTAAGCGCCACCCGGAACTGATGCCCTACGTCGGCGTCGTGCTCGCAGGCGTACAAACTTTTTTCCTCACGCTCAATAATTTCGTGGCCACGCCTTTCCGAGTCCTCGCCGGTCCCGACGGCGCAGGCGTAATGCATCTCGCGAAAATGTCCGAAGGCCATGGACTAACTCCGCTGCTGCAATATCCGGAAATGGTCATTCACCCGCCGATGCTCTATCTCGGCTACACCGGCTTCACGGTTCCATTTGCATTTGCGCTGGCTGCTCTGCTCGGCCGCTACCCGGGCGAAAAATGGATTCACATCACCCGCCGCTGGACCATGATCGCCTGGTGCTTCCAGAGCATCGGCATCCTGCTCGGCGCGCACTGGGCCTACGCCATGCTCGGCTGGGGCGGCTACTGGGCTTGGGATCCGGTGGAAAACGCCTCGCTCCTCCCGTGGATCACCGGCACCGCGTTCCTGCATTCCGTGATGATGCAAGAAAAGCGCGGCATGATGAAAGTATGGAATGTCTGGCTCGTCTTTACCACTTTCATGCTCTGCATTCTGGGAACGATGCTCACGCGCTCCGGCGTCGTCAGCTCCGTGCACGCTTTCGCGCAATCTTCCATCGGCAGCTGGTTTGTGGGCTTCCTGATCATCACTTTCGTAGTATGCTTCGCGGCGTACTGGAAAAATCGCGACTACCTGCGCAGCGATAATCAACTCGACTCACTGGTCTCCCGCGAATCCAGCTTCCTGTTCAACAATCTCATCCTGCTCGCCGCGTGTTTTGCGGTCCTGTGGGGCACGCTGTTTCCGGTCCTGTCGGAATGGGTGGAGGGCAGCAAAATCAGCGTCGGTGCGCCCTTCTTCAATAAGGTAAACGTCCCCATCGCGCTCTTCCTGCTGTTGCTCACCGGCGTCGGCCCGCTGCTAGCGTGGCGCAAGACATCCTTCGATGCGCTGAAACGCAATTTCGCATGGCCCTTCGCCGGCGGCCTGCTCGCCGGAATCATTGGTTTCATTTGGGGCTTCCGCGATATTTATTCTTTGCTGTGCCTGATCCTTGGCGTATTCGTCACGCTCACGATTGCCTCGGAATTTTTCCGCGGCGCGCGCGTAATCTCCGCCCGCGACGGCACAAACATTTTCACCTCGATAGGCGAGCTGACCATGCGCAACACCCGCCGCTACGGAGGTTACGTCATCCACTTCGGCATGGTGCTAGTCTTCATCGGCATCGCCGGCACGCCTTTCAACAAAGACCTGCAGAAAGAAATGGGCGTCGGCGAATCGCTGCGCATCGGTCCGTACACGATTCTGTGCCAGACCTTCGACCACCTGGATAACGCCAACTACGAATCCGACCGCGCCACCCTGGAAGTTTTCAAGAATGGCAAGTCAGACATGTTACTGTTCCCGGAGCGCCGCCTCTTCCACGCCAGCCAGGTGACCGAAACCATGGTCGCGATTCAATCCTCTCCGCTGCGCGATCTATACGTCGTGTACGCCGGCCGCAGCCCGGAAGACGGCAAGCCCGTTATCCACGCCTACCTGCTGCCGCTAATCAAATGGATCTGGTTCGGCGGTATCGTGGTAGTCCTTGGCACCGGGCTAGCGTTGCTCCCGAACCGCCGCACCGCGCTAGTCCTGCGCCCCGCCACAGAAAGATCCTGGGCCGACGCCATAGCCGATGGCACCCCAGCCATCGCCGCAGTAGCCCGCAGAGCAGAAGGCCATGACTAACATGACCCGCCCCCGCACCACTGAACGCGCACTACAGCAGTCTCTGTGTCCTCAGTGCCGTTTCTCTGTGTCCTCTGTGTTAATGTTCTCGCTTCGAGCAGTGAGCCTAGCCGCGATCCTGACGACGAGCGCAATATCGCCTACGCCAGCCCAAGAAACTCCCCGCGCCAAAGACCTCAGCAAACGAGTCCTCTGCATGTGCGGCGGCTGCGAAGATTCCGCAGGTCTCTGCAATCACCCCGGCGGCACATTCTCCGGCCCCTGCGAAACCGCCCGCGCCATGCAAAAAGATCTCGACACGCACGTAACCAAGGGTGAATCCGACGACCAAATCCTTCAAGCCATGGTCGAGCAGTACGGCCCCACAGTCCTGGTCGAGCCGCCGAAAAAAGGTTTCGACCTGCTCGCCTGGATCATGCCCATCGTCGTCCCGCTGATCGCGCTGGTCCTCGTTTGGGAAGTCGTGCGCCGCTGGCGCCACAAAGCCGCTCTCGCCCCAGCCGGCGGCCCGCCAGTGAGCGCCGAATTCCTGTCCCGCGCGCAAAACGAAGCCGGCAGGGAACCGGGGCGTGAACACGATGAGTAGCGTGGACATCGCCGTAGGCTGCGCCCTGCTAGCCGCTCTGATGATCTACTTCATCTTTGGCGTGAAGCTCGACGCGTCCGACAACGCGCCCCATCGCACCAAGCTCGACCAACTAATGGAACGCCGCGATGCCATCTACGAGAATCTGCGTGACCTGCGCTTCGAATTCCGCGCCGGTAAATTTTCAGAACACGATTACGACGAAATCAAGCAGTCTCTGGAAGTCGAAGCCGCGCGCGTCCTCTCCGACATGGACCAGCTCACCGGCGGCGCGCCCACGCCCGCCACGCGCCAGACTTCCACCAGACTGACAGCCGCGGAAAAGGTGCGCCAATCATGAATCGCCGCTTCGCTATCTCGCAAATTCGTCTGGCAATCGCAACCCGCCGCCGCAGCGTGGCGTTTCTAGCAACAATCCTTCTCGCCATCGCCGCCGCAGCCGCGACCACCGCATCAGCCGGCACCCTCAACGGCACAGTAAAGAACGGCACCACCGGCCAGGTCGCCGCGGGCGCCGACGTGATTCTCATCCAGCTGCAAGGCGGCATGCAGCCAGTCGCCAACACCAAGACCGACGCGCAAGGCCATTTCAGCTTCGACAACCCGCAGCTCGGCACCGGCCCCATGCTCGTCCGCGTCGTGTACAAAGGCGTGAACTACCACGAACCCATCACGCCCGGAAAAATGTCCGCCACCATCGAAGTCTTCGAGCCCACCAACGATCCCAAGTCATTCAGCATCGCCAACCACGCCATAATTCTCCAACCAAACGGCGCAGACCTGATGGTCGGCGAAGAATACATGATCGCCAATAAAACTCAGCCGCCCCTCGCGTTCTATCGCGCCGATGGCTCCTTCGATTTCACGCTTCCCGACGGCGCCGATTTCAATCAAGCCTCCGCGTGGGGCGCCTCCGGCATGCCGGTAGTGCAGGGCACCATCGACAAGGGCAAAAATAAAATGGCTATCGCCTTTCCGTTCCGTCCCGGCGAAAGCGGCGTGCGCCTCTCCTACAAGGTTCCTTACGCGGGCAATCACCTCACGCTGCACAATGTGTCGCCCTATTCCAGCGCGCATCTGATCATTGCCGCCCCGCCCTCCGTACAAATTTCCGGCGCCGGCATCACCGCGGCAGGACAGGACCAAGGCTTCAACGTTTACACGCGCGACAACGTCGCGGCCAATGCGCCTGTCGAAATCAGCGTCTCTGGCACCGCCCCCATGCCTTCCGCGTCGCAAGGCGGCGGTAGCGGCCCAGCGGGAGGTTCCAGCGCACCCGCCGGCGGCGGAGACGATTCGCAGAATCCCTCCGTGAACTCGCGCGCCGACACACCATCCGCCGACGCGCCTTCCGCCAGCGCCACCACCATCCCCGCGCGTCTCGACAGCCTGAAATGGATTCTCACCGGCGGCTTCGTCTCCATCTTCATTCTCGGTTTTGCTTACCTCTGGCTGCGGCCGCAACCTGGGACAGCCGGCGACGCCGCGTGGGTTACCGAAGCAGACGTCCCAACTCCGCGCCCCACGATAAAATCCGCGGCGCGTCCCGCGCAGCAGTCCGCAACCTACGCAGCCGCCAGCGCGCCTTCCTCGCCGGATGCTTCTCGCGGCGCAGGCGAAACCATCGCCGATGTTGACAACCAAATCCGCGGCAGCCTCGACGATCTCAAAAACAACATCTTCCGTCTCGAACTCCGCCGCCAGGCCGGCACCATCAGCGAAGACGACTACTCCCGCGAACGTGCCCGCGTCGAAAAAGCCCTCCACGACCTGGTGCGAGGCTAGGCGCATCGCATTGCCAGCGCTCGCGACGCCATCGCCATCCGCACCCGCCCCTCTCGGCGTATCGTTCCACAACGTCGAAAAACGCTTCGGCTCGCTCGCCGCACTCCGCGGCGTCTCCCTGGAAATCCACCCCGGAGAATTCGTCGCGCTCCTCGGTCCAAACGGCGCGGGAAAAACCACGTTGCTGCGCATGGCCGCTCTGCTGATGAATCCCAGCCGTGGCGCCGTTCTTTTCAGCACCGGCGCCGCAACGCAGCACGCGCCGTCACATCAGGAAGCCAGCGCCCTCCGGCCGAAAAATTCCATTGGCCTGGTGGCGCACAGCACTCTCCTCTACGACGAACTAACCGCCGCCGAAAATCTCACACTTTTTGCGCGCCTCTACGCTCTGGAAAATATCGCCGCCACAGTAGCCGCCGCCCTCGAAGATTGCGGCCTCACCGCCCGCGCCGGAAGCCTGGTGCGCACGTTTTCCCGCGGCATGAGGCAGCGCCTCGCGATCGCCCGCGCGCTTTTGCATCAGCCCAGCATGATCCTGCTCGATGAACCAGCCGCCGGACTCGATCGCCAAGGCCTGGCCTGGTTCAGCGCCCGCCTCGCGCGCCTGAAAACGGCAGGCTGCACGGTGCTGATGAGTACCCACGCGCGCAACGAATCGCTCGACCTCGCGACGCGCGCCGTAGCGTTAGCAGGCGGCAGGCTGGATAACGATAGCGGCTCGAATGGCGATCCCCGCGCATTGCTCGCAGCGCTGCGGACGGAGCAGTAGCTTGACCACCGCCCGCGCCGCCGGAATCATCCTGGCCAAAGAACTCCGCCTCGAATTCCGCACGCGCGAACTCCTGACCGCCACAGTGATCTTCGCGCTCGTCGTAGTCGTCCTCTTCAGCTTCGCCTTCGACCCCACCGCCGCCGAATCCCGCCGCTACGGCCCCGGCCTGCTCTGGATCGCCTTCCTCTTCGCCGGCTCGCTGATGCTCAACCCATCATTCGCGCGCGAACAAAATAACGAAACGCTCGACGCCCTGCGCATGGCTCCCATCTCCAGCTTCGCAATCCTCCTCGGAAAAATTCTCGCCAATTTCATTTTCATGTCGCTCGCCGAACTGGTCCTGGTCCCAGTCTTCGCCGTGCTCTACAACCTCTCGCTCGCAGGCATCGTCTGGCGCCTGATTCTCGTCCTCGCACTCGGTACGCTAGGCCTCACGGTTACGGGTACCGTGTTCTCGGCCATCTCGGCGCATGCGCGGATGCGCGAACTGCTCCTGCCGCTGCTCCTGCTCCCGCTGCTCACGCCGCTGCTCATCGCCGCGGTAGAATCCACAGCCGCCCTCTTCGCCGAACAGCCCGCGCTCGACCGCACCTGGCTCGCGTTCCTCGCTGGATTTGATATTGTGTTTCTGACGGCTTCCTGGCTTTTGTGCGATTATCTTTTGGAAGAATGATGTTCCGCAGCAAAATCGTGCGTCAACATCAAGGACAAGGCTGCAGCAAATGAAGGCACGCATCGTCATCACCGCGCTCGTCGCCCTGCTGATTTTCTGCGCGGGCTACGCTGCTCTATTCATCGCGCCCGACGAAGCCACCATGCACGCCATCCAGCGCATTTTCTATTTCCACGTCGCCAGCTGGAACGCCATGTTCTGCGCCTTCTTCGTCGCCTTCTACGCCAGCGTCGCCTATCTCGTCACCGGAAATCGCAAATGGGACGCCCTCGGCGTCTCCGGCGTCGAAGTCGGCGTCATCTGCTGCACGATCGGCCTGATCACCGGCCCGCTCTGGGCACGTCCTGTCTGGGGCATCTGGTGGACCTGGGACGCGAAGCTCACCTCCACCTTCATCCTCTGGCTGCTCTTCATCGGCTACCTGCTGCTGCGCGGCCTGGTGGAAGACCCCGAAAAGAAGGCATCGCTCTCCGCGGTTTTCGCGATTTTCGCGTCGCTCGATATCCCGCTGGTCTATCTCGCGAATCGTTTGTGGCGCACGCAGCATCCGCAACCTGTGATCGCGGGCGGCCAAGGCTCCGGCCTCGACCCCACCATGAGCAAGGTCCTGCTCCTTTGCCTGCTAGCCGTCTTTTGCGTAATGATATTGGTGCTGATAGATCGCTATCGACTGGAGCTGCTGCGCAACGAAGCCGCCGAACTGAAATTTGAAATTGAATCGCGCGAACTCGACGCAGCAGACGGCGCAGCAAACCCCGCGCTGCAAAAAGGTGGACTATGAAGAACTTCGAATTCCTCTTTACCGCGTGGATGGTCGTCTGGGCCGTCTTTTTCGTTTATGAAATCAGCGTGGCCAGGCGCATCGCGCAAACCCGCGAAGAAATCGAACGCCTAAAACGGCAATTGCAGCAGCGCTAAAAGAATTGGCAAGAGGTGCACGAGGTAAACGATGAGCGGGCCCAAGAAAATCGCAGTAGTGCTGTTCCAACTCGGCGGCCCCGATAGCCAAGCCGCAGTCGAGCCATTCCTCTACAATCTTTTCTGCGATCCAGACATCATCAATTTTCCCGGCGCCTTCCTCGCGCGCAAAGCCATCGCCAAGCTGATCTCCACCACGCGCTCCAAAGTCGTCGGCCAACATTACATGGAAATCGGCGGCGCCTCGCCCATTCGCCGCCTCACCGAACAGCAAGCCCGCGCCCTGGAAGCAGCTCTCAAGCCGCACATCTCCGCTCGCGCCATCGTCGCCATGCGCTACTGGCATCCCAACACCGCCGAAGCAGTAGCCGCGCTGGCCAGCGAGCCGTACGACGAACTGGTCCTGCTGCCGCTCTACCCGCACTATTCCTTCGCCACCACCAGAAGCAGCCTCAACGAATGGAACCGCCAGTACAAACCAGCCACGCCCGTAAAAATCATCGACCATTTCTACGATCACCCGGACTACATCGCGGCCATCGTCGAACGCATCAACAGCGTCCTGGCAGAAATAAAACGTCCCGACGACATCCATCTCGTCTTCAGCGCCCACGGCCTCCCGCTGGCGCTGGTAGAAAAGGGCGACCCCTACCCAAAACAAATCGAAGAGACAGTCCAAATGGTCCGCGAACTAGGCGCCTGGCCCAATCCGCACGTCCTCTGCTACCAAAGCCGAGTAGGCCCGCAGAAGTGGCTGCAACCCTCGCTCACCACCACCATCGAACAGATGGCCCGCAACGGCATCAAACGCATGCTGGTAATTCCCATCGCGTTCTTGACCGAACACATCGAAACCCTCCACGAAATCAATATCGAAGCCCGCGAAGAAGCCGAAAAACTAGGCGTAACCGAATTCCGCATGATGCCCGCGCTCAACGATTCGCCGCTGCTCATCCGCGCGCTGGCAGACCTGGTGCTCCGTTCCGTCGGCATGCGTAGCGGCGTCGCCTCACTCGCGAGCTAGCGCAGGCCCACGGGTTCGGATTTGTAGCGGCCGGTTCAGTTTTATCGAACCGGGCAGCGGTCGCCGTTGGTTTTGACGCTGCCCTTGTCTTGGCCTTCGTAGCGGCGCACTTTAGTGCGCCATTGGCGACGCGAGCGCTACGATCGGCTTGCGATCGCCGAAATCCGCCCAGAAATTTTCAAGCGAGAAAGTCTTGACACAGCCACGCGCAAATCATATAACCCTTTGTTGGTTAGCAACCTTTGATACGGGAATTCTCGACTCATAGATTTGCGTTTGCCGTAACAGCAGCACACGGGCCTATGGCAGAAATTCCGGAAGGGAAGTCGGGTCAAGCCGCACCGTCGCCTGTCGCGTCGGGAGCGGTTGCATCCCAATCGCCGGAAGGGCATCTTGCGGCCAAAACCGTCAACACCGGCCGCCGCAGAATCGTCTGGGCGCTCATTTGGGGCTACCTGGGCGTCAACTTCCTGATGTTCCTCCGTTTTTTCTTCCCCCGCGCGCTGTATGAACCCAACACCGTCTTCAACATCGGCTTCCCGGCGGATTTCAGCCTGGGCATTGACCAGCGCTACCTGATGACCAATCGCATCTGGGTCGTGCGCGAGCCCGATCGCCTCTTCGTCATCTTCGCTCGCTGTACCCACCTTGGCTGCACTCCGGAATGGAAGCCCGCGGAAAACAAGTTCAAGTGCCCTTGCCACGGCAGCGGCTACGACAGCGAAGGCGTCAATTTCGAAGGCCCCGCGCCGCGTCCCATGGACCGCGCCAACGTGCTGCTCGACCCCACGGGAAAAATTTCTGTCGATACTAGCCGGCTCTACGTGGACGACCCGCGCGCCGGCGTGAACCATTTCAACGATCCCGGCGCGTTTCTGAACGTTTAGAATGTGATAAACGCTCCGCAAATAATTTTCGTGCCGCAATTGCAGCAAGCAACGTGGGCCACCTAGATGTGGGTTCGGAAGGGGTAACACCGCATGCCTGAAGAAAACGGCGGCAGCAAAGAGAAAACCGGCGTCCTGGAAAAAGTTCAGGACAACGCTGCCGCACTTCGCGACACGCTCAAAGAAAAGGCCAAGCAGCAGGCCGACGGGCTGAAAGAGCCGGAGAAGACCCAGCTCTATCGCTCCATGTTTCGTGTCAAGCACGACGACGAGCCGCGCAATCGCGCCCTCAGCGTCCTCTCCAACGTTTTCTTTCACCTGCATCCCGCCAAAGTCAATCGCGACGCCACCAAATACAATTTCACTTGGGGCATGGGCGGCATCACTTTCTACCTGTTCATCGTCCTCACTTTCACCGGCGTGCTGCTGATGTTCTATTACCACCCCACGAAAGTGCAGGCCTTCCGCGACATTCTCTATCTCGAAAACGACGTCCCCTTCGGCAAGCTCCTGCGCAACATGCACCGCTGGGCCGCGCACTTGATGATCATCGCCGTCTGGCTGCATATGTTCCGCGTGTTCATGACCGGCTCTTACAAACGCCCGCGCGAATTCAACTGGTGCGTAGGCGTTCTCCTCATGGTCTTGACCATGCTCCTGAGCTTCACGGGATATTTGCTTCCGGACGATCAGCTCGGATTCTGGGCCGTCACGGTGGGCACGAACATGGCCCGCGCCACTCCATTCTTAGGTCACGAAGGCCCGCTAGGCGGCCTGCTAGGCATGACGCCCTACAACGACGTCCGGTTCGCCCTGTTAGGCGGCTCCATAGTGGATGCCAACGCGCTGCTGCGCGCCTACATCTGGCACTGCATCGCGATCCCGCTCATCGTCTCAATTTTCCTCGGCGTGCATTTCTGGCGCGTCCGCAAGGACGGCGGCATCTCCGGTCCAGCTCCAGTAATGCTAGAAAGCGAAATCAAAGACGAACGCAACCCGCGGCCAGTAGTCCTAAGGCCCAGCGGCATGAGTCAGCACGATAAGTGAGTTCGTACGGCTGGCGTCTCGCCGGCTGTATGCCGTTGATTTGGTTTTGAATTTGTAGCGGCGGTCTTCAGACCGCCAGCCGTTGTGCTGGTTTTGAATTGGTAGGGGCGCTGCTTGCCGCGCCCGCTTTTGACTCTGCTTTTGATGTCGCCGTTGAATTATGTAGCGGCCGCCTGCTTTTGCTTTCAGGCGGGCATCTTTGCCGTTGCCGTTGTTGTCGCCGTTGCTTTGGTTGTTGCCGTTGCTGTTGCCTTTGTGGCGGCCGGTTCAGCTTCACCGAACCGGGCAGCCTTTGTTTCGGTTTTCGGACTCGTAGGAGCCTAACGGATGGATTGGCATCAAATCTGGGAAATCGCCTCGGCGCCGGACAACGTGCCCATCGTGGCCATGTTGTTCCTGATCCCGTTCTACCTCTGGTACGCGCTAAAACAAGGCATCGAGAACGACAAACTAATCGCCATCCTGGAATCCGACGCCAACCTAGCCAAAACCAAATACCGCAAAACCCAAGAATGGGACCCCACTTGGGACCGCGAAGTTCACACCTGGCCCTACCTGATGCGCATGGAATTTCTGGTAGCCATCATCGTCACGGTCCTGCTGATGGCCTGGTCGCTTACGCTCAACGCGCCGCTCGAAGAGCCGGCAAATCCGAACGTCACCATGAATCCTGCCAAAGCCCCATGGTATTTCCTGGGCCTGCAGGAAATGCTGGTCTATTTCGATCCCGTGGATCGCCGGCGTCGTAATGCCCACGCTCGTAATCGTCGGCCTGATGGTCATCCCCTACATTGACGCGAACCCCCTGGGCAACGGTTACTACACCTACAAGCAGCGCCGCTTCTCCATCTGGACCTTTATGTTCGGCTTCGTCGGCCTCTGGGTCCTGATGATCGTCATCGGCACCTTCATCCGCGGCCCGGGGTGGATGTGGTTCTGGCCGGGCAGAACCTGGGACGCCGAGCGCGTGGATTATGCCGTGAACCGCAACCTCGATCAGGTTTTCGGCATTGACGGCTCGTGGTTCTCCGCCATTTTTCACATATCAAAAGACCAAGGCGCCATTTGGGCCCGCGTCGTCTTCGGCATCTTCCCGCTGATCGCGTTTTTCATCATCGCGGCGATCCTGGTCCACTGGATCTGCATGCGCACCGACTTCAGCCGCAAGATTTACCAGCGCATGAGCCTGGTGCAACTGGTCACCATGTACACGTTCCTGATCCTGATGTTTTCGTTACCGCTCAAGATTTTGTTGCGCCTGGTTTTCACAATTAAATACGTCTGGGTGACGCCGTGGTTCAGCATATGACGATGCGACGAGCATCGTCATCCCGCGGCACTATCGCGGGATACGAGCTGTTCCGAAGAGCATTTTCCTCCCGCCGCATTTTCGCGGGATCAATGTCACGCTGTAGGCCTCTCTCAATTTCACTGAAGAAGGAGATTCTTGGTGCCTGATCGTTCTCCAGAAGCCGGTCCCAACGATCCGATCAAGAGCCGTTCCTTCGCCCTTCCGCTATTGATCGCGTCAGTGCTCCTGATGCTCACCGTAGCCTGGTCCTTCTACGTCGAATTCTACGGCCTGCAGCCCTGGCGCGCATATCAAACTCGCTTCGCCAGAGCCTATTCCACCTACCTGCAGAAAGAAGTCAAAGTCCAAAAGACAAACGAAGACGCGGTGTACGCCTCCGCCGACTACAAAGTTCTCCTCGCAAAAGTTGACGCCGCCGAAAAAGCCGCCAAATCCCAAGACGACCAGATCGCCAAACAAATCGTGCTCCTCGACGATCAGCGCGCCGCTCTTGGCGATGCCTTCAAAGACGCCCGCGGCAAAATCGGCTCCCTCGTCTACCAATACGAAGTCACTCCTCCTGCGGACAAGAAAGCCAAAGCAGCCGCCAAGAAGGAACTCGAAGACGCCGAAACCGGGAAGAGCGTCACCTGGAAAGTGGATTGGCCGCTCGGCGATGGCAAAATTCAAAAAAACAAGCCCTTCACCGGCGACGAGCTAAGCGACGTCTTCACCGGCATCATCGCCCAGCGCGCCGCGCTAGTGGGCCAGCGTGGCGAAGTAGATAAGCCCGCGAAAGAAGCCCGCGACGCGCTGAATCAATACGCCTCCGAACATTTGCCCGGCCTAAGTTCCACCTCCCTCGAACTCCTGCAGCACTCCATGCGTGATTTCGACGAGCGCATCATTCAGATCAACGTAAATCCCCCAGGCGCATCTCTGAACAATCTAGGCGGCGCAGGCCTGGTGGACCGCTGCCAGTCCTGCCACGTCGGCACCGAAACGCGCTACGTTCCAGCGCAAGTCACTCTAACCAAAGCCGACCTCGGCTTCGCGAAAAGCAAAGACGCGCCCTACACCAGCCATCCCGACCCGCTGCTAATCGATAAACACCCGCTCGAAAAATTCGGCTGCTCGCCTTGCCACGGCGGCAATGGCCGCGCCGTAAATTCCGTCGAACGCGGGCACGGCCGCTATCGAGCACTGGCTCTACCCGCTCTATTATCCCGAAAATTACAACGCGGGATGCCAGCAGTGCCATTCCTTGGACATGGTCACCGAGCACGCGACCGTGCTCAACGAAGGCAAGCAGCTCTATCGCCAGAAAGGCTGCATCGGCTGCCACCGCTTCCAGGGCTTCGATAATCAGGACGAGCAGCTCATCAATGCGCGCCAGCAAATCCTGTCGCTCGCGAAATCCAAATCCGACGACCTGCTGGAAATCCCGCGCCTGCAGAAACTCGGCGACACCGCTTCCAGCAACGCCGCCGCCGAAGCCTTGTACGCCCAAGCCACCAATCTCACCGTGGACATCGCGCGCATGGATTCCACCAGCGAATCCCTCGAGCAGCGCAGCCACGATCTATTTCAGGAAATAAAAAAGGTTGGTCCGGACCTGAAAGAAGCGCGCCAGAAACTGCGCAAAGAATGGATCCCATACTGGATCGGCCATACCACTGAATTTCGCCCCACTACCAAAATGCCGCAGTTCCGCATGTCGCAAGACGAAATTCAGGCCATCTCCGCCTTCATCTGGCAGGATTCACTCCCCGGTCCCGCAATCGAAAAGCAAGCGCCTGGGAATGCGGCTAACGGTAAGGAACTCCTCAATGAACGCGGCTGCCTAGCCTGTCACGCCATCGGCGAAGGCGCAAACGCCGTCGGCGGCACGTTCGCCGCGAACCTCAGCCGCGTCGGCGAAAAAGAAAATTACGATTACCTCGTCCGCTGGGTCCACAACCCCCGCCAGCGCACCCGTCCCTACTGCCCCTACGAGAAAAAAGATCTCGGCCCAGAAGATTACGCGAAACATAATCTCCCGTACGTTTTCGATCTCGATCACTCGCGCTGCCCGAACGACGGCCACGAGCTTCTCGTTCAACAACCGACCATCATGCCCAGCCTGCGCCTCTCCGACGCCGACTCGCGCGACATCGCCAGCTTCCTGATCACGCAGAAGCACGCCGACGCCACCTACGCCGCCGCGAGCTACATGGACGATCCGCAAATGGCCGCCAAAGGCAAAGACCTCGTCCGCCACTACGGCTGCGCCGGTTGCCACGAAATCAGCGGCCTCGAAGACGAAGGCCGCATCGGCACCGAGTTAACCAACGAAGGCAGCAAGCCCATCGAGCGCCTGGATTTCGCGCTCTGGACCGAAGATGCCAAGCGCGGCGAGCAACCCGTCTTCAACGCCGACGGCACCTACGTCCTGAAGCCCTACACGCGCGACGGCGAAAAAATGGCCTGGTTCGATCCCAAAGGTTTCTTCGAGCATAAACTCGAAAATCCCGCGCTCTATGACACGGGAAAATATCACGCCAATCCCATGGACGCCCTGCGCATGCCCAAACCCAACCTGCAATCGCAGGACGAAGTCCAGGCGCTCGTGACCATGCTGCTGGGCAGCACCGACCCCACTCTGCCGCCCGAATACATGTACAAGCCCGCCGATCGCAGGAAATACATCCAAGACGGCTGGTGGATCGTCACAAAATATAATTGCATCGGCTGCCATCAGATCGACGTTGGCCAGAAATCCGTGCTGCAGACCTTGCCGATGTATCAAGGCGACCTGAAAGGCAACCTGCCTCCAGTACTCACCACCGAAGGCGCGCGCGTCAATCCCGAATGGCTGCGCGGCTTCCTCGCCAATCCCGCGCTCAGCACCACGGACACAAATCGCAACGGCGTCCGCCAATATCTGCAAGTGCGCATGCCCACGTTCTCTCTTTCGAACGATGAAATTCGGAAGCTCACTCTATTTTTCCAAGCCATGTCCGCGCAGCCCGATCCGTTTATTCCACCGAAGGTCGAGCCGCTCAATGACGCCGAGCGCGCCATGGCTCGCAGCCTGTTCACCAGCCCGGCCGCGCCGTGCCTGAAGTGCCATATGACCGGCAACGAAGCGCACGACAAAAACGCTTCCGCGCCCAATTTCCTGCTAGCGCACGAGCGCTTGCAACCCGCATGGACCGCCCGCTGGATCACCGATCCCGCGAAAATTATTCCCGGCACCGCCATGCCCTCAGGCCTCTTCCGCAAGGACGGCGCCATCTGGGTCTTCGCCGGACCCACACCCGGCGCCATGCAGAATTATCACGGCGATCAAGCCGACCTCCTGGTCCGTTACATGTTCACCCTAACCCCCCAGGAGCAAGCCGCCCTAACAGGCCGCACGCCCTCAAGCAGCAACATCAGTAGCGGCCCAGCAGGGAAGCAGTCCGGCGGCAAATAAGTAGCGCCGGCCTGCCTGCCGCTAGGCAGGTGTCCCGTCGGCTCTTCGCAGTCGCCGTTGCTTTTGAATTTGCTTTTGATTTTGACTTTGTAGGGGCGCTGCTTGCTGCGCCCCAGCTTGCCAAGGAGTACGCATCGCCGAGACTCGCCGTCGCCGTTGAACTCGTAGCGGCGGTCTTCAGACCGCCAGCCGTTGCATTAGGTTTTGCTTTTGAACTTGTAGCGGCCGCCTGCTTTTGCCTTTTGGGCGGGCGCCTTTGACGTTGCGGTTGCCTTTGAATCTGTAGCGGCCGGTCTCGCTTTCGGGGACCGGGCGGCCGTCGCTTTCGGTTTGCCGCTGCCTTTCGTCGTGCCGCTCACAAACGCTTTCAGTCGCGCACCAGAATTCCCGCATCATCCGCGCCCAATCTTGTTAGAATACGCAGTTCCGCTAAGGAGGAATTTTCCAACATGCTTAACAGATGTCTCGCATCCTCGCTCTCGCCGCCCTAATGGCCATCGCCATCACCGGATGCGGCAGTAAAGAAAGCACTACCACCGAGCAGCCCGCTGCCACCACCGCGCCCGCTGGAAAAACGGTGGACGCCTCCACCACCGGCTCCGTCGCCGGCAAAGTAACCCTCGACGGCAAGCCGCGCCAGAAAAAGCCATCAACATGAGCGCCGAGCCGTATTGCCAGAAGGCGAATTCCGGCCCAGTAGTCCCGCCCACAGTAGTAGCGAACGACAAAGGCGACCTCGGAACGTAGTCATCTTCGTGAAAGACGGCCTGGGCGATTATGTCTTCGCTACACCCACCGATTCCGTGCCGCTCGCGCAAAAGGGCTGCATGTACTCCCCGCACATCATCGCCGTAATGGCCGGACAGACCTTCGAAGTGAAGAACGACGACCAGACCACCCACAACATCCACCCCATGCCGAAAGACAATCGCGAGTGGAACAAGTCGCAAGCTCCCGGCACCTCTCCGATTGACGATTCCTTCGCCCGCGCCGAACTCGCCATCCCGGTGAAGTGCAACGTCCATCCCTGGATGAAGAGCTACATTTTCGTCTTCAAGAATCCCTACTACGCCATCACCGGCAAAGACGGCGCCTTCGAGCTGAAGAATTTGCCGCCAGGCACCTACACCATCGAAGCCTGGCAGGAAAAATACGGCACCCAGGACCAAACCGTAACGATTGGCCCGAAAGAATCCAAAACAGTTGACTTTAAATTCAACGCCGCCGCACCAGCAGCGCCACCAGCAGACTAGTCCAAGCATCAAATGGTTGTTGGGGGTGGGTCCCGCAGCATCGGCGCGGGACCCGCCCGCGTTTCTTCGCATTTGACGTTGCTGTTGAATTCGTAGCGGCGGTCTTTAGACCGCCAGCCTTTGCATCTGTAGGTGCGGGTCTCAGACCCGCACCTACGCAATTTGCGGCCGTGCCGAATGGATGAATAACATCCGCAAACGTGTTAGCTTACTTTTCTAAAAAAATGCCGGAAATCGCCAAAAACGAATCGTCACTCGCCCCCGGCCTCCACCGTTTTGCCTTCGCCACCTCCGCCTGCACCGTCCTGCTCCTGATGGCCGGCGCCCTCGTCACCAGTAACGACGCAGCCGACTCCGTCCCCGATTGGCCGCTAGCCTACGGAAAAATCATCCCACCGCTGGTAGGCGGCATCCGCTACGAATACGCCCATCGCCTGATGGCCGGCACAGTAGCAATCCTCACGCTCGTCCTGGCCATCCTGCTAGCCCGCAGCGGCTCGCGCTTCCTGCGCAATCTGGGCTTCACCGCACTAATCCTGGTAATCGCCCAAGCAGTTCTGGGTGGCATGAGGGTCCTCTTCCACAATCCCGCGCTCACCGCCACCATCCACGCCATCCTCGCGCAAATTTTCTTCGTCACAACAGTCAGCCTTACCCTCTTCACCAGCCAATGGTGGAATAGCAATCCAACAAAGCTCGACGACCCAGCCTCACCACCGCTGCGCACACTCTCCGCCATCACGGCCGCCGCAATCTTCGTACAATTGATCTTGGGCGCGGGCTTCCGCCACGGCGCTTTCCAGATCCTCCCGCACATCATCGGCGCCTTCGTCGTGCTGTTCCTCGCCATCTGGACCGGCCGCACGGTCCGCGTCCGCTTCGGCAGCGTAAGACAACTCCGCCGCTGGGGCATCCTCCTCACGTCCTTCATCGGCACCCAATTCCTGCTAGGCATCGCCGCCTACTGGGCCGTCGTACAGGAAATTAAAGCCCAGCAACCCACCACTACCTACGTGATCCTCACGGTAGCCCACGTTCTGGTAGGCGCGCTAACCTTGGCAGCCAGCGTAGTCCTCGCGCTTTCGGCCTTCCGCACCATTCGCGGAAATGCTACAGTCTCCGCCGCAACCAAAGTTCCAGGCGAGAGCGCCGCAGGCTCCCGCGCATGAGCACCGTGAACACGACGAGCATGACGATGATCACGACGATAACCGCGCGCACAACGCGCATCACGGACCCGACTCCATGAGCAACGGCCGCGCCGAGGCGATCACCGCGTACGAAAAGCCGTGGGCCTACGTCGTCCTCACCAAGCCAGACGTCACTTTCCTCGTTGTCATCACCACCGTTGCCGGCTTCTACCTCGGCAGCTCCGGCCCCATGGAATGGGCGCGCCTGATGAACACCCTCTGCGGCACCCTGCTCGTCGCCGGAGGCACCGCCGCGCTGAACCAATACGTAGAGCGCCACATGGACGCCGTAATGCGCCGCACCGCCTCGCGCCCTCTGCCCCTCGGAATCCTGCAGCCCAAAGAAGTCCTGCTCTTCGGCGTAGCCACCATAGTCGCCGGCACAATCTGGCTAGCCCTAGCCGTGAACGCTCTCGCCGCATTCATCGCGCTCGCCACCAGCGTCTCCTATCTCGGCGCTTACACCCCGCTGAAGACGCGCACCACCCTCGCTACCGCCGTGGGTGCCATTCCTGGCGCGCTACCTCCACTGATCGGCTGGGCCGCCGCCAGCGGCACGCTCTCCGCCGGAGCCTGGATCCTCTTCGCCATTTTATTTTTCTGGCAGTTCCCGCACTTCATGGCCATCGCCTGGATGTATCGCGAAGACTATGGCCGCGCCGGAATCCTCATGCTTCCGGTCGTTGACCGCTCCGGCGACCGCACCTTCCGCCTGATCATCGCCACTTCCGCGATTCTGATTCCCGTCAGCGTGCTGCCCGCCGTCCTCGGCATGGCCACCATTAATTATTTCTACGGCGCTCTCATCCTCGGCCTGCTGCTGCTCCTGGTCTCCTACTGGGCCAACCGCGTTCGCACCAACGTTCGCGCCAAGTGGCTGATGCACGCCACCGTCGCGCATATTCCGCTGCTCCTCGGCTGGATGATTCTGGACAAAGTCTCCCGATGACCGCCGCGGCCGCACCAGGAGGCGTGTACATGACGTCCAAAGCGCACCGCATTGAAATCGGTGCACTCTGCACAGTGGCAATTCTGATTTCGCTCTGGGGAGTCGTCTGGGACATCACCAGCGGCCTCATCACCAGCGGCATTGACGGCATTATGCTGCTGCTCATCGCCCTGATGATCGCAGGAATTTTCAGCGCGATGTTCGCCCACATGCTCTGGCAGGCCGGGCTGATTCCGTTCTTCAAGCCCGCGCCCGCAGCGCCACCAGCAAAGGCCGCCGCGCCCGCCGCGAAGCCTGCAGCAACTGCCGCGACTCCTGCCGCAGCTGCAGCACCGCCGAAACCTCCAGCAGCTCCAGCCGCGTCCGCCAGCACTCCAGCGGCAACTCCGGTCGCGCCAGCTCCCGCGCCGAAACCCGCGCCAGCCGCTCCGGTCGCAGCCCCGTCAACGATCCCAGGCGAGCCACCCACAAAGTGAATTCCGGCGCAGCCCACCTCACTCGCGGCAGCAGATGAATTCATCAGCGCCAACTTCCGCTTCACCAAACGACGCCGCCAAGCCGCAGAAATCCTTCGGAGGGCGTTGGGCGCTGGCCATCGTAGTCCTCACGCTCTCCTTCGTAGTCATGCCATTTTTATTCTGGAACGCCACCTGGTTCGGCCGCCCCATCACCGACGCGCAAATCTCAAAAGCCCTCGCCGACCGCTCCCACCCCCGCGAAATCCAGCACGTCCTCTCGCAATTTGAAACCCGCATCGAACGCGGCGACACCTCCGTGCGCAAGTGGTATCCGCAAATGGTCGCGCTCGCGAAGGATCCCATCGACGAAATCCGCGTCACCGATGCCTGGGTCATGGGTCAGGACAACACCGCGCCCGAATTCCACCAAGCCCTCGTCCCAATGCTCAACGATTCCAATCCCATGGTCCAGCGCAATGCCGCCTTGTCCCTCGTCCGCTTCCAGGACGATTCCGGCCACGCCCAAATCCTCTCCATGCTCCAGCCCTACATAATGGCCGCCCCGCAAGCAGGCGTGCTCTCGACGCGCCTCAAGCCCGGAGACTTCGTGAATCCTGGCACACTGGTAGCTCACATCGAAGCAGGAGGGAAGAGCGATGAGGTTCGCGCGCAGGTCCCCGGCACGGTAGATCACTGGCTAGTAAAAGACGCCACCACAGTTTCCGCGGGCCAACCAATCCTCACCCTAGCCCCCAACGAAAGCATGGCCTGGGAAGCTCTACGCGCCCTGTTCCTAACTGGCCGCCCCGAAGATCTACCCTACATAAACCCCTTCACCCGCGGCATAGACGGCATGTCCCCCCAACTAGCCCTGCAAGCGAAAGCCACAGCCAAAGCAATCCACGACCGCACAAGCCAGTAGCGCCGCCCTGCCTGCCGGGTCTGTTGAATTTGAATTGCTGTGGAAGTAGCGCCGGCCTGCCTGCCGGTAGGCAGGCGTCCCGCCGGCTCTTTTGAATTTGAATTGCTGTAGAAGTTGCTCTCGCAGGTGTAAATCGTCGTGCGGGATAATTCGGCCTGCGGTTTTCTCTGCCTCGCTGGCGATGCAACAAGCATCGTCATCCTGAGCGGAGCGAAGGATCTCTCCCGCCGTTCTCTACGTCCTCAGCGCCTCTGCGGTAGAATTTCTTCTTGCCTCTGCTTTTAACTCTTAACTCTCTTTAACTTTCAACTCCGCCCTCACTGCTTGTACTGAATCACCGCCTTCCCATCCACAATCTTGATGTCTGAAATATCCGCCGGAAGCCGCAGCTTATCCCGATTCTCCGGCGAAGCCATCATCTTCTCCACCGCCGCATTCAAAGTGGACTGCGGCAGGGGCAACGACCCCAATTTCCCGCTCACCGGCTCGAATTTCATGAACCCATTCTCCGCGCTCAAATGCCCATCCAGCTCCAGCGAAATATCCTTCCCATGAAAATCAAAAATCACGTACGCCTTCACCAGATCCCCCACCATGTCCACCTTCACATCCTTCACCGTGGACTGCACATCCTCCAGCGACCGCGGATCCCCCGCCGCCAAAGCCGCGCTAGGGTCATTCGCCCCATTCCCGCCGCCATCAGCCGCTGGAGAAGCTGCCGGCGTCGCTGAAGCACCATTCGCAGGCGCCGTCGAATTTCCATTCGCAGCAGTCCCGGCCGGCCCCGCCCCCTCCGTCTGCAGATTCTGCGCCAGATAGGAATTCAATTCACTCCGATCCAACGCCACCTGTCCCGACTGTCCGGAAGCCTTAGCCTGATCCGCCGCTGCAAATTTCTGTTCCGCCCGCGCCGCCGCACCCGCATCAAACGGAATATTTGGCGCCGGTGATTTGTGCAGCACCAGCACAATCGTCAAAATCAAAGCCGCCAGACTGCTCCAACTCAATATCTTGTAGAGTTTTCCCAACAGCTTTGCATCAGCCATAACCCGCTCCTATACCGCACAACCCTGCAAATAAACGTAGAAATCCCAGCATAGCAGCAAGGAAGGGAACCAAAGGTTTACAGCCAAAAAGTGTTGCCCAATCGCCCATTGAACCAAAGTACAGCCCCACCCGGGAACGCCTTCGTCGCACAGCCCTGCCCGCCGCAGGAGGGCACTCCTGGCTGTGCGGCGTTGCCGTGGATCTCAAGTTGGCAATGCCTGATCCTACTCGGTAGGGGCGCTGCTTGCGAATCGCGCTCCAGCGCGATTCGTCCTGAGAACCGGCAGCGCCGGTTCGAAGGGCTGCGCCCCAGCTTGCCCGGGCGTCAACCTCCTCTCGGACTCGCAGTTGACTTGCCGCCAACACCGCCCCTCACCTCTTCTTCGCAAAATATTTCCCATAATACAAAATCCCCGCCACCGTCTTCCCATCCCGTATCTTCCCGCTCCGTATCCACCGCTCCACCTCACGCAAAGAAAAAATCCTCTGCGTGATCTTCTCGTCCGCCTCAGGCTCCGCCACCCCCTTCTTCAACCCGGTCGCCAAAAATATCGCCATGTTCTCCCGCAAAAAACCCGGACTAGGAAAAAGGTCCAGCAACAACTTCATCTTTCCCGCCGTGTACCCCGTTTCCTCCCGCAACTCCCGCCGCGCCCCCGCCACAAAACTCTCCTCCCCATCCCGCCGCCCCGCCACCAACTCCCACAAATACTGCTCCACGCTATGCCGGTACTGCCGAATCAATACAATCCCCCCATCCGCCAGCACAGGAAGCACCACCACCGACCCCGGATGCACAATAATGTCCCGCGTAGCCTCCAACCCGCTGGGCTCGATCACCCTCTCCCGCTGCACATCAAACACCCGCATATGCAAAATCAACTCGCTGCTCAACACCTTCGCCGCATCCGTTTTCTTCGCCACATTCGCTCCTATAACGTCACGCTCGCCAAACATACTAACGCACCTTCGTCACCCGTGAACGCGGGCACTGGGTTTCGTAGCGGCGGTCTTCAGACCGCCATCGATCGCAGCCCCAATTTCAACAACACGCGGTAGGGGCGATTCATCCTGAGATCCCGCAGCGCGGGATCAAAGGGCTGCGCCCCAGCTTGCCACCATCTCAATCGCGTCGCGCACTCGCCGTTGCCGTCTCTGACGATGCGACGAGCCTCGTCATCCTGAGTCCGGCGCCTCTGTTTCATGCCGGGCGAAGGATCTCTCCCGCCTTTCTCCGCGCCCAGCGTTTACCCCGACGTAGTCGGGGTGCCCCTACGGTAGACGCCTCTATCGTTCTCAGATTTACCTCCGCCGTTCCTCTGTGACCTCTGTGTAGAGTCTTTTGACTTTCTCTGCGTCCTCTGCGCCTCTGCGGTAAATTCACTTCAGGCTCCCTCACCTCGCGCGATTTCTTGCCGCCCCCACCCCCGCCGCATATACTGTTCGCAGCCAACCAATGCCAATCAACACAGTAATCGTTGACGACGAGCGCCCAGCCCGCGACGAACTCCTTTACCTCCTCAAAGCTTTCCCCGAAGTAAACGTGGTCGCCCTCGGCAAGAACGGCCTAGAAGCCGTCACCCTAATAAAAGAACACGAACCCGACCTGGTCTTCCTCGACGTACAAATGCCCGGCCTCGACGGCTTCGGCGTAATCAAAAAACTCCTCGAACGCAAACTGCGCGTCCCGCAAATCGTCTTCGCCACCGCCTTCGACAATTACGCCATTCAAGCCTTCGACGTTAACGCGGTTGACTACGTCCTCAAGCCCTTCGACAAAGCCCGCATCGCCAAAGCCCTGCAACGCGCCAAAAAAATGGTGGATGCCCACACGAGCCCGGTCGAACGCCTCGAAACTCTAATGGGCCAGCTAACCGCCCCCGCCACAGCCGCCAAATCCGCGCAGCCAGTAAAACTCCTCGTAAAATCTCACGAACGCATGTTCCTGGTAGATGCCGACGACATGATTTACTCCTCCATCCAGGACGGCACCATCACCATCTTCACCCGCGACTTCGAAGGCGTCTCCAACTACCGCACCATCGAAGAGCTTTCCGCTTCCCTCGACGCCGATCGCTTCTGGCGCGCGCACCGCTCCTACCTCGTCAACATCAACCACATCAAGGAAGTCGTCCCCTGGTTCAAGTCCAGCTACATGCTCAAAATGAACGACAAGCGCGCCAGTGAAATTCCCGTCTCGCGCGCCCAAACCAAGCGCCTGCGCGAGCTGCTGAAGCTCTAGGAACCAAACTGCGAATGGTGCGCCCGGAAGGGCGGGGCTTCAGCCCCGCCGTAACGTCGCGCCTACGAAAGGGGCTTTAGCCCCTGAAGCCTAGGGTTTCCATCAAGGCTAAATGTTTAAGAGATGGCTGCCAATAGTTTCGAAGCAACCCGGACGACCGCGCCGCAGCATCATAATTTTTCAGGGGGTACCATGCCACGCACGCAACGCAATCTCTGTCTCGCAACAGCAGCGACCTGCATCATCGCGATCTTATTCCTCACGCCAGCCACGCCAATTCAAGCCGCCGCGCAAGCGCACGCCCAACCAAACGCCCCCGCCGGCACCGGCTCCATCTCCGGCAACGTCAACGACCACCAAGGCTCCCCGCTAGCCGGCGCGCAAGTCACCCTCACCAACCTCGCCACCAAAGAATCCACCAACGGCTCCACCGACGGCACCGGCGCCTACAGTTTCGACAACCTCAAACCCGGCCACTACTCCGTGCTCTTCGAATCCAAAGGCCTGGTAGCCAAAACTCAAGCCGTCGAAGTAAAACCCGGCAAAAAATCCAAAGTAAGCGAGCGCCTGAAACCCCCCGAAGTTAAAAAGAAAACCGACGTCGACTAACAACACGCGGCGCAAGGTTTTGACTCCGTAGCGGCGGTCCCGCAAAGCGGACCGCCAGCCGTTGCTGTTGCTGTTGAAGTTGTAGGGGCCGCCTTTAGGCGGGCGCCATTGCCGTTGGTTTTCTCTGCGCCCTCTGCGCTCCGACCTCTGCGCCCTCTGCGTTAAATCTTTTCGCCTTTCTCTTCGGTTTCCTTCATCAGTGCCTTTATCAGTGCTTATCTGCGTTCATCAGTGGTGATTTTGAACTCCGCCGCAAACCCTAGCCACAACGTCCGCTGCGCTTCGCCTCCATCACTGGTGCCTTTGCCCTCCGCACTGTGCTAGCATCGCTCCTACACCTCTCGATGGATTTTTCACTCAGCAGCGACCAAATTCTCATCCGCGACACCGTCCGCCAGTTCATGGAAACGGAAATGCGCCCCATCCTCCGCGAATACGAACACGAAGAAAAATTCCCAATAGACCAACTAAAGAAACTAGGCGAACTAGGCTGCTGCGGCATGTTAATCCCCGAAGAATGGGGCGGCGCCGGCACGGACACCGTCAGCTACGCCCTGATGCTGGAAGAAGTAGCCCGCGTGGACGCCTCCACCGCCGTAGCCCTAAGCGTCACGAACTCGGTAGTAACCGTCCCGCTCTGGAAATCCGGCACCGAAGCCCAAAAGAAAAAATATCTCCCCCGCCTCTCCCGCGGAGAAATTCTCGGCGCCTTCTGCCTCACCGAACCGCAAGCCGGTTCCGACGCCGCCGGAATCCAAACCCGCGCCGTCCGTGATGGCGCTCACTACATCCTGAACGGCACCAAATCCTGGGTCACCAACGGCGGCGTCTCCGGCCTATACATCGTTTTCGCGAAAACCGATCCCGCAGCCGGCAGTCGCGGCGTCACCGCTTTTCTAGTCGAACCCGATTTTCCCGGCTTCCGCATCAGCCGCTACGAAGATAAAATGGGCCTGCGCCTGTCGCGCAGCGCCGAAATTTCGCTGCAGGATTGCCGCGTGCCCGCGGAAAATCGCCTGGGCGAAGAAGGCCAGGGCCTGCGCATCGCCCTGGAGTCGCTCGACGGCGGCCGCATCGGCATCGCCGCCCAATCCGTAGGAGTTGGCCAAGGCGCGCTAGAAGCCGCCACGCGCTACGCCAAGCAAAGAAAAACTTTCGGCCACCCGATTGCCGAATATCAAGCCATCCAATGGATGCTAGCCGACATGGAAACAGAAGTCTCCGCCGCCCGCGCCCTGACGCACTACGCGGCCTGGCAACGCGACAAAGAATTGCGCGATCAGGAAGCACGAGGAAGGGAATTGGGCGCCACGCAAGTCGGCAAAAGTGAAGCGGGCGGCGCGCAAGCGAGCCAGGCTGCAGGCCGCGATGACGCCAGGCGCCCACGCGGCTCAAGCGCCTCGCGCGCCAAGCTCTACGCCAGCGAAATGGCCAACCGCGTAGCCTACAAAGCCGTCCAAGTCCACGGCAGCAGCGGCTATTCGCGCGAAACGGATGTCGAGCGCTACTATCGCGACGCCCGCGTCCTCACAATTTATGAAGGCACCAGCGAAATGCAGCGCCTCGTAATCGCCCGCGATTTGCTGCGCCATTGAACACGCTGTGCGGGGTTTGAATTTGTAGCGGCGGTCTTCAGACCGCCAGCCTTTGACGTCGCTTTTGACTTTGACGTTGCTGTTGCTTTTGTAGCGGCCGTTTCAGTTTCATCGAACCGGGCAGCCGTTGCAGTCGGTTTCGTAGCGCCGGCGTCCCGCCGGCTCTTTGCAGTCGATTGTGCCTTTGAATTTGTAGCGCCCGCCTGCTTTTGCTTTTGAGGCGGGCGTCTTTGACGTTGCTGTTGCTTTTGTAGCGGCGCACTTCAGTGCGCCATCGCCGCCGTGGGCAAAACCGACGGCCTGTCGAAACTCGGCACACTCTTAGGAGACGAAACTAATCTTGGCTAAACCGAAACGAGTCCTCAGCGGCATGCGCCCCACCGGCCGCCTCCACCTGGGCCATTTCTTCGGCGCCCTGTCCAACTGGCTAAAACTCCAGCAGGAATACGACTGCTACTTCTTCGTAGCCGACTGGCACGCCCTCACGACTCATTACGAAGACACAAGCTCCATCGCCGAAAACACCCTGCAAGTTGCCATGGACTGGCTAGCCGTAGGCCTCGACCCAAAAAAATCCACCCTCTTCGTCCAATCCCAAGTCCTGGAACACGCCGAACTCCACGTCCTCCTTTCCATGATCACCCCGCTAAGCTGGCTAGAGCGCGTCCCCACCTACAAAGAACAAATTGAAAACCTGAAAGGCCGCGACCTAGGCACCTACGGCTTCCTCGGCTACCCGCTCCTCCAATCCGCCGACATCGTAATGTACGGCGAACCAAAAAAAGAATTGCTCGTGCCCGTAGGTGAAGACCAAGCGCCCCACGTGGAGCTCACCCGCGAGGTCGTGCGAAGATTCAATGTCCAGTTTTGGTCTAGAGATTACGGAAAGTTTTTGGGGAGACAGCGGGACGAGGACGCTCGCGAGGCTATCTGGAAAAAACTGATGAACGAGCGGGAACTTGAACTGCCTCCGGCGACAACAGGTTCGCTTCGCGCTTACGCCGACGGGCAAATGCCGTCGTAAGCATTCACGAAATAGGATTTGAGAATTTCCTTGAACTCGTCTTAAGCCGACGCGAAGTATCTCATAGATGAAACAGCAACTCGTCAGAGCCCGCCTACATCCCCACCGAAACCCCGCGCCTCCCCGGCCTAGACGGCCGCCGCATGGCCAAATCCTACGGCAACGCCATCTGGCTAACCGATCCCCCCGACGAAATCCGCACGAAAACCCGCAACATGCTAACCGACCCGCAACGCGTCCGCCGCACCGATCCCGGCCGCCCCGAGATCTGCCCGGTCTTCGCCTATCACAAATTATTTTCGCCGGCCGATACCGTAGCCCGCATAGACCGCGACTGCCGCTCCGCCGCCATCGGCTGCGTGGACTGCAAAAAAGAAATGGCCGAAAACCTGGTGAAGTGGATCGAGCCCATCCAGACACGCCGCAAACAATTTGAGGCCAATCCACAGCAAGTTTGGGATATCCTCGACACCGGCTCCAAGCAAGCCCAGAAGGTCGCGCGCAAAACCATGAAACGCGTGCGCAACGCGATCTTCCAATGGGATGAAGCGCGCCAGTCTTCAAATCCAGCGCGTGCAGGAAAGGTGGCAACAGGCGAATAATGGCATCACCCTATCGCATCAACCTACCATCGTACGAAGGCCCGCTCGATCTCCTGCTCGATCTAATCCGCAAGCAGGAGATGGACATCCACAATATCCCCATCGCCAAAATCACCGAGCAATATCTCGATTACCTCCACCAACTCGAAACACTCGACGTAAACGTCTCCGCCGACTTCATCTACATGGCCGCCACTCTAATCCACATAAAATCGAAACTGCTGCTACCAGTTGATCCGCTGCTAGCCGCCGAAGAACAAGACCCGCGCGACGAACTGGTCCACCGCCTCATCGAACACGAAAAATTCAAAAACGCCGCCCAGCTTCTCTACCAGAAACAGCAGGTCGAAGCCCACGTCTGGTCCCACCCCGATAAATCCCTCTACGGCGGCGACGAAGTCCAAGGCGAACTGGTCGTGTCGCTGGTTGATCTCGTCAAAACATTCCAGCAAATCCTGGAACGCCGCAAAGAAGTCCCGCAATTCGGCCTGCGCCACGACACAGTGTCGATCGCGCAAATGATGGACCGCCTGCGCCAGCGCCTGATAGTGACGGACGATCCCGTCTCACTAATTGCATTCTTCGAAACCTGCGAAACCCGCAACGCCATGATCGTCGCCCTCCTGGCCGTCCTGGAAATGGTCCGCATGCAAGCAGTAATGCTAGTCCAGTCCGACCTGTTCGAAGACATCCGCCTGCGCAAACACAAAATGTTCGACGCAGTCTTCGCCGGCCCCGACGCCATGTCCCAAATCGAGGAGCAGTACCTGTGAACGGGTCTCAAACAACGTCCGAGCCCAGAACGAACGACTGTCATCCCGAACGGAGTCCCGCGCTTTTTCTTTCGCGCCGCAGTATGGCGCGCGCGGGACGCAGTGAGGGATCTGCTTCTGCCTTTGCCGTGACCCTCGCCGTAATCGCACCATCCGCATCACCGCAATCACCAAGGGGAAACGCATGACGCCACAAGAACTCCAAGCCTCTCTCGAAGCCATCATCTACGCCGCCGACGAGCCCGCCACGCTCGACCAAATCTCCAAAGCCCTCGGCATCGAAAAACCCGAAGCCCGCGCCGCCCTTGAACAACTCACCGCCGCCTACCAGACCGACGACCGCGGCATCGAAGTCCGCAAAGTCGCCGGCGGCTGGAAGTTCTACACCAAAGCCCAGCATCACGACGTAGTCCGCAAATTCATCAAAAGCCTGCAACCGCCGCTGCGCCTCACCATGCCCGCGCTAGAAACTCTAGCGGTAATCGCCTACAAACAACCCGCCACCGTCCCAGAAATAAACGAAATCCGCGGCGTCCACGTAGGCGGCGTTATCAAAACGCTGCTGGAAAAGCGCCTGATCACCACCGCCGGCCGCAAAGAAGTAATCGGCCGCCCCATCCTCTACCGCACCAGCAAACAATTCATGATGCGCTTCGGCCTCTCCGATCTAGACGAGCTCCCTAGCCTGAAAGAATTCGAAGCCCTGGCTCAAGCCGCCCTGGGCTCCGACGAAGGCATAGCCGAACCCGAGCCGGAAGAATCCGCAGCGATCGGTGAGGTAACGGCCGGCGAAGAAATAATCGACGCAGAAGTCGTCAACGTAGAAGTCGTCGCCGAAGCCGCAGTCGCAGTCAGCGATAGCTTGTCCGACGACGCTGCCTCGGAAGCTCAAACCGTGCCCGGGAACGCCATAGATTCCATCTCCGACGCCTCCGCCGAACAAGAAGCCGAATCCGCAATAACACCCGACGACGCCGACAAATCTCGCGCAGCAGCAGCCAGCGCCGGCTCCCGCACCAAATCCTCCGACACGGATAACTAGCGCGCGTCTGCTTTTGCCCCTGCATTTGTAGCGGCCAGCTTCAGCTGGGCGCTTTTGACGTTGCTGTTGCAGTTGTACGTATAGCGGCCGGTTCAGGTTCATCGAACTGGGCAGCCGTTGCCGTTGGTTTCTCTGCGTTCTCTGCGCCTCTGCGGTCAATCCTTCGCGATTACTTCGTCGAAAAAAATACGCGTGTCATCCCGAACGCAGTCCCGCGCTTTTTGTTTCGCGCCGCAGTGTGGCGCGCGCGGGACGCAGCGAGGGATCTGCTTTCCGCAAATTCCTTCACAGTCGTCTGCGATTACCAATCGCGCGCCGCTCGCGGCCAACCTTCCCATTCGCTCCAAACCCACTTTTCCGTTAAGCTATACCAGCACCACGGAGCCACTCAGCCTTCCCATGCTCGAACGACTACAGAAAATTATTGCGCGCGCCGGCATCGCTTCCCGCCGCCACGCCGAAGAACTAATCAAATCCGGCCTCGTCACGGTGAACGGCCAGACCATCACCGAACTAGGCAGCAAAGCCGACGAAACCAAAGACCACATAAAAGTCCAAGGCAAACTCCTGCGCCCGGAAACCGAGCGCGTCTACCTCCTGCTCAACAAGCCGCCCGAAGTTGTCTCCACCATGATTGACCCCGAAGGCCGCCGCTCGCTCACCGATCTCCTCCACGGCGTCTCGCAGCGCGTTTTCCCCGTCGGCCGCCTCGAATATCACTCCCTCGGCCTCGTCTTCCTCACCAACGACGGTGAGCTAGCCAACCTGATGCTCAAAGCCCATCACCTGCCGCAAACCTACAATCTCAAATTGAAAACTCTGCTCACCTTCGAAGAAATCGAAGGCCTCGCGCAATCCACCGGCGCGCGCATCAGCCGCATCAAAGGCAAAGACGCCCCCTGGTACGAAGTCACTCTCTCTGAAGCTCGTCGCGACCAGCTGCGCAACCGCCTCTTTCAGACCGGCCATCCCGTAGAAAAAATCAAGCGCGTGAAAATCGGCAACCTCGCGCTCGAAGATCTCTCCGCAGGTGCCTATCGCCCCCTCTCAGACGCCGAAGTAAACACGCTGCGCCGCATGGTGCAACCAGGCGCCACACAAGTCAGCCCAACAGCACACCCGGCGATTCTCACAAGCACCCAGCCAACTCTGTCAGCAACGCCGTCAACCGGCATGCCCAAGCCGCAGTTCGCACCCGCGATCGCGCGCCGTCCCTTCGTCAAACGTCGCCCCTATCAACCGAAACCCAAGCCAGGCGAAGCGAAGAAGCCTACCCAACCGTTCGTCCCGCGCGACAGCAGCACTCCGCGCCCGCATCAGAATTTCAGGCCCGCACCGCACGATCGCCCCGTCGCGCCACCGCCAGCCGCGACAATTCCGTTCTCCACGCCGCCACAAAAAAGCTTTCAGAATTCGCGCCAAGGCCATCCCGCGCGCCCCGATTTCAAATCGCGCCCCGCAGCCGCAGGCGCACGCCCTTCCAAACCGCCATTCTCGAAATCATTCGGCGCAAAATCGCACGGCCCGAAATCCCGCGACGAAAGACTCCGCGGCCCCTGGAAACCGCGCCCCCCGTTCAAAAGGGAAGGGCACGCCGGCTCAAAACCGCATCACGGCGGAAAACCATTTCAGAAATTCCGCCCCGATTCTTTCAAGCCGTCCGATCAGGATTCAGACTACGATCGCCCCATCAAACCAAAATCCGAAGCCCCGTGGCGCCGCAAAGAATCAGCTCAACCCACCGGACGCCCCAGCTCAGGCCCACGCGGAAAATTCCGCAGCAGCGGCGGCTCCGCCGGCGGCGGCAGCCGCAAACCCGGCGCGCCCTGGAAATCGCGCAAGCCTTCAGAACCCGGCGCGTTCGGTCGCGCCAAAAGCAAATTCACAAAACCAGGCGGACGCCCATCCGGAATGAAGCCCCGCCCAGGCGCACCAAAACGCGGCGGACGCGGCCCCGGCCAGCACAAACCAAAACCAGGAAATTTCACAGGACCCAAGGGCAGGCGCTGAGCCACCCCAGCGAATGACCAATCGCATTCATGATCTCGTTCCTCCGCACATTCGCGCGCTCGCTCCCTACGTGCCAGGAAAACCAATCCAAGAGGTCGAACGCGAACTAAAAATGCATCCCATCAAACTCGCATCCAACGAAAATCCGCTGGGCCCTTCGCCGCTCGCCATCGCCGCCGCGCAAAAAGCTCTCGCCGACTCCAATCGCTATCCCGACGGCAGCGGCTTCTACGTCCGCGAAGCCCTCGCAAAGAAGCACAGCGTCCCCACCGAAAATATTATTCTCGGCGCAGGCTCTACCGAACTGATTGACCTCGCCGCGCGCATCATGCTCACCACCGCCGATTGCGGCGTCGCCTCCCACGGTTCCTTCCCGCTCTACTACATCGCCATCCGCGCCGCCGGGGCTCGCCTCCTCGAAATCCCTCTGCGCAATTACGCCTACGATCTCGACTCGATCGCCCGCAATCTCCCACCCGATGCCAAAATTATCTACCTCGCGAATCCCAATAACCCCACCGGCACCATGTTCACCGCCGATGAACTCGACTCCTTCCTGGCCCGCGTCCCGGAAACTGTTCTCGTGGTCGTGGACGAGGCCTACTTCGAATACGTCGAGCGCCTCGATTATTCGCGCTCCGTCGCCGTAGCCCAGCGCCGCCGCAACGTAATCGTCCTGCGCACTTTTTCGAAAGTGTACGGCCTGGCCGGCCTGCGCATCGGTTACGGCATCGGCCCCGCCGATCTGCTCGGTGAAATGAACAAGCTCCGCGGCCCGTTCAACACTTCCGGCGTAGCCCAAGCCGCAGCCCTCGCCGCGCTCGAAGACACCGAACACGTGCGCCGCTCCCTGGAATCCAATCGCGCCGGCCTCGCTCAGCTGAGCAGCGGACTGAAAGCGCTAGCGATCCAATTCGTTCCCTCCTTCGCGAATTTCCTCCTCGTCGAATTCGGACGCGACGCCGAACCCATCAGCGAAGAACTTCTCACTCGAGGAGTAATAGTACGCCCCATGCGCTGGATGGGCCTGCCCACCGCCATTCGCGTCTCCGCCGGCACCCCTGAAGAAAACAAAAAATTTCTGGACTCGCTCGCTCTGGTAAGAGACACTACGCCGCGCGAATCGCAACCTTCGATTCGCCAATTTCTGGAAGGCGACTCCCGGGACATTTAATGACTGAATCCAGCAACGAATTCAACACGTCCTCCAGCGTGTCCGTACACGGCAGCGTCTCAGCCACGCCCGACGATCCCGTCACGCGCATTCTGAAGACCAGCCGCACCATCGCCGTCGTCGGTCTCTCCAATCGCAAATTTCGCCCCAGCTACGGCGTAGCCGATTATCTGAAATCTGTCGGCTACCGCATCATCCCCGTCAATCCGCTGGAAAAAGAAGTTCTAGGTGAGAAGTGTTACGCGCGCCTGGAAGACATTCCCGAAAAAGTGGACATCGTGGACATTTTCCGCCGCTCCGAATTCGTGCCGGATATCGTGGACTCCGCCATCCGCATCAACGCCCGCGCCATCTGGATGCAAGAAGGCGTCCTGCATCACGAAGCCGCCGAACGCGCCCGCCGCGCCGGCCTCTTCGTAATAATGAATTCCTGCATCCTGAAAGAACACGTCCGCCGCCTCCGCCTGACTAAGGACCCCGCGACCATTTAGCGGCGATGCCTTCGTAGCGGCGGTCTTCAGACCGCCAGCAGTTGACGTCGCTTTTGAATTTGTAGCGGCCGGTTCAGTTTATCGAACCGGGCAGCCCGTCGCCGTTGGTTTCTCTGCGTTCTCTGCGGTGATCTTTCGCCGTTGCTGTGACGGGTTTCAATCGAATCGCTTTTATCAGTGTTCATCTGCGTTCATCAGTGGTGAATTTGAACTGCTGCCAAGCACTACTGCAACCGGTACATCACCAGCGCCCTCTTTCCCGGCTCCGTCACACCAACCGTCTCCCCATCCGGCGCAATCGCAAAACTATGAAACTCCAGCCCATGAAAAAACGGCTCGAATACTCCATTATAAACTCCCACCCAAACCAAATTGTTCGACGCCTGCGGCTGCCCGCGCTTCAGCAAAATGTGCTGCTCGTCGCGTGACCACTGAAATTCCCCAATCGCCACCCGCACCACCACGGGTTTCGCATTGCCCACAATGTCCCGCACTTCCAGCGTGTCGCCATCCTTGAAATATGCGAGTTTTCGAGCCGAAGGCGCCACGGTCAAAAATCCCGCATACTCATCCACCGAACCAAGTTCCGTCACCCGTTCCGACGCCAAATCCAGCTGCATAATCTTCGGAGCTCCCACCAGCCGCGTATTTTCTTCAATCGCAAAAGCCTGATTCCGCCTGGTGTCCCATACCACCGCGGCGAATGTGAATCCGTCAAAAAGCACGCGCTTTTTTCCGTCCGCCGGACGCAGCGCATTGATCTGGCTCAACCCTCCGGTCGTTTTCGACAAATAAACCAAAGTCTGTCCATCCGCCAGCCACGCCGCATTAAACGCATCCGAAAGTGTCGCGGTCTTGGATCCAGAAATCGAAATTTCCCGTCCCTCCGAGTCCATCAAATACAAAATGGTGTTCGGCCGCACCGTCTGCTGTTCATCCAGCTGCTGCACCATGCTGCCGCGCGGCTGCGCCAGCTCGGAAGTATCCATTTTCACCACGATCCGCTTGCTGTCCGGCGACCACGTCAGCGTGTCCACCTGATAGCTATGCTGATGCGGCAAAGGCGGGTGCTTCGCGTCGCCCGGATCGCTCGGCTCCTCATCAGGAGAGAAGGGCACCGGCGTAAATTTGTCGCCATCAATAATCTTCTTCTTCTTTCCGTCAATGTCGCCCACCCAGAAATCGTCATGCTCCACAATCAGTTTCTTGATCCGCTTCATCCGCTCTACGGCGTACACCACATGATTGTCCTGCGAAATCGCAAACGCCTGCACGTCCTGATCGAACACCGCCACCTGCTTCACTTCCGCCAGCCCCAGCAACGGCACAACTAGCGCGCAAAGCACCGCGAACCCCAAGAAATAACTAGAACTGATCGCGCGGATGGATGAACCGCAAGGGCGGGGCTTCGAACTCTGTGTGAGAACCCGAGATTGCTCGCCGGTACTTCTAGCCACTAGCCACTCGTCACTAGCCACTGCCTTTTTCCCAAACGCACTCATGCCATCTCCCACCCAATCGCACCCGGCGCCACCCTGAAGCCTCGCTCCGTCATCGCAGCTTTTTCCACTCGCATCACTTGTCTTTCGTCTCCGCCGGCTTCTTCTGAATCCGCCGTATTTCCTCCAGCCGCAACCGTATCCGCGCCTCGAATCCCTGATTCGTCGGCTGATAATAAATCCGCCCCGCCAAACTTTCCGGCAAGCAACTCATGTCCGTAACCTTCTCCTCGGAATCGTGCGCGTATTGGTAGCCCTGCCCGTAACCGATATTTTTCATCAACCCCGTCACCGCATTCCGTATCTGCAATGGCACCGGCTCCGCCATGGTGCTCTGCAAATCCTCCTGCACGCGCCCGTAAGCCTTGTACACAGCATTCGATTTCGGCGCGAGCGATAAATACACCGCCGCCTGCGCCAATGCCAGATGTCCCTCAGGCGGCCCGAGCAACTCAAACGCCTGCATCGCCGCGATCGTAACCTCCACGGCGTGCGGTTCCGCCAATCCAATATCCTCACTCGCCATGCGCACCAGCCGCCGCGCGATGTACAGCGCATCCTCGCCCGATTCAATCATCCGCGCCAGCCAATACAGCGCCGCATCCGCATCCGAATTACGCACAGACTTGTGCAGCGCCGAAATCAGATTGAAATGTTCTTCGCCCGACTTATCATAAGGCAGCAGCTTCCGCTGCAGCACATCCTCCAATCGCTCCTGCGTCAGCACCCGCCGCCCCTCCGGCCCCGGCTCCGTCCCCATCACCAGCGCTTCCAGAGTGTTGTAAGCCGCCCGCGCATCTCCATTCGCCAAAATTGCAATCCGATGCAATATTTCCAGATTCGCCGCCACATTTTCTTTGCCCAACCCGCGCACCGAATCCGCCAGCGCCCGCTCCAGCAGCGTAACCATCTGCTCCGCCGTGTGCGCCTTCAGCACATACACTTTCATCCGCGAAAGCAGCGGCGCAATTACCTCGAACGAAGGATTCTCCGTGGTCGCGCCAATCAGTAAAATGTTTCCCGCCTCCACATGCGGCAAAAAAGCATCCTGCTGCGCGCGATTGAACCGATGCACCTCGTCCACAAACACAATCGTGCGCCGCCCATACCTCCGCGTGGCCTCCGCCTTGGCCATCACTTCCTTAATCTCTTTAATCCCGGAAAGCACCGCGCTGAAAGGTATGAACTCCGACTTCGTGGTCCGCGCAATAATTCGCGCCAAAGTAGTCTTCCCGCACCCCGGAGGCCCCCACAACAACATCGAACTCAAATCGTCGCGCTCAATCTGCACCCGCAACGGTTTCCCCGGCCCCAGCAATTCTTCCTGCCCAATAAATTCATCCAAACTCTGCGGACGCATCCGATCAGCCAGCGGCCGCCCCGCCAACGATTCGTCCTCAGGTTGAATAGCTTGAAAAAGCCCCATGTTCAATTTATCAATCGCTCTCGCGTCAGCTTTCCGGACCTCATTGCCTCAAGCATTCATCTGTGTTCATCAGCTTTTATCAGTGTTCATCTGTGGTAAAGCTTTTCTCTGCCGCGCTGCCTCGTACAAAACCACAGAAGCCGCCACCCCAGCGTTCAACGACTCCACCCCCGCGCTCATCGGAATCGAAATCCGCGCATCCGCCACATGCTCAATCTCCAGCGGCAACCCACCACCCTCATTCCCAATAAAAATCGCCACCGGCAAACGCAAATCCGCCGAAGAATCACCCGCTCCGCCAGCGTCCACCGCAGCAGAATGCGAACTAGCCGCCACAATCGTAACCCCAGCCACTCTCAACTGCGCCAAAAGCACCGGAATCGCCATCCCACGCAAAACCGGAACGCGCAATCCAGATCCCGCCGACGCCCGCAAAGCCTTCGGCGACCAAGGATCCGCGCTCCCCCGCGTAGTCACCACCCCCGTCGCGCCAAACGCCTCCGCCGACCGCACAATCGTCCCCACATTCCCCGGATCCTGCACCCCAGCCATCACCACCACCAACGCCACATCCCCGCGCAAAGCCCCGTCCGCCGCAGCCGCCCCGCGCACCACATCATCAAATGACCACGCCGGCTGCCGAAAAAGCGCCGCCACTCCCTGCGGTGTCTCCGTTCCCGCCACCGACGCAAACAATTTATCCGTAGTCCGCATCACCCGCGACCGCGGAATCCCCGCCTCACTCTCGCCAGCCGCGCGCAAAATCCGTTCCAGCTCCGACGCCTCGCCAGCTTCGCTCACCAGTAAAGCCTCGGCCTGCAACCCCGAACGCAGCGCGTCCTCCACCAATTTCGGCCCTTCCACCCCAATCGGCTCACCCGCCGCCGGCCCCGTCCCGCGCAAAGCCCCACGAAATATCTTCAGCCACTTATTCTCGCGGCTAGTTATCAACTCTTCGCTCAAGTGTGACGCCACGCCTCCAGCCTAACAAACGCGCCAAGCTCCGTCGAGCCAGAAAAGGTTTTGTAGCGGCGGTCTTCAGACCGCCAGCCTTTGACGTCGCCTTTGATGTTGAAGTTGGTGTTGCAGTAGTAGCGGCCGCCTGCTTTTGCTTCTCTGGCGGGCGTCTTTGACGCTGCCCTTGTAGCGGCGGTCCCGCAGCGGGGGACCGCGATCGTTCCGCTTGCTCACAGCGCTGCGCTCGTCGCGGCGTCCATCTTGGAGTGCGGCGGCTTGCCGCCGCTTTCGCCGAAGCGCGAAGTGTCGCCGCAAAACGCTCTAGGCGAGGCTTGCCTCGCCATTCTTGCTGCAGTGGGAAGGCCCGGAACGTAGCAGATCCGCCGCATCCGCCCAACACCCACAACGAAACGAATTCGCACACACCAAGCCCTGCACCTTGCTTCCATTGCAACCAATATGATAGCGTGCGAAGCGAACTTGAGGCGTAACCCGCAGAGAGTGCTCACTTGCCCGTCGAAGTCCTGAAAATTTCAGCCGCTGCTCCGGAACAACGCGTGGTGGACTACGCGGCCGGCTTCATCAAACGCGGCCAAGTCGTCGGCGTTCCCACCGACACCTTCTACGGCCTCGCCGCCGACCCCTTCAACCTCGCCGCCATCGAAGCCGCCTTTCGCGTGAAGGGCCGCCCCGAAACCAAGGCGCTCCCCATCCTGGTCAGCTCCATCGAACAAGCCGTCACCTTAATCCGCGATGTGCCGGACTCTTTCATGGTCCTGGCGCAAAAATTCTGGCCCGGAGCACTCACTCTAGTCGTCGAAGCCACCCATCGCCTGCCCCTCAAAGTCACCGGCAACACCGGTCGCGTGGCATTACGCTGGGCCAACATGGCCGTCCCCACCGCAATCATCGAAGCCGTCGGCGGTCCCATCACCGGTACCAGCGCCAATCTTTCCGGCTTCCCCAGCTGCACCGCCGCCACTCAAATCGTAAAACAATTAGGCGACCGCCTCCCACTCGTCTTAGACGCAGGCGACACTGGCGGCACGCTAGCCTCCACAATCGTCCGCCTCGACGGCCATCACTGGAACATAGTCCGCGAAGGCGCCATCCCCGATTCCGAAATCAAATCCGCACTCCACGATTGATAATGCCCGTGGTGGCTCATCGAGGGAGGGGCGTCAAAATTAGTTGGTAGGGGCGCTGCTTGCTGCGCCCCAGCTTGCCACTACGCCAACGAAGTCGCGGCGCCGGTTTTCTCTGCGTCCTCTGCGTCTCTGCGGTAGATCGTCGTTCTCTGTGTTCTCCGCCTTTCCTCTGTGCACTCTGTGTTAATGTTTTGATCCGCTCTACTTCAAAAACGCTGAATCCAGAAAATCATAATCCCCACCAGGCGAAAGCGCGATCCCCTCCAATCTCTCCCGATGCACGCAAACATTATCCACATACCACAAATTAATATAAGGCTCATCAAGAGCCACAATCTCCTGCACACGCGCCAAAATTAACTTCCGCCGCCCCTGATCCATCTCCACCCGCGCCCGATCCAACAAAACATCCAACTCCGCATTCCGGTAATGCCCGCGATTCGCCCCCACCGGCGGCATCCTCTTCGACCCAAACACATACTCGAAAATATCCGGATCCGTATTCGCCCCCACCCACCGCAACGTGTACATCTGAAAACTCCCCCGCGTGATATCCGTATAAAATGTCGCAAACTCCAAAGGCCGCAATTCCAGCACCACCCCCACGCGCTTCCACTGGTCCGCAATCGCCGCGCTGGTCAACCGCGTAAACTCATCCGTGGAAGTCTTCAGCGTCAATCTCATCCGCACGCCATCCGCCCCGCGCGCATAACCCGCCGCATCCAGCAGCGCTTCCGCCCGCACCGGATCGAAATCATACTTCTGCACGTCCGCATCAAACGCCCAATGATTCGGCGGCAGCAAACTCTGCGCCGGCCGCGCCTGCCCCCGCAGCAAATACTTGATGATGGTGGCCCGGTCCGTCGCATAAGCCAAAGCCTGCCGCACTTCGCGCTTCGCCAAAATCGGATCCTCAAAATTAAATGCCAGGTAAGCCATCGTGGTCCCCGGCTCCTGCACCGCCGCCAGTCCCGGTTTTTTCGCCAGCGTCTCCACCATATCCGGCGTCAGGGAATTGATCGCTGCGTCCGCCGACCCCTTGCGCAACTCCAGCGCCCGCACAATCGCGTCCGGTACAATGCGCAAGCGCAGCCGCTCAATCTTCGGCGCCCCGCCAAAGTAATTCTCATTGCGCTCCAGCACGATCTCTTCATCCGTCGTCGCGCTCACAAATCGAAACGGCCCCGTCCCAATCGGATGCTGCGCCATCTCCGCGCCGGCCCCGCGCGGCACGATCCCAATCTCCGGCGAAACCATGCTGTACAGCAGCGAAGCGTACGGTTCGCTCAAATGAAAAATCACCGTGGCGTCGTCCGGCGCCTCCACCGACGTCACCATCTTGAATCCGCCGCGCTTCGGCGTCTTCAACGCGCCAAATATGATCGTATCGAATGTGTATTTCACGTCCGCAGAAGTGAGCGGCCGCCCATCGTGGAATTTCACTCCATGCCGCAGATGAAAAACGTAGGTCAGTGGATCAGGAATATCCCAGCTCTGCGCCAGGTCGGGAATTACATTCAAATGCGCGTCGCGCGCCACCAGGCTGGAAAACATCAGCCCATCCACGTGCGCCGAATAAGCGTCGGCGCCAATCCGCGGATCCAGGTTAGTCGGTGCGGAATCAATCAAGAAATTCACCGTGCCGGAATCTGCAGAAGTGTTCGCAGAACCGCATCCACCGAGCAGCAGCCCCACGCCGCACAACAAGACGCCAACGCCCACCAGCAAGAATCCCGAACCTGAATTCCTAGCGCGCGTAGCCGTACACCAGTTTCCCCAAAATCGCAGCACGCTTCGCCCCGGTAGCCGAAGGCAAATTATTGGCCCGGCCGTGAAACGCCTCATAAGCCAAAACCGCGAAAGCTAAAGCCTCCTTCGCCTCCGCTGGCACTCCAAATCGCCCCGACGGCACAATCTCAATCCCCGGCAAAGCCGCCCGCAGTTGCGCCATCAAAAGAGGATTCTTCGTCCCGCCCCCCGCCACAATCAATTCATTCACCCGCACCCGCGAAAAAATAAATCTCCGAAACGCATCCGCAATCGAAAGCGCCGTGAAAATCGTCGCCGTGCGCACCAAATCTTCCGTCCGCGCCCGCCTCTTTCGAGCCCACGCCATCAACTCGTCCGCATACTCCATCCCAAACTGCTCGCGCCCCGCCGTCTTCGGCGGCGCCAAACGAAAATAAGCCCCGCGCAGCATCTCCTCGAGTAGCGGCCGAATCACTTGCCCGCGCAAAGCAATCCGCGCACCCCGATCGTAAGCCAAACGCCGCCCGGAGCTGCGCTCCACCAGCGCATCAATAATCATGTTCCCCGGTCCAGTATCAAAGGCAAACACATCCTCGGGCCGCGCCGCCCGCGGAATCACCGTAACGTTCGCGATCCCCCCAATATTCAAAGCCACGCGCCCCAGCTTCGCATCCCGGTACAGCAAATAATCCACAAACGGCACCAGCGGCGCCCCTTGCCCGCCCGCCGCCATATCTGCAGGACGAAAATCCCCAATGGTCGCCACGCCCGTCCGCGCCGCGATGATGCTGGGCTCGCCAATCTGCAAAGTGGAAGCCACGCGCCGCCCTCCCAAAAATCGCGCTGCCGACCCCTGATGAAAAATCGTCTGCCCATGCGACCCAATCAAGCCGATCCGCCGCAAAGGCACACGCCACCGCTTGCAAGCAGCCACAGCTGCCGCCGCAAACTCCTCCCCCAGCAAAAAATTCAGTTGGCTGATTTCGGCGGTAGAAGTAGCCCCGCCATTGGCAAGCCGCAAAATCGCCGCACGCACCCGCGCAGCAAACCGCACGTGATGATGTCCTTCGAATTTGATCGCAAGGGAAGGCGGCGCGCCCGAAATACGCACCAAGGCAACATCAATCCCATCCGCCGAAGTGCCAGACATCATTCCCAGTACGCGCATCACTCCCCAGAGTCTAGAAGCCCCTACGCGCTCTTTACAACCGCCATTTCACAAAGGGTTTACACATTGCCATACGTTTCAGCCCCAGGTTTTCTCATATGTTGCCTTTCTCTGCGTCCTCTGCTTCTCTGCGGTAATTCCGTCTTTCTCAGATTTTTCTCCGCCTTTCCTCTGTGTCCTCTGTGTAAATCCTTTGAATTTGAATTTCCTCAGCCTCAACTCAGCTGCTTCTGCAAAGCCGCCAAAAGCACCATCGCCTCCAAAGGCGTCAACGAATTCAAATCCGCCGCCCGCAAAGCCTCCACCACCGATGCATCCAAAGCCGTAAAAGCCGTCTGCTGCCCGACCCCAGCCGCCGCCCCCGGCGAAAGCTCCGCCGTCAATTTCTCCTCACTCTGCTCATGCCTCCGCAATATTTCCCTCGCTCGCGCAATCACCTCGCCCGGCAACCCCGCCAATCTCGCCACCTCAATCCCATAACTCTTGTTCGCGCTCCCAGCCTCCACCCTCCGCAAAAATATAATCTCGTTCCCAGCCTCCTGCACCGATACATGCACATTCCGCACGCCAGTCAAAAGCTGCTCCAGCTCCGTCAACTCATGATAGTGCGTGGCAAAAAGCGTCCGCGGCCGCGCCCCCGCATGCAAAGCCTCCACCACAGCCCACGCAATCGAAAGTCCATCAAAAGTCGCCGTCCCGCGCCCCACCTCATCCAGCAGCACCAAACTAGCCGCGGTCGCCGTATTCAAAATCGCCGCCACCTCGCTCATCTCCACCAAAAACGTCGATCGCCCCCGCGCTAAATTATCCGAAGCCCCGATCCGCGTGAACACTCGATCCAGCAGTGGCAATTTCGCCGACGCCGCCGGCACAAACGATCCCATCTGCGCCAAAATCGAAATCAAAGCCGCCTGCCGCAAATAAGTGGACTTGCCGCCCATATTCGGCCCGGTAATCAAAAGCAAAAATTGCGTCTCATCATCCAGATACAAATCGTTCGGCACGAACCGCTCGCCGCGCTCCTCCAAGAGCTTCTCAATCACCGGATGCCGCCCGCCCGCAATCATCAGCACCCCGCGCTTTCCTTTTCTCCCAAGCGCCGTCTCCGTAAATTCCGGCCGCGCATAATTCCGCGCCGCTGCGATGCGCGCGAAATTCACCAGCACATCCAATTGCGCGATCCCCGCCGCCACCCGCCGCAACCGCCCCGCCTCCCGCGCGATCGCCTCGCGAATTTCCATGTACAGCCGCCGCTCGATTTCCAGCACCCGCTCTTCCGCGGTCAGCACCTTCCTCTCATGCTCCTTCAACTCCGTCGAAGTAAACCGCTCCGCGTTCACCAAAGTCTGCTTGCGCTCATAATCCGCTGGCGCCAAATGCAAATTGGGCTTCGAAATCTCAATGTAGAATCCGAAAATCTGGTTATAGCGAATCTTCAGCGAACCAATCCCAGTGCGCTTCCGCTCGCGCTCTTCCATCGACGCGATAATCTGCCGCCCCTGCCGCGTAATATCGTGTAGCTCATCCAGCTCCGCGTTGAATCCCCGCCGAATCACTCCCGGGTCGCTAGCCATCGCCGGAGGATCATCCGCAATCCCGCGCCCGATAATCTCCCGCACGTCAGCCATTTCATCCAGCTGCTCGCGCAACAAGCTCAGCCGCCCGCCAGGCGCAACTGCGGCCGTCACCAGCGGCTCCAGCAGCCCACGCAACGCCGGAATCTTCTCCAGCGACCCCCGCAGCGCCAGCAAATCCCGCGGCATCGCCACCCCCAGCGTAATTCGGCTCGTCAGCCGCTCCAGATCCAATATCCCCTCAAGCGTCCGATGAATTTCCTCGCGCTCCACCGTCCGCGATTTCAATTCACTCACCGCGTTCAGCCGATCCTCAATCTCCCCCAGCGCAATTTCCGGACGCAAAATCCATCCACGCAGCAGCCGCGCGCCCATCCCGGTTGCGGTCTCATCAATCGCGTTCAACAAAGTCGCCGAAGCATCATCCCCAGCTGAAGGCTCGACCAACTCCAAATTTCGCGTCGTCACCGCATCCAAAATCATCGAATCCTGCTGCTCGTAATAAGCAATGCGATCCAGATGCTCCAGGCCAGCGCCCGCCGGACGCAGCGAGGGATTCGTCGCGGAATCTTCCGGCGACCGCGCCCCAATCGCCGAAGTCTCGCGCAAATAATGCACCAGCGCCCCAGCCGCAGCCGTCGCCAAGCCATGCCCGTTCAACCCAAATCCTTCCAGAGTCGCCACGCGAAAATGCTGCTCCAGCATCCGCGTCGCGTAATTCGCCTCGAACACCCATTCATCCAGACGCGTTTCCACCGCGCCCAACCCATCCATCTCCGCCGGCATGGCCACCGGAAACAAAGTCACCGCCCGCGCCAGCAGCACTTCCCGCGGCCGCAAAATCCCCAATTCATCCCGCAACCGCGCCTCCACTTTCTCCCCGGAAAATTCCGTCGCCCGAAATTCGCCAGTCGAAAGATCCACAAACGCCAATCCAATCACCGGTTCCGCCCCGCGCCCGCCGCCCCTTGCGCCGGCCTGCGCCCCAGCACCAGCGCCAGCGCCGCTCCCGAACCTCCGCGCGTACCCGCCGTAGCGCCGGCAGCCACGCCAGCCGACGCGCTCCGCGCCACCGCCGCCAGATAATTATTTTCTTTGGCTCCCACGAGCCCCGCGCCGCTAGCCGTCCCCGGCGTCAACACCCTTATCACTTCCCGCCGCACAATCTTCTTTCCCGGCCCCGGCACCTCCATCTGCTCGCAGATCGCCACCTTGTGCCCCGCCTTAATCAGTCGCGCAATATAATTTTCCGCCGCATGATAAGGCACCCCACACATCGGCACCGCCTGCCCCTTTTCCTTATTCCGCGCCGTCAAAGTAATCTGAAGCAAACGCGAAGCCACCACCGCATCGTCATAAAAAAGCTCGTAGAAATCCCCCAAACGAAAAAGCAGCAAAGCACCAGGGTGCTGCTTCTTCACCGCATGATATTGCTGCATTAAGGGAGTAGTAGGTTCGTTCATGAACAAAGGCCGCGCGCCCCAAACGCCGGATTCGCAGGAATCACCAGCCAGAAGCGCGAGCAACAGTAGATTATGCTGCCACGCCACCACCTTCGCCACCGCTTTTCTGACGATGCGACGAGCATCGTCATCCTGAGGCCGGCGCCCTTGCCTCTGGCCGGCCGAAGGATCTCTCCCGCCTTTCTCTGCGTACTCTGCGCCTCTGCGGTGACCCTTTCCTTTTTCTCCGCTTTTCCTCCGCTTTTTCTCCCTCCCCTCTGTGTTAATCTTTTGATCTAATTCAGCCCGCGCCACAACCGTTCTAAATTCCCAAATGCCCCAACGCCAAAAGACGACGCCCGAAATCGAAATCAAACTCCGCATCACCGACCAGCCAGCAATCAAACGAAAGATCATCGCCCTAGGCGCCACCCCCCAACCCCGCGTCCAAGAACAAAACACCCTCTACGACACGCCCCAATCCCACCTCCGCCAGCGCCACATGCTCCTCCGCCTCCGCATTGAAACCCCCGCACCCCACAACAATCCCACCAACAAAACCGAACGAGTAATCCTCACCTCCAAAGCCCCGCCGCCGCCCCAGCAAAACAAAAAACCATCCCGCTACAAAATCCGCGCCGAACGCGAACAAGTAGTCCCCCAATCCTCCCGCCAATACGCAAAAGCACTAACCGCCCTCGGCTTCCGCCCCACCTTCCGCTACCACAAATTCCGCACCACCTTCCGCCTCCCAAACCTGCACCTCGACCTCGACGAAACCCCCGCCGGCGTGTTCCTCGAGCTAGAAGGCAAGCCCCAAGCGATCGACCGCGCAGCCCGAGCCCTAGGCTTCACAAAAAATGCCTACCTCCGCGCCACTTACTGGGACCTCTACGTCGCCGCCTGCCGTCGCCGCGGCACAAAACCAAAAAACATGCTCTTTCGCGCAAAATAATTCGCCAAAATCGCACTCTTCGCTTGACAAACTTTCCATCTGCATTTACTAGTCAATTCGGACCAAAGCACAACAGCACAACGCAATGGAGCTGCCGTCCAATTCGGAACCCGGAAGTCATCGCCCAGCCGCGCCAGCACCACCAGCTCGGCTAGGGCAGGGAACTTCCCCGCACGTATCGGTTCGCTGGACCTGCGAATTATGCGGGGACAGGGAGGCGAGGCCCGGCCTGTAGCATCGAGCGGCGATTTCCGCCCGCCCGTGGCCGGCACCATCCTCCGGCCCGGGCTTTTTTTTTGCCCGCAGCGTGGCTCTGTTGCCTTTGCCTTTGAATTTGCCTTTGAATTTGTAGCGGCGGGTTCAGGTTCACCGAACCCGGCAGCCGTTGCCCTCGGTGTTGGTTTTGTAGCGGCGGTCTTCAGACCGCCAGCCTTTGCAGTTGCTTTGTAGGTCGTGGCTTTAGCCACGACATCGAGACCCAGCGAATCAGCAGCGGCTTTAGCCGCTGAAGTACCGGTTTCGAACTTGCCGCACGCACCACGAAGGAGCTCCCATGCTGCACGCCACAGAAATCATCGGCGCCGAAACCTACGACTCCCTCGGCAACTACGTCGGCCGCGTAAAAGAAATGTTCGTCGAGCCCGCCGACCAACCCAACCGCGTCGCCCACCTCCTCCTCAGCCGCGGCCAATATCGCCCGCTCGTCGCCCGCTATGATCAAATCGCCTCCGTAGCCCCCGGCCGCATCACCCTAACCACCGACGAATCCGCCCTGGCCCTCTACCACCCCAACGAAGCCTGGCTAGCCGTAGGCAAAGATCTCCTCGATCAACAAATCATCGACACCAACGGCCGCAAAGTCGTCCGCGTAAACGACATCGATCTCTCCGACCAGCGCACCAACGGCAACACCGAACTCCGCATCACCCAAGTAGACGTCGGCCTCCCCGGCGCCGTCCGCCGCCTCCTGCAGGGCATCGTCCCTCCCATGGCCATCCGCCAAATCCAACTCAAACTCCCGCCGCGCAAAATCCTTTGGGAATTCGTCAACCTCGTCGAACCCGATCCCCTCCGTCGCGTCAAACTCCGCCTCTCCAGCCAAAAACTCGAAGCCCTCCACCCCGCCGACTTAGCCGACATCATGGAAGAACTCTCGCCCGACGAGCGCCAAGGCATCATCAGCTCCCTCGACGAAGAAACCGCCGCCGAAACCATCGCCGAGCTCGACAAGCGCCTGCAAACCCAAGTCGTCGAAAAACTGGACACCGAGCGCGCCGCGGACATCATCGAAGAAATGAGCCCGGACGCCGCCGCGGACCTCCTCGCCAACCTCGAGCCCGAAACCAAGAACGATGTCCTCGAGGAAATGGATAATCGCGAAGCCCACGACGTCGAAACCCTCCTCAAATTCGAACAGAACACCGCCGGCGGCATGATGACCACAGAAATAGTTGTCGTCGGCGAGGAAGCCACCCGCGGCGAAGTCGTCGACTACATCCGCTTCCACGAACTCTCCCCCGACCAGCTCGACAACGTGATCCTCATCAACAAAGAAGCCACGCTCTCCGGCACCGTACCCATCGCGCGCCTGCTCCTCTCCGATTCCGATCAACGCATGTCCGAGCTGGCCTTCGAGCCGCTCCTCTCCGTAACTCCCGACGCCCACGACAAAAATGTCTTCGAACTTTTCGACAAATACAATTTGCGCAGCCTGACAGTAGTAGATAGCGGCAAGCGTCCCATAGGCAACATCACAGTAGACGACGTAGTAAGCCGCATGAGAGGAAAAATCTAGCAGCAAGATGTTGCGCGTTCGGAGCGGGCAGGGCTGTGGAATGTGTGCGAGAACCTCGGAATCTTTGTGGGTCGTGGCTTTAGCCACGACATAGGCCGCACAGAATCCAAGAGGCTTTAGCCGCTGAAGTTCCGATTTTGCTGTTTTCGTAAGCGCCCGGAAGGGCGGGGCTTCAGCCCCGCCGATAGGATTGCAACGAGAAGGGGCTTTAGCCCCTGAAGCCATTCTTTCGCTCATAACTGAAAATCACGCGAGCGAATAAAATACTCAAAATAAAAACGCAATCGCATGAACGACCAACTAACCAACTCGGACCCCACCACCACGACCGCCGCCACCTGGAAATCCGTCGGCGCCAATTTCCTTCGCCGCACCCGCATGACCCGTCGCCGCCTGGCACTATTCCTCGCGGTAGTCGGCCCCGGCCTGATCACCAGCAACGTGGACAACGACGCCGGCGGCATCACCACCTACACCACCGCAGGCGCCCACTTCGGCTACACCCTCCTCTGGTCCCTCATCCCCATGACCATCGCCCTCTACGTCTCCGAAGAAATGTGCGCCCGCATGGGCGTCGTCACCGGCAAAGGCCTCTCCGATCTGATCCGCGAAGAATTCGGCTTCCGCTCCACCTTCTTCGTAATGGTCGCCGCGCTAGCCGTTGACCTGGGCAACACAGTCGCAGAATTCGCCGGAGTGGCAGCCTCCATGCAAATCTTCGGCGTCAGCAAATTTATCTCGGTCCCCCTAGCGGGCATAGCCGTCTGGCTACTAGTAGTGAAGGGAAGCTACCGCCAGGTCGAAAAAATCTTCCTGGTAGCCTGCGCCTTCTATCTCTCCTACGTGGTCTCCGCCATCCTCGCCAAACCCGACTGGCTCCTGGCAGCCAAAGAAACCGTAGCCCCTACGCTCCATTACAGCACCGACTACCTCCTGATGCTCACAGCCCTGGTCGGCACCACCATCGCCCCCTGGCAATTCTTCTACCTCCAAGCAGGCTTCGTAGAAAAACGCGTTGGCCCCAAACAATACAAGCACGCCCGCCTGGACGTACTCGTCGGCAGCATCTCCTGCATGGTCATCGTCTTCTTCATCATCATCTGCTGCGCCGCCACCCTGCATAAAAATGGCATGACCGACATCACCGACGCCGCCCAAGCCGCCGCAGCCCTCGCCCCCATCGCCGGACGCTTCGCCGCCTACCTCTTCGCCTTCGGCCTCCTCAACGCCTCGCTCTTCGCCGCCTCCATCCTCCCGCTCTCCACCGCCCACGTAATCTGCGAAGGCCTCGGCTTCGAAGCAGGCATCGACCACAAACTAAAAGAAGCCCCCGCGTTCTACGGTCTTTACACCGGCCTCATCGTAGTAGGCGGCGGCATAATCCTTCTCCCCAACGCCCCCCTCTTCAAAATCCTGGTCCTCTCCCAAGTAGCCAACGGCGTCTGGCTCCCGGTCGTCCTGATTTTCATCCTCCTGCTAATCAATCGCCGCGACCTGATGGGCGAACACACCAACACCTGGGGCTTCAACCTGGTGGCCTGGTTCATGAGCATAATAATGATCATCCTGACCCTAGTCCTCGTCTATGCCGCGATCACGCAACCATCAAGCGCCGGCCTGGTCGGCACCGCAATCCATTCACCGTAAGATCACGATCCACCAAGCATCGTCATCCTGAGTCCGGCGCCCGGCGCGTCGTCATCCTGAGCGCAGCGAAGGATCTCTCTTTCTTTTCTCTGCGCCCCGCGTTTACCCCGACAGGGTCGGGGCGCCTCTGCGGTTAACGCCTCTATCTTTCTCCGATTTTCCTCCGCCTTTCCTCCGTACTCTCTGTGTAAAATCTTTTGACTTCCTCCCACCTTGCACACCATCACTCCGTATGCTAGCTTTTCACTCCGCGCATCCCGCGAGTGAACCCGAGTGAAAGCATCCGATCTCTTAAAAGCCACGAACCGCGAAGAAGCCGACCTTCTCGATAAACTCGACCTCAAGCAGTTACCCCAACACCTGGCCGTAATCATGGATGGCAACGGCCGCTGGGCCCAACGCCGCCATCTCCCTCGTGTAGCCGGCCACCGCGCCGGAGTAAAAGCCGCCCGCGAAATCATCGAAACCAGCGCCCGCCTGAAACTCCCATGCCTCACCTTGTACGCGTTCTCGCTGGAAAATTGGCGCCGCCCCCAAGCCGAAGTCGATTTCCTGATGCGTCTCCTCCGCGAATACCTGAAACGCGAACTCCCGGCTATCCACAAAAACAACATCCGCCTCCTGATCATCGGCCGCTCCGCACAACTCCCCGACGGCGTCCGCAAAGACATCGAAGCCGGCATGCGCCTAACCGCAAAAAACACAGGAATGAAATTAGTAGTCGCCCTGAATTACGGCGGCCGCGCCGAATTGGTTGACGCCTTCAACGCCATGCTCGACCAGGTCCGCGAAAACGGCATGTCCGCATTCCACGCCGACGAGCAAACCATCTCCGAACATCTCTACACCGCCGGCCTCCCCGATCCCGATCTCCTCATCCGCACCAGCGGCGAAATGCGCGTCAGCAATTTCCTCCTCTGGCAAATCGCCTACGCCGAAATGTACGTCACCGAAACTCTCTGGCCCGATTTCTCCCGCGCCCGCCTCCTCGAAGCTCTAACCGATTTCCAAACACGCGAACGCCGCTACGGCGGCCTGGGTGCCACCCGCGAACGGGGCAGGGAAGCCGCGTCCGACGCGACACACAAATCCACCCACAGCTCAGGCCGGAGCTAATCCGCAATGCTCCTGCGCCTGGCCACAGCTGCGGTCTTGATTCCAGTAGTTGTTGTGCTGGTTTGGTGGGCGCCTGCCATCATCCTCGCAGGCATAGCGGCGGTAGTAGCAATCCTCGCGCTAGTAGAATTCCTGAATCTCGGTGAACGCATCGGCCTGCGCGGCTTCAAGCTCTGGACCTACTTCTGCACCGTCCTGATTTTCTACGCGCAATTTTCTCTAGGACGCATCGAGACGCACGCGCTGGCAGGCGGCATCTCCATGGTCCGCGACGCTACCGGCGGCACGCTCTCCGTCGAGGCCGCCTTGCTAATTTTCCTCTTCGGCTGCGTAATCCTCGGCCTAATAACCAAGCGCCCCCTGCACGAAATCCTCCCCGCCATTTCCATCGGCTCCGCCGCATTACTTTTCGTAGTCCTGCCCTTCAGCTACATTGTGCGCCTCGATGAACTCGAACCCGTAGGCCGCCAATTAGTCCTCTTCACCCTCGTCCTGGTCTGGGCCGGAGACATGCTCGCCTATTTCGTAGGAAAATCCCTAGGCCGCGTTCCCATGGCCCCAGCCCTAAGCCCCAAAAAAACTTGGGAAGGCGCCCTGGGCAATGTCCTAGCCTCCATGATCGTAGCCGTCCTCTTCGCCAGATGGATGCAGACCGACGTAATCACCCTGCTAGTGATCGCCGGAGTAGCCAACATCGCAGGCCAGGCCGGCGACCTGATCGAATCCGCCTACAAACGCGGCGCGGCGGTAAAAGACTCCGGCGGCCTGCTCCCAGGCCACGGTGGCATGTTAGACCGCATAGACAGCCTGATCCTAGCCACCCCAGCAGTCTGGGTCCTGTACCAATGGCTAGCCACCCGCCCCCAATAAACTGCCGCGTAGCGCCAAGAGCGTCGTCATCCTGAGCGGAGCGAAGGACCTCTCTTGCTTTTCTCTGCGTCCTCTGCGTCTCTGCGGTAAATCTTGTGCCGTTGTTGTCTCTGTGTTCTCCGGTTTTCCTCCGTTCCCTCTGTGTAAAATCTTTTGACGTTGCCTTCCGCAACAGCACGCGCGCAAAAACCGAAGTTCGCATTCCACCCCGAACCCCTATAAAATAAGCCGCGCCAACAATGAAACGAATCTCCATCCTGGGCTCCACAGGCTCCATAGGCCGCCAATGCCTGGACGTAGTCTCCACCAACCCAGGAAAATTCCAAGTAGTAGCCCTAGCCGCAGGCCACAACGTAAAACTGGCCGCCGCACAAGCCGCACAATGCCACCCGCAATTAATCAGCGTAGCCACAGAAGCAGCCGCAACAGAATTGTGCGCCATCCTAAATTCCACGCACGAAAAGAATCCCACCCCCAACCAGAAATCCTCTTCGGCCCAGAAGGCATGGAACAGGTAGCCACCCACCACGAAGCGGAAATGGTAGTCTCCGCCGCAGTTGGCGTAGTAGGCCTCCCAGCCACCTACAAAGCCATCGAAGCTGGCAAGCACATCGCCCTGGCCAATAAAGAAGTCCTGGTAGCGGCCGGAGAAGTAGTGATGGCCGCGGTCCATCGCCACAAAGTTGCGTTACTGCCCGTCGACTCCGAACACAATGCCATCCACCAATGTCTCCGCGCCGGCGAACCAAAAGAAGTCAAACGCCTGATCCTCACCGCATCCGGTGGCCCCTTCCGTAAAACCCCCCTCTCGCACTTCGCGAAAATCACCCCAAAACAAGCCCTAAATCATCCCAACTGGAAAATGGGCCAAAGAATCACGATCGACTCCGCCACCCTCATGAACAAAGGTTTCGAAGTAATCGAAGCCAAGTGGCTCTTCGGCACCGACCTCGACCAAATCCAGGTCGTCATCCATCCCCAATCCACAATCCACTCCATGGTCGAATTCGTGGATGGTTCAATCCTGGCACAACTCGGCCCAACGGACATGCGCATGCCCATTCAATATGCGCTAACCTATCCCGAGCGGGTTCCGTCCAATACCTGTGCCCTGGACTGGTCCACCCTGCGCAAACTTGAGTTTGCCGCGGTACCCGCAAAAAAGTTTCCGTGCCTCACGCTCGCAAAAGAAGCATCGCGCCAGGGCGGTCCTCTCCCTTGCGCGCTAAACGCAGCGGATGAAATCGCCGTAGCAGCATTTTTGGAGAAGCGCTTGCCTTTCCTGGGAATCGCAGCCGTAATCGAAAAAGTGCTCGAAAAAATGCCGCGCACCACGCTGCACAGCATCGCCGATGTGCTCGAAGCCGACGCCGAAGCCCGCCGTCTCGCGCGTCAAGAAATCCAACTCGTATCGCGGCGCCGAAAGAATTAAAATACTCTCTGAGGCCTTATGCATAATTTCTTAGTCGATCTCGTCACCGTAACCATCGTCCTGGGCATCATGATCTTTGTCCACGAGTGGGGCCATTTCGCCGCCGCCAAACTCTGCGGCGTCCGCGTGGACGTGTTCTCCCTAGGCTTCGGCCCCCGCCTTTTCGGCATGAAGCGTGGCGACACCGACTACCGCCTCAGCGCCCTCCCGTTCGGCGGTTACGTGCGTATGGCGGGCGATAATCCCCTCGAAGAACGGACCGGCGCAGGCTACGAATTCCTCTCGCGCCCTCGCTGGCAACGCGTAATCATCGCCATCGCCGGACCTGCAATGAATTTCGTCCTCGCGCTAGTAATCTTGTGGGGAATTTTCTGGCGTCTCGGCATTCCCTCGCCAGTCTTCGAACATCAAACCGCCGACGTCGTCGCCGTCCCGCAATCCATGCCCACCGCAGGCGTGCAACCCGGCGATCGCATCATCGCCGTCAACGGCGTCCCCACTCCCACCTGGAAAAAAGTTTATTCGGAATACGAGAAAGCCAAGCCGGGCAGCCCGCTCACCATCGCTGTCTCCCGCAGCGGCGCAAACCAGATCATCGCCACCACCACGCCCGAACGCCCTGCCGCGCAGCAGGATACTGTGCTCGGATATCCTCCGCTGCCCGCTGTCATCGCCGAAGTGGACGCCGGCACGCCTGCGGACCGCGCCGGCCTAAAACCCGGCGACACCATCATCGCCATGAACGGCAAGCCGGTCGTCACCTGGCCGCAATTAGTCGAAGGCGTCCATCAATCCGGCGGACATCCCATCCAATTCCAGGTTCGCCGCGACGCTCAGCAGCTCGAATTAGACATTACTCCCATGCAGGGCACGGACCTCGAAGGCCAACCGGTCTGGCAAGTCGGCGTGCTCCCCAACACCGACGAAGACTACGAGCGCCAATCCTTCCTCGAAGCTGGCCAGGACGCCGCTTCCTCCACCGTCTCCGGCATCCGCCAGATCGGCCAAGTCCTGATCGGCCTCTTCAGCGGCAAAGTTTCCATTCGCCAGCTCGCAGGCCCAGTAGGCATCGCCCGCATCTCCGGCGAAGCCGCCAAACGCGGCCTCCCCACGCTCCTGGAATTCATGGCCGTCATCAGCCTCAATCTAGGCCTGCTGAATCTCCTGCCAATCCCAATCCTGGACGGCGGCCACATCCTCCTCCTAGCCATAGAAGGGATCCTGCGCCGCGATCTAAGTCTGGCCGTAAAAGAACGCTTCGTGCAGGTCGGCCTCGTCTTCCTCCTGGGCATATTCGCCTTCGTAATGTACAGCGACATCCTAAAAGCCGTCCAAAGCCACCGCTGACCCGGTGGCACGGGCAATCTTGCCTGTGCTCTCGCTTTTGCTGTTGCCGTTACCCGGGAACGCCAATCTCCTGATTGGCGTTTTTTTCGCCGCCTTGCTCTGCCTCCTCTGCGTCTCTGCGGTAGAATTCTCTTCGTGCCGTTCGATATTAACGGTCAACTTTCTACCGCCAACTCTCAACTCCGCCCACCCCCCGCAAATTCTCCAACCCCCTCTCGCCCCTTGACTCCTTTTGGTATAATCTCCTCATACACATGTCCGCCACACCAGCACATCGCGTCTCCACCGGCGAACGCATCAATCACGAACTCCCCGGCCATCTCGAACGTGAGCTCGGCGCCCGCGGCATTCGCCTCACTCGCCAGCGCCGCGTCCTGCTCCAAGTAATGGACACCGCCCGCCGCCACCTGGACGCCGACGAAATCCTGCAACGCGCCCAAAAACTCGATCCACGCGTAACCCGCGTAACCGTCTATCGCACGCTAGATCTCTTAAAGCGCCATGGCCTGATCGACGAGCTCGATCTTCTGCATCTCCGCGGCGATCGCCATTTCTACGAATCCCACGGCCCGCGCGACCATATCCACGTAGCCTGCATCCGCTGCGGCAAAGTCCGCGAATTCGAAAGCGAACTCTACGAGCAGCTGAAATCCCAAATCTCCCGCGACTGCGGCATCGAAATCACCGTAACCCGCACAGAAGTAGGCGGCCTCTGCGCCGACTGCCGCAAACCCCGTTAGCCCCCGCCCGTTGGTAGCATAGGCAATCCTGCCTGTGCTCCTTCTTTTGAATTTGCTTCTGAACTTGGTTGTGAATTTGGATTTGAATTTGTTTTTGACCGTTCGGGTGCCCCATCCTTCGCGCCTTTGTTTCATGCGAAGGGTGGGGGTTTAGACGCAACTATCCCCGCATCTGAAATGCGAAACAAAACGAAAAGTAGAACGACACTCGATACAACAAAGAAGAAAATCAAACCGAAGTATTTCTGGCGATGCGATGAGCATCGTCATCCTGAGGTCGGCGCTTTTGCCTCATGCCGCCCGAAGGATCTCTCTTGCCTTTCTCTACGCCTTCTACATCTTTTAGCGCCGCCCTTGCCTTCAACTCTTAACTGTCAACTTTCAACTGCCCTAAAACGGCATCACCCCATACTTCCCCTCGAACTCCGCCAAAGGCACCATATCAATCGCATCCCAAGGGCACCCCTCCAGAAACGATCCATCCGGCCCCTTGCTAGTACAAAGCTTGCACCCAATGCACAAAAGCGGGTCCACCAAAATCCGACCAAACGGCGGATGCTCTCCGTCCGGCACCCAGAACATGCAATCCGCCACCGGACAATATTCCACGCAAGCCGGCGAACCCGCGCATCCCGTGCACATCTCGTTGATCACCGCCACAATATGCGGCTTGCGTTTCCGCTTGGTAGTCGTCCCCTCGGAAATCGGCTCAAACTTCTCAATCTCGCCATTCACATAACGCGCCACTGCCGGGGTATATTCAGTCACGCCAGCTCCATTAAACAAACGCCAAACTCGCCCACATTCTCAACGCACACGGCAGGGAAGTCAACTGACGATGCGACGAGCATCGTCATCCTGAGACCGGCGCCTTTGCTTCAAGCCGGACGAAGGATCTCTCCCGCCTTTCTCTGCGTACTCTGCGCCTCTGCGGTAAGTTTCTCCTTCTTTCTCAGATTTTTCTCCGCAGTTTCTCCCTCCCCTCTGTGTAAATCCTTTGACCTCTCTCACGCAAATGCCGAAATCACCGCCCCAGTAAACTCAGCAGTAGAAGCCTTACCACCAACATCCCGCGTAAGCGCCTTACCCTCCCGATAAACAAGATGCAAAGCCTCCTCAATCCGCCCTGCCGCCCCCATCTCCCCCAAATGCCGCAACATCATAATCGCGCTCATCAGCAGAGCAGTGGGGTTCGCGATCCCCTTACCAGCAATATCCGGCGCCGTCCCATGCACCGCCTCAAATATCGCCACCGTCTCGCCCATGTTCCCGCTAGGCACCACTCCCAATCCACCAACAAGCCCCGCCGCCAGATCACTCATAATGTCGCCATACAAATTCGTCAGCAAAAGCATGTCGAACTGGTGCGGATTGATCACCATCTGCATGCAAGCATTGTCCACAATCAATTCCTTGTACTCGATATCCGGATACGCCTCCGCCACCTTGCGCACCGAAGTCAGAAACAATCCATCCGACAACTTCATAATGTTCGCTTTATGAATCGCGTGAATCTTCTTCCGTCCATATTTCCGCGCAAACTCAAAAGCAAACTTCGCCACCCGCGTAGAAGCCTTCTCCGTAATAATTTTCAAGCTCTCGACGACCCCCGGCACCACCGTATGCTCCAAGCCAGCGTAAAGATCCTCCGTATTCTCGCGAATCAAAACAATATCCACATCCAAATACCGCGCCTGCACCCCCTCCAAATTTTTCACCGGCCGCACATTCGCATATAAATCTAAAGCCTTCCGTAACCCCACATTAATGCTGGGCGGCCCGCCCACCGAAGCAGTAGCCAATGGCCCTTTCAAAGCCACGCGATTCTTGCGAATCGAATCCAGCACTCCCGACTGCATAAAGTCCTGCCCCCGCCGCTCAATCTCCGCCCGCGCCGGAATCACGTCCCACAAAATCTCCACGCCCGCCGCAGCCAATATCTCCTGCACCGCGTGCGAAACTTCCGGCCCAATCCCATCGCCAGGTATCAAAGTAATTGTATGTCTCATAGTCATTTTATATTTTAGGGGAAACCCCGCACCTTGTACACGCCTCGCACCACGCGCACGCGCCCAATAAAGTATTAGCTTGAACATATTTTCCCGTGGTGCTGTCATGGAGTCGCGGCCGAACAACAGCATGCAGCAGAACGCCAGAGGAGCATGATGATGAGGAACCTCACGAACGCACCTGCGATACCGAGCGGGCCCGGGCGACGCCAACTCCTTACCGGCGTCGCGCTAGCCGTCGGCGGATTTGTCTTCGGTTCAACCTCCGCCCAGGCAAACGTTGATGACCCCATTTCCCACTCCGCCGAATCCATTCACCAGGAAGTCACCTTCAAAGCCAGCAAGAAACGCGTCTACGACGCCCTCACCGACGCCACACAATTCGAACAAGTCGTGCACCTCAGCGACGCCATGAAGTCGCGTATGCCCCACAACGCCCCACCCACCCGCATCAGCGCCGAACCCGGCGGCACATTCTCCACCTTCGGCGGCCTGATCGTCGGCATGCAAATCGAGCTCGTCCCCAACGAACGCATCGTCCAAGCCTGGCGCCCCGCCTACTGGAAGCCCGGCGCCTACTCGCTAGTAGAATTCTCCCTAACAGCCGACACCGACTCCAGCACCAAACTCACCCTAGACCACCGCGGCTTCCCCGACGGCGACGCCCTAAGCCTCCTCGAAGGCTGGAACAAAAACTACTGGGAACCGTTAACAAAATTCCTAGCTCAACCCTAGCGTGCAAACGTCCACGTGGGAATCGCAGGGGCGGGTCTCAGACCCGCCCCCGTGCGGTCCCCATGGCATTGCCTTCATCTGTGTGCCTTTATCTGTGTTCATCTGCGTTCATCAGTGGTGATTTTGACCTCCGCATCTAACCCGTGCGTTCCCAATCAACCACCTCGAAATCTCTCGCAACCATCCCACCACCCCAGGAATCTGATACAATGTATTCGGAATCACGGTCCGGGCCCGGTCCCGGTATTTGCGGAGGAATCCAGAATGGTACAATTGACACCAGTAGCCATCACCAAAGTGAAGGAAATCCTGACGCAGCAAAATCCCTCTCCCACCGGTCTGCGCGTTGCCGTCGTGGGCGGCGGTTGCTCGGGTTTCAGCTATCACATGGCTTTCGAGAACCAGGTCAATCAAAACAGCGACAACGTCTATGAATTCGACGGCCTGAAAGTTCTCGTCGATCAAATGAGCGAAATGTATCTAGACGGTGTGCAGATTGATTACATCGAGACAGTCGAAGGTTCGGGCTTTAAATTCAATAACCCGAACGTCAAGAGCACCTGCGGCTGCGGCAGCTCTTTCAGCGTCTAACCACGCCAGCTGCGCCGGTAAAAGCGCTTCGCCGAACCTGACGATGTCCATGCGCGGATACGCCAACCTCCCGAAGGAAATCCCTTCGGGAGTTTTTTTTGCCCGCGAGCCGCAGTTCGTAGCGCCGGCGTCTCGCCGGCTCTGTTGCCTTTGAATCTGAAGTTGAATTTGTGAATCGCGCTACAGCGCGATTCATCCTGAGAACCGGCAGTGCCGGTTCGAAGGGTAGCGGCCGGTCCCGCTTTTTGGGACCGGGCAGCCGTTGGTTTTGGTTGGCCTTCGTAGCGGCGCACTTCAGTGCGCCACTGGTGACGCATTTTGATTCCACAAACTGTCCACCCACTGCAGCGATTTTCGAGGACAAACAACTCAATGTCTCTCACGCACCCTGATCACCGCTAATGAAAATCGCCCTGGCCCAATTCAACCCCACCGTAGGCGACTTCGAAGGCAATTCCAAACGCATCCTCGAACTAGCCGCCGAAGCCAAATCCCGCGGCGCCGACCTAGCCGTCTTCTCCGAACTCTGCGTCTGCGGCTACCCCCCGCAAGATCTCGTCGAACGCCCCTCCTTCGTCGAACGCAATCAACAAGAACTCGTCCGCCTCGCCAAAGCCATCCCACTCCCATCGCTAGTAGGCTTCGTAGGCGACGCCATGGACAAGACCGGCAAACCCGTTGCCAATTCCGCCGCCCTGATCGCCAACGGAAAAATTCTTTTCGAGCAACGCAAAATGCTTCTCCCCACCTACGATGTCTTCGACGAATCGCGCTACTTCCAACCAGCCACCAGCCAGCTCACTTTTCCATTCAACTCCGAACAACTCGGCATCACCATCTGCGAAGACTGCTGGAACGACGAACGCTTCTGGCCCTACCGCCTCTACGATCGCGATCCCGTAGCAGAAATCGTCGGGAAGGGAAGTAGCCTGCTGCTGAATCTCTCCTCTTCCCCCTACACCATTGACAAGCGCTCGCTCCGTCACGACATGCTGCAAACCATCGCCCGCGAGCATCACGTCCCCGTGGTGTACGTCAATCAAGTCGGCGGCAACGACAGTCTAATCTTCGACGGCTCCAGCGTAGCCTTCATGCCCGACGGCCGCGTAGCCGCCCGCGCAAAAAGTTTCGCAGAAGACCTGGTCCTTTTCGACAGTGTCACCGGCGAAGGCGATATCCGCCCCCTAATCGAAGACGAACACGAAGCTGCTTTCGGCGCTCTGGTCATCGGCACCCGCGATTACGTCCGCAAATGCGGCTTCCGCAAAGTCGTCATCGGCCTAAGCGGCGGCGTTGACTCCGCTCTCGTAGCCGCCATCGCCGTAGAAGCCCTCGGCGCACAAAACGTAACCGGCGTCGCCATGCCCGGCCCTTATTCCTCCGAAGGCAGCTTCCGCGACGCCCAACAACTAGCCAAAAATCTCAGCATCGATTTCCTTACGCTCCCCATCACCGAAGCCTTCAACACCTACCGCCACACGCTGGCTGGAACCTTCGCCGGCCTTCCCGAAGATGTAACCGAGGAAAACATCCAGGCCCGCATCCGCGGCAATTTCCTCATGGCGCTTTCCAATAAATTCGGCTCGCTGGTCCTAAGCACCGGAAACAAATCTGAAATGGCGGTAGGCTATTGCACTCTCTACGGCGACATGGCCGGCGGCCTCGCCGTAATTTCCGACGTCCCCAAGACGGTCGTCTACGAGCTATCCAAATTCGTCAATCGCAAAAGGGAACTGATCCCCCAGGAAACGCTGCTCAAGGCCCCCTCCGCCGAACTCCGCCCCAATCAGAAAGACCAAGATACCCTGCCGGACTACGCCATCCTCGACCGCATCCTCAAAGCCTATGTCGAAGACGTCCGCAGCCCCGAGGAAATCGCCGACCACTACAATCTCCCCCTGGACCTGGTCCGCTCGGTTGCCCTCCGCGTAGATCAAAACGAATACAAACGCAAGCAAGCCCCCCCAGGCCTAAAAGTAACCAGCAAAGCCTTCAGCGTAGGCCGCCGTTTCCCCCTAGCCCAAAAATTCTCAGTATGAACCGGTAGCATAGGCAATCTTGCCTGTGCGCTTCGGTTTAGCTTTTCTCTGCGCCCTCTGTTCCTCTGCGGTAATTCTTGTCTTTCTCTGTGTCCTCCGCCTTTCCTCCGTGCCCTCTGTGTTAAATCCTTTGACTTTCGCACACCGCAAGCCGCGAATTCACTTCATCCCCCGCCTCCAAACAATTACAATCTCAAAGCTTTTGCCGTAACTGCGCACCTCGAATGCGCAAAAATACCAGGAGCCGAAAAGATGATTCGCTGGTCCATACTACTGACCGCCCTGATAGTATTCTCCGCACCAAACGTTACCTCCGCACAGTCCGCATCCACCGCAACATCAGTTAATATTCCGCCCGCCGAAGAAGCCCAAATTCTGAAAAATACCGAATCCTTCGTACGCGAACTCTTCGCCTGGGGCCCCGATTTCAAAGTCAAAACCGGCCCGCTCGCCCCCTCACCCTCCACGTATTTCTACACAGTTCCCATCGAAGTAACCGTAAACGGCCAGACCGACAAAGGCACAGTCTTCGTCAGTAAAGACGGCAAAACCTTCCTCCGCGGCGAAATGTTTGACCTTGCCTCCAACCCCTTCGCCGAAAATCTCGCAAAGCTCCACACAGAAGGGAACCCGTCCGTAGGCCCCGCAAACGCCGCCGTCACCGTAGTCATATTCAGCGACTTCCAATGCCCGCACTGCCGCGAGCTAGCCACCGTGCTGGCCACGGTAATCCCTGAATTCCCCCAGGTCCGCTTCGTGTACAAAGACTTCCCCCTTACCCAGATCCATCCCTGGGCCGAAAGCGCGGCCATCGGCGCCCGCTGCGCCTACATGCAATCCCCAAAATCCTACGCCTCCGTCCAGGAACAGATCTTCGCCGAGCAGGAGCTGCTCTCCGCCGAAAACATCTGGGAGAAACTGATCTCCTACGCCGCACAGGCAGGCCTGGACCCCGACGCCTTCAAAGCCTGCATGTCCTCCCCAGAAGCCAAAGCCGCCGTGGACGCCAGCCACCAGGAAGGTGAATCCGTCAGCATCACCAGCACTCCCACAGTCTTCGTAAACGGCCATCCCCTGATAGGCGGCGACAAAGCCACTCTGGAGCAATACATAAAATACGAACTATCCCGCGCCTCCTCGGCAACCGCTTCAACCCACCACTAGCAAAAGGGAATCATCGTCTGCGCCACAAAACCCGGCCCAACCCGCCAGCGCTTAGCGCACTGCACCGAAGCCAGCACTTCCCAATCAATAACCGGCGACCCACCAACCTGATCGCCACGCATTGCCAACCGCATCGCCACCAAGAAAAAAGCACTTCGACAACCCTGCTGACAAAGAACCGCAACCGTCGCCTTCGCCCATCCCCTCGAAGCCCAGACAAAAGTCAGTTAGATGCCGCATCGTACATAACATAATACCCATTCCCGGAAGTCAAGCGGAGAAATGAGGTGGCATGGGGTGCGACGGCTATTGGCGTTGCGGTGCTGCGGGGGTGGGGGGGGACTGTGACATTGACCATCCTGTTGTGGGGCCGGGCGCGAACATGAGCGCTTTGGCGACTGTGGGGTTGTGGCTGTGGATGGCTGTTAGTTGTTAGTCGGCGATGCAGATTCGGAGAATTGCGGAACTTGGGGATCGCGCGTAGTTGCTTCTTGTGCGGGGGCATCGGTTGCATCATTGCGACGCGAAGAGTTGCGCTGTCGCCTCGTGTTTGCAGTGCGCAAGCTTGTAGTCAAGGGAGGCTGCAGCGGGAATGTGGCTCGCTCGAGAATTGCAGAATGCCCTATCGGCCGATGTCGGCACGGAGATGGATCGGGGCATCTTGATGGGAGTAGGCGGGGCGAGCGCCGGTCGCGCGTGGTGAGGGCATGCTAGCGGGATTGGTTGGGGCGAGGATCGGTCAGGGGTGGTTAGAGCATATTTACCGGAGTGGTTGGGTCAAGGGTCGGTCACGAGTCGTCAGGGCATGCCGATGGAGTGGTCTGATCTATTGCTGCGGGTCAACTCGGCGGGTCATGGGCGGTTTTGGTCGGGGGAGGTTGGGTTTGGGATGTGGTTGCGGATTCGGCCGGGAAGTCGGATGGCGGAATCGGGATTGAACTTTAATTGTAACGATCATTGTTGGCGACTGCTCCGCGAGATTATAAATGCGAATGGGTGCGAGGGGTAATGAGAGATTGAGGTGACGCCGATTGAGCATCCCGCTCTGGCTCTGTGGACTAGCTTGAGCTTTGGCGACTAGGGGGTTGCGGCTGTGGGTGGTTAGTTGGTCGTGCAAATGGGTTTTGGCTCGGTCGCCAAGGCAGGTGTTAATTTCGGGGCGTTCTGAGATGTTGGCTAGCGGCGGTGGATGTTGCGAGGTTTGCTCTAGCGGCAGTGGCCTGTGGCGCACACCGCAGCCGCTCCCGCGCCGGCACCGAGAGCGAACCAGAATGCGTTACGGTGCAGACGTTGCCAGAATGTGCCGCCCTTCGCGGTGGCGACGGCGGCGTCGCGTTCGCGGGTGACGGCTTTTAATTTGGCGGCGTTATCTGTGGAATCTTGCTTGGCGGCGGCTAGTTGGGCCTGGCAGGAGCGGCAATCCTGCACGTAATCGAAAAGCGGCTTCAGATCGGCGGCGGGAATTTGCGCGGTGGGTGCGTCGGGAAGTTCTTGCTGGTTTGGCGGCGTAGCGAACGCGGGGGATTCGAGACCGGGCGAACTCGCTGCTGCGGAATCGGCTGTGGGTAACGGGGCATTCTGGGCGCAAGCCTTCTTCTTGTCGAGACACGCCGATTTTTCGGACGGCGCAGTTCCCTGCTGGATCGTGGGCGCTGCGCTTTGCGGCGAAGTAAGTGTGATGGGCTGAGGCAACGAAAGAAATTTCGGCAGTTCGCTGAGGACCTGCGCGGGAGTTTGCGTGTGGCGCTTCAGCGCGTCGATTTGTGCGAGCGTGTCTTTCAGCGTGACGGCGCGATCGCGTTCGCGCACGTCGGCGGCATCGAGCGCTTGCTTTTGCGTGGCGATGGTGGCTTGCAGGCGCAGGCGATCGTCATGCTCGGTGAGCCAGGCATGGAAGGCCATCGTGGCGAGGAGCACAGCTAGCAGAATTCCTGAGATTTCTAGTGTATTTCGCATGGGGAATGATTCGTGACTCGTGATTCGTGATTTGTGATTCGTGAAATTCAATGCGCGAAAGATGCGCGCAAAGTCGCCATTTTCGACCGATTAGAAAGTGACTATCGCATTGAAGGCAAGGGAGCTACCGGCGTTTCTAATCGCAGTGGAGCCGATTAGAAATGCGTGATTCGTAATTCATGATTAGTGAGCTCGGTCCCGCTTGGCTTTGTGACACGCATTGGCGGGCCGCTTGGTAAACCTTTCGCCACTGCCCTTTATTTGTACCTTCGTCCAGTTGTTCCGTGGCCGTGCGGGCGGGCATCATGTAGGGAGGCATTCAGCCCACGTAAGCAACAGTGCACCGGCATCGTTCGACACGCATTGTTGCGACCAGCTCGAAACACTTGGAGAGAATAGATGCGACGCGCTTCCCTGGGGCTCGTTCTAGCGCTGATTCTTGTGCATGTGAGTTGCACAGGATCCACCAAGTCAAGCGGTACCGCGACGCCGCCCCCGCAAGTCACCGTTAGCGTCACGCCGACCGCCGCGAACGTGCGTGCTGGAGCTGGGCAGCCGTTCTCTGCAGCTGTTACCGGCACAACGAATCAGAGCGTGATCTGGTCAGTGAATGGAATCGTGGGCGGAAATGCGACTGTCGGGCTGATCAGCAACACGGGTCTCTACACCGCGCCGGGAACTCTGCCGAATCAAAACACGATCACGATTGGCGCCGCGTCCGTTGCAAACTCTGGCGCGAGCGGCACGAGTGACGTCACGTTGTGGAACGCGACGCCCGTGCTGAGCAACGTGAGTCCGACAACTTTCACGGCCGGTGCGTACTACGCTGACTGTGACCGGCAGCCAATTCGTGAGTGGCGCGCAGGTGCTGTTCGGCGGCGCGGCGGTGACGACAAGCTATGTTTCGACGACGAAGCTCACAGCGACGGGATCGGCTGCGTCCGCCGGAATTTTTGCCGTCAGCGTGTCGAACCCAAGCCCAGGTAGCAGTGCATCAGGTGCTATCAATGTGACGGTGACTTCGCAATCCGGGGGCAACCCGCCACCACCGCCGCCGAGCGCGTGCAGCGTTATGAGCGTCGGCCAGGGCGGCAGTCTGAACGGATTCCTGCCCTTCCCTGCGGACAATTTGTGGAATCAAAACATCGCGAGCGCGCCGGTGGATCCGAATTCCGCGGCCATCATTAATTTCATCGGAGCTGGCGATGCTGTACACCCGGATTTTGGCTCGGGCGAATACAACGGCTCGAGCATCGGAATTCCCTACATCGTGGTGGACTCGTCGCAAGCACCGGTGGTGATCAATTTCACCGCTTACGGGGACGAGAGCGATCCGGGGCCGATGCCGGTGCCGGCCAGCGCGCCGATCGAGGGGTATCCGAATCCTGGCAGCGGCGATCGGCACGTGCTGGTGCTGGATAACAGCAGTTGCTGGCTGTATGAGCTCTATAGTTCGTATCCGCAGAGTGACGGGAGCTGGAACGCGGACTCCGCGGCGGTTTGGGATTTGCTTGGCGACGAGCAACGGCCGCTGACGTGGACTTCCGCCGATGCTGCGGGACTTTCGGTGTTTGCTGGTCTCGCGCGTTATGACGAAGTGGCCAGCGGCGCAATCAAGCACGCGTTGCGTTTCACGCTGCAAAATAGCCGGGCGGCTTTCGTGCCGCCGGCTTCGCATTGGGCCGCGACCACGTCGAACGCCAACGCCGCGCCGATGGGCTTGCGTATGCGACTGAAAGCGAGTTTCGATATTTCGCAGTACTCTGCCGCGAACCAGGTAATTCTGACGGCGCTGAAGCAGTACGGCATGATCATGGCGGACAACGGCTCGAACATGTACATCAGCGGCGCGCCGGACGATCGCTGGGACAACGATGACTTGCACAATCTGGGGCAAATCACTGCGACGGATTTCGAAGTGGTGCAGATGAATCCGATCTACACGGAGTCTAATCTGCCGACTGGAGCGGTGCCGGTCCATCACGAGCTTCACGGCTAGCCCTGGGACTGTTTCTGCCGGCACGAACGTGACGCTCTCATGGAACGTCACGGGCGCTTCGTATTTTGATGTGACTCCGCAAGTGGGAGCTGTGCGTGGCACCAGCGTGGTCGTCACGCCGTCGCAGACGACTACTTACACACTGAATGCCACGAACGAGTTTGGACGCAGCGCACGCACTGTCACTGTTACCGTGCAGTGACGCTCGCAGATCACTACGCAATTCCGGCGCCGCCGGCTGCAGCGGACTGCCTGAAGGAAATTATCAGACCAGACGTGAGGTTTTCTTCGGTGCGGAAGGAGTTCCCGTTCGTGTCACGCCGTGCAACTGCGGTTTCGTTCCTTCACTTGGGCTTAGCGGGTTTTAGATTCGCGTCATTGTGCTATCAGTTCCTGAGCTGATTCGTTGAACGGAACCGGGCCTATCTCAGGCACACTTAACGGGCCTTTTTTCAAACGCGCAGAAAAAAATGGAAGAGTAATTCCGATGACTCGTTTCGTTTTTCGGTCCAGCCGCAATATGTCCCCTTCACTATTCTCAACATAAATGTAGTCGTGAACCTTGACGTGTTCAAACGTCAGATACATCACATCGGTACCCTTGTCATACGAAAACTTGACTTCTTAGCACCCTTTTTGCAATGGCCTGCCCCAACATGGGACTTCCATAGCGTATTAGGTCAACGGGATAAGCGGTCAAAATTTTCCCTGTAGAGCCGCCTTTTTGATAATGTACGTCCGAGTACCCTACCAGTACCCGAACACCCAATGGGCTTGGGCCAACACCAGGTGCGGATACATGAGCGACCGCACTATTTTGATGAAGGCTGGGGCGAATCTCGTCGGGGTCTTCAACCGTTTCCTGAACAACTTGTTCGTGTCCGATCATTGTCCCATGCTCCCAGACAATGTGGGAATTCCATGTCTCTTCTTCGAGATTGACTTCATTTCCCCAACTATCCATCGTTGAGAAAATGAGCGCGGGACGGCGTTTCTTGCTCACTTTTTTGCCGCAAGAGCCTTTTCAAAAGCCGCTGAATATTCAGTCAGCTTTCCCAGTTGTTCGTTCAGCACTTTTACCATCGCCTTAAAGTGCGGTACCGACATCACGACGCTGGCGCGCCGTTCGCGGGCGATTGTTCCTTGGTTCGGAAACAATTCGTGAAAATCCAAACGGACGTCGAGCGGCCCCCCGGCGACATCCATGTTATTGGTGTAGACGCTCCGAATTGCCAAAGGGTTAGTTAATGGAGGAAGTGTTTCAGCGGTTAAGGAGATCACGCCTTTCTTTTTAGTCTTAGCCATGGCAGCGCAAGTATCTTCACTTGGTATACAAAAGTCAACAAATAGCCATCGCTGTTACAGGCTTTTAATACGATGCGCCAGGATCGCTACGGGTTTCATTCGCCCAACCGATTGATTCTAAGAAACCTTCATTCTAATGGCTTCTTCTACAGTGTCGAGGAACACGCGGGTATCTAGGAAGTAGTTTGGGTAAGCGCGACGCAGATTCTTCACTGAGTCAACCGAAACAAGCACGGCTTGCATGTTGGGCTTGCCTTCGATTTCTTTCTCCGTTTCTGAATACCTCTTAATGGCCTTCGCCCTCTCCCCTTCTTTGAATCCGGTAATATCAATCAAGAAATCATCTGCGTTGAGCACAAGCAGGTACGATTCGGCTTTGTCGGGCCTATTCTTCAGCATGTTTACTGCGGCGCTCCAGCCGCTGAGAGCATCAGCGACCTTCAGGCGAACATATAGTTCGTTTAATTCCTCCACCAGCTCACGCACGTCGCTAGATGTTCCGGGGACCGTAGGGCTTTTTTCGCGAAGAGCAATCGCGCTTCCCATTAGAACGAAGAACCTCTTCCATGCAGCATCGCCCACGGCCGAGCGTATCGAGCGGCCCGTGAATGTTGAAACAGTTTCGACCGCAGTCGCCCAAGCGTGCTGCAATCTCGACCGTATCTGGACTTCAATTCTCAGACCGTTGTAAATCGCGTGCTTCTTGGAGCTAGTCCGATATTTATAAACCAGGTGCACGCTTCTATAGCCGTCGGGTTTCGGCTCCGAAATGTAATCGAATTTCTTGACAAATTCGGCCCGCTTGTTAGGGCTTTTCGCGTGACTCCTCTCATAGTCACGCACGAGCCGCTTAACCTCGCGAACGGACCGCAGGACTGCACGACATCCCCCGATATCTTGCATTTTCGAGAGTTTCATATTCTTGTTGTCGGAAAGCTTGAGTCTAATCGAGGAAAGCCGCTTTAGGCGCTGCGCCACCATCGCGTTTGGATAGATTTTCTTGGCCCTTGAAATCAAGGTCATCTTGAGGCATTGAAGCGGAAAGGCGTGTGATGCGCGCCAATTGTGAATGACATCGAGAGAATCCGCTTTAATGGAGAAAATATCAACCAAGGTCTCCCCGGCTTTGTCGACTTGATATCGCGCGTGTTGTGGCGTCGCCCAAGGCATATCCCACCAGCAGACAGAGCACATTATTCACTCCCTGCCTGCTGGGATTATAAGGTTTCTTGGAAATGCTTGCCTAGAGGTAAGGCGAACTACTTGACGGTGATCACCAGGTTAGATGGCGAAGCCGGAGTGAGTTGTGCGGACGGAGAGACTGCTACGGCGGAGAAGACTACGTTGCCATTGGGATCGAGGCCCATGGTACGGGCGTAGAAGACTACTGCGCCGTACGGGGGGCCTTGAGTGAACTGGACGCTGACGCTGGTGACGCCGCTGGCGGCCGTCGTGGCGGGATTGGGTGCTACGCCGATTTTTACCAGCGTGGTGCCGCCGTCGGGAGTGGTGCCGTATTCGAAGCCGGTGACGCAGTTTTTGGTGACGGCGGTGGTGCAGACCGGGTCAACGGTGTAGTTGAAGCTCCAACCGAGCGTGACTGATGCGGCGTGGGCGACGACGGCCGTCATCAATTGCGCCACGAGTGCCAGGCCGATGAGCGCGACGCTGCCGAATCTGCTGAGAAACGTGTGTTTCGTTTTCATGTGGGATAGCTCCTTGAATTGAAATCCGAGAACTGCAAATGTGCGGGCCGGCGCTAGCGCAGATCGCCGAAATTCGTTAGATCGCGCGCGGGACGCAGGCGCATCGCGCGCAGCCAGCGATAACGCGCTGAAGACGTCCACCAGGCGCGAAAATCCGTAAGGTTCCAGGTCATTTTTGCCTACGTGCTGAAGTTGAATTATCTGTAGCGAGCTACCCTTGCCAGCACCTGCGCTACATAATCGGGATTGCCGCCGCCGTTCCAGAGCGTGAGGCCGCGCGGCACATTGCTCGCGCCGGCGGCCAGCTTCGCCGCTAGAACTGTGCATCCAATCGCCAGACCCACGGCCGGATCGCACATCGAGCTGAGAAATGGTCCCTGGAAGCCGTGTTCGCGCGCCACCTGACCCATTACCTGCAACAGTCCCCAGGAAATCGAGCGAGCTATCTCTTCCGTGGGAGGCAGTTCCAGCGGCGCCACGTAGCGGGCGCGAAATCCCGGCTCGTAGCGGATCGCATGAGCGTCCCATGCGGACTCCTGCTCGACGACCGCGCACACTAGCGCCGGATCCAAGCCGTGTTCGTAGGCGATGGTGCGGGCCAGAGTGACGATTTCAGTGGTGGGGGCCATTCAAATCCACCCAGCGGATGGGGGGCTCCGTGGGAGTTTCAATTCCCTTCTCGTCGCAGAGCTTTTCCAGGAGCCGGTAAACGTGCGGCAGATGGCTGGTGGCCATATCCTCGACAAAGGTGCGGGTCATTTCGTCATTGCGAATGCGGCGGTAGAGCCAGCGCAAGAACAAGACGAACTGCACCAGAGAAGTGAGAGCTACTGTCCACCAGTAGGGATCGATGAGTTCGCGCATGAACGTAGTGATCCCCATGGATAACTCGTCGTTTTTGTAATGGCACCTTTTGGACGCCGATACTGGTGCGGCAACAATCGGCGGATTGAATGTGTATCGTTTCATCCCGAGCGTGGCGAGGGGCGGTGCTAGCGGCACGCGCCCGAAGGGAAGCGTGGCTCAGTTGGGAACTTCGTTTTGTGAAGGACGCCTTCCGCGTTCGAAGCGTCAATTATTCAGGCATTGCGAGTCGCGGCGCGAACGATCATCCGAACAACGACGCGATGCTGCTGCCGAGCCCGAGCATGCTGCCGAGGCCAGCGGTGGATGATCCGGTGGAGGCGCGCTGGCGCACACCGAGCAATTCCGAAGGCACGCCCATCGCTTTACCCAAGAGGTTCGTGTCCACTCCGTAGGTCTGGCCGAGGGCGCTGAGACCCGCGAGTTGTTCCTTCAATTGCTGGTTGGCAAAGGTGATTTGGTTTTGCTGCGCTTGGGACGCGTCGGTCTGCGCTTGTTCGCGGCCCAGTTGCGCGGTCAAGTCGCCGTAGCCGGCGGAATTGTTCGTCGCGGCGGTGCGGTTTGCGGCCTTTTCTTGCAGCGCGTTAAAGGCGGTGTTCGAAGCGCCCAGGCTCTGCTGGGTGATGGCCGACTGCTGCTGCGGCGTGTAGCCCTGGCTATTGAGCAGGCTCTGAATCGTGGGCATCAGCAGCGAGCGATCCTGCGAGTCGGACTGGCTTTCCTGCGAGATTGCCTGGTTCTGCTGCGCGATTTGCTGGTCGGTAAGATTACGCGTGGTCTGCTGTGCTCCGCGGGACATAGGCTGCCTCCGTCAAATTATTTTCGTGGACGATGAAACGATTCGAAGTGGAACTGCACTACTGGGCAATGGATTTGTGATGCGTTCCAGTTAGGCCGGGCCCGGCATAAAACATTGTTGTGCGGCGATTCTGGGTTCTTTGTGCGGCGGACCGCTATTTCTGGTTCGCGCGCAGGCGGAAGCAATAGGGCGTCCATGCGTCGTCGCGGATCCAGCCCAGAGATGCGAGCCTGCGGCCAAAGCGTTTGGCGATGGGCGGCGGCAGCCAGGCGTGAGCGTCATCGAGGCCGCGCGCCAGGAGATCTTGTTCGCCGGCATTATGCAGCGCTAGCAATTGCGCGTAACGTTCTTGCGGATTCCCTGCTGCGTTGGCTGTTGCCGCATCACGGTCCAGCAGCAGATACATCTCGCAGGTCAGGCGCGCCAGGGACGCCATCACTAGTTGGCCGGCGTCGTCTTCCAATACAAGTTTCGAGACGAAGATCGGATCGCGCAGATCCGGGAATGGATAGTCGAATCCTTGGCTGGCGTGCGCGCGACGAAGCGCGTCAAGGTCAGCGTCAGTATAGGGACGGATTAGCACAGCTATCGAGTGGGCGGAGTCAGGGCACGCAAAGCCTGATTGATGAGCCGAAGCGTTTCCTTGTCTGCGGCGTCGCCTTTGTTGCGTTCGGTGGCAAGCGCGTCATTGAGAATTCTTCGCGCGCCGCTGGGGTCGCCGGCAAGTATCGCGATTCGAGATAAATCGACAAGAGCCACTCCGCTTGAATTTTCCGGAAGCGTGCGACGGTCTTGGGACAGCAGGTTCCGGTAGTAACCTGGATGCGATCGGCTGTCATCGACAAAGCGGACGCCGTTCCATCGGTAAATCGCTGGCACATCCAGAATGTTCGGGTCGGAGTGCGCGATGATAAAGGGGAGGTTTGCGCCGTCGAGACGCTCTACATCAAACTTGAAACCGTCCAGTTCGAGCAGACGCTCGACACGACCGGCTCTCTTGCCAATCACATCGAGCTGCGACGACGCCGCTCCCGTCTGCCGTTCGACCAGAGCAAGTGGCAGATCTTGCGTCCTAATTTCTTCGATGAATCGAATTTTTGGGGAATACGCATAGGTGAGGGGAGATTGCCACAAAAGCGTCGCCGTCGCCCGGCCGTCGATCTGAAGAACGGCTACTTGTGACAGATAGCCGTCGGCTTGTTCAGGAATGCTCCAACAAACAATCGTCAGATCTTGCCGCTGAGGAAAATGCTCGGAGACGATGTCCTGGCATTCGGCTGTCTTCGCCGCACATGCCGCGCAAAATGCAACCACTATCAACAGCCGAAATCCAAACTTTGGCATATGCTCCGCTGCTAGGTTTCAGCGCACCACCGGACCTAAAGGCGTATCCTTGGGAACCACTTTTATTTTATCGAGCCTGATAACCCCAACTGCAAATGCATCGGCGGCGTCGTTGACGGCCCGACCGGTGAGGGCCGAAGCTGCCGCGCGTGCGAGGTCCAGCACCCGTGCCGACTCCGGGTTATTATCTCCCTTGCCCCTGTCATTGACCTCGACAACGATCCGAGTACCATCGTGCGTAAGCTCGACGTGGGTCCCGAGCGGTACGGCGTGCCAACGAACCCGGGGCAGAAGTGCCACCGTGTACCCATTCTGGTCAAATAGCTCCCCGTTGGCCGTTTTTCTTCCATTAAATTTATCGGCATAGATACTAGTTTGTCCCGATGACGGAAGAGCCTGAGGAGGCAGGTCGGCCGCCTTGTTCGCAGATCGGTGTACACGTCCGCGGGCAGTCGGATTTTGCGCCTGACGTGATCCGCCTATCAAAACGTGTTGACCGTTGATTGTTACCCAATGACCATCCTTATCCGTGTCGCCGTCAACATGGGCTTGAATCTGGCGCGCTGCGTTTTGATTCGGAGTCGCACCGCTGCGGCGCGCGCCCTCTACCGCACGACCGTAAGCCGGATTCATATAAAATTTGCCGTTGATAAAGGGCATGGGCGTTCTCATTTGGAACTGGTGATTGGCGAACTCGGCTGCATCCGTTAGAACACGCGATGGCGCAGAAGTGGATGCACGCGGGCGACCAATTCGGCCGCGTCGAAGGTTGTGGCACCGGGTGCGACACCGTAGGCCGCGAGCGCTTCCTGGACTGCCGGCGAGATCGGGCGTTGCGCCAGGGGATGCGGCAGCGCTTGGAAATCTACGTCGTCTTCGAGCGCCAGGTGCGCGCCTTCGTCGGCTTCGATCAGCGCGAGGATCTGCGCAGTTTCGGGTAACGCCATCGCAGACGAATCCGGTTCGGCGATCGCCGGAACTGGCTCGCCGTTGGGCACAAGGGCTAGCCAATGCGAGCTGCTCAGCCGCACGGAGTGTCGCTGCAGGGCGCCGAGCGTGGTGAGGTAGTATGCTTTTCCCGTCATGGAATGGTTGTGCGGCGGCTTGCAGCTTTGTGCGATTTAAGCGTGCGGCGCCGTCGGAAAATGCCAGCCAGACGGTGGCGCTACGCTACGAACTGAACGTGTAATTGTGAGTCAGTACGGACGCAGCGTGGCGTCCTGCGTAGAATTCGTGGATCGGTTCGCAGCTTACAGTGACTTTCTGCGAGTCCTCGCGGAGGGCTTCGATTTTGCGCAGTGTGAGACGCCCGAAGCGGCCGACGAGAATATCGGACATGCACAATCGTTCCGCGCGCATGGGCGAGCCGTCTGCTAGCGTGAAGATGTGGTGCGGCGTCACGTCCAGTGATTCTTCGTTGGAAAAATGCAGACGGATGAAGGTGTCCGCTTCGCGCACTTCCAGCCTTGCGAGGCGCGTCCAGCCTTCGCCTGCCGCGGTGCCTGGGCAGCGCAGGTGTTCGCCGGGCTTGCAGGTTTCGATCGTTACGGTGCCGCGCTCCTGCGTGAGCACCATGGTTCCAGCGCGCAGGCAGCTTCCGCTGCCGCCGCCTGAACCGCCGCCTGCACCGGAAGTCGTAGTCGCAGCCATCATCGCGCCTTGCGACAGCGGAATCAGCCCTTGCAGGGATTGCTGCTGCGCTGCGGTGTTCGTTTTGGCGGTGAAGGCGTTTGCCGGAGTACCGGCGCTGCTTGCGAGGCCGCCAACCCAGGCGAGTGCGAGCGCGGAATCATCCCAGTACGGATAAAAATAATAGGTGGTGCCGGGAGTTAGGCCCGTGACGGTCAGCGACCCGTTCGCGACCGCTGTTGTGGTGCCGTCTGCGCGCGCGATAGTCAGTGCGGACCAGCTCCAGGTGATTGTGGAAGTGGCGGAAACATACGTGAACGCGCCGGACCAGGTTGGCGGCACCGAGCCTTTCATCAGGACGCCGGTCTTGGTGGGGTCGACCTTCCCTGCCGTGATCGCGCCGGAGGTGACGCGGGAATAATTCACGCCGTCGGTGATTTGATTGTCGAGGCTCCAGCCCTGATTCGGGCCCAGCGATGCTTGGGCGATCGCCGTCAGCGCTTCGTACAGATGCGGATTCTCTTTCCGGAGCGCTTCGATTTGTGGAACATTCAGCATGCGATCCTTTTGCTCTTCGTGAAGAGCTTGGATGGGACTTGGCGCTCTGCCGACAGATCAGTTTGTGCCGCGCACGACCGCGAAGGGATCCGGTTTGGCCCAAGGCACCAGCTTGGTCAATGCGAACCAGGAGCCAACTGCGTTCGTACCGACCTGATAGGACACGCGCTCGGCCAACACATTGGTGAATTGCTCCATGTCGCGCGACGCGGGAGAGCCGAGCGTCCACGCCCCAAGCGCTGCGGACGTGACGCTGCCGGGCAAGACCGCCGAGAGCGCGAGCGATCCGGCTCCTTGCACATAGCCGGTGAGATAACCGAACAGATTCCGGCCACTCAGACCCGTGGCCGCCAAAAATGCGGTGGAATAAAACGAATTGATGGCGACGCCATCGTCCGAATACTGACCTTCGACGGGCGAGTAGATTTTCCCGCTGGAATTATTGGAGCCGAGAAATATCTGCGCTACGCCCGTCGAACGTTCGATCAATCCGCAAGAATTCGCCGCGATCGTCCACGACGCCCATTTTCGTCCGCGTTCCGGGGTCGTGAGCACCGCGACCAGCGGATCCTGCAATCCCTCGGTGTAGTCCAGGACCAGCACCTGGCTGGGCTGGGTGGCCGAGCCCATCGGCACACCTACCAGAATCCGTTTGTGCTGGGTATCCACCTGCACCCATAGCCGGTGTCCGTACTGCCAATTGATCGCATCCCAGGTGGGTTGAATTTCCTGCGAAAGCTTGATGGGTTCGCTGCCGTCAAAATAATAGAGTCCCGAACGCCCAGCGATCACCACCCACTCCTCACCGTATCCGATGCCATGCGCCGAAGGCGTTCCCACCTTGTTGGACACTTCCGAGACCTGCCACAGCGCCGGCTCGTTCACACCATCCGTGGCGGTAACGTAGAGCGAGCGCTCTTTCGCGAAGTACAAATTACTCCGCAGCGTGAAAGCCGCGCGAATTCCCTGCCCGTTGTTCTCAGCGATGCTCTGGATGCCGGTGACGCCATCGTAGCTTTCCGGTTCCTCGGTGGAAGATGCGCGCACGAGCGAAGCGTTCTGCGCCGCGAAGGTGGGAAATATCTCGATGCAGTCAACGTAGAACGACTCACCGCTGGGCCCCGGCACACCGTCGGCGTAAACACGCAAGGTCAGATCCGAGGGCAAGGCAGTCTGCGGCGTAAATAAGTCGGTCGTGAATTCGGCGTAAGCCGTGGTGACCTGCGCGGCCGTGACCGCAATTCCCGTGGCGAGTTGCCCCGCCGTTGGACTAAAGGCATTCACCCGCAACGTGCCGACAGTGAGGCCGGAGCTGCGCGCGATGCGCACGCGCACGGAATAATCGGTATTGTTCGCCAGCAGCGGGTCACCGTTCACGTCGGTAATGGCATTCTGTGAAATGTAGCCACGCTCGGCCGTCACTCCGTCAGCGGTGATGCGAAAGGCATCGCCCCACACGACATTGGACGGCTCGCGCGCAGCGCCACCGCCGAAGGAGGGATCCAGGACCCACCCGAGGGGACGGCCGCTGCCCGATGCGTCCCATCCTCCATCGAACGAAAGATTCCGCCAGTTGTCCATCTTGGCGCGTTCACCCCACCAGAAAAGGCGCTCCACGTAGGGCACCACGCCCAATTGGTTGGGCAATTCGATCTGGCTGAACAAGTAGTCCATGCTCACGCCGCTGAGCAGAATCGTATCCGTGAAATCCACCACCAGCGACGTCGTGGTGTTGTCATCGATGGTCATAGTCGCGGGCACTTGATAAAACGTCGCGCCGCCGCTGCCCGTGAATGCCAGGAGCCGCTGCACGACGTTCGACGGACCCGTGGGAATATTCGTGACGATCGCTTGCTTTCCTCCCGCGGCCGTCCAGGAAACTGGCGGCGAAGGCGCGGTCCAGTAGCCTTGGCGCGTCACGAAAATCACCGAGCACTGATGCACACCCGGTGAAATATTTCCGGTTGTGGTTACGTCCGCCACCGTCGGTCCCTCGGCGGGACCAATCTGGCTGACGCGGTCGAAGTTCGTGTCGTCGTATTGCCGCGGCAGGTCCTGGCCCATTAACCCGTCGGAGAACGCCATATATTCGCGCCCGAATTGCGTGGCGGAAGCCAAAAGCGCGTTCGGAATGACTCCGGAGGCAGCCAGGGAGAGCACGCCGGGCGACGATTCCTTGTAAATATCGCCCACTGAATCCAGGACGAGAAATCGCTGTATCAGGTTGGTCGTCGCGTAGGTTTTCACGCCGTTGATTTGTGGCGTGCCGGTAAGCGCGGGAAATTGAGACACCAATCCTGGCCGCGTCCGCACGCCACCCGGGAAAAATTCCACGTCCCCGAGGCTCGGCGACATTCCCGCCGGCACGTCCGAAGGATCGAGGAGAGTTACCCAGGTGCCGAATACGTTCAACGGCAACGGAGAAAAGGATTCAATGGACATGATTTATCGAGCCTTCGTGGGGCGCCAATTCCTGATGCGGCGTGCCCGGTGTCATCGCGTGCAGGGTTGGAAAAAACGCGCGCTTACTGAAGTTTCCTGAAGATTCCGTAAAACGTAATCGTATCCCCGGTGATCGCTCCAGGATACGCCCCGGCCGCCAGCTCTGGAAACGCGCCGGCGGCGCTTCCCTGCTGAAACACTTTCACTTTGTTCGAATTCATGGCCGCGCCGGGATAGAAGACGTAATCGTAGCCGGCTAGCCCGTCCATCCAGCCAGTGCCCTGCACCGGCGGCTGATCCGACGCGATCAGCGGAACTTGCGAGAGATCCAGTGTGTCTCCGCTGGTGGTGTAATTTCCCGTCGCTGCAATGGTGCCGCTTACGTGGATGCGTTTTCCATCGTCCCATGTGTCCACTACTGAGAATGTCAGTGCCATGTTTCCTCCGTTTCGTTCGTCGCCACGCCGGGCGTCAGGATCTGTTGGTGTTCGGTCTGGGCTTCGGCGGGTGAAGAATCCTGCGTTTGACCAACATTTGCGGCCAGCCAGCGCCACGACCCGCGGACCGCCGCTACAAAAGCTTGCGGTTCGCTGTTATGATGTTCAATTCGTGACGCAACCCGAAAGCCTGCAGTTGAATCCTAAGCGTCGAAGTTCTGGCCAAAGTCCAAGAGGGGGAACCTGGTGCGGTTACTGAGAATTCTCTGTGTCCTGGCGGTGATGGGTTTCGCGGCGCTTGCGCTGGGCATGGCACTTCGCGATCCCGCGAATCGTTCCCACGCCCAAAACCAGGTCGAAATTCAGGCGAGTACCGCCGCGCCAGCACAATCCAGTTCATTGGCCGCATCGTCAGCCACTGGCCCGGTGTCGTCCACTGGCGCCGCCGCAGCTGTGGTGGCGGCGAACGTCGGGATCCGCACTTTGGCCGTCGTGCCCCAATATTCTGAGGCGGTGGTCGCGAGCAGCGCAGCGGCACCTACGGAGTTGTACCTCACCTCCGTGGACCGGCCCGACCAGGTATTTTCCTATCTTGTTCGCGCCACGCCGAATGCCGCGCCGGCCAATTCAGCCAAGCTCCTCGCTACCGTCGCGGCTGGAGTGGGCAAGGTCGGCTCGATCGGTGATGGTGGCGCCGCCAGTGCCGCGGAACTCGATCTTTCCCTGGCGGATTTCGCGATGCGCAGCGAAATCGCCGTTGCTCCCGACGGCACGCTTTTCATTGCCGACACTGGCAACGCTACGATCCGCACCGTCGCCGGAGCCGCGACGAGCGAGCCTTCCATCATCCGCAGTGTGGCGGGACGCTGGGCACCGCGCCAAAATGTGGACCTGACCGAGCCATTGGGAGTGGCGCTGGACCGCAGCGGAAATCTATTTATTGCCGACCACGGCGCGAATGCCGTCATTGAGCTGTACGGCGCCGCTTCGCCCAAGGCCGGCCAACTGGAAGTGCTTGCGCGTATGGTCTCGCCCGCGGCTGTCGCGGTGACGCCCGACGGCAACACCGTTTTCGCGGCCTCGCCCGACACGGGCGCCGTCGTAGCCGTCAACACGCGAACACATGCACTGCGCAACGCTGCGGTAAGCGCCGCGCCGCTGTTCGCCACGGCGCTGGCACATTCGACCAGCGCGCGAATCAGTCCCCAAGGGCTGGCCGTGGATGGCGCCGGAAACTTATTTATCGCCTACACCGCCGCCGGGGGCAACGCCGATCAGATCTTGCGTCTCGACGCGTTTTCCTCGAAGGTCACTGTCGCGGCGCACGGCCTGAGCGCGCCTGGCAACATATCCTTCGATGCACAGGGCGACTTGTTCGTCGCCAATCAGGGTATGCGGCAAATTTTAAAATTTACCGCTATGGGTGCGCCCGCCACTGGCGTGACGCTCGCCGCGCCGGGGAACTGCACCAACGCCACGACAACATTTTGCGACCAGGTCATCGGCGGTACCAGCCCAACGGCGCCGTTCGAGCTGAGCAACAACACCGGCAGCGCAATTACCGGCATCAGCGCAAGCTTTTTAGCGGGCAACACGACCGACTTCACAATTTCCAATTCTTCTTGCGCAACTTCGCTGGCCGCAAACGCTAGCTGCGCGTATAACGTAGCCTTCACACCTACCGCGAACGCCACCACCGCCTGCGCCGGCGGAGCCGCTGCCAATACTCGCTGCGCGACCTTGTCGGTGAACTATACCGGCGCAACCGCGCCGCTCACGGCCGAAGCCAGCGGCGTCGCCGATGACTTTCAAATCGCGTGCATGACCACTTCGATTTTCACTTGCCCGCCGCCAACGAATGCGGCGACGTATCAAATTACAATCTCGCCAGGCTACCGGGCGACGTTTCAGCTGCAGATTGTGCCGGACGACACCTTCAACGGTTCGGTGACGCTGATCTGTCCAACCAATCTGCCTTCCGCGCCGGCAGGCAGTGCCGGAAATCCAACCGTTTGCGGCATTTCGGCCGGCAGCACGGTTAGCCTGCCGCTTGCTAACACAATCACCTTGCCCGTGACGGCCGGAACCGCGGTGCCATTCAACGTCACGTTTCAGACCACCACAACGGGTGGCACGCAATTCCCGGCCCCTGTGACGACCGCAGCGAAACGCATCGGCGCGCTCGCCGGATTTTTCTCTTCGCGCGCCGGCGGATCCGCGAACTCAGGACGCTCTGGCCGCGGGCCGAACCAAGCGGCTCCTGCGCTCGCGGCTATTGTGCTGATCGTAGCTCTTTCCATTGTGGCGCTGCTCGCGCGTCAAAAGCGCTTGCCGCGCATGATCGTGGCCGTCACGTTTGGTGCCGCCCTTGCATTTTGCGCCGTTCTGGGCGGATGCGGTCACTCCAACTCAACCGCCAACGTGATTCCGTACACGCCAACGGGAACCTATACGCTGACTGTGCATGGATCTGTGCAAAACGCTTCGCGCGGCTTCACCATGACGCTGGTCGTGGACTAACGCCTCGCATTTCTGCGACACCATCGCATCACGCGCTCCGTGCCGTGCGTGAGCTCGCTCGTCCTACAGGTAAACGGTCCCCCGACGATATCCGTAGGGCTTTCGTCGGCGCCCCGTCGTCTGCTCTGGACGTATGTAGCGATTGATCAAGTTTTCGATAGCGGTCTGTGCCGCGCCCAGCAGGTCCACAGCGAGTGCTCGTGCCCCGCGCGACCGTGCGGCGAGCGCGGCTGTGGCATATCCCAGTGCGTCGGTGGCCGAACGGATCTGCACCGGATCGGTGCCGAGCACCAGTGTCGCGAGGACCTTTTCATAGCGGACACGTACGGTAATGGATTGCGTCGCGCCAATCAGATTGATCTTGTCTTCTCGCCATTCCCACAGCCGCATGTACGTGCTGGGCTGCAAGTTCAGCATGCTGCCGCCGCTGGTGAATTTCTCCATCGGAACGAAGACGTCGCTGGTGTTCGACGTGGCCCGTTCCCAAAGCACGTGCGGCATCAGGCAGTCGGTGGGGAGTTGCGGGCTGGAGACGTCGCTTATTTCCGTGTTCGTCACGCCGGTCGAGATGTTCAGGTCCAGCTCAATATCCTGTTGCTCCATCAATACGCTGACGCCATTTTCCGCAAGCTCGCGCTGCAACCCGCGGTAGGCCGAGTTCAGCAGAGGCATCAACAGCGTATCGGTGAATACCGCGCCCGAGGTGTCGTTTACCAGCGCGCGCGCCAGCGTCAGTGCGTCCTCCGCTTGCGAATACGCCGTTGTGGGTAGAACGGGCATGGTTCCTCCGGTGTCTTATCACGCAGGTTCCGATCGCTGTGAATTGCGTTAGGATGTTTCGCAATACTTGAGCACAGACGCAAAAAAGGAGAACCAATGGCAGCGACCGACAAACGTCAGTACATTCCGCCGCCCGGTGGCATGGGCGAACTGCTGTTCAGCAGCGCGGTGATCGCCGGCAACACCGTGTATCTCGCGGGGCACATTGGATTCGATCCCGCCACGCGAAAACTTCCGGACGACATCGAACAAGAGGCCCGTTTCGTGCTGGACGCGTTGCGCGACACGCTGACTCGCTCGGGCTTGAGAATGCAGGACCTGGTTTCACTGACGGTGTTTTGTCCCGACCCCTCGCTGTACGAACGCTTCAACTCGGTCTACCGTACGTACCTGCGCGCGCCGTTCCCGGTCCGCGCCTTCATCGGCTCCGGTCCGCTACTATTCGGCGCGCACTTCGAAATTCAGGGTATCGCCGTAAAGCCGGAGGCCTGAACCAGTCGGGTCTCGCCGCAGCTGGATAGCGCGGAGGGAGTCTCTTCCTCGGCCGCGGAGCGCTAGTCTGCTTTCAATACCGGAACTTCTTTCTGCAAGAACGGTATCTTCGCCGCTGCCCAGTCCACCAGGCTATCGCCCGAAAGGCCGAACATCGCCGCGGTCGCGTGTCCGGGTTCGAGCGTGAAATTCGCGGGTATGCCGACGGAGCCAATCGCGTGCGTCGCCGCGTCGGGATGCGCCAGCCAATAGGAAAACGCCGCTGCGTTGATGAAGAAACGAATCGTCAAGTTCAGAGCATTCGTGCGCACCCACTCCGTGCGCGTCTTGGTGCCCGAGAGGACAGATTGCGCTGACAAACTTGCGCGCTTCAGCACATGGAGTCCGTGCCCCGCCACAAACAATGCCCAAAAATGCGCGGATTCGGGTATGTGCATGGGTTCCAGGAGGCGCGACGTGCGGGATGGCGGTTTAAATCCGCACTAATTCGGATTGCCGACGCAGATGTACGCGATCGTGTCTGTGCCGCTCGACTGCGATAGCGTCAGTGCGGTGGCGGTAGTCTGCACGCGCACGGTGGCGATGGCCGACGTATCGTTTGCCGTGCACACCGGAGCGGAAATGTACGCGGTGGGAAAGGTCACGGTCGCGGTTCCGGTGGCGAGGGCCACCGTACCCGCAAATGTATTGGCCGCGCCCTGGTTCAAGTGCTGCGAAATCCCGAGCGATCCGTACACCGTGGGATTCTGCGAGTCGTGCAGTGGCGCCAAGCGCAGATCGGGCGTCACCGGCCCTTGCGATAGAACCACGTCGTCGAAATAAACGTAGTTGCCTGCCGCCGCGGTATTCTCCAGCAAAAACACTCGCATGGAGTGAGCTACGGTAGTGCTCAGTGAATATCCGTTCGGCACGCGGAAGATCAAACCGTAGTTTCGCGTGGCCGTCCACGAGCTCGCGGTACTCACTTGCCAATCCGCGCCGGTCACGTTGCACCCGCAGCTGATTCCGTTGTTGTAAGTGAGCGAGGCGTTCGTTGACTGCCAATTCCCGGTCGAGGACGAAGTCCCGTCGTAATTAACGGGCGACAACACCCGCGCATTCGTCGCGACCGTCGAGATCACATCCCCAGTGGTGCAGTTCGAGTCGTAGTAGAAGCGGATGCCCGGGCGGAAATTATTCGACGTCGAGCCCGAAGCCACGCGAAACATCAGCGTGTATTCCTTGGTGGAGTCCACCTGGATGCAGCCGGAATTGATCCCGAGTCCTGCAGTCGCGCCGTCGCCGACGCGCACGTTATAGGTTCCCTGGGTGAACGCATCCACCGCAGGTGTCGCGCTGCTCGAGGCATTCTGCAAATAGATTCCGCTGCCGGCTTGATTTATGACGCCAGCTGCCGTGACGCCGCCCCAGTAATACAGACCTGTCGTATTTTGCCAGCCTTCAAAGCTGGCGTTGCCGAGCAAATTATCGCCGGCCAGGTCATTCATGCCGTAATGCATGGACGGCGTCCAGTTATGGCCGTTGTTATCGATCGCCACCATCGCGGTGGCGGGTTCGTTCGGCTTGATCTGCGTGTTGTTAGTGATCGAAAGGTACGGATCGAGGACATGAATCCCGACCGCGGAACCGTCGAAGGGAAATTGGTAGCAGTTGTACACATTCTCACAGCGATTGTTCGGCCCAAAGGTGATGGAAGTAGCGCCCACGATGTTGTAGCAGATCTGATTGAATGCCTGCGAAGATGTTTCGCAGTCATTGCCGTACACTTCGTCGTTGTTCGGGTAATTTCCGCTGGAATCTTTCGCGAACGTGTATCCCGTGGAAGCCCCTGGAGGCAACACGCAGGCGTTCTGCTCCAGCACCACCGCGTTGAACGTCCCTGCCAGATAAAAGCAGGTGTCGCCCGCTGTTTCCGGTTGAAAATTATTGTGTTTGAAAAGCGTGTTTGATCCGTCGAATCCGCCCACCGACGAGCTGCCGAACACACCGTAGGAATTTCCGCCCGTGCCGAGTTGCAGGTTGTTGTTCTCTATATCGGAGTGGCCGATGGAGGTCATATTAATTACCGTAGAACTCGCGCCATTGGCCTGCAGGTACATCCCGACGATGTGCACGTAATTGATTTTAGACACGGTGGGATTCGGCTTCTTCACCACCGTGCACCCGGCGATGCCACAGCCGATGTATCCCGAAATGTCCGGGGCCGCTACCGTTCCCAGCCCGCTTTCCTGGTACCCGACCAATGACGCTCCATCACCAGCCAGCTCGATGGCGTCGTTGGTTGTCGAATCCGAAATCACCAGTTGCGCCTGTCCCCACTCAAGCGTAGTACCCGCTGGGATTGTGATGTGATGCGTGGCCGTCAGCGTCCCGAACAACCCGCGCGCATCGCACACGCTGGAAGTGGTCGCGGCCGCCGTCAAGCAGGCGTTGATTTGCAATGCGGCATCCGCGCCGCTGAACCGTTCCGCTTTCTGCACGCTGTTGAGCGCGTTGACCGCTGCGGTTCCGTTCACGTCCAGATTGAATTGCGGGTTCGTCGTATCGATCCCCAGCGAGGTCGGTGTAAAGCGATGCACCGCGGCCAGCGTGGATGTCGCCAGCAGAGTTCCGCCGGACGGAATCGCAGTCAGCACTGCGCTATTGGTCGACGCGCCAGCGACGAATAACGCGCCGATCTGTTGCGGGCCCCAATACGAAGTTCCATGCATATCCGGCGAAGTGGAAATATTCACGCAGTATCCATTCAGCGCGGTTAGTCCCACGATCGGCAGAGTCCAGGTCACGCTCACCGCGTTATTGGATCCGCCGACTACTACCCCCGAGCCCTGTAAAGATTGCGCGGACTGATGCGTACAGTTGTCCGAAGTGCTGGTGACGGTCGCATAGTAGGTTGCCGCCACCAGAGATCCACCCGTCGTTGCGGTGCTGCTCACATTGGTGGGCGGATAGAGCGTGGCGAATTGCACGTCAATGGTGCCCGCTGCATTCTCCGCAAGTGACGCTCCGAATCCGAACATATTGCCGGTGTTGAACATGTATCCCAGCACCGGATCAATCGCCACACTCGCGAAGCGGTTGCCGGAGGCGGCCGCGCGAAAGGCTGTACCGTTCACGTTCGCTACCGGAAACAGATCGCTACGCAAACGATCCGAGGCGCTGGTGGAAACGATGAAATCGAACCCGTTGGCATTCTCCGACGAACATCCGCCCACAGGCATGCCGTTCCCGTCCACCACCCATGACGAAGCTAGGCCGCTGCCACCGATGACGTGACAGCCTTGCAGCGTGCCGGCATCCATACGGATCGCCGGACCGATCCCTCCGCTGCCCGCAAAGGTATTCTGCATGTAGACGCCCTGCAGAATCGAGCCGGAGGAGTTAAATTCCAGAACCGCGTTGGTAGGTGTGGTGGCGTCCGAAGTAGTCACGTTGTCGAATGTCAGTTCGGACATGGCCGGCAACGCGATCGATCCGGCATTTCCTGTGGCATTCGTCACGGTGAAAAAACTGGTCGCGGAACTTTCGATCGCGGCGATGTCCCGGAAAACAATATTGCCGGGCCCGCTCCCGGCGGTATTCACTCGCTGGATGTATTGAATTCCGGCGCCGGTTCCCTCCAGGCCGCGGAAATAGGCAAGTCCCACCAGCGGGGCTTCGCTGTTGATCGACGCTTCGCCCGTCAGCAGCGCGATTGGCAAAGAACCGTTCCCTGACTGTAAACAGCCGTCGTCCATAAAAAACCAGAACGTATTGGTAATCTTCAGCGGCGCGTTGTCTGCCTTGCCCGTAGCGTTCGTGACCAAACACACATTGTGCAGAACGTCTTGACCCGAATCGTACAAGCTCATGGCTTGGTTTTGCCCGTTGATCGTCAGGTTTTCAAATGTATTTAGCGTAACCGGGTACGTCATCGAAAATACCGCCGCGCCATTCGGATTCGAGCCGATGTGGTTCACCACCAGGCGTACTTGTGGTGCGCGATTGAACTGCGCGCCGCCCGTGGAGCTGCTGGTGCCGTTTCCACCGACAAAGTGCAGGCTACCGCAGGGCAGCGGAAACACCGCCGCCGTCGAAGGGAGCTGTGGCTGGGTAAGAACGTAGATGCCGGGCGGAAAAAAGATGCTGCCGCCAGCGTTGGCCTGCGGGTAGCTGTTGCACACAGCGGTGATCGCGGCCTGAATCGCGGCCGTGTCATCCGTCACCCCGTCTCCCTTCGCTCCGAAGGCGGTCACATCCACGCGCGGCCGCGGTCCGGCTACCGTTTCATTTCCCAGTACGCTCAGCGTGGAGGGCGTTAACGCTCCGGGATTGAAGCTGGAGGACGTCAGCGTGCCGCTGATCGTGGCATTCCCCGCCACGCTCAAGTTCCCACCCAGCGTCAGGCCGAACGCCGAAATGTCATTCCCTGCCCCAGAAGAAGAAACGTCCGCCGGGAGGATCACGTCCGGGTAGTTGATCGTGCCGGTGATCTGCGGACCGCTGATTTGTATCAGATAACGTCCGGCTGGCGCATAGAAGTGGTAATTTCCAATGCCGTCAGCCTGAAAGGGATTGGGCGCGGTGGTCGTAAGCGTCGCATCGCTATAGAGCGTTGCGAGTGGCGCGCATGGTGTGCCCGTCGCTGTAGCCTGGCAAACCGTTATGATCGCGCCGGCGACCGGATGGCCCGAAGGACCGAAAACAATGTCGTCTCGTCGCGAGCCTTGCGCGCCAGCATGCGGCGAGGCGAGCGCGCCCATCGTCAGAGCAAGCGCAATGATCGCCGCAACTCGCGACGTGATGCGCGTTTTTCTGAGTTCTGTTCGCGGCAATGAGCTGACCTCACTGAACGGCGGCCTGCGTTTCCCGTTCGCGCCCGAGCCACGCACTTCGGTCGCGCCTGCGCGCCTGACTAGACTTGCCGCCGGCACATCGGCGCGGAGGCCCATGCCGCTGCGTGTCTTGATCTTCGTCTTTGCGGCACTTCGCTGCATCGCCATCGTGTTATTTCCTTTCGCCCTTGGTTTGCTGGCACGGGATGCTGTGTCGTGCGATCCCGTGGTGGGATTTTAATTCCAACGGGCTATTCTCTGCCACGGTCAGGGTTTCTGGTCCACGAATGTTGACAATTGATGAAAAAGACTTCCCGCGCTGAGGCTTTCTCCACGCTGCAAAAAGGCCAGTACGGCCTACGCCTTTCCACCAGGGCCGTTCGTGGCTATTCTCGTAACACGTTGTGAATCAGCGCGTTACATAACAAGATTGGGCCAGCCTGGGGCTTCTGCAACCCCAAAAGACACAGTACTACGCGCCCTCCCGCGAATGGCACGACCCTTGCAATGCTATATACGGGCGCAGGTTGTTTATCCTGTCGCTCGGGACCGCGCAGTCGCATCAACACGTAAGTGAGGCCAAATGAGTAAGCAAATCGTAACAAGTCTACAAAACCGAACCGCGGTGCTGGCCAGAGTGTTCGCGCTGGTATTGCTGGCGTCCGCCTTTGCCATGTTGCCAACTGTGGCACATGCGGACTCCAATAACGCCTATCAGATTAGCGGAACAACTCTGTCCGGCGGCACGTTCTCGGGAACCTTGGATTTTAGTTACAACTCGAACACGAAGCAGACGCTTCTGATCAATTCCAATTTCACGATGGATGGCACGGCCTACTCCTGCAATGGCTTGACGGGTGGAAATCAGTGCATCGTGTTTGATCCGTATGGCATCGAGTACTTTGGAGTGATCTCGGGCACAACCTTGACCATACTCGAGTGGAACGGTTTCAACCTGGCGGGCACCTTCCCGTCCACAATCAATTTCATTGGCGGGTACGTCGAACCGTTGGGCGGCGGAACTTGGGACTATGTTACTTCGGGCACTGCAAAGGTCGTTACAACTCCCGAGCCCTCTGCTTTCTTGCTGCTCGGCGCAGGTCTGTTGGGCCTGGTTGCATTGTCACGGCGCCGGTTGAACTTTAATTCGATCGCATAATCTGTTCAGAAACTTCTTCAAGAGAGGCAGACCTTAGGGTCTGCCTTTTTTTTGTGAATTCAGGTGCGAATTCGCAGCCCTTCCGCCCTCGCATACGCAAATGGGCGAGTTCGCGCAGCGTTACGGTCTCCCCTTTCTTCCTGCGCTGTCTGGTCCAGTTCGGCCCTCGTCGGTTGTGGCCCCACGCAGTCCCAGGCCGTGCTGTGCGGCTTTCTCCTGATCCAGAATGGCGCGGCAGTGGCGGCAAACCGCCACTCCCGGCTTCACTTTTTCCCCGCACGCCGGGCAATCGGCCATGCGCACCGGAACATAGGCCCACTCGCGTTCTACTCCCAGCGCAATGGCCGCCCTGCGATGTAGATCTGAGATTTCCCTGAACGAATGTCCCCGTGCCCACATCGTGTCGCCGTCGGTTACCAGCCGCTGGTAGAATTCATCGCGCCGCGCGGCCACTACGCCCAATTCAGCGGGTGTAGGACGCGCTCCGGCACAAACGAACACGCCATGGTCATGCAAATCCTGCAGCAGATCCTCCGCGATGTCGCGCGCTGAGATCGTGAATGGAAATCTGCGGTTGTCGCCGAGATCGATGGCGTCGCCGCGCGAAGTAATCAGCAGCAATGAATACGCTTCGCCCTTGGCGCATGCGGGAATGTGGTACACCCCATGTGTTCGCGAAATATACCAATCCTGGTCGGATATGGAGGCGATTGTCACAGTCGCGGCTGTGTCGCCGGTCGAGCGCGTGTCCACTAGAATTCTTCCTCGCAAGCCCGAAGCTGCCGTTGTGGTCATGTTCAAGTGAGTGTCCTTTGGTTAGTGTTGCATCTGTAGCGCCGCCCGCAGCGGCATTGGCTGTCCGCTAACGCACTAGCCCAATCGTTTAAAGTACCTGGTGCGCCGGGACCTTCCATAATGTCAGCCGGCGGTTCCGCCGACAAACGGCGCGCCGTGAAACGCCGGTACAGCATCATCCAGCAACGCATCCGCGTCGCGATCCCAGTCGCGCGCACGTCGCGTTTCCCGAGCCGCGATCGCTCCCCGAAGCTGGCGGCGCGGTTGCCTTCGCGACCACTCAATCGCACGAACGATCCAGTCGCACGCCGCCGGAGTCAGCGCTATGAATTCGCCGCCCACGCTTTCGAGCGTGAAGCAATGCTCATACTCCCCGCGCGATGGGTACGGTCCCAGCGCCGCGATGCGTATGCCGTCCTCGACTTCGGTGGTCTGCGCGAACCATTGCTCCGGAGAACCGTAAGATTCCCGCGGTGCCCATCGTTCGATGTGCCAGCGGTTCAGCGGCAAATATTTCGGCACTCGCCGCGTTTCGATCGCCTCGCGCAGAATGTTTCCGTTCGCGTCGCGATCGGTCCAGCGTCCCCCGATCCAGGTGAGGCGCGATGCGCCCCACACCACTCGAAAATTTGGTCCGCCGTAGCAATTCGTTCCCCCCGCGCGTTCCACGCGTTCTTGAATCGCGGCAGGCGTCTCATGCGTCTCCCGGGTGACGCGAATCAACGGCGATGGAGACGTTTGTAGTCTCGTATTCAAACTGGCTCCCATGAGAAGTTGCGGCGCTTCGGTCCGTTTCGGAGAGTGCTGCCAGTGGGGGTGCTGCACGCGTGTAGATTTCGGGGCGGCTGCTAGTGTTTAGCGAGCCGCCCCTTTTTGTTTCTGAGCTCATGCTAGAAGGCAAGTCACATGAGCCTGCCGACCAGAATTAGTACCCCGTCGGAATCGCCAAGTTGTTGATGTAAGCTCCGCTGCGCGGCGATTCGTTCCACACTTGGAATCCGGTGACGAAGTAAAAAATGTACGCCGCCGAAATTCCGCCGCTCGCACCGTAAATCGGAAACACGGTTTGGCCGCCGACATCATAGAAATCAATGTCCTGCATCACCGCGCGGCCCCAGTGCGACAGGTCCAGAAAGTCCACGCGAGTCTGATTGGCATTGATGGACGATTTGATCGGCACGCCGGCCATGGACTTCTCGCCGGTGAAAAGCAGATCCAGGTCGCTTGCGCGGCCGCCCGCGCCCTCCTTGATGATTTGCGAAATGGTTACACCGAGCTGTTCCCACTGGTGCTCTTGTTCCAGCGCGGTGTAAGCGATCAGCTTAGACACCTGGTTCGAGCCCAAGGCCTTCCGCACTTTGTTGATCGCCAGGCGCACTGCGCCAGGTGTGATCGCCGAATTGTTACCGTTCACAACTGGTGTGGCCAATTCCACCGGATACGTTGTCCGATTCAGGTTCAGCCATGTTCCGGTCGTCGCATTCGTCTGGTGATACAGGATTCCGAACAGCGACGTCGGCTGCGCCCCGGTCAATCCGTCGTGGACGATCAGATCGTTCACCGATGTGCCGGCAGGCAGCGAGTCCACCTGGATCAGCGAATTGAATGGGTCCACCAACAGCACGTTGGCCGATCCTCGATTCGTCGTCAGAGTCGGGTCGTACACCTGCACCGTTTGGTTGTAATAGAAGAGCTGCGCGCCGGGCGGCTTGGCCATCGCGAACTGAGCCGCCACGCCTCCGGGCAATCCCGTCGTCGTGATCGTGCCGATCGTCCCCAACACTCCGTTACCGTTCGTCTGCATCACTTTGTCGAGAAACGCCCGGAACTGCGCCATGGCGTTTTTCACTTCACGCTTGGCGGTATTTTCGATGGCCTTCTCCGGAGCGTTGGATGCGAACTCCACCAACTTGGTAATTTCCACCGCGTGCCGGAAGAAGACCGGCGTCACCTGCGCCACGTCGTAAATCGTTCCCGACCCGCGCCCCAGGTCTCCGCCGTCCATATTGGCCAGGCCCGCCTTGCCTCCTGGACGAATCTGCAACGGTAAACGCATGTTGCGGGAGCTCACGCGTTCCGCATCGCCGCGCTGTTGGATCATCGTCAGCAGGATGTCGTCGCGCTCGTACAGCAGAGGAAGCTTGTCGCGAACTTTTTCCAGTTGTAACGCAACAGATTGTGCATTCTGCATCTGTGCCATGGTGTGAATTTCTCCCTAGGATTGGATTTCATGCAGCGCGGCAACTCGGCTCCGCGCTGTCTTACTTGGCCGCCCGGAAATTCCGGGCGCGCATGTCGTGCGAAACTCCGCTGGGTGTCCTCCTCGGACTGGTTCATTGAAATGCAAATCTGGCAGCACGCGGTGCGCTGAAATTCACCTCACTGTAATTCATCGTCAAACACTGTCTCGTAGCCTGTCCTCGGACAGTCCGTCGTACTCGTCTGCAGCTGCACCTCGGGACAGTTGAGCTATTTCTCGAAATCACCCATCATCGAGTGGCTAGCTGTTGCGCTGGCTTCAGAAAGCGGCAGACGGTTGCAAATCCGAATCGCAGTGGGCTTACGCGTATTCCCCCCTCTACGCGTCGAGCACCCGCGGGACTTCACATTGGGGGAATACCGAATGAATATCTGGAGATTGTTTCTCGTATTGCTGTGCCTGATCGGCCCGGCGCTAGCTGGCCGGCCTGCGTATTCGCAATCCGCTTCGACAAAGTGCGCCGCGAGCCAGCAGGCCGCCGTCCATTGTTTTGTGGCGAACGCGGTGGCTACCGATCTGACCAAACCACGTTACGGAATGACTTTGGCGCAGTTCGAATCCTACGGCTTCGCCGTCACCCAGATTCTGCAGACCCATCACACTTATTTACTGCTGGTGGGCGTCTCCAGCGCCGTCGCGGACGCCATGCCGCCGACTAATGTTGACGGTACTCCCAATCAAACTGCGCAGGAGAATGCGGTGACGCAAACCGTCGCCGCTGCTAGCCAGTTGGGTCTCACGTCGCTACCTAAGGGCACCACTTTGACGGATCTCGAACACTTCTCGCTGGACGTCACCAACGCCATGAACGACAACAACGGCGTTCTGGAATTGCTCACTCCCGGCGTATCCCTGCGCATCATCGACTCCTACATTGTCACCGCGACTTCCAACGGCAGCGTAAATTGGAACGAGTTGAATGCCAGCCTTTCCGCGGCCATCACCAACTACATTAACTCCGGTTTAATGAAGGTTCCGACCGGCATGACCGCAGCGCAAGTGACTTCGTTCGCCAACTCGCTCGCTCAGGTCATTTATAACTACAAGGTCGCGACGCATCGCACCGCTCTGGGCGCTAACTGATGCCGCTCTCGGCCCAATGTGGGTCGGCTCCCTAGCCGCGCCTCCGCTTTTCTTTCGCGGAGACATCTGTTCCTGTCCTACTAGAGTCATTTGCCCCCGGTCATATTCTCGACTGCAGGCCAGTTGCGCCCCTGCGCCCCGGCGCGTAATGATTCGAGGAATGAAATCCACAATGCCATCTGTAGTTGCGCGGGGCGTCACGCAACGACCCGCCGCCAAGAGCGCGGAACCATCATCTATCGTTGCCCGGAGCAATCACATGCGAGCTCTCGTCCCAAAGATCGCCGTACTTATCCTCGCACTCGCCTTAGCGGCCGCACTACCGCCTCAATTGCGCGCCCAAACGACCCCGCCGCCGAGCTGCACAGCCAGCTCAGACGCAGCGGTGCAATGCTTCGTGGCCGACGCCGTCACCACGGGACTCACCCAGCCCCGTTACGGCATGACGCTCGCGCAGTTTCAGGCCTACGGCGTTGCGGTCACAAAAATTCTGCAGACCGACCAAACCTATTTGGTGCTGGTAGGACTCTCCAGTGCGATCGCCGACGCCCTGCCGCCGACAAATGCCGACGGCACCTACGACACCGCGGCGCAGAGCACCGCAATCGCCCAAATCGTTGCCGCCGCAGCCACGAACGGATTCGTCTGGCCACCCTCCGGCACCGATCTGCAAGACCTGCAGTGGTTCACCCAGGACCTGGTTAACGCGATGAACGTCAATCAGCAGGTGCTGCAAATCCTTACGCCTGGCGTCACTCTGCGTATCATTGATTCGTACATCATCACCGCCACCGGTTCGGACGGCACCGTGAATTGGCCCCAAGTGAACGCCAGCCTCACCACGCTGGTCGCCAACTTCATTTCCTCAGGCCTGGTCCGACTCACGCCGTCGCTCACCACAGCACAGCTCACGTCATTCGTGACCGCGCTCGCACAGACCATCAGCACTTACAAGGTTTCCACCAATCGCGTATCGCTGTGAACGACTAGCTCGCGCGCTAAAGATTCAAAATATCGGCGTCGGACATCCGCTTGTAATCCACGTCACGCGAAGTTACCGCACGTCGCCCGTCATTCCCTGCGCCACCGGATCCTGCGATATCCACCCGCCGCTCCGCCGTCCGTTGCCGAGCGCGCCGCTCGTGATTTGCGGATACCACGGTCGTGGTCCACTCGTTCAGCACGCGCTTGGCTACACCGGGCAACGCCTGGCGCGCCCGCCCGGTAACCAGCGACACAATGGCCCGCTGGTGCTCCTCGTCCAGGCCGCCTGAGCGAAATGCATCCCGCATTTGCTGCCCCAACGCGCGATTCCCCCGCAGCGTCGTGTCCAGCTCGCGGTAGATCTCACCCACCACCCGATTGCGCGCTGATTTTGATACGCCTTCGGGCAGCAGGCGCTCCACCTGCGATTCAATCGCATCCACCACGCTGGAAACCGCCGCCGCATTCGTGGAATGGAAGAAGTCCATCTGCGCCGGCGTCAACGAAGATCCGGTTTCTCGCTGGCGCATTTGATTCGCGTCTTGGTTTTGGTTTTGACCTTGCGTCGTCTGTTGCGTTCGATTCGCGCGATCAGCGAACAATTCGCGCGCGCCGGATGTACGAGTGCCATCTCCCGATTTTCGCGCGGCGTCATCAACCAGCGCACTCATCGCCCTCGCTAGCGACGCAAACGCCCCCGGATCCAATTTCGCAACCGCGCGCGCCAATTCCGCATGATCTTCCGGACGCCGCGAAAAAAACAGCGCATCCATCCGGTTCATATCCCCGACCAAAGCGGTCGCCGCGCGCGCCTCTTCCGGCGTCGCAAATGTTTCGCGGTAAGCGTTCGCTTCCTGCCACGCGTCTCGCAATTCTGGATTCGCATCCAGCGCCGCGCGCAAATGCTCCGGCTCAGGCTGCCTCGTGGCATCTGTATTCGCACTGACCGTTCCCGTGTGCGTAGCGGAAACTCGGCGCGTGCCCGGCCGAAGCTCATCATCGTCAAAATTCATCGACAACTGTTCGTTCGTCTGCGTCCCCGTGTCCTGCGCGCTCGAATCGCTCCCTTCGCTCTGCGTCTCACGGCGACCGGTTCTGCGCTGGGTATGCGTAAGCAATCCAAGGATCTCGTCGTCGCTGGAATTACGATTCAACACCGGCGCCGGAGTAATCGTGTTTGAGCCCATGCTTTGTTCGCCTCCCATAGTCACTGGGCGTGTGCCAATGTGCACCTGGCCTGCCCACGTCCTAGCCACGCTACCACTCTGCATCTACAGCACTTATCTCACCCACAGAGCTGTTGTCCCAGTAGTTTTCCACAATGAAACTACAGTACTATTCCCGCTTCGGCACTGCTCTTGTACATCTACAGGTAGCGGGGGGAGCTGTACGTTAGTCCAGGAGGACGCGACAGACCCTGCGAATAACTGAGGTAATACCGATGAGCACGCCGCCGATCGCCTCCGCACAAGCCAACGCAAAATCTGGATCGTCCAACTCGCCAGTCGGCATCGAACGCCGGCGCCGTAAACGCGCGAAAATCACCGCGCAAGTCCACATCCGCGGAGTGAATACACCCGAGCCCTTCGAAGAAATCTGCAAGAGCGTGGACGTGTCGCGCGACGGGCTGCTCGTCACCGCCGCCCGCGCTGGATATTGGAAGGGCCAGCGACTCGACGTCACGTTCCCGTATTCCACAGCCGCAGCCGCGCTAAATTCCGCGCAGACCGCCGAAGTCGTTCGCGTCGTCGAGCAAGACGGCCGCTACGCTGTCGCGTTGCAGTTCGTCAACACAAAGTCCGACTCTGCAGCCAAGGACGCCGCCAAGCCCGATCCCTCTGTCGCCGGCGTTTTGGCGCATTCCTCGGCTTCGCATACCAAGCAGCAATCGGTCGTGCTCGCCGTCGAGTCCGATCCCAAGACCGCCGAAATCATGCGCAGCATTCTCTCGAATGACGGCTACACCGTCATCATCGTCCCCACGGCCCAGCAAGCTCTCGACATTCTGCGCAACACCGTGCCGGCCGTATTTCTCGCGGAAGTCGAAGCGCCGGACATGAGCGGCCACGACCTCTGCCTGATCATCAAGCGCAACGATCGCTTGCAGCGCGTGCCGGTAATTCTGCTCACTAAATCAGCCCAGCCCGCCGACTACTCCGCCAGCCACCAGCTCGGCGCCGTCGTCTGCATGGCCAAGCCCTTCAAACCAGAGCGTCTACTTCATGTCGTGCGCCTGGTAGCTCCTCCGCCAACAGCCAGAAGCGCCTACGGCGCCTCCCGCTACTCCAGCGGCTCGATCGAACGCGCCATCTAGCCTGTGCGACGTCGCCGTTACCGCCGTCTCGAGGTATTTGTATGCGGTTGCACTGCCGTGGCGGCCGCCGTCGCTTGCTGTTTCCGCAAGAAATCGCGATGAAACAGAGCGTGCGCTCGCACGTTTGTGTACCCCAGCGGCGCCTCAATCTTCGCCACCTGTCCCGCGTCAGACGAAAACCACCGCATGCAAATTTCCAGTTCCACCGCGTGGTTATCCGCAAACTCATCCGGCATAATGCTCGGCAAAATCACCTCCGCCTCCACCCCGCCAGGTGAAGCAGCTGCAGCCGCAGGCCCCGCCGCAGCCGTCACGTCCTGGCGATGCACCACCGGCATCTCCGCCACCAGCTGCGCAATCTCGCGATACTGTTTCGTGCGCGACTCTTCCTCGGGAATCACAAACTCCTCCAGCCCAATCAATCGCTTGATCAGCGCCGTATTTTCCGGATGCGCCAGAATCGCCTGCATCTGCGGATCCGGATTCGCCAACAGTTGCAACAGCACCGCTCGCTGTTGCGACCACAACGTCGGATACTGCTCGTCCGTTTCCGGATAGCTGAATAAGTTCCCCTTCAGGTCCGCCAGCCGAATCCATTTCGATTCGAATGCCGCACCTGCTCCAAGCAAAGTCACTTCCACGTCGTTCGGCCGGTTCTTGCGGAAACAATCCACTGCCAATAGCATGATATCCGCGTGGAAGAACTTCATCCGCCGCCACACTAGACCAATTCGTCCCATCGCCTGGTCGCGCGCCATCGCATATCCAGACGCCGTATCGTTATTCGACATCGCCCCGCCAAACAGCGCGGGAAATGCCCCAGTCAGAAATTGCGCCACCGGTCCCATCAATCCAGCAGCATGCTCCGCGAGATCCGGAGGAACTTCCGCAGCGTCTGGCTGGAAAAATCCCGCCGCAAGCGACTGACCTGGTTTTGCACGCGCCGGATAATGCGCGCCCGGTTCCGCGGTTTGCCCCTGCAACGCGTCGAAATCCAATACCTCACTGTCCGCGTAAATCGGCGGAATCCCGTATTCGTACGTCTCCATCTGTAAATTCGAAAGCGTGTTAAACCGCTCCTGCACGCTGATCAGCGCGTCACCCAGCGCCGGCCGCCCGCTCGAGCCGTCACCAGGCAACGCATGCAGCACGCGCCAGTGGTCGTCCATGTTCTCGCTGCGCGATTCGCAGTAAGTCTCGCCCGCGAACGCCACATAAGCCCCGTCGGGAAACATCTCGAGTAGTTCGTCCCGCAATGCCTTGTCATCCAGCGCAAAGAACGCCCAAGGTCGCAGCCATGTCCTCTGAAACGTGATCAAATTAATGTTGGTATCGCCACCTTCCGTCAACGGCCCGCCCTGCGATTGCGCCAACCGCGCCAGCCTTTCGTATTCCTGCGAGCCGCTCGCGACCGGCGACCCGATCTTGTCCGCCGCATGTGGGTATGCCGCGCGCAACCGCGCCTGGTGCACCTCCATGTTCCACTGGATGTACGGATACTCGTGCATCTCGCTCGCCCAGGGCGGAGTTTTTAATTCCAGGCCGCCCACGATCGTCACCACCTCTTGACCGTTCGGCACGCGCTGGCGGGTTTCCGCCGTCGGCACCGTCACCATTTCCGCCGCGACAAAATCCTCCTCGGTCAGCAGTGCGCCGCAAGTGTCGCAAGGCCTGCCGACGTTCGGATCGTCGCCTTCGTCCGCGCTCGCCCCTGCATCATCGGAACTCAGTTCCTTATCGGCGTTGTCATCCCGCCGGCCGGCTTTATCGCCGTGAACGCTCTCACCTCGCGCTAACCCACCGCGTTGCGCCGCGTTTTCCTCCCCGCATTCGGGACATACGTACACATCGCTCCCAATCTTTACTTCACGCGCCGCGATCTCCGTCTCGGGATGAAATCCAAAGCGCTGCCCATCCACCACAAACCGCACGTACGCTCCCACCTTCCCGTCCGTCCAAAGATTGAACGCTTCCTCCACAATCAAATTCCCGATGCGGTTGTTGCGCTCCACCAGCTGCGCCACTTCCGTGGCCGATTTGGCGGCAGCCACGTCCTCCTCCGCCTGCGCCGAAGACGGGAAAAACCTCACCCGCGGCACGTCCTGCGAAAGCACCGCCACCAGCGAAAGCCCGAACGCCTGATAAATGTTGGTGACGAATTCGTAGCGCGGCAAATCTTCCAGGGTAGAGTTGTCCGAAAGCTTCTGCTCAAACGGCAGGTGCCAGTTCTGGTCGCGCTCGTTCCACCACAAATACTGCAAGCCGCGCCAGAATTGGTGCGCCTGTTTGATCCTGCGCACTTCCTGCCGGCGCGTTCCTTCCGACTCGAACGAAAACTGATACACCAGCCGTCGCAGCGCGCCTTCGAGGCGCTCCGGCAGCTGCTCGTTGTTCGGACCGTACGGATTGCTCTGTATCGCCGCTCGCGACTCCCGCTTGCCTTCCCGGCCGGACGCCGCGTTTCCTTCACTCAATACCGGCCCTTCGACTGGCACAATCGCCGGATCGGCTGCTGAAAATGATTTCTGCGTGGCCATGCACTGTCCTCGTTTGCGCTGATGTAAGGGGTGATTATTAGGCTGCCCGGGACGGAGGCCGCCACGGCATTTCCGCACCCCGGAACACACCAACCGAAAATGTGGTTACAGAATTGAATCGTGCGGAGAAAAATAGGTCGACCACGGAAATTACACCCCACGAGCAAACGCTCGGCCGTCAGCTATTGCATCACGAACGATCGCTGCCCCAGTGCGATCGCGTCGGCCAGGCGTGCTCCGCGTTCGTCGGCGGAAAACCCAAAAGTACAATTCGTGAAACGCACGTTTTGCAGAGAAACCTCGCCGCCTTCGTAGCGCAGCCGCGTTCCGACAAACGTTATGTTCTTCCAGCGGATGCCGTCCAGCGTCTGTGCAGCCCCCGCGATCGTCAACCCCTCCACGCGCACGCCGTCCGCCATCACCCGCGTCGCGCGCGGCAACAGGATTTCCGACGTATCGGGCATCAGCGTGGCGTCAATGTAGTTGCCTTGCAGCACCGCCGGATCCAGCTGCTCGTTTGTGCCCAGTGCTCGCGGCGCCGCCAACACCACATGCCCTGGAATATTCACAGCGTGAGCCGCCGGAATTCCCGGCCCTTCCTCCACCCCGTGATTCTGACTTCCGGCTTGAGCCGCGCTCTCATTCTTCGACGCCGCACCATCATCGCCGCCATCGCGCGCCTCAGGCATGACTGGTTGCGCGGAACGCAGCTGCGCGAGTTCGATCCGTGCCAACGTCACATGCTCGACCAATCGCGCGTTATCAGTATGTGTCCGCGCCACACGATCCAACGCGCGAACGGTGTGTTCAAAAAATTCAGGCGTGGCCGTCTGGCCCTGCATACGCGTGGTCATCAATATTGCCGCCGCGCGATCTGTCTGCATTTCCGCCGCCGTGATATTTCCACCCACCCCCTGCGCCACGGCTTGTTCCAATGCTTCCGACATTGCCGTCTGCCAGGCCGGTATCCCTGGCCTGTCGCTCGGCGGCCTCGCCAAAAAATGAGCGGCTTCGCCGCCCGCCATCTTCGCCGGAGACAGGAGCCGCTGCACGCCTTGCCACGCCAGCGTCGCCATCAGCGTCAACGCCAGCGACACCACGGCCACGCGCGCGTACGTCGGCGCCGGTGTGAACCCGCTCTTGCGCCTTAGCCAGCGGCGGTCTCGCCCGCTTGGCGTATCCCAGATCGTCAAAACCATCCTCGCTTCGCAACCGTTGGATGCTGGCCTTCATTCTAGACCAGCCCGCGAGCCAGCGCGAACCTCTGCATCGCAAGCGCCCAAGACCTGCAAACATACTCGCGGCAGCTCGGAGCGCTCGTCCTCGCTACTTACGTCCGCAAGATTTCGCGAATTCATCACGCAGGAAATCAACCAGATCATGGTGATCGGCGAACACATGCGTCTCCGGACGTGTTGCGATTCCAGCCGTCGGTACCTGTCCAGCTTGTGGCGATCGCAACGATGCGAATCGCGCTCGTGGCGCGTCACCCGAACCCGCCGAATCGCTACCCGCCGCGCTCCGCGCAAATCCGCGCCCACTCTGCTCCGATTGCACGGCGTCCCGGTGAACATGTGCGACGAATCCGCGCTGCGCTCGTCCCGAATGAGACGGCACCAACTCCGCCGCCTCGATCTCGACGCGATGAATCGGCCCTTTATCCGCATCGGGCTCCCCTTCTTCGTCGTCGGGTTCATCCTCGTGGCCGCTGACCTGCGCGGCTTCACGCTCCAGAGCTAGCAGCGCTGCTTCCGCTTCGCGTGCCGCTTCCAGTGCTTCCCCCGCAATCGCATTAATGTGATATCGCCCGCGAATGAACGGCATGTCTCCTCCACATTCAAAAGATGTAACACCAAATCTACAGAATAGATGCGCCTCGTCGTCCATCTACACCCGGCGAGAACGCGACCAATTCTTAGACCGCTTCTTTCTTCCTCGCCGCATCAATTTCCAGCATCCGGTAAATCTGATGCCACGATCTCCGCCGCATCGGCGTGGCCACGCTCTTCATTCCCGGCCCAGCAGACGCGCGCTGCCCGGCTTGCTTCACGCTCAATCCGGTCGCGCTCCGCCCCCCTCCGAGTTTTTTCGCGCCACTCTCGGTTTCAAGCGCCGTTTCACGGACAGCCGCAGTCTTCTCGGCGACGAACTCGACCGCCCGCGGAGCAGCGATATCATCCGCCGACACGGTAATCGGAGGCACTCCCGCAATACCCAAAATCGAATTCAGCAGCGCGCGGTTCTCTACCTGGAGTCGCGCGACTTCCCTCTCCAGCACCCTGGTGTACTTCGTCGCCGCCAGCCGGCCCCACATTTCTCGCAAGTTCATTCGCGCTCCCTCACGTTCGCCGTCTCCGCAAGAATGAAACAGGATGCACTCGCTTCGTTTCTTCCAGTTGTGCTTTGCGCGCTTGTATCGCGCGAATAGTTGGATCCGCGGAGGTCACGCGCTCAGCCAATCGTTGTTCCAGCGGTGGCCGCGCCAGGCCGCTGCGCCGCGCCGCATAGCGCGATATCAATCCGTACCGCGCTGCGTCCGCCGCGTCATCACCATCCATTTTTTCCACGTCTTCAATCCGCGCGGAGTCACGCACCAGAGTAGGAAGCGTCCGAATCAGCTCCACGCAGTTGTCCGTCAGCAGCCATTCCCCGGCATCCAACATCTGGTACATCAGCATCCAACCGCCAATGCGGTCGTCATCCGCAGGTGTAGGCCGCGGAAATCCTGCGGCCGCGAACACATCCCCCATCTGTTCAGCGATGGAAGCGTCGTCGGTGCGCCGCGCAAATGCATCGGGTGAAAGATATATCGCGCCGATCTTTTCCCGCCTCTCCTCCGGCCCCTGCACTGGGCCGGTCGCGGGGGAAAATCCATCTGCACCCGTTGGCTGCGAACTGGCCACGCTGCGCGCAATGATCTCGCGCGCCAGGTCGCGCGGTGAAGTTCGATGCGTCACATACTCGCGGTAAGTCACCACACACGAGCTCGAGGACCCCTGTGCAGCACCGTCCGCCCGTGCGTTCCTGTCCGTCGCCGCCGTTGCCGCCGAACAGGTTCCGGGCGCCTGCGCGTGCCAATAGGTCGCTGCGGGATGCTCGAATCCCCAGTCAATCGAAATCCAACGCGGCCACCACGGTTGCCATTCAATCTCTTCCGCGCGCACCGTGTTCCGCCCCAGATCGAAGCGGTCGAAATACTGCCCCGCGAACACTTCCCAATCGCCGTCGAAAAACGCGCGCTTCAAATTAGTGGGCAGCGCCTGCAAGGTCTTCTGATAATTCTGATCCGCCGCGTAGATCGGGTTGTCGAAAAACCGCGCCGGAATAAAATCGTAATCTAGGACGTTATATTCCTCCGGACGCTCCATGCCCGGCGCCGGCTGCCTGTCAATCCACAGCGCCTTCACCCAAGCGTGCCCGATGTTCCCCGGATTCGTCGCCCCGGCCATGCACGGAAACGTGCCCGGCACCGGACAACGATTGCGGCTGGTCAGAAACTGCCACTGCCGCAAAGTAAAAAGCGTCAGCTCGTCAATCCCAATAAAGAGATATTCCGCGCCCTGGTATTGATATACGTCGTACTCGCTCGCACAGTATCCGAAGCGCGTTGTCGAGCCGTTGGTCCACTCCACCAGGTGTTTCGACTCATGAAATGCCACGTACAAATTTCGCGGCACGTCGCGCCGAAAATAATGCAGCAGCGACGCTTCCAGTTCCGGAAACGTGCGCCGCAGCAGCAGCGTGTTGACGTTGGGGTGGTCGAGCGCCTGCAGCACCGCCTCCATCAGCAGCGCTTTTGTCTTTCCTGGTCCTGCCGCTCCGCCAAACAGCCGGTACTTTGCGGGAGACGAGTGAAACTGACGTTGCTTCGGAAACGGCTCGTAATTCAGAACTACGGAAGGCGAACTCGCCTGTCGAGCGTCGGCTTCGCATTCCCGAGCACTTGCCGCGCCAGGCTTAACACCTGCACGCTCGTTTGCGGCGGCCTCCGCTCGATCCAATATCTGCCGCTTCACCCCGGATGTGATTTCTGCCATGAACAGTTGCGCCGTGTTCCGCGTCGCATCTCCAGCGGGCCGTTACGCCAGGGTGCGAATTTTCTCACCAATATAAAACGCCGCCGCGCCACCCAGAAACGCCGCTGCAATCGCGGCATGATGCACGCTCAAAACCGCGCCGGTTACCAGTGCTCCGATCCCGCCCAGCTGCACCACATATCCGATGGTTGTCTTGCTCGCGCTCATGAGAGCTCCTTTGCTGAATGTCATCCAGCGAACCGATCGCCACTCCGTTCTCGATTCGCGGCCATGCAGACTACTCGGTGCGAACTGGCCGCGGCACGTTGTGAATCAATCGAACAAACTGCGGCACATCGCTGGAATCGCTGCTGCCCGCGGTTTTCTGCGGTTCCAGCGAGTGCGTCACTTCCTTCAGCACTTCCAGCAACAGTTTGGCGGCCGCCACCCCCACTGCTCGCTCTTTCCTTATTGCGACTCAACTTTTCAACGGCGCCGGCGTAGCACCGCCGCCACCTTGCGATTCATCCAGACCATGTTCGCGCAGCGCCTCGGCCAGCCTCAAGCGCTTCTTGCGGTTTTCCGGATCCCCGCAAATCATCAGCGCCAACTCTGTGACCGACAGTACAGGTTCGAGCATCTGTGCATCGTCCCCGTCTGGAGTCTGCGCCGCTGCGACGGATCCGACGGACTTGCGAAGCGCCCGATCCGTCTTGCTCTGTTGCAAGACTTTCTCGCTCAACACGGGCGCTGATCTCGCAGCCACCGGCGTGCTCGTCGTGTCGCGCGTGTTCTTACGCAATCGGTCCGTGCTCACCCGTGAATCTCTGCTCTGCCCGCATTTCGCAGGGTTCTTCTCCGCGCCGCAGTTCTTTCGCACTGCAAACACTTCGCTCATGGTTGCCTCTGCGGACGGTGCAGAACGTCCTGGTTTCTCAAGCTGGGTGCGGGACACGCGCGTGCCGGGTCCGGTTCGAGCCGCTCGGGCATCGTTGTTGCCGCCGCGACGTTGCGCGTGTCCCACGCAGGTAGACTTTTCTTACGTTTCTTGCCGCGCCGTTTGCTGGGCTTGCGCGCCACCGCCACCGCCGCCGCTAACTCCCAAGGAAGAAGCTCTTCAAACTTCAGCATCCCCAGAAGCGCTCCATCCAATCCGTCGCGATGCTCGGCGCACAGTCGTTCGCGCCTCGCCGCCTGCCGCGCGCACCGCGTCCAGGCACTCTTGGATATTTGCGAGCGCACGAATCCGATGCACACTGCCATGGGAAGGCCGGGAAAGCTGCGCGCGGAGAGCATCTGCTTGCGAAGGACAGCAGTGCTGCCGCGATTTTCAGTGAGAAGCGGGCGGGCGGGGCGGATTATCCGCCTTTATTTCGATAACTACCTTGCAGTCGTGCGGCGGCGATTTCTCGCCATTGGGCATCTGTGCCGATACTCCGATACGATGCCTCCCGATTGCGAATAGCATCCGGGGGCTCTTCGCCGTGATCCCCTTCATCATCCCTTGCGCGTTCTGCGGCACGGGAATCGAAAACAGCAAATACGGTTTGTCGCCGGAGATATCGTACACGTCGAATGTCTGCACGCACGCGCTGGTTACTTTCGCCGAGCACGCCGGCGTCTTCGTAAAATCGTAATCGAATTGCACCGTGATGCTGTGCATCGCCGATCCGCTCGGCGCTGGGTCCGTTCCTTTTTGTCGGCTGGACGATTGCGTCGCGGTGCTCGCTTCGCCCGCGGCCGCTTGCTGCTGCCACACACCGCCGCGCGGCGCTGGACGATCCGTCACCCTGGTGCTCGCGACCGTTCCGCCAGCCGAAGCACCACGCGCCGGCAACAGCAACGCGATCGCAAGAATGACGGCATACTCCCGGCGATCCATCAATGATGCTTCTCCCCGTAAGCGGCCGATTCGTCGTTTTCGAGCGCCATCCGCATATCCCGCACGATAACACGGCGGTTCCGTGTGCTGGAAGTCTCGCGCGGAAAATCATCGCCCGCTGCTGACTGCAGCAGAGTCCGCCGCGATCCTAGCCGAGAATCTGCACCGTCACGCCTGAGCCCCCGGAAATCGCAATCACTTTCGCTCGCACGAAATTTGCGCGTACTCCGGTAGCCACCAGATTGTCTCCCGCCGTCAATGCGGAACTCATATTCGCAGCGCCCGTAGGCACGGCATACTGGGCGTCCACGTCGTTGATCGCGGTCTGCAATTGAATGTTTACCGATGTCGGAGCGGTGGCGAAACTGATCTGCCAGCGGATCGAGCGGCCATTTTCCGGATGTCCGGCGTAACTGGGCAGCGCAAACTGCTGGCTCGCCTGCCCCGCTGCCGGAGCCTCATTATTAAACGCTAGTGCAACATCGCCAGGAAAAATCGAGTACGGAGGGACCTGCGCATTATAGTTCGGCATCGTCGGGCGTCTCCAGAAGGATTTGCGTTATTCACTACCCATGCAGCGCGTGCCGCGTGGCCAAAAAATACCAACCGGCACAGTTCCGAATCAACATCTGACTTCACCGTCAAGTCCACATTCACGCGCACCAACACGCGAGCGGGACCGGGCATCAGCAGGCACACCACGAGCAGTGCGTAAATCACGGAGAGAAAGGAAGGTTACGAATCGCCTGCGATCGAAAACTGCATTCGATTCGTTTGCTGCGCTCTACACTTTTCGAGGTTAACGAATAAGTTTATACGCTCACTTCATAACTTTGTCAAGTCGTTGTGTGTGTACACGAAAATAACCCAAGGCGTGAACGCAAATTTCCAGTTACTTCAGAGGAAAATCACTAGCAGACGGGCGTACGTCGGACCAACCTTACCAGTCGTCACGCTCAAAACGCTGCGCCCACTACCCTTACGGCTTCTGAGGTTCGGGATTCTCCGCAGGCGCAGGCACCGCCGCGTCCCCGGGCGCCACCGGCCGCGGCCGCAAACTAAAATCCACGCCGCGCGCAGCATTCTCATTTACCGTACGTTGCAGGTCGACCTGCGATTCATCAACCGCGTTCTCGCCGCCGTACGACGTGACGTAGTGCAGCTTCCCACCCGTCAACCAGTAGTCGCTCACCGCGAAACTCGACCCATCCTTCAGATACAACAGAACGTATGTTCGCTGTGGAGCAGAATCCGCAGGCGCCACCTGAGCCGCATCAGAGGAATCCGCCGCTTGCGCGCCCCCCGTACCAGGTGCTGCATACAAATACGAATCCACGTTGTCCGGAGACGTCACGTTCGCAGCCATTTCCGACGACGCATCCGTCCAACCCGAGCCATAACCGCTCGAATAGCCGCCGTAGGACCCAATTCCTCCGAAATATCCAAGGCCGCCGCCGAAGCCGTATCCAAATCCATACCCATAGCAGCCCCAGAACGGATCGCACGGCCCAAACCCGCCCCACCCGAATCCGAAACCCGTGAAATACGGATAATACGGATAATAGGAATAACCCGGACGTCGCGGCTGAAATGGATGCTGCGTGGCAGCTACCATCGACGCACCATGCGCCGAACCAATCGGCACGCGCGTCGTACTTGTTAGTGGCACGAACGGCCGCGACCCGTTCAGGTTCGCAGGCCCGTAGTAATTTACGCGTGCCGCCGCGCGCGCCGACGCGCTCGGCGGCTCCTGCCAGCTGTTGTTCCCCGCCGCAAATCTTTCCGGAGCCGCGGTCGCGCTGGACTCCGACTTGATGTTCCCTGCAGGCACTGCACTCGCGCCTTTACCGGGCGCTGCCGAAGACCCAGAACCGCTGTGGAACGGATTCCACCAATGTCCGCCGCCGCTATTGTTGCTGCCGCCACTTCCAGCGCTTCCGCCGCTCGCGTGAGATCCGCCACCACTCGACGACGCCGCAGCGCTTCCGCCTCCGCCGCCAAAGCTGCCGTGCGACGCACCGCCGCCTCCGCCACCATGCGAGCCACCGCCTCCACCTCCGCCATGTTGCGCGAATGCCGGACCAGGCGCCAAAACCAACGCACCCGCAAAAAATAATGCCGATGCGATCTTCAGAATTGTCAGGCCTTGCGAGGGAACGAGCAGCGCAATCTTTTCCTGCGGCACTGGAAACTGCTGAGAGGTATTGGTCATTTTGTATCCCTCCACCCGACTGGGCGACTGAAGGGTGCTTCTACGTCTGCTGCTGCTTCGATTTCATTCTACATCATTAGGACGCTCTCCGGCCCCTTTTGGTTTCCCGGGCGTACTTCTACTGCCAGACAGGCCCCTTCCGCCCGTCTCCCATCGTCACACCACAATGACGTTATACTGTTTCGCGTGATCCCTTTCCTCCATGTCGGTCGGTTCACGATACCCACATTCGGCCTGATGGTCGCCTGCGCCATGCTCGCCGCATTTTTCGTGTTGCGTGCCGACCTGGCTCGCCGCGGCATAGCCGCCAAAAATTCCGGTGAGGCCGAAGCCCTGATCTCTTTTCCGTGCCTGGCCGGTTTCGTCGGCGCCAAGTTGTACCACTTACTGGAATCTCCTGCGGAATTCTTCGCCGATCCGCTTCATTTGCTCTTCAGCCCTTATGGATTCGCGTGGTTCGGCGGCCTGCTCGCTGGCTTCGGCGTCTTTGCCTTCGTAGCCTGGCGCATCATCGCGCACAATTCAGCCGCCGGTCGCCCTGCATCCCTCTTGACAATTTTCGATGCTGGCTCTCCCGCTGCGGCCCTCGGATATGGCATTGGCCGCATCGGCTGCCTTCTTTCCGGCGATGGTGACTACGGAATCCCAACCTCCCTTCCCTGGGGCATGAGCTTTCCGAACGGACTCGTCCCCACCGTCGAACGCGTTCATCCCACTCCTATCTATGAGTTCATTGCCGCCTGCGCCATCGCCTGGTGGCTCTGGAACATGGGCGCGCCTGGTGACGGCGGCGGTGTTGGCGATACCGTACGCGATTCTCAACATCCGCAGACTGGCGCGCACGCAATCGTAGCCTGCGGCAGGCGACCTGGTGAAATTTTCGCGGCTTATCTCGTGTTTAGCGGCGCTGCTCGATTTCTCGTCGAGTTCATCCGCATCAATCCCCGCTCATTCCTGGGCATGTCCAACGCGCAAACTGCCGCAGCCGCTTCCGTAATCGCTGGAGTTGTCTTATGGAGGTGGGTGCGCGGAAGAAAGTGAATGTCTGGCAACGAGTCTTCGCCGGAATCACCGGCGGCAATGAAGCTACGCCTCACGCCACGCGCGGAATCGGCGTTTCCAGACTAGCTTTACCCATGCGAATCGCGAGCAATCCGTTGGAGAGCACTGCGACACTGCGCTCTGGATCTACCTTTGCTCGCAGCGCCACCACGCAGAACGGCCGCGGCGCGCGCAAGCCCGGAACCCGGCATCCAGCATGATGCTCCTCGTTCTGCGTCGGTAAATTCTCGTGATGTCGACCGCCATCGCGCCGTTCACCAGATTCGTCCGAGCTGGCGCTTGTCTCCAGTCTCTCCGCGTTTTCGTCGCCGTCGGAATCCGTGCAGTTGTCGTTGCTATCACACTCGTCGAAATCTTCGCTCGCGTATGCCCGCCGCTTATGACCTGCATAACCACATATCAACAGCCAGCATTCGTCCACGGCTACGGTTATCTGCGTTCCCGCGCATCCAGGCAGACTGGCGAGCGCGTACAAATTCCCGCCTGACTCCTCAAAGTCCACAGAGATTCGCGCAAACAAATCGTCCTCCGCTGCTTTCCAGTCTCCCCGGTCACTTCCCTCGTGCTCGCCTCGCACAATGCAGCGCTGAAATGCGCGTCGCGATACTTCGTCGTACACGGCCAGTAGGCAATCCGACATATCGCTCAGCGGAATCTGTTCGCGCAGGGTTTCACCACTATCCTGCTGCGCGGTTTGCAGCGGTGCTGTCCTCAATTTGATGGGCCGTGTCATCGCGCTTGTCCCTAGAATCCCCGCCAACGTTTGCCCAGCGCACCCAGGTCGGGAAGCGCGCCCTCGCGCACCAAAGGCGCAGGATGTGCCAGACTCCCGCCTACCCCCGCCATTACTTGTCGTCGCGAACCAATCGGTCGCCTCGACGTCATCTCTTCACCACGCTCGTATCGTTCGCGGCTTTGCCGGCCGAATCGATCCGCCTCTGTAAACTGTGCTGCGGCGCTCACCGGCAGAGCTTCTCCGTGAATTACCTCGCCACAGGAAATCCCGCCGCCATTACGTTCGCCCTCCGACCGGGCGATTCCCTCGTCAGTCGTGCGTAATATCGACTCCGCCTCTTTCGCCAGAGTCAGCGGATTCAACGCGCGCTGCCCCAGCGACCTCACACCATTCTCGACGGCGGGCAGCCACAGGCATGTCTCCGACAGCGGAACCGAGATGAACAAATTCCCAGATTGTTGCGCGATCAGCGATGCCAGTTCGTACCCCGTGCCGTCGGGAAGTTTCTCAGTCGCAAAGGTCAATTGGAACCGGATCGTGCGCAGGACTGTGTCGGCCTCACGCACGCTCTTCACCGCGTGGGATTCCCACCCGGCGCGTGCCAGTCGCCTCAGTGTGGTTTCAGTGCTTGCGGCGGAAGTTCCAACAACAAGTATGCGTACGGCACCTGCGGACATATTGACCCCTTTGGGGAAGGGGGGCTGGCGGTCCTGACCCAAATTCATCCGATTCGGACTCACCGCATCCGCGTGCTCTGACACTTGCGCGTTCGCCTGCCCACGCACCTGGCGTGGTCACGAACGCTCAATCTTCCTGCGCCTGTTGCAACTCAACACTACACTTCAAGAGGTCCCAAACTGATTTCAATCCGTTCCCCACCCCGCTCGAGTCGCACGCAGAGCTTTTCAGGGCGTGCGGTGTGGCAGCTGCCGCGTGCGACCCTTGCGAGGCGAGTAACCAGTTCCGCGAAATCCCATTTACATCATCGGGAGATGCGCCGCAGAACGTTATCTACCACTACCCCTTCCAGCTAGGCCACAAAATGTACTCTGACCCGGAATCTGTGACAATTCGGAACATTACTGCTTTTGCACTACGGACCTTACTGATCCCCTAAATTCCCTTCCCCTCAACATCTTGCTTTTATTCTTGACACGCTAATACCACAGGAGTAATTTTCCCTTTCTACACCAAGTTGTACGCGTCCCCGTCCTGGGCGTGGGTATTTTGCACGGCAATAGATCGGCCTTTTTCAGCCACGAACTCCGATTCGTTCGGAGTGTTTCGCCGTCAGCCACATGGACCGACATCGCGCAAAAACTTCGAAGCGGCGCTCACCACGTCCCTCCGCATCCGGGACTCGCATCAACGATTCCCCTTCTGATCCTCGCTGCGATTCGAATTTTCCCAAATCGGATGCCGCTTTCTCTGAACGGGAACTCCGCACCCCTCGCGGTGACCCTCTCCACCCCTTCGTCGCTCTAGTTAAGACCTTTAACGAGTTCCTTTTCGAGTTGGACGCTGACGGTAAGTTCCTGAGCATCTGGACTTCCAACGAGGCCCTTCTCCGTGAACGGCGCGCCGAATTTCTCGGTCGGCGCGCTCTGGAAGTCCTGGGTGAAGAAATCTTTCGTCCCTTCGCCAAGTTATTCCGCAGGGTCATCAAGCACGACGTTTGCGAAGATATCGAGTTCCCCGTAGATTTCCCCGCCGGTCGCCGCTGGTTCCAGGCGCGCGTGTCGGCCGTCGGGCGCGGCGCGACCAAATCACATTCCGTCTGCCTCCTGGCACGCGATATCACCCAGCGCCGCCTCGCCGAAGACGCTCTGCGCCAACAGGAAGCGCTGCTGATGCACGCCGAACAGGTCACTGGAACAGGCTGCTTCGAATATGACGTGGACACTCATCAACGCGTCTGGTCCAACCAGCTTTTCCGCATCTACGGACTCGATCCCAAAGCGGGTGTTCCCAGCGAAGAAACCGTGTGGGGCATGATTCATCCCGACGACCGCGCACGAATTCGCGGAATTTTTCAATCTGCGCTGGATCATTGCTCTCCGTTCGAATCCGAGGGCCGTTACACTCTCCCGGACGGACGGCAGCGCATCATATTCATCCGCGCCATCGCGCGGCCTGCCGAGAACGGAAAAGCCGCGCGCATCCTCGCCGTGGTCCAGGACGTTACGGAAATCCGCCGCGCCCGCGCGCAGGACCGCCAGCGCGGCTCACTCCTGGCGCAGGCTGAGCAGCTCGCCGGCTTGGGCAGTTGGGAGTTTGATGTCGCAGAGCGAAACTTCACTTGGTCCGCGCAGATGTACCGGATGCTCGGTCTTCCACCGGACGATCAACCAATCCCGCTAGCCCGCGCGTGCGCTCTCTTTCACCCCGACGATCGCGCCCGTGTCACCCAGGAAGTCGCGGATCTCATCCAATTCACCCGGCCACTCGAAAACGAAGTTCGCTTTACCTTGCCGGACGGGCAAATCCGCGTCTTCCACTCACGCGCCGTTCCCATTACCAACGACTCCGGAGATGTCGCCCGCATCATCGGCATGTCCCAAGACATCACCGACCAAAAATTGGCTCAGGACCAGCTGCGCAAAAGTGAGTCGCTTCTCGCTCAGGCCGAGGAAATCGCCAAGCTGGGAAGCTGGGAAATGGATACCATCCATTCCACCTTTACCTGCTCTACGGAATTCTTCCGTATGCTCGGCCTGGAACCCTTGGTCGGCCCCATTCCCAGCGAGGATGTGTGGTCCTTGATTCGCCTGGAAGATCCCGCCGCCGCTAAAGAAGCCCTGCAGAAAGCTGTCGCTTCGAACACTCCCCTCGAGCATTTCTCACGCTACGTTATGCCGGATGGGCGCGCCCGTGTTTTGCACACTCGCGCCATCCCCCTGGCGGACGCTTCCGGCCAGGTCACTCGTTTCGTCGGCTTCAATCACGACATTACAGAACAAAAGCGCGTCGAAGACGACCTGCGCCGGCTCTCTCGCCAATTGTTGACTCTGCGTAGCGAGGAGCAACGCCGCCTGGCGCGCGAGTTGCACGAAACAGCGTCGCAAACCTTGACCGCTTTAAAAATGACCCTCAAACAAATCGAGGATTTACTTCCGCACCACGATACCCGCGCCCGCGAACTCGCCAAGACCTGCCGCGCGCTCACCAGCGATGCCATCCGCGAGGTCCGCACGATTTCCTCCATCCTGCACCCGCCCTTGATGGACGAGGCTGGACTCACCGTCGGCCTGGGATCCTACGTCCGGCTCTTCGCCGAACGCAGCGGCGTCGCCGTGAATTTCACCATCCCCGACAATTTCCAGCGTCTCCCCAAGGAAGCGGAGCTCACCCTGTTCTGCATCGCGCAGGAGTCCCTTGCCAACGTGCATCGCCACTCCAAGGCGCGTTCCGTGCAAATTTTCATTGATCGCTCGCCGTCCCATGTCAGCCTCACCGTCCGCGACGACGGCATTGGAATGGCCGCGCCTTCGCACAACGATCGCAGAAATTCTCTCCTCGGCATCGGAATTGCCGGAATGCGCGAACGGGTCAGCCAACTGCAAGGCGAGTTCCGCATTCACAGTTCTCCCGGGAAAGGCACGGCCATTCACGTGATTCTTCCGTTGGTCGTCGAAGAGCAGGCTGAATGACGTCCTGCCATCCGTTGCAGTCGCGCTCTGCTCGCGCCCTATCCCTGCGTGTTCCACTTGATTTCCGCAGAAACTTTTTGACGACCACAACTACCTCTCAAGGAGAATCGTATGACTAAAGAAGCGCCGGCTCTCAGACCCTATCGCATCCTCGTCGCCGACGATCATGCCGTCGTGCGCCGCGGCGTCCGTGCTTTGCTCGAATCGCAGCCAGGACTGGAAGTCTGTTGTGAAGCCGCCACTGGCCTGGAGGCTGTCGAGTACGTCAAGAAAGCCAAACCCAACTTGGTCCTGCTCGACCTCACCATGCCGGAAATGAATGGCCTGGAAGCCGCCCGCGCCATTCACGAGGAATCGCCCGAAACTGACGTCCTGATTCTCACCATGCACTTCTCGGAGGATGTCGCCCGCGAAGTCCTGCGCAGCGGTGCCCGCGGCTACGTGCTCAAATCAGATGCCGACGCCGAGCTCGTCGCCGCCGTGCGCCACGTCCAGCAGCACAAGCCTTTCTTCACCGGGCGCCTCGCCATGACCATGGTGGAAAGTTTCGTAAACGAACAACGCGAGGGCGAGCCCAGCACCGATCATCCCCTGCCCGGCTGTCCCCTCACCGCGCGGGAAATTGAAATCGTGCAGCTGCTCGCCACCGGCAAGATCAGCAAGGAAGTCGCGGCGACCGTGGGTATTTCCACCCGCACCGTCGAAAGCCATCGCAATCACATCATGAAAAAAATGAATTTCTCCAGCTTCAGCGAGCTGATGCGCTTCGCCATCCGCAACCATCTCGTCGAACCGTAGAGCTTGCTTCGCAGCCGGCCTTTGATTTGGCCTTCGTAGCGGCGCACTTCAGTGCGCCATCGGTCTCATGCCAAAAAACCGATGGCGCGCTGAAACCCGCCATTCGCAACGCTGCAACCGCTAACCCGCCGGGTCAGGTTCGGGCTTCGCCGTAAGGCTATCCGCGCGACGCAGCGCCGGGAACCACCACGCCCAGAGCCCCGTCACCAGCAGTGTGCCGATCCCTCCCAGTATTACCGCCGGCACGGTGCCGAACCAGCCCGCCGTCACCCCCGATTCGAATTGCCCTAGCTCGTTCGATGCGCCAATAAAAATCATGTCCACCGCGTTCACGCGCCCGCGCATTTGATCCGGAGTCGCCACTTGCACCAATGTCACCCGAATCACCACGCTAACCATGTCCGCCGCGCCCGTCAGCGCCAGCGCTGCCAAGGACACCGTCAGGCTGCGGGAAATTCCGAACACGATCGTGAAAATGCCGAACGCTGCGACGCACCATAACATCGTCCTTCCCACGCGCCGCCGCAACGGTCGGTACGCCAGCAGAATCGCCATCGAGCCCGCGCCCACCGCCGGCGCGCTCCGCAGCAGCCCCAGTCCCCACGGCCCAGTATGCAAAATGTCCTGCGCGTACGCCGGCAGCAGCGCCACCGCACCGCCCAGCAGCACCGCAAATAAATCCAGCGAGATCGAACCCAGCACTACTTTCTGTTTCCAGATGTACGCCAGTCCCGCCAGCACCGTCTTCAGACTGATCGGCTCGCGGTCCCGCGCCTTCGGTTGAAAACGGATTCCCACCGTGCACGCTACCGCTGTGATGTAGCAGCCGAGCGCCGTCGCGTACACTGCCGTCGGCCCGCGGAACAGCGCGTAGATCAGCCCTCCCAGCGATGGCCCCAATATCGTGCCTACCTGAAAAATCGTCGAGTGCCAGGCCACCGCATTTTGAAAATGTTCCTCGGCCACCAGTTGCGGCAGCAGCGCTCGGCTCACCGGACCGTTCAGCGAGCGCACCACTCCCAGCAGCACCAGGACGGCGTAGATCGGCCTGATGGAATGTGTCGGACGCAGTGACACCAGCAGAAACAGCGCCGCACACACTCCAAATGCCGCGTAACACAACATCAGAAGTTTCTTTCGGTTGAATCGATCCGCGGCGTGACCGGAAACCAAAAATAGCAGAATGCCCGGCAGGAACTGCGCCAGCCCTACGTAGCCCAAATCGAACTTACTGTGCGTGATGGCGTAAATCTGCCAGCCCACCGCCACCGAAATCATTTCCATCGAGACTACAGTGAAAATTCGCGCGACTTCATACAACACAAACGCCGGATAGGTAAACGCCACGCGCCCGGCCAATCTCCCTTCTCCGGAATCAGCCATCGGCAAGCCGCTCAGCCTCCTCAGTAACGCCGCGCATTACCCGCCACGCCGCGAATTGTATCTGAATTCCGCGAGCGCTAATCTCCCGATTGCCGCCCTCGGCCTCATATCCCGGACCGGCTCGTCAACGTATAAACCAGCAGCGCCAAAACCAAGAGCGTCATCACCACGTACATCCAATCCCGCTCCAGCGCGAAACCCAGTACCGAAAACATCACCCGCGCCACCGGAGTCGCAATCAGCAGCAGCAATCCGAGCTGAATCAGACCCAACGGACGAAGCGCCGTCGCCTGATGCACAATTTGCGGCACCGCCCGCAATTCCGCAGGCTCCCCGCGAAACGTCCTGTAATTCTGTGGCACATCGTGCGATACAACCAGAAACCACACCCCACCAACAGAAACCACCAGCGCCGCCAGCAGCACTCCCCAGCGCAGCATCTTACCCAGAAATACTTCCACCCTCTTGTCGTCCACCTTCCCGCCCACGGCGGCGCCGCGATCCACATCCGCCATCACAATTTCCCCCGCACGCCCTGAAATATCATCTCAATCGCCAGCGCCGCGATCACCACGCCAAACACCATCCGCAAAGTGCGCACTTTCGCTCCGGGAAGAATCTTCGCGCCCACCAATGCGCCTCCCAGCACTCCCAACATCACCGGCATCGCGAGGCCAGGGTCAATGTACCCTCGCCGCAGATAAATACCCGCGCTCGCCGCTGCCGTCACGCCGATCATGAAATTGCTGGTCGTAGTCGACACCTTGAACGGTATCTTCATCGCCTGATCCATCGCCAGCACTTTCACCGCTCCCGATCCGATCCCCAGTAATCCAGAAAGCACTCCCGCCACGTACATCAACCCAAACCCCAGCGGCACATGGCGCACGTGATACGATTTCATTCCATCCGCCGTCGGATAAGACCCGTCCAGCCGCAGCATCGTCGCGATCCGATCCGGCGCCATCCCCGCGGGCGGATCAGCCAACGTTTGCGTGGACGCATACGCCGAATAAAGCAGCACCACGCCAAATACGATCGCGATAATCGAAGTGTGCAAATATCCCGCCAGAAACGCGCCGCTCACCGCCCCAACAGTCGTCGCAATTTCCAAAAACATCCCCACGCGCATATTCGAATACCCTTCCCGAAGATACGCCGCAGCCGCTCCCGACGAAGTCGCAATTACTGAAACCAGCGAAGCGCCAATCGCATAGCGAATGTCCACCCCGAACACCAGCGTCAACAGCGGCACGATCACCACACCACCGCCCAGGCCAGTCAGTGACCCCAGCATCCCCGCCACAAACGATCCCAGGGCCACCACCAGCGTGAATTCCAGCGTATTCAATTGCGTATGCAATTAGTTGGGTTCTCGATTCCGAACGAAACACCATTCCGGAAGCGAGATTTTAGCACTTCAAGGTTTCTTTTCAGGAGGTTTGCTTTCTGCATCGAGGTCGTACACGAAGCGGATCTCCACCGGACCGTTCGATCGCGTCCTTTCCAGTCGCACGATCTCATATAGCTGTTTGCCGCCGGGCGCTGGCTCAAACGAACGAGTTATCTGCGGCCCGTGACTTCCACCTTCTTCCGCGACCAGGCGATAATCTTCCCAGTGCGCGTCGAATTCCTCGTATTTGTCGTCCTTGGATTTCTGCACTTTGTGGCCATCGGTATAGAACGCCCGCTGCCGCCCCGCATCATCCGTCAAAAGCACTTCGCCGTTCTTCGCGTCTTGCGTATCCTTCATCGCCAGCGTGATAGATCCCGCCGGATTCATTAATTCCTGCAGTTGCTGGCGGTCATAATCGCTGTCACCGTTCTTGCTTCCGCCGTTTCTAGGATTGCCGCCACCATTGCCACCGCCGTTTCCGCCGCCATTCCCGCCGCCTGGATACGGCGACCCCATCCCGCCCATGTGAATCCCCGTTCCGTTTCCACCGCCGCCGCGCGGATTCGCCGGGTTGTCAGCGTTGGTTCCGCGCGCTTCCCGCATCTTGTCTTGCGCGTCGTCGCTCTCCTGCACGTTAAACTTCCACGACGCGAACAGTTGCTTCTTATCCGGAATCACTATCTCCGGCTGCGCCGCCGGTCCAGACGACGTCGCGCGCGAATCACCTGAACCCGCCCCTGGCCGGATCGGTCCCGGCGGTGCCTGTGCAGCCGAACCGGGCGGAAGCGCCGTGCATGCGCCGCACAGAATCGCGACTAGCCCCGCGGTCCGTGTCCAACTCCACATTCCATTGATCGCCGTATCCAGCGTACCGACCACACTCATCGTCTTGCTTATCCTCGCGTCTTGTATTGTCGGCCTGGCCAAGCGCTCCACTCAATTCGCGCCCGCCGCCGCAATTTCATCAGCCTGCCAATACGGATGCAAAAAAATCTTGCCGGGATGCAACGCCAACCCCACCTCAGCGCAGAACGCTATTGCGCAGCCCCGCACCGCTCTTAGCCTGCACCTTCTGCAGCAAAGCCATAAACTCCGCGCGCTTATTTCCGCCCAACCCAACTCCCGCATACGCCACATGGATCAATTGCTGGCTCGGTCGTCCGCCGTCATACACCCATGGAAAGGTACCCACCGCCCCAATCGCCCAGTAAAACTCCGCCTGCGCTCCCTGCAAATTCGTCGGCAAATTAAAATGCGCCGATGTTCCCGGATTCACAGAATTCACCCGCTGTGCCGAGAACACGAACCAGCTCATTCCCGGTGACGTGACCCGCTCCATCGGCGCCAGATAAAACTGCGCCGTCATTCCATATGCCCGCGGCCCTTCATTCGTCTGCACGAACGTTACCCCGGAGCTTACCTGCGCCCCGAAAAATCCCTCCAGCGTCACGTCATGCCGGCAAGCGTAGGACACCTGCAACACCGGAGACGCATCGCTGGCAGAACTATTCGGCGCTGGCGCAAAGCTGGCCCGCGCATTGTTCGCCATCGCCTCATTAATGCAAGCCGCCGACGGCGGAAAAAAGTAGTAGAACAAAAAATCGATCATGCTCATACCCGAACCGCTGGGCATGTGCATCTGTCCATCCAGCCAATTAGCATCGTGGCCCAGCAAAGGATTGTCCGACGTCGCAAACTGCACAATCGCACTTCCCTGCACGTTTTGCAGCGCCAGAATTCCACCCAGATGAAACGGCGGCGAATACGGGGCCAGCGCCACCGGCGCGTCACCAGGCTTGAATTCGCTCCACGCCACCGGCAACTCCACCGATACTCCGTTGGTGATTCCGTGCTCGATGGTCCGCGCCGCGCTTTCACCAGCCGCCGCGCCCGCCGCCGCCTGCGCGCCAATCAGGCCGCGGCAGAGTCGCCGAGCACACCAGCAATGCCGTTGCTACCACAATCCATTTCCACCCGCCTGCTCCAACCTTTATTTCGCCGCCGCTTCGCAACCTGTCGCATCTCACTCGAGTGTGCCAGCATCCAACGCCAAAAAGAAGCCCTTCCACCAATGGGTAGAGGCTCGGCTCTGCGACTTGCGGACTTTCGTACTTGCGGCACATTGTGCCGAGGCAAGGCGTGGACCTGAATTAGTTAGCGAAGCGAACCGTGAATATGCCACGGCTGAAATGGCCGACGCCATGAGTGAACAAAAACTTAACCCTCGAGACGTGGCAGTACGGAAGGCTTGAAGAGCAAATATTCCGCGCTAAATCTCTATCCCCGGGCCATCGACGGTGGATAGTAGTGAAAGCTGCTCAGGCACGCTGGAAGTCTCCGAAGGCCGACTGAGCTGGTTTTCTGTAATTAAACCATCAGCCAAGCCCCGAAGCACAACGTATGGCTCCATGAGTGGTTTGACGAACCGATACTGAACCTTCCTTGGGGGACCGCGTCTCTCTAGAATGCATCCGCGCTCCTCTTCGCAAAATGCCTTCAAGTGTTTCGCGAAAGCCGGCACATCGTAGTTCGTCGACGTGATCAACCGAACTGGCTCCATGACATCTCTCGCATAAAACCACTGCTGCTCGTTCTTCGGCGCAAGAGCACAAGCCAAAAGGACAGGCTTGAAGTTTTTGCCCCGAGGTGCTGAAACGGCTTTGTTGTAGGCAGTTAGGTTCGTCTCAAGCTGGGTATCCACAGATTCCTTCAGAGCTTCCTCGAGGTCAGACATATTTATGTCCGTACGATCTGACCTTACCGCGTGCAGGGCACTCTCACGAGCCAACAAGTGCGTATAAAAGGGGAGACCTTGCGAGTAATCGGCGATGCGATCTTTCGCTGATTTAGCGATTGTCATGCCCTCGCATTTGGTTAACGCTTTGTCGATGATTTCGAGCAGTTCACCCTTTGCCATGCGGCGCATAGGCACTTGAACAATCGCGCGTTCGATTGACCGATGTTCACCAAATAGCTGTTCGATCGAATCACCCACTCCTACCAGAATCAGAGTCGCATCGATGGCATTGTCAGAGAGCGTTTTGACCGTATCCGCAAGCTTGCGCCTGACCGTTTTATCTGTGATCTTGTCCAATTCGTCGATGATTATGATGCTGGAATCGCCAAAAACCTGAAATGTTTCACGGATATTCTCGCTGCTTGGGCACTCGGGGAGTATCACGTCAACGGTGGTCGTGATGTGATCTTCGTCCGTGACTACTAGTTGCTTAAAGATTGACCGCCAAATATCCTCAAAGGACATATGGTCCGCGCAGTTCACTTTAGCGCGGTAATATTTGTATTTGCCCATGATGACCAGGAAATCGAAAAGCGTATTCGCTAGTGAAGTCTTACCGACTCCCCGCTCTCCATAGAGAATCGCGTGCTCTCCTTTTTGGAAGATTGTACTGATCAACTTCTCACGTTGGCGCGTCCGTCCGGCAAACAGGTCGCTGCTATCGATCGGCGACCCCGGGGTAAAAGCCCTAGTAATGGCTGCTATCAGCTGGTATCTACGCGCGTCTTCCATTCGCCTGACCTAGCTTACAGTAATCAGGCGTCATCATACAGTAGCGGCACGCACGCTGCAATGTTCTTCACAAACGCTGTACGTGCGCAAAACCTGGCCCTACCCGTGATCGTCCGAGACTCGTTAGCTATGCTGCTTTATATGAGCCACTTACAAGCCAACGGTACGGCTGCTGTTAAGCCAACGAACACACTACCGCCCCCGAGCCATTCGGCCCGGAAGCCAGGTTCTACATTTTCTGATTTGGGTTATGCCTTCTTGGCGGACTTGCGGCGTCCACGACGCTTTGTCGGCGGCGTGGCGGGTGGCTCTCCCACCAGCTCTGCGGACCAGATCGCCGTCACAAACTTCTTCACACCATGATCGTCAAAATCGATCGTGGTACGCTCGGTGTTCGACTCGGTCACCACTCCCATTCCGTACTGCTCGTGCCGTATGGACTGCCCTTCGACCAGTGTCTGCACAGCTCCCTCCGTGGATGATTTCGACTTCAACTCAGAGAATCCGCACCGTCGCGACGCGCCTCCGCCCGCCGCAACGTCCTACCAGAAGTTTGTCCTGCGATTGCTCCCGAAAAGGACAGTGGCTGGGTCCGCCCCTTCCAGGATCATGTCACTGCGCCAGTCGCAGCGATAATGATAACACATTCGCGCCTGGGCAAAAAATCGAAACACATCCAGCAGACCGCGCGGGATTGCCGCTGCGTAGGCCCTGCACCAGCCAGAAGCGCGCGCTCTACTGCCACCGAAGAAACCACCGCGCTGCCGTTCGCCACAACCAGTGCCGGCCAAAGCTCAATCTTCAGTCTGAAGATTTCCGCAGACTTACAGGCCGACGACGTTCTCCGCCTGCAGACCTTTCGGTCCCTGCTTCACTTCAAATTCCACCGCCTGACCCTCGTTGAGGGACTTGTAGCCCTCGGACTGGATCGCGGAGAAATGCACGAACACATCTTCGCCAGATTGGCGCTGGATAAACCCATAGCCCTTGGCCGCGTTAAACCACTTCACTGTACCTTGCTCTCTGCTCACGGAAACTGCTCCTAAATTATTCATAAGGTGGCTGTTAGCCACCCGGAAAGCTGCCTGTCGCCCAGCTCGTTTCGCCCCGCGCAAAAAAAAAGCCGTCGGACGTTTGCCCGGCAGCCATTTCTCGCGCGCGTCAAAAACAAACCATAAAGCAACAAACGCACCCCAACTTTACCACGTTTCGCCCCTCGCCGCAATCCCCCTGCGTCGCGCTCGATCTCCCCGCGCCACTAAAACTGCAAATTAATCGTCCCAATCAACACTCGCGTCGTGTCCGAATCAAACAGCAGCGCCGTATTCGCGTCAATAATGTAGTAAGTCACGTTGTACGTCACGTTCGGATTCATGCCCTGAATCACCGCCGTGCCCCGCCCGCTCGTCGCATCCGGCGCGGCAATCGCCGTGTTCGTCACAAATATCGGATCGCCAGGGAAAACCGCATTGAAATTATTAATATCAATCGTTCCCGAAACCGCCGCAACCCCGCTCCACGTCACCTGCCCCGACAAATTCTGCTGATACAGCGCCGGCGAATTATGGAAAACTCCCTGCCCCGCCAAGCCAAATGAAAAATTCCCAGTCACCGTGGCGGGAATTGTCGTCTGCGCAAAAGCCGCGCCCGTGCTAACTGCGGTCGCGTCCAGTTCCACCATCACGGCGGGTCCCACCGTCGTCTGATACATCGCGAATTCCTGCGTCGTCGAACTGGGCCCCGCCGCACACGTCCCGCTTCCCGTACTCAACCGCAGATCGATTCGCCCGCTCGTCGGATCCACCGCGTAGGTGCAAGTGCCCAACGTCGTGTCGGACGTCACCGTCCCGGCGTTATTGCTATCGATCAAGCCGCTCGTCCCGCCACTTCCGCTCGATATGAACACACCACCAGCCGCGTACGCCCCGGTCGGCGATGTGCCGCCTGCGGTAAAGGGATAATTGCCGTTCGGAAGGCTCGCAGCATTAAACGAACTTCCCGTCGGCGCGGAATACGCATCCCCGCCCAGGTAATTATTCGTATCGATTTCCACCAAGTGCAGCTGCGTGCTCTGTTCCGAAGCCGTCGTATTCACTATGTAAAACGCGTACTGCATCGAACCCGTTGTCGTGCTCGAAAGCGTCAGCGTTCCGCGCCCGCTTCCCGGAAACGTCGCGTCCATCGTGTAAGACCCCGCCAGACTTCGGTCCTCTGTCGTTACTCCGCCTGCCGGGTTAAGACTGTTATTCACGTCGATAATCGGACTCCCGCCCGTGATTTGCCCCGCTCCATTCGCAGAAAATTTTCCCGCCATCCCCTGCGGAAAGAATGCCTTATCACCCCCGGCAACGCTGAACGCATAAGGACCGTTAAGTGCCGACAACGCAGTCGTCAGCCCATTCAAATTCTGCTGATCCACAGTTCCGCTTCCCGTGTTGTTGGCGTCAAAGCGCGTCAGCGCTCCGTGCTGGAAATTCGCCAGCGCCAGCTGCAAGGTCTGCGCGGTTCCTTGTCCGGCTCCAGAGCCCGATCCCACATTGAGTTTCACTTTTGTGCGGCCGTCTGCACCCACCCCGTAAGTTCCAGTGATCGGCACCTGCTTGGCCACACCCGTCGAAAAACTATTGCTGTCCTCCACGCCACTCACGATGTGGCCTTGCCCATCCGCCAGAAAACTTCCCGCCACAGCTACAAAACCCGCAGTGTCATTGCCGGAATAAGAAAACGTGAACGGCCCGGCCAACGAAGCATTGGAAAACAAAATCGTCGCGGTAGCGGTTGCCGTCGTGGATGTTGTCGTGTCTTCCGCGGTGATCGTGACCGTGTTACCCGGCGGCGGTGATGGCGGCGCCGTGTAAAATCCTGTGGGGCTGATGCTGCCGATGTTTCCGCCCGCAGTCGAGGACACCGACCAAGCAATGCCCTGAGTAGTGGCCACGTTATTCAGAATCGCGGCAAATGGGACAGTCTGGCCGGCAAAAACCGTCGCGGTCAGCGGACTCACCGACAGCCCCGTCCCAATCCCGATCGTCGCCACCGCCGTGTTCGACGTGATCAAATTCGTGTTCGTCGTGGAACCGGGAACCTGCGGAGTCGTCGCCGTGATATTCACCTGGCCGCTGTTGGTATTCGGCACCACCTCCGGCGCAGTATAAATCCCCACCAATTGGTCCAGCGTGGACGTCCCGATCGTTCCTATAGAAGAATTCCCGCCCGCCACCCCATTCACATACCAAGTTACGATGGTGGTCGTCTCGCTCGTGCCCGTCTCGCCCGCTACCGCCACTTGCGCCGTGAATTCCGCCGTCTCGTTAATTTGTACCGTCACCGCGGTCGGCGCTATCGTTACCGACGTCACCGTCCCAGCTCCAACGCCGCCGCCACAAGATGAAATGCCCATCAAGCAAGCCAGCGCCACCGGCAACGGCAAAAATCCGCAAATCCCCTTCCGCATCGAGAAACCTTCCCTTCCTGCTTGGTTCGCGCTTGGACCAGCCTTGCGGCCTGCCTCTTCTCCCGCCCGCGCAGCGCCCGCTCCCGCCGCCACGCCCATCATCCGATCACCGCTCTGCTGTCTCGTCATTATGCCTCGGCCCACTCTTCCCCCACGTCGCTCCCGGACACACACGTCGCTTCCAGTATTCCCGTGCAGTAAGAAAAAGTTCCAATGCTTAGAGGTAAGCGCGCCAGATTCGGTTGCACGTCAGTTGCTTATTCCGCGAGCCCCGCACCCCGTAAAGCGGCCATCATCTTACATCAATCGCATCCGCTGTCACACCCGCAATCACGCCCGCAAACGGCCTTCCTCCCGCTCGCATTTTCCGCTGCCCCTCTTTGCTCGGCCGCTACTGCTGCAGTCCCGAACTCCCATAAAACGCTTTCAGCAGGATCACTCCTCCCAACGTCGCCGCCGAAATACTCAAAAGCGTGCCAATCAAGAAATATTCCGCGAACTGCTCCCGTTTGAACTCCGGATAGCGCGCAATGGATTTCGCCGCCAGAATCAATCCCGCGGTCGCCGGCGAATGCAGAAACAAAGCCGTCATCACCAGGAACCGTTCCAACCATCCTATGTACATTCCTGCATTGCTCAATTCTGCCCGCGACTCCCCCGTCTGCAGATGCTTCAGCAGCGGTCTGGTCATAAACCGTATCAGGTATCCCCCGCCAAATATCACTGCGACGTACACCACCAGCGCCAGCAGCACGCGATCGCTCGGCGTCTGCAGCCACTTCACCCCATGTAGCAGGATCCCGCCCGGCTCCGCTCCGGTGATCCAGCACGCGGCCACAACAATCGTCACAAAATGCATTCCCTGATCCGCTACAAAGGCCGCCGTACCTTCCGCCAGCGGCGTGCGCCGCGCCAACTCTATCTTGCTCGCGTCAATCGCCAGATGCAGCAGCGTCAATCCCAGCGCCACTCCCACAAATCTCCACGAATACGCCACCGTCTGCACAAAAAATCCCGTCAACACCACCGCACACGCGAAATAAATCGCTCCGTGCTTCGCATATCCCGCCGCCCGCCCGCTCTTCTTCTGCTGCACCTGTGCCTTTGTCTGAAACACGAAATCCGTCAGCAAATGCCCCAGCAGCAGCGCCAGCACCGTTCTCGTCAGCATTTCCAACTCATCCCTTCACTTGCACGTTTTGGTACAAATTCCCCCACTTGCACGTTTTCGTACAAACTACCCCCACCGCTCCTCCATCAGCATCCTCATCCCCTTCATCGTCTCCTCCACCTGCCAAAAATATCCCCTCTTCAAATTCCGCGACACCGTGGACATATCCAACCGCATCGCTTTCGCCGTCGTCTGCAGCTTTCGCCTCTTCCGGAACACCACAATCGTCTCCCACTGCTTCTCCGTAATCTTCAGCAACAGCGTATCCTGCAAAGCATAAATCAGATTCGCCGTGGAATCGAACACGGCATCCTTCGTCTTGAACCCCGTCAGTACCTTGAATTTATTTCCCTCGCCTCTCTTCACTCCTTCCAGCGCCGTGCGTGCGAATTGAAATGCCTCGCCCCCCAGCCGGTTCACCGGCCCTCGCAAGCGCCCCGGCACGCCCCCGATTCCGATTCCCACCCGCAGCCGCAGCGGCCACACCCGCTCACGCAAATCGAAAATCAGTTCCGGCAGCCGCGCAAACGATCGCACGATCGTTTGAAACTCATCCCCCGCCGTGATCGCATACGGCAGTCGTATATACCTCCCTCGCAAATGGGCGCGCGACGCCAGCTCCAGCCGCTGTCCCAGCAGCGCCCGCAAATTCCGCCGCGCCCTGGATCCCACCACATCCGCAATCAACACCGCATATCCTCTTTCCGCCATCTTTCCCACCTTGTACGATTTCGTACAATTCTATAAACTTGCACGTTTTCGTACAAGCTCAAAATTCTCACGATTTTCCTCGCCCACACCGCCCCTCTCCACAGTTCGCTTCATCCCCCGCGCGCACTCTCGCTCCGCCACCAGCCTCGGCCAGCAGCAACAGCAAGCTCCACGCCACCGCCGGCCCGACAATCCCCGCTCCCATTCTTCGCACCCAACATCCTGCCCGCACCGCGTCCTTGCCGTCGAATTTTTAGCGGCCCGTCCAGGTTTTTCAAACCGGCCACCGTTCGCAGCCGCATTCTCCCCGCCGGCACCAACCCTGTCAATCGCTTGGGCGGACACTTCTTTGCCCTTGGCTTTCTCTGCGCCCTCTGCTCCTCTGCGGAAATCCTTCATCGTTGCCCTTCTCTCCGCGAACTTTTCAGTCCCAAAATCCCAATTCCCCTTTTGCCACCAACGCCCCATCCCCTCCCACCCCACCATTCTCAGCACCTATGCAAGACACCCATTATCAATAGGTTACAAAGCGACCACCCTAGTACTACAACCCCCTCACGCCTGAAGTACTATTAGAATGTGACCTTTACCCTAGTGTGCCGTTCTGCTCCATATCCTACTCTCTACTCGTCGGATGAGCTTCCCGACGAGAGGCACGCATCGCATGAGTAAGGCGTCCAGAATGTTTCGTTCCAGGTCGAACCGGGGGGCTCAATCTGGCCATCCGGCCGGTCGCCGAGCTGGATTTTCCTACATTCGTTGAGGCAGATCTCAGCGCCTGCCTCGCCGCCCTGTACAACTCGTCCACGGTCGCCTTTCTGGATCACGCCTGCGCGGCTATAACCCCCGAAGCACTTTTTGCCGGCCAAGCCGCCGAGACCTCCGACAGCCACGCGTTTCTCAGCATCGCTCCGATAGCAGCCGGCGAGAACCAGGAAACTGACGATGTGCTGGCCATACTCCTGCAAACAATTGACTCCGCCGCGCATCCTCAAAATTTTGGCAGCGCCGAACTCCGTGCCGCGACTCTCCCGGCGGAAGCCACCATACTCGCCGCCTCTTCCACCGATCCACGTCGCGCCGAGCTCTTCATCGTCGAGAAGCCCGTCGCCGCCGTCCGGCCCGCCTCTCCGTTCCTAACCGAAGTCATGGACCTGGAAGCCATCGCCGCTTCAGCCCGCGAATCCGCCGGTGCCACCCGCGGCGATTCTTCTCCCTGTGCTGACGCTGAGGACAGCTGCGCATCCGAAGTCGCCAAGGAACAAGTCGTCGCGGAAATGAACGCGGTCGCCGAAGAGTTTGTCGCCGAACAACGTCACCACGCGCCGGCATCCTCTGCATCTCCCGCGCACGAGCGGCCCCAGGATCGCCGCCTCAAACGCCGCGCCCTAATTTCCGCTCCTATTCGCGTCCGCACCGTCGTGGCGGAATCCACTGGCAACCAGGAAATTGCCACCACCTTCGACGTCTCGCGCTCCGGCATCCTCTTCCATACCCAGTTCGACTGTTATTCCCGCGGCATGCAAGTTGCCGTGGTATTTCCCTATAGCAAATCGCCCAAAGCCATTCACCACGAGCAAAAAGGCCGTGTCGTACGCGTCACCGAACTCGGCGATGGCCTCCGCGGCGTCGCCATCACCTTCGCGGCCGTGCCCGTCGAAGATCTTTCCGCCGCGCTAGAAGCCGCGCAGCAGGCTGCGCACAACGATATCTACGCGCCGCCCGCCCCAACCGACACCGCCAAGGACCCCGCGAAAAAGCCGCTCGTCCTCGCCGTGGACTCGGACACCCAGCTCCGCGAATCCCTCAAGATGTACCTCGAAAATGAAGGCTACGACGTCATCGCCGTCAGTAACGCGGCCGACGCCCGCGAAGTGCTCGATCTTTTTACTCCTTCCCTGCTCGTAGCCGAGGTCGAAGGCCAGGGCCTGGAGCGCCCCGGCTACGATCTCTGCGGCCACGTGAAAGCTACTTGGCGCCTGCGCAGCGTGCCTGTCGTACTTACCACCTTTTCCGCATACCCTAGTGATTATTCCCAGGCTCATTCATTGGGCGCCATCGTCTGTATGGCCAAGCCTTACAAACAAGAACGCCTCGGGCACATCGTCCGCCTCCTCGCTCCTCTTCCCGAACACATCGAAAAGACCGCCGCGCCGCATACCCCCGATCCCACCCGTGTTCCCGGCCGTGATTTCAGCGCGCACAATGGCCGCGACCGCAAAGACGGCGCCACCAAATCCCTGTTCGGCAAGCTCCTCAACAAATTCCCCGCCTTCCGATAACCTCATCCCCAAACAGCCTGTGGCCGCGCCCGCTGCCAAAGTTCGAGTCGCCAGCCACGCCCCGCTGTGATACGGAACTTTTGTGTTGGCCGGTAGGGGCGCTGCTTGCGAATCGCGCTACAGCGCGATTCGTCCTGAGATCCCGCAGCGCGGGATCGAAGGGCAGCGCTACAGCGCGATTCGTCCTGAGATTCGGCGTTGCCGAATCGAAGGGCAGCGCCCCAGCTTGCCCGGACGTCAACATATCCTCGGGGCCGCGGTTGTCTTAGCCGTTGTTTTACATGGGAACGCCAACGTGCGACTTGGCGATCCGCACCACAATTTCCCAATACGTCACGCCGATTCCGTCGCCTTTCGTAGCGCCGGCGTCCCGCCGGCTCTTTCGCTCTTGAATTTCCCTTTGAATTTGAACTTGAATTCGCGTCTGTATTTGTAGCGGCCGGTTCAGTTTCATCGAACCGGGCAGCAGTTGCGGTTGTTTTGCCGTTGCCTTTCTCTACGTCCTCTGCGTCTCTGCGGTAGCTGTTCGTTCTTGCCGATCGCTCTCGCATTCAACTCATAACTCTCAACTTTCAACTGTTAACTCCTCAGCCATTTTACCCTTCATGTTTAGTGCACCTTTCGCCCCTATCTTTGCCCTGTACCAATACTGTCCTCCAAACGCATTGACCCCCGCGCTCCCCCGCACTATTCTCCCGCACATGATTACCGTCCGCGTATTCTCGATGCACTGACGCGGACCGCAGTCTCAGTCGTTCCACAAGTTATTTCCCCAGCATTTAACTTCGGAATAACAGTAACCGGGGGTGTGTCCGTTTCCTCCCGCGGCCCAGTTCAAGGAGGTCTAAATGACGAGCTTCAGTCGCTCTCTGTTCATTTCTGTTCTCGCGTTGTTCATGCTAGCCACCACCCTGCGGGTCCAGGCTCAGAACCACTTCGGGCCCGGCGGTAATGGTCCCCGTGGAGGCGATTCCTCTTCGACCGGTTCTTCCAACGGCGCCCAGGATCCTGGCCCGCGCGCTGGCACCGTCAACGCCGGCACTCCGCTTTCCAGCCTGACTCCGGCGCAACTCCAATTCTTTCAGGACGGATTGTCGCGTTTCCTGCAAGTTGACTCCGTCAGCGGCCAAATGGCGGGCGAACCGGGCGTTGGCCTCGGCCCTGGCTTCAATTCCAATAGTTGCGGCAGTTGCCACGGGCAGCCGGCCGTCGGTGGCACTAGCCCCAGCACTTCGTATTTCCCGTTCGTCGGCCCCAACCCGCAAGTCGCCGCCGCCACCGATTACAGTGGCGCCAATTCCATTCCCTTCTTCATCTCGCTCGAGGGTCCGGTGCGCGAAGCGCGCTTTCCCTTCGTGGTTTCCTCCAGCGGTAACATCACCAACACGCCCGATGGCGGTGTGCACGACCTCTTCACCATCGCCGGCCGCCAGGACGCCGAAGGCTGCGTCATGTCTCAGCCGAATTTCGAGCAGATGAACAGGATCGGCAACCTTATCTTCCGCATTCCCACTCCCGTGTTCGGCGCAGGTCTCATCGAAAATATTCCCGATGCCGCCATCCTCGCCAACATGGCTGCCAACTCCTCTCTCAAATCGCAGCTCGGCATCACCGGCCATCCCAATTACAGCGGCAACGACGGCTCCATAACCCGCTTCGGCTGGAAGGCCCAGAACAAGTCGCTCGAGATTTTCTCCGGCGAGGCCTATAACGTCGAAATCGGCGTCACGAACGAAATCTTCCCCAACGAACGCGCCAATCCGCCGTCCTCCTGCCTCTACAATCCCACTCCGGAGGACGAAACCAACTTCAACCAATCCGGCTATGCCATTCCCAGCGACGTCGTCGAGTTCTCCAACTTCATGCGCTTCCTCACTCCTCCCGCTCCTTCGACGACGGGAATTCCCGGCAATCCCTCCGCGCAGTCCATCGCCAACGGTCAGGCGATCTTTAACCAGATCGGCTGCACCGCATGCCACACGCCCTCGCTGCAAACCGGTCCTTCGAATTTCACGCCGGGCCTAAGCAACCAGCAGGCCGCGCTGTTCTCCGACCTTCTCGTCCACCACATGGGCTCGGGTCTTGCCGACAACGTCTCCCAAGGCGCGGCGGGTCCTGATGAATTCCGCACCGCTCCGCTCTGGGGCGTTGGTCAGCGCATCTTCTTCCTCCACGACGGCCGCTCCACGCCGTCCAACGGAGGCCTGCTCAACGCTATCCAAGCCCATGCCAGCTCGGGCTCGGAGGCCAATCGCGTCATCAACCAGTTCAACAACCTAAGCAACAACCAAAAGCAGGAACTCCTGAACTTCCTGCGCTCCCTCTAGCCAAAAACCGGCGCGACACGCGCAAAGTGATAACCACAATGCGCGTGTCGCGCCGCTGTTTGTCTCCGCCACGCCTACTCCGACTCGGTAGGGGCGCTGCTTGCGAATCGCGCTACAGCGCGATTCGTCCTGAGATCCCGCAGCGCGGGATCGAAGGGCAGCGCTACAGCGCGATTCGTCCTGAGATTCGGCGTTGCCGAATCGAAGGGCAGCGCCCCAGCTTGCCAAGACGAAAGCATTTCCTCGCACTTGCTGTTCTCTTGCCGTTGCCCGTCTCTGCGCCCGGCGTTTACCCCGACGTAGTCGGGGCGCCTCTGCGGTAAACATCTTTCTCAGATCTTCCTCCGCCGTTCCTCTGTCCCCTCTGTGTAAAATCTTTTGCCGTCGCAGTCGCACGTGCCACTTCACCACGCCTGCCTTATACTCACTCCATGGCGATTCACCGCGACACATCTCAACGCCACTCGAAACTCGCACTCATCCCATCGCTATTTATCGCCGCCACGTTGCTCGCCGCCACCGATAAGCCCAAACCCAAACCCCCACTCGAAAATTTCTTCGTCGTAACCCAAGCCATCTTTCACACCAATCCCAAGTGGGTTGATCACATCCTGGAAGTCCGTCCCGTAGAAGAAGGCGTAAGAGTCCGCGAAATCCGCATCGCCCCGCTCAGTCCAACCTGTCCCCACCACGTCACCGTCCGCGCCATCGAACGCGTGGTCCCCAACACCACCGTAAAAAAAGTTGCGCTGCACTTCGACCTCTGCGCCTTCAGCGAAGATGACGTCGAAGGCGTGATCGGCGCCGCCAGACGCAAGACCGCTCCCGCTTCCGACGACGATTCCGCCGCTCAAACCATCGTCGCTCGCTGCGGAACGAAGCAAAGAATCTTCGAACTCCCCGATGAATCTTCCCTGCGTTTCGACGCCCTCACTCTCGCCGACAGCCGTCTCGCCGCCTTCTGGGACCTGGCCGCCGTAGTCGAAGCCCGCACTTTTGGCGACGATTTCTCCCTCGCCACACTCACCCCCGAGCAAGATCGCGAAGCCCAAGCCCTCGGCGCCACACTCGTTCCCGAAATTAAATCCGGAAAATACGACCAGGCTTTCGCCGACAACAACTGCCCCTACGCCGAATGTTCAGACCACAGCTCCGCCAGCGCGCTGCAAGGCTACGCCGGTCCGATTTTCTCCTGCCCCGCAAAATGACGATGCGAAAAGCGTCGTCATCCTGAGGGCGGCGCCTCTGCCTCACGCCGGCCGAAGGATCTCTCTTCGCCTTTCTCTGCGGCCTCTGCGCCTCTGCGGTTGCATTGTCTTTCTCTGTGTTCTCCGCTTTTCCCCTGTGACCTCTGTGTTAAATCTTTCGCCGTTGCCGTTGCCGCTCCTGGGAGCGCCAATCTCCCGATTGGCGCTCTACAAACAAAAAAAGCGGGTCCCGCGCAACCACGCGGGACCCGCCCTGTAATGGTCTGAGACTTCCTCAGCAATTACCTCTTCGCGACCTGCTCCCGCACCTGGCTGGCGAAGGTTTCGGCGGTAAACCGCTCGCCATGCCAGGTGTTCGCGCGATTGAGGGGATAAGCAAAAACCACCGCACCAGTTCCGCGGTCGATCAGCTGCAAAGTCGGTGTCCCATCTGCATGCTTTACGGACTTGCCAGCCGCGTCTTCGCTGCCCCAATAAAGGTGCAGCACATAAGTCGCATGAGCATCACTAACCACTGGCGCAAGCCCCACATGTTTCTTCTCGAACGCCACCGAGAGGAATCCTTCCAACCCCTGCATCGGCTCGATATACACCGAAGGCCCCAGCGCCACCGGCGCCTTCACCGGAGCATCAGCCAGCGCTGGCGCCGAAGCATAAGCGTAACTCGGCACTCCTGCATAAGGCTGCGTCTGCGCCACGGTCGCCGGTTCCACCGTATTCGCTGCGGAATTAGAGTTCGACGACGCCACAGGATGGCACGCCATTCCGTTCACGTAAGTCTCGTCAGCTGCCATATAATTCCCCGAACCACTCAAATTGCGGCACTGCATCTGCAGGGTCACCGATTGCTGCCCCTGCGCGGCCCCTGCCCAAAACAACCCTGCTACCAACAAGGAAGCTGCGGCTTTCATGGCGGTATTTCCTCCACCACCAGAATGCGTGAAGCGATCGCGCGCAGCAATATTACGAACGTACCATTCTGAAACACCGCTTCCGACGCTCCAACAGGCCTCTGGGAACGCCAATCTCCCGATTGGCGTCCTGCTATCACAGCGCCGCGCTCCATTGTCTTGGCACACCCACCTCCTGGCCCTGCGGCGTTGCCTTGCGCGGTTGCGGTGCGCTGTTGCCGTGCTCAGTTGTCTTTCTCCGCCCCCTCCGTGCCTCTACGCTGAAAGCCGTAGTCTTTCTCAGATTTCCCTCCGCCTTTCCTCCCTCCCCTCTGTGTAAAATCCTTTGACTTGCACCTACCCACACGACACTCCGAGAACTTCACCCCGCCGATTATCCAGTGCTATCATTCCGCAGTTATTCTTATTGGGAGCGCGCCCATGAAAACAAAATCCATCGCCATCGCAACAACCGCCGCCATCCTAGCCGCAATCCTCTGCACCGCGACAATCCAAGCCCAATCGCAAACCCCAACTCCCTCCCCCGCACTCCTCGTCCTAAACAAATCCGAAAACTCCCTCGCGATCGTCGATCCCGCCACGCAAAAAGTGGTAGCCCGCATCCCCACCGGCGAAGGTCCCCACGAAATCGCCGCGTCCTCCGACGGCAAGCTAGCCGTCGTCACCAACTACGGCGCCAAAACTCCCGGCCACTCCCTCTCCGTAATCGATCTCATCACCCAAAAAGAAATCCATCGCGTGGATCTCGGCCTTCTCGGCCGCCCCCACGGCATCCTCTTCGCTGACGGCAAATTTTATTTCACCGCCGAACTAAACAAACTAATCGCCCGCTACGATCCCGCCACAAATCAACTCGACTGGCTCCTGGGCGTCGGCCAAAATCGCACGCACATGCTGGTGCGCAGCAAATATTTGAATGAATTTTTCACCTCGAACGTGGACTCCGGCACCGTCACCGCCATCGAAAAAAGTTCCGACCCTTCCGGCTGGAAGGAAACGAACATTCCGGTGGGCAAAGCCGTCGAAGGCATAGACATCTCCCCCGATGACAAGGAAGTGTGGGCCGCGAACGCTGGCGACGGCACCGTCTCCATCATCGAAACCGCCACCAGCAAAGTGATCCACACCATCGACGCGCGCACCAAGCATTCCAATCGCCTGAAATTCACGCCCGACGGAAAGCTGGCCCTAGTCTCCGACCCCGAAGCCAACGAACTGGTAATCGTGGACACCGCCACCAGAAAAATCACAAAGATGCTCAACGTAGGCCGCAACCCCGGCGGCATTCTGATCGTTCCAGACGGCTCGCGCGCCTACGTAGCTCTCGCCGGCGACAACGCCGTAGCCATAATCGATTTGCACACGCTCGAATTGGCAGGCCAAATCCCCACAGGCCAAGGCCCCGACGGCCTCGCCTGGTCCTCCCGCCCGTAAAAAAATCCCACATCACCGCCATGCATCTCCAGTCGACCGCCGTCGCGCTCATCTTGGAGTGCGGCGGCTTGCCGCCGCTTAGCCTGGCGCGAGGCTTGCCTCGCGTGCCCTGCCGCACCACTTCCACGCGTGAACGACGCTATGGGCGCAACTTGCCTGCCCGCCGCAGGAAGCCTGCGCCCCAACTGGCCACAACGTCAACCGCGTCGCGCCCTCGCCGTTTCCTTTCTCTGCGCCCGGCGTTTACCCCGACGTAGTCGGGGCGCCTCTGCGGTAAACGTCTTTCTCAGATTTTCCTCCGCCTTTCCTCCGTACCCTCTGTGTAAATCTTTTGCCTTTCTCTTTGCCTCTGTGGCGAAATGTTTTTCCGCATCCCATCCGCGTCCAAAAATAAAGTTGCCCACTCCGCGCGCAACCTGCGAAAATCTTCCCGAAACTTTGCCGCACATCACGCCGTCCAAGTCATCCTAAGGAGCCACCCAAAAAATGGAATTCAGAACGCTAGGCCGTTCCGGCTTGAAAGTCCCAGTCCTCAGTCTCGGCACCGCCACCTTCGGCGCCGGCAGCGAGGTCTTCCGCGCCATCGGCAATTCCAGCGTCGCCGAAGCCACGCGTCTGGTGGACATCTGCCTCGAAGCCGGCGTCAACATGTTCGACACCGCCGACATCTACCACGAAGGTCTCTCCGAAGAAGTTCTCGGCCAAGCCATCGCCGGACGTCGCGACAAAGTTCTCATCTCCAGCAAAGCCACATTCAAAATGGGTCCCGGCCCCAACGAACTCGGCTCCTCCCGCTACCATTTGATCCGCGCCTGCGAAGCCAGCCTGCGCCGCCTGAAAACCGATTACATTGATCTCTACCAGATGCACGGCTTTGACGGCCTCACTCCCGTCGAAGAAACTCTCAGCGCGCTGAACAATCTGGTGCAAAGCGGCAAAGTCCGCTACATCGGCTGCTCCAATTTTTCCGGCTGGCACCTCATGAAGTCGCTGGACGTCTCCGAACGCTACGGCTGGTCGCGTTACGTCGCCCACCAGGCGTACTACTCCCTCATCAGCCGCGAATACGAATGGGAACTTATGCCTCTGGGCGTCGCCGAAGGCGTCGGTTGCGTCGTCTGGAGTCCGCTCGGCTGGGGCCGCCTCACCGGCAAGATCCGCCGCAATCAGCCGCTGCACAAAGAAAGCCGCCTGCACAAGACCGCCGACTTCGGACCGCCGGTCCCGAACGAGCACGTCTATAATGTTGTGGACGCGATTGATGGCATTACGGAAGAAACCGGCAAGACGGTCGCGCAGATCGCCCTGAACTGGCTGCTGCAGCGCCCCACAGTCTCAAACATAATCATGGGCGCCCGCAACGAAGAGCAACTCCGCCAAAACCTGGGCGCTGTGGGCTGGAACCTGACCCCCGCGCAAGTAGCCAAACTAGATGCCGCCAGCAACGTGACCTTGGCGTATCCATACTGGCACCAGCGCCAATTCACAGAACGCAACCCACCACCGACGCCATGAGGTGGCATAGGCAATCTTGCCTGTGCTCCTTCTTTTGATCCTGGTTTTGGCTTCGGTTTTGAGTTGAGTTTTGAATTGGGTTTTGAATTTGATTCTGATTTTCCGGGCGCCCCATCCTTCCCGATTTTGTCTTACGGGAAGGGTGGGGGTTTGGATGCGACGCGATTGACCACGAATCACTGCGCAGCCTTCCCTTTCTACTCAAACTGTTTCCGAAACTGCGCGAATTGCTCTTTCAATTCCGTGATCTCATTCTTCAACGCCGCGACCTCGCTCTCCAAGCGCACGATCCTCCCATCCTCTTCCACGCCGCCACCACCGTTCGCGACAACCCGCGCAGCGACCGCGCTCTCGCCAGCCACGTCTCCCTCCACGTCCCCACTCATCAAATGGACGTACCGCGACTCCTTAGTCCCAGGCTGTCGCGCCAAAACCTTCACCAAAGCCGGCTCGCGCGCCATCAATTTCTGCAAAGCCGCCTGCACGTCACTCAATTCCTCGAAATGATGCAACCTCTCCCCGCGCCCGCGTATCTCCCCCGGCGTCTGCGGCCCGCGCAACAACAGCACGCACAAAACCGCCGTCTCCGGCCGCGTGAAATTAAAAACCTCCCCCAAACGGTGCTCGTACTTCCGCACGCGACTATCATTGGTATCCGCCGCCCCAGCCAACTCAAACCCACCCAGGCTGCGCAACGCCGCCGTAACCGCCTCCTCATCCAGATTCATCACCGGCTCGCGATTGCTTTCTGATTGCAAGCATTCACGAACGCGTTCAAAGAAAGCGGATAATATTCCGGCGTAGTAATCTCCTTCTCGACCAGCGCCCCGAGCACACGCGCCGCCACCTCACTCAATCGAATCTCAGTTCCCACAATTCTCCTCGCCCCGGCAAATCGCGCCGTTCCCGGCTATTAACTCTTAACTTTCAACTGTTGACCTTGCCGTCTTTGTGTCTCTGTGGCCAATCCCTCTTTACCGCCCCTCGCTCAAAATTCCCCGCAACACCTTCAAATCCCCATCCACCTTCCCCGTCTGCAAATGCGAAATATCCAACCCCAAAATCCGCGCCACGAACGGGTACAAATTCACATTCTCGAATGGCGCCACCTTCTCCCCCGCCCGTATATCCGGCCCCGCCGCGTAAAATATCGCCTTCATCTCGGGCATGTGCGCCGGATCGTACCCGTGCATGCCCAAAGGAGGCCCTGCCGGGTGCATCGCGTCCCCCGCGCCAGCCGGCGGCGCATTCACGCGTATCAAATAAGGCCCGGTAGCGACGACCACCGGATCCCCCTCCCGCGGATTCCCATCGAAATGCAATCCCGCCGGCACCGCGCCGTTGCGATACACCTTAAACTTCTCGCTCTTCCCATCCAAAGCCGCATAAATTTTCGCCGCCGCCTCCTCCGACCGCGGATATATAAAACTCTCGACGCTCTTCTCCAGCAGTCGCGTATCAAAATATTCGCTCAGGTTGACCCAGTCTCCCTCAACCTTCGCCATGCCGTGATCCGCCACCACCACAACATCCACCCGCAAATTCAGTTTCGCGACGCCCTCCACCAGCCGGCCGATTTCGTCGTCCACTTCCCGTACCGCCGCCGCCACTTCCGGACTGTCCGGCCCGTGCGCGTGCCCCGCGCTGTCCACATCGCTGAAATATAAAGTTATAAAATGCGGCCGCCGCTCCGATGGCAATTGCAACCACGCCAGCACCTGCTCCACGCGCTGCCGGTTCGGATATTTCGCGTCGTACTTCATGTAATACGTCGGCAGCGTCTGCAGAATGTCCGCTTCCGAACCTGGCCAGAAAAAACACGCCGAGCGCATGCCCTGCTGTTCCGCCAGCACCCACAAGGGAGTCCCGCCGTACCACGTGCCATCATTCACCGTCTGCGCATCCTTGTAGCTGTAAACCTGCTTGCGCGCCGGATCGTAAAAGACATTCGCCACAATTCCGTGATGCTCGGGATAAAGCCCGGTAACAATCGTGTAGTGATTCGGAAAGGTAATCGAAGGATACGCCGGAATCATTCCCTCCGGCGCGCTAGCTCCCCGCGCCCCCAAAGCATCCAGATTCGGCGCGTGATAAATCCGCGGATAATCGTAACGAAACCCATCCAGCGAAACCAAAATCACATACGGCTTGGCCTGCTGCCCCGGAGTATTCGGTCCGCGCTCAACTGTGATG
>CAWBLT010000008.1:0-27639 GCA_963789665.1 uncultured Acidobacteriota bacterium | reverse complement strand
TTTTTCTTTTCACGATGAAAGTGTCTCGGCCTTAGAGCAGCTTGTAGAGTCCGGCGAGCGCGCAAAGCATCGTAGCCTGTCCCCAGTGCAGCGTCGGGGTCGTGTTAACGAGCCGCGGCGAATACCGGCGATAATAGAAATAACCGGTGCGGTCCTGCATGTTGTCGATGGTCCATTTCGCGACTTTCAGCGCGAGTGACAGGTTCCCGGGATCGCGATCATGAAAGAAAACAAGCGTGTCGATCGCCTGAGAAGAGCACTGAATATCGATCGGCAGTGTCTTGTTGTCATAATACCGGGGAGTGCCGTCCGGCAGAAAAAAAGTTTTCTTCCAATACTCGTATCCCACGTTCAACTTTTCTTGAAACCGATCTTCGCCGGTCGCTGCGATGTAGTACTTGAAACAGTCCAGGACATAGGCAGTGTGAAAATTGTCCACCCACTGAACATTGTGCGCTTCGCCGTAATACCAGGACCCGTTCGCCCGCTGATGATTGGCCGTGTATTGAATCGCTTTGCGCGCCAACGATCGATAGGCTTCGTTCTGCGTATAAGAAGCAGTGCGGGCCAGCAGGCTGGCGCCTAATGTATTGGCATTGTGAATGTAGTTGCTTCCGGTCGGTATATAGCTAATGCAAACAGAATCGCCTTCCGCGCGTGTATCGAGATCACGCGAAATATGCTCACAGGCGCTGACGGCCACTTGCAGGTAGCTATCCCGCTTAAAATGAATCATAACCGTCCAGAAACGCGTGGCCGATGAGCGAGGTCCAAACGATCGTGGGAACGCCCTTGGGCAGATAGAAGCCCCGCGATTGATAGTCGAAGTGATTGCCCCAACAGGCTCCGGAGTAGCCTTTCGATTCGTGCTCCACGAGCCACTGCAATGCAGATTCTGCTTTGTCCCCCCAAGACTTGTCGCCCGTAGCTTGCTGGAGGCGCATGAAGCCTTTGGCCAGATAGCCCATTCCCTTGGTCGAGCGACTCTTAGGAATTCCTAGCAACGGCCGCACATTGAGGGGAAAGCGGCGAACGCCTTGTTGCAGCACCGTGCGCAAAAACTTCGTTTCAAAAGTTAGCGGGCGGAGATATTTCGAACTTAGGCCGTCGAAGGTATCGTAGCCGCGATAGTCATTCTTCTCCAGCCAGTCCGAGAGCCGGCCAATCGACTCCAAAATCTGATCCTTCGAAAGAGCGTCATTGCCTCCCACCCCAAGTTCCTTACCAGCAGATACCGTCATACTTGCCATTATCACTCCTGCGATTTGTAATTCGAACGAAATCCACTAGATGCTGACCGTCGTGCAATCTGCCGAGAACGCTCTCAAACTCTGGATCCTTGTTCCCGATGACGACCGTCTGGGCGTGATCCAGAATCGCATCAATGCTGCCGACCATAAGCCGGGATATGTGTGGAATGCGATTGAGGATGAAGTCGCGATTGGCGCCAACCAAGCTCGCCATATTCACGTTCTTGTCAAAAATGCGCAGGTCATAGCCTTTGCCGATAAGGCGTTCAATGACCTCGATCATGGGACTCTCGCGCAGATCGTCTGTCCCGGCCTTGAAACTAAAGCCCAACACTCCGATCCGCCTTTGATTCTTCTCGGTTATCAGCTGCAGCCCTTTCGCAACCTGCATTTCGTTGCTCGGCAAGATTGCGTTCATGATCGGCAGCGTCAGATCGTGCATTTTGGCCTTGTACGCCAGAGCGCGCAAATCCTTGGGCAGGCATGAACCGCCAAACGCAAAACCGGGAGTGAGATACGCCGGCGAGATGTTGAGCTTCTTGTCCTGACAAAAGATCTTCATGACCTCGTGCGCGTCAATGGAAAATGCCTTGCAAAGATTTCCAATCTCATTCGCGAAGCCGATCTTCAGCGCGTGCCAGCTATTATCAACATACTTGACCATCTCCGCAGTTTCCAAATCGGTTCGAATGAACGGCGCATCGAGTTTCGCGTACAGGGTCGCGAGCGCGTCGCCGCTGGCGCGATCCACCTCTCCAATAACCGTCTTGGGAGGAGCATTGAAGTCCTTTACCGCCGAGCCCTCGCGCAGAAACTCCGGATTATTGCAGACGCCGAAGTCCACTCCTGCTTTCTTTCCGGAGTATTCCTCTAAAGTAGGAATGACGATCTGATGCATTGTGCCGGGCAAGATCGTGCTGCGGATGACGACCGTATGACGGCGCTGATTTATTTTTGAGCGCTTTGCCGATCAATTCGCAGACGCGCCGGATGTAGGTCAAGTCCAGATTGCCGTTGGGCTGGCTGGGTGTTCCGACGCAGACGAAGGACAGCTCCGTTTGCAAGATCGCTTCGTCCTGGTTGTCCGTAGCTCGGAGTCGGCCCGATCTTGACAGCCGCAGCGATAATTTCGCTGATATCGGCCTCGATGATGGGAGACTGGCCGGCGTTTATGAGGTCAACCTTCGTGCGGACGGGATCTACGCCGATGACCTCGTGACCATCCTGCGCGAGGCACCCCGCAGACACCGTTCCGACGTAACCCATTCCGAAAATGCTGATCTTCACCGTGAGTTCCTTTTGCCTGCGCTCCAACAGTACATTATCGGCCTTGATGAAATATGCACTTTTGAGCCATTTTTATGAAATGCGCCGCAGCTGGGTGGACTGGAAACCAAACGACGGCGTTCGCGCCATTGATCGCACGAGTTACTTCCGGCCTCGCGGGCGAAAGACCAACACAGTTGGCAGACCCGGGGTGTCATATTCACGCGATTCGACGATGTCAAATTCGCGTTTGATCAAATCCAGTTTTCTCTATCACCCGATGTTTGATTTTTCCAGGCCGATGATCCCCAGCAAAGAGTCTTACGACAAAGACCCCGCCTTTCTTTAGAGATTTCGAATATTTTTCGAGTATCTCCAGAACTTGACCGTAGGGAATATGGTACATGGACTCGCGAAACAGGATTATGTCAAATTCCTTCGTGGGCTTATATCCGAGGAAATCCGAGCATACAAAACTATTCTTTTCCGAGCGGCCGTTTTCCGCCGTTCGCCTCACGGCCTTGGCTAGAGCCGCCTCGGAAATGTCCACCCCGATGTAGCTCCGGTATGCTTCCGCCGATAACTCATTCGCGGTGTTGCCCGGACCGCAACCGAGGTCCAGGAGATCGCCACCTCGAGCATACTTTTCGAGATGGGAATAGACACAGTCGCCAGCAGTGTCATCGATGAAATCCCATTTCCCACTGGAAAAATCTTTGTCCCACAACCGTTTTTTGATGCTCGAGGGGCCGTAGCTCATAAGAAAGCCGCGAACAAACGTCAACGTCCGATCCACGATATACATTTTGTGCTCTCCGATTAAAGCTTAACCGCTAACGGCCTTGCTGCTTGCACTTTTTGTCGCTGGCGATTCCGCACTGGTCACTAAACCCGCTAAGCTCGTAGGATGCTGCATGGGGAATCCCGCTGTCCCAGCGGTTCGCGACGGGACATCGTATCGTGCTCGAGGCATGGAAACAGGTGCTGGCATTGCGCGGTAATTCGTGAGCTTTAGTCAGTACCGCGGTCAGAGCGCCCACCGCCCTCGCGTGTTCAACGCCTACTGCTTCTGCCAGCGCTTGGATCGTAATAAGAGCGATATCCGACTGTAGCTCGGAGTCGGACGGAGCGGTCAATTCGACGACGATTTCGTCAGCTCGTGCCTTAGCTCCGTTGCGAGCTGCAAGGTAAAAAACTGCGCTCCTTTTTCGTTCAAGTGGAAGTCGTCGGTTTGGTAAAAACTCTGGTCGAGTACACCATCGGCCACTGGAACCAGCACTGGAATACCCAATTCCCTGCCCGCGGCTGCGATTGTCTCTGATCCGGCTTGGTAGGTTGGGGGAATCACAAGAATCAATTTTGAACTGTTAGCCTCGCACAATTCGTTGAGGGCGCTTAATCGCTCTGCCGCCAACGCCCTGAGTGCCGTCGCCGGGATCTCCGGGGGATGGACGTTTGCCAATTTGGATTGAAACAATTGTGAGACGCTCGGGAGGAGCTTATTGAGAATAAAGCTACGAGTAATTTCCCGAGTGCCGTAGAACTTGCTGACTTTCGACAAAAAAAATCCTGTCGCCGTGGTTGCGTCCATGTGAGTCTTTCGTGCTATGCTCTAGGAGGTCCGATCCCTCAAAGAGATATTGCGCCGAGTAATCTCCGTGGGAGCGAGGCGAAGCGAGCTGATTAGGGCTCAGGCCCAGAAGCACAAACCGCGGTCGCGCACCTTCCGCGTACAATCGCTTCAGACCAAAAAGCCAATCGTAGTATTCCGTCGCCAGCACAAAATATGGCACGGGAGCGGCTGAGGTTTGCAACTTCCCCTCCAGAAGCGGAACATTCACCCCATCCAGCAGCAGTGAGTTTCCCACAAGCGCGACATGAGGAGGCGTCAGTGGAGGGAGTGTCTCGGATACCTAGCAAGGTGCTGCGTTGCGACAATTGGAGTCGTTGCACCTTGCTAATGCGGTCAAAACCCCATCGGGAGAATCCTTCCGTGGCCGAAAGCAACACCAGGGCAGTAGCGAGCAGAAGGATTGTGAAGCGATTCATATGGTTGTCCCGCCTGTACTAATTAAAACTGAAAGTAGATAAAGGCGTGGGGTTCGCTGCCGGCAAAGAGAATCAGCAGCGTCATTGCTGCCACAGCTCCAGCGTAACGCAGCTGCCACGATTGCTGTTGGAAGAGGTATTCGTTTCCAGAGCTCTCCAACTGCAAATCAATCAAGAACCCGATTCCTCCGAGAATCGCAAGAAACAGCCACGCCGCAGCGTAATCCGGCACCCACTGAAAATGGCTAAGCTGCTTAATCATCGCAAGTGCAGCGGAAACTGACTCTGCTCGAAAGAAAATCCACGCAATACAGACGATTTGAAACGTTATCACCCAGCGCGCCCACTTAGACCAGCCCCGCGGTGTAGTTTGTTGTTCGCGATGACCAAACACGGCTCTTTCCAGACTAAGGCCTACGCCCTGAATCGCTCCCCAAACCACGTACGTCCAATTCGCTCCGTGCCATAATCCGCCCAGCAGCATCGTGAGTAAAAGATTCCGATACGTCTTGGCCTCTCCCCCCCGATTACCCCCTAGCGGAATGTACAGATAGTCGCGCAGCCATGTACTCAAACTTATGTGCCAGCGTCGCCAGAAGTCCTGCAGGCCAATCGCCAAATAGGGTTGGCGGAAATTGACCATGAAGTGGAATCCAAGCAACTGTGCGCTGCCGCGCGCGATATCGCTGTAACCACTGAAATCTCCATAGATTTGCCACGCAAACGCATAAACGCCGATCAAAACGGCCCATCCGTCGTTGCCGAGCTTGCCGCCGAACGCCGCGTTCGCCAAAAGCGCACAGTTGTCTGCGATCACGCACTTGCGAAATAAACCCATTAGTATCAGCATGCAGCCATCCTGGAATGCTAATGGCTGAAACGTACGAGGATTCTGGACTTGTGGTAGCAAGTGCGACGGCCGCTGGATCGGACCGGCAATCAAATGTGGAAACAGGCTGATGAACAGCGCATAGTCGACGAAGTTTCTCGAAGCTTTAATTTTTCCGCCATACACATCGACGATGTAAGCCACTTCCTGAAAGGTGTAGAACGATATCCCTGGCGGAAGCAAAATACCCAACATCCCCGCGGGGTATATTGTGAACACCAAGTGCATCGAGAAGGTGCGCCGTCGAACCCAGGAAAAAGTTAAAATATTTGAAGAATCCGAGAATGCTAAAATTTACGACCAGCGACGCAATCAGCAGCAATCTGCGTTTCGCTGCATCGGGGCTGTCGTCGATCTTTTTCGCGATTATAAAATCGATCGTGGTGGAACTGATCATAAGCAGGAGAAAACGCCAGTCCCACCATCCATAGAAGAAATAGCTCGCGGTGAGGATGAACACGTTCTGCCTGCGCCACCCCAATCGCCAGTAAATCAGAACGGTCAGTATCAGGAACAGAAAATAGACTGGGGTATCAAAGAACACCTACGGATTCTCCCTTGCGCGTTTGACCTAAATCTTAAGGCTGCTCTTCACGTACGGAGGGTAAGTGAGCATTGTGAAACCGTGCAGAGAGCTGGCTGACGGCTATCTCAAGCGATTGGCCCGTATTATACAGATAATTCACGCGCGCTCCCTGGCGGTCACCAGGCAATGTGTCCCGACCCTCAAGCCCAATCTGGGCGTTGTATCCATCCCGACGGGCGCAGTTACGTCCTCGAAATCGTGCCGTAAGCCAACGACTGGTGGAGCGCGCGGCGTCTACTGGTACAGGTATCGGTCCTGCTCACAATCTGGCCTATAGGCCAGTAGGGTTCAGCGCCACTCCGGGGCTACACTTGCGGGTGGTAGTGAAGCAAGAAGGAGGCACCATGTTGAGATTGCATAGGGATGCAGTGGTTATGCGTGGGTTCCTGGGCCGCCGCGGGTGTCCAATTTTCTAAGGTCTCCCGAAGGCCGTGCCGATGTTAGCAGGTTATAAGTATCGATTTGGCAACGGATTAGAGTTTTGGTTCCCGGAACGCTAAGGAGTTGTGCTGACGATGAAACGAGCCCGAGCACTTCCGATACAGATTTTGTCGCCCTCGCTGACGCGATCTGCAGCCCAAGCAGAGACTGGTCAGTCGGTGATCAAGAAGCTTTTCGGTTTGGAGTGCTCGTCTCAGCGCCGAACCCATCGAGCGGCAAGATTCTTCGTCATTTTCTTTTTGCTCTCGTCTCCCTGCTTCGGTCAATCATGGTCCAACATCCTCCCATCGAGCCGTGCAATCGACTGGACCCATGCCGGACTTCCGGCAACCCTGCCGGACGGGGAAACGACACCAAATCCGTGGACGCCTCCAGTACGCTCAGCTTGTACAACAGCACAGGCGGGATTTACGGTGCCAATTTCCAGTAGCATTTCTGTCGCGAACCTTAATACCGCGATTGCTAATTGCGCGGCGGCGAATGCGAATGGGTCCTACCTCCTCTTGGGCCCCGGAACCTTCACTATCAATTCAGTTCTTGCAATGTATTCTGTCAACAACATTACCCTGCGCGGCAGTGGGTCACAGCAGACTACCTTATCGCTGAGCGACGCTGATATCGAGATTGGCGCGTCGTATGGAGCGGAGGGGTCAGGACTGCTGACCTCAACTTCAAACTACGCGGCAGGTTCTACTTCGATTACGATTGGTTCGTTATCGGGAGTAACGCCGACCGCCGGCTTGATAGCATGGCTCACACAGTGCGATACAGGAGTCGGCAGAAGCGGCGGAGTATGCACGGGTACGCAATCGGACAACGGTGGGATTTACGTTTGCGGCGACTCTGCCAGCGGGTGTGCTCAACAATCCAGAGCTGGAACTCCAAGCCACCAACAGCAGGCGTTCATTATGAAGACAGTCACCAACAATGGGAACGGCACATATACGATTGGGCTTTCTAGTCCCCTTTACATGCCGAATTGGACGCATAGCCCCAACGCACCCAGTCTGGGATGGCCGAACTCCGCCCGAATGTCAACAGGAGTAGGGTTAGAAGACCTAACCGTGCTTGGGGTCAATGACTCAACGAACTTTCTTCTTCATGTGCAAAATGCCTATGGGTCTTGGATCAAGGGAGTGCGGTTCATAGGCTCGGGAACTTCGTTCACATTCAATGTGGCCAACTCCAAAAACTGTTTGGAAATAAATAATTATTTGTTTCCTGACTACAACATTACCGGGTACCACGCCGGTGTCAACGTTGCCGCCAGCTCCGATGTCTTAGTGCTTAACACTATCGTGGCCGGAGGCATACCGACGGAGTATGACGGCCTGAATTCGGGGGTCGTTACCGCCTATAATTATGGCCGCGACTCGTTCACGCTGTACGCTGAAAATGGGTGGTCATTCGACCATGCGGCGTTTAGCTCGTTCGATCTTTATGAGGCCAATCAGAGCGGGCCGCTGACAGAGGACGACATTTGGGGCACGCACGCATTGAATACCTATTTTCGCAATTATGACTCCTGTACAGACCCTAGCTTTGCAGTTCCCAATCCGCGCGGTATTAACATCAACAATTACCAGCGTTTCGAGAACGCGGTAGGTAATGTGATTGGATCTGAGGGTCAATGCACGACTTATCAAGGGACTGGCTACAACACCATATTTCAAATTTCCACTGGCGACCCATTGGTTGCGAGCACCCTGATGCGTTGGGGAAATGTCAGTGGAGTCACGCAATCGTCAGACACGCCACCCAACTCAGGTGTACGCTTCGTGAGCAGCGAGGTTCCTTCGAGTCTGGCCAGCCTGAACGCTTCACTGTCCATCCCTGTGCCGAGCAACAGCAACCTTCCTTGCTCATTTTGGCTTCCGAATTATACTTCGACAACCTGCACGGCTCATCCCAGCGGTGGGACCGGCCTGAATTGGTGGAAAGTTTGCACGACTTGGACAACATTTCCAACCGCCTGCGCGACTACGCAGACGCAGCCATTTCCTACGACAGGACCCGACGTGAGCGGTGGGTCAAGTGTAAATGGCTATGCGTATGACATCCCGAGCGCTGTCGCGTGGAAGAGCCTTCCTATAGATGCGAGTTATCAACATTCCTACACGATCAGCGCTTCTAGTTGGAGCGGCGGCACTGAGCAATTGACCGTCACAGGACTGCCCAGTGGCTCCGTTAACATCATCGGTGGTTTCCAGTTGAGTGGAGTAAATGCAGCTTGTATTCCGACTAGCGGCGTTTCGTATACAAGCCGTCCCGACAGTGAAATTCTGATGACGGGTTCAACGGTTACGACCGTTAGCTATTCCCTGCCGTCTGCTAGCTCCAATCCTGGTTGTACAGGCACAATGAAGTTTCCCGACGTGCGCCAGTTTGACGAGCGCGTGTACATGGCAGATGGTGGTAGCCTTGGCGATCCGCCTCCCCCAACGGCGCCTGATCCGCCGACGGGCGTGACGGCGACGGTTGAGTAAGCCGATCCATCAGAATATGCTTTAGGAAGATATGGATGCATCGACGTCACCGTTGGCTGTCGTGTTCGTGGTTGGGCTACAGCTACCTTCGCTCCCGTTGAAGTAGGAATTCAAATCGGCCCGACCGCAAGAGGCGGTGATGTAGTAACCCTGCGCTTGATCCATGCCCGGGATGGCCAGAAAAATTCATAGCGTTGCCAATGCAGCGGTGATAGATTGCGTTCATTACGAAACAAGCGCTTAAGTCTGTACTCCGGTCCATGGGATATGACTTGGTGCGCACCGACCGCGCTGGAGTCAATCCCTTCACCGACATTCGCAGCTTGGTCCCCCAACCTGCAACAATCTTCGACGTTGGAGCGAACATCGGTCAATCGGCAATCCGCTTCCGACGACTGTTTCCGTCTGGGGATATCCATTCCTTCGAGCCAAGTTCTTCCACGTTCCAATTGCTAACGAAAGCAGTCGCGAATGTTCCGAAGATGCATGTTTGGAATTTCGGTATGGGTGAGGAGTGTCATCGCCGTACTTTTTTTGAAAACCGAGAATCAGTGTTGAGTTCGTTCCTGCCACTCGGAGAACAGTCTTGGGCAAGCCCGGTTATCGCTGAATCCGAGATGGACATATCCACAGTGGATTGCTTTTGTTCTGACAACTCAATCAAACGCATTGACATACTGAAATCCGACACCCAAGGCTTCGATTTGAACGTCCTTAAAGGCGCCGGCCAAATGCTGCGTGATGGGAACATCAGCGCGATCTTGACGGAGATTAACTTTCGATCGGTTCTACGCAGGCCAAGGTTCGGCTGCTCAGATTTTCGACTACATGACTTCCCATAATTTCCGTCTTTTCTCTATCTACCAAATCTTTCGGAGAAATGGCTTGGCTGCGTGGACGGATGCACTGTTCGTTCAGTGAGAGTTTTCTTACTTTATCGCCATCACCAACGCCACACCGTAGGTACCGCTAAGACCCCATGTTCTAGAGGAAGCGACAGCACTAGTTCCGGTCACATTGACACGCACAGCCTTGCTAAGCATGTTCTGCGGCCTGCAGGTACTGCGCGACCACAGCGTAAAGGTCGATAGCCGTGTGCGCGGCGGGAAGGTCTGACGCGGACGTTGGTTGTAGACCAGTGTCCGAGCCGAACAACACCGAGGCACACCCGGCGGCTCGAGCAGCTTGCGCGTCTGTGTCAGAATCTCCAACGAAAATAGAGCGGCTTAGATCAACATTGAAATCGGCGGCGGCGCTGAATAGCAGCGCTGGCCTCGGCTTGCGGCACTGGCAGTTGTCTTCAATCCGGTGCGTGCAGTAGTAGGCCGCCGCGAGAGACGTGCCATCCGCAAGCAGCTCTTCATTCATCCGGGCGGTGATCTCTTCCAGGCCGGCGGAGTCGAGCAGACCCTTCCCCACTGCGGCTTGATTCGAAATGATGATCATGGGCAGACCGAGCGAAGACAGCTGCTGCAACGCTTCACGAATGCCAGGCATAAAAACGAACTGTGACCAGTCCAAAACGTAATCGCCGGGGCGCCTGCAATTGATCACGCCGTCGCGGTCAATGAAGATGGCCGGACCTTTTGCAGTACTCTTTAGCTCGGAAAAAAGAATTCGTAGCAAGAGTTAGCTTGGCTCCCATCCTGTCAATCGAAACTACAATTACGGTGCCGGGCTGAAATCGCTGCCGGGGATCTAACTTCCGGCGGGATCCAGCAACATGTCCTCCGCGATCTCGCACATGATGTGGCCCGTCAGGATATGGCATTCCTGGATCCGCGGCGTTTCTTCGGAAGGAATGCAGATGGCGCAGTCCGCCAAGTCTTTCATTTTTCCACCGGACCCGGTGAGCGCGATAGTGTAAATCGATTTCGTTTTTGCGACCTCCATGGCTCGTAGCACATTGCGCGAATTTCCGCTGGTAGAAATTCCCAGCAGGACGTCTCCTTCTTGTCCCAGCGCTTCCAGTTGGCGAGCAAAGACAAGCTCAAAACCATAGTCGTTTCCGATGGCGGTGAGCGAAGAGGTGTTCGCGTTGAGCGCAAGCGCTGGCAAAGCTCTGCGTTCTTTCAGATACCGACCCGTGAATTCCGCGGCCAGATGCTGAGCATCGGCCGCGCTGCCGCCATTGCCGCAGCAAATGAGTTTTCCGCCGGCGCGAAGCGCTTTTACGATTTGCATCGCCGCCTGAACCACAGTCGCGTGAAAAACGGCGTCGGACAGCAGGGCTTGCTTTACGCGGATGCTTCCCTGAATTCGATCTCGCACCAGATCAGAGAGAACTTTCGCATTCACTTGTGTGGTCATTGTTGTTCCGCGGTTATACGCTTTTTGCGACGGTAGTGATGCCGCTGTCTTAGCTGCCAAAATGGTGAACGCGCGCCACTTCTTGCCGCGATCCTTGCGACGCCACGCCTCGTGAGCCGGATTCTCCACCACTCCAGCATGTCTCGCAAGGTGGTGGCAAGGCGAATCTGGGGCTGTCCAGGCGCAACAACCTCGGAACTTTGCGTTGTCGCCCGCGGTGACCGGCTCATCGCAGGAGCGCATGAATTCGGGCCGCTGCTCCACTTCAAAACGAAACGTCACTTGACTGCGAATAGCCTCAATCACTTCCTGGATCGAGTACACGTCATCGCCGCCGAGGTTATAAACCTCGCCAACCTTGCAGCGGTCTGCTGCTGACCATAGCCCCTGAACCAGATCACGAACATCAACAATCGAACGGCGATTCGTAAGATTGCCGACGGGCAGGGACGGCTGACGAATTCCCAGTTCGATCTCGACGGCCCGCCTTGTCAGATCGGAGCAAACCTCATCCAGTTTTCCGGGTCCAGTCGTCTTGAAAATCCGAATTCTAATTGCCGGAATCGCATAGTTCGCAAAATACTGAGCGGCCAGCAAATCCTGGGCGACTTTGCTGACTCCATAAGGATGCAGCGGGTTCAGTAGGTGGTCCTCTTGAATCGGTGAATCGCGTTCAGCGACGGGACCGTATTCCGCGCTCGAGCAAGCCACGACGACGACCGGCATGACTCCCGCGGCGCGAAGCGACTCGAACAGGCTGACGGTGCCGCCCACATTCGTGTCGATCGTCTCCAGCGGCTGCTTTAGCGAAACGACCGGGTGGCTCTGCGCGGCCAAATGAAAGATGCGCTGCGGCTGGAACTTCGATATCAGCCGAGACAGGCGCGCTGAATCTCGGACATCGCAAAGTTCGAATTCATCAGTGGCCCGCCCATCCTGTGGTTCGACAATATCGATGCCCAGCACCTGCGATCCAGCGTGTCATGCAATGTTTAGCGAGATATCCGCCGATAAAACCCGCGGCTCCCGTAATCATTACCTTCATTCTTGCAGACCTTTATGCACGGACAGAATACCGTCTGGCTCGACATTCGCTAAAGTCTCCTGGGCATGGAGATACCGCTCGGGAGTACCGATGTCGATGCACCGACCCGAATGATGGAACGCCCTGATATTCTTTCCTTCCGCTAACCATCGCGGGAATAGCTCTTCCTCAAGCGAGACCCGCTGGTTGAGCGGCATCTCGTGCAGGATTTTCTTGGCCACCATATAGATTCCGGCGTTCACATACTGCATTCCGCTTGCGGACTGCTTTTCCTTGAATCCCAACACTCTGCCAACTGGATCCACGGAAACGAGGCCACAGTCCACGCGACCATCGGTTGGGACGACCAGCACCGTAAGGTCGGCGCGCGATTCGCGGTGGTCAGACACAAAACCGGATAAGTCGGCGTCGGTATAGCTATCGCCGTTCATTATCAGCACAGCTTCTGACTTGACGAAATCCACTGCGTTGCGCAACGCACCGCCAGTTCCCAGTGGCGTCGATTCAATCGAATATTCCAAAGATATATCGCGCGCGACGTTACCAAAATGCGATCGAATCAAATCTCTCTGGTAGCCAACGGCCAAGATGACGTGTTCGAACCGGTGGCGTCGCAACTGGTTGAGCAATATGTCAAGAAATGGCCTGTCGCCGATAGTGGCCAGCGATTTCGGAGCAACTCCCGTCACGCTTCTCAGGCGAGTCCCCGCTCCTCCACAGAGGACGATGGCATCAGCCACGCTGGGCATAGATTTCGCTCCGGTCGCTGGCCAGCGATTTGTCATACGCCATTTCCGGCTCGTACACGGCGACATCGCTGCCTCTACTGGAAAATGCGAAGGGAATGCACAGAAGATTCTTCAAGCGCAGCCTTAATGCTTGTTTCCGCTCGGGCGGCACGTAAAACAAGCATAAAACCACCGCCGCCGGCGCCCAGGAGCTTTCCGCCCAAAGCGCCGGCACTGAGCCCGGCCTCGTAGATTTCGTCAATACTGGAGTTCGAGATCTGTTCCGTCAGCGATCTCTTGATCTGCCATCCTTGGTGTAACAGCTTGCCAAATTCGTCCAATGAGCGGTTCGGGTCTGTGACGATGTCTTCAGCCTCGTCAACCATTTGCAGCATTTCCCTCAGTTCTTTCTGTCGATTCGGTGTCGCTTTAAGCTGCGCTTTGGCAATTTCGGAAGCCGTGCGCGCAAATCCTGTGAAGTAAAGCGCAAGGTGCTGCTCCAGATCGGCCAATCTGCTCGGTGCGGCGAGAATCCGATTCACTTCGATCGCGTCATTCGTATGAAAATTAATGCGATTGAATCCTCCGTACGCGCAACTCGCCTGATCTTGCGCACCGACGGCCTCCTGCAGCAAATCGCGCTCCACGTGTATCGCTTCGGTTGTAAGCGCTTGCTTGTCTCGCATCTGGTTCTTCAGAGCATAGAGACCTAGAAGAAAGCCCACGGTAAACGCAGAGCTGGTGCCCAAACCCGTTCGCGCGGGCAAGTCCGCCACGTGATGGACTTCCACTCCGTCAGTGATGCCCATGTAGTCCAGGCAAGCGCGCACCGACGGATGCTCAATCTGGCTATTGCTGCTGACATTCTCGACCTTGGAATACGAAATGCGGCTGTGATACTCGAAAAAAGGAGGCAACCACCGAGTGGTGATGTAACACGATTTGTCGATCGTCGTGGACAGCACCGCGCCACCATGCTCGCGATACCAGACTGGATAGTCGGTGCCGCCGCCAAAAAACGATATGCGAAATGGAGTGCGCGTAACGATCATGGAGTTTCTCCAAACACTGGACGAACCAATATCAACATGCCTTGTTCTCAGTCCCAGCCGCGGCTCTCATCTTCCGAGGCTATCCGCAAGATCGCGATTCTCAAGGCGAAACAGCGTCTTATCCCAGGCCCGCACCACGGTCCACTTCATTCGCGGCAGTATCACTTGTGCGCGCTTCGCCTGGGAGCGGCCGAATATCGTTTCGATCCAAGAATACTTCCAGGAGAATCGCGGAATTTCCAGCTTACCCCCGAGGCTCTTGGCCAGGTCTTCCGCCTCTTTAAAGAGATCGAGTCTCTCCGGATAGAAAAACACCATCCAGTTTTGGAGATATGTCACGCAGGCAGCGCGCGCGCGTGCGTCGTCCACCAGCGACCGGAGGTAGCCGATGTGCAGTTTCATCGAAATCCACTGTGCCTCGAGTTTTCGATTGGAATTTCCGATGTAGCTGAGGCTGCTCGCGCCGGCTTGCGCGATAATAGACTTTCGACTCTTTTACGAAGCGCGTTCCCTCGCTCGCAAGAAGGACGCGGCAGAAGAATTCGCCATCATCGTCGCCCAGCAGCCGGGTATCCCATTTCCCCGCGGCTTCGGCGAGTTCACGACTGACGAGCCACGTAGCGGTCTGCATGTAGGTATCGTGTTCCATCTTGCGCATCAGCCATTCCGCCGGAAGAAGGTCTTCCCACAACGGGCTGGGTCGGAATTCCGCTCGGTAGGGACGGTGCATGAAGCGCGCCCACGCACCCGAAATCAGCGTCCGTTTGCTGCCGCTTCGCTCGGCGGCCTCCATTTGTGAAGCCGTCTTTTCCGGGGCCATCAGGTCGTCTGCGTCCAACCACTGAACGTAATCTCCCTTGCTCATGGCGAAAGCGTTGTTCCGGGTTGCCGATGCGCCCTGATTTTTCTGCGTTACAACTTTGAGCTGCTCTGACTCGAATTGCCGGGCGACCGCAAGTGTTTGGTCCTTCGAGCCGTCGTCCACGACGATGATCTCTTTTCGCTCCCACGTTTGCGCGATCGCAGAACGGAGCGTGTCCGAGATCCACGCCTCGGCGTTGTACGCAGGAATGAGAATCGATACCAGCGGCTTCATGATGAAACCCTCCCTAACATTTCAGCATAGGCGTTCCGGGTCAAGTCGGCCACCGCATTCCAAGAATGGTTGGCCTCAGCGTAATCTTTTAGTTCTTGCCGGCGGACCTTCAGATTCTTGTATAGATCGCTGGCAAAGTACGTTTCGATGGCTTTGGCCAATTCCGCCGGATCACCAGGCTGGCATAGAAACCCCGTCTGGCCTTCCACAATCTCCTCACGGAAAGATCCCACGTCCGTCGCAACCACCGGCAAGCCAAAGCTATAGGCCAGGAAAAGTACGCCGCTCTGAAAAATCTCCTTGTAGGGGAGAACCAGAACGTCCGCCGCTTTGAGGTAGAGTTCCATTTCCTCGTCGGGAATGAATTGGATCTTCAGGATGATCTGGCCCGGCGTGAATTCCGTCCTCACGCTTCGCTCAATCTCGTTGCGATACTCTTCTGAGCCTTTCTTCGGCTCACCGGCAATAATTAGCCGATAGTCCGAATGTTTGGCCGCAAGCAAGCGAAATGCCGCGAGCAAGTGTTCGATGCCCTTGTATGGCCTGATCCTGCCAAAAAACAGAACCGCCTTTTCGTCATCCCGAAGATCCAGACGCTTCTTGGCTTCGGACGGAGTGAGGCCAGTATCAGGAAAGGCATTGTTGAGGGGATGCCGAATGACCGTGACTGCTTTTGCGGCGACGCCAAAATCCTGGCAAAGCTCGTCCTTCATTTTCTTGGTGTGGACGAAGATGTGATCGCAAAGCCGGTATTGAATTCTGAGCGTGATACGGTTGAGCAGCGAATCCTTGGCGTCTCGTCTGGCTTGATTCACGTTGTGCGCAGTAAAAGCAATTTTCTTGCCGCACAGCTTGTAGTAAACCATCAGCAACGTGCGATCAAAGAGCTCGATCTTATTGTTCCATAGAATGTGCAATATCCGCGGCTTGGAACGCGCCGCATAGCGCATCAGTCGCGCGTAGTAAACCGCCAACTTCCACAATTTCTCCGCAAAGTTGGTGCTTTCACGCTGATTGCCCCGGAAATTCAAGAATCGCAAATCAGCAGTGACGTGCAGCTCCGGGCTGTCCAAGTCATCGCTGCCGATCACATCCACGCCGACGCCTTTCGAGACCAGCGCCATCGCCAACCCGAACGCATAAGGCCGATCCTGGCAGCCTGTGAGTAGTCCAATCGTGAACTGAGTCGCCGTGCTGTAAACTGCACTTGGAGGGTCCGCACCGGGACAAGTCATCTCTTTTTGCGTCGGCGCGTCCGCACGCTGAACCGTACCGCGATCGGTTCCACCGACTCCTGCTGCCTTGCTCACCGGAGCGGCGTCGCGCTTCGACACCCGGCCGCTCAATGAGGGTGTCCCGCCAGGGACGGCGGGCTCGCCATCCGGCTTATTAGGAACTGGACGATTCGCTCTGCGGCATGACCATCGCCGTAAGGATTCGGGCGGCTGGTCATCCGCTTGTATAAAGCCGGGTCGTCAAGGAGCGAACTCACGGCTCGAAATATCCGCTCCGAGTCTGTGCCCGTGAGCGCCGCGGTGCCGGCAGCGATCGCTTCAGGGCGCTCTGAAACTTCTCGCATCACTAGAACTGGTTTGCCCAGTGCGGGCCCCTCCTCCTGAATCCCTCCAGAGTCAGTGAGTAAGATGGAGGCACGCTGCATGTAGGCCACGAAGGAGAAGTAGTCCAGCGGCGCGAGGAGCCTTACGTTGGGCACCCCGTCGAGAATTTCGCGTACGGGGGATTGCACGTTGGGATTAAGGTGAACGGGATAAACGATTAGCACATCGCGTCGCCTCTCCGCGAGGGCTCGAAGTGCCTCGCAGATATGGCGAAATCTTGGACCAAAACTCTCTCTCCGGTGAGCAGTCACTAGAATGATGCGCAACCCATCCGTCGAGCCCAAGTGATCGACCGCCAGGGTTGGTTCTTCGGCCAAACGAGCCTGTGTCAGTAACAGAGCATCGATAACCGTGTTCCCAGTTACCGATATGTTTTCCGGGCTGACTCCTTCGAGGAGGAGGTTGTTCCGCGAGACTTCCGTGGGAGCGAAATGGAAATCCGAAAGGTGAGTAGTGAGGCGGCGGTTGATCTCTTCGGGAAAGGGATCATACTTTTTCCCGGTGCGCAGACCGGCCTCGATGTGCCCAACCTGAAGGTGGTGATAGTACGCAGCGAGCGAAGCGGCAAAGGTCGTGGTTGTATCCCCCTGCACAAGCACCAAGTCTGGGCGCTTTTGTCGCAGGACCCGGTCGAGCCCCGTCAGACAGGCCGCCGTCACGCCTGCAAGCTCTTGTCCCGCTTCATCACCCCTAGATCGTAGTCCGGGCGCAGGCCGAAAACTCTTAGCATTTGGTCGAGCATTTCCCGGTGCTGACCCGTCACGCAGATCTCGGTCTCGAAATTGCTCCCGATGCCTCTCCAATTCCAGTATCACTGGCGCCAGCTTGATCGCCTCGGGCCGCGTTCCGATGACGACCATTACCTTTTTAGGCTCTTGGGTATTCAAATTTTCCATCCATGTCTCCTGAAAAGCTCGTGCTGGTGCCGGAAGCCGCAGAACCCTCCGTAGAACGCTCGTGGCACGGGCGATGATGAATCGTTGACGGCTTAAGGTCCGGTTTTGGACCCTGGCCCAACACCCACCGCAAGATGGACGTAGAGCTGTGTGCCTTCGCATCCCAAGTCAGGCACTCCCGCGCGTAGGACATTCCTTGCTGTCGCAGGCGATGAAGGAGTTCCCGATTGCCAGCGAGATCTGCCAGGATCTTTTCCATTTGTGAGACTACTTCGGTCTCATTGGTAGGGGGGACCTTGTACCCCACGTCTGGATGAACGATATCTCCAGGCCCACCGTGATCTAGGATCACAGGCACGGCCCCACTGGCGAGAGCTTCAAAGACCACGCCCCCGCCGTCCTTCGCGAATGGCTGGAAGTACCACCACATCGGCAGATCGCAACCGGCTGAGGACTTCCGCGTGGCTGAGCCAACCGCAGAAGGAAACAGCTTTCTCGATCTCAAGGGATCTCGCGAGTTCCTCGAGGCGGTTCCGCTCCGGGCCATCGCCGATCACGGTGAATCGAGCCAGATTCTTTCGCAGAAGTGGAGCAGCCGCGCGCAGACCGATGTAGCAAGCTTTGCGAGGAACCAAGCCCCCAACGAAAATAAGCTCAAGTTTGGCGCCGGGCTCCGGACTGCGCGAGTCGGCGGAACACAAGGAGCCAGCAATGCCATTCTCAGGGACAAAAAATAACTTGTCGCGATAGGCAGCAAACTCGGCGCGCATATGGTAAGAAGCGATTATGATCGCTGCCGCGTGACGATAGGTGGACCGAGCGAAAGGCAGATAGCGATACAGGTTCCGCAGGCCAGTCCACTTTTTGTTTGTCGGGCTGGCTAAAGCCGGGCGGCGGAACGCAAACCGCCATTGAGCGGCCCGATCACAAAGGGAATTGGCCCCTTGCGCAGGAAGAAGGCGAAAGGACTCGGCAAACCGGCGACATCGGTAGGAGGCGTAGAGCGACATCGAACTCACCCGCAAAGATGCGGCGCCGCAGCTGTCGCCAGGCGTACCATTCAAACGCAAGAGAAAACGGATAACATTAAAGCGGTCAACGACTGGGTGTCATAGTTGTTTCTGAAGAATGTGCGAAAACTCCAGTCAAAGATGCGATTGAGCAACGGCATGCGCACCGCCTCGATGCTGCTAAACGGCCCGTTGGCGCTACGCACATGGCCCTCAACAGGCGATCCTATAACCAAAGTGACGTCATGGAGTTGCGCGAGCGCTGCCGCGTGACGATAAGCGACAAAAGGGATACTGATAGCCTCTGGATCACAGGACGGCGCTAACAGCAAGACCCGCAAACGATTCATGAATGCTCTCCCTTTGAAAGATTCTTTCTCTAGCCGGACTTAAGGGCGAACTAATCTGCAGTTGCTTCGCGTCTCAGCATGCGTCGCGGCAGCAGGTCTCGAAGCAGGTTAACCGTCTCCGTGAGGGGCTTGAGTCCCCGGTGAAGCGCAATCACCCCGAGAATATATAGCCCGAAAAATACCAACGAAACGGAAACCATCCTTACGAAAGCGCCCGAGGCGCCGATCGGGGCGACAGAGCCCAGCATAGCTCTGATGACCAGAAAAGTCAGAGCACCTGCGCCAACCGATGCGGCGAAAAATTTCCAAATGACAGCGAACATCGGCCCCATACCCATTCCGATGGGCTTTCCGGCGTACCAGAATCCTGGAAACATGAGGAGGAAATAAGAAATGGTCCAAGCCAAGGCGATTCCGGAAGGGCCCCAGTGTAGAGCCACCAAGAATAGACTGGCGGTACACGCAAACTCCAGCAGACCCCATTGAAACCATCTTTCGGGGCGGCCGATGGAAAGATGAATCCAGCCGTGGGTGTTATAGAGCAACATGACGCCGATGCCCGGTCCGAATAGGACGAAGATTCGGCCAGCGTCTTCCCATCCAGGTCCCAAAAGAAAGCGAATGAGATCTTGCCCCACCAGAACAAAATCTGCTCCGATGCCCATCCCTACCAGAGCCAATACCGATATCGCCCGCAGAAAATAGCGTTGGAATTGTTCGCGGTCCCGGTTGACGCGACTAAGCGTACTCACGACCACGGCCGAGAGCGGTGACAACAGCTGCGTTTCTGGCAGAACGAACAAGTCGTATGCCTTCTTATAAAATCCAAGTGCTCCAGCACCATACCGCCAGCCAACGAGGAGATTGTCCGTATTGTGAGTCAAATAGCTGAAAGCAAAATGGGAATACACGTTCATCGCGAACTTAAATCCTGAACCGGTGCCGGAGGCACGCCTCGGCCGACTCGGTTTCCATCGGCACACCAACCAAGCACCCGCTGCCAAGACTACTGTCTGCGTCACGCTGCCCCAAACCAGCGCCCAGTAATGCCAGCCCGCCATCGCCAAGAGGATGGAGACGATCATCAAGACTAGTTGGCCAACAAAATTGATGATCGCAGTAGTCCTGAAATGCATGGCACGCTGAAGCAGCCCCAAGTGAATCCAGCTCAAGCAGCCAATTCCGATCGTCAGCGACATCACCTCTGTGACTCGAGCAACGGCCGAGTTGTGATAGAAAAGCGCCAGTAATGGTCCCGAGCTGGCGAACGCCAGAGTCAGAATCGTGCCGATGCCGAGCTTTATCCAAAAAAGGTTACTCGCGAGAGAGTGTGTAAGTTCCTCGCGCTGCATGATCGATTCCGTGAATCCATTTTGACCGAAGCTGCGAAACAGGAGGCTGAACGTGGTAACCATCGTCAAGATCCCGAAATCGGCAGGACTAAGCAGCCGCGCCAGGATTGCGACGGACCCGATCTGCACAGCGAAGCTACTCGCCTGGCCGGCAATCGCCATCCCTGCCCCACGAACCGCCGTGCGGCGAAGTCCGTCGCTCGAAGCGATGGGAAGGAAGTTGCCAGTGGAATCGAAGGGTTCCAATCATTATCCTTTTAGCCGTTGCCGCATCGCTTGTTGGCACTATTGGTGTTTCCGGTTCGAATACTGATGGACCGGAGCATCGTGCATCTTCTTTTCGCGACCGGACTCAGGCATCGTAAGGGCCATTGCAGACCGCGAAGGCGCTCCGGTGTTTAGATCAGTAGCATTTGGAATTTGACCAGCGCGGAGGTTCCAAACGCGCGTATTAAGCGCTTTCCGTGAAACGCCCAACGCGGTGACCACGCCAAAATCCCCGCCCTGAGAATCCGAACGGAAGCATTAGCGGCGATTATTTGTGACGGTGATGCCAAATTTGGTCAATCCGCGGCGGGCGGTGTAAACGGCCCCTCCCATCGGAATGAGTCTATTACTGACAGGGGTTTTTCGGATTGTGCCGCCTCGCGAATCAAGAATCTTCGGTACTTCGTTGCCGAAGAGCCCGGAGACAAAACCGCTCGCGCTGACCACCGCGAGTAGCAGGAAAATCCATGACGGAGTCAGCACTCGGAAGCCCGACTCGGTGACGCTATAGAAGGTGCTTGTAACTACATAAGCAAGAATCAGACTTCCAAGCTCGGGATCGCGCTCAAACACCGCGCCAGCACGTCGGTATCCGCTTATTAGGATAAGCGCGATCAGGGACACGCCCACCCAGCCGAGATTCAAGTAAACCTCTATATAGCCATTGTGTGCCGTGGCGAGATCATTCATGTCCCAATAGCCGGGGAGACCGCGGGCGACTTTGCGCACGCTCGTGTTCCAGAAGCTTTCGAATCCTGTGCCAATTACCGGGTTCCCTGCTGCAGCAATCGCGGCTGCCCAAATGTCGGTGCGCCCCATATTCGCCTGCCTGCCCAGAGCGTTCGTCACGAGCGACTGGCCCCCGAAGAGCATAGTGAGCGCCCCTCCGAGAACGATTACCAAGCAGAGTGCATGCACTCTGGCGGGCCGGTTTCTGATAAAACGAAGACTGGTTGCAAGCATGAGCCCGCCACCGAGAACAAAGCAGGCGACAGCGGTGGCACAGTGGGCCATTTGCAGAAGCACGAAGCCGAAGGTAAGTAGGGCACCCTGAGCCACCAAGCGGCGCGTCCGATTAGAAACTTCCTTATCTTTGAGGAGCGCGCGCACGTTCCATAGCGCACCAAGTAAAACAAGGTACACAATCAGGCCGAGAGCGTTCTTGTTGGTCGTTACGCCGGTGTTCATGGGCTCCCCATCAGGAGTGAATGCACGACCCAGATCGGTGTACCGAATCAAGAAAATAGAAAAAGGCAACAAGATAAAGCCAACCCGAGAGTAAAGTCGCCGGAGGGCCTCAAGCGGCTGACCGTCTGTCACTACAATGAGCGCCATTACCAAATCACCAACGTCTTTGGTCCAACGCTTAAAGGCGGGCTCAGGGATGGGAGACCACGTTATGCTAATCAAGCAGTATAGGAGGTATATAAGTATGGGACCATTCTCTTTGAGCAGGACAATTGTCCTGTCCCTCCGAAAAAACAAGACCATGATGCCGGCGGCCATAAGAGTTGCATAAATAGTTGCGTCCGTGGGACTCCCGTCGAGTGTTGAGGCGAGAGCGCCCGCGGACCCGCCCCCTATCCCAAACCATGACGAAACTGCTCTCGACCCCGCTATCCAGAGCCAGATGACGGGCAGCCAGAGTGCTTTGGAATTGCGCGTCGACGGATCGCGATCAAGGAAAAATAATCCTGCGATTCCAGTGCTGCAGATCAGCAGGGCGAGCCAAAATATCATTCGATCTTCCTCTTCAACCGCTCTGACTCCGACGTGTCACGAATCGACCCGGTGCACGGGAAATGATTATTCAGCACATCGGACTCGAGTGAATGCGCATCTTCTGCGGCGTCCGCCCTCTCACGCAAACACCGCTTTGTACAACCGATCCACGCTCGTCGCTCTCGCTCTCGCGCGATCCACGATTTCCACACTGGCGATTGTGAGGGCGAAGGCCGCAACGAACGATATGCCCAACACCGCGACTTGGCCATTGAAATGGCGAAGGCTCGCGCTGAGGATCTGAAGGATCGCAATTTGGGATATATACCCAAATAATGAGTACTTCCCGAGTAGAATTACCTCATTTTTCACAATGCCAGATTCACCACCGCTGATGCCCACCAGATAAATGACCATGACGCTCAGGGTCACCCCAACGATCAAAAGCGGAAATGGAACATTCCAGATCGTTATCGCGACCGTGTAACACAGATAGGCAAGCGCAAGCATGTATGGGTGCCGAACGAGATCGTTAATCTTAGCAATGGGAATGAATCCAGCCAGGACGCCCACGATTCCGATTGTAACAACTTCAAGGTATGGGCTCATCTCGCCGATCAATCCGAGCACCAAGATGGACGACAACAGGAGCAGGCACACAACATGAAACGTGTGCCTATAGAATCTGTAGGGGAGCATTAGTGCTCCCGAGAACATAAGCAGATAGCTGATGGGCACTAGAATAGAGAAGGCGATGAGCTTACCACCCACGACCGGGACATTCCCGGACACAAAAATGACGAAGAGGTTTCTAGGGGCAAGCGGGTTAGCTACGAGAACGCCCGTGGACAAAACAGGAACGACTAGGGCCCGAGCAACATTCAGGACGAGGAATACCGCCATGAGCTTAAGTCCCCTCGTGAATAATCTCTTCGCAAGACGGGGGTCTGCGGCATCATACCTCGATAGGTAAACATTGGAAATCATAAATCCAGTGATAAAGACAAAGGACGGCGTCAAGAACCTGATGTAAAAATAATATTCCCACTGCGACCCGATGAAATAATTAATCCAATGATAGAGGACCATAAGGAGGACGAGCGTGCCCTTTGTGAAATCGAGTGCAGGATTGCGCTGAGCCTTGGAGGGTTGCGAAGTTATTCTCACCCTCGGCTCATCTTGGGAGAGATTTCCTCGGCAGACTCAACGTTGGGCGAGATGTTTGACATTGAATTAGAGGATTCGTGCGAGACGCACTAACTGTTTCCATCGACAAAAAGCCGGTGCAGCAGTTCTAACGAGAGAAGCCGATGAATTTCGGTGGTGTAGTTACAATTGCCCTTCAGATGGCCGCTGACGACTGCCTCGACGCCGCGCCGATCCACATAAGGACGTGCCAACGACCGTGCGTCCAGCAGTATTTCCTGCACATACTTCGCCAGAATGGTGCGATACCACCAGCGAAAGTGAAAGAGCTTGTGACGGCCCATCCACAAGCGCTCCATATGGAGCGGCGCAAACGCGCGATCCACTTTCGCAACCCACTGCGGCATACCATAATCGTACGCGTACTCGGCTTTGAAGGTGAAATCCAAATAAGCGCGATTCAGAGCTTTCGCGACCGGATTGTAATGCCCCAAGCCTCGGTCCGTGCGCAGGTGGGCTAATGCCGGACTGCCTTCGCGAATAAGGCGCATACGCACGTCTTCGCCATGTTCAACTTTGGGCGCTCGAAAAACGGCGCGGACGATTTCATTATCGAGATACGGCGAGCGCAGGGTCAGCTGGGTCTGCTCCAGCATCACGACGCCGAAATGATACGCGGCCGTCTGCGTGAATGCCACCAGGCTCGTGCGATCGCCGCGCAGCAGGCTGCGGTAAGTGTCAACGCCGCGCGATATTTCAGAAAACATTTCAGGACTGAACGGCACTGGGGAAGGCAATACGGCTTTGAACATCACCGACTTGCGGATAATTTCGCTGCCGAAAGTGCCAACCATGCGCACCGGCGCAATTTGCCGAGCCATTTCATTGTTCCACAGATCGACGGAGCGACTGATATCCACGCAGCCGTCGGTCAGATACAGCGTGCGCTCAGCGTAGTGCGGGAATCGTGACAAGCATCTTTCGTCGTCAGTGACGACCTGGTAGGGTTGGCCGCAGATTTCGGCTACGCGCCGCGCGAGGTACACGTCTTGATTCTCGCGATACATGCTGCCGAAGGTGTAGCACGGCAGGTCGCCGGACGCAGCTTTGTGCCAGGCCATAATGATGCGCGTATCGAGGCCACCCGTTAGCGAGACGCCGATACGTTCCCGGCCATTGAAATAACGAGGCAGGCGCGTGGTGAAAGCTTCGCGGAGCTGCTGGTAGTAGCCTTCCTCATCAAGAGGCTCCTGTTGCTCCCATTCGCGTGGTTCGAAGTAAGCGGCCTTCTTCTCTAACGCGCCCCCGCGAAAACTCCAGGCTGACGCTCCTGGCAATGCATGAATTCCTGTGAACAGAGTGCGATTCTCCAGGACACATCCCGGAAGTTATGAACTCGCCGACCCCGCGCGAATCCATGCGGCGCAGTTCGGGACGAATCGCGAGAATCGCTTTGGCTTCTGCGGCAAAGTAAAATGCGCTCCGTTAGTTTCGTGGAAAGCATAATCGCTGCAGGCCAAAGCGATCGTTGAAGAGTGTCGCTGTGCCACGGGTGAGATCGGCAACGACACCGTGGAACCGGCCATTCAGATTCTTGAAAAAGTCGGGATCCTCTTCATAGCTGTGGACCAGATAAGAAGGTCCATCGGAGTTCGCAGTCGTGACCTCGCTTCTTGAGATCACCAGCGGTATCGGGTGCAGGATATTCTTCTCCAGCAAAAACAATTACAACGTCACCATGCTCATTCCGGATGGGCATTTCATCGGAGAAAGAATCCTTTCGCGCCGCCCATCCGACGTATAAACCCAGCGACTCGTCGATAAAAGTTCCGGTGACATAGAACGATTCGTGGCGAAGGGCTCGAGCATCCGCATAAGCTGCGGTTCTGCCCAAGACCGGGGCATTTTAGTTATAAGTCCAGCGATTCCTGGCATGTCAGCTTACTTCAGCCCCGGAGTTCTCAAATTGTTGATGCATTTGTCGTGCGGATCTCAATTCTGTATAGATTAGAGTTTGGAGCCGGCGGGAGGAATTGAACGCTCCATCTGCCGAGTACGATTCGGCCGCTCTGACGTTGAGCTACACCGGCTTAGGTAAAAATTGTAAAGTTTCGCGCGAACATTCACCAAGACGGTGATGACGCCGTGCGGCAACAACCCGATCAAACCTCGATGCAGCTTTAGCTTCACGCAAACCGCGCCTTTGGCGTTCAAAGGTAGGTAAAATCGCGGCACCATCACTTCGCCGAATCCATTTCGAATCTTGAACTCACGCAGCGGAGTGTGGCGTTTGTTTCCATAGTTAAACATGCCGTACGTAAGATACGAAAGACCTTTCTCTTCGCAAATTTCAACCGCTTTCGAAATTATCGCGTTCGCCGGACGCTTGTCGCTGTGGCTCGCCTTCGGAAGAAACGTCAATATCGATGCAATCTCTCCGCGATAAACCAGCTTGAGGACACCGATCAATTCTTTTTCGAAATAGGCGCAGACGTAGTCACTTCTCTCGAGATGATCAACTTTGTCTCTGGCCGTCTGCTCCAGAGTCTTGCCGTAATGCGTGAAAACCTTCCCCTGCCGAACCGGAGAGTCGTTGTTCAGCGCGTGCATGTCGCGCAGTAATTCATCATCGAACTTCCTTACCTGGACGACGACACCACGCTTTTGTGATCTCCGCACGTTCTTGCGAGTTTCCTGCGGCAGGCTCTCCCACCAATCTTTGAAGCCTGTGACATGAATCGCCGCAACGCTTTCCCACTCCATCGCATAGGGATATTGCGGCTCTCTCACCGGCAATTTGTGGGCGAACGTAAAGATGTCGGCCCGGCATCCCGTCGGACCTCTGGCTTTTCAAGACTTCCACGCAGTGTGCGGGATCCTTCACTTCGGTTTCCAGCCACTGCTCGTTGTTCACATACGCAATCTTCAGCCAGCTTCCTTTTACAGCGAGATATTTGTCGTCGACCTTGACCGCCGGGACTTTCAGCCATCGGCCTTTAACGGCGATCTCGATCGTTTCAGTCGGCATCCTAGACCCCGCTCGACAATTGCTGCTCCCGCCTCATCCACGAGGCGAGATGCTGCGCTGCGTTTGGACCACCTGCAGGCTAGACAATCGACGACAGAACGGAAACCGGCGCTGAAGCAAACCCTTCAGACGTGCCATTTGGTCCCGGCGTCGGAGAGTCATCAGTTCCTCGGGAATCGTTCTCTTAATTCCCCGAATCCAGTTCCATACGTAGGCCGCTAGAACAAATCCTCCGCCAATCACGTACGGCTTGCGCATCATCTGATAGCAGCATCGAAACACTTCCCATAGAGGATGATTTCCGAGCAGATAGTCCTTCCGTCCGATGTGCAGCCTTTCGCGCAGTCCGGAGTGCAATGCACCGCCCTGCGTTCGGTGGTGATGGAAGCTTTTTTCGATGAACGTCTTCGTTTGCCAGCCTTTTGCGCGCGCGCTCAGTACCGCGACCAGATCGATTCCCCCTGATTTGATTGCGGGGTAGCCGCCGATTTCATCGAAACACTCACGGCGAAACATCTGGCACATTCCAGACACGTGCTCCGTGCCCACGAAGTCATAATTATAAGAGAGATCGCCTTCGAGAAACGCCGTCCCGGCAACACCCAACTTCGCATTCTCGCCGAACCGTTTCATCAGAAACTCAAAATAATCCGGTTCGAAGGAAACGTCGGCGTCCAGATTCCCAATGACTTCGTAGTCCAAGCCGGCCAAGCGCTCTCGACCCGCATTTACGGCATTCGCTTTCCCTGCGAAGCTGCGCTCTCGCCGTTCCGGCATCCGGATCAGATCTATCCATGGATTTGTCGCCGCGTACGAGCCTACGATCTCGGGCGTGCGATCCGTAGACGCATCGTCCACGATGACCCATCTGAGCGGCCTCAAGCTTTGCGCAACTACCGATCGCAGGGTGAGCTCTATGATATTCCGCCTCGTTTCGCGCCGGAGTAATTAGACGTAGCTAGGCAAGGTGTGCACGACGGAATGAATCATCTTAAATCGCGCGGCGTAGGACGATTGGCTGTTGTGGCCTTTTGGTCGAGATAGTAATGGT
>CAWBLT010000007.1:0-49508 GCA_963789665.1 uncultured Acidobacteriota bacterium | reverse complement strand
CGATTCGCATCGGGAGAGAGCGTCCAATGGGTGGAGGTTCGCTGCGCCCCACGGGTAAAAGGTCGAGGTTGCCGTTGATTGCGTGGGGCCTCGCGTCCCTACTCTTTGTCTTCACAGTCGAAAATATCTGGATCGATCCGCGGTTGAGACATAAGTTTCACAACTTACCGTCACTGGTGCCCGAGGCACTCAGCGGAAGCTGGTTTCTGGCACTTATGGTCGGTGGAGTTGCGTTGGCACTCTTGGTAATGTGTCAGATTCTCTTGACCCGGGACCGTAGCGTCTCCGTTCGGACGAAAGTGGGAACTGGGATCGCGGTGCTCAGTGTCTTGCTGTTAAGTGCGCAATGGGTGCGTAAGACCAGTGGCTCGCCGTCCCTGATCCATCTGCGATCGACTGGCACAGCCCACACGGTCAAGCTGAAATGGCAGGCTAGCAGTTCACAGGTTGCCGGATACAACGTGTATCGGAGCACGACTCCCGCAGGAAATTACGTTCGGATCAATACATCGCCTATTCCGGGAACTACATTCACTGACAACACTGTGGAAAGCGGTCTGACTTATTACTACGTGACTCGGGCAGTAGATGCGCTAGGCCGCGAAAGCGTCAATTCCAATGAAGCCTCAGCGGCCATTCCGTAACAACTGGAGCGCCGAGAACAAGACGCCAGTGGCGTACGGCGGAAGCGCTCCATAAGTAGTTTTTCGGCGTGCCTTTGGGTTCTGGCAACGGGGCAACCGATTCCTTACGTGGCAAGCCCGGACGAGGAATGCGCCCGATCAGTGTCGAGCGGCTTCGAATCGAAGAATCGTTTTAGTTTGAGGAACGGTTTTTCGAGCAAATTCCAGGAGAGCGCCGCAAGGCCGAAGCTCGTAACGAAAATGATGGGCAGTGGCAGGTAGGGGTTCCGGTCCAGACGGAGTGTCTGCACCAAACCGAATGGGATTTTGTGCAGCAAGTACAGCCCATAACTGATAGTCCCCGTATAAACCAGGAAGCGGTTGGTCATTATCATCTTCAGCCATTTTCGTTCGGAGAACATCGAAACGAAGACGAACGCTGCCGACGCCAGCGCCGTAAACGAGAAAACGATCCATCTCGCATGGAAGGCCTCCGTCAGAAATGACAGCGGCGCCGCGATCAGCAGCAGAATCCAGGCCCGCTTCAGCAGCTTCGACGGTACAAAGTTTTCGGATCGTAAGAGAAGCGCAAGAAGTGCGCCGGCCATCAGGCCATCTAAGCGGCAGAAGATGTTGGTGTAGAGATCGACGTGGTGCAGTGCGAGGTAATAGCGCAACGCGGGAGAAAGACAAATTTCCGCGACGGCGAGACGGCGTAATTGAGCGGGCGAGCAGAATCGCACCACCAGGGGCCAAACCAGGTAAAATTGCTCTTCAATGGCGAGTGACCACGTAACACCCAGAGGCCCGGCCGCATTGGTTGAAATGGGAAGCAGGAAATTCTGCAAGAACAGGGGGAAGGCCCACCAGGGCGATGAGGTCTGAACGACGAGATGGTATTCGGAAGTATTCAAGAAACGAACGACCACGAACATGAAGAAGAGCAACGAATAATAGAGCGGCCAAATTCTCAGGCAGCGCCGGACGTAGAAATTCTTGAAATAGCCCGGCGATTGTTTCGTGTCTAAAAGAATCCCGGTAATCAAGAGTCCGGAAAGCACGAAGAAAAGGTCGACTCCCATCCAACCATCGCTGAACAGCTTGTCCGAATGAAAGAGGGGATATTTCGGGCTGATGTTATGGAACATTACGACCAGAATTGCCAGGCCGCGGACGGCGTCGAGTTGAGGGATTCTTCTTGGCACTTTCTCAACCGCTTGAAGCGACTTGCGAGCTTGCCAGGTCGACCGCCCCGCATGATCTCAGTCGGTCTCCCGACCTATTCGCCGAATGCAGTCTGCCTGAACAACTTTGCGGCGGCGAGTATAACCCGCGCAGCATGAAAACGTTGGATTCGAGCGCAGTTGGTGCTTCAGTCATGCGTCGTTCGTGGCTGACCGTCCGAGAATCGAGACCGATAACTCGAAGAGAAAAGCTATTGGATTTCCACGCGAACGTCGCCAAATCTTCGAAAGTCCTGATCGAAGGTGGCGACTGGCGTGTTTTCGGACGACGCGGTCGCCGCGATCAAGCAGTCTACGAAATGAACCTTCGTTTTTCGATAGCGATCTAAGGCGTCGAGATGAATTGCCTCTTCGCTGATCTCAACGCCAGGACTGGAGAGGAGGGTGCCGAGCGCCGAAGCGATTTCTCCACGCGGATGCTCGTAAAAGGAATCCAACACAAACACGCACTCGGCGAGAACAGCAGGCAACACCACAATTACGACGTCGCCGCGGTCGCACGCATCGAAAAGTCTTGCAGCGGCCTTGGCGTGCATTTCATGGTCTTGTACCAAATGGCGAACGATCAGATTGGTGTCAACAAGCCTGCGCTTGCTCACCGGACGTCTTCGCGATTGCGGGCAACCGCCGCTGCGGCCTGGCGGATTTGGGCGAAGGACATCCCCTGACCCTTCTTGCTGGCGAGCACACCCTTAAGTGACCGCGCACCCGGATGCACGCGAATCGTGGCATGGTCCCCGTCCACGACGTACTCCAGCGTGTCGCCTGGTTTGATTCGCAAAGCCTTGCGAATCTTTCCTGGAATCGTCGTCTGGCCCTTCCTCGTTACCGTGGAATGCTGCATCGTATGTTCCTTACTGCCTCATTGTTTCCCTACTTCTTGATTATCCCTTACATTTTCCTGGGTGGCAAGCCGAAGCGTCATTGTACGCCACATAGCTTCGCCACGTTTCCGCGGTGCGATAGGGCCGGCGTCAATCCGACGCCTGGCACTCTGCGGGTCGAAGATACGTGCTGTCACGGAATTGGGGAATGCCAACACCAAGTCCAGTCGCCGAGCCTCCCCTGGTCGCCAGCCGACGCCGACGGCTCAAGGGTAATCGCTTGGCGCGGAGGGAAAAGAATTTCCGTTGGGGGATATTTCTGGATCGTATATGCTACTGATTCCAGGACAGTTACTTAAAATCCGACAGGCAACTGGATTGCACATCAACAGGCGGCAGGGCCTGTCTCACAAGCTACAGCCCTGAGCAGAGTTTCTGGACAATTGGCCGATTCCGGGCCAGCATTGAGATTGCCGCCGTTTGCGGGCCACGCCGACCGCGGCAATCGACTGAATCCACAGAGAGAGGTAATTCCTAAGATTATGATCGAAACGGTGATCGTCGGCGCGGGTCCTTACGGACTTTCGATGGCCGCGCATTTCCGCAGTCGCGGTATCCCCTTCCGAATTTTCGGCCGGCCGATGGACAGCTGGCTGGCACACATGCCAAAAGGCATGATGCTCAAATCGGACGGTTTCGCTTCGAACATCTACGATCCAGACAGCAAATTCACTTTGAAGCAATTTTGCGCGGAGCGCGGAATCGAATACGCCGACATGGGAATTCCCGTGCGTCTGGAAACTTTTAGCGAGTATGGTCTGGCCTTCCGGGATCGGATGGTGCCGGAGCTCGAAGACAAAGTCGTTACCGGCATTGAACGCTCGGCAGATGGGTTTCATGTGGGGCTAGACGATGGCGAAGAGGTCAAGGCACGGCGAGTGGTGCTCGCGGTGGGGATTACGCACTTCGAGCATGTGCCAACTAACTTGACGCATCTGCCGCCACAGTTCGTGTCGCATAGCTATCGGCATCACGATCTAGCACAGTTCAAGGGCCGCAGCGTTGTAGTGCTGGGGGCCGGTTCGTCGGCGATTGATATGGCCGCACTGCTGCGAGACGCCGATGCGGATGCGCAGCTTGTGGCTCGCGCCACTTCGCTGAAATTTCACACCGCGCCAGTGCCTGGCAAGCGCCGACCATGGTTGCAGCGGATGCGACACCCGGATTCCGGGCTTGGCCCGGGAATGCGCTCGCGCTTCTTTTCCGACGGAGCTGCGCTATTTCATTATCTTCCGGAGAGTTTGCGCGTCGATCTGGTTCGAACAACACTTGGGCCATCCGCCGGGTGGTTCGTCAAGGACAAGGTGATGGGGCGGGTGCCGCTGGCACTTGGATGCAACGTGGAGAGCGCCGAAATCCGGGACGGCAAAGTACGTTTGCAACTGCGTGGCTTGGATGGCTCGGCACGCGAAATCGTTACGGAACATATTATTGCGGCGACGGGATACAAAGTGGATATGGAGCGATTGGCTTTCCTGAATCCTGCGATTCGCGCGAAGCTCAAGTGCGTCAACGGCGCACCAGCACTTTCGTCGAGTTTTGAGTCATCCGTTCCCGGCCTTTACTTCGTCGGGATTGCGGCGGCCAACAGCTTTGGACCGGTGATGCGTTTCGCCTTTGGTGCCGGCTTCGCCGCGAAACGGGTGACACAGACGATGATGAAGTCGCTGGCGCGGAATCCAGCATCTGTGCCGGCTTCGCGCATGTCGACGATCGCCGAATGAGCGATGCGAAGTAACTCGTCCGCAAGTTCTTCCGGCGCGACCTATCGCGAGGTCCAGAGAATCAAGGCTCCCTCAGCCATCTTCCTATCGCCGGGGATGTGTAGAGCATGAAGCGAGAAACCATCGCGATTCACGTTGGCTACGACGGCGATCCCACGACGAAAGCCGTGGCTGTGCCGATCTATCAGACCGTGGCGTTCGAATTCGACGACGCGGCGCACGGTGCGGCGTTATTCAATCTTGAAGTCCAGGGGAATATTTACACCCGGATCGGAAATCCCACCAACACAGTGCTCGAAAAGCGAGTTGCCGCGCTGGAGGGCGGCGTCGAAGCACTGAGCGTGAGCTCGGGAATGGCGGCGATTCACTACTCCCTCATCAATATCGCCGAGATGGGACACAACATCGTTTCACTTCCGCAACTTTACGGCGCCACCTACACCTTGCTCGCGCACATTTTGCCCAAGCAAGGAATTGCCGGGCGGTTTGCAGAGGACGACAGTCCCGAGGCCGTGGAAAAGTTGATCGACGAGGACACGCGAGCGGTCTTCTGCGAAAGCGTGGGCAATCCGGCGGGAAATGTTGCCGATATCGAAGGACTGGCGCGGGTGGCGCACAAACACGGCGTGCCGTTGATCGTTGACAACACCGTGGCGACACCAATCCTTTTGCGACCGATGGAGTACGGCGCGGACGTAGTGGTGCATTCCATGACGAAATTCATGGGAGGGCATGGCACCACGCTTGGTGGAATGATCGTTGACAGCGGAAAGTTTCCGTGGCGCGACCATCCGGAACGCTTTTACATGCTGAATAAGCCGGAAATTGCTTATCACGGAGTCGTTTACACCGAACAGTTCGGGGCGGCGGCGTACGTCGCGCGCTGCCGGACCGTCGCGCAACGAAATACGGGGGCTACACTTTCGCCGTTCAACGGTTTCTTGTTGCTGCAAGGTGTCGAGACGATGGCGTTACGCGTTGAGCGTCACGTGGAGAATGCCCGCAAGGTAGCGGAATTTCTGCGCAATCACAAGCAGGTGGCATGGGTAAATTACGCCGGCTTTCCCGACAGCCCGCTGTACCCAATGGCGCACCGATATTTGGGCACGCAGTTCTGTTCGCTGCTGACGTTCGGAGTGAAGGGCGGCTTCGAGCGAGGAGTGAAATGCTTTGATGCGCTACGCTTGTTCAAGCGCATGGTCAACATGGGCGACGCGAAATCACTGGCTTGTCATCCGGCGTCCACGACGCACCGGCAATTGACGCCGGAAGAACAAACGAAGGCGGGCGTGACGCCCGAGATGATTCGGTTGAGCGTGGGCATCGAGCACATTGACGACATCCTCGCCGACTTGGAACAGGCGCTCGAGAAAACGACTCGGTAAGTCTGGCGGGATTTTCGTGTTCCTTGGCTTGGGAGACAGTGAATGTCCATCGTAATCGACGGAGAGCGCGTTCCCGATCTACTGGTGCGGAAGAATCGCGTGCACTCCGCAAGCCCAAGCCCGGCGGGTGGCCTGGCTGCCCAACCGGGTAGCGTCCGAATCGCGCTGATTAATAACATGCCGGATTCGGCTCTGGAAGACACCGAAGCGCAATTCTTTGAACTCCTCGAATCCGCCGCCGGTGACATTCCGGTATCCCTGAAACTTTATTCTTTGCCGAAACTTCCCCACACGGATGGAGGAGAGAAGCATCTTGGCAAGTTTTATTCCGGCGTTGGCGACCTGCTGAACAGTCGTTTTGACGGCGTGGTCATGACGGGTACCGAGCCGCGCCAATCCGACCTACGGAACGAACCCTACTGGCCTGCGTTGACCCAAATCCTGGATTGGGCCGAGCACAATACAACTTCCACGATTTTGTCGTGCCTGGCGGCGCATGCCGGCGTGCTCTACAGCGATGGTATTCCCCGGCACCGGCTCGCAGACAAGCAATTCGGCGTGTTCGAGTACAAGAAGATTCGCAAGCACGCGCTGACGGAAGGCGCTGGCGACAGGATGCAGATCCCGCATTCCCGGTGGAATGAGGTGCAAGCAGATGCGCTGGCTTCCTGCGGTTACGAGGTACTCACCCAATCTCCGGACGCGGGCGTTGATCTATTTGTGAAAAAGAAAAAAGACAGTCTCTTCGTACATTTCCAAGGGCATCCGGAGTACGGCACGCGAACCCTGCTGAAGGAATACCGCAGAGACATAAAGAGATTTCTGCGTCGGGAGCGAGAAAAGTATCCCAGCATGCCGCACGGGTATTTCGACGCAGCGGCGGCGAACCTTCTCCACGATTTTCAAAAGTCTGTGGAGTTAGACCCGCGCGAGGAGCTTCTGGCGAAATTTCCTGAGGCTGCTGTCGCGGGTGCGCTGCGTGGCGCCTGGCAGGTATCGGCCGCATCCGTGTATCGCAACTGGCTGCAGTTCTTACTATCAAGCAAGACTGATGCTTCGACACTTTCTGCGATGACTCCGGCCGTGCGCGGGTAAGTTCGCGAAAACAAGATGTGCGCACGGGGAATTATTCGGGATCCATCGTCTGTTCTGAGCCAGGCACCGCGTTCAATTTCCGCATGCGCTTTTCCGGCGCTGGCGTCCGCATCCATTGTTAGTCGCGCCGCAGCCGTCATTTCGCGCTCCACACTCGTTTACGACGAACTGATATGATGAACGCACATGATTGACATTCAGGCGCCCGAACTACTGAAATCCCTGCCCGAGAGCATCGGCGACGCCATCAAACCATGGACCGAGCGCTCCCCCGACCGGCCAGCCTTGGTCGAAACCTCTGGAAATTGGACTTACGGCCAACTGGATGCGGTTGTAACCGAGGCCCGCATGTGGCTCCACGACTCGGGTGTGCGCCCCGGTGATCGAGTGATGCTGGTTTGCGAAAACTGCCGCGCGTTCATCGCGATTTTCCTGGCCTTGACGGGGATGGATGCATGGCCGGTGCTCGCAAACGCGAGACTCTCGGCGCGCGAGATTGATGATATTCGAGATCACTGCGGTGCTCGCCGCGTAATCTATATGACGAGCGTCTCGCCGCACGCCACGCAGCACGCCAAGCGGCATGGTGCCCTCATCGGAGACGTAGCTGGGCTGGGTGTGATCGGTGTCGGTGCGCTGAATGAGCAGGTCGAACCGGAGCCAATCGAGAAAAACAGCAGCAGCGCTGATCGAGTGGCCGCGCTGATCTATACTTCCGGCACCACGGGGCTTCCGAAAGGCGTGGTGCTGACACACAGGAACTTGCTGTTCATAGCAGCGGTATCGGCGCGAATCCGTTCGCTAACTCCCGATGACCGCCTCTATGGTGTTCTGCCGATGTCTCACGCTGTGGGACTCTCTGTAGTTCTTCTCGGCACGCTGCTCAGCGGCGCCACGCTTTATTTAGCGCCACGTTTCGATCCAGTCGCAGCGCTCGCAACGCTGGAACGAGATCGGCTGACGATCGTGCTCGGCGTGCCCGCGATGTTCGCGCTCCTGGCCGACTACGCAATGGCAAAAGGTTTGTCAGGGCCGTTGAAATTTCCTGCGCTGCGGATCATTTCTTCGTCCGGTGCACCGCTGCAGTCCGCTGTAAAATCGGCTGTCGAGGGCCTCTTCGGAATGACCTCTCCACAATGGTTACGGCGTGACGGAATGCTCCCCCACGATTGCTCAGGCCAGGGTTGAGGAACCTCGGAGTGATCTTTCCGTCGGACGAATTCTTCCTGGAGTGGAAATCAGGCTCGTAGGGACGGACGGAAAACAGGTAGGGGACGGGGAAGTGGGCGAATTGTCGGTGCGCGGGCCAAATATTGCGAAGGGCTATTACCGCGCCCCGGAGGAAACTGCCGCCGCCATTGACCCGGATGGATGGTTCAATACCCGCGACCTCGCTAGAATGGAAGACGGGCATCTATTCATCGTGGGACGCACGAAGGAATTGATCGTCCGTTTCGGGATGAACGTCTATCCCGCCGAAGTTGAGGCGGTGCTGAATACTCATCCTGCGGTGGTGCGCTCGGCGGTGATCGGACGATCCGTTCAAGGTGTGGAAGGCGGCGAGGAAGTTATCGCTTTTGTACAATTGTCGCCGGGTTCCGCTGCGAACGTCGCTGAAATTGCGGATCATGCCGGAAAGAATCTCGCGCCTTATAAAAGGCCTTCGCGGATTTTGCTCATGCCCGAATTGCCCGTGGGCCCGACCGGCAAGGTTCGGAAGGACGAACTTGCAAAGTTGGCGGCTCCGCCAGCACCTCCGAAGTAGCGATTCATCGCCTGCGGCAGGCGGTCGCCGTCGCAAGAAGTCAGGCCGTCTCCGAATTCTTACAGAGGAACTTCAATCAACGTAGGCCCTTCACCTTCAAATCCTTCTCGCAGTGCTTTCGCGAATGCGTCGAGTGAGGTAACGCGGCTGCCGGGCACGCCCATTCCCTTCGCCAGATGTACCCAGTCGAGCGCGGGCCGGCCGATGTCAAACAAACTCGCCGCGCGGGGACCGGGTGTCCCAACGCCAAGACCCGCAAATTCACGTTGCAGCACCGCATAAGTGCGGTTCGCAAAAACCACCGTCGTTACGTTCAGGCCTTCTCGCGCCATAGTCCACAGCGCTTGCGCGGTGTACATCCCGCTGCCATCCGCCGTGAGGCACAAAACGCGGCGCGTGGGGCAAGCGACGGCCGCACCTACGGCCAGTGGCAGAGCGATGCCAATCGAACCACCTGTGTTCGCAAGCCAATCGTGAGGCGGAGCTCCTGCGGTGGCAGCCATGATGCCTCGTCCAGAGGTCATGGCCTCGTCAACGACGATCGCATTCTCGGGCAGTAACGCTCCCAATGCAGCGGCAAGCCCAGACAAAGTGATCTCGCCGCTGGGCCTGGGCGGCCGTTCGGCCTTATCCGCCAGCAACGGCTTGCGATTCTGCAACGACAAAGCCGCCACCAGGGCATCGAGTGCGCCGACATAATCCTCTCCGGGGGTCGCCAGCGCATGGATTTCACACTCTGCGGGAGTCAACACACTATTCTTGCCGGGGTAAGCGAAGTAGGAAACTGGAGCAGCCGCTCCGACCAGAATCAGCTGGCGAATATTTTTCAGGAATTCAACTGTCTGCTCCGGCATGTAGGGAATTCTCTGCACCGGAGGAGCACCGGCGCCACGCTCGACGCGCGTGATTGGATAGGGCGCAAGCAGTTTGGCGTTGGTGGCCGCAGCGATGCGGCCGGCTGCTTGAAGTCCTTCGCCATACAGCGCGGATCCGGTGAGCAGGAGCGCCGTGGGCACGTCCGAGCGGAGCATCAACGCCGCTCGATTGACAGATTCGGCGGAGGGCAGTGGCGCTCTCGGAGCCGCGGGGATTGCGGCGATGGACCCGCCGTTGCTCCACGCCACATCGGCGGGGACAATCAGTGTGGCAATTTGGCCCGGTGCCGTGCGCGCGGCAATGATGGCCTCGGCGGCGTCTGGGCCAAGGCCGGACGCAGCGGAGGATGTGCGCAACCATTTGGAATACGGCCGCGCAATCGCTTCGATATCGGACGTAAGCGGCGCGTCATAGCGCAGATGATGTGTCGCATGTTGCCCAACGATGCTGACGATCGGAACTTGCGCCCGGCTCGCGTTGTGCAAGTTCGCCGTCCCGTTAGCCAAGCCAGGACCGAGATGCAGCAGCGTGCATGCCGGCTTTTCGGCCATGCGCGCATAGCCGTCCGCGGCTCCCGTGACCACACCTTCGAAGAGGCCGAGCACGCAACGCATCTCCGTTACCTGGTCGAGCGCGGCGACGATGTGCATTTCCGAGGTGCCGGGATTCGTGAAACAGGCGTCAACGCCCCCAGCGACCAGTGTGCGGATTAGACTTTCTGCACCATTCATATTCAGTTGGAAGAGATCCTTGGCTGACGTTGTTCGAATGCCGCTTTCGCCGCTAGGCCGAAGCTTCACGGAGGAAACGGGAAATCACCGAGGCGAGATTCTCGAAGTGCGTGCCCAGGATTCCCAAATGATCGCCCGCCACCGTCGCGACCTGAAACCTAGCGACTAAGTGAGACCATACTGCAGTGGGATTATCCGGGAAATCCGTGACAGTCTCGGCCCTCACGAACTTTATTTCGCCGCTGTAATAGCGTGGTCGATAGCGCATCAAGGATTTATAGGCACTTTCACGGGCGCGCTGCATTGCTGGAGTATGGGATGCACCGACCGGCAATTGACTTGGTGCGTTCCCATTCCTATCGCGAGAAACGTACAGCCGGCGCTCCGAGGGTCGAACGATGTAGGAAAGCGCGTCGCTTATGGGCAAGCGGCCGACCGTGGTTGCTCGATGAGTGGCTAGTCGGGTACCGAGGCGCACGCGCTGTCCTAGTGAAAGAAACCGCGAGTGCGGGTAGCTTTCGAGCATGGCGAGTAATGCGACTTTCTCTCCTTGATTGGTCAGGCGATTGGCCATTTCGAGCGTGACGAGCCCGCCGAGAGAGTAGCCGATGAGGAAGTAGGGGCCGTGAGGCTGCAAGCGCCTGATTGCTTCGAGATAGAATTGAGCCAAATCCTCGATGCGATCAAAAGGCTCGTCAACCCCATCTGTTCCCTTCGCTTGCAGACCGTAGATGGGCTGCTGCGTTTGAATGTGTTTCACAAGCTGGAAAAAGTCCATGGCCGTGCCGCCCAGACCATGCGCAAGGAAAAGTGGCGGCGCTTCCGTGCCATCTTTTAATTGCAGGAGCGGCGGAAACCGCGGCGCGGTGGGCTCTTCCAGCACGGAAGCCAGAGAAGCGATCGTCGGGGCACAATAAATTGTCACCGGAGCCAACTCTCGGCCGCAAACCCGCTCAATTTCCGAAAAAAGCTCAACAGCGAGCAAGGAGTCGCCACCCAGATCGAAAAAACTATCTTCGATGCCGATGGACGGCCGTCGCAGGACGCGCTCCCATATCGGAGTCAGGACATCGGTCATTGCTGAGGTGGACTTGTGCATCAGGCGGCGCCTGGTATCGCGGAAAAGAAGAATTTTGTTTTCGGCAGGGGACAATTCACTGCCGATCCGGCGGCGTGTTCAGCCAAGGCCCGATCGCCATCATATTCGTGAGTGTGCGAACGACCAATAGAGTTCACGTGCTTTGGCATATAAAGGCCCAAATGGAAGTGTACGATCATCGATCCGGGTCACTGGGACAACTTTGGAATAGTTTCCCGTAGAGAATATCTCATCTGCCGTCTGAAAATTCTGATAGGTGAGGGTTTTTTCAACTACGGTTACGCCGCTATCGCGCAGTAATCCGATTACGCGCTGGCGGGTAATGCCGGCGAGAAAAGTGCCGTTGGGAATTGGGGTATATACCACGCCGTCTTTGGCCATGAAAATATTGGATGTGGCCAGCTCAGCGACATTCCCGAGCACGTCGCAGACGACGGCATTGTCGAAGCCGCGAGCATGGACTTCAAACAGCGCGCGTGCGTTGGTCGGATACAGACATCCGGCCTTGGCGTCCACCGGCATTGTTTCTACGGTCGGCCGGCGAAAAGGAGATAACGTGACCGAAAAGCCTTTAGGAGGGCGCATCGGTGCTTCATAAATCGAGAGGCACCATCGCGTGGATTCGGGATCGTGCGCTTGGACCCAGGGCCCTTCTTTCTCGGCCCAGTACATGGGCCGGATATAGAGCGCGGTGTCTTGGTCGAATCGTGTGAATCCTTCGCGCGCGAGTTTGACCCAAGTTTCCGTCGGAACTGTGGGTTTCAGGAAGAGCTTCGTTGCGGATTCATTGACGCGCGCGCAATGGAGCTCAAGATCGGGCGCGACCCCTTCAAAATATCGCGCGCCATCGAAGACCACGGAGCAGAGCCATGCGGCATGTGTGCGCGGCCCCATGATCGGCACGTTGCCTTCATGCCATGCACCTTCAAAGAATGTCCAGGTCTTCGACCAACCATCTCCGGGCGGCAAACGACTCCTCCGAACATCCTAGTGCTCGCGAGTTTCGAACAAGGCTAACTGTTTCCGTTCCGCTGGAGCTGCTTCGCCGAGGGCTTTCTGAAGGGCAGCCGCCAGGTGCTGAACGAAAGGCTCGACAAGCATCCCGGCGGGATACGAGGGGACCACGACGACCTTCTGTCCTCCCTCGGCCAACTGATCCCATTTGGCGTCGGGCCTGTCGAATATCCGATATTGCTTCAAAGGACGGAAATCCGTAACGGTTCCAGCATAGGGTTTCGGAACGTAGGCCGCAGAGGCAATATCATTGGTTCGCCAGATTTTTGCGAGCAGGACCGATTCCGATGAATCGTCACTCGGCGCCTTGGAAAATTTTACGAGTAGCGTTCCTCGCCATACCGGAATGCGAGTGCGAAGGATCTCCATCTTCTCTTTGAGAAATTGTGCCTTGCCCTGGCGATCCAGGCGAGAAAAATTGGCCGCGTGAAATCCGAGCCGCTCGACGGCATGGTAGCTCTTGGCCAAGACGGAAGCCGGTAGGACTTTCGACCAGTCCATCGTATCGAACAACGCCAACAGAGCCACCGGCTCGCCCAGTGCACGAAGCTGTTGAGCGACTTCGTATGCGACCGTTCCGCCCATGCAATAGCCGCCAAGGTAATATGGCCCCTGCGGCTGTTTCCTGCGAATCTCTTTCGTGTATGCGGCTGCCATGTCTTCGATACGTGTTAGCGGCTCGCAGCTCGCGTCCAAGCCGATGGACTGCAATCCGTAAAACGGCTGGTCGGGACCCAGGCGTTGGGCGAGTTCCCGATAGATGAGCACGGTCCCGCCAGCTCCATGGATGCAGAAAAAGGGAGGGCGTGAACCCGATGACTGAATCGCTACGAGGGAAGACCAACCCGCTGGTGACTCGTCACGTCCCAGGATCCGGGCAAGCTCTTCGATGGTAGGAGCTTCAAAGAGCGTAGCCAATGGCAACTTGACTCCGAAAACCTTTTCAATTTGTGCAAACAACTGTACGGCTACGGAGGAATCTCCGCCCAGATCGAAATAATTCTGATCGGGCGCAATGGAGTCGATACCCAAAATCTCTTGCCAAATCTGCGTCAGTTGCTTAGTGGTATCGTCACTCACGGGAAGTTGGTGAACCTCAGGCATCGATTCAGCTCTCATAAGGAACCGACCTCGCGTCTTCCATCACAGGCACCGGCGACACCGCGCCTTCGTACGCGAATCCGGAACGGATACTGAGCTCAATTAATGCAATCTATGGACCATTTTGGTCCTTTCGTAAATAGCTGTAAACAAAGGCTTTAGAGCAATTCCACCGCCTGGGTGGCGATTTGCCGGCCACTCCGTGGAAACGATTTTCCTCCGGTCGCCGGAACGCCCTTGGCAGGGTGGCTGCACCCGCCCTTGCTGCCCCAAAACGGCACTGTTCGTTGGGTTCATTCCCTGTAGCCTAGCACAGGGATCAAGCGCCAGGCTCCCCAACCCAAGCCAACCCAGCCTCCGCCCCATTTGCCGGGCATTTCCCGGCCGTTTATGGCCTCCCAAGCACGCCGCGAGGCCTGGCAAGCCCTTTGTTACTGCGCAAATCGGTTGAGCGGATTCGCATCGCAGCGCGCCGAGCGGGCTTAATGTGTCTCGATGCCAGATGGAACCACTCGGGACACCTCCCGTCCCTCGGTTCAGAATTAGCGACGGTCTTTAGCGCACACCGTCAAATATCACATTGACGATTCGTGCAGCAATCGTGATTGTGACTGCCTAATTGAAGTCGGCGCCACAACGGTCGAGTCGTCCGCGACGAAATGGCTGCTCCAGCGACCTCATGACGTTAGACGCACTGCCCTGAAGCATCGGTACACATAGGCGGCGAGCAAGCGCAGCCCTTGTCTGCCCGTCACTACGAACCACGGGCGCCTTCCGAACGAGCGCTCGCCGGAAACCTTCCACATCGACCAGGCCATGGCGAGACGCTCTTGATGGGTCACTCGAAATCGAACGCCCTTCGAGGCGATGAGGTCATAGGTTTTCGCCTCCAGATATATCGATCGAATGTCCTTGCGAAGGCACGCCATCACCGACAAGGGAATCACATGCTCGACGGTGGCATTCGGGACAAAGAAAGGAAGCTCTCCATTTTGCATCAAGGTGGCCATCAAGAAGGTGTCCTCCGCCCGGAGCGCCACAGGATCGAACAAGCCTCTTGCAACGTCCACGACCGCTTTCCGGATCGCGAACCCCGCCGTATTCAGGTATCGAATGCGGCCATCCGGTTGCAATAGGTGCTCCTGCAACATTGCCAGCCGCAACTCCTCGGCTTTGCCAACGGTCCCCAAACAATCGCCCATTAGATGGAGCTGAAAATAATTGTGCTGGGGAAAGTCGGCGATCGCTTTGGCCAGAGCCGCAAGGCAGTTTGTCTGGAGCCGGCAATCGGCGTCCACGAACACCAGGACTTCGCCTTTGGAGGCCTGTACTCCTCGGTTTCGCGCGGTTGAGATTCCCGCATGCGAATGCCTGATCAGTGTCAACGGGTAGCACTCGCCCCACCTGCGAATAAACTCAGGAGCGCTTTCGCTGCTACCGTCGTCCGCAACAATCACTTCAAAGTTCGTTCCATTCTTTTGTTGCGCCAAGGATCCAAGGCACTGATCGAGTAGCGCCCAGTCGTTGTAGACGGCTATGATGATGCTGAATAGCGTGGTGGTTTTTGAATTGCCCTGTTGCTCAATCATGCGTCCTGGCGGCGGCAAGGTGACGAGCTTCCTTGGTGCGTTGGCCTGTCACGGAAGCGCACGTCGTGAAAGCGTACGGGACCTTTACGGGAGCCACCAGTGAATGATACACACAAATATAGCGCTCACATGGGTACGGTCGTACTACCCGTATGCTCCAAACGCCAATACCAGAGGCTCACAGAACGCTCAGGACGGATCTTTAATATTCCCGAGAGACCGCAGAAATGAACTCGACAATTGAGTGGTCATCTCCGGCGGCAACGCCGGGATTGGCAGATCGCGAAATCCACGTTTGGCGCGCTTCACTGTCCACGGATGAACCCACATTGCGGCGTCTGGAGGCCACACTGGCTGACCAGGAAAAGGCGCGTGCGGCGCGATTTATTTTCGAACGGGATCGCGATCGCTACATCGCGGCGCGCGGGATTCTTCGAGACTTGCTTGGCAAATATCTGCAATGCGCACCACGATCGATCGAGTTCGCGTATGGTCCGTACGGCAAGCCTGCCATTACGGGCGCTGTGTCGCGGTCGGGGATTTGTTTCAATCTCTCACACTCGCACGGACTCGCGGTGGTGGCGATTGGGCGCGAACAAGAGGTCGGGATTGATCTCGAGCTGATCCGGGCCGAGTTCGCGAGCGAGGCGATTGCGAAGCGCTACTTCTCTGCGAAGGAAATCGACGAACTGACCAGGCTGCCGGCGGAATTGCGAACCGATGGATTTTTTCTTTGCTGGACTCGAAAAGAGGCTTACATCAAGGCTAAAGGAGACGGACTGCAGATTCCGTTGGACAGTTTTGACGTTTCCCTTTCACCTGGCAGCCCTGCGACGCTTTCCAGCGTTGACGAGCCGCGCTGGGGTATCGAGTCGTTTGTTCCATCCCTCGCCTCCGAACCCAATTATGCCGCGGCGATCGTAGCAGAAGGCAAGGATTGGACGGCGCGTTATTTCGCATGGAAACAATCAGATGGAGAAGGGTAAGTCGAGGAGTGAGGCTGATTGTGCTATTGAGATGTTACGGCCACTGGAAAGCGGAACGGAGTGGAAGTGGATGCAAAGTGCACCAGGCGGAGATTGTGGATTCGAAGGGAACATCACGCGCTGCTGATATTTTCATTTCGTGCAAAGTCGTCCGGACTAGCTGACGGAGCGTTGCGTCAAATTCATCAATCAGTAGCCGCGTTTGATGGCTAGATAAGGAAGCAGGGCCACCTCCGCCAGACTGGGAACGATATCCTCAGAGCTGAAGACTGATTCGATCTTAAAGTCCCTCAAAGATCGCATATATGCCTTAGGCGTGAGGCGACCGGCGAAAATATCTCCAACACTCGTCGGAACGTCGGTGACCATCCGTATCCATCCGACTCCGGAACGGCCGCGGCACGTTTCGACCGGATCTCCGATCTGATCGGCATACAACAGGTAGGAAAAATCGACTCCTGCTGGGTATCCCAGCGCGTGGAACCCCCAAGTGCGGGCATTCACATCCAACAACTTGTATTTTCCGTCCCTTGGATCAAGCTTGTATTCAACTTCTGCCAGGCCGTAATAGTTAATCGCGCGCAGAAACTTCAACGTCAGCTCCTCCACAATCGGAAGGTCGATGCTTTCTACGAAAGTAGCCGCGCGGCCAAATTCGGGAGGATGTTGGCGCCAGCGCTGCGCCTCCATGCTTCCCAGTGCGATGCCATTCTTCATGAACACGCAAGAAGAGAACTGGCGAGTTCCGTCTCCGGGGATAATTTCCTGCACCAGGACCTCGTTTGTTCCAACATGGCCCGAGGCCCTCTGAAACATTTCCTTAAGCTCATTTCTATTTTCCGCCCGCCAGGCTTTCGCCCTCGTGGCGTAGAAGAAGTCCTCCTTCACGGACGGTTTGATGGCCAGAGGAAATTCCGCGTCGATCCGGTCGAGCTCCTCAACCGTGCGCGGGCACCAGGTGCGGGGAATGGGGATGCCCAGCTGCTGTGCCATGCAGTAGGTATTCCATTTGTTCCAAGCCCACCTCGTTATTTCCCAGTCGGGTGTAGGAACGCGAAAAACTTGCGACAGCGCCTGCTTATGGCGAGAGAACGCAGCCACATGTTCGTCACGAGTGGGGAATAGAACCCAGCCGTTCAGGTTCATTTTGTGCCCCATCTCGATGAGGTAATCGACGGTCTCTTTTTCCTTGCGGAGGCTCGGAGAGTGCACTGTAAAGGTCGTATATTTTGAAAACCGCCCGATGGAGTACTCGTCGTCAACAACGCAAAGAGGAATGCCGCGGCGTCCGAGACTGCGAATGATACCTAAGCCGTGGAAGTCACCGCCGACGATGACGGCGCCGACGCGATTGCCGGACGATTGCCCCGGCGCTGCTATGTTATTCAGCACGGCGCTTTTCACAGTGGAGCCACAGAGGTTCGCTCAGATCCGTTGCGCGATGCACCAGCGGCGATGTGGCGGGCCAGCCTTCGGGCAGCGTAGTCAGTACCGCACACGAAAAACATTAACGGACCAAAATTCCAAGATGAGGGCGCGCCCATAAAATGAAGGCCAGGGATCGATGATTCGAAATCCGGCGCGAGTTTCGGGAACCCGTTGACCTGCGCCACCCCTGCGCTCAACTCGGGTGCTAAGAACGGATAGCGCGTAACATCAACGCGATAACCGGTGCCGAGCAGAGCATGGTCCACTTCTCGAAAGCTCCCATCGTTCAGACGCAAACGCAATCCATTGCCTGATGGCGTTGCGGACTCCACAAAGCGGCTCCTGGAAATGCGAATATCCTTAAATCGATCCACGAGCCAACGGGCACCGGCTGGACGAAGGGCTCGCCTGCGAAAAGCATCTTGCACACTTCGCGGGAAATACTTTACGGAATCTGGAACGGCGACGATGCGGCTGACGCCCGCGGGTCCGATGTCGAATGGGGAATAGAGCAGCTTCGCAATGGGGCCAAGTTTTTGCAATCTGGCGCGCCATCCGAGCCAGTGCACGTCCGAGGCTCGGACGATCACCTCGACCTCTCCGCCAGCTTCGTGTATCAGGGCGGCCGACTCGAGCGCACTTTGGCCGGCGCCAATAATTGCGACTCGTTTCCCTACGAAACGACGCACGTCTCTTTGATCTGAGACGTGTGTGACGAGTTCAGATGGAAGTCCTTCGAATGGCTGTGGCCGGCGAGCAAACGACCCAATCCCCGCAGCGATAACCACCCTGCGCGACTGCAATTGCTCGCCGTCAGCGAGAGTCACTCGGAAGCCCTGGGAACTTTTCTCGATACGGGCGATTCTACGGCGATCGATCTCCGGGACAGCCTTGCGGTGAAACCAAAGACCATACTCAACAAATCGATCGAGCGGAATTGGCGTCGGAATTCGAACGCCGAGCTCAGTGGCAAACGCATCCATGGTGAGTGCTGTTCCGGGATCTGAGATATGCGATGCCGCCCACGGCGACCGCAGGAGCATACCCTCCGGCATGTGCGCCTTCCAAAATTCCATCGGCTCGCCGAACACGCGGACGTCGAGACCTGGGATGGCTCGCAGATGTGCACCGGCTGCCAGTCCGTACGGACCAGCTCCCAGGATCACCACGTCGCAAACCGTCATCGCAACCTCGCAGTACCGGCCAGTCGTGCTGGAGCCACGCTGGTCGCCTGGATCGTTCTATTCTGTCCACCGTTCATAATTCGCCCGCGAAGCTGCTTTCTGTTTTTGGTGGAACCAATACTGAAGGATTGGCATTACGTTCTGATTTCTGCAGCAACAGCAATACGGGGAAAAGAATTGCGAGCGCCAACAGAAAGAAGACGAATCCTCCTTTCGTGGTGGAGACGACCGGTCAAAAAGCCGGGTCCACATAAATGGCTGAGCAAAGTCAGCGTGGTGATGCGGATGCCATTCTTGATGATCGCCAAGGGAAAAGCGAGCAGCACGAAAACCAGCATCCTCCACTTTGTTCGCAGAAACAGATGGGCTGCGAGCAGGCAAGTAATGAACAGTGCGACGCTGGAACGGATGCCGCTGCATTCTCGCGCGACTTCAATGGTTACGCCGGGCAAGGTCAGGATGAATCCCTGGCGCAGCACCGGAACACCGAGGGCCTTGAAAAGCAAATAGGCGATCTCGGTCGATCCTTGCTGCAGCAAGTAAATGCTGCGTTCTAGAAATGCCGGCGGCAGCGGCACCATGAGCAACAGAAATAACAGCGAAAAAGAGGCTCGGCGCCAAGCTGCGACGCCGTAACACAACAAGAATCCGCCGAGCCACAGCAGAACTATCGCTAACGTTGCGCCGGGCAAAAATTGCTCCGGATCCTGAACGGACCAGCGGCTTGCCATGAATAAATACAGAGCGATTGCTGCCAGAACGAGTGGGGCGCCCGAAGCGGGGGAAGTTCGAACCACCTGGAAAATGCGCGATCGCTCTGTCCACAATAGATAGATGCTCACCAAGGGGATCAGCAGAATGTGCGAGGAAGATTCATGGTCTAAGGAAAAGAGCGCCAAAGCATGAAACGTTCTCCAGAAAATTATGACGGACAGGATCACCAAGCCGACGAACGCAGTGTGCGCTCGCGCATGCCGATTCACAGTGACTTGCAAAGCTTCAATGGTCAAAACGGGTGCCTCAAGTTTGCTCGAATCTTATGCAGATTGCTCATGTCAGAGGTTCGTGTGTTTCGCCTCGCAGCGAGCACAGGTCAATCGCGATCGGATGCTGCGATGCTCACAAACCATTTTCCACCGTATATTTGATGCGCTCTCCATCCAAGGTCGCGTAAGCAATGCGCGCGCGATCACTGCCCGGCCCCTCAATCTTCCAACCATCGCCGGCCGGAACCAGCTTCATCTGGCTTCGAGCCCTCCACCATTGATCGACTTCGCCTGGCAATGCCATCCAGACTTTGTCGTGTTCAACGATTTGTCGCAGATAGGCGAGCAGCGACTCATACACTCTGCGTGCCTGAGGGGCCGTCAGATAATCGGGATGGGTGATGAAACTGATCAGTCCGTTTCGTTTCTGAATCAGGGCGATCTGCTGCTTCCAGAGGTCAATCGAATACTCGTTCAATATCTGAAAGAGCGAGTAGTCCTGGCAGGTGGTGAGAGGAATCTCCAGAATCTTGCCGACAAAATACGGGAAGACCGTACAGCAGCCGCCGCGCTGCGGTTCCAGATGCGCTACGTTTGGCATCGACATGTCGTAGGAAAACTCGTACGCATCGTACCAATCGAGATTGCGATACATAACTCCCGCGCGAAACCCCTGGGCGCCAAATTTCTTGATGTACTCGTTAATCTTCTGGGCCCGCTGCAGGAACAATTCGCGCTCTTGGTACAGCTGCCCGTCATGATTCAGGTCGTGGATGTTGAACTCAAACCCGCGGCTGCGCATGCGCTGCACATATTCATCGGAAACTTCGTAGCGTTTTTCCGGGATAACCTGGAAAGACGCTTTAATTCCATACGAATGATCAAGATCGATTAAGTCGGGTGTGAAGTCCCGTCCGGCTGCGGTTTCCACGTCATGCGTCATGATCAAGCAACTCGGCGCACCCTGGGGCCAGAACCAGATGAACGGGATGCGTCGCAGGCCGCCAGCCTCCATCGCAAGGCGAAGAACCTCCTCGTGGATGGTGTCCACCGAGAAGTCCACCGGCCAGTTGGGGAATTGCAGTTTCCGCCATCCGCCAAGGTAGACTTTCTGAAGGTGCTTGCGAACGGACACGGGCAGCAGGTCGCGAATGGCGTAGTAGGCCTTGCGAACCAGGGGATGATCGACAATTCGACCCTGCTTCGCACCCGTGTGGTTTACATAGCGCTCTCTGCGAAGGTTTTCGACGATCTGGCCAGGATCAAACGGCAGATGAATCTCTGAATCTTTCACGCGGGCGCTCTTTAAGGCATCGTGGAGCGCGGGATTCTCGATACCGATTGAGACGCCTGACTCACATTGTCCATAGCAAGTCGCCGGTCCGAAACGAAAAAATCCCACTTGTCCCGATGGCTGTCCCGCGCACACCCGCCCAAGCCCATCTTCCGGGACGCGATAATAATCAGAGAGAATGTGAGTCAAGGTCCGGTCCAACCTCATTGTTTTGCCGCGAGAAATTTACCTTTGCGACTGTTCCCTTCCAGTCTTCCGCCAAGCTCTCCAGATAACCACGCTGCCTGTCTGTTACCCAATGTGGCGGTAAACGAGTTTTCCAGTCGCCACCAGCAGACTTTGCGGCATAAAAGAGAATACGCGTTTCGCCATTTTCATCTTCCGGCCGTCGGACGCGTCACGAGACGAGGTGCCGGGAAATTTCCAATAGGTCAATAGTTGGTGGCGCGAGACCCAACGGTTCTTGAACGCCAGCAGCCCCGCGTTGTCCTGGTTCGTTCGTCCCATATCAAATTCGAGCGCGCCGTTCGATTTCGCCGCGACGATGGCTCTCCACAACAGCCACGGCGTTGCTGCAAACCTGTTGAATCGCGCGTCGGAACATCCATACTTGAAGTAGCAGATTTTCCTGAACCCCAAAGTAAGAATCGCAGCGATCGGGATCTCATCGAGATACGCTACGCGGAGCTCGAGCGCCTTGCCTTGGCAGTGAATTAAATTCTGAAACCACGCATAGGGGGGCGGAGGAAGGTGGTGTCGACTGCGCGTCATCACAAACAAACCGTAGAAATGCCGCAGAAGTTCGTTCGAGGACCCGCATCTTTCGACTAACCCGGCCTTCTCCGCGCGATTGATCCGGCCCTGAACAGAATTCTTCTTGAGGCCTCGAAATAGAACATCCACATCCGGACGCAGATCCATCACGTGCAGAAAGTATCTTGCTTCCGTACAAAACCCCATCCCAGAGGCCGACCGGCCAAAATCTTCGCTGGTGGGACGGACCTCCAGGTACTCACCGTGCTTGTAGTCGAAGGAAGCTTGTGAGCCGCAGATCAGGGCGCGCATTTCCTCCGCTGAGTCGCAAATTGGCTCGCAGTGATCGGAAAAAGGCAGCGACACGAGACGGTTTCCGGTAAGCCAGCTCTTTATGCGACAGAACACCACCCCATTCTCGAGTTTGGCGGTCGGAGAAGAGGTTGTAAAGGCTACCGGCTCGTAGCCGTACGTACGAGCCAGTGCTTCTAGCCAGCTCCGTTGATGAAATGCCGACGCCTTCGGGTGACGGGCGACTAATTCGTCCCAGCGGTTGTCGGAAAGTGGATTTACGATATGAACGCGATCCGTCTTCATGGGTAACCGAAACTCGGATGCGCCGCTTGAATCCGCGGCACAAACATGTGGATGGAGGTCCTGAGAATAATGGTACCCGCGACTGTCCGGAATTGCACTTGCACCGCCCTCTGGGAAGTCGAGTGTATCTGATGGCGAGATCATATTCACAGTACTGCAATTAGCCTGCCGGACGTCGGACATAGAACCGACATTGCTCCGAGGGACTAAGGCGTACTGACTGATAAAAAGGGGGTTACCCGTCGAAGTGCTAATTCTGTACCCCCTCGGACTAGAATTTCTATCCCATTGCGTACTCGGAGGAAAACCCTTACCACAACCTGGAGTCAAGATTGCGTTAGCGAACTTACTGCGACGGCTCACGCACCTTGACAAAATCCGGCATGTCGCGAACCTTGTCAACTATCCTTCAGCCAGAGTCTGCAAATTAATGCCACGACCGCGAAGACCGAATCGAGACGATGGATCAATGAATGTCCGGTCGATCAGCGCGCCGCCTTGCTCAATGCTCTCTCATAGGCAGCGAGCAGATTGGGGACTGAATACTTCCAAGCCAGTTCTTTTTGCACTCTTGCGAGCCCAAACTCTCCCATTCGCTTTCTTTCAGCCTCATTCTCGAGCAACGATAGAATTTTTGCAGAAAAATCCGCCACCTGGTCCTGGACGTTGGCGTATAGGGATGCCTGCTGGGCGCTGATTCTGCCTTCCTTCAAATCGAATTGCACGATGGGCTTACCTAACGCCATGTATTCCATGATTTTGTGCATCGTCGAGATATCGTTCATTTCGCACGGCCGGTCGGGGTTGACGCACACGTCTGCGGTGGAAAGGATCTCCAGCAATTGTTCGAAAGAAACCCTTCCGGTGAAGTTGACCGTATCTTCAAGATTCTTGTCTTTCACCATCTGCTGGAGTTCGGCCAGTCCTGGTCCTCGTCCGATACACGTGAAGTGAACGTCGCGACGCCCCAAACGCTTGATGTGCAGAGCAACGTCTAGAAGGATGTCCAAGCCTTCTTGCGTGCTCATGTTGCCCACGTAACCGATGAGGTAAGGCTTATTATGTTTCAGCGCGGGGTTCGGTGCGACGGCTTTAAACGTTTCGCAATCGGGACCGTTGCGGACGATGAATATATCCGCCGGGTCAAGTCCACCTCTGCTTATGGCGAGATCCCGGTAACTGCCGTTGGTGGTCATCACGACGTCGCTGAAGCGGTAGCTCATTTTTTCAAGCCAAACCTGAATCTTGTAGACGATTCCCCGCTTGCCGTATTTCGCCACGTAGAGTTCCGGATTAGCGTCGTGATGATCGAATATGAACTTCACTCCGAGGAGTTTAAATGGCAATGCCACCAAGAAAATATTGTCGGGAGGATTACAAGCTTGAATAACATGAAATCCGTGTCGCAGATAGATCCACCAGGAGTAAAGAAATTCCCAAAACAACGCGCAGCTGTATTCGACCAAGTACCCGAAAAAGCCATGGCCTTCCTTGGGCAGGCGGTGCCGGTAGATATGAACCCCATCGATCACTTCGTACCCCTGCTCTTGGCCCTTGGTTCGAGGGCACAAGACAGTCACCTCATAGCCATTCCCTTGCAGCGAGGAAGCCTCTTTCCACACCCGCGGGTCAAAGGGAACGGACATGTTCTCGACGATGATGAGTACTTTATTCTTCATTGCCTCGGATCTCTTTGTTTTACAGTAGTTTATGAAGTGAGTACGAGTGCGCGAAACATTACAGCCTTACGCGAATGCCGCGTCGGCGTGCTATTAACGAACCCACACCAATTCCGACGGTATTGTACAGCGCTCGCCGCCAATACACCCTAGCACCAATTTCGGATTCCAGCACGGGTGCAGCGCGGGAGACCGGTAACCAATGTACCGGAGTGGTAAACCGTGTAATTCTATAGCGGGATCTAGCTCATGCGGACCCCTTGCCACATCGTTTTACGCCAGCCTGAGATTACCAGCAGATACCGTCGTACCTGCCATTTTCGCTTCTGCGATTCGTGATACGAACGAAATCGACCAGGCACTGACCGTCACGTAAGCGGTCCGGCACAGCATGAAAGTCTGGATCATTATTGCCAATTACGATCGTCTGCCCATGATCTAGAACAGCATCGATACCGTTGACCATTAATCTCGATATGTGCGGAATGTGGTTGAGGATAAAGTCGCGGTTGGCGCCGACCAGTCGAGCTAGGTTCACGTTCTTGTCAAAAATGCGCAAGTCGTAGCCCTTGCCTATCAGGCGCTCGATGGTTTCGATCATGGGGCTTTCCCGCAGATCATCGGTTCCTGCCTTAAAGCTAAAGCCCAAGATTCCAACTTTCTTGTTACCCGCTTTAATAACGAGGTCCAATCCCCTGGAGATGTGCATTTCATTGCTCGATAGGATGGACGTCAAGATTGGCAATGCGAGGTCGTTTGTTTTCGCTTTGTACGCTAGCGCGCGAAGGTCCTTGGGCAGGCATGAACCTCCAAAGGCGAAACCGGGCATGAGGTATGCAGGCGAGATGTTGAGTTTCTTGTCCTGACAGAAGATCTTCATCACCTCATGCGCGTCGATCGAAAACGATTTGCAAAGAGTCCCGATTTCATTTGCAAACCCGATCTTCAACGCGTGCCAGCTGTTATCGGTGTATTTCACCATCTCGGATGTTCTGAGATCGGTCCTTATCAGTGGAGCATCCAAGTCGGCGTAGAGCAAGGCCAGAATGTCGCCACTCGCCGCGTCCAACTGACCAATCACGATTTTAGGGGGCGCATTAAAATCATTCACCGCCGAACCTTCGCGGAGGAATTCAGGATTATTGCAGACTCCGAAATCAGCACCCGCCTTTTTTCCGGAAAACTCTTCGAGTGCCGGGATGACTACGCCGTGCATCGTTCCTGGCAAGATCGTGCTACGGATGACAACGGTGTGTCTGGCTTTCTTTGTCTTGAGCGCCTGGCCGATCTGTTCGCATACGCGTCGCACGTAAGAAACGTCAAGATTACCGTTGGTCTGGCTCGGTGTACCGACACAGACGAAAGATAGCTCTGTTTCATGGATAGCGCTGACTTGGTCCTCGGTGGCTCGAAGTCGGCCGGTTCGGACAGTTTCGGCAATGATTTCGCCGATCTCTGCCTCGATGACGGGAGAGCGACCTTCGCTAATTAGCTCGACCTTCGTCTTGAACGGGTCTACGCCTATCACTTCATGTCCGTCGTGCGCGAGGCAGCCAGCGGAAACCGTACCAACGTAGCCTAAACCGAAGATGCTGATTTTCAACACGAGCTCCTTAGCGGACGATCGGCGTCCACCTTATTTATTGAGCACTACGAAAATGTTGACTCACGCCAGTTTACTGTAAATGTCGCGGCCTGAACGCTAGGCCGATTCGTCGCAGTTCTTCAAACATTTTACAGAGATAGGAAACAGCTCCTCAGCCGTCCGTGCTAGCGGAATGCTGCTCGCAGGCACAGAATTTCCAAAACTTTCGAAATGAGTTAAACCGAATAAAACCGGCATACAGCCCGCGGCCAGACCCGCCTGGATATCGCTTGCCGAATCGCCGATGAAGATCGACCGCCCTAAATCAATATTAAACTCATTTGCTGCACGAAGCAGCATTGCTGGTCTTGGTTTTCTGCAATCGCAATTTTCGTCGGCACGATGAATGCAGTAAAAGACCGCGGCTAGAGCGACACCATCAGCGAGCAATGTTTGCTGCATCTGAACAGTAATCTCTTGAAGCGTGACAGGATTTAGCAGGCCCTTGCCAACAGCGGCTTGGTTAGAGATCACGATCATGGGCAGGTTTAGCGCAGAAAGCTGTTTCAGTGCCGCCTGTATTCCGGGAACGAACAGGAATTGCGGCCAATTTAGCACGTAATCCCCGGGTCTTCGGCAATTGATCACCCCATCTCGATCAAGGAAGATGGCGGGTCCGCGAACATCCAGTTTTTTCTCCGAAAAGACAATTTGCAACATGAGCGATTGAAATCCCAAACTGCGTTGGGAATGCCGATCCTTACAAACGGCCTGGGAGGCTAGAAAAGTACCTCTTCGACTAGTTCGCAAATCAAATGACCGGTTAGGATATGGCATTCTTGGACTCGGGGCGTTTCTTCCGAAGGAATACAAATGGTGCAGTCCGCGATCTTTTTCAAAGTTCCCCCGGATTTTCCCGTAAGCGCAACCGAGAAGATTGACTTTAAATTTGCGGCTTCCAGCGCCCGGACCACATTGGGGGAATTTCCGCTTGTGGATATGCCTACAGCAACATCTCCCTCTTTGCCCAATGCCTCTAGCTGACGCGCAAAAACGATGTCAAACCCGTAATCATTTCCAATTGCGGTCAAGGAGGATGAGTTCACACTGAGCGCTAACGCCGGCAATGCCCTTCTTTCCTTCAAGAAACGGCCGGTGAATTCGGCAGCAAGATGCTGCGCATCGGCAGCGCTACCTCCATTTCCGAAGAAAAATACCTTCCCTCCCCGCTCAAGCGATTTGACGATTCCCATAGCGACTTGCATTACCAATTCCTGGAAGTGCTCATCCTTGAGCAATGCTTCCTTCAGTGCGATACTGCGCTCAATCCTGTCGCGTAGCAGGGCGCGCAGGGCCTCAGGGTTATTTTTGGGTTCCACAGTTTTCCAACCTTTGGCTTCCATTCGAATCAATCCTTAGATTTCTTATGCATGTGCGGAGTCCTGACTGGTCCGATACAGCAAAAGGCAAAGACTTCTGAAGAGCTGCGCAGAAGCCCAGCGATGCATAGGAGTATTATCCCAGCCGAAGTGAAGCTGACGGCTGCGGAAGGAGCCATCCGGTTTTTGCCAGCGCGTGAGGATTTGATTTACAACGACCGACAAGTTTTCATCCAATCTTGGAAAGCGCCCTCTCAGCAACACCGATAAGTTGATGCACTCTGCATAATCGTACAGTTCTCGTCGATAAACCGTAAGGCGCGGAGCACGGGAAAATGGTTTTGGCACACCTTGTGCGTCAAACAGATTGTTGGTGTAGTAATCGATTCCTCGCTCAATGGCCTTGGTACACCCCGAGTGACCGGTAAGTGCCTCGATTTTAGCAAGCGCCTTGAGTACAAAACAGGTATGAAAATGATCGACAAAGTCTCTCCTTCCGTCGGTGGCATAGCGCCATGAGCCGTCCGAGCTCTGGGCCTCAAGAACAAAATTGAGATTTCTCTCCGCGACTCTTGCGTATTTCTCTTCTGAGAAATCGAATGCTGCACACGTCAGGAGAAAAGCGCGATAGGCATTCGCATTGACGACACCCACGGAGTTCTCAGGAAATGGCGTGTAAGAACAAGAAGAGGCAGTCTCGGAAGCTTTGAAATCTTTATAGTCGAGCAGGCCGTGCTGGGCGATCGATTGCATAATCTGACGCCATTTGGGGTTTTGATCAAATTGATAAACTTCGCGAAAGGCTTCGTACACATACGGAACCGTGGTTATGAGCGGCGTTCCGGATACGATCGTGCCACGGACCGTTTCCCAGTTGAACGGGTAGCCCCAGCAGCAGTTTTCATAACCGGGACACCGGGTCTCGAGAAGAACTTCGAGGAAGTGGACCGCCCGCTTGTGATAGTTTTCTGGCTGAGAAAGCTTTGCAAGCAGGCCGAAACCCATCGCGTAATGCGCATCTGCAATGGGAAAGCGTTGCGGCTTCCAGAATAGTCGCCTAGCCGACGGAACAAACGCTTCGGAAAATACCATCGGAGAGACCGCAATGGTTCCCAGGATAGGGCTTTTGTAGTACAGCGCTTTGGCCGCCCGCGTCAGATCGCTGGAAAAGTAGCTCTGGAAGTCATAGGAAAGTTCTCCGTAGCTATCCAACCACTGTATAAATCGCAAGACTGCCTTTCGTACGTCTTCTGAGGGAAGCGATTTCTTTTGAACCGATCCCTCCAGAGGAGCCACGGAGTGTGCCACTGTATTCATCAGAAACCCTCGATTCCTGTTGCTGCTGCATTCATAATTCGTAGTTTGAATAATTACTTTTCAAAGTAAAAACCAGACCCGGCGGGATCTTTAAATCGTTCCGCCTCGTCGAGTTGGAACTTGGAGCACGTTCCAGGCGCCGTGGATACCCATCTGGTCAAGCTTTGTTTGCCGCCGCGGACTGCAGTGACGTTGCGAACCGGGTTTGCCACCACTCCAGCATATCGCGCAGAGTCGCGGCAAGATTGATCGTAGGAATCCAGGTGCAACGGTTGCGAAACTTTGCATTGTCCCCGACGGTGATTGGCTCATCGCAGGAGCGCATCAACTCGGGCCGTTGTTCGACTGTGAAAGGAATGGTCATTTGGGTGCGAATCGCTTCAACCACTTCCTGCACTGAGTAGACATCATCGCCACCGAGGTTGTAAACCTCTCCAATTACGCAGTGTTCCACTGAAAGCCAGAGTGCCTGAACCAGATCTCGGACATCAACAATCGAACGGCGGTTCGTAAGATTGCCGACTGGCATCGACGGGGGTCGAATTCCCAGTTCGATCTCGACGGCCCGCTTTGTCAGATCGGAGCAAACCTCGTCCAGTTTTCCAGGTCCTGTGGTCTTGAAAATCCGAATTCTAATTGTTGGGATCGCATAGTTCGCAAAATACTGCGCGGCCAGCAAATCCTGGGCAACTTTGCTGACTCCGTAAGGATGCAGCGGGTTCAGCAGGTGATCCTCTCGAACGGGTGAATCGCAGTCAGCGACACGACCGTATTCCGCGCTCGAGCAAGCTACGACGACGACCGGCATGACTCCCGTGGCGCGTAGCGACTCGAACAAACTGACCGTGCCGCCCACATTCGTATCGATCGTCTCCAGCGGCTGCTTTAGCGAAATGACCGGGTGGCTCTGCGCGGCCAAATGAAAGATGCGCTGCGGCCGGAACTCCGATATCAGCCGAGACAGGCGCGCTGAATCTCGGACATCGCAAAGTTCGAATTCATCCGTGGCCCGCCCATCCTGTGGTTCGACAATATCGATGCCCAGCACCTGCGATCCAGCGTGTATGCAATGTTTAGCGAGATATCCGCCGATAAAACCCGCGGCTCCCGTAATCATTACCTTCATTCTTGCGGACCTTTATGCACGGACAGAATACCGTCTGGCTCGACATTCGCTAAGGTCTCTTGGGCAAGGAGATAGCGTTCGGGAGTACCGATGTCGACGCACCTGCCCGAATGATGGAACGCCCTGATATTCTTTCCTGCCGCCAACCATCGCGGAAACAGCTCTTCCTCAAGCGAGACGCGCTGGTTGAGCGGCATCTCGTACAGGATTTTCTTGGCCACCATATAGATTCCGGCGTTCACATACTGCATTCCGCTTGCGAACTGCTTTTCCTTGAATCCCAACACTCTGCCAGCTGGATCCACGGAAACGAGGCCACAGTCCACGCGACCATCGGTCGGGACCACGAGCACAGAGAGGTCGGCCTGTGATTGGCAGTGGCCGGCCACAAAACCCGATAGGTCGGCGTCGGTATAGCTATCGCCGTTCATTATTAGCACAGCTTCTGACTTGACGAAATCCACTGCGTTGCGCAACGCACCGCCAGTTCCCAGCGGCGTCGACTCAATCGAATATTCCAAAGACATATCGAGTGCGCGGCTATCGAAGTGCGATCGAATCAAATCCCCCTGGTAGCCAACGGCCAGGATGACATGTTCGAACCCGTGGCGGCGCAATTGGTCGATCAGTATGTCGAGAAATGGCCGGTCGCCGATAGTCGCGAGGGACTTCGGAGCATCTCCCGTCACGCTTCTGAGGCGAGTCCCCGCTCCTCCACAGAGGACGATGGCATCAGCCACGCTGGGCATAAATTTCGCTCCGGTCACTGGCCAGCGATTTGTCATACGCCATTTCCGGCTCGTACACGGCGACATCGCTCCCTCGACTGGAAAATGCGAATGGAATGCATAGAAGGTTTTTCAAACGCAGCCTTAATGCTTGTTTCCGCTCGGGCGGCACGTAAAAAAGCATAAAACCACCGCCGCCGGCGCCCAGGAGCTTCCCTCCGAGCGCGCCAGCGCTGAGCCCAGCCTCGTAGATTTCGTCAATGCTGGAGTTCGAGATCTGTTCCGTAAGCGATCTCTTGAGCTGCCATCCTTGATGTAACAGCTTGCCAAATTCGTCCAATGAGCGGTTCGGATCTGTGACGATGTCTTCAGCCTCGTCAACCATTTGCAGCATTTCCTTCAATTCTTTCTGTCGATTCGGTGTGGCTTTGAGCTGCGCTTTGGCAATTTCGGACGCCGTACGTGCAAATCCTGTGAAGTAAAGCGCGAGGTGCTGCTCCAGGTCGGCCAATCTGCTCGGTGCGGCGAGAATCCGATTCACTTCGATCGCGTCGTTGGTGTGAAAATCAATGCGATTGAACCCTCCGTACGCGCAACTCGCCTGATCTTGCGCACCGACGGCCTCCTGCAGCAAGTCGCGCTCCACGTGTATCGCTTCGGTCGTAAGCGCTTGCTTGTCTCGCATCTGGTTCTTCAGAGCATAGAGGCCTAGAAGAAAGCCTACGGTAAACGCAGAACTGGTGCCCAAACCCGTTCGCGCGGGCAGGTCCGCTACGTGATGAACTTCCACTCCGTCAGTGATGCCCATGTAGTCAAGGCAAGCGCGCACCGACGGATGTTCAATCTGGCTATTGCTGCTGACATTCTCGACCTTAGAATATGAAATGCGGCTGTGGTACTCAAAAAAAGGAGGCAACCACCGAGTGGTGATGTAACACGATTTGTCGATCGTTGTCGACAACACTGCGCCACCATGCTCGCGATACCAGACTGGATAGTCGGTCCCGCCGCCAAAAAACGATATGCGAAATGGAGTACGCGTAACGATCATGGAATCTCCTGGAAAAATCCAGCAGTGAATCCAGCATCCAAAATCCAAGCTTCAGAGTTGTGTGCGAGGATGAGAATGCAAGTCAAGGGGCTCATATCGAATGTTTACCTAACATTTCTGAATAGGCGATCCTCGTCAATTCAGCAGCTGCATCCCAGGAATGGACTTTGTTAGCGTAATCCTTGATCCCCTGACGGCGAGCGCCCAAATTTCTATATAAGCCGCTTAAGAAATAAGTTTCGAGCGTCCTGGCCAAATCGGCTGCGTCCCCTGGCTTGCAAATGAATCCAGTTTCACCTTCGACTATTTCTTCCCTGAATGAACCCACATCGGTTGCCACCACGGGCAAACCAAAGTTGTAGGCCAGAAAGAGAATGCCGCTCTGGAAGATATCTTTGTAGGGCAGCACCAGAACATCTGCAGCTTTCAGATACAGTTCCATCTTTTCGTCGGGAATGAACTGAAACTTCAGGACAACTCGACCCTGACCGAAGTCGCGAGCGACGATTCTTCGGATCTCCTCCAGGTAACCCTCGCTACCCTTGTGGGGTTCGCCGGCGATAATCAGTCGATAAGTTGCGTCTCGTTCTGCCAGCTGCTGAAATGCCGTGAGCAGATGCTCGATTCCCTTGTACGGCTTGATTCTCCCCAGAAAGAGGATGGTCTTTTCGTGATCTTTGACACTAAGTTGATGTTTGGCGCCGGAAGCCGTGAGGTTCGTGTCTGGGAAAGCGCTATTGATGGGATGACGGATGGCGGTCACTGCTCTTTCCGCGACCCCGAAATCGTGAAGAAGTTCGTCTTTCATTTTTTTGGTATGGACAAAAAGATGATCGGAAAGGCTGTATTGGATTTTCAGAGTTAGGCGATTAAGCCTGGAATCTTGACGGTCTCTCTTGGCCTGATTCACGTTGTGGACCGTGAGGGCAATCTTCTTCCCCAAAAGCTTGTAATACAACATTAGCAGGGTGCGATCGAAATACTCGATTTTGTTGTTCCATAGGATGTGTAATATCGTAGGCTTAAAGCGCATGACATAATGGACGAGACGTGCATAGTAAAGCGTCAATTTATATAGCTTTGTCGCGAATCTGTCGCCTTCGTTCTGACTGCCGCGGAAGTTAAGAAAACACAGATTCGGAGTAACATGCAGATCAGGGCTGTCCTCTCCGTCGCTGCCTATCATGTCGACGTGAACGCCTTTTGAAATCAGAGCCATGACCAGACCATGTGCGTACGGCCTGTCTTGGCAGCCAGTGAGCACGGCAACGTCTAGTTCAACGTTGTTCGTGATGCTTGGTGCCGTCACTAGGTCTGTGCTTTTTGCGATGGTCGCCATCGATTCGAAATCACCCATGGCCTATAGCGGTTAGTCGTGCTGAATATCCGACATCATTCTTAAGATGCTGCGAATCTAAGATCCATTTGAAAAAACTGGGCCCCCTGGCAGGAGCATCGTCGCAGGCTCGTGCGTCAGAGTATCGGCGGCTTGCGCCCTGCCCTGCAAGAACCCAAGGATACTGGTCCGAAATTGTTGGCGGGGACAATCGATTCAGGCCGTTTCTCGAAGGATATAGTAACATCTTGCCGGAGGCCGCTCGCGAAAGGAACCCGGCTCGCGTGCCATCGCCGGATCCGTCTTCCGAACTCGTGATTTCCTCGCGCGGCCAGACTCTCCCTTCTCAGTTCATACGTCTAACTTGATGGGCAGCCGCGGCGTAGCTGCCACGCGCAAGACAGGGCTCTCGATGGCACGTTAGCTAACCTGCGTGGCCACAGCGACATAGGGAATGCACCACGCTCGTCAAAGTCGGATTGGCAGCTGTTCTAATACTGTCCCTCAGACCAGTCGACCTAAGGCTCGCTTCAAGGCAAGATGTAGGCATGAATCTCGAACAGTCTTCGAAGAGTACAGTGTGGCTGATGCATCCGCCCCACTGCGGGGCCTTTACGATGAGCAAATTCTTCGCCAGATTCTTCTTACTCGCCCTGTTAGTCAGCCTGGGTGGCCCGATTGCAAAGACTCAGAGCACAGTCACCGCAGCCTCTTGCAATGAAAGCGACGTAAACGCTGTCATCAACGGCCCGACGCATACGGCTGTGGACGGCGACATAATCAATATCCCTGCCGGTACCTGCACTTGGACAACCGAGCTTCAAGTCCCCAAGGGGATAGGCATTCAGATCATTGGTCCTGGCGCCTCAAGTTTGACCATCATCGACGCACAAACAAGCGGCAATGTCCCGATTCTTCGATTCACCCCAACCTACGGAAATTCCCTTTCGCGCCTTTCCGGTATTACATGGGTACACAGCGGGGCTAGTTGGAGTCCTATTGAATTCATCGGCACCTGTACTTCGAGCGGCTGTCCGAACACGCGATTTGACCACAATACGGTTAGTGATGGTTGGTCAGGACAAGCTGATTGGATTGTTCGCTTCGACAATATGTACGGTGTTGTTGACCATAACACGTACAACGGAAGTTCCTCTTCGACATGGGTTCCTTTAAGCGTAAGCCATAGTTCTTGGCTGGGCGTTGGGCAGTACGGTGACAATTCGTGGCATTCGCCTGATTCCCTCGGCACGGCAGCGGCGCTTTACGCTGAGGACAACATCTTGAATTATGTTGGACTCAACGATACTGATGCAGGAACAAATGGAGTGATCCCAGGTGGAGGCAGGATAGTCGGGCGATACAATACTTACAATAATTACAATGGCAGCGGAGCGATGTATTTTCACGGCACAGAGACCGGCAGCCGGATGCGCGGCGGCAGACAGGCGGAATTTTACAACAACACTGTGAACTGTCCGGCTGGCTGTTTCGTATCGGGAGTGGAGTTTCGCAGCGGCACAGGGTTGGTCTACAACAACACGTTCACTTCCGGCACGGGCGCGATAAGCAGATTCGTGGATATGTCCGCCTATCGTGCCTATTCTGGCGAGGCTCCTTGGGGATTTTGCAACGGACTCGGCCCCTATGATGACAATGACGGGACGACTTACTACTCAGGCACGAGCAGCACGAAAGCCGTAGCGAGCGGGACGGTCACAATTACTGATGGCGGCTCGCCGGGATGGACCACAAGCGAATGGGTAGCCAGTGGCGATCCGTACTCCCTAGTAGATGTCACGACGACCGTTTACAACCAAGATGGGTGGTCGGGATTTGCAGGCTATGACGTCACCGCCAGCACCGCTAATTCGGTTGCGTCGAATCTTTATGGGCAGGATTACCAGAACACGACTCCTCCGCAGACCGGGACTGGCGGACCTCCTATTCTCAATTCCGGCGACCACTATAAAATTCTGAGAGCCAGCGCTTGTGCCGACCAGCCAGCGAGAAGCGGCGGAAACTTGCTTTCTGGAACGACTCCCACAACCGGATGGGTAGGAGAAGCGCTCGATCCTGTATATGAATTTAACGATTCGTTTTCAGGTGCCGCTTTGTACTACGGCCCGATTGCGTCCGCAACTCCGCTTAGACTAATTGCGAACCGGGATTTTTACAATGAGAGCGTGAATCAGGCAGCGCAAACTTCGGCCACCTCGCCTTTTAACGGCACCTCAGGCACAGGGCACGGCACGCTGGCGAATCGTCCGCTAACCTGCGCGGCGCACGTGGGCTACTGGGCGACGGACGCCAACAGCGGCGACGGTGAACTCTATCTCTGCACCTCAACTAACACCTGGACCGCAGACTACACCCCGTATACTTATCCGCATCCGCTCGCATCCGGTTCGACTTCGTCCTCGAATCCCGCGCCACCTGCTGGCCTTTCTGCAACTGTGCAGTAGGCGGCCTAGAAAGCCCCATGCGCGCAATCAACCAGCTCCCCCCGACCTTGACGCGGTCTGTTAGATCTTGGCCGAATGACTGGCCACGGGAATCGACCTCACCACGCGGATCAGGTCAGCCAGGACCGCGAGCGGTAGGCCGACGAGCGGAGGACGACCCAGACCGAGAACCCGCATCGCTCGGCTGACAGGGTAGTGGGGCTCCATCCACGCCTCGTGGAGACCGAATTCCTGACCCAATTTGGCTGCGTATACGGTGTACGGCGAAACATCCAAATACTGTTCCTCGAACCAATTCCGAAGACCTGATGGAGCATCGTCCCAGCGATGTGACCATGGCTTCGGGCCCATGGAGTGTACGAACGCCGGGGGCTCGAACAGGAAGTGCAGAATCCTTGCGGCAGTCGGGTACCCGTACACGCCGTCGAAATGGACTATGTCTGCGCCTCGGCGAAGAAATCGCACAGGAACATTCGAGAAATCGACGGACGAGAGCAGCGCGGCGAGCGGATCGTGGTCACCCATCATATGGAAGGGCCTCGCGTTCCAGTCCATTCGCTGGCAAGCCTGATACTCGTCCCGCGCGAGCATCCCTGACCACCGCTCCAGCAGCGGGCGGTGGCACCTTGTTGCGCGAAACACTCCAAGATTTGGGTTAAAGGGCAGCTCCCTTTTCACTTCCAGCCCCCAACTCCGCGCTCTAGCGGCAGCCGTTCCGTTCAGTTGGGCCGCTGCCGAGTCTATAGTCAGAGCAAACGTCTCTGGCGGCAGCCCACGGAACGGGCCGTTGGGATCACGACACGCGACGATATCAGAGTCGATCCAGATAACCTCGTCGAACCCCTCGTCGATGAGCACCAGAACGGCCTCGGGTTTCACGTCCCAGCCCGACAGTTTCAGCTTCTGAGTCCGGACACGGACCCGTGGGAAACCCTTCGCCCAATCCAGAAAAGCTCTCCCTGCCGGCGGATAGAAGACGCTGATTATCCCGTCGGGTGTGTGTGCGTTAAGGCTCAACACAAGCAGCTTCAGCGCTAACTCCCAAGCCGGCCGGTCTTCAACGATGCAAAACGTCGATTTCATAGTGCGTCCTCACAGACGACCGCAGGTTCCCGGGCCATGCGCCGCCCGGGGGATTCATTAGGCCGTTCCCGAGGCCGGGAAATCTTTTGGCACACCGGAGTCTTAGTATCCCAAATGACTTCACCTTGAGCTTTTGCATGTGAAAGGCTTTTCGACCTCAGCAATGGAACTACCTGATTCCATTAGGTACTCTCGACCTCCGGGCCAACGGAGGCCGTTCTTTTTCGACTGTGTTTCTTGACAACATATCTGCACGCTTACTGCAGTGTGTTTTCCAACTCACGTTCAGCTACCTCGCTCAATGCTGGTGCGCAGATTCCTGCAGGATCCTAAACCGTGACAACCGACGGCTCGTCCTTTCGCTTGGGCATGACATCGCGAATCAAGCCAAGAGTCATGCGCAGCGGCCCGATTCCCCAGTGCAGCGACACAACTACAACGAGGTACATTGCTAAGAAAAGAAAGGAGACGCAGACAAGCTTCACCAAGGCTCCTAGAGCACCTTGAAACTCCCTAACAGCAGGCGCGCAGTAGTGAATCAACGCCGCTGCACCGCAGCCGGCCACAGCCGAAGCGGCAAAGAATTTCCAAACAGTAGCCAATATGGAGCGAACAGAAAGCCCAATCGGACTTCCCGCATACCAGAAAGCGGGCAACAAGAGAACGAAATAGGAAATCGTCCAGGCTAAAGCAATGCCCGCCGGTCCCCAAGGGAGCGCCGCGACGAACAGCCCAACGGTGCAAACGAATTCGATTATGCCCCAACGAAACCAGCGGCCTGGCTGGCCACTGGAAAGGTGGATCCAACCATGCGTGCTATAAAGGAGCATCACGCCGATGCCTGGGCCGAACAACGAGAATATGCGTCCCGCCTCATCCCAACCGGGACCTAGTAGGACACGAATAATATCTCTGCCGACAAGTGTAATGTCGATACCGACCCCCATGCCGATGAACGCCAGAACAGAGATGCCAGAAAGAAAGTAGCGCTGGTACTGCGCACGGTCGCTATTAAGGCGACTGAGCGTGGTGACCACAACCGCCGAAATCGGAGCTATCAATTGTGATTCGGGTAGAACAAAGAGGTCATAAGCTCGCTTGTAGAAGCCGAGCGCCGATGCGCTAAACCGCCAACCCACCAGCAGGTTATCTGTATTGCGCGTGGCATAGTTGAACGCATAGTGCGAGTAGACACTGATCGCGAATTTTATCGCGGATCCCGTTCCCCCCGCTCGAGTCGGGAACTTTGGTATCCAACGGCACAGCCACCATGCACCGACACTGAGCACCATTACATTAGCGACCTGGCCCACTACGAGCGCCCAGTACCCCCACCCGAATGCTGCTAACGCGATTGAGCAGACCACGGAAATGAAGCGACCCACGACGTTGATGGCCGACACCGTCCTGAATTGCATGGCTCGGCTCAGGAGCGCCAAATGAACCCACCCGAGACTTCCAACCAGGATGGTGAGTGACATGCCAGTCGCAACCTGGGCGACCAGCGCATTATGGTAGAAGCGCGCCAGCAACGGCCCAATGGCAATGAAGATCACCGTCAGGAGAACGCTGATGCCAACATTAACCCAGAACAGGTTGCTCGCAAGAGAATGGCTGACTTCTTCCCGCTGGAGGATTACCTCCGTGAAGCCGTTCAGGCCGAAGCTGCAAAACACCAGGCTGAAAGTCGTGACCATGGTCACGATTCCAAAATCAGCCGGTGTAAGCAACCGAGCGAGGATTACGATTGCACCGGTCTGCACAAGGAATGACAGTCCTTGCGAAAAAATTGTCGCACCGGCGCCCCGAACGGCGCTCCGGCGAAGTCCGTCACCTTTGGCGATCGGGTGGAAACTGCCGTCGGGCTGGAAAGGTTTCAATTACCATCCTTTTAGCGATCTGAGTGCTGCTCTTGTTGATTTTTTCACGCCTGAACGGGATGGCGAAATAAGTTGCGGTCGCGTTTCCAGAAAACCTCGATGCTTTCGTCAGTGCATGAATCAAGCACAGCTGAAAAGTCGTCCGATCCCAGCCACTCCTTAAGTACAAGGCCGGAGCTGCAATCCGGCGTGTAGTTGAAGGAACCGTCTTGTTTCAATCGGCGAAGGACTTGGACGCAGTCTTTCCCCTCTTGTCTGAAAGCGCGCAGATTGACTTCGAACGATAGAAAGGGCACCGGGAGTTGCATTCCGCCCAAGACGCTCAACTCATGGCCCTCGACGTCAATCTTGATGAAATAGGGGACGCCGTGCAGCTTCATTAACTCCGCGACCGTTGTCGTCTCAACCTGCTCGCTCTGGGAAAATTCCAACCCGCAGTGCCCATATTTAAAACTCTCTTTATGATCTTTCAACTCGTCCGCCCATTTGCGGCTGATCGTATTCACCGCTGATCCAGGGCCATCGATCCACATCTGCTCGGTTCCGATTTTGTCGCTCACCGCTTTACCGACAAGGGTTACCGGGCGCGGGCGAAGCCTGTACTGCAGAAACCGTTCGCGCAGTATCGCCCTACAAGAATCGTCGGGCTCAACGGACACGACGCGCGCTCCAAGTTTCAAGAATACATCGGTCTTGTCGCCCCTATTTGCGCCGATATCAAATATCAGGTCGCCCCGCTGCAGGCCTACGAGGAGCTTGCGGTAGAAGTCCTCTTCCCGCTGCCGCGCCACAAGCGTTTCCCTGTTAGCGACAGCCCAGTAGACACGGCGAACAAACGAGGATTGCAGTCGATGCCGCAGAGAGCTATATAGTGTACGCGCAGAATTCAATTGCTTAGACACGATGAGAACTCCTTCGTCCCTCACGGTTTGGATCTGGCGTCGCCCAATAGATCGGCCTGCAATTCGATCTTTCCGCGACGGGCGGTGAAATCGGTCTTCCTCTGCGGGAGGAGTTTACTGCGGGCGGGCGTCCTGCCCGAAGTGCCGCCATCCGAAGCAAGAATACCTGGAGCCTGACCGCCCAGCAGGCCGCGGGCAACGCCAGCTGAACCGACCGCACCAAGAAGCAGAAAGATCCAAGACGCAGTCAGAATCCGGAAACCAGCCTCGGCAATGCTATAGAACGTACCCGTGGCTATACAAGCGAGCAGGAGGCTCGCAAACTCGGGATTGTGCTGAAATGCCTTGCTGGCGTTCCGATATCCACTTATCAGAACAAGCGCGAGCAAGCCTACGCCCACCAAGCCTAGGTCCAAGTAGATCTGTAGATAGCCGTTATGCGCCGAGTTAAGATTGCTAAGGTCCCGGAATCCTAAAAGTTGTAGGTTGTGATTCACCTTGGTCGCGTTCGCGTTCCAGAAACTCTCAAAACCTGTGCCAATGACTGGGCTTCCGGCCGCGGCAAGCGACGCTGCCCAAATGTCCGTCCGTCCACTCAGGCCGCCTCCCCTACCGAGCGATTCTGAGACGGCCGACCCACCACCGAAAAGCAGCCCGAGTCCTCCAGCAAGAACGACACCCAAAGAAAGAGCGAGCACTCTACCGGGGCGCTTTCTGATGAACTCCAAGCTTGTTGCAAACATGAGCCCAGCGCCGAGGATAAAACAGATGACCGCGGTGGCGGAATGTGCCATCTGCAAGAGGGCGATGCCAAAGCCGAGCAGCGTAATCTGCGCCACGAGGCGCCGGCCACGATGAGGCTCATCTTTGTGGATGAAGAGCGAACGCACGTTCCAAAGCACGCCGAGCGAAAACACGAATACATTAAGCCCGAGAATATTCTTGTTTGTCGTCAGCCCCACGTTCTCGGGAGTTCCATCTACGTCATATCCGCGGCCCGTAACGCTGTAACGGATCATGAAGACGGATAGGGGAAATATAATAAAGCCAACCCGGGAATAGACTCGCCGGAGCGCGGCAATCGGTTGGCCATCCGTCAAAATGATAAGTACCATCACAAGGTCACCCAAAGCCTTCGTCCAACGCTTAAATGCGGGCTCATGGAAGGGCGACCAGGTTACGCTAATCAGGCAGTAGAGAAAGTAGAGGACGATTGGGCCGCTAACCGCGAGATAGGCGCTGGTTTTTTTCTTCCGATAAAGCAGGACCACAAGACCGATGGCTAGAAGTACTGCAAAAATAGCCGCGTCCACGGGACTTCCGCTCAGTGTCGCGTCAAGAACGTCCGCGGCAGAGCCCACCATACCAAACCACGAGGAGACAGGTCTCGACCCCACGATCCAAAGCCAAAGGACGGGCAGCCAGAGCGCTTTGGAGGTTCGAACGGAATCATCCCGGTTAAGAAAGAACAACCCCGCGATTCCGACGCTGAAGATTAGCAGGGCAAGGGTCGTGTTCATTTTTTGCTAGTTCCGGGACACCGCGAGAATTTCAGGAGCGCTTTGCTCCTTATCGCTTATTGGAGTTTACCTTCGGCCACCAGGCGTCGCACGACGAGGTTCGCGCCAAACTGGTTGAGATGATTGTCATCATCCATCATCGGGATTTTATGCGCACGATCGGCATACTCGGCACAGCCGTCAACGCCACAAAGTTCCTGGTACAGCGAGATGTAGCGTACTTGCCACACGTTTGCAGCCATGCTCTGCATCTTTGCGTCGAGTGCACCAAGAGAGCTCAAGCGATGCTGGCTAGCAAAATCCGGTTTGTGCCACGCGATGGAATACGCCAAAAGCCTAGGGAGCGGGCCGTCGTATTCGGGGACGGGCCCAAAGACCGTTACAGGTATATTGTGCTGTTTTGCCCAAGCGATCGTCGTCGTGAGCTCGGGTAGCTCCTTCTCGGACCACCGTCCAACCAGGAACAGACCCTGAATTGGATGAGAAGGAAGATAGCTCTGAAAGATGTAGGAGATCATTTTCTCGCAGTCGGGGTGAGGTTCCGGTTGAAGCAAAGGCGCGCAGTCAAAGGTGCTGGCCTGCATGACATTTGCATTTGGGAGCGCTGAAGCAAGCGCGGACCACAGCATTGCCGAATGGCTATCGCCGAGCAGGAGATAGTTGTTCTTCTTGCCGCTGTCGTCCTGGTGCAGGCAGAGATTGTAGTTATATTTCTCGAAGTGATAATCGGACGTGATGAAGCATCCTGTCCGCACAATTTCCTCGCTGTCGTGGTGCACGGACGCGACTTCCAACGCGTCAGCCGGAAAACGGCCTGTGAATCCTTTGGCGAATACGGTCAAGAAAGAAAATCCTATCAGAATGACCATGACGGCGCTTGCGAGCGCGAAGAGTGGCCGCCCGCTCAGACGAAGCGGGCCATTTCGAAAGGGACGCTCGACGAATCGCCACGAGAGAATTCCGAGCACCAGCGAAAGCGCGACTTCAACGATCATGTCGAGTCGATGCCCAGAGAGCAAAGCTGCAAATCGGTGTGACGTGATGACACTCGCGCCAACGAAGACGCCCATTTGCTGCAGAACTATGACAGGCCAGTGCCACAAATATAACGAGTACGAGATCAGCCCAACAAACACGATGGGGCGCCAGGAGAGGATCTTCCCGATGACAGAGGAGCCGCTTTCCCCCGCGCCGATAATCAGCGCTGACCCCAGGCAGGGAGCCAGGGCGCTGAGGCCGGGGAACAGCGTCTGTTCGGTGTAAAAAAGAACCGAAAACGCGATCAGCCCGATGCCTACCATCGTTGCAAGATTCCGCAGCCATGACCATCGTAAGTGAGGAAACATTCCCAACGAAAGCAGTGTCCCCAGTAACAACTCCCAGGCCCGTGTATAAGGCATATAGAAAGCGGTCCCTCGATTCTCGGAGACGACAACCACGCTGGCGGCCAATGAGGCACAGAACAGGACGATCACCGACAAACGCAGGCGAGTGGGGAAGAATTTGCGAACCAGCATGAGGAAAAGCGGAAAGAAAATGTAAAATTGCTCTTCCACCGCCAACGACCACGTGTGCAGCAAGGGGTATGACGTCGGCGAGTCAAAGTAACCGGAATGTTGCCAGAAATAGAAATTTGAAGCCGATGCTGTTGCCGCGAGCATCGACTTGCTATAAGCAACCAACTCTGCCGGCAGCAGATAGACTACGGCAAACACACTTGACACGGCCAACATCGCAAAAAGCGCGGGGAAAATGCGCCTTATACGACGCTCATAAAATCCAATCATCGAGTAGCGTGATTCGACAATCTCATTAAAGACGATGGAGCTGATCAGATAACCCGAGATGACGAAGAAAACATCTACGCCAACGAATCCACCCTGAATTCCGTGCAACCGAATATGAAACGCGAGCACGCTAAGGACTGCAACTGCTCTCAGTCCGTCAATGTCCGCTCGATACTTTAGGGCAGTTCTGCCAGAAAGCGTTTCTCTCATGCCGCTCCCCGCCGACCCGCCACTGACTGGACTCCTGAAACTGTCCAAGCTGTTTGTGAGATTTGGGTTCCGATTATTCAACATCGTGGCACGCCGTACTGATCGCTCAAGCGAAGACTGCCTTGTATAGCCTGTCCATGCTCGCTAGTCTTGCTCTTAAGCGATCCACAACTTCTACGCTTACTATGGTGAGGGCGAACGCGGCTAAGAAAGACAAACTCAATACCGCGAACCCGAAATTGGCGCGGCGAAGGCTAGCCGCGAGGATCTGCAGAATCGCAATTTGGGATATATAGCCAAACAGCGAGTACTTCCCAAGCAAAATAACGTTTTCTCTTATCGTGCTGGAGTCACTCCCGCTAATTCCCACCAGATAAATTATCATTAGACTTAGGGGTACGCCGACCAATTGTAGTGAGAATGGAACACCCCAAGTTGTTATAGCAATCGTGTAACACAGGTACGCGAACACAAGCATGTATGAGTGTCGAACGAAATCGTTAATCGCAGCGATGGGCATAAATCCACTCAGCACGCCAAGCATTCCCATGAAGATAAATTCTAGGTTTGAGCTCTGCGCGCCGATGAGTTCGAGTGCCACGATGGACAACAAGAGACACACACACACGACATGAAACGTGTACCTGTAAAATCTGTATGGAAGCATCAGCATTCCCGAGAGCATGAGCAAATAGCTGATGGGCACCAGAATAGAGAAAGATATGAGCTTACCACCTACAACCGGGATATTCCCGGATACAAAAACGATGAAGATGTTTCCAATGTCGAGCAAGTTGTGCGGGACGACGCCGGTGCCCAATACGGGCACAGTATAGATTCGAGCCAGGTTTAGGACGAGGAATATGGCCAAGAGCTTCAGTCCTCTTGTGAACAATCTCCAGGAGAGGCGAGGGTCGCCGGCCTTGTACTTCGAGAGATACACATGTGAAATCATGAATCCCGTGACGAAGATGAAAGACGGGGTCAAGAACCGAAGGTACCGGTAATACGCCCATTGAGGCCCGATGAAATAGTTGATCCAGTGATAGAGCACCATGATTAAAACCAGCGCCCCTTTGGTGAAATCGAGCGCGGAAATCCGTTGGACTTTGGGCGAACTTGCGGCCATTCGCGCGTCAACGCTCGGTACGAAAGTGTGAGTTGCCTGAGGTTCTGTCTGGGCGGGCATATTCCCCGATTCGGATCGGGTGATTCCCTTGCTAATTTCCGTTGTCTAAGAACAGCCTGTGTAGCAATTCGAGAGAAATGAGACGGTGGATTTCCGTCGTGTAGTTGCGGTTTCCACGCAGGTGGGCACTGACAATCCGCTCAACTCTTGTGCGCTCGAGATAAGGACGGGCGAGCGATCGCTTGTCCAGAAGCATTTCGCGTACGTATTCGCGCAATCGGTCGCGATACCAAACTCGAAAATGGTAGAGCTTGTGGCGGCCGAGCCAAATCCGCTCTAAGCGAAGCGCGGAGAATAAGTGGTCGACTTGCGCCACCCACTGTGGCATTCCGTAGTCGTAGGCGTATTCCGCCTTGAACAAGAATTCGAGAAGGACGTGAAGAACGGGGTTCTGCTCATCGCCGAGCCCGCGGTCCGTTCGTAATTGTGCCAAGGCGGGATTTCCTTCGCGGATGAGCCGTATTCTGCCTTCCTCATTGATCGCAACCGGGCCAGGCGATTGGTAGATCGTTCGAACCAGTTCATTGTCCAGATATGGCGTGCGTACACCCACTTGAGTCTGTTCCAACCCAAGCACTCCATGATGGTGCCACGGCGATTGGCGGAAGGCGATAAATGTGACCGGATGCCCGCGACGGCTGGCATCGTATGTCTGTGTCGCTCTTTGGATCTCGGGCAACAAATCGTTTTGGAACAGTCCTGCTACCGGCTCTTCGGCCTTAAACATCACGGCATGCAGAAGCATCTCGCTTCCGTACGTCCCAACCATCCGTATCGGAGCGAGCAAGCGCGCCTTTTCATTCAAGTACAAATCCGGGGCGCGACTTAGGTCCACAGTTGCGTCCGTAAGATACATCGTCCGCTCGGCATAATGAGCGAATTGCGAAAGGAACTCCTCACCGGTCGGGATAGTTTCGTGATGCTGGCCGCAAATCTTCGCTACGCGGCGTGCTAACTTCACGTCCTCGTTATCACGGTACATGCTGCCAAAGGTGTAACAGGGCATCGTGTTTGGCGCGGGGTTGCGCCAAGCCATGATGATGCGGGTGTCCAGGCCTCCCGTGAGCGAAACGCCGATGCGCTCCCCGCCTTCAAAGAACCGCGGCAAGTTCTTTACGAAAACGTCGCGTAGATGGCCGTAATACTCTTCTGGCTTGAGTGGCTCCAATTTCTCCCACTCGCTCGGTTCGAAGTAAGGCGCCTTTTTCTCCAGCATGCCGCCGCGGAAAGTCCAAGCCGAGCCAGGAGGGAGTACGTGGACGTCCTGAAAGAGCGTCCGGTTCTCCAGCACGCATCCGCAGACGATGTACTCTCCAATACCACGCGAGTCGGCCACCCTCAGCTCCGGGCGCACCTTGAGGATTGCCTTCGCTTCTGCCGCGAAGTAAAAGGAATCTTTCGCTTGGTGGTAATAAATCCGCTGCAAGCCGTAACGGTCGTTGAACAGAATGGCCGTCCCGCGAGCACGGTCGGCGATTAGTCCATGAAACCTGCCATTCAATTGCTTGGGAAAGTCCGGCTCGTCTTCGTAACGGTGAATTAAATAGGAAGGTCCATCTGGAGCAACTGCATGCCCAGCGGCCCGAAGGGCCTGAATCTTTCCTGGCTCGGGGAATTCTTCGCCCGAAAATATCAGAGTCGCGTCGCCGCGCTCATTTTGCAGTGGCATTCCGGCTGCAAACGATCCCTCGCGAGCCACCCAACCAACATAAATGCCGTGGGCGGGATCGCTCCATGTGCCGGCTACATAAAAAGATTCGTGCCGCAGAGACTCGAGCATTAGATTCAGCTCGCTCTCTGCTACCGCCCTCGGGCGGTTCGTGACAATACCGACGATCCCTGGCAATGGGAGTTCTCCTAGAGTGAATCCGGCTTTAACTGAAATCTGAATTGATACCAGTCGCTGCGCAGTTTACGAAGCTTTTCTGCCAGAGATTCCGGTACGCGATCAGCAAGTTGCCGGTGCAATCCCATACTCAAAGCGAGCGAACCCCATCGCGTAAAGGGCACGTAGTAGCGTGGGATATCAACGCGTGCGAAAGCATTGCGCTCCTTGAACTCGCTCAGACTGCTCGTTAATTTTTTTCCGTATGCGAATTTGGAATATACGAGGTAAGCAACACCTCGATCGGCGCACGATCGAACGGCTTGCGCCACGAGCGCGTTCGTCGGCGCCTTATCGCGGTACTGCAGCATCGAAATGATGTGCATAATCCCTGCTTGCGACCCAGTCTCGTTCATCGTGAGTTTGATAAACCCGATCAGCTTCTCACCTTCAAACGCACCGATAAATACGCTTGAATCCAGGTACGTGGCGCTCATTGCGTGGACTGTCTGCAGGCTCTTTCCAAAGTGGGGGAAACGCCGTCCCTGACGAACCGGGGACTCGTTGTAAATCTCCCAGATTCCACGCGCGAGCTTCTCGTCAAATGGAACTTCTCGAATCGAAATGCCCTTTTTTTCCGCCTGCTTGGCTTTGTTGCGCGCTTTGAAGCCGATCTGCTTCATCCACCAGTTCTCAAACGTAGTCACTGGAAGAACAGCCATGTTGTCCATCTCATGGTGATAAGGATACTTCGGCGCGGTGTCGGGCAGTTTTTGCATGAATGTAAAGAGGTCAATGCGCGCTTTGGACTTCCGCAACGCATCGAGAACCGATTCGGGGTCCTCCGGAAATTTATAATCCTCCGCGTCAAGATGCCCAATTCGGCATAGCCGGCCGCCGACCACGAGTTCTCTATTGTCAAATTTTAGGCCCGTCATTCGTGCATCCTCGCTTCTAAACGTATCAGAGAAAAATGACCGCTTCGGACTGACAGAGTGTGCGATCGGCGTACTCGTTAAGATCGCAAGTTTCAAGAATTGCGAGTCCCTCGCGCGATCATTGACATTTACCTAGGGAGATTGTGAAAACGTCCAACTACCGAATTACTTCCATTCAGCTTCAGCTTGCGGAGACCATCGCGTCTTCATGAGTTCGGAGCCATTGTTCGAAAAGGGCCAAGCTAAACAAAATCTTGTGATTATCCTGCCGGCCGGACGCATGCCGCTCAAAGAGTGCCCGGACCTGTGTAGGCCGAAGATATTGAAAGATCTTGGATCTGGAATCGAGAAGGGTGTCGGCCATTTTGTTGTCGATGGCATCCCTAAACCAATCGTCTACCACGTTCACAGCAAATCCTCGTTTGCGGCGTTTCAAAACCGAGTTCGGAAGATAAGTCCCGCACACCTGGCGATGCAGCCATTTTTGCGATCCGTTCCTTACCTTGAAGTTCGCAGGCAGTCGCTCTACGAATTCGACGATATCTTTGTCGAGGAACGGCACGCGCAGTTCGAGCCCGTGAGCCATCGAAAGTTTGTCCGCGTACATCAGCAGTTCGTCCGGGAGGGTAGATCGAACCTCCAAGAACTGCAGACCGCCCAGTTCATCCGTTTTAGTCATTAGGCGAGCAAGATCCGACCAAGATTCCAGTATGGCGTCACCGGCGTTAGGAGCGAGTACCCCTTCTTGAAAAAGTTCGTCGACTTGAGTTCCCGGCAGGATTGACAAGACATTCTGGTATCGGCGCATTCGATCCGCCGTTGCCAACGAGTAAACCCCGCGCTTAAGAGTCTCGCTTCTTGGCAGGGCGGCGACCGCAGAGGATACGGATGTGCGCATCCAACTCGGCATCTGTCCCCACAAAGCACCGTAGCGAACACCTAGATGACGACGATATCCGCCAAACAATTCGTCAGGCCCTTGACCGACAAGTGCCACTTTGACGTCCTGGCGGGCTCGTTCACATACGAAATACATTGGAACGATCGAGGAAGCCGCGATCGGCTCCTCCAGTGCAGCCACAATTTTTGGCAGGGCCTGTTCGAAGATCGACCGGGTGATGCGAACGGACGTGTGGTTGGATCCCAGGATGCGAGCAGTCTCTTCACCGTCTGCCAGTTCGTCATCAGCATAGCTCGAGCCATATCCCACCGTGTACGTCGGCCAAGAACTTCGGTTGAGATTCATCAACCCAAGCAACAATCCGGAATCGATGCCGCCGCTTAGCAGCAAGCCGACTGGAACGTCGCTGATGAGCTGCCGGCGGACGGCTTGTTGATACAGCGAGAGCAATTCCTCGCGAGCTTCTCCGGCAGATTTCGCTGGAGCGAACGGCGCGGGCGCAGATTGGTACCATCGACTGACGGTGTAGGACCCGTTCTGGGCGACCAGCTTTGTTCCGGGTGCGAGCTTATGGACGTCCTTTAATATTGTGAAAGGCGAAGGAGTAAAACGATAGCGAAGAAACAGATTTAACGAGTTGGGATCAATCTCCGCTTTATCGGGCATCGTCGCGCGAATTGCGCGCATCTCCGACCCGAAATATAGCGATCCATCAGCGATTCGGTAATAGAGCAGCTTGATCCCGAACGCGTCGCGTGCCAGAACCAGCCGCTTTTGCCGGACGTCCCAGATTGCAAGACCGAACATTCCGTTAAGACGATTGAGTACTTCGTCGCCCCACTGCTTGTATCCATGAATAATGACTTCTGTGTCCGAATTAGTTTGGAAAATGTGACCAAATTTTTTGAGTTCTTGTCGGAGCTCATGAAAATTATAGATTTCGCCATTAAAAACGATCCACACGGACTCTTCCCGATCGGACATCGGTTGGTGGCCACCAGCCAGGTCAATGATCGAAAGCCTGCGAAACCCGAATCCCAACGGTCCGTCGAAGTGGTAGCCTTCGTCGTCCGGGCCTCGGTGAGCGATGGACTGCGTCATCGCCTGTACGTCCGGACGCCGAACCGGTGCTTGGGTGCCGAAATTATATTGTCCGCAAATCCCGCACATAGGACCCCATTAAATTCAACGCTACAACTGCTCCATCATAATTCCAAGTTGCCAGCGGCCAACTGCTTGCTATTCGGAAAGGAGAGTGAATTTGTCGATTGGCTTGAACGTCAGAAGTGATTTCAGAATCACTCTCAGCTTCCGCATCTGTTCTCGGCGGTGAAAAGTCATCAGCTGTTTGGAAACGGGCCTCTTAAGTCTGCGCACCGCAGCCGACCCGTAGCCTAAACCTAGAGCAATTCCGTCAACGATATAGGGCCGCTTTTTCATTCGATATACAATTCGGAATAACTCCCATACGGGATGTCCTCCGAGAATGTAATCCTTCTGGCCGTAGGCGAACGAAGCGGCGACGATGCTACGCTCCGCTGTTCCCAGATGTCTGTGATGAAAAAAGGACTTTTCGTTGAATGAGCGAGTCTTCCAGCCTTTCATGCGGGCGGTCGTAACGGCGATCCAATCGATACCGCCGGCCTTATTCGCAAAATATCCGTCGATGTCTTCGAAGCACTTTCGTCGGAACAGCTGACACTGACCGGAAACGTAAAACTGTCCTTCCAAGCTGTCTGTTCCCGAGTTATAGCCTTCTTCTCTGAAGACTGTTCCGGCGACTCCCAGTCGCGGATCATCTTTGAACTTGCTTAACAGAAATTCAAAGTGATCTTGATCCAAAGAAACGTCCGAATCCAGGTTGCCGATAACCTCATAATCGAGGCCCTTGCATCGTTCTTGCCCCGCGTTGAACGCATACACTTTCCCAGCAAAATGTCGCTCCTTGCGACCGGGCAGGTTCACCAGTTCAATCCAATCGTAGCGGGCGGTATACTGTTCCACGATGCTTGCGGTGTTGTCCGTCGACCCATCGTTCACTATTACCCACTTCAGCGGCGGGAAAGTCTGCTGCGAAACCGAATCAAGCGTTTTCTTGATGAACGTTTCTTCATTGCGAGCCGGAGTGATCAGAACGTACGGCGGCAGCGTGCTTTGTGATTTCATAAGAGCTTCTTCGGTCCAAGAGCAGCGACGATTTCAGCTGGTATCTCGACTCGCGGTGCGTAGCGATTCGACCTAGTAATAGT
>CAWBLT010000006.1:0-23797 GCA_963789665.1 uncultured Acidobacteriota bacterium | reverse complement strand
GCCTGGTAGCGCGCCTGCCTTGGGCGCAGGAGGTCTGGAGTTCAAATCTCCACGCCCCGACCACTTACTTCTTTGTTTTCAATTCACTCTTGTTGCTGACGAATACGCCGGTGCCTGAACTCGGGTCCATTTGGGTCCAAATACAAGCCTCTCGACGTTTTCTACCGCGCGACGTTGCTCTTCCGGGATCGCGTGCAGATAAATCTCGCGCGTGATTTCTGGCGAGGAGTGGCCGAGGAGCGATTGCATCGTTCCTAACGGCGTATCCACAGAGTCGAGCATCGTCGCGTGGCTATGCCTCAGAAGGTGCCACGTGATACCAGGAAGGCCTAGTTTCTCCGCCGCACGCTTCAGGTGCTTGCGTCAGAGATTCCATCGTTCTAGTGGCTTACCTTCGCGCGTGGCAAATACCAGAGCGTTAGGATCAACAACGGCGGGACAGATCGCGGCGAGAATTCTTGCCGTTTCCGTCCCCAGCGGGAGGGTTCGTCACTCGTGGACTAGAACAGAGTCAATTAAGTACCACTTCAGCCGACCGGTGACCGCTGGGGATCGGTTGATCGTTGGTAATGCGGGTCGCATGACAACTCCCGCGTAGCAAGAGACGAACGCAAGACCTCTTCCTCTACTTACCTATTCAGTGTTGGGAAAGAAAATTGTGTCGCCGGGAAGCGAAAATAATTTCGCCCTGAGGTCTGCCAGCTCTGGAGTGGTCCGGTCGCTATGTGCGCCTTACTACGGTTCGGCACTTTCGCCTGTGGACGCTACAGTGCAACTGTCGCGTCTTGTGGCAGAGGGCGGGAGCGACCCCACGAACTTTTTGGGCGGCTGAGAGCCGAAAAAGTGGGGTCGCTCCCGCCCGTTTTGGTAGTTTTCCGGCCGCTGCTTTTGGGGTTTCGCTCCAAGCATCGCATTCTGTTTCAGAGGAGTGGGCGCCGACAGGGTGAAGACCTTGGTACAGGACGAGGTGCGGAGTGAAAATGTTACGTTCTTCACGGCTCGCGGCTCTGTCATGTCTTGGGCAAACGGTCCTGGGACTACTTTGGATGAGGCGATAGGCGACCACCTCTTGATTTCCAATGGCGACTATCCAACGGACGAAACGTTTCGGTGGGGATCATCCACAGTAAGAAAGATTGAACAAGCGCGGCAGGATAACCTTTTGCCTACGGATGATCTGGCAGAACCTCTGCGGCATTTCTTACGAGAAAAGCTCAGGCCGTCGAGTTGGCCGAGAGCTTATTTTTCAGGCGATTCAGAAGGTAAACATGGGTTAGGGCTATCGCAGGGATCAGGATGACCGCTGCTTTCCACGAAGCAGTTTGGTTATAACCGGCGCTTGCCAGCGCGGCGAAGGCGATTCCACCCATAAAGTATGGAAAGACCCATGCTTCAGCGTTACTGCAAATCCGACCAAACGACTGGCCTGACGCAAGACCGATCACAACGGTTACGAGAGCGGAGTTCAGCGCAAAGTAGATGCAGCCTGCAAGAATAACGGTGCCGATTCCAGAGTCCCAGGCATTTTCAACGAGCAAGAAATGGGAAAGCTGGTACGCAGCAGCAGCGCTGAGTAGGAGGGCCGCGGCGCTAAATGTCACCTGCACAAGGCGCGGACGCCTCGAGCTTCGCCAAACACATTGAATGACGGCCATGACTCCGCTGATCACCACGACTTCGGAAAATCGAAGGGCGTTCATCGCCAATACCAGGAAGACGAAATTGGGAGTGATGGTCGACTCGATACCGGGGATGCGGATTTTCAGGGTCGAAGCGAGAGCCGCAAGCCCCAAATAAATTGCGAATTGTTTGAGGTTTGCCGGAGACCACGATCTTGCCGCCAGCAACAAGATCGCAAACCCGGAGGCGATCACAAGCGCGATGTAGAGTCTGGCGTTTCTTGGCAGCATCTGTTTCCTCGTCGCCTATGCTATCCGTTAATTGCCCCAGACGACCGAATTGCCCCAAACGACGGAGTTGCCCCAGACGACAGAATTACCCCAAACGACCGAATTACCCCATACCACGGAGTTGCCCCAGACGACCGAACTGCCCGAAATAATGGAATTGCCCCAGACCGCCGAATTGTTCCAAGCGCCGGAGCTATTCCAAACGGTTCCGGGAGCTGCGACAACGGTAACGGAATTGTTAGCATTGAGCGTGACGCTAGGCGACAAGGCGGAGCCTACGGTTGCCGGGGCCAAGCTGCTATCCGATAACGCCGCGTACGCGTCAACCGCACCCGCGCCTATCGAGAAAATATCCTGCTCGATCGTGTAGGTGACTCCCGAACCCAGGTCCGTGGTCGACGTGGAAGAACTGAACCCCTTCCATGCTGTCTTCATCAGGCGGGCCTTCACCTGGTCCGGAGTAATGGAAGGATTCTGTTGTACCAGAAGTGCCGACACTCCGCTGACCACGGCCGCTGCCATACTGGTGCCGCTCAATTGCATATAATGCGACGTGCCGTAGGAGGATCCGCAATTCGTTCCCGAGGAATTGCAGGGATAAACGGCTATGCCGGGATATTCCGTTACGAGCGTGTTGCTCTGTGAGGACTCCAGCGATATCACTGCATTGCCCGGCGCAACCAGGTCTGGTTTGACAACGTAATCGAAAATGGTGGGACCCTTCGAGCTGTAGCTCGTCATGGATTGCGCGGCTTGCGAGCCTGTTCCATGGGTGTTGCTCGCGCCAACGGTGATCACGTAGGGGTCATTTCCAGGCGCACCGATGGTGCCATAACCTTCCGTTCCAGCCGCGTAATACTCACCATAGTTGCCGCCGGAGACCACCACGACGATTCCTGCCTGCCACGCGGATTCCACGGCCTGGCAGAGCGGATCTTGCGTGTAGCTCTCAAATATTTGGCGCGCTAAGGACAAATTCACTACGCGGATGTTGTACGTGCTTTGCAGGGCGACTGCTTGCTGGAGAGCAGCAATGACGGAACTGTCGGTTCCGGCACCAGTGGGGTCCAACACACGAAAATCGATAATGTTGGCCTCTGGCGCGATGCCTTGGTACGTATTCGGATAAGTCTGCAGATTCTCGGAGACGAATCCATTTCCAGCGATAATTCCGGATATGTGCGTGCCGTGACCGTAGTCATCGTTAGCGCTGCTATAACCTGGCACAAAACTCTGGCTATAGACGACTCGGGAAGGACTGCCATTTCCACCGGAATTCAGGTCCTTAACACTATTGACGCCACTGTCGAGCACCGCGACGCCAACTCCTGTGCCGTTCCAGCCATTTGCATTGGCCAGGTCAGCGTTCACGGCCGTGACTACCGTATTTGTGGCTCCCTTTAACTTACGATCGGGAGAAATGTACACGACGTTTTCGTGTTCAGCCAGAGTGCTGAGCAGGGCGCCGTTGGCGGTCACCAACTGAGCATGGATGAGCGGCAGATCGGATTTAAACGCGGCTCCGTCGGCCGTCAGGTCCGTGCTGCCCGGCGTGCTCTTGAATTGCACGATCACGTCTACGGGCTTGTCCGGGGCGATGTTCTTAAGGTCAGGAGAGATCTTCGCGGCTAGTAGCGTAGTCGCCGGCATTGCGGGGAATCCCGGTGTGCCACCTGGTCCAGATTGGTCCGCCTCGGGCACATGGCCGTTCGCATCGGATCTATCACTTGTGAATGCGCTTATGCTGGGGAACGTGCGGGTTTCCACTGAAGACGGACTTGTAGTCGAACTGGACGCCGAAAATGGATTCAGGGCCGAGATAGCATTGTGGACGTCAGCAAAAAGACCGCCCCTTTTCGCCGCGGCCGTAGTCCTCTGAGCGGCAGTATTCGAGATAGAGCTTGCGGACGAAGCTTTGGCGCTGATCGCTGCTTGTCGGCCATCCTGACCCCAGGGCGCCGTTACCGAGATTCCCCAGATGCTTAGGGTCAGACAGAGCGCGATTAGAGGTCCCCAAGTGGTGGTTTTCGGGAAGCCACCTTCATTTTCTGTGTGATCGGGTCGTTTGGACTTCATGATGACGAGATCTCCTCGATAACTGGTTCAGGGCCGGCGGTCCATACGAGGGGTCGGGGAACTTTTCTATCTGGGACATCATGCGGTCAGAGGAGGATTCGGGCGATGGTACAGGCGGATAATTCCCCTAGTACCAAAGGTCCAGCCCTTTGGGAGCCAACCAGGAAGTGCAACGAGTGAATTTCGGTACTCTTGAGGTGATTGATTCCTGCAGAACACTTCATGCCGACTTAAGCCCTGGCGGGGGTTCATCTTCGGACAATATCGGAGCACAGTACTATTCCCGATTCCAATGGTTGGTTGCAACCTAACACCAAGGCATCGCCCATGTTGATTTAGGCATGGATGATGCGCGACTTTTCCCAGGCCCCGCACCGTGGATTTTGCCCTCATCGGCCAGACAAACTTAGGAATCTTTCTGTGAGGACGGACTAAAGACTGGGTCCTGCCGCGAGAAAGTAAACGAAGACAAAGCTCATGACGAGATCGAAAAGGATGCTGAGTGACCCGGGCAAGGAGGCCCAGTTCCTTGGCTGGCCAGCGGTTTCTCTGTTGGCCATTCAGATAGCCTTAGGGATCCTGGCGGTTTTCTACGCTCTTTCTCACTGGCACTCGGACGACCCTCTTCGCTTTGCATGCTACTTGCTGGTGGCACTTGCCGCATCCGTATTCAAGGTCCAGCTGCCCGGCATTGAAGCCACAATGTCTGCAAATTTCCTCTTTATTCTCGTGGGAATCATGGACCTTTCCACTGCGGAAACCATCATCATGGGTTCTCTCGGGGGCCTGATTCAGTCGTTGTGGCAGTCCAAACCGCGTCCTAGACCCATACAACTGATCTTTAATTTTTCTAACATCGCCCTTTCGATTGTTGCGGCGGAGTTCGTTTTTCATAACCAGTTTGCGCAATCTTTAGGCATGAAATGGCCGCTCTTGCTAGCCGCGGCTTCGACCACGTATTTTGCCGTCAACACGATGTCTGTTTCGGGGGTGATCGCACTCTCGGAGCGGCGCAGCTCGGTCAAAGTATGGAAGGAATGCTATCTATGGTCCTTCCCTTACTACCTGCTCGGTGCACTAATTGCAGGCGTAATCAGCACAATCAACCATTCCTTGGGATGGCAGGTCGCGGTGCTGATTTTGCCGGTGGTGTATTGGATCTACCGGTCGTACCGAACTTATCTTGACCGCCTCGAAGGGGAAAAGAAGCACTCGGAAGAGATTGCGGCTCTCCATTTGCGAACGATTGAAGCGCTTTCTTTAGCGATTGAAGCCAAGGATCACACCACGCACGACCATCTGAAGAGAGTTCAGGCCTACGCAGTTCAAATCGGAGTTGACCTGGGATTGGCCCCGCAGGAACTGAATGCTGTTCGAGCAGCCTCGCTTTTGCATGACATCGGGAAATTGGCCGTTCCCGAACAGATTCTATCGAAGCCTGGGCGGTTGACTCCCGAAGAATTTGAAAAAATGAAGATTCATCCCGTCGTTGGAGCGGAAATCCTAAGCCGTGTTCAATTTCCTTATCCTGTTGTTCCCATCGTGCGCTCTCACCACGAAAAGTGGGATGGCAAGGGTTACCCCGACGGCCTGAGCGGAGAAGAGATTCCCATCGGAGCGCGCATCCTTGCCGTGGTGGACTGTTTCGATGCCCTCACCACAGACCGGCCGTATAGGCGGGCATTACCTGTAGTAGAGGTGATCAACCAACTGCGGCTCGAGTCGGGAACCAGCTACGATCCCCGGGTCGTGATGTGTCTTGAACGACGCTATGAGGAAATAGAAAAAAGGATTAAAGAGGTACCTGAAAGTAAGCGGTTGCAGGATTTGCTTTCGACGGGAACAACAAACGTTAAACCGGGCGCGGGTGTAGCAATCATACCCAAGCCATCCGAAGTTCGGCATGCATCGTTCTTGGGATCTATCGTCTCGGCCAGGCAGGAAGCCCAACTGCTATTCGAATTGGCCCAGACACTCGGCAACTCCTTGAGTCTTCGGGAGACTCTGTCGGTTGTAGCGGTTCGTTTGAAAGAGACGATTCCTTACGACTCCATCGTTTTTTATGTGCTGGAAGATCAGAAGCTCCTGCCGAGATACGTTCACGGGGTTGACTACGAATTATTTAGCTCCATCGGGATACCCATCGGTCAGGGGGTATCTGGATGGGTCGCTCAGCACGAGGAGCCCATCGTCAACGGTGATCCCGCGGCGGAGACGAAGTACGTGGGAAGTCCCGAAAAGGTTTCGGTGCTTCAATCTACGCTATCTATCCCATTGCGTGGCCGGGAAAGCGTCGCCGGAGTGCTTTCTCTTTATTTGAGAACCAGGCAGGGTTTCACGAAGGACCATCTTCGATTGTTGCTTGCTGCCAGCACGAAATTGGGTTTGTCGGTCGAGAACGCACTGCAGTTCGAAAGGGCCCAGGACAACGCCAGCACGGATTTTCTCACCGGACTGGCAAATGCCCGTTACATCTGCCTCCATCTGGAAAAGGAAGTCTCACGCTCCACCCGCGATTCAAAGCCGCTGGCCGTTCTCTTATGCGACTTGAACGGATTCAAAAATGTGAATGACCGCTTCGGTCACCTGGTGGGCAACCGGCTCTTGCAGGAAATTGCGAGGAATCTGGAAAATACCTGCCGCGATTACGATCAGGTCGGGCGTCTTGGTGGGGACGAATTCGTTTTTGTCCTGCCGAACCTGGATCGGAAGGAAGTGGAGGAGCTGAAGTCGAGGTTAGAACTTGCGGTTGAGCAAGCGGGGCACTCTGTTTGCCAGTCAAAGGTGGTAACGGTGAGTGTCGGGTATGCGTTCTATCCGGAAGACGGTGCAACGGCCGAAGAGCTTCTGTCCGAAGCCGATCGAAGAATGTATGAAACGAAGGCGAATTACTACAAGCAGCTGAGTGACGTGGCGCGTCTCGATACTGTCAGTTCGCGCTGAAACCATGCGACTCAGATCTGAACTGAGCGAAACGAATGCTAACGATGAAGTACTGGATACGCCAAGCCGGACTGCGCGCCGTGTCGCTTGTGCTCTTGTGCTTGTTTGGCAGCTTGCTGAGCGCGACTCTGGTCCGTTTTGCGCCGGGCTATGGTGTGGATGAACGCGAACTCGATTCGCGGCTCAGCCCGGAAAGCAAAGAGGCTATCCGTGCTTCGAACCCAGCCAACCTCAGCCTGAGTGTCTTTTACGGACATTATTTGAGAGGCCTTATCCACGGAGATCTCGGGAACTCTCAGTGGCTGCAGCGTCCCGTCAATTCGCTGATTCGTGAGCGTTTTCCGGTGACCCTGCGTTCAGTCCTGCTGGGCACGTGTTTTGCCTGGGTTACTGCGCTTGCCCTATGTCTCGTCGCCTCTCTTTACCCGAGTTTCGCCCTTGAGGTTTCGGGAACCCTGCTTACGGGCCTCTTGATCGCGCTTCCGGTCGCGGTGGTTGCGATGCTCGCGGTGTATAGCGGAGCTCCCGTTTCGGTCGCGATTGCCGCGGTGCTATTTCCTAAGTTGTTCCGCTATGTGCGCAACCTGCTGGCAGATGCGAACGTGCAGCCACACATTCTGGCGGCTCAGGCACGCGGCATCGGCCGGGCAAGAATTCTCTCTCATCACGTCCTGCCGTGTGTCTCACCAGCGCTTTGTGCGCTTCTCGGCGTTTCGCTGAGCATGGCTTTCGGTGCAGCGATCCCGATCGAAGCTTTGTGTGATTCGCCTGGTATCGGCCAGCTCGCGTGGCAGGCAACCCTCAATCGCGATTTGCCATTGATTATGAATTTGACGCTGCTGGCCACCGTCATCACTGTTGGCGCGAACTGGTTTGCGAATTTCGGCGACCGGAGGATGATGTGAACTCCTCCAAAGTGCTTCGCGCGACTTGCCTGGCATTTCTATGTATGGCTTTTCTCGCCGGCCTTTTTGCTGGCAGTATTACGCATTATTCCTATGCGTGGCAGTTTCGTGAGGTCGCGAACGCAGCGCCTTCTTCTGCACACATATTTGGTACCGATAGTCTAGGGCGCGACCTGTTTGCGAGAGTGCTCTACGGAACGCGGGTCTCGCTGTTGTTGGCCCCAGCCGCAGCGTTGCTGTCCACAGTCATTGCCGGCGTGTTTGGTTCGCTAGCGGGTTTCGCGGGCGGACGGTTCGAGAAGCTCATTCTCGCTGGGGCCGACATCTCGATGGCGCTGCCACTGCTGTTCGTCTTGCTGGCACTACGCGCAATGTTGCCCCTCGATATTGACCCTCTTTTGTCTGTCGTTGCCACTTTCGTCTTTGTGGGATTACTCGGCTGGCCTGCGTCTCTGCGTGTGGTATGGGCGACTTCCCGAACTCTGCGGGATTCTGACTTTCTCCTGCTCGCTCGCGCAACCGGCTGTCCGCGTTGGCGCATTATCCTGCGGCACGTGCTCCCAAACCTCCGGCCGGTCTTACTTGCACAGTTTTGGATCGCGATTCCGCTGTATGTACTGACGGAAGCGACATTGAGCATGCTCGGCCTGGGTGTCATGGAGCCTCTCCCGTCTTGGGGCAATCTGTTGCGTGGCCTGGAGGACTTCGCGGTTGTGCGCGCAAATCCGTGGAGGGCGTTGCCTTTGGTTTTGCTGGTTGCCGTCGTGATCAGTTTTCAATGGATATTGCCTGCGCAGGAGGAAATTGCATGATCACTCGTTTCTCGTGGGTGTTCTTTCTGGTTGTCTTCGCCCTGCTCTCACCCGGAGCGCGCGCGCAGTCCGGTGGCGAGCTGCACTTTTGCCTGCACGGCGAGCCGAAAACCTTTAACCCCGTTCTGGTAGATGACGAAGCTGCGGAGCAGATTCGGTATCTCACGGGGGGTGTCCTGATTCGGATCAACCGTTACTCGCAATCCCTCGAGCCGGGACTTGCCACATCTTGGGAAATCTCTCACGACCGGCGCACGATTACGTTTCGCCTCCGCCAAGGCCTCCGCTTCTCCGACGGGACTCCCTTCAGTTCAGAGGACGTCGTCTACACGATGAAGCAGCTCATGGATCCGCAGACGCATTCTCCGACCGCTGATGCCTTTCGTTCCGGCGAAGGAAGCGTCGAGGTGAAAACGCCATCCGCCGACGTTGTGGTAATTACCTTCCCGACAGCGATCGCTGGTCTGGATCGGCTGTTCGATCAGGTGGCGGTGATGTCGGCGCGCTCACCGAAAAAAGAGCTGGCCGTATTAGGGCCCTTTTTTGTCGCAGAATACAAAGCGGGTTCCTATCTGCTCTTGAAGAAAAACCCGAATTATTGGAAGCACGACGCGCAGGGGAATTCGCTCCCGTACCTCGACAATATTCGCCTGGATATTCAGCGAAACCGGGATATTGAGCTCGTCCGGTTCCGCAAAGGGGAGTTGCAGCTGATCAATCGATTGGATGCAGAGCAATTTGAGCGTTTGCGGCAGGATGAACCTGCGGTTACGCGGGACGCCGGCACGGGCCTCGATGCCGAAGAACTCTGGTTTAATCAGGTGCCGTCAGCGCCGTTGCCTGAATACAAGAAGGCATGGTTCCGAACCACCGAGTTTCGCAAGGCAATTTCCGCGGCCATGAATCGCGAAGATTTGTGTCGTATTGTCTACGCCAAATATGCAAAGCCGGCCTACGGCCCGGTTTCTCCCGCGAATGAATTCTGGTTTAACTCTGCGCTGGAACAGCCAAAATACGACCCGAAGACTGCCTTGGCGCTTTTGGCGCAGGCGGGATTCCGCTACGAAAAAGAAACCCTTAAGGACTCGGCGGGGAATCGAGTCGAATTTAACTTGGTAACCAACTCCGGCAATACCGCGCGCGAGAAGATGGCGACAATGATTCAGCAAGACTTGTCGGAATTGGGAATCAAGGTCAATGTCGTCACCCTGGATTTTCCTTCTCTGATTGAGAGAATAACGCGAACTTTTGATTACGATGCCTGTCTCCTTGGACTGGTCAATACCGATCTAGATCCCGACAGCCAGATGACTGTCTGGCTCAGCTCAGGAGAAAACCATCAGTGGAATCCGAACCAGAAAACGCCGGCAACCGCTTGGGAAGCAGAAATCGACAACCTGATGCGGCAACAAGCGAGTGCCCCGACGAACAAAGAACGCAAAGCCAAATTCGACCGCGTGCAACAGATCGTTGCGGAACAAGCCCCCTTCATCTACCTGATCAATAAAGACGTGCTAATGGCCGTATCTACGTCGGTCATAGGCGCTGCGCCAGTGGTCTTAAGCCCACAATCATTCTGGAATGCGGAGACCTTGCGGTTGGCCGCCAGCCCTTCCGTTGGAGCTCAGAAGTGAAGGCAGACCCACTTCTCTCCTTTCGAGTTTCCCTGGACTACCCAGGGCACGCGGGGGCGTTGCGGGATGTTCATCTTGAGATTGGGCCTGGCGAGATCGTCGGTTTAGTCGGTGAGAGCGGGTCAGGCAAAAGTACGATCGCTCTCACGCTGCTGCGGCTCTCGTCCTTGAAAGGCGCAATGATTTCGGGCGAGATCATCTTCGAGGGCGAAGATCTGCTCAAGAAATCAGAGGCAGAGCTGCGCGGCCTTCGCGGCCGCCGGATGAGCATCGTACTGCAAAGTCCGCTCGCGTCGCTGAATCCGGCTCTACGAATTGGAACGCAGTTGAAAGAGGCATGGCGCGCGCACGCCGAAGGCGGAGCAGAAGACTGCCGCGGCGCCATCGGGTTGGCTATGCGGAGCGCCCAATTGCCTGACGACGATGAGTTCCTACGTCGCCGTCCGTCGCAGCTCAGTGTCGGCCAGGCTCAGCGCGTAAACATCGCGATGGCGATTCTGCATCAGCCGGCGTTGTTGATCGCCGATGAAGCCACCAGCGCTTTGGATACCATCACCCAGTCCGAAATTCTTGAGTTGTTTTTGCAACTGAACCGTGAACTTGGGATGGCCATCTTATTCATCTCGCACAACCTGACGTGCGTCTCTGCGCTCTGCGACCGCGTAGCCATCCTTTACGGGGGAGAAATTCTAGAAGTCGGCTCTACCGACAAGATATTCAGTTTCCCCAAGCACTCGTACACGCAACGACTCCTCAACGCCATCCATTCACCGTGCGTCGCTAAAAGTCAACGGTAGGCCCGTAGGGACCCGAACCCAGTCTAGCTACTGCTTTAATTATGCGGACAGTAAAATAAATCCCCACAAATGGCACGGACACTAAGCAATTTCGTGACAGGTCAGTTACTGGCCGAGGGCGTTCACTTCTCCGATTACCTAATCCCAAATGCCGCCGAACAATCGACTCTCGTCTCCATAAACGTCGACTTGATAAATCAACTCTACTCGCAACAAGAGCTGCCCGTGACTCAACACTCGACGCGCGTGGAGATGGCCGCCGTCCGACGCGAAGCCTATTGGACGAAACCCGTGACGTAGACCTCTATCGTCCCCCCAGTCACAAAGTTTTCCGCTGCAACGCAGGAGATTCCATTGACAGGCGCGAAAACCAGCGGTGTCGGGTAAGAAATGCTTAGCGTTTGGGCCCCTGGCACGAGCAGTCGCAGATATGGGTTTGCGCTGCCATAAGACGGGTCCCCACATGTGAGACCATTCGAGAAGGTAGGAGCGAAAACGAGAACTTCCTGGGTCACGCTCGCTAGGTTGGTGATGGTGATATTGGTGACGGCCAAAGTTCCGGAAGTGCCAGGTCCGGCCGAATCTGCGCCGTCGCTAGGAGATGGCTCCAGGGTGCCAAAGAATGGCTGGCCGGGGATGACTTGCTGGCTCGGAACGGGATTGGCCTTCGTGTTCGACACCGTCACCAGAGTACTGACAACCGCATGCACCGCTTTCGGCGCCGCCAGCGTCAGCAACAACGCCGTGATCGCCACGCCGCCGCCGACCGTGATCATTCGTTTCGCAAAGCTTTTCATGTTTGCTCCTTATTTTTTCGAGTGGAATTTACTTGTGCCGTGCTTCAGCACAGAACTCAATTGCCCGCCTGGCTCGCCCCACGATCGCGCCACCGGCGCCAAACTTCGACCGCACCTAATCCGCCCGCGAGCAGGAACAGAGATCCCGGCTCGGGAGCAGGCACGGTCGTGCCGCTGGTTGTGATATCGAATGCCCAGTTGGCAGTGTCCGTGGCGCAGCTTGTAGCCCCGCTGGAATCCGTGTTGCAAGTTTGCAACGCGCCGCCCGTGAAATCGCTGAAGCCCTCGCCGAGCGTGCCGTTGTCGAATACCGCATTTGGTATGTACAGGGCGTCGCTGAGCAGCAGCGTATATGTGCCGGGCAGCAGGGAAAGCTGCATGGTGACGTCACCGCATACCGAACCGCCGATGTTGACGGTCCCCGCTGGAGGGCATCCGACAAACCCGGCAAAATTCGAAAGGGCGTCGGAGGTTCCGTAGGGGTCGCCCAGTCCGTCCGTCACGATGGTCGCACTGCTTCCGGTCCCGCTGAATATCCCGACAAACGGATCAAATCCGCCGGCGCCAATTGTCTGCCCCGCGGAATTCACGCCGCCGCCAAATCCCCACGTCTGAATTGTGACGTTCTCGCTCGATGCCCCGCCTACGTTGAAGACCAACGAATAGGTGTCCGTCGAATTCGCCAGCGTGCCCGTGTAGGACGTCGAGTCCGCGAAGGCGGAACCCGCTAGAACAAGCAGCACGCTTAGTGCTCCAAGTGTTGTTTTTGTAAAGCTCATAGGTGCTGACCCTCTCGATCGTGCAAACCTTAAATAGAAGCCGCTTCCGTTGCTCGACGGCGCCAACATGAAGCACTCTGCTCGTGCTGTCAAAGAAACTGACCCCAAACTCTTTCAAAACAGCTAAGCCTGTGGTTAACATGGAGTTAGAGTCGCGCCTAAACTGTGTCCCACGACGGTTGTCTGTGGTAAGCTCCGCGAACCCCCGAAGCTGCGCCGGAACCTATGACCGCTCCCACCGGAAAATCGGTCGTCTACCGCTTTGGGGTGTTCGCAGCGAACCCCGACGCAGGTGAACTGCTGAAAAGGGGAGTGCGGCTCAAGCTTCAGGATCAACCCTTTCGTTTACTCTGCCTCTTGCTTGAACGATCCGGCGGGATTGTCAGCAAGGAGGATGTGCGCGAGCGCCTTTGGCCCGGCAACACCTTTGTTGAGTTTGACGCGTCTCTCAGCGTCGCCGTCGGCAAGCTGCGCGACGTACTCGGCGACGACTCCGACAATCCCCGGTTCATCGAAACTGTCCCACGCAAGGGGTACCGCTTCGTCGCCCCGATCGAGAAGGTTGTGCAGGAGCCGACGGTCGCTAACGCAACCCTTCCGCCCCCAAGTTCGCCGCAGCCCATCCCGCCGGTTTCAACCACTGATTTCAAACCGTCTCCCATAGGTGTCAAACGGGCGCTACTAATTTGTGTCGTCGCGATTTTTCTGGTCGGCGCCTTTTTGTTCCGCAATCTTCGCAGGCCATCTCCATCCACAGCCGAGGCAAAAAGTTCACCCAGCGCTCCGCAAATACGAAGATCCGTAGCCGTTCTGGGTTTTCGCAATCTGCCCGGCCGCAAGGACGACGATTGGTTGTCGCAAGCTTTTTCAGAAATGGTCAGCACGGAATTGGCGGCCGGAGGGGGCCTGCGCGTTGTATCCGATGAGGACGTAGCACGCGCCAAGCGCGAACTGCCACTGCAAAACGGGGAAACACTGGGGAAGTCCACCCTGGAGCAATTGCGGAAAAATCCCGGCGCAGATGTGGTCGTGGTCGGATCGTACACAACCATGCCAACAAAGAAGGGAGATCGCATCCGCCTGGATATCCGGCTGCAGGACACCGTCAATGGGGAGACGATCGCAGAAGATGCGGTGACCGGGAGCAAAGACGATCTATTTGAACTGGCGACTCGCGCCGGGTCGCACTTGCGTGAACGTCTCGGCGTGGGCGTACTCCCGCCGGACAACGCAAGTGTGATCGAGGCTTCGCTGCCTTCCAATCAAAATGCGATTCGATACTATTCAGAAGGAAAAGCAAAACTCTGGGAATTCGATTTCATCGGCGCGCGGGATCTGCTCCTTAAGGCAGTGGCTGCGGACCCCAACTATCCTCTCGCCCATTCCGCCCTGGCCGATGCCTGGGAGCATTTGGGATACCGATCGAATGCTACGGCAGAAGCCAAGCGAGCTCTGGACCTCTCCGGGAACCTGCCCCAGAGTGAGAAACTACAGATCGAAGCGGCTTACTGGGAGTTATCGAACAACTCGCCGAAGGCTATTGAGGTATTTCGTTCGCTTTTTCAATTACACCCCGACAGCCTGGAATATGGATTGGATTTGGCCCGCGTTCAGTACGAAGCGAAACCGGAGGATGCGCTGGCCACTTTGAAAACTCTGCGGCAACTTCCAGCGCCAGCGGGAGACGATCCGCGTATCGATCTGCTGGAAGCGTCGGCACAGGTCACTCAAAACATCGTTGTTGCGCAATCTGAAGCTAAGCTGGCTTTGGCGAAGGGTATTGCTCTTGGTTCTCCTTTTATCGTGGCTCGCGCCTACGGAATCCTGTGTCAGCAGGACTCCGCCGTCGGCGTCCCTACCGAACAAAACATGACCGATTGCGAAAAGGCCAGAGAGAGCTTTGCCTCGGAAGGCGATCGGAACAATGAAGCAAGAACACTCAACGATATAGCTGTCTTCTATTACCAGCGAGGCGATCTTCACAAAGCAGAATCCATGTGGCGCGAAGCGGCGAAGGTGTTTCGCCAAAACGGAGGAGCAGAAGGGCTCGCCGCCACTGCGAACAACATCGGAGACGCTCTCCTCCAGGAAGGCCGGCTGAGTGAAGCGAAAAAAATGTTCCAGGAGTCGATCCCAAATTATCAGGCCGCGGACGACAAAGGCGGATTGGCGCTGGTGCTGAACGACCTGGGTGACCTATCGACGCTTCAAGGAAATCTGGAGCTTGCCGAAACCAGCTATCAGCAGGCCAGGGCTGCCGCGCACGAGGTCGGCGACAAGAGCGCACTGGCCTATGTGGACTCCGGACTCGGTGATGTTCGCAGGGATCGCGGCGATCTTGCCGGTGCCAGGAAGGCATACGAGGAGTCGCTGGCTTTGCGAGCGCAGACGGGCGAGAAGCAAGCCGAAGCCGATACTCAGGTCAGCTTAGCCAGGGTCTCGATCGAGGAAGACCATGCTTCCGACGCCGAAAGATCGCTGCGCACGTCGATCGCGCAATTCCACCAGGAACAACAGGCCGACGAGGAACTCGCGGCGACCATTGTCCTGATCCAGGCACTTCTCTCGCAAGGCAAAGCAGCCGACGCCAAGTTGGAACTGGAACGCGCCGCGCCACTTTCGGCAAAGAGCCAGAATTTCCTGGCGCGCCTTCAATTTGAACTGGCAACCGCACGCACGTTGGTGGCGTCAGGCAGTGCGCAAACCGCACATCCCAAGTTGGACGAAACGCTGCGACTGGCGCGACAGCATGGTTACCTCGCCATCGAATTTGAGTGTCGCCTGGCACTTGCGGATTTGGAGAGAAAGTCAGGCAACGCGGCGGCGGCACGAGCTCAATTGAGCGCTCTCGAAAGGGATGCACACGCTAAAGGATTCGCGCTGATCGCTCGCAAGGCTGCGGCCGCTCGAACCTGATCTCTCAATCGTCGCGTAATCGGACATCTCTAACACTGTCGCCATGACTTTTTCGCTGAAATTCACGGTTTCGATTGATGAGATGAGCACAAATGAAATCAATTCCACGAGGCTGATCGATCTAATGTTCTATGATCAGATTACTAGCGGCTCCAGAAATCCAGGCACTCCTCTACGGAGAGAATAATTCTACGGAGGATGTTCGTTGCAAAACCATCAGTCGAAGACAATCTGTGCGTTCGCAGCACTCACTTTGTTGCTTGTGATTCCCTCGCTGGGCAATGAAGGAAATCCGGGGGTTACAAACACATCTATTCAAATTGGTTCGTGCTCCGCACTCACTGGTCCAGCATCCTTCTTGGGAATGGAGTCAGAGATGGGCGCGCTCGCGTATTTCAGCTCTGTGAATAGTGAGGGCGGCGTAAACGGTCGCAAGATTACATTGCAGACTTTCGATGATGGTTATGACCCGGATAAGGCAGCGGCGTGCTTCGACCGGCTGAAGAAACAGAACTTTTTCGCACTGGGATTTTTCGTGGGCGCTCCCACTGCGTCCAAATACATGCCCCTGGCGGAAGCCGAAAAAATTCCATTGCTGGGCATTTTCACTGGTGCGCAGGTCGTCTACGATCCGGTCCGGCATTACATCTTTACCGTCCGAGCGTCGTATTTCGAAGAGAGTCGGGAGCAGGTGGACAACCTTTGGGAGGGCCGCGGAGTTCGCAAGATCGCCGTGATCCATCAGGATGACGCCGCTGGTCAAGTCGTGCTTGACGGGGTTTTACGGGCGATTTCGAAGCATCAGGCAACCCCCGTCGCCGTGGGGAGCTTTCCGCACAACTCTGTAGACGTAGACCAGGCCATCAAGAGTGTTCGCGAGGCAAATCCGGAAGCCGTGATTTTGGCCGGGCCGTATGCTCCGCTGGCCGCCATTCTGAAAAGGGCCCATGCCAGCGGCTGGCATCCGCTATTTCTTTCGCTTTCCTTCGCGGGGACGGAAGCGCTCATTCGCGCGGCGGGCAACGATGCCGAGGGCGTCATCATTACGCAGGTAGTGCCCCCCTATGACCGCACAGACCTCCCGACGATCAAGTTGTACCGCGACGCGCTCGAAAAATACATGGGAGCCGCGGCACCCAGCTTCGTCAGTCTGGAAGGGTTTGTGGACGCAATGGTTCTGACCGAGGGTTTGAAGCGGGCAGGAAAGGATCTTACGCGCGAAAGATTCATCAGTGAAATCGAGTCGATCCATAAGCAGGACATTGGGCTCGGGCCGAAATTTCTCTTGGATTACGGACCGAAGCGCCACAACGGGCTCAATGCAGTGTACGCAACAATCGTTCGAAACGGCCGCGCCGTGACAATCAAGGACTGGAAAAATCTACAGGCAGAATAAGTTTCCACAGCACTCAAGCAGCTCTTCTACTCGATGATCAGGTAAATCTTTGCAGACTCGGAGTCTAAGTCCTGATTAACGCATTGAGCGGACATTTGAAGTTCTAGTACGTCACTTGTACGGTAACCCTACTCATCAGAAGTTAGCCCGTTCATCCCGAACCGATTGCTGGCGGGAAGACGAATTATCAACGCCTTGCAGGACAAGAGCTTGGTTATGAGCGAGCCGTGAAGTCAATGGCCAGAAGCGAAATATCGTCTTTATGTCCCTCGCCCGGAGGTTGTTCCAGCCAGCGCGCCAACTCGAGCAACAACGCGTCCGCAAATGGGCCTGCTGGAAGTTTGTTGTTCGTCTCCATGAACTTCATGAAGCGTTCCGTTCCAAATTCCTCCTGCGCTGGATTGCTCGTTTCAAGGATTCCGTCGGTATATAGGACGAACCGATCACCAGCTTCGATCGGTACTTCCAGCGAATCGTATGTGGCTTCCTCGAACTGCCCCATGACCAATCCGTTTTCCATGAGTTGTCCGGCGCTGCCGGTTGACTTGCGCCACAGTAACAGCGGCGGATGGCCCGCACCGCCGTATTTCATAACGTTTTTTTCCAAGTCCACATACACATAGGCGGCGGTGACGAAATTATGCTGAAATTTGCCGCACAGCGCTTGATTCAATCCTGCCAGAACTTTGCCCGGTTCAGAAACGTGGCGGGCTTGTGCGGTGAGGGCAACCTGCAGCATGGATGCGATGAGGGCGGCGGGCAATCCGTGTCCCGACACATCTGCGATCAGGATGCCCACGTGACGTTCGTCCACGACGATGAAATCGTAGAAATCGCCGGCCACTGAAGTCATGGGAATGTAGCGCGCCACAATATCCATGCCTGTGATCTTTGGCGTGCTGCTGGGCAGGATGGATAGTTGAATCTGCCGCGCCATTTCCAGTTCCGTGTTTATTTCCACGAGTTGTCGCGCGATCTGCGCATGTGCTTCGCGCAGCATCAGATGAGTGCGCACACGCGCTTTTACGACGGCAGCCGAGAATGGTTTGTGAATGTAGTCAACAGCTCCCACCTCGAACCCTTTGGTTTCGTCCTCAGCCTCCGTCTGGCTGGTAAGAAAAATCACCGGAATATCGCGCGTGTCGGGATCTGCTTTCAAGCGGCGACAGACTTCGTATCCGTCCATTTCCGGCATCATGATGTCCAACAGGATAAGATCCGGCTTCTCCTTCCCTGAAGCGATTGCCAGAGCCTTTTCGCCGCTCGTTGCCACCTTCGTCGCGAACGAGTCTTTCAGGGCGCCGGAAATAACTCCGATATTGATAGGCGTGTCATCCACAATCAAAATCGTTTTTTGGGTCGAGGGCGAAGTCATGATTTCACTCCAATCTAAGGCCTAAACGACCGGCGATCGCCGAAAGACACTTTAGCGCGCCAACAAAATCATAATTGCCGACGAAATCACGGAGGCTGGTGATTTCGGATCCGGTCAGCACCTTCACGAACTCCGGCTGTGCTTCCAAAATGAAATCGGCAGCGTCGCCATCGTCGTTCGATAGAAGTTGTTTCAACTTTTGCAACGGCGTAGCGACGGAGGATGGGTCGGCGGTCGCGCCATTGGCGCTCTCTGCCACTTGCTCGTGGGGAAGGGCAGAACGGATTGCCTGCACAACCGCGCGAAGTTTCGTGTTCAGCGAATCCAGCGAGGGCTGCACGCTCTGCACACTCTGTCCCGCTTTAATCGCCGACTCTACTTCAGCTGCGACGTTGGCCACCGCCGTCGCACCAAGGTTCGCGGCCGCGCCTTTCAGCGAATGGGCGGCACGCGCTGCCGTGGCTGTATCTCCCGAAGCGTGCGCCTCGCGAATTTCCTCCACGTTTGCCGACTCCGCGAACTTACGCAACAACATCTCATAACGTTTGGGGTTTCCGCCGGTCCGCCGCAGCGCCGACTGAGTGTCCACACCCTCGATGTGCACGGTAACGATTTCCAGAGGGCCGGCTGGTTCCGGCGACCCTGCGGTTGCTGCCGCGGATTCTGGTGGCGCCTTCGCGATAACGTCCGCTCGCGGTTTGATCCAGCGCAACAGTGCAGCGAAAAGAGCATCGGGGTCTATAGGCTTGGCGAGATGGTCGTTCATGCCCGCCTCAGTGCATTTCTCGCGATCGCTTTCCATCACGTTGGCGGTCATCGCGATGATGGGCAGCGACCGAAATTGCGGCTTCACGCGGATCGCTCGTGTAGCCGCCAGACCATCCATCACCGGCATTTGCATATCCATCAGCACCAGATCGTAATTGTGTTCGGCGATCATCTGCACCGCGATCTGTCCGTTTTCAGCCGTTTCAATCGCCAAGTGCGCATCCTCTAACAGGCCGAGCGCGACCTCGCGATTCAGCTCGTTGTCTTCGACCAGCAAGACGCGCGCGCCGTGTATTCGCTTCAGTTCGGCGGCTGGAGCCGCCGCAGCTTCATACGTCTTGGAATTGCTTGCGCCCAGGACCTGGACGGCTGAATCGAACAGCATCGAGGCGGTGACCGGTTTGATTAGAATATTTGCAAACGCGTTCTCGTCCGCCTGCTTCAAAACCTCTTCACGGCCGTAGGCGGTGACCATCACCAGCTGCGGACGAACCTGCAAATTGGGCAGCGCGCGAATCTGTTTGCCCGTTTCGAATCCATCTAGGCCCGGCATCTGCCAGTCCACAAAAACAATTTCGTACGGTTTGTTAACTTCCGCAGCATGGCGCACCATTTCGATTCCTTCCAGCCCGGAAGGAGCTTCATCCGCCTCAAAGGTCATGCCGACCAGCATGCTGGAAAGTACCGCACGCGCCTGCGGATTATCGTCAATAATCAACACTCGGCGACCCCGAAGATCGGATGGGACAGTGTGCCGCCGGGTGGCCTCGCCATTGCCCAGCCTTGCGGTGAACCAGAATGTGCTGCCCTTGCCTTCGTCGCTCTCGACGCCGACACCTCCTCCCATCAGCTGCGCCAGCCGCTTTGAGATCGCCAGGCCCAGCCCGGTCCCACCGTGTTGGCGAGTCGTTGATGCATCCGCCTGCTCGAACGCCTGGAACAGTCTGCCCATTTGTTCTTTGGTGAGGCCGATGCCAGTGTCGCGCACCGCGAAGTAAACTAACTGGCCCTGATCATCTTTTTCCTGAATCCGCGCACGAACCACGATTTCGCCTTGTTCGGTAAACTTCACGGCGTTGTTGCAGAAGTTAATCAGGATTTGACCAAGCCGCAGCGGGTCGCCCTTAAGTTGCGTGGGTACCGCAGAGTCAATGTCAAAGATCAGCTCCAGGCCTTTCGCGGACGCCTTCTCGGAAATCAGATTGCTCACGTTTTCCAGCACTCTCTCCAGATCGAAGTCAATATTTTCCACCGTCAGCTTGCCCGCTTCGATTTTCGAGAAATCCAAAATATCGTTGATGATGCCCAGCAGGTGCTGCCCGGCCAGTTGAATTTTCCTTACGTAGTCGTGCTGCCGCGGATTCAGCTCGGTGCGCAGCGTCAGATGCGACATCCCGATAATCGCGTTCATCGGCGTGCGGATTTCGTGGCTCATGTTGGCCAGGAAATCAGACTTGGCCTTGGTGGCTTCCTCCGCCACTTCTTTGGCTCGCCGCAATTCTTCCCCAGACGCCTCCAGCGCCTGATTGATGTTCTCCAGTTCTTGTTTGCGCGCGCCCAGCTGGCGTTCCGAAGCCGCCAAAGATTCAGCCTGCGCTTGGGTGCGATCGAGCAGCTCTCTTGTGGCGATGTTGCCGGACAATATTTCAGCGCTCAGAGCGACCGAAGGCAGCAAAGAGTCGAGCAACGCTCGTTGCCGCTCCGACAATGCCGAATTCGTCGCCAATTCGATGATGGCGGTCACTTCGTCCTTATTGACTACCGGCATGAAGTGGATTTTCCCGACCGTCAAGGTTCCCATGCCCGCGGAGATTCGCACTTGCTCCCCGGTGGTAACTTCGAGCATGCGCCGCTCCACCGCAGCTTGCCCGGCCAGTCCCTCACCTAGCGCAAATTCGCTGGGGCTACCCACATCCGTATTTGCAAACGAATACGCGCGAGAGAAACGCTTGCCACTCTCGTCTGCGATGTACAACGCTCCGTAAATCAGCGGAATGGGCTGCGACAACCGCGACAATAATGCTTTCCCAAATCCCGGATAATCTTGCGCCGATTGTAAGGCCCCGAGCGTGGCGCCCACTTCCGCCTTCACCCATCCTTGCGTTTCGCGCTCGCGTGCGCCCAGTTGCAGGGTACGCAGCGCGCGCCCGATCTCACCGATTTCATTGCTGCGATCCAGGTAGGGGATTATCTGATCCAGCCGCCCATCGGCCAAATCCTGAATGCTTCCCTGCAGAGACACCAGTTCGTCCACCACTTCTGTCTGCACGACATAAAAGGCGGCGGCCCACGATGCCAGCAGGCCGAAGCCGATCACCAGCCAAGTGATCAGAATCGCGCGGCGCGTATTTCTGGTCAACTCATCGGAGCGCTGGTCAATATATTTTTGCAAATCCTCCATGATCTCAATGGTGGCCTGGCGCGACCGCTGCAGTTCCTGGTTCACGCCTCCACGCAACAGATTCAACGCTTTGGTATTGTCGCCGGCCAGGGCCGCCGCACGCGCAGGCCGAGCATCATCCTCCGCCTGCTCGAAGAGAGCGGATGCGGCGTTGATCTTCTCTGCGCGCTCGGGGCTTTGTTTCAGCGCCGCCGCCATCGCGGTGTGGAAATCGTCGGCAACCTTTGTCAGTTCTCCGTCGATCACCTGTCTGCGATCGGGATCGGTCTCGTCAGCCAGTTCAAATATAAAGAGGCCGAAGCGGTTAGTATGCGCGCGAGCCTCTCCGACGTTTCTGAGCGCTTTGACTTGGGTGGAAATCATTGCGCTGTACCATCCGTCAATCATGCTGCTTTCAATCGACGAATAGATACCCGCCGCCACCACCATCAAAGCGAGCGGAAGCATCGCAATCAGCAGTTTCCGCCGCAGCCTCAAATTTGTAAAAATGCCCATCGGAGTGCGCTCCAGCATTCGCTTAAGCTAAACGTGAAAACGTGTGCGCCCTACGAACCTATGCAATCGGGCTTCGTGCGTCCCCCGTCGAAGGGGCTGGTCCCCGCATTGTAGCCCGGACACAGACACCACTCACGAAGCTTACGCGCGAAATGAGCTGCAGCATATCGTCATTACTACCAATGGCGCGGGCGCGTCTCCGTCGCTCTGGTGAGTTCGTCAGCCCACGTCGCCAGTGTAGATCGCAAGCCGCGAATCTTCCGCCATGGATTGCCAGGGACGTAAGCCCGTACTGGCAATCTCCGCGCGAGCAGTCCAATTAATTTCAGTAGTACTCAGCGCATCTTGAGTATTAGTCTGGTCCGCGCGAGAACACGCTGAGGTCGCTCGCGGGGAGAAATATTAAGAGCGATGAAGACGCTTATGCTGGGATTGGCCGTCGTCGCTTCAGTTTTATTTCCCACATCTCTGCGCAGCGCCCCGACAAAGCCTGCGCTCGAAGTAGTAGTGCTCGGTTCCGGCGGGCCGCGTCCCTTCGGCAGGGGAGGCTCCAGCTTCATTATCTTGCTCGACGGCGTTCCGCGGATTTTGGTGGATGCCGGGCCGGGAGCCTTCCTGCGCATCGGGGAATTGAACCTGGACCTGGGCAATGTAGATACGGTTTTGTTGACCCATCTGCATATTGATCACAGCGGGGACCTGGCGGCTTTCTTCAATGCCCGAGCGCTCACCAGCGACGACCCCATCGTCTATCGCATTTTCGGTCCGGATGGCGCCGGACTATTTCCCAAGACCTCGCGTTTCGTGAATTTGCTGGTCGGTAAAGATGGTGCGTTCGAATATCAAAAGACATTTGGCGCCCGCGAATCGTTCCAGGTTCGCGATCTGGCCATCAACCTCGATTCTCCACTCACCAAAATTGTGGATGAAATTGGTTTGGTCGTGGATGAAATTGCCACGCATCACGGCGATTGCCCGTCCGTGGCCTACCGCATTTCCTATAAAAATGCTGTGCTGGTTTTCTCCGGAGACATGGACGCATCGGCACTGCCCAATCTCGTGCAGCTCGCGAAAAACGCGGACTTGCTCATTTTCAATTGCGCGGTGCTGGACCCTCCGAATTCGCCTTCGCAGCTCTACGATCTCCACACACCGCCAAAGAAATCGGCGAAGCCGCGCGCGATAGCGCAGTTAAAAGTTTGCTGCTCAGCCATCTCGCGCCGGACGTGGAAGGGCAGGAAGATGTCGTGCGCAAATCAATTCGCGCATCCTACGCAGGGCCAGTCGCGTTCGCCAGCGATCGGTTGCACGCCCCGGTGGGGAAGTGACCGATAAATTCACGCGGATGATTCAAGCGGATAAGTTTGCCGTCCTGTCCCGTGAACGAGACTTCCAAATCGCTTCTGTGATTGAGGTGGAATTCTCCGGCGAAGAGCTACATTGCAGAGCGGTACTCGTACTGCTGAGGAATTATTCCCAACCAACCACTTCTAACACGTTTTACTGCCCCGACCTCATCGCATTTTTCGATGCACTTGCCTCAAACATTCGATGAACTTCACGATGTTTCCTCTTATATTATCCTCCACTAACAAAGGTGCTGTGCGGCGCCGAAGGTTTTTGCAATCGGGTGGTCGCGAAGATCGCAGCGTCGTCAGCAATAGCTGAAGGCGCAGCTCGAAACAGAGGAGTTCCTCACGTTTTTCTCGATGGCAGGCCACGATCGGCGAACGGGTGTAGGCCATCGCCGAACGGGAGCGAAAATGCCAGCAGCGAAAATGCCAAGCGCGAAT
>CAWBLT010000005.1:0-25009 GCA_963789665.1 uncultured Acidobacteriota bacterium | reverse complement strand
ACGCGTGCCAGCTGAGCCGGTGGATGCAACACCATCCAGCGCGTTGATTCAGCAATGCTTCCACGAGAGAACCATCTGTTTGGCTGTACTCGGTCAAAACCCAGCCAGGTCAGCGTTCCGGCCAGGGTGGCCCAAGCGATCGATTTTAGCTTTTGTTTTCAATCCAGGGTGGTTTTGAGCTTGGAGTTGCATCGACCCATTGAGACCACCCGACTTATCGGGAGTTTCGTCTCTCTTAGAATCACGACGGCTCTGCCTTTGGATCGTTACTCGTAGCGCAGGCAATCGATGGGGTCGAGGTTGCCTAAATCTGCAGCGAATGCTTGCCCGACGACCTCGGGAATGATTCGGCGTCGTTTCGTCAACGCAATCTGGGGAATGCCTGGAAAGTCACACTGAGCCGGATCGAATCAATCCATAAAGACTTGGCGAAGATAGCGCCTCTTCGGCTATTTCGTCGGGAGCCCGTTACCGGGCAAAATTCCGGCTCCCTCTTTAATGGTAACTAGTTGATTCGCCGCAATCCCATTGAATCTTTCTTTGAAGCCGTTCGGCCAGAAAACCTCGATTCCTACCGTGGTTTCGGCGCCCAATCCGAAATGCAGACGCGGGTCGCTTGCGGAATAGAAACTGGACTGACTGAGCACCGCCTGAGCCTGGGTTTTCCGTCCATAATGCACTAGCACGCGCGCCCCAATCGCGCTGCGATTCGACTTCACACCGATGAGGCGTACTTTGAGCCAGTGATGATTGCCGCGTAGATCGTTGCGGAGCAGGGACGGTGGTTCGTCCCTGTTGACGATCAAAATGTCCAAGTCTCCGTCGTTGTCGAAGTCGCCAAAGGTGCAGCCGCGGCTGGAATGCCGAGCCGCTACACCGGGCCCACCTTCATCGATCAATTCTTCAAAGGTTCCGTTGCCTAAATTGCGAAAGATCATGCGCGGGCACTTGTTGGTGTACTGCGGAAGCTTTCGTTCAATCCCAGGATAGACACTGCCTGCCACCACAAAGATATCGGGATGGCCATCGTTATCCAGGTCCACGATGCCCGTGCCCCAACAAATATAGTGAGTTTCAACCCCGAGATGCGCGGCATACGTAACGTCGTCAAAATCGGCCTTGCCGTTGTTGTGATAGAGAACGTTGGAATCGTCGGCAAAATGCGTTTTGAAAAGGTCGAGGTGGCCGTCAAGATCGTAGTCGCCTATGCCGATACCCATGCCGGCCTGTTCCATTCCGTCTTCATTGAGCGCGACGCCACGCGCCACTCCTTCTTCACGAAAGGTACCATCATGATTGTTCATGAATAGAAGACTCGGCGTCGAATCGCAGGCGACGTAGATATCGGGCCAACCGTCTTCGTCGAGATCGGCTGCAACGACCGTCATTCCGTAGCTTCCACGCGAGGCCGAAATGCCCGCCTCCCGGCTCACGTCAGTGAAAGTCCCATCGCCGTTATTTCTGTAAAGCGAATGGAAACCGGTAGGCAAACCACGAGGGCCGCAATTTACGGGGATTCCTTTCCAATTGCAGTTGGCGTCAAAGCCCGGTTTCGGAGTGTGTTTGACTTCAATTTGGGCATAGTTGGAGACGAAAAGATCGAGCAGGCCGTCGCGATTGTAATCAACGAAGGAACACCCGGCGCCCCATCGCGCAGGATCATTGCTTAGACCCGCCTGCAAGGTCACGTCCGTGAAAGTTCCGTTGCCGTTATTGCGGTACAGAACGTTTTGACCGAAATAGGTGACGAACAGGTCTTCGTGGCCGTCATTGTTATAATCTCCCACGCACACTGAGGAAGCCCAGCCAGTTTTCCGCAGCCCAGCCTCTTCCGTGACTTCGGTGAATGTGCCATCTCGATTGTTCTTATACAGACGATTTGTTGCGTCTGGAGGATCTCCCTCGATGCGCGAGCCGCTTAAAATGAAAATGTCCATCCAGCCATCATTGTCGTAATCGACGAAAGCGCATCCGCAACCGATCACTTCAAGAATGTAGTTTGCATGATCGGACTCCCCGCAGATTGTGGGCGAAATCAGGCCTGCCTGGCGGGCGACATCCAGGAAATAGGCATCGAATGGCCGGCCGGATGGCGCTAGCTTGGTTTGGGCTTTTACGTTACGCGAAGCTTCGCCTTGGCCGTACGCGCCGAGGATCGGCACGCCGAGCGAAAGCGACGTGAGAAACAGTCGACGGGACATTTTCATCAAGTCGCCGCGTTGAGGCGTTTAATCGAAATCAAGCGTCGCTCCAGGAAACATGCTATTGCATTGCAGCGGCCTGCTGATTGAGACAGCGCCTGCACCGCCCACACTAATCGCTTCGATCGCGTCGGAGCGGTCATACCGGCAGGCTTACCAGACGGCGCACAATTGCATGATACACGGGAGAGCAACTGTTCAGAAGGCGCAGGCCGTTTTCACCGCAGGATCAAATACCCGGGCCTTAGTCGGACGAGCGACAAAATCCTGCGGAGCGTGAAGTCAACAGCTTCGTCCCGACGCAATTGTAACGAGCCGTTCGCTGTCTCCATAATCTTTCGATGAACCGCGCGGCGGAAACCGCCGGACGGCCCTGGACGCTGGCGCCGTTTCGTGGGCCGGAGGGCGTCGCTTGTCCTCGACTGCCCCGTGATCGAGCGCGTAGCCTAATTTCTGAAGAGATGCCAAATCATTCCAGAGACACGTGGGAGTAGTGTGGGTCATTTCGTGCGCGGGACTATTGAATTTGCGAGTTGCTTTATTATTTCCTGGGCCTCTTGCGCGGGCAGCCACCATGTAACCGAGTTGTGGGACGCGTTGTTCGACCACGAAGCAAGAAATCAGGGCGGACGACCAGATTTCTGCGGTCCAAGCCGGATGTACGGCAGACGCGTAGCAGGAGAGCGAAGTCCCGAAACGTTTTGGTTTTTGCTTTGTGACGTTTTCTTAGTAAACTATTGATTTGCAAGACATGTTGACTCCATGCTTGCACACCGTAGTCAGGAGAACGAGGTTGAAGTCAAGAGCGAAACGTGCAGGCCGCCACGTTACGATTCGCGAAGTGGCGAAAGCCGCGGGGGCCTCCGTCTCCACAATTTCCGCCGCACTGAACAATTCCGACTATGTCAGCGCGGACATGCGGAGTCGAATTGAAGTAGCAATCAAGACCCTGAAGTATTGCCCGAACGACCTCGCGCGTGGCCTTCGCCTGCAGACAACGCACTCCATCGCCATCGTCGTTCCCGACCTATCGAACAATTTTTACATCGAGCTCGTGCGCGGGGTCAAAGACTATTCCGCCTCGGCGAGTTACACGGTGCTGATCGGAGACTCTCGAGAAAGTTGGGAAGAAGAGCGGAACTATCTGGATTCGTTTCACCGGCGCCGCGTCGATGGAGTGGTGCGGGTTCCCGCCATGAACGCAGCAGGGGGAAAAGCGAGAGCAGTCCTGGGAAACCTTCCGGTGGTTTACGCGGACCGCCACCCTCGTGAAGGTGATACCCATATCGGAAGAGTGGGGGTGGACAACGCGCAGGCCGCGCAGAGCGCCACATCCTATTTGCTGAGCCTGGGACACCGCGACATCGGGATTATTACGGGCGATCCTTCCAGCGGAACATCGCGGGATAGATTGCAGGGATTTATCTCGGCGATTCGCCGCGCGAAAATACCCCTGGACCGGTCGACGATACATGCAGGACACAATGACATGGAAAGCGGCCATTTTCACGCGATGCAGCTCTTGACACGAGCGCAACGTCCCACCGCGATTTTTTGCACCAACAACATGATGGCATTGGGCGCCCTAGCGGCGATACAAGAGATCGGTCTTGCATGCCCTGAAGAAATCAGCCTACTCGGGTTCGACGATTTTTATTGGGCGACACTGCTGCGGCCGAGGCTCACGGTGGTGTGTCAGCCGGCGCGAGAGATCGGAATGATTGCGGCGAGAATCTTAATCGATCATATCGAAGGAAGGGTAGGCATTCCTACCCCAGCATTGCTCAAGACACAACTTGTCGTGCGAGACTCCTGCTGTCCTCCCAAGAAAATGTAACTGATATTTTTTGCGGCACGTCAGGCAATCGGCGACGAGCGGCCGGCGCTTTGCCCGAATGGCCATGATTTCAGAGCCCGGGCACGCAGATAGTACGCTCCTAATCCCGCCGCTAAAAGAATGACCGCGGTGCCGATGTTCTGGCGTTGTTCCGGAGTGCACGCGACATAGATCCACCCGATAAGAGCAACGATTGCCGGGACGGGATAAAACCACATGCCGTACGGACGCTTGATTTCCTTGCGATATTTGCGGACGGAAAAAAGTGCGATGATCTGAGGAATGAACTGGAAAACGATCTGAATGATCATCAGAGCCGAAAGCAGCCGCTCGAGCGAAAACCAGCAGAGTGGAATGGCCAACGCGTTGGTGGCGAGAAGTGAGACGGTTGGGAAGCGTCCCGTGGGATGGACGCGGCCGAACACCTTGAAAAAGTTACCTTCGGCGCCCGCAGCGTATAGGATGCGCGAATAACCGAGGCTGCCGGTGAAAGCCCCGGCGAGCGTAGCGACAAGAATGAGGCACGTCATCACGGAAGCCGCTCGCGAGCCATACAACTTACCGATGAATTCGGACACCACTGCGTGAGAGACCGCGGCATCTCGCCAGGGAATGGTCCCGATGATCACCACGCTCATGAGTAGGTAAAGGACGGCAACAGTCAAGACCGAGAAAACAATGGCCCTGGGGATATTCTTGCCGGGATTCTTAACTTCGCCTCCGAGGTAGGTGATGTTGTTGTATCCGCCGTAATTGTACATCGCGATTAAAGTAGCTCCCGCCAGCCCGTAAAAGAACGACTTGGAGAGATGAAATGCGCCAGGCGGAAAATCAAACGCCAACTTCGTGTTGATGTGAATAAGTCCGGACACGATTACCCAAAACATCGCAGCCAACACCACGGCCAACATCATGACTGAGTAACGCCCCACTTCCTTGACGGGACGATAAAGTAGAAACGTGATGAGCACACAAACAGCGGCGGCGAGGGCGCCCACCCCGGCGTGGCTTAATCGCGGTAAGAAGTAATGGGTATATTCGGCAAAACCGACGCAGGCGGCCGAGATAGCCAACGGCGCGACGAATATTGTTTCCCACAGGAAGAGGAAAGAGAAAAGATGACCCCAGGTGCGTGGGTTAAACGCCTCGCGGAAATAAATATACGCTCCACCGGCTCCCGGCATTGCCGCGCCCAGTTCGGCGTAAACCATCCCATCGCAGACGGAAAATACCGCGCCCAGAAACCACCCGAGCACTGCCTGCGGGCCGCCCATCGCGGAAAGGATCACACCGATAGTGATGAACGGGCCAACGCCAATCATCCCCAGCATGTTGACGGCGACGGATTGAAGCAAGCCCATGCCGCGAACAAGTTTTTCGGAGGGGCCTGCGATCTCGGGGGGAAGATGGGGCGAAATGTTTTCGGCCAAAGCAGGCGTCCCGGAAAAAAACGATTCGAATACCGAGGGTGGACTATAGCAGCGGGGCCGGACGCGGGCAAGCCAAGACGCGAATTTACTGAAACGTTTTGGCATGAGTTGCGCTTGGCCACGTTGGGGAAGCGATAAGGGCTTGCGGAGATCTCGCAAAGAAAATAGGCATGGACAACGCGCAAGATCGTAGGCTAGCCTCCGAGTGATTTTGCGAGTGAGGGCGTGTGACGCAGATCAGGAGAAGGGATGTGCTGCTGGCGGGATTGGCTCTGCCCGGAATCACCAACGCAGCGAACCGGGACACTGCGGACGACGATAGACCGCTACAAGCGAAACGATTCGAGGAAATCGTAGGATTCGAAGTGGCCGAAGTCGCGGCCAGTCATCCCCTGGCGATTCTGCCGCTGGGAAGCCTGGAGTTTCACGGGCTGCACAATCCGCTGGGGGCAGATTCCATTGTCATTTCAGGAATTGCGGACCGCGTAGCGGCACGGACGCGTGGGCTTCTGTTTCCCGTAATCAAGTTCACGCAATGTCCGGCGTACACGGCGCATTTTCAAGGGACGATCTCGATTCGACCTGAAGTAATGACGATGTATTACGCAGACGTCTTGCGGAATCTTCTGCGGATCGGATTTCGCAAGATCTTCGTCCTCAACGGTCACGACGGCAATATCGGACCGGGACGCGGCGCAATCGCCCAGGTGGCCGATGAGATAAAAGATTCGGCGATGCTGTTTGCGAATTGGTGGGAGTTTCTTCCCGAGGACATGATGAAGACGTTGGGGATGTTTCATCAGGCCAATGGTGGCCACGGCCATGGTGGACCCCTCGAAACTTCCGCTGTTGCAGCCTTCCGTCCGGATCTGATTCATCTCGACAAGGCCCGCGATCTTCCCGAACCGCCCGATCTCTCCGGCGGGCCACCTTATTTTCTGCAAAAGTCCACGGCAAACGACTGGCCGGGGTATTCTGGTCACGTAAGCGAAGCGTCCGAGGAAAAGGGGAAACAGCTGGTTCAGATCAGCGAGGACGGTATCGTGAAGCTCATCGAGAACTGGCTAAAACACGGCGACGTGCCGGGGAGTTGGTAGGCAGGAATCTGTAGCCGGTCGTTTTGCGCGAAGCTTCGGACAGAGCAGGAAATTGCAACGCAAAGTGATGAAGCCGGGAGAGACAGCAGCCGTGATGAAGTGCGGGATTTTGAGGCGATTCGCTCTGGGTGCCGGCACATTATTGCTCTTTGGTTTCACCCTCACTCCCGGCGCACAGCAGAATCAATCCTCACCACAAGCTCATCCACCTCGAGTCTCAGAAACACTCGCTGAAGCGCAATCCTCTCTCGGCGCACGGAAACGCAGCGGAAGCGATACAAATTCTCTCGAGCTATCTTCAGACCCGGCCCAAGGATTCCGCCGCACGTACCCTGCTCGGACAAGCGTATGCCAGCATCGGGCAGAACGAACGGGCAGAGGAAGAGTTGCAGCAAGTTTTGCAAATCGCACCCAACGATTCCACCGCTCTGGCAGCCCTCGGCGAGATTTACGAACGAGAAGGCCAACCGGAAAAGGCCGAGCCCTTGCTGGCGAATGCCGCGAAAACTATCCGCAGCGACCCGCGGATCCGGATGGAGTGGGCGGCAGTTCTCGCGCGCCTCCACAAGTACACGGAAGCACAAAGCGCATTGGCAGGCTTATCCCCGCCGAGTGGACATGAAGAGCGCATCGGGTTCCACCGGCTGAAAGCCTCTGTAGCTCTCGGATTGGGAAATGCTCCGACGGCTGCTTCGGAAATGGAAAAGGCTTTGGCTCTGGAGCCGGCTGACCCTGGATTAGTCATGGCGACGGCCGTGGCAGAACTGCAATCGAAAAATTGGCAGCGCGCGGCAAATTTGGCAGAGCCTTTATTTTCCGAAACGCACAATCCCCAAGCCGGCCTCGTTTCTCTGCAAGCCGAATTGGAAATGCATTCCGATTTTCATCAAACTCTGGAACTGCTTCGTGCGACAAAGCTCCCATTTTCGGAAGAGTTGGCGCTTCACCAGCGTGTGGCGGAGCTCCTGATCTCTTACGAAAAATACTCCGAATCCATTGAAGAGTTAAAGAAGGCTGCGGAGCTCGACCCGCAGCGCGCCGACCTGGAGTTCAATCTGGCTCTGGCACAATTCCGGGCCGGTCGCCCCGACGACGCCTTGGCAAGCGCGGAAAGGTGCAAAGAGCTTGGCGACAACGCGGATCTTGAAGACCTGATTGGCGACATTCAAGAGGCGCGCGGGGACAGCCTCGCCGCCGTGAAGGGTTATCAGAAGGCCGTGGAGCTGGCGCCGAACGAGGAGCAATACCGTCTCTCGCTGTCGCTGGAATTGATCCGGCACAGCAGCTTCGAACCTGCAAGAGTCGTTCTTAAAGAGGGTGAGGAGTTGCAGCCGGAGTCGTGGCGAATCCAACTCGCATTGGGCATGGTTGAACATTTTGGGGGAACCGACGAAGAAGCCACAAAGTATCTGCTGCGTGCTGCCGAACTGGCGCCGCAACCCCAGGAGGCGCTGCAATATTTGGGAGACATTCAGATGGACCGGGCCGCGGCGCCCGATCCCGCGGCTGTCGCAAAGCTATGCGAGTACTCGGACGACCGGCCGAAGGACGGGCACATGCAGTACTACTGCGGCGCGGCGCTCTTTCGCAAAGACTACGTTTCGGGAGACAAAAGCCACGCTGCGGAGATTCTGAGACGCTTGCACGCGTCAGTTGCGCTGCTTCCGAAAGACGATGCCGCGCCGCATTGCCAATTGGGTAAAGCGTATCGATGGCTGGGCCGCTGGCCAGAAGCGCTCGGCGAATCCGAAATCTGCGCCCGCATGGACCCGGGGTCCGCGGACGCGCATTACCGGCTGGCCCAAATTTACGAGCACATGCAGCAATCGGAAAAGCAGCGGAAGGAAATAAAGCTCTACGAAGCGGCGTCGACGCGCGTCGCGGATGAGAACGCGCGGCGTGAAGCTACGATGAAAACCTTTCTCTATACGATGCGGAAAGAAGCGCAGGAGCAGAAGGAAACGCCGGACCATCGGTGAGAATGGTCCGGCGTTGAACGCAACGGCTGTCCGCTTCACGAAATCAGGGAGTGGGCTTCCCGGACGGCTTGCTAGCGGTGGCGCGTGGAGGTTTCATCAGCTCAGGATTCTTTCCCAGGCTGACCATGTTGGCGAAAATGCGATATGCGCCAGGAACGCCTTCGGGCATCTGGCGGTAGAAGGCGTAGGCGTTATAAATGTAAATCCCCTTGCCGTATTTGGCGTAGACGAGGCCGCCTTTTTGAGGAGCCTGGCCGGGGTCGTGCATTTCGAGCAGCGGGACGTACTGCGAGTCCCAGCTCTCCAGGAATTTCGAACCGCGCTCTTCGACCCAATTCTCAAAATCCTTGCTGCTGATTTTATTGGGCCAGGTGAATACGGGATTTGACGGCGCCAGGATTTCGACCTGGGAATTTTCATCGGTAACTTCTTCGGGATTCGAACCCATTTTGTAGGGATACGGGCCGTAATTGTGATCGAACTCGGGCGTGTTGTATTGAACGATGACGACGCCGCCGTTTTTCACGTAATCGAGGATGCGATCGTTGTGAATCTTGAGGTCCTCGCGCACCGCGTAGGCGCGCACACCGAGAACGATGGCGTTGAATTTGGAAAGATTTCCGCTGCCCAGATCTTCCGACGTGAGCAAATGGACGTTGATGCCGAGATTCAGGAGAGACTGAGGCATCTCGTCGCCGGCGCCCACGATGTATCCGATCTCCAGATCCGGAGCGACCTTCACATCAACACCGCTAGTGCGATAGGTGGCAGCGCGATAGAGATTGTAGGGGCGCAAACCGGAATAGCCGATGGTGTGATACCCCTCTCGATAATCGTGGCCATCGTAGGCGGCGACGGCCGTTATGGCGTAGGTCTTTTCTTTTAGACCGCTGGGAGTGACTTGGAAGTTGAGCGATAGATCGTCGCCGTCCTTCGAGGTTGAGAATTCCTCCTGCGGCGCCTTCCAGCCTTCGGGCAAGTCTAGTTTTACAGTACCGTGCGCGGGACCTTTGACGTTGCTGTGAAGGTTGACAGTCACTGCGAAAGATTTGGTGTCGAGGGGAACAATTCCTGCTTGCGGCATGATGGAAAGAGAAATGGCCGGGGCGACGATCAGTGGCTCGAGCACGGTGCCCGGGCCGACGACGCGCTGCACGGATTGAACGACCTGCGCCTGATCGAACGGCACGCCGTCGAAAACGAATCGTATCTTGGCTGAAAGAGGATACGGAGCCAGAGGCAGATTCAGATCTTTGGGCGTCTGAATGTCATAGTAGGCCTGCTCGATGTTAGGACGCGTGAAATAGGGGCGCGTGAAACTCGCATCGGAGGCCGCGCGAACCGTGAAACGCAGATCCACGGACTGATTGCCTCTGAGCGTGCTGCCCGTGTGCGTCGCGGGATCGATGGACCATTGTTCGTTCGACGGAGACTCGAGGATCGCGCTCTGCAATTCCACGGGAAGATTGGTTGGATTCGTTGCGTGGATTTTCACCCAGAATTCCTGTCCGGGAATGGCCACCTGAAACGTTGGCGGATTTTTGAAAAAGCGCGCGAAAGGCCCACTCGGTTCGTGCTCGGGAGTCACTGTCGCCAGCACCGAAATGCCGAGCGATTCGGCCAGCGCATTTTCAAATTGCGCTTGCTTCACGCGCAACTCATGCGTCACGTCGTACTTCGAATCGGCGGTCAGGTCGCTGCTGGCTACTTTTTCGATCAGTTCGTTCGTTTTTTTCAAGCCTGCCGCGAGTGTCGAAGAAATCGCTTCCGGGTGTTGCGCCTTGAAATCATTCATGGCCTTATCGACGAGCGAATTGACCTGCGACAAGTCAGCCTTCAGAAAAGAGGAATCGCCGCCTTGCGCCAGGCTCGCGATTCCGGCCAGCGAACCGTCGATGCCCTCGTAGAAAGACGACTCTTTTTCCGGCACAGGGACCAGCGACGCGAAGCGGTGATACGGAGTCATCTCCGCTTCCGCCGGCGGCATGCCGGTGCCACCGCTCTGCGACTTTTGGTGGCCGAGTCCCACGCGGGCGACCTGGACGTACGTTAATCCGAGGAGGGGGTCGTACTCGCCCTCCGGGATTTCGACAGAAGCGGTAAGCGCGCCGTGAACGACGGTGCCCTCCGCATAATTGCGAAATTCGGCGGGGTAATATTTGCCGTCCGCGTAGTCAAGGATCCCCTTTTCGGTGACGGGGGAAAATGGCACGAGTGCATAATCCTTGAGCGCCTTCCAGGGCCGCAGTCCTTCCTTGATCTGGTCGGGGAACATGGCCGGATCGCCCGCTGCTTTGAATGCCTCCTGCGCTATCTGCCCAGCGACCTGGTGATTGCCGTGGCCGTCGGTGCGGCCTCCGACAAAGACGGAAGCAATGACGAGAGGGCGAGTGATGCGAACGACGCGCACTGCATCGGAAAGCGTTTGATCGTGCCCCCACTTCTCGAGCGCCTCTTCTTTTGTCTTCGAGAAGCCGTAGTCGCACATTCGCGAAAAGTATTGCTGGACTCCATAGTAGCGATCGGCGGCGAGAAGTTCTTCCGTGCGCACGAGCCCAAGCGCGTCAAAGTAGTCCGCAGACATGACGTTGGCGCCACCTTCGCCACGATTGAGCGTCAACAGAGCGACGCGTGCGCCTTGTCCGCGCGATTCATAGGTCAGCATTCCGCCGTCTTCGTCGTCGGGATGTGCCGTGACCATCAGGAGGCTTGCGCGCGTATGCAGTTTCAGAAGGCTCTGCCAGAGTGCCGCCGCTCCTCGATCAAAATCCAGCGGCTCCGCAGAGACAATGGCCTTTGAACTGACCGCGGTGGGAGACTGAGCGATCACCGGACCCGATCGAAAAAGAAAAACCAGTGTGCATGCCGACAGGACGAAAATTACGGTGAGAATCTTGCCGCATCGCAATGCCATGCTCTCTCCTTTGCATGTCGCGAGAATTCTAAATGAAGTACTTCGGTACCTACGCGATTCGGCGGTCGCCATGCCCTGGCCCGCACGGGTGCTGACCATATCGTTTCGGGTGCAAGCAAACGCCGAACCTCAGCAGGAACCTTTGCTTCGATCCGGAAGACACGTGTCACAAATTCTGCTAATGCGCCTCTGCAGAACCGGTCCGCGAAGTGCGAGGCATTTTGAATTCGTCCAATTGCGGCGCGCCCTCGGAGTCTGGACTCCATTTTTTCATTCGGAGCAACGGCATTGTACGTCCGCAAGGACCGTTGTCAATACAAATGCCACAACGTTTTGGCATTTTGGGAGGACCGACCGTTCGAGGCCGTCACATACCTGCAATTATTGCGAAACTCAGCAACGGATAGCTGGTTTTTCAAAAAATGACTTGACAACGATTTTTGTGAATGTTACATCTCCGCGCATAGGTGACCGAATCGTTTCGGTACTGGGGACGGGTGATCCTTAGGGGGCAGCATTCGACTGACGATATTTCATTCGTCTTTTCCAGGTTTTTCCGTGTCAACCTCGTCCGTAATACGTTTCGTGGGGCGTGCGGATGGCGGAGAGCAAGCGGTCGAGAGCGCCGATTATTCAGCGGCGATCGCGTTCGCGGGCGGTCCCGCTTTTGCGGTGCCCGCGATGGATTCGGACTTTAAGGTTCCTGATTTTTTTCCAAGCGAGTGGCGGGTAGCGGAGCGGTTTTGAGTCGAGCTGTGTGGAAGCTCGGGAGACTGCTTTTCGAATCTGAAACGCGGAGGATGCAATGGATCAAGGCATGAGGAGTCGCAGGTTGCTCGACCGGGTGATGCTGTTTGCCGTGCTGCTTGGGGTTTCTGCCCTGCCTGCGTTTGGCCAGATCGATCGCGGAGCCATCGCCGGGAGGATTCTAGACGCGTCTGGTGCTGTGGTGCCTAGCGCGAAAGTGACGATCACAAATAAGGCGACGGGGGTCGAAGCGAACACCTCTGTCGATTCGGACGGAGAGTATCAGGTTCTGGCATTAATTCCGGGCACCTACTCCGTGAAGGCGAGCGCCGCCGGGTTTGACAGCGTTTTGCGCGATGACATTCATTTGCACGTGCAAGATCACCTGTCCATTAATTTTTCGTTGAAGGTTGGATCAGTGAATACGCAAATCGTGGTTACGGGTGGTGAGTCAATCCTGGAGACGCAGTCGGCCGACATCGGAAGCGTAGTGAATGAACAGCACATCAACGATCTCCCTCTCAACGGGCGTCGTTACGCTGATTTGGCGCTTTTGGAACCCGGCGTTTATAAGTTTTATGCCCCGGCCAACCCTGCGCCCGATCGCTTTAGCGCCAACGGGAACAGCGAACTGCAGAACAATTTTCTGCTGAACGGCATCGACAATAACTCCTTCTCGGAAAACTTGCAGGAATTGTCGGTGCAGGTTGTGCAGCCGCCGCCCGATGCCCTACAGGAGTTTAAGATTCAGACGCGCACGTACTCCTCTGAATTCGGCAATTCGGCCGGAGCCGTGGTCAATGCGACCATCAAATCGGGTACGAATGGGTACCATGGAGTTCTGTACGAATTTTTCCGGAATAAGGTCCTGGATGCCAACACGTGGATCAATAATTTGACCGATACGCCACGCGGCGGCTTTTCGCAAAATCAATTCGGCGGTACATTCGGAGGCCCGATCAAGAAGGACAAACTCTTTTTCTTTGGCGATCTCGAACGCTTCACCAGTAGGGAAGGCACTACCGTCCAAAGCACGGTCCCGACTCCGCTGATGACGGAGGGCAATTTCACGGAATTGCCTTATACATTGGGCAATATACACGTCCCCGGGCAGGCCGGGTGCTACGCCGGAAACATTATCCAGGCGGGCTGTTTCGATCCCGTTGCGCAACAATTAATGGGTCTGGTCGCCGCTACGGCCACTCCGAATATCCCAGCCGCGGTGGCTGTGGAAGGAATCCCCGGGAGTTGGACCGGCGCGCCGAACTATGTGTTTGCGACGTCGATTCCTAATGACCAGTATTCCTTGGATGGGCGCATCGACTACACGCTCAGCTCAAAAGATCAGATATTTGGAAGCTACAGCTACCGGCACGTGGACAAGCAGGACCCGCTATGGACCAGCAATCCGTTGATCGGCAATGGCAACTTCGCCACAGAGTATCGCTGGCACCAGCAGTCGATCGCGCTGGGTTGGACGCACACGCTTTCAAACTCACTGGTCAATGATCTGCGCTTCGGCTTCACCCGGGACTACGCCCATAGCGACCCCAATGGCCTGACTGTTGGTACTTCCCAGGCAGAATCAGCGATTGGTCTGTCAGGAATTCCGGATGGCCCGGGATCCGCCGGCATACCTCCTTTCTTCATTAGCGGCCTGACGACAGAAGGCTCAGCAGCTTGGCGGCCTCAGTACCAGATTTCACAAGCGTGGAACGTGGTTGAGAACCTCAACTGGTTGAAAGGCACGCACAGCTTCAAGTTCGGTTACCAATACATCAAGCGCAGCGACAATTTTCTCGATATCGAAGCTCCGCAGGGCCTTATGTTAGAAACTGGAGTTGTCACCAGCAGTTTTCAGAATGCGCTGCCCGATCTGCTGCTCGGAGACGTCAATTTGGTAATTTTCACCACGCCCCACATCGTCCATTATTACACCCCAGGAAACTCCTTCTATGCCATGGACACTTGGAAGGCCACTTCGAAACTAACCGTGACTTACGGCCTCCGATACGAACTTTTCGCTCCGCTGATTGATAGGGAGAACCAAACGTCGAACTTCTCCCCGGCGAACGGAGGAGAACTTATCACCGCGGCGAGCAATGCGTCTGGTTGGTACAATCGTTCGCTGATTCATCCGGCATTGAACAATTTTGCGCCGCGCCTTGGTTTTGCCTACCAGATGTTGCCGCGCCTCGTTTGGCGCGGTGGATATGGGGTTTTTTATCAGCATGTAAATCGCATAGGCTCGGAAGCATTGCTTCAGCTCAATCCGCCGCAGTTTGTTGATACACAACTTGTTACCGGTGGGACCAGCGCCGTGTTTCAGCTAAAGGATGGGTTCCCGGCCTCGATTATCGATGCAACTGCCCCACCTTTGTATGAGCTTCACATTCGCGCGCAGGATCCGAACCAGCGCACGCCGTATGTCGAGCAGACAAGCTTCGGATTTGAATATCAAGTTGCGAGTGATACGGTGGTTTCAGCGACCTACGTTGGAAATTGGGGGCGCAAGGAGGAACGCGTACGCGATGCCAACCAGCCACAGGTCACTGGTTTCGATACCGGCTGTCCGATTTTGCTGTATCCCTACGCCAATCTGAGCACCGTAACAAATGTAGATACATTTGCGGGCGCTGGTAATCCCTGCGCCTCCGCAGGTACGCATGCGTACCTGGAAACCGCGACGAATGACGGAAATTCGGCCTACAACGCCCTCCAGCTTGACTTGCAACGGAGAATGTCCAAAGGCTTGAGCTACGGACTAGGTTATACGTTCGCCCACGGTCTCGCCAATTACCGCGACAACTTGACGGCGCAGCAGTTACCTCAAAACTCGTATAACTATGGCGCCGAAATGGGGAACTCGGTTCTCGATGTTCGCAGCCGTTTTGTCGGGAATTTCATTTGGGAACTGCCGTTTGGACAGGGGCAACGCTTCATGTCAGGCGATGGTTTCGCCGCTCGTTGGCTGGGTGGATGGCAATTCAACGGAATCGTAACGCTGCAGACCGGAACTCCGTTTAACGTCACCGCCAACAATGATGGCCTGGTAGACGGCAATAACCCCGTCTATGCGAACTGTATCGGGAATCCCTACGCTGGCGCGACAACCAATCCTAAGTTGTACACGACTACGGGGTTCATAATCAATCCGGCGGCGTTTTCGCAACCTGGTCCCGGGCAGTTCGGGACATGCGCTCCCTATCAGTTTTACGGTCCCGGAATTCAAACATGGGACCTGAGTGTGTTCAAACAATTCAAGTTCACGGAAAGATGGCAGCTGCAATTTAGAGCTGAATTCTTCAACGCCTTCAATCACCCCAACTTCGCAAACCCGAATGCGGATATTGGCTCGCCAGCTTCGTTTGGAAAGGTCAACAACACGCTTGCGCCGATTCTAGGTACCGATTCGGGCGGACCGGGCGATCCTCGTGAAATCCAATTCGGGCTGAAGCTGTACTTCTAACGTCTGCCGCCGGAGCGGCACGGGCCGCTCCGGTATCTTCTTTCTAGCGTTTTTGATTCCAAAAATGGATGGGATCAAACGCCTTCCGGGAGGCGGTTTTTGTCGTCCACATGTCAAGTTACGGCGGCGCAGGCGACTATCGAGTTTTGGAAAAATCAGTATGTCGAGCCAGCCGGGGTCGAGCGCGAGAGACACTTCTTCCGAGGGCAGGAAACATCATGAATTGGTGTGCTGGTTAGGAGTATCGAGATTGGGCGCGCCAGGCACCGTTTCTCAGGGGAGGCATACATGGCCCAAACTCATTACGAAGAGGAGGTCTTGATTCACTCGGCCTCCGTCGCGCAGGACAAATCCGGTGTCCTGGTGTCTGTCACGCGCGAGCGAGCAAACTGGAAGACCATCAATTTCTCGGTCCGTCGGCTCATCGCGGGACAATATTGGCAGAGCAACACTGGTGACCAAGAGGCTGCTCTCGTCGTTCTCGGAGGAAAAGCGACTGTGGACTGGGGTGAAGGTCCCCGCGAAGTTGGGGGACGCAAGGACGTTTTCAGCGGCTATCCGTACGCGATCTACTTGCCGAGCCACACGTTTCTTGAGATTTCGGCCATCACCAATTGCGAATTTGCGGATTGCCGCACTCCTTCTTCCGCTCAGCTTGGTCCTCGCATCATAACTCCCGCAGATTGCCGCGAGGAGATTCGCGGCGGGGGAAATAGCACCCGTCAAATCGTCGATGTCATTCACCCGGAGTTTCCTGCTGATAAGCTCTTGGTTTGCGAGGTCTATACACCCAGCGGAAATTGGTCGAGCTATCCGCCGCACAAGCATGACGTTCACAACCCCCCGTTTGAAGTGGACCTCGACGAAACCTATTACTACCGGATCAGCAAACCCGAGGGTTACGCATTCCAACGCCTGTACGACGCTGCGGGAACGCGTGACAACACCCTGACTCTCGTTGACGGCGATTTAGTACTGATCAAGGACGGCTACCATCCCGTCGTCGCAGCTCATGGGTACGACGTGTATTACCTCAATGCGCTTGCCGGTAGCGCTCGTTCCATGGCTGCCAGCGACGATCCGCGCTACACGCACCTCCGCAAGAGCGGCCTGGAGCGCGATCCTCGCGTTCCGTTGGTTCACGCTCCGGGTTCGGAACGAAGTTCGTAGCTCGGGCTGTGTTGCGCGGCGGACCCGCTGCGGGAAGTCGGCGGAGGACTGACTTATTGGCGTCGCGGTAGTGTCGTGCTAACGATTTTTGGCTGAGCCGTTTGGGGCCAGGAAGGACGAGGTCGGTAATGCCACATAAGATTGGAATCGTTGGAGCGGGAGGTGCTGGTAGCATACATGCCGCAATCCTGGCAAAGGATGCCCGCGTGACGCTTCAGAGTGTTTTTGACGTAGACGCGGCCCACGCGCAATCAATGGCTACCAAGTTTGGCTGTCGCCCCGCCCGGTCGCTCGAGGAACTCTTCAATGAGTGTGACGCCGTCTATATCTGTACCCCGAATACAACTCATGAAGACATTGCCACGCAAGTTCTGGATGCCGGCAAGCACGTTTTTTGCGAAAAGCCCTTCGCGTTGACTTTGGAGCACGCCACAAGACTGCGCAATCGGGCTGTTCGCTCCGGCCTTGTCTATCAAGTGGGCCACAATCGCCGTTTTGCGCCGGTCTACAAAATTCTCAAACGTGCAATCGATCTCGGCGAGTTCCGTCCGCTTTCGGTCCACGCTAAAATGAACCGCGGAGAACTCACGAACCCGCCCTGGGTGTGGAATTCGAGCCTGACTGGCGGCTTCCTGTATGAGACCCCCGTGCACATGTTCGATTTGATGACCTATTTCTTTGGAAAGGTTGAATGGGTGCAAGTAGCTGCTCGCGCTCACCAACATGGCGAACTCGACGATTTTTCCATCTTGCTTAGTTTTCATTCCGGATTGCAGGCGACGATGAAGACCTACGCGCACGCCAGCTGGCATTTCCCTTTCGAGCGCTTCGAGGTCTATGGGATGCACGCTACCTATGAAACGTTCGAAATGGAGAGAATCTCTTTCACGAACGGATTGGAGAGCCGCACGACCACTTACGATTTCTCGCTCGCGACCATGCATGAGAAGTGGGGCTACGTCGAAGAAGATTGTCTTTTCGTCGACGCCCTCAACGGTAAATCGCCCGCCCCCGTCACCGCCGATGACGGATACAACGTCGTTGAATTGATCGAAGCCTGCTATCAGAGCGCCAGGGATGGCGCGCGCGTGCACTTGGGCGCACTCGCGCAGAGGCCGTAAATTGCAGAAATTTTCCGAGCGGATCCGCTTTGCAACGGCCCCCGTCAGTTGGGGCGTGCAGGATGATCCGGGGCCAGCTTGGCAGCAACCCTACGGGCAAATTCTCGAAGAAATCGTTTCCGCGGGCTTCACGGGAACGGAATTGGGACCCTTTGGTTATTTCCCGACCGACCCCCCGATTCTGCATGAATCATTGCAGCGGCTCGGATTGTCCATGCTTTCTTCTTTCGTTCCCGTTCCGATCACCGAACCTTCGCGCGTAGAAAACGTAATCGCTCATGTGCGCAGGGTCGGCGCGCTGCTCGCTGCATTGGGTGCCAGATTGGTGGTTCTCGCCGATTGCCAAACACCCCAACGAAGGGAAATCGCGGGTCGCGTTCCGCTGGATGGAAGCAAGTCGTTGACCCTGGCTCAGTGGAAGCACGTAGGAGCGGTCATCCGGCAGGTCGAGCAGGCTGCTGCGGAATTCGGCCTCCGCGTTGTATTCCATCCCCACGTCGCCACTTTCGTCGAGACACCCATGGAAGTGGAACGCCTTTTTGAGGCACTCGCCGGCACGCAGGTCGGCCTGTGTCTTGATACCGGGCACTGCGTTTACGGCGGGGGAGATCCCGTCGATGAGGCGCGAAGATATCGTTCTGTGCTGCATTACGTGCACATCAAAGACGTCGACGCCGGTGTTTTGGGCGAAGCGCGGCGCCAGAAGCTAGACTTTGATCAAGCCATCGGCGCCGGCGTGTTCTCTCGAATCGGAAACGGATGTATCGATTTCGACAGTTTCTTTCGATTCCTGGCCGAAAGCAGTTATGCAGGCTGGGCGATCGTCGAACAAGATGTTATCTACGGCAAGACGCTCGTTCCGCCGGCGGAGAGCATGCGCTCCAGTCTGAGCTATCTGAAAAATGTGATGTCTAAAATTTCGCCCGCAGATTGACTCATGTAAAAGCACTGCGGATCGAAAACAGCCGTCATTCGCAACGAAGCGGCTTACGCCGCTTAGAGTTTCATCTGTTGTCCGAATGCCTGAAGGTATTCGGTCAGCACTTTCTGGGCTACATCCTGACCGCCAACCAGAGGGTTTTTCTCGAGTGCCGCAAGCGCGAACTCGCGTGAATGCTCGACGGAAGCCCGCACCGCGAGCCGTTCATACTCTTTCATCTGGAGCAGCAAGGGACGAACAGCATTCGGCGCACGCTCCACCGGAAGCACCCGAACGCCGGAAGAAGAAACCTCGCATGGCAGTTCCACGGCGTCATCTGCATCGAGATCCTTCATGGCTCCGCTATTGCGAACCGTAAGAGGAATCAAGGAAGGCGTTTCTGCATGTAACGCCTGTAGAACGAGAAGCGCTATCCGTTCGTAGCCCGAAAATTCCGAGTAGAGTTCCTGATTCTCTTTGCGTCTCTCACCTGCCGTTGCCTCGATACTGAAGTAAGAAGCATTTCGTTCGCGCAGGTAATCTTCATAGATTTCGATTAGCTTCGCCTCGGGAGCCTGCGCCAGCCTTTGCAACAGCCGCGTGCTCATCGCCGCGACGGCCTGCCCGCGTGACTGGCCGCTTTGCTTCGTGTTCTTGTACGCGGCCTCTGGAAAATAATAAAAGTAGAGATATTCCGTGGGCAGCAGCCCCAGTTGTTGAATGAACTGCGACGGGAAAAGCCCGTGCCGATAGCATCTCTGAATGATTTCCGGTGCAGACAGCACTTTCGGAAGGAGTTCCGCCCCCGTCTCATCGCAAATCGACCGTACCCAGCCTAAATGGTTCAGTCCGAAGTAGTCGAAACGCAATCCAAACGGAGTTCGGTCAAGCGCATGGGCGATCGCTTCAAACGTTTCCAAAGGAGTGTCGCAAACGCCGATGAGATTGACTCGGGAGTAATTCAGAAGTCCTTGCGAAATAATTCCGACTGGATTTGTGAAATTGATGACCGTCGCGCGCGGAGCCACGCGTTCAATCAGCCGCGCATATTCCAGCATCACGCCCAAATTCCGCATGGCGCAGGCGAAGCCACCTGCGCCCACCGTTTCCTGGCCGACCAGCCCATGTGCCAGAGCGATCGTCTCGTCTTTGACTCGCGCCTCAGTTCCACCCACGCGAATACTTGTGATGACGTAGTCCGCGCCTTCCAGCGCATGCTCGGGATCGGAATACGCTGTGAGGCGCGCGCGCAATCCACTGCGCTTGCCCATCGCTTCCGCAACCCTCTTCATGATCTTCACGCGTTCGGGATCGCTATCCCAAAACGCCAACTCGTCCAGCCGCACGTTCCCGCTAAGGCCTGCGAGACCGTGGACTAGCAGGGGGGTCCGCACCCCCGCGGCTCCGACCAGAGTGATTTTCATGATTGTGCTACGTCCTCCCCCTGGATTTCCCGTTGGGGTTTTGCGACGCGGGCCGCAATTCGTCCTCGATGTTTCTCATGTCCATGTCAGCGAAGCTTCTTCATCAACTTCCTCAGCTTGTCCGCTGTCGGAATTGCAGAAGATCCTCCGGCACCCGTCGTGGCGAGCGCACCACATACATTTCCCGCTCGCAGACACTCCTCGAGCGGCCACCCCGCAAGATACCCGTGAAGAAAACCACCATCGAAAGCGTCGCCTGATCCTGTCGCATCCATCGCGCGGACGCGAAGCGATTTCATGCGCACGATTCTTCCGTCACGAACGGCCAAAGAGCCGTCCCGGCCAAGTTTGACCACCGGAACGCGGACGCTTCGCGCCAAGTTTCTTGCAGCGACCTCGATTGTTTTTGCTCCTGTCATGGCCTTCGCTTCCGATTCGTTTGGAAATATAAATTCGAACTCTTTCAGCAGCGACGGCAATCGTGGAGACTCGAGTACTTCAGGGTTCCATCCGCAATCCGCCGAAATCGTCAAGCCTCGCTTGCGCAGTTTGCGAATGGCCGCCATCCACAGCTGTGGTGGCCGCAGCGCACACGCCAAATGCAGATGCCATCCGCTTCGCAACTGCTTCTGCACGCTCGGCCGCGCCAGCAGTCTTTCCAATTTCGCATTGATTCTGTCGTGAGTGATCATCATGCGATCACCTTCGCAGGCGGCGCAGACCGTGATCGCCGTCTGTAAATGCGCATCGAATTCACAGCCTCGGGTGGAGATCCCGCTTTTGACCACCCTCTGCCATTCCTGACTTCTGAGCGCATCCCTTCCGACTCTCGTAATCGCTTTTGTCGGCGTGCCTAATCCCGCCGCTACTAATGCGGTTGTTGCCAGGCCGCCGCCTGGAAATCGCGCGAAGCTTGCAGTCTTGACTTCTTCTCCCATTCGAGGAATCGTCGGCAGGTCGTAGAACACCAGGTCAAAAAAAAATTCACCAAAGACCACCAATCCTCGGCCGCTGCGAGAGGAGGTAGAACTCGCCATATTGGGAATCATAGCAGAGTCAGTCCACAGGACAAAGAAACGAAGCGAATACACCGAAACGTTTTGGTGCCTGTATTTTAACGAATTATCGAAGATGTGCTGCTTGGCGTGCGGATCGATTCCCTTACAACGCACCGTCTTCTGATCAGTCCCGATACCGAGCAACATTCTGAACCAGTCAGGAATGCGAGAAGCCTGGGAACTGCAGACCGCCTGCGGTACCACAGACTTTTGAGTAGTTTCTACTCCGACGCAACCTGAACAAGCGTCCGGTAAATCATCTCCGTGCCTTGTTCCAGCGATTCGATCGCTACTCGTTCATCGTTTCCGTGCATGCGCGTCAAATCTTCGGGTGTAATGGGATACGGATAAATCCCGTAAACGGGAATGCCTCTGCTCCGCCATGCGGTCGCGTCCGTACCCGCTTGAAATAGATATGGGGTCACAGGCCTCCCGGGCCAGGTCGAATGAGCGCTAGACTCCAACGCCCGGTACAGATCTGTGTTTGTGTTCGAAGACTTCAAACTCTCAGCTTCTCTTACAAGTTCCTGTACCCGTGCAGCGTCTGGGTTGTCCCCCGAAGGAAGTGAAACATCCACGCGCGGGTCGTCGATTACCTCGCGAATCTCTGCAATGAACTTTTCCAGGTCGGTTCCCGGAATGACCCTCAGATTAAGAGTCGCCTCCGCCGATCCCGGAATCACGTTCCCCCGAAACCCAGCTTTGAGGAATACGGGAGCGAAAGTGTTCCGCATAATCGCGTGCAGCAATGCGTCCTTGCTGATTTCTCGATCCGCTTCCTGGATCACTTTCGGGTCCTTGCCGTTTACCAGGTCGTCGAAATATTTGGACAGCGGCGGCTCGCTGGTCTTCGCGAGCGTTTCGAAGAATTCTCGCGTGCTGGGAATCAACTCCACCGGCGGCTGGTAATCCGCTAGCTTCGCCATCGCCTTGGACAAGGTGAAAATAGCGCTGTCGGGTCTGGGCATCGAGGAATGCGTCGATGTTCCTTTAGCGTCGAGAAGCAAGGGAATGGACACCTTATCGCCCGTGGAGATGCTTACGTACTGCACTCCACCGTTCGCACTTTTCATTATCCATCCGCCCTCATTCAGCGCGAATTCGCAGTCCATCAGTTCCCAATGCGATTTGGCGAGCCAACTCGTGTTGTAGCTCCCACTTTCTTCATCCGCTTCTGACAGTAGAATCACGTCGCGGTGAAGTGGGACGTGATTCTTTACCAGCTCCATAATCGCCTCAGCGAACACCGCTATGCCGCCCTTGAAATCCATCGCGCCTCGGCCATAAATATAGCCATCTTTCACAGTACCCGCGAACGGATCGACGGTCCACTTCTCGCGCTCCACTCCCACGACGTCCCCGTGCGCCGCCAGCAGCACAGGCTTTTTTGACCCGTCGCCTTTGACTCTCGCCATGAAATGGACTTTGTCTGCGTCCGGCGTGGGAATGATCTCGACCTCGACGCCCAGCGCGCGAAACTTCTTCGCCAACAATTCCGCAAGGTCTCGATTGTTTCCCGGGGGATTACTGCTATTCACACGAATCAGTTCGATCAAGAGATCCGCCGTGGGGTCATGTTGGCGCTGCGCCGTACCCTGCTGGGTGAGAATTAGGCAAACTCCGCTGACAATCGCCAATTTAAACAGCATCGATGGCTTCATTTTCACAAAACTCCAATGTATTTTGGATGAACGAACGGCGTTCGTTGAAAACTTTCCATACCGGCCTGATTGGCCGGAGAGTTACGCCAGAAATCTATTTAGCCTAAGAAGAGTCGCAGGGCAAATATATCACAGCGATGTGCCCCGAGTTTGAATTGCGAAGTCGAATTCGCTGTAACGAGACGGCGGCGTCGGTATCGGTTCGCCCCTCTGTGCAACTCCTCGGCGCCCAGGCCAGCCTATTTCTCCACATTTCCATTCCTTGCCGGACGAGGCGCGCTCCGGGGCGGCTTATCCGCATTCGTATTGAGAGTGAATGCGATATCGGCTAACGTATGGAGCAAGATGAAATTTCTATGGCGCCAATGAAGCGAATCTGCGTAGCCGTAATGCTTGCTGGCGCAGCTACTCTCACTGCTGCAACGGGAACTTTTGCGGCGCCACAGCAGACTGAAACTTTCCATCCCGGCCAAGCCAAACCATCCGCCGACGAAGGAGGGACACCCACTCGCCATGACTTTTTGGGAGACGCGGCTTGCCAGCAGTGCCACCAGGAAATCGGCAACACCTACGCGCGCACCGCGCACCACCTGACATCGCAACTGCCCAACAAGGATTCCATTTTGGGCGAATTTACGAATGGCGAGAATATTCTGAAGACTGGCGATTCGGATCTGCATTTCCGCATGGACGCGAAAGAAAATGGATTTTATGAAACCGCTGTATTGTGGCAGCCGCCGGAGCAGAAGACGCGAACGGAGCGAATCGATATCGTGACCGGGTCTGGAATCAAGGGACAGACCTATTTGTATTGGAAAGGGGATCAACTTTTTCAATTGCCGGTATCTTACTGGACGGACCTGAAAGGATGGATCACGAGCCCGGGATATACAGAGGGCGTTGCGAACTTCGACAGACCGATTTTGCCCCGCTGCCTGGAGTGTCACGCTACCTACTTTGAGTCGATTCCATCGAACAAAGCCGAAAACTACTACAAGAAGACTGGGTTTGTTCTCGGCATCTCTTGCGAACGATGCCACGGGCCGGGCCGAGCGCATGCGGAGTACGAGCGAGCGCAACCTGCCGCGGTTTCTTCGGGCGCTCAATCCATCGTGAATCCGGTGAATCTACCGCGGGACCGTCAAATTGAGGTGTGTGCACAATGTCATGGCGGAATCGGGCAAGCGATTGCCGCGGCATTTTCGTACGTCCCGGGACAACAATTGGAGAATTACGTCAGACTGCCGCGGCCCGAGGCGGAGGCCCGCGTTGACGTGCACGGCAATCAGGTGGCACTCACGCAAAGAAGCCGGTGCTACCAAAACTCTCAGATGACGTGTGCAACGTGCCATGAGGTGCACGCGCCCGAACGTGCCGCAGCGTCTTATTCAAAAAAATGTTTGCAGTGTCATCAAGATCGGGACTGCGGCGAATTTCTGAAGCTGGGTACGAAGATTCGCGAGAACTGCATCGATTGCCACATGCCGTTGCAGAATTCCAACCTGATCGTCTCCGACGTGAATGGAGAGCAAGTCAAGGCGCGGATCCGGAATCACTGGATCAAGGTTTATCCGATGGCTCAAAATCCGTGATTCACGTCCAAGAAATAGCGCGCCTGGGCCACGTCGGTGGTTCGAGCCAGCGTTCGAGGACGCCAAGGTGACGGTCTTTACCTGGCATGCTCTGCGCCATACGTTTGCGAGCCGTTTAGTAGTGGCGGGAGTAGATCTTCGGACCGTACAGGGCTTCTAGGCCACAAGTGCGTCGCCACGACCGTGCGATACACCCATTTAGCTCCGAAGCACACACTGGACGCTGTCGAACGACTGGGCGCTGCTCCGACGACTTCAACCGGCACCACTACCGACACCGGAGCTTCGGCCCCGCCAATGGGGCAACCGCTCTTATTACAGTAAAACTTTTGCTAGTATAGGCTTGCGGTCGCCCTGCCCGGGTGGCGGAATGGCATACGCGGAGGACTT
>CAWBLT010000004.1:0-4319 GCA_963789665.1 uncultured Acidobacteriota bacterium | reverse complement strand
GCCGGCGCTGGTTGGGTGTGGAGATACGTGACGCGATGTGGGTAGGGAAGCGATGCCGAGTGTGGGCGGATCGTGGCGGCCGATGACGTGCGTTGACTTGCTGCGCTGGGCAAAATAGTATGCAGCCCTTGAGTTAGTCTCCCCCTGAATATGGCGCTTATAACCATGATGTTTACGGACGTCGTCGAGTCCAGCGCTACGAAGCGGGACCCATCGTTTGGCCGTGACAGCCGCGAGCGCGATCACGCCTACCTGACGCAAGTGCAAATGCCACACTTTGAGCTGGTGCGAGCGTGCTGCAACGCCCATGGGGGCCGAGAAATTAGCACCATCGGAGACGCGTTCTTCCTGGCGTTTGACGATCCAGCCGAGGCGGTACGCTGCGCAGTGCACATCCAGCAAAAACTCAGCGAAACACCGATACAGACGCCCAAACGGCCGCTGCGTCTGCGCATCGGCATTCACTCCGGATTCCCAGAGTTCTTCGAAAGCAGTTGGCACGGCACAGACGTGGACACGACAGCCCGAGTTGAGGCGGCCGCCTCGGAATGCCAGATTTTGATGTCAGCACGGACGTACGAGATCACGCGCGACATGACGGATGCTAAGTTCTACTCGTGCGGAGAATTCGCGCTGAAGGGCGTCGGCACCATAGCGCTGTGGGAAGTGGCTTGGGATGGACATGGGCCGCGACGTCCGGCGGCGTCCACCATTGAGGAAGTGCAGCGCCGGAAACGGATGAGAATGACCGCCGGAATAGCGGTGGCGATGATTCTATTGGCGGGGACAGGCGCCTATCGATTCTGGGCGACGCATCATGTAGTGCAGCCCCCTGATTTCAAGGTTCCGGTTAGGGACCGCCGCACCGTGGCGGTTATGGGTTTCAAAAATCTAGGAAAACCAGATGTTGAATGGCTGGCGAATGCTCTGTTGGAAATGCTTAGCACAGAATTGGGTTCGACCGATGCAGTGCGTACGATATCGCCCGATGAGGTTTCGACTGCCAAGGCCGACTTAGGGCTCGCGATCGTCCCAACTTTCAACATCGCCACGCTTTCCCGAATTCACCGCATTCTTCGCTCCGAATACGTGATTTCAGGCGCGTACATCGCGATGGGGAATCAGCCCGGTGATTCGATCCATATAGACGTTCACGTGCAGGACGCCAATTCCGGAGAAACGGTTTCGTCTTTCGGCGAAGACGGCACGATTGGTACGTTGTCCGCGGCATTGAGAAGGGCAGGAAAAGAATTGTTCAGCCGTTTGGGGATACAAGACCGGTCTGGGGGCGGAAATACTAACGTAAAAACTATCTTGCCCTCCGATCCGGAAGCTTTACGGCTGTACTCCGAGGGCATCGCACGGCTGCGGGTTTTTGACGCGCTGGGCGCTCGAGATCTGTTGCAGAAGTCTATCGCCCTCGAACCCAACTTCGCTTTACCGCACTTTGGGCTTGCTCGAGCATGGAAACTCCTTGGCTATGATGGGCAGGCTCGCGATGAGGCAAAGAAAGCGGTCGCACTTTCGACGGACCTGCCGCGGCCAGACCAAAAATCCATCGAAGCCGAGTACCACGAATTGAACTCGGAATGGGACAAAGCGATCGCTGGTTATCAGGCCCTGTGGGAGTTTTACCCTGATGAGCCGAACTATCCACTCGCGCTGGCGAATGCCCAGACATCGGCGGGCAAAGGACAGGATGCCTTGGGCACACTCGCCAAGCTGGGTAGCCAGCCGCAGATGAAGGACGATCCCCGTGTGGATCTTTTCGTGGCGCTCGCGGCGGAATCGCTTGGGGACCCTCACAAACAGAGGGATGCGGCTCAGTCATCCGCGGAAGAGGCGCAGCGGCAGGAATCGCGGCTATTGGCGGCGCATGCATATTGGCAATTGTGCAGCGCCTACTTCAATTTGGGGGAATTTCAGAAAGGCGAAGCGGCTTGTAATTCCTCGAACAGTTCCGCGCCGTTCGACGACGTGATCAAGGCACGCACGCAAACGGTGTTGGGAAACATAATGGTGGCGCAAGGCCACGCTGCGGAAGCGCTGGAAATGCGGCGACAAGCGTTGGACACGGCGCGCAAGATCGGCTCGCAGAAAGATGTGATCGGAGCACTGGAAAATCTTGCAAACCTAGTCGATCTCGGCGGCAACACGACGGAGGCGCGCCGCTATTTTGAGGAGGCGTTTCGAGTTGCTCAGCAGATTTCCGATAAGCAGCAACTGCTGAAGCTGGAGAACGACTACGCGGCTGATCTTTATGCCGACGGCAACTTCAGCGGGGCCGAAGCCCTTTACCGTGAATCGCTCGATACCGCACGGGAAATCGGAGACCAGCAGGGCGCGGCGATGGCAATGCAGAACTTAAGCCTGGTCCTGATGCAGAAGGGTGAGCTGGCGAAAGCCCAACAGCAAATCGAGCAAGCCATCGCAATTCAGCTGCAGGCGGGTCTGCAGCACGATCTCGCGAATTCTCTTCAGACGCTGGGAGACCTTCTGCTAGCTCGGGGTGACTTTACAGGCGCTCGAAAGAATTACGAGAAATCCTTGAAGCTCTGGAGCGATCTCCATAGTCCTGGCGGAATTGCGATGAGCCGAGCGTCGATCGCGGCTCTCGCGCTTGCAGAGGGTAAGCCTTCCGAAGCGGAAGAGTTAGCGAGGCAAGCGGCCGACGCGTTTCAGCAAGAAAAGCTCGTCGACCAAGAAGCGGACGCACGCAATGTAGTGGCAAAAGCCCTGATCGCAGAAGGGAAGATCTCAGACGCTCAAACAGAAGCGAACCAGGCTATGAGTCTCTCTCCGCAAGACCGCGCGGTGCGGCTGTCACTGGGAATCACTGCGGCGCGCTTGAAAGCTCGAGCAGGAAATACAGCTGATGCCAAGAAGGATCTGGACGGGTACATGACCGACGCCGTAAAGATGAAACTCGTCGGAACTACATTTGATGTCACACTGGCAGAAACCGAGTTGCTGGCAGCGTCCGATCCGAAGTCGGCACTCGCGCGATTGCAGACTCTAGCGGCGGATGCGAAGGCAAAAGGATACCTAGAGGTGGCCGCCGAAGCTGAACGCGCGCGTGCAGAACTGTTGCGGGCATTGGCACGAGGGTGATCTGCACCAGATCTGATCAGAGTCGTAACTACAAGTGTACGTGGACAGGTCTTCTTCCCGCTTGATAAGCCTGAGCGAATCAGCTCTGCAATCGAGGCAATCGAAACGCACTAAGTCTGGAAACGCCGTCTCACTGCTCCGGCCAGAGCGAGCAAACCAGCCCCAAAGAGCGTCAGCGTTCCGGGTTCGGGAGTCGTTGTAACATTAGGACTCGTTTCGTCGAAGTAGAACGTCATGCCATTCGCTATGCATTCTTTTGGAATGGTGATTGAATCTGTCCCATTTCCTTTGCCAGTGAGATCGGTTACGCACGTAGCTGCGGTGCCGAAAAGGGCGGTGGGCACCAGAGCAGTTCCGTCGGAGTTGGTGGTCTGCGTGGCCGTGCAAAATGTTGTGGTGCCCACTACAGTAGGGGGGTTGCCCGAAGGACTGCCGTCGCTGTTGAGGTCACACTCCAGTACGCCAAAGCTATACCCTCCCCCGACACCACCTGTGGCTGAAGCTGCAAAACTAGGGAGAGTGACCGTGAATGAATTTCCATCGAGCGCACCGGAAGTGATTGCGAGCAGCATATCGTACCCCGGTACCGAACCACCACTGCAGGCGCCTGACACGAATCCTGGATCGGAGTTCAATGGGTCACAAACAACTTCCTCTTGGAAACCAGTGCCAGAAGTCCCGATTCCTGTGTCGATCTTGCTCTGGGAACCATAGCTGCTTGATCCCCTGCTCGGGGCAGACGTGGCAAACGCCGATTTCGAGATCAGCGCACAGAGGCCGACGACTACGAGTAACTTGATCTTCATCGAAATGATCCCCCTAGTGGGCAGACTACGCACAACATCCCGCGAAAGGTCGCAGCAATTTGGCGGCCACTCGATACAACCCGAAGCTTCCTAATCTTCTTAGTATGTGACGGTTATAAGATGGTTAATCTAGATGCTTCAAGGCCCAATCACTTGTGTGCAAAGTAATTCACAGAATGGGCCTCGCAGTTTCGCTGCGCCTCACGAGTTCAGGCATCTAACGCGCTCACGGCGGACCTTGGGGGGCCGTGCTGCGGGTCTCAGGAGGCTCGGTCGGCCTTGTCGATCTAGGGGCACAGGCTCCCCGCGCGAATCGCCCTGTGGTGAGGTTCGAGAAGCGCGCTGTTTGTGCCGCAAAGCGTTACTGCGGGGTTATGGGGATTGGTGGCGGGCGGCGGCTGC
>CAWBLT010000003.1:0-12144 GCA_963789665.1 uncultured Acidobacteriota bacterium | reverse complement strand
GCGGGCAGGCGCGGCACAGAAATAGGACAGTGCTAGTACTCGGTGATCGAGAAGTATTTTGGGGATGTAATTGTTGGGGAGCGGGGGTGGAGTGAGCGGCGCAAGAAATTTGTGTTGCGCGCGCAGTCTTTTTGTCGAGTTCGAGTGCTGCGGAACGAGCCAAAAATAGAGAAAGTCTAAACCCCCACCCTTCGCATAAAACAAAGGCGCGAAGGATGGGGCACCCGAAAAATCCAAGACTTTGGTTTGGGTGGCGTGGAAGGGTGCGCCACCCGCCCTTCCAGCGGCTCCAAACATCACGCTTCTCGATCGCAGAAAGCCCAAACCTCATCCCTCGTCTCATGCCAACACCACCTTTACAGAGCAGATTTACATTAGATGGTGTTGCATCGACCTGTCGAATGCGCCGCGTTTACCAGGCACTGACGCAAGCTGCTTGCAATTGCTCAGTCGTATTGCGGCAATGCTCTAGACCACAATGATTGAAAGTCCGAAGGGTACCCGCAATTCCCTGAAAATTTCTAAACTCTGATAAGGCACCTCAACTCCAGCGTTGTCGCAATTGCTCCGATAACCTAGGAACACATCCACTGTCAGTTCCTGCTTGAGCTGTAGCAGATACTCTTTGCGCTCCCTAAACGTATTCCAGAGCGTTTCGATATGCACGTGAAGCGCCTCGGTGTCTTTCACGGGAGCGCAATACATCCACATATCGTGTTCGGAGGGCGGTAAACGCCCCCAATGGCGGTCGCCTCTTCGGTGAGTGTCACTCGGGGTAACGCCAAGGCGTTGCGTGATTTCGTCGAGGTCCGGAATGTTTCCGAAAATTCGTAGGGTCGCGCTATACGCGAAATAAATCGCTTTGTCCTGCCCCTCGCCGCTTGAACCGCTCGGTGGGGCGGGAACGCTTTCGCGGTCGCCTGTTTCGCTCACACTACCTCAGATGGGTTCGCAATTTTGCCGCGCACCCGCGCATTCTACTCGCTTCGTATTATGTGAGTCAGGAATTTTCTGCAATCGGACTGTCAGTGGACGATTGGTCACGTAACCGGAAACTGCGAAAATCCACTTGGACGGTTAGCGCGTTAATCAGGACTTAGACGCGTAATCCAGCGAGCCGAACACCCATCTCGCATCATCGGTCAGCCGCCTTGGCGGTGCCAACCAGTTTGTTGCGCTTCGACACACATTTTTGCAGGATAACGCTTCCGAGAAAAGTACAAGCGAACACGACACATGCGCCTACCGCCTGGATCAACAATTTCTGCAATCGAGTCGAGCCACCCGACACTACGAAGAAAACCTCTGAATGAATGAGGAACAGTACGGCGGCAATAGCCGAATACGACCACAGTTTCTGACCTTTCCAAACGATCCGTGCGACTACCGTCGTCAGGAGGTAGCCCGTAGTGAACGAGAAGAGGACTATCCCGCTAACGTAAAGGCCTAAGCTTCTGCCGAAGGCGTGCTGGTAATATCCGAATAGTCCGATCAGTGCCAGCCCAAGCAGCAATGCCCCTAGCGAAGTTTCAAACAGCCAGATAGCGAAACGCTTCAGGATCAGCATCCAGATTCCTCATGGATTCGCACGATCAATCCACGTTTTATCACAAGTCTAGTGTAACTCCTGGTTAGTTCTATAAAAGGAGTCAAGGAAAAAACACTTCTTCGGCGGCCGGAAGTTTTATTTGCTTCCAGCCCGCCCCATTGAGCAGGATTGTTGTAGCCTTCCGTTCCGCGATCTCGGGACGCTGCTGCATTCTCGCAGCGCTTTGGGTTTTCCTTGCCAGCGGTTTTCATCCCTTTGGCGCGACGAAGCCAGTCGGTTCGGAGACCACAAGCAGCACGGTTGTCAGGTGCCAACCATGGTTCTATCGGGGACTCGTGGCCCATAGCTTTTTCGGGTTGTCCGAGGGGGACTAGGGTCGCGTGAGAGACTCGGCCTGCCCGAGGCACGCCGCGCCTAACTAATCAGCTGAGACTCGCCCTCGAACCCGAATGTCTCCAGAACCCGACTCGCCACCGCCGGAAGAAATTCCAGGATGGAACGGATTGGCTGCAGACATTCAAGCTGTTTGTGGTTTCAGATGTTGGGCGTCGAAGCGCACTCCTTTCTTCCAGACCAGCAAGGTGATGGCCGCCATCTTGCGCGCCAAAGTCAGCCGCGCCATCTCCGGCCGGATTCCTTTGGCTACCAGCGCATCGTAAAACTCTTTGAACGGACCAGCCTTCGCAGCGGCCACGGTGGCAGCACCCTTGAAAAGATTCTTCAGTTCGTGATTGTGATTGCGATTCAGCCCGCGAATCGAAGCCGGCCTCTTCGCGCGCTGCAGCTCTCCCTGCACGAATCTCTGCTCGGCGCTGCTGTGCGTCTCGATTCCAAATCCGCTGTAGCTCCAGAGCTGTCGCTTGGTACGGAAACGATGCGGTGTTTGCATCAGAGCGATCAGCAGCGCCGCCCGGATCGGGCCAATGAACGGAATCTCGCGTAACAATTTCCAGGCTTCGTGCTTCTGGGCTTCGGCGAGCAGTTCGCGCCGCACTTCCTGACGCAACACCCGCAACGCATCCAACTGCTGGTAGTAGAACTCCGCCCGGCGACGCACGCCGGCCTCCTGGATCTTGCCCAGCCACTCGGCTCGATGGCGTTCTGCGTAAACCTGTTTTCCTCTGCACGCGATCCCCCAACTGCGGTAGATCGCCTTCACGCGAGTCATCACCCGGATGAGATCCGTGCTGATCGTCAGATAACTCCGCGCCAGCTCGCGCAGCGTGCGCACGCCGTTCTCTCCGTGATACACCGAGCGCACCATGTTCGAACGCAGCAACTCGGCCAGCTTGCGCGCATCGATGCGGTCGCTCTTGCTGCCTTCCTTGAGCAAAGCGTTGCGGCGGGGATTACACACCACCAGCTCGGCCACGTGCGGTTTGATCAGGTCATACAACCAGGCGGCCCAGGTGCCTTCTTCGAAGGTCACATGCAAACTTCCGCGCAGGCCTTGGAGAAAATCCAGAATGGTGCTGGCCTTGGTTTCGATCGTGCACTCCATCACCCGCTTGCCCGCGGAATTTAGAACCGCGACGGAGATCGCTTCCTTGTGCACATCCATCCCGATATACTTCACGCTATCCATAGAGGGCGCTCCTTTCTGAGCTAGGTTCGAGCCGAACACTCAAAACCTACTCCAATTGGGGCGCCCTTTTATATTGCGTCGCGTTACCGGACATCTTGCGGGCTAGTACTTCACATCTCCGGTAAATGCGTTAACCAGGAGCTACCGAGAATATTTTCGGCTCTGCGTGTCGAATCTGCACCTTCTCGTTCGACGTATGGGTAGGGCAGCAATTAAGCTCTGAACTTGAACGTCAGCCCAACTCAACCCGAAAGGACAAACAAAATGCGATTCATGGTCATCGTCAAATGCTCGGAAGAGCCCGAAAATCAAGCCCCCGATCCCCAGCTCATGGCCGACTTGAACAAATTCAACGACGAGCTCTTAGAAGCCGGAGTTTTGATAGGCTACGACGGTCTTCACCCCTCCTCCAAAGGCGCCCGCGTCCACTTCTCCGGCAAGAACCGCCCCACCGTCACTGACGGTCCCTTCACGGAAAGCAAGGAACTCATCGCCAGCTTCTGGTTCTGGCAGGTCAAGTCTCTGGAAGAGGGCGTCGAGTGGGTCAAGCGCTGCCCCAACGAAGGCGAGACCGACATAGAGATCCGCCAGGTCTTCGAGCCCGAAGAGTTCGCATCTGCCTTCAGCGACGAGGAAATTCAGCAGGAAAAAAACTTCCGCGCGCGAATGGCAGCTAACGCAGCCAAGAAATAGTCGCACTTGGCGGTGGCCCACCCTTCCACACCGCCCAAGCGAACGCCTAGTTTTTCCGGGTGCTGCATCCTCGCCCCAGGCGAGGGTGCGGGTTTAGACGCAGCGTTGCTACGGTCCTGGGATGGAGATGTTGATGCGGTTCCCGGCAAGAACTGCCTCCACTCGGAACACCGTGTGATGAAGTGCGAGTGCCGCTGGCCATGCCGCCGCTCCCGTTTGTTACGCATTGCCTGCGCCACAGTTGCGCACTCTCGCCTGCCAACCGCAGGCAGTCGAAAGTGCGGCACCCGCAAGTTCAAAAGCAAGGGCAAACGCAAGAACCATTCAACTTCAACGTCAAGAACCGCACTGGTGTCATCGCCCGCGACGATGCGTGAAACAATACCAGCCGAAAAAGGAAAGTTAATGCCGCGCGAAAGGGTGCGCCACCCGCCGCTCGGCAGGAACTTTGCGGTGTTCGTTTTCATCGCAGTGCTTTGTGGGATCGCTTTTGTTGTGGTCCTAGTGGCCTAGTATTCAAACCACTGGCTGAGCGCCTTGACCTTTTCCTTCGTGTAGGGCGGGAACAAATGTTCGATGGCCACGTCAGGCGGCGAGATGAAAACCGATTTAGCGTGTGTGAGAGCATCAAAGCCATCCTTGCCGTAATAGTGACCGATGCCGGAGTACCCAACACCCCCAAAAGGCATGGTCTCGACAAACAGGTGGATGTTCACCTGATTGATGGCTCCGCCGCCGAAGGATAAGCTCGCGAGAAAATGATCGATGGCCTTCTGATCACGGCTGAAAAGGAAACCGGAAAGGGGCTTTGGACGCTTCTTCACCTCACGAATGGCCGCGTCCATGTCTTTATAGGTGAGGATTGGGAGAATCGGCCCGAAGATTTCGTCCTCCATGATCGGGTCGTCCCAGGTGACCGGATACAAGATCGTGGGATCGAGGTAGCGCGCCTCGCGGTCGGCAGAACCTCCAGCCACAACCTTGCTCCGATCAATTAAAGATACGAGCCGGTCAACGGCTTTCGGGCTGATGATGCGCGAGTAGTCGTCAGGCCTCCTCTTCGGATCGGTTCCGTACAACTCGATCACGGCCTTCTGGCATTCCTTTACAAACTCGCCGGCAATCGATTCGTGCACGTAAGCATACCCGGGAGAGGTGCACCACTGCCCACCCCAGGCCGTTGCGCCCCAGACAATTTTTTTGGCCGCATCCGGGATGTTCGCGGTCGGATCAACGAAAGCAGGGTTCTGTCCGCCAAGTTCCAGAAGAATGGGGGTCAGGTTTTTTGCAGCCGCCTCCATGACGATCTTGCCGACCTTGACGCTGCCGGTGAAAAAGATGAAGTCAAACGGCAGCTTGAGAAGCTCCGTAACTTCTTCTTTGCTTCCCGAGACGGCAGTGACGGCCCGAGGATCGAAATATTTCGGTATAAGATCCAACAGGAGCTTACTCGTGGCGGGCAACCCTTCAGAGAGTTTAAGGATGCACGGATTGCCTGCCGCGATGACCTGGACCGCAGGATCGAAGAGCAGCGTCAATGGCCCGTTGAAAGGTCCGATTACCAGCGTGACGCCATAGGGCTCTCGATAGACCTTGGCAGTGTGTCCGCTTTCCCGAAACGCCTTGGGAACGACTACATCTACGGGCTTCATCCACTCTTTCAACTCAGCTTTTGCGAAAGCTGCGGTGCCTACGGGAGCCATGATCTCGAAGACTTTTTCCTGGCTGGCGGTCTTGAAGTCACTGCTCATCGCAGCCTCTAGAGCCTCGGAATTCTCGTTGCACAAACTTTGAAGACGGGTCAGCTGGTCGATACGCCACGCGTACGATTTGGTTGCGTCCGAATCGAAGTATGCCTTCTGTTTGTCAAAGATATCCTGGAACGGATTCAATCAGGCCCCCCTCTGGCACATTCGATTTGTGACGCGTCTTGCTGCACACTCTTGAACTTGGTCAGCTCATAGTGAGAACCATTCGAAAGCGTGCCTTGCCATCCATCATTCGTTTGTATGCTTCCTCGGCTTTTACCAGCGGGAGCGTTTCGATCATTGGACGGACATCGGTGAGTACGCTGAAATCAAGGGTGTCTTGAGTCTCGATGGCTCTTCCAGTGAGACTGCCGACAACTGAGCGTCCGCCGAAGATGAGCGGTACACCGCTGACTGGGATGGCATCACCTGAAACTCCGACGGCCACCAATTTGCCGCGAATTTTAAGACCGGGAAGCAAGCTACCAATTGCGGCCCCGCTGGGCGCGGTCGCAAGGATGACATCGGCGCCTCCGAGCTTTTGCAGTGCTGCCGCCGCGTCTTGCGCCTTGGCATCGATGTAGATGTGCGCGCCGAGTTTCTGCGCCAGATGCTCTTTGTCGGGGCCTCCACCAATCGCCACGGTACGCAGACCCATTTTTCGTGCAAACTGCACGCCAAGGTGGCCGAGCCCGCCCACTCCCTGAATGGCAACGGTGTCGCCGGCACGCGCGGCGTTACGGAGCGCGTTGAATGTTGTTATGCCGGCACATACCAGGGGGGCCGCATCTTCTGATTTGAGCGCATCCGGTATCAGGGCAAGCGCGCGTGCCTCCGCAATCATCGATTCCGCGTAGCCACCGTCAGTCGTGATGCCGGTCATAATTGCATTTTGACAATAAGCGGTTTCACCACGGCGGCAGGCCTCGCAGGTTCCGTCTTCACCTCCGAAAAATCCAACTCCGACGCGCTGGCCGACCTTCCACGCTGTCACGCCCGGACCCACTTCCTCGATTCGTCCGATAACCTCGTGGCCAGGCACGCGCGGATAAGAAAGGTTGGGGAATTGCGCTTCCACAGTTGCCGCATCCGAGTGGCATACACCGCAAGCCTCGACGCGGATACGCACTTGTCCGGCGCCGGGGACAGCAATCTTTCTTTCGACCAAGGAGAAAACGCCTGGTGAAGTTACTTCCATCGCGCGATACGTGTTTCCCATTGGACGTTCCTTTCGCGACCGCGACTGACCTCGGTCCCAATCGGAAGCCAGAGACATCGGTAAATCCGGCTTCTGTCATTGTCCAAGTCTCTGTTTCTGGCCGTCTGCAGTGGACGACGGCAACACTAACTTCCAACGCGACTTCAACGCCACGACATAGATGAATCAAAATCGGACACGGGTTAATGTATCGAGGGGGTCATTCATGAGGAGAATCGTAATTACTGGTCCGCAACCGGTTGACATGCTGGACCTTGTAGGTCCGCTTGAAGTGTTTAAGTTCGCTCCAGAGTACGAAGTGGCCGTGGCCAGCCCGGAAGGCACAACGGAATTGCAGTTGAATCATGGATTCAAGATTTCGGATACCGTTCCCTTCACAAAGCTGCCGGCTCAGATCGATACGCTAGTGGTTGCGGGCGGTCCAGGGGCGAATGACGAACTGTATGACGACGAATATCTCCACCGCATCATTGGGTTGGCATCTCGATCGCGTCGGGTGGCGGCTATCTGTACCGGAACGTTCGTGCTCGCAGCCGCTGGACTGCTTAACGGCAAAAGGGCGGTCACCCATTGGGCCTATTGCGACAAGCTTTCGCGGCAATATCCTTCCGTCGTAGTTGAGCCTGATCGGATTTACTTGCGAGATGGGTCGATTTATACGTCGGCAGGTATTACGGCTGGGATGGACTTGGCGCTGGCACTCGTAGAAGAGGATCACGGTCACCAGGTTGCACTCGAAATCGCACGGATATTGGTGATGTTTCTCGTTCGTCCGGGCGGGCAGTCCCAATACAGCCATATGCTCTCGCGGCAAGCGGCAACATCGCAGCCGCTCCGCGAACTGCAGGTGTGGATGATCGAGAATCTGCGTGAGAATTTAAGCGTTGAAAGACTTGCTAAGCGAATGGGAATGAGCTCACGCAATTTCACCCGTGTTTGTCTCCGGGAAACGCGAATGAATCCAGGGCAATTCGTCGATCGCATGCGCGTGGAGGCGGCGCAGCAAATGATCGATAGCTCCGCGATGGGCCTAAAGGAGATCGCGGATGCTTGTGGATTTCAGACGCCTCTTGCCATGCGCCGAACGTTTCTACGTGTTCTCGGCATTACTGCCGGCGAATATGCAAGCCGCTTTAAGCGGTCGCAAAGCCAGACCGAAATGGATAGATGAAGCCAACGCCGGATATCTGATCACAAGTTGCATGCTGGTTGCGCGGGGCGCGGCACGTGCGATTTCGACATAGCTACGACTTCGCAATGAGCTCTTATATCCTGAGGAACCGATTGCGAATAATAGGAGGATGAATGGCGCAAGTTTGGTTAGTGACGGGTAGTTCTCGCGGTCTGGGCCGCGCGATTGTGGAAGCGGGCCTTGCGGCGGGTAATAAAGTGTTGGCGACAGCCCGGGACATCGAGTCTCTACATGGCCTATCGGAGCGCCACGGTGACCGGATCAAGCTCTTCGCGCTGGACGTGACCGACGAGTCCGCGGCGGCGAGCGCAGTGAAGGCGGCGATCGGTGCCTTTGGCTCGCTGGAGGTTGTTATCAACAACGCCGGATACGGCAATCTCTCGTCCGTCGAAGACACGCCGATGTCGGATTTTCGCGCACAAATCGAAACGAATCTCTTCGGGACGATCATCGTGACGAAGGCCGCTCTTCCGTACTTTCGCCAAAGGAAAGCCGGTCATTTTGTCCAGTTTTCATCGATGGGCGGAAGGATCGGGCCTCCAGGGCGTGGGCCCTATTCGGCTGCGAAATGGGGTGTCGAGGGTTTCTCAGAAGTGTTGTCGCGCGAAGTGGCTCCGCTCGGCATCAAGGTCACCATCGTTGAGCCGGGTGGCTTCCGCACGGACTTCGCCGGCAGTTCCACCAAACTGAGCGAAGGAAATCCCGACTACGACTCGACGGTTGGAGCCACCGCCAGGTTTCAACGCGACTACAACGGTAAGCAGCCCGGTGATCCGAAAAAGGCGGCTCAAGCGATCGTGCGACTGACGCAGGAACGGAAACCTCCATTGCGACTGTTGCTCGGCAGCGATGCGTACAACGGGGCGGAGAAAAACGACCTCGCACGCCTGGAAGAAGCAAGGTCCTGGAAAGAACTCAGCCTGTCCACTGATTTCGACTCGAAGCCCCCACACCCGGAGCGACCAAAGTGAACCTAGCTGCGCGGGAATCCGGCCCACGGACGTGCCGCCTTTTCGCGCCGCGCAAATCGTAGGAGCTCGCTTCGCATTTTTTGTTTCGCTGGCTCATGTCAAAGACCGGCGGGTGGCCGACCCTTCTACACCACCCAAACAAAAGCCGTTGAATTTCCGGGTGCCGCAGGCAGGCCGCAGGCGAGGGTGCGGGTTTAGACGGAACCTCACCACAGTCGTTCCGCGAAACTCGTACTTCGGTTCGCGATCCGGCGTACCCACGCTCTTTTCCCCGCACCGCCGCCGCAATTTATTGTCCGTCTCAGTAGCGCCACAGTCGCGCACCCTCGCCTGCCAACTCCGGGCAGTCGAGAGTGCCGCACCCGGAACTGCAAATGCAACAGCAACCCCAAAACCAATCAACTTCTAAGGCAACTACCGGAGTGGTATCATCCCCGTCGCCATGCGTCAATCGCAACCGCACGAATTAGAGAGTATGACGCCCCGCGAAAGGCTGGGCCACCCGCCCATGCGTCAATCGCAACCGTACGAATTAGAGGGCACGACGCCCCGCGAAAGGCTGGGCCACCCGCCCCTAGTTGGGAATCGGGCTTAAACCCGGATAGTATTCATGCGGTTCTGACTCCTCCGTAAAGGTGTATTCAAATTCAACGGGCTGATTTTTGACATCTACGCAACTAAGATTGAACTTAGTTCCTTTCATTTTCATTTCAGCGGACGTAAACTCATCGTAGGTAAACACAAGAACGCCCCGGACCTTGTCTCCGCTTTGGATGGGTTTAGCGGCCGCCTTTACATAAAGTGCGTCGGCCTGTGACAGTTTCCAACTTCCGCCTACGCTGTTGTGCTCAGACTTCAGAATTCCAGAGGGGTCGAGATAGGTCGTGCCTCTAGTCAGCGTCCTGCCATCTGTCAGCGTTACTTTAAGAGACCACCCGTCGGCAATACTGGGAGCACCGTCATTTGACAAATTCGCGATGATCATTACTGCCCCCGTCGGTTTTCCCCCGACATCACTTTCCCCCACGGCGATTTCATCAATAACAAGATGTAATTTCGGCTGTGTCAGCTCTTGCGGGCGCACGCTTGGCCCACCTGCCGACGAGGTTTGCGGTTTTGTGGCAGATGCCTTTACGACTTTAGACCACGGAAAATTCACGACCAAGTCACGCACCAAAAGTTTCGGAAACTCGACGTTGGGTCCGAGTATCAGCAAACAATTCTGAACTCGGTTGTTCCTGTCGAAATACATCGGACCACCATCGTAGGTAAGCACCGCATTCGTAAATGTGGTTGCGACGAAATAGCTATCATCGAGCGCGAAATGCATTTCTTCAAAAGTGCAGTCAGTGCAGATCACCGCTCCCGATCGGCGGAAAATCCCTTCTCCAGAAAACCCAACCCGTCTCATAAGGCCAAACGGAGTGGACTTCGTTTGCGTGTCCGGGAATTTTGGCTGGTCCACGCTGACCACACGACCTTCGCTTAGGATTGCTATTTGATTTGGACCGCCAACCTGGGCTTCCCGTTTCGCAGTTCGGGCGGCAAGATCGATCGCCAAATCCGTCATTTGTCTTATAGTAAGGGAGTTTCCGCGGTCTTTTTGAAAAGCGTTCGCGTACTCCACCAACACCGGGTCTTCCGGTTCGCGTTCTGGGTACCGCAGCAAGCATTCAGCCAAACCGGGCATGCCCGCCGTTTGATGCACCAGTTCGTCTTTCACCAACTTGATCTCCGGGCTCTGCGCAACGGAATTAAACCTGCCATCGACGAGCTCAGCCCGCACAGAAACCTTACCAATCTTAGGCGATCCATCGATATCGTAGCCGGCGATCGTCAGATCAAAATAATAGTTGGGGAGCGTATCTGTGCGTCCCCATGCCTGCCGAAGGTCCGCCAGGCCAGAAAGGCGCACTTCAAACAAAAATGAAAGCTGCCGCAATTCTGTCTCGATACTCAGAGCGGGCCCTGCTGCGAGCTGTCGACTGTATTCACGGATGATAGCAGCAGTTTGGGTTGCCATTTCCGTTGCGGGGGCGTCGGCTTCGAGAAATCCGGCAATTGCACAGACGGTGCGGTCGTCCAGTTTGAACAACTTTTGCGCTGGGTCCTGCAATTGGATGGAGTCGCGTGTCTCCATGCTGTCTGTTAGAACGACGAACCCATTCCCGTTTGCAAAAGCGATGTTTATGGTGCCGTGCCCTACTTGCGACTCAACGGAGTTGCTGGCCGACACGCGTTTCAAACTATTCGCGGCCCCTGCGTCGTGGGCGCAGGTCACGCCGAGGCCCACGAGCAAGGTTAAAGCCTCAAGGAGGAACCTTGCTCGAAAAATCCTCTGATTCGTTAGCATTGAACCGGTGCCTCAGCCGACCTCGTGCTCAGATTTCCCGCTACCGTATTAGACACCGTCTGGGCTCCGCCAGATCCCCGGTTTTGCGAGACGGCGAGGCAGTGTTTACTGCAAGAGAGATCCTTCGCTGCGCTCAGGATGACGGCGCGAGTGACCTGGTAGCTTGGGCCACGCGCATCGTGTCGCATTGGGGCGAAATTCCGGAGTACAGGTGTGGCCACCACTCCGTAAACTGTCCCGCGGTACAGTAGCTGCCGAATCGGTTCCCTGCGAATGTAGCTGTATCGAGCCTGTTCGATGGCAGAGGACGGGGTCGAAGGTGGTGACAATCAAAACGATCGACACAGTTGTGGCGGGGACCCAGGCAGGAGAAATCGTGCAGATTTTGACCTCGCTTGGAGTTGTGGCGTTTGTTTTCCTCTCAGCCCTCGCGATCATGTGGGGCCTCGAGAGACTTGGCGGGCGCTTTACAGCTAACATTAAGGCAACGCTGGAAGCGTACAAAAATAACCTCGTCATCGTCGCGAGCGGCCTCGTGGGCAGTTATCTCGCAATAGTCGTTGCCGAGTTTTCCGGCATCTACGTCATCCATTACCTAATCACGGCCAAACAAATCGACGCTGGCGGGTGAATCCAATTGGGCGAGCCTGCGCTGACAGGACGCTGGATTGGATCACCCGCGATGAATTGTTCCTCCGGCTCATTCGTTCAGGTCGGCGGCGGCTGGGTCTCAGGGTGAACCCCTCGACGCTGTCGCAGCCAGCGGCTCAGAGTAAACCCTTCGACGCTGCCGCAGGCAGCGTCTCAGGGTAAAGACGTGGACACTGGGTGAGG
>CAWBLT010000002.1:0-306187 GCA_963789665.1 uncultured Acidobacteriota bacterium | reverse complement strand
TTCATCAAGAAAATCACGCTGACCTCGACGATGGGCCCGGGAATTTTGATCGAGGAAGCGGAAGCGGATATCGCCGTAGCGGCAGCCGCGTAAGCAGCGCACGCACCAGGGAGATTTGGGGATGAAGAAGAAGGCCGAAAAAGTGACGCAGGCGGAAGATCTGAAGAAGCAGCTGGCGACCGTCTCGACGGTGATTCTCTCGACGTTCCAGGGAATTACGGTGGAGCAGGATACGCAGCTGCGCCGCAGCGTGGAAGCCGCGGGCGGAAAATATCAGGTGGTGAAGAACACGGTGGCGGAGCGCGCGGGAGCCGGCACTCCTCCCGAGGGATTGCTGAAGAATCTGAAGGGCACGAATTCGATCGCCTACACCAAGACGGACCCGGTGGCGCTGGCGAAAATCCTGACCAAGGTCGCGAAGGATGTTCCGGCGTTTCAATTCCGCGCCGGCTGGGTGGAAGGGCGTGTGATTTCCATTCAGGAAATCAAGCAGCTCGCGGACCTGCCGAGCAAGGAAGAGCTGATCAGCAAGGTGATGTTCCTGCTGAATGCTCCGGCGCAGCGGGTGGCTACGGCGCTGGCGGCATTGCCGCGCAATCTGGCGGTGGTGACGAGCGAGGCAGTGAAGGCCAACAAGTTTGCGGGCGGCGGCAGTGCAACGGCGGCGCCCGAAGCGGTTCAGTCGTAGGGTCGTACCGGCAACTGAGCGGCACCGTAATTCTAGCAACGGTTTTTCAATTCGGAGGAGGATAGGAAACAGCAATGGCCAGCAAAGTGGAAACAATTCTGGAAGAAATCAAGGGTCTTACGCTGCTCGAAGCTTCTGACCTGGTGAAGAAGATGGAAGAAGCCTTCGGAGTATCGGCGGCAGCGGCAGCGCCCGTGATGGTAGCGGGTGGCGGCGGCGCCGGCGCGCCAGCGGCGGAAGAGAAGACGGAATTTGCCGTCGTTCTGACCGAAGTGGGCGCGAACAAGATCAACGTGATTAAGGCGGTCCGCGAAGTCACCAGCCTGGGCTTGAAAGAAGCCAAGGATCTGGTGGATGGCGCTCCCAAGACGGTGAAAGAGGGCGTCAACAAAGAAGAAGCGGCCACCATCAAGAAGAAATTCGAAGACGCCGGCGCGAAAGTCGAAGTCAAGTAACGCCTGGCAGTGCGGCCCGCGAAAACATGGCGGCCGGGCCGCGAAGGAATTCGCGTACGCGCGCACTCCTGAGGATCCTGGCAACTCACAATACGTCCTTCCCGGACTGACGGGGCGGGTGTCTATCCGCGCCGTCATTTCCGGCATGAAATTATATTTAAGGATGGTCCATGAGCAATCGCAACGGTAATCGCGCCAATCGGGAACGAGCACGCCTGGACTTCGCAAAAATCAAGACCACGGTGCAGATTCCGAACCTGATTGACGTGCAGAAGAAGTCTTATCAAAGGTTTTTGCAGATGGATTTGCTGCCGAGCGAGCGGGAAGATTCCGGCTTGCAGTCGGTTTTCGCCTCGGTGTTTCCGATACAGGATTTTCGCGGCTTGTCGCAGCTGGATTTCGTGGACTACGCGATCGGAAACTGGGAGTGCAAGTGCGGCCATTTGCGCGGCCTGCACCACTTGCGCGCCACCTGCCGCAATTGCGGAGCTTCGGTCGTCACCAATCCTTATAAGACAGGCGACGTGCTGTGCGCGAAGTGCGGCACGTTCAACAAGAACACGCCGACTTTTTGCAACAAGTGCGGCGACCCGGTCACGCTGCAGCTGAAGTACGACGTGAACGAGTGCCAGGAACGCGGCATGACGTATTCGGCGCCGCTGAAGGTGACGATTCGCCTGACGATTTACGACAAGGATCCGGACACGGGCGCGAAGTCCATTCGCGATATTAAAGAGCAGGAAGTTTTCTTCGGCGATATTCCGCTGATGACCGAGAACGGCACGTTCATCATCAACGGGACCGAGCGCGTGATCGTCAGCCAGTTGCACCGTTCGCCGGGAGTGTTTTTTGAGACCTCGAACAATCGCAGCTACTTCCTGGGCAAGATTATTCCTTACCGCGGATCGTGGGTGGAGTTCGAGTACGACACCAAGAACATTCTGTACGTGCGCATTGACCGCAAGCGCAAATTCCTGGGCTCGATTTTCCTGCGCGCGCTGGGATTGAAGTCGAACGAAGACATCCTGCGCACGTTCTATCAAGTGGAGCGGATTTCGCTGCGCGAGGGCGAGCTGTACTGGAACGCTTCGGAAGGCCTGATCGACCGCAAGCTGAGCAAGGAAATCAAGCACCCGAAATCGGGTGAGACTTTGGTGGGCGCGCACAAGCGCATCACCGAGCCAGTGTACAAAGAGCTGGTGAAGGCGCGCGTCACCCAAGCTGAAATCGGCGTGGCTGATCTGGAAACCGCCGTCACCGTAAGCGAGCTGGTGAATCGCCAGACCGGCGAAGTATTGCTCGAAGCCAACAAGCCGCTGACCGCGGAAATGTGGGCTTCGATCGCCGAAGCCGGCATCACCGAAGTGGATGTGTGCTTCCCGGACCGCGACGACACCGGCATCATCGTGACGCGCACACTGGAAAAGGACTCCATCCGTTCGCCGAAGGAAGCGCTGATCGAAATTTACCGCAAGCTGCGTCCCGGCGATCCTCCGACGCTGGAGACCGCGACGGCGCTCTTCAACGGAATGTTTTTCGACGCGCGCAAGTACGATTTCAGCAAAGTGGGCCGGCTGAAGTTCAACATCAAGCTGGGGCTGGAAACTCCGCTGGAGAAGCGCACGCTGGATCCTTCGGACTTCGTCGCGGCGATCAAGTATTTGTTGAAGCTGCGCAAGAACGTAGGCTCGGTGGACGACATCGATCACTTGGGCAACCGCCGCGTGCGCGCGGTGGGCGAGCTACTCGAGAACCAGTTCCGCATCGGCCTGGTGCGCATGGAGCGCGCGATCAAGGAAAAGATGTCCGTGTACCAGGAAATGTCCACGGCCATGCCGCACGATTTGGTGAACGCCAAGCCGGTAATGGCGGCGATTCGCGAATTCTTCGGCAGCTCGCAGCTTTCGCAGTTCATGGACCAGACCAATCCGCTGAGCGAAATCACGCACAAGCGGCGTCTTTCGGCCTTGGGACCAGGCGGCTTGTCGCGGGAACGCGCGGGATTCGAAGTCCGCGACGTGCACCCGACGCACTACGGCCGCATTTGCCCGATTGAAACGCCGGAAGGCCCGAACATCGGCTTGATCAGCTCGCTTTCGTCTTATGCGCGGATCAACGAGTTCGGCTTCATCGAATCGCCGTATCGCAAGGTGAAGAACGGGCGCGTGATTGATTTCGTGCAGATCGTGAATTCGGGCGACAGCGAATTCAAGGCTGGGGAAATCGTCGAGAAGGAAAAAGTCGAGGATGCCAACGAAGAGTTGAAGCGGCGGCGCGTGGTTTGGGCGGCGCATTGCTTCTACCTTTCCGCCTGGGAAGAGGACCGCTACGTCGTCGCTCAGGCCAACGCCTCGCTCGATGAAAAAGAACGCATCACTACCGAGCTGGTGAACTGCCGCCAGGCGGGCAACTTCGTGCTGAAGAGCCGCGAGGAAGTGGATTACATTGACGTCTCGCCGAAGCAGTTGGTGTCTGTTGCAGCCAGCTTGATTCCGTTCCTCGAGAACGACGACGCCAACCGCGCGTTGATGGGCTCGAACATGCAGCGCCAGGCTGTGCCGCTAATTCGTGGCGACGCTCCGCTGGTGGGCACGGGCATGGAACGCGTCACGGCTCGCGATTCGGGCGCCGTGATCGTGTGCAAGCGTGATGGCATCGTGGACCAGGTGGACTCCGAACGCGTGATCGTGCGCGTGGAATCCGATCAGTCCGGCGTACTGAGCCGCGAAGTCGGGTCGGACATCTACCTCCTCACTAAATTTAAGCGCTCGAACCAGAACACTTGCATCAGCCAGAAGCCGCTGGTGCGCGCGGGCGACCGCGTGAAGCAGGGGCAAGTGCTGGCCGACGGTCCTTGCACGGATCGCGGCGAGCTCGCGCTTGGCCGCAACGTGCTGGTGGCCTTCGTGCCCTGGCGCGGGTACAACTTCGAGGACGCGATTCTGGTCAGCGAAAAGCTGGTGGAAGAGGATTACTACACTTCGATTCACATCGAAGAGTATGAAATCGAAGCGCGCGACACGAAGCTGGGTCCCGAGGAAATTACCCGGGACATTCCCAACATCAACGAGAGCTTCCTGCGCAATCTGGACGAGAGCGGAGTAATCCGCATCGGCGCGACGGTGAAGCCGGGCGACATTCTGGTAGGCAAGGTTACGCCCAAGGGCGAAACCACGCTGACGCCGGAAGAAAAGCTGCTGCGCGCGATTTTCGGTGAAAAAGCCGGAGACGTGCGCGACGCTTCGCTCTATTGCCCGCCGGGAATCGAAGGCACCATCGTGGACGTGAAGATCTTCTGCCGCAAGGGTGCGGAGAAGGACGAACGCCACAAGGCCATTGAAGCCGCGCAGGTGGCCAAGCTCGAGAAGAACCTGGCCGATGAAATCCGCATTCTCACCGACGAACGCTTGAAGCGCTTGAACGACTTGCTGGGCGGACAGACGTTGACCGCCGACCTGCACGACGAGCGCACCAACAAGCGGTTGCTGACCAAGGGCAGCGAGTTGACGCGCGACATCCTCGAGAAGATCTCGACGCGCAACTTGAAGCGCCTGCGGCTCAACGACAAGGACCCGCTGCTCATCGAGAAGATCGACGAGGTCGAAGAAATGACCTCGCGGCAAATCGATGTGCTGCGCAAAATCACGGATGAGCGCATCGGCAAGCTGAAGAAGGGCGACGAGCTGCCTCCGGGCGTGATCAAGCTGGTGAAATGCTACATCGCCATGAAGCGCAAGCTCTCCGTCGGAGACAAGATGGCCGGACGCCACGGCAACAAGGGCGTAATCGCGCGCATCGTTCCGAAGGAAGACATGCCTTACATGCCGGACGGCACGCCGGTGGAAATCGTGCTGAACCCCCTGGGCGTTCCTTCGCGTATGAACGTCGGACAGATTCTCGAAACGCACCTAGGCTGGGCTTCGAAAGAGCTTGGCGAGAAAATCGGGAAGCTGCTCGACAAGGAAACGCGCGCGGAGGGCGTGCGCAAATGGTTCAAGGATGCGTTTGGTCCCACGGCGGTGTGGAAGACGATCACCGGCATGGACGACGACGAGATCCTGGACCTGGCGCATAGCTTCCGCGACGGTGTGCCGTTTGCGACGCCGGTTTTTGACGGCGCGCGTGAAGGCGACATCCGCCACTTGCTGCAATTCACCGAGCTGCCGGAAAGCGGAAAGATTTCACTCTACGACGGCATGACCGGCGACCTGTTTGCGCAGCAAGTGACCGTGGGCTACATCTACATGCTGAAGCTCTCGCACTTGGTGGACGACAAGATTCACGCTCGCTCCATCGGGCCATATTCACTGATCACGCAGCAGCCGCTGGGCGGCAAGGCGCAATTCGGCGGACAGCGATTCGGAGAAATGGAAGTGTGGGCGCTGGAAGCATACGGCGCGGCGCACATTCTCCAGGAGCTGCTCACCGCGAAGTCCGACGACGTGTATGGCCGCGCGAAAATTTACGAGGCCATTGTGAAGGGTGAGCCGGGGATCGAGCCTGGCGTGCCGGAATCCTTCAACGTCTTGGTGCGCGAGCTACAGTCACTTGTGCCTCGATATCGAGCTGATGAAGCGGCAAAAACCGCAGCTGGAAAAAGTGGAAGCCGCGGACTAACTGCAAGCCATCGCTCCGCGGAGAAATTCCGCGGAGCGCAAGATTCTTAGCAACTGTTCTTGCTTTACTGGATTTGGGTCCCGCTCTGCGGGACAGGAGGATCGCCCTTGTACCGATCGAGCCCGTATGATCGCGCCAGCCAGATAGCGGATTTTGATTCCATTCGCATCAGCCTGGCGAGTCCTGAGAAAATCCGTTCCTGGTCGCATGGTGAAGTGACCAAGCCGGAGACCATCAATTACCGCACCTTCAAGCCGGAACGCGACGGATTGTTCTGCGCCAAGATTTTCGGCCCGGTGACGGACTGGGAATGTTTGTGCGGAAAATACAAGCGCATGAAGCATCGCGGAGTGATCTGCGACAAGTGCGGCGTGGAAGTGACGCTGAGCAAAGTGCGCCGCGAGCGCCTGGGGCACATCGAGCTGGCTTCGCCCTGCTCGCACGTGTGGTTCTTCAAGGGATCTGCCCAGCCGCATCGGCTACTTGCTGGACATCACCATGCGCGACCTGGAGCACATCCTTTATTTCGAGACGTTCGTATGCATCGATCCCGGCGAAGTGCTGGGATTGAAGCAGAAGGACATTATTCCCGAGGACAAGCTGCGCGAGCTGCAGAAGGAATATCCCGGGAAGTTCACCTACGGGATGGGCGCCGAAGCGATTAAGGAATTGCTGCGCCGCGTGGAAGTGGACAAGCTATCGGAAGAATTGCGCGAGAAGATGAAGATTGACCCCAGCCTGCAGAAGCGGATCAAGTTCGCCAAGCGGCTGAAGGTGCTGGAAGCGTTCCGCAAGAGCGGCAACAAGCCGGAGTGGATGATTCTGGATGTGATTCCGGTGCTGCCGCCGGAGCTGCGCCCGCTGGTGCCTCTGGATGGCGGACGATTCGCCACTTCTGACCTGAATGACTTGTATCGCCGCGTGATCAACCGCAACAACCGGTTGAAGAAGCTGATGGAATTGCACGCGCCGGACGTGATCGTACGCAACGAAAAGCGCATGCTGCAGGAAGCGGTGGACGCGCTGTTCGACAACGGCCGCCGTGGACGCGTGCTGCGTGGCACGAACAATCGCCCGCTGAAGTCGCTTTCAGACACGCTGAAGGGCAAGCAAGGCCGTTTCCGCCAGAACTTGCTGGGCAAGCGCGTGGATTATTCCGGGCGCTCGGTGATCGTCGTGGGCCCCGAACTGAAGCTGCACCAGTGCGGTCTGCCGAAGAAAATGGCGCTGGAGCTTTTCAAGCCGTTCATCTATCACAAGCTGGAAGCCGCGGGACACTGCACCACCATCAAGCAGGCCAAGGAATTGGTGGAAGCGCAGGAACCGGTGGTGTGGGACATTCTCGAAGACGTGATTCGCGAACATCCCGTGCTGCTGAATCGCGCTCCTACGCTGCACCGCCTGGGCATTCAAGCGTTCGAGCCCGTGTTGGTGGAAGGTAAAGCGATTCGCATTCACCCGCTGGTTTGCACTGCGTTCAACGCGGACTTCGACGGCGACCAGATGGCGGTGCACATTCCGCTGTCACCGGAAGCGCAAGTCGAGGCGTCGGTGTTGATGCTCAGCTCGCACAACATTCTTTCGCCGGCCAACGGTTATCCGCTGGCAGTTCCTACGCAGGACATGGTTCTGGGAATTTATTACATGACCAAGTCCAAGCCGCAGGCCAAGGGCGAAGGGCGCGCGTTCGGCTCACCGGAAGAAGTGGTGATGGCTCTGGAAGCGAACGAAGTGGAGTTGCTGACGCCAATTCGCATGCGTTACACCGGTGAACTGATTGACCTCACCAACGCGTATGACGATCAGGACGTCTCGCACACCGAGCCGGTGAACCTGAACAAGCAGTTCCTGCACACCACGGTTGGCCGCGTGATCTTCAACGATCACTTGCCCACGGACATGCCGTTCATCAACGGCTTGCTGAAGAAGAAGGGCGTGCAGGCGTTGGTGCAATATTGCTACCTGCGCTTCGGCCTGGAAAAGACGGTGGTGGCGCTCGATAAGCTGAAGGAACTGGGCTTCCTGTACGCGACGAAGTCCGGAGTATCCATCGGCATCAGCGACATGGTCATCCCCAGCGTGAAATTCAAGCTGGTGGATTCGGCGGAGCACGAGGTGGTGAAAGTCCAGCAGCAATATCTGGACGGAGCGATCACCAACGGCGAACGCTACAACAAGGTGATCGCCATCTGGTCGGACGTCACGGAAAAAGTGGCGGACGAAATGTTCAAGGCCCTGGAAGAGCAGGACAAGCAGGGCGTGATCAACCCGGTGTACGTGATGGCCGATTCCGGAGCGCGCGGATCGAAGCAGCAGATCCGGCAGCTATCCGGTATGCGCGGTTTGATGGCCAAGCCCTCGGGCGAAGTCATCGAGACGCCGATCACTTCCAACTTCCGCGAAGGATTGACCGTGCTGCAGTATTTCATTTCGACGCACGGCGCGCGTAAGGGTCTGGCCGATACGGCGCTGAAGACGGCCGATTCGGGCTACCTGACGCGGCGGCTGGTGGACGTGGCGCAAGACGTGATCATCAATGAGTTCGACTGCGGCACGGCGGACGGCATTTACGTGGAGCCGATTCTGGAAGCCGGCGTCGAAGTGGAGCCGTTGCGCGACCGCGTTGTTGGCCGCGTTTCGCTGGAGAAGATCAAGGACTACGAAGGCAACGTGATCGTCGAGATCAACCAGGAGATTACCGAAGAACTGGCGAACTCGATTCAAGCAGCCGGCATTGAGCGCGTGAAAATTCGCTCGGTGTTGACCTGCGAATCACGGCGCGGAGTTTGCGGACGTTGCTACGGCCGCAACCTGGCCACCGGACGTTTCGTGGAAATGGGCGAGGCCATCGGCGTGATCGCGGCGCAGTCTATTGGCGAGCCGGGCACGCAGTTGACGATGCGCACCTTCCACATTGGCGGCACGGCGACACGCGTCACCGAACAATCCAAGGTGGAAGCGCGCAACAACGGCTTCGTGAAGTTTATTGATCTGAAAGTGGTGGAAGGCCGCGGCAAGCAGATCGTTTCGATGAACCGCTCCGGCTTGATCGCGGTGGTGGATGAAAAGGGCCGTGAAAAAGAGCGTCACCATGTGGTTTATGGCGCGCGCTTGAAGGTTGAGGATGGGCAGCCGGTCACGCTGGGCCAGGTGATGGTCGAGTGGGATCCCTACACGTTCTCGATTCTCACGGAAACTGCGGGCGCGGTGCAGTTCAAGGATTTGCAAGCGGGCATCACGATCGAAGAGCAGGTGGATGAAGTCACCGGGTTGTCGCAGCTGGTTGTGACGCTGCCGCCGGGCGATGAAAAGCACCAGCCCACGATCTTGATCCGCGGAGCGCAGGGCCGCACCAAGAAATACCTGATGCCATCGCGTGCTCACTTGATGGTGGTGGATGGCGACGAAGTCCAACCCGGCGACGTGCTGGCAAAGATCCCGCGCGAGACCACCAAGACCAAGGACATCACCGGAGGTTTGCCGCGCGTCGTGGAACTGTTTGAAACGCGCAAGCCGAAGGATCCCGCGGTCATCAGCGAAATTGACGGCGTGGTGAAGTACGGCGAAATCGTCAAGGGCCAGCGCAAGATTTACGTCGAAAGCGAAGACGGCAAGGGCGTCGCGCAGACCATCAAGGAATATTCGATCTCGCGCGGCGTGCACATCAACGTGCAGGAAGGCGAACACGTTACGGCCGGCGAACCGTTGATTGACGGTCCGCTGAACCCGCACGATATTCTCGCCGTCCTCGGTGAAAAGTACACCCAGGCGTACCTGGTGAACTCGATTCAAGAGGTTTACCGGTTGCAGGGCGTGAACATCAACGACAAGCACATCGAGTGCATCGTGCGGCAGATGATGCGCTGGGTGAAGGTTGAGGACGTGGGCGATACGACGTTCCTACTCGAGGAGCAGGTGGACAAGTTCCGCTTCCGCGAAGAGAACGATCGCATCATCCGCGACGGCGGGCGTCCCGCGACGGGGCGTCCTTTGCTCCTCGGCATCACCAAGGCGTCGCTGTCCACGGATTCGTTCATCTCCGCGGCCAGCTTCCAGGAGACGACGCGCGTGCTTACCGAAGCGGCGATTTCCGGGAAGGTGGATTACCTGCGCGGCCTGAAGGAAAACGTGATCATGGGCCGGTTGATTCCCGCGGGCACCGGTTTGGAGCGTTACCGCAACATTCAGCTCCTGACCGAAATCCCCAAGGAAGAGCCGGAAAACATGGAGCCGGAGCTTACGCCGGAAGAAGCGGCAGCGCTGGATTTCCTGCGCAAGGATACGGACGCGGTGGCCGAAAGCTAGACGCGATTTACAATTCAACACTTAGAAGTCAACCAAAGGGCGCTGCGATTTGTTGCAGCGCCCTTTTTTTGCGCTGTCAGCTGCGTAAGTACTCGGGAATCTTTGTAGGTTGTGGCTTCGGCCACGACATTAGCCCAGCGACAACCGTGCGGCCATGAGTTGTGTGAGAACTGCAAAAGCGGAACTTCAGCGGCTAAAGCCGCTCGCATTCTGTGCGGTTTACGTCGTGGCTAAAGCCACGACCCACAAAGATTCCCGGGTTCTCACACACACTCTGTAGCCGCTGGGGTACGGCTTTTGCGCTCGCCATAGAAGCTCGTTCACCTGTCCTTCCGGCCTGTTAAGCAACTTGGCATATACCGCCTCTTTCTTTTCCTCAGCAGCGCGCGCACTCAGTAAAATTGATGAGAAGAATCGAGCATTGTGGCTTTCTCCGGGGAGAAGGCGCACGGATATCCGCATGTCCAAACGAATCTCGGATCAATCGCCGCGACCGGCAGCAAAGCGCGCGTCAAAACACGCGCCTGAAGCAGCGCAGAAGCCCGCGCCGCAACATACGCCATCAGCGAGCGTCGCGGCCGCTTCCACCGGAGCGCAATTCAAGAAACTTGTGGAAGTGATTTCCCGGTCGCAGCTGAATTATCGCGAGCTGATTGACAGCCTGGATCACGCCGTCTTTACGATTTCGCTCGAAGGTGAAATCCGCGTCGCCAATCGCCGCTTCGTGGAAATTCTGGGCGTTTCGTTTCGGGATCTCATCGGGCACCGGCTGGATGAATTTATCGCAGTGCCCACGCTGGCGGAGGCCATCTGCGGCCGCGCCGCATTTCTCGAGAAGGGCCACTGGGCCGGACGAATTTCGATTCAGTTGAAAAGCGATCCGCGGCGGCGGTTTTACGATTGCTGGCTGCAGGCGTTGACCGATGACGAGCAGGTGACGTCGGTAAGCGGCTGGGTTCGCGACGTAACCTCGCAGCACGAATCCGAGATTCGCTTCACCGAGCTGTTCGAATCGCTGCGCGAGGGAATTTTCTTCACCACGCCGGAAGGAATTCTGCTGGACGCTAATCCGGCGCTGCTGCGCATGCTGGGATACGCAAACAAAGAGGAACTGAAGAAGCTCAATTTCCGCGATATCTACGCGAACCCCGCGCAACGCGACGCGCTGGTGCATCAGGTGATCTATCAAGGCGCGGTGCAGGACGTGGACGTAATCTACCGCCGCAAAGACGGAACGCACATTCACTGCCTGGCTTCGGGATTTGCCATCCGCGACACATTTGGCCGCACCATCCGCATGCAAGGCACGCTGGTGGATATCACCGAGCGCATCGAAATCGAAGCGCGCCTGCACCAGGAGCAGGAATTCGTGCGCCGCCTGGTGGCCAGTTTTCCAGACATGATTGCGGTGATGGATTTCGAGGGCCGCTTCACTTTCGTCAGCCCGCGCGTGGAGGATATTCTGGGGCATCCGGCACACGAACTGGTCGGCAAGCTCCTCAGCGAGCAAATTCACCGCGATGAAGTGCCGCAGCTGCGCGAAGCTTTCGCCAAGCTAACCAGCGGCCGCGCCGCCAATGCCCAGTTCGAGTACCGCACCCGGCACGCCGACGGTTCGTGGCGTTCCATGCGCGCCAGCGCCAGCCCGCTCTGCGACGCGGCGGGGAATATCAATGGGGTAGTGGCCTCCGCGCGCGACGTTACCGACGCCAAGGTGGCTGAAAAGCAGAATCTGCAGAAAGAGAAACTCGCGGCCATGGGCGAAATGATGTCTGGCGTGGCGCACGAGCTGAACAATCCGCTCACCGCGATTCTGGGAGTCAGCGATTTATTGCGCGAACGCGCTGCCGACGACGCCACGCGCCGCCAGACGGAAATCATATTGAAGCAGGCGCGGCGCGCCGCGGTGATCGTGCAGAACCTGCTGTCCTATGCCCGGCCTTCGGCGCTGGCCCGCAAGAAAATACGGCCCGAAGAAGCTCTGCAAGCAGCGATTGACCAGCAGCGCGCGGGGCTCTCGCAGAAAAATGTCTCGATTGAACTGGCGCCGCCGCCCGGCCGGTTACTCCTCGAAGCTGATCCCAAGCTCTTGCATCAGGTTTTTGTGAATTTGATCGTCAACGCTGAGCAAGCCATCACCAGCCACGGCGATCGCGGCGCGCTGCGCGTTTCCGTCGAGCACGCCGACGGCAAGATCGCCTTCGTTTTCGCGGACGATGGCCCCGGGATCGCCACGGAAAACATCGGGAAGATTTTCGATCCCTTTTTCACTACAAAGCGACCTGGCGGCGGCACCGGCCTGGGCCTGGCGATCTGCACGGCGATCGTCAAGGAACACGGCGGATCCATCGAAGTGCAGTCCACGCCGGGCAAGGGCGCGGAATTTCGGGTGTGGCTGCCGGAGTTCGTCGAGGAAATCAGCGCGCCGGCTCTGGCGGTGCGGCCGGCGGTCGCTGCTCCGGCGGGTTCAGGAGCATTGCGTGGGCATTCCGTGTACGTAGTGGACGACGAAGAAAGCATCCGCGAGATCGTCCAGGAAGGGCTCTCAGCGCGCGGCATGACTGTGGAGGGCGCGTCCAGCTCGGAAGAAGCTCTGCCCCATCTTGCTGCGCACAGCTACGATTTTGTAATTTGCGATTTCAATCTGCCAGGATTGAACGGCGAAGAGTTCTTCAAGCGCGTGCAGCCGGAAGCGGGCATGAAATTCGTTTTCATGAGCGGAGCGCTGCTGGATTCCGCCACGCTGGCGCATTTTACGGAAAAAGGCGCTTCCGTGCTGCAAAAGCCGTTTCACATCGCGGCGCTCGCCACGCTGCTCACCGAACTGCTGCAGCCGCAAACCGCCGCAATAAAATAACCGAGGGCGTCAGCTCTTGAGTTGTTCCCGCTACTTTGTCTCGCTCACTTCGGCTTGCTGCTGGTGCCATTCGCGGACGGCGCGGAATTCCCGTCCACTCCAAAATCCCAGAAATACAGACTGGTCGCTCCGCCCTGCACAATCTCCGCCATGGCGTATTCACCCGGTTCCAAGCTCGCACCCAAGGTAAAGCGATAGACGCCGTGGGCGATCTCCCAGCGCTGGATGGGAATCGATATTTTTCCGGTGGCCGACTGCTCCTTGAAAAGTTCGTCCAGATTTTCCAGGTCGCGCTTGTCGCCGCGCACCTTCGCGCGGATCAGGTCCAGCTGCGGCTCGCGTCCGTCTGCCGTGCGCATGTAGAACTCGGTCTGTGTGCTTTTCAACCGGAATTTCGCGCGCGTGCCGCGCAGAGAGACGGTGTGCCGCGTGGGGACGATCGGTACCGGGATCAGCACTTGCTTCAGTAATTGGGTCTTGCTGAACTTCATGTCCGCTTCCGCCTGCGTCAGCGGATAGATGGCCTTCCCGTCAAACTCAAAAAGTCCGTCGCCCGGCGGCAAAAACACCTTCGGTGCGATTTCGATGCTGGCGTCCACGTCCATGGCATCGGCGCGCCGCGCTACTTCTGCCGCGTGAACCTTGGCGATCAGCGCAGCCTTGCGCTGCGAATCGTCCGCCGCGGTCTTCTTGGTGGCGTCCCAATCCACCAGGGAAGCTGGGATCTCTTCCCAATCCCTTTGATCAATGCTGAAGTAGCGCACGCGGTCGCCGTCCACTTCATATTCGCGCACCAGTTGGAAGCTGCCGTCCTTGAGCATCAGCTTCTTGCCGGTCGGGAGGCCCGTCTCCGCGGCATCTAGCGCCGGCGCAGCAGCCGCGGGTGCAGCGGCAGAGGCGGAAGGCGGATTCGCAGGCGCCTGCGCGCGGGCTGCGGAGCCCGGCAACAGCAAAGCGAAAGCCAGGAGGGCGATCGAAGCGGGCAGTTCCTGGGCGATGCGTTCGAGTTTTGGTTTTAGAGCCATCAGCGGGCCGTTCGTTAGCGGATCGCCGGGTCCTGTTTTGCGCGGCGTCGCCACACCAACTCTAGGATGCAAGTTCCGGACACGGGGTTGAGCGCCGTAAGGATATCCTGAGCGGACGGGAGGTACAACGTCGTGCGATAGGGGCAACAAAAAAGGCCTTCCCGCTTACTGGAAGGCCTGAACGAAGCGCTAAGGAGCGCAGAATTTCCTAAGTCGAGTTAGTGGTCGCAGCGAGGCTGCAGCACGGTAAGGATCATCAAGTCGGAATGCGAGAAAAGCCACTTTTCGGCTTCCGCGCCGGCAGCTTCAGCCGCGCGTGCGATTGTGCCCAGGTGCTTATTCTGCGCGAGCTTGCGCAGATGGTCGGTGCAGATGCCCGTCAGAGAGACGACTTCGTCCTCGGTGAAGATTTTCTGGCTCACCTTGATTCGCACCATCGCCCGGCCTCCAGATTCCTTTGATGCTCACAGTAAATTAAATGTCGCTAAGGCTGTATGCAATAGTCCTTCCGTTCCAGGCGCCTAGAACTCCCCGATACCCGAGTGAGCCGAACTCCCGCTGTCTCTATGGTTTGACACCGGAACAGGCGAAATTGCTCCGAAGCGCTCGATTGCACATTCTTGCCACAAACAGGAAAGGAAAGTCTAATGGTGGAATGTTTCTACAAGTTCACGGATTTGTTTCGCGTGGCGCAATTCGTGGTAACCGATCGTGCGGAACCAGTCGTACATGTTCAGGCTGCCGAGGAAGGGATGTTGATAACGGTAGAGGCTTACATCGGTGCCGCGCGTTGATTCGATGAATGCCACGGTAGCTTCGCGGGTCGCGAGCAGTCCCGCCAGAGATTCCTGCTTGTCGCGGACGCGCTTGGCATCCAGCGGAATCGGCGTGCGCACTTTGCGCCCGCGCCATGTGGCGATGGCCAGTGGCAGGTGGAAACGCTGGCGCAGCGGCACCGGCTTGGGAGCCGCGCGCAGCAGCCTTTTCATGCCGAAAATCGTGGTTTCTTCGATGATGGCCACGTGCGCGATCATTTCGGCGGCGGACCAGCGGTCCGGTACAGGCGATTCGCGCCAGCGGAGATCGCTGACTTCTTCAGCTGCGGCCAAGAATTTGGCGCGCGAGTTTTGCAGATGCCGGAAGATCGGAGTCAGGTCTTTCAGATGCGCATCCCCTCAAATCGAGAAGCCACCGGCCTTTTCGAACGCACGAGCAAGTTGCAAGATGCGGCTTTCGCCGAAGTGGCTGGCGAAAATCTGCATGCCGATGGGCAGGCCTGTGGCCGTCGTTCCGCAGGGAACTGAGATGCCCGGCACTCCCGCGAGAGAACCCGTAACCGTATATATATCAGCTAGATACATCTCTAGTGGATCGGCGGTCTTCTCGCCGAGCTTGAAAGCTGGAGTCGGGGCTGTAGGCGTCAGAATAGCGTCAACCTTCTCAAAGGCGTTCGCGAAGTCCCGCGCGATCAGCGAACGCACCTTTTGGGCGCGCAAATAATACGCATCATAGTAGCCCGACGAAAGAGCGTACGTTCCAAGCATGATCCGTCGCTTGACCTCTGGGCCGAAGCCCCGCTCGCGGGTCTTACGGTACATATCCATCAGCGTGTTGCCTTGGACACGCAAGCCGTAACGCACTCCGTCGTAGCGCGCCAGGTTTGAGCTGGCCTCCGCGGTCGCGACAATATAATAGGTGGCAATCGCGTAGTCTGTGTGCGGCATCTTCAACGGGACGCGCTTGCAGCCGAGCTTTTCCAATAGCGCGATCCCAGCCTGGACTTTGGCCTTCACTTCGGGGTCGAGCCCTGCTCCGAAGTAGTCTTCCGGCACGCCGATGCGCAGGCCAGCAATGGGTTTTTCCATCTCAGCGGCGTAGTTGGGGACAGCCACAGCCGCGGAAGTCGAATCGTTTGAGTCATGCCCGGCGATAACGGACATAACGGTCGCGGCGTCGGTGATGTTGGTTGCGAACGGGCCAATCCGGTCGAGGGATGACGCGAAGGCTATCAGGCCGTACCTGGATACGCGTCCGTATGTTGGCATCATCGCCGGTATGCCGCAGTACGCGCCGGGCTGTCGAATCGAACCACCAGTATCGGTACCGAGTGAAACCACCGACAAACCAGCCGCGACGGCCGCCGCAGAGCCGCCACTCGAGCCGCCAGGCACTCGATCCAGCGCGACAGGGTTACGTACGGGGCCGTATGCTGAGTTCTCATTCGAGCTTCCCATGGCAAATTCGTCGCAGTTGGTCTTGCCGAGGATCACCGCGCCGGCATCTTCGAGGCGCTCGATCGCAGTGGCGTCATACGGTGGCGTATAGTTCTCCAGGATCTTCGACCCACACGTGGTGCGCACGCCTGCGGTGCTGAGCACGTCCTTGATGGCCACCGGAACTCCGGCGAGGGGTCCCAATGTGTGGCCCTTGGCGATCGCGGCGTCCACGCGGTCGGCTTGGGCGTAGGCGCGTTCCGGGCAGAGTGCGAGGAAGGCGTTCAGCTCCGGGTTGCGCCGCGCGATTTGGGCGTAGAAGTCCTCGGCCAGTTCGCGGGCGGACGTCTTTTTGGTCAGGAGCGCGTCGCGCACACTGCTAATTGTCCAGGTCGGGCGCGTCGGGCCCGTCGGGCCGGCGCTCATCGCTCGATTACCTTCGGGACGCGGAAAAACGGCTTCGTGGCGTCAGGCGCTTCAGCCAATACGGCTTCGGCCACATTGCAGGGGACCACCACGTCATCGCGCAGCTCGGGTTCGGATTCTGCGGCGCTGGCAGCAATTGCGGTGTGCGGCCGCATCTGCGTCATCGGCTCGACGCTGGACACATCCAGTTCCTGCAGCTTGCCAACGTAAGCGAGGATTTCATCCAGCTGGCCGCGGTAGGTCTCGACTTCCTCGGGCGCCAGCTGCAAGTGCGCCAGTTGCGCGACGCGCAGCACGTCTTCGCGGCTAATTTTCATGAGCGCTCCGTGCAGGACGCAGTCTGGCTGCGTGATTGAGTCTCAGCAGTAGAAATTCCATGGCATCCATCTTAGTACAGAAGGGGTTTCGCGCAAGTGCCGCCCCGCGCGCGAAGGAAAATCGCTTTCGAGATCGTCAGGCTTTGCGGCGGCGAATGAAAGGAGTGTGCTCGTTGTCCAACTCGTGAGAGATGTGGCGAGGGCCGGGCTTGGCGGCGACGAATTTCACTTCGCGGACCAGCGCGCTGCCCCAGGCTTTATTTACTTGCGCGCAGAACTCGCTTTTCATTTCTTCCAGCTGTTTCTGCCAGGCCTTGCCGTCGGCCGCGATTTCCAGGCATCCCTTGTGGCAGCGCACCGGACGCGTATGCCGCGCCAGAGTTTTTCCCACCACGCTGGGCCACACGCATGCGAGCCAGGCGACGGCAGCCTCCGGACGCTTCAATTGACGCAGCATTCCACCCAGAAAATTTCCGGCGCGTTCCATGGAAGCGGGATTCTAGCACACACGCGGCCGCTTCGACCTGTGCAGAAAATTTTTGCCGGATCTAGTCGGAAGGTGGGCCCGCAATTTTCTTAGCGATCCAAATCAAAACGCCGCAAATAGCGAGAGTTGCGACCATGACGACGGCCATCACGCGGCCCATACCGCCATCAAACACTAGCCATGCGAATGCGGCAATGTAGACGAGCCAGAGAATCCATTGATGATTGGCGAGCTTCATTTCATCTCTCAGGACAACAGATCTTACGGTCCATTCACGACAAAAAACAAGAGGTTCGGCATGAGAAATTTGCGCGCGAAAAGCGGATAGCCGCGAAATCGGAAGCGGCGCAGAGTAGCTGTGGATGCGATCAAGTTACAAGCGCGTCGCATCACCAGGAGCGAGAAATGATTCAGATTCGCGTAGTCGCTATCCCAACGGAAATTGCTGATGCGGTTCGCCGCACGCACAAAGACCCGCACTACGGCCATCCCGCGCACACTGCGATCGCCGCAGAAGGCGCGCCGTGCCGCCACTGCCTGCAAATCATTGCCGCCGGCTCCGAGCAGGCGACGCTCTTCACCTACGACCCATTTGAGGGTCTCGAATCGCTGCCCCTGCCCGGGCCGGTGTACATCCACGCGGATGCTTGCGCGCGCTATCCGGAGAACGGCGGTTTTCCTGCCGCGCTGCGAAAGAGCCCGCGAACCCTGAACGCCTACGCAACAGGCAGGCACCTAGTGGCGACGGAATACGTCGAGAACGGCAATGTGGACACTGGAATTGAAAAACTTTTGGCGCGTCCGGATGTGGATTACATCCACGTGCGCAGCACTACGGCGGGGTGCTACACGTTTCGCATCGAACGAGATTGAGCCAAAAACACCGTCATCGCGGCAGGGACGCTTCTAGTGAAATTGTACGCAATCGTGTACAAACCGTAGTACAATGGCTATGGAGGGCCCCATGGCGGAACGCCTCACACCCATCAGCAAAGCCCGCGCCACGCTCACGCGGCTTTCTCGAGCCGCGCAGAAGCGCCTGGATCGTTACGTGATTACGCAGCAGGGCCAGCCGCAATCCGTCCTGCTCGGCTACGACGAGTACCGCGGTATGCAGGCGGCCGTCGAACTGCTGCAACGTCCGCAGGTGATTGCGGACATTAACGCCGGACTTCGTGACCTGGAGAACGGGAAGCGCTTGACCTCGGACGAGATGAAACAGCGCGTGCGTGGGAAAATGCGCGAGGGGGAAGCGCGGAAGCTCGCGACGGAGCTGGCGGACAAATCCGGAGTGGATTTGAAAACCGTTGAAGCAGTAATGAGCGGGTTCGAGGAAGCAGTGAAGGCGAGTTTTTCACTGGATGGAAGGTTTCACGTTCCGGGAGTAGGCGACGTCATTCTCATCGACGCCATAGACGACAGCTCGAGCGGAAGAAAAGTGCAGGGAGCGCTTCGCACTAAAGCCATCGAGAAGCGAGTGCTAGCGAAAGTGGGCGAAAAGTATTTGGTCCTGGAACCGGCTGCGACCACGGAAGACGTCGTGGTCAAAGAAGCCAAGAAGGCCATCTAGCTCATGCGGGCGCACTTCTACAGCCCAGCGTCCGTGGACCAACTTGCCGATTTGAAGCCTTCCGAGCACGAGTTAGAAACGCTGGACGCGCAAGTTGCCGCGCTCGCTGGCGCTCCCGGGATGGGTTTTCGCCTGCCGTTTTTCAATCCGCACAATCTTTACGTCTATGATGTCGGGCGATTTCACCTGATTTACAAATTCGACGGCCGCGAATTGGAAGTCGTCACGATTTATATATGAGCATTTCCAGCCGCATGCTTTACGTGATCGGATTTGCCTTGGCAACGATGGGCAGCGGTTTGGGACTGCTCGGAGCGCTCCTGCAGGCCAACGCGTATTATCCGTTCAAGCTCCGAAATTTCGTCGTGCACATCTATCTGGTTTTTCGCAAGGCGGTCAAGGAAGGCTCGGAAGCGGCGTTTAACGAAGTGCGTGTGGCTACGGCGTTGGCACCGGGCAAGCAGGAGGATCGAGCGAAGTCGCTCGTCGGGCTCTATCTGGTGTTTTGCGGGTTTTTCGTGAATGTACTGGGCGCTTTGCTGGCGTTGATCGGGTCCATCATGGACTCGCCTGCTGGGAAATAGCTTCGCAGTAATTACGCCACGCCATTCAGACCCAGTTCAGGCGCGATGGTGCGCAGAGCGGCGATGCAGAAAGCGATGTGCTCGTCCAGGGGGACGCCTAATTCTTCAGCGCCTTTGTACACGTCCTCGCGATTCACGCCGCGGGCGAAGGCTTTGTCTTTCAGCTTTTTCTTCACCGAGGTTGCTTCGACTTCGTGGATGCTTTTGCTGGGTTTGATCAGCGCGCAAGCCGTAAGGAAGCCCGCCAGCTCGTCGCAGGCGAATAGAGTCTTGTCCAGCGGTGAAACGCGCGCCACATTGCAGTAGTCGGCATGACCCAAGATCGCGTGGATCATTTCTTCCGGGTAGCCGCGTTCGCGCAGAATCTTCGATCCTTCGTAGGGATGTTCTTCCGTGGGGTGATGCGCGGCGTTCGGCCAGCGCTCATAGTCGAAATCGTGGAGTAATGCGGTGACGCCCCACAGCTCTTCGTCCGCGCCCGTTTTGCGGGCGTAGGCGCGCACACAGGCCTCAACAGCCAGGGCGTGTTTGCGGAGACTTTCACCCTGTGTGAATTCGCAGAGCAGACTCCAGGATTCTTCCCGATTCGGCATCTTTCCCGTCTTAAGCCCCGGTTTGGAGTTTACCGCATTGCAGAATGGCACCGCCAGAGGCAGTCGCAGACCATCATGGGCCACTAAGGCATGCCAGATGACCCGATCCGGGGAGTATTCGTGCCGTCGTGGCACCAAGAACCAAAGAAACGCCTCGGCGCGAACGCCGATACGTTCGCATTTGACCCCCGCCGCCGCCGCACCCGGGAGCGTCTGACAGCGGCGGCAAACGCTGCGCGTGATCGGCAGGAGTTACGGCGGAATTGTCTCAATCGGGGCCTTGCAGAAAAAATGAGACGTATAGTTTTGAGACAGTTTCAGCGGCGCATCAGTAGTGGCCGCAAGCAATTCGGTGTTTGTTCTCGTCATTCATTGAACACAAACAGTTTGCGGGCGCGAATTGCGAGCAACGAGCCGCAAAAGAAGCAAACGAAGGCGAAAAAATCACGCGAACTGTGGGCAACTGAATTGCAAGCACAAATCGTCAGCGGATGACGCTGAATGGCATTGTGTTCATCTCGTTAGCGGACGTGGAACGGCGAGGGCGAAGAAAAATCGCACCACATTTAGGGCCGCGGGGGAAGCTAAACGGCCTCTGATTGTGGCATCCGCAGCGAGGGAGTTAGACTGATTCCGGCTAGAGGACGAAAAAGGGCTTGACAAGAAATGGCACCGTGTGGAGAATCGCTCCCGCGCCTGTTTCTGCCTTCCCCTGTTGTGACGTTCCTCCCCTTCGCATCGCCGGAATAGTCTGTGAGGAGAACCGGTGGCGGAAAAAGAAGCCATAGAAGCGAGCATGGATTTGGATCGAGAAGTACTGCGATGTCAGGTATGCGGTTTAGTGCAATACCGGACGCGTACGGACAACTGCCGTCGTTGTCTGCGTTTGCTGCCCCCCAAGGTGACGTTCGTCATTCCGACGCCGTCGCCGCAAGATTTGCCGGGGGACGACCGACAATTGTTTGAGAACTGGCCGAACCGCGAAACTGTGGAGAACATCGGGCAGCGCATCAGGCAATTGCGGGAGTCGCGTGGCATGACGCAGAGCCAGCTACAGGCTCGTTCGCGCGTATCTCGCTCCTATTTGTCCCGGATCGAGAGCGGACAGATGACACCGAGTCTCGGCACGCTGGAAAAGATTGCCGAAGCTTTGGGTGTTGGACTGAACCGCTTCTTTGTGCCGGAGACCAACGGCGAGACGGTGCTCGAAGATCCCTTCATTCAGGGACTTCGCCCGTACCTGCGGCAGCTCGATTGGACGCAGTGGCAGGGCATCCTGAAGCGTTTGCAGGCGATCAGCGAGCACGTGAGCACCAATCACAGCGTGCGTCCGCTACCGCCGCAAGCTGCCGAGCGGTTGCCTCACCATATGCCCCGCCGGCAACAGCAGATACCCCATACAGCGACGGCGCTGCACCGCTAGTCGTCGCGTGTAGGGAAGGCGCGGTAGTTCGCCTGATGGACAGGTCGGATTCTGGGTAGGGCTTGGCACGCCTGGATTGGCAGGGTGCCAGGCTCGCTCCCGAGCAGCCTGGACTTCATCGCGAACGTCGTCACGAGCTTCGTGACGAAGTTTGCACGCGCCTCGCACGCGGCAACGCCACCGGGCCATCTCGCTCGGCGCGTCCTCACGCTCACACCAATCCCCGAAAACTTGCGATGGTTGTTTCGATCAGCGGCCCGGGAGTTGCACACCTCGGAAAGCAGAAGCACAATTACGTTTTTAGCGTTTCGCCCAGAGTCGGCGCTTGCGGGTTTTGGCTCTCGGGTCGAGGCTGCTTCGGCGCGCGTCTTGCTGGATTACTGCGCTTCCTTCTTGCCGGCACGCATCAGCACAATGTCCACGCCTTCGCCTTTTTTGGTTAGTGCAACCACGCGCACACCGTCGCCGTGGTCGTCCACGAACGCGAGGTCGGTGTCCGAGTCAACCGTTACGCCGTGAATGGGGTGGTGCTGGTGGTTTTCCTCGCGGCGGAAACTGGCACCCAGACGATGCGCGTACCATTTATCCACCTGGTCTAAATTGTCGGAAGTAGTGAAATGTTCGACGGCGATTCCTACTGCGCCATCGCCCGCCGAAAGCTCCACGTTGGCGTTGTTGTCTTTTCCGCCGGGAGTCGCGCCGGGATAGACCGGCAAGCCGGAAGCGCGCGGCACATCTTTATTGACCTTGATGGCGCCGACGGGAGTTTGAATCTCAACGTTATTGCCCTGATTGTGTACACGCAGATTGCGGATGAAAATGCCGGCGAGCGCCAGGCCGAACAGGACCATCACCACGATGCCGCCGGCGACAATTCCCAGAATCCACCACACTGCGTTGTTGCTCCGTCGCTGCGGAGGAACCGCGGCTGGTGGCCGTCCGGAAGCGCTAGACATAATTCACCCCTTGCCTGTTATACGCCCTTAGATACGCACTGAAGTGTGAAAATGTTTCCGGAGCGCCGCCCTCAGCGGGGCAGCTCGGTTAGCGCCGCGCCACCAATGGCGCACTAAAGTGCGCCGTTACGACAGCAAAGTCGCAGGCCCGGGCTTAGTTGAAGCGCACTTCCACGCCGGGATGACGGTCGAGGTGCACGGAATCAATGAAGCGCACTTCCGCCTCTTCCAGAGTCATGATCAACGAGTGGGTGCGCGTCCCGTCGCGGAAGAAATTCACCCCGTGCAGCAATCCGCCTCCGGTGACGCCAGTGCATGCGAAGATGATTTTCTTGCCGGGAGCCAGGTCCACCGTCTCATAGATACGCTTAGGATCCTTGATGCCCATCGCCGCGGTACGTTCCAGGTGCTCTGGTTTCGCCACCACCAAACGCGCCAGGATTTGCCCATTCAAGCAGCGCAAAGCAGCCGCGGTGAGCACGCCTTCCGGCGCGCCTCCTGTACCCATCACCGCGTGCACGGAAGTGCCGCGCACGGCAGCGGAGATGCCCGCGGAAAGATCGCCGTCGGATATCAACCTGATGCGCGCACCGACCGCGCGAATATCCGCGATGAGCTTCTCGTGCCGCGGACGGTCGAGCACCACGATCACCAGATCCTCCACGTCGCGGTCATAGCGCCGCGCGATGGCGCGCAGGTTATCTTTCACCGGCGCGTCCAGATCGATCGCACCCTTCGCCGGCGGCCCCACGATAATTTTTTCCATATAGAGATCGGGCGCGTGCAACAAGCCGCCATGTTCGCTGGCGGCTAGCACTACGATCGCGCCAGGCTCGCCCGTCGCGCAAAGATTGGTGCCTTCCAGCGGGTCCACAGCGATGTCCACCTTGGGGTACTCGCGGCTCTTGTCGCGCACCGCAGCGCCCACTTTTTCGCCGATGAAGAGCATGGGCGCTTCGTCGCGCTCGCCTTCGCCGATGACGATGGTGCCGTCCATGCCCACGCGATCCATTTCCGCGCGCATGGCTTCGACTGCGGCCTGGTCGGAGCCCGAGCGATCGCCCTGGCCCATGGTGCGCGCCGAAGCGATGGCCGCGTTTTCGACCGTGCGCAGGAATTCGAGGCTGAGTTCTTTCTCCATGGCGGCTCCTGAAATGTGATTTGCTTCCGGTGGCTGGGACGGTCCTTCCGGGCGGCCTATCATAATCCAAATGGCCGAAATCCAATCAAGGCGTTATTCGCACGTGCGGTGAACGAACCTAGCGAATATTTCCGCGGTTTTAAATCTATTGACTAGGAATATAGCTTGAGTCAAGAATCCCTTTCGAAGTGGCGGCATAAGCGACGCTCACCTCCAAGGAGATTAACTGAATGTCCCACCATTTCGACACGCCTACTGCGAAGGAGGATCCACGCATCAACCTTTGCGATTTTTATCTATTCTCGGGAGCGCCGGGCACGACTGTGATGGCGATGACGGTCAACCCGGATGCAGGTCTGTCGGCTCCGGAAACCTTTCGCGAAGAAGGGCTGTACGCATTCCGCTTCGATTTGAACGACGACGCGACGGAAGAGGTCACCTTCAAGTTCCGCTTCGGCGACGCTGGGCACGCGGATACGGACGAGCACACGCACATTCAGAACTTCCAGGTGCGGAGGGCCACTGGCCAGGAGGCAGTTCGCGGCGACGGCGGAGAAGATCTAATCGCCGGCCAGACCGGGGCTGTGCAAAGCAAGTCCGGTGTTCGCGTGTATGCAGGTTTGGCTCCAGACATGTTCGCGGCCGACGGTTTCGCGATGCGCGAGTTTCTGACCGCGTTCTACAAAGAGCAGCGGTATTACGGGGACGCATTTCTGCATCGCCAAAATATCTTCGCCAAGCGAAACGTATCGGCGATTGTGCTTGAGGCTCCCAGTGAACTCATCGGAACGGGAACGGTCCGAGGGTGGGCGACCGCGTCGCTCTATGGTCATGCACCTGAAGTGCAGGTTTCTCGCTGGGGACTACCGATGATCACTCACCTTTTCCTGAATGACCCTGACAGACAGGAACTGAGGGAAGAGTTCAATCGTTCGATTCCATCAGAGGACGTTGCGCACTTTTCCGCACCGATCGCCGAGTTCGTCGAGAAGATGACGACGTACGCAGGTTCGGCATCTAGTCCGTCCGAATATGGGAAACAAGTCGTCAATCGCCTGTGCCCGACAACGCTGCCCTATGAGCTTGGCACCGCGGCGGCGTTTGACAACGCGGGTTTCAACGGACGGGCGCTGCTCGACGACGCGATGGATGTGATGTTGACGCTCGCGGCGAACCGGCCGCTCGGCGATGGGGTCGCGCCCGATCGGAGCCGTGTGAGCAGCGAGTTTCCTTACTTTGGAACGCCCTATACGAAAGCCGAACAGGAAGGGTTGACGCCTGCGAGGCCCGCGCAGAAATAATTAGCGCTGGAAATCTGATCGCAAAATCGGAGATAAACGATGCGTCTTTTCAGCTCGCCCGGTTGCACCCGACGCTGGCGCGTTTCCTGCTTGGTGGTGGTGGTCACTTTGATCCTCGCGTCACTTCAATTTCCGGCCCAGGTTCAGGGCCAAGAACAAGGAAGGCAACGTCCCGTGGAACATCTGACTGCTTATCGCACGATACAAATTGATGGGCTCGCTATTTTTTATCGCGACGCTGGCCCGAAAGACGCGCCGACGCTCTTGCTGTTGCATGGATTGCCGTCTTCGTCGCGGATGTTCGATCCGCTCTTTGTGCGGCTGGCTGATCGCTATCACCTGGTCGCGCCGGATTACCCGGGCTTTGGCCATAGCGACTGGCCCGACCCCAAAAAATTCGCGTACACCTTCGATCACATCGCCGAGGTTATGACTCATTTCACCGAGGCGCTTGGTCTCTCGCATTACACGCTGTACATGCAGGATTACGGCGGGCCGGTTGGCTTTCGCATGATCCTGGCGCATCCAGAGCGCGTCGAAGCGCTCATCGTGCAAGACGCGGTGGCGCACAATGAAGGCCTGGGTGCGAATTGGAAAACGCGCCGTGCGTTTTGGGCCGATCGCGCCAGCTACGAAAGCGCGCTGCGCACCAATCTGCTTTCACTTGCCACCACGCGCGCGCGCCACGTCGGCGACGATCCCGACCTGGAGCGCCACGACCCGGATCTCTGGACCGATGAATATTATTTTCTCAATCAGCCCGGCCAGGCGGACATTCAAAGCGACCTCTTCTACGATTACCGCACCAACGTTGAGAACTATCCGAAGTGGCAAGCGTGGATGCGCGAGAAGCAGCCGCGCCTGCTGGTGATCTGGGGCAAGTATGAAAGTTCGTTTGATCCCTCGGAACCGGAAGCCTATCGTCGCGACGTGCCCAAAGCCGAAGTGCACATCGTTGATGGCGGCCATTTCGCGCTGGATACCGCGGCGGATCCGATCGCGCAGTACGTCCGGGACTTTATGAAGTAGCGCCGGCCTCGGCAACCGACCATGCACCGTAAACTGGCGCTCTGCATCCAAAGACGGAGGAGTTCAAATGCGAGCTGACATCGTTCCAGGCGCGGTGTTCCCCGACTACGAGCTTTCGGATCATGCCGCGAAACGCAGGAAGCTATCTGATCTGCAGGGACCACACCCCATGGTTCTCGTTCTGAGCCGCGGCAGCTTCTGCCCTAAGGATCGGCGTCAGGCGGAAGGCCTGGTGCAGCTCCACCGCGAGCTGGAGGTCTCTTATTGCCGGCTGGTCACGATCAGCACCGACAACATCACTGCGACGAATGAATATCGCACCGGCGTCGACGCGCACTGGCCTTTCCTCTCCGACGCCGGGCGCCTGGTGCAAAAAGATCTGGACATTGCCGAATACACCGATCCCGTCAACAATCCGATGATTCCGCATGTGATTGTTCTGGAGCCGGGCCTGATTATTTACAAGATCTACAACGGCTACTGGTTCCTGGGCCGGCCCACGATGGAGGAGCTTCGCCAGGACCTGCGTGCGGTGAGCAAGAAGTGCCGCCCGGACTGGGATATCACGTTGCCCGAACTTCGCGCGGCATGGCAGCAAGGCCGCAAGGAGCTTTTCTACCCGTACGGCAAAACGTTCGTGCAAACGATAGGCGAACAGGATTAGCAGCGCTTCGCCCTAAACGAAAAAACCCGCTCGGAAGCTCACGAGCGGGTCTTCCCGATCAGGTTCGCGACGCAATTACGCTGACGGATGCTTCAAAATCTCCGCCAAAGCGCGCAGCCGTTTCGCGTCAGCGGGATTACTTGCCGCTGCAGCGCTCTGTTCGAGCGAAGGCGCCATGCCGCTCAACTTCGACACTTTGCCCTTGTTCATGTGCGAGCTTTCCGCAGCGCTGATCGCCGCGCGCAAAGCCGCAATCCGCTCCGCCGGCAAAGCCTGCGAACGTTCCAGCTGATCCACATACGCTTTCGCCACGACCAACTGTGCAGGCCATTCCAGTTTCTGCTGGTTCTGCACATTCAGCGCGTCCACGTGGACCGTCTTCGCCGCGTCAATTTCGTTCTGGGTCAGAAATTGCGTCGGGGTCAGTTCAAAAATATCCAAGCCGCGCGCAATTTCCGAACCGTAGATGTTGCCGTTGTACCAATACGCCGACCACTCGCCGCCCAGCACCAGCATCTTGGGATCAATCGGCCCGCGATCGAAGTAAGCAATCTCCTTCGGATTCGCCGCGTCGGTGAAGTCCATCACCGAAACGCCGCCCTGATACCACGCCTGCACCTCGATATCGCGGCCGGGAACCGGAATCAGCGAACCGTTGTGCGCCACGCAATTTTCGGTGTCGCCCTGCGCGGCCGGCAGCTTGTAATAGCTCGCGAAGGTCAACTTGTCGTCATGCAGATGGAAGATCGCGTCCGCGCCCCACTTGCTGGGATCGTTCGGACGGCACCGCGCGCCCAACCCTCCGCCCCACTCGTCGGTGAATACCACCTTCGTGCCATCGTTCGAGAACGAAGCCGAATGCCAGTAGGAGTAGTTGGGGTCGTTCACCGCATCGAGACGCTTCGGATGCACCGGGTCTTTGATGTCCAGCAGAATTCCATTTCCCGAGCAGGCGCCCGCCGCGAGGCCCAGCGCCGAGTACACCGTGATGTCGTGGCACTGGTTGGAATCCGACGGCTTCGTTTCCTCATCACTCTTGCCGTGGCTGCCGCCGTTGCTCAGGCCGTTCAACGCGCCCGTGCGCGGATCGATAAAGACGCGAGGGCTGGCGACGACTTTCGCGTCCTGCGGCGCCGCCACCGGCACTTTGATCACTTCGATGCGAAATAGCGCCGTGTTCGGATCCTTGTCCGGCGCTTCGCCGGAGCATCCAGCCAGTTCTTCCGGCTGGCGCACGAACGATGTTCCCGAGACGTAGATATAAACGTTGTCCTTGTCGTTGGGATCCACCACCAGCGTGTGCGTGTGCGAGCCGCGGCAGGTCTGCACCGCGGCCACTTGCTTCGGGTTCTTGATGTCGGTGATGTCGAAAATTCGCACGCCGCGGAAACGGTCCGCTTGGGCGGCCGGCTTCCGGCGTTCCTTTTCATGCCCTGCGGCCGGCGGAGGCTCCGGCGGAAACCCCTGCGTGCCACAATCCAGGCGTCCGTTCGGCATTTCCACGGACATGAACATCAGGTTCTTGTACACCGACACGTCGCCCTGCCCGCCCGGGCACACCATCGAAGTCAGCAGCGCGGTCTGCGCCGGATTCGAGATGTCAAAAATGTTCATGCCGTAAAAATTTCCCTGGAACAGGTGGTTGCCCTGAAACGCCAGGTCCGAGTTCGAGAAAGCAAGCTCCGCGATCACCAGCTGCAGTTCTGGTGGCAACTTCATCCCGCCGCCGATTCCCAGCTGGCCCAGCAATCTCTGCACTTTCGGATCGTCGGGGTCGGTGACGCCCAGTTGAAACGAGTCGGGTTTCTTCACCAGCTGCAGGTGCTTGATGCCCAGCGATGTTTCGCCGGCGTCGTACAGTCCAGGCGTCAGCTTGTAGCGCGGGTCGTTCGCATCCGATCCCGTCATCCCCGGCGGCAGCGGCGGTGCGGGCTGTGCCGCAAACGGATTCTGATCGGCGTCCGGTTGCTTCGCGGGTTCCGGCGCGGCGGCCGCGGGCGGCGGAGTGCCACCGGGAGTCTGGCCGGGGGTCTGCGCCCACATCGGGCTCACACCGGAAAATAAAATAATCGCGGCCACCGCCGCACGAAAAGCAAAACTGGACACTCGATTCATCGTTTCTCCTCTGAGGTTTTCTTCTCGAGCATGGCCTGCATAATTTTAATCTCGGCGCGCTGGGTGTTGTCCGCATCGGTCGCGAAATTGAAAATGTCAGCGTCCTGCCCCGCGCCCGCCGTATCGAACAAATCCTTCACCATGATCAACGCGCCGTTGTGGTGCTGAATCATGCCGGTCAAAAATAAATGATCGAACTCCGCGCCCTTCGCGTTCCGCAGCGCTTCCATCTGCTGCGGCGTCAGCATCCCGGGCATCAGCCCCATGGGTTTCCCCGACGCGTTCATGTCGGGCATTCCCGCCATCGCCATCGAACCCGGTTCTCCGCGCGCTGCCAGCCACCGCTGCATAAACTTTATCTCGTCCGACTGGGAGCTGCTGATCTTCGCGCCCAGCAATCGCAAGTCCTTATTGTCGGTGTGCGACGCGATCAGCGCCGTCATCTCCACCGCCTGCGCATGATGCATGATCATGCCCTGCATGAATTCCACATCCGCTTGCGACCGTGCCGGCAAAACGCCCTTGGTGGATGGCGGCAGCGTCTTGCTCGGCTTCCCCGGCGCGCCGGGCTGCACCACCACAGGCCCCGTCGCGGGATTCGACTGCTGCCTGCGCACCGCGAAGGAATCGAAACCCGCGGCGGCGCTCGACGCCAGCAGCACGGCACACACCAGCGCGGAAACTCTGGCAGAGCGGAGCTCGGGCCGGCACGCGCCGCGAAAACGCTCGAACCTCGACTTCAGTTCATCGCTAGACATTTTCCGCACTCTCGTCCCAAGTGGCCGGAACCATCCTTCCGGGCGAACTATCATAATCCAACTGGGCAAATTCCAATGACTGGAATCGGTGCCCCTCAAGGCTGCGGCTGAATTTTCGCGTTCACCAGGAAGGGATCGTCGAACTCGGTCATCTCGCCGGGCTTCTTACCGGTCACGGGCTGCAGGCGCGCCGCGAGCGGTTTGTGCCATTTCACCGAGAGGCTGGCGACGTCGCCCAGGATGCGCTGCAGCTGCTCCGTCGTCACATCACCACGCAGCGGAATGGTATCGAGGCCGGTGCCGCACACCGCTGAGTACGAGAGCAGCGCATCAAGCGAGAGGCGGCCTTCGCTCCAGCGCTGCGCGAGAACCGTATCCTCAAGTATCGGCAGCATCAGTCCGGAATAGCCTGCCTGCTTCACGGGGATTGCTTTCAGCGCGCGGGTGATGATCGCCGCCGCGGTGAGCGTTCCGCTGGAACCTAGCGGCGCGCCCAGGAAATTTTCAATCGCGCGGCCGATGGAAACGTCAATTAGCGGCGCGGGTGATAGGTCCAGGCCGCCGTATTTCCAGCCACTGGCGTTGCTGATTTCGGTCGCGGTCTTTTCAATCTGGGCGGCATAGGCGCCGAGAGTATTTTTCAGCTGCGCTTCGGCTTCGTGCGGAGATTGCGTCGCAGCGAACACCTCGCTCACCACATTCGCGGACTGCAGCCCAACAGCAAATTGTTTTCCTTCGCCGGTAAAATAGGACGCCGGATAAAACGGCGTGCCGGAAGGAACCAAGGACGCCGCCGTAAAACTGAAATTCCCCTGGCTGTGTAGTGTATTCGCTTCCAGATATTTTATGACGCCGGCTGCGGCATGAATGGACTTCCAGTGAATGCCGTCTTCCCCGGCGATGAACACCGAGCCTTCCAGCGTTTTCGAATTCGCGATGATTTTTGCGAGCAGCTCGGCTTCGTGCGGGTCGTCCGCATCGCTCATCATGGCCGGGCCAATCGCGGCGTCGAAGCCTTCCTTCACCGCGAGCGCGTCGTACTCGCGAAAGAAAGCGAGCACCTGCTCGTCCGTCATGCCGCGCGTATATTCCGGGAACGGCTGGGTGGTGATGCGGATGGTCTCCACTTCGTAGCCGGATTTTTCGAATGCGGCTTTGGCTTGGCGCAAAAATTTCAGCGTCTCCTGAATCTGTTCCTGATAATGGGCGCGGTCCAGGCGCACGAACGCGGTGATCGCGCGCACTTTTGGTTTCGAGCCGGCGTCCGCGGCACGCGCGGAAAATGCGGCCGCGATAGGTGCGGCTAGCACGCAGATTGCGACGACCAACTTCAAAGCGGCTTGTCGGCTAATTCGCGCCCGCCTCACGAAAATGCCGCGATTCCGGTGATGCGCTCACCGATGATCAATTTGTGGATGTCGTGCGTGCCTTCATACGTCAACACCGACTCCAGGTTGTTCATGTGGCGCATTACGCAGTAATCGTCCACGATTCCATTCGCGCCCAGAATTTCCCGCGCCATGCGCGCCGTTTCGCGCGCCATCCACACGTTATTCATCTTCAGCATCGAGATGTGCGAAGGATGCACGCGCCCCGCATCTTTCAGCCGCCCCACCTGCAGCGCCAGGAATTGCGCCTTGGTGATTTCGGTGATCATCCACACCAATTTTTCCTGCACAAGTTGATGCGAAGCAATCGGCTTGTTGTCGAATTGCTTGCGCTGCTTGGCGTAATTCAGCGCCGTGTCGTAGCAAGCCATCGCCGCGCCGATGCCGCCCCAGCCGATGCCGTAGCGCGCCTGATTCAGGCAGGACAGCGGCCCTTTCAGCCCTTCCACGCCGGGAAGCAGATTTTCCGCGGGAATTTTGCAGTCGGTCATCGCCAGGCCGGAAGTCACCGAAGCGCGCAGCGAATATTTTCCGTGCACGTCCCAGGCTTTGTATCCCGGCATGCCTTTTTCCACCAGGAATCCGCGGATCACCTCGTCCTCGCACTTCGCCCAAATCACGGCCACGTCCGCGATCGAGCCGCTGGTGATCCACATTTTTTCGCCGTTCAGGATGTAGTGGCCGCCCTTCTTCACCGCGCGCGTCAACATTCCGCCGGGATTCGATCCGAATTGCGGCTCGGTCAGGCCAAAGCAGCCGATCGCTTTGCCCTGTTGCAGCAGCGGCAGCCATTTATCTTTTTGCGCGTCCGAACCGAACGCGTGGATCGGATACATCACCAGCGCCGATTGCACCGAAACAAAACTGCGCAGGCCGGAATCGCCGCGCTCCAGCTCCTGCGTCACCAGGCCATATTCCACGTTGGACATGCCCGCGCAGCCATAGCCCTTCAGGCTGGCGCCGAAAAGTCCCAGGTCGGCCATCTGCGGCACGAGCTGGACCGGAAATTTTCCTTCGCGGTTGTATTCCTCGATGATCGGCATGATTTCCGCATCCACGAATTGCCGCGCGGTATTGCGCGCCAGCTTCTCTTCGTCGCTGAGCACAGAATCGAAGTCGAGGTAATCAACCCCGGGGAACGATGGCATGAAATGTCTCCTTGAATATGGGCGCGCGCATCGGCAGGCAAGCATTTACAGCGCAGCCCAAACCGCGATTGTATCGAATTCGCGGCACCCTGCGCCAGTGAGTGCCGGCAGGCAAGTCGGTCAGCTTCCGATATCGCGACCTACCAGGCGTGAGGCTGCCGTTGCCGGAGCCGATTGTTGAGGACGCGGCTTCAAGGCGACGCCCTGCTGGTGGCGGACGAGAGACTGCGGAACTATCGGGCTTCGTGTGTCGTATCAGCGTACGAAGCGGGCCCGGAAGCTACCATTCTGTTTGCAACTGCGTCAGAGTATGTAGCAGAAATGGTAGCCAAGGTCGAAGCAGGCGAATTCGGCCTTCCGAAGTGTTCCTGAAATCGAGCGCGGGCCCCGTGTGAATTCCTGATTGAGCCGAGGAGGTGACGCGGTCATGCGAATCCCTCAGGTTTTCGAGACTCTCTGGGCAGACGTGAAATTCGCGGCGCGCGGCCTGCGCAAGAGTCCGGGCTTTCTCGCCGTAGTGGTCCTGTCCCTGGGGTTGGGAATCGCGGCCAACAGCACGATTTTCAGCGTGCTGAACGCGCTGTTGTACCGCCCTCTGCCTTATCCGCAACCGGAAAGCCTCGTGGTGATTTGGCAGGTTGATCAGGCTCACCCTGATTCCATGAACGCGCCGCCCATCGCCGAAAATGTGGACTGGACGAAACAGAACCACGTCTTCGAAGATATTTCACTCAGCAGCTTCACGGACAGGGCCATCGTTTCCGGACTCGGCGAGCCGCGACCGCTGCACACGCAATATGTGACGCCCAACTTTTTCGCCCAGCTGGGTGCCAAGCCGATCCTCGGTCGCATATTTCAGGAGGACGAGCAGCAAGACCTGACGCAAGCCATCGTGATCAGCACTCCATTCTGGAAGCGCGAATACAATGGCGACCCGCACGTGCTGGGAAAGACCCTCAATATCGAGGGCGTCGTTTCCACGATCGTTGGGGTGATGCCCGCGGGATTCGCGCCGTTCTACGGATTCCCGATTGATTTCTGGGAGCCGATCAATCCAGCCAACGGCCGGTACAATGCGCGATTCGATCACTGGCTGATGCCGGTGGCGCGGCTGAAACCAGGCGTGACGCTGGCGCAAGCGCAAGCCGATATGGACGTGATTGCGCGACGCCTGGAGCAGGATTATCCGGCAACGAATAAGGGCCTGGGCGACAAGGTCTTTCCCTTGCACGAGGATCTCTACCGCGACGCAGGCAGCGCGCTCTATCCGCTTCTCGGCGCCGTCGCGTTTGTGCTGTTGATTGCTTGCGTGAACGTCGCGAACCTGATGCAGTTCCGCACCGAAACCCGGCGCAAAGAGTATGCATTGCGCATGTCTCTCGGTGCGGAACGCCGCCGCCTGGTGCAGCAGTTGCTGACGGAGAGCGTTCTGCTCGCGGTTATCGGGGGCGTGCTGGGTACAGTGTTGACGCTCGTCGGCATCCGGGTTTTTCTCGCGCTTGCCGGAGGAGATTTTCCGAACGCGGAGTTGATCACCTTGGACGGCCGCGTGCTGCTTTTTACGCTGGGAATTTCGCTGCTTACCGCCATCCTGTTTGGACTAGCTCCCGCGCTGCGTGCCTCTCGCCCGGATCTGAATGCGGTGTTGCGTGAAAGCGAACGCAAAACGATGTCCGCTTCCAGCCGCCTGGCGCGGCACGCCTTGGTGGTTTCCGAAGTCGCGCTGGCTATGGTTTTGCTCGTGGGCGCGGGCTTGATGATCAACACCATTTTGCATTTGAAGCGCGTGAATCCAGGATTCGATTACAACCGCCTGCTCACCATGGATTTTCAACTTCCGGAAGGGGGCAAGTATCTGGAACGCGTGCCGGGCGGCGACATGGAAAAGACTCTGCCCACGGCCACCAATTTTTACACGCGGCTTCTCGATAGCGTTCGCGTGCTGCCCGGCGTCGAGTCCGCGGCGCTGATCGGCGCGTTACCGATGCACTGCTGCGCGGAATATTACACATTTTCGATTCTGGGGCATGCGGCGCCGCCTCCGGATGACCGGCCCAGCGCCGGATACAGCGAGGTAAGTTCCGGGATATTCAGCACGATGAAAATTCCGCTGGTGAAGGGACGCTATCTCGACGAGCACGACACCGAGAACACTCCCTGGGTGATCGTCGTCAATCAAGCGTTCGCGCGCAAATATTTTCCGAACGAGGATCCCATCGGACAGCAGATCTTGCTGCGCTACGATCCTTACCCGGTGGATCAGCCGCGCCCACGCCAGATCGTCGGCATTGTGGGAGACGTAAAACATCGCGGCCTGGGCAGAGAGACGCCTGCATTCGTTTACGCTTCCTACCTTCAGCAACCCGTCATTTTCCCCGGCGGAGCAACCCGCGAGCATTTACATGAGAATCTGGTCTTGCGCACATCGCTAGGACGTCAGGCGGGCCTGGTCGCGAGTGTAAAGCAGGCCGTCGCTAACATTGATCCCGATGAGCCCATCAGCAACATCAGGTCCATGGAAGAAGTATTGGGCGCTTCGCTGGGCGACTGGCGTTTCTACATGCAGCTGCTGGGGATTTTTGCCGGTGTGGCAATCCTGCTGGCCGCCGTGGGTATTTATGGCGTGATGTCCTACTCGGTGAACGAGCGCACGCACGAAATCGGAATCCGCATCGCGCTGGGAGCGCAGCCTGCTGACGTCCTCGCGTTGGTCGCCAAACTGGGATTGCAGCTGGCGTGCATCGGAGTAGTCGTCGGAGCGGGTTTGGCGCTCGGTCTCGCGCGCTTGATCTCCACTTTTCTCTACGGCGTGAAGCCCAGCGATCCAATCACCTATGTTGCCGTCGCGCTGGCGTTGGCCGGAGTAGTATTGCTCGCCTGCTATATTCCCGCGCGCCGCGCGACGAGGGTTGACCCCATGGTCGCGCTGCGATACGAATAGCGCCGGACGCAAGCCATCAAGCCGTTCTCAACGCCGGTCCCCTGCACTTGCGTCATTCTGCGATTCGCAAGATCCTGCGAGGCGGCACATCCCTGGATACGCGAATCATCGGGAGTTGACCGGATAGGAAGAATCGCTTTGCGTTAGCCTGTACACAATCTCAGTCAGTCCGGCGACTATCAGCAAACCGAACGCAACGATAAGCAGGACGCCGAAAAATGGGTCTGAATGCCACCAAATCGCTCCCGCAAGCCAGAAACAACCTGCGACAGTGAAGCAGCCGACGTTAACCCATCTACCATATTTCCAATTTACGAGTTCAAGCACGATACCGATAATCGGAAGAATTACCTCAAATACAAACTCGAAGCACAACTGGAAATTCAACGCCGGAAATCCTACGCTGCGCAGCCTGGTAAACATTGCGCAAGCGACGAAGGTATTCGCAGCCAAAACCCAAGCGCCACGAAAGATTCTCTTCAGTACGTTAGAAGACCGTCCAGCGTCGACCAGCGACAAAGGGTTATCGCTTTTCATATGTTGATCATCACGCTACCATAACTGCGCGGTTTGAGTGCTTCCTGCCAGTCAACCCGTGATCAACGCGGTTACCTGAAAAGTGAAACACCACAGCAAATGTTCGGTTATCCTATAAGTCGAGGGAGACAATCCATGTACGCAGTGAAATTGGAATACCAGCACCGCACGAATGGTACGCAGGGACGAACGATACAGGTGGACACCGGTTCGATGGCAGCGGCGATCGGCAAAGCAGCGAGGGAATTCTTGAAGAGCTTGGATCGCAAAGAACGATTCGACGCCAACAAGAACGGATTGACGATCGTTTGCACCAAAGCCTCCGAAGAATCCGCTGCTGCATCTGCTTAGGCACCACCGACGTCGAGCGATGGTGCGCCGGCCGCGCTTCACCAAATTTTCGCCATGCCGCGCGGACGTCGCACCTTCGACGGCTACCTCCATATTCGTTGCGTCGGAAGCCACAGAAGCGTAGGATGCACCAACCAAAGGTCAAAGCCCCCGTCCAGGCTTGGATCTTGATTTCGACCTAAGCCTTCAGCCAGCGCGAAGTGCGCCATGCAATTCGTGCCGGCCTATCGAGCTTGAAGTTGTGGCACGATGTCTCGAAGGCGGTCGGGGTGGGTGCCAGCGATGAGATATTCTCTGCGTCTTGCGGCCCTGTTCGTGGTTGTCGCGTTGGTTTGTGCCCCTCGAGTTCGCAGCGCGTTTCCTGCAGGTCCGCCCGCTGCTCAAGAGCGCATCGTCACACCTGAACCAGCGACCGCTACTATTCCAGGTCCTCTTCGTTCGTTCGAACGTATCGCCGGCATCAGCCAGAAAGCCGCTCCCGAAGAAGTGATGCCCCTACTCGCCCGAAACATTTATCTGGTCGGCTACCAGGGCACAGGCCTGGGCAGCCGTCCAACTGAATTTCTGATTCTGCTGCGCAGATATGTTCAGCAGGCCAGGGAACTCTCCGATCTGGCGGGCAAAGATGGCGTCATCCGCGTAACCAATTGCGCCGACGCCCAACCATTGCTGGACATCCTGGGCTACCGCACCACGGCCAACTGCGGACAGACGACCACGTTCGTCGAGACAGCCGATCCGCGCCGAGCCTTTCTCACGATTGATTCCGGTTTCCCGCTGCCTGATCTCGAGACGACCCTGCAGGGAGGCAAGCCCTTCGTTTACCCGTACCCCAACTCGAAGGTGCCCATCTCTCTGAGCGAACGAGAATGGGGGGAGGCCAGCGGCGAAGGCGGCAGAGACAAGGACAGCCGTCCGCTAATTGACTCGCTTCTGCACGATGCCGCGCTGGCTCGTCTTTACTATGGCTGGGCTCACGTGGACCCGGAAACTCAGGCCGCGCTGCGGCATTCGCCGGGACTCAAGAAAATGGTCTCTCTCGCCGCGCCACTGGATTTTTACGGCAGCTACATTCGCGTTCGATCGGGCAGCGTAATCGTGCCCGGCGGCCCCAGCGCCGAGCAGACATGGAAGGATATGGTTGGCGCCAGCCCGCGCTCAACCGGAGAATTTGTTCCGCGGCTTCTCGCGAAAGACGACGGCTGGCTCGCCGCTTATTTTGACTCACTCTCGCGGATCCCGCCCGAGCAGCAGGCGCACTTCGTCGAACCTGCCCGCATGCGCCACTGCTACGAAGCGCTCCGCGGCAGGACGCTTACGCCCAGCGCCATGTCGTCGGTGTTTCGGCCTGACCCCACCCTGTTGCTCTTGACCACTCGCCTGCAGTGGGAACCGAACGGTGATCCGCACGTGCCAGGAAGCCTGCAGGCATGGAAGACCATTCTTAAGCAGAAGACCAATACGGAGCTTGCGCATAACTGGAATGTGGAGACCCGAGGCTGGAACAATCCGGACGGGTTGCTGGAAACTATGTTCGCGCTGTCCAGAGTAGGGATGGAAGGTACGGCAGCGGAAGCCTTCCTGGTCTTGAGTGAAATTGACGGCCGGCGCCCTGCCGCGCGTCGTTTGAGCGCTGCAACAGTAGAGCTGATGGCCGGCAAGTTCTCCCAATTTCGCAATCAGTATCCGATGTTTTCGGAGTTTCCGGAACTGAGCGATGCGTCCATCGTCGCGTTTATAACCACAGCCGAGGCCCTCGGTAAGGTTCCCGACCACACGCTGCGCGGCAATGCCATGGGCATCTTCGAAGCCAATATCATGCTCTGGCAAATTCTGGCTCGCCAGGGCGAAATTCCCGTAAGCGCACGCGATGAATCCTGGCAGGGAATGATCAAGCCCTTTTCGCATATTTCGTCCGCCGCGCAGCTCTTCGATGCCGGACGCAGTTCACTAGGCCAGGTGCTGCGCGCCGCCACGGGCGATCCCAAGGCCTCGCAGGATGTAATCGTTGAGTTGATAGCAGGCCCTCGGCAAACAAATTCCGAAGGCCAGCGCATCCACCGCGAAGTGGCGGACCGGATCCGCGCGGTGCTCGACGATCAGCGCCTGGTTTCGCTCGACACATTGCTCGCGCTGGGCGATGGCCTCACCCCAACGCCGCAAGGAGTTCCCGCCGGCGATACGTTGCTGCCGCTCGCCGAGCAACTGGCGGAATTCCAGATGCCGCGCCCCATCTTTACCAACAGCGAGCGAACTACTTTTACCTCGGGCTCCTACAACAACCATCACACCGATTTGGAGATGCGCACGGACATCGCTAAAGTGCTGAAATCCAAAGCTTCCGGCGCGGAATTAGAACAAGCTCGCGGTCAGCTGGTTCCTTTCTTCCGCGATACGCTGGTCGGTTTCGGCTACGCCTATTACGAACCGCCGGGCGCACAGGCTCTGCACAACAACCCGCTGCTGATTCGCTCGCACGACTTTTCCGGTGAGACGGTTATTGGCACGGAAGAATCGCTGTGGCAAACTCCCCGCCTCTTCGGCGCCGGCTCTCCGGCAGGTGGCGGCGCTCATCTGGTGGGATCGCTGGCAGACTTGCCTTACGTTCTGGCGCAAATGGAGGAGGATTTTATCGCTCCGGAGAACGTCCAGGCGCTGATCTGGTCCGACCTGGTGCCGTCCGTGCTAACCAACGCCGTGTTGCCGCGCTGGTGGAACGTCAGCCGCAACGAGCTGCACGCCGTCGCGTTATATCAACGCGCAGGCGACGAAATGCTCGCGGCCTCCATGCAAAATGAAGATCTGCGAGGCAAAGTCACCAGCATTCTTTCCGATCGCATGATTCCCCAGCGCGCGTCGCTGCTCGAAGCTACTCTGCGTGCCGGACAGCTGGCCGACGTGACTTCGCAGATCACTCCTGCCGATTCCTTCTATCTCACCGCGGAGTTTCGCCGCAGATTTCCAGACGACACCAATTCCTGGGGGATGGCCGGGCATGAATTGCAGAATTTATCGCAGCAGGATCCGGCGGACCTCACCTGGGCACGGCTGTCGCAGGATTTCGGTGTGCCGCATCCGGTGCTGGCGCGCTCCTATGCGCGCGAATTGATTAACGTGAGGCCCTTCCCCATGTTCCAGGGCTATTCCAGCCGCTTGCTTGCCGAGACGTGGGATTCCACCAATCTGTATTGGGCGCGCTTGGCCGATGAAATGGGTTATCCGCCGGTGACGCTGAATCGCCTGGCGCCCGAGCTGACCGGCCGCATGGTGGCGAAAATTTTCGCCACGGACTTGAACGACTGGCCCGCGATTCTGCGCGCCATGCGCGAAACCGGTGAAGAATTCCGGCAGGGCAAAGTCACTTCGCTGCCCGCCAGTTTTGGCAGTCCTCAGCCCTAGAAACTCAGTGGCGGCGCCGCGGCGATCCAACATGCGCCCGGCCAGCCCTGCGAAGGTGTAACAACCAACAACATCGAGGCCCGTCATGTGCAAAAGACTCTCTGTGACTCTCGTTCTTGTCGTAGCTCTCTCCGTTTTCGTCGGCACTTCTCCCGTGGCACAGGAGAGCGGCCCGCCGCGCATCAACGTCACTGTGGATTTAGTGCAGCTGAATGTGGCCGTGACGGACAGCAAGGGCAAGTACGTCACCGGCCTCCGCCCGCAGGACTTCGTCGTTGCCGAGGACGGCATTCCCGAAGACATCGCTACGTATGGAGAAGGCAACGAATCCGCGCGCGCGCTGCCCAGCGCAACTTCGCCCGGTCCCTCGTCGTCTGGCGCCTCCGCCGGCCAACCAGAAGATTCCGGCGCGCGCGTATCAGCCAGTGAGCTGACCGCCCTGGTAGGGGGCGCGAACGTTTTCGTGCTCTTCGACACCAGCAACTATATGTATCGCGGCTTCGTTTTTGCGCAGGACGCCATCGCCGATTTCGTACGCTCGCTCGAGGGCGCGGACAAGGTGGCCTTCTATTCCTATAGCCGCGACCTTTCCCGCGCCGCGCTGCTCACCGCCGACCGCTCGCAAGTTTTGCGCGCCGCGCGCACTACCGTCGCCGGAGACGATGCCGCGCTCTACAACTGCCTCTTGCTGACCGTGCAGGACGCCGCGCACTTCACCGGACGAAAAGTGATTGTGGTCTTCTCCAACGGTCCCGACAACTACAGCATGGTCCCGCCCGAGGACGTCGCCGAGCTCGCGCAATCCACCGGCACCACCATCTACATGGTGAGCACCCAGCAAGCCCACCTGGAACCCATTTCCAATGCCGTATTTCAACGCATGACCGCCGCCACCGGCGGCAAAGTCTATTTCGCGAAAAATTGGAAGGACGAACAACTCGCCTTCGCCTCCATCCGCGACGACCTCGCGCATCTCTACTCGCTCAGCTACTACCCCAAGCCCAATCCCAACCGCGGCTGGCGCAGCATCACCGTGCGGCTCGCCAACGACCAGCACAAGCGCTTTCACATCCGCACGCGCGATGGCTATCGCCTGCAACGCTCCCGCTTCTCCGCGGAATACGTTCCGTCCGCTCCACCCGAAGCCAGCGCCAAATAGGCTAAGGCCTTGCAAGTATTCTTCAGCATCACCGCCGCCCGCGAAAATTTGTAGTATCGTATGTAGCTCCATGCACCAGACGCAGACCAACCAACGCGCGGCTCTAGGCTCGATCTTCGTAGTCAGCGCTGCAGCAGTCTCGTTCCTGCTCTGGCTGCTCTATTTGCATCACGCTCCGGCGCAATTCGCTGGCCGCTACATCTTCTTACCGGCACTGAATGCCGTTCTAAACGGCCTCAGCGCCATCTCCCTCTGCACCGGCCTCTACTTCATCAAAAAACACGACCGCAAAGCCCATCGCGCCAGCATGTTGTTGGCATTCGGCTTCTCATCGCTCTTCCTGGTCAGCTATATCGTCAACCACGCACTGCACGGCGACACGCGTTTCCCAGCAGGCCACGCCATGATTCGCGCGATTTACCTTTCGATTCTCGCCAGCCACATTTTTCTCTCGGTTGTGGCGCTGCCTTTGGTCCTCATCACTTTCTTCTTCTCGCTCAGCGGCCGCTTTCCGCAGCACAAACGCATCGCGCGCTACACGTTCCCAATCTGGCTGTACGTCTCGGTCACCGGCGTCGTTGTTTTCGCGCTCCTGCAGGCCTACGCGTACTGATCCGCCACGCAGCGACACACATCCGCCAGCCCGCGCGCTCGTGGTATATACTCGCGCGATGAAGCGGCCGGCAGGTGTCACGATTTCCGCAGTGGTAGTCTTCATCGGCTCAGGCCTCGCGCTGCTTTTCGGCGTGCTCATGATCCTGGCCTTCGCCGTGATGCCTGCCACGGATTCCACACCCGCATTGACTCGCGGTGCTGGCCTGATCATGTCTGTATTGATGCTGGGTCTGGCAGGTTGGGGCATCGCCACCGGCATCCACTTGCTGCACCTGCGCGAATGGGCCAGAATTTCCATGATCGTTTTCAGCGGCCTGTTGCTGGTGATGGCGGTGCCGGGTCTGCTGATGATGATCGTGATGCCGCTCCCAACTCCGCCGGTGATCGCCGTGCCGCCCGGCGAAGCCATTCCGCCGTTGGAGCACCTGATGGCTGGGGTGCGCATCGGCATGGCGGTCTTTTACGCGCTTCTGGCGTTGTTAGGCGGCTGGTGGCTGTATTTCTTCAACGCGCGCCCAATCAAAGAACAATTCCGCGGTGTCGCGACGCCGGCATCAGCCGCGGCGTCCACCTGGGCTCCCGCAGCGCTCGCGCCGGCGGAAGTCCCCGGCGCACCGAAGCGACCGGTCAGCATCACCATCATCGCGTACCTGGCACTCGTGGGCGCGTGCATGTTTCCGCTGCTCAACGTGATGCATCTGCCGCTTACGTTCCTGGGATTCTTTTTCACCGGAGGGAAAGCCGCGCTGATCGTCACCGGTTACATGTCCGTGCAACTTCTGATGGCCTACGGTCTGCTGAAGCTGGAAAAGTGGGGCCGCAGCCTCGCCATCTACTATTTCAATTTCGCGATTTTCAATTCGATTATTTCCGTAATCCTTCCGGGCGCCCAAGCACGTTATGAAGAAGCCATGGCCGCGATGCAAAGCTCCATGGGCCTGCCGCCCAGTCCCTTCCAGTTTCCGATCTGGTTCAGTCTGGTTTTCTCTCTGCCGATGATCGCCATTCAATTGTGGTTTGTAGTGGCGCGCAAGCAAGCGTTTGAAGGCCCTCGCTACTCCTCCGCGCCGCGCTGAGCCGATGCGGCGACGACCTGCGGAGCGAAGGCGCCGCCGGTAAGCGAGAACCTCGCGACGCAAGCGCCGGCCGCAAAAGTTACGGAGAATTGTGACCGCCTGCGAATGAAAAAGGGCGGCTGGCCCCGCAAAGTGGGACCGGCCGCCCTTAGGTGTTTTAGTTACGCCGCAGCGTTGTTACTTGGCGGCAGCAGCGGCGTTAATGAACGTCACTCCATTCGGTGCGCCCCAGCCGGTAACGTTGTCCCATCCTTTGGTTACCGTCAGCGACGAATCCGTTCCGAAGCTGAGGTCCAAATCTTCACCGCCGCCAACATTCCACACAGCGCTGTAATACGCGGTGGTGGTGAAGAGCGGAGCGAGCAGCGAATCGGAGGAATAGTAGGTGGCACCGTTCGAATCAAATACGACGCCCGCTACGTTCGTCGGACTGCTGAGGGGAGTGATGTCCTTGACCGGGCCCCCGGCCGGAAGATTGATGATCAACGGCGCCGCCTGTCCCAAGGCCGTGCCCGCTTTCTGGTCGGCCAACGTCCAAATCGCGGAGAAGACCGGGCTGGCAAGGCTGGTGCCACCGATGGAGTAGAGGAACCCGTCGAAAACGAATATCGCTCCCGTGTAAGGATCAGCGACCGCCGAAATGTCCGGCTGTTGCCGATTCGTCCCCGGAAGTCCATGTCCTTTTTGCCAAGACGGCCTGGGGATGAATATGCTTTCGCCCCCTCCGGAGCCGCCGTAGAATCCCAAACCCTCGGGAGGATCCAGAACGAAGTTGGAGGCATAGGAAAGGAAGGAGAGGTTGTTGCCCCAGCCGACTTCCTTGGTTCCTCCGCTGGGGTTGGGAAGGCCGATGCTGGTGCCTCCAATGGATGTGGCATAGGAAGAGGAGGCCGGATAGGAATCACCGCCGACGTTTGGCGCCCCGGTGCCGTCGTCGCCACCATCTCCGCTGGAGAAATTCACGGCAATTCCGGAAGCGGCTGCTTTCTTGAGCACTGCATCGAAGCCTTGCAGCGTGAAGGCGCCCCAGGCCAACTCGGGGTAGCCATAGCTGTTGGAAATCACGTTGCCCAGCTTGTGCTTTGTGGCGTACTGGATGGCGTACTCGAATTCGGTCCAGTCTTCCGTGGGCGTAATCATCAGAATGATCTTGGCGCCGGGCGCGATGGCGTGCGCCCACTGAATGTCCAGATCGGCTTCGTCGTCCCAGTTCGTCACCTCCGTCAGCTCCAATTGCGACGGAACACCATCCGGGTAGACGATTTGAAAGTTCGACGAGGTAATCGGCGGCAGGCCGGTCACCTGAGAGAACGACACCAGATCCGCCTGAACCGTGGGATCGCTCGGCCCATCCAAGATGACGATAGTCTGGCCCGTGCCATCCAAGCCGCCGGCAATCACCGATCCCAGGCCGTAGTGCGCCCGCACCTGCTGGGGCGTCCAACCGCAAACCAGCGCCGGATTCTGCACGTAGATGTTTCCGAAATAATTTCCCACGGGAAGCGCCGCGCCATCGGTGGTGAGCGTCACGGGCGCTGCGCTTTGGAAGCAATCGTCGGTAAAGAACGCGCTCAGTCCGCCGGAAGCGGCCTTCGCCACGGCGATCTTGCCGCGCGGCTTGCCTGTCTTGGGGTTAAGTTGATACTTCAGCATGGGTTTCATGCCGAAGCTGGAAAGCCCGGACACGGAATGCACCAGACTGGCGGCCTCGCCTGCCAGCTGCGCGGGAGTGGCGTTGGCATAAAACGTCTTTCCTGCGCGCTGATAGGTATGAATCTGCGTGTGGAAAGCGCTCTCGACAGCGCTCACTGGGCCGCGGACGCGCAGCGAATCGTTGTCCGCGCCCGTAGAGATGACCGCAAGTCCGTGCGCCTCGAGTTCCTTCTTTACGGTGGCCACTTCGCTTGCGCTGGGCGCATATTTGGCAAAATCGCTTGCTGTCAGCCAATGGTGATAGCTGGGCGAGCCAGGAGTGTACAAAGCCTCCACGGCCTGGTCGTAGGCGTCGGCATTGTGTGGATTCAGGTGCACGGTCAACGTCATTTCCTGCTGCGGCGAAGCCAATCCGTAGTCCTTGGATAGCTCGACGATTTTGGGTGGAGCAATTTCCTTCTGTGCCCGGAGTGCTGGAGAGAGCAGCAAGCCGGCGGCTGCCAGGGTCCATGCTAGAGACGATCGGTACTTTCGCAAGCTGGGTCGGGGTAGCATTTATCGCTCCTTGTTGTGAGTTTAGAACCATGTACACGTCCACTCGACTGGCGGCGTTGGACGATTGCTGATACGGCTTCGCCAGTTAATATTGGTGGTTAGGTGGATACGGGAATCGCGCGCGGACGTGGCGCGGGCGCTAAGTTTTGAGATCGGGACTTAGCGACAACAATGAGGCCGAGCATGGCGTGCAAACTTGGTCGCGCCGCAAGCATATCGAATGATTTTTCCCATACGATTGGTGCGCGGAACTTAACGCGGAGCCGGTAACGTGTCAAGATTATTCTGGGAGTTCTTGGCAGAACCTGTGCGTCATGTCGAGCCCCCTCGTTTCGCGAGTCGAACCGGGCATTGCATAATATGCGAAGTTCCTCGGAGGGCGTGCGCTATGATGCATGATCGAATCGATGTGATTTCCCGCGCAGACAGGAACGGGCGTAAAGCGTTGACGGGAGCGGGACTCGATGCGATAATCGCGGCCTTTGCTTGAGCCTAGAAGTGTGTCCCGGAGCGGCTGCGCGCAATCCGGACAACAGTGCGACAAACGATACAAGCATCTCAAGCGACACAAACGGGGCAAAAGTATTCGTAAGCTTTCCTAACGATGGAAATCCTTCGCCAGCTCGGTGACCTGTTTCTTCAAGCTGTGCCCACGGTCATCATTGTTTTTCTTTTTTATCTGTTCATGCGCTGGGCGTTTTTCACGCCCATCCAGAAAGCCATGGCGGAACGCAGCGCGAAAATCGAAGGTGCGCGCGCCGAAGCCGCAGCCGTGGAAGCCGCCGCGCGCCAGGATCTGGAAAATTACAATGCAGCGCTGCGCAAAGCGCAGGGTGAAATTTATCTGGAGCAGGAAGAAGCTCGCCAAGCCGTCCTGGATGAACGCGCCAAGAATCTGAAGGCGCAGCGCTCGCTCGCGCGCAAGGAAGTGGACGAAGCCAAGAAGCGCATCGAAGCCGAGCTGGCCGAAGCCCGCAAGGAAGTCGAGCGCCAAACTCCCGAACTCGCCGGCGCCATCGCGCGCGGCATCCTCGCAGGCGGCAGTCCTCCACGCGGCGGAGCGCGCCAATGAATTCGCAAACCATGCGCCGATGCAAGTGCGCTGCCCGAGCGCTCGTGTTCCTGATTATCTTTCTCGCGCTGGCTGCCGTGCCAGTGTTCGCGCAAGAAGGGGAAGCGTCGCCCGCGGATTCCACTGTGGGCTGGGTTTTTCGCTGGCTGAACTTCGCGCTGGTCTTCGGCGGCATCGCTTACTGCATCGTGAAATATGCCGCGCCGGCCTTTCGCGCGCAGGCCGAAGAAATTTCCAGGAAAATCGCGGAAGGCGCGCGTGCTCGCGAAGCCGCCGAGCGCCAGCGCCGTGAAATTAAGACCAAGCTCGAAGGCCTCGAGCGCGAGATTGAGCAATTGCGCGTGGATGCGAAACGCGACGCTGAGGCCGAAGCCCAGCGCTTGCGCGACCTGGGCCGCGCCGAGGCCGAAAAAATCGAACTAGCCGCGCGCGCCGAAATTGATGCAGCAGGCCGCGCCGCCCGCATGGAACTGAAAGTGCTGGGTGCGCGCCTCGCCGTGGAACGCGCCGCAGTATTGCTCAAGCAGGAGCTCGCGCCGAAATCGGAAGCCGCGCTGATCCGCACGTTCATCGCCGAGCTGGAGAGGAGCGTCAATTGAGCGCTGTCGCCGAACGCTACGCTGCAGCTCTCGCAGACGTTGCTCTCGAACGCAAGAGCGGCGAAGCCGTGCGCAAGGATCTTGGCGCGTTCGTTGAGACTTTTCTCGCTTCGGCCGATCTGCGCAACGCCCTGGAAAGCCCCGCCGTGGACGGCGCGGTGAAGAACAAAATCATCACCGCGATCGCCGCCAAGATGGGCCTGAACGATGCGGTGCGCAATTTCATTTGCCTGATTGTGGATCACCGCCGCACGCATCTGTTTCACGAGATACTGCCGGTCTTCGGTACCGAGCTGAACAAGCGCCTGGGTATTGCCGAAGCCGAAGTCACCACCGCGCGCGCGCTGAGCGACGCGGAGAAAAAAGAATTGCTCTCGGTGCTGCAGCGCCGCACCGGAAAAAAGATCGAAGCGCGGTTTGCCGAAGATGCAAACTTGCTGGGCGGCGCCGTGGTGCGCGTCGGTTCCACGGTTTACGACGGCTCCGTGCGCGAGCAATTGAACCTCTTGCGCGAGCAGCTGGAAGCTGACTAAAAAATACGACGCCGCAAAGCGCGCGAAGGCGCCGGCGTCACACGGTCAACTAGAAAACAGGAGTCAGGATGGCCAACATCAAAGCGGATGAAATAACCAAAATACTGCGCGAGCAGATCGAAAATTACCAGCAGACCCTCGCTGTCGAGGAAGTCGGCACCGTCATCTCCGTCGGCGACGGCATCGCGCGCATCCATGGCCTCGACAAGTGCATGGCCGGCGAAATGATCGAGTTTCCGCACGACGTTTTCGGCATCGCGCTCAACCTCGAAGAAGATCAAGTTGGCGCCGTGCTCCTCGGCGATTACACCGAAATCAAAGAGGGCGACACCGTCAAGCGCACCGGCAAAATCATGTCCGTGCCGGTGGGCGATGGCATGATCGGCCGCGTCGTGGACGCGCTCGGCAATCCCATTGACGATAAAGGCCCCATTCAATCCACGCAACGCAATCCACTGGAACGCCTCGCTCCCGGCGTGATCGATCGCCAGCCCGTGCGCGAACCCATTCAGACCGGCATCAAATCCATTGACGCCATGATTCCCATCGGCCGCGGCCAACGCGAGCTAATCATCGGCGACCGCCAGATCGGAAAAACTGCCATCATCATTGACACGATTCTGAACCAGCGCGGCGGCGACATGATTTGCATCTACTGCGCCATCGGCCAAAAACGCTCCACGGTCGCGCAGCTCATCAAGACGCTCACCGATTACGGCGCGATGGAGCACAGCATCGTCGTCGCGGCCACCGCTTCGGAAGCCGCGTCCATGCAATACATCGCTCCATTCGCCGCGTGCGCTATCGGCGAATATTTCCGCGATACGAAACGCCACGCCATCTGCTTCTACGACGATCTTTCCAAGCACGCGCAGTCGTACCGCGAAATTTCGCTCCTGCTGCGCCGCCCGCCCGGCCGCGAAGCTTTTCCGGGAGACGTTTTCTTCCTGCACTCGCGCTTGCTGGAACGCGCCGCGAAACTGAACGACGAGCTCGGTGCGGGTTCTCTGACTGCGCTGCCCGTAATCGAAACGCAGGCTGGCGATATTTCCGCCTACATTCCGACGAACGTGATTTCCATCACCGACGGCCAGATTTTCCTGGAAGCCGATCTTTTCAATAGCGGCATCCGTCCCGCCGTGAACGCCGGAATTTCCGTCAGCCGCGTCGGCGGCAACGCGCAAATCAAAGCCATGCGCCAGGTCGCCGGCACTCTGCGCCTGGATCTCGCGCAATATCGCGACCTCGCGGCCTTCGCGCAATTCGGCACCGAGCAGCTCGATAAAGCCACTCAGCAGCAGCTCGCGCGCGGCCAGCGCCTGATGGAAATTTTGAAACAGGATCAGTACCAGCCGCTCTCCGTCGAAAATCAGGTGCTGATTATTTTCGCCGCTTCCAATAAATATCTCGACGATATTCCGGTCAATGAGTGCCGCCGTTTCGAGATCGAGCTGTATCCGTTCATCGAAACGAATTACAGCGGCCTGCTGAAATCGCTGCGCGAAAAGAAGGCATTCGACGATACCAACCGCGCCGAAGCTAAAAAAGCGCTCGACGCGTTCAAAGAGCGCTTCAAGACCACGATCAAGGCCGCTCCAGCGGCGGCGGCCCAGGCGAACTAGTCCTATTCGATGCCCACTCTTCTCGATTATCGGCGGCGCATTCGCTCGGTGAAAAGCACGCAGCAGATTACCCGCGCCATGAAATTCGTCTCCGCAGCAAAACTGCGCCGCGCGCAGGAAGGCGTTTTCGCCGCCCGACCCTATGCCAGGGAAATTATTCGCGTACTCCGCTCCGCTGCGGCGCGCATGGAATCTCCTGCGCATCCTCTGCTACAGCGGCGTCCCGAAGAAAAAATCCTGGTGATGGTGCTCACCGGCGACCGCGCCCTCGCCGGCGCTTTCAATTCCAACGTGCTGCGCCATGCCATGGATTTCATTCAGGCACACCACGCGCAGAAGCTCGAGCTGCTCGTGGTCGGCAAAAAAGGCCGCGACACCCTGCGCAAGCGCGGCTACAAATTTGTCGCGGAATATCTCGACGTTTCCACAAAAGTGGAATTCTCGAAAGCTAAGGAAATTGCCGCGCGCGTCGCCGAGCTGTATATCAGCGGCGAAGTGGACGCGGTGTACGCGATCTACAACGAGTTTAAGAACGTCATGGTGCAAAATCTACGCGCCGAAAAACTCCTTCCGGTTGATCCGGAAGTGATCAAGAAGTCGCCGGATGGCGAAGAACTCGCTGCTCACGCCGGACCCGGCAGCTCTTTGCCCACGGAACCCGCTCCCGACGGCCACGGCCGCCTGGTGGATTACATCTACGAGCAGCCAGTCGACCAAATTTTCGCGGGCCTCGTCCCGCGCTATCTCGAAGCCGAAATTTTCCGCATCTTGCTCGAATCCGCCGCCGCCGAACACGCCGCGCGCATGACCGCCATGGATGCAGCAACGCGCAACGCCTCTGAGCTGATTGAAAAGCTCACGCTGCGGATGAATAACATCCGCCAAGCAGCGATCACCAAGGAAATAATCGAAATCGTAAGCGGCGCGGCGTCGGCAAACTCGTGATTAGTGAGTGGTGATTAGTGATTCGTGCTTGGTGACTTCGGGGCGTGCGGTGGGGATGCTGTGAGTCTTGAAAATAGAACGCTTTACAGATTTGAGAGTTTGGCAGCATGCACATAAACTGACGTTGCTAATTTACAAGTTGACCGAAACGTTCCCTTCGTCGGAGCGCTTTGGGATGACTTCTCAAATCCGACGTTCGTTCATGTCTGTGTCGGCGAACATTGCTGAGGGCTTCGGCCGAAGGACGACGCGAGAACTGTTGCGCAGCATGCAAATTGCACGCGGCGAATTGGAAGAGACTCGCTACTACCTGATTTTGAGCCGCGATCTGGGCCACATTAAGGTGCCCGATTTCGAGCGAGCGACGGCAGCCTGTGACGATGTGGGGAGAATGATTAACGCTCTGGGAACGTCGCTAAAGAGACGGCTCCTCGGAAACTAGAATGCGCAACGAAGCGCGATTTCAGCAACGGAGAACGGATCACTAATCACTACTCACTATTCACCACTCACGATTTTGCGAGGAGCACCGAATGGCTACAACTGCACAGAAAACCGGACACATTGTGGAAGTCATCGGCCCAGTTGTTGACATCCAATTTGAAGAGGGACACCTTCCTTTCATTAACAACGCGGTGCGCATCACCAGCGAAGGCTTCAACAATCCCGAGCCGCTCGACATCGTTGCCGAAGTCGCGCAACACCTCGGCGAAGGCCGCGTACGTTGCGTCGCGATGAAACCAACTGAAGGTTTGGTCCGCGGCATGAAAGCGCTCGATCTGGGCGAGCCTATTTCCGTCCCGGTTGGCCGCGGCGTCCTCGGCCGCGTGCTGAATGTGCTGGGCGACCCGGTCGATAATCTCGGCCCCGTGAAATACGAGAAGCGCTACCCGATTCACCGTCCGGCTCCGCTGCTTGAAGACCAATCCACCACGCTCGAAATGTTCGAGACCGGCATCAAAGTCGTGGACCTCACCGAGCCGTACCTGAAGGGCGGGAAAATCGGACTGTTCGGCGGCGCGGGTGTGGGCAAGACCGTGCTGATTCAAGAGCTGATCCATAACGTCGCCATGAAACACGGCGGCGTCTCGGTTTTCTCCGGCGTCGGCGAACGCACTCGCGAAGGCAACGACCTCTGGCTGGAAATGCAGGAATCCGGCGTAATCGTTCCTGGAAATTCTGAAAAATCCCGCTGCGCCCTAATCTACGGCCAAATGACCGAACCGCCCGGCGCGCGTCTCCGCGTCGGACTAACCGGCCTCACCGTAGCGGAATATTTCCGCGATGAAGAAAAGCTCGACGTGCTGCTCTTCATCGACAATATTTTCCGCTTCGTGCAAGCCGGCTCGGAAGTTTCCGCGCTGCTGGGACGCATGCCTTCCGCCGTCGGCTACCAGCCGAACCTCAACACCGAAATCGGCGAGCTGCAGGAACGCATCACTTCCACCAAGAATGGCTCGATCACTTCGGTGCAAGCCATTTACGTTCCGGCGGACGATTACACCGATCCAGCCCCCGCCGCGACTTTCGCGCACCTGGACGCCACCACGAACCTGAGCCGCCAGATCGTCGAACGCGGCATTTATCCCGCGGTAGATCCGCTGGCCAGCTTTTCGCGCATTCTGGATCCGCGCATCGTCGGTCAGGAACATTACAACGTAGCGCGCTCCGTGAAAGCCGTGCTGCAGCGTTACAAGGAATTGCAAGACATCATCGCGATTTTGGGCATCGAAGAACTTTCCGACGATGACAAGCAGACCGTCACCCGCGCGCGCAAAATCGAAAAGTTCCTCTCGCAACCAATGTTCGTCGCCGAACAATTTACCGGCCTGGCAGGGAAGTACGTAAAGATCGAAGACACCGTGCGCGGCTTCAAGGAAATCGTCGAAGGCAAGCACGACGATCTGCCGGAGCAAGCTTTCTACATGGTGGGCACCATCGAAGAAGTGCGCGAGAAAGCGGAGAAGATGGCGGCGGGCGCAGCAGCGTAGTTCGCGCCTATGCGCACAAAGCATAACGACGCAGGCGAAACAAGATAAATGGCCACACTACCGGAAAAAATCGAGCTGCAAGTGGTGACGCCCGAGCGCCACATTCTCAGCGAGGATGTTGACTCGCTGGAAATGCCGGGGAAAGACGGCTACCTGGGCATTCTCCCCGGTCACGCGCCGCTGATCACCGAGCTGGGCGTCGGCATCCTCACCTACCATAAGGGCGGCGAAACGCGTTACCTCACGGTAATGTACGGTTTCGCGGAAGTCCTGCCCGATCGCGTGATCGTCCTCGCGGAAGTTTCCGAGCGCGCCGAAGAAATTGACGTCGCGCGCGCCAGTGCCGCTCTGGAACGTGCCAAGTCCGACACTCCGAAGGCCGGTTCCACCGAAGCCGATTGGGATGTCGCCAACGCCGCGATCGAACGCGCCACTGCTCGCCTGCAAGCCGCCACCAAAGCAGCCAGCTCAGGTTCTGGCGGAGCGGGCGCATCCCAGCGGGTTGTGCAGCACCAAGCCGCCTAGCCTCTATGTGCCCTGTTTACCGTTGGATATCGTCGCATCCGCAGGCTCGGCGACCGCATCTGATAGCTATGGTACAAATGTAGTAGAAGAGCAGGAGTAAAAGACTAGAAGGGGCGTATGTCAGACATTACCGTGTATTCAACTTCCTGGTGCTGCGATTGCCGCCGGGCCAAAAGTTTTCTGCGCGAACGCGGCATTTCTTATCGCGAAGTGAACATCGACGATGACGCCGCCGCCGAAGCCATTGTGCTGCAAATCAACAATGGCAAACGCAAAGTCCCCATGATCGGTATCGAAGGCCGCTACTTCTCGCTAAGCCCGTTCGACCCCTACAAATTCGCCGAGGAACTGAAAATCCCACTGAACAAGTAACCCGCGCTTACGGCTGCTTGGAGTTCCAAAAATCCAGATACACTCCGGTGATCAATTGCGTCACCGCGTCGAAATTCACTACATCGGGTAGCGGCGATTTTTGCTGCGCCGAGTACGTTTCGGTTTGCAACGCCTTTCCCATCCCTTCGATTTCGTTGAGCTTATACTTTCCGTGCCGAATGGCGACGAGTAGTTCCACTTGCGGATTCGGCAGCGTGATCTTCCCGTCCTCCATGTATTCCTTGGCTTCGAGGTAGAGTCGAATCACATGCATTGCGTATTTCGTGTCGTATCCGTGCGCATCCTCCAAGGCAGTGCGATGAATATTCTTCTGGCCCTTGCGACCCAGTAGTCGGTCCATCTGATCTTCGGCAAATTTTATGAACGGAGTCAGGTGCTGCTTGGAAGCAAACAAATTGCGATTCTCACGAATCCTCCGCCACCACTTCGTGGAAAATTCTTCTGCGGCAAAGGCAAAGTGGAGCGCTGAAGGATTTCCCTTTGCTGCCATGCCTGCCCACTTCCGCAGCGAATAGAGACACACGTCCACATCGTGTGGACCGTTCCCGCCTTCCTTGCCTCCAGTTGTAAAAACAAAGTGTTCATCCCGCTCCAGTCCGATCATTTTGCCAGGAGGTTCGATGAACACGCCGTACCAATCGGTATCATCGGTGCCATCAACCTTCGCGCCGTGCAGCTGAGAGCCGCCGATGAACGCCTGAATTAAATTGTTTGGGTAAGGGAAAGCGTACTGAGTGAAATTGGGAGCAGTCGAGGTCACCTGAAAAATCTCCGGTCGAGTAAAGAAGGCGTGCTATGTTACGCCAATCCCACGCCGCGAGTCATCACCCCAGCCACATGCATATCCGGCGTCAGAATCACCAAATCCGCATCGCTGCCAATCGCCAAAATGCCTTTCTTCCCGGCCAATCCCAATCGCCGCGCCGGCAAAATCGTTGCCATGCGCACCGCATCCACAAACGGCACGCCCACTTCCACCATATATCGCAAAGCGCGATCCAGCGTCAGCGTACTCCCCGCCAGTTTGCCTTCCGAGTTCCGGCAAACGCCATCCTTCACCGTCACTTCAAAATTTCCCAAGCGGTATTTTCCGTCGCGCATCCCGGTGGCAGACGTCCCGTCGCTCACCAGCAGCACCGTGTCGAATCCCTTGGTCCCCACCAGCACCTGAATCGCCGGCCCAGCCACGTGCACGCCATCCGCAATGATTTCCGCAGTCACTTCTGTGTCCGTCATAATCGCGCTGATCACGCCCGGGATCGCGATGCGTAAAAGGCCGCATCGCGTTGTAAACGTGCACCGCGTGTCGCGCTCCCGCCTTAAACGCAGCACGCGCCTGATCGTAGTCCGCATCAGTGTGACCGACTGCCACCACCAGCCCGTCCGCCACCGCCCTGGCAATTAATTGCAGGGCTCCCGGAATTTCCGGCGCCACCGTGACAATGCGCACCAGTCCATCGGCAGCAGCGCGAAATTTTTCCAGCACTTCAATCGAAGGCGTCGCAATCGATTCCGGCGGATGCACCCCGCGCCGCGCCTTATTAATAAAGGGCCCTTCCAGGTGTATCCCCACGATCTCCGCAGCCGCGCGCGTATTCTCTTCCGCCTTTTCGTGGCTACGCACGTAGTGCGCGATGCCTTCCAGGCTGCGGCAAGTATCCTCCACCGGCGCTGTAACCGTCGTTGCCACAATGGAAGTAGTGCCAAAGCGCGCCACCGTCGCGGTGATCGCGTCCAGCGCCTCCGGAGTCCCCTCCATCACGTCGTGCCCGCCCGCGCCGTGAATATGCACATCCACGAAGCCGGGAACCACCGTCATCTCCGACGCGACATAATCCCGCGCGCCCGGTGGAATATGTACTTCGTCGCGGTTGCCGATGCCCGTAATGCGGCCGCCCTCCACCACGATCACGTTGTTCAGCAGTTCCTCTTGCGGTGTCAGTATGCGCCCTGCATAGATTGCGGTAGCCGTCATAGCCCGTCCATGCTACTTGAAGTTAGCCCTAAAATCAGCGCCCAGCCTTGCATCCTTTTCCTGGTCCGCTACAATCATGGGGCGCAACTTATTGGGAGGAAATGGATGTCTTACGACAAGAGGTACGTAGCACAGAAACGCCAGCGCCGCCGCCGCAAGACCGCCAAGGCGAAGGTGAAGCTGTACGAGCAAGGCAAGCTGCCGCACGACAAGCTCCCCGCACTGGCCAAGAAATTCTTGAGCCGCAAGAACCGCGCTCTGAAAAAAGCCGAATAAACAAAAAAAGAGGGGCGCCCGTGGGAGCGCCCCTCTCTTGCTGCGGTGAGCCGAGCCAAGCCCGCCAGGGAATGGCTCGCTTCATCGTGATGCGCCTAATTACGTTAGTTACCGCCGGAGGTAGCCGCCTGCGCGTGCGTTGAATTGGCCTTCGGCACGCTCAGGTATCCGGTGATCTTGTCCTTGCCCACCTGGTTCACCACGAACTCCAGCGGAGCGCGTGCGCCACTTTCAAAGAAGTACAGCGGCTCGTTGGCCGTCAGGTTCTTCTTGTCATGGCGCTGGTCGTCAACAAAGATGGTGACGCCGTACTGGCTCTTCTTCAGATTCGTGGCGTGCAGTTCCACCATCAGGTTGCCGACTTTCTCGCGCGAGTTCTTCTTGTCAATGGTGAACTCGTAGTAATCGCGCTCGCCCAAGCGGCGAAGTTCTTCCACTTCGTCGTGGTTGCGCGCGATCAGCGTGCCGAACTCGCCCCGGGCCATCTGCAGATTGTTCTTGGTGGTGTCCAGGTCGCCCTTCACGCCGCTGACGTCCGTGCCCAGCTTGTTCACGTCATCAACGCTCGCCTTCGTCGCGAGTTGCGCGTTCGTCTGGTTCTGCATCTCCGCCAATTCCTTGGCGCCGTCTTCCTTGATCTTCTTGGCCTGCGAGCGCGCCCTCGTTAGTTCGCCCTCGGTCAACTTCATCTTGTCGGTCACCACGCTCAACTCACCTTGCAGTTGCGCGTTGGTGTCTTCCGCTTTCGCCAGTCGCTGGCTGATCACGTCATCGTTCTGCTTGAACTGTTGCGACTGCGTCGCCAAAGATTGCTCGAGCTGCTTCGAGCGCGTGGACGCGGTCCAGCCTGCACCCAGTGCTACCAGTGAGACTACCGCGAGAGCAACCACAACGATCCCCACCCAGCGCGGGGCGGCGGCTTCGTCTGCGATCACTACGTCCTGTCGTTCTTCACTCATGTTTTTCGCTCCTCCGGAAATCCCTTGCGCGATAGAGAAGTGCAAGCCAAGAACCAAAGTGGGACAGCGCCGCTGTCGCCCGTAAGAGGCTGATAATGGGGGTGTTATGCTATTCGGGGGGAGGCGCGGGCCGCACTTCGCAGGCTTTCGCCCCTGCAAATTTTACGTGCCAGTAACATTTCTGCGTGGTGGAAGAAAGCAGGCACTACCGAGTGGTCAATCCGCGCTGAAGTACTAGGCCCCGCACGAAGGATAAGGTTTTGCCGTTGAACTTGTAGCGGCGCACTTCAGTGCGCCATCGGTGTCGCGGCGACCACCGATGACGCACCACGGAACGCTGTGAAAAAACCTACAGCCGCGTAATCGTCATGTTGCGCAACTCCGCAATCCGATCCGAAAGCGGCGGATGCGTGCTGAACAAACCCGAAAACAATGTCCCCGCCGACAAAGGCTGCACAATGCACAGCGCGGACGTTGACTGCGGAATATCCATCGGAATCTTTTTATTGTAAGCGCCCAATTTTTCCAGCGCGCTGATCAATCCATTCGCATGACCAATCATCTGCACGCCCGAAGCATCCGCCTGATACTCGCGCTGCCGCGAAATTCCCAGTTGCAACAGTAACGCCGCTATCGGCGCCAGAATCAACATCAACAGCGCGCCGATCCCGCCGCTGCGATTGCGCCCACCGCCGCCATAACCACCGAACATCAGTCCCCAACGCCCCACATGTCCGATCCAGGTAATCGCGCCCGCAATTGTTGCGGCGACCGACGAAGTCAGAATGTCGTAATTGCGCACGTGCGAAAGCTCGTGCGCGATCACGCCTTCCAGCTCGTCATCATTCATGATTTCCATCAGCCCCTGCGTCACCGCCACCGACGCATGGCTAGGATTGCGCCCCGTGGCAAACGCATTCGGAGCCGGCTGCGGAATCATGAAAAGCTTCGGCATTGGCAAATTCGCTTTCGCCGCCAGACGCTCCATCACTGCATACAATCGCGGCGCTTCCTCGCGGCTGATGGGCACCGCGCCGCTCGATTTCAGCGCAATCTTGTCCGAGAAAAAATACGCTCCGCCATTCATCAGCACCGCAAACACCAGCGCGATGGTCATGCCGTTCGAACCGCCCAGCGCCTCGCCGATGAAAAGCAACAGCAGCGTCAACGCCGTAAGTAAAAATGCAGTCTTGAGTGTTTTCATGTTATTCAGCCTTGGCGCCCTGAAAATTCGATCAGGCGGCGCCTGCCTTCGCGGCCTTCCGCGTAAATTTCATTTCGCCCGTTTTCGCATCCACATCCACGTTCACATCATCGCCGGGATGCACTTCGCCATCGAGAATCTTCATCGCCAGCGGATCCTGTATCAATCGCTGGATCGCCCGCTTCATCGGCCGCGCCCCGTACGCCGGGTCGTAGCCCTCGGTAAAGAGCAAGGCCTTCGCCGCCGCCGTCAGGTGCAGGGTAATCTTTCGTTCGGCCAGCCGCTTCACCAGGTGCTGCATCTGCAGGTCAATGATGTGCTCGATCTGATCCTTCCCTAGTGGGCGGAACAGCACGATATCATCAATCCGGTTCAGGAATTCCGGACGGAAAATTTCCCGCAGCGCCGCCATGGCTTGCTCGCGCGCCTGCTTCGGATCCTTTTCCATCAAATCGAAAATCGCGGTCGAGCCCACGTTCGAAGTCATGATGATCACCGTGTTGCGAAAATCCACGGTGCGCCCTTTGCCGTCCGTCAGCCGCCCATCCTCCAGAATCTGCAGCAGCACGTTGAACACATCGGGGTGCCCCTTCTCGATTTCATCCAGCAGCACCACGGAATAAGGACGCCGCCGCACCTGCTCGGTCAGCTGCCCGCCCTCGTCGTAACCCACATATCCCGGAGGAGCGCCGATCATCCGCGCCACGGAATGTTTCTCCATGTACTCGGACATATCCAGCCGCACAATCGCGCGCTCATCATCAAACAAAAATTCCGCCACCGCCCGCGCCAGCTCCGTCTTGCCCACCCCCGTCGGTCCCAGAAACAGGAACGAGCCAATCGGCCGGTTCGGATCGCTCAAGCCCGAACGGCTGCGCCGGATCGCGTTCGCCACGCTTTCCAGCGCCACTTCCTGGCCCACCACGCGCTCGCGCAGCCGCTCTTCCATGTGCACCAGCTTCTGGACTTCACCTTCCAGCAGCCTGCCCGCGGGAATTCCCGTCCACTTGCTCACAATCTTCGCGATTTCTTCTTCGCCGACTTCTTCCTTCAACATTGGGTGATCTTTTTGCAGCTCCGCTAGCTTGTTCTGCGCGGCCTGCAATTCTTTTTCCGCGGCAGCCAGCTTGCCGTAACGGATTTCCGCCACCTTCGAAAGATCCCCGGCGCGTTCGAAGCGCTGTTCTTCCGTCTTCAGCCGGTCAATTTCTTCCTTCTGCTTGCGGATGCGCCCAATCGCATCCTTCTCCGTCTGCCAGCGCCCCTTCAAAGCATTCGATTGCTCGCGCAACGTGCTCAGCTCTTTTTCCACCTGCTTCACGCGCTCGCGCGAATGTGCGTCCGATTCCTTGCGCAGCGCCTGGCGCTCAATTTCCAGCTGCATGATGCGCCGCTCGATCACATCGATTTCCTGGGGCAGGGAATCAATCTCCATGCGCAGACCCGCCGCGGCTTCGTCCACCAGATCAATCGCCTTATCCGGCAGAAAACGGTCAGTGATATAGCGCTGCGAAAGCATCGCCGCCGCGACAATCGCCGCATCCTTGATGCGCACGCCGTGATGCACTTCGTAACGTTCCTTCAGCCCGCGCAGAATCGCGATGGTGTCTTCCACCGAAGGTTCGCCCACATACACGGGCTGGAAGCGCCGCTCCAGCGCGGGATCTTTTTCGATGTACTTGCGGAATTCGTTCAGCGTGGTCGCGCCGATGGCCCGCAATTCGCCGCGCGCCAGCGCCGGCTTCAGCATGTTCGAAGCGTCCATCGAACCTTCCGCCGCGCCCGCTCCCACCAGCGTGTGCAGCTCGTCGATGAACAGAATAATCTGCCCTTCGGACTCGGTCACTTCCTTCAGCACCGCTTTCAGCCGGTCTTCGAACTCGCCGCGATATTTCGCTCCCGCGACCAGCGCCGACAGATCCAGCGTTACGATTCGCTTCGGTTTCAGCACTTCCGGGACGTCACCAGCCACAATGCGGCTCGCCAGGCCCTCCACAATCGCCGTCTTGCCTACGCCCGGCTCGCCAATCAGCACCGGATTATTTTTGGTGCGCCGCGCCAGAATCTGCATCACTCGGCGGATTTCCTCGTCGCGCCCGATCACCGGGTCCAGCTTGCCGCGCCGTGCCAGGTCCGTCAGGTCGCGCCCGTACTGTTCCAGCGCGCGATAGGTGGACTCGGGATTTTGCGATGTCACCCGGTGGCTGCCGCGAATCGTGGCCATCGCCTGCAGAATCGCCTCGTGGCTCGCGCCCGCGCGGATTAGCGTCTGGGCCGCCGGATCTTTTTCCGCCGCGGAGATCGCCAGCAGAATATGCTCGGTTGAAACGTACTCATCCTTCAGCCGCTGCGCCTCGTCGAACGCGTTCTCCAGAATCTTGTTCGTCGCCGGACTCAAATACTGCTGCGACACGCCGGAAACTTTCGGCAGCCGCGCGATCTGCTTCTCCACGTCGCTCGCGATCGTCGTCGGCGACACCCCCAGCTTCTCCAGCAGCGGCGGCACCACGCCGTCGCCCTGCGCCACCAGCGCCCACAGCAAATGCAGCGGCTCGATTTGCTGCTGCCCCTCGCGCCCGCCCATCTCCTGCGCCGCTTGCAGCGCCTGTTGGGCCTTTACAGTCAGTTTGTCAAAACTCAGCATATGTAACCTTCTCAGTATTTGACGCGGAGGGAAGGGCGGTGGATACCTGGCACGGAGCACCTTCGCATCGCGCTTCTACAGCATATTAGCTCTAACGGATAATAAAATATGCGCGTGTTATTGTCAAGTATTTGTTATGTCCTTATTTTTGTGATACATAACTAGACAAAATTCATTCTAATACCTTTAGAATTAGCGCCTTAAGGTAGTGCGTCTCCGGCATCGTCAGCAATATCGGATGGTCCTCCGCCTGCGTCCTCCTCTCCACCACTACCACGGTCTTCTTCGCGTCGTTTGCCGCCTCCGCAATCAGCTGCAAGAACAGCGCTTCGCTCAGATGGTAGGAACACGAACAAGTGACCAGGTACCCGCCGGGCGCCAGGATCTTCAGCGCGCGCAAATTGATCTCCTTGTACCCGCGCTCGGCCGCCTCCAGGCTGTCCCGGTTCTTCGCAAATGCCGGAGGATCCAGAATCACCATCTGGAACCGCCGCCCTACCTCGTCATACTCCTTCAACAGATCAAAAGCATTCCCCTCGCGAAAGGTCACGTTCGCAATCCCGTTCAGCTCCTGGTTCCGCCGCGCGGCCTGCACCGCCGCCGCGCCCATATCGATCCCCTCCACATGCTCGCATTCCGGTGCGACGGTCAGCGCGAACCCGCCCTGGTAGCTGAAACAATCCAGCACTTCGCCCGCAGCATAGCGCCGCGCCGCCCCATGATTTTCGCGCTGATCCAGGAACGAGCCGGTTTTCTGTCCCTTCGCCAGATCGTAAACAAAAGTAACGCCATTTTCCTTGGCGAGAATTTCCGCCGGCACTTCGCCATGCAGCACGCTCACGCTCTGGGGCAGGCCTTCGAGCAAACGCACCTTCGGATCATTACGCTCCAGAATCCCTTTCGGCGAAAACTGTTCCACCAGAATTTCAACGATCAAATCCTTCTGCCGCTCCGATGCCTGGCTCAGCGTCTGCACCACCAGGTAATCCCCATAACGATCAATCACGATCGAGGGCAGCAGGTCCCCCTCGCCATGGACCAACCGGCACGCTTCGGTGTTTTCCACCACCGTCTCGCGATAGGCAGCAGCCCGCCGCAATCGCTCCGCAAAGAACGCGCGATCCACCGGCACATTTTCGCGCGTCAGCAATCGCACCGCGATCTGCGATTTGTCGCTATAGAACGCGCGTCCGTGAAATCGCCCGCGTTCATCCGTCACGCGCACAATCGCACCGGCCTCGGCCTGCGCCGAGCGCACATCGCTGCGATACACCCAAGGATGCCCGGAGCGAAGCCGCTCGACACCCTTCGTGCTGATCACTACCGACCCTTCCGCCACGTTTCCCGCCAGACGTTCGAGGATTAGCCCACCAATTCGCTACAATGATTCCAGCACGCGCTAGTATGAACCTCGACGAACTAAATTTCGACCTGCCGCCCGAGCGCATCGCGCAGCGCCCGCTCGCCGCGCGCGACGCCTCCCGCATGTTGCTCCTCGACAAAACCACCGGCGCGTGGGACGACCGCCAATTCCGCGAATTTCCCGACCTGCTGCGCGGCGATGAACTGATCATCCTCAACAACGCCCGAGTCCTTCCCGCGCGCCTGTTCGGCCGCCGTGTAGGAATTCACGCCGAGCCCCCCGGCATCCACAACGCCGCGCGCCACCAGCACCTGCGAACGACCATCGAGGTCCTGCTCGTCCGCCAGCTGGCGCCGGACACCTGGGAAACTCTAGTCCGCCCCGGCAGGAAAATCTCCGTAGGCGAAAAAATTATTTTCGGCTCAGGAGAAGAAAGCGAACGCGACGGCGGACCCGAACTGGAAGCCACGGTCGAAAGCCGCGGCGAGTACGGCCTGCGAACGCTGCGCTTCACCTCGAAAAACGGCTTTCACGAAGCGCTCAATCGCCTCGGCCATATACCCCTGCCGCCGTACATCAAGCGCGCGGACGAACCCGCCGATCGCGAACGCTATCAAACCATCTACGCAAGGCAGGGAAGCGCCGTAGCCGCGCCCACCGCAGGTCTGCACTTCACGCCCGAAATTCTGCAGCGCATCAGAGCCCGCGAACATCGATATCGCCGAAATAACTCTGGACGTGGGCCTGGGAACCTTCGAGCCAGTCCGCACCGAGCGCCTCGAAGACCACAAAATCCACGTTGAATCCTATGAAATTCCCGCAGCCACCGCGCAAGCAATCGCCCAAGCGCAAAATAACGGCCGGCCTGTGCTCGCCATCGGCACCACCGTCGTGCGCGCTCTGGAAGACGCCGCCGAAAAAGCCGCGCAGCGCGGCGGCAGCACCGACACTAAACCCCGGAAAATCCGAGGCCGCGATTTTCCTCTACCCCGGCAAACCCCTCCGCGTGGTAAATCAGCTCCTGACGAATTTCCATCTTCCGCAATCCAGCCTGCTCGCCCTGGTCGCCACGCTCGCAGGACAAGAAAATATCCTGCGCGCTTATCAACACGCGGTCGCGGCCGAATACCGCTTCTACAGCTACGGCGATTGCATGCTCATCCGCTGAGCCCCGCGCCATTCGAATGCAGGGACCGCCGCAGCCCATCCGCGGCAACTCCCAAACTTCCTCTGCCCTCACACCTCGCAGCTCAAACCCGAAACCCCGCGCGATTTCGTGCAACCAATCCACTCTTCGTCTATAATTCGCATCCTGCCTCTTGGGGGCAGCTGCATGCGCTATCTGATTCTCAGTGACATCCACGCCAACCTGACCGCTCTGGACGCCGCTCTCGCCGCCGCGCAGGGCCACTGGGACAAAGTGATTTGTCTCGGCGACGTCGTCGGCTACGGTCCCGACCCCAACGAAGTTGTCGATCGCATCCGCGAAATCGGCGCCATCACCATCCGCGGTAATCACGATAAAGCCGGCTCAGGCCTGGCCAACGCCGATGACTTTAATCCGGTGGCGCGCGCCGTGGCGCTATGGACCCGCGACCAACTCCGCCCCGAAAATCGTGAATGGCTCGAGCAACTCCCCACCGGCCCTCTCAACGAAAATGGCTTCGTGATGGTGCACGGCGCCTTCCGCGATGAAGACGAGTACGTTTTCGCGCCCGCCCAGGCCCTCGATAGCCTGCTCGACGCGCCCGCGCAAATCACTTTCTTCGGTCACACGCATCTGCAAGGCGGTTTCACGCTGCACGACGACCAAGTCGCCGTGCTGCATTTCAAACCCGCCGCCGGACAACATTTCTCCGCGTTGACCATCGAGGACGGCACCACCTACCTCCTCAATCCCGGCTCCATCGGCCAGCCCCGCGATGGAGACACGCGCGCCGCGTTCGTCATCGCCGACCTCGCCAATAAATCCGTGCAATTTTGGCGCGTGCCCTACAACATTGAAGCAGTCCAGAAACGCATGGGCGCCGGTGGCCTGCCCGAGCCGCTCATCCAACGTCTGGCGTTCGGCCGCTAAGGCGCGCGAGGAATCCCACTCCATGGAACCGGGCGAAAGTTCCTACAGCGCAGAGCGCCGCCGCTTCCCGGTAGCATTTCTCGCCGGAGCAATCGTCGTGGCTCTGCTGTTCGGCGGATTTTACCTCCTCACGCGCATTCGTCGGCTCGCACGGCCCCGCGACAGCCGTAAAACTTCCCTTCGACGCCGCAGAACAAGCCTACGCCGAGCGCATCCACTTCGCCGACCTGCACATGGCGCGCTCCACCAACATGATCAAGCAGGAATTCACCTACGTAACCGGAACCATGTCCAACGACGGCGACCGCACCATTCGCGCCATGGAAGTCACCGTGGAATTTCGCGACGCGCTCAACCAAATCATCCTGCGCGATTCCCAATTTGTGATCGCGCCCAACTCAGACCCGCCGCTCAATGCCGGCCTGAGCCGCGAATTCCAAATCACTCTCGAACATGTTCCCGCGGAGTGGAATCAAGAGTATCCTTCCTTACGAGTTACTGGCCTGGTATTGCAATAGCCGCGCCGCGCTTCGCAAGGCGGCAAAGAAATCACATGGCGGTGTGCCGTTGAATTCGCCCGCAAATGATTGGGCGGCCCTGGATCGCGCGCTCAGCGACCTAGCGGCGTCCGGCAGCGTGGAAGTCCGCGAAGACGGCGAATGGCTCGCTGAACTCGCCACCCTGCATTTCGAGCTGCGTGTCGAACGCAAAAGCCCGCTCGTGCATCTCTGGTCCGACGAGCGCAACCTCACCCGCCGCGTCCTGCGCGTAAAAGAAAACGCCGGCGACCGCATCGTGCTCGAGGTCCAGCGCTTCGGCCGCGCCAAGCCCGGCCGCCTGGAATTTCTGCGCACCGATTCTCCTCGCCCCGCCGGACGCATCACCCGCGAACAATTCCGCGCCCGCTTCGCCCGTATCCTCGCCGAAAAATTTCCAGATTCGACCGTCGATTCGCTCACCGCCGCCCCCGATCTGGAAAATTCGTTCTCCGGCTCCTACGTCCGCGGCGTTATGCACGAAGGTTCCCACGCCTGGGCCCTGCTGGCTGCCGCGCCCAGCGAAGACGCCGCCACCGTCGAAAATATTCTCGCATTTGGAATTTTGTGGCTGGATTGGACGCGCGGCCGCGCCGATCGCCGCGCCATCGAAGGCCTGCGCTTTTTCGTCCCGCAGGGAACCAGCCAGCGCTTGCGGGAACGCCTGCTTGCGCTTGCCGCGTCCGTGCGCGCCGAGATTTACGAAATGCGCGAGCCAGACGCAGCCATGGAGAAACTCGACCCGGCCGATGCCGGAAACCTGGAAAGCTGGCTCGTTCCGCGCGACCAGCTCGAATCCGTGCTGCGCGCCGCCAGCGCCACCATCACGCGCATCCGCGCCATGCTGCCCGCCAACGCAGACGCCATCCAATGCCGCGTGCCCGCCGCCGCAAACGAAGTCGCGCTCGCTTTTCATGGCATGCAATTCGCGCGCTGGACCCGCCAAGGAGTTTTTTTCGGCCTGGGAAATTCCACCGAGATGCTCACCACGTCAAACGAGCGCGCCCTCGAGCGCCTGCTGCATCAACTCGACCTGCATCGCAGTCCGCTGGCCACCGATACCAATCACGCGCTGTATCGCGGCGCTCCCGAACGCTGGCTGGAATCCGTCGTCCTCGAAGATCCCGCGAAACTTGACGCGCTACTCGATGCCCGCCATTTTTATTCGCAGGTTCCCGCGCTCGCGGCCGGTGATAGAGGAGTCCTGGATTTGCTCGGCGTCACGCGCCAGGGCCGCCTGGTAGTAATCGAATTAAAAGCTTCGGAAGATCTGCAATTACCCGTGCAAGCCGTGGATTACTGGCTGCGCGTCCGCCGCCATCAACGCGAAGGCGATTTTCAGCGTGATGGATATTTCGCGGGCGTCGCGCTGGACCCGCAGCCGCCGCTGGTCTGGCTCGTTTCGCCCGGCCTCCGTTTCCATTCGGCCACGGACACGCTGCTGAAATATCTCGCGCCGGAAATTCGCGTCACTAGAATCGGCCTGGCCGAGAACTGGCGCCGCGGCCTGAAAATCATTTTCCGCCAGTAAGCGATTTACCTATCCAGAAATTTATCTCTTGGAAAGAAAGGAGGGGAAGCGGCCTGGGTTGAGCCAGAACCACTTCCCGGGGTGTGTCCTAGAAGCGATTACAAGATTAGACGCCTGCGGCTGGAAAAGGTTGCATCATAATGCCGGCGCAGAAAAACTTCACAAAGCTCAGTAAAAGAGGTACTTGCGCCACTTCTCGTCGCGATGTCCAATCAAGCGCATCAACTGCCGCGAAGTGTGCAGCGTAAAAGGCCGCGGCCGCCGCTGCAACTTGATCCCTGCTTCTTCCGGCGTGCGATCGCCTTTGCGGTTGTTGCACGTGTAGCAGCAAGCCACCAGATTTTCCCACGTCGAGCGCCCGCCTCGCGAACGCGGCATCACGTGATCCAGCGTCAACTCCGAAGCCGGAAACGCCCGCGCGCAAAACTGGCAAGTATTCCGGTCGCGCAACAAAATATTTTTCCGCGAAAGCGCCCGGCTCTGCTGCGGAATGTGCCGGTAACTCAGCAGACGAATTACCGACGGCACCTGAATCGCTTTCTGCGTGGAATGTACTTCGGTGTGATTGGTTTCTTCCGCCTGCGCGACGCCCTTCAGCATCAGCACCAGCGCGCGCCGCACCGCCGTCACATTGATCGGCTCGAACGTCGCGTTCAACACCAGCACCGGAGCCTGCATCACGGAAGGACGGCTCGCAGAAGCTTTAACCGGGGCGACAGTCTCCGGCGCGACTCCGCCCAGCCCGATTGCGGGCCGGGGCCGTAAGCCATGCTTGAGCCGCATTTCCATTTGCGCCGCCTTTGCGTCGCTCGACGAGTTTCCCTAGCTTCTAAGGATGCTCGTCGCACCCTGTTGGTTTCTCCGGCTTGAATCTGTTTCTTGCTGCGAATGCTGCTGGGGACCCGTGGGTGACCAGCCTGGCACGACTCGCGCCACCGTCAATCCCAGCACTGCCGCGGCGCCCGCTTGCTTCAAAGCGCGCGCGCATGAATCCAGGGTCGCGCCAGTCGTCAATACATCATCTAGCAGCAGAACTCGCAACTTGTCAACCCGCAGCCCTTGGCGCGTCGCGTACGCGCCACGTACTGATTCCCAGTGCTCCTTGCGCGTGAGCACCAATCGCGCCGGACGTGGCTTGGTGCGCATCAACAAATACGCGCCTTGCTTCAAATGCAGCCGCTTCGCCAGCGGCCGCGCGATCAATTCCGCCTGGTTGTAGCCGCGTTCGCGCTGCCGGTCTGGATGCAGCGGCACCGGCACCACCACGTCCGCGCCGAACGCCTCGCCCTCACGCGCCACAATCTCCGCGAGGCGCGCCGCAAACCAGTCACCCAGGCGGGTCACTTCTTCGTATTTCAGCAGCAGGATGGCGTGATGCAGCGCGTCGTTGTACACGCCGTAGCTGCGCGCCCGATCGAAAGCATAGTAGCCGTCGCGGCACAGCCGGCACAGTGGTCGCGCGATTTCCGTGGTCACGGCATCCGCGCTCGCGTTCACGGTGGCAGCAACTACAGCTGCGGGCATCGGACGCCCGCAACACTCACACATCGGTTGCTCTATCGGCTGGAACGACGCAAGACATGAATCGCAAATCGGAATGCGGCTGGCATTCAAAAGCGTCGTCCCGCAGATCCGGCAAGGCGCAGGGAAGAGCACTGCGGTGAGCGCGTCAATGGCAGTTCGCAACATCACAGTGTAATTAGCAAGCGAGAGGGGTACTGCGAAAGCTACTCCAGCGGAGCAGGGAAGGATAGACCGTAATTCTACGCACAGCGATACAGGCCAAAAGAACGCAGCGACGCCAAGGTTTTGATCTCGTTGCGGCGGGCTTTAGACCGCCAGCCTTTGAATTTGCCGTCGCCTTTGTAGCGGCCGGTCCCGCAAAGCGGGACCGGGCAGCCGTTGCCGTTGCTTTGAATTTCCCGCGCCGCAGCGCCAAAAAAAGACGGCGGTCCCGCAAACCAGGACCGCCGCCACAAAATCCAACCGCCGCCTATCCCTACAGCTGCCCCTGCTCCGTCTTTTCCTGGCAGGTAATGCAATACCGCGTCCACGGCACAGCTTCCAGCCTCTTCTGCTGCAGCTCTTCGTGGCACGAATTGCATTCGCCGTACGTGCCGTCCTTGATCCGCGCCAGCGCGTTATCCACCAGCGCCAGAAGCGAGCGGTCGTTGTGCGTCTGGCCGAACAAAAATTCCTTGGTGTAGGAATTGGCCGCCTTGTCGCCCAGATCCACCGTGGGATCTTCGTCCGCCTCGCGGCCTTCCTGCTCGGTGCGCGCGATGCCGCGCACCAATTCTTCGCGCCGCGTAGCCAATTTCTTCTTGTAATACTCCAATCGTTTCTTGTCCATCGTTCAGTCCCTATGCGAGGCCCAATAGCTCGCTCAAAGCCGCCCAGTTTAACGACACACACTTCCGATGTCAAATGAGTGCCCGAAAGTCAGCGACAAATGGTAACGGTCGAATTTCCTCCGTTGATCGTCACCACCAACTGCCGCCAGCGCGGACACCCAAACCAGGAAGCAAGCTCCAGGTCGGTTTGTGATAGATGCTGCATCCATGCAAAAGGATTCCAGCGAACAGCCGCAGCGGTAACAAATTGCAGATTAGCAGGGGCTATGTAGCGGCCGCTGTGTCCCGCGCCTTGCGGGACGCAGCGGGCATCTTCCCATCGAACCAAGGCGGCGGCACTCCTGCGCCTGCTCTGTGCCCTCCGCCTTTCTCGGTGTTCTCTGTGTTAAATCTTTTGACTTTAAGCCGTGGTCGGCAGCTACGAATCCAGCAACTGCTTCTTCGGAAATATAAAATGAATCCCCACTCCGCCAATGATCAAAACCAAAAACGCAAACACGCTGCCCTCCGGCCCCACCGTCCCGCCCGTCAACCAGGTAGGCCCATGAAAAGTAGAGTTAAACAAATGCCCCTGCGCCAGAAACCCGCTATCCGGCACCCCATAAAAATACGTCTCCGCCCAGTCCCAAGCCGCGTGCATTCCAATCGGGAACCATATATTCCCAGTCCGCTGCAAACTAAAAGCCGCCAGAATGCCGAACGACCCCGCCATCGCCGCGCCGAACCACGCTTCGCCCAGATTGCTCAAATGGATCGCGCCAAACAAAATCGAAAGAATAATCGCCGCCGGCCAGAACCCTATCCCCGGCCCCAGCGTCGCCTGCATGTATCCGCGGAAACAACCCTCCTCGACCAGCCCCACCATCAGAAACGCAATCCCGTAGAGGGCTCCAAATTTCAGCGCGTCCGCGCCAGAAAGAGCCATGCCGCCTAACGAAAATCCACGAAACGCCGCGATCAACACCAGCAACAGCGACAACATCGCAAACCCGTATGGCACGCCCTGCCAAAAACGCTTCCCCAAAAACTGGTTCATCGGCAGATAGTAATCCGCGTACGTGCGCTTTTCGATCAGCGCCATCACCGCTGTCGCCACCACCAGCCCAAACAGCAGAATGCTCTCGCTGAAAATCGCTACCGCCGGAGTAAACACGTTCGGATCCTGCGCCTTGAACCACGCGTTCACTCCCGGAATGTGTTTCAGCGTGAATCCCTCGCCCTTCAGACAGGCGAGCATCAGAAAAATGAATATCAGCAGCCGCCATCCGGAGCGCATGCCGTGCGGCCCCATGAAAATATTTTCCATCCCCGAGCGCTGCGCCCCCGCCGGATGAAACTCCCCAGCCGGTGCAGGCAAACCGCTCGTCTCTCCGTTCGTCGTCATCGCGCCCCTCCCAAGTCCTGCCTACTATACGGCACTCCCACCGAATTAGTTTCAGTATCGCCCCGCGCCGCTTTACTTCCGCCCCGCCCGCTTCTGCGCAATCACCAACCCACGCGGCGTTGATAATAAAACCACCGAAATCAGCCCCTCCTGCTCCAACCGCAGCGCCGCTTCCCGCACCACCTTAAAATGCGAGCTCGCGTCATGCACCAAAATCAATCCGCGCGCATCAATCTGCGGCAGAAACCGCCGTATCTCTTGCTCGCGAATCGTCAGATGACTGTCGCTGAATAGTAGATCGATGGTCCCGTCAATCGGCGTCTCCAGGCTGGAAGCATTCCGATACTCGATCCAATCGCCCAGCCCGGAAAGATCAATGCGCTGCTTGGCCTTGGCAAAAATATCGGGATCAAACTCGATGGTGATCAACTTCCCAAACCCGTTGGCCTTCAACCCTTCCGCCATCTTGATCGCGCTGTATCCGATGAACGTCCCGGTCTCCACAATCAATCGCGGCTTCGTCGTCAGCACGATGGACTTCAGAAAATCCAAAATCTCCAGCTCCGAACTCTGCGAATCCACCATCTGCCACCACTCCGGGTGCGGGCACTCCGGCGTCGCACCCACATATTCCGGCTGAACAAATTCCTCCTGCTCGCTCACGCGATCCAGAATGTGGTGCCCCTCATAGCGCTTCACAAATCGCGGCACGATCACGCCGATCACCGCTCCGCCAACTAAAATCGCCAAGCCGCAAAACGCCAGCGCCGCCGGGCCGTGCGGCACCCGCGGCCGGTTGCCGAACACTACGGTTTCCAGCATTTGGTACGCACCCGCGAGAATCAACCATTCCCCAAACACGATTCCCGCTGGCCGCTGAAATTGCAGTTGCTTCCGGCCTTCAGTCCAAAGAAAAAAAGCCAGCAAACCAGCCGCTGCGATTCCCCAAGTTGCCGGCGAGTAAAGCGGTACGCTGCCGTTAACAACCGCCAGAGGAATCAGTCCAAATGCAGCTCCCACCGTCGCCGCCACGCAAGCGACATCCAGCCCCGTGAGCAAGCGCCAACCCGCGCTTCTGCGGATCGAAAGCCTCCTGCGCAGCAAGTCAGCGCGCAAAGCGACGCCCGCAGCGATAACGAAAATCACGTAAACGAACAAGTTCATCGCAAATTGCTCCGCCCCGCGAAGTCTGGCGCGCAAACAACCACGCAGACGCGCGCGCACACAACCAACGAAACGTCAGAAGTAATCAAAGTAATCCGAACTGCAGTTTCCGATAGGAAGTTCACCACAGGAGTCTAGGAGGTAACTACGTCTTTTGGCAAGCCGCGCGATGATCCGCGATGCGTTACGCGTTTTCCGCCGAAGCCACTTCCGCCGGAATTCCCATATTCACCGGCATCTGCTTGTGCATCAGCCGCCCGAGCTCAAAAAACGCGCTGGAAGCCGCATTTTGCATCGCCAGCGAACTTTCCACGCCGCATGTGCAGCCCGGGCACTCGCGTCGCACCATGGCCTCGCACTGCTGCACATAAGCCTCGGAAGCCAAAATCGTCGCGAGGCTATCCTTCAAAATATTTCCCACTGGTTTCAGCGGATAGCATCCCGTCATCACGTCGCCGTTCGAGAGCACGAACATCTGCAGATACCCCAGAATGCAAGGCGGCTCGGCATTCAGCTCCCGCTTGAAATACTTCGTCACATACTCCACTTCGTACTCCGGCCGCTTCAGGTCGTCGCGCAGAAATTTCGCGATTTCCCGCACGTCGCCGCCCTCCGGCCACATCGAATCCATGTCCGCGTCCTTAATAAAATAAATGCTCTGGCTCAGGACGTTGTACTGCACCTCGGCTCCCACGGCGTGCGCCACCTCCGCCAGCTTTCCCAGTTCCTTCGCGGAAATCCTGTTCAGCGTCACGGCGATCGAAACTTTTTTCCCGCGCAGCAATTTGATCCCCTGCATCGCCAGATCAAAATACCCGTCAATTCCGCGAATCAAATCGTTGGTCTTCTCCAGGCCGTCAATCGAAATGCAGACCTTGGTAGATCGGCGAAGCGTTAATCTCTTTGTGCATCTTCTTGATCAGCAGCCCGTTGGTCTGCAGGATCACTTCCGTGAACGGGCGCATGTCCGCGCGCTTCATGATCTGGAACAGGTCGGTGCGCAGCAGCGGCTCACCCCCAGTGAAGCGCAGCGAACGAATTCCCGCCGCCCCGATCTCGTTCAGCAGCTCCACCGCGCGATCGGCCTTGATCCCGTCGTGCCAGCGCGTCTTCCAATAATCGCAGCTGATGCACTTCGCCTGGCAATTTTCCGTCAGCTTCACGTGCGCCGCCAGCGGCCGTATCTTCGCCGGCAAAAATTTCGGCGAAAAATTGCTGCCCAGCCACACCCGCGTCAAATACAGTCCAGAAAACGACATCCAGCACTCCTCGGACGGCCCTGCAAGTTACCAATACCTGCAAATTCCCAAGCGTCCAGCAAAGATTATACAGCGTGCGCTACATCGCCGCAACGCGCTCCCCCGGCAGTGTGCTAACGCTTCCACGCGCGAGCCACGGGAGGGGCGCTGCTTGTGAATCGCGCTGCCGCGCGATTCATCCTCAGATCCCGCAGTAAGAGATCGAAGGGCTTGCGCCCCAGCTCTCCACGATGCCAACCGCGTAGCCCACCCACCTTGGCCTTTCTCTGCGTACTCTGCTTCTCTGCTGTTTCCTCTGCTTCGCCCTTATCTGTATTCATCTGCGTTCATCTGTGGTGCCTTTGACCTCCTCCTCCGCCTCTCACCCCGCCCGCACCACGACCTCAGGGTTGCGGCCAACCCACGCGGCTGCTAAAATCTTACGTTTGCGAGCCTGGAAGAGCCGCAATCCTTATCCGCTATCCTGGACATCCTTCCATGAACGGAACCGTCACACGTCTCGCAGAATTGCTGGGGGAGGACTGGTTTGGCTAAATACGATGTCGTAGTAATCGGCAGCGGACCGGGCGGATACGTCGCCGCCATTCGCGCCGCGCAGTGGGGCCTGAAAGTCGCCGTGGTCGAAAAGGACCCGTTTCTCGGCGGCACCTGCCTGCACGTAGGTTGCATCCCCACCAAAGTTTTTCTGCACCACGCCGATATTTACGATCACTTCAAACGCGCCGAAGAATTCGGCTTCGAAGTGAAAGACGTCAAAATCAATTGGCCCGCCATCCTCGCGCGCAAAGACAAAATCGTAAAGAAACACGCCGGCGGCATCGGCCTGCTCTTCAAAAAGAATAAAGTCGAATCGATCGTCGGCTGGGGCAAAATCGCCGGCCCCGGGCGCGTCTCCGTGGAAAAAGACGGCAAAGTCACCGAGCTCGAAACCGCCAACATCCTGCTCGCCACGGGTTCGGAAGCGCGCTCGCTCCCCGGAGTTGAAATTGACGGCACCACGGTCCTCACCAACCGCGAAATTCTCGGCCTGCAGCAAATCCCGAAATCCATGATCGTGGTAGGCTGCGGCGCGGTCGGCGTCGAATTCGCCTCGATATTCCGCACCTTCGGCTCCGAAGTCACCCTGCTCGAAGCGCTCCCCCGCGTCGTGCCCCTCGAAGACGAGGAAATTTCCGCCGAGCTGCACAAAGCACTGGTAAAAAAGGGCATGAAAATCGAACTCGAAGCCAAAGTCGAGTCCGTGAAGAAAGACGCAAACGGCGCCACAGTCGTTTACAAAGACAAAACCGGAAAAGCGCAAACCATCAGCGCTGAAAAAGTTCTCATCGCTGTCGGACGCCGCCCGCTCACTGAAAATATCGGCCTCGAAAAAACCAAAGCCAAGCTCGAGCGCGGCTTCATTCACACCAACGCCTTCCTCGAAACCGACGAGCCGCACCTCTACGCCATCGGAGACATCGTTGCCGGCCTGCCGCAACTCGCGCACGCCGCTTCCATGGAAGGCATCATCGCCGTTGGGCGCATGGCCGGAAAAGAAGTCCAGCCCTTCGACCGCAAGCGCTGCCCCAACTGCACCTACTGCGAGCCGCAGATCGGTTCCATCGGGCTCACCGAAAAACAAGCTCGCGACGCCGGCTTCCAGGTGAAGACCGGGAAATTCCCGTTCCTCGGCAACAGCAAAGCCACAATCCTCGGCCAGCACGAAGGCTTCATAAAAGTAGTAGCAGAAGAAAAGTACGGCGAAATCCTGGGCGTGCACGCCATCGGCCCGCTGGCCACGGAAATTATCGCCGAGCCAGTAGCAGCCATGGGCCTGGAAGCCACGCTCGACGACATGGCCGCCACCATCCACGCCCACCCCACGGTATGGGAAGCAATGGGCGATGCATTCAATTCCGTGCGCGGCCTAAGCATCAATTACTAACGCGCGATGGAAAAAATTGTGGCAGCGGTTTTGGTAGCATAGGCAATCTTGCCTGTGCAGTTAAGGCGATACGAATCGGCGGCAATCCGCCGAAAACGGCTACGGTTTCGTGAAATCGTTGACGTAGGTTTACGGTTGACGTCGCATTTGTAGCGGCGCACTTCAGTGCGCCATGTACACTGTGGCCACAACCGCAGCGTCTTGAGAGGCTCGTGAACCACCCAGAAAAAATTTGCTGGCAAGTGAACGCAGGCCTCCTGCCCTACGCCCCCGCGTGCGCATTGCAGCAGCAACTCGTCGCAGCCCGCAAAGCCGGCCACATCCCAGACGTCCTGCTCTTCTGCGAGCACCCGCACGTGATCACCCTGGGCCGCAACGGAAAAAAAGAAAATCTCCGCGCCAGCGATCATCTGCTATCCCAAATGAACGTCACCTTCCAGGAAACCAATCGCGGCGGCGACATCACCTACCACGGCCCCGGCCAAATCGTCGGCTACCCTATTCTTGATCTCACCGAACACCGTCGCGATGTCCGCTGGTACGTCCAGCAACTAGAAGAAACCATGATCCGCGCGACAGCCGATTTTGATGTCACGGCCGCGCGAGTCGAAGGCCGCCACGGCATCTGGGTCGGTCAGCCCCCGACAGAAGAAAAACTCGCCGCCCTCGGCGTGCACCTAAGCCGCTGGGTTACTTCGCACGGCTTCGCGTACAATGTTGCAACCGATCTGCGATACTTTGATCTGATCGTTCCGTGCGGCATTGCCGGTAAGCGCGCCACCTCTCTGGAACGCGTGCTCGACCGCGCCGTCCGCGCGGACGAAGTCCGGCCCAGGCTGGCCGCGCATTTCGGCGAATTGTTCGAGCGCAACATGCTCCAAGTCTCGCGCGCCGCACTCGAGGAAAAATTGTCACAGCACTTTCAACACGCGCTCGCGCCACGCCCCAGCGAGGTTTTAGAGCTAAAAGGGAGCCTGGCATGACCCAGCCGCTGACGCGCGAGCAGCACCTCGACCTTTACTATTACATGCAGCTCAATCGCCAGCTCGAAGAGCGCATGGTCCGCCTCTTCCGCCAAAATAAAATTGTCGGCGGCCTCTACTCCAGCCTCGGCCAGGAAGCCGTCTCCGTCGGCACCTGCTACGCCCTGGAAAAACGCGACTGGATCGCTCCCATGATCCGCAACATCGGCGCTCTGCTGGTAAAGGGTGTCCCGCCGCGCGACATCTTCACCCAGCACATGGCAAAATTCACTTCGCCCACCCAAGGCAAAGACGGCACCAGCCATTTCGGCGACCTTAAAGTCCGCCACATCGTCTCGCCCATTTCCATGCTCGGCGATTTAATCCCGGTAATGGCCGGCGTCGCCATGGCCGGCCGCTATCTCGGACAAAATATCGTCGCGCTCACCTGGATCGGCGACGGCGGCAGCTCCACCGGCGCATTTCACGAAGGCCTGGGCCTCGCCGCCTCGCAGCGCGCTCCTTTCGTCCTGATCATCGAGAATAATCAGTGGGCCTACTCCACACCCGTTTCGCGCCAGGTCCCCATTCAGAATCTCGCCGATCGCGGCACCGCCTACGGAATCGCCAGCGTCATCGTCGACGGCAACGACGTGGTCGCCGTCTATCAAGCCGCCAAGGAAGCCGTAAACGAATGTCGCGCCGGACGCGGCCCGCGCCTCATCGAAGTGAAAACCATGCGCATGCGCGGCCATGCCCAGCACGATCCCGCCGAATACGTTCCCAAGGAAATGTTTGATTACTGGAAAGCCCGCGATCCCATCACGCTGTACGAAAAATACTTAACCGAAAATAAAATCTGGGACGCCGCTGCGAAATCCGAAATTGACGCGCGCATCGAACGCGAGCTCGACGTCGAGCAGAAATTCGCCGAAGATTCGCCGCTCCCTCCGCCGGAGCTCGCCGAAGAAGGCGTGTACTGCGATGGCTGCCACAAGATCGAAGCCGACTGGAAGCGCGCCAAAGCCGAAGTAATGCCGCCGAAGTCCAGCATTGACCCGACCTGGCGCTTGAAAGATCTTCCCGCATATACGCAAGCGGCGATCACCGGAGGCAACGGCGCGAAAAATCCAGCACACACGCAGCCTTCCGTCCCCGCGCCGGCCGCAGCATCACCCGCAAGCCCCGTGATGCAAAAGCCCGCCCCGGTAGCCGCAGCTGAACGCGCCGAAACTCAGCCGGAACATTTGGCCGCGGGCCTTGCCGCCGAGGATCCCACCGTCCCCCGCGTGCCCTTCGGCCGCGGCCCGAAAGACAAAGCATTCCGCCAAAGTCCCGAGAACCCCCAGAACAAACCTGCCTACAGCCGCGCCCCGAAGGAAAAATCCTTCAGCCGTCCGCCGCAGGAGAAATCTTTCAGCAAGAGCCCGCGCAACAAGTCCTTCGGCAAGAATGCCCAGGGCAAGCCGTTCACAAAAAATCCGCAGGATAAACAGGGGAGGCGCTAGCGATGTCCCACACCGCTCCGAACCTGTCCTCCAAAACCGTCCCCACTTCCGGCCCCATCACCATGGTGGACGCCATCCGGCAAGCGATGTTCGAAGAAATGGAACGCGACCCCGCGGTCGTCGCCATCGGCGAAGATATCGGCGTGTACGGTGGCGCCTTCAAAGTCACCGACGGCCTGCTCGCGAAATTCGGCCGCGAACGCGTTATCGAAACGCCCATCGCCGAAACCGCCATCATCGGCGCGGCCTGCGGCATGAGCTTCCTGGGCCTGCGCCCCGTTTGCGAAATGCAGTTCATTGATTTCATCGCCTGCTGCTTCAATCAGGTCACCAATTTCGTCGCCAAATCCCATTACCTCTGGGGCGCTCCAGTGCCCATGGTCATTCGCGGTCCGTCCGGCGGCGGCGTGCACGGCGGCCCGTTTCACTCTGCGAATCCGGAAATGTATTTCGTGCATACGCCGGGGCTGAAAGTGATTTATCCTTCCACGCCGTCGGATGCCAAGGGGCTGCTCAAGTCCGCCATACGCGACAACAATCCCGTGCTGTTCTTCGAGCACAAATATCTGTACCGCCGGCTGAAAGAAGAAATGCCCCCCGGCGATTACACCGTGCCGATCGGTAAAGCCATCGTCCGGCGCCCAGGACGCGATCTGACCATCGTCAGCTACGCGGCGATGGCCCACACGGCCCTGGAAGCGGCCGGCGCACTCGCGAAGGAAGGCATCGAAGCGGAAGTAATCGATTTGCGCACGCTGCTGCCGCTCGATAAGGACACCATTCTCGCTTCCGTGAAGAAGACCAACAAGCTGCTGGTGGTGCACGAAGACACGCGCACCGGCGGCATTGCCGGCGAAATCGCCGCTCTCGTCTTTGAAGGCGCTTTCGAGGATCTCGATGGCCCGGTCGCTCGCGTCACCGCGCTCGATACTCCGGTGCCGTATTCGCCGCCCCTCGAGGAACGCTTTTTACCCAACACCGAAAAAGTAGTCGCGGCCGCGCGCGAACTGGCAAAATACTAAGCGGACAAAGGCAGGACCGACACGATGGGAAAGACCAAGGGTATCAACAACGCCGAATTTGAAGTAGGCAGCGAAGTAAAAATCGCCGACCGCGCTTTCCTCGAAGCGTTTCTGGAGGCCGGCCAGTATCACAACGAGTTGGAGCCTGAGCAGCTGCCTTATGCCGGCAAGATCGCCAAGGTGAAGGCTGTCGATTTCTTCACCGGTGGCGACGAGATTTACACGCTGCAGGGCATCCCCGGCGTGTGGCACGAGGAATGTCTCAGCGCCGCCTAGATTTGTCGCGCTCGAACGCGTGGTAATCAGTCCCGCGGCGCGCGTTTATACCTACAGGAGAAGACCATGGCTGTGGACGTCATCATGCCCCAAATGGGCGAAAGTATTTTTGAAGGCACGATAACCAAGTGGCTGAAAAAGGCCGGAGACAAGATCGAGCGCGACGAACCGCTGTTCGAAATTTCCACCGACAAAGTGGACGCGGAAATTCCTTCACCCTCCGCAGGGGTCCTGAAAGAAATCAAAGTCGGCGAAGGCCAAACGGTTCCGATCCAGACCGTGGTCGCGGTGATCGAAGCCGGCGACGGCGCCTCCAGTTCCGCCCCAGCCGCTGCTCCGGCGAAACCCGCAGCCGCGCCGACCGCGCCGCCTCCCGCCGCTGCAAAATCCGCCGCGCCTGCTCCAGCCGCGGTCTCGTCGCAACCTCAGACCGCCGCTTCCAGCGGTGAAAAAGTTCGCAGCTCTCCGCTCGTCCGCAAAATCGCGCGCGAAAATAATATTGACGTCTCCCAGGTCCCCGGCACTGGCGCCGGCGGACGCGTCAGCAAGAGCGACATCCTCAGCGCCGTGCAAGGTGGTGGCGCACCGGCTCCTTCCGCTGGCGTTCCGGCAAGTGCACCGCCAGCCCGCCCGGCGGGAGTTCCACCAGCCACCGGCGGCGCAAGCGCTTCCGCCGTTCTTGAAAACGCCGTCCCGCGCGAAAAAATGTACTTCGGCCATTACGAAGTCCAGCCCATGTCCGTCATGCGCCAGCGCATCGCCGAGCACATGGTCCTGTCGAAGCACGTCTCCCCGCACGTCTATTCCGTGGACGAAGCGGACATGACCCCGATCGCCACCCTGCGCGCTAAAATGAAAGTTAAGTTCGAGGAAACCACCGGCACCAAGCTCACCTTCATGCCGTTTTTCGTTCGCGCCGCCGTGGAAGCTCTGCGCGCCTTTCCCACCGTGAACGCATCGGTCGATGGCACCAACATCATCCTGCACAAGGAATGCAACATCGGCATCGCCGTAGCTCTCGATTGGGGCCTGATCGTTCCGGTGATCAAAAACGCCGAGGAGAAAAACTTCCTGGGCATCGCGCGCACCATGAACGATCTCGCCGAACGCGCCCGCGCCAAGAAACTTAAGCCCGAAGAAGTCGCTGAGGGCACTTTCGCCATCACCAACCCCGGCGTCTTCGGCGGCCTGTTCGGCTTGCCGGTAATCAATCAACCCAATGTCGCCATCCTGGGCCTGGGCACCATCGAAAAGCGCCCCGTAGTAATCGACGACGCCATCGCCATCCGCTCCATGGTCTACCTCACGCTCTCCTACGATCACCGGGTCGTGGACGGCGCCGTAGCCCACCAGTTCATGGCCAAGCTGAAGCACACGCTCGAGAATTGGACGGAAAGTATTTTGTAACGCGCCATATCGCTGCAGAGTTGACAGTCAACAGTTGAAAGTTGAAAGCTAAGAGTCGAAAGTGAAGAGTCCGGCAGGACTGTTCTTTTGAATTCGTAGCGGCGGTCTTTAGACCGCCAGCCGTTGCCGTCGCTTCGAAATCTTTGTAGGTCGTGGCTTCAGCCACGACATGAACGCCGCACAGGTCGGGCGGCTTCAGCCGCTGAAGTACGGCTTTCGATCCGCAACTGAAAACGAAACGCGCCGTGCTCGATCGATTTTTTGCCGCTTCAGCTCTCAACTCTTAACTTCTGTCAACTTTTTCACTATCAACTTTCTACTCCAATCGTCCTACTCTAAATCCGATGCCGCGCACCCCGAATCTCGACCCCTGGGGCCGTCCCCCCTGGAAAATCACCTTCACCCCGTCGCACCACAGACTCCCCACTCACGTGGACTTCGCCGATCATCGGCGGCGGATTCACGGGCCTGGCAGCCGCCGCGTGGCTGCGCCTCCTAGCCCCCGAAAAATCCGTAGCCGTCTTCGAATCCGCGCGCATCGGCGCCGGCGCCAGCGGACGCACCGGCGGCATGGTCCTCGCTGAAACCGCCGCCGGCAATCAACCCGGCCTGGGCGACGTCCTCGCGGGCTTCCAATCCATCCTCGAAAAATTAAAAGTGCGCTGCGACCTCCAACTCCATGGCGCATGGGAAATCGCGCGCCACGCCGCCTCTGCAAAGGCCCAGCCGCAATCCCTGATCGCCTGGAATGATTCCGGCACACTAAAAGTAGTGAACGAAGTCCCCGGCGGCACGCTCGATCCCGGCAAGCTGGTCAGCGGCCTCGCGCGCGCCGCGCAGCGTCACGGCGCGCAAATCTACGAAAATCACCGCGTGCAGCACATCTTGTGGAGCGCGACACCCGAACTGCACCTCACCACCACCCGCGGCGCAGCACAAAAACTCACCGCAACCAAAATCCTTTTCGCCGCGAACGCCCTGTCGCTGCCGCAAGCGGGCCTCACCGGCATGCATCCGCGCCTGACGCTCGCCGTCCTCTCGCGGCCAGTCAGCGAAAAAGTTCTCGCCGCGATCGGCCTCGCGCCAGGAAAACCGTTCTACACCGTGGATTTCCCCTATCTCTGGGGCCGCGTGCGCCAGGACTGTTCCATCGTATGGGGCGCCGGCCTGGTGCAATCCCCGGACGCCGACGACCTCGAAAAAGTGGACATCGCCGCAGAGGAATCCGCCGCGGCCTTCGACCGCCTGGAAGACCGCATCCGCCACCTGCATCCCAAGCTCGCAAAAATAAAATTCGCAAGCCGCTGGGGCGGCCCCATCCTCTTCCGCGACTCCTGGAAGCCGGTCTTCGACTGGCATCCCGAAAGCATCGCGACCGCGGCCATCCGGAAGGGCGAAGGATTAAAGAATGGCAACGCGCCCCGCAACGCAATCGTTCTCGGCGCCTACGCCGGCCATGGCGTGGCACTCTCGTCCTACCTGGGTACCTGGGCCGCAGAAGTCCTGCTCGAACGCCGCCACCTCCCGCAATGGAGCGCGCTTAAACCCTAAAAGGAAACCATGCCGCTGATCTCCGTCACGCGTTTGCGAGTCCGTTCCTTCCTCTATCTTCCGGGGTTTCTCTGGGACACGTTCCAGTCCGTGCGCCAGGTCCAGCGCAGCAGCGGTTTTCTCGGCGGCCGGCTGTTAGTCAACTCTGGCTACGTTTTTTGGACGATGACCGCATGGCAAGACGAGGCGGCCATGAACGCCTATCGCACCGGCGGCGCGCATCGCAAAGCCATGCCCAAGCTGCTCCACTGGTGCGATGAGGCTGCGGTCGTGCACTGGACGCAGGATTCTCCGGAAATCCCGGAGTGGCAGGAAGCCCAGCAACACATGTCCGAAAAAGGCAGGCTCTCGAAAGTAAATCATCCGTCCGCGGTGCAAGCAGCGCAGCAAATTCCCGCGCCGCAAGCGAGCCGCATCGCACAAACCCTGCAACCAGCGCGCCCGGTTCAGCGCAACGCCGGCGCCGCGGCTAAGCAGGTGCCTGCGGCGCTTCCGGGGCCGCAGCCGGAGGCGGGGGCCACAGCAGCGCCGCGAGCGGCGGATAGCGCGGCGCGAAAAAATAAATCGCGTAGGCCGGAAAAAACACCGCCAGCGGCACGGAAATCAACGCCATCGCAAAAATAAGAATAACCAGCGCCACGCACCCGAAGGTCGCCGCGGCCGTGATAGTCGCGACGTTCCAATCCCAGCCTGCCGCCTTGCCGCCCAGCACCCCGAGCGCTCCCATTCCCCCGATAGGAATCAGCAGCAGCAGAAAAGCGATAACCGAAATGATCCCGAAAACGATCGCCGCGCCGATGGCCAGCACGATTTTCATTCCCAGGTATCCGGCATAGCCGGCTTTTTCCGCGGCCAGCTGCGGCCACAGCCGCCGCCAGCCTTCCAGCGCGCCGATATCTTCCAGCGCCATCTGCGGCACCACAAAGTCCTTGGTCACCACATGGATCACGGCCAGCGTCACCAGCAGCGCCAGCAGCGCCAGAAACAGCGTCACGCCGCCCAGCACCAGCCCCAGTACATGTTCGCTGCCGTGCGTGAACCAGCCCAACGTCCAGGCGGCCCCGACCGGAATGCCTATGACGATCAGCAGCGCCCCCAGCGATGCCAGCATGAAAAAAATCTGCCAGCAGAACAAGCGAATCCCCGCCTGGCGCCGCCGCGCCCAGCCGCGGCGGATGTGGCACTCTCGCTCCACCACGCTGTCGAATAAAATGAAGCGCATCACGCTCGCGATGTAAGTGAACAGCATCACGAACCCCAGCCACAGCAGCACAAAAGCCGCCACCAGTCCGGCAAAGAGCAGGGGATGCGCGCTCAGGAACGTGGGCCACGGGGCTACCGAGCAACGCAGTGTGTTGCGTGCCGCGGGGATGATGATTCAAGGGCACATTAAAATTGCATCCATTGAAGGAACTCATCTCGCCCGCCAGCACTCCCACGAAAGCGAGCCGCGCCCATTGCGCCAAGCGAAACGGCTGCAACAGCTGTTCCTTGGTATGGCGAAAGGCAATCTCGATCACGTCAGCGGCGGAAGGGGTCAAGCCAGCGCCTCGTTTTTTGCGAATGCCTCGGGAGACAGTACTGCCAAGACCGTGAGAGAGCAAGCCACTGGAAGCGGAATGCCGGTCTCGCCAGCGCCAGAATTTTCGCAGCGATTCAGGGCACCATCGGAAACGTGTGCGCCAGCGCTGCGCAGATTTTCAACCCGATCCCCAACTGAAATCGCGGGAAGCATCTTCCCGGAAGCCACTTCACTGAATGCGCCGGCGCAATTCCTCGGCGAATCCCTCCACCTGGCTCAAAGCCACGATGCGTATCCCTTCGCCTGCAAAAAGTCTTTCCACGAACACATGCCGCGGATTTTCAGCGTCCGGCGCCGTGTCGGTGATGGCCGTGATTTCCGCCAGGCGATCGCGCGCGTGGATGCAGCCCGCCGTATAAGCCAGGGCTTTCGCCTGCGGCAAATCGCGCCGCAAGGAAACCGACTGGATGAACCCGCGCACGCCGTTCTGGTAGCCATAGTCGAGCCGCATGGGATCGCCCGGCTGCGTAAAACCTTCGACGCGCACGCGATGTTCCAGCTTGCCCGAGAATGCGATGGCGCCGGAACACGTCGTTCAACTTGTCTCGCATCCAGTCCCGCGTATTCTGCAGCAGCCCGCCCGCGCGCCGCGTCGGAGGCGTCACCTGCTCGCGATACAAGCGCTCCAGTTCGACGTCGAAATTATCCGCAAGTAGTGCTTTCGCCGGGGCCAATTGCAGTACGTTGGAAAGATTCTGTTCCAGCTTTTGCAGATAAACCGCGACTTCCGCAGCCGGTCCGCGCAAGCGCGCATCGAACTCCGGCGCCAGCGCATGTAAAAAATCCTCGTCCGCGTCGGGATGCACGCGCCGCACGCGCGCAAATTCCCCAGTCTCCTCAATCAGCCGCATCGCCTGCCGCGCGCCGGAAGTGTCTTCCAGCAGCACGCCAATATTCACCCACTCATCGCGCAGCAGGTTCGGCATGTACCGCAGAATGCGATACTGGAACATCTTTGCTGGTGCTTCCTCCGGCGATCCTGGTGACACGGTTTACCTCCCTGCCGAAAAGTCATGCCCAAACTTCGCGCCCCATCTATGCTCGGATATTTCGCGCGCTACAAAAATGATCTCGCGCCAACCAGCAACACGGCGCAGCACACCAAGCAGCACGCCCAGGCCGCGCCACCCGGGCCGCGCCACCAAGGCCGCGCAACCCAGCCCAGAACCCCGCAACACAAAAATTCCCTCCCCGCATCCAACCGCACCCCTACTTCCAATTCGGAAACGGCCGCGCCGACGACTTCCAGGCCGAAACAATCAATTCCCGCACCAACTTCCTCCGGCGCAAGAGCTGCTCCAGCATTTTCTCCAAAGCGTCGGCATCGCAGTCATACCACTCCGGCGGAATCTGCCCGTAAATCTCCTCCAAGGCGCCCTCCTCGATCCTCTCCACACGCGCGATCCAGGCCTCGAAAGAATCCATCCCGCGCACGCCCTCATACACGCGGTGCCGCGCATATAATCCCCGCAACGGTGCATCCGGAAAATTCCACTCCCCGGCGTTAAAACAGAATCCGTTGTCAATCATACGCGCGCAATAACGCGCGGCCGACCCAGCTCCGCGTTCCACACGTTGACCCACGCCGTGGGCCGCCCCGTCCGCCTCGCGAAAAAAAATCGCCTGCCGCCCGTTGGTGTTGCAGGTCCACTTGTCGAACACCAGCATCCCGCAAAACTCCGCGAGGTTGGTCACTTCGCGCAGCTGCTCGTCCGGCAAGAAATCGTACACCGCCACGTCCGCCAGGTTTCCCGGATAGCGCGAGCCAAATTGCTTGCCCGCTTTGCAGGGCGCGCGCCCGCGCCCCAGCTGAATCACCAGGTCCTCGGTGCCGGCGATCAGCTCCGCCCGCACCTCCACCACTTCCGGCTCCGCCACGGAAAGCCCCAGCCTCGCCGCCAATCTCGTACCCAGCAATTCGTTCGCCAGGATCCTCAACCCCTGCGGGTTGTTCTGGAATTTCACCACGTAATACGCCTGATTCGAGCAGCGCATCAAATGCGATTGCGCCCCGCCACGCATTCTACGCACTTGTTCGACCGCCAGAGCCATCCCGCGCCCATGCTAACGGCCAATAAACCCGCCCCGCAAGTAAATTATTTTCAAACTGGGAACGTACCGCAAAGGTGCACAGCCGCCGCGCGCACCGCAGCGTGTTTCGAATCAGCACAGCTGCAGGATTTCGTCGCAGCCAGCAAAGCCGCGCGTAACGAGAAAGAGAAGCAGGGAAGTAGGGCCGCGGAGAGACCACGCAGCGCGGAACCAAACTCTGCCACCGGCACAGCGCCGAAAAATCCCTCGCCGCGCACAAAAAAATGCGGGACCGCGACGCCCCAAAAGCGCGCCCGGTCCCGCGTCCTGATCCTTCGCAAAAAATACTTTACCGCTTCTTGCGCTTGGCCGCCTTCTTGGCCTTGCCCTTCTTCTTCGCTGCCCTTTTCTTGGGCTTGGCTTTCTTTTTGGCCGCGGCTTTCTTCTTGGGCGCGCTCTTCTTGGCCGCCTTTTTCCGCGGCGCCTTCTTCTGCGGCGCCTTGGCTTTGGGAGCAGCCGCGGGCGCTTCCTCCCCCTCCGGCTCTTCCTCGATGATGATCTCCTCCACTTCCTCTACAATATCTCCGTGAGGGAGTTCCGCGCCTTCTTCCCCCTCTTCCTCTTCGTAACGGGGTAGTTCGTCATCTTCCTCATCGTGCTGCTTGGCGTGAAACATTCGTCCCTCCCTGGGTGTCGGACTTAACAAAAACCGTATTAGGCCCTGCGCGCTTATAATCGGAGTAGCGGAAGTTTGTCAAGATGCAAGGCCGGGAAAACCTCGTGCAGCACAGAATATTTGCGGCAACCGCCGGAACGAGGTGGTAACAAAAAGTTACATAGTAGATTAAACCATCTGGACTCAATGGCTTGCAGGAAGGTTAGAGCCGAGCCACAATCAACGCTGAATCGTCAATACGTCGCCGGCTTTCAGCGGCCGCTCGCCCAAAAATGAATTCGCCTGGCGGATACTCTCGACGCTGGTCTTGTACGCGTGGGCAATCGAATACAGCGTCTCACCCTGCTTCACGTGATGCTCCACGCTCGCCGGCCGCGCTGTATCGCCGGCGCCCGGGTCCGGCGCTGAGACTTTGCGCACCCCGACCGCCGCGTTTCCGTTCCTCGCAGGCTGCGCCGCCGATTTCGCCGCCGCAGACGACCGCGCGGAATCATCCGGCGAGCCGCCGGCATAAATTTTCAAGCGCGAACCGCGCGGCACGCTGGCCCCGCGAATATTGTTCCAGCGTTTTAATTGCGAGACGCTCACATCAAAGCGCTCGGCGATTCCTTCCAGCGTGTCGCCGCGCACCACCCGGTAATGCACCAGACGCACCGCCGGCGGCGCCGCCGGCACGTTCAGCATGAATCCCGCCGGCACCACCGCATGCGCTTCCAGATGATTCGCAGACTCGATCGCCCCGACCGTCACCCGGTAATGCCGCGCAATATCAGAAAGTGATTCGCCCTGTTCCACCGTGTGCAAGCGCCAGCTCGTCCACTTGTCCGCCGGAACCTGATTGATCACGTTCAGGAATTTCTCGCCATACCCCGCCGGCAGCTTCAATTCGAAACTAGGATCATTGGGCGTCACGCTGCGCAGCATCTCCGGGTTCAGCTCCCGCAGATCGTCCAGATCCGCTCCGGTGGCATCCGCCACCAAACGCAAGTCAATCGCATGCGCCGGATGAATCACATCCACTGGAGCCGGTTTCTCCGGCGCCACTTCCACACCATACAAGGAAGGATCTTTCGCCACCAAAGCCAGCGCGATAATAATGGGCACATAATTCTGCGTCTGCTTCGGCAGCGCGTGCCGCTTCTGCAGATCCCAGAAATCCGCGTAGCCGGTGCGCTCGACAGCCTTTACCACGTTCATCGGCCCCGAGTTATAAGCCGCCATCACCAGATACCAGTCGCCGAACATGTCGTACAGGTCGCGCATGTGCCGCGCCGCCGCCCGCGTGGCCTTTTCCGGATCGCTGCGCTCATCCACGTAATACGTCCGGTCCAGATCGTATTCCTCGCCGCGGAAGGGCATGAACTGCCACAAGCCGCGCGCCCCCGCACGCGATACCGCCGTCGGTTGAAAGGCCGATTCCGCCTGCGCCAGGTACATCAAATCCTGCGGCACGCCTTCTTCCTTCAGCACGCGCCGGATCATGTCGTTGTAGCGGCCCGAACGGTCCAAGCCATGTTCCACCGTCGCGCGCCCCCGCGGCGTCGAAAAGTAACTCAAATATTGCAGTACCGAATCATTTACGGTCAGCGGCAGATCGTGCGGCACGCGCATCAATTCTTTTTCCGCCTGCGCCGCCAAGCGCGGATCGCCCTTCGGCAAGGTCATGTCCGCCAGCTCGTCCATCGGCGCCGGCGTGCCGGTGCCCGCTTCCTCTTCATCCGCATCCTGCAGCGCGCTGCGCTCGTAGGAATGCAATGTCTCGCCAATCTGATCAAAAAGATCCGAAAGCCGCGGATCGGAATCCACCTGAAATCCGCTCGCCAGCATCAACTCCACCGCACGATCGTAATCCGCATGCGCCTTGTCGAAATCGCCGGACTTGTATTCTTTCTGCGCGGTATTGAAAATCACCTGCACTTGGTCAATCAGGTGGTCAATGGCGGGGCGGGTGTCGTACAGGGAGGCCAAAGAAACGGTGTGCTCTGGAAATGGCAGCGGTTCGTGCACGAACGCAGGCACCGGCGCAGGAGTCGCCGCCGGCGGCCGCGCCTTCACCTGCTTGCTGGAAACGGTATCGTTGCAAGCCGCGAGCGACAGAGTCGCCAAAGCAGCGATCCCCGCCCAACCCATCCGGCGCACTTTACCCCGCAGGCCCCAGCTGTGCTGCTGGCCAATGACCCTCAGCTTCATGGTCTTCGTCCGTCCTTGCGACGCGCAATACCTCTCCGCAGGATTCTACGAAGCAACTTCGGGTCCGTAGCAGGCTTCATCCAACGCGGCGCCGCGTCGTTCACCCCCATTCAGGGGTAACGGGAATCTTACGAACTACATCCGCCCCGGTCAATGGTCTTGCCGTACCAGCCATTGTCATTATCGGGACATTGCCGCATCGCCCTCCACTCGCCTCTCGCGTCCCGCTTCGGTTTACCGTGCCACTTCGCCACTTTGCCATTTTGCCACTTTGGATTCTGCCTTATACACCCTCGCCACGGCCGATTCCATCCTGAAATCTCCACCTGCCTGCAAACTGGATCGCAAGCACCCGCCTGTCCGAATATTCATAAGCCCGGCTCGCCCCGCATTCCAACGCTCGGATGAACTCCCCAAGCAGTGCACCGCTCTTTTTGTTATTCCTTTTGTAATCAGATGGTTAAGCGGTGACAAGCTTATGACAGTCTCTGGCTACCCAGATGCTTTTGCCAATCATGAATTGCTTGTCGGGATCGTCGCCCATCTCGCGTTTATGTCCCGGCAGCAGGGGGATCCACATGAATTTTCGGCGTCGTCTTTTCGGTGGCTTCGCTTCTTTCTTCATCGTTCTGGGAATTCTCGCTGCGCCGTCCATCCTCCGCGCGCAGACCTCCAAGGTTACCGGCACTGTTCTGGATAGTTCCGGCGCAGCCGTCATCGGTGCCAGTATCGTCGCCACCAACGCTGCTACCTCTATCTCCCGCTCCACTGTCTCGACGGACACCGGTGCCTACACCATCTCCAGCTTGCAGCCCGGGGCGTACCTCTTCACCTTTACCAAGGCCGGCTTTAAGGCCGTCAAGTTCGACCAGATCACGCTTACGGTTGATCAGGTTCTGACGCTCGATGCCAAGCTCGAGGTGGGCGCTGTTTCCGCCACCGTGGAAGTCGCCGCCGCCTCCGTAGCGCAGATTGACACCGAGACCGCCACGCTCAGCAACGTCGTAGAACATGCGCAAATGACGGAGTTGCCGCTGATTCTGCGCGACCCCTATCAACTCGTCCTCCTCGGCCCGGGCGTCACCCAATCCGACGGTTTGGGCGGCGTTTCCGTAAACGGCGGACGCGAGCGCAACAACAATTTCCTGCTCGACGGCGCCGATAACAACGATGCGGACGTGCCCGGCCCGCTCGGCGGCCTCGTCGCCGAAAATCCCGATGCCACCCAGGAATTCCGCGTGCTCACCAATAATTTCGCGCCCGAGTATGGCCGCAACAACGGCGCCATCATTGACGTCATCACCCGCAGTGGCACGAACGAATTCCACGGCAACCTTTTCTACTTCGGCCGCTGGGACGCGCTCGGCGCCCGCGATTACTTCAATCACCAGATCGATCCGCTCACCGGTGATGTCGCCGCGAAAAATCCCTACGTGCGCAACCTCTATGGCGGCTCCATCGGCGGGCCCATCATCAAAGACAAGACCTTTTTCTTTATCAACTATCAGGGTGCTCGTTTCGTCACCTCGTTAACCAACACCACCGTCGTGCCCACGGCCGCCTTCAAATCCGGCATCTTCACTTACACCAATCCGCAAACCGGCGCCAGCCAGGCCATCAACGTCACCACTCCCGGCCTCGCCAACAACGCCACCGGCGTCGGCCTCGATCCCGTCATGCAGCAAATCCTCTCCTTTTATCCCGCGCCCAACCAGGCCAATTCCGACGGCATCACCGGCCAGCTCTTCTTCCCCAGCGAGTCACGCGAAAAAGACGAAGACGCCGTCATCAAGATTGACCACAAACTGAATCAGAACCACAGTCTCTACGCTCGTTACACCTACAATTACTTCCACGACCCCAACCCCTTCCACAATGATTTTCTCCCCGGCGGCTTGGGCGACGTCAGCGAGATCAACAAGATTCAAAACCTCGCCGTGGGCATCACCTCCACCTTCGGTCCCAGCTTAATCAACGAATTTCGCTTCGGTGCCAATCGCATCAACGAATTTTTCGGTTGCGGCGGCGTCCCAACCTTCGATGCCCTGGGATTCACCGACGGTGTCGGCCACGGCGCGGACTTCACTCTCCCCGTTTTCCAGGGCGGCCAGGGCGGCCCGTTCGGTTTCGGCTGCCAGGCCTTGGGCGATGCCGACGAGCAGGCCAGCAAGCAGGGAACCTATCAGTGGTACGACGCCATGACCAAAGTCATGAAATCGCACACCTTTAAGTGGGGTGCGGAAGTCCGCGACGCCTATTCCAACAACAACACCAATTTCTCTTCGCGCGGCGCCTTCACCTTCAACGTTTTCACTGCCAATAGCATTTCCACGCTGCAGGACCTCAACACCGGTGTGGACTCGAACCAACTCGAGGACACCGTCGGCGCCCTGCTCGGCCTCGTGAACTCTCAGGCGCAGACCCAATTCTTCGACCGCGCCGGCGACCGTCACGCCACCGATGAACTCAATTTCGAACAGCACGAAATCGGCGGCTTCGTGCAGGACAGCTGGAAAGTAAAACCCAATCTCACCCTGACCTACGGCCTGCGCTACGAATGGTACGGCGTGCCCTACGAAGCCCACGCCAATTTCGCCACGCTCTTCCAGGACAGCAGCGGTCCCGCTCCCTTCACTTTCCAGCCCGTCGGCCCCGGCACGGGACTCCAACTCTTCAAGGATTATTACAAGAACTTCGAGCCTCGCTTCGGCTTCGCCTGGGATCCCTTCAAGAACGGTCGCACCTCCGTTCGCGGCGGCGTCGGCGTATTCAGCGACCGCATCTACGGCAACCTGGTTTCGGACGCGCGCGGCAATCCGCCGTTCCAACCCAGCGTCTTCAACCAGCCCGCGCCAAACCTCGGCCCCGTAGCTGCGGCGCAACTCCAGGCGCAGCTCGCTCCCGGAAATCTAACGCCCTCTCCCGTCGTCCCCGACGGCGCGGGTATTTTCCCCGATCTCTTCGATCCCAATATCAAGCCGCCGCTCGTCGTCACCTGGAATATTGGCGTGCAGCGCGAAGTCACCCAAAATCTTAACGTGGATGTGAACTATGTCGGCAACCACGGCACTCGCATTCTCCGGGTGATAGACGGCAATCCGCCGCAGCCCGCGCTGGTCGCTGCGGCCATCGCCTCCGGTGTTCCCACCGAAGATCTGCAATTTGCCACGCTCTACTTCGGCGCGCCCGGCATCAATCCAGTCGTCAACAACAATGCTTTCTTCGACACCTTCACCGACCAGACCTCCGGCCATTCCTGGTACGACGGTCTGCAACTGCAAGTCACTGAAAAGAATTTCCACGGCCTGCAGATTCAGGGCTCCTACACCTGGGCTCACGCGCTCGATGATTCTTCCGATCCCCTGGTTCCCACGGTCGCGAATGGCAATTTCCCCGTGGATTCTTTCAACCTGCGGCGCGAAAAAGGCAATTCCGGCTTCGATACCCGCCAACGCGGCGTCATCAACTTCGTCTATCAACCCAACATCGGCCGCGGCCGCGCTCATTTCGCGAATGGCTACGCCGGACGCGCCTTGGAAGGCTGGCAGATCAGCGGAATCGCCGCATGGCAGACCGGTCTTCCTTACGACATCTTCGGAATCGCCGACACGCTCCACACCAACTTCGCCGACCGTGTCACGGTCGTGAACGCCTCGGCTCTGAAGACCGTCCCCTCCACCGGGCGCGTCGTGCCCAGCACCGCGGTCTTCACCGGCTACAACCTCGCCGCGTTTAATCCCGACGATCCGACCATCATGCCCGTCCCCTTCGATGTCCCCTCGAACCTGCTGCGCAATCAGTTCACCGGGCCCGGCATCAACAACTGGAACGTAAGTCTGGCCAAGACCACCACCATCAAAGAGAAAGTAACCTTCCAGCTGCGCTTCGAGTTCTACAATCTCTTCAACCGCACCCAATTCAACAAGCCGGATACCAACATTCAGGACGCCCTGTTCGGTTACTCCACCTCACAGGTCGGCCAGAATGACGGCACCACAGGAGCCCGCCAAGTCCAAATCGGCGCCAAGTTCAACTTTTGAATCGCGCACAGCGCGATTCATCCTGAGAACCGGCAGTGCCGGTTCGAAGGGTAATCGCGCCGCTTCAACCGCGTGCATTTGACTTTGTTTTTCAATCTGTAGGGGCGGGTCTCAGACCCGCCCCTACGTCAGCACCTACGACGGGTGGCATAGGCAATCAATCTCGCCTGTGCTGTTTCTTTTGAATTTGATTTCGACTTCGCGGGTGCCCCGTCCTTCGCATCTTTGCTTCACGCGAAGGGTGGGGTTTAGACGCAGCCACTCCCACCATCGCAAGCTTCAATTGGGCAGAACCCGGCACACCACCGCAGCGCAACCGCACGGTTGGCAAACCGCCCAGACTAAGCAACAATATCCCGCGCACCGCAGCGCATCGCCCGTTCGCCAACTCAAATTCCCGGGAGCCCGCGCCAATGCACGTCACGCCCTCACAAGTCCTTTGCGCTTTCTGGCTCCTCTTCGCGCTCTACTGGGCAGTTGCCGCATTAGGCGTAAAAAAAACCGCCAAGCGCCAGAATCCCGCCGAGCGCATGCTCTACATCGTTTTCATGGCCGCCGGTTTCTTCCTCCTCTACCAGGAAAATCCCAACTGGGGCCCGCTCAATCACCGCTTCGTCCCCGATAAACGTTCAATCGCCTGGCTGGGCGCCGCCCTTTGCGCTGCAGGCGTCCTTTTCGCCATCTGGGCCCGCCACACCATCGGCAAAGACTGGAGCGCCGAAGTGCAAATCAAAGAAGGCCACCAGCTGATTCGTTCCGGCCCCTACGCCCGCATTCGCCATCCGATTTACACCGGGCTCATACTCGCGACGTTCGGCACCGCGCTCCTGATCGGCGAATACCGCGGCCTCCTCGCCGTCGCCATGTTCCTGGTCGGATTCACGCGCAAAGCCCGCAAGGAGGAATCCTTCCTCGCCGACGAATTTGGCGCCGCGTTCGCGGAACACCGCCGCCGCACGGGGTTCTTTCTACCCCGCTTTTCCTGAAGAATCGCAGCTTTTTCCGCGTGGCCCTGCGGGTTTCGCCTTCTATTTGCTGGTGTTTTCGCCTACACCTTCGCTGGAAATCCCTTGGCCGCCCCCTTTCCGTGCCATCATCAGGCTATAGCTCCGGCCTTATCGCCGCGCCCTGACAGCTTTCGTGAGAGGAAACGATGAGCAAAAAGCTCAGCGCTGTGCTGATTCTGTGCATGTCAACCGTGTGCCTATCGGGCTGCGACTTGCTGCGGGTGGCCGGTCCCTGCTACGGCGTAGGTTGCCCATCCGGCACCGCGGGTCGCAACGCCCAATACAAACAAGGCGAAGGCCCCAAAGTCCAAAACGCGTCAGCTACCGCTCCAGTGAATATCGCAACGGCGCAAACTCAAACTGCATCCGCACCAGCGCAAACCGCGCCTGCATCCACGTCGGCGCAGCCCGCCGCAACGCAACCGCCGGCAACGGCGCCAACGTCAGCGCCAGCCGCAAACACACAAACTGCCGATGCACCAACAGCCGCACAGCCCGCCAGCTCCGACGCGAAACCCTCGCCGCTGCACTCCATCGGCGAATTTTTCGCGCGTCTGATCCCGCACCACAACTCCGGCGCAAATTCCGGCGCCACCAACTAGCAACCCGCGCACAAGTTTGTGATCCGGAAAGGCAAAACTGAAAAGTCTGCGCAAGAACCGCAGGATATTCGCTGCTTGTTTTCGTCAGGGCACGGCTTCAGCCGTGCCGTAACTGCCGCAAAATCGGGACGGCTTTAGCCGCTGAGGCCACGAATTTGAAGTTCTCACACAGACTCTTTAGCCCCTGAAGCCAAGCCTTTCTGTCGCGGCTGAATATTTATGAGATCGGTCCTAGCCACTTCCTTTTTCCCCAAACCGAATTACGGCTCGCTGCGGCACCCTTCACGGTTGCCTTTGAATTTATCTCCCGTCGCTTTTATCAGTGTCTTTATCAGTGTTAATCTGCGTTCATCAGTGGTGATTTTGACTTTCCCCCGCTAAGCCGAGGCCGACTTCCCGTTCTCCTCCACTTCTTCCCCCGCGTGATGCGGCTTATGCGCCGCGATCACTTTCTCCGCAATCTCATTCGGCACGTAGTCGTAATGCGAAAATTCCATCGCATAACTCCCGCGCCCCTGCGTCAAAGAAATCAATTCATTCGCGTAGCTGAGCATTTCCGAAAACGGCACCAAGGCCTTGATCACCACATTCCCCGCGCGCGCCTCGCTCCCGCTGATCTTTCCCCGCCTCCCGCTCAAATGTCCCATCAAATCGCCCGAATACTGATCCGGCGCATAAACCTCTACCTGCATAATCGGTTCCAGCAGCGCCGGCCGCGCCTGCTTCATCGCCTCCTTGAACGCCAGCGACCCCGCAATCTTGAAAGCCATATCACTGGAATCCACGTCGTGATATTTCCCGTCGTACAAACTCACGCGGAAATCCACCACCGGAAATCCCGCCAGGTAACCGCGCTCGGCCGAATCCCGCACTCCCTTTTCCACCGACGGAATCCAGTTCTTGGGAATCGCTCCGCCGAAAACGTCATCCACAAATTCGATCCCCTTGCCGCGCGGCAGCGGTTCCAATTTAATCCGGCACAGCCCGAACTGCCCGTGCCCTCCGGTCTGCTTCTTGTGTTTGCCTTCCGCATCCGCCTTCGCGCGAATCGTCTCGCGGTAGGCCACTTTCGGTGGATGGATCATCAATTCCACGTGATAGCGCTTCCGCAGCTTCGCCACCACCACTTCAAGATGCTGCTGCCCCGCGCCGCTCAGCAGAAATTCCTTGGTCTGCGGATCGCGCCCAAATCGCAGCGCCAAATCCTCCTCCAGGATTTTGTGTATCGCCACGCCAATGCGGTCTTCATCCGCCCGCGTTTTCGGTTCCACCGCGAATGTAATCGAAGGCTCTGGAATCCGCGCCGGCGCATGAAACACCGCCGCATTCTTGTCGCCCAGCGTTTCACCCGTGGTGGTTTCTTTCAATTTCGCGATTGACCCGATATCCCCCGCGTGCAGCTCACCCACCCCCGTCGCCGTTTTTCCCTGCATCACCTGAATGTGCTGAAATCGTTCCTGCGACTCGCGCTGGAAATTCGTCAGCGTCGCATCATTCTTCAGCACGCCAGACATCACCTTGAAATAAGTAATTCGCCCCGCAAAAGGATCCGCCAGCGTCTTGAACACAAAAACCGATAGCGGCCCGGAATCGCTGATCGCCCGCTCCACCGTCTCGCCTTTGTGGTCCGCGCTCTTGTGGCACACAGCTTTGCCGCGCGCCGCGGGCGATGGAAATATCGCCACCATCAGATTCAGCACCGCATCACTCCCGATATTGTGCAGTGCCGAACTCAGCATCACCGGGAACAGCCGCTTCGCCAGCACCGCTTCCCGCAAACCCATCACCAGGTCGTGCACCGGCAGCGTGCCCTGATCGAAAAATTCCTGCATCAGTGCGTCGTTGCCTTCCGCCACCATTTCCACCAGTGTTTCGTGCCCCAATTTCGCTTCGTCCGCCAGCGCCTGCGGAATCTCTTCGATCTTCGCGATTCCATTCCCGTCCGGCGTGTAAATCAGCGCCTTCATCGTGATCAAATCCACCACGCCGCGAAATCCTTTTTCCCAGCCGATCGGCAATTGAATCGGCACCACGCCGCGTCCAAAAACCTGCTGTACGAATTCCAGCGCCCGCTCGTAGCTCGCCAAATCCCGGTCCATCCAGTTCAGCAAAAACGCGCGCGGCAAATCGTATTCCGTCGCGTAGTCCCACACCTTTTCCGTCACCACCTGCACGCCCGCAGCGGCATCCACCAGTATCAGCGCCGCATCCGCGGCAATCAGCGACGATTTTGTCTCGTTGATGAAAGTCGAATAACCTGGAGTGTCCAGCAGATTGATTTTGGTCTTTTCTGGCTGCGCCGGCGCCTGCCATTCGGCGTACGCCACGCCCGTATTGATCGATATCTTCCGCGCCACCTCTTCTTCGTCCCAATCCGTCGTCGTGGATCCTTCCGTGACTTTTCCCAGCCGCGGCGTCATCCCCGCCGTAAAAAGTAACGACGACACCAGCTGGGTTTTCCCCGTGTCGCCGTGGCCGACAATGCCAACATTTCGAATCCATTCGGTATTGTAGTTTTTCATTTTTCACCTCGATGAAATTAAACAGCTAGCCGAAAAGTGTCCCCCCGCGCGCGGTGTTGACTCTGAAGCGGCTGGTTCAGTTTCATCGAACCGCGCCGCCGTTGCCATTGGTTTGCCGTTATCTTTCTCTGTGTTCTCCGCTTTTCTCCGTGTCCTCTGTGTTAATGTTCTCGCCTTTCTCTGAATCGCACTGTAGCGCGATTCATCCTGAGATCCCGCAGTGCGGGATCGAAGGGTGCGCCCTCTGCTCCTCTGCGGTAATCCTTCGCTTCTTGCCTCTCCAAAACAAACTCGCACCTCTTCACCCACACACACCACTCCGAATAGGCATTTCGCAAAGGGATAAAACAGACGTCCATTCCGACATGTAAGACGAGGCGTACATCATCACGGCGCCGCCCCCCGGCGGTTGCGCTCATGACCCTGCGGAAACCCGGATGCTAGCACACGCCCCGCCGCACATTCAACCGCAACAACCCGCGCACCGTGGCCGGCAGACACCACCTCGCGATTCCGAGAATACGCGGTAGGGGCGCTGCTTGCTGCGCCCCAGCTTGCCACGATGTCAGCCTATCGTAGGCTCGCGGTGGCCCTTCTCTGCGCCTTCCGGTAACTTGACGGGCTACTTACCTTCCGATTTACCGCCACCCAGCTTCCACGCCGCCCGCGGAATCCGTTCCATCTTGAACAAATCAGAAGTCCGCGCGTACCACCCCGCTCCATGCATGCGCCCAATCAGCCGCAACCCCGGCGTATCAATATGATGTTTCACGGGATCAATCACAAACTCGTCGCGCACATGCATTGCCAGTATCCGCCCCAGCACCAGTCCATTCTCCTGTCCCAACTCCACGATCTGCATCAACTCGCACTCCATTGAAACTGGGCTCTCCGCAATCCGCGGTGGCTTCACAAACACGCTCGGCACGGTTGTCAGCCCCGCCTCGTGCGCTTCACTCACCTCACGCTCGAACTCGATCGCCGTGATGTTCATCCGTTCGCGAACTTCCTCCGACACCAGGTTCACCACAAACTGCCCCGTGTCGCGAATGTTCCGCCGCGTATCCTTCGGCCGCCCCGGATCGTGGCTCCCGATTCCAATTCCCACCACCGGAGGATCCCCCGCAAATCCGTTGAAAAAAGAAAATGGCGCCGCATTCAACTGCCCCTGCAAATCCTGCGTCACGATCCACGCAATCGGCCGCGGCACAATCGTAGAAACCATCAATTTGTACCGCTCGCGCGCAGGCAGCGTCGCGAAGTCAAACAGCATAGGAATTCCTCCCGTGTAAGCAACCAGACGAGCCAAACCTATCACAAGCATCGCTCCACCCCAGCTTGCCACGATGTCAGCCAATCGCAAGCTCGCCTTGGCTTCATGCCGGCCCCGTCCCGCGGTCGCGCGACACGGATCTCTCCCGCTTTTCTCTGCGAACTCTGCGCCTCTGCGGTTCACGCCGTTGCCTTCTCTGTGTTCTCCGGTTTTCTCTGTGACCTCTGTGGTAAATCTTTTGCCTTGCTCTCCGTCCTCTGCGGTAAAAAAGTCAGGTACCAGTTCTGTCCGAACGTACAGCTGCGTTTACGATCCACGCGTGCTAACGTCGTAGGGGAATCACAAAATGAATAATTTTCACAGTCCGCGCGACACCGCCGGCTCCCTGCCGACATGGCCGGCAAAACTCCACAACCGCGCCGAAACACTCCCACCGCAGCGCCAGCAAACACCACAGCCCGTAAGTTTTCACCCCTCGGTAGCAAAACTACGGACGTTTCTTATCGTCACAAGTTGCAATTAGAAACACCACCCAAATGATTGAAAACAAACAACCGGGCGCATTTCTAATTGACACTAATTTTGCCGAATTCGGCGCTGCCAAAATCGCTGACTCTACGCAACGACCGCGCTCAGGGTTTCTTCGAATTTCAAATCTGGAAAGTCCTCTCGGCCAGCACGTTTTCTGCATTTTACCAGCGGCGCGCAAATTGCCTGCGCGAACTTATTGCCAAAGTCGCGTTATACTGCGCGGCAATATGAGCGTGATTATTTCCATGCTGCGCGGCGTCAACGTCGGCGGCCACAACAAAATCAAAATGGACCAACTCCGCGCCGTGTACGAATCGCTGGGATTTCGCGACGCGCAAACCTACATCCAAAGCGGCAACGTAGTCTGCCGCGCGGACAAGCGCGATCTCGCGACAGCTGGCACGCGCATCGAGAAGGGCATCGAGCGGAATTTCGGATTTCGTCCCAGCGTGATCGTGCGCACCGCGCCGGAATTGCGCGAAGTGGTCGTCCGCAATCCCTTCGCCAAGCGCTCCGGCATAGACGCCAGCCGATTACTGGTGGCGTTTCTCGCCAGCAGTCCCGCCGCGGATGCGCTCGACAAAGTTCTGAAGATCAATTGCGAGCCCGAAGAATTGCGCGTCAGCGGCCGCGAGCTTTTTGTGTATTTTCCGAACGGCATGGCGCGGCCGAAGTTGTCCATGGCCACGGTGGAGCGCACGCTGAAGATTTCTTCGACCGGGAGAAACTGGAATACGGTGCGGAAGCTGCTGGAAATGGCCGAGGCGCTCGAAGCGGCGGGTTAGGCAAGCACGAGGCAGGGAAGCAGGAGGCAAAGAGAACGCCCGCTTCGCCCCGCAACGCGCGGGACGAAGCGGCCGCTCCAGATGCAGTTCAAAACCGGGCCTACATTTTGCCTTCGTCGGCGGACGGCCCGTAAACGCTCGGCACCGCCACATCGTTCATGCGCAAGTAAACACCCAGCTGCGCGCGGTGATGAACGATGTGATTCATCACGAACCCGCGCAAAAATACCACGCGCGGCATCACCATAATCGTTTGTCCGCCGCCCAGCAGCTTCCAGTTCTTCATCAGGTGTTCGTCGCTGGCGGTCGCGCTGCTGAGCGCCGCGCGCGCTTCCGCAACTTTCTTGTCGAAAGTGTCGAGCAGCTGTTGCCGCGAACTCATCACCAGCGGCTGCATCGGCGGTGCTCCGGCCGGACGAAAATCCAGTTCATCCTGATTGATGATGGTCGCGGCCCAGCCGGAAAGTTCCGCCAGGTGCCCGGCGAGCCGCCCCATCTTCATGGATTTCGCGTGCGGCGCCCAGTCAGGCTTGCCCTCAGGAACGCGTTCCAGCGTTTGGCGTGTGCTGATCATCTCGTGGTCGAATTCGGCAAGCAGTGCATCGCGTATAGCCATAATTTTCTCCTTAAGGTCGCTGCAGCCCGGCACATCTTACCCCAACGGCGGTTGGATGAGCGAGTGCGGGATAGGATGCCAGGAAGATGCTGCGAGGATGCCGCGAGGAAACTAAGGCGCAATGCGGAATTTGCCGGATTCTTCCACGTAACCGTATGCCATCCGCGGAGTATTGAACGCAGCGGCAGGGCGGCCCTGGCGATCCAGGAGAATCAGCCCGCCGGTGGTGTGCACGCGATGCGCGAGTTTGCGCACGCAAGCGTCGGCGACGGCTTGCGCGAGCGACAGCGCTTCGGCTTTCTTGCGATGCGGCAGCAGCACGCGCTGATCGTGCAACAGATCAGTAGCCATTTTGGCCATCACAATTTTCATGATCCCTTCGCCATGGCCGGTGCAGGAGACGCCGCCGGCTTCCGCGTCGGCATAACAGCCGCAGCCGATCAGCGGCGAATCACCCACTCGGCCGGGAAGTTTGCAGCAGGTGCCGCCGGTGGAAGTGCCGGCAAAGAGATGCCCGTGCTCGTCGAGAGCCACAGCGCCGACGGTGCCAGATTCGTGGCCCAGATGATTTTCGGCGGCGTGCGCATCGCTGAGGCAGCGGCGCCAGGCGATGCGTTCGCGTTCATGGATCAGGTCTTCGGGAGGGCAAAGTTCGATGCCGCGTTCCTCGGCGAATTTTTCCGCGCCGCCTGCGACCAGCATCATGTGCTCGCTGTGTTCCAGGACCGTGCGCGCCAGGCGAATCGGATTGTGAATGCGTTCGACGGCAGCGACCGCGCCTGCTTTCAGCGAGCCGCCGTCCATGATGATCGCGTCGAGCTGGACGCGGCCGTCGGTATTCAGGTGCGAGCCGAACCCGGCGTCGAATGTGGGATCGTCTTCCAGAATTACGATGGCGGATTCGACGGCGTCAACCGCTGCGCCGCCGGAGGAGAGAATTTTCCATCCGGCATCGAGCGCGCGTTGGATACCGGCGCGGCAGTCTTCGACCGACTCGTCGGGGATGCTCCAGGCGCCGCCGTGAATGATCAGGGAAGGCTTCAAAGGTCGCGCGAAATTGTTCGCAAGCCATGATAGCGCAGGCAGTGGCGCGGGCGAGGAGGAAGGCGGCGGCAGTGTACGGATGGGTGAACAGCGGAAAAACGGGAGCGGGACGCTGAGAGCAGGAAGCGCGAGGTTTGTGGCGTGCGGAACGGAGAAAAAAGCTGTGCCGAGAAAATTGCGCGCAGCTGCGGATCACAGCAAGATAAAAAATCTCTGTAGGGACGAGCCCCGCGCCTGCGGGACCCGCCCGCGTCCCGCCAGATCACTGTTTTCTTGGCGCCGCCAAGGAGATGGTTTAGTGTGCGACGGCTTTTTCGGCGCCCAGGCCGGTGTTGGCGCGGACTTGCAGCTCGGCGAATTTTTCTTCGCCTGCCAGATCGCGTTTACTGAGCAGCGTGCCGAGAATCGCGCCGAGGAATCCCAGCGGGATGCTGAGGATGCCGGGATTTTCCAGCGGGAAAATCGGGGCGTGCTGGATGATGTGACGCGCGGCGGCCGCGACGGTCGGCGCGTCCACCGTCATGATGCTGGGGCCCATGAAAATCAGCACGATCGAAGCGAGCAGGCCGCTGGCGAGGCCCGCGACCGCTCCCGCGGTGTTGAAGCGTTTCCAGAAAATCGAGAACAGGATCACCGGAAGATTCGCGGACGCGGCGACAGCGAAAGCCAGCGCTACCAGGAACGCCACGTTCGCCGTGGGGCCGAGCACGATAGCGATGGCGATGGAAATCGCGCCCACCACGAAAGCGGCGATGCGCGCGACGCGGCGTTCTTCTCCCGGATTGTGTTCCTGGCCGCGACGGACGATGTTAGTCCACACGTCGTGCGCGAAAGACGTCGAAGCGCTGATGGTCAGTCCGGCGACGACGGCGAGAATGGTGGCAAAGGCGATCGCGGAAATAAACGCGAAGAAAATTGGGCCGCCGAGCGCGTTCGCCAGCAGCGGCGCGCTCATATTGTTGCCGCCGTTTTTGGCGATGAAGTCGCGGCCCACGATGGTGGCGGCGCCCCAGCCAAGAAAAGTGGTGAGAATGTAGAAGATGCCGATCAGCCACATGGCCCAGACCACGGAGAAGCGCGCGGTTTTTGCGTCGGGCACCGTGTAGAAGCGGACGAGGATGTGCGGCAATCCGGCAGTGCCGAAAATCAGGGCCATGCCGAGCGAAAGAAGATCCAGCGCGCCGTACGGAGGTTTATAGCGCAAACCAGGCGTGAGGAAATCCTTCACCACTTCGGTGCCATCCGGCAGATGGTAGTGAACCTGGCTGACGGCGGTGAAGAATGCGCCGAGGCTGAAGCCAAAATGCGCCAGAACCATGAAGCTGAGCAGAATCGTGCCAGAGATCAGCAGAATGGCTTTGATGATCTGCACCCAAGTGGTGGCGATCATGCCGCCGAAGACGACGTAAACAATCATCAGAACTCCCACGCCGCTGACCGCGACACGGAAGCTGATGCCGGAACCTTTCAGCAGCAGCGCGACCAGCGCTCCAGCGCCCACCATCTGGGCAATCATGTAAAACGTGCTGACGGTGATGGTGCTGAGCGAAGCCATGGCGCGGACCGGGCGCGGATGCAGGCGGTAGGCGAGCACGTCCGCCATGGTGTACTTGCCGGCGTTGCGCAGCGGCTCGGCCACGACCAGCAAGACGGTGAGGTAGGCAACCAGAAAGCCGACGGAGTACATGAAGCCGTCGTAGCCGTAGAAAGCGATGAGGCCGGCGATGCCCAGGAAAGATGCGGCGGACATGTAATCCCCGGCGACGGCGACGCCATTCTGCCAGGCGCTGACGCGGCGGTTGGCCGCGAAATAGGAAGCGGAGGAGCCGGAGAGCCGCGAGGCCCAGGCCGTGATTCCCAGAGTGATGGCGATGAACGCGAGAAAGAGGATGAGCGTGGTATTCATCGGTTAGTTTCCCTTCGCTTCGAGATTGCCGAGATCTTTGATCACCGCCGCGGCACGCGCATCGAATTCGCGCGCGGCGCGCACGTAGAGATAAGCGATGAGCCAGGCGACGATGAATTGCGAGAGCGCGAAGAGGTAGGCGATGTTCACCGGCCCCCAGACTTTGCGTTGCACGAAAGCCGGGAAATATCCGACGGAAATCGGCAGGGCGAAGTAATAGAGGACGAAAAAAATCGTCGCGGGGATGACGAAGGCTTTTTTCACGGCGAGGAGTTTCTTGAAATCGTCGGTTTGCGCAACGCGGTTCCAGACCGAAGCGGTGGCCGAGGGCGTATGCGGATCCGGACTAGGCGGTGTGGACATTTTTTCTCCTCGCCCTGCTTGCAGGGCGTGACGGCAGCGAGCAAATTCCGTGCATGTGCGTGGCGCAGGAGCTGCAGTGATGCCGTGTAGCTAGCTAACTGAGCACCACCTATATCACAAACGCGCTGTGGAACCGCAAGCCGCGCTGGACCATATCTCAGAAATGTGAATGGCAGGTTAAAAGATTGGGATTGGGGCGGCGACCGGAAAAGGACTTAACAGACGAACAGATCAGATATGCGGGAAGAAAATCAAGGTGATGCCGATGGCAATCAGCAGCGGGCCCAGCAAGAAAACGAAGCTGACGCCGAGGAGAAAACGCACGGCGCCCTGGCGTTTCTGAGCTGCTTCCTTGGAAGGAAAGACGGGCGGGGTGGCTTCGCGATTGCGCAGCAGGGCGCGGAAGAACGCGAGATAGGCGAACATCCAGAATTTAATTTCGTGGCGCGATTGCCAGAGCAGATCGATCCCGGCGCAGATGACCAGCAGCCCGATGATTCCGAAAAGCTTGGGCACGATTAACCTCCGCGCCGGGCTGTGCGGGTGAGCAGCGGCGAAGATTCGCGGACGTCGCCGGGAATATTAGCTTGCAGCGAACCGGGCGCGCCGGCCGGCAGACTGGAAGGCTGCGATCCGGGCCTTGCAGAGGCGCGCTGTAGAGATGCGGGCGAGTGCGATTCCACTTTTGTTTGCTGCCAGGTGCGCACGATGCGATGGATGACGGTGATGTTCGGGCCGATGGCCAGGATCCAGAGCACCACGTCCATGCGATTCACCAGCGCGCCCAAAATCATCAGCGCCAGGCGTTCGGGCCGTTCCCAAAATCCCACTTCGGCGGAAGGCACCAGCGATTCCGCGCGCGCTTTGGCGTAGCTCACCATTACCGAGCCGGCCATCGCCGCGCCAGCCAGCATGGCGTAGCCGAAGCGATTCACGTGCGAGTAGTAAACCAGCAGGCCGAGGAACAGAATCAGGTCGGCGTAGCGGTCGAAAATTGAATCCAGAAATCCGCCAAACATCGAGACGCGGCCTTGGCGGCGCGCCACCGGACCATCCAGCAGGTCGCAGAGTCCGGCGAGAATCATCATGCCGCCGGCGGCGGCGAAGCGCCCGGCAGCGAAAAGAATTCCCGCCCAGAAATTCAGAACCAGTGCCGACCAGGTGATGACGTTGGGACGGATGCCGGTAGCTGCCACCAAGGCTGCAAGACGTTCGATGGGCCAGGCCAGGAGCCGGCCGATGGTGCGCGTCAGCATGAAAAAAGTTTCACCTGCTATTCCTCGTCGTAGATGGTGAGCAGTTCCACGACTTCGTAATCTTTCAGGCCGGCCGGAGTGGTGACTTGCACTTCGTCACCGACTTTTTTCCCAAGCAGGGCGCGGCCGATAGGCGAACTGGTGGAAATCAGGCCTTTGGCGGCGTCGGCCTCTTCGACAGTCACCAGTTTGTACTCGATTTTAGAGCGCTTCGCAACGTCCAAAACGGTGATGCGTGAGCCGTAGGCGGCGCGATCTTTCGGAAGATTGCTCAAATTGAGCATGGAGAGATCGGCCATGCGCTGGTGGAGCTGGCCGAGGCGCGCGGAGACGAAGGACTGGCGCTCCTTGGCGTACTTGTACTCGGCGTTTTCTTTCAGGTCGCCGTGGGCGCGGGCGACGCTGATTTCTTTGGGGAGATCAGTGTGCAGCTCATGCTCGAGCAGCTTGATTTCGTCGGTAAGCTTTTTTTTAATTTTTTCGGCTAGATCGATCATTCTTCTGAGCGCCTGGAGGGGGTCGATTTAGCGGGCTCGAACCCACTCTGCTTGCTACGTTAACCCAACGATTATAGAGGATTTGCGTTGGGGACGGCAAATTAGATGGATTTGGGGGCCGAATGGATACAGCCAAAATGTGCGGAGTTGCAGAGGCCGCGGGAAGCACGGAGGCAACGAGGCAGGGAAAAACCGGTGCCGGTTGAAGCTGCTGGTTTAGCGGCCGACGCTGTCTTGGATTACGGCGTTTACTGGAGGGAGGATTCCGAGGTCTCTGTAAATGGGGCGAATTAATTTGCGGATTCCGGGGAGGCGGGTGGCGAACCATGCGGCGCCTGCGATGCAGAAGGCCCCGCTGAGCATTACGGTGCGGGGGGCGCCGATGGCGTGGGCAACTGTGCCGGCTAGCAGGCTGCCGAAAGGCGCCATGCCCACAAAGGCGACGGTGTAAAAGCTCATCACGCGGCCGCGTTTACTTTCTTCGACGATGGTTTGGATAATAGTGTTGCTCGCGGCCATTTGCTGCAGCAATCCGAAGCCGCAGACCAGCATCAGCAGCAGCGAAATCCAGAGGGTGTGCGAGAGTCCGAATAAAATCAGGCCGACTCCGAACGCTGCCGTGGAAATCGGAATCATTTTGCCGAGGCCCAAAACCGTTTTTCGCACGGCCAGAGAAATTGCGGAAATTAATGCGCCCACGCCAACCGCGCCCATCAGAAAACCCAGTGTGTGCGGACCGCCGTGCAAAATCGTCCCGGCGAACACGGGCATGAGTACCGTGAACGGCCAGCCCATCAGGCTGACCACCGCGAAAAGCAGCAGGATGGTGCGGATGGGCGCGAAGCCGGAAACGTACGTCCAGCCTTCTTTCATTTGCATGAGCACGGAATCGGTGGTGCGTTTTACGGCTGCGGAGTCCAGGCGCATGGCGTAGAGCGAGGCGATCACGGCCAGGTAGCTGATGCCGTCAATCAGGAAGCAATACCCTTCGCTGGAGATGGCGATCACCAGACCGGCGAGCGACGGGCCCACCAGGCGCGCCATATTGACCATGGAAGAATTCAGCGCGATGGCGTTGCCCAGGTCTTGTTTGTCTTCCACCATTTCCACGAGAAAGGCTTGGCGGCCGGGCATGTCAAAGGCGTTGATGGTTCCTTGAAACACGCTGAGCCAGATGATTTCGTGAATATTGATGTGGTGGCTGAGGGCCAGCGCCGCGAGCGCGAAGGATTGCAGCATGGCCAGGGCTTGCGTTACGAGCAGGACGTTGCGGCGATTGAGCCGGTCCACCCAGACTCCGGCGAACGGCGCGAAAAGGAATGTGGGGATTTGTCCGGCGAAACCGACGACACCGAGCAGGAACGCGGAGCCGGTGAGGCGATAGACCAGCCAGCTGGTGGCCAGGCGCGTCATCCATGTGCCCATCAGTGAGATGGTTTGTCCGGCGAAGTACAGCCGGAAATTTCTGTGGCGCAGTGCGCGCCAGGCGTAGGAAATGCCGGTGTGTTTGGGCGGCGGAGGATTGGATGGAGGAGCCTGGGCGCTCACGGGATTCTATTTTGCCATTCATGATGGCGGTTGCGGGGCGCAAAGTTTGACGCATCGCGATCGACATTGCTCCGCACCTGATTTCGTCCACACCGCCGGCAACCGCAAACTCAGCTAAGCGCGCAAAAGCACTGCCTCAGACTTGCCAACGATGTATCGGAAGCGAAAAACGGACTTACAAGTAGCTCGAGGGGAAGAAAGTTGAAGCGGAGGAAATCCTGCCCGCACGCGGGGCCGATCCCGTCATTGAACTATCGTTCTTCGCGTACAGAAAAAAGTATTCGCACAGGCGCCACAAAAAATCCCAATCACAGAAGCGGCTATTCCGAGTACATGATCAGCATCACTCCAAGTGCGATCATGAACAGCGGCCAAATCTTATTGAAGATTCCAGACCATTTCGTGCTCGTCTCGGCGAGACCCTTTGTTACGGCTGCTCCAGCGCCAGCCTCCGCGAAGTGTAAGTGCTGATGTTGAACGCTCACCATCGTCTTCATAGCATCGGGCCCGTGCATCCCGCCGTGGTGATGAAACAGAAGCAGCACGCATCCCGACAGGGCCACCACCGGGAATACCCACGCGCTCCAGGCTGCGCTTACGCGTCCGCTGGCTCGTAACATTTCGACCACACCAAGAATGAGCAGGATGAGCGCAAAAGTCTTGTGCTGTACGTCCTCGGGATTGTGGGTCATTGCGTAAATAAAACTCTGATATCCAAAAGGCCAAATTTCAGTGTCGCTGAACACCAGCAGAAAGATGCCCGCAGTTAATAAACACATTGGCCAGGCATAGCGAGCGGAGTGCCAGCGTTTCGTCAGTGTCGGTTGGAGTAGAAAGAACAGCGCCGCCAGAATCACCAGCAGTCCTGCGAAATGATGATTGAATTCGCTCTCGCGTTTGTCCGCGAGATGCTTTGCTTTCTGTGCTGGAGTCTCCTCGATCGCCGTGGCGTGGCCCATGCCAGGCATGTCTGCCATATCTCCCATTCCAGACATATCCGACGTGTCTCCCATGTCTGACTTGGGAGGCGGCGCCGGGTGATAAGTCCATGCGGGCGCCGACAGAAAAACCACGCAAATCACAACGATCAACGAGCTCAGGATGATCCAAAAGAGTTTCTCAGACCTCTTCAGCGGCAATGTTCTCCAGCTCGACATGGTCCTCCAGCTCGGCCCCCCTTTATTGTCCTAGGTTTCTGCCGCGGGGAGTACTACCAAAGTGTACGCGACAGTCCGAATGCTTGCGGAGCACCTCGTTAATCGCGGTTGGCTACTGGGACTGCACCAGGGGAATCTGTGACATTAGCTGCAAGTCGACCATCATCTGAATTCGGCGATCGATTTGAAAAAAAGTCGCGACCTGCTTGCCGGGCAAGACTTTCATAAAGATCGAAATGTATTTGGTCCTCAACTGAGTCACCTGTTCGTCCACGGCGAGCGCTCTCTTGGTCAAATCCAGTGCCTTCTCGTCCGTTACAGTTCCCCAGGATGACGCAAATTCCTGGATGACTGCATACTTCTGATCGTGGATTTTGGTCTGCTCCGCTATATATTGATCGTAGACAGGCCAGAACCCGGTAGCCTGATCAACCGTTAGGTTCAAATTGGCGGCCACGAGCTGTTTCTTTTGCGCCCGGAGATCTTTCCGTAGGAGTGCGACGTCCTGCTCCGAGATCCGGGCATTGCCCTGGGCGCCAGCTGATTGCGCTTGTGATCCTCCGTTCGTTTGAGCCAGCAGGCTCTCGGACATGGCTCCCCCGATTGCAACCAGCAGAAAAGCCAATAACATGCGTTTGTTCATTGTGGGTCTCCTCTTATTTTCTTCTCGTTGATTAAGCTAACTACTCCTAATACTTGAGTCAAAGGACTTCTGCTGCCATGCAGATCGGACTTTACTTGGGCCAGGGCGCGGTCCGTCCACGGTCGCCGAACTCTATCCCGATTCTCGACTCGCGGCAACCTGTCAGAATTGCCAGTCAGCGGACGAGCCCACGGATCGCATGACTTCGTGTTTCTTCGCGTGGCCGAGAGCGACGCCTGGTAATTCTGCCAGTCGCCGGCACGCATCTGCTGCTCGCTACCCCTCACAAAGTAGTCTCACGCGCTGTGCCCGGTCCTGATCTTCCGCGGCGCGGCAGCTGAGGCGCGCCGCAATTCCGCAAGCGCATCAGCAAAAGCTAGAACGCGAATAAATCCGCGTTCGATTGCAGCAAACGGCCGGCCGTCCGCTCCAGGTTCGCGCCAGCGCTCTCAGCGTAGGCAGGCGGTTTAAACCCTGATTCAATCCAGATCTTCCCTCTCGCCTGTGTTCCCTGTTGCAAACGAATGGCGCCGACGCGCGCTGGTGACGACTGTCACATCGCTGCCATCATTCTCCCGTCCTCACCACGTGCCGATGCGAGCCACCGCCGAGGTAGATATGATGAACCCATTCTGCGGCCGGATCCCATCCGCAGCAGTCACCCCTGGCGCGTTCACGCTGTCCATCCACGAGTGTGTGTACTCCATATTGATCACTCTCCACGCGAATGGACGCTTAATCACCCAGTCCACTCCTCCGCCCACCCGCAGGCTAGGACCGTTCTGAGAAGTTTCCACCGACCACGCGCTGCGCATCGGATAGTGCCCCAGCGTGCCTGCGCCATTGTTCCACTCCGCCATCAGCTGCTTTCTTAGCTCGGGGTTGTCCACTTCCTGCGTCACTTTCCTCCCGCCGAAAACCACTTGCGTGTAGGGTGACAAGTGATGCGCTGCCAGCGGCGTCCAACGCACTCCGCCGCCATAGAATAACGAATCCCCGCTAATGTTGTATGCCGGCTGGTGCATGAGCTGGCATCCGTCCACCAGGGCGATCACCTGCAGTTGCGGGTTGATTCGCGCAGCTCCTGAACCGCCGCCGCCCACGCAACTTCCGCCTCCCAGAAAAGTTTCGTAATACGGATAGGCCGTCAATTCGATGGGCGCTGCCAGCGGATATTTCTTCATGGCTTCATCCGGATCAACAGGCGGCTTGTGATATTCAAAAAGCTTCTGCCCCGATCCTTCCTTGAATTCCTTCACCATGTCCTTGCGGATCTCGTAGTTCTCACCGAACAATCCCATCCGCGTGCTGCGATCCCACGGCGGCTTGAAAGCCATGATGTTGGCGAAGGTGCGCCCCGGGTTTAGAAAACTACGCGCCAGAATAATCAGCGCGCGATTCGTGCTCCGGTTTTCCAGCCCCACAATCAGATAGCGGTCCGCGGCATCTTCCGCCAGCATGGTTGCAAATCCCAGCGTTGGCGTATCCACCAGCGTGATAAATCCCGGCGAAGCGTGCAGCATCACGTTCCCGATCGAAGCTTCGCTGATGGGTCCAATTTTCCATTGCGTGTGCCACACCGCGGAAAACGCCATGGATCGCAGCATGCTCACCCAGTAGTCGCGGCCGTCTCCCCACTGGACCTGCTTGTACTTGGGGTCGTTCTGTCGTTCGATGAAACCGAATACGGATCCTTCGATCGGATGTCCAACGTACGGCGCCATGAAGCGATCGTTGTCGCTCCAACCGCGCAATTCCCCCACCGAGTGGATGTAGTTGTGGAACCATGGACCATTCAGTGCATCGCGTGTGCCCGGCTCTGTCGCCAGGTTAAACGTGTGCATGATGCCGGTGTACAGCAGCGACTCGCCAAACGAGGGCCAGAAGTGAAACTTCGTGCTCGTTGCCGGCCTGTCGTGAGGATTCGTCGCGGCGGCACTCGACAGGCTTGCCAGCACGAAGGCGTTGTTCGCAGGTCTTTGCAACGGAAGTGAAACGGTGAGATCCAGCGGCCGTGCGGATTCCAGCGCCGCGCTTGTCGGCGCCGTCAAAGCCGCGTCAGAAAATACCAGGTGCGGGGATTTCGAAGGCCCCGCCTCTTGCCAATCCAGGATGTCAGCAGGAGCGGTCTGGGCAGTCACAGGAGCCGGGCAATAAAAATAGCCCAAGATTCCCAGAATAATCAGCTTCCTCAAGACGTTCGCCATGTTGAGCCGCATCCTCCTTTTCGCGAATGGACTTTGTCTTGTGCATATGCTGTTGGTCCAAACAGAAGAGCTATTCCAACCAGCAGCGCGATCCTCACTTTCGCGCGAAGCTCTTTTGGATTTAAGTTTCTTTCTTCCTTCTAACCTGAGCTATTAGAGGACCCGGAAAAGAGTCTTAGAGGGGTGTTGGGCACCGCTCTTCAGAATGATGCGTTGGGAGTAGTCTCCACCCGGGTCCTCTACCCTAGCCAGCAAGAGGTTACGATGCGGGAAGTTTTGCGTGTATTGTCAAGATTGACAGGTCTTCGAAAAAAATCCGCTAAGAGTGATCCCTCACTTGAATAGGAAAGCGCCTCCGCGGTGCGAGAGGAAAAACGAAGGGTCGATTTGCTGGAGTGTGAATCGGTGATTTCAATAGCAGGATAAAAAATCTCGAAATTCACTTGTCTACTTAAGCGCAATGCTTACCCCCAAAAGATCACCCCGGAAGTCGCGCTCTCCAGGTACGCCCCTGAGGCGCGCCCACAGTCAAAGTAGAGATATCGGTAACCAACTTACAACGCCAACGCTGGTTTGATGCGATAGCCGAGAAGACCGAACACCTGGTAATCCATTTGGGAACCGACAGCCCAGTCCATTGCTACTCTTCGCGGTAACGCGGTCCAATTGTCAAAAGCAACAGCCTCACTACGCTTGGCAGCGCTGAAATACACCGCCGCTTGTTTAAGACAGGTACTGCTCCGAGGGAAAGTGAGAGGTAAATATATGTCCAGCTAGCGCCGCATTTATTGCCGGCACCAAGTCCGTGTCCATGAGCACCTTAACCACGTATCCCAGCCCGCCTGCAGCGCGGCAGGTTTTCAGGATGTCCTGGTCTTCATGAACCGTGAGAAATACGATCTTGGCTTTGTTACCCTGTCTCTTGAGCTCTTGCGCGACCTCAATCCCACTCATTACTGGCATCGAAATATCAAAGACGACCAAATCGGGTTGAAGCTTCAGCGTTGCTCGCAGTGCCTCCTGTCCATCGGAGACCATGCCAATGACGTCGAACGACTCGCGCAACAAGGCGCTCACAGTGCTCAGCACGGGACCGAGATCATCCGCTACTAGCACACGTATTCGAGTCATGAAAACTTGTTCCCGGGCTTTTCTCTAGCCCTCCGCCAAGGTTTTGGGCCCAAGTGAGAGGTGAAAAAGCCCTTCCATGCCGGCCCTCGAGTTCTTCTCGCCCGGCGTGGAGGTGGGCATCCACACCCATCATGGGCGTGATTCCATCGGCTGGATATTGGCAAAATTAACAGGAAGAAAAAAATCGCTGCAACTAGCCGGAGATGATCCGGTGTTCTATGGCGTACTGCACTGCCTCGGCGCTCGTCTTTAGTTGTAGCAGTTCCATGATCGCGTATCCGTGGGCCGCGACAGTCTGCGGGGTGATGTACAGTTGGCAGGCTATTTCTTTCATGGTGCGTCCTTCTGCGAGCAATTGAATGACTTCCCGCTGCCGTGCAGTGGGTTCCGGCGCAAATTCACGGTTCTTAGGTTCTCGCAAGGAGATATTGTCCAGAACTTTCGCGGCACTGGGCGTCACGTAGGACCCCCCTTCAGCGCCTCTGTAATTGCCTAATTCAGCTCAATACCTCCGCAAATCTTCCAGAAATAGCGGCATGCTAGAGGTAAATGCGAAATAGGGCCATTTATATTGGGGAAAATAGATGTGGCGGAGAGGGGGGGATTCGAACCCCCGATCCCGATTTTGTCGGGATAACTGCTTAGCAGGCAGCCCTGTTCGGCCACTCCAGCACCTCTCCGCGGGAAAAACGAATGGCTCGGCGTGCGGCGGCCTGCGCCGGTAAGTATAGCATCAACGTTTGAGTGGCGGGCAGGGGCGGACGCGCATTTGCTGGAGCGCGAAAAGCAGATCCCTCACCCGCAGGCGCGCGTTCGGGATGATAAAGAGCGCTTGTTGAGAGAATCGAAAAATCGCGAAGGAAGGAGTTTCTGGAATTGAGTTACATACGCGTTAGGGCTGCAGACTCAGCGGAGGGTCTTGCACCGTCGCCGCGCGGTCTTCGGTGGTCGCGCGCAGTGTGGCGGATTCGTCGGTGTAGAAGCTGCGGTAGCCGAAATTTCCGGCGCGGGCGGTCAGGGTGTAGGCGGTGATGCGGCCGGCGGGATCTGGTTTGCCAGGGGTGTATTGCACGGAGTAGTGGACTAGCTGCGCGGATTGGGCGGCTTTGCGGACGGTGTCGCCTAGAGTTTCTAGCGACGGCGGCGCGCTGGCTTCACTTTGTTGGTAGGTGTTGATGGCTTGTTGAATGATGGCCAGGGATTCGCGAGCGCGCGCTTCGGCTTCGGTCTTCGAGCCTGATAATTTCCAGGGGACGGCGAACCAGGCGATGGCCCAGAGGATTGCGAGGAGAATGCCGCAGACCAGCACGACGCGTTTGTAATTGGTCTTCGTGGGCTTGGGAGTTTTTCCGGCGAGCAATAATTCATTTTCGGCTAACGCTTTTTGGTCGGCGCCGCAGTAGGGACAGACTTCGCTGGCCTGGTTGATGAGTTGTTCGCACTCGGGGCAGGAGTACATCGGCGGGACATCTTAGCAGTTTTCCGTTTGAGAGGTGGCGCGGCCAAAGAGGCACAGAGCGAAGGAAGCGAGGAAGCACGGGGCGCGATTGCGTCGGGCAACTCGCTGAGGAATTCGGGTATCATCTTCTGCAGCGGTTCGGCCAAGTTGTGGTTGCGCAGACGCATATGCCGTCCAGTCCGGCAGGACAATTCGTTTCGATTGACGTGGCGCGGGGCCTTCTGCAGAAGGGGGCCGCGCCGGCGGAATGGAATCTGACGGCGGAGCGTTTTCGAGACGCGCTCGAGCGCAGCGTGGCGCATCGTTTTCACAACGCGCCTTCCCATCTGTCTGGCGGCGCGTCCCCCAGCACGCGTTTCGATACACCATCCCACACCTCGCCCGACGCGCGCGCTTTGCAGACATATCTGGATTCCTTGCACGCCGCGGATTTAGCCTTGGCTTGCGCTTGCAGCGACGGGAATGCTGCGGCGTGGGATTTTTTCATGGCGCGTTTTCGGCCGGAGCTTTATCGCGCGGGGCGGGCGATTGCGGGGGAGTCGGCGGGACGCGAGCTGGCGGATTCTCTGTACGCCGAACTATACGGGTTGCGGGAAGTGGCGGGGCAGCGCAAATCGCTGTTCGATTATTTTTTGGGGCGCAGCAAGTTGACGACTTGGCTGCATGCGATTCTGGCGCAGCGTCATGTGGATGGGATTCGCCGCGCGCGGCGCACCGAACCGCTCGAGGAGGGCGAGGCGGGGGAGCGTCTGTACAGCGCGCAACAAACTTCGGCAACCAGTTCGGCAGGCAATTCTGCCGCGAGTTCACCGGACCCGGAGCGCAACCGGTTTCTGGCGATCTTGCAGGCGGTGCTGACGGCCGCGCTCGGTGCGCTGCAGGCGCGCGACCGTTTGCGGCTGGCTTACTATTATGTCGAGGGACTGACGCTGGCGGAGATTGGCCGCCTGTTGGGCGAGCATGAAGCCACCGTGTCGCGCAAACTGGAACGCACCCGGCGGGAGATTCGCAAACACGTGGAAGGGGCGCTGCGGCAGGAGAAAAAGTTGAGCGCGGCGCAGTTGCAGCTTTGTTATGAGTACGCGCGCGAGGAGTGGCCGTTTGATTTGACGCGAGCGCTTTCACCGGGCGAATAAGAGAAGGTGATGTGCGTGCTGGGCGGCGCGGCGCGATTTTGTAGCGGCGCACTTTAGTGCGCCATCGCTGACGGGCGGCGGATCGCTGGTGGTCCGGCCCTGCGGGGCCGCCGCTGCAAAGGCTCGTAGCGGCGGAGCGGTGGTGCAAGAACTGCGGTTTCGCGCGTTCTAAGTTGAGGACAGAGGATCGGGAGAAGGAATGGCGGCGCGGGAAGAAGACAAGGCAATGGCGGGGTTGCTGCGCCGAAGTCTGGCGCAGGACGCGGGGGCGGAAACGCGCACGGGTTCGGGAGAAGACTGTCCAGAGCCGGAGATTCTTGCGGCTTATTTCGATCGGGCGCTCGACCAGCAGGAAACGGCGCGCTACGAACTGCATTTTTCGCGCTGCTCGGTTTGCCGGGAACAACTTGCGGCGATGGCGCGCGCAGATGAAGCGTCCGGCGCGTTCGGTGCAGGGGAGACGGAGAAAAATACTGCGAGCGCGTGGGATTGGCTGGTGGGACCGCGCTGGTTGATGCCGGCAGCTGCGGCGCTGGTGGCGCTGCTGGTGTTTGCCGGAATTGCCTGGCGAATTCGGAAGCCTGTGGGACCTGAGAATCAGATTGCCATGGTGCGGCCGGACGCGGAGCCGTCGCCAAGCTCGGCGCCACCGGAGAATGCTGCTTCGCCTGCGAACCCTGCGCCACCGCCCGCCGCAGCGCCGCTGTCGAAAGTTGCGCCGCGACCTGACAATGGGCCGCGGGTTGGCGTTGCGCCGCCCTCCACCACGGAAAATATGATCGCGCGGCCAGCAGTGCCGAATCCACGCGACGCGATGGGCGCGGCAATGGAGCTTCGCGAAGCTGATAAGTCGCGCACGCGCGGCGCGACGGCACCTGCGCGGCCGACGCCGCGCGCGCCTCACGGGGCCACGGCGGCGCGAGGGGATGAATTGTCGTCCGTAGGCACAGTGAACGCGAAACCTTCGGTGGGGCAGGTTGGCGCGCCGCCGCCGGTGATGGCGCAGCAGAACAGCCGGCTCATCGTGCGAGGAGCGATGCGCGCGGGAAGCGCGAACGCGGCGGCCGCTGCACCTGTGACTTCAGCCGATGAGACGGCTGCCGTGAACGAATCTGCGCCGGCGTTGGACGCGACGGTTGCTCCGGCAAATGCGCCGGCCAAGAAGGCGGAGGCTGGTTCGGGTTCGGTCGAGGGCGAGACGAACGCGGCGGCGGAAGCATACGAAGCGAAGGCAACAAATGCCGCCAAGGCGAAATCGGCGGCGCCTGCACATGCTATGAGCGCTAAGAATCTGAGCGCGAGCCAAACGACGGAGACGGCGGCGTTGGCGAAAATGCAACAGGCGCAGATTTCGTCGAGCCTGCTGAACCTGCAGATTCCCACGCCGGATGCGAAAATTTTGTGGATGATCGCGGGCCCGGGCGCGATCCAAAAATCCGAGAATGGCGGAGCGAGCTGGAAGACAGAATATTTAGATACACGCGCGTTGCTTGTGGCCGGTGCCGCGCCGAGCGCGAAGATCTGCTGGCTGGTTGGCGCGGGTGGGACAATTCTGCGCACGACGAATGGTGCGCATTGGAAAACGATCAGCGCGCCGGCGGTGGCAGATTTTGTGCGCGTGGAAGCAGTGGATGCGTTGACCGCGACGGTGACGGCGATGGACGGGCGAAAATTCTCTACGTCCGACGGTGGGAAGAGTTGGAGCAGCGTGCAGTAAGGCGCTGCAACGCGAGTGATTTTGCCTTGATTTAGCCTGCAAGAAAATCCTGGTCTTACGTTCAAAGAGGGAAGACGCAATTTAGGGAGGCGAAAGCCCATGAGTTTGCGCATGCGGAAGGTGTTCGGCACGGCGATTCTGGCGGTGTTTTTTGCGACGGTGCTGCTGGCGGGATATTTGCGGCGCGTGGACGCGGCGGGCGGCCAGAAAGACGAGTCGGCGGTGAAGACGGCGGCTTTGACGACGAGCGAAAAGGATCAAGTGGATTTGGCGGTGACGGTTTACAACTCCAATCTGGCGCTGGTGCGTGATGTGCGGCAGATTCATCTCTCCGCGGGCGTGTTTCCGCTGCATTTTGAGGATGTCGCCGCCTCGATCAATCCCGCGACGGTGCATTTCCGTTCATTGAGCGAGCCGGCGAAGCTCAGCGTCGTCGAGCAGGACTACGAGTACGATTTGCTGGATCCGGCTAAGTTGTTGCAGAAATATGTGGGGCGCGAAGTGACCTTGGTGCGCGCGGAGAAAGATGCCGGCTCTACCCGGTGGGTAGAGACCAAGGCGCTGCTACTTTCGGATAATAACGGACCGGTGTGGAAAATCGGTGACGAGATCGTGACGGGCATGAGCGCGGATTCGTATCGCTTTCCGGATTTGCCGGGAAATTTGTACAGCCGGCCGACGCTGGTGTGGACTTTGGACAATCGCGGTGCGAACGCGCAGAAAGTGGAAGCTTCTTATCTGACCGGGAACATGAGTTGGAAGGCGGATTACGTTTTAACCGTGACGCGCGATGAGAAGGCGGCGGATCTGGACGGCTGGGTGACGCTTACGAATAACAGTGGCGTGGCCTATGGCAACGCCAAACTGCAACTGGTCGCGGGGGAAATTCACCAGGTTGCGCCCGCGGTGGCGATGGAATCCATGGGCAAAGCGATGAGGATGAACGCCGCCGCACCGGCTCCGCAGTTCACGCAAGAGGGTTTTTCCGAGTATCACCTGTATTCGCTGGAGCGGAGGACTTCGATTCAGAACAACGAGTCCAAGCAAATCAGTTTGTTGAACGGCACAGGTGTGCCGGTGGCGAAATATTTAATGGTGGAGGGCCAGGCGTACTACTACAGAAATTCGCAGGGAATCGGGAACGCGATTCCGGAACCGGTGAAAGTTTATTATCGTTTCAAGAATGAAGAGAAGGGCGGCCTCGGCATGCCGCTGCCGGCGGGAACGGTGCGCGTGTACCAGGCGGATTCCAGGGGCGGCGTGCAATTTGTGGGCGAGGACAATATCCAGCACACGCCGAAGGACGAAACGCTGAAGATTTACATCGGCAATGCGTTTGACGTGGTGTGCGAGCGCAAGCAGACGGATTACAAGAAGCTGGCGAGCAATCAGGCCGAAATGGAATATGCGATTACGCTGCGGAATCACAAAGACTCCGCAGTGACGGTGGAAGTGCGCGAGCCGGTGGGCGGGGATTGGGAAGTGGTGACGTCGAACTTCAAGCCGGAGAAACTCGATTCCACTACGATCGGGTTTCAAGTTCCGGTGGAGAAAGATGGGACGGCGACTTTGACCTATCGCGTGCGCGTGAAATGGTAAGGCAACTGCAAAAGATTTAACACAGAGGGCACAGAGGAAAACCGGAGAACACAGAGAAAGAAGAATCTACCGCAGAGGGGCCCCGACTACGCCGGGGTAAACGCCGGGCGCAGAGAAAAGCGGGAGAGAGATCCTTCGCCTGGCTTGAAGCAGAGGCGCTGGACTCCCTTCGCAAAATCACTCAGGGCAGGCAGGATGACGATGCTTGTCGCATCGTCAGAAAACCGGGGAGCACAGGCACGATTGCCTATGCCACGATTCGCGTCAGCGAGTGCAGCAGGCTTGCTTCTCAACAATGGTGAGTTCGCGGGCGAAGACGGCGTTCGTGGGGAACTCGACGGCTAGTTCCGCGAGCAGGGTGCGGGCGAGGGCCGGCTTTTTTTCGCGCTCGTAGGCCAGAGCCAGCATGACTTTTGCAAACGGCTTCAGGTAATGGCCGTGCTCTGCGGCGGAACCCATCTGATCCATACCGCGCTGTTTATCGCCATGCAGGCCGCCAAACCAGAGGAAGGCGCGCTTGTAACTGGGCAGGCTGCCGATCACATAATTGCTCATGCCCAGCGCTACGTTGGCATCCTCTTCTTTGGGTGCGATTGCCAACAGAGTTTTGGCGTCGGCTTCGGCCTGACGCATCATGGAAAGTCCCGGCAGCTGCTTCTTGATGATGATCGCGTCGTAGTCGGATTCCATCCCGTCGGCAATGGTCAGCGCCAGCAGTCCATGGATATTGTTTGGATCGGTCTTCAGAAGCTGTTTCGCCTGCTCGCGCGCCTGATTATTCGCCGCGACGAATCCGGCGTTGTGGTTCTGCTCCGCGGTGCCCGAGACGCCGCCCAGGAACGTCGCGTCGTTCACAAAAAATTCGGAGGTCAGGACGCCTCGCTGGTGGAACTGTTCGAAAAGATAGCTGGCGGCTTCGGAAGCCTTGCCCAGCGGATCGTCGGGTCGCGCTTTTTGATAGGCCGCGAAATCCAGGCGCGCGTCGGTGAAATTCAGTTCGTAGAGATGGCGATATCCGCTTTCGAGATATTTCGCGGAGGAATCGGCTTCCATCACCGGACCTTGTTGCGACGCGGCGGGAGCCGGAGCGTCCGCGGGAGTTGGCGCGTCATCCTGTGCGGCAATTCCCAACGGAGACATGGCGCAGGCCAACAGCAGTCCGGCGGCGATCCACACGCCGTGGGCGCGCAGATTGCGTAGCTGGCAAGTTCTCAGGGCTAACTGTCGCCCGATTCTTCGTCGGTATACGATAGACATTAAATTTTCACCCGGCAGTCTTGCGGCGGAAAAGGCGTTGGGTGCCGCGCCATCTCTATTCTATTAGAAGTGTACCGCAAATCCTTGGTTGCTTTCGGCGGACCGCTCTAAAGATTACCTAAAATAAACTCCACCGTCCTCTGGATTTCTATCATGCGCGCCGCGGGATCGCTGATGCCGTGGCCGCGGCCGGGGAAAGCCATGAACTGGTCGGGATAGCGGCCGCCGTCAATCATGGCATTGAGCAGCTCCACGGAGTTGGCGAAGTGCACGTTGTCGTCGCCGGTGCCGTGAACCAGCATGAGCTTGCCTTTAAGAGATTCGGCCTGATTCACGGGCGAAGAATCCTTGTAGCCGTCTGCGTTGTCCTGCGGACGGCCCATGTAGCGCTCGGTATAAATAGTGTCGTAGAGCTTCCAGTCGGTAACGGGCGCGTCGGAGACGCCGAGCTTGAACACCTCCGGGGCGTTGAAGAGCGCTTCCAGAGTCATGTAACCGCCGTAGCTGCCGCCGGTGATGGCGATGCGCGCGGGATCCACGTAGCCGAGCGATTTCAAATATTTTACGCCGGCCAGCTGGTCCTGCAACTCGATTTTTCCCATGTGATGGTAGAGGGGAGTTTCGAACGCGTGGCCGCGGCCCCAGGAGCCGCGATTATCGAGCGTAAAAAGGATGACGCCCTTCGCCGCGTACACCTGGTCCAAAAGATACCGCAGGCCGCCCCAAGCATTACGCACCAGCTGCACGTGCGGACCGCCGTAAACATTGATCAGCACCGGATATTTTTTGGCGGGGTCGAAGTTCAGCGGTTTGATGATGGAGGCGTTTAGTTTTGTGCCGTCGTCCGCGGTGACTGCGACGAATTCTACCGGCGACAGTTTGTATTCGGCCAGCTCGGGAACTTTTCCTTCGTCGACGACTGCTACTTTGCTGCCGTCCATGCGGCAGAGGTCCTGGCGCGCGGGTGTGGCGGCATTGGAGTAAGTGTCTATGAACGCGGAAGCGTCCGGAGCGATCCGGGCGGAGTGCGAGCCGGCTTCTTTGGTGATGCGCGTGAGGGATTTGTCGCTGAGTGAGACGCGGTAGAGCTGAGTTTCGCGGACATCCTCTTTATTCGATATGAAATACACGTAACCGCGCGCTTCGTCCACCGCCGGATGATTCGCCGCGCCAGGGCCGAAGCCGCCGAGATCGGAAATGGCCCACTCGCCGCTGGTGAGCTGGGCTAGCTCCTTGCCGGAGTTATCGTAGAGATAAAAATGGCGGTAGCCGGTGCGTTCGCTGGACCACAGGAAACGCTTGTTGTCCGAGAAAAAGTAGAGATCGTCGCTGATGTTGAGCCAGTATTTGTCGGTCTCGGTGAGGATGGTATTCGAGGCGCCAGTGGCGGCGTCGGCGAAAAGTAGATCGAGCTGATTTTGTGCACGATTGAGGCGCTGGATGGCGACGCGGCGGCTGTCCGGCAGCCAATTCACGCGGGCAAGATAGACGTCGGCGTTCGCGCCGTGTGTCCATAAATTTGCTTTCGCCGCCGCTGACGTTGACGATGCCGACGCGCACGATGGGATTCGCTTCACCGGCTTGCGGATAGCGCGTGAATTCGCGTGCCGCCGCTGGGCGAGCTCATGTCCGCGATCGAGTAGCGGGTTACGGGGCGCTCGTCCATTTCGTAATAGGCGATTTTTGCTGGAGTCGGGCGACCACCAGTAGGCGGTGCGCGTATCGAGCTCTTCGGGATAAACCCAGTCGAGCTTGCCTTTCAGGACTTCTTCGCTGCCGCCGGTGGTGAGCGCGGTGACGGCGCCGCGTGGAAATGTTGACGACGAAGAGATTCGCGCTGCGCGAAAAGCTGATCCAGTGGCTGTCCGGTGAAAATTTGGGATCTTCGATTTCCTCTTCGCTGCTGAGAATCGGCTTGGGCGTCATCGTTTTTAGATCGAGGAGCACCAGGCTGTTGCTGCCGATGAAGAGCAGCGAATCGCCATCGGGCGACCACAAATAATTGTCGGCCTGCACCCGGCCCAGGCCGGTAGCCTGGCTGGTCTTGGCTTTCTCGGGCTGCATCACGGATTTCAGCGTTTCGGCGTTGACCAGAACTTTGCGCTCGCCGGTCGCGGCGTCCATGGTCCAGAGCTGTACGACGGCCTCTGCGCCGGAGCCCTGGCGGTCGAGGTAGGAGAAACGCTTGCCGTCGGGCGCCCATTCGATGCCTTGGGTGAGGCGTCCGCCGAGGGATGGCGGGCGGAAGAGGCGCTCGATCGTGATTTCCTTGCCGGATTGTGCGGCGGGCGATTGCGCGAGTAGCGGCGCGGCAGCGCTGCGGAAAGAACGCCGCCGACGACGGCGACGGAAAGACAACCGCCGAACATTGCTCGCGTAAAAGCCGGGCATGAGTGCCTCCTGAAACAAACGCGTCATTCTATATCTGTCGCGCCGATTGCGGAATGGTTTACGGCGAGAATTTCTGCAGTGCGCCGGCGCTCAGTCGGCGCGTTGCGGCGTGGAGACGCTCGAGACGGGCGCGGATTCTGTGCGGGTCTTGCGTCCTTGCATAAATGCGCCGATGGTTACGGCTACCGCCAGCGCTAGCAGAGAACCGTCGCGGAGCAGCGTCAACGGGCCGAGGCGTTCGCCGGGGCCAAAGCATCCGCAATTGATTTCCAGGCCGGCCATGTAGGTGCGGACCATCACCGCGAAAAATGCGCCCAGCAGCAGCGTGGTCATCAAGGATGCATAACGAAGCAGCACGCCGCTGAGCAGCCACAAGCCCAGAAACAATTCAAACGGCGGCAGAAAATGCGCAGCAGGACTGACCAATTGCGGCGGCAGCAATTGGTAGGAATCCACCTGCATGGCGAAGAGCGAGAGAGACGTCTTGATGGAAGAGCCGGACCAGGGCATCGCGGCCTGCGGTTTCAATTTCGCGTACGCGGCGAAAAGGAAAATCGCAGCGAGAGCGAGGCGGCCCAGTAGCAGCAGCGTGCGTGCCAGATTTCCGCGCGTTTCGTTGCGAGTCATCGGTGGTCGGCTGTGGTCGGCTGTGGCTATTGGCTCAAGAGCGTGTCGAAAAATTGCTTCAGAATCGGCCAGGTGATGATTCCGGAGGACGCCGGGTAGCTCTGCCCTTTGTAGTGAATGATAAACGTAGGCGTGGCCGACACGGGAATCTGGTTCCCCAGTGCGATGTCCTGCACGATGTAAGTGTCCACCGGACAGCCCGGATCAGCTTGCGGCAAGGAGCGGTCCGCTCTGGAAGTGGGCGGAGGGCCGGTGCAACCCTTCAGGATTCCCTGCACGCGTTTGAAATTCGCCGGGCTTATCGCCCCGGCAACGTATTTTTCGATGTCGCCATCCACGGGCCATTTCGCCTGGCTGTCGAATAGCGCAGCGTCCACGTCCTGAAATTGTCCGATCATCGCGGCGGCGGTGGCCCAGCGCGCGGCTTGGCCGGAATAGGTGTGCATCTGCAGCGGGTAATCGTGGTGCACCAGATAAACTTTTCCCTGGGCGACGTAGTCCTGGATCATGGCGCGCAACGTGTTTTCATAGAAGCTGCCGCAGGATGGACATTGATAATCGCTGAAAACTTCCATGGTGATGGGCGCGTTGCGGTTGCCGATGGTTTTTACGGGCGCGCTCGGTGCGGCGGTGTCGGCAGCGACGCGCTTGTGCGCGGGCCTGCTGGTTTTTGCGGAAGCAGGAGTCGGCGTTTGTGCTGTCATCGCTGGGGCGAACATCGCGAAAGCAGTGAGCATGGCGGCTGAGCACGCGCGCGAGGCCATGCGGCGGACGGCAAGGCGATTGGTTCTGGAAATCAAATCTACCTCCTGAGCATCAGATCGGGACGAGCGAACATTGTAACGCGAAATGTTGGCTACGGAGCGCTGGGTTGTGCGGCGATGTGCTGTCGCCTGAACGACCCAGAGGTAGGATGCGGCAGGCGGAGGGTTGGTTCGCCAAGGCGGACAAGGCGAAAGATTGACCACAGAGGCATCGGGGCACGGAGGCAAGGGAGGTAGAGAGGCAAAAAGGGAAATGAACAGAAAGCAGCGACAATCGGAGCGCGATTGGGTGGCAACCGAGAAAATGTCTTGTAAGACCAGCATTTACAGAGGAATACAGACACACAGAAAACTTGACAATAACACACTCAACATGTACTATACCCAAGTTCTCGAGCGGGTCTGCTACTAACTCACCCGCCGAACCTTATTAGGAGCCAGATCCATGAGCAAGATTATAGGAATTGACCTGGGCACGACGAATTCGGTGGTGGCGGTGATGCAGGGCGGCGAGCCTACCGTAATTCCGAACCAGGAAGGTGCGCGCACTACTCCTTCGGTAGTCGGCATCACCAAGAGCGGCGAACGCCTGGTGGGCCAGGTAGCCAAGCGGCAGGCGATCACCAACCCGGAAAACACGATTTATTCGATCAAGCGGTTTATGGGCCGCCGCTTTGACGAAGTCAGCGAAGAAATGAAGATGGTGCCCTACAAAGTCGTCCGGCAGGGCGAAGGCGTCGCGGTGCTGGCGCACGATAAGAAGTACACGCCACCGGAAATCTCCGCGATGATTCTGCAGAAGCTGAAGCTCGCGGCGGAAGACTTCCTCGGTGAGAAAGTGACCGAGGCGGTGATCACCGTGCCGGCTTATTTCAACGACGCGCAGCGCACGGCAACCAAAGACGCGGGCAAGATCGCGGGCCTGGACGTGAAGCGCATCATCAACGAGCCGACGGCGGCGGCGCTGGCGTACGGCCTCGACAAGAAGAAGGACGAAACCATCGCCGTGTACGACTTCGGCGGCGGCACGTTCGACGTTTCCATTCTGGAAGTAGGCGAAGGCGTGATCGAAGTGAAGGCCACCAATGGCGATACGCACTTGGGCGGCGACAACATCGATCAACGCATCGTGGACTGGCTGGTGGAAGAGTTCAAGAAGGACGAAGGCCTGGACCTGCACAGCAAGGGAAACGAGATGGCGTTGCAACGGCTGCGTGATGCGGCGGAGCGCGCCAAGATCGAGCTCTCGACCACGCAGGAGACCGAGATCAATCTGCCGTTCATCACGGCGGATGCCAGCGGCCCGAAGCACCTGGTGAAGAAGCTGGGGCGGCCGAAGCTTGAGTCCATGGTGGAAGACATCGTCAAGCGTTCGGTGGAACCCTGCAAGCAGTGCATGAAGGATGCGGGTGTGGACGCCAGCAAGATCAATGAAGTGGTGCTGGTCGGCGGACAAACGCGCATGCCGATGATTCAGCAGTTGGTGAAAGACCTGTTCGGCGGGAAGGCCACAAGGGCGTTAACCCGGATGAGGTGGTCGCAGTCGGCGCGGCCATTCAAGGCGGCGTGCTGGGCGGCGAAGTGAAGGACATTTTGCTGCTCGACGTGACCCCGCTTTCGTTGGGCGTGGAAACTCTGGGCGGCGTGACCACCGTGCTGATTCCGCGCAACACCACGATTCCGACGCGCAAGTCGGAAACGTTTTCCACCGCGGCGGACAATCAGACCTCCGTCGAGATTCACGTGCTGCAGGGCGAGCGCCCCGTTGCCAGTGGAAACCGCTCACTCGGAAAATTCCACCTGGTGGGTTTGCCGCCGGCTCCGCGCGGAGTGCCGCAGGTGGAGGTGACGTTCGACATTGACGCGAATGGCATCTTGAACGTCTCGGCAAAAGACAACGCCACCGGCAAGGAACAGAAAATCACCATCACGGCTTCCACCGGTTTGTCGAAGGAAGAAGCCGAACGCATGAAGAAGGAAGCGGATTCCCATGCGGCGGAGGACAAGGCGCGGCTTTCGGAAGTGGAGGCGCGCAACCGGCTGGATAATCTGGTGTACCAGACGGAAAAAGTGGTGAAGGACAACCGCGAGAAGCTGGCCGAGGCTGACGTGAAGGCGGCGGAAGACGCTGTGGCGGAAGCGCGCAGCGCGCTGGCCGAAGGTGGGTTGGATAAGTTGAACGCGGCCGCGGAAAACCTGACGAAGGCTTCGCACCACATCGCGGAAACGATGTACAAGGCGCAGCAGGCGGCTGGCGCGGCAGCGGGACAGCCGGGCGGCGCGGATGGCGCAGGTGGCGCGGCTCCGGGCGGCAACGCTTCCGGACAAGGCGACGTGGTGGATGCCGAGTTCGTGGATGTTGACGACTCGAAGAAACCAAACTGAAATCGCGCAACGCGTGATTTCATCCTGAGAACCGGCGGTGCCGGTCCGAAGGATCTGTCAGCATAAACTCGTGACTGTAGGGGCGGGTCCGTTGAGATGAAAATGGGACCCGCCCCTACATTTGTACGTACTGGTGAAATTGTTCCGGCGAACTTTTCCATATGGCGACAACTACCAAACAAGATTATTACGAGCTGCTGGGTGTGGCGCGCAATGCGGCAGTGAAGGACATTCGCGCCGCTTACCGCAAGCTCGCGCGTAAATACCATCCCGACCTGAATCCCGGCGACAAATCCGCGGAAGAAAAATTCAAACAGATTCAGGAAGCCTACGAAATACTTTCAGACACCAAGAAGCGCCAGGTGTATGACCAGTTCGGGTTCAATACGCCGGGGCAGGGCGGAGCTCCGCCGCCGGGCGCAGGCTATGGCGGCAGCGCGCCGGAAGATGTGCATTTCGATTTTGGCGGATTTGATTTTGGCGGAGGCGGCGGCGCAGGAGGCGGGGGGACCAGTTTCCGCGATCTCTTTAGCCAGGTTTTCCGCGGACAGAGCGCGGCGCGAGAGGCCAACGAGCGCGAACCGGGCAGCGACCTGGAATTTCAGATTGAGATCACCTTTGCGGAAGCCATGCGCGGCGCGGTGAAGAAGCTGAGCATCACGCGGCTGGATGTGTGCAGCGTCTGTCATGGCGCGGGCGTGCAGCCGGGCGATGAAAAAGTTTGCCCCACGTGCGGCGGGTCGGGCCAAGTGACGCAGGTGAGCGGCAAGATGCGTTTTCAGATTGCCTGCTCGCGCTGCGGCGGCACGGGGCGTTTGCATACGATGTGCAGGAATTGCGGCGGTGAAGGCCGCGTGCCGCGCGTGGAATCGCTGGACGTGCGTATACCGCCGGGGGCGCAGACGGGTTCGCGCGTGCGCGTCGCGGGACGCGGCAACGCGGGGCTGCACGGCGGAGCTCCTGGAGATCTATACATTGTGATGAAGGTGGAACCGCATCCCTTTTTCGAGCGGCGCGGCGATGACCTTTACACCGTGGTACCGATAACCGTGATGGAAGCGTCGCTGGGCGCGAAGGTGGAAGTGCCTACGATTGACGGGCGATCGCAAGTGCGCATTCCTCCCGCCACAAATAGCGGAACGAAACTGCGCCTGCGCGAAAAGGGCGCGCCTTCGATTCGCCAGTCCGGAAAGCGCGGCGACCAGATTGTGGAAGTGCAGATTGTGGTGCCGAAGCCGGAGGACGAGCGCGTGCGCAATCTTTTGAAGGAACTCAGCAAGCTCGATCCGGAAGATCCACGGCGCGAGATTTTTTCGCGCGCGACGGTTTGAGGAGAAGTTTCATGGCAGCGCGTCCCAGGAAAAGAGCGAAGGCCGGTTACATGATCAGCGCGGTGGCGGAGCTGTACAAGCTGCATCCGCAAACCCTGCGGCTTTATGAGCGCGTGGGCTTGCTGACGCCTTCGCGTTCGCAGGGCAATACGCGGCTGTACACGGACCAGGACCTGGAGCGGCTCGAGGTGATTTTGAATTTGACGCGCGAGCTGGGCGTGAACCTGGCCGGCATCGAAATTATTCTGAACATGCGCGACAAGATGGCGGAGATGCAGTCGCAGATGGAAGCGTTCACCCATTTCGTGCGCAGTGAGATGGCGCGCGGCTTCAATGCCGGCGAAGACCGCAAATATCGCAATGCGATCGTGCGCACCACGCCGCGGCAGGCCATTCGCGTGCACAAATAGGAAGCCCTATGATTATAGGGGCGCGATTCCATGGATCGCGTCGGCCGCTCAGATATTGCGAGCTCTAGCTCGTCTCTTGGAACGGCGTATGTCTAACCAGCAGATTAAGTAGAAAATTCCCAAGATGGCTATCCCAAGTGGCAAGAAGAAAAGCCCGAGAGCCTCGACGGCTATTTCGAACGATCCGTTTTTGACCCCTGCGAACATCATGAACGCAACCCACAGCGCCCCTAAGGCTGCGAACATTGGAAGTTCTCCGAACAGGAACTTTCTCTTCTGCGCCGATGTCATGTTGGGCCATTCAATCGACCCATCCGAGAACTCCTTTTCACATTGCCCGCAGTGGCGATGACCCGGTCCTAGCCGAAGCGCGGTTGGATTCAACACTGTCTGAAAATGACTTCCACAGTGAGGGCACGACCTCTTGTACTTGGTGTAGGAAACGTATCCAATCGTCATAGTGGCTAACCTACCGAGTCATCACACCTTGGTGCACGCAGATTCCTCAGTATAGGCGATCAGTTGGCGGGACACCGGGCAGATGATAGCGAGACGATTCGGATTGCCTCCTGTTGATGATTTTTCTTTCCGGCATTCGATTTGGTCTGTCTCGCAGAAAACCTTCTTGGAGCGCACCTGCGTGCTGCAATTCCTCTCGATCATAGAAATATCCTCCGAGCCATTCTTTAGCATTCTTAAGCGCCACACTACAAGAGGCGTTTCGCCGATCCCGAATTGGGTTCCGCTACCTCTTCGTATACACAGGGACTTGGCTTTCCACAGGCGCGAGAACTTCCACAGGCGGGGGTGTGCTTGCGCCGGGCGGGCGCGGCGCTTATTCTTGCAAGATGGCGCGAGCGGATTGTCCCCATTGTGAGGGTAGTGGCTGGAAAGTGGTCGAGCGCACCACGGTAGGCGCGCAGGCGCTCGCGGCGGATCGGCCGGGCGCGGGAGCGGGCGAACCGAAGATGGTGTGGGCGGTGCCGTGCGATTGCACCGCGGGCGACAAGACCGAGCGTGCTTTGCAGCGTTCGCGCGTGCCGGAACGTTACCGCCATTGCGATTTTGAAAATTACGAGACGGACAATGATATCGAGAATGTTTCGACGCGAACAGATGGCGGCGTGGAATCGCAGCCTCGCGCAAGCGAAATTAATGGTGCAGCGTTTTGCGGATGAATTTCCGGTGGGCAGCGAGCACGGATTGCTGCTGATGGGGCCGTGCGGCGTGGGCAAGACGCATCTGGCGGTTTCGGCGATGAAGTCCATCGCGCTGCGCGGGCATAGCGGACTTTTTTACGATTATCGCGAGCTGCTCAAGGCGATTCAGGATAGTTACAATCCGGAGAGCCAGGCTACGGAGATGAGCGTGCTGGAGCCGGTGCTGAAGGCGGAAATTTTGGTGCTGGATGATGTGGGTTCCAGCAAGCCATCGCTGTGGGCGCTGGAGACCGTGGGTCACGTGTTGAACACGCGTTACAACGAAAAGCGCGTGACCTTGCTCACCACCAATTTCTTGGATTCGGACGCAGGGGTCGGTGGCAATGCCGGAAATTCTGCCAATGGCGCGCCGCCCGCGCGTGTGGCCGGAATGCGCGCGCCCACAATTGAAGATTCGCTCACCGAACGCGTCGGCAAACGCATCCGTTCGCGCTTGTACGAAATGTGCCGCACCGTGGAAATCAGCGCCGCGGATTACCGCAAAGAAATTCGCCACGCCGGCCCGTTTCGCTAAGCGAAAAAGCATCGGCAACCGCCGTCGTGTGCGGCTCTGAAACACAATTTTCCACTCATTATTGCGTAACATTCATATGAGCTGGTGGGGCTGTGGATGGGCGGGCTTTTACTCGATGGTTTGTTGACAATGCGCGAATTGGGCGGGTATCATCCTCGTGATAAGAACGTCTAGCGTGGGCGTTCCATCCCCTTCATTGCTCCAAACCCCAGCGGGTGGAGTAGCCGAGTCCGAATTCTCGGCAGCAGGGCACGAATCCGTACGGAGGCCGCTCCCCAATGTCACCCGAACACGACCTGAATCTTCCCACTGCAACCGTTGAATCAACTGGCACAGATGCGTCCGCGGAAATTCCGCAAGGCAGCGCTGGCGAAGCTATGTCCGAGCCCGCCAGCAGTTCCGTCAGCATGGCGGCGTCTGCGAGCTCCACGGGAACAGGCGCGGCAGTGGCGCGAGCGCCAGAAACTCGTTCTGGCGACAACGGCGTGACGGAGCGAGCTGCGGCGGCAACGGAACCAGCGACAACGAATGAGGCTGCTGGCGCAATGGAAGCGGCAAGCGCGGCGGAAATCGCGCAGCCGGCCGCGTCCGCGGACAGCACGGCAGTGACTGCGGCGATTCAAGCCGTGGATAGCACGGAAACGGCTGCGGCAATTCCCGCGATTAGCGCGCCGGAAGGTAGCGCGGTTGGCGAAAGTGCCGATTCCGTCGGATCAGGCGACGCTGGCGAGACATCGCAAACGATGGATCAGCTGATGGAGCAATTCGCCGTGCCCGAGCCTGCGGCAGCCGAGGGCGAAATTTTCGATGGCCACGTGCTGGCCGTGACCGACGCGGGCGTGATCGTGGACGTCGGCGGGAAATTCGAAGGACTGGTTCCAGCGCAGGAATTCGTGGATTCCGGCAGCCCGATTGAATTTGGACCGGGGCAGACGATTGAAGTGGAGCGTTTGCACGCGCAGAAAGATGGCTACGTGCTGCTGTCGCACGTGCGCGCGCACCGCCGCCGCGTCTGGGAACGCATCGAGAAATCGTATCGCGAGCACGCGACGATCAAAGGGAAAGTAAGCGAGCGCATCAAGGGCGGGCTGGTGGTGGATATTGGCGTGCGCTCGTTCCTGCCGGCTTCGCAGATTGAATTGCGGCCGGTGCACGACCTGGATTCGTGGAAGGATAAAGAAATCGAAGTCCGCGTGCTGAAATTGAATCGCAAGCGCGGCAACGTGGTCGTGAGTCGCCGCGCAATCCTGGAAGAAGACCAGAAATCGAAGCGCGACACGCTGATGGGCTCGCTCGCCGAAGGCACCATCGTCACGGGCAAAGTGAAGAACGTTACGGACTACGGCGTGTTCGTGGACCTGGGCGGGATGGACGGCCTGCTCCACGTGAGCGATCTGGTTTGGGGTCGCGTGCCGCATCCTTCTTCGATCGTGAAGGCCGGCGACGACCTGCAAGTGCAAATCCTGAAATTCGATAAGGACAAGCAGCGCATTTCGCTGGGACGCAAGCAACTGCTGCCCGATCCTTGGGCTACGGTGCCGGAGCGTTTCCCGGTGGGCACGCGCGTACATGGAAAAGTGGTGGGCGTCACGGACTATGGCGCGTTCGTGCAGATTGAGCCGGGCGTCGAGGGTTTGGTCCACGTCAGTGAAATGAGCTGGTCGAAGCGCACCAAGCATCCGGCAAAAATCGTGAAGGAAGGCGACGAGCTGGAAGTGGTGGTGCTGGAAGTGAAGACGGACCAGCGCCGGATCTCGTTGGGATTGAAGCAGACGCAGCCCGATCCTTGGGACGCGGCGGCGGAAAAATATCCAGTGGGCACGGTAGTCAGCGGGCGCATCCGCAACCTGGCCGATTTTGGCGCGTTCGTCGAAATCGAAGAGGGCATGGAAGGCTTGATCCACATCAGCGACGTGAGCTGGACCGAGCGCATCAAGCATCCCAGCGAGAAATTCAAAAAGGGCGATACGGTGGAAGCGAAAGTGTTAAAGGTTGATTCGCAGAACCGCCGCCTTTCGCTCGGCATCAAGCAATTGAAGGACATCTGGGCGGATTGGTTCACGGCGCACAAGATTGGCGACATTTTGAAGGGTAAAGTCGCGCGCACCACTGATTTCGGCGCCTTCGTCGAGCTGGCCGAAGGCATCGAAGCGCTCTGCCACGTTTCTGAAATCGAAGAGCGGCGTCCGAAAGGCGATCGCGACAAGGAAAAAGCGGCGCGCGGCGCTCGTGTGACGGCCGTGCTGGCCACCGGGAACGAATACGAATTCAAGATCCTGCGCCTGGAGCCGGAGCAGCACAAAATCAGCCTCAGCTATCGCGCGGCGCAGAAACAGGTGGAGCGGCAGGAGATCGAATCGTACCGGGCGGCAGCAGCGCCAACGCCGCGGGTGCCGAAATCGTCACCGACCGCCACGATCGGCGATGCCATCATGGCGAAAAGGCAGTCATCTTAGGGTGAAGATCCGCCGGGGGCGCGGGGGCGACGCCTGGCTGAATTTATTTCTCGCAGGATAATCATTTACCTTGCGGTAGATTGATGATATGCAAGGACATGCGTTGCCCCTCCCTAACGCGTACACGGCCGAGCTTAAACCGAAATCTTAACGAGGAGGCTCTCACCTATGGCAGAAGCTGCCGGAGAGCATGGAATCAAAGAACATACGATGACGAAGGCGGAACTCGTCGAAGAGGTCACGCGCGTCACCGAACTGCCCCGCAAGGAATCTGAGGCGGTGGTGGAAACCATTTTCGAAAGCATTATCGCCGCGCTGCAGGCGGACGACAAAATCGAAATCCGCGGCTTCGGCAGCTTCCGCACGCGGCAGCGCCGCGGGCGCACCGGGCGCAATCCCAAGACCGGCGCCAAGGTGGAAGTGCCTCCCAAGAAGATCCCCTACTTCAAGCCCAGCAAGGAACTGAAAGACTACGTGAATAATCCGCGCGCGGCCGGCGCAGCCGAGCACGGCACTCCCCAGGGTCACACGCAAGGTTGAGCGGGGACTTGGGAGACTGACCGCGATGGATTATTTGTGGACGCCCTGGCGGTATCGCTACATCGCGGATGCCCAGAAAGACGAAGGCTGCGTTTTTTGCGAAGCCCTGGCCGCGCAGGACGACGCCAAGACCCTGATCGTTTTCCGCGGACGTAAGAACTTCATCATCCTCAATCGCTATCCTTACACTTCCGGCCATGTCATGGTCGTTCCTTACTTTCACTCCGCCGATCTTTCCGCCTGCGATTCCGATACCACGGCTGAGCTGATGACCTTGGCGCAGCGCTCGCAAGCCGCGCTGGAGAAAACCTATCACCCGCAGGGCTACAACCTCGGCATGAACCTGGGCAGGGCAGCGGGCGCGGGCGTCACCGGGCACCTGCACATGCACGTCTTGCCGCGCTGGTCCGGCGATTCGAACTTCATGACCGTAGTGGGCGAAACCCGCGTCGAGCCGGAAGATTTGGATACCACGTACCAAAAACTTCGCTCGGCTCTCGCGTGAGGTAGATGAACTGATGTTCATACTTTCAGATGAGCATCTCAGAGAATTCTTAAGCGCGCCTGGCTTGATACGGTTGGTTCTTCCCGACGATAGTAATCCGGAATCAGCCTTACTTATCAGCGGTACTTCGCTCATTTTAAAATACCTCGTACGTCTGCGGACGTTCACACTACTTGTTACTCGCTTGCCTAATGATTGCATTCTCTACGCGGTGAAAGTGGACGACGACCCTACCCATCCAGCTGCATTTTGGTCGCTAATCGAGACCGACAATGAAATGAACGCGTTGCGCATGCTACTTGAGCGAGGACGATGCAATGTGTTTCTCTTCAATGAGGGGGCCATCAACGTTTGTTGGGCTCCTGTGGATTTTCTGATCGATAGGGCGGAGGCGGACGCCATCATCGCCGGCGCGCGGATGTCCGCGAAGGGAGAATGGCAAACGTTGCGTGACACCGTTGACAGCACATTGGATTCGCTGCAGACCAACGAGGCGGCCAATGCGATAAGAGCTAGGCCCGCTCGAGAGTGCTCCTGGCAGGCCGTCAAGAATTATTACATCACAGCACAGATGGGCCCGAGCCTCTTGGATTTGGTAAACGGAGACGAGGGAGATCAGCAGGAATCGCTCGCCCTCTGGCTGACCGATGCGTTATCGGTAGATGGAACCGTGAAGAGTCCACAAATACACGAAGGAAACGAGACTCGCGAACTCACGGATATCCTCTTTAGTTACGTTGGGGGTTCTTTTCTGATCGAATCAAAAACCCTGAGCGTCTTTGATAGGTCCGAACTCCCAGATCGGACTAAGTTGAAAAAAAATGTCCTTAAGAACGTCCGGAAAGCCGTATCTCAACTGGCGGGCGCGTGTCGAAGCTTGAAGCGAGGGCTGAAAATCACGAATGCCAATGGGACTGAGATCGAAGTAGACAGATCCGCGTCCGTCCAATGCATCGTGTTAGTGCCGGACCTCACTCTCATGAACGAGTCCGCGGACCTCGGGGGGCCCTTTATAGACCGTTTCTTTCAAGAAACGGGGGCGTTTCTACACTTTCTCGACCCAGTTGGCCTATTGCGGTCCGTTCAACACGCCATAATGCTTTCCAAAAACAGTGAGAGCGGACTTCCTCCCATTACGACGTTTGACGCAGCGCTCATGGTGCGTTGGGAAGAAGCAAAGAAGAGCGCCACACCGAATTTTGCCCTCCTCATGAGGGTAGGTTAGTTCTGCCTTGAGGTGTTTGATGGTGGGTAGCGTGGATTTGCTTCTCACGGTCGCGCTTCGCTATCGCCGGAATCTGCTTTCCTTACGAAGCTGTCCGGCCTAAAATTTGTAGTCTTTTCGATGAGCGGAAATCTTGCTACAGGACAACTGTGTAAGCGCCATGGATGCTGCTGATCGCGAACAAATTTTGCGGCTGATTTCAGAATCGGATGCGGCTCTAGTCGCGGCCGTGGCAGGTGTCTCCGATGAAGGTGCGCGCAAACGTCCGCAGCCGGAACGCTGGTCCGTGCTGGAATGCGTGGAGCATGTGATTCTAGTCGAAGATGGCGTGTTTGCCAGCATCAGCGTAAGGTCCACGCCGGGCGCGCCTCCCGCTGAGCCGCGCCGCGAAGGTCAGATCTTACGCGGCATGACCAATCGCGAGCGCAAGTTTCCCGCGCCGGAGCACGCCGAGCCAACCGGCCGCTATTCGTCGCTCGCGGAAGCGCTGCAGGAATTTCGCAAACGCCGCGCGCGCACCGTTGCTTACGTGGAGCAATACCAGGACGACCCTCGCAACAGAACCACGCTGCATCCGGTGATTGGTCCGATAACCTGCCAGGAAATGTTTCTGGTCCTCGCGCTGCACCCGGCGCGCCACGCATTGCAGATCCGGGAAGCCCGTAAGAGCCTCGGTTTAGAATAGTCTGCAACGTCCGGTAACGTCTTGATCACCGTGCCGGGCGAAACGTGCGTCGGGCCCGCAGAGCTATTCGCGACGCACGAAAAGCTCCGCGAAGCCTCGGCCGCCTAGAATTCGAACACCTGCTCCTCGGCGATAAAGAAGGTGGGCGCGCCGCCGGATGATATCGCCACCGCGTTCGCGGCTGTCTCCTTGCCACCGGGCGATGCAAGGCTCGCCTGCAGCGCTGCCATCGAAGGGTAATGCACTTCGACGTAGCGGTGGAACGCCGGCTTGCCCAGCGGCGATTCCACGCTCTTGCTGGTCACGATTTTCGATTTGCCTCCGAGTTTCTGCACCGCCATCGGGACGTGTTCTTCCATGTACACCTTTTCAAACGCAGCCACGTCCTTCGGCGGCGGGTACATCACCACGAGTTTCGCTCCGGCCATTCATTCCTCCTCAATCAGATTAAAATCAACCTCTACGCCTCCAATCTTGGATGCGCGCAAACCGCAAAAGTGCGCTTATTTCTTATGCGCAGCCCCCAATTCTTTCCCGAGCGCCCGGCCTGCGGGATCGAAGGGTCGCAGCGGCGTCCGCCACCGCCCGTTGGCCCAGCCCTGTGACAGGTGTCGCGCGCCAAGGTACAATTACCTTTCGCCAGTCGCATCAAGAGCCTGGATTTGGAGACCCGAAGTGAACCTGGAACTCAGCGAAGAACAGCAGTTGTTGCAGAAAAGCGTGCGGGAATTTGCCGAGGCGGAAGTGAAGCCGCTGGCGAAGGAAAACGACGAGACGGGGAAATTTCCGCGCGGGCTGTTTCAGAAGGCGGCGGAGCTGGGTTTGACCGGCGTAGCCATACCCGAAGACGAGGGCGGCGCGGGGATGGATCACATCAGCTACGCGATTGTGGTGGAGGAGATTTCGCGGGTCTGCGCTTCCACCGGCGTGATTCTGTCGGTACAGAATTCTTTGTATTGCGATCCCATCCACCGTTTCGGCACTGAAGACCAGAAGAAAAAATTCCTGCTGCCGTTCGCGCGCGGCGAAAAAATCGGCTGTTACGCGCTCACCGAGCCGCAGGCTGGTTCGAACGCCGCAGCGCTGGCGACGAAAGCTGTGCGCAAGGGCGAGAAGTACGTCATCAACGGCACGAAGGCCTGGATCACCAATGGCGGCGCCGCGGACGCTGCGATCGTCTATGTGAATACGCAGCCGGAAAAGGGCGAGAAGGGCATTACTGCGCTGGTGGTGGAAAAAGGCACGCCGGGATTTGCCGTGGGCAAGGAAGAAAAAAAGCTGGGCATTCACGCGACGGCTTGCACCGAGCTTTCCTTCAGCGATTGCGAAGTCCCCGCCAGCAATCGCATCGGCGAGGAAGGCGAAGGATATAAAGTCGCGCTTTCCACCCTCGATGGCGGCCGCATCGGCATCGCCGCGCAGGCCACCGGAATCGCGCAAGGTGCGTTCGAAGCCGCGCTCAGCTACGCGCAGCAGCGCCAAGCATTCGGCCATCCCATCGCCGATTTTCAAGCGATTCAATTCATGCTGGCGGATATGGCCACGGAAATTGACGCGGCTCGCCTGCTGCTGCGTCGCGCGGCATGGAAACAGGATTCCGGCGCGCGCTTTTCCATGGAAGCCGCGATCGCCAAACTTTTCGCCAGCGAAATGTCCACGCGCGTCGCCCACAAAGCCATACAGATTCACGGCGGCTACGGCTACAGCCGCGAATATCCCGTCGAACGCGCCTATCGCGATGCGCGCATCACCGAAATTTACGAAGGCACCAGCGAAATTCAGCGCCTGGTAATCGCCGCGTGGGTGTTGAAAAGCTACTAGCTCCCGTCCGATCCGCAATCTCACGCCGTCATCCTGCTTGCCCTGAGATCTGTGGCGAAGGGAGCGGAGCGACGGATCTCTCTTCGATTTTCTGGCAATCAGAACAGCGTCGCAACGAACGCGCATTCTCTCCAATCGCGAAAAAAAGCGTGGTTGCGTTTTTCGCTTCCGGCGCACAGAGGCTTCGCGCTGGATTTCCGCTCGGTGTATCCTCGTACCGATGCTTGAGCTTGATTGCGGACTGGAATTCTTCGCGGACTTCTCTTCCGATTTCTTTGCGGCTTTACCTGCGCGCCCGGGAATATTTCTGCTGGAGATGCGTGGAGCCGGGACCGGAACTGCAGCCGGAGCTGGCGTTGGCGCGCAGCCATATCTCGCGCGAACTGCGGATATCCGTCGCGCGGCGGAGCGCTTGCTCGGCACGCCCGAGGCTGCTTCCAAGCAATTGAATTTGCGCGAGGTGGCGGCGCGCATTCGCTACCGCGTTACCGGATCGAAGTTCGAACAGAACCTGGCTTTCTATCAGAATGCCCGCCTGTATTTTCCCAGTCGCTACCGCGAATTGATGCGTTTACGTCCGCCCGCCATGCTGAAAGTGAATTTGCGCAATGCCTATCCGCGCTGTTACGTGACGCGGCGGATTCGCGCCGACGAAGGATTTTATTTCGGACCGTTCGGCTCGCGGCGCTCGGCCGAAGATTTCAGCGAAAGCTTTCTGGACCTTTTCAAGACGCGCCGCTGCCAGATCAAAATCCGGCGCGACCCCGAATACCCCGGCTGCATGTATTCGGAAATGAAGATGTGCCTGGCGCCGTGCTTCGCGGGATGCACTGCGGAGGAATATGACGTGGAAATCGGCCGCGTGCTGGAATCGCTGGAAACGATGGGCACGTCGCTGACCGAGCAACTCGCGCAGGAACGCGCGGCGGCGAGCGACGAACTCGACTTCGAGCGCGCGGCGGCGCTGCACAAACGGCTGGACAAAGTGACCGGCGTGCTGCGCGCGATGCCGGATTTGGCGCGGCGGATTGAAGAGCTGGATATGGTGATTTTGCAGCGCTCCGCGGAGCCGCAGACGATTGCGGTGTTTCCGGTGCGCGGCGGGACACTCGAGGAGCCTTTGTTTTTGCGGTTTGCCGAAATTTCCAGCGAGCCGCGCTCGGTGGAAGCGATTTTGAAGGATGCGCTGGAGCCCGGATGGAACGCAGAGGGCGGCGAGGCTGGGGCTGGTAGCCGCGCGCGGATACGCGACGAGGAAGAAGCGGAAGTGGTGTTGCGCGAAAGGAATTTGCGGGCGCGCTACGGATTGCGCGCCGCGCCGCCCGATTTGCACGACCATTTGGCGCTGCTGACGCGCTGGTTTTACTCCAAGCCGCGCGAGGGCGAGATTCTGTTTCGCGACAAAGTCTGGCCGTACCGCCGCATGTTGCGCGCTTGCAGCCGATTGTTGGCCGGGCCGCAACAGTCACAGAGCGCGCCGCATCCGCAGCAGTAGGCGTGATGATGGGGAATCGCATTTGTAGCGGCGCACTTTAGTGCGCCATCGGTGTTGCGCAACCGAACGATGGCGGTCCCGCTCTGCGGGACCGCCGCTACGAAGGCCACTGCCGGCACCGCGGCCACAATGGACTGATCGTTAGAGGCGCACGCAGGGAATCGCGCCGAGCGCTTTGGAGATTGCGTCGTACAATTATAGTGATGGCAACCGCGGACGCAGCGACGACTTCTTCACCCCCACCGGCCAGCCCGGAAATTCGTTCGCGCTTTCGAGGCATGGTGCGTTCTCTGCGCCACCGGAATTTCCAGCTTTTTTTCAGCGGCCAGATGATTTCGTTGATCGGTACCTGGATGCAAAACGTGGCCCAGGCCTGGCTGGTCTACCGCATCACGGGATCGTCGCTGCTGCTCGGCGTGGTGGGCTTCGCGGGGCAGATACCGATTTTTTTATTTGCGCCGCTCGGGGGACTCGCGGCCGATCGCTGGAACCGTCATCGCGTGGTCATCGGCACGCAAGCGGCTTCAATGATTCTGGCATTTATTCTGGCGGTGCTCACGCTGCTGCACATCATAAAAGTATGGGAGATTGTGCTGCTCGCGGCGCTGCTGGGAGTGGTCAACGCGTTCGACGTGCCGGCGCGGCAATCCTTCCTGATCGAAATGGTGGTGCGCGAAGACCTGATGAACGCGATCGCGCTGAATTCTTCGATGTTCAATGGGGCGCGGATCATCGGTCCGGCGATCGCCGGGATTTTGGTGGCGCGCATCGGCGAAGGCTGGTGTTTTTTCGCGAACGCGGTGAGCTATATCGCGGTCATCATCGGTCTGCTGCTGATGAAGCTGGGACCGCTGCGCACCGCGCCGAAAGGTTCGTCGCCGTTCGAGCATATCGTCGAAGGGTTCCGTTACGTGTGGCGCACCGCGCCGCTGCATGCGCTGATCCTTTTGATTGGGCTGGTCAGTCTGGTGGCCGTGCCCTATTCCGTGCTGATGCCGATTTTCGCGGATCGCGTGCTGCATCGCGGCGCGCACGGCCTGGGAATTCTGATGGGCGCGGCTGGAGTCGGCGCACTCTTTGGCGCTCTCACTTTGGCCGTGCGGCGCGACCTGCGCGGCCTGGGACGCGTCGTGGGTCTTTCGGCCGTCGGCTTCGGCGTTTCGTTGATCCTCTTCTCTTTCTCGAAATCGTTCTGGCTGTCGGTGGCGCTGCTGATTCCCGTGGGCTACGCGGTCATGCTGGAAATGTCCGGCTCGAACACGCTGATTCAGGCGATGGTGCCGGACGAATTGCGCGGGCGGGCCATGGCGATGTACACCATGATGTTCATGGGCATGGCGCCGATTGGTTCGCTACTCTCAGGCGCGCTGGCGGGCGCGATTGGAGCGCCATGGACGGTAGCGCTCGGCGGACTGGGCGCGATCGCTGGAGGAATCGCATTTGTGCGGCATTGGCCCGCGCTGCGTCTGCAGGCGCGCGAGCTGCTGATCGCGCAAGGAGTGCCGGTGAGTGAGCCAACGAGAGAGAGCGTGCAGAAATGACCTTTCGATTCATGACCTGCGCGCCGATCTTGCGGAGGCTGCGGTTGCGAACTGCCGCGGAGCGGTTCTGCTATACTGCGCGGCTCCGGGCAGGAGCCATGTACACACACTACCTTTTGCATTTCGCGCGCCACTAGGGGATGATGAATCTGTGAAAATGCCGACTACAGCGCCCAGCCGAACCAGTACCCCCTGCGCCTCGAACGATGCGGCCAGCATCGTCATCCTGCCTGCCCTGAGCGAATTCTCCGAAGGGCCTGCCCTGAGCGAATTCTGCGAAGGGCTTGCCCTGAGTGATTTCGCGAAGGGAGTCCGGCGCCTTTGCTTCATGCGGGGCGAAGCCTGCCCGCCACAGGCAGGGATATCTCCTGCTTTCTCTGTGCCCTCCGCTTTTCTCTGTGTTCTCTGTGTTAAATCTTTTGCCTTTCTCTGCGCCCCCTCCCCCCCCAAACCCCAATTTCTATTCGATACAAATGAACCGTTTTTCCGCACCGCCAATTTCGCAACTAACACAAAACAAAGCACTTCGTTTTTTCTATTCAGTACAAATGAGCAGCTACCGATCCCGAATCACTACTCACCAATCACTACTCACCAATCACCAATTTCTAATGCACGCTCAAATCTTTCCTGGGCGATCACAGGAGACTGATGTCATCCGTAGCACCATCGAATCGCGAACGCAAAGCCGGCTCGGCCACGGCGGAGGGGACTCTGCGTTATGCGGCGCGATTTCAAGGACGCGCGGCCGCGGGACATTTTCGCGAAATTCGCGGCGGACTGGTGCTTTCTTCCATCGGCATCGGAACTTATTTGGGCGACGCCGACGATGCGACGGACGGCGCCTACGTGGACGCGGTGGTCGCGGCGGTGCAGGGCGGGGTGAACGTGGTGGACTCGGCCATCAATTACCGGTTCCAGCGGAGCGAGCGCGCGGTGGGAGTGGCGCTGCGCGAACTGTTCGACAAAGGCTACGGGCGCGACGAAATCATGGTTTGCACCAAGGCGGGATTCCTGACGCCCGACGGAGAGATGCCCGCCGATCCGAACATTTATTTTGCGCAGGAATTTCTGGAGCGCGGAATTTTTCGCGTGGAGGACATCGCCGCGGGTTGCCATTGCATGGCTCCCGATTATCTGGCGGATCAGCTGGAGCGCAGCCGGCAAAATCTGGGACTGGATACGATTGATGTCTTCTACCTGCACAATCCGGAAACGCAATTGAGTGAGTTGCCAACTGACGAATTCCAGGGGCGGATACGCGAGGCGTTCTTGTTTCTGGAGTCGGCGATCGCGACGAAAAAAATCCGCGCCTACGGCATGGCCACCTGGAATGCGTTTCGCGAAGATCCCAAGGCCGGGGGATTTTTATCGCTGCAGGAAATGGTGAAGATCGCGAAGGACGTGGCCGGAGACGATCATCACTTCCGTTTCGTGCAGTTGCCTTTTAACCTGGCGATGCCGGAAGCGCTGACTCGGCCAAATCAGATGGTAGGCGGCAAAGCGATGCCAATGGTGCAGGCGGCGCGCGATGCTGGAATCGCGCTGGTGACCAGCGCCGCGCTGCTGCAGGGGCAGCTGACGAAAAATTTGCCTTCGTTCGTAAATTCGGCGCTGGGCTTGAAGGATAACGCGACGCTGGCGCTGCAGTTTGCGCGCTCGGTGCCGGGATTGACCACGGCGCTGGTGGGAATGAGCCAGGTGCCGCACGTGAAGGCGAATCTGGAGCTGGTGGGCGTGGAACCGGCATCGCGCGAGCAATTTCTGAAATTATTCGAATCGAAAAATTAGGAATTCGCGGGAGCGGGTGCGGCAGATGCGCGGGGATGGCGTTCGTCGAGCCAGTCGTCAATCGCGCCGCGGACTTTTTCCAGTTGGCCAGTGAAGAAGTGGTCCGCGCGTTCGATGAGGACGAGTTTTTTTGGCTCCGGCAGTGTTGCAAAGAGCGCTGCAACGTTGGCCCGCGAGCCGAATTGATCGCTGCCGCCCTGGACGATCAGTTTTGGTTTTGCGCAATCGCGCAGGTAAGTCAAGTCCGAGTGATCCACGGGAATTCCCAGGCCGATCATTTCTGAAACGCGCTGGTCCTCGCAACCTACACGCAATCCCACCAGCGAACCGAAGCTGAAACCCGCCAGCAAGATTGGTGTGCCTGGGAATTCCGCCGCAAGATAATCGAGTGCGGCGCGCACGTCATCTAGTTCGCCGATGCCGCGATCGTGGATTCCCTCGCTTTGTCCCGCGCCACGGAAATTGAAGCGCAGCACTGGAATGCCGCGAAGCTGCAGCGCCTTCGCCGCCTGATACACAACCTTATTGTGCATGGTGCCGCCGAAAAGCGGATGCGGATGGCACACCACTGCCGCAAGCGGTGGATCCGCAATGGGCACGGTCCACAGCAGAGCCTCAAGTCGTCCGGCAGGACCCGCGAGGAAGAAATTGCGATGGAATGTGTCGGCCATGACTGGTGGAGTTAGGAGTGTAGCGAAGACCGAGCACGCTGCAAAGGCGATCTAAGTTTTGACTACCAAAGGAAGAAAATTGCTGTTATCCACTGTCTGGCCGCTACAATGCGACGACGAAGGCCAGCTGATGACTGAAAAGTACAGACACACAAGAGCGGAAAGAAGCGCCCTCGAACGAAATTTGAAGCGCATTATGGAATTGAAAGACGAACGAGAATTTATGAAGTTCTTGCGCGAACACGGGATAAAGGACGAGAATCCGGGCTTTTCGCGGCTCGTGAAGGCTTTCCGCGCGGGGAAGATCGACGAGGCTTTTGAGAAAAAGCCTTAAGGTCCGCTATCGTCGCTTTCGCTTGCACCGGTGACATCGTCTCTTCCATGTGTGCGATTAAGAGGCTCGCCATTTTCCGGGCAGCAGTATCTCTTTTCGATGTTCGTCGCGGCATACAGCAAGTTTACTCGCACCGCCAATCACCGCGCAACTCAGGATTGAGCTGAGTTGCGCAAACTCGCGCTTCAGGCCTTTCTGGGAACGTCCCAGCGGACGGCTACGCTGGCGAGGATCGCGCTCATTCCGGCGAGAGGATTCGAGAGCGGAGCGGAACTGGAAGGCGTGGCGCAGTTTTCCACGCGCACGATGCGGGCTGGGATTTCGCCGGTGCCCGCCCAGTCGCCCCAGGGAATCTTGGCCAGGACCGCGTCGCCCGCCGAGTAGATGCGCGCGGATTCGAAGCGGGCGCCGGCGCGCGAAATATCCTGGGTCATGGATTCCTCGGGCCAGGGAAAACCGAGGGCGCGCACGAAGATGGGAAGCGCGAAGGAGATTCTGGAGCACCGGCGGCGTTCGCGATCGGCGGGCTGGAAAGCGACCCGCGACGGCAGCTCCAACTGCAGCGCGACTTGATATCCGGCTCCGCAGCCCGATTCGACGCGCACGACACGCGCGGGAGTTTCCGGCGGAATGCCGGAGGCGGAAGCGGCGTCGAAGGGAAACACGACCCAGACGCGCGAGCCGGATTCGCAGGACTCGCTGCGCTGCACGCGAATGCCATTGCGCGAAACGTCCAGGGTATGAGTGGACTCCATACGCATGCCCAGCGGACCACGCCAGCGGACACGGGCCGGAAGTTTTAATTGGGCCCGGGGATGTTTCCGCAACTCCAGGAAAGTAGCGGACGGATTCATGTGCGCCTATCCTAGCCGCAGGGGAGAGGCACGTCAAATGTTGCCGCGCTGGTTTCCGCGGGCAGCTTGCGTCCGGACTGGACCGCGCGAAAGTATCGGGAACATTCGCCGGGCGCGGGTTGCGGGAGGCGTAAAAGCCATTGCGCGGAGGCGGGAAGCGGTGATAGCGTGGCGCAATCGAAGAGGCCCGCGGGAGGGTTGATGGACAGCGCCAAGGAACGCCGCGCCGCACGCCGTTTTTCGATGATGCTGCCGTTGAAAGTGCGATTTTCAGAGGAAGACGACGTCCTGGAACGGCAAGGTGAGACGCGCGATGTAAGCTTTCGCGGGCTCTATTTTTTGATCGAAGCGCGCGTGGAAGCGGGAACTCCGATTGAGTTTGTTCTGACCTTGCCCCAGCAAATCACGCTGGCGGGCGACGTGCATATACGCTGTTACGCGCGGGTGCTGCGCGTGGAGCCGCACAACGGGCGCCGCGGCGTGGCGGCGCGAATCGATCGCTACGAATTTCTTCCTGCCTCCGCCTGACGCTATCTCCAAAAAAGAGAGTAGAATCATTTTTTGCCCGGCGTAACGGGGAGGGCACATGTATCACTACGATCCGAAAGTGGCGCTGGACGAATTGCGCGACGATGCGGTGCTGCCGCATCCGGTGCATTTGCGCGACATGATTCTGCGGACGAAGCTGGACGCGACGAACGCGCTGGATCTGAACCGCGAATTCCAGGATTATTTGACGCGGTTTGGCGAGGCGCAGAAACTGGCAGGGGCGATTCTGGACCGGCTGGCGATGGGCGCGCGGAAAGTTTCGGCGTCGTGAAGAGTTCGCGCTGAAGCGCGTCGGAATACAGGAGCGCAGATTTTCGGATGGCACGACACACATTACTGATTGATGCGGACGACACGCTTTGGGAAAACAACATCTTCTTTGAGAAGACCATCGAGCATTTTGTAACGCAGCTGGAGCATCTGGGTTACACCCGCGAATATATCCGGCACATCCTGAACGAAACCGAGAAGCGCAACATACGGCAGCACGGGTATGGCGTGCGAAGTTTTCGCCGGTCGCTGGAAGAAACTTACATGAAGCTGGCAGGGAACGCGGCGCGGCGCGAGCTGATGCAGGAAATCGCGCGGCTGGCCGTGGAGCTGGAAGCCACGCCGCCGCATATTCTGGATGGAGTGCCGGAGACGCTGGCTTATCTGGCGAAGCATCACCGGCTGATATTGCTGACCAAGGGCGAGCCGGCAGAGCAAGCCGCGAAGGTGGAGCGCTCCGGATTGCAGCCGTATTTCGATGCGATTGAAATCGTGCTGGAAAAAGACGCGAGCGTTTACGAGCGCATGGTGGAGCAATTCAAGATTGTGAAAACGCACGGGTGGATGGTGGGGAACAGCCCGCGCAGCGACATCAATCCGGCGCTGCAGACGGGGCTGAACGCGGTTTTCATTCCGCATACGGATACCTGGCATCTGGAGCACGCGGAGCTGGAAAGCGGCGCGGGGAAATTGCTGATACTTACGAGTTTCAGGGATTTGCGCGAACATTTTTGATTTTGCGACGAACTGAACCCGCCACGCATCTGATTCCATCGCGGTAGCGCATCCACTGCTGCGGCACTGAACTTCTGATGTTTTTCGCAGCGCGAGGGAGGAATTCATGCCGATACCTTCACAAACAAATGTGGTTCCTGCGGCGAAGCGGGTTGCGGTGATGGGCGCAGGGGCGGTGGGATCTTATTTTGGCGGGATGCTGGCGCGCGCGGGAGTGCCGGTGACGATGATTGCGCGCGGCGCTTACGTGGAAGCGGTGCGGCGCGACGGACTCTTCCTGGACACGGTTTCGTTTCAGGAGCGGGTGGCGGTGGGGGCTGCGACGGAGCCTTCCGCGGTGCGCGATGCAAATGTAGTGCTTTTCTGCGTGAAGGGACAGGACAACGAGGCGACAGCGCGCGCGATTGCGCCGCATCTTGCGGCGGATGCGATCGTGGTGAGCGTGCAGAATGGCGTGGACAATGTGGAGCGGATTCGCGCGGCGTCGGGAATTGATGCACTGCCCGCCGTGGTGTACGTCGCGGTGGCGATGCCGGAGCCGGGACATGTGAAACATTCCGGACGCGGCGAGCTGGTGGTGGGTGAATTCGCGGGGGGCAGTGCTGGCGCGGAATCGCAGCCGCCGCGGACAGAACAGATCGCGGCTTTATTTGCGCCGGCAAAAGTACCGTGCCGAATTTCGGGCGACATTTTGGCGGATATGTGGCGGAAGTTCATCACGAACTGCGGCGCGAACGCGGTGTCTGCGATCGCGCAAGCGAGTTATGGGGAGATCGCGCGTTATGAAGCGTCGCGCGCATTGATGAGCCGCGTGGTGGAGGAATCCATCGCGGTGGGGCGAGCGGCGGGTGTGCGCATGCCTGAAGCGGGTTTTACGGAGAAGTGGCTAGAGAATCTGGGGAAGTTTGGGGATGCGTTTTCTTCGACGGAGCAGGATTTGGCGCGCGGGAAGCGCACGGAGATCGAATCGCTCAATGGTTACATTGTGCGGCGCGGCGCCGAATTGGGAGTGGCGACACCGAGCAATTTTGCGTTGTACGCGTTGGTGAAAGTGCTGGAGCAGAAAGCCGCGGGGAACGAGCAAGCGCGGCCGGCTGGGGCGGCGCATTAGGTGTACGAGCCCGCGTTATTCGGGGCGGCGGAACTGGAAGGGGATGTGGACTACGGCTTCTAGTTCTACTGGCTGGCCTTCGCGGCTGGCGGGACGAAAGACCCAGCGGGCCAGGGCTTCCATGGAATTTTTGTCGAGCTGCGGGTCGATGCCATGGACCAACTGGATGCTATCCACTGAGCCGTCTTTACGAATGATGGCGTAGAGGACTACTTCGCCGTCCACATGTTCTTTGATCTGCACCTGGGGATATTTGGGGTCCACTTTGCTGATGAGCGAGGGGCCAGACAGCTTGCCTTCGGGTTTGTGGTACGGCGGATTGCCTTCATCGAGTTGCGCGAAATTCATAACCCAATTGCCGGTGACGCTGGTGAGATTGGGCATGTCAATGTGCAGCGTGTAAATTTCCTTGCCGGAGAGAATTACTTCCGGCGGAAGTTTGGGATCGATGGCGCCGATCACCGCGGGGCCGTGATGAGCTGAGGGCGGCGCATCGAGCGCGGGCATAGGCTTCAGATTTAATTTGGTTGTGGCGCGGCCGGAGGGCGCGATGCCGCCGTTGCCGGGATGCGAGTTCCCGCCGCTGATGCTTACCGCTGTGGAATTCGAGCCGGAGCCTGCGTTTGCGTTGGTGCCGCGGCCGCCGCTGCTGGAACTGTTGCCACCCGTGCCGCCGTTTCCTGACGTGCCGTTTTCAGCGCCGCCGGGTGCGCCGGGTTGTCTTCCTTCCGGAGAAATTGCGATGCGCGCGGCGAGATTTCCTTGTGGGACGCTGACTTCGGGAGCGGGAGGAGCGGGCGCGGCGGAAAGCGCGATCACGCGATGCAGGCTGTCGTCTCCACCGGAAGCGGCCGCGCCAATTTCGGGAGCCGCGCCCGTTTCTTGCTGCGTGGCGCGCCGAGCGGCTACGGCTTTCGACATCGGTTCCACCGGCATACGCGGCTGCTGATTGATGGTGGGTGAAGCGGCGATATCCAGCGGACCGGGAGTTTTTTCCTGGTTAACTACTTCCGGCGCTGCTAGATCGTGCACGGCGTGGCGTTGCACTTGCGGGGCTGCGGCTGTGGATGCGACGCGCAGTTGCGGTCTGGCGGGCATCTTGGGCGCCGCCCATTCGACGATATTCGGCAGGGGCACTTCGATCTTCGGCGGAGTTGGCGGCGCGTCTGGTTGGATCAATGTTTGCCGCGGGTGGGTGACGACAGCTGGTTGCGACAGGATTGTTTGCCGCGGATGAAATGCGTCGGCGCCTTTCTGCGGAAGCGGCTTCGCGGGATCGCCTTTCGGGCTGGGTTTAGGATCGTGCCCTGGCAGAGAGACGGGCGGCAAATCCTGCGAGGGATTCGTCCAAGTAAGTTCAATACGCACGGGCGCGAGATTCGGCGGGTCGCTCGCTAGAAAATGCCAGATGGGAAGCAGCAGCAATCCGACGATGGCCACGTGCCAGAGCGCGGAAGCGGTGAACGCGCGGCCGGGGATTTTTCCTTCGATCCATTCGACGCGCAGGTCCGAATCGGCGGGCAACTCGGAGTCTTCCGGAGCGCGCGGGCCGCGAAAAAAATCGTGCGCGCTCGAGCGGAAGTCGTGCCAGGGCGAGCCCCAGTCCACGCCGAGATCGAGGCGCGGCAGGCGCGAGTGCGAGGGCAGCTCGACGTCGGCTGCGGGACTCACTTCGGGCGCGACGGGTCGCTCGTTTGGCTCGTTCGGTGCTGGAGTCTCCGGGTATCGCTGCATCACAGGTTGCATAAGCCGGGCGATTATACAGGAATTGGCCCGTGGGGGTTGGATGCAGGTGAGCTAAGCGGCGGCTGCCAGGCTGTAGAAAGAAAGGATGGCGTCGCCCTGTTCAATCTGGCGGGTGCATTCCAGGCGGGTGAGGAATTCGGGCAATTCGGTCTTCCAGTAGTGTTCGACGATGACGATGCCGCGCGGGGCGACGAGGTGCGAGGCGTCGAGGAATTCGAGGACTTGCAGATACTCGGCGGTTTTCTCGTACGGCGGATCGAGGAAGATGAAGTCGGCGAGCAGGCGCCGGGTAGCCATTCTTTCCAGGCCGCGCAGGGCGGAAGCTTCGATCAGTTCAGCGCCTTGGTGAATTTCCAGAGCGTTGAGATTTTCGCGGATCAGGCGCGCGGCTTTGACGCTGGCTTCGACGAAGATTGTCTCTCGCGCGCCGCGGCTGATGGCTTCGATGCCCACGGCGCCGGTTCCGGCGAAGAGGTCAATGAAGAGGGAGTCTGCAACGGACGGGCCGAGGACGTTGAAGAGGGTTTCGCGCAGGCGATCGCTGGTGGGGCGGAGGCGTTGCGCGCCCGGACCTTTTAGTGGACGGCTGCGATATTTTCCGGCGATTACGCGCATGGGTTATGTCGGCGCTAACATGTGCGACAAATCATGACCTCAGCGGCTAAAGCCGCTTTTATCTTACGGCGATTGTGGCACGGCTGAAGAGTTTGTGTGAGAACTTCAAATTCGTGGCCTCAGCGGCTAAAGCCGTCCTGATTTTGCGGCAGTTAAGGCACGGCTGAAGCCGTGCCCTGACGAAAACCAGTAGTCCTTACCCACACTCTGAAGCCGTGCCCTGACGACAAACATGAATCGGGCACGCACTTTTTATCCCACCGAAGCCAATTGATAGCGTTGGCGCCAGCTGGGGCTGACGGATTCCAGACGCTTGATGATTTCGGCGGCGCGCTGGGGATTTTCTGCCAGGGCGAAGGCTTCGCGGCGTGCGAGCTCCAGGATTTCGTGGTCGCGCAGCGGTTGCGCTACGGAGAAGGCGGCGTCGCCATGCTGGCGCGTGCCGAAAAATTCTCCGGGGCCGCGCTGCTTCAAGTCCTGCTCGGCGATTTCAAAACCGTTGGAAGTGGCCACCATGGTTTCGATGCGCGCGCGAGCTTCGCCGGTAATATTTTTGCGCGCGACCAGAATGCAGCGGGATTTTTCGGAGCCGCGTCCGATGCGGCCACGCAACTGGTGGAGTTGCGCGAGGCCGAAGCGATCGGCGTGCTCGATGACCATGAGGGTGGCGTTGGGTACGTCCACGCCGACTTCGATTACGGTGGTAGCGACGAGGATCTGGATTTCGTTGCGGCGGAATTGGTCCATCACGGAATCTTTTTCGTCATTTTTCAGGCGGCCGTGGAGAAGGCCGATGCGCAAGTGCGGGAAGACATGCTTCGCGAGGCGTTCGTATTCGGCGGTGGCGGCTTTCAGTTCTTGTTTTGATTCTTCGATCACTGGATAGACGACGTAGGCCTGGCGGCCGGCGGCGATTTCGCGGCGGACAAGTTCCCAGACACCGAGAAGCTGACTTTCTTCGCGCCAGCTGGTTTCGATGGGCGTGCGGCCGGGGGGCATTTCGTCGATCACGGAAATTTCCAGGTCGCCGTAGAGCGTGAGCGCGAGGGTGCGCGGGATGGGCGTGGCGGTCATCACGAGCACATGGGGCGAAACGCCTTTGTCGATCAGGCGTTTGCGCTGCAGGACGCCGAAGCGATGCTGTTCGTCCACGATGACGAGGCCGAGCTTTTTGAACGCGACCGGGTTTTCGATGAGCGCGTGAGTGCCGACCACGATTTGCGCGGCGCCGCTTTCCACGCGGGCCAGGGCTTCGTCTTTGGTGGAGCGTTTGCGGCCGCTGACGATTAATTCGACGCCGTAGCCCGCGGCCTGAAAGATGCGTCGCGCGGAAAGATAATGTTGCGCGGCGAGAATTTCGGTCGGCGCCATGAGGGCAACTTGATAGCCGTTCTCGATGACGATGGTGGCGGCTTCGAAGGCGACGATAGTTTTGCCGCTGCCGACGTCGCCTTCGAGCAGGCGATTCATGGGGAAGGGCTTTTCGAGGTCGGCGGCAATTTCGGCGAGCACGCGTTTTTGAGCGGTGGTGGGCTTGAACGGCAGGATGCGTTTTACTGCGGCGCGAACTTTTTCCTCGCGCACGCGCATGGCGATGCCGCGGCGGGAGTGATCGCTGAGCCGGCGCAGGGCCAGGGCGAGTTGATAGTAGAAAAATTCCTCGAAGATGAGGCGGATTTGCGCCGGGCTGCGGTAGTTGTTCAGCAGCTCGATGCTTTGGTCCTGCGGCGGAAAGTGCGCGTAGAGCAGGGCCTCGCGCCGCGCGGGAAAGCGATAGCGTTCCAGAATTTGCGGCGGGAGGGGTTCGGGGATATTGCCGTCGAAATTCGCCAGCACGCTATAGATGATGCGGCGCAACATGCGGGAGCTGATGGCGCCGATGGCTTCGTAGATGGGAACGATGCGGCCGACTTCGGTGGAATCCGCGGCGCCGCCTTCGGTGGCGCCGACCAATTCCATTTGCGGGTTGACCATTTCCATGCGGCCGGGGCGATAGCGGTCTTCGTCAACTTTTCCGTGCAGGACTAACTTTTGGCCGTCTTTTAACTTTCCTTCGAGGTAGCCGCCGTGGAAGAAGCGGACGTACACGGTGCCGGAGGCGTCGCGCACGGCGACGTGGAATATGGAGCGGCGGCTGCGTTGGAAGCGGACGGTGGTGCCGCCACCGCCGGTGACTTCGGCGAAGATTGTTTGCACCTGACCGGGAATTATTTCGGCGATGGGGGTGAAGCGCAGGCGGTCTTCGTAGCGGAAGGGCAGATAGCTGAGGAGATCGCCGACGGTGATGATGCCGCGAGCTTCCAGAGTGGCGGCGCGGTGGGGGCCTACGCCGTGGAGGAATTTGACCGAGTTGTTGAGAGCGATGGTGGGCATCGGATTCTGGCACCACTTTTATACCATCGGTCGCGGGTTGGTGGCGTGGCGCGGGGGCAGTCAAAGGATTTTACACAGAGCGCACAGACGAAGGGCGGAGGAAATTCAGAGAAAGAATGAAGACTTACCGCTGAGGCGCAGAGTGCGCAGAGTAAGGCTGAGGCGAAGGCGACTGCCTCGGTGAGCCTGCACGTTGAAGTTGGCTAGCGCCGTGCAGTCTGTGGAAATGTTGAGATATGAGCTGGCGGAGGCGCTGCGCGAGCGCGCGTGCGTCTTGTGTAAACCGCACCCTTGCAACGTTATAGAGGGGGAGTGCATCTCAGCGAGAAGGTGCAAGTTGGGGCAGCTGTCCGATAGTGGGAAAACGACGTCCGGGGATGCTCACCAACGGCCACAGCCGCCGTCTATCTTTACGGTACCGACCGAGCGGGTTGATGCCGGAACTGGCGGGATGCACGCTCCGGGTCCCAGTGACGCGGACCAGGGCGTAACCAGGCAGGCGATAAACACCATGGGGATGAGCGTCGCACTCGACATCGAGGCGCGCCAGGCAGCGGCGGTGAAGGTTGCGGAAGAGCAAGCGCTGGTCCGCAAAGCACAGGCCGGGGACCGTCTAGCGTTTGAGTCATTAGTACGGCGCTTTGACCGCGAGGTGTTGCGGTTGGCGATGAATCTGGTGCATCGTCCAGAAGACGCGCGCGACATCTATCAGGAAAGCTTTCTGCGCGTTTATAAAAATTTGCACCGCTTCCGATTTGAGTGCAGTTTTTATACCTGGCTGTACCGGATTGTGACCAACGTGGCGCTGGATCACTTGCGCCGCCGCACCAGCCGCCGCGAAGATCAGGCGCCGGTGCCGGAGGATGCCGAGGGCGGCACCAGAGATTTTTTCGATCGCCAGCCGGAGCATCGGGCGGGCGCGAATCCGGAGCGAAATTTGCTGGGGCAGGAATTGGGCGAGCAGATCGCCAGCGCGTTGAACCGGCTTTCACCGCGCGAGCGCATGGTCTTCGAGATGAAACATTATCAAGGGTTGAAATTACGTGCTATCGGGGACATGCTAGGCACGTCTGAAGAGACAGTAAAGAATTCGCTATTCCGGGCGACGCGAAAATTGCGCGCGAGCCTGGAAGGCATGCGTTAGACGCAAACAGAATCAGATCAGCGAGGTCGGAAAGAATGCGGGAAGAAGGAATGGAAGAGACGAAAAGCCCGGCGTGCGAGGAATTTGAGCCGCGGCTGATGCTCTTTGCGGCCGGGGAACTGGATGCATCGGAAATCGCGGATGTGAACGAACATCTGCAGCATTGTTCGGGATGCAATCTGGCGCTGGCGCAGGAGCAGGAAATGTTGGCGCTGCTGGCTTCGCGGCACACAGAGCCGGATGCGGCGCTGCTGGCGAGCTGCCGCGCAGGACTGGAAGATCGTTTGGATCAGCAGGAAGAAAGAAGTTGGCTGCGCCGGACAGTTGGCGCGCTGCTGCCTTCGAGTTGGATTTCGCCGCAGCCGGCGTGGAGCGCGGCACTGCTGGTGCTGATCGGATTTTCGGTGGGCATGCTGGGGCCGCGTATGTTGCGGAATTCGGCCGGCAAGAGTGAAACGAATTCTTTGAGCGCATCGAGTAACCCGGGTGCCGTGGTCACGGGCGTTGTGAGTGCGGACCCCGCTTCTGCAAGTTCTCCCTCCGCTGGACTAAGTTCCCTCGATTTGCACACCGCGAGCGTCGCAGGCATCAACGTATTTCCCGCCGAGGATAATCAGCCGCCGCAAGTGCAACTGCAATTGAATGCGCGGCAGCCCTACACGGTGCGCGGGACGGTGAATGACGACGACGTGAAACTGGTCCTGATGTTCATCCTGCACAATAACCAGCGCTTCGATCCGGACGTGCGGCTGGATGCGGTGGATTTGCTGCGCACCCGGAATAACGATCCGGATGTGCGCTCGGCTTTGTGCCAGGCGGTGCACACCGATCACAACGCGGCGGTGCGGTTGAAAGCGCTGGAGGCTTTGAACGGAGCGGAGCCCCAGGAACTGGTGCGGCAGACTCTGCTGGATGCGCTGGTGGACGATCAGAATCCCGGCGTGCGCGTGGAAGCAATCAACGCACTGCGCGACATGGCCGCCAAGGGCCAGGTGGACGCGGACGATCATCTGCTTGCGGTATTGCGTGAACGGATGGCGAAAGACCCCAACACTTACATCCGGCTGCAGAGCGCGGCAGTGATACGCGATCTGGGCCCGCGGCAAAAATTCTAAACATGAATCGAGCGCTGTACATTCCGCGAATGCGGCAGAGAATCGCGGCACGGATTGGTGTGCCGGCGAGGATTTTCGCATTGGGGATTGGTTCGACTTTCCTGGTGATCGCGTTTCTGATTCCTGCGCCGGCAGCGGCAGATGGACTGGACAAAGCGAAAAGCGAACGGCCGAATCACGCCGGGCCGCGGGTTAGCGCCGAGCTGACGGGCAGCGTGGTGGCGCGCGACGGCCAGCGGCTGCACCTGGTGACGGATCTGGGCAACATCATCATCAAAACGCAGAATTCCGGGAAAATAGATTACCAAGTTCACCTGGAAGCTGACGCCTCGCAAAAAGACGCCAAGCAACTGCTGAAGAATTTCATCGTCACGGCTAATACGACGGCCGAGGGTGTGTATTTCCGCGGACAAAGCCTGGGGCGGCATGCCAGCGGGCGTTTGTGGGTGACGGTGGAAGTGAATGTCCCGAAGAATTTCAATCTGGATATATCAACCGGCGGCGGAAACATCGAGAGCGAGGACCTGATCGGCACGGCAACGCTGGCCACTTCCGGCGGAAATATCGTGATGGGGAATGTGGGCGGAGCGGCGCACCTTTCCACCGATGGCGGACATATTACGGTGAAAAATGTGGCGGGCGCGCTGGCAGCCAGCACCGGGGGCGGGCACATCACTACCGGCACGATTGCCGGGAACGCAATTTTGCATACGGACGGCGGGCATATCCGCGTGGCCTCGGTGGAAGGCATCGCGCATGTTTCGACGGGGGGCGGAAATGTTTCGGTGGAACATTCCGGCAGCCAGCTAGTGGCAGAGACGAACGGCGGACAAATTGAAGTGGGCGAGACTGCGGGGCTGGTGCAGGCCAAGACAGGCGGCGGAGGCATTCGCGTGGTGCGCGTTTCCGGGCCGACGAATCTGGAGACCAGCGGCGGGAGCATTTATCTGACGGAAGTGGATAGCGCGGTGAAAGCGTCCACGAGTGCGGGAGCGATCACGGCGTGGTTCGTCACTCCCGCGAAAATGCCGGGGCAATGCGAGCTGCAATCGGGCGAAGGCGACATCGTGGTGTACATCCCGCGGCAACTGCCGGTAACGATTGACGCGCAGGTGCAGTCCGGCGACGGCCACCACGTGATTTTCGATCCGGCGTTTCCGGTGAAAATCAGCCGGGAAGCGGCGGCGAACGGAGATGAATGGATTCGCACCGAGGGCGCGCTGAACGGCGGCGGCGAAGTGATCCGGCTGCGCACCGTGGCGGGCAACATCCACGTGATGGTGAGCGACGCGAACAAGCAAGTGCAGCTCTACAAGCAGCAGATGGAGCAATTGCAGCAGAAACTGCAATTGCAATTGCGCATGCTGCAGCAATCGCAGCAGATGATCGAGAACTCGCCGTAGTGTAGGCGGGAAAACGCGACGCTGCGCTTCGTTGAGAGAGGCGGTGGCGTGCAGGCGACGACCAGGAATCCGGCCGAGTAGAAGCGGCCGAATGTTCTAGTGAATGAGGGTGTTTCACTCGAGGGGGCGTACCGTGCAAACGCAAACTGAAGGCAAAACTTCCGGCAGTAAATCCTGGAACGAGCGATTGCGCATTGCGGGAACCGCACTGCGCGGGCTGGCGCTGCTGGCGGCGATTGCCGCACTGGTATTTCCCGCTGCGGCGGCGGACGAGAATTTTCATCACGTCTATCCATTGGCGGCGGGCGGAAGCTTCGCGCTGGAAAACGTGAATGGTTCGGTGCAGGTGGAGGGCTGGAGCCGCGACGAAGTGGAAGTGAGCGCGGTGAAGACGGCGCGGAGCGATTCGCGCGACTTGTCGCAAGTGAAGATCGAGGTGGACGACAGCCATCCGGGACAAGTGGCGGTGCACACGCGCTACCCGCAAGGCGAGGGCGCGGAAGTTGCCGTGGAATATCACGTACACGTGCCGTATCGCGTACTGCTGGGCAGCATCGAGACGGTGAATGGCAGCGTGACCGTGCGTGGAATCGAAGGCGGCGGGGAACTGCGATCCGTGAATGGCAACGTGGAAGTGTTCGACAGCTCCGGGCGATTCAGCGAGAAGACCACGAATGGAAATCTGCGGCTGGAGCTGCGCCAACTGATGGCTGGCGGCCCGATGAATCTGGAAACGGTGAATGGTTCGGTGGTGCTGGGACTGCCGCAGGGCGCGCGGGCGGATTTGAAAGCTCTGGCGATGAATGGCGACATTTATTCGGAATTGCCGGTCACTTCGTCGGCCAGCACGCCTGCGGCGCGCGCGTTCCATGCCAAGCTGGGAACCGGCGGCGGCGAGATTTCGGTGCGAACGATTAATGGCGGCATACGCCTGGTGGTGCAACGGCCGGGCGTCTGACGGGGCGTAATTCACCCATACGGAGGACGAAGGGCATGAAGCACTTTCAACTTGTGAACCTTGTCGGCTGGGGTGTGCTGCTGGTGGCGATGGGGATGACGCCGAGGGCTTTGCCGGCGCAGACTCCACAGCAAACCACAAACGCCCTTGCTCCAGTTGCACCTTCCGCTTCCTTTCCTGTAGCGCCTGTTGCGCCCGCTTCAGCTGATGAAGGGTGCTTACACGTCAACATTTCCTCTGCGGATCCCTTGGAACAAATCGGCGACGCGGTGCGTAGTATAGATAGCACGATTAACCGGGCGGAAATCGAACGCGCGGTGCAGCAGGAATTGCGCGAAAACCTCGCCCATCTGAACGAACGAGTGCGGCAGGAGGTGCAGATGAGTTCACCCGAGATGCAACGACTGCAGAATCTCTCGGCGCAATTGCGAAATAATCAGGCGCAATTCGATGGCAACGCGAACGAGCTGGCAACCCGCGCGGCGGAATTGGCGGAGCTGGCGCAGGAAAAGAGCGTGGAAGTGGAGGGGCCGGGCGTTTACTTCTCGAGCGATGAAGATGGCGGCGGCTGGCTGGGCGTGGAAATCGGCGAAGTGACGGCCGAAAAAGCGAAGGACCTGAAACTGACGGCGCAGCGCGGCGTGGTGGTGATGGACGTGGAGCCGGACGGTCCGGCCGCGAAAGCCGGGTTGAAAGAAAATGATGTGATCACGCAGTACGACGGGCAAGTGGTCGAGGGCACGGTGCAGTTCCGGCGGCTGGTGCGTGAGACGCCGACGGGGCGGACGGTGGCCTTGGTGATTTCGCGTAATGGCGCGACGCAGAACGTTTCCGTGGAGCTGGGCGAGCGCAGCGCGTTTTTCGAGAAGCGAATGAAGGGCAAGATGCGCGATTTCGATAACGCGTTTTCGTTCTCGATGCCCAATCAGGATTTCACGCTGGCGATGCCGCTGGTGGATGCGCGCATGCCGGCGCTGGGGATTAACGCGGAAGATCTGTCTGGCCAACTGGGAACCTATTTTGGCGCGCCGGATGGAGCGGGGATTCTGATTCGCGAAGTTCGTTCCGGAACGGCTGCAGCGAAAGCGGGCTTGCAGGCTGGGGACGTGATCACCAAGGTGGACGGCAAGCCGGTGCGGACGCTGGCGGACCTTCGAATGGTGTTGCGGGACAAGAGCGACCAGAAAACGGTGGCTCTGGGAATTATCCGCAAGGCTGCGGAGATGAGCGTCACGGTCGGGATTGAAAGGCCGCAGCCGAGTGAATCGAGCCATGTGGTGCGGCGCGCGGAACTTTAGAGGTTGAGTCAGACGCGTTAAGCACGATCGAAAAGCGGGGCGTCACCAGGGAACGACGCCCCCCGTTTCGAAGAAGCCGCCCGTGGGAGCATCGTCGGGAGCAAGAGCCTGCCGTAACGCCTCCGCAGCACCTTCTTCGAGCGATTGCGTGCCCTTGTTGCCGTTCATATCCGTCGCGGTATAACCCGGATTCACGGTATTCACCTTGATCGCGGTATCACGCAGCTCCCATGCAAGCTGCACGGTCATCATGTTCAGGATTGCCTTGGAACCGTTATAACCGAGCGGCTTGACGGCGGCGAAAGACCATTTCGGATCCGCGTTCCAGGTGAGCGAGCCCAGACCGCTGGAGAGCATCACGATACGCCCCGCCACCGAATTACGCACGAGCGGCAGCATCGCCTGGGTAACAGCCAGGACGCCGAAAAAGTTTACTTCAAGGACGCGCCGGACAGCCTCCGGATCAGCGGCGCTGGGCGGTCCGTCAGCTTTATCAACAACTGCCGCGTTGTTTACAAGAATGTCGAGCCGGCCGTATCGCGTTCGAACGGTCTGAGCGGCCTGCGCGATTGTCTCGGGCTTCGTGACGTCAAGCTCGATGAAGTATGCGTCGCTGCCTTCCGCCTTTAGTTTGGCCACCGCAGCGTTTCCCAATTTCGCGTTGCGCGCGCCGACCAGCACGGTAACGCCTTCCTTACCGAGTTGCCGGGCCAATTCGTAACCGATCCCTTTGTTCGCGCCCGTAATCAGAGCGATCTTGCCTTTATGATCCTGTGCGGCCATGGGGTGATTGCCTCTCACGAATTAGAAGGCGAAAAGTGGCCGTACGATTCAAAAAAATCCGCGTGAGGCGCGAGGCGGGACTGGTGACGCAGTGAATCAATCGTGAGCGGGCTGCGGCGGAGATGGTGACCGACGCAGTTGGGCGACGAAGCCACCGCATGCGCCACCGACCAATTTCAGTGCGTGAGCCACAATGTACGCAAAGGGTTCAGGCTGCGCGCGCGTCAGGGCAATGTAGATCAGCGCCGCGACCACTCCCACCAACGTCCCATGCAGGATGAACTGGGATTCGATCCGCCGGCACACCCAGAGCGCTGCCAGGAAGCAGGTGACGAAGGATCCGGGCGGAGCAGTGTAGAGCAGGAAATTGCCGCCGAGATGTAAGCCGAGAGGAACAATTGCGATAATCAGAGCTACTTCCGCGAGCAGCCCGCCCAGCAAAATTCGTCCCCAGTGGATTGTTGTGCTACTCATTTTCCCACTCCTGTGCCGCAGGTAGAACGATCCGCGATTGGCGCGGGATTATTCGCGGATGATTTCGGCGTTGGCGGCGGGGGCCACCAGGCGCACCAGCTTGGGGCCGTCGAGGAAAAGGTCAATCTCGTTATCTTCGGTTCTTACGCGCAGCTCTTGGACTTTTTGGCCGTTCACTACCTGCTCGCCCATGGAATCGACCGCCACAGTGCCGGGGGTCATCTCTTGCGGGACGAGGACGGCGAAACTTTGCTCGCCTTTTTTGTCCCAGTCGTAGAGGCGAGCTAGAAATGTGTACTGGTAATAGAGATTGTCGTCGAGCACGACTACCAGTGGAGCCGCGAACGTGAATTGTTGGGTGAAGGGCTTGGCGCCTTCGAGGTGGAGTTCGACGGTGGCGGTGACGCCCGAGAAGCCGATCGTGGCGGAAGCTTTCTTGGCGCCTGCGGTGGACCATTCGTAGTGGACCGGGACGCCGTCCGCATGTACGACGAGCGAGCCGGAAACGTGCGTCGCGCCCTTGGGCGATTGCAGCTCGGTGTTGCCGTGGGCGGTCCAATCGCTGCCGTTGGGCGCGATGGAAAATTCTTCCTTGCCGATTTGCTGGCCGCTGACGAGGATTTTGAATGTGCCTTTATCGGCGGCGAGTGGGGCGATGAGCGCGTGCGTACGCGGCAGCATGCTGGCTTCGGATGCGGAGTGGAGGGCGAGAAGCGACGCGGCAATGATTGCGAGCGCGATAGCCAGCGAAATGGGCAGCCGGCTGCGTGCGGAGTTTAGGTTCATGCAGTCACCTTCGGGAAAATTCCCAGCGCGACGATTTGCTCGACCACGCGCAGGGGTTCGATGTTCGACTCCACACGGTAGTCCGCAATCTCGTAGGAAGGCAAGCGTTCCTGATAGAGAGTGCGGAAACTGGCTTCATCGCGGAAGAGCGGACGGTCCTGAATATGGGCAATGCGCTTGAGCAGTTCCTCGACTGGGCATTGCAGCCAAACGAGAACGGCGCCAGCTTGGCGCAACAGCGCCAGATTTTGCGGCTGCGCGGTCGTGCCTCCGCCGAGAGAGACGACGCGAGGTTTCTGCTGCTCGGCCGCTTCGCCGAAGATGCGTTGCAGTTGTTCGTGCTCGATGTTGCGGAATTCCGGTTCGCCACGCTTAGCGAATATTTCGGGGATGGATTGCTCGGCGGCTTCGACGATGCGTTTATCGAGGTCCACATGCTGCCAGCCGATCTGGCGGCCGAGCAGGCGCGCGACGGTGGACTTGCCGCTGCCCATAAAGCCGATCAGGCAAACGAGCGAGCGCGGGCGGGGCTCAGTGGTCATCGGTATATTGTGCGTCGGGAGCGGACGAATCAATCACGTTTTAGAATGTTGATTGTACCATCGAAGGAGGTCATCTCAATCTTGGCGCGGCCTTCGTTGAAAGTGCCGAAGAGCGCGTTGCCCCAGCGCGGCATGAAGTGGCGCTGGTGGGGCGGGGGCGTCAGCTTCGCTTCGTTATTGACTTTGCCTTTGAGCGAGGTGGCGCTGAGGTCGAAGGAATCTCCGGGCGAGAAGCGGACTTCGATTACGCCGCTGTAATTCTTCAGAGAGTAGGTTCCATTGGGCAGAAACTGGCCGTTGAAAAGAATGTTGCCGGAGGAGGTTTGCGCCCAGACGTGATAGCTGCGCAGATCGAGCAGGCGGAAATTGCCGCTGATGGAAGAGGCTTCAATGCGACCGGAGCAGCGCATGCAGGTGAACGAGCCGCCGACGGTCTTGACGGTGAGGTAGCCGGCGGCGTCCTCGAGGTCCACGCCGGCGGCGACGGTTTCGACGTTCATATCGCCGAGGACGTTCGCGACGCTGACGTTTCCGGCGTCATTGTGAATTTGCAGCTCGGCGTCTTCCGGGACGTTGATCTGGAAGTCGGCGCGCATATCGTCCGGCGCGACCGAGTCGGAAAGTTCGCGCGTGGAGACGTCCACGCGATTGCCCATTTGTTCGGCATCCACTTCGATGCGGTCGCTGGCTGGAGTGGAAATGATCATCACTTCGGATTTGGTCCAGGCCTTCACAGTGATAAGGCCGTTGGGATTGTGGATGGTGATCACCGGATGAGCAGCGACTTTGAAATGCTGCTCCTGGCGGTGCGGCGCGGCGGAGACGGCGCTACAGAGCAGCAGGCTGGGAACGAGCAAACCTGCGGTCTTCCAATTCGCTTTCGGAAGCCACTGCGCCGGAACAAAGTGGGAGGAGCTCATTGGACGTTTTCTCCGCGTTCAGTCATTTGCGTCAACAGGTCTGCTTTTTGCTGATACGCTTCGTAGAGATAATCCCGCGCCACTTCGTTCTGGGGTTCTTCGCTGACACTTTTTTCACACAAAGCGATGTAGTTGTCAACGATGGCCAGGTTCTGATGCAAAGAAGCGGCCACCACGGGATTGGAACGGGTGACGTAAGAGTTCGAGTTTTGTTCCGCGAAATTGAGTTGGGCGCTGAGGGGCGACGTGGAAATCTGCGTGCCTTTCAGCCAGCGGGCTTCATTGACGCGCCTGTTGACGGGACCGCTGAGGGCGAAAGCTACGGCGACGAGCGCCGCGAGATAGGCGCCGGCGAGCACGGGACGCGGCAGCCGCGGGAATAGACCGGCGAACCATCCGGCGCGGGGTGCGTGGCCTCTTGCAGCTTGCAGGCGCGCTGGGATTGTGCCGCGGATCACACCTTCCTGTTCGAGTTGCTCGCGCAGCGCAGTCCACACACGCTCTGGAGCATCTTGCTCCGCAGCGTTCCAGCCGCGCGCTTCGCTGTGGATCATTTGCAAATCTTTGATGACGCTCGTGCAGTGCGAGCAAGTGCGGACGTGTGCTTGCGCGTCCTGCGGGCGTTCGCCCTCCATCCAGGGTTCGAGATAACTCAGAAATTCCCTGCAGGTGATCGTGGCCATAGTTCAGTCCTTGCCGCCGGTATCTGCGCTGGCGGCTTTGCGATCTTCGCGGGCCTGGGCACGCAGCGCTTCGTGCAACAATTCGCGGAGGCGCATGCGTGCCTTGTGCAATTGAGATTTCGAGTTGCCGATCGAGCAATCCATGATTTCCGCAATCTCGTTGTGTTCGTAGCCTTGCACATCGTGCAGAACGAACACCGCCTTGTAACCGGGCGGCAGTTGCTCCACCGCGCGCTGCAGGTTGACCCGGTCAATCGAGCCGCTGAGCCGCAGATCCGGGCCGCCGAAATCGCGGCGCGGGCCGCCGGAATCTTCATCCGGCTCGGTCAGCTCTTCGAGCGAGCTTTCGTTGCCGGACTTCTTGCGCAGCTTCATGAGCACGACGTTGACGGCAAGGCGATGCAGCCAGGTCGAAAACGCCGACTCGCCGCGGAAAGTAGCGATCTTCCGAAACAGCTGGAGGAACGCTTCCTGGGTCAGGTCCTCAGCTTCGGCGGTGTTACTCACCATCCGCAAGCAGAGGGAATAGACCCGCCGGTTATGCAGGCGGTAGAGGCGTTCAAAAGCCGCCGCGTCGCCCTGTTGGGCGAGGCGGATGGCCTCAGCCTCCGGCATTTCCCCGGTATCGATTCGTCTCGTTCGGGCCACGCTACCCGTCGGGGCGCATCCTTAGTTGCGATGCGGCGCCCGCTTCCAGAGTTGTACTTATAGTCCTATACACGCGACGAATTCGCCACTGCAAGGGCTGGCGGTTTTCGTCGCGACGGGCGAAAGGCGAATAGAGCTGACCGCCGCCCTTCGCTGGAGCACTCGATCATTTTGGCTGGATTCAACACGTACGTCCAGACATACGTCCAGCATGGAAGCTGGGAGCGGCCGCAGCTTGCTGCGAGCTTTCCAGGCGGAAGAACCAAGGGAACATGCACGTTAGACGATACTCGAGCGCATTGGCAAGCCGTCGGTTTGGGGATTCTACCAATATTGGAAGGAAATCAGGCCGACGCGCGACTGATGCGCGTGCTGGGAACGGCGGTAGTTCGCCGTTGGGGCACCGGCACGGCATCCAGGTCGGAGGCGAAGGCGCTGAGCTGCTCGCCGGGCAGAGCGCGGAGGAATGATTTCACTAGTACTTCGGCCTCGCGCAAGCAGGTGGTGAAATCATAGTGCAGGCATTCCAGCTTCTCCCAAGTGTCGCCCGGTTTAACGGAAATTCCGGCGGCGACGTCCTCGGCGGCGTCGTTATATTCAGCGGTGAGCTTCTGCAGAGTTTCCGACAAAATTCTGAGCTTCTGGAAATAGCGGGAGCGGCTGGCAAAGAGAACGCGGTGGAGGAATTCGTTCCAGGACGCCGCGGTCTGCGCAGTTTCACCGCGGAAGTTCTCCGCATCGAGCGGGGCGACGTTGGGAACATTGCTGATGTGGCGACCGCGGCTGGAAAGCACGCCGCACGCGCCGACGAGCGACGACGCCAGACGCGCCAGTAGATCGGCGGACATGGAAACCTGTTGCCGGGCGCGAACCAATTCACCGCGGGCGCGCAGAGAGAAGGCGTCATCGAGCGAGACGCTCGTCATGGCGTAGAACGTCTCCCAACGATGGACCACCGCGTCAAATACCTGGACCTTGTCTCGCGGTAACCACGCGATCCAATCATCCGAGACGCTGCGTCGTGAGGAGGAAGTGCCTGGCTTCCGCTTCAAGAACACGCTGCCCCCAAGTTGAACGGGAAGTATACCACCGGTTTCGGGTGGCGGCGGTTTTGGAGGCGTTTTCTTGACGCTTCTGGAAGGCGACCGCTATACTGCCGCCCGGCCCTTGGAATGGCCTGCTAGATTGTTGGTGCAAACGGCCCTGACCGCCGAAAGGAAGTTGACCCGTTGGAATTCGAACCGCAGGACCAGTTTCAGCAGCGCCTGAAAAATCTGGGAGAAATCGAGGGGCTGGGTCACGCGGCTTATCCGCGAAAATTTGCCTGGACGCATACGGCCAAGGAAGTGGGGGAAAAGTTTGGCGAGCGCACGACGGAGCAGCTGGCCGCCGAGCCAGTGGAAGTGCGGGCGGCGGGGCGAATTGTAGCGCTGCGGCCGCACGGTAAAGCTGCGTTCGCGCATATTGCCGGAGGCGGGGGACGCCTGCAGATTTACGTGCGGCAGGATGTGGTGGGCGAGGAGGCGTACAAACTGTTCAAGTTGCTGGATTTGGGCGACATTGTGGGCGTTTCGGGGCACCTTTTCCGCACCAAGACGAACGAGCTGAGCGTGAAGGTGGAAAAAATCGAGCTGTTGAGCAAGGCGCTTCTGCCTCTGCCGGAGAAGTGGCATGGGCTGGCGGATATCGAGCAGCGCTACCGGCGACGCTACCTGGATCTGATCGTCAACGAAGGAGCGCGGGAGATTTTCATCCGGCGCGCGCAGATCATTCGGGAGATACGGCGGTTTTTTGACGCGCGGGGATACGCGGAAGTGGAAACGCCGATGATGCATCCCATTTTGGGAGGAGCCACGGCGCGGCCATTTGTGACACACCACAACACCTTCGACATGGACCTTTATTTGCGCATCGCGCCGGAGCTGTATCTGAAGCGGCTGGTGGTGGGCGGGATTGACCGGGTGTATGAGATCAACCGCAACTTCCGGAACGAAGGTATTGACGCGATCCATCAGCCAGAGTTCACCATGCTGGAGTTCTACCAGGCGTACAGCGATTACCTGGAACTGATGGATATGACCGAGGAATTATTCCGCGGGTTGGCGGAGAAAGTGACCGGCAGCGCGCAGATTAAGTACGGCGAGCAGACGATTGATTTTGGGCGGTTCGAGCGACTCTCGATGCGCGCGGCGATTGTGAAGTATTGGCCCCCAGATCTGGTCCCTGCACCGACTTCCAAGTCACTTGGTGAAGCGGGGATGCCGAAACAGTTTTTCGGGATTTTTGCGGAGTGGGCGAATCTGCAATATCGACAGGGCAAACGAACTGTGCCCGGGAATCTCGCGGTTCCTACGTGGAACGACGGTGAGTACACGGGAGAACTCTTTGAGTCAGTCGCAGAGGAGCACCTGACTCAGCCCACATTTATATACGACTTTCCGACGGCGATTTCGCCGCTTTCGAAGCAGAAGCCGGATGACCCGTCGTTGACCGAGCGGTTCGAGTTGTTTGTGGCGGGGATGGAACTGGCCAACGGCTTCTCGGAGTTGAATGATCCGTTCGACCAGGAGCGGCGTTTTCGCGCGCAGGTGGAAAAGGGCGGGCAGGAAGCGCCGAAAGAAGTGGACATGGATTACATTCGCGCGCTGGCCCACGGTTTGCCGCCGACTGCCGGTGAGGGCGTGGGGATTGATCGCTTGGTGATGCTGCTGACGGATTCGCACGCCATTCGCGAGGTGGTGCTGTTTCCGTTGCTGCGCGCGGAATCGCAGGGCGCGCCTGATGCCGCTGGCGGCACGGCGCCGCCGGGAGTTGCCGGTGGCGGAAGTGAATCGGGCGGCGGGACCAAATGAGCTTCGAATGGCTGGTGGCGCTGCGGTACCTGCGGTCGCCGAACCGGCCTGCGGTGTTGCGCATCGTCACGCTGCTAGCGGTGATTGGCGTGGCGGCGGGCGTGACCACGCTGGTGATCGCGCTCTCGATGAACACCGGATTTCGCCAGGCGATTCGTGACCGCTTGCTTAGCGTGACCGCGCACATAAACCTGAAGCCGATTTCCCCGAACGGAATCCGAGACTATCGCGAACTCATGGCCAGCCTGAGTGGCACTCCAGGCGTGCGCTCCATCGAACCGGCGATTTATTCCACGGTGCTGCTTTCCGCAGGCGGGCGTGCGCGCGGGGTGGTGCTTAAGGGGGTTGATCCGGAACTGGAGCGCCGCGCCAGTGAGGCGCTACATCATATTGTCGCGGGCAGCGGAGATTTTGCGCAGGATGCGGACGGGATTCCGGCGGTGCTGGTGGGGCGGATCCTGGCGAACGATCTGGATATTTCCGCCGGCGATTACATTACTTTGACCAGCCCGCAGGGAAGCCTGACGCCGTTTGGGATGCTGCCGCGCTCGCGGCGTTTTCATGTGAGCGGAATTTTCGATTCGGGGTTTTACGATTACGACGCGAATTGGGGATTCGTGACGCTGGGCTCGGCGCAGTCGCTGGCGGGAATTGGCGACGTGGTGAGTTTGCTGGAAGTGCGCGTGACGCAGATGGACGACGCGAGTGCGATCGCTGCTGAACTGCTGAGGCGCGCGGGCCAGGGATTCACGACTTCCACGTGGATGGACGAGAACCGTGCGCTGTTTCGCGCTTTGAGTTTGGAAAAACTGGTGACGGCGCTGTTCATCGGGCTGATCACCTTCGTCGCCGGGTTGAATATTCTGGTGGTGTTGACGATGACGGTGACGGATCGCGCGCGGGATATCGCCGTGCTGATGGCCATGGGAGCGCGGCGGCAGCAGCTGCGCAAGATTTTCATCTTGCAGGGGCTGGTGGTGAGCATCACGGGGACTATGGCGGGGCTGCTAATCGGTTATACGTTTGCGGGGATCGCGAATAAGTGGCGATTGATTCCGCTGAATCCCGAGGTGTACGCGATTCCTTACGTGCCGTTCCACGCGAATGCGCTGGATGCGATTTGGATTGCGGCGGCGGCGCTGGTGATCAGCACTGCCGCGACGATTTTGCCGGCGCGTTCAGCGTCGCGCATCTTGCCGGTGGAAATTCTCCGCTTCGAATAATTTTGCCGCGCACACTGGCATCCGCGGGCGCGCACAGCAGCATCATAACTCCACGAAAACGTTCAGGATTCCGCGATGCATTCCGAAGTTTCTGATGCTCGGCGAGCGGCGGCAATCAAATCTTAAGCCGTCCGCCAATTCGCTTCACGATTTGGCGCGGAGCAATCTGCAATTCGTGGCGCTCCGTGCTAGAATCGAACAAGAAGCGAAGTTTGGGCGGCATTGCGCTTTACTGGCGGCCAGGCAGGCCCGCGGCGGGTACAAGCGGTGCGGCAGCTATAGGTAACGGTACCGCCATAAAAGAGAAATTTATTGGATTCGCAGGTGGGAGGCGCCAAATCGGGAATGACTAGATGCCTGTAAACGAAGGACATACAGTTTGGCGCATTCGGCATCTAACGTGAAAGAGAATACAGCCTAGGCGATGCACACGCAGGCAAATTCGAGCACAGCTGTCCTCGATAACACCGGTGAAACCACCGCGCCGGGCTCGCGCGAAATCCTGCGCGGCGAAAATCTGCGAAAAACTTTCCGCTCCGGCGCGCAAGACGTGACTCCTCTGGCGGGGATTAACCTCACGATTGCGCGTGGCGAGATGGTGGCGGTGGTCGGACCCTCCGGCACCGGTAAAAGTACTTTGCTGCATCTGCTGGCTGCGCTGGACACTCCAACGAGCGGTACAGTATACTTCGGCGGGAATTCGCTCCAGTCGTTTTCAGATACGGAGCTGGCGGAGTATCGCAATCGCGCCGTGGGTTTTGTCTGGCAGCGTCACCACCTGCTTCCGGATTTCACGGCGGCGGAAAATGTAGCGATGCCTCTGCTGGTGCGGGGCGTCTCATTGGCGCAAGCGCTCCGGACGGCGACAACATGGCTAGGCGAAGTCGGATTGGCCGATCGAGCAGAGCAACGTGGGGGTCAGCTATCTGGGGGCGAACAACAGCGTGTGGCCATCGCGCGAGCGCTGGTGAATGGCCCGGCCTTACTGCTGGCCGACGAGCCTACCGGCGACCTGGATCAACGCAGCGCCGAAAATATTTTCGAATTGATGCAGCGGCTGCACCAGTCGCTGCAGTTGACATCCATCCTTGCGACACACAATCTTTCATTAGCCCGGCGCGCCGACCGTGTTCTGACACTGGAACGCGGAGAATTGGCGCCGAGCGCAGAAGCGCTGAGCGATGCCGCGGTACCTCTCCCGCGGGCCGCCGGTGCTGGGGCAGCGACTCCAGGAGACCGTGGGTGACCCGTGTTTGAACGCTATACAGAAAAGGCTAGGCGCGTAATCTTTTTCGCACGGTACGAGGCGAGTCAGTACGGCAGCCCGTACATCGAGACGGAGCACTTGCTGCTGGGACTGTTGCGCGAGGATAAGGCGCTCGCCAACCGTTTCCTGCGTACGCATGGCTCGATCGAATCCATCCGCAAGGAAATCGAGGCGCGCATCACCGTGCGTGAGCGCATCTCGACTTCGGTGGAAGTTCCGCTGAGCCAGGAGTGCAAACGCATATTGAATTTCGCGGCCGAGGAAGCAGAACGCCTGGGCCACAAACACGTGGGCACGGAACATCTGTTACTAGGCGTGCTGCGGGAAGAGAAGTCTTTCGGTGCGGAGATTTTGCTGGAGCGGGGATTGCGACTTTCAACCGTGCGCGAGGAATTGGGACGCAGCGCGGGAGAGAAGGTGCCAGTGAACCGTCCTAAAGAAGCATCGTTGTTGGCGGAATTCAGCAGGGATTTGACGCAGGCGGCGATGGAAGGGCAGCTGGACCCGCTGGTAGGACGAGACCGCGAGCTGGAGCGCGCGATTCAGATTCTGTGCCGGCGCACGAAAAATAATCCGGTGCTGATCGGCGAACCAGGCGTGGGCAAGACGGCGATCGTGGAAGGCCTGGCGCAGAGAATATCGGATGGCGATGTGCCGCCGTTCCTGGCGGACAAGCGCATCCTTTCGCTGGATCTTTCCTTGATTGTGGCGGGCACGAAATATCGCGGGCAATTCGAAGAGCGGCTGAAAACCATCATGAAGGAATTGATGGAAAGCCAGAACGCCATCGTGTTTATTGATGAGCTGCACACGCTGGTGGGCGCGGGTTCGGCGGAAGGTTCGCTGGACGCCGCGAATATTTTGAAGCCGGCGCTGAGCCGCGGCGAAATTCAGTGCATCGGCGCGACGACTCCTTCGGAGTATCGCAAGTCAGTCGAGAAGGATCGCTCGCTGGAGCGGCGTTTCCAGGCCGTAAAAGTGGGCGCGCCGAATGAAGAAGAAGCGATACGCGTGCTGCAGGGCGTGCGTGACCGCTACGAAAAGTTTCATGCCGTCAGCTACACCGACGAAGCCATTCAATATGCGGTGTATCTCTCGAACCGGTACATCCCGGATCGTTTTCTGCCGGACAAGGCCATTGATTTGCTCGACGAAGCGGGCTCGCGCGTGAAGTTGCGCCAGGCCATGCTGCCGGACGAGGTTTCCGAAGTGCAGAAGCGCGTGAAATTCATCACGCACCGCATGGAAACCGCGATCGCCAACCATGAATTCGAGAAGGCGCGGTTCTATTCGGAAGAAGAGCGCAAGGAAAAGGAACATCTGCGCCTGCTGCGCGAGAAGTTGAAGATTGACGATTCCTCCACCGGCATCGTCACGCGCGAGGACATCGAAGAAGTGGTGGCGCGCTGGACCGGCATTCAAGTATCGGCCATTAAGGAAGACGAACAACAGAAGCTGCTGCGCATCGAAGAGGAATTGCACCGCCGGGTCATCAGCCAGGACAAATCCATCACCGCGCTGGCACGGGCCATTCGCCGCAGCCGCGCGGGATTGAAAGCTCCGGGCCGGCCGGTGGGCTGCTTCCTGTTCCTGGGACCGACGGGCGTGGGCAAGACGGAAGTGGCGCGGCGCCTGGCGGAGTTCCTTTTCGGCAGCGAGAAGTCGCTGATTCGTTTCGATATGTCCGAGTACATGGAGAAGCATTCCGTTTCGAAACTGATCGGCGCGCCTCCAGGATACGTGGGCTATGAAGAAGGCGGTCAATTGACGGAGCGCGTGCGGCGCACGCCTTATTCCGTAATTTTGCTGGATGAGATTGAAAAAGCTCACCCAGACGTGTACAACATCCTGCTGCAAGTCTTTGAAGACGGTCAGTTGACCGATGGGCTTGGCAACACCGTGGATTTCCGCAACACCATCATCATCCTTACATCGAACCTGGGCGCGCGGCAGTTGCAGAAACAGGCGGGCCTGGGATTTGCGTCGAAGGAATTGGACGCGATGGCCAAGAGCCAGGATGACATGGTGATGGGTGAAGTGAGGCGGGTCTTCAATCCGGAATTCCTGAATCGTCTGGACGAAGTGATTCTGTTCAATTCGCTCAACGATGACGATTTGTTGCGGATTATTGACTTGCTCGTGGGCCAGATCAACGAAACGCTGGTGCATCGTCAGGTGCAGATCGCACTCACACCTGAAGCGCGCCAGTGGATCCTCGAGAAGACCTGCAGCGACCGAAATTATGGCGCGCGGCCGCTTCGTCGCGCGTTACAGAAGTACGTCGAAGACCCATTGTCGGAAGCTTTGATTCAGGGCGGATTGCAACGGCCCGCGACTCTCGAAATTTATCTCGGGAGCGAGGGCTTGGCGTTCCGACCTGTAGTTGAAGCAACCCCAGTGGCCCACTAGGAATCCTACGCGCAAGCCGGCGGGAGCAGTCCGGCGGGGGAGCACACAATTTTGGGCGGGATACTGCGGCCTTGACCAGGGCCGCCAGCGGGAAAACTTTTCTGCGTCCATTGCGATTTTTCGTGGTGGTGTATTTGTGCGCGCTGGCTTCGGGGCAATCCCTTTCGGCTCAACAAGCTCAGGACGCGAACGGACCGCAATTCGTTATCGAGAAAATTGAATTCATCGGTAATAGACGAATTCAACGCGACACGTTGCTGGCGCGAATTTTTTCGCGGCCTGGAGATCCCTATAGCGCGGAAGCGGTGCGCCGCGATTTTCAGGCGCTATGGAACACGCAATTCTTCGAGGACATCCGCCTGGAAGTGGAAGACAGCCCCAACGAGCCCAACGCCAAGCTCCTGGTTTTCTACGTGACGGAACGCCCCATCATCCGCCGCATTGAGTACAAGGGAAACAAATCCATCACCGAGTCGGACATTCTGGACGCTTTCAAGGATAAGAAAGTCGGCCTGTCGGTGGAAAGCCAGTTTGATCCCACGAAAATCAAGCGCGCCGAAGTGGTGATCAAGGGTTTGCTAGCGGAGCATGGACGGCAGTTCGCGACGGTGAAGCCCACCTACGAACGCATCGCGGCCACCAACGCGGTGAAATTGGTCTTCAATATTGATGAAGGGCCGAAAGTGAAAGTAGGGCAGATCAAGTTCGTCGGCGCCAAGGCGTTTTCCGACCGGAAACTGATTCGCTCGATGCACAACGACCGGCCTTACGCCATTCCTCTGTACATCACGGAAATTCCAGTTCTCTCTAAGACTTACGACAAGGCGAAGTTGGATGAAGACCTGGGAGTGGGCATCCACGGGATCTACCAGGACCACGGATATTTCAAGGTTTCGGTGAGCGATCCGGACGTGAAAGTGTCCGACGACAAGCGCGGCGGCATCCCGGGGCCGTGGCCGATATTTGGCTCGAAGAACGGCAAGCGCGCGGACATCACGATCACGATTGACGAGGGCGCGCTATATCGCATGGGCAGCTTGCGCTTTCGCAGCTCCGACCCCGAGCAGGGGCTGGTGTTCAAGTCCGAAGTGCTGGCGCGCGCGTTTCCGCTGAAGGAAGGGGACATCCTCGCGGCGGACAAATTGCGCAAAGCGCTCGATAATTACAAGAAGCTTTACGGAGAGTACGGTTATATCGATTTCGTGGCCACGCCGCTGACAGATATAGATGATGCCAAAAAGGTTGTGAATCTGACGGTGGAATTCGACCAGCAGAAACAATTCTTCGTGCGGCGCATTGAATTTTCGGGAAACACCACGACGCGCGACAAGGTGATTCGCCGCGAGATATTGCTGGACGAAGGCCAGGTATTCAACAACCGCTTGTGGGAAGTCAGCCTGTTGCGCCTGAACCAACTGAATTATTTCGACACCATCAAGCCGGAGAACGCGGAACTGAAGCGCAACGTGAAAGCCGGGACGGTGGACATCAAGCTGAAGCTGAAGGAAAAAGGCAAACAATCCATCAGCTTCAACGGCGGCGTCAGCGGCATCGCCGGCACGTTTATCGGCGGTTCCTACACCACCAACAATTTCCTCGGTTTGGGCGAGACGCTTTCGCTTTCGGCGCAGCTGGGCAGCTTTCAGCGCGATGTGCGCTTCGGTTTCACGGAGCCGTACTTGTTCGATCGCCCGATTTCCACCGGCTTCACGATTTTTTCGACGAAGTTTGATTACAACCAGGCCAAGCAGCTGGGCATCGCCTACAACCAGGAGATCGCGATCAATCCCGCGCTGCAAGAGAATTACACGACCAACTCGAAGGGCTTGACGGTGTTCGCGAGTTATCCGCTGCGGAAATTTTCTTTTACGCGCGTGGGCGTCACCTATGGTTATTCCACCACGAACATTCAGACGTTCAGCACCTCGGCGCAATTATTGTTCAACAGCGTCAAGTTCACGGGGTTGTCGGGGCCTTCGGCGCTGAACGGAATCGAATCGAGCAAGATTACGGCGACGGTTTCCTACAGCACGGTGAACAATCCGCAAAATCCGACGAACGGAAAGAGTTTTTATTACGGGATCGGGTTTGAGGGCGGGCCGCTGCAAGGGAACGTCAACACCATCACGAATTCCTTCGTGACCACCTATTTCCGTCCGGTGAATAAGCACCGCAATGTGATCGGCCTGAAATACCAGACGGGAATGATTACGGGTTACGACGGGACGAATGTGCCGCCGTTCAACCGCTTCTTCCTGGGCGGCGAGAACGATGTGCGCGGCTTCGATTTCTACACCATTTCGCCTTTCGTCGAGATTCCCTACGCCACCACGCAGGCGGTGAGCTTCTTCAACCCCACGGTGCTGAATGCGCAGGGCAAACCGACGCTGCAAACCATCGGCGTGCCCATGATCCAGTTCCTGCCCACGCGGCCGGGCGGCGATTTTCAGAACGTCGGCAACCTGGAATACCGCATTCCCATCGCCGGGCCGGTAACGCTGACACTGTTCAACGACATCGGGATCAACGGCATCCTGCGGAAATCGCAACTGGCGCTGGATCCTGCGGCCGTGACGGTGTATCAGCAGCAGTATCCGAATCCGGATTTTCCGAATCTGAAGATTGCCAGCAACCTGCCGATCTATCCCGGCACAAATTTCAAGGTACACACTTCGGCGGGCGTGGAGTTGGACGTGGTTCTGCCGATCGTGAATGCTCCGTTCCGCATTTATTATGCGTACAATTATTTGCGGCTGAACGAGACCATCAACGGCTTGAGCGGCGGATACGCGCTGAGCGAAGCCGTGAAGAACGCGCTGCCGCCCGGGGTGCTGGAGACGCAGATCGCGCCGCAGTTGCAGGCATTTATCGTCGCGAACACGCAGCACATTCCGGCGCAGTTGCTTGAGCCGCAGCATACCTTCCGCTTTACGGTGGGTAAGACATTCTAGGGATTAGCAGCTAGGAAGCGAACGCAGGATCGGACGCGACGCCACGGAAGGCATCGAGCGCGCGCAGCGAATCCAGTTGAGAGGGTGAAAGAAATGCGCAACAAGATACTGAGGTTGGGCGTGGCGGCGCTGTTCGTCGCGGCATCCGCGTGGCTGTCAGGTTGCGGAGGGAACTCCACGCCCGTGGGCGTCATCGTGAGCCCGGTCAACCCGCTCATCCCGTTGGGTGGCCAGCAGCAGTTTCAAGGTGTCGTCACCGGAACCTCCACGACCTCGGTGACCTGGCAAATTTGTTTGCCGCCCACACCGCTGAACGCGCAGCCGACGGTCTGTAGCCCGGCCGCAACGGGCCAAACGCAATTGCCCAGCGGCTACGGGATCATCACGACGGGGCAGGCCAACACGCCGCAGGGAGGCTTTTACACGGCGCCGAAGGTGCTAGCGCCGACCAACGATTTTCTGGTGGTGGCGACCAGCACGGTCAACACCAAGATCTTTGGCGAGACCGTGGTGCACCTTGATTCCACGATTCGCGTCGCGGTGACGCCTATCACCGCGACAATTGCGCCGGGAGATACCTTCACATTTACAGCGAACGTAACCGGCACGATGAACACGGCGGTCACGTGGGAAGTAAATGGAACTGCCGGCGGCGATGTGACGGACGGATTTATTACTCCGGGTGCGGGAAATGGGAACACCGCTTCATACCAGGCTCCCATAGTGAATCTGCCGGGGTCCGTGACGATCACCGCGGTTTCGGCAGTCGATCCCGCAGAGTCCGGTTCGGCGAGCGTCATCTTGACCAGTTCGGCCGCTCCGACGATTACCTCTTCGACGCCGAACCTCGTGGGAGAAGGATCGGCGCAGCAGGAAGTATTCCTCACCGGAACAAACTTCACGTCGAACAGCGTGGCGCTGGCGGGAACACCCCCTGCGGCGGTGCCCACGGTATTCCTGAGCACCACGCTGTTGCACGCGACGATTCCCTCTGGCCCGCTCGCTACCGCTGGGCCGGTGCCGATCGTCGTCCAAGCGCAAAACGGAAATGTGTCAAATATTCTGGCCGGCTCGCTGGGTCTGAATGTCATGCCGTCGCGTCCTGCAGTGGTGGCGCTGGTGCCCGACACGATTGTGCCAGGTGGTTCGACAGCTGGCGTGAATCTGATTGGCGGATTTTTCTCGCCTAGCACCGTTGCTAGTTGCGACGGAACGCCGCCGCCGGGAACGGGGACGCCGCTGACGGTGGTTCATACCAGCAGTCAGCAATTGGGCATCGTGGTACCGAGCACGTGCGCGCCGGCGCCGGGGCAGTATCCAGTGTTCGTGCAGAACGACGATGTGATAGCGCCGAATCCGGCAATGTCCGCGGTGAATCTGACGGTGGAACCGCTGCCGAGCGACATTTCAACCGGGGTGAGCTCGAGCTTTGCAGTGGGCGCGTCGCCGCAGGCGATCGCCATTGATCCGGCGTTGAATTTGGCGGTGATCGCCAATAACGCGAGCAATTCGGTCAGCGTGGTGAATCTTTCCACGTTTGCGACTACGAACGTTGGCGTAGGGCTCGCTCCGACGTCTGTGGCGATTGACGATCAAATCACCACTGCGGGAGGCGCTCTGGGCGATCACATCGCGGTTGTCACCAACAGCGGCGACAACACCCTTTCGGTGATTGATTTGGTCACGCATGTGGTGACATCAACTTTGACGCTGCCGAATACGAATACTCCACCCAACGGGCCTCCAGTGCCCTTCGCCATCGGCATCAATCCTTTGACGCATCGTGGGCTGGTGGCTTTCCAATCTACCAATTCCGCCGCCATCATTGATTTTTCCGCCGGCGTGCCCACGTTCATCGAGACCATAGCGGGTGTTCTGACGCCTATCGGCACCGGCATCAGCCCCAACGTAGCGGTGGATCCGCAATTGAACTGGGCCGTGATTACTCCGGGAGGCGCGGGCACGATCACGATTGTGGATCTGGGACGCAATGCTGGGCCCGGCGTGAATCCCGCGGATTTTGGACGCACTCCGGTAGTGATTGCCAGCCTTGGAATTTCAACCACGGTGCAGGGCGTCAGCGTCAATCCCACGACGCATCAGGCGCTATTCACGGACCCGCAGGGACCGAACAAAGTGCCGCAGGCGCCGCCGGTTTCCACGTTCAGCATGCTGAATGGTGCGGTGGGTTCTGTGCCGTTCCGGCAAGGCGGGATTCCGTTCGCGAATTTGGGGTTGGTGGCCGCTGCCGTAAACCCGCTGGCGAACATCGGAATCGTGGTCAACGGGAAGGCGAATACCGGGTACGTGCTGGACCTGGCAAACAATCTGGTGCTGCAGACGGTAGCGGGATTCAACTCGCCGCAGGCGGTGGCGGTGAATCCGTTGACGAATACTGCGTACGTAGTGAACCAGGGCAACAACACCGTCTCCGTTTTTCCCATGGCCACCACTACGCCGAACCCGCTGCAGATTCTGGAAACGAGTCCGGCGACGACGTTCGTGCAGACTCCAGCGGCGGGCTTGACGCTCTCGATCATCGGTACCGGATTCACCGCCGCTTCGCAGGTGTTTCTGGATAACACCGCGCTGCCCACTCCTGCTGTGAATCTTGTGAGCAGCCGTCAGCTTACCGCTGCGATTCCATCCACCTCCCTCGCTACAGCGCGGCGCTATGCCGTGTACGTACGAACAGGGGCGGCTACTTCCAACGTCAGCGGTCTCACGGTGATTCAGCCTGTCGCGGTGGGCATCGCGCCCGTGGGCGTAGCTGTGGATCCTTATCTCGATCAAGCGGTGGTAACGAATTCCGGGAGCAACAGCATCTCCGTGGTGAACCTGCTGGACGGCTCGCAAATCACGCCGCAATCGCCCAGCTTTTTCAGCACCGGCGCGACGCCTTACGGCGTGGCGATTCTGCCGCGGACTGGCCAGGCCGTGGTGGCGAATTACGGAAGCAACAATGCGACGGTGCTCGATGAGAAGGGCGTGGACCTGGTATTTAACAGCCCTTTGACGATAGTGCTCGGCGGGGGTACGCTGCCCATCGGAGTGGCTATCGATCAGTATTCCGGGCTGGCGGCCATCACCGATACGATTTTTGAGGCTCCCAACAGCTTGGGCGGGCTCTCTAGTTTCACGGTCGTCGGCGCGGCGGATGGCACGGAAGCCCCACCCACCCAGGTTGATTATCTGCCGTTGGCAGTGGCGATCGATCCTTCCATCAATAACGACGTGAACCAGGCGATTGCTGGCATCACCGTATCTTCGAACCTCACTAATTCAAGCGCCAGCGGTCTGGAATTATTTTCGCTGCCCGGAGGCAGTCCCACCCGCAACCCCATGTTGCTTCCCACCGGGGTGGTGTTCGACGCCTTGAACCAGGATTTCCTGGTGGCGGATAGCGCGGCCAACAATGTGAATATCGTTGATCCTGTGACGTCGATACAGGTGGGCTCTGTCAGCACGGGAATCAACCCTACTTCGCTGGACTACAATTTCAACACCAGCACGCTGGTTACGTCGAACGCCGCGAGTAACACGCTTTCAATTTTGGCTTACGTGTGCCCGCCGAACCAGAACGGGATCTCGAACTGTCCGGCGGCGCAAGTGCGTGAAATCATCGACCCCGGCAGCGTACAGACGGTCGCGCCCGTGGTTGCGGGCCCGAACTCGATAGCGATTGATCCGCGGCTCAATCTCGCGGTGCAGATTGACCAAGCCAATAACCGTATTCTGCTGGTGCCGCTGCCGAATTAGCAGGGGCTTGGGTCACGGTTGGGAGTCTGGCGACCGAGGTGGCCGGCGCGCATGAAGCAGCTGGATGCGCAATGACGGGGCGTGGGGCGTGCAGGCGGCGCGGGCAAGACCAACCATGCGTTGCGCCAATGCATCTCACCAGCGAGCGGCTGCGGGGGGACGCAACCGGCGGGCGAAACGAAAGCGATTGACCCGCTTCCGGCGCGACAGCTATAATCTCTGATTTGTGTCCGGCATGATATGCGGCACAGTTCCTGGCACCGGCATCCGAAAGACTATCTACCTTAAGGAGTGAGAATGAAGATGCGATTTGCAGTTCCGGCCCTGGCGGCGTTCTTGATGGTTCCCGCCATGTGGGCGCAGACGGGCGGCGCGTCCGTCGCGGCGGCATCAAGCAAAGTTGGCGTGATAGACGTACAGGTAGCGATCACCAGCACGGCGGAAGGGAAGCAGGCCGCGGCAGAATTGCAATCGCAATTCGCGCCCCGGCAGACCGAGCTTTCCAACATGCAGAAGCAGATGGAAGATATCCAGACGCGTTTGCGCACCGGGCAGACCACGCTGAGCGACGATGAAAAGGCGCGGCTGCAGCGCGAGGGCGAACAGCTCCAGCGCACGTTCCAACGGCGATCGCAGGACGCGCAGGATGATTTCAACGAAGCGCAGCGCGAGATTGTGGACCGCATCGGCCGCCGCATGATTGACGTGCTGAGCAAATACGCCCGCGACAACGCGTTCACCGTCATTCTCGATCGCTCCGGGCAGACTTCGCCGGTGATCTTCGCGGCGAATTCGGTGGACGTCACGCAGGATATTATTCGCCTGTTCGATCAGAGCTACCCGGCCAAGGCCGCAGCCACAACTCCGCGGACCCCAGCGCCGCGCGCAGCAGCGCCAAAGCCGGCGACACCGCCACAGCAGTAATTCTGTAGCGCGGCAGTCGTTGTTGCGGGGATCGTTCGCATAAGACAAAAGGCCTCCCGGAGTTAAATCCGGGAGGCCTTTTTTTTGTGCAGTGAGCGCGATTGCTGCCTAATTCGGCAACCATTCAAACGGGAACATTTTTCCGGCAGCCATGGGGTCAACTTTGTGGCCGGCCAGTTCGAGGGCGCGCGCGAGGACAGGATCGCTGCCGTCGGCCAGATCCTTGGCCGTGGGAATTACGATTTCATCGGGCGTGACGCCGGTGTGTTCCAGACTTTTGCCGTCTTTCATGGTCAAGTCGGCTTCGGTGATGGAAAAGCCGTAGAAGATTTTGGTGTCCACGCCCTGCGAGCCGTAATAAGGCAGGGCTTCCATCACCATGCCGGAGGTTTGGTCTCCGATGATGGTGCCGCGATGCTCCAGTTGGATGACCCGCGGAAAAAGCTCGGCCGCGGAGGCCGAGGCGCTGTCCACCAGGACAATCAGCTGTCCGGTGAATATATCGCCGCCGCGGGTCTTGGCGATTTCCGGTTTCAGCTCCTTGCGGCCCACGCGATCGGCGACTTTCAGATCATGATCGAAGAGGTTGCCGAGGATGCGTTCCAGGGTGACGACGTAGCCTCCGGGATTGCCGCGCAGATCCATGATGAGCGTCTTGTGTTTGCGCGCATCGCCGAAAATGCGGTCCACTTCGCGGTCATCCAATCTGAACTCCGGCATTTTCCAGATCATTACGTCGCCAGCATCCACCCAGCGTTGGCGAACGATGTGATCGGAATTCTGTTCTTCCCGAATCATGTCCCAGAGATCGCCGCCTCCGTCTTGTCCCGTGAGGTCCACCACTCTTTTCAGTTCGCGAACTTTGGCGTCAATGGTTAATTGCTGGGACTGGCCATTGGGTTCGCGAATTTCGAGCATGGATGCCTTCTGCGGCGCCAGATTGTTGAAGTAATAGTTCATCTTCCAGAAGTCGGTGCGATTGACGCCGAATTTGTTGTAGCCCAGGATCTGGTCGCCCGGATGGAGTTTGGATTCTGCATCCGTGCCGGGCCGCACCCGGGTGACGAAGCAATCTTGGCCGTACATCTGAAGGCGAAAGCCATAGTCCACGCGGTAGGGCCGGGCGGGGGGACGAAAGAACGTGTGGGAATCGTTCAGGCCATCCAGGAATCCAGCGATCACGCCGAACGACTGGCTCAGAGACCCAGCGTCGGCGATCTTTTGATCGAACTGGTGGTAGCGCGCGTCAATATCCACGCCATGAAATTTCGTATCGTAATAGTGTTTTTTCACGTTGTCGTAGGCGTCGTGCAAGATGGAGCGCGCGCGATCGCGGTTGAAGTTGTCCATCTTTTGCTGCGAGAGCAGAGTGGCGGCGGGCAGTGCGGCCAGCAGCAGGGTGGCGGCGCAGGCGATTCGCAAAATCCGTTGCTCGGCCATAGACGGTTCCTCGGTAACAATTTAGGGACGTACTGCGAGACTATATACACGACGTTAGAACTCTCGCCAAGTGCCTTTCTGGTTCGGTGTGCGCGGCTGCAGAGTTGGCTGGCTCACGGCGCGGCCCGGCGACGCGCGCTGCCGCGGAGGGAACCTGGCGCGCGAGCGGGGTCGCGAGGGCCAAGCGGCTGTTCTTGCGTTTTTGGCCGCTTGAAATTATACTGGGTTGCTTCCAGACAGGTCGCATGAGCCAGTGGGCGCAAGCCCACTTTTTTGTTGGACGCGACGGATGGTGGGATGCCGGTGCGTCAATGCCCGTGGTGCCTGCGGTCGTGGGGCGGACTGGCCTTGGAATCGGTAGCCGCTCGAAGGGCAGTACTGGAACTGGTAGTCACACGAGCTGCCGGCCTGTTGGCGTTGCCGGGCGATTCCAGGCTGGCTATCGGGCCGAAGCTAAATATTGCTCTTGGAATAGCATGCAACTGGAAAAGGTTCGAGAGGCGGCCGAGCGGGTGGCAGGTTCGCTGGGCCTCGAGATTTTCGACATCGAATGGAAGGTTGGAAAGCAGCGCATGCTGCGAGTGTTTATTGACCGGCTGCCCGGCCCGCAGAATCCGGAAGGGTTGGGTGTCACTCACAAAGATTGCGAGATGGTGAGTGAGCAGTTGAGCGTGATCCTGGACATGGAAGATTTGATTCCGGGGCCCGCTTATGTGCTGGAGCTGAGTTCGCCGGGGCTGGACCGGAAATTGATCAAGCCGGCGGATTACGAGCGCTTCGTGGGACGGCTGGCGAAAGTATGGCTGAACGAGCCGGTGGAGAAGCAGGCATATTTTGAAGGGCGCCTGGCGGGAATTGCGGACGGCATGGTGAAGTTCACGGTGCGCGATCGCGAGATCGAGGTGCCTTACGCCGGAATCAAGAAGGCGAATCTGGTTGTGGAGCTGTAGCGGCGCGAACTGGCAACTGGCAATGGCAAATTTTTCTTGGGACGTACGGGAGAGAGCGAATGGCGAGTCAGCTGTACCAGCAGATCGAGCTGATCAGCCGGGAAAAGCATATCGAACCGGAAATCATCATCGCGGCGATTGAGGACGCGATGGTGGTTGCGGCGCGGAAATATTACCGCACCGAGGAAGAGCTGCGTTCGAAATTCAATCAGACCACGGGACAGGTGGAAGTGTTTTCGGTGCACACGGTCGTCGAGGAAGTAGCGGACCCGGTGCGCGAAATTTCGCTGAACGATGCGCGCAAGCGCCAGCCGGACGTGGAAGTGGGCGGCGAAATTACGCAGTCCAAGCCGACGGATGTGCTGGGTCGAATCGCCGCGCAGACTGCCAAGCAAGTGATTCTGCAGAAAGTGCGCGAAGCCGAGCGCGACACGATTTACAACGAATTTCATACGCGCGTGGGCGAGCTGATCAATAGCGTAGTGAAGCGCATGGAAGGCCCCGACATTATCGTGGACATGGGTCGCACCGAAGCGCGGCTGCCCAAGCGCGAGCAATCGCGGCTGGAAGCCTACAACGTGGGCGACCGCCTGCGCGTGACGATTCGCGCGGTGGAACGTGCGGCGAAAGGGCCGCAGGTGGTGGTTTCGCGCGCCGATCCCGCTCTGGTGCAGCGTTTGTTTGAAATGGAAGTCCCGGAGATTTACGACGGCACGGTGCAAATCCGCGCGGTGGCTCGCGAAGCCGGCGAGCGAACCAAGATTGCCGTGGAAAGCCGCGACAAGGATGTGGATCCGGTGGGCGCATGCGTCGGAATGAAGGGCATGCGCGTGCAGTCCATCATTCGCGAGCTGCGCGGCGAGAAGATTGACATTATTCCGTTCAATGAAGAAACCGTTGCGTTCGCGCAGAAGGCTTTGAGCCCGGCGAAAGTGACGCGCGTGCAGATTATCGACCCGGAAGAAAAGCGGCTGGAAGTGATTGTGGAAGATACGCAGCTTTCTTTGGCCATAGGAAAAAAAGGCCAGAACGTTCGCCTCGCCAGCAAATTGATCGGCTGGAACATTGACATCAAGAGCGAAGAAGAAAAGCGCCGCGAGATCGAAGCGCAGATGGCCGCGCTAACGGCTCCGGGAACTTCGTTGACGCAATTGGCCGGCGTAGGTCCGAAGACCATCGAGAAGCTGGAAGCCGCGGGCGTGACTTCGATCGAAAAGCTGGCGGACATGACGCCCGAACAGCTGGTGGAAATTCCCGGCATCGGCGAGAAAATGGTGGAGAAGATTCACCAGTCCGTCGCTGCTTATTTCGAAGCGCTGGAAACGGCTGCTACAGCCGCGCCTGATGCGCCAGACGCCGCAGTCGCCGCGGAAGGCGATAGCGTGGTGACGGAAGAAGCCGCGGCTGCGGGCGAAGAAGCAGCGCTCGTGGACGAAGCCACCGAAGAAGCCACCGAGGAAATTGCGGCGGGCGAAGCGGAAGCTGTACCGGATGCGCCTCCTGCGGACGTGGTAGCCGAAGCGGAAGCGGTGGACGAAGCCACCGACGAAGCGACGGAAGAAGTGCGCGAAGAAGTGACCGGCGCATCGGAAGAAGGCGTCGAGCAGTAACGGATTTTCGCGGACGATTTGTTGGTTGCAAAGTTTTGTAAAGGTTGAAGAGCGCGGGCACGAGTGCTTGTGCTGTTGAAAAGAGGCGAATGGCAGATTCCAATCAAGTCCGGATTAATGAGCTGGCGCGGGAACTGGAGATCAAGGCGAAAGTCCTGATTGATTACCTCCCGGAAGCCGGCGTCACCGAAAAAAAGACGCACTCGAGCTCGATTGACCTGAAGCACGCGGAACTGGTGCGCAAGCATTTCCGCGGCCTGGCGGCTGCGGAAGAAGCCGAGGAAGCGGAGAAGGTGGCGAAGGCTACGGCGGCGAAAAGGCCGGCGGCGAAGCCTGTGGTGGCAGCGCCAGCCGCGCCCGCTGTGGGCGCGAAGCCTGCTGGCGTGGCGCCTGCTGCGCCGTCTGCTCCGGCAACGGCTGCAAGACCGGGTGTTGCGGCACATGCACCCGCAGCTGGCCCTGCGACTGCTCCGGGAGTTGCGCGACCTGCGGCACCTGCAGGCGCGACGGCAGCTCATCCGGCGACGCACCCGACTGGTGCAGCGCCAGCCGCCGCAGCGAAGCCTGCAGCATCTGCACCAACGTCTCCTGCTTCGACTACCGCTGCACGACCCGGCGTTGCGCCGGCATCATCCGCGCCGCGTCCCGGCGTGCCACTGCGGCCTCCAGCGACACCGGGAAGCGCGCCTTCGGGAGCGCGCCCTGCTGGCGCACCCTCAACTTTGCAACGTTATCCGCGTCCCGGCGCGCCTCCTTCAGCCCCCGGGCAAGCGCGTCCTGGTGCGCCGCAAGGCATGCGCCCGGCGGGCGCCCCGCAGACCTATCGTCCCAGCAGCGCGCCGCAGGGTCGTCCCGGTGGCGCGCCCGGGCAGCGTCCGGGTGGACCTCCTTCGCGGTTCCCGCAGCGCCCCGGCAGTGGCGGCGGACCAGGCGGCCGCGACAATAAAGGACCGGTCGGCGCACAGCGCGCCGGCGCCGGAGTTCCCAAGGCGGAGCCAGGCAAGCCGCTCTATGCGCGCAAGCCGGCAGCACGCGGTCGGCCGCTAATCGAAAAGCGCTACGCCGAAGGCGAGCGCAAGCTGCATCCAGTTCGTCCACGCGCGGGCGCAGGCCCGGGCGGACGCTCGACAGCCGTCGAACCAGTAGCGCCGGTAAAACGTGAGCCGCGCGCGCTGACCGTGACGGAAGGAATCACGGTGCGCGAGTTGGCGGAGAAGCTCGACATCCGCGCGAAAGACCTGCTGAAGACCCTGCTCGACCGCGGCGTATTTGCCAGCATCAATCAGGCGCTGGACGTGCCGACGGCGACGAATTTGGCCGAAGCGTTCAACGGCGTGGTGCAAGTCGTCACGTTCGAAGAACAATTGGTGCAGGAAGAAAAAGTGAAGGAAGAGCGCACCGGCAATGAGGTGCCGCGCGCTCCTGTGGTGACCGTGATGGGGCACGTGGATCACGGCAAAACCAGTTTGCTGGACGCCATTCGCGAAGCAGACGTAGCGGGCGGCGAAGCGGGCGGCATCACGCAGCACATCGGCGCGTACGAAGCGCACGTGCAGGGCAAGCGCATCGTGTTCGTGGATACGCCGGGTCACGAAGCATTCACGCGCATGCGCGCGCGCGGCGCGAAAGTGACGGACATCGTGGTGCTGGTAGTCGCAGCCGACGACGGCATGATGCCGCAGACCGAAGAAGCGATTTCGCACGCGCGAGCTGCTGGCGTGCCGATCATCGTGGCGATCAACAAAGTGGATAAGCCGGACGCGCAGGTGGAACGCGTGAAGCGTCAGCTATCTGAAAAAGGCTTGATGCCGGAAGATTGGGGCGGCGACACGGTGATGGTGGAAGTTTCCGCCAAGACCAAGGCGAACATCCCCAAGCTGCTGGAAATGATTTTGCTCGTCGGCGATATGCGCGAGCTGAAGGCCGATCCCGGCGTGCCGGCCAAGGGAACGGTGCTGGAATCGCGCGTGGATAAGGGCCGCGGTCCAGTAGCCACCATGCTGGTGCAAAACGGCACTTTGCATGTGGGCGACGTCTTCATCGTCGGTGCGGTGTATGGCAAGGTGCGCGCGATGTTTGACGATCGCGGCGGCGCAATCAAGCAGGCCGGCCCTTCCACACCCGTGGAAGTTCTCGGTTTGCAGGGCGTGCCGGAAGCGGGCGATCAGTTCCAGGTAGCGGACGAAGCCAAAGCGCGGCACATCGTCGAGTATCGCCAAGGCAAGGCGCGCGAAGCGACTTTGGCGAAATCTTCCAGCGGCCGTTTGACGCTGGACCAGTTGCACGAACAATTGAAAATCGGCGAAGTGAAAGAATTGCCGGTGGTGGTGAAGGCAGACGTGCAAGGCTCGGTGGAAGTGCTGAACGAAATGCTGCCGAAGCTTTCCAACGACCAGGTGAAGCTGAAGGTGATTCTGGCGAACGTCGGCGCGGTGAACGAAAGCGACGTGCTGCTGGCTTCCACTTCCGGCGCGGTGATCGTGGCCTTCAACGTGAAGCCCGAGCGCAAAGCGGCAGAACTGGCGCAACGCGAAGGCGTGGACATTCGCAGCTACACGATCATTTACGAGTTGCTGGACGAATTGCAGAAGGCCGTGGCTGGATTGCTGGCTCCGATCATTAAGGAACAGCATCTGGGCCGCGCCGAAGTGCGCGACACGTTCCGAGTAAAGGGTGTGGGCACGATCGCCGGTTGCTCGGTGGTCGAGGGAATTATCCGGCGCGACGCGGAAGTGCGCGTGATTCGCGAGGCCGCGGTGGTGTTCACCGGCCGGATCAATTCGCTGAAGCGCTTCAAGGACGACGCCAAGGAAGTGCGCCAGGGATTTGAGTGCGGCATCGGCATTGCCAATTTCGCGGACGTGAAGGTGGGCGACAGCCTGGAGTGCTTCACGGTCGAGAAGATCGCGGCGCTGCCTCCGCCGCCTCCGCCGCGTCCGCGTGCGCCACGGCAGGAGAGCGCGTAGGAAGCCGCAGCACAGTCGCAACAGTCGCACCGGGGCACAATATTTCTTGATAGTGTAAGCTGCACCAGCGCAACGGGAGTTGTTGCGCCACACGGAAATGCCGATCGGCCTCCTTACCCTGGAAATTCATATACTGGATGCGCAGTCCCTCAAGGACAAGCGGCAAGTATTGCGCAGCTTGAAAGACCGGCTGCGCGCTCACTACAATGTGGCCGTGGCGGAGCTGGAGCATCAGGAAACCTGGCAGCGCTCGCGGGTGGGCGTGGTGACCATTTCCGGCGACAGCGGGTATCTGGAAAAAACGCTGGCGGAAATCGCGGCGGAATCGGAACGCCTCTTAGGGCGCGATTTGCTTTCGCAGAGCGTGGAATATTTCGAAGACCAGAACGACGACCAGAACGAAGACCAGGACGAGGAACGAGCATGACCATCCAAGGACACCGACCCGAACGCATCGCGGAAGAAATTCGCAACGAAGTGAGCCTGATGCTCGCGGGAGAATTGAAGGACCCGCGCCTGGCGGCTCCCGTGATGGTCACCGAAGTGCGCCTGGGCGCGGGCATGCGCACGGTGCGCGTGTTCGTGAGCCTGGCGGGCGATGAGGCCGAACGCGCCACGACGTTGGAAGGATTGCAGGCGGCGAAAGGTTACGTGCGGCACGAACTGGTGGAGCGCTTGCACATGCGGCGCGCGCCCGAAGTGCTGTTCATTCTCGATGAAACGGAAGAATACAACAATCGCATCGAGAATCTGCTGCGCAAGGCCAAAAATCCCGAGGAGCATAGTTCTTAACGCAGCGAGCATTCGCCGCGCGGTGGCTTCCGCGCTCCTCTTTGCAATTCGCGCTGAAAAATGAGCGTACTTGTGGACGGAAGCGAACGCGATTGCGGCGCTTGATCTGCCAAACCATTCATGTCTCGCATACCCAAGCAGCCTCCTGTTGATGGGATTCTGGTTATAGACAAGCCGTCGGGGAAAACTTCGCACGACGTGGTGGAATCCGTGCGCCAGCTCGCCGGGTTTCGCGGCATCGGCCATCTGGGAACGCTCGATCCGCAGGCCACGGGCGTGCTGGTGCTGGCGCTGGGGCGGGCCACGCGCCTGGCGCGTTTTTACACCGGACGCCGCAAGCGTTACACCTGCGCGGTGCGCTTCGGTTTTGAGACCGACACCTATGATGCCGATGGAGAAGCGCTCGGTCCAGACGCGGCCCCGGCGCTGAACGCCGACGAACTCGCGGCATACGCAGCGCGGTTTCTCGGAAAGATTCAGCAGACTCCGCCGGCGTATTCCGCCAAAAAAATACACGGCCGCCCGGCGCACGAGCTCGCGCGGAAAAATAAACCCGTAAAGCTGGAACCGGCTGAAGTGGAAGTGTTTGAATTCAGGCTCACCGGCGTGGAAGGTTCCGTGGCGCGCTTCGTGGTGGAATGCGGAGCCGGAACCTACATTCGTTCGCTCGCGTACGAATTGGGAAAACTGCAAGGCAGCGGCGCGCACCTGGCGGAGATCACGCGCACGGCCGTCGGTGAATTTACGCTGGATCAAGCCGTCTCGCTGGGCGATCTGGCGCTGGACGCGCGGGCGGGGCGCTTGCTCGAGCGCGTGATTCCGCTGGAAAAATTGCTCACGGACTTGCCGCGCACGACCATCCTGCCGGTGATCGAAAAACGCGTGCGGCACGGCGCGAAATTCAATCTGACGCTCGCGCAAATTCAGCCGGGACAAACCAACGTGGCGCAGAATGCGCCGGCGCAGCTTGATTCCGGCGATTGGAAGCCGGCGCGGCTGCGCGTCTTCAGCCAGCAGGGGCAATTGATCGCGATTGCGGAGCCGGTGGTGCCGCGCACCTATCAGCCGGTTGTGGTGCTAGAAGCTGCTCCGTAGAGGCGTCGCGCCGGTTGCGAGCCTGTGACTTCAGGTTGCTATTACGCGGCTGCGTGGGTCTATGGCGCCGGACCGATTCGCGCATGCGCCGTTACTGGCGCGGCGCGGGATCGGATTGCTGCTGTTATGGGTTCGGTTGCGGCTGTCCCCCAGGCCGCCCGGGCGTTTGTGCCGGCGGAAGCGCCGTGGGCATCTCCGGCGGCGGTGCAGCTTGCGCTGGCGTCGGCGCTGTTTCAGGCTGCGGTGCCGGTGTTGTTTCGGGCGGTGCGGCTGTTGGCTCCGTCGGCGGCGCGACCGGATTCACGAATCCACCGCCGTGGCGTTCTTGAATCGTAGGGCCGAAGGCTCCCGACCCGCCCAACTGGCCGCGTCCGGCATAGATCAAATGCTCTTTGTTGCGCGTCGCGGAATCCACGATCCGCGGCGTCACCAGAATCAAGACCTCCGTATTCGAAAACTGGTTTGACGTGGTTCCTCCGACAAGTGCGCTCAGCGGCAGGTCTGCGATTCCCGGCGTGCCATTCAACGCGGTGGTGTACTGTGGCGCCAGATATCCTGCCAGCAGCGCGGACTCATCGGCGTGCACGCGCACGCTCTGGTGAATTTCCTGATTATTCACCACCGGAATATTGTTGAGGCTATTGCCCGCCAGGCTGCTGAGCGTGAATTCAAATTGCAGCGAGATGTCGCCGTTTTCGTGCACGCGCGGAGTGGCTTTCACTTTCAAGCCGATATCAATGTATTGCGCGTTGGGGAACTGCGTGCCCGTTGCGCTGCTGGAAAGCAGGCCGATTAGCGAGGACGAATCCAGAATTATCGACGCTGTATTCGATCCGAAATTCGTAATGACGACGTCGGGAAGTCCATCACCATTGAAGTCGGCGGTGGCGACGGAATCGGGCGTGGTGCCCACCGGCACCTCGATGGGCCCATTGAAGAAGCCGCCGCTAGCGCCGAGCATCAGTGCAGCGGCATCGTCGCCGCTGGCGGTGACCAGCAAATCCGGAATGCCGTCATCGTTGAAATCGGCGATGACAAAGGAAGTTGGCGTGGTGCCCGCGGGAAAATCCATTCTCGTGCCGCCCGGCAGGATGAAGGTGCCGTCGCCGTTGCCGAGGAAAACGGAAACACTATTGCCCACGGAATTCGCGCTGGTGGCAGCACCGCTATCCGCCACCACCAAATCCAGATTGCCGTCCAGATTCACGTCGGCGGACGCAACATAAACCGGAGTGACGCCGGTGTTATAGGTGACGCCGTCGGTAAACGCGCCCTTCCCGTTGCCCAGAAAGATCTGCAACGTGTTGTCGGTGGAATTGGTGACGGCCAGGTCAACGATTCCCGGCGCATTCGGGTTGAAAGCCTCGGCGACGATGGAAGTCGGTGCGTTGCCGGTGGTGATAGTGGTGGGGGTCTGGAAGGTTTCATCGCCATTTCCGAGAAAAATACTCACGGTATTGGCGTTCTTATTTGCCACCGCCAGATCCGCGAAACCGTCGTCATTGAAATCGCCGACCGCAATCGCGGTGGGTCCGGCACCGCTGGGCAGCGTCAGCAATGGTTCCACGGTAAATGTGCCGTCACCATTTCCGTGCAGGATGGAGACGGTGCCGGCAGTCTGATTCGCGACGGCGAGATCCACAATCGTGTTGGTGGTGTCTGTCTTGGTGTTGAAAAAACCGGTGGAGATCCAGGTGGGACCAGCGCCGACGGGGATCGTGGTACCAGTTCCGAAAGATCCAGGAGAAGTAGGATTGCCATCGTAGAGTGTGAGTGTTCCGTCGGTGAAGTTCGCTACCGCGAAATCCTGAAAATTATCGTCGTTGAAGTCCGCCGTCACCGCGAAGTCGGGATTCGTTCCAGTCGTAACCGTAAAGATGGGCAACGTCGGGCTTGAGCCAGCAAGTGCAGGGGTCTGCGCAGCCGTAGAAGTGGCGTTACCGACCAGGCTCGAAGAATACTGCGCCAGCGAAACGGGAAAACGCTCCCCGACAAAGAACGTCGCAGGTTGGCCGTCTTCGGCGCGCAACAGAACTCGCCGGCCCGAGTGCACCGTCGAAAGAAAATTAGAAAGAGTAGCGGTGGCCCCAGGCAGCGTGTAGAAAAACGAGGTCTTGCCGCCGCCGAAGGCCAACACCGGCGGAATCGCTGAAGCCGATCCAAAAACTTGCGTGAGCAAGGCGTTCAGCGCCGTGGCGCCGCCCTGCTGTACCAATTGCGCGGCGTTCGAGGGGATCGAGTAAATCGTCGCCGTTTGCGGCCCGGTGATCCCGAAGTCCACGTTGTGATTGCGATCCACTTCCATGACTTCGATTTCCAGAATCAGCTCGTCGGGAGGTCGTTCCAGATCTTCGATGATTCCGGTGGCCACGGCGATGGCTTGGGGAGAAGCGCGCATCGTAAGCGTGCGGCTCTTGGTGTCCAGATCGGTGCGGGTAATGCCGGCGATTTCACGCACCAGGCGCGATAGCTCGGTCATCTGTTCGTTCGTTTCCGAGGAAGCCAGCAGCACGGTGCGCACAATCGAAATTTCGTAGTCCTTGCGCTTCTGCGCCGTGTCCGGCGCCACGAAAAACAGGTGCTTCGTCAGCGGCCTCCAGAAAGTGTTGGTGGCGTCACCGAGCACGCGCGTGGCCGTGGCAAAATCCATGTCGTGCAAATCCAGGCGCACCGGCACCTGGCGCACGTCCACATCGAAGGCGACCTCGACGCCGAAGCGCTGGGCAATTTCCTGATAGGCGGACTGGGTTTGGCCGCGCAGCTGAAAAGATTGCGTGCCGGGGCGATGGTCGAGCTGCACCGCGGGCACCAGCACCGGCTCGGCGACGATTTGGCGGGCGCGGCTGGGGTCCAGCGCTTCCAGTTCCGTAAGGCGTTCGCGGATCGTGCGGTTCGTAGGATCCAATTCGCGGGCATCGCGCAAGGCGTGCAGCGCGTTTGCGAAATGGCCGGAGACCGCCTCGCGTTCGCCCAGGTCAACCTTCATTTGTACGACCTGGCCCTTGGCCACGGCCTGCCGCACCAGGTATTCGCGGCTGCTGGGGTCCCAATCCACGGCATCCGAGTACGCGTCGTAAGCCGCTTGCCAATCGCCATTTTGTTCCAGCTTCAGGCCCTGCTTGTAGGCTTCCTTGCCTTTCTTCACGTCCTGCTTGCGAGGTGGAGAGGGAAGTTTTTGTTCGAGCGCCGGATTGCTGTTAGGTGCCGCGGAATTTTGAGATTGTTGCGTTGTCGCCGCGGAGGATTTCGCGCCGAATTGTGCGACGGCGTTCACGTTTGGTACGACCAGCGCCAGAACCAGCGAAAAAACGAAGGCAGCTGCCAGCACCGACTGCAAAACCGGCGAACTCGAGCCGGGCTGCGGGCCGGACTTTGGGCCAGGTGTCGCGCGGCTTCGCGAGGCGGTGTGGGAATGGTGCGGAGAAGTCATTCGGTTATAAGATGCTATTCTACAGGGAAACGTGAGCAAGGGTTTAGAGCATTGAATTTGCTTGATTTTGCGGCACCCCAGCGCTAGACTTGAATTTCCAGTTGCAACTGGTTTACAACTGGAAACTTATGCTCTCCGCACTCCTCCTAGCTCTGCGCGAAGGCGTCGAAGCCGCTCTGGTTGTCGGCATCGTCCTGGTGTATCTGAATCGCACCGGCCGCCGTGCGCTTACCAGTTACGTTTGGGCCGGCGTGCTGCTGGCAGTGGTGGCCAGCTTCGCGGCTGCCGTGCTGCTGGATCGCTGGAAAGTGAGCGAGGATGGCTTTGAAGGCCTGCTGATGCTGGTGGCATCGGCGCTGGTGGTTTCCATGATCATATGGATGAACCGCGTGGCGCGCCACCTGAAGAAGCACATCGAAGAGCGCGTGGAGGCCTATGCGCAAAAGTCCACGCGCGCCGGGGGATGGGCGATTGGCGCGTTTGTTTTTCTGATGGTGGTGCGCGAAGGCGCGGAATTGGTGCTGGTGTTGCGCGCCGTGGAACTTTCCAGCGCCGGGGTGCAGGTTTGGATCGGCACGGCGATTGGCATTGCGATTGCCGCGGCCGTGGGGCTTTTCTTTTTTCAAGGCACGCTGCGCATTCCTTTGCAGCGATTCTTCAAGGCGACCAGCGTGATTCTGATGGTCGTCGCGTTTCAACTGGCGCTTACCGGCGTGCATGAGCTCAGCGAAGCGATGTGGATCCCTTCCAGCAAGCTGGAAATGTCCACCATCGGGCCGATCGTGCGCAACGAAGTTTTCTTTTTTGTTTTGATCCTGGGCGCTGCTGCCCTGGTGGTGCTGCGCGAATGGTTCAGCGCGAAGCAGCCGGTGGCGGAGGAAGCCGCCAATCCCGCGGCGCGTCGCATGCGCGAATACGAATTCCGCCGCCAGCGCCGCTGGAGTTTCGCTGCGGCGATTTTGTGCGTCGCCGTGGTGGTTTCGTTCGCTGGGGATTATGTGTACGGACGCGTTGCTGCGGCGCCTTCGCCGGCAAAGACATTGATCGCGCAGGATAATCTGGTGCGCGTCCCGCTTTCCGAGCTTACGGATTCCAGTTTGCATTTCTACACCGCGGATGTGGACGGCAGCGTGATTCGCTTTCTGGTGATCCACAAGCTCAACGGCGATTACGCAGTCGCGCTGGATGCTTGCCAGATTTGCGGCACCGCCGGCTACCGCCAGGAAGGCCAGAGCGTCATCTGCCGGAATTGCGGCGCCGCGATATACATTCCTTCCATCGGCCAGTCCGGCGGCTGCAATCCCATCAGCGTGAAGTCACGCGTGGAAGGAGGCGAAGTGATCGTGGACCTCTCGGCGCTGGGCGACGCCGCCTCCAAGATTCACTCCTGACGCAATGTTTGCCCGCCTGCTAGGAGAATCCTTCGCGCGCAATCCGCGGCGAAAATTGCTGACGGCCGCGGCGCTGGTGATCGGCATGGCCGTCGCCACAGCCACGCTCACGATTGCATTGGAAGTGGGCGACCGGCTGGCGCGCGAATTCCGCAGCTTGGGCGCGAATCTGCTGGTCACGCCGGAATCGGACACTTTGCCGGTGGAAATTGGCGGCGTGGATTACCGGCCCGTGGATGAAGGCGCTTACCTGAACGAAGCGGACCTCGGCAAGCTGAAAACAATTTTCTGGCGCCATAATATTTTGGGATTTACGCCGTTTCTCGATATTCCTGCCGCTATGCGTGGGTCTGATCCGGAGAAGCCTGAGACTGTGACGGTGATCGGCACTTGGTACGAGCACGACGTGCTTGTCCCGGACGGAACGAAATTCAAGACGGGCCTCAGCGTCACGCATCCTTGGTGGAAAGTTCGAGGACAGTGGTTTCACGACGGTGCGCAGGAATGTGTTGTAGGGGAAACCTTGGCGCGAACTTATCCTGGCGGTATATCGCCAGGACAGACAATTTACGTGCAACCATTCCACGCGGAAGTTGGCGGGCTGCCGCGAGCGTGGCCGCTAACAGTCGTCGGCATATTCTCCACGGGCGGTGTTGAAGACAAGGCCGTGATCGTTCCCCTTTCGGTCGCGCAAGGTTTGTCTCGCCATCCGGGCGAATTCAGGCAGTTGTACGTGAGCGCGCTGACCAAGCCGGCCGATGCGCTGGCCGAACGCGGCGAGCGCGCGCAAACCGATAAAAATATTCAGCTCACGCCTACGGAGTACGATCGCTGGTTCTGCTCACCGTATATATCGTCCATCGGCTTTCAGATTAGGACCGTGCTGCCCGGAACCGAAGTGCATGCAATTCGGCGCGTGGCGGAAACCGAGGGGCGCATTCTGACGCGCGTCGGCACATTGCTATGGATTGTTACCCTGGCGGCGCTGGGCGCGGCTGCGCTCGCTGTTGCGGCTACGTCTGCGACCACGGTGCTGGAGCGGCGCGCGGAAATCGGCGTGATGAAGGCTCTTGGCGCGAGCAACGCTCTGGTGGGCGGGATTTTCCTGGCCGAACAAGTGCTGCTGGCGATCACCGGGGGAGCCATCGGATTTTTCGTGGGCGCGGGCCTCGCGCGATTCCTGGGCGAGAGTGTCTTCGGGACGCCTGCCGCGCCGCGTGTAATTTTGTTTCCGGTCGTGCTGGCTCTTGCGGCGATCATCGCCATGGTTGGCAGCCTGATTCCGCTGCGGCGCGCCGCGCATTTTCGTCCCGCCGTGATTCTGAGGGGCGAGTAATGTTCTGGCGGTTGGTATTTCAACTTTTGCGCGGCAGCCGTGGGCGCCTCACCGTCGCGATCCTGGCGATTGTCAGCGGGGCGGCGGTGATTTCCGCGCTGCTGAATCTGGATCTCGGTGTGCAGAGTAAATTGACGCAGGAATTCCGCACGCTAGGCGCGAATATCGTGATTTCGCCCGCGAATGGCGCCGCGGCGCAGATCAGCGGCGCCGAAGTGCCCAGTTTGATGCCAGAGCGCAATGTGCTGGCGGCGCTGCAACAATTGCCATCCGCACAGGTCGCTGCGGCCGCGCCGTATCTCTACATCGTCGCCCGCGCGCAAAATATTCCCGTCGTCGTCGCCGGCACCTGGCTCGATCAGGCACAGAAGCTCGACGCCACGTGGAAGCTGGAAGGGAACTGGGTCGCGTCGCGCTCCGACGATTCGCACTGCTTGGTAGGCCGCAATGTCGCGCGGCGACTGCATCTCGCGGTGGGGAATTCGCTCGAACTGCACTACCTGGATCGCAGCGCACAGTGTCGTGTGACGGCCATTGTGGATGCGGGCGGCGCCGAAGATAATCAAATTTTCGCGAGCCTGCGCGCGGTGCAGGCGCTGGCAAATTTGCCCGGGCAGATTGGCCTTGCGCAACTAAGTGTGACGGGCACGACGCAGGTGGTTGCTGACTATGCCGCGCGCTTGGCTGCGGCACTGCCGCAATATCAGGTGCGCCCCATTCGCCAGGTAGCCGAAGCGGAAGGCGCGCTGCTCGCTCGCATTCGCCTGCTGATCGTTTCCATGGTGCTGCTGATTCTGATTCTCACCGCGTTATGCGTCCTGGGCACCATGGCCGCGCTGGCAATGGAAAGGCGCAAAGATGTGGGCCTGATGAAATCGCTGGGTGGCTCGATCTCGCGCATTGTGGGAATATTTCTCGCCGAGGTGGGCGTGCTCGGCGCCGCGGGCGGATTGCTGGGGACGATTTTAGGCGCGGCGTTGTCGTACTGGATGGGCCTGCGCGTGTTCGGCACGGCGATCGCACCGCGCTGGGAAGTTTTCCCTGCGACGATCACGCTAATGATAGTAGTAACGCTGGCCGGCGCGCTTCCATTGCGCGTGCTGGGCAAAGTAAAACCCGCCGAAATTTTGCGAGGGGCATAAGGAAACGTGGCGACGCTCGTCCAAGTCGAAAATCTGCGCAAAGAGTTCGGAAACGTGCGCGCGCTCGACGGAGTTTCCTTTCGCGTGGATGCCGGCGAATGGATCGCCATCATGGGCCCCTCGGGCTCGGGCAAGACTACGCTCATCAATATTCTTGGCGGCCTGGAAACGCCGACATCCGGCCAAGCGTTTGTGGATGGCACAGACGTCGCGCGCCTGGATGAAGCCGGCCTGACGCGTTTCCGCGCCGAAAAAATCGGCTTCGTCTTTCAGCAATTCCACCTGGTGCCTTATCTCACGGCTGTGGAAAACGTGATGCTGGCGCAATATTTTCACAGCACCACCGACGAGAAGGAAGCGCGCCAGTCGCTCGAGCGCGTGGGTCTGGGCGATCGCATCGAGCATCTTCCCTCGCAGCTTTCCGGCGGCGAGCAGCAGCGCGTGGCGGTAGCGCGCGCCCTGATCAATCATCCCAAACTCATTTTGGCGGACGAGCCGACGGGAAATCTCGACGAAGCCAACGAGGAAATCGTGCTCAGCCTGCTGCGTGAACTTCACGCCGAAGGCCATACAATCCTGATGGTGACGCATGCACCCTCGATCGGCCGCCTCGCCGACCGCCGCATCGAATTCGCGCATGGGCACCTGGTGCCAGCGACTGCGGCGTCGTTGAAACCTGAGCTGGCTTGACAGCGCAATCGCAGGCAGATATGGGACACTATGTCATTGGAGACCGCGCGGTTCGAGAATCAGAGGCGACACACTTGAAAATCAACTACGACTCGAAGACGGACACACTTAGCCTCATTCTCAAAGAAAACGTCTCCGTCATTGAGAGCGATGAGGAAAAGCCCGGAATCATACTTGACTATGATGGCGAGGGAGATCTGGTGTCCATGGAAGTTCTTGATGCATCGCGGCGGGTGACGGAAGCCCAGAAGGTTGATTTTCAAATCGTTGGATAATCCCTAGATGCCTATTGCACAAGACGCGCGAAAAAAGCCGGCGAGCATCAAGGTGCACGTCTCGACGGGTGAAGGCGTGGAGATTACCTGGTCGGACCAGCACACCAGCCGCTACGATTTTCCATTTCTGCGGGATCACTGCCCCTGCGCGTTGTGCAACGACGAGCGCGAGAAGAAATCCAAGGGCGGAGCCGCGGCCAGCTCGCCTTTGCTGCCCATGTACAAGCCGCGCGTGACGGCCAAGAGCGCCAATGCAGTGGGGAACTACGCGATTCAGATTCAATTTTCCGATAGCCACGCGACGGGAATTTTCAGCTTCGAACACCTGCGCGAAATTTGTCCCTGCGAAGCCTGCGAACGCGATTTTCGCGCCCCAGCGAAAGAAACCACCGCGTAGTGGGCCGTTCAAAGCACTCGCAGCCGACGGGCGCGCACGACTCCGTTGAATAACCCGCGAGTAGTTACCAATAGCGCGGGCGCCCCGCTGCACAGACTTCCTTTTTGGCCGCATTTCAACGTATAGTTCCTCTCCACACTAAAAGCGTATGGATTCCAATTCCACAGGTCCCACATTCACGCCAGGCCGCATCCGCCCTGTAACGAAAGTTCTGGTGGCCACTACGGCCATGCTGGCTTTCATTTCATTCTGGCGCGCCGCGGCCATTGTGCTGAACGATCTGGCTTCTTCCGCGTATTACGCCGGCGGCGAGGCCGAGCAGTTCATCGGCAAGACGGCGCCCTGGTTCATCCTGGGCATCATGCTGTTTTCCTACGCGGTGCGCGCGATTTACGTGGAAAGCTGCAGCATGTTCGTGCGCGGCGGCGTCTATCGCGTGGTGAAGGAAGCGCTGGGGGGGACGCTCGCGAAATTTTCCGTGTCCGCGCTGATGTTCGATTACGTGCTCACCGGGCCGATCAGCGGCGTTTCCGCGGGCCAATATCTGGTGGGCGTAATCAACGAGCTTTTCCATCATGCCGGGACCACGCTGCATTTGAACGTGGACGCCACCGCCGCGACAGTCGCCATCATCATCACGCTTTATTTCTGGTGGGAAAATATCAAGGGCGTTCCGGAATCCAGCGGCAAAGCCCTGCGCATCATGCAGCTCACCACCATCATGGTGGTGGTGCTGATCAGCTGGTGCTTTTACACCCTGTGGGTGCGCAGCGGCTGGAGTCTGCCTCCGTTGCCCAACGCGCAGAACATGAAGCTCGACCAGGGTTCGCTGGGCTGGCTGGACCGCTATCACTGGGCGCACACCATCACGTTGATCATTATTTTCGTCGGCCTGGGTCATTCGGTGCTGGCGATGAGCGGCGAAGAATCGCTCGCGCAGGTCTATCGCGAAATCGAGCATCCCAAGCTGAAGAACCTGAAAAAAGCCGGCCTCGTGATTTTTATCTACAGCCTGGTGTTCACTTCGCTGGTTTCATTCTTCGCGGTGATGATTATTCCGGATAGCGTGCGCGGAAATTTTACCGAGAATCTGATCGGCGGTCTGGCAATGCATTTGGTGGGCAGTTTTCCGGTGCGCCTGGGTTTCCATGTCTTCGTCGTCGTAGTCGGCACGCTGATTCTCGCTGGTGCCGTGAACACCGCGATTGTCGGGTCTAACGGCGTGCTGAATCGCGTTTCCGAAGATGGCGTGCTCACCGAATGGTTCCGCCATCCACATGCGCGCTTCGGCACCACGCATCGCATCATTAACATGGTGGTGGCGTTTCAGATCGTCACCATTATTGCCAGCCGCGGCGACGTCACCTTCCTCGGCAACCTGTACGCCTTTGGCGTGATCTGGAGTTTTTCCATGAAGGGCGTTGCGGTGCTGGTCCTGCGTTACACGCATCCGCAGGACCGCGAGTACCGCGTGCCGCTCAACCCGGTGATTTTCGGCAAGGAAATTCCCATCGGCCTGGGCTTGATCACGTTGGTGCTGGTGGCCATCGCGATTATCAACTTGTTCACGAAGCCGCAGGCGACCGTCGCGGGTATTATCTTCACGGTGCTGCTCTTTTCGGTATTTGAGATTTCCGAACATCGCATGCGCGTGCGCGCCGCGGGCGCCGCGCACGTGGAGCTCGACCAATTCAATTTGGCGCAGGAAGCGGAATTGACGCCCACCAGCGTCGGCGTCGCGCCGGGCAGCATCCTGGTTCCGGTGAGCACGTATTACGCGCTGTACCATTTGGAAGCGGCGTTGCGGCGCGTGCGGCAGAAGGAAGCGGAGATCGTGGTGCTGCACGTACGCATGCTGCGCCGCGCGGCTTCCGGCGAATACGATCTGGCTCCGGACCAGCTTTTCAGCACCATCGAGCAATTGCTTTTCACGAAAGTGCTGGCGCTCGCGGAAAAGGAAGGCAAGCCCGTGCGCCTGGCTGTGGCTGCGGCGAATGATCTGTGGGAAGGCATTCTGCGCACTGCGATGAATCTGCAGTCGAGCACCGTCGTTGCGGGCAGCTCATCGAAGATGCCGGTCACCGAGCAGGCTCGCGAGATCGGGCTCGCCTGGGAACGGATGCCCGAGCCGCGCCCGCGCGTCACCTTGGAAATTTTCACGCCCTCAGGCCAGGAGCAGATTTTCTATCTGGGTCCGCACGCGCCGCGGCTCACGCCCAAGGAAATTGATCTGCTGCACCGCGTCTGGCTTGAATTGAGCGACAAATTGCCCGGCGAGGAAATCCATCACCACGACATCATTCATTTCGCGCTCGGCGAAGTGGAGCGGGAGATGGCGCAGGGCGAGACGGACGCGGTGGTCGAGCGACTGCGCCAGCACGTGCACGAAATACGCGACCATCGGCTCGAATCCGGAGACGCTCCTAAGAAATTACCAGGAAGCTGAGCCCCGCGCGTCGCGTTGTTACAACCCAGCGGTCAAGCCCTGCAGTCGGATACCGCAATCGTTTACGCGCGAATTTCCGACGTGCAGTTCGGGCAGCGCGTCGCCTTCACTGGGATAGCCGAAGCGCAGTAGGGACATTCCTTGGTGGTGGCTGCAGGAGCCGGCGCGGGTTTGTTCCACTTGTTCACCATCTGCACGATTAGGAAAACGGCGAACGCCACGATGACGAAGTCCACCACATTGTTCAGAAAGTTCCCGTAATTCAGCGTGGGCGCTCCGGCGGCCTTTGCTTCCGCCAGCGTGGTGTAAGATTTGCCGGAAAGACTGACGAACAAACCGGAAAAATCCACTTTTCCCAGTATCAAGCCGATCGGCGGCATGATGATGTCCGCCACCAGCGACGTCACGATTTTTCCGAACGCCGCGCCGATGATGAAGCCCACGGCCAGGTCCAGCACGTTTCCCTTCATCGCAAATTCTTTGAACGCTTTCAGCATGGATGTTCTCCTCGCATGTTCTGCATCGTCTCTCGATTCTCGCAGCGGGCCGCCGGTTCCGCGCCATGGGGCTGAATCATGCTTGTTCCGCATCCCGCGCTGCTGCCGCGGAGGTTATCCGCATCGCGCACGACTGGCAAGAGCGAACGCGCTAGCTCTTGAATGTTGGGATCGCCGCGAAATCAACGGTGCGCGACCGAAACCGCCGCCGCGAGTGCGCCGCGCAGGACCAGCACGCCGCCGGCCAGCATAAACAGTTGCGACGCATGCCGCGCGGGCACAAACGGCACAGCAAGAATAAAAATGCCCACCAGCGCGAGCGATCCGGCGCGAATCATGGTTTCCAGGCGCGCGGCCTTCGCGGCGGGCCGCGTTGCCGCTCGCACGCCCCAAAATATGAAGATTGCTCCCAGCGCCACCACGCCTCCAGGCCGCGCGGGAAGTCCTATCCGGCCCGTCGCCGCCAGCAAGATCAGCAGCGCGCCCAGCAGCAGCACGATAAATTCGCTAAGGAGCCGAAAAAGATTGCCAGGAGTCGCCATGTTCGTGTCGTATCCGCGCGCCATTATCAGGCAAGCCGCTCGCCTGCGCAATCGCGCGTCTTGTGGAACCAGCGCCCGCCGCTGGTCCAGGCTTCGCCGGCTCTGGCAGCGCGGGTGCGGAATGATACAATAGGGCGTTTGGTTCGCCGCGCTGGTTTGCAGCATCGAATATCCGGGAGAAAATTCAGTGCATAAGGTAATCATCATCGGGAGTGGTTGCGCCGGCTTGACCGCGGCGATCTATGCGGCGCGCGCGGACCTGAAGCCGCTGGTGCTCGACGGCTATGAGCCGGGCGGCCAGCTGGCGTTGACGACCATGGTGGAAAATTTCCCGGGCTTTCCGGACGGCATCCTGGGCCCGGAGCTGATCGAAAACTCGCGCAAGCAGGCGCAGCGCTTCGGCACGGAATTCCAGTCCGGCGCGGTCACTTCCGTAGACCTCAGCCGTCGGCCGTTCACGGTCGTCGCCGGCAAAGAAACGTACGAAACGGAGACCCTGATCGTCGCGGCGGGCGCGTCGGCCAGAATGCTGGGCATCGAATCGGAGCGGCATCTGCTGGGCCACGGAGTTTCCACCTGCGCCACCTGCGACGGTTTCTTCTTCCGCGGCAAAGACATCATCGTGGTCGGCGGTGGAGACACCGCGATGGAAGAAGCCACGTTCCTCACGAAATTTGCGAAGAAAGTGACGCTGCTTCATCGCCGCAACGAATTTCGCGCCACTAAAATCATGCTGGACCGCGCGCATGCCAACGAAAAAATCGAGTTCCTCACGCCCTACGTGATCGAAGAAGTTCACGACGTGAACAGCAAATCCGTGGAAAAAGTAAGAATCCGCCACATGGAGACGAACGTAACCAGCGAACTGGAAACTTCCGGAGTTTTTGTCGCCATCGGCCACGATCCCAACACGAAGTTATTCAAGGGCCAGCTGGATATGGACGAAAACGGCTACCTGATCACGCACAACGGGCCGAAGACCAACATCGAAGGCGTCTTTGCCGCGGGCGACGTGCAAGACCATCACTACCGCCAGGCCATCACCGCGGCCGGCTCCGGCTGCATGGCCGCCATCGAAGCGGAACGGTTCCTGGAAGGGCACAAAGGCTGACGCCACTGCCGCGATTGCTGCATAATTCAGAGTTCATGCCGCCACAACTGCACCGGTTGTCCCAATCCCAATTGCTGAGGCTCGGTCTTTTCTGATGCGCGCGCTCCTGCTGCGTCTTTCGGAGAGCAAGCGCCTGGCGCCGCTGATGATGCGCAATGGCGTGAGCCGCCGCGTCGCGCGCCGCTTCGTTGCCGGCGAACATCTGGAAGACGCGCTGATAGCCGCGCGGGAAGTAAATCGCGCGCTGCAGCTGGCCAGCCTGGATTTGCTCGGCGAAAATGTCTCCGACGAAGCCGGCGCGCGCCGCGCTGCTGACGAATACATCGCCATCTTCGACCGCATCGCGCAGGAACATCTGGACGCGAACGTTTCGTTGAAGCTGACCCAGCTGGGCCTGGACCTCAGCGAAGACCTCTGCCAGGAGCTGCTGGAAAAAATCGTCGAGCACGCTGCCGGCCAATCGAATTTCGTGCGCGTGGATATGGAAGCTTCGATTTACACGCAGCGCACCGTGGAAATCGTGAAACGCGTGCGCTCCGAGTACTCGAACGTCGGCACCGTGATGCAGGCTTATCTTTATCGCGCCGAGCAGGACGTACAGGATTTACTCGCCGTAGGTTGTCGCATGCGGCTTTGCAAGGGAGCCTACAAGGAGCCGCCCGAAGTGGCGTTCCCGAAGAAGGCGGACGTGGACGCCAACTACGTGAAGCTGATGAGAATGCTGTTGGCCAGCGGGATTTACCACGGCATCGCCACGCATGATCCGGCCATGATTCGCGCCACCCTCGATTTCGTCCGCGAGAAAGAAATCAAGCGCGACCGCTTCGAGTTTCAGATGCTTTACGGCATTCGCACCGACCTGCAGCGGAAATTGGTCCGCGACGGTTACCGCGTGCGCGTGTACATTCCTTTCGGCGTGGATTGGTTTCCGTATTTCATGCGCCGCCTGGCCGAACGCCCGGCCAATGTCGACGTTCTTCCTGCGCAATCTGCTGCCGCGTTCTTCGCAGAAGCCTGCCGCGCGACCTGCCTCGGGCTCATAATCGAGGGTCGACCGATCGTTTCTACGGTCATTGGCGCGGCTTTGGTAAGTCATACTCGGTGCAAACGATCCCAGTTCCTGCATATTTGATCTCAACCACGATATTTGTCAGATCTCGTTCGTCGATATGTTTGAGAGCCGCGCGGAAGAGTTCCCGCTGCCGAACTGGCGTCACGCTGGGAACAACGATGATCACACCGGCGTGTAACAATTCCTGGCCGTGCAGAACGAGAAAATCGGAACGATTGTTGGTTACAAACGTGTAGTCTTGTGCGCGGATTGTGGCCATGAGTTGCCAATCTTTGGAACCGCCCAGCCCGAGATAATTGACGTGGTCTGCCGGATGACCCGCGGAGTGTGCTACTTCGATCAAGGATGTGTGCAGGCATTCATCGATCAGGAACTTCACGATTATCCCGCCAGAGCGTGGCCATGCCGGGTCGCACGAAGCGGTTTTCGTTTTGCCCAAGGACGCGAAGCTGGACGTCCCCGCCGCGGGAAGGCTTGGACGTAAAGCGGAGCGAGCTCGACCTGCTCTCGATCCAGAGCTGGGTAGCCATCCAGAATCTCCTCTATCCTCGCTCCTTGGCTCAACATGTCGGCAATCAGTGCGACAGGAATACGTGTCCCACGATAAACGGGTGTGCCACGCATAATCTCCGAGTCGGAAACAATCATATCCTCAGCACGCTCAAGTTTCTTCAGCTCCAAATCGAGTTCCCGGCGCACTGACTTGACTTGAATCACCACGGCCGAGCCCTCCGTAAGAACCACCGCGTCAACTTCAGGAGAGGACTCAATCTTCTTGGCGATCGCACGGCGAGCGGCGAGCGGCAAGAGCCGCACCCCTTCCGCTTCGAGTCGGAGGTACAGCACCTGGCCACGGCTGAGCATGCGTTGGATGGAACGGCCGGTGCGGAGGCGTCGCGGTCGAATGAGGCGGCGCTCGATAAGCTTATGAACAGCGGGGAGGGGCAGGTTCGCAACCGCCGCAGCCTGCGCCGGGGTATATTCTGCGGTGTTCATTCACTTATTCTATCCCAAAGGGGGTAGAATTAACAGCATCATCGCAAACCAACCAGCTAATGGATGGTTCCCATCATGCCCCTGCAACCAAACTTGCTGATTCACAGGGCCTTCCAACCGGGAGACGGCAGTATCCGACGAGATGCTTCGCGCTACGGCTTGCGGCAGATGGCTACGCCATCGCGCAGCGGCACGATCACGGGGAACAGTTCCGCCGAGCCGTACACGCTGCGGTTGAATTCCAGGATGCCGCGCGTGTCATCGTCTTTCGGCTGCTTCCGTGACGCGACCGGACCACAACACGTTGTCCGTAATCAGCAGGCCGCCGCTCGTCAGCCGCGGCAAGGATTTTTTCAGCGCAGCGGGATATTGCCGCTTGTAAACGTCAATCAGGATGATGTCGAACGAGCCGTCCACGCTGTCAATCAAATCCACCGCTTCTCCGGTCATAAATCGCACGCTCTTGCTCACGCCGGCGCGTTCGAAGTTTTTGCGCGCCAGTTCCGCGTTGGCCGGGTCTCCGTCCGTGCAATAAATTTCCGCGCCCGCTCCCGCCGCGCGCGCGAACCAGATCGCCGAATAGCCGATGGCCGAGCCCATCTCGAAGATTCTCTTCGCTCCGGATATTTTCGCCATCAACCACAGCAGACGCCCACAATCCGGGCCGATGATGGCAATGTCGTGCTCCTTCGCGTAACGTTCCATGTCCGCGAGGACCGCATCGCGCTCCGGCAGCAGGCTCGAGAGATATTTTTCCACTTGCGGTTCCAGAATTCCCGGCATTTTCGCTCCTAGCGCTGCGCCGCGACGTGCGAGCTGGCTTCTCCGATGGACTCGCCCGGTTTCAGCACGTGTATTTCCAGGCCGCTGATGTCTTGCGTAAGCTGGCGAACCTGTTCGGGCCGGCCCACCAGCACGGGAAACGTTCCGAAGTGCATGGGGATCACGTGGCGCACGTTTAAGAAGCGAATGGCCATGGCCGCCTCGCGCGGGCCCATGGTGAAGTGGTCTCCAATCGGCAGCAGCGCCACGTCTGGCGCATAAAGTTCCGCGATCAACTTCATGTCGCCGAAGAGCGCCGTATCGCCCGCGTGATAGACCGTCAACCCGCCGGGAAGCCGCAGGACGTAGCCGCAAGCTTCGCCACCATAGACGATGTGATCGCCGTCGAGGATGCCGCAGGAATGCACGGCGTTCACCATGGTCACTTCGATCTCGCCGACTTTCTGCGTGCCGCCTTTATTCATCGGGTTGATGTTCTGCACGCCCTTTGACTCCAGCCAAGCGCACAGTTCATAAATTCCCACCACTTGCGGTTTGAAATTCTTTCCCAGTTCCACGGCGTCGGCGATGTGGTCGAAATGGCCGTGCGTGATAAACATGGTGTCCACACGCTCGAATTTCTTATCCTCCTCCGGACAGAGCGGGTTGGACTGAATCCAGGGATCCACCAGGATTACTTTGCCGCTGGGCGTATCAATGCGAAATGCCGCGTGGCCCAGCCAGGTGATTTTGTTGCCGCGTGTGTGAAGCATTCGTAGGCGCCTCCTGTTGCTATGAATATGAATTGCCGAATACGCTGCGAATTACTGCGTGCCGCCGTGCCCGCTCGCGGCGCCGCTGCTGCCTGCCGGGCCGAGCGTCGCGCGAAACGCCTGCTCGAATACTGGCTGCGGCCGCGTACCCAGGAAAAATCCCAGAATCTGCCCGTCGCGTCCGTAAAAAATTGTTTGCGGCATGGTGCCTTTCCACTCCGGATTCACCGCGTCGTAAAATGCGTCCAGGTCGATCCCGGGCTTCTGCCGGTAATTCGGGAATTGCGGCTGGGTGCGCGCGATGAATCGCCGCACCAGGTTCATGTCCGATTCGTCGTCCATGTCCACGCCAATCACGTTGACGCCCTGCGCTTTGAATTCCTTGGCCAGCTCCACGATCATGGGATATTCATCGCGGCAAGGCTCGCACCAGGTGGCCCAGAAATTCACCACCAGCGGCTTGCCTTTGTATTTCGCGAGCACTTGACGGTAGCCAGAGAGGTCAATCAGCGGTGGGTCAGCACCGCCGGCAGCTTTGCCCGTGTGCGGCGCGGTCTTGCCCGCATCCGTTTGCGCGCGCCCAGGACGCGCGGCGGCGAGCGCCAGAATCAGCACGATCGCGTACGCTGCAAGAATCCGGCGATAAAGCAGCCTGCGATAGGAACCGTCTCTCATGAAGCCATTCTATCGGTTCAAAGGGACTGGCGGCAACCCAGGGTAGTCGCCACTCGTTGGGGAACAGCCGGCGCGATGCCGATTACGCGATGTCGTCACAAAAACCACGTTACGGATACTGATCCGATCCTGACTTAACATCGGTCTATCGGCTCCATCCATTCTAATGATTTGCCTCTCGAGCCGTCACGCTCTAAGCTCGCGTTCATGACAGTCTCACTCGCTACTGCCTGCTTCGCTCTCTTAGCCGCCGTCCTGCATTTCGTGTCTTACAAGCTGAGGAAGACGGCTGAGAGAAAAACGTTCCACGTCAAAGACGCCGCCTAAAGCGGTAGATTCGCGCGCCCCAGCCGCCGAATTCCCAACTCCTGACGAACCACGGCGCCCGAGATATGAAAGTGCAGTTCCTCGAAGCGCGCGGACCCCAGCAGATTGTGCGTTACAGCCGCCGCCGCAATTCCCGGCAACATCACCGGCAACGCTGCAAACGTGACCGGAACGTTGGCCGTGGCGAACGGCGGCACGGGCGCGACGACCCTTACACGCTAGCTGCTCGGCGCAGGCACCGGCGCACTCGCCGCGACGCCGACGATACCTCTTCGCAGCGGCGGCATCGGGGCCGTGAATCTTACGCCGCGCCCACCTCCGCCGCCTTTGGCAACCGCTTGTACCCACCCTGCCTTTGGTGATATAAAAATTAAGGCGCGGTCTTGGTGCAGTATCCCAGGCCAAACCGTTCTAAAACCTCTCGCTCGAGGAGAACTCGAAATGGCGTACGTGATTGCCGAGCCTTGCATCGGAACCAAAGACACAGCCTGCGTGGACGTCTGCCCGGTGGATTGCATCCACCCGCGCAAGGATGAGGCGGACTTCGAAGCCGAAACGCAGCTATACATCAGTCCCGTGGAATGTATTGATTGCGGGGCTTGCGTTCCCGTTTGTCCTGTAACGGCTATTTTCGCGCTGGAAGATTTGCCGGAGAAGTGGAACAGCTTCACGCCGATCAACGCGGATTGGTACACCAACAAGAAAGCCTAGCCGCAACGGCGCGGGCCACCGGGCTGCCGCATGGGCGATCATTTCCCGGCGCGACGGGTTCTTCTATTTGTTCGCATCCGTCGCGCCCCATTTTGGAGCTTGGCGGCGGAATTAGACTTCCAGTCCCAGAACTTGACGCCCGCTAGGGCTGATCATGCTGGGATTCCACGCCGGCTCCCACACGATTTCCACTTTCACGTCGCGCACTGCTTCAATCGCCGCCACCCGCGCGCGCAGTTGCTCTGGAATCGCTTGCGCGGAAGGGCAGCCCTGCGTGGTCAGCGTCATTTTCACGGTTACGTTTCCTGCATCGTCGCATTGCACGTCGTAAATCAGGCCCAGGTCCACGATGTTGATGGGAATCTCCGGGTCGAAGCACTGCCGCGCAGCATCTAGAATCTGTTCTCGGTCCAGCGGCATGGGTCATCTCCTGTCGTTTTGCTCACTTCTGGTTGGATGCTGTAATCAGGCTGTAGTTGCCAGAGTTCGCTGAACCAGCGTGCTACACACTTGCCGGAGTGTCAACTTCTGCGAATTCGGTGGCGAGCGACTTCGCTGTTAGAATCATCGGCGCCGGCGCGCGCGCTGCGAGTCGGACAGGAGACGCCATCTTGAAATATCATTTTCGGTTCGTCGTATTACTGGCTACGGCCGCGCTGGTTTCATTGGTCGGTCCTGGAAGCGTGAAAACTTCCGCCCGCTCACCTCAGGATGAGCAACCTGCAAAGGAAAGGCCGCAGCGGTCTGCCGCGCCGCCTCCGCGAATCATTCCTATGACCGCGAAGGATTTTGAGTTCGAACCCGCTATAATCCATATGAAAGTCGGCGACAAAGTCCGCCTGGAAGTAATTTCATCCGACCGCACGCACGGCCTGCATGTCAACGCTTTTCCAGACGGCGCCAAGGCCAACACGCCGCCGGGCCTGGCGTTCATCTTCGGCGAAGATTGCTGGAAATTGAAGAAAGGCGAATCCGTGCCGGTGGATATCGAAGCCACCGAGCCGGGAACGTATTCCTTCCTCTGCTGCAAATCGTGCGGCACCGGCCAGAAACGCATGAAGGGCCAGATCATCGTCGAACCATAGCGTTTCAGCGCGGGCGGGATTTAGGCGCCGTTGCGGACGGGTGCAAACGCCGAATCGCGGGCAGCCTTTCATCTCCCGGGCGCTGCATTTCGCCCAGCGCTCGCGCCCACCATTTCGCTTCTTCCCGCAAATCCAGAATCGCCAGGCCGCGATGTTCGGCGGGGAATCGCGTAATCTTCACGATTCCAGCCGCCAGCAACGTCTCCGCGCCGTCCGTATTCCCGCGCCGATAGTGATGAAACGCCGCGGCAATTTGTATAATTCCCTGCAGAAACGTCTTCTCCGGCTCGCCCTCAACCAGCCACACTTCTTCCCACACTTCGTGCGCCTCAAAAAATTCACGCGCGTTGAAATGCTCCAGGCCACGCGCGAACTTTTCGTCCTTCTCGCTGGATTGCATCGCGCGCCGGTCCGATTCCCGTTAGAATTTCCTTGAATTTCGCGGTTGCGTGTCATCATAGCAGCCTGGAAAGAGCGAACCCCATGGAAATTACAATCGCACTGCCTGGCGCAAGACTGGGCGTCGTCGAAGCCGACGGCGCCAGCGTCATCCTGGTGCATCCCGACCTCGCAAAATTAATGGACGAGGTCTGCGCCCGCAAGCGCGCCGAATTCACCGTGGAAAGTCTTGCCGAAGCAGAACCGGTTCGCGCGGTGCGTGCCATGTTCCGTGAGTGGGGCATGGACCCTTCGAAGTATCGCCCCTCGTCGGAAGCGCTGCTGCGCCGCGTGGTGCAGGGCAAGGGCCTCTACCGCGTCTCGAATGTTGTGGACATCGGCAATCTCGGCTCGCTCGAAACCGGCTGGCCCTACGGCTGCTACGACCGCTCGAAAATTAGTCCGCCGATTGCATTACGCCATGGCGCCGCCGGCGAAAAATACGAAGGCATCGGAAAACAAACCTGGCATCTGGAGGGCCGGCCCGTCCTGGCCGATCCCGCGGGCCCGTTCGGCAGCCCCATCAGCGATTCCACGCGCAGCATGATCACCGAATCCGCCAAAGAAATCATGATCGTGATTTACGCGCCCGCTCGCGTCGCGGATGCTTCCCTGAACCTCGCGATCACCCGTCTGCAGGAGCGGCTGACGCAATTCGCCGGCGCGTCCGACGTGCGCTCCAGCATCTGCGCCGCCTGAACATCCGCGCCGAAACACGAAACCACCACCGCTCCAACTCCGTCGGATGAAATGTGTTGATTGTTTGTGTGAGACATGCGCCCAAGTGCGTTTGAGTACATCCGCGAATTCAGGTTATGCTGGTAACGCTTCCGCGAGGCCCTGAGTGGCGAAATTTCAGTTTGTCCTGCTCATTCACGCGCATCAACCGGTGGGAAACTTTGATGACGTGATTGAGCGCGCCTACCTGCAATCTTATTTGCCTTTCGTGCAAGTCCTCGCGCGCCACCCTTCCATCCGTATGGGTTTGCATTTCACCGGCTCGCTGCTGGAATGGATCGAGCGCGCCCATCCCGAATATTTCGATTTGCTGCGCACGCTGGTGCAACGCGGCCAGGTCGAACTCGTCGGCGGCGGATTCTATGAGCCGATCCTGATCGCCATTCCGCCCGAAGACCGCCACGAGCAGATCACCCGCCTGGCCGACTACATCGAAAAACATTTTGGCGCGCGCCCCCGCGGAGCCTGGCTCGCCGAACGCGTCTGGGAGCCGCAGTTGCCCTCCTCTCTTGCGCCCTCCGGCGTCGAATACACGCTGGTGGACGATAATCATTTTCTCGGCACGGGCTTCGAGCTTGACCAGCTCTACGGCTACTATCTCGCCGAGGATCAGCGCTACTCCGTAAAAGTTTTGCCCGGCCTGAAAGCGCTGCGCTACCTGATGCCCTTTCGCGCCCCCGCGGAAACCATCCAATTTCTGCGCGCCTGCGCGACGCAGCATCCCGGCGGATTCGCGGCCATGGGCGACGACCTGGAAAAATTCGGCGTCTGGCCCGGCACCAACAAACTCTGTTATACCGATGGCTGGCTGGAGAATCTTTTTATCGCGCTCGAGCAGAATTCCGATTGGCTGGAAACCGCTACGCCCGGCGCCGCGGTCACCGCGCGCCGTCCCCTCGGGCGCGCCGATCTTCCCAGCGCGTCCTACGCCGAAATGATGGAGTGGGCGCTGCCCACTCCCGCGCGCAATCGTTATCACTCCTTGGGCGCTGAATTCGCGGCGCGCACGGAAATGCTGCCGTTCCTCCGTGGCGGTATCTGGCGCAACTTTTTCTCCAAGTACGGCGAATCGAATCTGCTGCACAAGAAAATGCTGCACGTCTCCGAAAAAATCCGCAAGCTCTATGAACATCCTCACCCGGTGCAGGCGTTTCGCGACGCGCGCGACCAGGCCCAAACGCTGGCGCTGCGCGGCCAGTGCAACGATCCCTATTGGCACGGCGTCTTCGGCGGCCTCTATTCGCCGCACCTGCGCACGGAACTGTGGCGCTCGTTGATTCAGGCCGAAGCTATCGCCGATTCGCTGGCGAACCCGGCCAGCCATTACCAGAATGTCGCCACTCTCGATTTCGACTCTGACGGTCACGAGGAAATTTATTTCACTTCGGACCGCTACGCCGCCCTGCTCTGTCCCGCGGATGGCGCGACGATTTCGGCGCTCGATTGCCGCCAGTCCAATGCCGCGCTGGTGAACTCTCTTGCGCGCCGCCCGGAGTCCTACCACGCGAAGCTCAAAAATTTACCGGCCGTTGCCGCGCCTGGCGCACAATCCATTCACGAACAAACCCGCGCCAAAGAAACGGGCCTCGATCGCTGGCTCCATTACGATCGCTGGGCGCGCCACTCTTTCCGCTTGCTGCTTTTCGGCCGCGACAAGAAACATCAGGATTGCGGGCCTGCGCAACTGGCGGAGGACGCCGCGCTCGCCGCCGGAAGCTATCGCACGGCGAGGGTTTCTGCCACGCAGGCGACTCTTGCGTCGGAAGCCAGCGTGGATTGGCCGGCCGAAAAAACTTTTTCGTTCGCGAACAGCGCCACGGGATTCGGCATCCTCTGCGACGTCCTGCTGCGCCGCGCGGCGTCCGGCAGCGCCTCTATGTACGTGGGTATTGAAGCCGTTTTGAATTTCCTCGCGCCGTCCTCGTCCGACCGCTATTTTGAATCTGCCGGCGAACGTCATCCCTTGCGCTGGTCCGCGGCCGCGCCCGGTTCCAATCTGCGTATCGTGGACGAATGGCAGGGCCTCAGCGTCACGCTCTCGGCGCCGCACGCGCAGGAATTCTGGATTACGCCCATCGAAACGGTCTCCGAATCGGAAGAAGGATTCGAGCGGATTTATCAGGGCTCGCAAATTATCGCGCTGTGGCCGGTGGAACTGGCCTCCGGCGCGGAATGGCAAGGGCAACTCAATTTCAACGTCGCGCGTTTGGGCTAGCGCGTCGCGAGTAGGTTCAGTCGTCGGGTCGCGTTGCCTGAGTGGCGCAGCAGATTGTCGCGCAGCAAGCCCGCGCCCGCCGGAACGATGTGCAGCGAGCTTGCCGCCCATCGCGCCACTCTGCTACAGTGCGCTGGGAGGAATTTCATGGCTGTTTCGCAGGAACTGCTCGATATTCTGGTCTGCCCGCAGGACAAAACTCCGGTGAAGTTGACCGCAGACCAGCGCGGCTTAAAGTGTCCGTCGTGCCATCGCGTCTATCCGATTCGCGAAGACATCCCGGTGATGCTGATTGATGAAGCCCGCATTGAAGCTGAATGAAGCCGGATAACCCAGCGTCGTTCGCCTCGTCCTAAAAGTTGACTGCCCCGCCGAACTCGAACGATCCCGCGACTCTGCTGCCGGCTTTGCCGCGAGGCGCAGAAATTCTGCTCATCCGCCTGCGCTCGCTGGGCGATTTAGTGCTCGAAACACCCGCCATCGCCGCGTTGCATTCGTGGCGCCCTGATTTACGCATTAACGTGCTGGTCGAGCCGCGCTTCGCGCCGGTGCTCGAAGGGAACCCGGCAATCGCTGAGCTGATTTTTTCGCGTGGCCTAGGCGAGACGGCGCTCGATTTGCTCCGGCGCAAGTTTCCCATCGTCTTCAATCAGCACGGCGGCCCGCGCAGCGCCATGCTTACCGGCGCGTCCGGTTCGCCCCTGCGTGTCGGCTGGCAGGGATACCAATATTCTTTCCTCTACAATGTTGTCGTGCCGGACGCGAAGGAATTCTACAGCGCGCCCGCCGTGCACGCCGTTGAGCATCGCATCTCGCAGTTCTATTTCACCGGCCTCCCGCGAGGCCCAATTCCGCGCGCTCAAGTATTTGCGCAACCGGACGCGATCGCATCAACCGCCCGCAAGCTGGCCGAGAAGGGAATCGCCGCGGGCGCGCCTTACGCCGTCTTGCAACCTGGCGCGCGTTTGCAGGGCATGCGCTGGCCCGTTGCCAAATTTGCCGAACTCGCGCGCTGGCTGCGCAAAGAGCATGGCCTGGCAAGTGTCGTCAATTTGGGAGCGCGGGACGATGCGATTGCGTCTGAAGTTCGCAGCGAAATGCAAAACTCCGCGGCTGTGATGGATGCTCAGCTGGATGTTCGCGAGCTAATCGCGCTGATTGCCGGCACGCGCGTTTTCGTGGGAAATGATTCTGGCCCCGCGCATCTGGCGGCGGCCTTGCAGCGCCCCACCGTCGTAATCTTTGGCGTTACCGACCCCGTGCAATGGCGGCCTTGGCACTGTGATCATCGCGTCGTGCAAACCGGCGCGACGTTCGATCACCCGCGCGGCGACAAAGCCATCGTCACCGGCAACCCGCATCCGATTTCATCCATTGCATTTGACGAGGTGCGCCAGAACTGCGAAGAATTGCTGCGCGGCGCGTAAGAGCCCCGACAAGATTCAACGTGTCGAACGCCGCGGCGCAGCGGGCCACAGCGCAGTGGCCGAAGTTACGGCGCAAATCCGAGCGATTGATCCTTATATTCCACCTGCAGCCGCACTTCCTTCGTCTTGCTCTGCTTCAACACATCGTGCGCCGAAGGAAACGGCGCGAACGGACTCAACTCCACCGTAATCACAGTCCCAGACGGCCGCTCGGGCCCCTGCTTGATTTCCTCTGCGTTTTCGATGTGATAGCTTTTCACCGGGCCGTAATATCCGTTGCTCCCCCAATCTTCCAGAAAATCCTGATACGTATAGCTCGGCCCCGGACTCCACAGGTGATAAGCCTGTTCCAGATTTCCAACGGCCACCGTATCCAGAAAATGCTTCGCGGTGTGAACTTCCGTGTGGAACCGCAGCAAATACCAGGCGAAGCCCACCACCAGCACGATAAAAACGATCGTTGAAATAATGTACCGGCGAACTTTGTCCGGCGGATGCTCTTCCGATCCATCAAAAATCGACACGATATCTCCTCAGTTTATTTTTCTGCGAGCGGGCGGCCAGCAGCCAGCCTAGAACTGCCGCTTGAATAATAAGATGCTCAGACTAGTCATCACCGCCGCGATGCCCAGCAAAACTAGCACGTCCCCATAGATTCCTTCAATGCCGGTATTCTTCAGCGTCAGATTTCGCAGCGCATGCACGGCGTAAGTGAAAGGATCAATCACCGAAACCCATTTCAGCCACCACGGAAACGCCGCGATCGGGTACACCGCACCGGACGGAAAGAACAGCAGCGTATTCAGCACGCCAAAGATCGCGCGCGGCACCAGCGGATCGTCCACGCGCACCATCAGCAGAAACATGAAGCTCATCATCGCGAGTCCCGTCGCACCCACCACTATCACCAGATAGAACAGCCGCACCGGATTCCAGATTTCCGGCAGACCCGACAATCAAGCCGCCAATAATCGTCAGCACCATGCCCGTCATCATGCCCTTGATCACGCCCGAACCAATCAGCGAGAACACCAGTTCCGATTTTGTGATCGGCGTCGTGAGATAGCCCTCGTGAAACCCGCGCGCCTTATCATCAATATAGGTAATTCCGCCGCCAATCATGGCCACCACGAAAATCGAAAGCGCGATCGTGCCCGCCAGCAAATATTTGATGTACTCCACGTACGGATAAATTTCCACCGTGTTCAACTGCACGGAACCTTCCAGGCGCGGTGTCACGTCTGGCGCGTTCAGCTCCTCCACCATTTGCTGCACGCGCTCGATGATCGCGCTGGATATAAATTGGTCGGTATTGTCTTCAGTAAACGCGATGCGCGGCCGGTCGTGCTGATAGAAGCGCCGCGAAAATTCATGCGGCACCACCACCAGCGCGCGCACCTTGCCCGTTTCCAGGTCATGCGTCGCTAGCGGCACGGATTCGTATTCGATCACCTTGAAAGTGCGCGGCCCGGCGGTGATCCCGTCAAACATCTCGCGGACCTTGTGCGATTCCACCGAGTGATCCTGGTCCACGAATCCTACTTCCACACCCGTCACTTTTCCGCCGAAGGCATAGCCCAGCACGATCAGCTGCACCAGCGGCAGCACCATGGATACCATCATCAGCGCAGGGCTGCGGAAGAATTTCCGCAGGTCGCGTTCAATGAGCGCACCGACGCGCCGGAAATTCATCGTGCTCCCTCAACGCAGCGCCACAACCGCGCGCCGCTAACGATAGAGATGGCCGATATCAAGCCGCGCTCCTTCTTTTGCCGCATCGCGCAGGTCGCTGCCGGTGTAATGCAAGAACACATCGTCGAGCGTGGTGCCCTGCACGGTCACCCGTTTCACCTGCACGCTGCGCGCCCGCGCCAGATCCATCAAAGCCGCCACCGTCGCTGGACCATCGTGCGAAGAGATGTGCACCATGTCGTCCCGCTGCGTCACGTCCGCGGCCTGCGCCAGCTTGCGCAGCTGATCCATCCAATCCGGCGGCGCGCCCGCAAATTCCGCTTCCACGGTGTCGTTGCCCGGCACGCTATCCTTCAATTTCGTCGGAGTATCCAGCGCCACCAGCTTGCCATGATCCACGATGGCGATGCGGTCGCACAGTTTGTCGGCTTCATCCATGTAGTGCGTGGTCAGCAAAATCGTCAAGTCCGACCGCGCGCACAAATTGCGGATCAATTGCCATACGTTCGAACGCGAAACCGGATCGAGCCCGGTCGTCGGCTCATCCAGAAATAAAATCTTCGGCGAGTGCACCAGCCCGCGCGCGATTTCCAGGCGCCGCCGCATGCCCCCGGAAAATGTCCGCACCAGCGCGTCCTTGAACTTCACTAAATCCACCGATTCCAGCAGGTCGAGAATGAGCTTGTCGCGCGTCGCGCGCGGCACGCCGTAAAGTTTGGCGTGAATCAGCATATTTTCTTGCGCCGTCAATTCCGGATCGGACGTAAGCGCCTGCGGAATCACGCCCATCGCATTGCGCACGCCGTCCGCATCCTCGCGCACGTCGTGCCCCGCCACAATCGCCGTACCCGAAGTGGGTGGCGTCAGCGTCGTCATCATGCGGATCAGCGTGGTTTTTCCCGCGCCGTTGGGGCCCAGCAATCCGAAGATTTCCCGCTGCTTCACGCTGAAGCTGATGTCGTTCACGGCCACCAGCTCACCGAACTTTTTCGTCAGGTGCAGCACTTCAATCGCGTTGACGGTTGCTTGTTCTATCGGCGTCGGCATCGACTTCGGTCTCAGAGTTAGAGTTGCGCGAACCAGCTTTTCTTCGGCGGACGCGGCAGCAGCACCGTCGCGGTCATTCCCGTAAATAATCGCCGCTCCGGATTTGGAATCGAAACCTTGATCGCAAACGTTTTGATGTCGCGCTTCGTGCGGCTCACATCGCGCTGCGTGGCAAAATCATTCTCCACCCCGCGGAAAATCACCGGCCCTTCAGTGATTTCTCCCGAAGGCAACTGCACGCGCAGCTTCTGCCCCACCACGATGGAAGCGATGTACGTTTCTTCCACGTCCGCGCGCACCCACAGATGGTCCACATCCACCACCACCACGATCGGCGCTCCGATGGCTACCACTTCGCCCTGCTTGGCCACGCGCACCGACACGATCCCGTCCAGCGGTGAATAGATTCTCGTGTAGCCCAGCTGCGTGGCCATTTGCGCTTCGGTGGCGCGCGCCTGTTCCAGTTGCGCGATGGCGGTGGAAATCGCGCTCTTGCGCGCATCCACCTGCACGCGATTGGCCTGCGCCACGGTCACCGCGGCGGTCTCGGCCTTGGTCGCTTGTTCCAGTGCAATCACGTTCGCCTGCGAAATCCTCACCGCGGCTTCGGCGTGATCTCGGTCTTGCGCGGATACTTCGCCCTTGTCGAAGAGTTGCTGCATCCGCCGCAAATCGTCTTGATCGCGCTTCAGCTGCGCGCGCGCCGGCTCCAGTTGCGCGTCGGCATAAGTGGCGCGCGCGTGTGCTTCGATCAGCGAAGCGTCCGTCTGCCCGTTCATCCACGTGTAATTGTGATTCGCTTCGTTCACCTGTTCTTCCAGGCTGACTACGTTTGCCTTGGTCGCCGCCAGGTTCGCTTCCAGTTCTTTGCTGTCCAGCTCGGCGATCAGGTCGCCTTTCTTCACCGTGCTGCCCTCGTCCACGGTCAGATTAATAATGCGCCCGGTGATTTGCGGGCTCACGATCACTTCGTTGCCGTCCACCACTCCGATCAGCGGGATGTCCGTCCCGCGCGGCGTGGTGAAGTAATACGCCACCGCCGCGATCGTGAAGATCACCAGCAGGAATGTCGCAAACTTTCGGCCGGTCATCGGGCCCTCGCTTTTGTTCGACTGAGTCCATGATCCAGAAAATCCAGCAGCGCCTGTTTGCGCGCCGCCAGGGCGTGCGGCGTCAGCAGATTGTGCCCCGCCACCTGGCTGAAAATCGCCGCCGCGGCGAAATACGAAGTGGTCATGCCCATGATGGTGAACGCCGTGTCATGCGGATCCACGGGACGAAATTCCCCGGCGGCGATTCCTTCTTCCAGCGTGCGCACCAATTGATTGTGAAAAGGACGCAGATACTGCCGCACGATCCAGTCGAATTCCTTCGTGGATTCCATCGCTTCGCGGTGCACCAGCCGCGGATAATTGGGATGCGAAGCAAGAAAGTCAAAATACGCGGTGATGAATTCGCGCAGCCGCTCGCGCGGAGAAGCTTGCTTGCGCTGCGGCTGATACACTCCGTTGCGCAGCTGCCGAAAAAGATTCTCCAGCACCGCGCGATGCAAGTGGCGCTTGTCGCCGAAATAATAGTAGAGCATCGCCTTGTTGGCGTGCGCCGCCGTGGCGATTTGCTCCGTGCGCGCGCCGGCCAGCCCCTGTGCGGCAAAATGCTGCTCGGCCGCCGCCAGAATGCGCCGCGCCGTGGCTGGATTTTCGATTTTTCTTCGTCCGCGTCGCAATGTTTTGTGCCTGCGCTACAGTCCCGTCCGCTGCATCACAGCAACAGCCAGCATTCTTTAACCAACTGGTTAGTTTAATGGCCCAAGCTGTTGCCGTCAAGCGCGCTAAGGCGCCAGCGTGCTGTGATCAGAACTCCTCTCTTATTACGCAGCAGGCAGGCAGTTTGTTACGAAGCGTCTAGCGCGCCACCGGAACCAGCCGGCAGCTCGATGGAATACTTGGTCCGCGCCTTTTCGGCATGCAGCTCAATCGCCAGTTCAATCAGCCGGTCAATCAGCTTCGGATAAGGCAGTCCCGACGCTTCCCACAGCTTTGGATACATGCTGATGGAAGTGAATCCGGGAATGGTGTTCAGTTCGTTCACGTATATCTTGCCGCTGCGCTTTTCCAGAAAGAAATCGCAGCGCGCCATGCCCGCGCCGTCAATCGCGCGAAACGCCCGCACCGCGTAATCCTGAAACACGCCCACCTGCGCCTTCGTCAGTTTCGCCGGGATCACCAGTTGCGTCCCCTGTTCCAGATATTTCGCCTGGTAATCGTAATACTCGCGGTGCGGCACGATTTCACCTGGTATGGACGCGCTCAGATTGTCGTTTCCGAGCACGGAAACCTCAATCTCACGCCCCACCACGCCCCGTTCTACCACTATCTTCAGCGCAAATTCCGCAGCATGATCCATGGCCGCCGATATTTCGTGCGCTGCCTTCACCCGCGTCATTCCCACCGACGATCCCAGCGTCGCCGGCTTCACAAACAACGGAAAGCGAAATTTCTTCTTGATGGCCTTCAACACTTTCACGCGCTCGCGCTCCCATTCCGAGCGGCGCACGGCCATAAACGGCACGATCGGCAATCCCGCTTGCTCGAACAGGCGCTTCTGCACGTCTTTATCCATGCCCACCGCTGACGCCAGCACTCCAGCGCCAACGTACGGCAATCCGGCAAGCTCAATCAATCCTTGCACCGTGCCGTCTTCGCCGAACGTGCCGTGCAGCACGGGAAACACCACATCCACGCCCACACTCGGCTGCCCCGCCGCAGGCCCCAACGGCACAAGTGTCGCGGCGCTCGGATCGGGTGGCAGCACCACGCGATCCCCCGATTTCAGCACGTCCGCCAACATCTTCACCGACCCGGTTCCCACCAGCCACCGGCCGTCTTTCGAAATCCCAATCGGCACAGCTTCGTATTTTTCAGGATCCAGCGCGCGAATCACCGAAGCAGCAGAAGCCAGCGATACTTCGTGTTCACCCGAACGCCCGCCGAAAAGCACGCCGATGCGCAGACGCTTCATAGCGTTCATCGCGGCGCCACCGAGCCAGCAGCCAGAATCAGCAAGCGCATCACAGGATTTTCTTCCCCAGGCCGGAGAGGATCAATTCCACGCCCAGCAACGCGGTGGTGTTGTGCAAGTCAATCACCGGATTCACTTCCACCACCTCGAATGAAACCATCTGCTTGCTGTCCGCGATCATTTCCAGCGCCAGATGCGCTTCGCGATATGTCACGCCGCCGCGCACCGGCGTGCCCACTCCCGGCGCATCACTCGGGTCCACGAAATCCATATCCAGGCTCACCACGATGCCCGCCGTATCGTCGCCCGCAAAGCGCAGCGCTTCAGACATCACCTCGCGCATCCCCCGCTCGTCAATATCGCGCATCGTGAAAATATGCACGCCCGAATCTTTCACCAGCTTCCGTTCCTTGGCATCCAGATCGCGAATTCCCACCAGCACCACGTTGCGCGGTTCCACCATCGGCTTGATTCCGGCCAAATCAGTAAGCTCCGGCGGACCGTAACCCATCATCGCCGCCAGCGGCATGCCGTGCACGTTGCCCGAAGGCGAAGAATCCGGCGTGTTCATGTCGCCGTGCGCGTCCAGCCAGATCACGCCCACGCGTTTCCCATCTTTGTTGAAGTGCGCCGCAGCGCCGGCCGTTGTGCCCACCGCAATCGAATGGTCACCGCCCAGCACCAGCGGAACCATGTCCTCATCCAAAGTTTTCTTCACCGCATCAGCCAGGCCCTTGCACGCCTGCGAAATTTCATCCAGATAGCGCGCGCGCTTCTCGCCGTAGGGTTGTTCTTCGGGCTGCGGCACCTGCACGTTGCCGATGTCTTCCACCTGCCGCCCCAATTGTTTCAGGCGCGCTTGCAATCCCGCCACGCGCAACGCAGACGGACCCATATCCACGCCGCGGCGGCTGGCGCCCAGGTCCATCGGCACACCGATAATGCGAATTTTGTCGGGCATATTTTTGTTTTCGCGACCCCGATACGGGGGAGGGAACCCTAAGGATAAACTCGATAGAGCATCCGTGGGAAGGGGATGACCTCGCGAATGTGCTCGGTTCCGCATATCCACGCGACGGTCCGTTCCAGTCCCAAACCGAACCCGGCATGCGGCACGCTCCCATAGCGCCGCAGATCCAGATACCACTGAAAAGATTCCTCGGGCAAATTATGCTCGCGCAGACGCCGCACCAGCGTGTCGTAATCCGCCAGGCGCTCGCCGCCCCCGATGATTTCGCCGTAGCCTTCCGGAGCGATCACGTCGAAACTCAGCGAAAGTTCCGGCCGCGCCGCATCCGTCGCCATGTAGAAAGCCTTCATTGCCGCCGGATAACGGTGAATCACCACCGGCCGGTCGAATTCCTTGGAAATAATCGTCTCCTCGTCGCCGCCAAAATCATCGCCCCATTTTGCGGGGTTCCCGGCCTTCTGCAGCACCTTGATCGCGTCGTCGTAGGTGATGCGCGGAAAGGGCGGCGTGATTTTCTGCAAGGAAGTCACGTCCCGCTCGATCATTCCTAATTCCCGCGTGCGATTTTTCGCCACGGACTGAACCACCGCGCTCACCAGGCCCTCCGCCAGCTGAATCATGTCCTCCAGATGCGCGTAAGCCGCCTCCGGCTCCAGCATCCAGAATTCCGTCAGGTGCCGCCGCGTCTTCGATTTTTCCGCGCGGAACGTTGGACCGAACGTATAGACCTTGCCCAGCGCAGCCGCCAGCGCTTCCACGTAAAGCTGCCCGGACTGCGTCAGATAAGCCTTCTGCTCATCAATATAATTCACTTCAAATAACGTGGTTGTGCCTTCGCAAGCCGCCGGAGTAAAAATCGGCGCGTCGGTCAGCGTGTAACCCTGCGCGTCCATGTAATTCCGCGCCGCGCGCTCCGCTTCGGCGCGAATGCGCAGAATCGCCGCCTGCCGCGGCGTGCGAATCCACAGATGCCGCCGGTCCAGCAGGAAATCAACGCCATGCTCCTTCAACTGAATCGGATAGGGTTCAGCATCGGAAACGCGCTGCACTACTTCAATCGCGCTCACCCCCATTTCAAATCCGCCTGGCGCTCGTGGTTCGGCGCGAATCGCGCCCGTGGCGATCACGCTGGATTCCTGCGGCAATCCCTTCAGCGCTCTGAAAACTTCGGGATGTTCCTTCTGCGACACCACTCCCTGCATGATTCCCGTGCCATCGCGGAAAATCGGGAACAGCAGTTTTCCCGATTCGCGCAAATTGTAGAGCCAGCCGCGAATGGTGACGCTTCCGCCGGCGTGCGCCCCCGCTTGCTCAATCGTAATAATTGGAACCGCTGCCTGCGCTTCCTGGGTCATGTAGTTTTTCCGTTGGATTATTTGCCGCGAGCCATTATGGCATGTACTTCATCGCAAGCAGTCCGGCATCAGCGGCGCGCCCTACTTCTGCGCCTCAAATTTTTCTTCCAATTTGTCGCAGGCTTCGCGGATCGCAGCCAACTCCGGCGCCGCCGCGCCGGCTTGCGCCTTGATTTCGAAAACGAACGGCAGCGTCACCGGCGCGGCCGCGAACCCGGCGAGCGCCGCATCCCAGTCAATGGTCCCCTCGAACGGCAGCAGGTGCTCGTCCTTGTCGCCGTGATTGTCGTGAATGTGCGTGCTCACCACCCGCTCGCGCATCGCATCGAAACTGGCCGGCACGCCCTCTTCAATGTGCGCGTGGCCAATGTCGAAACACAGCTTCAAATCGTGCAAATGCGTATCCGTAATGAAGTGCTGCAACGAAGCCGGAGCTCCCAGCTCGTCCGGCGTGTTTTCCAGCGCAATCGTCACACCGCGCGCCTTCGCAAACATGGACAGGCTCTCCAGTGAAGTGAATGCCGCGTCCAGCTTGCGCGGATCCGCCGCCTGCCTGCCATGCCCCATATGCTGGATCAGATATTGGAATGGAATTTGCTCCGCGACGTCCAGCACGCGCTTGATTTCGTCCACTGCGTCCAGGCGGCGAATGCGCTCCGGATCGGAAATGGAAATCACCACGCCGCTCTCACGCCCCGGCGAACGGTCGCGATCCGTCGGCGAATGCACCGAGTGCAGCCCCAGGCGGTATTCATCCAGCGCCTCGCCGATTTCGCGCACGCGTTGCGGATCGCGATAACTGAAATGCTGCGAAGCGCAGAAAATCTCCACCGCTGAAAATCCTGCCTGCGCGATTTCCGCCAGCAGCGTCGCGCTCAGCGGCTGGTTTACAAATCGGTAAGTGGAAAGGATGCGCTGCATTCGGCCCTCGGTGGCGGAACTCTATGGTCAACGGAAAATCCAATTCCGTCAATAGCAGGGGAGCGCATACCGAGGGAGCTGCGGGAACGCGGGAAAGTCCGCGTCAATCGGAAGCCAGACCCACCAGCAGCAGAGCGATTACTCCGCCCAGCAACAGCGCCGCCAGGATCCAGAACGCCACGTGCGGGCGTTTGCGCATCAGCCCCCGCGGCGGCTCGATAGCCCGCGCAAAGTCCAGCTCGTCCTCTCCAGTGTCTTCGACGGGTTGGCGCGCGCCTCCAGCCGCGTCAGGTATCACGGCCGGCTCGTGTGCATCGTCCTGGAATTCGCGGGGCACGAACATGATGCTAGCACCGAAGAAAAGCATGCGGCAAGGGAAGGCTTGTACGAAAACTACCGGGAAGAACCTCTGCGGTAAGCCATCCAAAATGCCCAACAGAAAAATTCGCGGTGCGCGAATCGTGCGCTAGTGGATCAAAATTCCCACCAGCGTGAATGCCACGATGGCTCCCGCCAGGATTGCCAGCAGCACCCAACGGCCCAGCTGTGGATGCGATTGCGGCAAGCCCAGCATGTGAACGGAAGGATCGGGTCCGTGCAGAATCTTCGCGCCCGCCGCGCGCTCCGCGGCAGAGAGCACCTCGGTTAACGAAGCAGGCTCCATCGAACGCGCCCCGGCGCGTTCCACAATTTCGCTGGGCATCGCCCGGATACTAGCACCAACAACTGCCGCCAGAAACAAAATTTCCAAAGAGTCAACGATTTTGTGCTGCTCCAAAACGAAACGGTGCCTCAGGCGAGCGCGTCAATTGAGCCCTTCAATGCACCGCGAATTGAACCATCGCCAGTGCGACCACTGCTCCGGCGAAAATGGCCAGGACCAGCCAACGGGAGATGCCCTGCTTGCGATTCCGCAGCTGCCGAACGTGGGCGGAAAGGCCCGGCGTGGCAGCGGCTCTGCGCGCGTATTCTTCCAGAGCGGCGTCAAACGCCCCTGTCTCCTCAGGTTCCGTCACCTGTGCGGAAACTCGATCGGGTGATTGCATGTCATGGCGGTGATTTTACCATCCGGAATTTGCGCGGAAACCAGTGTGACCGGCGGCGAAGCCTAACTGCTATTGTCGTTTCGAAAAAATAGCTTTGCGGTACTACCAAACTCAATTTGCCGGCAGCATTTCCATTTTAAGAACGGTGTACCGCCGCGGAACAATGCTCGCCGCCGTCACTTTCTTCGTGCACCAGACCGCGCTTCAGCCGTTCAATTCCGACAGTACTTTGGGGAGCAGCGCGAATTTCGCCAGCGCTGTTTCGATGGTCAAATATTCCAATCCGCAAGAAGGGCCCAGGTAAGCTCGGCCCCCTTGAATCCGCGGGAACAAACGCTGCAGCTGACGGGCAATATCCGCGGTCTGCTCCAGCTCTTTGTTGCGGCCATCCACCATGCCCAGCGCCAACGGTTTCGGCGAGCCGATGGAAAAAATCATCTCGCCAAGCTTGGGGCTGGAAACAAGATCAACGCCGACGATATCCACCGGCAGCGCCAGCAGTTTTTCGTACAACGGAGCGCAGTCGTCAAAATACACATACAGTGCGAGCTCCAGTTTGCGATTGGTCTGCTTCGCTTTGTCTCGCGCCTGCAGCAGCGGCTGCAGCGCGCGTTCGAAAATAGCCCACTCGCCCGGATTCCGCAGAATGGCAGGCTCGTCAATCTGAATCATCTCCGCGCCGCATAGCGAAAGAGCTTCGATCTCCGGCGCCAGAATCTCGCCGTAGGCGATGGCGCGCGCTTCCAGCGTCGCTGGTGTGCCGGCGCCTCCATTTTCAGTGCGTCCGGATAAAGAAAACTTCGCGAGTGTGTACGGCCCGGTCAGCACCGGCTTGATGGCCAGTTTCCCGGCCTTGTTCGCCGGCGTGGGCAAGTGGCCCAGCGCATTGCGCGCAAAACTGTATTCCGCCACAACCAGATTGCCGCGCCGCAGCGGTGCGCCGGTAAATAGAGGCTGCCTGCAAAATGTTTCGGTATCGAAAAAGGGAACCGAGCCTTGCAGTTCAATATTGTCCAGTTTTGCCGGCAGGTAGGAGATTGGATCGTTCCAGCGAATCTGCCCGTCGGTCACGATGTCGAGGCCAGCCTTCACCTGGTCGGCGATCGCGCCGCGCGTCACGGTATTCTGTGCGTCCAGCAAATCGGCGCTAGTGCGTTCACCGCGCTCCAGCGCCGCGATGGTGCGCTGCAAGAGCTGCAATTCAGGAGCATCTCCCACGCGCGGATAACTTCCCGTGCTCGAAAGATACAGGCCAGGGGCGATGCTGCTCATAGAGCGGACCTCGGAATCAGCGCGAGAAACTGGAAGAAACTTAGTCGAAACACAGAGCAGCGTCAAGAGCAGCGCGGAAAGTAAGCCGAGACGGGAATACTCGACGCGATGCGCGAATAAAAACGCAGCCGAGGAATTGCCTTTCTCTGCGTCCTCCACGTCTCTGCGGTAAAAGCCTGTAGCCTCCCACCTTAGCCGGAGCAGCGCTCGTACGGAGACTATTCCCCAACCGAAAAATAACTGCAATCAGGATGCTGGAACACCAGCGCGCTCACGCTAGCCTCCGGATCCATCATCATTCCTTCCGTCAAATGCACGCCGATCGCCTCCGGCCGCAACAGCAGCCAGATCCCGGCCTGGTCCTCGAGATTCGGGCACGCCGGATAACCAAAGCTGTAGCGCTTGCCGCGATAACGCGAAGTGAATCGCTCCGCCATGGTCAGCGCCGGCGGATCGGGGAAGCCCCAATCCTCTCGTATGCGCCGGTGCAGCCATTCCGCGCACGCTTCCGCGGTCTCAATCGCCAGAGCCTGCAGCCCGTGCGAGTAAAGATAGCGGCCGGCAGCTTTGGCTTCTTCCGATTTTTCGCGAATGCCCGCGCCCGCCGTAACCACAAACAGCGCCACGTGGTCGCGCGCGCCATTTGCGGGCGGCAGCACATAATCGCTCAGGCAAAGCTTGTCGCCCACCCGCTGCCGCGGAAAATGAAACGTGTGCGCGGGCGCGCTTTCGCCCGGTGCAAACAGCGCGATGGAATTTCCACGCCGCTCGGCTTCGAAGAATTGCCACACCGCGCCGATCTTCATGAATTCCACGGCCTGTTGTTTTACTTCTTCCATGTTCTGCTGCAGCTCGATCGCGCGCGGATCGTGTTCCGCCAGCGCCTTCTCGAAATTTCCGCGAAAGCCCAAATGCCGTCCGAACAGCATGAACGGATTGATGTAACTCCACACCTCATGCAAATCGGGAACGCTGCGGACTTTGCGGTCCACGTACGCCACCGGCGGAATCGCCAAATCCGTGCGCACGCGCGCCGCGCGCTCTTCGCCGGCAGCCGCCAGCGGCCCCGCTGCCGGCTCTTCCAGCACCACGGTTCCCACGTGCGTGTGCTGCAGCAGCACGTTGTCGCGGCGCACCGGATCGCTCAGCTCATTCATCAAACGCAGGCCGGTCATCGCGTCCTTCGCGTAGCAAACCGCCTGGCTGTACTGCGGCGCAATTTTCAAGCGCGTGAATTTGTCGGATAGCGCCGCTCCGCCCACCAGCAACGGCACCGTGATCCCGGCTTCGCGCAAATCGCTCGCGGTGATCACCATTTGCTGCGCGCTCTTCACCAGCAACCCCGAAAGGCCGATCGCGTCCGGATGGTGCTCGCGATGCGCGCGAATTAATTCCTCCGGCGGCACCTTGATTCCCAGGTTGATCACGTCGTAGCCGTTATTCTTCAAAATAATCTCCACCAGATTTTTCCCGATGTCGTGCACGTCGCCTTTCACCGTCGCCAGCATCACCTTCGCGCGCTTTTCGGTGTCGGCCTTCTCCATGAATTGTTCCAGATGGCCCACGGCGGCTTTCATGGCCTCGGCGGATTGCAATACTTCGGCAACGATCAGCTCGTTGTTGTTGAACAGGCGCCCCACCTCGCCCATCCCGGTCATCAGCGGGCCGTTGATGATATCCAGCGGCGCCACGTTTTCCGCCATCTTGCGCGTTAGATCGTCCACCAGCCCGTCTTTCGAGCCTTCGATAATGTAATTCGCGAGGCGCTGGTCCAGCGGCAAGTCCGCCGCGCGCTCTTTCTTGCGCGCTCCCGTGCCGCGAAAATGTTCCGCGATTGCGGCAATGTGAAATTGATTGATCGCCGCCTTCTGCTCCTTGGTCTGCGAACGCCAATCCGCAGGCGCCCCACGCAGCAATTCCGCATCGGGCGCTCCGTCCGGAATCTCACTAGGCGGCTTATTGAACAGCAAATCCTCGGCCAGCTTGCGCTCGCGCTCCGGAATCGACCCGAACCGTTCAATGCGCTCCGCGTTCACGATCGCCAGGTCCAGCCCAGCCTTCGTACAGTGATACAGGAACACCGAATTCACCACTTCGCGCGCGCCCGCCGGCAGCCCGAACGACACGTTGGAAATTCCCAGCACGGTCCGCACGTACGGAATGTGCTGCTTTACCAGCCGTATGCCTTCTATCGTTTCCACCGCGCCGCCGATATAATTCTGATCGCCCGTCGCGCAGGGAAATACCAGCGGATCAAAAATAATATTTTCCGCATGAATGCCGAACTTCTCGGTCAGCAATTTGTGCGATCGTTCCGCGATCTCCAGCTTGCGTTCGCGCGTGAAGGCCTGCGCCTGCGCCGGATCCTCGTCAATGCACCCGACGATCACCGCCGCGCCGTAAGACCGAGCCAGCGGGCAAATCCGCGCGAATTTCTCTTCGCCATCTTCCAGGTTGATCGAATTGATGATGCTCTTGCCCTGGCAATACGTCAGCGCCAGTTCCACGCCGCGCGGGTCCGTGGTGTCAATCATGATCGGAGCCTTAATCTTGCGGATCAGCTGTTCGTAAAATGGCGGAATATCGTTCAGTTCCTCGCGGTCTGTGCTCTGCAGGCACACGTCCACAATATGCGCCCCGCTTTTCACCTGCCGCCGCGCAATTTCGGTGGCCTCTTCCCATTGCTCGGCGGCCACCAAATTCTTGAACAATCGCGAACCGATCACGTTCGTCCGTTCGCCCACGATCAAAGGCCGCGTGCTCTCTTCCGCCTCGATAACCTCAATCCCCGAATACACCGCCCGGTGATTGGGCTCCGGCGTTCGCCGCGGCTTTTTCCCCTCGGTCATCTGCGCGATTGCGCGAATATGCTTCTCGGTCGTCCCGCAGCACCCGCCCACGATATTCAGCCAGCCGCGGTCAATAAATCTCTCCAGCTGCTCCGCCAGCGAGGTCGGCGTCTCCTGATACAATCCTTCTTCATTCGGCAATCCCGCATTCGGATAACAGGAAACCGCGCGATTCGTTAGCCCCTGCAGAGTGCGCACATGGTCGGTCATGAATTCCGGCCCAGTAGCGCAATTCAATCCCAGCGAAATTAAATCCACGTGATCCAGCGACGCCCACAGCGCCTCGATGCCTTGCCCCGCCAGCATCGTGCCCATCGCCTCGATCGTCACTGAAACCATCAGCGGAATCGGCGCTCCCAGCTCCCGGCTCAATTCCTGTATCGCCAGCAAACCCGCCTTGATGTTGCGCGTGTCCTGGCAGGTTTCCAGCAGCAGTATGTCCGCTCCGCCTTCCATCAGCCCGCTGGCTTGCTCGTGATAATTGTTGCGCAGCTGTTCGAACGTGATTCCGCCGGTCACGCTGATCGCCCGCGTGGTGGGCCCCATCGAACCGGCCACAAATCGTGGTTTGCCCGCCCGCGAAAATTGATCGGCGGCTTTGCGCGCCAGCTCCGCCGCCACCCGGCTGATGCGGCGCGCGTGCTCGCCCAATCCATACTCCGCCAGCACCACCGGCGTGCTGCCGAACGAATTCGTCTCGATAATGTCCGCGCCCGCGGCCAAATATTTGCGGTGGATTTCCAGCACCACGTCCGGACGGCTCAGCACCAGATTCTCGTTGCAGCCTTCCAGCTCCGGCCCGCCGAAATCCTCGGCCGTCAGATTGGCCTGCTGCAGCATCGTCCCCATCGCGCCATCCATAATCAGGATGCGTTCACGAAGCAATTCGCGAAGGGCCAGGCCCTGTTGGATCAGGTTGGTCATGGGTTCAGTAATTTTACCTGAAGGTGGCGGGCAGGAAGGGCGGCAGCATTTCTCCGCGCGCCTGAAGCACAACAACGGCGGTCACCCGCGCTGCAATTCGAGTTTTTCGGCGTTAGGCGGATCGTGAAGGCGTTTCGCTCACCGTGCTGCTCAGAAATTCCACCGGCACGTCGCCGGGAAGCAGGCCCGCCGCGGCCCCGCGCGCCAGCAATTCGCGCACGGCCCGGCGCCCTTCTTCTCCGTAATCCAGCGTCCAGCGGTTCACATACATTCCCACGAACTTGTCGGCCAGCGTCGGATCCATGTCGCGCGCAAATTGCAGCGCGTAATTCAGCGCCGCCTCGCGATGCTCCAACGCATAAGAAACGCTTTCGCGAATCACCCGCGACACCTGCCGTCCCAAATCCTCGCCCAGCTTTCGGCGGATCGCGTTCGCGCCCAGCGGCAGCGGCAACCCGGTTTGTTCCTGCCACCATTGGCCCAGGTCCACCACGCGATGCAATCCCATCTGCGAAAAAAGCAGTTGCCCTTCGTGAATCAGCAGCCCCGCTTCCACTTCCTTGTTCTGCACCGCGTCCAGAATCTTGTCGAAAGGCATCGTCACCGTCTCGACGTCGGGCTCAAAAAGTTTCAGCGCCAGATACGAAGTCGTCAGCATTCCCGGAATCGCGATTTTGCGCCCGGCCAATTCAGTTTTCTTGATTGGATGTCCGGAAACAACAATCGGCCCGTAACCTTCGCCGAAGCTCGCGCCGCAATCCATCAGCACATATTTATCCGCCACAAACGGATACGCGTAAAAACTGATCGCTGTCACGTCGTACACTTCTTTTTTCGCCGCCTGGTTCAGCGATTCAATGTCCGACAAAATGTGCTCGAACTTCACGCCCGGCAGGCGCACTTTCCCCGTCGCCAGCGCGTAGAACATGAACGCATCATCACTGTCCGGCGAATGCGCCAGGCGAATCTCTGTTGTTTTTGCTACTGCGGCTGGTGTGGACATGCTGGGTCCGTCCTGGCTCTCGCGCGAAATCGTCACTCACCTCGGCCCGACTCTGAAGACGCAGCAGAGACTATGATGCGCCAGCCGCCCTACTCGTCGCAGTGAAAGAAACCAAGGTGTGTGCGTCTTCCGGCCAGAGCGCCGAATACGCAACGCAAGAATACCATACGCCGTGGCCGAACGTACAGCCGGAGCACCCCACGCCGCGCCCCACTCCCATTCGCTGCTTCAATCGCAATCCTGCTCAGTGTGGCTTCGCTAATGTCCCAGGCTTTTCGCTCGGCAAAATCCACGTCGCGATGCTCTCCACCACTTCCGCCGACACATGATCCGGCCGCGCATAGTCCGCCGGCTTCGACGCACCAGTGCCATGGATGAATAGATGATCCAGATCCGGATAACTGCGCAACGTCACGTTCCGGTTATTTGCCAGCGCGTCCGACCAAGCCTGGAAATTCGAAGGCGTCACCTGATAATCCCGCCCGCCCTGCAAAATCAAAATCGGAATTTTCAGCTTGGCCGCGGTTTTCAGCGGATCGTAAGCCCGCAAGTCCAGCCAATAAGCCCCGTACATCGTCGCGCCCAGGAATTCGATCTTGTCGTCCGGTTTCAAGCCCGGGCTCTCAATCTGTTTCGCGCCCTCTTCCGCTGCGTCAATCTTTTTTTGTTCCGCTTCCGTCGGCGTACCGTTCATCGCCGCCCAATAGTGAATTTGTTCCAGCACAATCTTTTCCAGCGGCCGCGCATTCGCCGCCAGCATCACGATTCCCGCAATCTGCGCGTCGCCGCTGGCAATCCGCGGCGCCAGAAACGCGCCCAGGCTGTGCCCCACCAAGAAAATTTGCCGCGGATTTACCTTCGCCTGCGTCGCTACCAGCGCCACTGCCGCCCGCGCGTCGCTGATCGTTTCATCCTCCACGGTCAATCGCACCGGATCGTCGCTGCTCTGCAAGCCATATTTTTGCGTGCGCTTGGTGTAACGGAACACCACAATGCCCCGGCTGGCCAACCCCCACGCCAAATCCTTGAACGGTTTGTTCCCTCCGATCGTTTCGTCTTGATCCTCCGGGCCGGAACCGTGCACCAGCACCACGGCCGGAAATGGTCCCTCGCCTGCGGGCAGCGTCAGCGTGCCGGGCAATTCAAATTTCCCGTTCGTCAAAGTCAGCGGTTGCTCGCTGAACGAATCTTCTTTGGAATATCCTGGAGGAGCCCACGGCGCTGGTGGCGCCTGGTGCGGATGGAAACTCAAACCGCCCAATTTGCCGTCAGGATTGAAAACCACCGTCGCTTCCAGCAGCGAATTCTCAAACTTGCACTGCATCTTCACCACTTGCAGCCCCTGCACCTGCGAAGTCTCCGTGCTGGTGATCACCTGAAATGCGCCCGCTTGCTTGTTCAAGTCCCGCCAGCCGTCCGCAAGCTTTCCCGGCGGCAGCGCCTCCTTCATGCGCGCATCGTAAATCGCTTCCACTTTCTCAAATTGTCCGGCCACCAATTCCTGAATCACTTGTTTCGCGGCGACTGCCGACGGCGAATCTGTCGCGGCTTCCTGCGCGGTGACGGGCAGAACTCCGCCGCTGAGCATCACGAAGTACACAATCAGTGCAAGCAAACTAATTTTCATCCAGCATTCGTTTCGCATAATTATGCCAACTTATTATAGGAAGGTCCGGATTTGCAAATTTCGTGCGCAGCATCGCGCATTACGGCCGCAATCATTGCACCGGCGTGCGCGGAGAAGCCGGCAAAGGTGAGGCGTGATGCGCCACCAAAAGCCACTGCTCGTCGCGGCGCAAAAAAACATTCGTCGTCTGCACCATGGCGTCGTCGAATCCGTCCGCAAACGCCGTGGTCACATGCTGCGTGCAGGAAACCCAGCCCACTTCGCCTTCCACGCGCACCCACACGCCGCTCAATGCAATCCGCACGCGTTTGGCGTGCGCGAAAAGCCGCGCCCAGCGCTCGCGCACTTCATCCCACCCCAGCAGCAAATCCCAGCCCGGATGTACGCAGGTCACGGCGTCGTCGTGCGACCACACCGCTTCCATTTCCGCCAGATCCAGCGATTCAAAGGCCGCGTAGAATTTTGTGTTCGCGGAACGCAGTGCGTCTTCGGGGCTTTGCTTCTGCGGCACGGTCTGCGTGGGCATAATAAGAAGTCCGAAAAACGAGATTAGAAATCGCGCGTCACAGTCTATGTCGGAATCCGATAATCTTTGTAGGTCGTGGCTTCAGCCACGACATAATCTTCGCAAAAGCCGAGCGGCTTAAGCCGCTGAAGTACAGGTTTTTCCAGCCGCGATCCAGATTCGCCAAGGCCGGGGCCTGCCTGTCTACTTCCCGATGCCGCTTGCCTAAGCTTCTCGCCGCGCCAGCTGCAATCCGCCAGCCGCAGCTACGACCAACGCCATCTTGATGATTTCGCCTGGGACGAACGGCAGCGCGCCTTGACTCCACGCCACGCTCCAGCCCATTCCCAAAAAGATCGCCAGCCAAGCGCAGCCGCAAGCGAAGATAATCGCTTCACCCGAAATCAGCGCGCCTATCAGCGGCAAACCTGCCAGCCGCGATCCGCCTTCCCGCGAGCCAGCGACAATCTTCGCGCTGCGTTCCACCAGCCAGCCCGTCACAAACGCAGCCACCGGATACGAAAACAAATAGCCGGCCGTCGGCCCCGCAAAGCGCGCCACGCCCGGCAGCCCCAGCGGTTGAAATACGGGCAAGCCAGCCGCGCCCTCCAGCAGATACAAAATCAAAGTGATCGCCCCGCGTCGCGCTCCCAGCAGCACCGCCACCAGCAGCACACCAAACGTCTGCCCAGTGATCGGCACCGGCGTCCAGGGCAGCGGAATCACGATGTGCGCGCACAACACCAGCAAAATATTTGCCGCGGCGATGCGCAGTGCATCGGCCGCAATTCCTTCACCTGAATAAATTCGATCGGCTAAAACCTTCGTCTGTGACATCCGCATTCCTCTTCGGGTTTCAGCGCAAGTTCCGACCGCAACTCCGCCGCACTCGTGCCAAATAGTACCGAAACTGGCAGGCATTATACCCGAGGCTGCGCCATGTCACGTTTACTTTTCGTCCGCGGCCTTTTCGCCGGGAAGCAGCGGATCTTCCACGGTTGCAACCTTCCCGCGCTTGTCATCACCGTGAATTTTTCCCTCCGTATCCATGAAGAACGACCGCTTGCCGGGTCGTCCGTAGGCCTCCGGGGTGGCCGCCAGCTCAAAATCGTTGTCATTTCCATTGGCGTCCGGCGAAATTCGGTAGCGGAAAATGTAGCCGCCGTGTTTTCCGGCTGCCATATCAGCCGGCACCAGCGCCGCCTGCTCCGGTGAAATCTGGTCTTTCGGCGCCGGGCCCAGTTGCACCAGCGATTCCGGCAATTTTCCAAACGCGCGCTGGTAACGCCGTATCGCCTCCGCCAGCGAGCGCAGATCGGCAATCCCCGCGTCCTCGCGTGCCGCCAAATCCGCCGCCGCCCACTGCTTCGCCAGTTGCGGCACGTCGAACAAAACCAACCCCAGTGACAGCAACTTCCATCCGCCGTTATCGCGCACCATGCCGAATTCCGCCTGCTCGCTGTTTACGACGGCCACCGGAATGAACGCCAGATTTTCCTGCAGGCGCGTCGCTCCGAACCGGTATTCCACTGTGTTATTGGCCGCCCGGCAGCGCAGCACGATATGTTTGTCGTTGTCGGAGGAAAGCAGCGGCTTGCCCGGCTCGTCGGAAAGCGAAAGCCGCTTCATCAATTCGCCGCGCTGCGTCGCGGGCAAAGCGCGAAACGCCGCCGCATTCGCACTCGTCATGTGGCTCGCAAAATCCGCTTCGTTCGCGCGGCAAGCCGCCACCAGCGTGTCCGCCAACGCCGCAGCCGGGTCCGCCGCGTCGCCCGACTCCTGCGCGCGCGCCGGCGTCTGCGTTATGGCCAAGAAAAACAGCAGCACGGCCGTTGTGCCAATCGCGCGCCTCCGTGTTCGTGGGAAATATTTCGTCATCAACACTAAGACTTCGCCTGCGCCAGTATGGTTGCAAGGTCGCGCGTGAATTGCGAACGCGGCATCACCTGCGTGCATCCCGCCGTGCGCGCCTGCTGCGCCAGATCCGTCTGTACGTGCGAAAGAAATGCGATCAGCGCCAGCCCCGGCTTCTCCGCGCACACGCGCTCAATCGCCTGCAGCGGCGCGCCGCGCGCGTTCAGATCCACAATCACCAGCTGCGGCGTTTCCTTCGCAATTTCCGCCAGCAGCGCGTCGCTCGTCGTGGCCGTGCGCACCGCAATCCCCAGCTGCTTCGCCGTCTCCAGAATCTTCGCCTGAAAAAATAAATCGTCCACCAGAGCCAGAACCTGCGCCATGCCGCTGCACCTCGTATGCCGTCGCGCCTTTTATCGCCTTCCTCGCTCGGCGAATCCCCGCCCCTCGGTGTATCACGCGCCACCGCCCCGCACAAGCGCAGGGGCTTTAGGGTCGCAACCACGTACCATCAATTCACATCTCAGCACGACCAATCGTCTCAAGCGCATCCGCCGCCTAGCCCATCTTGGAGTGCGGCGGCTTGCCGCCGCTTTCTCTTCGCCGAAGCTTGCTTCGGCGTTCGCTCGGTGGCGCAATCCATGTCGCGTGGCATTTTTCGCAAGCTCGTTTCCTGTCCGTCACCAAATAACGAAGCGACCAGCTCCACGTCCCCTTCGACAACCTTCGCGCATTCCTGTATAAAAGAATTTCTTCGCCGCTTTTCGGGAGGATTTCATGGCCGCTACTCCAAGCCCAGACGCGCTGCCAGGCCTCGCCGTCCTGGAGCAAACTCCGATCATCATCGAAAAAATCGTCTGGGCCGCCAGCGACGAACAATTGCACTGGAAGCCCGCCCAAGACCGCTGGTCCATCAGCGAAGTCCTGGCGCATCTGGCGGAAGTGGAAGTCGTCGGCTTCCGCGAACGCATCCAGCAAATGCTCGAAAAAAATAATCCGCCGCTCGACGCCTACGATCAGAACGGTGCCTACGCCGCCGGCCGCTACTCCGCCACCAAAGCCCGCGAAAATCTGAAAAAATTCTGCCACGAACGCGACCGCAGCCTTTCCGCATTGCGTTACGTCCCGCCCGCAGTTCTCTCTCGCCCCGGCCAGCACGCCAAAATCGGCCCCATCACCGTCGGCCAATTAATGAACGAGTGGGCCTTCCACGACCTCGGCCACATTCGCCAGATCGCCGAACTCTACCGCTCGCGCGCATTTTTCCCGTACATCGGCCCGTTTCAGCAGTTCTATACGATCAAGCCGTAGCTCGGCGCTCGCATCGTCACGCACACAAGGACGCCATGCCAACCGTCGCGCAACGCATCCTCTCCACTTTCGACCAACTCGACCGCCCAACGCTCGACCTGCACACCCTCTTCGAATTCGTCGGCGGCAACAATCCCAGCGAACGCGAAGCTGTTCTCGACGCAGTAACGGATCTCGTCAAGCAAGGTCTGTTGCTCCCCGACGGCGGCGGCGATTTCTACCGCCGCACCGAAGAGGGCCGCTTAGCCCTCGCCTCCCCGCGCGACGTCACCCTGTATATGCGCGAAGGCTGCCACCTCTGCGAAGAAGCCAAAGCCGCCATGCTCCCGATCCTCAAGGCGCTAGGCGCCCACCTGCAAGAAGTGGATATTGACGACGACCCCATCCTCCTCGCCCGCTACACCAACGACGTCCCAGTAATTTTCGTCGGCCCACACTTCTTCGCGCAACATCGCATAAACGCGGCGCGCCTCCGCCGCCACTTGGAGAATGCAAAACTGTAGGAGTGTGGGAAGAACTAGGACTTATCGAAACAACAGGCGGGCAAAATCGAAGTAGTTGTCATCCCGATCCCGCGAAGCGGGTGAGGGATCTGCTTTTTTCTTCGGCGTACACTGGAATCCAAACGAGGTCTAGTGCTCTGTCTCTTCCTGCGCCCCGACGCTCTCATCCGGCACGTCGCCGGGTCGCCCCTTCACCCGGTCATACACACTGAAAGCGCAGGTCGAACCCAACGCCTCATTGTAATAAGTCGGCACGCCCAGCGTGGTGCGCAATTCCTCGTTGAACCGCCGCAAATCCGCGAGCTGCTGCACCTGCACCGGAAATTTCTTGCCTTCATGCCCGATCAGAAATTTCTGGTATCCCGCGTCCCACAGCGCCGTAAATTGCCCCTGCATCATGATGCACGGAATCTCCGTCATCTGGAACAAGCCTTCCGGCGTTTTGCGCAGCTCCGCTCCGCAATTATATTTTTCAATGCGCACCACCCCGCCGGAATTGCGCACCAGGAAGCCCTTCGCGGAAATCGATTCCACGATGGCCTGATCGAATAGTTTGTTCACATACCACATAGCCACTCCAGAATAGGGACTCGCCCGCCTGCCTGTAAAGACAAATATCGCTCCCCCCAAGTAGTTTGCCGCCGCCACGCACCTGTGGGAATATTGCTCGCTCGGTTTCGACCGGAACCGCGCCGCTATTCTGTTAAACTGACTGCAGATACCTGAATATCAGGCGTTTCTAGCCGCATCTAAAAAGCAGGCTCGTAGCTCGTCGTCGCGAATCGCATCGAACCACTCGCCCGAGCCTCCAACACAAACAGGAACCAAGCACCGTGAACGCAGCCAACAAACCGTCCGTCACCCCGCACGACGCGGCCACCCCCGCCAAATCCAACTCCACAGTCGGCGAGCACCTTCTCGATCGCATCGGCAACACTCCACTCCTGCGCCTCGAACGCATCGTCGCCGCCTTCCCCAACGTCGAATTTTACGCCAAAGCCGAATGGTTCAATCCCGGCGGCTCAGTGAAAGACCGCGCCGGCTACTCCATGATCCGCGCCGGCGAACGCTCCGGCGACCTGCGCCCCGGCAAAATTATCCTCGACGCCACCAGCGGCAACACCGGCATCGCCTACGCCATGATCGGCGCCGCGCTTGGCTATCGCGTCAAACTCTGCCTTCCCACCAGCGCCTCGCCCGAACGCAAACACATCCTCGCAGCCTACGGCGTCGAAATCGTCTACACCCCGGGCGACGAAGGCACCGACGGCGCCATCCGCCGCGTGCGCGAAATCTACGAATCCGATCGCGAGAAATATTTTTACCCTGATCAATACAGCAATCCCGCGAATCCCGCCGCACACTACGCCACCACGGCCCCGGAAATCTGGCAGCAAACCAACGGCTCCATCACCCACTTCGTCGCGGGCCTGGGCACCACTGGCACATTCGTAGGCACCACGCGTCGTCTGAAGGAATACAATCCCGCGGTCCGCTGCATCAGTTTTCAGCCGGACTCCGGCTTCCACGGCCTCGAAGGCTTGAAGCACCTCGCCACCGCCATCGTCCCGCGCATTTACGATCCCAATCTTGCCGATGAAGACCTCGCCGTGCGCACCGAAGATGCCCACAATCTCGTCCGCCGCCTCGCGCGCGACGAAGGTATTCTCGGCGGCGTCAGTTCCGGCGCAGCCCTATGGGCCTGCATGGACGTTGCCCGCCGATTGCCCCCAGGCGAGCGCGCCGTGATCGTCACCGTCTTCCCCGATTCCGGTGAAAAATATTTAACCGAACAATTTTGGAGCGAAGCATGAGCGCCCCGCTGCTGAAAATTCGCGAAGAACTCGCAGCCCAGATCCGCGCCCACGGCGTCGAAACCTACCCCCACGAATGTTGCGGCGCAATTCTCGGCCGCGACGACAACGACGGCTCGCGCGAAGTTCTCGCCCTCCTTCCGCTCGCCAATCGCCGTGACGATTCGCCGCGCAATCGCTTCGAAGTCACCCCCGGCGACGTGCAGCTCGCCGAGAAAACCGCGCGCGCGAAGAATCTCGAGCTGATCGGCTGGTATCATTCGCATCCCGACGCTCCTGCCCGCCCCAGTGAATTCGATCGCGAACATGCCTGGCCCTGGTACAGCTACATCATCGTCAGCATCCAATCCGGCCAGCCGCGCGATATGAATTCCTGGCGCCTGCGCGACGATCGCGCCGCCTACGACGCCGAGGCCATTGAATCTTCCGCCCACTCTGCCAGCATCTAAGTTAAAGTATTCCGCCAATCCCGATCCGCTGCGTCACGGTTGGATTGCTGAAGCTCAGGCCGTCAGGAGGAATGCGAATGGCTGTAAAAGTGATCATCCCCACGCCGCTGCGCGCGTATGCGGGCAAACAGGAAAGCGTTGAGCTGGAAGCCAACAACGTGGCCGAAGCTCTTAGCGGCCTGACGCTGCGCTTCGGCGACCTCAAAAAGCACCTTTACTCCGACGACGGCAAACTGCGCAGCTTCGTGAATGTTTACGTCAACGACGAAGACATCCGTTACCTGCAAAAGGATCAGACGCCGCTGCGCGATGGCGATATCGTCAGCATCGTGCCCTCCATCGCCGGCGGCGCACACCGCTAATCAGGAAACAAACGGGAGATTTTCGCAATGGCCACCAAATCAGAAATTTCCGCGAATCCAGCGCCTGCCGCCGCGCCGGTCTCGCTTTCAAAAGAAGAAATCCTGCGCTACAGCCGCCACCTGATCATGCCCGAAGTCGGCATGGAAGGTCAGCTCAAGCTCAAACAAGCCAAAGTCCTGTGCATCGGCACCGGCGGCCTCGGCGCACCGCTCGGCCTCTATCTTGCCGCGGCTGGCGTCGGCCGCATCGGCCTGGTGGATTTCGATACGGTGGATTCCTCGAACCTGCAGCGCCAGATTTTATTCGGCACCAAAGATGTAGGCCGCCCGAAAATTGCCGCGGCCGGAGATCGCCTGCGCGACCTCAATCCCGACATTCAAATTGACACTTTCGAAACGCATCTCTCCAGCGAAAACGCTCTCGACATCCTGAAGGACTACGACATCATCGTCGACGGCACCGACAATTTCCCCACGCGCTACCTCGTCAACGACGCGTCCGTGCTCCTCGGCAAGCCCAACGTGTATGGCTCCATTTTTCGCTTCGAAGGCCAGGTAACCGTCTTCGGCTATACCGGCGGCCCGTGCTACCGCTGCTTGTATCCCGAACCGCCTCCGCCCGGCCTGGTTCCATCCTGCGCCGAAGGTGGTGTGCTCGGCGTGCTGCCCGGCATCGTTGGCTCGATTCAAGCAGCCGAAACTCTGAAACTCATCATCGGAGTAGGCGAACACCTCGTCGGCCGCCTGCTGCTCTTCGACGCCCTAGCCATGCGCTTCCGCGAGCTGAAGCTGCGCAAAAATCCCGATTGCCCTCTGTGCGGCAAGAATCCGACGATCACCAAGCTGATCGACTACGCCGAATTCTGCGGCATTCGCGGCGAAGAAGCTCCCGCGCCGCAAACTTCCGTCCCCGAAATCACTCCGCGCGAACTAAAAGCCCGTCTCGACCGCGGCGACGATCTCTACATCCTCGACGTGCGCGAACCGCACGAATATCAGATCTGCAATCTCGGCGGCCACTTGATTCCGCTCGGCGATCTCTCCAAACGCGTTAACGAACTCGATAGCTCGCGCGAAATCGTCGCCCATTGCCGCAGCGGAAAGCGTTCCGCCGAAGCCGTCGAGTTCCTGCAGCGCGCTGGCTTTCGCAAAATTCTAAACCTAAAGGGTGGTATCCTTGCTTGGTCTGACGACGTGGACCCCTCGGTGCCGAAGTACTAAGTAAAGTACTGTTCGGCTCTGAACATCGTGCGCACTCGGCGCGCGCCCCGCGGCGAAAATCTAGCCCTCTCGATCGGAGGATCGAATGCCAGACGTAAAAGTTACCGTTGTGAATAACGGCCCGTTGCTTATTGATGGTGAAGTCGAAGTGGTGGACCAGGAAGGCCATGCCTACGGTCTGGGCGGACGCACCAAGATCGGCCTATGCCGCTGCGGCTTCTCCGAGCGCAAACCGTTTTGCGACGGTTCGCACAAACGCTCCACCTTCCAAAGCGTCGTCCAGGCCCACGAGCTACCCCCTCCGCCGGCAAAGTCCTGAACTACTAGCTCCTGGGTAGTCCCCGTAACAGTGTGTAACGTTTTTACCCCATGCGCTGAAGACGGGTGCGCCTAGGGCAGCCTTGCCCGGCGCACATCTCAACCCATCCTGTTCATTAGAATACTCTTATATAGTACTAGAACCAATAGAACGAACGGCACCACACTTGCTCCATACTTCGCGGGCAAGTGTGGGTTACTTGGGGGAATTGTGGCTCGTTCGGGCAGTTTTTGGGGTCTTCTTCATCGCTTTCGTCTCGTCCTCCTTTGGACGATTGCCGGAGGCGCTTTTCTCGTTTCCCTGTGGGTTTTGCGCAATTCCGCCTACGTCGCCGACCCGCTCCTCGACACCTATTTACAGATGGCCGGGAGCCTGATTGGCTTTACCTTCGCTGCCAACGCTCTGGTTCGCTTCCGCGGCACACACGATCGCATATCCCTGATCCTGGCTTTTGGTTTTGTGCTGGCGGGCCTGATCGAAGCGGGAACGAGCATGACGTTCTATCGCGGCATGTTAGTCACGCCCACGCCCGGAGATTCCATTTCCTACGGCTGGCTCGCCGGCCGCACTCTGCTCGGAGTATTACTGCTCGCCGCTCTCTCAGTCGAACGCCGCATCCCCATTGCTCGTGAACCCGCCAAGGAAATGGCCGCGGCCACTCTGATGGTCGGCGGCGTCGCGTATCTGACCAGCGTTTTCTACTTCATGTTGCCGCACGCGCCGAAGATTCATCCCGGTGCCATCATTCCGCGCCCTGCCGATCTACTGCCCGCGGCGATCTATCTCGCTGCGACGATCGGCTACGCCCGCCGCCTCAATCGCGCCGGCGCATACCTGGACCGCGCGCTATTTCTCGCGGCGGGACTGAACGTTCTTTGCCACGTCACCATGAGCGAATCACAGCGTCATCTCGACGCTCCCTACACCCTCGCTCATTTCATGATGGTCATGAGCTACGTCATCGTTCTCGGTGGAACTCTGCTGGACAACGCCCAACTCTTCGATCAAGTCAGCCAGCTGGCCGCTTCCGATCCGCTCACCGGCCTCGCAAATCACCGCCGCCTGGTCGAAGTCCTCGAAACCGAAATCCAGCGCTCGCGCCGCACCGACCGCGGTTTCGCCGTCTTGCTCTTTGATCTGGACGAGCTGAAGAAAATCAACGACAGGTTTGGCCACCTCACCGGCAGTCGCGCCATCAAACGCCTCGGCGCCGCGTTAGCCGACGGCAGTCGCGCGATTGACACTCCGGCCCGCTATGGTGGCGACGAATTCGCCCTCATTCTTCCCGAATCCAGCGAAGCAGACGCCGCGCAAGCTGCCGCGCGAATCTGCGAGCAGCTCAAAAATGACGGCCAGCAGCCTCCCATCACCGTCAGCGTCGGTGTCGCCGTTTATCCCGACGATGGCACCACCATTGAAAAACTTCTCGGCGCTGCCGATCGCGCGCTCTACCGCATGAAGGGCAAGGGCCAGAAAAAATTTCGTTTGGGGCACGTAGCGGCCTGCTTGTAGAAAAGGGGGCATTGCGTATGCGCTTTGGGATGGGGATCCCAAAAAATTTCGTCGGACCGCGTCGCGAGACGCGCATTCCGATGGAAGTTGGCGTGCACATCACCGGTCATCCCGCCCTGCCCGGAACGGAAACCACCTTCACGGAAAACGTCAGCCCGCACGGTGCTCGTGTCCTCAGCACCCGCCGCTGGAACATAAATGATCGACTGACGATCTCCACTCTGACCGGCGCCTTCCGCGCCATCGCGCGTGTCGCCTATTGCCAGACCATTCCGCAATCCGGTTTTGCCGTGGGCCTGGAATTCGTAGAGCCAAGCGGCAACTGGGTAGTCGCCGAATCCTGCGCAACCTAGTCATCCGTGTCGCCGCGCCGCCGAAACTCCCAATCTCATTTCATAACTCTCGAACCCGAGAGGATGGCGCTTCGGAGTTAGCGCGAGGACTGCCGGTTTGCGTCAGGGCACGGCTTCAGCCGTGCCGTAACCGCCGCAACGTCACAGCGGCTCAAGCCGCTGAGGGGCGCATCGGCCTACTGCACAAATCCGAAATTCGTCTCCGGAGCCGGCCCTGATCCTTCCGGCAACGTCCCGAATTGCGCCTCAAATCGCGCCACATTTTCTTTTAATGCCTGCAGCAGCCGCTTGGCGTGCGCCGGGCTCAATATCACGCTGGAAATCAGCTTCCCCTGCGGCACGCTCGGAAATAAATATATGAAGTTGAGCGTAAATTCTTCGCCGTTGTGATGAATTACCGCCAGATTCGCATACTGCCCCAGTAATTCCTTCTCGTCCGCCTTGATCTGCACTTGTTGCTTCTGCTGCTGGTTCGCCGGCTCGCTCATTGGCCCGTCCCTCCAGGAATTTCTCGCTCACTATAGCAGAGCAGGGAATCGCCCTGGATTAGTTTTTACTCACGCTTTCTGCATGTACCATTGACCTTGCCGCTTGTTAAGCGTAGTTTATGTCCAGAGTTTAGCTAGGTTAACCCATGGACGCTCCCGACAAAAAGCCCAGCCTCCTCGCCGGTCACACGGCTCATCCAACCACCGAATCCGCCGTGGCCTCCGCCGCCGCGCCCGAACTAATCGGCCTGGTCACTCACGAAGATGTGGATCGCGCCCGCGACCGCTGGGAGGTGGCGCGTGCCAGATGGAAAGGGCGCTCCAAAAAATTCGGCGGCTTCCGCTTGCTCTGGCTGTTAGTCGGCCCGGGCGTCCTCGTCTTCCTCGGCGAGAACGACGCTCCCAGCATGTTGTCCTACTCCGCCGACGGCTCGCGCTACGGCGTCGGCTTCTTCATTCCCTTCGTCGTCCTCACGTTTATTATGGGTTTCATCGTGCAGGAAATGACCGTGCGCCTCGGCGCCGTCACTCATCGCGGCCACGCCGAGCTCATCTTCGATCGCTTCGGAAAATTCTGGGGCTTCTTCTCCATGGGCGATTTGATCTTCGGAAATTTCCTCACCCTGGTCACGGAGTTCATCGGCGTGCGCGCCGGCCTCGGTTTCTTCGGCGTCCGCCCCGCCATCGCCGTCGGCGGCGCGCTCGTCATCGTCGTCGCCGCCATCACTACCGGCCGCTATTGGACCTGGGAACGCATCACGCTCAGCCTCGCCATCTTCAACGGCCTGTTTATTCCCGCCGCAATTCTCGCGCGCCCCGATTGGCACGCCGTAGGTCACGCCATGCTCACCTGGATGCCGTTCCCCGGCGGCAGCCGCTACGAAATTCTCTTGCTGATTCTCGCCACCATCGGCGCCACCGTCACCCCGTGGATGCTTTTCTTTCAGCAAAGCGCCGTCGTGGATAAAGGCATACAGCCGCGCGATATCAACGCCGGCCGTTTCGATACTCTTCTCGGCGCTGTGCTCGCCACGGTATTCGCAATCGCCGCGATTCTGGCCACCGTGCCGCTGTTTCATCACGGTATTAACGCCGCGAACTTTCAATACGCTCAATTCGCCGAAGCGCTCGAACCACTAATCGGCCACACCGGTGCCGCGCTCTTCGCTCTCGGCATTTTCGAAGCCGGCATCGTCGCGGCGATTGCCATCTCCACTTCGTCCGCCTATGCCTTCGGTGAAGTCATGCAGACCGGACACAGCTTGAATCGCCCCCTGCGCGAAGCGTGGCCTTTTTATCTCACTCTATTCGGTTCGGCTTGCGCCGCGGCCGCGCTTGTGCTGATCCCGCGCTTTCCGCTGGAATTCGTAGTCCTGACGGTCAACGTGATTGCCGTTCTGGCCATGCCTCCGGCGCTGACTTTTCTGCTGCTGCTGGTAAACGATCCGGAAGTGATGGGCGAGCACGTGAACGGCTTTTGGGCCAACCTCGCCGGCGTCACTGTCACTGTGCTGCTGATTATTGCCGGGCTCGGCTTCGGTCTCGCCACCGTGTTCCCCAAATGGCTGGGCGGATAAACTTTGTTTCGCAGTGGAATGGTTCGCAGCAAAGCTGCATGGTGTTCGGGAGGAACGAAATTGGACTCACGTTACGCGGAAGTTCCGAAAAACCGAAGCGCGCTCGCCCCTCTCGACGTTCCGACGGACGTGCCGGTTGACGTGTCAGCTGACGTCAAGTCCGAACAGCTCAGCCTGCGCGATCCTCGCGCCGTTCTCTCCCTGCTGGAAGCGGACCAGGTCGTCGCCGCCAAGCGCCGCACCTATTTTGGCCGGCAACATCTTTCCTTCGGCACCAAAGTCCTGCTCTGGGGTTTGCGCATTTACGTCGTGGCTATGCTGGTGATCGTGCTGATCTCCGTGTATCAAGCCATCCACGCCGCGCGCTAGCGCAGTCGCCCCAGCGCCACGGCAGTTGAAATTCCCGCACCAGAGTGCGAAGATTTTCCGGGAGCCACAACGCTCCACAGGCAAACCTGCGAATCATGGCGTCCGATAAACTCGCTGACCGCAACTCCAGCCCCAAATTCAAACCGAACCTGCTCGGAATCTTCGTGGTGTTCGTGATCGTCGCCGCAGCCGGAAGCGTGATCGTCTATTCCCTCAGCGACTGGACCGCGCCGGAAAACGCCAAGCGCATGAAGAATCCGTACCCGCGCACGCCGCAAGCCATCGGCATGGGCATGAGCACCTACGCGGACCGCTGCGAGAACTGCCACGGAGAAGACGGCAACGGAAAAGGAGAGCGCGCGGAAAAACTATCGGTCGCGCCCAGCAATTTCACCGACGCGCACGCCATGAGCCAGCTGACGGACGGCGAACTTTTCTGGAAAATTTCGCAAGGGCATCGCCCCATGCCGGGATTCAAGGACAAGCTGAGTGAAGAAGAACGCTGGCAACTCGTGGATTACATCCGCACATTTTCGCAACCGCTCGTTGATCCGCCCGCCGAATCGGCAGCGCCCGCTCCCAACAAAGACGCTGCGCCCAAATAAAGGCGCAGCGCCCCCAACCGCCGCACGCACGTGCGTACGTACGCAGGAACGTGCGGCGCAGAATGAACTAATTCACTTTTGCCAGCGCGTCCGCGACTTCCTTCAGATCCGGCAGCGTGGGAATATCGTAATTCTTGAACCACGCGATTTTCCCGGAGCGATCCACAATCGCAATCGCGCGTCCGGTGATCCCTTTCTCCGCCAAGTACACGCCGAATTTTTCGCCCACCGCGCCGCGCGGCTGAAAATCCGCGAGCAACGGATAGTGAATCCCCATTTTTTCCGCGAACGCCTTGTGCGACCACGCGCTGTCCACGCTGATCCCCAGCACCTGCGCGTCCAGCTGCTCGAATCGTTTCATATCATTCACGAAGCAGGCGTGCTCGTTCGTGCACACCGGGCTCCAATCCAGCGGGTAGAAAACAATCACCACATTCTTCTTTCCCTGAAACTCGGAAAGCTTCACTTCCTTCTGGCTCTGATCCTTCAACACAAAATCCGGTGCGGCCGCCCCTACCGAGATTGCCATGCCTGATCCTCCCTGTTCGCTAAACGAACAAATTGAATATTGCGAGTGTGGCGCCCAACGCCATCCATGATAGCTGATGCCTTCCGCGCGGACAAATGTCCGAACACAGCGCACAAACATTTGCCGATGGCAATCTGCTACCATAACGCGTCGTAACGAAGTATCGGAACGGCACCCGTGGCGAGCATCTCGTACGACGAAGCGTATCCCGCGATCGAATTGCTGCCGCGCAGCCACAATTGGTGGGCGTGGCTGAAGGGCACGCCGCCTGAATGCATTCACCTGGGCGAAGAATGCGATTGGATCGCGACGCTGCTGCCGGATACGCTCTACCTTCGCGGAAAGCGCAGCACCAAGCGTGAGCCGCCGCGGCCGGAAATCACGCTGTGCCGCGAATGCCTGAACGACGCGGTGGCCGCGGAACTGGAATCGTTCCCCGGACGCGTGGTAGCCTTCGAGCCGGATGCGGAGATATTCACGCAGTATTTCTTCGTGGCGCAGCCGGATTTCGAACCAGTAGGATTGCGGCCGGAAGTTTCCGAGGCGATTGCCGGGCGTCTGGCGCAACCCGGAGGCGCGTGCGCGGAATGCGGTTTCGCGGCAACGTGGCTGTGGTTTTCGCACCAGCAGATTGCGAGCCTGGATGAAGTGGAGCAAGTGGCCGCCGCGCCCGGCGTGACGTTGTGCGCGAGGCACGGAGCGCAGAAATTGCTCGCGGCATTCGAGCGCATCGCGGAAGCGAATGTGTTCTACATGAATTTGCCGTACGGCGCAGCCGGCGCGTACGTCTGGATCTGAAAATGAACTTGCGCGAACTCGTGGAAAAATATCGTGCACGCGGCGGGCGGCTACGGAAAATCTCTGCCGATCTCATCACTGGACCTGTCGCACGAAGAGACCGAGCGGATTTTCGACATGCTCGACGAGGATTACCACATCAGCCGGTTTTTTCACTTCAGCAAAGCCGCCGGGCAATCGTTTCAAATCAGCGGCTTTGCGCAGACGCACATTTCGATTGACGCCGAAATTCAGGAAATTTTGTAGCGGGTATTTCGGCTTCAGGCCGCCAGTGGTCTCGCGCCGCGACGCTCGTGGCGCACTGAAGTGCGCCGCCTCCAGAAACAGCAGCATGGTGCGTGATTTTCACTTCAGCACCGGATGGAAATCGAATTCCGGATCGATGTCCACCGGGATGTCGCTGGTCTTCGCCAGCAGTGCGCTCAATTCCGCCGGCATCCCGCCATATTTCTTGAACCATGCGTCGGTCCGCGCGCGGTCGCCCGTGGCTTCCTGCTCCAGCAATTCCTTCGCCAGCGACGCGATGGCGGCGGGCATTTTTTCGAAATCAATCACATACAATCCGGCGGCGGAGTCGCGCGTAATCGCGCCCTGCTCCACGTAATAATTGAACTGCATGATTTCCCCCGCGCCATGCGCCTCCGCGACGCCGAAACGCACCGTGCGGAAAATGCCCGCAACGTAAGAAGCGTAGGTACTGTTGCGCCGTTCCTTGGGCAGCACGCCGTGATCAATTAGCCAGCCGTAGCAGAATTCGCCCACCACGTCGGCCTTCGATTCTTCCAGCGCGGAGTAGGAAGACCCGATCGCTTCGTTGATCTGCACCTTGCCCTGCGCCGTGTGCGCGTACGCCGGCCCCAGCCCGTGCGAAATTTCATGCATGATCGTGTCCGCCAGATAGCCTTCGCCGCTCGCCATCGCGGCCTGGTCCGCGCGCATGGTGCGCTGCGCCAGCGGCAAAATGATGTAGTTCACGCGCGCGTCCATGAAATTCTTCCAGAACATTTTCTTCGAGCCTTTTTCCTCGTGGATGCGCGGATCGTTGGGCAAATTGTCCGCGACGGCCTGGTAGCCATGCAGCAAATCTCCCGCGCGATAAGGCGAGTCCACCACTTCCATGGGCGATTGCTTGCCGCGCTTGGAAGGCAAATCCGCGGCGGGTAAGGGAAGCGCCTCCTGCAAATCCGGCACGTATTTCTGGTAAAGCGCAAGCTTCTCGCTCTCCGCGTCGTTGCGAATCATCAACGAAGCGCCGTAAGTCGTTTTCACGCCAAGCAGCGAATCGTCATAAACCTCATAAGGCGCAAACACTACATCGAATTTCGGATTTACCAGATCGAGCCAGGCAATGTCGCTCGCGTAATAATCATCCGTAAGCAATGCATCAGCCCGCAATCGCAAGAATTTCGCAAACGCCGGATCGTCGCTCAACGCCGCAGCTTCGCGCAGATCTTTCGCCATCGGCTCCAGAAATTCTTTGAACGCGATGTGATACGGCACTGCTACTAAATGGAACTGCACCGCAGATTGGTTTGAGTTCAGATGGACGCGCGTTTCGACAATGGTGTAGGGACTGAATATCGAGGATTTTGTCTCCGGGTGCTCCTTCACGAAGTTCTCCAGAGTCTCACGCTTTGAAATACCGAATGTAAAACCCGCGGCCGGGCGGCATGGGCTGGGTGCCGACGAACGGTTTGTCGTCATCAATCAGATCGAAACGGCTTCCATTAATCTTCAAATAGCGCCGAAGCAATTCGTGCTGCGGGTCTTTGCTCTTCGCCAGAGATAAATACAGTTTCAATCCCTCAGGATCGCTCTGCCGCCAGTAAATGCAATCCAGCAGCCCAGATGCATCGACCAGCTTCGCAACCATTTGCTTTTCGCGCGCACTGAGGCCGGCGGAATTGAAAGGCATATGCACCAATTTGAATTTCGCCACGCGCTCGGCCAGATCCGGCACCACGTACGGTTTCGCGGACGACGCAGACTTCGCAGTCGTTGCAGCGGCGGACAGCGGCGCTGCAGCCAAGTGTTGATTTGCCGCCAGCGGGTAAAGTGTTGCCACGGCGATTGCCGCGCCCGCCGCGAGCGGCAGCAACGAGCGCAAGGCGAGAGGAAGATTCTTTGTTATCGGGGTCATAGGGCGGCAATTCTATCGTGGCGAGTGAGCGGGAGGAAGGCATAGATCGCGAAATACAGCGCGTAGGTCAGGGAGCGTTCAAAAGTATCGAATAGAACGCCTGAGAAGCGCTCAAAAGTACCGAGTAGAAAAGTTTTCTTGTTTGTTTTGAATGGGTTAGATATTTTCCGCGCGCGTTCATTTGTATCGAATAGAAATGGCGTGATGGGTGACTTGTGCGTAGTTACCGCAGGGGCCCGAAGTGCGGGAACGGAATTTGGGCTAAATTTGTGTCGATATGAATTGGGTGCTGTTGTTTGTTTTCTGGAAGTTACGGACGATTCTAATTGCAACTTGTGTCGATTTAAAATTGCGGGAAATACGGATACGAGTTGAGGAAGGCTGGTTTTTTGAGTTGCGAGCGGGGAGTTGTGAACGGCGGAATGAGCGCTGGAGCTTACGCTTTCCGGCTGATTCGAAAAGTGCAACGCATTGTTTTCAGGGGAGTTGCGGGTGATTTTAATCCCGTTGCGCGGGATTAGAAAATGGCGAGGGTAGGGTGGGGCGGTCGCGCGGGGGTGCGCCCTTCGACCCTGCCACCGGCAGGCTCTCAGGGTAAATGAAGCGCGAGCAGCGTGGAGCATGTATCCCCCTGGTCGTGATGAAATTAGCGCACGACTGATGATAACATAGTCGGCACGGTGGCGCAAGAGGAAACAGAGCGGCGCCGGCAATGAACCTAAGTGCTGGCTGGCTCGTTATTTGCGAGCGGCGAGCTAGGGCGTTGTGCGCTGCGAGTGTGTGAACGCCCCGGCAAGCTGGGGCATGCCCTTCGATCCCGCACAGCGGGATCCCAGGATGAATCAATCTGAAGGGTGAATCGTCCGCCGCGGCGGACGATTCACAAGAGTTATTGGGCGGCGTTGCCGAGCTGCTTCAACTTTTGCTCCGCGCTGCCTCGAATCCCATCGCGGCGCTGCGGGCTGTCCGAAGTGTCCGACGCCAAAAGCTCGATCGCCTTCTTGGCATTCTGCCGCGCCAGATCCTTTTGCCCAGCGGCCAAGTAAGCGTCGCCCAAGCTATCGTAAACATTGGGTGAGTTCGGATAAGCCGTCACATTCAATTGAAAAAGCTCAATCGCCACTTTGGTATCGCCCATCGCCAGTTGCTCGTACCCAAAACGATTGAGCAGCGCTTCCGAAAACAACACTACGGACGGATCAGCGCGACGCGTTCCTCCGCGAACATCTGCTCGGCCTTGCGCATTCCATCCGGCTGATCCGCCAGCGCCAGGAAACGCGATTCCGCGGACCAGGAGCAAGCGCATGAGTTGCTGGCGGCGCCGGCGAATTGCGCAGCGTGGCGTTAAACCAATCCACAATCATGCCGGGTAATTCTGGGTGAGCGGCGAACATGACCACGCCGTGCCCACCGACGGAATAATGCACGAACTTGTTCGCAGGATCCGGCGAAATATCGTAGAGCCACTGCATAATCTCCACCACGCCGGGATCATTAAAATCGTCATCAGCCGCCGCCAGAAACAGAGGCAAGTTCGGCGAGTTGTGCAAAAATTGCCGCCCCGAGTGGTCGGTGGCTTCCGATAGCAGCACCAGCGACCGTACTTCCGGATGACGCAGCGCCAGCTGCACCGCCTGATTTACGCCGCAACTCGCTCCTCCCGCCCCAATAACGCTGCGATTCACGCTCGGCTGCGTCTGCAGATAACGAAACGCAAGGTCCACGTCCGCCGGCCACTGTTCCTTCACGATTTGATCGGCTTCCTGAACCGACGAAACTTTGTCCGGACCTTTGCCGCCGCTCTCCCCGTAGCCGCGGAAATCCACAGTCAAGACGTTGATCCCGGAAGCCGCAAGTCGCTCGGCAAGATCGTCCCAAACTTTGCGCTGGCGGTTGCATTGATGCAACAACAGGACCCCGGGACCGGGCTGCGCGGCGGCGAAGAAAGTGGCCTTCAGAATTACGCCGTCGGGCGCGGTCAGGTCCACCACGCGGGGCGCCGGTACTTGTTGCGCTGGGCTGGTTACTGCAAGCAGCAGCGCGCCCATCAGCACGGAAACAAAAATGCGAAGCGAAGCGCGGCGGTAAATCATGGCCACCTCCCAGGAATCCCGTATTTTAGACCCCTTGCGAGATGGAATTGCAAGTGAAGATGTGCCGCAGCAATGGAACGGTCGCGCCGGTTCAGTTTCCTTTGGCAGGGATGGTTTGCCGCAAGGGCTTTTCGCTCTTGGCGGCGTCCTTTTCAAGTTGTCCGGGAACGAGCTGATACCCACGTTTTCCGGGGCCAGGAAAAACTTGCGATAGCGCCATCAGATTTGTGTACTTGTTGAAAGCAATCTCCGCGGAATGAATGGTCGGATCGCCCGGGATGGACAGCGCTTCGACCTCCAGGCCCGGACCACCACGGACGTTGCTGAATTCCAGCGTCAATTTAGCGGCGCCGGGAACTTCGCGGATCGTGAAGTTGCCTTCCGGAAGCGTAGCGTTCGCCACCACAAACGGGCGCGACATTCTGAAAACGATTTGGGTAGTGATTTGCGCGCTAGCGACAAACCCGCCGACGGCCATTGCCAGAAAAATGAAGATCGCGAACCTTCCAGCGAGTGGCCTCATAAGATCTCCTTGCGCGTTGAGAGTGAATTCTGCAGGCGAGGATATTTCCCATCCGCCGCTATGTCCACAGCAAAAAGTCGCCTCACACGCGCGATGCCGCGATGTCCCCGTGCGGCGACCGCGCGGCCAGCCCACGCGCAGTGCTATGCTCGTCGCGTGGGAATTAAGGATGAGGTGCAACAGGAACGAGCCCGCGCAGGCCTATGCGCGGATTGCGTGCACGCCCGGCGCATCGAATCCGATCGCGGAGCGATATTTTATTTGTGCGAGCTGTCTGCAGTGGATCCGGCGTATCGAAAATATCCGGCGCTGCCGGTGATCAGCTGCCCGGGCTATCAGGCGAAGAGCTAGCGCAGACGACGCGCCTGCAACGGGAGGAAAACTCGTGGCGATTGACGCGGCGCTGCAATTGGATGATCCGCGGCTAAGAGAGATTCTTCGCCACTACGCGATGCCGAGCACGCAGATCGAAGAGAGATCCTTCGCTCCGCTCAGGATGACGGTCGCTGGGTAGGTTGGTCGCCGCTCTGCAGGCGCGGCGGCATGGCGGGCACCTGCGATCTGCGGAACAAATAGTTGGGCGGGATTTTATCTTGCGGTGACGGTAGTGCGATGCAGGCGGTCTTGCAGCGCCTTGTTTTCGCTGCGAATCTCGGCCGGCAAACGGTCGCCAAAAATCTCAAAGAATTTTGCGGTTGCTTCGGCTTCTTCCGACCAATCATGCGCATCCACGCGCAGCAATTCATCCACCACCGGCCGGGTAATCGCCAGGCCATCCAGCATCAACGAACCCGGAGTCGGCACGAAACCGATCGGCGTCTCCGTCGCGGCTGCGCGGCCCTCGATGCGGTCCAGCATCCACTTCAGCACGCGCACGTTGTCGCCGTAACCGGGCCAAAGGAATTTTCCGTGGGCATCTTTGCGGAACCAGTTCACGTGAAAAATCTTTGGCGCGCGTTTAATCTTTGGACCCATTTCCAGCCAGTGCCGGAAATAATCCGCCATGTTGTAACCGCAGAAGGGAATCATGGCCATGGGATCGCGGCGCGTGACTCCCACTGCGCCGGTAGCCGCTGCGGTGGTTTCCGAAGCCATGGTCGCGCCTACAAAGACTCCGTGCTGCCAGTCGCGCGATTCATACACCAGCGGAGCAAGCCGTTCGCGCCTGCCGCCGAAAATAATCGCGGAGATGGGCACGCCCTGCGGATCTTCCCAGTGCGCGGAAATCGAAGGCGACTGGCGCGCTGGAACCGTGTAGCGCGAATTCGGATGCGCTGCCGGCCCTTTCTCCGGCGACCACGGCTCGCCCTTCCAATCAATCAATCCCGGCGGCGGTGGAGTGCCGATGCCTTCCCACCACGGCTCGCGCGCGCCGCTGATGGCTACGTTGGTAAAAATTGTGTCGTGCCGCAAAGCCGCCATCACGTTGGGATTGGTCTGCGCGTTGGTTCCCGGCGCGACGCCGAAAAATCCGTTCTCGGGATTGATCGCGCGCAGCGTGCCGTCGGCGCCGATGTGCATCCAGGCGATGTCGTCGCCCACGGTCCAGACGCGATAGCCCTGCGATTCCAGCGCGGAAACCATCATGGCGAGATTGGTTTTGCCGCAAGCGCTGGGAAATGCAGCGGCCATGTAGGTAACTTTGCCGCTGGGATCTTCCAGGCCGAGGATGAGCATGTGCTCGGCCATCCAGCCTTCGGCGCGCGCCATCCAACTGGCGATGCGCAGCGCAAAACATTTCTTCCCCAGCAGCGCGTTGCCGCCGTAGCCCGAACCCACGCTCCAAATTAATTTCTCCTCGGGGAAATGCATCACGAAGCGCCGTTGCGGATCCACGCCGGCCAGCGCGTGCAGCCCCGGCACAAAATTATCGGTGTTGCCGATACGCTCCTGCGCCGCCTTGCCCATGCGGGACATGATGCGCATGCTGGCCACCACGTAGCGGCTGTCCGTAATCTCCACTCCCAGGCGGCTGTAGGGTGAATTCTGCGGCCCCATGATGTAAGGCGCTACGTACATGGTGCGGCCTTTCATCGAGCCCTGCAGAATCGGCCGCACCCGGGCCTTGCCATCTTCAGGAGACATCCAATTATTGGTGGGACCCGCTTCGTCCTTGGTGCGTGTGCAAATGAAGGTGACGCTTTCGGTGCGGGCGACGTCGTTGGGGTTGCGGCGGTTCAGATAGGAGTGCGGATAAGTGGCGGGGTTCAGTTCGGTAATGATGCCGTCATGCATCAAGCCGCCGAGCATGCGGTCGTTTTCAGCGTCCGAGCCGTCGCACCAGACAATCTTGTCCGGCTGCGTCAGGCGCGCGGATTCCTCAACCCATTGTTCGAGTGGTGTGGACACCTGGTCTCCGGGACGTGGGCGCGGGGGGTGCCGCTCGGCTAGCGGGCCGGGCCGGTCGCGACCGCATTTACGAAACTCTCTATACTAGAAAAGTCTAGGCCACGTATGGGGGAATTGCAAGTATGGCTGCGCTGGCGTGATTAACAGCGGCTCGCTGCGGAATTTTCACTCCTGGCGCAGCGCCTGCATGGGGTCCACCAGAGTAGCGCGGTGCGCCGGGATGAAGCAGGCCAGCAGCCCCGCCAGCAGCAGAGCGGCAGCCACCGCGCCGAACGCGGCGAAATCAAACACGGCGACGTTGAACAGCATTCCGTGCATCACTTTCCCCACGGCGTAAGCTCCGCAGAGGCCCAGCGCCAGCCCGACGCCCGCCAGAAGCATCCCTTCTTTCAGGATCAGCGCGAGCACGTTTCCCTGACTGGCGCCGAGCGCCATGCGCAGGCCGATCTCGTGGGTGCGTTGCGCGACGGCGAAAGACATCACGCCGTAAATTCCCACGGCCGCGAGCAAAAGTGCGATCGCCGCGAAGCCTGCGAACAAACCCGCGGTGAAGCGCTGCGGGGATAACGATTCGTCCATGATTTGATCCATGGTGCGAGGCGTGCCCAACGGCAGGTCTGGATCCATGGACTGAACGATTCCAGCGATGCTCCGCGTCAGATTCTCGGGTTCCACAGCCGCGCGCACCGCGATGCGCGCTTGCGGCCACGGGCTCTGCCAGAAAGGCACATCAATTTCGGGGAAGTCTTGTTCCCGACGGCCGTTGCGGACCTCGCGATAGACGCCAACGATTTGCCAGGCGACCGGGGGACCAAATTTTGTCTCGCCGGGAACCAGCTGTTCGACGAGGATGCGCTGGGACAAGGGATCGACGCCGGCGAAGAATTTCTTGGCGAAATCTTCATTGACGATGGCTACCTGCACGCCGCCCGCGATATCCTGATCGTTCAATGCGCGCCCCTGCGCCATGCGGATGCCGAAAACCTTGAAAAAATCTGGAGTCACCATATTAAAGCCCGCTACGGGCCGCTGCGACATATCCGTAACTTCTTTGCCGGCGATTTGGAACGGCATTCCGAATCTTACGCCCTGCAGCGGCCCGCCCTCGCAGGCCGAGACGGAGGTGACACCGGGCAGCGCTTGAATTTTTTCGAGCAGTTGGCGATAGAACGTGGTGATTTGTACAGGATCCTTCAAGCGGCCCTTGGTTACAGGCAGGTCGAACGTAAGCAAATGATCGCTGCGGAATCCCAGGTCCACGTGCGCGACGTTCCACAAGCTGTGAATGGCCAGTCCACCTCCGGCCAGTAAGCTGAGCGCCAGCGCGAATTCAGCCATCACCAGCGCGCGACGCAGGCCGTGCCGTCCCGTGCTGCGCGCGCTGCCTCCTCCTTCCTTGAGCACCTCATTCAAATTCATGCGCGCCGCTCGCCACGCCGGAGCGCAGCCGAATAACACGCCGGCGAACATCACCGTGACCGCCGTGAACAGCAGCACCGGAACGCTCATGCGGACATCCGCTTCCGAAAGCAGGGTGTACGGCGGCATCGAAGCCACGATCGCTCTCATCAACACCCACGCCAAACCAACTCCCAGCACGCCGCCAACGGATGCGAGTGCCAGGCTTTCGATCAGGAACTGCGAGAAAATTTGGCGGCGCGAAGCGCCCACCGAAGCGCGCACGGCCACTTCTCTCTGTCGCGCCGCGCCCCGCGCCAGCAGCAGGTTGGCCACGTTGGCGCAGGCGATCAGCAGTACGAAACCCACCGCCCCCAGCAGCAGTGGCAATCCCTTTTTTGTGTCGGGATTCAGGAATTCGTTCGTGAGTGGCACGACGCTTACGCTCCAGCCCTTGTTCGATTTCGGATAATCCTCTGCGAGGTGGCGCGCCACCGTATCCATGTCGGCGTTCGCTTGCGCGAGCGTAACTCCGGGCTTCATGCGTCCCAAGATAACCAGCCAGCGAAAATCGTGGCTGGTTTGATCCGGCGTAAATACCAGCGGCACCACCAACTGCCTGTCCAAGCGATCCGGCTGCCCCGGCGGTTGCACTCCAATCACCGTATAGAGCTCGCCATTCAAGTGAATTTGCTTGCCGATAATGTTCGGATCCGCGCCGAAATGTTTTTCCCACAGTTTGTGCGTAATGATGACCACATGATCTTTGCCCGGCACCGCGTCGTCGGGCAGCAGATAGCGTCCCAGGAACGGTTTGTCGCCAATCAACTGGTCCAGAAACCCGGGCGTCAAGTAGTCGCCTTCCACTTGTTCCGCGCGTTCGACGCCGGCGGACAGATTGAATCGATCGCTGGTGACAGCGCCTAATATTTGAAAGACCTTGCTGTCGCGCTTCCAGTCCAGATAGTCGCCGGCCGAAACTCCGTTCCGGTGGCCGCCCATGCTGGACCACACCACGACCAACCGGTCCGGCTCGGGGTAGGGAAACGGCGCCAGGAGCGTGGCGTAGAAGATGCTGAAGATCGCGGTGTTCGCGCCGATGCCCAGCGCCAGTGCGAAAATCGCCACCGCCGCAAATCCAGGATTTTTTCGCAGCAGACGAAAACCAAAGCGGGTGTCACGCAGGAAGTTTGCCATGCTGGCGCTCTCCTTTTCCGTCGAAGGAAGCCAGATGAGACGCTGTAAACGATTACTTCATTCGGACGAATCCGGCGCAATCGCGCAAAGCGCGGTGCCAAACTCGCTGACCCGCAAATCCTACATCACCCCGCTGTTTATTGCGCAAAAAATGAACATGACCGGCCGCCCTTGCGACTCCCAAAGCTGCAGGATTGGCGCGCTTTCGCAAACGCCGAGCCCCCGGTTCGGCCCCACTGGAAAGTGGGAGAATACATTTCCTCATGCTAAGCTGGGCGTATGGAAGTCATCCTCCGCATCCCCGATGATGTCGCTGAACGCCTTGCGGTCGCCGGTGGCGACGTCTCTCGCCGCGCGCTGGAAGCGCTCGCGCTGGAAGGCTACCGCGAACACGCCCTTACGCTCTACCAAATCTCCGAAATGCTAGCCTTATCGCGTGTCGAGACGGAAGATTTTTTGGGCCGCCATCATGTTTCCCTTGCCGCGATCGAAACCACAGACCTGGACCGTGAAGCGGCAGTTTTTGAAGCCGCATCGCGCCGCAAAATCCGCTAACGAAGTCGCTGCATGATAGCTGTTTCCAACACCACTCCGCTTCGTTATCTGATTGCCATTGAGCGAGAACATCTGCTGGGACAACTTTTCGAAAAAGTCTTTGTGCCCGTTGCCGTGCGCCAAGAATTGGCGGAAACGAGAACTCCGGAAAAGGTGCGCCGCCGCGTTTTGTCGCTACCCGCGTGGTTTGAGGTCCGCGCCGTACGCGAAACCGGGGAAACCGCGTTCCCAGTCACGCTGCATCAAGGCGAGCGCGAAGCAATTCTATTGGCGGAAGCGCTACGATCTGACGTTCTCCTGATCGACGAACAGATTGGACGCACCATCGCCCTGAGCCGAAATCTGCCGCTGTCGGGAACACTCGGTGTTCTGGAACGGGCGGACACGGTGGGCTTGGCGACTGATTTCCCGCAAATTCTGAAGAGCCTGAAGTCGAGTGGATTCTTTATCGCCGAGGCGTTGGAGCAAGAACTCTTGCAGCGTCATCTCGCCCGCCGCAAAACCAGATAAGAAATCCGACCAATAGGACCGCTTGGGTAAGGCCTCGCCGGCCCAAATGCTATAATTCCCAAATCATGTATGCGCGCAAACTGCAAGCAGACTTGGTGATCGGCAACGAGAGGCGTCCCGCGCCGCTCGATTGGCTGGATAGTTTCTGCATGAGGAATTTCACTGGCTCGGCGGAATTTGATGACACGCTGCCCACCGCCGAAGGCCGCCTGGAAGCAGGGCTGGCGGTGGATCCCGCGCGCCTGGCGCAAGCCATGAGCGAATGGTTCACGAAACGAGGGAAGGGAAACGGCCAGCCGGTAACAATCGAACTGCGAGAAGCAAACTCCCCGAAATAAGCGCTGGACAGCAGATTCCGGGCGATTCCATGTGCCGCAGTGTCAAAAACCTACAGAATTTCGGATACTTCCTACGTGGAATCAGAGGTTAAAAAAAAAGAAGAGCCGAACACTCCCTGCGTATGATTGGGGCGTTGCAGCGGTCATCGCAGGAGGAGTTCGGCTCCTCACATTTACTCTGACGCGCGCCGCGAAAGATAGTTAGCAGCCGCGTGCAGCGACCTTCAGCCGCCCTCAGGAGCCTTATTCGGCAGCCTCGAAGACCCCGTCGTCTTCCCCGGCGCCAGTATCCGGGCCGCCGGACCCGCGGTGCAGCATCGCCTTGATCTGGGGCATGGCCGCGCGCGTGGCATCCTCGCCCGCGGCGATCAGCTGCGGCGACTTCACAAATTCATCCCACAAAATGTGATGCACGTTCGGCTCGATCAGCACATCGGTCATCCCGCGCCACGGCTGATTGGCCACTGACTGGATAATCGAAAACGACCGGCTGATCACTTCAATGGTGTTGCGCGGCTTGGATTCCAGCAGCCCCGGCTCCAGGTGAATTCCAATCACCAACTCTGCACCCATCTTCCTCACGGCCGGCGCGGGCACCTGCTCGGTAAGAAATCCATCCACCAAATAATGATCCTGATGCTCCACCGGCAAAAATAACCCCGGATACGCGCACGAAGCGCGCAGCGCCGGGCCAATCTCGCCTTCAGTGAAATGAATCGAAGTGCCTTTCAACAGGTCGGTGGCAACAATCGCCAGCGGAATGCGCATCTCATGAAAATATTTCGCGGGCGTCAGCCGCTGCAAAAAATCCACGAGGGGTTCGTTCGAAGCCATGCCCATGCGCGAAAGCGTCCAGCGCCCGAAATCGCGAAAACGCGTGATAGCTGACTGCTGCGCCATATGTTCCAGCGTCGTGCCGCTGGCATAAGCCGCAGCAATTAATGCGCCCACGGACGTCCCAGCAATAAAATCGATCGGGATTTCGTTTTCTTCCAGGACGCGCAGCACTCCCACATGCGCCACGCCCCGCGCGAATCCTCCGCCGAGCGCCAGGCCCACCTTCGGCCTTTCGCCGCCAGTGCCATACGCAAAACTGCGCAAGCCCCGGACGGCTTTTCCCAGCCATTTTGTGGTGCGTCCCTGATCAGACATGCTCGACCCTTCACCACACTTTAACTCATTTCGCGCTTGCGGGTCTTTCCGGTTGACCGCTCCGTACCGCTTTTGTAACCTCACTGACTGGGCAAACGCCTCGAGGGACACTAGTGAAACGACGCATCGAACGGGCAGCAGTCTTGGGAGCAGGCACCATGGGCGCGCGCATTGCCGCGCATTTGGCCAACGCCGGAATCCCTTGCTACCTGCTGGATATCATTCCCAACAGCCTGACGCCCGCGGAACAGAGCAAGGGTTTGACGCTGGAAAGCCCGGCGGTGCGCAATCGCATCGTGCTCGCGGGCTTCGAAGCGGCCAAAAAATCGCGCCCCGCCGCATTCTTCACGCCTGATAACGCGCGCCTGGTCACCCCCGGTAATCTGGAAGACAACATCGCCTGGTGCGGCCAAGTGGATTGGATCATCGAAGCCGTCGCCGAAAATCTGGAAATCAAACGCAGCCTCTTCACCCGCGTCGAAGCGGTCCGCAAGCCCGGCACGATCGTCACGTCTAACACCTCCGGCCTGCCCATTCAGCTGATTGCCGAAGGCCGCTCCGAGGATTTTCAGCAACACTGGGCCGGCACGCATTTCTTCAATCCGCCGCGCTACATGAAATTGGTGGAGCTGATCGCCGGCCCCAAGACGCTGCCGGAAGTCCTGCAATCGCTGGAGGAAATCTGCGACCTGCGCCTCGGCAAAGGCGTGGTGGCCGCGAAAGACACGCCCAACTTCATCGCCAATCGCATCGGCACATTTTCCATGCTCAACGCGGTGCGCCAAATGCTCGCCCTGGAAATGACCATCGAGGAAGTGGACGCGTGCACCGGCCCGGCCATCGGCCAACCCAAATCCGCGACGTTTCGCACCGCTGATCTCGTCGGGCTCGACATCCTGGTGCACGTCGTGCGCAACATCTACGAAAACGCCACCACCGATGAATCGCGCGATATTTACAAAGTCCCGCCCTTTATGGAAGAGATGCTCAAACGCGGCTGGCTCGGCGACAAAACCGGCGGCGGCTTCTACAAAAAAGTTAAATCGGGCGGCGAATCGGAAATTCTCACGCTCGACTGGCAGAAAATGGAGTATCGCTCGCGCCTGAAAGCGAAATTCCCCTCAATCGAAGCCGGCAAAGCAATTGAAGACACCCGCGAACGCCTGCGCGCGCTGCTGGCGCCCGCACTCGATGGCAAAGGCGGCGACAAAGCCAATCGCCTGTTGTGGTCCAGCCTCAGCCAGACGTGCTTGTACGCCGCGCGCCTGATGCCGGAAATTTCTTACAGCGTTGTGGATCTGGATCGTGCCGCGCGCTGGGGCTTCGCTTGGGAACTCGGCCCCTTCGAAGTCTGGGATGCCATCGGCGTCGAACGCATGGCCAAAGCCCTGGAACGCGACGGCCAGGAATTGCCGCCGCTGGTGCGCAAAGTCCTCGACTCGCCTAAGAAATCCTTCTATGAATCTGAGAAGGGAACGACGCGCTATTTCGATCTAGCCTCGCAATCTCTTAAGCCCGTTCCCGAGCCGCCCGGCATCATCATCCTGAAATCGCTGAAAGAGCGCAGCGGCGTGGTGCAGAAAAATGCGGGCGCGAGCCTGATTGACCTGGGCGACGGCGTGCTGTGCTGTGAATTTCACTCCAAGATGAATTCCATCGGCGGCGATCTGGTGGCCATGATTCACGCCGGAATCGCGCGACTGAGCAGCGACTTCGATGCCATGGTCATCGGCAATCAAGCGACGAATTTTTCCGTGGGCGCGAACCTGATGCTCGTGCTGATCAGCGCGCAAGAGGGCGAGTGGGACGATATCCACATGGCCGTGCGCCAATTCCAGCGCGTGAATATGGCCATCAAGTACGCGCCGCGGCCCATCGTCGCGGCGCCGCAGGGCATGGCTCTGGGCGGCGGTTGCGAAGTCAGCCTGCACGCCGCGCGCATTCATGCTGCGGCCGAAGCGTACCTGGGCCTGGTGGAAACCGGCGTCGGCCTGATTCCCGGCGGTGGCGGCACCAAGGAAATGCTGATCCGCGCGAACGAACATTCCGCGGGCGGTGAAGATCTTGACCTGTTCCACGCGCTCAAGCCTGTTTTCGAAAATATCGCCATGGCCAGAGTTTCCAGCAGCGGCGAAGAAGCGCGGTCGCTGGGCTATTTGCGTCCATCCGATTTAATCGCCATGAATCGCGACCGTCAGATTGCCGACGCCAAGCAAACCGCGCTCGCATTGCTGCGGGCGGGTTATCATCCGCCCGCGCCGGCGCAAATCCGCGTGCTCGGCGAAGAATTTCTCACCGGGGCGAAGCTGGCAATTCACATGATGATTCGCGGCGGTTATGCCTCGGAGTACGACGGCGTCGTCGGCCGCAAACTCGGATCGATTCTTGCAGGCGGCGCCATCACCGCGCCGCAGCTGGTTCCCGAACAATACGTGCTGGACCTGGAGCGCGAAGCATTCGTCAGCCTCTGCGGCGAACGCAAGACGCAGGAGCGCATCGCGCATACCTTGAAGACAGGAAAACCGCTGCGCAATTGATTTTCGCGAAAGCACACGCGCCGCGCGCCCGCGGCGCAACTTTCACTCGCTGCGCCGTGTTGATATGCAGCGGTGAAACCTATTTGCGCCGAATTGTATCTAAGTGTGAGAAATTCGCGTACTTTGTTGAATCGGGATGGCGCCGCAACCGATGGAACTTTTTCCATCGTTTTTGCGAAACAGAATGTCCGTACTTCGCATTATAAACCGGCTCCGATTGCGGAGCCTTGCTGGTCAGCAATAGATAACGCCAAGGGGAGACTTCTGATGCGAAAGAGGATTCATTTTTTTGCGCTGCTGGCAATTGCCGTTGTGGGAATGTGCACTCTCTCCGCTTGCAGCAGTGGTGGTGGCGGCAATCATCCCACTGTAAATGATATCGTGGTGCTTCCCGGCTCCTCCACCGTGCCGGTGAGCCAAACAGCGCAATTTTCCGCATTTCTGAATGGCGTGAGCACTTCAGCAACCTGGACCGCCAGCGGCGGCACGATTGACGGCAGCGGCGTTTTTACCGCGCCCAGCTCCGCCGGAAACGTGACCATCACCGCCACTTCCGGTTCGGACACCGGCACCACCACCGTAAACGTTGTGGCCTCGCAGAGCTTGGTGGTAAATCCCGCGGCGCTCACCATTTCAGCCGGCGCGATGCAGAGTTTCACAGTCACGCCCAGCGCCGTCGTCGCTTGGTCGGTTAACGGCGTTGCCTTCGGCGACTGCGTCGCGCCCCTGGTCGGCTCCGTCACGCAATGCCACGGCACGATAGATGGCAATGGCAATTACACCGCGCCGCTTTCGCCCCCCACGGGCGGCACCGTCACCATCGGCGCAGCCGTAGGTGGCAATTCCGGCACCGCCACGGCCACGGTTCTTTATTCCTCGGCGTCCTTAACCACCACGACCCTGGGCACAGGCCAGTACGCCCTCGCATTTTCTGGAATAGACTTCCAGAACGGCTTCCCGGTGGATGTTGTCGGCAGCATTCAGACGAATTCAGCGTTAGGAACGATCACGGGTGGCGAGATCGATTTCAACACCGGCACATTCGGACTGGCCTCCACAGTGCCAGTCACCGGAGGCACGTTCCAGGTGGGCCCGCTGGACGGTCGCACATCCATCGTGGTTACGCTCGCCACGAATACGTTCGCTGCGTCCCTCAACTTGCAAGCCACGCTCGGCACCAATCAGCACGCGTTGCTGATCGATTTTGACACGGCCGACACCGGCAGCGGCACGCTGGACGCGCAAAATCTTACGTCCTTCGGCGCGGGGCTCACCAACAGGTACTCCTTTTCATACTTTGGCCTGGATCAGAATCTCAATCCGGTGACGGTGGCGGGAACGTTTCTCGCCAGCAACAACAGTTGTCTTCCCATCAATAATCCTAATTCGCCCGTAAACACTCAAGATTTCAGCTATGTGCCGCTTAATTCCAACACGCTGACCGTGGTCCCCAACGACATTACCCTGAGCGGCTCGTGCACTAATCCGGACAGTACTTTCGGACGCGGCACCATCACCATGAACTCCGACGATTTGGGGACCATCAATTTTTCGTATTACATGATTGACCAAACTCATCTGAAGCTCGTCGAGATCGATCCGGCTCAGCCATACGTTCTCTACGGGGAAGCCTATGGCTCGCCTCTGGCAACCACTCCGCTCAACGGCGGAGTCGCGCTCACCTTCGGAGGCGCGGCCAACAACGCTCCCTACGCCGGAGGCGCGGTGTTTGCCATTAACGGCGTCACCATCAACAGCGGCGGCGCGCTGGACATCAACAACAGCGGCGGCGGCGGCGCACAAAACAACGCGACCATAACCGGCGGAAGCTATGCCAATGTGCCGGGTGCCGCCAACGTTCCGGCGCGTTTTACGCTTTCGCTCACCACCAGCAAAGGCACCCTGCAGTTCGCGGCCTACACGTTCGTGACCCCAGCCGCCACCGGTGCTGAGTTGGTTGAGATTGACACCATCAACAACAACAACGTGGACGGCGCCACCGGCACCGCTTACCAACGCGGCGGCGTCAGCACCGTGCAAGGCAGCTTCGCTTTGAATCTTTCCGGCGTCGGCTCCGCGAAAAATCAGGCCGCATTCGAGCAGGATATCGCCGGCCAACTCGGCCTGGTGAACAACAGCACCACGCTGACGGGAACGCTGGATATCAATAATGGCGGGCCCATCCCGGGCCTGGCGGTAAATTCCACCAGCATCCTGAATGCGGCTACCTCCAACGGCCGGGGCACCGCTCAAGTGAACGTTTCGTCCAGCGGCGTTTCGGCGAAATTCAACCTGGTCTATTACCAAGTTGACAGCAACACCGCATTGCTGGTCGATGTGGATACCAATCGCGTAGCCAACGGCATGCTCCTTCGCCAGTTCTGACCGGCGCGTGCGCTGCGCTCAATCCGTTTTTCTTCGGCAGACCGCCGCATCGGCCAGGCGGCGGTTTCGCCGGGGAATCCCACTCCGAAGTCCGCGAGTCCCCACTTCGCAATCCACAAATTCCTTCATGGTCTGCAAATTCTTCCGCATTCCACGAATTCCCTGGTAACCCATCGCGCCACGTGCGTCTGAATCCCTTAGCGGGTGTGTGCGATTTGCGTCTCGGCGATGCATCGAAAATCAAGGCTTTGGTTTTGTAGCGGCGGTCACTTCAGTGCGCCACCGGTAGGCGGGGCTACACCGATTCGGCGGTCCCGTTGAATTTGCAACTCGCGCTGGTGCGCGATCGCTGCGAGCACTTTGCCTGGGTGCAGCTTTTCCGGCAATGCAGCAAACGACTTGCGTTCGCGCGAAACTGCCGCTAGCATCAATCGCTTTTATTTTCGCTGCGCGCCGCCAGCGCGGGCCCGCAGGCCCAACAGGTCTCACCGGGAACTGAGGAGTGTGCAATGAAGCTTCGCTCGCGTCGCCGTCCGATTCCGCTGCTGCTGCTGGCCGTATCCGTTGCCGTGTTGGTGGGCTGGACGTACACAGCGCGCGGCGAAGGCGGCGAGCCGCGCTACTTCGCGGTAAAGAACGCGCGCATCGTTCCAGTTTCCGGGCCGGTGATTGAGAACGGCACGGTCGTCATCGCTAAAGGCCTGATCCAGTCCGTGGGCGCCGACGTCGCGATTCCCCCCGAAGCTTGGGTGATTGATGGCAAAGGCCTCACGGTGTATCCCGGCCTGATTGACGCCGGAACAAATCTTGGCCTCGCGCAGGATGACGACGCTGGCAAAAAACGTGGCGCGGGTTCCTCCGCTTCCGGCCCCGAAGATCGCCCGGCCACCACGCCCTGGCGCGTGGCCGCCGACGAACTCAAGACGGACGACAAGCGCATCGAATCCTGGCGCAACGCCGGATTCACCACCGCGCTCACCGTCCCGGAAGGTGGAATTTTTCCGGGCCAGGCCACCGTGATCGATCTTGCCGGCGAACGCGCCGGAGATTACGTGGTGCGTCCGCGCGCCAGCGTGCCGCTTTCGTTCAAACCCGTCGGCGGATTTTTTGGCTTTCCCGATTCGCTCATGGGCACCATCGCCTACGTGCGCCAGGTGCTGGACGACACCGCGTGGTACGCCCAAGCCGAGCCAATCTACCAGGCGAATCCCACCAAGACGGAGCGCCTGCCATACGACCGCAGCGAATTCATTCTCAGCCGCGCGCTGCAAAATAACGAACTCGTGCTGCTCCCCGCGAATAATTCTATTCAGCTGGTGCGCGCGATACGCTTGGCGGGCGAATGGAAAATCCGCGCGGTCCTCTACGGCGGCCAGCAGGGTTACGACGTCGCCGCGGCGCTCGCCGCGAGCAAAATCCCGGTGCTCGTCAATCTGAAGTGGCCCGAGCGGGCCAAAGACGGCGACCCCGAAGCGGAGCAAACTCTGCGCGAGCTCCGCTTTCGCGATCGCGCCCCCGGAACTCCCGCAGCACTGGCGAAAGCGGGCGTCAAATTCGCCTTCTACTCCGGCGGCCTGACCGAGCCCAAGGAAATTTTCAAGAGCCTGAAGAGGGCCACCGACGCAGGCCTGGCGGCGGACGCCGCCCTGCGCGCCATGACCCTGGACGCCGCCGAGATTCTGGGCCTAAGCGATCGCCTCGGCAGCATCGCCCCGGGGAAAATCGCAAATCTCGTGGTCACCGACGGCGACATCTTCAACGAAAAAACGAAGGCCAAGCACGTTTTCGTGGACGGCCGCTGGTTCGTAATTCACGAAGAAGCTCCGCCGGAAAAACCCGGCGAAAAAAAATCCGCGGATGATGAAGCCGCAGCAGCCGGGCAATCGCACCATGTGGAAGGAGTGGGCCGATGAAGCGCGCAATCCTCTTCGCCGCACTATTTGCAACAGCGCTGCTGCCGCGAGCGGCCCGCGCGCAAAATTCCGGCGCCATCTTCATTCAAAACGCCACCGTCCTCACCGTAACCCACGGAAATATCGAACACGGCGGGATTCTGATTCGCGACGGGAAAATCGCCGCGGTTGGCGCCGACCTGAAAGCTCCCGCAGACGCAACCGTGATAGACGCCACCGGCCAGTTCGTCATGCCCGGCATCATTGATTGCCATTCGCACATCGCCGTGGACGGCAGCGTCAATGAAGCCGGCCCCGCCGTTTCTTCCATGGCCAATATCGCGGACGTGCTGAATCCCGATGACATCAACATTTATCGCGACCTCGCCGGCGGCGTCACCACTGCCAATATTCTGCACGGCAGCGCCAATCCCATCGGCGGCCAGACGGTCGTGATCAAGCTGCGCTGGGGCAAACCCGCCAGCGAGCTCCCGTTTCAAGGCGCGCTCCCCGGCATCAAGTTCGCGCTCGGCGAAAATCCCAAGCACTCCAATTTTCCCACGCCGCCCGGCGTCACTCCGCGCTATCCGGGCACCAGGCTTGGCGTCGAAGAAGTCATCCGCCAGGCCTTCATCGAAGCCCGCGAATATAAAAAACGATGGGACGATTACAATCAGCGCAAAGCCGCCGGCGAACAGAACCTCATCCCACCGCGCCGCGATGTCCAACTCGATCCCCTGGTCGAAGTGATGGAAGGCAAGCGCTACGTCCACGCCCACTGCTATCGCGCCGATGAAATCCTGATGCTGATTCGGGTCGCGAATGAATTCGGCTTCAAAGTTCGCACCTTTCAGCACGTCCTGGAGGGCTACAAAATCGCCGACGAAATCGCCGCATCCGGCGCGGGAGGCTCCACTTTCTCCGATTGGTGGGCCTACAAAATGGAAGCATTCGACGCCATCCCTTACAACGCGGCTCTGATGACCGAACGCGGCGTGATCGTTTCCGTCAATTCCGACGATGCGCAGGAAGCCCGCCAGCTGAATCAGGAAGCGGCCAAGAGCATGAAGAATGGCGGCCTCTCCGCGAACGACGCGCTGAAGCTGATCACCCTGAATCCCGCGATTCAACTGGGCATTGACGCGCGCGCCGGCTCGATTGACGTGGGCAAGGACGCCGACCTGGCCATCTACAATCACGATCCGCTCAGCGTGTACGCCGTGGTGCAAAAAACTCTGATTGATGGCCAGGTGTACTTCGACCGCCAGCGGGATCTCGCCGAACGCGCGGCGCTGGCCACCGAAAAACAATCCCTGCTCGATAAAGAAAAGAAAGCCGCGGAGGAAAAAAAGGTCGACGCAAAGAAGGCCGACGAGAAATCTGATAAGAAGCCCGATACGAAACTCGACAAGAAGGCCAGCCCGAAAAAGAAACCGCCGCAAGACGCCAGCAACAGCGGGGACGCCAACAATGCAAGCATCGCGACCGCCGCGGCGGGAGCCGCCCGATGAAAATCCTAATGCCCATCTGCCGCGCCGCGCTAGCCCTGGTTCTAGCGATGTCTCTGGGAATTCCAGCGTCGTCGCAATCCGCCGCCACCAAAGCCTACGCCATCAAAGGCGGCAAAGTTTTCACGCTAGCCGGACCCGCCATCGAAAACGGCACCGTAATCATCCGCGACGGAAAAATCGCCGCGGTCGGCGCAAACATTAGCATTCCTTCAGATGCCCAGGTCATTGACGCCACCGGCCTGGAAGTTTATCCCGGCATGTTCGACCCCGTTACCCAGATTGGTCTGAACGAAGTCAGCGCCGTCAGCGCCACCGTGGACGTCAGCGAACTCGGTGATTACAACCCAGAGCTCGTAGCCGCCACCGCCGTCAATCCCGCCAGCGCGCACATTCCCGTCACGCGCGCGAACGGCATCACCGCCGTAATCGCCGCCCCCGGCACCAGCGGGTTCGATTTGCAGAGCGGCGGCCTCATCGACGGGCAGGCTTCCGCGTTCAACCTCGCTGGATGGACCATGGACGAAATGCAAATCAATCGCTCCGTCGCCATGGTGATCAATTGGCCCTCGATCCAAACTGCCAGCTTCGATTTCGCCAGCTTCAGCATCAAAGAAAAACCCTACGCCGACGTCAAGAAGGAATACGACAAATCCATCAACGCCCTCAGCGACTGGCTCGATCGCGCCCGCCACTACGCCCAAGCCAAAGAAAAAGGCTCGCCCGCGCTCTACGAACGCGATATCAAACTCGAAGCTCTCGTCCCGGTAGTGGAAGGGAAGCTGCCCGTGCTAGTGATCGCCGACGAAGCGCGCGACATCCGCAACGCCGTGGATTTCTGCACGCAAACAAAATCTGAAGATGATTCTCGGCAGCGGTTCCGAAGCCTGGAAAGTGAAAGATCTGCTGAAAGAGAAAAAGATTCCCGTCGTCCTCGCTCCCACCAATCGCCTGCCCGAAGAGGAAGACACGCCCTACGACAAACCCTACACCGAGCCCTCCGAACTTTTCGCCGCGGGAATTCCCATCGCCTTCTCGAGTTTCGGCACAGCCTTCTCCCGCCGCCTGCCGCAATACGCCGGCACCGCGGTTGCCTACGGCCTGCCGCATGACGAAGCGCTCAAAGCCGTGATGCTCAACGCCGCGCAGATTTTCGGCCTCGCCGATCAGCTTGGCACCCTCGAGCCAGGAAAAATGGCCAACGTGATCGTGACCAGTGGCGACCCGCTCGAACTGCAGACCCAGGTCCGCTATCTCTTTATCAAAGGCCAGCTAACCAGCACCGACAACAAGCATCGCGACCTCTACGAGCAATATCGCAAGCGCCCGCAACCAGCACGGTGAAGATTGATCGGCCAGTGCCGTTGACGTTAGTTTTCTCTGCGTCCCCCGCGTCCGCTGCGTTCCTACCTCTGCGCACTCTGCGGTAAAGCAGTCGCCTCGCGCCCAAAATTCGCACCCACGCCCTTGGCAACCGCCCGCCGTGCGTTATAATCCCTGCCAATCAATGGCAAAAATCAAAAACTTCTCGCAGCAATCATCTAAAGGAGCACCCGTGGAATCCAGCCGCACCCGGACTCGTTTTTGCGTCGTCTCACTCTTATTAATGACCGCGCTCTCCCTCGCCGGCTGCGCCACTCCAATCCATCTCACCCCGACGACTCCGCCAAAAAGGCGACGCCCCGCCCCACCATCGTCTTCATGACCGACTTCGGCGTAGCGAACGACGCGGTCGCCATCTGCAAAGCCGTAATGATCGGCATTGCCCCAGACGCCCGAATCATGGACATCACCCACCTGGTAACGCCATTCCAAATCGCTGAAGCCTCCCGCCTGCTCGAAGGCGTAACGCCCTACTATCCCGGCGGCACGGTCTTCGTAGTCGTCATCGATCCCGGCGTAGGCACTTCGCGCAAAGCCATCATCGTCAAAACAAAAAAAGACCAATACTTCGTGGTCCCCGATAACGGCCTGATGACTCCCATCGTGGACAAAGACGGCTTCGCGGGCGCGCATGAAATTACCAATCCCGCCTGGATGATCGGCGACAAAATTTCCTCCACCTTTCACGGCCGCGATATTTTCTCCCCCGCTGGCGCGCACCTGGCCCTCGGCGAAGATTGGACGCAAGCCGGCCCCGCCGTGAACGAGCTGGTCCGCCTGAATCCGGCCACCGCAATCGTGGATGCAAAGGGAATCACCGCGGAAGTAATCGGCCTCGACGACCCCTTCGGCAGCCTGATCACCAACATTTCCGGCGAAGATTTCAAAAAACTAGGCTACGCCCTCGAGGAAAAAGTCACCGTGAAGATAGACAACAAGCCCTACACCATGCCCTACGAGAAAACTTTCTCGGGTGTGCCGGTGGGCCAGCCGCTACTCTATATAGATTCGCGCGGCCGCGTGGGCCTTGCCGTGAACCAGGGCGATTTCTCAAAAGTTTATAAAGTCACTCCGCCGGTTCCAGTTTTCATCCCGGTCAAACCGAAATAATTCGCGTAACCTGCGCGCCCTCGCGCAACCAGCGTTTGCTGCCTTCTCGCTTGGCGCAGCCTTCATCTGCGTGCCGTTATCTGCGTTCATCTGCGTTCGTCAGTGGTGCCTTGGAACTTCACTTTCGCTCCCTCTTCTCCACGTACCGAAGTGCCTAAAACGCTCTCCCCCAAGTACCAAAGTACTATGGCGCGAAATGGCACAGCCCGCGAAAATTCATTGATTACGGGGCTTTACGATTTATTTTTGGGGGACGGCGTACTACTGCCGTTGAGGACTATGGCGCCACTCATCAAAGATTCGCTCGACGTCGCAAACTCCACCACCAGCGACCTCGCGGCTTCGCCAACCAGCGCCGCGCCAAAACCAGCTGCGCCCACCGGCGCAACTTTGCGCGCCGACGCTCTCTCGCTCGAAGTCCCCGTGAAAGTCCATGGCTCGCGCGTCATCGAAGAAGTAGCCCGCGGCGTCGCTCCGCACACGGAACCTTTCGAAGAAGAAGCCGGCACGATGATCGTATTTCCGCACGGCGGCGTTCTCAGAATGTCCACTGCGGTCACCGTCAGCCAGATGTTGGTCGTCACCAACCTAAAAACGCGCCAGGACGCCATCTGCCGCGTGGTGAAAGTCCGCACGTTTTCCAATATGCAGGGTTACGTCGAAGTGGAATTCACGCACCAGCAGCCCGGATACTGGGGCGTTCATTTTCCGTCAGAGGGTGCGGCGCAACCGAGCGCGCCGCCAGTCGTAATTCCAGAAGCTGCTGCGCCGCCTGCGCCCGTTCAGGCCGCGCCCACGCCTTTCGTAGCACCGCCGCCGCCCGCAGCGATGGCGACTGTGTTGCCGCCTGCGCCCGCGCCGCCCGCTGTGATAACGCCTGTGTTGCCGCCTGTCGCGCCGATTGCTCCCGCGGCATTTCATCCGCCCGCGCCGGTGATCCCGGCCGCGCCCAGCAAACCCGAGACAACATTCACTTCATTTGGCACGCAGGAAAAAGTGCAGCTCTTCGCTTCGTCCACCCTCGTGCCAGCTGCCGAGCGCGTCGCGCAATCCTCGCCCGCAACTCCCGCTCTTACTCGACCGGAATCGGTGCTGCCAACCTTTGATCCAGAAACTCTCGAATCCACTCCTGCGCACGACGCGCGTTCCGTCGCTTCGATTGATTTGCTGGCCGCGCCGCAAGCAACGCCTCCGCCGCCCTCGCTGACCATGACCGAGTTGCGCGGAGATCAACGGGGCATCGCCGTAGCTCCGCCAGCCGACGCGCCGCAGGCGGTCGCCGGCGCGGAACACGCAACCGCCGACGCCCACGACGCTCCAGCACAAAGTTCGCGCGCCGTTTTCGGAAGCTTCAGCGGTGGCGCAGCTCTCAGCGGTAGCCACTCGGTTTCGGTTGACGCTTTCGGCGCGCGCCTCGATTCCAGCCACGAAGCGGCCACGGATCAACCTGGTGCACCCCGCACCAACAGTTGGATGTTGATCGCAGCCTGCGTCACTTTGTTGTTCGCCGCCGTCGTCGGCGGCGTCCTTTACTTCCGGCCACACACCGCGGCAAGCGCGCGCAATGGCGCGGCAAACTCGAACACCAGCGCGGTGCCGCAGGCGCTCGCGTTTCAAACTCCCGCTTCCGTTCCCGATGCCTCGGCCGCGGAAGTTGCGCCCGCGCACAATTCCGCCACGCATCCTGTGCAGATCGTCGCCCAGGCGCCCGCGCTCACGCCTTCCATCGTTGTGAATGGCAACGACTCCTCCGGCGAGGGGCCGAGAATCGTTCCGAAGCCCGCTTCCAATCTCGCGCCTGGCACCATCAAGGACGCGCTCGCGGATCATCCCGTCTCATCGCAAAGAAGTGAGACGGACCAGTCCGTGCAGGCGCCATCGCTGGATGCTGCGTCTTCCGAAAACTCTGCGGACTCCGGCGCGCTCTCCGGAATCGTTTCCTCCAGCGCGGCCGGTCCCGCCGCTCCCGAGTTGCGGCAGGAAGGTCCGATCAAAGTCGGGGGCAACGTAAAGGAACCGCGCCTCATCTCCCGCGTGATGCCGGAATATCCGGTCGTCGCAAAACAAGCCAACATTCAAGGCGACGTGGTCGTGAAAACCACCATCGATCTGAAGGGCAACGTCGTTGATATGAAAATCGTGTCGGGTCCCGCCATGCTGCGCGGCCCCGCACTGGCAGCATTGCGTCGCTGGAGGTACGAGCCCTCCATGCTGGATGGCCAGCCGATCGCAGTGCAAATGCTCGTCACCATCAAGTTCAGCGCCAACCGCTAGCCGCCGCTTGGCATTGCACGAACCTTCTTTTGCGAGCCTCGCCGCAGGTTTTCCATCACACTGACCATATAAGTGCCTTTATTAGTGTTCATCTGCGTTCATCTGTGGTGCCTTTGACCTGCCGCCGCTCGCAACTTGCTAGCACCGCTCCCCTTACCCCCTGTTGCTTTTTCGCCGCTGCTGCATCCAATATAGGGCTCATCAACAATTACCCATTCGTCGTACGAGGTGAACCATGCGTGAAGCCGTCATCGTCAGTTCCGTGCGCACCGCTGTCGGCAAGGCCGGCAAAGGCACTCTGCGCGCCACTCGCCCCGACGATCTGGCCGCCGCGGCAATCAAAGAAGCCATAACCCGCGCCAAGGGCCTGGATCCCGCTGAAATCGAAGACGTCATCGTCGGCTGCGCCACTCCCGAAGCCGAGCAGGGCATGAACGTAGCGCGCATCGCCTCACTGCGCGCCGGGCTGCCTGTCACTGTCTCCGCGATGACCATCAACCGCTTCTGTTCCTCCGGCCTGCAAGCCATCGCCATCGCCGCGGAACGCATCATTGCCGGCGGCGCGGAAGTCGCTGTCGCCGGTGGCGCCGAATCCATGTCCATGATTCCCATGGGCGGCAACAAAATTTCCCCGAATCCCTGGCTCACCGACAATCATCCGGACACTTACTTGAACATGGGCCTCACGGCGGAAAATCTCGCGAAGAAATATTCCATCACGCGCCAGCAGGCCGACGAGTTTTCTCTGGCCAGCCATCAAAAAGCTCTGGCCGCCATCGCCGCCGGAAAGTTCAAGGATGAAATCGTTCCGGTGGACGTCAGCTACACAGTCCTGGAAGCCGCCGCGGCCGGCGCAACAAGTTCCTCCAAGCCCAAAACCGTGAAAGTTTCTTTCGACACCGACGAAGGCCCGCGCGCCGACACTTCCTTGGAAGCGCTGGCAAAGTTGAAGCCCGCGTTCCACACCCACGGAGTCGTCACGGCAGGGAACAGCTCGCAGACCAGCGACGGCGCAGCCGCCTCGGTAGTGATGAGCGCCGATCGCGCCCGCGCCCTGGGACTGAAACCGCTGGCACGCTTCGTCGCGTTTGCCACGGCGGGATGTCCGCCGGAAGAAATGGGCATCGGACCGGTGTACGCGATTCCCAAGGCGCTGAAACTCGCGGGATTGACGCTGGATCAGATTGACGTAATCGAACTCAACGAAGCTTTTGCCGCGCAGGCTCTCAGCGTAATCAAGGTTTTGGGAATTGATCCCGCGCGCGTCAACGTCAACGGCGGCGCCATCGCCCTGGGCCATCCGCTAGGCTGCACCGGCGCAAAACTAACGGCCACCATCCTGCGCGAAATGGAACGCCGCAAAGCGCGCTACGGCATGGTCACCATGTGCGTAGGCGGCGGCATGGGCGCCGCCGGTATTTTCGAACGCGTCGCCTAGCCGCAGCCGTTGCCGTTGTTTTCTCTGCGTTCGGCGTTTACCCCGTCGCAGTCGGGGCGCCTCTGCGGTAATACTTCGCCGCTACGCTATGGCCGACGCGTCGCCAAAACCCGCACCACCGGACTTTCCGGCGCCTCCGCCCATCGCCATAAATTCCTCGCTGCTCATCTTTCCGTCTTCGCCAACCCGCGTGCTGTTGCGCATGGAAATCTTCGTGTCTCTCACGGTCATCCCCCCGCGAAACACCAGCGCATCGCCTTCGAAATTCCCCGTCTCCACCACCGCACCCGGAAAATCATTTCCAAAGATGTACGATTTGTACGCTTTCTCCTGCGCGTCCCAGGTCATGATCAACAGCCCCTCGAAATCGCCCTACCGGACCCTGCGAGTGAAAATGGTTGATCAGCGAGAAGCCGCCCGGCCCCAGTTCACTCTTATACACGCCGGTGTTCACTCCACCCTCCGGCGCAAACCCACCCTTCGGATACGTCTCCGTGTAGTCCCAAGTGCCCAAATAGAATTTCTGCAGACGCACCATCTCCGGTCCCGGTTGCGGCGCTTGCATCGCCGCGGGGCTCGCCGGCTTGTCCGTCGAAGATTGCTGCTGCCGCCCGGGCCGCGATTCCCAACATCGCAACCACGGCCATCAACCCCAGCATCGTTCCAGTTCTGCGCATCGGCAGGTTCCTCCTCTGAATTTATTTTGCAGCAGGTTTCCACAGGCCGACGGTATTCCCCGCCGGATCCTGAATCCACGCAAATGTGCCGGTGGGAATCGGTATCGGTGGCACCAGCATCTTTCCTCCCAGCTTCGTAGCCTTGTCAATGTAGCCCTGCACGTCCTCCACCTCGACGTAAAAAATCGTGTAGTGGTAAGGCTCGTGCCCCAGCGCCGTGATATGCCCGGTAGGTCCTTGGCCCGCGTCAATCATTGCCGCCGGGCCAGCCTCGGCGATCTTCCACTCGAATAATTTCGCGTAAAATTCCTGCGTCGCCTTGCTGTCCTTGCATCCGATTTCGAAATGCACCACGGGATTCGCCATGCCCGACTCTCCTATTGGGTCCAAATTTTCTTCATTTGCTCCGCCCACTGCGTTTCCAGCTGCGTCACGCGCTCCTGCGGCAAACCGTAAGTGGAAAACCACAGCTGCGCCTCAAACGTGCTGCCCGCGCCTTCGATCGTCAGCGGGGATAAAGCGCTATGCAGCGAATCGACCGTCACGCAGAATCCGCGCGGCGGCATTATAAACGCAACCCGCCCCGACCACATCTCCCGAGTCGAAGTCCGCAAAGAATACACTGCGCCCTCGCGCAGGCAGCCCATTGCGCGCTTGTGCGATAACCGCCGGCCTATTGCTCTAATCGAAAATGCGCGAGAGAATCCCAATAGCGCGTATTCCATCGTTCGGAGGCACAAAATGGCCACGGCACCCGTTTCCCAGGTTCTCAATCGCGGCGGCGCATTCCTCATCACCGCCAGCCGTCCTGAAGACGTCTTCACTCCCGCGGATTTTTCCGATGACCAGCGCCTGATCGGCCAAACCGCCGAGGAATTCGTGCAAAAGGAAATCGTCCCGCAGATCCCCGAGCTGGAAGCGCACAAGGACGAACATCTGATGGCCCAGATGCTCAAGAAAGCCGGGGAAATCGGCCTGCTCGGCGGCGGCATCCCCGAAGCCTATGGCGGCTCGGGCCTCGACAAGGTTTCCGCCGCGATCCTGGCCGAAAAACTCGCCGGCTACGGCTCCTTCGCCGTCTCGCACGGCGGACACGCCGGCATCGGCACCGTGCCCATCGTCTATTTCGGCACCGAAGAACAAAAAAAGAAATACCTGCCGAAAATCGCCACCGGCGAACTGCTCTCCTGCTACTGCCTCTCCGAGCCGCAGGCCGGCTCGGATTCGATGGCGTCGCGCACGCGCGCGGTCCTCTCCCCCGACGGCAAGAATTACATCCTGAACGGCCAGAAAATGTGGATCACCAACGGCGGCTTCGCCGACGTGTACGTCGTCTTCGCCAAAATTGATGGCGAGAAATTTTCCTGCTTCATCGTCGAACGCGGCACCCCCGGATTCACTGCCGGCGCCGAAGAAAAGAAGATGGGCATCAAGGGCAGCTCCACCACGCCCATCTTTTTTGAAAATTCTCCTGTTCCCAAGGAAAATCTGCTGCACGAACCCGGCCGCGGCCACGTCGTTGCTTTCAACACGCTGAACGCCGGCCGCTTCAGCCTGGGCGCTTATTGCATCGGCGGCGCCAAAAAAATCCTGGAAGCTTCGTCGAAATATTCCAAGGAACGCACCGCTTTCGGCAAACGCCTTTGCGATTTCGGCCTCATCAAAGCCAAGCTCGGCGAAATGGCCATCCAGATCTACGCCATCGAATCGGAAGTTTATCGCACCGCCGGCGTGATCGAAGCCGCCGTTTCCAGCCCCGACGCGGGCAACGACAAAACCAAGCAAGCCATGCAAGTCCTCGAGGAATACGCCATCGAAAGCTCCATCAGCAAAGTGGCCGGCAGCGAAATGGTGGATTATGTGGTGGACGAAGGCGTGCAGATTTTCGGCGGCTACGGCTTTCACGAGGATTATCCCGTCGCGCGCGCCTATCGCGATTCGCGCGTCAATCGCATCTTCGAAGGCACCAACGAAATCAATCGCATGTTGATCATTCAGATGCTCATGAAGCGCGCGCTCGGCGGCGTCTTGCCGCTGATTCCCGCCGCCCTCAAGCTCGGCGAAGAAGTCCTTGCCGGCCCTTCCTTCGAAGAAGCTCCCACCGGACCCTTCGCGGAAGAAGAAAAATCACTGGAACAGGCCAAGAAGATTTTCCTGCTGGCTTCCGGCACCGCGATGCAGAAGTTCCGCGAGCAGCTCGCCGAGCAGCAGGAAATCGTCGCTGCGCTCGCCAATATCGTCATGGATGTTTACGCCATGGAATCCACGCTGCGCCGCGCGCAGAAAGCCTCAGCAGCCCGCGGGGAAGCGGCAAGTGTAATGTGCGACGCCGCCCGCGCCTTCATTTACGACGCCATGGACCGCGTCGAAAAAGAGGCTCGCACCGCTCTCACCGCAATCGCCGAAGGCGATACGCTCATCACTCAACTTGCCGTGCTGCGCCGCTTCTCCAAACACGCACCGTTGGACACGATTGCGATTCGCAGGCGTGTCGCAGAAGCGGTGCTGGCACAAGATCGCTATCCGTTCGAGGGCCGCTAAACACCAGATCAGCGATATTCAATTCACTTGTTTTCGCCTGATTTCGCTAGTTAACGCATCGGTAATAGGCGCCACGGGCGAAAACAAGTGACAAAAAAAGTCTACAGCCCCTAGGTTCCTTGCGGAACGACCCCCCGCCCTCTCGAAGAAATCATTTTCCGCTTTAAGTCGATTTGCCTCGCCCACCCTTCCGCTGACCTTCGATTTTTCAATGACTTACGCCTGCCTCGTTTGGACACCTCCGTGCATCTATTCCAGTGAGGGTCGGAGGATCATGAAAACGCATCTTATGAAGTCGCAGGCCATGCTGGCGGGGATAATCGAAAAGGCGAAAGTACGCAAGGGCCTCTTGTCCATTCTGGGAATCTTCTTCGTTCTCCAGGTCTATTTCGTACGGGAATTAATCGCTGCTGAATTGCTGTTCGGGCTGGGCTTCGCGGTGCTGATGGTTCTGGGCGGGATTATCTATCTCGTCGGCGCCATCGGCGAACGCGGACTCGATTGGATGGAAGCAGGCGTTCATTTCAGCGCTGCTGTCGCGCGTCGCGGCTATGCGGGCCTGGAAGAACTCAGTAGAAAGCCATTCCGCCATCCACGTTCAGAGTCTGCCCAGTAATCGCGCTCGCGTGATCGGAGACCAGGAACAGGGCCGCCGCAGCTATCTCATCGGCTGTCTGCGGCCTTCCCTGTAATATCCCCTGGCACATCTGCTTGAATAACTTCTCGCTGTCCGCCTGAAAATATTCCGCCAGCCCGCGTCCCAGTTCTTGCGACATTAAAGTTTCCGGCACTGGCCCGGGGCTGAGCGCGTTCACCCGCACCCCTTTGCGCGCGCCCTCCGCAGCCAGGGTGCGCGTCAATCCGATAAGCCCGGCCTTCGACGCGGCGTACGCGCCGTTCAATTGAAATGCCGCCTTCGCTGCAATGCTCACGATGTTCAGAATATTCCCGGACCCGCGCGCATACATTTCCGGCAGCACCAGCCGCGACAATAAAAACGGCCCGCGCAAATTCACCGCGATCACTTCGTCCCACGATCGCGCGCTCACCTGCTCCAGCGGCGCCACCGGACCCAGCACTCCCGCGTTGTTCACCAAAACATGAATCGCGCCAAAAGCGTTGCGCGCCTCGCGCACAATCTTCTCGCAATCCGGCTCGCGCGACACATCTCCCGCCACGCTCGCCGCTTTTCCGCCGGCATCCTGTATTTCCAGCGCCACCTGCGCGATTTCTTTTTCCGTCCGCGCGCTTACCACCACCGAAGCGCCGGCCGCGGCAAACTTCTTCGCAATGGCCCGCCCAATCCCTCGCCCGCCACCGGTCACTATCGCTACTTGTCCCTTTAGCAACATCTTTCGCCCCCTGATCATCGCAAGTGAATCGCGATAGTATCACGCGGGTTGCGGCGAGACTTTGTGTCGGCACGATAATTGATGATTCCGACACGTCCCATTCGATCATATGCTCCGCCGCGCTAGAATGTAGTTGCCACGGCCCAGCTTCAGTCGCGGGCCGTCGCGATTCACGCGCATGAAAAAACCTGCACTCATCGCCGGATTCGCCCTTCTCGCCTTAACCGTCAGCACCGGCTGGCAGATCGCAGCGAACGATCTGGCCAATCGCCAATTGGAAGAAAAGTTGCGCGACCTCGCCTCGCGCAACGCCGAACGCATCGGATTATCGGCGCCAGCCACGGATGACGACCTGCGCAACTTCGTCGTCCACGATGCCAAAGAGCTGGACATCCCGCTCGACCCGAATCAAGTGACCGTGCAACATACCGGCGAAGGGAAATCGTCGGCCGTGCATCTCACCGCGGACTACACCGCGCGCGTCCGCCTGCTCGGTTTTTCCCTCAATTTCCACTTCACTCCCTCCAGCGACAGGCCGCCCGCCTAGAATGGGGTTGAATTTGCAGCGGCCAGCTTTAGAGTCTGAGTGGCAGCCTCGAAACCTGTACTTCAGCGGCTGAAGCCGCGCTCACTTTGCTGTGTTTATGTCGTGGCTGAAGCCACGACCTACAAAGACTCTCGAGTTGCGGCGTAGACGCCTTTGCCACTGTAGCGGCCGGACGCCGGCTAAGTGGGCGTCGTTGCCTTTCTCTGCGTATTCCACCCCTCTGCGGTACTGGTTGGTCGAGGAGCCTGTAGCACATTGCAACCGAACGAAGTAGCCGCCAAGCGGCCTGTTCAGGTAAAATAAAAGGGATTTACGGAGAACGAATTGACGCTGACCCAAATTAACGGCACCAATCACGGAGCCAAGACACTGGTGCGAGTTCGTCCCCGCGGTTTTTGCGCTGGCGTAGTCCGCGCCGTGGACATCGTCGAACTCGCCCTCGAAGCCTACGGGAATCCCGTGTATGTCCATCACGAAATCGTGCACAACCGCTACGTGGTGGACCAACTCCGCCGCCGCGGCGCTATTTTCGTCGAATCCATCGATGAAGTTCCGGTTGGCGCGGTCCTGGTTTTCAGCGCCCACGGTGTGCCGCCGCGCGTGCGCATCGAAGCGCAGGAACGCCAGTTGCGCGTGATTGACGCCACCTGCCCGCTCGTCACTAAAGTTCATCTGGAAGCGCTGAAGTTTGCGCGCGAAGGCCGCACCCTGCTGCTCATCGGCCATCGCGACCACCAGGAAATTGTCGGCACCTCCGGCGAAGCGCCCGATCAGACCATCGTCGTCGGCAGCGTCGAGGAAGTGGACCAGCTCGTGGTCCCCGATCCCGATCGCCTCGCCTTTCTCACGCAAACCACTCTTTCGCTCTACGACACGCAGGAAATCGTGGCGCAGCTCCGCCATCGTTTTCCCACGATTGTCGGCCCGGCGTCCGACGACATTTGCTACGCGACGCAGAATCGCCAGGAAGCCGTCGAGGCGCTCACGCGCGAAGTGCAATTGATCCTCGTCGTCGGCTCGGCCAATAGCTCGAATTCTAATCGCCTCGTCGAAGTCGCCAAGCGCGCGGGTGTCGCCGCGCGCTTGATTGAAGACGCGAACGACGTGGATGGTTCCTGGCTCGATGGCGTAAAAACCCTCGGCCTTACCGCCGGCGCATCCGCGCCCGAAATTTTGGTCGAACAAGTCAGCCAGCGTCTCGCTAGCCTGGGCTTCACCAATCAGCGCGACCTGGATTTGATTCGCGAAGACGTGCGCTTCACCTTGCCGCCCGAACTAGCCGCGCGGCAGGCCGCGCACTAAAGTTTTTCCGCCGGCGCGGCGGATTCAGCAGCTGTCCCGCGCAGGTTCGGCCCCGGCCAAATTAACCTAAGGAGCCTTTTGCGTGGCGGTGAAAATTGTCCGGCAGACCAACAAGATTGCTCTGCTCGGCGCGCCTACCAGCGCGGCCGCAATGTCCGCCGGGCTCGAAGGCGCCCCCACCGCGCTGCGCGCCGCAGGACTGGTTGACCGCCTGAAATCCATCGGTTACGCCGTCGCCGATCTCGGTGACGATCCCGTTCAGCTCTACAAGCCCGATGAAGAAAGCCCTCGCGCGCGCAATCTCACGCGCGTGCTCGCTTCACTCGAATCCCTGAAACCGCGCGTTGAACTAGCCGTGAAATCCGCCGCACTGCCGCTCATTCTTGCGGGCGATTGCTCCGTGGCGCTCGCCACCGTCGCCGGCGCGCGCCGCTATTTCCGCAAAGTCAGCATGATTTATATGGACCGCGACGCCGATCTCAATACTCCGGCCACCACCACCACTGGATGCGTGGATGGCATGGTCGTCTCGCATCTCGCCGGGCGCGGCGCCGCTGAACTGGTGCGTTTCTGGGGTGAGCCGCCTCTCGTCCGCGAACCCGATCTCGCGCTTTTCGGTGTCGCGCGTTTCGATCCGCCCGAAGAACAGCTGCTGGCAAATTCTCCACTCCGCCGTTATCTCGCCAGCGATGTGCAGCGCCTCGGCGCCACGGCCGCAGCCCACGCCGCCATCGATCGCATCCGCGGCAACGGCTACCAATTCGTCCTGCATCTCGATGTGGATGTGATCGCCGATTTCGCCGCCACGAATTATCCCGGTTCCGGCGGCTTGTCGCTCGCCGAAGTACGCGAAGCGCTGCTCGTTTTTGCGCAGCAACCGGAACTCGCCGCCTTCGAAGTCACTGCCTACAATCCGACGAAGGATCCCGACGGCAGCGGCGCAAAATTAATTATCGACCTCCTCACCGAAGTGCTCGAAGCGCGCCTCAAAACTCTGCAAGCCGCCGAAGCAGCCGTTGCCCCTGCCCCTGCGCCCGTCGCCGCAGCCGCCGCAGTCGGACGAGCTTCGAGCGCGTCGCCTGAAAAAACCGCTTCTGCGCCGGAACCATCGCCCGCAGCCGCTCCCGGCGAAGCCTGGTCTTCTGATTCGCTCGATCGGGAATCCGACGCAACTACCGCGGACGAAGCCCCCGAGGCGACCGAGGAGCCCGAGGAGCTTGATGCCTCCGACACTTCCGACTCCCCCGAAGAATCGAGCGGCTCCCATTCCTGATTCCCAGCGCCGTCGCAAATCCCGCACTTCTTCGCGCGCCTCATCCGCGACGTCCTATCCCTCGGTCATAATTTTCGATGTGGACGGCGTCCTGGTGGACACCCGCGGCTCCTTCCAACTCACCACCCTGCAAACGGTAAAATTTTTCACCAAAAAACGCGTCACCCTGCGTGAGCTGCACGCCTGGAAAAATCGCCCCGGGTTCAACGACGATTGGAAGCTTTCCACCGCTTGGGTAAACAACCTCGGCGCCAATTTCACCTACGACGAAGTAAAAAAGAAGTTCCAGCAAATTTACTGGGGCGCGAACAGCCAGGGAAACGTGCGCAAGGAAAAATGGCTGCTGCGCAAATCCATCCTCGCGCGCCTCGCTAAGAAATCCGAGCTGGCCATTTTCACCGGACGCAACTGGCACGAACTAAATTACACACTCGATCAAAACGACGTCCGCCGCAGCTTCAAAACCATCGTCACCGTCGAGGAAGTTGCCAATCCCAAGCCCGCTCCCGACGGCCTGCTGAAAATCCTGCATGGTCGCGCGCCCGCCGCTGCTCTCTACGTCGGAGACAACATTGACGACGCGCTCGCCGCGCAATCCGCCCAGGTGCCCTTTCTCGCAATTCTGCCCAAGACCGGTGAAGAACGCCGCCAACGTAGTACCCGCCTGCTCGAACTCCGAGCACTCGCTATCCTCAATGATATCAGCGAACTAGAGCCCTGGCTCCGCAACCGCCTCAACACCTCAATTCGTTCCAGTACCTCTCTCCCACCAACTCTGTAGGATATTCGTTAGTACTAAACACGACACCCGTACCATTGTCCCTGCCGCCTCTTCCCTCCACACTTGTATGTAGAGGCGGGGCTTAGCGTAGCCCCGTATATACGTGACGAACCCCAATATTCGACCCGCTGCGGCTCGCGCCTTCATCCGCAGCCTCAACATCCTGCTCAAGTTCGCGCGCATGTACGATTTCGGCCATCCGCGCACCAAAAAACAATATGAAACAGCCTGGTCCGAACTCCGCACCGCTCTAGGCACCGGCACCGAGAACGAAGCCGGCGTGCTCCTCGCCGTTTCCGGTGACCAACTGCTCCTCGACGGCACGCCTCTGGACTCCGCCGCCGCCGAAAAAAGTTTCGCGCGCATGCTTTCCGCCGCAGGCATCGCCAGCATTCACTTTTCGCCCAAAGTTACCCAAGCCAGCCTGGCGCGCTTCGTGCGCGGTTTCCCCACCAGCACCGGCTCCAAACCCGTGCAACTCGCCGAGCAATTGAAGACAGCTTTGCAGGGCGATCCGCACATTCACGTCAACGAAGTCTGCTTCGTTCCCGCCGATTCGGCTGTCGCGCGTTCTACCGTCGCGCAGCAATTAGCCGCGCACACCCTGGGCCTGAATTCCCAAGCCTCCGATGAATTATTCGCCGATCCCGAGCGGCTGCTGCAATTGATCGTCGCCGCGGAGGGATCCAAAGGCGGCGCCAGAGGTTCTGGCCGAGGAAGTGGCTCCGGCGACGGCGATGGTGACGGCGACGGTGAAGGAAACGGCAGTGGTGAAGCAAACGGCACTGGAAATGGCGACGGCAGTGGCGGAGCAGGTTCCGGTTACGGCGTCGGCGGTTCAGGTTGGGGTTCCGGCTCCGGCTACGGTCCTGGCGGCGGATATGGTCCCGGCAACGCCGGACCTGGAAACGGCTCAGGCGAGCCCGGTCCCGGCAGCAACGGCCCAGGATATGTCAACGCTCCAGGCGGTGGTTTCCATTACGCGCCCGAATCCGCGGAGCTCATTCGTGATTTTCCTTCCGCAGGCGGTCTACCTGGCGGCGCCAGCCCCGTTTACGTCCAAGGATCCGCTGAGCCCGGGCAGGCCTCCGGCCCCGGTGCTCCGGAATCCGGCATCGTCGGCGGCTCAGGCTCCAGCTCCAGTACGTGGAATATCGTCGGTGGCAGCGGTGGCGGCACGCCGCTCGCGCCCGATGCTCCCGGCTTCTGGCTCAACAAAGGAAATGCAGGCTCCGCCGACCCGGGACAAGTTGCAGGCGACAACTCGGCTGAAGGTGGCAACGTAGCCGGAGTTGGCCCCGGGCCCAGCTCTTGGAACATCGTCGGCGGCACCGGCGGAGGCACCCCGCTTGCTCCTGAAGCACCGGGATTCTGGTTCAACAAAAACGCAGCGACCGACGCAGCCTCCGGCCCGGGCTCGCGTCAACCGAACGGCAGCGCGCTAAACGATATTTCCGGAGTGCAAGCACCCGGCGGCGGCCCCGGCACAGGTGCACCTTCAGGCGCTGATCAGGGGACTCGCTCCGGTAGCGGTTCTGGCCGAGGTTCCGGCAGTCGTCCGGGTCGTGGACCCGGCAATGGCCGCGGCAATGGCCCCGCCAATGGTCCAGGAACTGGCAAAGGTTCTGGTCCCGCAGGCGGCGGTAGCTCCAGCCCGCGCGGATGGAATTTGGCAGACGCCGTCAGCGAGGGCGCTGAAACCAGCAAGCCCAGCCGATGGGGCAATGCCACCGCCGGAATTCGCGGCAGCCGTTCCGCCCGCGGAGGCGCCGGTTCCATGGCGGTTGAAACCGGCCTGATGACCCTGCACGAGGACGAACTGAAGGGCATCATGCAAATGCTGGCGCAGATCGCGCGCACCAGCGAAGGCTCCGAACAGAAACTCGATTCGCAGCCCTTCCAATCGCGGCTTTCCACTCTGCCGCGTCGCGCTCGTTTCACCGTCAGCCAGGCGCTCTCCGCCCTGGCCGCGCAGGCGCCCTCCGATTCTTCGGACAAGCCCACTCTGCTGAAACTTGCCGAACACATCGCCATTCGCTTCGCCATGGAAAGTTACGAGCGCGGCGATATCGAAGTCAACGCCGTCCGCCAGGTTCTGGACGAAATGAGTCAGGAACTGGACAGCCTGCGCAAGATCATGGGCGTGTACGAAGAAAAAATGGCGCGCCACGGCATTGAAATTCACTCGCACTCAGACATGCTGGCCCAGCAGTTCTGGGCGCAGGTGCCGCCAGAAAAAAGAAAGGCCGTCCTGGAATCCGCCGAAGCCTGGTGCGTTCCCCCGGCCCAGATTCGCGAGTACGTGGATGGTCTGGTCACCGCCGGAGAAAAAGCCGAAGCCGAAAAAGTTCTCACGAACTACGCCAATTGCGTCACCCACAAATCCGCCGAAACGCGCCGTCAAGCAGCGATGGGCCTCGCCGAACTTGCGAGCACCTACGCCAAACAAGACGAGCGCCTGCTCCTCGGCACCATCCGCCTGGTCGGCGTGCAACTCGCCGAAGAGCGCGACTCCGAACTGGAAAGTTTGGTCGGCGCGGCATTCGTGCGCTTGTCGCAAGAGGCCACCAAGTCCCGCTCCTATCCGGCGATCCAGCGCGCCGTGGAACTGGTGGAATACGTCGAAGCAGAACGCCCCGGCCTCGGCAAAAATCTTCGTCCCAGAATCGGCGTCGAAGATCGTCTCCCTGAATTCATCGAAGAGGCCCTGAAAACCGGCGAGACGCCTTCCGGCTTGAAAGATCTTCTGCGCCGCATGCCCGTCGCGGCCTCCATTCACCTGGCAGGACGCTTCAACCGCGCCGGCTTCCGCGAAGATTGCGATCTATTGGTCTCGATGATGCAGGTTCTCGACGTCGAGGGCCTGGAGAATCTGCGCCAGCTTCTCCGCAATGGCGGCCCCACCGAAGCCATCGAAACTTTGGGCATCCTCGTGCGCCTCGACCCCGATCTGGTTGAGCAGGTTCTTCCCGAACGGATTTTAGAATGGAAGCGCACCGCGCACGATCGCGTCGTCCGCCAGATCGCTTCCAGCGGCGCCCCCGATCGCGGCCGCCTGCTTCTGAACCTTTTCGATTTTCTCGATCCGCTGATCCGCCCGCTCGCCGTGGATGAAATTGGCATGGCCGGAGATCAAAGCGCCGATATGCGTTTGTTGCGCATCGCCGAAGGCGACCTGCCCAAGGACGCTACCGAATATTTACAGCTGAAAGCCATCGAAGCTCTCGGCCGCCTGCGCACTGCCGGCGCCGAATCCATTTTGCGCAAGATCGCCGAAACGCGCCGCGCCTTCCGCTGGGCCAGCCCCAGCGAGCTGCGTCTGGTCGCTTCGCAGGCCATGGAGAAAATCGATCCCGAGTGGGTGCGCGATTTCGTGCCGCGCAGCGGCTTGAGCATCGCCGATTTTTCCATCGAGCCGCTCGATGTGGATAATGAATCCTCGGCCATTCGCCAGCGCCGCTACCCGCGCCTGCGCCTGGAGCGCTCCGTCGCAGCCACCACTACCAACCTGAAGGAAAATTGCCACCTCGATATTCCCGAGCTAACCCTGGGCGGCGGTGTGGCCGTCTGCGAGCAAAGCCTGCATCCCGGCAGCCTGGTGAATCTGAAGCTCACCACTTCCACGAAATCCGTGAAAGTCATCGCCATCGTGCGCGACGCCAACACCCAGGCCCGCGCGTTCGAAGTCGTGGACATGGAGCTGGAAGAACGCTCCAAGCTCCGCAAGCTGCTGGTGAGCCTCGGCAACGTAATGAAGCAAACCTCCCCCAAAGCCCGCGTCCGCCGCGGCACTCGCACCCTGATCACTCCCACCACTTAGAGTTTTCGTGGCACAGCCCGGCCCGCCGCAGGAGGGCACTCCTCGCTGTGCGCCGGAACGAATCCCAGAACTCAAATACTCGGTAGGGGCGCTGCTTGCTGCGCCCCAGTTTGCCACGATCTCAGCCACGTCGCGGACCAGCCGTTGCCTTTCCTGGGAACGCCAATCTCCCGATTGGCGCCCTTCGTACAAAATTCTTCCCTCATCAACGACCCACTCAAATCCGCACGCGACCACGCGCCTGCCGAATCGTCCCCATCCGCAACGCACCCACCACCAGCCCCGCAAAAATCCCCACTCCCAAAATCAACGACCGCCGGCTCCCACGCGACATCGCAAACCAACCCAGCACCCCCAAAACCCCCGTCAACAAATAACAGCTAATCGCCACCCTCCGCGCCGTCCATCCCGCCGCCAGTAAAAAATCGTAAAAATGCCCGCGATCCCCCTGCAACGGAGATCGACCCTTCATCACCCGCCGCGCTACCACCACCAACGCATCCAATATCGGCAAGCCAGCAATCAAGAATGGAAATAACACCGAGCGCGCAGCGTCACCTCCGCCGCGAGCGCCGATGAAGTCCAGTCCCAGAAACGCCACGCAGAAACCCAAAACCGTGCTCCCCGAATCCCCCATGAATATTTTCGCCGGCGGAAAATTAAAAAATAAAAACCCCACACACGCCCCCAGCAAACTCCACGCCACCGCATTTCCAAAAGCGCTGAGCCCCACACCCGGCAGCGCCGCATAAGCCAACGCGATCACCGCAGTGATTCCCGCCGCCAATCCGTCCGCGCCGTCCAGAAAGTTGAACGCATTTACGAACACAATCACGAGCAAACACTGCGCGACAATCGCGAGTACGCTGGAAGAAAAAACCGCGACCCGCCAGCCCCCCGCATAAAGCAGCAGCGCTCCGCCCATCTGCGCCAGCAGCCGAAAAGCCGGCGGCACCTCTCGCAGATCATCCACAAATCCCGCCAGCCACACCAGGCCGAGCGCCGCCACAAAATATAATGCACCCGCTCCTGCGCCGTGCAGCGCGGACCCGACGCCCGCCGCCAGCGCGAAGGCAATCGCCATTCCTCCCAGGCGCGGAATCGGCTCTCCGTGAATTTTCAAATGTCCCGGCTGATCGAAAATCCCCCAGCGGGCGCACAGCCGCCGGATCAGCGGCGCCAAAGCCAGCACGCACCCCAGCGCCACCGCAAATGCCACGGCTTCCGGCATCCACTTCGCTCCGATCAACCGATCACCTTATGCACCAGCCGTTTCAAATGTCGCAAACGCATCCGCCGCGCCTTGCGCGCCAAGCCGCGAATTCCCGCCGCGCGAAATGCCGCTCGCGCGTCCCGCATATACAGCCGGGCCAATCCCTGCGACACGTCATCGTAAAACAATCTTTCGTAAGACCCATCCTCTAGCTCCGCGGAAAGCCCGCGGAATCGCGCCAACATTTCTTGCTTCTTCTCTGCGCCGGGAATTTTCCCGAAGCCCGTCTCATCCAGCCACACCGGCCGCGCCTCCAACCGAACAAGCGTGCCCCGCTCGCTCAACCCCGCCACTACAATTAGCCCCTCCCTCTCCGCGGCGCACGAAATAAATCCTGAAACCAAGCTGCCCAAGCCGTAAAACGCGAAACGCGGTCGGCTCTGCGCACCTTCCACCATTCGATAGCCGCTGATCCGATGCGAATGCGAAGCCGCCACAATTGCAGAAGCCAATGAAATGAATTGCCAGCTGGTGCAGAGCGCCTTCCGGCCCAAACGTTTTCGCGTCGCCGTGGTCGCCAGCGCCGTGCAGTCTTCGCAGACGGTCGCGCTCCTGAAAGAATGCCAGCCGGACGTCGCCATCATCAGTGCGCAGCTCCACGAAGGTCCGCTGGAAGGTTTTCGCGTGCTGCGCGAGCTGCGCGCGCTGCAATCGAAAACCCGCGCCGTGATGCTCCTCGCCTCGCGCGAGCGCGATCTGGTGATTGACGCCTTCCGCTGCGGCGCCCACGGCGTCATTTTCCGCGACGAGCCACTCGAAACTCTCTCGAAATGCATCCACGCCGTGCATCAAGGTCAAGTCTGGGCCAATAGCGAGCACCTCGGTTACTTGCTCGACGCCCTCGGCCACGCCAAGCCTCTGCACCTGCAAGACGCCCGCGGCCTCAATCTCCTCTCCAAGCGCGAAGAAAACGTAGTGCGCCTCGTCTCCGAAGGCCTCACCAATCGCCAAATCTCCAGCGACCTGGGCCTAAGCGAACACACCGTCCGCAACTATCTCTTCCGCATCTTCGACAAACTAGGCGTCTCCACCCGCGTCGAACTTGTCCTCTACTGCCTGCAGGATCGTCCCGCAGCGCAGATAGAAATGGTGAGTTGACCGCGGCGTGATTCGTGATTGGCGACGAGTGATAGGTGAATCGCGGCGCAGCGCGATTCGTCCTGAGAGCCGCCAGTGCCGGTTCGAAGGGCTGGCCCCAGGTTGCGGAGTTGTGGAAGGGTGGCTACCCGCAGACTTGTGGCGTCGGTGAGGAGTCGAGCCGACCGCCGCTTCCGGAATCGCCGACGGTCGTCTTCAATACCATTACTTGATCGACTTCGGGTTTTGTAATTCGCGGTTCCGCTGTTTCGGCAACTTGACCCGCGTGAACCAGAAACCATTGAGACTTACTACCATCGCCTCGAACTCGCCCAAGTTTCCCGGTTTTCTCAGATAAGAGTTTGCCATTAATTTATAACTGCTCGCGACGTCGGATTCGTCTTGGGAACTGGTCAGCACAATAACGGGGATCGTTTGCAGGTGGGGATCTGCCTTGACGCGCGCCAGAACTTCACGGCCATGTACTTTTGGCAGATTTAGGTCCAGCAAGATGACATTGGGGCGAGGCGCAACCAGATAGCGTCCTTGGTATCGCAGAAAATCCATGGCCTCCGCGCCGTCGGTAACTACGTGCAAACGCGCGGTCGGATTGATTTCAGCCAAAACCTCTCGCATCAACCGGATGTCGCCTTCATTGTCTTCTACTAACAGAATGTCTATCGGCATTTCGTTGCCCTCAACGACCATAGCAAGCGATAACGGCGCGGGACAAACAGCGAAAGGGAGCAGTCGCGAACGACGGTGCTGTTTTGGAAGGGGATTTTATTGTGACGCATCGGCCGCCGAAGTCAACAACAGTTAACGAACATCGAACCTTGTAGTTAGCTGAATCTCCGGCCTCTTTTCGTGCTAACTCCAGAAATCGGGCGCGTCGCACACGCCTCGACATCACCCCAGCTAGCGCTCCAGGAATTTCCATCGGATCGGTGGATGGCCCACCCGCCCGCTGCTCGCCGCGCGAGCGAAAAGTAATTCGTGATCCGCGACCCTCGACCTGCGCCCCACGAACCGTCTTCCGCGGATGCGTTCAAGACATGCCTGCCAACTCCGCCGCCTCCGGCCTCGTCCCCGCGCCGCTTAAATTGTCGCCTGCGCGCAAAGCCCGCAGGTTGACGGCTGAAAAGACTCCCGCACATCGTCTGCGACTTTCCGGCGCGCGCGCGAGATTCTGGACTTGAATGCGGACCGGCCGATACGCAGCGCTTGCATTGCGTCGGCGCTGGAGCGCCCGTCTAATTCATAAAGTTGCAGCGCCGTGCGCAGTCCGGGCGGAAGTTCACGCACTTTGCTTTCTACCAGCGTCCGGATTTCGCTGGCCTTGCAGATTTCTTCGGGGTTCGGCCCCGCGGCGATTAATTCGCGTTGCGGTTTTTCCGGCCGCACCTCCAGAAATTCGTCCAAGGAAGACTCCCGGTGGCCCTTTCTCTTGCGGCGAATCATCAGCGCCGCATTGATGACGATGCGTGTCAGCCACGTCGCGAACGAAGACCGGCCTTCGAACTTATCCAGCTTCGCGTAGGCCCTGCACAACCCATCCTGTACGGCGTCCTCCGCATCTTCTCGGTTGCGCAAGATGCGGAATGCGATGCGACGCAGCTTGCCGGTGTGCCGCGCGAAAATCTGTTCCTGCGCCTCAGGATTTCCGTCCATTGCTTGCAATAGCAGCGCGGATTCGTCATGCGCGGCCGGCGCAGCAACTCTAATCTCCGAAACCGGCATCGTTGACACGAACGATTTGCTCCGCTGCGCCGTTCGCGGCCGGACTGCGGCCCGTAGCGGCCGGCTGCGCAGAGCAGGTCGCAGCCTGAATGAAGAAACTTGCAGTGCGTCCATAAATGCCTCTCCCGTATCGACTGGTTCGACTAACTCGTCGCAATCCTCTATTCCATCCCATTTGGTTTTGCGCGCTCGTCCCGTTTCCGTCTTACCAGCAACGCAGCGAGCACACACCATGCCAACAGAAACGCCACCGTGTTCATGCCACCCTTTCCGTTCCTGCATGCCGTGGAACATGCCGTGTTAACTTTCATGTTTACATTTGCAATCGGCGTGCCGTTGTGTCGCCACATCACCCCCGCCGCAACTCGCTATCCGCAAAGAACATAGAGATCATCCGGCCACCGCGCCAACGCGACCTGCTCGCCCCCGCTGGTGGTAGGCCCACAATTGTCCGCAGGTTGACGCTCGCCACCACACTCAAAAACGGCCCGGCACCGTCCGGATCGCAGAGCCCAGAATTGCCAGACGTCAGCAACAGGGGCGAACGATCCCCAGCTTCTTCATGCGGAAATACAGCGTCGAGCGATTCATTCCCAGTCGCGCTGCCGCCCCTCTCGCTCCGGAGAGAACCCAGCGCGTCGATTTCAAAACCCCACGGATGTGCTCGCGCTCCACGTCCGCCAGAGTTTCCAGTTTTTCGCTGCAATGTCCCGCAACGACGCGCGATTGCAGATCTCGCTGCGGCACACGCAGCACCGTGCTGCGGGAAAGAATCACTGCTCGCTCGATCACGTTCTCCAGCTCGCGGATGTTGCCCGGCCACTGGTAATCCGTCAGCGCTCCCATGGTGTCCGCCGGGATGCTAGCAATCGTCTTGTTCAGCTTGCGCGCCGCCTCGCGCACAAAATGCTCCACCAGCAGCGGAATGTCTTCGGCCCGGTCGCGCAGAGGTGGAATGGAAATCGGCACCACGTTCAAGCGGTAATATAGATCGCTGCGAAAATTCCCCTCCAGGATCATTCCCTCCAGGTCGCGATGCGTCGCGGCCACGATACGAACGTCAACCTTTTTCGTCCGCGTGCTTCCCAATCGTTCGAATTCCCGCTCTTGCAGCACGCGCAGCAGCTTCGGCTGCAGTTCCAGCGGGATATCGCCAATTTCATCCAAAAACAGCGAGCCCTGGTCCGCTACCTCCACCCTGCCAATTTTTTGCGTGATGGCTCCGGTGAACGCTCCACGTTCGTGGCCAAAAAGTTCGCTTTCCAGCAAACCGCTGGGGATGGCGGCGCAGTTGAGTTTTACGAATGCGCGCTCCTTCCGCCGGCTGCAATTGTGGATGGCGCGCGCGATTAGTTCCTTGCCGGTGCCGGTTTCACCCAGCAGCAATACCGTGGAATCGCCCGTGGCGACAGTTCGCACCATTTCCAGCACGCGTCGCAGCGCTGAGCTCTGGCCTACGATTCCTTCAAATTGCTCGTCCTTGCGGGACGAGTCGTCCCACAGGTCCAGGCCGACGCTGCGCGATGAATGTCTCGCGAACCCGGAATCTTCGTCGTACAGATCAACGATGGGAAAAGTGCTTAAGCTCATGAAAGCCCTCCTCGGGAAATCTAGTGAGTTCGCCGGCGCGTTGCACGCTTCGCAACGTTCGATCCCTTTCGCCGGCTCTTGCGGTCTCTTTCTCGTTCAATCCATTCACGGATATACGCCGGGCAGTTTTCCAGATGAATTCCATCGGCTTCGCGACGCGCCAGAAACCGTACGGCGTCGCGATCCAGCAGCGTTACGTCTTTCAAGTCCAAAGTCAGGCGCGGCACCTCGCCTTCCAAATCGAACAGTCGTTGCAATTCCGCCACGTCTTCGGCCTCGATTCGGCCGCTTAGTGTGAAACTAACGCCCCCATTCGTCTTCCTCTGGATTTTCAGCATTCCGCGCCCCTTCCAAGGTGCATCCGCTCGTGATTTGCATTTGGTGGCCCGATACTAAACAGTTGATCATTCAGAACTTAACCGAGCCTTGAGTGGCGAACTTTCGCCAATTGGCGAGATTCCGCCCAGCATTCGTTCGCAAGCTGGCATGGCGTCTGGGAGTTTCGCTCGAGTCGGTCTGCTGCAGACAGCATGTTTGAACGTAGTGCCGCCTCGCTCTCCAGCAAATGCGCCTTAATGTCCCTGCGCTCAACAATTTCCCTCCTCACTTCGTCGCTGCCCTTGGCGAGTTCTGCGATCCACTTCACAGTTGCTGATCGACTTCACTGGCAAGCCGCTTGCATCGCGATACTCGCTGGCATCTCGGGGCGTATTCTCAAGGCGGGGCGCTGGGAAGTCCTTCAGAGAACTGTGAAAAAAGATGAAAAACTCTGAATCTCTCTATAAGCTGATTCCTACGAATAACTTGTATCGCTTCGGACAGTTTGTCCTGGATCCAGATAAGCGCGAGCTGTGTCGCGCGGATTCACCGGTTTCTCTCACCCCTAGGGCATTCGACGTTCTCCTCTTCCTGGTGCAAAACCCCAACCGCTTGGTCACCAAGGAGGAATTACTGCAAGCCGTGTGGGGCGATACCTTCGTGGAAGAGGGGAACCTGACGCAATACATCTCGCATTTACGCAAGGCGCTGGCTGACAACTCCGATGACGCCCGCTTGATCGTCACCATCGCACGAAAGGGATATCAGTTCGCGGCGCGTGTCACCGTGGACGAGGCAGCAGATATCGCCAGGCATGCCACGCTTCAGCTTGTTGCCACCGAAACCTCAAAAACGGATGCGCGACCGGTGGAGTTTCCAACCAAAGAGAACGCTGCCAAATCACCGCCAGATCGTCTCCGCTTGGGCAAATGGTTCGCGGCGGCCGCGCTCTTGGCCGTTATCGCTGCGGCTGTCTGCTTGTACTGGAGTTACCACCGCTGGGTGACGCTTTCCTCCACAGACACCATTGTTCTCGCCGATGCCAAGAACGAAACAAGCGATCCGGTGTTCGACGACGCATTAAACACAGCTTTGCGCTACGAAATGGAGCAGACACCCTATCTGAACATTCTGGGCACCGACAAAGTCCTGGGGACCTTGGCGCAACTCAACCTCCCGCCGACTACAAAGTTGACGGCCAACGTGGCACGCCAGATCTGCGGCAAGACCAATAGCAAGATGGTGATCTCTCAATCGATCGGCGATGCCGGCAATGGCTACCGTTTGCAGCTGCGGGCGCTCGACTGCGGCTCGGGGGTAACCTTGGCCAAAGAGCAGGCAAACATCGGCGAGCGGAATGAGGTCGTACACGAATTGGGAGTCACGGCCGCAAGCCTTCGCGCGAGACTGGGGGAGCCCGCAGATTCGCTGGCGCGTTTCAATCAGCCCCTGGAAAAGGCCCTCAGCTCTTCGCTTGAGGCTTTGCAGGCCGCCACTGAAGGGATCAGACTGTCCCTCGCCGGCGACGCTGAGGGAGGGCTCAAACTCTATCAGCGAGCTGTCGAACTGGATCCGAACTTTGCCGTAGCGTACGGGCGCATGGGGGCGGCCTACCTTTTCCTTGGTAACAACGAGTTGTCGGCGGCTTCGTACACAGGTGCGTACCAACTCCGCGACCGTTTGGCCGAAAAAGACCGATTGCGCTTCGAAATCACCTATTACAGCAACGTGATCGGCGACTGGGAGAAGGAATATTCTTCCGTGCTGCGTTTCTTAGAGATATTTCCACGGGATGTCTTCGGTCATGCCAACCTGAGGGAAGCATTTGTCCATCTCGGCCAGCCCGACCGGGCCGCTGACGAAGCGGCCGAGGTGGCGCGGTTGCGGCCAAGCTCATATTATTTCGGCAGCGCGATCCAGTCCATCAGGTACGCAAGCAGATTCAATGAGGCAAAATCATGGCTCGCCAAAGCGGACGACCTTAAACTCGACAGTTCACTAATCCGGCGGGAAAGACTAATTGTGGCATTCGCTACCGGCGACAGAGACAACGTCGCAAAGATTCTCCAGGAAGAGGAACGAGGCAGGTATCGAGAAGACTTCCTGCATGAACATTCCTTGATCGAGATTCAGCAGGGCCGCTTTCACTCCGCCGAGCGTCTGCGAGCGCAAGCTTTGGGGCCGACCTCGAACGCTAGCAATGCCGACTGGTGGGTGTTCCTCTCGGCCCTGGAGGATGCCGAAGTCGGAAAGGAAGTAGAAGCTCAACGCTATGAAAGCAAGGCAGCTGGAAGCCCGCTCGATAGCAATGGCAGGGTCGCCCTGGCGCTCGCGCTCGCGCGAACGGGACGAGCAGCGGAAGCCAGTAGCCTCGCAGACCAAGTCAGCGCGGCAAGGCCCGAGGACACGCTTGTGCAGCACTTCTTCATTCCCACCATCCGGGCCGCGATCAAGCTGCAGCAACACGCTCCGGCGACAGCCATCGATCTGCTCCGCGGCACTGCCGAGTACGATCTGGCGTTTACCGCATCGTTCAACTATGTGTACCCTGCCTACATCCGCGGACTGGCGTATCTGCAGCTCGGCGATGGCCGGTCGGCCGCCGCTCAGTTCCAAAAGCTGATCGACAATCCCGGTTTTACCGTGAGACATGTCACCGGCCCACTGGCTTGGCTCCAACTCGGCCGCGCACAGCAGATGATGGGCGATGCAGCCGCCGCACGGAAGTCCTACGAGACTTTCCTGGATTTGTGGAAGGACGCCGACTCCGACATTCCCATCTACCAGCAAGCCAAAGCGGAGTACGCCCAGCTCGGAAAATGAATTGCACAAGCGTGATGACGGTTGGATCGAAACGAAACTGGATTCCCTGCTGAAGAGCTTGCACCACGACTCGCGATTTGCGGCGTTTTTGAAGAAACTCAACTTCCCAATTTGAAATACGTCGCCATATCTACCAACAATTTGCGGGAGGCGCGATTTCTCAATTCCCTTAATTCTTGAAGCGATTCTTGTTGATGCTCAGCGAGCGAATCTTCGATTCCAGCGTGGACCTCGGTATCCCCAGCTTCACCGCAGCGCCCGTGGATCCCGACACACGGCCGCGGGTATCCTTCAGTGCCGCCTCGATCATCTCCTTCTCTTGCGCCAGGAGTGTCTGCGGGAGCTCAACTTGTTGTTTCGAGCCTGCTGCCAGAGGTGGCGGCTGCGGTAACCAGTTCTCGTCGATCGAGAAAATCTCTGTCTCGCAAAGTATCACCGAACGCTCGATGATGTTCTGGAGTTCGCGAATGTTTCCCGGCCAGGGATAGGACTGAAACAATTCCAGCGTCTTCTTGTTCACGCGTTTTATGGTCTTGCCGGCTTTGCGCGCATAGCGATCGATGAAATACTCCACCAGCATCGGGATGTCGTCCTTCCGCTGCCGCAGTGGCGGGTTCTCGATGGGGAACACGTTGATGCGGTAGAAAAGGTCCCCCCGAAAAGATCCTGCGGCAACCGCGGCTTCCAGGTCGCGATTGGTGGCGGCAATCACGCGCACGTCGGCTCGTATCGGATGATTGCCGCCCACACGATCGAATTCGCGCTCCTGCAACACCCGCAGCAGGGCAATTTGAGTCTCCGTCGGAAGCTCGCCGATTTCATCCAGGAAAATCGTCCCGCCCTCGGCAAGTTCGAACTTGCCCACGCGGCGCTGCAGCGCGCCCGTGAACGAGCCTTTCTCGTGACCGAATAATTCCGAGGCGATTAAATCGCGCGGGATGGCCGCACAGTTGACGCTCACGAATGCGCGCGAAGAACGGCGCGAGCGCCTGTGGATGGCGCGCGCCACCAGTTCCTTGCCCGTCCCGGTTTCCCCGGTAATCAGAACCGTGGAGTCCGTCGGAGCGACTTTCGCAACCCGGGATAGCACGGCTTTTAGCGGCCTCGAGGTGCCCACAATTTCCTCGAACATCGAGGCTTTGTCGATTTCTTCCCGCAGGGCGACGTTTTCTTGGCGAAGCCGGTCTTCCGCCTGCTTGCGCTCTTCGATGTCCGTCGCGGTAACATACCAACGGGTAATCTGTCCCTGTTCGTCGCGCAATGGGAAGAAACGCGCCAGGAACCAGCGATAACTTCCATCCCGTTTGCGTAGTCGCAACTCCAACTCGTCAGCACAGGCACGAGCGACAGCACGGCCAAAAAGAACGTCGATCCGCTCGTTGTCATCAGGATGAGCGCCGACGTTACGGTCAGCGGACCGTTGCCACTCGTCAAGACTAACACCGATGTAATCGAGCATCACATGGTTGGCGTAAAGGCGTTGTCGCTTAGGCCCGTAGACCGCAATAATTTCGGGCGCCAGGTCCAGAATCTGCCGAAACTCCATTTCCTGCTCCCGGATCCTTTCCTCGGCGCGCTTTTGTTCGCTCAAGTCGAGCACGAACACCACGCCCTGGTTCTCACTTTCAAACCGCGCGCCTCCAACCAGCACCGGCACGCGGCTGCCGTCTTTCCGGAGGTACTCCTTCTCGTATGCCTGAAAAACTCCAGTTGCCAGGAACTCTGCCATCGAACGTTCGTCGCGCTCGCGCCATTCGGTTGGCGTCAGATCCGCCCAGCGCAATCGACCCGCGACGAGATCTTCACGGCTGTATTGCAGCATTTGTAGAAATGCTTGGTTGGCCTCTACGATCCCACCCTCCACGGTCGCGAAGTAGATCCCCAGAATACCGGCTTCGACCAGGCGCCGCATCTTGTCTTCGGTGGTCTTGCGTTCGGTGATGTCGCTCACCGCCCCGATAAACTCGACGTCGCCGGATACATTCTGTGCCGCGTGAGCGATCGCGTGGACGTGCTTGATTCGCCCATCTGGCATTAGCAGGCGATAGGCATGCTCGAATTCTGGCGCTCCCGCCAAGGCGCGATGAATGACTTCTTTGACGTCGGCGCGGCCCTCGGGATGGACGCGCTGCATCACTGAATCTAATGTTGGCTTCACAGTGCGGTCGTACTCGAAGATACGGAACGTCTCGTCGGACCAGAACAGCTCCCCGCTGGCAGCCTTCCAGCCAAAGGTGCCTGTATGGCTTAGCCTTTGCGCCTCGGCCAAGTAGGCTTCTCGTCGCCGGAGTTCCTGAGTCAGCAGCTCGTGCTCCGTAACGTCCATCACGGTGCCGATGATCTCCGTAATTTCACCCGTACTATCCTTAGCGGGATGCGCAACCGAATGCAGGTGCTTGATCGTTCCGTCGGGCAGCACAATTCGAAAATCTCCCAGCGAGTCCACCCACTCTTTCCTGGTAGTTTCTATTTTTGCTCGCTGCTCGATCTGTGCTCGATCCTCAGGATGAACCCTCGCGAGGAACTGCGCCCATGAGGGACCGATTTCTTGTGGGTTAAAGCCATAAATGCGAAAAATCTCCTCCGACCAGAACAGAGCGCCGGTACGCAGGTTCCAGGCCCAACTGCCCGTGTGGCTCATCCTCTGAGCTTCCGTCAGGTACGCTTCCCGCCGCCGCAGTTCCTGAGTCAGCAGCTCGTGTTCCGTGACGTCTATGGCGCTGCCCACGTACTTTTTCAGGCTTCGGCTGTCCGCAAAACGAACACCGGCGCAACGAATGTAGCGGACCTGCCCGTCGGGTCGCACGATGCGCTTGGTCGCGTCGAAGGGCGTATCATCCGCCACCAGTCGGTTGATCAGATCTGCCATCGCTCGCTGGTCCTGCGGGTGAACCAAGCCTAAGTATTCCTGAACGCTGGGCGCCTTGCCCGCCGGTTCCAGCCCGTGCATGCGAAATAATTCAGGTGACCAGTAGCTGAATCCGTCAGGGTCGAACGCCCAGCTTCCCATGTGGCCCAACCGCTGCCCTTCGGCCAGATAAAACTCGCTTCGTTGCAGTGCGTCGGTATTTCTACGGAGCCGTTCTTCCGCACTTTTACGTTCCTCGATATCCAGACTCGATCCATACCACTTCATGATGTTGCCGTCCGCATCCCGAAGTGGCGCTTTGTGGTGGTACATCCAACGGTATTCCCCATCTGCCCGTCGGACGCGCGTTTCGTACTCGAAGATTTTTCCGGTCGCGAGACACGCTCGCCACTCGCCCACAATTCCATCCACGTCTTCCGGGTGAATAAACGAAGTCCAATTCCACCCGGCCACTTTCTCCAAACTCACGCCCAGATATTCCAGCCAAGGCTTGTTGAAGTAATCGAGGTAACCGTCAGGCCTGGCCGTGTGTATCAGCGCCGGAATCGAGTCCACGAGCAGCTGAATATTCAATGGCTCGGCACCTGGTCCTGGGGAGGCCATGGCCGGCATTATATTCACACTTTGGTCTTTTGGCACCATGCATAGCAACATCCGCCTCCGTATGGCGCCTTGCTGGGGGATAATCCTGGCCGATGATTCTTCTGCTGATGGGTGTAACCGGCTCGGGAAAGACCACCGTCGGAAAGCTGCTCGCTGAGCGCTTGGGCTGGCCCTTTCTGGATGCCGACGATTTTCACCCTCCGCAGAATATTGCCAAGATGCAGCACGGAATCCCGCTCACCGACCAGGACCGCGAGCCCTGGCTGGCTGCGATCCATGCGGAACTCCTGCGCTGTGCCGCGAAAAATCAGGATGTAGTGCTGGCCTGCTCCGCCCTGAAGCACACTTACCGCGAAACGCTCGCCTCCGGATTGGACCTGCGCATCTGTTACCTGCAGGGAACGTATAGTGAAATAGCCGCACGCCTGCAAAGTCGCACCGGACATTTCGCCGGCAAAGCGATTTTGGCCGGCCAGTTTGCGGACCTCGAAGTCCCAGCCGATGCGTTAGTCCTGCCCGTCAGCAACACGCCAGAGGAAATCACCAACGAAGTGCTGCGACAGCTGAAACTCGCGTAGCGCCGGGGACAATGAAGGGTGGCGCGGCCTTCTGCACCATCACCACGATGTGTAAATCTACTGACGTCTACGCATGAATCGCGCATTTCTAATTGACACTAGTTGCAATTAGAAATCGGTCTAACTCCTTGAAAACAAACAACGGCGATCCATTCGAATCGACACTAATTTTCTCAATCTCCAATTCTCACGCCCAACCACGAGCTACGCATCCGCAAGAACCGCACATCTTCCTGCCCCGGTTTCGCAACGGAACTGCCCAAAACTATGGATCGCAAAGATTCTTTGGATTGGACGCTGCCGATCGCGACTGGCAAAGTAATCATGCCGATCATCTCCCCGACGTGATGATGGGCACGAACTCAGAGGTTCCCTCCTAACCACTGTAATTCGAACGCGTCACTTGCTGACTCCGTTGTCCGCAACGAACCAACCTTAGCAACGCCAGCACGAAGTGTGCGGCGGCGTTTACGGCAACGAATTCCTGAGGAGGAATTTATGACATCGAGCAAAAAACTGTCCCGCATCAGCGTCCTGCTGCTGTCTTTGGTTTCGTCGTTCACATTTCCATCGCACACAGGAGCCCAGCCGGTCATCGTCGGCAGGTTCACGCTAACCAGCCCGGCGAAGTGGGGAATGGTGCTGCTTCCGGCCGGCGATTACACTTTCGCGGTGGAGGATAGTGTCTCGCCGCCGCCGGTGACCATCTTCGCGGCAGACGGCACCGGGCAAGGGTATTGTGATCCCGGCGTACATCAGCGAAATAACCAGCGCGGACACCGGCAAGATGACGCTGGAAGTGCGAGACGGCGAAGCCGTGGTGACTGCATTGTACGTCGAGAGGTTGGGCATCGTGCTGCACTACGGCGCCGAGCGGCCGAATGTGGAGTTGACACGAAAGAAGGTAACGCCTGACGCGAAGATGAACTCGTACTTGCAGGCGAAGTAACCTAAGCAAAGTAACGCCAGCAAGGTAGCGCGGGCGTTTTGTGCGCCGGCACGGCGGCAGGCTGATGGCTAGCTTGCTTCCGCGCCGGCGTTATGTTTTGCGACGCGCGCTGGCTCGCGAAAATTGTGCGCCGCTGGAATTGTGCGCGGAATCCGCGCCGGGTTACGAGGCGATTTTCGAGGAGCGTTTTACTTCGTCGGAGAGAATGATGGCTTCGGCGATTTGCTTCATGGATTTGCGCGTCTGGCGGCTTTGCTGCTGCAGCGTGAGGTAGGCTTGCTCTTCGGTCAAGCCCATGTCGCGCTGCAGGATGCCTTTGGCGCGTTCCAGGAGCTTGCGGGTTTCCAGGCGCTCGGAGAGCTGAGTGTTGGCGGTTTCCAGCCGCGCCATTTCGATCTCGGCGCCGACCAGGAAGCCGACCGTCGAGATCAGTTGGATGTCGCGCTGTTTGTAGATGTGCGGGCGAATGTGCTGCAGGTTGATTACGCCGACGAGCCGGCCGCGGCAGAGCAGCGGCACGGACAAGAAAGCCTGGTAGGAATCCTCGGGCAATTGGTTGAAGAATTTGAAGCGCGGATCTTTCGCGGCGTTGCGCGCGACGGCCACGACGGTGCGGTGTTCTGCGACCCAGCCGGTGATGCCCTGGCCGACGCGGAGTTTCAAACGATCGACAACTTCCTGATGAGGATTCTTTGAGGCCCGCAGGACGAGTTCCTCCTGTTCCTGAACATAGATGAAACAGGAATCGCATTTGACCAGGGCGATGGCAAATTCCAGGACGCGTTCGAGAACTTCGTGGAGAGGATCCTGGCCGGAAGCGGCGATGCTGCTGCCGAGGTCGTGCAGCAAGTCTACATCGGCGTCGTGAGTTGCTGTTGCTGTGGTGGTGTCCATATATAAAATTAGCGAGGCTGAGCGCTTATGTCCAATCGCAAAAGCGGATGCGCGGGATAGGGAATTTCGCGATGGTACTTGGATTTGGTACACGGGCTTGCGCGGCGTCGGGAGCGCGCGTTCGTGGGTGGAGATACGGATTGACTCCACTGGGAGCGCGGTGTACTGTCGGCGGGTTTGGGCCCACTGCGTTTCAAATCCAGGAGGAACTTGTGAAATTGATCAAACTTATGGCTGGCATGGGTGTGTGTTTGCTCGCGGCGATGTCCGTGGCGGCACAGGCACCAGCGCCGAAAGCGGAGATTGCTTCGCTCGAATTTCAGACGCCGAAAAACGGCATGGTGAAACAGTACGAAGACGGACGGAAACAGAAAGTGGAGTGGCACAAGCAGCAGAAGGACACGCAGCCATTGTACGTATTTGAAACGCTGACCGGCGAGCGCACCGGAACTTATCTGGTGGGGCGGTTGGGACAGCATTGGTCGGACATGGATACGCCTTCTGTGACGGATGCGGCGGACCTGGTGGAATATCAGAAGGCGATTGGCGGATCGGTGGACAAGCTCGTGACTGCTTACTACGAGTACCTGCCGAAAGTGAGCAATCCGCCGACGGAGATGAACGCGAAATACACGGAGATTATTACTTTCCACATCCGCTATGGGCATGGCGACGATTTCCGCAGCGCGATTGCGCGGATGCATGATGCGCGGACGCAGATGAAATCGCCGTGGCACTACAACTGGTATCGGCTGGTGAACGGCGGGCCGGGCGGGACTTTTGTGTTGACGATTGACCATGCGAACTGGGCGTCGTTTGAAGACGATGCGGCGATCAAGCCATTGCGCGAGGATTTGCGAGCGGCGTTTGGTGAGCAGGAAGCTATGTCGGTGGTCGAGAGGCTGAACGGGGCGATCGAGAGCACCTACAGCGAGATCATCGAGTTTCGTCCGGATTTGAGTTACCTGCCGGCGAAATAGGGGCCGTCGAGCGTTGGTTGAGGTACGGCAAAAGATTTAACGCAGAGGGCGCAGAGGGCGGAGTGCAGAGGACGCAGAGAAAACCTGAGGCGCGCCGCCCTCACAAAGGTAACGCAGGACAGGTTTGAGGATTGTGCCAGCGAGGCGTCGAGCGGTTGAGATCGTGGCAAGCAGGGGCGCAGCAAGCAGCGCCCCTACCTCTGCATTCGCAATCCTGCTGGGGCTACGGCATCTCGGCAATCATGGACAACGGGATGATGCGCGGCTAGAGTAGTTGCGCATTGGGATCCGGCTCCAGCGGGGAAAAACTTTTGGCGCTTCTCGCGCTGGCAGCATTTGTGTTTTTGTGCGCTTCGGGCGCCGCGCAAGACAGCAAGCTTTCCACTTCTGGCGGGGCGCAACATACTCCCGCTTTATCTGCGGTTCCTACCTTTGAGGATATTTCCGCGCGGGCTGGGCTTACCGTGGCGCATATCGCTTCGCCTGAGAAGAAATATATTGTGGAGTCCATGAGCGGGGGCGTGGGGTTTATTGATTGCGATGGCAGCGGGGTGCTTTCGGCGCTGGTGGTGAATGGTTCGACGGTGGAGCGTTACCGGAACGGCGGGGATTTCATGGTGACGCTATACCGGCAAGTGGGGAATCGCGCCGGCGGTGCGGCGCCGAAATTTGAGGATGTGACACAGGCCGCTGGCTTGACGCGCAAGGGTTGGGGGATGGGCTTGGCGGTGGCGGATTTTGATAACGATGGAGTGCTGGACATTTTTGTTACGGGCTACGGCGGGAACGCTTTGTATCGCGGCCGGGGAAATTGCACTTTTGAAGATGTGACGGAGAAGGCTGGGGTGCGCGGGAGCGGATTCATGACCGGCGCGGCCTGGGCGGATTACGATAAAGACGGATTCGTGGATATTTTTGTGTCGCGCTACGTGCACGTGGATCTGAGCAACGTGGCGGCTTTCGGCACATGCAAATTTCGCGGGATCGTGGTGCAGTGCGGGCCTTGGGGAATGACGGGAGAGACGGATTTGCTGTATCACAATCGCGGCGACGGAACGTTTGAGGAAGTGTCGCAGAAGGCGGGCGTGAGCGATCCCAATGGATATTACGGTTTGGGCGTGGTGTGGGGTGATTACGATAACGACGGCTGGCCGGATTTGTACGTGGCGAATGATACCGGGCCGAATTCTCTATATCACAACAATCACGACGGGACGTTCACGGATCAGGGAATGCTGGCGGGCGCGGCGCTGAGCAGCGAGGGCAACGCGGATGGTTCGATGGGCGTGGATTTCGGAGACTACGATCATGACGGGCGGCTGGATATTTTCGTGACGAATTTCGCCGACCAGGAAGACAACCTTTATCACAATCTGGGCGCGAAGGGATTTGACGACGTGAGCTGGAAGGCGGGAGTGGCGAAGTCCAGCTATCCGTATGTGAAATGGGGCGCCGGATTTTTCGATTTCGATAATGATGGCTGGGTGGATTTATTTGTGGCGAGCGGCCACGTGTATCCGCAGATGGACCAGCTAGAGGGAGCGGCGCGGTACAAGGAGCCCTTGCTGCTGCACATGAATAATCATGATGGGACGTTCACGGAATCGGCCGCGGCGGCGGGATTGAATGCGGTACCGGTAGCTTCGCGGCGCGGGGCGGCGTTTGGCGACGTGGCGAACGATGGGAATGTGGATGTGCTGCTGCTGAATGTGGGCGAGGCGCCGACTTTGCTGCTGAATCACGGAGTGGCGGGGAATCATCGCGTGGAATTTCGATTGCAGGGGACGAAAAGCAATCGCGCGGCGATTGGGGCCCGAGTTACAGTGCGGGCGGGGAAGCTGGTGCAGTTCGATGAGGTGCGCGGCGGGGCGAGTTATCTTTCGCAGAACGATTTGCGGTTGCATTTTGGATTGGGGAAGGCGACGAGTGTGGATTCGGTGGAAGTTTTGTGGCCTAGCGGGGCGGTGGAGAAATTTGCGAATGTTGCCGCGGACAAGATTTATGTGTTGGTGGAGGGGCAGGGGATTCGGGGGACGACTGAGTTTGCGGGCGGCGCTAAGTCAAAGGCACCACAGATGAACGCAGATGAACACAGATAAAGGCAACGGCGAAAGATTTTACACAGAGGACACAGAGGAGAGGCGGAGGTAAATCGGAGAAAGACTAACGCATTTACCGCAGAGACGCCCCGACTGCGTCGGGGTAAACGCAGGGCGCAGAGAAAGGCCAATGCGATCCGGTGACGTGGCTAACATCATGGCAAGCTGGGGCGCAGCCCTTCGATCCCGCACTGCGGGATCTCAGGATGAATCGCCCGGCCGGGCGATTCACAAGCAGCGCCCCTACCGAGGCTGACGCCTGAAATGTTATTGCGAAATAAAAAGGGCGCTGCGATTTTCTGCAGCGCCCTTTTTTTGCCGTGCGGTCAAGTTTGTCGGGTTAGAAGATGAACTTCAGGCCGAACTGGAAGATGCGGCCCAGGTGCGCGCCGGAGGGTTGCAGGAAACCCGACCAGGTGGCGCCGGTAGGGTTGTTAGGTGGTGGGACGCAGTCGGAATCGGCAGCGTTGTTTGTGGCGCCGTAGCAGGCGATGGAGCTGTTGACTCCGTTCCACTGGGTGTGGTTGAAAATGTTGAAAGCCTCGGCGCGGAACTGGAACGCGTAGGACTCTTTGATGGGGAAGTTCTTGTACAGCGCCATGTCAAAATTCAAGCGGCTGGGAATGTTCAAGGAATTGCGTCCGGCGTCGCCGAAAGTAAGGCCCTGCGGAGCATTGTAGGCCGCAGGGTTGAAGAGCAGAGGGCCCGCAGAGGGATTCAGGGATGCCACCACGGCAGCAGGGGGCGCGGCATGCGGATTACCCACAATATCCGGGTACGAGCCGTTGGTTCCGACGCCGTTGGCGACGCCGGCGTTGTCACCGAAAACGGCATTGGTGACGCTGAAGGGCGTGCCGTTATAGAAAGTGGTGATGCCGGAAAATTCCCAATTGGCGAGGAGTATCTTGGAGATGCCTTCCTTATGGCCGGAGGGAATGTCGTAAACGTAGCTGACGTTGAGAATGTTGCGCTCATCGAAATTGGAACTGCCGTAATTGCCCTTCAGGTTGTAGGAATTGACGAAATTGACATCCTGCCAGTCGGATTCGTCGTCCAGTGAATGCGAATAGGTGTAAGCCACGGCCACGGTGAGAGGAGCGATGGTGCGGCGGACGGAAATCTGCAGCGAATTGTAATTGGAGCTGGCGCGGTATTCTTTTCCGGTGATATCGCCAAAGCCGAAGAAGTTGGGGCGCACCTGGTTGGGGTCAATGTTGCCGCAGGCGACGGCGAAATTATTCTGCACGGGTTGGGGCAAGGTGGTGATGTCAGTGCCATTGGCGAAACCAGTCTGGCAATCGTTGCCGTTGAGCGGAACGCCGGCGGTGTAAGGATTCTGGCCGGCGGGAGCGGGGTGCAATTGGTTCAGGTCGCGCTGATCGGCGAGATTGGTGCCTTTGCTGCCGACGTAGGCGATGGAGCCGATGGTGTTCTTGAAGAACTCATGCTGAATGCTGATATTCCATTGTTGCGCGTAGGGCCAGATGGCTTTACTGGGAATGGAAGTGACGGACAAGGGGAAGGCCAGAGGCGGGCCGCCAGCGGACCCCAGGCAAGTGTAGCCGGTGGGCTGGCCGCAAGAGTTTCCGGCAATATTGGACTGGCCGGGGGTCAGGACGAGAGGCGCGCTGCCCTCGAGGCTTTCGGCGTTGGCTTCGTTGCCGTTGCCGTGGTCGAAGAAGATGCCGTAACCGCCGCGAATTGCGGTCTTGCCGTTGCCCCAAGGATCCCAGGCAAATCCGATGCGAGGAGCGGGATTGAACCAGTGTTGCTGGAGACATCCGCGGGGAGAACCGGGTCCGCATTGCACGATGCCGTTGAAGAGGTACTGAGAATCGGCAGGGTTGGAATAAGAGAGCGGGACACTGGTGACGGGATTGAGCAAGGCGGAGGTATTGGCATCGAGCAGGGGCGCGTTGGCTGGAGTCCAAACGGTGGTGTCGAAGTTATATTCACGATTGAATTTTTCGTGATAGGTGCCAAAGAAGCTGAGGCGTAGACCCAGGTTCAGGGTCAGGCGCGAAGTGACGTGAAAGTCGTCCTGGATGTAAGGTTCGAGGATCTGATAGCGATCGTAGTATTTGATCTGGTTGTTGGTTTGGGAGTAGGAGGCGACGTTGCCGAGCAAGAGGTCGGCAAAAGCGTTACCGGTGCTGACCGAGGAGTTGGAGGCATCGAAGCCAAGCGCGCCTTCGATTTGCGGTGAATTCTCCTGATTTTTCTGGGCGATGACGGCATAAGCGCCAAATTGCAGGGTGTGCTTGCCGATAATTTTGGTGACGTTGTCACGCAAGGTGTAGGTGGGGTTGGCGTTGTTCCAGGGCTCGTAAGACGGATCGGTCTGGAAGGAATAGGCGTTATTTCCGCCGACGGAAATCGCGGGGAGTTTGCCGCCGAAGCCGTTGTCGAAGAACGAGGTCATGGTCATGGAAGGCGGACGTTGGAAGGGGCCGATGTTGGTCAAGGAGATGTGATCGGCGGTATAGCTGAAGACAAATTCATTCAGTAGCGAGGGCGAGGCGGTGTAGGTGAGGCGCGCGACGGCGCTGGTGCCGGGCCCGACGAAATTGGTCTGAATGTTGGGCAGAGTGGCATTGGACCAGAGGGTGGGGGTGACGACGGTGGACCAGGAATCGTGAATGTAATGGAACGAAGCGCGCAGCTTGGGAGTGATGTTCTGGTCAACGCGCACGAGTTCTTCGCGCCAGTTTGTCGGAGTTGGCTGGGAAGTGTCGTAACAAGATTGCGTGGGCGATCCGCAAGCCAGGGTGCTGTTGGCTTCGGGAATTGACGCCAGGAGCGCCGAGACGTTCGGATCCGTTGCGGGATCCACGCCGACGATGTGATTCGCGACGATTTGCACGGGCAGATTGGGATTATTTACGGGGCAATCGGTGGGACCGAGCGAGCAGATGTCGGTGAAGTCGCCGCCGCGTTCTGCATTGGAAGGAACGGGGATGGCGAAGGTATTGGGGACAATTTCCTTGCGCCATTCCTGCGAGAAGAAAAAGAAAGTCTTGGATTTGTCGGTGTTGTAATGGCCGGGAATGTAAACGGGGCCGCCAATGGTGTAGCCGAAGTCGTTCTTCTTGTATTCGGGAGCGTTGGGCGAGCTCTGGTCAAAATAGCTGCGGTCGTTGAACATATTGTTGCGATTGAATTCGTACACGTCGCCGTGGAAGCTGCTGGTGCCAGACTTGGTTTCGGCTTCGATGGTGCCGGAGGCGTTGCGGCCGTACTGGGCGCCGTAGTTGGAGGTGAGGACACGGACTTCCTGAATGGCGTCAATGCTGGGGTAAACGTTCAGCGAGTTGTTGCTGCCGTTGTCCATGTTGTCGCCGCCGTCCACTTCCCAGTTATTGTTTTCGCCGCGGCCGCCATTGATGCTGTACACCACGTTGCCGTTGATGCCGACGGTGCCTTCGTCCTGGCCGGATTGATTGTTGACGCCGGGAGTGAGATTGATGAGCTGCGTGAAGTTGCGGCCGTTGAGCTGTAGCTGCGTCATTTCCTTCGCGGTGACGGTGCCGGCGATTTCAGAAGATTGCGTTTCCACCTGGGCCACGTCTTCGCCGGCTACGACGACTTCGCTGGAGAGGGAGCCGACTTCCAGGTTGACGTCCACGCGCAGCTTCTGGCCGACGCGGATGACGACGCCGTTCGCCTGGAATTTCTTGAAGCCTTTGGCGGAGACGGAGATGTTGTAGGCGCCGATGGGCAGCGCGGTGACCACCCATTCGCCGTCGTTATTGGAGACGGTGGCGCGGGTGACGCCGATGGTGGCGTTGGCGATGACGACGTCGGCACCGGCGACGACCGCGCCGGAAGTGTCGCGCACGGTTCCGGTGAAGGTAGCGGTGTCTTGAGCGAAGGCGGCTCCGGAGGCGGCGAGGAGCACGGCGATCAGCAAGCAAGCTTGGCGAAGAAATTTCATGTACGTCTCCAGGTAGCGCAGAGTGTGCGCGTATTTTGCGAGCCCGAAATGCTAATACCCGAAGCTGCTGGTAGAGCGCGATGGGTGATGGGGGACGCCGCACAGCTGGCAGGCTGCGATGGCGCGAGCGCGGGAACAGCTATCCCGGCAAGTTGAATTTCGAAGCGCTATGGACCCCACCCCAAACGTTTTATTAAATTTATTAAAAGTGATTTATATACGGGAGCGGGGATATGTCAAGCGAAAAACTTGGGGTCATTGTGGGGAAGTGATGGTGGGAGGCGGGAGCGGGGCGCGAAGCGGGCATTTGGCGGACCCGGAAACCGAGGTGTGGAGATGTTGGCGTCCGGCCAAGCTGGGGCGCAGCCTGCCTGCGGCAGCCAGGCCCTTCGAACCGGCACTGCCGGTTCCCAGGGTGAATCGCGCTGCAGCGCGATTCACGAAGTGTGCTAGTTTTTAGCGGTGAATTGCTGGGGAACATTGCGCGGGATGGTACGGCTGCCGTCGTTGGCCTGTGGTGGTTGGCGCGGGGCTGATGGTGCGGCCGGCGATGGGGCAAGCTGCGCACGCCGGTGGGGCTGGGGCGGCGACGGATGTGGCGGGGTTGTTCGCGGCGGGGGAAGCGGCTTTGCGGGCTGGGGAATTGGATCGGGCGGCGGTGGCGTTCAGGAAGGTGTTGGCGGCGGACCCTGGCGCGGCGGGGGCTTACGCGAATTTGGGAGTGATTGCGATGCGGCGGCAGCAGTGGGGGCAGGCTTTGGAGTTGTTGCAGAAGGCGGCTCGTTTGGCGCCGAGCGTGGCGGGAATTCGTTTGAATATTGGATTGGTTTATTACCGGCAGAATGATTTTCATGCGGCGATTGCGCCGTTTGAGACGGTGGTGCGCGATCAGCCTTCGTCGGTGCAGGCGCGTTATTTGCTGGGGCTTTGCTATTTTTTTACGGAGCGGTATGCGGATGCGGTCGCGGCGCTGCAGCCGATCTGGACGGAGGAATCGTCGGACTTGAATTATTTGTATGTGCTGGGGAATGCCGCGAACAAGGCGGGGCAGGGGGATTTGGAGGAGCGGGCGCTGGGGCGATTTGTGGAGCTGGGGCACGATACGGCGGAATATCATTTGCTAATGGGCAAGGCGGCGCTGAATCGCGAGGAGAATGACAAGGCAATCGCGGAATTGCAGCAGGCGGCGGAGCTGGATGCGCGGCTGCCATTTGTGCATTTCAATTTGGGGTTGGCTTATCTGGCGCGGACGGATTTTGAGAAAGCGCGCGGGGAGTTTTTGCAGGACGCGGAGATCGAGCCGGACGTGGCTTTTGATTACGACCGGCTGGGCGTGGTGTATGCGTATATGCAGGACGACGCGAAGGCAGAGGAAAATTTCAAGCGGGCGCTGCAGCTGGATGCGCATTTATCGAGTTCTTATTTTGGATTGGCGCGGGTTTACCAGAGGTCGGGGAAATTTTCTTTGGCGCTGGGGGCGGTGGACGCGGCTGTGCGGATGGACGCGAATAATGCGAACTATCACAACTTGAAGGGGCAGATTTTGCTGCGGATGGGCAGGGCGCAGGATGCGCAGAAGGAATTGGCGGCGGCCACGGATTTGTTGAATGCCAGCCGGGAGCGGCGGCACAGCGAGTTGAGCGAGGGAGATTTGCCGCAGCCGGAATTGACGGCGGAGCCGAAGGTGCAGTGAGGGGTGCGGCGCGGGAAGAGCGAAGAGCGAAAATAGAAAATGGAAAATGTGGAGCCCCTCAGCAGCTGAAGCCGTGCCCTGACGAAAAGCAGAGTTCTTACTCGCTATCGCGGGTTCAGGATGACGCCCACTCCCATTAACGGCACGCGAGGCAAGCCTCGCGCAAACCAAGGCGGCGGCAAGCCGCCGCACTCCCAGATGGGGCTAGGCGCGGATGCTTGGAGCGAGCGCGACGGATCAACTCGTGGGCAGCACCGAGTCAAAGGCGCCCATCCCGCAAAGCGGGATGGGCGCTACAAAGGCAGACTGGCGCGCTTTTTATTTCTGCGACCTCAGGAATTTTGCGACTTCGCGGGCCGTAGGCATGGAGGGTTGCGCGCCATTGCGGGTGACGGAGATGGCGGCTACCGCGGCTGCGTAGCGGGCGGCATCGCGGGGCTTTCTGCCGGCGAGCAGGCTGACGGCCAGGCCGGCGTTGAAGGCGTCGCCGGCGGCGGTGGAGTCGAGTGCTTTTACTGCGAAGGATGGAACCATTTCGCGGAGGCCGTCGGCTGTGGCGAGGAAGGCGCCTTGCGCGCCCATTTTGATTACGACATTTTTGGGGCCGCGCGCGAGGAGGAGATCGGCGCAGCGCGCGGCGGTTTCGGGCGTCACCGGCTCGGTGGGAGGGAGGCCGCAGAGAATGCGCGTCTCGCTTTCGTTGGGAGTGATCCAGGCAGTGACCTGGAGGAGGCCGCTGGGCAATTCGCGTGCGGGGGCGGGATCGAGCATCAGCGGGATTTTGTAGCGGTGCGCGAAGGCGCCGAGAGTTTCGAGGGTGATGAGTGGGATTTCGAGTTGCGCGAGGATCATTCCGGCTTTGCGGAGGATTGCGGAGTGCGTGGTGATGTCTTTCGGCGCGCAGCTTGCCGTTGGCGCCGGGGACTACGACGATGTTGTTCTGGCCGTCGCTGCCGATATTGATGAGCGCGACGCCGGAGGAACCTTTTACGGTGCGGACGGAATTTACGGCGACTCCGGCTTGGCGGAGGGCGGATTTTAGTGCGGCGCCGAAGGAATCGTCGCCGACATTGCCCAACATGCTGACCGGGTGGCCGAGTTTCGCGACGCCTGCGGCTTGATTGGCGCCTTTGCCGCCGTGGAAGGTGCGGAAATCCTTTCCGATGATGGTTTCGCCGGGGAGCGGGACGTGATCGGCGGTGGCGACGAGATCGAGATTGATGCTGCCTACGACTACTATTGGCTTACGCATTTTGTTTGAGCGCCTTCCCGTTTGCGATTCGTGGATTCGTGCACGGTGGAAATTTCTTACCGCAGAGACGCAGAGTACGCAGAGAAAGGCTACTACAAATCTGCTTGCGCGCGACAATCGTCGTAAGGAATTTTTTGGCCTTGCGGACAGGTGCTTCGCGCCGGGGCGTCGTGCTAATTGTCGCGCCTGACGGCTCCTCCTGGGGTCCAAAGTCACTCCCGGGGTCGCTCCAGTCTGCGCGGTCCAGTGAGACGATTGCGATTCCCACACTTGCAGAAAAGAACACGCTTGCGCGACGGTCCGGGAAGGGTGGAGTCACAGATCTCTACCCAGGCCGACAGGGCCCCTCGGTTTGCCCGAGAAAACATTTTCGGCGGGGAAAATATTTTTTCGCTTGCTGTTTTTTTCGGAAATCCTCTATCCCAATTGAGACACGCGGTCGCACGAACCGCTCCTTGTCAGAGTGCACGGCCGCTATCTTCGGTTTTCTGAGTGATTTGAGTACAAAACCAAACTCGGACGAAAGGATGTTACTGCGGCCAAGGGCCAAGTCCTGGTTAACGCTGCCAGCTCAACCGGGAGTTAGCCCAGCGCTAACCATCGGTCGCGACTTACGAGGTGAGAACTCTTTGTGGCGGATCGTAGAGCGCTCTCAGCTGGACCATCTGCTCCGGCGGAGGTCCTTCCAGGGATCGCCATCGGCGTAGCGCTCAGGATAGAGGGCCTTCGAGCGCGGATCCTCGGCGGTGTCGAGCTGAAGGACCATCCACTTTGGATACGGAACACCCGGATCCGACGCCGCGTCAAGAAGCCGAACATCTTCGTCCGAGAGCTCAAGGTCAACGGCAGCGACGTTATCTTCCAGTTGCTCCGCCTTTCGGGCAGCGATGATTACACTGCTGATGGCTGGGCGTCTCAACACCCACGCGAGCGCCACACGGGCCGGGCTTGTGTTATTCCGACCGGCCACTTGCTTCAGAGTTTCTACGACGCGGTAGCCCATCTCTCTGTCGAAGGGCACGAACGCGCCTGCCTCTGCGAATCGTGTACCAGCAGGAGCAGGGTTGGCGCGGCTGTACTTGCCTGAGAGGAAGCCGCCAGCTAGCGGGCTCCAAACCAGGATGCCGATGTTGTAGTACTCGGCGAACGACTGGAACTCGTATTCGAGTTCGCGGCCGACCAGGCTGTAATACATTTGCGCCGTAACGAATTTCTCCAACCCCAGACGCTCCTGCAGCATCACTGCGGTTGCGGCTTGCCACGACATGAAGTTGGAAAGCCCGATATAGCGGACCTTCCCATGGCGCACGAGATCGTCGAGCGTCCGGACCGTTTCTTCGAGCGGTGTGTTGCTGTCCCATCCATGAACTTGGTAAAGATCGATGTAATCGGTCTGTAGCCGTTGGAGGCTATCCTCGACTTCGCGCATGATGTTGACGCGGGTCGCGCCGCTTCGATTGAGATTTGCGCTCATGGGGAGGCGGACCTTGGTGGCAAGGACGATCTCTTGCCTCACTCCTTTTAGTGCATTACCGACCAGAGTTTCGCTCTCCCCAAGGCTGTACACGTTCGCCGTGTCGATGAAGTTGATTCCCCTGTCCAGAGCTAACTTCACCATCCGCGTTGTGTCCTCCTGACCGAGGTTTCCCATGTTCATCTTGCCGCCGAACTGCATGGTGCCGAGCGCGAGCTCGCTTACGATGAGTCCAGTGTTACCCAATTTTCTAAACTTCATCTTTCTTACTCCTTCCGCCGCAAATGAAATTTGCGCCAGCTGATCGCGAATTTGCCCCAACTCAAACAGAAATCTCGGAACGGGGCCAGCATCACCAGTGAGTGAGATTATAGTCCCGGAGAGCTTTCTCACCGAAATGCCAAACGCCCTGAAAATCGAGTGTTCCGCAAATTCCTGATTGGCGCGGCTATCGCACATTTTGAGGTAATGGAACCGGACCTGTGGGGTGACGCGACGCAATATAAAAGGGCGCCCCAATTGGAGTAGGTTTGGAGTGTTCGGCTCGAACCTAGCTCAGAAAGGAGCGCCCTCTATGGATAGCGTGAAGTATATCGGGATGGATGTGCACAAGGAAGCGATCTCCGTCGCGGTTCTAAATTCCGCGGGCAAGCGGGTGATGGAGTGCACGATCGAAACCAAGGCCAGCACCATTCTGGATTTTCTCCAAGGCCTGCGCGGAAGTTTGCATGTGACCTTCGAAGAAGGCACCTGGGCCGCCTGGTTGTATGACCTGATCAAACCGCACGTGGCCGAGCTGGTGGTGTGTAATCCCCGCCGCAACGCTTTGCTCAAGGAAGGCAGCAAGAGCGACCGCATCGATGCGCGCAAGCTCGCCGAGTTGCTGCGTTCGAACATGGTGCGCTCGGTGTATCACGGAGAGAACGGCGTGCGCACGCTGCGCGAGCTGGCGCGGAGTTATCTGACGATCAGCACGGATCTAATCCGGGTGATGACTCGCGTGAAGGCGATCTACCGCAGTTGGGGGATCGCGTGCAGAGGAAAACAGGTTTACGCAGAACGCCATCGAGCCGAGTGGCTGGGCAAGATCCAGGAGGCCGGCGTGCGTCGCCGAGCGGAGTTCTACTACCAGCAGTTGGATGCGTTGCGGGTGCTGCGTCAGGAAGTGCGGCGCGAACTGCTCGCCGAAGCCCAGAAGCACGAAGCCTGGAAATTGTTACGCGAGATTCCGTTCATTGGCCCGATCCGGGCGGCGCTGCTGATCGCTCTGATGCAAACACCGCATCGTTTCCGTACCAAGCGACAGCTCTGGAGCTACAGCGGATTTGGGATCGAAACGCACAGCAGCGCCGAGCAACGTTTCGTCCAGGGAGAGCTGCAGCGCACGAAGAAGCCGGCCTCGATTCGCGGGCTGAATCGCAATCACCATCACGAACTGAAAAATCTATTCAAGGGTGCCGCCACCGTGGCCGCTGCCAAGGCGGGCCCGTTCCAAGAGTTTTACGATGCGCTGGTAGCCAAAGGAATCCGGCCGGAGATGGCGCGTCTGACTTTGGCGCGCAAGATGGCGGCCATCACCTTGCTGGTCTGGAAGAAAGGAGTGCGCTTCGACGCCCAACATCTGAAACCACAAACAGCTTGAATGTCTGCAGCCAATCCGTTCCCTCCTGGAATTTCTTCCGGCGGTGGCGAGTCGGGTTCTGGAGACATTCGGGTTCGAGGGCGAGTCTCAGCTGATTAGTTAGGCGCGGCGTGCCTCGGGCAGGCCGAGTCTCTTACGCGACCCTAGTCCCCCTCGGACAACCCGAAAAAGCTATGGGCCACGAGTCCCCGATAGAACCATGGTTGGCACCTGACAACCGTGCTGCTTGTGGTCTCCGAACCGACTGGCTTCGTCGCGCCAAAGGGATGAAAACCGCTGGCAAGGAAAACCCAAAGCGCTGCGAGAATGCAGCAGCGTCCCGAGATCGCGGAACGGAAGGCTACAACAATCCTGCTCAATGGGGCGGGCTGGAAGCAAATAAAACTTCCGGCCGCCGAAGAAGTGTTTTTTCCTTGACTCCTTT
>CAWBLT010000001.1:0-369511 GCA_963789665.1 uncultured Acidobacteriota bacterium | reverse complement strand
GGGGTCACCGGTTCGATCCCGGTCACGTCCACCAATGTTTTATTAATGTTTTTAGGTTTTGCAACTGAATCGTACACAAAAAAGTACACAAAATCAGCCGTCAATTCCCTGACCGGCGAGCCTGTTTCATCTTCGCGGCCAGTACCTTCTGCACCTTTTTCATTGCTGCCCGAGAGACCGCATCAACGCTTTTCGTGTAAAACTTTTCGGTCACTGCTACATTCGCGTGCCTCAAAATCGCTTGTCGCGTTACGTTCTGGGCGCGACAACCAAGAGAGTGTCTTTATTCTATCGGCGGGACGTGGAAAAGAAGATCTCCCTTCTGATCACGGGTATCACACACCCGAATTGCAGGCTGGTACCGTATTCGGATCTGGAGGAGGTAGAGAAGTGGATTCGGTCCAACCTGGCTTAGAAGCATTTCTACGGTTAAGCGGACGCAGTTCACCCACGGGGTGAAATCTTCGTCAAGTGGTGTATCGATTGTGCCCAGTCCTAACGTCTCCGTCGACGTCCCAAATGGTGCCGGTCACCCAGGGCGATTTGGCCGACACGAGAAATGTGCGCGTTTCGGCTACATCTGCGGGACGCCCACACGGGAGATGAGGTGCCGACAGCGGTTCAGGGCTTCCCCAGTTTCCAGCCGCAGATTCGCCATCGTGAAAGTCCTGTCCCTCTTCCCGGTTGCACTCTACGGGACTCACGTCTGATTCCCGAGAGTGAAAAAATCTTCGGCGCAAAGCAAGTTACCAGGCGCCTAGCGAAAGAACGATTCAAAGGAGTCGCACTCGAGGGTTGGGCTGGTCCATCATAGCCGGCGCCATCCCGAGCAAACGAGATGACCAGAAGAGATTCTGGGTTTCGATCGAAAATACCTAATGCCAAGCCTGATTTCCGAAGGAAATAGGCTGCAGAGGGCTGGGGCCCCGAGAATTCGAAGGCAAAAAGTTGCTGTAACTTTAGTTCGAACACCGAATCATACGAATGGTTGATTGGGCTTCAACCTCGTCAAGGAGGGAATTGACATGGCTCGCGTCAGGCTCGCGTTGATTGGCATGGTCTCGATTGCTCTTCTCGGGGTGTTGCTGCCTCTGCGCTGGGGGGCCGCCCATGGGGCCGCGCACGCTCGGAATGGCGATGGGCAACGTGTTCCTGTGCTTGTGGAACTGTTCACCTCGGAGGGATGTTCGGACTGCCCACCCGCTGACACCCTGCTCGAAAGATTAGACCGATCCCAGCCCGTAGGCGACGCCGAGCTGATCGTTCTGAGTGAACATGTGGACTACTGGGACGGCAGCGGCTGGCGGGACCCATACTCCTCGCGCGAATACACCGAGCGCCAGGGCGCGTATGGAGTGCAGTTTGGTCTTGGGAGCGTTTATACGCCGCAGATGGTTGTTGATGGACGGTTTCAACTCGTGGGCAGCGATGAGAGAGGGGCAATCACGGCCATCGAAAACGCAACGAAGGCCGAAAAGATTCCGGTCACCGTCACTTTGATTCGTTGGGATTCGGACGGCACGGCTACGCTGCACGTTAGCACGGGCCAGGTGCCTCACGTCGTTTCGGCGAGGCCTTTGGATGTCTTGATAGCGGCGGCGGATGAAAGCGATGAGTCACACGTGGAGCACGGGGAGAACGAAGGAAGGACGCTCAAGCACGTTGCCGTCTTGCGAAGCCTCACGCGAGTCGGGACCATCGATGGCTCCGGCGAATTTTCGCAAGAGGTGAAGGTCAAACTCCATCGCGGCGGCAAGGGCGGCAATTTACGGATCGTGGCCATCGTGCAAGAGGCACCAGCCGGGAGGGTGTTGGGTGTGGGATCAGCGCGGCTTTCGAATTAGCCGTATCTGCGCGCCGTACCGAGCGTCTGGTCCGTCATTTTGCCGGCTCGGACGGGACCCGAGGGGGAGCATGATGAAATACGGAATCGGAATATCGGTGATCCTTTTTGCGCTGGCATATATGCAAGCAAACTCGGCAAACAATCAAACAGGCTCACCCGCGATTGGATTGCAGGTGGGACAGAAAGCGCCGGCCTTTGCTGCGCGGGACCAATTTGGCCATGACCAATCTATCGAGACCTTGAAGGGGGCGAAAGGGACGGTTCTGCTTTTCTTCCGTTCGGCCGATTGGTGACCCTTCTGCAAAGCGCAGCTGGTTCAGCTGCAACACGCGAAACAAAGGTTCGAAACAAGTGGCATCAAGGTCGCTGCCATCAGCTATGACAGTCAGGCGATCCTCAAGGACTTCGCCGATCGGCACCATATCGAGTTCCCGCTACTCGCCGATCCCGGTTCCAAGATCATTACCAGCTTCGGCGTCTTGAACATGGACGCGACGGGGAAGAACAAGGGGATGGCGCAGCCGGGATTTTTCTTTATCGACACGGGCGGCGTTATTCGTGAAAGGTATTTCGAAGCGAAGTACACCGATCGGTTCACGCCGAACAATGTAATGGGAAAGCTTTTCCCCGAATTGACGGAGGAAGTGAGCCAGAAAGTCGAGGCGCCTCATCTCGGGCTTACGCTGGAACAATCGGATCGTGAAGTTGTGCCAGGCAGTCGGGTGAGCCTGATTGCCGATATTCAGCTTCCCCCAGACACGCACGTATATTCTCCCGGAGTGAAAGGATACAGGCCCATTCAGCTCGCCGTGCGCGAGACTTCGGGAATTGAGCTTGCACCTGTAACTTACCCTGCCTCCGAGGATCTCTATTTGGAGGCGATCCAGGAGCACGTCCCGGTATATGCGGGAAAATTCCGCATCGTTCAGGATGTCACGATAAACTTTTCACCCACCTCCGACATTGCCCGCTCGCTGATCTCCTCGGGGAAAAAGGTGTCGATCAGCGGAGAGTTGACCTATCAGGCATGCGATAAGACGGTTTGCTATCCGCCCAAATCCGTACCGGTGATGTGGACTTTGAAGGTGTTTCCGCTGGATCTCAGACGGTCTCCCGACGCGATCCGGCACAATTAGATTGAGTCAAGCGATCGTATTCAAATGCGGCTCAACACGAGAGACCAAAACACGATAGCCCTCGCGGCGCTGCGAATCTCCGTGGGGACGCTCTTTCTGATTTTTGGCGAGTACAAGGTCTTTGATGGGGGATTCACCCGGGGCGGCGGGTTCCAATTTTGGATCGACCGGTTTCTTGCGGGAGGCGCCTATCCGTTTATGGTCCCCGTGCTGGAAAAATTCGTGTTGCCTCACGCCACGTCCATTGCTTTTTTCGTGGCCTATGGCGAACTGGCGATCGGCCTCGCGCTGGTCCTCGGTGTTGTTGTGCGACCCGCGAGCATCTCTGGAGCGGTTTACATGCTCACTTTGCTGTTTTCTTCCAACTACCCTGGAGCCCAGGCTCCGGTATGGGAGTATTTTGGAGCCTCTCTCGACCACTCGGTTCTCGCTCTCTGCTTTGGCGCATTTGTTTTCGGAGAAGCAGATCGCGCGTTATCGGTTCGCAACTATTGGCGGTGGATCGCCATGGAGCGCAAAGTTTCAGCCGCTCGCTCCTCACCGGGGAGCGGTCTTTCGGAGCGAAAGGATGTAGCTGATGCAAGATTTCAAGGAGGAGATCATGAGTGATGTCGTTTACACCTCAAAATCGCGCATTGAACGTAAGCGGGGGCCTCTGCGCATCGCGCATCTGCCTGGCGAGGCCCAACCGGTGATTTATAGTGTCCATGGAGCCATCGCTGAACACTACAAAATGAATCCTGCGATGCTGACGGAGTCGCATTCATCGACGATCGACTATGTCATTTCCGCAACCGCCGGCTGAATGCTGGGCACATTCGGAGGTGCGCTGGAAGCGCGCCAAATCGACGCGAGTGATGGAAGACTGACAGCAGACGTGACCGGAGAGGTAGAAACGGAGGAAGGCGTACTGGTGATCCGCCGGATTCATGTGGCGATGCGACTGGTAGCGCCCGAAGATGTAAAAGAAACGGTGGAGCGTGTGCATGCCATTTACGCGATGCGCTGCCCTCTCTATCGCACGTTGCACAACGCGATCCAACTCACTTCCTCTTTCGAACTTGTCGCGCCGGCGTCAACTTCCTGAGGGATGTTGCGGCATGCGATTGAGCAAGTGATTCGCGCCCCCGGGGACCTCGGCGCGATTTGTTGTAGAACATCGCCGTCTAGCCCTGATCTCGCAGGCGCTGCCCTGAAGTATGAGTGCCCATCTCCGCTTCGTTGGCCCAAACCAACCTCAGTAAGACCTAGATAGCCGAATAAATATTTCGACTCCGACGAAACTTTGCGATGGGTACGGAATCATACGACACGAGGCCGCAAGTCGGTCCGTGATCTCAAGTACCTTCTAGATTATCCGGGCGACGAATTAGCTTCGGGCTCGGAACGAGAAGGGCCATTTGAATCCTGCAGAACCTTCACGCTTGCATTTCTGTGTGAAGGGCATGTTGTAGATCACATTCTTTCAAACAGGAGGAAATTTAGCAAAATGACAAAGTCAAAGAAGGCCCTGATTGCTGGCGCAGCGCTTGCTGGTTTGCTCGCCGGCACCACTACAACGATCCAGGCGTCCAACCTTCTCTCCGGCATGCATTCCGCCGCTCAGTCGGACCAGTCAGACAATAAGGTGAAGGAAAAGCACGGCTGCAAGGGTCAGAACTCCTGCAAGGGCAAGGGCGGATGTAAATCGAGCGACAATGGCTGCAAAGGCAAGAACTCTTGCAAGGGCAAGGGCGGCTGCGCAACCGACGGCTCGAAACCTCCAGCCGACGATCCCAAGCAGTAATCATTTCAAAACAGCGGTGTTTGGTGTTGAGGGCCGGACTGTACTACCGGCCCTCAACACTTTTTCGCATCATCTTTTCGCTTCATCCAACGGAGTTAGGAATGCCTGCCAATCGCTTTAACGGCCACACGGATTACGGAATCGGGATCGGTCTGCGCTCGCCGCATTACCACCACATTCTCACGCGGAAACCCGTGGTGGATTGGTTCGAAATCATATCCGAAAATTTCATGATTGACGGCGGGCGCCCGCTGCGCATCCTCGATCAAATTCTGGAACAGTACAAAGTGGTGCAGCACGGCGTTTCCATGTACTTCGGCTCAGCCGAACGCCCCAACCGCGAGCACCTGCGCCGCCTGAAAACTCTGGTGCAGCGCACCAAGACTCCCTGGCTTTCCGACCACCTCTGCTGGGGCAGCGTGGACGGCCGTTACACGCACGACCTGCTGCCCATGCCCTACACTTTTGAAGCGGCCCGCATCACCGCGCAGAAAATCCGCGAAGTGCGCGACTTCATCGAGATTCCGGTGGCTGTCGAAAACGTCAGCAGCTACGCGGAATTTCACGTCTCCGAAATGACCGAATGGGAATTTCTGAACGAAGTGGCCGAGCGCGCCGATTGCGGCATTCTTCTCGACGTAAACAATATTTACGTCTCGTCGCAGAATCACAGCTTCGACCCGTTCACCTACGTGAATAGCGTCCCGGCGGAACGCGTCGCGCAAATCCACATCGCCGGGCATTCGAAATACCGCAAGTACATTCTCGATACGCACGATCATCCCGTGATTGATCCGGTGTGGAAGCTCTACGCGCGCGCCATCGAACGCGTCGGCCACACCGCCACGCTGCTCGAGTGGGACGACAGCATCCCTTCCTTCGACGAAGTGCATGACGAAGCGCTGAAAGCCAATCGCTTTCTCGCCAGCGCCTCGCTCGCGGCCGCCGTATGAAACTTCTCAACCTGCAACGCCGCATGGCTCGCGCCGTCATGACTCCGTTGACGAGCTCCGAACGCATGCGTCCCGTTGCTCCCGATGGCCGCTCGATGCGCGCCGTCGCGTCGCAAATCATCAAGCCTAACGACCGCCTGACATCGTTCGAACGCCTGGAAATTTACAATCGCCAATACTGGTTTCGTGTGCTTTCTGCTTTCGCCGAAGATTTTCCCGGGTGTGCGTGCTGTGCTGGGAGGCCGCCGCTTCGACGCCATGGCCAAAGCGTATCTGATCGATTGCCCTTCGCAATCGTTCACGCTGCGCAATCTTGGTTCGCGCCTGGTGGGCTGGTTGCAGAAACATCCGAACTGGGCCGGCGAGCGGCAGAATCTAGCCGTGGATATGGCGCGCCTGGAATGGGCCGATATCGAAGCGTTCGACGGTTTGAGAGAACCGTCGCTGAAGCCCGAGGATCTTGCGGGCGTGAATCCAGCTAAGCTGCGTTTGCGGTTGCAACCCTACGTCAGCCTGCTCGCGCTGCGATATCCCGTGGATGATTTGCTGCTCGAGGTGCGCAAGGATTCCGACGATCTGGATGTCGCGAGCAATACTTTCAGCGAGCGGCACAAACGCAAACGCGTCAGCGCGGTGGCGAAGCTGAAACCCAGCCCTATTTTTCTGGCCGTGCATCGCCTGGACGAGGACGTCTATTTCCGCCGCCTCGACCGCGAAGAATTCGCCATCCTTTCCGCGCTGCATGGCGGCAAATCATTGAACGCCGCAATCGAATCGGCGTTGCGCAGCTCGCCGATCGCTGTGCCCGACCGCGCCGCGCATGTTGAAAAATGGTTCCACACCTGGTCGGCGCTCAACTGGTTCTGCCGGCCACAGAGCTATGTTGTTACATTCCACGCCCAAGCTGAATCATTCGGGAAAGCGAAAACTTATGAATAGCATATTGGCTCCCATGCAAAAGCTGTATGGCCTACTGGTTCGAGTTGCTTCCGGACTCCAGTCCCCTTTTCTTGCGATCGTCCGCCTCTACTGGGGCTGGCAAATCGCTCAGAACGGCTGGGGGAAACTTCACAATCTCGCGCACGTGACCGAGTTCTTCGCAAGCCTGGGGTTGCCTGCACCCGGGCCGACGGCCACATTCGTCGCCACCTTCGAATTCGTGGGCGGTGTCCTGCTCGCTGTCGGATTGCTCTCACGTATTGCCGCGCTGGGTCTGGTGATCGACATGACGATGGCCTACATCACGGCTGACCGGGAAGCGTTCTTTTCGTTCTTCACGGACCCGGGCAAGTTCTATAACGCCGATCCCTTTATCTTTCTTTTTGTGGGAATGGTGATTCTAATTTTTGGACCGGGCAAGTTTTCTCTGGACGCACTGGTGAAGGGATTCGTCAGCCATCCGAAAGTCCGAGAGGCGACGATGTCCGGGACCTGAGTTGCCAGCGGCCGTGTGTGCATCCAGCGCTTCGACTGCAGATTCGATTTAGACGGAGAGGCATCGCAGCTTCATTTTTCCTAGCCGGCAAACCGCGCGACCATAACGCGCGTATCTAAATAGATGCACCCACTATTCAAGAGAAGTTTAATTGGGATACTGGCGGGCGCAACGGCCAGCTTGGCGTTGGCGCCCGCCCTCGGCCGTCCGCTATTGAGTGTTGTCTGGGGCATCGCTGTAGGCGCGGTCTATTCTGCGAGCTTGCGCCCTACGCCTCGCGCGTATGTAGATTACCTTTTAACGGGCGCCGCTTTGGGAATCCCCCTGTGGGGATTGATCAGTGTAATCGCAGTTCCGCTACTTTCCGGACAGACGCCTGAGTGGAGCGCCGAACAGATGCGCTCGCATTTTCCCGCGCTGGTTGGTTGGGTGTTATACGGCGCTTTGCTGGGCCTGGTCGCCCAAGGTTTGACCGATATTAGCGAGAGAGTGCTCGGTTCCAAGGTTGAGAACGCATCGCCCGCGCCTCGAGAAAAGAAACAGATCGTGATACTTGGTGGTGGCTTCGCGGGCATGCGGACGGCAGAGTGCTTGGAGAAGCAGCTGCAGCGTGAGCCCGCAGTTTCGATTGCTTTGGTGAGCGAGACGAACGCGCTTCTATTTACACCTATGCTCGCGGAAGTCGCTGGAGGCAGCCTGGAACCCAGTCATATCAGCACACCGTTGCGTAGCAGCCTGCATCGTACAGAGTTCATCCGTGGACGGGTCGGCGCGATTGATCTCGAAGCCCGCCGTGTGATTTTGGACACGGATCACTCTCCCAGCGAAAGCAGCTCGCGGCGTGAGATTCCTTACGACCAATTGGTCCTGGCTCTTGGCTCCGTTTCAAATTACTTGGGGTATGGCGAATATCGAGAAGCTCGCGTTCAACTTCAAGAGTCTCCTGGACGCCATCCGAATCCGCAATCACGTCATCGAGATGTTTGAACGCGCCGACCGCGAGCCCGAATTCATCCGTCGACAGACTCTTCTCACCTTTGTAATCGCGGGCGGAGGTTTCGCGGGTGTCGAACTCGCGGGGGCTTTGAACGACTTTGCGCACGGGATTCTGGCCGATTATCCCAACTTGCGTCGAGAGGACCTGAGCGTAGTGCTGGTTCATGCGGGCGGCCGCATCCTGCCAGAACTAAGCGAGTCATTGGCTCGTTATGCACAGGGCAGGATGGAAGCGCGTGGAGTTACTTTCCGCCTGAATACACGTCTGACCGATGTGATTCCCGGAGTCGTGTCCGTAAGCAACGGTGAGATCCGTGCGCAGACTCTTGTGTGGACGGCGGGAACAGGTCCGAATCCGTTGCTGAAGTCGCTTCCTGTGGAAAAAGACAAGCGCGGCGCCCTGGTTGTTGGGAACACGCTCGAGTTGCGCGGTTGTCCAGGGGTGTGGGCCTTGGGTGATTGTGCCGCACTTACCGATGCGAGCTCGGGAAAGCCCTGTCCGCCTACTGCTCAATTTGCTGTGCGGGAGGCGGAAGTACTCGCGAAAAATATTTGCGCGGAACTTCGGGGCGGAGCCAAAGAGAGTTTTCATTTCGACTCTCTGGGAGCGCTTTGCGTCGTGGGGCACCAGTCGGCTTGTGCTGAACTGGCAATTCCGTTCGTGAGGAACAAGTCCGTGCGCTTTTCCGGACTGTTCGCATGGCTCCTATGGAGAGGAATATACCTTTCGAAATTGCCAGGTCTGGAAAGAAAGATTCGGGTGCTGGTCGATTGGACGATCGAGCTTTTCTTCCCGCGCGATATCGTTCAAACCATCGATTTACAGTGAGGAGAGATCGATGTCTTCGGTTTCAGGAGTAGCCACGCAGCGAGATGACCGCGGCAGATCGTTCCATTGGGTAGACCCCCTTTGGGGTCTCGCGGTCGGCGGTGCGGGCGGCGCGCTCGGAAGTGCGCTTCTTGCTACATCACCCGCTCGTGGGATGATGCTTGGCTCCCTCTTCGGGCTTGCCTTTGGACTTCTCTTCGCGTATCGCGCTACCAGCTCGGGTGCGGGATTGATCTGGGGACTTGGCGCCGCTTTTCTCCTGTGGTTGGTTCTTCCGGCCGGGATCTTGCCATTGTTGGCTAGTTCTGGCCGCTCCATGGCCAAGCTCGCGGATGCCCGCGACCAATTTCCTGAACTCGTTGCCTATTTGATCTGTCTGGGAATGCCCGTGGGCGTGACGCTGGGATTTCGCGGTGGTCTACGGGGGAAACGAGAAATGCCGCCGTTCCTCTGGTGGCGCGCGATCATCGTCGGCGGATTCGCAGGCGTGCTTGGTGGAATGATTTTTGGACGCTGGTCGTCTGCAGGCGACTTCTTCCCTTTGATCGCTGGGCTGGGCGAGCTTCACTCTCGGATGGCGACCGTGGTTCTGCAGTTTGGCGTGGCCACGATCATTGGCTCCAGCTTTGGGCTGCTCTTCCAGCGTGACGTGCGGGGATACGGTTCGTCCATGGGCTGGGGGCTGGGCTTTGGGATTTTCTGGTGGTTCCTGGGGCCGCTCACTCTTTTCCCGCTCATCGCCCGAACGCCTCTGGACTGGACGGCAGATCATGGAGGCGAACTATTCGGTTCGCTGGTAGGGCATATCCTCTATGGATTGATTCTCGGCATTGCGTACGCCGCGATTGATCGCTCGTGGGTAAAGTTGTTCATCGAGTCCGATCCGCTGAATCGGGAACCCGAAGGCCCTGGCCTTCTGGTGTTGCATTCTCTTGGGTGGGGAGCGCTTGGCGGTCTCGCCGGGGGAATTGTTTCGAGCCCGGTGATGATCGCTACAGGTGTATTGCCCAAAATTGCTGGCCTTGACACTCCTCTATCTATTTTTCGCGCGCTGCTTCTCCATCTCTTGGTGAGCGCACTGATCGGCATGACATTTGGTGTGCTGTTTCGACGCGAATCCTCGAGCATCGGGCTCGGCGTGATGTGGGGATGGCTGTTCGGAGTCATCTGGTGGTATCTCGGACCGATGACGTTCCTGCCGCTGCTGCTCACTGGCGAGATTGACTGGCGCGGGAGCACAGCGTCCGCATTGCTTCCCTCGCTGATGGCGCACTTGATTTATGGCGCTACGACGGCGCTTGTATTTCTGCTTCTCGAACGCCGCTACACTCAAGAACTGCTCCTCAATCCGCGCACCGCTGCGTCCGAACTTCGCCGCGTCCGCCCTGTGGGAACTCCAGCGCCTGCGCTGTGGTTGTTCGCGCTGGGTATGGGTGTGTTGCTGCCAATTCTCCTCGGATAGTGGGACAGACCCAGTGCGCGCCACTCCCCCGCGTGCCAAACCCGCATGGTTGAGAAGCTTCTCAGGCACTTGAGGCAGAAAAAGCACGATCTGTATACTTGCAAGCCGGTTCAAGACAATTCTAGAAATTCCTAACCTTCATGGAACCTTACGCTTCTTTCGTCATCACACTTGCAGCTAGACGTCGGTTTTCGAGTACGCGGAGTGCCGAGCAGGTCGTTCAAGGGCGAGCTTTGAATGCCGCAGGCAGTGATATGGGGCAGGATGGCCACATTCGAGAAAATGGAACTCGGGAATTTAGCCCAGAGGAGGGCAGCGATGAGCACGCGGGCAAAAAGCAAGACAGGTAATCAAACTTCTTCGCAGGCAATCGAAAAACAGACTGGCTGTCTCAATTCATCCGCAGGCAACGCGCCGACGAACGAAGAGATTCAGCTACGCGCCTATTGCATTCATGTGGAACGCGGGGGGCAGCACGACTGCGACCTTGACGATTGGCTCCAGGCAGAAAGAGAGCTAACGGAGGAGCACCCTGGAGGTCTGGTTGGTAAGGATGGAGCTCGATGAGGTTGGATTCCGTGTTTGGATGCGGATGATTGGCTTGAAACGACCACCGTGTTGCGAGCGGCTTCGGCGACGACAAGGATTGGATCCTAGCTCGGTAGGCTACCTGGCTGCGGCGAGATTCAAGAGCTGTATGAATTGTTTTCCGAGAAACTTATGAGAGCACCACAGTACAGAGTACCGGCCTCCGCCAAATCGCCGGCCGACCTTCCAAGCACATTCGTGACCAGGATTCGATCCGTTTCTTGCGCGGATGTGATCCAGGCTGGACTCATTATCCTTAATCAAACGGTCATTCTCGCGTCAAGTATCTTCGGTCGCTAGAGTCTCTTCCTGCGTGCCGCCTTCCGGCATGTACTCGAGTTGAAATGTCCTATAACGGAGGATGCGATGGGCCCGAAGGATCCGGTCAAGGTCCTTGTGGTGGATGAAATACTTCAGGAGCCTTGCGCCTATCGTCGCATTCTGGAGCGAAGCGACTGCCAATGCTTTTTCGCGAGTTCTCAGAAGGACGTCGCGCTAATGCCGGACCTTGGCACCGTCGACATCGTCCTCAGTTCGCTCAAGATCCCCGGCAAGAGCATCCATTGGTTAATCGCTCTTTTATCGGGTTCACACGCCAGCGCGTTTTACTCATTGCGCCTCGAAGAGAGTTACTTGTGGCTGCCTGTTCTCAAACTCGGAAAGGAGTGCCTTGGAACGGCTGCCTTTCCGCCGAGCGGCTTCGCAGGTGTCTTTGACCAACTGGTGAAGGAGATCCGGAGCAAAACGATGACGCTGTCGCAAGTCAACTGTGAAACCTTTGACTTCCTTCCGAATCCGACAATGGTTCATAAAGGCTGCGGATGCTGGCAATCCTGCCGCGCAACTGAATCTCGGTGTCATGTATGAGTCTGGCGGCGACGTGCCGAGAGATATGGCAAAAGCCGTCCATTTCTACCAGCTCGCGGCCGACCAGGGCTACTGCGAGGCGCAAGCAAGTCTGGGTCTGGTCTACGAACTGGGTCTAGGCGTCGACAAGGATTACATCGCAGCGGCGAAATGGTATCGCCAGGATGCCGACCAAGGCGATGCACGTGGCGCGATGCTGCTGGGAACGATGCAGTTTAAGGGTAAGGGAATTGATCAGGACGTGCGGGAGGCGATCAGATTGTGGAAGATGGCCGCAGACCAAGGGAACCCCGACGCACAATTCGACCTCGCAGAGCTTTATATGAGGGGCACCGGCGTTCCGCGCGATTTCGACGAAGCTTCTACGTTGTTCACTCTCGCCAGCAAGACGCTTGATGTAAGTAAACAGTCGAAAGAACTTTCCTAGAAGAGAGGTGAATCCGAATCGGCCAAGTCTCAACTGGAGCATGCTGGACGGTGACTCAGTTTGAAACCAAGCGCGGTTCGCGAATCGCAAACATAAGACGGGGGTGCCGCATGTACCGCCGCAACGCGCGTCTTGCTTTTTATTCGCAAAGTCTCATTAGATCTGTACTTCGCGCGGCTCGGCACTCCGCTCAACAAACAACGATCGTGTCGATCCCCGCTCGAAAACCAAAGGGTGCGGCAATCCGATCTGGCAGGGCGTAACCAGACGGGCCGCTGCGGGGAGCGGCCCTACCGGTTCTGTTCGCCGAGGCGTTGCGAGAGTTCGAAGCAGCGGGAGCGACGGAGGCCGCGGCCGATAGAATCGATTTCGGACCACAGCCGCGACGAGATTTGCCCGGTAGGTCTAATTGGGACCGTTATCGGTAATCGCTCCCATCGCCGCCGGCTCTTGTCCGATCTCTATGTCGTATTTCCTGCCGATGAAATAGATCGCGGTCAGCGACTTTGTTCCGTCCTCTGTGATCCGCGTCCCGTATCCCGCGTGCTTTCCCGGACGGTCCAAGTCGACCAACCGGGCTGGTATCGTCGCGACGGTCTTGTGGGATTGGATGAAGCTTAATTCAATGTCAGGTCCCGTCCCTTCCCATGTGACGTTATACTGCCCTTTGGGCAGTCGCGTGCCATGGATAGAAACGGCATCTTCAAGGTTCAATGTGGTTTTGTTACTTGGCGATGCGGCTGTACCTAGCAGCAAGATCGTCCCCAGCAGCAATCCGGTGTATGTTTTTGAGAATTTCACGGAATTTCCCTTCCTTTTTCCATATCGTCGCGGCGAACTCTGCGCATAAACGGCAGCCTTGGACGACCGGGCGATGGAGATTTGGTTCCCTCAATGCGATGCGACGCAACCGAAAATGTTACGTGGGTCCGCAAGTGCGTGTCGCGGGATGGCTGCTTGACTCGCTGCGTGAGAACCGGGCCGGGCGACCGCCGCACGCTTTGTAACCTTCTCCGGGTGTCGGCATCACACAGCCAGGAACATCATTCTCTTCTTGTTGTCGGGATGAACATGACGCAGCCGCAATTGGAATCCACCGAGGCAGAGCTAATCAGGCGTGTTTGCGGAGGAGAATCGCAGGCGTTTGAAGAATTGCTCGGCCCCTATGAGCGCTTAGTCTATGCGACTGCGATTTCGATATTGCGAAACCCAGCCGATGCGGAGGAAGTCGCCCAGGAGGCGGTGCTGAAGGCATTCTCGAAGCTCTCTAGCTTCCGCGGAGAAGCTAGGTTTAGCACCTGGCTCGTGCAAATCACCTACAACGAAGCCAGGATGAAGTTGCGAAAGGAGCGTCCGCACCTATATGAGTCGATTGACCGCGAGCAGCAAGACCAAGAAGGCGAGTATTGGCCGAGGGACTTTGCGGATTGGCGCCCTATTCCTTCCGAGCTGCTCGAAAGAGAAGAGCTTCGAGAAGCCTTGCAGAATGGAATCAATTCTCTCAGCCCGATGTATCGGGAGATCGTAATCTTGAGGGATGTCCAGAGTTTGAGTCTCAAGGACACCGCGGCAGTTCTTGGAATTCCGGAAGGAAGAGTGAAAACGCGGCTTCATCGCGCGAGGTTGCAATTGAGAGACTTTCTAGCGCCAGGCATCGATGGTAGCTGGAGCTCGGGGCAGAATTACCGGAAAGTCAGGGCCTGGTAGAAAAGGGAAGGTTGCTATGAGCACCGTTGAAATCAGTTGCGTCGAAGTCTGGCGGGAAATTTCCAATTATCTTGACGGGGAAATTTCGGTCGAACTACGCGAAAGGATGCGCACTCACTTTGAGGTCTGCGAGCACTGCACCGCGGTGCTTGATGGGACGCGGAACATTGTACAACTGATCGGAGATGGGAGGATCTTTCGAATGCCGGATGGATTCAGTGAACGGTTGTACAAGAAGATTCACGAGCGCCTGTCGCCGTAGGCTGATTCGACGGAACCCGGTCGGGCTGGAACGGATCACGGACATCCTGGTTATCCATGTACATCCATAATTTCCAGCTCCCTTCTGGATTCTTCCGCCAGATATCCACGTAGCGGTCCCGGCGATGAATGGGTGCACCTCCGTTCTTGGGCGTCAGCGTCAAATCATGCCACCCATAGTCATAGGCGACATCTCCTTGAATGCGGATCTCGGCCACAATCACCGCCAGCTTCACTGCAAATTGCTCGAAAAGGCTCTGCAAGCGAATTGCGAGATCATCCAACCCGTTTTTGCCAAATCCACTGGGCTGCTCGCTCGAAAAGTTAACCAAGTCAGGATCCGCAGCCGCCAGGATCCGCGCCGCGTCACCACGATTGTAGCCCTCCCGAAATTCGGTCTTGGCGACGTTGATCGCATACAAATCGTCCATATCAATTCCATCTCAATAGGAAGCCGCCCGAAATCTCCTTAAGAGTTGAGGATATCTCCTTAAACTGGCGCCGGGCAGCATCGGACCGGATTCTGTTCTCAGGTCAGAAACCACCTCATCGTCGTGTGATCAGCCGCAGGCCATGTACCGACTCCAAGCAGAGCTTAAATCGGTTGCACTGACTTCGCGAGATGAGACGGTGCGGAGAGAAAAAAGATGCGAAATATTTATTTGGCTGGAGGGGAGGCAGCCTATGGTTGCACGCTGGCATACCAGAGACGTAAACTTGCTCGTAGTGGATCGGCGCCATCTGACGTTCCGCCAATGAGCTTTCTCCGCGAAGTTCAACTGAAAGACAAATTCGGGCCCTTTGCTGCCTTTCAAGCGGGCCTCGGATTCGTTCCGAATCTCGTTCAAGCACAAGCCTCGTTACCTCGGCTCATCGAGGCCCAAGCGATGCTTGAAAGTGCCGTGCGCTTGCGGGAAGGAGCGATTCCCCGAGTCCAGAAAGAACGAATCCTTCTCAGTGTTGCCGCCGAACGGCAAGACGCGTATTGCGTGCCCTTGGATAGCAGGATCTTGTCTTCGCTTGGCGTATCGGATGTGCACATCGATGCTCTCGTGGCCGACTACCGGAAAGCGGATCTTTCGGCCTCTGAGTTAGCCTGCCTGCAATTTTGTGTCAAACTAAGCCGCCACGCCCCCTCCGTGTGTTCGGACGACATTGATGCGTTGCGGGCATGCGGATTCGGGGACGAATCAATATTCGAAGCCGTCGCCGTGACCGCCTTGGCCGTTTACCGCTGCACGCTGTCGCTGGGGTTGGGCCCGGAGCCGGATTTCGGACCGCGAAAGCTCCCATCGACGAGAATCGATCAGCAGCCGGGCCCAGCGCCCCACGGCTTGTTGTCCGACTCTCATGAGGCGGCGCAACGAAAAGGGCCCTATGTGCGCGCTCCCTACCTTAGTCCCAATGCATTTTCACCTTTTGCCATTGTTCAGAAGAGCCATGGATTCATACCGAACTTTTTCCGCGCTCAGACGTTACGACCCGACTTGCTCGAAGCGGAGCTAGAAGCAGTGGGCAGGATTCTGCTTCCCGAGGAAGCTCTGACCCGAGTGCAAAAGGAATCCATTCTGCTGGCGGTGTCGGCAGCGAATCTCAACTCTTATTGTGTCGCCATGCATTGCAACCTGTTGCGCGGCTTAGGCGTGCCCTCGGAGGAGGGCGACCAGATCGCCGTGGACCATCATGAGGCGAACCTCTCGGTCGCCGACAAGGCGCTCCTGGACTTCGCTGTCAAATTGGGAACGCGTGCTCAGGAGTTTTCGCGTGGAGACGTCGTCAACCTGCAAGCCGTTGGTTTCACCGACGAACAGATTTTGGAATGCGTAGTGGTAACCGCTCTCAATAATTTCGCGAACACACTCCAAATGGGACTCGGAATCGAACCGGATTTTGCGCCCCCTCCGGTCTTTGAGGAAAATAAAGTGCATCTTTCGGACGCAGTCGCCACTCCTATGGGTCGCGAGGGTGGAGTGTATCTCGTCGACGTACTCCAGGACTTGGACGCTGAACTGGTCGCCCAGGCGCAGGGTGGCAAGCTGGAGGCCTTTGAAGAGTTGGTTCGCCGCCATACCCAGTTGATTTATCGCACCCTGATGGCGATCTTGGGAAACCCTGCCGATGCCCAGGATAGCCTGCAGGATACCCTCTTGAGTGCATTCAAGCACATCGGCGGATTTCAGGGGCGGTCGAAGTTTTCCACATGGCTGGTCAGTATTGCCAGGAATGCGGCCCTGCAGCGGTTACGGAGCAGAAAAAACGTAGAAAGCCTGGATGAGCCTGAGCGCGAGGAAGAGGGCGACTTTCGCCCTCGTCAAGTGCGCTCTTGGGCGGACAACCCCGAACAATTGCATTCCAAATCGGAAATCCAGCAACTAGTTGAGGCGGGCATCTTGGGGCTTCCCGCCAAGTACCGCGTTGTAGTGGTCCTCCGCGATATCGAGCAGCTTTCAACGGATGAAGTTGCCCGGGAGTTGGAGCTAAGCGTGCCAGCCGTGAAGACGCGTCTGCTCAGGGGACGGCTGATGCTGCGAGAGTGGCTTTCGCCTCACTTCACGGCCAATACCAAGGGAGCAGTTCGATGATCACATGCGAGGAATTCTTCGCGGAGTTCGCTGACTACATGGAGAACCAGGTATCACCGGAGATCCGCAAGGAACTCAATCTGCACTTGTCCCAGTGCCGCGCTTGCCAAGTGCTCTACGATACCAGCCTCAAGACCGTCAAAATCGTAACTGAAAGTGGTTCGTTCGAATTACCTCACAGTGTCTCCGACCCAATCATCGACTGTGTCATGGCGAAGCTGCGAAAGGACCGCAGTTAACACGAGAGCTGGAACTGCTCCAGCAGGCCGGGCTTTCCATCTCCCGTGGCGGGCTGAATGCTGCTCTTGAATGTCTGTCACGGGAGACCCGCGCGAGGCCGAAATCGTGGGAAGAGTCACGGGGTAACCATGCGGCTTGCTGAGCCGCAGACATAAACGCCAAGAAACTCGCATCGACTCCGAAATGACCTAATACCGTGGCTCCGCCGCCAGGAGCGCGTAGTGCTCATCCGCAAAATTACAAGCTACATCGAGGAACAGCGCCGCAAACACCAGCACTGGCTGGCAACGCTGCGGTATTCCGATGGCGAAACGTTTGGCCGTGTGTATATTGATCGGAAAAAGGCGAATAAATTCGCGGAACGGCAGAAGAAATCGCTATTGGTAAAGAAGACTCGCATCAGAAGACTGAGGCTGATCCGAGCTGCGTTGCCGACAACGCATTTCTGCCCGTACCGTTTGTAATTCCGGCTGTTTGGACTTCGCTTTTGTGCAGGGCCGGTTAGCAGGGCATGGATCGAACACCCTTCCTGGCGGCGGATGGCGACTAACCGTCGGCGCTGTCAAGGCCGCGGTGTTGGCGTTCATCGGAGCGGAGAAGCCGCGACGGAAGAAACGGACGGCCAGGCGCAGCATTCCCGCAGGATGGGGAGGCGCCGAATGACTCGATCCAACCGGACTTCGGCACGATACGTTCCAGACGGACGCGGTTCTCATCCCTCCAGTTGGCGCAGAATGAAAAAACTCTGATCATCGTCCCTTGGTAGGCTTGCGCGAAAATCTTTGATCGCACAGAGCAAACGGTCTGCCATGAAAGCCGGGAGGTCGACGGGGATATTTCGGACGATGTCCATCAGGCCATCTTGTCCGAGCATGTGCCCGTCCTCGTCTCGGGCTTCGGTGATTCCATCGGTGTAAAGAATCAGAACGTCGTCTTTATGCAGCTGGACCGCTATCTGGATGTAATCTGTTCCCGGAATTAGTCCGAGTGGTAGGCCCTCGAGTGATGTTGCGAAAGGCGTGGCGGGCTCCAGCCAGTCCCACGTTTTCGTCTTTGCGTGATACCAGAGTGGTGGCGGGTGACCGGCGTTCGTGAAAACCAGTTCGCGTGTAGGCCGATAATAGGCGAAAAGCAAAGCCGTCGCGTATTGTTCTCCATCGCTTTTGCCGCTACGCAACGACTCGTTCAACTCGCGCATGAGTTCCGACTGGTCCCATGTATCGATGTGTTTGTGGATCAGTTTTCGAAGTAATTGAGCGAGAACGCTGCTCGACCGGCCGTGGCCCGAGACATCAGCGATAGCAATGCGCGAAATAATTCCTTTAGAACACACCGAGATGTAGTGGACGTCGCCTCCGCGATTTTCCGTTTCGACTGGATCGGAATAAATCCATCCAACCAAGCCGGGAAGTTCGACGGTGTGATTCGCACGCCTGTTTCCGCCCCACACCTCCAGGCACGCTAATCGGGCTATATTCTTGAACTCCGGGGGAGCGGTATTGGGCGAGTGATTCGTCATGATTTTCCTATCTTCCAAGTCTGTGTACCCTCGTGCAGCTTGGTGTGATGCGCTGGTACAAACAAGGTTTCGAAAGACGGCCAACAAGTATTTCGATTTCGGTGAAACTTTACGACAGGCTTTGGATCACACCGCAGGAAACCGGGCGTTCACGTGAACCAGACCACTTCGGGGAGCGGGCGCGGTAATGTGCGTTCCTAGCGTCTTTTTCTCGTGAGCGCACGCGAATGCTTGCGGTTCTATCACGCTAGGTCTCTGGCGCGATTCGTCTTGAGCTGCCTCTCGTCCCAAAAACCCGCCCGCGAAAAAGAAAAACAAAGTCCGTCAAAAAATCTTGGTCGCTGGACAAAACCGACCAAGACCAGTTGTCCGGTCACGCGACACAATATAAAACAGCGCCCCATTCGGAGTAGATTTTGAGCGTTCGGCTCGAAGCTACCTCAGAAACGAGCGCCGGCTATGGATAACGTGAACTATATCGGGACGGAAGTGCACAAGGAAGCGATAGCCGTCGCGGCTCTAGACTCCTCGGGCAAGCTGGTGATGGAATCTACGATTGAAACCAAGGCCAGTACCGTTCTGGATGTTCTCAAAGGCCTGCGCGGAACTTCGTACGTGACGTTGGCCTCCGAGCTGAGGACTCGATCGAACTCCACCACATCCGAGAACGCGCCAGTCTCGGTGGCGAACAGAGCCGCAAACTGTTTCAATTCCTTGCTGGGAGCTGTTACGAGCAACATGCCATCTTCGTCGTGGAGATATGAGAGTTGCACGCGCCCCGATCCCAATGCGTCTGTTAGCCAATCTTGGTCAAGCAGCAGAAACTGCAGGGAGGCATCTGAGACTTCCAGCCTCCCTACGAAATGTAACGGCATCCAAAACAGAGTGATTTCGTCTGCGAGAGGTGCGTTTGATCCGTCGGGAGCCAAAAGTTGGCTGGTAGCGTCGAAGAACAAGAGCCCACCAACGTGAGCTACACAAATGTCAAAGGCTAAGGGAATCGAAATGTCAGAATGAGCGCGACTTTCGAATAGCCGATAGCTACCGTTTTCGAGCCTCTCGATCCTCCAGATTCCGTCCATGCCCCCTTCGGACGCCCACTCTCCGCCGAGTTCCGGTATTGCTTCGCAGTCAGCCGCCGCGAATAGGGGTCCGATGGACATGGCGGGCGTTGAAGAAGCGAGCGCAGGCCGACATACTGCGACAGCCATGATTCCGATGAGAGTAATTATCTGCGTGAAGCGCATTTGAGTCTCCTTTGCCACTCAATCTCAAGCCAGAGAGCCCGCATAATCATTGGTGCCGTGACGGCCGTACCGTTGGGTTAATCTCTCACTTCTCTTCGACTCGTTCGACTGCCGTTCCTGTCTGGGCTTCGGCGGCGGCGACCGCTTCGCGCGCGTTACTCTTGTCAAGCCGGACGATCGCAAATTGGCTAGCGCCGCCGACTTCAGAATAATGAAAGGTAAGGAAATGCTTCTTCTCGCGAGACAGAAGGAAGAGTGGCGAAATAATTATCGCAGCAGCGTAGCGAGGCGTGGACGTTTGCTCATAAAGGATGCTCGAGATTGCGCCGTACTTCACGCTAAATGCGGGCGTGCCCTTCGCGTCCAAAAAATCGACACACTTCTTATCCGCTTCGAAAGTCAGCGATCCTTTCACCGCGTGCGCTGACTTCTTGCCACCGGATGCGACAGCCTGCAGGTACTCGGCATGGTCAAACTTATATCTGCTGCTAGGCGTAGCCTGTCCGTTAGCGAAAGAAAGACCCAGCAAAACTGTGGTGAGGGCGAGCAGAATTCTTCTCATGATTCTTCCCCTTCCAGGAGTCCGATGATTCAGCAGATGGAAACTGATGTATCGGATTGTTTTAGCTTCTGAAATGTACAGCGTCGAAAAGACGTGGGAATTTCAGTTTACTAGGACGTTTGTGGAGATTAATTCAGTCTGCGGATCGTGCGCGTAATGTAAGTCTTGAGAGTTGAATACTTTGCAGAAAACACCATCAGCAAAATTCCCAGAATCAGAAGGCTGACCGGCCACCGAGCCTCTTGTTGGAATATATCATCTTGTAGGCGGAGAATTCCGATGGCCAGGAACACCATTCCGCTGACGACGTAGTTCTTCATCTGCTTTGGGATGCTTCCATAGACGAACCCGCACGCTAACACCGGAAGAAGTATCTCGAAAGTCCGCGCCTCGCGTTTGTAGTGCACGTTTTGCGAATTACTGTACCAAAGATCTGAAGCTGCCACACCTAGGGATAAGACAGAGGTCAAGACGTGTCCCGGCACAAAAAACCGAAAATACTTTGCAACTGTCCGCATCTGCGCAGACGGGAACCGTTCGAAAGTACGCTGTAGCACGAAGTAAATTCCTGCATTAGCAATGAAGAGATACTCTATCTGCCCTCGCGTCCACGGAAACGTGTCCTCGAGCCAGTCTCGATATGGCCTATGGTAAACCGCTAGTCCACTGAGAGCGGCCAGCGTGGCAACAACGGCAATCGGATAAAAATACCGGGAGTCATTTGGAAAACTCAGACGCTCGACTATGAGTGCAGTTGCAAAGAAGAAGAGCGCAATCGGGATGAGCCGGAAGTAATACCAGCTCGGATCGTTTGGTAAATGACTGAGCAGCCCGAACCGCAACATCGTCACATGGCAAAGAATCAAAGCCATCACCGCAAACACGAGTGAGAACACGGATGACCGAGTCAACCTTCGCAGCCAGAGATATGCAGGGAGTGCCGTGAAGATCGACCACCAGAGTTGGGCGTTGGTCGTTCTCCGAAACGGTTCTGGAAGATCCCAAAGCAGCTCCCAATTCTTGTTTTGAGCGGGAGTGGCCCAAAGATGGAATTCGCCCATGGCGACCAGAAGGACAACCGGCAGCAACAAAGAGAAGGCCAGCAAATACGCCATCGCAATCCGCAATTGTCCCTGCGACCACAATAACATTCCCTGTCTTACTGTGAACGCACAGGCGACAGTCACCATAAGGACCGAGACGACGCCGGAAAGGTGAACGAAACGGAATAGAAAAAGCAGCGCCGCGCCAACGATCAGGACCCATGCTCCGAGATATAGGCTGACTTGCGGCACCGCGAGGCGCCGTGCTTCCAAAATCCATGCGTCCTCCCGTTCAATCAAACGGCCATAGTTCTTGCGCAGCGAATCCCACTCATAATCCGATATGATTTCGTCCTGTCTCCAGCTCTCCAACTCCCGCAAGTGCTGTTCAATCTTCCCCGACATCAGATGGGTGTATGAAGTGGGCGCGGCGAGCACGGTCTCTTTTGCCAAAAAACGCTCTAGATCATCAGCCATCTCTTTCGCGGATGCATACCGATCCGACGGGTTCTTTTCGAGGGCCTTGAGACAGATATTCTGCAAATCACCCGGCAATTCGGGAATCAGACGTCTCGGGAGAACGGGATCGGCTTCACGCAAATTATGCGTGCGCTCAGCATGTGACTCGCCGCGAAATGGAAGTGTCCCCGTCAACAGTTCATAGAAAACAGTTCCCAAAGAAAACACATCACTGCGCGCGTCTAGCTTGGCTCCCGGCCTAGTCTGCTCTGGAGAAAAATAATCCGGAGTGCCGATCACATCACCAATCTCGGTGATGCGGCCATCGTGACCGTCCACGTGGCTTGCCAATCCGAAATCCAGTAGTTTGGGTTCGAGATCCGCCCCGACGAGGACATTGGCAGGCTTCAGATCGCGGTGCAGGAGAGAGTGCCGGTGTAGAAACTCGACGGCGAGCGCCACTTTCTGCATAAGTTCGGCCTTTTGTTCGAGTGTGAGTGCTCGGGCAGCCTCGAGCATGGTCACGCCCTCGACGAACTCCATCACAAAGTGCGGCGGCTCGTCGGCTTTGCCAAGGTAGTAGATGGAAACGATGTTCGGGTGATGGAGCTGCGCAAGGGCTCTCGCCTCTTGCATGAAACGTGTTCTTAGCGAGCGGTTTTGGCTAAACTTGGGCCGTAAGGTCTTGATCGCAACCTTCCGGCGGAGCCGGTCGTCATAGGCAAGAAGCACCCGACCCATTCCTCCCGTGCCGATGTCGCCCAGAATTTTATGGCCGGACAGAGTATCGGGGAGAGGGTCATTTTCCACACTGCTTTGATCGAAATCGCTCGATCCCACAGTTTCACCGGAATCTGAATCCAGCGCGACGAACTCATCCAGCAGCGAGCGCAGCTCGGCTCGTAATTGCGGGTACGAGTTGCAAAACGCCACGACGTCGAGCGGCTCTTCGGTCGCGGAGCGGTCGATGAATTCCAGGAGCGCTTCGTTCAACGCGCGCTCGTCCGCTGTCACAGATGCTTGGGCGTCCCGCGCGCCTGATTGTTCTGGGTCGTCCGGCATCTTATTTGCCATCGCACTTCTGAATGGATTCCCGGAACCGCTTGAGAGCGCGATGCAGGAGTAACGCAACGGATTCTCTTGACTTTCCCATCCTGCTCGCAATTTCCAGGGTCGACAGCCCCTCGAATTTGGCTAGCAGAATCACCTCGCGTTGCTCGGCGGAAAGTTCGTTCATTTTTTCGAGAATCGCCCTAACACGCTCTCCACTCGAGAAAATCCGGCTCGGCGTGTTTGAATCCGCTGGTTCGGGGCCGTTAGGGTTGCTTTCAGAACGAAAACGTAGGTTTTGCCCTCCGTCGCGCTTTTGTCGAGCATGGAAGCGCGCCGCATCGACGATCGCATTGTCAGCAATTCGTGAAAGCCACGCCATAAAACTTCCGGGTGAGCGATAGGTGAACTGATCGAGTTGGCGCGAGGCCGCCAGAAATGTCTCCTGCAATATGTCATCGGCATCAGTCTGGGCGTGCAGATTCGAACTCATCTTGTAGTGAATCAATACCGCGAGTCGCCGTTGGTATTTCCGAAAAAGAAGACTAAATGCTTCGGTATTGCCGGACTTGGCTCGCTCGACGAGCCCGGACGTGGACGACTGCATATTCATGATTTTTCGAAAGGTCCTGTAAGTCTGTGGAAATGCGGCTACTATAGGGGTACTTAGTCGTTAAGGCAAGCCCAGCGTGCACCGCTGCGCGCGCTACGTATCCAATCGTTGCATTTTCGTTCTCGCGAATATGGCTAGGTATGGGCGAGTAGCACAACGAAAACACCGCCAACAGAAACAATCCGTAACACACGCTTCCGAGCAACTTCCGAGGTGTGCGCTCTGTCCGGGGGAGCTGAGCATATGGCTTTATCGGAGCGAGGATTAGAACTGACTGCATCGCCAGCAGTAAAATGAGATTGTCGAGCATCCGCCATCGCCTACAGGGACCGCCGTGAACGATTTCAACATGACGTGAAGATGGGCGTGGTTATTGATGCTTAGAGTCAGGGGGCCGCTTTAGCCAAGTTTTATAGAGTCCCCCTTTTTGCGTCCACCCTTCTGCCGGCATCCAGGTGCAATAGAGCACCCGCATCCACAGGGTGTTATTGGGCGGGTCCCAGGAACACTTCGCATTCGGTTCATCGTGCTTCTCGCGAATCTCGGTCAACGTGTTGACCGCTCCGGGATCCGTTTTGCTTGAGTCATGGCCCATTCGGACGACTACAATGTCACCGATGGCCACTGGCACGCCGGGGGGAACATAGAACCACGTCATGTTCGCTCGCTCGGTAGCTTCGTGGCAACAGTAGACGCGGCCCATGGCAACGCTTCCGTCCTTTAGATCGGAGTTGTTCAAGCCCGATGCCAGTAAAGGTTTAAGGTTGTCGTGGAAGGCGAGTATCTCCTCGCGGGTTGCCACATGCACAACCTGGGCGGCCCGTAACGCTCCGGCCTCGTCCTTCGTCGGCGGATACAGTCTTGAGTTCGCCGCACTGGAGATGGCAGAAACAAGTCCGAACATCAAAAGCGCCGCAATCTGGATCGTACGAAACCAGCGCCACGCTCGAGATATCAATGGATCCTTCTGTCCGATATTTATTGTCCTCATCGAGTCTCCTCCAGCGGAACATGAATACAACCCTCGGCAATAGTTGCTGGTCCTCAATCACAAGCACCAAGCATCGGACGCCCTCGAAGTTAAGCAGTCGGAGTTATCTCCGATGGGGTAACTATTCCGTTGTATGAGCGGCGCATGTAAAGTCCTTTAGAGAATCTTCGAGGCTATGCTCGACGTGCTCTGGATCTTTTATGAAGTTCCCGCCCGTCGTAGTCTTTGCGAAATAAAGAACCGATCCGGTGCTTGCGTCCACCAACGTGAGGTTCAGGTAAAGAGCTTCCTTCGCGGTGCTGGCTGGTCCCTTTACAACACGCAGTACCTTTTCGCTCCCGGTCGTCAGAGCTCCGAAGGCGCCCATGAACAGGAACGTGTCGGTGGTGTGACCGGGATTCAGCTTGGCCACAATGTCGCCCATTCCGTAGCGACCTTCTCGAACTAATTTCGGCTTGTGAAATAACTGCGACTCGAGGCTTTTGTATTGAGCCTGAACTAGTGTCAGAGCAGAAGCGATCGCGGGAGCATTGTCCAAAGCAGCGACCGTGAAAGGATCTTCGGGTACGTGACACCCTTTGACAGTCAGAATTTTGATCGCATAATCGCTCAAGGACGCTTGCAATTGTTTAGCTTCGCCGGGCTCAAGCTCACCCTGAAGTCCCGTACCCCAAAGTTTAACCATTGTATTGATCGGAAGGATTGTCACTGAACGGACGAGTATCTTGCCATCCTTGAGATCTGGGCCGACATACTGTTCCTTTGGGGGTGCGCCGGCCAGTGCCGATATCGCCAAAGCAGCAACAAAGAACGCACCTTGATTTCGCACGTTGGACTCCAGTTCTCTAAACTTAGGATTCGGTGACTAAGTAAAAGTAACACGTAAACCGGCTTGGTCGGTGAAACGAGCGCTGATACTGGCGATTCCTACCATTGGGGTTTGGCGCGGAGCAACCGCAGCTCATCCTCCGATAGTTTGCTCAAATTCTGGGCGTACACGGTCTCTCTGCGCGTGTAAATCAATTCCCGGTTTTGCTCGAAATTTTTTACGCTGAGCCTGCCGTGTTCGCTTTCAATCAGGTACTGACCATCTGCCAGCGCATCAATCTTGACGGGCGGTTCGTCAGTGGTTCCATTGCTGAACCAATACGTGCCGGGCTTCATATCGAAGCGGTACGGCGTGCAGGCGTTATGAAACTTTCCCAATGCCTTCTGCCCACAAAACAGAGTCCGCTGAGAGCTCGCGTGAAAGCTCGGGTGAGGATCGAAATAGAAAATGTGCGTGAGTCCCGCGTCGGAAGGACTCACTAATTCAGTCGTCGCGTTTCGGTTGATGGTTAGCGGTCCGTTCAGGAAAACGGTTTCGATCGCCTCGTCGCCGACAAATTGTTCGTCACCTTTTAAGAAGGGTGCCACTACGACAAGCGGCCCAACCATTGAAAAAATTGCGACTGTCTCTCCCGCAACGTGCAGACCTGTCTTAGCTTTTTCGCCGGCCGTGCGCGGTTTCAGGGTGATCCGCATGGATGCAGATTCCCCCGTAGTGAGTTTGAATTCATCGAAAGCGATACCCACCTGGCCATTTCTGCCTCCGCGGTGAGCTCGGGTGACGAAGGCAACTCGGCCTGACAAAGTCATTCCCTGAGGAATGATGGGAAATCGGTCCACCCACACCGAGTCGACGACCGCGAACTGGATTATGTCCCCCACTTTTGCGGTCGTAGAGGAATATCCTTTCACTAGTTGGACGCGAAATGGAGTTCCGTCAGGGACGACGATTTGCTCGGTGGATGACACTTCCGGCGTGCCGTAGAACGTTGCGCTCGCCGATCGAGGCGCGGCTTCTACTATTTCCCGCGGTGCAGACGATAGCGCCGTAACAAGCACCAGGATGGGAATGAGAAGTTTCATTTTTCTCCCTCAGTCTTCGCAACTTCGCTGCAGGCCCGTTCCTTCAAGAATTGTGACGAGCGGTGCCGGTTACTGTCGCCCGAGTTCGCGGTCAACTTTCTTTCCTGTCTCTGCTTCGGCGGCGGCAACTGCTTGTCGAGCATTCTTCTTGTCGAGATGAACGATCACATATTGGCCTGCGCTGGCTTCGTCGTTGTATTGAATGGTCAGAAAGTGCTTTATCGAGTACGACATCAAGAAAAATGGCGAAATCACGACTGCTTCGGCGTAGCGCGGCCTTTCGGCCCGTGAGTAGAGCAACGTCTTTACGTCGCTAAACTTGATGGACAGCACCGGTTCGCCCTTGGCGTTGAGAAATTGGATGGTTTTCGCGGCATCGTCTATGGCGAACGTGCCTTTCACGGCGGATCCAGAATGCTTCTGGCCGGCGGAGTTTGCTTTCATCAATTCGGCGTGGTCGAATTTCGTGTCCGCGAAAAGCTGCGGCCCGAACATCAAAGTGAGTGCAACAATGAGAACGCGAGCGAGAGGCCTGATCATGGTTTCTCCTGGTATCTGAAACTCGTCAGAGATCATGTCTTCGAGCCTAACTTCAACAACCGACCCAACGAAAGAGGTTGTTGCGGACTGTCTAAGCTTCTGCTTGGTATAGCGTCAAAAATGCTCGGTAATTTCACTTGGGGATGAAATTCTTGGATTCTTCGTCTTCCGTGGCCTTATTGAAAGTACACGCGGTTATCCCGACACTTAAAGGAGCGCTTTATTTGTCCGGTTAAGCCTGCCAGCTCAACCGGTCGGTGCAATACCATCCAGTGGGTTGATTCGGCAATACTTCCGCGGGAAAACCACCTGTTTGGCAGTACTTGGCCGAAACCTAGCTGGGGCAGCGCTCCTGCTGGCCCAACCCTGGCGAGCGATTTTGGCTTTTGTATTCAACGCAAGGTGAGTTCAAGCTTAGTGTTGCGTCCACCCATTGAGACCGGGTTAATGAGGAGTTATGTCTGATTGTGCGTGCGCGCTTTTCTACTAGCGACCTCGCCCATCTGCCGGGCGCGATTGATGCTGCCGACTGGTGTGCTATCGGGTGTGGAATTCCCTGTGACATCGAAATAAATGGCGCCGCCAGCGCTGTTCACGAGCTGCGAATTCGCGAGTAGTGTCAGGCGTGCGACGCTATGGAACGGAGCTTCCGATTCATTCCAATTAATGCTGGCGTTTTCGGTCCAGAAGTTGGTGTCGTAATGTTTGCCCCAATACGTCATCCTGACGGTATCGAGGAATTGCACGCCGAAGTCGAAGGCGCTCATCTTGCCATCTTCCTTCAGGTGCCGGAGCAATTCATCCTGCAAGGCGTTGGGATTGCTTTTATCGAGCGCACGCGCCGGATTTCCCGGCATCGGAGTTGCTGAAAATTTCACAGTATCGGCCGGTCCGTGACGGAACAGCACGTTACTTCCATATCGCAGCTTTTGATATCGGAATTCACTTTCGAATCTGAATTTCCAAACCGGACGATCGCGGGATAAACGCCGGGCTTCGCGAAAAGCATGCCCTTCGGCGAATAAAGCTGACAAACGCTTGGTGTAACGCGGTACCGCTTCGGAGCCAATAGAGCGGAGTGTTACGAGCACCTGATCAGTGGCCCGCCGTTCCACGCCCCCAAGATTTGGGCGCTTAGGTTTTGCGGGTGCGTGGATGGAACTCGACGAAAGCACCGCTCGGCAGCATTACTAAGATTCGCGCGGTGTGCTGCTGAGGGACGTCCACAGCAGTGCGCAAGCTATCACGGCGTGCAGCACAACGGCCGGCCATAACAGAACCCCGCGGAACGCGGTGCCGACCGCCACCCACGCAAGGAAAATGGCCGCGCCCGTGTTAAAGACTAAGAGACCTAACGGTGCAGTTCCACCCGATCCGGGCTTAGTAGAACCCAAACTGGCGATGCCGAGGGCAAACAGCGCTATGCCTGCGAACCGCCCCATCGGGGCGGCCACTCCCTCCGGCGCTGTAGCAAACAGCAATTGGTACGCGACATTGAGAGCCACGACGAGCGTAGCGCCAACAATGATTTCAAGCCACGCCGCCACCTTCACTACGGAATTTCTTCGCACCTATATTCTCCACTTAGCTGCGGCTGAGGTAGACGTAGAGGTCGCAGCCGCCGAAGCGCCCGTCTGGGGCCGCGATCATGTCTTTCAGGGAATCAGGCCGCAGTCGAACATTTTGTTGGCGATGGGAGGTGCGATCTTGTTGATGAAATAAGACTTCATCTGCGGATCACTGTGGAGAAATTGCACCACTTTCTGTTCTTCAGGAGTGGGTGGGGCCTTTTGGGCCTTAGACTGATACAGTTGCTCGCAGCTTGAATTCTGGTATTTCGCTATGACCTTGGCGGCAACCTTATCCAGAATCGGATACTGCTGCGCGGGCTGCGCGTTCATGTAACTGGGGTGAAGCACCACAAACCCCACCAGCAAGGCAACAACGAGCACGGGCACGAAAAGCCAAACATACGGACGCTTAATCATCATTTCCTCCTCGATTCAAGTTTCCATTCAACGAACCGTTGCTTTGCTCCCACGGCTATGCCGGATATTTCTTGAACATTTTGGCGACGGCTTTGTCCACCATCTGCATGTTTTTCTGCGAGTTCTTTTCGTTCAAGGTGTCTTGGCCCATTCCTCGCCAGACCAATTCCTTGGCTTTCACATCATAAATATCGACGATCAGAGTCCCGATCACATTCTGCTCCGGGGTGATCCCGCCCATGCCTCCGCCAATCCCGCGCATGCCCCAGGCGTTGTAGGAGGTTTGCGTTTTCATCCCGCCGCTGATTACCACAATCAGGTCGGGGTTTTCGCTTTCTTGCACCATCTTGAGACCCTTGCTCTGCAACTGCGTATTGACCTGGCTCTGAGCTTCTTGCGCCAGAAAGGAACTGGCGACCTGGTTGGGATTTTGGTTCTGGCCCCACGCGTATGTGTGATAACTGGAAAAGCTGGCATTGGGGCTGGAATTCACGTAGACGTTTTGCGCGGACGCTACCGCGGACACGCAGCAGAGCAGGGCCGTAAGTATGAGCATCTTAGTTTTCATTTTTTCTCCTTTCGCGCCGCCGATTTTTGGTTTCTACTTTCGCAATCAGCGATGCGTTGAACTTCCATCACCTGCATTTGCGTGAGCTACTTAGTCGTGCGCTCGTGCCAGCATTTCCGCTGCTGCTTTCTTGTCCTCTGCCGATATCTGCTCGGGAGCGAGTCTCTAGGTCAGGTTATTGATTGTTCCGCTAAAGCGGAACGGCAGCCGATACTCCAGATCGTGCACTCCAGTGCGGGTATCGGCCCCAATGTCGAAAGTTTCATCAATGGCCAGGAGCAGCGGGAGCGTGTAATGTCCTACGATTCGACAAGCAGAAGCTAAGCGCTAAGTCGTTTTGTGCATATTGTCAAATCTAACAGTGGCATTGAGACCTGCCCCGAATCGTTTTCGACCGGGCACGGTCACTTATCAATGCTAACGATTGTAGGAGTCTGCAGATGGTGTCATCGTCGCTGCCGCGTTGGGATTTCTAGCGCCGGAATTACAACGCCGCCGTGAGTTCACGGTGGACGGAGGACGAGCTGATGAAGAGATTCCTAAGTCCTGATAGACGCTGCCAGCTCCACCAGTCGATACGACACCATCTAATGTAGAACTTCTGTTCAAAGGTGGTGTGTATGTCCCAAGGGAAACGGGTGGCACTTTCCGCGTCACACGCGATCCCAGCTTCGATTCAAACGAGTTCCCCTCAGGAAGGCTTGTCCTGGCAATCGCACAGAGAAGGGAAACCCCTTATTGCTGGGTGGCTATCGTCCAAGTCTGATCGGGATTGAACTCGGTCATGGCGGCTGCTGTTTGTGTTGTGTCAGCTCCCAGATCCTTCTGCAGCAGGACGCCGTCCTGGTTGATGATGAACGTCATCACGCCGGAGTTGCGATATTCGGCGGGATAGGCGACGAAGGCGAAGCCGCCGGTCATCTTTCCATTGACGACGTAGTCCTTGGCGCCGCCGGGCACGTTCGCGCCTTGGCCAGTGAGCATGTGGAAGTAGTAGCCATGGAACGGCACATGCGCATCCGGCTTTACGGTATATCCCTCGTTTGTGGCAAACGCCGCCAACGGGCCGAGCGGACTTTTAGGCTGACCTTCCGGCGCGTCCCAATACAAACCGTTCTGTTTGCCGGCGTCACTGATGAACTTCACTGCGAACTGGTGGGTGCTGCCGTCGTCGTGACGCATTGAGTAGTACTGAGCTTGCGCGTCAGCCAGCGCCACACAAACGTCTATGACAGACAGTTCGTTACGGCCGATACGGCGCATGAGAATCTCTTCCCTTCCCGCAGCCGAGTCGAAGTACCACTGTCCGGCGGGATTTTTCTTTAGCGGGATCGGGAAAGGAAAATTCTCTGCGCCAATCAGCAGGGTTTGGGAGCCGTCGGGCATCTTGCGCCAACGATGCATCTCGCCATACTTAGAGATAAACAGGTCGGCGGTATTTTTATCCTGCACGGGATCGCCGGTTACGACGAGGTCTTTCGCGTCCGGACCAAATACGGCGATTACCGCATTCGGATCGCCGGCCTTGGCCGCGGTCAACAGGCCCTTGCCGGCGTCGTCGGGTGAAGCAAAGGTCTGGTACGACGGCTTTGCCGACTTGCTGCAGCCGGCAAAGAGAATGATGATCGCCAAAGGAATGAGGCGACGCAGAATAGTGGTGCTGCGGGTTGCTCGCGACACGGAGATCCTCCAAACTTGGACTATCAGCACTTCATCAACGCGCAAAAATTGAACTCGTTTGCATTTGCTGCGATGGCGTTGGGATTACCTGCGATGGTAGCTTGACGAACCGCGCGCGCTGGATGCCCGCGAACTCCATCCGCCGCCTCCACTGCTCATGGCCGATGACCCACCGCTTTTTTCCTGCCCACCCCAGCCGCTGGAACTCGATTTGTTGTAACTGGATGGACTTCCGCTCTTCTGGTCCCAACCGCTGCCGGTGTTGCTGTAGGTCTTGCCGTTAGCAGCGGCATACTTGTTGCCATTTGCGGTTTCGCCCACGGCCGCGCTGTTGCCGTACTTGCCCGACGCGCCATAAGCCGAAGCCCCGGTCGAACTGTGCGCCTGAGCAGTGGTTCCGTTAGCGTTGGTTTGGTGCTGGCTGTCAACGGTGGTGCCATTTTTCGAGGCGGTCGAGGCCCCATAACTGCCATACGCATTGGACCCTTGCACTGTCGAGGCGGAGGCTCCGGTGTGTGGGTTGTACGCTTGACCGGCACTTACGCTGCCGTAACCGTTTGAGGCCGTGGCGCCCCGCGCGTACGTGCCGGTGGAGGGATTGTAGCCGGTTGAGGCATGGGCGCTGCCGTAGGCTCCATAGGCGGAGGCGCTAGTGCCGTAGTATCCGCCATGCCATGCGCTGTTTCCGTAGTATGCGCCGCCGTGATAGACCACTGTGGTGCTGCCGTGCCATCCGCAGTTCCAACTGCTGTATCCCCAGGCGTAAGTGCTGCCGGCCATCATGGCTCCAACCGCGATGCCAACTCCAAACGCGACGATTGCGGCACCAGCGGGAGGCGGGGGAGCAACGTATGCTGGAACCACGTAGGGATAGCCGTAAACCACTGCGGGGTTGTACACAGGAACGTAAACGACCTGCGGGTTCACTGGTTGAATCACGATGACTTGCGGCGACTGTTGGACGACGGCGAGTTGCGTACTCGATTTCAAGTTGCCGGCTGCGTAGGCTTTCGCTCGCAGAACTTGAATGGCGGCCATCACGTCGGCGGACTGGGTGTGATAGGCCTCGCCCAGCGATGAAGTCCAGGTCAGGTTGGTCGCCATGTTAGCGAGCACGGAGGGAAATTGCGAGAGCGCCTTGATGGCGGGGTCCCACGGTTGCGTATCTACGGCCGCCATCAGCGTCGCTCCGGTCATATAGCTGTGGTACTGAAGCCAGCTTTCGGCTGCGGCCACCTGGTCGGGAAAGGTGGCGGCGGCGAGGACTTGGGCTACAAGGGCGTCGGGATAGAGGGCGATGGGGGCGACGAGTGGCTGTATCTCTTCGGCGGTTAGCGGCACGCCTTGTCCGGAATAGCCCGGTTGAGGCGATTGAGCTGCGACTTGGAGCGGCACGGTGCTAACGAGCAGCAGCACGGATAGCGTCGTTGCCAAAAGCTGCGTCGCAAAGCTTGTCATCATTTTTTTCTCCCCATCCCAGCAGCCTTGCCGGACTCGCGCCCGACAACGTCACAAAACACTGTTAAGGCAGATCGACCGCTTGCGACAAAAGGTAATATGAGTAGTCTCTTATAATGCTCTCGACCGCCGGCTTGGTCGCCAGGTTCCGTATGCCGCTCAGGGCGGTAATGCCGCCCGACCCGAAGTTCCCGTCCAGTCACACCCAGAGGTGCGGCCTCACGTCGTAGCTCAGATGCCCCTCCAGAGCGACGATCGGTGCTTCATTCTGTGGTTTGGTGCCTTCGCAGAGGGGTACGAAATCTGCCGGCAGACGTCGGAATCCTGCGCCTCGCGTTTTCGGCTCGCAATTGTCAAAATTGACAGTGCTCAACCTGGCTAGGGGTTCGAACTTAGCAGTAGAGCTTCACGGTAGGTCCTGATTGAATCGCTTTACGCGAGCCACACATCCGCTCTCGCACTCGAAGCCGTATTTTGGTCATTTGTCGATTTTGAAGTGGATCACCAAGAGCGTTAAGTCGTCCTCCTGGCCTGCCCCCTTGGGGTGTCCCGACCAGCGCGACAACTCATCCAGCAATGACTCAGCGAGTTGGTCCGCTCCGAGGTCATGGTTGTCCTCCAGAAACCGCTTGAAGCGGTCTACCCCCAACATCTCATGTGACGGGTCGCTGGTTTCCAGAATTCCATCCGTGTAAAGGACGACCTTATCGCCAGGTCCCACAGGCAACTGCATTACAGAGTAAGTTTCTTGGGGGAAATGTCCTAACAGAAGACCGTTTTCCATAACTTCGGAGGCGCTCTCGGTTGACGCGCGCCACAGCAGCAACGGCGGATGTCCCGCCCCAGCGTAGCTGATTGAATTCTTTTCCATGTCCACGAACACGTAAGCCGCCGTGACAAAATGGTTTTGGAATTTCCCGCATAGAGCTCGATTCAGCCCCGAGAGTACGCGCCCAGGCTCAGAAGCGTGAGCGAATTGTGCGGCGAGAGAAACCTGAAGCATGGAGGCGATTAGCGCAGCTGGCAGGCCGTGCCCGGAAACGTCTGCGATCAGAACTCCCACGTGCTGTTCGTCCACGATGAGGAAGTCATAAAAATCACCCGCGACCGAGCTCATCGGAAGGTAGCGAGCAGCGATATCCAGACCTCTAATCTTGGGGGTTTGGAGCGGAAGAATGGACAACTGAATCTGTCGCGCCATTTCCAGTTCATTGTTGATGGCTAGCAATTGCCGGGCGAGTTGCTGGCTGGTTGCGCGGAGCGTCAGGTGGGTTCGGACGCGGGCCTTCACCACCGTCGGCGAAAAGGGTTTGTGAACGTAGTCCACGGCGCCCACTTCGAAACCTCTGGTCTCGTCCTCGGATTCTGTCTTCGCCGTGAGAAAGATCACCGGAATATCCCGCGTCTGCGGATTTGCTTTCAATTGATTGCATACCTCATACCCGTCCATGCCAGGCATCTCGATGTCCAGCAGGACGAGCGCGGGCAGCGGTTCGGTTTTCACCAACTCCAGGGCCTTTACGCCACTGGTGGCTACACGGATTCTGAACTCATCCCTGAGAATGGCCTGCGCGATGTGAATATTGGCAGGGGTATCGTCCACCAAGAGGATGACTTGTTTGTCTGCGTCACTGCTCATCGTGGTGGTCACCATGAATGTACAGCCGTTCGATTTCACTCAGTTTCAAAAGCGCCGATTCAAAATCGAATTTGTTTATCGCCGCTCCCAGAGCGTCCAATCGAAGCCTGTCAACGGTGCTGGACGCGGCATCGCTGAGAGCGGAGAACGCTTCCGCGGCGTCGCTATCGCTCGCGTTGAGCAATTCTCGAAGGCGTCCAGCTGCGGACGCGGCTTTGCGAGCGTCGAAGCCTCGATTCGGTTTACTTCGAGAGGGATCCGGGGCGACGTCCGGTAGCGCCTGCTGGATGGCATGAACTTGATGTTTGAGGCGAGAACTAAATGCACTCAGTAGCTTCGGCACCGCTGGATCCCGCTCGCGAATTGCCTTTTCCAACTGGTCAGCCAAAGAATATATCTTCCGAATACTCATATTGCCGGCGACGCCCTTCACAGTATGGGCAATGTGTTCGGCTTGCTTCGGATCTCTGTTCTCCAACGCGGCTGCGATCTGTATACCCACATCACGATAGTCTTTTGCGAAGCGCATGAGCAAGTCTCGATACAGGCGCCGATTGCCCGCCGCGCGCGTCACACCCTCTGCCACGTCGACGCCGTCAATTTCGGGAATCACAACTGTGGCCGGTTTTGCCGGCCGGGCCTTCGTTCCAACGGCCCGCGCCAGCCGCGACTTGGCCCAGCGTGCTAATGCTGCAAACAGCGCGTCTGGGTCAATGGGTTTGCTTACGTGGTCGTTCATCCCCGCGTCCAAGCAACGTTGACGTTCCTCTACCAAAGCGTGTGCAGTCATTGCGATAATCGGCAAACCCTGAAGCCGGGGCTGGGCCCGAATATGCCTGGTGGCAGTGAAACCATCCATGTCGGGCATTTGCAGATCCATGAATACTACGTCGAAAGGCGGGGACCCTTTGCCTTCCGTCAAGATTTTCACGGCCTCCCCGCCATGATTGGCAATCCTCACCAGAGCTCCCACGCTCTCAAGTAGTTCACTCGCCACTTGCTGATTTACCTCGTTGTCTTCGACAAGCAGAATCCGCGTGCCAGTGAAGTCGGGTGAACCAATATCTTTTCTCTTGGGCCGCGAGCGGCTGCGCTTCGGTCCCACAACTGCCAGAAGTTCCACCAAGGTGTCATACAGCAGCGACGGGGTTACCGGCTTCAATAGATAGCCGTCAATCCCAACCTGCGCCGCTTGAGCCTGCAAGTCTTCTCGCCCAAAAGCAGTCACCATCACGATCTTGGGCGCGTGCTTCGAAAGTTTGCCGCGCACAATTTGGCGGCTCGCTTGCAGCCCATCCATGCCAGGCATCTGCCAGTCCATCAAGACCACGCGATAAGGATCCTGCGAGTCGGCAGAGGCTACTTTTTGGATCGCCTCCTCACCGGATGCGGCCGAATCTGCTCGCAGGGAAAATCCGCGCAACACATCGCACAGGATTTCTCGGGCTTGCTCATTGTCATCGACTACCAACACGCGCACACCCACCAGGTCCGGGATGAAACGCTTGCGCTTTGGCTCACCCGGCCCGAGGCCGAACCAGGCCGTGAATCGAAAAGTGCTACCACTGCCGCGCTGGCTCTCAACCCAGATTTCCCCGCCCATCATTTCTACGAGCCGCTTGGAGATCGAGAGACCAAGTCCAGTGCCACCGTACTTTCGCGTGGTAGATGTGTCGGCCTGAGTAAATGGTCGGAACAATCGGGCGGTCTGCTCCGGTGTCATTCCTATTCCGCTGTCGCGCACGGAAAACTTCAGCTTGATTCGATCGGAAAGTTTTTCTTCCAGCGCGACCGTCACTACCACCTCGCCATGGTCGGTGAACTTCACCGCATTATTGACGAGGTTGATTAGGACCTGCCCAAGTCGCAACGCATCGCCGACAATATTCACCGGCAGATCGCGCGACGCGGCGATGAGAAATTCCAGATTCTTGTCATTAGCTTTTTGGCTGACTACGGCGGACAAGTTCTCCAACACATTATCGAGGTGGAAACCCGCATTTTCCATATCCAGCCTGCCGGCCTCGATTTTTGAGAAATCGAGAACGTCGTTGATGAGGCTAAGCAGGGACTGGGCGGCAACTTTTGTCTTGTTCAGGTAGTCGCTCTGTCTTGGTGTCAACTCCGTTTTCAGAGCCAGATGCGTCATCCCGAGGATGGCGTTCATGGGCGTGCGGATCTCGTGGCTCATGTTGGCAAGGAAGTCGGACTTCATTTTGGTGGCTTCCTCGGCCAACTCCTTAGCCTGCCGCAGCGCGTGCTCGGCCTGTTTGCGCTCAGTGATGTCCACTAGCGTGAGCTGAAATTGTTTTCTCCCGTGGTGGGTGAAGGTCGTCAGATGCACTTCGGCATCCCAAATCGTTCCGTCCGGGCGTTGGTGGCGCCATTCGAAGATCGAATGGCCTTTTTCCTGGCCGATTTTGCTCCGCTTCAGTGCGGCGGACGGGGTATCGATACCGTCATACTGAGTGGGCGCGGACACGTCGAGAGTGGTCTTGCCCAACATCTCTTCGCGACGGGAATAGCCATTAATCAGGGCGGCGGCTCGATTGCAATCCACGTATCGCCGGGTCTCACAGTCCAAGACGAGCATCGGGATGATGGACTCCTGGAACAGCAGCTTGTTGTAAGCTTCGCTTTCGCGGAGCGCATCTTCCGTCCGCCGGCGTTCGGTGATGTCTTCCTGCAAGGACGCCACATACTGCGGTTTGCCAGACGCATCCCGGAGCAAAGAGAATCTCACGCTCGTAACGACGATGCGGCCGTCTCGGCGAATCAAACGTTGTTCCCACTCGTCCTTTTCGCGCTTCCCTTGGACGAGTTCGCCATATCGTTTTGCGTCCGCAGCGCTCTCATCAGGAGGAGTAATCTGGTCCCACGTTTCCAAGCGGCTTAACTCTTTCTCGGAATAACCGAGCATCTCTTGCAGCGCGCGGTTTGGGCTGAGTTCCTGTTCATCGATCTTAAAGACACCGATTCCGATCTGGGCATTCTCGAAAATCGACCGGAAGAGTTGCTCGCTCTGCCGCACCTTTTCCTCGGCGCGCTTCCGCTCCGTAACATCAACTACGGTGACGACGGCCCCGGTGATTCTTCCGCTCTCAAGAATTGGAAACGAGGAATATTCAACCGGAATCGGGGTGCCATCCCGTCGCCAGATCACTTCCGTGTCTACGCGGCAACCCTCCCCCTTCCTGAACGCGCGGTAAATGGGGCATTGATCCACGGGATAAGGGGAGCCGTCCGGCTTGTGGTGATGCACCAGATCATGCATGTTCCGACCCAACGCCTCTTCAGGTCGGAAGCCAATCATTTCGCAAGTAGCTCGATTGATGAACGTGCAGTGTCCGTGCAGGTCGATCCCGTAGATAGCTTGGCCGGTAGATTCCAGCAACATTTGCATTTGCTGTGCGACGCGGTTTCGTTCCTCTTGCGCTCGCGTGCGTTCTGTAATGTCTTCCGTTAAGGAGGCAACGTATTGCGGTTTTCCCGTTCTATCCCTGATTAACGAGAACCGAGCATTCGTAACGACGATGCGACCGTCGCGGTGAACGAGGCGTTGTTCCCACTCGTCCGTTTCACGTCTCCCCTGGATGAGCTCGGCATATCGTTCCGCCCCGGGAGCGCGTTCATCCGGATGAATGATCGCGTCCCATTTATCTAAGTCGCCGAGTTCTTGCTCGTTGTAGCCAAGCATCTCTTGGAATGCTCGATTAGTGAAAACTAAATGGCCATCAATGCTGAAGAAACTGATGCCGATCTGGGCATTCTCGAAAATCGAACGGAAGAGCTGCTCGCTCTCAACCAGCTTTTTCTCGGCCTGCTTGCGGCCGCTGGAATCGGGAGCGCTCTGTATCTTTCGGTCGTTCATATCTACCGGTGTCCGAACGGTCGGCGCAGCCTCACGGAACCCCTCTCGAATGGAACGCTGGATCCCGAAGAACTCTACCTCATCGCGGACTTAACGGTACTGTCAGTAATGACAGGTTTAAACGATCATGAGCCACGGCGATGGTATCGGCGCAGCTGCGAAGTCCCTTCCGGCGTAACGGCCGAGGTGAAAACCCTCGAGTCGCCCAGTGCCGTTTTGCCCGTTCGAGTGTGGCTTGGCCCGGGTTTGGCAAAAGCGGTGTTTTGGGCGAACGATCCTGGGAGTTCGGTTGACGCCAGGCGGGAGCTGTTCGAAATACCAGAGCCGAGCACGGACACTTGCTTCGCGCGGAAGATTCAAGTGCTATTTCTTTGCAGGATCCTGAAACGACTCGGGCGGGTCGAGCGAGCATTGTCTCCAGAATTCAGCGGGGGCAAGCGATCCGTCTAGCAGTCCCTTAATGCCGGCGATGGTGGCGGCGATTTGTCCGCCGTCGGCTGAATCAAACACGATTACCACGCCGTCCACCGCGGGAGCTGGCGATTTCTGCTCGCGGTACGCTTTTTCGAAGAGCGCTCGGGCAAAGTCCCGTTTCTCCTTCGCCGTCGAAGTCGCACCGGCAGACGCCGGCTCAAGCCAGATCACGCGAACCTTCTTGCCCGCCAGCGGCGCCCACTTTCCGCCGAAAGCTGTCGTCTCGTCCTTGCTGATATTGAAAAGATTTGCGGTAGCGGGCGCCGCGTCGCCGGCGCCAGTGGAACTGTCGTTATACTCCGCAGGCAGATCCAGCTGCGCGCGGCGAATCCAGCCGCGCGACGAGCCGGAAATCTGCACGTGGACCCACACGCCTTCCATCTCCAGCACCTGAAACTCGTCTTCGGCATCAGCAGAAAAAAGCACCGGCGACCCCTCAGCGGATTTGGAGAACACATGCGTGCCGGCCTTCTTCACGGTGGCCAAATCGGCCGGGCGCACCTGATTGTGAAGAATGTCTTCAAAATTCTTAATATCAGCTAAAAGCTCCTGCGCCCTCTTTTCGACTGCCGCCCGCTGCATCTGCAGCGATTCCAGATTTTCACTCGGTGATATAGCAGACGTCGGGGTCTCCGCTGGCGGCCGCGGCGCGATCGAGAAGTCCCTGCCCGCGGCGGCCTTGTTTGACGACGATTCTCCCGTATCGAGGGGTGCTGGGTCGAGCCGGGTCTGCGGCCGCAAGCCGCCGCTGCTCACCGGAGGTGCGGCAGAGACGTTCGATTTAGCCGCAGGTGCAGCCGTCGCAGAGCCGGCCGGCTTGGGCGCCGAACTTGGGCCCAGAGCCTCCTGAATCTGGTCCAGGAAGTCATTCTCGATGTGACCGTTGGAAATCAGCACGCGATAACCGGAGCGCCCCGGCGTGGGATCGTTGTACCACGCGGTGATCTTGGCACTGGCACTGGCGGTCGCTCCGCCCGCAGGCGTGGCCACCACTTGAAAGGTGCATTCGTAGTAGCCGCGCTCGTAGTGGTCAATCGGCAGGTCACTCGCTTCGACGAAACCGTCAACCGTCGGCAAGCGGCCGCTGGACGAAGGGCGTAGGTTGCGCACTACGCGCTCGACGTCGCTAGCAGGACTGGTAAACGTTCGTTCGTAGCGAGCAGCCTGCGCGCCAGCGAGCGTCGTCAGGAACGCCAAGGCAAGCAGCAGAATTCCAAAATGGGCCGCGGCACGAAAAGTTTTCTTCACGGTATCGGTTCCACCTGGTCGTGCCGCAGCCATCCACGATGTCCGTCCACCGTTTCCACACCATACCAATACGGCGTGATGATCTCGATGAGCACGTCTGAATTGGCCGGCACCGACTGCAGCGTTGCAGCATGCTGGAAGGGAGCTGATTTCAAGTTGGTCTGGGCCTTAACTCTCAATTCAGCTTTGTGCTGCAGTTCATTCAGTCGCACTTGCAGGCTCTGCACGGAGCTTTCGGCGTCCTTCAGCCGAGTCGCCTCCGCGTCGCGTTCCTTTACATTGGATTGTGCGGCGAGTTGCAATTGCCGCCGCTGCAGCAGGTCCGCCGTTTGCCGTTCTTCCCGCTGGATGCGCACGATGTTGCCTTGAATCTCGGCGAATTCGCTCGTCTCCACGGTGGTGTCCGAGGCGTGGACTCGCTTCGCGCCGTCTTCGATGAATACGGCGTCAATCTGTAGGTGCGTGCGATTCGGGGCGACGCCTAGAACAATGTAACGCACGGTAATGGTACCAACGTCCGTGCTGTTTTTGAAATGCTGCGGCGATAGCGACTGCTTGCGAATCTTGTAAAACGCATGGCCGGGACCCGTCCATGGCCCATAGTATGTGGAGCCGGTCACAGCCTCCGCGTCGGTCAGCTCATCTTCGCGGGCGTAGACCTGAGTGCCGTGCACCACCGTGTCTTGGCTCACCAGCTGCACGGCTTTCAGCACGTCTGCTTCAGAAGCCTTCAAATCAATCGCGAAGCCTTCCGGCACATCCGATTTCTGGTCCTGGCGCGCAGCCACCGACGGAACGGCGACAGCGCCGCAGACCACCGCCAGCGCCACCAGGCTGCAAACAAAACCGAGCAGCCCACTTGGGGGAACCAGCCTACCCAGCCGCCGGCGGTTCACATCGGTGCCCGGATCCGTGTTCGTCAACCATCCCACCAGAACGTACCTCCTGTGCTAAGTAGTCATCCGTCGTAGACGTGCCTCACGGGAAGCGACATTGATGCGGGTTTGGCACGAATACCCTCAGGCGGCCGCTCCCCCACCCGGGCTGCGCTGGACCGGTCACTGGTGGCCCGTTCGCCGCACAGGGCAAAATACACCAAAAGGGGCGCAAAGAACAAAGTGTTAAGTTTTGTTAATTTTTATCTTGCATTCTCAATGCAGCGGGAGTATTTTCCGGGACGTTTGGCGTGTTCGCGGCGTTACAGCGCTCGCCAATGGGCAAAGCTCTAAAGTTCCTGGGATGCGCGCATACGGAATTCAACTCGGTCTTCATTTCTCCGGCTCGCCAGCTGCTCCCGTCGCTGCATCCCTTTTTATAGGCCAATCGCGAATCACATCGCTGCTATCCCGCCGGTTGCCACAGGAGGGTGTATGTCAAGGAAGTTTCCAGAGGGTCCCAATCCTATGAACACGAAATGGTCGCGGTGGAAGACGATTTTGACGTGCGCATTTCTGTCTCTGGCGATCGTGCTGTGCGACGCGCGCGCAGCCAGCGCTCTGCCCGCGGGCAAGGTGATGGCGATCCCGGCGTTCGCGCGCAAGTATGGCCTGCCTTGTTCGGCGTGTCATACCGCGTGGCCGGAACTGAATAACTTCGGTCAAGTGTTCCGCGACAACGGCTATCAATTGATGAATGATCGCGACTCTCCGATTTGGCAGAACCCCTCCTACTTCCCGATTTCGTTCCGGATCACACCCAACTGGCATCGTGAGAGCACCAACAATCAGGCAGTTGACTCGGTTCCTGGAAACGGGGACGGAGCCGGAATCGGCACTGTAACACAAGCCGGATTTGATCTTTCCGGAATGGACCTCTGGTCGGCCGGAACGCTCTACAAAAACATTTCCTTTGTGCTTCTGCCGTCCTCGGACTCGACGGCGGTGTGGCACTTTGAAGCCGCGTTCATTCGCTTCGATAATCTGAAAGGCAGCCCGTGGTTGAACGTGCGGTTCGGCCGGTTTGAACTGGACAACATGATTTCGGAGAAACGCATGCTGTTCTTGTCGAACAACGGCGGTTTCTACCAGATTTATCACTTCAATGATCCGGGCGACATCAATAACTTCGGCTACGGGGACAATCAGATCGGCGTTGAATTGGCCGGCCACTCGGCGAATAGCTACACGCGCTATTCCGTCGCTCTTCTGAGCAGCAACGAAGGTGGCGTTGGCTTTACGACCGACGTGGTGCCGGGCGCGCCTCCCTCCAGCCGGAGCTACGACGTGAACTTCGCGTTCAGTCAGGCGTTCAACGCGCCGGGGCCGGCTGGTGAAAGCGGTTTTGGTTTGGAGCGCATCGGAGCGTTTGCCATAGTCGGGCAGCGGCCCACCTATTATCAGACGGAAGACGGTAATCCGCTGGTGGGGCTCGGCAATAAGCCCTTTTATCGCATCGGCGTTTCGGGCGACCTAAGCTACAAGAACCTGGAGCTCCTGCCACTGTTTATGTACGGGCACGACAATCCATATATGGGGATTCCGGGCCTCCCGTCCACGGCGACGCTTCCGCTGGGTGCACAGGCACCCACTTTCTACGGCGGTTTCCTGGAAGCGCACTATTACTTCAATCCACAGAACGTAGCCCTCGCGCGCTTCGAGCAGGTCAACGTAGGACAGCAGGCGTTCAGCAACATCGGAACCGGCAGCAGCAGCAACGGCAACATTACCGGATTCACGTTCGGATACCGTTGGTATCCAATCATGTTCAGCCGCGCGGGAGTCGCGCTCGACTGGGAATACTCCCGCATCAGAACGATCGGCCAGGAGCCGCTAAGCGGCGATGCACCCGGCCCTATAGCGGATTCGACGGCTGCAACCTGGAGCAACAGCATTTTCTTCGGAATTGATTTCGACTTTTAAGGGAGAGACCAGCAATGACACTCAAAAAATTCGCGGTGACATTCGCGCTGGGCTCCGTGGCTCTGCTTACGGCCGGCGCAACACGCAGTACGGCGCAATCCCATGTGAATTCACCTGATCCCTTGCTCGGTGCGCCCAGCGTGGCCACCGAAACGAGCAATGTGGCCGGCGTAACCGGACATGCCGAAGGCGGAAAAATGCTCTACCGGCGTTTCTGCATCGGTTGCCACGGGCCCGACGGCAATGGCCAAGGCATGAACGCGCAATGGATTGACCCGCAACCGCGCGATTTCACCGAAGCCACGTTCAAGTGCCGTTCCACTCCTACCGGCACACTGCCCACGGACGAGGATCTCTATAACGCCATCACGCGTGGGTTCGTCACCACCAACATGCCGTCCTGGCGGCCGCTCAATCCACAGCAGCGCGCCGATTTGGTCGCTTTCATCAAGACCTGGTCACCACGCTGGGCCAAGGAAAAGCCCGGGGCCACTCTGAACATCCCGCCAGAAACGGCGATCACCATTGAAAGCATCCTGCACGGCCGCGAACTCTTCCAGAAGCTGGAGTGCTGGAAGTGCCATGGTCCGACGGGTAATGCCGATGGCCCATCGGCAGCGACGCTGACGGATAGCAAGGGCGTTCCCATCAAGCCGTTTAATTTTTCGACCGGCGAACGATTCATGTGCGGCGATACCAACCGCGATCTGTATCGCATCTTCATGACGGGCCTCGACGGATCGCCAATGCCTTCCTTCGCAGACGTGATCCAGCCGAACGATGCATGGGACCTGGTTCATTTCCTGCGCACGTTGCAAACCGCGCTGCCAAATCAGGAAGCAACGCTGTGGCAAACATACAAAGCCGCGCACGGCAAGGATCTGAAACCGATCGGTCCGGATACGCCGGGCGGCGCGCAGTAATTCCAGATCAAGAAGGAGGGACTAATTCGATGCGAATGAAATTTCTTGCAGCGTTGGGACTCACGGTAATGATGGGCAGCGCACTGCTGGTATTTGCCAGACCGCCGGCGGGAACGGGGACCATCACCGGCAAGGTGACCTACACCGGAACGCCGCCGAAGATGCGGCCGATTGATATGTCCAAGGAACCTTCGTGCGCCAAGCAGCACGCCACTCCGGTGTTGACGCAAAACGTTGCCTCCGGGCCGGGCAACACCCTGCAATGGGTGGTAGTTTACATTTCCGCCGGCGATGAAGGCACCACAACTCCTACGCAGAGCGTGCGCTACGATCAGAAAGGCTGTGAATATTTGCCGCACGTGCTGCCCATGCAGGCGGGCCAGCAACTGCAGATTTTCAACGACGACCAGACCTCGCACAACATCCATCCTCTGGCGAAAACAAATCAGGAATGGAACAAGTCGCAGCCCCCAGGCTCGCCTCCGATTGATACGAAGTGGGACAAGCCGGAGTTCATCTCCGTAAAGTGCAATATCCATCCGTGGATGCACGGCTACTTCGTGGTGCTGAAGACTTCGCACTACGCAGTGACCGGCGAAGATGGAAACTTCAGCATCAGCGGACTGCCTCCAGGGAAATACACCGTAACGGCCTGGCAAGAACAGTACAGTTCGAAATCGCAGGATGTGACCATCGCCGGATCCGAGACCAAGACTGCGAATTTCGTTTTCACCGCCACACCGTACTGAGTGGGAAAGATCAACGTTGTACGCGTCCGCGTCCATTTAACTGCGGCAGGGGAAGGGTGTTCGCAGCGGCGGCCGGCTCTGACTGCAGCGAATCGAGGCGATTCAATTATGGGGAAATTGTTCGCAGTAGTCCTGACGGTGATCACGCTGGTTTCCGCGTCGTTCTTCGTGCTGCATACCTGGTGGATGCCCGTGGACATCTCGGTGCACGGACCGGCACTCGATAAGCAGTTCGGTGAAACGCTCTTGGGGACCGGCATCGGCTTCATCGTGGCGCAGTTGAGCCTGGCTTTTTTTGTGTGGCAATCCAGCGGACGAAATGAGGGCCGCAAGACGCGGCAATTTCCCGGCGGCGCCAGAATCATGGTGACCACGGCGGTGATCCTGGTAGGGTTCGAGATTCTGGCACTCTCGTTTGTGGGACAAAAAGCCTGGGCCGCGGTGAATCTGGACCCGGCGCCCCCGAACGCGCTGCACATTGACGTGCAGGCCGAGCAATTCGCTTTTTACTTCCGTTACGCCGGACCCGACGGTCAATTCGGCGGAGTGCATCCCGATAAAATCAGCGACGGCGACGGGAATTATTTTGGTTTGGATCCCGCGAATGACGTCGCGGCGCGTGACGACATCGTGGTGGGCTCTCTGACCATCCCGGTGAACCAGCCGATTTTGCTGAGCATGCATTCCAAGGATGTGGGGCACTCCTTCTACGTTCGCGAACTCCGCATCCAGCAGGATTTTGTTCCTGGTCTGATGATCCCGGTGCATTTCACCGCCACGCAGACCGGAAAGTTTGAAATTGTTTGCACGCAACTCTGCGGGCTCGGCCACTACAACATGAAGGCGTATCTGAATGTGGTGACGCAAGCGGAATACGACCAGTGGCTGAAGGCCCAGATAGGGCAATAGTGAATCGGCCCGCGCCGCAGGGCCCCTGTGCCTGCGGTGCACGGCTTTTCCTGTGAGGCAGGCACATGCATGACACGTCGAAGCAAACGGCGGAGCATCATCACAGTCCGCCGCAAGGCTTCCTTTGGACGCACGTATTCAGCCTCGACCACAAAGTGATCGGCAAGCAGTACTATTTCCTGTCGCTTGCCGCGGTGCTGATCGGCATGATCTTGTCCTGGCTGGTGCGCTTCCATCTGGCCTGGGCCTCGGTCGCGATTCCCGGCCTGCAGCATCTCTCCCAAGTTGGCGCGCCCGGCGGCATCATCACGCCGGAGTATTATCTTTCGCTGCTTACGCTGCACGGCACGCTGATGGTGTTTTTCGTACTCACCACCGCTCCGCAGGCCGGCTTCGGAAATTACTTCCTTCCCATCCAAATCGGCGCGGAGGACATGGCCTTCCCCCGCCTGAATATGCTTTCGTTCTGGGTGACGTTCGTCGGCTTCGTCGTCCTGGTTTCCACTCTGTTCGTCAGCGACGGCCCGCCCATCTCTGGCTGGACGGCCTATGCCCCGTTGAGCGCGATCGGATCCGATGCCGGGCCCGGCCTGGGCACCGGACAAGTGCTGTGGGTAATTTCCATCGGAATTTTCTGCATCGGTTCGCTGCTGGGCGCGTTGAATTTCATCGCCACCACTTTGGATTTGCGCGCCAAGGGCATGACGCTGGCGCGCATGCCCTACACCACCTGGGCCTGGTTTATCACCGCGGTGCTCGGCTTACTGGCCTTCGCCGTGTTGCTTCCCGCGTGCGTGCTGCTGGCGCTGGACCATCTGGGCGGCACCAGCTTCTTCATTCCTGGCGGCCTGGTGGTGAGCGATAAGCTGCAGCCTCATTCGGGCGGGTCCACACTGCTGTGGCAGCACATGTTCTGGTTCTTCGGTCATCCCGAGGTTTACATCGCCATCATCCCGGGTTTGGGAATCACCTCGCACATTCTGACGGCCACTGCGCGCAAGGATTTGCTGGGCGGGACCAGGGTTTTGGTGGGTTGCATGGTCTCGATCGCTTTTCTGAGCTTCATGGTTTGGGGTCACCATATGTTCATCAGCGGCATGAACCCCTTCTCGTCGCTGGTTTTTTCGGTGCCGACCCTGATCATCACCATTCCCGCATCCATCGTCACGCTGAACTGGATTGGCACGGTTTTCGGAGCGCGCCTGCGTTTGCACACTGCCGGACTCTTCGCCATCGGCTTCATTTCCGTGTTCGTCACCGGCGGCCTGAGCGGATTTTTCCTGGCGCAACCGTCGCTGGACATCTACCTGCACGCCACGTACTTCGTCGTCGGCCATTTCCACATGGTGATGGGCGTGGCGGCAATCTTTGGCATGTTTGCCGGAACGTATTTCTGGTTCCCCAAAATGTTCGGCCGGATGATGAATGAGACGCTCGGCAAACTCCACTTCTGGGTCACCTTTATCGGCGTCTATTGCATCTTCATGCCCATGCACTACCTGGGACTGGCCGGGAACGTGCGCCGCTATTCCGCTTTTGTGGACGATTATCTCGCGCCACTGATTCCCGTGCACAAATTCATCACCATTTCCGCTTTCGTCACCGGCGCGGCGCAGCTCCTGTTTCTGTTCAATCTGTTTTGGAGCATGTATCGCGGCAAGAAGGCGGAGGAAAATCCCTGGCAGGCCACCACCCTGGAATGGACCATTCCTTCGCCGCCGCCTTTCGATAATTTCGGCGGCCGCCATCCCGTGGTGTATCGCGGTCCATACGAATTCGGCGTGGAAGGAACGCCAGACGACTTCGTGATGCAGGATTCGCCGGAACAACCGGCGAAGGCTTAAGCATGGGAGAGACACTGTGAGCGAATTGGAAGTAGCCGTGACCGGCGGCCAGGAGATCTGGCAGGGCGGGGAATCGCCCTACGCAATTCCGTCCAAGAAACTGGGGATGTGGCTGTTCATCGTTTCCGATTCGATCACTTTCGGCGCGGTGCTGTTTTGCTACGCCTACCTTCGCCTGGCGAGTCCGGATTGGCCCACCCCCTTCCGGCTCGCCAGCATTGAGAACGCCACGATCATGACGTTCGTGCTGCTCTCCAGCAGCGTCACCATGGTCGCGGCGGTCGAAGCGGCGAAGGCCGGGCGCATCGCCGCGAGTGTGCGCTGGCTCGGCGCCACGATGCTGGGCGGCGTGATTTTCGACATCTTGCACATCCGCGAATGGCTCGGCTTGATTCACGATGGCCTGCGCTTGGGCCAGAACCCCTGGGGCTCGGGGCTGTTTGGCGCCGCGTTCTTCACGCTTACCGGCCTGCACATGACGCACGTCACCATCGGCGTGATTTACCTGTGCATCGTAGCCATCGGTTTCCGGCGCGGCAAATTTACTTCGGACGATGTGGAAATCAGCGGCTTGTATTGGCACTTCGTGGATCTCGTCTGGATGTTTATTTTCCCGCTGGTGTATTTGCTGTCTGCAAGAATTCGTTAGAATTCCGCGGAGGGAGCGAAGGTGAACGCGAGCGCTGGGCATGCTGCAAGTCCCGCAGGGATGAGCTGGTTTCTGAAAGTGTGGGCCGTTCTGCTGGTCCTCACGGGTGTGGAGATCTTTCTGGCCTATGAGGAGCTGCCCCTGCACACCATGCTGATCCTGCTGATGGGCCTCTCGCTCATCAAGGCCGCCATGATCGTCGCCTATTTCATGCACCTGCGCTACGAGCGCACCAGCCTGGTGTGGACTCTGGTGCCGGCCACGATCTTTGTGCTGTTGATGATGAACGTCTTTTTCTCGGATAGCATGCGCATTGTGCGGTTGGGCTTGTTCTTGCACTAATCCGGGACGCAGGATATTCGCGAAAGGTTAAATGATGATGCTGAAACGCACCCAGTGGCTGCTGCTCGCCTTCGTCCTCGTCGTCGTCCTGGCGCTGGCGATTCCCGTGCCCGTTTTCGCGCAGAGCTGCGCCATGTGCTACACAGCCGCCGCCAAATCCGGACCGCAGATGATTCGGGCGCTCAAATCCGGCATTCTGATTCTGCTCTTTCCTCCGCTGTTCATCTGCGGAGGTATCACCTTCCTTGCTTACCGCAAACGCGAACTGTTCAACGAAACCGGAAGTTAGCCGGCCTGGCAAACTCGGCTTGTAGCCTACCGGCGGCGCAATCTCTAAAACGAAAAGCCATAGCGACGGAGCGAAAGAACTGTGTTTTGAGCTTCGGGGGATTAAGCAGTCGCGCGCTTTATCTTGCAGCGGAGGGCAAGCTCAATTCGACGAGCAATCCACCGTCCGCGCAATTTTCGGCCCTGACCTTTCCGCCATGGAGGCGAACGGCTCGCTCGGTGATAGAAAGGCCGAGGCCCGATCCGCCGGAGAAGCGGTCGCGCGCATCACTCACACGATAAAAGGGCAGGAAAATATCGCGCAACGACTCCTCGGGGACGCCGCGTCCACGATCGCGCACCGAAATCACGGCGATTCCATCTCCATTCGAATGCGACTTCTTGAGGGTTATCTGGACTTCGGTGCCCTCGTCCGTGTAGCTGACGGCGTTGCGGATTACGTTTTCAATCGCGCTGCGCAGGAGCTGGCGATTTCCGAGGACCGTACAACCGTCTACCTGTGTTACGCGGACACGACGGCTGCGGCCTTGCGCTTCGAAATCAGCGTCGGCGGCGACGTCCAGAACCACTTGATCGAGCGCGACCAGCTCGCCCTGCAAACTTTCGCTGCCGCCCTCAATCCGCGCGAGCCTCAATAGGCTGCCGATTAGAGTGTTCAGGCGCTCGGCTTCAACTTCGATGCGGTCGAGCGCGCTGGCGGATTCGGGATTGGCGTGAAGCCTGGCGAGGCCTAAGGCAACGGTCAAACGAGCTAGCGGAGAGCGAAGCTCGTGCGAAATATCCGCGAGTAGCCGGCGCTGCGAAGAAATCAGTGATTCGATCTGCTCGGCCATGTGATCGAAGTCTCGGCTGAGTTCGGCCAGCTCGTCATGGCGATTCCCGGTGGCCTCGCCGACGCGCGTGCTGAGATGGCCGGTGGCGAGGAGATGGGTAGCGGCGCGAAGGTGCAGAATGGGCGCCGTGATGTAACGCGTTAGCCAGAAACAGACGAAACCGGCGATGAAGAATACTGCTGCAGCGCGAATGAATTGCGTCTGGATGGGAGCGTTCAGTACTTCAGCAACGGACTCGATATGCGTGCCGATCACCAGCACATAATGTGTGCCGGTCGAACCGGTGGTTCTGGTGGCGGCGAACCTGGTGCCATGAGACGTCACGAAGCCAGTTTCGTTGGTTTGCAAGGCGGATTGGGCAATCGCATCGACGTCAAGTGGCGATGGCTGCGACAAAATCTCTTTGCCCTCGTCGTCAAAGAGGTACGCCTGCCAGTGCAAGGTGTTCTGTAGAGAATTGAGAAAATCGGCTAGGGCACCCATGCCGTGATCGTCCAGGATATCCGCGGCGCGGGCCGCCACGACGGGCATGACTGTGCGGTCGAATTCTTCCGCGCGTCTGCTATTGAATTGGGATTGGGTGGCGATAACGGAGGCGATCAAAGTCGCGCTGACGAGAACCATCGCCAGCCAAAAAGAGAGAAAGATCTTTAGGAAGAGGCTACGCATTCGGATTCACTCGTTGCCGCTTACTTGCCAACGCTCATCGCGCCGCGCCAGAGACCACATAAACGTATCCAACGTTGCGAATCGCCCGGATTCGCTCTGTTCCGTCCGGGCGCGTCCCTAGCTTCTTGCGAAGGTTGCTGATGTGTACGTCCAGGCTGCGATCGGAGGGTTCTGCATCGCGGCCCAGCGCGCCTCTCACCAGGTCTTCCCGCGGGATCACTTGTCCCGGTGACTTGAAAAATAGAGCCAGCAGCTCGAACTCCGCGGAAGTGAGCTCCACGTCGTGCGCTTTGTGACGCGCGGCGCGGGCGCGCGTATCCAGCCGGATGTCGTCGAGGAGAATCGAGACGGGAGCAAGCGTGTCCGTGGGAGGCCCACCTACGGTTCGGCGCAGTACTGCGTGAATCCGCGCGGCGAGCTCGCGAGGATTGAATGGCTTCGGGAGATAATCGTCGGCGCCGATTTCGAGTCCCGACAATGCGGTCAACATCGTCGCCATGCGCGGTGAGCATGATGATAGGGACCGCGGACTTGGCTCGAACGCGGCGCAGAACTTCAAACCCACGAATGCCCGGCAGCATGACGTCGAGGATGATCAGCGAATACATGCCAGAAAGAGAGCGCTCCACGCCCAGCGAACCGTCGTGGACGGCCTCAATCTGGAAGCCCTGGGATTTCAGGTATTGACCGACGAGTTCACAAAGCTCTACGTCATCATCGACGATCAGGATGCGCATGGCCGACGAAGCGTCCGGGCTATCGGTCTGGGATGGCCGCATTACACTACTTTATACCCTGCTCCGGCCGGAATCGGTAGCCTGACAGACGTAGGATTAGCCGCCCACCCGTTGGAGCCGGGGAAAGTCGTGTCGCACGAACGGTAATGAAGTTGTGAGCACACCGGCAGGCAGCCGGCCGACCCACCGGGCCTTCGCAGCTAGTACGAAGCTTTTGACGGGAATGTGAGGGATGCCTCCATCGTCACTGGCTTCATAAGGATTTGTAAAGTTGTGTCACACGAATGTTATACTCCGGCGCGGGCTCGAGCTTTTCCGAGCCTGAGTGCGCGCAGTCGTTTTTCTGGCAAATCTTGGGGCTCATCCTGACGGATATTCGCACCTGGCGGGTCCGCGCCGAGTTGTGAGCGTGGCGCCACCGCCAGCGCTGCCAGCGAGGTGACGATGTACGAGAATACGAAGCATTCTCTGTTTCGAGCCATCGGTCCAATCGCGATGTTAGTTCTATTCTGCGCCGGAACAGTGGCCGCGCAAACCGATTACACTCCGATCACCGTGCAGCACGGCGGCGCTATATCCGGCACGGTTACGTGGACCGGCCCGATCCCCAAAATCCCCAAGCTGCCCATCACCAAGAACCCTGAGATCTGCGATCCTGAAGGGCTGAAGACGCGCGACCTGGAGCGCCTGCTGATTAATCCCGACGGCAACGGCGTGGCCAACACCGTGGTGTTCCTCCGCGGCGTCACCACGGGCAAGCCCATGGATCTGCCCGTCGCCCGCCAGCAATTGGATCAGAAGACCTGCCGCTATGTTCCGCACATCATGCTCGTGCCACAGTCCGGCTCACTCAAGATTGAGAGCAGTGATCCTGTGCTGCATACCGTGCAGATGTCTGGTGTCGCCACAAACAATATTCCCTTTCCCTTCCAGAACCAGTTCATACCCGTCACGTTGCAACGGCCAGGCGTGGTGGAATTGAAATGCAACGCGGGGCACGTGTGGATGAACGCCAACGTAATCGTGGTGCGGCATCCGTATTACGCGGTGACTGACGATCGCGGCGCGTTTATGCTCTCCGACGTTCCGCCGGGCGAATACGAAATCGTAGCCTGGCACGAGGGTTGGCAGATTACCTCGGAGGCAAAAGTTCTGGACGTGGGCGCGCAGGTGGAAGTGCGGCGCCCGATTTACAGCTCGCCCGTGAGTTGGACGAAAAAGGTAACCGTAAAGCCCAGCGAACCCACGGTGGTGGACTTCACGATTTCCGAGAAACACGAGTAAAGCGCGCTAAAGCCGAAAGCGATCACGTAGAGCCGGTATGGGAACGGCGCGGGGAACGCCAACGAAGTCTTCGGCACACCGAGCATTGCGCTGCAGATTGCCGATGTCGGCGCATGAGATTCCGCCGGCATGTCCTGCAGGGCATGGTACTCGTGCACGGGATGGATCGCGCCATTTCAAATTTACTGCTGCGGAACGAACCGCACGCAAACGGGCGACGGCACATGCAGCGCCTCTCCGCTTTGTGTAAGGTGTCCGGTGCGGGGATCAACGCGGAAAACCACGATATCGTCCGAATCCTGATTTGCTGCCAGTAGCCAACCTCCCGTGGGATCGAGCACGAAATTGCGCGGCGTTTTTCCGCCGGTCGAATCAATTTCAACCGGCGTCAGCGTGCCGTCCTTCGGGTCCACTGCGAACACCGCGATGCTGTCATCTCCGCGATTCGAAGCAAAAAGAAACTTGCCGGAAAAATGCATCTCAATTTCCGCCGCCTCGCTGGTTCGCGCAAATCCCTTGGGGAGCGCCGAAACAATCTGTAGTTCACTCAGCGTGCCGTTTGCCGCGTCGTAGGCGTACGTCACCACCGTGGATTGCATTTCGTTGATCGCATATAAATGCCGGCCGGTGGCGTCAAACACCAGGTGCCGCGGCCCGGCGCCCGGCACGGCTTTCACGATTTGCGGATCGCTGCCTAAACTTCCCGCCGTCGCATCGAAGCGGTACACCAGCAGCTGATCCAGCCCCAGATCCGCAACAACTACAAAACGATTATCCGGCGAGAACACCGCGGCGTGCGCGTGCGGCCCCTCCTGGCGCTCCTTATTAACGCTCGATCCTTGGTGCTGCACGAACGCCGCCGCTTCGCCGAGGCGCCCATCCTCCAGCAGCGGAAATACGGCGATGTTTCCGCGAATCGTAATTGGAAACCAGTGCGTATTTGCCGCTGCGATCCAATGCAATGTGCGCGGGGCCTTCACCGCGCGACGGTACTTGATTCAACAACATAAGCTTTCCGGTGTTCGTCTGGATGGCGAAAGCGCTCACCGACCCGGTCGGCTGCCCGTTGAATTTCGAAATCTCGTTGATGGCGTAAAGGAAACGCCCGCCCGAAGCAATCGCGAGAAATGAAGGATTGGCGCTCTCGGCCGCCAGTCCCAGCGAAGTGGACTTGCCGGTCGCGGAATCGAAGCGGTAGGAGTAAATTCCCTTGCTGCCGTGGTCGGTATACGTGCCCACATAGAAAATATATTTCTTCGCAGTTCCAGCTAAGGAAAGCGCGCACAACGCCAGGGCCAGCAGCGTCAAAGCTGTCGAACGGCGGAGAAATCGCATCAATGGCATTCGTGGCACCTCGAAAAGTTTTGTCGGTTGGAACCGAGCACTCCAGATCCTATCCGGACGCTTCGTCCATCATCGGCTCGGGGATGGGCTCGATGCGCCCCAATAAGAAGATATAACCCACAATCCCCAGAAAGAGAATCACGGTACAGGTCGCGAACGCCGCCGCGAACGAATGTGTCGCGGTGACGATGTAACCCGTCACGATGGGCGCGGAAATCGCGGCGATCTGCCCGCAGAGATTCACAATCCCGCCCACTCGACCCACGCTCTCCCGCGGCGCGATCAGCGAGGGAACTGTCCACGCTACCGGCGCGGCTGCGGCCAGGCCGCCCAGCGCCAGGCTGATCCATACGAGCGCGGCCATCGGACTGTGCGCTCGCGCCGTTCCCAGAATCGCCAACCCCATCGCCATTCCTCCGACCATAACGCTTTGGCGGACGCGATTGGCATTCCACCCCCTCTGAATCAAAGCATCCACCAGCCAGCCGCCCACCAGCAAATCCGTGAATGTAGCCCACAGCCACGGCACGCTGCTATAGAAAACGGAGTGCAGCAAATCCACATGCTGCGAAATGGAAAGGTAACTGGGCAGCCAGTTCAGCAGCACGAAGAAGGTGTAATTGTAAGCGCCCCATCCCAGCGCCAGGCCATACACTTTGCGCCGGCGCAGCAGATAACCGAGCGAAGCGCCGCTGCGCGCGGCTGTCGCGTCCTCCGGCTGCGCCCCGCCCGCGGCCAGGAATTGATATTCTTTGGCCGAAAGCCCGCGATCCTCGCTGGGATTGCGGTAGATCCGGTGGAACAATACAAAATAAAAAAGACTGATCAGCCCCGTCGCCGCAAAACTCCAGCGCCAGCCAAAATACAAAACCAGCAAACCGATGAAGGGGACTCCGATGGCCGCCGAGAATTTTGCCGCTGCGTCGGTGATGGCCGTCGCGAGGCTTCTTTCAGCGCGGCCGAACCAGTAACCGATCGCTTTGGCATTCGCGGGAAACGTGGGGGATTCGCTGGCGCCCAAAAGCAAGCGCGCACCGAAAAACCAATTCAGTCCCGGAGCCAGCGCGCCACCAAAGGAGGCAAGGCTCCAAAGCAAAATGCTGACGCGTCCCACTCGGCGCACTCCCAACCGATCCAGCAAGACGCCCGCCGGCATCTGCATCAAGGCGTACGTCCAGCTGAACGCACTGGAAATGTAGCCGAAGGTTATCAGCGACATCCCGAAAGAAACGTTGAGCGCCTCGCGGGAAACCGAGAGGTTGATGCGATCGAAAAAGTTAACCAAAACTCCCAGGGCCAGCAGAAATGCGATGCGCCATCGCCTGCGCGGCACGCGGGATGCGCTCGGATCCGTTTGCGGCAAAGAAGCTCCGAAATTCAGTGAGTACCTGACCGCCTCGCGACGGTCCACGTTATTCCTGCATTGCAAAGGCTCGCCGAATTCTTGAATCGCTCGCCCGGAGCCTCAGGATTAATGTGTCGAACCGGAAAGTACAGCCGGCTGCGCCCAAATTTCAGTGATTTCTTCCAGGCTGCGCCCTTTTGTCTCCGGAACCAGCAATCCTACCAGGATGATCGTGAGCAGAGCGCCGGCGCTGAAGCACCAGAACGTCCCATCCGAGCCGAGTTTCTTCTGCATCACCGGAAATAATTGATTGCCGAGGTAACCGACCAGCCACAGCGCCGTGGTCGCGATGGACATCGCTCGCCCGCGCACCTTCGTCGGATAGATTTCCGAAATAATCACCCAGCACGCAACTCCGTTGCCCACCGCATGCCCCGCAACAAAACTCATCACAAAAATCAAAATCGCCACTCCGCTGCCGTGCACGTAGTAGAGCCACCCCACCGCGGCGAAGGAAAGGAATTGCAAAGTGGTGCCGGCCAGGATCAGCGTTTTCCTGCCGGCGCGATCGATCAGCCACAACGCCACGAACGTAAACAGCAGATTGATCACGCTCACCATCACGGATTGTCGAAAGGCATCCCCGGTCGCGGCCCCAGCGGAGCGAAAAATCTCCGGCAGAAACGAAAACAGCGGCGTGATGCCACTAACCTGCTGCAACGCGGCCAGCATAATTCCCAAAAGCAACGGGCGGCGGAAGGTCGTGAAGAGTTCCCAGAGGCGCCCGTCTTCCAGCGCGAGCGTCTCCCCTATCTGTTGCGCCTCGCTCCGCGCCGCCTCCGCACCGTTGATTTCCGTCAGGACGCGCAAGGCCTGCTCGCGCCGGCCCTCCTTCATCAGCCAGCGCGGACTTTCCACGGCGGGAATGATCATCAGCCCGAAAAGCAGCGCCGGCACGATGCCCGCGAAGAACATCCACCTCCATCCCGTCGTCGTATTCCACGCCTCATCGCCGATCCGCTGGATCAGCATGTTGACGAATACCGCCGCCAGGATTCCCACCACGATTCCCATCTGATACAGCGTCACGCACCGGCCGCGCACCCGCGTGGGCGCAATCTCCGCGATGTAATTCGGCGCAATCACCGACGCCGCGCCGATTCCCAAACCGCCCAGCAGCCGCCAACCGACAAATTGATTCAGGCTGCCGGCGAAAAGCATCCCGCAGGAAGAGAGCGTGAAGCACACGGCACAAAGCGCCAGGCCCTTTTTTCTGCCCAGAAAATCCGCCACTGTTCCCGCGCCCGCGCATCCCACCACGCAGCCGATCAACGCGCACCCCGCGGCCCAGCCCACTCCTGCGGCGTCCAGATGAAACAGGTTCCGCAAATACCCGATGGCGCCGCTGATGACGATATTGTCGTAACCGAAGAGCAGCCCGCCCAGTGTTGATACGGCTAGTGCAATGGCCAGGGGCGCGCGCGAATGGCCCGGCATTACCACGGAAGCCGGAGTCATTTATCTCCGGAAGCGGCCAGCGACTTCGCGCCACTTCTATCGCTTGCCGATTCCAGCATCGCTTTCGCCGCCAGCATGTAACCCAGCGTGTGCGCCATTCCCGCGTGCCACGGCGCGGCGCAGGTCATTTGCGGCGTGTGGTCGGGGATCATCACGCCGTCGAAATGGTTCCGCTGCAGGATCGCCAGTATGCGCAACATGTCCACTTCGCCTTCATCTATAAATGTTTCGCGATAATGCGGTACCTTCCCCACCACATTGCGCAAATGAATGTAGGCGATTTTGTTCTGCCGGCTGTAGGAATCAATCGCGTCGTAAATATTATCTTCCGTCATTTCGGCCAGCGTCCCCACGCAGAGCTCCAGCATATTGCTGGAACTGGGCACCAGATCAATCAGCTTTTGATACATCCGGGGCTGATATACCAGCCGCGGCTGCTGTCGCATGGTTGGCATTGGTGGGTCATCGGGATGCGCGGCGAGCCGCACGCCGGATTCTTCCGCCACCGGAATTATTTCTTCCAAAAATCCCTGCAGGCGGTTCCAAAGTTCCTCGTGAGAAATGGAAGCGAGCGTTCCGGGCGCCGCGCCGGGATCGTAAACCATGTTCCAGATCGTCCCGTTCGGAATCGGCACCTCCTCGGCGGGACCGTCCATCCCCAACGTCACAGCAGCTCCGCGGCCCGCCGCCGCCGTCACGCGCCCGCATACGCCGCCGAGGCTGAAGTTGTAACCCAGCACCGGCACACCCGCCTCGCCGATGCGGCGAACGATCGTTTTGACTTTTTCAATTTGCTGCGCGCGTTTTGGACCGTCCAAAAGAATGTCGTGCCAGTGCGCCGGGTCCAGGTTCTCGATCGCCGCCAGCGCCAGGCCCGCATCTTCGATTTCCTTGCGAATATTTTTGATTTCATCCACCGTCCACAATTTTTCCGGATCGCCCGCCACTCCCCACGGTTCGTATTTGGCGCCCGTAGGCTGATTGTTCGCGGGGTTCGAGGAGCCTTTTCGGAAGTAATCAACCAGATGGATGACCACATGCGTGCAGCCCGCCTGCCGCGCGAAATCGTAATATTCGCGGGTCAGCATGTGCCGGTAAAGTCCCAGACCGATCTTCATAGGCGGTTCCCGATTCCCCCGCCGTAGTCCGCGCTGAGCACTTGCCCGTTAATTTCGCTCGCGAGCGGTGAACACAGAAAAACAAACGCGTCGGCGACCGATTCCGGGCTGTTGCGCTTGCCCAGCGAAACCCGCAACACGAAATCCCGGTAAGCCTCATCCTCTTCGAAAACTTTCAGCGAACTGCCCGCCGCCACATTTCCCGGCGAAACCACATTCACGCGGATGCCCGTCCCGGCGTATTCCAGCGCCAGGCAGCGCGCAAAATTCTCCAGTGCCGCTTTGGCCGAAGCGTATGCCGGAATCTTGGTGTGCGGCATGCGCGCGACATAAGAAGAAGTGAAAATCAAATGACCCGCGGTCCCCCGCTTCGTCCATTGCGCCAGCGTGGCGCGCGCCAGATACGTCTGCGCGAAATAGTTGAAGCGAAAGATTCGCTCGTACTCCGCCGCGGAAGTGATCGCGAAAGGATGCAGGCCACAGCCGCCCGCGTGGCCCAGCACGGTGTCCAGCGCAGGCCAGCGCTCGAAAGCCTGTGCAACGAGCCGCTCCACAGCTCCCGCATCCGTGATATCCGCCGCAAAATACGAATAGGAAGCGCGCGGAATTTTCCACTCGTCGAGCCTGAGCTGCGCCGCTTCCTCCGCCTGGATGTCCGTGAGCGCCAGCGTCGCGCCCGCCTCGCCCAATTTCCGCACCATATGTTCGGCGATGGCGCCCAGCGCCCCAGTCATCAGTATGGTTTTGCCTTTGAGGTCAATGGCAATCATTTTTGCGTCACTCGCTGCGTCACATGATTCCAAATTTCTGAAACGCGGACACCGCGCTGCTGCCTTCTTCAATCGCCTTCTTCACCAACTTCTCGCCGCGCGCCTTTTCCAGCGCCGTCGCGAACACCTCTTCAGCGGCCTCGGAGGGAACCACGCACACTCCATCGATATCGCCAAACAAAATATCTCCCGGACGCACCAGCACCCCTCCAATTTCGATCGGCACTCGAAAATCGATCACCTTATAACGCGGCGCGGCATCCTGCCCATACGAACCAAAACAGAAAGTGGGAAAATTCATCTGCAGAATGCTTTTCGTGTCGCGCACATATCCGTTCACCACCGCGCCAGCGGCGCCTAGCTTGCTCGCGCGCGTGCTCATCAATTCGCCCCACAAAGCGTTGCGCGGCGAAGCACCGGTATTCAGGTAAATCTCGTGCCGGCGCAGATCATCAAGCGCTTCCAGCATCAGCCCGAATGGCTTTTCCATCAGCGCGTTCGCCGAACCGGATACTTTTTCGGCGAATACGTCCACCGAAAGCACCGGCATCGCGCGGCCAATTGTCACCATTTCCCCACGCAGCGGCTGGATCTGTGGCGGCAAGAACTGGTGCAGCATTTGCAGCTTGTCCATCACATCGCCCACCACGCACGTAAATAGTTCCCGGCGCACCACCGCAAAAAGCTCGTCGTCGTTTTTCCAGAGTGTCGTCATCCGCAGTCCAGACCTTCGAGATTTCGCACTTCTTGGGTCCACTCCTGCTCGCGGATTGCAGATTCCCTTAAGCGCGAAAACCCGCGATCATTTATCACCACGCGAAAAAAAGTTCGCCGGCACGTCAACTCACGCCAGCCCTCGAACCGCGACAGAATCTCATCAGATGGCCCGATTGTACAACTCAGCGTGGTGGCGATCATCGGCATCGTGCTGCTGATCGGCATCGTAAGGAAGAACGGCATCATGATGGTGGACTTCGCGCTGGAACCGCAGCGCAAGGGCGGAAAAAAGTTCCACGGACGCAATCTACGAAGCGTGCCGGTTGCACTTCCGCCCGATTCTGATGACCACGATGGCTGCGTTGTTGGGCGCTTTGCCCCTGGCGCTGGGATCGGGCACGGGCTACGAATTGCGCCGGCCGCTGGGCATCACGATTGTCGGAGGACTCATCCTCAGCCAGATGCTTACCCTCTACACCACGCCAGTCGTCTATCTGGAGCTCGATCGCTTGCGGCTGCGGCCCTAGGGCAAGCAGCGCGATAGCGTTGAGCACGGCATCAGCCCCCGCACCGAGCGAAGCAGATCAGAGCGATCAGTGGCGAGACACCAAGGATGCGCCAAACAGCCACAAGAACTAGCGATTAGAAATGCACGAGTGGTGAACCGTGAGGCGCAAAACGCGCGCGCCAGCTACCACGGGAGAAAATGGTGGGGGCCGAGCTTCGATTTTATTTGGGTAACGGCTATCGAGATCGACGGCGACCACACCTAGCGCCGCCAGGCCGAAATAGATGTCTATGTAGGAGAACAGCCTGCTCTGGGTGATCACATTGTTTTGAAAGAGCTGCAGCGCTCCCAGCGCGGGATTACTGCTGGCGCCGCCGTTGCGGTGAATCAGATTCGCGTATTGGGCCAAAGTGGAGCGAGTGGTGGCATCCAGACGATTGGAGACGTCCAACAGGCGCGAGGAATGCAGCGACATGCGGCGATCGAACAAGACGGTTGCCGCGGTGACACCAAAAGTGTTGCCGAGCTGGCGCACGAAGAAGTATGTGGTGGAAATGTCGTTGACTTGGGCTACCGGCGCATTGGCGGAGACAACGGTTCCGGCAGCGAGGATAACGGGCCCGATGCAAAAGCCTTGCAGGAAAATTACGGGCGCCAAGACGATGGTGGGGGTGGTGGGCGTCCAGATATAGCAGATCGCGAGGTACGCCGCGGCCAAGATCAGCAATCCGCCGGCTAGCGTGCGCACGGGACCCAAGCGGGGAATCAACAAGTGCAAGGCGTACTGAAGCCCCAGCCCCAGGCCGAGCGTGTACATCGAAATAAAACCGCCCGCCTGCAAGGCGCTGTAATCCTGGACGAAGCGAAGGTATTGCGGCACAACATAAAGCCCGGCGCCGAAGAACGCGCCGACGATCAAAATCACCAGGAAGTAGGTGCGCAGCGCAGCGTGGCGGGCGATCATGCGCAAGTGCAGGACCGGCGAGGAGTTCTGGGGCCGGTAATCCCACCAGAGAAATGCGATAAATAAAATCGCCGCGGCCACCAGAGCCAGGGTAATCCAATTCGACTGGAACCACAGGTCGCGCTCACCGCGGCTGGTGGCGGTTTCCAGGCAGGCCAGCGAGGCAATCAGCAGAAGCGCGCCCCACAGGTCAACGCGGCTGTTTTTCTGGCGCTCGTACAAAAATCCTGGCGGGACAAGCTTCCAGATAAGAAAAGCGCCGATCGCCAGAAAGGGAAAATCAACCAGGAAGGCATAGTTCCAGTGAATCGTATCGGTGACCCACCCCATGACGACCGGATAAGGAACTTCAAACGCAGAAAGAACCAGGTAAAGCTTGGTGACCGCCGCCATCCTGGCTTTCCCGGGAAACAGCAGTCCGGAGAGAATGACGACGCGCACCAGAAACGCGCCGCCGCCGAATCCCATAATCAAGCGCGAAGCCAGCAGCTGCCCCAGACTGCCGGTGCTGAGCACGCAACCCATCGCGCCCGTAGCATAGATTGCGATGCTTAACAGCAAGTGACGCCTGGCGCCAATGACGCGCGTCATCCATGACGCCATGGCAATGGAGCAGAGGTAGCCGACGTTATAAAGAATAATCACCCAGCTGATTTCATCGGAGCTGGCGCCTACGTTGCCCTGCATGTCCGGGAGGAACACGTTGATGGAGAGGCGATTGGAGATTTCGATCGCGGCAACCATGCCGACGGTGAGGAGGACGGCCAAGCGGCGACTGTAAGACAGGCTCGGCACAATGCTGTTGAGGAAGTGCTCCTGTTCGACTTCCCAGGATTCCGGCGGGCTGCTGCTTATATAACTCATTCCCCTTCTTCTCCGTCAGCGGGTGTAAATCGTGGCTTCGACATTCATGCCGGGCCGCAGGACGAGTTGTGGATTCTTGTTGGGCTTGACCAGTATTTTCACCGGAATGCGCTGCACGACTTTGATGAAATTTCCGGTGGCGTTTTGCGGGGGGAGCAAAGCTTGGCGCGAACCGGCCGCTCCGGCGATGGAATCGACCACACCTTCGAACTCCGTGCGGTAGGTATCGACGTGAATGCGAACTTTCTGGCCGGGGGTGACGTGGTCCATCTGGGTTTCCTTGAAATTCGCGGTGACGTAGACCTGATCGAGAGGAACGATGGTGAAAAGCAACTGGCCCGGGGAAACGTACTGGCCGAGGTCCACGGATTTCTGGGTGACCTGGCCGGTGATGGGCGCGGTGATGTGGGTGTAATTGAGATTCAGCTCGGCTTGTTGCAGCGCGGCTTTAGCGCGTTCCACGGCCGCGAGTGAGGACTTGTAGCTTGCTTCGGCGATAGGCACCTGCTGCTCGCGCGCTTTCGTTTCCATGAATTGAGATTCGGAGCGCGACACCCGCGCCTTTGCGGAATGCGCATTGGCGCGGGCAATCTCAACTGACTGTTGCGCCGCGGAAAGCTGCTGTTCGGCGGCGGCCAGGTCGCTTTTGGCCACGCGCGCGGTGGCGTCCACGGAATCGAATTGATATTTGGAGACGTCATCGGTGCCGAGCAATGGTGTGTAACGGGCTAGATCGCTCTGCGCGCGATCGTTGGTGGCGCGCTTGGCAGCCACGTTAGCCTCGGCCACCTGGAGATTCGCGGTGGCGGATTGTTCCAGTTGCGCCTGCGAGCTGACGTAATCTGCAGCATCGGATTCCTTCTGCGCGACGGCGCCGCTGGTGCTGTGCGTGGTGGTTTCGCGCGTCAGGCCGATTTCGATTTTTGCGGAATTTGCCTGGGCTTCGGCAAACTCCAGATTGGCTTGGGCTTGTGCCACTTCAGCTTCATATTCGCGGGGATCGACTTGCACCAGGAGGTCGCCTGCCTTCACCGGAGTATTGTCGTTGATGAGCAGTCCCACGACGTAGCCCGGAACTTGCGGAGCGACGGCGGTGATGTGGCAATCCACTTGGGCGTCGTCGGTGGTGACGCGCCCGGTGAAGATGTACCACGCGACCACCAGCAAGAGCAGGATCACAACGAAAGCGCCCTTCACGAAGGAATTCAGATTCTGCAACCAGTGCCGCAGCGAAAAAGACTCCTGCGGAATCTGCGCCGCGGCAGCAGGAGCGGCTGCAGCGGGTGGCGGCGTTGGCGTTGTCGGCGTGGAGCTCATAATCCGGTTCACCTTTCACTTCGTGTACGCGTCACTTCGTGTACATGGTTTCGATCTCGCCGGTGGAGCGCGCCAGTGATGCGCGAGACAGATTGAATTGATACAAAGCCCCGATTTGATTGTCGCTGGCGCGGGCCAGAGCGTCCTGCGCGGTAATGACTTCGACGTTGGTGGTCACACCTGCCTGAAAGCGGCGCTGCGCCTGGGCTACTTCCTCCTGAGCCAGCTTAAGGCCTAAATTCGCGACGTCCACCGAATTTCGCGCGGCCGTAAGTTCATCCAGGGCGGATTTTACTTCATCGACTATTTGCGCTTCCAGCTGGCGGCGAGTTTCAGCCACGTGCTGTTCTTCCAGCTTGGCGCGGGCTTCTTCGGCGCGGATGCGGCCGCCAGTGAAGATCGGAAATTCCAGCGAGAGGGCGTAGGTGTAGGCCGGAATGCCATTGTTGAAGCGGGATCCCTGGTAGTACCAGAAGCCCGAAAAATCCAATTGTGGAAGGCGTTGCTCGCCCGCCGCATCCGTCGTCAGCTTGGCGATGCGTTGCTGCGAATTCAGCGAGCGAATTTCCGGCCGCGAGCTCAGGGCCTGATTGAGCAGCGCCTCTTTTTCGAGCGCGGGGAGATCGTAGAAATCCAGGTGGTCGGCAACCTCAAGGTCCTGATCGCGCGGCAGATCAAGCAGCGCGGCCAATCCGTACTTGGTGGTGTGCGTCAGTGTTTCGGCGTCAATCAGATTCTGCCGCTCGTTCTGCAATTCCACGTTGGCGCGCACCGTGTCTATATTCAGGCCGATGCCGGTTTTTTGCAGTTCGCCGGCCTGCTCGTACAGCCGTTGCGCCAGCGTGACGCGGACGTTCGCGGCGTCGCGCGTAGCCAGAGCGCGCAGAATCAGCAGGTATTGATCCACCACCGCGTTTACCACAATTTCGCGCGTGGTCTGTTCATCGGCACGCGCCTGGTGCGTGCCCTCGCGGCCGATCTGGTATCCGCGAATCTTCTGGAAGTTCAGGATGGTTTGCGAAAACGCGGGGCCGGCTTCGATGACCTGGAAGGGGCCAAGCCCTGCGCGGCTCGGGGCGCGTTCGATGCTTTGGACATTATATTGGTTAATCGAGCCAGACGCGACGACGTTCGCGTGGGGCAGCAGCGCGGAACGGGCAATCTGGCTATTGCGATCGCTTTCGGACACAAGCAGTTGAGCGATCACGCGCTGCGGATTTTGTTTCAGCGCGAGCTGCACGGCTTGTTTCAGCGTGAGTTGCAGCGGCGCGGGCGGGCTCGCCGGCGGCTGCTGCGCGGAAGAATCGAGCGGAAACGATACCTGCAGAATCAAGACGAGCAGAACGAATATTTGCCGGAGACTCGCGGCCATTGATAAACCTCCCAATCGCTGCAACCGAAGCAGATTTGGATTCTATCCCCATTTGCGTGAGTTTCGCCTGCCCGGAGAGCGTAGCAGCTGCCAACAGAACGAGAGAGCATCGCCGGCGTAGTGTCTTCACTGTTGCTTCCCGTCTTCCCGGTCTGTGGGACGGGCAGACAGCCGACTAAGGCAACGGTCAGCGGCCTCCGTGGGTACGAACGTTGTTGCAGCTGCGTGGTCTTCGAGCAGCGGCAGCTGGCAGCCGCGCAGGGCATGGCGCATACGTCACGGCTTTGCCAGTTCTAACCATATGGGATTTCTGGAGGTGACAAAATGAAGCAGTAGTCTCAGAAGCTGTTGCACCTGGGATCACCTCTCGAATCGGGCGCGCGATAGCGCTGTGCCGCCGCTCGATCATCCCAAGCAATAACCCCCTTCGAAGAACGCTGCACCCCTACGCCCCTCTCTGCGCATGGTGTCGCCGCACTCATTTTTGCAGCTGCTGCCCGGGATTCCGAGGCGCTTGACCGCGCGCGCTGTGCCGCGAAAGGGCATTGGCAACACGGTGCAAATCACGCGCCGGCAAAAGCGATCTAGCTATGGCAGTCACGAAATCAGAGCGCGCCAGGACAAACAGTGCCGAAAACAAAAGCTACACACCACGATTCGAGAAATGCGAAATCTGCGATCGCTCATGCGTGCGCCGGTCCCCCCGAAACGCTGTGGCACAGCGCGCGCCACCGCCAGGCGCGCAAGCTTCTAAAGCGTGGCTGCATCGCGCTGCTGCTGGCACTTTCGCTGTCCATCTCTGCACGCGCACAGAACCCACCCGAAGATCTCTCCAAGTTAAGCGTCGAGGATTTGATGAACGTCGAAGTGACTTCGGTTTCCAAAAAGGAGCAGAAAGTATCGCAGACGGCCGCCGCGATTTTCGTGATCACACAGGACGACATCCACCGTTCGGGCGCGAACAATATTCCGGACTTGCTGCGCATGGTGCCGGGCGTGAACGTCGCGCAGAGCAGCTCGCACATATGGGCCATCAGCATACGGGGGTTCAACGGGGAGTTCAGTAACAAGTTGCTGGTGATGGTGGATGGACGCAGCGTTTACCTCCCCGGTTTTACCGGGGTGTTCTGGGATGTCCTCGATATTCCGCTGGAGGACATTGCGCGAATCGAGGTGATCCGCGGCCCGGGCGGAACTACCTGGGGAGCAAACGCGGTGGATGGCGTGATCAATATCATCACGAAGAAGGCGGCGGAGAGCCACGGAGGGATGTTGGTGGTGGGCGGCGGAAATGTGGATCAAGGATTTGGCACTGCGCAATATGGAGGGACGTTAGGGCAGAGCACGGATTACCGGGTATTTACGAAGTACTTAAATGATAAGCGCCAATTAAACCAGTCTGGCGCGGATGGTGGCGACGGCTGGCGCGCGCTGCGCGCAGGCTTTCGCACCGACAGCAAGTTATCACCTGACGATGAGCTGACGGTGCAGGGAGATATGTACAGCGCGCGGCTTGGCGGCCTTAATGCCTTTGTGGAATCGATCGCCGCGCCTGTGCCGCAATTGAGATTCATGGCGGTAGACGCAACCGGCGGTGACGTGCAGGCGGACTGGCACCATCGGTTCTCCGAACGATCCGACGCCAACTTGCAGGTCTCCTACGACAGTTACGATCGTAAAGAAGTGCTCAGCGAAGACCGCCACACCTGGAGCGCCGACTTTCAACATCACTTCGCCTGGGGCAGCCGGCAAGACGTGGTCTGGGGAGTGGGCTACCGCTATTCAACGTCGCAGACGAACGGAACCCCGTTTATTTCGCTGGACCCTGCGAACTTAAACACGCAGTTGTTCAGCTCATTTATCCAAGACGAGATCGCGCTCATTCCGGGCAGAGTGTCCCTGACCGTGGGAACGAAGCTGGAACACAACTATTACACCGGGTTCGGACTGATGCCCACCGCCCGCGTGGCGTGGAATTTGGATGAGCATCAAATGATCTGGGCGGCGATTTCGCGGGCGCTGCGAACTCCAGGGAGCATCGATGCTTCCGAGCAGATCGATTCGACCGGCTTCCTCGGACCGGGTGACACGCCGGTGATCATTCGCAGCGTTGGCAACCCCAACATTCAAGACGAGACGCTGATCACGTATGAGGCAGGCTACCGCTCGCAGCTATCCACGCGGCTTTCACTGGACATCGCCGCTTACTACAACTCCTACAATCATTTGCAAACGGAGGAACCTGGCGCGCCTTTCCCGGAAACCACGCCTCCACCTGTGCATGAAGTGGTGCCGGTGGTGGCCGAAAACCTGATGTATGGCGAAACGCACGGCGTGGAGATTTCGGCGAATTGGAAAGTTGCCACGCGCTGGACGATCACGCCGGCATACACGTTCGAAGGCATCCACCTGCATCTTGCGCCTGGCAGTCTGGACACAACCTCGGTGGCCGCAGGCGAGGGGAACAGCCCGCAACAGTGGGCGCGGCTGGATTCTCACGTGAATCTGCCGGGCAATCTATCGTGGGACGCCAGCGCGAATTTCGTGGATCGGCTTACGGCGCTGAGCGTGCCCTCCTATACCAGGCTCGACTCGCAGCTGACCTGGCGGCCGCGGGAGCACCTGTCCATCAGCTTAGTGGGACAGAACCTGGAGAGCGACCACCATCTGGAGTTCTTGAATACGGTGGGCACGGGACTTTCGACGCTGGTAAAGCGCAGCGGATACGCAAAAGTGACGTGGCGATTCTAAAAGAGGGAATGCAGTGGATCGTCAAGGCTTCGTAAATCGAATCCGCGGCGCTCACCAGCCGGCCGTGCAATCCGGCGGGATACGGCGATGCCTGCTTGCTCTTTGGCCGATGGCGATTTTGTCAGCGGTTCTGGCCGTGTCGCTGGCCGAAAGCCCCGGCGCCGCGCTGGCGCAATCGCAGGCGAGTGAATATCACGTGAAGGCCGCCTTTCTTTTTCATTTCGTGCAGCTGGTGGAATGGCCCGCGGGTTCGCTTGGAAACGAAATCAATCCAGTCACGCTGTGCACCATGGGCGACGATCCGTTTCACGGGGACCTGGACGACACGCTCGCGGGAAAATCCGTGGGAACTCGGCGGCTGCGCGTGCGCCATTTGAAATCAGCGGAGGATTTGCAGGGATGCCAGGTGCTTTTCGTCAGCAACGCTGACGCGGCGCGATTTGGCCGCCTCCTCGAAGAACTGAAAGACGGGCCGATCTTGACCGTGGGGGAATCCGATGGCTTCGTCCAGCGTGGGGGAATGATCGGCTTCTGCCTGGTGGACAACAAGGTCCGCTTTGAAATCAATCTGGAAGCAGCCGAGCGGGCCAAACTCAAGATCAGTTCACGGCTGCTGCTGCTCGCGAAAACGGTAGTCGGGAATCACGGGTAATGAGGAAGCGAATGCTCTTCGACGGCGCGTCGATACAAAGAAAACTCGCTCTGCTGGTGCTCTCCGCGAGCTTGTTCGCGTTGGTGCTGGCTTCGCTGGGATTTGGAATCTACGAACGCGCCAGCTTTCGCACGGACATCGCCAGGGAGCTTTCCACTCTCGCGGACACCTTGGGCGCAAATACCGCGGCATCGCTGGCATTCGATGACCAGAAGACCGCGGGGGATATGCTGGGAGCGTTGCAAACAGACCATCAGATTCTGGGTGCGTGCCTCTACGACAACCACGGCAAAATTTTCGCCGAATACCGGCGCGCCGACCTGGGCCCCGCTTTCCAGATGCCCGCATCGCGCACGGACGGCGCATATTTTGGCCCGGAATCTTTTACCCTGTTCCAGGCGGTTTCTTTGAACGGCGAAAAAACCGGTTCGATCGCGATTGTCTCCGATTTGAGCCGGCTGCACACGACCATGTGGGAGTTTGCCAAGATTGCCAGCCTGGTGCTGCTGGTTTCCATTTTTGCCACCTACTTGATCTCCTCGCGTTTCCTCCGCGTCATTACCGGGCCGCTGCTGCAGCTGGCGGATGTGGCCGGCAGGGTTTCGCAGGAAGAAAACTACACCTTGCGCGCCATACCGCGCGGCTCCGATGAAATCGCACGAGTAATTCGCTCCTTCAATCAAATGCTCGATCGCATTCGGGATCGCGATGCGGCTTTGCAGGATTCCAACAGCCAGCTGGAAGTCCGCGTGAAGGAACGCACGCGGGAATTGCAGGACGAGGTGAACGAAAGAGTACGGGCGGAGGATGCGCTGCACGAGGAGCGGCGCATGTTGCGCGCGCTGATCGACAACGTGCCGGACTTCATGTACGTGAAAGACGATCAATCCCGTTTTGTAGTGGGCAACGCGTCACTGGCGCGCTCCGTGGGCGCGCCGGGCCAGGAACAATTGCTCGGTAAGACGGACCGCGATTTCTACGCGAAAGAGCTGGCGGACGCTTACTTCCAAGACGACCAGACCGTGATGCGCACCAAGCAACCGCTCTTCGATCGCGAAGAAGAATGCATCAACGAGAAGGGCGAGATGATTTTCCTGCTCACCACCAAAGTTCCGCTGCTCGATAACCGCGGCGAGGTAACCGGAATCGTCGGCGTGGGCCGAGACATCACCGAACGCCTGAAGGCCGAGCGCGCGATGCAGAGAGCTAGGGAAGCCGCGGAGGCCGCCAGCCAGGCGAAAAGCGAATTTCTCGCCAACATGAGCCATGAAATTCGCACTCCACTCAACGGCATTATAGGCATGACCGACCTGGCGCTGGACACCGACCTTACCCCGGAGCAACGGGAGTATCTCGAGACGGTAAAGATATCGTCGGACTCCCTGCTTACTGTGATCAACGACATCCTGGACTTTTCCAAGATCGAGGCCGGCAAGATTGACCTCGAAGCGGTCGATTTCAATTTGCGCGATTGCCTGGAAACGACGCTGAAGACGCTGGCGTTGCGCGCCGATGAAAAGGGATTGGAGCTTCTTTGTGAGATCGCGCCCGACGTTCCCGAAGTAGTCCAGGGGGATTCCAGTCGGCTCCGCCAGGTGGTGACCAACCTCGTGGGTAACGCGATCAAGTTCACGGATAAAGGTGAAGTGGCTCTAGGCGTCCGCTGCGAAGTCGAAGGTGACGGCGATCCTCTCCTGCGCTTTACCGTTTCCGATACCGGTATCGGCATCCCGGCGGAAAAGCAAAAACTGATATTTGAGCCGTTCACTCAGGCCGATACCTCCACCACTCGCAAGTACGGTGGCACCGGACTGGGTCTGACCATCTCCTCGCGGCTGGTAAGCATGATGGACGGTAAGATCTGGGTGGAAAGTGAGGCCGGCCGGGGAACGCAATTCCACTTTACGGTGCGATTCAAGCACGCCAGCGGTCAAGCTCCGGCTGAATTGTTCGCGCCACCAGAAATTCTGCGCGGCATCAAGGTGCTGGTCGCCGACGACAACGCTACCAATCGCCGCATTCTCGAAGGGATGCTAAGGCGTTGGGACATGAAAGCGAAGTCCCTGGAAAGCGGCGAGGAGGCTCTGGCGGAACTTTCTGCCGCGCAGCTGGCCGGCGATCCGTATGTGCTGATTCTCACCGACATGCACATGCCGGGAATGGACGGTTTCAAGCTGGTCGAGCGCATCCGGCAGATGCCGGAATTATCCACCGCCACCATCATGATGCTCAGTTCGTCCGAGTCGCGCGGAGACGCGGAGCGCTGCAGGAGCCTGGGCGTGTCCGCATATTTGCTGAAACCGATCAGGCTGGCGGAATTGCGCGAGGCCATCGCCCGTGTTGTCGGCGCGCGCGAGCACCAGCAGGTGATTCCGTTGCTCACGCGTTACTCCGTGCATGATCCGCAGGCTCCTTCCGAAGTTCTGCGCATCCTGCTGGCCGAAGATAATCTTGTGAATCAACGTCTGATGACGCGCTTGCTCGAAAAGAGAGGCCATCGAGTCGTGGTTGCAGCCAATGGCCGCGAAGCGCTCGCCGCACTGGAAAAGGAAAGCTATGACCTGGTGCTGATGGATATACAAATGCCGGAGATGAACGGCATGGAGGCGACCGCCAGGATTCGCGAAAATGAAAAACTCACGGGCGGACATCAGCCGATCGTGGCTCTGACGGCGCACGCGATGAAAGGCGATCAGGAGCTTTGTCTCGCCGGGGGCATGGACGGATATTTGGCCAAGCCCATCCGCGCGCAAGAACTCGATCAGATTCTCGATCAATACGCACGCAGAGGGACGGCTATCGTCAAGTGACAGCGACCAGTATCTATCGCTGTGCGGCGAACTCCTTGCCGCCGGAGGTCAAGCGGCTTCGCTGTGGGGGCGGCCGTGGCAATGGTGTGTGTGAGAACTCGGGAGTGTTTGTAGGTCGTGGCTTTCACTTATCCTGAGAGGCTGCCGGCGGCAGGATCGAAGGCCTACGACGTAAACCCCGCAAAATCGAGCGGCGCTACAACGTGCGGAAAAGCGCTCAAATTGTCATCCCGCAGGCGGCTTTTGCCGGAGGGATCTGCTTCTTCCTTAACATTTGCGCGAGCCGATCCCTCGCTGCGCCCGCGATGACCCCCGCTCCACTTTTTTCGCAAACTGTTCAGCCGCCGAAGTACCGATTTTTGAGTTCTCACCCAGGCTGTCTGGCAGTGGCGATTTTGGCGTACTTTTTCACGTGCTTGCATCGGCTTAGTACTTTGGTACCAGTAACTTACACGGCTACTTACCGGCGGTGGTCCATCGACACCCACGCGCTGCGCCCCTACCTTAATACATGAAGCCTGCGAGAGGTTCTTTCCAGGGTGACCGGGGCGGGGTTTGCCTGAATGCGTCTCCGATTCGCCCGTTCAAGCTCGTGGTGACCAGCGTTTGCTGCGCGCGGAATCCGCGCCGGAAGGGTCTGATTTGATGCCAGTTCTGCTTCGAGTTCAAGACTTGAACGTCTCCTATCGCGGAACTGGCTCCAGCCAGCATCGCGCTGTGGAGAACGTCAGCTTTGAGATCGGCGAGGGCGAAGTAGCGGGCTTGATGGGCGAATCCGGTTGCGGAAAGACCAGCATCGCGCTGGCGTTGCTCGGTTTGCTTTCGAAGGATCAGGCCCACGTCTCGGGTTCAATCCAGTTTCGCGGGGAAGAGCTGCTCTCGAGGGACCGCGGTTCGCTCCGCGCACTGCGCGGCGCGGGAATTTCGTTGGTGTTCCAGGAACCAGAGCTCGCTTTGAGTCCGGTGATGAAGGTAAGAGATCAGGTTGCCGAAGTTATTCACGCCCACCACGATTGGAATTGGGCGCGCTGCCGCGTGGAAGCGGAATCGGCGCTTGCTCGTGTTGGCCTGGCGAGCACGCCGCGGACTTTTTCGGCGTATCCGCACCAGTTGAGCGGCGGGCAGCGGCAACGCGTGGTCCTCGCACAAGCACTGGCATGCAATCCGGCGTTACTGATCGCCGACGAGCCTGCGGCGGCGCTCGATGCGCGCAGCCAGAGCGAAATTCTGGCGCTGTTGCGGGAATTGCAGCGGGAACTGCGCATTTCAATTCTGCTGATCAGCCACGCGCCGGAAGTTCAGGCCAGTCTTGCGGATCGACTGATGGTAATGGCGAACGGCCGCATCGTGGAACAAGGATCGTTCGCACAACTCTATCGCAAGCCGTCCCACGCCTGTACCCGAGCGATGCTGCGCACCGCGACGCCCGCGAGCATTGCTGCAAACGCGGACTTCGAGATGGTCACCTAGATGATAATCGCGTCGCGCTGCAAGAAACACCGGGGCATGGAATGAAACCGGGAAAAATGCCATCGCACAGCAATCAATTCGAGCCGCTGCTCCGCGTCTCCGGCCTGGGCAAACAATACGTGCAACGCCGCCCGTTCTCGCGCCACAAAATTGTCGTCAGCGCGTTTCAAGACGTTTCCCTGACGCTCTTTCCCGGCACCACTCTAGCGTTAGTCGGCGAATCCGGCGCCGGTAAATCCAGCCTGGCGCGCTGTATCGCGCTGCTGGAACGCCCCAGCGCGGGAAAGATCGAGCTTGCAGGCGAGAATTTGTTGGCGCTCGATGCCGAACAACTCTTCCCGCTACGCCGCGAAGTCCAGATGATTTTCCAGGACCCGTCATCGGCGCTGAATCCCCGGTTGACTGCCTGCGAAATTATCGCCGAGCCGCTGCTGGTTCAGCGCGAGGGTACAAAATCGCAGCGTCGCGCCCGCGCGTTGCAATTGATGGAGCAGGTGGGCTTGGACGCCGCGTGGGAGCGCAAACGGCCGCTGGAATTCAGCGGCGGTCAACGCCAGCGCCTGGCGATCGCCAGAGCCCTCGCGCTTGGCCCGCGCCTGCTGATTCTGGATGAAGCGCTTTCGAATCTCGACGCAGCCAATCAAGCTCTGATTCTGAAGTTGCTGGCGGACCTGCAAGCGGCCCACTCGCTGAGCTTCCTGCACATCTCGCACGATCTGCGCTTAGTCTCGGAATTTGCCGACCATGTCGCCGTCATGTTCCAGGGTCGGATCGTTGAATCGAAAAGCTCAAAGAAACTGTTCGCTGCCCCCGAGCATCCTTACACCAAGGAACTTCTCGCCAGCGTGCGTTCCGTGGAATCCATCCTGCTCGAGCGGTCCGCGTAAGCGCCGCCATGAGATATCTTGCCCGACGATTGCTGCACTCGACGCTCCTGCTTCTGGGAGTTTCGATCTTTTCCTTCGCGATTCTGCAACTGGCGCCGGGTGACTTTTTTACTCCCATCAGCTTGAACCCGCAAATTTCCGCGCACACGGTTGGCGCGTTGCGTTCGCAATACGGCCTCGATAAGCCATTTCCGATTCGCTATGAACACTGGCTGCATTCAGTTTTCCGCGGGGACTTGGGCATTTCTTTCGCGTACGGCACCCCGGTTGCTCCTCTGCTCGCCGTCCGCGCGCGCAATACTCTGCTCTTGACCGGAACATCGCTGCTGCTCGCGTGGCTACTCGCGATTCCTTTCGGAATCTGGAGCGCGGCGCATCGCGGAAAATGGAGCGACCGCGCCGGCGGAATCGTCACCTCTTCACTGCTCACGATCCCGGACCTGGTTTTGTTTCTTGCGCTGCTGCTGCTGGCGGTGCGCACCGGATGGTTTCCGACAGGCGGGATGACGTCCGCGGGTTTCGACGACTTGGGCATCGGCGGCAAAGTGAAAGACCTTGCAATTCATCTATTCCTGCCTTGCGCCGGGCTGGTGCTCGCCACGCTGCCGCCGCTGCTCCGGCACGTTCGCTCCGCCATGATCGAAGTCCTGGAGGCTCCTTTTGTGCGAGCCGCGCGCGGCCACGGAATCTCTGAACGCCGCGTGCTGCTTCGTTATGCGCTGCCGGTTGCCGCCAATCCTCTGATCACTCTTTTCGGGTATTCGCTTGCCGCGATGCTGAGCGCTTCTTTGCTCGTGGAAATCGTCTTGAGCTGGCCGGGCGTGGGCCCCTTGCTGGTGGATGCAATTCTGGCGAAAGACGTTTACGTGGTCGTGGGCGCGGTGATGCTCTCCTCGGTTTTCCTGGTGGCTGGCAATCTGGTTGCGGACGCTTTGCTTTTTGCGACCGATCCGCGGATTCGGATGGACTGACGTGCTGACGCAACGGCAAAAACTCGTGTGGGCGATCGTCGCGCTGACTGCGTTCTGCTGCGTAGTTTTGTTCGCCGGCTTTTTCGCGCCGTATGATTTCGCCGCGCAAGACCGCGACTCACCGTTTGCGCCGCCGACTGGTATTCATTTCGTGGATTCCAGCGGAGGCTTTCACGTCCGCCCTTTCGTTTATGGCCCGCGCGACTCCAGCCAGAGCGCCGTGAGCGCTGCGGCCGATTCGCAGCAGCTCTATCCGTTGCGCTGGTTCGTTCGCGGTGCGCCCTACAGGATTGCCGGCGTCTTCGCGTCACAGACGCACCTATTTGGCGTTGCAAACCCCGCGCGAATATTCCCGATGGGTTCGGACGCTTACGGCCGCGATCAATTTTCGCGATTTCTCTATGGCGGACAGATTTCCCTGCTCGCCGGACTGATCGCCGCCCTTCTCTCGGTCTCCATCGGGGTTTTCGCCGGCGGAGTCGCCGGATACTACGGCGGATGGATTGACGAAATACTCATGCGCGGGGGAGAGTTGTTTCTCGCATTGCCCTGGCTCTACCTTTTATTCGCCGTGCGGGCAGCTCTGCCTCTGCACATTTCGCAGTGGGAAGTTTTTTTGCTGCTCATCTCCGTGATGGGGCTGATCGGCTGGGCGCGCCCTGCGCGGCTGATTCGTGGCGTGGTGCTCAGCGCCAAGGAACGCAATTTCGTCCTCGCCGCCCGCGGTTTCGGAGCTTCCGATGCTTACCTGCTGCGGCGGCACGTGCTTCCGCAGACTTATGCGGTGCTGCTCACGCAGATCACGCTCCTCGTTCCGCAGTATGTTCTCGCCGAGGTCACGCTCACTTTTCTCGGCCTCGGCGTTGGCGAGCCGATGCCCAGCTGGGGCGCGCTGCTATCTTCTTTGCAGCAATACTCAGTTCTGTCTTCCTACTGGTGGATGTTCTTGCCCGCGCTTCTGCTGATTCCCCTGTTCGTGGTTTTCTACGCCGCTGCCGATGCTCTGCAGGAACTTCACAAATCTGTGCCGCTGTAAAAACCAGTAAATCTCTGCTAAGAGTTGATACATGGGGAGAATTCGGCTGTCGCGGAAATGCCTGGTCCTGATCGTGGCGATTTCTTGCGCCTGCTCGGCCGCGCATGGTCTCGCGTTGCAGGCCGCCGCGGAGCGGATGATCGCCGATGGCGCTGCCGGCCATGCCGGCGGCAGGCTGGTGATCGCTTTGCGTTCGGAACCGAAAACCTTGAATCCGGCTCTCGCGTTGGATGAGCCATCGCGCGATGTGATTCGCTGCCTGACGGCTGACCTGATTCACATCAATCGCGGAACGCTGAAGACCGAACCCTCGCTGGCAAAATCGTGGAGCGTTTCGCGCGATGGACGGCAGTACACTCTGCAACTTCGCCGCGGTGTGCGCTTCTCCGATGGCGAACCGTTCAACGCGGACGATGTGATCTTCAGTTTTCAGGTTTACCTCGACGAAAAAGTGGATTCTTCGCAGCGGGATCTGCTGGTCGTGGGCGGAAAACCCATTAACGTCGTGAAGGTGGACGATTTCACCGTCCGCTTTGAATTCGCCCAGCCTTATGCCGCGGCCGAACGCTTGTTCGATAGCATCGCAATCCTGCCGCGCCATCTTCTGCAGAGCGGTTACCGCGCCGGCGGATTTTCGCAAGCGTGGAGTCTCTCCATGTCGCCCAGCCAATTCGCCGGCCTCGGCCCATTTCGTCTGAAGGAATACGTCGCCGGGCAACGCGTGGTGCTGGAGCGCAATCCATATTATTGGAAGGCGGACCGCGCAGGAAACCAACTGCCCTATCTCAACGAAGTCGTGTTTCTGTTCGTGCCCAGCGAGGATGCGCAAGTCATCCGCTTCCAGGCCGGTGACACGGACGTGCTCAGCCGGTTCAGCGCGGACAATTTCGCTGTGCTGCAAAAACAGCAATCGGTGAAGGGCTACCACCTGGACGATCTGGGTGCGGGGCTCGAATACAATTTTCTGTTCTTCAATATGAACGATCTCGATGCGAAGGCGCTTCCGGAAATTGCCAGGAAGCAGGCCTGGTTTCAGGACCTGCGCTTCCGCCAAGCTGTTTCAGCCGCGATTGACCGCGCAGGAATCGTCCGCCTGGTTTACAGCGGGCGTGCGACTGCGATCTGGGAGCAGGTGACGCCGGGAAACAAATTGTGGCTGGACGAGAAAATCGCCCATCCGGCGCGTTCGCTGCCGCGCGCGCGGCAGCTGCTGCAATCCGCGGGTTTTTCCTGGAAGAGCGATGGCGCCCTGCTGGATCCCCATGGTAACCCGGTGGAATTTTCCATCCTCACCAGTTCTTCGAATGCGCAACGCACGAAAATTGCCACGATCGTGCAAGACGATTTGAGCCAATTGGGAATGACGGTGCAGGTGGTTCCGCTGGAATTCCGCGCGATGGTGGACCGGCTGCTCAATACGCACAACTATGAAGCGGCGCTGATGGGATTGGTCAGCGGCGATGCCGATCCCACTTCGGAGATGAACGTGTGGCTATCGAGCGGTGAAACTCACCTCTGGCACCCGCGTCAGGAAAAACCAGCCACGCCGTGGGAAGCCGAGATGGATCGCTTGATGCAGCAGCAGCTCGTCACTCTGGACTACGCCAAGCGCAAGGATTTGTACGACCGGGTACAGGAAATCGTCGCCGAAAACCTGCCGCTGATTTGCCTGGTAAGCCCCAATATACTGGTGGGGGCTGCCAATCGTGTGGGAAACTTCCGTCCGGCCATTTTGGTTCCTTACGCGCTGTGGAATATTGAACAGCTTTACGTGCAATAAATGGCGAGCCTGACCCGTAACGCTCCAAGAAAATCGCTGGCGCTCGAGGACGCGCGCGCTGCCTACCCGGACGCGCGGCTGGTCCGCGAATGCATCGCAGGCAGCGAGGAAGCCTGGCGCGCGCTGATCTTCAAGTACAAGAACCTCATTTTTTCAATCCCCGTAAAATATGGATTCTCCGCGGACGACTCCACGGACATTTTCCAGGCCGTCTGCCTGGATCTTTTGTCTGAACTGCCCAAATTGCGCAAAGTGAAAGCGCTGCCGAAATGGATTATGCAGATTACCGCGCATAAATGTTTTCACCGCAAACAACAACAGCAGCGCACCGAAGTTCTGGATCCCGCTGCCAAGGAATTCGAGAAGAGCACGCCTTCCCGCGCCGAGGATATTTTGCGGGAGGCCGAAGACGAGCAAAGTTTGCGGCAGGCGATGGCCGAACTGCCGCCGCGCTGCCGCCAACTGGTCCACATGCTTTTCTATGACGAGCCGGTGCGCCCCTATCAAGAAATCGCCGCGACCCTGGGCATTGCGGTGGGCTCGATCGGCTTCATCCGGCAGCGCTGCCTGGAACGGCTGCGCAAACGCTTGCTGGAAGCAGGATTCGCGTGAAACCGCAAAACGAGAAAAATCCCCTCTCCGAGAAATTGGTGCGCGAGCTGGCAAATCTCACGACAGAATCCAGCCGCGGCAAATTTATTGCGGCTCATTCGCGACTGGTGAATGACGGCGTGGTGCAGCAACTGAATGAAGTGGTGCGCGGAAGATTGCGCGAGAACGCCCGCGAGGCGCTTTTTCTGGCGGAAGCCAGCGTGGCCATCGCGCGCCGCTTGCGCAACCAGGAGGCGCTCGGTCGCAGTTTGCGCTCGAAGGCCAACGCTCTGTACATGCTCGGAGAGAATCAACACGCGCTGGATTTTCACGCCGAAGCCCTGCGCATTTTTCGCGAAATTGGCAATCCCGAGGAAGAGGCGCGCACGCTAATTCCCTCCATTCAGCCCTTCATCCTGCTGGGAAAGTACGACCTGGCATTTTCAGCCGCCGAAGACGCCAAGAAAATCTTCCGCCAATTGGGCGACGACAAACGCTGGGCCCATGTGGAGATCAATCTCGGCAATATTTATCACCGCCAGGACCGTTTCGAGGAAGGGCTGGTTTGCTACGAGCGCGCGTACGAAATGCTGCTGCCTTTTCGCGATGCTGAGGGGCTGGCGGTGGCGCTGTACAACATGGCGGTGTGCCTGATTACGCTGAATGATTTTCCCCGCGCGCTCGCGACTTACCAGCGCGCCCGGGAAATGTGCGTGAGCCACGGCATGACGCTGCTGGTGACGCAAAGCGACTACAACATTGCCTACCTTTATTACTTACGCGGGGAATATAGCCGGGCGATCGAGATGCTGCGCGCTACGCGAGAGGAGTGCGAGAAGAATGGCGACGCGCACGTGCTGGCGCTCTGCTATCTGGACCTCTCTGAAATTTACCTGGAATTGAATCTGAGCAGCGAAGCGAAAGAGACCGCTCACGAAGGCTATTTGCGTTTCCAGAAGCTGGGAATGGGCTACGAGGAAGCGAAATGCCAGGCTTATGAAGCCATGGCGTCCAGCCAGCTCGGAAAGGCGCTGGGCTCGCTGGAATTATTCGCGCAGGCGCGCGCGAAATTTGTCAGCGAGAAGAATCTGGTGTGGCCCTGGCTGATGGATTTGTACCAAGCCGTGGTTCTTTACAATGAGGGCCGCTTGTTTGAAGCGCGACGCCTGTGTTCGGGCGCGGCGGCATTTTTCGATGGCTCGTTCCTGCCGAGCAAGGCGGTGCTTTGCCACTTGCTCCTGGCGCGCCTCTCTCTGCGCACCGGTGAGCTTGCAGCCGCGCACGCGGAATCTTCTCGCGCGATCGAACGCCTCGCGCGTTTAGAGGCTCCGGTGCTGCACTATCAGGCGCATTTTCTGATGGGCCAAATTCAGCAGGCCTCCGGCGACCTTTCTGGCGCTTACGATTCCTGCCAGCAAGCGCGTGAATCCCTGGAGACCCTGCGCAGCAGCCTGCATGGCGAAGAATTGAAAATCGCGTTCATGAAAAATCGCCTGGAAGTTTACGAGAATCTTGTAGAGCTTTGCCTGATACGCGCGGAAAAACCGGATGGCGTGGAGGAGTCGTTCGGCTATATCGAAATGGCCAAGTCCCGCAGCCTGGCGGAACTTCTGCTGCGCTCCGGCCCCGCGATCCGGCCGGCGGACGCGGGACAAAGCGAACTGGTGCGCCGCATCCGCGAAAAACGCGAAGAGCTCAACTGGTATTACCGGCGCATTGAAATTGAGCAGTTGCGCGCGGAAGAACCATCGCCCGAGCGCATCGCCAAGCTGCAAGAAGCTGCTCTGGCGCACGAAAATGAGTTGCTGCATGTGCTGCGGGAAATGCCGCAATCGGAGAGCGTAAGTCACGGTGCGGCAATCAGGTCTCTGGCCACGATTCGCGCGTGCCTGCCTCCGGAAGCAGCGCTGGTGGAATACTTCAGCCTGAAGGATCAGTTTATTGCCGCCGTGCTGACCCACGAGGCGCTGAAAATCGTGCCGCTGACGCCGCTGTCGCGCGTAATCAACCTGCTGCGCATGCTCCATTTCCAGATTTCGAAATTCAGGCTGGGCGCCGAATATGCGCGAACGTTTGAAAAATCAATGTTGGGCGTGGTGCAAGCGCACTTGCGGCAGCTTTACGAAGAGATATTCGCGCCGGTTCGCGCGCAACTTTCCGCGCAACATCTGATCATCGTGCCGCACGGCATGCTGCACTATCTGCCGTTCCATGCTTTGATGGACGACGCAGGATACCTGATCGATTCCTTCACCATCTCTTATGCCCCGAGCGCCAGCATTTTCGCGCACTGCCAGGAAAAGCCCGCGAGCAGCAGCGGCCCATCGCTGGTTCTGGGAATTCCAGATGCGCGGGCCCCGCTGATTCTGGAGGAAGTTCGGGCGGTGGCGGCGATGGTGCCTGATGCGGAATTGTTTGTGGGCGCGCAAGCCAATACACAGGTCTTGCGCGAAAAGGGTCTGCAAAGCCGGCTGATTCATATCGCAACTCATGGCAAGTTTCGCCAGGACAACCCGATGTTCTCCGGGATTCGGCTCGGCGACGCGTATTTGAATCTTTATGATCTCTATCAACTCAAGCTCGATGCTGAACTCGTGACGTTGAGCGGTTGCGCCACGGGAATGAACGTCGTCACTCCGGGAGATGAATTGCTCGGCCTCATCCGCGGACTGCTTTATGCCGGCGCACACTCCCTGTTATTGACTCTGTGGGACGTCCACGACGAGAGCACTGCGGATTTCATGAATATTTTCTACCGTCGCCTCCAGGACGGGGCTGGCAAGGCCTCCGCTCTGCGCGGCGCGATGATCGAATTGCGCGAACGTTACCCCCACCCCTATCACTGGGCCCCCTTCACACTAATTGGCAAGATTTCTCCCATCTGACGTCCGGCATCTTTTTTTCATACCCCCTATATTTTTCGAGCAGGTGCCCACCCTTATGAGTTGGTGATGGCAATACGCGGTGGGGCTGTTATTTGGGCAAGGCTTACAGATCAACTTCGGGGGGAACGGGATGCGACACTATTCGATTGAGGAGTGGGTTGATTTTGCACGGAACGCGATTGGAGAGGACGAAAAGGTAGCGATGCAAAGCCACTTGGAAACCGGTTGCAAGGCGTGCTCGAAGGAGTTGAGCATGTGGCAGCGTTTGCAACAAGTTGCGAGGCGTGAATCAGCTTACGCACCATCCGAAGGTGCCGTGCGCACGGTCAACGCGACCTTCGTTAACCAGTCCGCCGGCCGATTGCCTCGCGCGAAGTCGGAGCTTGCGTCGCTGCTGTTCGATAGCTTCCGCGAGCCCTTGTTGGCCGGAGTGCGATCGGCCGGAAGTGCATCACAACAATTGCTTTACGGGGTCGGTGACTACCGGATTGATGTCCGAATCGAGCCGCAAATGGACTCGGAGAAAGTGGTCCTGATCGGCCAGGTGCTCAATTCCGCCGACCCAGACGAGCGACTGTCGGCTGCGCCAGTTACCTTATTTAAGGGCCGCAGGATGTTGGCTGAATCCGTAACCAGCGAGTTCGGGGAATTCCAGATTGAGTGCGAGCTGCAAGGGAGCCTTCGGCTGGTCGTACTGCTGCACGGCCGGGGAGAGGTAAGCCTTCCGCTCGTCGAACCGGCATTCAGCAAGGGAGATTGGGCTCCGCATGTAGCTGAAGATAATATGGTTAGAAAGACTTCGAGAATCAAGAAAAAAGGTACTAGAACTAAGGATTGACGCGGTGAGTGCGGAAAGTAGCCATCTGTACCATTGCTGCGAATTAGTCGTCCGACCAAAATGGAACGGAGACAGCTTCACAGCTTTTGCGCTACTGGCCGACACTTAAAAGGAGCACGGGCAATCATGAGGCGTCTAATCGGACTCTTTATACTTTTAACGGTGGGATTCTGGGGTCAGCCAGCCGGCGCTCAAGGACTCTTCAGCGGACTGCTGACGACCGTCAGCCAGGTGTTGACTGGTCAGAATCAGCAGCAGGGTGTCATCGTCCGGACGAACCTCGGCCTACTGGGGCTGCGCAACGTTTGCCTGTCCAACGGCTGCACCGTCGTGGGAAATCTGGACGGAAACGCCGGCCAAGTATTTCTGGTGCGGCCGGCGCAGGGTTTGTTGCCGCAACTTCTGGCCAACGTGCTGAACCTCGTGAACGGAATTCTCGACGCGGAACCCGATCAGACTCTCACGATTCCACCGAATGTAAACAATCAAGCCACCGCCTCCACCGCTCCGCAGGGTTTGTGGGACAACACTCCGGTCAACTACTACGGGACAACCGTTACGCACGGCTATGTGAATCAGCCTGCGGCACAAATCATTCGCGTCGCCCAAGCGCACAGTGTTTTCAATGTTAGCGGCGCGGGAATTGTCGCGGACATCGACACGGGCGTGGATCCGAATCATCCGGCGCTGCAGGGCGTGCTGCTCGCGGGTTATGACTTTACGCGTAACCAGCCGGGCGGCTCCGAACTAAACGATATATCCATGTCTGCGCCGCCGCCGTGTCCGACTTGCGCCGCCGCCTACGTAAATCAACACACGGCAGCGATGCTCGATCAGCACACGGCCGCCATGCTGGACGGATCTCAGTATGCAGCGTTCGGACACGGCACGATGGTGATGGGTGTAATTCACCTGGTGGCGCCGACTGCACAGCTGCTGCCCCTGAAAGCCTTCACCGCGAACGGAAACGGATCGCTTTCGAATATTCTGGCGGCGATTTACTACGCTGTGCAGAATCATGCGAGCGTCATCAACATGAGCTTCGATTTGACGACGAGCTCAACTGAACTAGGCGATGCGATTCAGTATGCCAACAGCAACAATGTGATCCTTGCGGCGTCCTCCGGGAATGATGGGAAGCAGGAAATGGTTTATCCGGCCGGATTGCAGAACGTGATGGGCGTGGCCTCGACGAATAATCAGGACCAGCGTTCCACCTTCTCGAATTACGGCAATCAGATCGTATGGGTCGCCGCCCCCGGCGAAGGTGTAATCACCACTTATCCGTTCGCGACGTATGCGGCAGGTTGGGGAACGTCGTTCAGTTCACCGATGGTCGCTGGAACCGCGTCTTTGCTCGTCAACATGCAGTCCACGTCGAGCGAGAATCAAGCGTCTTGGGCCATCGCGCACGCGAAGTGGATCGGTTTGAATATGGGCAACGGACGCCTGGATGTTTACGGATCTTTGTCGGCATACAATCCCATCCAGGGCTTGCTGCAGTAGGCTGAAATGCAAATTGCCATGCCAGCGAACGATATGTACGCAACCGGGGGTCTGAATCCGATTCCGCGAATCGGTGAGGCCGCCGAACGCGCGATATTCTCCGGAGGCGCTCGTGGGAATATCACGGCGCCGTGGGCTTCTGCCGGTATTCATGTGAAGCAAATGGAGGAACAGCTTGGCGCGTTGCGCAGCTCATTGATCTGCGCCTTCAATCAACTGCTGGACTTGAAGGACTTGAACACAGGAGTGCACAGCACGCGCCTGGCGGAATGGGCGCTGCACGTTGCCGGCGAGCTTGGCCTGGATCAAAGCTACCTCGGCGATATAGAAGTCGCGGCGCTGCTGCACGACATCGGGAAAATCGGCATCGCCGACGCCATCTTGAACAAGCCCGCGAAACTGACGGCTGAAGAATACGAGCTGATGAAGAAGCATCCGGAGTATGGCTGGGCCGTGCTGCGCCAGGTGCCGGGAATGGAGCGCGCCAGCCTGATCATTCTGCATCACCACGAAAGTTACGATGGCAAAGGCTATCCGGGCGGACTGAAGGGCGAGGAAATTCCGATCGGCTCGCGCATCGTTTCCGTGATTGACGCGTTCGATGCGATGGTTTCGTCGCGACCGTATCGCCAGGGTCTGCCGTTCGAAGAAGCCGAGCGGCGCTTACTTGCAAGCTAGCGGCACGCAGTTCGATGCACGCGTCGTCGAACGCTTCCTGCCGCTCGCGCGAGCCGAGATGGCCTCGGTATTTGCCGCGGCCGGCACTTCGATCTCCGCCGCGCTCTAACGCGGCGCGCGCGCCTCACTGTTCTTCCGTTCGACAACGCCCGTAACTACAAACACAACCACAGGACAACAGATCAATCACTTCTGCGTTCACTGCACTTCCGCGGTGGTATCATCCGGTTTCGCCGGCCGCGGGAGGAACATTACGTCGTCCGATCCCAAAGCTCCAGCCGATCAGCAAGCAGACAACGCGAGCACGCGCGGATTCAGCCGCGGGCTCGGCCTGTTTGACAGCACCATGATCGTCGCTGGCGGGATGATTGGGTCGGCCATCTTCATTGTGTCGGCTGATATGTCGCGGCAGCTGGGTAGTTCGGGTTGGTTGCTGCTGTCCTGGGTTATCGCTGGAGTTCTTACCATTACTGCGGCGCTGTCTTATGGCGAGCTGGCGGCTATGATGCCGCAGGCGGGCGGGCAGTATGTTTATCTGCGTGAGTCGTTCTCGCCTACTTTGGGATTTCTGTACGGTTGGACGCTCTTCCTCATTATTCAGACTGGAACTGTTGCGGCTGTGGCTATCGGGTTTGCGCGGTTTCTTGGTGTGTTGTGGCCTGCGGTCAGCGAATCGCGCTACCTTATCGAGCCTTTGCACATTTCCTCTGGCTACGCTGTTTCGCTTTCTACTGCGCAGCTCGTCGCGGTGCTCGTCATTTTGCTGCTCACATGGAGCAACACGCGCGGTCTGAACTACGGCAAGGTGATTCAAAACGTTTTCACCACCAGTAAAATCGCCGCGCTTGCGGGGCTGATTGTTGGCGGGGATTTTTTTTGGGCGCAACGCTGCGGCGATTCATGCGAATTTCACCTCGATGTGGTCGCCTAGTGGGTACGTTCCGATTGCGGCGGGAATCAGCGCGGCTACTGGGTATGGACTTTTTGTGGCTTTGTGCGTTTCGCAGGTGGGGTCGCTGTTTGCTGCTGACGCATGGAACAACATTACCTTCACTGCCGGGGAAGTGAAAAATCCGCGGCGGAATATTCCGCTTTCACTGGCGCTGGGTACGGGCATGGTCATCGGATTGTACCTGCTGGTGAATCTTGGTTATCTTTGCACGCTTCCGCTCGGAGCGATCCAGCACGCGGAATCGGATCGCGTGGCTACGGCTACTTTGCAGGCTGTGTTTCCGGGGCTGGGCGTTACTTTGATGGCTTTGGCTATCATGGTTTCCACTTTTGGGTGCATCAACGGGATGTTGCTCACTGGTTCTCGGGCTTATTACGCTATGGCGCGCGATGGACTTTTTTTCCAGCGCACTGGAATTCTGAATCGGGCGGGAGTGCCGGGGATTGCGCTGCTGGTGCAGGGCGTTTGGGCGGCGTTTCTGGTTTTGCCGCGGACGTTCGATCCGGTTTCCGGAAAATATGGGAATCTTTATAGCAATTTGCTGGACTACGTTGTTTCCGCTGTTTTGATTTTTTACATTTTGACTATCATTGGGATTTTTCGTTTGCGGCGTTTGCGGCCATTGGCGGAGCGTCCTTACAAGACGTTTGGTTATCCTGTGGTGCCGGGGCTTTACATAGTTGGGGCCAGCGTGATTCTGGTGGTGCTGCTGCGCTATCGGGCTGCGACTACTTTGCCGGGTTTGGTTTTGATCGCCAGCGGGTTGCCGGTTTATTTTTTGTTTCGCGCTTTTTCGGGGCGTGGTGGCGGAAATCCATCCCCCGAGAAAAACTGAACGCGCGATGGCTGTTTCGCCAAAGTGCGTTTTTTGTTGCGGTAAGAAAATCGTTTCTCCTTTATTTTCAATCGTTTGCGAAATTTCTGAATCCGGGTCTGTTGCGGTTAGAAATATGTGAAGGGGAATGTCGCGGTGAGGCACGGGGGCGGGTGGGGCGGCAAGCGGTTGGGTTGCAGCGACTTGCGCGGCGGCGGGTTGGTTTTCGCGCTCTTGTTGGGCGGCTTGGACTAGTTCGGCGTAGGTGCGGACTTCGAGGTTGGGATTTTGCAGGGTGGTGAGGGCGAAGCGATCGTCGCGAAATCTTCGAAAGATTCGTTTCATATTTTTTCTCCTGGCCACGCTAACACCTGAGAACGAAAAAACAGCTGTACGATGTAGATGCAAAAACGTGGTGGCCGTTGGGACGGGCGAGGGACAGTTTTAGTACTTACTGGCCGAGATGATTTTTAGGGTGGGTGGTTCGGTGGAGTTGGTTGGTGGTGGGGCGTCTAAACCCGCACCCTTCGATGAACAAGGCGCGAAGGATGGGCCACCCGGAAATCAAATGCGCGCATCGAGGTGGTGGGAGGGTGCGCCACCGCCGGCGGAACAGTTTTCGCGGCGCTGCGTCTAAACCCCGACCCTTCGCATGAAACAAAGGCGCGAAGGATCGGGCACCCGGAAATTCAACTGCGTGCGTCGAGGTGGTGCGGAAGGGTCGGCCACCCGCCTTCCGGTTTATTTTTTGTTTCGCGCGTTTTCGCCGGGCACTGCCGAAGTTCCTACCCGCGAAAAAGAGTGAAAGCGCAGAGTGCGTTTTTTTGTTGCGGTTAGAAAATCGTTTCTCCTTTGTTTTCATGGGTTTGCCAAATTTCTGAATCCGGGTGTGTTGCGGTTAGAAATAAATTGCGCGGTGGGAAGCGGATCCGGGGCGGGTGGGGCGGCAAGCGGTTGGGGTGCAGCGGCTTGCGCGGGGGCGGGTTGGTTTTCGCGCTCTTGTTGGGCGGCTTGGACTAGTTCGGCGTAGGTGCGGACTTCGCAGTTGGGATTTTGCAGGGTGGTGAGGGCGAAGCGATCGTCGCGAAATCTTCGAAAGATTCGTTTCATATTTCTCTCCTGGTCCACGGTAGCATTTGCGAAACGAAAAAACAGCTGTACGGAAGTATGGATTTTTGCAAAAACGCGGTGGTCATGCGTACAGGCGCGGGACAGTGTTCGAAGTCGCTGGGCGAGATGATTTGGGTGGGTGGTGCGGTGGGTTGGTTGGTGGTGGAGCGTCTAAGTCCGCACCCTTCGAAAAGCGAAGGGATGCGGCACCCGGAAATTCAACGGCGTTCGTTTGGGTGGTGTGGAAGAGTGCGCCACTCGCTTGTGCGGCCCGCCGACGTCAAACGATATGCGACTCGCCTCGTTTTTATTTCTTCGAGAGCGATGCCTTTGGCCGAGCGGTCGCTGTCGCACTTTGGCAATGGGAGATTACCTTCTGCGTGAACGGTTCCGTGCGAATGTTGTCACGGTTAAAGTTACCTGAGGCGGCCAAATCAACGACCTCGGCAGCTTTTACAATCAAATCATCTGCCTTGGTCCCATCCCACAAGGTCTCCATGATCGGCTTGCAATATTTCTCCATGTCATGGGAATTCATCGCCGGCAATCGTCCGGCGTTGCCAAGAAGGCGAGCCGCCAACAGCAGATGATAACGCGCTGGCCGATATTTTCGCTCCAAGCGTCCACTGCGAAAGAAAAACTCCAGCTTGTAAAGCGTAAAGGCGGCTGCATAATACGGCTCCTTGCGGTGGTCCTTAACAAAAATGTCCCTTCCAACCTTACTGGCTAGAGCTGCGTAATTTCGAGTAGTTCTGTGAGGCTCCTCCAAAAACATAGCCGCGAACGCCCTAATCATGTTGGGCGGCGTGACAATGCGGGTTTTCTCGATGTTGAGACGGTCAAATTGACGAGAGCGGCGTTCATAGTAAAGCTTTTGAGGATCTGGAAAGGTTTGAAAGTACAACTCCAGTTCTTTCGGGAATTCCTGCAGGGCGAAGAATTGGTCATCTTTGACCTCGGTCTGGCGATTAGTGGATCTTATGATCGCATTAATAATGCCTTCATCCTGAGATCCAATTAAGCGCACCGGGACCATTACAGTTTCGTCTATCGTTTCCTTCTGATTAAACAAAACATGACTTGTCTGACATCCATTTACAATTTGATAGTCCTCAATATAGAAACTATTTCCGGTCGGCTGAAGCGTGCGAGCGATAATGGTTATTCCATTGTTCATCAGCACAAAACGGGACTTTGCATCAGATTCGAGCGTCGCCTTGATTTCCGAGTTGACTTCATTGTCGCCTTGCCAGTCCCTCACGTTGTCGTAGAACAATCCGCGAATTATTTCTCCGTTGTCGTCCGCCAGAATCTTGAGAAATTCGGGAACTGGAAGAAAGCCCAGATATGCCTGCGTGACGCCGGGAACATCCGGCACAACGGCGCGGTTTATAAAGGTAAATCGCTTGGAAATAGCGTTTTTCGTCTGTCGGTAAAGTTTCTGGATGCCTTCCGCGTCGACCGGTACGAAGTCGATCTCGCGGAATAAATTGGTTGCTGCAAGGTCGCTGATGACCGCCTTGCGGCGCGCTTCGAGCGTCGGGTCAACCGTCCATTTGCCTGTTGTAACATAGTAGAGGCGACAAGTCGGGTTGCCTCGCTTGAATTTGCTACTCCTCTTGAAAATCGCGGCCATAATCTCGGCTGCGGCTGCAACATTTTCGTTTCGCTTCAGGCTAGGTTTTTCTTTGAAGAAATCGATCACTCCGAACCCGAAGTTCCCGATCTTTGAAGAATCAAAGCTGGGGCTTCGCTCGGCCTGCACAAATATGAATACAACGTCTAGATAACCGGCTTGATCCGCCTGATCTTCGAGGGTCTCTACGTCGGCTACGAGTGAACCGTTAACGATTATGGCAATTCCGTCGATACCGGTATCTCCTCCTGCCCCTACGACTATGTCTTCGGTATCAAAGGTCTCTGCGTATTGGCGTCGCACCGTTATATATGAAGAGAAATGTTCGAAGCGCTCGTCTTCCGGAAGCTTACCGATACCATGTTCGGTGGAGAATTCAGTTAGCAACGACTCAGAAATACGATCCATTACCGTTTAGCCTCCGCTCAAACAGGCCGTCGAATGAACTCGTCGGGGCTGATTTTGTGCGCCGAGAATCCTATCCTGCACTCTCATATAAGGATGAGTCAAGTAATCGGATGTCGAACTCCTAACGCCCGATGCCAGGAACGGGTGACGCACCCTTCGGTTTTTTTGAAGGGTGCGGCTTTAGACGCTACGCTTTCGGTCAGCGCAGCCGAAAAGCCGCCGGCTCCATTATAAATATTAATACTTGACTGATTATCACCGTCGATGACAGACTCCGACGCCTAAACTCCCAGAGGTGTGGGAAAGGAGCGTCCGATGCTAAAAAAGCACAACTTCCGACGCGTAGCGATGGCCGGGATGCGTATCGGAATTGCATTAGCGATTCTGTTGTTCGTGACCCCGACTAAGGTTCCGCTCAACGCGTTTGTCCCTCCGCCCGGACTCGCTGCCGCCGTGATCCAGGCTATTCCAACGATCCTGGGTTTGTTCAAAAAGAAGCAGCCCGCCAAACCCAGCGATACAAGCCTCAAACCGATCCAAGAATATGCACAAAGGGAGCAAATAGCCTGGAGAATCGTTAGCGCTTCCGGCTTAGCCACCCAGCACATCGCCGCCATGCGCCAGGTGATTGACTCTGCGCCGACACCTGACAAAGGCAATATGGACGACTTGAACGAACACTGGACGTACGTTGATGTCGGAATTACTGCGATCGTTCAATCGAAGCCAAAAACCTCTGTATTTGACACTAGCTCGACGATGGTAATCGCAATCAACAAGCTGTTGCTCCAAGGGGCTGGGTTACACACAAACATAAAAGCGGAGTTGAAGTATGACCCTAGCAAACCTGATCCCAGATTGTTAGCGAAGCTTAAGGCGAATATCGAAAGCTTGGCCGGAATTCTTGACGAGTTAAATGACTCTACCGGCGCTGAAATCGAAATGATTGGAGACGAACTGGCGGTGCTCGGAACCGCCCCGGCTTCAGCCGCTGATGGAGCGGCGACAAAAGCCGCCGGTAAGAAACTTGGCGATGCGGCTTTCGACGATCCTTCTGCGCTCGACAAACCGATCAAGGATTTGCGCGAGCAACTCAAACTATACACAACCGCGACCGTGACTGTTCAATAGGAAAGACTTCGGCCGCTGTGTCACGAGGGTTCATGGATATTGGCGGGAGGCTCGTCGCGCCACAACTACCGAATTGTGGAGAAAACCGTGAAAGGACAGAATGGCATTCAGATTTTCGACGAGGCTGATGAGCGCCCCAGTCTTGGTCCTGAGCTGGATGGGCTAGACCTCACTAATTTCCATTTCCCGTATGGGGTCAAAGTCGTCGAGGTCAACGGCAAGAAGAAATTGGCAGCCGGCACATTAGTCGACTTTCAAGAATCGGAGGGAAAACGACTTGGTGTTTCCCCATCCACAATCCGGGCGCCATTGAGTTTCCCCTGTAATCTGGTGGGCACGCAGAATTGTAAGGGGGGCGTGGGATGTAGCGCATTTCAGGTGTGCAAGGCGCTTCACAACCCGGTTTATAACTACTGGTACTGTCAATGCGGTTAAGTTTAGGCATAGCCGAAAGTGAAATAGCGGCGAGTGGCGCACCCTTCGGTTTTTGAAGGGTGTGGCACAACTGAGCGCGTCGCTCTCAGAACTCGGGTTTGATTTCCTTCGCCATCCTCACGATTGGAAGCATTTCTCCGTTACTTAGAGGCACTTGCAGATTTTCCAGGGCGGCGCGTTCGCAGGCTGCGAGGAGCCCTTCGAACCGGCACTGCCGGTTCTCAGGATGAATCGCGCTGTAGCGCGATTCAGCGACGCCGCTTAACGTTGCTCAACGATGCGCCCATTTCGAGGCGGGTGAAACCGGCTGCTTGCATTCCGCGATATAGATGGGAACGTGATATGTTCGGCGGATGCGCAGACTATTCCCACAAGGCGAAGGATTCATACGATGACAAACGCAATGATTCTGCTGCTGGTTTCGGATTCGGTGGCTCGGGTGGTGATTCAGGAAACGCTGGAGCACAGGGGTTATACGGTGATGGCGACAGGTGATTTGGGAACGGCGGTGAAAAGGATGAGCGAGTCCAGACCGGACCTATTGATCATTAGTCCATATATTGAAGACATTTCGGGTTATGACACGGCAAAATTTCTGCGTACGAAGTATCACGGGCTGCCGGTGCTGATGGTGGCTGGCCTGATTGATGATGACCGGCTGGAATACCGGCTGGAGCTGGAAGGGTTTGAAATCTTTCCCAAGCCATACAGCGCGGCGGAACTGCTGGCGAAAGTGAAAGACATGCTTTCGCGCGGCTGAGGGGCGGTGCGGCGCTTTTAGAGTTTGCGTTTGAAATCCTTCGCCATTCTTACGATTGGCAGCATTTCTCCGTTACGCAGGGGCACTTGCAGATTTTCGAGCGCGGCGTGCCCCCGCGCACGATAAAACGCTAAAATCTGTTCGCGCACGAAAGATGCACAGGCAAGATTGCCTATGCCACGAAAACCTGGCAGCGAGGGCGGCGAGATATGAGCAAAGCAATTCTGGGGCGCAGCCCTTCGAACCGGCACTGCCGGTTCTCAGGATGAATCGCGCTGTAGCGCCAACCCTTCGAACCGGCACTGCCGGTTCTCAGGATGAATCGCGCTGTAGCGCGATTCACGGCGCCCCTACCTTGGCTTCGCGCTAATCGGGTAAAATCGCTTCGCGCGCGAGACGTGGCGGGCGGGAAGGGCGGGGGAATTTGAGCAAAGCGATTTTGGTGGTGGTGGGGCGTTTTACCGCAGATGTGGAAGCGCGCTTGGCGCGCGATTACACCTTGCGGCGCGTTTCGAGTGACGCGCCATCCGCGGTGGAAGAATTGCTGCGGGCGGCGGAGGGGGCGGATGCGGTGTTTATGGCGCCGGTGAGGTTGGATGGGGAATTTTTCCGGCGGGTGGCGGCGATCGGTGAAAGTGATTGCGACTTTTTCGGTGGGGTACGATCACATTGATGTGGGGGCGGCGGCGGCGCGGGGGATTGCGATTGCGAATACTCCGGGCGTGCTGGACGATGCTACGGCGGACGTGGCGATTTTGCTGCTGCTGGGGGCTTCGCGGCGGGCTTATGAGGCGCAGGAGCTGGTGCGTACGGGGGCGTGGGCTGGGCCTGGGGCTCCGCGGCTGCTGGGATGGGACTGCGCGGGGAAAGTGCTGGGGATTTTCGGGATGGGGAGGATTGGGCAGGCGGTGGGGCGGCGGGCGCGGGCGTTGGGGATGAAGATACATTATTCGAATCGGAGCTGCGCTGCCTTTGGAGCTGGCGGGGGACGCGGTGTTTCACGCGCGCGCGCAGGATTTGCTGCGGGTGAGCCAGTTTTTGAGTTTGCATGCGCCGCACACGCCGGAGACGCATCACTTTTTGAATGCGGAGAATATTGCGCTGCTGCCGGCGGGGGCGATTGTGATCAATACGGCGCGCGGGGGGTTGGTGGAGGATGCGGCTTTGATCGCGGCTTTGCAGACGGGGAGGGTGGCTGCGGCGGGGCTGGATGTGTTTGAGGGCGAGCCGAAGATTAATCCTGCGTATGCGGGGCTGATGAATACTTTTCTTTTGCCGCATATTGGGAGCGCTACTTTGGAAACGAATACGGCTATGGGGATGCTGGCTTTGGATAATATTGACGCGGTTTTGGCGGGGAGGGTGGCGCCTTCGCTGGTGAAGATTTAGAGTGATGGATATTTTGCGAGAGCAGAGAAAGGCCAAGGCGAGTCGGCGATGAGGCTGACATTTTGGCAAGCTGGGGCGCAGCCCTTCGAACCGGCACTGCCGGCCCTCCTGCGGCGGGCGGGTTCTCAGGATGAATCGCGCTGCAGCGCGATTCACAAGCAGCGCCCCTACCGATTGTTTAGTGAGCGCGCGGGACGCTGGGGCGCGGCGAGAGGAGAAGGCTAACTATGAAAGCGATTCGCGTTGGGGAGTTTGGCGGGCCGGAGGTGATGCGGCTGGAGGAGGTGGCGGATCCGAAGCCTGGTGGGGCGCAGGTGGTGGTGCGGATTCGCGCGGCGGGCGTGAATCCGGTGGATGCGTATGTGAGGTCCGGTACCTATCCGCGGAAACCGGCGCTGCCTTATACGCCGGGGACTGACGGGGCTGGGACCGTGGAATCGCTGGGGCCGGATGCGGATGCGGGGCGCTTCAAGGTGGGGGAGCGCGTGTATCTGGCGGGGAGTTTGACTGGGACTTATGCGGAGCTGGCTTTGTGCGAGGGGCAATTCGTGTTTGCGCTGCCGGCGCATGTGACATTTGCGCAAGGGGCGGCGATGCATGTGCCGTACGCGACGGCTTATCGGGCGTTATTTCAGCGCGCGCATGCCGAGGCTGGGGAAACTTTGCTGGTGCATGGGGCGAGCGGCGGCGTGGGGATTGCGGCGGTGCAATTGGCGCGGGCGGCGGGGCTGCGGGTGATTGGGACCGTGGGTTCGGAGCGCGGGCGGAAACTGGTGTTGGACGAGGGCGCGCACGTGGTGCTGGATCATTCTGCTGCTAATCATTTTGCGGAGGCGCTGGCGGCGACGGGCGGGCGGGGTTACGACTTGATATTGGAGATGCTGGCGAACGTGAATCTGGGGCGCGATCTGGGGATACTGGCTGTGCACGGGCGCGTTTCCGTGGTGGGCAGCCGCGGCAATGCGGAGATTACTCCGCGCGACATGATGGGACGCGACGGGGCGATCATTGGGATGAGTTTGTGGAATGCGACGCCACACGAATTGATCAGCATTCATGCGGCGCTGGGGGCGGGGCTGGAAAATAAGACACTGCGTCCCGTGATCGGGCAGGAAATTCCGCTGGCGGAAGCAGGGCGCGCGCACAGCGCCATCATGGCTGGGGGGGCGTACGGGAAAATTGTGCTGATTCCGTAGAGGCTGCGCCGGTGGTTGGGAAGCGGGCGTCGCCGGTTGACGAGGGCTTGCAGAGACGGCAGCTGTGTTGCGCTGAAATCAATCGTGGAGGACGACGCTTAGCAGGGAAGTATTGATCTGCAAGCCGCCGTTGTATTTGATGAAGCCGAGCTTGCGGAATTTGTTCATGAAGAAATTGACGCGGGAGCGGGTGGTGCCGACCATTTCGGCGAGCGTTTCCTGGGAGACTTTGGGCAGGACTCGCTGCGGTTTGTCTTCGGTGCCGTAGCGGGCCAGCAGCAACAGGGTGCGCGCGAGGCGCTTCTCGCTGGAGTTGAAGAGCTGGTCCACCAGATCCTCTTCGATGCGGATGTTACGCGAAAGCATGTAGGTGATGAAGCGATCGGAAAATTCGTGTTCGTGGTGGAGGACGCGGATCATTTCCTTTTTTTCGATGACCAGCGCCGTGGTGGGAGCAATCGCCGTGGCCGTCCCGATGCGGATGGGCTGACCGGCCAGGCAACCTTCTCCGAAAAAATCTCCGGGCCCTAAAACTGCCACGACTGCTTCTTTACCGGATTCATTTACGACGGAGAGGCGCACGCCGCCTTTCTGGATGTACAAAACATCTCTGCAGACGTCGCCTTGCGAGAAGATCGTTTCCTTCTTCCCGAACTCAGCTACCTTCCGTGCCAGGCCGGCGGACTCCAGAAAAGCCTGGGCGCTGAATGCGTTCACGCCACTGGATTTCCTGCCGCTGGACTTTTTCCCGCTGGACTTCGGGCGGTTTTGCGTTTTGCTGGGCACTGCCGTGATTCCTTTCCCTGTTTGCATATCGTAGCACCGGTCCGCAGCGGTACAACGAAAATCCCATTAGTGTGCAGTAGTGAACAGATATGCCCGTTCCGGCTCTCTAAGATGTTGCCGTGGGTAAAGTAAAGGTAACAGACCGGAATCAAGTCCAAGAGCCTTCACCTGAACGACACCGGAGATCGCAGGGTTCCTCTCTATTCAGCCGCCGGTAACAGGTCTTTGGAGCAAGTCAGAATTTGGGTAGGAGAACTTGGGACGGGCCGGAGTGTGCGCCTGCAAAGGGAAAGGGGGTCAAAAGGTTATGCCGTTACTGCAAATACTGATGGTTCTGATCGTGGTGGGAGTCTTGCTGTGGCTAGTGAACAACTTCATTCCGATGGCGGGATCGATCAAGTCAATTTTGAACGCGGTGGTAGTGATCGCCACGGTTTTGTGGCTGCTGAACATTTTTGGACTGTTTCACTCTCTGTCACACATGCGGGTGGGGACGTAAACAGGCTCGAATTTTCTGAAGGGAAAATAGCTGCCGCGCGCCACGCAGGGGCAACGCAGCGAAGTGACCACAGCGCCGGAAGCCCAGAGCGACGGCGCGCGGATTGGCACGAATGGAGGCACCAGTGATGAAACGAATCGGAGTACTCGGTACAGCGGCGTTGCTCTTGCTACTTGGCAGCAGCGCGAGCGCTTATGCACGTCAGGAGCAGCACGAACAGGAGGCCAAGCCTGAAAACAAGCCAGAGGCCAAGCCTGAGAACAAACCAGAGGCCAAACCCGAAAACAAGCCAGAGGCCAAGCCTGCGAAGCAAGAAGAGGCTAAGCCGGCGAAGCAGGAAGCCGCAAAACCGGAAAAACAGCAGGAGGGCCAGCCCGCAAAGCAAGAAGCAGGCAAACCGGTGAAACAAGAACAGACCAAGGCGGCAAAACAGGAAGCGCCGGCCAAGACTGAAAAGCAGCAACAAGCCAAGGCCGAGCCAGAGCAGGCGAAATCGAATAACCGGGAGCACGCGCAGAGGACTCCGGCCGAAGAACAGAGGCAACGCGCCGTGCCGGCGCTGCGGCTGAGCGTCCGAAGCAGCGCGCGCATTCCTGATGATCGGTTCCGGGCCAATTTTGGACATGAGCACGTGTTCGTAATCAACGCGCCGGTGATGGAGGGAGGATATTCGCGGTTTCAGTACGGCGGGTTTTGGTTCGGATTTGTGCAGCCCTGGCCGGTGGGCTGGTATTACACCGACGACGTGTACGTTGACTACATTGACGGCGGGTATTACCTGTACAACCCGTATTATCCGGACGCGCGTGTTTCGATCAGCGTGGTGCTCTAACCGTTTTTCCCCGCCAGCTGAGGGGCGATTGTGATCCGTAGGGATCGAATCGCCCCAGCAGCGCCGGCAGAAACACAAAGCAGGTCCCGGCTTCCCAGATTGCGGAAAAAGTGGAGCGGGGGTCATCCCGAGCGCAGCGAGAGATCTACCTTTCGCGCAAATATTAAGGAAAAAGCAGATCCCTTCGGCACAAGGCGCCTGCGGGATGACAATTTGAGCGTTTTTCCGCAAGCTCTTCCAGCGGATACGAGGAGAAAACGATGCTCGGAACGATCCTGATTATTTTTTTGATTCTGGCGCTGATAGGCGCTTTCCCACGCTGGGGACACAGCCGCGAGTGGGGCTATTTCCCGACGGGTGGTTTGGGGCTGGTGCTGCTGGTGGTTGTGATTCTGGTGATATTGGGACGGATATAGATTTTTCACCGGTGTGATCGCGCCCGACCGAGCATGCCGGGTCGTGTCAGGCGTAGCGGTGTTCCTTTTCTCAGACGGAGCGAGTCTGTCAGCTCGGAGGTGCCCGATGCAGGACTCGAATCAACGCGTGGTTAGTTTTCTGGAGAAAGAAATCAAGACGTACGCGGCCTTATCTCTATTTTTGTCGAAGAAGGGCGTAAGACAGCAGTTGCGCGGGGGCGCGAACAAAATTGTGATCAGCCCCGCGTTTTACAAAGACAGAATGAGAGAGGCGCAGAAACTCGTCTGTGACCTCATGACATCCGATTAGGATGCAGCTCCCTCGAAGCTAGACATTCGCCGCCCGTCGCAGCTGGCAAGGCGTACTTGCCGATCTCGAACAATCGAAGGTGGTTACCTAAGCTGCAATTCTTGCGGGCAGCGCGGCAAGGTGAACGCCGGACAAACCTTCATTTGTGTGCACAAGTGAACAGACCGACTTCGCCGATGTACGTAGGATCGTGGTTCACGTCAGCAGACCGCGTTGGGCACCAGTAGTTCCCATTCTTACCCAGGAGAAAATATTAATGAAAATCGTGAATACAGTTCTAGTTGTCGCTGCACTGTCATTCGTCGGCGCCGTATCGGCTCCTGGCGCTCATGCAGATCAATGGAACAAGAAGACCGTCATGACGTTCAACCAACCGGTGGAAATTCCGGGGCAAATTCTGCCAGCCGGGACTTATACCTTCAAGTTGCTGGAATCGCCGTCCGATCGCCACATCGTGCAGGTGTTCAATGCCGACGGTACGCAGCTAATCGCCACGATTCTGACGATTAACGACTATCGCCTGCAACCGACGGGGCGCACGGTGGTGAAGTTCGCGGAACAGCCGGGCGATGCGCCGGATGCGTTGAAGGCCTGGTTTTATCCGGGTGATAACTTCGGTCAGGAATTCGTCTATCCGAAGGCGCGCGCGATTGAACTAGCTGTCGCGGTGAAGGAACCGGTTCCGGCACTCCCAGTCGAAGCGTCGGATTTGACGACAGTCGAGATCGTCGCCGTCACTCCGGAGCAGAAGGAAGTCCCGGTGACGGAAGTAGTGCAAACGAGTGCGCCGGTTGCGGCGGACCCGACTCCAGCGCCAACGGTGGCGGCTGCAGAATTGCCGAAGACCGCCAGCGCACTGCCGCTGATTGCGCTGCTGGGCTTGGCATCACTGGGAGCTGCATTAGCCGTGAAGCGACTCTCGTAATTTTCATAAACGCAATAAACTCCGGGGCGCCGCGGGGCGGAATGAAAGTTCATATCCCGCGGCGCGAGGAGCTTCTCCAGTGATTCTCATCATCCGATCGCAAACTTGCAAACGAATTTGCCGCTGCCTTCTTTTCACTGCCGCTCTGCTGTGTTCCACGCTCGCGAGCTTCGCGCAATCTCGGCCCGCGCCGCCGGCCTCGTCCGCAATCTCGGTGCAGACCGAACTGGTGGTGCTGCCCGTGAGCGTTACGGATGCGAGAGGCAGCGCTGTGCTGGGGCTGAGCGAGAAGGACTTCCGAGTTTACGAAGATGGGCGTCTGCAAAAGATTGCCATGTTCCAGCAGGGAGACACGCCCATCACCGTGGGCCTGATCGTGGACCACAGCCGCAGCATGGGCCCGCAGCTGGAAGAAGTAGGCGATGCGGTCTCTTCTTTCGCGCAATCGGGCAATCCTCGCGACGAGATGTTCGTGGTTGATTTCAATGATGACGTCTCGGTGGAACTGCTGAACGGGAAGGCCTTCACGGACGACCCCAAAGAGCTGGCCAAAGCCATCTTTGCCGTGCGCGCGCGCGGACGAACCGCGCTTTACGACGCGGTGGCCGAAGGGCTGTTGCATTTACAACTGGGCCGTTACGAGAGAAAAGCGCTGATCATCATCAGCGACGGCGGAGACAATGCCAGCCTGCAAAAATTCCCGCAGGTGCTGGCGCTGGCGCAGAAATCTCAAGTGGTGATTTATTCCATCGGGCTGATTAGTGACGACGGGGAAGTGAACCCGGGGGTGCTGCGCCATTTCGCGAAAGATACAGGCGGCATCGCCTATTTCCCGGATCGCACGAATACGGTTACGAGCATCTCGACCCAGATCGCCCGGGATCTCCGCGAGCAATACACGCTGGGGTTCGCGCCGGAAAAGGCGAACGACGTGCACGCGTTTCGCAAGATCGAAGTGAAGGTCTCTGCTCCGGGCCGAGGCAAACTGCGCGCGCGTACCCGCACGGGGTATTCCGCCGCCGAAAATAAGGCTGCACCCGCTCCGGCGGCCCGGGACGCAAAGTGAAAGCTCGCGGCTCCAGCGCCAGGCAGCCGCGGACTTGGAGACGGCTGTTCTTCCGTGGAGCATATTATTTTTTCCTGATGGGCGCTATTTTGGCGCTCGGATACAGCACCTACGTGGTGGTAGACGCGCGGGCCTATCAGGCAATCGAGGAATCCAGACTTTCCAATATGCGCCCGATGCCAGGGGTGCACGTGGTCGCGGATGGCGAGGTGATCGGAGAAATGAACATTCCTCGTCTGGGCCTGAAAACCATCGTGGCGCAAGGGGATTCATCCAAGGTATTGCGGCGCGCGGTGGGCCACCTTTCCGAAACGCCCTTGCCGGGCGAGCCAGGCAACGTGGCGCTGGCGGGACATCGTGACGGATTTTTCCGGCCGTTGCGCAATATTCGACAGGGGGACGCGATTTCGTTGAATACGCCGGACGGTGAATTCGTGTACCAGGTGGAATCGACTGCGGTGGTGTTGCCCGGTGATGTCCAGGTGTTGCAGGCGTCGCATGAGAACACGCTGACGCTGGTGACGTGCTTTCCGTTCTATTACGTGGGCAGTGCACCGAAACGGTTCATCGTCCGCGCGCGCCAGATTGGCTGGCTGCCGCTGGAATCGCCGGTTGCCGAGGCACCAGTGCACTTCTGAGCCAGCAAAACAGATGGTGAGATGTGTGCACAAGTGAACAGATACCCTAGCCGATCCGCACTATTATTCTGCATCGAGTAAAGTGAGGGTCTTGTCTTGGGGATCGGTGGGCACTCCGCACTGCAGGCCATTCGTCTGCGAAGCTGCGCAAGATAAAAGGAATAAGGGGCAAACATGCTTTGGACAATCTTTGTGATCTTGGTGGTTCTGTGGCTGTTGGGGATCGTCACCTCTTACACGATGGGTGGATTCATCCACATTCTGCTGGTGCTGGCGGTCGTGGTGCTGGTGATCAGGCTCCTGCAAGGCCGCAGTGTAGTTGATTGATCGCGGAGCCGAGATTATGAAACCACTCACGCTTGGCCGGCATTGTGTTGTTGGTTCTGGGTGTGCTGGCGCTCGCCTATCAAGGCATCAATTACACGCATCGCGAAACGGTTCTGGATGTGGGGCCGATCCATGCCACCGCGGATGAGCCGAAGCACATACCACTGCCTCCGATCGTGGGAGGCCTGGCGATTCTGGGCGGAGTTTTTCTGATTTTTGCCGGCGCCAAGGGAAAGACCTAAGGGAAGTTCTCGGTTGGGGATAGCTGGAGAACGGTATTCATACGACGGGCTCCCCCGGCTCACGGCGTGGATTCAGGCGCCTTCACAAAGGTCACGGAAAACGCAGGGTCCGGGGCCGCAATTCTGATCATGGAGGTCAGCAATGATACGTAAATCAATACTAGTCGTGTGTTTGGGGTTGCTCGCAACCTCGACGGTTTATGCCAACAACAAAGAACAAAAGCGGCTGGAAAATACCGGCGTGGTGATGCAGGAAATCATGAATATACCGGAAAATATTCCGCACGACGTAATGGAAAAAGCGGAATGTGTGATCGTATTTCCGTCGGTGCTGAAGGCGGCGTTCGTGGTGGGCGCGGATTACGGGCGCGGCGCGATGGTTTGCCGCACGGGTAAGGAATTTCACGGACGGTGGGGCGCGCCGGCGATGATGGCATTGGAAGGCGCCAGCGTGGGATTTCAAATCGGAGGACAAGCCACTGATCTGGTCCTGCTGATCATGAATGACCGGGGCGCGCAATCAATTCTGAGCAGTAAGGTGAAGCTGGGCGGAGATGCTTCGGTGGCCGCTGGTCCTGTGGGCCGCGACGCTGCCGCGAACACCGACGCGTTCATGCGTGCCGAGATTTTGAGCTACTCGCGCACACGAGGAGTTTTTGCGGGAGTGTCGCTGGAAGGGTCCACGCTGCGCCCGGACGATGGCGCCAACGAGGATGTCTATGGCCGTAAACTCACCTCCAGAGAAATCGTTTTTGGCGGAGCAGTAGGGGTTCCGCCTTCGGGGCGGCACCTGGTTCGGGTATTGGATAGGAACTCGCCGTACAACGAATCGAAGGAATCGGCGGGAAATAAGTAGTCGCTAGGGATTTGCGATCGGATTTGGAGCACGGCAGGATTGGGGCCCGGTGAGAAGTCCGTCACCGGGTTTCCGATCCCTGCTGATTTTCTGTACTCTGCCGGAATATGCTGGGCAGTGATTTCCCGCCGGACTTGAAACGCCCTTCCTTGTTGCGCTCCCCGACAAAGTGTCGCCGCCGGCGTGCATACTTGTACGCTTGAGATGTTACGGATGCGGGAAGCGGTCACCAGCAAAAAGTCTAGGCGTTTGCGGTTCGTGCTAGTTTGAGGTTCGGACGCAGCAGCGGCGCAGCGGCGCGCGCGCGCGGACGGGCCAGTCTTGGCGCGCCATGGATATTGGCGACGTCTTTCGCGCCGTAAAAATTTTCCTTCTCGCAGGCCTTGCAGCGCAAATTGAAAACCACGGGGAGAGCTTCGCTGGCCGGCTCGGAAGTTTGAGCTGGCTGCGTGGCCAAGGCTTTTTCAGCTCTGACCGGCAGGGAAATTGGCTCTCCACAGGCGCGGCAATAGACTCCAGAGTATTGCTGCGTTACGATTGCTTGGGTCACGGGACACCTCAATTCGAAGTTACCTTGGATCGGGTAGGAAGCGACATTATACAGTGCTGGGGCGCGCGAAAGTAGCTTGAAGCTGTGAATTCCGCGCTGCGCCTGTGAATTTTTTGGGGCGTGGGAAGATTTGTGACGGTTCGCAAGTAACTGTATGCATATCAATGGCTTAGAGCTTCCTTGGCAAAGCCGCGATTGCCGGCTTTTGGGGGCGGTAGCCGCGAGAATTCCACAGCTGGCTGGGCTGACCGTGGAATTTGCTTGCGGCGTCGCGCACGCGGTTCGATTCGATGATCGCAGTCGCTGCTGCGATTAATTTGCAAACTAAAATTGCGCTTCGAACTGGCTGAATGCGTTTTCTTCTTTCCATTCGAGGCGGGCGCGTTCGCTGGCCGCTAGAAAATTCCGGCAGGGTGCGGATTGCGGCTCTTTGTCCAGACGCTCGCCCGAGCACGCCGAAACCATGGTGAAATTTTCAGGGCGCGAGCCACAAACTTGCGCCGGGCAGGAAGGCGTGTTCGAGGCTGTCGCGCACCATCCGTTTCAGAGTGGGGTAATCCACGTGATATCCCTCGACCGCGCGCCGGAAATACCAGGTGAGCTCGGAGCGCACGATGCCTTCGTCATCGGTGGCGAGCGACACCGGCACGCCGGCGCGCAGATAAATCGGCAGGACATTTTCAGCGCCGGTCATGCCGCGCACTAGTTCGTGGCTGTAGACGCAATCTTCCACCAGGATGTGGCGCTGCGCCATTTCCTGGAGCAGAGCCGCTGGGTCCGCCTCGTATAGAACGTCGAGGCCGTGGCCGATGCGCTCCGCGTGGCCCACTTCGATGGATTCGCGAATGTGCGAAGCGAGCAGCTCGTCTGGCGGCACTTCGCCAGGCGTGAGCTCGCCCGCGTGCAGCGATATGTGCACGTGGGGATAAACACCGTGCAGATAATCGAGCATGCGCATGTGCAGATGGAAATCGTGGAGGGCGCGGTATTCGTCCTGTGATTGCACCAGGTTGACAGCTACTACGCGTGGATCTGCGCTGGCCAGCTCAAATCCCGCGAGCATTTGGGCGAAGACTTCTTCTTTGGGGAATGCGCGCAGGACTTGATTCTGAAAACGGAGGGTTACGGTGCAACCGGGATCGGGTTTCGCGGTGTCGCATCCCAGGATTGTGCGCATGCCGTTTTCGCCCGCGTCCAGATTCTTGCGGGCGTCGGCGACGACCTGTGCCATGCCGCCTGCGAGCAAGCGCGAACGCATGGCGGCGAAATCATCGTCCCAGCCGAGTGCGCGCCCCAGCTTCGTGGCTTCGCCTTGATCGGGGGTGAGCATCGTTTCCAGGTAAATTTCGTGCTGTGCGGCGGCGCGGTGCACTACTTCGGCGAGCATTTCGCCCCAGTGTTTGTTGGTGACGGGATCGAATTTTCCGAAAGTGGCGAAGAAATGATGGCGCACGTCGCGATCGTCGGGAGCCGGGACGAAATTGCGGATGGACCAGGTGTCAATCACGTGGTTGCGCAGCGGGAAATCGGTGAGCGCCTGCGCGGCGGGCACTTTGCCTTGCGCGGGATCGCAGGGCGGCGGCGAGAGGGTTGCGGCGATGCGATCGAGGCACAGGCCGTCTTCCACGGCGTAGTCAATGTAGCTTTCGGCGTAAACCGCGCCGGTGAGGTGATGGTGCAGATCTCCGCCCTTGGGCATGCGCGCCAGAAAATCCATCAGCGCGGCGGGATTGCTGCGGGCGGATTCCAGAAATTGCGCGGTGCGGTCGGTGGGCGATAGCGATTGCGCGGATATGGCCAGACAGCAGGCGGCAGCGAACACCGGCGCTACGATCTTACTCAAGAAGGACATGCAATCCCCCAAACCAAGGTGTGGAACCGGGATTCTACAAGAGAATCGAGAAGAGGGTTATTGGCGATTGAGTTGCTGCGGAAACCTAAGAGAGATCCCTGCCTGCGGCAGGCAGGCTTCACCCGTCCCGCCTCGCGGGACGGGTTCAGGATGACGACCGCCAGCGGATTCGCAGCGGGGGAATCCTGCGGGTTTTTAGGGCTTGGTTGGCTCGGTCTTCCAGAAGTCGATCCCGGCGGCTTGGGTGGGAACATCGAGAGTTGCGACGGTTTTGAGGGCGTCGAGGTCAATCACTTCGACCGTGCCGGGATCGGAGCCTATCCCTTCCACCGAAATGAAGGCGTAGCGATTGTCTGGCGTGACTACCGCGCCGTGGACCACCTTGCGTTTGGTGGGCAGACGCGCCAATTCCTGGCCGGACTTGGGATCGAAGATGGAAACGGACTGGCCGCGCTTGTTGGTGGCGACGAGCCGGCCGTCCTTGGTCATGGTCAGGTTGTAAACGCCATTGCCAGCGGGGAAGCGCTTGAGCATTTTCCAAGAGGCGGTGTCCACGACGACGATGTCGTTGGATTTGTTGCAGGCGACGTAAATTTCCGAGCCGTCGTTCGAAGGCTGCGCCCAGGTGGGCACGCAGGTGAGCTCGCCCATTTTCATCTGGGACTGCGGCGCGCCTTGCATGCCCATTTCTTTTCCCGCCGAGAGCATGAAGTAGCGCGAGACGGCGAATTTTTGGGTGTCAATTTCGGCGAGCATGTCGTCCATCATGCAGGCGGAATAGTGCCTGGTGCCGTCGGGGCTGAGGCGCGAGCCGTGCGGCATGGTGCAGGTGGTGATGCGCTTGACCTCGAGCATGGCTTCGGTAGCTATGACGGAAATGGAGGAAGGCACCATGTCGCCGTGGAAATTGGCGTTGGCGACGTAGAGAAATTCGCCATCCTTGGAAATGTCCGCAGTCGCGGGGAACAAACCGAGAGGCGTGTACTTCACCAACTCTTCCGTGCCGGCCTTGAGTTTCAAGGCCGAGCCGTCGGGGCGGCCGTGGCCTACGGAGACGTACACAAATTGCTTGTCCGGCGATACGGCGATGCCGTGTGGGCCATTGATATCCACGGGGAGGAGGCCGATGTGGGTTTCGTGCTCTTCGTGCAGGCCGTGCGGCCCGAAGCGGAGGAGCACGAGTTTGTCCGCCGCCTCGCAGACCACGTAAACCAGGTAATCCTGCGCGGGGCCCGGAGACGAGGTGCGGGGAGGTGTTTGCGCTGTTGCAAATGGCGCGATCAAAGCCAGAAGAAACGCCAAAATAAGCGGGGCGTAAGCCGCGAGCGCGCGTCCGGAGCGGTGCAACATGCGATCACCTCGTTGCGAGCGAAGCCGTCTTCGAGAAATGAATTATTCGGCGGCAGGCAAGTTTACATCCGAAAGTTTCCATAGTTGGAGAACAAATCGCGGGGACGGATCGAAAGGTTGCGGAAATGCTTCGCGGGGGTCGTGCGGTGGAGCGAACGCCGAAGCAAGCTTCGGTTAGGAAAAGGCGGCGGCAAGCCGCCGCACTCCCAGATGGGCCAGGCCGGCGAAAGCGAGGGGAGATAGGCCCGATTCAATCGTTGGCTGACGGGGAGGAGCGCCAAAAGCCCGGGGCGGAGTGCAAGAATTCCAAACCTGCCAGCACCTGGCCGCGCTCGGTGCGAATCAGGCGGGCCACGCGGCAAGTGAGGTCCTGATCAGTCTGCAGGTTGGTGAGAATCAATTTTTGCGCGCGCACTACGCCGGCGGAAATCGGCACCAGTCCGCCGCAGGCGCTGACGTTGATGGTTTCGGTATTTTCAGAGAACGGCACACCGTCGAGCTTGCCGTACACCTGCACGGGCAGGTAAATCGGCAAACGCTGCGCGCGGCGCTGATCGTCCAGGAAGCCGATCATTTTCATTCCCGCCTTTCGCAAAAATCGGCGGACGTGCGTGCCTCCAAACCAGGAAAAAAAACTCGCCAAAACCACACGCACCCCAAGGCAGGTATGCGCCCATTGGAATTGGGCTGCAAGGAATTTCGAGATTGCACGGTTACCTACAGGTCACATTCGCGGGTGCCGGTGCGGCGGCCATCAGTAGCCGGAAGTCGATTGACTTCGGGCGGGGTGGGGCATATGGTTGCGCCCGTTGTTTACCCCAGGCCGTGAATCGTCAGGAATTTCCCGCAAGAGACAACGTCCACCAACTCGACTAGGAAAGTTCGGACCCAAGGAGGGTCACTCATGAAGCGTCTCTTAAGGTTTGTCGCGATCGCTCTTCTGGCTTTCGCCGGTTCCGCCACGCTGCGAGCGCAAAGCAATCCGCTGGTGGGAACCTGGAAGCTCAACGTAGCAAAATCGAAATTCGATCCGGGACCGGGATACAAGAGCCTGACGCGCACGGTGGAAGCGCAAGGCGATGGGGTGAAGTACACGTTTGATGGACTCGGCCCCGACGGCAAGCCTACTGCGTACGGCTTCTCGGTAAAATTTGACGGCAAAGACAATCCCATCTCAGGTTCGATGCCCAGCGGCGCAGACACGATCTCCGCCAAGCGCATAGACGCCAACCACTACGTGGCGACGCTGAAAAAGGGCGCCAAGGCAATTGGCACATCCAAAGTGACAGTATCCAAGGACGGCAAGGTCACGACTGTCGATTCGACCGGCACAACCGCCAGCGGCGCAACAGAGCACGACGTGCAGGTTTACGACAAGCAGTAGGCGACGGAACGAGCGTCCGAGGATTTCAAATGCGGACGCGATTAGAGGGCGGCCTGGCGACGGGCCGCCCTTTTGTTTCTGCGAGGCCCAGGACTGATCCTACGTATTCTTTCCGCGCAATATTTCGCAGTAGCTCACTCTTCGCGCAGAGCGACCAGGGGATCGACGCGGGTGGCGCGCTGCGCCGGAATGTAGCAGGCGAAAAACGCGACACCAGCGAGAACCGCGGAGGCGGAAAGGAAAGTAAGCGGATCGGACGGCGCGACGCCGAAAAGCATGGACTGGAAAAACCGCGTCATGATGGCAGCTGCCGCGAGACCGGAAATCAGTCCGATCACCACGACGCTCATGCCCTCTAGCAGCGCCATGCGCAGAATATCCAGCCGCTGGGCCCCCAAAGCCATACGGATTCCCACCTCGTGCGTGCGCTGGCTGAAGGCATAGGACATCACGCCGTAAATGCCGATGGCGGCGAGCAGCAGCGCCACCGCCGCGAAAACTCCCAGAAGCTGCAGAGCGAAGCGCCGGTCTGCCACGGAGCGGGCGATGATTTGATCCATGGAGCTGATGCTGTGCACGGCCACGTTCGAATCCAGGCTTTGCACGACGCCCCGGACCGCTTCGCCCAGCGGTTCGGCGTCGCTGCGGCTGCGGAGAAACAGCACGGCGTTGATGGGCGCGAACTGACCCAGCGCAACATATATATGCGGCACGCTGGGAGCATCGAAACCGTCTGATTTGATATCGCCGACCACGCCGACAATCGTGACGCCTTTGGGACCTGGCCCAAATCCAAATTTGACCTGTTGTCCGAGCGGATCCTGGTGCGGCCAATAACGGCGCGCGAGGGTTTGGTCAATTACCGCGACGGGCTGGGTAGTGTTCGTGTCTAGGGCGGTGAAATTTCGTCCGGACACTAAGGGAACTTCCATGGTGCGGAAATATTGGGTATCCACGATGGCAATGTCCGCAACCGGACCACGCTCGGAATCCGCGGGGCGGCCTTGAATCGAGAAGGGAGAGTAGTTTCGTCCGGAATTCATGGGCAGCGTGTCGTTGCCTGCGATCGCGGACTGTTCCACGCCAGGGAGCAAGGCCACACGGCGATAGACTTCCATGAGAAAAGCGGCGCGCTTCTCCATCGGACCATAAGGATCAGTGTCCGGATTATTGGGTTGCGGAATCCAGATTTGCACGGTGGTGAGATGGCTGGGATTGAAGCCGGGACGCACTTGGAGAACCCGCCAGAAACTGCGCAGCAGCAGACCGGCGCCCGCCAGCAAGACAATCGAGAGCGCTACTTCCGACACGACAAGAATCCGCGAAAGCCGCGTGTGGCGTCTGCTGGAGCCGGAGCCGCGGCCTCCTTCTCTGAGATTTTCAACCTGGCTGGGATTGGAGGCTTGCAGCGCGGGAGCGAGGCCGAAGAGGACGCCGGTGATTAGCGAAATCAAGAACGCAAAAAAAAGCACTCTGGCGCTGACGTCCACTTCGTTGAGCCGGGGAATATCGGCGGGAGCGAGGCTGACGATCACATTCTTCAAGAAAAGAACTGTGACCAGCGCGACTACGCCGGAGATTACGGACAGCAGCATGCTTTCGGTGAGAAGCTGGCGTGCCAGGCGCGCGCGACTTGCACCCATCGCCAGGCGAATGGCAATTTCGCGCCGCCGCCCGGAAGAACGCGCCAGCAGCAAATTCGCAATGTTGACGCAGGCGATGAGCAGCACGAATCCGACCGCGCCGAAAAGGATGAATAGTTGCGCGCGCTGGCGACCCACCAGATCTTCTTGCACCGAAACGAGCCGTACCGCCCAGCGGGAGGCGGGGGGATACGCAGCGGGATACTGGCGCGCGAGCTGCACTATGTAGGCATCGAGCTGCGATTGCGCTTGCGCGAGAGTGAGACCCGGCTTCAAGCGCCCGATTGCGGCGGGAACGATGCGCAGCGAGCGATCCGCGGGAACGGGAAATGGCTGGCCCTGGAAGCCCGCGGCAAGCCAAACCTCGACGTCGGTATCCAGGGTGCGTCCGGGATGACGAAAGCCCGGCGGCATCACGCCGACGATGGTGTACAGGTCACGATCGAGCGACATTTTTCGACCGATGATGTTGGGATCCGAACCGTAATTGCGGCGCCAAAAGCCGTCGCTGATCACGACCGGTTCGAGAAATCCCGGGACGGAATCCTGCCGGGTGTACACGCGACCGAGCTGCGGTTTGGCGCCGAGCAACGTGAAGTAATCGGGGCTGGTGATGAGGCTCTCGGCGCGAACCGTGCGCTCGCCACCACCGATCGCCGAGTTCGCCGGCGCCACCGCTGAAACATCCTGAAAAACACCGGAGCGCTCTTCCAAATCCCACAGTTCCGGCGCGGACATGCCTATGTCCTGCTGGTTCGGCCCAGCCAGGTCGTCGAAGATGCGCACGAGCTGCTCCGGATGCGGGAAGGGCAGCGGCCGCAGGAGCACGCCGTACACCACGCTGAAGGTAGCGACGTTGGCGCCGAGGCCGAGCGCAAGAGTGAGCACCGCGACAATCGTAAACCCGGGACTGTTGAGCAACGTGCGGAACGCGTAACGCAGATCTTGAACGAATGAGAACACGGCCCCCTCCCTGGTGCAGACACTTCACGCTTCATGCGGCAGAGGTGACTTTCCCTGTTGCTGTATGGACGAGCGAAGCTGCGAGATTGTTAGCAGGAAGATGGCGTTTGAGGAGGGCTTGGTTGCGATGCGGCTGGCGGATCGAAGTGGTCTTTGTTGCAGTGGTCGATTTCGCAACGAGCGATACAGTTGCGCTACGAGAGGTATAATCCGCGAGTCGGCGAACTTCGTGGGCGCGCTGCTTCTTGCCAGACGACACTCCATCTCGTGACGCACCGGCGGTCTGCTTGCAACCTCATGCGGGGCCGCAGCCGACTCTTGCGGTACGCCTGGGATTATTTGACGCGACGATGCTGGTGATGGGCGGCATCGTAGGCTCCGGCATTTTCATCAATCCCTATGTTGTGGCCGGGCTGGTGCACACGCCCGCGCTGATTCTGGGCGCGTGGCTGGCGGGCGGGGCGATTGCGCTGGCGGGCGCGTTCATTTACGCGGAGCTGGCCGACCGCATGCCAAAAGTGGGCGGACAATATGCTTATATTCGCGAGGCTTATCATCCGCTGCTGGGATTTTTGTACGGCTGGATTTCGCTGCTGGTGATTCACGCGGGCGGCAGCGCGGCGGTGGCCGTGACGTTCGCGAAATATTTCGGGGTATTTTCGCACGGCGCGATTCCGGAAAAATGGATTGCGGTCGCGGTGGTGCTGGTGTTCACGGCGGTGAATTGCCTGGGCGTGCGCGCCGGAGGAGGCGTGCAGAGCGTTTTCATGCTGCTGCGCATCGTGGCGATTGCGATGATTGTGGCGTGCGGGGCGCGGCTGATCTTCTGGCCGCCGCCAGAGGCCAACGCGTTGCACACCGCATGGTTTCCGCTGCTGGATCGGCCGCTGTCGTTCGATCTGCTGACCGTTTTCGGCGCGACGATGATTCCGGTGCTGTTTGCCTACGGCGGCTTTCAGACTTCGAACTACGTGGCTGGGGAAATTCGCGAGCCGCGCAAGAATCTGCCGCGGGCGTTGCTGCTCGGCGTGATAGGCGTGATTGTGTTGTACGTTGCCGCGAATTTTATCTACGTACAGGCGCTTTCGCCTGTTGGCCTCGCGGCCACGGCAACTCCGGCATCGGCGGTGATGAGCCGGGCGCTTCGGCGCGCTGGGCGGCTCGTTGATCGCCATCGCGATTGCGATTTCCACACTGGGGTTTCTGAGTCAGGCGATGCTCAGCTATCCGCGGGTGGCGTTCGCGATGGCTGAAGATGGCGTGCTGCCCGGGGTGTTTGCGCGGTTGGGAGCGCGCAGTCGCGCGCCGGTGGCGGCGATCGCGCTGCTGGGCGCGCTGATCAGCGCCACCGTGCTGCTGGGGACGTACGAGCAAATCCTGAGTTACGTGGTGGTGATGGACTGGCTGTTTTTCGGATTGTCCGCGAGCTGCATTTTTGTGTTTCGCGCGCGTGACGCACGGCGCGGGGTTGCCGCGCAGGAAGGCGGATACCGCGTCCCTGGGCATCCCTGGACCACGGGCATTTTTGTAGCCGTCGCGTGGTTGGTGGTCCTGAACACCATTTACAAATATCCTCGCAATTCGGGCGTCGCTCTGTGTATTCTCTTCGCCGGGGTCCCCGTTTATTTCCTGGTACGCGGGCGCGCACGGCGTCCGCTCGGTTCCGAATAAGAATCCAATGAGTCCGTTGGCATGAGTCCACAAAGGCGAGAAATTCGTTCCGCTTATATTGAATGGGCGAAGCTGCGCTCTAAGGCCCGTTACAATCTGGCGATCAGCGACGTGGAGCATTTTCCGCTGGCGGATCTGCACCCGCAGCTTGCGGACTTGGAGCTCTCGGGCGCGGACGGCTACGGGTACCAGCCGCTGCTGCAAAAGCTCGCGGCGAAATCGGGCGTGGCGGTGGATTGTATTGTTCAGGCGCAGGGTACTTCGATGGCCAATCATCTGGCGATGGCCGCGCTGCTGGAGCCGGGCGATGAGGTTTTGATCGAAGAGCCTTCGTACGAAGCGATTGTTTCCACGGCGGAATATCTGGGCGCGAAGATCCGGCGTTTCCCGCGCAAATTCGAATCGGGATTTCAACTGGACCCGCGCGAAGTGGAGCGCAATATTTCGGCGCGCACGCGGCTGATCGTGATCACCAACTTGCACAATCCCAGTGGGGTGCGCACGGCGGACGCGAAGTTGCGCATGGTGGGCGAAATCGCGCGCAGCATGGGCGCGCACGTGCTAGTGGACGAAGTGTACCTGGAAGCCTGCTTCGATTCGAAGTGGCAGACGGCTTTCCTGCTCGGGCCGAATTTCGTCACCACCAGCAGCTTGACGAAAGCTTATGGCTTATCGGGATTGCGCTGCGGCTGGATTTTTGCCGCCAAGGCGCTGGCCGAGCGCATGTGGCGGCTGAACGATTTGTTTGGGGTGATGGCGCCGCATCCGATTGAACTGCTGAGTGTGCTGGCATTCGAGCATTTGCCGGAGATTGCGGCGCGCGCGAAACAGCTGCTGAAAACGAACCGCGCTCTGCTGAAGGAATTTTTCAAGAGCCGCAGGGACCTGCTGGCGATTTGGCCCGAAGCCGGAGCGGTGGCGTTTCCGCAGCTGACCAGCGGCCACGCCGACGCTTTCTGCCAGCTGTTGCGGGACAAATACGAAACGAGCGTGGTGCCCGGGAGATTTTTTGAGATGCCGGAACACTTTCGCGTGGGCGTCGGCGGGAAGACGGAGGACGTGCGCGAAGGACTGGCGCGGATCGGCGCGGCGCTGGATGAGCTGGCCGCGAAGGGCTAACGCTGCGGCGGGACGCTCTTCACTTTCGGCGGCGATTTTTTCCGCGGAAGAATAATGTCCACCAAAGCGCGCGCCGCCGCGGTGAGCGGACGATCCTGCCGGTACACCAGATAGAGCTTGCGCTCCAGCTTCATCTGCTTGATGCGCAATTCGCGCAAATCTCCGCGGGCCAGTTCGCCTTCGATGCACATGCGCGGCACGATGGCCACTCCCTTCTTCATTTCCACGAAGCGCTTGATGCTTTCGATGGTGGGCAGCTCCACTTCCATGCGTAGCGGCACTTTGTGCTTTGCGAACAATTGGACGACGCGGTGGCGGTACGGCGATTCGACGATATGGGCGACGAAAGTTTCCTCGCCCAGCGCGGTGATGTCCACTTCCTTGCGCTTGGCCAGGCGATGGCCGGGCCAGACGACCAGAACCAGCGCGTCGCGATAGAATTCCGCGGTGGTAAGCTCGCGTTCTTCCGGCAGGTAGGTAATTACGCCGATATCCAGCTGATGATTCAGCAATTCGCGGGGGACTTCGCGCGAAAACACGCGGTGCACGCGAATGTGAATGCCGGGATGCAGGCGGCGGTAGCGTTCGAGAGCCGGCAGCAGGGCATGGATGGAGCTTTCATTCACGCCCAGAGAGAGTTGACCGCGTTCGAGGCCCTGCAGTTCCTGCAAGCCCTTGCGAATCTCCTCGCGCATGTTCAACATCCGCTCGGCGTACTCCAGCAGCAGGGTGCCCGCGTCGGTGAGGGTGCGGGCGCCTGAGCCGCGCACGAAGAGCGGCTGACCGACCCAGTCCTCCAGCTTGCGCATGGCGATGCTGATGGCCGGCTGGGTGCGAAACAGTTTTACGGCGGCGCGCGAGTAGCTGCGCTCGCTCGCGACCATCTGAAACATCTGCAAAGCCGCCAGATCCATGCCAACCACCCCCCGAGGCGCAACATCTTGTATAAGAGAGATTTATCTTACATGCAAGAATTATAAATTGGACTTCTGGCCGCGCACGCGAAACACTGGTATGGTCCAAAGGAGTCTGCATGGAACACGTTCACATTTTTGACACGACGCTGCGCGACGGGGAACAGTCCCCTGGTTTCTCCATGAATACCGAGGAGAAACTGCAGCTGGCGCGTCAATTGGAGCAGCTGGGCGTGGATGTGATCGAAGCGGGCTTTCCGATTTCTTCTCCTGGCGACCTGGCGGCGGTGCGGGCCGTGGCCACGGAGATCAAGGATTGCCGCGTGGCGGCGCTGGCGCGCGCCCGACAAGAGGATGTGGACGCAGCGCTGCGCGGCATCGAACCGGCCGCCAAACCGCGCTTGCACATATTTCTGGCTACTTCGGACCTGCACCTGAAGCACAAGTTGCGCATTTCGCGCAGCGAGGCGCTGGCGCAGATCGCGAAAGCTGTCGCCTATGGCTGCACGCATTGCGACGATGTAGAGTTTTCCGCGGAAGACGCGAGCCGCACCGATCTGGATTTCCTTTTCGAGGCGATCGAAACCGCAGCCGCAGCCGGCGCGAACGTCATCAATCTTCCGGATACCGTCGGGTACACGACGCCGGACGAATATGGCGACATGTTCCGCGCGGCGCGCAAGCATCTGGCCGCGTATCCCAAAGTAGTTTTCAGCGCGCATTGCCACGACGACCTGGGCCTGGCCGTGGCGAATTCACTGGCGGCGATTGCGGCGGGCGCGCGACAGGTGGAATGCACCATCAATGGCATCGGCGAACGCGCGGGAAATGCGTCGCTGGAAGAAATTGCGGTAGCGCTGCAGGTGCGCAAGAGCCACTACGCGGTGCGCACCAATATTTCGCTGGAAAAGATTTACGCCACCAGCCGCATGCTCTCCGCGATTACCAGCATCAACGTGCCGCCGAATAAAGCGGTGGTGGGCGCGAACGCGTTCGCGCACGAGGCGGGGATTCATCAGGACGGCATCCTGAAGAACCCGCTTACCTACGAAATCATTCTGCCGGAAAAAGTGGGTGTTCCGGCGCGAAGGCTGGTGCTGGGCAAACATTCCGGACGCAACGCCTTGCGCGCGCGATTGGAAGAGCTGGGCTATACGACCACAGACGCGGAGCTGGCCGAGTGCTATGGCTTGGCGACGGCGCGCGCCGACGCGGCGAAACAAGTGACGGATCGCGACCTGCTTTCGATTATTCACAAAGTGCGCCGCGCGCGCACGCAAGCGCCGGCGGGACAGACCGCGGCGGCGGGAATCACGCGCTGACGTGAACGATTTTCATCAGTACGGGAGATTACAGTCATGTCTGGAGTAAGGAAGACCATCGCCGTGCTGCCGGGCGACGGAATCGGGCCGGAAGTGACGCATGCCGCGGTGCAAATCCTGGAAGACTGCGCCAAATCCTTCGAGCACAAATTTGAATTTCGGGAATTGGCTTTTGGCGGAGCCGCGATTGAAAAATTCGGTTCGCCGCTGCCCGCCGAGACGCTGGCCGGCTGTCGTTCGGCTGACGCGATTTTGCTCGGCGCGATCGGTGGACCGCAATGGGATGGCCTGGCGCTCGATAAACGCCCGGAAGCCGGCCTGCTGGGATTGCGCAAGGCGCTCGGCCTCTATATTAATTTGCGGCCGATCCGGCTGCGTCCGGCGCTGAGCGGAATTTCTCCGCTGCGGCGCGAGCGGATTGACGATTGCGATTTTGAAATTGTGCGCGAGCTGGCGGGCGACATTTATTTTGGCGAACATTCACAGACTGGAGACGGCAGCGGAGCACGCGCGCGGGACGTGGCCGAATATAGCGCCGCTGAAATCGAACGCGTGGCGCGCTACGCCTTCGAGCGGGCCGCCGGACGCAATCGCCGGGTGGCAAGTGTGGATAAGGCCAACGTGCTGGCGACTTCCGCGCTGTGGCGGCAGACCGTGACGCGTATCGCGCGCGATTATCCCGAAGTTACGCTCGAACATCTCTACGTGGATAATGCCGCCATGCAGCTGCTGCTGAAGCCTGCACAGTTCGACGTGATCCTGACGGGTAACCTCTTTGGCGATATTCTCAGCGATGAAGCGGCGGCGCTTTCCGGCTCGATCGGGCTGATTCCTTCGCTCAGCCGGGGCGGCGACGGCCAGCCAGCATTGTACGAGCCGATTCACGGCTCCGCGCCATCGCTTGCGGGTAAAGACGTGGCGTGCCCGCTGGGAGCAATTTTTTCCGCGGTACTGTTGCTGCGCGAATCATTTGGCCTGGAGATTGAAGCGCAGTGGATTGAGGCGGCGGTGGATCGCGTGCTGGATCACGGGTTTCGCACGATTGATATCGCGGAGACTGGCGGGCGCGTGCTGCGCAGCTCTGAATTCACCGAACATATCCGCGCGGAATTGCACGATGCGCTGGTTCATTCGGAGCGTTACGGCTGGGGAGTTTAGCGGAGACTTCAGGGGCTGAAGAGTTTGTGTGAGAACTTCAAATTCGTGGCCTCAGCGGCTAAAGCCGTCCTGATTTTGGGGCAGTTACGGCACGGCTGAAGCCGTGCCCTGACGAAAACCAGTAGTCCCCACCCACACTCTCAAGCTCCTTGTTTCAGGGAGCTTGACGGCGGGGCCCTTCGATCCTGGCGCTGCCAGGATCTCAGGATAAACTGAAGCCACGACCTATAAACATTCTCAAGTTCTGTGGCGAAGCCTTGCGGTAGGCGCCGTGTACCTGGAATCGAGAACGCTGGTTTACGTTTTGCGCAGCACCAAGCAGCCTGGCGATCATGTCGTGAAGCGCTTGCTTCTTTTCCGTAAATCCCGCCATCGCGTAGCCGATCCCCAGGGGAATCAGCCGGGTGATAGCTCCTGCAAAAAACCTTCCGCTGGCGTGCGCGAAACTGATCGGCCTGCCCTGCAGATCGGTAACGAACAAGCCCAGCGCCATTTTCCCGAGGGTGGCTTGATATTTGGACCCTTCCATTCCTGCCTCGTATATCCAGGCAAGCACCAGAATCACCACGAGCAGAAAAATAATCGCGGATATAAACGCCACGGGAACTGCGGGATTGTCTCCATTCATCCCTTCAAACATCGTACGAAAATACTCGACGCCCACAATCGCCAGACCGATCGATGCGAGGACTCCGCAGGCGATGGCCAGCAGGACGCGGTCGATCAAGAACGCGACAACGCGCAGCCAGAAGCCGGCGTAAGGAGATGGCGGGATCGGCGCGAGCGCAGGCGCAGCGTACGGCACCGGTAATTCAGAAGCGGGACGCACGGGCGCGGATGCAGCGGGCGTCACGGCGCTGGTAGGCTGCCCGCACGCGCTGCAAAATGCCGCGCCATCGGTGACGTTCGCCCCACACTTTGAACAGAACATTGCTCTCCCTTTATTACCCGACCGCGGCGGCAATTTGATCTACAGTTTGCGCATCACCAGAGTGCCTGCCATCATGTCGTGGATGGCCTGTTTTTTTTCGGTAAACCCAACGCACAAGCAATCAATAAGGAAATACAGTCCACCCAGATATGGAAAAGCACTAATCAGGCGCCCCCCGCAAAAGCGTCCAGTGGCTTTGCCAAACGAAATCCTGTTGCCTTCCAGATCGGTCACCAACAACCCTAGCGCCTTTTTCCCGAGCGTAGCTTGCCAGGCGGAGCTCTCCATCAGTCCCCAATACAGCCACGAACCGACAGCACAAACTAGCAGGATAAAGACGATCTTCGGTCCGAGAATCGCGCGAAGTTCCCCCGGGTCCCGCACGTTAGAAAGGTTCCGAAACGAGCCCAGAAAAACAAACAAAAAGATGGGCAACAAGGGGATCCAAAGCACGATTCCGTCGATGAATGCCGCCACAAAGCGCAGCCAAAATCCGGCGTAGGCTACGGCGGGACGCGCTGCCGGAGCTTGCCACGCAGGCTGCCCGGGCGTCGCGTACACTGTTCCTCCCGCTGCCGCGGGAGCCGCTGGCGCTGCGGCGGCTGCTTGCCCCACGGAGAATCCCACCATCGGCTGCCCGCACGCGCTACAGAACGCAATACCGTCCGCAACATTGGCCCCACACTTTGAGCAGTACATGGCGCCTCCACGCAGCCGCGCTGGGGCCGCGCATCTGAGAACTTTGCTGCGCATCGTAACCAAGCGGCGAGCAGCGGGTCAATGCAATTCGTGCTGCGTCGCGCGGCGAAGTTCCATGAATGCAACGTGTTGCTCGACGTCGTTGCGAGTCTGGCGCGACCTCGCTTAAACTCGTGAAGGTGATTCGGGGCTGAGGAGATCGAATGCGAATTCAGTTTACGAAGGCGGGAAAGATTTTTTGCGGCACGCTTGCGGCAGCGGTGTTTTTTGGCGGCGGTTATGTGGCCGGCCAGAACCGCTTTGGCCAGCCAAAAACAATTTTGCACGTGGTGGAGCTGAAATGGAGCCCCGCGGCCAGCGACGCCGAAAAGCAGCAAGCGATTGACGGGATCAAGGACATGGCCGCCAAAATTCCCGGCATCAAGAACATCTGGATCAAAGGGGAACGCATGCAGCCGCGCGATTTCAACGCGGCCTACGCCATCGAATTTCGTGACCGTGCCGCTGCCGATGCCTACGCCGAAAGCCCGGCGCACGCCGCGTGGGAAGCGCAGTACGTTCCGCTGCGCGCCGCGAGTATCTCGATTCAAGTCACGAATCCTTAGCCACCGCGCAATCGCGGACACCGTTATCGCTGACGAACGGGCCCGCGACCAAGCTTTCGCTGCAGCGCCGAGCTGCGCCAGCGCGGCGCAAAAATCGCTATCCTCTCCAACACCACGGTGCTAGGCTGCGCCTACCAGACGCGCTAGCACGCGCTGGGACCATTTCCTTCTCACGTATTTTCCCTGGGACTCAAAAATTTGGCGGCGGGAGGCGATCACGTCCATGAAGAAACTGCTGCTCGCGATTGTGGCGGCATACATCGTGCTGATGCTCACGAACTACTTGGTGCACGAGGTCTGGCTGACGAGTGACTACGCGGCGATTCCCGCGAGCCATCGCTCCACGGCAGGAATCATGCACCGCTTCTGGGCCATGGCCGTGGGCCAATTCTTCTTTGCGGCGCTCTTCGCTTACATCTATACGCGCGGAGCAGAGAAAAAACCCTGGCTGGTGCAGGGCATACGCTACGGCATTCTGATCGCCTTCCTCACGGTGATCCCCACGGCGCTGGGCGAATACGTCGTGTACATCGTGCCATACCAATTGGCGATCAAGTGGATGATCGCGGGCGGAATTCAGATGATCATCCTGGGGCTGATCGTCGCGGCCGTCTTCGGCGAATCGGCGGCTTGAGAGCGCCGCAGAAGACACGCCAATTGTTTTTTGCGCGTTTTGGCGGTTCTGTTTAGGGCGTGCGGCGATAGTCGGGGATGCCCATTGCCTTGCGCATTTGGCGATCCATCACGCGGTCAGGCAACAAGCGGCGAGCCAGGATTCCGATCTTGGCTTCGCGCGTCACGGCGTAACGCGCACGCGGCGGATCGTCCTCAATCGCACGCACAACCACGCGCGCACAATCTTCCGGAGTGTAGTGCGATGATTTGGTGGTCTTGCCCCACGCATTGAGAAAACCCTGATAGACCGCTTTGTAAGGGCTTTGCTCCGCGCCCTTGGCGTAGGCTGAGGATAGCTCGCCCGCATTGCGGCTCATGCTGGTATGAATGTAGCCCGGCTCGACAAGCACCACTTGAATTCCGAATGGATAGACTTCCAGGCGCATGGCATCGCTGATGGCTTCCACAGCGTGCTTGCTGGAGCTGTAGGGTCCGAACAGGGGCGAGGTTAGCTTTCCTGCGATCGAGCTCATATTAATGATGCGTCCGCTGAGTTTCCGGCGCATTCCCGGCAGCACTCGCTGCGCCATGCGCACCAGGCCGAAAAAATTGGTTTCAAATTGTTTGCGCAAATCCGCGAGCGTGATTTCTTCCATCACGGCTGCGATGGCGATGCCGGCGTTATTCACCAGCACGTCCACGGTTCCGGCGGTTCTTTCGATTTCCGCTACGGCGCTATCCACGGAGGCGTCGTCGCAAACGTCGAGTTCCATCGCGGTGAGCGGCAACTTACGCTCATTTGCCAGTTGCTGCAGCGCGACGATGCGTTCCGGGTTGCGCCCGCCGGCGAAAACGCGATAGCCGCGCTCGGCAAGCATGACGGCTGCGGCGCGGCCCAGGCCGTCGGTCCCACCTGTTATCAGTGCGATTCGGCCATTGCTCTGTTGCGTGTTCGGCGCCACCGTGGCCCTCCTTGGATTGCAGAATCCCGCGCGGTACGTGATTACTGCTGACGCGGATACTCCCACACTTTTGCGGCGATTCACAACCGCTGCTGGTTGACGCTGAGATCGAGCTTGGGGATTCGGCGCTCCGCTTCTTAATCGGCATATTTCCCGCAATCTAATTCGTCACCGCGGTTGTATGCTTTCCTGCGTTGCGATTCGGTTCCAGGAGGCTCTGCGACGTGATTAAACTTTCGCTGTGCGCGGTCGGCGTTTTGTTTCTGGTTTCTCCTGCGTTTGCGCAACAATCTGCTGCTGGCAACGCGGAGCCCGCCAAGCACGTTACAGACTGCGCCGACCTTCCTGCCGTGCAAAAACAATTGGATTGGGAAACCGGCCGGCTACGCGATTGGCCGCAGCTGGACCGTTACCACGAGGCTAATGCGGTGCTGCCGCGTCCTGGCAAAAACGAGATCCGCGTCGTCTTCATGGGCGATTCCATCACCGATGGCTGGAGCAGGCCCGAGTTCGGCGGATTTTTCCCCGGTAAGCCATACGTCAATCGTGGCATCAGCGGGCAGACCACGCCGCAAATGCTAGTGCGTTTTCGTCCGGATGTGATTGATCTGGAGCCGCAAGTGGTGGTGATCCTCGCCGGGACGAACGATATCGCCGGCAATACCGGTCCGATGACGCTCGAGGAAATCGAAGGCAATCTGACGACGATGACGGAGCTGGCTCGCGCGCACGGGATCCGCGTGGTGCTTTCGTCCGTGATGCCCGTGCGGGATGGTCTGTCGAATAAGGATGGCGAGCGGCTCGTACAGACGAAGAAGCGCCCTCCGGAGACTATTTTGGCGCTGAATGAATGGATCAAGAAATACGCTGCGGCAAATCACCTTGTGTATCTCGACTATTTCTCAGCAATGGTTGATGACCACGGCTCCCTGAAGGCCGAAATTACTTACGACGGTTTGCATCCGAATGCTCAGGGATACGTGGTGATGGCGCCGCTCGCCGAAAAAGCGATTCAGGCTGCGCTGAAGCTGCAGCCATGAACGATTCGCTGCTGCGCAATTCTCTACAGCAACAAGGGTATTGAAGGCGGGGCCTGATCGCGCGAAATTGCATGCGGGAGGGTAGCGCATGATCAAAAAAGTGAAGGGCGGGTACAAAGTTGTGTCCGAGAAGAAAGGCAAGAATCTCGGTGGCCCGTACAAGACGCGCGCAGAGGCCGAGAAGCGCCTTCGCCAGGTGGAATTCTTCAAGCACAACAAGGGATGAGCAGAGCCGCAAAGTAGCGAATGGGTGTTAGTATTGGGTTCAATCCATTGGCAAAGGAAGGTCCTACCAACATGAGCGCGCTCTATAACAAGCTATACGAGGAGCCCGCTTATGGTGTGCCCGAAACAGCCTTATACCTTAAGGTTCCCTACAATACTCTTCGCTATTGGTTGACGGGGTTCCAGAAGATGCCGCCAATGATTTTGCCCGCAGAGACAGACCCCGTGCGCCTCTCGTTTTTGAATCTACTGGAATGCCATGTACTTGCCGGCATGCGCAAAATTTATAATCTTAAGCTTCCAAAGGTTCGGCGCGCGCTCGCGAAAATAGGAGAGCAGTATCCTCAACCAGCATCCCCTGGTAAGCGAAGCGTTTTTCACCGATCGCACCGACCTGTTCATCGAAAAGCTGGGGAAGCTGGTCAATGTGTCGCAACACGGACAGCTGGGCCTGAACTTCTATCGCATGCACCTTGAAAGAGTGCAGATTGATCCCAAGGGAATGTTCCGGTTTTTCCCATTCGTGAGCGAGACGAGTCCGACCGAGCCGAAATTGATCGAGATCAACCCCCTGGTTGGATTTGGCAAGCCCGTCATCGCTGGAACGGGCATTTCGACTGCTATAATCGCGTCGCGATTCAATGCCCGCGAGTCGATCGCGGATCTTGCCGCGGAATATGGCTGCTCGGCGCCACAAATCGAAGAAGCCATCCGGTGGGAGAGAGCGCTCCCAATCGCCGCCTAAAGACTTTGTTCTTTACCTCGACGAAAACCCCTGTAATTCAACGGCAATTCTCGAGACTCTGAAAAAATTGCAGGTTCGTCACGAGCGCCACCTCAGCCATTTTGAACGCGGAGCCTTGGACGAAACCTGGTTGCCGTTCGTCGGAACAAACGGCTGGGTTCTACTCACCGCCGACAAACGAATCCGATACAACTTTCTAGAGAAGCGCGCCCTGCAAGAAAGCGGCGTACGCGAATTCGTCTTCGCGTCCGGCAACTTGTCCGGGGCGGAAATGGCCGCGGCTCTAGAATTGGCTATTCAGAAAATGAAGAAATTGTGCAGGAAATTCGATCCTCCATTTGTTGCTTCGATTTCGAGAACAGGAGACGTTTACCTGCGCTGGCCAAAGTGAACAGCGACGCAATTGCTGTCCGACCGAGACCGAAATCACTCCCACTCAGCGGAGCGTTAGGTCCCAGATGCGAGCTGCGCGACTCAGATATCCACAGAAGCGGGTGAAATCCACAGAAGAACGTCGAAAAAATAAATCATAAATACTTGACGAAAGTTTTAAACTTGCTATACTCCCCTGATGCGAACACAGGCCTGCAAAGGCGTGTGCTTCGCAGACGAACCGGTTTCCGCCTTCTAAATCAGAGGTGAGTTTGGATACAAACACCGGGTAGAAAGAAATCGAGCATCGAGCACGTCCGCCCTAGAGGCCAGGCAGTATGGCCCGCAGGATCGGCGGATCCGCCCGGCGCTTGACGCCGGGTTTTTTATTGCAAAAAACAGTTCTCGCGGCAACGGCTCCAAACCGCTGACGCGCTCCCCCGGGAGGGGAGACAATCCAGTCGGAAGTTGTTGACAGGATTGAAGTTCTTTGACAACTGAAGGAAGCTGGCACTACGTTATGCGAGTTTCAAGTCTCGCATGGCGTAGTAAACCGCAAATATTTGCTCGAGAGTAGCGCAATGTGGAAAGGCGAATTTACTCCACGCGCGGTGTCGGACTTCTGCATGAGTGATCATCCAGAGGCCGGCGATGGCGACGTGTTGGGTAAGTTTTATGGTTAAGCTACTAAGGGCGTACGGTGGATGCCTTGGCGCCAACAGACGAAGAAGGACGTGGCAAGCTGCGATAAGCCTCGGGGAGCCGCAAGCAGGCTTTGATCCGGGGATTTCCGAATGGGGAAACCCATCCTGGTAAAACCAGGTTACGGCCGACTGAATACATAGGTCGGTGCGAGTCAACCCAGGGAAGTGAACCATCTCAGTACCTGGAGGAAAATAAATCAACGAGATTCCGAAAGTAGCGGCGAGCGAAATCGGAACAGCCCAAACCGGGGTATTTATACCCCGGGGTTGTAGGATCCCATAAGTAGAGTTACCAATCCGGAGGCTAGGTGAACCTGCTGGAAAGCAGGGTCAAAGAGGGTGAAAACCCCGTAACCGAAAGCTTACCGGACTCGAAGGGATATCCTGAGTACCACGGGGCACGAGAAACCCAGTGGGAATCCGGGGAGACCACTCTCCAAGGCTAAATACTCGTTGGCGACCGATAGTGAACTAGTACCGTGAGGGAAAGGCGAAAAGAACCCCTGCTAGGGGAGTGAAATAGAACCTGAAACCGTATGCTTACAAGCAGTCAGAGGGCTATGCCGTGTCTTCGGACACGGAAATGCCTGATGGCGTGCCTCTTGCTTAATGAGCCGGCTAGTTATTCTCACACGCAAGGTTAAGCGAAAGCGAGCCGTAGCGAAAGCGAGTCCGAATAGGGCGTTCAGTGTGTGGGAATAGACGCGAAGCGGGATGATCTACCCTTGGCCAGGTTGAAGGTCGCTTAACCGCGACTGGAGGACCGAACCGGTGTGAGTTGAAAATCGCTCGGATGAGCTGAGGGTAGGGGTGAAAGGCTAATCAAATTCCGTGATAGCTCGTTCTCCCCGAAATGCCTTTAGGGGCAGCCTCGTATGATTTGCCACGGTGGTAGAGCACTGAATGGACTAGGGTCCCATCCAGGATACCGAATCCAATCAAACTCCGAATGCCGTGTACAACAGTACGGGAGTGAGACTACGGGGGATAAGCTCCGTGGTCGAGAGGGAAAGAACCCAGAACGCCAGCTAAGGTCCCCAACTGTAGACTAAGTGGGAAAGGACGTGTGAGCGCACAGACAGCCAGGAGGTTGGCTTAGAAGCAGCCATCCTTTAAAGAAAGCGTAACAGCTCACTGGTCAAGTGTTCACGCACCGACAATCCAACGGGGCTAAGTCTACGACCGAAGCTGCGTAATTGACTATTTCTACGGAAATGGTCATTTGGTAGGGGAGCATTCTGTTGAGTTCGACGGTAGATCGAGAGAACTACTTGACGCAACGGAAGAGACTCTGCCGGCATAAGTAGCGATAAACACGATGAGAACTCGTGTCGCCGAAAGTCTAAGGTTTCCTGAGGAAGGTTAATCCGCTCAGGGTTAGGCGGGTCCTAAGGTGAGGCCGAGAGGCGTAACTGATGGACAACAGGTCAACATTCCTGTCCCGCCATTTGAACGTTATACGATGGGGTGACGCAGAAGGATATGGGAGTCGGGTGATGGATGTCCCGATGTCTCGGTGTAAGCCGGATCTCGCAGGAAAATCCACGAGGTCATTCAACGGTCAGACCGGGTCCGAGGCCACACGGCCGCAAAGTCTCTGATTTCACGCTGCCAGGAAAAACCTCTAAGGAGTTCAGATGGTGCCCGTACCTCAAACCGACACAGGTAGACAAGGTGAATATCCACAGGCGCTCGAGAGAACGCTGGCTCAGGAACTAGGCACATTAGCCCCGTAACTTCGGGAGAAGGGGTGCCCCGCTAGGGTTTATAGCCCGAGGGGGCCGCAGTGAAATGCGTTCGGCGACTGTTTAACAAAAACACAGCTCTCTGCTAAGTCGAATACGACGTATAGGGGGTGACGCCTGCCCGGTGCCGGAAGGTTAAAGGGAGGGCTTAGCTGCCGCAAGGTAGCGAAGGCCTGATCTGAAGCCCCGGTGAACGGCGGCCGTAACTATAACGGTCCTAAGGTAGCGAAATTCCTTGTCGGGTAAGTTCCGACCTGCACGAATGGCGTACCGATCGAACGACTGTCTTGGCCAACGGCTCGGCGAATTTGTGGTTCCGGTGAAGACGCCGGATGCCCGCATCTAGACGGAAAGACCCCGTGCACCTTAACTGCACTCTGGTCATGATTAACGGTACTGCCTGCGTAGGATAGGTGGGAGCCTGGGATCTCCTGGTTTCGGCTGGGAGGGAGGCAACGGTGAAATACCACCCTGATAGTTCTGTCGCTCTAACTTACACCCCTAGACGGGGTGGAGGACACGGCCAGACGGGTAGTTTGACTGGGGCGGTCGCCTCCTAAATGGTAACGGAGGCGCTCAAAGCTCGGCTCAGGCGGATTGGAAACCCGCCGTGGAGTGCAAGAGCATAAGCCGGGTTGACTGCAAGACACACAGGTCGAGCAGGCACGAAAGTGGGATCTAGTGATCCGGTGGTTCTGCGTGGAAGGGCCATCGCTCAACGGATAAAAGGTACGCCGGGGATAACAGGCTGATCTAAGCCAAGAGTTCACATCGACGCTTAGGTTTGGCACCTCGATGTCGGCTCATCGCATCCTGGGGCTGTAGAAGGTCCCAAGGGTTAGGCTGTTCGCCTATTAAAGCGGTACGTGAGCTGGGTTCAGAACGTCGCGAGACAGTTCGGTCCCTATCTGGTGTGGGCGCAGGAAACTTGAGAGGAGCTGTCCCTAGTACGAGAGGACCGGGATGGACGGACCTCTTGTGATCGAGTTGTCACGCCCGTGGCATAGCTCGGTAGCGAAGTCCGGAAGAGATAATCGCTGAAAGCATCTAAGCGAGAAGCTCGCCTCGAGATAAGGTTTCCCAACCCTCCTGCGGGGGGGTAAGAAGGCCAGTCGAAGACTACGACTTTGATAGGCGGGAGGTGGAAGCGCAGTAATGCGTGTAGCTAACCCGTACTAATCGGCCGTTCGGCTTAACCATAAAACTTTCCTAAACCGTCGCTTTACCCTGAGAGACCCGCGCAAGCGGGTGTTGCAGGGCTCGGCGGAGGAAAGACGCACTTTTCGCATTGACTACGATCAAGCGAATAGGCGGTTTGTTGTTACCAACTTCCTTCAGTTGCTCATCGAAACTCTGAATTTCGGTTTCGAGCCGCGGCGTTCGCGTTGCGGCTCGAATATCGATCTCCAGTTTCGATGCACAAGTTTCCTGGTGGTCTTACCGCAAGGGTCACACCCGTTCCCATCCCGAACACGGAAGTTAAGCCTTGCCGGGCCGATGATACTGCGCTGGAAACGACGCGGGAACGTAGGTCACCGCCAGGATTTAAATCAAAAGAGGCTCCGAGCAATCGGAGCCTTTTTTATTTTCACTGTGGCGGCTCTGCGCTTCGGAGTTCTACTTGCGCTTCAAGAAGCCGCTCGCGCTTAGCCATTCAAGAAAGCGGTCGGGCCAGCCTGCGATTGCGCCGGTGTTTGTGCTGCGTATGCCGAAGCCGTGTCCTACGCCGGTGTAAACGTGCAGCTCCGCGGGCACGCCGGCGCGTTTCAGCTGGACGAAAAGTTCGGGAAGCCCTTCGGAGATGCCGACACGATCGTCTGCGCCGCACAACAGGAACGCCGGCGGCTCATCTTTTGAAACTGTCAGATCCTGCGGCAGTCCCGGATAGATGAGCGCCTGAAACGCGGGCTTCGAGCTTTGGCGATCAATGGGATCCGCTGCGGCGGCGTTGCCCGTGTCGAATTGCGTGGCGGCGCGCGCGGCGACATCTCCGCCCGCGGAAAATCCCATCACCCCGACGCGCGCTGGATTCACACCCCATTCCGCCGCGCGGCTGCGGACCAAGCGAATCGCGCGCTGCATGTCCGGCAGCGAATTTCCCTCGACCGTGTAGCTCGAGCCCGCTTCATGCGCCAGGCGATACTTCAGAACGAAGCCTGCTACGCCGTGCTCGCTGAGCCATTGCGCGACGGCGTATCCTTCGTGGTCCATCCACAATTCCACATGGCCGCCGCCCGGCGCGATCACCACGGCGGCGCCAGTCGCCGTTTCCTTGGGCGGCAAGTACACCGTGATCGAAGGCTGGTGCACGCTGGAAATAACGTGCTCGCCATCCGGAGTGAGCCGGACTTTTTCCGGCGCGGTCTTGCCTTCGGAGCCGGGCGCGCCATTCGGCCACAGCAGCACCACGTCGTGTTCCGCGGCTGCTGCTATCAGCGCAAATACACTGAGCAGTGACAGGAGGAAAATAGTTGACTGCTTAATCTTGCGGCTGCGGATTTTTTCCACGTGGAAAGCCTCGGGCGATGGAAATCGCGGGTGCCATCTTACTCGAAGCATCAGCGAATTCTGGAACGAAGGATTGCGTCAGCGGAAGGCAACGATCGTTGTCGCGAAGGGCTGAATCACCTTCCAGAATTCGATCCTTGCGACTGACTCTCGCACAAGCTAGCATAGAAACAAGATGACTCTTTACAGCTATCCGATAACTATTGAAAAAGAAGGCAAGCAATACTACGCCTACAGTGACGACTTTCCCGGGCGTTTACGGCCTCGGCAAGACTATCGAAGCAGTGAAACGCAGCATTCTCGAAGCGATGCACCTCTATACCAAATATTCTCGACGCAGTCTCCTGATCGTCCACGCGATGCTCGCGAAGTCGAAGCAACCCTCACTTCATTTTCTAGCGACGATTTACAAAATCTGGATGATGCGGCACGTGGATGTGCCGCCAGACATCGCCGACGCGCTGATCGAGCAGCTCCAAAGCAGCAAGCACCCAGCAGCCGCCCGCGTGAAACGCAGGCAGCCGAAGCCGAAGCACATTCCCGTAGTCGCCACTGTGAATCACTGCTCCACGCGCACCACGCTGGTGCCAGCGGGCGCCGGCCGTTACCGTCTGCAAATCAATACAGCGCTGCGCAAAGCTGGGGGCGGCCTGATGCGGGCGACGTGATCGGCGTAGCGCTCCAGCTCGACACCGCAGCCGCGCGATGTTCCCGTGCCCGCCGAACTCACAGCCGTGCTGAAACAACATCCCAAAGCGCGCAAGGAATTCGAGCAATTACCACCCGGGCATCGCCGCCAGCTGCTGCTCTATTATCTGCGCGCCAAATCAGCGAAAGCCCGCGCGCACGTCACTGAGCGCTTCCTCGACCACCTGCACGAGCGCGCGCTGCTGGGCCGCCCAAGACCAAATCCAAAACCGAAGCCGAAGCCTGCCGCCGCTCGCCACAAGTAGCCCGGTGAATCGAGCGGGCAGCGAACCAGAAGTGCGTGCCGCCGCGCCGCATCTGCGTTATCGTACTCTTTGATAAAAGTATGTACGGCCAAAACATTCAACACTTCGAACCGATTTTCCTGCTGCTGTTGCTGTGCATCGCCGTGCTGGCGACGCTCGCCAAGCGCTTCAAGACGCCTTACCCCATCGTGCTGGTGATCGCAGGCCTGTTCCTCAGCCTGATCCCGCACATGCCGCGCATCGAGTTGAACCCGGAAATCGTTTTTCTGGTCTTCTTGCCGCCGCTGCTCTTTTCCGCCGCGTTCCAGACTTCCTGGCGCGACTTTCGCCACAACTTTTTCAGCATCGCCATGCTCGCGCTCGGCCTGGTGTCCTTCACAGTGTGGGGCGTTGCTTTTGCCTCCCACTGGATTCTGCCGGACTTCACCTGGAAGCTCGGCCTGGTTCTGGGCGCAGTGATTTGCACCACCGACGCGATCGCCGCGACGGCGATTACGCGCCAACTGGGATTGCCGCAACGAGTGAGCGACGTGATCGAAGGCGAGAGCCTGGTGAACGATGCCAGCGGCCTGCTGGCACTGCAGCTGACGGTCGCGACGGTGGTCACCGGACGCACACCGCCGTTTCATGAACGCATGGCGCTTTTGTTCTACTTGATCGCGAGCAGCATCGTCATCGGCCTGGTGATCGCCAAGCTGGTAGCGTGGCTGATCAAGCAGATCACGGACGCGCCGGTGGAAATCACGCTGAGCATCATCACGCCGTACTTCGTGTATCTGGTTGCGGAAAGCGCGCACTCTTCGGGCGTGCTGGCGACGGTGGTCTGCGGGATGTACCTCGGGCACCAGAGTTCGCTGTATTTTTCCACGCGCGCGCGGCTGCAGGGCGCAGCCGTCTGGGAAACCCTCAGCTTCGTGCTCAATGGCATCGTGTTTATTGTGATCGGGCTGCAACTTCCTTACATTCTTCACGAAATTCACAATCACAGCCTGTTTCGGCTGATCCTGATCGGCCTGCTGGTCAGCGCGGTAGTGATCGTTCTGCGGCTAGTTTGGATGTATCCCGGCGCGTGGGCATCGAACTGGGTGCGACGCCATCTGCAGCATCAAGAGGCCGCGACGCTGCCGAGCGCGGGAATTATTTTCATCGTCGGCTGGACGGGCATGCGCGGCGTGGTAGCGCTGGCTGCGGCGATTTCCTTGCCCCGAGCGCTGCAGGACGGCTCTCCCTTCCCGCAGCGAAATATGATTATTTTTCTTACGTTCTGCGTGATTTTCGTGACGCTGGTGTTTCAAGGATTGTCGCTGCCATTCTTCATTCGCCGCCTGGGATTGGCCGTCGCTGTGGTGAAAAATCCGGAAGAGGAGCGCGCGCGCTACGCGATGATCGAGGCCGCGCTGGCCTACCTGGAACAGGCGCGCGAACTGGACGCTGCCGGCTTTGCGCCGGTGTACCAAGACCTGATACGCATCCAAAAACATCATTTGAATTTGCTGCCCGGCGACCGGGCCGTCGAGACCGGCTATACGCCCGAAGATTATGTTCGTTATCGCGAGCTCTCCAAGAACATTCGAGCATTGCAGCGCGCGGCCCTGCTGAATATGCGCAATCACAATAAGATTAATGATGAAGTGTTGCGCCGCCTGGAGCAGGAGCTCGATCTCTTCGAGGTGCGCTACGCTAGTTCGCAATAAATTGGCGGGAGGATTTTCTGGAATGAAATTATTTTCGACGTTGCTGATTGCCGTGGTTCTGGCGCCCGCGGGCTTTTCGCAGAGCAAGCCCGCGCCGGCGAAAGCTACCGACACAGACCGGCTGGGGCTGACCTGCGCGCGGATTCTGCAGATGACTTCCACGGCGTGGGTCGCCTACTTCCAGGAAAATGCCGGCAAGGTAAAGGACGCAACTGCGCCCGTGGCTGTCCGGGCCATCGCCTCGTATGGAAAGTGCTACGAAGCGCGCACCAATCAACTGGCGGCGTCGCTGGGTAAGAGCGGCAGGGGGCCGCTGATGGGCGCTACGGGAACTTTCCGTGATTTTCAAAAGGCTTTGGATGATTTCACCGCGAAGGCGCTCGCCGTGTCGGATAGAAAGCCGGGGACACAGGAAGCCGCGTACGCCGCGCTTTACGAGAAGCAGTTTCGCTACGAGTTCTACCAGAGATACGAACAGAGAATATCCGGAAACCGGCCGTTGACCGCCGAAGAAGCCGCCGAATATTCCAAGGCCAAAAATCGTTTCGGAGAATTTCTGGGCTTGCTGCCGGAAGATCAGGCGCACATCATTCACGGTGCCTTCAGCCGGATTTTCGACGCCGGCCCGGTGAACGACGTCACCAAGCTGGAGCTCTACCGCTTCGCCATCTCCGTGCTGGAATCGCCGCAAGATAAGCCCTTCTCGCCCGCGCCGTTCTGACGCTGGGACCTACGTCTGCTAGGCTCGTTTGTTCCTATCCTGGGAGAGAACAACTTGAAATCTCGGACTTTGTTTGCGCTCGCGCCGATCGCGGGTCTTTTCTGTGCAGGTGCCTTGCACGCTCAAGTGAACGACAGCACCAAGCAGCTTGCGCGGGACATCTTCAAGCAGCTCGTTGAAATCAACACCACCGATTCCGTTGGCAGCACGACGATCGCCGCAGACGCCATGGCCAAACGCTTGCTCGATGCGGGTTTTCCCGCGAGCGACGTCCAAGTGCTGGGACCGAACGAACGCAAGGGGAATATGGTCGCGCGCATTCACGGCACCGGCGCGAAGAAACCGCTGCTCTTCATCTGCCATCTCGACGTGGTCGAAGCGCGACGCGCGGATTGGTCCATGGACCCCTTTCAGTTCATCGAGAAGGACGGATATTTTTACGGCCGCGGCACCGGAGACATCAAAGACGGCGACGCGTTTCTGGTGACCACTTTCATTCGCCTGAAGCAAGAGCACTATCAGCCCGATCGCGACTTGATTCTGGCGCTGACCGCCGATGAAGAGGGCGGCGCGTCCAACGGAGTGGCCTGGCTCATCAAGAATCATCGCGATCTGATTGAGGCCGAGTACGTGATCAATCCGGATGCGGGCGACTTCGAGCTGGAAAAGGGAAAACATCTGCTGGTCGGCATTCAAGCCAGCGAAAAGCTGTATCAGGATTTTGATCTAAAGGTCACCAACCCCGGCGGACACAGTTCGCTGCCGACTTCCGAAAATGCGATTTATCAGCTCGCCGCGGGCCTGACGCGCCTGGAAAAATATCAATTTCCATTCGAGCTCAATGAAGTGACGCGCGAATATTTCATGCGTGAAGCGGATATCGTCGGCGGCCAGACCGGCGCGGACATGAAGGGTATCCTGCAAACGCCGCCCGATGCCGCGGCGCTCGCGCGGCTCTCCGCGATTCCTTATTACAACGCGCGGTTTCGCACCACTTGTGTTGCCACGCGACTGGACGGCGGCCATGCCAACAACGCCCTGCCGGGAATGGCGCATGCCAACGTGAATTGCCGTATTCTGCCGGGCCATTCGGGGGACGAAATCGAAGCCACGCTGGTGAAAGTTCTGGACGACCCGCGCATTGCTGTGACGCATGCGCCAGGCCTTGCGTCCAGCGGCATTCCCAACCCGCCATCGCCATTGCGCCCCGATTTGATGGCCGCGCTGCAAAAAGTGGCCAATGAGATGTGGCCGGGCTTACCCATCGTTCCGGTGATGGATGCAGGCGCGAGCGACGGCGCGATTTCGCGCGCGGCCGGGATGCCCACGTACGGGCTTCCCGGACTATTCATGGATGTAGACGACGACCGTTCGCATGGCCGCGACGAGCGCGTCCGCGTCGCATCCTTTTACGATGGCGTGGATTTCTACTACCGGCTGGTCAAGGCGCTCAGTTCGCCGCAATGAACGTCCACTGAAGAGCGATCGGCAGTAAGGCGGTGGCGAGCCGCCGTCGGCCCGAAAGACGAGTTAAAGATGAATCACTCATGAGTCTCATGCGCCGCGGCATCCTGGCAATCTCGCAGAATCAGTGGATGCGCGCGCACGCGCCCCGCTTCGGATTCATGCGCCGCGCCTCCGCTCGTTTTCTGCCAGGCGAAGACGTGCAGGATGCCATCAGCGCGGCGCGCGCGCTCGCTGCCAGTGGCATCCACTCCGTGCTGTCGCACCTCGGTGAAAATATTGCCGACCGCGACGAAGCAGCGGCTGTGACGCGCCATTTTCTGGAGCTGAACGATCGCATCCGCGCCGCCGCCATTCCCGCGGAAATCACTGTAAAACTCACGCAGCTCGGACTCGACCTCGATCCCAACCTCTGCTACGAAAATCTGGCGACGCTGATTCAAAATACTCCCGCCGAAAAAATTCTGTGGATTGATATGGAGGGAAGTCCGTACGTGGACGTCTCGCTCGAGCTTTATCGCCGCGCGCGCAAGTCGTATTCCAACGTCGGTGTCTGCCTGCAGGCCTATCTCTACCGCACGGAAAAAGATCTCGACAGACTGATTCCAGAGGGCGCCGCGATTCGCCTGGTGAAAGGCGCGTACAACGAGCCTGCGGAGATTGCCTTACCCAAGAAAAAAGACGTGGACGAAAATTTCCTGCATCTTGCCCAGCGCTTGCTCAGCCCTGAAGCCCGCCGCGCCCGCGTGCGCGTGGCCATCGCCACCCACGACCGCGCGTTGATCGCCAAAATCATTGCGTGGGCCACGGATCAAGGTGTGCCGAAAAATCTGCTGGAATTTCAAATGCTCTACGGAATTCAGCGCGCCGAGCAACTGCGCCTGGTGCAAGCCGGCTATCGTTGCGCCGTGCTTATCTCCTACGGCACCTTCTGGTTCCCGTGGTTCATGCGCCGGCTGGCGGAACGCCCCGCGAACGTTTTATTCCTGGCGCGAAACCTTTTCTCGAATTAACGGCGGAAACTTCTTAGCGGGTTCGTTCGTCTTTTTCCACTTTGCCGTCGCGCAGCCGGATTACGCGATGTGCGTGCGCCGCAATATCTGATTCGTGGGTGACGAGGATGATGGTGTTGCCCTGCCCGTGCAGTCGCGCAAACAGCGCCATGATTTCTTCGCCGGTCTGCGAATCCAGATTTCCCGTGGGCTCGTCCGCCAGCAATATGGAAGGATTATTCACCAGCGCGCGCGCAATCGCCACGCGCTGGCGCTGCCCGCCGGAAAGCTCGTTCGGCTTGTGCATCATGCGGTCGCTCAAATCCACTTGTTTTAGGGCCTTTTTTGCGCGTTCCTGGCGTTCTTCGGAAGCAGTGCCGTTGTAAATCATCGGCAATTCCACATTGTGCAAAGCAGTCGCGCGGGGAAGTAGATTGAAAGTCTGAAATACGAAGCCAATTTCCTTGTTGCGGATATACGCCAGCTCGTCATCATCCAACTGGCTAACCAATCGTCCCGCCAGCCAGTAGCTTCCCTTCGTTGGAGTATCCAGGCATCCAATCAAATTCATCAGCGTGGATTTTCCCGAGCCTGAAGGGCCCATGATGGCCACGTACTCGCCCTTGTGAATCTCCATGCTCACGCCGCGCAGCGCGTGCAATTGTTCCGCGCCCATTTCATAAGTCTTCCACAGTTCCTCGGTCTGAATAACGATGCCGGTATCGACGAGATCCTGCCGGAAGCTTTGCGACGGGGCGATTTCTTCCACTGCCATGTGCTGGGGCTCCTGGATTCCTCTTACCTACGTCGCGGACTCTTCCCGCTTTGGCGTGGAGTTATCTACCTTGACGGCGGCACCAGGCCGCAGCGTGCGCAGCGCTTTATAATTGCCGATGACGATTTCGTCGCCTTCCTTCAGCCCGCTGGTAATTTCGATGTCCGTGACGCCGGTGATCCCGGTTTGCACCGGCACAAATTCCGCTTTCTTGCCGCGAATCACAAAAACACCTTGCACATCCACCTTTTGCTGCGCGTCGGCGGTAGCTGAGGGTTTCGACGCTGCCAGGGTCACGTTGCCGCCGTGCTCCTTCTGCGCCTCTTCCAGATCTTTCTGGGTGCGCACCGCCAGCGCCTGGATCGGAATCGTCAGGATGCCTTTCTTCTGTTCCGTCTGAATTTTAGCGCTGGCGGAAAGCCCCGGACGAAGGTCAGCCGGGGGATTATCAATCGTCACCACCACTTTGAAATCGCGCGCTTCCTGCGTGTTTGCGGTGGCCTGGGTCGTGGCGGCTTGGCCCGACGAGCGCAGAATTGCCAGCTCTCCCACCTGGGTCACGTGCCCCTTGAAGATTTTTCCGGGAATCGCGTCAATGGTGACGTCCGCCGGATCTCCCTGGCGCACATTGGTTATGTCGGTTTCGTCCACTTTCACTTCGGAGGTGACGATGCTCATGTCCGAGATCGTCATTAAAAAACTGCCTTCGGCGTTCTGGATCCCGGGCACCACATTTTCGCCCACGCGCACCGCGATGTAACTCACAATCCCGTCAATCGGCGCCACATAAGTGGTTTTGCGCAGTACGTCCTTGGTGTGCTTCAGCACCGCGTTGGCTTGATCTAGGTTGAAGCGCGATTGCTCGCGCCCGGCGCGGCTTTGCTCCACCTGTGCCTTCAGCGCATTCAGACCGGCGGCAGCAGCGTCGTAAGTAGCTTTGCTTGCATCATAATCCGACTTGGCAATGAGCTGCTCCTTGTAAAGCTGCTGCGCGCGCTCCCAGTCGAATTTCGCCTTCTCCAAGTCCGCCTGGCGTTGGGCCAGGGTAGCAACCGCGGAATCGTAGCTGGCAGCCGCAGCGCGCACCGACGCTTCGGTCGAGTCAATCGCGGCCTGTTGGGCCTGGACGTCCGCTCCGGGCTGAATGTTCTCTAGCCGCAGCAGAATGTCGCCCTTCTTGACGTGGTCGCCTTCTTTCACGACGATCTCGGTAATCTTCCCAATGCCCTCGCCCAGCACGTTCGTATAATTCTTGGGGCGGATTTCGCCGGAAGCGGTGACCACCGACGTCAGGTCAGCCTTTAGCACATGCCCCGTCTGGACAGCCACCACGCCCTTATTCGCCTGGTAGATGCTGAACCACGCGATACCCCCGAGCACCAGGGCGACAGCCACACCGATACCAACTTTCTGCCACGTTTTCATTGCTTTACCCTTGGACTCGCCCGATCAGGCGACAGCATTACCATGACTTAAATACGTTCCGGGGACACAAAATGTTTCTAGGTCAACTTTAGACGTTCGCGCGAGCGGAAAGACAGGCGCGAATATGACATTTCGGAGGTCGTGGCTCTGGATTAGTGCTCCTAAGCTCCCAGCTGCCCGCTACGAACCCGTCACCTGCTCCGCCATCGGACGGCGCGTCCCTTGCATCGCTGCTCCATTGTAGAGCTATTTAGGCTCCAAGAGAATAGGGCAAAGCTCATCGTGAGTGGCTCGCGGCTAAGCACTTGAAAATTGATTCCCGTTTTGGGGGTGACCCTCCAACACGTCGGCGCAACCCATCCTCAGCCCCGATTTTCGCCTCGACTCCGAGTTCCACTCAAACGGTCGAGGCAACCCCTCGGCCACCATCCGATTCCAATGTTTCAAGGGCAGTTAGGGGAATCCGAAGTTGACCTGTACCATTGGACAGGTTAGAATTTCGTGCCTCGGGGCAAAGGCTTAACGATGCGTTCTGCGGTCAAAGTGTTTCTTTTCGGCGTTTTAGCTTGTGGACTGGTGTATGTGCCAAGGGCTTCTGCTCAAGGTGAATCTCCAACTCAGCAGCCGGACCAAAACGACAAGAAAACCGCGAAGCAGGCCGCCAAGCAACGCTCCAAGCGCGACAAGGATCTCTTTAACGAACTCGATTCCCAATATAAGAAGTGGCTGAACGAAGACGTCATCTACATCATTTCACCTGAAGAGCGCAATTCGTTCCTGCACCTTTCCACAAACGAAGAGCGTGAGCAATTTATCGAAGCATTTTGGCAGCGCCGCAATCCTGATCCGGACTCCGCTGAAAATACATTCAAGGAAGAGCACTATCGCCGCATCGCCTACACCAACGAACACTTTTCTTCGGGCATTCCCGGATGGAAAACCGATCGCGGCAGAATCTACATCATGTGGGGTCCTGCGGATGAAGTGCAATCGCATCCGTCGGGAGGCAGTTATGACCGCCCGGCCAACGAAGGCGGCGGTGAAACTTCCACGTACCCGTTCGAAGATTGGCGCTATCGATATCTTGAGGGAATCGGGGAAAACGTCGAGATCGAATTCGTAGATCCCACCATGAGCGGCGAATACAAGCTCACCATGGATCCCAGCGAAAAAGACGCGTTGTTGTACGTTCCTGGCGCCGGGCTGACGCAGATGGAATCCATGGGGCTATCCAGCAAGACCGCCCGCTTCAACAATACCGACGGCACGCACATGGCTCAGCCGTTGGGAATGCAGCCGGAAACCATGCAGGAATTCTCGCGGCTGGAGCTGTACGCCAAGATTCAGCAAGCGCCTCCGGTAAAGTTCAAGGACCTTGAGGCTGTGGTCTCTTCACGCCTGGTTCGGGATCAGGTGAAGTTCCAATACAGAACTGACTTCCTGCGAATTACGTCCGAGACGGTTCTGGTGCCCATCACCATTCAGATTCCCACGCGCCAGCTCAGCTTTCAGCAGAAGAACGGCGTCGAGTCCGCCTCCGTCAACCTGTTCTGCCGTGTGACCAGCCTCAGCGGCCGTATCGTGAACACTTTTGAAGACACCGTCCGCCGCGATGTTCCGTCCAGCCTGCTGCAGCAATCGCTGGCCACCGCTTCGATTTATCAAAAAGCCATCCCGCTGAGTCCGGGACTCTACCGCCTGGACATCGTTCTGAAAGACACGAACAATGGCAACGTGGGCGTCGTCAACACCCGCCTGGCGGTTCCGCGCTTTGAGGACGACAGTCTCTCGTCCAGCACTCTGATTCTCGCGGATGAGATCAAGCGCGTTTCCGCGCACGATATTGGCTTGGGCCAGTTCGTTCTGGGCGACGTAAAGGTTCGCCCGCGCATTGACGCTTCCTTCGTCGCCAGCGATGAAATGGGCGTTTTCCTTCAGGTATATAACCTCAAGGTGGACGACAAGACTCACAAGGCCGATGCTACCGTGGAATATCGGGTAACGATGGACAAAGAAAACGACCCGATACTCAAATACAATCTGGGCGGCGACAAACTGCCTCTGCATGGCGAGGAAATGACGCTGGAAAACATCATTACTCTCGGCTCGTTGAAGCCGGGCAAGTACAAACTGGAAGTCGCTGTCACCGACAATCTAACCAAGAAAACCATCACTCCGGCTACGGAATTTACCGTCCGGCCAACCGGTACGCCAGCTCCACAGGCGAAGTGAGCATTATGAGTTTGCGGACGATTCGCGCCATGGGCCTCGGCATGATCCTGTGCCTCTCCTGGTGTGTGATCGCCGCACCAGTGATGGGCGCACAGGGCTCTGGAAAGATCACTGGACTGGTGGTGGACTCCGCAGGGACTCCCCAGATGGGCGCCACAGTCGTTATTTCCTCCGATCAACTCCTGGGCAGTCTGGGATTTCAGCTTCTGACGAACGATCGCGGCCGTTTTTCCAGCGCCACGATGCCGGCCGGCATTTATTCCGTCAAGGTCACCCTCGCAGGCTTCCTCCCGGCCGTTGAGCAAGACATCCAGGTGCGCGATGAGCACACCACTCTGCTCGAAATCGTTCTAGGCTCCGTCTTCACCTCACTGGAAAAATTGCGCCGCCAGCCCGATCAGCAGGTTTCCGCCGATGACTGGAGTTGGGTGTTGCGAACTTCCGCTGCCACCCGTCCGGTCTTGCGCTGGCAGGATGGCGACGTCGTTCTGGGCGCACGCGGCAATCCCTTCGAGAAACCGCAGGACCAGTCCGCGCGTACGCGCCTTGAATTTACTTCTGGATCCGATCACCCCGGCTCCATTTCCAATCTCGCGGATACACCCGGCAGCGCTTTTGCCTACGATTATGGACTGGGCGGACTCGGCAATCTGCTGATCGCGGGCCAGTTCAGCTACGATGCGGGCTCAGAGTCCAACGGCTTCGTCGCGCAATGGCTGCCTTCCGGGGATTCCGGCGCGGGTCCGGTGACTACTCTTTTGATTCGCGAATCCCAGCTGGGCGACGCCGGTCCTACTTTCCACGGCTTGCGCATGTCTCACGATTCATCGTTTCAATTGGGCGATCGCGTCAGTGTTCGCTACGGCGCTGATTTCCTGATGGCAGGATTGCAGACGACCACCACATCCGTGCGGCCTCGCGCAGAGGTGGCCGTGCGCATTGCTCCCACGTGGCTCGCCTCCGCACTGGTCACTACCAATACCTGGCAGGATTCCGCCGGCGCTCCTGGCGACCTACAATCCACCATCAACCAGCTCGATGCTTTTCCCACTTTGCTGCGGCTTGGCGGCCGCTCCGTCCTGGAAGATGATCTGCACTCGGAAATCGCGGTCGAGCACGACCTCACCAAGAAATCCAGCGTCACCGTCGCCGTGTTTGACGACCGCTCCAACAATACGGCCGTCTTCGGCCACGGGAATTTCTCCGGTCCGGATTACTTGCCTGACTATTTTTCGAACGTCTTTGCTTACGACGCAGGCGGTATGAATTCCTTGGGTGCGCGCCTGGTTTACCAGCAGAAGCTCGCCGGCAATCTGGACATGACCGTGATTTATTCCTACGCGGGAGCGCTGGCGCCGAATGAAGATCCGGCCGAAGGCGCGCTGCGCAATCAGCTGGCGACTCAATATCGCTCCAGCGCGGCCACTCGATTCTCCGCCACCATACCCCGTACTGGCACGAAAATCGTCTCCAGCTATAAATGGATCAGCGGGCCGGCAGTCTCCCCACAGGACGCCTACGGCCAATCCACTTACCACGTCGACCCGTACCTGAGCGTGCAAATTCGCCAGCGTCTGCCCGGATTTATCCCCGGCCACGCCGAGATTCTGGCCGACTGCGGCAATCTTCTCGCCCAAGGTTACGTGACTCTTGCCACCAGCGACGGCCAAATTGTCCTCGTACCGACCTATCGGTTCTTCCGGGGCGGCTTGAGCTTCCAGTTCTAGGTACTAGCCGCAATATTGTAATCGGGAAGCAACCTTCCACAAATGGTATGAGACCGATATTCAGTTCTGATTGCTCCTGTAACTTCCTTATAAATAAGAGCTTACATATTTCGGAATCTGTGATTCGCTGGAAGTTGACGTGCTACCATATTCCTCCAAGGATATTGGTGTACTCGGATGAAAGATAGTCTGCGAATGCGGCTCGGAGCGGTGATCTTAGCCCTCCTCACATTGGCAGTTATTGTTTTCGCCATTCTGAACTTCCAGCAGCGCTCCCTTTACGTTCTTCCCGATGATGGCGTCACCTGGATGGACTCCCCTCAGGGAGTCTCCGCCTGGCACGTCGTCGCCGATTCGCCCGCAGCCAAAGCCGGCATCCGCCAGGGCGATGTTGTCGAAACCGTCCGCGGCGTCACTATCCATCGCGCCACCGATGTCACCCGCGTGCTGTTCCACGTTGGACCCTGGGCGGAAATCCGCTACCAGTTGCTGCGTGACGGGCGGACCTTCGAGACTCCGCTGGTCACGGCGCCGCAGGAAAATCCCACTTCCATTGAAAACTATTTGCGCGTTCTCGGCCTGCTTTACCTTTTCATCGGCCTGTTCATTTTTGTGCGCCGCTGGAACGCGCCGCGCGCCATTCATTTCTACATTTTTTGCCTGGTCTCTTTCGTCCTCTACAGTTTTCACTACAGCGGCAAACTGAATTCCTTCGACGAGATAATTTATTGGTCGAACGTGGTGGCGCTCTTGCTGCAACCCGCCATGCTGGTGCACTTCGCCCTGGTATTTCCTGAACGGCGCGGCACGCTCTGGCCCAAGCTTGCGCTGGTTTACAGCGTTCCCGCGGCCCTCTTCACGCTGCATCTTTTCATCGCTACCGGCACGCTGGATTTCCTTCCGGCGTTTGGCACGCGCTACTGGCTCGATAAAATCGAACAGGCCAACCTGGGAATTTACTTTGTCCTGGCCGCGTTCATTTTCTTTTTCAGTTTTCGTCGCGCGCCCAGCGGCGTGTTGCGCCAGCAGTTGAAGTGGGTCACGGCCGGAGCCTTTGCCGGCAGCTTGCCGTTCGTCTTCCTCTATATCGTGCCTTACGCCTTGGGCGTCGTTCCTCCGCCCTGGATGAAATTGTCCGTGTATTCGCTCGTGCTGATTCCGCTTTGTTTCGGCTACGCCATCATTCGCTACCGCTTGATGGACGTGGACATCATCTTCAAGCGCGGCTTGTCTTACACCTTCGCCACTGCCGCCGTCGTCGGCATTTATTTCGCGTTGATCGCCGTGATCGGCGAACTTTTCCACCGCCCGGGCCTTTCCACCGGACCTGCGGGCGGCATTATCGCCATCGTCGTCGCCGCATTCTTGATCGAGCCTCTGCGCGAATGGGTGCAAACCCGCCTGGACCGTTTCTTCTACCGCGATCGCCTGGATTACCGCCGCACCCTCATCGAATTCGGCCGCGCGCTCACCAACGAAGTGCGCCTGGAACCGCTGGTCGGCTCCGTGCTCGATCGTGTCTCGCAAACGCTCCTCGTTGATCGCCTCGCCGTGTTTTTGGAAGATCCCGCAGCTCCCGGGCAATTCGTGCTTTCGCGCTCCATGGGTTTGCGTCCTGAGGGTCCGCTCGATCTGTCGTTCCTGGATCCCGCGCGTCCGGCTTTTGAACGCGGCTGCCTGTTCTTCGAATCGGCGCGCGCCGCTATTCAGGAATCCGAATCCGTGCGCCGCACGCTGGAAGAACTCGATCTGAATTATTTCATTCCTTGTCGCTTCCGCGAACGCACCGTCGCGGTTCTGGGCCTGGGCAAGACCGTGGACGGTGATTACCTCTCCAGCGACGACCTCGAACTGCTCTTCACCATCGCGGGATACGTCGCTATCGCCATTGAAAACGCCGGCCTCTATCATTCCCTGGAACAAAAAGCGATGCAGATCGAACGCCTGAAGGATTTCAGCGAGAACATCGTCGAGTCCCTCAAGATCGGCGTGGTTACCGTGGACCTGGACGACCGCGTGGAATCCTGGAACCCGCAGCTGGAGGATTTGCTTTCCATTTCGCGGGCCGACGCGTTACAGCGCCGTCTGCCGGAAGTGTTGCCGCAGGACCTGGTCGCCGAGATCACTTCCCGCGCGGCCAGCGATCATGTTTCCGGCATCTACAAGTTTCGCCTGAATACGCAAGCCGGCCGGCACCTGGTGATCAACGCATCCATCGCACCGCTGGTAGGCAAAAATGGCGCGCGTCTGGGCCGCCTGATCCTGCTGGACGACATCACCCAGCGCGTGCGCCTGGAAGACCAGATGGTGCAGACCGAAAAGCTCACGTCGCTCGGCCTGCTAGCCGCGGGCGTGGCGCACGAAGTGAATACGCCCCTCGCGGTGATTTCCAATTACATTCAGATGCTCGCGAAGCAAATTCCCGCGGACGATCCGCGCCAGAAAACCATCGAGCGCATCGTCAAACAGACTTTCCGCGCCAGCGAGATCGTCAATAATCTTCTGAATTTCTCGCGTACCGGCGCAGCTGAATTCATCGAAGTGGATATCAACCACGTGCTGGAAGAAACCCTCACGCTGGTCCAGCATCCCCTTAAAACCGCGCAGGTCAACGTCGTTAAGAATTACAACGAACAATTGCCGCCGGTGCTGGGTTCCATCACCCGTTTGCAGCAAGTGTTCCTGAATCTTTTCATGAACGCGCGCGATGCCATGCCGCAGGGCGGCATGCTGGAAGTTCGCACCGGGGCGCAAAACGGCTCCGTTGAAATTGAAGTCACTGACACAGGTTCGGGGATTTCGCCCGAGCACCTCCACCGCATTTTCGATCCATTCTTTACAACCAAGGCCACCGGACGGGGCACCGGGCTGGGTCTTTCGGTGAGCTACGGCATCATTAAAGAGCACGCCGGCAAAGTCGACGTACGCTCAACTCCAGGCAAAGGCACTTCCTTCCGCCTGGAATTTCCCGTAGCCAGGAAAGCCGTCCATGCCTAGAGGTTCGATTCTCGTTGTAGATGATGAAATTGAAATCAGGGAAGGGCTCGAAGCTCTTCTCACTTCCGAAAGTTTTCAAGTCACGCTCGCCGAGACCGGCGAGGCCGGCCTGCAGAAGCTCGAAGATCAGCCCTTCGATCTGATGCTGCTGGACGTCAGCTTGCCCGATCGCAACGGCCTCGAGCTACTTCGCGAAATTCGCCGCCGCGATCCGCAGCTTTCCATCATCCTGATCACCGCGTTTGGCTCGATTGATATGGCCCGCGCGGCCTTCAAGGGCGGCGCGCAGGATTTCATCACCAAGCCGTGGTCCAACGACGAATTGATCGCGCAGATTTCGCTGGCGATCGAAGGGCGCCGCCTGCGCGACGAGAACGTGCAGCTGAAGCGCGCCCTGAAGCAGCGCTACAATTTCCCGAACATCATCGGCAAGAGCGACAAGATGCAGGCCGTGTTCGACCTGGTCACCCAGGTCGCGCCCTCCCGCTCCACTGTGCTGATTTCCGGCGAAAGCGGCACCGGAAAAGAAGTGATCGCCAAGGCCATTCATTCCGCTTCCACGCGCGCGGACAAAGCTTTCATCCCCATCAACACCGGCTCGATTCCAGTGGACTTGCTCGAATCGCAGCTTTTCGGCCACGTGAAGGGCGCCTTCACCAGCGCCGTCGCTTCGAAAAAAGGCCTGTTCGAAGTGGCGGACCAGGGCACGATCTTCTTCGATGAAATCTCCACCATCGGCCCGGAAACCCAGGCCAAGCTGCTGCGCGTGATTCAAGAACGTGAATTCATGCGCCTGGGCGGCACCGAAACCATCAAAGTTGACGTGCGCATCCTGGCCGCCTCCAACGAAGACCTCAGCAAGCTGGTGCGCGAAGGCCGCTTCCGCGAGGATTTATTTCATCGCTTGAATGTAATTTCTCTGCACCTGCCGCCGCTGCGCGATCGCAAGGAAGATATTCCGCTGCTGATTGACCGCTTCCTCGGCCAGTTCTGCACCGACAATGGCAAGCCGCCGCGCCTCTTCACGCACGGCGCCATGAAACTTCTGATGGATTACGATTGGCCGGGCAACGTGCGCGAGCTCGAAAACGTGGTCGAGCGCGCCGTCGTTCTCTCCACCCAGGAATCCATGGACGCGGACATTCTCCCCGAAAGCGTGCGCACGCGCGAAATCGTGCGCGGCGTTCGTTTGCAGCTTGCGGAATTTTTGCCGCCGCTGCCCGGACAGGTCGGCGCCCCTGGCACCGCGCCTTCGCTCTTCGAAATCCTGGAAGAAGTCGAGCGCCGCATCATTGTGGACATGCTCGAACGCACCAACTGGAATCAGACGGAAGCATCCGAACGTTTCCAGGTCCCGCTCTCTACGTTGAACCAAAAAATCAAACGCCTCGGCATCGAAACTCGCCGTCGCAGCATGTCGCCGCGCGGCACCGGCGGCTTCGGTGAGGACCCGGCCGAATTCGCGGCCGGCAAGTAACCCAGCTCTTCTAGTCCCGTTCGAACGACGCCGGCGCCGGTCAGGCGGCTGTGCGCCACCCTGGCGATCGCAGTGATCGTTCTGGCGGGATGCGCGAAAATTGCCGGCGCCAAACACGAATCACTATTCCTTCATACTGCCCGCGCGTCCGCCGCCGCCGCATCAGAATCGCCGGCAGTTCCGCAGCCTTCGCGATAACCTGGAACGCTGGAAAGCCACGTGATTGCGACGCCCGCGGTGATATCATCCGTCGCCAGAGCGGAGCATTCGGTGCTCGGCGTGTTTCGCGCGCGCAGGCGAATGGTAGCGAGCACGCCGCACGCGCGCCCAAAATCTGGTACACACAAGGAGCGGTTCTTTTCCGCTGACGAATGGCATCGGTTACCGGAACTACTCCTTCACCAAACCAAGATCTCCGTCGCCAACTCGGCTTGGGCTCCGCGGCCGCAGTCGTCGCTGGCGAAGCAATCGCCGTCGGCATCTTCCTCACACCCGCGGGCATGGCCAAGTCTCTCGCCTCGCCCTTCTGGCTGCTCATCGTCTGGCTCGCCATCGGCGCCATGACGCTCAGCGGCGCGCTCTGCTTTGGCGAACTCGCCGGACGATTCCCCAGTGCGGGCGGCCCGTACGTGTACCTGCGCGAAAGCTTCGGCCCACTCACTGCCTTCCTCTTTGGCTGGATGAGTTTGTTGGTACTTGATCCCGGACTGACTGCGGCATTTGCCACAGGGTTCGCAGCGTACGCGGCATACATTTTTCATTGGCCACCGTTGATTGTAAAAATCGCCGCTGTCGCCGCCATCTGGGCGGTCTGCTTGTTGAATATTTTCAGCACGCGAGTCAGCGCGGGATTTCTCCGCTGGGTTACCTGGTTGAAATTTGCCGTGCTTGCCACTCTCACCGTTTGGGCGCTGGTTTTTCGCCTCGGCTCATGGTCAAATTTCGTGCCTTTCGTCACGCAGCGTTCCGGCGCGTTGCCGTTGGCGCCGGGTCTCGGCGCTGCCTCGGTCGGCGCGTTCTTCTGTTTCGGCGGCTGGTGGGACGCCACAAAAATTGCCGGCGAAGTACGCGATCCGGGCCGCACGCTTCCGCGCGCTTTGGCCCTTGGGGTAATTGCCGTCACTGCCGTGTACATCGTCATCAGCGCTGTTTTTATTTACCTCGTGCCCATCGAAAAGGTCTCCTCCGACGGCACGTTCGTCGCGCAGGCAGGAGAAGTCCTGTTCGGGCCGGCTGGCGGTATTGTCTTTGCGGCGATCGTCATCGTGTGCGTGCTGGGCAGCTTGGCGGCATTTATAATGTCCGCGCCGCGCGTGTATTACGCGATGGCTCGCGACGGCCTGTTTCTGAAATCCGTGGCCCGCATCCACCCGCGGTTCGGCACGCCGGCGCGCGCCATCATGGTGCAAGGCGTCATCGCTTCCATTCTGGTGGTGTTGGGCTCCTTCGAAGAGATCATTGCGTATTTCTTTTTTGTCGCGGTTCTTTTTCTCGGTCTTACCGTCGCGGGCCTCTTTGTAATTCGCCGCAAACCGCGGCAAACGGATACGGTAATTCTCACGGCGGGCTATCCTTTCACGCCTATCGCATTCCTGACGCTACAAGTTAGTATGTTGATTCTCCTCGCGACCCGTAATCCACGTGAAGCGGCGCTGGGCTGCGCCGTGGTGCTGGCGGGCTGGCCCGTTTTCATCTTGAGCCCGAAGATCCTTGGATGGATTCGCAAGCGTCGCGCGGTGGATGGAGGTCCTGATGTCAACCGATGAGAGCAGCAAGTCGCCTGACCATGCAGCAAGCTCCGATGCCGCAGCGGATAAATTTCCCACAAAAATCCGCATCACCGCAGACGCCGAGGCCGCCGGTGAAGTCGCTGCCGCTTACGATTTCTGGCGCGCCGGCTCCGGACGCCACCAGGTCCCCGGCATCATCAAGTGCTTTGGCGCGCGGCCGGATTTTCTGCGGCAGGTGGTGGAATTCTCCAACAAAGTTCACTTTTCGGAAGGCCATCTCACTCGCCGCCACAAGGAGATGATCGCCAGCTACGTTTCCTTCCTGAATCGCTGCCCGTATTGACTGGACAGCCACGCCTACTTCCTGCGTGTTCAGGGAGCCACCGATCAATGCGTTGCCGCAATTCTGGAAGGCAAACTGGATGAGGCCGGCCTCACGCCCGCCGAGCGGGCTTTGATGGTTTACGTCGCACAGATTACCCAGGACGCCGCGCGCTCCACCCACGCAGACGTGCAGAAATTGCGCGCTGCCGGATGGAATGAAGATCAAATCGCCGAAGCTGTCTACATCACCGCGCTCTTCGCTTTTTTCAACCGCGTGGCCGACGCGTTCGGTATTCCGTCACAAGATTATCTGACGAAGGGAAAAATGACTCCGTAGCATCGGGAGGTCGCAAACTTAAGGCGGGGCTTACGAAACCAGCGGTCGTCCGGCAATTCCTTCCAGAATGCGAAAGGGAGCCGCTTCCGGCGCCACCAGCGCTTTCGGCGGAATCAGGAATGTCTGCTCCACGGCATATTGCCCACTCAGCGCCGCGTGCGCCACGCTGTCAGTGAAAACCACCCAAGTCGCCATCGGCGGAAATTCCATCCGGATCTTCGGGCAATTCGCCTGGAACGCGCTGTTCTCTTTAAGATAATCGTGGAACCGCAGCATGAACATGTCGTACGGTGTGCGGCTCATCGTGCCGATGCCCAGCTTCGCTCCCAGGCTTTGCACCGTGCGTCCCAAAAAAGAATCGTCCTCGGCGATTTCCTGCAGACCTGCGGCCTTCGCGTATTGCCGCGCCAGCGCCTCGAAACTTTCCGTCGTCGTCCACACCCGCGGCCGCGTGGTATTCAAATTCGTGAACACGCGCAGGATTCGCCCGCCCCGCGTCGGCCGGCTGGGAAAGGCATCCACGTGCAGCAGGTCGTTGCGCTTGTGCACCGGCAGGTCGCGGTTCTCTTCTTCCAGCGGACGAAAGCTCGCGAAATCCAGATTCCATTTGCCGCTGTACGGCGAAAGAAAATTCCCCACGAATTCAATGATCTGTGCGCTGTAATTCCGCATGATCGAATGCAGCCGCGCCACGGTCTCGGCGTTCCCGGATACTCCGCGCAGAATATCCTCGCTCGGCCGGTAGGAGACGTTCTTGTGCAAGCGCAGCTCGGTCCATTGCTGCTCGCGTAGAAATTGCTGATCCTCGACGGGTAAATGGAACGGCAATTCGCGGAAAAACAAGATTTGTCCGCGCTCCGCCAGATCGCAATAGGCCCGCGCGCGCGCTTCCTGCTGCTCGTACCCAACCCAGCCAGTGGGGTACTTATAGTCTTCCACCATGATCCACGGCAGGTTGGGCATGGCCTTACTTCTTGCCGCTTCCCGCCGCCACATACCCCGGCGGCAGCAGCGTGGTGCTCAAATCCAACCCCGAAAGGTCCACACCTTCCAGATTGGTTTCGCGCAAAATCGCGGTGCGCATCTCTGCGCCGCTGAAATCCGCGCCGCGAATCTCCGCGCTGCGAAAATTTGCCGCGCCAAAGTTCGCGCGCCGCAAAATTGCCTGCCGCAAATCCGTGCGGAACAATTCCGCGCCGCCCACTTGCGCTTCCGTCAAATCCGCGCCTTCCAGATTCGCTTCGGTCAAATCCGCCTTGCGCAGATCGGCGCGCCGCAGTTTCGCCTTGCTCATATTCACCGACGAAAGCCGCGCGTTGTAAAGCCGCGCACCTTCCAGATTCGCTCCCTGGAAATTCACCAGGTCCAGATTCATGTTCTCCAGATTTACGCCCCGCAGGTCCGCGCCGGAAAGGTCCGCGCGCGCGCCCGTCTCGTCGCCGCGCACGAATCGCTGGTGCGCCTCGATGATTTCCGATACTCGTTTGCCCTTGTGCTTAATGCTTTTGGGGGATTTCACACCACTCCTTTCAATGCCGCCCGAATTCCCACGGGCCTTGGATCCGCCAGGATGCTTACTTGCCCTCAAATTTTACTAGAAATCGCGCGCAGTCGCGCTAGGTATGAAGAATTTCGGTGCTGTCTGGTGGAAGGGTTAGGCCCTTGTCGCGATATTCGTCCGCGATCATGCTGAAAACTTTCGCCAGCTCCGCTAGCGCGGCTTCGCGCGTATCCATCAACACATAGCAACTCGATATCGCGGGAATCTCGGCGATCCAGGAACCATCCTCGTGGCGATACAGCACTGTCTTGTAATCGTCGACGGTCACAATTCCTCTCGCAACGATCGAAGTATAGCATGGACAAGAGTGCGAGATTTCATTGCCTGCCCGACACTTGTGGTACCGTCGAGTTATGAATGGGCGTTCGCATATTGCTTGTTCTGGAAGCCGCAAAGCTGGCGTGACGCTCATGCTCGCCACTATCCTTTGCTTCGCTTCATCCCCGCATCCAACCGCCGCCCAGCAAGTTCAGGATGTGCCCACCGAAGAAGTCGTCGTAAACTTCGCGGCCGGCCGCGTCGTCATCGCCGTGGTCAAAGATGCGATCCTCATCGGCACGATTGAAAATCAAATCGAGCCGCAAACCCATCCGCCGATCCCGGTGCAGATGAACGGCAGGCGCGCCGGCATCCTCCTCGGCGCAGTGGACTGGTTTTCGCCCTCTTCGCAGCTGCAACTCGCGCGCCTCGACACCGAATTGCCGCATCTCCACGGCCATTTCGCCGTGTCCAACCCCCACCTGAATCAGGTGCAAACGACCGCCGAAGCTGCGGACGTGGAAGCCATTGGCCAGAATCTTTTCGAGCGCATGAATATCGTCGTCGACAATCTGCACGGCAAGCTCGATTGGCCGCCCGCCGAGCCCGTAGCCGTGCTAATCCTCGCTGACTACGTGCAAGGATATGGCCCGGAGGTTTGGCAACTGACCTTCACCTTAACTCAGGAAATGCAGCGGCTGGACTACTACGATACGCACGTCTCGCATCCCGCCTATCTCCAAAACTGGCCGCCGGAAAAAGGCCAGCCGCACACCCTTCTGGAATTTCAGTATCCGCCCGAAAATGCGGCGCCCACTTTGCTCGATTTATTGCGCCAAAAAGACCCGCGCCTGGAAAAGCTCTGCGCTTCCGACGCCAAAATGAGGGAGGTTGCGGATCATTTCCTGGACGGACAAAGTGGCAAGATCATCGCAGCCGACGCTACACAATTCCTTCGCGGCGCGCTCAATGTGCTGGCTCCGCCAAACGCTCGGCAGACCATGGCGTCAATTGGCCTGGACACAGGTTTCGAATGGATTCTTCGCCCGCCCCCGGAACCGAAGAGAGCTATTTCGCAGGCAGAACAAGAAAGGCCCGCCGACGCCCCTTCGCTCTTGAAAGGTTCGTCACCGGAGTAAATCGGCACCGGAAAAAAAGTGCTGAACCAAGAAATCCAGCGGCAGGGCGAAGGTTATGTAGCGGCCGCTTCGTCCTGTGACTTTCAGGACGAAGCGGGCAGCCCTTCTCGCGAGTCGCAACAATCTGCAACCACGCAGCGGCTACTTCCGTTCCGCAAGCTGCTGCTGCAGCCGCGCATTCTTCTCCGTCACCGACCGCGCCAGCTCCTCCTTATGTTCCACCAACTTTCGCGCGATGTCCGGATCAGACAAGCCCAGAATCTCGGCCGCGAAGATCGCTGCATTCACCGCGCCGGCCTTGTCAATCGCCATGGTAGCCACCGGAATTCCGCCCGGCATCTGCACGGTGGAAAGCAGCGCGTCCAGGCCGTTCAACGAACTGGTCCCCATCGGCACGCCGATCACCGGCAAAGTCGTGTTCGCAGCGATTACTCCCGCCAGATGCGCCGCCGCGCCTGCCGCCGCGATCAGCACTTTCAATCCGCGGCTCTGCGCCGTGGTGGCGTATTCGTGCGCACGCACGGGAGTGCGGTGCGCGGACATCACTTCCATCTCGTATCCAATCCCAAATTTGTCGAGCACTTTTCCGGCTTCGCTCATCACCGGCAAATCCGTGTCCGAGCCCATCAAAACGCCTACGCGCACTTCCCTCTGCTTGTTCGTTGTCATCACCTGGATGCTCTCTCTCCCATATTGTTAGTCACCATGTTTTCGGCACCCTGCGCGAACACTTCGATCCGGTCGCCTCTTCGGACCTTCCCCGCTTCCTTCACGCGGCACAGCCAACCCCTCTGACCTCGCAGTTCCTCTTGCAGCCCCATGCGAATCTCGTCCATGCGCGCGCACGGATCGCAAGGCCCGGTTATCTCCAGAACGCAATTCCCGATGTGCAGCATGTTCCCCGTCGCCAGCGATTGAAAGTCGATCCCGTAAGTGGTTATGTTTTCCTTCACGATTCCGGGAGCCAAGCCAAGTTTGTCCAGAGTTTCGCGGTCCATCAATCGTAACCTGACGATTGCTCCCAGGACGCCCGTGAATGCAGCCATTAAGTCCTTTATCTTGAATCACTTCGACCTCATCAACCTCGCGCATAGGAAAGCGATGGACCAGGCAAGTAAATAGATGTAGCACTTCACCCATTTGCTGAAACCTCCGCAATCAACCTTGGCTTGACGTCCGCGACGCCAATATCCTTCCGGTAGTGCGCTCCCGGTATCCTGATTCTACTAGCCGCGTCGTAGGCGGCCCGGTGCGCCCCTGCGAGGGAGTCACCAACCGCAGCCACTCCCAGAATTCTGCCACCACTGGTGTAGTAGCTGGCTCCTTCCCGCCGCGTCCCAGCGTGGAACACAGCTACGTGCGGGACTTTCTCGGCTTCCTCCAGCCCGACGATCGGTTTCCCCAACGCCGGGCTCGCCGGATACCCTTCGGACGCGATCACCACGCAGACGCTCGCTCCTGGGATCCACTTTGCGCTCGCGCCATCGAGTTTTCCGCGTGCGGCATCCATGCAAGCCGCCGCAAAATCAAAATCGGCCCGCAGCAGAATTGCCTGCGTCTCCGGATCGCCCAGCCGGCAATTATATTCCAGAACTTTCGGGCCGTCTTTCGTGAGCATCAGGCCAAAGAAAATAAACCCGCGATACTCCATTTTTTCTTTGCGCAATCCAGCCAGCGTCGGGCGAACAACTCTTTCTAGAATTTGCTCTTCCAGCTCGCGCGTGAGCATTCCGTCTGTCGAGTACGTTCCCATGCCGCCGGTGTTCGGCCCCTCATCATTGTCAAACGCGCGTTTGTGATCCCGCACCGGCGCCAGCGAAATAAAGTTCGTCCCGTCCGTCAGAATAATGCACGAAAGTTCTTTGCCCGCGATTCCTTCCTCAAGCAGCACGCGCTTTCCCGCGTCGCCGAATTCGTCACCATTCATCAACCGCTCGACAAATTCCGCTGCTTCGCTCGCTGCCGACGTCACCAGCACGCCTTTGCCCGCGCAAAGTCCGTCCGCCTTCACCACCACCGGCCATGCGACGGAATCGAGTTTAGCGCAAGCCTCACGCGCCGCTGTCGAACGCTCCGTACACACCGGCCGTGGGAATTCCGTTGCGCGCCATGAACTCCTTCGCAAAAATTTTGCTCCCTTCCAGTTGGGCTGCTATTTTCGGAGGCCCCAGAATCGCCAAGCCCCGTTGCTTGAATTCATCCGCGATGCCCTGAACCAGCGGCAATTCGGGCCCTACAATCGTCAGATCCGCGCCCAGTTTCAGCGCCAGATCCGCGGCAGCTTTCACATCGCCCACGTTTAGCGGCACGCATTCTGCGTCGCGCGAAATTCCGCCGTTGCCTGGCGCGCACCAAATCTTTTCCACACTCGCGCTTTGCCGCAACTTCCACGCAATCGCGTGCTCGCGTCCGCCGCCGCCGATGATCAGAATTTTCATGATGTGCGTTTCCAGGAACAAGAACGATACGGCGGTGCATCCGGCGGTGTCAACTGCCGTAACCATTCTTTCGCGGTTCGGCTTGCTTCCATCGCCGCAAAAGTGTTTTCATTTACCGTCATGCATTGGGATTTTGCGCTCATTCTGCTTTTTCTCGGCCTCGCCGTGCCGCTGCTCGGACGCCGCCGCGTCCGCCAGCTGATGCAAATGCCCAGCACCACAAAAATGGATCGCATCTCACTGTACGCTTCCACTCTCGCGTTTCAATGGATCGCGGCGGGCGTGATTTTGTGGCGCACGAACGCGCACCAAATACGCGCCAGTCAGCTCGGATTGGCCGTCCCCAATCCAGCGCTCGCGGTCAGCGTCACGGTAGCGCTGGCGGCGTTGATTCTGCTCAATCAAATTCTGGGTTTGCGACGCCTCGCGGCGCAGCCTGAAAAAATTCACGGAATTCTGCCGCAGCTCGCCTTGAAGCTGTTTCCGCAAGACAACGTCGAACGTCTGGCCTTTTTCGCCTTGGTGACGACGGTCGCGCTGTGCGAGGAACTGATTTATCGCGGATTCGTACAACGTGTTTTTCAGGATTGGTCGCGCGACTCAGCCATCGTCGCCGTCATCGGCTCCGCCGTGTTTTTTGCCCTCGCCCATCTATATCAAGGGCGTCGCGGCCTGGTTTCGACCCTGACAATCGGCCTCTTATTTGCGGCCATTCGCGCGTGGACGGCCAGTCTGTTGCCGTGCGTGGTGGCACATTTCGTTGCGGATATTACCGTCGGATTGCTTGCCCCGGGACGAGTGCGCGCGGTTCTGGCCACGCAGAATGCGCAAACAGCAGAAAATAAAACAGATACGGCATAACCAATTGAACCTAATAACTATATGTGTAGTATACAACTGTGAAACGACTCTCTAACACCATCATCGAATCGTCTCTTCAGCCCTACGGCGTAACCACGACCGCTCTGCTCTGCGATCAGATCCGCGTCTACATCGACTTACTCCTACGCTGGAATCAGAAGACGTCTCTAACCGCAGTAACCGATCCAAGCGAGATTCTGCGCTTCCACTTCGGCGAGAGCCTCCTCGCGGTAGCGACTGTCCCCATACGGCACGGTCGGCTCGCCGACGTTGGTTCGGGTGCTGGCTTCCCAGCCGTACCAATCCGTATGGTTTCGGATGAAGTGAGCGCAGTTCTCATCGAATCAAATCAAAAGAAGGCGACCTTTCTCGCAGAGATAGTGAGGGAACTACGGCTTTCCAACGTAGATGTGCGGAGGTGCCGTATGGAGGATGTCCATTTGAATGACGCGCGGGTCGATTTTGTGACCGCACGCGCCCTCGGAATTGACAAGGACTTCTTGAATTGGTCGCGCAATGCGCTGAATCCAACGGGATCGCTCGTCTTATGGCTCGGCGACGCCGATGTCAGTCGAATTTCGCAAGATGCCGGCTGGAATTGGTCACATCCCATTCGAATTCCGCAATCGGAGAGACGATTTATTCTACGCGGTTCAAAGACGTAACCGAACGTAAGCTGTTCCACGTGGAACGATCCCCTGCCACTCTGAGTGTTTCACGTGGAACCACCACTATTTATACTGTTTCACGTGAAACATCTTGCCTATCATTAAATCTCTCTGCTACATTTACGCCGCGTCTGGGGGACTAGCCGTTGGCCCGTGTCATCGCCATTACCAATCAAAAAGGTGGGGTAGGAAAGACCACCACCGCCGTAAATCTGGGAGCCTCACTCGCTGCCTCAGAGCAGCGCACGCTGATAATCGACTGCGATCCACAGGGAAACACTACCAGTGCGCTCGGCTTCCCGAAAGATCCGGCCCGCCGCACTCTTTACCAGGCACTAATCCTAGACGAGCCGCTAGACAGAATCATTTTGGACGCTCAAGTTGAGGGTCTGGACCTGATTCCTTCGGACAAGAACCTGGTTGGCGCCGCGGTTGAGCTAGTCAACCTCGAAAATCGAGAGTATCGCCTGAAAGCGTTGGTCTCGAGCGTTCAGGCGCGATACAACTATGTTCTGATTGACTGTCCTCCTTCTCTCGATCTTCTCACGCTGAATGCTCTAGCAGCCAGCGACTCTGTCCTGGTCCCAATTCAGTGCGAGTATCTTGCGCTCGAGGGCGTATCCGAGCTGCTCGACACTCTGATGCGTCTGCGCCGCACCATCAATCCATCGCTGGCCATCGAAGGCATCCTCCTTACGATGTACGACGATCGCACCACGCTATCGAAGCAAGTAGCCGCCGATCTTCGCAGCTTCTTCGGTGCACAAGTATTCGAGACGATCATTCCTAGAAATGTACGCCTGGCAGAAGCGCCGAGCCACGGCATGCCCGTAATGTTCTACGACATACATAGTAAAGGTGCTGAAAGCTACATTCAACTTGCTAAGGAGGTTATCGCTAATGCCCAGAAACGCGTTGGGCAGGGGATTGAGCGCGCTGATCCGGGAGCCGGAGCCGGTAGTGGCGGCAGTGCCTCCGCCGCCGCTGCAGGAGCCGGCTCCAGTAGTCCAACCAGCGCGCCCGATAGCAGTGGCAACGACAGCGACGGCAGCGGCTCCGGCACTATCTGAGGGCCTGTTTCAAACAGACATTGATCTAATTGATCCGAGCCCTTATCAGCCGCGCACGCGCTTCCGCGAAGCAGCGCTCGACGAGCTTGCCCGCTCCATCCATTCCAGTGGCATCGTCCAGCCGCTAGTCGTCCGCAGAATTGCCGGTCGCTTCCAACTAATCGCCGGTGAGCGCCGCTGGCGTGCAGCGCAACGCGCGGGCCTGCTTCGCGTTCCGGTCGTCGTCCGCGACGTCTCCGAGGAAATGGCGCTGGAGATGACGCTGGTGGAAAACCTCCAGCGCGAGGATCTTAATCCGATCGAGCAGGCGCACGCCTTTCAGCGCCTCATCGACGAATTTCACCTTACGCAGGAACAAGTCGCGGACCGCACTGGCAAAGATCGCGCCACGATCGCCAATGCCGTTCGCCTGCTTAAGCTCGAAGAGCCAATCCAGGAGCTACTCGAAGAGGGCCGCATCACCGCAGGCCATGCCCGTGCCCTCTTAGCTGTTGACGACCCGCAAGCGCGCCTTACGATTGCTCGCCGGGTCGCACGTGGAGGCATGACGGTGCGGCAAGTCGAGCGCCTTGCCACTCGCAGCACGAAGCCGCACGTCGGCGCCCCCATATTCTCGATGGACGCAAACACCAAGGCTGCGATCGAAGAGCTGCAACGCGAGTACGGCACGCGCGTACACATGCATCCGCGCCACGGCAGCAAGCCAGGCCAGTTAGTATTTGAATACTACGACGATAGTGATTTGGCCCGCCTCTACGACCAACTCATGCGAAAATAGTGCTACGCTATTCTCGTAGCGTGGGGAAACCGCATGGGTTGGTTTGACCGCAAACGACATGATTCCGGGGAGTGGACTGGCTTTCTCGACCAGGGCGTCAAGCTCGATGGCCGGTTGGAATGCGCCGGCACCTTTCGCATCGATTCCACAATGAAGGGAACGCTGGTTTCGCACGAGACCCTGATCCTCGGCGAGCATGCCAAAGTGGAAGGCCAGATTGACGGCAACTACGTCATTATCGGCGGCCACTTCGACGGCACCATAAAAGCCTCCGGCAAAGTCGAAATTCAAACCAAAGCCATCGTCACCGGCGAAATCCACACACCATGCCTGATCATGGAACCGGGCGCTATCTTTGACGGCCGCTGCCACATGCTCGCCGCCACCGAAGCCTCCAAGCCCATCACCATCCCAATACGCTCGGCCGCCGCGCACGCATAGCTCGCACGCTCTCTTCAGTCAGACAGTTCGTCGCCTTTTTCGCACCAGGTCCACGACTGCCTACGCGCTATAATCGTCCAGTCTGTTCCACGGAGAAATCACATTGGCGGAACAAGTTCGGCTAACTACCACCGCAAAGGCCGCGGGCTGCGCTGCAAAGTTGAGCCCCAGCGTCCTGGACGCAGTACTCAAACGTCTTCCACCGCAGCTCGACCCGAATGTGATCGTCGGTTTTGAAACCAGCGACGATGCGGCCGTCTATCGCCTCACCGATGATCTCGCCATCGTGCAAACCGTGGATTTTTTCACTCCAATCTTGGACGATCCCGAGCTATTCGGCCAAGTGGCTGCCACCAATGCGCTCAGCGACGTGTACGCTATGGGCGGCCGGCCGATTTCTGCGCTCACCATCCTGGCATTTCCCACAACCGGCGCTCCTGAAGTTCTCGAACAAATCCTGCGCGGCGGTTTGGCGAAGATGGCCGAAGCGAATTGCACCGTCGTCGGCGGACATTCGCTGCGCGACGATGAATTGAAGTTTGGCTACGCGGTCACCGGCGTGATCCATCCGCAACGAATCTGGAAAAATGTTGGCGCGCGCCCCGGCGACATTTTGATCTTCACCAAGCCCATTGGCACCGGCGTGATCTCTACAGCCCTAAAACAAGGTCAAGCCGAGGAAGCCTGGGTCGCCGGCGCCACCGCATCCATGTCGCGCCTGAATCGTGATGCCGCCGAAGCACTGCATGAAATTGATGCAGCGCACGCGCCGGAACTGCGTCCAGTCCACGCCGTCACCGACGTCACCGGCTTTGCGCTCCTCGGCCACGCACGTGAAATGGCCATTGGCAGCGGTGTTTCCATGAAACTGAACCACGCGCGCATGGAATATCTTCCCGGCGCGGTCGAAGCGGCTCGCCGCGGCTTTTTCTCCGGAGGGATGAAGAACAACCGCGAGTTCGTCGAAAGTTGCACCGCTTTCGCGGCCGGCGTTCCCGATGAATTCCGCGCTCTGCTCTTCGATCCACAAACTTCCGGGGGACTGCTCGCGGCGATTGCGCCGGAATTTGCCGATGCCGCGCTGGCCGCGCTGCAACGCCGCAATGTCCCCGGCCGTATCGTCGGCGAGGTTACCGCCAGGCGCTCTCCGCTTCTCGAAGTCGTGTGATTTCCGCGCAATCGTGTACACTTTTACTTTTTCGAATCATTCATGGACACCATAACTCACGGAATCGTCGGCGCGCTCATCGGCAAGGGCTTTTTCTCGGAGCGTAACGGCCGCGTGGCAACTTTCGCTGCCACCGCAGGCGCGATGTTCCCCGACGTGGACGTTGTCCAGGAAATTTTCTCCAGCGATCCTCTGGCAATCGTGAAGTATCACCGCGCTATCACCCATTCTTTCATCGCGTTGCCGTTTTTCGCAGCGCTGCTCGCCTGGCTCACCCGCGCGGGTTTCGCATTCGCAAAAAAACGTTGGGGCCTTCGTGATTGGGAAGCGCCTTCGTGGGGAATTCTCGTCCTCATCTACGCCATTGCCATCGCCAGTCACATTCTTCTCGACGCCATGACGTCCTTCGGCACCCGCATCTGGTATCCGTTCTCGCAGCAACGCGTCGCCTGGGACCTGCTGTTCATCATCGATTTCAGTTTCACCGCGATTGTCTTGCTTCCACAAATCGTCGCGTGGATTTACGCCGATCGCACGAAAACCTCCGCGCGCGCCGTTTCCATGTGGGTGGTTTTCACGATCGGTGCGTTCGGCGTGTGGGAAATTGCCGCCGCGGTGGGCTTTCCATTTCATCTCTGGATCGTGTTTCTCTCCAGCGCCATCATTGGCGCGCTGTTTTGTCTTCCGGCTTTTCGCGGCGTGGGCTTCCGCCTCACCGCCGGGCATTGGTGTCAGGCTGGCGTTGTGGTGATGCTTGCCTATCTCTTCGCCTGCAGCGTCGCCCATCATGCCGCGCTGCTGCGCACTCGAAATTTCGCCGCCGCGAATCACATTCCCATTGACCGCATCGCGGCCCTTCCGCTGCCGCCTTCGCTGCTCGATTGGGGCGGCGTCATTCGCACCACCGACGGCGTGTATCAAACGCGTTTCGATCTGCGCGACCCCGCCGCGCCGGTTTTCGCTTTCAGCGCCGATTCGCCGCCAAACGAATATATCGCGCGCGCGCTGCTGCTTCCCGAAGTACAGCTCTATTGGTCCTTCGCGCGTTTCCCGGTAATTCGCACTTCCAGCGAGCTCGGCCGCCATTACGTCGATTTCAACGAACACCGTTTTATCACCCGCAATCGCCAGGGCCCCGCGCCGTTTTCCTATCGTGTAGTATTTAACGAGGCGGGCGATCCCATTGAAGAAGGCTGGCAGGCCGACGGCATGGACGTACGGCGCTTGATCAAAATTGCTCCCACACACACGGGGAACCTGCGATGAAAATTCTAATCTTCAGCGATATTCACGGCGATTTGCGCGCGCTCGAGCGTGTCGTCGCGCAACCAGCGGACATCTACATCGCCGCGGGCGACCTTTGTAATTTCAGCAAAGGACTAGAGCGCTGCGCCCCGATTCTGCAGCCGCTCGGTGAACGCCTTTTCGTCCTGCCGGGCAATCACGAAACGCACGAGCAAATGAAGGCTTTTTGCCAGCAACACGGCTTTGTGGATTTTCATCGCCAGACCAGAAAACTCAATGGCACCAACTGGGCTGGCCTGGGCTACAGCAACATCACTCCGTTTAAAACTCCCGGAGAATATTCCGAAGCTGAAATCGCCGCGGCCCTGGCGCCATTCGCGGGCCTGGAAAAACTCTACCTCGTCGTCCATTTCCCGCCGCGCGACACAAAACTCGACGAGTACGCCGAAGGCCAGCACGCCGGCAGCCCCGCTCTGCGCACCTGGGTGGAAAAGGAAAAGCCTCTCTATCTATTCTGCGGGCACATCCATGAAACAGCGGGCATGAGCGATCGCCTGGGAATAACGCAATGCATCAACGTCGGCAAGGAAGGCTACACAATCGAAGTTTAAAAATTGAAGTTTAGAAAAGGCAGAATTTCGGCAGGACGCGCGCACTAAGCAAGAAACACGAGTCACGAATCACGCCTTACTTCTTCACCACCGGATAAACCACCAACTGCCGCCGGTCGCCCACTCCTTCGCTCATCGTGCGCACGCCTTGCGCGCCGCTCAATTCCAGGTGAATCAGGCGTCGCTCGCGCGGCGACATCGGATTAAATCGAAATACTTGCCCGGTTTCACGCACGCGCTGCGCAGCCACCCGCGCGGAAAGTTTCAATTCCTCCAGCCGTTGCGCGCGATATTCGCCGCAATCGAAGCGCACGCGGTCGTGCAACCGCGGATCCAGGCGCAGCCAGCGATGCCCCACGTGCTCCAGCGCCAGCAGCAATTCCGCATCGTGCTCCAGCAGAAAATCCTGATCCGCGCCGCTGAACGCGACCAGCACATCCTTATCATCCGCGCCGCCACCCACCGTCGCCGGCGTCGAAATTTCAAACGAGATTTCCAGGCCCATCTCGCGCACCGCTAAATCCAGATAGCGCTGCAATTCCGCGATCGCGCGCTCGCGATCCAGCCGGGCTTCTACCAGCGCGTGGTCTCTCGTGAAAGGCCGCTTGCCAGCCCCTGTGCGTTCTTCAGGCATCGATTATTTTCTTTTTGAACTTTCCCTTCGCGGGAAGCGGTTCCGATTTATTCAGATAATACTGCTGGCCGATTCCCACCAGGTTGCTCGTGAACATGTACAAATTCAGTCCGCTGGAAAGCCGGAAGAAAATGAATCCCATCATCAGCGGCATCAGCGCCATCATTTTTTGTTGCGCCGGGTCCGTGGTGGTTTGCGGCGTCATTTTCGTCATCAGGTACATCATGATGGTCATGCCGATCGGCAGAATATAATACGGATCCATCGCCGAAAGATCGTGAATCCAGCCCATCCACGGCGCGTGGCGCAGTTCGATCGCGCCATTCAATACGCGCCACAGAGCCCACCAGATCGGCATTTGAAATACCATCGGCAGGCAGCTGCCCAGCGGATTAATTCCTTCGCGGCTATACACCGCCATCACTTCCTCGTTCATTTTTTTCTTGCGCGGATCGCTCATCGAATATTTCTTGTAGCGATCCTGTATCTGCTTGATTTCCGGGCCCACTTTCTGCATCTTCTGCATCGAACGCCAGCTCTTCATCTTCAGCGGAAACATCGCGATGTTGATCACCAGCGTCATCAGCACGATGCACCAGCCCCAATTGGCCACCTTGGTGTGCAGCGTCTGCAAAATCCACAGCAGCGGCTTCGCGATCACTCCGGTCCAGCCAAAATTCACCAGCTCCGGCAGCGGCGGCTGAATTTTCTCCAGCAGCCCCAGATCTTTTGGCCCCACAAACACGCGCACGCGCAAAGGAGCGCCCGTCGTGGTCCCCGCCGCCATCTCCGCTTCCGGCTCGCTGGTTTGCTTGCCGTCCGCCGTCACCGTGTGGTTTTGCATCCAATGCCACAGCGCAATGTCCGTGTCATCCGGCAAAAACGCCGCCGTAAAAAATTGATCTTCGACGCCCGCAAATTCCAGCGGCCCGTATTGTATTGCCGGCTGGCTCTGATTCCCCGAAACTCCCAGCTTTTTGTATTGCAGCAAATTCAGCTTGCCGCCGGTTTTGTAATACACGGTGACCAGCTGCGCCGCGTTGTAAACCGCCTTGTCGCCGAATCCGCCGCGCCACGCCACCGCGACGGGCTGCGGCTTCCCGTCCAGCGTCACCGCCACTTCCACCGTCGTTTCGTAATTCAAATCAAATTTTAGTTTCTTCTGGACGTCCAGATGCCCGTCGCTCCAGTGCATATCCACTTCGATGGGCGCGTATAAGCCTGCGCCGGATGCCGCTGGAACAATCGGAATCTTGCCGGGCTTCAATTCCGACTTGATCGCAACTGCAGTGGGAATAACGTGAGTCTCAATCTGGTAAAGCCCCGAATTCACGCTCGCCTGCTGTTGCGGGTCAGACAGCACCAGCGAAAACGGCCAGCCAAGTTCCTGCGCCACGCTGTCATTCACCAGATCCAGCGGGTGCGGCGGCTTCTGGTCGTCAAAATATTTGTTCAGTTGCCAGGTTTTCACCACGCCGCCGCGGTTCGATAGTTCCACGCGATACAGCGGGCTCTCCACCACCACGGTTTTCTCTTCGCTGGCTTCCACCACGGAAGGATTAGCAGCAGCCGCGGCTGCAGTCGCGCCCGCATGTGCCGCGCCGGAGGAAGTATTCCCCGCTGTTCGCGATTGCGGGCCAGCCTGCTGCGAACCCTGCTGATTCAACGGCGCGGAAGTTTGTGACGGATTTGTCTGCGGTGGCGGAACGGGCGGCTTGTAAAAATGACCCCAGGCGAAAAGTATCAGCAACGATATGACGACGAATAGAATCCCGCGGACCTGGTCGGACATTTCCTTCACTGCGCGCGCTCCTTGCCATCGATACTTCCAGCGAACCGCGCGCCGCTGCGCAGCCAGGGCGCGTCCGAATCTTCCGCATCCGGCACGGGATCAAATCCGCCCTTGGTAAACGGGCGGCAACGTCCCAATCTCTTCAGCGCCAGCCATCCGCCGCGCCGCGCGCCGTGCAGCTCAATCGCTTCCTGCGCGTAATTCGAGCACGAAGGATAAAACTTGCAGGCTCCGCCCAGCAGGGGCGAAAAGAAAATCTTGTAGAATTGCACGAACGCCAGCAACCACCACGCGCCGAATGTTTTCGCGCTTGCTGCGGAGGCCACGGAAGGGCGGGGCTTCAGCCCCGCCGACAAGCCCGCGAAAAACGGGGGCTTTAGCCCCTGAAGCTGCTGCTTCGCGATTTTTGCCGGTCCGGTTTTCGCGGACTCGCGCGGATTCTGCGGCGCTATTGCGACGGCTTCGCGCTGGCGCTGGCAGGCATCAGTTTCAATAGCTCCGCCTGCAACGCCGGGTACTCCGCCGTCGCGGCCGTGCTGCGTGGATGAATCACAATGTCCCATCCCGGGGCGATCTCCTGTCGGTGCAATCTTATTATTTCGCGGAGGCGGCGGCGGATTCGGTTGCGCCGGACCGCGTTACCCAGCGCCTTTTTGATGCTCCAGCCGAAGCGGCTGCTGTCGAGGCCATTGGGACGTAGAAATAGCGTGAACTCGCGGCTGCTGCGGCGGCGCCCTTCGCGATACACCGCGTCGTACTCGGCGCGGCGCAGCAGGCGAAAAACGCGCGGAAAATCCCGCCGCGTCGCGCCGTCAGACGCGCGTGAGGCTGTGGCGCCCTTTTTTGCGGCGTCCTGCAAGAACTTTCCGTCCACCCTGAGATTTCATGCGCTTGCGAAACCCGTGCTTCTTATGGCGGCGCCGCACATGCGGCTGAAAAGTGCGTTTCGGCAACGATCTCTCTCCTCAATCGCCCTACAGGGCGATTCACCCAGAGATCCCGCTGTGCGGGATCGAAGGGTTGTTTATTTTTGCGCTCGCGCACTACGACGAATCGCGGGTCCAGTCGAAACAAGCAGTTTAGACGACCTGCGCGCGACGGTCAAGGAAGCGCGTGGCACCGCCGTTCCTGGTGGTCGAATGGATCGTGCGCTGCGGCGCGGATAGGGCGATGCAAAACTGCTAAGGACGGCAAAAGGGCACTATGCGTTTTTTGTCGATTGGAGCGGAGTGCCGGCGATTGTTTTCTGTGGGTTAGGCTAGGCTCTAATTCCGAAGGGATCCGCCCCCGCGAGCCCCAACCCCTCAGTTTGCACTTGCATTACCGTAACTACTGTGCTATCATCAGTCGTGGGCTAATTTCATCACCACAAGGGGGATACATGGTCAACGCCGCTCGCGCTTCATTTACCCTGAGAGCCTGCCTGTGGCAGGGTCGAAGGGCGCACCTCCACGCGACCACTCCACCCTCCCCTCGCCGCGCAAAAACCAGCCACCATCAGCTCGCATCCGTACTTCCCGCACTCTCTAATCGACACAAGTTGCAATTAGAATCGTCCGTAACTTCCAGAAAACAAACAACAGCACCCAATTCTAATCGACACAAATTTTGCCCAAAGTCCGCCCTCGCACTTCGGGCCACCTGCGGTAACTACGCAGACTCGCCGCTCACCACTCCAAAATCAGCCACCGTCAGCTCGATTCCGCTCTTCCCATTTTCCGCAATCGCTACCCAAATATTAGATATCGAGCTAACCCGCTCACAACAAACGAGAAAACATTTTCTAACCGCTACTTTTTTCACCCTTTTGCGCGTGCTCGGCACCTCGCCACTCACCAGTCTCGACTCGCCTGCCGCGTTGACCACCCCGCATCCGTCCCCTACAATGAAATGTGTGCCCTACACACCGCAGCGAATCGCGCACCGCCTCGCCGCCGTCGCGGATCACGGGTCACTAATCACCAATCACTAATCACGGACCACCACCATGTTTGAAACACTGACAGACAAGCTACAACGCGCGTTCAAGAATTTGCGGGGGCAGGGGAAGCTTTCTGAGGAGCACCTGGACGCTGGGCTTGGCGGAGATACGCGAGGCGTTGATTGATGGCGACGTGAACGTGGGCGTGGCGGATGAGTTTATTGCGCATGTGCGGGCTAAGGCGCTGGGGTCTGAAGTGCTTTTGCAGCTTATCGCCGGACCAGCAAGTGGTGAAGATTGTGCGCGACGAGTTGGGCGAGCTTTTGGGGAAGGAAGCTAAGCCGATGTATGGATCGAAGCCGCCGGCGGTTTGGCTGGTCGTCGGGTTGCAGGGCTCGGGCAAAACTACTTCTACTGGAAAAATGGGGAAATGGCTGGCGGAGCATGGGCACCGGCCTTTGGTGGTTTCTACCGACGTGTATCGTCCCGCGGCGCGTGAGCAACTGGCGCAGGTGGCCAAGGCTACCGGAGTGCCGGTGTGGCCGGGAACGGGGACGGACAAGCCGCTGGAAATTGTGCGCGGGGCGTTGCGCGAAGCGAAGATGTCCGCCTGCGACGTGGTGCTGGTGGATACGGCGGGCCGGCTGCATATAGATGACGAATTGATGAAAGAGCTTTCGGAGCTGAAGCGCGAGCTGAATCCGGCGGAGCTGCTGTTTGTGGCCGACGCGATGATCGGGCAGGACGCGGTGCGGTCGGCGGGAGAATTTCACAAGCGGCTGGGAATTACCGGCGTGGTGCTGACGAAAATGGATGGCGACGCGCGCGGCGGCGCGGCGCTTTCGATTCGCAAGGTGACGGGCGCGCCGGTGAAGTTCGTGGGCGTGGGCGAAAAGTACGATGCGCTGGAACCGTTTCTGCCGGATCGCGTGGTGTCGCGGATTCTGGGCATGGGCGACGTGCTGGGGCTGATCGAGCGCGTCGAGAAGACGGTGGATTTGAAGCAGGCGCGCGAACTGGAACGCAAGCTGCGCGAGGACGATTTCACTTTGGAAGATTTTCGCGACCAGTTGAAGCAGATACGCAAGATGGGTTCGCTGGAATCTTTGATGGGCATGCTGCCGAAGGTGGGGCCGTTCGCGAATTTGCCGAAGGATACGCAGATTGATGAGAAGCGGCTGGGGTCGGTGGAAGCGATCATTAATTCGATGACGGCGAAAGAGCGGGCGAATTCGAATTTGATTGATGGGAAGCGGCGGAAGAGGATTGCGGCAGGCAGTGGGACGTCGGTGCAGGAAGTGAATCAGGTTTTGAAGCAGTATGCGGATATGCGGAAAATGATGAAGCAGTATGGCAGCTATGCGAAGACGAAGATGCGCGGGTTGGGCAAATTCGCTGGGTTGAAAGGCGGCTCGTAGAGTGAAATTGAAATTGCCGGATGGTCCGTTTGGGGCCTATTTATTTGACTGCGACGGGACCATCGTTGATTCGATGCCGTTGCACTACATTGCGTGGAAGAAGATTCTGGCGGAATGGAATTGCACGTTTGAGGAGAAGCTTTTTTATTCGTGGGGCGGAACTCCTACGGCTGAGATCGTCGCGCTGCTGAACAAGAGGCAAGGACTGAACATGCCGGTCGAGGGCGTGATCTCTCGCAAGGAAGACCTCTACTTCGAGCTGCTGCCGCAGCTGAAGGCCATACCGGAAGTGGTGGAGCATATTGAGGCGCAGCATGGGCGGATTCCGTTTGCGGTTGTGTCCGGTGGAACGCGGGAATCGGTCACGGCGTCGCTCGGCTCGCTGAAGTTGCTGGATCGGTTCGAGACGCTGGTTTGTGCTGAGGACTACGTTAAGAGCAAGCCAGATCCCGAGGCGTTCTTGCTGGCGGCCACGAGGCTCGGAATTGCGCCCGACGCTTGCCTGGTGTTCGAGGATACGGATCTGGGGATTCAGGCGGCTACGGCTGCGGGGATGGCGTCGGTGAAGGTGCCGCCGCCGTGGGAGAGAGGCGGAGCTAGCGCGGCTGCGGTAATGCGGCATGGGGCGATCCTTCACCCGCCGTCGCGGTTCAGGATGACGGAGGCAGGAAAAGCGCACAGACAGGATTGCCTGTGCCACCAAAGGCGTTGGTGAATGGGGTGGGGTTCGCTATACTGGTTGGCTCTGGCGTAGGGATTTGATTCAGGAGGAATGAGGCTTTGTTAACGATTCGATTGGCACGGATTGGCAAGAAGAAACGGCCGTTCTACCGCGTGATTGTGACGGAAAAGACGCGTCCGCGGAACGGGCGGTTCGTGGAAATCGTGGGCACGTATGACCCGCTGAAGAAGCCCGCGGCGATTGAGCTGAACCGCGAACGAGTGGATTACTGGATTGGCAAGGGCGCACAGCCCAGCGACACAGTGCGCAGTTTTTTGCGTAACCGCAAGCCTGCCTGACACGTCCTAGTCCTCAGCCCAGCGACTTAATAATGGAACTTGGGTTAATGCCCAGGTGAATTACTACTACGCTGGCTCTTTCTCCTGCTGGGGGGACTCATGAAGGAATTGGTTACGGAAATCGCGAAAGCTCTGGTGGACCATCCGGAACAAGTTCAGGTAAATTCAGTCGAAGGCGAACAGGTGACGGTGCTGGAATTGCGCGTGGCGCCGGATGACCTGGGAAAAGTGATTGGGCGGCAAGGGCGCACGGCGAAGTCGATACGTACGCTGCTGGGCGCCGCTGGAATGAAGCTGAAGAAGAGATTTACGCTGGAAATTCTGGAGTAGTCACCACGCAGGAAACACCACGGGCGGCGGGCGTCACGGTAGCGCGAATTGTGCGGCCGCACGGCGTGCGCGGCGAAGTGGCTGCGGAAATCCTCACTGATTTTCCTGAACGGCTCACACGTTTAGAGAGCGTGGAATTATGGGATGGGCGGGGTGTGCCGCGGCGGGCTGCGTTGCGCAAATGCTGGCTATCGCATAGCCGCGGGGGACAGGTGATTTTTCATTTTGCTTCGAGCAATTCTGTGGAGGACGCGCGGAAATTGGTGGGGTTGGAGGTGCAGGTTCCTCTGGCGGATCGCGTGAAGTTGCCGGCGGGGAGTTATTACATCAGCGATCTGGTGGGGTGCGCGGTGCGGGAGAAGGATGGTTCGGATGTGGGGACGGTGCGCGACGTGGAAATTCATGGTGATGTGATTTCCGGGACGCCTAATTTGGTGGTGGATACGGCGCGGGGAGAGTTGCTGATTCCTTTGGCGCAGGAAATTTGTGTGGATGTGGATTTGGTGGCGCGAAGGATTTTGGTGGTGCTTCCTGAAGGACTCCGCGAATTAAACCTCGAGTAGATATTTTCATTTTCGAGCCAGGGCGTGGGGCGCTTCCATGCGGTTTGCGGTAGGATTAGGCGCGATGCGTTTTGACATTATTACTATCTTTCCGGAGTTTTTTGCGGGGCCGCTGGAGTATGGGATTGTGCGGCGGGCGCGCGAGGCAGAGCTGATTGAAGCTCGCGTGCATGATTTGCGCGGGTTTACGCACGATCGGCATCGGACCGTGGATGACCGGCCGTTCGGCGGCGGCGAGGGCATGGTGATGAAGCCGGAACCGCTGTTTGAGGCGGTGGAATCGTTGGTGGGTGGGGATGGCGCTGCTGCTGTTGCTGACGCTGAGCCCGCTGGGGTGCGTGGCAAGACTGCGATTGTGCTGCTTTCGGCGGCGGGGAAAATGTTTCGGCAGGAGACGGCGCGGCGGTTTGCGGGGCTCTCGCGCGTCATTTTGATCTGCGGACGCTATGAGGGCGTGGACGAGCGGGTGGCGGAGCATTTGGCTACTGACGAGATTTCGATTGGGGATTTCGTGCTGTCGGGCGGCGAATTGCCGGCGGCGATGATTTTGGATGCGGTGACGCGGTTGATTCCTGGGGCGCTGGGGAATGAGGATTCGATCGTGAATGAATCGTTCAGCGAAGTTGCGCCCTTGAGCGAACGGGCACGGCATGCCGTGCCCCTACGACGCGCGAATGACTCATTCAGCGCGAACGAAATTCATACCACCGATCGCGGGATTTTGGATTATCCGCATTACACGCGGCCGCCTTCGTTTCGCGGGTGGGATGTGCCGGAGGTATTGCTGGGCGGAAACCACGAGGAGATACGGAAGTGGCGGCGACGGTGTGCGCTGGAGAAGACTTGGCGCAACCGGCCGGAGTTGCTGGATGGAGCTGGGCTTGGGGCGGAAGATCTCCGGCTGTTGGATGAGATTGTGCGCGGCTCGCAGAAAAAAGAAAACGCCGCGATTTGAGCGAAGGCTGCCTACCGAAAAACCGCTTTGAATTCGTGACCTAGGCGATGCCAAGGTGCCCGCTCTGTCCCGAACGGCACGGGACAGAGCGGCCGCTACATAACCCCGTTCGGATTCGTAAGTGCGACGAAGTGGAGCAAAGAGCGCAATTTGCTGTGGCGAAAACGGGGGTAAATAGGCTAGAATTGGAGATTGTGCGTTGTGTGCTGGCCCCACCTGAGCGGGTCTGCCTGGAAATAATGTCATGAATCCGATTGTGCATAAAGCGCAGCAGTCCCAAATTCGCAAGGATCATCCGAATTTTCGTCCGGGCGATACGGTGAAGATTAACGTGCGGCTGAAGGAAGGCGAGGGCGACAAAGAGCGCATCCAGCCGTTTGAGGGCGTGGTGATGAGCCGGCGCGGGGAGTTGCTGGGAGAATCGTTCACGGTGCGGCGCGTGAGTTTTGGAATTGGCGTGGAGCGGATTTTTCCGGTGCACTCGCCGATGATCAGCTCGATCGAGATTGTGCAGGCCGGACGCGTGCGGCGCGCTAAGCTGAATTATCTGCGCAAGCGCAAGGGTAAGGCGGCGAGGATCAAGCGCGCGGCGCGGGTGGAAGCGCCGACGGAAGCTGCGGCGGCTGCCGCGAAGTAAACGGGTATTCGGATTTGCCATGGCCCGCTCCGAGAAATCGGGGCGGGCTTTTTTGTTTATTCCTCTTGGCTGCCACACAGCGCGATGCGTCGCGTACCGCCTTCCCTTTGTCAAACTAGGAGAGTATCCGCTATACTCCCAGTTAGGCTAGGAGACCGACATAGTGGACAAAACCGCGGAACTGCTCCCGGGCACACTCGATATGCTGATTCTGAAAGCGGTGTCGTTGAGACCGTTGCACGGCTACGGTGTGTTGTTGCGCATACGCCAGATCTCAAAGGATGCGCTGGAAATTCCCCAAGGATCCTTATATCCGGCCCTCTACCGCTTGGAGCATCACGATCTGATCACTGCTGAATGGGGCCTGAGCGAGAACAACCGCCGCGCGAAGTATTACACCTTGACTGCCGCAGGGCGCCACCGCTTGCGTGAGGAAACGGCGGGCTGGAAGCGGTCGGCCTCTGCGATTGCCGCGGCCTTAAGCGCAACGCCGGAAGAAGTCTGAGATGATCCAGCGCCTGCGTTCGGTGTTTCGCGTGCTCACTCGGCGGCGTGATTTCGAAGAGGGAATGTCCGAGGAGCTTCGCTTTCACATCGAGCAACACACCGATGAACTGGTCCGCTCCGGACTTTCGCCGGAAAATGCAGCTCGCCGGGCGCAGATAGAACTCGGCAGCTCCATCAACATCAAAGCGGATTGCCGGGAAGCGTTTGGCGTGCACTTCTTTGACGAGTTTCGCAGGCAGCTGAGTTACGCCGTGAGATTGTTGCGCAAGACCCCGGCATTTACAGCGACCGCTCTGCTGACGCTCGCCGTTTGTTTCGGCGCGAATCTGACGATTTTTGGCGTGATCGATTCGGTGCTGCTCCGTCCCCTGCCCTTTCCCGAGCCCGACCGGCTCATGACGATATTCAATACGTATCCGAAAGCTGGCGTTGAGCGCGACGGGTCCACGCTGACCAACTATTACGAGCGCCGCGGCCACATTCCTGCCTTTTCCTCGCTTTCGATCTACCGCTATGCAACGGAAGTTGTCGGCGAGCCTGGTTCAACGGAACGCGAGCCGACCATGCGCGTGTCTCCGGAGTTTTTCTCTACGCTTGGGCTCGGCCCCGCGATCGGCCGCACTTTCACCGACGAGGAAACCACTTCCGACACCGACCACGTTGCGATTCTTTCCAATACGTATTGGCGGCAACGTTTCAACGCCGATCCCAACGTGCTTGGAAAGCTGATTCGCGTAAACAGCGTTTCCAGAACGGTGATCGGCGTCTTGCCTGCCAGCTTCCGCTTTCTCTCTTCCGATGCACGGGTGTTCCTACCTCTGGCGTCGGATCCGGAAGCTCGCGCGCCATCGCGGCGGCATTCCGGCGGGAATGTGATTCAGATGATTGCGCGCCTCCGGCCGGACGCCACGCTGGCACAAGCCCAGTCGGAACTCGATGCGCAGAACACGGCACTGGAAGTTGACGACCCGCAGGCCAAGATGATTGCCGAGGCGGGCTTTCGTTCGCTGGTGGTGCCATTGCGCGCGGACCACGTCGCAGCCGTGCGTCCCACGCTGCTACTGCTGGAAGCAGGCGCACTGGTTCTTCTTTTGATTGGCGGAGTCAACCTGGTGAACCTGCTGCTGATCCGCGCCAGCGGCCGAGCTAAGGAATTAGCCGTGCGCCAGGCGCTTGGCGCAGGTTGGAAATATCTTGTCAGCGAAGTGGTGGTCGAGACCACGTTGCTCACGTTCGCCGGAGGATTACTCGGACTCGCCGTCGGCGCCGGCGGAATGCAGCTACTGCGCGCGTTGGGCGCTGATCGGCTGCCCTTAGGAAGTCGCATCGTTTTCGACGCGCGATTAGCACTGGTCGGTCTGGTCGCAGCCGTCGTCATGGGCATCGTGTTCGCGGTGCCCGTCGCCTGGTTCAATCTGCGGCGGCATCTGGGAAATGCGCTGCAATCGGTAAGCCGCGGCGGCACGAGCGGCCGCGGCGCGCAAGTCCTGCGGCACAGTTTTATCGTCGCTCAGATTGCCCTGGCTTTTGTTCTGTTGGCCGGAGCTGGTCTGCTCGGCCTGAGTCTGCAGCGAGTGATGGCCGTTTCTCCGGGCTTTCAATCGGACCACGTGCTGACCGGGCAAATCTTGCTTACGTGGAAAGACTACTCGGAGGCAACCCGGCTGCCATTTTTTGAAAGGTTGATGGACAAAGTTGAGCAGCTACCGGGAGTGATGTACGCGGGCGTGGTCAACAATGTGCCGTTCAGTGGCAACATCGGCAAAAGCGCCGCTACGGTGGCGGGTCATGTTCGCCATCCTGGCGAATCCGCGCGAGGGCACTATGCTTACGGAGTCGCGGGAGACTATTTTCGGGCGATGGGTTTCTCGCTGCGGGAGGGACGATTCCTAACCGCGGATGATTCACGCCGGTCCGAGCGAGTCTGCGTGGTGGATGAAGACTTCGCGCGATATTACTGGCCGCACTCGAGCGCGATTGGCCAACGATTGTGGGACGGCTCCGAAGAGGGAAAGGATGCCGAAGCTTTTACGGTCGTCGGTGTTGTCGGTGGAGTAAAACAAGCGGGGCTCACCGAAGACGAAGCTCAGGGCGCGATTTATTATCCCTACGCCTTCCGCATCGGTGACAACGTCTTCGTCGCCGTCCGCACCAGCCTGCCACCGGAATCGTTCGCGTTGACATTGCAGAAGTTGGTTCGACAAATCGATGCCGACGTGCCGGTCAGTGATATCCGCTCGATGGACACGCGCATCGCCGACAGCCTGGTCGCCCGTCGCTCACCGGCGCTGCTGGCTGGCCTGTTCTCAGCGATCGCTCTGTTGCTCACCTCCATCGGCACCTATGGGGTGCTAAGTTACGCCGTGACACAACGCCGCCGCGAAATCGGAGTGCGGATGGCGCTCGGCGCACAACCCGGGCAGATTCGAATGCAGTTCCTCTCACTCTCGGTTCGACTGCTAACCGCCGGGACCGTGTTGGGCTTGATCGGAGCGTGGCAGGCGGGCCGCGCGATGCGGTCCGTGCTCTTCCAAGTACCGCCGCTTAACGTCGCGGTGTTTGCCGCGGCCGCGTGCGTGACGACAGTCGTGTGTCTCGCGGCCTGCCTGCTGCCGGCGCAACGCGCCGCGCAAATATCCCCGATTGAGGCGCTCGCCGAGGAGTAGAGAGTGAGTTCGCTACCCGGAAGTAATCCACGCGCTTGACTAACGTGGTGATCGGAAACTGACGCACTAGGTCGGCAGGAGATGTGCTGCGAGCTTGTGCTAAAATCGCGAGCCGATGGGGAGACTTTGTTGTTCGCGATATGAGCGGGAGGCGCGGCAGTGCGGTTGGCTGCGCGTCGCGGGGATTGATGAGGCGGGGCGCGGGTCGCTATTTGGTCCGGTGGTGGCTGCGGCCGTCATACTGAATCCACGACGGCGCATCGTGGGCCTGGACGATTCCAAAAAACTTACGGCGGAACGGCGGGCGGAACTGGCGCCGCGCATACGCGAGCACGCATTGGCCTGGGCCGTGGCGGAAATTGATTCGAGCCGGATTGATGCGTGGAACATTTATCAGGCGAGCCGGCAAGCGATGATGGCCGCGGTGTCGCAGCTGAATCCGCTGCCGGACTATATGCTGCTGGATGCGATGGAGATTGACCTGCCGATCGAACAGAAGGCGCTGATTCATGGGGACGCGCGGTCGGTTTCGATTGCGGCGGCGTCGATATTGGCGAAGACGGAACGCGACCGGCGGATGGAAGAATTCGACCTGCAATATCCGCAGTACGGGTTGGCGCAGCACAAGGGCTACGGAACGCCGGAGCATTTGGAGGCGTTGCGGCGGCACGGGCCTACTCCACTGCACCGGTTTTCGTATGCGCCGGTGCGTCAATCGGCGTGCTGGGCTTCGGGCGCGACGCAGGATCCTTTGCCGCTGATTTCTGCCGGAGACATCTTGACCGACGAGAAACTAATTCAGTGAATCCTGGCTGCGATAGAAAAAAGCGCGGCTTCAGGGGCTAAAGAGTCTGAGTGGGAACTGCAAAAGCGGAACTTCAGCGGCTAAAGTCGCGCTGACTTTGCGGCGTTTATGTCGTGGCTAAAGCCACGACCCACAAAGATTTCCATGTTCTTACACGCGCTCTAAAGCCCCTTCTCTCCGAGAACCTCGCGGCGAGGCTGAAGTCCCGCCCTTCCCCATCATCCGTTACTGCGACGAGTCCGAAGGCGCGCGATTTCAATCATGGCGACTCGATGAACTGTCTGAAGTGCCCCCGGACTATCCCGCTGCTTTCGACGATAGGCCGAAGGACTTGACGGCGCTGGCTTCGTCCTCCTGGACGTCAAATACCGCGGACAACATGGTCATTTGCAGCAGGTCGCGGACTTTTTTGTGGGGGTTGACCAGCTTCATATGACCGCCTTGTTTGCGGACGCTGGTATGCGAGCGGACGAGTTCCCCGATGCCGGCGCTATCCACGTGGATTACTTCGGTCATATTCAGCAGGATGTGTTTGTTGCCTTTCTCGAGCAAGTCCACCATGATTTCGCGAAGCATGACGTTGCCTTCGCCGAGGGTAATGCGGCCGCTGATGTCCACGATGCTGATTTCACCGATCTGTCGCGTCGCCGCTTGCATCTTGGCGGCAGCGCGGGCTTGCATGCTCATGCCCAGGCGGTCCAGGGTAGCGCAGGCGGTGGCTGCTGCCTGGGGAGAGTCCGTGCGGACGACAACCAGAGAACGACCCTGCTTCAGCGGTTCCAGGAAGAGGACCGTGTCTTCAGAAGACTTCTGGGCCGAGCTCGGTTTGGGAGTTTCTTCATCATCCGAGAGCGCCTTGCCTACGGCGGCACCGGTCTGAGAACCAAGAAACCCGAGCAGGGCGGTGGCGCCGACGCCCAGGGCGAATACTTGCCCGATCCCCGGGATCAAGAACAGCGTGGCGGCAACGACTCCGGCGGAGAGACCCGCGGCTCCCCCGATAAAGCCTCCCGCGTAGGTGCCAAGTTCAGTGGCTAGCGCGGTGGCCTCATTTTCGGAGCGAGTCAAGAACACGATCGAATCTTTCGGGACATGCTTATCGAGCAATTCTTTCACAGCTTCTTCCGCGCGTTCGCGCGAACCAAAAACGCCAATAGCGGTTTCCAATGGAGCCTCCTCGATGCCTTGCATAATTTCGGTGATGACGACCCGATCGGGGATTTATCGGTTCAACGCGGCTGAGTTGGATGGTCCCCGGAATCGCGAACCCCGTTCTTGGCCGGTCTCTTGAGCCGAAATTTGCTCCCTAGACCCTAATTTGTCAAGGGAAAACACTTTGGAATCGGCAGCTCAGCGGAAATGCGGGCGGCTAGTACGGCTGATAGTTACGTGCCGGGGGAGCGATGAATCGCGCTGTGGCGCAGCAAGCAGCGCTCCTACGGAGTTGGAGCGACGCACGAAAAACGCCATTCAGGAGAATCGCGTTCCCAGGGACGGTGGGCGCGACATGGCGTGCGCCTGGGACTGGTGAGTCAAAGGCGGCCGCTACAAATTCAACTACAAGCAGTCGGCAGCGCGACATCGTGGCAAGCTGGGGCGCAGCCCTTCGATCCCGCACTGCGGGATCTCAGGATGAATCGCGCAGGGGCGCGATTCACAAGCAGCGCCCCTACCAAGTATTGGAGTCCTGGGTTGCGTTTTGTGCCGACGAGCGTGAAGTGGGCGAATGCCCGCTGCGATGTGAGGGGGCGGTTCCGAACCGCCCCTGCGTGTCTGCTAGACGTTCGCGTGGGGACCTAAACCGGGGCCGAGCGGGACGCCTGGGCCCTTCTCGGCACGCAAGAGGCACTGTTATCGCCTTTGGCACCTCGCTTGTTGTGGCGCGTTGCTCCTTGTTTTTGGCGCGTGCTAACCTTCATGTCTAAGCCGTCCGTACGGCTGAAAAGCGGTGCCGGAGTGTGCGGGGTCCGGCAGGCAAAAATCATCCATGGCCTTCAACAAAAGCAAAGCGCTGGAAAATGCGCTGAAATTCCTCAACCAGGGCAAGGTCCCTCAGGCTATCGGCGAATACCAGCTAATTCTGCGCGCAGACCCGAAGGATCAAGCAACATTAATGACGGTGGGCGATTTATTTGCCCGCCAGGGAGACATGACGCAGGCCATCGAGTATTTCGAGCGGCTGGCGCAGGTCTATTTGAATGATGGGTTCAACAGCAAAGCCATCGCGATTTACAAGAAGATCGCCAAGCTGGCGCCGAATGAGCTGGCGCCGCTGGAGCGCCTGGCGGATTTGTACGTGCAGCAGGGGGTGCTGAGCGAAGCGCGTCCTTTGTTCCTGCAGATCGCCGAAGCCCATCTGAAATCGAATCACTCGCAGAAAGCCGTGGAGGTGCTGCACCGCTTGCTGGAAGTGGAGCCGGAAAATCAGCGCGTGCAAATGCGGCTGGCGGAACTCTACGGCATGATGGGGCAGAAGAAGGAGGCGGCGCTGACGTATCAGGCGTACGCGCACCGGCTATTTGATCGCGGTGAAACGGACGAAGCGGAAAAGCTGGTGGAGCGCGCGCTGGAAGTGGACCCTGGCAATGCGGCTGCGATTCTGCTGAAAGCAAAAACGCTGAACGCCAGCGAGAAGATTGACCAAGCGATCGCGATCCTGGGCACGCATCCGGAAGCGGAAACGGAAGGCGACGTAACCAAGCTGCTGGTGGAATACGAGCTGCGGGCGGGACATGCAGACAAGGCCGCGGAGCGGGCACGGCGGCAACTGGCGCGCGGGCACGCGCATTACGGACTGCTTTGCAAGGTTGCCGAGGGCATGATCGAAGGGGCGCAACCGGAGCAAGCGCTGCCGCTGCTGGCTGAATTGCGAGCGCCGATGATTGAAGCAGGCGCTCAGGATCACTTTTTGAAATCGCTTACGACCGCCTGCGAACGGCTGCCAGGGCGGACCGAACCGCTGGAAGCGCTCGCGGACTTTTGCAGGACCACCAGTGATCCTTTCCGGTTGAATGCGGCGCTGGGCCAGCTCTCCGACGCTTATGCGGCGCAGGATAATTTTCCGCGCGCGGAAGAGTTGTTGGTGGAGCTGGTGGAGCGCAACAAGAACGACGAACGGCTGGTGGACCGGCTGAACCAACTGCGCGCGCGGACGGGCGGAGCGCCGGTGGCCGGAGGCACGAGCCCGGAGAGCGCGGCAGCAAACGCGGCAAACCCAAGCCACGCAGGTCTGCGGGAAGCGGTGGCCGAAGAACAAAACAAGCTGGTTCCTCCCGCGCCGGCGGCGATTGCCGAGGAAGCGCTGGACGAGGAGACGCACAAGTATATTGCGCAGGCGCTGACGGACGTGGACCTGTTTTCCAGTTATGGGCTGACGCAGAAAGCCACGCATTTGCTGGAAAACGTGCTGCAGCGCGCGCCGCGGCATACGCCAACGCTGGAGCGGTTGCTCGATTTGCATTTGGGCGCTGGGAACGATCGCCGGACGGCGGAACTGGCGGCGCAGCTGGAACAGATTCATCGCGAGCGGAACGACACGATCAATGCCGATCGCTTTGCCGAGCTGCGGCAGAGATATTCAAAGGTAGCGGGACTAACGGAGAAGGATATGCCGGCGGCGCCGACCTTGGTGGCTGCGCCGGAACCGGTGACTTCCTCTGCGGAGGTAGCTGCGACGATTCCCGCGCAGGCATCTGCTGCTGCGCCGGCGGAACCTCCAGCGTTTGAGATTGCACCGGAAGCTGTGCCGGTTGCCAAGGCTCCCGCGCCTGCTGCTGCGCCCATCGAGTTTGAAATTCCCCTGACTGGGTTGGAACCGGAAGTGACACCACCGCCCGCGCCGATCGCGCTTGCGCCGGAAGAAGTTGCCGCCGCGCCTGCGACGCAGGAAGTGGTGGCTCCGCAGATCGCCGGGGTTGGGGAAGAACTGGATCTCTCCGACGAGTGGGAGGCGATTGCGGCGGAAACGACAGAGACCGCCGAAGCGCCGGTGGCAAACGAAATGGAAGCGGCCAGCGTGGAGCTCGATCCTGTCGTCGAGCCGGAGCCGGTTGCGGCCGAGGCGTCTGAGAACACCGATACAATTGCGGCGCTGGAGGCGGTGTTCGAGGTAAGCGCGCTGCCGGATGAAGAGCCCGACCACGACGCGAAGCCCGCGCCGTTCCAGATCGACGCAAACACACCGCAATCCGAGATTGCGGCGCATGTGCCGGAGATTGAAGTGCCGGTGGAAGCTGCGGCGGCGGAGCCTGAGATCGAAATTCTCGAGGTGGCGGCGATACAGGAATCACCGGCGGAAGCGATTCCTGAGACTGTACTGGAGATTGTGGACGAGCCAGTTGCGGCAGAGGTGGCTGCGACGCCTGCCTCGGGCGGGGACGAGTTTGAGCTGGAGCTGACGCCTGAGACGGATGCACCGCGCGAACATGCCGGGGCCGCGACGACCGAGGATTTCATCAGCGAATTGGTTGCGGAGCTGGACGATCTGGAAGCTCCGGCCGCGGAACCGGCGCTGGCGTCTGCGTCTGTATCTTCACCTAAAGACACACACGCGAGTCTGGAGCAGGTGTTCGCAGAAACGAATGCCACGCCGATGGCCGCGATCCCGCCGCCGCCGACGAATGGCTCGACCAGCAAAAATGTTGCGGCCGCGCCTGCCGCGACGCCCGGCACGCTGGAAAATCTGAACCAGCTGCATGAAGTATTCCAGGAATTCCGCAGCGAGCTGGGCGAAATGGGCGAAGAGGATGAAGACCTGGAGACGCACTACAATCTGGGCATCGCCTACCGGGAAATGGGATTGCTGGATGAAGCCATCGGAGAATTCCAGAAAGTGGCGAAGGCTGTGCAGAAGGGCAAGCCTTTCCGTTATGAGATGAATTGCTCGGTGATGCTGGGGCTTTCGTTCATGGATAAGGGCGAGCCGAAAGTGGCTTCGCTGTGGTATCAGCGCGCGCTGCAGGTGCCGGGACTGGAAGAGGAATCGGCCTTGGCGCTGCGTTATGATTTGGGTTTGGCGCTGGAATCCGCGGGGGAAGCGGATGCGGCGCTGGATAGTTTCCGGCAGGTTTACGCGGCTAACATTGATTATCGCGATGTGGCTGATCGCATTGCTACTCTGCAAAAGCATTAATTCCTGCCCGCACGAAATTCCGTCCGCGTTTTGAATGTCTGTGTTGAGATTTTTTGCGCGAATAGAGTTGGGCGCGTGGATCGTTTCAATCAAAGGCAACTACGCCCGCCCGAAGGCGACCGTTACAACTTCAAAGTCAACTGAGCCGGCGGGACGCCCTTCGAGTCTGCCGCTGGCAGACCCTCAGGACGAGCCGGCGCTACGATAGCTTCGTTACTTCGTTTTTGGCTTAGCCTTCTCGGAGCCGCAGGATTTCAGGGTGACCCATTGCTGCGGGTTTACTGGGACGCCGTTCACATCTACTACCCAGTGGAGATGCGGGCCGTTGGCGCGGCCTGTTGCGCCTACGTAGCCGATCACTTCGCCCTTTTTTACGCGGGCGCCGGGTTCGACCAATAATTTGGACATGTGCAGATACATGGTTTCGAGGCCCTGGCCGTGATCAATGGCTACTGTGCCGCCTAGGACTGCGAAAGGTTGTGCGATTTTCACGATGCCCGCGGCTACGGCGTGAACCGGGCGTCCGGCGGGCGAGCGCTGGTCAATGCCGGCGTGAAATTCGCCGGTGGGCTTGCCGTTGTGGAGGCGTTTTACTCCAAAGGGGGAAAGGATGCAGCCGGGAACGGGAGCGACGAGCGGATCTTCCCAGTATTTTACGTCGGACACGGTGTTGCGAAATTCGGTGAGGGTGGCGATGTCTTCGGGCGTCGAGTGGAGCGCTTCGATTTGTGGAGCGAGGACCACATTTTGCGTGGGGAACTTGGTCGGGCGAATGGTGAGTTTTGCAGAGGCGAGCGTCGTGCCATCTTCGGCTAGAAAATCTATCTCGTAGGCGCCCGGTAGGTCCGCGACGGCGATGGGCATCAGGCCTTGCGAGCCGCCATTGGATTGCGGGAAGAGGCGGACGGTGCGGTCGTTCAGTTTGGCCTTGGTGGCGGGGACTTGGCAGGAGAGGCGGACGGTTTGGCCTAGAGAGATTATCGCCGGTTTGGCGGTGCATTGTTGCGCGGCGGCTGGCGCGGCTGTTATCGCGCAGAGCAGGGCTGAGAGCAGCGTGACTGACGCGAGCGGTGCCGAGTGGATGCGGCGATCTTTTGCGATGCTGCTGGGCTTTGTGTCGCCCGCGGAATTTGCCATTGCGCGATAATATTATCGGGTTTCGGCGCGGGTGGCGGGGCGCGGTTCAGCGTTTGTGGGGAGTTGGGTGCGAAAACGATAACAAGAAAAGAAGGATGCCCGCTCTGTCCCGAAAAGCATGGGACAGAGCGGCCGCTACAAAATTCAAATGCAGGGTCAACTGCGCCCCGCGAAGGGCTCTGCGATCCTTCGGCCCCTTGGAGCAGCATCTCGGGGCGAATCGCGCTGTGACGGGTTCGCAAACTTCACGGGGCGGTTGCGACTCTGACGATAATCTCCCATAATCGTAGCCCAATCATGTTCACTCGGATTCTGCGTGTAGTGCTGCTGCTGCTGTGGCTGGAACTGGGACTGCTGTTGATCCTGATGCCGTGGTCCGAGGTTTGGGACGTGAACTATTTTCTTTATCAGTATCCGGCCCTGGCGATTTTTGTGAAAAACTCCTATTTGCGCGGAATGATTTCAGGGCTGGGAGTGATGAACGTACTGTTTGCGCTGGAAGCGTTTCGCCGCCGGACCACCGCCGTTGTCACCCGCACCTAAAAAACCGATTGTTTGCTACGTGACCGGCCGGAAATCGCTCGCGGCGGGCGAGGGCGGCGAAAGTGTGCTCGGGAAAATTCGCGCGGCGGCCGCGGCCGGCGTGGATTGGGTGCAGATACGCGAGAAGGATTTATCCGGACGGGAGTTGCTGGCACTGGCGCGCGAGGCCATCGCCGGGTGCGGTGTGGCGCGAGTGATGGTGAACGACCGGTTGGACGTGGCGCTGGCGGCGGGAGCTGCGGGCGTGCACTTGGGGCGGGAATCGCTGAGCGCGCGGGACGTGGTGGGCTGGTGCAGAGGCGGGAATGCTCCCGCGGAATTTGTGGTGGGCGTTTCGTGCCACAGTTTGGAGGAAGCGCGCGAAGCGGAGAGCGCGGGCGCGAGTTACATTTTTTTCGGGCCTGTTTTTGATACGCCGTCGAAGCGGGGGATGGGCGAACCGCAGGGCGTTGCGCGGCTGGGGGAGATTTGCGGCAGCGTGACGATTCCGGTGCTGGCGATTGGCGGAGTGGCTGAGGAAAATGCGGCGGATTGCATTCGCGCAGGAGGGGCGGGGATTGCGGCGATTCGGGTGTTTCAGGACGCGCGGGATGGCGCCGCGATGCAGGATGTGGTGGAGCAGCTACGAGGATTGAGGTAGGGTTATCGCGACGCGAGGTTGTGCAAAAAAGCAGATCCCTCTCTGCGTCCCGCGCCCGCCAAACTGCGGCGGGAAAAGAAAAAGCGCGGGACTCCGTTCGGGATGACATGCAAGATTAACGAGCGGCTGGCGTGTTAGCCGCTGAGCCAGCGGCCGATGGGTTGCAGGTCTTCGATGTGGTCGCAGATGACTTTGATGACCGCGGTGACTGGGATTGCCAGCAGCAGGCCCATCGCGCCCCACAGGAAACCGAAGAAGAGTAAGGACACAGTTAATGCGAGGGCGTTGAGACGAACGCGCCAGCCAACCAGCGCGGGAACCAGCAAGTTGTTGGCGATGAAGTGAAACAGCGTGAGGATCGTGAAAATGCCGATAAACGGGCCGGGCGTGTGAAACTGTTTGATGCCGATGAGAACTGGCGGAATCCAGGAAAGAACCACGCCGAGGTACGGAATCAGATTCAGCAGACCGGAAAGCAAGCCGAGCAGGAATGGAAAATCCAGACCCATGCCCCAAAAGAAAAGCCAACTGAAGACAACCAGAATCAGGCCGACCAGCGCGGTGCCGACGACGTAACTGCGCAGCACCATAGTAACGTCCGCCAGAGTTTCCTTCACTTCGGTGCGGCGAGTGGCGGGAAATAACTGCATGGTGGCGTGCCAGACCTGGCGTTTGGCGGCGAGCATGAAGAAAAGCAGGAAGGGTACGAAGGTCGCAGCGACTACGACTTCATAGAGCGAACTCAAGCGCGAGAGCAGCGCGGTGCGCACGGGGTGCGACTCTCCGACGGAAACGACGTGTTCGCCGGGAGTTGTTCCGGGCTCAATTTCGGAAACGTGTTCTTCAAAGTTCGCCATCTTTTGCTCGATGACGGAGGCAACTTGATGTAAGGGCTTGCGGTAGAGAGGCCAGTCGCGGCCGAACTGGTCCACGCGCTCGATCATGCTCCATGCGACAAACAGCACTGCCGCGATGGTGAACAGAACCACGATGAGCGAACCGAGGGCGCGCGGGACGTGCCAATCTTCCAGAAAGTTGACGACCGGATCGAGAAAATACGCGAGCAGCACCGCGACCAACAGCGTGACTAGAATCGAAGACGCCCAGTAGCAGAAGGCGATGACGATTCCGGCGGCGATGATTTTTCCGCTGGCGGAGCTGGCAGAGACGATTTTCTCTTCCTCAAGAGGCATGGCGGTACGATAACACAGCCTGCGCTGCGCGAATAACGCTGTGCTCGCGCATACACTGGCCCCGAGGCCGGGCGGGGCGGTGGTGATGTTTTCGGCGGCAGGCGCGGCTGCGGCGGGACTCGGCTAGCGGCGCAATGATAGAATCGCGTGCCTGATTTTTTGGCGCGCCAACAATTACATGACGAAACAACTTTTCGGAACGGACGGCATTCGCGGCGTGCCCGGCGAAGTTCCGTTGGATGACGCCACGCTGGACCGCGTGGGGCTGGCGCTGGGCGAATACGTCAGCTCGCACGGGCGTTCGGCGGATGCGCCGGCGCGCGTGCTGATCGGGCGGGACACGCGCGAATCCGGGCCGCACATCGCGGATCGCATCGCGCGCGGTTTGGCGGCGGCGGGCGTGGAGGCCGTCTCCGCGGGAGTGTTGACGACTCCGGGAGTGGCCTGGCTGGTGCATCACGAGGGATTCGCGGCGGGCGTGGTGATTTCCGCTTCGCACAATCCGTATCACGACAACGGCGTGAAGCTGATTTCCGCGACGGGTATGAAATTTCCGGACGCGGTGGAAGCGGAGCTGGAGCGATTTATTCTGGCTTCCAGCGAATCGCCGGAATCGCGCGGCGAGATGCAGCTGCACGACAACGAGAAGATTGACGATGACTATCTGGATGGGTTGCGCGCGGCGGTGCTGCCGGGCGCGAATTTTGCGGGGATGAAAATCGTGATGGACTGCGCGAACGGCGCGGCCAGCAAGCTGGGCCCGCGATTATTCCGTTCGCTGGGCGCGGACGTGATCGCGATCAACGACAGCCCCAACGGGCGGAACATCAACGCGGACTGCGGGTCGCTGCATCCGGAGGCGATGCAGAAGCGCATGGTGCAATCGGGCGCGTCGCTGGGAGTGGCGTTTGATGGCGACGCGGACCGCGCGATTTTCGCGAGCGGTTCGGGGCGGCTGGTGGATGGCGACGGAGTGCTGCTGGTGGCGGGGCGTTACATGAAATCCGCGGGGAAACTGAAGGGCGATGTGATCGTTGGGACGACGATGGCGAATTTGGGATTGGAACGCGCGCTGGAGAAATCCGGGTTGAAGCTGATGCGGACGGCCGTGGGCGATCGTTATGTGCTGGAAAAAATGTTGCACATCGGAGCGAACCTGGGCGGCGAGCAGTCGGGGCACATTTTGTTTTTGGACGATGCGACGACTGGGGACGGAATGCTTACGGCTGTGAAATTGGCGTCCATCATCGCGCTGAGTGGGCCGCTGGATGAATTGCTCGCCGATTTGAAAATTTTTCCGCAGAAGATTGTGAACGTGCGGGTGCGGTCGAAGCCGCCGCTGGAGTCTCTGCCGGCGGTGGCGCGCGGTTTGGCGGAGGCGGAGAAAGCGCTGGGGGAATCGGGGCGCGTGGTGCTGCGTTATTCGGGGACCGAGCCGCTGGCGCGGGTGATGGTGGAAGCCGAGCACGCGGACGATGTGACGCGCTGGACGGAGACGCTGGCGGAGGCGTTGCGCGAGACGATTGGGGCGTAGCGTTTGCGCCGGTTGCGGCGACGACGCACTGATGGCGGCGTTCTCGGCCGGTACGTGAAGAACAACGTCAAATGCTAAGAGCCGGCGGGACGCCGGCGCTACGAAAGCCTGCCCGCATTATTTCCAAATAGATGAATCTTCCGGGAACTATTTCTGCATTGGCGACATTCTAAGTAGTGAGGGGCGCGGGGCGGGACGCGCCGAGGCCCTTGTAGCGGCGGTCATGCTGAGCCGGCATCGGTGGGTGCCGTGCGCTAGAATGGCGCACTGAAGTGCGCCGCTACGAAGGCGACGGCAAACCGCACGCGACGGCTGCCCGGTTCGATAAAGCTGAACCGGCCGCTACAAGGGCCAAGTGAACATCTAAACCCGGAACTGGAAGCGGTGCGGTGCTTTTTTATGAATAGCGACGAGACGCTCATATTGGAGTTCCAGCAGGGGGCGCGGGAGGCGTTTGTGGAGTTGTTTGAGCGCTATCGCGAGCCGATTTATGGATTTTTTCGGCGGCGGCTGGACCATCCGGCGCGGGCGGAGGAGTTGGCGCAGGAATGTTTTCTGGCGCTGTTGCAGAACGTGCGGCGCTACGAGCCGCGCGCGAGTTTTCGCAGCTATTTGTACGGGATCGCGATTCATCTGGTGGCGGCGGAGCGGCGCAAGGCGGGGCGCGAGGTGGCGGAGAACGAAAAGCTCGATGGGCGGGCAGCGGAAGGAAACGCCGCGGAAAATAATGATGCGGGAATCTGGGTGCGCAAGGCGCTGGGGCATCTGGAACAGAGCGAGCGGGAGATTTTGATGTTGCGCGAGTACGAACAGCTTAGTTACGGCGAAATTGCGGCGGTGCTGCGCATGCCGGTGAATACGGTGCGCTCGCGTTTATTCCGGGCGCGGGCGGCGCTGAAAAATCAATTGCTGCCGGTGAAGTGAAGGATTGAGGCCGAGGAATTTTATGGAACGAAATGCACAACACGCGTTTGACGCCGCAGAGGTGATGGCTTATCTCGACGGCGAGCTGGAAGCGCGGCGAGCAGCGGCGCTGGCGGCGCATCTGGTGAGTTGCGGCGAGTGCCAGGAAGTGGCGCAGGGATTTCGCGCGCTTTCGGAGCGGATGCTGAGTTTTGAAGTGGAGCGTCCTGCGGCAGGGATGAACGAAACGGTGCTTGCTGCGCTGGATGCCGGCAAGTCCCCAAAGAAAACAATTCCAGGTGGTTCCGAGCAAAGTAAGCCGTGGAATTGGCGGCGCATGTTTGCGCGGCCTTACGTTTGGGCGTTTGCGGGTTTGGGATTGGTAGCGTTGCTTGCGGTTGTGAGCATTCCAAACTTTTTCAGAGCACGCCCGGTTGCGTGGATTGATACGCAACGCGCGACTGGCTTGTCCGCCCCTGCCGCCGATAGACGGTCCTTCAGCGCTACGACATTCAATCCGCCGGCCAAGCCGCCGGCTGGGAGGGTAGCGCGGAGGGGTGGGACGCGCCAGCGCCACCGCCGCCTGGGGACGACGAGCAATTGAAGGCGCCGGAAAATATCGGGCCGATGATTGTGCAGACGGCGTCGCTGAATATTTTGGCGACGAATTACGACGAGGCCAGCGCGGCGATCGAAAAACTGGCCGCGGCGCATGACGGTTACGTGGAAAAGCTGGGCGCCAGCGCGCAGACCGGGAACGCGCGGGCGATTTCGGCGACGTTGAGGATTCCAACGAAGCAGCTCAACGGGTTCTTGGCGGATGTGCGCAAGCTGGGGCACGTCGAAAGAGAGGATCGCGAGAACGAGGAAGTAAGCGACCAGTACGTGGACGTGCAAGCGAGGCTGAAGAGCGCGCGGGCTACCGAGCAGCGGCTGCTCGAGCTGCTGGGCACGCGCACTGGGAAGCTCCAGGATGTGTTGGAGGCTGAGCGTGAACTGGCGCGCATTCGGGGCGAGATCGAGAGCATGCAGGGGCAGAGCGCGCTGCTGGTGCACCGAGTGAATTACGCGACGGTGCAGGTGAATTTGAACGAAGAGTACCGGCAAGTTCTAGGGTCGGGGACGATTTCAACTGGAACCAAGATCCGGAACGCGGCGGTGGAGGGGTTCAGCAGCCTCGAAGACGGAGTGATAGCGCTCCTGGTTTTCGTGTTTGCGGTGGGGCCGTCACTGTTGTTCTGGCTGGCGATTTTGCTGGTACCGGGGTGGTTCGCGTGGAGGCGGTTTCGGCGCCGGGCTCGGAGCTAGGGGCTATTTTCTTCCAAAGAACATAGAAAAATGGTGGCATGCTTTCAGAAACTGGAGGTTCATACCGCAATACCATAGGCGAAATCCGTTCTACGGGAGCTAAACCCTGCGGGTACAGCATATTGTGTCACTCAGGGAATAGACAATAAGCTGGCATCTGGCGTGCAACCTGTCGAGCGGCTGTCTCTTATCCCGGGGTGGGCCGGTTTCGCCGCGCTGGAACCGGAACTAGGGGTAGAGCATAAAAGGGGGCCCGACGGGGCCCCCTAATTTTTTGTGTTGGCTGCTTGGACGCTGGTTCGAGCAAGTGGATTGCCCCTCTTTTTTACCTATGATGTAATGCCCTCAGTTTTCGCGCACCCTCTCGAATATGCAATCTGGCGCCGCGCTGTTCGTCTTGCTTGCCGCCCTCTTCGTGATTGGTGTGCCGGTGCTGGCTATCGTGCGTATGTGCATGTTAAGGCGCTGAAGCAAAGCGTGGCGGCGGAAGCGGCGCAGTTGATCCGGCGGATATATGCGCTGGAGCAGCGACTAACGCAGATCGAGAAGGGGCTGTCGGCACTGCCTGCTCCGGCGGCTGGGGCTGCTCAGCGTGAAGCTACTGAAACGCCTGCGGCTACCGTGCAATCACCTATTCCAGTCGCGCCTCCCGCGGCTGTATCGTTACCTGCACAGCCTGCGCGGGCATCGGTAGTTTCCGCGCCGGCGTCACCTCGGCGTCACGCCTGCGCCGGTTCGCGAACACACGGCGTCGATTTCGTCGCCCTTGTCCAGCGCCACAGCGGCGAGTCATGGTGGCGACGGGAATTTTGAAGCGGTCGTGGCGGGGCGGTGGCTGAATTACGTGGGAATCCTGGCGCTGCTGTTTGCGGTGACGTTCTTCCTGAAATACGCGTTCGATAATAATTGGGTGGGCCCGCGCGGTCGGGTGGGAATTGGTCTGCTTGCGGGCAGCATTCTGTATCCGTGGAGCCAGCACTTGCTGGCGCGCGGGTACAAATATTTTTCGGAGGGGATCGCGGGGTTGGGCGCGGCGGTGTTGTATTTGTCGTTGTGGGCAGGCTGGCATTACTACCATATTTTTCCGCAGTCCACTGGCGTTCGCTTTGATGATCGTGGTGACGGCGGTGACGCTGGTGGTAGCCGTGGGCCGCAATTCCGAGCGGATTGCGTTTCTGGCGCTGCTGGGCGGGTTGATTACGCCGGTGCTGGTGAGCACCGGCGAGAATCACGAAGTGTCGCTGTTCGTGTATTTGACGATTCTGGGCGCGGGGGTGCTGGGAATCGCCTGGGTGCGCAACTGGAAATCGCTGCCGCCGGCGCAATTTCTGGCGACGCTGGTTTATTTCTGGGGATGGTACAGCGATTTTTACAGCGCGGATCAGCTCGCGATTACCGTGTTGTTTGCGACGGTGTTCTTTGTGCTGTTTGCGGCGTTGCCAGTGGTGCGCAGCCGGCGCGATGGCGGGCTTTCGGGGCTGGAAGCCGCGATCGTGCTGGTGAATTCGCTGGCTTACCTGGTGGCGCTGCGCGTGATGTTGTGGCCGGAGAATCGCTGGGCGTTGACGGTGGCGGTGCTGGCGCTGGCCGCGGCGCATCTGGCGGCGGAGCGCATGCTGCCGGAAAAACGCGAAACGGAAACGCGGGTGGCGCGAATTTTGTATGCCGGGCTGGCGCTGACGTTTGTGACGCTGGCAATTCCGATCCGGCTGGATGGCCGATGGATCACGATCGCGTGGGCGGTGCAGGGCGCGGTGCTGGTCTGGAGCGGATTGCGGGCGCGGTTCGCGGCCATGCGCTGGGCGGGCTTGGTGCTGTTTGCGATTGTGGCGGGGCGGTTGGCGCTGATTCAAATTCCGGCCGATACATTTTTGCTGAATGCGCGGTTTGCGACGTTAGCGATTTGCGTGGTTTGCATGGCGCTGAGCTGCTATTTCGCGGCAACGAGTGATGAAGAGCTGAGCGAGCAGGAAAGCGGGGCGTTTATGATCGCCGCATGGCGGCGAATATTTTAGCGGTGGCTGCGTTGTCGCTGGAAGTGTGGGACGTTTTCGGGCGCATGCATTCACTGGGAATTGACCGCGGGCATGCGCAGCAGCTGGCGCTTTCGATGCTGTGGCTGGTGTGGTCGCTGGGACTGCTGGGCGCGGGATTGTGGAAGAAGTCGCAGACCGTACGCTGGCAGGCGCTGGTGCTGCTGGGCGTGGTGATTGTGAAGGTTTTTCTTTTCGACCTTTCGTTCCTGGAGAAATTTTACCGGATTGTTTCGTTCCTGCTGCTGGGCCTGGCGCTCATGCTGATCTCGTTCTATTACCAACGGCAATTGCTGGGGCGGAAGGACGAGAGGAAAGCGTGAGCGCGCGATTACGTTTGCCTTCGCCTGCGCGGATGAGTCGCGGCATCTTTGTGATTGGCACGATTGGCGCGGCGTTGCTGGCGGCTTTCGCGGCGCTGGCGGATACGCCGCTGCCTGCGGCTTGGAAGCATTGGCACTATTCGCGCGCGATTGAGCTGGCGGCGCCCGTTGCACGACGACGGGTGTGGGGCAGTTTGCGGACGTGGTTGCGCCTCCGGACTTGTATGCACATGCGCAGATCGGACTGGCCGATCTGCGCGTGATTGACGACGGGGGCGCGGAAATCCCCTGCATGATTTTTCAGCGCGTCGGAAGCTCGAAATCCTCCACGTTGCCGGCGGCTTGGCGTGAAAACAGTTTTACCGCGGGCGGCTTTACGCAGTTAGTGCTGGATGCGGGAGCGCACGCCCCGTTTCACAACACGGTGCGCATCCAGACCGGCGAAGCGGACTTCATCGAATGGGTGCAGGTGGAGGCGAGCGACGACGGACACGTCTGGAGAATGGTCGAGGCGCGCGCGCCGATTTTCCGTTTTCGCAAGAATGCGCACGAAGGCACGCAGGTGGTGCATTACTCCGAAAATAATGCGCAGTATTTGCGCGTGCGGATTCTGGACGGCAAGGAGCGATTCCCGGTAACCGGCGCAGAAATATTGCACGAAACCACGGAGCCGGCGGAACGCGTTACGCTGGAAACGCCGATGATCGCGGATGCGAAGCAGCCTGCGGGCCGCAGCGTGTGGAGCGCCGAACTGGGCGCGACTGTCCCGCTGGTGACAGAGGTGCGATTCGACGTCAGCGCGCCGCCGGAGTTCATTCGCTCGGTGGACATATCCGCGAGCGTTGACGGCAAGGCTTGGTGGTCTCTGCGGAACGCGGAAATTTATCGCTACCGGCAGGGTGACGCGCAGCAGGAACAGCTGGCGGTGACGGTTTTCAACGGTGCGGCGCAGTCGCGTTACCTGCGCGTGGAAATTGTGAATGGGAATGACGCGCCTCTGGCGGTGGCGGCGCCGCAGCTGTATATCACGCCGCAGCACATCACGTTCGAGCAACAGCCGGGGCGAAGTTACCGGCTGATTTACGGGCAGGAACGCGCGGAGGGCGCGGAGTACGATTTGGCGCGGCGCGTGAATGCCACGCAGCTGGCCGCGGCGGAGGTTGGACAGTTGGGGCCGGAGGAAGTGAATGCGGATTGGGTGGATCCGCGGCCGTGGACCGAGACGCACGACATTTTTCTGTGGCTGGTGCTGCTGGTGGCGGTGATGCTGATTGGCTATGCGGCGGTGCGGTCGTTGCGGAAGTCGGCGGGGGTGCCGGAGGCGTGAGTTTCGGCGGGTGGCGAACGGCCGATGCAAGCGTTCGCGGGGCTGACGTTGTGGCAAGTTGGGGCGCAGCCCTTCGATTCGGCACCGCCGAATCTCAGGATGAATCGCCCTGCGGGGCGATTCACAAGCAGCGCCCTTACCAAGAATCGATCGTGCGACACGAAAAAAAAGGGCGGGTCTGAGACCCGCCCCTTCGATACGCTTCTGTTATTTTTCTTCGTTTTAACTTCCGGAAAAACTCGCTCCTTGTATGCTGCTCTTAGCTGCAACCCGACGTGCCGCCGCAGTTGGAGCATTTGTAGCAGCTGCCGTTGGGGGTCATTAACATGCCGCATTCGGAGCAGGACGGCGCGTCGTCAATCGTGGCGCGTACGCGCGTGGAGGCTTCCGAGTCGGCGTGCTTTGGGGCGGCTGCTGGAGCGACTGCGTGCGCCATCGCCGCGGCTGTGCTGGCCGGAGGTTCGGCGTCGCCGGTGGCGTCTATGTCGAGATAATCGGGCGAGATGAATTTCGCGCCGAGCCAGCGGCCGATGTAATCCACCACTGATTTGGCGTAGCGGATATTGGGATTGCCGGTGTAGCCCGAAGGTTCGAAGCGCGAGTTGACGAATTTATCCACCAGAGCGCGGAGCGGCACGCCGTATTGCAGCGCGATGGAGACGGACAGAGCGAAGGCGTCCATGATGCCGGAAAGCGTGGAGCCTTCCTTGGCCATCTTGATGAAGATTTCGCCGGGGGCGCCGTCTTCATATTTGCCAACGGTAAGGTAGCCTTCATGGCCGCCGATAGAAAATTTGTGGGTGATGGAACTGCGCTCGTTGGGAAGCTTGCGGCGGCTGGCGCCACGCGCGAAAAGCTCTTCCTGCTGCGGCGCGGACGCAACCGGAGCGGCCGCAGCTTCTGCAACCAGCGCAGCTGCAGCGGCCGGCTTCTCGTCTTCTTTTTTGCCGGCAGCGGAGAGCGGCTGCGAGCGTTTGGAATTGTCGCGGTAGATGGCCACAGCCTTTAGGCCGTATTTCCACGATTCGATGTAAGCCTGCATGATGTCTTCGACGGTCGACTCTTCCGGCATGTTGATGGTCTTGCTGATCGCGCCGGAAAGGAAAGGCTGAGCCGCGGCCATCATGCGGAGGTGACCGCGCCAGGCGATGGAACGTCCGCCACCCATGGGAGAAAGCGAGCAATCGAAAACGGGCAGATGCTCGTCTTTCAGGCCGGGGGCGCCTTCGATTTTCGCGTTGGCGTCAATGTAGTCCACGATTTGGGCGACTTGTTCCGTGGGATAACCGAGATTCATCAGCGCTTGGGGAACGGTGTTGTTGACGATCTTGATGACGCCGCCGCCGACCAGCCGCTTCTGCTTCACCAGCGCGAGATCGGGTTCGATGCCGGTGGTGTCGCAATCCATCATGAAGCCGATGGTGCCGGTAGGAGCGAGCACGGAAACCTGCGAATTCTTGTAGCCGAATTTTTCGCCAAGTTCGAGCGCATCGTCCCAGGCTTTGCGTGCGGCGCGCAGGAGTGAAGGCTGCACGTGTTCTTCCTTGATGGGACGCAGCGCATCGCGGTGCATGCGGATCACGTCAATCATGGCTTCGCGATTGCGCGGATAGCCGCCGAAGGGACCCATACGTTCGGCAATGCGCGCGGACTGGGCATAGGATTCGCCGGTCATCAGCGCGGTGATGGCGCCGCAGAAATCGCGGCCGCCGTCGGAATCGTAAGGGAGCGCGAGGGACATGAGCAGCGCGCCCAGGTTGGCGTAGCCGATGCCCAGCGGGCGGTAGTCGTGCGAATTACGCGCGATTTTTTCCGTGGGATAGCTGGCGTTGTCCACCAGGATTTCCTGCGCGGTGATGGTGACGTCCACGGAGTGGCTGAAGGACTCGGAATCGAATTGGCCGTTGGGGCCGAGGTACTTCATCAGGTTGAGCGACGCCAGGTTGCAGGCCGTATCGTCCAGGAACATGTACTCCGAGCACGGATTCGACGCGTAGATGCGGTCGGTGGCCTTGCAGGTATGCCAGCGGTTCACGGTAGTGTCGTACTGCATGCCGGGATCGCCGCAGCGCCAGGCGGAATCCGCCATTTCGCGCAGCAGATCTTTCGCGCGGAATTTTTCGCATGGTTTGCCGTCGTTGACGTTGCGGGTCCACCAGTCGCGGTCTTCTTCTACTGCCCGCATGAAATCGTCGGTGACGCGCACGGAGTGATTGGCGTTCTGGAAAAAGACGGAGGTGTAAGCTTCGCCGTCAATCGCCGGATCGTAGCCCTGCTCGATCAGCACGTGGGCTTTGCGCTCTTCCTTGGTCTTGGACTGGATGAACTCCATGATGTCCGGATGTTCGACGTTGAGGATGACCATTTTGGCGGCACGGCGCGTCTTGCCGCCGCTCTTGATGACGCCGGCGAAGGCGTCGAAACCCTTCATGAAGCTGACCGGGCCGGAAGCGATGCCGCCGCCGGAGAGCGATTCCCTGCTGCCGCGCAGCGTGGAGAAGTTCGTGCCGGTGCCGGAGCCCCACTTGAAGAGCATGCCCTCGGTCTTGGCCAGGTTCATGATGGAATCCATGTTGTCCTGGACCGAATTGATGAAGCACGCGGAGCATTGCGGCTTGGCTTGCACGCCGACGTTGAACCAGACGGGGGAATTGAAGGCGACTTTCTGCTCGACGAGCAGGTGAGTGAGTTCGTCGCGGAAAATATTCTTGGATTCGGGCGTGGCGAAGTAGCCGCCCTCTTCGCCCCAGCGGACGATGGTATCGACTACGCGGCCGATCAGCTGGCGCACCGAGCCTTCGCGCTCGGGGGTGTTGGGCTTGCCGTGGAAGTACTTGGAGGCCACGATGTTGGTGGCCGTCATGGACCAGGACTTGGGAACTTCCACGTTTTCCTGGCGGAAGATTACCTGACCTTTTTCATTGCCAATGAGAGCAGTGCGACGTTCCCATTCAACTTTATCAAAGGGTGAAACTTTTCCGTCGGTGAAGCGGCGCTGGAATTCCAGCCCGGTGGTGCGACGCGCAATCTGATTTGTTTCGGCCATGCTGTTCCATACCGTCCTTGTTTCAGCCATTTTGCCTCCGCGCAGGCAGTGGTGCCGAGTGCATGTGAGCCGGGGAGCCGTGCGGGAGCAGAACCTTCATTCTACTCCGAAATGGCGCCCCGAGGGTGAAGTGAAGTGCACCGTACTGGTACACGAAAATATACTTAGCGGCGAGCAGCCGGAACTTAGAACGGCAAGCCGCGCCGCTCGCGCCGAAAAAAAAGAGACAAAAGCCCAGCTAAGCCGCGCAAGAAAACCGAGGCGCGGCGTTCCGTGGGGTAAGGCCCCTCTAGATTTTCGGTTAAACTCGGTCCGGCTCTACGACTGGTTGGGGGCAGCAAAAACGCTGCGGCCAACTAACGCTCCCCCGAGCTTGGAAGCGCAGTATCGGGGGTTGTGGAAAACTTGTCAAGAAAAATTCATAAACAAACCACAAAATCTTATGCTTACGGTGTCGAAAACGTCTACCTATAGTGGTGGGTATGCTAACGGACGCACCCGGCGGTGGATGCGAAAAAACACTACCGGTACCAGAATGGAATTTGCCGCGCGAAAATCTTGCTAGCCTCGCCGACAGCGGCGATCCTGGCGCGAAGTTGTGGCGCGGCGGCCGGTGAACGCGAAAAATTGCCGCGTCGCGCTGAACGGAACGAATCAGATTTCCGTTTGCCAAAAACGATGTGCCCCGCGCATCTCTCGCAGTTGTGCGCACTCACCCGTGGAATCGCGATGGTGATTGCAGAATCGCTCTCCACAGCGAAGCAGCGCCGCGGAAATCCCTGCGAGGCCCGGAGCGGGGATGTGTTGAGGAAAGCAACAGCAGGGAATTGACATGAACCGTCCAGCGCTGGAAAAATTGATAATGAGGGGCCATGGCGAATCCAGCAATCGAAATCGAGCGGTTGACGAAGGACTATCCGGTGGGGTTCTGGCGGAAAAAAATGCGCCGATCACTGGATCATCTGACGCTGCAAGTGGAAGAGGGAGAATCGTTCGGGTTCCTGGGGCCGAACGGAGCGGGCAAGACGACCACGATGAAGCTGCTGATGGGCCTGATTTTCCCGACGTCGGGATCGGCGCGAGTGCGCGGGCACTCGATTAACGACGTGCGCATGCATCGCGAGATCGGGTACATGCCGGAGCAGCCCTATTTTTATGATTACCTGACGGCGCGGGAGCTGCTGCAATATTTCGCGCGCTTTTTCGGCTTCAACGCGACGGAGCGGAAGGAACGCGTGGCGCGTTTTCTCAGCCTGGTGGGGCTGGCCGCGGCAGCGGACGTGCAGCTGCGGAAATTTTCAAAAGGGATGCTGCAGCGCGTGGGTATCGCGCAGGCCATTCTGCACGATCCACAGGTGGTGTTTCTGGACGAGCCGATGTCCGGCCTGGACCCGGTGGGGCGGCGCGAAGTGCGCGATATTATTCTGGACTTGAAGCGGCAGGGCCGCACGATTTTCTTTTCCACGCACATTCTTTCCGATGCGGAAATGTTGTGCGACCGCGTGGCGGTGCTGGTGGAAGGGAAATTGCGGGGGATCGGTTCGCCGGGGGAAATTGTGTCCATGGAAGTGCAGGGCATGGAAATTTTGTTCGAGGTGGGCAAGGAACAGACGCTGCCGCCGAACATCGCGGCGCGCGCGAAAAATATCGGCAACCGCTTCCGGATTGAAGTAGCGGAAGAGGAGCTATACGCAGTGCTGGAGCAATTGCGCGGGTGCGCGGGGCGCATTCTAGCGGTGGCGCCGCTGCGGCCGTCGCTGGAGGATTATTTCTTCAACCTGGTGGGACGGCAAAAATCGCAAGTGCCCGCCGCGGAAGTGGGTGTGCGATGAGCGTGATCCCGGGCGTGGTGGCCATCAATACGTTTCGCGAGGCGGTGCGGGACCGCGTGCTTTACAACCTGATATTTTTCGCGTTGATGATGATCGGCGCGGCGATCCTGGTGGGGCAGATTTCCATCGGGATCGAGCGCATGGTGATCATCAACCTGGGGCTTTCGGCGATTTCAGTATTTGGATTCATCATGGCGATATTCATTGGCGTGGGGCTGGTGTACAAGGAAATGGAAAAACGCACGCTGTACAGCCTGCTCTCCAAGCCGATTCGCCGCTGGGAATTCCTGGTGGGGAAATTTGGCGGCCTGCTGCTGACGCTGGTGGTGAACACTTCGCTGATGACGCTGGGCCTGGGGGCGGCGTTGTTCTGCGTCAGCGGGAAATTCGAGCGGTCGGACGCAACGATTCTGGTGGCGGTGTATTTTATTTTGCTGGAGCTGGCGCTGATCACGGCGCTGGCGCTGTTTTTTTCCTGCTTTACCAGCCCCATGCTTTCGACTCTATACACGTTGGGAATTTACGTCGCGGGAGTTTTTGCACCCGGGATACAGGGCATCAGCCAGTTCACGCAGAACTGGGCGGTGGCGGCCATCACGCGCTTCGTTTACTACGTGCTGCCTAATTTTCATGATTTCGGCGTGATTGCCGCGGCGGCGCACGGCGACGCGGTGCCCTTGGCGCTGATCTGGCACAACACGTTGTACGCCGCGCTGTATGTGGCGCTGATTCTGGTGGCCGCGTCGGCGGTGTTTTCCGGGCGCAATCTGAAATGAGCCGGCGCCGCCACAATAAAAGTCACACGCGAGCGATGTTGCTGGCGCTGGTGGCGGTGCCGGCGCTGTTCGTGGTGTGCGCGGCGCTGCAGGTGCAGATTGACGCGGAAACGCGCCTGATGAATCAGGGCAACGAAGAATTGCTGCTGCGTTCCGGCTGGCTGCTGAAGAAACTGAGCTTGGGATACGAACCGCTGCTTGCGGACATCTATTGGACGCGCGTGGTGCAATATTATGGCGCCAGGGCGCGCAAACCCGGCGCGACTTACGAATCACTGTGGCCATTGCTGGACATCACCACCACGCTGGATCCGAGGTTAATGATTGCTTATCGGTTCGGAGCGGTTTTTCTTTCGGAGGAGCCGCCCGTAGGTCCTGGACGCGCGGACCTGGCCGTGGATTTGGTGAAGCGCGGCATCGCGGAAAATCCGGATGAATGGCGGCTCTATCAGGATCTGGGATTTCTTTATTCGATCCATCTGAAGGATTACCAAAAAGCCGCCGACGCATATTTGGAAGGCAGCAAGAATCCGAACGCGCAGGTATGGATGAAGGTGATGGCCGCGCGCGTGGCGGAAGCGGGCAGCGCGCTGCAGACTTCCCGCATGATCTGGATCGGACTGTACTCGAGCAGCAAAGACGAACTGGTCCGCCGCACCGCCCTGCAGCACATCGAGTCGTTGGACGCGGCACTGGAACTGAAGCTGCTGAACCAACGGTCTGAAGAGTACTGGCGAAAATTCGGGCGCTTCCCTACTTCGATGCAAGAACTGCGGGATGCGGGATTAATCGAAGGCGCTCTGCAGGACCCGGCGGGTTATCCGTACGTGATTGGTCCGAACGGAGCGCCGCAACTCGATCCGAAGAGCACGATCGTGTTGGATCGGGAGCAGGGTCCGGAAAAACTTCGCTGATGTGGCTTCAGGGGCTGAAGCTCCGCGCTTCCGGTGAGTTACTCGCGAAATGATTTCTATTCGTAGCGCAGGGCTTCGACGGGGTTGAGGCGCGAGGCTTTGGTGGCAGGCCAGACGCCGAAGACCAGGCCGATGCTGACAGAAACCGTGAAGCCGATGATGATGGCCCAGGCGGGCACGACAGCTTTCAGCGAGCTGACCATGGGAATCAGGAAGACGATGGCGCAGCCGACGATAATGCCGATGATGCCGCCGGTTCCGGTAAGGGTCATGGCTTCGAAGAGGAATTGCCAGGTGATGTCGCGGCTGCGCGCGCCGATGGCTTTACGCACGCCAATTTCGCGAGTGCGCTCGGTGACGGACACCAGCATGATGTTCATCACGCCCATACCGCCGATGAGCAGGCCGATGGAACTGAGCACCACGACGACGAGCACCACGCCGCCAATGATGTCGTTGAATTTCTGTACGACTTCCACCTGGGTCTGAATCGAGAAGCTGTCCGGCTTGTCGTAAGGAACTTCGCGGCGGCGGCGCAGAACTTCACGGAGCTGATCCACGGCGGCATCGAGCTTGCCGGAATATGCCAGGAAGCGATAGCCGATCTCGTAGCTGCTGGGATACAGCTTCATAAAAGTGTAATAGGGGATGACGGTGCGGCGATCTTCATCGTCCGTGCCGAAACCGTTGGCCGGTTTTTCAAACACGCCCACGACCAGATAGGTCGAACCGTCCACTAGAATTTCCTTGCCCATGGCATCTTCAATGGTGGGAAAGAAAGTGGTGGCCACGTTTTCGCCGATGACCACCACGTTTTCGCGATGTTCGTTTTCGGCTTCGGTGAAGAAGCGCCCGGCTTTCATGGTGGCGTTGGAATAGACGGCGAGATAGGCGGGAAAAGTTCCGCGAAAATCGGTGCCTTCGATGGTGATGCCCTGATAGCGCGCGGTGTGGGATAGCTGCCACTGGAAAGCGGATACCGCGATCTCTTTTATTGCGGGACAAAGCTGGCGGATGGCCATGGCGTCTTCCAGAGTGAGCGGCTTGCGCAGCTTTTCGTCCTTGGGACGGCGTCCGTTTTGCGGGCCTTGATCGAAGCGCGAAACGAAAGCGGTATCGATTCCTTCCGAAACGATTTCGTCCTGGATGGCCTGGCGAAAACCTTGCACCAGGCCGACGACGAGGATGATCAGCGCCACGCCGATCATCACGCCGAGGATGGCGAGGAAGCTGCGGAGCTTGTGCTCGCGAACCGTGTCCAGCGCGAGATGCAGATTTTCGCGAAAATCACTTTGCATCGAGTTGTCCTAAGTCTCCGCCCGCAGAGCTTCGATCGGGTCCAGCCTGGCGGCGCGCATCGCGGGATAGATGCCGAAAAACAGGCCCACGGCGGTGGAAAGAACCAGCGCAACGAGTATGGAGAAAAATGGCGTGGAAATCGGTATCGGCGAAAGCACGCGCACCAATTGGCTGATGGCCACTGCCGCGACCACGCCGAGGAATCCGCCCAGCCCGGCCAGCACCGACGATTCCACCAGAAATTGCAGGATGATGTGACGGCGGCGCGCGCCCAGCGATTTGCGCAGTCCGATTTCGCGGGTACGCTCGGTGACGCTGGCGAGCATGATGTTCATGATCACCACTCCGCCAACGACCAGGAACAGAGAAGTGATCCAGATGGCGATTCCGAAGGCATTGCCGGTGATGCGATTCCACAAACCCATGATCGAGGTCGGCGCGATGATGGCGAAATTATCCTCGGTCTGATACGCCTGGTGGTGGCGCGAGCGCAAGATCACGCGCGCTTCGTCCTCCGCGGCGTCCATCCATTCCGGGCCGCGCGCCTGCACGAAAAACGTAACGGAATCCTGCGCGGTGAGCAATTCCTTGCGATAGGTGCCCAGCGGAATCATCACGAAATTGTCTTGCGGCTGGCCCAGGACGTTGCCTTTCGGAGTAGCCACGCCGACGATCACATACTGACCTTGTCCCGCGCGAACTTCTTTTCCCACCGGATCCACGCCGGGAAATAATTTATTGGCGACGTCCGCGCCGATGACGCAGACCCCGGCGCGGTGATCTTCGTCAATGTCCGTGAGCAGCCGGCCGTTGGAGACGTCAATATCGCGGATGGAAGCGAACGAGGGCGTGGCGCCAATGATACGCACGTCTTCGCTTAGGTCGTTGCCGTGGCGCACGTCGGCGAAGGTGGCCATTTCTCCCGCGATTGTATCGGCAAGCTTCATGCCATTGCGTAGGGCTTCCAGGTCGTCCATGCCGAGCGTCGGACGTCTGCGGGCTTTGAACCACTCCTGCTGGTTGGTGACGATGCCGATGCGGTCTATCACGAAAGCGTTGGCGCCGAGGTTCGCCACTTTGTCGGCGACGTAGACGTTGAGGCCGTTGAGAACCGAGATGACAGCGACGAGGGTGGTGACGGCCAGGATCACGCCCAGCAAAGTCAAGAAAGTGCGCAGCTTATGCGCGCGCAAGGTATCCAGCGCGATCCAGATGGTTTCGCGCAGGGCGGCGAGCGTCTGCCGGAATTCGGATAGGGATTTGGAGGACTTCATTGCTGTCACTATATTAGACGGATATGAGCCCGGAAAAACTTCAGATTACGGATAATTTTTTGGCGCTCGGAATGCGGAGGAGGCAGTGACTTTGCGGGCGGCCGGAGGCTTCGGCGGAAGATTCGGGTAGAATCGAAGCTGCGGCCAATCTTATGGCGCCGAGCATCTCAATTACGGGCACATCCGACATGGCGAAAGGACTTACGGCATCGAGATTGGCTGCAGCGCTGGCGCTGGCTGGCTTGGCAGGAGCGTCCGGCAAGACGATCCCGAGGTTTGCCGAAGATACGGCCGCTTCACGTGTAGGCCAAGCGGGTAAACAGACGGGGAGCCAGATTGGGACTGCGTGGCCGCCGTACGGACGCGGAAATCGCGGCTCGCGCGAAAGTGCTGCTGGCGCACCAGTATAGCAACGACGAAGCGATTGAGGAGTACCAGCGTGTAGAACATCACGTGGATCGCACCGGCGGCGCTAGCCCGCGGGTGCTTGACGACAAAACCTATCGCGTGGTGCCCACCGGAACCGGCACGATGAAGCTGCTGCTTAAAGATGGTGAGCGGCCCGTGGACGCGGCAGACTACCGCAAGCAGCTGGTGGCGTGGGAAGAGCTGCTGGAAGTGATGCTGAGGCCCGACGATTCCAGGACCAAATCGGCCTACGCGAAATGGCAAAAGCGGAAAGCGGATCGCAAGGAACTGGTGGCTGCGGCGGCGGATGCGTTCCTGATCAAGTGGGACGAGCAGGAGACGCGCAATGGACGCGTCTGCGACGTCTATGAGCTGCAGCCGAATCCGAATTTTCATCCACGCTCGATCGTGCAGGACATTCTGACGCGCGTCACCGCGAAAATTTGGGTGGACCGCGAAGCCAATCAGCTGGCGCGCGGAGAAGCGCACGTGATGCGCGACATTTCGTTTGGCGGCGGGATTCTGGGGAAGCTCTATCGCGGCGGAGTGTTCTACATGGAACAGGAGGAAGTCGCTCCTGGAATCTGGCTGCCCACGCGCTATCAGTACGATTTCACGGCGCGTAAATTCCTCTTCACGTTTGAACAGCACCAGTACATCGAAGCGCGCCAGTATCGCCGCGTGGGGCCGCCCAAGCAGGCCCTGGCGGTAGCGCAGAACGAACTGGCGAGCGGCAAAGCGCCGTACGGCGACCCGTAACTTATCGGTCCATCCCGGGTTCAACTACATAGCAATGGGCGCACAATAGTCCTAGTGCGGCTCTGCACCCTTCCGTCCAATTGAGGTCCAGCGTCTGAGGACTTTGCTGCTCGCGCTTGCTGGTTACTTACGGGGTCGTTTACAGGTAGTTCGAGGAGGCGTTATGAATAGGCGAACGCTGCTTTGCGTCGCGGTCCTGGCTCTTGCAATCGCGGTACTTGCACCTGATCTGGCGCGTGCGCAAGGAAGTTCTGACGGCCAAACGGCTCCGGCGGGGAACGCGGCGGCTCCTGCGACGCCGGCGCAGGCGGACACGGCTACCGCGGCCAACGCGAATGCTACGGCCACGACCACGGCGCCAGCGAAAAAAGTGTGGACCAACGAAGACATGAAGGAAGTCCATCGCGACAACGCGATTTCGACTTTTTCAGCAACAAACAACAAGCCGGGAAACGGCAAGCCTGCCGCGAGCTGCCAAGGGCAATAAGGACGCCAAGAATTATCAGACTCAGATCACTCGATTGCAGGAAAAGCTGCCGCCGCTGGACGAGCAGATATCGCAACTTCAAGCAGCGCTGAACGGCGGTTCGGTGAATTCCACGCGCCACGTCGGTGGTGCGAAGATTGACGACTGGCACGACGAGTTGGTCCGGCTGCAAAAACAGCGCGAGGACATTACGACGAGGATCAGCGCGCTGCAGGACGAAGCGCGGCGCAACGGCGTACCACCGAATCAGATTCCGGAGTAGGCAGCGCAAGATGCAAAAGCAAAAGGCGGGTCTCGATCTCGCGACCGGGACCCGCCTCTACATACCGTTTGCTCTAATGCGCGGCGACGGCGACTTCCTTTTCGATGGGGGCGCCGACGAGATTGCCCCACTCGGTCCAGGAACCGTCGTAATTCTTCACGTTGCTGAAGCCGAGCAGATACTTCAGCACGAACCAGGTGTGCGAGCTGCGTTCGCCGATACGGCAGTAGGCGATCACTTCTTCCGCGCCGTCAATTCCCTTCTTGCCGTATAGCTCCTTCAGCACGTCCGCGGATTTGAAAGTGCCGTCTTCATTGGCGGCCTGCGCCCAGGGAATACTGGCCGCGCCCGGAATGTGTCCGGCGCGCTGCGCCGTTTCGGAAAGCCCCGGAGGCGCGAGAATTTTTCCGGTGAATTCGTCCGGGGAACGGACGTCCACCAGCTGCGCGGCTTTCTTCTTATCGAGGAAGGCGTAAACGTCTTCCTTGCGGGCGCGAATCGATTCATCGGGACCGGTGGCGTGGTAAGTGGTGGCCGTGATTTTCGGCGCGTCGGTAGTGAGCGGGCGCTTTTCTTCCACCCACTTTTTGCGGCCGCCGTTGATCAGGCGCACGTCCTTGTGGCCGTAGTACTTCACTTGCCAGAAAGCGTAGGCGGCGAACCAGTTGTTGTTGTCGCCGTAAAGCAGGATGGTGGTGTCGTTGGAAATGCCAGAAGCGCCGAGCAGCTTTTCCAGCGCGGGCTTGTCAATCAGGTCGCGGCGAATATTGTCCTGCAGCTGCGATTGCCAGTTCCAGCCCACGGCGCCGGCAATGTGGCCCTGGTCGTAGGCGGTGGTATCCACGTCCACTTCAACCAGGCGGACTTTCGGATCGTTCAGATGGTCGGCGGCCCACTGCGTGGTCACCAGAACTTCAGGGTGCTTGTAGTCAGTCATTGGCTGTCTCCTCGTTGTTAGTCGTTCTTCGAAATTAGACGCTTGCTATCGGAACCGTTGCAAAAATTTGGGCATACAACAAAAAACCCACCTGCCTTGGGTACTTCCGGCGGTGGGTCGGGAATTTCTGGGCTAGTTTGCGGTTCTTAGCTGCCTAGCCTCCCTGCGCCAGAAGACACGCGTGCGCAACACATACAACAACAGGAGCATGCGCAGCACTGGCAGCAGATTTGCATGGACTTAAGGCTACACCTGAACCGCGGGGATGGCAATCGTTTCTCAGCGGGGGCGCCAGGTAAGATTCCGCTAACCTGACCGCAGCGAAGGAGGCCGCCGATTGTGTCAATTGGACACCAACCTGCTCGGCCTGCTTGACCTTGAGGCAGGTTGAGATACAGTTGAGTTCCCTTCCGAAAACCGGCACTTCGCTGCAGGCTGCTCCTTTTTGACCCTCAGGGTCGTGTCCGGATTAGAGTCCCCTTCCCATACTGGTGTGAGATGAAGACGACGCTGTTGAGTCGCGGAATGCCGCTGGCGTGCGTGTCCGCCATTTCGGTGTGGCTCGCCGCACGAATGTCGCTCCATAGCCATGTGTTCGCGCACGCCATGGAATGGTTTTCCGGTGCGATTGCCATGCATAGATCCGCCGCAGAACGGTATTCATCAGCCTGCTGGAGCGCAGCCGGATAATGGAAAAGCTTTCAAAAGCGAGCATTGTGCCGCCCGCCAGCGAGCCTGCCGAGAAGCGCCGCCATCCGCGTTTCCCTTTTTCGACTGGGGGCGAAGCATTTGATCCGCAAGCCAACGTTCGAGTAACGGGCCGGCTGTCTGATATCAGCCGCAGCGGCTGCTATATGGACACGATCAGCCCGTTCGGGGTAAACGCCGCGATCATTTTGACCGTCACGCGCGACGGCCGAACATTCAAAACCAAGGCCAAAGTGGTGTATTCACTGAACGGGATGGGCATGGGCATGATGTTCACGGTGACGGAGCCAGATCAGGCGCGTGTGTTGGACTCGTGGCTGGCGGAACTGGGCGGGTTGCTGCATCTGGAACCAGATCCGATTGCAGCCGATGCGGCCACGCCGGTGGCGTTGGTGAAGGCCGCGCCAGTGATTGATCAGGAGCTGCGCGATATAGTGCGTGAACTGATCGTGGAGCTGAGCCGCAAGAGCATCGTGGGCGATGTGGAAGCGATGGCCATGATGCGAAAACTCTCGAAGTAAGCCGATCGGATTTGGCGCGCGCAGCGAACGATTCGCTTCGCGCAGGTTATTTAGGTGATGGCCTTCAAAGTGCCGTCACTGGTTTCGAATTCGATGCGCAAGAGCCAGTCGAAGTGGAATTTTTCCGCGGCGAGCCACTTTTCCATTTGGTCGCGGTCCGGGGCGTCGAACTCCACGAGCATTTTTCCTTCCTGCATATTGACGAGCACGCGGCGCGCCGTGACTTCCTGGGCGGCGTGCACGCGGCGCGCGAGTTCTTCGGCGCCCTGGCGCGTGAGGCACGCGAGCGTGTGTTGCGAGAGGTAACGAGGCATTCCGGCTCCTGTTCCGCTAAAATGAGCGGCGACGAAAACGACGGAACCAATATAACGCGAGCGGAGAGAAATCAAATGCCTGAGATGCGTACGGCTCATCCTTACTACGTTTACGAAGCGATTCACGCGCAGCCGGAATTGATCGAGCATGTGCTGGGGCAGCGCCCGGAAATCGAACGCGCGGCGGATGCCGTGGCGCGGAAAGAGCGCATCACTTTCGTGGGAATTGGAACTTCGCTGCATGCGGCGCGCGTGGCGGAAAGCTGGATGCGCGAATTCAGCGGCGGCCGTTTCCTGGCGCACTGTGAACAGTCTTTCGAGCTGGTGCATCACCCGATTGCGTTTGGAGCGGGCGACGCGGTGATTGTGATCACGCATACCGGCACTACTACGGCGTCCATCGAAGCATTGCGTGTGGCGCGCGCGGCCGGAGCGGTGACCGTGGTGATCACTGGCCTAATGAGCGGATCGTCGAGTGGCCCGACGAGTGGCGATGGAGTGCGCGGCGCCGATTTTCACATCCAGACGTGCGAGCAGGAAGTGGCGTTTGCTTACACGAAAAGCTACACCACGGCGCTGGCAGTGCTGGCCATGCTGATCGCGCGCGTGGTGGAGAGAAAAGATTTGCTCGCAGCACCGCCTCCGCTCAGGCCTCTGCAACGCGTGCCGGATTTGCTGCGCCAGGCGCTGCAACTGGAGCCTGCCGCGCGCGAATTGGCGAAGCGCGTGGCGCCGCTGCAGCGCATCGAGATTTTCGGTTCGGGCGCGGCGTGGGCCACGGCCAGCGAAGCGGCGCTGAAGATTAAAGAAGCCTGCTACATCGCGGCGGAGGGGTTCGAAACGGAGGAAATTCTGCACGGACCGTTTTCAGAAACCGATGCGCGCGGGTCGCTCGTGGGATTGTTCACGGGCGGCGCGACGGACGAGCGTGGGCGGCAGATTTTGCGCGCGGCGGGCGAGTTAAAAATGCCGCGCGCGGCGATTACCGTGCCAGCAGCGAATCACGATTTGTCCGCGGAGCAAATTCTGCAAGTTCCGGAGGCGCCCGAATGGCTGGCGGCATTCGTACACCTGATTCCGCTGCAGCTGCTGACGTATTTTCTGGCGCTGGAGCGCGGCGTGAGCCCTGACAGCGGCCGCATGGAACAGCCCGCGCACGCAGCCGCCAGTAAACACTACAAATATTGAGCGGCCTGCGCTGCCACGCTTTCGCCTGTCCCCACGAACAGGAGTTCCTAATCGAGAACATTGCGCCGGATCGTCGCGAAGGCGCGCGTAAGGCCCGCGTAAAATTAGGATCAGAAACATCGCGGGGTGCACTATGAAACGAAGTGTCCTGGTTCTGACGGTTCTCGCGTCGCTGGCGTTGTTGCTGTCGCTGATATTCGGCGTGTCACCGGCGCGAGCGCAATTCGCGAGGGGCTTGGGAACGGTGCAAGGATCCGTGCTGGACGCGCACGGCAAGCCGGTGGCGGAGGCGAGCGTGACGATTCAGACCTCCGACGGATTGAGCCCCCACGCCACGCACACCGATTCTAGCGGGCATTATGAATTCGCGCGATTTGATGCAGGGCAATACGATCTGCGCGCATACGCGAAAGGCCAATTTTCAGACTGGAGCAAGCACATCGTCATTCGCCCGAAGAAAACCACAGAAGTGACGCTGCGTCTACCGCCGGAAAGCACCGAGAAGGTGACGGTCACGAGCAATCCGTAAAATGCTGCCGGCTCGTTGCGGCTGTGTGGCTCCGAGGCGCTGCCGCTCGTCTCTCACAACCTCGCCGCTGCTTTACTCATGCCGCAACGCGACCATGGGATCTACACGCATCGCGCGGCGCGCAGGTACGTAGCACGCCAAGATGGCCACCCCGGTCAAGATCACCGAGACGACGAGAAAGGTTGCTGGATCGCTTGCGCCAACGCCGTAGAGCAGGTGCGAGAAACTCGAAAGCAGCCGGGTAAGAATGAGCGCGGTCGCGACGCCGATCGCCACTCCGGCCAACGCCAGCCGAAGACCTTGTCCGATCACCATGCGAAAAACATCGTGCCTCTCTGCGCCAAGCGCCATGCGAATTCCAATCTCATGCATACGCCGGACGACTGAATAGGAAATCACGCCGTAGATACCGATGGACGCCAGGAGCAACGCCAGGCCCGCGAACACGCCCAACAGGATCATGGGAAATCGTTGTGATGACAGAGACTGCGAAAGTGCCTGCTGCATTACTTGGACTCCATAAACAGTCTGGTCGTCACTGGCGCCGTAAACCGCCGCTTTGATTGCAGGCATCACGGCTGCTGCGTCGAGCGGTGTGCTGACGACCACCGTCAGTCTCCGATAGAAGATCGGCGCCCAGTCGCCCTGCAATTGGTTCAGCGAAGCGTAGATCTGATTTTGCGTGTACGCGTCGCGTTCATCCAATCCCCAATGTGTGACGTGGCCGACCACGCCAATTATTCGGACGGGCCCCCAATGCGGAATGGTCATGGCCTGGCCGACGGGGTCTTTGTCCGGGAAATAAGCGTGTGCTAGAGCGCTATCTATCAAGACGACTGGCGGGGAATTGGTAGTGTCTGCCGCGGTGAAATAGCGGCCTCGCAGGAGCGGAATTTCCATGGTGCGGAGGTAGTCCGGCCCCGTCCAATAGAAAAGCGCCCGCGGCGCCTGCGCACTGGACGCGGGTGGCTGCGGACCCGCCCAGAAGGGCCCGATATTTTGGCGCTCACTCAATGGAGACAGGACTGTGATCTCCGCCGCAGTTATGCCGGGAATATTGCGAATGCGCTCGATCAACTGCCGATAGGCAATGCGCATGCCAGAAGTAGTCTTGGTCGCCGAAGGTGAAAGCCCCACGTTGAAAGCGATTACGTGCCGCGCGTCGAAGCCTGGATTGACTTCCCATAACTGAAGGATGGTGCGGAACAGCAGGCCTGCGCCAACCAACAAGACCAAGGTGAGCGCCATTTGGACGATTACCAGACTGCTTTGCGCGTGATGATGCGGGCTGGTCGAGCCGTGGCCGCCTGCTTTCAACGAGGCTTGCATGTCTGCCCGCGAACTCTGGAAGGCAGGCGCGAGTCCAAACAGGATGCCGACCGCGACAGAGACGCCCAGCGCGAACAAAAGCACAGAGATATTCACGCCGATGTTCTCGCTGCGCGGCAGACTAGCCGGCAGCGCGGTGAGCACCGGACGGACTCCCCATTTTGCCAGCGCAAGGCCCAACATTCCGCCCGCGAGAGAAAGCAGCACGCTTTCCGTCACCAATTGCCGCACGATGCGCGCGCCGCTGGCCCCCAGCGCTGAGCGAATAGCAAACTCGCGGGTGCGCGCCGCCGATCGCGCGAGCAAGAGGTTCGCGACGTTAGCGCAGGCAATCAGCAGGACAATTCCTACAGTTCCCAGCAGCATCAGGAGCGTTCCGCTCACAGCTGCAACGAATTCGTGTTTCAGCGGCTTGACGTTTGCTCCCAGGCCTTGATCGGCGGAAGGATAGAGACGATCCAGGTGTTCCTGAATCGCGCCCATCTCCGCTTCCGATTGCGCGATCGTGACTCCGGGTTTCAGGCGAGCAACACAGAGGATCGGATGAATCGTGCGATCGCCGAAGATCAGGGGATCACCCTGTCCGGGCGGGACGTAAACATCCGCTTCCTCTCCGACAACACGAAAGTCCGCGGGCAGAACTCCTACAACGGTATAGTCCATACCGTCCAAAGTTACGGACTTGCCCACGGCCGCAGTGCTAGCGGCGAAACGGTTTCTCCATAGACGATCGCTGATGATGACGACCGGCGGGCCACCGTGCTTGTCTTCCTCCGGAGAAAATTCACGGCCGAGGATTGGCTTTATCCCCAGGGTGCTCAGAAATCCCGAGGAGATTTCCTCGCCGTTCAGGTGCTCGGGCGTCCCGGGAGCCGTCAGATTGCGGTCCTGCGAATCGAACGCCGCCATCTGCTGGAAGGAGCGAGCATTGCGTTGCCAATCGAGAAAGTCAGGGTATGAGACGGAGATCACATGTTTAAGCGTCAGATTGTACTGCCACACCATGACTAGGCGTTCCGGCTCGTTGTATGGCAACGGGGCCAAAAGGACGCCTTGCACAACGCTGAAGATGGCGGTATTGGCGCCGATGCCCAGCGCAAGCGTAAGAATGGCGATGGTGGTGAAACCGGGATTTTTGCGGAGGATGCGCAGGCCGTAGCACACATCGCCATAGAGCGATTCCAGCCAGAAGCCACGGCGCTGTTCGCGGCAGTTTTCTTTTACGCCTTCCAGCGCGCCAAGCTGCAGCACGGCTTGGCGGCGGGCTTCTTCGGGCGGCAGGCCGGCGGCGATGTTCTCCGCGGTCTGCCGCTCGATGTGGAAACGCAGCTCGTCTTGCATATTCTGCTCCCACTTTTTTCGCGAAAACCAGCGCCGTCCACGATTCATATTGCGATCTTCCACTTAAACATGGCGCACCGAATCCATGGGGCTTGCATTGATCCACGGCCGCGCTGCTGCGTAGGCGATGGCCATGGAGATCAGCACCATCAGCAACGCCACGGGGATCAACACCCGCAGTTCGACGGGACGAATGCCGTAAAATTGGGAATTGAAAACAATCGTGGCAGCGATGCCCAGCAGGAGCCCGATCAGCACGCCCAAGCCGGAAATGATCGCCGTCTGGCGCAGGAACAGACGCAGCAGGTGTGAAGGCAGCGCGCCCAGCGCCACGCGAATTCCAATTTCCTTTTTTCTCTCGCTCACGGAGTGAAAAATTGTGCCGTAGAGACCCACTGCGGCGAGCAGCAGCGCAAGGGCGCCAAGTCCGCTGACAACTTCCAGCGTGAGAATCTGCACGAAGAGCGTAAGTCTCATCCAGTCGTCAAGGGTAACCGGCAGCAGCGCGGTTTTGGCGCCCAGTTTCCGCACGATTTGCACAAGTGGCTCGAGCCATTGGCGCGGATTACCCTGTGTGCGAATGATCAGCGCGATCCCGGTTTGATAATGCTGGGTGAGGCTGTAGTACATATAGGGACGCGTCGGCTCGTCCAAATCGGTGTATTTTCCGTCGCCGACCACGCCGATGATGGTCATCACTCGATTGCTGTCGCCGACGCGCGCTTGCTTACCGATCGGGTCGGCGCCGGGCCAATATGTATCCGCCATCTTGTGATTGATGATGAGCACCTCCGGGCTTTTTTCAGTATCGGAAGAATCGAAAGTGCGGCCCGCAAGCAGAGGAATTCCCAGCGTTGCAAAATAGTTCCCGTCCACGGGAATGTAATCAATATTCGTAGGCTGCTGATTCTCGCCAGCCGCGCCTGTGAAACGGACCTCGTCTGCGCTCCAAGCTTCGCCGCCCAGCGGCAGGGCCGGAGCGAGGCAGAACGATTCGACGCCGTAGAGTTGCGCTGCTTCGCGGCGAAGATCTTCGTAGAATTTCCGGCCTTGCGCCTCGGAGTACCCGTTTTCCTGCATGTCCACCATTACCGCAGCCACGTTCCGCGCGGTGAAGCCTGGATTTACCGCGCGCAGATTGTGCAAACTGCGCAGGCACAGGCCGACGCCAACCATCACCAAGGTGCACACGGCCACCTGGATCACGACCAGCGCGTTTCGCAGGACGCCCTTGCGCGTGCCGCCGACAGCAATCTCTCCGGTCATCGCTGCCGCAAGGTTTGGCTTCGAAGAGGTAAGTGCGGGCGCCAGTCCAGCAGCGAGGCCGGCGATGAAGATCAAACCGAGCGTCATGGCCAGCACTGTGCCATCCGCGCGAAAATTGGCCGCGAGCTCGAACACGCCCAAGACCGGAAGGGACGCGTTGAAATCGGAAAGCTTGACGAGCGGAACCATGGCAATTAAAAATCCGGCGACTCCGCTCGCGGCACAGAGGATGGCGGTTTCCGTCATGAGCTGGCGAAGCAACCTTCCGCGAGTCGCTCCCAGCGCGACGCGGATCAGGGTTTCCTGACGCCGGGCGGCTGCCAAACCCAGAAGAAGATTGGCCACGTTGGCGCAGGCGATGAGCAGCACTAATAGAATGATGAATATCAGTACGCTGGATATCAATGTGGCCGTCGAGCGCGAATCCGGCGGCAACACACTGATATTCGTAAGTACGGCTACGCGGTCCTTGTTTGCTTGTGGAAATGCCGCCGCTAGTTGCCCAGCTATTGTTTGGAGTTCCGCCCGTGCTTGTTGTTGCGTCGCATTTGGTTTGAGCCTCGCAAGCAGAAGCAGGCCTCTCTGCCCGCGATCTGTCAGAGACCCGGGGTCCTGAAAGATGTCCGCCGCGGTGGCCAGGGTGATGAACACGTCGCTTGCGAATCCAAAGACGGTCCCTGGAAAGTTTCGCGGAGCGACGCCCAGGATGGTGAGTCTGTGCCGTCTGAACGTCAGCGTTTTGCCGATGATTCCTGGCTCGCCTCCCAAACGTTTCCAGCAGGAATAGCTGAGCACTGCGCCAGGCGTCTTCTTGTCGTCATCCCCGGGCGCGAACATCTGCCCCAGGGCGGGTCGAATTCCCGTGACGGCAAAGTAATTGTCGGAAACGGAGCTTATCGTTGCTGGTTCGTCGCGATCTCCAATAGTTACGTCGAGTTTCAAAACGGAATTGGGGAATGCGGCGACACCGGAAAACACCTGGTTGTTATCCCTGTAGAATTTGTAATCCGGATAGGAAACATTTTCGAACTCGCCCGCGGGAGAGCGGGTGTAAATCGTGACGAGGCGATCGGGAGCCACCACCGCGGGCGGCCGCAGCAGGACCGCGTTGAACACGCTCAGGCCGGCCACGCTGACGGCCATGGCGACAGCCAGGGAAAACATCGCGACGGAAGTCAGCCGCCAGTTCTTCAGCAGCATGCGCAGGCCGAAGCGCACGTCGGCGTAGAGGGATTCCAGCCAGAAGCCGCGGCGTTGTTCGCGGCAGTTTTCTTTTACGCCTTCCAGCGCGCCGAGCTGTAGCACGGCTTGGCGGCGCGCTTCTTCGGGCGGCATGCCTGCGGCAATGTTCGCGGCGGTTTGGCGCTCGATGTGGAAGCGCAGCTCGTCTTGCATGTCTTGCTCCCACTTTTTCTTGCGCGAAGACCAAGGCTGCCAGATATTCATCGCCTGCGCCTCCTACACGCGCTGCAAAATTAGTGCTACAGCGGTGGATATTTGTTTCCAGTCCGCCAATTCCTTTTCGAGCTGCTGGCGGCCGGTTTTCGTGAGGGTGTAAAACTTGGCGCGGCGATTATTTTCGGAGGCGCCCCATTCCGCGCGGATCCATTTCTTACGCTCCAGCCGATAGAGCGCCGGGTAGAGCGAACCTTGCTGGATCTGCAGGATGTCGCGCGAGACTTGCTGGATGCGCTGGGCGATGCCCCAGCCGTGCATGGGTTCGAGCGCGAGGGTTTTCAGGATCAGAAGATCGAGCGTGCCTTGCAGGATCTCGACGGCGGGACTCATGCACCCTCCCCTAGACGGACTACACGTGAAATATCCGATAGCTCCTGTAGATTGTCAAGGGGGAGAGAAGCAGTATCAAGCACAAACGCGGGCGGAAGGATCACGACGCTGTAGGGGCGGGTCTGAGACCCGCCCCTACGGCCAATTGGGAGGAGCGAACGACCTCTGCAAGACCCGCCGCAAATTCGCGGTGCCGATTTTCGGCGCTGGGTCTTGCGGCGTCACCGCGCTGCCTTCATTATGTGACATGGCACGCTCAGACATCGCGCCGCTGTGGGGCCCGGACGATCAATACGACCGGCTGGAAGAGCTAGCGGCGGGCACCGGCGACGACACCAAGGAAATTCCGCTGCGGCGCGACGTGCGTTCGCTGGGAATGTTGCTGGGAAAAGTGCTGGTGGAGCAGGCGGGCGAACCTTTGCTGGAGGTGGTGGAGCAACTCCGCCGCCTGCTGATTCAGCAGCGCGAGCAATTGCCGGCCGCGGCTGCAATGGAAACATCCCCTGCGCAAAATACGCTGGTGGCGCAAGCTCGCGAGCGAATCGCGCGGCTGAAAGTGGAGGATGCCTACCGCGTGACCAAAGCTTTCGCGATTTATTTTGAGTTGACCAACCTGGCGGAAACCAATCATCGCAAACGGCGGCGGCGCGCAGCCAAATTGCACAGCGATCAGCCGGCGCTGGCGGGATCGTTTCGTGGAACTTTGTTGCGCATGGATGCGGCGGGAATTTCGGCCGACGACGCGCTGGCTGCGTTGCGCAAAGTGCGCATCGTGCCGGTGTTCACCGCGCATCCCACCGAAGTGGCGCGCCGCACCGTGCTGCTGAAAAGGCGGCGCATCGCGCAATACCTGGAGCACCTGGACCGGCTTCCGTTGACGGCGGCGGACGCGGCGGAATACGAATCGTTGATCCTCGCGGAAATCACTTCGTTGTGGCAGACGGATGAAGTGCGCATGAAAAAGCCGGGCGTGATTGACGAAGTGCGCATGGGTCTGGATTTTTATCCGCTGACGCTCTTCGAAACGCTGCCGCGGCTGTACGCCGAGCTGGCGGATTCGTTTGCGGAAGTTTACGGCCGCGCGCTGAAGCACGCAGAATTCCCGAACTGCTGCATTTCGGTTCGTGGATTGGTGGCGATCGCGACGGCAATCCGCTGATCAAGCCCGATTGCACAGCGGATGCACTGGCGCTCGCGCGGAACGTGATCCTGGAACATTACAGTCTGGAGATTCAGCGGCTGATTGATGAGCTGAGCTCTTCGCTGCGCCAGACAGGCTGTTCCGCAGAGCTGCGCGCCGCAGTGGAAGCGTATGAAGCGAAGATGGGCGCAGAGCCTGCGCGTGGAAAATGGATTTCGCAGCCCGAACTCAACCGCCATTTTCTGGATTTTGTGCGGATTCGCATGCAGCTTACGCGTGAGGAGCCGCTCCATGCCAACTCCTACGCGGCCGCGCAAGAACTGGAGCGCGATTTTTTGCTGCTGCGCGCCAGCCTTACCGAAAACCGCGGGCAACGGCTGGCCGAGCTGCTGATTGATCCGTTGCTGCGCAAGCTGCGGACTTTCGGTTTTCATCTGCACACGCTGGATATTCGCCAGCACGCGCAGGTCCACGCGCGGGCCCTGGCCGAGCTGAAGTCTGCGGGAATTTCCGATGCCGCAACGATGACGAGCGCGCGAAAGCAGGTCCTGGCGGGAATATCCGCGGAGACCGCCGAACTGCTGGAAACGCTGCGCACCATCGCGCAGCTGAAAGCGCAATACGCGCCGGAAGCGATTCGCGCTTACGTGATCAGCGGAACAGAATCGGAGCAAGACGTCTTTACTCTGCTGCGCCTCGCAGAAATCAGCGGCGTGAATGTGGCGGGCTCCGCGCGCGATCCCGGACTGCTCCCGGTTCCTTTGTTCGAATCCATTGTGTCACTGCGGGCCGCGGCGGAAACGATGCGCCGCGTGTGGACGGCTCCGGACTACCAACGCCTGCTCGATTCCTGGGGGCGGCGCCAGGAAGTAATGCTGGGCTATTCCGATTCAAACAAAGATGGCGGGATGCTGACCAGCACATGGGAGCTGCACAAGGCACATCGCGCGCTGCACTCCGTCGCGCGCGAATGCGGCGTGAAGCTGCGGCTCTTCCACGGACGCGGCGGCACGGTAGGACGCGGCGGCGGCCCCACGCATCGGGCGATCCTGGCGCAGCCCGTGGGAGATTTCTCGGGAGAAATGCGCCTCACCGAACAGGGCGAAGTGCTGAACTGGAAATATTCCGATCCGGTGCTGGCCGAATGGAATCTGGAATTAATGATTGCCGCGTCGTTGGAGGCGCTGACGCGGCCGGACGGCCCTGCGGCAGGCGCGGACCGCCAGTGGGACGATGCGATGGAGGAAATGTCGCAGGATGCGTATGCGTATTACAGGCGGCACATCGCGGAGAATGCCGACGTGCTGGAGTATTTCGAGCAAGCCACGCCGGTGAACGAGCTGGAACATGCGCGGATGGGCTCGCGTCCCGCGCGCCGCACCCAAAGCCGCCGCCTGGAAGACTTGCGCGCGATTCCCTGGGTTTTCGGTTGGATGCAGAGCCGCCACGCGGTCCCGGCGTGGTTCGGAGTGGGCTATGCGTTGCAGCGATTTGCGGCGAAAGGATCGGAGCAGGAAATACGCTTGAAGGAAATGCTGCGCCACTTCACGCTATTTTCGGATCTGGTGCGCAACGTGGAAATCGCCATGGCCAAGGCGGACCTGAGCATCGCGCGCCTCTACGCCAGCACGCTGGTGCAGGACGCCCGCCTGCGCGACGAAGTTTTCAGCATATTGGCAGAGGAGTTTGAGCGCACGCGGCAGATGTTGCTCGCGGTTACCGGCCAGAGTGGGCTGCTGGAAAGCAACTCGGTCCTCTCGCAATCCATCCGGCTGCGTAATCCGTATGTGGACCCGATGAGTTTGATTCAGGTGGAACTGCTGCGTCGGAGGCGGGCCGAAGCGCCGAGCGACGGGCTCAACTACGCGCTGGGAGCGACGATCAATGGGATTGCGGCGGGCTTGCACAACACCGGCTAACGCTAAGCCTTGCACGGTCGCGGAATCGTCGCAACAGGCCACCTGCTGCGGGCGCTCGGAGATGGGCCACGAGGTCGAACCCAGACTCTCACTAAGTACTTATATTACAAATAGTTAGAGATTGTCGAGCAAGGCGTAGTTTACCTAGTACCAAAACCCACGTACTGAATTTTTTGAACCGGCCGCGCCATTGGTTCTAATCGGCGAAATGGCGAAAATGGATGTGCGGGTTGGAAGCTGCGATTGCGGGGACGACGGTTCCACAAAAAAAAGGAGCCGGGGCATCTATCCAACCCGTCCAAGCCCTCCTGCTGGCGTCCCTTCCACAAGACTCCGTTAGCAGGCAGGGCAGCACTTGAGTGCCTTCCTTCACGAGTCCAGCCTTCGATAATTCCAAACTGGAACTGCGGCATCTTTTGGCAGCCTGCATGCCTCTGATGAAGTGGGGCGTTGCGTATCTAAAGTAGTGTCAGCGCAACAGACGTCAGGGATACAGGACAGGTGATGGTCAAAACCGGCAGGCACGCAAGGCGGGCGCTGGCGCTTCTTTTCGCGGCATGTCTCGCGCTTCCCGCGCCGGCTAACGCAGCTGACCTGCAGCCGCAAACCAAGCTAGCCTACGATCGCTACATCGAGTTGACCTCCGCGCAAGTGACTGCCGAGCTGGCGCAAAACGGGCCGTATCTGTGGGTCGAGCGTTTGCCGCCAGAGCAACGGGCGGCGTCCCAGGAACAACTGCGCAACGGGCAATTGGTAATCGAGCGGCTGGAGACGCTCGATTCCGGCAAGCCGATTCCCGTGCCGGGGGGAATCATCCACCACTGGATCGGCACGGTATTCGTGCCGGGCGCGACGCTGGAACAGACGCTATCGTTTATGCAGGACTACGACCACAAAGTGGAATACTTCAAACCGGACATCGTGCGCTCAAAAATTTTGCGGCACGACGGCGACGATTATTTTGTGCTGCTGCGCTTCTACAAGAAAAAAATCATCACCACGGTGATTGATACAGACCAGGAAGTTCACTATCACGCGCTGGACGGCACTCATGCCTACAGCCGTTCGCGAACCACGCGTGTGCAGGAAGTAGAGAACGCCGGAAAATCCGATGAAAAACTGGAAGCGGAAGGGCACGACCGCGGTTTTATGTGGCGCATGAACACTTACTGGCGATTCGAAGAAAAGGACGGCGGAACCTACGTCGAGTGCCAGGCGATTTCGCTGACCCGCGACATTCCCACCGGGCTAGGCTGGATGGTGGGATCTTTTGTGACGAGCGTGCCGCGGGAATCCCTGACGTCTACGCTCACCACCGCGCGCGCCGCGTTGCTGCAACGCGCCGCGACCCGGCCCGCAAAATGAATCCTCGTTGTGCTGAGAAAGCCGTACCAAACCACACCACTAGAAGGTCGTGCTGGCAAGGAAAATGTCTTCAAGCGCATTGTTGTCGCGCGCGACGAGATTGCTTGCGGTCGAAAGGAAACTGATCGTGTGACCGTCGGCGCTGATCGAAGGTACCAGGCTCGCTCCATTCGCAGGAGAAGCGCCCGTGCCGCTGGAAATGCTGGCCAGCACCACGCTCGGTGGTGCAGGTGGGAATCACACCGAGGCAGGTGTTGCGCACGAAGACGTTCTCGACGCCGTTCACCGTGCTTCCCAAATTCGAAGCCAATGACGAGAACGCGATGAGCTGACCCGAGGCGTTGGCGCTGGGGTGTTCGCTCGTGCCGTTGCCGGGCGTGACGCCGTCGGGCGTTGACACCAGCGTAGTAGAAGGCGTGCATTGCGCGACGACGATGGTCACGCCCAGGCAAGTATCGCGCACATAGATTTGCTGCGGCAGAGGACCAACGCCCGTCACCAGGTTCGATGCCGTGGATGCGAAGGCCACAAAACGGCCGTTAGCGATGGTGGAGGAGGTGCACGCGGTGCTGGTGGTAGTCGTGACGGTCCCGCAGGCGGAGAGCGTTGATTGTCCGCTGGGTCCGTCGGCAGGAGTAGTGCCGTCCGGCGTAGAAATCAGCGTCGTCACCGAAACGCAGGTGTTGGTGGTGCTGGTGATCGTGGTGATGCAGGTGCCGCGCTCGAATACTTCGAGAGTGCCGTCGGGGTTTGGCGCCGTGGAGCCCAGATTCGTCGCTTTGGAGGTGAAGGAGACGAAAAGCCCATCCTCTGAAATGGAAGGGCTTGAGCTGTCATCGTTGCCGAACGTGGCGCCGTCGGGCGTAGAAACCAGGTAGGTGGTGGGCACGCAGGCATTCGTCGTAGTGGTGGTGATAATCGTCGCGATATTGCAGGTGTCGCGGATGTAAATCTGAGGGTGGATGCCGTCCGCGGTAATGTCGGAGACCAGATTGGTGGCCAGCGAAACGAACGCGACGTATTCACCATCCGGGCTGATCACCGGATTGTAGCTGGCGCCGTTTCCAGCGGTCTGGCCGTCGGCGGAGATGGAGAGGAGCTGCGTATCAAAGTTAGAGCTGGGCGTAATCGTGCACGGCGCGGCAGTCGTGGGCACGCAAACCGGGCGCCAGTACACCTGAGACGTTGGGGGCGTGGTGCTCTGCACCGCGACGGTCGTAACCAGATTGGTCGCCAGTGATGTAAATGCTACGTGCGCACCACCAGCGTCAACCGTAGGCTCGGAGCTTCCAGCGTTGGCGGCGTTGCCATTGGGGTCGGAGCTGACCACAGCCGTCACCGGCACGCAGCTGGCAAGCGCCAAACAGGTGTTGCGAAGATACACGTCAGGCTCAGTATTCACATCGGTCTGCACCAGATTGCGCGATACCGAGGCGAACGCAACGTATTGCCCGGAGCTACTGGTAGATGGTCCGGAAGTGATAGTGGTCAGGCCCAGATTGCCGTTGGCGCAGTTAGCCGTGCCGCCGCAAATACCATCAATTGCCTGCGAACCGTCTGCCGCGAGATCCAGCAGCGCGGGCAATCCGAGCAAGTGCGTGGGATTAATGGAATACGTAAGGATATTGGATGTGCCACCACCGGGCGGTTTGTTGATGACCTGAATCTGATTGACGCCCGCGGAAACCAGATCGCCCGCGGTGAGGGCAACCGTTGCCGTTGTGCTGCCGCTGATCGTCGAAGGCACCACCTGTTGGTTCATCGTGACGTAAGAGTATTGATTGAGGAAACCGCTGCCGGTGATTGACAGAGTCGCGGCGGTGGCGCCCGCCAGGGCGCTGGTGGGTGCGACCGCGGTTATCCTCGGAACAGCCATAAGTACGTTCAACGAAACCGGCACAGAACCGCCGCCGTCAGGCAGAGGATTCACAACCTGGATCGACACGTGCCCGGGAGTGAGCAGATCCGTGGACTCCAAGTCCACCTGCATCGTCGTGGAATTGAAGTAAGTGCTGCTGCGGTTGGCATTGTTCACAAACACCGTGGACTGCGACACAAAGTTCTTCCCGGTCAAATTCAACACCAAGCCCGCGGCGCCCGCAAAAGCGGTGCTGGGGTTCATCGAAGTGATTACCGGCACAGGGCTGGCGACGGGCGTTATCGTGAATATCGTGCCGGCCGGCGGCGCCTGGTTTTGCGCAGGATAGGTTCCGCCGCCCGGTTGGGGCGAAGTGACAGCGATATAGAGCGTTTTGGGATCCTGCAGCAAACTCGCGGGAAGCGTGACGATCATTTCAGTCAAGCCTACGTATTGGTTGGTCGCCAGCCCCGCTGCGGCGGAGCCCGGTGCAAGCGAATAGCCCGCTTGAGTCTGTTGAATCAGGTTATTGCCCTTGATGGTGAGGTAAGCCTGCGAGCTGCCCGCCGGGATGGACGTGGGCGAAATCGAAGTAATCATCGGCGCAGGATAATTGATCTGCTGCGTGCACGACGACATCACCATCATCGCAAATAACAGTAGCCAAAACGCTGGACAGAATCGTTGCCGCAAATCGCTCACTCCTGTACCTGTAGGTCGGGCCCCATACGGTAAGCGCAATCCTAGAGACTACTAAAGATGGCCCCAAGGGGCAATCAGGATGCCTGCCCCGTGGACGATTGTCCAGTGCGGGAAGGGCCCCGAGTATCGGTTCGGCGAGCACGCCGGGCCGCTGGTGGATGGAGAGCTGCAACGTATTTAATCAGGGCATTTGTAACCTTCCGTTAATGAAGCCCGGGAGCCGATTCATGTTCTACTGTGCGTCTCGGAGGAGCACGCTGTCCGAGCTGCTATTCTCCGGGCCGATGCGCCGATTCACCTTCCAAACTGGGTCTGCGATTTTCTCTGTGCTGGTGGTGTCTTTAGCCGCTCCGGGCCCCGTGGCAGGCCAGAACCCGCCATCGGCTGATTCCTCGATGCCAGCAGTCACCGCGACTGCGCGGAACGCGCCGGCGCAGCAAACCAGCGCCGACACCCCTTCCGCGTCTGCGGCGCCGGAGCCCGAATCCAGCGACGTGCTTACCCTCTTCCCCCATTCGGAAACGAGCCGGTACTGGATCTCCGGCCAGGCCAACATCGTTTTGCAGTGGCACGGAACATTCCCGGCGGCATACAGCGGCACGAACAGCTTCAAGCCTCTCGCGGAGAACGCCACCTCCAAGGTGTACACGCTGTATTTGGGCTACGAACTGACGCACACCACCGAAGTGTACCTGGACATCGAGAGCGCGGGCGGTCACGGGCTTAGTAACGCGCTGGGACTCGCAGGCTTCACCAATCTGGATGTGGTGCGTAACCCGACCCTCGGGGATATCCCTTATCTCGCGCGGCTGATGCTGCGGCAGATTATTCCGCTGAGCAAGGAGCGTGTGACCGTGGAACGCGGCCCGCTGGCTCTGGCCACTTCGCTGCCGGCGCGGCGGCTGGAATTCCGGCTGGGGAAATTCACGATCCCGGATTTTTTCGACGCGAATTCGTATGGCACCGATAGCCACCTGCAATTTTTGAATTGGACCGTGGACAACGACGGCGCGTACGACTACGCGGCGAACACCCGCGGATACACCGACGGCGCGATTCTGGAATATGACGATCACTGGTTCAGCGCGCGATTCGGCGTGATGCTGATGCCCAAGGTGGCTAACGGGATTTATCTGGAGGCGAATATCGCGCAGGCGCGCGGCGAAAACCTCGAACTCGATGCGACGGGCAATCGGCTGCTGCATCGCTCTGGTACGGTGCGCTTCCTCAGCTATCTGAATATCGCCAATATGGGAAACTACGAAGAGGCCAACGCGAATTTCCTGAACGGGCAGGGCGCGATCCCGAGCGTTATTTCCACGCGCAGGCAGGGCCGCCACAAATACGGCTTCGAGCTGAATCTCGAGCAGGAGCTTCCGGCGCACCTGGGCGTCTTCGGGCGCGTGGGATGGAGCGACGGACGCAACGAGTCCTTTGCCTACACGGAAGTGGACCGCACGGTGCAGGCCGGGGTGTTCAGCAAAGGAGACAAGTGGCGGCGCAAAAACGATCGCGCGGGCGCGGTCTTCGTCGCGAACGAGATCGTGGCGGCTCACCAGCAGTACCTGGGCTACGGTGGCCTGGGATTTCTGCTGGGTGATGGCGCGCTCACACCCGGCCCGGAAAAAATCTTCGAGGGATTCTACACCGCGCATCTTTGGCGCGGATTCTTCGCGTCCTGCGATTTTCAGCACGTCAATAATCCGGGTTACAACAAGGCGCGCGGTCCGATATTTGTTCCGGGCCTGCGCTTCCACGTCGAGTTCTAATTTCTGGCGAGCGGGGCGGCACGCTGTGCCGGAACAATTTGTGAAAATCAGTGGAACGGTTTAAGCTGCGCCGCGCGGCGTGGGGCAATGATTCTAAACGGGCGAGCCGCGAGGAGATTTACATGTCACTGTTCAGATTTTCCGTTCTCGCTGTATTTCTCGTGAGCTGCGCGGCATTTCCTCTGCGCGCTCAAGACGACGCCAAAAAACCGAGCGCGGCAGCGCCGGCGGAAGCCCAGGCCGCAACACCGGCACCTGCCGCGAAACCCGCGGATGTTGCTTCGCCCGACGCAATAATGGCCGCCACTTACGAGGTAATCTCCGGTCCCGCGGGACAACAGCGCGATTGGGATCGCTTCCGCTCGCTCTTTGTGCCCGGCGCGCGATTGATTCCAGTGGTCGCGAAGAAAACTGGAAGCGGCTACGACACACGCATCATTACGCCGGATGAGTATGCCCAACATGCGGACGCCTACTTCCAGAAGAATGGATTTGCCGAGCGCGAGATTTCGCGGAAGGCCGAGCGCTACGGCAATATCATGCAGATCTTCAGCACCTATGAGTCGCGGCACGACGCCAAGGACGCCGAGCCCTTCGCGCGCGGCATCAATAGTTTTCAGCTCTTCTACGACGGCGCGCGCTGGTGGGTCGTCACGATTTACTGGCTGGAAGAGACCCCGGAAAATCCGCTGCCCAAGGAATTTCTGCCGCCCGCGAAATAGCGCACGGTATTTACCTGTCGCGCTATTTCGGCTGCGATGGGCTGGCCGGCGGCGGCATCGCCGGAGCCGCCGTCTGACGGCTGGCGCATGCGCGCCCGATGTGGACGAAGTACGCATCAGCCGGCGCCGCGGCGGGCAGCAGGCTCCGCAGAACATCGGGTGGGAGTTTATCGGCGCTGGCCATCAACGCGGACACTTGCCACATTTGCTGATCGCTCAGCGCCTTCTGAAAGCTGGGCATGCCCGTCAGGCGTATGCCGTTCTTCACTTTCCAGTAGGTGACTCCCACCGGATCATCCGTCACCGTTTCTTTCGCGGTGAATAGCTGCGGCGCGTGCGGAAACATTCCTTGCGACGCAGCAGACGGCGCCTGCAGCGGCAAGCCGTGGCAGAACGCGCAATTCGTCCGGTACACCTCGGCGCCGGCGGCCAGATCGCCTGCGGTGAATGTGGCAAGCTCGCGGTCCTGCGCTTCCTTCTTGATGCGCGCATGCAGGCCGCCGCGCGCCAGAAATGCCTCGAACGGCATGGGAGCATCGATCGCAGCCGCCGGCGCTTGTCCGGTCTCCACATAACAAAACAAGGCGATCGGAACGATCAGTATTCCCAGAATCAGTCCTACCAGCAGACCTTTCATTGTGGTTCCTTTCCTTCGCTCCAGGCGTTGTGGAGACGGATGCGGAAGAAATGCTAAAGACTGAATAGCACAGCAACGCGCCGGTTGCCACGAGTTTTGCCTGGCGCAAAAACGCACTTGCGGCGGCTGGCGCGATGCGAGATGAATACAAGTGTTGCCGAGAGGGAGGCTTTCCATGTATCAGAGCGATCTGCTGAAGGGCCGCACCATTTTCATTACGGGCGGCGGCACGGGGCTGGGACGTTCGATGGCGCTGCGTTGCGCCGAGCTGGGAGCGAATATTTTTCTGGTGGCGCGGCGCGAAGAGCCGCTGCAAGAAACCGCCGAAGCGATTCGCGCCAAAGGCGGCCGCGCGGCTTACGCCTCCGCGGACATTCGCGATTTCAGCGCTGTGGAAAAAGCTGTGGAGGCGGCCGAAAAGGAATTTGGGCGCGTGGACACGCTGGTGAATAACGCCGCCGGAAATTTTATCGCGCGCACGGAAAAGCTTTCGCCGAACGCCTTTAATGCCGTGGTGGGAATCGTGCTCCAGGGCACGTTTTTCTGCACCCTGGCGCTGGGAAAAAAATGGATCGCCGCGAAGCAGCCCGGCCACGTGCTCAACATTGTGACTACTTATGCTGCTGCGAATTGCGGCTCGGGATTCGTGGTGCCCTCGGCCTGCGCGAAGGCTGGCGTGTTGGCGTTGACGCGCTCGCTTGCGGTCGAATGGGCGCGCCACCACATCCGGCTGAACGCCATCGCGCCGGGACCGTTTCCCACCGAGGGTGCGTGGTCGCGCTTGCTGCCCTCCAAGGAACTGGAAGAGCGCGCCAAGAAACATCACCCCATGGGCCGCTTCGGACGCCACGATGAACTCGCCAATCTCGCCGTGTATTTGTTGAGTGAACAGGCCGACTACGTGAATGGTGAATGCGTGGTGATTGATGGCGGCCTGTGGCTGCGCGGCGCCGGAGAATTCAACGACTTCCTGGATCTGCCGGATGCTGCGTGGGACATGCTCGAGTCAGCGCGCAAGAAATAGCGCAGCGCTGCTCGCGGACGCGCGATTACGGAGCCGTTTGCGCGGGATAGACGTTGATTGCGCTCGGATCGATCTCGAAACGCAGCACCCATTCGCTGGGCACGTTGTGGCCGTCCCTCTTCGCCGGCTCGAATAACCAAAGTTTTGCGGCTTCCAGCGTGCGGTCGGCGAAATATTGGCTGGGTCCGGGAGCAGCGAACGCCGCTTCCGTCACGCGGCCGGATTCGTCCACGTGGACTGTCACGCTGACCCGGACCTTTCCGCGAATCGTGTCCCGCGACTTTTGCGAGGCGTCCGGCAAAAACTGCTGCACGACTTTTCCGCGCACCATGCCGCTGCTCGCTGCCGCTGCTGTCGGAGGTTGCGCGGGCGCTGCTGTCTTGGGCCGCGCCGCTGCGGGCGTGGGAGCCGCAGCGCTTGCCGCAAGGCTCTTCGGGCTGGGCCGTTCCACGGAATGTTCCGCAGGCTTCGCGGCGAGCTGGCGGCGCAACAGGTGGCGCTGGTTTCGCGACCGGCGCAGCCACCGCAGCCGCAACGGGCTTCTTCTCCGGCTTCGGCTGGGCGCTCGGCTGGATTCTCGGCTGAACCTTTGGTTGGACTCCTGGTTGAGCGGACAATTCTGCGCCCGCGGCCGCATGCGTAGGCTCAGTCTGCGAATGGTGCTGGAAAACTCGCGCGGCCGCCAAAATCGCCAGCAACGCCAGACCGATGGGCGCCGCCGTGCCAACCCAGCTTCGATGTGCGGAGAAATGTTGCGCGCCGCGAGCGATCTGTTTCGGCGGCGTAGGCGCATTCGGCAGCAGACGCACGGCGATGTCCGCGACGCTCCAGCGCAATTGCGGATCGCGGCGCAGGCAATGGCGCGCCAGATCTAAAAATTCCGCCGGTAGATTCGATGGCAGCGCCGGCTCCGCCTGGTTGGTTCTCTCCCACACCGGCAGGCGTTGCGTCAGCGCCTCGCACAGCGTCATGCCCAGCGACCACACGTCGCCCGCTGGTGAAATTCTTCCTCCGGCCGCTTCCGGCGGATCGTACGCTCCGGGCTTCCCCACGCTTCCGCTGAATTCGCCGATGCGGCACAGTCCGTCGCTGGAAATCTTCAGCAGGTCATTTTCCGCCATGATGTTCGTGGGTTTGATGCGGCAATGCACGAAACCTTTGGCGTGCACGTAGGCGAGCGCGTCCACCACCGGCCCCAGAATCGCGCGCGCTTCGTCTGGCGCGAGCGGTCTGCGCGCAATCACCGCGGACAAATTTTCTTCCGCGTACTCCATCACCACATAAAGCACCGCCGCGCCATCCAGTTCAGCGCGGCCGGTATCCAGAAGCCGGATCATATGTGGATGAGAAAGTTTCGCGGCGTGCCGCCAGCGCGCCAGCAATCCTGCAGCTTCAGGCGCATCCGCCGGAACCAGTTTGATTGCGGCCTTGCGAACGTCCGGGGAATCGTAGTCCGTCAGAAATACAGAGCTGCCTTCGTCTCCACCCACATACTCGCCAAGGCGGAACTTCCCATCAATGACTTGGCCCACCCATTTTGTCGCGGCCTCGGTCATCTGCTCCCCCTTGCACATTCGCGAGCGCTGCCCGGCAATGTGCAGGCTGCCGAACCGCTCGTTTCCATGCGAAATAGAAATTTAACGTGCCTGATGTCGGATTCGAGCGCTTCGTCTTCCGGCGAGCTAATGCCTGAAAACTGGGCGCCCGTCCGCAGGGCTGCGGTGTACCAGGCTGGGTAGGTCCCGGTCGCAAAGGGTGGTTTCTGAAGGCACTCCACCCCTCTTGCGACCCATTCTGCACCATTCCGGTACAGTCGGCGCCAGAAAGTGGTGCCATGTTGTTCAATCGCACCCTGCCGGTTGGCTGGCGGGTTCTCCGCGCTTTGTCCTACCCAGTATTCTAATCGATGATAGATTGACATGCGTTTCTTATATCGATATGATCGTCGTATGTTTACGCTACCTAAGATTCTCAAAACGAGGGTCAAGGTCTCTCCAAAATTTCAAATTGTGATTCCCAAGGCCATCCGGGAAGAAATGAAGCTCGAGCCGGGGCAGGAGCTCTTCATGTACCTATATGAGGGTAAGCTCCACGTGGATATCATTCGTCCGATCACGGAGCTTCGAGGAATCGCTAAGGGCATAGACTGGAAAAAAGATTACCGTGACCGAAACGACCGTTTCTGAGCTCTGGCTGATCGATTCTTCGGCCTGGCTGGAGTATTTGACCCAGGACCAGGACGCCGTGAAATTCGCTCCGTTCATCGAAAGCGGAAGCGCCACGCTGGTCCCCACGATTGTTCTCTACGAAGTAGTCAAAGTATTGATGCGGCAGCGCGGCAAGATTGTAGCTGACCGCTTCATCTCTGAAGCGCTTCGGCGCGTCGTCGTGCCGCTGGATGAAGAACTGGCGCTCGCTGCCGCTCACGTAAGCAACGAGACGAAACTGGCGATGGCGGATGCAATCATTTACGCAACTGCGCAAGCCCATCAGGCTCAACTGGTGACTGGTGACGCGGCATTTCGCGGCCTGCCCGGTGTGATTATTCCCTGAATCGAAATTATTGGCGCTGTGCGACGACTGTGAAGACTCGATTACTTCAGGCTCGGTCTATTCCTGTTGAATCTTGGCCCAGAAGTCAGCAGAGGTCAGCACTGGGACGACTTCGAATTCAACCAGATCGTCCCAGCGGCTGGTCCAAGCGGCCAGCGACTCTGCATCGGGCGCTTCCATCAGCTGGAAACAGCGCGCGCCCGCGGGATCTACCCAGCTCGCGTGATAAATCACACCCGCCGGCAGCATGCGGCCATCGCGCCTGAACCGCTTCCCGATCGGTCCAGCCTCGCCATTTTTGAATCGTTCGATAACCATCAGCAGCATAAACGCGAGTGTAGCCGATACTGTCAGCATTGCAATGAAGCGGCGACGCAGAGGCACGAGCCGACCGTCGGCCGCCTTGACCGCTTCTGTGCCTGCCAGTAAGCTGGTTGCTTCCACCGGGGGAAAAAGACCACGCATGAGCACTGACACCATTCAGATCACTTTGCCGGACGGCGCTACTCGCGAAGTGCCGCGCGGCACCACCGCTGCGCAAATTGCGCACCAGATTTCGCCGCGCCTGGCGAAGGAAGCGCTCGTCGCGCGCGCGGATGGCGAGCTAGTAGATCTTTCGCGCCCGCTCGAGCACGACGCCAAAATTTCCATCCTCACCGCGAAAGATCCGGACTCGCTGCAAGTCTTTCGGCATTCCGCCGCGCATCTGCTGGCCGCCGCCGTGCTCGAACTTTATCCCGACGTGAAGCTCGGCATCGGACCGCCGATTGAGACCGGATTCTTCTACGAATTCGTGCGCCAAGAACCGTTCACCCAGGACGACCTGGAAAAAATCGAAGCCAAGATGCACGAGCTCGCCGCGAAGGATTTTCCCAACGAGCGCAAGCTGATCCCCAAACCCGAAGCCCTGGAGCTCTATCGCAAAAGCAAACAGGAATTCAAATGCGAGCTGGTGGAAGAAAAAGCCACCGAGCCAATGGTGTCCTTCTACACCACCGGAAAATTCATTGATTTCTGCCGCGGCCCGCATATCCCCTCCACCGGGCGCATCAAGGCGTTCAAATTGATGAACGTCGCAGGCGCCTATTGGAAAGGCCAGGAAAGCAATCCGCAGATGCAGCGGATTTACGGCGCGTGTTTCATCGACCAAAAAGAACTGGACGAATATCTGCACAAGCTCGAGGAAGCCAAGCGCCGCGACCATCGCCGCATCGGCAAAGAGCTGGGGCTGTTCACCGTGAGCGACCTGGTGGGAGCCGGTTTGCCGCTCTGGCTGCCGAAAGGCGCCACCATTCGCCGCCTTCTCGAGGAGTACATCCTGGAAAAGGAACGCCGCGCCGGCTATCAACATGTTTACACGCCGGACCTGGCGAAGGTTGACCTCTACGTTCGTTCCGGGCACTGGGCGCACTACCACGAAGATATGTTTCCCACGATGGATCTGGAGAACGAGCAACTGGTGCTGCGGCCGATGAATTGTCCGCATCACATTCTCGTTTACGAATCCAAAAAGCATAGCTATCGCGACCTGCCGGTGCGAATTGCCGAGCTCGGTACGATGTACCGCTACGAGCGTTCGGGCGTGCTGAGTGGTCTAAGTCGCGTCCGCTGCATGACCCTGAACGACGCGCACATCTTTTGCACTCCCGAACAAATCAAGGAAGAATTTGCCGGCGTGATGCGGCTCGTCGAGCAGGCCTATCGCGACCTGGGCATTACCCAATACACTTATCGCCTCTCGTTACGCGACAAACTGCATACCGAAAAGTACGTGGACAACGACGCGATGTGGGATCTCGCCGAACGCATGCTGCACGAAGCCATGGATTCGCTCAATCTTCCCTATACCGACGCTCCGGGCGAGGCTGCTTTCTACGGGCCCAAGCTGGATATTCAGCTCGCGGACGTGATGGGCCACCAGGAAACCTACTCCACGATTCAGATCGATTTCCATCTTCCGAATCAGTTCGAACTTGGCTACGTGGGCGCGGACGGGCAGCAGCATCGCCCGGTGATGATTCACCGCGGCGTCATCAGCACGATGGAGCGGATGGTTTCCTATCTCATCGAGCTGTATGCCGGCGCATTCCCGTCGTGGCTGGCTCCTGTCCAGGCAGTCGTGCTGCCCATCACTGAGCGGCAGAATGCGTACGCCAAGGAAGTCCTCGAGAAACTCTCCGCTGCCGGATTTCGTGCGGAACTCGACGATCGCAACGAAAAGCTGCAGGCGAAAATCCGCGACGCGCAGCTCCAGAAAGTTCCCTACATGCTGGTTATCGGCGGCAAGGAAGCCGAAGCCGGAACCGTCTCCGTGCGCCACCGCGCGAAGGGCGACCAGGGACCGCGCCCGCTCGAGCAATTCAGCGCGGATCTGCGCGCGGAGGTAGATGCAAAAGTAATTTCGTAGTTGGCTCGCCGCTGAATTTACGAATTTCCGTCGAGGCTTCTCTTCAAATCGGGGCCCATGCGTTCCAGAATTGGTTCGCCGGGATCGTCGCCTACGTACTGCTGCACCACGTTGCCGTCCTTGCCGATCAGCACATAAGTGGGCAGCGAGCTCGCTCCATACTGCCGCATCATCTGGTGATCCGAATCAATTCGCTGCGTCCAGTTCATCTGATTCTGCGCGACGAAACTCTGCCACGTGCCCTCGTCCTCATCCTCGCTGATGCTGATGACCTCCACCTTGTCCGCGCCGTAAACCGCTTGCAGTTGCTTCAAGCCCGGCAAGGCGTGACGGCATGGACCGCACCACGTGGCCCAGAAATCCAGCAGCGTAACCTTTCCGCCGCTGGACGAGCTTTGTCCCGCAAATTCCGGCGCCTTTGCGCCTGAACTGAGCGGCGCGTGGGGCATATTTTCATCGTCGAATATTTTCACGGATTTAGCCTGGCTGGCCTTTTTCGCGCGCGCCAGGCGCGCCACTTCGCCGAGCGAGATCGGCGCAGGGTTCATGATCACCAGGTTGTCGCGCGAAGAATTTTGCGCAGATTGCGAACGCGCGGGAGGCTGCACCGAAGAATTCGAATCGGGTTGCGACGCATGCAGCGGGACATCCTGCGCTGAAGCAGGACCGGAAAACGCCAGAGTCAATGCCGCGGCGGCGAGAAGAAAAAAAGTTGTGCGCATGAGTGCAGGCCTCCGAAAAAATCCCCGTAGGGTTCAGTGTTCGGGACGGCGCCGCACAGCCCAATAGTACGAGCGGTTAATTGTGTTCAAAACACACTCGCGTCGGCGTATATCTCCCTACAAGAATATAGCTTGACAAGCATATACGTATTGAGGCATATTCGCACGCGCCATGATCGCTACGCTGCAGGCCCTGGCCGAACCCAATCGCTTTCAAATCGTCGAACTGCTGCGCGAAGGGCCGCGGCCCGTGGGCGATATGGTTCACCGCCTGGGCTTGCGCCAGCCGCAAGTCTCGAAACATCTGCGCGTGCTCAGCGACGCGGGACTGGTGGATGTTCGCGTGGACGCGCAGCGCCGGATTTATGCGTTGCGGCCCGCGCCGCTGAAGGAGCTGGAAGTGTGGATCGAAAGATACCGGCGCGTTTGGGAAGCCAATTTCCAGCGGCTGGATGGCGTGTTGCAAGAGCTAAAAGCGAAGGAGAAAAAAAGTGGACGCACAAAGCGGTAGAGCACCAATGAAAAACAGCGGAACGCTGAAAGTAACCACGCCCAGCGACCGCGAAGTTACGATGACCCGCGTTTTCGACGCTCCACGGCACCTGGTGTTCGAGGCCTGGACCAAACCCGAGCTCGTCAAGCGCTGGTTGTATGGGCCGGATGACTGGCGCCTGGCGGTCTGCGAGATGGATCTGCGTGTGGGCGGCGCGGCGCGCTTCGTGTGGCGCCAAGGCGATGGAAAGGCCAAGGACATGGGCATGAGCGGCGTTTTCCGCGAGATTGCGCCGCCCGACCGGCTGGTATTTACCGAAATATGGGACGATGACTGGACCGGCGGCGAAGCCCTGAACACCCTAATCTTCACCGAGCACGCCGGCAAAACCACCATGACGCAGACGGTGCTCTATTCTTCCCGAGCCGCGCGGGACGGCGCCCTGAAAACCGGCATGGAGCATGGCGCTGCCGTGAGTTATGATCGGCTCGCGGAGCTGCTCAAATCATGAAAATCGCAGTGTTGATCGCGCGCATTCTTCTGGGCTTGGTCTTCTTTGCATTCGGGCTGATCGGCTTCCTGCCGTTCGTTCCGAAGGGCCCGATGCCGACCGGGCTGGCAGGCCAGTTCGTCACGGCATTGGTTCAGTCGCATTACGGCCTGGTGGTCGACGCGCTGCAAATCGTGGGCGGCGCGCTGTTGCTGGTAAACCGCTACGTTCCGCTAGGGCTCACGATTCTAGGCCCGATCATCGTGAACATTTTCTTGTATCACCTGCTCCTGTACCACATGGGCGTGGGCATCGCGAGCGTCGTCGTGATTCTGTGGGGCATCGTCGCGTTTTATCACCGGCAGGCCTTCGCCGGCCTCTTTGTGCAGAAATCTCCGTAGAACTCCCGGCCAAAGCCGGGTCCCCAATCGCGGCGCATCCTCGTTCCCGCTTTCGGATACGCCCACTTATCGCTATACTCCGGCGTCAAGAGCCGCGCCCCAGCGCGATTCCGCGAGCACACTGACATGGCTGAAGAAAAGCTTCGTCACCATTTTGGCGACTATCTGGCAGGAGCAGAAGTGTTCGTCTATTCCGTTCTTGCCGTTCTGCTCTTCATAACTGCGCTCGCCACGATTGCCAACGCTGGAAAAATGCTGTGGGAGTCCGTCGGCCACTGGACCATTGCCACGAACACACTGCTGGTGTTGGATCAGTTGCTCATCGTTCTCATGATGGTCGAAATTATGCATACAGTCCGCATCTCCATTCACTCCCATGTGCTGGTCACCGAGCCATTCCTGGTGGTGGGCTTGATTGCCTCCATTCGGCGCATGCTGGTGATTACCCTGGAGGCCGCCAGCCTCACCAAAGGCGGCATCTGGTCCGCCGACGGTTCGAGCATATTTCGCGGCAGCATGCTGGAGCTCGGCTTGTTGGGGCTGGTGATCCTCATTTTAGTGTTCTCGATTACGCTCTTGCGGCGGTACGCTCCGGAGAAAGAGTAAGCGGTCAGCGTTCCTGCGTCCGCAGCCCTCAACTTTAGTCGAGCGCCTCCTTTCTACCCCACCCCAGCCCCGCAAATCCGTTGTTGCCGGACACCGCCAAACCCGTGCTATAATTTTTGGCCCGTCCCTCCTCGCGGACTTTTCGACCATGGAGGGCACGGCTAGCGGGCCGGATTTACACTTTCCAGGGCCCGGGAGGTGGGTTTATCGCAGAACGTGGTGGGACGCCTGGCCTGCGGGTCAACGAAAGAATTCGCGCTCGTGAAGTGCGCGTGGTGGACGAAGCTGGAAATCAGCTCGGCGTGATGACGCTGTTTGACGCCATGAAGGCCGCGCGCGATGCCGGCCTGGACGTGGTGGAAATCTCGCCCAACGCCGTGCCGCCGGTCTGCAAACTGGTGGACTACGGCAAATTTCAGTACGAGGCGAGCAAAAAAGCGCACGAAGCCAAAAAACATCAGAAGAGTTCGCACATCAAGGAAGTGAAGTTCCGGCCTTCCACCGCTGAGCACGATTTTCAGGTTCGCAAGAATCAGATCATCCGCTTCCTCGGCGAAGGTTACAAAGTGAAGGCCATGATTTTCCATCGCGGCCGCGAAATGGCGCACCAGGACGTGGGCCGCAAGAAGATGGACCGTTTGCTGAAAGAAATTATGGATCACGTGCAGGTGGAGTTCGGTCCGCGCATGGAAGCGAACATCCTGCTCGCACTGCTCGCGCCCAAGAAAGGCGCAGGCGCAACGCCGGCCGCGCAACCCGCGCAGAAAAACGCGGAAGGCCAGGCGTAAGGAAATTCAGCACAAGAGGAAATCGTGAAGAAGAACAAAAAGTTGAAAGCCAAGACGCACCGCGGCGCCGCCAAGCGCTTCAAAATTACCTCCACCGGCAAAGTGATGCGCTGGCGGTCGGGCAAGCGCCACCTGCTCGGCACCAAGAAGCCGCGCCGCATGCGCCGGCTTCTGAATAAAGTTCAGGTCAGCCCCGCGGACGTGAAGAATGTCCGCTTGGCATTGCCGTACGGCCTGTAGTCGCACGTAGATTTTTTCCGCGCCGGGCAAGAGCGTAACGGGTGCCTGCCGGCCGGATGTTCCGCCCGCCCTCAGAAATGACGGCTAGTGGTGGAGCGAATGCAGTCCCACGAGACAAACCCGTCCTGCTACTCGTGCATTTCCGCGAGCGGTTGGGCCGCGTTTGTCTCCTCACTTGATTTGAATTTGCCAGCGCCTTTGCAACGCGCCACAGGAGAAAAGAACCATGCCTCGAGTTAAACGTGGAACCAAACGCCGCGCCCGCCGCAAAAAGCTGCTGAAGCACGCCAAGGGATTTTTCCTTACCAAGGGAAAGCTCTACCGCTCGGCGAAAGAAGCGGTGAACCGCTCGCTGCGCTATACCTATCGCGACCGCCGCGTGCGCAAACGCGATTACCGCGCGCTGTGGATTCAGCGCATCGGCGCCGCCGCGCGCAATAACGGCACCACCTACAGCCAGTTGATTCACGCGCTGAAGGCCGGCGGAATTGATTTGGACCGCAAGATTCTGGCGGACATGGCCGTGCACGATGCCGATGGCTTTGCGTCGCTGGTCGGTTCTGTGAAGCAGCACTTCCCGAAGCCGGGAGTAGTGCAAACCGCTAGGCCCGCGGTTGTTCGCCACCACGAAGAAGGATAATTTCCGGCAATACGTGTAAGAATGACGCCGGCACGCTGTTTCACGTAGCGCCGGCCTGCCTGCCGGTAGGCAGGCGTCCCGCCGGCAGATTTGCGTTCACTATGACGACGAACGATCCCACGAAGCTAACGCTCGCTCAGCTTGGCGCTGATTCATCTGACAAGGTCACAACTCTGTTCAGCGAGTTACGCTCCGAATTCGATCGCGACATCGCTCAGGATATCGATTCGATCGATCTGGGCGTCACACGGGTAAAGTGGCTCGGCCGCAAGTCGGGAATTCTTTCCGAGATTACCGAGAACTGGCTGAAGCCGGCATCAAAAGAGGTCAAGCCCACCGTCGGCCAAAGTCTCAACGCGCTGAAGTCTCACATCGAGGAACGAATCGCCACGCTGACGGCTGAGAAGGATTCGACGGCGGAGCAGAATGCCGCAGCCCGCGACAAAATCGACCTCTCACTCCCCGGCATCGAGCGTGCCATCGGCACGCGCCACCTGATCCGCCAGACCTACGACGAACTTCTGCGCATCTTCACCGCCATCGGTTTCAGCGTCGTCGCCGGCCCTGAAATCGAAACGCCCTACTACAATTTCGAGGCGCTCAACATTCCCGAGCATCATCCCGCGCGCGACAATATGGACACTTTCTACATCGCCGGCGCGCGCGGCGGACATTTGCTGCGCACGCACACTTCGCCGATGCAGATTCGCACCATGGAAAAACAAAAGCCGCCGGTGCGCATCGTCGTCCCGGGCAAAGTCTATCGCCGCGATAATCCCGACGCGACGCACGGCTACATGTTCCACCAGATCGAAGGCCTGGCCGTGGATACGGACATCACCTTCTGCGATTTCAAAGGCACCGTGGATTATTTCGCGCGCGAATTCCTGGGCCCCAAGACAAAAACGCGCCTGCGGCCCAGCTATTTTCCATTCACCGAGCCTTCCGCAGAAGTGGATGCCACCTGCCACGTTTGCGGCGGCTCCGGCTGCCGCGTGTGCAAGCAGTCCGGCTGGATAGAACTGTTCGGCGCGGGCATGGTGAACCCGGCGGTGTACGGCTTCGTCGGTTACGACCCCGAAAAATATTCTGGTTTCGCATTCGGCATGGGCGTGGATCGCCTGGCCATGATGAAGTACGGCGTCACAGAAGTACCGCTGCTGTTCCAGAACGACGTGCGCTTCCTGAAACAGTTTCCGTGATGAAATCGAAGTTGCAAGGGCGCGGCATGGCGGCGCGCTCGTCGTTTGAACGATTGCACTCGGCGAAAAAATGAAAGTTGTCTACAACTGGCTGAAAGAATTCGTGGACGTCACGGCGTCGCCCGCCGATCTGCGCGCGCGCCTTTCGCTCGCGGGCGTGGCTGTGGATTCGATCGAAGAAACCGCCGCAGGGCCGGTGCTGGATGCGGAAGTCACCGCGAATCGCCCCGATTGCCTGGGCCACCTGGGCATCGCGCGCGAAGTGGCCGCGATTTACCGCCTGCCGCTGAAGCCGCTGCATCCCAAGCTAAAAGAATCCGCTGAAAAAGTAGCGGACGCGACGCGCGTGGAAATTCAGGCGCCGGATCTTTGCGGGCGATTTACAGCGCGCGTGCTGCGCGGAGTGAAAGTGCAGCCTTCGCCGGACTGGCTGCGGCAAGGCCTGGAAGCGATCGGCGAAAAATCCATCAACAACGTAGTGGACGTCACCAACTACGTGATGTTCGAGCTGGGCCATCCGCTGCACGCCTTCGATTTCGATAAATTGCAGGAACAGCGCATCGTGGTGCGTCGCGCGAAGCCTGGCGAGAAAATCCGCACGCTCGATGGCGCCGAACGCACGCTGACGAAGGACATGTGCGTGATTGCAGACGCCTCGCGCGCCGTCAGCATCGGCGGCGTGATGGGCGGCGCGGAAACCGAAATCAGTTTCAGCACGCGCAACGTTCTGATCGAGTGCGCCTGGTTCGATCCCATCTCCATTCGCCGCACTTCCAAAGCTCTGGGCTTGCGCAGTGAGGCTTCCTATCGCTTCGAACGCGGAGCCGATCCCGAAATGGCGGAACTTGCTTCGCGCCGCGCCGCCGAACTGATTCAAAAAGTCGCCGGCGGCGAACTTCTCGCGGGAGTGGTGGACGTGTACATGAATCGCGCGCCGGAAAAGAAAATTGAGCTTTCGCGCAAGGAATTGCTGCGCGTGATGGGCGCGGATGTTCCGGACCGCGATGTGGAAGCGATCCTCAGCGCGCTGGGTTTTCATCCCGTGCGCGTGGACGTGAATCGCGGCAGCGACGGCTCCATCGCCGCCGTGTGGGAATGCCGCCAAGTTTCCTGGCGGCAGGACGTGACGCGCGGCATTGACCTGATCGAAGAAGTAGCGCGGCATTACGGCTACGACAAATTTCCGCCGCGCCTGCCGCCCGCAAAACTCCCCGCGCACCGTTTGCCGCACGCCGAAGCGCAGGACCGTTTGCGTGAACGCATCGTCGCGCTGGGCTACCAGGAAATTGTGGAAATCCCAATCGTGGATACGCAGCGCAACGAACTTTTCCGGCCGGAAAATCTGGCGCCCGCGGTAATCGGCAATCCCCTCGCCGAAGACGCTTCGGTGATGCGTTCCACCGGCACCGTCAGCATGTTGCGCGCGATTGAATGGAACCTGAATCACGGCCAGCGCAATTTGCGCCTCTTTGAAATCGGCAAAACCTACGAGCTGCGCGACGGCGAGCCGTTCGAGACGCATGTGCTGACGCTCGGCGCGACCGGCCTGGCCCAGGAAAAAACAATCTACGAAGCCGCGCGCGAATTCACCTTCGCGGATTTGAAAGGCGACCTTGACCGCATCGGGGAGCTTGCCGGCGGCTTTGCTATGGCAATCAGGCAGTCCGCAATGGCTCACCGGCTCGCGCGCGGCGCAGATTTCGCTCGCGGGCAAATCAGCCGGCTCCGGCAAACTTCGGAGTGGCCGGCCAACTCGCCAAGCGCCTTGCGGACATTTACAAATTCCGCCAGGACGTCTTCGTCGCGGAATTGGAGCTCGAGCCGCTCGTCACCGGCCTCGAAGCTGCTAACGCCGTGCGGCGTTTCAAGCCACTGCCGCGATTCCCGGCAGTCGAGCGCGATTTTTCGCTGGTGCTTACCGACGGCGTGGCGTTCGCGCAAGTGATCGAAAAACCATTCGCGCGCTCCAGATTGCCGAGCTCGAAAGCATCGAAGCCGCCGACCTCTTCCGCGGCGGCCAAGTGCCCGCCGGAAAATTCTCACTGATGATCCGCGTGAAATTTCAAAGCGCGGAAGCCACGTTCACTGACGCGCAACTCAATGATTTCTCCGCGCGCATCGTCGCCGCGCTGCAGGAAAAACTCGGCGCGGCCCTCCGCTGAGACTGACTGCGGTTTTGTGTTCCGCGAGATGATCCTGGCGGCCGCCAAGGCCGCCGCGGCATTGCGCCGCATGCGACACCGAGCCTGCCGAACTGTTCATCGCAAATCTGATGCTCGCTCGCCAGACCCATTTTGATAACCTGCAACGAAAAATGCCTGATCCTTCTCCGTATTCCAGCGGCCAATCGCGGGGTCCTTTGTGACGCCACGCTGCACCGCGAGCTTGCCCTGAAAAAATCCATCGCGGAAGGCCGCATCGCCCACGCGGGTTGAGTTCTCGGCGTGTGTCTGACGAGTTGTGACTGCATTCACAGTCGCGCCGGCCGTACCCAAGATCAAGCCCGCCGCGATGAAGATGGGAATTATGCCTTTCGCTTTCATATTCGTCGCCTCCCCAGGCTCTATAGTTTTTCCTTATACTGCTTGCACTTGTTATAAAGGCACTCGGAACACCAAATGTATTCTGTTCTGTTGAGTCGCTAAATCATTGATTTGCTTAGGTACCAGCCTGTGATTTGAGCCGAGGGAAGCAAAGATGTCGAAAGTGTCGAGCGCCACTTCGACATATGTCGAAGAGCTACGACACTTTTCGTGGATCGATACCGAGTTTCTTCATTCGAGAGATGAGGGTGGTGCGCTTGAGTCCGAGTCGCGCCGCGGCGCCCCTCGGTCCCGCAACCCGGCCGTTGGTTGCTTTCAATGCGCGCAAGATTCGGTCACGCTCGGGAGAATCCAGAGCTGGCATAAGCGTACCCGGGGCCGAACCCAACGAATATGATGCGCCTACGGAGCCGCCTACGCTCAGTTCAGCTAGAGGAAGATTGAGTATGCTTCCTTCGGTCAGAATTACCGCGCGCTCTATGAAGTTTTCGAGCTCGCGCACATTTCCGGGCCAATGCCACTTTGACAGCGTCACCAGCGCGCCGGCAGGAATTGTTTCGATCCGCTTCTCCAGGCGCTCTGCAAATCTCTTAGTGAAGTGCCGCACCAAGGGGGGAATATCCTCGGGTCGCTCGCGCAAGGGTGGCACGCGGATGGGGAAAACATTGAGGCGATAAAATAAATCGCTGCGAAAACTGCCGTGGAGAATCATCTGTTGCAGGTCGCGATGGGTGGCAGCGATGAGGCGCACGTCCACTTTCTTGGTTTGATTGCTGCCAAGACGTTCGAATTCGCGTTCCTGAAGAACGCGAAGCAGCTTGGGCTGCAATTCCAGCGGAATATCGCCGACTTCGTCAAGGAACAGCGTGCCTCCGTCGGCGAGCTCCACTCGGCCGACTTTTCGAGCGATCGCTCCGGTGAAGGCGCCGCGCTCGTGTCCGAAAAGCTCACTTTCCAGCAGGCCGGTGGGAATCGCAGCACAATTTAATTTGACGAAGGTGCGATCGTTGCGCTTGCTGCGGGTGTGAATAGCCCGCGCGATCAGTTCCTTCCCACTCCCGGTCTCTCCCAACAGCAAGACCGTGGAATCGGTGGACGCGACAGTCTCAACTTGGCGTAGCGCGCGGCGCAGAGTGGGACCATCGCCCACGATGTCCTCAAAGTTAATTTCGCTGCGGATTTCCTCTTCCAGATAGAGTTTTTCTTCGGTCAGCTTTTCCTTGAACTCGGCTATCTGTGTATAAGCAAAAGCATTGTCGATCGCCAGCGCAATCTGGTCCGCGACCAGAGACAGAAAGCGCACGGTCTCTTCCGAGTAGGTATCGGGTTGTTCGCTACCAATGGCCAGCACTCCCAGTTGGCGATGGGCTGTGGTTAACGGAAGGGTGCAATGGGACTGAATGCGAAATTCCTGGACAAGTTTCAGCATGCGCGGAAAGCGCGCTTCGATGATTGCGGCGGAAAGAACCAGCGGCTCCTGATGTTTGTAAACCCACCAAGCGGGGTATTCGTCCGGCGGAATTTCAATGGGCGCTGCGAGCGCCAACGGTTCCCGAACCAAGGCCCGCAGGACGTGCCGCGTCTCTTCGTAAAGAAAGACGCGCAGCAAATTAAAGTCCACGATGGGATGAAGCTCGTCGGCCAAAATATTGAAAAGCTCCTGCGGATCCCGGTGCGCGGCAATCGTGCGGGAGACGCGGCGCAGTGCATCGTACCGCGAGGCCTGCAGCGCAGGGATGGGAAATGGCCGTGAGGGCGAGTCCATAATCGCTCCCTACTCTAGCTTGCTTTCCAACCCCGCACAATTCAGCCCGGATCGGTGCGCCGCTGATGCATATGCACGTAAGTATCCAATCGCAGAGGCTCGCGAGGTTCCGGTGCCACTCACCACCGCCAAGCACAAGCCCGTTGCGCGCGCGCATGCAATGGCCGACAATAACCTTGGCTCAGCAAGGGAGTGGACCGTGAAAATCGAGATTTACGATCAAAGTTACAACGTCAACGCGGAAGACAACGAGGAATATCTGAAGGAACTGGCGGCCTACGTGGACGGCAAGATGCGTTCCATCGCCGAAGCCACGCACATGGTGGATTCGCTGAAGGTCGCGGTGCTCGCCGCGCTGAATATTGCCGATGAATCCTTCACGCTGCGCAAACGCCAGCAGGAAATCGAAGGTCCGCTGCGCAAGCGCGTGGAAAAATGCGTTTCCATGGTGGAAAAGGCGCTCGAACAGACGAATTAGCGCTGCGAAACGATCTTCGAGCCGGTTACGCGGCCGCAATTGCGAGTGGCCTGAATCTCCTTCGTTCTCCAGACGCAACCCGTTAGCACCTCACAGCCATCTCCTATATGATAGGGCTTAGGGGTTTTGCCAACCTTCGTCACGTGCACAAACTCAGACCAGTTCGGTATCTCGCGGTTCCAGTAGCGCTCCTCGCGCTGCTGATGCTCGTGATGGTCTTGGGCAGCGTCTCGCATCATCATGCCGGCCCCGACGCGAATTGCTCGATCTGCCATCTGAGTCACCAACCGATCGACCATCCGCAACCGAACCATCGCGCACCATCGCTCGCGCAAGTGGGCGTGCAAATCGAATTCCAGGAACCAGGATTTGCGCCTTCGCTTGTCGCGCCACGTCTTCCCGCACGCGCTCCACCCGCCGTCTAACCGCCCGTTAACCCCGTGCCGCTTCCGGCACGCCGATTCTATTACTCTTTTTCCTTAGAGGTTGAAGACTATGCCCGCTAAAACCTTGCTATTCGCCATTCCTGCACTCGTGGTGTGTCTTGGCTCCGCAACCGCTGCGCAAACATCATCGCCGCCACCGCCTGCGTCCGCGCCCCAGAGCGCCATGCCGCAAACCGCGCCGCAAAATACTCCCTCGGGGCAAGTGCACGGCGCCGTGCGCATCTCCATGGATCAGGCCATTCAGATGGCGCTGCAGCACAACCACAATCTGAAAGCGGCACGCACCACCATTCAGCAGGACCAGGCACTGGAAATCACGGCGAACCTGCGACCGAATCCTGTGCTCACCTTGGACGCGCAATTCCTTCCGATTTTTCAGCCCAATGAATTCACCTCGGAATACATTGACGAAACCGCGCAGTTCGATGCGGGGATCGCCTACCTTTTCGAGCGCGGCAAGAAACGCCAGCACCGCCTGCAAGCCGCGCAAGACGTCACCGCGCAAGCCAAATCGCTGGTTACGGACAACGAGCGCACCCTCACCTTCAACGTCGCCTCGCAATTCGTAAGCGTGCAGCTCGCCGAATCCACTCTGGATCTCGCACTTCAGGACATGAAGAGTTTTCAAAACACGGTGGACATCAGCCAGGCCCGCTACAACGCCGGCGACATCAGCGAAGGCGATTTCCTGAAGATCAAACTCCAGATGCTGCAATTTCAGCAGGACGTAGCCCAAGCGCAGCTGGCCAAAGTGCAAGCGCTGGTCGGCCTGCGCCAGCTCCTGGGATACGAAACCGTCCCGGAAGACTACGACGTTTCCAGCGACTTCGATTACGTCCCGGTGCAGATGAAACTCGAAGACCTGCAATCCAAAGCTCTGCAGAATCGCCCGGATTTTCGCGCCGCGCAGCAAGGCGTGATCGCGGCCAAGAGCCAGTATGAATTGGCGAAGGCCAACGGCAAAGTGGACGTCACCGGCACCGCCGACTACGACCACGTCAGCGCGACGAATACCGCGTCCTTCTTCGGCAGCCTCCAGCTCCCCATCTTCAATCGCAACCAGGGCGAAATCGCGCGCACCAACTACGTGATCAATCAGGCCCAGGAACAAGAGCTGGCCGCCAGCGATCAGGTAATGAGCGACGTGCTCACCGCTTACGAAGGCGTGCGCGAAAACGATCTGGTGGTCACGCAATTCCGCGGCGGCTATCTGGACGCGGCGCAGCAATCGCGCGACATCACCGAGTATTCCTACAAGCGCGGCGCCGCCAGCTTGCTCGATTATCTCGACGCCGAGCGCAGCTATCGCGCCGTGCAACTTTCCTACCGGCAATCGCTCGCGGCCTACCTGACCGCGGTCGAACAGCTGCGCGAAGCCGTGGGAACCAGGAGCCTGCCATGAGCGCCCAGTTTTTCCGATGCGGCTCCACATCTCTACTGATGCGCGCGGGTTTTTTCGCGGTCGCGGCTGTCACCGCCGCTGCCTATCTCGCGGGCTGCAGCTCCGATGAACGCGCCAATCAAATGACCTCCTTCAGCGCCAAAGAATCCAAGAGCGCCACTCCCGAGCTGTTCACCATTCCGGATAACCAGATGTCCCACGTGCAGGTCGTCACCGTCCAGCCCGTGCAGCTCCCGCGCGTCCTGCGCCTCACCGGCGCCGTCGCTTACAACGCATTCAACACCACGCCGGTGATCACTCAAGTCGGTGGCCCGGTCAGCCGAATCCTGGTGGTACCGGGCGAGCGCGTGAAAAAAGGCCAATCGCTTTTGGAAGTCAGCAGCCCCGATTACTCGCTGCTCTACGCGGCCTACTTGAAAGCGCGCGACACCTTGCGCGTGACGGACAAAAACTACGCGCGCGCCCAGGATCTCTACGCCCATCACGCCATCGCCGAACGCGATTTGCTGCAGGCGGAATCCGATCGCATTCAGGCGCAGGCGGATTTGAACGCCGCGCTGCTCGGCCTGAAGATTTTGGGGATTCCTAATCCGGATGATTTGGAAAAAGCTCCGTCTTCCGCCGAAATCCCACTGCTCGCGCCCATCGGCGGAGAAATTGTCGAGCGTGACGTCGCTCCCGGCCAATTACTGCAAGCCGGCATCACCCAGGCATTCATCATTTCCGACATGAGCTCGGTGTGGGTGCTCGCCAACGTCTATCAGAGCGATATGGCCGCGGTGCACGTGGGCGATCAGGTCGCCGTGCAGACCGATTCCTATCCCGACAAATTCCAGGGGAAGATTTCGTTCATGTCGCCCGCGCTCGATCCCAATACGCGCACGCTGCAGGCGCGCATCATCGTCGAAAATCCCGGCGAAAAACTGAAGAACAACATGTACGTCACCGCCACCGTGAATGCCGGCGTCGAACAGAACGCCATCGCCGTGCCGGATGCCTCCGTGCTGCGCGACGACGAAAATCAGCCGTTCGTTTACGTAGCCTCGGGCTCCAATCAGTTCGGCCGCAGATCGGTGGAAATCGGCCAAAGCGAAGCAGGAAAGACGCAAATTCTGAAGGGCTTGAGTCCCGGCGATAGAGTCGTCGGCGATGGCAGCTTGTTCCTGCAGTTCGCCAATTCCTTCCAGCACTAAGGCGGCCGATTTCAAATGATTCATCGCATCGTACAATTCGCGCTGCAACAGCGGTTCCTGGTCCTGATGCTGGTATTGTTCATCGCCATTGGCGGCGCGGTTTCGTTCCAGCGCATGCCGGTGGACGCCTATCCGGATCTCTCCCCTCCGATGGTGGAAGTCATTACCCAGTGGCCCGGGCACGCCGCCGAAGAAGTCGAGCGCCTGGTGACGCTGCCCACCGAAGTGGAGATGAATGGCGTGCCGAAGATGGATATTCAGCGTTCCATCTCGCTCTACGGCCTGTCGGACGTAATTCTCACGTTCGATGAAGACACCGACGACTATTTCGCGCGCCAAATTGTTTTTCAGCGGCTCAGCGAAGTCACTTATCCCACCGGCGTCGCGCCCTCACTCGCGCCTCTTTCCAGCCCCTCCGGCCTGGTGTACCGCTACGTGCTGCAAAGCCCCGATCGCACGCCGCAGGAACTAAAAACTTTCGAAGATTGGGTGATCGAACGCGAGTACAAGCAAGTGCGCGGCGTCGCCGATGATTCCGGCTTCGGCGGCACCGTGATGCAATACCAGGTGCTGCTCGATCCCGCGCGGCTCTATGGCTATCACATCACCGTCCCGCAGGTGCTCCAGCAGCTTTCTGTGAACAACGCCAATACCGGCGGCGGATTTTATCCGCAGGGCGGCCAATTTTATTACGTCCGCGGCCTGGGCCTCATCAAGGACGTCCAGGACATCGGCAGCGTGATCATCGGCTCGCAGAATGGGGTGCCGGTGCGCATTCGCGACGTTGGTGAAGTCACCATCGGCCACGCTCCGCGCCTGGGCCAATTCGGATTCAACAAAAATGACGACGCGGTCGAAGGCGTCATCATGATGCTGCGCGGCGATCAGACGCAGAACGTTCTGAAGGGCGTCGAAGCCAAGACCAAAGAGCTGAACGAGCACATCCTGCCGCCCGATGTGAAAGTCCTGCCTTACTACGACCGCAGCGACCTGGTGCGTTTGACCATTGATACCGTGGAAAAAAATATGCTGGTCGGGATGACCCTGGTCCTGATCGTGCTTATTTTCTTTCTGGTGAGCCTGCGCGCGGCCGTCATCGTCGCTCTCACCATCCCGGTCGCGTTGCTATTCTCCTTCATTTTTCTGCACGCGCGTGGCGTCGCTGCCAACCTGCTCTCCATCGGCGCGATTGATTTCGGCATCATTATTGACGGCACGCTGGTCATGGTGGAAAACATTTATCGCGAACTCGGATTGCGCGAAGGCCAGAAATACGACCTGCACGAAGTGATTCTCGCCGCCGCCAAGGACGTGGACCGCCCCATTTTCTATTCCGTTGCCATTATCATCGCCGGCTACATTCCGATCTACGCGCTCAGCGGCCCGTCTGGAAAATTGTTTCATCCCATGGCAGACACCATGTCCGTCGCTCTGATCGGCGCGCTGATTCTCACCCTCACCTTCGTGCCGGTCATGTGCTCCTACTGGTTCAAGAAAGGCGTGCGCGAACCCCGCAACAAACCGTTCGAATGGATCAAGAAGGAATACGGCTCGGAATTGAAGTGGTGTCTGGAACGCCCGTGGCTCACCATGCTGGTCGCCACGATCATTTTTGGCATCAGTCTTTTCCTCGTTCCTTTCATCGGCGGCGAATTCATGCCGCACCTCGACGAAGGCGCGCTGTGGGTCCGCGCCACCATGCCCTATACGATCTCCTACGAAGAGGCGGCCAAAGTCGCGCCCCAGATCCGCGACATTCTCGCGAAGTATCCGATGGTTACCGACGTCGGCTCTGAACTCGGGCGCCCAGACGACGGCACCGACCCCACCGGATTTTTCAATTGCGAATTTTATGTAGGTCTGAAACCGTACGGCGACGCCATCTGGAAATCCGGCAATATCCGCAACAAGGCGGCGCTGATCGAGGACCTGCAGAAGCAGCTCACCGCTTTTCCGGGAATTATTTTCAATTACACCCAGCCCGCTGAAGACGCCGTGGACGAAGCGCTCACGGGCTTGAAGAGCGCTCTGGCGGTGAAGGTTTATGGCGCGGACCTGAACGTCCTGCAGGACAAGGCGCTCGAAATCAAGCGGCGCCTTTCGCAAATCCGCGGTTTTACCGAGCTCACCGTGGTGCGCGAATTGGGCCAGCCCAGCCTGATCGTGCAAGTGGATCGCGACAAGATCGCGCGCTACGGCATCAACGTTGCCGACGTGGAAGCGGTGGTGCAAGCGGCCGTAGGCGGCCAGGCCGCCACGCAGGTAATCCAGGGCGAAAAGCTTTTCGATCTTGTGGTACGCATGAAGCCGCAGTTCCGCGAGAACGCGCAACAGATCGCGAACTTGCTCGTCGGCTCTCCCACCGGCCAGCAAATTCCCCTCAGCGAGCTTGCGGACATTCGCGAAGGCAACGGCGCGTCCTTCATTTATCGCGAAAATAATTCCCGCTACATCGGCGTGCAGTACAGCATCGAAGGCCGCGACCTTGCCGGAGCGGTCGAAGAAGGCAAACGCGCCATCGCGGACGTAGATAAATCGTTGCCGGCGGGATATCGCCTGGCCTGGGGCGGCGAATACAGCGAATTTATCTATGCGATGAGTCAGGTCTCGATTGTCGCGCCGCTCACAGTGCTGCTCATATTCATGATCCTTTTCGCGCTCTACGGCAACCTGAAGTTTCCGGTCACCGTGGTGCTCAGCGTGATCTTGACCGAGCCCGTCGGAGCGTTGCTCGCGCTGAAGCTCACCCACACGCCTTTCAGCGTCTCCTCGCTGCTCGGTTTGCTGGTGCTGATGGGCGTCTCGGTGGAAACCGCGGTCATTGATGTCTCTTACATCAACAAACTCCGGCTCGAAGGCTTCGGCATCGAAAAAGCCACGTATGACGCATCACTGGTCCGCTTCCGCCCGATCATGATGACGGCTCTCGTGGCTTGCCTGGGATTGCTGCCCGCAGCGCTCTCCACCGGCATTGGTTCAGATTCGCAGAAGCCCTTCGCCATCGTGATCGTGGCCGGACTGGTCTCGCGCCTGCTCCTCGGCCGCATCGTCAGCCCAGTGCTCTATAAAATGGTCGCCCGCGAAGGCGACGTCTTACAGGTTTGAAGAGTCTGTGTGCGAGCTACTGTTTTTCGTCAGGGCACGGCTTCAGCCGTGCCGCAGACGGCGTAAAAGGACAGCGGCTTCAGCCGCTGAGGCCATCATGCATCTCGATTTCTCACGCAGACTCTGAGTCGCGCTGCATGCATAGAGCCACGGTGTTGTACGATTCGCAGCGAAATGGCTGCGACCTTTTAAGCCCAGGCCGCATCAGAGTTACGATAGTTGGCAGGAGACCGTAGGTTTTTAAGCGATGCCTAAGCGAATAGCCCTACGACTGCTGGCCGTAGCCCTGATCCTCTCCGTGGGCCTCTTCGCCATGCAGGCGGCAGGCCACTGGCACGGTCACTCCTCCGACGAGCAGCATTGCCAGGTCTGCCACACCGGCCACGTCGCCGTCCCGAAGCCCGCCGCGCAGATAGCAACGCAGTCGCCCGTCACCGTCGCCCGCTTCGCAAGCGCCGAAGACCAAAAGCTCAGTCTCGACCCTGTCTGCAGTCATAGAATTCCTCGCGCGCCTCCTGTTTAACTCCTCATTCCAAAAATCCTAATCCCTTAACGCGTGCTGTGTTTCTAGCGGCAGGCGTCGAATTCCATTTTTATTTTGCAATTCATCCGCGGCTGGCGTTGCGCAGCGCACAGGCCGCCATTCATAAAGGGAGATTCATTCATGAGTTTAGTAAAATCATTTTTCGGAACATTGTTGTTGCTGTTCCTCGCGTTTGCAGCCGTACCCGCGAGCATCGCACAGACCGGAAACTCGGCAAACGTCACGGGCACCGTGACCGATCCTTCCGGCGCCGTTGTCGCCGGGGCCAACATCAGCATTCACAATCCGGTGACTGGTTTCGAACGCTCCACCACCACCGACGCTTCTGGCAATTTCAGTTTCGCCAACGTGCCGTTTAATCCTTACCACCTTGCAGTGAGCGCCACCGGGTTCGGCGGCTACGCGCAGGACATTGACGTCCGATCGTCAGTGCCCCTGTCGGTAAAAATCAGTTTGACCATCGCCGGCAGCTCCAGCACCGTCACTGTTGAAGGCGGCGGCGACTTGGTGGAGAACGAGCCCACCTTCCACACCGACGTGGATCGGGCCCTGTTCGACAAGCTGCCCTTGGAAAGCGCGTCTTCTTCCATCAGTTCCCTCGTCACGCTCTCCACTCCAGGAGTCGCCGCAGACTCCAACGGCCTGTTCCACGGGCTCGGCGACCACGCCGAAAATTCCTTTTCCGTGGACGGCCAGCCCATCACCGACCAGCAGAGCAAGGTGTTCTCGAATCAACTGCCGATTGACGCTGTCCAATCACTGGAAGTTATCTCGGGTGCCCCGCCCGCCGAATTCGGAGACAAGACCAGCCTGGTAATCAAGGCAACCACGCGCTCCGGCCAGGGTGTCACCACTCCGCACGGCAGCGCCACGGCCTCCTATGGAGCGTTCGGCACCGCCAATGCCGGCTTCGATCTTGCCTATGGCGGCCAGAACTGGGGCAATTTCATTTCCGTCAACGGTTTGAACAGCGGCCGGTTTCTCGACGGTCCGGAGTACACCGTAATGCACGACAAGGGCAATGAAGAAAACATTTTCGACCGCGTGGATTATCAATTCAACGCCGCAAACTCTCTGCACCTGGATCTGCTTTACACCCGCTCCTGGTTCCAAACGCCGAATACGTTTGACGGGCAATTCGCCTCGCCATGGTTCGGCGTGGTGGTCGATAACGGCGGTCTTGGACCCAACGGCGTTCCCGTCGGGCCCACCGATCAGCGTTCCAAGATCGGAACCTACAACATCGCGCCGACCTGGACGCGCTTGATCAATTCATCCACAGTGCTCACGCTCGGTGGGTTCGTTCGGCGTGACCAATTCAACTACTACGGCAGCGACAATCCATTCGCCGATCTCGGCCCTTCGGACCTTCAACAGGAAGCCGCTAATCAATATCGCACGCTGACCAATGCCGGCGCTCATTCCGAGCTTTCTGTCGTGAAAGGCATTCACAACATCAAGGCCGGAGTCGTGTACGAACAAACGTTCCTCACCGAACACGACACCTTCGGAATTGTGGATCCCACATTGAACGCCGTCTGCCTCAACGCTGACGGAACCCCGAACACCAATCCAGCGATTACTTCTCAGACGCAATGCACCGGGACGCTGGCGCCCAACCTCGGCCAGGGGTCCGTCGGTGCGTTTGTTCCCATCCTAGGTTGCATTGACTTGACCCGAACCGCGGCGTTGCCTGGCAGCGACGGTTGCCCCGCTGGGCAGACAAACAGCGCTGAGTTTCTTTTTCCGGGTCATACGGACGTGAAACAGCTCGCGATGTACGTCCAGGATTCCATCACCTGGAAGAATTGGTCGTTCAACCTTGGTATCCGCGGGGATATCTATGAAGGCATCTCTCATGCGACGCAAGCCGAGCCGCGCCTCGGTGCTGCCTACAACATCAAGCAGACCAACACGGTCTTGCGCGCTTCCTATGCGCGAACCCTGGAATCTCCTTTCAACGAGAACCTGGTACTTTCCAGCATCGGGTGCTTGAACCCAGTCGTCGGCGCTCTGTTCGCCGCCGAGGGCGAGGGCTGCGCGTCCGGCACAGCCACTCCTCTTGCTCCAGGCTATCGCAATGAATTTCACGCCGGCCTGCAGCAAGCCTTCGGAAAATATTTGGTGATAAACGGCGAGTACATCTGGAAGTACACGCATAACGCCTACGACTTCAGCATCCTGGGCACCACCCCGATCACTTTCCCCATCGAGTGGAACAATTCGAAAATTCCGGGCTATGCCATCAGTGCGAATCTCCCGAATTACCACGGGCTCACGGCGCTCGTGGTGATGTCCAGCGTCGCCGCACGCTTCTTCACTCCACAAATCGGCGGCGTAGGCGCCGTCCCGATCACCCCCGGAAGCTTCAGCCCATTCCGGATTGACCACGACGAACATTTCAATGAGACAACCCACTTGCAATACCAGCCGAAGAAGTTGTGGCCCTGGATTGGTTTCAACTGGCGCTACGACAGCGGTCTGGTCGCCGGTCCGGTGCCCTGCGATGGCGGCAACTGCGCCGGCGCGCAAGTTCCCGGCTTCGTGGATGTCTCCGGCCTGTCACCGGATCAGCAGTTTGAAGCTGGACTGTCCTGCGCGGGCGTGTTCGCGACTCCGCCCAGTCCGTCCAATCCCACTGGCACGCCGATCATCGCTTCCGGCTCCTGCCCCTCGTCGCAATATCGTTCAAAGTTCTTGCAGATTCCCGCTCCTGGAACCGAGAACGACGACCACAATCCGCCGCGTGTCGCTTCCCGCAACCTGTTCGACCTGGCTGTCGGCGACGACAATCTTTTCCGCGGCGACCGCTACAAGTGGAGTCTCCGCTTGACCGCCATCAACATCGGCAACAAGGAAGCGGTTTACAACTTCCTTTCTACGTTCAGCGGCACGCACTATGTGACGCCTCGAGCCTTGAGCGCGGAGGTCGGTTTCCACTTCTAGCCGGAAGCGACGGCCGAGGGATCTGCATTTTGCTGGAATCCCAGGTAAAATGCAGATTCCCCCGGGCGGATTGTAACCAAATCCTTACAATTCTCCAGTTGACACCCAATTGCAACTAACCTAGACTCTCCTTCCAGTTGATATCCGTTTGCAACTAGGAGACCCGTGCTTCGCGTCATTTTTCGCTCTTCCGCTCTCATCCTTTCGCTCCTCGCAGCCTTTTCCTTTTTCGCCGCCACCATCCGCGCAGGCGTCGGCGGCCGCATCTCCGGCACCGTAAGAGACTCCAGCGGCGCCGTCGTTCCCAAAGCCTCCGTCTCCATCATCAATGCAGAAACCGGCGTGCGCCAGGTCCTCACCACTGACGACAATGGCGCCTACTCCTTCCTGGACGTCCAGGTCGGCCGCTACAATCTGGAAGTATCCGCCGCCGGCTTCCGCCCTTATCAGCGCACCGGAATCACGCTCGACGCCAACAGCGCACTGACGATTGACGCTGTCCTCGAAGTCGGCGGCAGGTCCGACGCAGTCACAGTCGTCGATAACCAGTTGCATGTGGACACCACCAGCACCCAAATCGGCGAGGTCATCACCGCCACGCAGATGACTGCCGTGCCGCTCAACGGCCGCAGCTATACCGATTTGCTGGCGCTGCAGCCTGGCGTCGTGCCGGTGACTTCCATCACCTCGGATACAGTGCAGGACGTTGGTGCCAGTGCGCTTTCCCCCTCCGGCGATCTGAATCCCGGCACAATTTCCATCAACGGCCAGCGCGAATTTGCCAACGCCTTCATCGTCAATGGCAGCGACGTGGAAGAGGACGTCAACATGGGCGCGGCGGTCATTCCCAACCTCGATTCCATCGCCGAGTTTCGCATCCTCACCAGTAACTTCGACGCCGAGTACGGCGAGTTCAGCGGCGGCCAGATCAACGTCGTCACCAAGTCCGGCACCAACGCCTTTCACGGCGATCTCTTCGAATTCCTGCGCAATACCAACCTCGACGCGCGCAACTACTTTTCTCCCACCCGCGGCGCCTTCGATCAGAACCAGTTCGGCGGCACCGTCGGCGGCCCCATCCGCAAAAATAAAATTTTCTTCTTCGCCGATTATCAAGGCACGCGCTCCACCCAAGGCATCGACACCAACAAGATTCCCGTGCCGTCCGTGCAGGACCGCACCACCGGCAACTTCTCCGACCTGCCGGCAAATTCCAGCGGCTTCAATCCGCTCGGTTTCTGCGGAGTGGCCGGCACGCCAGCAAATCCTCTCGAAATTCCGTGCGTTGTCAGCGGGCAGAACATCGCCACAACTCTCGCAAACCATCTGGGCTACATGGTCAACCCGGGCGAGCCGTATTACTTCAGTGGACCAACTCAGCAGAATCCCCTCGGCGGACCCTGCACCACCAATAATCCCGCCACCGGCTGCGTCTTTCCGCACGCCACCGTCCCCACTACCGCCTGGACCGCCCCGGGAACCAACCTGTTGCAATACATCCCCGCGCCCAACAATTCCGACGGCACGTTTTCCACCTCAGCCTTCAACCAAAACTTGCGCGACGACAAAGGCGCCTACCGCCTCGACGCCAATACGCACTATGGCCTGCTCTCCGCCTACTATTTTCTCGACGATTGGTCGCAGAACAATCCCTACCCGATCGCGCAAGGCGGCGCCAATGTCCCCGGCTTCAACGCGCTCTACTCCGGCCGCGCGCAATTGCTGGATGTCGGCTTCACCAAAACTCTCGGCGCCGCTGCCGCGAACGAATTCCACTTCAGCTACCTGCGCAATGCCAACGACCTGGGTAAACCAGTCGGCGGAGTCGGAGTCAGCTTGGCCTCGCAAGGTTTCGAGGTCGGCCCCGGAACTCCCGGCATCGTGCCGCTCTCGCCGAAAACCGAAGGCGTGGAGAGTGTCGGCTTCAACAGCTACACCATCGGCACGAACACCAACGAGCTGAATCAGGTCGGCAACACCTTCCAATGGCTCGACAATTTTTCCAAAGTGATTGGCACGCACACGCTGAAATTCGGCGGAGAGGTCCACTACGATCAGGTCAACGTCAATGCCATCGCGCAATTCAATGGCAGCTTCCTCTTCTTCGGCACCGAGACGGGCCTGGACTTCGCCGATTTCCTGCTCGGAGTTCCCAGCCAGTACAACCAAAGCCAGCTGCAGCCTTTTTACGGCCGCAACAAATACGTCGGCCTCTATGGACAAGACAGCTGGCGCGTCAACAGCAGCCTCACTCTGAATTACGGCTTGCGCTGGGACCGCATCGAGCCGTGGTATGAGAAGTACAATCAGATCGCCACATTCATTCCCGGCGAGCAGTCGGTCGTTTTTCCCGGCGCTCCCGCCGGCATTCTTTATCCCACCGATCCCGGCGTATCGCGCACGCTTGCGCCTCCGGGCAATCGCGATTTCGCGCCGCGCATCGGCCTTGCGTACTCCCCGAACGTTTCCGGCGATGGCTTGCTCGCGAAAGTTCTCGGCGGCCCTGGCAAGACCAGTATCCGCGCCAGCTACGGAATCTTCTACACCGCGATCGAAGCTCTCACCATCGGCGTGATGAGCGCCAACGCCCCCTACGGCACCACTTACACCAGCCCCGCTCCGCCGCTCTTCGCCACGCCCTTCGTCACCGCGGCCAGCGGCCAGAATCTCGGCCAGACGTTTCCCGTAACGCTCGCTCCGCTCAATTCCAGCGCCAAACATCCCGACACCAGCATCGATTGGTCGCAGTTCGAACCCATCACCGGCCTGCCCAACTACGAAACGACCAATCGCATCCCTTACACCGAGGAGTACATGCTCTCGCTCCAGCGCGGCTTCGGTAACAATACCGTCGTCAGCGTGAATTACGTCGGCACGCAGGGCCACCGCCTTCTCGTCCTCGAGGAAGCGAACCCCGGCGATCCCGCACTCTGTTTGTTCTTGAGCGATAAAGCCAATCTCGCGCCAGGACAAATGCCCTGCGGCCCTTTCGGTGAAGACACGCAGTACACCACCTCCACTGGCCAGGTCTTCAACGGCACGCGCGGCCCGCTCGGCTCGAACTTTGGCAGCAACGCGAACCAGGCGACCATCGGCAACTCCAATTACAACGCTTTGCAAGTCACTCTGCGCCACACCACCAGGCGCCTCACCGTCCTCGCCGGATACACCTTCAGCAAATCGCAGGATCAATCTTCGAACCTCGGCGAAGCCGTCAACCCGCTCAATCCCGCGCTCAGTAAAGCGCTCTCCTCCTTCGATGTGAAACACAATTTCGTCGTGAGCTACAACTACCAGCTTCCTTTCGAACAGCTCTTCCGCGCCTCCAACGCCTGGACGCGCGGCTGGGAACTTTCCGGCATCACCCATTTCAGCAGCGGCCTTCCCGTCACCCTCGTCAACTTCGGCGACAATTCGTTCCTCGGCGCCGAACCCAATGGCATCAATAATTTTGGCGTGGACGAACCCGACTATACCGGCGGCCCGCTCAACCTGAATTCCAATCCTCGTAACGGCCAGCCGTATTTCAATACCGCCGTGTTGACCGAGAACCTCCCAGGCACGCCCGGCACCGCCAAGCGCCGCTTCTTCTACGGCCCCGGAATGAACAACTACGACCTGGCCCTGCTCAAGAACGTCCGCCTCACCGAAGCCAAGTCTTTGCAATTCCGCGTCGAAGCCTTCAACGCCTTCAACCACGCCCAATTCTTCGGCCCGCAAGCCGTTGACGGAAATATTGACAGCTCCACCTTCGGCGAAGTCATTGGCGCCACGTCGCCCCGCCTAGTCCAACTAGGCTTCAAGTTTCTGTTCTGAATCGCGCTTCAGCCTGAGAACCGGCAGCGCCGGTTCGAAGGGTGACGCCAGCCTTTGACGTTGTAGCGGCGGTCTTCAGACCGCCAGCCGTTGCCGTCGCCGTTGATTTTGTAGCGGCCGGTTCAGGTTCATCGAACCGGGCAGCCGTTGCCGTTGGTTTCTCTGCGTTCGGCGTTTACCCCGACAGAGTCGGGCGCCTCTGCGGTAGAAGTTCGCCGTTGCTCTTAACTGTCAACTTTCAACTGTTGGCCTCCCCTTCCTCCCCACCCCCGCGCAGACCCACCCCGATATTTCCTGCTACAATATCCGTGGAACCGGCCTGCGACGCAGGTGTCGTCGCGATGGTCTTTTGAACCAACACTGGATCCCAGGGAGTCCGCGTCGTCCTGCCCTTGTGCACGTCCATCGGTTTCGGCCGGTGGATAGCCTGAAAGCAGGCGCAGGGCACCCACCTATTCGTGGGGTTCAGGACCTAGCTGCGCACGGCGAAGCGGACCGCTCCACATCGGCACGCTACAGATTCGCAGTTCGAAATGAGAAACCCCCAGAATGAAGATTCTCTTTATCGGAGATATTGTCGGCTCGCCCGGACGCAAAATCGTCCATGACCGCCTCGCGGATATCATCACGCAACGCTCCATAGATCTATGCATCGCCAACGGCGAAAATTCCGCATCCGGTTTCGGCATCACTCCGCGCCTCGCCGAAGAAATATTCGCGGCCGGGGCGGAAGTCATCACGGGCGGCAATCACATCTGGGACCGCAAGGAGATTCTCGATTTTTTCCCGCACGAACCGCGGCTGATCCGTCCCGCAAATTTTCCCGTCGGCTCGCCGGGCAAAGGCCATTTCGTCGGCCAAACTAAAAATGGCGTCGCCTATGCGGTGATGAATCTGCAAGGCCGCACCTTCATGGCGCCACTGGAAGATCCCTTCCGCACCGCCGAACGCGAGCTCGCCGCCCTCCCTCCCGATGTGAAGGTGATCGTCGTGGACATGCACGCCGAAGCCACTTCCGAAAAACAAGCTATGGGCTGGCATCTCGACGGAAAAGTTTCCGCCGTGCTCGGCACGCACACCCACGTCGCCACTGCCGATAATCGCGTGCTGCCGGGCGGCACGGCCTATATCACCGACGTCGGCATGACCGGCCCCCACGATTCCGTCATCGGCATGGAGAAGAAACCCATCGTGCAGCGTTTCCTCGATGCGCTCCCCGCAAAATTCGCCGTAGCCGAAGGCGACGTGCAGATGAACACCGTGCAGATTGACGTAGACGAATCCACCGGCCGCGCCCGCTCCATCGACCGCGTAAATTTCCGCCTCGACTAAATTCGCGGTTGGCGTTGCATTTGTAGCGGCCGGTTCAGGTTCACCGAAGCGGGCAGCCCTTGCTGTCGGTTTGCCCTTGCCCAGCGTGCGTTTCCTTGCATCGGGTAAAAACATTCGCGCGCGCCAGCCGTTTTATTCTTTGCTCGATCCGCGATGCACTCGATCGCGCTGATTCCGGACTCAGCGCCGTAGGCGCGCCACAAGTTAGCCCAGGCCGGAAGGCCTGGGTACGTATGCAAAAAAATCCCGGAGCGCCGTAGGTGCGACACAAGCTTCGCACCGACCGCGCCTGCAATCCTTTGCCGGTGAATTCGCTCCAGGAAAAAATTTGCGCGCCGGAAAAAATTCCATTGCGCATGCAACTCCGTCTCGCGAATTTTATTTTTTACAAGCGGAAATATTAAAATTCGCCGCTGTGGAAATCCTGTGAATTGTTTGTGGAGAGCATGCCCGGTACCTACACAGTTTTCTCTTGCTACCAGCGTTTCGTTTAGGCAGAATCCCGCCTCACGTCTCTGATGAGCGTAAGGCACGGGGATTCATTAGAGCTGGCTGCGCAGGGCGCGCTGCTGCTTCATCGTACCTGAACCACCAGACCAAAATACACCCGCCGGTAGGGTGATGTTTTTCCACAGCATTTCCACATCGGTGGAAATTGCGGTAAGGGCTGACTCGCTCGATGAACCTTTGGGATAAGATTCTCCAACATACAGAGCGGCGCGTTAATCCACATAGCTTCGCTACCTGGTTTCGACCCACTCGCCTGGATCGTTCCGAAGACGATCGTCTGACCATCCGTGTTCCTACGCGCCTTTTCTGCAAGCGCCTCACGGAAACCTACGGCGAGCTGCTGAAAGCCGTTCTGGTCGAGATCGGCAAGCCCCAACTGCATTTGGATTTTGTGTGCGCCGAAGCGGAACCGCCCGTCACCGCCGCCGTACCCGCGCCCGCGTCCCCGCAAGCCAAGCTGGATTTTGACGCGGTGGCCAATCAGCTCAACCCGCGCTACACCTTCGATTCGTTCATCGTCGGCGCTTCCAACCAGTTCGCGCATGCCGCGGCCTTGGCTGTCGCTGAGCAGCCCTCTAAATCCTACAATCCGCTTTTCCTGTACGGCGGTGTGGGACTCGGCAAGACGCACCTGATGCAGGCCATCGGCCACACGCTCAAGCGTAGAAACCCTGCGATGCGCCTCACCTACGTCAGCGCCGAAAAATTTACCAACGAAGTCATTTCCTCCATCCGCTTCGAGCGCATGGCCGCCTTCCGCGACCGCTTCCGTAATATGGACGTCCTCATGGTGGACGACATCCAGTTCATCGCCACTCGCGAACGCACCCAGGAAGAATTTTTCCACACTTTCAACGCGCTCTACGATCAGCAAAAGCAAATCGTCATTTCTTCCGATTGCCCGCCCAAGGAAATTTCCTCCATCGAAGAGCGCTTGCGCTCGCGCTTCGAATGGGGCTTGATCGCCGATATTCAGCTCCCCGATCTCGAAACCAAAATCGCCATTCTGCAGAAAAAAGCCGAAAGCGAACGCGTCCAGCTCCCCGATGAAGTCGCCGAGTACATCGCCCGCGCCATCAAATCCAATATCCGCGAGCTCGAAGGCGCGCTCATCCGCCTGATGGCCTACGCTTCCCTCACCGGCGCCGAACTAAACCTCTCCACCGCTCAGCAAGTCCTCAAAAATATTATCGAGACGCAGGAAAAGAAGGTCACCATCGAGCAGATTCAAAAACGCGTCGGCGAAATCTTCGGCCTGCGCGCCCAGGATCTCAACGTCCGCAGCAACTCCCGCCAGATCGTCCTGCCGCGCCAGGTGGCCATGTTCGTCGTGAAGCAGCTCACCTCCGCTTCGCTTCCCGAGATCGGCCGCCAGTTTGGCGGCAAGCATCACACCACCGTTCTCCATTCCATCAACAAAATCGAATCCGAGCGCCAGACCAACAAAGATTTGAACAAGAAAATCAACAGGTTACTCGATTCATTTGGTTAGACTTATTCCTGGCAACCTCTCAATCCTCCCCGCCTCTGTGGATTTTCTTGTGCCCGTCACTGCGCCCCCACGATTCGTACTCGGTTCGCGCCCTGTGCATCGCCTGTGAACCACCTGTGAGTGCCCTGTGAACGATCTGTGCATCGCTGATATCCACATAGACCGCAACGCGATTCGCCCGGCTTATCCTCCGCGTGCGGCGCGCTCGCACAGCACACCCTCAGCAGCAAGCGCAGCACATCATTCCACTTGCGACGTTTTCCGAAGTTTCCACAGATGCGGCGACGGCGACGGTTTTCTTATATATTTATATACCTAAAGAAAAGCAGTACAGTAGCCGCAGCAAAAATCAGCTCGAAAATTGCGAGGGTTGCCTCAGATGGAATTCAGCGTAAAAAGATCGGACCTGCTCGACGAACTCGAACTGACGCAAGGCGTCGTCGAGCGCAAGACCACCATTCCTATCCTCTCGAATCTTTTGGTCGAAGCCAAAGGCAGCCGCCTCACCATCACGGCCACCGATCTCGAGCTCAGCATCCGCACCTCCTGCGATGCCAAGGTAAAAAAAGAAGGCGCCGGCACCATCCCCGCCAAGAAGCTTTTCGAGCTGCTGCGCTTGCTGCCCGAAGGCGAAGTGAAATTCAAGCTCCTCGAAAATCATTGGGTGCACATCATCAGCGACCGCCGCAATTACAAGCTGGTGGGCATGTCCAAGGATAATTTCCCCGCGCTGCCGGCTTTCCCGCACGCGCTGGTAAAAATCCCCGCGAAGCTCCTGGCGGACGCCATCGCCAAGACCACTTTCGCCATCTCCCTCGAAGAATCCCGTTACACGCTGAATGGCGCGCTGCTGGTGCTCAAACCCGGCTCGCTCGCCATGGTTGCCACCGACGGCCATCGCCTCGCGATGGTCGAGACCGATCACAAATTCGAAGGCTTCAGCAATGAGACGCGCGTCCTCATCCCCAAAAAAGCCATGACCGAAGTGCAGCGCCTCGTCGGCAAATCCGGCGACGACCTCCAGATCGAATTCGGCCAGGATGAAAGCCACCTGTTCTTCCAGGTGGGCCGCCGCCTGCTTACCTCGCGCAAGCTCACCGGACAATTTCCGAATTACGAAGCGGTCCTGCCGCGCGACGCGAATAAAACCCTCTCCCTCGAACGCGTCGAATTGCAGGACGCCCTCCGCCGCGTCGCGCAGCTCGCCGATCAGCGCTCGCACGCCGTAAAATTCACCCTCACCACCGAAGGCCTGGAAGTTTCCTCCTCCAGCCCCGAATACGGCGAAGCCAAGGAAATCATCGAAAAGGAATTCAAAGGCGAGACCATCGCCATCGGCTTCAACGCCCAATACCTGCTAGATTTCCTGGCCGCCGCCGCCGACGGCCCCATCAGCTTCGAACTAAAAGACGAACAATCCGCCGGCCAGCTCCGCCCCACAGGCGACGAAACCAGCCGCTACCGCTACGTCGTAATGCCCATGCGCATTTGATCGCCGCGCGCGCTTCACTGCGCCGGCGATCGCACTGGAATCGCGCGAAAATTCACGTGCAAACTCCCACTTTCCGGCCCTTTCTCAACTCCCACAAAAAGCCCCGAGCGAACACCGCAAACCCCTCCTAAACTATTGAATAGAAAAGCGATAAATTCAACCTGGATCAAAGGTTTCGCCTTGTGAATTTACCCCAATTTCGATACAATAAATTTGTTCAGACTTCCTTCTGAACGGCACTGTATTCGGCCCGAATCTGCCTCTGTTTTTCTTGCCCGCGCCAGGGCAAGAGAAGCCAAATTTCGCGCCGCATAATCCCCTTTCCGCAGGGGAAAATCAAAAAGCTCCGCCGCGTCTCCCCGAATTTTTCGGAACGGGACGGGATGGAGCCGCAACCCTTCGAGTTTCGCCGGCGCATCAACGCGCCCTCGAAAGTATTCGCACCCAGCTTCGGGTGAGCGAAACCAATGGGCAAGGCTAGCCCGCCGCATCCAGGCGAGCAAGTGTCGGGCACATCCGCGCGACCGCCTTCCCGTAGTCTTAAAGCGTAATTTGCAAATTGCATCCGCTCGCAATCTGAGGAGAAGCACGACCCATGGCTGAAAAAGATGCTGCGGCCGGAAAAACTGGCGGCCACAAGTACGACGCGACTTCCATCAAAGTTCTCGGCGGCATCGAAGCCGTCCGCAAACGCCCCGCGATGTACATCGGTTCCACCGGCGAAATGGGCCTGCATCACCTGGTCTGGGAAGTCGCGGACAATTCCGTGGACGAAGCCATGGCCGGATTCTGCGACGAGATCAACGTCGCCGTGCACGAAGACAACAGCGTCACCGTAATTGACAACGGCCGCGGCATTCCCGTGGACATGCACGCCACCGAAAAAAAGCCCGCCGCCGAAGTCGTCATGACCGTGCTGCATGCCGGCGGAAAATTCGATAGCGATACCTACAAAGTTTCCGGCGGCCTGCACGGCGTCGGCGTCTCCGTCGTCAACGCGCTTTCCGACTGGCTCGATCTGGAAATCTGGCGCGAAGGCGAAGTCTGGGAGCAATCCTACGAAAAAGGCGTCCCCACCTCGAAGCTCAAAGCTTCCGGCAAGACGCGCAAGACCGGCACCAAAATCACTTTTCACGCCGATCCCGAAATTTTCGGCAAGACCATCTACAGCTACGACACGCTCGCGCAGCGCCTCCGCGAGCTCGCTTTCCTGAACAAAGGCCTGAAAATCACGCTCGACGACGAGCGCAGCGGCAAGAAAACCGAATTTCGCTTCACCGGCGGCATCGCCGAATTCGTCAAGCACCTCAACAAAGGCAAGGGCGTACTCCACGATTCGCCCATCTACATCGAAGGCAAGCGCGACCAGGTGGAAGTGGAAATCGCGCTGCAATACAACGACAGCTACACCGAAAATGTTTTTGCCTTCGCCAACACCATCAACACCGTGGACGGCGGCACGCACCTTTCCGGCTTCCGCTCCTCGCTCACGCGCACCATCAATTACTACGCCAATTCTTTCGGCATGCTCAAGGAACAGAAGGACGAAGTCACCATCAACGGTGACGACGTCCGCGAAGGCCTCGTCGCCGTCGTCTCCGTGAAACTTCCGCAGCCCCAATTCGAAGGCCAGACCAAGGGCAAGCTCAATAGCGACATCAAAGGCGTCGTCGAGCAGATGGTCAACGAAAAGCTCGGCGAATATTTCGACAAGCATTCCTCCATCGCGCGAAAAATTATCGGCAAGTGCATTGACGCCGCGCGCGCCCGCGAAGCCGCCCGCAAGGCTCGCGAGCTAACCCGCCGCAAATCCGCGCTCGATTCCAGCGGCTTGCCCGGAAAGCTCGCCGATTGCCAGGAACGCGATCCCGCGCGCTGCGAAATCTTCCTGGTCGAGGGTGAATCCGCCGGCGGCTCGGCCAAGGGCGGCCGCGACCGCCGCTACCAGGCCATCCTGCCGCTCAAGGGCAAAATCCTCAACGTCGAAAAAGCCCGCTACGACAAAATGCTCGGCCACGAGGAAATTCGCTGCATCATCACCGCGCTCGGCACCGGCATCGGCAAGGACGATTTCGACGCCAGCAAGCTGCGCTATCACAAAGTGATTCTGATGACCGACGCGGACGTGGACGGCAGCCACATCCGCACCCTGCTGCTCACTTTTTTCTTCCGCCACATGCGCGAGCTCATCGAAAAAGGAAATATTTATATCGCGCAGCCGCCGCTCTATCGCGTCAAGCGCGGCAAGATGGACCGCTACATCCGCGACGAGCGCGAATTCGCCCGCGAGCTGATGAAGCGCGCCACCGAAGAGCACACCGTGAAAGGCAAGAACGGCAAATCGCTCGAAGGCGCTGACCTCACCACTTTCCTCCTGAATATTCAGGAATACGATCAGGTCGCCGCGAAGCTGGGCCGCCGCCTCCGCGAACCGAAACTGGTGGACCTGCTCGCCGAAAGCGAGCTCGACAAAAAAACCGATTTCGCCGACAAAAAGAAATTGCAGGAGCTGGTGAAAGCCATCGAAAAGAAAAAGCTCGACCTCGAAGCCAAATTTATCTTCGACGAAGAGCACAGCCTGCACGAGCTCGTCCTGAAAAATGGCGGCGAACGCCGCATCAATTGGGCCCTCGCGGCCACGCCGGATTACAAACGCCTGCGCACTCTCGCCGCAGCCATCTCCGATCTCGATCGCGGCCCTTTCACCATCGCGCACAATGGCGACAAAGTCGTGAAGGAAGATTCGCTCAGCCTGCTCAATTACGTCCTCGAAGACGCCAAAAAAGATTTCACCATCACCCGCTTCAAAGGCCTCGGCGAAATGAATCCCGAGCAGCTGTGGAACACCACCATGAACGCGGAGGTGCGCACCCTGCTGAAAGTGCGCCTGGAAGACGCCGTAGCCGCCGAAACAATTTTCTCCACCCTCATGGGCGAAAACGTCGAAGAGCGCCGCAAATTCATAGAAGAAAACGCCCTCGACGTCGTCAACCTGGATATCTAAACAATGCCGCGTTATCGTCAGGGCACGGCTTCAGCCGTGCCGAAAATCGAGACGAAAGAGGGCGGCTTTAGCCGCTGAGGGCATGTCGATTCCGAAGCGACACCAAAGCACGCCGGGGACGTACTTTGTAACGTCGCGCACTTGGCAAAGCCGCGCCATCTTTAAAAGCTCGGCGCCTTGTGAGGTATTCATAGAATCGCTCCTGCATTACCGCGAGGACGGCGCTTACACACTGCACGAGTTCGTGTTAATGCCGGACCATTTTCACCTCCTGTTGACGCCGGGCGGCGAAATATCGCTTGAGCGCGCCGTTCAGTTCGTAAAGGGCGGCTCCGCAAAGCGAATTCGCGAAAGGCTTCTATTTCGATTTCCGATATGGCAACGAGGGTTCAGCGATCATCGCGTGCGAGACGCCGCGGATTACGAGTCGCACGCGCGCTATGTGGCTGCGAATCCTGTGAAGATGAACCTAGCTTTCGAGGTAGCCGAATATCCATGGTCTTCCGCCTCGGGAAAGTTTCTTATGGACGAAGTCCCTCAGGGGTTAAAACCCCTGAGCACGGGAGTGGCGAATCGGCACGGCTGAAGCCGTGCCCTGATAGGCATGAACTATCAACTCGTATGGAAGATTTTGCCGGGCCTGCGCGGAATGAGCTGCTCCGATTTTCGCGCCACGCCCACAGACGCGCCGAACAACGAGCAAGGCGTCGCGTTCGAATCTGCCACGCCAGCCGAATGCGAAGCCCTGCTCAACGAACTGGAATCACACTTCGGCCCGCAGCGATTTTCGAACAACGCTACAGCGTTCGAAACGGTGAAGACCTACGTGTTGGAACAGACCAAAGCGAGAGCATAGGCGCAGCGTTTTGAAGCGGCGGCCTTAAGGCCGCCAGCCTTTTCGGGACCGGCCGAAGCGCGAGCCAATGTACACACACAACGTTTTGCATTTCGCGCGCCCGAAGAGGATGATGAATCTGTGAAAATGTCGAACATCACAAACGGCCGAGCCAGTACCGTCACCCCCGGGCTCCGGGCGGTATACCCCCGGCTAAAACGCCAAGTTCTATTCAGTACAAATGAACGATTTTCTCCAGCAGCAAATTCTGCAACCAACAGAAAACAAAGCACATCACTTTTTCTATTCAATACAAATGAAGCCCCACCAATCACTACTCACCACTCACCAATCACTAATCACGGAGACTGCAAGTGGCCGAAGAACTAGACAAGTCAATCACCACCCCGGTTGATATCGAATCGGAAATGAAGAAGTCCTACCTCGATTACGCCATGAGCGTGATCGTCGGCCGCGCCCTCCCCGATGTCCGCGACGGCCTCAAGCCCGTGCACCGCCGCATCCTCTTCGGCATGTACGAGCTCGGCCTCACCTCCACCAAGTCCTACCGCAAGTGCGCCAAGATCGTCGGCGAAGTTCTCGGCAAGTTCCATCCGCACGGTGACGCTCCCGTGTACGACGCGCTCGTCCGCCTCGCGCAGGATTTCAACATGCGCTACCCGCTCGTGGACGGCCAGGGCAACTTCGGCTCGGTGGACGGCGATCCACCTGCCGCCATGCGTTACACCGAAGCGCGCCTCTCCAAAATCGCCGAAGAAATGCTCGCGGACATCGAAAAAGAAACCGTCGAGTTCGTCCCCAATTTCGATGAAAGCGAAAAAGAACCCGTCGTCATGCCCACGCGCATTCCCGGCTTGCTCGTCAACGGCTCCTCCGGCATCGCCGTCGGCATGGCCACCAACATTCCCCCGCACAATCTGAAAGAAGTCGTCGAAGCCGCCATCGTCCTGATCGAAGAGCCCGAAGCCAACCTGAAAAAGATCATGAAGCTCGTCCCCGGCCCCGATTTTCCCACTGCCGGCTACATTTATGGCCGCGAAGGCATCGAGCAAGCCTACAAGACCGGCCGCGGCTCCTTCCAGGTGCGCGCCAAAGTCGCCATCGAACAGCGCGGCAAGGATCGGCAAGACATCGTCGTTACCGAACTCCCCTATCAAGTCAACAAAGCGCGCCTCATCGAAAATATCGCCGGCCTCATCCAGAATAAAAAGATCGAAGGCATCGCCGACATTCGCGACGAAAGCGACCGCGACGGCATGCGCATCGTCATCGAAGTGAAGCGCGACGAAGAGCCGCAAATTATTCTCGCGCACCTCTTCAAGCACACCCAGATGCAGGAATCCTTCAGCATGATCCTGCTGGCCATCGTCGCCGGACAGCCCCGCGAGCTCGGTCTGCTGCAATTGCTCCAGCTCTTCATCGAGCACCGCGTGGACGTGGTGCGCCGCCGCACCCAATACGAACTGCGCAAAGCTGAAGAGCGCGAACACATCCTGCTCGGCTACCAGATCGCCCTCGACTATCTCGACGAAGTCATCCGCGTGATTCGCGGTTCGTCCAGCCGCGCCAATGCTCGCGAAAACCTGCACGAATTTTTCGCCAACAAGACCGTGAAGGTTTCCGAAGACGGCAAAGCCAAGAGCATCGCCGGCGTAAAACTCGTCAACAAGAAATACGGCATGCCCGCGGAAATAGTCGGCCTCAGCTTTCCGCAGATTGACGCCATCCTCGAACTGCAGTTGCACCGCCTCACCCAGCTTTCCATCGACGACATTCTTGCCGAGCTAAAGAAAATCCGCGAACAGATCGCCGAGCTGCGCGAAATCCTCGCCAGCGAAAAGAAACTGAAAGCCGTGATCGTCGCCGAGTTGCGCGAAATCATAAAATCTTATGGCGACGAGCGCCGCACCCAGATCGTTGACCGCGTCGAGGAAATCAAGCTCGAAGACCTCATCAAAGACGAGGAAATGGCCATCACCGTCAGCCATGCCGGCTACGTCAAACGCACCTCGGTGGAAACCTATCGCCACCAGTCCCGCGGCGGCAAAGGCCGCATCGGCGCCAAAACCCGCGACGACGATTTCGTCGAGCATTTTTTCGTCGCCTCCGCGCACAGCTACATTCTGCTGTTCACATCCAAGGGCCGCATCTACTGGCTGAAAGTTTACGAAATTCCCGAAGCCGCCGCGGCCACACGCGGCAAAGCCATCTCTAATCTCGTCCGCTTCCAGGAAAACGAAAAACTCACCGCCGTAGTTTCCGCGCGCAACCTGGAAGAAGCCGATCGCTACGTCTTCCTCGCCACCAAAAGCGGCACCGTGAAGAAAACCGGCCTCGCCGAATTTTCCAATCCGCGTCCTTCCGGCATCATCGCCATCAATCTCGATGGCGCGGACGAGCTCATCGGCGCGAAACTCACCGACGGCATGCAGATGATTTTCCTCGCCAGCCACGACGGCCAGGCCATTCTCTTCCGCGAGACCGAAGTCCGCTCCATGGGCCGCGCCGCCGGCGGCGTCAACGGCATGGATCTCGCCAAGGGAGATTTCGTCGTCAGCATGGACGCGGTGCAGCCTGATTTCGGGATCATCGAGAAGGAATACAAGAAGGAAACGAAAAATCTCGACGAGCTGGAAAGCGATCAGATTCGCGAATCGCTCACTTCGCTCATGCTCACCGTCGCCGAAAAGGGTTACGGCAAGCGCACGCCGCTCGCCGAATATCGCGTCACTTCGCGCGGCGGCAAAGGCGTGATCAATCTGAAATCCACCGACCGCAATGGTCCCGTCGTCGCCGCGCTGCAAGTCCGCGAAGATTCCGACGTGATGATCATCACCGGCCAGGGCAAAGTCATCCGCGTGCACTCCGGCGAAATCCGCGAAGCCGGCCGCTCCACCCAAGGCGTCCGCCTGCTGCGCCTCGAAGAAGGCGACCGCATCGCCGCAGCCGCCGCAATCCTGGAAGAAGACGAAGCCGCCGCAGTCGCAGCTCCGCCCGAACCGGAGAAGAAATAAAAAATCGTAGCGTGGAGTTTACGAAAAATTACGAAGCAGGCGGCGCCACATAATATCCCGGCCGCGTGCGCACCGTTACATTTGGCCGGTCCACCACCACTTTAATCTCGTGGTAGCCCTCCGGATCATCTCCCACCGGACGATACCCGACAGTGTACTGCGCGTGCAGTTCACCGCCGATGTTATCAATTGCTTTTTCGATTGAGCGGTCGCGCATCGTGGCGACATGTAACCCGCCCGTAGCCGCGCTCGCCACAGCCAGCGAGTTCGTACCCAACGCATTCTTCCCGGTCTTCACCAGAAACACCGCCAGCGCCAACAAATCCGGCGTATCGTTCACGTGATCCGGTTTCGCGCGCAAATCCGCCATTGCCGAGCTCAGCCCCACGGAATAAATCGTCACGTTCCCGAGCTGCGCCTGCCGCAACACTTCGCCCAGCCTGCTCTCGCTGCCCGTGTCGTGCGACTCACCAATCACCAGCATAATCCGCCGCCGCACCGCCGGCCGTTCCTCCAGCATCGAAATCCCGCGCGCCATCGCGTCGTACAGCAGCGAATCATTCACGCCCAGCGGCAAATGCTCAATCGCGTACTGCACGCTGTCTGGATCTGTCGTGAATTTCGCGCGCAGGTCCACCGTGCTGTCGTAGCTGATCACCGCCGCTTCAGACGTCTGCGCCATCACCGCTTCGCTGAACACAATTCCCGCATGCTTGATGCTGGGAAACATCGGTTGTATGTGCGAGCTCGCCTCAATCACCAGCACGATGGACAAAGGATCGCCGCCCACGTCGAAGTGATCGATTTTCTGCTCCGCTCCGTTGTCATACACCCGGAAATTATCCTGCTGCAGATCGAACACCATCTCGCCCTGCGGATTGCGCACAATCACCGGCGCCGTCACTTCGTTCACGCGCACGCGAATCGCATGTCTCTGTTGCTCCGCCGAAGGAATCTGCTCGGGCGGCACTCCCGGCCGCGGATGTAGCGGTCCCGCCGGCGCTTCCTGGCACCATGCAAACGGCGCGACGAACAGCACCGTCGCCGCAAGCGCAGCCACCGCTCCACCCCGAAATAAACGCAGCAATAACACGCGATTCACACGTTTCATCCCAAATTCACCATGGCAGTCCAGTGTATCTGATTCGCCGCCGCGCACACGCGTTGCTTACAGAGCACTGCCGCTGCGCGCAACGGCTGTCATTTAGCGCGCGTTCTCCTAGAATGGAAGCGGCACAGACGAACGCGAAGCGAAACTGTAACGGGAACTGAGGTGTGCGTTGAAACGTGAAATGCGGCGTGAATTGCAGTGCGGATCGGAGTCCCAACGATGAAGCGTTCCAAGCAAAAGCCCAAGCACCAGCCGCTACCCAAGCTGGCCTACCAAGATCCCCAATTCATGGAAAGCCTCGGCGCGCGACCGCTGCGCATCCTCGCCGAATATCTGGATCCGCTCAGCCGTCTGCGTCGCGCCAACATCGGCGACACCATCGTCATGTTCGGCTCCGCCCGCATTCAATCCCGCGATCACGCCTTGGCGCACCTGAAACGAACCCAAACGGCCGCGCGCAGCCGGCGCACGCCCGCATGGCGCGCGAAAATCTCCTCGGCCCGCTCGTTGCTGGAAATGTCGCGCTACTACGAAGATGCCCGCGAGCTTTCCCATCGCATCACTTCCTGGGCCATGACGCTCGGCAACCAGCCGCGCCGCTTCGTCATCTGCTCCGGCGGCGGACCCGGCATCATGGAAGCCGCCAATCGCGGCGCCGCGGAAGCCGGCGGCCCATCCGTGGGGCTCAGCATCCAGCTCCCGCACGAGCAAACTTCCAATCGCTACATCTCTCCCGACCTGAATTTCTACTTCCACTATTTCTTCATGCGCAAGCTCTGGTTCGCGCAAATGGCCAAAGCCCTGATCGTTTTTCCCGGCGGCTTCGGCACCATGGACGAGCTCTGGGAAATGCTCACGCTGCTGCAGACCAACAAACTCTCTTCGCACCATTTAATTCTGATTTACGGCAGGAAATACTGGGACAAACTGATCAACTGGCGCCACATGGTTCGCACCGGCACCATGAACGAACGCGATTACAAGCTTCTGCAGTTTGCCGATTCCGTGGACGAAGCTTTCAATCACGTCCGCCGCGACCTGGAAGCGCACCATCTGCATCTCGATACCGAAGGCGAGCCTTTCTCCCACTCCCATCAACTGATCCCCAACATCATGCGGCCGTAATCAGCGAAAATATCGCGCGCAAAACAAAAGAGGGAACGAGCCCAAGCTCGTCCCCTCTGTTTCCGTTCGAAGCCTACCCGTAAAGAGCACGCATCACTCGGGACACTCACCGAAAACAATGCTGCCCACTTCCCGTCGGCCCGAAATTAATTGTTTGAAATAGGATCCAGCGCAAACACCGCCTGGAACCGCCGCTTCTCGTCCTGGTCGTGCAACATCACCACCGGGACAACTCGCAGCGAGTTCTTGCAGCTGCGGCAGGTAGTCGCTTCGCCTTCCAGGTCCTGTACGAACCCGTCGGTGAAGTGATACGCCGCACGCGGCCTCCGCGCAGCCTTCGTTCCCTTTTCCCCGCACTGCGGACAGGTGAACTCCACGCGGTCTTCCAGCGGGTCGCGGTTCAATGCCGCCCAGCCGGTATAACGAACTCCCACAGTCTCTATCGAGTTTCGGCTCATTACGACCACTCCTTCCATCTCTAAGAACAGCAACAATCTAGCGATGACACACACTTAGACGCACGCCGGGTTCAAAATGATGCATTTCATCGCACAAGAATTGTAAACAATTTGTCTACAGGGGTTTACAGCCACCAGCGGCGCCGCTGTTGCCATCTTCGCCCGGCCCGCGCGATTCAGCGGCTCGCTCCCGGCACAACTCGCGGGCCCCGGTGTCTATCTCTACAGAGATCGCGCGAACTCCGCAGCACCATCGGACGCGGCCCGGCCGGAACCCTCGTGCCGGCCGCATGAAGCCTGGCCATCTCTCCCGTGGCCGCGCCGCGGTGGCGTTTCCTTGTGTGTGAATGATTCGCCGGAGGTGTGCCCGTGAGCGATCTTGGCAGCTTGTCCCAGTGCATGCTGGAAAACGATTCGGAGTCTCGTGGCCGCGCCCGCAACTTGCGCCGCAAAGCGCTGCTCATTTCCGTGGTGCTGGAGGCGTTGCTGCTCGGCGCGATGCTGCTTGTGGCCGTTGATCACGCCGGCGTTCTTGCCCGGTCTCTTCAACGTGACGCCCACATCCACCCTACCGCGGTGGAGGTGGCTACGCGGAAAAACCAGCGCCGCCACACGCCCATCCGCCGCCAACACAGCAGCAGGCCTGTGCCATGCCTCTTCTGCGCGAAGCCCGCAGCTCCCACGTCGACGCATCCATACAGCACCGCAAGCGCATCCAGTGGTGATTCCGCGCCAGGAATCGGCGATGGCGGAATTGACGGACCCCCAGGTCCGGGCGCCTGGATTCTCGGTGCAGACCCCGGAGGCAAGCCGCTTGAGATCAAGAAGCCCGAGCCGCCGGAACATAAATCGCCCTTGCACCGCAGCGAAGGCGTAATGGCCGCCGCGCTGATCTACAAAGTTCAGCCGCAATATTCCGCCATCGCGCGCACCATGCGTCTCACCGGCACAGTGTACTTGCGCGCCATCATCTTGACCGACGGCACCGTCCGCCAACTCGAAGCGATCAGCGGCAATCCGATCCTCGCAAACCTGGCCCTGCAAGCCGTGCGCCAGTGGCGCTATCAGCCCACGCGCCTGAACGGTGAACCCGTAGAAGTCGAAACCTTCATCACCGTGAATTTCATCCTGGACCAACAGTAAAAAACAGGGGCGGACCACAGACCGCTTGGCAGTTGTAGCGGCGCACTTTAGTGCGCCATCGGTGGTGCGGCAATCAGTAAAAATGGATTACAGCAGATGAGGCTTCCTAAAATCTAAATCCGATATCTAGATCAATGCCTCGCCGGAATTCAGCGCAATCGTTTCGCGCGTCTCATCCCGCAAGCGCACGATTTCGTGCCAATCGTCGCCAGCCGCGGGATTCGGCGCAATCGGCGCGCTGAACGTCAGCGTCACATGCCCAGGCCGCGGCAGCATCGTCTTGTCGCGCAAGATCTGCCGCGCGCCGCGCACCGAAACCGCGCAAATCGGCCGCTGCGCATCCACCGCTGCCTTGAACGCCCCCAACTGAAACGGGCGAATCCCCGCCAGAGCGGTAAAAGTTCCCTCCGGAAAAATTACCACCGATTCTCCGTTGCGCAGCGCCGCATTCACTTCTTCCGATTGCCGTAGGCGCGCCTGCGGATCGCTGCGATCGAACGCAAATTGGCCGCTTCTGTCCGCCAACATGCTGACGAACGGCATCGCGCGAATCTCACCCTTGGCCACGAAGCGCACGTCGTCCGGAAGCACCGCCAGCATCACCAGAATATCCAGATAACTCGAATGGTTCGGCGCGAAAATCCACGGGCCGGTCTTGGCTCTCTGCTCCAGAATCTCCGCTCCTAATATCGTCACTGGCACTCCGCCGGCTGCCAGCATCATCTGCGCGCCGCGATGCACCAGGCTCGCCGCGCGCCGTCGGTTGCGCGTGCGTCCCACCACAATCCACAGCGGAATCAAAATCACCGCGAACGCCGTCAACGCATACACGCCATACAAAAATTCCACCGCGCTGCGCGCCGTCCGCTGCAGCCAACCCCACGCCCGCGGCGCCGCGCCGCGCACCGCCAGCAGCGCGATCTGCACCCACGGTGCCTGTTGTTTCCGCCCCAGTTCTCCTTCCAGGAAAAGCCGCCGCGTCTCGCTGCGTCGCAATTTCCCGCTGGAAGTTTTCGGAATGGACTGCGGCGGCAGCAGCGCAATTACGTCCGGAGGCATCCCCAGCGCCTCATCCACGGCCCGCGCAATTTCACCCTCGATCCTTTTCGCGCTGGCCATATCCCGCAACTCCGCCGCCACCACCAGACGCTCAGTCCCGCTGCGGTCATCCGGCGCGCCAAACGCCACCACGCATCCCGTGCGCACTCCCGCGATCCGCCCCGCAATTTCCTCCACCTCGTGCGGATAAAGATTGCGCCCCGCCTTGATGATCACGTCTTTCGCGCGGCCCGTAATGTAAATCTCGCCTTCACCCCAGTACGCCAGATCTCCTGAATCAATCCAGTTGCCGTCGCGCAACAGCTCGCGCGTCGCCTCGGCATTGCGGTAGTAACCGCTGGTCGCCGAAGGTCCGCGAAACCACAGCCGCCCTTCGCGCCGTTCACCCAAATTGACGCCGTCCGCATCCACGATGCGCACTTCCACCGTCGGCACCGGCTTCCCCGCGTTCACAAATTCCAGCGCAGTCGCAGCGGCGTCAGCCACCGGCACCGCGCGCCCCGCTGATTCAAATTGCGCGCGCTCGATCCGGTCCACTTTGTATCCGGTGCCCAGCCTCGGCACCGAAACCGCCAGCGTAGCCTCCGCCAGTCCGTATACCGGCATCAACGCTTCTCGCCGAAAACCATACGGCGCGAAACGCTTTGCGAATCTTTCCATCGTCTCCGCGCGCACCGGCTCCGCGCCATTCGTAGCCGCGCGCCACGAACTCAGATCCAGCCCCTCCAGATCCTTGTCCGCGATTTTTCGCACGCACAGCTCGTACGCAAAATTCGGCGCCGGGCAAATCGTCGCGCGGTGCCGGTGAATCGCGCGCAGCCAGCGCTCCGGCCGGCTCAGGAACGCCAGCGGCGACATCACCACCAGCGGTATGCCCGTAAAAAGCGGCACAAACCACGCGCCGATCAATCCCATGTCGTGATAGAGCGGCAGCCACGAAACGCATGCATCGCCCGGCTGAATATCAATCCCGGAAATGATCGCGCGGATATTTGCCAGCAAATTCGCGTGCGTCAGCACCACGCCCTTGGGATCGCCCGTCGAGCCGGAGGTGTATTGCAGGAACGCAATATCCTCGCCGCGCGCGTGATGCGATAAATGTTGCACCGGCCGCCATTCGCCCGTCGCCTGCTGGGGATTCGCGGGCGCGCTCGCCAGCTTCTGCGCGTTCAACACTTCGCGCAACGACGGCACGCGCGGCCGCAGCAGCTTCGCCAGATTTTCGGCCTGCCGCCAGGTCACCAGAAATTGCGCTTCCGCATTGCGCAGAATGTTCGATTGCCGCGCCGCATATTCCGCGATGCGGTCCGCGCGGAACGGCGGATAAATCGGCACGGGAATTCCGCCCGCCAGCAAAATTCCCGCAAACGTCCAGAAAAATTCCGCGCAAGTCGGCAGCATGATCCCGACCGTCTGCCCTGGCTCCAGGCCGCGCCGCCGCAAATCCGCCGCCACCAGCGAGGCGCGCTCATACAGCTCGCCAAACGTAATCGTCCGCAGCTGCTCGTCTTCCTCGTAAATCTGAATGTGGCTGCGCCCCGGTTCGCCGCGCCCGCGCAGACGCAAAATCTCGCTCAGCGTTTCGGCCTTATTTATTTGCTCCTCGATGTCCGGGCGAGTCGCGGGCGAAGAAGAAACAGCTGATGTAGAAGTCGCTACAGAAGTGGGCGCAGACGAAATCGGCGCCGCCACCACCGCTGCACCGTGTGCACCCAGGGCTCCGGCGCCATTTCCATCGCCGCCTGCGTCCGCCCGCAGGATCGCGTCCACCAAATCCTGCACCGTATCGGCTTCTGCCACCACGCGATCCGGCAAACGCACGCCGCACGCATCGCCCAGCCGCAGCATCAGTTCCACGCGCTCCAGGCTGCCCAGGCCCAGCTCGCGCTCCAGGTGCGCCTTCGTGCCGCGCGCCACCAGCTCTTCCATTCCGCGCGAGCTGCCCAATTCCAGCAAAAGCTGGCGCACCGATGCCAAGGCTTGTGCGGCCACAGCCGGCTTGCGATCGAGTTTTGTTCCGGTGGCGCCCATTGATGGTAACGGGCAGTTCGCAGCGCACAACCGCGCGCAACGTCGGGGCAACTGCTTCGGCGAGCCTACCACCGCCAGCCGCCCCATTCAATCCCCGTGAATCGCGCTACAGCGCGATTCATCCTGAGATCCCGCGGTGCGGGATCGAAGGGCCCGCCGCCGCAGGAGGGCCGCGCCCCAGCTTGCCACGATGCAAGCTTCACCGCCGACTCGCCGTTGCCTTTGGTAGCGCCGGCGTCTCGCCGGCTCTTAGCACTGGACGTTGCCGTTGCACCTTTAAATCCGTAGCGGTCGCTCCCGCTCCCGCAACCCGCCATCGCGCAGCACCTACCTTCGGTTTTCTCTGCACTCTCTGCTTCTCTGCGGTAGCAGTTCGCTTTTAACTCTTAACTGTCAACTTACAACTGTCGACTCCCCACAGCGAAACTCACACGAACCACCTTTCGAGTACTTTCGTACTGAACCTAAATGGGCCGAGCGGCCTATCGACTCCCCCACTCTCCACCGGCATACTGAGTCGTGTTCGGGGCTCCCCAAAGCGCCTCGAATGTCTGCACCTCCATCACCCCAATGCCCATGAGCGGCCGGCACCCCCACCGGCCGCTCCCCCTTTCTCCCCTTGGAATCTTGACCCCAAGTCATTCACTACAATCAGTTTGATGGCTTCCATAAATGCTTCTTTCTTGACTTCCGCGCCGCGCAGTTCTATAGATGCCCGCATCGGGGTAGTGTGGGTTGCAAAAACTGGGGCGTCATCCGGGTTGGTGTCGTTAATCACAGGGCGAAACCGTAGCCCTGCATTTTTTCCAGCTGAACGGTCCCCTGCACTCCACGCGCCGCGCGTCCTGGGCAAGTGTCCTTACAACACAACGGAGGTGGGGTGTGAGATTTCTTCGAGCGCTGCTGCAATTTGCGTGCTTCGTTTCGTTCCTCGCAGTTCTCGGCGGTTCAGCCTGGGGCCAAACCAAAGCCTCCCTCCGCGGCTCCGTCACCGACCAATCCGGCGGCATAGTCGTCGGCGCCAAAGTGATCCTCACCAATACCGGCACTGGAATCGCGCGCACCACCGAGACAGCCAACGACGGTTCATACCTCTTCGATTTGGTGCAGGTGGGCAAATACAGTCTGACAGTAGATAAGTCCGGCTTCCAAACCTTCATCCAGGACGGCATCGTTCTGGAGTTGAATCAAAACGGCCGCCAGGACGTCGCGCTAAAGGTCGGCAAGGAATCCCAAACCGTAGAAGTAACCGGAAACGTCGCGCAGGTGGATACCACCAGCGCCGTCCTCGGCAAAGTCGAGAACCAGCGCATGATTAACGATCTTCCGTTGGCCGATCGTGACACCCTGCAGCTTGGGCTCCTCCAAGCCGGCGTCTTCTCCCCCGATCCCGATGATGGCTCCGGAAATCCGTTCTCGGTGAGCGGCCAACGTTCCGAGTCCCTCACTTTCCTGCTCGACGGCGGCAACAACACCGATTTTCTCGGTAACAACATTGTGGTCAATCCCAATCCCGACGCGGTCGAGGAATTCAAGATTCTCACTAACAATTACGACGCGCAGTACGGCCGCACTTCCGGCGGAATCGTCAATCAGATTACGAAATCTGGAACCAATGCTTTCCACGGAGACGGGTTCGAGTTCCTGCGCAACACCGATTTGAACGCCCGAGACTACTTTCTTCCGGACAGCCTGCCCAAGCAAGCGTTCCAGCGCAACGTCTTTGGCGGCACGATTGGCGGTCCCATCAAGAAAGACAAAATCTTTTTCTTCGCCGCCTATCAGGGCTGGCGCAGCCGTGAAGGCCAGACTTCACCCATCCTGACGGTTTTGAGCCCCAATGAACGAACCGGTAATTTCCGCGAAGTCTGCAGCCAGTATGACGGTACCGGCAATTGCATTGGAACGGGCGAACAACTCGTCAATCCCTACACCGGAAACAATGTGCCCTTCAATGACTTGTCCACTCCCGGTCAAGGCGGCACGGGACCAGGCGGCTCGTTAGTCAATTCTATTATGCAGAACTACATCAACGCCTACGTTCCGAACCCGAACCTGTCCAATAATGAATTTGTCTCCTCTCCCACCGCCGCCATTGACAATGATCAGGGCATCCTGCACTTCGATTACACCGTTACTCCTCGCGATGCTCTCTCTTTCGTCTATGTGATCAACGACGAACGCGACAATTACCCATTCCAGATTATCAATGGTGCTTCCACCGGCGGCGATTTGCCTGTTGGTTCTGGTTTCACAGATACCAACCGGACTCAGATCGGCACCCTTACCTGGACGCACACTTTATCCCCCGGAAAACTCAACGAATTCCGTGCCGCTGTGAATCGCTACGCCACTTTGCAAAGCGTGCCCACAACCACCACTTCGCCCGCCGCTCTCGGCTTCACCAACGTGAATCCTGATGATCCCAAGGGCACGGCGCCTCCGATCATGTACGCATCCAGCTTCACGACCGGTCCATCGCCTCAGGGACCGACCCAATTGAACCGCACCACCCTTCAATTGGCCGATAATTTCACCTGGACTCGCGGAAGGCACGAGTGGAAGTTCGGCGGTGATTTCTCGCACGTATGGCAGAACTTCAACTACGATTTCTACAATAACGGCAGCTTCGATTTTGACAACTACGGGATCACCTATACTGGCGACGCTCTGGCGGATTTCGTGGGCGGTTTCTGGGATAACTATTATCAATTCTCCAGCGCCGTGTACGGCATCCGCACGGGCTCTTTCGGCCTCTATGCCCAGGACACCTGGAAAGTGACGCCGCGGCTCACGCTGAATCTCGGTCTCCGCTACGACTACTACATTCCCCAATGGGATACTCACAATAATATTCTGGGCTTCTTTCCAGGCACCCAATCCACTGTGTTTCCCGCCGCACCTCCGGACATCCTCTATCCGGGGGATCCCGGCACACCCAATCGCGCGCTCGTCTATCCAGACAAAAATAACTTTGCTCCTCGTTTCGGATTCGCCTGGGACATGCTCGGCAACGCCAAGCTCGTCATGCGCGGCGGCTTCGGTATCTTTTACGATATCGAAGACGGAGCCCTCAACCTGCAGTTCGGCGCCGAGCCTCCCTACGGTGCCGTGTCCAATATCATTCCAAATTCGCTCGCTCAGGGCGTGGACCCCATCGCCGACCCATTTGGCGCCAGTGGTTTTATCAACCCGTTCCCCTTTGCCTCAGCAGGGAAGGTCGGCACCTTCGAAGACCCCGCAATTCCGTATGCCTACACGACCGACCCGCACTTCCGTACACCCTATTCGGAAAACTTTAACTTCGGCTTTCAGTGGCAGGCGACCAGGAACATGATGCTCGAGGCCGTTTACGTAGGCAGTCTTGGCCGCAAGCTCATCTCCTCGGGTGAGACGAACTTCCCGTCTGTCACTAACGAGCAGTATCAGCAGACAACCTACGGATCCATAGGTCCTGAATGTGCCCGGCCACTCGCTGCTTGTACACAAGGTTTGAACAATCCAGCCGATCCCCTGGATCCAACCGGCTTGCCGACTGGAATTCAGCAGCTATACACAAACTTCAGCAACGGACTGTCGGACAGCGATCAACTGCAGATCACTTTGGACCAGCGCCTTTCTCACGGCCTGTCGTTTCGCGCCGCCTATACTTGGGCCAAGACGATTGACCTGACCTCCGGTTTCCGTTCCCGCTCCTCCACTTACACGGATCCCTACGATTACCGCCTCGATCGCTCCGTCGCAGACTTCGACGCTCCACAACGCTTTGTATTCAGCGGCATCTATGAGTTGCCTTTCGCGGCGCACACAGACAACGCCCTGCTCGGAAAAGTTGCCAAAGGTTGGCAGCTCAATGGAATTGTGACGTTTCAGGCAGGTCAGCCGGTCAACCTTTACGCTAATACCAACGCGAGCCAGCAGGATAACTACCTGGATCGTCCCAACATTGAGGGTCCGGTCCCGCTCACTCACAATCCCAGGCACGTGAGTTCGGACGGCTACACCAGCGACTGCATCGGAACCAGCACCGGACAGGCAACCGGAAATTTCTGGTTTGATCCCTCCAACCTCGTTTGCACTGCCTGTCCCGACCCGAATCCGTGCTCCAATGGCTTTGGCACCCAGCAGGGCATTCCGCTGCTCACCTACGGAGACCTGCCCCGCAACTATATTCGAGGCCCCGGCATCAACAATTGGGATCTTTCTGTCACCAAGCTGACCAGTCTCAAGGAAAACACCTCGCTCGAATTTCGCGCAGAGTTCTTCAACGCCTTTAACCACGTCCAATTCCTGAGAGTGGATAACGGCGGTTTTAACAGCCCCACATTTGCTCAAGTCATCTCGGACCGCGGGGCGCGCCTTATCCAGTTTGGCTTGAAGCTTTACTTCTGAGAACCAACAGAAGTGCTTGCGAAATGAAAAAGGCCCGAGGCGGCTGGATCGCCTCGGGCCTTTTCATTTGCCTTCACCAACTGTTCCGCTAATCTTTGTGGATCGTGGCTTCAGCCACGACATTTAACGTAAGCCCGCAGTCCGGCTTTAGCCGCTGAAGTTCCGATTTTGTAGTTGCCAGGCGGATGCCTTAGCCCCGCAAAATACTCAGTGTCCCCGCCCCATCGGCCGGTAATTCCTCATCGGCCGCGCGCGCATCCGGAACCGCGGCGGCAGCGGCGGCGGCACGCTGTGCAGCGGCGCGCCACAGTTATTGCAGCATTCTTGCGGCGCATCGTGCAGGCGCAGCCAGCGCCCCCGCGCGATGCATTCCGGATTCAAACATTGCACCGTTCCACCTGCCAAATTCAGCATCGTCCCTCTCGTTTTGCGTGTGAATGCCTGTGAAAGTGTGTCGCTGTGTCCGGGGAATGGAAAATCATCCACCGCGGCGCTACCCGAACGGAAACATTCGCGTAACGCAGCGTTAACGTGCGGAATTTTGCTCTGCGGAGGCTAGTGTGTCAAGAAAAATATCTACTATTAGTAGTGGTGCCGTTCCGAAGTGGCACCGAACGCCGTAAACGCTGCGCAAAATCTCAATCGCATCGCCCGCACTATCTCCAAAATTTGGGCGTTCAGCGCTGCAATAGAAGCCTAATTAGGATTGTCACTGCCGGATGGGGCGGCCGCCGCCGGAAGTTTGGCAAGCTCGGCGTTCAGGTCATCGATTTTCTTCTGCTGCTCGTCCATCTCCTGCTGCTTCGCCGCAATCTGGTCCTGCTCGTCTTTCAGCTTGGCCGCGCCGTCCGCGTCCGATGTATAGTCCGGCTTGATGTAATACATCTGCGAATCCAGCGTGTAGGTCCGCTGCAGAAGATCCAGGTCCACTTTGATCGTCGCCAATTTTTCCTTGGCGTTCGCGATCGCGCTTTCCAGCGCTCTTCGATCGCCCGCTCCCGCAGCGGCACTTTCACCAGCCCCCGCAGAGGCATTCGCTGCAGCCGGAGCAGCCGCCGCGTTATCGCCACTGCCGTCTGAGGGCGTCTGACCCACCACGCTGATTGCAGCATTGGACTTGGGAATCAGTATCGTCATCCCACACGCGCGTTGGCTTGGCCTGTTCTTTTTTCGCCTCGCGTGCCTGCCTGGCAGCTGCGGCCAGTGCATCGGTCGGCGCTGGTGGCGGCGCCTGCGCGTCCTGCGGGGGCTGTGCCTGCCCCAGCGCAATGCCCATCGGCATAACCAGCAGAATGCCAAGGCCCCAATGTGCGATTTTCATCGAGCTTCTCCCAGGTGGCAGTTTCCCAATCCTCAATTCTAGCCGCCCGTTCGCAAGGGTGGCAATTGGCGTTCTGTCCCGCACCCTAAGAGGCACCCTGTACTTCCTGGCAGGTACAAACGTCTCCCCCTCACAGCACACTTTTGTACCCTCGCTCACGTCTGCAATTGCCTCTTCCTTCCTGCCACCGCCGCCAAGGCCATCCCCGCCGCCAGCGCCAAATAGACCAACGGCACGCGCGTCAAAGCCGTGGCCGGCGCAGACCCCATGAAATCCAGCGGCACGGTCGCGTGCATTGGCCCCACGTACCATAATAACGTGTAGAGAATTTCGAATGGCTTGCCGGTTCCGCTCCACACTCCCAGTGCCAGCGCCAACGTGGGAATGAACGCCGCGCCGATCAGCCACGCCAGCAACCCGCGCCAATTTCCTGCCACCAGCAATCGCAACGCGAATCCGCTGCCGGTGATCAACGCCAGCACCACTCCCGCGCACCACACCGCCGGAAGTTGCCGCGCAATCGGATGCGGCGCGGAAAAAAGCAGCTGGCTGGTTTGATGCCGGCTTTCCCGCACACCCATCGTGGACCACATCAATACCGGCCAGATCCACGCCACGCACAACGCCACTCCCCGCGCCTGCGGGTCAGGCAGCGCCGCACTCAACGCCACCAGCACCGCCGCGCCCGCGTACCACCACCATTTCTGCCCTTTCAACATCAGCCGCAACTCCGCCACCAGCATCGCGCCAAAACGAAATTGCGCCGGAGCCGCTCGCAATGGCGTTAGCGTCACCACCGGCAACGCCTGCGCCACCGCGCGTCCGTCCGCCTCCGCGAAAATCTCCGGCGCATCAAAACCCGCTCCCGCAGCATTGCGCCCTCCCGCGAGCAATCTCCTCCGCGCCGGGTCAAACCGATCGAACAGCAGCCCGGAAAAAGCCACCAGCACCAGCGCGAATCCAATCCAGGCAATCCGCGACAGCACCATTCCTCCCGTCCACGCAATCCCGTTCCACACAAACGTCGAGTGCACAAAATTAAATGACCCAACATCCAGCGAAAACGAAAAGCTATTGTTCGTGGTCGGCGCCGCCTCTCTCATGCTGTTCCAAACCAGGCTCAACCCCGCCCAGTCATACGGACTCGTAGCTCCCTCCGCCCCCGCCGAAGCCGGCACCGCAAGCGCCGCGGTCCACACGAAAAAGTACGCGACGTTCCCGAACCCGCCGCGCAGCCACGAAATCGTCTCGAAAACCACCGCCACCGCGGCAACCATCGCCATCGCCGGCAACGCCAGCAGCAGAAAAGGAGCCAGCAGCTTCCACAGCTGCACGTGAGGATCCTCACCCTGGAACAATTGCATCGCGATTCCGGAAATCCCCAGGATCCCCACCATCATCGCCAGCACCATGAAATTGCTCAGCCACTTTCCGCTCAAATAAAGAAGTTTGGAAATAGGCGTCGCAGCCAAAATCTCCCCCACGCGCGTCGCACGGTCGCGCTCGATGGTGTTCTTCACCACATAAAATCCCGCCAGCGAAAGAAACGTAGTAGCCACCAGCGACATCAGCGCGCCGATCCACGCCGAATTGTAAACTCCACGCATCTGGCCCACTTGCAACAAGATCTTCCCGGTTGCCGCCAGGTATCCGAAATACACCGCGAACAACAGCGTGATCAGAAAGCTGTAGCGCCGCACCCGCTCCAGAAAATCCGCGCGCGCCAGTTCCAGCAGCACATGCCAGCTACTCGCTCTCACTGTGCTCATCGCACGCCCGCCGCGGCGCCCGCGCTCGCGCGCTGCAGCGATATGCAATTCAAGTACGCATCCTCCAGCGACGGCGCCACCGCCACTGCGCCCGCACCCGGCCGCTCCGCCGCCACCACCCGCACGTGCACGCCATCGCCGCGCCGCACGCTCCCTGAAATTTGAAATTGCTGCCGCGCCGCCGGCAATTCGGCGCTGGGAATCACCCACTCCCATACCCGCCCCTCCACCGCGCGCAGCAAATCCTCCGGCGCGGCATGCGCCAGTAGCCTCCCCCCGCCCAAAATCGCGATATCCGTCGCGATCGCTTCCACGTCGGAAACAATGTGCGTCGAAAGAATCACGATGCGTTCGCCGGAAAGCTCCGAAAGCAAATTGCGGAATCGCACGCGCTCTTCCGGATCCAATCCCGCCGTCGGCTCGTCCACGATCAGCAGTTGCGGATCGTTCAACAACGCCTGCGCGATACCCACGCGCTGTTTCATCCCGCCGGAAAATCCGCCCAGCGCGCGGTCGCGCACCTCGCCCAGATTCACCACGCCCAGCAATTCGTCAATCCTCCGTCGCGCCGCACCGGCGTCCATTCCCTTCGCGGCGGCCAGATATTCCAGAAATTCGCGCGCCGTCAGATGCGGATACACGCCAAAATCCTGCGGCAAATATCCCAGCACGCTGCGCAACCCATCGGGCGTGCGCGCAATGTCCGTGTCATTCCACAACACTCGTCCCTCCGTCGGCCGCGTCACCGTCGCCAGTATCCGCATCAACGTGGACTTTCCCGCGCCGTTTGGCCCCAGCAAGCCCACCACGCCCGGGCCAATCTCCATCCGCAAATCGCGCAGCCCCCACAACTTTCCCCCATACTGTTTGCTTACGCCTTCAATCACCAGCTTCATCAGCGATTAACTCCTCGGAAAAACGCCCAGAAAGTCCGCGCACCACAGAACGCGCGCAGTCAGACAAATGCTTCCCATTCCCGCACCAGATTGCGATGACTCGATGGAATCTATCAGCATTAACGACTCCGTCCGCGGAAAAGTTTCCTCGTCGTCAACGAAATCCTTAATAATCCGCAATTTCCGGCCGCCCAATCGATTTTCGCTCGCGCGATAACCTTCGCTCGAAACGCGCGTCTTATTTATGATGGAATCAGAATCCGCCTGATCAAGGAGTGTAATGAACCAGTCCAGTCGCACCGCCGAACACATGGCGTTCTTTCGCGCCCTGGAATCGCAACGGCCGCCGCGCCAGCGCCTGTTCAGCGACCCCTACGCCGCCTGTTTCCTCAGCCGTCCATTCCGCAGAGCTTTGCGCCTCGCGTCCGTCCCGGTGCTCAGTCGAGCGGTCCCTTGGCTGGCTGACATGATCGTCCCCGGCGCGCGCTCCTCCGGAATCGCCCGCACGCGCTGGATTGACGATGCACTGGTCGCCGCTCTGGCGAAAGGCATCCGCCAAGTCGTCATCCTCGGCGCCGGATTCGATTGCCGCGCATTTCGCATTCCGGAGCTTCGCGCCGCCGCAATTTTTGAAGTTGATCACCCCGAAACCTTCGCCACGAAGCGCACGCAGTTGGCCAAATTCATCGAACGCGAACCGGCCAACCTCACTTTCGTGCAAATTGATTTTAATCGCCAATCTCTCGAAGACGTTCTGCGCCAAGCGGGCTTCGATCCTTCGCAACGCAGCATATTTCTCTGGGAGGGCGTGACGAACTACCTCACCGCCGAAGCCGTAGCCGCCGTCCTGCGTTTTGTCGCTTCCTGCGGCGCCGGCAGCGAACTCATCTTCACCTACGTGCACCGCTCCGCGCTCGATCATCCCGCCGCATTTCCCGACGCCGAAAAACTGCTGCGTTCCCTGGAACAAATCGGCGAGCCGTGGACCTTCGGCCTTCTGCCCGATGAAGTTGCAGGCTTCTTGCAAGAAACGGGCCTGCGCCTGCGCCAGGACGTGGGCTCGTCTGACTATCGCGCTCAGTTCATGGGCCGGCGCGGCCGCCACCTGAAGGGCTACGAGTTCTATCGCGTGGCCGTCGCCGATGTCCCCGCGCCCCAAGACCGGAATCTCGCAGCATCGCCTGCACAAATCGCAGACGCCGTGCGATAATCCCGCTTGAATTTGGTGGCGCTTGCTGGCCGCAGAGCCGTTCGGAGCCTTGATGAAATGTCTTCCACGCGTGGCGTTGGGCCTGCTGGCGCTGCTCGCAGCGCCTTTCGCTCACGCTAGAACACAAGCGCAGCCGGCAAACATCCCCGCGCCCACCTCCATTTCGGCCCTGCAATCCTCGCAGTTGCAAGCCGGCGCTCCCGATGCCGCGGCTCCCACCACACCGCCACAAGCATCCCACAAGATCGTCACCGCCTACACGCTTCCGCCCGACCTCTATCGCAAAGCGCGCGACCTCGGCCGCTTTCACGCCCGTTTCGCCTGGATCGATTTTCTCTACGGCATCTTCGTCCTCTGGGTCATTCTCTCCTGGCGATTCGGTCCGCAATTTCGCGATTGGGCCGAATCCATTTCGCGCAATCGTTTCCTGCAAGCCGCGGTCTTCGCGCCGCTCTTGGTCTTGACCATGGCCATTCTCGGCTTGCCCTCGGACATCTACGAAAATTCCGTCGAGCGAAAATACGGCCTCAGCATCCAGAGCTGGGGCTCCTGGTTCTGGGATTGGACCAAAGGACAGTTTCTCGGAATCCTGCTGGGAATTATTCTGGTCTCTATTCTCTATGCCGTCATTCGCAGCAGCCCGCGCCGCTGGTGGTTTTATTTCTGGCTGGTGTCGTTGCCCATCGTCGTAATTCTGGTATTCATTCAGCCGCTGATCATCGATCCCATGTTCCACAAATTCGAACCCCTGCAGCAAAAAGATCCGGCGCTCACCGCCAGCCTGGAAACCATGCTCCAGCGCGCCGGCGTGAATATTCCTCCCGAGCGCATGTTCTGGATGGGTGCGGGAGAAAAAACCACGGAGCTGAACGCCTACGTCACCGGCATCGGCGCATCCAAACGCATCGTCGTGTGGGACACCACCATCGCCAAGATGAACACGCCGCAAATTGTGATGGTCGTCGGACACGAGACGGGCCATTACGTTCTGAACCACATCTGGAAGGGTCTGCTCTTCGCCGCGGTATTTCTATTCGTCCTCTTCTATCTCGGTTTCCGCACTATCGGTTGGCTGCTGCAGCGATTCGGCGCCGCCTGGGGCATCCGCGGTGTTGACGATTGGGCCTCGCTCCCCGCGCTGCTGCTCCTGCTTTCCATTTATTCGTTTATCGCCAACCCCGTGCAGAGCGCCTTCAGCCGCCATGTGGAACATCAGGCGGATCAATACGGCCTGGAAGTCACTCACGGCCTGATTCCGGATTCCAGCCAGGTCGCCGCGCAGGCCTTTCAGGTTCTTGGCGAAGTGGATCTCTCCGACCCCACTCCCAGTCCCATCACAGTCTTCATGTTCTATTCCCACCCCACAATCCCAGACCGCATCCGCTTCTCCCTGACCTACGATCCCTGGGACCAAGGCGAACAACCAGAATTTGTAAAGTGACGATGCGACAAGCATCGTCATCCTGAAGCCGGCGCCTTTGTTTCAAGCCGGGTGAAGGATCTCTCCCGGTTTTCTCTGCGAACTCTGCGCCTCTGCGGTAGTTTTTCTCTGTCTTTCTCTGCCTTTCCTCTCTGCCCTCTGTGTTAAATCTTTTGACTTCGTCAGCCGCGAGAATGCACCTTCACCCGAATCCCATACTTCGCTCGCAGCGTCACCAAAGGATCCGGCACCACCCGATGCCCCGGCACCAACTTAAACCGAAACCGCTGCGCCACCGTCGCAATCACCATCCCCAATTCCAGCAGCGCGAACCCTTGCCCGATGCACCTGCGCGGCCCATCCCCAAACGGAAAGTAAGCCCCCGCCGGCAAGCGATTCTCCAATCCATCCAACCACCGCTCCGGTCGAAACACTTCCGGCTCATCAAAATACCGCGCATCGCGATGCATCACCCACTGCGCCATAATAAACGTCGTATCCGTCGGAAAATCGTATCCGCCGATCGTGCAAGGCGCGATCGAAGTTCGCGCCGTTATATAAGCCGCCGGATAGAGCCGCAGCACCTCGCTCACCACCCCGCGCAAATAGGGCAATCGATCCAAATCTGCCACTTCCGGCGCGCGCCCGCCCAACACGCGCTGCAATTCTTCGTGCAAACTTCGCCTCCGCCGCCGGATTTTCGCTCAACATGTACCAAGTCCACGCCAGCGTCAGCGCCGTCGTCTCGTGCCCCGCCATAAATAAAGTCATCGTCTCATCACGCAATTGTTTCGGCGTCATCTGCGTGCCGTCTTCATCCATCGCGCCCATCAAGCAGCGCCAGCAGATCGTTATGCGGATTCGTATTCCCCTCCGCTTGCCTCTCCTTGATGATCCCGTACACCAGCGAATCCAGAAATTGCGTCTCGCGCTCCGCCCGCCGATTGCGCGGCGTCGGCCAGTGTTCTGGCACCTTAATCGGCGACCTCGCCTTGCGCATCGAGTAACGCATCAAAAATCCCAGCGACTTACCCACTTCCTCGGCCTTCACGCTCAGTGTCGTGCCAAAAAGCGTACGCACCGCGATATCCAGCGTCATCGCCATCATCTCTTCGGCAATGTCGCGCACCTCGCCGTCATGCCATCGCTTCATGTGCGTGTTCGCGCATTCCACCATCGTCGTGCCGTATGCGGCGATGCGCGTGCGATGAAATGCCGGCTGCGCCAGCCGCCGTTGCCGCCGCCAGAAATCCCCCTCGCTGATCAGCAGGCCTTGCCCCAACAGCCGTTGCGTCACGTCCTTCGTCAGCGTGCTCTTATGAAATTTGGTGTGCTGCACGATGCACACCTGCTCGATGAAATCCGGATGATTCAGCATAATGCGGTAATGCCGGAACACCGGAATGCACACGATGTCGCCGTACTCGCGCGCCACACGCATCAGCGTTCCCAGCGGATCGCGCAATACCTGCAATGCCAGGCCCAGCAGCGGCGTGCCTTTTGGTCCGGGAGGCAGGCCCGGTAGTTTTGCGGCGGATGCCGCGGTAGATGCAGCAGTAACGGTCATGGTCGGATGCGCTCTCTGCAGGCGGAAAAGTGGCCTGTAATATCTCCTCTCATTATTACGCTCCCCGGCGCCAATTCATTGCATCAAATGTGGCAGTTCCTACTTACGAATGATGCCTATTAAAGATGCGGCCCGCCGTTTAGCGGTTTTCCCGGGAATTGGGTAAGATACGCGGCAGGGCAACTTAGCCGTAAAGGGGATCGTCAGTGGAAGTCGAACAGCCGGATTGGCTGCAGCAAATCGAGGGCGTTCTCGAAAGCCTCAACGAAGGCGTGCTCATCTCCGATGACTGCCAGAATATTATTTTCGTGAACTCCAATCTCGAACAAATGACCGGCCTGCCGCGCGGCGAGATCCTCGGCCCGGACATTCATCGGCTTTACAACAAAGTGGAAGCCGATTTCATCGTTAAGAAAAGAGAGCAAGGCCTGCAGGCCGGCAAAAATCGCTTTGAATTCGTGCTGCCCAGGAAAGATGGCTCGCGCATGCCCGTAATTATCAGCGCTCGCCTTGTGGAAGATCCCGACGGACGCCAGTTCTCCATCGTCACCTTTACCGACATTTCCGATTTGAAGCGCGCCGAGCAAGAACTGCGCGAGGTGAACCAAAAACTCGAAGAGCGTCACCAGGAAATTCAAGAAGACTTAAAACTCGCCGCGCGCGTGCAGCAAAGCCTCGCGCCAAAATCCCTGGTCTGGGGCGGCGTGCGCGTCGAAACCTTCTACCATCCCGTGCGCACCATCGGCGGCGACTTCGGCCTGGTCAGTTCGCTCGACGATCACTACCTGAATCTTCTGGTCTGCGATGTTTCCGGCCACGGCATCGGCTCCGCGCTCGTCGCCAATCGCATCTACACCGAAATGATGACGCAGCTCCGCGCCGGCTCCGCTCTCGACGCCATGCTCAGCCAGCTCAATCGCTTCGTCATGCACAATATCGGCAGCTCGGTTTTCTTTTTCACCGTCGCCGCCGCCCGCATTGACCGCCCGGGCCGCCGCATGGTTTTCGCCGGCGCCGGACATCCTCCCGCCATGATCGCGCACGATGGCGCCGAGCCCCGCCTGCTCGAATCCCGCAGCATGGTTCTCGGCGCTCTGCCCGAAGCCGTGGACGCCGAAGCCACCCTCGACGTGGATCTCAACGCCGGCGACCGCGTAGTCCTCTACACTGACGGCATCACCGACGTCTTCAATTCCCGCGGCGAAATGCTCGGCGTAGAAGGCGTGCAGAAAATCGTCCGCGAAACTTCCCGCCTCCCCTTCAACGAAATGAAGAAAGGCATCCTGGACAGCGTAGCCGAATGGCGCGAAGGCCCCCCCACCGACGACGTCTCCTTAGTCCTCGTCGAAGTCTAATTCCAAATCCAAATCTAATTCCAAATCTAATTCCACCTCGCCCAAGCCATCGTGGCACAGCCACTCCTGGCTGTGCTCCAGGGTTTCAGTAGCGCCGGCGTCTCGCCGGCTCTTTCGTTCCCGAATCCTTGCCAAGCATTCTGCTGCAGCCTTCTCTAACTCCGACGACGCGACAAGCATCGTCATCCTGAACCCGCGATAGCGGGTGAAGGATCTCTCTTCGCCTTTCTCTGCGTCCTCCGCGCCTCTGACGATGCGATGAGCATCGTCATCCTGAGGCCGGCGCCTTTGCTCCAAGCCGGTCGAAGGATCTCTCCCGCTTTCTCCGTGTCCTCCGTTTTTCCTCTGTGCCCTCTGGGTTAAATCTTTTCACTTCCTCGCGCCACGCAGAATTTCTCCGCCGTCCCGCAATTTATGAGGTAACGTTCAAACCGCAATGGCCCGCATCGAACTCGCCACACAAATCTCCACCACTCCCAACGAAATCTTCGTCTTCTTCGTCCCGCAACGCATGCCCCACTGGTACGGCGCCGAAATGAACGCACGCTTCGAAGTGCAGGGCGGCGCGCCAGATTTCGCGGCAGGCCAAAAAATCCGCATCACCGGAACATTGCAAAACTACGAGCTGACGCTCACGGTGGTCGTCACCGCCTACGAATGGGAACATCACCTCGAATGGCAATTCCAGGATTCCTACGGTGTGCGCGGAATGCAACGCTGGGACCTGCAACCTGAAGGAAGCGAAACCAAACTAACCATGCGCGACCAATACACCATGCCCACCACGTTCGGAAAAATCCTCGACCGCTTCATCACCCAACGCGCCGTCAAACTACGCGACCAATCCTGGCTCGATCGCCTCAAACGCTTCGCCGAGCGCCCCGCAAAGTAACGTCGTCGCGAACCACGTCTTTCTCTGAATCGCGCTACAGCGCGATTCATCCTGAGATCCCGCAGTGCGGGATCGAAGGGTGCGTCCTCTGCGTCTCTGCGGTAAATCCCTGCAATCACGTATCCCTAAACTCCAACCACCCGCAAAAACCTCTTCTTCCCCACCCGCAAAGCCAGCATCTCCCCAGGATTCAACACAATCGTCCGCTTCACATCCTTCTCAATTTCCCCATTCACCTCCACCGCCCCAGCCTTGATCAATCGTTCCGCCTCGCTGCGCGACGATGCCAGCCCCGTCTCCGTCATCACCGAATACAGCGGCCGCTTCCCCCAAGCCAATTTCATTTCCGGCATATCGGTCGGCGCCTTCCGATCCCGATACACCAATCGAAATTCATCCGCCGCTTCTTTCGCGGCCTCCTCCCCATGAAATCCCGCCACAATCGTATGCGCCATCTGCATTTTCGCGTCCATCGGATGCAGCACGCCCATGCTCACCTCTTCCCGCAGCCGCACAATCACCGGCGATCCAAAATCCGTAAGCAACTCATAGTAAGACCACATCAGCTCATCCGAAATGGACATCAGCTTCCCGAACATCGCGCCCGGCAAATCCGTGATCCCGATGTAATTCCCCAAACTCTTCGACATCTTTCGCTCGCCGTCCAGCCCCACCAGAATCGGCATGGTCAAAATCACCTGCGCCGGCAAACCGTACTCGCGCTGAATTTCGCGATGCACCAGCAGATTGAATTTCTGTTCGGTCGCGCCCAGTTCCACATCCGATTTCAGCGCCACCGCGTCGTAAGCCGTCAGCAACGGATACAAAAGCTCGTGCACCGAAATCGGCTGATTCGCCTCCAGCCGCGAACGAAAATCCTCGCGCTCCAGCATCCGCGCCAGGCGATAATGCGCGCACAGTTGCACCACTTCGGTGCTGCTCAATTTCCCTAGCCACTCGTTGTTGTAACGCACCTCGGTCTTGCTCTTATCCAAGATCTTGAACACCTGCTGCAGATACGTTTCCGCGTTCTTCTGCACCTGCTCGGCCTTCAGCGGCGGACGCGTCTCCGATTGCCCCGTCGGATCTCCGATCATCGCCGAAAAATCCCCGATCAGAAAAATCGCCGTGTGCCCCATGTCCTGAAATTGTTTCAGTTTCCGCAGCACCACCGTGTGCCCCAGATGAATGTCCGGCGCCGTCGGGTCCACTCCCAGATAAACGCGCAGCGGTTTCCCGGTCTTCACCGCCTGTTCCAGCTTCGCCTTCAACTCCTCTTCGCGAATAATTTCCGCCACGCCCTTTTTCAGGTATGCGAGCTGCTCTTCCACCGGCTTGAATTTTGCGGACGACACTATTTTCTCTCCGACCCTTTTGGCGCATCAAGCAGCACGCGCCGCCCTTCCATTCGATACCGCCCTTCCAGCACAATCCGCACTGCTTCCGTATAAATGCGATGTTCCGCGCGCAATATCCGCTCCGCCAGACTTTCCGGCGTATCCGCATCTTCAATCGCCACGCACGCCTGCAGCACAATCGGCCCCGCGTCCAGATTTTCATCCACGAAGTGCACCGTGCAACCGGAAAATTTCGCGCCGTGCTCCAGCGCTTGCCGCTGCGATTCCAGGCCCGGAAACGCTGGCAGTAGCGAAGGGTGAATATTCAAAATCCGCTGCGGAAACGCCGCCACAAAATGCGGCGAAAGCAGCCGCATATATCCCGCCAGGCACACCAGCTCAACTTTCTTCTCCTGCAGCGCCGCCACCACCAATTTATCGTAGGCCTCGCGCTCCAGTCCCTTCGACGGAATCACCCGCGCCTCAATCCCGCGCCGCCGCGCCTTCTCGATCCCCTCCGCGCCTTCGCGATTGCTCACCACAAGCGCAATTTCCGCGTCCGGAATCCGCCCCGCCCCGACGCTCTCCGCCAGCGCCTCGAAATTCGATCCGCGCCCCGATAGCAGCACGCCAATCCGTTTCTTCATCACCGCCCGAAATTAGCACAGTTCCGGAAACCGGCAAAACTTCGACGAACCGCGCATGCCCGTCATCCTGAACCCGCGACAGCGGGTGAAGGATCTCTCCCGCCTTTCTCTGCGCCCTCTGTGGTAAATCTTTTGACCTTCTTAACCCCGCCGGAACGCCTCACTTGACTCCCGCGTCACACCAAGGCATCGTGTCCTCCGCAAGCTTCAAATCTGCACCGGAGGCTCCCCATGTCGCGCACACGTCTAATCCTGCCAGCCGCACTCTTCGCCATGCTCCTCCCCACCTCCTGCGACCAACCCGCCAAAAAAGACGCCCAAACCGATCACCAACAGGAAATCCAGCAAGCCCGCGCCGCCGACGAAGCCGCCATCCGCGCCGCTTCCGCCGCCTGGTCCCAGGCCGCCACCGCGAAGGACCTCGACAAGAGCATTTCCTTCTACGCCGACGACGCCGTGCAATTCCCCAACAAAGCTCCCGCCGCCAAAGGCAAAGAAAATATCCGCAAGAATTGGGCTCCGCTGCTCGCAGCGCCCGGCCCCGGCTTGAGTTGGCAAACCAGCTCCGTGGAAGTCGCGCGCTCCGGCGACATCGCCTACGAAACCGGCACCTACGATTTCGTCACCACCGACAAGAAAGGAAAATCAAGCGACGTGAAAGGCAAATTCGTGGTCGTGTGGAAGAAACAAACCGACAACTCCTGGAAAGTCGTCGTGGATACGGACAATCCCGATCAGTAGAATAAGCGAGCGCGCATCATACGCGCCGTCCCTGGGAACGCCATCCTCGCTGATTGGAGGGCGTTTTTCTGACGATGCGACAAGCATCGTCATCCTGCCTGCCCTGAGTGATCTTGCGAAGGGAGGCCGGCGCCTTTGCCTCATGCCGGCCGAAGGATCTCCGCTTCGCTTTTCTCTGCGTCTCTGCGGTAAATAATCCCCGCCGCGCTCTACAATCCCAATTTCCCGCTATAAATCACCCGCGGTTTTCCCCGCACGGCCCTCTCAATCCTCCCAATCAAATAAAATTTCTCCCGCCGCCGCTTCAATTCCGTCTCCACCCTCGACACATGCTTCGCCGGCACCACCAAAATCATTCCCACGCCCAAATTAAAAGTTTTCAGCAACTCATCCCGTTCAATCTGGCCGATCCGCGCCAAATACCGGAAAATCGGCAAAACCGGCCACGAACCCAAATCAATCACCGCCTGTACGTTCGCCGGCAAAGCGCGCGGCAAATTTCCCGTAATCCCGCCGCCGGTAATATGCGCCATGGTCGTCACCCACCCGCGCGCCAGAATACTTTTCAGCAGCGGCCAGTAAGCCCGGTGCGGCTTCAGCAGTTCCGGCCCGATTTTGTTGCTCACCTCCGCCACATACGTATTCGGGCTGAGCTTCGCCACTCCAAACACCAATTTCCGCGCCAGCGAATATCCATTCGTGTGCAACCCGCTCGAAGGCAGCGCCAGCAGCGCATCCCCCGGACGCACCTTCCGCGGATCCAGCTGCATCTTCCGCTCCACCGCGCCCACAATAAATCCCGCCAGATCGTATTCGCCCGCCGCGTAGAAATCCGGCATCTCCGCCGTTTCTCCGCCAATCAACGCGCATCCCGCATGCCGCGCCGCCCTGCTCATCCCCTCAATCACCTGCTCCACGATACGCGCGTCAATTTTCCCCATCGCCAGGTAATCCAGAAAAAATAGCGGCTGCGCGCCCTGCGTCAAAATATCATTGATGCAGTGATTCAAAATGTCCGCGCCCACCGTCGAATGAATCCCCGTGGCAAACGCGATTTTCAGCTTCGTGCCGACGCCATCCGCGCTCGACACGAGAATGGGTTCGCGCCAGCGCTTCCGATCCAGCTGAAATAACGCGCCAAAGCCGCCAATCGGCGCCAGCACTCCGCGCGTAAATGTCTTGCGCGCCATGGCCGCAATCCGCCGTTTGGCTTCATCGGCCACCGCAATATTTACCCCTGCATCCGCATAGCGCATGGTTGGTTTCTTCTGCTTCCTGAAGGAGTCGAACTAAATCTCTGCGGTGTTTCCGGGTCCGTCCAGCCCATCTTGGAGTGCGGCGGCTTGTGAATCGCGCTACAGCGCGATTCATCCTGAGATCCCGCAGAGCGGGATCGAAGGGCTGCGCCCCAGCTTGCCATGATGTCAGCCCAACCTACCACTCCGCTGACCGACCACCCAGCGCCGTAGGCGCGGCAGAAGTTAGCCCAGGCCGGAAGGCCTGGGTAAATATGGCGCGACAGCGCCATTCATTTCGCGGCGCATTTCCCGCGAGCCTTCGTACTGCCCTGCGCGCTCGTAAGATGTGGCTACCGAACGCCCGCCGTTCGTCAGCAAACTCAAAAAATATGGAACAGCCGCTTCCAGCGAATTTCTCCCGGATGAATCACGGCGTTCAAATACGTCGCAAACCGCTCGCCCACGTGCCCCGGTTCCCACACATCTTCCGGCGCCTCGATGGACATATAAATCAATACCGGCGTCCCGATAATATTTTCCCGCGGCACGAATCCCCAGTAGCGGCCGTCGTTCGAATTATCTCGATTATCGCCCATCATGAAATATTCGTTCGCCGGCACCACCAGCTCGCCGTTCTGCACCTGCTTCGCCAGCTCCGTGCGCCAGTCGGGATTGTCCACAAAAGCCATGTCGCTGGTTCGCGCCGGAAAATTCTCCACCGGGGAATCCGCGGCGTTCGGATTGTGAATCGCGTAAGGCTCGTTCAGCAGCGCGCCGTTCACGTACACTTTCCCCTCAACGATTTTTATGCGATCGCCCGGCACCCCGATGCAGCGCTTGATGAAATCCGGAAATCCCTGATCCGCCAGCGGTGCGCGAAACACCGTGATCTGCTGCCGCTTGGGCTCGCGCCACAGCGGCACGTGCCACGGCGTGAACGGAATCCCCGCATCGTACCCAAACCGGCTCACTATCAAGTGATCGCCGATCAGCACCGTATTTTCCATCGAGCCGCTGGGAATCACCCGCGCCTGCACCAGCGTCCCCTCAATGAACAGGAACGCCATGATCACCCAAAACCACGAAACCACTTCGCGCCAGACTTTGTCGCTCGCGGTCGCGTGCTCGTGGTGCTCCTCGCGCGCTTTCTCCAGCCGTTCCCGGTCCGCGGCCACGGCTTCTTCCACGTCAGCTTTCACGATGAGCCTCCACTTCCAATTGCACCAGCTCCGTCGGATAGCTGCCGGTGTAGCACGACGTGCAAAATTTATGGTTGGCGTCGTCCGTATCCTCCATCGCCAGCCGCAATCCCTCGAGCGAGACGTATCCCAGCGAATCCGCGCCCAGATATTTCCGTATCTCTTCCACCGAATAATTCGCCGCGATCAATTCCTCGCGCCGCGGCGTATCCACTCCGTAGTAGCAAGGTGAAATCGTCGGCGGGCAGCTGATCCGCACGTGCACTTCCGTCGCGCCCGCGTCCCGCACCAGCCGCACGATTTTCCGGCTGGTCGTGCCGCGCACAATCGAATCATCCACCAATATCACGCGCTGCCCCTCCAACATTCGACGTACGGGGTTCAGCTTTAGCTTCACTCCAAAATCGCGTATCGCCTGGCTCGGCTCGATAAACGTCCGCCCAATATAATGGTTGCGTATCAGCGCCATGCGAAACGGGATTCCCGAATCCGCCGAATAACCGATCGCCGCCGGCACGCCCGAATCCGGCACCGGCGTCACAATGTCCGCTTCCACCGGATGTTCTTTCGCCAGCAAACGCCCGAGGCGCTCGCGTGTGCGGTTTACCGGCATTCCAAACACCAGACTGTCCGGCCGCGAAAAATACACATGCTCGAAAACGCACTGCTGCAGCGGTTTTTCCGGCGCGAAATGGAAGGACTCCACTCCGCTGCGCGAAATCCGCACCATTTCTCCGGGCTCCACGTCGCGCACATACTCCGCATCAATCAAATCCAGCGCGCATGTTTCCGAAGCCGCCACCCACGCGCCATCCAGCCGTCCCAAACACAGCGGACGAAACCCCCGCGGATCGCGAATCGCGTAAATTTCATCGCGCGTCAGCAGCAACAGCGAATACGCCCCCTCTACCTGATTCAGCGCATCCGCAATCGCGCCCGTCAGGTTTCGCGCCTGGCTGCGCGCGATCAAATGCACGATCACTTCGGTGTCGCTGGTCGTCTGAAAAATAGACCCGCGATGTTCCAGCCTCTTCCGCAGCTCGATCGCGTTGGTCAGGTTGCCGTTATGTCCCAGCGCGATTTTTCCCTTGTTGCAGTCAATCACCACCGGCTGCGCATTCATCAGGACGTTGTCGCCCGCTGTCGAATAACGCGTGTGCCCGATGGACGCGTCTCCCGGCAGCCGCGCAATCACTTCCGGCGTGAAAATTTCCTGCACCAACCCGAGCGACTTGTGCACGAAAACCTGCGTGCCATCGGTGGAAGCAATCCCCGCCGATTCCTGCCCGCGATGCTGCAGCGCATAAAGCCCCAGGTAAGCCATCTTCGCCGCTTCCGGGTGCCCAAAGATCCCGAACACGCCGCAATGGTCGTGAAAATGATCGTCGTCGAGTTGAATGATTTTGCTCACGCGTTTTCGATGGCCTTTGGCAGCGCTTCGCTCCACGCCCGCCGGAACGATTCGATACTGCCTTGTATCACAGCCGCGCCCTGATATTGGATGCGGAAATCACCGCGAGTGACTGTACCGATACGCCGCGCAGCGACGTGATATTGTGCCGCAATCTCGTTCACGCGGGCAAGCGAAGCGGGCGCAACAGACACAACCGCCCGCGCCCCGCGTTCGCCAAACAACGCAGCCTCCGCGCAATCTTCCGCGCCCGCGGCATCAATCGAAATTTCCGCCGCCAGCCCGTCGCGCCCAAAACAAGCCTCTGCCAGCGAAACCGCCAACCCGCCATCGCTAACATCGTGCGCCGAAAGCACCGCCCGCTCCGCAGCCAGTGCAACCAAACAATCAATCAACCGTTTCTCCGCCGCCAAATCAATAGCCGGCGGCAACCCCGCCACAATCCCATGAATCGTCTTAGCATATTCGCTAGACGCGAAATCGGTTTTCGTAGCGGCGGCCTTCAGTTCATCCTGAGATCCTGGCAGCGCCAGGATCGAAGGGGCCGCTGTCCCATCGAGCGCCGTCCCGGAAGGGCGGGGCTTTAGCCCCGCCGTCAGCCCGCCGAACGAAGGGGCTTCAGCCCCTGAAGCCACGCCTTGGGTGCGCGCATCGCCATCGAGCACCAAAATCACATCCCCTTCATTCCGAAATCCCGCGCCCAACGCGCACTCCGCATCCTCGATCAACCCCAAAACTCCCAAAACCGGCGTCGGATAAATCGCCTTCCCCAAAGTCTCATTGTAAAAACTCACGTTCCCGCCGGTGATCGGCGTCTCCAGCACGCGGCAAGCCTCCGCGATCCCGTCAATCGCTTCGCTGAACTGCCACATCACTTCCGGCTTTTCCGGGTTCCCAAAATTTAAGCAGTTCGTCGCCGCAATCGGACGCGCTCCGCTGCAAGCCACATTCCGCGCCGCCTCCGCCACCGCATGCATCGCGCCCAAACGCGGCGCCAAAAATCCCCAGCGCCCGTTCCCATCCGTCGCCAGCGCCAGCGCGCGTTTCGATTCCTTCAAACGCAGCACCGCCGCATCCCCCGCCCCAGGACCGAACGTCGTGTTCGTCTGCACCATCGAATCGTACTGCTCCGTAATCCAATGCTTCGAAGCAATCGTCGGCGAAGCCAGCAACCGCACAAAATTCCCACTCAAATCCGCACCAGCCGCGGCCCAAGGCAACCGCGCCGCAGCAGCAAGAGCAGCCGCACTCGCGACAGCCGCAACATCCGGCGCCGCAATCGGACGCTCATACCGCGGCCCTTCCTCCGCAATCGCATGCGCCGGAATCGCAGCCGCCACTTCCCCATGATTCAACACGCGCAAAATCCCATCTTCCGTCACGCGCCCAATTTCCACCGCGTCCAATCCCCATTTGTGGAACACATCAAAAACTTCGCGCTCCCGCCCGCGCTCCGCCACCAGCAGCATGCGCTCCTGCGATTCGCTCAACATGATTTCGTAAGGCGTCATCCCCGTCTCGCGCTGCGGCACCCGCGCCAGATCAATCTCAATCCCCAGCCCGCCGCGCGAAGCCATCTCCGAACTCGAACTCGTCAATCCCGCCGCGCCCATATCCTGAATCGCCACCACCGCGCCCGTGCGCATCGCTTCCAGGCACGCTTCCAGCAGCAATTTCTCCATGAACGGGTCGCCCATCTGCACGTTCGGCCGCTTCTGCTGCGATTCCTCGCTGAATTCCGCCGACGCCAGCAGCGAAGCGCCATGAATTCCGTCGCGCCCCGTTTTCGCGCCCACGTAAATCACCGGATTCCCCGCGCCGCGCGCCTTCGCAAAAAACAATTCCTCGCGCCGGCAAATTCCCAGCGCCAGCGCGTTTACCAAAGGATTATTCGCATAGCACGGCTCAAACACCACCTCGCCGCCAACCGTCGGCACTCCAAAACAATTCCCATAAAATCCAATCCCGCGTATCACTCCATCCAAAATATGCCGGTTGCGCGCAATCTCCTCCGCCGTCGCCCCGCCTGCACATGCTCCCGCCGCAATCGGCCCAAACCGCAGCGAATCCAGCACCGCAATCGGCCGCGCCCCCATCGTAAAAATATCCCGCAAAATCCCGCCCACGCCCGTAGCCGCGCCCTGAAACGGCTCCACAAAACTCGGATGGTTGTGCGATTCAATCTTGAAAACCGCCACCATCCCGTCGCCGATATCGACGACCCCCGCGTTTTCGCCCGGCCCCTGCACCACGTGCGTCCCGCGCGTCGGCAATCGCTTCAAATGCACGCGCGAAGATTTGTACGAGCAATGCTCGCTCCACATCACGCTGAAAATTCCCAGCTCCGTAAACGAGGGATCGCGCCCCAATATTTTCTGCGTGCGCGCGTATTCTTCAGGTGTGAGGCCGTGCTCGGCCGCAATCTGCGGGGTAACCTTAATTTCAGTCTCAATCATTTTTTGAGGGCATAAATAAATAACGAAGAACAGCAAACTCTAAGCCGGCACCGCCGCCGTAACTCCCGCCACCCGCGCCGGCGCACTCGCGTCAGCCGCCAAACTCGCCACCAGCGAACGGAAAATCACCATCCCATCCGCCGATCCCAGCCCCAGCTCCACCGCGCGCTCCGGATGCGGCATCAGCCCCAGCACATTGCGCTCGCGGTTGCAGATCCCCGCAATCGCGTGCAACGATCCATTCGGATTCGCCTCGCGGTCGCCGTCTTCCGCATCAGCGCCGTCCGGCCGCACGTAATGAAAAATAATCTGCTGGTTGCGCTCCAACTCCGCCAGCATCGCCGGCTCGCAAAAATAATTCCCTTCATTGTGCGCGATCGGAATCTTCAGCACCTGCCCGCGCGTCGCCGCGCTGGTAAAGGGTGTGTCCGTCGCCTCCACCCGTATATGCACGTGCCGGCACAGATAACGCAGCCCCTTATTTCGCATCATCGCGCCCGGCAACAACCCCGCTTCCAGCAAAATCTGAAATCCGTTGCAAATTCCCAGCACCAAACCGCCGCCGCGCGCGAACCGCTCCACTGCCTTCATCACCGGTGAAAATCGCGCGATCGCCCCTGTCCGCAAATAATCCCCATAAGCGAATCCGCCCGGCAGAATCACCACGTCGCAACCCGCCAGATTTTCCGATTGGTGCCAGATAAACTCCACAGGCTGCCGCACCACCGCGCTCACCGCATGGAAAGCGTCCGCATCGCAGTTCGACCCAGGAAATTGCACCACGCCAAATTTCATTGCTAAGCCTCGCCTCGCGTTATTTTAGCATGTGCGCACCACACGCCGCAGGCCCGGTTTTGGTGGCACAGGCCCGCCGTAGCAGGGCAATCCTGCCTCTGCTCCTGCAGTTGACTTTGTAGCGCCGGCGTCCCGCCGGCTCCGTTGCAGTTGCCGTTGAATTTGTATTCTCCGCTCGCGCCAGCTAACGCGCCACGTCACCCTGCCTGCCCTGAGTGATTTTGCGAAGGGAACCCGCGACAGCGTGTGAAGGATCTCTCTTGCCTTTTGCTTTTCTCTGAATCGCGCTACAGCGCGATTCATCCTGAGATCCCGCAGTGCGGGCTCGAAGGGTGCGCCCGGCGTCTACCCCGACGCAGTCGGGGCGTCTCAGCGGTAAACCGCGCGACTAAAACTTCGTAATATCCACAGCCACCAACCCCTTCTCATCGCAGTAATCGTGATACCTCTTCAAAAACGTCTGCCAATTCTCCGTGGCGATCGTCTGCCCCTTCTCATCCACGAAATCCAGCGCCCCCTCGATCACCGCAAACACAATCGTATCTTCCTTCCCCACCATCCGCGGCGAATGCGTGGACCCCGCCACCTCAAACACCACGTCTCCCGTCTCCGATACCCACCCCTCGTCGTAAGTCCAAGCCCCCTGCACCGTGTACACCACCACCGTCCCCGGATGAAAATGCATCTGCAGCGCCGCTCCCGGCACCGACCGAATAAATAAGAATAATCTGCCCCGTCACCGGATTCAATTTGATCAACTTGATAAAATGTCCCGGCGCCCAAGGCACCCAAGGCAAATCTCCAGGATGCGTATGGCTAGCCATCGCCTTATGCACAGGACGTGTCCCCGCCCCAGCCCCAGTGGTCATCGCCGTATCCTCCGCGGCAGGAATTTCCGATCGCAGCCGCAATTTCCGATCGCAAATCCCCAGCCAATCCGCCCCCGTCGCCCCTACAAAACTCCAACCCACCCCACCAGTCAAGCACATTATCCCAGCTAAGCCGCTCGATCCTTTACACCGGCCGCGTGCCCCGTCACAGGACAGATAAATATGACTTGTCCGGTTACCGCTGCCAGCTCAACCGGTCGACGCAACACCGCCCAGTGCGCTGCTTCGGCGACGATTCCGCGGGATAACCAACTGTTTGGTTTTACTCGGCCCAAACCTGACCGGAGCAGCCTTCCTGCTGGTCTAACCCTAGCGAGCGATTCTATCTTTTGTTTTCAATTCCAGGTGGGTTCAAGCTTAGTGTTGCATCGACCCATTGAGACCACCGCGTTTATCGGGCGTTATCACACGATTTTCATTCGTATCGCAAGGCCTTCAACGGCCGATCGGAAGCGCCTAATGATCGTGCCAGCTCGGACTCGTCAATTCGATCCGCCAGATAGGGCCACCGTTATAGAGCGGACCTTCTGATTTGACGAAGGATGGGGCATCGCCGCCGAGCATCCAGACGCGGGTGTCTGCGGGCTGCTTACCAACAAGCGGAGCCACCACTCCGGCGACGCCTCCGATATCCACCTTCACGACATAACGCGTGGCCTTGTGGGCTAAGCCACCGGCCGAAAACGAATCCTCGCCTTCGGGAGAGATTAAGAGCTTCACCAGCCGCGGTTTTGGCGCGGCTGCCACCATCGAAAGTGTCGTCAGCGGAACATCGGGCCGGATGTTCTTCAGCAGCGTAAGAATCATGCCGTTCGAGACGTTAGCAGGAAGTTTGAGCCGGTCGGTTACGGTCTTCTCTTTGCCGTCGTCGTCCGTATAGCGGACCGTGACCTGGCCCGTTAAACCGTCCACTGAGACATCCATCGGTTGTTTGAATGCCGGGCCCTTTTGCACCTGGTGGTCGCTTATCAACCGGAAAGTACGGCGTTGAGAAAAGACGACGGTTTCTTCGTTTACCGAGCCGTCCTTAAAGCGAAGAACCGTGTGGCTAGTCACCCGATCGCCGCGCGCGAACTGCGTTACATCACCCTCGGCGAGGGCTTTGCCATCCAGTGTGCTTAGCACAAGGAACCCGCGGACCACTCCCTCCGTGTATTGCACCGCCACCGGCGCCTGCGACAGTACTGGGGAAGGGAGAAATAGGGCCCACGTTAACAGGGCAGCGCGTGCCGAGAACCGGATGCGTTTTATCATCACAGCATCATACACTCGCTAAGGTCCCCAAACGGTAGGAGGCGAGATCGTCAACTCCCGATTTGTCGTGCCAGCTCAACCGGTCGATGCAACACCATCCAGTGCGTTGATTCGAAGATGTTTCCGCGAGAGAACCCTCTGTTTGGCTGTACTCGGTCAAAACCCAGCCAGGCCAGCGTTCCGGCTGGTCTACCCCTAGATAGCGATTTCAGCTTTTGTTTTCAATGCCAGGTGGGTTAGAGCCCGGTGTTGCGTCGACCCATTGAAACCACCCGCGTAACCGGACAAGTCCTTAGCCGTCAGGACTGGGGCCAGGGAGCGATTACTAGTCTGTCCCGCCTCACAGTGAACCGCTACCTCTTGAAATCACTGCGCAGGTATGATATATAGTAATCAGCAGCAGAAAGTAACCAGCGCGTGCAGCGCACCCCTAAAAACTAAATAGCTGACGACCGGACGAGCGAAGCTGTCTCTCTGTCCAGGGACTTCTCCGCCCGCCCCGCCGCGGGATCCGCTCGCCCGCGCGATTCCGTTCGTCCGCAAACGAGGCCACCTTGGACGAAGCTTACGCCAGAAAGGGCTACTCGAACTTCCCGTACACCGTCTACAAAATCTCCGATTCGCGCTTCGGTCCCGCCCAGTGGAAACTTATGTCCGTCGCGGAACGAAACGCCCAAATAGCCGAAGAAAAGCGCCTGGCCGCCGAGAAGCTAGCCGCCGCCAATGCCGCCGCAGACGCTGCAGCCGCGTCATCGCCGGAACAACCGCCTCCCGCGCCGCCCGCTCCCTCTGATCCCCCCGCCCCTCCCGATTTCTCCCGCCACCCTCGCCGCTGCGCCATCTGCTCTCATCCCGATCGCGACGCCATCGAAGGCGATTTCATCCGCTGGCGCAGCCCCGGCCAAATTGCACGCGACTACAATCTTCCCGATCGCGCCTCCGTCTACCGCCACGCTCACTACGCCGGTCTCTTCCAGCGGCGCAAACGCCAAGTCGCTCGCGTCCTGGAGAGCCTCCTTGAATCCGCGGACAGCTGCCCCATCGAGGCCGCCGACATGATCATCCGCGCCACGCGCCTCTACGTGCGCCTCAACGAACACGGCGAATGGACCGAAGCCCCTCGCACGCAATACCTGTTCACCGGCTCACTGGATCCCACCGAGCCGCCGGATGCACCTGCCGCGCCGCCACATTCAAAGCGCAGCCGCACCGCCACAAAACCGAATCCCGCGGCGCCCAAACCGCACCGCCGCAAGCGCAGCCGCAAAATCCTAACCGCAACACACCCGGATTCAGAAATTTCGCAAACCCATGAAAACAAATGAGAAACGATTTTCTAACCGCAACAAAAAACACGCCATCTCTAAAATGGCCAATAGCAAAAGGGCTTCAGAGAATGTGTGAGAAATCGATAGTCTGTGTGGGTCGTCGTGACTTCAGAATATGTGCGAGGTCGCGACATTCTTTGTGGGTCGTGGCTTTAGTTCATCCTGAGAGCCTGCCGGCGGCAGGATCGAAGGGCCACGACATAAACCAAGCAAACGTCGAGCGGCTTCAGCCGCTGAAGTACGAGTTTTGTTGCGACGCAGGTCTACCGCCGGGAACGCTTCGAAGATTTTCTTTTCACTCGCCGGCGCGCCTTCACTTTCGCCCGCCGAACAACCTTGCTCCGGCGCCTTCGTTTTCCATGCCCTTCGTCGCGCCCAGCCCGCGCCAACTCGCGCCGCCGCGTCGCCGCCCAACCCAGCTTGTTGGTCTGCCGTCCGCGCGCCACTCCCAGCGCGTCTGCCGGAACATTTTCGGTGATCGTGGACCCGGCCGCGACGTACGCGCCGTCGCCAATCCGCACCGGCGCCACCAGCGCTGTATCGCTTCCGATGAAAACGCGATTGCCGATCGTGGTCTCGTACTTGGCCACGCCGTCATAATTGCAAGTAATCGTCCCCGCGCCGATGTTCGCCTCGCGCCCCACGGACGCATCGCCCAAATAAGTCAGGTGCCCGGCCTTCGCACCCTCATGCACCACCGAATTTTTCACCTCAACGAAATTTCCAATGTGCGCCCCCGCGCGAATGTCCGCCCCAGGACGCAGCCGCGCAAACGGACCCACATGCGCTTTATCCGCGACGCGGCTGGAATCCAGCGCGGAATGCGCGCCGATAAAAACATCGTCGTCCAGGCGCGTATCGCGCAGCACGCTGCCCGTCTGAATCGTGCAGCGCGCGCCGATGCGCGTCTTGCCCAGCAATTGCACGCACGGATCAATCACTGTGTCCGGTCCCGCGCTCACCTCCGGATCAATCACCACTGTCTCCGGCAGATAAATCGTCACGCCCGCTTCCATCAACTCCGCGGCTTTGCGCGCGCGGAAAATCCGGTCCACGTCGGCCAGATGCGCGCGCGTATTGCATCCCAGAATCTCGTTCGCGTCCGGAGCCACTTGTGCCAGCACGCGTTCGTTGCGCTGCCGCAGCAAAGCGATCGCGTCCGTCAGGTACAACTCGCGATGCGCATTGTTTGGCCGCAACGCGTTCAGGCACGGCCACAGTTTTTCCAGCGTGAAGCAATAAATGCTGGAATTCACTTCGCGGATGGCGCGCTGCTCGGGTGTCGCGGCTTTTTCTTCCACCACGGCTTGCACGCGGCCTTCGGAATCACGAACCACGCGGCCATAATCGGTGGGATCGTCGAGCTCGGCGCTCAGAATCGTAGCGGCTGCTTCGCCGCGGCGATGCGCGTCCAGCAGCGCCAGCAGAGTTTCCGCTCGCAGCAGCGGAGCATCGCCGGGAACCACGATCGCGAGCTTCGCGCTCCGGCGCATCGCGCGCCGCGCTACTTGCAACGCGTGGCCCGTGCCGCGCTGCGGCTGCTGCTTTACCGTATCCGCGCCCAGCGTTTCGGCCAGCGCGCCCACTTCTTCGGCCTGGTGCCCCACCACGGCCAGCACCTGCGCGGCCTTCACCGCCTCGCAAGCGCGGATCACATGCTCCAGCAGCGGCCGGCCCCCAGCGCGATGCAACACTTTCGCCAGGTCGGAACGCATCCGCGTCCCCTTCCCAGCGGCCAGAATCACAATCACAGTGTCAGCGGCAGCCATGCGACAGTTATTGTCGCTTCCCTGTGCAACTTTGGCAATAAAAACAGCCTGACCGAGCATTTACGGTGGTGCGCCGTCATCCTGAACCCGCGACAGCGGGTGAAGGATCTCTCTTCTCCTTTCCGCCTTCTCCCCCCGCACGCACCGCGTCGGCCGCACAATATTCGTGCATTCGTTAACCAAAGCGCTATATTCCCTCGCAGGCAGAACTGGAGGCACGCGATGTTTTGTCGAAACTGCGGCATGGCCAATCCCGATGCAGGGCAATTTTGCTCCAAGTGTGGACAGCCGCTTTCTGCCGCTGCTGGCGCCCGCACTGCACCGGGTCCCGTCCCTGTCCCCGGCAGTTCATTTCCGGCTCCGCCGCCCGTCAGCGGCGACGCGCCCACCAGCGGCAAAGCGATCGCCAGCCTGGTCTGCGGAATCTTTACCTTTTTCCTGCCCGCCTCCATCGCCGCAATTATTCTCGGCCATATGTCGCTCTCCGAAATTCGCAAATCCGCCGGCCGCATCGGCGGTCAGGGCATCGCCATCACCGGCCTGGTGCTGGGGTATCTCGGCGTCCTCATCATTCCCTTCATCCTGATCGTTGCCGCGGTCGCCATTCCCAATCTGCTGCGCGCGCGCATGGCCGCGGACGAAGCTTCCGCCGTCGGCTCGCTGCGCACGATTAATATTGCCGCGGTTCAATACGCATCAGGTTATGAGAATGGTTATCCCTCCAGTTTCCAAGTTTTTGGATATGGAGAAACGATTGTAGGAAATTGCAATCACGCTGGCCTGATTGATCGCCGGCTGGCAGGGGGCCAGCACAGCGGTTATATCTTCACCTACACGCCGCAGTTCCCGAATGATGCTGCAGGGCCGGTCGTATCACCCAAGGCTGCCGCGAAGGGCTGCACCTCAGGAGGCGCTTCCGGTTACACGGTCACCGCGGATCCCACGCAGCCCGGCACGACGGGAGTACGCACCTTCTTTACTGATCAAACCGGAGTCATTCGTTTTTCCACTAACGGCGAATCCGCCACCGCCGATAGCCCGCCGCTGCAGTAGTCGAAATTGCACAGGACAATTTGGCCGCTACATTCGGATAGCGCGGATTTCGCGCGCCGCATAAATTGTGCGAGCATCGAAGGAGCAAGGATCGAGGGAGCAAGGATCGATGGAGCAAGAATCAAAAGACCAGCGATGAAAATTCAGGAAGCTTTCGAAACGCCGAAGACGATGTACAGTCTGGACAATCCGATCTGGAATTCGCTCTCGACGTTGCACGCGCACTTCGCCGAAGGCGACGCGCTCGCGAAGCGCTATCCACCCGAAGTAACTCTGCTCGCCGCGATGGCTGAACCAAACACTGAAGCATACGCATCGCTCGCGAAAACTCTGCAGCGCGCCGGCGCGGCGTTATTCCTGGATCAGCCGCCGCAGATTCCCGCGGGCTGGATCACCGTCCACGCATCGCCGCTGGTGCAGATGCTCTGTGAAAAACCCAATCTTGCGCAGGATGGTTTTCCCGCCGAAAAACTGACTCCCACTGATGTGCCCGAAATGGTCGCGCTCGCCGAATTGACCAAGCCCGGCCCGTTCGGCACGCGCACTCGTGAATTGGGCGAGTACCTGGGAATTCGAAAAGCCAAGCGTTTGGTGGCCATGGCCGGAGAGAGGCTGCATCTGCCTGGTTACACCGAAGTCAGTGCGGTCTGTACCCATCCGGACTTTCAAGGCCGCGGATATGCGCGCGAGTTGATGTCCATCCTGATGCGCAAAATCATGCAGCGCGGTGAAATTCCGATTCTCCACGTGCGTCAGGAAAATGTGTCCGCAATTCATGTGTACGAGAAGCTCGGCTTCCGCACCCGCCGCCTGATTCATTTTGTGATTGTTCGCACGGCGTGAAAATCGCAGCGGAAGTCAGGATGTTGCGGGGAGAGAGTCGGCGATCGTGGGTCGCGCATCCGCGGAATCCTGCGGCGCGGTCGTCTCGGTCCAGAGGGTGTGGTCGGCCAGCAGGCGAGTGACCAGCTGCGTGTGCAGCGCATGACCCGCCTTGTGCGCCACGATGCGCGCTTTCAGCGGCCGACCGACCAACGCCAGATCGCCGATCAGGTCCAGCGCCTTGTGCCGCCCGAATTCGTCCGGAAATCGCAGCGGGCCGTTCAGAATGCCTTCATCGTCCAGCACGATCGCGTTTTCCACCGAGCCGCCGCGAATCAAACCCATCGCTTGCAAGCCCGCAAAATCTTTCATGAATCCAAACGTGCGCGCCGGCGCCAGCTCGCGGCTGAATGATTGCCGGTCCACCGTCATCTCCACTTCCTGCGGACCCACATTCGGATGTTTGTAGTCCACGAAGCAGTGCACGCGGAATTCGTCGGCGGGATAAATTCCGATGCGGCGGTCGCCGTCGGTAAATTCCAGCGGCTTGATCACGTGAATGTAACGGCGCTGCCGCCGCAGCTTGCGAATCCCTGCTTGCGCCAGCAATTCGATGAAGGGTTTCGAGGAGCCGTCCAGGATCGGGAGTTCCAGCGCATCGAGTTCGACGTACACGTTGTCAACGCCACAAGAATACAGCGCCGCGAGCAGGTGCTCGACGGTCGAGAGCAGCACGCCCTGTTTCATCAAGCTGGTGGCATAGCTCACTCGCGCGACGTTGCGCACGTGCGCTTCGATCTCGAAATTGTCCAGGTCCACCCGCCGGAACACGATCCCAGTATCCGCGGGCGCTGGCACCAGCCGCAGGTGGCAACGCACGGCCGTGTGTAGGCCGATTCCGCGAGTTTCGACTGGTCTTTGTATTGTGAGTTGATAAGGCATCAGCTGAGCCGGGTGTTCCTATGCACTTCGGTGGCCCCTCACTCCCAATTATAGCCCTTTGCAATCAATAGCTTATACCAGTAAACGCCAACACGCAGCTAGCTGTGTGGTAAGAGTACAACATTACGGTGGGTTCCTACGTGGTTCAGCTTGAACAGGTTACGAACTGATCAGGAGGGCTATGCGGAGACGTTTAGGAGCTGACCCTGCGCCGTCGGCGTGCCGCCTGTGTTGGCAGCGGGCTGAGTTTCCGCAGCGCTGCTCGGTGCGAGCGAGTCTTGCAATTTCTGGAACTGCATTACGGCGGTCGCGTTTTGCTGTGCGGTCGCGGCGCTTTGATCCAAAGCGTTCGTGTTCGCACTGCCAGCGGTCGAAGTACTTCCGGAAGCCGGATTCGTTTCCTGTGCCGCGGCTTGCGGTTGACTGAGCGTTTGCGGCTGGATCTGATTCTGGTTGGCGCTGGCAACGGAAGCCTGCGCCGCGCTCCTGGTCGGGTTGGCCGCGCCTACCGCGTCATTTTGCTGCGAAGTACTTGCGGCGGCCTGTACGTTCTGGACGATTTGCCGGAGGGCCGCTGGGTCGTTGACCCAGTTCAGCATTCCCTCGCGGCTAATCAGGCTCAGAGTTTGTGGGTCAATGCCAAGCTGCTGCAACACCCGGTCAAGCTGCTGCAGAGTTTGCTGCGCCGGAGCTGCGTTCGAGGCGTTCGCCGGGGCCGTACTGGCGGCGACGGTCGCAGCGGTTGTCGCGACAGAAGACTGAGCGCCCGCAGCAGCGGTCTGCGTCACAGGCGCTGCGATCACTGCCGGGACGTTTTGCTGGTCTGTAGTCTGCGTCGCAGCATTTGGGAAAGCTGAAGTCGTGAAGGCGGCAGCGGAATTTTGGCTCGGTGGAAATGTGGTTGTCTGCGACAACAATGCGAAGGTGGCCGGTTGCGCGTTTCCGCGCGATCCAGAAGTTTGTTGCCGCTGTGGCAGAAGTGTTCCAGATAGGGACACGGTATCCTGCTGCGCTTTCGGCGGCGAAGCAGCGGGCACCTCGCGTGCCGGAAGCGCTGGCCTGGCCGGTTGGCCTTGCGCAACTTGAGCGTTCTCAGCCGCTTGATTAGCCGACCCGCCCTGAAGCGCCGCGATGTGAAAGTCAATCGAGCCCATCTGAACCTCGTTCTAGTCAGTTAAGTCGTGCACAATCAGCTGTTCAGACCATTGCAACGGATAGGCGTGTTTCATTGCGCATCCGGATCGAAACCTATCTTTCCTGTCTAGCATATCGGCGGACTGGCTTACAGCATTAGGACAATTTTGCCTATCGCAGCCCGGTTGTCTCGCGCGGGCCGTTCCGCGTACAATGGGCTTTCGTTCAAACGCCGATGGCCACGCCATTTACCATCCTTTCGAACTCTACGCCGCCGCCCGCGGCGCATCCGCGACCGTCCTGGTTGCGCGTGCGATTTTTCGGCGGGCCAAAATATCAGGAATTGAAGCGCACCATGCGCACGCTGGATCTGCACACGGTGTGCGAGAGCGCGCGCTGCCCCAACATGGGCGAATGCTGGGAACACGGCACGGCCACGTTCATGATTTTGGGCGACATTTGCACGCGAGCTTGCGGATTTTGCGCGGTGCCGAGCGGCAAACCTCTGGGCCCTCCGGCGGAGGACGAACCGGAGCGCGTGGCAGAAGCCGTGGCGCGGATGGGATTGCGGTACGCGGTGGTGACTTCTGTGAATCGCGACGACCAGCCGGACGGCGGCGCGGCGATTTTTGCGCGCACGATCACGGAAATTCGCGCGCGCGTGCCGGGATGCAAAGTGGAAGTGCTGATTCCTGATTTTCGCGGCGATTGGACGGCGCTCGCCACCGTGATGGCGGTGAAACCCGACGTGTTGAATCACAATATGGAAACGGTGCCGCGGCTTTATCGCCAGGTGCGCAAGGGCGCGGTGTACGAGCGGTCGCTGGAATTATTGCGGCGCGCGGGAGAAATGATTCCGGGATTGCCGACCAAAACCGGGATGATGCTGGGCTTGGGCGAAGCGCGTGAAGAAGTGCTGGCGGCGATGGAAGATATCGCGGCGCAAGGCACGCACATTTTGACGCTGGGCCAGTACATGCAGCCGACGCACGAACATCTGCCGATCGAACGCTACGTGCATCCCGACGAATTCGCGGAGTTCAAGCGGCTGGGCGAGACGATGGGTTTCAAACATGTGGAAGCTGGACCGCTGGTGCGGTCTTCGTATCACGCTTTCGAGCAAGAAGAAGCGGCGCACTCCTAACGTTGCAGCGAACTGAAGTTTTGTAGCTCTCACCTCACTGAAATTCCATGAACCCCTGGCGCGGACTGAAAAATCTCCCTAGAGAAATGTGGATTCTCTCCGCGGCGACGCTGGTGAATCGCTCTGGAACGATGGTGCTGGCGTTTCTGGTTTTGTACGTGACGCGCACCTTGGGTGTGACGCCAGCGCGGGCGGCGCTGGCGCTGATGGTGTATGGCCTGGCGGCGCTGGTGACCATGCCGCTGGCGGGGATTTTGTCCGATCGCGTGGGGCCGCTGCCGATCATGAAAGCTTCGCTGTTTCTGACGGGCTTTCTGCTGCTTTTGTTTCCTCTGGCGAAAAGTTACAGCGCGATTTTGCTGATGACGTTCGCATTCGCGGTGCTGAATGAATCGGTGCGGCCGGCGAGCCTTTCGATGGTTTCCGATTTGGTGCCGCCCGCGCAACGCAAATCGGCATTCGCGCTCAGCCGCCTCGCCGCGAATCTGGGCATGAGCGTGGGACCGGCGATCGGTGGGATTCTGGCGGTGTATTCGTTTCACTGGCTGTTTCTGGTGGACGGCACGACTTCGATTCTGGCGGGAGCGGTGCTGGCGCTGGCGCCGATGCGCAATTTAGTACGGCAAAAAACGCACGAGCCGGAGTGGGCAGACGCGGCGGACCTGGGCCGCGAAATCGAAGCGGATAGTGTTACGCCGCTGGCCGCGCTGCATCCCGCAGCGGATCTGCGCGCGTTTCGAAATCCGCGGATGCTTTATTTTCTGGCGGCGCTAATTCCAGTGCAGCTGGTGTTTTTTCAGCTAACGTCCACGTTGCCGCTGTTCCTAGTGGGCTATTTGCATTTTCCGGAATCGGTGTTCGGGACGATTTTCACGGTGAATACTTTGCTGATTGTGGCGCTGGAAGTGCCGTTGAACACAGCGATGGAGCACTGGACGCACCGACGGACGCTGATGCTGGGGGCATTTTTGTATGCAGTGGGATTCGGATCGTACGCGCTGGTGAGGATTGCGCCGTTCGGGCGGACCGCCGGTCTGTTCGCGGCCGTGGTGATCTGGACGTTCGGCGAAATGATTCTGATGCCGGGAAGTTCGGCTTACGCGGCAGAAATTGCGCCGCCGGAGAGACGCGGAGAATATATGGGCCTGTACACGATGTCGTTCAACATCGCGTTTGCGGTGGGGCCGTGGCTGGGAGCGAGCGTTCTGGTGAAATGGGGAGCGACGACGATGTGGGTCGCGGCGTTTGTATCGGGATGCATTTCGAGCTTGATGATGAGCTACACGGAGCGGCGCAAACGACCGGATCGCACGCAGGCGCCACTACTGGGCTGAGCGGAGGAAGGCTTTGGCGATTTCGCGGACGCGCGTGGAGCACGTGGGGCAAGACGGGCACGTGGAGCAGCAATCCGCGGTAACAGGTTGACTTGCGATCTTGAGCGCGGCTTGGAAATATTCCGCGGTTTTTACGGGGCGGCCCATCTCGGCATTCAGGTTGCCGAGCAGCAACTGAAAAACCGGATTTCCGGGATAACGCTCGACCAGCGGTTGCGCGACCACGATGGCCCGTTCGTATTGAAAGTCAAAGGTGCGTAGATTTCTCGCGAGGTGGAAGCGCATTTCGACGGGCGTCACCACTCCGCGGTCAATGCCGATTTGCATCTGGCGAATGCCTTCTACTCTGTTGCCGCCGGGTATGCCCATGAAAAAACGCAGGATCTTCACGCTGGTGGAAAGCGAATCCACGTAGTAGTTGTAGAGGCCCAGGCCGGCGGTGGCGTCGGGCATTTGCGGGTCGATTTCCAGAGCCCGCAGAAATTCGGCGCGGGCGGCGACTCCATCACGCGCGACCGCGCGATTTTCGCCGCGCAAGACTTCCAGGCGCACTTTCAAGGCATAGCCCATGCCAGCGTAGAAACGCGTTTCGGCCGAATCGGATTGGGAAATCTGCGCGTGGGCGAGATCAATCACTTTGTCCGCGAGCAGCAGAAAGGCTTCGTCTTCCGGCTTCTTTCCGCGCTTCCAGGCGTCGATCATTCCGTATTTGATTTCCAGGTTGGCGCAGTAAATCTTCCACCAGAGCGCTTCACCTTCGAGCAGCACGGGCAGGGGATTTTCGGGTTGAGTCTGTTCGAATTTGCGCAGCATGACGATGGCGCCGTCCGGATCGCCGCTGTACATTTTTTCCGTGGCTTGCGCGACTTCGGGCGGGAGCTTGATTTCGCCGGCACGCGCGGGCGCGGCGAATAGGGCGAGGTAGAGTGTGACGAGCAGAACGGCAGGCTGGTGCAATCTCGCGTGAACAGGCGGGCGGGTCTGAGACCCGCCCCTACAAATGCGCAGTGGCAGCGAGATGGTGGCGGCAAGACGGATTCGGCGGAGCATGCTATTCACTGTACTCTTTTTACCCAGCCGAGGAGCCACGCGGCGGTGACGTACATGACGAAGCAGTCCAGCGCGAAGGGCAGGAAGCCGAGGAAACCGGGCGCGGGCATCTCAAATATTTTCCAGCGTTGAAACATCGGGAAGGTGTAAAGCCATTTTGCGGCCGCCCAATAATTCCAGAATTCCCACAGCCAGCCGCAGATCCAGCCGGCGAGAAGGAATCCGTAGAAGCGGCGGCGCAGGCCTTCGGTGAGATCGCCGATAAAGGATGGAAGGCCGCGGCGGTGATTGAGGGGATCGAGGAGTAACAGGAATCCTATCCAGACAAGCGCGAAAAGAAACGCGGCGAGGCGGCGGGGCACGAGCAGCGGAACGAGCAAGCAGGCCGCGCCGGAAATCATCAGCATGTATTCCGCGGGGCGAGAGCCCTGCGACGATTGCGGCGACAGATCCGGTTCGGGTGCCGGCGACTCTGGGAGTACTGCCTGGACGAGGTCGGCGGTCTCGAACACGGCGGGAGTGATGGTCGCGAAGGACCAGGTGTAACCGAAAAGCGCGGCGGGCCAGGCGCGCGGGAGGCCCACGTACGTCCAATTTTGCAGCCGGAGATTATAGGCTTCGAAAATCAGCCAGAGAGGAATGGAGAGTACTGCGAGGCGCGCGACGACAATGGGTGCGTCGTTGAGGCGCGAGCGATTGGTGAGTGCGAGGACAGCGGCATCGGCGATGAGGATGTAGGAACTCCAGGCGATGGGAGTGAAATAAGTGGCGACTGGCTCGATGCGCGCGAACAGCAATGCTTCGGCGGAGAGCAGGGCGAGCCATCCGAGCCAGCCGTATGCGGGGAATGGACGGAGGCGGCGCGCGCGGAAATATCCGAGGAACAGGGATGCGACGGTGGCGGCGGTGAGGGCGAGGCCGAGAGTGGTGTGGGCGTCTGGCATGAGCGTGCAGGGCGCGGGCTGCGGTTCATGATAACGCAGAGTGGGGAAGTCTTTGGTGCGGTGGAGAGGCGAAGAGAGATCCTTCGCTGCGCTCAGGATGACGTGCTAAATAAAGAGCGCAGGCAAGATTGCCGATGCTACGGGAACGCGCAGAGTGGAGGAGTTTTCGGGGTGCAGTGCGTTCGCTTTCTTGTTATGCTGACTTCGTTTTGTGCTGAAGACGATTGCGAGCCGCGGATAGCGCGAGACCAACTGCATGAGTGAACCGGAAAAACTCGAGCGCGGATTGGGGCTGATCGAAGCGACGTCATTGAACATGACGTTCATGGTGGGGATCGGCCCATTCATTGTGATTCCGTTCATTGTGCGGGCGATGGGCGGGCCGCAATGCATTCTGGCATGGGTGGTGGGCGCGGTGCTGGCGGCGCTGGACGGGTGCGTGTGGGCGGAATTGGGCGCCGCGATGCCACAGGCGGGAGGAAGTTACGTCTTTCTGCGGGAAGCCTACGGAGCGAACCGGCTGGGCAGGCTGATGTCGTTCCTGTTTATCTGGCAGACGCTTTTTCAGGCACCGCTGAGCATTTCTTCGGGCGCGCTGGGATTTGCGGATTACTCGATTTACCTGGCGCTGAAAATTCCGGGGGCGACGGCCTGGCTGAACACGCATACGGAGATTACGAAGTGGGTTGTGCTGAATTATTCCAAGGCGATCGCGATATTGCTGATCGCGATAGCGGTAGGGCTGCTGTACCGGCGCATCACGGCGATCGGAAAAATTTCCACGGTGTTGTGGGTGATCGTGCTGGGGACGATTTTGTGGCTGATCTATGGCGGCGCGACGCATTTCAACGCGGGTAATCTTTTCAGCTTTCCGCCCGGGGCGTGGAGTTTTTCGTGGATTTTTTTCGCGGGGCTGGGGCACGCGTCGGTGCAGACGGTGTACAGCTATCTGGGCTACTACAATGTGTGCAATCTGGGCGGGGAAATGAAGGAGCCCGGAAAAAATATTCCGCGGGCGATATTCATTTCGATTTTCGGGATTGCGATTTTGTATTTTTTGATGCAGACGAGCATTTTGAGCGTGGTGCCTTGGCAGGAAGTGCAGCGCTCGAGTTTCGTGGTGAGCTTGTTCGTGGAGCGGACGTTTGGAATGAATTGGGCGACGCTGGCGACGGCGTTGATTCTGGTGCTGGCGTTCGGTTCGGTGTTCTCGGCGACGCTGGGATATTCCCGGGTGCCGTACGCGGCGGCACTGGACGGGAATTTTTTCTCGGTATTCGCGAAGGTGCATCCGACGAAGCGTTTTCCACACGTGGCGCTGCTGGCGCTGGGAGCGACTTCGATGGTGGTGTGCTTGTTTTTCGATTTGTTCTCGGTGATTCGCGCCATCCTGGCCATGCGCTGCCTCATCCAATTCGTGGGCCAGGCGGTGGGATTGCTGCTGCTGCACCGGAGATGGAAAGCGGAGCACTGGCCTTTCCGCATGTGGCTGTATCCCGTTCCGGTGGTGCTGGCGATTGCGGGATGGATCGCGGTTTTCATTTCCACGGGACGCAGACCGATGCTGGCCTCGCTTGCGGCGATGGCAGCGGGTATTCTGGTGTACATGGGACGCGCGCGCATGCTGCGGCAGTGGCCCTTTGAGGAGGCCGGGACTTGAATTGGATTACGAGGCGGGGGCTTTTTGGCGTGACTGCGATGACTTCTTGCGTGCTTTCATTTGCGTGTGCGGCGCCACGGCCGGTGGGCGCGCAGTCGCTGCCGGATACGGTGGAGGCGATTCATAAAGCGCGGGTGAGCACGCGCATTCTTTTTATCACGGCGCATCCCGACGACGAATGGTCGAGCTTGCTGGCGTATCTTTCGCACGGGTTGAACGCGGACGTGGCGCTGCTGACGATTACGCGCGGACAGGGCGGGCAGAACGCGATCGGGCCGGAGCAGGATGGAGAGCTGGGAGTGGTGCGCACGGAAGAGTTGCTGGCGGCGGGGCAACATTACGGCGTGCAGCAATATTTCACGCGCGCGCTGGACACTGGATATTTGAAGAGTCCGGACCAGGCGATGAAAGTGTGGGGAAATCTGGCGCTGGAAGACATGGTGCGGGTGATACGCACGTACCGGCCAGATGTGGTGATCAACGGCTGGGGCGGAGTGCATTCCGGGCACGGGCATCACCAGGCCAGCGGAATTTTGACGCCGCAAGCGGTGACGGCGGCGGCGGATCCGAAAATGTTTCCGGAACAGATAGCGGAAGGGCTGACGCCTTGGAAGGTGACACTGGAAGCGCGTGTGGCGCGCGGAGCGAACGCTGGGAACGCGGTGGCGTTGCCGGCGGATGAAGTGTCGCCGCTGTGGGGGAAAACGTACGTCGAAATGGGGATGGAGGGGCACGCGCAGCACCGCTCGCAGGGAACGCCGGCGTTTTTTGGAAATTCGTTTTTCCGGCGGCCGGTATTTCTGGTGGCGGAGAACGAGAAGGGCGAAGCGGGAAAATTCGATGCGCGGTTGCTGGCCGAGCCGCTTGGATCGCTGGCCGCGCGATTTCCGGAGTTGCAGGCGACGATGGCTCCGGCGCTGAACACCGCGGAGCAAGAATTGACGTCGGCTGCGAAATCCGCGCAGGAGCAGGATCGCGCGGCGGCGGCGAAATCGCTGGCTGAAGCGGCGAAAGAGATTGCGGCGTTGCGCGAGCAACTGGCGAAGCTCCCGGGCAACGGCGACGCCAAGGCCGCGTTGTGGGAACTGGATGGAGTGCGGAAGCGGATTGATCTGGCGCTGGCCGATGACGTGGCGATTCCGGTGGATGCACAAGCGAGCCGGCACGAGCTGGTGGCGGGAGAAAACTTCTCAGTGGATGTATCCATTGCAGGGACGCCTGCTGTGGCGGCGAAATGGACTTTGAATGCGAGCAGCATATTGGTGCCGAGCGGATGGAGCGTGACGCCGGAGGGAGTAGGAGGAGCGAGCGACGCGGGGAAGTTCAACGTGGCGATTCCGCCGGGAGCGAAGCGATCACTGACTCCCGCGGATGCGATCTTGCCGTTTCCGCCGCCGCTGGTGCGCCTGGCGCTGCATGTGGAAGTTGCGGGATATGAGTTCGCGGTGGAACGTCCGGTGAATTCGATGGAGGCCACCACGACCGGGGTACAAACTTATCCGCTGGAGCTGGTGCCGGCGGTGACGCTGACCGTCGAGCCGAAGCAGGTGATGGCGCCGGAGAAACGGGCGGCGATGCCGGTGAAACTATTCGCGCGGGTGCGCTACCACGGCACCGCGCCAACGAAAGTTACGGTGGGACTGGAAGCGCCGAAGGATTGGACCGTGCAAACGCCGAACGTGCAGGGCCCGCTGGAATTTGCGAAGGGCGGCGACCGGTTGATTCAGTTCGTGGTGACGGCACCGGCGCAAACTGCGGCGGGCGCTTACCCGTTGCATCCGTATGCGCGGATCGGCGAGGAAACTTTTCGGACTTCGGTGGAGCCGATTCCCACGCTGCCAACGCGCAACTGGAGCGAGCCAGCGGATGCTACGGTGCACGTGCTGAATCTGACGGTGCCGGCGGGATTGCGCATCGGTTACATCGCCGCGGAGAACGATACTTTGCCGGAAATTCTGCGGCAGATCGGGATTCGCGTGGAGATGCTGGATGAGGTGGCGCTGGCGTTTGGAGATTTGAGCAAGTACGACGCGATTACCGTGGGGATACGCGCGTACGAATTGCGTCCGGACCTGCTGCGGGCGAATGCGCGTCTGCTGGATTATGTGAAGCGCGGCGGGACGCTGCTGGTGCAGTATCAGCGCGATTTTGCATGGAACGAGGAATTGCCGGCGCCTTTTAAGGCGACGATGCCGGAGTCGACTTCGCGCGTGACGGATGCCAATTCGCCGGTGCGATTTCTGGCGCCGGAGGATGCGCTGCTGAATGCACCGAACAAGATTACGCTGGATGATTTTCGCGGCTGGGTGCAGGAGCGCGGGCTTTATTTTTGGGGTTCGTTCGATACGAAATATACGCCGGTGCTGGGGTTGACGGATCCGGGCGAGGCGGAAACGAACGGGTCGCTGGTTTACGCGCGCGACGGGAAGGGTCTGTACATCTACACGGGGCTATCATTTTTTAGAGAGTTGCCGGCCGGCGTGCCGGGAGCTTACCGGTTGTTCGTTAATCTGTTGAGCCAGACGAGGCATGCGGCGGGACAGGATTGAGGGCGTGAATACGGCTGCCAGCGGACACGCGAGCGATGCGATTGATTTGAGCGCGCGTGTGGGCGCGAGCGAGCCGCGGATGGTGGCGATTCCGGAGGGATGGTTTTTGATGGGGAGCGAGACCGGCCAGGAAAACGAGCGGCCGGTGCATCGGGTTTGGGTGGACGCGTTTGAGCTGGCGGAATGCCAGGTGACGAACGCGGAGTATGCGAAATTTCTGGTTGCGACGAAGCACCGTGCGCCGCTGCACTGGAGCGATGCCAACTTTTCGCAGGCGGAGCAGCCGGTGGTGGCGCCTTCGTGGTTTGACGCCGTGGCTTATTGCGAATGGTTGAGCGCGGCTGGCGGTAGCGGGCGGCGATACCGTTTGCCGACAGAGGCGGAATGGGAGCGCGCGGCGCGCGGCGGAGCGGAGCAGAAACAATTTCCCTGGGGCGATGAGCCGCCGCAACATTTGGCGGATTATGCAGCGCGCTGGAAGAATGGGCCGGAGCCGGTGGGGCGAGCGGAACGGAATGCGTACGGGCTTTGCGACATTGGCGCGAACGTGCACGAGTGGTGCGCGGACTGGTTTGTGGCGGAATATTATGGCGCGTCGCCGGAGCGTAATCCGCAGGGAGCGGCGCAGGGTCTACGGCGAAGTTCGCGCGGTGGATCGTGGCGGCACCAGATTAAGGTGTCGCGGTGCGCGGCGCGGGCCAGCATTCCTCCGGAATTTCAGTATGCGGATTATGGATTTCGTATTGCGTGGGACGTAGGGACATAGGCGCGGTTTGCGAACTGGCCCTAAACCCTGCGAGGGTGCTGACATCGTGGCAAGCTGGGGCGCAGCCCTTCGATCCCGCGCTGCGGGATCTCAGGATGAATTGCGCTGCAGCGCAATTCACAAGCAGCGCCCCTACCACGACATGATCGTTTGCGGCGAATTCGCGGACCCGGCATCCGAGCCGCCGCGGCTGATGGCAAAAAAACATCCGCGAATCTCCATGACTTGAAATCCCGAGACGGTTTTTTCATGCGCAACATGTGTGCCAATGGCCGTCATTGCGCTTTCGGGGCCGTGCTATGCTCCGGCCGGGGCTCGCGAGGAGGAAAAACGAATGAGGGTAACTGAGGTGAAGTTGACGGAGCTGCGCGCGGGAGCAATTCGTGCGCTGGCAGTGGTGGCCGTGATCTTGCTGGTTTGTTCCGGCGCATGGGCGCAAAAAAACAAGAAAGATAAGAACGCGAGCACTTCGGATCAGCCGACGCCGTCCATGCCGATGTCGCCCAATGAGGAGATCGAGCACAACATCGGCGAAATGCTGGCGGCGCAGCAGCTGGGAAATATGGAATTGATGCACAAATATTATTCGGACAGCACGACGTTCGTGAGCAGCGATTACGGGCCGCCGATCATGGGGTGGAAAACATGGGCGGCGGGCTATGAACGGCAGAAAGCGGCGTTCCAGCAGATGCAGATCATCCGGCGGAACACATTTATTTTTACGCACGCGGACGTGGCGTGGGCGACGTACCAATGGGATTTTGCGGCGGTGCTGGCGACTGGAAAAAGTTACGATGCGCGGGGGCAGACGACGCTGGTATTCAACAAAGTGGGCAGCGATTGGCTGATCGTGCACAACCATACGGCGGTGGATTGCAGTTCGCTTCCGCAGCCGGAGGCGACGCCGGGGACACCAGCGCAGCCCAAGCCACAGAATTGAGACACGTGATAAATGATGAGTGGCGCATGGTTTAATTGGGCGAGGCGAGGCGTCAATCGGTTTGGGAAAAAGGCAGTGGCTAGTGACGAGTGGTTAGTGGCTAGAAAAACCTGAGCCTGTTTCCGCGTTCTACGTATGGCGCAACGCTGCGACCTGCCAAGAAACCAGGCTGTTCCGCAGAAAGCAAATCGCTCTCTGCGTCCCGCGCCCACCAAACTGCGGCGGGAAAGAAAAAAAGCGCGGGACTCCGTTCGGGATGACACGCAAAAGTCAAATTAGCCGGCGGGACGCCGGCGCTACTAATGGCAGTTTCGACGGCGGGCGCGACCCTTCGAACCGGCACCGCCGGTTCTCAGGGTGAATCGCGCTTTCGCGCGATTCAGAAATTCTTGAAGCCTTCGAAGAGGAATACGCCCAGGGCTGTGAGCAGCAGGACGATGGAGAGAATCATTAAGACCTTGATGGGCTTGGACAGCTTATCAATGCGCGCGACAATTTCGCGCTGCTCGTTGGCCATGGAATCACCCGCGTGACCCAGAAAAATCTGATCGTCTTCGCGAATTTCCAGGGTGCCGCGATAGGCGAGAAGACCTACCAGAACGGCGGTTATCGCTCCCCAAAGCACCAAAATGCCCAACAGTGCGCCGTGAATCGCTTCCATGGGTGCCTCCCGCCAGCCGGCCGTGAAGCGTGCCCGAGTGCAGACGGCCGTGCAGGCCCAAGTTCTAAGCTGGAATGCGGGGATTATGCACCCCGAACGGCGGTGGATTCAAGCGGTAACGCGGTCGTCGGGGAACTGGATGCCCCAGAATTTGCGGGCGGGGTAGAGCATCTCGAGGCCGAGTTCGAAGACGCCGGGATCTTTGGTGTGGGTGACGCGAATGACGCGAAATTCCTGCGTTTCCTGGGAAATGCCGTTGAGCAGTTCGATGCGCGAGCCCAGGCCGGGTTCGAGCGAAGCGCGGACGAGGGCTCCGCAGCGGCTGACGGCGATGGCTTCGGCGAGAGTGACGAGCGGTTCGCCGTCCACGCCGTTGCTGAAGAGTTGCACCGGGATGCGAATGAAAACGCGCGACGAGCGGCGGCGCTCCAGCATCGCGCGGGTGGTAGCCATGATTTCGTCTCCTGTTCGCCGCGTGCTCAGCGACTTAATGTAGTGCCATCGCGGGGGTGGGTCAAGGCTTCCGCAGGATAGTGTGCTGCGTTGACAAACTACAGGGCAGGCGTCAATATGGATGGGCCTCGTAGTTTTGTTTTGCCACACACCAGCAAGGCCCGAGTGGCGGAATTGGCAGACGCGCTAGCTTCAGGAGCTAGTTCTCGCAAGGGAGTGGAGGTTCGAGTCCTCTCTCGGGCACCATATAAACATTAGGGATTCCCGTTTCGGTATTCGGTCGTGGTGTGTTTAGTTGCGCGGGAATTCGTCGACGAAATCAAACCAACGGCATGCCCGGTCCCGCTTTGCGGGACCGGCCGCTACAAATTCAACGACAAAGAAGCCGGCGGGACGCCTGCCTACCGGCAGGCAGGCCGGCGCTACCAAAGTCAACGGCGGGGCTCAGTTAGTCGGAGGAGACGCCTACTTTTTTCAGCTGCGATGGCGCTGGCTTCGCGCTGGCGTTGGATTTGGTGCGTTCGCGGTAGTTGTTGCGGGCATTGCGCCAGTTGACGCTGGGGAGGATCAGGGAGGTGTCAATGCGATCGCGGTATTTCACGGCGACTTTGAGGAGCGAGTCGAGCATGGCGTCCGACAGAAGGTGGGGCTGGAGGCCGAGGTCAACCAGTTTGGAGTGCTTGGCGTTGTAATAGTGATCTTCGGCTTCGACGCGCGGGTCGGGCAGGTGGCTGATCTCGACGGAGAGATTGATTTTTTTGGCGGCGGCCTGGACGATGCCGGCGATATCCATGATGGAAAAACTTTCGGTGAATTGGTTATAGACGCGGCACTCGTGGCGCGCGGCGGGATTCTGGCAGGCGATTTCGATGCAGCGCACGGTGTCGCGAATATCGAGGAAGCCGCGGCGCTGGCCGCCTTTGCCATACACGGTGAGGGGATGCCCGATGACGGCTTCGACGCAGAAGCGATTGAGGACGGTGCCGAAAACTTCGTCGTAATCGAAGCGATTGATGAGCGCTTCGTCGAGCGCGACTTCGTCGGTGATGGTGCCGTACACCACGCCCTGATTCAGGTCGGTGGCGCGCAGACCCCAGATTTTGCAGGCGAACATGATGTTGTGGCTGTCGTGGACTTTGGAGAGGTGGTAGAAGGAGCCGGGCTGCTTGGGAAAAGGAAGAACGTCTTTGCGGCCATTGTGTTCGATGGCGATGTAGCCTTCTTCGATGTCAATGTTGGGAGTGCCATACTCGCCCATGGTGCCGAGTTTGACGAGGTGGCAATCGGGTTGCAGTTCGCGCAGCGCGAAAAGAAGATTCAGCGTGCCGACGACGTTGTTGACCTGAGTGTACACGGCGTGGCCGCGGTCAATCATGGAGTAGGGGGCAGAGCGCTGTTCGGCGAAGTGCACGACGGACTCTGGCTCGAAATTCTTGATGAAGTCGCTGAGAAATTCGTAGTCGCAGATATCGCCCACGTAGGATTCGATGGTGCGGCCGGTCAGACGGTGCCAGGCGGTGAGGCGGTCGGAGAGCGGGCGGATGGGAGTCAGGGTTTGGGCGCCGAGCTCGTGGTCCCATTGGCGGCGGACGAAGTTGTCCACGATGGCGACTTCGTGGCCTTGCTTCGACAAATACAGGGCGGTTGCCCAACCGCAGTATCCGTCTCCACCCAGGACTGCAATCTTCATACTTCCTCCGCGTGCGGTGTCAATGTTCGTTTGAATTTGAGCGCTGCTGTTGGATGCTGGACAGGCGCAGTTGGCCGCTGCGAATTGCTGCGGCCAGACAGCTTTACATCTTACCGTTCTTGGTGGCAGATGGCGAGTGGGGCGAGGGCAAAGATTTAACGCAGAGGGCACAGAGCAAAAGCGGAGAACACCGAGAAAGAGGGAGAGATCCTTCGGCCGGCATGAGGCAAAGGCGCCGACCTCAGGATGACGATGCTCATCGCATCGTCAGGGGATGATTGGTGAGCAGGATTTTGCCGCCGCTTTGGGAGACGATGTCGAGGTTTGTGGGGCCTACTAGAGTTTGCAGGCGGGGGAGGCTGGTTTGCGCGCAGACCAAATAAAATCTGGGTTCAGTCATCCAGAGCGTAGCGAATTTTGCGTCGTTGATGAAGACATCGGCGGCGCCGGGGGCGTTGGAGCCGTACTCGAGATTCAGGACGCGACCGTTCAGGAGCAGGGCGGTGCGATTGGTGTAGAAAAAGATGGAGGAGGTTGGGTAATAGTGGCGTTCCACGATCAGGGCGCCATCGGGGGATCTCAGCAGCGCTTCGGCGATGGGTCGCGAGGAAAGATAGGGGTCGAATACGACCATGGCGGCGCGAGCTGCGTGGAAAAATAGAACCATCATGAGGGCGGAAGCGAGAAAAGCGCGCTGGCCCGTGGCGCGAAGATTTCCCAGCGCGCCGACTAGGAAGGCGATGGAAGCGAGGAGCAGCGGAATTCGCAGATAGGCGAAAGATGGGAGGGTGAGGTCGAGCATGTGTCCGAGGGAGAGGCTGTAGGATTTGGGATTGCGGGACAATGCGGAGGAAATATCGCCGGGAGCGGGCAGGTTGCGCACGTTCCAGTAAATGGCGAATGCGGCGATGGCGGCGCAGGCGGCGATGACGGCGAGAGTGCGAGTGCCGCGGCGGACCCAAACATTTTCCGTGGCCATGGCGGAGCCGATGAGCAACGCTAGCGCGGGGTAGCAGGGCATCGAATAATATTCCTGGGTGGTGGAGAAGGTGAAGAAGATCAGGACGAAGCCGAGCCAGCAGAGAGAGAGCAGGCGCGCGCGGCCGGCGCGGTCAATTGGCTTGAAGGAAAGTTTGGCGACGGCTGGGATGTAAACGCTCCAGGGGAAAAGCCAGATCAGATGGAACAGCCAGAAGTAGAGGCGCGGGACGGTGTTGTAATCGCGCGGGTAACGCATATTGAGGAAACGGAGGAGCTGCTCGTTGATGAAAAAGAACCAGAGGAATCCGTGATAGGAATTGGGACCGCTGTGCAGCGTGAACACGAAGTACGGCGGATTGCGTAGGGTAGCGAGGATGTGCCAGGGAGCGGCGATTAATAGAATGACGAGCGTGCCGGTGAAGGGATGAAGGCGTTTCCAGATTTTCCAGGAAAAAAGCTGGCGAGTGAGCAGAAGATAGACGATGGCGGCGCCGACGGGAAAAACGACGGCGATCAGGCTTTTCAAGGAGCAGGCCGGCACCGAGACTCGCGGCGAAGAGAAACGCCCAAAGGCGCGGATGAGGTTCTTCGGCGTCAATGGCGCGCAGAAAGGCCCACATGGCGAGAGCTGTGGTGAACGTCAGCATTACGTCTGGAATCAAGACGCGCGTGAAGAGAAACAGTCCGACACACGTGCCAATGCATAAGCCCGCGTAAAATCCCGCGCGTTTGCCGAAAGCCCATAGGCCGAATGCCGCAGTGACCCAGCAAAGAGCAAGCGCGGAAAGCGCCATGGGAATGCGCGCGGACCAATCGTGCACGCCGAAAACTTTGTAGGAGAGAGCGATGGTCCAATAGATAAGCGGAGGCTTTTCGAGATAGGGGACACCGTCGAGACGTGCGGTTACCCAATCGCCGGAGACGAGCATGTTGCGCGCGATTTGCGCCTGCACGGAGTCAACGTCGTCCATGAGAGACGGCGGAGAAACGATGCAGCCCACATAAATCGCTCCGGCAAAGAGTAAAACGATTAGGTAGAGATACCAGTTCTTTCCGGGGCCGAATAATGGCTGGCCGGAGAGGGTGCTGCCTGAATCCGCCATTCTTTCATCCATAGGAAAAGAATCAGCAAGCCCCACAGGTGATAACCCAGATTGGCACGTCTGTCCATGTGGGCTTGCAAAAGAGATTGCACGGCTTTTGGTTCGAACAGGCCGGGGTGATCGGCTAGGCCGGCGTTCAGCGTGTCTGTCAGTAAATCGCGCAGCGGGCCGCGCAGCCATTCGTGCGCGGGAATATCGAAGCCTACCTTTTTGCGCTGCAGCACTGCGGGCGGCAATTTATTTTTCATTAATTCTTTGAGGATGAATTTCTGGCGCGAGCCCTGGATTTTCAGGGACGCGGGGAGCGTGGCCGCGAATTCCACGATGCGATGATCGAGGAACGGAGGACGGACTTCAACGGAATGCGCCATGCTCATGCGGTCCACTTTGGTGAGGATGTCGCCGGGAAGATAATATTTTTGATCGAACCAGAGGAAGGGCGCGAGCGGATCGGCTGCTGATGTGAATTTTGCGCGCAGCTCGCCGAGGATTCCGTCGAGTGCGTGGGGCAGCTGGGTTTTCAGCAGCGCGCGCTTCTCTTTATCGGAGAACGTGCCGTTCCAGAAGATGTGGGCGCGTTCAGGAGACATGGTGCAGCCTTCGAGGAAGCGTTTCAGTTTGTATTCGAAGCTGATCTTGTCGTCGGATACGGGCCAGTGGCTGATGGCGGCGATCGCAAGGCGCAACGCGGATGAGGGCAAGTGTCTGGCGGTGCGCGCCAGAGCGTTGGCGCGATAGGTGAGGTAGCCGCCGAATAATTCGTCGGCGCCTTCGCCGCTGAGCGCGACGGTGGTGCGGCGCTTGCACATTTTGGAGAGGAACCAGACGGGGAGGGCGCCGGCATCGGCGGTGGGTTCGTCGGAGTAGTAGGCGAACTCGGCGATGGCGCCGGCTAGGTCTTCGTCGGGAGTGAGGTCCAATTCCTCGTGCTCGGTCTGATAGTGGTTGACGACCTGGCGGATGTATTCGCTTTCGTCGAAACTGCGGCCGCGGAATGAGATGGAGAAAGTTTTCAGGCGCGACGTGGAGACTTGCGCGGCGTAGTGCAGGATGGTGGAAGAATCGACGCCGCCGCTGAGCCAGACGCCGAGGGGCACGTCAGAGAGCAGATGCTCGCGCGTGGATTTTTGGAGCAGAGAGTCGAGTTCTTCTTTGGCGGAGTCGAGGGTCCAGTTGCGCGGATTTTCGAACGGCAATTGCCAATAACTTTCCGAGCGAATTTTTCCATCGCGCCATTCGAGCCAGTTTCCAGGCGGGAGCTTTTCGATTCCGTCCACGAGCGTCCAGGGGCACGGGACGTAGTTCAGAGACAAGTAGCAATCGAGGCCTGCGAGGCTGAGGCGGCGGGGGACTTCGGGATGAATGAAAAGCGATTTCAGTTCGGAGCCGAACAATAAGTCCTGGCCGAGATGCGCGATATAGAGCGGTTTGATTCCGAGGCGATCGCGGGCAATCACCAGGCGGCGAGAAGATTCCGTCCAGAGGGCGATGGCGAACATGCCGCGCAGGCGGGAGAAACATTGCGTGTCCCATTCGAGAAAAGCGTGCAGCACGGTTTCAGTGTCGGAGTGTGACTGGAAACGATGGCCGAGCGTTTCCAGTTCGGCGCGCAATTCCAGGTGATTGTAGATTTCACCGTTGAAGACGATTACGGCGTCGCCATTCGGCGAAAAGATTGGCTGGTCGCCGCCTTCCAGGTCAATAATTTTCAGGCGCGTGGCGCCCAGGGAGCAGATTTCGGATTGGAAGACTCCCTGCTGGTCCGGGCCGCGATGGACGAGGGTCGCCGCGGCGCGCCGGATGCGGTCTGAATCGGGCGACCAGTTTTTATGGGTGAAACCGGCGATGCCGCACAAATTGCAACACTCCTCAGGGATTCGGTTCCATCAATCGTAGCGACAGTTTAGCGCATCGTCCACATTTATAGATGCGGCGGAGCGGTTGCGGGATTGGGGCGAATGGCACCCGCTACTTTCGGCCGAGGAAAACGAGCGTAACGCCGATGCAGACGAGGAGAACGCCGAGCCAGCGGCGAAGCGAGACGCGTTCGCCGAGAAAAAACTGGCCGCCGAGCGCGCCCGCGGCGTAGCTCAACGCGGTGACGGGCACGACGAAGCTGACATTTTCCATGGACAACGCGCCGAGCAGCGAGAAGAACGCGACAGCCATGAGCGCGACGCCCAGCCACATCCAGGGAACCTGAATCGCGCGCAGCATGACGCGCAGCAACGCGCTGGGGCGGAAATCGTGCACTTCGCCGATGGTTTTCATCGCGCGGGTGACGCAGAGTTCGCCGGAGGTGCCGGCGAAGACGATCAGAACCAGCAGCAAGGTTTCCCAAGCCATTATATTTGCTCCGTGGTGCGCGGCGAAGTGTGGCCCACGATCAGCACGCCCAGGCAAATGACGCATACGCCGGCCCAACGAAGGGGCGAAATCGGTTCTTTCAGGATGAAGTGCGCTTGCAGGGCGACGACGGCGTAGGCGATGGAGCCGGCGGGCTGGACGAAACTATAGTCAGCCCAGGACAAAACCAGCATATAGCATACGAAAAACATAAGCTGGAGCAGGATGCCGAGCCAGATGAAAGGCGACTGCAGAATTTGCAGGCCGACGTGGAACAGGTCCGCGGGCTGATGCAACGAAATGGCGCCGATGGTCTTCATGCCTTTGCTGAGAGAAACTTGCCCGAGCGGGCCGAACATGATCATCAAGAATATCAGGATGAAAGTTTTCAGATGCAAGCCGGCGGATGACGTCATGCGGTGCGCGGGCGTCCGGTGCACGAGGCGCGGTGGTGCGACGCGGTCATGGTGAATGGATGCGAATTTATTGTCATGGTATGCAAATTATTTTACTCGATTTTGCGGGGAAACCGAAATGAGGATTGCGATTAGGAAAGGCAAAAGATTTTACACAGAGAAGAGGGAGGGAATGCGGAGGTAAATCGGAGAAGGCAACGACTCTTACCGCAGAGGGCGCAGAGAAAGACGGACCCACTTGCGGTGATTATGGTTCGGGTTTGGCGATAAAGGCAGTGGCTAGTGATGAGTGGCTAGTGGCTAGAAAAGGACGACGACTTGGCCAGCGCGACGGCTGACGGGAGTTCGTTCAACGCGAAGCACCGGACGCGTTGCGGGGAGTGACGGCGGTGAGTTTGCCGTCGCGCAAATAATAATTGATGCCGCGCCAGCGGATGGTGTGGCGGGCGAAGCTGGCCAGCCAGATGGCGAAGGCCATGGCGTCCCACAGCGGGATGAGCGGCATTTTTTTCCAGACGCGCGATTGCTTCATTCCCCAGATGCCGATGAGCCAGGTCATTACGATTCGCAGCAATAAATAGGTGCCGAGATATGTGGCGGCCACTGCGAGCGAGGGATGGATGGCGATGGCGACGAGTGACCACGGCAATCCCCAGGTAAAGATGAGGCCGAAGTGGCCCCAGGGGCGCATCAGGCGCATGACCGTCATCCAGCGCAAGCGCTTGTAGAGAAATTCGCGCAGGGAATCAAAATCCGCGACGGAGTGCACGACGTAGGGCAGGAGTTTTACTTCGTAGCCTTGCTCAGCGACCAGGCGGCCGGCGTAAACATCGTCCGCGGGCCGGTCTTCAATCGTGGGGTAGCCGCCGTAGCCTGCGATGGCTTTGCGGGTGGTGACGATGGTCTGGCCGAAAGTGAATTTGATGCCGTCGAGCTGCCAGGCGACCATGACGCCGGCGAAAAAATCGGAGATCATGCCGATGGATTGCAGCCGCTCGGTGAGGTTTCTCTCTTCGGTGGAGGAATAGAGGCAGGTGGCCGCGCCTACGTGCGGATCGCGAAAGGGCGAGATGATGGTGCGCAGATAGTCGGGCTGGACGCGCACGTCGCTATCGGTGATTACGAAGAAATCGTGCTGGGCTTCGGCGACCAGGCGAGTGAGCCGCGCCACTTTGTCGTTCACCGCGTCACGGCCGGAGCCGAAGAGCAGGCGGATGCGGCGCTGGGGAAAATCGCGGACTAATTTTTCGAGGACCGGGAGAGTAGGGTCGCCCTGGTCCACGCAGAAAACTATTTCGTAATCGGGGTAGTCCTGGCGGCAGAAGCTGGCGTAATTTTCGTAGGCTTCCGCGTCGAGGCCTTTCACTGGTTTCAGGCAGCTGATCGGTGGCGTGAAATCTGTATTCGGAGCGGCGTCGCGGCGCGAGGCGTGGAAATAGCGCACCGTGCTGTAGAGGGAGAGCAGGTAGTAGATGAAGGGGATGGCGGCGACGGCCAGGAATGCGTATGCGACAAACGTCAAAATCTTTTAACCTCTTGAAGGACGCGGGAATCGTTCGGGCGGAAAATCCTAACATGAAACAGGGAAAGTAGGTCTGAGGAGGCTATCTTACTTAGCCGACTGAACCTATGAGTGCGAGAATGGAGCGGAGCGAGCAGGCGCGGGAGCCCTGGTAACACGGCTGTAACACAACGGCGATAGTATCTTCGGCTGCAAGGACGTGATGAAAAACATCGATGTAGCGGACCCACAATACATCTTCAACCGGCACCATTCGTGGATGCAATTCAACGAACGAGTGCTGGAAGAGGCGCGCGACGAGAAAAACCCGCTGCTCGAGCGGGTGAAGTTTTTGGCGATCACCGCGAGCAACCTGGATGAGTTCGTCGAAGTGCGCGTCGCGGGCATCCTGCAGCAGGTGGAGCACGGAAATTGCGAGCCCGGTCCGGACGGGCGCGCGCCGGCGGAAGTGCTGAAGGAGCTGGCGGAGAAAATCCACAGCTACGTGAAGGCGCAGTATGACTGCTGGCGCGAAGAATTACTGCCGGCGCTGGCGACGGAAAAGGTTCGCGTGGTGAGCTTGAAGAAACTGGGTCCGGCGGCGCGCTTGTACATTGAAAATTATTACATCAAGTCGGTGGAGCCGCTGCTGACGCCGGTGACCGTGGATCCGGCGCATCCTTTTCCACACGTATTGAACAAGGCGCTGTGCCTGGCGTTTCTGCTGAAGCGCAAACGCCGCGGCGGGCAGATTTATTTGGGAGTGGTGACGGTGCCGCGCGCGTTGCCGCGGCTGGTGCTGCTGCCCGCGAAGGATGGGACGGTCGAGTATGTGTTCCTGTCGGACGTGATTCAGGCGTTCGCGAACCGCTTGTATCACGGCTACGAAGTGCTATCGGCGGCGGCGTTTCGCGTGACGCGCAACAGCAATTTGTATCTGGAAGAAGAAGAATCGCGCAGCATCATGGACACGGTGGACGCGCAACTGCACCGGCGGCGCAAGGGCGAAGCGGTGCGGCTGGAGATCGAGGCGAGCGCGAATCAGGAGATTATTGACCGGCTGGTGGCGAATTTTCGGCTGGCGCCGTGGCAGATTTTCCGCGTGGACGGGCCGCCGAACCTGGCGCGTATTTCGTATTTGTACGATCAGGCGCCGCGGCCGGATTTGAAGTTTCAGCCGTTTGTGCCGCGAGAGCTGGCGCTGAAACCCGGAGCGACTTCGCTATTCGAGCTGATTCGCAAACGCGATTTGCTGCTGCATCATCCTTACGATTCGTATGCGGCGGTGGTGCGATTGATCGAGAGCGCGGCGAAAGATCCGGACGTGCTTTCGATCAAGCAGACGCTGTACCGCACCAGCGAGAATTCACCGATCGTGCGGGCGCTGATTGAAGCGGCGGCCAAGAAGGAAGTGGCGGTGGTGGTGGAATTGAAGGCGCGGTTTGACGAGGCTTCGAATATTCGCTGGGCGCGCAATCTGCAGGAAGCGGGCGTGCAGGTATTTCACGGCGTGGTGGGACTGAAGACGCACTGCAAGCTGGCGTTGATCGCGCGGCGGGAAAGCGACGGGCAGATTCGGCGGTACGCGCATCTGGGCACCGGGAATTACAATCCTGCGACGGCGCGCTACTACACCGACTTGAGCCTGCTGACCAGCGACGCGCATATCACCCAGGCCGTGCATCACGTTTTCAATTATTTGACGGCTTATTCCGAGCGTCCGAGTTATCAGCCATTGTTTGTGGCGCCGCTGAACCTGGGGAAAAGCTGCTTGAAATTGATCGAGCGCGAGACGGCGCATGCGAAGGCGGGCAGGCCGGCGTTTATTTTCGCCAAGGTGAACGCGCTGCTGGACGAAAAGACGATTCAAGCGTTGTATCGCGCTTCGCAGGCGGGCGTGCAGATTGAGCTCGTGGTGCGCGGAGCGTGCGCGCTGCGGCCGGGAGTGCGCGGGATCAGCAGCCGGATACGGGTGCGCAGCGTGGTGGGGCGATTTTTGGAGCACAGCCGGATTTTTGTGTTCGGAAACGGCGGGAAGACGGAACTGTATCTGGGCAGCGCGGACTGGATGCACCGGAACATTTACGAGCGCGTGGAAGTGATGTTCCACGTGCGCGACGTGGAATTGTGCCGGCAGGTGTTTGGCGAGGTGATCGAGCCGTATCTGGCGGATACGGAGAAGACCCGGATATTGTTGCCGGATGGGCGATACGTTCGCGCGGGAGAGGCTGGGGCGGCGCTGCATTCGCGGAACGGTTTTCGCTTTAATGTGCAGGAATTCCTGATTGGCCTGGCGGAAGGGCGCGAGGCGATTGGCGCGGTGCCGCGGGCGCCGAGTTTTGTGAAGTTTGTTCATCCGGATAAAAGTGTTCCCTCTTGTTTAGATTGCTGCGGCGCGGTAACTGTAATTCTTCTGGCTTCCTCTGGTGCGCTGAACTTTCCTGAGTGCTTCTGATTTTCGCCGTATAATCGCAGGCCATGGAAGACGGACTTTTTCAGGGCGTGGTGAATTGGCTGCTGGGGCCGGAGCCGATTACCGGGAAACGGCCGGGGCATCTGTGGCCACGCTGGATTTTTCTGCGCGCGCTGGGGCTGATTTATTTTTCCGCGTTTTATTCGCTGCTATTCCAGATCAAGGGGCTGATCGGGACGAACGGAATCCTGCCGGCGGCGGATTATCTGCAGGCGGTGAATGCAGCGCTGCACCTGCAGAGTTACTGGACCGTGCCGACTTTACTGTGGTTTGGAGCGGGCAACGGCGCATTGCTGACGCTGTGCTGGGTGGGGCTGGTTGCGTCGCTGCTGGTGACGCTGAATTTGTGGCCGCGCGCTGTCGCTGCTGATTTGTTTTTTGTGCTTTGTTTCGTTTGTGAGCGTGGCGCGGGATTTTTCCGGGTATCAATCGGACGGCATGTTGCTGGAGGCGGGATTCATCGCGCTATTTTTCGCGCCGGCGGGCTTGCGGCCGGGCCTGGGAGAGCGAAATCCGCCTTCGCGTGCGAGTCTTTTTCTGCTGCAGTGGGAATGGTTCCGCATTTATTTCGAATCGGGCGTGGCGAAAATTGGCAGCGGGGACCTGGCGTGGCGGCAATTCACCGCGATGGACGATTACTACCAGAACGGCCCGCTGCCGACGTGGATCGGATGGTACGTGCAGCACTTGCCGCACTGGTTTCACGCTTCGGCGACGGCTTACACGCTGGTGGTGGAACTGCTGATCGTGTGGATGCTGTTTCTGCCGAGACGATTTCGCATTGCATGCTTTTTTATTGTGACGCCGTTTGAGATTTCGATTATTGCGACGGCGAATTATACGTTTCTGAATTATCTGGTTCTGCTGTTGGGAGTGCTGCTGCTGGACGACCGATTTCTGGAATGGGTTTTGCCGCAGTGGTTCCGCGCATGGATTCACGAAAAGAGCCCGATAGCTGCTGCTGGTGCGACGGTAGCGGCGCCGGCGCCCACGAACACTGGGGCGGAATGGCGCGAAAGATTTACGCCGCTGCGCAGGGCGTTTGCGGGCTTGTGCCTTGGATTGGTTTTTTATTCCACCACGGCGCTGCTGCTGTGGATGTTCATGCCCGGGTTGCCGCTGTTTGAAGGGCCGGTGCGAGCACTGGAACCGTTTCGCATTGCAAATTCCTATGGATTGTTTGCGGTGATGACGCACGAGCGTTATGAGATCGAATTTCAGGGCACGCTGGACGGAAAAACATGGGTCGCGTACCCGTTTCGTTACAAGCCGCAGGCAATTAATGAAGCGCCGGGAATCTACGCGCCGTATCAGCCGCGGTTCGAATGGAATTTATGGTTTGCGTCCCTCGGACCATGGCAGCAATCGCGCTTTGTGGTGTGGACGGAAGAGCGTTTGCTGAAAAATGAGCCGGACGTGCTGGCGCTGTTTGCGAGCAATCCATTCGCGAGCGCGCCGCCGCGTGAGGTGCGCACGATCAAGTATCAATACTGGTTCACGGACATGCGAACAAAGCGCGAGACGGGAAATTGGTGGAGACGCGAGGAAGTGGGCCAATATGCGCCAGCGCTGGAGCGCGAAGCGGACGGCAAGATCGTAGTTCTCGATCTGGCTGCACGCGAGCTTGACCAACCGTGACATTGTCTGCTGCTGAAAAACCGCGCGCTGAAGGGAAAGCAAGTTTTGCTACGCGCGCACAAATCCGTTAGCCTGTGCGGGACCGTATGACACCCAGCCAACGCCATTCCGACGAACCACGAGAAGCGACGATCGCAGACGATGTCACTCCAGAGCTTGTGCTCGCGCATCTTGCGACACTTGCGCAGCCGGCCAGCACCCGGCACATCGCGCACGGCATGGGCCTGAAGCACCGCGGGCGACGCTATTTGCCGCGTGTGCTGCAAAAACTGAAGAAGCATGGCGAAGTGGAAGAAACACAGGGCGGAAGGTTCCGGCTGGCTGGGACCAAGCACGCAAAGAAGGAAGCGGCGGGGCAAGCCGCGGCGGCAAAACGGGTGAGCGCTGGCGAATGCGGCTGCGGCCAGTGAGACATTGGAGCAGGAGAAGCCGGGCGCGCGAGCGGACGGCAGCGCGCCGCATGCGGCGTCGGCTGCGACGTCCAAAATCACGTCGGGGCGCGGACGCGATCCGAATCTGGTGTCGGGGAGAATTGTGGCGCATCGCGACGGCTATGGTTTCCTGGTGCCGGATTCGCCGATGCCGCGCGTGGAGGGCGATCTATTTATCGGGCGCGACGGGCTGGGTGATGCGATGCACGGCGATCGCGTGCTGGCGCGCATCGAGCGGCGGCGCGCCGACGGGCGAGCGGAAGGGCGCGTGGTGCAGATTGTGGCGCGTGAACATCCGACGATCGTGGGATTGTTCCGCTACGGCCCGCACGGAAATGTGGTGCTGCCGTACGACGTGCGCATTTTGCATGAAGTGATTATTCCGCCGGGCGCGGAGCTGACGCCGGAGTTGCGGGAAAAACTTGGCGAGGGTGGCAGCGGCGGCGGAGCCACTGCGAACAGCCGCACGCGCTATCCGGAACTGGACGGCGCGGTGGTGAATGTGGAACTCACGCGCTTTCCGAAGGGCGGGCTGGCTCCGGCGGGGCGCGTGATTGAAATTCTGGGGCGGCCGGGCGAAATCGGCGTGGATGTGGAAATTATTATCCGCAAACATCATTTGCCGAACATTTTTCCGGACGAAGTGCAACAGGAAGCGCGCGCGACACAAGCGCAGGTGGCCGAGAGCGATCTTCGCGGGCGGCGCGATTTCCGGCATTTGCCGATTGTGACGATTGACGGGGAAACAGCGCGCGATTTTGATGATGCGGTGCATGTGACAGCGCTGCCGAACGGGCATTACGAATTGCAGGTGCATATTGCGGATGTGGCGCATTACGTCGCGCGCGGTTCGGGACTGGATCGCGAGGCGCGATTGCGGGGCACGTCTGTTTATTTTCCCAATCGCGCGGTGCCGATGCTGCCGGAGGAGCTTTCCAACGGGATTTGCTCGCTGAATCCGAAAGTGGACCGGCTGGTGATGAGCGTGGTGATGGAACTGGACGGGGCGGCAAAATTGCTGCGCGCGGATTTTTTTCAGGGAGTGATCCGTTCGGCGGAGCGGATGACTTACACGAACGTCAACAAAGTGATCGAAGGCGATGCGGAAATGACGGAGCGCTATGCGCCGCTGGTGAGCGAGTTCCGGAAGATGAAGGAACTGGCGCTGCTGCTGAACAAGAGGCGGCGGGTGCGCGGCTCGATTGATTTCGATTTGCCGGAGGCAGTGATCGAGTTTGACGCGGAAGGGCGGATGCTGAGCATCGTGCGCAGCGAACGGAACATCGCGCACCGTTTGATCGAGGAATTCATGCTGGCCGCGAACGAAGCCGTCGCGGAATATCTGGAGAAGCGAGGCGTGGCTTCGCTGCATCGGGTGCACGAAAAACCGGACCCGAAAAAGGTGCTGGAGTTCGAGGAGCTGGCGCAGGCGTTTGGATATTCGCTGGGGGTGGACGATTTGGCGGAGCGGCGCGTGGTGGTGCGGCACGGACACGCGCGTCCGCAAGCACGCGAGGGACGCGGGGGTGGGCGCGGCGGACGCGGACGGATGCGGCAGATGAGCGTGACGATGCCGGCGGCGGAGGAAGTGGACATACGGCCGCAGCATTACCAGCGGTTGACCGAAAAACTCGCGGGCAAACCGGAAGAGCGGATTCTTTCTTACTTGATGCTGCGTTCGCTGAAGCAGGCGCGGTATGCGGTGGACGTGCTGGGACATTTTGCATTGGCGACGAAGGAATACACGCATTTCACGTCGCCGATCCGGCGCTACCCGGATTTGATCGTGCACCGGGCGCTGAAATGGGCGCTGGAAAATCCAGACGTAGCGCCGCTGCGCGCGCAGGTGGAGAACGCGCGCACCGGGAAAGAGGAAACGGTGGCGGTGCTGGGACCGTATCGCCGCATGGAATTGCAGGACATCGCGGCGGAAAGCTCGGAAGCCGAGCGCCGGGCGGATGCGGCGGAGCGCGAATTGATGGAGTGGAAGACCGCGCAGTTCATGGAAAGCCATCTGGGCGAGGAATATTCCGCGCTGATTATTTCGGTGCAGAAGTTCGGATTTTTTGTGGAGCTGGTGGAGATTTTCGTGGAAGGATTGGTGAGCATTGACCGGCTGGAGGAATTCACCGGACAAAGATGCGCGTTTCGAGACCGCGACCACACCATCGTTTGCGAGCCGTATCGCGGTACGCGGGGCGGCGGGGCTCGACGGACCTTCCGGCTAGGGGATCAAGTGCGGGTGCGGGCCGAGCGGATCGATCCTTTCCGGCATCGCGTGGAATTTTCGGTAATTGATAGCGGCAGCGGCGAGAGTCGTTGATTCTGCGGAGGTGAAAGATGGCGGCGAGGCAATGTCCTAACTGCGGCGCGGTGATGCCTGCGGGAAAAGTGGCGGCGGATTCGTATGATTTGGTTTGCGCGAGCTGCCAGCATCCGCTGGGTATTACGGAGCTCAGCCGAAATTTCGCGGCATTCGCAGGGCTGGCTGCGGGAGCGATTGCCTGGTGGATTGTTACATTGCGATTTGCCGACCGGCATGTAGCGCTGGGGTGGGTGTGGCCGGTGTTCCTGGCGTATCTGGCGGCGAGCGCGGTGGCGGCGTTGACGTTAATGGTGACGGCTGGATTGGAATTGAGAACCGGCGATCCGGAGCCTGCGCCGCTGCACGAAAGCGTTGCACCTCAAATACCTCATCATTAACAGCATGTGATTTAGTTATTGATTTGTATATACTGCCGCAGTCGGCGCAATGGCTGGTGGTGTTCGTTATTCGGCTGACTGGGGTGGAATGGCACGATATACGGCTTTGGTGGGCAAGCGCGTGGAAGCGCATTATCGCGCGGGAGACATGCAGCTCTCGACGAGCGGAACGCTCGGGTCCGACACGGGCAAGGCGATTTATGTGGAAGAGCGATTTACGTCGGGTGGAAAAGAGAAAACGATGCGCGTGGAAATCCCTTATGCATACGTGATTCGCGTGGCTGAGATTCGCGACGAGCCGGCGCAGCCACGCGGCGTGCCGAAGCCCGCGAAGAAAAAATAGAGGTGCCGCTGGAGAAGTTCCCGCCGTTTGCGGTGTGAAATAACCTTGGAGTCCTGAAATCGCCTGGTGCATTCGCATTTGTGCGGCTGCGCGGGTATATTTTTGGTTTGATGCGGAGGCGAGAGATGAAACCGACAGTTGGATTGATTGGGCTGGGACTGATGGGCAAGCCGATGGGGCGCAACCTGCTGAAGGCGGGGTTTCCACTGGTGGTGTGGAATCGAACGGCGGCGCGAGCGGAGGAACTGGTGAGCGAGGGCGCGAAGCTGGCAGCGAATCCGCGCGAGACAGCGGCGGCGGCGGATGTGCTGATCACGATCGTGAGCGATCCGCCGGCGCTGGAAGAAGTGGTGTGGGGCGCGCAGGGCGCGATGCAGGGTTTGCGGCGCGGCAGCATTTATATGGATTCGAGCACGATTTCGCCGGAGCTGGCGCGGCGAGTGGCGGCGGCGTGCGCCGAGCGCGGAGTGGATTTTCTGGATGCTCCCGTGACGGGCGGCGACTGGGGCGCAAAAAAAGGCGAGCTGGTGTTTATGATTGGCGGCAAAGCGGAAGTGCTGGAACGCGCGCAGCCGGTGCTGGACAGGTTGGGGAAGAAATTCTTTTTGCTGGGACCAAATGGGGCTGGGCAAACCGTGAAGCTGGCGATGAATCTGATTTTGGCGCTGGAGGTGGAGGCGCTAGCGGAGGCGTTGGCGCTGGCTACTTCGGCGGGAGTGGCCGGGGAGAAGCTGGTGGAAGTGATGCAGTCGAGCATGGCGCGCGCGGGGGTGCTGGATGTGAAGGCGCCGCTGATGTTGAAGAATGAATATGCGGCGAGTTTTCCGTTGCGGCTGATGCACAAGGATATGCGGCTGGCTTTGGAGCTGGCGCGGCAGCAAGGGGTTAATTTGCCGGCGGCCACCGCGGCGTATGGAACGTACAGCGCGGTGAAAGATGCGTCGAAGGATGATCCGGATTATTCAGCGGTGGCGCGATTTTGGAGCAAGGGCGCGAAGTGAAAGCGCCATGGCAGTTGTATTGCAGGAGATTGATGGTATGAGGGCTAACGTGTCGAGGGTCACGCAAAATGGCCGGATCGTGATCCCTATCAAACTGCGCGAGAAACTGGGGATTCACCGTGGCACTGCTGTCAGTTTTCTGGAGAAGGAGGGTCAACTGATTCTGCAACCGATCACGAAGAAATATGTCGCGAAGTTGCGCGGAGTGCTGAAGGGTGAGCCTGCGGTGTTGAAGACGCTGTTGCGAGAGCGTAAACGGGAAAGTTAGAGACGAAAAAGTCTGGGCTCGGCGCGAGCGGGTTAGTGACGTTTCAATTACGGTTTGGCGTTGGGCGGGAAAAATGTGAGGGGAAGGTCGCGCGAGGTGCGCAGGCCGGCGCTCGCGGCCAGGATTGCGGGGATGGAATTGACGACGACGGCGGCGGTGGCTACGTCGCCGTGAGTGCCGCCGGGGATTGTCAGGGTGAGATGCGGCTCGCCTTTTAGCACGACGGTGTCGGCGGGATGGCGGGCGCCGACGTACATTTTCAGCTCCATGAAGATTTTTTCTTTTCCGGCGGAGGTGCCGCGCGCGATTTGATGCACGCCGGCGACCTGGCCCGGGACCACTTCCAGGAATTCGGTTTTGATAATTTCTTCAGCGATTACCGGCTCGATGGTTTCCGAAATATCGTCCAGAACGAAATCCCAGGCCATCGGCGACCATGGCGATGGATTCCGGCAGGCCGTGATGTTTGATGATGCCGGCGGCGACTTGCGCGCGGAATTCTTCGGGCGTCATGCCCGCGCCGATTTTTTTCTGCAGAGGCAGGCGGCGCTTGGAAGCGTCCACGATGCGCACGGCGCTGAGCCAATCAATGCGCTGCGCGACGGCGCTGAGGGTGAGCGCTAGCTTATCCATCACGAAGCCGGGATTTACGCCGGTGCCGACGAGGGCGACGCCTTCTTCTTTTGCGGCGGCGTCGAGTTTCTGGGAGAGCTCGGGATGTTTGCGGAAGGGATAGGCGAGTTCTTCGCAGGTGGAAACGACGCAGCAGCCTGCTGAGATGCACTCGAGAAGCTGGTCCATCACGCTGGTGAGGTAGGAAGAGGTGGAGTGGACGATCACGTCGAGCGGTTTTTCGAGGACTGGTGCGGCGTCCGGGGAAATCAGGACGCCCCAGGGCGCATCGGGCGCGCCGACTACTTCTCCCAGGTCCCGGCCGGCTTTGGCGGGGTCTTTGTCAATCGCGCCGACGATTTCGAGGGAATCTTTTTGGCGCATCAGGCGGACGATGGAAGTGCCGATGGGGCCGAGGCCGTATTGGGCGACGCGGATTTTCTTTTTCACGATGGGGTTCCTGAGTGCTGCAAGGAGGTAATACGTTAAAGGGTTGGCGGACGGACTGCAACCGAATTTGCGGTCCGTGGCGCGCTAAGAATGGCGCACTAAAGTGCGCCGCTACGAAGGCTAAGTCAAAGGCTGCGAGCCGCGCGAGACTAGTGCGCGGTGGAGTATTTGGAATAATCCGGATAGGCCGGGTGCTTGATTGGCGGCGGCGGATTTTTCGCTAGGTCCTGCATGGCTACTTCCACGGCTTTTTCCAGCTGCGTGTCGTGGCCTTGCCGCCAGGCGGCGGGATCCATTTCGATATCTACGTCGGGCGCGACGCCGTGATTTTCCACCTCCCAGTTTCCTTCGGTAGTGAAAAAAGCGAAGCGGGGAGCGGTGACGAAGCCGTCGTCCATCAGGCTGGGATAGCCGCCGATGCCGACGAGGCCGCCCCAGGTGCGTTTGCCGACTAGCTGGCCGAGACCGACGTGGCGGAAATACCAGGGCAGCGCATCGCCGCCGGAGCCGGCAAATTCATTGGTGATCATCACCTTGGGTCCGAAAATCCCGCTGAGCGGCGTGGAATAATCGGCGCCTTCGCGCGCGGTCCAGTAATTCCAAATCTTCCGCTGCATGTACTGGATGATGTAGTCGGCGGCCTGGCCTCCGGAGTTGAAGCGCTCGTCAATCACGGCGCCCTGCTTGCCGAGTTGCGCGAAATAGTAGCGATTGAAATTGGTGAAGCCGCCCGCGCCGGTGTTGGGAAGATAAACGTAAGCGAGCTTGCCGCCGCTGAGCTCGGTTACTTTGCGGAGATTGTCTTCCATCCAGGCGCGAGTGCGCAGAGAGGATTCGTCCGGCACCGGAACGACGGTGACTTCGCGCGAGCCGGAACCGTCGGCGTGCGGGCCAACTTTTAGAACGGTCTGCTTGCCGGCGGTTTCCTGAAAATAGCTGTAAACGTCTTGCTCGGCGCGAACGTCGCGTCCATTGACGGCGAGCAGATATTCCCCGGCGACGACGTTTACGCCCGGTTGGGTGAGCGGGGCGTGGAGCTGCGGATTCCAATTTTCTCCGTTGTACACGCGGGCGAAACGGTAGCGGCCATTTTCCACGCTGTAATCGGCGCCGAGCAAGCCGACCTGGAGCGGCTGAACTTCGGGGACGTCGCCGCCGCCGACGAACATGTGGCCTACGTTGATCTCGCTGAGCATTTGCTGGAACAGATAATTCAGATCGTCGCGGGTGGCGATGCGATCGAGATAAGGCTCATATTCCTTGGCCAGGGCCTGCAAATTTACGCCGTGGTGCTGCGGGTCATAGAAGAAATCGCGTTCGATGCGCCAGATTTCGTCGTACATCTGTTTCCATTCGGCGCGCGGCTCCACCCAGACTTCCATGGAGTCGAGTTTGAGCGCGCCCTCGCCGGGCTTCGGGGCCGCCGCGGTGGGCGCGATGAACCAGGATTCGCCCTGCTGATAGAGGAATTTTTCGCCGTTGAAAGAGACGGAGGCGTTCTGGATGCCGGAGATGATTGGCTCGGATTTGCGTTTGGTGAGATCGAATTTCGCGAAGACGAGGCTCGGAGGGCCTTGAGCGTCCGGGGCGGGCGGAAATTCCAGAGTGAAAAGCTCACCAGTCTTGCCGGGAAATAGATCTACATAATTTTTGGGAGGGATGGGAAGGGCGAGAATGCGCTGGCTGAGGTTGTCGAAGTCAATGGTGACTTTGACTGGCTCTTTGTCTTTGTCCTTTTCTTTATCCTTATCTTTGTCTTTGTCCTTCCCCTTGTCCTTGGCTTTGTCACCATCCGCGTCCTGATCCGATTTCTTGTCGCTGTCCTTTTTGTCCTGATCGGATTTGGAACCGTCTGCGTCTTTTTTGTCGGTGGCGGGCTTTTCTTCGTCGCTTTCTGGCGCGAGCGGCGAGGGAAGATCCTTGCGGAGGACGATGACGTACACGCTGCGCGTGACTTCCTTGCCGTCGGAAGACATGTCCAGGCCGCCAATCGCAGGGCCGGCATTGGTGCTGGCGGCGAAGTAAAGATATTTGCCGTTCTTATCGAACGAGGCGAAGCGCGCGTCGCTCATGCCGTCGGTGATTTGCGTGGATTTTCCGGTGTCGAGCGAATAGACGAAGACGGCGCGGAAATGGCTGGGCAGCAGCTTGGTGTAAGCGATCCAGCGATTGTCGGGAGACCACGCGGGATTGAGGCCCTGCGCGTCGTAATAATCCGTGTCCACTTTCACCGGGGTGGGCTTATCCAGATCCACGTACCAGAGATTGAGCCATTTGTCGGTGTAAGCGATTTTCTTGCTGTCTGGCGCCCAGGTGAGGCTATAGAAAAAGGACGGCGGAGTGCCGAGATTGATTTTGCGAACTTCACCCAGGCCGTTCTGCGCGCGCAGGTGCAGCGCGTATTCGCCGGACTCGTCGGAAAAATAAGCAATGGATTTACCGTCAGGGGACCATGCCGGGCCGCGGTCGGCGACCCCGGGAGAATTGGTGATGTTGCGAATGTCGCCCTTTTCTGCGGGCACGGTGAGAATTTCGCCGTGAGCTTCGAAGACAGCGCGCACGCCTGTGGGCGAAATCGCGGAGTCATTGATGTGCTTGGCGACTTTTTCGAAGTGGGGGCGGACTTCTACGAGATCGGGGTCAATGTGGACCGTGATGGCTTGCTCGCGATGGGTCGAGAGATCGTAGAGGTGCAGCGCGCCGAATTGTTCGTAGACGATCGCGCCGGGGCCGGCGTCGGCGGATTTAATGGGCAGGCCGGAATTTTCGATGAGTTGCGATTCTGTTTTGGTATTTGGTGTCGTAGGAGAAGAGGGTGTAGGCGCCGTTGCGGTCGGAGAGGAAATAAATCGTGTCGCCGACCCAAAGCGGATTGAGATCGTTCCAATCGTCGTGCGCGAGTTTCACGATGCTGGAATCCGAGAGGTTCGCGATCCAGATGCGCGGAGAAGTGCCGCCGCGGTAGTGGCTCCAATTGCCGAAGGGCGCCGGGGTGGGGCGATAGGCGAGATATTTTCCGTCGGGAGAGTAGGAACCTTCCCAGGCGATGGGGAGCGGAACTTTGGTGGGGAAGCCGCCGGCAACGGGGACAGTGAAGAGAGCCAGGGTGCCGTTGGGGAAGCTCTCGCGCGGCGAGGCGAAGAGAATATTTTTGCCGTCCGGGGTCCATCCGGCGGCGATGTCCGGGCCGGCGTGGAATGTGACGCGGCGCGGCGTGCCGCCAGTCGCGGAAATCATGTAGACGTTCAGCTTTCCGTCGTACTCACCGGTGAAAGGCGATCCACTGGCCATCGGGTGAAAAATGCGGGCCGCGCTTGATGCCGGGCCCGGCGGTGAGGCGGACGGCGTCGCCACCTTCGCGGCTGACTTTCCAGAGATCGTTGCCGTACATGAAAGCGATATCGGTGCGGCTTAGAGTGGGTTGGCGCAGCAGCAGCGGCTTGGCGTCTTGCGCGAACGATGCGGACGATGCGAACGCGAGCGAAATCGAAAGGATGGCGAGGGCAAGGACAGCCTTCTTCATCGAGCAGTCTCCTGAAAGTCACTTAGTTGCTTTTGGATGATACGTCAGCGCGGGCGAAACCGTTTCAAGCGGGATTAGACGCGGCGTGTGCGCGCGGGATAGCTGGATTCTTGATTTACTGGAGCGCGAGCGAAAACTTAGCCTAGAAACGCGAGCGGCTGGAGCGATAGAACTCGCGGAGTGTGGTGACGTTGGGACCGTAGGAGCCAACGCGGCCGGCGTCAACCGGCAGACCGAGATATTCCGCTTGCTCGATGCTCAAGCCGGCCTGGTCCAGTTCAGCGAGGCTATAGCCTTCGGTGGGCACCAAGCGGTTGCGGTGAGACAGGTCCACGGGACGCGGAGGGCGATGCGCGCTCCACCGTTTTCGGACAATCAAGAAGAAGTCGTCCCAGTCTCGTCTATTCCACATATGATTCTCCCCTAGCTGCCCTGGTGCAAGAATTGGATGCGAGCCGCGCGATTTGGGTAGCATGAAGTTTCGCGCCAGCTTGTCGTCCAACCGTGGCATGACCGAGCCACGACGGGCCGCTCCAGGGACGGGAGCGGTGCCGATAATAACCCTAGAAGTAGTGGAATGTCGCGTGGGAACATTGGTTGTATCGATAAAGTTATCGGCGGATTGTGCGCGGGCATGCGGGCTGCGCAAAACGCAGTTGACCGGCGGCAATCCCGGGCCACCCGGCTGGTCCGCCGCGGATGCGCCAGCGGGGTGTTATACTTTTGCGAAGGGCTGACTGCATGAGCGCCGCGTGAAATTTGCATGAGTAATCCAATTATTGTTGTCCACTATCACGAGCTGTGGCTGAAGGGCCGCAACCGGCGATTTTTTCTGCGCAAGCTGCATACGGCGCTGCGCATCGCGCTGCAGGGAATTCCGGTGGAGCGGATCGAGCAGCCGGGCGATCGCATGGTGGTGTGGCTGGGCGATGGAGCGTCGCTCGAGGAAGCGACGGCGCGAGTGGACCGCGTGATGGGCGTGGCGTTCTACGCGGTGGCGCGGGCGGTCGAGCGGAACATGGACGAATTGTGCAAGGCGGCATGGGAAGAAATGGAGCCGCTGCGTTTTGAAAGTTTTGCGGTGCGCGCCAAGCGCAGCGACAAGCGATTTCCGACGACGAGCCTGGAGGCGGAAGTAATCATCGGGCGCTACCTGCTGGAAAAATTGCGCGCGCAGAATCGCAACGTGCGCGTGCGCTTGAACCAGCCGGAGATGACTTGCTACGTGGAAATCACCAAGAGCATGGCGCTGGTTTACGCGCGGAAAATTCCCGGCGCGGGTGGTCTGCCGCCGAACACGGCGGGACGGATGATGTGTTTGCTTTCCGGCGGCTACGATTCGGCGGTGGCGGCTTATCACATGATGAAGCGCGGGGCGCATTTGAGCTTCGTGCATTTTTACGGCACGGGCGCAAAGCCTGGGGAGTCTTCGCTGCACGTTGCCAGCGGACTGGCGCGCACGCTGGTGCCTTACCAATTTCACGCGAAGCTTTATCGCGTGCCGTTTGAAGCAATTCAGCGAGAAATCGTGCGTTATGCGCCGGAAGATTACCGCGTGCTGCTGTACCGGCGGATGATGCTGCGCATTGCCGAAGCACTGGCGAGGCGGGACCGCAGCCTGGCGCTGCTGACGGGCGACAGCCTGGGGCAGGTGGCATCGCAGACTTTGCGGAATCTGGTGGCGGTGGATGCGGCGTCGCGGATGGTGGTGTTCCGGCCGCTGATCGGCACGGACAAGATGGACATTCTGGCGACGGCGAAGAAGATTGGGACGTACGATATTTCCTCGGAGCCGTTTCACGATTGCTGTCCGGTGTTTTTGCCGAAGAATCCGGCGCTGTATGCTTCCGCGGAAGATCTGGCCGAGGCGGAGGCGAAATTGGATGTGGGTGCGCTGGTGGCGCAGGGAGTGCGGGGCGCAACGCTGCTCCGTTTTGAGTACAAGGGCGGCGAGATTACGGAAGTGGAAACGCCGATCCGGCGGGCTGCGGCGCAGGAACGGAAGGCGATCGCTTAGCTTTACGGATTTTGCGCCGGATGATTTTTATACGAAAACAGCGGCGCTAGGAAAACAGGAACGGGCGCGCAAGGTGTGCGCGCCCGCTTTGACTGAAAGAAATTTTGTGGAATTGAATTAGCGATCGCGGCCGCCGCCTCCGCCCCCACCACCGTATCCGCCGCCTCGTCCTCCGCGTCCGCCGCCACCACCTCCGCCGCCGTGACCGCCGCGTCCGCCACCACCGCCTCCGCCACCGTGGCCGCCACGTCCGCCGCCCGCGCCACCACCTTCACGCTGCGGACGCGCTTCGTTGACGACCAGCGCGCGGCCCAGAAAATCCTTGCCGTTGAGCGCTTCGATGGCTTTGTCCGCCTCGGCGTCGTTGCCAATTTCGGCGAAACCGAAACCGCGCGGCTGTCCCGTGAAACGATCGCGCAACAGCGTGAGCGAATCAGGCTGCACACCAATTTCCGAAAATAGCGCTGCTATCTGCTCTTCCGTGGCCTTGAACGACAAATTGCCAACATACAATTTCTTCACGGTCGTTCTCCTTTTGCGTCCGGCAAGCGCGCGGGCGCAAAACACGAGGCTGAAGAGACAGGAAATCGGCCGTGCAGCCAGCGACCCCCTGACCACACCCGGCTGAAGCGAGCGCTCCAGTTGCTCAGGAGCATCTTGCTGCAATAGGCTGCGGCAGTCAACAACGGCGGATAGCGCGAGGGCTGCGCGGGCTAGGTGCGATAGCTGGCGTTGATGTGAATGTATTCGGCGGTGAAATCGCAGGTCCAGACGCGCGCGCGGCCGTCGCCGGAATGCAGCGAGACAACGATCGGAACGTATTTTGCGAGCATCTTGCGATGCGCGACGCGTTCGTCGAAGGGATTTTCACGTCCGCGGCGGCAGACTTTCACGCCGGCGAGGGAAATGTCCGCGCGTTCGAAATCGAAGGCGACGCCGGAGCGGCCGGCGGCGGCGAGGATGCGGCCCCAGTTGGGATCGGCGCCGGCGATGGCGGTTTTTACCAGCGGCGAATTCGCGATGGTGAGCGCGATTTGTTTTGCGGCGCGATCGGTGGGGGCGCCGCGAACTTCGATTTCGATTACGTGCCGGGCGCCTTCGCCATCGGCGACGATTTGCAGGGCGAGGGATTGGCAGACGAGCTCGAGCGCGGCGCAGAATTTCTTCCAGTCGTCATTTGGGCTTGTAATTTTGGGCGCGCCGGATGCGCCATTGGCGAGGAGGGTGACGGTGTCGTTGGTGGACGTGTCGCCGTCCACGGTGATGGCGTTGAAGGTGCGCTCGACGACGGCGCGCAACCCACGGGAGAGCAGCTTGGGAGAAACGGCGGCGTCGGTAGCAAGAAAGCCGAGCATGGTGGCCATGTTGGGCTGAATCATCCCCGCGCCTTTGGTGCAGCCGAGGATGCGAACTTGTTTGCCGCCGATGCGGCATTTGGCCGCGGCCCATTTGGGCCGCGTGTCCGTGGTCATGATGGCGCGGGTGAATTCGGTGAAGGACTTGGCGGTGCGATGGCGCGCGCGGACGAGCCGCGGGATGGCGTTGACGATTTTTTGCCAGCGCAGCGGCGCGCCGATCACTCCTGTGGAACACACCAGAATTTGCGATGGGTGCAGGCGGCCCAGTTCGCGGGCGAGTTTCAGCGCGGTGGTGGCCGCGGCGGAAAGGCCTTCGGAGCCGGTGCAGCAATTGGCGTTGCCGGAATTGACGATCACGCCGCGCATGCGATGCGCCGATTGCCGCAGATGCAGCTGCGAGGCGATGACGGGCGCGGCTTTCACGCGATTGGTGGTGAAGACGGCGGCGGCGGACGCAGGCGTCTCGCTGATGAATATGGCCAAATCGAGCTTCGACTTCTTCAGACCGCAGTGCGTGGCTGCGAAAGTGAAGCCTTGCGGGATGTCGGCGTTGGATAGGCGCGTGGTCATGGCTATTGGATTAGATTAGCAGGCCGGAACTGGGGTTGCGGAATCGGAAAGGATGGGCATGGTGACGCGTTCGGGAATTACCGTGGCGATCACGGCGACGAGTTTGCAGGTGCGCTGCTGAGAGCAAGCGCGGCAGTCGCGCTCGATTTTTTCGATGAGCGACTGGCGCGCGACTGCGGCAAAACCCTGGCGTTCGAAAAATTGCGGGGCGTGCGTAACGGCAAAAACGCGCGCGATGCCGCGGCGGCGAGCTTCTGCGAGCGCGGACGCAATCAGGCGCGCGCCGAGTCCTTGACCGCGATTTGCGGGGTCCACCGCGACGGAGCGAATTTCAGCGAGATCGGCGCCATAACTTTCCAGCGAAAGGCAGCTCACGACACGATGACCATCTTCCTGCACGATGAAATGGCCGATGTTGGCGTGGATTTCTTCCGCGTCGCGGGGAAGAAGAAAGCCCTGCGCGGCGTAATGCGCTACGAGAGAGTGAATCGCGGGGGCGTCTGAAATTTTCGCGCGGCGCGTTCTCATGGATTCTCCTCGAGCTTAGCGAGGCGCGCTTTGAAGTCCTGAAGTGCCGCGCGTACGGCTCCGGGAGCCGTGCCGCCGCGCGTGGCGCGACGAGCGAGAGCGGATTCGAGCGTGAGCACGGTGCTTAGGCTAGGCCCAAACGCGGGCGAGAATTCTTTTAGCCGTTCCAGCGGCATTTCGCGGATGGATATTCCTTCCTGCTCGGCCGCGCGCAGCACTTTCCCCACGATTTCATGCGCTTCGCGAAAGGGCACGCCGAAGGTGACCAGATAATCCGCGACTTCGGTGGCGACCAGCGCGGGATCTTGCGCCGCCTGGCAAAGACGGTCGGCGCGGAAACGCGTGGCCGCGAGCGTGGCGGCGGCAATGTGAATCATGGCGAGCGCTTGGTCGTGCGCGCTGAAGAGCGGTTCTTTATCTTCCTGCAGATCGCGTTGATAGCTGGAAGGCAGGCCTTTGCACGTGGTGAGCAGCGCGACGAGTGAGCCATAGATGCGGCCAGTCTTGCCGCGAATCAATTCCCAGGCATCGGGATTTTTTTTCTGCGGCATCAGGCTGCTGCCCGTGGAAAATTCGTCAGGCAGCTCGATGAAAGCGAATTCGGGCGTGGCGAATAAGACAAAATCTTCGGCGAGGCGCGAGAGGTGCATAGCGAGCGTGGAAAGCGCGAAAAGAAATTCCAAGGCGAAGTCGCGGTCGCTGACGGCGTCCAGGCTATTGGCTGTGGTGCGGGAAAATCCCAGATCGCGAGCGAGAGCATTGCGGTCGAGCGGAAAAGCGCAGCCAGCGAGCGCGCCGGAGCCGAGCGGGCAATCGTCGGCGCGCGCCGCGGCTGCGGCCAGGCGCTCGGCGTCACGATGAAATGCTTCACCGTGCGCCAGCAGCCAGTGCGAAAGCAGAATCGGCTGCGCGTGTTGCATATGCGTGGTGCCGGGCATGGGAGTTTGCAGATTGCTTTCAGCCTGCGCGGCGATGGCGCGTTCGAGGGAAGCGAGCGCTCGGCGCAGGTCTTGCGCGGCTTCGCGCACATACATGCGAAATTCGGTGGCGACCATTTCGTTGCGGCTGCGGCCGGTGTGCAGCTTGGCGCCGAGCGTGCCGAGTTTTTCGATCAGCGCGGATTCGACGAAATGATGGACGTCTTCGGCGGGTGAGGCGGCAAGCCACGTGGCGTCTGACTGCGCGCGCAACGCGATTTCGCCGAGCGCCGTGGCGATTTTCTGACCTTCTTCCTCTGTAAGGATTCCCGCGGCGACGATGGCGCGCGCCCAGGCGCGATCGAGCGCCAGTTCCTGCGGGAGCATGCGGCGATCGAAGCTCCAGGAACGCTCGAACTCGTAAAAAGACGCGTCGGGGCCGCGTTCGAAGCGGCCGCCCCACATCTTTTGTTCGCGCGGAGCAGTCATCAGGCGTTGGCCTTCTGCGGAACTTTCCTTGGTGCGGTTAGCGCCGGTTCCTGCGGCACGGTGATGGGCAGCGCGAAAAGATTGATGAAGCCTTCGGCGTCTTTGGGATTGTAGCCGGTCATGGTGAAGCTCGCGAGATTCGTCCGATAGAGCGAATAGGGCGAGTGGCGCGAGGCGACGTTGACGATGCCTTGGCAAAGCGTGAGCGAGACGGAGCCGGTGACGCGGCGCTGGGCGCTCGAGAAGAATGCGTCGAGCGCTTCGCGCAGCGGCGTGAACCACATGCCGTAATAAACCATTTCGGCGTAGCGCAGCGAGAGCAGCTGCTGGTAATGCGCGGTTTCGCGGTCGAGCGCGAGAGATTCGAGCTCGCGATGCGCGGTGACCAGCAAAGTGCCGCCCGGAGTTTCGTACGCGCCGCGCGATTTGATGCCAACGAGGCGATTTTCGACGATGTCCATGCGCCCCACGCCATTCGCCGCGGCAATTTCATTCAGTTGATCAAGCAGCGCGATGGGCGCGAGATTTTTGCCGTTGACCGAGACGGGAGTGCCGCCCGCGAAACCGATTTCCACGGTGGTGGGTTGCGCGGGCGCGTTCGCGGGCGAAGTGATCCATTGCCACATGGCTTCGTCGGGCGCGTTTGCGGGATCTTCGAGGACGCCGCCTTCGTGGCTCAGGTGCCAGATATTGCGGTCGCGGCTGTAGATATTTTTCTTGGTCTGCTCCACGGGGATATTGTGCGCCTGCGCGTAGGCGATGGCTTCTTCGCGCGAGACGATATTCCATTCACGCCAGGGAGCGATGATTTGCAATTCCGGAGCGAGGGCTTTCGCGGCCAGCTCGAAACGGACTTGATCGTTGCCCTTGCCGGTGCAGCCGTGCGCGACGGCGTCAGCGCCGAGTTCTTTAGCGAGCTGCACCTGGCGCTGCGCCAGCAGCGGGCGCGCGAAAGAAGTGCCGAGGAGATATTTGTGTTCGTACACGGCTCCGGCGCGCAGCGTGGGCCAGATGTAACCAGTGATGAATTCCTCGCGGAGATCTTCGACGTAGGCGGAGCTGGCGCCCGTCGCTAGAGCTTTTTTTCGCGCTGCTTCCAGATCTTCCTGCTGGCCCAGGTCGCCAATCATGGCGATCACTTCGCAGCCGGGATAAGTTTCCTTGAGCCAGGGAATGATGATGGAGGTGTCCAAACCTCCTGAATATGCGAGCACAATTTTCTTGGGCAATGCGTTCTCCTTGATTTGCGGCCGAAATTAATTGAGCAGCGTCAGCAGAATCGCTTTCTGCACGTGCAGGCGATTTTCGGCCTGTTCGAAAACGATAGAGCGCGGCGAATCCATGACGGCTTCGCTGACTTCCGAGCCGCGGTGGGCCGGAAGACAGTGCATGAAGATGGCGTCGGGCGCGGCATGGGCGAAGAGCGCGTCGTTGACCTGGTAGCCGGCAAAGGCGGCGTCGCGCGCGGCTGCTTCGTTTTCCTGGCCCATGCTGGTCCACGCGTCGGTGTAAATCGCTTGCGCGCCGGCAACTGCTTCGGCGGGCGAGCGCAGGATTTCGATTTTGCCGCGCGTCTCGCGCACCACGCGCTTGGCTTCCGCGACGATATTCGGATCCGGCTCGTATCCAGCAGGCGTCGCGACGCGAACGTGCGCGCCAGCACGTGCGCCGATGCTGAGCAGCGAATGGCAAGTGTTATTTCCGTCGCCGACGTAGGCAACTTTCAGGCCGCGCAGATTTCCGAAGCGTTCTTCAAGCGTGAAGAAATCGGCAAACGCCTGGCAGGGGTGATAGCGATCGGAAAGCGCGTTGATCACTGGAACTCCGGCATTGGCGGCCAGCTGGTCGAGCGATTCCTGTTTGAACACGCGCGCGACGATGCCCGTGACCCAGCGTTCCAGGCTTTTCGCGACGTCCGGGATGGATTCGCGTTCGCCCAGATGCGTGACGGTGTGGTCGAGGAAGACGGAAGAGCCGCCCAGGCTGGCGATGCCGACTTCAAAAGTGACGCGCGTGCGCAGCGAGGGCTTCTCGAAAATCAGCGCGAAGAAGCGTCCGGCGAGCGCGCCGCGGTAGCGGTCGGGATGCGCTTTCACATCCGCGGCGAGCTGCAAGAAGCTGCGGACTTGCGCGGGGCTCCATTCCATTCCGGTGAGGAGGTCGTTGGCCAGAGTGACGGATGCGGCGGTAGCAGTGGTGTTCATGTTTACCTTTACCTCGCGGCAGCCAGAGCCATCGGCTGCGCTTTCGATTCTGCGTTTTGGGTCGCCTGGATTTTTGCAGCTTGCCGCAGGACCTTTTCGAGCTTGGAAAGAAATTCGCCGACGTCCTTGCGCCGAATGATGAAAGGCGGCAGCAGGCGCAGGATATGTTCGTGCGTGCAGTTAATGAGCAGGCCGCCGCGCAAGGCCTGGGTGACGATCGCGGCGCCGTCGATCGTGAGATCGATGCCGATAATCAGGCCTTCGCCGCGCACTTCGCGGATGAATTCGAACTTGGCGGCGAGCTTTTCAATTCCCTGGCGCAGCTCGGCGCCGCGTTCCCGAATGTTCGCGAGCAGGTTCGAGTCTTCGATGATGTTCAGGAATTCCAGCGCTACGGCGCAGATCAGCGGACCGCCGCCGAAAGTGGTGCCGTGCATTCCGGGCACGAACGCGGATGCGAATTTTTCATTGGCGATGATGGCGCCGAGCGGCAAGCCGCCGGCGAGAGGTTTCGCGACCGCAAGAATATCCGGGCGCGACGAGAATTTCTGGTAAGCGAAGTGGCGGCCGGTGCGGCCCAAACCACATTGAATTTCATCGGCGATCAGTGCGGCGTCGTGCTGCGTGGTCAGCGAGCGCGCGCGTTCCCAGAACGCTTCGCTGACCGGGAAAATGCCGCCTTCACCTTGAATGGTTTCGAGCACCAGCGCGCAGACCGTATTGTCGAATTTAGCTTCCAGATCGGCGACGTCATTGAAGCGCACGAATTCCACCCCGGGGACCAGAGGCGCGAATGGCTCGCGGTACTTCGCTGGATGGGTGATGGAAAGCGCGCCAAAGGTGCGGCCGTGAAAGGAATTTTCCAGCGCGAGGATGCGAGTCTTGGGCGCGTTGCCGCTGGCAAGCGATTTCGCGTGAGCGTAAGCGCGCGCAAGCTTCAGCGCTCCGTCAATCGCTTCCGTGCCGCTATTCGTGAAGAAAACGCGGTCGAGGCCGGACCATTCGACCAGCTTGCGCGCGAGCGGCGCTTGAAACGGATTCTGAAAGAGGTTGGAAAGGTGGATGGCGCGGCCGGCTTCGCGGCGAATCACGCGCACCAGGCGCGGATGGGCGTGGCCCAGCGCATTGACGGCGATACCTCCAAGAAAATCGAGATATTCGCGGCCTTGCGAATCGTAGAGGCGGCAGCCGCGGCCGTGCGTGAACACCAGCGGAGGACGCCGGTAGGTGTTCATCAGGTAGCGCGCCTCCGCTCCGCGAATCTGGGCCGGAGAGAGCGGCTTCGCCTTCGCCGAATTTTTTTTGCGCGCCATTTTCAACTTTTTCAACAGGGGGCTCCGTGCGCGGCTTTGGCCGCCGCATGCACGATGGGCAGAACGCGGGTGCCGGGGCAACGCGCGCCTTGGACAGCCGAAACCAGCGCCCGGGAAAGAGTGCCGCCGACGATGCGCACTTCAGAGACGCCGCCTGCGAGCGCGCGTTTTGCGGCTTCGAGCTTCAAGATCATCCCGCCGGAGACTTTGTTCTGGCGAATGAGCTGCTCGATTTCGCCGCCGCGCACGGCGCGCAGAACTTTTTGGCCGTCGAGGACGCCGGCTACGTCCGTGAGGAAAATCAGGCGATCGGCGCGGATGAATTCGGCGGCGGCCGCGGCCATGTGGTCCGCATTGATGTTGTAAAGCTCGCCATCGGCGCCGAGGCCCAGGCAAGAAGCCACTGGGACGATGCCGGAGCGCCACAGGGAGCGCAGAAAATCCACATTCACCTCGGTGAGATAGCCGACGAAGCCGAGGCCGCCTTCGCGTTCATCGAGTTGCATCGGCTCGGCGAGAAAGCACGCGGCATCGGAAGCGCTGATGCCCACGGCGGGCTGGCCGGCGAGCGAGATCGCGCCTGCGAGACGTTTATTCAGCAGGCCGCCGAATACCATCACAGCCGCGTCGCGCGTTTCGCGATCGGTGACGCGCAGGCCACTAACGAAGCGGCTGGTGATGCCCATGCGCGTGAGAGTTGCCGTGAAAATTTTCCCGCCGCCGTGAATCACCAGCAGCTCGTGGCCGGCGCGAGCAAGCTCGGTGATCTGCCGCGCGATGGTTTGCACGGTTTCTTCAGATTCAAGCAGCGCGCCAGCGATTTTGATGACCAGTCTCATAGTAAACCTGCCGTTTCCGGGTAGCCCCACATCCGGTTCATGTTTTGTACTGCCTGGCCCGCCGCGCCTTTGCCCAGATTGTCCAGGCAGGAGACGACGACGAGGCGCTCGCCCGCGGGGTCGAGCGCGAATCCGATGTCGCAGAAATTGGTATGGGTTACGTGCTGCAGCTCGGGCAAGCGGCCGTGCGGCAGAACCCGGACGAGCGGACTCGCCGCGAAGTACTGGCGATAGAGCGCTTCGATTTCATCCGCCTGGCGAGCGGGATTCAGCCACATATACAAGGTAGAGAGAATCCCGCGCTCGACTGGAAGAAGATGCGTGGTGAATATGAAATTTTCCGGCGCCAAGCCGCTGTGTTCGGTGATTTCCGGCGTGTGCCGGTGCGTGAACAGTCCATAGGCGCGGAAATTTTCATTCACTTCGACGAAGTGGGTTTCGCGCTTGGGTTCTTTGCCTGCGCCGCTGACGCCGGACTTGCAATCGCAGACGATTCCGCGGGCCGTGTTGATCCAGCCTGCTGCGACGAGAGGCCGCAGCCCCAGAATCACGGAGGTGGGATAGCAGCCGGGATTGGCGACGAGGCGCGCCGCGGGGAGCGCGTCGGCGTAAAGTTCCGGCAAACCGTAAACCGCCTCGGAGAGCGTCGCAGAATCTGGTGCGGCGAGTTTGTACCAGTGAGCGAAAGTTTCCGGAGCGCGAAAACGATACGCGCCGCTGAGGTCCACGATGCGCAGAGCGGGATTCGCGGCGAGCAGCGCGGGCACGAGTTCGAGTGACGCTTCGTGTGGCGTCGAGAGAAAGACGACCTGCGCGCCGCTGCTCGCGATCGCTTCCACGGAAAGCGGCTTGCAGGGAGCTTCGCCCCATCCGCGCAGCTGTGGATACAGTTCCGTCAGGCAGCGGACGCCGGCGTGGCCTTCGCGGAGATAGAAAACCGGCTTTTCGATTTTTGGGTGCCGCAGAAGGAGGCGGGCTAGCTCAAACCCTGCGTAGCCCGTTGCTCCGACGACGGCGACCCGTAACGGGTCTGTCATCGCAGCATTTCCTCCACGCGTTTCTGGATGGCGCCGCGAGCGGTGCGCGACGGCGTGATGATGAGAACGGTGTCGTCGCCCGCGAGCGTGCCGGCAACTTCGCGCCAATGTTCGGAATCCACCGCGGCGGCGAGAGGCTGCGCGCCACCGGGAGGAGTTTTGAGCACGAGCATATTCTGCGCGGGGCGGATATCGAGCAAGAATTCCTTGAGGGCGCGCGCCAGAGCGGGAACTGGCGATGCTTCGTCGGCCTTCGCGGCAGCGAGAGGCTTGTAGCCATCGACCGTCTTGACGAGGCGCAGCTCGCGGAGGTCGCGCGAAAGCGTGGCCTGGGTGACGCGTACGCCGATGTGGATGAGCTGGCGGCGCAGATCGTCCTGGCTGGCGACTGCTTCGCCGGTGAGGAGCTTCAGGATCTGGCCCTGGCGGAATTTTTTATGAGCGCCCATGTTTGTTTATGCACATTTATGCATAACACTGCATAATCATACAGCATCTGCTGCGCCTGTCAAGAGTTGCGCGAAAATAATTGCAGAAAATTTCCAGCGCGCGTGATTGCCGCGGCGGCGGGCGGCGACGAAGATAAATATTGCCGGAAAACCTGGCGCGAGGGCGATACAATCCCACGCGCTGCGAATTGCGCGACGAAATCGGGAGGTATGACGATGAAGCGTCTGGGAATTCTTGTTTTTTTATTTTCGAGCATGGCGTTCGGTGTGCGCTGCGCAAACAGCAAAGAGCGCGGCGCCTGCGGAAGTAGCGATCCATGCGGGAAAAGTGCTGGATGTGCGCACCGGAAATTATCTGAGCGATCAGACGATCTGGATCGAAGGCGACCGCATCAAGGCCATCGGCAAGACCGCGGAAATTTCCGGCCAGTTGCCGCCCGGAACGAAGATGATTGACCTCTCGAACGCGACGGTGCTGCCCGGGCTGATCGATTGCCACACGCATTTGACGATGACGCCGTACGATTCGGGCCCGGCGGGTTTGCACGCATCCTATCCGCGGCAGGCGCTGACCGGCGCGCGCAATGCTCGCGTGACTCTCGAAGCTGGATTCACGACGGTGCGCAACGTGGGCGCCAACGGATATTCGGACATCGCGCTGCGCGACGCCATCAAAGCGGGCGACGTGCCGGGGCCGCGCATGTTGGTTTCGGGGCCAGCGCTGGGAATTACTGGCGGGCACGCGGACAACAATTTTCTCGCGCCGCAATATCATTGGTCGGACGATGGAGTGGCCGACGGCGTGGACGGCGTGACGCTCAAGGTGCGGGAGGACATCAAGTACGGCGCGGACGTGATCAAGTTCATGGCCACGGGTGGCGTGCTATCGGAGGGCGATAATCCGGCGCTCGCGCAATACAGCCCCGAAGAGATGAAAGCGATCGTGGACACGGCGCACGGATTGGGCCGCAAAGTGGCAGCACACGCGCACGGCGCGACGGGGATCAAGTACGCGGTCCTGGCGGGCGTGGATTCCATCGAGCACGGCAGCTACATCAATGATGAGGACATTCAATTGATGAAAGAGCGCGGGACATATCTGGTGCCAACCGTGTACCTGGAAGACTGGCTGATGGAAAATCTGCAGACGCTGGGATTGACGCCGAGCATGATCGAGAAGGCAAAGATGGTGATGCCCATCGCGCAAAAGAATATTTCGCACGCGTTCAAGGAAGGAGTGAAGGTCGCGTTTGGCACGGACGCGGCGGTGTATCCGCACGGTTTGAACGCGCACGAGTTCGCCAAAATGGTTTCGATGGGGTTGACTCCGCTGCAATCCATTCAGGCGGCGACGGTGAACGCGGCGGATTTGATCGGATGGTCGGACCGCGTGGGGACGCTCGAGCCGGGAAAGTTCGCGGACATTGTGGCGGTGCAGGGCGATCCGCTGGTGGATGTGCGCGTGCTGGAAAATGTGCACTTCGTGATGAAGGGTGGCGAAGTGATCAAGAACCAGTAGCTGCGGCGGGCGAGCGGCGCGGCGGCGGTGTGTTAATATTGTGAGCAGTCAGTAGGCCCGTAGCTCAGTTGGCTAGAGCGCCACCTTGACACGGTGGAGGTCTGCGGTTCGAGCCCGCACGGGCCTACCATCCCATCCTATTGACCTGCTCCGTCTTGCAAAATGTACTGAAATCCTCCTAGGCCCCACAAAAAGTGGACGTAGTGGAAAACGTAGTGGGTATCTGTCTTGATTCACATCGATCTATTCGTATACCCAGGCGAATTCGCGAGATTTTCAGGAAAGATTAGCGACGCGGCAATGCCATCTAGAAGCCAGCGGGACCGATCTCCGGCAACAAGAACGGCAGATTCTGGACCTGCATTTGTTGCGGGGAAAACTTGAAAACCGCGTTCACTACAAATTGCGCATAAACCAATCAGCTAGCCGGGCGAAAGGTGACGCTGCAACGGTCCGGCAAACGCGCCAGGGGACGCCAGGCGGAACGCTGCTAAAGCGTCTGGGCTTAGGTACGTGATTAATAAGCCTCCAAGATTCATCTGGAAGAAAAACACAGGAAATTCCTGGAAAACGTTCTGATATTCCGCGAATAACTGAAAAAGCAGATGACGAAAGCTAAAAGATTGGCGGGGAAGCTTGGATTCGAACCAGGATAATCAGATTTAATATCTGATGTACTTGTACTCTGGTATCCAATTTTCCAAATGTTGAACCAAAGTCTCGAAGAAGGAAAAGCCCTGCCGTTGTTCGTGACCGCCATTCGCGGCAGGATCTTGAGCAGCAGTCTCGCGAGCTTTTCCGATAGTGAACCAAAGATTTTCAACCCCATAAAAGTTGGTCAGGATCTTCGTCATCAGCAACCCGATTCGCTACGCCTCGACTGGAGTCTGATCGAGGGCGTGTATCCGTCCTTCGCGTTGTTCCTTCGCCGTTCTCTGCGGGCCATCAAAATTCTTCTCGAAGAAAGATAAAGCAGGCTCCGCCAATAACAAGTAACAATCACGAAAGATCCGCCACGCTTCATACCCCAGCCAATCCTTCGGTAGCAATTCTGAGGGCAAAAATGGATCTAGATAGACAAAGTCTGCAAAGTCATACACGAGTCGCATCTTCGCCACAAAACACGCGTTCTCCGTGGGACGATTGGCGGCACTTAGCTTCTCCCGCTGCCCGCGCCAGTTTTTGATGAACCGCACGTAATGTCGCTGGATTCCTTCCAAGTTGTAGCATCGCTCAATAAGCAAATTGTGAGCTTGTGAGCTGGCCTGTCTGGCGCGGAACAAGTGGACATAGCCATCGAGGTTCCGAAGCGAGAGATGACGCAATGTGATATCAACAAGAGCATTCGGGCTTATCCATGTGGAAGGGGTCATCGAGCCGAATCCAAGGAATTCCAGCTCGCGTCGCAATCGATCTCGATGGTGACCCAGACGTTCAGGGACGGAATAGGTCAGTATAGTCCACTGGCCATCCCAGTCGCTGTGTCGCGCAGAAAAAATGCGAGGCCGAACTTCCTCTAGTCTTTCGCGACCGAGCGGAGTCAATAGATATACGGCACGCCCCTCGATTTTATTGCGCTGGAGCCACCCCTGCTTCACCAAGCGGCACAAGGCGGCGCGCGTCGCGTTCGCTGAGATATTCAGTTCAGACGTAAGCCTAAGCATCGACCGCGGAGTGATTGAGGAACCAAAATGCTGAATGTACTCGAAGTAAAGCTCAAAAATCATGCGCCGTGCGTTCAAGGTGAGTGTGCTCCAGGCCGGTAATTGTACCTCTTTTACTAATGGCGGACGAGGCGGTAGCGTACCGACACCCGTTGTTACTCTTTGATCTTTTGCGATCCCTACGCAAAATGTGCCGGTTACCTCTTGGTCAGTTAAGCTCGGACTGCCTCACAAATCTGAGAAAGAAACGTCAGCGGGAGCTCGGCTATCGACGGTATCCGTTTCAGCGTACGCTGGCCAATCATGGTCTTCTATGCGCCGATAGAACCGACTTGGCGATGGTCTGGAGCTGCATATTGGAAGTGCCCTCGTAGATTTTCCCGATTTTCGAGTCCCTAAAATATTTTTCCACCGGATAGTCCTTCGTAAATCCGTAGCCGCCGTAGATTTCCACACAGGTTGATGCAACTCGTTCCGCAACCTGCGAACAGAAGAGCTTGGCCATGGCGCCCTCTTTAACAATATTCATTCCCTTGTCTTTCATACGCGCGCAGTTATAAAGCAGCATGCGACCGGCCTCGATTTCCGTGGCCATTTGCGCAATTTGAAACTGCACTGCCTGGAATTCGATGATCGGCATACCGAATTGTTTTCGCTCGGTAGCGTATCGGAGGGCGTGTTCCCAAGCACCGCGCGCCAGACCAGTCATCTGAGCCGCAATCCCAATCCGACCTTCATTCAGTGTCTCAATTGCGATTTTGTATCCCTTACCAACTTCTCCCAATACGTTTTTCCGCGGCACTTGACAATTCTGCAGGATCAGTTCGCAGGTGCTTGACGCCCGTATTCCCAGCTTGTCTTCTTTCTTGCCGACCTTGAACCCAGGAAAGTCCCTCTCCACAATGAAGGCCGTAATACCTTTATATCCGGCTGACGGGTCTACGGTTGCCATGAGCACAAACAGATTTGCCTCGTGCGCGTTGGTGATCCAAAGTTTATTGCCATTCAAGATGAATTCGTTGTCTCGGACTTCTGCCTTGGTCTGCAAAGCAAATGCATCTGACCCCGCCCCGCTCTCGCTTAGCGCGTAGGCGCCTACCGTATCGGTGCACAAACGCGGCAGGTAGAGGTGTCGCTGCTCGTCGGTGGCCCATCGCAGCAATGCATTGTTGACCAGGGTATTCTGAACGTCGACCACGACGCCGGCCGAGGGATCGACGCGCGAAAGCTCCTCGATGGCGAGGATCGCCTGAAAGAAACTGCCGCCTGCGCCTCCGTACTCTTCTGGAATCTCGATTCCCATTAGTCCCAGTTCAAAAAACTGACGGACGAGTTCCCCGGCAAAGACACCTTTCTCGTCCATTTGCTTCACCAGAGGAGAAACGGCTTCATCCGCGAACCGCCGAACCGTATCTTTGAAAAGACTTTCCTCCTCGCTGAGCAAATTTAGGGGACGAACGGATACGCCTTTAGCTTCCGAATTATCGTTTGGCACGGAAACGGCTCCCATGGATGAATTGGTGGGTATGACCAAGCAACAACACCGTCTGGCCACTGGCCCAGCGAAAGAGTCACGGACCCTGAGCGTTATTTCAGGACAATAGGATTTACGGGTGCACCCGTGCCTCGAGAGATCTTGAGCGGCGCGGCCGTGTAAAAGAACCGGTATTGCCCATCGGCTGCGCAATCGTCCGCGAGATCTTCAAGCCAGACGATTTCATTGAAAATCACGCCGAGATTGCGAATTAGCGCTGCGTGTAATGGAATCGCGATTCCGGTGTTCGGCTCGATTGTCGTTTCGTTGCCTATTGTGTCCGTTGCAAGCAACGGAATTTCCATCTCATGGAACCATTGGATCAGTTCGCGCGAGAACGTTAGTCCAGGTTCGACGAACGGCGCATCGTAGAAAACTGCCGGCCCGTGATCATAGAAAATAGACAACCAGCCAGTGCGCAGTAGGAGGATGTCATGCTTCTCGATTTTGATTTTCTGTTGTTTTGCGCACTCCAGAAGATCCGACAATCCGACAGTTTCACCGCGCTCAAGTGATTTTTTCTTCCGGAAACGCGCGATGTCCAGGAGTATCGCCGGCCCTGAAGCCGATCGTATCGCCAGCGGAAGTACACTCGCCTTATCGAGGCCGCCGATTGTAGAATGTGCATCATATCCGTTGTATAGAGTGTCGTCATACCAAGGATGGCCCAGGGCGTCAAAATGAGTCGTGCCCTGAGGGAACATACACAGATAGTCGTCGGCGTATTCTATGCCGCCGGGAAACGGCTGGGCTTTTCCGGCTTGATAGTGTCCTTTGTCCAGAGTCATTAGCTTGATCGCGCTGCTGCGACCGGGCCAGAGCGGATCGCCCTTCGGGTTGTTAATCACAACTGAAAGAGTGAAGGGTGTGTGTTTGACAACGGACGACAGTCCCCTTTCAACTTCTTCGGCCGTCAGGAAGTTTAGTGCCCCGATCTCATCGTTTGCCCCCCAGCGCCCGAAATTTGTGGGAAGGCCCTTGAGCAATTCGGATATGGTCATCTTCTTTTCAGCAGCCATCGCGAACCTCAGTCAAGCCATGCGTACTGCAAGTGCAAAATCGCATCCACAGAAACCTGGCATCTGCAGCAGAAGCAGATACGGTTTTGAAAAAACCGAACGTGCAGTTTGCCCCGCGTGTCAAACTCAACGATCCGGAGGTCGGGCATTGCGCGCTGTTGGATGACCAGGCCGATATTCTCCTAGCATCTGTGTTTGTGTTCGGGCAGAGCTCAGGCTGATTTACGATCGCTCGTCGTTCCAATAGTCATGGTAATAGACGTCACCGAGCCCTCCAGCGGTGCCGGCATAGCCCCAGTGCCCGTTAACGTAAGTGAACACGCCCAGCCCTCGGTGGAATTCGTTAATAAGGGTCAAGTCTGGAGCGTTTCGTATGTAGCCACCCCAAACGTGGGCCTTATCGGAAGAAGAGTGTAAAACGCGAGCGTATGGTGCGATCCTCGTCGCCGCATACTTCGGAAAGCCACCTCGCGCGATTTCATAGTAGTCGTTGAATACCGCGCCCATCTTCGCCGCATCGGGCTCAGACCTGACCTCCGGGACGTCTGTCACCTTTAAGCGGCTCATAACGCCCTTGGTCTTGTAAGGCGCCATTGGGTCTCCGTCATGTGCCGCTACGAGCGGACTTTTCCAGTCTAGCGGGTTCGCAATAATCGCTTGTTTTCCAGGGTTCAAAATGAGGGTCTTTAGCCTCGATAGATCGCGGTTGGCGAACGCCAAGGCGTCGGTTCGTTCTTGGCGCAGATAGGCTTGTTCGGCATCCTTGAAAACCAAGTCGGCTTCATCGGCAGGCTTGAAAATGGTGGATGACAGTTGCATTCCCCACTTTCCATCATTGTTCGTCACGGCGTAGATCCCTTGACAAACAAGAATCTTTTCGCCTGTGGCTGCGTAACGGCTATAACAAAGCGAAAACTGAACGCTAACCGGGAGGTAATTGTGAATCTCAAAACTGTCCAACATATCGTAGGATCCCGGCCGTATTAGGTTCACTCCCTTTCCTGTTACGTTCATTGATGGTGGAGGGGCGTCCATCAGACTGTCGGCATTCTCCACGATGGTGGCCTCAAGTCCTTCATAAGTGCCGTACGGATAATGCAATGTCTGCGATATGCCTTTAAGATCTCGCCGGCTCAGCGATGCGAAATACTGCATTAGCACCTTCGTTGCTTCCGGGATGGAGAATTCATAGGCAATCGGGAAGCGGCAATCGAATGCACCTCCCTGACGAATGCCGGCAGGACGAGGGGGATCGCCTGCCGGCGCTGCGCTCTGGGCTGTCTCTGCAGGGTTTTCCATCGCGCGGGTAATTCCCGCCGTTCCCATTGCTAGTCCTGCGACTGAGGCACTTTTTATGAAGCTTCGCCGATCGGTTTTCTCCGCCGTTTCTTCTGTTTCAGCATTTCTCTTTGTCGGAAGCATCGTCATCGGAAACTCCTCTCGGTATTGGGTATAGTCTAATTCTAGAGAACTTCGCCGACGAGTTGACGCGCCACAATCCGTCGCCGAACAGACCTTGGCTAAAAAGCGTACCGCAGAGCAAATTGCAAAATGCGCGGCGCGACAGTCGTGCTGGAAATAACGCCAAAGGTAGAACCCGTCACGCTTGCGCCCGGGTTTGAAAACTGTGCATGGTTAAAGGCGTTGAAGAATTCCGTCCGGAACTCCAAGTACGCGCCTTCACGGATCCCACCCACAACAGTCGTCTTGAGGATTGAAATATCCCAGTTGAATTGGCCCGGCCCCAGAAATAGTGCGCGACCCGTATTGCCGTAAAGAGTGGCCCCCGGAACACCGTCGAGAACCGGCATACTACAAGCCTTCGCAGACGTATCCGCCACGGAATTCAGATTGAAGAAGTTGTTCAGACGCGATTCCACACTCCCTGGAGTCTGCACGGTGGCGGCGGTGAATCCGGGACATAGTTGGGCGCGAGAGGTTCCTGCAAAACCATAGACCGCCCCTCCCAGGGAATCGAGAAGTGTTATAGGCAGACCGTCCTGAGCGACGGTGACCCCGGCGACGCTCCAACCCGACAATGCTTTGCCGCTGAAGCCCTCGCCGTTGCGATAGCTGGGAAAGCTATAAGTATAGTTGATCACGAGCCGTTGCGGCCGCGTGTAGTCAGCCAGTCCCCATTGCTGGCGACGGTTGTTGGGATCGTCGCTGTTTACACTGCCGGCGCCGCCCGCGGAAAGATCTACCCCTGCCACGTTCGTAAAATCTCGAGCCCACGTATAGGAAGCTTGGAATTGCAATCCGTGAAACGAAGGCGTCTTAAGTATTGCCTGCAGGGCGTTGTACTCAAACGCTCCAAAGTTTCCGTTGAACGTTAGCCCGGGCGGAGTGAAGCCGACAATCGGCACGCGCTGCGGTGCATTGGTGGCTGTATTGGTGGTGATGCACCCTGTAGCTGGATTGCCGCAGTTAACGGGATCAGTTGCGCTAGCTATAAGCGACTCATTAAAGTCTGAGGCGGTTTCAAGGTTATGGCTGTTCGAACCAACATAACCAATATCAATGAGCCACGAGGGTTTGAATTCCCACTGCAGATCCAGGTTGTACTCCATCGTGTAAGGAGTTCTCAGGCCGTACTGTACAGAACTCTGAGAAAGTTGGGAGCTCGGAGTGCGCAATGCTGAAATAAAACCCAGAGGAGGAACTGGATTAAATGGAGCCTCCAACGTTGCCAACGAATTACTCACACCGCTATGGTTAAACGTTTCGCCGCTAGGCGGCACGGCGGTTTCAGCAATCGCAAACGGAACGCCCTGGACGATGTTATAAAAAATGCCATATCCACCGCGCAACACAAGTCCGTTGTTACTAGCAATTGGCCGCCATGCGAAACCGATCCTGGGAGCAAAATCAAAGTATGGTGCGCACGTACTATTGTGACAATTTTTCTGGCGCCTTACTACCCCGGTCGGCAGAGCTCCCGCGTAATTGTTGGCGACCGTCAGCCCTACGTACGTACCGTCAGTCGGTGGTATTGGCTGTGCTTGGAGAAGACTCAGATTGTAGTTCACAACTCCGGCATTCGGATCATGAACGGCCGGTTGACCGTCGTGTTCCCAACGTAGACCAAGGTTGAGGGTTAGCCGCGGGCTGACCTTGAAGTCGTCCTGAAAGAACGCGCTCTGTTCCCATTGGATGTTGTTATAGGTTGTACCTCCTGGCTGCGTGACGTATGAGAATGAGTTAAACACGTTGCTAAAAGGAGTGCCATTTTGTGCTGCAGATTGACCCACCAAAAAGTCGGCCCAGGTCAAGAATGTAAGCTGTCCTTTCACTCCGAAAAAGTGGTAGTAAAAATCCGGCTGTCTCACGTCGATTCCAAATCGGATCGTATGACGTCCATGCGACCAGGAGACTTGGTCCGACACTTCATAGCTGGTGGTAGGGTCCTTTGAACCGTCTACGAGAAACCCTCCAAAGTTAACCAGTCCATTAATATTGATGACCGGCAGGAACGTATTCCACGACGAAGTGGCGGTAGTCATACCCACTTGTTGAGGTGTGATTGGGTTGGTCGGTGTGGCGTCGGCTCGTATCCAATAATACGAAGCATGAAACTCATTGACCAGGTTGTTGGTAATTAGAGTTGTTAACTTAAGCGACGGAAACTGGTTTCCAGAGTGATTTATATTGCCGCCCGTGTACGGTAGGCAGCCTGTACAATTGAAACTCCACACCTCTGGAGCATAGGCATAGAAATACTTCAGCGACAACGAATTTTTTGGCGAAATCCTCCAGTCAATATTCAGGATGGCCTGATTCTCTTTAAACGTTGCGGGAACACTGTATGAGGAAAAGCCGATCGCATTTGGCGCCCCCGGGTTTAGGATCGTTTGTGGACTCGGAATAACAAAGGTGCCGTTAGGTAACTTGGTTTGTAAAAGGCTAAGCGCGACCGGGTTGAGATTGGAACCATCACAGGCGACCTGCACTCCGCCGAACTCAGTATTTGCGAAACGAGCGCCAGGACTTCCCGGGGGATTATTCGCCGGGCAAAACGCGGCGCCGAGAGCCGCTGCCGACCGGTTATCCGTCAACTGCTCTGGCAAATCCGCCGTCTGAAATCCTTGAACCGCGACGCCGTTTATTTGGTGGGTTCCCTGATAAGAGAAAAAGAAGAATAGCTTGTCTTTCTTTAACGGTCCGCCCACGGTACCGCCATATTGATTCTGTTCCAGCTTTCCGCGAGGCTGCCCGGTCTCGTTCTGAAAAAAACCGTTTGCATTGAGTGCGTCGTTTCGAAAAAACTCGAAAAGAGATCCGTGGAACGAATCGGTGCCAGACTTTGTTACAACATTTACGTTGGCACCTGAGTTCTGGCCATAGCCCGCATCAAACTGCCCAGTTTGCACCTTGAACTCCTGGAGTGCATCTGGGCTGGGAATCGGGATTGATCCAAATGTTGCTGCGTTGTCTTGTGGAGTGTCCTCGAATATATTGGTGACATTGACTCCATCCATTTGAAAATTGTTATTGGCATTGCTTCCCCCATTGACGTACACGTCTTTCGATCCGCGCCCGAGCGCCGACGCGTTGTTCACATCCGTGACGACTCCGGGAGATAAGCCTAAGATCTGGGTGTAATTGCGAGTCGCTAATGGAAGGTCATTCAGAAGCGCATTTCCAACCGTGTCACCCAGCGTGACGGTCTCCGTCTGGATAGTCTGTACGCCCGCAGCCACCGTCACTTGCTGCGTCGTCGAGCCGACTTCTAGTTTCTGCGTCATTAGACGAGTCTCAGTGACGTTGACAGCAACGATCGGGACCTCGATCGTTGCGAAACCGGGCGCAGAGATGACTACCTTGTAGTTACCGACTGGTAGGAGCGTAAAAGTACAACTTCCATTTGCACTCGTGATCAGGGTTCGGGAGATCCCTGCGGAATTGCTCATAGTCACCGTGGCCCCGAGCACTAGCGCGTCGCTCGGATCCGTAACCGTTACTGTTAAAGCTCCCGTCCCGCCCGTTTGTGCCCCGCCAGGCAGCGCAAATAGGCAGCACATTACGATTAGGAATACCGCACAGCCCGCTCCCCTCGCGACTTTAGCTCCCATAGTCTAGCCTCCATGGCGAACCGTTGCCCAAAAATCAATTCGATTAAGGCGGTATCAAGAGCTATCAATTGAGAGAGAGATGAGTCGTGATTTCCACGTGACGGCGCGCATCCTATCGTTACGAAATATGCGTGTCAAGACAATAATGTGTAATTGTTAGGCGAGGGGTATAAATCCGCAATATTCGCTATACTTCGGGGTCAGATACAAAAAACGGATAGGGCGGGAACGGATAGGAACGGGAAACGCGATAAATCCGCTTGATTGAATACTCGATTTTATGGGGTCAGCCGCAGCAACGCTGCGCCGAACTTAAGTGTCGGCGCCCATCGAATACGCAAGAAGCCAAGGCACCTAGCGGGCACGAACAAATTGGAAGGCTTTAAATGCCGGCGACGAATCAAGCGCCAAATATTTCACTCTTCTGGTAACGACACCCATTCTGTAATACCGCTTAACCTGCCGCTGTTCCGTCACAATACCAGCAGCCCAGAACATCCGCTTAACCCGAATTCGACTAACGATACTGCGCGGCTAAAATCAGGCCGCCGCGAGAACGTAATGAAAGTCCGTAATGCGCCCCTGCGGATTATCGATAAATTCGACCCGAACTCGAGTGCCCGGGTTAAGGCGTTGCGCGGCGTGTTCGACATTGCTCAAGTCCATACCGCGGACGAAATTTATTAATGCCGTGCTCACACCGTCCAGACGAACGTAAGCGATCGCATATGGCGGCTTCGGGAGATTTTCAAACTGGACTGAGACGATCGTCGCGGCCTCGATGACGCCTTCAAGACCAGCCTCGATCCATTGATCGAAAGGTTCAAAGGAGCGTTCGCAGTAAGCGCGGGGCGGCAAGAACGATAGTCCGCATTTGCTGCAATGCGTCGCGAGGATTTTCTTGTGCCTTAGGCCCTCGAAGAACTTACCGGCCACTTTCCCGATCGAGTAGTTGTATCGAACATGCCACTCTCCGGTAAGGATGTTCGCGTCGTTCATGGCTTCCTGCTTTGGCATAGCCCACCTTTGAGTTTCAAAATACCAGATACCAATTAAACGTAGTCAGCACCGAGAACTGTACAATTTACGAATTGGACAGAACCGCCGATGGCGGTCGAAAGTGCGTTTTGGACACCGGGCAACTGATTCTTACCTGCCTTTCCCATTATCTGGAGAGCCGCGTCCGCCACTCGCACCAGACCGGTAACGCCGATGGGATTGCTACAGAGCGTTCCGCCGGACGGATTGACGCTTAGCATCGCCCCCATATCGAATGATCCGTCGTCGCTGAGATCCTGCGCTCTTCCGCGTTCGCAAAACCCAAGAGACTCTAGCTGTGGAAACTGAATAGAACTGAATGGATCGTAGAGCTCTACAACCTGGATTTGCTTAATGGGATCCGTGATGCCCGCCTGGGCGTAAGCCTCTTCACCAGCGAACTTGAGTTCCGCCTCGTCACAGAACTCCGCGTCAGAGTACGGCCCTACGCGGTCGCCCATGAACACGGTGTTTGTGAGCCCTCCAATTCCGTTAATGAAAGCCGGCCGCGAACAATGCTTTTTTGTAACTTCTTCGTTTGCCAATACAACCGCGGCAGCTCCACTCGATCGCGGACATATATCAAACAATTTGTACGGCCACGACATCCGGGGCGATTTCATCACATCGTCAATTGTTATGTTCCCCTTGAGGTGGGCATTTGGATTTTGGAGAGCATTCTTGCGAGAACGGACGACCACGCGTGCGAACTGCTCTTCTGTCGTTCCGTACTTGTGCATGTAACGTTGAGTTGACAGGGCCGTCATCGTGACCGTATTCAGCGCGAAGTCCTGTTCGTAGAACGGGTCCCAGATCAAATTTAATATATGCTGTGCATCGGGTGTTTCGGCCACGCGGTCGGCTCCCACGACCAAAACCGTACGATACATCCCGCTCGCGACGTGCGCATAGCCGGCGTGCAACGCCGAGCCGCCCGTCGCACCTCCCGTGTGCACGCGCATAAGAGGTTTGCCGGATGCCCAAATCGAATCCACGGCCCATTTCTCAACGTCGTTGACGCCCATGAATTGAGTCGGCGCCATCGAGAATACGATCGCATCAATATCGTCGGGCGTAAGTCCCGCGTCTTCCAGAGCCGCCTTTGCCGCGTCTTGAGATAACTCTACATAGGTCTTATCTGGGACGTGCGCTCGGAACGGTGTTTCTCCAACTCCGATCACGGCGACTCTATTCTTGGGCATTCCCTACACTCCCTCGAAGATTGCTACGGCATTCCCCTGTTGGGCGAATCCATGGCTACCGTGCGCAGCAACTCGCGCGGCGCCCTTCACCTGCACCGACCCAGCGCGGTTCGACACTTGGAGCACCGCTTCCGCCGCGTGAACTAGGCCCGTGCAAAAATACGGATTTTGAGCGAAAGGTCCACCGGAAGGCGATACCTGGACAGCGCTCGGAAGGTCGAGCGCACGTTGACACGCCAAATTGTGAAACGGGGTCTGGCTATCGATTTCTACGACGTCTAGTTGGTTAACATCCCGCAGCCCGCTCATCGAAAGTGCTTTTCGAAAAGTCTCTTTGAAGCCTTGGAGGGAAGACAGACGTTTCTCTCCAAGCTGGTAATCATCGATCCGCCACGACAAGCCGGACACTCTGGCCAAGGCACGACGATCGGGATGCTTACGTAGCCACTCGCCAGAGCACACTACCATCGACACGCAACCGTCTGTTATTGGAGCTTGTTGTAGCCTACGAAGCGGAACGGATACATAAGGCGAGCATGCAATCGCCTCCACGGAAGGAACGGCTGATCGCATTCCACGTTCGTTTTGACGAGCTTGTTTATAACTGGCGTGAACAGCAGCATTGGCATCTGAGTGGCTGATGCCATACGAACGACTCACCGCTTGCGCAAAGAGGCCGTCCGCGATTGACATGTTTAATCCAATTTCTCGCGTGTAGAACGGCTCGCACCGCATTCGCATTACGTCTTCGAATGGGGCTTTCGAGCTTTTATTCCAGCTGGACACGAGACCCAAATGGAAGCGTCCCGACTCGATTCTCATAACCTCGAGACAAAATCCAACGAGACCGGAATCGGTGACCTTTAACTCGTCTTTAAGGTACGCACCCGCCGGAGCAGACAGGAGCATGCTGGATATGCTTCGTCCATCGAGTTCGTCAGAGGCCGCGATCGTTACGTGATCCAATTCCTTACGGTCGATGTTGGCGTCATCGAGGGCCGCTCTCGCCGTGTCAAACACCATCTCTTCGAGACGCTTATCGGAAATCCACGCGGAAGGCGGATGCATCGCAACACCGAGCACGAACGTATCCGTCACACGTCCTCCATTCGACCTTGAGAGCTAAAGTTCGCATTCGACAGTTGCAGGCCATGTCTTGGAATTCGATTCGTTCGCATCTCGAGTAAGGCACACAATCTATCCAGACGGCGTTATCGTGTCAATAGGAATCATGACAAAAGTATATTAAAATCCGTGAATAGTGTAATAAAAAGTCGAGCGCCCTGTCCGTTTCAGCCGAATATTCACGGTAAATGAGAAATACCTTGCCCCGTAACGAAAGAGACTTTATTATGCCGCCGTCATGTCACACCGCTCGTAAAATGTATTGCGACGGAACGTCAAGAATCATGGGTGAACGCGCGGCGATCGAGAAAGTGCGTCAAATCCAGGAAGTTTCCCCGTGGCAAAATATGGATTCATGCGGTGAGTTGGTTTGTGGCGCTTCGGTGTGAAGTAGTGCGACGCCAATGATTAGTGCGATTGTCTGTATTTGTTTCGTGGTTAGGAGCGTGTTAGGTGCGTATCTATCCCCTGGAAAAGCGGACCATGGGCCGGATTCTGGCGGAAAAAGCGTCACGCGTTGGTGATCGCCCCTGGCTTCTTTGGGAGGACAGGATATACACGTACGCAGCTTTAGACGAAATGACCAGTCGCTATGCAAATGGTTTCTTCGCGCATGGCATCCGAAAAGGTGATCATGTTGCCTTGATGCTGGGAAATCGCCCCGAATTTTTCTGGGCGAGTTGGGGGCTCGGGAAACTCGGAGCGGTATCTGTCCCGATTAATACGGCGGCCAAAGGGGAGTTGCTGCGTTACTTCATCGATCAATCGGATTCTACGTGGGTCATAGTCGATGAAGAGTGCGCCGGTCGACTTGTAGCCCTGACGGGCCAAATCCCAAAGGTTAAGGGACTCCTATACGCTGGGTCAACTACAGCGTCCAATTCCGAATTGCGAGACAGCAAGTTACCTCTAGCGGATCTTCGCGAGATTGGCTCCGCCAGTTCGGACACTCCGTCGCTCGATGCCGTTAGCCATTCCGATGTGAACTTGATCGCCTACACCTCCGGGACGACGGGACCATCTAAGGGCGCCGTCAGTCCTCATTCTCAGGGACATGGTGTGGGTTATGCGGTATCGAGCCATTTCGGTTATCGGCCCGACGACGTTTTATACACTTGCCTTCCGCTGTTTCACGGCAATGCGATGTGGTACACGTGCTACGCGGCGCTCTGGGCCGACGCCGCGATTGCACTGGTGCCCCGATTCTCCGCAAGCCAGTTCTGGGATGATGTTGATCGGTTCGGGGTGACACAGTTCAACTCTTTGGGCGCTATGACGAATATAATCTGGAAACATCCGGGACCAACAAAGCAGCATCGGCTTCGTCAATGTATGACTGTACCAAGCCCTAAAGAGATCTATATGGCCTTTCAGGAGCGATACCATCTTCGAATCACTTCGGTATACGCCTTAACGGAAACGTGTGTCGTAACGTTATTCACCCCTAACGACCCGATCGAGAAAGCTGGCTCGTCTGGCAAGACGCCAGGATACGTCGAGATCCAAATTGTAGACGGTAATAACCGTCCACTACCTCCGGGGCAAAGCGGGGAAATTTGCATTCGCCCGCGTGAACCTGGGCTAATGATGCTCGGATACTACAAAATGGCTGACGCGACTGCTCAACAAATGCGCGGCAATTGGTTTCACTCTGGGGACCGCGGTTATTTGGACGCCGACGGCTACTTATTTTTCGTTGACCGCAAGAAGGAGGCTATTCGCAGACGCGGCGAGAACATTTCCGCGTACGAAGTGGAGCTCATAATTTCAAAGCACCCGAAAGTCTTAGAGGCTGCGGCGATCCCGATGTCATCGGAGATGAGTGAAGATGACGTAATGGCCTACATTGTTCCGAAACCGGGGGAGTCCGTATCGTTTGAAGAAATAATATCGTTTTGCAATGAAAACATGTCTTATTTCATGGTCCCCCGATTTATCGAATTCGTTGATTGTCTGCCCAAAACACCCAGTCAAAAAATCGAAAAGTACAAGCTTAAAGAGCTTGCTGAAAGCCGCCGCTCTGAAATTTGGGATCGCGACAAAGCTGGGATAAAGCTCACGAGAGATTAGGCTTGCGGAAGCGGAGGTCCCGAGACTTCGATGTCTTAATCTTCGCTCGCTTGGTCACGGAGCTTCTTCGCCGTGAAGATCGTAGCTATCACCCCAAAACTCAAGCGATGCCGAGTGAAACTCAACGCCGAGCTTGTATGGCCCCGAGGAAGCCTGGGTTCCCGACCAAACGACCCGACCTCGCACTTCCATACCTGTGGCAGGATTTCTAATCGCAAGGTTGGTTCCTGGTGGCCAGTTTACGGACGACAAGATCAGGGCACCGTTGAGGTTGATGACTGCTGTTGATGCTGATAGCACCTCGCCATTTGAATCGATCTCAAGCGACACGATTGCTATGATTCGGCGGCTTCGTCTTTGTTCTTTCATTCCCCAGATGAGTAGTGAGCGCAGAGCTCGAATCGTTTCAAAGATCAGCGACAATGGTGCCGGCAACGCTTCTCTGACGTCGGCGAGCGTCGTATCTCCTGATTAACGCTGCCAGCTCAATCGGCCGATGCAACACCATCCAGTTCATCCATTCGGCGATGCTTCCGCAAGAGGGCGATCTGTTTGAGTACGCGTAGTCAAAACCTAGCCGGACGAAGGTTTCTGCTAGTCTAGCTCTGGCGGGCGATGTTAGCTTTTGTTGTCAAGGCAAGGGCGTTCAAGCTTCGAGTTGCGTCGACCCATTGAGACCAGCAGACTTATCGGGACCTAGGGCGACGTTGTGATAAATTCCTGCACGTGAGAAAGCGACAATTCCGGGTCGGCGACAAAGTCAAAGTTATCGGAATGCCGAAGATATCCGGCGACACAGAGCGTCAAGCTATCTGTACGTTCATTGACCAATGACAACAGAGCAGACACAACGACGATTTGGGGCCGATATTCTCCGGCAGTTTATCGCCGGAGAGATCACTAACGAGCAGTTTCACCGGAACTTTCCACACAGTACGTCTGATGCTGCGTTGAACGCGATATTTCGAGGCGCATGGGTTACATATTCGGACCTTAGGGAGTATCGGTTGGTCGGCAAAGACACCCCCAGGGAAAAGGTGCGGGCAATCCTTGAGCGCTGTCGGCTGTTTCTAACAACGGACCTCCCACTCGAGTGGCCTGAGCCAAAAATCAGTATGCTTGCCGCGCATTTTGAATCTGTTGTCATTTCATTCAATTTCACGACGAAGCGAAGCGCGACTTGGAAAACTTGGGGAAGTTGATTACTGGCCGTTCATTCGAAAGTCCGATTATACGGCTGCACTGAGGCAGGAAAGCGACTGTGGCCGACAGAATATTCTCGACAACAAGAGTTTCAACTCCTGATTAACGCGCTTACCGTACATGTGAAGTTCTTATGCGGCATTGATTGCATAACAATGTCGGCCCCCTCGACTCGAGTGGGCTTTTGTCGATAGGCTCGGGAAGATGGAGCCGGATTTCGGTTCGCACGCGGGACAGCTCGGTACCGGACATGGCGTGAACGAGAACGCCGCGCACTTGAATGGGCATCCCGCTCCCTTGCGAGAGGGAGTTCGAATTACTAATCATGATCTGAAGTTTACGATCGAAGAGATGTATGGGTCGGACTGAAGCTGACCGCTAGATTACGAGCGAGCCGAAGTCGTCAAGGCTGACAAGAAACCGAAAAAAAGCGAAAGAGAACAGCTCTTTTAGGTGAAAAGAAAGAAGTGCGTTCAAAAACAGTTTGACAGGGCCGACATTGTTAGAGATGTCCGGTAACGCGACTAACCGTCCCTGACGCCACGAAGGCTACCTGAGTCCGCTCCTCTCGCCTGCCTCGGAACTATTGAAGCTTGGCGTACTCGGCTTTGGCCTGCTTCAGGAGGGGGATGTCGGGGTCGGCGTCCTTCCATAGGTGAGCAGCTGGCCGATGGTCTGTCGGGCTTTTTCGCGGTCGCCCTTGGCTGCGTAATCGGCGGAGAGCGGGGCAGATGAGCCGTTAGCCACAACTGCTGGGTCTCCAGCCGATGCGCGATAGCCGCGAGGCCCATCAGCTTTTCGTACCAGGCGATGGCATCATCGGTTTTTCCGGCTTGTTGATACGCGCGGGCGAGAGCTTCGACGCTGAAGGAGTGTGCTGCTTCTCCGTGTTTGAAAGGGTGAACAGTTCGATAGCTTTGTCGGCATGTCCGTGAGCGAGAGCCGATTTCTCCTTGAAGGAGATGTAAGTAACCGGTCTGTTCAGACATTTTTGGGGTCCGCGAGCGGCGCTATGAGGGCTTTCCAACTTCTCTGCTCTGTCTAGGGCGCCGGCCCTTATGTACTGTTGCCCCACGCGACGGGCCGAAGATGACCTTAGGTTCGATCGCCGACGAAGTTTAGCGACAGGACGTAATCGAGCTGTTGGCGCTCGGCGCGCAAATTCCCCTGGCCATCGGCAAGGATGGCCAGCCAGAGATAGACCCGGGCCGTGCTCAAAGTATCGCCTGCTGATTCTGGAGAACGGTCAGACACGCTCGAAGCGCTTGAGCCGCGTTCAGGTAAAGCGGCCCATGGTACATATCCAGAATTGCCAATGAGCGCATGCCAGTCTTCTCGCGTGTGGCTGGCTTTTCCAGCATGGCTGAGAAATATTTGCTCCGCTTTCTGGTCCTCGCCATTCAGGACGAGGGCAGAAAACCGTATTCCCTGCCAACGTCCCCGGCCAGCGAGCCAGTCGGGGTCCAGGCGAATCGCTTCGAGCGTATGCGGCGAGCGCTTCCGGCAATTGATTCATCGTCTTATATGTGGTGGCCATTTCGATATAGGTCTCGGGCGTCGTCTGGCGCGACTCTGACGATCTCCTTGTACTGCGCGATCGCTTCAGGGCCGCGTCCGTGCCTGCGCAGCAGGCAGCGCATAACTGCAAAGCGTGGTCCAATCGTCGGGATAGCGGTTCAGATACGCACGATAAAGGGCGTCAGCCTCGCTGACATGCCCAAGATCATCCGCATAGTTGACTTGAATGAGCAGGCGCTCGCGGTCGGTGGTGCGCGAGGAAAGCGCGAGCGCCTTTTCGTACTCTTGTTTTCCTTTCGAGCGGCGCGTTTTACGATGTAGCTGAAATAGGCGTTGCACCAGAGCCGCGTGGGCCATGGCGAAGTCTGGCGCGGTCTGTACCGCTGCGCGCAGCAAAGTTACGGCATCCTGGAATTTTCCCTGATGCCAGAGCGCCACGCCATCCGCGTACTGCTTGAGAGCTGTTAAGGAACTGGTAGTCACTTCGGGAAGCGGCCGGTCTGCGCGGTGAATCTGATAGAGCGATTCTCCAAGGTCGCGCCGGATATCGGCGGCAATCACATCCAAGGCATCCAGAATGTGATCCTCACCGTACGAGCGTTCCATATAGGAGCGCACCGTCGCTCCGCTTTGCGGATCAATTAATTGTGCGGAAAGCGCAAACTCCTGGCCGCTGCGAGTAATGCTGCCGGCGATCAGTCCACGAATATTTTCGCGCTGGCAAATCTCGCGTCCTAACGCGGGAGTGACGTGTTCCGTGCTGGACTTGCCCATGAGCTTGAGAACTGTGCCGACTCGAATTTGAGGGAACACGTTAGCGTGGCGCGATTGCTCCAGGCTGACGATGAACGCGGTGCGCAAGGCCTCGTCAAAACGGGAATCACCGGTTTGGTTTTCGAAATCCGCGACCAAAACTGTCTCACTCTGGTTGAAGGAAAACGCGGGCCGCCCATATAGGAGCCAGAAACCCAGGCCGCTCAACAGGGCCACAGCTGCTACCGCTCCCAGTATCCACGCTTGCCAGCGGCTGCCCGACGCGCCAATCGCCGCCGCGGGCTCTGGCACAGCAGGGGACGCGGGCGACTCCTCCGAAGAAACCGCGACCCGGGCAGGCGCTGACATCTGCGTCACTTTCGCGATGAAGCGGTAACCGCGCCGCGGGATCGTTTCGATGTAACGAGGCTTTTCAGGGTCGTCGCCCAACGCCTCGCGCAACTTCTTAACGCCGGTGTTTAGTCCATCTTCGAAGTCAACAAACGTATTTTGCGGCCAAAGACGACTCTGCAGTTCTTCGCGCGTGACAACTTCTCCCGGTCTTTCAGCCAGCAACCCCATCAAGCGCAGCGGAAGGTCCTGGATCTTGACGCGAGCTCCATCTCTGCGCAGTTCTCCGGCGGCAAGGTCGGCTTCGTACGGACCGAAGGCAAATGAGCGAGAGAGACCGTTTCGGGGAATCCATGGGCGTGGTCACACCCTTGATCGGGAACGCGCCCGCATCCTAGCACCCGCTCGGAGCTGGCGCAAGATTGTAGCGGATGATACCTAAGCTTCCTAGTAACCGACGCTGCCGCGTCAACTTGCTCGTACAACAAGAGTTCAGCAACAGTCCAGCCTCCGTCCATTGACCTGCGAAGCGCCTTTGCGGCACAGTGCCGCCCATCGTCGCCCAGGAAAAGTTCACAGATGGAAGTCGGTGGGACCGACAAAACGAGGCAGGCCTTCGAAGAGTTGCTCGCTGCCGCTTGGGCAGAACAGTTGGCAGGGTTGCATCTATCCCCCGGTGTACGGGTTACGGTCGCAAGCCGCGAAGACCATCTGAAAGCGCAGGAGACTGAAAATAAATGACGCGGAGCTAGCAGGGAGCCGGCCAGTCTTGAAGATTCGTGCTGGGAATTGCGCAAAGTGCAAAACGTCGGGACGGACAAGCGGATGGTAGCTGCTGGAATTGCGCCGCGAGAGCGCCTGGCACGTCGCTGCGCGGGATGACTTTTGCATCCAGCACCCTCGCGACACGCCGGCAGGCGCGACAGATTCGGTATGAGGTGCGAAGCGCGTAAGGAGAAACTGCCGTGACTAGCGACTTAAGGTGGGCAGCAGCGCAAGGCGAGGTGGCGGTCGGCAGAGGGCGTGCGCTCACGAGAGCAGCTCGGTGGGGCATCGCCGCCGCGACGGTTCTAATCTTTGCCGTCCTCCCACTTCCAGCGCAGACCGAGAGCGTGCTCTACAGCTTTGCCGGCCCGCCTGCCGACGGAGGAAGCCCTGCCGGTAGTCTCGTTAGGGATGCGAACGGCAACTTCTACGGCACTACGCAAAACGGCGGCGCTGCGAACGCCGGCACCGTGTTCAAGCTGCACCCCAAGGGCGATGGGACCTATACAGAGAGTCTGCTGTATAGCTTCGGGGCCACCAGCGACGACGGTCAATTGCCCGGAGGCCTGGTTCTAGACGGGTCCGGCAACCTCTATGGCACTACCCAAGCCGGCGGCGGTTCATCGGCCTGCCAATTCGGGTGCGGGACCGTGTTCGAACTGGCCGAGGCCTCCGGAGTCTACACCGAGAAGATCCTGCACAACTTCACCGGCGACCCGGACGGTCAATCGCCCGGAAGTTTGAGCATGGACGCGTCCGGCAACCTTTACGGAACTACTGAATTCGGCGGCACGGCAAAGTCATCAAGTTTCTGCAAGGCCGGATGTGGCACCGTATTCGAGCTGACCAACAACTCCGGGAGCTACACGTACAGTGTGCTGTTCAGCTTCTCGATCGCGGGGTTCTATGGCATAACCCCGGCGGGAAATGTAGTCGTCGACTCATCCGGAAACGTGTTCGGCACTACTCCTGCGGGCGGTGGTTCCTCAGCCTGCACTCTCGGGTGCGGGACCGTCTTCGAGCTGGTCAACTCTTCCGGGAGCTATGCACCCAAGGCGTTGTACAGCTTCACGGGCGTTCCGGATGGTGAAATACCAGGCTCAAATTTGATATTGGACGCACAGGGCAACCTGTACGGTACTGCGTCCGGCGGCATTTCAACGGCCTGCTCCTCTTTTGGATGCGGGGCGGTGTTCAAGTTGCACCCAAGTGGCGACGGAAGCTACACGGAGAGTGTGCTGTACAGCTTCACGGGCACCCCGGATGGGCAAGGTCCAGGAAATTTGGAAGTGGACGCGTCCGGCGACTTTTACGGTATTACCGCAGCCGGCGGCGCTTCCACGGCGTGCATTGCAATGCGGGACCGCGTTCAAGCTGCATCCCAACGGCGGTGGGAGCTACACAGAAAGTGTGCTGTACAGCTTCACGGGCAGCCCGGATGGTGCAGTGCCCGACAGGCCTGGTATTGGACGCGACCAACAACGTTTTCGGCACTACCGGGCTGGGCGGCACTTCAACGGTGTGCTCGATCAGCGGGTGCGGCACCGTGTTTCAGATCACCGCCGGCTCGACCGGAGCGACGGACACGATCAGCGCGGCGAGCGGCTCGGGACAGACGGCGACAGTTGACGAGAATTTTTCGGCGCCGCTGATGGCGGCGGTGGTTAATGGCAGCGGCGTCGGCGTGAGCGGTGTAACCGTGGCCTTCACTGCGCCCTCCAGCGGTGCAGGCGGCACGTTCGCGGGCGGCGTCAACACGGCCGTCACCAACGCATCGGGAATAGCCACCTCGGCGGTATTCGCCGCCAACGGGACCGCCGGAAGCTATGCCGTCACCGCCACCGCGCCCAACGTCTCCGGGATAGCGAGTTTTACACTGACGAACGCTGCGGCGCAGACTGGTACGACCGTCACGGTGACAACCAGCAGCAGCGACCACGGTACTGCTCTGCCATCCACCGACGCGCTGGTGGGAAATCCGGTCACCGTGACCTTCAAGGTTGCACCGGCATCCGGCACCGCCATCCCGACGGGCAACGTCGTGGGCAGCGACGGCGTTGGCGACACTTGCACGCCGTCGCCGGTGGTTCTGACTGCGGCGTCCGCCGGCGCGGGTTCGTGCACATTGACGATTGCGTCGTTGCCGGCATCCGGGAACGCTACGCTGACTGCGACGTTCACTCCGAACTCAAACGCTTTTAGCGGGAGCACGGGCAGCGCCACCGAAAGCGTGGTGGAGATTTCTGCATGCGGCCCAGCGTTCCGGAACAGATAGTCAAACAGGGCGCGATGATAACCTACTCGTTCACCGTGTGCGTGGCCGGCAATGCCAACGCCGTGGCACCTGTCGCTAACGTGGTTGACTGTGTGCCGCGCGGCAAGTGCACGCTCGGGATCACTCAGATGGGCCAGACGGGCGTGTACACCGTGTCTGTCACGGTCGTCACCGATTGTGGCGACTGCAAGACGCTTGTGGTTCCGCAACCTCGCAGCTGGCCCGGCTCAGTCGTCCTGACCCCCATCTGCTTCTGCGCGCTACTGGCATTGCTGTTGGCGGGTCAATTGGCCCGGCGAAGCCGAGCGCGGCCTTGGCTCGTGTACGTTGCCAGCTTCTTATTTGTAATCGCGTTGGGCGGAATGTCTGCCTGCAGCGGCAGTTCCAATGACACGCCAGTGGGGACGTACACGGTGAGCGTCCAAGCCGTGGAGGGCAACTTCAACGTGGTGGTGCCCGCAAACGTGATGGTCGAAAAATAGCCGCGCCGCCTGGCAAAACGTCATGCGATCGCCTCTGGTGTTTTGCGTGATCGTGCCGGCTTCAGTACTCTGCTTGATTCGAGACAGTTCGCCACGTAGGTCCTGATTGATGTCATAACGACGTCGACCTCGCTCGGCCCGAGTAAACTGTTCGGTGTTTGCCCCAACAGTGCTCGGACCGAAGGAGGCCGAGATGCGAATTATAGGATGCGATTTGCACGCTCGCCAGCAAACGTTGGCGATGTTGGACACCGCAACGGGAGAGGCCGTGAATGTGACTCTGACGCACGAAGGCAACAATGTGCGGGAGTTTTATTCCACGCTGCCAGGTCCGGTGCGTGTAGGCATCGAAGCGACCGGATCGATGAAGTGGTTTTTGCACTTGATGGAGGAGCTGGGGATCGACTGTCAGGTCGGTCATCCAGCAACGATTCGAGCGGCCGAGCCGCGCAAGCAGAAACATGACCAGCGCGATCGCGTCGCTACCACTGGCAACACCACCGCTCATCGGCGCAGTGAGTTGCAGGCGATGTACGCCAGGTTCGAAGCGGAGATCGAGCAACTGAACCAGCAAGTCTTGGAGCAAGCAGGCCAACGACCCACCGCCGGGCTGCTGATGACTCATCCTGGTGTGGGACCGATCACGGCCCTGGCGACCGATGTGTTTCTGGGAGATCCGAAACGCTTTCGCGACGGCAAGGCGCTGGCCAGTTAGATCGGGATCATTCCCAGGGAACACTCCAGCGGCGGGCGACAGAAGTTGGGAGGACTGAGCAAGCAAGGCAATCCGCTGTTGCGCTTTCTCTGGTGTGAGGCCGCGGTACATGCTGTGCGCCGAGATCCGGAATTGCAGCGGTTCTACCGGCGCAAATTAGTGCAGAAGGGTCTGGGAAAGGCCCGAGTTGCCGCCGCGCGGAAACTGGGGATCCGGTTGTGGATCATGTTGCGAGATCAGATTGATTACCACGAGTTCTGTTGTCGTGGACAGAGGCAGCAGAAAAGCGGTGATGCCTGTGTGGGGATGCCTGGACGGCGTTATGGTGCGAAGAGTCACCGTCTGATTGATTAGGCGACCCGCCTCCCTACGGGGAGTTCGCATAACTCATCATGGTCGATGGTGACCGAAGAGATGTTTGGTGGGCAACACCGAATCGATGAAGCGGAACCGGCCCGAACTGTTAGGGGTGATGCAGGTGAAACAACACAGCCACCGAGACGCGATTCGCGTGCTGCGGGAAAGGTGTGTTCGTGGAGAGAAGAAATACGAACAAAATCTCTTGAAACGGTCGGCGTCGTTAGAGATAACGCGGTGATCTCAATGGGTCGATGCAACACTAAGCTTGAGCCCATCTGGCACTGAAAACAAAAGCTAAAATCGCCCGCTAAGGTCTGACCAGCCGGGCCGGTGCCCTGGCTAGTTTTTAGACGTGTGCAGTCAAACAGATGGCTATCCCGCGGAAGCATTGCCGAATCAAAGCATTGGATGGCGTTGCATCGACCGGTTGAGCCGGCACCATTAATCAGGCACTGACATGCTATCTATAGCAATTCGGTGGGTTCGATAACACCACCAATCGTTTTGTGTCGCTTCAACGCTTAGCGGTTGCGGGCGGGATAGCCTGATCACGGAACTGGAACCCCGCAATCAGTCACATCCAGCAGGCCGCACTTCGTGGCCAAGGCGACGAACTGATGCGATCCGAAGATTTCGTATCAGTTTCACGTCAGAGTGACTTCTTTCTCGAGAAGCACCCTACGGCGCCAACCCAATGCGGCGCAGGACCGGCTGAAATCGAGGATCACTGCGCAGGGGGTCATAAATTGGGTCAACCTTGAGGGCGGCAAGGCCGGGTGAATGTGCGGCGACGGACTTATCGAGCCACGCGAAGGCTTGGTCGTTGTCGCCGAGGCCGATGTAGGGGGCGACAAAAGCGAACGGATCAATAGGGCGGCGGTGGTCCAGATGCTGCAAATTCGCGAGCGCGCGGCCCGCGGGAACGGGCTGACTCGCGCAGGCGTACACGTAGGCCTGCAGATTCGAGCGCCAGAACGCGTTGTTGCCAGCAGTATGCCAGCTATCGAGTTGGGCGAGCGCTTCGGCAAAACGCCCCTCCTGCACATAAGCGAAGGCAATGGAATTGGCGCGAGGGAAGTTTGGTTCCATTTCGAGGACAGCGCGGAACTGGGCAATGGCAAGGTCATACTGACGCCAAATAGTACAAGAAGACGCCGTTGTCGGCTTGAATGATCAAGGAGAGCGGATCGAGTTGTATGGCGCCGCATTTCTGGCAACGCCTCGTCGAAACGGCCAAGGAACGCAAGATTCTCGGCGTACCAGTGATGACCCGTGGCGTAGTTGGGGTCCAGCTCGATAGCGCGGCGGAATTCCTTTTGTGCGGTTTGCCAATCCCAATCGTAATCCTGGGCGATCACCGCGAGCGTGCGCTTCGGCAACTTCTTCGTCGAGAGAGAGAGCTTTCTTAGCGGCGGCGCGTGCCTTGGGAATGAGATCGCCGGGAGGGCCGACATCATAGGCGCTCATCAAGGCGTAGGTGTCCGCGAGGCCTGCGTAGGCGCGAGCATCGTTAGGATCCGCCGCGATGGCCTGCTGGAAACATTCGACTGCCTGTCGAAAGCTCTGAGGTGTCCTCTTGTTCCAGAAGTAGCGGCCTTTGAGATAGAGGTCGTAGGCTTCGTAGAAATTCGGAGCAAGTGCAGATGTCGGAGAGGCAGCCACGGCAGGCCTCCGGTCGCCGAAGGTGAGTCGGATCTCAGCTGCGACCTCCTGTGCGATCTCACCTTGAACAGCCAAGAGGCTGTTGAGTTCACGGTCATACTGTCGCGACAAGATGTGCGTTTGGTCTTTCAGTTGAATCAGTTGGGCTGTGACTCGCAC